>CAXXHQ010000001.1:0-1080147 GCA_963665265.2 Thermoguttaceae bacterium | reverse complement strand
TCGCCGTGCAAACGCCGACGTCGCGAAGAGCGGCCAAGGCGTCGCCAAGGCTGGACCCGCTGTCCGATCCTCCGTTAATGCGGCCGTATAGATTGCCGGGCGATAGCTGTACGAACGGCAACCCGGCCAACGCTCGGCAACCGTGTACCGATTGGGTGGCGGCGAAGGCGTTGCAAGCCCCTTGCCCGTCTTGGTCCATAATCTCGGCGATCATGCCGCGCAGGGAAATCGCCGCCCATTTGTTGCGAGGGATAACATCGACTTCCTCGCTCGCTCGGAACGGAGCGAACAGAGCGCCGACGTCGTGTCGTCGCGGCTTGCATCCACCGAGCACGCGGATATCACCGCCGGCGGGAATCGAAAAAGCGTTCGCGGATACCATTCAAGTCTCTCCTCTCGTTTGTGATTGTTGCGTGCGACGAATGCCGGTTTAACCGCCGTACTTTTTCGCGATAGAAAGCGCCTCAGCCTCCGTCGCCGGCAGCGGACCGTCGTAGAGTAATTGGCCGGAATCCTTGGCCGTAACGAAGATGTGAGGCAGGGCGGCTCCGCGAGAAGCGGCGTAATCGATCCACTCCTTGAACTTCGCCGGAGTCGAGCCGTCGGGCGATTTAACGTCCTTGTCGATCGCCGCGAAGACATGGCCGCCGGCAGCCGCGTATTGCCGCAGCGCGGGCGAAGCAATAACGGCCGCTTGTGCCGGCGTTCGGTCATGCGATTCTTCGAGGATCGTCACGGCGATTTTTTGAACGACCGGAGGGAGCGGCGTTGGAACCGGCGCCGGAGTTGGGGCGGGCGTTACGTCGCCCGAGGCGTCCGCGCCGATCGTGTAGCTGTAGATTCGCGGCGGTGATTTTCCGTCGCATGCCGCGTAAATGAACGTCGAGGGCGATCCTTTCCCCGACGCAAGCGACCAGGACTTAAACGGCGCCGCGTCGTCGGCCGAAAGCAGAATGCCGTCGTTCGTCGCCGACGCGATAAGTCGCGGTTTGTCGACGCCTCCGGCAATTGCGTAGCCGCGATCGACCGGAGCGGGCGATGCGGAAAAGATCGCCGGTTTGACTGCCGTGGCCGTGAGTATCAACAAAAGGAGGAACGAGCCCTCGGACTTCGATTTCGTCCAGGCGGCACCCGCTAGAGAAAGTAATTTGCCGAACATAACAGGCCCTTTCCGAGGAAAATTGATTCGTAAAAGGGCCGGACGCTCGGCAATCCATTGCGTCGCGTCCGGCTTCATCCCGCCCTGGAATGAGAATTACGCGACGGCGACGTCCGTGCCGGAGGTAGAGAACAAGGCGACCAGCGCCTTGATTTGCTTGACGGCGTCGAGGTAGCCGCCGATTCCGCCGGCGGTAACGTCGGCGACGATCGCCTTGACGATCGTGATCGCGGCCGGAAGCTTCGAGACGTCGAACTTGAACGAGCCGAATAGATCGGCGACGCTCTTCAGCTCAGACGTGAGCGTTTCCTTGAGATTGTCGGCCAACTTCACGGCGACGACGGTCGCTTGATCGTCGTTCAAGACGATTCCTTGGCTCGCGAGAGCCTCCTTCAACACTTGAGACATGGCAGGACTCCAAAAAAGAAACTCAAAAACATGAAAAAAATCAAAACTAAAAGCTGAATTCCCTTTCGGCAGTTCCCCTAAGAGTTTTCAGCCGCTTTGCGCAAACGAACGACGGCTTCTGAAATGAGCTGAGAAATGCGGGATTCGGAGAGCTGGAGAACGCCTCCGACCGCCTTCATCGTGAGGCCCTTGAAGAGGTACAAATAGACGGCGACTCGCTGATCTGGAGCTAGCGCCGCCCGTGTCGCGAGCGGGTTGTAGTCTCGCTCCCGCCATCCGGAATCCGACACTTTGGCCGCAGCGAATTCGATAAGCGGCGTATCGTCGGGATTCGGCGAGTTTTTAACGATCTTCGGCGGCGAGATAGCTGCGCTAAAATCGTAGCTGAATTCGTCCTCAAATTCCTGCTGAGTCGGCGGACGGCCTAGGCGTTGAGTCAGCTCGGCGAAGTTTCGATCGAGCTCGGAGGCATGCGTTCGGTCAAGCCGTGAAAGATGGTCACGCTCACGCACCCAATCGACGATCGCCCAGGTCATTCGCGGTGCCGCGTACGTCTCGAACTTGTACCCGCGATCGGCGTCGAATCGCTCGACGACGCTTATCAGCGCCTCGCAAACGATTGATTGCAGATCATCGGCGTCGACCGGCCAGCGCTGCGCCGCACGCCGCGCGACCGTCGTCGCGAAAGGCATATAGGCGACGACGATCTCGTTTCGCAGATCGACGCTCTTTGTTTCGGCGTAGCTTCGCCATTTTTCGATAGGAACGAGCGACTTGACCTTACTGCGTTGCGGCCCGCGGCGACGAGGCGGAGAAGAGGATTTGGCTTTTGCTCGCGGGAGAGACCTTCGCTTTAACTTAGGCTTTGCGGTTTTCGGCATGATGCTCCGTAAACAAAAAGGGGACCGAGGCGTCGTAAAACGCTCTTAGTCCCCGGAAGCATCAATTTAATTTTTCACTCGCCGAAAGCCTGATCGGCAACTATACCGTCAATCCATTATTATTTTCCCGTCATTCCTCAGCAAGTACTGCAGGAATAAAGGCGAACTTTACATTGCCGAGAGGATTTCGGAAATTGTCTTAGTGAAACACGCATCTATCATGCAAATTCCCGAAAGCAAAATCAACGGATTGATTGACGCTTGCCTCTAAAAACTTTTCCCGAATATAAGCTGCCGATCTTTTTAGATGCATGACCCGCAATATTTTACAGGACATCAATGCCAAAACCCCAGACAATTTTTCGTGAAGCAACCTATAAGCTAATCGTTGAGCCATTTTGTGAGTTGCGTCTTCAATGATTTTCTGAATCCTTGGGTCATTAGACCTTGGGGCAGTAATTTTATCTGTTTCGATGTTGGATTCAGTTTTTATTGTTTCGCGTTCAGCTTTTCTTACCAACAAAGCGATCGCAATAATTTTATCGACGTCGAAAAATCGAGGATTCTTCGCAACAAAAGACAAAAGCAGATCAATTTTTTTTATTGAGCTGTCATCGTCTTCAGAAATATCATGCGCCAACCTAAGCATCGCAAATTCAATCAATAACACGTCACGCGAAAATCGTGCGTCGCGCACGAAGCACCAAGCGATATAGGCTGCAACAAGATTTAGAAGAGAAAAACCAATAAAAAGGTCAATAAATAGTTCTAATGACATCATTTCTTTCCTTCACAAGTTGAAGGCAAGCGAGCATTGCCGTTTTTAATGTCCTGGATTTTTGAATTGATCTCCCGATCTTCAGTAGTATATTTCCTCCATTTTCTATATCCTATTGCGAAAATAAAGCATATCGAAACCGCAGAAGCCGAAATGACCTGTGCAAAAACGCTCTTTTCTGTGATTCGCTCTGCCGTAGTGCATATCCGAGAAATACCCAGATATCCAGAACCGCAAATAAACGCAATCTTAAGTAAAGAAATAACCTGGCTGAAAATATCGAGAAACTTTCCCAGGTTCGCTTCACTAATTTTAGGCGGTTCTTCTTTTGTGGGTTTATGAATTTTTCGTTTTTTTGAAACTTTGTCTACCATGCTCACCCCCTATGGCTGTGTTTCCTAAGTTTAATTTAGGGGGTGAATTGGTGTCAATACCCATACTGCCCTTTCCATCTACTTTCACATGGAGTTTGGCACCCGGCTCCCTCGGCCGGTTTATCGCATCGAAATGCCGGAACACGGTATTGAAAGAAATAGGCGTCCTCGGCGGTTTCGGCGTAGAAGTCGCGCAGAATCGCTACGGCGCGAAATCCAAGCGCCTTAAAGAAGAGCTGCGCCGCAAGGTTCGTTTCCCGAACTCCGAGCGTGATGCGGGTGCGCCGCTGCGGAGACAGCTTATCAATCAGCTTCGCCGCCATCTTGCGGCCGACGCCTTGCCGACGAGCGTCTGGAGCCGCGGCGAAGTTTAAGACGTGAATCCCAGTTGAATGCAGCTCGTAAAGCATGTAGCCGATGACTCGCTCCTCAAAATCGACGGCTACCATGCCGATGCAATTGCGCTGCCGTAAGCAGCGGATGAAGTCCTCTTCGTACCAAGGGAATTCAAAAGCGGCTCGCTCGATCGCCAAAACATCATCCATGTCGCGGCGATAAATCCAGCGTATATTGCTTACGTGCATTTCCTTTGCTCCGCTAAAATCGCTCAAACTTCCAGGGGGCGGACTTGCGTCGGCGCGTCACGGCGACGAACGCGAACGGGAATTTCTCGGCCGCGATTTTGATTTTGATTCTGGCATCCTCTCGCCAAAACCCCTTCACTTCGTGAAGCTCGAATGAACCGTCGGCGAGCAACACGGCGAAGTCGGGCGTATAGTGCGTCTTCGCGGCCAACCGCAGTTTGATCGCCTCAAACTCGTCCCAGATAATTTCGCCGGCGGATCGTCGCAGCTCCAGCTCGGCGGCATAATCGCTTTCCCACCCATTCATACCGCGTTCAAGTTTCTTTCCCTTCGCCTTTTTTTCGGCGGCGTCGGCTTTGAGCTTTGCTTCCAGCTCACTACGGAAAGGTTCGTTGAAGTCGCGTAGGGAAAATCTCAATTGCTCAACTCCCAAAGCCGAACGAGCTGGCCGCGTTTCGTGACTTGTACTTTTTTGCTCGGGATAATTCGCCCGGCGTCGGCTAGATATCTTCGCGTTCTCGTCGCCATGCTCTTTCCGACTCCGAGCAATACCAGCCACTTCGCCAGAAACGGCCCGCTCAAAGGCCCATGCTGACGTAGCACGCGCTCGGCTTGTTTCTCTGCGTAAATGCGGCGAGGGGATTTCATTTATCGTTTATTGATTTGAAAATCTTGTCGAATCGAATCAAAAAAATCAACTCCATGAAACGTGAATCGATCGGGCGAATTTCCACTCCAAACGGCTCGACTTCCGGAATTGAGTCGCACTCTACAAGCGTTGATCCGCGATCGCTGAATAGCTGCTCTCGTTCCGTTCGCAGCATGCGCTCGTCAATTTCTTGAACGAGATGATAGAAGGGAAACGGCAGGCCGTACTATTCGGCGACGAGTTTTAGAATCCGATCCTCGGCGACTTCGTAAGGAATGAATTCGCCATCTCGCATCCATCCGAGTCCCGCTTTTATCGGCCTCTGCGCATCGAACAAATACGCCTCGGCCGCGTCGTGAAGCAGGAACGCCATTGAGAGGAGCGGATTCGTAGCGTATAAGCATCCTCTGTAGCAATGCTCGGCGACGGAATAGAAGGGCGTCGTCGCCCCTCCCCATCGGCAACGGTTGGCGAGGTTATGGGCGATGTCTGTAATCGAAATATCTTCGAGGCGAAGATTGAAAACGTCGATTCGCTTCATGCTTGGCATTGTCGTAGCCATTTGATCTTTCCTTCCGTTCGATCATTTACGCGGTCCCACGAACTTGATCGGCACTAGTTCCTTATTGGTTCAGGCGGCGCGATGTATCTCAAACTCCTCTTGAATCTTCGACAACGGCGCCTTAAAAAGCCACCTCCATTCCAGCAATCCATCTCTGCCATATACTCCCTCCGAGAACGTTGCCCGAGGTTCTTCGGGAATACAAATGCTGTGGTCGCATCCGACTCTTAACTCCGGCGCCTGCTCACACCACTCTAGCTTGTGCATCTACGCTCCTTTCGTTTAGGAAACTCGTGATACTGACGGCCGTCGAGAACGTCGCCGCCGTTTTTCCCGACGCGATCCATGACGAAGACCGGGAATGAATCGTTCTCGTGCGCGAAAATGAAATCCGTTCCGCGTTTCAATTCGTTTCCAAGGCGATCGAAACAACGCCCGCCTTGCACGCGCGTCGCGGCTTTGTTCGCCCATTCTTCGTAAGAGGCGAACGAACGAAAGATCGGCTCGCCGGTCTGGATGTTTTTCGAGTGCGTTCCCCACTCGCCCCACTGCTTAAAGAAGAACGGCATATTCTCCGCCGCACACTGATCGCGGAGCGTTCGCGCCCAATCCGGTTGCATTGGTCTAGCATCTCTGCCGCTCTCGCCGCCGACGACAACCCAGTCAATCGTAACTGAATAAACTAATCGCTCTAACAACGGCCTATCTAACCAGAGCGGCCCTAGCAAAGGCTCGCAACTCACCCACCGAACCGCCGCCGGAGTTTCGAGCAAAATCGGAATCCGCAAATCGGCCATTTCTTGATTCTCGGCCGTTACGCCCAGCCAAACGTTTTTCCATCCGTCGCCCCAATCCGGCGGCAAGCAATACTTGATCCGCTCCGGCCGCTTCGTACAAAGTTGGTACGTGTGGTGAGGAGTCTGGCGAATAATGTCCCACGCCTCGGCCCGCCATGCGTCGGCCTCTTCGATAAAGAAGTCGCTCCAAGAGCAAACGAAAATCTTTCGCGGCTCTTTCCAGTGAAGAGGTGAAAGGAACGTGCGCTCGGCAGATCGCACGACGACGTCGGGCGTTTGGCCGAATCGGTTTTTTTCGCGGAACATATAGCAGTTCGTGCAACCGGCCGAAACCTTATGGCAACCCTGCCACGGATTCCAAGTCGCGTCGGTCCAACTGATTTTCGTTTTTTCGCTCACACTTCACGCTCCTTCCGTTTCCAAAAGAACACCTTCGCCGTCGCACTCGTCGCAGCCGTAGCCCCAACAATCAACGCATGCATCGCCTGTTGCGGAACAATGCTTGCAGATATATGGTTTCTCGCCTTCGCATCCAAAACTAGGATTAGGAATCCAGTGATGCGACGATCCTTTGCACTCGGAGCACCTTCTACAAGACGTTGTAAATGGCATTTCACGCTTCTTTCGCGGCTCGGGCCGCTAAACAAAAAGCTCGATCAATCCCTGGCACTCTACTTTTGGTAGTCCCTTCCTACTCAACCACCAATCGAACATTTCTTCCGACGAAGAAAAATATCGATCGCCAAACCAAATCCGGCCGTCGCGCTGCAATGTTCCCGACCTGCGTTCAAAAATATATTTGAATAACTCTTTCCACTTACGTTCGTATCCCGGCCATCGGTCGAATTCCATTTGAGTAATCCGCTTAGTCGCCATCGGACAACCGATGCACCCAAGCCGATCGAACCCTTGATCGTATAATTCGCAGTAAGGCAAATTTCGTGACTTGATGAACTCCCAGACCATTTCGCCCGACCAGCCCAAAATAGGGCAGATTGCGGTAGTTTGCGTTTTTTCGTGATAGCTAACCTGCGTCCACGATTTCTTGCGACGAGGCGATTCAGCGGCCCGAACGCCGAGTATTAATCGTGCGCCTCTTGGGTTTTTCCGTTCCTTAAAATGTTCGCAGCACCATCGACACTTGCGAGTCGGAAAGCCTTTGTTGTAACGAACCGCATAGGTGAAGAAATTACACTCCGGCCGCTCCCAAACTACGTCCGGATGTTCGCGTCGAATGAAACGCGTCAACTCCGGCGGATCGAGTGTTGTGACGTTGTAGTGCCAATAGACGCGAACGCCAGCGAGACGAGCAACCTCCTTGATAACGCACGAGTCTTTTCCGCCTGAAAAACAGCCGTAAAACGCCGTTCCGTCCTTCGGCTCCGTCGCTCGCAGTAATTTCACCGCGTCGGCAACGTATGCCTCAAGCGATAAGTCGATTCCATTCAGAGTTTTCATCTTCATCACCACTTAATCAGCACGCCTTTGAACGGCAGGCCGTATGTCGCGTTGAACCAATCAAGCATTTCGTTGAGATTCTCAAATCCGTCGGCTTTGGCAAGCTCCGATGATTTACGATAGGAAATCAACTTCCCGGCGATCAGCACACGAGGCACAAATTGAAAATCAATCACGTCGATGTTCAGCTTGATCTCTTCCGCGCTTTTGCAAAAATCTTCACCCAACCGCCGTACCTTCGAGCGATAGGCCACGCCTTCCCAGGCGCTCAGGATCAGCTTGTCGCCCGGCCTTATCGGGCGTTTTCGTTCGGGTCGAATCGTTTGGCGTTTCTCGCCGCGTTCAACGGCGCCGGCGAAGCGGCGGTCAAAAAGAAGTTGCGGCATTTTGATTCCCCCAAGCTACAGGTTTGGTGATACTAGCGGCCACCATCTCCGCGAATTTCCGATTCACGTAATCATTCAATTCAGCATTGGTAATAGGTATGATCTCGCCCGCAATACGCGCCGCCGCCTGCCTATTGGCAACTCCGCGTGAAATGCGGATGCTGGTGGCGGTTCCTAGTAGTTTGCTATTTACAAATACGCTTGCGTTCTTAACGGAGATTGGCGGCATTTCGTTTCTTTCCAATTCGCTCGGCGCCGCAACTACGAGTCACGGCGCCGAGCGTCCTACTTAGGAGTTTCTTACGCGGCCTCGTTCCGGTTTTCGCGTGCGATCGCCGCGGCTACTTCGCTACGATGAACTGGCGTTTCCTTTGGCGCTTCGACGCCGAGCCGAACTTTGTCGCCGCGAATATCGACGACGACGATCGTTATGCCGTTGCCGATGACGATGCTTTCGTTCTTTTTGCGGGATAGAACTAACATTTTCGATTCCTTTCGTTCTGGGTGGGGCGGGAAATCCTTTTCGCGACGATTAAGGCCAGGTGTATTCGCCGTGGTTTGAAATAAACTCGTTGACCGCGTCCTCGATTTGCGTCGCCAATTCTCGGCCTATGCCCTGAACTCCCTCGAACCAGCCGAGCGGATTCGCGAGCATGAGCTGTCGAACCTTTCCGATCTGATCCTTATTTACTGAGTAGAGTCGCATGCGAAGAGCGGCGGGGAGATCGAGAGCGTTGATATCGACCAAGTCGCCGTTGGCGGCGTCGGGGCCGTCGATCGCTTCAAGCAAAGGATGGGAGCCGGGCGTCGGTTTTTCGTGCCGTGAGTTGCAAATCGCGCGAAGCCGATTGATCTGCTTTTGGTAGTAACGCTCCGCCTCGGACGCGATATGCTTGGCGTCGGCGGCCTCTTCGCGTTTCTCCTTGGCGTATGCTTCGAGCTCCTGAAAGTCGGCGTAAGATCGTTCGATTGCCGCGTTTTGCTTCTCGATCCTCTCAAGAACAATCTCCGGATCGATCGGCAACCCCGGTTCGGCGTCGGTCGTCTCGGGGGAATAGCCGTCAACCTCCTTAATCAAGTGGGGTTTCTTCGCTTTCTTCGCCGCTTTTTTCGTCGCTCGTTTTGCAGTCTTTGCCATGTCGTCGATTCCTTTCTGGTTATGGAATCCGGGGTTTTGGTTATCGGGAACAAAATCGGGGTTATAAAAATGCCCGCAACAGGGGCACTTTTCATTCGGGAAATGTTTGCACGCTGAACAAAACTGGTCCGCCGGCGTCGGCATTCGGCCGTTGATTCGCAGGAATGATTCGAGAGGTCCGCTCATGTAGCCTCCGGGAATCGCTTGCCGAGGGTGCGATTGAAAGCGGCGAGGACGGACGGCGCCATGCTCGCTTTGGTTACGTTCGACGGGCTCGGCGGCACCGGGGATTCGCTAGGGGCCGGTAATTCGGGCACCTGATCTTCCTTGGCTTGCGTTCGGATATAAGCTCTCGCCCTTGGCCTAGCTGCCTTCCAGGCGTCGGCAAATACCGCTGGCGCGTCTTCCGCCCGGCATAGGCCGACGTACTCGCAAAGGGCGTTGGTGAGCGTGCGGCGCAGATAGCCGCATTTGTCGCGGGCGTTTCGCTTCGTCGCTTGCAAGCCGTGTTCTAGCCAGTCGGCGCCGAACCTCTCGGACATGATCGCGCAGCACAAGAGCAACTCGCTTTGGTTCTGCACAAGCCGGTAGTTCGCAGGATAGAGCGAGCGGCGAAGATGGGCGAAGCGTTTTAGAATTTCATCCCAAGGTAGCTTCTCTTTGACGACGTCGTCGTCATACGGAACGCAAGAAGAGTTATTCTCAAGAACTAACCCATGGTGTTGGTTATAAGTTATATTATTTAATATATCTTCACTGGGGTGCTTTTTTGGGAACACCCCATGTCTTTTGGCGACAGGGGTATGTTCTATAAAAGCATGGGGGTGTTGCAGGAAAGCAGGGGGCGCGGAAGGTATCGCGCTGAGATGACCGGCTTCTTTAGCCGAGGTGAGATGGGTTTCGACCGCTTCATGGCGGTCGGGCGACTCGGTCGGAGTAGCCGTGAAGTCTTGGGCGGGCGTCCCAAGGATTGATGATATTATCGGCCAATTGATTCGGTAGGCGTTAGCCTTTTGCCCGCGAGCGTGTTGAGCGGTGACGACGACCAACCCCAATTCCGAGGCCCGCTCGATCGCCGAGCGAGTTTTCGAGAGCGAGCAGGAAAACCCCCACGGCATACGCATTAGCTCGGCGTAGCTTGCAACGAGGGCGGAGCCGGGGTATTGTTCCTCGAAATCG
The DNA here is from genome assembly GCA_963665265.2 of Thermoguttaceae bacterium. GTDB lineage: Bacteria > Planctomycetota > Planctomycetia > Pirellulales > Thermoguttaceae > CAXXHQ01. The sequence goes on along the minus strand of CAXXHQ010000001.1, from coordinate 1,069,794 downwards.
AAGAGCAAGCGAACGAAGACGAATACGGAGCAATCAACGGGAACGAGACGAAGAGCGCGGCCGAGCGTGTTGCGCCGCTCGTAGTAAGCCGCGTCGGCTCCGCGAAAGTCGAGATAGTTTTGCGCGTTTCCGCTTCCGTGCCGTGTCATCCGTTACGCTCCAATTCCTCGGTTCATGATCCGTGATCGAATTTCGACGAGCGCCGTCGCCGCATTCGGCGCCGAGGGAGAATCGACGACGATAGCGATCGCATGCAAAGGATTGTTCGTTTTTCGTAGAGCCTGTTCGCGTAGGGAAGTGGGCCATTCCAGCGAATCGGGCGCGAATGAAAATAGATCTCCGAGACCGACGCCGGATGGATTACGCCCCAGCCGATCCCCGAATAAGGGAAATTCAAAAATAGTGGCCGTGCGAATCTTCACGTTTCCGGCCCGACTCCAATTGAGCGCGACGCCGAAAAAGTAATTGGCCGCATAAGCGAGCAACTCGTCGAGATTTCTAGGCGGGCTAATCTCCTTAAGAAGAGCGTCCGCAAAACTCCTCGGCGTGTGGGCCTTCCGCTTATAAAGAAGGACCAAATCGCCGAGGAGGATTTTTGCGCCGGCGGCTACGTCAACGACAACATCCAGTTCGTTCGCTCGCCACCGAGAGACTGAACGGCGCTCGTAAATCTCTTCCAGAGTTTGTTGGTTCATTTTCTCCTCTGAAAGCCGGCCTTGGCTTTCGTGTTCCGTTTATCAATTTGTCGTCCGCGACCTCTTCGCGGTCGATCGATACGTTTTTCGGCGCCTCAACGCCAATCCACGTCGAGCCATCGGCTATCTTCGTAACAGTAAGTACGATGTTTTCGCCGATCATAATTTTTTGCCCAGGTCTTCGTTGTAAAATAAGCATGATTGCATCCAGTGTTGTTCAGGGTTTCGCATCCTCCGTTGATATTAAATCCTTCCGGCGAGTCTCCTCTCCGTGGCCCTCGCCGGTCTCTTTCCGTTTATGATCGCCGCGACTTACGTCATTGCGCGACGATCTCCGTCTCCTTCAGCCCTCCATATTCGCGGCCGTCTTCTATGAAAGTACCTTCACGTAGAAGACCACGGCCACCATCGCAAAGATAATCACGTCGCACGCGTATTGAGCGACGTCGTAATACCACTCGTTCATTTTTTTACGCTCCCTGCAAACTCCGACTCGTTCGGCAAAAGCGCCACGTTCCTGTTCGCATAAGCTAATTGAAGTTTCGGCAGAATGTAGCCGCCTACAGATTGGCCGTTCGGTAAAACGAAGTGAGCCAAGAATTCGTCCTCAAAAGTCGTGATGCCGCTTTCGACGGCTTCCAGTTTCGCTTTAATCACTAAGCACAATGCCCGCCAACTTTGGCGGCACGCTTGTTCCCATAATGCTATCTGCGTCTCATTCGATCGCCTTCGACCGCGTGCCGGCGTTTCAGTGAACTTAGGATCGTCTCGAGCCGGCAACGGCAAGCGAAACTTCACGGTTCGTCCTTTGTATGAAAAACCGATCATTGCCGCATTTCCCGACCAGCCGTACAAAAACTGTTCTGCGCCGTATCGTAGGAGCGTCTGCTCAATCTCAGATCGCGAACGATCTGGGGAAACTGCGGTTTGCTGGGCGAATCGCGCCATTCCCGAAACTCCATTTTGATTTGCCGTTGAATTCAAAACCTCCCGGTCTCTTCCGGGCGTCACGACTCCGCAGTTTTCCAAGCCGACCTTGGCCGGCGTCGCGTGCATCCGCAATCAATCTACTCGTTCCGCCATCGGATTCGCGTCGTTCCGAATCCGACTACCGCCAACGGCTTAGCGTGCTCGTCTCGCTGGCGTTTTTGGCCTTTCGTCTCTTCGCCGATGTCGGCCATGAGCATAATCACGTGGCCTACTTTCTTGCTAAAACGTATTTTCCTTATGCCGCCGCTTCGGGCGAAGTGGATTCGGGGGCTGGCTCCGTAGTCGTGGCCGGGACGCGCAGAGAATTCGGATTGATTCGAGTAGCGACGTCGAGCAACATGCCATCGCCACGTCTGCCTTGCGCAAACTCCAATTGTTCGGCGATAGGAGCTTTCAAAAAGCTGATGTAGGCCGTGAGCGTTTCGGCAAGCGTAGAACACTTCGATCCGTCAATTGCGAATGCGTCGACCTCGGAGCTTTCGAGATGAAATTTTCCTAAACCGCCGTAACGAAGAATCGATCTACCGTCGGAAAACATGTTGAGGCATACACTCTTTTCGCCTCGCAATTGATCAATCTCGGCGAGCATGCCAAAGAGAATTCCTACTGTCGGTTCTTCTTGGAGCTTCTTAAGGAGCTCTAGGGTTTCAATCACCTTCGAGCGTAATTCGTCGTTGGCTTTAGAGAGCGCCGCTTCGAGCTCGGCAATCCGAGAAATGCTAGGATTCTTTGGGCAGTTCTTCACATGCTCCATGGCGGCGGCAAGATTCTTGTCCACTTCGTCCTGCGATCCAAACGAAATCAACTCGCCGCAATATTCGCAGAAATATCTTCTCTCTTTATTTTTGAGTTCTTGAATTTCGACGTCGCGTTGCTCTGCCGTTCGCATTTGTTCCGCTGCGATGGCGTGCATCTCGATTAAAGCCTCTTCGAGCCGGGTGATTTTCGCCTCGGCGGCGGCGAAGTCGGGGTAATGCTCGTTCATCACCCACAATGCGATGTCGAGGGCGTCAGTGATGCTGTCTGTTGTTTCTCGCTCTCTTAGCTCGTCGAGTTTTTCGTTCAGGACATTGAGCGTGATTTCCTTCGGCACCCGCACGCCGCCGAATCGCTTCGTGCATTCGCGCACGAAATTGCGATCTTTCTCGCACGGCTTAAAGCCGTCGCCGTAGAATTCGTGAAAAATGGAGTCGGCGTCTTCGTCGCTCGGCTCCTTCGGCGCGAAGAGCGCCTTCAACTCCGCGACTTTCGATTGAATGAAGTTTGAACTAGGTGAATAGCCGCTGTCTCCGATTAACGCGACCTCTTCCTCCGATGCATTCGTGCGCCAAATGTCCGTAAAAAAAACCGCCAACTCCTTATCCGTAGGCATAATATTTCCTTCCGTTGATTCGTGATTTGAAATCCCCGCGCCCGGCCGAGCGGCCGGGAAAACGCGGGGCAAAAGAGATACAGCCCCGACGGCCAGAATCGATCCAGCCCGCGCAACGGCATTCGATGTTACGCGGCCAACAAGGCTCGGGACGCCGTCGAGGCGAGGCGACGGCAAGGCGCTCCGGGGACAGGAGCGAGAACCAAAATAAGAAAGACGCGCCACGAGCTCGGCGTGGCAGGGACCGAGAGGGAAACCGTGGCGCGTCTGTGGGATTGTAAAAAAGGCGGCGAGAGAGGAAATCGGGCAAATGCTCGCGCCGCCGATGGAACGGCTCGAAGCCGCGTTGAGGACGTTGGTTATTTCTTCTTTACGAGTCGTCGGTTTCTGGGACCGCGACGTTTTATTGCTGGCGGATTCTCCGGAGGAATAGCCGTCGGCTGAGGAAGTGCGTCGAGTAGAGGCGTAAGCACCGACTTGTTGATATAGTTTTGAAAAGCTACCGACTTTTGCTTGTGGCCAAGAGCCATTTCCGCTAACTCCCCGCCTTGGCTCAAATCCGCGACGTTTGTTCCGAGAGCTTTCCGGAGTCCGTGAAATGCAAATCGCCGATCCTCCGATATTCCCGCGACCGTTAGGTTTCTTCGGTGCATTTCGTAGAGCCACGAAAAGCTTGCCTCGAAGTTCATCCACGGGAAAAGACGCTTCGAGTAAGACGTCTTTACCGATTCGATAGCCGCTCGCGCGTGAGCGTTGAGATAGCAGTTTATCGCCCGCTGCTTTTTCTTCATGATCTCTTTCGGGCAGTGAATCCACCCAGATTTTTTTGAATCGACCATCGACCACTCCGCGCACATTGCAGTTTCGATCCGAAGGCCCGTGTTCCAGAGAAACACATAGAGCGCTTTCCAGAACGCCGAAGGAAGAACGCCCAGAATGTTCGATGTTCGTTGAGCGTATTCCGCAGCTCCAAGCAATCGCCCAACCTCTTCGATTGAAAAATCCCCGTCCGGATCGTCCGACGTTTTCGGCGGGCGCTCGAAATATGGCACGCTCGTTAGTAGCTGAGCATTTCTCCGCGTTCGCCGGTCCGACGTTCTCGGCCCGGTTAAATCCCACAGTTTTTGAAAATGCGAGCAGAGCTTGATTACCGTGTTCGATGATCCTCGACCGCCATCGCGACCAGGACGTTTTTTCAGAGCCTTTACGAAGTCGTCGAAGTCCACTTGCGAAGCGGCGTAGAGCGGAGGATTGTCGGTCACTTCCTCCCAAATTCCAATTGCCTGTCGATATAACCGCGCCGTGTCCTCTGAAAGCTCGTTGAACTCGATGTAGTTTTTCTTGGCCCAGAGATCGTAAAAATCTCGAATGGTCCAATTGACGGTTGGCTCCGTCGATTCGCGAGCCTCTCCGCGAAAAATTGAAAAGCGAGAATAATCTCGCAACGTAGCAGTGCCCATCTTGCTGCTCCTCTTTAGCAGAATGCTTCCGAGCAAGGGGCGGTAAAAAGTCAACCGACGCCGTGCCGGTTGATACCGAACCCGCAGATTGCTCTGCGGAATGTATAGTTTTATTTGGTAGGGTAAAACAACCAAAAAACGTTTGAAAATCGAAACATTGTTGACTATTAAAAACGAAAGTGGCGCTGATGGCGCTAGAGGCGCTAAGTACGCAAATTAGGATAAAAGCGATTGTGCGGAATTTAGCGTTCATGCCGACACGAAACACCATCGCCACCGTTGGCGCACGAGAGCGCACAACGGTAGCGGCATGGTGCCTATCGTAAGGGTAATGGGTAGGCCGGTTACGCCGAATTCCAGCGGCCGGTCAGCTTCCGCTTTTCCGCGGCCCCCATGTCCCGAAGATTTCGGGTTGGTAAGAGAGTCGAGTCGAAGTCGGAATTACAGTAACGAGTGCAATTAAAACACGAGTTGAAAAGATGTCAACACGAGCGCAAAAGAAAAGACCGAGACGGAGAGTGTTACTGCAATTCCGCTGACCCCAGCACCACCTGGGTTTCAGAAGGTGCGACGCCTCGCGGTCATCGCCTTCTCCGTCTCGATCTATCGCTCACAGAATTAAGGCCAAGGGACAAACTATCCCTTGTACTCTAACGCTATAAACCCTTGAAAATCAAGGAACTTAGTAGGCCCGGCAGGATTTGAACCCGCGACCAAGGGATTATGAGTCCCCTGCTCTAACCGCTGAGCTACAGGCCCAAGTCGTTCTAAAATAAGGAGTTGCGGCAGCCTGTTAAGGCGTTTTTTCCTCGCGACTCCTTACGTATTCTACATTGCCGACCGATAAGACGGCAATCGAACGGTACAGTATACCCCATTTGCTTCCGTCGGAAAACCGAGGGGGGAAAGTAGGGCGGAGGGATTTGGGCGTCGAGGGAGAGGGACGCGGCAGACGCCGATTTGGGCGGAGGGATTTCGAGGAGTCGAGGGGCAGGGACGCGGCATGATATAATTCGGTTTCCATTCGAACGGAATCAATAAGGAGCAAAGTCATGTTGAATACGATTGCCTTTTTTCGTCGTCAGCTTTCCGTCGTCGTCGGTCTGCTTTTTATCGTAGGGTTCGCCTCTTTCGCTTCGGCCGAGGCGCCGCAGCGAAATACGCAGGCCCCCGGCTTCTACCGCATGCGACTCGGCGAATTTGAAGTGACGGCCCTCTTCGACGGAATCGTCGATCTCAACTCCGGATTGTTGCTCAACATCAAGCCGGAGGAGTCGCAAGAGTTGTTGAAAAAAGCGATGGTCGACGATCCGCAAAAGATTCCGACCTCGATCAACGCCTATCTCATCAACACCGGCGCCAAACTCGTGCTCGTTGATACGGGCGCCGGCGCGGCGTTCGGGCCTTCGAGCGGATTGCTCGTAAAAAATCTCAAGGAGTCGGGCTATGAACCGGAGCAAATCGACGCCGTGTTGATTACGCATTTACATCCCGATCATATGGCGGGCATGGCCAATGCCGAGGGCAAACCGAAATTCCCGAACGCCTTGATCTACGTGGCGAAGGCGGAGAGCGATTATTGGCTTTCCGAGGCCGAACCGACGAACGTGCCCGACGGCTACAAGGCGCACATGAAGCAAGCTCGCAAGATGGTGCGGGACGCGGCCGAGCCGTTCATCAAAGCCGAGAAATGGAAAACGTTTGAAGGGAACTCGCTTCCCTTTGACGGAATCACGGCGACGGCCATCGCCGGGCATACTCCCGGTCACACGGCCTACGAAATTGAATCGGACGGCAAGAAACTCGTCATTTTCGGCGACATGATTCATCTCGGCGCGGTTCAATTCGCTCGCCCCGACGCGGCGATGACGTTCGACGTCGATCCGAAACTCGCCGTGGAGACTCGCGAGGCCTCCTTCAAGAAATGGGTCGACGGCAAGACGTTCGTCGCCGGCATGCATGTGGCGTTTCCCGGCATCGGCCGACTTCGCGCTGAGGAGGGAAGCGGCTATTCGTGGATTCCGGTCGAGTACGGGCCGATCAAGGCGGAAGAAAAATTGCGCGACGGAAAATAAGCTCAAAAATAGCCGCGAAAAAGAGCAAAAAGAATTCTCGCACGGAAAACGGCGAACAAGCGGAGGCGTTCATGCTGAGGTTTTCGGTCTTGCTATTGTTATGCGTTTTGTTGGCCTCGACTGCCTCGGGCAAGCCTGCCTGGAGCGAATATGCGAAGAAGAGCGACGATTGGTATCGAAGCGAGCAAGGGCGTCGCACGATCGAAAACGTGCTGTCGTGGCAAGACGAGTACGGCGCCTGGCCGAAAAATCTCGACACGTCGGCCGAACCGTTCAAGGGCGATCGGAAGACGCTGAAGGGGACCTTCGACAACGCGGCGACGACGCAGGAGATTCGCTTTTTGGCCCAGGCCTATAAGGCGACGAAGGAACGGCGATATTTGGACGCCGTGAACGCGGGACTCGACGTGATTTTCAAGGCGCAGTATCCGACGGGCGGTTGGCCGCAATCGTATCCGCCCGACAAACTCTACCACCGTCACATAACGTTCAACGATGACGCGATGGTTCGATTAATGCGTCTGCTGCGCGACGTCGGCGCTGCGTCGGAGTTCGATTTCGTCGATACGGAGCGCCGTGCGACGGCCCGCCGCTGCTTCGACGCGGGCGTGCGGTGCATCTTAAACTGTCAGATCAAAGTCGACGGAAAACTAACCGTTTGGTGCGCGCAGCATGACGAAAAGGATTACAGTCCGCGACAGGGACGGGCGTTTGAATTGGTTTCGTTGAGCGGGGCCGAGAGCGCCGGAATCTTGGAGCTGCTCATGGAGATCGAGTCGCCGAGCCCGGAAGTCGTGCGGGCGGTGACGGCCGGAGCCGAGTGGTTCGAGAGGTCCAAGGTTTACGGCATAAAAGAGTCGAAGACCGGGAACAACCTGCGATACGTGAAAGCGGAAGGCTCCGGGCCGCTCTGGGCGCGATTCTACGAGATCGAAACGAATCGTCCGATTTTCAGCGGACGAGACAGCGTCAAAAAATACGACTTCAGCGAAATCGAGACCGAGCGGGCGAACGGCTATCGCTGGTACGGCGGGTGGGGCGAGCGGGTGGCGAAGGCCTACGCCGCGTGGAAAGAGAAAAATCGGAGCCGGCTTTCGGCAACGGACGATGCGGAGCCGGAAAAGCCGGACGCCGTTGCGGCCGCCGACGGATCGGGACAATTCAAAACGGTGCAGGCGGCCATAGACGCCGCGCCGAACGATTCGCCGAAACCCTTCGTGGTTTTAGTGAGGGCCGGCGTTTATAAAGAGTTGATCGTCATTCCTCGGGAAAAGAAGCATTTGAAACTTATCGGCCAAAGCGGAGCGAAGGTCGTTCTGACGAACGATTTGAACGCAAACCGGCCTGGCGCCGACGGGAAACCGCTCGGTACGTTTCGGACCGCTTCGACCGTTATCGAGGCCGACGACTTTGAAGTGCAAAACATTACCTTTGAAAATAGCTTCGGCGTCGGCAGTCAGGCGTTGGCCGTCCGTGTGACGGGCGATCGTTGCGTCTTTCGCGAGTGTAAATTCCTTGGTTGGCAGGATACTGTTTTATTGGATTCCGGGCGGCAGTATTTTCGGGATTGCTTCATCGCCGGGCACGTCGATTTTATTTTCGGCGGCGCGACGGCAGTTTTCGACCGTTGCGTGATTCATTGTTTGGCGCCGGGGTATATTACCGCCGCGTCGACCCCCGAAAACCAACCCTACGGATTCGTTTTCCGCGATTGCAAAATTACCGGTGAGCCGAACGCGAAAAAAAGTTACCTGGGGCGTCCCTGGCGACCGTTCGCCGCCGTCGCCTTTTTGAATACCACGATGGACGACGTAATTCGTCCGGAGGGCTGGCACAACTGGGGCGATCCGGCGAAGGAGAAGACCGCTCGATTCGTCGAGTATAAAAGCGTCGGCGCGGGCGCGAACGAGGAAAAACGCGTTCTTTGGACGCGACGGCTAGCCGACGACAAAACGCAGGAATTTTCGGCGCAAAACGTTTTGAAAGGCCGTGACAATTGGACTCCGCCTTCAATTTCCCCGTAACTACGACGATTGCGCCGGTTGTGTCGGTTGGGCGGGGCGTCGAGCGGTTTTGTAGCCTATAATTTCAAAGGTTCAATTGGGAAGAGGGCGCTGATTCCGTCGGCGGAGCATCAAGATGGGTTTTGGAATGGTCTTATGCGTGTTTGCGTTGGGCGCGGCCCAAGTCGCGGCCGGCATCGCCATTGGGCGAGGCCTCGCCAAGCGCTCGGTTCGCGTTTCGCGCGATCGGCAGGAAAAGTGGTTCTCCGAAGTGGCGACCCGGCTCTCGAACTCCATTCAGGGAATGACGGACGAAGTCGGCAAACATCAAAAAGAACTGCGACAGTATACGGAAGAGTTGGAAATCGCGGCGATTGAACAGCCTTCGCAAGAAGCGGCGCCGCAACGAGCCGCCGATATGGTCGTTCAAGTGATCGAGCGGATCGTAAAAAGCAACGAGTGGTTGCAGAACAAACTTGACGCCGCCGAGTGCAAGCTACGCGAACAACGCGAGCAAATGGAGCAGTATCTAAAAAGCGCGAGCGTCGATCCGTTGACTCGATTGGCCAATCGTCGCGCGTTCGACAAGGCGCTCTCTTCGCAATTGACGCATTGCGATCGCGAGCATTCGACGTTCGCCGTCATTATGATCGACGTCGATCGCTTCAAGTCGCTCAACGATCGGTTCGGGCACTTGGCGGGCGACCAAGCGCTTCGCGAGATTTCCGATATTTTGAGACGAAACGCGGCCGACGGCGAGACCCTAGCGCGGATCGGCGGCGAGGAAATAGCCTTCGTCTTGCCGAATTTGGAACGCGAGGAGGCCTGCCGCAGGGCCGAAGAGATGCGAATCTCGGTGGCCGAACGGTTGTTTCCGGACGAACGCGAGGAAATGCGACGCACGATCAGCCTCGGTGTGGCGACGTTCCTCGAAGGGGACAACGGCTCGTCGATCATCGATCGCGCGGATCGCGCTTTGTACGCCGCCAAGCAATCGGGCCGCAATTGCACGTTCTTTAACGACGGCCAGCGCTGCACTCGAGTCGGAGCGGTCGATTACGGCCGGACCGGCGAAGACGATCTTTCGCAAATCTGCGATGAACTCCGTTTAAAAGTTGAGCAGCTCAGCCAGTAGCCGGGGGAGCAGGGGCTTGCGGCTAGGCTGGCTGGCCGAGGGCGCGGAGCAGGGCGATCGGAAAGATGCCCGTCGAGTGGCCGTCGCTGAAGGCGATCTCGTAGGCGTAATTTCCGACCGGGCGCATCCGCTCAATTCGTAGCGATTCCGCGTTTTCACTTCCGGCCATCGAGTTGTTCTCGTTTTTCACCGTATTTTCTTGCGAAACGGCGGCCGAGTTGGACGGTTTAATCGATTCAAGCCGATCGTGTTCCGTCTTGCAACTTGCGCAGGGACAGTTTTTTCGCAGGGCGTTCGGTTCGACGACCAAGACAATTTCGTCGTTAAAGCGAATTTCCAGCAAATGATCGGGCCGTAAGGCGATGCTAACGGGATAGAGAGGCATGATGTAGTCCCTCCGAAGAAGGCGGCGGTTTGGCGAATTTAGGATAATTAGCTTGCTCGGTCAGATCCGCGAGGCGATTTGACGCGTAGAAGTATTGTATCCGTATATGGAAGCCCCAAAGGGGGCGATATTGCCGACGGACCGATTTTGGCCGTTGCGGCGCTCACGGAACGGTCGATCTTGTTTCGAGTTGTGCAAGCGGTTAGTATGTTGCTGCACGGCGCCGCAATTTGCGCACGCCGCAAACTTTATCAGGGTATCGAGGTTATTTGATGTATAAATCGCTCAAATTCGTGGGTCGGTGGAAATATAGTTTTGCGTTCGCCGCGGTATTAGCGGCGGCGGTCGCGGCCCCCGTCGTGGCGGACGTGATCGCTCCGAAGCCGATCGATCGACAAATCACTCTTTCGGTCGTGGAACTGATTAAGAGATGCCATTATTCACGTCATCCGCTTGACGCCGAAATCTCGCGTCGTTGGATGAAGACGTTTATGAAGGCGCTTGATCCGATGAAGCTCTATTTTTATCAGTCGGACGCCGACGAATTCAGCAAATACAACGACGAATTGTGCAACTTAGTGCGACGTTCCGACGTCTCGTTCGCCTACGTCGTATTCAACCGCTTTTTGCAGCGGGTGGACGAACGCGTGAAGATGGTGGACGAAGTATTGAGCAAGCCGCTCGATTTCACCGTCGATGAGGAGATGGTGATTGATCGCGATTTGGCGCAATATCCGAAAACTCCCGAAGAGGCTTTGGATCGTTGGCGCAAACGCATTAAGTACGACATATTAGTATTGAAGTCGGGCGACGAGAAAGATCGCAAGGAAGGCCAAGCGGCTCTGGATAAGCTCCGCCAGCGTTATCACAGCTTCGACAAACGCATGCACCAGACCAGCGATGACGAGTTGTTGGAGATTTATTTGAACGGCATGACGACGTCGCTCGATCCGCACACCGATTACATGTCGCCGGAAACGCAAAAGAACTTCAACATAATGATGAAGTTGCAATTGGAGGGAATCGGCGCGCAGTTGCTTAGCGAAGACGGTCAGACGATCGTGAAGGAGCTTGTGCCGGGCGGCGCCGCCGATAAGGGCGGCCAGTTGAAGGTTGAAGACAAGATCATCGGCGTGGGGCAGGGCGAAGATGGCCCGATTACCGACGTCGTCGATATGAAGATTAACGACGTCGTGAAGTTGATTCGCGGCAACCGCGGCACGCTCGTGCGTTTGGAAGTGATTCCCGCCGACGGCAGCGGTCGTAAAGTGTACAAAGTGATTCGCGAGAAGATCGAGTTGAAAGACAGCGAGGCGAAGGGCGACGTGTTCGAGGTCGGCAAAAAGCCCGACGGCTCGCCGTATCGCGTCGGAGTGATCGATTTGCCGAGCTTCTATTTAGACACCGACGGACTTCGGATCGGTCTGACGGACTATAAGAGCGCGACTCGCGACGTTCGCGCGATTCTCGACGGTTTCGCTGAGAAGAAAGTGGACGCGGTGATCGTCGATCTCCGTCGTAACGGCGGCGGTTCGCTGACCGAGGCGATCAATCTAACCGGCTTGTTCATTCATGACGGCCCGGTGGTTCAGGTGAAAGATTTCGACGGGCAAGTTCTGCCGCAGTTGGATCCGGATCCGAAGATCGCCTGGGACGGTCCGTTGATGGTGCTGGTGAGCAAGTTCAGCGCGAGCGCGAGCGAGATTTTCGCCGGAGCCATCCAAGACTACGGACGCGGACTCATCGTCGGCGATCATACGACCCACGGCAAGGGAACGGTGCAGAGTCTGTACGACGTGAACACGACGCTGCAGTTGTTCAACTCGACGCCGATGGGGGGCGCGAAAATCACGATTCAGAAGTTCTACCGTCCCTGCGGCGACAGCACGCAAAAACGCGGAGTTCTTTCGGATTTGGAACTGCCAGCCCTTTCGACGCATTTGGACGTCGGCGAGGCCGATTTGGATTACCCGCTTGACTTCGACAAGGTCGATTCGTTGAGCTTCCGGCATTACAACTACGTGACGCCCGAGGCGGTTGACGCTTTGAAAAAAATGTCGGCGAAGCGAGTGAGCGAGTCGGAGAAATTCCAGAAAGTCGAACGTAACATCGCCCGTTATAAAGAGCAGAAGGCGAAAAAGTACGTGACGCTGAACGAGGAGAAGTTCCTCAAGGAGCGGGCCGATCTCAACGCCGACAAAGAGGAAGAGAAGACTTACGAGGAGATGGCGAAGAACAGTAAAAAAGGCGTAGTCCGCGACTACTATATGGACGAAGCATTGGCGATAGCGGGCGATTACATGAAGCTTTTGCTCGCGCCGCAAACGACCGTTCAGCAGGCGACAGGCGCGAGATAGCCGATTCTGACAAACAGTTTTCGATTAGTACTACTCTCCGCCGAGGCGCCATTCGTCGCGGCGGAGTTTGTTTTTTGACTGGCGCGATTTTCGCCCCGAATTTCGGAGAAAAACGAACCCTTGAGGCGCCAAGCCGGTCATGCTTTAGATGGCGATTGAGACGTAAGTCGCCGTTTGCGAAGCGGTTAGAAGAATTAACGGATGAACGGATCGCCGATTGACGGCGGTTTTTCGGCCGATTATACTGGGTTGTTTCCGATGCGTGGTGGCTGTAGCTCAGTTGGTTAGAGTGCCAGATTGTGGCTCTGGATGTCGAGGGTTCGAGTCCCTTCAGTCACCCCTTCAAGAGGCCTGTCGTCAGTTAGTGACGGCAGGCTTTTTTTGTTGCAGGGCAATCGGTTACGGCATTTATTAAACGTTGCTGTGCCAGTTCGGTTTTCTGTTTCTTTGGGCTATCTGTTGATTAACGATGAGTTTGCGGCTTTTGGCGAGTCTAATTCTAGACAAATCTAGTGATTCTGGGTAAGATTTGTGTCTTGAGGGGGGGCTAGCGCATGGACTTTTGAGACTGGCAGAATGGAGCGAAAGACGCTCTCTCTACTTTTCTTAATACGCCGCGCCGGAGTTGTCTTGCGTTCCCAATTCTTGTCATCGTGGCGGATTTCCTACAGAAGGACTTAGAGCTGATGTTTCGTCGCAAAAAGTCGAGTCAGAAGAACCAACACCGCGTCAACAAAGCGCCCCACCGCCAACTGTCTCTGGAAACGCTAGAGACGCGAGCGATGCTGAGTACGGTTCAATGGAGCGGCGGCTTGACTGAAGGGTCTTGGAACGTGGCGACGAATTGGACCGTTTTGGACGGCAGTTCGACGGTCAATCGAGTACCGACTGCCGAAGATGACGTCATTATCGACTCGGGCGCGATTGTCGATTGCGACGTGAATGTGACGGTCGCAAACCTTACAAACAATGGAACGTTAAAAATGAAGGGCGGCGACGGACAAATTCTCGCCGTCGTCGAAGGAGGCACGTTCTTAAACGTCGGGACTTTTGAGTACGACGGCGGCGACTACAACGGATACGTTTACGCCGCGCTAACGAATACGGGCACAATTCAGGTTGCAAAAGGTTATCTGACCGTCAATGTGGCCGGCGCCTCGGGGTGGAGTACGGTCGGCTCCTCCTATACGTTCGACAACACCGGAACGATCAATCTTGCGGGAACGAGTCTTAGTCTCGGCGGCTTGGCCTCGGCGACGGCGCTTGGCACGTCGATTACGGGAACAGGCGGAATGCTCGAAATCGAGGACGTTTCCTGGAACCTCACTAGTTGGACTTTGCCGACGACCGACGTTGTGATCGCGCTTGTCGATTCTTCGGTAGCGATCTCGAACGCGCCGAGCACTAGCGCCGGTTCGATGACGATCGGCGCCGGACATACGCTTGCATTGATGAACAGCGTTCTCACGGCGAACGTGACGATCGGCGGCTCGCTTTACGCCGGGGAAGGGAGTTCGATCGCCGGCGACGTTACGGTGAGTTCCGGCGGCGCTTTGAACATGGGAATCGACTCGCTTCCGTATACGTTACAATATGCCGACGCCGCGCCGCCGAGCAGCACGACGTTTTCGTTGACGGTCACCGGCAATGTTACGAACGACGGCACGATCGGTTTGTACGATTCGTGCGCGGGCGCCTCGTTGACCGTCGGCGGGACGTTGACTAACGAAGCCGGCGGAAAGATTGTTTCGGCGACGGGATTGTATTCCGGCGACGACGCGGCGTCAGCCCTAAACGGAAACGTCGTAAACTCCGGAACCGTCGCAGTCAACGGATATGATTTGGCGATCAACGCCGGCGATTCCTACGCGGCGAAAACCGTCGTCAATAAAGGCTCCGGCTCAATGACCGTCGCCGACGGCGCGACGTTGACGATTGACGGCGCGACGTTGACTAATTCCGATAACGCCTCGATCGTTCTCTCCGACGCGGGGGTGATTGATTTCGCCGTAACGACCGCTCGATTTGACGGGAACAGCTATTTGAAGTTGCCTGCGACGGCGACCGCTCACGTTCGCGGCTCTTTCCTCGGCGGAACGACCAATCTTGCCGATTTCTCGCTTTTGGGCACGTTCATTCTGGACGGGGCCGGAACCAGTTCGGCTCCGCAAACTCTGGAAGTGACGGAGATGGATAACGGCAACACGACGGCGGGCTACGCCTCGACTTTCGCCTACGGAACTCTGAAAATCGGTGCGAACACCTACGTCAAACTCGTCGATAATGCGAACAACGAATCGTTAGACGAGGATAAAGAAGCCGGTTATGTGGCGGGCACGCTTGTTCGCGCCGCCGGCTCGACCCTCGATTTAAACGGATACAATTTGTACGCTGCGGCGGTATCGGCGGCTTCGGGGAGCGCTATCGTCGGCCAGTTGAACGGCGCGAACGTCGCTCCGACCGTGACAGTGGCGCTCAGTTCAACTTCGCCGAAAACGAACGATACCCTCACGGCGACGGCGACGGCTTCCGACGGGAACAGCGATACTGTGACGCTGACCTACGTTTGGACTGTGAACGGCGTCGTCGTACGCACGACGTCGAATACAAGCGCGACGACAGACACGCTCGACTTGAGCACAAGCGGCAACGGGTCGGCCGGCGACGTCATTGTCGTCACCGTTACGCCGAGCGACGGCACGCTTTCCGGGACTGCCGCCACGGCGACGGCGACAGTCGCCAATACGACGCCGACCGCTTCGATTACGACTCCGAGTTCGACTCAACGCGGTGACGTTTCAATCTCTTACGTTCTGACCGATCCGGACGGCTCGGCCTGCTCAATCGTCGTTGAATATAGTAAGGATGGCGGCGCGACTTGGTTGACGGCGACGGCCGGAACGGGAGGAGACGGAATCAGCAGCCTGACGGCCTCCGCCGCAGGTACGTCGCACACGTTTGTTTGGGCGAGCGCCTCTGATTTGACGGGAACGAGTCAATCGGTTCTCGTGCGAGTTAAGCCGAGCGACGCCGGCTCCGGAACCGCCGCGACTAGCGGCGCTTTCACCGTCGATAATGAGCCTACGCAAATCGTCACGCCCTTGTCGGCGACGGTTCAAATTCGCCCGAATCAAAGCGTCAGCGTCGGATTGAATTATAGCGTTTCCAACAGCGATTCGACGTTGACCGGCTTGGGCTTCCGCATTTACTACAATTCGAGCTTGTTATCTTCGGTCGCTTTTACGGGCGCCGCGTCCAATATATTTCATCAAGCGGAAGCCGTGGCGGATTCGGACAATTTGGACGGCGATTCGACGACAGACAAATACATCCTCGTTAGTTGGTCGGATACGAACGGCGCTTGGCCCGGCGTCACGCTTCCGACCGTCCTCGGTTCGTTGACTTTTACCGCGGCCGCCGGCGTAACGAGCGCCTCGACGACGGCGATTAAATTCGTCTCCGTCTCCACGGCTGTAGGTTACAAGTTCGCCTCCACGCCGATCGCCGTCTCGATCGTGCCCGTCAGTTTGGATATTGACGGCGACGGCGCAGTCACCGACGCGAAGGATGGCGTGTTGGCGCTCCGCTACATGTTCGGATTCCGCGGCGACGACTTAATCGACGGCTATTCAGGGGTTGACGCCGCCAACCTCGTTACTTGGCTCAGTTCGACCGTCGCGCAGACGATGCTCGACGTGGACGGCAACGGGAAAGTGGACGCTTTGACCGACGGATTGTTGATTCGCCGCTATCTGCTCGGCAAGACGGGCGATTCTCTCGTGACCGACGTCGTTGCGATCTCCCCCGCCGCAACGCGGACCGGCTCCGCCGCGATCATCTCGTACATCGAAAGCTATTTAACGACCTCGACGGCGGCCGCCGTCACGGAAGTCGCCGCTGATGCTGCGGTCGAATCCGCCGCCGCAGCCGTTACCGAGGTCGCCGCCGATGAAACGGCTACCGCCGACGCTACCGCGACGACGGATACGCAGATCATCACCGGCACGTTCGGCAGTTCGACGACGACGCCCGGTTCGGCCGTGACGTTGACCGTCAACTACTCGACGAGTACGAGCGACGCGACGTTGACCGGCCTGGGACTTCGCATTCATTACAATTCCAGCCTCTTGACGTTCAGTGAAATTACCTCGAAGCTTTCGACCGGATTTTTCAGCGCCTCCGATCCGATGGACGACACGGACAATCTCGACGGAGATTCTTCGACCGATAAATATATTTTGATCTCCTGGGAAGACGCCAACGGCGCTTGGCCCGGTACGACGACGGCGACCTTGGCCGCGATTAAATTCACCGCTTCGAGTTCGACGACCGGTACGACGAAGGTGAACTTTACGGCTAGTTCGACGGCTGTGGGTTACTCTCTCGCCGCCACTTCGGCGAGCCTCGCCATTTCGTCGGAGACGAACGCCGCATCCATTTCCGGCTACGCTTACGTTGATGCTAACGCGAACGGCAAGTGCGACGCCGGTGAGGGCTTGCCCGGCGTGACCGTCACGTTGAGCGGAACGGCGAGCAAAACGACGACGACCGGCGATGACGGAAAGTATACCTTTAGCAACCTCGCGGCCGGAACGTATACGGTTACGGAAACGCAACCGAAGGCCTGCGTGGACGGCGGCAATAATAGCCTCGCCTCGTTGTCGCTTAGCGCTAGTCAAGCGTTGACGAACAAGAATTTCGTCGAGACCGCATTGAAGGCGGAATACATTACGACTCGCATGTTGGTCGCTTCGTCGCAACCTGTCGGCTCGACCGCTTGGGTCGCGGCGGTGCGGGAAGCCCTTTCGCTCGCAGCTTCGACGACGAGTTCGTCGGGCCAAGCGTTGACGGCAAAGGTCGCGTCGGCCTCGATCTTGGCGGCGCAAGCGGCCGCTCCGTCCGCTTCGACGACTAGCGCTCTGACCAAGGAATCGCTCGCGCCGATCGTCACGGCGGCGATCGCCGAATGGGAAAAGGCCGGTCTTTCGGCCGATCTCATAGCAAAGATGAAAGCTGCTGAATTTCGCATCGCCGATTTACAAGACTCGACGTTGGGTTGGGCGGAAGACGGCGTTATTTCGGTCGACGTAAACGCGGCAGGCTACGGTTGGTTCGTCGACGTGACGCCGGGCGAAAATGGAGAATACGTTCTGAACGCCGACGGCGAATTAACGGCCGTAACGTCGGCCGCCTTGAACGGCGTCGATTTGGAGACGGTCGTCGCCCATGAGTTGGGCCATTTGGTCGGACTCGCGGACTTCGACGCCTCGCTCTCCGACCTGATGAGCGGCGCGCTCAGCGAAGGCGTTCGCCGTGACTCGGCCGCCTCCGACGCCGTGTTCGCCAATCTTCACGCGGCGTAATCAAGACGAAAATGACTGCGTTTAGAATCGGTAATCCAAGCCGACGTTGATTCCTTGCGCCCAGAAGTCGTGAGTCTGCATCGTTACCTTCGGGCGTTCGGCGCCGCTCGGCGCGTCCGGCGGAAGTTGCGAAAGCGATCGATCGATCTGATTCCCGGCGCGGCAGACGTCGCTCCAGTAGATCAGCGAATAGCCGACGGTCGCACGGAGACGGCAGGTTAGATCGAAGCCGAGCGTGGCTCCGAATTCGGGAATGACCGTAAAGCTATTGCGCTCGTGGGTTCCAATGTTCGTGCCTTCTTGCGCGAGCAGTCCGCCTTGATAGGTCGAAGACCCGCCGCTGGGCGTCGTCGTCACGGTCGAGCCGTTGACGTTGACTTGCGAATAGGTGTTTCCGAACGCCGTTTTTCCGAGCAAGTCCAACGACCATCGGCCGACGTGCTCTTTATAGGCGAGTCCGATTTCGCCGCCGTGAAATTGGTTCGACGAATCGAAGTCATCTTGCACTGTTCTCGTCGTTCCGACGGGAATCGAACCTTGAGTTTGAGTCCATTCGGAATACTGGCGAATCGCAAGACTGTCGTCCAATCGAAGGAATCGATAGCCGAAGACGAAGTCGAGTCGTTTGCAGGAGTCTTGTCGCAGGATATGGCGGAGGAGGACTTCGGCTCCTTGGAAATCGGTGAACGAATTGATTTGCAGCGAGCCGCTCAGATAGTCGGGATGCGCGACCGGTAGGGCGTTTTCGGCCCCGACCGTAAGGTCGTAGAACGGACGTGCGATGATCGGAGTTTCGGAGCTAGTGACGGCGAAGTTGCTCGTCGCCCGGCCGAGGAATAGGTAGTTCGCCTCGATGTCCCAGCATCCGCAGGAACAAAGATCGTAGCCGACGGTGAATCGACCGCCCGCTCGTCCATCGGTAGTCGTTTCTTTTCCGCCGTAGAGAACGCTAGTTGTATTGCGACCGAGAATGCCGGAGTCTCCGGGATCGGTTCCCTCGACGCTGGTCGTCGCCAAGACGGGGGCGAGATCGCCTTTCGTCCACCAATTCAAATAATCGGCGCGCATCCAGAGTCGACTTTCGGAGGCGGAGAAGTCCCAGCCGCCGCAGTAGGCTCTTTGGCCGTAACATTCGCCGCCGCAATCTCCCGTTGCATCGGAGTCGAATGAAAGGCCGTCGTCATAGGAGCCGTCGTTCGCGGTTCCGCGGTTGTTCGGGCGTTCGCCGCCGATTTGAGTGAATGGGACTTCCGATTCGTCGTCGGATTGAGCCGGCTCCGGCAGAAGCGGTTTTTCGTCGGATTGGGCCGAGGCTTGGCGAACGTCCCGATCTACGCCTTGGCGTCGTGGTTCGACGTAACCGGCCGTCGCCGCCGCTTGATATCTCGGCTGCGTCGTTTCTCGACTGTATTGCGATTGAGGCCGAACAGGAAGCGGTTCAGCTTGCGGAGCGGAGTAGGGGGCGGGCGGGCGTTGCCAGACCGGCGTAAAGGTCGTAGCGCGGTATTGCTGCTCCTCGGCCGAGGTAGGCGAGGCCGTAAGGTAAATGCCGAGCGCCGCAAAGGCGACGGCCGTCTTGCCGAAGAGGAAAACGACGGACGAAACGGATCGAAATTGGGGGAGAGTCGTATTATTCATTGTTCTGCGCCATTGTTTCGTCGAACGCCCCCCGACGCGACGAAATACACGGAAAATCGGCTTCCAGCACGAGATATATTGACAAGCGTTGCCTATTATCGGTCGACTTCATCGCCGACTTAAGCGGATTTTTTGGATATTCCGTGTGTATATGTCTGCGTCGCTATTCGGC
This sequence comes from Thermoguttaceae bacterium, assembly GCA_963665265.2. Classification (GTDB taxonomy): domain Bacteria; phylum Planctomycetota; class Planctomycetia; order Pirellulales; family Thermoguttaceae; genus CAXXHQ01. The sequence goes on along the minus strand of CAXXHQ010000001.1, from coordinate 1,050,149 downwards.
ATTGAATTTGAAAGAATGCGCAGTCTGGGCGCTTGCGTTTTTTGGTGAAACATGCGTTTTTTGGGCGATTAGGCCGGAATACGCGGTTCATCGCGCAAATCTTTTGCAGCCGTTTTGTTTTTTGGCTATTCTCAAAGGTGTCTCGGCTGCGGATGCGGCGGAGATGACGGGGGGATTGTTCGTCGGGAACCGGCTTTTCACGCACGTCCTTTTCGTTGCGAACGCCGATCGCTGTTTATTCTTGAAACGCGTTTCTCTATATTGGCTACGCGGCGTCGGAGAGAGTGTGAATGTTTATCTATCGGAAGTCTTCCCGGAAAAGTAACGAGGATCGTCGTGCGAACGGAACGCGGAGGTTGCGATTCGAGACGATCGAAGAGCGCCAAATGCTGAGCGTGACGACGCTTTCAAGCGACTCTCTAGTGAGCGACGACGTTGCGATCGTGACCGCCTCGACGACGGAAGCAACCGCCGTGACGACTTCGAGCGAAGAGACGCCCTCGGTCGCCTCGACTTCAACTGCGACGGCCAGCACGACCTACTCACGGCAAATGGAGTATTTGGACCGCGGAGTGGTCGTCGTTAGCGAGGGATCGGGAACGGTTTACGTCGGCTGGCGTTTTTGGGGGACCGATTCAAGCGATACGGTTTTCAATATCTATCGTTCGACTGCTGGCGGCACGGCAGTGAAATTAAACAGTTCGGCGATTACTTCTTCGACGAATTACATCGACAACGGAGTCGATACGACGAAGAGCAACACGTATTTCGTGCGTGCAGTGGTCGGCGGCGTCGAGACCGAGCAGAGCGAATCGTACACTTTGGGAGCGAACGCCTCGGCGCAGCAGTATCTTGGAATTCCATTGCAGATTCCCGCCGGCGTGACGACGCCCGACGGCGTAACCTGCACCTATAGCGCGAATGATTGCAGCGTGGCCGACTTGGACGGCGACGGTGCATACGAGATTCTCGTCAAGTGGGATCCCTCGAACGCCAAAGACAATTCGCAATCGGGGTACACCGGCAACGTCTATCTTGACGCCTACGAGATGGACGGCACGTTGCTCTGGCGCATCGATTTAGGGATCAACATTCGCGCCGGAGCCCACTATACGCAGTTTCTCGCCTACGACTTCGACGGCGACGGGAGAGCCGAGGTCGTTTGTCGAACCGCGCCTTACACCGTCGACGGCAAAGGCGCCTATGTGCTTATGTCCGGCGACTCGTTGGCCGATTATCGCAATTCGTCGGGCTACATTCTCTCCGGGCCGGAGTATCTGACGGTCTTCGACGGAATGACCGGCGCCGCGCTGGCTACGACCGATTATCTTCCGGAACGCGGAACCGTTTCAAAGTGGGGCGACAGCTACGGCAATCGCGTCGATCGATTCTTGGCTTGCGTCGCCTATCTCGACGGCGTTCGACCGAGCATCGTCATGTGCCGAGGATATTATTACGGTCAATCTTCCTATGCGAAAAACTTCGTCGTCGCTTGGAATTGGCGCGACGGCAAATTGACGGAGGTCTGGTCGTTCGAGGCCGCCGTCGGACAAGATAGCAACGTTAACAGCGCCTACGTCGGTCAGGGCTTCCATTACGTGACCGCGGCCGACGTGGACGGCGACGGCAAAGATGAAATCGTTTACGGCGCTTGCGTGATCGACGATAACGGTAAAGGTCTTTATTCGACAGGCTTGGGGCACGGCGACGCCATGCACGTCGGCGACTTCGATCTGAATAACTCCGGTTTAGAGATTTTCGAAGTCCACGAAAGCGCCAGCTCGGCCGGCATCGAATTGCACGACGCCGCGACGGGGACGTTGCTGGCGAGCATCGCATCGACAGGCGACGTGGGACGCGGCGTTTGCGACGACATTGATCCCGACAATCCCGGCGCCGAGTTTTGGTGCGCCGGCAGCTCGTATCTCTACGATTGCGACGGAAACTCCGTGGGGACCGTCCCTAGTTCCTGCAACTTCCTCGTGTGGTGGGATTCCGACACGACCCGCGAGCTGCTCAACGGCACGACCATCACGAACTATAGCGAGAGCGGCGAAACGACGCTTCTTTCCGCCGGCGGCTGCTCTTCGAACAACGGTTCGAAATCGACGCCCTGTTTGGTGGCCGACATTTTTGGCGATTGGCGCGAAGAAGTAATTTGGCGCTCGACGGACAGCACGGAACTGCGGATCTATACGACCGTCAATCTATCGATGACGCGGATTTACACGCTCATGCACGATTCGCAATATCGTCAATCGGTGGCGAATCAAAACTGCGCCTACAATCAACCGACGCATACGAGTTTTTATTTAGGAACGGAAACGACCTCCGTGCCGACGCCGAATATCTACGTCGTCTACAGCAGCCTGACGCCGCCCGACGCTCCGACGAGCGTGGTCGCGACGGTCGTTTCGTCGGCGGAGGCGAAAGTGACGTGGGCGGCCGTCACGGGCGCGGCCAGCTACGTCATTAAACGTTCGGACAACAGCGGCGGACCGTACACGACGATCGCCCAAGGGGTGACGGACCTTTCCTACAGCGACACGACTGTCGCGAGCGGCGGAAAATATTATTACGTCGTCTCGGCGGTGAATTCGTCGGGGGCCAGCGATAATTCAGCCGAGGCGGCCATCGCGATTCCCCTCATCTCGCCGTGGGTTTCAGCGGATCTCGGCGCCGTCGGCGTGGCCGGAAACGCGACGTACTCCGGCGGAATTTTCACTGTCACCGCGTCCAACGCCTCGTCAGGCGGAAGCCATTTCGTTTATCAAGGCGTCGTCGGCGACTCGACGTTGATTTGCAAAGTGGCTACCCAATCGTCCTCAACGGGCGCCAGCGGCTTGGTCATCCAAAGCTCGACTTCCGCGACAGCGCCCTACGCCAGCATCGTCGCCGCGCTTGACGGAAAGAACCATATCTTTTTCTACTACCGAACGAGCGACGGCGGAACGATAAAATACGCCTACGCCTATCAAGCCATTCCGGTTTGGTTGAAACTCGTTCGATCGGGGAGCAATTTCTCGGGCTATTACAGCGCCGACGGAACGACGTGGACGCTGGTGAAGACCGTTTCGATTACGATGAACTCGCTCGCTTACGGCGGTTTAACGGCTTGGTCGGACGGCGCCAATATAACTTGCGTCACGACGTTTTCCGACGTCTCGGTGACGAGCGCCAACGTTGCGCCGACGGTTGGCCGAGCCGCTTCCGCTTCGCCGAGCGTGACGACCGGCTCGACGACCGCGCTTTCGGTGGTCGGCGCCGACGACGGAGGCGAAGCGAATTTAGTTTACGCATGGTCGGCGACGGGGCCGGGCGCCGTTTCGTTCAGCGCGAACGGCACCAACTCCGCTAAATCGACCGTGGCCACGTTCACGCAGGGCGGAGTTTATGTCTTTCTCGTCACGATCAGAGATACCGGCGGCTTAACGATCACTAGCTCCGTGACCGTGACCGTCAGCGCGACGGTTCTCGGTCGTTACGTTATTTACAACGGCTCGAAATTCGATTCTTCGACCGACTCCGCCGCGATCGCTACCGACAAATCGGCGTTGCTGCCGGGCGCGACGGCGACGTTCTCGAACGTCACGAGCTACGAAAAGGGGGTTAACGGCATAATTATCGACGTGAAAAATTTGGCCTATCCGAATGCATTGTCGGCCGCGGATTTCACCTTCCGAGTGGGCGACGAAGATGACGTTAGCGCTTGGGCTACCGCTCCGACGCCGAAGTCGATCTCCGTCGAAAAAGGAGCGGGGGTCAACGGTTCGTACCGCATCACGATCGTTTGGGCCGATGGCGCGATCAAAAATCAGTGGCTGCACGTCATCCTCAAGGCGACGACGAACACGGGCTTGGCCTCGGCCGACGCCTTCTATTTCGGCAATCTCGTCGGAGAGTCGGGCGACGATCTGGCGATTAGCGCCGCGGACGAGTCGGCTGCACGCACGAACAGGACCGGTTTCAGCGCCGCTGCGATCGCGAACCGTTACGACTTCAACCGAGACGGCAAAGTGAACGCGACCGACGAGTTGATTGCAAGGAATAACTTGGGCGAGGCGTTGACGACGTTCGTCGCTCCGACCACGTCGGCTCCGACGGCCGTCGCAACGACCAGTTCCGCTTTGTCGGCGACCGCTATGACGGGCTCACAGGCCGTTCCGTCGAACGCGTTGAGATTGGCTGCGGCGGTCAAGGCTATAGAGATGAACGCCTCTTTCGAGGCGTTGCGTGCGAAGGCGAGCGCAGTCTTCTCGACGCCGCTTTCCTCGGAGGGGACGAATGCGGAAAACGCGACGATTGCCAAAGCGAGAGAACGGCTCTATGCAGTCTTCGCGGAGCGTTTGGACGCGTTCCAGGAAGTGAACTCGTCAGCTAGGCGAGCGTTGAGCTTGACGAGCGGCGTCGGCGCTTCGCTTCCCCTTTCCGCGCAATCGCTTGCCGTGAATGTAATTAAGACCATCGGCGAAATTCGACTTTTAACGTTGAAGTAGCCGGCGATTCCCTCTCCATTGCGCGAGGGGCATTGTAACGTCACGCGGCTGGGAATTCGTAAGATTGTAATTGCCGGTCAAATATCGCTTTAGGTGCGAAGATCGCCGCAAGGTTTGGAAAACGCCCTTTGAAATTGGTGAAGATCGTTACATTTTTATCGGTCGCGTTTTCGGGCGGAGGATCCGTTTGGATCGTTATAATCGTTGCGGTCGTTCGCGTTTTTTGTTATGATTGTATTAGGTTTTTAGACGATCCGGCGTCAGCTTTTGCGGTAGTTTCGGCTTATCGCGGCCCGGTCGTCGAGCGGTTTTCTCATCTTGCGTTCGTCAGAGCGGAATGCGGCTCGTTCAATGTCGCAATCGTCGCGTTCGCCGTTATCTTTTCGCTATTTGGCGGGAAATTCAATAGAGGGAAGCATGTCGTTTTTCGGAAAGTCATGGCCGGCCAAACGTCACCGAGGCGAAAAGGTCCGTTCATACGAAAAATCCCGCGTTCGTACTCGTCGATTGCGATTTGAGGAAGTCGAACCGCGGCAAATGCTCGACGCCACGACGCTGCTTATCACCGAATTCATGGCGAGCAACGATACTTCGTTGGCCGACGGCGACGGGAAGCATGCCGACTGGATTGAAATCTACAACCCCAACGCCAACGCGGTGAATCTCGAAGGCTGGCATCTGACCGATAACGCGAAGAAGACGACGAAGTGGGCGTTTCCCACGGCGACGATCGCCGCCAATAGTTATATGGTCATTTTTGCGTCCGGCGAAGACGTACAGAACTACGTGGACGCCGGGGGCTATTATCATACGAATTTCAAGTTAGAGGCGGCCGGGGAATATCTGGGCCTGTATCGTCCCGACGGAACGGTCTCTTGCGAGTATTCGCCGACGTTCCCGTCGCAAGTCACCGACATCTCCTACGGCATTGGCTACAACGCCTCTTCGACAACCTTACTCGCCGAAGGCGCCGCGGCGAAAATTCTCGTTCCCACCACGACGAACGGCGGAAGCTCCTTGGGAACAACTTGGACGAGCGCGTCGTTCGACGATTCCTCGTGGACGACGGGAACCACGAACGTCGGCTCTACCGGCTCCTTATCGGCGGTCGCTTCGACGAATCTGAAGTTGCGGCTTAACTCGACGACCTCAGCGACCCTTGTGACTGACACCTCGGGAGCCGGACATAACGGAACAAACGTCAACAGTAGCGTTTCGTGGATTTCCGAACAGAGCGACACGGCCGCCTCGCCCTTGACTCGCGACGGCGTGCTGCAATTTAACGCCTCGGAAAACGACCAAGTCACGGTCGCCGCAAGCACGGATTTCACCAGTACGACTTCAGGGACGATCTCGTTCTGGATGAAATCGTCGGGAACGACCGGCAGCGGCGGCGAAGGCGCCTGTCTCTTCGACTTGCGATCAAGTCGCGGAATGTCGATCGTGCAGACGGATACGGGCGCGATCCGCGTTCGCACCTATCAACAGAACAATTCCACGGCCGTTTGCGACATTACCTCCGTCGCCTCGGTGAGCGACAATCAATGGCATCTCGTTACGGTCACGTTTAACCAAGCTTCGGGCGGCGCCAACGCTATTTACATCGACGGCGTTCTCAGCAAGCAAGGGACGAATACGGCCGCTTGGGCGTGGTCTCTTACCGAAACGATTAAACTTGGTCAATGCTCGACCACGACCTACGCGAAGAAGTACAACGGACTCCTGGACGATTTTCGGTTCTACAACGCGAATCTCACCGCCGCCCAAATCGCCAGCGTATACCAGGGCGTCGACGAGCCGGTGAATTCGAGCGACATCGGCACGAACGTTCAGTCGCAAATGTCGGGCGTGAACTCCTCGGTTTACGTTCGCTCGTCGTTCAACGTCAGCGACGTGAGCGCCCTGACGACGTTGCAGCTCAAGGTGCAGTATGCCGACGGTTTCGTGGCGTGGATCAACGGTCAGCAAGTCGCCAGCGTGAACGCTCCGACGTCGATCGCCTATAATTCGGCCGCCACGACGACCCATTCGTCCGACCGTTCGACCATCGTGACCATTACCGTATCTTCCGGTTTGCTGCAGAACGGCGCGAACGTGCTTGCGATTCAAGGGTTGAATAATTCGTCGTCGGACTCGAACTTCTTGATTTCGCCGACGTTGACCGGCGTATCGATGACTCTCGTTCGGACCTATTTCGCCTCGGCCACGCCCGGCGCCGCCAATAGCGTCGGCAAGACCGACCTCGGACCGTATATAACCGACGTGACGAACGTCGTCGATCGTCCCTTGGGCAACTCATCGAGCCAGCCGCTCACGATTACCGCCAAGGTCACGCAGACCATCGCGGCGGTCAGCTCGGTCGTGTTGGCCTATCGAATCATGTTCAACGCCGAAAGCACGCTCGTCATGCACGACGACGGATTAAACGGCGACCTCATCGCAGGCGACTCGATATATACGACCTTGCTGCCCACCTCGGCGGTCGGAGCTGGCGAAATGCTGCGATGGCGCGTGATTGCGACCGATACGCGCAGCGTGCAAAGCACGGGACCGTCGTACCTTAGCTCGACCGACTCCGATCAGTATTACGGAACCGTCGCGCTCGATTCCGTCAGCACGCAATTGCCGACGTATTACTTCTTCGTGGAAAACTATCACGATCCGAGCAGCGACCACGTTTACTCGACGGTCGACACCGACGCCGGCGCTCGCGGCTGCTTCTATTACAACGGCCAATTGTTCGACAACGTGCTGATTACGATCAAAGGAAACACGACGCGATATCTATATAAGCGATCGCATCATATTTCCTTCAATTCCGGTCACAAGTTCACGCTGGACGACGGCACGGAAGTAGGCAGCATTTCGCTGAACGCCGAATACGTCGATCCGAGCTACATCCGTCAGTATTTGGCAATGTGGCTTTACAATGCGGCGGGCGTGGGCGCCACGGAGGACATGCCCGTTCGCTTGCAAATGAACGGGCAGTTCTGGCAACTCGCTTTCCAAGTGCAATCCGCCGGAAAATCGCTCTTGGAAAAATTAGGCTACGATCCGGACGGCGCAATGTACAGCGGCGTCGGCACGCTTACGACGAGCCACAGTTGGGCGATGGAAAAAGAGACGCGGACCTGGGAGGATTGGTCCGACTTCGATACGTTGGCGGCGGCGTTGGATACGTCGAACACGTCGGCGGCTCGAAAACAGGCTCTGTTCGATATGCTCGATTTGCCCGAAGTCATCAATTACCTCGCCGTGGCTCGCATCACGCAAGAGGCCGACGACGTTTGGGCGAATATGACGCTCTATTGCGATACGGAAGGCGACGGACTGTGGCGAATTATTCCCTTCGACACGAATCTCTCGTTCGGGCAGCTCTATTACGCCGACTCGACCTCGACGAACGGCGTCATTCAGGCGACGAACGACGCGAATAAGAGTCATCCGCTTTACGGCAGCAGTTCGTGCTTGTGCCTCTCCAGCTCGGCGTTCAATCGCTTGTACGACGCGATCATTCAGACGCCCGAGACGCGCGAAATGCTCTTGCGCCGCATGCGGACCATAATGGACGAATTCTTGCAGGCTCCCGGCACGGCCTACGCCGATCGCGTGATCGAAGCGAAGATCGACGAGATCGTCGCAAAGATCACGCAAGAGGCGAACATGGACCGCGCGAAATGGGGTTGGCCGCCGAACAGCGGCCCCTACGGACTCGGCACGCAGTCGTTCGCCACCGGAATCAGCGAATTGAAGACGCTGTTCCTCGATCCCCGACGAACCGAATTGTACGTCACGCATAGCGTGAACAACACGTCGAAGACGATCGGCATCACCAATTCGAGCAACGCCGGCATTCCGAACTCGCAATTGAGTTCAATGACGATCAGCATTGCCGAAGTCGAGGTTTCGCCCGCCTCCGGCGATCAAGATCAAGAGTACGTCAAGCTCACGAATTCCAACTCGACGGCGGTCGATATCTCCGGCTGGAAGTTGTCGGGCGCGATCGATTTCACGTTCAAGGCGGGAACCGTCATTGCGGCCGGCGGATCGATTTACGTTTCGCCGAACGTGAAAGCGTTCAAGTTGCGAACGAGCGGACCGACCGGCGGTGAGAGCCTTTTCGTCGTCGGAGGCTACGACGGCCAGCTTTCCGCGCTGGGCGAAACGCTCACGCTCAAAAACGCCGACGGAGTCGCCGTTTCAACGTTCGACGTTCCGGACACGGCAAGCGACGCGCAAAAATATTTGGAAATTACCGAGTTCGATTATAATCCCGTGGCGCCGGCCGTCGGCAGCGCCTATACGGCGACCGATTTCGAGTTCATCGAAATTTACAACGCAAGTTCCGCCGTCGCCATCGATTTGACCGGAGTGCGGCTCTCGCGCGATCTAACGCAGGCTGAAGGGGTCGAGTTCGATATCAGTTCGTCCGGAGTGACGAGCCTCGGCCCCAACCAATTCATCATCGTCGCCAAAAATCCGACCGCCTTGGCGACGCGTTACAATTTGACCGGTCTGACCGTCGTCGGCGCCTATACCTATTCGCTCAGCGACTCGGCCGATACGATCCGCCTCGTCGACGCGAAGAACGAGACCATTTGCAAAATCGAATACAAAGACAAATCACCGTGGCCTTCGACAGCCGACGGAACCGGCAATTCCGTGCAACGCATCTCGGCCTATGATCGAAACGACGGTTCGGACAATTGGATCGCGGCGACGCCGACCCCCGGCTCGTTGATTCCCGCGACCGTCGCCTCGCGAAAAATCTTTTACAATAATTCAAAGTTCGATTCGACGTCGGACGACTCGGCGATCGCGACGGACAAGACCGCGTTGCTTTCGGGCGGCACGGCGACGTCGGCGAACGTCACGAATTACGCCTCCGGCATCAACGGAGTCATTGTCGATATTACGAACCTCGCCAATCCAGACGGATTGTCCGCCTCGGATTTCCAATTTTTCGTCGGCGACTCCGCCGATCCGACCTCTTGGACGACGACGGTCGCGCCGAAGTCGATTTCCGTTCGCAAAGGAGCGGGAACGGGCGGCTCCTATCGCGTTACGATTATTTGGGAGGACGGAGCGATCAAGAACGAATGGTTGAAAGTCACTGTGAAAGCGACCGCCGCTACCGGACTTAAATCGGCCGATACGTTCTATTTCGGCAACTTGGTCGGCGAATCGGGGAACGATTTTGCGATCACCTCTTCCGACGAGGACGCTTCCCGCACGCATAAGACTGGCTTCACGGCGGCTGCGATCACGAACGCCTACGATTACAATCGCGACGGCAAAGTGAACGCGACCGACGATTTGATCGCCCGGGGAAATCTCGGCGAGACGTTGACGCTGTTGGCCGCTCCCGCCGCTGCGGCGTTGGCTCCGGCTCCTTCGTCGAGCTCGGTCACGACGACCGCTTCGTCTTCGTCCGCCGCCTCGACGACGGCGTCGACCGCGAAAATCATCTTGTCGGCCGCGCCGACCTCGCGATTCTTCGCGTCCGGTTTCGTCATCCAACCCGTCAGGACTCCGGCGACGCTCGCTGCTGACGCTTTCTTCTCGCAGCTTCGCGAGCGATCGCAGAGCCAGAGCGTTGCGACGTCGGTCGGAACGACCGCTCCCGCCGCCGTCTCGGTCGGCGATGGCTCCGCAACGGTGAAGAAGATCGAATTGGCCCGCTCGAGCGCTCTTAAAACGACGGCCTCGACGCCGCTTTCACTCGCTTCGTCTTCGATCCTTGCGGCGACCGCCTCTAAACTCACGACCAGTCAAGATTATGACGCCTTACGCCGTCGATTGGCCTCTTCCTTGGAGGAGAAGCTGGCCGACGAATCTCTTGCCGTCACGTCCTCTTTGAAATTCCAAAAGATTCGAGGTTAATAATATGACCCGCTCGTTTTTCGCCTCTTTGATTCTAGGCGTCCTATCGGTTGCTAGCGCATTCGGCGCGCCAGTCATTTCGATCGGTACGCAGTATATGCTCAACACGAGTCAGACGCGGCGCATCCCGATTTATATCTCAACGTCGTCGAACGAAAAAATCGAGGGCGTCAATCTCTATGTGCAAGTCGGCGACGGCGGAGCGGCCAACGGCGGAACCGATGCGACTCCCGCCATCGTCAGCTTGGATGTGGTCGGATCGGGCACGGTTTTCAACGCCTCGAACACCGGTTGCGATCCGTTTTATCTCGACCTGATGGCGGCGGCTTCGACGACGACTGCCTCGGGAAGCGTCTCGGCCAACGGCGTTCTCGCCTATTTGACCGTTAATCCGAACGGCGCGACTGTCGGCTCGTCGTATCGCATTTCCTTGCAAAACGTCGGAGCCAACGTCGACGGCGGACCGTTCGACACCGATCTTGCCGGCGTCTCGGCCAGCTTCGTTGAAGAAGACGGTTGGATTCAGGTCGTGAGCCTGCACGACATGAAGTGGTCCGCCGGCGCGAACGGAGCATGGACCGACAAGACGTGGTCGAACTCAGCGCCTCCTTCGCCCAACTACACGGCCAATGCCGTCGTCGATACGGCGTATCTCGTGACCGTCAGCGGCTCGCAGGAGGCGAATAGCCTCAAACTTAGCTCCGGCGGAAAACTGACCGTCGGAGCCTCGGCCTCGTTGGCGTTGACGGCCGGTGCGACCGTGGCGAGCGGCTCCGAATTGAAGGTTGTCGGTTCGCTCTTGACCAATACGGTCACGGCGAACGGAAAATTGACCCTTACAGGCGGCACGACGACTCTTCAGTCCGTTACCGGAACCGGCGTCGTTACGGTCGGCGGAAGCGCCTCGCTCGTCGTCGGCTGCCTGGTGGCCGACACGCTAGTCCTCGGCGGCAGTTCCGCGTCGGACTCGGCGACGGCGTCGTCCGCCGACGGAGCGGTAAACTCCGTGCCGGAACCTTCTTTCTACGTACTATTAGCGGTATTGTCCGCAGCGGCGGCAATTGCGGAAAAACGCCGTCGTTAGACGCCGCCTCAAGGCGTAACGTCCTAAACTAACGAATCTTGCGCAAACGGCGGCGGCCGCGTTTCCGCCGCCGTCTTTGTTTTCTTGCGAACGGCGTTCCGCTTTGCCGTGTCCATATCTCGCGTCGGGCGATAAGATAATGGAATAGATACGAACGATGGCAAGGTGAAAGCGGATTTTTCGATGAGCGGACGAGGCGACGTTAAAGACTTGGCGGAAGGGGACATTCCGCGCTTGCTTCTCAAATTCTCTTTACCGGCGATCGGCGGGATGATCGCGCAGGCGCTCTACATGTTCATCGATCGCGTTTGCGTCGGCCAAAAAATTGGGCAAGACGGGATAGCCGGCATCACTTTCGCCTTTCCTTACATGCTCATTCAAATGGCCTTCGGCATGTTGTTGGGGTTGGGCGCCGCCGCCTTAATTTCGATACGTCTCGGCGAAGGTCGCAAAGCCGACGCCGAGCGAGTCCTCGGCAACGTCTTCACCCTGATGATCGTCGTTTCGTTGATTCAATCGGCCTTGGGCGTCTATTTCGCCGAACCGATTCTGAAGGCGTTTAACGCTAGTCCCGAAGTTCTTCCTTTTGCCAAGGATTATTTGCAGATCATCGCCTTAGGTGCGGCGTTTCAAACCATGAGCTTCGGATTCGCCGCGGCGATTCGCGCCGAAGGAAATCCCTTCATCGCTATGGCGACGATGTTAATCAGCGTATTCGTGAACTTGATTCTCGCGCCGCTATTCCTCTTCGCCTTCGATTGGGGAATGAAAGGAGCCGCTCTTGCCACCGTCCTCGCCCAAGCCGTCTCGACCGTGTGGGTTGTCTGGCATTTTACGCTCGGACATGGAGTACTGAAGATTCGTGTCCGCAACCTCCGTCCGCGCCTCGAGACCTGCCGCGCGATCGCCGTGATCGGTTCTCCGCATTTCGCCATGCAGTTGGCCGCCGCCGCGTTCAATGGAATCCTCAACAGCGAACTGCAGTTCTACGGCCACGACATCGCCGTCTCGGCGATGGGCGTCCTCTACGTTGTGATTATGCTCGCGGCGATGCCGATCTTCGGAATCAATCAAGGCGCGCAGCCGATCATCGGGTTCAATTACGGCGCCAAACGCTTCGATCGCGTGAAAAAAACGCTGCTTTGCGCCTCGCTGGCGGCGACCTGTTTCGCCGTCGCCGGTTACCTAGTAGCTATGTGCTTTCCCGGCCAAGTTATTCGCCTCTTCGATCGAAACAGCGACCGAGAACTTATCGAAGTCGGCTCGCACGGAATGCGGATCGCCATGCTGATGTTTCCTATCGTCGGTTTTCAGGTCGTCAGCGCGAGTTATTTCCAAGCCGTCGGCAAGCCCTTCAAGGCGATGTTCCTCTTTTTGTCGCGACAAGTTTTGTGCCTGATTCCGGCAGCGTTAGTGCTCCCTCGCTTTTTCGGGTTGACCGGCGTTTGGGCCGCCATGCCCGCAGCCGACGTTTGCTCCGCCGCGCTGACCGGCGTTTGCCTATTGTGGGAATTACGAAATTTGCAGGAAAAACACGAACTGCAAACCGCCGTTGAGCCTCTTGTCGAATAAGGCGGGACGGAAGTTCTTTTTTTCAGTCTTATTCCAAGGAGCGCGCGATGGACTACGCTAAATTGATTGACGAATATCTCGCCGGACCGAAAGCGTTGCGGGCCGCCGTCGAAGGAATGACCGACGAGCAACTCGACGCCCGGCCTTTTCCCGACAAATGGACCACGCGCGAAGTGGTCGCCCACCTCGCTGACTTTGATCCGATCATCGCCGATCGAATGAAACGCGTCATCGCCGAAGACGAGCCGACCGTCCTCGGCGCCGATCAGACTGCTTACGCCAAACGCTTGGCCTACGACAAACGAGACGTCGGCGAGGAGTTGGCGATCATCGAATTGACGCGGAGCCAGATGGCGAAAATCCTCCGCACGCTCAAGCCGGAGGATTATCAGCGGATCGGCAATCATAATGAGCGCGGTCCCTTCACGCTGGAGAATCTTCTCGCCGGAAGCGGCGTCAATCACATCGCCAATCACTTGCGTTTTATCGAAGAAAAGAAAAAGGCTCTTGGCTTGACCTGATTGTTGAATCGAATCGGGGGGGCTTCCGCATGGGTGATCGATAAACGCGACCGCCATGCGGAAAGCGCTCTTCGATCTAGGGCGGGGCGGTGCAATCGCTAAATGCGGATCGGTCGCGAAACTCGAAAATTGCGCTATTCTCCGGCTGGTTAATCGACGTTTTCCATCTTGTTTCGGGGGAATTTTCTTCAAATCGAGACGTTTTCTGCGGTTCCGTCTCAAAGCCGATACGCAAGGCGCTCTTCGACGACCGTCGGAATGCCTTAAATGAGTATTCGGCAGTACATTGAGGCGATTTGCGTTCTATATTTCTGCGGGTAGGGATACGAGCGTATTCGCGGATTAGGAACGCCTGCGCCGTTTAGCGACGGTTCGACGGACGTAAGAGTCAATCGGCGAATTCAAACAGAAACGCATTTGCATTCTATAAGTCCGAGTATTGCGCGGAGGCGAAAGACGTTATGAATACGGGACACAAGGAGCGCGCTCCCATGCCTTTCGTGGAATGGACGGAGAAATACTCCATCGGAATCGGGGAGATCGACGCGCAACATCAAGAGTTATTCGCCTTCATCAACGAGGTGTATCGGTTGATCGAAGAGAAGGGCGAGAAAAACGTATTGCCCAAAGAGGCTGAAAAACTCGCGGACTTCATGACCGCCCACTTCGCCACCGAAGAAAGGTATATGGAGCAGTGCGGTTTCGCCGGCTTTCGCACGCACCAAATCGCGCATGAAGGATTCGACAAAAAAATCCACCGCCTTCAAGAGAAAGCGGAACGCCAGGGCCATTTTGATTTGGAATCGTTGGAGCTCCTAAAGTCGTGGCTGCAGGGACATATTCTCGGCGCGGATAGGCAATACGCCGCTTGTCTTCATGAGCACGGACTAAAGTAGAGCGACGCCGATGCGGGCGTCGAAGGTCAGAAGCTTTCTCGCGGGCTTATCCTGCGCATTTCCATCGTCGCTTCGCCGGCTCCTCCGGAAAGACCAGCGGCCAGAGGATCGAGCGAGGGCAGCCCCTCGTCGCCCAGCGTGACGGTCAAGACGTTCCACGCGATTAAGCCGTTCTTGTTTAGCGAAAATCGCAGAATCCAGCCGGTTTTGGTCGGTCGGGTCGCGAATCCGTCGAAGACGAAATTTCCCAGGCTATAGACGATCAACTTGCCGCGGTAATACTCCGCTCCTTGCGTGACGTGCGGATGGGCGCCGACGACGAGCGAGGCTCCCGCGTCGATCATCTTTCGCGCAAGCGTTCGTTGCCTTTCGTTCGGCGCCAATTCCTCCTCTTCGCCCCAGTGCATAAAGGGGATCACGAGGTCAGCCTTTTCTCTAGCGGCGCGAACGTCGGCGATCACTCGCTCGTCCACGCTCCAGGCGACGCCGGGCGATTTTTCTCCCGCTTCGAATTCGCGCGGGTGAAATTCGTTGTAGCCGAGCAAGGCGATTCGGAGCCCGCCGCGTTCGACGATTCGCGGCCGATGCGCCTCGTCAAGATTTCGCCCCGCTCCGAAATACGCGAGCTTGCCGTCAAGTCGGTCAAGGCATTCGACGAGCGCTCCCTTGCCGAAGTCGCCCGAATGATTATTGGCCAACGATACGGCGTGGAAATGCTTGGCGAGCAAATTGACGCAACGCGGATCGGCGCGAAACGTCCAGGGCTTCCTCTCGACGGGCTTCCCGGTCGTCGCGATTACGCATTCCAAATTGCCCACGACGAGGTCTGCGTCGTGAAAGATCTCGTTAAACGGAGCGAAGAGATCGACGCCGGCGGCGACGGCCTTTCCCGGCTCGTCGGTCAACATCACGTCGCCGACGAAGATCATGCGAACGACCGAATCGCTCGGCGGTCTTGAAGCTTCGGCCGATTGCGGAGCGTTTTCGGCCGCCCGTGAGACGGCGCAGACGAAAATCGCGACGAACGTCGTCGCGATAGCGAAGCGGCGCCCTCGGCGAAGTTGGCGATAGTTTTTATCGGCGACCATAATCATTGTTATTGACGTACGGCAAATAGTCGGTGCGACAAAAAATAACGAGACGAGAACCTCACGCAATTCCTATGATACCCAATTCCGTCTCGGTAAGGAAATGAATTTACTCGTTTATCGAGCGCTTCGTTGATGCGTGACGTCGGCAAAGTTATTTTTTACTCGCAGACCAGCTAAATATACGGTAAATTCAAAGTCGGAAGATAGTTCTCAGCCTATATTTTCTGAGCCGATGAGGCGACGTTCAAGTGAACGATCTTTTTAACAGAAAAGTTAACGGGGAGGGCGGACGATGGCGTTTCTTGATTGGTCGAGTGGATATTCCGTGGGCGTTGCGGAAATCGACTCGCAACATAAGAAATTGATCGACATGATCAATTCGCTGCATTCGGCGATGACCGAAAACAAAGGAGCGGACGTATCGAAGAAAATTGTGTTCGATATTGTCGCTTATACGCAAACGC
Source organism: Thermoguttaceae bacterium (assembly GCA_963665265.2). GTDB lineage: Bacteria > Planctomycetota > Planctomycetia > Pirellulales > Thermoguttaceae > CAXXHQ01. Next base: position 1,034,142 of record CAXXHQ010000001.1, on the reverse strand, counting down.
ATTTCGAGTGCGAAGAGAATTATATGCGAAAGTTTAACTACCAAGGCTATCCCTCGCACAAAAAAGAGCATGACGAGTTCGCGCAAAAAGCGATTAGCCTGAAAGAACGCGTCGAGGGAAAAGGATTCGTGCTAAGCCTGGAAATATTGAATATGCTTAAGGCGTGGCTGCAAGGGCATATCATGGGGACCGACAAGAAATATACGCAGTGCTTCAACGAAAACGGGTTGAAGTAGCTCCGGCGAAAGCGGAGACGAGCGTTATGAAATCTTGAGTACGATTTTGCCGGTCAACGTACCGGCTTTTTTTATCGTGTTCTGCTCTTGCAGCTTATGTGCGGCGGCGGCCTCGGCCAATTTCATTGTCTTGCCGACGATCGGATGAATCCGTCCGCGGGCCATCCAGCGATTGATCTCGGCGGCGCTCTTGCGTTGCTCTTCCGGGGACGCGTTGAACATCGCGAAACCGAGAAGCGTCAGATCCTTCGTGTAGAACGGACCGACCGGCAACTGCGGCCGCGAATCGCGGCCGGCCATCACGAGAATTCGCCCTCGCATAGCCATGTGCTTGATCGCACGGTCAAAATCATGTTCCCGTAGCGTTTCCCACCATAGGTTGATCGGGCCGAATTTTTTTAAAGCCGCGTCCATGTCGTCGGTCTTGTAGTTGACGGCCGTCTCCGCACCGAGCTGTTGGCAAATTTCGACTTTTTCGTTGCTACCGGCCGTGGCGAAGACGCGAGCGCCGATCGCACGAGCCATTTGCACGACGCACGAGCCGACCCCCCCCGCGCCTCCGTTGACGAAAACGCTTTCCCCGGCCTTTAAATTAGCGCAGCGGAACAAACCAAGGTGCGCGGTAAGGCCGGCGAGCGCCATCGCCGCAGCGTCGGCGTCGGCGACTTCCTCTGGCGTGGCGTATGCCCAGCATTCGTCCGTCGCGACGTATTCAGCGAACGTCCCCTGTCGGCCAAAAAGCCCTTGGTTGCTTCCCCACACTCGATCGCCGGGCTGAAATCGTTTTACGTCGGGACCGACCGCCTCGACCACTCCGGCGAAATCGCTGCCGACCACGTAAGGCTTCGGCAGATCGGCGGCGTAAGCCCCGCTACGAATGTATGTGTCGAGCGGATTCACCGCGACCGCTTTTACTTTAACGAGAATCTGCTCGCCGGCAATTTTTGGCTTAGTCACGCTACCGAACTGAATGACGTCGGGCGAACCGGTTTTTTCGATGTAGGCGGCTTTCATGCGTCGCTCTTAAAGGGTTAGGCGTGTGAGCAATTCGTTTCGTCGCGGACGGCGTCGTGAATGAAACGACGGCGGTCGAAGGTGAGCGCGATTCGCTTGACCATGCGCAAATGTAGGTTGATATTTCCCTTCGCGACGATGCAATGAGCGACTTGATCCCAAATGGCCGCTCGCTATGCGCGAATGGCGAGGTAGTTCATCGAGTACCGGCGTTTTGCGGCGGCGACGCAAGCGTCGATGTCCGGGCTCGTCAGCCGTGAAAAGGGCGAATAGGCGGCTGCGGCGGAGCGGGATATTTTCCGTCGTCGATAATGAACGATATGCCATAAAGCACATGTCTATTTACGAGATTCTAGCCGGAGAACGCCTCGTCGAAAAGCGTTCCACGAAAATATGCCGAAAAAACGGCATATTGGGGACGCGAACCTATAAACAATTACATTTCGCCGAGCTCGAGTTGTGCAACATGCCGTTCGTTGAAAGCGGCTGAAAAGTCATTGCTTGATTGCAGTTCAGGAAAAGTATCGCGAAGTATTCGGCGGCTCCTCGAATTATGTACCGCAGGCTTGCTCTGAATCAATAGCCCGCTTTAGGGATCGCGGCTCGCCAAGGAAGATATTGCCGAGTTGCGCAATAGGGGAGACGATCAACGCCTGCCGGCGCGAGGAACGGAAGAACGCTTTATGACAAGAAGAACGCCGCCTGCGAGAGTTAACGCTCCGATTGCGCCTAATGCTCCGATCCCGATGTTGTACGCAGAATAAGCCTTATCAATTTCACGGTCGACGATTTCCGGCAGCGCCGTTCGCTCGTCAAGCCCCGACTTTTTCATTTTGTTAGCGATTTGCCAAGTCACGTATAACGGCGCTTTTTCGACGTTCTTAGCGAACTGTTCAGGCGTTTCAATTCTATTCATGAAGCGACTCGGACGAGCGTAATTAACTCCAGCGGCCAGAACAAGGCTCGCGCCAAGAATCAATCCGCCCGCCAAAGTCAACGCCTGAGGCAGTCCCCATGCGGAATGCGGGCGTTTCTCAACGACGTTTTCACGCGGGAGTTTGCGCAGCTCCAGCAACGACGGAACGTCAAGCTTCACTCCGCACGAACACTCGACTTGCGACCCGGCATGCTTCGGTTCGACCGGAACGGTTTCGCCGCAACGGCAGGTAAGCAAATAGCGGTTCGACACGGATTATCTCCTCGGTTTTTTCACTTGATCGCAAAAGACGACATTCGCTTCATCTCGCAAAATATCGTTGTCTCAAGTATTACAGTGTATCGTCGTTCGACGTCCGACGGAATTCATTTTGGTCAATCTTCTCTATGTTGCCTACCTTAACATTTGTGTTTTGCCGAAGAATTAGCGAATTCGAGGGGGAAGGTTATCGCAAAGCGTCGGCATTTGGGGGCTATATTTCTCGTTTTTTGCGGGGGCGAAGAAGGTCTAAAAAATACTGGACTTTGATGTGCAAACGATTAAAATGAGGTTGTTAGTTTAGTCGGCGAAGACAGTGTGCGCATCTTGGCCTGCGGGCGCCAGGGTCCGATCTTGCTCTCTCTAAATTGAGCAAGCGAATATAACCCTGCTTTAGCGATGCCCTGTCTAGCGCGTCGATGTATCGTGCGCGAAGTGTGACGATTGCGCGGTTGGTTTTTGCGGTTAGGGAAGCTAGGTCGCAAAGTTTGACCGCGTGAGATTTCGCGGATGAGAGTTGCGGCGCGTTTAGGTTCTTTGTGAGGCGCGTGAATTCTCGCCGTAGACGGTATCGCTCGCCAAATGGCGAAGGGAGCCTGCGGCGCCCGAAATTGGTGGTAGAATTTTCGTGGCCTTTGGCCGTTGCATGCGGCATAATAAATGAATTGCCGCGTTTCGATTTTTTTGCACGCATAATTATTCGTTCCGTTTTGCTTCGTTCCGCGCGTTGTATTTCGACGCCGCCGACGACGGCGAGGAACGCATTTGGCATTGAAGATTTCCGTACATGCCCAAGTGAGGAGTATTGCTTTGTACGACGCACTGTTGGACGGTCTTGAAGACGAGGCTCTATCGCGCGCCGACGATCCGTTGGATCTCGCCGACGACGTGGTGGACGCGCTGGACGAAGTGGATTTAGATCATGCGGAGTTGACTGAGGAGGACGGGCAAGATCCGGACCTCGACGTTAGCGCCGAGGAGTTGCTGGAAGAGGCGGCGGAAGGGGACGCTTGGTCAGACGATCCGGTTCGGATGTATCTGACGCAGATGGGCGAAATTCCGCTTCTTTCCCGCCAAGAGGAAGTGAAGCTGGCTCGCCAAATCGAGCGCACCCGCGCCCATTTTCGTCGTCGCGTTCTGGAATGCGACTACGTGATGCAGGCGGCGTTCAAAGTGTTGAAACGCGTGCAAAGCGGCGAGCTTCCTTTCGATCGAACCGTGCAAGTTTCGGTCACCGATCAATTGGAGAAGCACCAGATTCTCGGCCGTCTGCCGCATAATCTTCGCACCCTCGAAACGCTCCTGAAACGCAATCGCCGCGACTATAACGTGGCGACGAGCAAATCTCGTTCTGCCGCTCAACGCCGCGCCGCTTGGCGCCGCTTGGGTCGCCGTCGCCGTCGCGCCGTTCGCCTAGTCGAAGAGCTGGGCTTGCGGACGCAACGCATCGAGCCGATGATCAAGACGCTCGAGGAGTTTTCTCGTCGCATTGACGAATTGCGTCAACGCATTCGCCGTCATTCCGAAATGGGCGGCGTCCTCAAGGAACGCGAACCCTGGATCGCCGAATACCGTAACCTGCTTCGAACGACGCAGGAGTCGCCCACGAGCTTGCGCAACCGCGTGAAGTATTTGAAGGAAATTTACCTTCAATACCAACGCGCGAAACGCGGTCTGTCCGAAGGCAACTTACGTTTGGTCGTCTCGATCGCCAAAAAGTACCGCAACCGCGGGTTGAGCTTCTTGGACTTGATTCAAGAAGGCAACGCCGGCTTGATGCGCGCCGTCGATAAGTTCGAATATCGACGCGGCTTCAAGTTTTGCACCTATGCGACGTGGTGGATTCGTCAAGCGATCACCCGCGCCGTGGCCGATCAGAGCCGCACCATCCGCATTCCCGTCCACATGGTCGAGACGATGTCTCGCGTGCGGAACGTGAATCGCAAGCTGCTGCAAAAGCTCGGACGCGAGCCTACGTTGGAAGAGACCGCTCGCGAGAGCAACACCTGCGTCGAGGAGGCCCGCCGCGTTTTGGCGATGAGCCGCTACCCGATCAGCTTGGATCGCCCGGTCGGCAACAGCGAGGATAGCCATTTCGGCGACTTGCTGCCCGACGGTTTGGCGAAGAATCCGGCCATCGGCGCCACGCAGGGAATGCTTCGCAATCGGATTTCCCGCGTCTTGAAGACCTTGAGCTACCGCGAACGCGAGATCATCAAGCTTCGCTACGGCCTGGGCGACGGCTACAGCTACACGCTCGAAGAAGTCGGCCATATTTTTAAGGTGACCCGCGAACGCATCCGCCAAATCGAGGCGAAAGCGGTCCGCAAGCTGCAGCAACCTTGCCGCAGCCAAGACCTAGTCGGATTCCTCGACTAAGCCGAACGGCTTGCGATAATTTGAACGAACGAAAAGAGGCGACGGTTTTTAGGAACCGCCGCCTCTTTTTTGCGCCCTTGCGGTTTTTGTGTTGTGCGCGAAATCCGGCCCCCCTCTAAAAATATGCAGGAAATTCTGCACTTCTCTCTTGACGCTCGCCGAAGAATATGCAGAATCATCTGCAGTTCCGATCGAACGTCTTCTCGAAAAAGGGTGCGGAGTTATGGCGCAGTTCACCGCCGGCGAAATGGAAGTGATGCGGATTCTCTGGGATCACGGCGAGATGAAGCCCGCCGAGATCCAGAAGCATTTTTCTCGGCCGATCAAAAACGCCGCCTTGCGGTCGTATCTGACGATCCTCTGCGAGAAAGGGCACGTCAAACGCCGATTGCAGGGCAAGGCCTACTTCTACAGTCCGAAGACGCGACAGGCTTCGACCTTTCGTTCTCGCTTGAAAGATCTCATCAACACGTTTTGCGGCGGCTCGGCCGAGGAATTGCTCTGCCACTTAATCGCCGCCGAGAAGCTCAGCGAAAAAGAACTACTTGAATTGCGGCAGACGGCGAAAAAGCGAATCGCCTCGGACGCCTCTTCGGAAAGGAGCGAGTCATGAACGCGCAATGGCTGATCTCCTGCGTTTCGCAGTCGATTCTCGACGCCTCGCCCTCGACGCTTCTTCTCGTGAAAATCACGGCTGTGCTGGTCGCCGCCTGGGCAGCCCATTGGGCGCTAGCCCGCGTTAATCCCCGTTGGCGAGTTCTCGCTTGGCGCGCGACGGCCGTCGGACTCGTCGCTCTTCCGACGCTCGGTCTGCTCCTGCCGTCGCTCTCCGTGCGAGTACGGGCGCCAAGCCCCTCGGTTTCCGTTGAAAGGCCGGTCGCCTCGCCGTCGCAAATCGAACGCCTCGCGTCTTCGGAAAACCGAGTCGCCGGACGCGGCGCCGCGATTTCGACTTCCGCCAACGTATCGCAAACGCCGACGTTCGAGCCGTTCACCGCCAAGTTGGCGAAGTATCTCTCTTGGGAAATCGTTTTGCCGGCCGGATGGGTTTTCGGATTCGTCGCGTTCGCCCTGCGTTCGATCGTCGGTCAATCGCAGATTCGCGCGATGGTCGCCCGCTCCGCAACGCCTCCGCTCAACGTCCTTGACCAATGCGAACGAACGGCCAAGGCGGTCGGTTGCCGTCGTCACGTCGAAGTCCTCGCTTCGGAAAACATTTGCTCGCCGCTCCTTTGCGGCCTGTTTCGGCCCGTTCTCCTCATGCCGAAGAAAATGTGCGAACCGACTTTCGTCGAAGATCTACCGGGTATTTTCGCTCATGAGTTGACGCACCTGCGTTCGGGCGATCCGCTTTGGAACGCGACGCTGCAAGCGCTGTCGGTTTTGTTGTGGTTTCATCCGTTGGCTTGGCGCATGCGGGCGGCCCATCTGGCCGCCTGCGAGATGGTTTGCGACGCGGTTTCGGCCGACTATGTGGGCGGGGCCGAGGACTACTGCCGCACGTTGGCCCGAGTGGCGATCGAGGCCGTCATGCCGACGCCTTCGGCCGGAATCGCCATGGCGCGAACTTCGATGATTAGCCGCCGCTTAAAACTTTTGCGAGAGCGAGTGTTCCATCTACCGTTGCGTCGCCGTTCGGTCGCGTCGTTCGCCGTTGCGTCGTTGGTCCTCGTCTCTCTGCTCGGCTCGTTGCGCTTCGCGCTCGCCGAGACGGAGGAAAAACCGGCAGTTGCCGCGGCGGCCAAGGAGTCAGCCACGCCCGCCGTAAATTCGATGAAGGTCGTCGTGCTCGACCCGGACGGTCGGCCGATGCCGGACGCCGCGGTTCACGCCTCGATATGGACGGAGGAGGAGAATTTTAAGTCCAATCAAGATTACGTGACCAATGTTGAGGGCGCCGTTCAGGTCGCATTGCCGAAGACGTATTCCATCGTAAGGATTTGGGCTCGCAAGCCCTCGTTCGCCACGACATTCTCGCATTGGGAGCAAAACGAACTGTCGAGCGGCGTAAAACTTCCCGAAAAATATTTCGTGCAGTTAGAACGGGTCGTTTCGGCGGGCGGGCGTATCGTCGATGAGGAGGGGAAGCCGATCGCCGGGGCGAAAGTCCGCGCGATCCTCAATGAAACAAGGCCTGTTAACGGCGACCAGAGAACCTCTTACGATATTTGGTTGGCCACCGAGGACGCTACGGCGGTGACCGGCGCCGACGGGCGTTGGCGAATCGACAATATGCCGAACAATCCCAAGGCCGAGCTCTTGGTGACAGTACTGCATCCTGACTACGTTCAAAGCTATAGGCGTGGAGAGCTCCAGGAAGAGGCGGGAGTTACGACGGCAGACTTTCTCAAGCAGACCGCGACGTTGACGTTACGGAGGGGCGCAACGATCAATGGAGCGGTGACCGACGCCGAAGGGAAGCCGATCAAAAACGCCCTGGTTTTGAAGCGAAATGACGCCATGATCTTGATCGACGGGGGCGACCTTTACGGCGAACAGCAAAACAAGGACGCCTTGAGAACTGACGGCGACGGTAAATTTCTCCTCAAGAATTTTCCGAATGGCGAAACGACGCTCATCTTCATCGCTACGGGATACTCGCCGCGGATGATACCGATAACGCCGCAGAAGAATATGCCGCCGCTTAACGTAAAATTGGAGCGAGGAAAGACGATCGAGCTGCGCGTCGTTGACGAATCCGGAAAACCGGTTTCCGAAGCGAACGTGCAAGTCATCGGCTGGGGCGATAAGTGGTTCCTGAATTCCGACATGGCCGACGGGGTCGATGGGGGAATTCCTCGAAAAACGAATAAGGACGGCATGTGGCGTTGGACTGACGCTCCGGAGGCGCCCGTCACGATCGCCGTCGATAAGGAAAAATTCGCGGGCGACACGGTGCAAATCGCCGTCGGCGAGCCGCGGACGATTCAATTTAAATCGGCGCGGAATATTGTTGGAAGCGTGACTGACGCCGTGACGGGCAAGCCGATTCCGCAATTCACGATTATTCCCGTGGATGTGTTTCGCGACGATTTTTTAGTTTCCGAACGCCGGGATGCGAAGATCGGCAAAGAGGGCCGATTGACGTATCATCCCACTCGTAACGATACGTTTGTGAGCTTGCGAATCGAGGCGAAAGGCTATCGAGCGCAGACGGGGCCGAAATTCAAAGCGAACGACGCTCCTTCCATGATGGACTTTAGGATGCAACCTAGTTCGCCGGTCGTCGGGGTGGTGAAAGACGCCGCGGGAAAGCCGGTCGAGAAGGCGACGGTCTTCATGGTTACCGCTTCGGAAGAGGCGATGAAATACGGCGAGCAAGCGGCTGGACCGGGCGACAATCGATGTGAAACGGATTCGGCGGGGCGGTTCGAGTTCGTTGAGCCGGGAGCGCCGTTCGCCATATTCGTGAATACGGAGGCCGGTTGGGCTTTGGCGAGTTATCGGCTCGATACGCATGACGTCAGCGAGTTGCGATTGCAACCCTGGGCGTCGCTTAAAGGAAAGGTTGTGGACGGAGGAAAACCGACCGTCGCCGCACGGGTCTATTTGAAGCCGACCGGCGAGGCGAACGATCTTACGTTGCAAGTGAACTCTTACCTGCAAGCGATGACCGACAAAGAAGGCCGATTTGAATTTTCGCGTGTGATCCCTCGCTCTATGAGCGTTTCCGCTGCGGAAAATCGTAGAGAAGGTTCGTCAGGGCCGAATATTCCGCTGGCGTTGAAGCCGGGCGAAAGCGGCGAAGTGACAATTGAGGATGCCGGCGCGGTCGTTCAAGGAAAGCTCTCGCTAGTCGGAAGCGAGGCGTCCCGAATGGATTACGGCAATTCAATCAGCTACCTGATTCGTCGAAAGCCGGGAACGGATTCGCTCGAAATTTTGGATTTGATTTTGGACGTTCGCGGAACGCGGCGGATAAAAACCAGATCCGGCGACGTTTGCGTCGATTTATTCCCGCATTGGGTTGTTTGGCTGGGAGAGAACGGCGCATTTCGCATCAAGGGCGTGCCGACGGGACATTATGACTTCGTCACGCTTTTCTATGGAAAAGGAATAGATATCTCCGATCCGTTCGCATTCAAGGCCGTGCCGATTACTGTGACCGAATCGGACATGGCGAAGGGGAAATTGACGCTGCCGGAAATTTCAGTCAAAACGAAACCCATCGCGCAAATCGGCGACCGACCGACGTTTACCTTCAAAAAGCCGGACGGAACGGACGGCTCGTTAGCGGACTATAGGAAGAAATTTACCGTGGTCGCATTTTGGACGAGCGAAACGGAGCAACGACTTGGGGAGATGATTTCGTTACAGCGAGTACGGCAAGAGTTCGACGTAAGGGGCATTTCCGTATTGTGCCTTTCCTTTGACGACGATCGGGATGTTGACGCATGGCAATCGGCGTTAAAGCGGCTTGAGCTTCCTTGGCCGCAGGGGCGCGTGACTCCGGAGAGGGCTGGGCAATTCGAGGCTCCCGGCTATTGGCTACTTGACGGCGAAGGAAAGATCGTCGCCAAGGCCTCGGATCTGGATAAACTCTTCGCGGCCATTGAGAAAGCGACGGGCAGGCCGATCGATAAGGTTCCTGTTTCGATGCCGAAGAGCGACAGCGGCCAAAACGGCGTGCCATACGATTTCGACGTTGTGCCTTTGAGATAGCCGGGGCGAACGTAGCGAAAGGCGCCCGGAGAATATGGACGCCTTTTTCGGCCGAAAAATTAAAATTTCGCATTGCCGTATGTTTGTTGATCGCCTGGTTGAGCAACGCTTTCAACGTAGTATTTTGCGGGGAGCATTTTTCCCCGAGTAGCGGCTGCGCCGCAAACCAGGGGTAAGTTGCAAAGCCCCGTTGGGCAAGAGGGACAATCAGCGGTTACCGAAGCAGGCAGGCGGCGCTCGCCGCAGAGTGCCCTACGGCTGGGAGCAAGCTCGCGAATCGGGCGAACTGCTAGGGATGACGGGCAGACGTAGATTGCGTCGCGAGCGCGGACGTTGACCCGTCAAACCTAGCGAGTTCGCTCGATGCAAATCGCCGGTCGTGAATAGCTAGTAAATTGTCAAAGAACGGAGGAAAGGTCGCCAATCTTTCCAACGGCGTCGCCGTCAAGGCAATAATGACGAATCGCGCGGCCCGAATTCAAGGAAAATATCTAAGAGCGGAAAGGGGCGGATTGGCTGATGAGGGGGAGGTCGATGTTGAGGCGATCGGATTTGCCAAGAAATATCTCCGGAATATGCGGAAATCTTATCTATATCTCCCATCTTCGCTAAAAAACGGATAAAATTACAATCCTTTCTTGACCCCTAGCGGCAATAGCAAGTACATTGCGAGATTGCGCGAATGACGCGTTGTAGAGATAATATAGTCGCAATCTGGGCTATATAGCTAAAATACGTCATTGCGTGTGCGGCTTTGGTGGGCTCGCTTCGCTCGGCCCGCCTTACAAACGCTGGAACGCAGCGTGGGACGCTGTCCCACCCTACAGCGAACGTTTGAAAGAAAAGAGAACATGGAAGAATTTTTATCGCAGCTTGGGGATGTCCTGGGCGCAATATTCGGCGGTTTAGGTCGCACGGTCGAACGAACGGTAACGAGCCTGTTCGGGTCGGCCAACGCGCGTTTCGTGAAAAAATTACAGCCCACGGTTGCGGCCATCGCAGCGCTTGAGCCCAAATACCAAGCGATGACCGACGAGGAGCTCCGCGAGCAAACAGCGAAGTTTCGCAAGCGGCTTGCCGCCGGCGAAACGTTGGACGACTTGCTTGTCGAGGCCTTCGCCGTCTGTCGCGAGGCCGGTCGTCGCGTTCTCGGCATGCGTCATTACGACGTGCAGATGATCGGCGGCGTCGTCCTTCATCGCGGCAACATCGCCGAAATGGTCACCGGCGAAGGAAAGACGTTGGTCGCCACGCTTCCCGCCTACTTGAACGCGCTTGAGGGGAAGGGCGTTCACGTCGTCACGGTCAACGACTACTTGGCCCGCCGCGATATGGAATGGATGGGCCCGCTCTACATGTCTCTCGGACTGACCGTCGGCGCGATCCAAAGCAATATGGAGACGTCCGACCGTCAAAAAGCCTATGAGTGCGACATCACTTACGGCACGAACAACGAGTTCGGCTTCGACTACTTGCGCGACAACATGCGTCCGGCCTCGAAGGGCGATAAGCGCTACGAAAAGCATTATCAGCAATCGCAAGGCCGACTGCATTACGCGATCGTCGACGAAGTCGATAATATTTTGATCGACGAAGCGCGTACGCCGCTTATTATTTCCGGACCGGCCCACGACGACGTTAGCCGTTACGTGAAAGCCGATCGAATCGCCCGGCAGTTAACGAAAGGCGAGCATTTCGAGGTCAACGAAAAAGATCATACGGCCAATCTGACCGACGAAGGCGTTCGCGCCGCCGAGAAATTGGCGGGCGTCGAGAGCTTCTACACGGCCGGCAACATGGAATGGCCGCACTTAATCGACAACGCCTTGAAGGCGCATCATCTCTACAAGCTCGACGTCAACTACGTCGTCAACGGCGAAGAAGTGGTGATCGTCGACGAGTTCACGGGGCGACTGATGCCCGGCCGAAATTGGAGCGACGGTTTGCACCAAGCGGTCGAGGCGAAGGAAGGGGTCCGCGTCAAGGAAGAGAATCAGACGTTGGCCACGGTCACGTTGCAGAACTTCTTCAAGCTCTACGACAAGGTCGGCGGCATGACCGGTACGGCCATGACCGAGGCCTCCGAATTCTGGAAGATCTATCACCTCGACGTGATCGCCATTCCCACGAATCGGTCGTTGCAGCGGATCAATCATCCCGACGTCATCTATCGCGGGGAGCAGGAGAAGTACAACGCCATCGCCGACGAAATCGAACGGTTGAACAAGCACGACACGCTTTACTCGCAAAAAGGGGATGAGTACGTCGGCAAGATCGTCTCCGAAAACGACGGCGAAATCGAGTTCCAGCACAAAGGCTTCAAAGAGACGGAAAAAATCGCGAAGTCGAAGATCAAGAAGATCAATCGCGCGGGGCGTCCGATTCTGGTCGGAACCGTCTCGATCGAGAAGAGCGAATTGATTTCCGGATTGCTCAATCGTCGCGGCATCAAGCACGAAGTGTTGAACGCGAAGCATCATCAGCGCGAGGCCGAGATCGTCGCGCAAGCCGGTCGCAAGAGCGCCGTGACGATCGCCACGAACATGGCCGGCCGCGGCACGGACATTATCTTGGGCGGCAATCCCGAGGCGATGGCCTGGGCGTTATTGAAAGACAAGTACCCGACTCGTCTCGAAGTTCCGCAAGACGAATGGGACGCCTTGGTCAACGAGATCGAGCAGCGCGAGCAGATGAAGGCGGCCGGTCGCGAAGTGGCGGCGATGGGCGGTTTGCACATCATCGGCAGCGAACGTCACGAAGCCCGCCGCATCGACTTGCAGCTCCGCGGTCGTTGCGGTCGTCAAGGCGACCCCGGCAGCAGCCGATTCTACTTGAGTCTCGAAGACGACCTGATGCGGATCTTCGCCGGCGAATGGGTGAAGAACATTCTCACCCGACTCGGCATGCAAGAGGGCGAGGCGATCGAAAGCAAAATGGTCTCGCGCCGCATCGAAGGCGCGCAAAAGAAGGTCGAAGAACGCAACTTCGAAATTCGTAAAAACCTCCTCGAATACGACGAGGTGATGGACGAGCAACGTAAGCGGACCTACGGCTATCGCCAGAATATTCTCGACGGCGCCGATTGCAAATCGCTGTTGATGGAGATGATCGACGGCCAAATCGCGGCGAACCTGGAGCAATTCCTCGCCGTCGATTACGGGGCCGCGACGTTCGCCGATTGGGCCGGCAAGGAATTGAGCGTCGAACTCGACGCGCGCGACTTCCGCGGCGTCGATTTTACGCAGGCGGAGCGTTTCGCGATCGACGAGGCCGAACGGATGGTCGAAAGCCAGTTGTTCGACCTGATCGAAGAGAATTTGCCGAGCGACGCCGATCCGTCGGAGTGGAATTGGGAGGCGTTGTCGAAAGCGATCAAGGTCCGTTGGCGAGTTGAGCTACGAGACCGCGAATTACGTCAAATCGGCCGCGATAATCTTTCCGAGCCGATCATTGAGAAGGCTCGCGAGTTGCTGCGGCGGATCGACCTTTCGGGCGGCAAAGTGTTCTTAGATCCGGACTTCGGCCTCCGCACTACCTCGGCATGGGTGAAGCATAAGTTCGGCTTCGATCTTCCGGTCGAAGACATTCGCGGCAAAGACGTCGCCTCGGTCAAAAAACTCGTCGGCGATCTATCGCGAAAATCCTACGCCGACCGCGAAGCCGAGTATCCCGTCGTCGCCGGCTTGCTCCATTTCACGCTTCGCGATCAGGCGGGCAACAAGCGCTACGACCGCGAGAAAATCGTCGAATGGGCGAAGTCGCGGTTTGAGGTCGATCTCGATCTGGAAGATTTAAAGAATAAGCAACGCGACGAAATTCGCGATCAATTGATCGAATGCAGCCGCGAGTTTTTGAAAAAGGCTCCGGCCGCCGCCGCCGAGGCCGTCGCGTGGAAGGATCGGATTTTCACTTCCGACATGCCCGACGATCAAGCTCTTCGCGCGGCCGAAGAGAAGGGAACGCTGGCCGAGCTTTCGGCTTGGCTTACGTCGCGCTACCAATACGATCTCACCCCCGAGGAAATGCTGCGGATGGACGCCGAGCGGCTTGGCCGGCATTTGGCCGCCGCGGTCGAAGATAAATTCCGTCCGGAAATCCGCCGCACCGAGCGCGCCCTTATCCTGCAGATTCTCGACGAGGCTTGGAAAAACCACCTTCTCGTCATGGACCACCTCCGCAGCAGCGTCGGGCTTCGCGGTTACGCGCAGGTCGATCCGAAGGTCGAGTTCAAGCGGGAAGGCATGCGGACCTATGAGCTGATGTGGGGAACCGTTGGCCAGCGAGTGACCGATCTTATTTTCAAGATCGAACAGCTCGACGAAGGTTTCATCGGCTCGACCTGGTCGCGCGGGCAAGCAGTTCATGAGGACGCCTCCTCGGCCGGCGCCATCGCCGCGCAACAGCAAGCCGCCATCGAAGGGACCGAAACCGATCACAAGCCGGAGCCGATTCGCAATCAGCAGGTCCGCGTCGGCCGTAACGATCCTTGCCCCTGCGGCAGCGGGAAGAAATTCAAGAACTGCTGCCTCAATAAGCAGTCGCCGAAGTAATCGATCGGCCTCGATTGCGTTTTGCGGTCGAGGCCGCGTTGTTGCGCCCTGTTCCCCAAACCCTACGCCCTAAGCCCTACGTTGCTCGCCTGGCTCCTCAACGTCGTCTACTTCTTCGTTCTGCTTGCGGCCTCGCCGTGGCTGATCGTTCAGTCCGTGCGCACGGGAAAATATCGCGAAGGCTACGGAGCCAAGTTTTGGGGACTCGCGCCGAAACGAACGTCCGATCGACGTTGCGTTTGGTTGCACGCCGTGTCGGTTGGCGAAGTGAATCTGCTCGCCCCGCTATTAAAGCGAATCGAGCGCGAAAGGCCTGATTGGGAATGCGTCGTCTCGACCACGACGAAAACCGGCATGGAATTGGCGAGGAAAAAGTATGCCGGGCATACGGTTTTCTACTGCCCGTTGGATTTCTCCTGGGCGACGGCCCGAGCTGTTCGACGGATTCGTCCCGACTTGCTCGTTCTCGCCGAATTGGAGCTTTGGCCGAACTTGATCCGCTCGGCGAAGAACTCAGGCGCCAAGGTCGCGGTGATTAACGGCCGGTTGAGCGAAAAAAGTTTTCGCGGCTATCGAAAGATTCGTTTCGCGCTGGCCGGCCTAATGCGATCGATCGACCGCATCGCCGTGCAGGACGAAACGTACGCCGAACGGTTTCTGGCGCTCGGCGCGAAGAAGGAAAGCGTCGTTGTGACCGGCTCGATGAAATTCGACGGCGCCCAGACCGACCGCGACAACCCGGCCACGCGCCGACTTGCCGCCCTGGCCGGCTACTCGGCCGACGACGTGGTTTTTCTGGTCGGCAGCACGCAAGACCCCGAAGAGGCCGCCGCTCTCGCCGCGTTTCAATCGCTTAAGGGAAAGAATCCGCATTTGCGGCTGATCGTCGTGCCGCGTCATCCGGAACGCTTTAACGAAGTGGCCGAATTGATCGCTCGTTCGAGCTTGGATTGGCGTCGCCGCAGTGAGTTGAAGGACGAAGCGCCTTTGCAAACGTCGCCGCAAGTTTTGTTGGTTGACGCCGTGGGCGAATTGGGCGCTTGGTGGGGATTAGCCAAAATCGCCTTCGTCGGAGGAAGCTTCGGCGCTCGCGGCGGGCAAAACATGATCGAACCGGCCGCCTATGGCGCCGCCGTCTCGTTCGGACCGAACACCTGGAATTTTCGCGACATCGTCGCTTCGATGCTTGCTCATAATGCGGCCAAAGTCGTCGCCGACGCCGCGGAACTAGAGCGCTTCGTCGGCGATTGCCTGGAGAATCCGGCCCAAGCCGAGACCCTCGGCCGCCGTGCTCGGGAACTGGTCCTCGCCCAGCAAGGAGCGACCGAAAAGACCTTCCGGTTGCTCGACGCGCTTGTGACGGACAGGGAAAAGGCCTTGGCGAAGGGGATCTCCGGTTCTTGAACCGGAGCGGCGCAGCCGCAAGAGGTCCTTCAATAAACGTAGCGAGTCTCAATCGTTTTTTAAGCGTTCCAATGCCATTTTTACCCTCTCCCGGCGGGTTTGCCGTGCTTTTCGCCTAATAAACAAACATTCGTCTCTTCCAACGCATAACCCTCGGTTGCGGATATCTTCCGTAATCGTTTATAATCCCTAACTTGTTAACCTGTGCATATTTTAGCCGATTCGGCCTTAGCGCCGTTTCGGTTTTGGGAAGCTATCACGCATCGAGCAAAGGAGTACTCTCGTGCCCGACGGAAAATTCGTTTTTACTAGTGAAGCGGTCAGCATGGGCCATCCGGATAAGTTGGCCGACCAAATCTCGGACGGCGTTCTCGACGCTTTGATCGCGCAAGATCCCTATAGCCGCGTGGCTTGCGAAACGCTAGTGACGACGGGCATGGCAATGATCGCCGGCGAAATCACCACCAAGGCGGTCGTCGAGTACCAAGACGTCGTTCGAAACGCCATTCGCGAAGTCGGCTACACCGACGACCAAATGGGCATTTGCGCCGATACTTGCGCGGTGTTGGTCTCCTTGCATAGCCAAAGCCCCGACATTGCGATGGGCGTCAACGAAGACTCGTCGAAGGGGAAAGAGATCGGGGCCGGCGACCAAGGCCTGATGTTCGGCTACGCCTGCAACGAGACTCCGGAGTTGATGCCGTTGCCGATTTCGCTTTCGCACAAGATTCTCAATCGCTTAAACGCCGCTCGCTTCAACAAGGAAGTTTCCTGGTTGCGACCCGACAGCAAGAGCCAAGTCACGCTAGAGTATGACGGAATTCGTCCGGTCGGCATCGACACGGTCGTCGTTTCGACGCAGCACGACGCCGTCGTCAAGCAAGAAGAGATTCGCGAATTCATCACCGAAAAGATCATTAAGCCGTTGTTGCCCGCCGAATTGGTGCATCACGCGATCAAGTATTTTATCAATCCGACCGGCCGTTTCGAAGTCGGCGGCCCGCACGGCGACTGCGGCTTGACCGGCCGCAAGATCATCGTCGACACCTACGGCGGCTGGGCCCGTCACGGCGGCGGCGCCTTCAGCGGCAAAGACCCGACGAAGGTCGATCGCTCGGCGGCCTACATGGCCCGTCACGTGGCGAAGAACGTCGTGGCGGCCGGCTTGGCCGATCGCTGCGAAGTGCAATTGGCCTACGCCATCGGCGTCACCGAGCCGGTCAGCGTTTGCGTCGACACCGAAGGAACCGGCAAGTGCGACGAAGAGAAACTCCGCCGCGCCATCCGCGACATCTTCCCGTTGACCCCGGGCGGAATCATTAAGTACCTCGACCTGCGCCGTCCCATCTATCGCAAGACGGCCGCCGGCGGGCACTTCGGTCGAACCGAACCTGAATTTTATTGGGAAAAGACCGACAAGGCCGCCGAATTGGCCGCCGCCGTGAAATAACGAAATGAACACGAAACCGGCGGACGACCTCCGCCGGTTTTTTTACAGTTGGCGCACAAAGATTCTTTCATGAGCGTCGTAACGGGAACGTTGCCGAAATTCGACCGCCGCGCGATCGGTTTGCTCGAAATTTGCGGCTTCGCCCCGGCGACGCTTTTTCTTTTGCGACGCCTAGGCGGCGCGTTCTTGCAACCGTTGCCCGTCGCCGGATTCGCCGTTCTAACCGTCGTCGCGCTCGCCTGGAGCGTCGGACTGCGTTATCTGCGAACGAGCGACGGCGAACGCCCGTCGTCCCTCGGCGATCTCGCCTGCTCGGCGTGCGGAACCCTGACCGTCCTCTTTTTCTTTCTCGCCTCGGCCGCGCCGGGAGCGAACCTCGCCGCCGCCTTGTCCCTTTGCGCCGCGATCGTCGCCGCCGAAGGGTGGAGCTGGCTCTATTTCCTCGGAGTCCTCGGGAAAGCGAAAATTGCGACGCCGACTCCATCCGCGACCGTCGCCGAAGCGGCCGCTTTGCCCGCTTCTTCGCCCTCCGCTCCGGAAAACCGCGCCGGCAATTTCCAAAAATTCCATGTGCACTCGCCGCTTCGCGGAAACCATATCGAAGCGCCGTATTTTGAAAAGCAATTCGCCGGCGGGGCGATTGACGATGAATCCGCCGCCGACGAAACGGATTACGAAGCGGAAGAGGCCGAACATGATTTCAACCGTGAGTCGGCCGAGGATGAATCGCTCGACTCGCCCGATATCGTCCAACGCTTTGTGCGCCGCATGACCGCCGAAGGCGAGGACGTTTTAGAAGGTTGGTTGCGAGTTCCGTTCGAAGCGGAGCAGCGGACGGCCATCGCCCATGCGGCGTTTTGTCCGCCGTTCGCCGCCGAGCCGACGCTTTCGGTCGAGCAAATTGAAGGTCCCCAAGGACGCTTGAAGATCGCGCAGCTTTTGCCGCTCGGCGTCAGAATCGAAATTAAATTGTCGTCGCCCGCCTCGGCCGGCGATTCCGTCGTCGTGTCGCTCCTTGCCCGAGGACCGTCGTAGCGCGCCGTAGGTCAGGCACGCCGTGCCTGACGATAAACGAAATCACCGTGGTTTTGAACGTCGTTTCGCGCCGGGAGAACGCAATTCGTGAAAACGCCCAACTATCTCAGCTCGCGCATCGGTCGATTGACGGCGTTGTTCTTTCTTTTCATGGCCAAGGGAATCCCCTGGGGATTCGCCAGCGCGACGCTCGTCAAAATTATGAGCGAGCAAGGCGTGGGCGAGGAGGAAATCGCTCTCTTTTTTAGCACACTCATGTGGCCGTGGGCGTTCAAATGGCTCTTCGGGCCGATTCTTGATTTGTTTTACATCAAGCGGCTCGGGAAACGTCGCACGTGGCTCCTCTTCGGCCAGGTCGTTATGGCCGTCACGCTCGTCGGCGTCAGTCGGATCGACTTTGCGGTCCATTTGAAGCTATTCACTTACGTCATGCTCGTCCATACGTGCTTCGCCGCGTTGCACGGCGTCGTGATCGGCGCCTTGGCTTGCGACGTTGTGGAGGAAAATGATCGAGGCTTGGCCAACGGCATCATGTCGGCCGGCGCCTATATCGGTCCGATGGTCGGCGGATCAGGAGTTCTCTTTCTTCTCGATCAAAAACTGGTCAGTCTTGAAGCGTCGTATTATTGGGTTTCGCTTTGCGTGCTGGCCGTGACGGCCTGCGTCACGTTGTTCATCGGCGAAAAGCCAGAGCCCGAGGAGACGCCCTCGCAGGGAACGGCTACGGAAAGGTTTCGAAGGGAAATCGCCGATTATTTGCGGACCGCGGTTCGCTCGTTTCTCGAATCGAAGCCGGCCTTGTTCGGCGTTTTTTTCACCGCCTTGCCCGCCGGCGCCTATGCCTTCGCCATGTCCTTCGGCACCACGATCACCGAAAAGGCGATTCACATGTCGAAGACCGAGTTCGCCATTTACACGGCGGTGCAATCGGTCGTTCCAGCGGCGTTTTGCTTGATCGGAGGCTGGTTGAGCGATCGTTTCGGCCGCCGTAAGGTGATGGCTCTGTCTGTCGTCGGCGTCGCCTTGCCCACGTTGTATTTCGCCTACGTTTTACATTCGCTCGGCATCGTTCAGCTTGACGGCGCCGCCAATCGTCTTACCGAATCGCAGATGTTTCGCCTCGACTTAATCTATTGGGGCGTCTCGATCGTTTACGTCGCCGTTCAAGCGATCGGCTACGCCGTGCAGTCGGCCATCTGGATGGACGTGACGAACCCGGCCGTCGCCGCCACGCAGTTCACCGCCTACTCCGCGCTGTTCAACTTTACGCGGTCGTATTACGCCATCGTCGTCGGATCGGCCACCGTGAAATTCGGCTGCCCGAGAATGCTCGTGTTCGACGCGCTCTTCGGCATGCTCTGTCTGATTCCGCTCTTCTTCATGACGAAGGCGAAAGAAGGTTCCGAACCCGTAATGAGATCGCTTGAGGCGGACGCCGAAGCGTAGATGACTCGCCCCTATGCCCCATCCCTAGGCCCTCCACGGCTTATTGCTGCAGCGCATAGAGGAGCACGTTGACGCCGATTCGGGCGGCGTCTTCGCGGACGTAGCCTCGGCATTCGACCGAGTCGTGTTTTTCCAGCGAGCAGCTTACGTCGTAGGGCGAAAAGATGATCGCCCAACGACCGTCGATTTTGATTCCTTCCAATTCAGGCGGCGCTTTCTTCACCGAAGCGGCCAGCGGAGCGTCTTTCGCTCGCGCTTGCGGATCGCGACGTGAAACGATCTTCAAGTCGAAACCGCCGTACTTCGTCGTCAGCAGCGGATCGTCCGAGGGAATCTTCTCCAATTTTCCCGCCCCGAACACGGCCGACATTTCCGCGCGGAACGAATCGGCGAAAGCCTGATTCGCGCAAATGGAGTCGGCGAAAACGGTCCCGCCTCGTTCGGCGAACAGCTTCAACTGCTTTCGCTCGGCGTCGGTCAATCGGAAAGCGTTTCTCCCCTGCATAAACGCCAAGCTGCAATCGAACAGCGACTCATCGGTCAAATCAATCAAATCTTCTTTCGCCGCCGCGCGTAAGCGTAGCTGTTCGCCGGCAGCTTCGAGCAGGTTCGATAGCGCCCGGGGCGCCGCGTTGCATCCGCCCGGATGACGCAGCTTGGCCACGATCAGCTTGCCGCGATCGGTGCGGTCTTCCGCTCCTTGCGGCCGCTTTTTCACGCTGAAGAACTCTTCCTTGCCCCGCAGCTCTCGATTCGTTGCGTAGGCCAATACGTTCAAACCGATCGCCATCCCCGCGTTAATTTGCTGCTGCACGCTCTCGGCGTACTTTTGGGCTCTCCCCGACCGATGCAATTCCCAAAGGCAGGAAAGTGACGGTCGAGGCGATTCGAGCGGATCGAGCGGCGCGTAAACCACGCTTGTCCGGCAACCGAAATCGACGCCCCACAACGGCCGCAATTGGTCGGCCGGAACCACTTCCTCGGCTCGCCAAATCGGATGATCGGCGTCGAGCAAGCGAAGCTGGTACTCCTTTTCCGGAAACACTAGCTTCATGAACTCTTGAAAGCATCGATCGAAACCGATCTTTCCGCAATAGCCCTCGGCGAAGAGAAAACCGCCGCGGTCCAAATAGTCGCGGGTCTTTTGCGCAAGCGCCTCGCGCTTGCGTTGATCGTCGGGCAAAAAGTCGGCGCTCCCGCAAAGATACAAGACGGGCGATTGAAGCAGCTCTTCGACGCTCGCCTTCTCCCAATCGACGACTTGCCAGGTCATGTCCTTCTTCCACCGCGATTCGGCGAAGCGGGTTAAGTTGATTGCGTCGTGCCGATGCTGATTCCAATCGCCGTCGTTGCCGTGCTTCACCTTGCTTAGCAGAACCGGCCAACGTCCCTTCGCCAAAAACAAGAGCGCGAAGCTCGTGCCGACCAGCGGTTGGTTGTTTCGAGAAAGAATCGGATCGATCCAGTAGCCAGAGAGCCGATCTTGCTTGCGGACGAGAGCGTCGGCGCCTTCGCGGTACCAATCGTGCTCGCCGATGAAACGTTGCGCCGAAAGTCGGCCCGTTCGCTCCATCCCGTACAGATAATAGAGCAGCCAAGATTCGTTGCCCGGATTGTTCGTCACCGAAAAGTTTCGCCCGAGCCATTGCAAACCGCGTTCGGCCGGATCGGCTTCATTGTGAGTCGAGCCGCAACAATGAATGCGCTCCCCGTCGACCGCGGCGTCCGGCTCTTGCAAGCGATCGGCGGCGATGACCAGCGACGTGATGCCGGCAGTGGTCATGCTCCCCGTGCCGCTAAAGGGAGCATAGTAGCCCCAAGATCCGTCTTTGTTTTGACACTTTTCCCAGTAGCTTCGGGCGAGTCGCCAAGTCTGTTCGCTGGCCGGAACGCCGACCCGCTCCGCTTCATAGAGAGCGAGCATGGCGAATTGCGCGTTCGAGTTGTCGCCCGCCGCGCCGGGATACGACCAAGCGCCTTTAAAATTGCCTCCGTCGATCTGCGTCGCTTCAAGCCAGCGAACGTTGCGGTTAATGAGAAAGCGATCCTTCTCGGGCTCGGCCCGCGCGAGGACTTGCGTCTGCAACGAAACGACGTACGTTCGCTCCGAAGGAATTTTTCGTAGGCAATTCAACGCCCGTTGAATGCAGGGATCTTTTACTTCGACTCCCGCGTTGAGCAAGGCCAGCGTGCAGAGGGCCGTCACCCCGCCGGGCTGCGAAAGCGAGGTCCATTCGTTCCAGGCGCCGTCGGCGTTTTGACGCTGTTTAAGAAACGCCACCCCGCGCTCGATCGACTCGCGGACCTCGGTCGCGGTCACCTCCGCTCGAAGGCCTGTGTTAAATATTGTCGATAATATGGCCGCCGATAGCGCAATCGTTAAGATCGATCTTGGGCGAACCATTTTATTTTCCTTCGGACGTGCGCCCCGACCGCTCTATAAGTATCTTATGCCTAAGAACTTAGACGTGCAACTTCAAACGAAAGTTGGACGGCGGCGTTCGCGCCTCTATCTATCTTCGACCGCAGCGACGCTATTGCTGCAATACGTATAGAACGACGTTCACGCCGATTTTCGCGGCGTCCGCCCGAACGTACCCGTCGCAACTCGGTGAATCGCTCTTTTCAAGAGCGCAGCTCAAATCGTAGGGCGAAAAGATAACCGCCCAACGTCCGTCGATCCGAATCCCTTCCAACTCGGGCGGACCGTTCGAGATTTTCGCTTGAGAAGGCTTTTCGGCAGCGCGAGGCGATGGAGTTCGTCGCGTCACTTCTTTCAAGTCGAACCCGCCGAACTTCGTCGTCCAAATCGGATCGTCCGAAGGAATCCGCTCGAGTTTCTCTTTTCCGAAAGTCGAGGCCATTTCCGCGCGAAACGACCCGGCGAAAGCTCCGCTTGAACAAATTGCGTCGGCGAAAAGGGTGCCGCCTCGTTCGATGAACAACTTTAACTGCGCGCGTTCTTCGTCCGAAAAACGGAATTCGTCCCGCCCATGCATGAACGCCAAACTCGAATCGAAAAGAGAGTCGTCGGTCAGATCGGTCAGTTCGTCGCGCGGAGCGGCCAAAACATTGACTTGTTCGTTCGCCGCCGAGAGAAGGTTAATCAACGCCCGAGGGGCAAGATTGCATCCCCCGGCGTGCCGAAGCGTGGCCACGATCAGTTTTCCACGTCCCGCCTCATTCAAGTTCTGTTTCGCCGGAGCCTTTAATTGGCGGAAGAACTCGTCCTTGCCGCGAAGTTCCCGATTTGTCGCGTAGGCCAAAACGTTAATGCCGATCGCCAAGCCGCCGTCGATTTGTTTTTGCACGACTTCGGAATATTTCTGAGCTCGACCCGGACGTGATAAATCCCAAAGACAAGAGAGCGCCGGACGCGGCGCATCGAGAGGATCGAGCGGCGCGTAAACCACGCAAGTCCGACAACCGAATTCGATGCCCCACAGCGGACGCGCCTGACTAGGCTCCACGAGCTTCTCGGCATGCCAAATCGGATGATTCTCGTCGAGTAAGCGAAGTCGATATTCCTTCTCCGGAAAGACATGCTTGACGAACTCCTGGAAATCTCGGTCGAAGCCGGTCTTGCCGCAATAACCTTCGGCGAACAGAAAGCCGCCTCGATCCAAATAATCGCGGACCTTTTTCACCAATCGATCGTAGCGACGCATGTCGTTGGGGGTGAAATCCTTGCTGCCGCAAAGATATAAGACCGGCGATTGAAGCATGTCCTCGACGCTCGCTTGCTCCCAATCGACGACCTGCCACGTCAAATCTTTCTTCCAACGCGTCTCGACGTATTGCGTCAAGCGAAAGACGTCTTGCGAATGCCGACGCCAGTCGTCATCGTCGCCGTGCTGAACTTTTCCCATGAGGATCGGCCAACGTCCTTTGGACAAAAAGAGCAGGGCAAAGCATGTGTCAATGAGCGGCGCTTGTTCTGCTTGCCAGCGGGGAATCCAGGGCGTTTGGTGTATGATGAAGTCGGCCCCTTCGCGATACCAATCATGGCCGCCGATGAAGCGTCGCGAGGAAAGCCGCCCCGTTCGCTCCAAACTATAAAGATAATAGGACTCAAAGGCTCCGTGCCCCGGGTTCGTCGTCACCGTGAAATTCCGACCGAGCCAGTTCAGGCCTTTCGCGATCTCGTCATCTTCCTCATGATGACCGCCGCAACAGAGAATGCGATCTTCCTGAACCGAGGCGTCTTTGCGCTCGACGCAGTCGGCTGCGATCAGCAGCGACCCGATTCCCGCGCAGGTCATGCTGCCGTAGCCGCCTCCCGCCTGAATGCTGCGAAACGTCACGCGGCCGTTGTTGTTCGTTATCTGAATACTTTTCGTATACGGCCACGATCCGTCCTGACATTGGCAGCTTTTCCAATAAGCCTGCGTTCTGACCCAAACCGATTTGTCGGCCGAGACTCCCGCCCGCTCCGCTTCGTACAGAGCCAGGAGCGCGAACTGAGAATTCGAATTGTCGCTGTATCTCCCTATCGAGTTGTTTATTGCGTTCGCGACCCTCGCGTCGCCAAGCGCTCCCTCAAGCGGATATGACCAGCTTCCCGCCAGCGGTCCGTTTTTGATTTGCGTGTCTTCCAGCCATTTGACGTTTCGCACGATCAAATCATGGTTTTTCTTCGGCGAAGCTTTGGCGAGCGCCTGCGTCTGAAGCGAAGTGACGTATGTCGTCTCCGGCGGTATTTTTCTCAAAACCTCGATCGCCCGGCGCAGACAAGGATCGTCAACTTCCACTCCGGCGTTCAACAGCGTCAGCGTGCAAAGGGCCGTCACCCCGCCGATGTTCCCGTACATCCCCGGTTCCCACGATCCGTCCGCTCTTTGAGCCGCCTTAATGAAAGCGATTCCCCGATCGATCGCGTCGCGGACCTCCTCGGCCGAGATTTCCGCCCGCAAATCCCCGGCAACCGTCATAATTAGAATGCCTGCGATTGCCGCAAGCGATATAATCGGACTGGCGCGGCCCATTTGCTCCCTCTCCCCGACCGATTCCGGCGCCGATTCTATAAGCGCCTTACAATTAAAGAGTTATTAACGCCGATGCGGCCAATGTTCCCTTAATATTCGACCGAAACGGACCCTGTTCCGCCTCGGCCCTGATAACCGTCGTTATAACAGACCGTCGGCGAAATAGCCAGTTTTTTCGCCGCCGATCGCCAAACCGAAAAGAATCGCTTTCGTCGGGCCGCGTTTAAGCCCGACGACAAGGAACGCGATACAATAAGCGGCGTCGAAGCTTCGGTTTCGTTCGACGGATCCCCCTACCTCTAACCCCCGATTCCATGTCAACCGCCAAACCGCGCAGCCTCGGCGACGTCCTCCAAGAGTTCAGCCAACATCGAAAGCTGATGCAAGAAGAACTGCAAAAAGTCATTGTCGGCCAGTCCGACGTGATCGAGCAGATCTTCGCCGCCATTTTCACGCGCGGACATTGCCTCCTCGTCGGCGTTCCCGGCTTGGCCAAAACCTTGATGGTCAGCACGTTGGCGAAAATCCTCGACATCGAATTCAAACGCATCCAATTCACCCCCGACTTGATGCCTTCGGACATAACCGGCACCAACGTCTTGGAAGAGGACGACCAGGGAAAACGCAATTTCCGTTTCGTCAACGGTCCGATCTTCACGAACATCCTATTGGCCGACGAAATCAACCGCACGCCGCCGAAAACGCAGGCCGCTTTGCTGCAAGCGATGCAGGAACGCGAAGTGACTGTCGGACAGCAAACCTACGACTTGCCCGATCCGTTCTTCACCATTGCCACGCAAAACCCGATCGAGCAAGAAGGAACGTATCCGCTTCCCGAAGCGCAGTTGGACCGTTTCATGTTCAACATCAAGGTCGATTACCCTTCGCCGCAAGAAGAGGAACGCATTCTGGCCTCGACCACACGCGGCGAAAAGCCCGAAGTGCGAAAAGTACTCTCCGGCAAAGCGATCGTCAATCTGCAAAACTTGGTCGGCAAAGTGGCCGTCAGCGAATACATCATCCAGTACGTGGCCCGATTGGTCCGCGCGACCCGCCCGAAAGACGACTCCGCCCCGCAGTTCGTCAAAGACCTGGTCGATTGGGGCGCAGGCCCTCGCGCCGGGCAGTTTTTGATCCACGGCGGAAAGGCCATCGCCGCGATGGACGGTCGCTTCTCCGTCGCCATCGAAGACGTGCAGAAAGTCGCCATTCCCGTCTTGCGACACCGCGTTAGCACGAACTTCCAGGCCCAGGCCGAGGGCATGAGCACCGAAGACGTGATCCAACGCCTGATCCGCGAAACCCCGCCGCCAATCATTCCGAAATACGAAAAGTAGTGCATAGAGAATAGGGCGTTGGGCATAGGGAATAAGGTACGGTCGGCTATGCAGACGGCCGGTAGGTCAGGCACGCCGTGCCTGACGTTTACGGAAGCGCCAATTGCGTCATGCACGGAGTGCATGACCTACGACTACGAATCAACACGCCATAGGTAGACAGACATTCCTGTCTGTCCAACCCTACGCCCTAACCCCTACTCATTAATCCCTGACCGATGTCCACCGCCGAAAAGTATTTGAAGCCCGAAGTGATCAATCAGATCAAGCGGCTCGACTTGCGCGCGCAGTTCATCGTCAAGGGCTATCTGCAAGGCTTGCACGCCAGTCCGTTCCACGGCTTTTCGGTCGAGTTTAGCGAGCACCGCAAATACACCGTGGGCGACGATCCGAAAGACATCGATTGGCTCGTCTACGCCAAGACCGACAAATACTACGTGAAAAAATTCGAGGCCGAGACGAACATCACCGGCTATTTGGTGATGGACCTCAGCCGTTCGATGGGCTACACCTATCGCCAAGAGCTGACGAAGTTCGACTACGGAATCTGCTTGGCCGCCGCGCTCGGCTACCTGATGATCCATCAGCAAGACCCGGTCGGCGTGATGACGTTCGATCAAAAGGTCCGCCGCAGCCTTCCGCCGAAAGCGAAACGGAGTCATTTAGGCGACGTTCTTTCGCTCCTGGCGAATTTGAAGCCGGAGGGGGAGACCGACATCGCGCATAGTTTGACGCAGGTGGCCGCCATGCTCCGTCGGGCTAGCTTAGTGATGATCTTCTCCGATCTGCTGGCCGACCCCGACCCGGTGATGGAGTCGCTCTACCGATTGCGACACGCCGGGCACGATGTGATCCTTTTCCACATTCTCGACGAGGCCGAGGTGCGGTTCCCCTTCGACGGCATGGTCGAACTAGAAGACCCGGAGAGCCGCCAGCGATTGGCGATCGACGCGGGCGGGTTCCGCCGCGATTACCTGGCCGAGATCGAGGCCTTCCGCGAACGCTACCGCAAAGAATGTTTCCAGTCGGGCGTCGACTACGTCCCGTTAGACACCTCGATGCAATTTGATCGGGCGTTGACCGAATACCTCTTCAATCGCTCGACCCGCGGGTAGCGAGTGCGTTTTGTTTAGCCGCGACCCGAAGGGGAGCGGATCTGCGGCGTCTTGCATTCCCTGCGCTCCGACTTCGGCGCCCTGAGCCTTACTTGCTTGACTCTTTTGGTTGCGTTGACTTTGCGGTTTTGTGCTCCGCTTTTGGCGTCAATCTTTCTCTATTTCGCCGCCTTCGTGCGATTCGGTTATAATCTTCCGAGGGGCGAGCGTCGTTAATTGCCACCGGGAAAGACATTTCCTGCCGATTCGCGAAACCCGTCCTATCGTATTCGTCGAAAACAACTTAAGACCGATTTGCGCGCTGTTTTACCGCAGAGACGCAGAGGTCGCGGAGAGTCGGGTAGCTCCGGTTCTTGAACCGGAGCGGCGCAGCCGCAAGAGGTTTTGAAAAGAAAACGCCGCATGGAAATTTCGCCGAGCGAAACAATTCGATTCGAGAAGAGTCAGGCGAAACGCCGCATGGGAAAATGCGTTGCGTTCGTCCAGTTTTCGCTCGCTGCGGCATCTTGGGGTATGACGGTTTTCACGATAGCGCTGTTCTTTAAGATAAATATGTTATTTGAAAATGTTGAAGGCACGGCCGGAATGCGAGCTTTGCTGATCCTCCTGTTTATCGGCGGTGCACTGACATACGGTTTTGCCGGCGTCATCGTTTTTCGCGTGGGTCTAAGCACATGGCGTCTGCCGTTTGAATTATTGCTGGAAGTCGAGAACGTTGCTTTTCGATCTCAGCATGGAGTGCGTTTGGTCCCCTACGAAGATTACGCAAAAATCATCGCTCGCGAGGGACGGCATTTTTTTCGTCGAAATCCCGAGTTGCTAACCTTGGCGATAGCGACCGCAAAAGAATGCGTGTTTTTGGATTGGCTTTCTCCTGAAGAACGGACGCTCTGCGCCGAGACATTGCGAAAGCGATGCATTAATGCGGCTTTCATCGATTCAACGGGAACGATTCATCGGCCGACGTCGCCGTCGAGACCGGAATTATCTTTGTGCGGAATACGACAATATTACTGCAGGTGGTTTTGGCTTCACGGAGCGCTTTGGGCGTACTTGGCATTTTTGCTAATTGACGCTAGTTCAGGCTTCGTATCAGAAGTTTGTAAGAAGGGGGCAAGCATGCAAAATGGTTTTGGGGCAGCGTTTTTATTCATTGCGGGGGTAGGCCTTGTTGGGTATTTGTTTGGAAAAGTGATTCCGTCGCTGACAAAATGGAGGGTCGCCGTAGCCGAGGAAAAAGCCTTCCTCGCCGAGTCGGGACTTGCCAAAAATTAGAAATTCCGTTTTGCGAAACAGAAAGATAGAATCGAACCGCGAAGACGCAAAGATCGCAAAGAACGAATCTTGCGAGCGACACTTCGCGTCTTGGCGACGAATGTTTGTTGGGTAGCTCCGGTTCTTGAACCGGAGCGGCGCAGCCGCAAGAGGTTTTGAAAAGAAAACGCCGCATGGAAATTTCGCCGAACGAAACGTGGGATTGCAAAGAATTTGAACGCAAGTCAATCGGGTTGCGTTTTGATTCCAGTATGGGAGTGAAATGGGAAAATTGGATTTTCTCAATCGTTCTCTTGGCGACGTATTTTCCGGCGGTCGTTTTTCTTCCGGCAGTGGGGTGTTTCGATGCAATCAAGTCTGGTTCAAAGTTGATTTACTTCCTTGCTCCATATTTGTTAATTGGGCTAATCGGAGGGTATTTTGTTCTCAAGGCGGTTGCCTGTCGGTTACGCTTGTATGTCGCATTTCATCGCGATCGCGTACAAATCGGTGGCGGAATCGTTAAACGAGTTTTCCCGTACGAAGAAGTTGAGTTGGTGGCGCTTCCGCAGTCCGGAGAAAAGGGGGACTGGATCGCGGTGCATTGCAGGGGAGCCTTTGCCCGTATTTTCCCGGTCACGGCTTGGGTCTCGCAAGTCATGGTTCTGTTGAGAGGTTATTGTTCGAACGCGGCTTTCATTGATCGACAAGGCGTCGTCTCATTGCCGACGCACCCGACGTCTCCCGATCGAAGTCTTACGGGCTTGCAACGTTTTTACTCTCGGCGCTCAAGACGACTTGGGTTTGGGGCGGTCATCGTCGCTTGCTCGGGCGTTTACTTTGATTTATTCGTGAGTTGCGTAGTTGACGTTTTCCTGCATCGGCAGCCGTCCATGCGTGAATTGTATTTTGCCGTCGCCGTCGTGACCGTGTTGCACGGCGGCGCTATATTACTGCTCGTGCGAACCGCGCGAAGGTCGCGAAAAATGGCCGCGATCGTTCAATCGGTTCGCGTCGAACATACGTTATCAAATCAGATCGGAAATTTCCTGATAAAAAAAGAAAAAGGGAGCTGTTGACTTGCAACCGAAGACAAGCCTTCCTCGCCGAATCGGGAACATCCACAAATTAGAAATTCCGTTTTGCGAAACAGAAAGATAAAATCGAACCGTGAAGACGCTAAGATCGCAAAGAAGAATTTTTTTTTAGCGACTCTTCGCGTCCTTTGCGCCTTGGCGGTGAAATCTGCTGCAGCTGATCGCTGATTGCTGACGGCTGCTGAGACCTTCATCCCTCAACCTACATCCTTACCCCTATGACCTTCGTCAACCTATCGCTGCTTGCGGGAAGCGCGCTCGTCGTCGTGCCGATCGTGCTGCATCTTGTGATGCGCCGCAAGCCGAAGCTGATGGAGTTTCCCGCGTTGCGGTTCGTGCGAAAACGGCATGAGACGAACCAGCGTCGGATGAAGCTACGGCATTTGTTGTTGTTGCTGCTTCGCATGGGCGTCATCGCTTTGTTGGCATTCGCCTTGGCCCGGCCGAGCATGCAGTTTAGCGGCGCGATCGGTTCGCAAGAGGCGCCCGTGGCCGCAGCCTTCGTCGTCGACGTCGCGGAGCGAATGAATTACAAACGCGACAACCAAACGCGTTTGCAGGCGGCGAAGGAATTGGCCGGCTGGCTCCTTTCGCAACTGCCGGCCGAGAGCGAAATCGCCGTTCTCGACGCCCGCTCGCTCGAAGCGGGGGTATTCCAGAGCGATCGCGGGGCCGCGAAAAGTCGCTTGGAGCGGTTAGAGGCGGCGCCGAACGCCCAGCCCTTGGCCGTCGCGGCGGCCGAGGCGGCTCGATTGCTCAAAACAAGTCGGCTTGAACGCAAAGAGTTATATGTGCTGACCGATCGCTCGCGGGGCGCTTGGCCCGAGGCGAAGACCTCCGACGTGGCCGCCAAGTTCGCCGATCTTCCCGGCGTAACGATCTACGTCCTCGACGTCGGCGTGAAAGATCCGGCCGACTTCGCGCTGGGCGAACTGCGTCTCTCGGGCAACGTCCTTTCGCAGCGCAGCGCGCTCAAGTTGCGAACGGAGATTGCCTCGCAAGGAATCTCCGGCGCCCGTTCGGTCGAGCTGCATTTACTCGACAAAGACGGCGTCCCGCAAAAACGGGGCGCTGAATCGGCCGAGCTCAAGCCCGGCGAAGCGAAGGCGCTCGATTTCCGCGTCGGCGCGCTCGACGTCGGCGTGCATCAAGGCTATGTGAAAATTGTGGGGCAAGACGCGCTTCCCGACGACGACGCTCGCTATTTCACCGTCGAAGTTCGACCGCCGTGGCGCGTGTTAATCGCGGCCCCGAACCCAACGGACGAATACGCAGTCTTTTTAGCCGAGGCGTTGGCGCCCGCCGCCTTCCGCAAGCAGGGCCAAGCCCGCTTCGATTGCGAGACCGCCGCTTGGAACGAACTCGGGAAAAAAGATTTGAAAGACTACTCGGCCGTGTTCGTGCTCGATCCCGACCCGGCCGAACCGACCGTTTGGCAAAAACTCGCCGACTTCGCCGCCGACGGGCATGGCGTGGCCGTCTGCTTAGGCCGAAACGCTCGACCGCTCGATAGTTTTAACGCCTCGGCCGCGCAGCAAGTTCTGCCCGGCAAGTTATTGCGACAAGTTCCGCGGCGTGAAGGCGATTTACGATTCGACACGCGAAACTTGCAACATCCCGTCTTGCGAGCCTTCGGCGAAGTCGGCGGCACGATCCCTTGGGATATGTTCCCCGTCTTCCGCTATTGGGAATTCGACGCGCTCAAATCCGGCTCGAGCGCGATCGTTTCGTACAACGACGGTCGACCGGCGATCATCGAACGTCCGATCGGCTCGGGTCGCGTCGTCATCCTTACAACGCCGATCTCCGACCGACCGAATCAAAGCCCGTGGAATTTGCTTCCGACCGGCGACGCTTGGCCGTTCGTGATATTGATGAACCAATTGACGACCTATTTGGTCGGCAACAACGACGAGCCGTTGAATTTCTCGTCCGGCCAACTCGTGACCTTGCCCGTCGAGAGCGAGCCGCGTCCGAGTTACTTAATGACCGGGCCGGGCAAAATCAGTTTGCCCGTCACGCCCGACGCGCAACTCCGTCAACTGACGATCGCCTCGGCCGAATTGCCGGGCAACTACCGAGTCCGCGCCGGCGGAACCGAAGGCGGCTTCGATCGAGGTTTCAGCGTGAACATCACGGCCGAGCAAACCCGACTCGATCGCGCCGACGACAAACAGATCGGCGCGTTCTTCGCCCCGCACTCCGTTCGCTTCGCGCAAACCCGCGAGCAAGTCGATCGCGAAATCAGCGTCGGTCGCGTCGGTCGTGAACTATATCCCGCGTTGATCCTCGCCTTGGTCGCTTTCCTCGCCTTAGAATCGCTGATCGCCAATCGATTTTACGCAAAAGACGTCGCCCAGGAATCAAAGTCCTCGAATCCCTAACCCCTGTCCCCAACGCCCTAACCTCCACGCATGTTTCGTCTTTCGTTGTACCCTATCGCCGATAGTTTTTCGCTCGTGATCGTCGCGGCGGTCGCGCTCGTTGCGCTATTGGCGTTCACGCCGGGGCAGGGGGGCGAGGTGCGTTGGCCCCGCCGGGCGCTAATCTCGCTTCGCTTCGCCGCGATTCTCCTCGTCGTCCTCTTAATGCTTCGCCCCACGTTGATCTATACCGAGACGAAGAAGCAGCCGGCCACGTTCGTCACGCTCGTCGACCAATCGCGAAGCATGACCGCGCCGGACGAAGTGGGCGGCAAAACTCGCTGGGACATTTTACGCAAAACCGCCTATTCAGCGGCCGACGACTTGAATCGGCTCGCCGCCGATTTCGAAATCAAGGCCTATGGATTCGATTCTCAAACGCATGAATTAAAAATCGACGGCG
Organism: Thermoguttaceae bacterium; assembly: GCA_963665265.2. GTDB lineage: Bacteria > Planctomycetota > Planctomycetia > Pirellulales > Thermoguttaceae > CAXXHQ01. The sequence goes on along the minus strand of CAXXHQ010000001.1, from coordinate 1,002,157 downwards.
GACGAATCGTCGTCCCCTCTGAACCGACCGGCGAGCAAACCGCGATCGGCGCCGCGCTCGATGACGTTTTACGCGCCGAGGCCGGCAAACGACTGCTCGGCGTTCTCTTGCTCAGCGACGGCGCGCAGCGCGCCTTGGCTCCCCGCGACGCCGCGCCGCAAACCGCCGCCGCTCGTTTGAAACGGTTGGGCGTGCCTCTCTTCGCCGTTCCTTTCGGACAGTCTCGCGGATTGGGCCAAGCCCAGGACGTCGCCGTCGAAGACCTCTTGGCCAATTCCTCGGTCTTCGTCAAGAACGAACTTACGGTCAGCGCTCAAATCCGCGCCAACGGATTCGTCAATCGCGACTTGCCCGTTCGTTTGCTCTTCGAAACGTCGCCCGGCAAGATGGACGTCGTCGGCGAAACGACGGTCCGCCCGACCGCCGACGGCCAGATGATTCCCGTCCAATTCGACTACGTTCCGCAAACGCCCGGCGAATGCAAGCTCGTCGTTGAAGCGGTTCCGCAAACCGGCGAACTTGCGACGACCAACAATCAACTCACAACCTTCGTCAATGTCACGAGCGGCGGGCTGAACGTCCTTTACGTTGAAGGGGCGTTGCGGGCCGAACAAAAATTCATCCGACGCAGTCTCGATTCCTCGCCCGACATCGGCGTCGATTACGTTCGACTCGATCCGCGCGATTCCGGAGCGCGCCCCGGCGATTTCTCCGAGCGGCTCGAACCGGGAAAGTATGACGTCTACATCCTCGGCGACGTCGATGCGTCGGTCTTCGAAAAAGGCGAATTGTCGAAATTGGCCGAGACGATCAATCGCGGCGCGGGGATGATCGCCCTGGGGGGCTTTCATAGCTTCGGACCCGGCGGCTACGCCTCGACTCCGTTGGCTCGCGTCTTTCCCGTCGGAATGGATAAGCTCGAACGACAAAAAAACGACGAGCCGATTCAGCAGGACTTGCATCTTCTCGGCCCGTTGAAGATGATTCCCACGCCGCTCGGCGAACGCCACTTCGCCTTGCGCTTGGCCGCCAAACCCGACGATAACAAAAAACAATGGGCGCAACTGCCGCCGTTGGACGGCGCGAATCGTTTTCACGATCTGGCGCCGGGCGCGGTCACGCTTCTTGACGACGGAAAAGACCGTCCGCTCTTGGTCGCCCATACCTACGGCGACGGGCGAGTGATGGCCTTCGCCGGCGATTCGACTTGGCGATGGACCATGCGCGGTTTCGACGCCGCGCATAAACGTTTCTGGCGGCAAGTCATCCTTTGGCTCGCTAAAAAAGACGATGCGCAAACCGGCAGCGTTTGGGCGAAACTCGACCAACGCCGCTTCTCGCCCGGCCAGCGCGTCGAATTTTACGCCGGCGCCAAAGAGCCGACCGGCGACCCGTTAGTCAACGCCGATTTCAAAGCGGAAGTCGTTCTTCCCGACGGATCGAAACGTCCCGTCTCGCTCGTTCGCGAAGGGGAGCAATACGTCGGTTCGTTCCGCGATGCGCAAACGCCCGGCGATTACGTCATCGAAGTCTCGGTCGCTCGCAACGGTCAAGAATACGGCTCGGTCCGTTCCCGCTTCATCGTCTTCAAACAGGATTTAGAGTTGGACAACGCCTCGGCCGACTCGGCGGCATTAGAAAGCCTCGCCGCCGCGACCGGCGGAAAAACCTATCCGCCCGAACAAATCGGCGACCTCTTCAAACTCCTCGCCAAGGCCGGGCAAGCCCTCGAAGTCCAGCAGGAAACGAAGAAAACCTTCTGGGACTCCTGGCCTACGCTCCTCGTCCTCGTCTCGCTCTTGAGCGTCGAATGGTACTTGAGGAAACGTTGGGGATGGGTGTGAAGGGTAGGGCATAGGGCATAGGGCGTAGGGGAAGAAAGACAGCTCACCATTTGCGAAGAAGGGATAAGCAATGAGTGTAAATAGCTTTCGCGATTTACTCGTTTGGCAAAAAGGAATGAATCTCGCCAAAGATGCGTATCAAATCACAATAGGGTTTCCTAAGCACGAGGTTTATGGTCTGGCAAGCCAAGTGTAACGGGCTGCGGTTTCCGTACCCGCCAACATTGCCGAAGGGCATGCCCGTTGCTCGACAAAAGAATTTCTCCATCATCTTTCAATTGCCAGAGGATCGCTGGCCGAATTGGAGACGCTCTTGACTCTTGCCAGTGATTTGTATTATTGCGAATCAGAAATCGTTCAGTCATTTACGAAACATTGCGAAGAACTTGGCCGTATGATGACGGGATTAAGAAAACGCTTGAAGGAAAAAACGGATCGTCCGTAGAATCCCTACGCCCAAACCCCCACGCCCTACTCCCTACATCATGTCGATCGGCTCCACGTCGGCGATCCACTGAACTTCCTTCGGCGCTTCGAGCTTGGCGAGCAATTCGCGCGTGGCGTCGCGCAACCGCTTTCCGTCGCCGCATTGCAATTGAATATGAAAACGGAACAGCCCTCGCAGCTTGGCGAACGGGGCAGGGGCCGGCCCGAGAATCCTCGCCTCGCGAGTTTTATCGCCGTCGTCCGGCAAAAGCTCCCGCAGTCGAACGGCCAACGTCTTGGCGAACTCCAAGGCGATCTCTTCGACCGGTCCGCGAACGATGAGGCGAATCATCGACGTGAACGGCGGATAGCGTAACGCTTCGCGAATCGGCAACTCGCCCCGCGCAAACGCCGCGTAGTCGTGTCGCACGGCCGCTTGAATCGCCGGATGCTCCGGCTGCATCGACTGCACGAGAACCCGGCCTCCCTTCGGGCCGCGTCCCGTCCTGCCGGCCACTTGCGTCACCAATTGGAACGTTCGCTCGGCCGCGCGGAAGTCGGGCAAGTGCAACGCCGTATCCGCGTTGATCACGCCGACCAGCGTCACGTTCGGAAAGTCGAGCCCCTTGGCGATCATCTGCGTTCCGAGCAGGATCTTGATTTTCCCTTCGCGGAAAGCGGCGAACGCCCGTTCGTGGCTTCCGCGACCTTGCATGGCGTCGGCGTCCATTCGCAAACAAGGCGAGTGCGGAAACCGCGCGCGAACCTCCGCCTCAAGCCGTTGCGTGCCCACTCCCGAGTAACGAATGCCTTCAAAATGACACTCCGGACATTCGGCCGGCGCCGCCGTCTCGTAATCGCAAAAATGACAGAGCGCTATCTCGTGTTGACGATGATGCGTAAGCGCGATCTCGCAATGCGGACAGACCAGCACGAAGCCGCACGAGGGACATTGAATGTGCGTCGAGTAGCCGCGTCGATTGAGCAGTAAAATCACTTGCCCGCCCGTTTCCAAGGCGTTCGAAATGGCTTTGTGTAAATGCCGACCGATCGCGCCGCGAGTCACCGACCCGCGATTGGCGTCCACACGCAAATCGATCGTTCCGACGTCGGGCAGCGGCCGATCCTCGACCCGATTCGGCATTTCGACCAGCGAGAACTCGCCTTGATTCGCCTTCCGCCAACTTTCCAACGACGGCGTGGCCGAGCCGAGAACCAGCGGAACGCCCTCCGCTTCGGCCCGAATCCGCGCCACATCTCGCGCATGATAGCGCGGCGTCACGTCCTGCTTGAACGACGACTCATGCTCCTCGTCCAACACGATCAACCCCAAATGCGGCGTCGGCGCGAAAACCGCGCTTCGTGCGCCGACGACCACCGAAACTTTGCCCTCGGCGATTTGCCGCCAATGCCAATGCCGTTCGGCGTCGGTCAAATGGCTGTGCAAAACGGCCACCTCGCCGAACCGTGAACGAAATCGCTCGACCGTCTGCGGCGTGAGCGAAATCTCCGGCACTAGCACGATCGCTTGCCGGCCGAAGCGAAGCGCCTCTTGCATCGCCTGAATGTAAACCTCGGTCTTGCCGCTCCCTGTCACGCCGTGCACCAATATCGTGCGATGCGTTTTTTCGTGCATCGCCGAGGTGATTCGCTCCAAGGCGTTGCGCTGCTCGTCGTTGAGCGTGAAATTTTTTTGTCGGCGAACCTCCACGCCGTCGGCCTGCGACTTCTGCACCCGCTCGGCCTGCGAACGAATTAGCCCTTTACGTCGCAACGCCGTGACCGGCCCGGCCGTGCATTTCGCCGTCCGAAGCAAATCGACCTGAGTCATCGGCCCGTCGCGTTCGAGTAATTTTAAGATCGCCGCCTGCTTCTGCGTCAGCTTTTTGTCGGCCGACTTCTTTAGCGCTTCGGCGTCGACCGAAAGATAGGTCGTCAGCCGCGTTCCCGCCCCGTCACGCACTCCGGCAGGCAAAATCGTCTCCAGCGCCGCCGTCAGCGGGCAAAGATAATAGTCGGCCATCCACCGCGCCAGTCGCAGCAACGCCGGCGACAACAGCGGCATCGGGTCGAGCGCCTCGGTCACGGGCTTCAGCCGCATCGTCGAACCCGACTTCATTTCGACGGCCACGCAATAGCCCACGGCCGGCCGATTGCCGCGTCCCAGCGGAACTCGCACTCGAACGCCCGGCAGAACCTGATCGACCATCGAGTCGGGTACGGCGTAGCTCAACTCCTGCTGCGGCCCGTCGAGCAATACGACCGTCGCCGTGCGGAGGTCGGCGTGATCGTCCAGCTCCCACGGATCGGGTCGCATATCGAATAAATTACCTTGAGGAGCCATAGTATCGTCGCTGAATGGAACGTCCTCGGCGGCGTTCGGCGTAGAAGGCGATTGCGTGTTCCGTCATGCCAATAAAAAAACCGACGCCGAGAATCTCGTTCCCGACGTCGGCTTGATTATATACGCTTCTCAGTGCCTTTGCACCGTTATAGAAGAAAGACGAGAAGACCTCTCGTCGATTTCGACTACATCTTGGCGATCTTCTCGATGATATCGACGCTGCGGTTGCTGTAACCCCATTCGTTGTCGTACCACGTGACGATCTTCAGCATCGTGTCGGACATGACTTGGGTCCAATCGGCCGAGAAGATCGAGCTGTGCGGATCGCCGATGATGTCGGACGAGCAGAGGGGATCCTCGGAGTACTTGAGAATTCCCTTGAGCGAGCCGGCGGCGGCTTCCTTGATGGCGGCGTTGACCGCTTCCTTGGTGACCGGCTTCGACATTTCGCAGGTCAAATCGACGACCGAGCCGGTGGGAACCGGAACGCGGAGCGAAATGCCCGTCAACTTGCCCTTCAAGGCGGGGATGACCAAGCCGACGGCCTTGGCGGCGCCGGTGCTGGTCGGGATGATGTTCTGGGCGGCGGCGCGAGCGCGGTACGGATCGCTGTGCGGCAAGTCCAAAACGCGTTGATCGTTCGTGTAAGCGTGAACGGTCGTCATCAAACCCTTGACGATGCCGAACTTCTCATGGAGAACTTTGGCGACCGGGGCCAAGCAGTTCGTCGTGCAAGACGCGTTCGAAATGCACTTGTGCTCGGGCTTGAGCTGGTCGTCGTTGACGCCCAAGACGACGGTCAAGTCCGGATCGTCCTTGGCCGGAGCGCTCAAAACGACTTTCTTGGCGCCGGCCTTCAAGTGCGAAGCGTAACCCGGCTTCTCGTCGGTGCCGCGAGCCGTGAAAATGCCCGTGCTCTCCAACGCCACGTCAACCTTGAGATCGCCCCAAGGGAGTTGCGAAGGGTCTTTGACGGCGAACACCGGGATGTGCTTGCCATTGACGATCAAGCCCTTTTCGTCGGCTTCGACCGTGCCCGCGAATTGACGATGGGTGCTGTCATACTTCGTCAAAATGCTCAGCATCTTGATGTTCGTGATGTCGTTGATGCCGACGACCTCGAACGTGTCGGGACGGGCCATCAAAGCGCGGAACACCAACCGGCCAATACGACCGAAACCATTAATACCAACACGGATAGCCACTGCAGTTCTCCTTTGTTTAGAGTCTTAGCCCCGCAATCGCGGGGGACGCGAATTTTATCTCAGCCGTTCTCCGGCACGGTAGGCGGAATTCTACGTTGCTTCACGATTCATCCCGAAAAAACGCTTGTCGCGTAACTTCGGCGAAACTCTCCGGCGATCTTCAGCAGATCGCCGCTAGTTCCAAATAGAGAGCGTCTCTCGGGCAGGCACATATAGAACCCTCGATTATACAAGTCGCGCCGACGGCCCGCAATTCCCCGCAACCCGCTTTTCCCGCATCCTCCCGCAAGTCATCGGCTCCGCCATTCGGGTGGAATGACGGCGTAATCCGTTGAGCCGAGTTGCGTAGGTCATGCACGCCGTGCATGACGACGGCGTGAGCCTCTTTATCCCTATGCCCCACGCCCCAGCCCCTATTTGTCCTTCTTCTCCGGCTTTTCCGGCCCAGGCTCCGGCTTTTGCGTCGGCGGAACGAGGGGCGTCGTCTTTTGCTGCGGAAGGTTTTGCGGCAGGCCCTTCGGGTCGATCTGCTGCGGTTGAGCGCCCGGCGTCGGAGTTCCTTGGAATCGCCACGGAGAAGTGAGCGGGAAGGGGGGGCCCGCCTGCGGGAACTGCGCGAATACGCCGAAATTCTCCCCTTCGTGCCCCATCGCCACGAGAGCCTTACCGTCGCTCCGCCACGAGACGAACGCCGCGCCGGAACTCGTCGGCCGAATCTGCGCGAGAGGAGTCCCCTTTTCGTTCATCATTTGAAGGACGCCCGCTTTGGCCGTGGAGTCTTCGGTCAGAAGAACGATCGGTTTGCCTTCCTCGCTCGATATTTTTAGTCCCAGGCAGTCCATCTCGCGGCTTTTTGTTTGAACGAACTCGCCAAGCCCTCCCACGACGTGGTTCGCCTTCATGTCCTCAAACTCCAGTTTTCGCCCCGAGGCCTTCTCCATCACGATAACCTCGTTGCAGATAATCTTTTGAGCCTTTACCTCGGCCGCCTGCAAATCGATCGCCCCGAAGCGTCGGGTGGGCAAAAATTGGTTCCGCAATGCGATTCCTAAGGTCAAAAACAATAACGGATAAACGATCCAGCGTTCGCGGGTATTCATGGGCGCTCCCTGGGATAGTTCAAGGCCTTCGGGGCCGAACGGTTCTTTAGCGACATTATTCTAATGATCTTTTTGAAAAAACGCTAAGGTATACCGCCCCCCGCCGCAAGAAGGACGCCGGGAAATCCGATATCACCCATAGGGATGACGCTACGGCGCATCTTTGAAGATGTTTCGTAAAGCTCGTAGACTGCCCATGCTTGCAGCGAGGGGGACATGCTACTGCAAGGCACGAGGGAATCCGGTTTCGCGCTCGACGCTCTGCCGAATCGCACGGCATGGCGCGGAACGGTCGCTCTCCTTCTTGCCTTGGCCCTCTGGGGATGGTTCGACGTTCGCCAACGCGCCTTCGTCGATCCGGCCAGGCCCAATCTGCACAAAACCGATCTGACCGTCTATACCGAGGCGAGCGCTGCGATCAACGCCGGTCGCGATCCCTATGAAATCGCCAATCCGCGAGGTTGGGGCTACGTCTACCCGCCAATCTTCGCCGTCCTGCTGACTCCCCTTACCGCGCTTTCGCCCCCCAACCAAACCGTCGTTTGGTTCATTGTTTCGATCGTTTTTTGCTGGGGATGCCTCCGCGAATCGCGCAAACTCCTTCACGCCGTCGATACTGAAAACGGCTTCGAATCGAACAGAAACTTCACGCCGCCCCTCTCGTTCGCCGTCGCCGCGTTCGCTGTGGCGGCTTTGCCCACGCTCAATTGCTTGCAGCGCGGACAAGTCGGCATTCTTAAACTCTACCTGCTGCTGCTTGGAATTCGGCTCCTCATCGACTCTCGAAAAACGCTCGGTCGTTTACTCGGCGGAATTGTTCTCGCCGCTCCCGTCGCGGTGAAGGTGACCCCTTTGCTCCCCGTCTGCGTCGCATTGCTCGCGCTTGCCGCCGCATGGTTTTTCGCGAAACGACGCTCCTCCGACCGACTCGGCTTGGCCGGGGGCCAAGGGGCGTTTTCGGCTCCCCTCGGATTCGTCCTCGGCCTGATTCTGTTTCTCTTCGTATTGCCGGGCGCGGCAATCGGACAACGTGAGAACTGGAGCCATCTGCAAACCTGGGCGAAGTATATGCTCGCCAAAGCCGACGACGGCGGCTCCGATCCGAAAATCGGCAACTCGCAATCCCTACGCAATCAAAGTTTGCAAAACGCCGTCTATCGCTTCGGCAATTTCGCGGCCTATGAACTAGCGGGCGGCAGCGACGATCGATTGGCCGATAACCTTACTCGGCCGAAACTATTCATGGATTTCGCCCCGACGAACTCGGCGCTGCTCGTCGCTCGCATCGCAATTCTGTTGGCGCTCGCCGCGACGACCGTTCGACTCGCCCGCCGCCTCGACGCCTTGCGTTTCGCCGTGCTTGTTTCCCTCGCTTGCACGGCCATGCTCGTCGTATCGCCCGTTTCGCGCGGGCACTATTTTATGTTCGCTGCGCCGGCCGCCTTCTTCGTCCCGCTCTATCTCGCAAAAAACGGATTCCGTCGTCAAGCGCTCGCCTCCGCCGTGACGCCCGTTGCGCTCGTCAATCTGCATTACCTCGCGCTTGCATGGTCGGGCCGAATCGGTCTGCTTGGAATTGGCTCCGCCGTTTGGCTGATGACGGCGTTGATCGTCGTCACGCATGCCGCCGCCGTCGAAGAATGCGTCGTTGAAGAAGATGGCGCCGACGTTCTGCCGTTCCGCGCGCCGGAAGAGATCGAAGCGGAAACGCAGACCATCCCGCTCCGCCGCGCCGCATAATAAGGATGGGCGACAGACATTCTTGCCCGTCTTGTTGAAAGCGTAGGGCGCTCTGCGAGCGCCGAGCCGCAAAGTCTGCCGCAAACGGAATTGCCGCGAAAGATCGCAAAGAACGCGAAAGAAAGCGTGAATGAACGCGAAACGCCTACCTTTAATTGGCAGTTAAATTTTGCGGACGACGATATGCTTAGCGATTCCATCGATTACCTCAAGGCTTCCGCCTCCCAGGCAAATGATTCCATCCGTCCCCAAAGCTGCCTGCCAAGCATCATACCCGCATGATAGCTGTAACATCTCCAGGTAAAAATTTCCTTCAAATTCAATGACGAGATCGGAACTTCTCTCTCGAATCGAATAGCCTGTTACCATTTTGCCGACGATCATGGCGGAAGCCCGAACGACGGCGTCGAGCGGCTTCGGAAGTCCAAACGGATGACCGTGATCCGCCGAAGTTACGATAATTTTCTCGGAGTCGAATAAACGCCATGCCGACTCAATTGTGACCCAACCGCCTTCGGAAAAAATAAAGCCCCAAGTGAACTCCTCTTTAGTTAATTTCACAAGCGATTTGCCGATAAGCCACGAGAGATCAACGGACATTTTCAACCTCGGCGTATATCGCGTCTTCTTTGCGTTCTTTCACGGCCAAATAATGCCTTCGCGTTTCTTCTCGCCCTTCATGGACGAAAACCTGCGTCCCTGTGCTCTACGCCCGATGCCCTAATCCCTAGCCTTTCAACTCCGCGAAGTTCTTTAGAATCCGCAAGCCCTTGGCTTGGCTCTTCTCCGGGTGGAATTGCGTGGCGAAGATGTTATCCTTCCAGATCATCGAGCAGAACGGTCCGCCGTAGTCGGTCTCGGTCGCGATCACGTCCGGATCGGTCGGTCGAACGTAGAACGAATGCACGAAATAGACGTAGGTCCCTTCGTCCAAGCCGGCGAGGATCGGCGCCGGGCGGCGAATCATTAATTGATTCCAGCCCATGTGCGGGACCGAGAATTCCTTGGGAATGTCGAACAACACGACGTCGCCTTTCAGCACGCCCAACCCTTCATGCTTGCCGTTCTCGTAGCCGGTCTCGAAGAGCATTTGCAGACCGAGGCAAATGCCCAGAAACGGCTTGCCCGAGGCGATCGCCTTGAGCGTCGGCTCGACGAGCTCCTTGCGTCGCAGTTCGGCGATGGCGTCTTCGAACGCGCCCACGCCGGGCAGCACGACCTTGTCGGCCGAGGCGATGTCGGCCGCGTCGTTCGTTATCTTGGCCTCGCAGCCGACTTTTTCGAAACCTTTTTGTACGCTGCGAAGGTTTCCCATTCCGTAGTCAATAATTGCGATCATCGTGGGAGTTTATAGCGTCAGGGGTTAGGGCTAAGGGAAGGGGGAAACGGCTCCGTCAAGCAAGACGGCTTTGCGGCGGGCGAGGTTCGGTAGGCGGTGAAATCTCTTCGCGTTCCTTGCTGGACTTCGCGGACATTCTATTATACCTTCGGCGGTTTGCCGAAGTCGAACCCGCGTTATTGCGTTCGCCCAAAGCAGGTTAAACACATATCGTCGCTCTGCCTTCGAGCGCCGACGAAGCGCCGCACGTCGTCCAAAATCGAATGGCCCAGACCGGCCACTCCATCCGACTTCGGGCGAATCCGCGACAGCAACCGCTCGTAACCGTACAGATCGCCGTCGGGGTTCATCGCCTCGGTAATGCCGTCGGTGTAAAGCGAGATGCAATGACCCGGCTCGAGCGCGATCGTCTGTTGCTCGTAAACGACGTTCGGTTCGACGCCCAGCGGAAGTTTGGCGATCTCGTCGCCGATCGGCGCGACGTCGTTCTCTCCGCGTCGCAACAGCGGCGGCATGTGACCGGCAATGACCACCGTCGCTTCATGCTTCGCCGGATCGAGCACGGTCATGGCCAACGTGACGAATCGATCTTCCCAACCGCTGCCGCAGAAGACCCGATTCAAACGGGTCATTGCTTCGGCGGGCGTCGGCTCCGAAGCCAAGCTGAACCTCGCCTCGGCCGATAGCTTGGCCATCAACAGCGAGGCCGAAATTCCTTTGCCCGACACGTCGCCTAAAACGACGGCGAGCCGTCCGCCCGAAAGCGGCACGTAATCGTAGTAATCGCCGCCCAACGCGCTGGCCGATTCGTAAAACTCGAAAAATTCGTAGTTCGGCACCTTCGGCGAAGCGGCGGGCAGGAACCCCCGTTGCACTTCATGCGCGACGGCCAATTCCCGCTTCATCTCCTGCTCGCGGACCGACATTTCGTGCAACTGCGCGTTCTCGACGGCGAACGCCGCTTGCATCGCCACGCTCGCCAATACGTCGAGGTCTTCGCGATTGAATCGGTTGCGCTGGTCGAGCGTATCGACTTGAATCACGCCCAAGGCGTTGCCGTCGCCGCCGACCAACGGCGCGCACATCATCGAACGAATGTGAAAGTCGACGATGCTCTCCGACATGTCGAAACGCTTATCGCTCGCCGCGTCGGCCGAAAGAATCGCCTGCTTCGACGTCATTACGTTGTTGACGATCGTCCGACTGATGCGAACCGACTGCGAATCCTCGTTCCGGCGATACTTAATCGCCTTCGGTACGAGTCGGCCCGAACGCGCATCCTTCAATACGATGAATCCGCGATCGGCCTGAATGAATATCTTGAACAGACTGTCGAGCAACTTCGGCAAGACGTCGTTCAAGCTAATCGCCCGACCGAGGTTCTGACTGATCTCTAAAAGGGCCTTGAGCTTCGCCTCGGTGTTTACCTGAAGACGCATTCCGGTCTGACCGCCCACGACGTCGATCTTCGACATGATCGTCGAGCCGGACGACGCCCGCTCGTCGTCGATGAACGAAGCCAACTCCTCGGCGCTGTGTCGCCGCTCCGCCGTGTCGTCGCCGGGCTTGCTCATGTGGAACGTGAACGCTAGATCGCATATGCCAATCTCGTCGTTCTCTTTCAGAGACGCAGGTTGCGTAATCAACTTGCCGTTTAAGAACGTCCCGTTCCGACTGTGCAAATCTTCTAAAAAGAAGCGACCTTCGTACTGCACGATCTTGGCGTGCTGACGACTGACCGCTCCCGATTCCAGAACGATGTCGCACTCGGGATGCCGTCCCAAGACGAAGATCGTCCCTTCCAGCGGAATGAGCTGGCCTGGGGTCGAGCCTTGAACGGTGCGGAGGACGGCCATGCAGGAATCCTTCAGGTGACGGCGTCACGCTATTGGAGGGGGTGGTTGCCGGTATCGCCGGCCACTCGGATCAAGTCGATTCTAAATCCGGTCGAGTAAAAGGGAAAGTAGCTCCGAAATACCCGGAAAACGGCATTCTTCGCGTCTCTCCTTGTCGAAGATTTCCTTTTTCGGCGAAAAACGTCGCTCCCGGCCGCCCTTGACGCCGGGAAACGCGAACCATAGTCTATGATTTCTCGGCGGAACTTCCCCATCGTGGGTTTTTCCCGTCAATGTACTGGGGAATAGTGTAACGGCAGCACGACTGACTCTGGATCAGTTAGTCAAGGTTCAAATCCTTGTTCCCCAGCTTTCTTTTCTTTTTTGGGCGGCGACGCTTCGCTTGCCTTTTCCCCTCGTCTCGTTTCCAATATGCGAAACCGTTCTTCGGCGCGCATCCGTTCGCCGTCATCTCAATTCAGAAGGGGAAAACCATGAAGATGTTCGCTTTACCGACTTTCCTGGCGGCGTTGGTTCTTTCGTCCGCGACAATGCTATTCGCTCAAGCTGCCTCCAATCCAGCGGGAATTGACAGTCTTCCTAAAATCTCGGTCTCGGGCGAAGCGGTGGTTTACGTCAGACCGGATAAAGTTATTATTCGTTTTAGCATCGAAGCAAGAGACAAAGACGTTGGAAACGCGAAAAATGAAGCGGCGGAAGTCACCAACAAGGCTATCGCCGCATTCCAGGAATGCGGGGTTTCGAAAAAAGACATTCAAGTCAGTCAATCACGTATCGAACGTCACTTGCTTGATTCGGAACGTCCCTACTTTCAGAAGCCTTCAAAAGCCAATGTCCAAGCCAACCAAATGGCAGTTCCCGCCGACGTGCTCGATTCGAATCGGGACGGGCGCCCTATGGAATATGTCGCGACAAAAACGCTTGCCGTCACTGTATCCGATCCTGGCAAAGTTGAGGAACTATTAACTAAAGGTTTTCAAGCCGGCGTCGACCAAGTACTCTCCGTGGAGTACCAAAACGACGATATTAACAAACACCGCGAAAACTCGCGGCGAATGGCAGCAAAGTCGGCCCAGGAGAAAGCGAAGCAACTTGCCGACTCGCTTGGGCAAGACCTCGGACCAGCTCTCCATGTGAACGTGAGCGGTGAGAGCGCATCCTACGGAATTGCCGCTCCGAGCAACGATCACGGTCCCTTCGCCTATGGTCGACAATATCCGCCGCCTCCGACTCTGACAGGCAACTCTTTCGAAATTTCTGCCGGCGGACCGGATAATTTAACTCTTTTTGGCAAGATCGCCGTTTGTGTTAGCGTGAACGTCGATTTCTTGCTGAAAGAGAAAAAACAGTAGCGAATCCGCATATTTCAGCCCGCCGCCGGGAGCTTACGCTGCTACGGAAAGTCGCGCTCGTCGCTTGGCCGAACTGCCGGCAAAAGAAGCGGAAGAACGGTTCCGTTAAGAATGGAGCCGTTCTTCGTTACTTCAGCCTATCTCTATCAGCAGCAATAGGTTGCGAATGAATCTTTCGTCGAAAGGCGAACGAATCGCCGCGAATTTGGGTCGTTTCTTTGTTCCGCTCGAAGGGAAATATCAACTCCGTTAGGGCAACGGCCGATGACAATTTCGTGCGGGTTGATTTTTCGGACTTTGCCGACTATTAATTCCGATAGGGCGAATGCCCCCGTCACGCTGATTTCCAAACGCGCGGCGGTTCATCGTTCGCCGCGGCCGCAATAGGGATTGTGCAACAACCCTTCCGAGAGAAGAAATCCATGAAGCTTCTAAATCCCCGACGTTTGCCGATGTGTTGTCGCGATTGCCTCTGTCCGGCTTGACGCCCGAAGACCGAGTTCTGCGCCGTTTCATTTCCTGCGCCTGCGACGTTTACAACGCATTGAGAGTTAGGAGCTTCTTCCATGTCCACCGATCTTCGCATCAAAGAGAATCTGCCGCTGCTGACCGAACGGATCGTCGATACCTACGCCGAGGTCGGAAGCATCAATCATCTCGGGCATTGCCCTTTGCCGAACTACGACACGATCGTGGCGGCGACCGAAGACCTTAAAGAAATCCTCTATCCCGGCTATCGACGCCGTGACGGCTTGCACCTTGGCAACGTCACCTATCACGTCGGCGATTTGATCGACCGGCTGCACGACACCTTCACGCAGCAAATCGCCCGGGCGCTCCGACACGACGCCATGCGCGGCGCAAATTGCGAGGCCGTGGCGAAGACCGATTTCGAGGCGCTCGGTCAAGCGAAGGCGATCGAGTTTTTGGAAGAGCTGCCCGACTTGCGAAAGATTCTCGCGCTCGACGTCGAAGCGGCCTACGCCGGCGATCCGGCCTGCAAGTCGCTCGACGAAGTGATTTTCTGCTATCCCGGCCTCGAGACGATCACCGTCTACCGCTTGGCGCATCTTCTGCACAAGTTGGGCGTGCCCCTCATTCCGCGCATGATGACGGAATGGGCGCACAGCAAGACCGGCATCGACATCCATCCCGGCGCTACGATCGGCAACTACTTCTTCATCGACCACGGAACCGGCGTCGTGATCGGCGAAACCACGACCATCGGCCAATGGGTCAAGCTCTACCAAGGCGTGACGCTCGGCGCGCTCAGCTTCGCCACCGACGCCGACGGCAGCTTGGTCCGCGGCACGAAACGCCACCCGACCATCGAAGACCGCGTCGTGATCTACGCCAACGCCACCGTGTTGGGCGGCGCCACGGTGATCGGACACGACTCGGTGATCGGCTCGAGCGCGTGGGTCACCCGCAGCGTCGCTCCGCATACGACCGTAATGCTCGAAAGCCCCCGCCTAAAAATCCGCGGCGAAAAAAGCGACGCCCTGGATTGGGTGATTTAATAGGGCATAGAGCTTAGGGTATGGGGCATAGTGATATAGCGGCCGTTCCGGCCGAGTTGCGCTTCGGAATTTCCGTGGAAGGCGAAGCGGCTTTCAGGGCTTTTATGGGGCGGAGGAACCGAAGAGCAGGGGAGATGACTCGTTGCGAGCGACCTTCCTGCGTAACGCGGTTTTTTGTTGCGGTTCGTCTACGATTCGCTTTTGCGAGCCGAACGCAAAACCTGTGCGCCTAATACGCGCGGAATTCCCACAGCCCCGGCTCGCCTTTCAAAACCGTGAGCTTTAAGAACCTTGCTTTTACGCTCTTCGCGTCCCGATGAGGCGATTGTAAAACGACGTCTTCATGTCCGCCGTAAGGGCTCCATGTTTTGCCGTCGAGCGACCATTCCAAACGATAGGCGTGTCCGGCCGTCGGCTTGACGAAATAAGCCTCGGTCCGAGAAACGTCGCGAGGAGCGCCGAGATCGATTTGCCACCAAGGCGCAGCGTCGTTTTTCTCGGCCATCCACCGGCTGCCGTTCGAATCGTCTACGGCGTTGGCCGACGAAAACGTCTCCGTGCGATCGAGCGACTTGTCGGCGTGCGGACGAATTTTCCGGTCTGGGGCGAACGACGAGGCCGTCGCGGTTTTCTCGAGCGCGAGGTTCGGCGACTTCTCTTCGTTCGACCGCACGGCGCCGACCCCTTTCTTCGTCAATTGGACCGGCTGAATCGTGCCGTCTTCGTTGAAGTTCAGCTTATCGGCGAATACTTGCCGGTTCGTGCCGCCGCGACCGTATTCCAAATAAACGAAATACCATTGCTCCGAATCTTGCGGATGGAAGAAACAGCCGTGCCCCGGACCGAAGACCCCTTCCTTGCGATCGGTTTGCGCGATGACGTCGACCGTGGGCGTCGTCCACGGCCCCAGCGGCGATTCTTTGCTCATCATGTAAGCGTATTTGTAGCTTTCGCTGCCGCCTAACGTGTAAAGGTAGTAATAAATTCCTTTGCGTTTGAAGATAAACGGTCCTTCCGAGTAGTCTTTCGTTCGCGTTTTGAGCGTAATGACTTCGCCGTCCGGCTCGGCCAGGTCCGGCTTCAACTTCACGACGCGACGCCGCGAATAAAACATATACGCTTGACCGTCGTCGATGAATACTTCGGCGTCGATGGCGCTATCTTGCTTAATCGGAAACGGCTTCCAGTCCGACTGCTTATTAACGTTGCCGCCGTCGAGGGCGTGAAACGGTCCTTCCGGCGCGTCGGCGACGACGGCCGTAATCTTACCGTCGAGAGTCGGAAAAGAGTAATACTTCCCGTTTTTGCGAACCACGCTACTCGGCGCCCAATACTTCGCGTCGAAATCGGTCGGAAAACTAGAGCCTTGAAAGCTCCAATTCAAAAAGTCCTTCGATTTCCAAACGACGGGCGTGCCCGAGGTGGCCAAGCCCGCCCCGGCCCCGTCGGTCGTGGCGTAGCAATAGAACGTGCCGTCGATTTCCGAAATGCTAGGATCGGCGACAAGGTCCGGAATAAGCGCATGCCCGAACGGATCGGCGACCTTGCCTGCTTCTTTGGCCGACGACGATTCGTTCGCTTTGGGCGCCGCGTCTTCGGCGCTCGCGGCCGAAGCGCCGAGAAACAGGCAAAAAATCAAAAACGCCAGCGGTTGATAAAACGAAGATTTCATCGAAGTTCTCCGGACAAGGTAAATTTCGTGCGCGGTAAACGATTCTCTTTTTTCGTCCGAAACTATTCCGAAGACAAAAAACTGCGGCATTTTAATTGACGCTCCAAAAAGTTGCGCTCGACGCGTCATGACGCTTCATCGGTTATCGGAGGCGAACGGTCGCACGCGGAAGGGACCGGCGGTGAGCGACTCGTCGGCCAGCGGAACGCGGCTCCGCGTCTGGTTCGGCCAGGTGCGCCAGATTTCGTTCCATTTCCCGGACGCGTCTTTCACCTCGACGATAAATCCTGATTCGCGATTCGACGAGTCTTTCCACTCCAAATCGACGATCCCTTCTTTTTGTCCGACGATTTTCGCCTCGGTCGGCTCTTGCAACTTTCGCGGCTGCAATCGGACCTGAGCGGCGATAAGCTTTTCCATGCGGTCGAAGTTTTCCAGAACGACGCGATTTTTTTCGCCTTCGTAATTTAGGTAGTCGAAATCGACGGCGCCGTTTTCAAAGGAGTCGGAGAATTCGACCAGATCGTCGGTGATGTTCGTTAATTTTAGATTGTCGAAATACGTCGGCGTTCCGCAGCCGAGCGATTCAAACCCGACGCAAAAGGCCGAGTCGGCGTGCGTTTCAAATTTCGCAACGAGACGCTCTTTCCCGGCGACGCTCACGACGGCGCATGTCGGATCGGCGGCGGAGCCGAGGCCGTGAAACTCGACGACGAGATGAACGAACCCGTCCGAAGCGTAATCGTTTTCCTCGAGGGGCGCCCTCACGACCTGTTCCGCGACGACGACGTTTTCCGCGAGCAAGCCTGTTTCAGGAAGCGACCGGTCTTTCAGCAATTTTTCTTCGCCGGGCTTTGCGCCGACCGTGATGCGAACGGCGGGGCGATTGCGATCGAAGCTCGCCTCGGCCGCGATGAGCAACGCGACCGGGGCGAAAGGCGCCGGGCGAACGTCGGCCTCGAATCGATAGCTTTTCTTCGGATCGGCTTGAAAGCCTTGCGCGACGACTCGCTTGGGCGTGACGGCCATCACTGCGGCCGAGCCGTCTTTGCCGCGATTCCTTGCGTAGCGCAATCGCGCATGGACGGGATTCGGGTCCGATTCTTCGAGATAGCGAATCTGCCGACGTCCCCCGAGTTTGTCGTCGGCGCCGGCCGACTCGGTCGTTCGGACGTAAGGCCGCATCGCGTCATAGCAATCCAAGAACGGCTTGACCCGCAAGGCTATTGGCGTGGCCTTCGTGAACGGCGGATAAGCGTCTTTGAAATCGGCGGTCCAATAGGGAACGACCGCGCGAGCGACGTTATAGGAATACTCGAGCATCTTATATGCTTCGGCCGGATCGTTTTTTGCATTTTCAATCGCCCCGGCTTGGCCCGCCCAGCTTGCGTCGATATTCCCTTTCCCGGCCGGAGTGCGGTCAAAGGCGATCGTCGTGAAAAGTCGAAAATGCGGATAACGCTGCACGATGCCGAAGGGAAGACCGGCGACTCGCAGCGTGTCGTCGGCGTTGACGATCCCTTGCGTGTCTCCCCAATAGCCGTCGTTTTTGAATTCCCAGAGAAAGAAACCGACTCGATTCTTCGCGCAAAAGCGAATTGGATCGGAGGCCGCTTGGTGCGTCCCGCCGTTGTGCGCAAGCTCGGTAATGACGATCGGTTTTTCGCCGGCGTTCGACTTGACCAAGGAATACTCTTTTTCAAAGTCGCGCATCAAACATGGATAACTGTGGTAATTGACGACGTCGAGAAATTCGATCGATTTTTTATCGTATAACGGAGCGGTCATATATCCGATGGTCAGCGGACGCTTGGCCCCGAGTTCGCGCGTTAATTCCGCCAAGCGCTTCAAGGCGCTGCGACGGACCGGCCAATTCACATCCGAAGCGTATTGCGCGGCGACCTGATCGTAGGGACGACCGAGTGGATTGACGTCCGGCTCGTTGACCAACTCCCAGGCCGCGATGACGTCCGCGTACGGTTCGTCGAACCGATCGACGAAATACTTGACGTAGCGTCGAATGCGATCGGCGAATTCGCCAGCCGCGAAATCCGGATTCCACGACGGCTCTTTGTCGAACGGCGGTATGGAATACAGACTGACGATCGCCTTCATTTTACGTTCGCGACATGCCTTCAAAAAATCTTCGGTCACGTCGCCGTTTCCGTCGAGATCGTCGAGGACTTTGTCAAAGTAAGGGGCGTACATCACTCGCGGCAATAGACGAACCGAATTAAAACCCATTTGCTTGACAATGTCTAACTCGCGTCGAACGGCCTGAGGTCGATATTTCTCCGGGGCGAAACTTTCCGGCGTCCACGACTCATAACGCGGAGTGTAGTTTATCCCGTGAAGGGCGCCGTAATCGACGTCGATCGAAGCGGCTTCGACCATGGGCGACAATACGCCTATTAAAGCGATCGTCGCCGAGATGAAATGCGCCGTGAAAAAGAATGACCGGACGAAAATCGATGCGGCGTTCATGGCGGTCGAATTCGGAAGCGAAGTGAGAGTGAAGAGTGGGCGACGCTTCCGCCATTATACAAAAAAAGCGGCCGACTTTGATAAGCCGGCCGCGATTCGTTTTTTAATCAATCATCGCGAGAGTCGATTAACGACGGTCGTCACGACGCGGGCGGCGTTCGCCGCCGCGACCGCCTCGGTCGCCCCCTCGGCCGCCGCGATCTCCGCCTCGGCCGCCGCGATCATCGGAGGAACGTTCCGGTCGGGGCGGACGCTCGCCCCCTTCGCTCCCGCCGTTCTCGCCGCCGCCTTCGCCCACGAGCAAAGCCTTGCGGCTCAGCTTGACGCGGTCTTGGTCGTCGATGGCGATCACCTTCACCTGCATCACGTCGCCGATCTTGCAGACGTCGCCGACCGTGGCCACGTAGCCGTCGGCCAATTCGCTGATGTGGCAGAGCCCGTCTTTGCCGGGCAGAATTTCAATGAAGGCGCCGAAGTCCTTGATGCTGGTAACGCGCCCTTCATAAACGCGGCCGACTTCGACCGTGGCCGTAAGAGCCTCGATCCGGCTCATCGCCGCTTGTGCGCTCTCCAGATCGTCGCTCGAAACGACGACCGTGCCGCTGTCGTCCACCTCGATCAAGGCGCCGGTCGATTCCTGAATCGCGCGGATCGTCTTGCCGCCCGGGCCGATCAACAAACCGATCTTTTCCGGATCGATCATCGTGCGGAGCAAGCGAGGAGCCCACGGCGAAATCTCCGGACGCGGACGGGAAATCGCCGTCAACATCGTGCGGAGAATGTCCATCCGCGCTTCGCGAGCTTGAACCAATGTGCCGCGAACGATCTCTTCGCTGATGCCGTCATTCTTCAAATCCAATTGGATTCCCGTCACGCCGTTTTGCGTACCGGCGACCTTGAAGTCCATGTCGCCGAAGTGATCCTCGTCGCCGATGATGTCCGTAAGAAGAACGTAGCTGTCGCCTTCCTTAACCAAGCCGACCGAAATTCCGGCGACGGGATTCGAGATCGGAACGCCGGCGGCCATCAGGCCGAGCGTCGCCGAGCAAACCGTGGCCATTGAGCTCGAGCCGTTCGACTCGAGAATGTCGGAAATAATTCGGATCGTGTAAGGGAAATCTTCCGGAGCCGGAATCACCGACTTCACGCTGCGCTCGGCCAAGGCGCCATGACCGATTTCGCGTCGGCCCGGTCCGCGGATCGGACGGCATTCGCCCACCGAGTACGGCGGGAAGTAATAGTGAAGCATGAACTTTTGAGCGTACTCGTCGATCAGCCCGTCCACGCGTTGCTCGTCGCGCCCGGTGCCGAGCGTGACAGTGGCCAGCGATTGAGTTTCGCCGCGTTGGAACACGGCCGAGCCGTGCACGCGAGGCAAAACGTCGACGCGGCAGGAGATCGGACGAAGCGTGCGAAGGTCGCGGCCGTCGGCGCGCTTGCCCGAAAGGATCAAGTCGCGAACGATGCGTTGTTCCAGTTTTCCCCAGGCGACGTTAAAGGCGTCGGTCGTGATCGCCCCTTCGGCGGCCGGATCGGGAATCGTCTCGGCGACGGCCGTCGCCTTCAACGCGTCGCAGGCCTCGGCGCGGGCGAGCTTGCCTTCGGTCTGCTTCGCCGAGCGGAAGGCGTCGTAATACTTGCTCTTCAGCGAGTCGTACAATCCGTTGTCGGAAGGAGCGACGAATTCGACCTTCGGCTTGCCGACCTTCGCGGCCAACTCTTCTTGCATCTCGCAAATAATCTTGATGTACTCGTGAGCCTTCACGACGTAATCGGCCATTTGCGTTTCGGGAATCTCTTGCGCGAAACCTTCGATCATCAAAATCGAGGTCTTGCTGCCGGTTACGACCAAATCCAACTCGCTATTTTCCAATTGATCGTGCGTCGGGAAGACGATCAGCTCGCCCTCGACGAGGCCGAGACGGACGGAGCCTAATGGGCCGAGGAAGGGAAGCTGCGAAATGGCCAACGCTGCCGAGGCGGCGTTCATCGCCAACACGTCGGGATCGTTTTGGCGATCGGCGGCCAAGACGGTGGCCATGACCTGAACTTCGTCGATGAATCCTTCCGGGAAGAGCGGACGAATAGGACGATCCATCAACCGAGCGGTGAGGATTTCCTTGGTCGTCGGACGGCCTTCGCGCTTGAGGAAGCCGCCGGGGAACTTGCCGGCCGCCGCGACGCGTTCGCGATAATCACAGGTGAGCGGGAAAAAGTCCTGGCCCGGACGCGCGGCTCCGGTGGCCGTGGCGGCGAGAACGACGGTTTCGCCGTACTGCACGAGGCAGCTGCCGGCCGCCTGCTTGGCTAACTCGCCGGTTTCAATAGATAGAACACTAGCCCCAATTTGACGTTCAATACGTTCTTTCAAAGTAAACTCCCACCTTGAAATGCGAGATTCCTTTCGGCGGCGGAGAGGTTAAGAGCGTCGGTAGTTCGCCAGCGGGCGTTTCCGCTTTCCGCAAACCAATGACGACGGCGAATTGAAAAGCCGCAAGAGCGCAGGCCGAAACGCGAGCGTCTTTCGCCGCCCGCGCTTACGCGAATCAAAACGCCGCAGTCGTACCGACTATTTGCGGATTTCGAGACGTCGAATGATTTCGAGATAACGTTGCGGCGATACTTTCTTCAGATAATCGAGCAACCGACGACGACGGCTAACCATCATCAACAGGCCGCGGCGGCAAGCGTAATCACGCTTGTGCTCGCGAAGATGCCCGGTCAACTCGCTAATGCGCGTCGAAAGAAGGGCGACCTGCACCTCGGGCGAGCCCGTGTCAGTCGTTTCGCGTCGATAATCCGAAATAAGTTGCTGCTTGCGCTCTTTGGTAATAGACATCTGCTACCGCAATGGCTCCACCTTGGTCGGACCCGTCGCTTCCACTCGAAGCGAGATCCTTCCGCCGTGATTAGGGAATCTCTTCCTACTTACTTAATTCCAAAACAACTACTAAGTCCATCAGTCTAACAAGTATCGGCTGGTTTGCAACGGGGATTGCCCCAAAGCGACAAAAAAGACCGGAAGTCCGCTTAAATTGCCTATCTTCCTGCGGTTGGGCGGCGGCTTTTTGCTAACCCATTGAAGTGTAAAGCTTTAGGTGTCACGAGCCGATGAACCTCAATGTTCGACGACGAACCGCGCTGTTGGGAATGCCCTCCGTGGCATTCCGCCGTAAAGCGGGTCGAGCGCAGCGAGCCTCACCAAGCCAAGCTCGTTGAACTGGGCGGTTCAGTTATCGGAATTGCGGTTTTTGGGGTGCCGCTGGCTGCTTGTCAGCCAGTGCAAAACCTCGGGCGCTCTGTGAGCGCCGCCGTTTAGCCGCAATGCCGAAGGCATGCGCGTCCCTGACAAAGAACGGACTTTTCTCGCCGCGATTGCCGTCGAGCCATCTGTGACCGCCGCCCCACCGCTTATACTAAAAATCCTCGTCGTGAAACCGTTCGATAAAAGCAGGGAACCCGATAATGAAATTTCCGACCGGTACGCTCGGCAACGTTTTGGAATGGACGCTCATTGCTGCCCTTCTCTGCGTCGGCCTCGTCTTAACGGGCGTTACTCCGCTCGGACTGATTTTGTGGGGCGTCGGCTGCTTCCTACTTTATAAAAAGAGGGCGTATGTGCTCTGTACGTTGTTCTCCTTTCTACTTGTAATTTCTATAGCGGATTATGCGGCGGTATTTTGCATGAGTTGCCCCGACGCGGGTAGAAAGAGTCAATGCGCCAACAACATGCGCAACATTGTCCTCGCGTTGATCAACTACGAATCCGCACACCAGCGTTTTCCCGCCGCCGTGCGACTCGACAAAGAGGGACGCCCGCTCCAAAGTTGGCGAGTCGAAACCCTGCCGTTCCTCGAACTTCAAAATTTATACTCTCGGGCGAATTTAAAAAAACCATGGGACGATCCGGTCAATGCAAACGTGCGAAATACTTCCATCCCGCTCTTTCATTGCCCTTCTTGCAGGCAGGAAGGAAAATGCAACTACCTGGCAATCACTGGCCCCGATACGGTTTGGCCCAACGAAGGAAAAGTTCGACTGAAAGACATTTCCGACGATCCGGGCGAAACGTTACTACTCGTCGAAGTCGCCGACGGTTTGGCCGATTGGTCCGAGCCGAAGGACTTGTCGCTTGAAGAGCTTTGCGATTCGAAGAACGAAGAGAAAACGCTCAAGTTGTTTTCCGTACACAGCGGCGGCGCGCATGTCGTATTTTGCGACGGGTTTATTCAATGGATGCGTGCGGAAACGCTCGTCAAAAACCTTCGCGCCCTGGCCACTCGCAACGGCGGCGAAAAAATTGAACTCGACGAGCGTAAACAAAAGGAATAGGGACCGCCCTCCGCGGCGTTTTATGCTGTAGGGAATGCCCTCCGTGGCATTCCGCGCTTTAGTAGGGTGGGCCGAGCGCAGCGAGTCCCACCAGTAGCGCCTTTGGCGATCGCACGCACCACTGCCGTTTGAGTCGCGAGCTCCGGCTATGTAGCCATAGGGCGCCTCTTTGAGCGCCGCCGACCGCTTATAATAACATTCCACGTCGCGAAAAACCGAGCCGCAACGAAAGGGACTAAAAAATGGATTCTTCGTTAAAGTCACGCCTCCGCGTCGTCGTGAACGTTTTTTTGGCGGTAATGGTCGTATTGGGCGTCAGATTCATTTTGGCCGGTTTGCTTGATATAGATCGATCGAGAGACGGTGAGTGTCGACGTCCTCAATGCGTTAACAACCTCCGCCGAATCTCACTTGCCTTACTTTGTTACAAGGATGCGCACAATTATTATTGTCGTCCGACAGAGAAAATGTTCCGTGACGACGGAATGCCTCGCCCTAGTTGGCGAGTCGTAATCTTGCCATATCTTGATTGCCAGGATTTATATTCACAACTAGATTTGAAAAAGCCGTGGGACGATCCGGCCAACGCGAAGGTCCGAAACGCCGATATGCCGGTATTTCGCTGCGTCAATGCAAAAAGGAATACGAAGTGCAACTATGTTGCGATCACCGGCCCGGGCACCGTCTGGCCGATGGACGGAAAAACGAAAATCAGCGCCGATTATGTCTCCGCTCACGATGGTTGCTCGAATACGTTGCTGCTCGTCGAGGTCGCCGACGGCCTAGCCGATTGGTCCGAGCCCAAGGACTTGTCGCTTGAAGAACTTTGCGATCCGCAGAATAAAGAAAAGACGCTTAAATTATTTTCCGTGCATAACGGCGGACTTGTGGTCGCCTTTTGTGACGGGCATATTCAATTCATGCGAGCGGAAACGCTTCTCAAAAACCTTCGCGCCTTGGCCACGTGCGACGGCGGCGAAAATTTAGATGAAATCGATCTGTATTAACTCGTTCAGCCTCGTAGGTCAGGCATTCCCATGCCTGACGATGCCGCTGCGCCCTGCGCATGTTGCGATCTCTACGCCTAACTCCCTATGACCTACTCCGTGTCCTCCGTGTCTTTGTGGTGAAAAATTGTTTCTTCCGCCCGCTCCTCGCATTTTCGTCCGCGACTCGGTAGAATAATAATTAACCTTATCCCCTTGTCTTATCACTCGCTTATCGGTCCAATACTGCGTTCTCTCGGGCAAGAAGGAACGCCATTTCGGCTGCGCGCCAACGAAACGAATTGATGAATCCGAACGACGACCCGCAAAACCTATCGAGACCCGAGTGGCAACTCCCGCGCGGCGTGACTCGCGGCGTCTGGGAATACACCCAGGCCCAGCACATCGCCGGCGAGTACGACGCCTACTTCGCCGAAAATCAACTCTTCGAGTTCGACGAGCAAGTCCTGCTACGCCACTTCCGCAAACAAGGAACGGTCTTCGACTTCGGCTGCGGCACCGGCCGGGCCCTCGTTCCCTTGGCCCGTCGAGGATTCGCCGGGGTCGGCGTCGATCTCTCGCCGCACATGCTCCAAATCGTCGCCGAGAAAGCGAAAAAAGAACATCTAAAAATCAGTTGTCTTCAGGCCAACCTCGTCGACCTCTCCGGCATAAAAGATCGCAGCGCCGATTACGAAATCTGCCTCTTTAGTACGCTCGGCATGATCCGCGGTCGCGAAAAACGCCAAAAAGCCCTCGAGGAATTTTATCGCGTCCTAAAACCCGGCGGACTCTTCGTCATTCATGTCCATAACGTCTGGTTCAACTTATTCGACCCGCTCGGCCGGCGCTGGTTGGCCAAACACTTCGTCGAACGCCTAAAAAACCGCGAGATCGAATTGGGCGACAAGTTCTTCTGCTTCCACGGCATCGCGCAGATGTTTCTGCACACCTTCACGCACGGCGAACTGCATACGGCGTTGCGCTCGGCCGGCTTCCGCATCCGCGAGTCGATCCCGTTGAACGTCGATCGTCAGCGCCCGCTCGCCCAACCCTGGTTGTTGAGCCGCTTCCGCGCAAACGGCTGGATCGTCATCTGCGAGAAATAAAAAAACGCGCCCGCATCTTCATGCGACCGCGTTTTCGCTGATTGTCAAATCTCTATGCCCTAACCCCTATTCCCTAATCCCTACTTAGATCACTCCGACCTTCTTCAGGTGTTCGATGACTTGGTCGGCCAATTGATCGGCCGTGAATTTCGCGGCGTCTAATTTGAGCTCCGGCGTCTCCGGCGCTTCATACGGATCGTCAATGCCCGTGAAGCCCTTCAATTCGCCGGCGCGCGCCTTTTTGTAGAGTCCCTTCGGATCGCGGGCTTCGCAGACTTCCAACGGCGCGTCGACGAAAATCTCGATGAAATCGCCCGGCTTCAGCGAAGCGCGAACCCGATCACGATCGACGCGATAAGGACTAATGAACGCCGTCACGGCAATGACGCCGGCTTCGCTAAAGAGCTTGGCCACGGCCCCGATCCGACGAATGTTCTCTTCCCGGTCTTGGGCCGAGAATCCCAGGCCGAACCGCTTGGCGAACTCCTCGCCGTGCCGCTCCTTAAGCATGCCGGGCCCCGCGTTCAGTCCGTGCCGAACATTGTCGCCGTCGAGAACGAAGCTGTTTTTTCTCAATTGGTGAAGCTTGTGATCGACGAGATTGGCCACCGTGCTTTTGCCGCAAGCGCTCAAGCCGGTGAACCATACCACGGCCCCGCGGTGTCCGTTTTGCGCTTCCCGTTCTTCGCGGCTGACGGCATGCTCGTGCCAATGGACCTGAACCTGATTTTCGCTTGACATAGAAATCACCTCTTTGGGTTAACTGTGAATGCGTGATTGGTGTAGTTTAGGAGATTTGGTTGTTTTGTGAAGATACGCAAAAAATAGCGGTCGCTTTGGTTGTGCAACTTCTCACCATGCCTGAAGCCCGCTTTTTGGCGGAAAATATTCGTGACTACGTCACTTTTCCAAGGAACTATGAACTTTTGCCTTGCCTTTCGGTCGAAAACAATAAAATGTCGATGCGGCAAAGGCGTCGGAACTATACACATACGTAATGGTTACGCGACGAAATTGTCGCCGACCGCATGCGGGTCGTAATGTTCGTTCTCCTAGCGATAACCTGGGTAAACGGATTTTCCCGCAAGCCGGTGATAACACATTTCCTCGACGATGTGAATGCCTCCATTTCATATAAACTTGGCAGCTTTCCTGAACGATATACAGTCCAATTCATTTTTTTCCGTTGACGCGCGCGTCGAGAAACCCGCATGCGACATACTTGGACGCCAGGGGTCGCAAGCCTGAAATGCCAGTTGTATAATTCCGACGAGCGTCTGTTGCGTAAAAAAACACGATAACGCCGTCTCGGCGGTTTGTGCGGCGCGTAGGATGGAATCCCGCGTCGCCCGCGCCGAAAAAAGGCGAAGTTGACAAAAAATACTTTCCGCCAGAGGGAGTAGCAGATTTCATGAGCCAGACCGAAACGATTACGCTGCAACAACCGACGCATTCCGCCTCGCCCACGGGCCTCTCGGCGGAGAATCTGCACGAAAAATGTTGGGCGCTCGCTCGCAATCTGTGGTGGAGTTGGCACGCGGAGGTCATTAACCTCTTCCGCGACCTCGACCCGATCCGCTGGCGCCAACTCGATCATAATCCGATCGCGCTTCTTTCCGAATTCACTCCCGAACGCTTGGAGATGCGCGCCACCGAGTTGGTCTTGCATAGCCGCATCAATCAAGCGTATCGCCGCTTGAAGGAATACATGAGCGAGGTTCCGCAATGGGCGCGCACCCACGTCGGATCGCTCGGCGCCAAGCCCGTCGCCTACTTCTCGCTCGAGTTCGGCGTCCACGAATCGGTGCCGGTCTACTCCGGCGGCCTCGGCGTGCTTTCCGGCGACCATATTAAAAGCGCAAGCGGCCTCGGCGTGCCTCTCGTCGCCATCGGCCTGTTCTACGATCAAGGATATTTCAAACAACATTTGGACATCAACGGCTGGCAGCACGAAGAGTATCTCGACACCAAAGTCGAGAACCTTCCGATGGAGCCCGCGATGGGCGTCGACGGCAAACCGATCACGATTCGCATCGACACGCGCAGCGGACGACTCTTGGCCAAGGTTTGGCTGATGCGAGTCGGCCGCGTTCGCTTGTACCTGCTCGATTGCGACGTTCCCGGCAATAGCCCCGAGGACCGCGAATTGACCGCGCGTCTCTACGGCGGCGATAACCGAACGCGCATTCGCCAAGAGCTCGTCGCCGGCGTCGGCGGCATTCGCGCGCTCAAGGCCTTGGGCATCTCGCCCGGCGTCTTCCACTTGAACGAAGGGCATAGCTCCTTCGCCACGCTCGAAGCCTGCCGCGAAATGATGAAAGAGGACGGCGTCAGCTTCGACGTCGCCGTGCGCGAAATCGCCCAGCACACCGTCTTCACCACGCATACGCCGGTTCCCGCCGGACACGATCGATTCGACAAGAACTTGATCGAAGAGCATCTTGGCCCGTTGCGCGACGAACTCGGCATTTCCCTCGATCAACTGATGGGCCTCGGCCGCGTCGAGCCGCAAAACGATCACGAAACGTTCTGCATGACCGTCTTGGGATTGAAACTCTCTCGACGCGCGAACGCCGTGAGCAGCCTCCACGGATACGTCTCGCGCCGCATGTGGGCGCACCTCTGGCCGTGGCGCGTCGAAGAGGAAATTCCCATCGGTCATATCACCAACGGCGTGCATATCCAAAGCTGGCTCGCTTGGCAAATGCAGCAGCTCTACGATCGTTATTTCCCCGCCGACTGGATGCAACGCATGGGCGAGGCCGAAGTTTGGCAAACCGTTCATCAAATCGATCCCGGTGAATTGTGGGAAACGCATAACGCGCTCAAAAACCTGATGCTCGCCTTCGTCCGCCGTCGCGTGAGTCGGCAGTGCCGACGCCGCGGCGAAAGCGACGAGGCCGTCGAAGCCGCGCGAAACATCCTTGATCCGCACGCCTTGACCATCGGCTTCGGACGACGCTTCGCCACCTACAAACGCGCTACGCTGGTCATGACCGATCCCGATTGGCTCTCCGGCATCGTCAACAGTACGGATCGGCCCGTCCAATTCGTCTTCGCCGGAAAAGCGCATCCCGCCGATGAGCCGGGTAAACAGTTCATTCAACGCATCGCCAACCTGCGACACGACCCTCGCTTCGCCGGCCGCATCGCCTACGTCGAGGACTACGACATCAACGTCTGCCGTCACTTGATCCAAGGCGTCGACGTTTGGTTGAATAACCCGCGCCGTCCGCTCGAAGCCTCCGGCACTAGCGGTCAAAAGGCCGTTCTCAACGGAACGCTGAACCTTTCCATTCTCGACGGATGGTGGGCCGAAGCCTACGACGGTTCCAACGGCTTCGCCATCGGCGTCGGAAAGCAACATGTCGACGACCGCGTGACCGACGAACGCGATTGGCACGATCTCCAACGCGCCTTGGTCGAAGAGGTCATCCCCTTGTACTACGATTGCGACATCGACGGTTTGCCGCGCAATTGGATCAAGCGCATGATGAACTCGATCAGCACGCTTGCTTGGCGATTCAGCGCCGACCGTATGGTGGCCGACTACGTTCGTCATAACTACTTACCCGCCGCCGGCGGCGTAAGCTGCCAGATGAACCTTTACTAATCGCCCTTGGCGATGGTAAAATCGGCCTTAAAGCCGAACCGCGATTTATTCGTTTTTGTCTATACAAGCCTGCGGCTTTTCCGAAAGTCGTAGGCTTTTTTCGTTCACGCCCAACCGCCGAGATCCTCCGTTATGAAAATCCTCGTTATCCTCGGACACCAAAAACAAGGTAGCTTCTGTCATGCCGTCGCCGCCGCGACGATCGACGAATTAAAGATCGCCGGACACGAAGTCGTCTTCCACGATCTCTACGCCGAAGGGTTTGATCCCGTCTTGCCGAACGATGAAATCCCTCGCGACGCCGAACTGCCGCCGGTCATTCGTCAGCATTGCGACGAAGTGCAATCGGCCGACGGCTTCGTCGTCATTCATCCGAACTGGTGGTCGGCCCCGCCGGCTATCCTCAAAGGATGGCTCGATCGCGTCATTCGACAAGGCATTTGCTACAAGTTCGGGCCCAACGGTCTCGAAGGTTTCTGGGGCGGACGAAAAGCGGTCGTCTTCACCACCTCGAACACGCCGCGCGACGCCGAGTTGAAACTCTACGGAGACCCGCTCGAAAACTATTGGAAAAACTGCGTCTTCGGCTTCTGCGGCCTCACCGACTTCTACCGCCGTAACTTCGAATCGATCATCATGAGCAAGCCTGAAGATCGAACCGCGTGGCTCGACGAAGTCCGCAAAACCGTCCGCGAACGCTTTTAAATCGCGTATTTTCGGAAATCACGCGGATCACGAAAGCACGAAATTGCGAACAAGTATCGACGGATGTTAGAGCGCCCGTAACCCTGTTGCGTCCTTCATCCCTCATCCTTCTTCCTTCATACTTGCTCGTTAAGTATGCAGTCCGCACTCCGTCTTCGCCGATCCGCTCCAGCGACCGGCCCGCTCGTCCTCGCCGGCCAAGACGGCTCGCGTGCAAGGCTTGCAGCCGATGCTCGGGTAGCCTTGATTGTGCAGCGGATTGTACGGCACGTCCTCTTCGACGATCCGTCGCCAAACGTCCTTCTTCGTCCACCTGGCCAGAGGACTGATTTTTACCATCCCGAATTTCTTATCCCATTTCACGATCGGCGTTCCGGCTCGCGTCGGGCTCTGATCCCGACGCACGCCCGTCGCCCATGCGTCGAAGTGCGCGGCCACGCGATGCAAAACCTGAATCTTACGGTCGTTGCAGCAGCGGTCCGAATTCGTCGCGTAAACCGGTCCGCCGTTCAGCCGCTCGTATTCCTCGACCGAAAGCGCCGGCCGCTGCAAGTCGATCGTCATGCCGTACTTCTCCTGAATCCGTTCGCGCAACTCAAGAGTCTCGGCAAATTGATATCCGGTGTCTAAATTGAAAACGTATGCCGTCGGATCAATCTTCGCCAACATCGAAATGATGACGCATCCTTCCGGCCCCAAGCCCGTCGCCATCGTGAAACGCGTCGAATAGTTCTCAATCGCCCAGGTCAAAATCTCCTCCGGGGTCGCGCTCTCCAATTCCACGCTCACGCGGTCCAGCTCGGCCAGCAATTCCGGCGTCGGCTCCAGCTTCGGCCGAGCCGTCGGCCGCCACACGATTGGCTGCGCTGGGGAAATGGATCGAACGGTTTCTGCGACGGCGCTCATAATCTCTTCTCCGTGTCCTTTTCTACGCTCAACGGCAAGGGGCGGTTTTTTCGCAGGTTCCGCCATAATTCACCTTGTCGCAATTAATGTTTACTAGTATGATTCAATTAGTGATATAGAGATTATATCTCTTATCGGCCAGCAGGGAAGAGGGGTTTCGGTCTTTTTGTCATATTTGGTAGTTAATAATCATCGGCCAGCTAATGAATAAAACTCCGATGGCATATTTACTCGTGTTGTTCAACCTCCGTCGAACTTTTTCGTTTCCTCCGTGACGCTCTGCAATAGTCCCTCGCCGACTATCCGCTTTCCGATTCGCCCCCTACAATGCGTGATGATCAGTACGTATTCCAGCAGAGCGCTTACTTGCACGCGCCCTTAACTCGTCACTAGGCTTTGCCCGGCGACGCATAACGAGATAAACCTATGAGCCAGTTTGTGGAAATCAGTTTCGATTGCGTCCCTTTGCGATCAGTCGCGCGTTTCGACGTGCCGCTCGACGCGCCCGAAGAAACCGCCGCCTTGTACGAGCGGATGCGAAGCGCCGTTACGAAGCACGGCGTTCACAACGCCTTCTTTCTCTGCAATGCTCGCTGCGTCTTTCATTTCGCCAATCATCCGACGCTCGGCATGGTCGCCTTCCGCTTCGAGGGAACCGCGCTCACCGACGCCGAAGATCAAGTCACGATCGCCTGCGATTTGACGACGATCGAAATGGACGGCGAGACGTGCGATTGGCTCACCGCCCAGGCCGTCAAATGGTTGCGCGCGACGGTGGCCGAATCGGTTCGCATCGAATTCAACCGTTACATCGCCGCCGGCGATTTGCAGAAAACCGTCGAACGAATCGAACGCCTCGAGAAAGAAACCGAAAGCCGCGGCGGTTTCCTCGGCATGGGGTTATAAAGCAATGATGAATTATGAAGGATGAAGGTTGCGACTTTCTCTTTCTTGCTTGCATCCTTCATCCCTCATCCTTCTTCCTTCAGCCTTTACTGCTATGCATCACGCACAACGTCCTTCCGTTTATCTCGTCGGCGCGGGCCCCGGTTCGCCCGACCTCATTACGCTTCGCGGCGTCGAACTGCTCCGCCGCGCCGATTGCGTCATCTACGACTATCTCGTCGATCCGGCCTTGTTGAATTACGTTCCCTCGACGTGCGAACGCGTTTGCCTAGGGCGACACGGCGGCCGTGAATTCTCGCAAGACGAAATTCATCGCATGATGATCGACGCCGCGCGACGCTGCAGAACGGTCGTCCGTTTGAAAGGAGGCGATCCGACGATTTTCGGTCGCGCCTTCGAAGAGACCGCCGCATTGACCGCCGCCGGAGTCGCCTACGAAATCGTTCCCGCCGCCACGGCCGCCACCGCCGCCGCCGCTTACGCAGAGATTCCGCTCACCCACGGCGAAATTTCTTCCGCCGTCGCCTTCGTCACCGGCCACCTGCGAGGCGAAAAGAGAGTCGCCCCGCTCGACTACGCCAAACTCGCCGAGTTCCCCGGCGCCTTGGTCTTTTACATGGGCGTGCGCAGTGCGCGCGTTTGGAGCGAAGCGTTGCTTGGCGCCGGCCGCCCCGCCGACGAACCCGTCGCCCTCGTCCGCCGCTGCGCCATGCCCGATCAATCGCTGGTCCGTTGCACGTTGGGCGAATTGGCCGACGTCGTCGAACGAAAAAAAATTCAATCGCCCGCCGTCGTCATCGTCGGAGCCGCCGTCGAGTTGGCTCCGATCGCCTCCTGGTATTCCTCGCGCCCGTTGTTCGGACAATGCGTGTTAGTCACTCGACCGCAAGGAGCCGACGACGCTCTCGGCTCCGCGTTCCGCGAACTTGGCGCCGAAACGCTCCTTCAACCGGCTATCGCCATCTCCGATCCGCCCGACTGGGCGCCGGTCGATGACGTGATCCGCCGCCTCGGCGAATTCGATTGGGTCGTCTTCTCCAGCGCAAACGGCGTTCGCTATTTCCTCGAACGGATTTATGAGCAAGGCGCCGACCTCCGCCGATTCAACGGCGCGAAGATCGCCGCTATCGGACCGGGTACGGCCGACAAACTCGCCGAGTATCGGCTCCGCGCCGATCTCGTTCCGCCTCAGTTCGTCGCCGAATCGTTGGCCGACGCGCTCGCCGTCGATGCGAAAGGCAAGCGCCTGCTGCTAATTCGCGCGAGCCGAGGCCGCGACGTCCTGCCCGACAAATTGAACGCGGCCGGCGCCTTGATCGAACAGGTCGTCGCCTATTCGAGCGACGACGTCGATTCGCCCGAGCCGGAGATCGCCTCGCGTTTAGCCCTTGGACAAATCGAATGGGTGACCGTCACCAGCTCGTCCGTCGCCCGCTCCTTGGTCCGATTGTTCGGCGAGAGTTTGCGCCGCGCCAAGTTGGCGAGCCTTAGTCCGGTGACGAGCGCCGCTCTTCGGGAATTAGGTTTTGAGCCGACCGTCGAGGCCGCCTCCTATACCTTCGCCGACCTTGCCGCCGCCATCCGCGATTTCGACTACGCCGATTAGAGCGTTCCTTTTAATCGTTCTGATTGACGACGCCGTTCCTCGAACCCGGAGGGTTCGCCGCTATTAGCCGGGGTGTTGATCGCAGCGATACCCCCGGAAAAGATCTTAGCGGCAAGCGGTCTTCTTGTGAATTTTGACGGCTACTGCCGACTAAAATAGACGGCTCCTAGAGCCGATAAAACTAGAGCGGCAAAAATTGCTTAGTTCAAGAGAAAACGTTACGATAAATGTGTTTTCATAAGCGTTTTTTGCGGCGCTTTTCAAAGCTTTTTTAGTTTTGCCGCAAGAAAAACAGAGGGGGAATTTCATGGGCGCTTGTCAACGTTGTTCCGCATTCTCCGCCAAGAGAATTCTTTGCATTTGCGTAGCCAATCTCGCGGTGTTTTTTCTCGTCGTTTCCCCGGTCTTCGCAGTCATCACCGCGACCGGCGCCGTCAGCCCTTCCAACCCGGCGTTGTGGACGAGCGATACCCTCGCTTACGTCGGACAATACGCGAGTGGAAAGCTCGTTGTGAACGGCGGAAGCAAAATAATCTCCGACGCCGTTTTTATCAATTATTTATACGGAGGAGCAAGCGAGGCGACCGTCAGCGGAACCGGCTCGGAATGGATCGGCCGATATGTTTCAGTCGGTGAATCCGGAACGGGATCTCTTAACGTTTTGAACGGCGCCTTCGTTTCATTTTCCTGGGTGGTCGAACTCGGTTACGAGAGCGGAGCTCGCGGCGCGGTTACCGTCGACGGAACCGGTTCGAGATGGACGAGCGGAAGCGTTTACGTTGGCTACGAAGGAACTGGAACGTTTAATATCACTAACGGCGGCTTCGCTTCCGTCTCCGGCGCCGTGACGCTCGGCGTACATGACGGCGCTCCTTGGTTCCCATACCGTGCCTACGGCGAGATGACCGTCGTCGGAACCGGTTCGAAACTGACCTGCGGCAGCTTGGATGTCGGCGAATTCGCCTCAGGCGCGATTAAAATTCTGAACGGCGGAGTCGTCGCCGCCGACAGTTTCAGCGTAGGGCGCTATGACGGCGCTAACGGCGAAGCAACCGTCAGCGGAACTGGCTCGGCATTGCGAATAAACGATTATTGTAGCGTCGGATCAGGAACGCTCAATATTCTAAACGGCGCCGCCGTTTCATGTCGCCGCTCATATTCTGGCTATGCCGCTGCAAGTTCCACCGTGATTAACGTCAGCGGAACCGGCTCCACATGGACGTGCGCTGAGGATATTCGTGTTGGCGGTTCCTCATCACTCAACATTTCCGAAGGGGCCGTCGTCGCTTCTTCCACTGCTTATCTCACAGGCTTTGATGGGGCCTCCGGCGCGGCGACTGTTAGCGGAACCGGATCCAAATGGACGTGCTCGGATGGCCTTTATGTCGGTTTTGAAAAATACGGCGGCATTTCTCTCGGCGCCGGAACGCTCAGTATTTCAGACGGCGGTTTGGTTTCCGTCGTCGCGACGGTTGCGGTCGGCTCCGCCGGGCAGATCAATTTCAACGGCGGAACTCTCTCGGCGAAAACGCTTCTCGCCGGTTCACGCCAACTTTCCGGAACGGGCGTGGTCAATGTCCTTGGATTGGTCAGCGACGTTAATCTCGTTTTCGATTCCGAGGAAAGTCGTAATCAAACGTTTTCCATCCAAAATGAGCCCGGCCAAAACATCCTCGTCCATTTACGCGTGGACGCTTGGCGAGGGGCTCCGCAAGGAGGCGACCTCGGCGTCGGCTATTCCGCGGATCGCAGCGCAGCGATGAACATTTCCAACGGCGTCGCGATTTATTCGACGAACGGCTTCCTTGGCTATTTAGCGGGCTCCTCGGGCGCCGCCTCCGTCTCCGGAACCGGTTCCGTTTGGGCCCTCACGTCGAATCTAAGCGTCGGTTATCAAGGAACCGGAACGCTAAATATTTCATGCGGCGGCTCGGTCGGCGGCTTTATAATCAATCTCGGCTACGATGGCGGCTCCTCCGGCACGGCGACCGTTAGCGGTTCCGGATCAATTTTATCGGCGGATTTTCTTCGAGTCGGTTGCCCTGGATTAATCAACGTCGTCGTTCCGGGAACCGGCACGCTTAACCTCGTTGACGGCGGAACGGTTTTCGCCAAGAATGCTTCCGTCGGAGCGGCGGGCCATATCAACTTTGACGGAGGAACCCTCAATGCCGACGCTCTTTTTGTTTCTACGGGTCAACTTACCGGAACCGGCGTAGTAAATGTTTTTGGACTTGTAAGCGATATGAATTTAGTTCTAGATTCGCAAGCAAGCCTTCAGCGAACGTTTGCGTTCGACTCCGAAGCGGGCCGAAACGTCGTCGTAAATTTGGATTTGATCAGTGAGCAATATTCACGCAATCTTGGCGCCGGATATCTGAAGAGCGGAGCTTTGACCGTTACCAACGGCGTTGCCGTGGATTCCTTTACAGGCTACCTTGGCTATTTAAGAGGCTCCTCCGGCACGGCCGTCGTCGCCGGTCCCGGCTCTGCATGGAAGAACCGTTTAGATTTATACGTCGGCTATCAAGGAACGGGGACGCTCAATATTACGAACGGAGGTTCCGCCTCTTCGTACTATGTCGATATTGGCTTTCTCGATGGCTCCCTTGGCACGGTGAACGTCAGAGGCACCGGCTCGAAGTTGACATGCGATTCCACGCTTCGGGTCGAGGCCGGGTCGCTAAATATCTCCGACGGAGCCTCCGTCTGCGTCGCTGGTTCGGTTGGCGTCTCCGCTTCCGGAACGATCAGCATCGCCGGCGGCACGCTCGAGCTCTCGGGCGATTTATGGCTTAATGAAGGTTCGAAACTCGCCTTAGAATTAGGTCCGCTCTCAACGAGCGATAAAATCTCGATGGCGTATTCGACGCTGCGTGTCAGCACGCTGGAGTTCAGCGATTTTACGCTTACCGCGATTGACGGCATCAGCGTTGGAACCTACACGCTCATCGATGCCGGTTCGATTGACGGCGGATTAGGCGAAAATATCTCCGGCTGGTTTGACGGATGCTTCGGCACGCTCGCCATCTCCGGCAACGACGTCGTGTTGAACGTCACCGCCGTTCCCGAGCCGGGCGTTTGCGCAATAATCGTCGGGATGGCCGCCGCCCTAGTTTTAGGACGCAAGATCAGAAAATAATGACGCGGCGGGGAGTTGGCTTCCCTTCGCCGCATCGATCTTGACCGTTTTCCGCCTCGCACTCGCGCAGAGTCGATGCCGAGCAAGTTCTGCTTGTCGAATCGCTAGGCTCCGCCTACTTTGAATGCCAGAAAAATTGGCGAGTCTCCTTCTATTGTCCACGGCGCTAATTTTGTCCATTTTTGCTGGACGCTAGCGTCTTAATGCGACAAATCGCGTCGTCGACCGGTTTTAACGAAACGTCTTCGACGGAATTAGCCTCGTAGTGGCCGAAGGGATTGTCAAGGTCTCGAATCAATAAGCCAAGATATCGCATCAAAAAAGTGATAACGCTGACAAAGAATAGCGACTCGACGAACGGTTCGATTTTGGAAAGAACGAGTCCAATAATTAGCAGATAGGTCGTTGCGTCGGCGATTACGTATCCTGATGAAATAAACGACGTTTCGCGAATAGTGTGTATGCGTATCAAAATCCGTCGGATATTGGCTTGTTCTTGTTTTAATCGAGCGATGAAATTGGCCTGTGTCAAAGTTTCAAGGTCGCGGAAGAAATACGGCATTCGTCCGAGCTCATCCATGACGTAACGCGTTTTCTTAATTTTGTGCATCCATTCTCGGACGTCTTCGCTGAAGGCGACCATGTAGGTTAAGAAGTCCTGAGCGGGCGCCGCATTTTTTTGCGCAAAAATGGAAGCGGCCTCTTCCGCGATAGTTTCGAGGCTTGCCGCCAATTCTCCCGGCAGTCTCTCGCTTTCTTTGTAGTCGGCAATCACCCCGCTTAATAGAAAACCCATTAAGAACACGTTCGCCGCGACGATTCCGGAAAACAAGGGATTCAGAGAAATTATTTCCCAATCGAGCCAGTGCGCGACAAGCTTTAGCGCAATGACGACTGCGACGTTTATCAGCGCGTACTTCAAAAGGGAGCGGCTTTTTTTCACGTATTCCATGTTGCCTCCTCAGAATCCTGATGCTCAACTTTGGTATGTGATAATCTGCTGCCGCTACGCTGTCAACGCTGTAAAATTGGGTGGCGGATTGGGAATTGCCTAGAATCCGGTGAGATAAAGACTCTATTGGGACACCTGCTACGCGATCGCTTTTCTAAATACATCGCATCGATCTTGACCGTTTTCCGCCTCTTCGCTACAGTACCGAGGCGGAAAGACGGTCTTCTTCCGCCGCCCTAACGTGTTGCCGTCCAAAGAGTTGTCCAATAGTCTCGATATGCCTGCCGCCGCTCAGTCGCGACAATCCGATTCGCCCGAGAACGTTCGCCGACCCGCCCTCGTCGATCGCCTGCGGATCCTCTACGTCACGACCCGGCCTCGAACCGGAGGATGGTTGGCCGAAGCCTTGGTCGAAGAATACGAAGGCGAGTTCGCCATCGTCGAGGCGATCGGAATTGCCGCCGGCTTGGCGAAGTTGCAGGAGGAACGCTTCGACGTCCTCCTTGTCTGCCATTTGCCCGGCGAATTAGACGCTTTCGAGCTAATCTACGGCTATCGGACGGGCGGGTTCGAGGAGCCGATCGTCGTCCTTGGCGCCGAGGACGAAACCGAAATGGCCCCGGCCGTCTCTCAAGCGGGTGCCGACGAATTCATCTGCGTGCAAAACGCCACCGCCCGGCATCTCATCTGGATCGTCGAGCGAGCTATTTGCAAACGCAAAATGGCCGAAGAAAACCGTCGTTTGCACAGCGCCGAGCGAACCCGATTGAGACGAGAAACCGTCGAAGCCGACCAGATGCTTCGGCAGCAGCGCTCGTTAATCGGCGACTTGGAAACCCTCCGCGACGCTTCCGACGAGCGCGATCCTCGCCAAGACCCGGCGCTGCCCGACGAACTGTGGACCCTCTATCGCCAACTGCTGCGCGCCTACGTCATCATGGGCTCGGGCAATATGAGCGACGAACTCAAACGCTTGGCCGACCTATTAGTGGCGACCGGAGCCTCGGCCCGCCAGGCGATGCGGCTCCATCTTAGCGTTCTGGAGGAAATGGTCCGCGGACTCGGCTCGCGCAGCTCGCGCCATGTCATGACTCGCGCCGACCTCCTCGCCATGGAGCTGATGATCCATCTGACCGAGAATTATCGGCTTCGCGGCGTGCAAACGCCGAAATCGGCTTCACGTTAGCGTTCGATTAAGAGCCGGTTGTTCTTCCCGCCGCTTACGTGTAAAATGCCTTCTCCGCCTTAGAGTTTCCCCCCTGCATACTCCTTTCTTTGAACGACTTTTCTTATGTCCGACGACAAAACGACGATAGCCGAATTGCGCCAACTGGTCGGCAAATTTGTCGAAGAGCGCGATTGGCGTCAATTTCACGCGCCGAAAAACTTGGCGATGTCTTTGGCCATCGAAGCCGCCGAACTGATGGAGCATTTCCAATGGATCGACGGCGAGGAGTCGCGCCGCCTCGGCGATCGTCGTGAAGCCCTCTCCCAAGTCGCCGACGAATTGGCCGACGTCTTGTGCTACGCCTTTGCGATGGCGAACGAATTGAACATTGACGTTGCGACGGCCGTTCGCCAAAAAATGGTCAAAAATGCGGAAAAATACCCCGCCGATCGTTTTCGCGGCGTCGCTTCCGAAAGTGACCTAGAATTGAAGAAACGGCAATGACCGTTCCGAACGGCGCTTCGTAGGCGCCGAAATCGCTCGTTGCGGAGTTTTCCCATGCCCAATAACCAAATCGTCGGTCGACCGATGGAGGTTCTTTTGGTCGAAGACGACCTCGAGGACGCCGGTTGGACGATCGAAGCGTTGCGAAGCGGCGAGGTGCCGTGCCGCGTAAGCTTCGTTCGTGACGGCGAGGAGGCGATGGAGTTTCTCCGCAAGCAGGGAAAATTTCGCCGCGTTCCTCGTCCCGACCTCGTTTTGCTCGATCTGCAAATGCCGAAAAAGGACGGCCGCGAAACCTTGGCCGAGGTCCGCGCCGACGAATGCTTGAAAAGCATCCCGGTCGTCGTTCTCACGGCTTCGGTCGCCCATCGGCAAATTCTCGAAGACGAAAAACTAAGCGTCGAGGCGTTTTTGACCAAACCCGTCGATTTCGACCAATTCGCCGCTACGGTCAAATCGCTCCGTCGTTTCATGCTCGCCGACGTCATTCTCCCGCAATAGCCGAATCGCGAAATACCCCAGTCTTGCTGTTTTGCCGCTTCGAGGCGTTTCGGATCTTTCCGTGGGCATGTTCTAAATGACTACGCCAAAATAAGTTATCGCCCGTCTCTTCCCCTCGAATCCGCCTTGATTTATTTCTCCGCCGCTGCGTATAATCCGCCGCCCCCAAAGGACTCCAAAGGCCGAACAGCCGCGCAAGGACGCTCGGTTGAGTTGGGGAATAGAAGGAACGTCGTCTGAACGAAAAACGTCGGATAAGCGCGACCCCGTCTCGCTGCGCCAATTTCCCATTGCGCGCCGACGCTCTCCCTGCGCGCCGTTGGCTCCGACGAATCGTGATCGTCCTTGCATCGCTTCTTGCGTTTGCCGTCTGCTCGTTTGGCGTCGCGACGCATGCCGAAACCGAGATCGGCAAGCCCAACGAATCTTTATCGATTACCATTAGCGCGCAGGCCGCCAATCGTTGGAAGCAGGGCGCCTATGACGTTTGGCTCTTGCGCGGAAACTGTCGTTTGCAGCAAGGCGCCTACGTCGCCGCTTGCGACGAAGCCGTCCTCTGGGTCGACCGCTCCGAAAATCCGAACGAGCCGAGCAAGATCATCGCCTACTTCGAAGGGAACGTCGATCTGCGCGACGGCCGCGCTCGACTCACCGACGGCGATTGGTTCGGTCGCTTCTTCACGAACCGTGAAATTCAAGTCTATGCCGGTCAAACCTCCGGCAAGCCCGACGTCCTTCCGCCGATCTTCCAACGCGCTATGGAAAAACGCCAACCTACCGGCGGCGATCAACTCGTGCGCAGCGAAGTGCAGCAAGCGCAATTCGCGCGTCCTATTCCCATAGCCGAACCGTCCCCCGCGAACGCTCCGCAACATGCTTCGATCGGCGATTTCGCCTCCTCCTCGCAACCGCAAACCGAGGGCCGTCGAATCCGCATCTTCTCCCGTAGCGACGTCCCTTATCAATTGAAATGGGAGCCGCAGGGCCCCGATTCGAACGTCTGGATCGGAACCATCGATCAAGGCGTGAACATGGTCATCGACGGAATGTCGCAATGGGGAACCATCGACATCTCCGCCGATCGCATCGTCGTTTGGACCACCGGTTCCGAGCAGCCTAGCCTCACCGGCGGCGCTTTCGAAAATTCCAAAGCGCCGATGGAAATCTACATGGAAGGAAACATCGTCTTCCGCCAAGGCGACCGCGTCATCTACGCCGAACGAATGTATTACGACGTGACCAATCAAAAGGGAACGGTCATCAACGCCGAGATGCTCACCCCCGTGCCTGGCTTGAAAGGTTATCTCCGCCTGCGAGCCGACATCATGCGGCAAACCGACAAAGATCATTTCTACGCGCAAAACGCCTTCGTCACTTCCAGCCGAATGGGCGAACCGAGCTATAAACTGCAATCCGGTGACATCGCCTTCTCCGACATTCATATTCCGACGATCGATCCGCGCACCGGGCGGCAGGCCGTCGATGAAACCGGCAAGCCGATCTCCGAACGCGATCAACTCGCCGAGGCGTCGAGCAACTTCGTCTATCTCGGACCGGTGCCGGTCTTCTATTGGCCCTACATGTCGACCAATTTGAAAGAGCCGACCTATTACATCCGCCGCGCTCGAGTCAAATACGACAAAACCTACGGCTTGCAGTTCCTTACCGATTGGAACGGCTTCCAATTGCTCGGCCTGAAAAACCCGCCGAAAGACGTCGATTTCGACGTGAGTCTCGACTACCTCGGTAAACGCGGCTTCGGGCACGGCGGAACCTTGACCTACACGCGCGATAACCTCCTCGGCTTCATGGGCGTGGAAGACGGCCGTAGCGCCGGCTTGCTCGACTATTGGGGAATCGCCGACCACGGTACCGATAACCTCGGCGTCGGTCGAAACGATCTCGTTCCCGAAAAAGACTACCGCTATCGCTTGTTCTGGCAACACCGCACGCAATTGCCCTACGACGTCCAATTGTCCGCCGAATTGGGCTGGATCAGCGATCGTAACTTCCTCGAAAGCTATTACAAACGCGAATGGGACGAGATGAAGGACGAGGCGACCGGAATCGAGTTGAAGCATACCCGCGAAAACCGCTCGCTTAGTCTTTCTCTCGACGCCCGGCTCAACGACTTCTTCACCCAAACCGAACAACTGCCGCGCGTCGACCATTTTTGGATCGGCCAGGAAATCGGCGAAGCCTTCACCTGGTACGAGCATTCCAACGCGGGCTATATGCGATTCCAAAAAGCGAACGCGCCGACGAACCCGGCCGATCAGCCGTTCCAGTATCTTCCCTGGGAAAAGAACTCCGTCGCCGGCGAACGCGCCGCCACTCGCCAAGAAATCGATTGGCCCTTCCAACTCGGAGCGGTCAAAGTCGTTCCCTACGCCCTCGGCGAATTCGCCCATTGGGGCGAAGACATCGACGGCCAGCAACTCAATCGACTCTATTGGCAGGCCGGGCTCCGCGCCAATCTGCCGGTCTGGTCCGTCGATCCGACCGCGCAGAGCGAACTGTTCAACGTCAACGGAATCGCCCACAAAGTCAATTTCGTCGCCGAGTTCCTCCACGCCGAAAGCAACAAAGACCTCGAAGACCTGCCGCTGTACGACCCGCTCGACGACGACTCGATCGAAGCCTTCCGCCGCCGCTTCATCGTCAATACCTACGGCGGCTCGATTCCCAAAAAATTCGATGAACGTTGGTACGCCGTTCGATCCGGTCTCGGTAGTTGGGTCACTTCGCCCAGTACGGAAGTCGTCGACGACTTGACGATGTTCCGCCTCGCCGCCGAGCAGCGTTGGCAAACTAAACGCGGCGGACCGAATACTATGAAGATCGTCGATTGGATATCCTTCGACGCCGGGATGAACTTCTATCCGAAACCGAACGAAGACGACTACGGCAAAGTCCCCGGCCTGATCGATTACGACGCCAAGTGGCATGTCGGCGATCGCCTCACGCTCGTCTCCGACGGCCTCTTCGACGTCTTCGACGACGGCCAGAAAACCGTCTCCGTCGGCGGATTCCTCACTCGACCGCCGAGAGGCAGCCTTTACCTCGGCTTCCGATTCCTCGACGGACCGATCGAAGGTCGCGTCGTCTCGCTTTCGTATTCCTACTTAATGAGTCCGAAGTGGAGCATGACCTTCGGCGCCTCCTACGACTGCGGAAAGAACGGAAACATCGGCCAGTACTTCAGCATTACTCGCATCGGCGAGTCGTTCCTCGTTAACGCCGGATTCAACGTCGATCCGTCGCGCAACGACGTCGGAATCAACATCTCCATCGAACCTCGCTTCGTCTCGAAGAATCGCCTCGCCAACCAAGGCGGAGTCTATATCCCGCCCTCCGGCGTCTCCGGCCTAGAATAATTGAACGACATCCCGGGCCATCTATCGGGTAGCCCAGGTTCTCGAACCTGGGTTGCGCTAGCGACCAGAGGCGACGCAATCCTTGGTCATGCTTTCCGTTCATGACTCGCTCTTAAAACAAACCGAGGGATGAAAACCGCTCGGCCTTCATCCCTCGTCATTGTTTCTCTTGTCGCGTCCCTATGCCCTAATCCCTACTTGAAGAACGTCGGCGTCGTCACCGTCGTCCCCGCCTTCACCTTCGCGGCCGTCTCCGTGGCGTCGAGAGCGAACAGCGGATCAATCTCGACGAACGTGCCGTCGGCCACCTTCACGCCGGCCGCTTCAAGCCAACGCCGATGCTGATCGCTCAACATCGAGCGAACCATCTCCGGCGTGTCCGAAGGCGCCCCCGACGCGTTCTTCAACGGACCGAATCCTTCGTTCGGATCGATCTCGACGACGATCGCGTTTTTCGCCTCGGGCATTAAATCGAATATGAACCGCTCGAACTTGATCGCGTTCGGCTCCGAAGGCTTCACCGTCGCTCCCGTGGCGTCCACGAACGGCACTTTTTTGTACGCCAAATGGAACGGCAAGCCCGCCGCGCTGTCGGCCAACCGATTCAACATCGTCGCCGCCATCACGTGCACCGCGATGCTGCCCGCCCAAATTTGCAACGAACCGTCGGCGTTCCGAAGCTCCGCGATGTCGTTCGGCAAGTCGCTGTATTCAATCACGATCAGCTTGCCGTCCACTTCGACGATGTTCCCCACGCGATCCAGCGGATTCTGCTTGGCGATCACTTGCGACGACAATTCCGAGTCGGCCAACAGGTGATAACCCAAGAATTCCGTCCCGCAAATGTCGACCAAGGGATTGTCGACCTGGAAATAGAATAAGTGCTTCACGCCGCGACGTGCGATGTCGGCCAGCGCGCCCGAAGTCTTCATCGCCGCGAGCATGCCGCCGTGTCCGTCCGGACTGACCGCGATCTTCGACGGCGTCTCCAACAGAACTTGGCCCGTCGCCTTGTCGACAGCCGGCATCGTTCCTTGGCAGAAAATGATCAAATCTTCCTCGGCCAAACCGAACCGATCGTTCTGCTTGAAATACTCGACCGTCTCGGCATGCGTCGCCGGACTCGTCATCAAGTACAACGGAATCCGCACGCCGTACCGCTTCGAGGCGGCCACGATCTTGCTCACGTGAATCTCGAACAGCGTTCGATCCGATACCGGACCGATCTTATACATCCCCTTCGGATGATCGAAGCCGAGCCGCGTCCCTTGGCCGCCGGCCACGAGAATCGCGCCGATCTCGCCCGCCTTCAACGCTTCGATCGCTCGCGCCTTCGCTTGCTCCGGCGTGAACTTGTTCGACGCGGAGTTCAATCGAATGGCGGGCGGCGGCGCCGCGCGACCGGCTAACTCGCGAATGTCGCCTTGATCGTTTCGAGCTCGATAGAGCTTTTCCAACAGCCCGAAGTCGATCTTCGAGATCTGCGCGCCAAGTTGATCGCGATCCGCCGGCGCAAGCCGTTCCCAAAACGCCAATAGATGTTGTTGTCCGTACGGT
Source organism: Thermoguttaceae bacterium (assembly GCA_963665265.2). GTDB lineage: Bacteria > Planctomycetota > Planctomycetia > Pirellulales > Thermoguttaceae > CAXXHQ01. The sequence continues at coordinate 957,911 of CAXXHQ010000001.1, read as the reverse complement.
GTGAGCTTTCCTAAAAGTTCCGCGTTCGTCATTGGTTCGTTCTCGTTCGCTTATTGAGGCTGAAATAAGTTTGGGGGCGGCGGGTTCCTTGCAAAGGACGTGGCATGTCTTTAGCCCGAAGGGCTTATGTAGGATAGCCCAGGGTTGCCGCGCAGCGGCTACCCTGGGACTACGTATTTGCCGTTTCCTCAACCCTGTAAGGGTTGCGTAACTTGCGTCGTGCAACTATTGGTCGCCAAGCTAGAATTCTCCAATTTACCACCCCCCGCCCGTAGCGTCAATAAACTCTGAAAATGCTATAATTCCGCAAGTAGGGTGGGCCGAGCGCAGCGAGTCCCACCGAAAAAACATGCATGACAGGACGAAGGACATACCTGCCTGACGCTTACCATAGGGTGGGCCGAGCGTAGCGAGTCCCGCCTGAAAAAAACCATGCACGACGCGTTAGTCCATTCAAGGATGTTCCTATGTCCCGCGTTGCTTTCCTAACGACCTTCCTGTTCATAGCCGCCGCGTGCGGTTCGGCTTTCGCCTCCGAAACTCCGCCGCTCATCGAGCCGTTCGCGCCGCAGCCGAAATTCGCCGAAATCGACCCCGCCGCCGTTCGAGCCGCGGGCATCCGAAAAATCGACGGCCCCCGACTTACGATTTACTCCGACCTCGACGACAAAACCCGCGACGAAGTCGATCTTCTCCCCGACGCCTTCGCGCAAGCCTTTCCCCAATGGGTCGCCTATTTCCATGTCGATCCGAAAGCCGCCGACAAGTGGCGCGTCGTCGGTCGATTGATGAAAGACAAAACGAAGTTCGAGCAAGTCGGTCTGCTTCCGAACGATCTGCCGGAATTCAAAAACGGCTACGCCACGAACTACTCGATTTGGGTCCGAGAACAGCCGAGCGCCTATTATCGCCGTCACCTCGTGCTGCACGAAGGAACGCATGCTTTCATGAACTCGATGCTCGGCTCCTGCGGCCCGACTTGGTACATGGAGGGAATGGCCGAACTGCTCTCAACGCATCAGTACAAAGACGACCGCGTGAAGCTCGACTATTTTCCGCGAAAGAAGGACGAAGTTCCCGAATGGGGACGAGTCCGCATCGTCCAAGACGACTGCGCGGCGGGGAAAATGCTTTCGCTCGACGACGTGTTCGACTTCGCGCCGTCGCTCGGTTGGGAGACTCGCAACTACGCTTGGAGTTGGGCCGCCGCCGCGTTCTTCGACTTCCATCCCCGTTACCGCGAACGTTTCCGCAGCGCGCCGCAATTCATCCGCGAAGCGGACTTCAATCGGCGCTTCCGCCTACTATTCGAGAACGATTGGCGCGACGTCAGCGACGAATGGGCCGTTTTCGTTTCCGGGTTAGAATACGGCTACGATTTTGCGCGGGCGAAAATTGATTTCCCTCCGAAAGATGCGCAAGACTTGTTCACCCTGAAGAGCTCCGAAAAAATAGAGGTTTCCGCCGACCGAGGCTGGCAATCCGCCGGCCTCCGCCTCGAAGCCGGAAAGAAATACTCCATCCAAGCGACGGGCCGCTTTTTCCTCGGCGGCGATGACGGAGCCCGTTGGCCCTGTGAAGCCAACGGCGTCTCCATTCATTACTACCGAGGTAAACCGCGCGGCCTGCTGCTTGCCGTCGTTCGACCCGACGAAGCCGACCCCAAAGAGCCGTCGGCGTTTTTGAAGCCGACCGTCGTCGGCCTCGGCGCCGAAATCACCTCCGAACGTACCGGCGTTTTGTTTCTTAAAATCAACGACTCGCCCGCCAAACTCGGCCAAAACGAAGGCAATCTCGACGTCGAGGTTGCCCCGCGATAGCCCGAGTTTCCCTCGTTACCAGGCTCCGCCTGGTAACGCACTGCTCGGCACGGCTCCGCCGTGCGACCATCCTAAAAGGATGGCCGCCATTAGCAGGTAGGGTGGCGTGCTTGCACGCACCAGTGTTGTAGGGAACGGCCTCTGTGCCGTTCCGTGCGCCGCAACGCTCGCCTTTGAGCGGCATTCATGCCGCTTCGTCGGCCTTTAGGCCGCCTTAGCCTTGGCGTTTACGCCAAGGAAGTTCACCTCGGCACGGCTCCGCTTGGTAACGCACTACGGCTCCGCCGTGCGACCATCCTGAAAGGATGGCGGCCATTAGCCCCGGGTCGTGCAGCGACCCGGGGAAAAAGAACGTAGTAACATATCGACCCCGGAGGGGTCGCGGCCCGTAGGGCCAAAGGCCCATTGTTCCCCCAGGCCAGGGCAAAGCCCTGGTAATCGAAACAAAACCAAAACGCAAGGCCTGAAGGGTCGGCAGTTTGTAGGTCATGCACCTCGTGCATGACAACTTCTTTACCCAGGAGCTACGTAAGTTTTTATGCGGAAAATTTTTTTGCGGCCGTATGGTTTCGAGGGACGTCATTCACATCTCGACTCCCTCTTCGTGGCAAAAGTCGGCCATGAGTTCCAGGTAGGCCGCGTAACCTCCCTCGTTGAAAAACGTCTGCCGACGACGTCGAGTCCCACTCCTGCGTCGCGTCAAATTGCCAAAGAGCAAAACCGCTTCTCCTCAGGCACAGGGCGTCGGAACTATTTGGCTGCGAGTCGATGAACTGCGAGCCCATTAATACTGTTATCCCTCCGGATTGGGTTCCTCCATCCTATAGAAGATAGGATTTAATTCACCCCTTTTCCAAAACACAGCTAATCGTTTGCATTGTGGGCATTTGTACATCTCTGGTGTTTGGTCGTCGATTGCCGCTACCAGATCGACCACAGTCACTTCCGGGCCAAAGCGATCGAGCCAACTATCTGCAACTATTGAGTAGCCCTCGGGGGCGGGAATTGTTATTTGATCAAATACATGGCCACATTTGCACGCCAATTTTGGCATGTTATCACCTCTGCAAAACAATGATCTGTTGAATGTTGGTCGCACCAGCCCCCTAAACTCGACCAAGGATATTTTCTAATTGCTCAGGGGTTACATCCGACCTCGTGGGATCAAGAAGAACCGCCGACGTCTGGTTGTTCTTTTGGTCGATAGCACTGATGATTCGATTCGGGTTATTAACTTACTCGCGTCCTTAAACTGTTCTACCGGAAAATCAGGACGGGCTACTTGGCTGCTAACACTTCTTGCAGCATTTCGAGCCAAACTGATACAGTCAAGCCTTCGGATGCTGGGTCAAAGTAGCACCCGAGTTTGTGCAAAAGTTTCAAGGGGGCGTCTGTACTCGCGATAATAGAAATCAAGCCCGGAAGTTCTTCAAGAACCTTGTCCACGTTTTCTTTAGCTGTTTCAGCTATATAAGAGTTTACAGCAGCTCTCCAATCAGAAAACTCCTGATTCCAATCCTGATTAAAATAGCATCCGAAAAACTGATCGACTTCAGGAAAATGACTCAAGTTCATTGCGGATAACCTGTAAGAATATTGTAGCCCGTACTCATTTTGTACTTCGCTGCAAGATCACACGGACGGTTGAGGCGTCAACTACGTTATTTCATCTATTAATGAGTGATCGTCAAACTATGTCATGAAGTCTATAAGCCACTGTAAATCTATTAGAACTTACACATAGATCTTATTAATCCCACTTTTGTTGGCGTCAATCGCAACTGCAGCTGAAGATTCGGCAACTGCTCGCGTGGTAAATGCGGATGCAGCACCAATCGGCGGTTGTGACGTAAGTTTTGTTGTTAAGTCGTCATCGGCTACAGGGCGATTGCGCCATGATAGGCGATTTGGTATAGTCCAGGCAAGGCGATTCTGATTTCTTGCCGACGAGGTCGAGGCCTGCTCCTATTATATTAAAGAGCGAAGCCTTTTTTCGCCGAAGACCGGCGAGCAAGCAATCGCTATGGCCTGGCAAAGAGCCGCCGTAAGCAAGCGGCCCAGTTTTCCTTTTATCCAAGAACGGTCGGCGGAAAATCCGTCTCGAAGAATCGAATGGATTAACACTCCATCCGTCCGTCCACTTGCGTGTACTCGTCTTCCAAGAGCCACAACTTGGCAGACTCGTAATTCGCAGCCTGATGCACAATCCGATAATTCTCGTTGGGGTCAACGACGATCACTCCAGCTTGACTGCCTTGCTGCGGCAGTAAAAGCAAAAGATAAGGCATCGTTTTTCCTTCGTCCACCCATACTTCATACCAACCAACACTCATTGTGAAGCCCTTGTTCTAGGCATGATATGATCCTGTTTGCGGGTTCAGCTTCAATTCGCCATAATTCAAGGGAACCTGACTTCCGCTATGGTCAATTCAAAACCCGATCGGATCATCGAATTCCAAACCGTAACGAGCCCAACCTCGAACAGTTCCTGTATATTCTCCTCGCTCAAAAAATGCGTTTGCCCAGGACTGACGGACTCCGGAAGGGGCGATTTTACGTCGTAACTACCGGGCGTTTTCGGTTTTCTCTTCGGTCTTTGCTTCGTAATCGTCTAGCGAGCGATAGCCCAGCGTTTGGCGGATGCGTGGCGGATTGAAAAAAGGCTCGGCATAGCGAAACACGCTCAACCGCGTCTCTTCTAAATTATCAAACCGTTCGTGATTCGGCCATCCAAGGTTTAGCGACCAGAAGAACCGTTCCGTCACGGCGTTGTCGGATAAGTTGCCGCGCCTTTCATCCTTGAATTTGTGCCGCGCCTTCCGCTAGTATGCTCCTCTGAATCGTCGCGCATGAATGCGACGCGCTCTTTGACAATTCGACTGCCCCTGCATTTGGTGAAAAAAGTGCGAGCCTTCGACATAACTCCTTTCTTCTCGATCTGTAGGGAACGTCCCTCGTGGCGTTCCGACTGCCGCAAACGTTGTTCCTCCAACCCCTTACGACTTACGAACGCAAAAAATTCAAAACCCGCCTCATCGAAAAATGACCTGTCGAAATATCGTAACAAGCGATCGCTATGGAACTTGCGCCGACCTGCCCCCGCAAAAACCGCCGAGAATATGGATACCCCACCGTTTCGCCTTTCCCTATCCTCTTACCAATTCAGTTCTTGCGAAAGCGAAAAAACGCGATGCGTCCAGTTTCTCCCCCGGCGTTGTCGAGAAAACCTCGTTTTCCCGGAAAAAAGCACGCTGCGAGAAAAAAACGCCTCGAAACGTAAGCGCCCCTTTGTTACGTCGCACAGTAATTATTTGCATGTTAAAAACGCATTGCAAACGCCGGACGGGGAAAATTTTCAAAAGAAAAGCCGCCTCCGCCCAACCCTTGGCGCCGATGTTCGTATTTTTTGCGGGTGGAGGTCGCCGATTGACGAATCCGCTTCCGGTGCCCACAATGGATGGTTTACGGCTCTTTCAGAAATTTCACCCCCCCGAACGACCCATGAATTGGATTGAACGCAACGACCCGGAAGTCTGGTCCGCGATTGCCAACGAAATCGAACGGCAGCGGAACGGCTTGGAAATGATCGCCAGCGAGAACTACACCTCTCCCGCCGTCATGCAGGCGATGGGAAGCGTGTTGACGAATAAATACGCCGAAGGCTACCCCGGCAAGCGATACTACGGCGGATGCCAATTCGTGGACGTGGCCGAGGAACTGGCCCGAACCCGCGCCAAAAAGCTGTTCGGAGCCGAGCATGTCAACGTCCAGCCGCACTCCGGCGCTCAAGCCAATACGGCCGTCTATCACGCCATGTTGGAGCCGGGCGACACCGTCTTGGGACTCGACCTAGCCCACGGCGGTCACTTGACGCACGGCATGAAATTGAACGTTTCCGGCCGGCTGTATCATTTCGTCAGCTACGGAGTTCGACCCGACGACAACCGCATCGACTTCGACCAAGTCGCCAAGTTGGCCGCCGAACACAAGCCGAAAATGATCGTGGCGGGCGCCAGCGCCTATCCCCGCGAAATGCAACACGGCAAATTCGCCGAGATCGCCAAGTCGTGCGGCGCATTGTTGATGGTCGATATGGCCCACTACGCCGGTTTAGTCGCCGCAGGTTTGCACGACGACCCGGTGCCGGTCGCCGATTTCGTCACGACCACCACCCACAAAACGCTTCGCGGACCGCGCGGCGGCATGATCCTCTGCAAAGAGGCCTACGCCAAAGACATCGACCGAGCGGTTTTCCCCGGTCTGCAAGGCGGTCCCCTCATGCACGTCATCGCCGGTAAAGCGATTTGCTACGGCGAGGCCCTCCAGCCCGCCTTTAAGCAATACGCCCAGCAGGTTAAAGACAACGCAAAGGCCTTGGCCGAAACCTTTATGGCCGGCGGAGCCAAGCTTGTTTCCGGCGGCACCGACAACCATTTGATGCTCGTCGACGTAACTACCTTAGGCGTCGGCGGCAAAGTGGCTGAGGCGGCCTTGGACCACTGCGGAATCACCGTCAACAAAAACATGATCCCATTCGATCAACGCAAGCCGATGGACCCGTCGGGCATCCGCGTGGGAACTCCGGCCCTCACCACCCGCGGCATGGGCGTCGCCGAAATGAAAACGATCGGCGGTTGGATTCTCGAAGCCTTGAAGTCGGCCGACGACCAAGCGGTTTTATCGCGAATCCGCGGCGAAGTTTTGCAACTGTGCAAGCAGTTCCCCGTCCCCGGCGATAAAGAATAAAACGTCGAGCAATTGTGCGTCGGCGCGAAGTCATTGACGATCGCACTAGCATTGAAGCTGAGGTAGGATTCTCATGAGCGTGAAAAGCAAGGTTTTGATCGCCGACGACAACATGACGAACGTCGAGTTGCTCGAAGCGTATTTGGCCGAGATGGACTGCGAAATCGCCGTCGCCGTTGACGGACGCGATACCCTGGAAAAAGTGAAAGAGTTCCAGCCCGACTTGATCTTGCTCGACATTATGATGCCGAAGTTAAGCGGCTTCGAGGCTTGCAAGATTCTAAAGAGCGACCCGGCCACCAAACAGATTATGATTCTGATGGTGACTGCGCTGAACGAACTCGGCGACATCGAACGCGCCGTCGGCGTCGGTTGCGACGATTTCCTTAGCAAGCCGGTCAATAAGGTCGAACTCGTCAAACGCGTCGAGAATATGCTCAAGCTGCGACATGTGACCGACGAATTGGAAAGGCTCCGCCGTTACATCGACGAGATGGAAGGCTCGATGGGGCCAAAGCGGGCGTAGAGTTCGAGACTGCGTGAACAATAAAAAACGCTCTTCAGATCAGTCCGAAGAGCGTTTTTAACTTTCTTGCTTAAAGTTCGAAGAGCCTATTTCTCCGCCGAGGCGGCGCTCGTCTTCGCCGTCTTCGAGGCGGGGTCCGGCTTCTTCTCAAAACTCGGATCGACGACTTCGACGGCGAGAATCTGAATGTCCAACGAGGCTTCTTCGTCCTTTGCCGTGAAATCAACGGGCTGCTTGTCCGTGCGAGTCACGAACACGTCGAGCGAGCGAAGCGTCCCTTGCGTCGGTTTTCCGGCGGTTTTCGCGCCCGTCTTCGTGAGCGAATCAAACCAGGCGCCGCCCTCCAATTGACGTAATTCCGCGTTTTTCATCGATTTCCGTAAGGCAGCGATGGTTTTTCGCATCATGCCGGTTTCTTGCTCAAGATGAAAGTATTGCACCTTCAGCATCGATAATTTTAAATCTGCTAACTCCGCCGGGGCGTTGTCCGGCCAGTTGATCTGGAAAGCGGAGAGAACTTTCGCGTCCTTAGGCAACTCGAAGTCGTCAAGTTTCGTAGGCGGTTGTTCGAGTACCTTCTGACCTCGGCGAATGGCGCGTTTGACGTTTTGCGCGCCGGCGTCAAGTCGTGCACACCATGTTTGGGAGAGTTTAAGCGAAGCGTTGTACCAATCGGCCTCGATTTGCTCTTTCTTTTGCGACTGCTCGGTTCCGCCTACTCCTGCGCCCGCTCCGCCTGTCGTCGATCTGCCGAATCGCGAAGTGCGGGTTGCCCCAGTCGAAGCTTTGTTTTTAGGATCTCGTCGAGGAAGCGTTTTAAGAATCGGCACCAGGGCGGGATCGCCCAGAACCTTTTCCGTCCAGCCAGCTTGGTCAAGCTGTTGCGGGCCGTCCAACGCTCGTTTCTTCAAGGCCTTGCATAGCGATTCCCGCACTGAATCCTGGGGAACGGTCGTGCTGAAAACCACGTTCTGCGGCTGTTTATCCAAACCGCGAACTTCGCTTAACGATTTGAGGCAGAACTTCGTCGTAGCATCGCCCCACATCGCGTTCGCAAGATTGATTCCTCGTTCAAAATCAGTCTGTTTTGGCCGAATAGGAGTCGTCGGCGTCGCTGCCGAAGAAGACCAATTGTCTTGAAGGTCTGACGCGCCGGAGGCGGAAGCGTTCGAAGCGTCGATCGGAACGTTTAAAACCAGCGAAAAAGTCGTTGTTGAGTAGTTAATAAAAAAGGGCAAAAGCTTGGTTTCGACGTCGGCGGTCGCTTCGTCGCTCATCAATATGACGCGTTGGGCGGCAATGTTCGCCGGTTCTTCTTGCATTAACAGCGTCATCAATGGGTGCGTTGAGCTGGAGATATAGCCCATCTGCACGACGTAGGCGGCAAGTGATTCGCGGAGCGAGATGGACGTTGATGCCTTCGCCGCGTCTAGCCCCTTCGTGCGAACGTCCGTCGTGGTGATTGACGGTGAGCCGGGTAACGCCGAAGAACTCGCCGAAGCGGACCGAATCGAATCCGGCTTGGTGACGGCCGCATAAATCAATTGATCGCCTGTCGAGGAAGGATAAGCCGCGATCGCTCTGAAGGCGGCCTCAAACGCAGATCGCTGGTCGTCAACGGGTAATTCGCCGGAGATGATCTTCTTAATGCCCGTCATCGCCGGTTCGGTTTGATTTTGAGCAAGGGCGAAGATGATCGCTTCGACGGTTTGTTGAGGCAGCGGTTGCGCTTGCGGCGTCTGAACGTTTGGGTCGGCCGAAGCCTCCGGCTTGTTCGACTTTAGCAGCTGAACTAATCCCTCGGCCGTTGATTTGTCGTGCGGGAATTTTTCCGCCAGAAACGCTACGCCTTCCGCTAACTTTTGCGGATTTTCAGATCGAGCTCGAAAATAGTCCTGTTTCGTCCATTTCGTGACGTCGTCTGACAAAGGTCGCGGTCCCTGTTGGACGGACTCGGTCGGCGTGACGGACGGAGCGGACGCGCCGCCGTCGTTCGGTTGTTGCTCCGGAACGGATTCAGCCGCGGCGACGGTCATAGAGACCGACGCAACTGGCGTACGTTGCGGCGATGGCGGAGTAAGCGACGGCATCTCCGGAGAAGGCATTGGTTCCGAAACCTCGGTGATGTCGGCCGGCGCGGAATAGCTATGCGCACGGCGAGCGCCAGAACTGAATAATTGCCACGTCAATATTCCCGATAAAAGAATGATCAACACGCAGCCGATAAGTCCGACGGCCACGTTCGGACGCGAAAAAATCGACCAACCGCGATGGGACGGCGCCGATGAAAACGGGAGTGAAGATGAAGTCGTATTCCGCATCTTGTCGCTCTTTCTATCGTGTCGTTTCGTGCGGCCCCGTCACCGTTTCCAACGGAAGTCGAACGAAGTGGAATTTCTTTAAATAATGTAAGAAACGATAATTATGTCGCAAATCGTCGAACGGCGCTTGCGCGGAACGCTTGACGGCGGAACTCGTTTACGAATCGACGCTCGACGTCAACGCGCTTGGCGGGATTATGAACCGCTCGGCGAGGGGCCGTCTGCCATTCCTCTTATTCTAATAGGTAATGAACCAGGAATCTGCGCCGAAGTTGCGGTGGGGCGGGAATAACTTGTCTCGACGCCAACTCGCGGCGAAAACGATGTTACTTGTATAGGCGGGATAACCGAGCCACTATAACATGGCTCCAGACAAAAATACATGCCTTGCTATGGAGTACAACTTTCACGGAACAGGTTTCTGTTAGTGATAAACTGGCGTAAGTCTTTCCAGCGAATGTAGTTGTAGTTTTCACGCGGCGGCTCCCTCCTGTTGCGGGGATTTCAGCGGCAGGAGGATGTTTGGCGGATATTTCCATTCCTACGCTGTAAAAATAGCCGTGAATGACTCTTTGGTCAACTTACTGTTTCGGTCCTTAAGGGGAGAAGTTTCGCTAAAAACGGCCATAGTAAGACGCCGTTTGCTCGGAAATAGTTCCACCGGAAATAGAAGTGGCGAAAGCACCGCGAATGAAGGCGTTTAATGTCGTTGTCCGAGAGACGTGGATTTTTCAGCACCGGTTCGTAGGACGAGTATTGCGAAAAATCGAAATGCGCGACGGCGTCGCGATTTTCGTCGTAATACGGCGTTCCCGGATAGGGCGTCACCACATTGAAATTTGCAAAGGTAGGGTTTAATTCTCGCGCGAAACGACCGACGCGTCGTACAGCTTGCTCGTCATCGTCGGGAAATCCGATGATGAAGCCGCCCACGGTTCGGATGCCGAGGCGTCGACATTCCTCGATGAATTCGATTTGCCTCTCTTCAGCGATTCGGACGCGATGGTGTTTTTTTAACGTCGCTTCGTCGGGAGTTTCCAAACCGACCGTTACGCAACTGAGCCCGACCTTCCGTAAAGCGATGAGTCTCTCGCGCGGAAGCAATTCGATTCGCGATTCGATAGAAAACTCGATTTTCTTTGGCAGTTTTCCTATCAATTCGACGAAGCGCTCGACTCGATCATGCTCAAGCCCGAAAAGCGGATCGCGGAATTTAAAGGATCGAAAGTCCCAACGTTTAATTCCTTCTTGCATCTCTTCGACGACTAGTTCGGGAGAGCGTTGTCGGACTTCGCCGTTTTTTGCGACGTAAGGGCAGTAGTTGCAGTGAAAACGACAGCCCCGCGAAGATTGCACGTAGGCAGTAGGAAATTGCCGAAATTCATAACTAACGCGGAAACGATGCGGCGAGAACGGCGACCAATCCGGGTAAGGAAGATCGTCTAGGTCCTCGACGATTCCGAGGTCGATTTCGCCGCCATCGAGAGAACGCGCTTCGTCGAATTTCCAAAGAAGTCGTTCCGCCTCACCGCGAACGACGATCACGTCGTCGTCAAATTCTTTCGGCAACGTCGAGGCGGTCGCTCCGACGACCAATATTTTAGCCGTCCGTTTTTTTCGTCGCAGCGAGCGCATCGCCTCGATTTCACGGGAAAGCGAGATCAACGATGGACAAAAGACGTAAAGGTCGGCGTCCGTCGGCTCTCGGTCGACGGCGTATTTGACTTCATGGCCGAGCTTGCGGAAAATCGCAGCCAAATAGGCGAAAGTCAGAGTGGTCGGTCGTCGATCACGGCGATAAAAATGAGAGATAATTTTACCGGCGGGGCCGTCAAGACGAGGCGCCTTGCCCACGCCGAATCCGCCGGCGAAGTCTTTCGACGCGTTCGATTTCTTTGTATCCCACAGGATAATGCGCATGATGGAAGGCGTGATTGGGCTAGCTTGATTTACGCCAGTTTGCGCAGCGCTTGTGAAAAACCAGAAGCCTTCGAAACGCTTTCGCGGTTAAAGCCCGGCAGAGGAAGCGTCGCCGCGTCGGATTCCCTTCGTAGCGAGGCTACTTTTCCTTGGGGCGAGAGATCGTAGCTGACGCCTCGCCAATTGATTCGCCAACCAAAGGCGGAGGCTATTAACGCCGTCCAGTGAAACATGCAGACTACGCAGTTCAGCCATGTGTCGGTGAAGTGGGCTCGATACAGAGTTTTTCGTAGGTACGGAAAATAGGCGGCGAGAATTTTTCGACGCAATTCGCCGCGAGCGACTTGCATTACGCTCATCGCTGCGATCACGCAGAACGGAATCCACGACGAAAAAGAGTCTGTTTTTAGGGAATAGATTAACGCCGCGAATTGGCTCGACCATAGCAAAATATTCGAGGTCGTGCCGGTCACGGCAAAAAACCACCACTGCGGCGTGTATATGCGGCTCAGCAAATGCTGGCGTCGAACGAAGGCGAACGCTTCTCCGAGCGTATAGTCGATCGGCGTGGAAGCGACGCAGGCCGGCTCGAAACGGACCTCTTTTTTCGCTTTGCTAAGTATGCGGCTGGCTATTAGGTCGTCACTCAGCGTCTGCGCCCAAGCATCTCGAATTTTCAGTCGGTCGAACAGTTCACGACGAATCGCCCAGGAACCGCCCCAAACCAAATGATGGCTGCGGCGTCCGAGCAGCACGGTTAGATCGCAGTTCAAGCTGTAGAGGAGATTGTTGGCGGCCGTCTCGCGTTTGGGAACGAACCAACGATAGCCGGTAACGGCGCCGACGTCTGACCGCGATAAACGTGAGACCAAAGCGCGAATCCATTCATGACGTGGTCTCGCGTCGGAATCGACGAAAGCGAAATACTCGATTCGCGGCGACACGTTTTTCAAAGCGGTCAGAAGGTTGCGAACTTTTTGGCCTTCGTCGTCGGCTCGCCCGGCCACGACGATTCGAGACGGGACTTCGGGATACTCCGCTTTCATGCGACGAACAATCGAATAGGCCGGATCGTCTTCGCTTTCCACTATGAAAGAGATTTCATAGTCGTCGTAATCCTGCTCGAAAAGCGCACGCAAATTCTCGTCCATGTCGATGTCCGCCCCTTTCAGCGGAGCGCAAACCAAAACGCGACCTTTTACATGGCGAGAGTCGATGTGACGTAGACAACTTTGCGCGTAGCGACGATGTTCCCAAGTTTGCAGAATCAGCAACGCCGATTGCCCGAGCGCGATCACGGTTAGAATTCCGTAGATAATCTCCGCGCTCAAATCCATGATTCTTGGCCGATCCTTGGCGTGGCTAAACGAACGCCCCGGCATAACGGGAATAGCCGGAGCAGGGCGGACTCCTTCCGCCTCAAGTTACGCCGTAAAATTAACCCGACTTGGTTTTTGCGTCAATCCCAAAAGAAATGCCAGCTTGGCGGACTGGGCGGTCTGCGAAGAATCGGGGCGAGGGGGCGCCTAATAGCCAGACATCTCAATTGCTCGTCGTGCAAAAATGAGTAACCCGACGACCGAAGCGCCGAGCGCCGCCATCAGAACCGCTCCCGCAGCCACGTCGAGCGAGGCGCCCAAGTGCGGGTCTGATTCTCCCGTGACTGCCTTGGCCATCGATTCCAGAGCGCTATTAAACATCTCCGCCGTCAGGACCACGGTCACGCAGATTAATAGCAGGCACCACTCGACGAACTGTAGCTGGAGCATGAATGCGGCGGCCAAGACGGCGGCAGTCATGAAGAAATGCACGAAAAAACTGCTCTGCCCGCGCACTCCGGCCTTAATCCCGCGAAAGGCGTCGCGAAATTTCTCCGACCACGTGCGTTCCGATAACGATTCCGGTTCCAGCATGACGGACTCCGACCGGCGAAAGCGAACGTCGAAACGAAAGTGACGTTCGCCAAATGAGACGGAAGAAGTTTAATCAACTTCCGCCGTTCGTGGCAAGGGCGTTTTGCGCTATCAGGAAGTAGCCCCGCGTCGGCCGATCAAAATAAAACGCAATGTCGCAAAATTGGAGCCTCGTTTAAGACTTCGACCCTATTTAGTCGGCAACGTCGGAATCTTATCGAACTCGTGGTCGTGTCCGTCGCCCTCGGACTTCTTTTCGACCTTTTTCTGGATCACGTCAGTCCGTTCCAGGCGAATTTTTTTATACTCCGCGTCGGAGATGACGTAGTACCAATCGGCGAAGCGGGCGTTAAGCTCGGCAACTCGCTTTTTGCCCGCCGCGACCTTGTCGTCGTATTCTTCCTGCTTCCGTTTGTTGTCTTTTTCAATCCGAGCGAGTTCCGCATCGGCGACTTTGGGGTCCGCTTCAGGCTTTTTGTCGGACGCCTCGGTTTTTTTCTCGCCCTCGTTTTTCGAATCGTTCGCGGCGGTCTTCGTTTCCGGCTTCCCGTCCGCATTCTTGTCGGCGGCGGTCTTCGTCTTTTTCTCGTCCTTCTTTTCCGGAACGGTCTCTAAAGCGGGCTTCTCAAGCAGCTTCTGATTGAAGTCGGCGGTAATGAACAAGTACCGATTAAGCTTTGCGTTTTTCTTCCCCTTTTCGTCGGCCTTCTTTTCGCCGGGGCGAGCCGATTCCGTCGCCGAGCTATCGGCCGCGATGTCGCCGAAACGAAGCACGTATTCGACGCCGTCTTTCATTTGGCAACGCACTTCGCCGTTTGCCGAGTACAACTCGACCGCGTCGTCTATTTGCGCGACGAAGAAACCTCGTGTCTGCAAAGGCTTAATCCATTCCGATTTTTTTAATAGATCGGTAGATCCTTTCAGGTCGGCGCTAAGCCCTTCCGGCTTGGGAACGACGTCGACGATTCGTAGATCGCTCAAGGCGTTTTTCATCTCGTCGAGCTTAGTCGAGTTCGGCTCCTCGTCTTTTTGCAGCCCCTCTTCATGCCATTTCTCGTCTTCGCCCATACGGCGATCCTTGGCCAACTTCCAACGCTCCGCTCCTTGATCAGCGTAATCGAGAGTCATCTCGCCCTTGACGAGCAACGCCGAATTAAGCTTATCGACGGAGTAATCGTTGATCCAAATCGACTTCAAATCCCAAGGATTGATTTGAAGCAATCCTTTTTCGATCCAACGGTCGAAATTCGCCGAAATGTTGTCTGTGTTCAAGGCGACGACGTAAATGACGTTTTCCTTCGGACGACGAACGTAACGTTGATCGGGCCGATCTTTCACAGCTTTGCCGATAATCAGCGAGAGCAATTCTTTGTTGTCTTTATCTTTCATGGCGACGAAAGCGCCCACGCCGCTTGAACCGGTCTTCAGTTCGTTCGGGTCGGCCGGGTTCACGACGCCGTAAAGCTCGTTGTCTTTCGAGGTTTCGCCGGCGACGCCCAACACCTTCAAACCGAGCAGACTCGCGGCCGCCTTAGCCACTTGATCTTTCGCGTCGGCCGGATAGTTGTAATGTGAAGGAATCCGCCAGCGTTTCTCGCCTTTCACGTCGACGACGGCGACTTCAAACGGTCGAAGCTCGGCCGTCTCTTCGTCAAACTCCGTGATCTGCATGTCGGTCACCGAAAGCGGATCGAACGCTTGGAAAATCTCTTTGCCGATCATGTCGCTCGGCTTCTGGAACGCCTGCGACGGACGCAGGGAGACGGCGACCGCCAACGTCAACACGGCGGCGGCTGCAAAAACGGCTGTTTTCTTGTTCTCGCTCATGGCTATCAAATCCACGCTTTGCGTTGTTTTTATGGACTCTGCTACGACAACTGAAATAAAGAACGCGACGGTCTGCTATCGCATCCGCGATCTGGAAACGCCCAAACGCTCTTGCGAACGGCGTCGCAGAAAAACCGCTACGCCGACGGCCAAAGGCGGAAGCGGAGGCAGGAACACCGCCCACATCTTGTACCAGTCTTGGACGCTGCGAATCTTCAAATCGCGCCGAGTTTCGACTTCGTTGCGTTTCTGTTCGCTTTCGCGACGAAGCTTCTCGGTCGTTTGCTCCAATTTCTTCGATTCGTATTCGGTCGTCAACGAAAGCTCGGTCACTTTTTGCGAATCGGAGATGTCTTTGCGCGCTCGTAATTCGTCAAGTTTGTCTTGCAACGCCTTCTTGAGGTTCTCAATATTCTTATTCATTTCGGCCTCGAATTGCTCGTTGGCCTGGGCCGCCTCGCGACGATAGGGCGCCGTTTCCCGCTCAATCCGCGTGAGCGTGCGGTATTTCGGTCGGCGTTTGCGAATGTCGATGAACCGCGTGTCGCCCGAGAGCTGATCGACCACGTTCAACATAAACGTTACGTTGTCGAAATCAAAGTTTATATCCATATCCGGATTGTCCCGGCCAAGTTCGCGAATGCGGAAAAAGTCCTCGGTGAGCATATCGATGTCGCCCACGAAAACGGCGTGAAATTCGGTCTCTTTCGGCTTTTCCGCCGTTTTCGATTTGTCGGATTTCGCGTCGTCAGGCGTCTTTTCGTTTTTCTTCTCCTCCGGGGAGGCGTTCGTTTCGCCTGCGATTTTGCCGCGAATTTCCGCCGCCAGCACATAATCCCGCGAAGTCATCGAACGCGTCGGATTCGGCTTGATTCCTCGCGGTCCAAAGGGCGTCATGTCGAGCAGATTGTTAATCGTCGCGAAACCGCTACGACGACTCGTGATGACCAACGGCGAGAATTCGGTCGATGCGGCGTTTAATTTTGAAATCGAGCCGGGATAAAGCAACATCACTTGCTGAACGCCTGAACTGATCGGATTGCTCGGATTAAAGGCTAGTCGACCGTTCGAGGCGTCTTGCTCTTCGCCGGCTTTTGCATCCGTTTTCTCCGCCTTTTCTTCCGCCGCGAATTCGCCTTGATCGACGATCACGAATTCGACGGGAAACTGCGTGTTCTTCGGATACGGGTTGTAATCCTGCCAAATCACTCGTTCGCCCGCGTAGTTGACGCCTAGCATTTGGAACAACGGCGAAATGTCTCCCTTCGGCGTCGCACGCATTCCCATCATCATGGCTTGCATGCCGCCCGGCGCCTTGCGGGGCATGCTCGTGCCCGGCGCTCCAGGCACGAAAACGGGAAGCGGATCCTCGAAGATCGCCGTGGGCTGCCCGCCTTTCACGCAGGCGATGAAATTGGCCATCTCGTCGGCGCCTATCGCCGACGGTTGAACGGCCAAAAGAACGTCAAATTTTTCCGCGATCGGCTGCGTCGGATTCACCGAAACGACGTCGTATTGCTTTTCCAATTCGGAAATCATCGGCCACTTCGGCGCTCCCGACGAGTCCATCACGTTTGCGCGGCCCATAACTTGAGCGTCGGTTTGCAAGACGCCGATCTTTTTCCGGCGTTGCGTCGCCACGGTTCCCAGGGAGCGAACCAATTCATATTCAATCGGGGTTCCGCGATCGACGAACAACGGCGGAATTCGCTGTAAACCGCAAGAAACCGCCACATGCATGAATAAGCTTTTGCGAACGACCGTGCCGCGATCGCGGACCGTCGCGTTAAACGGACGGATGTCGTACTTCTTTTCGGCCAAGGCCGACTCTTCGCTGAGCGGCGCCGTGTCGTGAACGACTACTTGCACTTTTCCGCCGCAAGAAGATTGAATCTCTTTCAAAGCGGAAATTAAATTCAATCGAGCCGCGATGTACGACTCAGGAACTTCCGGCGAAATGAACGCCTCGATCAAGGCCGGCGGATGCTCGAACTTTAGCGAAGCGAGATACTGCTTCGTTTGAGGAGCTAATTCATTGATTCTTTCGCTCGTTGCGTCGAATCGAACGTCAAATCGCCCGAAAATCGCGGTTACTCCGATCGCAATGGCGATCAACGAGACGGCTCGGGAGCAATAGTGAAGGCCGAGCGAAGCTTCGCCGCCGCGCCCTGTGGCCCAATGTCGTCGGCCGATCAACGCGAGGCAAACGTAGAGCATTACGACCGCGATTAGAATAAAATAGACGACCGACGAGAGACTAATCACCCCGCGTCCGAAATCGTTGAAGCGTTCGCTCAAGCTAAGCTGCTTCAATTCGCCCCCCCACAGCGAGCCGAAGAGCGTTTCGGAAACCGAAGCGAAGACCAACGGGCAGTTGAACGCCGCGCCTAAAATGTAGGCTACGGTCAAGTTGCTCGTCAGGAACGACGCGACCATGCCGATCGATAGCATCGTCAATCCGATGAACCAATAGCCGAGATAAGTGCAAAGAAAAAGCCCTACGTCGGGATTTCCGAGCCATCGCAGCACCATCAAATTGCAAAATAGAGAGAAAATCAGCGACACGGTGAAGGTGGCCGACGCGGCGAAGTATTTTCCGAGAACCACGTCCGCGTCGCTGGCCGGTATCGTAAGCAACAATTCATCGGTTCCTTGCCGGCGTTCGTCCGCCCAAATTCCCATCGTGATCGACGGGATGAAAACGAGCATGATAAACGGGAAGCCCAGCTTCACGCCGAGAATTTCAAATCCCCAGCTCAACTGGTCGAGATTGGCTAAGTTGTTGTTGAAGAAGTTCGGCGTCCAGAACGCGGCGGTCGAGCAAAGAAGCACGAACGCGCAAATGAACAGATAACCCGTCGGCGTGGAAAAATAGCTGACGAAATTCCGTTTGAATATGGCTGTAAGTACGTTGATTTTCATGATACGTCGCTTAACGTTCAGTGGGTTGGAATACAGGCGGATGCGAGCGGAAGGGAAGGGCGTCTTCGTCGAAAAAATTGGCGAAAAGCTCTTCGGCGGACTACGACGCGGTCGAGAGCGCCTCGCGGCCGCTCAATCGACGAAACGCTTCTTCGAGCGGCTTGCCGTCGGCGATCAATTCTTTCACGGGACCGTCGAAAACGAGTCGGCCTTCGTCGATGAATAAGACGCGGCTCGCCATCGCTTCGACTTCCTGCAAAATGTGCGTGGAAAGCAGAATCGTCTTCGCTTCGCCGAGCTTGCGAATCGTTTCGCGGACTTCGTGAATCTGATTGGGATCCAGGCCGGCGGTCGGCTCGTCCAGAATCAGCACGTCAGGCTCGTGCAGAAGAGCTTGCGCCATGCCGACGCGCTGACGGTAGCCCTTCGACAGTTTGCCGATCGGTTTGCCGATCACGCCCGATAGGTCGCACAATTCGACGGCGGCTTCAATTCGCTTTTTTCTCGTCGAGGAGGTCAGTCCTCGCGCCTCGGCGAAAAATTGCAACAAACTTAGCGGCGTCATGTCCGTGTAGAGCGGACCGTTCTCGGGCAAGTAGCCCAAACGTTCCGAAGCCGCGAGCCGCGCGGTCGCCATATCGAACCCGGCGATTTTCGCGGTCCCTTCAGACGGCGCCAGATAGCCGGTCAAAACTTTCATCGTCGTGCTTTTGCCGGCCCCGTTCGGGCCGAGAAACGCCACGACCTCGCCTTGCGAAATGCGGAACGTGACGTCGCGGATAGCGGCGAAATTGCCGTAATATTTCGACAGCCCTTGGGCCTCGATCATGGCAGGTCCTTGCGGATTGCTCATTACCGTTCGCTCCATTATGTAATATAGGGAGGCTGGGTTGAGTGTGGGAGTTGCGCGCCGCTTCAAGATGGGCGTTCGGCGCGGACGGGCAGTATTATAGCAGCTTTTTCGCAGAGTACAAAGGCGAGAGAAAAAGGAACTGGCGAAGAAGAATGCGTTCCCGGGTTGATTGGACGATAACGGACTCCTACGGAAGACTGAGCGGGAAAAGCGTCGGCAGCCCCGTCGCTTTCGTCTTTATTTCTTCGGCCTCTTCCGGCGTGAGGGGAGTGAACTTGGGAACCAGTCGCAACGCCAGCTTAAAGCATTCTTCGTCGGCCGGGTGAATCATCGTCGTTACCGCCTGCGAAAGCGTGAAGCGAATTCCCTGCAACGCTTCGCTCGGTTCAGTCATCGGCTCATACCAACAGTTGGGATGCGCCGAACGATCGGCGTCTTCAGGCCAAGGTCGTTTGCACATGGCCTTGATGGCGATAACTCCCAGCCCTTTTTCTTGTGCCTTGGCTAACGCTTGCGGTCCGAAATCGGCCTCGTTCCATGTTGCATAGTTCACAGGGAACATCATCGTGTCGAAATCAAACCGATCCATGAGCGTCATTGCGGCTTCGACCGAATGGGCGGTAAAGCCGAGAAAACGCGTTTTGCCCGCCTTCTTCGCGCGCTCCAAGGTCTCCATAACGCCGCCGGGCGCAAAAATCGTCTCCACTTCTTCCATCGTGGTCATATGGTGCAATTGATAGAGATCGAAATGGTCCGTTTTCTGCAATTTCAGCGATCGCTCTAAATCGGCTTCGGCCCGATCGGCCTTGCGCTCGCCGGTTTTGCAGGAAAGGAAAACGTCTTTTCGATAGGGCTCCAAGGCCGGGCCGAGACGTTCTTGGGAATTGCCGTAATCCGGGGCCACGTCGAAATAATTGACGCCCGCTTCATACGCGGTGCGCACGAGTGCGCTCGATTTTTCGGGCGTGGTTTTGTTGAGCAGTAAGCCGGCGAATCCGAGAATAGATAACTTTTCGCCGGTTTTGCCGAGCGTGCGGCGTTCAAGGGGGGCGGCGGAGCCGAGTTCGTCCATGTTATGACTTCTCTTCGAGGTCTTTCGCGGATTGCGAAAGGTGAGCGTAATACGACGGATTTCGAAGGAATTATAGCCGAAGGGCAAATAAACGAGTAGACGTTCGGGGTGAGGTGAGTCCATCGGCTTGAAATCACGCGATTCCAGCCCGAAGGACCGCTTACAAAAGCACATCGCTTGCCTCGACGTCGGAACCGATGCGTCTGAAAAACGATCGCAATGCGCAGCGGGAGAAGAAGCTAGGTGAACAGCTTGTTACGCAGCGAAATTACCGGTTCGGTCGCCTTGCCGAGAATGGGGGCGAGGCGATCCGGATCGAAGTAGCCGGGCTCCAAGAACAGTCTCGCCGGTTGCGGGAGTTGGTAGGCCTGCGCAATTTTCTTTAAGAGAGCGCGCTCGGAGGGCGATAACTCATGAGCGCCGCAAAGGCCGTTGAACAAAGCTCCGGAACTGGTTTTTAGCCATTTTTCGCGAAAACGCTTAGCGAAGAAATATGCCGCGCCGGCGAGGCCGGCCACGACGACGACCGCCGCGAATCCGAGGGTTTTCGGATCGCTCAACGGATTGTCGTCGCCTCGAGCGGCGAACAAAATTAACTGAGCGGCGTTGGAGAGGCAAAGAACGTTCGTCATGCGTCGGGCTCCGCGGGCGAATGCGTTTCGGCGTAGAAATCGTCCTCTTCGTCTTCTTCGTAATTCAGCGATCGGCTGATAAGCTCCATGCTTCGCACGGCGGCCTCTTGGACGACAAAACTGCGGTCGAGCATGGCGTCGCGAAGCGCTTCCCAACTCGGTTGCGAAGCGCAGTCGGCCAACGCCTTCGCCGCCGCCACGCGAACCATATGGTCGTCGTCGGAGAGGAGCTTAATCACATGTTGCTCCAATTCCTCGATCATGCCCATCGCGTCGGCGGCCAAGACCGCGCGCCGCCTGCGTACCGGCGACAGTCCGCACATCTCGGAGATCAGCTTCGAGGCGCAATCGGAATCGATCCGGCAAACCAAATGTCCCGTCGCCGCTTGAAGTTCTTCGGGCAAATGGAAGAACTGTTGCAAATAGCGTTGTATCGTGAATTCCGGCATCGCGTCGCGAAGCGCTCGTTGAATTGTGACGTCAGGCTTGTCAACCAAGCGAATTAGCATGTCGAGCGAGCCGGGAATCTTGCGAGGGCGCAACTGACGTATCAACGCCGCGCGGACGGCGGAGTCTTCGTCGGCCAAGCCCGAGACGTTTAGCACGTTCGCCTCGACCCCGGTGAACGACGCTAAGGCGACCGCAGCGGCCCTGCGACCGCCTACGTTTCCCTTTAGTAAAATTTCCCCCACGATTTCTCGTACCGTTTTGCGGTTGCAGGCCGAAGCCATCAATACTTGAATCATCGCCGCCTGGCATGTTTCGTCGAGATTCAATAGCGTAGGGTTTTCGGTCTTCGCCCAGGTGAATGCGTCGATGCGAGACAGCGTCTCCGTCATCGGTTTCGACAGCTTCACGCCGGCGTGGCGGAAAAAGTGCCCGAGAAACTCGGCGTCTTCGCGGCTCGATGCGGCGCGCAACGCCGATTGGGATATTTGCGAATCGTCTAAGAAACTCAGTAGAATGCGGTACACGCCCCCGCGTTGGCTTTTGCGGAGCGTCTCCATCAACGTTTCGTATGCCGCTTCTTCATTTCGTCCGAGTAGGAAATGCAATGTGGCGTTTTTCGGCTTCGCCAACAACAAAAACGCCTCCACGACTTCCGGTCGTCGATGGCGATGGAATTTGCGAACGGCGTCTTCCAAACAGGTTGTTATTTTCGTGCGGAGGTTTTCAAAGTTTGCCCGTTTGGCCGCCGCTTCTTCACCGCCGCTTAACTCCGCGTAAAACGACTCGGCAAGTTTGAACGCGACTTGGGCCGCCTTCTCTTTCTCAGGAAATTGCTCATCGACCAGTCTGGCGATAAGCGACGGATAGCAGTCATATAACGGGACCTTCTCGATGACGTCGAAGGCGACCGCGCGGGTCTCTTTTTGAGGATCGCGAAGAGCCTCGCTCATCAACGCCGCCAACCGTTCGGGCTTTTCGTTGAGTAAAGCGCGAGCCCCTTCGTCCATCGTCGGAAGACGCTTGAATATTTCCGCATGCGCGACCTCGTCTCGCCGCTCAAGCAGAGCGCGTAGCGATCCTTCTCGAGTTGGACGGTATCGGCTGTCCAGCCCGGTGATCAGTAACTCGGTTGCTGCGGAGTTCTCCGTGGCGGCCAAGTGGCGGAAAGTAATGTTGAAACGCTCGCTCATATACTCAGTCGATGAAACCAGGTGTTTAGGCGACGAACCCGACGCTTAGGCGAATTTACCGCGAAGCGATGAGGAATGCCCGCATTCTAAGATCAAGCATCGTCACAAGATAGTTTAGGTTTTGAATGAGAGGACGTGGTGGTTTTTCAGGAGTGTTTTTTGCCGCAACCGAGATCGCAGGGTGAAACGTCCGAAGGGAGGGCGCTTTTAATTTTTTTAACGGTTTTGAAACCGTTTTATTGTCGCGACGAAAGGAAAAAATGCCGTAGGAAGCGGATATACAGCATGCGCATGATGCCAAAAGGCGTCGCAACTTTCCGAAAGAGGGGGCGACGCGTTAGCTCCCTCATTAGACGGCGTTTGAAAAGAGAAAAATAATGAGAATAATTCAGAGTAAGCAACGGTTGAGTAAAAGAATGACTCACTGGTCATTCATCGCCGTGAGGTTGCGATTAGACCTGAGCTAGGGCTTAAACTTGGGCTAAGGATTCGCCGCGAGAATCTTCGTCGCGCGGGCTTCGCACTCCTCGGCCTCCTCGCGCTTTTCCAACTTCTTATATGTTTTCGCTAGGTCTTGCAACGCTCGCGCCACGATCGGCGAAGTCGTTCCTGCGGATTTTTCATATAGGGAAATTACCTTTCGCCAAGTCTCGGCGGATTCGGCGTACTTACCCTGCTTTCCGTAAAGTTGAGCGAGGCGTTGGTATTCAAATCCTGCCGCGAGCGGCTCCGATTCGACTCGATTTCGTTTCTCGTCGATCGCGATGACGCGTTTTTGCAATTCCTCGGCCTCTTCAAATTTCTCTTGCGACTCATTGACGGTTTCTAGGAGTGATAGAGTTTCAAAAAACGCAGGATCGTTCGCGTCGATGTTCTTCTTCTCCAAAATTTGTTTGGCCCGAAGGAGAGATGGTTCGGCGCGTTCGAATTGATTTTGGGCGACGTACAGCGACGCTTGACAGTTTAGCGAGGGAATGATTTTTAGACTGTTCTCTCCGTAAAGTTTTGCGGCGATATCGGCGGCGCGGGATAAGGCCGATTCTGCCTCCCGGAATTTCCGCTGTTTTTGGTACATGCCGCCGAGTTGCCGAAGCGTCTCCGCAAGTTGAGGATTTGTTTTGCCGTAGGATTTTTCCTGTATCTCCAAAACGCGTTTGAAAAGCGGCTCCGCTTTGTCGAACTTGCCGTTCGCGACGTAGAGCGCCGCAAAACGAAGCAAATGTTTGGCGACGATCGGATGAGAGGCGCCGAACGAGTTTTTATCGATGGCCATCGCTTGCTTGATGAGCGGATTCGCCTTGTCGGAGCGGTTTTGGGATTCGTAGATCGCCGCTAAATTCAGCAAACTTTCGGCGACGAGCGGATGTTCGGCGCCGAAGTTCTTGATCGCGAAATCCAGCGCAGTCTTTCCCGTTGCGGCCGCGCGCGCGGTATTTTCGCTCGAATCCCCTTTTTGCTTCAATTCCGCGTTCGTTTGCTGGTAGAGAAGTTTCCATGCTTCGTATTTTTCTTTTGATACGCTCATATTCGACGCCGGATCGGAGAATGGCGAATCCTCCGCCGCATCGGCCGGCGGCGGGACCGTCGAATCGACGTTTTGGCCGAACGCGAGGGATAGCGATAGAAGGAGCGATGAAATCGAAGCGAAAGACGTCGCAAAGAGCAATTTCATGAAAACACCTTGGAATTTTTTGCGGCGCGCGAAACGGAACGTCAAATTCGATGCGTGATATGGCGGATCCAATTCGCGTCGTCCATTTCCGGGAAATCAGTGCGGAAATGCGAGCCGCGACTTTCAGTGCGTTCGGCGGCGGCGGAAATAATCAGTCTCGCCGTCGCGAGCATATTCTGCAGCTCCCAGCCGGTCGGATCGGCGAACTGCCTCGGGAGCACGTATTTCCGCCAACGATCAATACTTTCAGCCGCGTCTTCGAGTCCTTGAGCGTCGCGTTGCGCGCCGACGTCGCGCCACATCAAGCTTTTTAGCGAATTGCGGATGTCGGCCAAGTTCAGCGTTTCGGCCGAAGGTTCGACCATTGCGTTTTCAATTGGAGGAACGCGGAAATCGTCATTCATCTCCGAGGCGACTCGTGAAGCCGCCTCGCCCGCATGCGCACCGAAAACCGCCGCTTCGAGCAGGCTGTTCGAGGCGAGACGGTTAGCTCCGTGCAAGCCGGTCGAGGTCACTTCTCCCGCCGCCCAAAGGCCCGGAAGGGTCGTTTTGCCATCCATATCCACGGTGACGCCGCCCATCATATAATGCGCGCCGGGCCGGACCGGAATACGGTCCTTCGTGACGTCGATTCCGAAGTCTTGGCAAACCGCGGCGATGCCCGGAAACCGATGCAGCACGCGGCCAGAATCGATATGCGTCATGTCCAAATAGACGTTTGGGTGTTTGGTTTTTTCCATTTGGCTGACGATCGCCAAGCTGACGACGTCGCGGGGCGCCAATTCGCCGCGCGGATCGTAATCTTGCATGAATCGCTTGCCGTAGCGATCAACGAGCCAGGCGCCTTCGCCCCGAGTGGCTTCGCTTATCAGGTGTCGGCTTCCGCCGGCAATGTAGAGAACCGTGGGATGAAACTGCATGAACTCCATGTCGCGCAATTCGGCGCCGGCGCGATAGGCGAGCGCCAATCCGTCGGCCGTGGCCACTTCGGGGTTCGTCGTTTCGCGGTAAAGCTGACCGGCTCCGCCCGACGCAAGGATCGTTTGTTTCGCCCAAATCAAAGTTTTTCCGTGCCTTGCGTTCCAAACTAGCGCGCCGCGGCAAGCGTTTTCGTCGGTTAGTAGATCGATCGTGAAAGTATTTTCCCAAACCGAGACGTTCGAGGCCGAAGCGCAGCGGCGGATCATCACTCGCATGATTTCTTTGCCGGTGGCGTCGCCCAAGGCGTGCGCGATGCGGCGGTGCGAATGCCCGCCTTCCCGGCCAAGTGCGACGCGATCGTCCGCCATATCGAATTCTACTCCCCAATCAATCATTTCTCGGAGCCGACGAGGCGCTTCGCGGATCACATGTTCGACGACGTTTCGATCGCAGAGCGAACCGCCCGCGACGAGCGTGTCTTCGATGTGGTTCTCCAAACGATCTCGCGGATCGAGAACTCCGGCGATGCCTCCTTGTGCGTAATGGCTGTTCGATTCCCGGACTGCGCCTTTCGTGATGACGACGACGTTCAAGCGGGGATCGACGGCCAAAGCCGCTCGCAGACCGGCCAAGCCGCTCCCGATGACCAAGACGTCGGTGAAAAAATGCGGCACCCATTTCGGATGAAACGGCGCCAAATATCGAGGCATGAAAGGACCGGGCATGATCGTATCGATCGCTCCTAACTAAAGCGGGGGTAACGCCTCATTTTAACAGAAAACCGGCTTTTTCGCTGCGCGCTCGAGACGGAGGAATTCCGACTCTCCGGGGAAAAATGTTTAGAGCTCACGCCATCTGGAGCTAACGGCGGAACTCCCTTGAAGATAGCTCGAACCGGATGCGGCGTAGGCGTTGACTTGTCGTAAGAGAAAAGCGTACAGGAAGAGGGATATGAATGGGAATGACGCTCCCGAAGGGGCATAAAAAGCCGCCTATCGAAACGCATGCGGAGTAAATCTGCTGAAATTGCCGGTCACCATGTTTTCATCCTCGCGGATTCCGATTCCGCAGGCCCAACCGTTGACGATCCAACTACCGATGCAGGCGAAGTAGCGCTCGTCGAAACGAGGCAGAGGGCAGATCGCTTGATAGACGCTCGGTCCGTCGTAGGGGCCGTCGGTCTTCAAAAGCAATTTTCCGCGATCGAATATTTGCACGTTCGCGCCTTCCCGGCCGAAGATCGGTTTTTGCACGTAATCGCCGCCGGCCAACGGCTCGAAAGACGCTTCGAGTAAATACGGGCTGTCGGGAAACAGCTCCCAAAGAATCGGAAGGATCGCCTTGTTGCTCAAAAGGCACTTCCAAGGCGGCTCCAGCCATTTGCACGTGTTCTGCAATAAATGCGGGCCGAACTCTTCGTGAAACATCCATTCCCACGGGTAGAGCTTGAAGCATCGATGGATCGGGCGTTCGGCCAAGTCGGTGAAGACTCGCAACTCGTCGTCCCAGCCGACGTCGCCCACGGCGATATGGTCCGTTTCGATCCCCGCTTGAATCGCGACGTCGCGCATATAACTCACGTTCATGAAGTCTTCAAGCGAGTCTTCGACCGAAGCGAAGTAAACTCGGCCTGGATTCGTCGCTTGCACGGTCTGCCACGCTTCAATCAGTCGTTCATGAATCGAATTGAATTGCGATTGCCGAGGGCAAACGTCTTTGAGCCAATACCACTGAACGACGGCCGCCTCGAGGAGCGACGTCGGCGTGTCGGCGTTGTATTCGAGCAGCTTCGGGGGAGCGTCGCCGCCGTAAGATAAGTCAAACCGCCCGTAGATCGTTATCTCGTCGTTCTCCCACGAGTCGATGACGTACTGTCGATATTCCTCGGGAATCAAAAACTGGTCGAATCGATCTTCGTCGATGACGTGCTGAACGGCCTCGAGGCACATTTTGTCGAGGGCGTAGGTCGCCGCCTCGAGTTCATCGATTTCCGTCGAGTGAAATTCGTAGTAAACGCTTTCGTCCCAGTAGGGAACGTCGTCGATCGAATGATAGTGCATGCCCTGCGATTCGACGATCGAAGGCCAGTTTTCCCGGGGCTTTGAGAGGCGTCTTTCCATTATGAGCTAGCTCCGTGGGATGAAGCGGAAGAGCCGAAACCGCCTCGACTGGAGTGCGATGATGAGGAGGAGGCTCCGCTTACGCCTTTCGACGGCGAGGATATTCCGGAGGAATGAACGCCGCTCGAAAAGCCCGAGCTGCCGTATCCGCCGGAATGCATCCAGAGCGGCCAGAAATGCCAGCCGCCGCCGTGATAGCCGCTCGACGAGTGCGACGAAGCGGTTCCCGACGCGCTTGTGCCCGTCGGAGTCGGCGACGATCCGTCGGTCATTCGTTCGCTTTCCGGACGCTCGCATCCGTGGAGCATTAGCGACGACGAAATGAGAACCAAGCTGATTTTTTTCGTGAGTCGATCCATAGGACGTCTCCTCGCGGTTAGCGTGGGCGTGAAGAGGCGACCTGGTTACTGGACGACATGCGCGGCGACGTAGGCGATGCCCAACAACAAGGCGGCCACGACGATCGCCACTGCCACGTTCTTTTCGCACAATTCTTTTTGCACGTCGATTTTCGGAGTGATTAGGTCGAACATCCAATAACCGAGCAATAGAAGCACGATTCCGAGGATGCCGAAGATTCCCGATGCCGCGGCGCTCGACCAAAAATGTTCCGGAAAGAAACCGACGGCGGCGGAAGCGACCGAAGTCGTCTCGGCGGCGAATAACGTAAGCATTGCCATGACCTTTCATTTGCGGAATAAGGAAGCCGGCCTCGATGTCGATCGTTCGACAAGCCGCCCGACTTGTTTAGGAAAAGGAATCAGAAGGAATTATCTCGGACTTTGACGAAGAAAGCAAGATGCGAAGGCGAGAACGCCCGCCGGCGCAAAAAAGACGCCCTGGCGCCCCGACTCCTTGTGACGCGAAATTACCGTAATAAGAAGCCCATAAAAGAAAAAGGCGGTACATCTGCGATTCAAGCTATGCCGCTTCTTTCGGTTTGCCTTGCGTCGCGAGGCCGAGCAGCGTCCAGACCGAACGTCCGTCCGGAGTATGCTCGCGGGCCATTTGTAGATGAATGAAGAACGATTTTTTCTTTCCGTCTTCGGCGTAGGTGACGGAGTAACGTTGCAGGAGCAAGTCGCCGCCGTTATCGCCGACCGTCTCAGAAATCGTGTCGAAATAGCGAACCTCGGCTTTTTTGCCGAGGGCGAGAAGTACGCGAATCAAATTCGGCGTCTTGGCGTCGGTCGTCGGAGCGACGTAGCTCTCCAAGGCGACCCGCTGTTTCAGATCGGTCTTATACAAATCCCAAGCCGCGTCGTCCAGCGGGCGTCGAGAGTCGGGCGCAAGCGTCAGCATATGGGCGAGCTCAGGGCGACCGTCGGCGAGAAGTTGAAACCATGTCGCTGCGAACTGCCGGGCTTCGGCGCGGACGGCGTTTCGGTAGCAAAAGTCGGCGCAAGGAGCGGCCGCTCCGAAAAACGCGGCGAGAACCAAGCCGATTTGCGCGGCGCGAAGGCCGATCAATTCGTTCGGTCGTCGGAGAACGGCGAAGATTCCCCAAAGCGAAAAAACGAAGGCGAAAGCGGGAAACGCCCAGAACGCCGGATGAAGAAACGCCGTGAACGAAAGCGAACCGAGGATGAGCCCGGCTGCGGCCGGGCGGCTAAGCGAACGATAGGCGGCGACGTCGGAGTCGAACGAATCCATGAAGGCGAACTCCTGAGCGGAACGATGGTTCAATGCGAGGCGGAAAGGGTTCCGGCCTTGCGGAACGACTACTCTCCGTACCCTTTCTTAATGTTGCTTTCCAACACGGTGCGACGCGAAGCGTAGGTCGGCATGAACTTCGCTTTCGGGTCGAAGATGTACTTTTCCGGAGAGGCTTCCGGAGCCGATTGGGCATAGACGCCTTTCGACGCGCTTTGCACGAAGGCGAGCCACTGCCGGTCGGGGGACATGCCGTAGAGCATTTTTTCCTCGGCCTTGAATCCGCCGTCGAGGAAGGTGCGAGCCAACGGCGCCGTGTGCAGCGTCGCGAGCGTGAAGCCGACCATCACCCAACCGATCCATACCGCCGCGAGCGCGCTTCCCGCTTGGTCGACGGGCTTCAGGAATTTGACTTTCACCTTTGAGGCGGCGCCGGTGATCGCCAATAGTACGATCGATGCGACCGAAAAAATTCCCCATAATGCGACGAAATCGCACGCGTAGGAATAACTCGGCATTTGCTCGGCCATCCAACCCGCGAGCGGTTCGAAGAAATTGAAGGCCAACAGCGCAGCCGTCACGACGTTGATCAAGCGGATCGCGTTGCTCCATAACCCTTCGGCAAGAAGCATGGCGGCGCAAGCGAAAAGGACAACGACCATTAAGAGCGTAACATACATATCAAGGAATTCCGATATTAGCGGATGACTGTGTATTGTGCGGGCGGACTTGTCGAATTTACTGTTTGAGGGCTCGCATCAGTTCAGGAAGCGAGGTCACTCCTTTTGCGACCAAGAGGACGCCTTCCTCTTGCAGACTGGCCATCCCGTCCTTTCTCGCCGCCGCACGTAGCGCGTCGAGCTTCGGATTCGTCGCCAACGTCTTGCGCGTCATGTCGCCTATCACGAGCAATTCAAAAACGGCGGTCCGTCCGTGGTAGCCGATCCCTTTGCATTTCTCGCAAATGTCTTTCGGATCGTCGGGATTCGGCTGACGCGGTCGGTAAAACGCTTGGACCCGGCCTTCCGGAATCCCCAATTGCTGCAATATCTGCGGCGTCGGGGCGTATGCCTCTTTGCATTCGTCGCACAGCTTGCGGAGCAAACGTTGGCAAATCACGGCCGTGATTCCTTTGGCGAATTCGGCCGGCGCAACCCCCAACGAAAGGACACGCAACAAAGCCTCGGCCGAGTCCTTCGCCCGAATCGTGCTGATTTGCAAACGGTTATTTTCGACTGAATCGCGGCAGAGCATGCTCACCATTTGCGGCGTGACGAGGTCTCGCATGACCACCACGTTCGGCTCCGTACGGAATAGTCGAAGGAGATTCTCCTCCGGCGATTGTCCTTCGGCGGCGTTATAGATCGAAACCGGCACGTTTTCGACCTCTTCGTAACGCATCGAGGCCTCTTCCAACGCGGCGAACTCGCGAGTCAAGCGATCCGTCGAATTCAGAATGACGTTCATCGCAGTTCGCAATCCGTTCGCCGGCGGAGCGGCCACTAGTATGAATCCGTGATCGGCGCCGAGCAGTTCGCGTAACTGCTCTTCCATCTTCGGACGCATTCCCAATTCTTCCAGCGTCTTCAGTCTAGTTTTCGACTCCTCGAATTGGAGCATCGCCCGTTCGCCGGTTTGCGTTCCTTGCGAAAGAAACTTCACGTTAATCTTCCGCTTTTCGTATTCGACGTTGAACGAGCCTTGTTGCCGGCCTCGACGATCCTGCGGATTCAAGCCGCAAAGCAGTTTGAGAGCGACCAGCGCCGCGTCGCCCGTCTCCCGGTCGCGCGCTTCGCAGGGGATCCAAACGCCGTCGATTTGAAAATTCATCGCCACGTTCTGCTGAGTGTAGTCGAGCATGATCGACGAGGCGCGGTTTTCCAACCCTTCGGCCAAATACTCCCGCGATGCTAGTAAGCCGACCGGCTCTTGACGCGCGCCCAGCAAGCGAACATTGCGAGTCCGTTCGTCTTCGGCGTCGGGAGTCACCTTGATCGGCGGTCCGCCCTCGAGCGGATCGGGCTTCTCGTAGGCGATTTTGAAGCCGATCTTGTTCAGATAAAACGCCGACGCGTAGCGAAGATGCTCCGGCGTAAGAACGCGAAGATCGTTCGTCACTTTCCCGTTACGAATAATCACGTAAGTCAAAAGCGGCGCCAAATAGGCGATCAAAGCCAATATCAAGGCGATCCAGAAATTCGGGATGATCCAGCTTAAGACGTAGGCGCCGAAAAAAGCGCCGAAAATTATTGGCGACCATACGACGTAGTTCATCACCTTCAGCTCTTGCACGTCCGTGCTATACCAGTCGGTGGTTTTCACCCAGCACAGAAACAAGAGCCAGAGGGTAATAATTTTCGGGAGGCTTAGATAGAAGCCCGGGCCGCGCCAAGCTTTGGCCGGCAAGGGAACGGCGGGCCACGCCGCGTCGGCGCCGAACGCTTGACCGACCAGCATGAACGCCAGTAATAAACCGAATAAGGGAAGTGTGCGGGTGCAACGCATTGTCGTTTTCCGGTGTTTCGTCTCGGGGCGACGCAAAAGGATACGCGAAGGCGGCTCCTCGGACGCAGTTTATACCATGCCGGCATCGCGGAATTCGATGCCCTTCAACGCCATCTTCAACGCTTCGGGATTCGGCGCGACTTCAAACGCCGTCGCCCGATCAATTAACTCGATATCCACCAAGCCCTTCAAGCTCATCGCGAAATCTTGCATGCCGTCGTCTTTCGAAATGCGGATCACGTCGGGCAGCTTGCTGTCCTGTTCGTCCAGGATGATTTTTCGAACCATCGGCGAAAACGTCATGATCTCGCAGGTCGGAACCCGACCCACCCCTTGCTTGATCGACGGAAGTAGCTTTTGCGCGATGATCGCCTTCATGTTGAAAACGAGCGCGCTGCGAATCGCCGGATGCATGCTCTGCGGGAAAAGGTCCAAAATACGGCTAATCGTGCTGGCCGCCGTCGAGGCGTGGATCGTTCCGAAAACCAAGTGCCCCGTTTCCGCGGCTTGAATCGCGGTCTCGAACGTTTCGCGATCACGCATTTCGCCGACCAGCATGACGTCCGGGTCTTCGCGAACCGCATGTTTCATTCCGATCATGAAGTCTTTTACGTCCATGCCGATCTCGCGCTGATTGATCAGGCTTTTATCCTCGGTGAACGTGAATTCGATCGGATCTTCCAGCGTAAGAATATGTTTGCGATAGTTGCGATTGATCCAGTCGAGCATGGCGGCGATCGTCGTGCTTTTGCCCGACCCGGTGACGCCCGCCAGCAAAACCATGCCTTGATCGAACTTGCACAAACCTTCCAGTTGCGGCGGAAGGTACAGATTTTCGAAGTTCGGAATGCTATTGTTGACGCGTCGGGCGACCAAGCCCATGTGACCCATCTGTTGCAAGACGTTCACGCGGAAGCGCCATTTCAGTCCGTCGATCTCCAGCCAATGCGCGAAGTCGGCGCCGCCGTCCTCTTCGAAGATCTGCTGACGGCGATCTTGCAAGGCGAGCATCGGACCGATAAGGCGAACCATTTCTTCGTCGTCGATCGGATCGCGATTCAGCGGGCGAAGCGATCCGTTCACGCGAACGTAGGGGGGAAGACCGACCTTCAGATGCAAGTCGCTTCCTTTTAATTTGACCAGGGCGCGAAAGAGCTTGTCGATCTCGAATTCTTGATGCCCCGCCAAGAATCGTTTCATGCCCGCGGAAGAGGATTCAGGTGTCGTGCTCATGGTCGTAGGAATACGTTTTTTGAAGGGGAATAATAATTCGGCGGGAAATTTATCTCGCACAATGCGGCTTACCGTCGCGTTTTTAGGCGGGTAAGCGAACCGGCACCCCGCGTTTGCGCATCACTTCTTTTGTTTCGGCGATCGTGTATTCGCCAAAGTGGAATATGCTCGCGGCCAACGCCGCGTCGGCTCCGCCCAACAATATGGCGTCGGCCAAATGATCGGGATTTCCGGCTCCGCCGCTCGCCACGACCGGAACGCGAACCGCGTCGGTCACGGCCTTTAATATCTCAAGGTCGTAGCCGTCCTTGGTTCCGTCGGCGTCCATCGAGGTAAGCACGATCTCGCCGGCCCCGAGCGCTTCGACTTCCTTCGCCCAGGACACCGCTTCAAGACCCGTGCCGAGGCGACCGCCGTTAATATGAACTTCCCAAAACTCGCGGCCGTCTTTTTGCACCCGCTTCGGATCAATGTTCACTACAATGCATTGGCTACCGAAACGTCGCGCCGCTTGACGGACGAAATCCGGATCTTTGCAGGCGGTCGAATTGATCGAAACCTTGTCGGCCCCGGCGTTTAGCAATGCTCGAATGTCGTCGATCGCTCGGATTCCGCCGCCGACCGTCAATGGCATAAAAACCGCCTCCGCCGTTCGTCGAACCACGTCGAGCATAATGTCGCGCCCCTCGTGGCTCGCCGTGATGTCCAAAAAAACCAACTCGTCCGCGCCTTCTTGCTCGTAGCGCGCGGCCGTCTCCACCGGATCGCCGGCGTCGCGCAAATTCAAAAAATTCGTCCCCTTCACCACTCGGCCTCGATTCACGTCAAGGCAGGGGATCACTCGTTTGGCGAACATTCCGTCTCTGTCTTCTCTATGGCAAATCGCCGATTGAACTTGCCCCGCGCGCTCTGCCTCGATGACGACGCAGCTCGAACCGGGCAAGCAAATTGCATATCCCTAGCGCGGACGGGAGCTTACATTCACTATTCTCCCTGAATCTTTCAATCTAGTTGCGACCTACTCTCGGGTCAACGCCCCCACCGTGGGGGTATGGTTTTCGCGACCTTTTTGTCAAACGCAAGTAATGTTGGACAAGATTGTCAGACATTTTCGCGAAACTGCGGGACTACTACCGTCCCAAACGGCGCTTTCCGAAATTATTCCTGCTCAAACTTTCTTAATCATATAGCTGACCTATTATTTCTCGGCATGCTTTTCCCGCGAATAGCATGCGGTATGCGTCGCGTCGAACCAGCTTGCTTGGGCGATTTTTTTGCTAGCTAACGGGAGATTTGCGAAATGTATCGGGCATTATCCATGGTTTCTGTGCGAGTGCGTATGATTGCGGTCATCCTGCTCTTCGCCGGCGGTTTCCTCACCAACGAAATTCTTTCCTTCACCACCTTGAGTAAGGTGAAAATCAACGGGCCGCTCTACGATCGCGTCGTTCAGGGGAAAGATATCATCGCCGACGTCCTGCCGCCGCCGGAATATATCCTCGAATCGTATATGAACGTTCTCGAAACGACCGAGGAAAAAGACCCGGTAAAGATCAAGACGCTTGTCGAGCGAGGCGTCGCCTTGAAAAAAGATTACGACGATCGCCACGACTACTGGCTGAAAGAGTTGGAAAGCGGCGAACTGAAGAACCTGCTCACGCAGGGCTCTTTCACGTCGGCGAAGCAATTTTACGAAATACGCGATTCACGATTTACGCCGGCAGTTCTTAAAGGGGACGTCGAGTCTGCCAAGAAGATCGTTCAAACGCAATTGAAGCCGCTCTACGAAGAGCATCGCGGAGTGATTGATAAGGTCGTTGAAAAAGCAACGATTCGTAATAAGGACGACGAAGAGGCCGCCACGGGCTTTCTGCATCTACGTTTAACCTTGATGGAGATCATCGGCGTCGGTTCGGTGATTCTCTCGATCGGGGCGACGATGGTCGTTTCGTCGGGAATCGTCAAGCCGCTTAATAAATTAATCGAGGTGATGGGGCGGGCGTCGCGGGGCGATTATTCGCTGAGAGCGAGCTTCGAGGGACGCGACGAATTGTGCCAAGTCGCCTCGGCATGCAACTCCGCCTTGGACGCCACGGAAAAAGCGTTGCGAGAAAATCGCGAATCGGCTCAGCGCGAAGCCGAAGCCCAAAAACGCCAGGCCGATGAAGATCGGCTTCGCGCGGAAGAAGAGCGGCGACGGCAAATCGCGGCGTCGGAGATGGAACGCGAGCGCGCGGACGTCGAACGCCAAGCGGCCGAAAAACTTCGCGAGAAAATCGACCGGTTGCTCGTCGCGGTCAACGCTGCCGCCGAGGGCGATCTGACGACGAAGGTTCTCGTGGACGGCGACGAGCCGATCGACGAATTGGCCTCCGGCTTCAATAAAATGGTCGCCGATCTCTCCGGAATCATTTCGCAAGTAACCGAGGCCGCTTCGCAATTCAAGGAAGGCTCGCGCGTCATCGCCGAAAGTTCGCAAACGCTCGCGCAAGGCTCGCAAAAGCAAGCCGCTGGCGTCGAGGATTTGAAAAATATCGTCGAACGATTGAGCGCGTCGGTTCGATCGGTGAAAGACGACGCCGACTTGGCGGCGAACATGGCTTGGGAAGCGAACGGGCTTGCCTCCGAGGGCGGAAAGGCCGTTTCGCGATCGATCGAAGCGATGGACCAGATTCGGCAAAGCTCGCAGCAGATCGGCGAGATTATTCACGCCATTTCCGAGATCGCCGGCCAAACGAACTTGCTCGCTCTCAACGCCGCCATCGAAGCCGCGCGCGCCGGAGAGCATGGCATGGGATTCGCCGTCGTCGCCGACGAAGTTCGCAAGTTGGCCGAACGCTCGAACCAAGCCGCGAAGCAAATCTCCGAATTGATTATTGAATCGACGAAACGAGTCGAAGAAGGCGCTCAACTCAGCGACCAAACCGACGAGGCGCTTAAGAGGATTATCGCCGCTGCGGAAAAGACGGCCAGTAAAATCAAGGAAATCGCCTCGGCCTCGAACGTCCAAGCGGAAGACGCTCGGCAGGCCGACGTCGCGGTCGCCGGAATCGCCGAATCGGCCGAATGCACCGCCGCCGGAAGCGAGCAAATGGCCTCGAGCAGCCAAGAACTCGGCGCTCAAGCCGTCATGCTCCGCGAGACCGTTGATCGCTTCCGCGTCTAAAGTCGAAATCGACAAATTGAAAACTTCTCAAGGCGAGTCTTCTCTTTTGCGGAGGCTCGCTTTTTTCATTTCTTGCGAAATCGCTTATCTGGCTTCCAACGCTCGCAAATCGTCGAGCGACGAGACGCAGACGTTCAGGTCGCGGAGCAGACCGTCGTGAACGTCGTAGAGCCAGCCGTGAAGGTTCACCGTCTGGCCGCGGCTCCACGCCTCTTGCACGATCGTCGTGTTTCCCACGTTAATGACTTGATCGACGACGTTCAGTTCGCACAACCGATCGAGCATTTCCTCTTTCGACTGGAAATGTTCGAGCTCGCTCTTTCGCCGTCGGTAGGTGTCGCGGACGTGCCGGAGCCAATTGTCAATCAGGCCGTGGGGCTTGCTTTCCAAGGCCGCACGAATTCCGCCGCAACCATGGTGCCCGCAAACGATCACGTCTTTGACTTTGAGAATGTCCACGGCGTATTGAAGCACCGACAAAAAATTCATGTCGGCGTGGATGACGAGATTTCCGACGTTGCGATGAACGAACAAATCGCCCGGGACTACTCCGGCGATTTGCTCCGCCGGCACGCGACTGTCGGAGCAGCCGATCCAAAGGATTTCGGGCGTTTGCTCCTCGGCGAGCTTCGTGAAAAAATCCGGATCGGCCTGGGTGATTCCCGCCGCCCAGCGACGATTGTTTTCGAATATCTGCGGAAGTTTTTTCATGGAAAAGCGGCTCTAAGCGTTAGATGCGGATTGCGACTTGTTTAAAAACGCTGGGCGATTCAATCTGGAAAGGACGGCATTTTAACACCGGGGTGGCCCTGCGAAAATGGTTTTGACTAATCATCGTTTGAGGAAGCGTCACTCGACGACCTGCCCGCATTTCGGCAGCGAGGCTAAAAACGTCTTGCCGTAGGGCTTCGTGCGGATTCGCGGGTCAAGGATCACGACCATGCCCGTGTCGTCTTTCGTGCGGATCAATCGGCCGAAGCCCTGCTTCAACTTAATGATCGCCTCGGGCAGTTGATAGTCGCGGAAGGGATTGCCGCCGGCCTCGCGGATCGCCTCCAACCGCGCTTCCAGCAACGGCCGGTCGGGCACGCTGAAAGGCAGCTTCGTAATGATCACGTTCACGAGCGCGTCGCCCGGCACGTCCACGCCTTGCCAAAAGCTATCGACGCCGAACAAGACTCCGCGCGAATTTCTTTTGAAACTGTCGAGCATCTTGCTTCGCGGCGTTCCGTCCGATTGCGAATAAAGCGCCAAGTTCCGTTCGCTCAACCAGGGCGTCAGCGAGGCGGTCGCCCGCTTCATCATTTCGTAGCTGGTGAACAACACGAACGCCCGGCCGTCGGTCTGCGCCACGTAGCGGCGAATCATCGAAAAGGCCGCCTTCTCGTAGGCCGAATTGTCGGCCGCCGGGTCGGGCATCTCGGTCGGCATGACGATCTTCGCTTGCTTCTCGTAGTTAAACGGACTCCCTAGGCAAACCGCGTCGGCCTGGGTAAGCCCGATTCGATTTTGAAAGAAGTCGAACTTGCCTCCCACGGCGAGCGTGGCGCTGGTCAAAATGACGGTCGGCGTCTTTTGAAACAGATGTTCGCGGAGCAGGGGGCCTACGTCGATCGGCGATGCAGACAACGAAATGCGCCGTCGATACCGCGTCTTCACGCTTTCGAGCCAGTAGACCGACTCCGGCCGACGCTGCGCGACCCAGTCGCCGATCTCCTCGGCCAAGCCGTCCAACCGGTTGGCGGCCGAGACCAAATCTTGTCGGTCGTCGGGCTTGTCGAATTTCTTTGCGTCGCGGCGGATGAGTCGGCTCAACTTGAGCAAGCCTTCGGAAAGCGGATTGGCGACGACGGCCGCTTGCCGCACTCGGCCGTTGCCGCCGGGATGTGCGTCGAACCACTCGGCGAGCGAATCGAAGAACGTCTCCGCGCGATAATAGCATTCCATCACCGCTTGTTGGGCTTCGACCAGTTTATGATGGACGAGCAGTCCGCGGTTATTGCGGTCGTTGTACAGTTTGCGCAGCGTGTAATCGACTTGTCCGTTCGAGGCGCCGATGCCTAGATGGTCGCCGGCCGTCCCTTCGATTGTGTGCGCCTCGTCGAAAACGACCACGTCGTAGTCGGGGAGAATGCTCGCCCCTTCCATGCGCAGCGCGAGGTCCGAGAAGAACAACGCATGATTGACGACCAATATCTGGGCATGCTGCATCCGTCGTCGCGCTTTGTAGTAGAAGCACTCGGCGTAGGTCTCGCAGTTTCGGCCAAGACAATTCCCTTGCTCGCTGGCGACCTCTTCCCAAACGGAGCCGCCCGGCTTGAAATTTAAGTCGGCCAACGAGCCGTCGGTCGTCTTATGCGACCAATCGCGGATCGTTCGCAACTGCTCCAGGTCGTCGTCGCCGTCAAAGAGGCTGATGCCGCGCGCGAGCGCGTTTTTTAGCCGACGCTTGCTGAGATAATTCCCTCGGCCTTTCACCAAAACGGCCGAGAACTCGAGCGGAATGACGCTGTTCAGAAACGGCAGGTCTTTTTGAATCAACTGCTCTTGCAGGCTGATTGTATGCGTGGCGATGACGATCCGTAGACCTCGTCGGGGCGGCTCCTCGTCTTCGTCGATGGGACTCCGGTCGGGCGATTTCGGTTTCGGCGTTTTGTTCGACGCGGCCTCCGATGAATCCTCCGAAAGATCGGCCGACGCTTGCGAGCCGGCAGCCGCCAAGATCGCCGGAACGAGATAGGCGAAAGACTTACCGACCCCGGTTCCGGCTTCGACGATCAAATGACGCTTTTCTTTAATGGCGCGATCGACCGCTTCGGCCATCGCAAGTTGTTCTTTGCGATGCTCGTAACGCTTCAACCGCGCGGCGATGCGGCCGTCCGGCCCAAGTATTTCCTCCGGCGTGATCATGCCGTTAATGCGTCCTGGATTGTTAAGGAACCGTTCCGCGGTCGAAACGGTTCGCACGTTCGGCTATTTGCGGCCGTGCGGGCGAACGGAGAAAGGATTAAAGACGGCCTCGGATCAATAATGGTATCGGAGAGAGTAGTTGGCGGCCAGGGGGCGTATGGCGACCGCCGTTCGGGGAGTATATACTTTAGGGCGTAGGAAATAGGGCATTGGGCAGAGGAATGAATGACGGAACCAGTGAACTTGTCCTTTTCAAAATCAGGCGGCGGATATGACGATCGAATTTCGTTGCGGCGGTTGCGGACAATTGTTGCAGGCGGCCGACGGAGCCGCAGGCCGAATCGCCCAGTGTCCGCAGTGCGGCGTTCAAACTCCAGTCCCTCAAATCATTCAGGCGACGAGTCTTCCCGACCCGCAGGAGTCCGAATCGAGCGCGGGAGGCTATCGTCCCGCCGCTTTAAATCAAAGCCCGAATCCCTACGCTTCACCCTATGCCGACATTGACGATCGTCGCGCGGGTGAACTTTATTCGGAAGCCAGACGTCGCGTCGCCGCGCCGGCCATTTGCATGATGGTTCTCGCCGGCCTAGGAATCGCGATGCAAACGTTCGGAATACTCAATTTAACGCTCGGCGGTCAGCAAGAGGAGATTCGGCAGGCTCTCTTGAAAAATGACCAAAATCTTCCGCCGGAATTCATTCAGACATTCCTTGTTTTTCAGACCGGCTTTTCCGCCGCGATTATCGTCGCGCAAATCGTGATTCTATTCGGCGCCGCGAAGATGAGGACGCTCTCCTCCCACGGCTGGGCCATGACCGCCGCGATCCTTTCGGTCATTCCTTTCCTTTCTCCGTGCTGTTGCGGGGGAATCCCCCTCGGAATTTGGGCGCTAATTGTCCTCGGAAATTCCAATGTTCGTCGGGCGTTTCCGAATTAATAAAGGGGGGACCTCGAATACTCCCTTGCCGCGACGGTCGTCTTACTCCGATGCCGATCGCACGCATGGTTTTACTTATCAACCTTCGTTATGGGAAGCGATCCGATGGCCATTCAATTTCGTTGCGAAACATGCGGCAAACTGTTGAGCGTTCCCGGCGGCAGCGGCGGCAAAACCGCCCAATGCCCCGAGTGCGGGCATATGATGGCCGTTCCCGTCGAAACGACCTCGTTCGGCGATTCGATGCCCGGTGAACATGAACAATTCAGGGACGCCGTTTCCGACAATCCCTACCAAGCCCCCGCCATGGAGAACACCGCCGCCGAACCGAATTTCGCCTATTCGGGCGTTCTGAAGCCGACGCTCGTCGACGTCGGCGATTTGTTCTCGCTCACTTGGCGCACAATCGCCCGACGCACGGGCGATTTCGTCATTCTTGCCGTCATCGTCGTCCTGATCGGGCTAGGGTTCCATGTCGCCGACGTCGTTATGAAGACGGTTTGCGGCATGCAGGTCGTGCAAACGACAATGCCGTTTCGTGGAATGGACGGATTATATTCTATCGAGACGTTTTCGCTTCCCTATTCACTGTACGGATTCGTCGCTTGGATCGCTTTATTCTGGATCGACATCGGCGAAATCATTTGCTTCCTCAAGCTTATTCGAGGGCAGGCCATCGACTACGCCGACCTCGTTCGCGGCGGGCCGTTCCTAATGCGGTTCCTTGGGGTCAAAATCCTTTTCGGTTTGGCGGTGGCGGGTGGACTTCTTTTGCTGCTCTTTCCCGCCGTCATCTTCGCCTTGATGTTCATGATTTCAAAATACTTCGTAATTGATCGGCAGGCCGGCGTTACCGAGGCGATGGGGCTATCGCGTGATTTCATGAACGGGAACAAATGGAACGTCTTTCTCTTCGTCATCCTCGTCTTGTTGCTCATGATAGTCGGCGCCTTTTTTACCTGCGGTTTCGGCTTCATCCTGTTTGCGCCGATTCTGGGGCTCGCCTACGCGACGATCTACTTGGCCGTCACCGGACAAATTTCGGTCGTTGAATAAGACGTTTCGCATGGCGGGGTGACGCAAGAGACTCGTTCGACGACAAAGGATTCGCGTTGATGGCCATTCAATTTCGTTGCGAAAAATGCGGCAAACTGTTAAGCGTTCCCGGCGGCAGCGGCGGCAAAACCGCTCAATGCCCCGAATGCGGACATGCGATGGCGGTTCCGGTCGAAACGACTTCGTTCGGCGATTCGATGCCCGACGAGAGAGAATCGAACGTCAGCTCCGCTCCTTTGGAGAATCCTTACGCGTCGCCGAGCATGGAAGAGACGGCATTGGATGAACCGACCGTGATCGGCGAATTACGGCATACGCAGGTCTCGCTTGGAGATCTTTTCCTCCTTGCAATTCGACCGCTCCGTCGTCGGCCCGTCGAATTTCCGCTCTTTTGTTTGGTGATGATGGGGCTGGTCGTATTAATGCATTTTGCGGAAGAGACCGCTTCTGAGCTATGCTTTAGAAGTTTAGGTTTCGGCGGTTTAATTTGCGTGACCCTTGTTTTCTTCGTATTAGTCGGGTGGGTGTCCTCGGGCGGAGTTATATGTTTTCTCCGCATTCTGCGTGGCGAAAAGCTAAACTACGGTGACTTGCTTCGCGGCGGACCTTTTCTTATGAGGTGGATTGCGTTCATGTTGGTCTATGGCTTGTTGGCCTTCGCGGGAGCGTTCATTTACTTCACCTTCGCGACATTTGACCAGATATCCGCGATCCTCTTAGCGATTTTCTGCGGGTCCATCGGAGTCTGGTATCTGATTGGGTCTTCGGCGACGATCTGCTTTGTGGTCGATCGGGATGTAGGAATAGTTGAGGCGATCCGCCTTTCCTTCGCCTTCATGAAAAAAAATATGCTGCAGGTATTTGGGTATTATTTGATTCTTTGGGGCGGTTTGATATTAGCGGGCGAACTCTTTGAATTGGCCCCGTCGCCGTCGCTAAGGCTTGGATTGGGGCAAGCTATTTCATCTGCGTTCATTTATTTCGGGGCGGTTATCTATCTCGCCGTCACCGGCCAGACGGCCGTGCGCGATTCCGTCGCCTAAGGAGCCGCGTAATGTCGATTTCGTTCCGTTGCTCGAAATGCGGGCAATTGCTGGTCGCCGACGACGGCGGCGAAGGGCGTCAAATGCGCTGCCCCGCTTGCGGAAGTTCCAATGCCGTGCCGGCCGGCTCCGCTTCCGCCGACATGCCCTCTGTGCAGCATGCGTCTCCCCAACGAAAAAGAAAACTGATGCGGACCGCCGCCGAAGCGGGGCTCTTCGTTCCCGGCCACGCCGCATTTGCTCGCCTTGGTTATGCGACGCTCTTCAAGCTCTTTTTCCGCACCATCGCGCGCCGATTCGGCGACTTCGTCCAAATATGCCTCGTCGTCGGCTGCGTCTCCGCCCTCGCCGAACTGATCCTAACGGGACTAATTCCGGAGTTTCTTCCGCAAGACCCGAAAACAGTAGGAGCCTATGTCGGAATAATTCGCGCGGCGAATTTTATTCATGGTTTATTGGCGGCATGCATCTTTATCGGAACGATAGTTTCTTTTTTGCGATTTGCCCGGGGAGAGCGGATCGATTACCGAGCGTTCGCGGTCGGCTTCGGCTATCTCTGCAATATGTTTTTCCTTAATCTTGGGCTGCTCGTAATTTTCGCCCTTATTATGAACGTCGCGCAGATGGCATTGGTCTTCGGCGAAATAGCTTATGTGGTCACGCTCTTCCTTGCGGTTTTAGTCGGCCTAAGTCTGGTCTGCTCCGCGCCGTTCTTTCTCGTCGATCGAGACGCCGGACCGTTCGTTTCTATTCAACTCTCCTATAAATATTCCAAAAGCAATCTTGGCAAAATTTTCGTTTTTTTCATCGCCCTTTGTTTGATCGGCGTTCCGGCCGCCTTGGCCGTCGAATTGGCGGTCGAGCCCCTGCCGCCGTACGTCGGTTACATGCTTTACGCGTTCCTCTTGCCCGTCGCTATGTATCCTTTCGTGATCGTTTATCTCGCCGTCACTGGTCAAGTCGTTCTTCGCGAATTGATTGCGCGGAAGATTGAGTCATAGATTCTTTTGAAAATCGCTTTTCGCTGGAAATCGGGCCAGCCCTTTCGTTAAGATTAGCAACGACGATATTTTCGTCGGAAAGACTGGCGACCTTTCCTTCGCTCTTTGACAATTTAACCTACTTTCGGCAATCGGCGCCGGCCGGCGGCTTTGTCGCCGCTCGATCTGCGCAATTCGCGGCGGCCCCCTGACTCCTGCGCCATACCGCGAGTTTTCATGACATACGGCAATCCGTCGATTCGGGAAATTTTGATTTCTCGGCTCAAAAAGGCGTCCATATTCTTTTTCTCGCTTTGATTCTCTTTACCTAAGTATCATTGCAACGACCCGAATACTTGCGTTTAGCCTTTTGTTTTTTGACCCGTTCGACGAACTGGCTCGCCGATGCAATTAAATAGCGCTCTCACAAGAAACGGCGTCACGGAATTCGCCGCAAGAAAACGAGTTGTGCTCCGAAAGTGACGAACGGGAACTAGACGAACGTCGGCCGCTCGACCGATTCGGCGAAGATACCGTCTGACGTTACTTTTCAAACGTCGGCTACGGCAATTGAAATAGCGATTGAATTTTGACGATCGCGCAATCGTCAGGAAAAGTATGGAACGCCTGCACCAACATTTGGCGGTTGCGGGCTTCCACGTTAATGTAACTCAGCGCGCCCAGCGACATTCTTCCGCTTGAATCGAAGCGGTGCAGCAAGCCTTGGCGCTTGCCGTCTTCGGACAGTTCCTGTTGGAACGTCCAGAAAATTTCCGGCTCGACCGGCTCCAACTGAAAACTCATCTGGTAACGCACGCCGCCGCGACATTCCGTTTTGTCGCTGCGTTGTCCCTTCAGCGAGTAAGACATCAACCGACGGCGCGCGGGCAACGGGTGATTCGCCGCCGCCGCCACTTCCGTCAGCGTTATGCCGGCGTAGCGCCACGTAATTACGTGGCCGGCCGTCGTAATGTCGATTTTCGCTTCGTAATCGCCTCGCTGCACTTGGCAGCCGGCGCAAAATTCAAAAAGTTCCGGATGGAGAGGCCGACCGTAGAGTTGGAAAACCAACTCGGCGATTTTTGGTCGAACGGTTAGCACTATCGCAACTCCTTTACGAGCGACGCCGAATGCGGCGCCATCCATTCCGTGATCGAACGAGAGTGCATTATAGAACAAACCTCGCGATCAAAGAAAGGGCGCTTCATAAAAGATTTTTTTCTTCGCCGAAACATCCGCATGCCGTCACCTCGAACGCGCGCTTGCAAGCGCCGCGTTGAACGCAGAAATGTTCGCGGCGTTCGACGAGTTCAGAAAATTGCGACGAGAATGTCGTACAGAGCGTGCGTTCCCGCGGCGATTCCG
Source organism: Thermoguttaceae bacterium (assembly GCA_963665265.2). Lineage (GTDB taxonomy): Bacteria > Planctomycetota > Planctomycetia > Pirellulales > Thermoguttaceae > CAXXHQ01. The sequence goes on along the minus strand of CAXXHQ010000001.1, from coordinate 914,158 downwards.
AATCCGCGATAGGTGAAAAGCACGGCGAAATAGGCGCCGGCGATGAAACGGAAGGTAAAATAAAACAAGCGCCACTGCTCGCCGGCCGGTCCGATGTGGTGCGCCGCGGCGAAGAGAAGACTCGTCGCTACGATTGCTAGCGCCTGCACCGCTCTTGGTTTTTTTAACCAATGACCGAGCAGCCATGTTACGACCGAAAGCAGCACGAGCCGAAACAGAAGCTCTTCGTAGATTCCGGCCCCTAAGTAGCCGATCGCCTGCGGCAACGTTCGGCCCGTGGTGATTTGCGCGGCGACGGCGGCCGGAACCATGCTCTGCAAAAAAAGGATCGCTCGTAACCCGATCGCCGCCAAAAGACACTCCACGCCCATCGTCGAGAGTATCCGCGTGGGGAATTTCCACGGGTCATGCCGTAAAAATCGCCATCCCAGAAGAATGCCCGCCGTGAGCGCCGGGAGCAGAAGATGCTGGGAAAATCCCAACTGATTAAGCCAATTTCGCATCCACAGGTCGGCCCCGTTTTGCACGCCCCAAACCGCCACGCCAAGTTCGTATAAAACAAGAAACGGCGCAATAAATACCAAGCTCGGCCAAGGCCGACGCGACTCGGTCCAGTAGCTTTCCGTGTGAGTTTGCGAGGTAGTTTGCGAATTGGCGTCCGTCATGTTTTGCGTCGAGGAGTTTGCGATAAGTCTCGCTTATGATAAAATTCGTTTATGTTTTGCTGACGCAAATGCGGCACGCCATCCATTCTTCCTCGGTTATTATTGCTCGCCATGTCCGGCCAACTGAAAAAAGCCTACGACCGACTTTTCGCCGTCCTTGGACCGCAGCATTGGTGGCCGGGCGAAACGCCCTTCGAGATTCTCGTCGGCGCCGTTCTCACGCAGAACACGAATTGGCGAAACGTCGAAAAGGCCATCGACAATCTTCGCGAGAACGATCTCCTCGACCCGCACGCCCTTTATAACGTCCCCGTCGAGGAACTGGAAGAGCTGATCCGACCGGCAGGCTATTTTCGCGTGAAGGCCAAGCGGCTTCGCAGCGTCATCGGCCATGTCGTCCGCCATTACGATGGATCGCTCGACGCGATGTTCTCGCAAAGCCTCTCTTCGCTTCGTGAGGAATTGTTAGAAATCAACGGCGTCGGTCCGGAGACCGCCGATTCCATTTTGCTTTACGCCGGCGGGAAAAATATCTTCGTCGTGGACGCCTATACGCATCGCATTTTTTCCCGGCATGGCTGGATCGATTTCGACGCCGACTATCATCAAATTCAAGATTACGCCATGTCCACATTGCCCGACGACGTGCAGCTGTTCAACGAATATCATGCGTTAATCGTCAATGTGGGCAAGAATTTTTGCAAAAAAGCGAAACCCTTATGCGCCGAATGTCCGCTGGAAAAGATGCTTCCCGCCGGCGGGCCATGCTCCCCCGATTTCTGCTAGAATATGCGTGTTGTCGCGGCGCCCCTTAACCCTACGCCCCAGCCCCTACGCCCTACAGTGTCCCTTTTTGAAGCCAGCGAAGCGGAAAATCGACGCCAAGCCCAGCCGCTTGCCGCGCGGATGCGGCCGCGCACGTTGGCGGAGTTCGCCGGGCAGGAGCATTTTCTCGGCGAAGGGAAATTATTGCGACGCCTTCTAGCGGCCGACCGGTTGGGCTCCGTTATTTTTTACGGACCGCCCGGTAGCGGGAAGACGACCCTCGCGCAACTTCTCGCCAAAGAGAGCCGGTGCCATTTTCAGCAGCTTTCGGCGGTCATGGCAGGCGTCAAAGAACTGCGCGACGTTCTTTCGGCCGCCTATGACCGACTCTCGGCCGAATCGCGTCGCACGCTCCTCTTCATTGACGAAATCCATCGATTCAACAAGGCGCAGCAAGACGTTTTGCTTCCCGACGTGGAAAACGGCGTCGTGGTTCTCGTCGGCGCCACGACCGAAAACCCGTTCTTCACGATCAACAGCGCGCTGATTAGCCGCAGCCGCGTCTTCCAGTTTCAGCCTCTTTCGGTCGAGAGCGTCGAGCAGCTATTGCTCCGCGCGGCGACGGACAAAGAACGCGGGCTAGGGCGATTCAAAATCTCGATGCGCGACGACGCCTTGCGATTCCTCGCCGAAGTTTGCGACGGCGACGCCCGCCGCGCCCTTTCCGCCTTGGAAGTCGGGGTTCTTTCGAGTCCGCCCGGTCCGATCGATTTCACTCGCCAGTTGGCCGAAGAATCGGTGCAGCGCAAGGCCGTGCAGTACGACCGCGACGGCGACTCGCATTACGATTCAATTAGCGCATTGATAAAAAGCGTGCGCGGCAGCGATCCCGACGCCGGTCTGTATTGGCTCGCCCGCATGCTCGAAGGGGGCGAAGACGTCCGCTTTCTTGCTCGGCGCTTGGTCATTTTGGCCAGCGAGGATGTCGGCAACGCCGACCCGCAGGCGCTTATATTGGCCGTCTCGACCGCCCACGCTTGCGAATTAGTCGGATTGCCCGAATGCCAATTGAACCTGGCCCAATTGGTAATTTATCTAGCTTGTGCGCCGAAATCGAATACGGCTACGACCGGTATTTTTGAAGCCCGAGCCGACGTCCGCGAAGGACGCTTGCTCCCGGTGCCGGTCCATTTGAAGGATTCGCACTACGGCGGCGCGAAACGGCTTGGCCACGGCGAAGGCTATCAATACGCCCATAATTCGCCCGACGCCGTGGCGGCGCAAGATTATTTGGGCGTGGATCGCGAGTACTATCGTCCGACCGATCGCGGTTTTGAAAGGGAGTTGGCCGACCGGCTGGAGAAAATTCGCGTCAAACTCCGCGAGGCGAAAGGGCTTTAGAGCGCGTGCTTGCTCTCGCCTTGCTGGTCTTGTTATTTTGCGTCGCCTTCCTATCTTTCGCCGAACTCTTCTTCAAAACCGCGCACTTTTTGCCGATTCGCCATAGCGTCAAAAGGGCGGATCTTGTATTATCCCCCCGACTATTTCGCCGTAATGCCGAGGTAAATGCAAAAACAGCGCAAGGACGCGCGAGCGCTTTTGATACATGCGATGTGCGCGAAATCTCGTCAAGGAGGACGAAGATGAATTCGCTTAAAACGTTTGCGGTCATGGTCATGCTGGCGACCGCTGGATATATAGCGTACTCCGCGATGTTCCAAAAGCGCGGCTCCGCGCCAGCGTCGAACGAAACGGCGGTATTTACGCCTCCGTCAATCTCGTTGCCCGGCGGAAACTCCGTCGGTGCGCCCGCCGCGCAATCGCCCTCGCCGAATATCTCGATTCCCGACGCGAAAGCTCCGTTCGTCGGTTCGACGGCTACGCCCTCCGGTTCGGTTGCGACGCCGACCGCCAATATAAGCGTGCCCGCCGTTCAGCCATCAGCCGCTCAATCGCAGCTACCTCCGTCGTTCGCTACTCCGGCGAACGACGCCTCGGCGAATTCGGTAAAGCCGTACGCCTCTTCCGCCGCATCGCCGTCGAATCCTTCGGCCGCGACCGCGCCGGTCGCCGATAATTCGGCGCCGACCTCGCCGCCGAATTTTGCGAGCACCCCGAGCGCGACGGCCGCTACCAATCCAACATCGACGGCTCCCGCCGGGGGAAAACCGATCTCTTCGATGCCGGAGATTGCCCCCGCCGCTTCAACCGACTACTCGGCCGCGGCATCGGTTTCTCCTGCAGCGACTACCGCGACTCCGAAGACGATTCCGGCCGCACAACAAACGCAATCTTCGAACGCGGTTTCGCCGCTCGCCTCGTCGATTCCCTTGGCGAGTTCAAATAACGCAAGCGATTTGAACGCCGATCGGCGCTACACCGATTTCAACGGCAATCTTCGCGACGAGACTCAAGAAAAGGCCAAGCTAGAGGTTCAAAAGAATTTCGATTCGGTCATGGAGGCCGCGCAGAAGAAATTAGAGCAAGGCAAATTGGCCGAGGCTCATCTCGCCTTGAGTTGGCTCTACGACAACCCCGGCCTTTCAGATTCTCAGCGCCGGCAGCTCACCGATCTTCTCGACCAACTTGCCGGAACGGTCATTTACTCCCGGCAGCATTTGTTGGAGCCGCCCTACGTCGTGCAGCCGGGCGAAACCTTGGAACGCATCGCCGAGAAGTACGGCGTGCCGACGATTTTGCTCGCCCGGATCAACGGCGTTCGCGATTCCCGCGAAGTGCAGCCGGGCCGAGAGCTGAAAGTCGTTCACGGACCGTTCTCCGCCGTCATTCATCTGCAGAAGCGGGAACTGACGCTGATGCTGCAAGGGCGTTACGCCGGTCGATTTCCGCTGGGAGTCGGGCGCGATCTGACGCAGTTGGAAGGAGAGTACTCTGTCCGTGATAAGCTAGTTCGCCCTTCGTATTCTTCGCCCGACGGAATGTCGATCGGTCCCGACGATCCTCGCAATCCGCTGGGGCGACTTTTGCTTGATCTGGGCAATCGGGTCGCTTTGCACGGCACGAACGATCCGCGAAACATCGGCCGAGACGACAACCGCGGCGCCATCTCTTTATGCGATCGAGATATTGACGACATCTACGGCATTCTCACCGTGGGCTCCCGGGTCGTCATTCAAAGATAAGTCGCTTCGTGAGAGCCGTCGCAGGATTTGCATTGCCTCGGTCTCCGCCCGCTCATCGCGAGGAAGGCCTTTCTTCCGACCGCCTAAACAATTTTCGCTCTTTCTCGAACAGATTTGCGTCGTCGGTCAGCTCGTTTTCATTGCAGAACGCTTCTAGGTCGGCGAACCGTTTTGCGGGATTGACTCCCACGGCGAAGCAAATCTTCGCGTCGCACATTGGACAAAAATCCAAGGGTTGGCGTTCGACCTCGGCCAAGTTATTGCAGCCTGACATATTGCACGCTCGCCAAATGCAATGTTCCATGCCGAAGAGATGGCCGATTTCATGCGAAATGACTTGCAGCGAACGGCGAAGTTCTTTCGGCGTCGCCGGTTTCTCATCTTTGTTGGGGAAAAGCCTTGCGAACGAGCAGATTGCCGCCTGCTTGCCGATCCTCGCTTCGCCGTAAACGAAATTCCAGCCGGATCCTGGGGTGATATCCTCGGCGACGACGCCGATTACTGCGTAGGCGTCATCCGGTTTTTTCATCTTTTCGATTTCCGAAATGAAAAAGCCGGAGATGTATTGGTCGTTTTTGGGCGGCGTTCGTTTAAAGATCGCGTCAGCGGGAACGCCTTTGAGCGAGATGGGCGGGAGCCGTTTCGAGGGCAAACCGTAATACTTACCGATGAACGCTACCAGCTTATCGACGACTTGGTCTTGCTCTTTGGAGAAATCGCCGAATGGAAGCACGTAGAGCGCGCTGCGCGAGGCGTTCGGTTTCGCGGCGCCGCAACGTAAATAGTCTTGGTAGGTTTGGCCGAACTCCGTATGGCTCGCCAACCATTCGCCTTTTTGCGGCTTTTGCTTCTTATCAAAAAGCGGATACAGTTTGGCGAAATCCGACGGCAGACGCATGTCGTATTGCGCGGCGTCCGCCTCTATCGCGTAATAGTGAAGAAAAAAATAACCTGCCGAGGCTAAGGAGAAAAGAAATACGAAACCTATAAATCGTCTGCGGCGAGTTTTATCGTTCGCGGAAGAGGAGGGGAGGTCGCTGAAACGTTTCATTGTTATCGTTCCCTGCTCCCTAATTCCTATGCCCTGATCCCTACGTCCTCACTTACACTTCCGCCTTTTTCGTGTGCCAATCGGTCGCTTGCTGGAACATGTGTGCGCCGCGAAGCAGCCGTTCTTCTTGGAGCGGCGGGGCTTGCAAATGCAATCCGATCGGCAGGCCTGACTTGCTGAACCCGCACGGAATCGACATGCCGCCGATTCCCGCGAGGTTCGTGCTCACCGTATATAAGTCGAAGAGATACATCGCCAGCGGGTCGTCGATCTTGTCGCCGATCTTGTAGGCCGGGGTCGGAGTGACCGGGCCGACGAGTAGATCGACTTCTTTGAAGGCATTGTCGAAGTCTTGTCGAATGAGGCGGCGAACTTGCAACGCTTTTTTATAGTAGGCGTCGTAGTAGCCCGCGCTCAAGGCGTATGTTCCGATCATGATGCGGCGTTTCACTTCGGCTCCGAAACCTTCCGCCCGGCTTTGTCGATAGAGCCTGATCAACGCGTTTTCCAGCGTTTCGGCTCCTTTTTCGTCGCCGGCTTTGCGGAGGGCCGTCCGCTGCGCTTCGAGCTTCTCGACCATGGCCTTTTCGTCGGTGCGGTAACCGTAATGCACGCCGTCGTAGCGGGCCAAGTTGCTCGACGCTTCGCAGGGTGCGATCACGTAGTAGGTCGCCACGGCGTATTTGCCGTTGGGCATCGAAAGTTGCTTGACGGTCGCGCCCAACGATTCGTAGACGCGAACAGCCTCACGGACCGTCGCGTCGACTTCCGCGTCCAACCCGTCGCCGAAATGCTCTTTCACCAAACCGATCCGCAGCCCCTTGAGCGGTTGCGAAATCGTCTTCGTGTATTCGGGGACCGGCGCGTCGATCGAAGTCGAATCGTGCGGATCATGTCCGGCGATGACTTGCAAAAGCAACGCGGCGTCTTCGGCGGTCCAACCCATCGGGCCGACTTGATCCAAACTGCTGGCGAACGCCACGACGCCGTATCGGCTGACGCGTCCGTAGGTCGGCTTGATGCCGGTTATGCCGCAGAGTCCGGCCGGGCAACGAATCGATCCGCCGGTGTCGGTTCCGATCGCCAGGGGAGCCATTCGCGCCGAGACGCAGGCTGCCGAACCGCCGCTCGATCCGCCGGGAATGCGCGACAAATCCCACGGATTACGGGACGGAAAAAACGCCGAGTTTTCGTTCGAGCCGCCCATGGCGAACTCGTCCATGTTCGTTCGTCCGATCAGAACCGCGTCGGCGGCCTTCATCTTCGCCACGACGGTCGAGTCGTAGGGGGGCTTGAAGTTTGCGAGAATTTTCGAAGCGCAGGTCGTCGGCTCGCCTTTGGAGCATAGCAAGTCTTTGACGGCGACGGGCACGCCCGCCAAGAGGCCGACCGGCTTCCCCGCTTTACGCTTCGCGTCGATCGCTTCGGCCTGGGCCAACGCCGACGGCGGATCGACGCGGACGAACGCCTTCACCTTCTCTTCGACGGCGGCGATTCGATCCAGATACGCCTTGGTCAACTCGACCGAGGTGATTTTGCCGGACTGAAGATCGCGTACATGCTCCGCGGCGGTTCGATCGATCAACGACATGGCTTGATGTTCCGTAAAGAAAACGGCCGCTGCAAAGCGGCCTCGTTTGGAAGGAGGATTCTACGCCTCGCCCAAAACGGCGGGCACAAGATAGCATTCGCCGTCCCGATGCGGCGAGTTCGCCAACGCCTCTTCGCGATCCAAGCTCGGTCGCGCGACGTCATCGCGGAATACGTTCGACACGTCCATGGCATGCGCCATCGGCTCGACGCCCGTCGTATCGACTTCGTTCAAGAGTTCCATGTAGCCGAGAATGCCGCCGAGCTGATGAGTCATTTTGTCCAACTCTTCGGCGGTCAATAGAAGACGCCCTAAGACGGAGACTTTTTCGACTTCTTCGCGTGAAATAGCCATGGCCGCGCCTCATCAAAGAAGATTGAACGCTTAGACGAAAGAAAGAACGGCAAAGCCGGACGCCGACGCGCAAGACGCGCATCGGCGATTCCTCGCACGGCGAAAATGCGCCGCGCTACTTCTTTTCGACCGGCAGCTTGAACGGAGCGTTGCGGACGACCTTCGTCACGGCGCCGTTGCGGATGCACTGCGCGCAAACGCGGACGTTCTTGTTCTGGCCGCTGGGAAGCGTTACGTGAACGCTTTGCAAGTTCGGGCTGAACTTACGACGGGTGATGCCGGTGATCTTCGTACCGACGCCGCCCAAATACTTGGCCTTACCGCGATGGGTGACTTGGTTGCCGAGGACCGGCTTCTTTCCGCAAACCTGACATTCTCGAGACATGACCGACTCCGCAAATGACAAAAGCTTAAATTGATATAGGCTGCCGTTGGCTCAAAATATGGAAACTACCAGTATAACGGTATTCCCGACTCACGCAAGGCGGCAATTGCCGGCAAACAGGGTGGGGCGGGCAGTTCGGCGAGCTTGCGCGGCTCGATCGAAGCAGCAGCCCCCTCATTGCTACGGGAATTGTCCGCCGCAGCGCATTCCTCCTATCATCGCCCGTCGCCCCACGAAGAGTTTAGGAGAGTTGTAAGATATTGTGGGAAAAGGTCTTACTGCTTCTGTTCGCCTATTCCTGCCTCTGCTTTTTCTTCGCTGGCCGGTTTTGGGAACTTATTCATTCTGTCGTGGTATTCCCGAAGTGCGTTCCCTAGTTGCCGCATGTTATCGACGCATTTCTGTCGCTGTTGTGATTCTCGATGGGCTTGAATTGCCGGCATGCCAATAACAAGGAACGCTTCAGTACCCACGACGATGCTCGCGATTATAACGCAAACGATTAAAACTGCTGTACGAGTTGTAGGTCGTGACGGTCTCATGTATGAACGCCTCGGCTTTGCAAATTGTTATCCGGAAAGGAAAACGCAAAGGAAACGGGAACGCTGATAGACGCTAATCTTCGCTAATGGTTTTGCTCCCTAAATTTCCGGGCTGGGGTCGCCGTTGTTTCGCGTAATTGCAAAGAAGTAGGCGGCGTAATCGACGGTCTTCGAAATGCTACGGACCGAGGCGTCGGCGAAGGAGTGGTTGACCGTCGTGGGATGCGTGGAGCTGGGGCCGTAGGTAGGTCGTCGGCCGGCCGAATCGGGATAGGCGCCTTTGTCCTTGCCCGCGAAATCGAAAGCCAAATACGTTCGTGCGTTTTGGATATCTTTCACCGCCTCGGAGTCGTATTTGCCGTTGAAGTCATACGGCGCCCAGAATTCTTCGCTTTGACCTTTTGTATAGTTCTTGGCCAAAGGCATGCCGACCAATTGCATGTCGCTTCCGGCAATCCACACGCTGTTCGTATCGTCCATCGTCTCGGCGATCAAGAGCGTGTGCGACGTTCCGTCAGTGAATTCACTGATTCGTAGCGGTTTGCCAGGAGCCCAGGCGCCGTCGGGGTGCTTTTCGGAGTCGCCGTATGGCGTCGGCAATTGCGGATTGACGCAAATCCGTAGGCTCTCGGCGCTCGTCGCGCACATCGCTTTGTAATTTGTTAGCGAGAACCCGTCATTATTTCTCGATACATTAAAGTTGCTCGGACATGTAAGTTCTTTGAGAATTGTTTTGCGTAATTTGACGACGTTCGGATCTTGGGAAGTGAGCGGATCAACGGATTCGTCGTGCGGTAGGGAGTCGTAAATCGCTTGATACTCCATATACGGGAGCGTTTCAGCAATGAAGCTATAGCCGCCGACGATTTTTCGCTTGCCCTCGACTAGTTGCGACGGTTGAGGAAAATGTTTATTGGCGTCGAGGTAGTTGTGAAGAGCGATGCCAAGCATGCGCAAATTGCTAACGCATTGGGCTCGCCTGGCAGCCTCACGTGCCGTCGGAAGTCCGGAAGCGATAAACGCCAAAACTCCGAGAATGACGACCACAAGAACCAAAACTTCGACGAGCGTAATTCCGCGGCGTTTCATATCACACCCCATTTTTTGTTGTATTTATTTCTTGCCGTTGGGCAGCGAAGATCGCAAATAAACGGAACGCTAATAGACGCTAATCTTCGCTAATGGTTTTGCAACAGTTTTGTAGGTCAGGCGCGGGGCGCCTGACCTACAGGCATGCGGAACGCCACGGAGGGCGTTCCCTACAGCGCATTTTGGCGGAACGCCACGGCAGCGCGTTCCCTACAGCGCATTTTGGCGGAACGCCACGGCAGGGCGTTCCCTACATTTCCGGGCTGGGGTCGCCGTTGTTTCGCGTAATGGCGAAGAAGTAGGCGGCATAATCGACGGTTTTCGAGACGGTGCGGATCGAGGCGTCGAAGAAGGCGTGATTGACCGTATTGGGATGCGAGGAGCCGGGGCCGTAGGCCGGTCGTCGGCCGACCGAATCGGGATAGGCGCCCTTGTCCTTGCCGGTCGGCGAGAAGTCGTAGCCTAAATACGTGCGCATGTTTTTGATCGCCGGGGCGGCGTCGGCATCGTATCGGCCGTTGAATCCGTCGGGATGCCAATACGTATCGTTGCTATACTCTCGGGTATACTTGGCCGCCTTCGGCTCGCCGGCCAATTGCGCGTCGCTTCCGGCGATCCATGCGCTGTTCGAGTCGTCGGTCGTTTCGACGAACATGAGGGTATGCGAAGATCCGTCCGCGAAGTCGGAAATGCGGATCCCTTTACCGGGGACGGAACCGCCGTCCGGATGATCTTTCGCTTCGCCGTACGGGGCGGGCGATTTCGGATCGAGGCTAATCTTCAAGCTTTCGGCGCTCGTCGCCGCCATCGCTTTATAGTTCGTCAGCGCCGCGCCTTCTTTGTTCGTCGTGGCGTTACGATTTTGCGGGCAAATTAATTCCCTGATCAGAGTTCCTCGCGCGCGAACGACGTTTTCGTCTTTTGAGGCGAGCGGATCGAATTTTTGATCCTTGATCGGCAACGAGTCGTAGATCGAGGAGTATTCCATGAAGGGAAGGACTTTTGTGAAAAGGCTAAAACCGCCCACGACTTTCTTTGCTTCTTGTTTCTCGTCCTTCTTCGCCTCGTCGAGGATGGTCGAAGGGGGCGGGAACTTTTTCATGCCGTCGTGGTAGTTGTGCATGGCGATGGCGAGCTGTCGCATGTTGTTCACGCAGCCGGCCCGGCGCGCGGCGCCACGCGCCGCCTGAACTGCCGGCAAAAGCAGTGCGATTAGAATCCCGATGACGGCGATGACGACGAGCAAATCGAGCATGGAAAAAGCGCGACGCTTCATGATAAAACCCCAGGAGTGAGAGTAGTGAAAAAGAGATGCATTACCGGCGCGATTATACCGGTCGGAGAGGCGACTCCGCAACTCCGTGCGAAGTGCATATTTGAGACCCGCACCCGCCGATAGTAAGAAGGGCTTCCCCTTTTTCCGGATCAACCGGATATTGCGTCCTTGCACCATAGCGTCCGACGATTCACGGGCTTTCTTGCGGCCATATCTTTTGGGAAACTTTTCTTTCTCGACGTTTGCGTCGCAGACGCTGGCAGGCATGCCGTCCGTCAAAGGCGAGTTATGGTTACTGTTCTGATACATAGGTTGATGAATTCGGAACGCAAAAAAGAATATGGACGCCTTTTTAAGCCGAAAAATTGAAATCTCTGGGATCGGCGGATCGCCGTAAGTCACAAAAACGCAAAGTCATCGCGGTGAGTCGGTAGTTGGATTGTCAAAGAGCGAGTCGCTTATTCTTGTGACGGTTCAGAGGAGCAAACTAACGGAAAGCATGGCCCAATTTCAAGCGAAAACCGGTATTGTTTGAAGCAGGCAAAAATCGGCGATCTCAAAAAATATTCAATATTCGGATGACCCCTTTTTCCTCTTGCCAGGGCCTCTATAATTCCTCCGGGAAGTAGCTCCTCCTCGATTTTTTCTATCCTTTTCTGAAAAATTAACCAAATCGGCCTTGACGCCCGATCTCTTAATAGTAATAATTATTATTAGTAACAAGGAGTCAGTCATGGAGAATACGTTCCAGCGAAACACCATGCAGAGGCAGGTGATTCTTGACGAACTCCGGAAATTGAAGACGCATCCCACGGCCGCGTCGGTTTACGCCTTGGTTCGCGAGAAGCTTCCTCGGATCAGTCTGGGGACGGTCTATCGGAATCTCGATTTGTTGAGTCGGTTGGGGATAATTCAGAAACTTGAGTACGGCGGAAACGAAGCGCGGTTCGACGGGACGGTCGATCCGCACGATCATATTCGCTGCGTGCGGTGCGGTCGTGTGGACGACTCCCCCAAAGACCCCATTGCTTTACCGGACTATAAAAAAGAAGATTTGGGCGGATATGAGATCCTCGGGCGGCGCCTCGAGTACATGGGCATTTGTCCGCAGTGTCGAAGTTGCGAACTTGCCGACGACGGCGATCCCTCCGGGGCGATACAAAGATAGCGACTGGGAAATCAAGCAACGAAAAGGAGCGATGCGATGATGAATGAAAAAGTATTGAACGGCTTCAATGATCAGATTAACGCGGAACTTTATTCCGAGTACCTTTACCTTTCGATGGCGGCCTATTTTGAATCGGCTGGTTTTCGCGGGATGGCCAACTGGATGCGGATTCAGGCCGGCGAAGAGCATATGCATGCGATGAAGTTTTTTAGCTTCATTCTGGATCGCAGTTCGCGCGTCAAGCTCGCCGCGATCGACGCTCCGAAGGTTGATTGGAAGAATCCTCTTGAGGCTTTCAGCGAGGCGTACCAGCACGAACTGAAGATATCGGGCTTGATTAATAATTTGGCCTCGATCGCCGTACAGGAGAAAGACCACGCCGCGCACAACTTTTTGCAGTGGTTCGTGACCGAGCAGGTCGAAGAGGAGTCGAACGCCTTGACGATCGTCGATGAGTTGAAGCTTGTGGGCGACAACGGATTGGCTCTTTACACGATCGACAAAGAGCTAGGCGCTCGGGTTCCTTCGCCGGGCGTTCCGAACGCCGACGCCAAATTGGCCGACCCTGCCGCCTAGCCTGTTTCGGCAGGTCGCGGTTCGATTGATGCGTTCTAGCAGTCCGTCTATCGTTCAGCGTTAGGCGTTTCAGGAGGACCGTGAACGGCCCTGACAGAGTCCAGTTTTCAAAATGAAATGCGTCGCAAGCTTTACCCGACGTAAACGGCGGGCCTGTGACGGCCTAAAGGCCGAGGAAGGGACGTAAACGTCCCTCAAAAGCAAGCGGCACGCAATCGAAACTGACAGCGAAAATGCCTGCCGTTAGCTCGTGTCGCGTGCAAGCATGCGTCCAACGAATTTTTGCGTGAAAAATATATCGACATTTACCCAATAGGAGATTTGTTCATGTGCACGTTAGTCACGAAGCCCGCTCCCGACTTCAAAGCCACGGCGGTGATGCCCGACAATTCGTTTCAGGAAGTGACGCTTTCGTCGTACAAGGGGAAGTACGTCGTGTTGTTCTTTTATCCGTTGGACTTCACGTTCGTTTGCCCGTCGGAGATCATCGCTTTCGACACGGCCTTGGCACAGTTCAAGGAGCGTAACGTCGAGGTGTTAAGCGTGAGCGTGGATTCGCATTTCACGCATTGGGCGTGGAAGCAGACGCCGCGTAACCAGGGGGGCATCGGCAACGTGCAGTTCCCCATGGTAGCGGACTTGAATAAGACGATCGCGAAGGATTTCGGCGTTTTGCTTGAGGGGGGCGTGGCGCTCCGCGGTTTGTTCCTCATCGACAAGGATGGCGTGGTGCGTCATGCCGTGATCAACGATCTTCCTTTGGGTCGGAGCGTGGACGAGGCGATCCGCGTGGTGGACGCGTTGCAGTTCACCGAGAAGTACGGCGAAGTATGTCCGGCCAACTGGCATAAGGGAGACGAGGGGATGAAGCCCTCGGCCGAAGGCGTGGCCGCCTATTTGGCGAAGCACGCGAAGTAACTGAAATTCGGATGGAGATGTAAAAGACAGCGTCAGGGAAGGGCGGTTTGGCCGACGCCGACCGCCCTTCTCGCATTATGCAAGGGCGAGTATTACAATGACCGCTTCGGCGGTCGTCGGAGCGACGGCCCGACTTTCGATATGTCCCATGCAATTCGCGAAAGGATTTGCCATGAAGCGATTTCAGACGTACGAGTGTTCGGTATGCGGAAACACCGTTGAAGTAGCCAAGGTCGGCGGCGGCACGCTCGTTTGCTGCGAGAAGCCGATGCAATTGCAAGCCGAGTCGCAAGGGAAGGACGAGCCGCACGTCATAATCGGCGTTCACATTACCGATCGGGTGAAGAAGGTTCCCGGCGTGCAGGCCGTTTTCACGAAGTACGGTTGCAGCATTAAGACGCGATTGGGTCTGCATCACACGAGCGAATCGTTTTGTTCGCCGAACGGTTTGATGTTAATTGAATTCGTGGGCGACGAAGCGACCCGCGATTCGATGGTCGCCGAACTTGCCGACATTGAAGGGATTGAAGTGAAAGGGATGGTTTTCGGCCATCCGTAATTGAGGCGGCGTTTGCGAACCGCAGGGCGCCGATTGCTTACAACTATGTTCGATCTTCTGATGAACGTCGTTCGTGAAACTTGGCTGGTTCTCGGTCAGATGTCGCCGTATTTATTATTCGGCTTTCTAACGGCCGGCGCTCTTTCGGTTTTTTTCACGCCGGAGCGAGTGGAGCGGCATCTTGGCGCGCGCGGACTGGGTTCGGTTTTGAAGGCGGCCGCGCTTGGCGTTCCGTTGCCGTTATGTTCATGCGGCGTGATTCCTGTTTCGGCCTCGATTCGCCGTCACGGGGCGAGTCGGGGCGCGACCGTATCGTTTTTGCTTTCCACTCCGCAAACCGGGGTCGATAGCATCGCCGCGACCTACGCCTTGCTGGGGCCGGTCTTCGCCGTCTTTCGTCCGATAGCGGCGTTTTTGACCGGATTGATCGGCGGGGCCTGGGTTGAATGGACCGATGAAGCGTCGGCCTCGGCTAATGAAGAGGCGGGCGTTTCGGCAGGGCGTCACGCCGCGCACGGCGCCGGTTGTCAAGACGCATGCTGCGCGAACAAATCGACGCAGGGGCCGGCACGCCGCGCGCTTACTTACGCATTTTTGGTTTTACCTCGGGACATCGGCGGCTCGTTGCTGTTCGGCGCCGTGTTGGCGGGGTTGATCTCGGCTTTGATTCCCGCCAATCGGCTGCACGAGTATTTAGGCGACGGGGTCGGTTCGATATTTATCGCGATGGCCATTGGGATACCGATCTACGTTTGCGCAACCGGCTCGGTGCCGATCGCCGCCGGTTTGATTCATGCGGGGGTTTCGCCGGGGGCGGCATTGGCGTTCCTTATTTCGGGGCCGGCGACGAACGCCGCGACGATCGCCACGACTTGGAAAACGCTCGGGCGTCGGGCCACGTTGATTTATATGGCGACGATCGCCGCGAGCGCCGTCGGTTGCGGCTTGGCGCTGAACGCCGTTTTTGCGACGCTCGGCGGTTGGTTTTCGGTCGCATCGATTCCGGCGGCGTGTCATATGGAGTCGGCCGATTGGTCCGTTCATGCTTGGGCGGTCTTATTATTGGCGGTCGTGGCGGTTTCGTATGCGGCCGGTCGTTCGCCGAAAGAGGTCGTTAGGGACGAGCTAGAAGAAATAGAAAACGCCGAATCGGAGGTCGCGAGCGGTTCGCCCGCTTCGGAGAAGATTGAATTAAAAATTGACGGCATGACTTGCAGTCATTGCGTCGAGAGCGTTCGTCGCGCTCTGGCCGAATCGATCGGCGTGGAGTCGGTCGAGGTCGATCTTCGGGGCGGTTCGGCGGTCGTGCGAGGTCGATCCATTCGAGGGGGCGAGCTAATCGCCGTCGTGGAGTCCCTCGGCTTCTCGGCGAAAATTATGTAGAATGATTGGTTTCGCCGCCTTGCGTATGTCCCTCACCACTGTCCTTTGAAACCATCCTCTTTGCACATGAACACCACGCTTCGAGAAAACATCAATTGGGTCGGTTACGTCGATTGGAACGTCCGAGATTTTCATAGTTACGACACGGAACGGGGCGCCACGTATAACGCCTACTTGATTCGCGACGAGCGAAACACGCTGATCGACGCGGTCAAGGGGCCTTACGCTTGCGAATTGCTTCGGAACGTATCGGAGCTATGCGATTTGAACTCCGTGCAGTACGTCGTATGCAATCACGCCGAGCCGGACCACAGCGGGGCCTTGCCCGAGGTGATGAAGGCGATGCCGAACGCGACGCTCGTTTGCGATAAGAAATGCGAGGAGGCTCTTTCGCTTCATTTTGACACGAGCGCTTGGAAGAAGAAAATCGTCGGATCGGGCGATTCGATTTCCATCGGTCGGCGGACGTTGCAGTTTTTAGAGACGCCGATGGTGCATTGGCCCGAGTCGATGTTCACGTACTGTCCGGAAGACAAATTGTTGTTTTCGATGGACGCTTTCGGGCAGCACTACGCCAGCTCCGAGCGTTTTGACGACGAGTCGCCGCTATGCACGATCATGGAGGAGGCGAAGACGTATTACGCGAACATCGTGATGCCCTACGGCAAGCAGGTGAAGGCGACGTTGGAGAAGGCGGCCGCGTTGCCGATCGAGATGATCGCTCCGAGTCACGGCGTGATTTGGCGGAAGTACCCGGCGAACATTCTCGCGGCGTATAAGAACTGGATGGAATGTCGTCCGAAGTCGAAAGTCTTGGTGATTTTCGATTCGATGTGGGAAAGCACCTCGCTGATGGCCCAGGCGATCATGGAAGGGGCGACGCGCTCGGGCGTGCAGACGAAGCTGATTCACATTCGCCGCTCGAACTTGACTCGGATCGCGGCGGAGACGATTGACGCGGCGTGCGTCGCGTTCGGGTCGGCCACGCTCAATCGGAACATGATGCCGGCCGCCGCCGCGGTGATGACGTATCTTGAAGGTCTTCGTCCGGCCGGGAAGGCCGGTTTCTCGTTCGGCTCGTACGGATGGGGGCGGGGGGCTTCGGAAGACATAGACGCGAAGATGAAGCAGATGAATTGGGAGATACTTCGCGAGCCGCTGCGCAGCCGTTACCGACCGACGGCGGAGATTTTGGAGGAGTGCCGTCGGGCGGGACGCATGCTGGCCGACAAGGCGATCGAAATGGCCGCCGAAAGAACGGCCGGCGTGCAAGTTTGCATTGATCCGTGATTGGGAGCGACGCGAATAGATTGTGAAAATCCGATACGTTCCCAAGTTAGCCGCTTGGGAACGTTTTTTTTCGCGCGTATTTAGCGGAGAGGTTTTTTTCGCTAGCGTCGCTAGCGCCGTCCGTTTTGAGATCGGATTCTTGTTTTCGAAAAAAAACTGCTCTTGCAGACAAAACGGTCTTGTAGTACAAAATACGGGCCGACAGTACGGAAAGTGGTCGGCGAGCCGCGAACGTCGAGGAAAGAGGGCGTTCGCCGCGGTCGTAAGGGCATGGATAGCCCCTCTGGTTTCGCTAGTATTCGTCGAAGCCGACACGGCATGGAAGTCGAACGATTTTTACAGCCGATCTAAAAAGCGCCAAGCATAGCTAAGGCGTTTCGCGTGCATACTATTGCGTCCCGCGAGTCAATAGAGCCGTTCCGCGATTAAGTTAATACGCTTAAACGATCTTTGGCCGCATCGGCGACAATAAACCGTGACGATTGGAATCGTGGGTCGCGTGAGCGATTTTCTCCGCGACGGGAAGTCGGAAAGGAAGCCCAAAATGCTCGTTCTCTCTCGCAGTCCTGGCGAAAAGTTAGTGTTTCCGACCATCGGAGTCACTCTTGAAGTGCTTCGAATCAAAGGTAAGGCGGCGCGGCTAGGGATAAACGCCCCCGCCGACGTTCCGATTCTTCGCGAGGAGTTGGCGGACACGTCGGCCGCCGCGGCGGCGATCTCGCAGGCCGCCGTTCGGCCCAACCTGCCGCACTCGATGCGGAATCGATTGAACGCGGCCTCGTTAGCGTTGCATTTGTATCAAAAGCAGCTTGATCGCGGCATGCACGAGGAGGCGGAGATAACATTCGCGAAAGTGATCGACGAGTTTAGCGCGCTGGAGCGAGAAGCCGCGGCCATGGCGGCGCCGGCGAAATCGGCCACGCCGCTCACGGGCGATAAGCTTCGTCGCGCTCTGTTGGTCGAGGACGATAAAAACGAGTGCGAACTGTTGGCCGGCATTCTCCGATTGAACGGCTTTGAAGTCGCGACGGCCAACGACGGGGAGGCGGCGCTGGGCTACCTTTCCTCGCACGAACGGCCCGATCTCATGCTGCTCGACATGCTGATGCCGCGTTGCGACGGTCCGACGACGCTCAACGCGATTCGCAGCGATCCGCGGCTTGACGACATGAAGGTGATCGCGATAAGCGGGACTTCGCCGGCGGAATTCGGGCTCAAGATCGGGCCTCAAGGGATCGATCGTTGGTTTAGCAAACCGGTTCATCCCGAGACGCTTTTGCGGGAATTGAAGCGAGAATTGACCGTAGGCAAGCCGGTCGCCGCGAAGGCGTAAGCTCGCGGCTCTGGAGTCGGGTTGAATATTTCGTCATCGATCGGCGCGCAGCAGGTACGGCATTCATGGCGCAATTCGCATTTAAGTTTTTTATTTGCGGCGGGAACGAGCGGCATCACGAGGCCGTCCTCGCCTTTCATCAGCTTTGCGACAACTACATTCGCGGGGACTATTCGGTCGACGTGATCGACGTATCGCTCGAACCCCAAGCGGCCGAGGCTGAACGCGTCTTGGCCGCTCCCGCCGTGGTTCGGGTAAGTCCCGCTCCGGTCTTACGCATCGTCGGGCATGTGGTTTCGGACGATAAGCAGGCCCTGGTCAAGCTTGGCGCGCTGCTTTCCGACGAATGAGCGCAAGGTTCGGCGGATTTTCGTCGCATCGTTCGCTTGAGAGCGAAGCATGACGGATCGACAAGATGCAACACGCGAAAAGAAACTCGCATGCCGAATTGATTCGCGCCCTTCGGGCGAGCGAATCGCGGTTCCGCGCCATCGTCGAAAAGAGCGGCGACGGGATTATGGTCGTCGGGGTGGACGGGCGAATCCGCTTTCTTAACCCCGCCGCCGAAAGGCTCCTCAACAGTCGGCACGGCGAGTTGATCGGGGAGCATTTCGGGATTCCGACCGATCCCGGCGAATTCACGGAGATCGAACTCCTTTCCCGCGGCGAAAGACGGCGAGTCGCGGAGATGCGGGTCGTTAAGACCGAATGGCAAGACGAGCCTGCCTATCTGGCCGCGTTAATCGACGTCACCGAGCATAAGCGTCGCGAGGAGGAAGCGCGCGAAGCGGTTCGCTGTCGCGATCGATTTTTGGCGACGCTCTCGCACGAGCTTCGCAATCCGTTGGCGGCCATCTCTTCGGCCGCCTACGTGCTCCGCAAGCAAACGGACGTCGATTCTCGCTCCGCCCGCGCGCAAAGCGTGATAGAGCGGGAGAGTCGGCATATGGCCCGACTGCTTGACGATTTGCTCGACGTTTGCCGCGTCTCGCAAGGCAAGGTGGAATTACGGCGTGAGGATCTTGAACTTGGCCAAGCGGCGGTCGACGCCGCTCAAATCGTCGCGCCCCGATTGGAGCAAGCCAAGTTAAAGTTTGATTGCGAGTTGCCGAATCGCACGCTTTTCGTTTCGGCCGATCCCGTTCGTTTGCAGCAGGTGATAGTGAATTTGTTGAATAACGCGGCGAAGTACACGCCGGCAGGCGGTCGCGTATTGTTGAAGATCGGCCAGGAAGACGGGCAGGCGGTGATTCGCGTGGGAGACACCGGGGCCGGGATTCCCGTCGATAAGTTGGAGGCGATTTTCGATCCTTTCGTCCAGGTTCCGATTTCGCACGACAACGCCAATCCTGGGCTAGGGGTCGGGCTTTCGCTTGTTCGTAGCTTCGTGGAGCTGCACGGCGGAACCGTTAAAGCTTTTAGCGACGGAGTAAATCGCGGCAGCGAGTTCGTCGTCCGTTTACCGATGATCGCTCCTCCTGAATCAATTGAGAACGACAAAATGCCGAAGCCGGTCGAAAAAACAGGCGAACTCCGCATTCTCCTCGTGGAAGACAACGCGGGGGCGAGGGAGATGCTCAAGGCGCTTTTGGAGTTGGACGGGCACGAGGCGGAGACGGCCTCGGACGGTCGACGGGGCGTCGAGATGATCGAGTTTCAAAAGCCGGACGTGGCGCTCATCGACATCGGACTGCCCGGCTTCGACGGATATCAAGTCGCGCGCCGGATTCGCGCCAACCCGGCCAACGCCGGAACGTATTTGATCGCGCTGACGGGCTACGGTCAGCCCGAGGATCGTCGGAACGCGCTCGAATCGGGTTTCGACGAGCACCTCGTAAAGCCTCTGAACCCCGACGATCTGAACCGGATACTGGCGGGGCTCAAGAATCGCACCGCCAAGGCGTAGGTGAGTTGCATTCACTACGTCGAGAAGGCAAAAACGCGGTCAAGAAACGACCGACGCCCGAACGAAAAGTCCGGGCGCGGATTCTTCATATTCAATTATGAAAATCGTCGGCGTTCTAGTTCGCCGAGATCTTGGTGATTTTCACGCGGGTATACATTTGGCGATGGCCGGTTCGGCGGCGCGAATTCTTGCGGCGACGGAACTTCTGGATGACCAACTTGGGGCCTTGCTCGACGCCGACCACTTCGGCGGTCACGCTGGCGCCGGCGACCGTCGGTTGCCCGACCGTCAGGTTCTCTCCGTTGCTTACGGCCAAGACGCGATCGAAAACGATCGTCGATCCGGCTTGCTCTTCGAGCAGATCGATGTCAAGGAGTTGACCTTCTTCGACTTTGAATTGCGCGCCGCTGGCGGATATGATCGCGTACATCGTTCTAATTCCTAATTTCAGTTCGCTAAAGTTACTTCGATATGTTCAATGACTTCCAAAGATCGGAAGTCCTCAATTGGCGGTCGTTTTTCCCGCGACGCCGTTCATGAGGGCGAGCGGACGAATTCAATATGTTTCGATCGGGGAAACCAGCTAGTTTACAAAATCCCCCCGGTTCTTCGCAAGGGGCCTCGGCGAAAACAGCGCGAAAGGGAGTTCGGGGGAACAATTCGCGGCCACGGTCGGCCAAGGGCGCCTTTAGCTTAAGTTGTTTGCGTTAAGCTGTTTACGTCTATTTCTGGGTTCGGATTTCCCGGTCGTCTTTGTCGCGACAGTCGAAAACCAAATGGTCCGGGGCCACGTTTTTCGCCGCTAGGACTTTGATCGAGATTTTGCAATCTGATTCAATTTGGGCGATTTCGTGCCGTTTTCGGTTGTTCAGGTAATCGGCGGTTTCTTCGGCCGCAGTCACGGTAATGCTTACGACGCCCGGGCGTTGGCTGGCGACGATCAATTGGCGGATCGCCTCGAGGGCCATGCTCTCGTTCGTTTTGATAACGCCGACGCCGTGGCAGGAGGGGCATTCGGAATAGGCGCCGTGCTTGATGTTGGTGCGGACCCGTTGTCGGGTCATTTCGATGAGGCCGAAGGGGCTTGTGCGAAGGATTTTCGTGCGGGCCCGATCTCGTTTCACGGCGTCGCGGAGGGCGCGTTCAACGCCTCGGCGATGCTTTTCTTTTCGCATGTCGATGAAGTCGTTTACGATCACGCCGCCTAGGTCGCGCAGGCGGATTTGCCGGGCGATCTCTTTCGCGGCGTGCAAATTCATTTGGAAGGCCGTCTCTTCGGCGTTGTCCTCGGCGCGGAAGCTGCCGCTGTTCACGTCGATGGCCACGAGGGCCTCGGTTTGATCGACGACGATCGAACCGCCCGCCTTGAGCGGGACCTTGCGGCTGTGGATTTTGGCGATCTCTTCGTCCAAGCGATATTTATAGAAGAGGGGCTCTTTACCTTCATAAAGTTGCAGGCGACTCACGTAACGCGGCATCGTGAGTTGCAAGAATTCTTTCGCTCGCTTGAAGGCGCTTTCTTCGTCGATGAGGATCGAATCGACGTTGTTCGTGAAGATGTCGCGGATGGTGCGAATGATCATGTCGCTCTCTTCGTAGATGTCCACGGGAGCGGGCATTTTTCGAATGCGGCGGACGATCACCTTCCAAAGGCGGAGCAGATAGGCCAAGTCGCGCGAGAGTTCGCGTTTCGTTCGGTCGCTGCCGGCGGTGCGTACGATGAACCCCAGGCCTTTCGGCGGGTTCAACTCGTACATGATGTCGCGTAACCGGCGGCGGGTCGATTCGTCTTCGATTTTTCGCGAGACGCCGATGCGGCCGAGAGCGGGCATTAAGACCAAGTATCGGCCGGGAATGCTGATGTAGGTGGAAAGAGTCGGGCCTTTCGAGCCGATTCCTTCTTTAATCACTTGCACGAGCACTTCGTCGCCGCGACGGAGGATGTCTTGGATCGGGGGCTTGAAGCGGGGGCGACCTCCGGAGTGGAAGCCGCCGCGACGGCGCGGTCCGCCTTCGGGTTTTTCATCCGACTCGTCGTCGCCGAAATCGGCTTGCGCGGCGAAGCGTCCGCCGTCGGCCCGGCCGGGATCGAAACCGCCCTGGCGAAAATATTGGGGTTCCAGATCGCTGATATGCAAAAAGCCGTTTCTTCCGACGCCGAAATCGACGAACGCGGCCTGGATGCTCGGCTCTAGATTGACCACCACGCCTTTGTAGATATTTCCGACGTAATTATTTTGGCCGGACCTTTCCACGTACAGTTCTTCGAGAACTCCGTCTTCGACGATGGCGATTCGCGACTCTTCCGGTTGCGAAACGTTGATTAACATTTCCTGCTTCATCATGACTCTTTCTTCCTCGGCGTCATGCCGAGCACGCAATTCGCCTTTATGGAGGCTTTCGCGGCCGATCCTTGCGGCTACGCGGATTGAGAGGCGGTCGCGGAAGTTCCGGGGAAAGCGCGACGGAACGAGACGGTTCTAAGTCTTCGGTCGGTTTGCGCCGAAGCTGAAGCTGAAGCGTCTCTATCGTCGCGCGGACGGACATCTTCCGTTTTCGCGTCAACCTTGGGCTAACGCCACGCGCGTGCGACTGACGACGACCCCCGACGATTCCAGGTCCTCGATGCCGAGGGCGTTGAAAACGTCGCGTGGTCCTGCGCTGCCGCGGGGATCAATTCGCAAACGGATCCGGAGCGAGCCTTCGTCGAGAGTTAATTCCTCGATGAACGGGCGAACGTCCAGTTCCGAACGACCGTGCGTTCGGGCGACGACGCAACTCGTCGCGGCTAAAAGCGTCTCGATTCGCCGACGCAGTTCGTCGGTTCGATCGTTCGGCATTTGCGCCACGTATTCGGCGCTAACCGTTTGCGCTTTACCCGCTCCGGGCGGCGGAATTTCGACGCTGCGGACGATTAAGCCCGGCGGGAGTTGCGGCGTCAAACGCCGTTCAATCTCCTCGACGGACATTTTCTCGGCCAGCTCGAATTCCATCACCTCGTCATCGCCGATCATTCCCACCGACAACGGCAAAGGAAAGGTCACCCGGGGTTTCGGGTGAAAGCCTTCGCTCATTCCCAGAGGGAACTCCGCGCGGCGAAACGTTCTCTCGAAACTTCGCATGAGGTCTCGATGACCGATCCACCGCAGGTCGTCGCGTTTGCAAAATCGTATGCGTACTCGTAATCGAACCATCGTTCGACTCTCCCGTCGCCGCCGTGGCGAGCGGAAGACATTAGGGTTCGAAAGACGTCGCCGCTGCGGCTTTCCGCGCCGCCGGCGATCTCTCGAAATAAAATTAACAAAAATGATTTGTGCAGCGGACTCGTCGAGGGCCGTTCGCCGCCGTCGTCGTTTAGGACAACGCGCCGGGAACGTGCTTCTTCAGCTCCTCCGCCAAATAACTCTTTATTTCCCGAGCGTTCTCCATGCTCATCGCCCGAGCGGCAATCTGCTTGCATTGCTCGATTGATACGCTGCGAACCACGTTCTTTAACTCGGGCAACGCGCTCGGCGTCGCGCTAAAACTGCGCAACCCCAAGCCTAACAGCAACATGGTATAAACCGTGGCGCCGCTCATCTGGCCGCACATATTCACGGTCAATCCTTTACGGTTTGCCGCCTCGATGGACATCGAGATCAGCTTCAACACCGCAGGGTCGGCCGGATTATATAATTGGACCACGTCTTTGTTGCTGCGATCGACGGCCAGCGTGTATTGTATCAGGTCGTTCGTTCCGATGCTGATGAAATCGACCTCTTCAACGAAGCGATCCAACATCATCACCGCCGCGGGGACCTCGACCATCATTCCGATCGGCAAATTACGATCGAACGGAATTCCGTGCTCGTCCAAATCCTCCATCACGTCGGCCAACACCATCTTGGCCTGTCGCAACTCCAAGAGGGTTGAGACCAAGGGGAACATGATCTGCAATTTGCCCAGCGCGCTTGCGCGAAGCGCCGCCCGCAACTGCGTGCGAAACATCGGCAGATTGCGAAGCGCAAGGCGAATGCTTCGTAAGCCTAGGAACGGATTCTTTTCGTCGTCCGCCGAGTGGTTGGGGAGTTTGTCGGCGCCCATATCGAAGGTGCGGATCGTGACGGGCTTGTCTTCCATCGCCTTCATGACGCGGGCGTAAGCCTCGTAATGAACTTCTTCGGTGGGCTGCGTTTCGCTTCCCAAGTACAAAAATTCGGTGCGGTAGAGGCCGACGCCGTCGGCGCCGCGCGCGACGCAGTGATCGACTTCGTAGGGAAATTCGATGTTTCCCATAATCATCACGCGAACGCCGTCTAGGGTTTCGGCCGGTAAATCGCGTAAGGGCTCGAGCTTCGCTTGCAGCGAGCGTAATTCTTCGGCCTCGTGACGATAGCGAGCCAGCGTCTCTTCGTCGGGCTGCAGAATGACCAAGCCTTTATCGCCGTCGATGATGACTTGGTCGCCGCCGGAGACTTCGGTGAGGAACGGTCCGGTGCCTACGACCGCAGGGATTTCGAGGGCCTCGGCGACGATCGCGGTGTGACTGCCGGGGCCGCCGATTTCGGTGACGAAACCTCGCACGAAGCGACGGTCCAAGTTGGCCGTTTCGCTCGGCGTCAGGTTGTGCGCCAAGACCAAGACTGGCGATGTGAGGTGGGCGATTCCTTCGCGGCGACGTCCCAATAGATGTCGAAGCAAACGCTTTTCGATGTCGAAAATATCGTTCGCGCGCTCGGCCAAGTAGGAGCTTTCGAGCCGTTGAAAGACTTGCGCGTAACGTCGCAGGGTTCGGCTGACCGCGTATTCGGGCGAGTAGTGGCGCTGGCGGATCATCTCCTCCAGTTCGCCGCGAAGCCGAGAGTCTTGCAACATTTGCAGATGCGCTTCGAAGATCGCGCCGTACTTATCGCCCAACTCTTGGGAAACCGCGTCGCGATTTCGCGAAATCTCGGTCGCCGCCGCCGAAACGGCCTTGTCGAGCCGCTCCAATTCGTCGACGACCGCATCACGAGCGACGAACCGCCGAGGAATGCGAAATCCCTCGTTGTCCATCACCAAGGCTTCGCCGATGGCGACGCCCGGTGAAACCGCGATTCCTTGTAGTTTTTGCATGGCGTTTGTTCCTTGCCGCGCCGTTTTCGACCGTTTGCGAAGCGGGGCGCCGTCGGACTGGATCGTTTTCAGTTACGCGTCGACGATGCTAAAGCGCTTGCGAAGAGCTACCAGTGGCCGGTGAAATACGGTTCCAACGCGTCCAGCGTTTCGGCCGCGTCGGGGCCGGTCGCTTCCAACTCGATCGATGAGCCGCACGCCGCGACCATGGACATCAATTGCAAGACGTCCGTTCCTTCGGCAACGTTATATTCGTTTTTTAGAACGACGCGCGATTGATGTTTTCGCACGCATTCGGCGATGCCCACCGCCGGACGCGCATGCAAGCCCGCCGGATCGGTCACGACCACAGTTCGCGTTATCTTCTGTTCCGACATGGGGGCTCTTAGGATCCGAACTGATTGCTGTCGGCTTCGTCGAGAAGTTGTTTAATATCCTCGGCCGTTTTGGATTGCTTTAAGAAGCGGCAGAACGTGTCGTCGCGAAGTTGACGCGAGATGTTCTCCAAGGCGCGGAGGTGATCGCCGGGACGATCCGGCGGCGAAATGAGCAAGAAGAACAAGTGCACCACTTCGCCGTCGAGGCTGGCGAAATCGACGCCGGTCGTGCTAACCGCGACCGCGCCGACCAAACGTTCCGCGCTGGGGTGCTTGGTGTGCGGCACGGCGACGCCGCGACCGATTCCCGTGCTTCCCAGCTCTTCTCGCTTCAGAATCGCCTTAACGATGCTTTCGTACTCCGCGGCGGGGATTTTCCCGGCGTCGGCCAAGGCCTTGACGATCTCGCGGATCGAGCTTTCCTTATCCGAGGCCGTTATATCGGCGCGGATCGCTTCGGGACAGATGAAATCGGCAAACTTCATGCGGGTGTTCTCCCAAAAACTGCGTGTTCCCGCACGCCGTCGCTTCGACGTGCGAATTCCTTCGGCTTTCTATCGCCGATTCGCCGCCGGCGCTCGACGAAGTCGTTCGTCGTTCGCCCGCGCGGTGCGGGAATTATATTAACGTGGTAGTGTAATTCGGTAGGTTTCTTCGGGACGGTTCGCCTGTCCGCTCGCATCGCAAGTCGCGTCGCGTCTGCCGAAGCGCTTCCGCGCTACTCGACGCTATTGCATTGCGTTAGCTTTCAAACGATTCGTCGTCGGAGGCAGGGGATGCGGCGTCGTTCGGGCTCCGCTTGGTCTCCCCGGGATGGCGATGGCGATCGACTTCCTTCTCTTTCGCCTTGCGCAATTGATGTTCCATTTTCTCGACCAAGGCGTCGATCGCCGCAAGCAGACTCTCCGCCTCGGCGGTCGCCGCGAACTCGCCGCCCTTGGCCGTCGCTTTCAAATCGACTCGCACCTTTTCTTCATGCTCTAAGTCAACCGTCACCGTCATCGCCGAGATACGGTCGTTGTAACGGGGCAATCGGTCTAACTTTTCGCGAATTTTATCTTGGGCGGCCTCGCTGAGATGGCCGTGGCGAGTCGAAATGTTGATCGGAACCAAGTGAACTCCTTTCCTGAGACAGCATCCGCCGGGTCGGCGGACCGAAACGCACCTCTCCCCGCTTGCGAAGGAGACGACGCCAATCAGATAATCTTAACTCATCATCATCGAATATAACCAACAAACTCCATCCAAACCAGTCTAGCTTTTTGATCTCTTGGCGAAAGGGGGGAGATGGCGAGAGCGCCCCCCTATAGAAAAGCACCCAATCTTGCCGCCTAGGTATTTCGGGCTGTATAATCCACCCCTGTATTCTTCGCTCGTATCCTTGTCGAAATATCCGGAGCAAGCATGACCTCGCTAGCGATTTGGTTCGGCGTCGCCGTCGGATGCGCCCTCGGACTCCTCGGCGGAGGCATCGGGACTTACGTCAGCTTCAAAGCGGCGAAATCCCCCGCCGAGCGCCGCTTTGTTCTTGGCGGTTCGGTGGCCTGGATCATCTTTATCGTCGCCTATGTCGTCGGTTTGGCGTTCCTTTCGCAACCGGCGCGGCTGTATGCAACATGTATTTTTGTCTTGATCAACACATTGGCAATTCGCTTTTGGAATCGGCGGAGCGAGGCCTTTCGCCGGGCGACAGGTGAAGCTGCGGCGGAAAAGTAGGCCTACTTGGCGGCAAAATAACTGCCGAGACCGCCGGGGCTATTCTCCGTTCGTTGTCGGCAATATTTCCTTGGCGGCGGCGCCGGAGGCCTTTTCCTCGCCCGATTTTGCGCGGATGCCGTGCGCATCGAGGCGTTGTTTCCATCGCGCGGTCGGTTGTTGTCGCTTGAGTTGCGTGTCTTCCGGTCGGTAATAGAAGCTGAGGCCGGTCAATTCTTTGAGGTTCCAGAAGCTTAGAACGCGAACGGCGAGGTTTTCGTTTTCGAGGCCGCGAACTAGTTTTTCATCTTCGCCGTTTTTCAATTGATCGTCGGAAAATCCCCAGAGCATGCGATATAAGGTCGCGGCGGTTGATTGAGGGTAGTGGCGTTCGAGCGATTGACGGACTGCGGCGGCCGACTCTTTATTTCGCGCGACGGCGTCGCGGAGCTGGGTAATATAATCGGCCCAGTTTAGTTTTTTCGTGACGTCGCCGAGAGCGACCGCCATCGGATCGAAATAGTCTACGTGGCAAAGTTGGCGTTCTGCGAGTAGGCGAACCTCTTTTTGACGGTGGCTGGCCAATTCCAGAAGCGTTTGCCGCGCCGACTTCTCAGTGGAGAACGCTTGCGTGATCGCTTGGGAGGCCTTTTGATCGAGGGGGCTCAGGACGTCGTCCGAAATCCATTTGGGGAGTTCTTTCGTCGCAGGAGCGAGGGTCGCTTCGGCGGCGTCGTTGAAGGCGTAACGGCAGGGAGCCTTGGCGGTGATTGTTTGCTTGCCCGTCTCCTCGACGGTCACTTTTCCGACGGCGACGTAAAAATCGGCGACGTACCGTTCTTGGTCTCGCTCGGGCGAGTCGCCGGTCGCCGTCGCGCGTCGAACGTCAATCGCCACGAGGGAGTCGGCGTCGGAGAAGGTGATTTTTAGCGAGCGCGCGCCGAACGACAAGCGGGCGGTCGTGTCGGGATTCGCCACCGGCATCATGGTCAAGCGTCCGTAACGAACGATAACGCCGGGAGGCAATGGGGGCTCGAATCCGACTAGCTCGAATCGCGTTCCGCCGACGGCTCGCACCGTGAGGCCGTTCGTCATGGCGATTTCCGGCGAATTGGCGGGCAAGGAGAGGAGCGGCTGGTCGTTAAACAGCAAACTCTTGTTCGGCGCTCGAGTCCAACCGGTATCGTCGTCGCCGCGAAGTAGAAGTATTTGGTCCTCGGTGATTAAGCGTCCGAGTCGTTTCGGAGTCGCGGCAGGGGTTTGTTTTTCTTTGTCGCCTTCTTTCTCGCCCGTCGTTTTGGCGGAGTCATCGTCGCTTGCTTTCTTTGCGTCGGCCGATTTCGGCGATGCGCCGTTTTCGGCCGTTTTTTCGGCGGGAGGAGTCGCGTCGGCTTTGGGGGCGGCCTCGCGATCAGGTCGCGTAAGATCGGCGCTTGGTTGGGCGATCTTTTCGCCGTTCTCGGTTTTGCCGCCGTTTTCTTTTTCGGTCGGCGGCGTCGCCGGGCGCTTCTCGGCGTCGGCGGCGGTTTGCGCGGCGTCATCCTTGGCGATCGGCAAAGGGGATTTTTCCGACGGGCGGGGTTCCGCCTCTTTCTTAGCTTCTCCATTTGCGGTCGCGGCGAGATTAGCTTGTTCCGGCTTTGGTCCCTCGTCGGCCTT
This sequence comes from Thermoguttaceae bacterium, assembly GCA_963665265.2. Taxonomy (GTDB): domain Bacteria; phylum Planctomycetota; class Planctomycetia; order Pirellulales; family Thermoguttaceae; genus CAXXHQ01. Next base: position 885,339 of record CAXXHQ010000001.1, on the reverse strand, counting down.
CTCCGGCTCGGTCGCTTTGGGCGCTTTTCCGGCGGCAATATCCTCGACGCTTTGTTGGGAGGGCTTCTCGCCGGCGTCCGGTTTATTCGCGTTTTCTTTTACGGAGGTTCCTTCTTTGTCGGTCGTTTTTTCCGTTGCGTCTTTATTCGCATCGGGAGCGGGTTTGGGCTTTTCGTTCGAGGCGACTTGTTTGGCGGGGGCAACGAAGCCGATTCGCGCGGCGAGATCGCCCAGCGGCGTGCCGGGTTCAAGTTGTCCGAGTGTGAAAAGGAGAGCGCCGACGACGACGAGGACGAGAATTGCCGCGACTGCGCCGCCTGCGATGACGGATAGAAGGCGAGGCGGGCGTTTTGATTCTCGCAGGTAATCAGGCACCGTCGGTTTCACGCGAGATCGCAGATCAAGGTCGAGCGACAGATCCGAGCCGTCGCCGCCACGTTGCGCCACGGTGCCAGGGGAAAGCGTCGGTTTAGGTTCGGGGAGCTCGTTGTTCGCTAGTTGCTCCGGAATCTTGTACATTCGATCGCGCGATTCCGGCTCGATATCAACCGGCTCACCAAGAATCCGCGAGAGGATTTGGTGACCTGCGGCGATTTCGGCAAGATGGACGTCGGACTCCAAGCAAGCCTTCTCGAAAGCAGCCACATTCTCCGAAGTGAGCGTATTGTCTAAATACTCAGCGACCGTGTTGCAGTCGAGCTCCGGGCGTGGATCGTCCAGATTGGGGGCGGCGAGTCGAAGTCGGCGCATTAAGTCGCGGACGCGGTGCATCAGCTCGGTGGCGACGGGGCTATCGTTAATTTTTTTTTCGATGTCGGCGGCGTCTTGTTCGGGAAGGATGCCGTCGAGGTAAGCGAGGAGCGTTCGTAAAGTCAGTCTCATAAACAGGTTCCGTAATAAATTGGCGTTTCCGAGAAGGGGCGGGGTGGGTGGTTTAGCTCGGAGTCGGGGGATTGCTCCGGATGCGCGGCGCCCCTTTTCGGGTTGAAGGCTTTTGGGTGATAATGGGATTTTCCGCTGCGGTTCAGAGGGGTTGAATGACGATGTTCGTTCGACCAGCTTGCGGCGGGAATCGCGAGACATCTAAGAATAATAGTGTCTTGCGGCGATCATTTCCGTGCAAAGGATTTGGGAATCAATCGGAGGACCGCCGAATTTTGGCAGGAAATTCGGGGAATTGCCGAGAAAACGCGGAAAATCGAAGAAAACCGGATTGGGGGCTTGGCAAGCTGGGAGAAATGATTAAATTCTTCGTCTCGCTTGTCAGTGCGCGAAAAAGCGAGCGAAAAAAGTTATGAAATTCGATTGCGAGCTGTTGACGCTCGGAGCCGAAGACAGTATGATCTGAGGTTTCCCGCCTTAAGGGCGTTTGATAATTGGCAATTGGGAATTGGAACGATTCGGAGAAATTCCGTGGCTGGACAGACCAACGAAATCATACGCATTCGGATGGAAGCATACGATCACGCGATTCTTGATCAATGTGCGGCGGAGATTGTGGATACGGCTAAGCGAACGAACTCCGTCGTACACGGTCCGATTCCCTTGCCTACTCGTATTGAGCGCTACACGGTCTTGTCCGGTCCGCACATCGACAAGAAGGCTCGTCAGCAATTCGAGATCCGCACGCATAAGCGCGTCGTGGATATCTTGCAGGCGACCGCTAAGACGATCGAGGCGTTAAACAAGTTAAGTTTGCCTGCCGGCGTCGACATTAAAATCAAGGCGACGAGCCGCCGCTAGAGTGCGCTGGAAAGCGCGACGGCTACGGCGAAGTCGGTTTACTTCGGGTTTCGTTAGCTGGGTAAATATGAAACGGAAGTTTGTCGGGTAAAGTCGATCGGTTGATCGAAAGTTCCCGGCAAGCGAACGCATAAAGGTAAGAACGATGGCAGTTGGAATACTCGGCCGTAAGGTCGGGATGACTCAGATTTTCGACCCGACCGGCAAGGTCGTTCCGGTAACGGTAATCGCCGCGGGGCCGTGTCACGTGCTTCAGGTGAAGACTGCGGAGCGCGACGGTTACGATGCGGTTCAGCTCGGATTTGAGGATAAGCCCCGTCGTCTTGCCTCGCGTAGCGTTCGCGGGCATGTTGCTAAGTTGGATTCAAAGCGTCAGAAGCGTCTAGTCGCCGCAGGCGTCGAGGCTTCGGCTAAAGCGGATTGCGAGCCGCAGAATATGGTTCGTGAGTTTCGCGGCGCCGCAGGCGATCTTCAGGTCGGCGGCGTAGTTAAGGTTGACGCCTTCGCCGAAGTGAAGGCGGTAGACGTCGTCGGGTTTACGAAGGGTCGCGGCACGGCCGGCGTTATGAAGCGTCATAACTTCGCCGGTCAGCGCGCTTCGCACGGCGTTAAGAAGGTACATCGCCATTGCGGTTCTATCGGGCGTAATACGGATCCTGGCCACGTCGACAAAGGTCGCAAGATGGCCGGTCGTTACGGCAACGAGCGTTGCACGATCCGTAATCTGGACGTCGTCTCCGTTGACGCGGAGCGAAATCTCCTTTTGGTACGCGGCGCGATTCCCGGCCATAAGGGCGCGTTCGTCGTCGTCCGTCCCACCAACAAGCTCGGCTAGGGTTTAGCTTCGGAAGTCACGGGAAGATCGTTAGATTTGAGGAAATGCAGGAAATGGTTAGTTTGCCTATATATGATCGAACGGGCGCGGAGGTCGGCAAATACGAGATCGACCCTGCCGAGATCGCGCCGCGCGTTAATCGGCAGTTGATGCACGACGCAGTCGTTATGTATCAGGCGAATTTACGTTTGGGAACCAAGCGTACGAAGGGTCGCTCTTACGTTTCCGGCACGACGCGGAAGATGTATCGCCAGAAGGGCACGGGCAACGCCCGCGCCGGTTCGCGAACGTCCGGCGTGCGTCGAGGCGGAGGCGACATTCACCCGCGCGTTCCGAAGGATTGGTCTTACCGTTTGACGAAGAAGGCGGTTCGTCTCGCCACGCGGATGGCAATCGCGACGAAGATCGCCGACGAGCAAGTCGTCGTGCTTGATAAGTTGTCGTTTGAGAAGCCGAAGACCAAGGAAATGGCTTCGATTCTGAAGTCGTTGAAATTGGCGGGCTCGACGGTGTTGGTCGCCGTCGAGGCGTATGACGCCAACGTATTGAAGAGCATTCGTAATTTGGCCGACGTGACGGTATTGCCTGCGGCGGAGCTGAACGCTTTGGCCGTATTGAAACCTCGTCGGTTGTTGATGACCAAGGCCGCCCTTGACGGCGTCCGCGCGAAGTATGCGGAAAAGGCCTCGTCGTAAGTTCGCCTTGAGAGAGTCGTCAGTCGCGATTAGCGAGAAGGATATTTGTCATGGCTCGAGACGCCACGAAAACGAAATTGCTGCTGAAGCCGCATCAAGTCATTTTGCGTCCGTTGGTGACGGAAAAGGGGATGCATAAGGCGAATCGTCAGAACAGCTATGCGTTCGAAGTGAACCGCTTCGCCGGTAAGGACGACATTCGTCGGGCCGTCGAAGAGTTGTTCGACGTGAAGGTATTGTCGGTTAATACGCAGAATCGCCTCGGCAAGCCGAAGCGATCGAAAAATCGGATGACGGTGACCGCCGCCTGGAAGAAGGCCGTGGTCAAGTTGAGCTCCGAGCATCATCTCGACTTCTTCTAAACGACGTATAGCGGCGAACAAACAATAAGTAAAACGCGACAGCGATAAGCGAAACGAATCATGGGACTTAAATTTTACAAGCCGACGACTCCTGGCCGACGCGGCGCCAGCGTGAGCGACTTCGCCGATCTGACGAAGGGCGCTCAACCGGAAAAGTCGTTGCTCGTTCCGAAAAAGAAGAACGGCGGACGCAACAATCAGGGCGTCATCACATCTCGGTTCCGCGGCGGCGGACATAAGCAGATGTATCGCTTGATCGATTTCCGTCGTAACAAGGACGGGATTCCGGCGAAGGTCGATTCGATTCAATACGACCCGAACCGCACCGCTCGCATCGCTTTGCTGCATTACGCCGACGGCGAGAAGCGTTATATTCTCGCTCCCGAAGGTTTGAAAGCGGGCGACACGGTAATGAGCGGCGCGGACGCGCCCGCCACGGTCGGAAACTGCTTGCCGCTTTCGGCGATTCCGTTGGGCATGAACGTTCACAACATAGAGATGCGTCCGGGCAACGGCGGCGTGCTTTGCCGTTCGGCCGGGATGAAGGCCAGTTTGGCCGCTCGCGACGGAGATTGGGCTCAGATAAATTTGCCCAGCGGTGAAATTCGCCGCGTTCCGGCGACTTGTCGCGCGACGGTCGGCGTGATCAGCAACAGCGAGAACATGGGCGTTGTGCTGGGGAAAGCCGGTCGTAAGCGTTGGATGGGTAAAAAGCCGCACGTTCGCGGCACCGCGATGAATCCGATCGACCATCCGCACGGCGGCGGCGAAGGCCGCACGAAGGGCGGTCGCAATCCTGTTAGTCCCTGGGGTAAGAACGCCAAGGGCGGAGCGACTCGCAAACGTCGCAAGGCTTCGAACAAGGCGATCGTTCGTCGTCGTCGTTCACGCCGTTACGGCCAATTGAAATTGTCATAATCGGGCGTAAAGCCGGAAGCATATAGCGGAGCTGACCGCGAGAGTTGAAAGCGAAACATTATGGGAAGATCATTAAAAAAAGGCCCGTTCGTCAATCCGAAGCTTTACGAGAAAGTCGAAAAGCAGAATGACGCGGGCACGAAAGACCCCATTAAGACATGGGCGCGGGCCTGCACGATTATCCCTGAATTCGTCGGCCATACGTTCCTCGTTCATAACGGAAAGCTTCACATGAAGGTTTTCGTCACCGAAGAAATGGTCGGACATCGTCTCGGCGAATTTTCTCCGACGCGAACTTTCCGCGGACATGGCGGAAAGGGAGGTAAGAAGGAATAATGGGATACAAATCAGTACACCGTTACGCGCGGATTAGCGCTCAAAAGGTACGTCCTTTGATGAATATCGTTCGCGGCAAGTACGCGGACGAAGCATTGGATTTATTGGCGTATCAACCGGAGCGCGGCGCGCGGATGATCGAGAAGGTCATTAAAAGCGCGTTGTCGAACGCGGAAGACTTGCGAGCGGCTAGCGTCGCACAGCTTCGCGTCGTGGAAGCACGTGTAGATGAAGGTCCGATGTTCAAGCGGATGCGTCCCCATTCCCGCGGAATGGCCGACATCTTGAAGAAGCGAACGTCGCACATCGTCATCGAGCTGGAATAACCCTCTGAGGAATCGAACGCAATAACCGCCCCGCGTCGTTTAATCACGAACGGCGAAGGGCCAAGCGAGAGCGGAAGCATGGGTCAAAAAGTCAATCCAGTCAGTTTTCGCACAGGCATAATGACTGGCTGGAAAAGCCGTTGGTACGCCTCGAAAAAGGAATTTTCGGATCTTCTGGTCGAGGATCACAAAATTCGCAATTTCATCAAGCTGGCGAAGGATAAGTTTGAGAAGCCGGTTTATCCGGCGATTGCCAAAATTGAAATCGAGCGAACGCGCGACGAAGTGAAAGTCGTGTTGTTTTCCGCCCGGCCCGGCATATTGATCGGACGTAAGGGCGAGAAGGTGGACGAGTTGCAATCGCAATTGCAGGGCGTCACCGGCCGACGAATCAATATTAAGATTGAGGAAATCACGCGTCCGGAATTGGTCGCTCAGTTGGTCGCCGAGGATATCGTCGAGCAGTTGGAAAAGCGATCCGGATTCCGTCGTACGATGAAGCGAGCCATCGAGACATCGATGGAGTCGGGCGCGAAAGGGATTAAGATTCAGTTAGCCGGTCGATTGGGCGGCGCTGAAATGTCCCGTCGCGAGAAGCAGATCGCCGGATCGATTCCGCTTAGCACGTTGCAAGCGAAAATTGATTACGGATTCGCCGAAGCGTTGATTCCGCAAGGACACCTCGGCGTTCAGGTATGGATCAATCAAGGTTCTTATAGCGAGGACGACAGCAATGGCCATGATGCCAAAACGGGTCAAGCACCGAAAAAGCCAAAGAGGGCGTATAAAAGGTAACGCCACTCGCGGCAACCGGGTCGTCCACGGCGATTTCGGATTGCAAGCGGAGCAAGGCGGTTGGATTCCCGCGGCGACGATCGAAGCCGGTCGTATCGCGGCGAGCCAATATCTTCGCAATGAAGGCCGATTATACGTTCGGATTTTCCCGCACAAGCCGATCACGTCGATTCCGTTGGAAACGCGTATGGGTAAAGGTAAGGGCGAACCGGAGTACTGGGCCGCGGTGGTGAAGCCCGGCACGGTGTTGTTTGAAATCGGCGGCGTCGCCGAGGAAGCCGCGCGGATGTGTTTCGCGCGCTTGGCTCATAAGATGCCGGTTAAGGTACGTTTCGTTCGACGCCGCGCGATCTGATCGCGGACCGGAGACGTCGCGAAAGAAGATACGACGTCGCGAGGGAGATTATTAGATGAAAGCCAATACGTTACGCGAAATGAGCGGCGAACAACTTACGTTGACGCTGAAGGACACGTTGAAGAATCTGTTTCGTTTGCGGTTGCAAGCGAACACGGAGAAGCTCGATTCGTCCAGCGAACTCAAGAAGAACCGACGTTTGATCGCGCGAATTAAGACGATTCAACGCGAGCGGGAGCAAACCGCCGCGCAAGCGCAATAAGAAATAGCAGCGCAGAACACTGACTAGGTGAAATCGCCATGCCCAAGCGAACTGAAATTGGAATTGTGATTAGCGACAAGATGGCCAAGACGCGCCGCGTCGAAATTCCTCGACTCGTCAAGGATAAGCGATACGGTAAGTTCATTCGCCGTAAGACGGTTTGCTACGTTCACGACGAAGCGAACGAGTCGCATAGCGGCGACACGGTGGAAATCGTCGAGTCGCGACCTTTATCGGCGATGAAACGCTGGGCTTTGGTCCGCGTCGTCGAGAAGGGGAAGCTGGTCGATTTGGCCGCCATGCGAGCGGCGCATCGCGCTCAGTTGAAGAAGGGCGAGGCCGCGCCGGAGACGGTTTAGTTTTTCGGCCGATGGGCGTTTGCCCGGTAGGCATTAGGAATATTTGAGCAGAACATTCGCCGGCGACGGCGAGCAATTGGCGACGGACGGGTAAGATTATGATCCAAATGCAATCGCGGCTTGACGTGGCCGACAACACCGGAGCGAAAGAGCTGATGTGCTTTAAAGTGCTCGGCGGCTCGCGTCGGCGAACGGCCAGCATCGGCGACATTATCGTGTGCAGCGTGAAGAGCGTCATTCCCGGCAGCGATTTCAAGAAGGGCGCCGTGGTGCGAGCGGTTATCGTTCGCACGAAGCAGCCGACCCGACGTCAGGACGGCAGTTACGTACGATTCGACAGCAACGCGGCCGTCATCATCGACAACGAAAAAAATCCTCGCGGCACCCGCATATTCGGCGCGGTCGCTCGTGAGCTCCGTGAGAAGAATTACATGAAAATCGTCAGCCTCGCCAACGAGGTGGTCTAATATGTGGATCAAATCAAACGATACCGTTCAAGTCATGACCGGCGACGACAAGGGCGTACGCGGCAAAGTGCTGCGGATGCTCAAGTCCAAGGATAAGTTGGTGGTAGAAGGGGTGAATCGCGCTTACAAGCACGTTCGCCGTAGCCAGCGTAATCCCCAGGGCGGTCGGCTTTCCAAAGAGATGCCGATTCCGCTTTCCAACGTGCAGTTGGTTTGCTCCTCGTGCGGAGCGGCGACTCGCGTCGGTGCCCGCATACTCGCCGACGGCTCGAAAGAGCGTTACTGCAAGAAGTGCGGCGCGGGCGTCGGAATCATCGCCTCGGCCAAAAACAAAACCGCCAAGAAATAACGAACGACCATGTCCGCAAAAAAAGCCAAACAAAGCGAAACGGCAGCCGCTCCCCAAGAGGAAATCGTCGCGCCGGTCCCTCGCTTGCTAGAGCGTTACAAAAAAGAGATCGTTCCCGCTTTGAAAGAGAAGCTCGGGAAGAAGAACGTCAACGCCGTTCCTCGATTGGATAAAATCGTGGTGAACATGGGCGTCGGCAAAGCTTTACAAGACAAGAAGTATTTGGAAGAGGCGCTCGACGTGCTCAAGCAGATCACTGGTCAAAAGCCGTTGACGACGTTGAGCCGAAAAGCCATCTCGAACTTCAAGCTTCGCGAAAACTTGGCGATCGGCGCCAAGGTCACTCTTCGCGGTCGTCGGATGTACGAATTTTTCGATCGATTGGTTTCGTTGGCTTTGCCTCGCGTCCGCGACTTTCGCGGTCTCGATCCGAACGCTTTCGACGGTCGGGGCAATTACAATCTCGGTTTGACCGAGCAGATGGCTTTTCCGGAAATCAACCCGGACAAGTTCACGTACAACCAAGGTATGAACATTACCGTGGTGACGACGGCGAGCACGGACGACGAAGCTCGCGAGTTATTGCGTCAGTTCGGCATGCCTTTGCGTGCCGCGTAGCGAAACATACGGCGACCGCCTCGAGGTGCGGTCGATGGAAATAGCGGATTAGAGGCGAACGCATCGTTCGCCGTAGATTTAGGACCAAACCCGCATGGCAAGTAAATCGAAGATCGCCAAGGCTCTCTGCAAGCCGAAGTTTTCAACGCGTACGGTACGCCGTTGCAAAATGTGCGGACGGCCGCGAGCAGTGTATCGTAAGTTCGGCATTTGTCGCATTTGTTTCCGCAAATTGGCGGATCAAGGCTTGATTCCTGGCGTTCGCAAGGCGAGTTGGTAAAGGGACCCTATACTCATGATGACCGACCCCATCGCCGACATGTTGACCCGTATTCGTAATGCGGTGCGCGTGGAACGGCCCCACGTTGACGTTCCTCACTCCAAGTTTAAGCGCGGAGTGGCGGAAGTTTTGAAACGCGAAGGTTACATTTGGGATTTCGAGGAAATCGCCGGAGAGCCGTGCGGTTCGCTCCGGGTTCACCTCAAGTACGGTCCCAACGGCGAACGCGTGATACGTTCGATTCGCCGCGTCAGCAAACCCGGCCGACGCGTGTATAAGGACGTTGACGGTTTGAAGCCGATACTCGGCGGTCTGGGAATCACGATTCTCAGCACGAGCCGCGGCGTCATTAGCGACCGGGAGGCGCGTCAGCGTCGGCTCGGCGGCGAAGTCCTCTGCGAAATTTGGTAATCAACGCTTCGACTGCGTTCAAGAGAATACAAAAGGCGTATAAGCATGTCTCGGATCGGAAATAAACCGGTGCAACTGGCCAAGGGGGTCAAGGTATCGATCGCCGATCGCGTCGTCGCCGTGGAAGGCCCCAAAGGAAAACTCTCTTTCCAGTATTTGCCGGAAATTGAAGTCGCCTTTGACGAGGCCTCGAGCAGCGTCAGCGTGTCGCGTAAATCGGAATCGCGATTGGCCCGGTCGTTGCACGGCTTGACTCGCGCAATGATTCAAAACATGGTCGTCGGCGTGACCGCCGGTTATGAAAAGCGTTTGGAGATCGTCGGCGTCGGTTACTTGGCCGCCGTTTCCGGAAAGACGTTGCAGCTTCGCGTCGGATATGCGAACGAGTTGCAAGTGCCGATTCCCGAGGGAATCAAGGTGACCGTGCCCGATCAACAGCACGTCGTCGTCCAAGGGATCGACAAGCAATTGGTGGGTCATTTCGCCGCTTCAGTTCGCGCCCTGCGTAAGCCTGAGCCGTATAAGGGCAAAGGCATTCGTTACGCCGGCGAAAACGTACGCCGCAAGCAAGGCAAGGCGATGGTCAAGTAGCGTTCGGTCGCTTCGATCGCCGGTTACGAATAGCATATAATATAGCGACCGACATACGCGTCGCACGTTACGAGAAGATTAGCCATGCAACATCAAAAGAAAATCGGTTTGCAGCGAACTCGCCGCGCCGTTCGCGTTCGCAAAAGCTTGAAACGCGTTCTGAGCCGTCCGCGTCTGAGCGTTTTCCGCAGCCATCAGAATTTTTACGCTCAAATCATCGACGACGCGTCGGGCAAGACGCTTGTTTCGGCTTCGACGATGGAAAAGAGCTTACGTTCCGAGATCAAGTACGGCGGCAACAAAACCGCCGCCGCCCTGGTCGGAAAAGTCATCGCCGAGCGAGCGTTGCAGCAGGGGATTAAAGAAGTCGCCCTCGATCGACGCGAATACAAATATCACGGTCGCGTCGCCGCTTTGGCGGACGCCGCCCGCGAGGCAGGACTCCAACTGTAATCAATTTTTCGAGTCGGAACGTTAGGCCGACGGCGGAAAACGACGATTGACGGGATTTAGCCCGGCGGTCGCAAATAAATATCAAGCACGTTACAATATTACGCAACAATCGGGAAACGAACCGAACCTGAAACGCCGCGGTTGACGGCCGCTTTAGGCGAGGAAGTTTCCGACGGGAATCCGTTTTATGGCAACCGAAGCGATTCAAGGCCAACTGATTGACAAGGTCATCAAGATCCGCCGTTGCGCGGCCGTCGTCAAAGGCGGTCGTCGTTTTAGTTTCACGGCAATGGTGGTGGTCGGCGATGGCCGCGGCAGAGTCGGCTGGGGCTACGGCAAAGCGAATGAAGTTCCTCCGTCGGTCGAAAAGGCCGTTAAGGACGGGACGCGAAGTTTGATTACCGTGGCCTTGAACGGCTCGACCATTCCGCATACGGTTCGCGGCACGTTCGGCTCGGCTTCGGTCGTGCTGGTTCCGGCCGGTTCCGGTACCGGCGTCATCGCCGGAGCCGCCGTCCGCGCGGTTTGCGAAGCTTGCGGAATCCATGACATTCTGACGAAGAGCTACGGTTCCACGAATCCGATCAATTTAGTGAAAGCCGCGCTGGACGCCCTGTCGCAATTGCGAACCCAGGGTGAAGTCGAGCGGTTGCGAGGAGTTTCGCTCACATGATTCTGAACGACGTTCACAGCAATATTCAAAAGAATAAATCGCGCAAGCGCATCGGACGCGGCGTCGGATCCGGCAGCGGAAAGACTTCCGGCCGCGGTCACAAGGGCGCCGGTTCGCGATCGGGTTATTCGTCGCAACGCGTTTTCGAAGGCGGTCAAATGCCTTTGGTTCGACGCATTCCGAAACGCGGTTTCAATAATCCGTACGCGGATATCGTCGCCATCATCAACGTCGGCGATTTGGACATCTGCTACGAAAACGGCGAAGAAGTCACTCCGGCCTCGCTCAAAGAAAAGCGATTGGTCAAGGGACGCTACGACGCGTTGAAAGTTCTCGGCGACGGCGAGATCACGAAGAAGATCACCGTCTCGGCGCACAAGTTCAGCAAGTCGGCGCAAGAGAAGATTGAAAAGGCGGGGGGAAAAGTCGTCGTATTGCCGGGCAAAGCCCCCGTCATTAAGGGACAAAAGAAAACGGCCAAGGAAGGTTAGTCCCCCTCCTCATTGAATTTGCTCGCTCTTAGCACAAGGATTCAGCGATGTGGGAAAAGATCCGCGTAATTTTTACGATCCCTGAACTGCGGAATAAGATCTTCCTAACGTTGATCCTCCTCGCTATTTTTCGGCTCGGCCATGCGATTCCGCTTCCCATGGTCGACGTGACGAAAATGAAGGCGAATCTTGAGCAATCGGATAGCGTCTTGGGAGGCGCTCTTCGTCAGGCCGCCATTTTCTCGGGTTCCGATCTCGATCAAGCGTCGATCTTCGGTCTAGGCATTATGCCTTACATTTCGGCCTCGATTATTTTCCAAATCCTCGCCACGGTGTGGGGACCTTTGGAACGGCTTCAAAAAGAAGGCGAGAGCGGCCGCAAAAAAATCAACGAATATACGCGATACGCCACGGTATTTCTCTGTATAGGGCAAAGCTGGGGGTACGTCGCTTTCGCGAAAAGTTTTATCCTTCCGGAATACTTGAACGCTAACGGCAGTTTGCCGTTCTCTTGGCAGTTCACGCTCGTCATGATTATGACCGCCGGAACGATCTTCATGATGTGGATCGGCGAACAGATCGACGAGTACGGCATCGGCAACGGCATTAGCTTGTTGATTATGGCCGGTATTTTGGCTCGCATGCCGCATGCGGGATACACGCTCATCGCTCCGGTGATTAGCGCCGGTCAGCTTGAGTTGAGCAGTTCGGGCGCCGGTCAAGTCGGTCTCGATACGTTCCTTATGTTGGCCGTTTTGTTCTGTGCCGTGATCGCGGGGGTAATTTATATCACCCAAGGTCAACGCCGCATTCCGACGCAATCGGCGAAGCACGTTCGCGGTCGCCGGGTTTTCGGCGGAGGCAATCGCCAATACCTTCCGCTTCGGATTAATCAAGCGGGCGTTATGCCGATCATTTTCGCGAGCTCATTGCTTTTGTTCCCGACGATGATTTTCCGATCGCTCGCCGCGCACAACAGTTTTTGGAGCCCGTTCGAGCAGGCGTTCCATCGTGAAAGCTCGTTCGTTTACAACTTAATGTACGTTTTGCTGATTTACTTCTTCTGCTATTTTTGGACGGCCATTAGCTTCAATCCGAAGGACATGTCCGAAAATTTGAAGAACTACGGCAGCTTTATTCCCGGTTACCGACCTGGTCGCCGCACGGCCGATTATCTCGAAAAAGTCATGGTTCGCATTACTTACGTCGGGGCCGGCTTCTTGGCCGTCATCGCGGTATTGCCGACGATGATTACCTCATGGTTGCCCGTCGACATGTCGGTCGCCAGTTTTTACGGCGGAACGAGCTTGTTGATCGCCGTGAGCGTCGCCTTCGACTTGGTTCAGAAAATCGACAGCCATCTTGTGATGCGAAATTACAAAGGCTTGCTTGAAAAAGGCTGAGTCGTAGGTCGTAATTGAGCGAAGATGGTTGAGACGCCGCCGCGCCCCCCTGACAAGCAATTGATGACGAAGGAAATTTGAAATGCGTATCGTTTTCATCGGACCGCCCGGAGCCGGCAAAGGCACTCAAGCGGAAAAGCTGATCGCCAGATACACCTTGGCTCACCTTTCGACGGGCGACATGCTTCGCGCCGCTCGCGACGCCAAGACGGAAGTCGGCGTGAAGGCCGAGAAGTTCATGTCCTCCGGCGCCTTGGTTCCCGACGACATCATCGTCGGCGTGATCGGCGAGCGCTTGCAGAAGTCGGATTGCGACAAGGGTTATTTGCTCGACGGATTCCCGCGCACGATCGCGCAGGCTGAGGCTTTGGACGAGATGTTGAAGCAAAAGGGGACGCCGTTGGACGTCGTTTTGGAGCTTCGCGTTCCGGAAGAAGAGTTGTTCACGCGTTTGGCAGGCCGCGGTCGCGCCGACGACAAGCCCGAGGTGATTCGTCAACGATTGGTCGCTTACCGTCAACAGACGGAGCCGTTGTTGGCATATTACACGAAGAGCGGTTTGCTCAAGAGCGTCGACGGTCTTGGCACCGTGGATGAGATTTTCGATCGCGTTAAGACGATTCTTGACCCGATTAAGTAAGTCCGCAGGAGCGTAGGGAGTGGGAGCGTTTCGTTCGCCGCGACAACTTCGATCGGCCAGAGAAATCGCGGCAATGCGCGAAGCCGGGCTGATTGTGCATCACGCGTTAAAGGCGATGGAGCAAGCGATTCGTCCCGGCGTCACGACGGCCGAGTTGGACGGGCTTGCCGCGAAGACGTTTAAGGACGCCGGCGCCGAGCCGTTGTTTCTGAACTTTCCGAACGCGACCCCCGGCTGGCCGGTATTTCCGGCGGTCACCTGCATATCGATCAATGAAGAAGTAGTCCACGGCATTCCCGCCGTCCATCGCAAGTTGATCGCGGGAGACGTGGCGAGCGTCGATACCGGTTGTAAATTGAACGGCTGGTGCGGCGATTCGGCGGTCACATTCGCGGTCGGCGATATAGATTCCGAGAAGTCGAAATTGCTTTCCGTGACGAAAGGGGCCTTGCTCCTCGCCATCGAATTGATGGGAAAGAAGTCGCGTTGGAGCGAAGTCGCCGCCGAGATGGAGCGATTCGTCAAGGATCACGGTTTTTCGGTGGTCGAGGATTTCGTCGGACACGGAATCGGACGCGAGATGCATGAGGACCCTCAGGTCCCTAATTTCGTATCGAAGCGGGCCGTGCGAAGTCAGGACTTCAAGTTGGAGCCTGGTTTGGTGATTGCGGTGGAGCCGATGGTAAACGTCGGCGTCAAGTCGGTCAAAACCATGCCTGACGGATGGACGCAATCGACCCGCGACGGCAAGCCGAGCGCACATTTTGAACATACGATTGCCGTGACGGAAAACGGTCCGCAGGTTTTAACGGCGGGTCCCAACGGCGAGTTGTGAATTAGCGAAGTTTGAATAGGATATTCCGTTTTGCTCGGTTTCGAGGAAAACGAGGCCGAAAACCGAAAGTTTGCAAGAACTTTTTGGCGAAAATCGGTCTGTTTTCAAATCGTGGGCCTTGCAAGGCGAGGAGGAAGCCCTTTATACTGGAATGCTTCCCCCAAAACGCAAGAAGTTTTATCTATATAGTGCGAGCGAAAATCATGAAAGTACGTGCCAGCGTTAAGAAGATTTGCGATCACTGCAAGGTGGTTCGCCGACGAGGAGTGGTTTTCGTCGTTTGCTCAAATCCGCGTCATAAGCAACGTCAGGGTTAATTTAGCGAGAACTCGCGGGGTATTTTCACCGCCGATGGACGTTTCGGACGACCGAATCGAAGACGGGGAAAAGCCTTGCGAAAAGAAATAAATGAGGAGTCGCGTATATGCCGCGTCTGCTGGGTGTAGATATCCCGAACGATAAGCCGACGATCATTTCCCTGCAATATTTGTACGGGGTAGGTCCGAAGGTCGCCGCCGAATTGTGCCACAAGGCCGGCGTCGATCCGCACGTTCGCGCTCGTGAGTTACGAGAAGACGAAGTCGCCCGATTGGCCGCGTTGTTGGACAAGGATTACACGGTCGAGGGTCAACTTCGCCGTCAAGTCAGCCAAAACATCGCTCGGCTTCGCGACATCGGAAGCTATCGCGGCATTCGTCATCGCCGCGGATTGCCTGTTCGCGGTCAACGCACCCGAACGAACGCTCGCACCCGGAAGGGGCCGAAGAAGACGGTCGCCGGAAAGAAGGGCGTCAAGGACATGCGATAGACTCGCGTATTTTGCGGGTTTTTTTCGCTCGGCGGTCGCGTTTGCGTCGTCGAATCCGTTTGCCGAGACATTTTCACCTGCGTTGCAAACGCGGGGTAAGCATACATTTTTTCGGTTTTTTTGGAGTGATCGCTCGTGGCCAAAGCACAACCTGCCGCCGCTCGTCGTAAGACCCGCCGTAACGTGACAGTGGGGATCGCCCACATCAAGGCGACCTTTAACAACACCATCATTACGATCACCGACGCGAAGGGCGAGGTCGTATGTTGGGCCAGCGGCGGAACGAGCAACTTCAAGGGAAGTCGTAAAAGCACGCCTTACGCCGGTCAGATGTCGGCGCAGCAGGCTGCCGAAAAGGCGATCAAGAACGGGATGCGTGAGGTGGACGTTCGGGTCAAGGGTCCGGGCAGCGGTCGCGAGAGCGCGATAACCGCCTTGCAAGCCGCCGGTTTGAAAATCAAGTCGATTGAAGACGTCACGCCGTTGCCGCACAACGGATGCCGTCCGAAGAAGCGTCGCCGCGTGTAAGAGTTTCCGCGTGTTTAGGCGCTCTGAGAGTACAGCGAAAGATATTTTGGTTGGGAGATAGAAGCCTATGGCTCGTCAAAACGGACCTGTTTGTCGGCTCTGCCGTCGTGAAGGGCAAAAGCTCTTCCTCAAGGGAAGTCGCTGCGATACGCCCAAGTGCGCGTTTGAGCGCCGCGACGCCCCGCCGGGAATGCACAATTCTCGCCGCGGCAAATCGACGGACTACGGCTTGCACCTGCGTGAAAAGCAAAAGGTCAAGAATCACTACGGCGTACTCGAGCGTCAGTTCCGCAAGTTGTTCGCCCAGGCGAACAAAGGAAAGGGCAACACCGGCGAACGGTTGATGAGCCTTTTGGAACGTCGCTTGGACAACATCGTCTATCGTTTGGGATTTGGTCGATCGCGAGCTCAGGCCCGCATGATCATTACCCACGGTCATATCACCGTCAACGGTCGTCGAGTGAACATTCCCAGCTTTTTGACCCGCGCCGGCGACATTGTTCGCGTCAAGGCTCGGTCGAAGTCGGAGGAGATGGTTAAGGCCGCTTTGGCCGAGTTGAATCGCGACGTGCCTGATTTCCTTCATCGTATGGACGCCGCTCAACCTGAGGGTCAAGTCCTTCGCATGCCGGAAGCCTCGGACGCATCGATTCCGGTCCAAACCCAGTTGATCGTCGAATTTTGTTCCAAGTAGTTAAGGCGAACGCCGCGAGGCCGGGAATCGGCCGACAAAAAGCGGCGTAAATCGCCCGACGCGACGAAACTGGCCTAGTTTTCGTCTGCCGCCCGCTTTGATATACTAGCCGTTACCGCACAATTGGCCGACTTCGGGGATAGCGGAGCGCCGTCGCGAACCGTCCGGTCGTCCCGGGATATCCCGGTTGAGACCGACGCGAGCGCGTCCCCCCGAAATAAACGTTTGCCGCCAGTTCATTGGATCGGAGCTTTCCCATGCGAATTCGTTGGCGCGGACTGGAGTTGCCCAGTCTGATTACGACTGACCGAGCGAACTTAACGTCAACTTACGGAAAATTCACCGCCGAGCCGTTTGAGCGAGGATTTGGAGCCACGGTCGGAAACAGCATCCGCCGCATTCTGCTATCCAGCTTGGAGGGCAGCGCGATCACCCAAATCAAGCTTCACGGCGCACAGCACGAGTTCAGCTCGCTGCCTGGCGTGTTGGAAGACGTATGCGACATCATCCTTAACGTCAAGTCGCTGGTGGTCAAGAACCATAGCGAGTCGATGCGAGTGATTCGCATTGAGAAGAGCGTCAAGGGGCCGATCACCGGCGCCGACGTCATCACCGACGATCAGGTGGAAGTGATCAACAAGGATCATGTGATCGCCACGCTTACGGAAGACGTTCCTTTCAGCTTGGAGATGGTGGTCGAGAACGGGCGCGGATACGTTCCTTCGACGGAGCATACGCCCGCCGTGCAAGAGATCGGGATTATTCCGATTGACGCCGTATTCAGTCCGATCGTTCGTTGCCGTTACGAGGTCGAAGAGACGCGCGTCGGCCAGAAGACGAACTACGATAAGTTGACGTTTGAGATTTGGACGGACGGCTCGGTCACGCCTGATTTGGCTTTGGTCGAAGCGGCGAAGATTTTGCGTAAGCATCTCAATCCGTTTGTTCAATATTCCGAGTTGGGGGGCGCCGTTCACAGCGAATCGCGTTCGTCCAGCGGTTTCGGAACCGATCCGGCTTTAGAGGCCAAGTTGAACATGAGCCTCGCCGAATTGGATCTTTCGGTTCGAGCGACGAATTGCCTCGAATCGGAAAACATCAGCACCGTCCGGGATCTCGTACAGCGGTCCGAGGATCAGTTGTTGGAAGTTCGCAACTTCGGCGAGACGACGTTGACGGAAGTTCGCGAGAAGCTAACCGACATTGGTTTGCGGCTCGGCATGAAAGTTCCGGCGCCGGCCGGCGTGCGTTAAAGAAATTAGTTTGTCACTCGCGGTCTCGTTAAGACCGATCACCGAATATTACCATTCATATAGTTCTATATCCACGGCGCGACCATGCGACATAGAAGACGGGGCCGAAAGCTCGGCCGAAATCCGAATCATCAACGAGCCTTATTACGCAACTTGGCGAGCGCTCTTATTTTGACCGAGCGTGACGCGACGGACGAGGATAACGCTCCGAAGACCGCCGGTCGCATCGTAACGACGTTGCCGAAGGCGAAAGAAGTCCGCCCGCTCGTCGAGCGTTGCGTTCGCATCGCTTGCGTGGCTTGGGAAAAGAAGCAAGAGGCCGACAAGCTCGGCACGACTGAAGCGCGCAACAGCGCCGGTTGGAAGTCGTGGCGTGAGAGCGAGAAATGGTCGAGTTGGGCGAAGGCGATGGCTCCGGTGGTCGCCGCTCGTCGCCGCTTGATCGTTCTTCTCGGCGATAAGAAGGCCGTGGCCGTCTTGCTCGACGTGGTCGCTCCGCGATTCCTTGAGCGAAACGGCGGTTACACCCGCATCATGAAGTTGGCCAAACCGCGTTTGGGCGACAACGGCGCTCGGGCCATCCTTGAATTCGTCGGTAAAGGCAATGATCGCGTGAAGCGTCAAGCCGTTCGTCCGACTTTTGACGCCGGCGAGCCGGAAGCACAAAAGGCCGCCGAGTAATCGCTCCCGCGGTTGACAGTCTGATATAATACACAAGGCGATTTTCGCCGTCGAAATGATCGACGACGAAGGTCGCCTTGCGGTTTTCTTGACGCGGAGCGATCGACGATGCCCGACGGCTTTGATTTTACGCTACAAGTTCGACTCCTTTGCGAAGACTTCGCTTTGCGGGTGGAGTCGCTGCGCCATATTGATATGCCGCGCGTGGCCGTCAGTTTTTCGCAAACCAGGTCGAGCGTCAAGCACGGCATGTACGCCTCGCTTACTCCGCTTCGATTTCCGGACGGAAAAAGGCATGTGGTCAAGCGGGGGAAAAAGTGGGTCGTTCAGCGGGTCCTGGATCCTTCGGGCCGCGAAATGCTCTACGTTTTGACGTTCTATCTGCCGCGTTTTCTCAATCTTCCGTTCCGCGAAAAGCTGGATACGGTCGTTCATGAGCTATGGCATATCAGTCCGGATTTCGACGGCGACGTTCGTCGGCTCGGCAAGCGTTGTTTTGCGCACGGGCATTCGAAGAAGGCTTACGACGCGCACGTCGCCTCGCTAGTCGATCATTGGCTATCGTTGAAGCCGCCGAAATCGGTTTACGCGTTTTTGGAATCGACGTTTGACGAGCTTGTCGCCGCTCACGGCCGCGTCGTCGGGACGACCATTCCCACGCCGAAACTGATTCGGCTCGACGCGGAAAAAGAGAAGCCGTAGCGGTTCGCCGATAAATCGCGAATGCGAACGCAAGAGATTCACGCGGAGACGCGGGGGACGCGGAGGATTCTCGCGCAGATCGTAAGGGGGCGGATAGGTTTAGTCGTGGAAGCGGGCGGGGCAGGTGCAGGTCGGGCAAGTCGGCGCCTGGAACGGCTGGGTGAGCAGGCGGCGGCGTCCGGCGGTCGTGAAGGCTGGCCATTGGCGCTCGCAGAGCGGCCTACCGCGATGATAGTTTCATGGGCTGCGTTCGCTTTCCTATCTTCACTTGACTTGCCTGCTCGGCGTCGATACCTTACGCCCCTCCCATACTAGATCCGTGCCGTTTTTTGCCGGGCTGGCCGAGCCGATGTCGTCTTTAGTCGCCAATTCGATCGCGTATTTCGTCCGAAGCCGGGGGGCGTTGCGCGGCGTCGGACTTTTGGCGGTAGCGGCGGCGCTCACGGCGCTAGCATCTGGTTGTCAGGCGGCGTTAAAGCAAAAAGGGAAAGCGTTGCTGAACCCGGCCAAAATGTCGGCCGACAGTTGCGTGTTAGAGATATTCTTCGTTCGGGTTCCCTACGGCGACGATCGAGTGAACGACAAGCTTTGGGCGGAAACCGACGAGCAGAAGTTCTCGGTCGATCTGCGGCAAAAACTGGTTCGCAACGGATTTCGCGCCGGGATGACAGGTCCGCAGCTTCCTGTCGTATTGACCGAGTTGATGGAATTGGCGGACAAGCCGGCTCCGGAGGCGAAGTCCGAAGAGATGAAGGTGGACGTTACCGCGCAGCCGAACGTGACTCGCCGCCACATTCAAATTCGAGCGGGTCAGCGGGGCGAAGTGACGCTCACGAAGATTCTCGATCAGCTTCCGCTGTTAATCAAAGACGGGGATCAACTCCGCGGCGAGACGTTCAATCAAGCGCAGGGCGTTTTGGCGGTCAAGACGTTTCCCGAGTCGGACGGGGGCGTTCGCGTCGAGATGACCCCCGAAGTTCAATACGGTCAAAGCCGACAGCGCTGGATCGTCGATCAAGACGTCGTCGGCCAAAGCATCGGTCGCCTGGACGCCAGCCGGCCGAAATACGCATTCAACGATTTGACGATGAAGACGACGCTTCAGCCGGGCTCCGTTTTCGTCATGACCTGCCTGCCGAAACGAGAAGGAAGCGCAGGTCATCATCTCTTTACCGAGGAAAACTCTTGCCTCGATCAGAAGTTGCTCATCCTGCGACTTTCGCAAACGCAGCACGACGACCTCTTTGAGCCGAACGTTGAGTCCGACGTTTCGCGTTCTCCGGTTTCGGCCGCCGCGCCGACGACGGTTTCGACGACGATTCCCGACGCCGCGCCTGAAAAATGAGCGTTGCGAAGGATCGGGGCTTTTGTTGTCGTTCTGTTAGGTAATCGTTAAGCATCCCGCGAGGAAAGGGGGGCGCTTAACCTTTACAAAATAAAAACGCGGAATTCTCGAACTATCGGTTTTGCAGGGACTTGCGGCGATTATTCGCCGTTTGAAACCGTTCGTTCCGCAAAACGCATGATAGCGACTCGTCCTAGTGCGGGTATAATATATGACTTAATTGCGTCCTCGGTCGGCAAAGAACGTATTACGATACGTCCGCCCACAATAATCAGGAAACACTCGTGAACGCCGGTTATCGTCTGCTAGCGGCCAAGTATTTACGCAAGCAAGCCAAGATCTTGCGAGCGCAGTTCGACGGCATTCGCGCCGCCGAAGATATTGAATACGTGCATCGCGCGAGGGTCGCTTCGCGTCGGCTGCGGGCGGCTTTGCAAATGTTCGGCGAATGCTTTAAGCCGCGTTTGGTTAAGCGTTGGAGCAAGGAAATCAAGCGAATCACCGGCGGATTGGGCGACGCGCGCGACTGCGACGTTCAAATTCTTTTCCTTCGCGAAGAGCTTTCCAAGCAGACCGATCCTCTTTGCAAGCCCGGCATTGAACGTCTGTTGATCCTCTTGGAGTATCAGAGGGAGGATTTGCAGAAAGGGGTTTTGAAATCGTTGAATCGCATGCAAGAACGCGGCTTTTTCAAGGACTTGGAAAAGGGCGCCAAGCAGGTTCAGGCGGCCGCCGGGATCGACGCCGCGGAGCGCAATCGCGGCAGCTACGCGCGGGCCGAGGAGCATATCCTTACGAACCTTGACGACGTGCTTTCGCAAGGGAAAGCGCTCGATCGTGAAGAGGACGCCGTCGGGCATCACGCTTTGCGTATTGCCGTCAAACGGCTTCGCTATACCATCGAAATCGCCAAGCCGCTCTACGGTCGTCGGATCGACGCGTCGGTGAACTTGGTCAAACGCATCCAAACTTTGCTTGGCGAAATCCACGATTGCGACGTCTGGATCGACGAACTCGAGGAATTCGCCATTGAGGAATGCGATCGGCTTTGCGCTCTATACGGTCATGCCAACCTGTTCGCCCGGCTTAGCGTCGGCATTGAGCGGATCGCCCAGGATCGCCGCGAAACTCGAGTTCGCGCTTTCGGGGAGCTCGTTCGTCTCTGGCGCGAGACGACGGAGCAGGGGGGCTGGAACGATTTGGTAGCCGTTGTCCGATCCTCGTCCCCCGAGACCAACGTTGATGTGCCGAGCGAGTCGGCGGCCGCTTCGGCCGAAACGACGATTCCCGAGGAGGTTTCCGCCGAGTCTGTCGCAGAAGAATCCGCAGGAGACACCGTCGCCGTCGAAACGTCGGTCGTCGCTTCGTCGGCAGTTAAAGACGCTGATGCAGATTCGGGCGAGGCAGAGTTTCCGCCCCCGGCCGTTCGCGCCGAATTCGAAAAAGAGGGTGATCGCTCGTTGCGTTCCGACTCCGGCGCTAGCGCCGTCCCGAAAAAGCATCCGCATAAGCTGATCGTTTCTCGTTAGCGGGCGGTTAGAGAAGAGGGCGAGAGAGGGTTAACCGCCGGATAGTTTCGGCGGGGCGGCATGTAAAGGCGACGCATAGAGGGCGGTTTCGCGGAATCAGAGCGATCGGGTATTCCGTTCCCCGGATTGGTCGCCTCGTCACCTGTTTTCCCCACCCCAATTTGCTCTTGACCGCTTCTGCTTCCTAACAACAATAGGGGGCGTCAGTTATTGCGGCATTTCGATTTCTCTTTCAACAATCGCACATGGACGCTAGCGAAGCCAAACCTGTTCCGCCGACGGCGAAAATCGTCGCCGCCGTCGATATCGGAGCCAACTCGGTGCGGATGGCTCTCGCCGAAGTCTTTAGCGACGGCCGGATTGAATCGCTTGAGCGCTTGCAGCGCGCGGTACGGCTTGGGCAAGACACCTTTCGGCAAGGGCGTCTCGGCGGCGAAAGCATGCGGGCGGCGATTCAAGTGCTCCGCGATTACCGTCAGTTGATCGATTTATACAAGGCCGAGCGCATTCGCGCCGTCGCCACGAGCGCCGTCCGAGAGGCCTCGAACGCCGACCTGTTTCTCGATCGTATTTTCATGGCGGCCGGCTTTCACGTCGGCGTCATCGACACGACCGAAGAGAGTCGGCTGACCGTTTCGGCCGTTCGGCAAGCGATTAAGCATCTTTTGGGCGACGATCGTCGTCAAACGCTCGTCGCGGACGTGGGGGGCGGCAGCACGTTATTGACGATTTTGCAGGGGGACGAAATCGTCACTTCGCAGAGCTTGCGGCTAGGTTCCATCCGTTTGCAAGAAATGTTTTCGACGAGCGAGGAGTCGCCGCAGCGTTCGGCCGATCTATTGCGTCGTCACATCGCCAACGCGCTCGATTCGGTGCAAAATTCCTTGCCGCTCGACGAGATTCGATTTTTCGTGGCGGTGGGCGGAGACGCCCGATTCGCCGCTCGCGAGATAGGCCGCGAGACCGACTCGCCCGATCTAACCGCCGTCGAAATCGCGGACTTCGACGCTTTCGTCGAACAGTGCGAGCGTCACGCGCCCGAAGGTCTGTCGAAATTGCACGGCATTCCCTTCGCCGAGGCGGAAACGCTCAATCCCGCGTTGCTCGTTTACCAAACGTTATTGCATCGCACGGCGGCCGAGCGAATGATCGTCTCGCACGTATCGATGCGTGACGGCCTGCTTTTGGAATTGGCCCGCGAAGTTACCGGGCAAGAGGACGAAGCGGTTCTCGAGGGGGTCATTCACTCGGCCTGCTCGGTGGCCGAGAAGTATCACATCGACATGAACCACGCTCGGCACGTCGCCGACGCCGCGGTTCGGCTCTTCGATTTTTTACAGCGGGATCACGGTTTGCCGTCGCGGTATCGATTGCTTTTGCAGGTGGCCTCCTTATTGCACGAGGTCGGCGGTTTCGTCAGCAATCGAGCCCATCACAAGCACAGCGAATACATAATCGCCAATTCCGAGATATTCGGACTGAATCGTCAAGAGATAACGATTATTTCGCAGGTTGCGCGCTATCATCGTCGCAGCGCGCCTCGCGCCTCGCATTTGACTTACATGACGATGCCTCGCGAACATCGCGTGATCGTTTGCAAATTGGCGGCGATTCTTCGCGTGGCCGACGCGTTGGTACGGGGCAATTTTCCCCGCGCCTCGGAAATACGCTTTCAGCGAAAGGGCGACGATTTCACGGCGATCATTCCGCCCGGCTGCGACATGCTTTTGATCGAGCATTCGTTGCAGACGAAGGGTGATTTGTTCATGGAAATCTTCGGCCTGAAAATTCACGTTGAAGAGGCCTGATTTTCGTTCGTTCATTTCCGTCCGTTGATCCTTGAACCCCGAGCCCCGTGTCCTGATTCATGTCCAAAGACCCGTTAAAATCGCCCGAGCTGTATTTGAACCGCGAGTTGAGCTGGTTGGAGTTCAATCAGCGAGTTCTTGAGGAAGGGTTATGCGAAGAGCTTCCCTTGCTCGAACGATTGAAGTTTTTGGCGATCGTCGGATCGAATTTAGACGAGTTTTTTCTCGTTCGCGTGGCGGGGCTTATGCGGCAGAGCGCCGCGAAAATTCGCCGTCGCGATCCGTCGGGCATGACGCCCGCCGAGCAGTTGACGGCCATCTCCTCGCGCGCGCATCGGATGTTCGACGATCTGAGCGCGGCGGTTCGCGATCTTCTCCGGCAATTGACCGATCACGGATTGGTCGTGGTATCGCGTTCGGCGTGGACATCGCCGCATCGGCAGCATTTGAAATCGTATTTTGCGCGCGAGATTATGCCGCTACTTACTCCGATGGCGTTGGAGGATTTGAAGCCGCGTCCGCTTTTGCCGAGCATGCAAATGCACGTCGGCGCGTTGATCGTCTCGGAAGCCGAATTGAAGGGGGCCGCTCCGGGCGAAGAGCCGAAGGCAAAATTCGTCGCGGTCCCGGTTCCGTCGCAACTTTCCCGATTCGTCTCGTTGCCGACGGAGCAAGGGGTACATCTGGCCTGGCTCGAAGACGTCATCGCCGGCAACTTGCATGAATTGTTTCCGGGATATAAAACGCTCGCCGCCGCATCGTTCCGGATCGCACGCGACGCCGACGTCGTTCTGCACGACGAAGAGGTCGAAGATCTATTACATGCGATGGAGAAGGTCGTTCATTCGCGACTGCGACGGGCCCCGGTTCGTTTGGCCATTTCGGCGAACCCCGACACGCGAGTAAAAAACTGGCTGACTCGCTGGCTGAAGCTTAGCGAGGAGAGCGTTTACGAAGTCGAAGTCGTCAATTCGGCGAGTCTGATGGAGTTGGCCAATCGACGCGGGTTCGACATGTTCAAGGCTGAGGATTGGCCCGCACAGCGCCCTCGGGACTTGATCGGTTCGGACGATATTTGGCAAACGCTGCAAAATCGCGACGTTCTCCTGTTTCATCCGTACGAAGCGTTCGATTCGGTCGTGCAATTGGTCGAGCATGCCGCCGACGATCCGGGAGTGTTGGCCATCAAGCAGACGCTTTATCGGACCAGCGGCGATTCGCCGATCGTCCGCGCACTCGGCCGCGCCGCCTCGAACGGCAAGGAAGTGACCGTCCTCGTCGAACTGAAGGCTCGTTTCGACGAAGCGCGAAACATTCAATGGGCGAAACGGTTGGAGGACGCCGGAGTACACGTTATTTACGGCGTCGCGGGGTTCAAAACCCACGCGAAGGCGCTCATGATCGTTCGTCGCGAATCGCAACGTTTGCAGCGTTACGTTCATCTTGCCACGGGAAACTACAACGACCGCACGGCGAGGATGTATTCCGACTTCGGATTAATGACGGTTGACCGAGACGTGGCCGCCGACGTGGCCGCCTTTTTCAATTTACTCACGGGTTATTCCGAGTCGGTCGGTTGGTCGCGTTTGGCGATCGCCCCCACCGGGTTGCGTCAAAAATTTATCGATTTGATTGACCGCGAGATACAGGTTTCTTCTCCCGATCGGCCCGGTCTGATTATGGCGAAGTTCAATTCGCTGCAAGACCCGGAGATGATTCGGGCGTTGTATCGGGCCTCGAAGGCAGGCGTGCAAGTTCGTTTGAACGTTCGGGGGATATGCTGTCTTCGCCCGGGAATTCCCGGCATTTCGGACAATATCGAAGTCCGCTCGATCATTGACCGTTACCTTGAGCACGCGCGGATTTTCTACTTCCGTAACGGCGGGCACGAGGAAGTCTACCTGAGCAGCGCCGATTGGATGACTCGCAATTTGAGTAAACGACTGGAGATTCTTTTTCCGGTACTCGATCCGAACGCCCGTCGCCGTTTGATGGACGCTTTGCAAGTTTTTTTCGCCGATAACGTGAAGGCGAAACGGCTTCTTTCGGACGGGACGTATCGACCGGTGGAGCGTAAAGGGCACAAAATGCGTGCTCAATTGCATTTCTATCAAGAGGCGGTTGAGGCGGTCCGGGAAGCTTCGCACGGTGTTCCTCAATTTCGCCCCCTGACCCGACCGAAAGAAGAGTAGTCCGGGAGACGAGGCGTTTTCGCTTTTCGCATTTTTTCGTGCGACAAACAGGTTTGTTGGAAGAATAGGCGAAATGGCGAATTGCGGTTTTCCGCACCCGGACGCTAGACGAGATCGGCTTGTCGGATGTATAAATACGCCAACGCGGCTTGCGCGTCTTTTTGATCGTTCGCCGGAACGGGTCGTTCTAATACGGCGTTTCGGATTTTCCTCCTAAAAATACAATGCGGCTGGGAAGGTGCGATAGTGAGTAGCGCTATAACGCAACAGTTCGAGGCCTTGGCACAAAAAGCCGACTCCATTCTCAAGCAACGCTCGGGCAAAAAAGAAATCCGCATTCAGGTCGGCTCGGCCACCTGCGAAAACGCGGCGGGGAGCCTCGACGTACTCGACGAATTTCGCAAGCACATCGCCGCTTCCGGTCGAACCGACGTCGTATTGCACCAGACCGGTTGCACGGGTCGTTGCAGCCGCGAGCCGATCGTCGGCGTTTTCGTACCCGGTCGCATGCCGGTCAAGTATGAGCGCGTCGATCGCGCTTTGGTGCACGATATTTTCACGCAGCACGTTTTGCAGGGCTCGCCGGTATTAAGTCGCGTTCTTGACGGTCCCGTCGAAAAGATCGTCGAGCGTGAAATAATGGTTTGCGGCAGCGCGCGATGCAATTGGACTGGTCAGTCGGGCCTCATGCCCTCGCTCGAACGCAAGCTGCAAGAGGCGGGACTGGGCTCGGACAAGATCAGCGTCCGCACCGCAAGCTGTTTCGGCGCATGCTCGGAGAGCGAAGTCGGCAAAAACTCCTTCCTCCTCGTTCGACCGGATAAAGTTCTATACCGGATTCAAACCGAAGAGGACATTGACGAAATCGTCAATTCGCATCTCGTCGGCGGGAAGGAAGTGGATCGTCTGAAGGTCGCGGGGAAAACCGTCGGCCGCAAATTTTTCGAGCTTTACGGCGACGTGGCGTTTTTCAATCGGCAGAGTCGCGTCGCGCTTCGCCATAACGGCGTACTCGATCCCGACAGCATTGAAGAGTATTTTCACTATCGCGGATTCCAGGCGATCGCCAAAGTTTTGGAGAAGAACAATCCGCAATCGGTCGTGCAGGAGATGATAAAGTCGAAGCTCCGCGGTCGAGGGGGCGGAGGTTTCGCCACCGGCCAGAAATGGCAGATGGGGCTAAACGCCGCCGATCCGGTTCGCTACCTCGTCTGCAACGCCGACGAAGGCGATCCCGGCGCGTTCATGGATCGCAGCATGTTGGAAAGCGATCCTTTCAACGTCATCGAAGGGATGATGATCGGCGGCTTCGCCATCGGCGCGCATCAAGGGTTCGTGTATATTCGCGCCGAATATCCCATGGCGATCAAACGAATTCAGAACGCCATCAACCGTTGCCGCGAATGGGGATTGCTCGGCAAGAACATCCTCAACTCGGGTTATGATTTTGATCTGGAGATTCGGCTTGGCGCAGGCGCTTTCGTTTGCGGCGAAGAAACGGCGTTGATTCATAGCATCGAAGGCGAGCGCGGCCAACCTCGGGTTCGGCCTCCCTATCCGACGCAAAGCGGTCTTTGGGGGAAACCCACGGTCATTAACAACGTCGAGACGTTCGCCAACGTTCCGGCCGTCATCATCTACGGCGCCGAATGGTTCGCTCGCATGGGGACGGAGAAGAGCGGCGGCACGAAAGTATTCGCCCTTGCCGGAAAAATTCAGCACACGGGCTTGGTCGAAGTGCCGATGGGCACCACGCTGCGGGAAGTTGTTTACGAGATAGGCGGCGGAGTCTCGGGCGGAAAGCAACTCAAGGCGATTCAGACCGGCGGTCCGGCCGGCGGTTGCATTCCTTCGAAGTGGATCGATATTCCGATCGATTACGACACGCTGACCAAGGCTGGCTCGATCATGGGCTCGGGCGGCATGATCATCTTGGACGAAGACGACTGCATGGTCGATATCGCCAAGTTCTTCATGACCTTCTCGCAAGACGAATCTTGCGGAAAATGCACTCCGTGTCGTGAAGGGACTACCCGCATGCTTGAAATTCTCGAGCGCATTTCGGCCGGAAACGGCACGCTTGAGGATCTCGACAAGCTGAAGCGACTTGGCGGGTTGATGAAGAAGGCGTCGCTTTGCGGACTCGGTCGGGCCGCCCCGAACCCGGTGCTTAGCACGCTCGAACATTACCGCGAGGAGTACGAAGCGCACGTCGTGGAAAGGCGCTGCCCGGCCCATCGCTGCGCCGCGTTGGTTCAGTACGAAGTCAACGAAGATAAGTGCGTCGGTTGCACGGCCTGCGCGCGGAACTGCCCGGTCAATTGCATCACGGGCGAGCGTAAGCAGCCGCACGTGATCGACCAGCTTCGCTGCATTAAGTGCGGCCGCTGCTTTGAAGTATGCCGCTTCAAAGCGATTGATAGAACGTAATAACCGCAGGGAGCGCCTTCGGGGCGTTCCTTTGACCGCTAGAAGGGCGAGCGCTTGCCGGCGCCGTCCGCTGATTGCAAATAGCCTCCAACTCGCCGCATGAGACGATCCATGAGTAAGAAGAAAAAAGTCTCGCTGATTATTGACGACGTGGCCGTTCAAGTGGACGCCGGAACGACCGTAATGGAAGCGGCGGAAAAGTTGGGCATCTTCGTCCCCCGACTTTGCTACCATCCCGACTTGAGTCTCGCCGGCTCCTGCCGGGTTTGCATCGTCGACGTGAAGAATATGGGTTTTTACATGACGGCCTGCAGCACGGAGGTCGCCGAGGGAATGGAGGTTCAAACCAATTCCCCGGCCATTCGCCAAGCTCGTCGCGACATCGTCGAATTGCTTTTGGACAATCATCCGCGCGATTGCCAAACCTGCGAGCGCGACGGCAATTGCGAATTGCAGAATCTCGCCTATTCGCTCGGCGTGCGGAAGCGTCGCTTCGAGGGGAAGCGAAAAGAATTTCCTGTTGACGAATCGAGTCATTCCGTCATTCGAAACGCCGAGAAGTGCATCCTTTGCGGGCGATGCGTTCGCGTTTGCTCCGAAATTCAAGGAGTGAACAATCTGAGCCAGCAGGGTCGCGGTTTTCACACCGTCGTCGGGCCGGCCCATCTTTGCAAGATGGACGAATCGGTTTGCATTCAATGCGGTCAATGCATCAACGTTTGTCCGACCGCCGCCTTTTTGGAAAAGCGGGCCACGCCTCAAGTTTGGGACGCTTTGGCGGATCCCGAGATGCACGTCGTCGTTCAAGCGGCGCCGTCCATTCGCGCGGCGATCGGCGAAGGCTTCGGACTTCCGCCGGGAACGCCGGCCACGGGGCAGATGGTCACGGCCTTGCGTCGACTCGGCTTCGATCGCGTTTTCGACACCGACTTTAGCGCCGACTTGACGATTCTCGAGGAAGCCACCGAATTTTTGCAACGGCTTAAGAACGGTCCGTTGCCGATGATCACGTCCTGCTCGCCGGGCTGGATCAGCTTCATGGAGAAGTTCTATCCCGAGTTGATTCCGCACGCATCGACGTGCCGCTCGCCGATGAGCATGATGTCGGCCTTGATCAAAACCTACTACGCCGAGAAATACGGCATCGATCCGAAGAAGATTTATTCGGTCGCGGTGATGCCTTGCGTGGCGAAGAAGTATGAAGCGGCCCGGCCCGAGCATTGCATGCCGGACGGCACGCCCTTTACGGACGCCGTGCTGACGACGCGCGAATTGATATGGATGATTAAGAGCTACGGCATTCATTTTCCGAAATTGCCGGCGGGGAGCTTCGACTCTCCCTTGGGCATCGCGAGCGGGGCCGGCGACATTTTCGGAACCACCGGCGGCGTCATGGAAGCCACGCTTCGCGCGGCCTGCGAAATGGTCACCGGCAAGCCCGCCGATCGCCTTGAGTTCACCGAAGTTCGCGCGGTCGAAGGGCTTCGCGAGGTGTACGTCGCCATCGGCGAGCATAACATCCACGTCGGCGTGGCTAACGGCATCGTGAATGCGAAGACCTTGCTCGACAAGGTCGTCGAAGGAAAAGAAAAATTTCACGTCATCGAGATCATGGCTTGCCCCGGCGGCTGCATCGGCGGCGGCGGTCAGCCCTATCCGCCCGAAGGCGTCAAAGTGCTTGATCCCGACTTGCTTCGCCGTCGGGCATCGGCCTTGTACGCCATCGACGGCGGCAAGGAGTTGCGTAAATCGCTTGAGAACCCGGCGGTTCAAGAGCTTTACGAATCGTATTTGGGCGAGCCAAGCTCCGAAAAAGCCCATCATTTGTTACACACGCATTATTCATCCAAATTGCCTCGAGGAATCCGATGAGCGCTTGCAACGGTCACGCTTGCGTTGATAACGCGGCTATCGATAACAAAGAGCAAGTCTTCGCCGCCGCCCGCGAAAAGCTCGGCGACGACGTCGTCAAATTTATCGAGGAATGCCGAAAAGATCCGCAGCCGGAGAGTCGGCTCATCGCCGTCCTGCACATGGTTCAGGCGAAATGCGGATTCCTCGGCGACAAGCATCTCGACGCGGTCGCGCAGCTTCTGCAAGTTCCCGCCTCGAAAGTCGCCGGCGTCGCTTCGTTCTATCACTTCTTCCGCCTGAAGCCGCGCGGAAGGTATATGATCAACGTATGCCTCGGAACCGCATGCTACGTTAAAGGCGCCGATCGCGTCGCGCAAAAAGTCATGGACGAACTGGGCATTACTTGGGGCGAGACGAGCCGCGACGGCGTTTTCACGCTTGAAGGCTCGCGTTGCCTCGGCACTTGCGGGTTGGCGCCTGTCGTCATGATCGGCGATGAAATACACGGCGCCGTCACGCCCGATGAAATTCCCGGCATTTTAGATAAATACCGCCGCAAACCGCGCGACTGATAGGCGATCGGATCCGCAATTCTCCGTCGAACGTTCTACGCTCCGTCGCCATTGAGGGTCACCGCCTCGCGGTAGGTCGGCACGACGACGTTCCAGCCAAGTTCGTCGCGCACATGTTGGGCGAATCCGAGCGCGGACGATTCTTCGCCGTGCGTGACGAAAAGAGTTCGCGGCGGCTTCTCGAAGCATTTCAGCCATCGCATCAATCCGTCGCGGTCGGCATGGCCCGACATGCCGTGCAACTGTGCGACTCTCGCGCGGACGAGCAGCGATCGCCCGTGGATGCGGACTTCGCGATTGCCGTCGAGAATTTGTCTGCCGAGCGTTCCTTGCGCTTGGTAGCCGACGAAGAGAATGGTGCAGTTCGGTCGGCCGATGCGTTGCGCTAAATGGTGTTTGATACGGCCGGCCGTGCACATGCCCGAGGTGGACATGATGATCGCCGGGCCGTCGAGATCGTTGATTCCTTTCGACTCCTCGCGGTCGCGCACCACTTGGAAGCCGGGGAAGCTCAGCAGCGACCGTCCGTTGCTCGACATTTCCAAAGCGTCTTGGTCGAAGCAGTCGCGGTGCTGACGAAAGACTTCGTTCACGTCGGCAGCCATAGGGCTGTCCAAGAAGACGGGAATCTTCGGTATGCGACCGGCGTGCAGCAGCTTATTCAAGAAGAAGATGATCTCTTGCGCGCGTTCCACGGCGAAGATCGGAATGACGACGCAGCCGCCGGCCTGGAACGTTTCGCCGACGATTTTTTCCAATTGCGATTCGACGTCGCCGCCGTCCTCATGGACGCGATCGCCGTAGGTCGACTCCATCACGACGTAGTCGGCGTCGGTGAAGGTGGCCGGGTCGCGAACGATGGGCTTGTTCCATTGTCCCAAGTCGCCGGTGAAGATAACTTTGCGGCGTTTTCCTTCGTCCTCGACGCGCAGCTCAATGATCGACGAGCCGAGAATGTGTCCGGCGTCATGGAAGTAGGCGGTGGCATGTTCGTTGATTCGGGTCGGCGCGTCGTATTCCGCCGGACGAAGCAAAGGGATCGTCCGATCGACGTCTTTCTCGGTGAATAGCGGCTCGGCGGGAAACTGTCCTTGCCGGCCTTCTTTCTTATGTCGTTTCTTTTTGAACGCGGCGTCTTCCGCTTGAATCTCGGCGGCGTCGCGGAGGGCCAACTCGATTAAATCGACGGTCGCTCCGGTGGCGTAAATCGGACCGCGATATCCTTCCCGCACCAGCTTGGGCGTCAGACCGCAATGGTCGACATGCGCGTGGGTGAGCAAAAGGGCGGTGACGTCGCGGACCTTGAGGGGAAACGGAGCCCAGTTGCGATCGAGCTGATCACGTTCTTGGAACATTCCGCAGTCGATGAGAAGTTTCGTGCCGTCGGTCTGGAGGCAATATTGCGAGCCGGTGACCTGCCGGGTCGCTCCCAAAAACTGCAGTTTCATGATGTGGCTTCGCGGGAAAAAGAAGAATCACGGCCCATATCTCAAGTATAACCCCGAACCCGTCTTTCGCGACCCGAAAACCGATTTCTAACGCCGATTTTCTCGCGGAGGCGACCGGAGCTATTCTCGCGGCAAGCGTATGCAAAAAGTCGCGCCGGGGGCGACCGGGAGCAACTCGATCGTTCCGCCGTGCTGTTCGATAATCTGACGGCAGATGGCGAGGCCCAGCCCGGCGCCGTGCCGTTTGGTCGTGAAAAGGGGCTCGAAAATCTCTTCTCGCATTTCCGGCGAAACGCCCGGTCCGTCGTCGCGGATCGTGATTTCGTCGAACTCGCCGGTTCGCGAGGCCGCGACGCTGATGGTTCCCTCGGCGTTCATGGCTTGCACGGCGTTGCTGACCACGTTGCGTAAAACTTGCTCCAAGAGGATCGGGTCGCCGAAAATCGTGAACGGTTGCGGCGACATCGAGACGTTCCAGAGGAGCGAGGAGTTCGCGGCGAATTGATCGCGCACGCTCGCCAGAATGGCGTCCAACTCGAAATGCCGCTTCGACGGCGCATGTCCTTGGCTCATCGCGAGCAATTCATTGATGATTCGCGCGGCTAGATTCGCCTCGCGTTCGATGGTTTTCGCATGTCTCTCCAAGTCGGGCTGGGATTCCGAGAGTTTTTTCTTAAGCACGTAAGCGGCGTTCAAAATCACGCTCAACGGATTTCGCAGTTCATGGGCGACGCTTGCCGAAAACTGACCGATCGCCGCCAATTGCGCTTGTCGAATCAATCGCTCGCGCAGGCGTTCGAGCTCTTCCTCGGCTCGTTCTTTCGCCTCGCGCTCCAACTGCAGCAAGCTTTCTTGCGAGGCCTTGGCTTCGGCCTCCGCGCGTCGACTTTCGGTAATGTCGATGATAATGCCCATCATCCCTTCGATTCGCCCTCGCGAATTCCGATAGGGGCTTACGGAGGCTGCGCCCCAGAAATAGGTTCCGTCTTTTCTGCGATATCTTTTTTCGAAATGGTATTGCGCGATTTCGCCTCGAGTCAGTTTTTGACGCAACTCGAGCGACTGCCGCACGTCGTCTGGATGCGAGATATCGAGATGGGTCATATTGAGGAGTTCGCTCTCGGAATAGCCGAGTTTGCGGAGGGCTTCCCGATTCGCCCGGATAATTTTTCCGTCGTAATCCAAGACTAGAATCACGACGGCCGCGCAGTCGAAAACCGCTTGAAGCTGCGATTCGTGCTGCCGGAGCAATTTTACGGCGTATTGTCGTTCGCTCGTGCGGTCCCATTCGTCTAAAACTTGCTCGATTCGGTCGGGCAACCGGTCGAGGCTATCGGCGTTTTTGAGAACGACTTCGGCGGCGCCCCAGCTAGCGGCTTCTTGCAAGGTTTGTTCGTCGTTCGTTTCGGCCAAATAGATGAACGGTCGTTGAGGGAGAATCCCCCCCTCGATCAAATGTCCCAAGCCGTTTCTATCCGAGAAATCCCCCCCGGCGATGATCAATTGGGGAGTCGCCGAGCTTAGGAGCAGCTTTGCTTCCTCGATTTCGGTCGCGGCGTGGATCAACGTATCGATATTTGAGGCGGCGAACGCCGACCGAATCCGGGCAACCGCCGACTGATCCTCGTCGAAGATAAGAATATGCAGAGCGGACGCCGTCATTCCGGCCTTTCCCTAGAACTCGAAAATGCGACTGACGGGGAGATCCGAACCGCGTGCGGATTTACCCGCAAAATAAGGGCTTATAAGAAGAATACAGCCGTTAGACGTAAAGGAGAATCCCCCGTCTTAGCGAGATCGGATGTTTACCCGTTCGCCGAAAGCGTTACGGTGAACGTGCTTCCTTCGCCGGGCATGCTTACTGCTTGGGCGTCGCCGGCGTAGAGGAGGGCGAGTTTTTTGACGATCGAAAGCCCTAGTCCGCTGCCCAGGATGTGCT
Organism: Thermoguttaceae bacterium; assembly: GCA_963665265.2. Taxonomy (GTDB): domain Bacteria; phylum Planctomycetota; class Planctomycetia; order Pirellulales; family Thermoguttaceae; genus CAXXHQ01. The sequence continues at coordinate 851,359 of CAXXHQ010000001.1, read as the reverse complement.
GCGTTCGTTCGTTGCGGATCAGCGAGAATTCCTGAAACAGCTTGGGCAAATCCTCGTCGGCGATTCCGACGCCCGTGTCCGAGACGGCGATCGCGACTTGCTCGCCCTTGCGGCGAATGCGGACTTCGACTTTTCCTTGGTCGCGGTTGTATTTGATCGCGTTTGAAATCAAATTCGTGAAGAGCATTTCCAGTTCGCCTCGATCGGCCCGCATGGGAACTTCTTCGGCCGAATCGAGGGCGAGAGCGATTTTTCGCGAATCGGCTTCGCCTCGGAAGGCGTCGAGCAGCGTCTTGGCGATTTCGACCACGTTAAGCTCGACAAGCTCCCGATGCTTGACGCCCGACTCGATTTGGGTCATGTCGAGCAGGTCGGCAACGAGTTTGCGCATTCCGCCGATCCGGAGCAGAGAGCGCTCGACGCAGTCGTCGTAGTCGGGAAGCCGATCGCCGAGAACGCGATCGCTCATCATCCGCAGATAGCCTTCGACGGCGTTTAGCGGGGCTTTCATTTCGTGTCCGAGGACGCGGACGAACTCGAACCGGGCGCGTCTTTTTTCGGCCGCCAGTTTACGAGCCTCTTTGGCGAGGATCACTCGAGCCGCCGCTTTGCGAACGACGAGTTTTAACTCTTCCGGGGTGAATGGCTTAGTCAGAAAATCGTAGGCGCCCCGTTTCGTCGCCGTGACGGCCGTTTCGATCGAGGCGTAGGCCGTCACCATGATCGTCAGCGTTTCGTCTTTTTTATCGCTGATTTTTTCCAGCAACTCCAACCCGTCCAACTCCGGCATCTTGAAATCCAAGAGCAGAATGTCGGGCGGGTCTTGCTCGATTTTCCGCAAGGCGTCCAAGCCGTTTTCGGCCTCGGCGACGACGAATTTCGTCTCCCCGTCGGTCTCGGGAACGCGAAACGAGAAATCGCGGAGCGCCCGCGCCATTCCGGCGCGTATGCCCGGTTCGTCGTCGGCGATTAAAACGCGAAGCGTATCCATAGACTCTACTATTCGGCCGAGGGCGTCGCGAGCAACCGATCGATTTCACGCTGAATTTGCTCGAAACGGAGGGGCTTTGAAAGAATCGCGTCGGCTTTGATCCAGGAGCGCTGCGCCTCGGAGCTTAAATCGAACTGTTTGCCCGTGTCGTGCGTCACCGACGAAACCAAAATCACGGGGACGTTCGCGTTCTTTTTCTTGATGTGGTAGCAGAGCGTGAATCCGCCGTCGTGGTCTTCCAGCATCAAGTCGACGACCGCTAGGTCGAAGCTTTGTCGAGCGAGGAATTGTTCGGCCTGCTTTTCGTTCTCGGCGGCGAATACCGTGAAGCCCAAGGCCTCGAATTGCTTTCGCATTTGGAACAGAAAATCGGGATCATCGTCGACCAAAAGAACGTTCTTGTTCGAAACTTCGCTCATCTATGCGACTCCTCGTTGCGTATAGTTGAAACTCGTCGTATTTTCAAGCGATATGCGGTTCGCCGATCGCTTTATTATTTTCTCGGCAAAACCATCGTGAAGGTCGAGCCGGTCGGCCCCGCCTCCCCGTCGGCGTTCGATTTTACCCGTATTTCGCCGTTGTGCATCTTCACGATTCCGTAGGTCACGGCCAAACCGAGGCCGGTTCCTTTTCCGATCTGTTTCGTGGTGAAAAACGGTTCAAAAATCTTGTTCAAGTTCTCGGGCGGGACGCCCGCTCCTGAGTCGATCACGCTCAACCGGACGTTGTCGGCGTCGTCTTCGTCGCGAATCGTCAGGGCTCCGCCGTTGGGCATTGCGGCGACGGCGTTGTTCGCCAAGTTCGTCAAGGCTTGGACGATTTGATCGCGATCGACCTCGGCCACCGGATCGTCCATGTCGTGTTCGATTTTCAGCGAAACGTTTTCGGGCAGGGGAACCGCCCGCATCGCTCGATCGATCAATTGTCGTATATCGACCGAGCGTCGCACTAGTTTGTTTTGTCTGGCGAAATTCAGCAAGCCGGCCACGATTTTTTTGCAGCGGTCCGCCTGCTCGGCGATCAGCGAGAGGTCTTCTCGCATCTTCGAGCCATCCTCGCAATCTTCGAGGAGCAAATGCGCGTACATTAAAACCACGCCGAGCGGATTATTCACTTCATGCGCGATGCCCGCCGCAAGTTGGCCCATGCTGGCCATTTTTTCGGACTGGACCAGCGCCTCTTGCGCCTCGGCCAATTGCGAGCGTTTCGTTTCGACCTCGCGGACCGTGCGGGAAAGCTGATCGATGGTGTAGGGGAGGCACATCTCGCTTTCGGCCAACCCTTCGCAAATCGCGACGGCATGCTCCCGGCACGTCAAGTAGCCGCAGGCGCCGCAGTTCAACTCGTCTTCCGACGTTTCCTTGCCCATCCGTCGCATCGCCGCTTCGAGCTCGGCCTTGTTCGGCGTCGGAATTCGTTGGTCGTCCGGATGGAACGTTCGGCTCAAATCCAGGTCGTCCATTTGTCGGACGTCTTCGGCCCAGCGCTCATGGTCAAGCGTCGCCATTCGTCGACAAACATATTTGCGAACGTGGCGCCGCCGGTTGAAAAGCGGCAAGTCGTTGCTGATTCCCGCTCCCATCACGCAACCGTCGCAACAAAGCGTTTCGAGCAATCGCGCGCCGAGATCGCCGTCGGCGAATTCTTTGATCGCTTCGAGCATGTACTCGCGGCCTTGGGTCGAAACGATGTCGCCGGTGAGTAAGTCTTCGTTCAAATCGGCCGCTTGCAAAAAGCCGCGGCTGATCGGAAATAGTCCGCCCGTCGCGCCGTGGGGCGGATCGAAATCGCTCGGTTCGACCGACCACGCCTCGACGCCGTGATCCTCGAACATTTTTCGCAGTTCGGGAAAGGTTAGGGCCGCGTCGATTTCGCCGGCCAATTCGGCTTGCGAGGCCTCGGCCTTTTTCGCCACGCACGGTCCGATGAACACGACGTTCAGATCGTTTCCGTGCAAGCGACGAATCGCGCGGGCCGTCGCGATCATCGGCGAGACGATCGGCGCCAACGAGCCGACCAACTCCGGATGATATCGCTCGACGAATCCGAACGCCGCCGGGCAGGTCGTCGAAATGTATCGTCGACCGCTCGACTTCGTGAGCAGCTCGCGATACCTTCTGGCCACTAGGTCGGCGCCGAACGCGGTTTCGTGAACGTACTTGAATCCTAGCGCGCGAACCATGCCGGCCACGCGCATGTAATCGACGCCCACGAACTCGGCCGGAAAGCTGGGGGCCAGGCAGGCGGCCGTCGGTCGCCCGGACCGCAAAAGCTCTTCCGTCTCGGCCGTGGCGAAGGTCACTTGCTTGGCGTTTTGCGAGCAAACCCGCACGCAATTTCCGCAGCCGATGCAGCGCGAACCGATCACCGCCGCTTGACCGTCGGCGACGCGGATGGCCTTTGCCGGACACTCGCGGACGCAAGTGTAGCAAACGCGGCAACGTTCTTTAATCGTCGTGATGAACGACGCGCCCATGCGGTGTTTCCTCGACGAACGACTTGCGTGGGGAGGAGCCTCGCTCCGCCGAAAATGCTAAACCGTCGCTTCTCGCTTGGCGTAATGGGTGTGAAGCAAGTGGTGACTCTTTTCGCTATACGGTTTTTCCAAATACTCGTCGTACAGGCGTTGCACCGCTTCGTTCTTATGCGAAACGCGAACGGGCGAGCCGTCGTCGATCGAGTAAAGGGCTTGCATACGGGCGGCGACGGCTTTTTTGTCCGTTCCGATCGGCTGTCCGCCGCCGTTGACGCATCCGCCGGGGCAAGTCATCACTTCGATGAAGTGAATGTCCTTGCGGCCGGCGCGAATTTGGTCCATCAGCTTGCAGGCGTTCCCTAGTCCGCTCGCCACGGCCACGCCGACTTCCAAGCCGTTGATCGTCAGCTTGGCCTCTTTGACGCCGTCCAATCCGCGGACCGGAGTCACGTTCAAGTCGCCCAGCTCTTTGCCGGTAATCAGGAAATGAGCGGAGCGGATCGCCGCCTCCATGACGCCGCCGGTCGCGCCGAATAGTTTTCCGGCGCTCGTTCGTTCGCCGAACGGCGTGTCGGCCGTATCCACGGGAAGGGTTTTCAAGTCCAAACCGCGCATCCGTATCATACGAGCCAATTCCCGGGTCGTCAAAACCGCGTCGACGTCCGGGACGCCGTTTTGCGCCATCTCGGGGCGGCCGCACTCGAACTTTTTCGCCGTGCAGGGCATTACGCTGACGCTGTAAATGTCTTTCGGGTCGATTCCCTCGCGTTCGGCGAAGTACGACTTGATGACCGCGCCCATCATTTGCTGCGGGCTTTTGCAGGTCGATAGATTGTCGATCAAATCGGGATAGGCGGTTTCGACGAATTTGATCCAGCCGGGCGAGCAGCTCGTCATCATGGGGAGCGTGCCGCCGTGTTGAATTCGATGCACTAGCTCGGAGCCTTCTTCCATGATCGTGAGGTCGGCCGTGAAGCTCGTGTCGAAAACGCGGTCGAACCCGAGGTGACGTAACGCCGAGACCATCGCGCCGTTCACGTCTTGACCGGCCGGGACGTCGAACTCTTCGCCCAAGGTCACCGAAACGGCGGGCGCGTGTTGCACGACGACGAATTTTTTCGGATCGGCGAGCGCGCCCAGAACGTCGCGAACGTGGCTCTTTTCGCTCAAGGCGCCGGTCGGGCAAATCGTCACGCACTGACCGCAGTTAATGCACGTCGAAACGTTTAGGCCTTCGTCGAAGGCGGAGCCGATTTTCGCCCGCGAACCGCGTCCGATGAAGTCGATCGCGGCCACGCCTTGCACTTCCTCGCAAACGCGGACGCATTTGCCGCAGAGAATGCACTTCGCCGGGTCGCGAACGATCGACGGACTCGACATGTCGACGTGATGCTTCGACTTGGCGCCGCTGAAGCGTCGATGTCGAACGTTCAGCTCCTCGGCCAAGTCTTTCAATTCGCAATCGCTCTTCCGCACGCAGTAGAGGCAATCGTCCGGATGATTCGCCAAAAGAAGCTCGACGATCGTGCGGCGCGCTTGAACCGCCCGCTCCGAATGCGTTTGAACTTTCATTCCTTCGCTGACCGGAATCGCGCAACTCGGCGTCAAGCCGCGTTGTCCTTCGATTTCGACCACGCACATCCGGCAGGCGCCCGTCGGCGTCAATCCGTCCATATGACATAGGGTCGGAACGCGAATTCCCGCGCGACGGAGAGCGGTCAATAACGTCTCGCCCTTTTCCGCCGGTATCGTGCGACCGTTGACTTCAATCTGTATCATGAATGCATCCTCGACGAGAATTTCTTTTTATTGGGGGTGATGACCGAGCGAGTCGTTATTCCTTGATGATCGCCGCCGGACGGCACACGTCCATGCAGCTTCCGCAACCGATGCACTTTTCCGCGATGATATAATGCGGGCTCTTCGGCGATCCGACGATCGCTTCGGCCGGGCACTTCTTCGCGCAGAGCGTGCAGCCTTTGCACTTTTCGGCCTCGATGCGATAGACGACCAACTCCTCGCACGCTCCCGCCGGGCAACGCCGTTCGTAAACGTGTTCTTCGTATTCGTCGCGGAACCATCGCAAGGTGCTGAGGATCGGATTTGGCGCCGTTTGGCCCAATCCGCAAAGACTCGTGTCGCGAATATTTTCGGCCAACTGTTGCAGGTTGAGGACGCTCTCGAATCGTTCGAGGGCTTCGATTCCTTTTTCGCGGCGGCGACCGCGCGTAATGCGTTGTAAGGTTTCGAGCATGCGGCGGGTTCCTTCGCGGCACGGAATGCATTTTCCGCAGCTTTCGCGTTGGATGAAGTCCATGAAGAACTTCGCCACGTCGACCATGCAGGTGTCTTCGTCCATCACGACCAACCCGCCGGACCCCATCATCGCGCCGACGGTCTTCAGCGATTCGTAATCGACTTCGATGTCCAAATGTTGTTGCGGAATGCAACCACCCGACGGACCGCCGATTTGAACGGCTTTGTATTTCTTTCCGTCGGCGATGCCGCCGCCGGCGTCGAACACTACTTGGCGAACCGTGGTTCCCATCTTCACTTCGACCAAGCCGGTGCGAGCCACCTTGCCCGACAATGCGAAGACCTTGGTTCCTTTGCTCGTCGGGGTGCCGACCGCGCTGAACCAGGCGTCGCCGTTCATCGCTAGGAGCGGGAGATTGGCCAGCGTTTCGACGTTATTGATGATCGTCGGCTTGCCGAACAGGCCGCTGATCGCCGGGAACGGCGGGCGAGGACGCGGCATGCCGCGTTTTCCTTCGATGCTGTTGATCAAAGCCGTCTCTTCGCCGCAGACGAACGCCCCGGCGCCCATCTTGATGATGATTTCCAGGTGGAAATCGGTCCCCAAGATTTTGTCGCCGAGGAAATGCCGTTCCTTGGCCTGCGCGATCGCCGTTTTTAATCGATCGATCGCCAGGGGATACTCGGCGCGGATGTAAACGTATGCCTTCGTCGCGCCGATGCCGTAGGCGGCCAAAGCCATTCCTTCGAGCAAGCGATGCGGATCGCCTTCGATGACGGCGCGATCCATGAATGCGCCCGGATCGCCTTCGTCGGCGTTGCAAATAAGATATTTTTGATCGTTCTGCTGCGCTCGGGCGAACTTCCACTTCTTGCCGGTGGGGAATCCGCCGCCGCCACGACCTCGGAGTCCGCTTCGTTCGACGCTGTCGCACAGCGCGTCGGGCGAAACCGTTTTGAGCGTCTTGGTCAGCGCTTCGTAGCCGCCGAACGCGATGTATTCGTCAATTTGCGTCGGATCGATGATACCGCAGTTCGCCAGGACCCATCGCGTTTGCGGCGCGAAGAAGGGATGCTCGTCGATGAACGGCACGCCGTCCCACGCTTGCAGCCCGTCGCGGCGGTGTTGGAAGATCGCTCGCTTTTCAGGCAGTTTGCCGACCATCGCTTCGTCGAGCAAGCCCTCGACGACGTCTTCGGTGACGCCGGAGAAGCAAAGTCGCGTTTTGCCGGGCAATTGAACGTCAACCAACGGCTCCGCCGAGCAGAGCCCGATGCAGCCGACCTCGACGACGTCGGCGTCGATTTGCTTCCGTTTCAGATAACCGAATATGGCGTTGACGGTCGCTCGCGCGCCGGCTCCCAAGCCGCAAGTTCCCGTCCCCACGAAAATGGTCGGGCGGGTTACGCGATCGCGTCGCAACGTCGCGGCGTCGCGCACTTCAGGCGCTGTTGTGCTTATCATCATAGTATATGAGCTTCGATGGGTGACGAATGCCGAATTGTAATACGAGAGAGAAAAAAGTTCGCGCAAAGCCCCGTAACTGTCCGGCGTCCGAAAATAAACGCCGTAAATGAACGGTCAGAGAAGACCGTTTTACGCCTTGGCCTTATCTTTTTCTCGATACATATCGAGAATCTTTCCGACTTTTTGCGTGGTCATTCCGGCGTGGAATTCGCCGTTCACGCAAATCACCGGGGCCAAGCCGCACGCGCCGATGCAGGCCACCACCTCGAGGCTGAATTCGCCGTCGCGGGTCGTTTGGCCCGGTTCGACTTTCAGTTCCCGCTTCATGGCTTCGAGCACGGCCGCCGAGCCTTTGACATGGCAGGCCGTTCCGCGGCAGATTTGAATATGGTTGCGACCTTGCGGTTGAAAACGAAATTGATTGTAAAACGTCGCTACGCCGTAGATTTTGCTGGCGGGCAAGTTCAAATGTTCGCCCACGCGAATCACCGCCTCGCGCGACAAATAGCCTTGATACTGTTGCACTTCTTGCAGCAACGGAATCAGAGAGTCGCGTTTGGCGTTGGGGTAACGAGCGAGAATGGCATCGAGATCGGCTGTGACCACGGAGTCGCCTTTCGTGTTGCTAATTCCAGCAGATGAAGAATTCGTGAGCGGATCGTTTTTTGGACGCGGCCCATCCCAGGGGGCGTTTGATCCACGCTCAAAACTGTTTTCCCTTCATCGAGCAAGAATCGTGCCGATCGGTAGTTTTTTCTCGAATGGGCGAGCTTCTACATTTGTAGAGGGGGTTTTGGATGTAACTTGCTCAGATTTCGCTATGACGGAGCTGAATTGCAACAGCTAGGCCTGGCTTAATTTGCGTCTACTACCGGAAAATCTTACCAAAGCCGCTCGCAAACTGTATGGAGTTGGTATACGCTGTATAAATAAATTTGCGCCGCCTAAATTACGCCCGTTTAACGGAGGGCGAGCAGGCGCTTGCAGTCAACGGATTAATACGAAACGCTCCATTTATGCACGAGCCCTTGCCTCCGGTCCTCGATTCCGCTCGATGGTCGCCCCATCGCGTCCTCGTCATTGACGACGAGCAGGCGATGGGGGAGGGAATTCGTCGCATCCTTCAGGCCGACGGCCATAACGTTCGCTATATTGGCGATTCGCAAGCAGGTCTTCAGACCGCGCTGACCGGCGAATACGACGTCGTCTTCCTCGATCTTACGATGCCCGGGCTTAGCGGAATGGAGATCCTCCGGCATCTGGCGCTCTCCGACGTCACCTCGGACGTCATCGTCATCTCGGGGCAATCGACGGTCGAAATTGCCGTTGAAGCGATGAAGGCCGGCGCGGCTGACTTCATCTCCAAGCCCTTTCTGCCGAACCAGTTGCGTCTTGCTCTTCAGAAGGTTTGCGAACGCACCGCGCTGATTCGCGAAAACGCCGCGCTCAGGCATGAGCTTAACGTTCAGCAAGGGCTCGAAGGGATCATCGGCGAGAGCCAGGTTATGCAGAGAGTCTTCGCCCTCATTCAGCGCGTGGCTCCGACCGACGGCACCGTCCTCGTCACGGGCGAGAGCGGCACTGGCAAAGAAATGGTCGTTCGGGCCGTTCACCGCCTGAGTCGGCGCAAGAACTTTCCGCTTATGGCCTGCGATTGCAGCGCGCTCGCACCGACGCTTCTCGAAAGCGAACTCTTCGGCCACGTCAAAGGCTCTTTTTCCGGCGCAATCGCCACGAAGCAAGGGCTTTTTGAGGCGGCCCATCGGGGAACGCTTTTTCTCGACGAAATATCGAATTTGAGTATGGAAACGCAGGGGAAACTTCTCCGCGTTCTCGAAACCCGCAAGGTTCGCAAGGTCGGCGATACGGCCGAAAAAGAATACGATATCCGCTTGGTTACCGCCTCGAACCGCGATCTTGGCGAGATGGTTCGCGAAGGCGTTTTTCGCGAGGATTTATTCTATCGTCTCAATGTCGTGCCGGTTTATCTTCCACCGCTTCGGCAGCGTCCCGGAGATTTGCCTCTGATTGCCGTCGCTTTGCTCGAACGTTGTTGCAAGCGGCTGGGCGTTAGCGTTCGCGGATTTACTCCCGAGGCGATGATGCTCATGGAGAATTACTCGTGGCCCGGCAATGTCCGCGAATTGCGCAACATCATAGAGCGTATGGCGATACTGTGCGACGGAGACCGCATCGAGCCGCAGCATTTACCGATGGAGATACGCCAAACGCCGTCGCGGAATCTGGCCGGCACGCTTCCGAGGACTTGGGATGAGTTTAAAAATCTCAAGCGTCAAGTTCGAGACGCCGCCGTCGAAGACCTTGAGCGTCGTTTTGTCGCCGAGGCTCTTAAACGTTGCGGCGGAAATATTAGTAAGACGGCCGATGAAATCGGCATCCAACGAACGAACCTCCATGCGCTGATTCGACGCTACGACTTGGCTGCGAAGTAACGTTGCTGTGTATTTCTTTTTTATACAGTTGGCGTATCTCAAGCCACGATCTTCCGTAATTGCCGCATGTTGTTCTTGCTGTAATCCGATAATACCCCGGCAATGACGCCGTTTAACGGGTTCTTTTTGGCGCAGGCGGCATTGCGGCATCTCTTTGGCATGCCGGTTGCATTCTTACGACCGTCTCTGTGAGCCGCGTCGTATTTTAGAAAAAGAAACTTGTCAAAATGATCGACAATCCGAAATTGCTGATCGTTGACGATGAGCCGTCAATTTGCCGAGCCTGCCGCCGGGTTTTTTCTCGGCAGGGTTACGAGGTTGAGCATAGCTCCGATCCTGTTTACGGATTGTCATTGGCCGAAAACGGCGGCTTCGACGCGATACTTCTCGACGTGAAAATGCCGGAAATGGACGGGTTCCAATTTTTGCAAAAGCTGCGTGAGACGAATCGGAGCGTTCCGGTGGTGGTGATGACGGGTTACCCTCAGCTTCCCTCGGCCGACTCGGTGGTTCAACTAGGCGTTTCGCGGTTTGTGATGAAGCCGTTTACGCCGGAAGAAATTTTTGAGGCGGTGCAGACGGCGCGGACCGCCGCTCAGGCGGCCGTCTATAACGACGCCTCGCCGGACGGTTCATGGTTCGCCCCGGCGGAAGGGGCGGTCGAGGCGCCGGTCGATTTGTGGCGTTCGGCCGAAGAGGCGCGTTTTTTGCGGGAGTCGTGGAGTCGTCTCGGCGAAAACGGTTTGGTACGCATGGGAGTATTGCTGACCCGGGCGAAGCAGATCGGCTTAAGGGCGATCCGCCTTCCGAAGCTTGGTCAAAAAGTAATTCAAGGCGAGCCGATAGCCACGCTCGAAGTCGGGCCGGGGCGGCCGCCGATCGTCGTCGCGGCAGCCGTTTCCGGCGAGATAACGGCCGTCAACGCCTCGTTGATGGAGGATCTTTCGCCGCTTATACATGAGCCGTGCTGCGGCGGGTGGATCGTCGAGTCGCGTCCAGTTCGATATGCCGACGAATCGAAGCAGCTTATTACTCGACGGCTGTTTTTGTTGAACTCCGACGCGAAGTCATCGCGCGAGCAGATCGAAAAATTGAGAAACCTTGGTTGCGAAGCGGAGGCGTTCGCCGCTTGGAGCGACTTGGCGCCGCGATTGCCCCAGCTAGGCTACGACGCATTGATGGTTCATGCGCCGGCATTCGGCGAAGAGGGGCCAAGCTTGGTCGGTCGCGCGAATGAAGCGGCCCCCGACGCGAAGGTGATCGTTAACGCCGCCCCAGGGACGGGACTGGAAGCCGCCTATCGTGCGTGGAAGATATTTTATTTCGCCGTCGAGCCGTTCGCCGACAACGAAATCGTCGATATTCTCGACGCCGTATTTGTTCGTAAACGCCATTAGAGTCGTGAGCGCCGTGATCGCGTGTAAGGCGGAACAACGTTCTCGTCGCGTTTTGCGGTTTGAGCGCGAATATCATTATTCGCCGATTAAACAACGTTGCTTTGCGAATAAAAAAGCGAATTTCGTCGTCCCCTCTTGCTAGAGAGGGGCGTTTTTAAGAGAATGGTGCGCTTTCGCATAGAAATTATTCGCGTTAAAAATATATCGAGGACCGCGTCCGTTCGTTCGGCAGCGGTCCTCGCGCGTTTACGGACTGAGTTCCGTGATTTTTTTATCGATTTCGTTTTCTCGAACATTTGGCGTCGTCCTCATTCGCAAGTAATTGTCCGAGGCGATCTCCCCGCTCCGTCGAGAGTTTTTCATGCATACAGAACACGAAGACGCTGTTTCTTTGGTCGATAGTTTAGCGCAGACGAAAACGGCAGACTGTTACCAATGCGGCAAATGCACCGCCGGTTGTCCGATGGCTGACGAAATGGACATGATGCCGAACCAATTGGTTCGCCTCGCCCAGTTGGACAAAATTGAGAAGGCCGCTCGGAGCGAATCGGTTTGGCTTTGCGTCTCTTGCCAAACATGCTCGACGCGTTGTCCGAAGTCGGTCAACTGCGCCGGAGTGATGGACGCCTTGCGGCAGATCGCTTTTGAAAACGATTGGATCGCGCCGAAGATGCGTCGCACGGCGATCTTCCAAAAAGCGTTTCTCGACAACGTTCGCAAGTTCGGCCGCTTGAACGAAGTCGCCCTCATTCAGCAATTCAAGATGAAGGCGTTCTTTAACGACTTTAGCGTCCCGATGGCGTTGAAAGACGTCACGTTGGCGCCGAAACTTCTTCAACGCGGTAAATTGCACGTCTTCGGCGAATCGGTTCGCGACCGAGGAGTCGTCGGTCGCATCTTCGACCGCTGCATGAAAAAGTAACTCGTCTTGTTCCGCTGTTCCCACGCCCCATGCCCTAACCCCTATTTCCTACAATGGACTTCGCCTACTATCCCGGATGCGCGTTGCACGGCTCTTCGAACGATTACGAGCGATCGGTTCGCGCGTGCCTTGGCGCATTGAACGCGAGTTTGAAGGAACTGGACGACTGGATTTGTTGCGGGGCGACGGCCGCGCATTCGCTCAATCACAAATTGGCGGTCGCCCTGCCCGCGCGTAACTTGGCCATCGCCGAGCGCGACGGCGCCGACGGAATGCTCGCGCCGTGTCCGATGTGCTCGGCCCAGCTCCTTAAAGCGGCGCAGTCGCTTCAAAACGACGCCGCGTTGCGAAAAGAGATGTCCGAGATCGTCGAACTTCCCGTCGTCGGATCGACTAAAGTTCTCAACTTGATCGAAGTGTTCCAACAGTTGGGTCTCGATTCGCTGAAGGCCTCGGCCAAGAATTCGCTCGCCGAGTACAAGCCCGCTTGTTACTACGGCTGCTTGCTTACGCGTCCGCCCGAGGTTCTTCGTTTTGACGATTGCGAACAGCCGTCGTCGATGGAGACGATTCTTTCGGCGTTGGGCGCGGCTCCGGTCGAATGGAACTACAAAACCGAGTGTTGCGGCGGCGGGATGACGATGGCTCGCGAAGAGACGATCCTTGATCTTTCGAACAAAATCCTCGGCGACGCGGTCGCGCACGGAGCCAATTGCGTCGTCGTCGCCTGTCCGATGTGCCACGTCAACTTGGATATGAAGCAGGCCGACGTCGAACGAGCGAGCGCCGTCGCCTACGGATTGCCGATTTATTACCTTTCCGATTTGGTCGGCTTGGCCTTGGGACTCGCTCCCTCGGCCCTCGGCGTCGATAAACACTTCGTCGTCAAGTAAACGTTATACGATACGCTCCCTGTGCCCTGACCCCCTACGCCCTAACCCCTATATTGCCATGTCCCGAATAGGCGTTTTCATTTGCTGGTGCGGCGAGAACATCGCGCGTCATGTCGACGTGGCGCAAGTCGCCGCGGAAATCGCGCAAGTTCCCGGCGTCCGCTGCTCGGTCGACTATAAATACATGTGCTCCGATCCCGGCCAATCTTTGCTCCGGGAAAAGATCGCGACGGAGAAGCTCGACGGAATCGTCGTCGCCTCTTGCTCGCCCCACATGCACTTGAAGACCTTCCGCAAAGCGGCGCAAGCGGCGGGCGTTAACCCTTATCTCGTCGAAATGGCGAACATCCGCGAGCATTGCTCTTGGGTTCATTCCGATAAGGAAAAGGCCACGGCCAAAGCGATCGAGCTGATTCGCATGTCGATCGCCAAAGTGAAGAACGACGCCGAACTGCAGCCGATCCGCGTTCCGGTCACTCGCCGCGCGCTGGTCATCGGCGCCGGGGTCGCCGGAATTCAAGCCTCGTTGGACATTGCCGACGCCGGGTATGAAGTCGTCGTGGTGGAGCGCGAGCCGTCGGTCGGCGGCAAGATGGCCGGCCTCAGCGAAACGTTTCCCACGCTCGACTGCTCGCAGTGCATACTCACGCCGCGGATGGTCGACGTCGGCCAGCATCCGAAAATCAAGCTCCATACGTATAGCGAAGTCGAAAGCGTCGAGGGGTACGTCGGCAACTTCAAGGTGACGATCCGCAAGAAGGCTCGTTACGTCGATATGGATAAATGCACCGGCTGCGGCCAGTGCTGGAACTCGTGCCCCTCGAAAAAGAATCTTAGCGCGTTCGACTACGGCATGGGCACGCGCACGGCCATTTACATTCCTTTTCCGCAAGCCGTTCCCGCTCGCCCCGTCATCGACAAAGACGCCTGTCTCCGTCTCACTAAAGGCAAGTGCGGGATTTGCGAAAAGAAGTGCGCGGCCGGCGCGATCCGCTTCGAGGACGAAGAGAAGATCGTCGTCGAGGAAGTCGGCGCCATCGTCGTCGCCGCAGGCTACAAACTCTACAAGCCGAGCAAAGAGCAAGCAAACCCGAAGTTCGTCGGCTACGGCGAATACGGCTACGGCAAATACAAAGACGTGATCGACTCGCTGCAATTCGAACGCATCGTTTCGGCCTCCGGCCCGACCGGCGGCGAAATTCGCCGTCCTTCGGACGGCAAGACGCCCAAGTCGGTCGTTTTCATCTCTTGCGTCGGTTCTCGCGACAACGCCAAGGGGATGAACTACTGCTCGAAAATTTGCTGCATGTACAACGCCAAGCACTGCATGCTCTACAAGCATAAAGTACATGACGGCACGGCCCACGTCTTTTACATGGACATTCGATCGGGCGGCAAAAACTACGATGAATTCGTCCGTCGCGCCATTGAGCAAGACGGCGCCCAATATCATCGGGGCCGCGTTTCGAAGATCACCGAGAAAGACGGCAAGCTCATCGTTCGCGGTGCCGACACCTTGGCCGGCGAGCCGATCACCGTCGAGGCCGACCTCGTCGTTCTCGCCTCGGCGATGGTTCCGTCGGACGGCGTCGAAACGCTCGCCCAAAAATTAAACGTCGGCTACGACGAATACGGTTTCCTTTCCGAATCGCATCCGAAGCTTCGACCGGTCGAAACGAACGCCGCCGGCGTCTTCGTCTGCGGCGCTTGTCAAGCTCCGAAGGACATTCCCGAGACCGTCGCGCAAGCCTCGGCGGCCGCCGGAAAAGTTCTCATCATGTTCAGTCATGAGGAGATGACCCGCGAGCCGGAAGTCGCCAAGATCAACGAAACGACCTGCGCCGCCTGCTTCGCTTGCTATCGAGCGTGTCCTTATCACGCCATCGAGCAGGCCGAGGTCCGCGACCGCAAGGGCCAACTCATTAAGCGGACCGCCCGCGTCAACCCCGGCCTCTGCATGGGCTGCGGCACGTGCGTGGCCGTCTGCCCGTCGAAAAGCGCCGACCTGGAAGGGTTCAGCGAACAACAAATTTACGCCATGGTGGAGAGCCTGCTATGACCGATTCCGCCTTCGAGCCGAAAATCGTCGCCTATGTGTGCAACTGGTGCACCTACTTGGGCGCCGACCTCGCCGGCACCAACCGCCTCGAGTATCCGTCGAACGTGCGGATCATTCGTTTGCCTTGCACCGGTCGCATCGATTTCAACCTGCTGATTAAAGCGTTTGAAATGGGAGCCGACTCGGTGCTCGTCTCCGGATGCCATCCGGGCGACTGCCACTACACCTCGGGGAATTATCACGCTCGCCGTCGTTGGACGTTGTTCCGCGAATTGCTTGACACGCTCGGCATCGACATGCGACGCATTCACTTCAGTTGGATTTCCGCCGCCGAAGGCAAAAAGTTCCAGCAGATCATCACCGAAATTACTGAGACCACGCGGGAACTCGGCCCCTATACGGCCTACCGCGAAATTTGCCAAGAAGAATCGGCGACGTAGTCATCCTTCCCAACGCTTAACGCCCTAACCCCTATTTAGCTATGCTCGACCAACTTCGCGAAAAGTGTCGTCGTCTTCTGCAAGACGGCGTCGTGCAAGTCGTGATCGGATACGGCCAATCGTCTTCCGACGGTCCGACATTTCCGGTCTTCGTCACTTCGCCCGACGACGTCGAGCAGCTCGTTTGGAACGATCGCTGCTTCGCCAATCTCACGACTTACTTGCGGCGCAAAGAGGTTCGCGCCTTGGGCAAGCCCGCGATCGTCGTCAAAGGATGCGACGCGCGCACGCTCTCGGTCCTCGAACGCGAATCGCAGATCGACCGCAACGAGATGGTCGTCATCGGCATGAAGTGCGACGGCCAAGGCAAGCCGCCGTTGGCCAAGTGCTCCGCTTGCGACGTTCATACGCCGCGTCGCGTCGATCACTTGATTCCCGAGGGAACGCCCGAGGACGCCTCGGCCGCTTCGTCGGAAGCTCGGTACGCCGATCTCGAAGAGTTCATGAAAAAAACGCCCGAGGAGCGTTTGGCGTACTGGCGCGAAGAGCTGAGCCGTTGCGTGAAGTGCTACGCGTGCCGCCAGACTTGCCCGTTGTGCTATTGCGAAAAGTGCTTGGTCGAAAAGAACCGTCCGCAGGCGATCGTGAGCTCTCCGTCGACGAAGGGGAATTTCGCCTATCATATCGCCCGCGCGTTCCATCAAGCCGGCCGTTGCGTCGGATGCGACGAATGCACCCGCATTTGCCCCGCCGGAATCAATTTGCGTTTGCTCAACCAATCGCTGGCCCGAGCCGCCGAAACGAACTTCGGCTTCCGCTCCGGCGAAGATCCGAACGCCGACCCGTTGATCGGCGTCTTTTCCGAGCAAGATAAGGAGAATTTCATCCGATGAGCGAGATCATTTCCCTTATCGAACTGAAGAAATTAATCGACGACGAGATCAAGCAAGGGCGTCACGTCGCCGCGCCGCGCCGCGTGGACGCCGATCGCGTTCTCTACGAGCGGATCGACTCTTCGGAGAAGATGACGCTCGACGGCTTCCTCCGCCCGATCAATTCGATCAAGGAATTCGTCTTCCCCAAGCACGAAAAGCTCTACGGCTATCGGCTTGAAGGGAAAGAGATCAAGCTGCTCGACGCCGAGCCGTCGAAGACCGAGCAAATCGTCATCGGCGCTCGTCCCTGCGACGCCGCCGCGCTGCCGATTCTCGACCACGTTTTCAATTGGGATTTCAAAGACGACTTTTATAACCAGCGTCGTGAATTGACGACCGTCGTCACGCTTGCTTGCCAGACGTTCGACGCGAGTTGCTTCTGCACATCGGTCGGACTTTCCCCGTCGGCCGACAACGGCTCCGACGCCATGCTCTTCGATCTCGGCGCCGGGGAGTATGAGGTTCGCTGCCTAACGGAGAAGGGGAAAAAGCTCTTTGCCGGTCGCACGAAGTCGTCCGACAAAGTCGGCAAGCCCTCGGCCGGTCCGGAGAAAAAGCTCCCCATCGACGACGCGACGAAGTTCATGGACGATGGCTTTGAAAATCCGATCTGGAAACAAGCGACCTTGCGTTGTTTGGGTTGCGGCGCCTGCGCCTTCAACTGCCCGACCTGCCATTGCTTCGACATTGCCGACGAAGGCAACTCCGTCGAAGGCGGGCGTTATCGGAATTGGGACGGTTGCCAGTTCGGGCTTTATTCATTGCACGCGTCGGGACATAACCCGCGCGCCGGTCAAGGCCAACGCCAACGCCAACGCTTGTACCATAAATTCGAGACCTACCCGGAAAAGTTCGGGGTCACGCTTTGCACCGGCTGCGGCAATTGCACCCGCAATTGTCCCGTCGAGTTGGGCGTTCGTCCCGTTCTCGAAGCCCTCGCCAAAAAATAAGTAGGGTGCGTGCTTGCACGCACCGCTTGTCGACCGCCGTAGGGCGGGACAACGTCCCGCCAAAGTAACTGATTGCTGACTGCTGATTGCTGACTGCTTATATACGGAGCGCACCCAATGGTGAACATCTACCAACCCGACCTGATGGAAGTCGTCGAAGTGAAACGGCACACCGCCGACGTGAAAAGCGTCCGCATCCGTTTCAAAGACGAAGAGAAGGCGAAAAACTTTTCTTTCGACGTCGGCCAATTCGGCATTTTTTCCGTGTTCGGCTCCGGCGAATCGACCTTCAATATTTGCTCCAGCTCGAACTGGAAAGACCATCTTGAGTTTTGCTTCCGTCGCACCGGCAAAGTGACCGACGCCATGTGGAAGGTCGAGGAGGGGGACACCATCGGCTTCCGCGGTCCCTACGGCACTGCCTATCCGACTGACAAGTGGAAAGGCAAAGACTTGATCTTTGTCGGCGGCGGCATCGCCATGCCTCCGATTCGCTGCGCCATTTGGTACGCGCTTGAGAATCGCGCCGACTACGGTCGCATCTCGATCGTTTACGGCGCTCGGACCGTCGGCGATTTGGTCTTCCGCGACGAACTGAAGAAATGGGCTGAGTACGAAAACGTCGACGTCGTTCGTTGCGTCGATCCCGGCGGAGAGACGCCCGACTGGGACGGCAAGATCGGCTTCGTTCCGACGGTTCTTGAACAGGCGAACATATCGGCCGCGAACGCCGCCGCCTTGGTCATCGGTCCGCCGATCATGATCAAGTTCACGCTGCCCGTGTTGACGAAGATGGGCGTGGGCGACGCCGATATCTACACTAGCCTTGAGAACCGCATGAAGTGCGGATTAGGCAAGTGCGGTCGCTGCAATTGCGGCCCGGTTTACGTCTGCAAAGAAGGCCCCGTCTTCACGATGGAGCAGCTTAAGAAAATGCCCAACGATTATTAATCGGCAAGGAACGCGCCGCCGCGGCGTTCCGTCGCCGATGGACCGCGTGTTATAAAAAAATGAGGGGTGAAGGACGGACCCTCAATCCGTCCTCCACCCCATCGCTACGTATTATCCTTGAAATCGTCGGCCGCATGCTTGGCGGCGTCGTTTGAGTTCGCGTTACATGGCCGACTTTTCTTGCTCAGGCTTGGCGTCGCTCGAGGGCTTTTTCTCCTCGAAACGTTTTTCCAGTCGCGAGCTCAAGTCGTCGAATCGTTTTCGCATCTCTTCAAAATGCTTTTGCTCCTGTTCCATGCGTTTTTCAATTCGGGAGCTTGCGTCTTCAAATCGCTTTTGCATATCGTCAAAGCGTTTTTGGGCGTCGTTGAAACGTTCTTCCCATTGATGACGTTGCTTTTCAATTCGTTCGCCGAACTCCGGCGTGAAGGGGACGGGGGGAACCGCGGAGGCGGCAGGTTGTTCGTTTTTCGGCGAGGCAGGAGGCTGCGGGGCGTTCAGCACGAATCCAAAAGCTCCGCCGTGGGCCATTTGATCAGCGTAAGGTCGAACTTCCGCCGGAAGCTTGTCCAATTCATTCTCTTTCGCCGTCCAGGTTTGATCGCCTTTCTTCACCGTGATCTCGGCCGCATCGGTTCCTTTGCGCGTGATCGTCACCGATAAATCGTTGGGCATCGGTAATCCGGATTTTCCCGAAATGATCGCGCCGGGTTGGATTACGCGGAACTGCATTTTACGATCGCCGAAGCGTTTGCCTTCTTTGGCCAACTCGTTGAGGTATTGCTCGACCGTCGAAACGCCTTCCTTCGCGGCCTCGACTCCTTCTTGAGCCGCCTTTTGCGCTTGAACGACCGCTTCCGGGCGCTTCGCCGGCGACACTTCGATCGTCTGCTTTTTGCCTTCCCTCAGCAGCTCTAGCGTGATCGGCTTCCCTTTCGACTCCTCGACCGCCTTGACGATATCCGCCGCATCGGTCAAATCTTTCTCGCCGATTTTCAGCAAGACGTCGTATTTTTGCACGCCCGCCTTAGCCGCCGGACTGTCCGGAATAATTTCTTCGGCCAGTACGCAACGATCTTTCGGAGCCGCCGAGCCAAGCTGCGTTTGCAACTCGGGCGGGACCGACCGGCATACGACGCCGATCCAATATTCGCTCGCCACGGGCACGTTCGCGATCAAATGCTTTCGCGGTCCTTCAACTTTGATTTCTTCTCTGGCGAAACTCATCGGCGTGAGCAACGCCGCCGCCGCCAATCCGCATAGCCAATATTTTATATTCATGTCACGCTCCTTCATGGAAAATTCAGTTACGCAACGATAAGTCTCGATTCCCTAGGCGCCGCGTCCGCCGCCCAACTTTAGTTCGCTTCTTTCGGTCCTTCGACCGTGATCTGATCGACCGGCACGATCAACTGCCGACCGTCTTGCAAACGGACCCGCATCAATTCGCGGCTTGTTTGCACGCTTCTTCCCGCTTCGCGAAGTTTCTTCAACACATCCTCGGGCAACGCCTGCGGAACGCTCGCCAGCCATTGTTCGTCAATCTGGCTTCGCTCCATCGCCGGCACTTGCAAGGGTTCGGCGGCGCCGGACGACTGCAATTGCACCATTTTCCACGGCGTCTTCGAGACGTCGTTCGTCGTTTGCGTCGGAACGTTATTCGGTTGGTTTGCGGCGATATTCATGCCGCTCGGAAGTGCGCCCGGAGTTCCGCCGTCGCGCATCCACAGTCCGCCCAAGCCCAAGGCGATTAGGAAGCAGGCCGACGTAGCCAGCGCCGTGCCGACCGGACCGGTCAGTTTTTGCGAAAACGTCCGTCGCGGCGCGATGAACGTTGAGCGTCGAGGCGCGTTCGTTTCATTCGCCGAACGAGCTTGCTTGCCCAAGCTGAGGCGGATGCACTGCGTCTCTAAAAACGTCAGAGCGCAGCGACGCCAGCCGTCCGGTCGCCGCTCGAGTTCGAGCAGTAAGTCGCGACGCTCGGCCTCGCTCAACTCGCCGTCCGCAAGCCGATCAAGTTTCGTCGTGATGTCGTCGCTATAAAGTTCTTCGTTCATGATCGTTTGACTTCTAACAATTTGCGGCATGCTTTATTGCGTTCCGCTTTCATCCTTCATCCCTCTTCCTTCAACCTTGCGCCGCGGCCTCCGTCGCCGTCAGCTCTTCTCTCAATCGTTGCCGTGCGCGGTGCAATCTTGCTTCTATCGCGCTTTGACTCGCGCCGAGTTTTTCGGCCAATTCCTTATAGCTCCAATCCTCGGTGTATTTCAAAAGCAAAATCTCGCGGTCGCGCTTCGATAATCTCTTGAGCGCCTCTCGCACTTGCTCATGTCGTTCTTCGGCCAGCAGCCAGCCGAGCGGGTCGCCGTGATCTTCAAAGCCGTCGCTCGGTTGGCGTCGCACGAATCGGTCGATCAACTTTCGTCGCCGCCCGAGCGTCCGCCGGTAGAGCAGGGCTTGTCGAACGGCGATCTGGTACAGCCAAGCGGCCGGGTTTTTCACCGCGTCGATCGGCGTGTTTTGCCGCACCACGGCCAGGGCCACTTCTTGCAGCGTTTCGTCCACGCCGTGAGAGTCGCCCAACCGGGCCAAAATCACCGTTCGCAGCCATCGCTCATGCTCCGCCAGCAGGTGCGCCCAGTCCGCCTGCGCGGCCGGGACCGATAGCTCGGCCACCCGACGATTCGCGTCCGGCGTTGGGTTCTGGGGCTGCAACTTGAATTCCTTGTACGTATTAGAGTTGCCGTCGCGAAGAATATCTTGCGGCGACTTGCGGAAATACATTGTAACCTGTTATCCTATTTTAGGTTACAGTTTTCGGTTCATCCGGGACTTGCGTACATATTCCGCGTAGGGTTGAAACAGGCGAACGCCTCGTCTTTTGAAGGAGCTTTTCATTATCGAGGTTTGCGCCGCAGACGCTATCAGGCATGCTGTCCGCCATGATTATGACTTTAATACTTAGGTTGAGGAATTCGGAACGCAAAAAAGAATATGGACGCCTTTTTAAGCCGAAAAATCGAAATTTCACGGATCGGCGAATTACCGTAAGTTAATTGATCGCTAGGTTCGGCCTCGTTCATTTCGTCGACGTAGGGCGGGGCCGTGCGACTGGCCTGTTTTCAGGCGGAGCCTGGTAACGAGCTAGTTTCCGCCTGTAACGAGGCAAAGATCGCGTCGGATTTCCCTGAAACGATTCCGAGGAGCAAGCTAACGGAAAGCCTGGCCCAATTTCCAGCGAAAATCGGTTTGGTTAAACGCAGGGAAAAATCGGGCGATCTCGAAAATACGCAAGTTCCGGATGACCCCAATTTTCGCCCCGGCCGGATGCCTTACCCCGATGCCCAATTTTTCCCCCTCAGCCCTCCGTTGGATCGACGAGGCTCTTGCCGAGAGCGACCGGCAATCGCTGCGCCGACGCAGGGGCGTCCGCCTGGGGCGTCAATCGGCGAAAATTGTCCTCGACGGCCGCGTGCTGATTCATTTCGGTTCGAACGACTATCTTGGCCTTGCCGCCGATCGCCGCCTAACTGAAGCCGTCGAAAAATCATTGAGCGAGCAAGGTTGGGGGGCCGGGGCCAGTCCGCTCATCGCCGGCTATACGGAACTCCATCGTCGAATGGAGGAGCGTCTTGCCCGCTTTGAAGGAACGGAGTCGGTCCTCGCTTTCCCTTCCGGATTCGCCGCGAATTCCGGCTCGGCGGCCGCGCTCGTTGGAGCGGGCGACGTCGTCTTCGCCGATAAGAAAAACCATGCCAGTCTCTTCGACGGATGCAGGCTTTCCCGCGCCGACGTTCGCGTTTATTCGCACAATGATTTTTGCGAGTTGGAGAAACTACTCGATCGCGGCGGCAACTATAAGAAACGTTTGATCGTCACCGATTCGCTGTTCAGCATGGACGGCGATTTCGCCCCGCTCGTCGAGCTGGCCGACCTTGCCGATCGTTTCGACGCCATGCTCTTCGTCGATGAAGCGCACGCCACGGGGGTGTATGGAAAACACGGTCGAGGTCTTGCTGAATCGCTTGGTTTGGAGGATCGCGTCGCCGTTCGGGTCGGAACGATGAGTAAGGCCCTGGGTTGCGTCGGCGGTTTCGTGGCGGGCTCGCATAAGCTTATCGACTGGCTCGTGCAAAGCGCCCGCTCCTACGTTTTTTCAACGGCCATGCCCGCCGCGTTGTGCGCCGCCGTGATCGCCGCGCTCGATATCGTCGAACAAGAGCCGCAGCGTCGCGAAACGTTGCTTGTTCGGGCGACCGCTTTTCGCGAATCTTTAAAAGAGCAGGGCTGGAACGTCGGAGCTTCGCAAAGCCAAATCATTCCGCTCATCGTCGGCTCGCCGGATCGCGCATTGGAACTGTCGAAGAAGTTGCGTGAGCAAGGCTTTTTCGTTCCTGCGGTTCGTCCGCCGACGGTTCCCGAGGGCGAATCGTTGCTCCGTATCAGTTTGACCTATTCGCACGACGAGGAAATGCTTGCCGCCTTGCTCGCGGCGTTAAAAGATAGCCGCGCCCCGTAGAGGAGCGAGCGTCTAAGAACGCCGCAGGTCATGCTTTCCCGTTCGTGACGACGCATAGCGGACGGGAAGCGGGCGTCGCCGATGAAATCGTTCCGCCGCTGAAGCATGGCTTTACGCGAAAAATCGTATAGAATGCCTGGAACGAGGAGGTAATGATTATGCGACGTTTTTTAATTGGATTAACGGTTTCCATCGCGGCCTCGACTTGCATGCCGCTATTTTCGCAAACGAATCTCGACTCGCTCGAACGACAAATTCGAGGGAAAACCGGACAAGGGGAGCGGATTCCGGCGCCGGCCCCGACGACGGAAAACGGTCCGACGATTTCGGGCGGCAGGATTGAGCCGGGCTATCTGGGATTAACCGCCGATGACGCGGCTGATCGCGGCCGAGGCGTTCGCGTGACTGACGTCTATCTCGGCGGACCTGCCGAGGCGGCCGGTTTGCGCAAGGGGGACCTTATCACGGCGATGCTAGGCGTTCGCATTCGACAGACCGGCGATTTGGCGAAGATCATCGAGGTTTGTCCGCCCGGAAGCGAAGCCGACGTGGAAATCGTTCGGGACGGCTCGACGACGAAGCTGACCGTGACGTTCGGTTCTCGACCGTTGAAGCCTCCAATGGTCCGCGACGTGACCGGTCCCTCCTCGGCGCCGGCAAACACGCCGACTCGGAGAATCTCGCCCCCTTCGGACGAATCGTTCCCTTTGTTAGCGATGCCGGAAGAGCCGGGCGCAAAATCGAAACGTGCGCCGGGCGGAACTTTCGACGTCGGCGACGATCCGCGTCTGGTCATCGCCTCGCTGCAACTGCGCATCGAGGAATTGGAACGTCGAACCGGCGAGCTGGAACGCGAATTGGCCAAGCTTAAGAAAGAGAAGTAGAACCGCCGGACCTCCGGAGATTAGGCGCCCGTGCCTGACGGCGACGCAGAGTTGGTCGCCGTCTCTCCTTCAAATTCTCTGTGCCGTAAATTCTCGCGCAGAGGTCGCAGAGAACGGCGGAGGAGACGGAACGCTAATAGACGCTAATTTTTGCTAATATGCTTCATTGCCAGGCTTCGCCTCGTAACGTTCTTGGCGACACGGCTCACCGTGCTTTGGCGAGAAAGAGTCTGACTTGCAGGGAGCATCTATCCTGTAGATCTTGTGAATCCTGTCTAAAACGCTGCGTTTTCGGCTTCTTTGCAGATCAATCTCTAGCTTTGATTTCTCTTCGGGCGTTTGTTGCGGATTCATTGCGACTGAAGTATAAAGGACTTCGGAGGCGTTTCTTTTCCTAAATCTTGATCTTTATATATAGGGGCGTGAAACCGTGGAATACTTCGTCGAAAGTCCCGTTCCGGCCCTCGTCTTCGGCATTGTCGGCGAGGTCGTTTTGGCGTTCTTTCTCGTTCGCACCGGTTTGGGAAAAATTCTATACGCCATGGCGGCGGTTTTAGCGATTGCCGGAGGAATGTTCTTACTTCAATGGGCGGTCGTGACAGAGAGAGAGCGCGTCATTCAGACGATGGACGCCATCGTCGTCGCGGTCGAGGCGAACAATCTCGATCAAACGTTGAGCTATCTTGCTCCCGAGGCCGCCGAGACTCAGCGAAGAGTTCGTTGGGCGATGAATCGGTTTGAATTCACGAAGGCGCGATTCGCGAACGTGGAGATTCAATTCGATTCGCCGAAAGATCCGAAGAAGGCCGAGGCGAGATTCGGCGGCATGCTCCAGTTTCGCGATCGAGCCGGCGAAAGCCCTTACGGGGCCTATTCCACACCCTTTACCGCGCAGTTCCGTAAAGAGAACGGCCGCTGGCTCGTAACGGGCCATTCGGAAAAAGATATGCAGTGGTGAGGCGTAGAGGCGGGCGATTGCCGTGGCGTTCCGCAGTCATCGGAACGGCACGGAGGCCGTTCCCTACAGAGCGTCATTTACGAGACGTTACGCTAGTTGCTCGGCGCCGTCGGGGCGACGTTCGGAAAGGCGAAGGGGAACGGCGTTTGAGAAGTGGCTGGATAGCCTAGCGGCGTATAGCCGTAAGGGCCGTAGAAGGGGGCGCCGAATCCGTAGTATCCGCCCCAGCCGCCATAGGGCGCGTAGCCCCAGCTTTGCACGGTCCGTTGCTGGTCATAGCTCCCGTCCGACGTAATTATATTCTGCGAGCTTTGGCGATAGCCGCTCTCGACGTAGCTCGGATCGAATCGGGCGAAGGGCGTTCTTTCCGGGACATACTGCGCGACTCGCTCGCCGGTCGCCGGGTGATGACTAAAATAGGACGGTCGGAAAATCCAACTCGATTCCTCGACGTCGTTCGCCCGGGCCGTTTTCGTCATGGTCATGTGGACCAGAACGCAGATTAACGCTTGGCAGAGTAACAGGATGGCGAGGGGGTAGTTGACGCGGTGCATGGCTGTGCCTTCATGTTGCTAAAAATCAACGCGATGCGTGAAAACGTGGCTTTTTGGCGACGTTTTCGCCGCTTTTCCGGGGAAAAACGGCTATCACGTTATTAAAGCAACCGGCATGCCGGAAAGTTGAGACAGGGAATGGTCGCGAAAGAAAACGTCGAGCATTCGGCGGAGTTTCAATTACTCTTCGTGATCGACCATCAGTTCTTGCGTTTTCGGTTCGTAGCGATAGCGGTGGCCGGGCTTGAGTTGGGGGAGTTTTTTCTCGAGGCCGTATTTCTGGATGATATCGCGCCAGTACTCTTCATGCGTCTTCGGCATTTTGAAATCATGTTCGAATTGGTAGGCGCGGACGGCGTCGGGAAGCTCGATGTTGAAAACGACTCGTTCTTGGACGGAGAAGTACGCGGCGATCGGCGTGCTGACGATTCCTTGCGCGTAGCCTCGACCTTTGGCGCCCACTCCGACTTCCGCCTTTTCGGTGACGGTGACATCCTCGGGCGGCGGCACGTCGACGGGCTTCTTGGCCGGCTTCGTTTGAGCCGTCGGCGCCGTTTGGGCGGCCGGTTTGCTCGGCTCGCTCTTCGCGTCGTTCGACTCCGAGCTTCCGCAGCCAAGCACAGTCGTTAACGAGATCAAACCGAATAGATAAGTCCAACGCATCGTATTCGCTCCGGAAAAAAATAAATTAGGGCGTAGGGATTAGGGCGTGGGGCGTAGGAGGGCCGATGACGCCCACATAATATTTATATCTACTCTTCGCTCAATTTCCAAGAAATCATTTCTTGGAGCGATTTGCGGCAAGTTAAATTATAGTCGAGCGGGGTCAGGGCGATTTTTCCCTCGGCCAAAACCGAAAGATCGGTGTCGATCCCTTCGGCCGCGCCGGGCGGTCCGCCGTGCAGCCAATAGTAATTTCGACCCCAGGGATCGGCTCGCTTCTCGAAACTGTCATTATATCGGGTTACGTTCATCGGAACGACGCGGACGTCGGCGGGCTTGTCCAGCGCCGCCGTCGGGATGTTCATATTATACAGTTGCGGCTCCTCGCCTTTGTTTTTCAGAATACGTTCGATGACTCCGCGCGCCAACGAAGCGGCTTTGTCGAACTCGGCATGCTCGTCGTATTCTAATGAGACTGCCACGCTCGTGACGTCGAAGAACGCTCCTTCGACGGCGGCGGCCACCGTGCCTGAGTATAGAACGTTGATTCCGGCGTTCAGTCCGCTGTTGACGCCTGAGACGACGAGGTCTGGCCGCCGGGGACAAAATTCCAGGACGCCGATTTTCACGCAGTCGGCCGGGCTTCCTTGCACAGCCCAACCGCGACGTTGCGGTTCGGCGTCCGGCTTGCGGCGAAAGACTTCTTTGGCGATCAACGGAGTCAGGTAGGTGATGGAGTGTCCGACGCCGCTCTGTTCGGTGGCTGGGGCGACCACGACCACATTGCCGAGTTTTTTCAACTCGGTTTCCAAAGCGGCCAGGCCGGGGGCGTAGATGCCGTCGTCGTTTGTTAGCAGAATTAGCACGCAAAACTCCTCGGCGAGGGAAACGGCAAAAGGACAGGGAACCGTCGTCTCGAAAACGCAATCCAATAATTTCCGCTGAGGCGGTTTTCCTCCGTCATGATAATCCCGAACGCTTTAAGGGACAATGGTTTGGGGAAGTGGAACGATTACACGGGTTCTCTCCATGCGATCTGCGGAAATAGGCGTTCGCAATGCGCCCAGCGACCGGGCGGAATCAGCCAGAAGGAGGGGGCTAGGCTCTGGTTCCCCATCGGCGGGCGATTTATAATAGGCCGTTTCCTTTTTTACGATGCCGAGGAAGCCTATGAAGAAGCTTGCCGACGAAAAAGTTTTGGTTTTGGATTTCGGATCGCAATACGCGCAATTGATCGCCCGGCGGGTGCGCCAGCAGCAGGTTTATTGCGAGATCGTTCGCCACGATTTGCCGGCCTCGCGCATTCGCGAATTGGCCCCCAAGGGAATCATCCTTTCCGGCGGGCCGAGCAGCGTATATGAAGCGGGCGCTCCGAAGTGCGATCCCGAGATTTTCCAGCTCGGACTGCCGATTTTGGGGATTTGCTACGGCATGCAATTAATCTGTGAGGCCCTCGGCGGTCACGTTCAAAACGCTCCGGCCCGAGAATACGGTCGGGCGCAATGCCGGGTCGTTCAGCCCGACAAGCTCTTTGCCGGACTTCCCAGTCAGCTTGAAGTCTGGATGAGTCACGGCGATCAAGTAGCGAAGGTTTCCGGCGATTTTCAGACTCTCGCGGCGACCGACACTTGCCCGTTCGGCGCGATCAAGCACGTTCGGTTGCCGATCTTCGGTCTTCAATTTCATCCCGAGGTGACGCACACGCCGCAAGGTTCGCAACTGCTCGGCAATTTCCTGAAAAACGTCTGCGGTTGCGGCGGCACGTGGGAATTGGGCGACTTCGCTCGTGAAACCATCGAGGCCGTTCGCAAGCAAGTCGGCGACGGCCAAGTGATTTGCGGTTTATCCGGCGGCGTCGATTCGGCCGTGACCGCAGCCCTTCTTTCGCAAGCTATCGGCGAACAGCTTTCGTGCATCCTCGTCGATAACGGTTTGCTTCGAAAAGACGAGGAAGAGGCGATCATCCGCGAGTTTTCCGGTCACTTCAAAGCCGACCTGCACGTGGTCAAGGCGGAAGACAAATTTTTGAGCGCGCTGGAAGGGGTCACCGATCCGCAAGAGAAACGCAAACGAATCGGCCACGCCTTCATCGAGTGTTTCGCCGACGAGGCGGCCAAAATTCAAAACGCGAAGTTTCTCGCGCAAGGGACGCTTTATCCGGACGTGATTGAGAGCGGCGGTTCGCCCGACGGTCCGGCCGCGACGATCAAGCTGCACCACAACGTGGGCGGCCTTCCCGAGGATATGGCCTTCGAGTTGATTGAACCGTTGCGCGACTTGTTCAAAGACGAAGTGCGGGCTCTCGGAACGAAGTTGGGACTGCCGGACGAAATCGTATGGCGTCATCCCTTCCCCGGTCCGGGGTTGGCCGTGCGTTGCCTCGGCGAAGTGTCGAAGACGCGTTTGGACACGTTGCGCGACGCCGACGCGATCGTCGTTTCGGAAATTAAAAAGGCCGGTTTGTATCGCGAAACGTCGCAGGTTTTCGCCGTTCTTTTGCCCGTTCAAAGCGTGGGCGTGATGGGCGACGCTAGGACCTACGCCGACGCCGTCGCCGTGCGAGCGGTGAACACCGAAGACTTTATGACGGCCGATTGGAGCCGCTTGCCGTACGATTTGCTGGCGAAAATTTCAACGCGAATCATCAATGAAGTGAAAGGCGTTAATCGCGTCGTTTACGACATTAGCAGCAAACCGCCGGCCACGATTGAGTGGGAGTAGTATAAAAAGGATGAAGGCTGAGGGCGGAAGGATGAAGGAGGCGGCATATGGCGAAGAAAGCGCTTAAGGAAGAGACGGGCGCGACGTTGACGTTTGAGCAATCGCTTGCGCGGTTGGAGGCGATCGTACACGATTTGGAGGACGGAGAAATCGGGTTGGAAGAATCGCTCGCCCGCTATGAAGAGGGCGTCGGTTTGCTGCGGCAGGCGTTTGACCAACTTCGTCGCGCGGAGCGAAAAATCGAATTACTTAGCGGCGTCGATGAAGATGGAAATCCGACGACGAAGCCTTTTGAAGAATAAGTCAGGGGGCAGGGCAGGGGACGGGAAACAGGGACGGCAAAGGACGGCGCCATGAGCGAAAAACACAGCGATTCTTTTTCCGAACACAGTCGGCGATTGCTGCCGACGATCGAAGCGGCTCTTGATCGCTTTTCGGCGATGGGCGAAGGATGCCCCGATCGACTGCGCGAAGCCATGCGTTACAGTTTGCTTGCCCCGGGCAAACGTTTGCGCCCGATGCTCGTTCTGTTGGCGGCGGAAGCGTGCGGCGGCGCGATCGAAGCGGCATTACCCGCGGCCTCGGCCGTCGAAATGGTGCATGCCTACTCTTTGATTCACGACGATCTGCCGGCGATGGATGACGACGACCTACGACGAGGGCGTCCGACGTGCCACAAGGCGTTTGACGAGGCGACGGCGATCTTGGCGGGCGACGCCTTGCTGACGTTGGCCTTTGAGACTTTGGCCGCGCACGTTCGTCCTGATTCGGTTGCGGCGCAGAGTTGCGCGTCGCTGGCCGAGGCGGCGGGCGGTTGCAAGCTGGTCGGGGGACAGGCCGACGATATGGCGGCTCCACAACTGTCGGGGGGGATTGAACTTTTAGAGGCCATTCACCGTAGGAAAACTGGCGCAATGATCGAGGTCTCCCTGCATCTAGGGGGGCTTTCCGCCGGGGCGCAGTCTTCGTCTCTGGATATACTTAATCTATACGGCCGAAAAGTCGGTCTAGCGTTTCAAATTACGGACGATCTGCTCGACGTGCGAAGCAGTGAGGAAGAAATGGGTAAAAAGGTCGGGAAAGACGCCGAGCGCGGTAAACTCACGTTTCCCGGCCTTCTTGGTATTGACCAAAGCGTTCGTCGCGCCGCAGAATTGATCGAGGAAGCCGTAACCGCTTTGATTCCCTTTGGGGATGCGGCGGTCGGACTGCGTGCTTTGGCCCGCTTCGTCCTGGAAAGGAATCGTTGATGGACAACTTGCTCGCCGCGATTCGTTCGCCTCATGATCTTCGCACCTTCGACGCTAAGCAACTGAATCAACTAGCGGCGGAAATGCGCGAGGCCATTTGCCGATTGGCCTGCACTCGAACGGCTCATTTCGCTTCGAATCTCGGCGTCGTCGAGCTCAGCATCGCACTGCATACGACCTTCGATTTCAGCAAAGATCGACTTATTTGGGACACCGGGCATCAGGTCTACGCGCACAAGCTTCTGACCGGTCGTTACGACGAGTTTCCCTCGATGCGAGCGAAAGGGGGCCTGATGGGCTACCCTAATCCCGCCGAAAGCGACTACGATCTTTTCATGACGGGGCATGCCGGTTGCAGCGTGGCGACCGTACTTGGCCTGAAAGCGGGCGACGACCTCGTTCGGCCCAACGAGAATCGTCATGCCGTGGCCGTCGTCGGCGACGGCGCGTTTCCGTCGGGCGTCGTCTTCGAGGCGATGAATAACGCCGGCGGACTCAAGAAAAAATTGATCGTCATTTTGAACGATAACAAGATGTCCATCTGCCCGCGAGTGGGCGGATTGGGGGAATCGCTCGACCGTTTGCGGATGAATCCGCGCTATACCGGTTTCAAGACCGAAGTGCAAAAACTGTTGACCAAGATGCCGATGATCGGCGACCCGGTCGAACGCCTGCTCTTGCAAGTGAAAGACGCGGTCAAGGCGGGGTTGGTCGGCGGAATGTTCTTCGAGGAGTTGGGATTTCGCTACGTCGGCCCGGTCGACGGGCACAACATACCGCAAATGCAAAAATATCTGGCTTTGGCGAAAGAACTTGACGGCCCGGTGTTGTTGCATGTCGTGACGAAGAAGGGGCACGGTTTCGAGCCGGCCGAAGAAGACCCTACGACGTTCCACGCTCCAGCCCCGTTCGTTCGTCGCGACGGCAAAGTCGTTCAGATTAAAACGAGCAAAGGCGAAGCTTATACGCAAACGGTTCGTGACGCCCTGTTGGCGCGAATGCGTGAAGACGAACGCGTCGTAGCCATAACGGCGGCGATGTGCCAAGGCACGATGTTCGAGCCGATTCGCGACGAGTTTCCTGATCGTTTTTTCGACGTCGGCATTTGCGAATCGCATGCCGTCGCGTTTGCGGCCGGCTTGGCCAAGTCGGGACTCCGTCCGTTCGTCGCCATCTATAGCACGTTTATGCAGCGTAGTTACGATCAGATTTTCCAAGAGCTCGCCCTGCAAAACTTGCCGGTGACGTTGCTCTTGGATCGGGCGGGAATCGTCGGTCCCGACGGTCCCACTCATCACGGCGCCTTCGATTTGACGTTCTTGCGTCCGTTGCCGAACATGACGGTCATGGCGCCGGGTGACGCTTCGGACGTCGGGCCGATGATCGATCTCGCTTTGAAGCTCGACGGCCCTTCGGCCATTCGCTATCCGAAAGAGGAGGCCGAAACGATCGATCGCGCGGCGGTCCCGCTTGTTTTGGGCAAAGCGGAAATTCATCGCCGGGGAAAAGACGGCATGCTCATCGCTTGCGGCACGCTCTTTACCGATTGCGTCGAAGCGGCGGAACGCTTGAGCGAAGACGGTTTGGACGTCGGCGTCGTCAACGCGCGATTCGTCAAACCGCTCGATACGGCGGCGATCGCGCAAGTCGTTCGCGAGGCGCCGTTCGTCATCACGGTCGAAGAAGGCGCGCTGATGGGCGGATTCGGTAGTGCGGTTCTGGAAGCGGCCAACGAGGCTGGCGTGAACACGAGTCGGATTCGTCGCTTGGGCGTGCCAGACGCATTCGTCGAACACGGCGGCCGAGCCGAATTGATGGCCGACCTCGGGTTGAACGTGGAGGGAATGGTCCGCGCTTGTCACGAAATGGCCAAAGCGAAACCTCGTCCCGCCGCAGGCTCCGGCGTTCCGCGAAGCTTGCAGAAGGCGTAACGCTCCGTTGCGGTGAGAGTTAAGAGCTTTTCAAGCAAAAACCAATTTCGACGCCGAGAGCGTTGGCGTACCGATAAATCGTATCGACGGTCGGGTTGAGATAGACGCCGTTTTCCAATCGGCTGAGCGCCGCTTTATCCATCCCGCATCGCTCGGCCACGTCGCTCAGACTGAGCTTTTCGCTTTCACGTCGGGATTTCAAGGCGGCAAGCATTTCGTGCAAGTCCAAATACTCGCCCTGCGAAACGACTTCCAATACGTCCCCTTCCGCGATCAGTTCGTCTAAGCTTGGGCGGTTCTTCTGAAATTGAGCGCGAATCTTCTCCAACTCGCGCTGCCGTTCCGGAGTGCGATCAAGCTGTTTGCGAACGCGGTCTGGTTTTGAACTCATAGTCGCCTCGATGCGCCTGGTTCCGACGCTGGATAGGCCGTAATCGGATATATTGCCGGCGGATCGTCGTTGATCAATTCCCAAACGACCGCCAAGTACCGGCCTTGCGACGTCCAGCCAAACGTAATGGGGCGCCCCGTCGATCTGCTTTGCGCGGTCCGGCTTTGCCGATCGTTGAGAATCTCTTCCACTTCGTCGGGCGTTACGTCGTGCTCGGCGATATGCCGAACGTTGCCAATCGGATCGTCTTCTAAATCCCAAATAAACTGCGGCATTGTCGGATAACCGGCGGCGATCGAATGAATCGATCGTTGTAATATTTTACAACGCCCGGCGAAAAAGTCAAACTTTGGAAAGGATGCGAGGAGGAGAACAAGCTTGAAACGTGTGTATATGTTAAACAAAAAGCGAATTCAAGTAGCGCCTTTCCGTTTAGCCTCTCAACGACGACCGCCCCGAAAAGCCGTAACTACGCTCGATTTCAGGCTTTATTCTCGGTTCTCCTCTGAAAACCCTTGTCGGGGGAGTCGTTTTTCCGCTATCATCCCATTCATGGACATTACGAACGGGAAAAATCAGCGCGGCGAACGACTTAGAGCGATTCTTCTGGGCTTTGCCGGAAAACCGACGGTCCTTGAAGAGGCCGAGCGGTTGCGTGCCCAAGTCGAGTCGCAGGTTGAGGTCGTTTTCAGCGATTTTACCGGCGCGAAAGACCTCTCTTCCGTCGAGGCCGATTTAGTGATCGTACTCGGCGGCGACGGCTCGATTCTTCGGGCGGCGCATCAGATGGGCGTTCGCCAACTACCTGTCGCGGCGGTCAATCTTGGTCGCCTTGGCTACTTGGCCAACGTTCAGCCCGACGAATTGGTCGAGCTTCTTTCCGATTATCGGAGCGGGGCCGCGAAAGTCGTCGAGCATTTAATGTTCGAGGCAGCGGTTTTGCGAAACGGCAAAGAGCTGGTGCGGCAATTGGGATTGAATGAGTTGGCCGTTTTAGCCGGTCCGCCTTTTTCGATCATCTCGCTGAATCTCTTCGTCGATGACGAGTTCGCCACGACCTACAGTTGCGACGGTTTGATAGTGGCCACGCCGGTCGGTTCGACGGCGCATAGCCTGTCGGCGGGCGGGCCGATCTTGCGTCAAAGCATGCAGGCGTTCGCCTTGGTTCCGGTCGGACCGCACGCGTTAACGCATCGTCCGGTCGTCGATTCGGCGGATCGGGTTTACGAACTTGAAGTCGTCGAGATGAATCCAGGCACGTCGGCCGTGATTGACGGTCGAGTCCTCGCCGAGCTTCAGCCCGGCGATCGAGTGCGAGTTGCGGCGGCGAAATCGAAG
This sequence comes from Thermoguttaceae bacterium, assembly GCA_963665265.2. Classification (GTDB taxonomy): domain Bacteria; phylum Planctomycetota; class Planctomycetia; order Pirellulales; family Thermoguttaceae; genus CAXXHQ01. Next base: position 817,959 of record CAXXHQ010000001.1, on the reverse strand, counting down.
TTCAAATTAATCGTCGGCCCGAAGCATGGATACTACCGCACGCTCCGCGAAAAACTTGGCTGGAGCGGAAGCTTGAAAAGGGGCTAGGGATTAAGGGATAGGGCTAGGAATAAAGTAATATAAGGACGAAGGGATTCGATCATGATACGCAACGGATTATTCTTTGTTTTGGCGGCGGCGGTTTCTTTCGTCGGATCGGCCCAGGCCGACGACGCGGCGACCTATACCCTTCGCTATAAATTCCAGCCGAATGAGACGCTGCGCTGGGACGTTTCGCAATTGACCGAGATTCGAACCACCGTCTCGGGCGTGACGCAGACGGCCAAGACGACGAGCGAATCGGTCAAAGTATGGAAGGTCTTAGAGGTTAAGCCCGACGGCTCAATGACGTTTGAGCATTCCGTCGAGTCGGTCGTCATGACGCAGAAGATGTCGGGAAGCGCCGAACTGCGTTACGACAGCAAGACCGACAAAAAGGCGCCCGTCGGTTTTGAGGACGCCGCCGCTTCGGTCGGAGTTCCGTTGACCCGGTTGACGTTAAGCCCGCAAGGGAAGGTTTTATCGCGCGAACGTTTGAAAAAGAAATCGCAAAACGCGGCCAATCAGGACGGCGAAGTGACGATGCCCTTGCCCGAAAAGGCCGTGGCCGTGGGAACGACCTGGAGCGAGCCGAACGACATCGATATTCCTCTGCCGACGGGCGGCGTGAAGAAAATCAAGGCCATCCAGTTGTATAAACTCGATGAGGTGAAGTCGGGCGTGGCGGTCATTCATGTCGAGACGCAAATTATGACCCCCATCACCGATCCGTCGCTCGAGTCGCAAGTCATTCAAAAGCAGAGCGCCGGAAACGTGCGGTTCGACATTGCCGCAGGGCGAGTCGTCGGCCAAAAGATGGATGTCGATAAACACGTCGTCGGTTTTCGCGGCGAGGCAAGCAGTATTCATTACCTAAACCGTTTTACCGAAGAAATCGTTAAATAGAATGCAGGGATTAGGGCGTGGGGCATAGGGCGTAGGGGCGAAGATGCCGGTTTCGACGGGAAAAACGGTCTCGCCGATCGGCTTGACCCTGCCGTCGTTCTTTCACCAATATTTCTTTAGCGTTTTGTTTCGCCGATAACTACCTGATAGCGCGGACTCTTTCTCCGCGAAGAAACGGCGGTTCGTCGCATTCGATCCGCCGATAATCGGGAAGTGACGAGGCGAGATTATGGCGGACGCGGCTCAATCGCAGCAAAAAACGGCAGGCGGACTCAAAAAAACAGCTTTTTGGGCGGCGTTGCTTTTGTTAGCGGCCTTCGGCGGTCCGATCAGCATGATTCGCTTCGGCGAAGTTTGGAAGCAGGCGAAGATTCGAGCGGGCTTGGGGTTGGACGACCCCGTCGCCATCACGTCGAACGTTTCTTCATTGACGCCGACCGAAGTGACGGCCTATTATCCCGACTCGAATCCGGCGGTCGCTTCCATCGCGGCCGCCCCGCTGCCGCAAATGACCGAAGCGATCCGCTTCGACGTGGCGCCGGCCTGGGTCTTGCAACGCTGGCCCCGCGTCTCGACCGATCTCGCCCAGCTACACTTACATGGGTATCGAGTTCCCTTGGTCACTGGTTCCGATGCGACCGATTTGGCCGGCGCGCTGACCTATTATTTCGACGCTTCGCAGCAAGTGCGACGAATCACTTTTCGCGGAACGACCGGCGATCCCCGGCAATTGATCGGCATGATTACGTCGCAGTACGGATACGTTCGCCGGCCGAACAACGAACCGAGCCGACTGGTGTACGAGGGAATGCAGAGCGGCGGAAAGCCGAGCGGAATGGTGGTGATTCAAGCCGCGCCGGTCGTGAAGAACAACCTTCCCAACTCGCGGTTCTCGATCGATCTGGTGATGGATCGACCGTAGGGGAGGGGGCAGGGCGCAAGGAATTCAAATGCTAGGTTCGTTTTTTTGTTTCAATAAGGAGCGTGAAGAGGTTTGAACTTGATATTAGAAAAATCATGCAACTCCGTTTCGTTTTCCATGCCGGTAGTTGTTAGGTTGGCCGCGAAAAGCTTTCCGTTTGTCGCCCAGACTAATCGGTCTCGATCCCGATCAGCCCACTCCCAATGAGGAAAACCGAGGAATTTTTGGGTCTCCTTATGAATCAGTTCATGCTCATCCCAATAGCAGCCTTTATCTGATCGAGAGTTGTCTGCGTGGGCGTATTTTCGCAGTATCCAACCGGCGAAAATGTCTTTTTCAAATACGTTGCAGCATCTTTGCGCATCGTGAATTTCCTCTTCTAAGAGCGTCCAACCGTCGAGGGCCAAACGCGGATAATACAATCCTGGACATTCACCGCCGAATCTATGGGATATTTGGCGAGTCTTGTTGCGCCGCACTAGATTGCAATCTCGAATCAGAAAATGTTTACTGACGAAACTTTCGTTGAGGCAATAAGTATTGGCGTTAATCCAAAGCCCTCCGCCATACCAGCAATCACCTTTCCCGAAAAGCGCCAATGCTTTTAAGTAGGGGGTTTTCGACACAGCGGTCCAAGAGCCTTTCGTCTCCGTATTCCGCTTTCCGTTCATGGCGAAATAGACCCAGTACTTTCCGTCAGGCGAAATATCACAACGTCGTTCATAGATGCGGCCCTTCAACCACTGACCGAGTTGAAATTCGTCGGTATCGCGATTCCAACGGAAGGTAGCAACCTGTTTCGAGGGACCACGTCGAATGACGAGCCCCACACGAGCTTCCTTTGCAAGTAGAACATGAATTCGCGGGGGAAATAACAGATTTGACATGACTAATCACTACGGAGAAGAAGAGCGGTTCAAGGATTTGCCCTGAATAAAATAAAAAGACGCGCTTGGGCACGCGTCTTTTCTATTGAGCAAAATGATATTCACAAGGTTCGCTTTACTCGCCAATCTCTCGGCCTTTTTGCTTGCCTTCGCTCGAAGGCGGATCGTATTCAAACGCCTTCCAGACCATCGGGCGGCGCATGTTCGGCTCAATGCGGAGAACGACCTCGCCGTTGTGGAAGATGCGGACCGTTCCGTTGCTCTCGCTGACGCTCACGGCCACGGCGTTTGTGGCGCGGCTAATGGCGGCGGCGGCCCAATGGCGAGCCCCCAGCCCTTTCGAGAGCGTCACGTCGGCGGCCGAGCAGTCGAGATAGCGGCAGGCCGCTTCGACCACGCCGTCGGGCGAAACGATAATCGCGCCGTCCATCTGCGCGATCTCTTTGATCCCTTCACGAACCCGCGGATCGGCCAGATTGCGTTCTTTGCGGCTGTAGCCGCGGACGGGATCGAATCCGACCGGGCGGCTGCTGTTGAGCGTCTTCCGCGAATCGCCCACGACGAATAGCGTTCCGACCGGCTTGCCCTCGCGTCCTTCCCGGCCAATTTCCACGGCCAGGTCGACGACGAGTTTAAGCGTATCTAATGGAACGCGAGTTTCAAGTTGTCGAAGGTCGCGGCCGCTGAGCCGGTTCAAGTGTTCGTCGAGGTTGATCACGCTCAGCGAATCGACGTCATCGGCGTCGAATCCCGAGTAGAGGGTGACGACGCACGAGCCGGGGGCGAGCATGTCGTCGGCCACCGCTTCGAGGACCGACTGAGTCAAGCGCTCGTAAATAGGGCTATCGGGCATGTCGAGGTGGATGCATTCCAGTCCCGACTCCTTCGCACCGTCAAGTTGTTCGAGGCCATCGGCGGCGACGATCAGTTTGGCGTTCCCCTTCATCGTCTTCAGGCGAGTCCAATCGGCCGGACCGTCGAGGAGCAAAATGATCCCGTCCGCTCCCGCCGTGGCGGTCATTTGGACCGCGAGGGTGAAGAGGCCTTTGAATTGTTCGGTGAAGCGTAACGGTTGCATGGGAGCCCGATCGGCGTCTTGGGGCGGACGATAATGTCGCGCTACGGAACGACCGTCTCGATGAAAAGCCAGCCAACGGCGGTCGGAAGGAGCCATTTCTGTCTCATCCTGAATCGTTTTAAGTTGGGCGACGTCCCAGGGGAGGGGCGTCTCGCTTTCTTCGGTGACGAGCCGCAGCGCGTGCGCAGTATTCTGGATTGCCCCTATATTACGGGCTTTGTCGTTTTGTAGCAACTGCAAAGCGTGCATCTTTCCCAATCTCAATCACTTAAATGCGAATTTTTTGGCAAATCGCTTGCGGTTCATATGACATCGAAACGTCGCGGCGGTTTCGATAATTCTTATTGCCGGTTCTTACGAAAGCGATTCAAAAAAAGATGGTTTTTTTCGCGGAAAATATTGGCATGCCCGAGTTAGCGATGGGCATTGCCTCAATCGTCAAAACAGCTTTTTTAGCGGGTTTGAGGCGATCGGCGCCGGTTGCAGTTTGCCGTCTTTCGCGTATTGCTGCCACTTATCGACGTCATTTCCTAGATCCTGCCCCGTCACGTTTCTTAGCGAGTTGACGGCGTAATACTGCATGGCCGGATCTTTCTCGGCGAGCATTTCGCTCAAAGCCTGAATGGCTTGTTGATCGTGAGTATTTCCGAGCGCTCGAATCGCCGCGAAGCGAACGTCTTTGTCGCGATCGCTGCGCAACGTTTCGGCGAGATACTTGGAGGCATTCGGATCGTTACGTTTCCCCCAGGCGTGGCAAGCGGCAATGCGGACGTCGGGATCAAGATCGCTCAAGGCCGCTTTCAGGAAGTTCGATGCCTCGGGAATGTTGTATTCGCCCACAGTGCGGATGATTTCACCGCGAATCTGCGAGTCTTTTTCCCGCCATACCCAATCGCTGAGATAGGCGACCGTCTTCGACTTCATCTCGGGCCCGACCTCTTCCGCGTCCATCCGAAGCTTGCGGAGTTGGGCATTCTTCTGTCCCGGCGTCACCACGCCGGGAAGATCGTCGGTCCGCGGCGGCTGGAACGGCACCCACGCGGGCATTTCCGCGCAGCCCGACAGCATAATCGCCGCCAAGCCGCCGAAAAGAACTTGCCATGCTCCGTGAAATAGTCGGTTCATCGAGGCTGCCGTAAGCGTGGTTTGGGTGCGTTAAATTACGTTCGCGATCATATTGCGCGAACCTAGTGAGGCGGGACTATACCATCGACCTCATTTCTCGCCAATATAAGTTCCATGAAAAAATGCGTTCGTCTGGGGGGAGATAGCGTCAAATGGAACATTCTCGGCGAGCTTTTTGATAAAAAAACGGCGGAATTGCCCAGTTTAACACTCCGCGAAGCCAAGATCGGACAATATGGAGTTGCCGGCGGCGAATAATACAGTGCCCCGGTCTAGACCGACGAGAAAAACGATTACTTTTCGCCGAACCTCCGGCGGGGTATTATGAGCATGCCAAAAGGTTGTAATTAGCGAGCTTGTTTCCAAGCTCCCGACAATATCCTTGAAACTAATCCTGGAGAAAAAAAACAATGGGCATTCGGATGGAAGTCATTCAGTTTTTCGATAACTCGAATACCTCGCTCGTTCAACGAGTGCCCGAGGACGGCTCGGCTGACATCAAGATCGGCGCCCAATTGATCGTTCAGGAGAATCAAGAGGCGGTCTTTTTCTACGGCGGCGAGGCGCAAGATATATTCGCCGCCGGACGACATACCCTTGTCACCGCGAACGTGCCGATCCTTACCCGGTTGCTTACGATTCCTTGGGAGAAGTCTCCGTTTCAGGCACAGGTCATCTTCGTCGGAAAGCAGACCTTTCTCGATCAGAAATGGGGGACTCGCGAACCAATCGTCTATCGCGATCCCGATTTCGGGATGGTCCGCCTTCGCGGTTTCGGAAAATACTCGTTCCGCGTCGTCGACACTAAGCTGCTGGTCAACACCGTCGTCGGAACGCAAGGAAAATATACGACCGAGGCGTGCGGATCCTATTTTCGCGATTTGATTTTGTCGAAATTGGCGCATGTTCTTTCGGACATGAAATGCGGCTTGCTCGATTTACCGGGCAAGTACGACGAATTAGCGGCCGAGTCGAAAAAGGAGGTCGCCGCCGACTTCACGAAGTACGGGTTGGAACTCGTCGATTTCTTCATCAACGCGATCACTCCTCCCGAGGAGGTGCAGAAGGCGATCGACACTCGCAGCTCGATGGGCGCCGTCGGCGATTTGAACGCCTATATGAAGTATCAAGCCGCGAATAGCATGGCCAAATTGGCCGAGCAAAACGGCGCGGCGGGCATGGGGCAATCGGCGATGGGGATGGGAATGGGCGCCGGCTTCGGCATGATGATGCCCGGCATGATTCAACAGGCGATGAGCGCCTCGGGGCCAGCTCAAGCGTCGCCGGTCGCTCCTGCATCGGCGGGGGCGTCGGCAGCTCCCGTCGCGTTCGGGCCGAGTTTTGACGCCCTCTCGCCCGTCAACGTCGATCCGAAGACGTTGGTGCGCAACGTGGCGGCGGCCGCCGTCTATAAAATCGAAGAGGCCGGCGATGCGATGAAGATCACGATTCCGATCGGAACGTTACGGAAGCAGATCGTAACGGTCGAGTTCGGTCAAAAAGATCCGTCGGGCGCGCCGGTGGTCAACTATTGGTCCGTGTGCGGACCGTTCGTCGAAAAGAACGCGGCCGCTCTGTTGCAGTACAACGTATCGACGGTTCACGGCGCGTTCGCGGTGAAAGATATCGGCGGCGCGCAAACGGTCGTTTTGCAGACGAATCAGTTGGCCGAGACGTTGACCCCGCTCGATGTTAGCCGAATTCTGTCGGCCATCGCGTGGCAGGCCGATCAAGTCGAGCAAAAATTAACCGGCGGCGACGCAAACTGAATTTATAGCTTCGTAGATCATGCACCCCGTGCATGACAAGAGATTCCTGCCTGTCTCGTTCCTGGTTCCCAGGCTCTGCCTGGGAACCGGCTAGAATCGAGGCTCCGCCTCGCTGACTTTGCGCTAATGCCCGGCAGTCCCGAAGGGACGAAAGAATTAAGCCGTGGGCGTTTAGCCCACGGAACTCGTGCAGAAAATTGTATTAAGCCCCTTTAGGGGCGACATAAAATCAATCGAAGTTTCCGCCATCTTCATGAACTAGGGCTCAACCCATGCGAAACGCCATTTTGCTGCTGTTGTTCCTTTGTTCCTCGACGTTGCTGGTCGTGTGCGGCGTTTTCCTTGCTCGAACCGGTCCCGATTGGGCGAATATTTTTGGCTTCGGCATGGGGTTGGTCTCCGAATTCCTCATCTTGAAGGAGACGTTCGCGAAAAGAAGTCTGCGAGACGAGTTGTAGGGTGGTGTTTGCACGCACCCTACGAATATCCCTATTTACAAACGCTACACGCTCAAGAACTTTTCCAGGATCTTTACGCCGCAGTCGGTCAAAAAGCTTTCCGGGTGGAACTGCACGCCGAACATCGGATATTTCTTATGGCGGATGCCCATGATTTCTAATTCGCCGTTGGGCGCCGTGCTCCACGCGCTTACTGCGAATTCTTCGGGCAGCGTGTCGGGCTTAATCACTAAGCTGTGATAGCGCGTCGCCACGAAGGGATTGGGGAGTCCTTCGAACAATCCTTGGTTGTCGTGACTGATCATGTCGGTTTTGCCGTGCATTAAGCGGCCGCATCGGACGATCGTCGCGCCGAAGGCTTGTCCCATCGACTGATGACCGAGGCAGACGCCGAACAGTGGGATTTTGCCCGCGAAGCGTTGGATGCAGGGGACCGAAATTCCGGCCTCGTTCGGCGTGCAAGGGCCGGGCGAAATAATGATCCGCGCCGGCTTGAGCGCCTCTAGCTCGTCGACCGTAATTTTATTATTGCGAAAGACTTGCAGGTCCAAACTCGGGTCGATCTCGCCCAAGCGTTGCACGAGGTTGTAGGTGAACGAGTCGTAATTATCGATGAGCGCAATCATGCGGCAAAATCCTGTATGGAGTGCGTGCTTGCAGGCGCCGCTCTACTCTTGCGAGGGGCATTCATGCAACGAGCGAATAATATTTACCAATAAAGACCGCCCAAACGGCCTCATCGTTCGCATTTTCCATAATTTTTCGCCGGTTGTCCACACGTCTTGGTCGGATAGCGTTCGATCCGGGCGTCGTTTCCTCGGTTTTTTGCATGGCTTCCAGCTTTGGCGTCGTTAAAGTTTGCCGATTTTCTCCGCTTCTACGGTTGGGGCTCGACGGCATTTTTCCTGTCATGAAGCCCAGGTTTAGTTTTTCGAGCAATCCGTCGGGGTAAGCCGCGAAGGATTTTCTCGCGGCGATGACTTTTCGAGGCGTCTTTGGGGGCTTGGCTGGGCGTACAATCGTTAAATTTTGCCTACTCTCTGCAATGGGAAATCTTTGCGCAACGAGAGAGGTAAACCGTTTGCTGGAAATACCTTTCGTTCGCTCAAGGCGGCTTCTTTTTCAAGCCGATACGGTATCTGGCCCTAAAAAAAATCGCATGTGTCGAAGTGATACATGTTCAGGGTGCGTCAGGCAACCGGATCGGGTATCAATCGAGCCAAGGATAGGTTCGACGGACCTGGCGCAGTACACCGTGTGAACTGTCGGGAGATGACCCTGCTTCCCGCCCGAGATTGAAGCTGTTTGAAGATTGCGACCGTAAGCGGACTTTACCCCGCAAAAAAAGCCAAGTAACGGTTGCGTTCACGGAGAAGAGGCTTCGAGATCAGGCAAAGGAACTACACCGCTCCCCAGTTCTCTGTAAAGGAGTTGTTGCTCAATGAAAAGCAAAACGATTATTGGAGCGCTTTTACTGAGCGCCGCCCTCTGCACCCAGGGCTTCAGCTTGGAGCTTTTGGATCGCATGTTGGGCCTGAAAGAATGCGGTGCCTGCGGCGCGTGCAAAACCTGCGAACCGGTCAAGGCCTGCAATCCCGTAAAAGCTTGCGAAGCGCCGAAGGCGTGCGAAGCTCCGAAGCCTTGTGCTCCGGTTTGCGCCGCTCCGAAGGCTTGTGAGCCGGCGTGCGTCGCTCCGAAGGCTTGCGAACCGGCCTGCAAAGCCCCTAAGGCTTGCGAACCGGCTTGTGCGCCGAAGTGCGAAAAGTGCTGCCGTCCGACCCCCGTCCGTGACTTGTTCGCGGGCATCAAGGATCTGTTCACGTGCGATCATTGCAAATGCTCGCCGTGCGCTTGCGATCCGGTAAAAGCGTGCGAAGCGCCCAAGGCTTGTGCCGCTCCGAAGGCTTGCGAAGCGCCCAAGGCTTGTGCTCCGGCTTGCGTAGCCCCGAAGGCTTGCGAACCGGCTTGCCAAGCTCCGAAGGCTTGCGAACCGGCCTGCAAACCGGTCCGCGTTTGCAAAGCCCCCAAGGCTTGCGATCCTTGCAAAGCTTGCGAAGCCCCCAAGGCTTGCGCTCCGACTTGCGAACCGAAGTGCGGCGAATGCAAACCGCGTTGCCGTCCGGTCCTTGAGCTGGTTGACGCGTTGTTCAGCTTAGTCGAGTGCCACAAGTGCCATAAGGCCGGTTGCACCGCTTGCGAAGCGCCCAAGGCTTGTGAACCGGCTTGCGGATGCACTGGCGCCGCCCCGGCCGCCGCTCCGGCGACTACCCCGGCCAAGGCTCCTGAAGCCGCTCCGTTGCCCACCGCCCCGAAGACCGATCCGTCGGCCTCGTACAATCGCAGCAGCTTGTATCAAGCCAGCCGCAGCATCGTCCGCAACTAATTAACGCGAACGAAATAAACTGTTAGAATTAAACGGGTCTGTCGGGTTCTCCGCGACAGGCCCGTTTCTTTTTTTGCGCTCTCCCTAACCAAAGAACGCTCGGCCATGACGACCCTTTGCCGCGACAGCCTGCTTCTCAAATCGCTCCGGCTTGAACCTGTCGAACGGAGACCTGTTTGGCTGATGCGGCAGGCGGGCCGATACATGCCTCAGTATCGCGAGGCTCGTCGCGGACGCGATTTTCTCGAATTTTGCAAAAACCCCGAGCTTTGCGCGGAAGCTATGCTGACGGCCGTCGAGCAACTCGGCGTCGACGCCGCCATCCTTTTCTCCGACTTGCTGGTGATCTTCGAGCCGATGGGCTTGAACGTCACTTTCACCGCCGGCGACGGCCCGAAGATCGATAATCCTCTCCGCGAGGCGAAAGACGTCTCTCGACTCAGAGAACTCGAAAACGCCGCCGAACTCGGCTTCGTCCTCGAAGCCGTGCGAAAAACTCGCGAGCAATTGCCGGTCGAACTCCCTTTGATCGGGTTTGCGGGCGCTCCGTTCACTCTTGCCGCCTACGCCGTCGAGGGCGGTTCAAGTCGCGACTACATCAACGTCAAGCGGCTCATGCACGACGACGGGAAAGCCTGGAACGAACTTATGACGCGATTCGCCCGATCGGTCGCCAAGCTCCTCACGGCCCAACTCGCCGCCGGCGCGCAAGTCGTTCAAATCTTCGATAGTTGGGTCGGCTGTCTCGCCGTCGAGGACTATCGCCGTTACGTGTGCCCGTATATTCAAACGCTCATAAACCTTCTTCCGCCCGACGCGCCGATCATTTATTTTTTCACCGGCAACCCGGCGCTTATCCTCGGCGCGCGCGACCTCGGCAAAAACCGAAAGAATTTCGCGATCAGTTTGGACTGGCGGATTCCCCTTGGCGCCGCGCGCGAGATGATCGGCTCCGAAGTTCCGCTTCAAGGAAACCTCGACCCGGCCGTCTTGCTTTGCTCTCCCGACGTGATTCGCGCCGAAGCCACGCGCATCTTGAATCAATTGAAGGGCCAACCCGGCCATATTTTTAATCTCGGGCACGGCGTTCTCCCCTCGACCCCGCCCGAAAACGCCAAGCTCCTCGTCGATATCATAAAAAACAACGGCCAATAGATTAGGAGGAGGGACATTCCTGTCCGTCCGATTAACCTTGAAGGTCAGGGCAACGTCTCGAAAAGCTTACTCGATCCAGCCGCCGCCCAGCACGCGATCGCCGTCGTAGCAAACGGCCGCTTGTCCCGGCGCCACGCCGTAGGCAGGCTCCTCGAACGACACGTGAAATCGCGATTCCGCGAGCCGCGTCACGCGCGCCGGATAGGCTCGGCTGCGATAGCGAATCTTCACGTTGCATGCGAACGCCTTTTCAGCCGGAAGACTCTCCGTCAGCCAATTCGCTTTGGCGGCGAAGAACTCTCGGCATGCAAGCTCTTCACGTTCGCCGATCACGACGCGTCGCGTTTCCGGTTCGATTCGCAGCACGTAACGCGGCTCGCCGAACGCCACTCGCAACCCCTTGCGCTGGCCGATCGTGAATTTTTCGATGCCGTCGTGTTTGCCCACGACCGTTCCGTCCGAAAGAACGATCTCGCCGCTTGCGTCGTAATCGCCCAATCGAGCGCGAACGAACCTCGCATGGTCCTGGTCGGGCACGAAGCAAATTTCTTGGCTGTCTTTTTTCTCGGCGACGCGCAAGCCCGATTCCGCCGCGATCCGTCGGATATCCTCTTTGCGGTATTCGCCCACGGGGAAGAGCAGACGCTTTAGATAATCGCGGCGCACGCCGAACAGAACGTAGGATTGATCTTTGCTTTCGTCCAAGCCGCGCCGCAAAGCGACTTCGCCGTCGTCGGCCGGCTCCAATCTCGCGTAATGGCCCGAAGCGACGAATTCGGCCCCGACCGCGTCGGCATATTCGAACAGTTTGCCGAACTTCAAGCGGGTGTTGCACTCGACGCAAGGGTTCGGAGTTCGACCGGCGGCATATTCGCGGCAGAAATCGTCGATAATGGAATCGAATTCCCGCTCGAAATTGAGGGCGTAGAAGGGGATGTCAAGCGACTCGGCGACTCGGCGCGCGTCGGCTGCGTCGGCCGCGCTGCAGCACCCTTGTTTTTTCGAGGCTTCAGATAGACCGCAACCGCAACCATCGGTCGGCGGGGAATCGTCGGCTTGCCCATGCCGCATGAAGACGCCGACCACATCGTGTTTGGCTTGCCGTAAAAGGGAGGCAGCCGCGCTGCTATCGACCCCGCCGGACATGGCTAATACGACTTTTGACATGGGCGGCGCTTAAAAAAATGACTTTCGGCGGGGAATGGGGGAGTAATTCGGGGGAAAACTCGCCTTTTCCCCGGCTTCTTCAAATTATACAATATACCCCTTACCAAATACATAAGGCGGATATTATGGAACGTGAGATTCTCGATCGAGCCGAACGCATTCAACGTCGCATCCTGCAACTGCGGGACTCTCTTTGACTTCGACGGTAAGCGTGCGCTCATCCGCGATCTGGAATCTCAAATGGCCGCTTCCGATTTTTGGAACAATCAGGAGAAGGCGCAGGAGGTGGTCGCCCATTTGAAATCGTGCAAGGCGATCGTTAAGCCTCTTGAGGATACGGTTAAGGCCTGCGAGGACCTTGCCGCGCTGATTGAGATGGCCACGGAGGACGAGAGTCTCGCTTCGGAGGCTCCGGCGGAAATCGAGCGCCTCGAAGCGAAGCTTGAAGAGCTTGAAATTCAAGCTCTCCTCGACGGCCCGTTCGACGGCAACAACGCCATCGTCACGATTAACGCGCGCGACGGCGGGACCGACGCCAACGATTGGGCCGAAATGCTCCTGCGCATGTACGTCAATTGGTCGAAGGACGCGGGCTGCGAAGTGGAGCTTCTCGATCGGCAAGACAACATTGAGGCCGGCATTAATAGCGCCGCCGTGGCCGTGCGCGGCCCGATGGCCTACGGCTACCTTAAAGGGGAGACCGGCATTCATCGCCTTGTGCGGATTAGCCCCTACAACGCGGAAGGAAAACGGCAAACCAGTTTCGCCGCCGTCGACGTCTCGCCCGAAGTTTCCGATCAGGTCGATATAGAAATTCGCGAAGACGACCTTGAGGAGCAGGTTTTCCGTTCAAGCGGTCCCGGCGGGCAGCATGTTAATAAGACCTCTTCCGCCGTCCGATTGATCCACAAGCCGACGGGGATCGTCGTCGCTTGCCAAAGCGAACGCAGCCAGCACAAGAACCGCACTTTGGCGATGAAGATGTTGCGCGCGCGATTGGCGCGGATCGAAGAGGAAAAACGCGAGGCCGAGCAAGCCGCGAAGTATAATAAAATGCCGAAAGTCGGTTTCGGTTCGCAGATTCGGAGTTACTTTTTGCATCCCGATCAACGCGTGAAAGATTCTCGCACCGGCTGCGCTTCGACGAGCTTTCATAGCGTGCTCGACGGGCATATTCAAGAGTTTTTAGACGCCTATTTGCGTTACCTCAAGACCGACGCCTAGAAAAAAACAAATTGCGAGTCGTCGAAAAAAACTTCGATGACAATAATTTATGCTTGACTCGAAACAGACCGAAATGATCGAAAAATTTGCGGGGCGTGAAGTTGAGATCGACTCGCAACGTCCCGAACTGGCGAGATTCGCCGGCCTGCGGGGCCGCATCGTTACGTTCAACCGCAACGGAAACGCCCTGGTCGTCTTTGAAGGTTCCGACCAAACATGGCGGGAGATTCATCCCGACTTCCTGGCCCTCGCCGATAAAGAAGATTAACCGCGTTCTTTTCCATGGAGGATTGATTATGAACGGAAGCGAGAACAAAACCGACGCGGCCGCCCCGGCCTGCGCCTGCGAGACGAAAAAATGCAAATGCGGCTTCTTTCGCAAGCTGCTGATCTTCATCCTGGTCGTTATCGCGGGGGCGAGCGTTTTTATTAAGTACAAACGCGGAGAGCCGTTTAACTCGGCCCATCAGAAAGTTCTCGCCGACGCGACGGTTAAAGAGACCCTCGGCGAACCGCTTTCCATGACGCAACTGATTCCCAGCGGCAGCTCCTCGGACAATATGTACTGGGGAATCAAAGGACCCAATGGCCGCGCCACCGTTGAATTGCAAGCACGCCTTGTTGACGGAAAATGGGAGTTCGTCCATTTAGACGTCGTTTTGGCCGACCGAAGCAAACGCATACCGATCGCCGTCGAAAGCGGGAACGACGCCGCTCCGTTTGGCGCGGCTCCGGCGACGCCCGCCGGCACTTCCGCCGAGAAGAAAGAGGAAAAGCCCGCCGCGCCGCCGCAACTCAATTTTGACGTCGGCGGCGAACCCGCGAAGTAAACCATCGCCATGCAAAATCCGCTCCGAAATATCCCGACCGTCGGCGAATTGCTGGAAAGCCCGCCGCTAAAGGCGCTCGTCTCCAAAATTAGCCGCAACGCCTTGGCGAACGTCGTTCTCGCCACGCTCGACGAAATTCGTCATGAAGCGGTCACCGCCGCCGCCGAAATGACTCTCCCGAACGCCACCGAGCTGGCTGAGCGGATCGCTCGTCGCGTGGCCGAGGGGATCGTTTTCACGCCGCGCGCGACGATCAACGCCACGGGGATCATTCTCCGCAACGATCTTGGCGGAGTCCCCTTGGCCGACGCCGCCGTCGCCTCGCTTTCCGCTTCCGCCCGCGACTACGCGCATTGGGAGCTCGACATCGTATCGGGGAAGCCGGTCCGACGCGACTCGGCCATCGTTTCGGCGCTCCGCGAGCTTAGCGGAGCCGAGGCTGCGCTCATTCTGAACGACGAGCGCGTCGCGACGGTCCTCGCTTGCGAGGCCTTGGCCTCGGGCAGGGAAATTCTCGTGTCGAGAGGCGAAATCACGGAATTCGACGGGGGGCTACGACTTCCCGACGTTATCGCGGCCGGTCACGCAAAAATTCGAGAGGTCGGGGCCACCGCCGCGACGAATATTCAAGATTACTCGGTCGCTCTTGAGCGAGACGATTCAAAGGTCGCCGCGATTCTCCGCGCCGAGCCTCGCGACTTTCTCGTCTCCGGAGCGATCAATCGTCCCGCTCTCGGCGAGTTGGTCGTTCTCGCCCGCTCCTATCGGGTTCCCGTCGTTCATTTGCTCGCCGCCGAAGCGCCCTTCGATCGACTTCCCGCCGCGCCGACTGTAAGCGCCGTCAACGCCGTCGAAAGTCTTCGCGCCGGGGCCGACGTCGTCATTCTCCGCGGAGACGGACTGCTCGGCGGGCCGCAATGCGGAATCATTCTCGGCCGAAAAACTTTTATTGACCAAATCGCCAAGCATCCCTTCGTGGGCGTCGCCGCGGCCGACCGGCTTACTCTCACCGCTTTGGCCGTCACGCTCCGCTTGCACCGCGAACCCGAACGAGCCGCCCAGGCCGTTCCGGTCGTTCAGTTGGCCTGCGTTTCGAAAGAGAATTTGCAAAATAGAGCTGAACGCTTGGCCCCGCAAATCGCCGCCGCTAAAAACGTCGTACTTCGGGCCGAGCCTCAATCGGGAGTGGCCTACCTTCGCGGCGTTCCATTGCCAGGTCGAGAGCTTCCGACATGGCGCGTGGTCGTCACTCCGGCCCATGGTCCCGCCGAACGCCTTGCCGCCACGCTCCGTTGCGGCGTTCCCTCCCTTACTTGTAAAGTCGAAGCCGACCGCGTCGTCATCGATCTCCGCAGCGTTCTCCCCCGCCAAGACGCCGAAATCGTCGGCGCTTTTGAAGTCGCCGCCGGCCTTTAAGTCGCCGTTTTTTCTTTTTAATCCGAAATTCTCCCGTAATCGCCAGTTTTTTCTTTGCTTTCCGCGTTAACTTCAATCGCTACAAGAGGTAAGCGACGGCGATCTATCTCGGGAATAGCGTTTTTTTCGTTGCGAAACGACTTTTTTCGAGGTTATAATTGTTACGTTTGGCTTTGCGCGATTATCTCGCAAGCACGGCGTCGTATCCCGCCTTCACCCTTCCGGCTTTATTTCGCATGAGACCTTCCTTCGTCGCAACTCGATTTTGCGCGATTGCTCTTGCGATCGGGCTGTGTCAGCATTCGGCGAGTCGCGGCGGAGACGAAAGCAAACCCGCGCTTCCCGCTCAATTGCATCCGTGGGGAACCTTTCAGCCCGGCGCTTGGAAGCAAGTTCGCATTATCACCGAAAGCGGCTCCGCCGAAACCGGCGACCTCGCCGTCACGAACGTCGTCGAAAGCACGACCATTCTTGACGAGGTCGGCAGCGAATCCGTCTGTCTCGAAATGCAATCGAGCGTTGAAATGTCGGGCAAACAATACGACGTCGATCCGCAGATCGTGCAGCAAAGTTTTTTTTGCGAGCCTCTTTCGACCTCGCTGAAAACGAAAGATCCCGTTCCCGTTCAAATTAAAATCGAGGATCGTTCGGTAAACTGCCTGCTTTACGAATATTCCTCGGCGACACCGACCAGCAAGACCACGACCAAAGCCTACTTCTCGCAGGCCGTCGCTCCGCATGTCCTTCGCCGAGAAAGCGTGACCTCCGACCTCGACGGGAAGAAGACTCTCAGCGAAACGACGTTCGAGGTAATCGCTTTTGATATGCCGTGCAAAGTCCTCGGCGTCACTCGAAGCGCCGTCTACTCGAAGACCACGCAAAAGAATCCCAAGGGAACGGTCGTCACGATCGCGGTCCTTTGCCCCGAGGTTCCCGGCGGCGTCGTAAGTAACGTCTCGCGTGAACAAGACGCTCAAGGGAAAATCGTCCGCCGTAGCACGCTTGAGCTCGTCGATTACGGTTTCGACAAGAAGATGAGCCGCAAGCAACGCTCTTCTCGCCGCCCTAAGTAGAAGACGGGACGTTCCTGGCCGTCCGTTTGCGGCAATTCTGGCGGGATGCGCGTCGGGAAGCGGCTTAAAAGGGGGTAGGTTTCGTTCCAGCGGCGGTGAGCGATAATTCGCACCCCTCTTTCGCCGGTTGCTTGATTCCCCAGCCGCCTACTTGCCATTCTGTCGCCTCTTCCTCATAATGCAAGGTTTACCCTTTTCCGAGCGGAGGACCGGTACCATGCAAGACAAAGTTTGTGAATTCCTCGGTCTTACTTTCGACGACGTTTTGTTGGCGCCTCGATACAGCGAGGTCGTGCCCGCCGACGTGGACGTGCGCAGTCGACTCACCAAACGCATCCCGCTCAACATTCCGATGCTCAGCTCTCCGATGGACACCGTCACGGAGAGCGAGATGGCCATCGCGCTCGCCCTCGAGGGCGGCATCGGCATCATTCATAAGAACCTCTCGATGGAACGCCAAATCGAGGAGGTTGAAAAGGTAAAACGCTCGGCGAACGGCATTATCGCCAATCCGGCGACTCTCCCCCCCGAAAGCACTCTTGCTCACGCCCGAGACTTGATGGACCAGCACAACGTCTCCGGCCTGCCGATTACCGAAGCTTCCGGTAAGCTCGTCGGCATTCTAACCCGTCGCGATCTTCGCTTCCAAGAGAATTTAGGTCGCTCGATCGGTGAGGTTATGACCAAGGAAACCTTGATCACAGCCACGGGAGATGTGACGCTTGAGGAAGCTGAGAAGATTTTAATGGCAAAAAAGGTAGAGAAACTTTTGCTGGTTGACGAAGATTTTAGGCTGACGGGCCTCATCACGATCAAGGATATCGACATGATGAGGAAGTTTCCAAAGGCTTGTAAAGATAAGAAAGGTAGGCTGCGGGTTGGAGCGGCCATTGGAGTCCACGATTACGATCGGGCCGACGAACTCATCCGGAAAGGCGTTGACGTACTTGTCGTCGATAGCGCCCACGGACATTCGGCCAACGTCATGGACACCGTTCGCGGTATCAAGAAGCGTTGGGACATCGACGTCGTGGCCGGTAACGTCGCCACGGCCGAGGGGTGTGCCGACTTGATCGCCGCCGGCGCCGACGCCGTGAAAATCGGCATTGGTCCTGGCTCGATTTGCACGACGCGAGTGATTTCCGGCGTGGGCGTGCCGCAAATCACGGCCATCTCCCAAGCCGCCGAAGTCGCCGCCAAAACAAATACGCCAATTATCGCCGACGGCGGAATCCGCTATTCCGGCGACATTACGAAAGCCATCGCCGCCGGAGCTAGCTCCGTCATGATCGGCGGACTGTTCGCCGGGTTGCAAGAAAGCCCCGGCACCACGATTTTATACCAAGGACGCACGTTCAAGGTGTATCGCGGAATGGGATCGCTCGGTGCCATGGTTCATGGGTCTAGCGAACGGTATCGACAAGGGAACCAGCGCCAAGCCGACAAACTCGTCCCCGAGGGCGTCGAAGGTCGGGTTCCTTTCAGAGGACAACTTGGTCAATTCGTTTACCAACTCGTCGGCGGATTGCGGGCGGGTATGGGATATTGCGGAACGCGAACCATCGAAGAATTGCGTAAGGATGCGCGATTCCTGAGGGTCTCGCCGGCAAGCGTACGGGAGAGTCATCCCCATGACATTACGATCACGCAGGAAGCGCCTAACTATAGCGCCGAACACGGCGGCGAAGGAAACTAACCTCGCCGTCCTCGTCAAAAGCCGAGGCGAACGCTCTTGTTCGCCTCTCGCCCTCACGGGCTTTATCTTCGCTCTTAGCGTCGTCGGCTGGACGACGCTTGCGGCCTCTTCAAAGGCCGCCGACGCCTATGACGACGCCGGTTACGCCTCGGCCGACCGCGAGCCATATCGCCCGGCCGCCGCGGCGAACGCCAACGGCAGTCTGAAATGGGTTCCCTATAAAAAGAAATCGGCTCCGCAAACTGCCGTCAAGCAGACGGAATATCTTGCGGCCGCCGATCGGTATCAATCGCAACGCGACGGAGCCGTTCGGCTCGCCGCCGATCAAACGCCCATGCCCGACGCCGTTCCCGGCGAACCGGGCGATCTTCCCGGCTCGGCCAAATCGACCGCTCCGCGCCGATCGCCGAACGATAATCCGTTCGTTCCGGTCGCCCCCGAAAACAACCGTGCGCCGATGAACGCAGGTCCGTCGAACTTCCGCGTCAACGAATTGAAGTTCGAGTGCCCTTCGCCGAAAAATTTGAAGCCGATCACTGAACTGACCGCGAAAATCACGCTCAGCGCGGGGGACGTTCCGCAAGATTGCCCTTGGGGCGAGGATCAGTTCACGCCTCGCTGCTGGGACGGTACGACCTACACCTGGACCGCCTCGGCGCTCTGTCATAAGCCGCTCTATTTTGAAGATACGCAGCTTGAACGCTACGGACACGGATTCGGGCCTTGGCTCCAACCCGTGGCCTCGGGCGCCAATTTCTTCGCGCGGTTTCCGATCCTTCCCTACGAAATGGGTCTCGAACCGCCGACCGAATGCATTTACGACCTTGGCTACTATCGCCCGGGAAGTTGCGCTCCCTACATTATCGAAGGCGCGCCGCTTAGCCTCCGCGGTGCCGCTTTTGAGGCGGGAGCCGTCGCCGGCGCAGCCGCCGTGCTACCTTAACGAAATCGCCGCCGGCATTATTGCCGACGTCGCTTGAGATAATTTGAGACGTTGAGCGAGTCTTCGGACTCGCTCGCGTTCGTTTCTTGCGTCCGGGGACGCATGCGATACAATCAATCGCTACGGTCTCGCTTGCTTTATTTGCTTTGGGACAAAGACGGCATTTTCTACCATGAAAAAATTCACGCTCGTTCTTGCATTTATCCTCTTCGCCCTTACGGTCGCTTGCCAAGCGGCCGAAGCCGAAAAGTCGTTCACGTCAAAGGCGGGCACAAATTCGGTCGCCACCTTCCTCGCCGAGTGGAAAGACGCCGCGCGAAATCGGGCCGTTCCCGTCAAAATTTACTTTCCCAAGCAAGGCGACGGGCCGTTCCCGGTCATTATCTTCTCGCACGGTCTCGGCGCCTCGCGCGATACGTATGAATATCTCGGCCGGCATTGGGCGAGTAACGGTTACGTCTCCGTTCACGTTCAGCATAAAGGCTCCGACTCTTCGATTCTCCTGCAGGGGAAAACCGCCCCTCCGCTCAACATCCTCAAAGCGGCCACGAACGTTGAGAACTCGATCAATCGTCCCAAAGACATCTCCTTCGTCATCAATCAACTCGAACGCTTGCAAAAGGAAGACGGTTTCCCGCTCAAAGGCAAACTCGATCTCAAGCGGCTCGGCGTCGCCGGCCATTCCTACGGGGCTTGGACGACCTTGGCCATCGCCGGCGAAAAGCCGCAACTAATGAACGGCAAGCAAATTCCTTTTCAGGACCCTCGCGTCAAAGCGATCATTCCCATGAGCGCGCCAATGCCTATCGCCAAGCAAGCGAAGCTTTCGGAAAACGCCTTTGCAAACGTGAAAATTCCCGTCATGCATATGACCGGCACGCTCGACGATAGCCCCGTCGGCGAGACGAAGGCCGCAGAACGTCGTATTCCTTTCGACAAAATCGAGGGGGTCGATCAATACCTCATCACGTTCGAAGGAGGCGATCACATGATCTTCTCCGGTCGATGGATGCTCCCCGGCGGCAATCGCGAAAAAGACGCAGAGTTTCAAAAACTGATCTGCCTCGCCTCGACCGCCTTTTGGGACGCCTATCTCAAAGACGACGCCCCCGCGAAAAAATTTCTTCAAGACGGCGACCTCGAAAAAGCCCTCGGCGCCAACGCAAAATTGGAAGAAAAGAAAGCGAAAGCGGCTTCCAGAAAATAGACCAGAGTTGTTACGAACATTCCGGCATGTTGACGTTTAATGAAACAAACAAGTACGCTCCGATCTTCCGAACGATTCTCTATACTTGCGTTACGCATATGCGTATGGGCAGGGGGAGCCGCAGTGTTGGGCTATTTTTGGATCAGCTGGAACGGCAGCCGCTTCCCTGAATTTACAATCTCAAAAGAAACTTCTTTCGTAACAACTCCTCTAAACGAAGACGGCACGATTAACTACCTTGCGGCGTTAAACGAAAAACTTGGCAAAGACGTAACCCCTGAAAACAATGCTGCCGTAATTCTGATAGAAGTTCTAGGGCCTTCGCCCATAGAATCGAATCTCCAAAAAGAGTATTTCAGAAAACTCGGCATTCCTCCGCCGCCTGAAAATGGACGCTATTTTCTCGGATTGACGGAATATGCAAGGGATAAATCTCTCGACGTGGACGCTTTATATCGCAATTTCAAAATTGCCCTATCTCGCCCATGGAAACAAAATGAATTTCCCGACCTTTTTGACTGGCTTAAGCTAAACGAAAGTTCGTTTAAGAAGGTTGAGAAAACGCTTCGTCTCGATAGCTCTTTCTCCCCTCTTATTTCCTTAAATGCGGATCCTGATGCACCGAGAAACTGTCAACTCTTTCGATCCTGCGCGGCGATTAAAGGAGCTTTGTGCGCAAGGGCTACTCTTCGCATTCAAGAAAGAGATTTTAAAGGCGCTGAAAACGATATCGTCCTTTGTCACCGCCTGTCTAAACTTATCGATCAATCTCCTTACCTAATAGATGCAATCCTCGCGTTATTTTGCGAATCAGACGCGCTGACTGCATCGCAAGTTTTCGCCGCCTCGCGCGACCTCTCTTCTTCGCAGTTGCTTAGTCACATGAGATCACTTGAGAGATTGTCCTCCATATCGTCAATTGCGGATCGATTCGATTTCTCCGATCGTTGCATTTGCCTCGATCGACTGCAAAATGGTTTGATCTATCTCTCGGGAAAGAATATCGAAGGATTAGCGCCTTCAGCAAAAACTTCGCAACGGTTTTTCGATTGGAATGCGATATTTCGGGAGGTTAATCTAGGCTTTAATGAGCTTGAAAAAATAGCCTTGGAGCCAAAATTCTCCGCTTTCGCTGAAAGACTCGACGCCCTACAGTCCGAACTCTTCAAAAAGTCGGCCTCGTTCAAAAATATAGACTCGCCATTTTACCCAAATCAGATTGCTGACTGCGGCATTCCGCCGCAAGCTATTGCCGCCGCAGTATTGGATGAACGCATTTTCAAATACGCAAAACATGTGATGCAAATCAATTGGCGATTGCGTCAAAAAAAAGCTGTGACGGTCCTGGCGCTCACGATAGCGGCCTATCGCTCCGATAACGGAGATTACCCTCTTTCTTTGCAGGAGCTTAAACCGAAATATCTCCCGACGATTCCCGCAGACATGTTCACGAACGAAGAGCCGCTTCGCTACCATAAAACCACAAACGGCTTTTCGCTTTATAGCGTCGGCCCCAATGGAATAGACAACGAAGGAAAGGGGGATGACTCAGGCGAATCTACCGGAGACGATATCGCCGTGATCGTATCAAAAACATCAGAATTCTACTAATTCCAGTTGGTAGTTGAGATTGGTAATTGACGCCTGCTTTGCCTGACGTTGAACATGACGAGGCATTAACGCAAAACGCCGAAGAAATTGCTGCGTTACCGAAGACTTCATAATGCGTCAGGATTTAGCTCCTAAGTCCGCCCCGCCTTCCTCTCCGCTAACGCTTTTTCAGCTAGAGCCGCTAGCTTATTGGAGGATCCGGCGATCGCGCGATCAAAAGCGTCTTCCTTTTCAAGCTCGGCAAGTGCTCTCGTCGCCAATAAATCCTGCTCCGCCGAAGAAAGTTTACCGGCCTCGGCGAATGCGCGTTCCAATAATGTCGTCATGTTTTGTTCCTAGCGGATGTTCGCCTTTAGCATTCAATATAGTCGGCGGTCGAGAACTCGGCAAGAAAACTTCCCGACGAAACGTAACCGTTCTCTACCCCAATCCGCCCAAGCCGCAACCTTGCCCGCAGCAATTCGGCATGCCGCAACTCTGGCTGGCGGGGCATGCCGATGGCGTTTGAACCGCTAGCGTATGGGCCGACGGAACGCTCATCTGACGCTCCAGATTTTGCGTCGCTCCGCAGGAAGGGCACTCCGGCCGCTCTTCCCCTCGGACTAAAGCTTCAAATTCGTTTCCGCACGTCTTGCATACGTATTCGTAAATCGGCATCAGTATAGCTCCCAAAATGAAAATGGCCTGCTATGCTATTTTACGTCACGTTCGTTCCAGAAAAAGGGCCTGATTCCAAACCCGCTTGAATAAGCGACTTAGGTCGCCGCAAATTCACACGACTATGAACGAAAAATCAACCGCCGGCCACTCCGTTCTTAACCGCGACCAATCCCGCGCCATCGATCGCATCGCCGTCGAACGCTACGGCATGACTGGATTGGTTTTGATGGAAAACGCCGGGCGCGGCGTGGCCGACCTCCTCAGGGAATTCCGCCCGCGAGGTTCCGTCGTCGTCTGTTGCGGCAAAGGGAACAACGCCGGCGACGGATTCGTCATCGCTCGCCATCTTCGCCTGGGCGACGTTCCCGTCCGAGTCCTCTTACTCTCCGATTCGAGCGAACTGACCGGCGACGCCGCCGCGAATTTTAACATCCTCCAAAAGACCGACGTGCCGATCGACCTTTTCGCTCGGCCTTTCGACGCCGAGAAATTTCAGGCCGTCGTCAACGCCGCCGAGTGGATTGTGGACGCCCTTTTGGGAACTGGCGCGAAGGGGGACCCCCGCCCGCCGTTCGACGAAGCGATACGCCGCATGAACGCCGCCCCGGCAAAAAAGCTTGCCGTCGATCTCCCCAGCGGCCTCGATTGCGATTCCGGGCGCCCCGCCTCCTCGACCGTTCGGGCCGACGTTACGGCCACCTTCGTCGCTTTGAAAATCGGTTTTCAAAATCCCGCCGCTCGGCCGTTCACGGGCCAAGTCCGAGTTCTCGGCATCGGCGTTCCTCAAACGATCATTGCCGAAGCAATGGGGTAACTCACCCGAGCCTCGTCCGGTTTTTGCCCTTAAACTCGCCGCACTCTGCCTGCTTTCCTCGCCGCCGGCCCCAGATTCTCGCCAACCGGAAAAAACCTTATATCGCATACCGCCGGAAGTCGATGCTATCGAATGAGCCTTGAAATTAATTGCGCCCGGCGCAGTCAATGAACCGTTTCGCGAATAAAAAGGACTATTAGCCGTATCGGCGTCAATAGTAGGGACGACATGTTAGTCATTGTCAGCGATCTACATCTGACCGACGGAACCACCGGGGCCACGACGTCGCCGGGCGCGTTCCAGATATTTGCCGAACGAGTTCAGGAAATGGCGGTCGCCGCTTCCTGGCGAGCCGACGGCTCCTATCGTCCCGTCGAATGCATCGACCTCGTCCTCCTCGGCGATATATTCGATCTGATGCGTTCCGCTCATTGGTCGCCGCGCACGAAAGTTCGCCCCTGGTCGAATCCGCATTCCCCCGAATTCGTCGAACAGATCGCCAAGATCACTTCCGATATCATCGAAAACAATCAAGACTCGCTCGCGGTTTTACGAAGCCTCTCAGCCGAAGGTTTTGTGACCGTCCCCGCTCCGTTGCGGACCGCAAGGCCCGCAGCGGACGGCGAGAGCGAGCCGGTTCCCGTCCGAATTCACTACATGACGGGCAACCACGATTGGTTCTTCCATCTTCCGGGACCGAACTACGACGCCATCCGCCGCGTCGTCGTCGATCACATGGGTTTGGCCAACGAACCCGACCAGCCTTTCGCCCACGACATGATCGAAGACGAAGAGCTGTTGAACGCGCTTCGTCGTCATAAGGTCTGCTGCCGGCACGGCGATATTTTCGACCCGTTCAATTACGACGGCGAGCCTGACGTTTCCAGTCTTGGCGACGCTATCGTTCTCGAACTCGTCAATCGGTTTTCCTCGGAGGCCGAAGCGACCCTTGGCGGAGAGCTTCCCGGCACGACGATCGTCGGCCTGCGCGAAATTGACAACATTCGACCGCTGGTCCTCATTCCCGTTTGGATCGACGGACTGCTCGAACGCACTTGCCCCTATCCGACCATGCGGAAAAAGGTCAAGCAAATTTGGGATCGCTTGGTCGATGAGTTTCTCTCGATCGATTTCGTGCGCCGGCACGACACCGCCAGCCCGTTCGATCTCGTTGACGGACTCGCCCGCATCCTGAAATTCAGCAAGCGTCTTTCGGTCGGTTGGGCTAGCGCCGCCGCCGAATGGCTGCAAGGCGTTCGAGGCGCAAACAGCGGCTCCTACTATCCGCACGCCTTGGCCGAGCAAGATTTTCGCAACCGCCGCGCCAAATATATCGTCTACGGTCACACCCACGCAGCCGAAAGCGTTCCGCTCGACGCGAGCTATGCCGAAGGATTCGTCCTCGAACAACTGTATTTCAACTCGGGAACATGGCGCCGCCTTCACGGCCAAACGCAACTCGCCCCGAGCGAACACGAGTTTCTCGCCTCGGACGTGATGACTTATACAGCCATTTTCCAAGGCGACGAACGCAAAGGCCGACCGTATGAAACATGGTCGGGCTCGCTCGGTTGCAGCAACGTCGAGCCGGTCATCCATCGCATCGACCAAGGGCATTCCCGCCAATCGACGTTGGCGCCCTCGAACGCCTCGGCCTTGTTAGACCGCGGCCCGCACTTCCAGCTCCCTTTCGCCAACCCCGGCCCCTCGCGCAAGCGCACCGTCTAAGAAGAACAGACATTCCTGTCTGTTTAGCCGCGACTCGAAGAGGAGCGCGTAGGGCGCTGCGGCGAGTGCCGTCCGCAGTCGGTTAGCCGTAGGGTGCGTGCTTGCACGCACCAGGAGAGTTGTAGTGTGAGCCGAGCCGTAGGTCATGCGCCCCGTGCATGACGATTTGCGACTTGCGGCGCCCCTGTTCCCTATGCCCTAATCCCAACGCCCTTCTTCCTGATCATCTTGTGAATCCTACTTGATTCTCTTTCACGTCTTCGTCGTTTCGCTGAAGACTAGTGGATAGTCCCCAGGAGACGCCTATTTCTCCGCGTTTTTCGAGGGGGACGATTTGCCGTCCGCCGCTCGGCATTCTACAGTTTCACAGCGCTCCGCCATGTTTTTATTCGGAGCAGTATTTCTAACTGATCGTGAAAGGGGCATGCCGTGGAAGATCTGTTAAAAGTTCTCAAATCGTCTTCGCCGACGTTAACGCTGATCGTCGTCCTCGCGTTTTTCATGAAGACTTTCATCGAAAAACGCATTGAAGGAATCGCCGATGATATCAACGCCGCCAGCCGAATCGCTCGCGAAGAGCAGAAGGAGATAGCCGCCTCGATACGCAACACTTCGTTGGAAATTAAGCAGGAGATGCGTAACGAGGAACGCAAGGTCCTCGTCGGTTTCCGCGAAGCGGTCGAAGAGTGGCAAGACTTTTTGCAGGACGCCGTTTTCAACTATGCGTTTAGCGAGGGGAGCGACGCCAACGTCAAGAGGCTTTATGAACGGGAACGCGATCTGTTTTTGAAGGTCAAGGTGTCCGTCGTCAAGTCGTGCATTTACTTGCGCGATGAAAAGCTCGAGCAAAGTCTCATGAGCGACGTCGTCGCCATTCGGAAATTCTATTTCCCGCTAATTCATGAAGCGATGCCGAGAATCATCGATCTCAAGGTCCAGCTCGTCGCCATCGACGACAAACTGAAACGCGTTCAGCAAAACGGCGGAAAAGATCCGGCGATAACTCTTACACAAGCCGATCGACAAGCGAATTTAAAACTGCAAGAGAACTTGACCGCCGAACTGCAAAAATTCGCGTCGTCACTGGTAGAAGGTTATCGTCCGATCGCGGTGAAACTGAATGAGCTCAAAGAAAAGATGAACGGTTACATCTACCGCCCGATAAAGAGCGCCGCGATCGACGAAAACGTCGCCGTTTCCGCGGGTAAGTAATCAACGAGCCGAAGAGTCGGTCGTCATGCCCCAGCTAATGGCTGCGACCCCTTCGGGGTCGAGGAATAATTATAACGCATCATTTCCGGGGGTATCGCTGCGCTCAACACCCCGGCTAATGGCTGCGAACCCTCCGGGTTCGAGGAACGGAGCTGCATTTTTTTTTGATTGAGGGGGTATCGCTGCGCTCAACGCCCCGGCGAATGGCTGCGAACCCTTCGGGTTCGAGGAATAATTATAACGCATCATTTCCGGGGGTATCGCTGCGTTCAACACCCCGGCTAATGGCTGCGAACCCTCCGGGTTCGAGGAACAGGCCGCCTCCGTCACTCTCTCATCCTGAAAGGATGACGGCCATTAGCCCCGGGTCGCGCAGCGCCCCGGGGGATACGAACGCAATGAGAGAATCGACCCCGGAGGGGTCGCCGCATCGGGGCTCACTCTTATTCGTTCGCGGGGCGGACCGCGCGCAGCGAGCGCCGCCCTGAGAGCCCGTTCAGCCTCGCGCCCCTCGCTCAATTTGCATTCCGCGTCCCTGCATCCCTCTTACGCCCCAACATTTTTCATCCTTTTCTCTGTCCCTTTCTCCCTAAATTCCTCTTTATTTCTGAAAAACTCGACTCTCGTCGGCGTCTTTACTATGATGACGGACGGAGAATCGAGAATTATGCGGGCAATCGACCCAACCCAACTATCCGAAATCGCGGACCGATACGCCCCGGCATTGATCCTTTACGCCCGTCAATGGTGCGAAACGCCTGAGGACGTCGTCCAAGAGGCGTTCCTCTCGCTAATCCGTCAATCCGAACCGCCGCAAAACCTCGTCGGCTGGCTGTATCGCGTCGTGCGCAACGCCGCAATTAGCGCCGCCCGATCCTCGTCCCGTCGCAAACGCCATGAGAACGAGGCCGGTCAAACCCGTTCCCCCTGGTTCGAAACTTCAAAGCGTGGCCCCGTCGATCCGACCGAAGCGACCGCCGCGTTGCAACGTTTGCCCGTCGAAGAGCGCGAAATCGTCGTTGCGAGAATTTGGGGCGAACTCTCTTTCGAACAGCTCGCCGAACTCACGCAAACCTCGCTTAGCACGGTCCGTCGCCGTTATCTGGCGGCGCTCGAATCGATGAAAGAAAATTGGAACGAGCCGCCGCGCTCGACGCCTATGGAAAGGACGAAACAATGACGCCCGACCAAAACCTTTCTCCGGACTTGGCTCAACTCGAAGCCGCGCTCGCCGCGTTGCGACCACAAGCGGATCGGTTGAGTCGCGACCGTATTTTTTTCGAGGCGGGACGAGCCGACGTCCTGCAAAACCTGCCGCAATCGCGCCGGAGAAAATGGGGCTGGCCAGCCGCGTTTTCCGCCATGAGCGCCGTCGCCCTTACGCTCGCCGTCTTGCTTGCGTTCGATCATGAATCGCAAAATCGCGCGGCCGATTACTCCGCAATCAAATTCGTCTATCGCCCCTCGAAATCCGCTACGGACGACGAACCAAACGCCGACCGGCTTAACAAAAATCGGCTCTGTTACTTAAGCCGACAAATCAACATCGACGACGCAAAATTCCTGCGTCCTCCCGCCGCTTCACGCATTAGCCTTCCGCGCTCGCCGGAAAAAACAAATGACGATCCCGACCAATTCAAACTCCTCCGCATGCGTATGAATTTCGACGGCTGAGCGTCAGGAGGACAGACATTCCTGTCTGTCCGTTTACCGGGTAGCCCAGGTTCTTGAACCTGGGTCGCGTTAGCGACCAGAGGCCGTAGCCGAAAACTTGCCGCATCCACATTCAATCGTAGGACCTCGATCATGCAATTCCGCATTTCCTTTTTCGCCTCGCCGTTAATCGTCGCATCGCTCGCCGCGTTATCCTGCGCCGACGACAAGTCCGCTGAATCGCAAAAACCGACTGCCACGAAAATCACGCTCTATCCGTCGGCCGAAGCTAAGCCGGCGCTCAAGTATCAATTGCTGCCGCCGCTCGACGAACGGCGCTCTGGTAACGCCGCCGTCATTTGGAACAGAGTGTTCGCGCAATACGACACCGTGGCGACTTATATTGACGACAATAGCTTCATTATTAGACTTTGCGACTGGCTCGACGTTCCGCTGGGCGACCCTCAAGAAGAAGTCGTCCGAAAAGAAAAGATCGGCAAAGACCTGAATCTTCTCCGTGACAGCGCGGGATATTTTGAAATCATGGATCGCGCCGCTCGATGCGAATCGTGCGATTGGACCTTGCCGGTTCACGAAGGAAATTTCCAGAACAACGACCTTTCCGACATTGAGGTCACGCGTAAACCAGCGCGATTTCTTCTGGGTAAGATTCGTCTCGAAATAATTGAGGGACGCTATGAGCAGGCGGTAAAAACGATGCAGTCCTGCTATTCCCTCGCACGACAGGTCTCTCAAGGACCAACCTTAATGAACGGCTTGATTGGCAGTGGAATCACGAGAAGAACCAATGACTTAATTTACGCCTTTGTTCAGCATCCCGACTCGCCGAATCTCTATTGGGCGTTAAGCGCGTTGCCGCATCCATACGTCGATTTTCGCCCTGGCTTTGAAGCCGATTCGCTAATGCTGTATCTTGACGTCCCCGAATTACGTCATTCGGAAAACAAAAAACTATTTCCGGAGCAATGGCAGCTAATTCTCTCACGCACCGTCGATTTCGTCGCGGAAGCTAAGAGAATCGTTCTACTTGAGAATAATGTAAAGCTAGACAAGAAAAAATTTATTGCGGAAACGATTGCCGCGTCCAAAAAAAGCGTTCCTCAAGCCAAACAACGCCTGATAAAGAGCGGTCGCAATTCTGAAGAAGTTGAAAAAATGTGCGAAGCGCAAGTGATCTTGCTTGACGCCATCGCGCGTTATGACGAATTGAGTCAAAACGAATTCAAATGGGCGTTTCTTCCCTATCCGGAAGCTGTCCAGGGAGCCAGGCAGGCGGAAGAGGCGATCCGAAATTCAGACGACGCCCTGCCTCTGGCGAAAACATTGCTCGGTTCCGTCGTGGAGATAAAAACAACCGAAGCTAATACCGAGTGGAATTTCGCGGTCCTCCGCATCTTCGAGGCGCTTCGTCTTTACGCCGCCGCCCACGACGGCCGTTGGCCCGACAAGCTTGAAGACGTCACCGAAGTCCCTATTCCCAAGAATCCCTTCGACGGCAAGTCGTTCATGTACAAACGCGACGGCGATCAGGCAATTTTAGATTGTGAACTCGGCCCGCAAAAACCATCCATGCAACCCTCTCGCTTTGAAATCACTCTCAAACAAAAACCAAAATCGTAGAGATCATTTCCGGGGGTATCGCTGCGCTCAACACCCCGGCTAATGGCTGCGAACCCTCCGGGGTCGAATCATCCATCATCCTTTTGCCCGCCCCTACGCCCAATTCCCTGCGCCCTATGCCCTACCTAACCTTGCCCATGAACCGCATGAACTCGACGTCCAGCTTCTTTAGATCGCCGAATTGTTTTTCGAACTCGGCCACGCGTCCCTCGGCCGTGTCCGAGACGATCGGCTTCTTTTGGCTCAACGCTCGGAGATAGGCCGTGTATTCTTTCGGCTTTTGCTTGATGAGAAAATACGTTAGCGCCCAGGCCTCGGCATAGGCGTCAATGTTCACCTTCGAATCGTGGAACCGTTTGTCGTTCTCGATCAGCGTCTTCAGCGAATTCGGCCCGCGCGATTGCGCGGCGAACTGCGAGAATCGGTCCATGCGATCGTGATTCACTCCGCCGATCCCCGCCCAACCTTTCGCGCTCCGCAGGTCGGGCGTCTCGAAATACATCGCGATTCCTTCGCTAAACCAGACCGGGCAATCGCTCAACCGCGTGTGCAATCCGCAATTGAACGCGATCTGATGCGTCGCCTCATGCACGACCGTCGCGGTCGTTATCAGCGATCTCGGTTGCGAAAGAATCTGATTGATCTGCGCCGAACTGCTCCCGCGGATCGCTTCGCCCGACGCCGACAGACCGGTCAGATCGTACATCGTCATCCGGTTGGTCATCAAATTGAAATAGCCGATGATCGAACCGGCCGATTCGCCCAACTCTTTTTTCGCATGCGCCAAATACGATTCGCGGTCGGCGAACACCACGGCCACGAGCGGAAACTCGGGTTCGTGCAGTTCGAAGCCTTTTCGCGTCCATAGATTATTGAACGCGCCGTAGAGTCGTTCGAACAACGCCCCGCACCACTGTGCGTAGCCGCGCGACGTGTCATAGCAAATCAAATAGTGCGTCGTGCTGTAGGTCTCGAACCCCTTTGGCAACTCGGCTAGCATCCGCCGCGCAAGTTCGTCTTTCGTAAACGGCGTGAAAGGGCGATCGTCTTCTTTTTTCGAGATGAGTTCGTCGGGCCCGATCGGCCAAAGCCGGCCGTCGCGTCCTTGAAGCAGAAAGCCGCCGTCTTGGGCCGTGACCAGCGTTCGCCCGGCCTCGTGCCGTTCTTTTCCGTCGGCCCGAAACGTCACTTCGTCCATCGCCAGGGCGACGGAGCAAAACGCCGCCGCCAGCAGAAGCGACGCGAATACGACGGTTGCGACTCGATGCGATGATTTCTTCAAAACGCCGCGCCTTCCAAGAATCTCGGCTGAAACCAATAATCACATTTTCAAGTATAGCTCGCCGCCGAAAACGCCGTCGCGACCGCGAGCGGCGAGTTGCGCAAAAGTTAAATGCAAAGCGAAAAACCGCCCCGTTCGCCGGGCCATGGCGAGGGAACTGCCTTAGTTACTCGCCGCCCGAACCGCTCGCCGACGATCGATTTCCTTCAGAATGACCTTGCGGATTCGAATGAGCGACGGAGTGACTTCCACGTATTCGTCGTCGGCGATGTATTCGAGCGCCTCTTCCAGCGACATTTTGCGAGCCGGTTTGAGCAACACGTTATCGTCGTGACCGACGGCCCGCATGTTCGAAAGTTTCTTTTCCTTCGTCGGATTGACGTTCATGTCCCCTTCGCGGCTGTTTTCGCCGACGACCATTCCTTCGTAAACGTCGTCGCCGGGCGAAACGAACAATTCCGAACGTTCTTGCAGGCTGTCGAGGGCGTAGGCCACGGCTCGGCCGGGAAGCATCGAAACCAAAACGCCTTGCGTGCGACTCTGGATCGCGTCGGTCATTGGCTTATAACCTTCAAACCGGTGGTGCATGATCGCCGCGCCTTGCGTGGCGTTCAGCATTCGGGTGCGAAGCCCGATTAGGCCGCGAGCGGGAATCGAGAACGTCATGAACGTATATTCGTTGTGGGCGGTCATTTCGAGCAATTCAGCGCGACGGCGGCCGGCCAATTCCATGACCGGGCCCGATTTTTCCGTCGGCACTTCGACGACCATCGTTTCGAACGGCTCGTGCATCTTGCCGTCGATTTCCTTGAAAATCACTTGCGGCTTGCCGATCGAAAGCTCGTACCCTTCGCGGCGCATGGTTTCGATGAGCACCGAGAGGTGCAAGATGCCGCGACCGGCGACCGAAAATTGCTCCGTTCCGGTAATCGGCTCGACCCGTAGCGCGACGTTTTTCTCCAATTCACGCAGCAGGCGTTCGCGAAGGTGGCGGCTCGTCAAGAATTTTCCCTCGCGGCCGGCCAAGGGAGACGTATTGATGCCGAAGGTCATTTTCAGCGTCGGCTCGTCCACTTTCAGACGCGGCAACGCCCGGGGCGTGAGCGGATCGCTGAGCGTGTCGCCAATTTCGACGTCTTCGACGCCGACCACCGCGCAGATGTCGCCGGCGTCCACTTCATGTACTTCGGCCCGTCCAAGGTCTTGAAACAGATAGACTGAGGCGGCCTTGGCCGACTTTTGGCGATCGTCGCTTTGCATATGGGCGACGGTTTGTCCTTTGCGGATCGTTCCCGATTGAACGCGACCGATGGCGATTCGGCCGACGTAGTCGGACCAATCGAGCGTCGTCACTCGCATTTGCAACGGTTCGTCGATTTGCACGTCCGGGCCGGGGATCTTTTCCAAAATCAAATCCATGAGCGGCAGCATGCTGTCGCCGGGATGGTCCAGGTCGAGCGTGGCGAAACCTTGCTTTGAGCTGCTAAAGACGTAGGGGAAGTCGGCCATCTCGTCGTCGGCGCCAAGCGAGAGGAACAAATCGAGAACTTCGCTGACGACCTCGTGCGGTCGGGCGTCGGGACGATCGACCTTGTTAATCACGACGATCGGCTTCACGCCGCAGGCGAACGCCTTGGAAAGGACGAACCGCGTTTGCGGCATCGGTCCCTCGGCGGCGTCGACCAAGAGCAGGCAACCGTCGGCCATTCCGACGACCCGCTCCACCTCGCCGCCGAAATCGGCGTGGCCGGGGGTGTCGATAATATTGATTTTCACGCCGTTGTACGGAATGGCGATATTTTTCGCCAAGATGGTGATTCCCCGCTCCCGTTCCAAGTCGTTCGAATCGAGAATTTGTTCGCCGACCAATTGCGTATCGCGGAACCGCCCGCTTTGGCGCAGCATGCAATCGACCAAGGTGGTCTTTCCGTGGTCAACGTGGGCGATAATGGCGACGTTACGAATGTCTTCTCGACGCATAGAGGGAACCAGTGGGAGGGAGGGAGCGCAACAGGCGCGTCGCGCGGAAAGCGATAAACGTATTAGTGTATCATCGACCGCCCCCCTCGGTCAAGTTATTCGGCGTCGGTGCGGGGACGCGGTCCTTACGGCTCGCAATAGGGGCTAAAACGGCGGGCCCAGGCGACTTGCGCGGGGAGAAAGTTTCCATTATATTGGATTTCGCGCGATTCCCCTTTAATATCCTATTCGTCCCCCCGCGCGATTCGCACCTTGAGGAACGGAATCTTGTCCGCCTACGTCAACAAGCTTTACAACGAAGATTGCCTCGCCGGATTGAAGAAGATTCCCGACGGCGTCATCGACTTGGCTTTCGCCGACCCGCCGTTTAACATCGGCTACGACTACGACGAATACCACGACAAACGGGAAAGCGAAGAGTATTTGGATTGGTGTGAACGTTGGATGGGCGAGACGGTTCGCGCGTTGAAGCCCGACGGCACGCTTTGGTTGGCCATCGGCGACGAATACGCCGCCGAGTTGAAACTGACGCTGCAAAACAAATTCGGCATGACCTGCCGGAGTTGGATTATTTGGTACTACACGTTCGGCGTGAACTGCGTGGCGAATTTCAGCCGGTCGCACACGCATTTGTTTTATATGGTGAAAGACGCCGAGCGATTCACTTTTAACGTCGACTCGACGGCGTTGCGAGTTCCGTCGGCCCGGATGCTGGTTTACGGCGATCGTCGGGCGAATCCGAAAGGGCGTTTGCCCGACAATACGTGGGTGCTTCGTCCGCAAGACGCGCCGAACTCGTTTTTGCCCGATCACGACACTTGGTATTTCAATCGCGTTTGCGGCACGTTCAAAGAGCGGGAAGGCTGGCACGGCTGCCAAATGCCCGAGCGCTTGCTTGGCCGAATCATCGACGCCTGCAGTCGGCCGGACGACTTAGTGTTCGATCCGTTCGGCGGGAGCGGGACGACGCTGGCGGTCGCGAAAAAGCTTGGCCGCAAGTACCTCGGCTTCGAATTATCGAAGGAGTACGCGGCGAGGATTAAGTCGCGGTTGGCCGAGACGAAGGTCGGCGATTTGCTGGAAGGGGTCGAGGACCCGGTGACGAGCGTGGCCGACACGGCCAACGGGCGCCGCGTCGATAGCGAGAAGCCGACGCTGTCGAGAGTTGCGTTACGGAAGAAGCCGCTAAAGAAAACATAACTGTCCGGCGAATCGCCGCGACGATTCGCATATATTCCGTCGCTTATCATGTCTCTATTCAAAACAACCGGTCGCACATCATGAAATTTGCCGTTTGTAACGAACTGTTCGAGCCGTGGCCATTGGATCAAGCGTTTGAGTTCGCCGCGTCGTGCGGTTACGCCGGCGTGGAAATCGCCCCGTTCACGCTCGGCGGATCGGTCAGCGAAATCACCGCCGCCCGCCGCGGGGAGATTCGCGACGCCGCCCAGCGCAGCGGGCTGGAAGTCGTCGGCTTGCACTGGCTGTTGGCTAAAACGGAAGGCTTTCACGTCACGTCGCCCGAGGCCGACGTTCGCCGACGCACGACCGACTATTTGGCCTCGCTCGCTCGATTGTGCGCCGACCTCGGCGGCAAAATCATGGTCTTCGGCTCGCCAAGCCAACGAAGCGTGTTGCCGGGAGTCACGCATGAGCAAGCGAACGAGCACGCCGTCGAGGTTTTGCGAAATCTGACGCCCGTCCTTGAGGCGACCGACGTGACGCTGGCTCTCGAACCGCTCGGACCGGAAGAGACGAATTTCATGAACACG
This sequence comes from Thermoguttaceae bacterium, assembly GCA_963665265.2. GTDB lineage: Bacteria > Planctomycetota > Planctomycetia > Pirellulales > Thermoguttaceae > CAXXHQ01. Next base: position 783,289 of record CAXXHQ010000001.1, on the reverse strand, counting down.
GCCGACGAGGCCGAGGATCTAATCGCGAGAATCGCCTCGCCGCGCGTTCGGCTGCACTTGGATTGCAAGTCGATGGCGACGGAAAAGCGCCCGGCGGCCGAACTGGTGGAAACGCACGCCGCGAACCTCGCGCATTTTCACGCCAACGATCCGAACCGGCAAGGGCCCGGCTTCGGCTCGCTCGATTTAGGACCGATTTTGACTTCGCTCCGCAAGATCGATTACCAAGGCTGGGTCTCGGTCGAAGCGTTCGACTATGCGCCCGGTGTCGAACGGACGGCGAAGGAGAGCATCCGCTATTTGGAGCGACGGTTGGCCGAGGCGATATCGCTGCTGTTGTAAACCTGAGCTTCTCAGGAATCAGTCCGAAGATGCGCGCCGCGCATCGCCTGTTCGTCCCCCATTGAATCATTTGCAATGCCGTCTTCGACGAAACCCGCCGCTGAAAGCCTCGCCGTTCCGTATTCGAATTATCGTCCGCGATCGACGATCGCCGATTTTTGCGGCGTCGGCGAGGGGCAAGCTCGGTTTTTCGCCGCGACGCCGCCGAAGGATTTTCTTCCCCCTTCGCGCTCCGGCAAAAGAACCGCAGAACTCCACTTTGACGGAGTCGGCGAACCGCTGATCGGCGAAATCGAAAAGAAAACGAACGGCGCCGTTATTTCGATTCCCGCTTCAAAGCCGGTTGAAAAGCTGCTGAAGACGCTACGGTTGCGAAAGGGCGATCGAGCGTCGCTTTTGCGGGTCGGACCGAAGCAATATCGAGTCGCTCCGCTGCGAAGCGAATTCCGCTTCATCGATCTCTTCGCCGGAATCGGAGGAATACGCCTTGCTTTTGAAGGCGTCGGGGGGCGTTGCGTCTTTTCGTCCGAGATCGATCGCGCCGCGCAGCAGACTTACGAGGCGAACTTCGACGAGATGCCCGAGGGAGACATCACGCAAATTCCGCCGGAGTCGATTCCCGACCACGACGTTCTGCTCGGCGGATTCCCTTGCCAACCGTTTAGCATCATCGGCAAGCAAAAGGGATTCGGCGACACGCGGGGAACGCTGTTCTTCAACATCGAAGAGATACTTCGCGTAAAACGGCCCTTTGCGCTGCTGTTGGAAAACGTTAAGCAGTTCAAAACGCATGACGCGGGTAGAACCTACGCAACCGTCATCAAAAAACTGCAAGAGCTCGGCTATCACACGCATTCGACGGTTCTAAACGCTCTCGATTACGGAGTTCCTCAACGGCGCGAACGCACGTTCATCGTTGGCTTTCAAGAAGACCTTCCATTCACGTTTCCCGAACCGTTTCCGTTTCGTTCCGCGCTGGAAAGCGTTTTGGAAGACGACTCCAAGGTCGAAAAAAATCTTTTTGCCTCGAAGCAAATCGCCTGTAATCGCGCAAACCGGTTAAAAAAGCAGGGAAAGCGGCCGTTCTATCCGTCGATCTGGCACGAGAACAAAGCGGGCAATATCGGAATGCATCCGTATTCCTGCGCACTAAGAGCGAACGCATCGTACAATTATCTTTTGGTGAACGGTCGCCGACGTTTGTCGAGCCGTGAATGTTTGCGCATGCAAGGATTTCCCGATGAATTCAAGATCGTCGTTTCGCATTCGGCGATTCGCACTCAAGCGGGCAATTCGGTGGCCGTTCCGGTCATCGCCGCCATAGCGACGCAAATGATGAACGCGATTAGAGGCCGTTCGCCGCAAAAACGCCTCCCGTTTCCTCTGGAAGAGAGCGGCGAGGTCGTCCAATCTTGGAAGCGTGGGCAATGAAAGAGGATCCGGCCGAACGAAGTCGCGTGATGGCCTGCGTGAAGAGCGCGAACACGACGCCGGAGCTTCGGGTTCGTCGCTCGGCCCATCGGCTCGGCTTTCGCTATCGACTGAACGTCCGCGCTCTCCCTGGCTCGCCCGACTTGGTCTTTCCGCGACTGAAAAAGGCGATCTTCGTCCACGGATGTTTCTGGCATCGCCATCGCTGCAAAAAAGGAAAAAGCACGCCGGAGCATAACCGGTCGTATTGGCTGAAGAAATTCGAGCGAAACGTCCGCCGCGACGCCGCAGCGAAGAAGGCGCTCCGCCGCCTGGGTTGGAAAACGCTGATCGTCTGGGAGTGCCAAACCCGGGACGAGGAAAAACTCTCTGCGAAAGTCGCCGTATTTCTTGGGGCGGAGTAACAGCAGGCCGTTAACAGATCGGGCGTTCTCTTTTTGCAATTCTGTTGGGAAGTTTTTACAAAATTTCCTTCGTTGCGACACGGTGTTATTAAACCGACTGCAATTCTTACAAAGTTTCCCGAACAACCCGCCGTGGGGGAAAAGAAAAATCTTTGTTCGGCAACTAATCATAAAATGAACGGCGACAACACGTTCTGACGTGAACGGCTGTTCACCACTAAAGATCGAACGAGAGTTTTGAAGTTTCGGCACGGCGGTTGCTTTTGTAAGTAAATCGTTCGGCAACAAAGCGGAACAGGGCGAAACCAAGGAAATCTGACCTACTCTACCCCCAAAAGGCGGAATTCAGGTAGAATAGTGAGGAGTAATTGGGTCGCCTATGCTCAAGGACGCCGAATAGCCGGCTTTTTTCCGGTCGGCTCGAACTCTTTTCAGCATAGGATCGTAACAATGGTATACGGCACGCTTGAAAACGACTTGAATCGTGCCCTGGATCGAACTGAATTGACTTCCTGGACGGACGAAGAATTGCTGAGTCAGTACCGCTCGGATACGAACCGAGCGGCGTTCGAGGAGTTGGTGCGCCGCTACGAGAAGGAGTTGTTCGGTTACTTGCGCCGCTATTTGGGCGACGCGGAAGTGGCCGAGGACGTTTTTCAACAAACGTTTTTGCAAGTCCATTTGAAGTGCGGACAGTTTGAGGAAGGCCGCAAGGTCCGACCGTGGCTATATACCGTCGCTACGAATCAAGCGATTGATTTTCAACGACGGAATCGCCGGCACCGGATGGCGAGCCTGGACCGCAAGTCCAACGGAGAAAACAACGACGAAGGATCGTTGCTGGAATCTCTGGGCGGAACGACCGCGGATCCCGGCGACGACGTAGAAATCGCGGAACGACACGAACAAGTGCGCGACGCGGTGGACGCCCTTCCGGAACAGACGCGGCAAGTCGTGATGTTGGTGTACTTTCAAGGATTAAAGTACCGCGAGGCGGCCGATATACTCGGCATACCCGTCGGAACGGTAAAAAGCCGGTTGCACGCGGCGATTGAAAAGTTGACTGAAACGATTCAAGACGTTCAGTTGCCTGAATGATCGCGAAGCGGCGACGGAAGCAACGAATGAATTCCGCATTATGAACGACGACAAACGAAAACAACTGCTCGACTGTTTGCTGGGCGCGCTCGATGAGAGCGAGCAAGCGGAGATCGAGTCCCGACTGAAGGACGAGCCGGACTATCGCCTTGAGCTAGCGCGTTTGGAGACGCGTTTGCGAAAGCTCGAAGCGATGCGCGAAGAGGAGGAGGTCGCGCCGCCCGGTTTGAGCGACAGAACGTGTCGATTCGTTTTCGCGCAATTAGCGACGCCCGCTTCGTTGGGAACGTCGTTGTCGCCGCAGGTTTCGCCGCCGAGCTGGGTTCACCGCATGACGCGGTTGGATTTCGCGATGGCGGCGGCCGTCGTTTTGATCGCCTGCGGCTTGATCGCCCCGGCAGTCGAGAACAGCCGGTACCGTACGCATGTGGCCGCGTGTCAAGATAACTTACGCGGCCTCGGAGCGGCGTTGAATAATTACAGCCAAGCGCACGGCGGATATTTTCCCAACGTGCCGACGCAGGGCAAGCTCGCCTCGGCAGGCATTTACGCCCCCGTTTTATTGCAGAACGGACTCATAAAAGAGGCGGGTAGTTTCGTTTGCCCCGACTCCCGGCTAGCGGCCAAGCAACGCGGATTCAGCATTCCGACGTTTAGCGAGTTGGAATTGAAGCCGCAAGTTGAAGTGGAGGCTTTGCGTCCGACGATCGGCGGCAGTTACGCTTACAATCTCGGCTACACTCGCGACGGGCAATACTACCCGACCAAAAATCTTTACCGCGACTCGTTCCCGGTGATGGCCGACGCCCCGTCGAACAATCTCGCGAATCTGCAAAGCGACAACCATCGCGGTCGCGGCCAAAACGTTTTGACCGAGAGCGGAGCCGTACAGTTCGTCGTCAATTCGAAGCCCTTCGGACGCGACGACGATATTTATCTCAATAACGCCGGGCAAGTCGCGGCCGGAATCGGTTCGAACGACGTCGTCCTCGGCGGAAGCGGCGCCACGCCGATTCAATTCGTTTCGGGCGTGAAATAGAAAAACGATAACGTCGTCGTCGGCTTGGCTTCTACGCTTGCCGTTTCAGACTCATTTTTTTCGCGATGAGCAGGGCCATTTCCAGCGCCTGTTCGTAGTTCAAACGCGGATCGACGTCGCTTTCGTAGGCGCGTCCTAAATCTTCTTCGCAAAGCCCTCGTGCGCCGCCGATGCATTCGGTCACGTTATCGCCGGTCAGTTCGAAATGGACGCCGCCAAGGATAGAGCCGAGGCGAGCGTGGATGTCGAAGGCTTGCGTCAGTTCGGAGAGAATGTCGGCGAAATCGCGGGTTTTCAGCCCCGATTGCGTGCTGATCGTGTTGCCGTGCATCGGATCGCAACACCAGACGACGGTTTTTTCGGCGCGTTGGACGGCCTCGACGAGCGGGGGAAGGAATTTTTCGATCTTGCCCGCCCCGAACCGATGAATGAGGGTAATGCGTCCCGGTTCATCTTCCGGATCAAGCGTATTCAACAGATCGATAAGTTCGTCGGGCTTCATCGACGGCCCGACCTTCACGCCGATCGGATTGGCGATGCCGCGGAAGTATTCGACATGCGCGCCGCCGAGCGCGCGGGTTCGATCGCCGATCCAAGGGAAATGCGTGCAGAGATTGTACCAGCGATCGCCTCGGCGAGGCGGGTTACGGGTTTGCGCCGCTTCGTATTCGAGCAGTAGAGCCTCGTGGCTTGTGTAAAAGTCGATGCGGTTCAAATCGCCGAGCGACGAGCCCATGACCGTCTCGAAGAAACGGATCGCGTTGCCCACCGCATTGACGATCTCCATATACTCTTTCGACTTTTCTGCATGCTCGACGAAACTCAAGTCCCAAAGCTCGGGATGATGCAAGTCGGCGAATCCTCCTTCGGCCAGCGCGCGGATAAAATTCAGCGTCAACGCCGAACGGCCGTAACCGCGAATCATCAGCCGCGGGTCGGGCGTTCTCGCCTCTTTGGTGAATTCAATGCCGTTGATCAAGTCGCCGCGATAGGAGGGAAGCGAGACGCCGTCGCGGGTCTCCAGGGCGGCCGATCGGGGCTTGGCGTATTGGCCGGCGAATCGGCCGACGCGGGTCACTCGCTTGTTGCTCCCGTAAACCAAAACCAAGCTCATTTTCAGCAAGATTTTCAGTTTGTTCGTGATGACGTTGGAGCGGCAGTCGTCGAAACGTTCGCAGCAATCGCCCCCTTGCAAAATGAAGCGCTTGCCGGCGGCGGCCTCGGCCAATTGCGACTTTAACGTCTCAATTTCCCAACTCGTGACCAACGGAGGAAGCGCTTGCAACTCGGCCAAGGCCGATTGTAGCGCCGTCGGATCGGGATAGTTGAACTGTTGTTCGCGAGGTTTCGTTTTCCAAGTTTCCGGAGTCCAAGAGAGTGTCACGCTAGAATCTCCTTGCAATCTCCGGCTTTCGTTTCCCGCACGTAACGAGGAACGGCGTAGCCGGGCAACCGCGAACGAAGTTGACGAATGATCTCTTGGCCGCGTTCGACGGGCGTTTCAAAATGGGCCGCCCCGGCCACCGGATCAAGTTGATGTAAATAATACGGGATAACGCGCAGATCGATCAACCGGCGGTATAAGTCAGTAAGCGAGTCCGCGTCGTCGTTGACTCCGCGAAGCAGAACGCTTTGGCTAAGGACGGGCGTTCCGGCGTCGATTAGCTTTCCGAGCGCCTCGGCCACGTCGGCGTCGATCTCGGCCGAATGGTTCGTATGCACGACGAACGACGCGGTCAGCCGAGTCGTCCGTAAAATATCCAATAATTGGGGAGTAATTCGCCGAGGAACCATTATCGGCAATCGCGTATGGATTCGCAGGCGGCGAAGATGGGGGATTCGCTCCGCCTCGTCGAAAATCCGCGATAATTGGTCGTCGTCGAGCATGAGCGGATCCCCTCCGCTAAGAATGATTTCTTCGACGGAAGGTTCGGCCGCCGCCGATGCGGCGGCTTTAATTACTTCCAAAGCGGGGTCGCTCTGCTGCTTTTGGTAGGGAAAATAACGCCGAAAGCAGAAGCGGCAATGGACGGCGCAGGCTCCGGTTGTTACTATCAAGATTCTACCCGCATATTTCCGAAGCAAACCGGAATCACCGCACGCGTCGGCCTCGCCCAAGGGGTCGCGCGTGAACCCTGGCGCTTCGTCGGCCTCGGCCGCGCGCGGAAGGGTCTGGAGCAGAAGCGGATCGTTCGGATCGCCTCGCCGCATGCGAGCGAGAAACGGCCGCGGAACGAGCGTCGCGAAGTCCCGCGATCGTCGCGTCGCCGCTTCGGCCAGTTCGGTCGGCAAATCCAACGCTTCGCAAAGGGCGCGAGGATCGCGAATCGCCTCGGCAATATCTTTTTGCCAAGCGACTACTTCGCGGGAAGCGGAATGAATTGCGGTTAAAGGCGACATGGCCTTTGATCGTACCATAAGCGGGACGAAACCGGAATTGTATCGCCGAAAAGAATGACGCGTCGTCGGGTCGCGACGGCGTTCTTCCGCGCGGCGACCTACCCATATTTATCGCATATAGGATATTTGAAACGTGCCTAGCTACAATACCAGCGAATTTCGTAAAGGCTTGAAGGTCCAAATTGACGGCGATCCTTACATTATGATCGAGTGCAATTTCGTAAAGCCGGGCAAAGGCCAAGCTCTTTATAAATGCAAGCTGCGCAACCTTCTTCGCGGGACCGTCCTCGACCGAACGTACAAGAGCGGCGATTCGCTCGATGCGGCCTCCATCGAAGAGATCGACGCCCAATTTCTCTATCGCCAGGGCGAGCATTTTGTCTTCATGGACAACGAAAGCTACGAACAGTACGAGCTGTCGCCCGAACAAGTGGACGACGCTTGGAAGTATCTCAAAGAGAGCATGATCTGCGTCCTCGTTCTGTATAACAACCAGCCGATCAGCATGACGCCGCCGAACCACGTCGTCGTTCGCGTGGAATACTGCGAGCCGGGCGCGCGCGGCAACACCGCCACGAACGTGACGAAACCGGCGAAGGTCGACACCGGCGCCGAGTTCGCCGTGCCCGCCTTCGTCGAAATCGGCGACTTGATCCGCATCGACACCCGCACGGGCGAATACGTCGAGCGGGTGAAAGAGTAAGAAAGCGATCGGCGCTCCGCTAAAGTCCCCCAGCCTTCGAGGCGTATCATGCGGCAAGATTTCGTCCCGACCGCAACGCCGGAAAATTTACGATTGCGCGCGGCGCTGCTCGCCGCAGTCCGCGCGTTTTTCGTCGAACAAGGCTTCCTCGAAGTCGAAACGCCGATCCTCTCGGCCGACACGGTCGTCGATCGGCATCTGGATCCGTTTAGCGTGGAGGTCGGCTTCGATCCTCGTTCGGCTTCACGACGAATGTTCATGCAAACGTCGCCGGAGTTCGGTATGAAGCGGCTTCTCGCGGCCGGCGAAAAAGCGATTTATCAAATCTGCAAGGTATTTCGTCGCGACGAAGAAGGGCCGCTGCACAACCCTGAGTTCACGATGGTCGAGTGGTATCGCGTCGGCGACGACTTGGCCAAGGGAATGCGGCTGCTCGACGATCTTTCGCAGGCGACGCTGCGTCGAGGTCCGGCCGAGCGCGTCAGCTACCGCGAGGCGTTTCAACGCTGGACGGCCGTCGATCCTTTCGTCGACTCTACGGAAAAGATCGTCGCCGCCGTGCGAGAGCGGGGTATCTCGGCGCCGGAGAGCATGCCGACCGACGACCGCGACGGCTGGCTCGACATGCTCCTCGTCGAACTCGTTCAACCTCGATTAGGATTCGATAGGCCGGCGATTCTGTACGATTTTCCGCCCAGCCAAGCCGCCCTCAGCCGCGTTCGCCAAGAGGATGCCGACGAATTTGCGATGGCCGAGCGATTTGAGCTTTACGTCGAAGGGATCGAATTGGCCAACGGTTACAACGAGCTTCTCGACGCCGACCAACTGCTGCGACGCAATCGCGCGGCGAACTTGCTTCGCCAGGCCGACGGCAAAGAAGCGCTCCCCGACGAGAGTCGGCTGCTCGATGCAATGCGGTCGGGTTTGCCGCCATGCGCCGGAACGGCTCTCGGTTTTGACCGACTAGTCATGCTCGTCGCCGGGGCGAAAAGCGTGGCCGAGGTCGTCTCCTTTCCGTTCGACCGCGCTTAGCGTACAATCAATCTCGAAGATATCCCGGCGGTAATTACGCCATCATTCGGAGAGCGTTCGGCATGAGCCAATCGAACCAAATTGTCCGCGTCGCTTTGGGCGCGCGGAGCTATGACATTTCCGTGGGGGCGAACAACCTGGACCAATTCGCCGGTTTCGTTCTTGGCTGCGGGCCGGCCAACCACGCAGTGATCGTGACCGACGAGAACGTGCAGCGTCCGTACGCCATGGAAGTGGCAGAATGCTTAGGAGGCGACGGCGTCGAAACGGCGGTCGTCGCCATCGAGCCGGGCGAAGAGAGCAAGTCGATCGAGATGGCCTCGAATCTCTGGCAGGCGTTGCTCGACCTGCACGCCGACCGGAAATCGCTCGTCGTCGCCGTCGGCGGCGGCGTAGTGGGCGATCTGGCAGGCTTCATCGCGGCGACCTACGCGCGCGGCCTGCGATTCTTTCAAGTTCCCACGACGCTGCTGGCCCAAGTCGATAGCTCGGTCGGCGGTAAAACGGCGATTGATCTTCCCGCCGCGAAAAACATCATCGGCGCGTTTTATCAACCGTCGGGCGTTTGGATCGACGCCGCCACGCTCGCCTCGCTGCCCGAAAAAGAATATCGCGCCGGACTAGGCGAGGTCGTCAAATACGGTGTGATTCTCGACGCCGATTTCTTCGTCTTTCTGGAAAATAACGTCGACGCGATCGTCGGACGAGACGCCGACGCGCTGACCGAGGTCATCGCGCGTTGCTGCCGATTGAAAGCCGACGTTGTCGAAAAAGACGAACGCGAGGAGACCGGACTTCGCGCCGTATTGAACTACGGCCACACCTTCGGTCACGCTTTCGAAACGCTCAGCGGCTACGGCAATCTGTTGCACGGCGAAGGAGTGGCGATCGGCATGTGCTGCGCCGCGCGGCTCGCGGCTCGATTAGGGCGAGTGGACGAAGCGTTCGTGTCGCGGCAACGAAAATTACTTGAAGCGCTGGGCCTGCCCGTGGCGACGCCCGACATTCCGGCGGAGAAAATTCTCGAATCGATGCGGCACGACAAGAAAACCGCTTTCGGCAAACTCCGTTTCGTGCTGCCCGATCGCCTAGGGCACGTCGAACTCGTCGGCGACGTGAACGAAGACGACGTCGTCGCCGCCTTGAAGGAATAGCTCTCCGCCGTCTGCGCCGCTTACGCGGGTTTTCTTCCGATCATCATCACGTCGGTCGGGGCGAGTACGTACTTATAGCCGGTCAACCAGCTCAGGACGCCGATCTTCCCCAGACCGTAGAGAAATTTCGCCACGAGTCCGCGAACGAAGCGGCCTCGTTTCCAGTGGTAACGGGTTCCAAACGGAATTTGCGCGACGTATTGATCGAGCGGTCGGAAATCGCCGGTTCGGGCAGTGGCCGCCGCCCCTTCGCTCAAATCAAAGGTCAACTTCGAGAATAGCTGCCGAATTCCGTCTTGGCTAAACCGCCAATAGTCGGCCGGATAGGGATGATATTGAAAAGCGAACGGCGCGCTCACGCAAAGGGTTCCGCCGGGGGCCAACAGCCGCGTCAGATTTTCGGCCATGACGAACGGTTGCGCGCAATGCTCAAGCACCGAGATGCAAAAAATCGTGCCGAATCGTTTTCCGCCGAGTTTCGCGTCAATCTCGTCGAAAGGGAGCGTCAGGTCGAGAACGTGATCGACCCCTTTCCCTTCTTCCATATCGATCCCCACGTACTCGCCTTTTCCCGCGAAAAGCGAGCGCAGGTCTTGGGTATTGCCGTAATCTTTCGAGCCGACTTCAAAAAAAGGAGGTTTGAACCCGGCCTCATGCCGTTGAACAAAAAGCAGTTGATTAACGCTTCCCATGGTATATTCCGCTATGAAGGAAAAACGCAAATAAGACGCTCGTCGGAGCGTCGTTCGGCGGAATAATCGCCCGTTGCGACGAATAGCGACGGACGACATTCCCCCTCCCGAGCGAGATATTACGGATTCTCCGCCCTTCGGACAAGGGCAGCTCGCCATTCTTGATTTCCTGGTTTTAGTATGCGAAAATCGGCTTTGCCTCCTTTTCGTTCGCTTTCTCCTCTTTTTTTTGTAAAACAGGGCAATCATGTCCCAAACGGAAGCGGTCGGCGATTCTTCGCATGCCGAATTGGTCGATTGGATGCGGCTATGTTTGGTCGACGGCGTCGGACCGAGAATTCGTACTTCGCTGCTTGAGCGATTCGGCTCGCCGGAGGCGGTTTTCGCCGCCGCGCCGTCCGATCTCCGCGACGTTCCCCGGGTCGGGCCGAAATTGCTTCACAATATCCTCCAGGCGAAAAGCGAGAGCGAGGTTGAGGAGGAAATCGCCTTTTGCCGAGACAACGACGTCTCGATTATAACGTTGCCCGACGCTCGCTATCCGCGCGCGCTGCGTGAGACCCCTGATCCGCCCGGCGTGCTGTTCATTCGCGGCAAGATTCTCCCGCAAGACGCGCTGGCCGTCGGAATCGTCGGAACGCGGCACGCCACGCAATACGGGCTGAGACAGGCCGAGCGGCTAGGCGGAAGTCTCGCTCGGGCCGGCTTGACGATCGTGAGCGGCTTAGCGCGCGGGATCGACGGGGCGGCGCATCGTGGCGCCCTCGAGGCGGGCGGACGAACGATCGCCGTATTGGCGTCCGGCGTTTTGAACGTCTTTCCTCCCGAACACGTCGGCTTGGCCGACGCTATCGCCGAACAAGGCGCCGTCATTAGCGAATCGCCGCCAAGGATGGAGCCGCTGGCCGGCATGTTTCCGCAGCGAAATCGGATCATCAGCGGGCTGTCGCTCGGCGTCATCGTGGTCGAAGCGGCCGAACGAAGCGGCGCGCTGATTACCGCCCGGCATGCGATGGAACAGGGACGCGACGTTTTTGCCGTGCCCGGTTCCGTGGAGAATCGAACGGCGAAAGGTTGCCACCGACTCATTCGCGACGGGGCGAAGCTGGTCGAATCGGCCGACGACGTTCTAGAAGAGCTTGGCCACTTGGTCGAGGCGACTTCATGCGAGGACGGTCGCGAAATCCACCATCCGGCCGAGCTCTTGCTCAACGAAATCGAGCAAAAAACGCTCGACGCGATCGGCAATGAAGCGACCTCGGTCGATCAGATTTTATCGGCGAGCGGGCTGCCCGTTCCGCAAGTTTTGGCGACTTTGAGCGTGTTGGAAATGCGGCGAATGATTCGCCGCCTAAGCGGAACGACGGTCGTACGGGTCTGAAAACCGAAGGTTTTTAGACAAATATACGAGCGAACAATTTTTTGATTCCGATGCGTCGATGGCCCTTTTTCATTCGTAATTTGAACGCGGGACGGCCTAAAGCAATCCGAGACGCGCCAGTAGTGCATTTACCTCGATCCCAGAGCGGAACATCCTTGATATGGCTAGATTCTCCGTGTTTTTCGGCGTCTTGGCGACGCTTGCGGTCGGCCTTGCGGCGGTCAGAGCCTCGGAGCCGGATGCCGAGACGCTCTTTTTACAGGCGTTGCGGCATTCGGCGATGAATCCGGCCTGCCTTTCGTCGGGACGATTGTCGGTAACGGCGACGAGCGAACGGCCGGCGGACCGTCGCCCGAATGACGCCCGACGGTATGACGCCGTATTTGAATACCAAGGGGCGTTCGAACTGCGTAGGTTAGAGGTTTTTGATTCGTCCAAGACTTCGGCTGACAAGTGGAATTTATATTCCGCGCATCTTTCGGCCTGCACCGCCGGCGAGACGGTCGAGGGGCTTAGCTGGAATTCGCGGCGGCCGGAAGCGACGTTCGGACGCTGGCCGCTCTTCTTTCCTTTCCGAGACTTCGGACGGTTGCACGGTCAAACGCCTGCGTTGATCGCGGCGGCGCTCGCTAAATCGGACGGCGGCGAGCGACAATTTCCGCTCGAAGAAGACATCAACAAGTTGAGAGCGAAGCTGGATACGTATTTGCGATCGAGCGGTCAGACGCTGCGCGTTGTGGGCAAGGAAGAGACGGAAGGCGGAACTTCATACGTCGTGGAAGTTTTCGGTTCGGCTTCTTGGTTGCGCGGAAATCATAGCACGTCCTATCAGGCATGGATCGACGCGGGACGCGGTTATATCTGTCCTCGCATCGACGAACGGTACGACGGCAAGCCGACTCGCACTTGCCTATCCAGTAACTTTTTCAAGGACGAGGCGAGCGGACTGTGGGCGCCTCGAAGATTCATTTCGACCAGTTACGAGAACGGCGTGAAGCTAGGTTGCGATACTTTCGAGCTTGAACCGAACAAGACGGCCTATAACGTGTCGATCGATCCGCTCGAGTTTGAGTTTCCGATTCGCCTGGGAATGCGGCTGACCGACTCTCGGGACGGCGACGAGGTCGCCTATTTGGCGACGAAAGAAGCGACCTTGAGGCTAAGCGACAAGAAGACCGATTTGACGAAGAACGACTCTTTTGCGTTGACGCAATCGCCGAACTTGTCGTCGCGAAGCATCTCGCGCAACTCCTCACGCCAGGAGACGGTTTTGACGGTCCTAGTTTTCGTCTCCCTGGCGATCACTGGCGTGGTCGTTATCGTCGCGGCGAGAAAGTGACGATCGTGGTGAAAAAGATGAGTGTGCGAGACTAAAAGGGGCGTATGCGTCGGCGCTCGCAGAGCGCGCGACACGCTAGCCGGCGAGGAGAGAGCGTTCGACTTGGCGGATCGCGTCGTCGACGGTCCAGGTTTGATCGGCGGCGGCGATCGATTCGCCGGAAGTGACCCAGCGGTCGACGCGTTTTTGGGCCGAGACGACGGTGCTATGCGTGCGTCGGCCGAAGTATTGGCCGATCTCGCTGAGCGCCGCGCGAGTGTGCTTTCGGGCGAGCCACATGGCCAGCATCCGCGGATGGCTGACGCGTTGCGATTTGTCGTCGGCCTGCAGCGATTGCGGATCGAGCCCGAAGACTTCGCAGACGGCCTTTTCGATATCGCCGAGTCGGACGGCTCGGCCGCTCGAACGAACCATGTCGCAGAGGGCTTCTTCGGCCATCTTGAGCGTGATCGGTTGACGCCACGCTTCGCTCGTCGCTTGCAATCGGCACAAGGCGCCCGAGAGTTCGCGAGCGTGTTGCGTGAGCTTCGAGGCGACGTACTCTTGCACGTCGGGCGAAAGTCGCATATTCATGCGGCGGGCGAATTGTCCGACTAATCCGAGACGCGTCACGTAGTCGGGCGAATCGATGCGGCAGACCAAGCCGCCGGATAGACGCGTCGTTAGCTCAGGTCCGAGTTCGGCCAATTCGGCGGGCGAACGGTCGGAGGAGAAGACGAGTTGACGGCGTTCGCGGAGCAAGGCGTCGATCGTATGGAGCAATTCGACTTGCGTGGCTCGCTTGCCGATGAGAAATTGCAGATCGTCGATGACCAGAAGGTGCAACCCGCGATATTTGCGGCGGAAGTTGGGCAACCCGCTGCCGCGCAAGGCTTCGAGAAAATGACTGGTAAACTGCTCGGCCGAGAGATAGACGGCCGTCAGGTCGCGGTTTCGTTTGCGAGCGGCGCGGCAAATTCCTTCGAGGAGGTGCGATTTGCCGACGCTGGTCGGGCCGTGAAGGAAAAGCGGCGTGAGCTGGCCGGGCTGACGGACGACGAGGTCGGCCGAGGTGACGGCAAGCCGGTTTCCTTCTCCGACGACGAATTGCTCGAGGTCGCAGGCGGGGCGAACGGCGGCGACTTGCGGCGCGGCGGTCGCGGGCGATGCGGCGAAGAGCGATTCGACGTCGTTCGGAGCGAAACGATGAGCGGAGCCCGCGAACGAGGCTTTCGCGGCGGAAACGACGGCGCCGGCATGTTCCGCTTTTGCGAAATGCGGAACGGGGGCGGCGTTCGGTTTTGCGACGGCTGCCTCTTGCACGACGGCGTTCGCCTCCGCGTTGGATTTTCGTTCGTCGAGTCGGAAGATAAGTTCAGGACAAGCGCCGAGGGTTTCTTGGCAGGCCTCGGCGATGGCGGCGCGAAAAGCGTTGCGAATCCAATCGAGGAAGAACTGGCTAGGGGCGGTGATGTGGAGCGCGCAGCCGACGAATTCGACCCTTGCGTTCTGTCCGAACCACAAGTCGAATCGTTTCTGACCGACCTTGCCGGCGATTGCGTTGAGCAAAGCCGACACGATTTCCTTATCGTCCCTGGTCACATCCAACCTCATGCGCGCGAAATCAAACGGGAACGCGGTTAGCTTTAAATACTGTAGCTGCGTCGCGGAAGATTTTGCGAGCCGTAAAAGCGGCGGAAGGCCGCATTACATACATTCCTATCTTACCTGCAAACGTCAACCTGTTTTTGACCGAAAACCCGGCGAAAAACAGGCGACTCGCTTTGTTTGAAACCTAACATTTCTCACACGCGAGAGAGTAGATTCTAACTGTGCTAGCAACGCTGTCAAAGCCTGGGCGTCAGAGGCGCAGAGGTTTTTAGGAAACTTGTTCGAGGCGGCTCGTAATCATCGGCAAATGCGGCGGAATCGCGATGAAAAAATATCGGTTCGGCGGAAAAAACGCTTTGTCGGGGTCGTGGAAAACGTGTTGAGAGTGAGCGTGCCAAGCGAAGACGGAGGCATGCAATTGGAATGGAAGTCGTTTGGCGGAAAATGGTTGCGACGTGCGGTTTTTCGAGGCGAAGGATGTTGGAGACGGAAAAGAGCGTGATTATCGGGAGATTGTAATTTATTTTGTGAATGGCGGAAATAATCGATAGAAGACGGAGCGTTGCCCCCAAACTTTCATCTGGTTTTGGTCGTAGGCCTGAATAGCGGGGAGGTTTCCCCCGTCTACTGCGACGACCAGCCTTTCTCTCCCAAGGCACCCAGCTTTCCATTGGGCGAAACGGACGATTTGTTTGCCGTGGCCGATGCGGCGAAACGACGGAATGAGCCCGACGTAAATCAACTCGACGTTGCCGAAGTCGGGGTGATCGGTAAGCAACAGGCAGCCCACGTCCTGCCCCGAGCCGGTGAAGAGGAACCACAGGTCGGGAGAAAAGACGCCCGAGGCTTTGTAGCCGGTAAGAACGTCCTCGACGGGGCGTGAGCCGTCGAGTTGCGGGCAGTCGAGGCTATCGACGTAGGTTTTCGTAAGGAGGGCGGCCAGTCGGTCGTGGTTGGAGGCGGAGTAAGTCTCAACGCCTAGGGGAAGCGGCGGCTCTTCGGCGGGGAATTCTTCTTTCGTGCAGGCGAGATATAGGAGGTCGGTCAGCGGAACGTAACCGGCTTCGGCGAGGACGAGTTTGTCGTTTTGCGCAAAGGACACGTCGATGATTTGCGCGGTGAGCGGTCCGCGTTCTGCGAGCCAGACGTTTAAGGCTTCCATCAGGGAGTGCGAGATGGCGATCGGCTCCGCTATTTCGCATTGCGGGCGATAGACCTGGGCGACTTGGCCGGGGAGGATGTTGGCGAATACGGCGCCGACGAGTCGGTCGCCTCGGTAGGCGCCGATAAGTCCTTCGCCGACGAGCGGCGATTCGGCGGCCAGCGTTTGAAAGTAACGCGTTTGCTCGGCGCGGTCTTCGGCCGTTAGCGTGCGGAACACGAAGTTCCACGCGACCGGGTAGTCGGTTGAAGCGACGGGGCGGATGACTAGGTCCATCGGGCGAGATGCTTCTTGCATGTCAAACTACTACCGAATCTGATAAAATAATCGGGCGATGACAGGGATCATACCATGTGAAGGGCGTAGGGCGTAGGGCGTAGGGGAGGGATGAGGTTTGATTAGATTAATTAGCTCAAGCGGAAAAACAATTGATGATGGCGGACGCTAAGAACACGGAAGTCGCGGCGAAGAAGAAGGTTTACGGCTGGATCGGTTGGGCCTGGGCGGGGGCGGCGCTCATCTATCTTTCGTTACCGCCGTGCGATCTTTGGCCGTTGGCGTGGATTGCTCCGGTTCCGTGGGTTTTGCTCATTCGGCGGAAGACTTGGGACGAGCGTCGGCCGTATTTGAAGTTGTGGCTCGTCGGATTCGTCTTTTGGTTGGGGGCGATTCATTGGCTCCGGCTACCTCATCCGTTGACGCATTTCGGCTGGTTGGCGTTGTCGTTCTACTTCGCCTTTTACGTTCCGACGTTTATTGGGTTGGGGCGTTTGGCCGTGCATCGATTTCACGTTCCGGCGATTCTCGCGGCGCCGATTATTTGGACCGGCTTGGAGTTGGCGCGTGGGCATCTTTTGACCGGCATGACGATGGGGAGTCTTGCGCACACGCAGTATCGTTGGATCGAGCTGATTCAGGTGAGCGATCTTGTCGGCGCCTACGGCGTGAGTTTCGTCGTGATGTTCGTGGCGGCGTGCATCGCTCGGGCTTTGCCGAGCGAGGAGCAAGGTCGTGCGTTTTGGCCGATCGCGCCGGCGGCGATTGTATTGGCGCTTGTCTTGGGCTACGGTCGTTTTCGCGCGGCGGAGACCGATCGAACGAGGCCGGCCGATGCACGCATCGCCTTGATTCAAGGTTCGATCGACACGGAATTCAATCATGACGATCCGGCAAAGATGCGGCGGCGGATTTTTGAAGAGTTTTTCCCGCTTTCGCAAGAGGCGGTCAAAAAATTCGGCAAACTGGATTTGATCGTTTGGCCGGAGACCTTTTTCATCGAGCCGCTTTTGACGATCGACAACGACGCGGGGGATCGCGATCCGCAACGGGAGAAGATCGGGCTATCGGCCGAAGAGTGGCGGCGGCGGTTGGGAGAGTGGAAGTCGGATGCGGATCGGGCGTTCAAGGACGTGGCCGAGGGATTGGGGACGCGGATGTTGCTCGGCTCGGATGCGGTGCGGTACATGGCCGAGGGGACGGAAGTGAGAAACGCGGCGATTTACGTTTCTTCGAGCGGCGAGATTCTTGGCGAGTATGACAAGATGCACTTGGTGATGTTCGGCGAGTACATTCCGTTTGCCGACAAGTTGAAGTGGCTTTACAGTTTGACGCCGTTGAGCATGGGGATAACGGCGGGCGAGAAGCCGGCGGCTTTTCAATTGGGGAGCGTTCGTTTTGCGCCGAACATTTGTTACGAGAGCGTTTTGCCGCAGATTATTCGCGGGCAAATTTTGGCGTTGAAGGCCGACGGACGCGAACCGGACCTCTTAATCAACGTGACGAACGACGGTTGGTTTTGGGGATCGAGCGAGTTGGACATGCACTTGGCCTGCGCGGTCTTTCGGGCCGTCGAGTTTCGGAAGCCGTTTTTGATCGCGGCGAACACGGGGTTTTCGGCCTCGATCGACGGCGACGGACGAATCTTGGTGAAAGGACCGCGCCGGGCTAGGGAAGCCCTCCTGGCCGAGGTCCGGAAGGACGGACGCGGCAGTCTTTATTTATTGTACGGCGACTGGTTTGCGGGGGCGTGTTTGGCGTTTTGCCTGGGAGTCGGAGCGGCGGGATGGTTTGGCGGAAAAGTTGGGCGGAGGGCCTAGAGAACGGCGATCAGGGGGCAGGAACGCATGTTGGCATGCATATTCGGCATAATCGGGCGGTTTTTAAGCGCCCGCACTCTGAAGGAGGGGGTAATTCGCTTTTTTTCGCCGGGAAGCTAGGGGACCGGCACTGCCCAATCTTGTTGACATGTAAAAATGGGCGAAGTTATACTAAAAGGGTAATTGGCGAGAGTTTGCGGCTTTGCCGTAGGCTACACTAGACTATCGGGAAGCGATCGTTCGCTTTGCCGGCTCTAGGGCTTGGCTCGGATGAGCTCGGCGCAAGACGTATCAAGAAAATAATCCCCCCAGCGCGGCGGCTCGACCGCTCGGTCCAGGAGAAGACGGGAATGAACCTCGTCGGCAAGATTTTAACGGTAATCATCTTCGTTTTGAGCATCATTTTCATGACGATGGCGATGATGACGTACGCCACGCATCAGAATTGGCGCGTCAGCGCGACCGATTTGAAGACGAAGTTGGACACGGCCAAGTCGGAAAATGCGAAGCTCGCTTCCGAGAAGACCGATTTGGAGACGCAGCTTTCGGAAGAGAAAACGAACCGCGACGCTTCGTTGACCAAGCTTTCGAACGAATTGAAATTGCTGAAAGATCAGCAAGAGAAGCGGGAGAAGGCCTTGGAGACGACCGACAAGGACAAGCGGCAGCTTGTAGCCACGTTGGAGGCGCAGCAACAAGAGTTGAGCCGTTTCCGCAAGGAGATGGACGCGTTGCGCACGGCCGTCGATCAAGCTCGCAAGGACCGCGACCTGCATTTCAACGAAGTGGTGAAGATGACCGACGAGTTGCACCAAGTGGTCAACGAGATGTCGCAATTGAAGACGCGCAACACCGAGTTGGCCGCCGACTTGGCGAAGATGCAGAACGTGATGCGGCACTTCAACGTCGATCCGAACGCCGACGTTTCGTTGACGCCTCCGGACGTGAAGGGCCAGGTCACGGCGGTCTTGGGCGGCGGAATCGTCGAAATTTCGATCGGTTCGGACGCCGGATTGCGTAAAGGCCATAAGTTAGAGATTTATCGCACCGGCTCGAAGGGCGACGCCTACGTCGGTCGCGTTGAAATTACGAAGACGGAGCCGGACAAGGCGGTGGGCAAAATCGATCCCCAGTTCCAAAAGAGCGATGTCGTAAAGGGTGACCGTGTCGCTACCAAACTCCAGTAACATGCCGAGTAAGCAATATCGCAAGCCGCGAGCGGACGTATTCACCGCGTTGTTGGTGATTGCGCTGTTGGCGGTTTTGCTTGGTCTTTTGTTCTTCTATTTGGAACTTCGGACCTACGATTTCAAGCATTCGGGCGGGCCGAGCTTCGCCGCGACGTGGGACTCCTGCCGGGAGTTTTGCGTTGCGAAGGGGACGGCCTTGCTCTCGGCGTTTCTTTCGGCATAGGAAGATTTCGCTCTCGACCGTATAATTGCGGACGATATATGCGGTCGCTGACGTGCGTCTAAAGCATGGGAAGCGGCAGTCGGTTTCTAATTCGCCCCTGGCCGACAAGCGGCCGGAGGCGCCCTTTTTTTAGTCGAACGGCGGGCAAGGATGCTCTTGTCGAGACCTACGCAGCCAATGACCGTCTTGCGGAAGAATATTCTTGTAAAAGATTATTGGCGATGTCGGCGTTAAAAAGCGTTTTCGATTACTTCCGAACGGACTTGGCCGTCGATCTAGGAACGGCCAACATGCGCGTCGGGATTCCCGGCGAAGGCGTGGTTCTCGACGAGCCTTCGACCGTGGCCGTCGATAAAAAGACGGGACGGGTTCTTTCCGACGGCCTTTCCGTCGGTTATCTTGCGCGACAAATGCAGGGACGCGCGCCCGACTCCATTCTTGTCGCTCGACCGTTGCAACGCGGCGCCATCGCCAACTTTCGCCTTTGCGAGACGATGCTCCGTACGATGTTCGGCAGAATTCGCAAGCCGGGGTGGTCGTTGAGTCCGCGGGTTCTCGTTTCGCTGCTCGATTCGTTGACGCCGGTCGAACGGCAGGCCGCTTTGAATTGCCTCGCGCGATCCGGCGCGGGCTCGGTTTGGACGGTCTCGGCGACGGCGGCCGCGGCGATCGGGGCGGGATTGCCGGTCGTCGAACCCAGCGCCGGGATGGTTTGCTTGATCGGAGCGGGCGCAACCGAGGCGGCGGTCTTTTCGCTAGGTAATATCGTTGCGCGGCAATCGCTGCGGATCGGCTGCGACGACTTCGATCAGGCCGTGGTCGATTATTTGCGCCGGAGGCGAGGGATTCGCGTGGGACTTGCGGCGGCCGAGGCGCTGCGAATGGAGATCGGCGACGTTTCGCCCGTCGGCGAGTCGGCGCTAACGACTACGCGGGCGGCCGAGGTGAGCGGGACCGACGTTTCGACCGGCCTGCCGTTTAAGACCGCGGTGGCGGCCGACGAAATACGACAGGCCCTTGCCGAGCCGCTCGACAAGATCGCCGACGCGATTCGGCAAACGCTCGATCCGTGCGGGCCGGAGTTGGCGGCCGACTTGATTGAGGAGGGAATGGTTCTCTGCGGCGGCGGCGCGCTAACGACCGGATTGAGCCGGTTCATCGCCGTCGAGACCGGCGTGCCGGCTCGAATGGATGACGAACCCTTGACGACCGTCGTTCGCGGACTGCTGGTCTGCTTGGACCAATTCGATAAATGGCGACCGATGCTAAGAAGGAGCGAAGAGGTTTTTTAGCAAGGTCCCGTTATCGCTTTGGCGGTTTGGGCGTCACGATCGAACTCGCCCTGGGCGTGTCTCTAGGAAAATCGCACACCCCTCTTGGGTAATACTCCGCTGATCTCTTTTGCTGTTGGAATCTACGTCAGCTAGGAAAAGTTTGCGGTATTTTCTGCCGATGATGAAAGTAGCGGCGTAGTCGTCTTCAGGCCGAAGGTCTTTTCGGAGAAGACGTACAGTCTGTTTTTTCATCGCAACTCATTACATCGTAGCTGGTTATGGCGGAACTCACTGCCGCGATCGTTCAGGACGTGATTAAGGTCTGTCAGGCCGGGGCCGAAGAAGCCGCCGGCGCGATCGGCCGTGCGTTCGACGTCCAGCTTACGATAACGGTGGGCGAGCCGATCACTCTTGAGCCAGACCAACTGCCCGACGACTTGAACGATTCGGGCTTGGCGATCGTGGAGATTTGCGGGACGTCGGGGGCGGTCTTCTGTATTGCCGACGCGACCGGATTCGTTCCCGTTTGGTGCGACGCGCCCGATCCGACCGGCCAGAGCAAGTTGACGACCTTGGCGCAAGAGATCGGCATGATCCTCTTGCCCGAGGATTTCATGCCCGACGATTTCAAGGCGGGCAAGGTAAAGAATCTCAACGGGGCGATACGTCGGGGCGGCTTGGCGGCGGGAGCGGCCTGCATTCCCTTTGAGTTGACGTCGGCGGACGGTCAGAAGGGGATTGCCCGACTGATTTGGCCGGTGGCGAAGCCTGCGGTCATAGTGGGCGCTGCCCCGGAGCCGAAAGCCGAACCGAAGGCCGAGGCGAAAGTCGAAGCGAAACCCGCGCCGAAGCCGGAGGCGAAACCCGCGGCGGCCGCTGCAGCGAAGCCTGCTTCGCAAGAAAGACCGCGTTCGACGGTAGTTCGGTCGAGCGGTCCGCGCGAATTGCCGAACTACTCGAAGAGCTTGTTGAAGATCAAGGTGCCGGTGGTGGTCTCGCTGGCCGAGAAGAAGCAAGCGATGGGGCGCATCGTCGAGATGGGACCCGGTCTCATCATTCAATTCGACAAGTCGTGCGAAGAGATGCTCGAACTCGAGGTCGGCGACTGCAAGATCGCGATGGGCGAAGCGATCAAGGTGGGCGACAAGTTCGGCCTCCGCGTCACGTCGATCAAGATGCCGGAAGAGCGCTTCACGACGGTCCGCCCGGGCGTTTAGTTTCGCCTGGCGATTCTAGTGGATTCTCCTATTCTCACGCGGAGATCGTTGCATGCGCTCGGTTTTCGCTCCGGAGAGGTCGCTGTTTTTTTACCGCAGAGTTGCGGGGGACTCAGAGACGCAAGAAAAGAGCGAAGAATGAAGCGGCCTGAATTTTACGGAGAGGTTATCAGCCAGCCGACGTGTCGAGCCAGGGCGATTGAAGCGTAGGCGACGACGAACAGCGCTGTCGGCGTAAGCGTTAGGTAGACGCTCCAACGGAAATGCCATCTAGGGCGAGACTTCTCCTCGTCAAGCGGAATAGCGCGTAAAATGGAGCGGGAGAACAGATCGACGGCGCACAAAGTGACGACGGCGACTATTGCGGCGGTGGCTAGCGCTTCCCAATTGATCGAGGCTTGAGGGAAGGTACGGCCGACGAAAAAAATCCAGCCGAACGCAAGTAAGCGAACTTCTTCCGCGAAGACGAGCGCAGCGAGGAACGCGAACGCCGCCGCAAAGATAGCAACATTGCGCTTTGTCATTGCTTCGCTCCCTTGAATTGCTCCGCTTCTTCGGCGTTCAAAGGCGATATCTCGCCGTTCGTTCTCAGAGCTAATCTTGTTAGACCGCCGCCGGCAGGCTCTATGACCAGCGGTTCGTTCGTCTTTCGTAGCGAAAGTCCTGCCGCGTAAACGAAGTTGGCGTCTTTGGCAGAGGGCGTCGACCGCAGTTCGGCGGGAAGCGAGGAATCGGAGGTTGAGGGAAATTTGCCTTGATGACTTGCGGCGTATTGCCAAAGGGCCGATCTGAATGAGGCGAGTTGGAGTTCGCGTTGAGGGAGTTTTTCGTCTTTCTTTTCGGCGTCAACGAGCGTTTTCGTCGGGACGCTGTAGAGGAGGCCGATGTTGGGCCAGGTGCCGGGCATCATCGTTTCGCGGGTTGCGGCGACCATCGTCATCACGGTCACGCAGAGCGAGCCCCAGGCGAGCGTGACGCCCAAGGCATGTAGGAACGAGAGACGTGGGACTTGCGAAAAATCTTTTGCCGCTCGATTCCAAAGGAAATAGACGGCCACGGCGGCCAGCAAAAGTAAAAGGAGGAAAAACGAAATCGCTTCGTAACGGTTCACGGTCGTTTCGCTAAGACGGCGCGCAGTCTGCGCGGAAGCGCTTGCGTCGAGAAGCGTCGGCGCGGCGAGAATCGTTTGAAGGATAGAATTAAGTAATAGTTGCATGGGCGTCGCAGCGGCGGTGGTTGTTAAAAGTCATCCTCTTTTATTTTTTCGCCGTCGGCGGGCGTGCTGAGGGCGCGAAGAACTTCCGGATCGACGCCGTTCGAAATGGAGCGAACGCTACAGTCCCCGAAGAGAACTGAGGTAGCGGACGACTTGGGCGGGCCGCCGAATCCGTCGGGCGATTTGTTCAGTCCCAAGGCAGGGTCGCGGTAGTTGATCGGATGTCCCCACGGTTTGAACCTGGAGTTCACTTCTCCGGCAAGGATCGTTTTCGACGCTCCGTCTTTGATATCTTCCAACCGCATGCCGCGATTGTCGCCGAGGACGCGGCTATTGACGGCGTAATGGCTCATTGCGTAGCCGTTTTCGTCGTGAACGACGTCGTAGGCAGGGTGTACGAATTCCTTGATGACGGTTTTGAAACATTCCGCATTGTTTGGGTGGTTCCAGGGGAGATTGATATCCGGCTTTGCGACTCTATCTTCCATGTAAGGAAGAAGGGCCGTTTCCCAACTATGCATCATCTCGCCGTATTCGTTGAAGGTGCCGCCGTCGGGGAGCGAACCGTTGGTTTTTGCGTATTCATGGAGTTCGAGGCCGAATTGGCGCATGTTGTTTATGGAAATGGCGCGACGAAAATATTCTCTGCCCGAAGACACTACCATACCGGGCGAGGTCAAGAACCAGCCGGTTTCGTGGATGATGACGAGCAGGGAGATTCCGGCGGCGAAAAGGAAAATCGCGATGGCGGAAGCGGCGAGCGTCCAGCGTAACCGCCACGGTCGTATTAATGCGTTATCGGCTTGAGTGCGGCGATAAAGACTGCGCAGAAGGAAATGTGCGACGGTGAAGAAGAGGATCGCCGCGACGGAGCCGGCGACGAGGGCGGCCGGCTCGACGCTGCAGCCGCCAATGACGTCGGGGATGAAAAGTATCCATCCGAAGAGTAAAACAAACGGAATTTGGAGAAGGAAGCCGAGTCCGCCGCATAAACCCAAGAACAATGCGAGGGTTATCAATAGGACGTAGATCAATGATCGGAGCGTGAATCCCTGTCTTTTCTGATGGATCATCGGTGAGTCTCCCGCCGAAGTATTTCGCGAATTTCGGCTGAGGACATGAGCAAGGTTTTGCCGTCGGTGAAGAGGACGAAGCGTTCGTCGTTAAAAACTTCCGGTTCGTAGGCGAGTACGTCGGGCTTATCGCTCACGGACAAGCCCGGTACGTAGAGATATTGGATTTCGGGCGTGTCGGGAACGTTCCAAACGGAGGTGTCGCCGATAGTCACGGTTTTGCTTTGGGGGAATTTTCCGTTATGCTCGGCGGCGTAGGCGGCCAAGGCGGCGTGCAGGTCGAGAATTTTTCTTTGGCGAACGACGAGGTCGTTCCGGTTTATTTCCGCGGCGGGTTTGGAGTCGACTTTATAGAGCAGGCCGGTCTTGCGCCATGCGCCCGGCGTTAGGAGTTCGCGGGCTCCGGCGATCATTGTGAGGAGAAGCATGAAGACGAGGCAGAGCACGAGCACGGCGGCCAAGGTTTTGCGATAGGTGAGTTTCGGAAGCTTGGGAAAATCTTTCGCCAGCGAGTTCCAAATCAAGCGGATGAATAACGTGCAAACGAGGATCGACAAGAGGAAGAAGGAAAGCGTTTTCAGGCGTAAATTGGCCCAGTCAGTTAGTAAGACGGAGGGCATGCCGGCCAGGGCGACGTCGGGGAGCAGAAATACGGACGCTGCGGCGATGAAAGCGAGTCGTAAGCGGGCCTGCATAAGACGAACCCCGATGATTTACCGTGCGTGAGCGGAGGAAGAGCTGCCGTGTAGTGGATATAATTGCGTCTTACGCAGTCAATGCCCCGATCCGTGATAAAACTCAACGAAAAGAATCATTGGCTGCATCGGCATTAATAAGAGTTGTTTTACCGCGCGGAGGGGCGGAGTGCAAGCAAAGGGTGAAGGAGGGCGGCAAATGGAGCAGAGCGAGTTCCTTAGACCAACCTACGGTCAGCATCCGGTCGCGGCTAAACAGGCCGCGACGCGCGTGGAACGCCACAGCAGCGAGTTTCGTTCATCGCATGGACGCCCGACGTCAGATCACATAGTCGGCGACGAAGACTTTCACGTCGCGCGGCGTAAGGAAGACTTGTTCGCCCCCTTTGACGTTCAGCGTGCGGAAACGTTCTTGCGGCAGTTCGACGGAGAGGCTTTCGCCCGACTCGGCCACGACTTGCAACCGGACGTTCGGGCCGGCGGAGTGGACTTTCGAGACGGTGGCTTGCAACGAGGCGTGGCCGTTCGCTTGCAGCGAGACTTCGAATTCGTGCGGACGAACGAAGACTTTCACCGGCTGGTTGGGAAGTTGCGCATGTTGCGGCGAGGGAATTTCGACGGTCGAAAAATGGACGGCGCCGTCTTCGACGCGACCGCCGAAGAGATTGACTTGACCGAGGAAATTCATCACGAATTCGGTCTTCGGCGCGTGGAAGACTTCGTCAGGAGAGCCGACTTGCTCGATGCGGCCTTCGTTCATCACGACGACGCGGTCGGCCAATTCCAGTGCCTCTTCTTGATCGTGCGTGACGAAAACGCTAGTTATGTGAATTTCGTCGTGCAGGCGGCGGAGCCAGCGTCGCAGCTCTTGACGCACTTTGGCGTCGAGCGCGCCGAACGGCTCGTCGAGCAGCAAGACTTTCGGCTCGATGGCAAGGGCGCGGGCCAAGGCGACGCGCTGTCGTTGGCCGCCGGAAAGCTGATGCGGATAGCGCGTGGCGTAGGCGTCGAGTTGGACGAGCTGCAAAAGCTGATCCACTTTTTGGCGGATGAAGGCGCTCGTCGGGCGTTGGCTGCGCGGGCGGACTTTCAGACCGAAGGCGACGTTGTCGAAGACGGTCATGTGACGGAAGAGCGCATAGTGCTGGAAGACGAATCCGACTTCTCGATCGCCGACGCGGCGCCGTGCGACGTCCTCGTCGTGAAAAAAGATCGATCCGCTGTCCGTGTCGGGCTCTTCAAGTCCGGCGATAATGCGCAAGAGCGTCGTCTTTCCGGAGCCGGACGGGCCGAGAAGGGCCACAAGCTCGCCGGTGTTGACGGTCAAGCTCACGTCGTTCAAGGCGACGAACGATCCGAAACGCTTATTGATATTTTTTGCTTCGATGCTCATGGAAATTCTTCAGGCAGTTTTCTTGGCGCTGGCGAACCGGGCGCCCAACAAATTCGTCACGTTTTCGTGGTGCGTGCAAGCACGCACCCTACAATTCTAAGGATTTGCTTATTCGCCCAAGTAGGCTTGCGCTTCGGGGGCGTTCATGTGCGAGACTTGCCATTCGAGGAACGATTTTAATATAAGGGTCACGATCGCCAGCAACGCCAAGAGCGAAGCGACGGCGAACGAGGCGGCAAGTCCGCCGTAATCTTCCGACAGGAATTGGACCTGGAGCGGCATGGTCATCATTTCGCCGCGCTGATTGCCGGCGATCACCGAGACGGCGCCGAACTCGCCCATCGCGCGGGCGTTGCAAAGGATGACGCCGTAGAGGAGCCCCCATTTAATGTTGGGCAAGGTGATCTTAAGAAAAATTTGCAGGCCGCTGGCGCCGAGCACCCGGGCGGCTTCTTCCTCTTCAGTTCCTTGCGATTGCATCAGGGGAATCAATTCGCGGGCGACGAAGGGGAACGTGACGAAAAGCGTGGCGAGGACGATTCCGGAAGTCTGGAAGACAATGCGAATTCCATGCTCGGAGAGCCAAGGGCCGAACCAACCTTGCATGCCGAAAAGGAGAACGAAGACGAAACCGGAGATGACCGGCGAGACGCTATAGGGAAGATCGATCAGCGTGATGAGGACGCTCTTTCCGCGAAATTCGAACTTGCTGATCGCCCAGGCCGCGATGACGCCGAAGATCGTGTTGATCGGAACGGCAATGGCGGCGACGAGCAAGGTGAGCTTGATCGACGACCATGCTTCCGGTTCGCGGATCGCTTCGACGTAGGCTCGCCAGCCTTGTGAAAACGCTTCGATAAAGACGAACGCTAGGGGGACGAGAAGGAAGACGGCGAGAAATCCGAGCGTGGCGCCGATCAACAAAACGCGAATCCAGAGCGGTTCGCTAATCATCGAGTTGCGAACGCCGGTCGCGTTTCGGATTCGTTGCGGCAAGGCTCCGGCCATGTCTTTCTCCTAATGTTCGATTCGTCGCATATTTGGGCGATCGTCGCCTCGTCGTCCGCGCTAAGCGGCGTAGCGGCGGCTCCACCACTGCAAAAAGTTGATGAATAATAAAATGAGGAAGGAGGCGATTAACGTGACGACGGCGATCGCGGCCGCTTCGGCGTAATTGTATTGGTCGAGTTTGCTGTAAATCAACCGAGGAATGATTTCGGTGCGCATCGGCATGTTGCCCGAAATGAATACGATCGAGCCGTATTCGCCCAACGCGCGAGCGAAGGACAATGCGAAACCGGTCAACAGCGACGGGATAGTCATGGGCATAATGACGAAGACGAACGCCTGGAGGCGGGAGGCGCCGAGCGAGGCGGCGGCCTCTTCAACTCCCGCGTCGAGGTCTTCAAGCGCCGGCTGCAACGTTCGGACGACGAACGGGAGGCCGATGAACGTGAGCGCGACGACGATGCCCAACGGAGTGTAGGATACGGCGATGCCCAGCGGTTCGAGCCAACGTCCGACCCAGCCGTTGGGCGTGAAAAGCGCGGTGAGCGTCAGGCCCGAGACGGCCGTGGGCATGGCGAAGGGAAGATCGACGACGGCGTCGACGATGCGTTTGCCGGGAAACTCGTAGCGCACAAGGGTCCAAGCCACAATGAAACCGAAGAAGGCGTTGATCGAGGCGGCGACGAGCGAGGTCCAAAGCGAAAGCTTGTATGCGGCGATGGCTTGGGGATCGGAGACGGTCGCCCAAAATTCGGCGAAGCCGATCGAGGCCGATTTCACGAAGAGGCCGGCGAGCGGGATCAGCACGAGGAGGCTCAGGTAGCTGAGCGTTAAGCCCATGGTTAGCCCGAAGCCGGGTAGGACGCTATGCTGTTTCCAGGGTTTCGCTCTCTGCGAAGTCGAACTCATGCGATGACTTTATTTGGTATATAGAGATCGGCGGCCTCGGAAGTTGGCGCTCGGCGAGGCCGCCGTTCGATTATTATCGTTTCAAGGGGACGGGCGATTACTTCGACGTCGGCGAGTAGATTTTATCAAATATCCCGCGATCGTTGAAATGCTCCTTCTGGGCTTTTTCCCAGCCGCCGAATACGTCGTCTATGGTAAAGAGTTGCAGCTTCGCGTCGAAACGCTTGGTATACTCTTCGGGAACGCCCTCGGTTTTGCGGGGGCGATAGAAGTGTTTGGCGGCAAGCGCCTGTGCTTCCGGCGAATATAGGTATTTCAGGTATTCTTCGGCGGCCTTCTCCGTGCCGCGTTTCTTCACGTTTTTATCGACGACCGCGACGGACGGCTCGGCCAAAATGCTGATCGAGGGGGAGACGATCTCCAGTTTATCGCCGCCGGCTTCACGGACCGAGAGATAGGCTTCGTTTTCCCAGGCGAGCAGAACGTCGCCGATTCCGCGTTGGGCGAAAGTGACCGTGGCGCCCCGGGCTCCCGAGTCGAGAACGGGAACGTGTTTGCTAAAAAGCTCGGCCACAAAGGCCTGGGCCTTTTGATTGGCCTTGGCGACCTCGTCGGCGTATTTCGGATCGTGAAGCTTCGAGAAGTCGCCGAGCTCTCGCTTGAGGATGAAGCCCCACGCGGCAAGATAATTCCAACGCGCGCCGCCGGAGGTCTTCGGGTGAGGAGTGATGACTTGCACGCCGGGCTTAATCAGGTCGTCCCAATCTTTGATCTGTTTCGGGTTTCCTTTGCGGACGAGGAAAACGATCGTCGAGGTGTAAGGGGCGCTGTTGTCGGGAAGACGTTTGATCCAGTCTTTGTCGATCAGGCCCGCTTTTTGGACGATGGCGTCGACGTCGTAGGCCAACGCTAGGGTCACAACGTCGGCGGGCTTGCCTTCGATGACTTCGCGAGCTTGCTTGCCCGATCCGCCGTGAGAGGCTTTGGCGGTGATTTCTTCGCCGGTAGTTTTTTTCCAGTGTGCGGCGAAGAGTTTGTTGTACTCGGCGTAAAACTCGCGAGTCGGATCGTAAGAGACGTTTTGTAGCGTGACGGGCTCGGCGGCGCGCGCGACGCCGACCGCCAGTGCGAGAGAGAAGAATCCCCAGCCGACGACGGCCAGAGCGATCCGGAACAAGCTGGTCGTTTTCATTTCGTGCATCCTTGAGAAATAAGTTGGAGTGAATTTGGGTGTTGTTTGGCGGCAAGCCCGGTGGTTGTTTGAAGGTACGCGGGTGTGCTCAGGCTAGTCCGCTTTAATGCAAAGTGGACAGGGTTATTATCGGGATCGGTCATCATAAATGTCAATGGTTATAAACATAATTATCATGAATTTCCAAAAAACAATCGAGTAAGCTGGCTCTGCCCGTGACAAAAAGCGGGTTTTCTGTTATATTTCACGGAGTGCGGGGCGTTGGGGGAACTGCTGTTGGCGAGCATGGATGGTGAGTGAGATATTCAGCGGGAAAACGGCAGTTTTTCGTCGCTTCTCGTTTTTTATCACGGGTTGATACGCATACGGCACGCCATACGCAAGGAATTGATCGAAAAACTTGGAGGGGTGACGGAAATGTAGGGCGTAGGGGATAGGGCATAGGGGACAGGGCAGCGGCAAAAAGGAAGAAGGATAATGGATCAGCAATCAGCATTGTTTCCGGTTTGGCGGGAAGCCTGTCGGCATATTGAAATCAGTCAGTCCGCCGAGAACATTGCGCAAGCTCTTTTGGAGTGGCTGCCGCTCCGTCAGCTTTGGGTGCGAAAGGTCGATCGCGATCGCGGTTGCGTGGAGACGGTGGCGGTCGGTTTGGCGACGCTGGGGACTCTTTTGCCGAACGTTCGCGGCGACTGTTCGCCGGAGCAGGCCGAGAAGTTTTTGCGTTGGGCGGCGGAGGGCGAATTGATCGAGGGGAATCGACGCGTTTTGGCCGATCAAGGGTTGGACTTTCTGCTGCCGAAGAACGTGGACGGCGATATCTTGATGGGGGCGTTAGGGTCGGCGAAGGAGCCCAGCGGATTATTGATTTTGTTGTCCGCCTCGAATCGGAAATTCGAGCCGAAGCATATTGACGTCGCCAGGGCCCTGATCGAGCCGTTTTCCTTGGCGATGGAGAACGACCAACGGTTGCGGGAGTTGACGGCGTGGCGCGACGCGGCCGAGGCCGACAAGCGTTCTCTGTTGACGCGGCTTGGTCGCAAGGAGTTGGGCGACACGATCGTCGGCGACGAGACGGGGTTGCGTTCGGTTATGGAGCGTGTGGAGCTGGTGGCCCGTTCCGACGCGCCGGTGTTGATTTTCGGCGAGACGGGGACCGGCAAGGAGTTGATCGCGCGGGCGATCCATCAGCGATCACGACGCGCAGCGGGGCCGTTCGCGCGGGTGAACTGCGGCGCAATTCCGCCTGAGTTGATCGACTCGCAATTGTTCGGACATGAACGAGGCGCGTTTACCGGCGCGGTCGAGACGCGGCGCGGTTGGTTCGAGCGGGCCGACGGCGGAACGTTGTTCTTAGACGAAATCGGCGAGCTTCCGTTGGCGGCGCAGGTGCGCATGTTGCGGATATTGCAGGACGGTTGGATGGAACGCGTCGGCGGCGAGCAGCCGATCAACGTGAACGTGCGGATCGTCGGAGCTACGCATCGCGATTTGGCGGCGATGGTCTCGGCCGGTCAGTTCCGCGAGGACCTTTGGTATCGCTTGGCGGTCTTTCCGATCGTTTTGCCGCCGCTACGCGAACGTCGCGAGGACGTGGCGGAGTTGGCGGAGCATTTCGCCGAGCGCGCGGCGGTCCGCTTCGGGCTAGCGTTCGTGCCGCCGTCGTCGTCGGACATCGAGCTGCTATGCAAGTATTCTTGGCCGGGGAATATTCGCGAGTTGGGGGCGGTGATCGATCGCGCGGCGATTTTGGGCGACGGGCGGACGTTGGAAATCGCGAAAGCGTTAGGCTCCTCGGTTTCGACGAGCGTGCGACCGCAAGCGGCCGAGTCGTCTGCGGCGATTGCGCCTTCGGCGAAGGAAAACGAGCTTGACGATTCTCGGCCGTTGGATTCGTTGGAAGAGGTCATTCGCGCTCATATCGAAAAAGCGTTAAAAAGAACGCGAGGAAGGATCGAGGGACCGCACGGAGCGGCGTTGCTCTTGGACATTAATCCGCACACGCTGCGGGCGAAAATGCGGAAACTCGGCGTCGATTGGAAGAATTATCGCGGCAGGGGCGATTGAGTCTCGCATTCATGCGAATTCTTGCCGAGAATAACGTATAGAAGTGTCGTTTGGCGCGTGCAATCGCGCTCCCTACAACTAATCTCTAATCCCTGATCTTCCATGTTCGAACGCTTGTTATTAGTTTGGCTTTGTCTATTAAGCGGGATCGCTTTTTACTGGAACTCGTTTTCTTCGGCGGCCTTCGATCCGTTTTTGGCGAGCAAGCCGTATCTGAATTATTTCTTTTGCGCGACGATGTTCGCCTTGGGGGCGTTGTTACCTCGCGAAGAAATCAAAATGGTGTTTCGACGCTGGCCGACGGTCATCGGCGGAACGGCGACGCAGTATATCGTGATGCCGTTTCTCGGTTGGGCGATGGCGTGGGCGTTCGGCTTGGACCGCGCGGCGCAGATCGGAGTGATTATCGTCGGCTGCGTGCCGGGCGCGATGGCGTCGAACGTGTTGACGATGGTTTCAAAAGGGAACGTCAGCTATTCGGTGAGCATCACGACGAGTTCGACGATTCTTTCGCCGATCGTCGTGCCGCTTGCGTTGTGGTTGACGCTCGGGAAGTTGGTCGATTTTCCGACGGGCAAGGTGGCCTGGGAGTTATGCTGGACGGTGGCGCTGCCCGTGGCCTTCGGACATATTTCCTCGCGGCTAAACGAGAGGTGGCGGAAGACGGCGGAGAAGATCGGCCCGTACTTGGCCAACTGTACGATTCTTTGGATCATCAGCGTCGTGGTGGCGGCCAATCGCGACAGGATGACGCAGATGGATTGGCGGATGTTCGGCGCGCTTGTGGCGGTGAATGTATTAGGCTACGTCGGCGGTTGGTTGGGAGCGTACATGATGGGCTTGCCCGCCTCGATGCGACGAGCGCTAACGCTCGAAGTCGGCATGCAGAACGCTGGCTTAGGAACGATCATTGCGATGAGCGTCTTTCCCGATTTGCCGTCGTCGGCCGTTCCGCCCGCCATTTACACCTTCGGTTGCGTGTTGACCGGCACGATTCTGGCCCGGATCTGGTCGGGAATAAAGTGCGAGTAGGCGTAGGGGATTGGGCGTAGGGCGTAGAGCGCACGACCTACGGGGCGGCGGTTACAACTCGCCGAGATCTTTTAGTTCGGCGAGAAGTTTTTTTACGACGGGGCCGGCAGCTTCGGCCGAGTCGCCGGCATGTTCCAGCACGACGACCAAGGCGACCTTCGGATCGTCGGCCGGCGCGTAGCCGACGAACCACGCGTGACTCTTTTCCGAGCCGATTTCCGCGGTGCCGGTCTTGCCCGCCGCGGAAACGCGTTCGTCGAAGACGGTGTCGTGCGCGGTGCCGGCCGGATCGGCGACGACCCGTTCGAGTCCTTCGCGGAGAATGCCGAGCGTCTTCGTATCGAGGTCGGCGATCGGTTGCGACGCGGGGCGAACCGCGAGAGCGCGGCCGGCGGCGAGATCCTGCGAGTCGGAGCTTTGGGCGAACTCAATTCGATCGACGAAATGCGGCGTGACGAGGCGGCCTCCGTTGGCCGTAGCGGCGACGACGCGAAGCATTTGCAGCGGCGTCGTCAGCAGGAAGCCTTGTCCGACGGAAGTGAGTTGCGAGTCGGTCGCGTTCCACGGCTTGTTTTTCAGGCGGACGATGTTTTCCGGATTGGGAAGGAGTCCCGCCGATTCGCCGGGGAGATCGACGCCGGTTTTTTTTCCGATGCCGAAGGCGTCGGCCCAGCGGACCAGCGAATCGACGCCCAATTGCGGCGCGAAGTGAAAGAAGTAGACGTTGCAACTGAAGCAAAGAGCGTCGGCAAGAGTGGTTTCGCCGTGGCCGATCTTTCGCTTGACGAAAATTTCGCACCGCATGCGATCGGGAACGTCGAGATAGCCTTGGCAGAAAAACGGCTTTTGCGGATCGACGGTTTTCGTTTGCAGGAGCGCGGCGGCCGTGACGATTTTGAACGTGGAGCCGGGCGGGAGCGCCATTTGGCAAACGCGATCGAAAAGCGGATGGGCGGCGTTTTCGCTTGCCGTCTTTAGTTCCGTTTCGGCGGAGGCGGAGAACCAGCGCGGATCGAAACGCGGCGCCGAGGCGGCGGCGAGAATCGCGCCGGTGCGGCAATCGATGACGCAGATCGCTCCGCCGTTTTTCTCGACGGCTTGTTTATCCTCGGCGGAATTTTTACGAATCGCCTCGTCGAGGAGCGATTCGGCTGTGCGCTGCAGACGCGGACGGAGCGAGAGGATGAGGTCGCCGCCGGGCGTCGGCTCTTTCGCCCAAGAGCGGGAAAGGATTTTTCCGCCGGGGTCGGCGATTTCAAGACGGAGACCGGCTCGGCCGCGGAGTTCGGCCTCGTATTGTTTTTCGAGTCCGGCGACGCCTCGTTTTTCATCGAACGAGGCGCCCTGGGCGTCGTCGGAAGAAGCGTCGTCGGTTTCGCCTAAATAGCCGAGGGCGTGAGCGGCCAGCGTTCCCTGCGGATAGTCACGCCGCGTTTTTTGTACGATCGAGGCGCCGGGGAAGGCGTCGGCATGGTCGGTCAGCTCGTCGATGAGCGACGAGGGAACGTCTTCGGCGAGAACGTGGCTTTGCCGCTCTTCGGCGACGATAATTTTTTGCGGAGGGGGCGGCTCGCAGAGAAAACGCATGACCCGCGATCGCCACGATTGATCGGCCTCGTTCTTTCGCGACTCTTCAAAGGCGACCTTTTGGCGGCGATTGGCGGCCTCGCTCATTCGCTCGACGCGAGCTTGAATTTTCGCGGCCCTCGCTTGCCATTCGACGAAATCGACTTTGGCGAGCGCGGCGAGGCGACGCATCTCTTCGTCGCGTTCGGACGTGACTTGTCGTTTGGCGTCTTCGAGCGCCTTCGCGCTTTTGCGGTCTTTGGCCGAAAGTTTTTTTCGCGCGGCGGCGCGGAGCCAAGAAGGATCGGAGGGATTTTGCAAAAGACGATATTCGACGGCAAGGCAGGCGACCGGCTTGTTCGAGGCGAGAACGGTTCCGTCGGCCGCAAGGATGCGACCTCGCGGAGCGGAAACGGCGACTCGTTTCTCTTCGCCGCGCGACGCCTCGGCGCGGTAGCCGGCGCCGTAGCTGATTTCGAGCTGAACGACGCGGAGAAAAATGACGACGACGGCGGCGAGGAAGACGAAGAGGCAAATGCGGAGCCGACGCCGCGAATCGACGACGACGGGCGGTCGAAAGGTTTCATGCCGCCGTTGATGCCAGTCGATCATGTAGGGCGTAGTTGACGGGGCGTAAGGGACCAAGGCGCGTGCGAAGCACGCGCCCCTCGCGACATTATTTTACTTTTCGACCGAGAGCCGAAGGACGGTCACCGAATGCGGCTTGAAGGAATAGACGAATTCGGGAGCGACGCCTTCAAAGCTCGATTCGACGGGAGAGACTTTCTTCGGCTCGGCGAAGGAGTTCGCGTCGGTGAGCTTTTCGCTAGTCAACGTAAGCACGGTCGCTTTCGCTGCGAGCTTGCCGGCGCCGGCAAGCGAGAGCTTCGTTTCGGCGATTTTGTCGGACGAGTTGACGACCTTCAAAATGACGTCGCCGGATTTTTCGTCGCGGCAGGCCGTGGCGAAGAGCGTGGGCTTTTTCTTATCGTTCGTCGGCGCGTTGAGTTTTACCGGTAGAACGACGTCGCCCCGGTTGCGGCTGAACAGTTGCTGGACGTAATACGAGGGCGTCCCGTAGCTGGTGAGGTTATCGCACCAAATCAAATCGGGGGTCCATTGCCAAGCGTCGATGTGGGCGAACAAAGGAGCGTAGGAGGCCATCACGACCACGTCGGCGTTGCGCTCGAGCCCGGTCATGAACGCCGCCTCCGAAAGCGCGCATTCAAAGGTGTTAATGTTGTCGCCGCGTCCCATTCCTTTCGATTGCGAAGCGTATTCGCCCATAAAGACTTTGGGACCGTTGCGGTCGTAGTTGTCGTAGCGGGTCGCCGAGTCGTAGAACCACGAGGGCGCGGCGTAGCAATGCTCGTCGATAATGTCGGCGTTCAACTCTCGGAGTTTAGACCAGGCGAACTTGAATTTATCGTCGGACGGGCCGGGGCCCGCGCTAGAGACGAGCTTCACGTTCGGATACTTTTCCTTGATCGCTTTGGCGAAGGGGGCGTATCGTTCGATATATTGCGGTCCCCATTGTTCGTTGCCGACGCCGAGGAATTTCAGATTGAAGGGGGCGGGATGCCCCATCTCGGCGCGTTTCTTTCCCCAAACGCCGTCGGCAGGCCCGTTGGCGAATTCGATCAAGTCGAGAGCGTCTTGAATGAAAGGCTGCAATTTGTCCATCGAGACCAATTCGCCCGAGTTGTATTGGCAGGCCATGCCGCAGTTGAGAATCGGCAACGGCTCGGCGCCGATGTCTTCGCACATTTGGAAGTATTCGAAGAAGCCGAGACCGAACGATTGGAAGTAGTCGGGCGTCGCGCGGTGGCGGAACTCGTTGTTCCAACGATTGATGAGAAGCTTGCGCTCGGAGACGTCGCCGATGGTGTTCTTCCATTGGTAACGTTCGCAAAGCCAACGTCCTTCGACGATGCAGCCGCCGGGGAAGCGGACGAAGCCGGGCTTCAAGTCGTCCAGTTTTTGAACCATATCGGCGCGGAGGCCGGCGGGGCGATCTTTCCAGGTTTTGGCGGGAAAGAGAGAGACCATGTCGAGGTCGACGGCGACGCCGTTGCCTCCGATGCGGAGATTGAGTTTGCCTTTAAGCTCAGTGGCCGAGGCATGGACGACGGCCGTGTATTTTTTCCATTCTTTCGACGTGACCTCGACTTTAGCCTCGCCCAACGACTTTTTGCCGTCGGCCGAAACGAGTTCGACGCGGATGTTCGGCTTTCCTTCGACGGCGCGAGCCATGACCGAGAAAGAGTAGTCGTCGTCTTTGCGGACGCCGATCCCGCGGAAGCCTTCGTTCGACAGCGTGCTGTCTTTGCAATCGTTATAGACTTTGAAGCGGAGGTAGTGCGGATTGCCTGCCGAGACCGGAGCGTCGTCGTGGACTTCGACGAAGGCGGCGTTGCCGCCGGTGATCGAGGCGGACCAACCCGTCATGGCGTTGGGAAATTCAAAGGAGCGGTTCTTCACGAGTTCGGCGTAGACTCCGCCGTCGGCGCCGAAGTTAATGTCTTCGAAGAAAACGCCCCACATAGTCGGGCTGATTTTGGCGCCGGGCTTATCGACCTGGACCGACAAGGTCGGCGCCGGATCGTCGGCGAAGGAATTGCCGAGGAGTAACGTGGAGGTTAAGGCGATCGCGGCGAAAGATAATTTGAGAAGGGAAGACATAAGAATGGCTCGACGTGGGGAATTAAGTGTCTAACGAATGATGTGACGGGATTGGCGGGACGGCTCGCCCTACGAAATGGCGCGTGCAAGGACGCACCCTACGAAAAAGACAGACAGGAATGTCTGTCCTCCTCGAATATTAGTGGACGCGGTGGCCCGGCTTGGCGCCGGAGTCGGGCGAGAGGAGGAAAATTTCTCCTTCGCCGCCGGCGGCGACGACCATCCCTTCGCTGAGGCCGAATTTCATTTTTCGCGGGGCAAGATTGGCCACGCAAATGACGAGTCGGCCGACAAGGGTTTCGGGCTTATAGGCGCTTTTTATTCCGGCGAAAACCGTGCGAACGTTGTCTCCCCCCAGGCTTAAGGTGAGCTTGAGGAGCTTTTTCGCTTCGGGAATTTCTTCGGCAGCCAAGACTCGGGCGACGCGGAGATCGACCTTGCCGAAGTCGTCGATCGTGATCGTCGGCTGAAGCGGCTCGGCGAGGAGCGGGGCGTCGGTATCGACCTCCGGCTCAACCTCCTTGATTTCTTTGACGGCTTGGCCTTGCAGGGCTTCCTGAACGGCCTTGGTCAGGTTCGGCGTGATCGAGTCTTCGGCGGTCTCGGCGCTGGCGGCGATCATCGCGTCGACTTGTTTGCGATCGACGCGGCGCATCATGTGACTGAATTTTCCGACGGGGGTTCCGACGAGCGGCTTTTGCGATTGCGACCAAGAAGTGATCGGATCGGAAAGGAGTTCGCCGGTTTGTTGGGCGAGACTCGGCAAGATCGGCGCGAGGTAAATCGTCATCTGGCGGAACAAGTTTAGACCGATCGTGCAAACGTCTTGCAGTTCGGCGGCCTTGGCGGGATCCTTCTTGAGAGCCCAGGGGGCGTTATGTTCGATGAATTGGTTGGCGCGATCGCCGAGGACCATAATCATGCGAGCGGCCTTGGCGTAGTCGCCCGACTCGTAGGCTTCGGCGATGGCTTCGCCTTCGGCGGCGGCTTGTGCGAAAAGTCCGCCGTCGTCGGGATAGGTCGCCGAGAGCCCAGTCGGTTCGGCGAACTTCGCGGTGCGGCTAGCCAAGTTGACGACGTTGCCGACCATGTCGGAGTTGACCTTGGCGATGAACTCGTCGAGGTTGAGATCGATGTCGTCGACTTTGCCCGAAAGCTTCGAGGCGTAGAAATAGCGGAGGTAGGCCGGGTCGAGATGTTCGAGATAGGTCGAAGCGCGGACGAACGTGCCTTTGCTCTTCGACATTTTTTCGCCGTTGACCGTAAGAAAGCCGTGAATGTGGACTTGCTTGGGGAGGGCGAATCCGGCGGTTTTAAGCATGGCCGGCCAGAAAAGCGTATGGAAGTAGGTGATGTCTTTGCCGATGAAGTGATGGATATCGACTTCGGCGGAGCGCCACCAGTCGTCGAACTTTTCGGCATGAGCGTCGCACCATTGGCGAGTCGAGGCCATGTAACCGATGGGAGCGTCGAACCAGACGTACCAGTAATTGCCGGGGCTATCGGGAATCTCAAAGCCGAAATAAGGAGCGGGGCGTGAAACGTCCCAGGCGCGCAAAGGCTCGTTCATGAAATGGCCCGCGAGATAGTTCGCCACTTCGGTTTGCAATGCGCCGCTCTTCTGCGTCCACTCGCCGAGAAAATCGTGCAGTTGCTCGATGTCGATGAAGAGATGGTTAGCTGTGCGGAGTTCGGGGGTCGAACCGGAGACCGCGCTAACTGGCTCGATGAGGTCGGTCGGCGAGTAGTGGGCGCCGCATTTGTCGCAACTGTCGCCGTATTGGTTGGGCGATTTGCATTTCGGACAGGTTCCTTTGACGAAACGGTCGGCTAAAAATGTGCCGACGGCGACGTCGTAAAGTTGAGTGACCGCTTCTTCGTGGACCAGTCCGGCGGCGCGCATGGCCTTCCAAATTTCGGTGCAGAGCGTGCGGTTTTCGGGGCTATGGGTGCTGCCGTAGTTGTCGAATTCGATGCCGAAACCGGTGAAATCGCGTAGATGCGCCTCGCGCATAGTGGCGATAAGATCTTCTTCGACGATCCCTTCCTGTTTCGCGCGGATCATGATCGCGGCGCCGTGGGTGTCGTCGGCGCAAACGTAAACGCAGCGTTGGCCGCGGAGTTTTTGAAAACGGACCCACATGTCGGTCTGAAGGTATTCGACCAAGTGACCTAAGTGGATGTGCCCGTTGGCGTAAGGAAGGGCGGACGTGACGAGCATTCGGCGATCGGACATGGGATTTTTCCGAATTAATTGGTTCGTTGCGGGAAGTCGTTGCATTGTATCGCAATAGGGGGGTGTGCGAAAAGGGGGAAAGACCTACGCGATTCGTACGATTTTCAGAACAGTCGCCGGTTTGGAGAAGTTTGTGCGGAAGGGGGCTTACGAGTTTCTAACCTTTCGCTCAATATGGAATAATACTTCGCCCTACAATCGGAATTAGAACGGGGCGCAGCACCGAAAGGCATTTTCCGCGATGAGTCATCCTATGTGCGTTTTTTTCCGGTTCCGACGACCTGCGTTACTCGTTGTTTTGGCGGCGGTCGCCGTTTTCCTCCCATCGTGCGTCGAGCGCGCGTATGCCGCCAAGAACGTGATCATTATGATCGCCGACGGGGCGGGGTATAACACCTGGCTGGCGACGAGCATGTATCAAGGGAAGGTGGGGAAGCAGGTCTACGACGGGGCAGGTTGGCTCAAGACCTCGGTGGCGACTTATCCGCTGAATCGTTCGGAGGCCCCGACGAAGAAAATGAAGCAGGACGAGGCGGTGATTTATTCTGAGGCGAAGGCATGGGATAAGACGCCGGTCGAAGACGAACTGTTTCCTTTTGCCGGTTACAAATGGTTGACTTCGACATATACCGATTCGGCGGCGGCGGCCACGGCGATGGCGACGGGCAAAAAGACGTATAACAATTCGATCAACTGGTCGAACGAAGATCGGCCGATGCTCGGCGAGACAATTCCGGAGATAGCGAAGAAGCGAGGCCGTTCCGTGGGGGTGATCACGACGGTGCCCTGGAGCCATGCAACGCCGGCCGGTTTTGGCGGCGCGCATTCGATAAAACGCGATAAATATGTGGAGATCGCCAATGAGATGCTCGACGCGTCATATTTAGACGTGATTATGGGAGCGGGACACCCGGATTTCGACGACGATGGCAAGCCGCTTACTCGTCCCTTGAAGAGGAGCGACTTTCAGTACGTGGGGGGAAGAAAGACCTGGGAAACGTTGAAGAAGGAGTCGCATCCGGCCGGTTGGACGATGATCGAGACCAAAGAGGAATTTGAAAAGTTGGCGGCGGGGCCTGGGGTGAAAAAACTATTGGGGACGGCGCAAGTCGGGCAATCTTTGCAGAAGGGACGGGCGATCGGCGAAGCGCCTTTGCCTGGGACGAAGCCTCGGCAGCTTGTGCCGTTCGAGAAACCGTTGCTAACGACCGTGCCCGACTTGGCGACAATGGCGAAAGGGGCGATCAACTGCTTGTCGAGCAATCCGGACGGCTTTTATTTGATGATCGAAGGGGGCGCGGTCGATTGGGCCAATCACTCAAAACAGCCGGAAAGAATGATCGAGGAGCAGATGGATTACCTTCGCGCGGTCGAGGCGGTCGTCGCCTGGGTCGATAAGAACAGCAATTGGGAAGACACGGTTTTAATTCTGACGGCGGACCATGAATGCGGATTCGTATGGGGCCCGGACGCCGACAAAATGGCGTTTCCGCCGCTAGTCGATAACGGCCCCGGAAAAATGCCGGGCGTAAAGCACTACAGCGACAACCACAGTAACAGCCTCGTTCCGCTCTATGCACGCGGTAAAGACGCCGAGAAGTTCAAAGAGCTAGTTCGCGGTAGAGACGCGACGGCGGCGGCGTTTTGGGACGTGTCGGGCGAGTATATCGGTAACGTTGACATCTTCACGGTGATGAACGAGGCGCTGAAGGAGCCTGTGAAGGCCGCACCGAAAGCAGAGTAAACTGAGAAGGAAAAACGCGGGCGGGAGATTATCCCGCCGCGCGATTTCTCGTTTTATTACTCTTCCGAAGCGGCGTCGTTCTCTTCGGCGACCTCGTCGTGGCCGTTGCCGGAGAGCCCGCCGCGGCGCCACTCGGTGGGCGAGAGGCCGGACTTCTTTTTGAATATCTTCGAGAAGTGATACGGACTCTCGAAATTCAGCCGGGCCGAGATTTGCTTGACCGAAAGCGTGGTCCCGTGGAGCAATTCGCGCGCACGGTGAATGCGGAGCTGCAAGTGGTATTGATACGGGGAAAGGCCTGTCTGCTTTTTAAAGACGCGGCGGAAGTGCGCGTAGCTCGTATGGAACGAGGCGGCGACTTCGGGCATATCGATAACCTCTTCGGTTCGTTCTTCAAGCAGGCGCTTGGCGTCGCGGACGATGACGTTGAATCGGTCGGGAATCTGCGCGTTGCGCTCGGCGGCGAGCGAAGCGGCGATGATTTCCATCGTATGGGCCGCGATGATCTGTTGGTATCCTGGCGGCTCGGCGCGTACCTTAGCTAACACGCGGCGGTATGGTTCAAGGATGTTGTCGTCCATGCCGGTGCGAAGAATCGGCTTTTCGGGCGAGAGGAAGCCGCGTTCGACGAGGCGTTGGGCGTACCCGCCGTTAAAGCTGATCCAGTGTTCGTCCCAGCCGATTTCGAAAGTGGGGCGATAGCGGTGCCACACGCCGGGGAACAACAGAATTGCATTGCCGGCGGTGATCTTTAACTTGCCGGCGATCTCCGATTCAAACTCGCCCTCGCCGCGGGTAATGTATAAGACTTGAAATTCCGGCAGGACGCGGCCGTTGGACCAAGCGAAGTGATAGGTCGTAGGGTGTACGCTTCTCGGGTAGGGACTTTGCGCGGGAACATGCGAAAATCCCGTCCCCGAGACGTATAAATCCCACTGCACGTCGCGATCGCTAATTGGTAGATATCGGAAGTAATCTTCGTTCAAAATCGGCATGGCGGACCTCCGGAGCGGAGGAAAATAAAGCGAAAAAGGGATGTCGAAAAACGAATGACTTAATTGGTCGTAATCGCGTTAGAAAGGTTATAGTACCAACGATAATGCATGTTTTCTATCTCAAACCGAGATATTTTCGAGCGATTTTCGCAAGGAAATATATATCGGCTTTTGTGGGTAATTGAATGCGCACAAAACGCATCTGCGTGCGCACTTTTGCTATCGCCGACCTTGCGATAGGGGATTAGTTTGGATATGTTTAGCGTAGGATGAGTTTGCGGTCGGCACGTTGCGGGATCCGTTTTCGCTCGTCGGTTGTCGTTCTCCTATTTCATAATCTTTTCGCCCCAGGCGCACGCTTTTATCATGCACATTTCCTCTTCCTCTGTAGAACAGGCATACTCATTGGCGAAAGAGCGTTACGCCGCTTGCGGCGTTGACGTCGAGACGGCGCTAAAGCGCCTTCGCGAGATTCCGATTTCTATGCACTGTTGGCAGGGCGACGACGTCGGCGGTTTTGAGAACTCGGCCGGTTTGACGGGCGGGGGAATTTTGACGACGGGAAATTATCCCGGTCGCGCTCGAACTCCCGACGAACTCCGACAAGACGCCGCGATGGCCTTTAGCCTGATTCCCGGCAAGCATCGCTTTAACGTGCATGCGATTTATTTGGAGAACGGCGGCAAGAAAGTCGATCGCAACGAGATCGAGCCGGCCCATTTCAAAGGCTGGATCGATTGGGCCGCGTCGCTCGGTCTCGGCATGGACTTTAATCCGACGTTCTTCTCGCATCCCCACGCCGCGTCGGGCTTCACGCTCGCGCACCGCGACGAAGGCATTCGTA
Organism: Thermoguttaceae bacterium; assembly: GCA_963665265.2. Lineage (GTDB taxonomy): Bacteria > Planctomycetota > Planctomycetia > Pirellulales > Thermoguttaceae > CAXXHQ01. Next base: position 740,870 of record CAXXHQ010000001.1, on the reverse strand, counting down.
AATTCTGGGTTGAGCATGCGATCGCGTGCCGCAAGATCGGCGAGGCGATGGGCAAGGCCTTGGGAACGCCGTGCGTGACGAACGTTTGGATTCCTGACGGAATGAAAGACATTACGATCGACCGGCTCGGACCGCGGGAGATTTTGCGTCGTTCGTTGGACGAGGCCTTCGCCCCGGCGATCGATTCGAAATTCAATCTCGACGCCGTCGAAAGCAAACTATTCGGCATCGGCTCGGAGAGCTACGTCGTCGGCTCGCACGAATTTTACATGGGCTACGCCGTTAAGAATAACAAGCTTTTGACGCTCGACGCCGGACATTATCATCCGACCGAGACGATCGCCGATAAAATCTCCTCGACGCTTTGTTTCGTCGATGAATTGCTGTTGCATGTGAGCCGCGGCATTCGTTGGGACAGCGATCACGTGGTTATTTTGAACGACGATCTTCGCGCGATCGCCGAAGAGATCGTTCGCGGCGGATTCCTTAGCCGCGTTCATATCGGGTTGGACTTCTTCGACGCCAGCATCAATCGCATCGCTTGCTGGACGATCGGCATGCGGGCGATGATTCAAGCGTTGCTCTTGGCGTTGATCGAGCCGATCGATCGGATGCGCGAGGCCGAGCTTTCCGGCGATTTCACGAAGCGCTTGGCGATCTCCGAGCAAGCGAAGGCGCTTCCGTTCTCGGCCGTTTGGGATTACTACTGCCTGACGCAAAACGCGCCGGTCGGAGGCGTTTGGATACAGGAAGTGAAGCGCTACGAAGAGCAGATTCTCTCGAAGCGATAGAAAAAATACTGCGGCGCCGCTTTCGAATCCCCTTCGAGGGCGGCGTCGATTTTTGCGATTCTCCGTCGCCTTGCGCGACGCATTCGCGGTTTGCTTTTCTGAATTTCGAAATTCGTTTTGAATCCTTATCTATGCGGAGACGAGTATGGACGCCGGGCCGATGATCGGGTTGATTCTGTACGTTTTGGGCGGCGCCGTGGGCGCGATCTTCTACCTTCCTTTTAAGAAAATCACCGGCTGGGCCTGGGAAAGCTACTGGCTCGTCTATTCCGTCGCCGCGCTCTTGGTCGTGCCGTGGGCGTTCGCCTTCGCCGTGGCGCCGAATTTCATCGAAGCGTTGAAGGCGACGCCGACTCCGGTGTTGCTCAAGTGCTTCATCTTCGGCGCGATGTGGGGATTCGGCGGCTTGACCTGGGGACTAATGATTCGCTATCTCGGCGTCGGTTTAGGATTGGCCTTGGGCTGCGGACTGTGCGCGGCGTCCGGCACCTTGATTCCCCCGATGGTCGACGGCACGTTCGGAACCTTGTTTAATTCGCTCCCCGGTCAAGTAACGCTGGCCGGCGTCGGCGTTTCGCTGCTCGGAATCATCGCCGTCGGCGCGGCGGGGATGTCGAAAGAAGGCGAAATGTCTGAGGAACAGAAAAAAGCGAGCGTGGCCGAGTTCAATTTCCGCAAGGGCGTGGCCGTGGCGATTTTCTCCGGCTTAATGAGCTCCGCATTGAATTTCGGATTGCAAGGGGGCAAAGAGTTGCAAGGAAACTTGGCGACTCTCTCGCCGCCGACTCCGGAGATGTGGCAAGGCATCCCGGTAATCGCCGTGGTCCTCTTGGGCGGTTTCCTCGTCAACTTTCTCTGGTGCTTGATGTTGAACGCAAAGAACGGAACGTTTGGCGACTATCTGAAGCCGGCTCCTTCAAAAGCGTTCGTGAATTTTCTTCTCGCGGGCTTGGCCGGCGTGATTTGGTATTCGCAATTCGCGTTTTTCAAAGTGGGCGACGCGAAGATCGGCTCCTTGGCCTTCGCCGGTTGGGCGGCGTTGATGTCGAGTCAGATTCTGTTTAGCACGTTGTTGGCCGTCGCCTTGAAGGAATGGAAAGGAGTCAGTTCGCGGACGATCTTCTTGCTGGTTCTTGGCTTGGGCTTGCTCGTCGGATCGATGGCGACGATCGGTGCGGGAAGCAAAATTCAGATTGAGGAACAGAAAGCAGCGGCTTACGCTCCGCCTCTCTGATCTGTATGTGAGTTCTCGGAATAATTTTGCAACTAATTGTCATTCAACGGGTTACGCTCCGTCGCTTGCTTCAGGGGCGGCGGGGCGATAAGATGAGTGCGGCTCTCTTCCGTGCGCGTGATGTGGATGCAAGATTTTGTCGAGCCGATATTCATTAGCCCGTTGGGCGCCTGAATTAAAGCCTTTGGCCGCGTGTATAGCTGCGGACCGATTCGTTCGGCCGTAGATCACACAACCCGAAGTCCAGGTTGCCCGATTTACTTAACTACGGGCTCTCAAATGCGCATCACCACGGCAACGGCGGAGAGTCTTTTGATTTCTTGAGCGCCGCGTCCTTTTATTTCGAGAGACGTCTTTTTTTCCAAAACGCATTCATGAACGACCTACCGTCCGGACTTGCCGCGAAACGCGATCGATTGCTCGAAATTCTGAAGGGCTACGGCGGGTGCGTCGTGGCTTTTTCAGGAGGGCTCGATAGCTCGGTTTTGGCGAAGGCGGCGCAGGTTGCGTTGGGCGCCAAGGCGACGGCGGTGACCGGAGTGAGCGCGAGCTTGGCTGCGACCGAGCGGGAGGAATGTGAGAGAATAGCCGCGAAAATCGACATTCGGCATGAAATACTACAAACCGGCGAATTGGAATCGGCGGCATATCGGGCGAACGATTCGATGCGTTGTTACCACTGCAAGACCGATCTCTTTTCGCGTTTGTTTGATCGTGCGAAAGAGTTGGGTGTCGCACATGTGATCGACGGAAGCAACTTCGACGATCGGAACGACTATCGGCCTGGCATGCAGGCGGCTCGCGATCTGCGAGTCGAAAGCCCGCTTGCCGAGTGCGAGTTGACGAAAGAGGACTTGCGGGCGTTGGCGTTACATTGGGACCTGCCTGTTTGGAACAAGCCGGCGAGTCCTTGTTTGAGCAGCAGAGTCGCTTACGGCGAAGAAGTGACGACCGAGCGGCTGGCGATGATTGAGCGAGCGGAGCGAATTTTGCGAGAGCAAGGGATTTCGCCGCTGCGGGTTCGCTATCATCGGGGCGACGTGGCGCGGATCGAATGCGACCCGAAGTTTTTTAACCTTTTCGTCGAAGCGGATTTTCGTCGTGAGGTTGCCGAGCGATTTAAAGAAATTGGTTTCAAATTCGTTGCTTTGGATTTGGAAGGATTCCGCAGCGGGAGTTTGAATGTTTTGGTAAAGTAGGGGGACGACGCAGGTCTTTGGGGAACGCTAGCATTAATCTTTTTTGGGAAATTTTTCTGATATTTTCGGGGCGATGGGCTTGGTGATCTAGCGCAACTTGTTGCTTGAGTAGAGGTTATCTGGGCCGTGTAATCGGTAAAATTGAAAATGATAATCCATAGATCATTACGCCGATAGTGATAAATAGTGTGAGAACCGCAAAACGCGTCCGCAGGATGCGGACGGGCGAGTTTTCTTCTCCCCCCAGGAGCGCAATTATGTCTAGCGTATCAGGCGTCAGTTCAAGCTCAAGTAGCTTGGAACTGTATAAACTGCTTGCCGCGCGGCAAAGCGCTGCGAGTAGTACGACATCGACTAGTTCGACGTCGTCTACCAGCGCGACGACTTCTTCGTCCTCGACTTCGACGAGCGCCGCGGATCAAATCGCGGAGCTGATCGCCGAGGCGATGTCGAGTTCTTCGACGTCGGGAACAACTAGCACGACGGCCGACGCGACGAGTTTGGAAGAGCAACTCCGTAAGGCGATTCAGAACGCTTTGCAGACTGCCGAACAATCGGGTTCGACTTCGGATCTGAAATCGACGATCAGCAGCGCGATCGACGACACGTTGAAGGCGAACGGACTCGATCCGACGACGTTCAAGGAATCGTTGGCTTCGGAAGTTCAGAGTCAAGGCGGGTTCGCTCCGCCTCCTCCTCCGCCAATGAACGGTTCGTCTGGTTCCGGCGATTCGACGCAGATGGACCTCAGCTCGCTTGGCTCGGCTGGCGGCAGTTCGGGCGCGAGCGGCGTTCAAGGCCCGCCACCGCCTCCTCCGCCTCCGCAATCCTCCTCCTCGGACGGCGATTCGGATGATAGCTCGTCCAGCTCGACTTCATCGACGAACTCGACGAGTAGCTCGTCGTCTTCGTCCAGTTCGACTTCTAGTTCAAGCGACTCGTCTAGCGCGACGACGTCAGCGGATGAGCAGTTGCAGCTTTTGTTGGCGGCTCTGTTCGCTCCGAACAAAACTACGAGCGGAAATGCGTCGGCCGTTACCGGCATGCTGTTCGACACAGCGGCTTAAGCGACTACATTTACAACGCCAATTTTTAATCCGAAGCGGCGCGTTTTACGTGCCGTTTCGGATTTTCTTGTTTTGGCGCGGCTCGTCCCTTTTCTCGAAATTGGCGATGAAGGCGCCGACGGCACACGCACGAGGGGGCTTTTGTTGTAGGTGTCCCACCCGGATTAGCGGGTTTTTAGCGGTTTGGACCGTTCCGGTTGTTCGGTTTCTGCGAAAAGCGACGATTTTCTTGCCTTTTTCGGCAGTCGTTAAATTGCGACGGTGAAAGAAGATATGCGGCTTGGGATATTGCTTGACGCCCCCATCTAGCCCGAATATCATCGAACCTATGGAGATGACCTTTCTCGGTCATTTCCGGCGTTTGCGAAGCAATTCTTCCCAGCTTTTGCCCACGACGGTTTCAGGCACATGAGTATTTGGAATAAGGTTCTCATCGGATTGATCATTGTTGCGATGTTGCCGGGTTATTATCTGGCCTCGCGGACATTGAAGACATATTCCTACTGGGGCGAGTTGGTGAACAAGGGCGAAAAGCGGATCGCGGCAACCGAGAAGGAAAAGCAAGAGCTGATCGCTGGCTCTCCCGCCGGGCCAGGCATTCGCCAATTGAAGGCCGATTTGGAACGGATTACGTTCAATCGTCCGAGAATGTGGAAGGATTGCGCGGCTACGGTAAGCCTTCGCGGTCAAAGTCCTTCGGCCAAGTTGACGCTCGACGCCGATACGCATGGCCTAACTGAAAAGCAAGCGGTTTACGCATTTACCCAAGCGGACGCGAACGAGGGAGGCGCCTATCTCGGCGTTTTTAAAGTGACGAAGGCGGCCAAAGGGTCGAAAGACGTCACGGTCGAGACGGCATATCCTCTTTCAGACGCGGCCATGAAACGCTTGAAAGAAGCGAAAGGCCCCTGGGTCTTGTACGAACAATTGCCCCAAGACACGCAAGACGCCTTCGCGAAAACCGCGAATAAAGAGGAAAACGGGGTCGAAGAAGCGGCTCCGGCCGAAGCCGCCAAGCCGAAAGAAGATCGTCCGTTGAACGACTACGCCTTCCTCTTCGATTGGTATCGGACGCAAGATGCGGCGTACGTCGATCGGATCGAATCGGGCGTTCGCGACAAGGAGCTTTTGGAATCAACCTTGGCGGACGTGAAAAAACATGTAGAATTCTACGGGTCGGAGATCGGCTCCTTGAAGAAGACGGCGCAAGTCGTTTCCGAAGAGGACGGCGTCATCAGCGGTCATCTCACGCAACTACGCAAGACGTATGAGGGCGTGCGGAAGACGATTTCCGATTTCCTAACCGAAAACAAAGCCATGGCGGGCGCGATCGCGAAAATGCAATTGGAGGCGGCTCGACGCGTCAATGAACGCACCGCCAGCGTCATGGCGGCAACCGAGAAAGAGTAACGCAGGCGTGGGTTTTTCCGACCGCGATTACAACCGTGACGAGTACGATCGATCGAACGGATTCCAGTTGCGCTTGCCGCAATCGGCGACCACGGCGTTGATTTTGATCAACGTCGTTCTTTGGGCGACCGACTCGCTCCTCTTCCCCGATGATTCTCCCCGCGCGCATCGGCTGATGGATTTTCTTCAGCTTGATTGGGAAACTTGGCGTCATCCATTGTCGCATCCGTTTCAATGGTGGCAATTTTTTACTTGCGGATTTGCGCACGGCTCGTTCATGCACCTCTTTTCGAACATGCTCGAGTTGTTCTTTCTTGGAAAATTCGTCGAGCAGGCCTACGGCACGAAGGAATTCACGCGATTTTATCTGTCGGCCTTAGTCGTCGGCTCGATTGGTTGGGCGGTGTTGCTGCATATAGGTCTTGCGTTGGGATTTGTCGCCGATGATCAGCGAGTTTTGTTAGGCGCGTCGGGCGCGATCTCCGGCGTCGTGATGCTCTTTGTGCTGAACTTCCCGCAAGCTAAGTTGATGCTGCTCTTTCCGCCCATTCCGATCAAGGCTTGGGTCATCGGCGTGTTCCTCATTGGTATGAACGTCTTCGGCGTTTTTGAGGGAAGGGATCCGAATCAACAAGGTCCGCAAGTCGCCTACAGCGTTCACTTGTTCGGCATCGCCTTCGCGGCGATCTATTTTCTGCGCGGCTGGAATCTCGGCGCATTCTTCAGTTGGTTTCGCATGCCGCGATTGCCGCAACGCCCCGCTTTCCGCATTCATAATCCGGACAAGGACGACGAGCCGACCGACCTGCGAGCTGAGGTCGATCGCATCTTGGAGAAGATTCATCTGTCGGGCGAGAGCAGCTTGACGAAGAAGGAGCGCCGCACGCTGGAAGAAGCAAGCCGGGAGTTCCAGCGTCGCAATCGCGGCGGAAACTAAACGGCTTTTTTTCGCCGCTGAGACGCCGCGGACGCGGAGGACGAAGGTCGCAGGGACTTAGTGCGATTTAGCGTGGTTCGAGGGACACGGAGGTTCTTTTTATGGCGAAGAAGACGATCACCGCGGTTGCGTCCGTTCTGATAGCGGGCGTTTTGTGCGTCGGCGCTTTCGCCTGGATCTCGCGTCGCGGCGGGACCGATGCGACCCCCGATTCTCTTAAAGACGCTTCACCGTCCAATTCTGTGAAGAACGTTTCCAATAGCTCTGCTCCGGAGAATAAAGCGATTACGGCGGCGATGGCCTCGCTTTCGGGAGGCAAGTTCCGCATGGGGAGCGATCAATCGGCTCGGGCGGCCGAACGACCGGCGCATGACGTCGTTCTCGATAGTTTTCAGATTGATGAGCATGCGGTGACGAATCGGCAGTTTGCCGAATTCGTCGCGGCGACAAAGTACGTGACGACGGCCGAGCAACGCGGCTGGTCGATGACGTTCGATCCGGAGCGGCGGGAATGGAAGAAAACGCGGGGAGCCGATTGGCGGCGTCCGGCCGGTCCCGACACGTCGATCGACGCGAAAGAAAACTACCCGGTGGTTCATGTCTCTTGGTACGACGCCAAGGCGTACGCCGATTGGGCGAAGTTGCGATTGCCGACCGAGGCGGAATGGGAGTTCGCGGCGCGGGGCGGCCTGCGCGACGCCGATTATCCTTGGGGTAACGAGGAGACGCCCGGCGGAAAGTATATGGCAAACTACTCGCAGCTCGATCAGCAGCCCGGGGCCGACGGTTTTGCGACGCTAGCGCCGGGCGAATCTTTTCCGGCCAACCAGTTCGGGCTTTTCGACATGACGGGAAACGTCTGGCAATGGTGCGACGACTTCTTTGCGGAAGACTACTACGCCGCCTCGCCGCGCGAGAATCCCCACGGCCCGAAACATGGCGAGAGTCGGGTGATTCGGGGCGGATCGTGGACCTGTCCCGAGAAGTTCTTCGTTGGTTATACGGTCTATGCGCGAGCCTCGCGCGATCCGAATTACAGTGCGCAAAACCTTGGGTTTCGCTGTGCGAAGTGAGCGGGCGGGAGAATGTGATGAGGCAAGAACGCAAGAGACGGAAACGGGGCGTCTCCCTCAATAGGGGAGTCGTTTTTCGCGGCGGCGGGGAAAATTTTGAATTTTGATGGCGAATTCTTATTTTTTTCCAAATTCCCTATGGACTCGTATTTGCGAAAATGGATACACTTCCGCGTCGGCCTCTAGGTAGGAGAGTAATTTCCTGAACCGAAAGGCGAGACGGTCGCCATGGATCCGGCGACAGGTGACGTTCAAGGAGGAAAGCGCGATGAAGCGCCCCAGTAAATTCGAGAGGAATGCATCCCAGATACGCGAGACGTCGCTAGACGGTTCGACGTTTTTCGCCAGACTTCATGAAATCGCCTTTGCGGGCGTTTCGTCGATTGTCGGGCCGAAGGGGCGCCGGGCGGCGACGCTCTTCGTTTTCGCGACGGGGTATTTCTGCATATTGCCGACTCTTTTGGCCGAATCCGAGGACTTTTCGCCAAGTTCCAAGTCGAACGTATTGACGATTCGCAGTTCTGGTTCGCCCGGACAAGCCGAAACTTCCGACTCCTCGCAGGCTCCGGCGCCGAGCGCCAATAAAACGAAAGCGTTGCAGCCGTTGCGGATGTCGGACGAAACGACGCGCACGGCGACTCGTTTATTGAACAGCGCGCCGGGCGGATCGCAGACAAAGACGAAATCCACGCCTGAAGCCTCGACGGTCGGGCCTCGTTATTCGGTTGCGCAGGCTACCGAAGCGGCTCCGAGACAGCCGAGCGAAGAGACCGACGCGGCTCCGCCGACGCCGGCCCCGCGCAAATTATTGACGAAATCGGAGGCGGACGTCGCGACGCCCGCTCCGTTGAAGTCGAATGAGCAGTTGCAGCCGATTCCCGGCGCCGAGTCCTCGGCTCCGATCGAGATCGAGACGGCGAGCTTCAAGGGAGTCGCGCCGGGCGTTTCGACGGTCGAAGAAGTCGAAAAGGCGTGGGGATCGCCGAAAGAAATTTTCAAGCAAAACGATATGATGACTCAGCTCTTCTCGGTCGAGCCTTTCGATCGCGTCGAAGTGAGCTACTATCAAAACAAAGTCGCCTCGATCGTCGTGCGATTCGCCAAGGCGATCGACGCCGACAAAATCGCCAAGCAATTGGACATGGGAAATATTCGTCCGGTTTTCGTGACCGACGACATGGGCCAAGTTCTGGGCCAAGCTTATCCCGAACGCGGCGTGTTGTTCTCGTTCGAAAAAGAGAGCGGCAAATCGTCGCAAAAGGTCGCGCACATTGTTCTGGAGCCGATTTCGGCCGAGCCTTTCGAGCTTCGGGCCGAGGCGCTGTTGGACGTGAATTTCGAGCTTTGCCGGAAGGATCTGGAGACCGCGCTGAAGTTGCAGCCGAACGATGCCCGAGCGAACTGGCTGATGGCGCGAGTTCTCTCTTCGACCGAACGCTATGAAAAGGCTTTGAATTTCGCCTCGGAAGCGGTCAAACTTGAATCGAACAATCCTCGTTATCGTATTACCCGCGCGCAGATTCTCGGCCAAATGGGCCGATTGCAAGACGCGATGAAAGAGGCGAAGCAAGCGGCCGAATTCTCGGACGGGCGACCGCACGTCCAAGCGAGGGCGATGTGTTTGGCGGGCGATTTAGCGGCCTCCGGTTCGCGTCCGAATTACAAGGCGGCGTTTGAATTTCACTCGCGCGCGCTAAAAATGGTCGAGGCGGCGGCGAACGATCCTCACCCGGCCGTTCGCGTGGCGGCGAAGGAAGCCCTTATCGACGCCCACTTGGGCGCGGCGCATGACATCGCCTGGGGCGATTGGAAAGACAAAGATCAGTCCGTTCCGCGTTGGTTGGAGCGAGCCGCCGACGTGGCCGACGACCTAATTCAGACGGAAGGCGAATCCTCCGAGCAATTGTTCCGCGTGCAAACTCGAGCCCTGGCCGCCTTCGTCGGCGTTCGCGGAAACGTCGATCCGGAGCAATGGATTCGCGCCGTCATTCAGACGGGACAAAACTTGATCGATTCGTCGTCCGACCCGGCGCGTAAATCGCAATATCAATGGGAATTGGGCATGGCCCTTTACGATGCCGTGCAGATTTATCAGATGAAATCGGAACATGCCACGGCGTTGAAATACGGCGAAGTGGCGGTCGACTATTTAGAGCAAGGGAATCGGGCGAAGCAGACCGAGGCTTCGGGCTATTTGCTCGGCCGGCTCTACTTCCGCCTCGGCGCCATTCACGCCATCCGAGATTCAAATCATCGCGTGGCCGTCACATGGTTTGAAAAGGCGATCCCGTTGCTTGACAAGCCGATTCCGGAGGACGCGTTCTCGGATCTCGGCCGTCACGGCGAGACCTTCGTGAGCATGGGCGTTTCGTTCTGGGAAGTCGGACAACGCGAAAAAGCCGTCAACCTGACGCAAAAAGGAATTTCGTTGATGGAGAAAGCGGTCAGCCAAGGTGCGTTGGATCGCTCGGCGTTGATCGTTCCGTACAACAACTTGGCCGCGATGCACCGCCAACTCGGCGCCTCGAACGAAGCGGCGAAATACCAAGAAATGGCCTCGCGGATCAAAGGAACCCGCCTGAAATAAGGGCGTTCTTTGTCACGAGGATGCGATAGAACCAACTAACAGGAAGCCGTGGATCAGGACCGAACAGGTTTTGATCCACGGCTTTTTGTTTTTAGGGCTTTTCGTAGAAAATAAGCGTTCTTAATTGTGAGCAAGATGAAATTCGTGTTTGGCGATAGTTTTGGCGTGCTTGTTTTTTGTGGGTTAATCGTCGTGCAAGATCCCTAAGTCGTTTTTGTAAAAGTTGTTGCGTCTACGACAAAAAACGGGGCGAGCGGCGTCAACGCTCCCTTGGCGGTTGCCGGGGAGGTCGGCTGAGCGTAAACTGATAAATAGAGGGCCTTTGGGATGACGAATCGGATTTGGCGTTAGGTCGCCCCGTTTTTTCTTCCTGAGCGGTTCGCTGACTGCATTTAAGAATTTTTCGCTTAGAAAACTGTAAAAATTACCGGTGGCGCCATGCCGTTGAATGAGGAACAACTATATCAAGATCACATCCTCGATCATTACGAGGATCCGTTCCATCGCGGCCCTTGCCCGAGTTGCACCCATGCGCACGAAGGGAATAATCCTCTGTGCGGCGACGTGATTCGGATGGAGTTGAAGATCGACGAAGCGGGGCACATGCAGGAAGTCTATTTCAACGGCGAAGGGTGCTGCATCAGCCAGGCGGCCGCGTCAATGCTTGCCGAAAAGTTCAACGGTAAGCCGATCGAAGAAGTGAAGAACTTCTCGGCCAACGACATGCTTGAGTTGTTCGGCGCGAAGCTGACGCCGAATCGTCAAAAATGCTGTCTGCTTTCATGGCGCGTTTTGCAAGCCGCGATCTATTCGCCGACCAAGAGCGCTTTGCCGTTGATCACGGAGCCGAGCGAAAGTTGCTGCTCGCATTGTCCATCGAGCGCGAAGGCGCGGAAAGAAGGTTCGGCATGAGCGTTTCGGCGGATCGCGTATTGGACCCTTACGCCCTGCGAAAAGACTTTCCGATTTTGGAGCGTCGGGTTCAAGGCGACTCGCCGCTCATTTATTTCGACAACGGAGCCACGACGCAGCATCCGCGGAGCGTGATCGACGCCATGACGGCGGTTTACGAGAACAATTACGCCAACGTTCATCGCGGCATTCATACGTTGGCGCAAGAGTCGGACGACCTCTATAACGAGGCCCGTGAGAAAGTTCGCCGATTCATTAACGCCGCTTCGACCGAAGAGGTGATCTTCACCTACGGAACGACGAGTTCGATCAATACGGTGGCGCGGGCATGGGGCGACGCCAACGTCGCGGCGGGCGACGAAATTCTCCTTACCGAACTCGAGCATCATTCGAATCTCGTTCCGTGGCAGCAATTGGCCGAACGGACGGGCGCCGTTTTGAAGCATATTCCGATTACCGACGACGGCCTTCTGCGGCTCGATTCGCTTGAATCGTTGCTTACCAAAAAAACGAAGATCGTCGCGGTCGCCGCCGTCTCGAACGTGCTCGGAACGATCAATCCGATCGAAGAGATCATTCGCCGATCGCACGACGTCGGAGCGATCGTGTTGATCGACGGCGCGCAGAGCGTGCCGCACATGACGACCGACGTGCGGAAGCTCGATTGCGATTTTCTCGTCTTTAGCGGACACAAAATGCTGGGGCCCTCGGGCGTCGGAGTTTTGTACGGCAAACGAGAATTGCTCGAGGCCATGCCTCCCTTTCTCGGCGGCGGAAGCATGATCAATATGGTCTATCTCGATCGCTTTACGCCCGGTGAATTGCCGAGCAAGTTCGAGGCGGGCACTCCGCCCATCGTGCCGGCCATCGGATTAGGCGCGGCGATCGACTATATCGAGGCGATTGGCTTGGACGCTATTCATCAGTACGAGAGCGTGCTGACGAAGCGAGCGCACGAAGTTCTCGGCAAGGTCGAGGGATTACGGATCGTCGGACCGACGCCGGATCGCAAGGCCGGGATCGTGAGCTTCGTAATGGATACGGTTCATGCGCATGACATCGCCGAGTTGCTTGATCGGCATGGCGTGGCGGTACGCGCGGGGCATCACTGCGCGATGCCGTTGCACAAGCGATTGGGCGTGGCGGCCACGGCTCGGGCGAGCTTCTACTTCTACAACACCGTCGAGGAAATCGACGCTTTGGGCGCGGCTTTGGAAAAGGTGAAAGCCGTTTTTCAACGCCGAAAATCCTAGGAGACGGCGGTCTTTTTAGCGGTTTTTTGCGCCAGCTAAGACTTTTTTTCGGTTTGCATATTGTTAGCGCCGCGCAAGTTTCGTCATTGTTCCGGCGAGGGTCGTACGGATAATGACGGATATTGGGCTTTTTTGCGGCAGGATCGCCCCTTTTTTCGCCCTCAATCGCCTAAACCGCATGCCTCGGCTTCAATTGTCGAGATCGATATTCTACGGAGGGGGTTCGTTTTATTGGCAATTGTCGTTACCGTATGATATCATGGACTTTGCGACGTTAGCGCCGTGGGTTTCTAGTGCGATTCGGCGCAATCGTCGAAAGAGCGATTCACGAGGCGTTTGCGGCGCGACGGAAATCCCTCATTTGCGTCGTCGCCTTATGGCAATAAAACCGTACAATTTTGTGGAATCGTTTTTACGGCGTTTCGACGGCGACTGTTCCGCGTCGCGGTCACGCCGCGCTCCTCCAATCCTTGTTTGTGTTTGTTAGCATGTCCAAAGTGACGTACGACTCCTTTCTCGATCTAGTGCGACGAAGCGGGTTGATTGAGCATGAACGGCTCAACGCCTTAATCGCTGAACTCCAGCAGGCCGGAGACAATTTGTCTTTGACCGAGCCGGAGGCGCTGTCGAAAAAACTGATCGACGCCGGGTTGATTACTCGTTGGCAGAGCGAACAACTTTTGGAAGGGCGTTACAAAGGCTTCTTCCTCGGCAAATACAAGTTGCTCGACCATCTCGGCACGGGCGGCATGAGCAACGTCTATTTGGCCGAGCATGTGCTGATGCAGCGGCGCGTGGCGATCAAGGTCTTGCCGAAGAATCGGGTTGAAGACACTTCGTACTTGGCTCGCTTTCATCGCGAGGCGCAAGCGGCCGCCGCTTTGGACCATCGCAACATTGTTCGAGCCTACGACGTCGATAACGAGGGGAGCATTCACTACCTCGTCATGGAGTTCGTCGAAGGACGCGACTTGCAGCAGTTAGTGAAGCAGAAAGGGCCGTTGGACTACGTGACCGCGGCCAATTACATGCGTCAGGCGGCCGAAGGATTGTCGCACGCCCACCGAGCCGGTTTGATTCACCGCGACGTCAAGCCGGCGAATTTGCTGGTCGATCAGCGAAACGTGGTGAAGGTGTTGGACTTGGGTTTGGCTCGCTTTACCGGCGACGAGCGTTCGTCGTTAACGCTGACCTACGATGAAAACGTGTTGGGCACGGCGGACTACTTGGCCCCGGAACAAGCGTTAGATAGTCACGGCGTCGACGCGCGGGCCGACATCTATAGCCTCGGCTGTTCGCTCTACTATTTGCTGACCGGGCATCCTCCGTTTCCCGACGGAACGTTGCCGCAGCGATTGCTCAAGCATCAGAAAGAGGCGCCTCCGAGCATATTCAAGGATCGGGCCGACGCGCCGAAAGATCTGGTGCAAATTTGCGCGAAGATGATGGCGAAAAAGCCCGAACAGCGATTCGCCTCGATGGCCGACGTGGCGACGATCATGACGCGGTGGCTCGTAGCGCACGGCGCGAAGGTTGATTTGGGCGGTTCTTCAGTGGCGAAGCCCGGTCAGCCGGGGCGTTCCGCTCAACCGAAGCCGAGCCATTCGTCGGGCGAAATTCAGTTGGCGCCCGATTCGGCCTCCGTCGATACGATTCAAGGACGCGGGCAACCGACCGCGAAAGGTCCGGCCGCGTCGGGCAGGCCCGGTTCAGGGACGAAATCTCCGTCGAACGTCGCGGGGCCGAAAAAGCCTTTGCCGCGGGCGACGCCGCTCGTCGGCGAATCGTCGCAGATTGATCTTTCGATGCCGCTAAACGATCTTATGGACAGCGCGCAAATGCCGGTCCTCTCGCTTTCGTCTTATCGAAAAAAGAAATCGTTTTCGGTCTGGCCGTGGGTGCTAATGGCCGGCGCGGCCGCCGTCTGCGTGATCGTCATCGTCTTGGTCTTGCTGGCGATGAACCACGGCGGGACGTAGTCGCCGCTCTTAAACGAACGTCGTTGAAGCTAAGCGACGGCGGATCGTCGCGTGACGTTCTTGCGCCGGACGTCCGAGGGTTAACGCCAATCCAAATTTATTTTCGGACGGTATGCCGTACTTTCCCTTCATTTGCGGATCGTAGTTAAAGGCGATCGGCGTGCCGAGCATGCAGGAGCCAAGACCCAGCGATTCCGCGGCAAGCATGGCGTACGTCGCGGCGATGTGCGCGTCGGCGGGATCGGCGTAAGGGCCGAAGTGGAAAAGAAAAGCGGCCGGGGCCCCGTAAGTGAAGAGGTCTTCGCCTCGTTCACGCCGTTCGACGACTTCTTTCATCAGCGGCAAAACGAAATCTCGCATCGATTCATAATCCGTTTTGTTCAACAGCCGAAAGAATCGCATGACGCTGAGGAGCTTCGGCGACATGCGTTTTCGCATTCGGGCGAAGCTATCGCAGGCGTCTTGGGCGAAGGCTTGGACTTTATCGCGGCCGTGAAAGACGACGACGCCCGCTTCCGTGGGCGGGATGCCCATGGGGGCGAGCGCGGTCATGGAAAGAATTCGGTCAATGGCGTCGCGCTCAATTTCGTGTTCTTGATAGCGTCGAACGCTACGGCGCCGAAGGAGCAAGGCCTCGAATTGACCGACCGTCGCTTGCACGTCGCGTGGCGGTAGTTCGACGCGGTCGGAGGGGAGCATGCCTCGGCCGGCGACGCGGACGGCGTCGACGGGGCAGAGCGTCATGCAGTGTCCGCAGGCGATGCAACCCATGAAGCCTTCCGGAGTGAAGACGGCCTTCCCGTTATCCAGTTTCAAGACCTCGCCGGAACAATCCGAGACGCAAGCTCCGCAACCGACGCAACGATCAACGTTGATTTCAGGAACGGCTTTGTCGATAAATCGAACGCCCATTGCATGGCTCCTTGAGCGGCGGAAATTGAGTGCATGGCGACGCGGGGAGCGTCGCGAATAATTGGGCATTGTAAATGGCGACGCGTTGGAAGCGATAGACGGGGGGCGTTTTGGCGGCGATTTGGCGGTCGATTTGGACGGTTTTCGGCAATTCTTGCGTTCCGCCGGGGGAGGTCGGAAAACGCCTGCGCAACTTGTTTTGGCGTAATACGTTGCGGCGGCGTTTTTTTGCCGGGAGCGGTTGTTCCGAATCGACAAAAACGGTATATTTAGCCTCTTCGCGTTGCATTGAATTTTGCGTTTGATCGGCGTCGCGGCGGCGAAGTTTCTCGTCGTCCATTTTGCAGGACGTCGTTGTTTGTAGAAAGGAATCGCGTTGTCCACTGATTCGAATCTTCCACCGGACGAAAACAATCAAATCCCCTCGCCGTCGCCTCTTGGAGCGGGCAGCGTTCCGCCGGGCGGTCGCCTATTGGATATGTCCATCGAGGACGAGCTGAAGGGAAGTTATCTTACGTACGCGATGAGCGTCATCGTGAGTCGCGCGCTCCCCGACGTGCGCGACGGCCTGAAGCCTTCGCAACGCCGCATTCTCGTGGCGATGAACGACTTGAACCTGACGCCGGGCGCGGCGCGGGTTAAATGCGCGAAAATCTCCGGCGATACGAGCGGTAATTACCATCCGCACGGCGAAAGCGTGATCTATCCGACGTTGGTGCGCATGGCCCAAGAGTGGAATCTGCGGAACATTCTGATCGACAAGCAAGGAAACTTCGGGTCGATCGCCGGTCTGCCTCCCGCCGCCATGCGATATACCGAAGCTCGAATGTCGCCGATCGCGGCCTTGATGCTCGAGGACTTGAAGCTCGATACGGTCGACTTCGTGCCGACCTACGACGAGCGTCGTTCCGAGCCGGTGGTTTTGCCGTCGAAGTTCCCCAACCTGTTGGTGAACGGGGCGAACGGAATCGCCGTCGGCATGGCGACTTCGATTCCGCCGCACAACGCCGGAGAAATTTGCGACGCGCTGATTCGCGTGATCGACGATCCGGACGTTTCGATCGACGAGCTCATGGAGATCGCGCCGGGCCCCGACTTTCCGACCGGCGGTACCATCTGCGGCCGGTCCGGCATTCGCCGCGGTTATCACACCGGACGCAGCACGATCGTCGTTCGCGCTCGCGCCAAAATCGAGACGCACAATAATCGCAGCCGCATCGTTATTAGCGAAATCCCCTTCCAACAAACGCGCGACCGCATCGAAGAAAAGATCGCCGAGGTCGTTTCCGAAGGGAAAATCGTCGGCATCTCGAACTTGCGGAATGAAAGCGATTTGGAGGAGCCGGTCCGCTTGGTCGTCGAACTGAAGCGGGACGCCGATCCCGACGTCGTCTTGGCGCAACTCTATCAGTTCACGCCGCTGCAAGACAGCATTTCGATCATTTTCCTCGCGCTCGTCGACGGCAAGCCGCGGGTGTTGACCTTCAAAGAGTTGCTCGAGGAATTCTTGCGCCACCGCGAGACCGTGATCCGCCGCCGCACGTTATTCCTGCTTTCCCGGGCGCGTCAACGCAAACACACGGTCGAGGGCTTGCTCTTGGCCCACGCCAACATCGACGAGGTGATCCGCGTCATTCGTAGCTCTTCCACGCAGCCCGAGGCGAAAGAGCGTTTGATGCAAATTCAAACGCCGTCGGCCTTGCTGCAACGCGCTTTGGGCGACGAAGGGTTCAAGGTCGTCGAGGCTGAACGCGGCCGCAGCGAGTTTTATACGTTGACCCCGGTGCAGGCCGACGCAATTCTGCGAATGACCTTGGGACAGTTGGTCAACCTCGAACAAGAAAAACTTTCCGACGAGCATAAGAACCTGTTGGCCGAGATCGCCGAATACAATCGGATTCTTTCGGACCGCAAGAATATTCTCGAAATCATTCGCGATGAGCTCCGCGAGATCAAGCGAAAGCACGGCGACCCGCGCCGTACGGACATCAGCGGCGAAGAGTTGGGCGACGTCAACCTTGAGGACTTGATCGAAGAGGAGACGATGGTCGTTTCGATCACGAGCGCCGGCTACATTAAGCGGACGCCGTCGTCGGCCTATCGTTCGCAGCGTCGCGGCGGCAAAGGACTCACCGGCGCCAAGACCGCCGACGAGGATCCGGTTCAACATCTCTTCGTGGCCAGCACGCACGCCTATCTGCTGTTCTTCACGAACAAAGGAAAAGTCTATTGGCGCAAGGTCTACGACCTCCCGCAATTGGCTCGCGACAGCCGCGGTCGAGCGGTCGTCAATTTGCTGAACCTTTCCGAAGGGGAGCAGATCGCCGATTGCCGCGCCGTGAAGGACTTCGACTTGCCCGACCACTACTTGGTCATGGCGACGGCGCGCGGATTGGTGAAGAAGACTCCGCTCGAGGCGTACAGCCGACCGCAAAAGAACGGCATCATCGCCATCAAGCTCCGCGAAGGCGACGAATTGGTCGACGTGGTCGTGGCGAAGCGGGGCGACGAATTAGTGCTGGCCACGGCCAAAGGCATGACCATTCGATTCGCGCAGTCCGACGCACGACCGATGGGTCGCAATTCGAGCGGCGTGAAAGGCATCCGGCTCACTGCCGGCGACGTGGTCGTCGGCATGGTCGTCGCCGATCCCGAGGCCACGCTGCTTACGGTCTGCGCGAACGGCTACGGCAAACGGACGCCGTTCGGACCGAACGCCGAAATCTCGTCGCTCGTGCAAGAGGATTCGGCGCTTGAAGGGGAAGAAACGGAAGACGCGGCCGAAGTCGATCAATCGGCGACCGAATCGGACGACGCCGCTGAAGAAGCGGGCGAAGGCGACGAACTCTCGTCGGGACACTCGTACCGCACGCAACGCCGCGGCGGAAAAGGCATCCGCGACATCAAGACCACCGACCGCAACGGGCCGGCCATCGGCATCGTCGCCGTTCGCGACGACGAAGAGTTGCTCATGATTACAACGCACGGCAAGTTGCAACGCATCGCCGTGAGCGACGTCAGCGTCATCGGACGCAACACGCAAGGCGTGAAGATCATGAGCCTTGACGACGAGGATAAACTCGTCGCCGTCAAACGCGTGCCGAAGGAAGAAGGCGGCGACAAAGAAGAGGCGGAAGAGCCGAAAGAGTAACTTCCCGCGTGCGGCGGACTTATTCGATGATTCGACCTTGCGCTAACCCTCTCCCAAAAGGATAGGGGACGAGAAAGAAGGAGCGGCTCTCGGCCGATCAAACCACAACAATTGATAAGGGACTGTCATGAAGATCGCCGTCATCGGGACCGGATACGTGGGATTGGTTACGGGCGCTTGTTTCGCCGAGACGGGCAACGACGTCGTCTGCGTCGATTGCGATAAGCGAAAAATCGATATGCTCAACGAAGGTCGGATTCCGATCTACGAGCCGGGCTTGGCCGAGTTGGTTAAACGCAACGCCGACGGAGGTCGGTTGCATTTCACCACCGATATGGTCGCGGCGTTGGCTAAACGGCGAGTCGTTTTTCTCGCCGTCGGCACGCCGGCCTCGGACGACGGCTCGGTCGATCTCACCGCCTTGCGCGGCGTGGTCGACGCGATCGCCCCCTATCTGCACAAATGCTCGATCGTCGTTTGCAAGAGCACGGCCCCCGTCGGAACGAACGCTTCGATCGCCGCTCGCCTCAAAGAGCTGACCGGCATGGATATCGAAGTGGCGAGCAATCCGGAGTTCTTAAAAGAAGGGGCCGCGATCGACGACTTTATGAAGCCCGACCGCGTGGTCATCGGCGTTCGTTCGCCCGAAACGGCCGAGGTTCTCCGGGATCTCTACCAACCGTATTTGCGGACCGACAAACCTCTCTTGACCATGTCGCCGGAAAGCGCGGAGATGACGAAGTACGCGGCCAACGCGTTGCTTTCGGTGAAAATTAGCTTCATTAACGAAGTGGCGAACGTCTGCGAACGCGCCGGCGCCGATATCAACGACGTGCGACGCGGCATCGGGCACGACAGCCGAATCGGCTTCGCGTTTCTCTTTCCCGGCGTCGGCTACGGCGGAAGCTGCTTCCCCAAGGACGTTCAAGCGTTGGCGGCGGTGGCTCGAAAGCACGGCGTTCAGCCGACCGTTCTCGACGCCGTGCATGAAGTGAACGAACGACAAAAAGGAGTCCTCGTCGAGAAGATTCTGGAGCATTTCGACGGAAGCGTGAAGGGAAAGAAGATCGCCGTCTGGGGATTGGCCTTCAAGCCCGGTACGGACGACATCCGCGAGGCGCCTGCGCTAACGCTTATCGATCGATTGTTAGAGGTCGGCGCGATCTTGCGAGTGAACGATCCGGCGGCGATGGAAAATATTCGCCGCATCTACGGCGACAAGCTCGAATACTGCGAGAAGCGGGATGACGCCATCGCCGGAGCCGACGCCTTGGCCATTCTCACCGAATGGAAACAGTACGTGCATCCCGACTTCGACGACATGCGCGATTTGATGCGTGAACCGGTCGTGTTCGACGGACGGAATATCTACAATCCGCAACGAATGAAGGCCGCCGGCTTCACCTATTACAGCATCGGCCGTCCCGCCTTGAAGCCGTAGGCCGCCGCGTTTTCCGCGAATCGCATGAAGCGACGCCGGACTTTATTGGTTCGGCGATTTGCGTTCTTTCCAATCCCAGGTTTTCGAAACGTCGCTTTTCACGAGACGCAAGTCGAGAAATTCGGCGATAGCCTTGTCGGCTTTCAGATCTTTCACTTCGAGAACCTTCGTCCCTTGCAGCTTCGTTTTCAGCGGGAAATAAAAGAGCGTCTTCCGCTCTTGCCAGAGGTCTTTCGGCGGCTCGGGGTGCGATTTCTCGAACGTGGAATAGACTCGCTTCGCTTCGCCGACCGCCTTCGCGTCGTCTTCGCCGACCATCAGTAAAACGGAAAGGTCGTTGCGAACCGTCGGATCGCCGAGGGCGTTCTTCAGCGAAATGCCGTGGACGGAATATTCGGGCGAAATCAGAGCCAGGGCTTTGACGAAGCCGCCGAGCTTCAAGGGACCGTAGTAAGGCTCCGGCAAATTCAATTCGTAGGCGTGGGCGTCGAACGCGGCGAATTCCAAGGCGACCGACGCTCCCAATTCGGCGCCGACCACGCAGAGCTTGTCGATGTTCAATTCTTTGGCGTTGTTCTTTTGCCAAACAAACGAAGCGACCGCTCGCATGTCGAGCGTCGGCATGAGGCCGAATTCGGCGGCCGCCATCGTCGAGGCGGAGAGCGTGATCTCGCGGCCGTCTCGTTTGGCGCGCGTGCTGCCGCCGTGCCCGCGAAGATCGGGAGCGACCACGGCGAATCCCTTCGCTTGCAATTGCAAAGCGAGATTGCTGAAGTCCGAACGTTGTCCTTTCTCCGCGTGAAGCAGGACGACCGCGGCGGCGTCTTTGCCCAACGAGCTCTTATAGTACGTGACGGCCAAGCGAACGCCGTCCGAAGTTACGAGAATGACGTCTTCGGGCGGGGCGAGCTTTTCGTCGGTCGCCCCGAACGCGATTGGGCCTACCGTCGTCGTTACGGCGAAAATGGCAAGCGTGAACGTCGCCCAAAATTGCAAGCCGGCGGATCGAAGAGCGGAGGGTAGACGCAGCATGGCAAAGACCTCGTTGAAAAACGAATAGCTTGGATTTCGCCGCTAAATACCATGGTATGTCGCCGCAAACGCTTCGTCAACGCGCAAAAAAAAGCCCGACGCCAAGGTCGGGCTAGGTGAATCGCTCTTGTGCGAGAACTACGCCGTTTTAGCGGAGAATCCTCGAGTCTTGGCCGATGTCGGCGTGGCCGTCGTGCGGGTAGAAGTAGCGGCCGATTTGTTCGGCCAGCACGTCTACGAATTGGAGACGGAACTCGGTTTCAGGCATTTCCGAGGCGGCCACTCCGGCGCTCGGCGGATAGATCGTTTGCGGCATGTTACGTTCAAAAACGACCTTGCCGTCGTCTTTGACGTCATACACGCGGACCGAGCACGAGGCGCGCCCTTGGTAAATCGTTTGCCCTTGATAAATGCTGAACGATTCAAGATCGACGCCGACGACCATTTCGGCCTTCACGGCTTTGCCGACTTCCGGGTATTCCTCCCAGTTGTTTTCGTCGCACCACTTTTCGACCTTTTGTTGATCGACGATCTTGATTTTGTTGACGTTGTCGGCGAGCTTTTTGCTCAATCGCTTGGCCAACTCGCGGGCGGCGCCGGGATTCCGGCACTGCATCTCGGCCGTGGGACGAATCACGACGGCCACTTTTTTCTTCTCAAGCCCTTTGAAGTCGGCTTCGACGTTGTTCCCTTTGAAAACGAACAGCATCGTGGCGATCGCGCTGCGGCAACCGGTAGCCGCGGCGACGACGCCGAGAGTCGCGCAAACGGCGAAGACCCAGGAATAACGCCGAATAAAACGATCCATCGTTTTTTCCTTGCGTGAATTTTTATTGGTTAGCGTCGAATGATTTCGCGGAATTCCGTTTCCGCTTCATCCGTCGCCGTTATGTCTTAATATGCGTGAAAATTTCGTACATGCGCCACGCCCATTGCGCTGAGGCGATGATCGTCAATGCGACGACCACGCCGGCGATTCGCTTGCCGGTCGGCTCCGCGATCGGCCAGCGACCGAAAACCGCCGCGCCGAAAACCCAGGGGCAGGCCGCGACGGCCAGCACGCACAGGATCGCGCCGCTTAAGTTCGATTCGACCGACTTGCGCCAATCTCCGCGGAGGAGGGCGGCCCAAGCCGTCGTCATTCCGCACGATGGGCAGGGTAGCCCAAAAGTCGCTTCAAACGTGCACGAAGGCAAGCCAAGCTGCCGATGCGTGCCGAATCCTCGTTTTTCAGGCGTCAGCGTCGCGGCGGTCGCCAGCAACGCCGTTAAGCCGAACGCCAGGGCGAACAGCCAATATCTCTCGCGGTTCGAGAGCGAATTCTTCGACGGTTTGACTTCGGTTGACACGTTTGCCTAGCGCTGTGACGCGGAAAGATAGCCGGAATCGCTCTGGACGGCAAGAGCGATTTTTCTCGATTCTAGCGGAAAAACGCCCCTTTCGCTGCGGTTTCTCAAAGAAAAAACGGCGAACGCTCGCCTCGTCAATTCCGTCTTATCGATATATAATGCCCCTTTTGCGGAAAACGACCGCGGAACGCGGAACGTCTTTTTGAGGTTGGACTTACGTCATGCAAATTACGAAAATGCACGGAGCCGGCAACGACTACGTCTACATAAACTGCTTCGTCGAGCCGATTCCGGCTGATATTCCCGCGCTGGCGCGGAAAATTTCGGATCGGCATTTCGGCGTCGGAGGAGACGGGCTCGTCCTCATCTGCCCGAGCGACAAGGCCGACGCGCGGATGCGAATGTTCAACGCCGACGGCTCCGAATCGGAAATGTGCGGCAACGCCATCCGCTGCGTGGGGAAATTCGTCTACGACCGAGGAATTTGTCCGCGCTCGCCGCTGACGATCGAAACCGGCCGCGGCCTAATGACCTTGGAGCTCGAGATCGAAGCCGGCAAAGTTTCTCGTGCGAAGGTCGATATGGGCGAACCGATCTTCGAGCCTTCGCAAGTTCCCACGACGTTGCCCGGCAACCCGAAATTCTCCGGGGCTCCTGTCGCCGACGTTCCGCTTACTGTGGCCGGCGAAACGTTCGACGTCACTTGCGTTTCAATGGGCAATCCTCATTGCGTCACCTTCGTCGAAGAGCCGACCGACCATTTAGTCTTACAGGTTGGACCGCAAATAGAAACGAATCCGCATTTTCCGAGAAAAGTCAACGCCGAGTTCGTTCAGGTTCTTTCGCCGAGCGAAATTCGCATGCGGGTTTGGGAACGCGGCTCGGGCGAAACCTTGGCCTGCGGAACCGGCGCGAGCGCCGTTTGCGTGGCGGGCGCGCTCACCGGCCGAACCGGCCGAAAAATCGTCGCCCATCTTCCCGGAGGCGATTTGGAATTGCATTGGGCCGACGACGGTCGCGTCTATATGACCGGCGAAGCGGTTGAAGTGTTTAACGGAACCTTTGAAGGATGATCTCGGCGTTTTTTCGCCGCGGAACGATTTATTCGCCGCGCGGGACGGCGTGAACTGGCCGTCGGCCTTGCCGATGCGAACCCTACGAAAATAATGAAGATCACCAATCCTATCGTTCAGCAACTTGGCGGTTTGCTCGGCTCGGCCGCCGTAAGCGGATACATGGGGACGCTCGACTATAAAGTCGCCTACTACGACCGAACGATCGATCCGATTTTTCCCGAGTGCGAAGGCCAGAAAATTTATATCTTCTGGCATGAGTACATCCTCTTTCCTTTGTACCTGCGCGGACATTGCAACTTGGCGATGTTGTTGAGTCGGCACCACGACGCCGAGGTTTTTTCTTATATCGCCCGACATTTCGGGTTCGATTTCGTGCGCGGCTCGTCCAATCGCGGCGGCGTGCAAGCGCTGCGCGGGTTGCTCGAGAAGAGCAAGACGATGCATTTGACGATTACCCCGGACGGACCTCGCGGACCGCGTCGAGTGATGGCGCCGGGCGCGATCTATCTCGCCTCGAAATTAAGAATGCCTATCGTGGCGATGGGCTACGGTTACGACCGACCGTGGCGAGTGACGCGCGCGTGGGATCATTCCGCAGTTCCGAGGCCTTTTTCCCGGGCCCGCGCGATCCCCAGCGCCGCGATCCACGTTCCGCCAGGCCTCGACCGCGACGGCATCGAACATTATCGGAAGAAGGTCGAAAATTTGCTCAACTCCCTGACGACGGCCGCCGAAGATTGGGCCGCCTCGGGCCGACCGATGGAAGGCCAGTGCGATTTATATCGCAGCGGCGCCCCGTTAAAAAATCAACGAGATTTGACGTAGGCCGATCCCCATGCCCTATCTATTCGATCGATTCGAAATTCCTGACGAAGAGCCGGCGCGAAACGAGCCTGCGCCGCAGCCGCCCCGTCCGATGACCGTTTCGGAATTGACCGAGCAGATCAAGTCGGTCGTCGAAGAGGTCTTTCCGACGGTTTGCGTTTCCGGCGAGATCTCAAATTTTTCTCGGCCCCAGTCGGGCCATTGCTACTTCACCCTCAAAGACGAGCAAGCTCAACTTAAAGCGGCGATGTGGCGAACCTCGGCCTCGAAAGTGCGTTTCGATTTGCGCGACGGACAAGAGGTCGTCTGCCGCGGACGGATCGAAGTGTACGCCCCGCGCGGAACGTATCAATTGATCGTCGAGCGGATCGAACCGGTCGGCGTCGGCGCGTTGGAGTTGGCCTTGCGTCAGCTTCGCGATCGCTTAGCGAAAGAAGGACTGTTCGATCCGGCGCGAAAAAGGCCGTTGCCTCCCTTCGTCAAGCAAATCGCCGTGGTTACGAGCCCGACGGGGGCCGCCATTCACGACTTCTTGCAAGTGCTAGCCCGGCGTTGGCGAGGCGCCGACGTGCTAATCGTTCCTACCCGCGTGCAAGGGGAAGGCGCTGCCGAAGAGATTGCGGCGGCTATCGCCACGGCGAATCGAATCGCGCGGCCGATCGATTGCCTCGTCGTCGCGCGAGGCGGCGGTAGCCTTGAGGACCTTTGGGCGTTCAACGAAGAGCCGGTCGTTCGAGCGATCGCCGCTTCGCGAATTCCCGTCATCTCGGCCGTGGGCCATGAAGTCGACGTCACGCTCGCCGATCTCGTGGCCGACGTTCGCGCGTTAACTCCGAGCGAAGCGGCCGAGATCGTCGCGCCCGCTTCGGAGGAAATCCTGGCCGCGTTAACGCAGACGCAGCGTCGCATCTCTGCCGTCATGCGGAACCGCTTGCTTTCAAGTAGAGCGAAAATTGAATCGATCGCCGCGCGGACCGTCTTTCGACGCCCGCTGCAAAAGATTCGTGATATCGAGCGGCGGTTGGACGAAAGAAGCGACCGCATCAACCGGGCCGTCCGCCGGCAGTATGAAATCGCCGCGCAAACGTTGGGCGGGCTCTCGGCCAAGCTCGAAACGCTGAGCCCGCTGAACGTGTTGGCTCGCGGCTATAGTCTGACCGTGCGCGAAGATGACGGAAAGCCCGTACGCTCGGCCTCGACGCTTAAGCAGGGCGACGTCGTCCGCACCCGATTCGCCGAAGGCGAGGCGGTCGCCCGCGTGGAAAAAATTCTGTAGCGCGAATATGCCGCAAAAAAAACGCAAGACGGGCGCTCTTGCCGCGTCTTGCGTTCATATGCGGTTCGTCTTACGAGTTAGACCGACCCATGAATTCGCCGGTGCGCGTATCGACCTTGATCGTCTCCCCTTCGGTCAAGTATTCCGGCACTTGCACGATGAGGCCGGTTTCGAGCGTCGCCGGCTTCGTCCTCGCGGTGGCCGACGCTCCCTTGATGCCTGGATCGCACTGCGTCACCTTCAATTCGACCGTCACCGGCAATTGAATGCCCACGCATTGATCGTTGTAGATCATCGCTTGAATGCCTTCGAGCGCTTCGGTCAGGTATTGCGACTCCTCTTCCAAGTCGGCCTTCGGCACGCCGTAGTCGTTGTAGTCCTCTTGATCGAGGAAATGGATCGAATCCGAGTCGGCGTACATGAACTTGACGGGCCGCTTCGAGAAGTCGGCCTCGTTCATGTTGTCCGTCCCTTTTAAAACGAAATCGACCTTCTGCTTGCTGATTAAATTTCGCGCGCGGAATTTATAGAGCGTCGTCGCTCCTCGAGCCGACGGGCTTTGCACGTTGATCCCCTCGATGATGCACGGCGCGCCTTCGTAATTCAGTATGCAGCCTCGTTTGATTTCTTTCGCAAGCATGAAAAATCCAATCTCCGCGAATAAATGAAAAAGTTAGGTTCAATGTTTTCTTTTGAGGGAACGGGATGCGGAGGACGGTTTATCCGCTCGCCGCGTTTGGATCCTCACGCCCGATCCCTGTTATTGCTCTTCGATGATCGTGCCCGATTGCGGGTCGATCGCCACGCCTTTCGTCAGCTTGGCCAACGCTTCGAGAACCGCGAGCAACGAGCCGGGATCGAGCATGTCGTCCTCGTCGTCTTCGTTCTGCGGATCGGCGTCGACTCGCTCAAAATGCAACACGTCGAGCCGCGCCTCGGCCTTCAAAATCTTATCGTAGGGAATTTCCGTCTCGTCGTCGGCGAACTTCTTCAGCTCTTCGACCAACTCCGGCGTTTGCTCGGTGACTTCGTCTCCTTCCGTATAGGAGATGTCCATCGCCGCGAAGTCGTCGGGCGAAAAAAGCGTGATCGATTCAAACAGTCCGTCGTCGTCGGCGAAGGGATTCGTCAATTCAAGACGCGAACCGGACTTTTTCAACGCCTTCGAGACGCTCTCCAGCTTCGGCCGTTTCTTCACGTCGAACAGAACGAAGTAGGTCTCTCGCCACCGATACCGTTTGTCTTCAAAGAGGGACATTTCTAAATTCCGAAACGACCATCGTCGGCTTTTTCGCCGCTCGACCGATCGAGTCGGTCCTATCTTGGTTTAGGGAGGCGGGAACGGAGGCTCAGGATGTTAGGAAATTGGTTCGCGCGAATCGCCGTTAAAAATCGTCGGATTTCCAAGCTTCGATCGCTTCAATCGCGGCGTCGCGCTCGTCTCGGCTCGCCCAAAGCGTTTCGCCCTGTTCGAGTCGAACTTCGTAATCGCCTTCCCGCTCGCAGTCGGCCGATCCGCAAAAGTGCGGCAGGTCGGCGATCCACAGGATGCGGTATATGGGAACGTGTTTGTCGTCTATTTTGCAAAATGCGGACATCGTGCTTCGCGTCAAAGATTGGTCTTAGGGGATGGCGCTCTTAGCTGCCGAGTTCGGCGGCGCGCTTCGTCGCCGCTTCGACGGCGCTCATCAACGCCGCTCGTAAACCGCCTTGCTCCAAAGCTTGCACGCCGGCGATCGTCGTGCCCGCCGGGCTGGTGACGCGGTCTTTCAAAACGGCCGGATGTTCGCCCGTTTCGATGACCATCGCCGAGGCTCCGTGCAACGTTTGTGCGGCCAACGCCGTGGCGGTGGTGCGGGGTAAACCGGCGCGGACCCCGGCGTCGCTTAAAGCTTCGATCATCATATAGACGAACGCCGGACCGGAGCCCGAAAGGCCGGTTATCGCGTCGATCAATTTCTCTTCCACCTGGAACGCCTTGCCGACGGCCGAAAGTAATTTCTTTACTAACTCGGCGTCATCTTTCGTCGCCTTATCGCCGGGGCAAAAACCGCAGGCTCCTTGGCCGACCAAGCACGGAGTGTTCGGCATCACGCGGACGATGCGCATCTTCGAGCCGAACAAATCGGCAAGCGTCGAAAGTCGCACTCCCGCCACGATCGACACGAGCAACGTATCGGACGGAATCTTCCCTTTCAAATCGTTCGCCACCGTCAACAAATATTGCGGTTTCACGGCCAAAAATAAAATGTCGGCGCCGTCGATGGCCGTCGGATATTTCATTCCCACGACGCCGCCCGTCGCATCCACGAAATGTTGCCGCGCCGCGTCGTCCGGATCGACCGCCTGTAAATCACCGGAACTGATCAATCCTGATCCGACGAATCCCCTTCCGAGCGCCGTCGCCATTTGGCCCGCGCCGATGAAACCGATTTTTTTGTCTAACATCGTTTTTTCGCAATCCTTTGGAAAGTTGACGTCGCGTTTTTCATACGGTTGAAAAACAGGGAGCATACCCCCCAATCTATGATAAAAAAGTGCCGTAGCGGATGCAATGGGCGCGGCGGCTTCTGGCCCCCCTGAATACGGCGCTCTGAACCCTAACCGTTCCCCTCAAATTCCGCTACAATGGGGTTTTCCCGCCTTCGGAAACGTTTTAATCGCGGCAATATCATGAAAAACCTGTTCGGACGGCTTGTTCTTTTCGCTACCCTTCTGCCGATTATCGATTTTCTCTTTTTGGGTATTCTTACCCGCTACACTTCCGTTCCCTTCACGTTACTATTCATAGCGGGAACGGCCTTGGCCGGCGTCTGGCTGATTTATATTGAAGGACTCCGCTGCATCCGGACCATGCGGGAGGAAATCGCCGCTCGGCGCGCCCCGACCGACGCTATGCTCGACGGAGTTCTGATCGTCGTGGCCGGCGTGTTGTTGATTATTCCCGGCGTGCTCACCGACGTCTTGGCCGTGCTGCTATTGCTGCCGCCGACTCGCTTTCTCGTTCGACTATGGATAAAACGCCGAATGAAATCGCGGCTGGTCGTTTATTCGAACGAGGAAGGTACGCCGAACGAGCCTCGTTCGCAAATCATCGACGTGCGCGTCACCGAGGTTGATCCGGATAAAAACGATCGCTAACCCTCGACTTTCATTTTCTTACTTGCGAAAAATCACATGACCGCTTCCGCAAAACGCCCTTCGCCGCACGCCGACGATTTCGACCCTTACAAAACTCTCGATCGCGAGGAATTGATCGATCGCATCCAGAAAGCCCGCTTCGCGATGGGCTCGCGCTTGCTGATTCTCGGACATCACTATCAGCAGGACGACGTGATTGACCTGAGCGATCTCCGAGGGGATAGCTATCAACTCGCTTCGATGGCCGCGACGAACGACGATTGCCATGCGATCATTTTTTGCGGCGTGCATTTCATGGCCGAGACGGCCGATATTTTGGCGAATCGCCCGGACCGTTTGGCCGCGCGCGGCGGTCGGCGAATTCCGGTGACCTTGCCCGACCTTTCGGCGGGCTGCTCGCTGGCCGATATGGCCGACATCGAGCAGGTCGAAGAATGCTGGGCGAAATTGACCGAGGCCATCGACGTGAAGGACGTGACCCCGATTACCTACGTCAACTCGGCCGCCTCGCTCAAAGCCTTCTGCGGAAAGAACGGCGGAATCGTCTGCACTTCGTCGAACGCCAGGGCCGCCCTCGATTGGGCCTTCGCTCGAACCAGCCGCGTCTTGTTCTTTCCCGACCAACACCTCGGCCGCAATACGGCCAAGGCGATGGGAATTCCCGTCGAAACGATGCCGCTTTGGGATCCGAATAAAGACGACTTCGGCGGCAACTCGGCCGACGCGATTCGACGAAGTAAAGTCCTGCTTTGGCGCGGACAGTGCAGCGTGCATCAGTTATTCTTGCCTCAACACGTCACGCAAATGCGGGAAAAGATCCCCGGCGTCAAAATCATCGTGCACCCTGAGTGCCGACAAGACGTCGTCGATCTGGCCGATATGTCGGGGTCGACCGGCAAAATTATCCACGCCGTCGATGAGTCGCCGAAGGGCTCGAAGTGGGCGATCGGCACCGAATTAAACTTGGTCAATCGCCTCAAGCAATTGCATTCGGAAAAAGAGATCCATTTTCTTTCGCCGATGGTCTGCATGTGCTCGACGATGTTTCGAATCGACCTGCCGCATCTCTGTTGGGCCGCCGAGAGCGTCGCGGCCGGAAAACCGGTAAACGTCATCGAGGTCGAGCCTGAGACGAGCCGTTGGGCCTTGGTCGCCCTCAAGCGAATGCTGGAAGTGCAATAAGTAGGGCGAAGAGTATGGGGCGTAGGGCGAAGAGAATAGATTTGTAGGGTGGGCCGAGCGCCGAGAGTCCCGCAAAACCTAATTGCGGTGGTAGGACGCCGATTGCTCGGGTATGGAAAACGCCCGCATACCTTTCGCTGGCTCTGCGCTCATTCGCGGTCTGCTCTGCCGCGACTTTCATCCTTCATCCCTCAACCTTCTTCCTTTTTTTGCGGCCGCTACTTCGCTCTTCGCCGCGAGCAGTACGCTCCCAAAGCGATCAAGCAGCCGAGTAATAGCGCGAAGGTCGAAGGCTCCGGCACGGCTTCGGTCGCAACATTCTGCGTTGAAACTGTCGACGCCGCATCTTCGGCCGCTTCCGATTCGCCGGTGCCGCCCAGGATCAACGCGTCTTGAACAAGACAAGCGACGGTCAGAACGGCCGAGCCTGCGACGGTCGTGGTTCCGCTCCCGACGATTGATCGCAGCGTATGCGTTCCGCCCGTAATCGAAACTACGGCTTCGGAGTCGTTTGTAACGTCTAGCGTCGCGTCGTTCGACTCGGTCGAGGCGAGGGCGAGCGTGCCGGCCTTGACCGAGACTCCGCCGACGTTCGCCGTTCCGGCGAGCGTAAGCGTTCCGGAGCCGATCTTCGTCAAATTCCCGCCGCCGAGGATGTTACCCGCCAGCGCGACGGCGTTGCCGTTCGTGTCGAGCGTTCCGCCCCCCGCGTTCACGGCGAACGTTCGCGCAGTAGGATCGAACGCCGCGGCGAAGATCAAACCGCCGCCGTTAAGCGCGACGGCCGTCCCGCCGCCGAGATTCGTGAGCGCCGCGGCTTTAATGAATCCTGCGTTTACAACCACGGCGCCGGTGAAGAAACTTGATCCGGTGAGCGTCAGAACGCCCGAACCTTGCTTCGTCAGACCGCCGTCCGCGGGCGTGAGCGCCGGATCATGTTGAAAAGATTGCGAGACGGTGACGTTAAAGTCGTTTGTGTTGATGACTGCGCCCCCCGCTTGCACGTAGGCGCGGGTAAAACCCTGAACGAACGCCGTGCCCGAGGATGTGGCGTTGAGCGTGCCGCCGTTGAAGTTAAGCGTCGAGGTTCCCGTGCCGCCGGTGACCGCAACTGCGGTAAGGTATCCGTACGAGTTGAGGCTGAGCGTGCCCGTAGCCCCAGGGTTGCGGCTGACGTAAACGCCTCCGATTCCGCTGACGATCATGCTTCCCGGCGCCTGGCTATTTCCCGAGATGGTTAGGTTTCCTCGCGCGCCGGCGGCCGATGCGATCCAAACGTCGCCGGTTGATGTGACCTCGGCGCTTGTGATCGCGAGAGTTCCGGAGGCCATCTCGCCGCTGCCGATAAAGACGCTTGTGCGCGAGGCGTACACGGAGTTCAGCACGGCGTTTGATATAGTGCAAGAAGCCGAGTCGCCCGCCGAATCGCCCACGCCGAATAGGGACGTGGTCGTCTTGCCGCCGGAAATGCTGACCGAGCCGGGGCCGCTTGCGTGAAATGCGCCGAAAACGTTCGTCCCCGCCAGAGAGGTGATGCCTAGGTTCGTGAAAGCGACGCCGCCGGAGATCGAACCGGAGGAGCTTTCGTTGAAGATGGCCGCGTTTACGGTAATGATCGTGCCGCCGAGCGATCCGTTTAAGTTGACGACGCCGCCGTTCAGCGAAGTTGAGCCGAGGTAAGTGTTTTTGCCGTTAATGTTAAGCGTGCCGGAGCCGTCTTTGGTGAGCGTTCCGCTTCCGGCGATGCCTGCCGTGCCGCTTAATGTGTAAGTGACTGTATTATTGAAAACCGTGCTGATCGGCGAGACGTTCGTCGTCGGCGTTACGATGAAGTTGTTTGCCGTGTCGTCGAAGAGAATCGTGTCGCCGTTAAAGTAATCGGTTGCGGCGTTATTGAACGACAATTGCCAATTCTTCGTCGTAAGCGAAGCGGTCGACCACTCCGAACCCCCGGCGCCGGTCCATACGTAATGCGAGGCAAGCCCGACCTTCGACATTTCCGTGGCGCTAAGCGCGTAGTCGTAGATGCGAAGATCGTCAATCATGCCCGAGAATAGCGGGTCGGACGAAAACTGACTTTTCCCCACGTAGTTCAACGTCGCGCTGATGTCGCTCGGGTTCGTCACTATGCGTCCGGCGACCGCCGCCTTGCCGTTCACGTAGAGGATGCCCGTATTCCCGTCGAGCGTGACGGCGACGTTCACCCATTGATTCGTCGCTAAAACGTCGGCGTCGAGTATCTCCTCCGACGTTCCGCCGGACGAAGTAATAGCGAAACGCATTGTGCCGTCGCCTGATTTCGGGGACAGGAACATATAGGACGTCGTGCCGCTTCCAAAGTCAAAGATGCGCTGCCAATTTGCGCCGCCGTTCCAACGCACCCAAGTCGAGATTGTAATGTCTTTGCTGCTTGCCGCGCCGGAGGGCAACTGCGCGTAACTCGTCGAACCGTCAAAGTTAAGCGCTTGGCCGACCCCGGATGCGCCGGTCGCCGCGGCCGCAATCCCCGTCCCGTACGTCACGCTTCCGTTGGCCGTCGCGTGACTTGTTCCGACGCTGTCGAGGACGTTTCCTTCGAACTTATATTGAGCCTTAAGCGTTCCCGTCGACTGATTGACGCGAATGAATTGCCACTGCTGGAGATAAGAGCTGCTCAAACTCGATTGATACGCTTGCGTGCCGCTGCCGGTCAAATATTTGCCGCTGTTTCCGTTCGCAATGCGGAAATACCCGTTGCCGGCCGATTCCACCGTCCATTGTTGCGTATAGCTGCTCGCCGTGCCTCGCTGATCGACCCGGCCTCCTTCGGCGAGAGAACTATTATACACCTCCATCGTGATGCCGCTATTCGCGTTGAACAGCGCGTAATAACCGTCATTGCTTCTCGTGACGTTCCAATACTGAGAGGTTGAACCGGTGTAGTTCGCCGTGTTCACGACCCCGCCGCTAGCCGTCGAGCCGTTCGATACTTGCAACACTTGCCCCGTTTGCCGATTGATGATCTTCCATTCATTGCCGTCCAACGCGCTTCCGAGACCGATGGCGTCGCTGCCGTATCGAACGTCTACGTAGCTGCCTTGATCGCTCATCGCCGCCTTGACCATGTACTGACTGATCGGTCCGACGCCGTTAAAGTACACCAGCCGATCCGTGCAGACGGCGCGATAGTAGGTCGTCGTGCCTTGCCGCTCGAATCCCCCCGCGAAAACGCTCAGCTTTCCGTCCGTCCCCCGATATACCGCCGCCGCCGTCTCCTTGCTCAGGTTTTCCGCATAGCCGACTTCTCTGCCGTCCGACGCTTGGACGAACTTCCCGCGAGCGTTCATCGCGGGCCCCCAAAAAATGCCCCCCGACATCCCGTAGTGGGCGCCCATCGTCAGCTCGGCCATGCTATGAATTTCCGGATTGTAGAACTTGTCGCCGTTCGCCGTCACGTTATTGATGAAGTTCTTATAGTCGGTCGCCGAACCGCCAAGCTTATGCGTCGATCCGTAATTTACCGTTCCGCTCATGTTGTTGTACCACGACTGGTTCGGACTGAGCGTGCTAGGGCCGATGATCGACGCGCTTGCGAAAAGAGGATCGCCCTTCAGCGTCGTGTTAATCGTGTTCGCTTGCGCGGCCGTCGGTTGGCCGGTCCAGTAGTCCGGCTCGTTCAGAACTTCCACGCCCGAAATCGTCAGACCATATTGGTCCTTCAGATATTTCGCCGTGGCCTTGATCACCGCCACGTAACGATCCACGATCACCGCGCCGTTGGCGTCCAAATAATAAGCGTTCGTGCCGGCTCCTGTGTCGGGCGTGAGAGAAATCGGCACGTTGGCGCCCGCTTGTTTCGCGATGACGACCGCGGCGTCGATCGACGTCTTGGCTGCGGCGTTCAGAGTTCCGTCGTCCAACAACGGTTGATCTTCGTTGAAATTCAGCCGGACCACGTCGCATTTCGAGCTTCCGAAATTGACGAGACTCAGCCGCATGTTGCTGCTGCTCGCCCATGCCGTGTCGAGTCCCCACTCGCTAACCGACCTGTTCGTGCCGCCTGCAACGGCGCTAAACGATAGAGTGTCCGCCGCCTCGCTGACGGTCGAACTAAGAACGAATACGCTCAATAACGCGGCGTATAAAACGGCGCTGACGTTCAATCGTCGATACATAATTCCCCCCGGTAAACAGGACCGCCTTTCCAATCGACGGTAGTGCGGATTCCTCGGTCGCCGTCGTTGAACAGCTCGTAGGGTGCGTGCTTGCACGCGCCAGGAGGACAGACGTTCCTGCCTGTCCCGAGGCGTAGGGCGCTCGGCGAGCGCCGCCAATCCAGGCGTCAATTCGTTGGCCGTGACAAACAATTCGAAAAGTGGCATTGGCCACAGCGGCGCCAATAGCTCGGCGCAGACGCCGAGCCGTCTCTTTTAAACCCAGCCAGTATCCCCGAGTTTCGCGACTCTCCGCCGTTTTGTCAATTTTTGCGAGACTCGCCCCCTCGTTTTGCGCAAAATTGCAAACTGCGCTGCGCAAGAATACGCTTCCGCCGTTCGCTTTCGAATAACGTCGCTCCCTCTCTCGATAGCCCTGAAAGGACGCCATATTAATGCCGTGGGCTGCAGCCCACGGAATTCGCTGATGCGCCGGCCGCGGCATTTACGCTGTAGGGAACGCCCTCCGTGGCGTTCCGTCGTAGGGTACGTGCTCGCGCCGAATAAAATCCGGATAAGCCGACCGCCATCGATTTCCGTCAACTTTTAATTGCGACCATTAGCGTCAATTAACGCGAATTAGCGTTCCCCCGATCAAAACCCTTTGTGATCTTTGCGTTCTTTCACGGCCAATATCTTCCGTTGCGACTCTCCGCGTCCTTCGCGCCTCCGCGTGAAAACTTTTATCTTTTTGTGTCTTTCGAGTTTTGTAGGGTGGGACATCGTCCCACCAAGTCCGAAGGCTGCGTGCTTGCACGCACCATTCGTTTAGCCGCAATGCCGAAGGCATGCGCGTTCGAAATGAAGATCGAGCTCCCTATCTGTCCCCGCGCCCCGCCTCGCCGCGACATTCATCCTTCCGCCTTTTCTAGCTGCGACTCTGTGGTAAATTCCTCGCTCCGTTCTATATAAAAAGGCGAGAGCATTTAATTGCTCCCGCCTCTTTCATGTTTGCCCGATAATTATCCCGACCGCTATTTCACCCGACGTCGTGAGCAGTATGCGCCCAATGCGATCGCCCCTCCCAACAACAACGCGCCGGCCGCGGCTGCGGCATTTGCGCTGTAGGGAACGCCCTCCGTGGCGTTCCGTCGTAGGGTGCGTGCTCGCGCCGAATAAAATCCGGATAAGCCGACCGCCATCGATTTCCGTCA
This sequence comes from Thermoguttaceae bacterium, assembly GCA_963665265.2. Taxonomy (GTDB): domain Bacteria; phylum Planctomycetota; class Planctomycetia; order Pirellulales; family Thermoguttaceae; genus CAXXHQ01. The sequence continues at coordinate 705,696 of CAXXHQ010000001.1, read as the reverse complement.
ACTTTTAATTGCGACCATTAGCGTCAATTAGCGCGAATTAGCGTTCCCCCGATCAAAACCCTTTGTGATCTTTGCGTACTTTTGCGGCCAATATCTTCCGCTTCAAATCTCCGCGTCCTTCGCGCCTCCGCGTGAAAAACTCTTGTCTTTTTGTGTATTTCGAGTGTTTCGCGGTTAAAAGATTTTTTGCTCTTTGTCGCTCTGTGGTAAATTCCTTGCTCCGTTCCATATAAAAAGGCGAGAGCAATTTATTGCTCCCGCCTCTTTCATGTTTGCCCGATAATTATCCCGACCGCTATTTCACCCGGCGTCGTGAGCAGTACGCCCCCAAGGCAATCGCGCCGCCGAACAACAGCGCAAAGGTCGCAGGCTCCGGCACGGCCTCGTTCGAAGCCATCGCCGTCGAAATCGTCGACGTCGCTTCTTCGGCCGTTCCCGCTTCGCCGGTTCTCCCCAAGATCAATGTATCTTGCACTAAACAGGCGACGGTCAATGTGGCCGAACCCGTAACGGTCGTCGTCCCGCTGCCGGTAACCGCGTTGAGCGTGTGATCGCCGCCGGTAATCGAGAGCGTTGCGCCAGCCGCCGTTTCGACGTTCATCGTCGCATCGTTCGACTCGCTCGAAGAGAGCGCCAGCGTTCCCTTCTTGACGTTGATCCCCCCGGTAAAGGTCTCCGTTCCCGCAAGGGTAAGCGTCCCTGCGCCGAGTTTATTCAGTCCGCCCACGCCCGAAAGCGTGCCGGAAAGAGTGACGGCAAAGCCGTTCGTGTCGACGTTGGCGTTCCCGTTCGTACCGGTCAAGGTAAAGGCGTTCGCGAAGGTCGTCGCCTTTTTCGCCTGAAGCGTTCCGCCCCCGAAATTGAACGTTAATTGATCAGCGTTAGTGGTTGCTGCACACGTAATTAACGTGCCTCCGGTTAAATTATAGACGGAGGCGACGTTATAGGAGGCCAACGCGATGCCGCCCCATACGCTCGCCGTTCCGCCCGATTGAGAGAAAACGCCATAGTATAAGTTCAACAATCCGGCGTTTAATCGGCCGCCAGTTAGATTGTACGCTCCTTGCCCCGAGTAACCTGACGAATAACCAATGCTTAACGACGAAGAAATCGAATTTGTGCCTCCGTTTTGGGTAAAAAGACCGTTCGATCTGTATGTGCCGAGTTCTTCATATAGCGAGGAGAGAACGCCGTCGTTTAGCGTATACGAGGCGTTTGAGCCGACGACCGAAAATGTACTAGCGACGGTATGCGTTCCCGAGTTTTGTATGAACGTGGATTCGTATTTGACGTAGGTGTACGAAGAAGCGATCTTTCCTCCATTAAGAACGTATGATCCTTTACCGCTAGCATATGCGCCAAGGATGACGTTTCCCACAGTTCCGGAATTCTGAATGAACGTTCCTGTTCCGTATCTGCCGACGACCACGCTATATACGGATGCGTTTGTGCTGCTCACCGTAACGAAGCCGTAGGAACTCGTTCCGTAACCGACCGTCACGGCGCCGCAAGAGCCGCCGGTTAATTCAAAGGTTCCGTACGAGCCTGCGTTGCATCCGACGCTGACGAACCCATTCGTCCCGCCCGATTGCGTGTAAAACCCGGTTCCTGAATAGCCGACGCACATACCGCTGCAAAAACCGCCGCTTTGTTCGTAGGTTCCGACCGAACCTGCGTTGTAACCGACGTAGATGGCGCCGGAAGACAAGTTCGTTCCGCCCGATTGCGTGAAAACGCCGGTTCCCGAGTAACCGATGTACTCCGTGGCGGCGAAGAGTTTTCCTGTTCCGCTGAGCGAGTAACGGCCGTCGCCGGTCGCATCGTATCCAAGGTACAAAACCAAGTTTTGAGAAGAAAGGCCGTTCATTCCGCCGGTTTGCGTGAAAGAGCCTTTTCCCGAGACGCCGATATACTCGTTGCTTGCATATAGTCTTGCGTTGTCGCTTAACGAGTAAGAGCCGACGGAGCCAATATTGTTTCCTACGTAAAGGGTCCCTCCGCCATACGTTCCGCCGGTCTGCGTGAAGACGCCGGTGCCCGAATAGCCGACATACGTGAGGCCGGAAAAAAATCCCGAACCGCTTAAGGAATAGGACCCGAAGGCGCCTGAATTATAACCGAGATACGTCGCGCCCGAGTAAGAAACGGTATGAGCTCCGCCAGTTTGCGTGAAGACGCCAGTTCCGGAGTACCCGATGAATTCGCCTGCGGAAGCCCGCAGATATCCGTTGTCGCTCAAGGCATAAGTTCCGTTCGCAGTGGATTGATAGCCGAGATATATGCTTCCGGAAACGGCGTTCGTTCCGCCGGATTGCGAAAATACGCCGGTTCCTGCGTAGCCGGCGTACTGCGTTCCGGAAGTGATCGAGCCGCCGTCCATGCTCGAAACCAAGCCGTCGGTCTTTAGCGTTCCGCCGCCCAGATTAGCCGTGGCGGTTCCGTGCAACGTTATTCCACCGCCGAGATTGAGATTAGCTCCGTAAGCGACGGTCAAGCTCCCGCGACAATCGACGTAGTCGTCGAGATTGCCGCAGAATTTCAAGGTCTTCCCTTCGACGACGTTCCAAGTCGTGCCGAGATAATGCGTCGAGCCGCTATTCGTGTAGCTGGCGAAGGAGGTGGTCGGATTAAAATCGGCCGCGACGATGACCGTCGCGTTTTCTCCTACGGTGAGCGAGACGCCTTGAGTATTACTCAACGTCCGTAAATCGGTTATCGAAGCCCCCGCCAGATTCAACTGAACGTTCCCGCCGCTGCAATCGAAAACGCCTTCGTTGAACAAGCCAGGGCCAGTCACGTTCAACGTGCTATCGTGCAATAGGTATTGTCCTTTTGCGCCGACGTACACGAGGCTGGCGGTGTTCGTGCCCGTGCTTTGCGTCAGAATTCCGCTCCCCGATACGCCGATGTATTCGCTCGCCGCCTGCAAGGAGGCGGACTCGCTCAATGCGTAAACGCCAGTCGCGCCGGAATTCTGGCCGATAGACAAGGTTCCGGCAATAGTAGTTAATCCGCCTTGTTGAACGAACGATCCGCTTCCCGAGGCTCCTACGTAAACGTTCGCCGCCTGCAAGGAGGCGGACTCGCTCAATGCGTAAACGCCCTTTGAGCCGGAGTTCTGGCCGATATATAAGTTGCCGGCAATAGCAGTCAATCCGCCTTGTTGAACGAACGATCCGCTTCCCGAGGCTCCTACGTAAACGTTCGCCGCCTGCAAAGAGGAGGCTTCGCTCATCGTGTAAACGCCCCTCGCGCCGGAGTTTTGCCCAAGGTAGAGATTGCCGCTGACGAGGCTTGATCCGCCGTTCTGCGCGAAAGTTCCCGAGCCGGAATAGCCGACCGAAATATTCGCCGCCTGCAATAGTGCCGGGCCGCTTAAAGTGTAGGAGCCGGATCCTTTGGAGGAATTGCCGATGTGAAAAACCGAAGAAACGACGCACATGCCCCCAGTTTGAATAAAGGTTCCCTGGCCTTCGTCACCCACAGATAGAGTCGCCGTCTGCAACACTCCGGAGTCCGATAGTACGTATTTTCCGTTAGCGTTAAGAGACCCCAAAATCAGCTCATTGGCGACGGAGTTAGTTCCTCCGGATTGTTCGTAAGTGCAACCGCCAAGAAAACCTATGTAGGCGGTGTTTGCAACTATGCAAGCGCCGCCTATTTGTTTTATGGAGTTGCCTGCTGAATAGCCGGTGACGATTCCTTCTACGGTCAGTCTGCCGCTGATAATTTCCAGCGTAGCGCTAAGAGTCGTCTGATAACCCAAACCTAATGTTGCGCACGTCGCCCCGGTCTGCGTGACGGTGATCGCGCTTCCTGAATAAATGTACGCATCGTCAGAACTCGTGGGCGGCACGCCGACGCCCCAAGCGTTTGCGTCGCTCCAATCGCCGGAAACGGCGGTCCAATAGTACATTGCGGCCTCGACGGGCGTTTCTCCTAAAACAGCCGCCAAAAAAAGGGATAAGATCAAGAAACAATACGAGCGGATCCTTCGCAAGGGATGAATGAAATACATGATTTCCCCCAAGATTTGATAGCCGCAAGGTGGGAGACATGCGACCTCAAACTAAGTAAGCCCTTAGCAATCCTTATATCGAATTTTCGCATACAAGGCAACAAATTTGTTTTGCCGTTTCCCCCTAAAAAGAAAAGATAATAATTTAGCGGGAATTTCTTGAGAAAAATGGCCGTCCGGTTATTGCGCTCTTATCACTAATTTTTGCCAAGCATCATACCGAGACTCCCAGGCCCCGCCTCGCCGTTTTAACTAAACGCGGCAGAGCTGCCTAGCCGTAGGGTGCGTGCTTGCACCATCTGCTTAGCCGCAATGCCGAAGGCATGCGCGTTCCGAGTGAAGGTAGGGTCGCCTATCTGCTCCCATGCCCCACCTCGCCACGCCCTTCATCCTTTTCTATCCGCCTCCTCCGCGTCCTCGGCGACTCTGCGGTAAATTCCTCGCTCCTTCCATATAAAAAGGCGAGAGCAATTTATTGCTCCCGCCTTTATTCATGTTTGCCCGATAATCACTTCGACCGCTATTTCACCCGGCGTCGTGAGCAGTACGCCCCCAAGGCAATCGCGCCGCCGAACAACAACGCAAAGGTCGCAGGCTCGGGCACGGCCTCGGTCGACGTCATCGCCGTCGAAATCGTCGACGTTGCTTCTTCGGCCGCTACCGATTCGCCGGTTCCTCCCAAGATCAACGTATCTTGCACCAAACAGGCGACTGTCAACGTGGCCGAGCCCGTTACCGTCGTCGTCCCGCTCCCCGTAACCGCGTTAAGCGTATGGTCACCTCCGACGCTCGGAGAGCGAGTGCTACTCTGAATCGCGGCTTTCTCGACCGTAACGCGGCTGAGACGTCGGCTGCGGGGCTTCTTCCGGTGCGTCGTCCGCTTCCAGCAAAGGGAAAACCTTCAAGGGAATCTCGATCGTCGACGTCTTGTTTGAAATGTTATCTTTGACAGTCAAGCGGTAATTGAACCGGCCGGGCCGATTGACGCGTTCAGGAAAGGTAAGCGTCTCGCAACCATTTTTCGCAACCGAGACCTTAAATGCTTCTTCCCGAGAACTAATTTGAGTTCCCTTTTCATCCGTCACGGAACGAATCATGGTGATGTCGGTCTTTCCGTCGCGAAGTCCCGTCTTAGTCAACTTGCCGTGAAAATAGATCGTGGCGCCCTCGGTCACGCTTTCGCCTAATTTGACCGTATGATCTTCATCCGCATACAGGGCGAAATTTCTTACTCCAAACGCGTCCTTAGGCAAAATGATGATCGGATAACTCGCGGTCGCCGTTTCGTCGCTCGTTCGGTCGGTGACGCTGCTTCGAACAAGATACGTCCCCGGTTCCGCCCCTTCTCCGAAATCAACCGAAAACTCGAACGCCACGCTCGACGATCCAAAACGATCGAATATCCTCATTTCTTTTGACTTTTCGAGATAGGTGATATCTCCTTGGGGATTTTGGACCATAACGTCGACGCAAAACGGCATCGCATTATCTTTTGTAGTTTTCATCCCCTTCGCCTTGCAAAACATAATCACTTCTTCGCCGACAAAGAACGAAGCCGGTCGTTCAAAACGGCAACCTGCGTAAATCGGATACGTTTCTAAAGTCAATTCTTTGGCGACGGTCTTTTTTTCGTCGTCGGCAATCACTTCAGAAATGACGACGGGCTTTCCCGCCCCCCAAAGTTTTATCTGCGGTTGTAAACAAATGAAAAGCAGAAAGCATAAGACGTAAGGATTCACTATTGAAGACGCCGCTGATGATTTTATCTTGTTCTCGCACGTCGAACGATTCATCGACCGCGTAGAATTCGACAATTGCCGCTTTTTGAAAAGGTTCATCTCTTCGCTTCCTCTCGTTCCGTTTCGCCGATGACGTTTAGAGGCAGCCTTACGATTTTCGTCGCATTTGCATTGCGATCGATATACCTAGCCTCGATGATGAACCGCCCCGATGCCGTCGCCGTTAAAGGTAAAACGGCGCCGGCCCATGCGTTTTTTTCCTTATCGTCGACGTCCTGATCCAAGATCGTTGAAGAAAGTTCTACTCTTTTTTGCGTGCGGCAGTCGATAATTGAGGACTCCGATCTTCCGCATATACGACCGTTGACGACCTTCCAACCGGTCACTCGCTGATAACAATAAAAAAATTGTCCCAAGGAGACGTTTGCGCCGATCGGAACGGTGTGCTCTTCGTCGCCGAAAAAGCCGACGTTCATGACGCCGAACGTGTCGGCAGGCAGGATTTCGAAGGGGACTTTCGTCTCGGCTTCGCCGCCGTGTTTTCGTTCGACGACGGAAATCTTCGCGACGTATTTCCCAGGCGTGAACTTTGTGATTTCCTCCGCAAAGTAAGGAAAGCTCTCTATTCCTTCCCCGAACGCGTGCTCCGCCGCATATTCGATTTTTCGTTTATAGATAGGTGCGCCGTTTGCACTATCGACGGATATCTCTAAATCGAGAATGCCGCCCTTTATAGGCGCCGATTTTACGCCCGAGATTTTTAAGAAGAAATAGACCGAGTCGCCGGCGATGATTTTCGAAGAGCGTTTGCAGCCTCCCTTGCCGAAGGTCAAAACCGCTTGAATATCAAGCGGTTTCACCGCTTCGTCCTGCCGCGGATCGGCTTTAACGGTCGTCGCGGCATGCTTTTCGTTCGGCCGATTGTCCGCCTCCTCTTCGGCAAGCGTCAAGGCCGCTGCGCCGAGCGCGAATATCGCAATCAGCCCCCAGCAACCGATCCTCCATGGGCGTATCGGCATTATCCCCTCCGCTGTCAAACAAGATCGCGACATGCAATTCCTTCAGCGTAGCTGAACGATGTGTCAGTAACCCGCCTTTGCGGCTTAGTTTACCCTTAAGAGCTGGATCTGCAAGCGGAAGCGGCGGCGCTCATCCTTGTTTTTGTGCCACTTCTTCTGCTAAAAATTTCCCCAGAATCGTCGCGCGGACATGCGACGCGTTCTTTGGCAATTCGATTTTTCCGCAAACGGCGAAATACCGCCTCGTCGTCTTCCTAACTCCTTGTGCATCGGTATGAAGGGAACGCGTTGCCGTGGCGTTCCGATGGTGTAAACATATTCCCTTAAACCCCTTACGATTCACGAACGCAAAATAGCGCAAAAAGCGCCGCTCAAGAAAATGCCCTGTCGAAATATCGTAACTAATGATCGATTAAAAACTTGCGACGCTTTCGCCGCTAGAAATAGGTCGAGAATATGGACTCCCCTCCGTTGCCAGTTTTTTTATCCCCTTACCAATTCAGTTCTTACGAAAGCGAGTAAGGGCAATGCGTCCATATTCTTCCAGTATGCCGTCGAAAAAACCTCGGTTCCCGCGAATATGCAAGCCTTCTTTGCATTTGAGAGCGGACGGACTGCAAGATTTGCCTGGCAGCGAGAGGGTGACCGCTCGACTATTCGACGCCGGCTTGTTTGGCCGAGGGAAATTTGTCCGACTCGACCTTCGCACGCAACTTCGAGTCTTCTTTTTTGAAGATCGAGGCGCCCGGTTTCGAGCGGTCGAACAAAGAATGAGTGCAGCCGAGAAGAGGCGGTATGGAAAGAATGGTAAGAAGGCAACATGCCAAACGACGGATCGTCATGCCGACGCCGGCGGTCGGTTCTCGCACTGTCGAAGCCTCGGCAAAGCGCTCGTTTGTCGGCATGATTGTCGTGAAAGGAGGAGTGGAAAAGAAACGGCGACTGCACAGCGGCGCAGACTACATCTCCGGACGTTTTTGCGCGACCCAATCGCTTGGTGTCTTGGGCTTCTTCGAGTCGTCTTCTTTCTTGAACCAAGAGGTGATGCCCGAAGAGCTTTCCTCTTTTTTCGGTTGCTTGATGTAGGTGTTCGTGGGCATCTTCTTCTGCGTCGTCGAACTTTTGCCCGTCAGAGTATTGCCGACGCCGGTGAAGAACTTTTTCGTGCCGGAACTGATTTTCGAGAGCGTCGAAGGCTCTTGCTTCGTCGATTTGACTTGCGTCGTTTTGGATTTCGAGTCGGACGACGTGTTCCACAACCACCCGTCGGCCAAAGCGGAGGAGGCGCTGAAGGCGAAGAGGAATGCGAGGCCCCAGCATAATGTGCGAGCGAAATTCGACGTCATGACAGGCTCCCTATATTCGTGACGGCCTCGAAAAGAACGTTTCCTCGGCCGCCCAGGACTCAATGGTTCGGGCGGGGAGTGTCGCAAAAACGGACTGACGCGTCCAGACCATTTTGAGAAAAAAGAAGCCGAGCGAAAGAACGCCGGACGTCGGCAGACCGCCTAGATTGCCGTAACAATCGCCGATTACAGTTTGGGCGCCGATTGAGAGGCGTCCCGGGCCGGAATTTTCAGTTCGACGCCGATCGGCAGAAGCTTCGGATTGCTTAGAACGGTGCGATTGGCCTCGAAGAGCTCCTGCGACCTGGCCGCCGAGCCAAGATAACGCTCGGCCAGCGATTGCAGCGTGTCGCCGTCGACGATCGTGTGACGTTTGGGGGCGGAAGGCTCAATCGGCGCTACCTTATCCGCCGCGACGACTGCCGACGTGGACATCCAACCGGAGTTCGATTCGTCGCCAGGGTACTTTTTCGCTAGATAGGGTATTGGCTGCGGCGCTTTCCAAGGCGTGACCACGGTCGGGGACGCCTCGGGGGCGCCTTCGGCCACGTTCGTCACTGGCGAGGCGGGAATCGGTTGCTGAGCGGCGGTCGCCGAGGGCGAAACGACGACTTTTTCGCAGCGGCGAATGGAAAGATCGGGGGCGCCCGAGGCTGGCCTCGACGGAGCGACGGCGGGCGAACTGTTCCAGACCACGCGAACGGCCCCGAAACAAAAGAACGTTCCGAGCACAACGCTCACTATAGCTGCGACTTTTACGACAGGATCGTTCATGGTTTTACGCTTGAGCGGGCCTCTCCCGGCGACTTTACCGAGTGAAACCCCCCTTGGGATCGTAGATGTAGTTCCTACGGTCGTTTACCAATCCATCCTTGCCGTTTTTTCACCAACCGCTTCTTGCGGTTGCGCCTCCCTGATCTGTTAGCGCCGACGCAGCCCGCATTCCACTTTCAGGGCGTTTCGATCGCGAAACGGTTTTGCGGCGCGCCGTACGCAATAATTCCGCGACTCCATGTCGCGGTCCGGTAGAATTATCGCTCCGCCAAGCGGCCATTTTTCAGTCAACTCCAGGCGGTTTCAGGTTTTTCGCGTTTTCGGCGTCCGCTCTTGACGGCTCTGGCAATCACGCGGCGGGATTGGCTATTGTTGATACGCGAGAAAATGCCGCTCGGACCAGGTTTTTTGATTGGGTTTTTCAAGGCGCCTATGAGCGAAGAATGGATTAAAATGTGGATGATCTCAAGAAAAAGGCGGTTTGGGTAGACGGGGTGATTTATCCCTGCGCGCAGGGGGCGATTCGGTTGAAGTGGAATTGGCGGTTTTGCTAAATTCTGGGATAATGCCAATGGCTCAAAATAGGACTTTTGCGCCCGCGAAATTTTCGCAGAAAAATAACGCTAAGACCAAGGAGGGTCGAATCTTATTTTTGCGCGCGTCATCAACTTTTTCTGGTTCTGCTTCAAGTGGGGTTTGGCCTTAGGCGTCATTCTCGCGGCGGTCGGCTACTCCTTTTTACGAGGACGAGTCGACGATGAAATTCGCCGTCAGATCGAGACGCGTTTCGCCAAGCACTATTCCACGTTGAAGGTCTCCGTTCGCTCGGCCGAGTTCATCGCGGGCGAAGGGATCAAGGTGCGCGATCTCACGATCTCGGAGCCTGGCGCTGAAGGACCGCGCGCGGAGTTGTTAGCCGTCGAAGAGTTGTTCTTAGTCACTCGCACGGAATTGAAAGAATTGGTCTATCGTGAGCCGGCGATCACGCAAGTTATTATTCGCCGACCGAAGTTCAATCAGACGCGACGCTTGGACGGCGCCTGGAGCTTGATGAAGTTACTGCCGCCTCCGTCGTTCGGCACGCATCCGCCGGAAGTGACGATCGAGAACGGTACGATCGAAGTGTTCGATCCGTCGAAGTCGCATGCGGGGGCGATGACGTTGCGCGATTTCAATGCGAAGATACTGCCGCGGACGGAAGGATTGGCGGACGGTTCGGCGCGGGAACTGCGCGAGATTCAAGGCGTCGTGGCGGGAGAGCATTTCCGCAGTTTAGAGTTCACCGGGGTCATCGATCCTCGCACCGAGCAGTGCATTTTCAAAGGGAGTTTGGAAGGGCTCGAGGTCTCGCCTTCGCTACGAGACGCCTTACCGGCGGAATGGGCGGCGAAGTTCGGCGAGCTGAAAGAATTCCGGGCCGAGGCGAACGTCAGCGCGTTCCAAGTTCGTTACGATAAATCGCAAGCGAAGTCGACGTCGTTTTCGTTGGCGGGAAAGCTGACTCGCGGTCGGATCATCGATTCGAGGCTGCCGCATCCGTTGACCGACATCGAGGCGGCTTTTCATGCGGACGACGGCGGCCTAGTGATCGAGAACATGAAAGCGTCGAGCAACAAGGCGTCGATTCGATTGACCGGCGCAAAGCAAGGACTGTCGGAGTCGGGGCCGATGCGGATCGTCGCTGACGTCTACCAGCTTGAGTTGGATCGCGAGTTGCAGATCGTTTTGCCGAAATCGTTGCAGGATCAATGGCTAAAATATCGGCCGTCAGGCGAAGTGAATGCGCATCTGGAGGTGAACTACGACGGGAAAACATGGAAGCCGAATCTAGCCTTGGATTGTTTGAACGTGGCGTTCATCGCGCAGCAATTTCCGTATCGTTTGGAACGGGGAACGGGGCGCCTGACGATGAACGACGACAAGCTGTCGCTGAATATGACCGCGTACAGCGGTCGGCAACCGATCAAGCTTTGGGCCGACGTCGATCATCCAATGCGAGGGCCGACGGGGCGCTTCGAGGCGTCAGGCGAGGACGTGACGATCGACGACGCGTTAATCGAGGCGCTGCCCGCGAAGCCGAAAGCGGAAGTAAAGAAGCTCGATCCGCGCGGATTCGTGGATTTCCGTTACGAAGCGTGGCGCGACGAGCCGGGAGCCTTGTTTCATCAACGGCTTAAGATGGCGGCCAATCGTTGTTCGGTTCGCTATGCGGCGTTTCCCTATCAGCTCGACGGAGTCAACGGGCAGATCGAGATGTTCGACAATCGTTGGACGTTTTCAAATTTTACGGGGAGTCACGGAGCGGCGTCGATTTCGGCGGAAGGGGCCTTGACGCCGACGTTGCGAGGCAACGAAATGACGTTGTCGATCGCCGCAAAAAACGTTCCGCTGGAAAAAGATTTACGCGACGCGATGCCGATGAACATGCAAAACGTTTGGCTGGCGATGAAGCCGCGAGGAATCATCGACGTGCCGTGCGTGATCGTGACGAAGCGAACGGAGAGCGACGCGTTGAACATGGAGAGCAGGCCGGTTGAGGCAAGTGGCTTGAATTTGAACGGCCGACAACCGGACGCGGCGGGCTTGAACCTCGGGGCCAAGCAACCCGAGGGAGCCGGCTTAGGGATCGAGATTTTCGCCGAACCGCAGGCCGAGTCGTCGTCGATCGAGCCGACGAGTTTTCCATATCGCTTGGAAAAGTTAAGCGGAAGTTTGCACTATAAGAACGGTTGCGTGACGTTTGATAAATTCACGGCGAGGCACGGGCAAACGAAAATCACGTCGAAGGGAAGCTGCGTCTTCGAGCCCGAAGGACCGTGGCGATTGAAGTTGGAAAATCTCACCGTTGACGGTCTCAAGGCGGAACGCGACGTCGATTTCGTGCAGGCGTTGCCCGAGGCGATGAAGAGGGCGGTGCATGTCCTGTCGCCGACGGGGGCGATCAATTTTCAAGGCGGGACGATCGAGTTTATTCACGACGGGCGGCAAGGAGCGCCGTTGCAGTCCCGGTGGGATTTGTTGGTTGGCTTGTGGCAAAACACTCTGCAATGCGGCGGATTTCGACTGGAGAACGTCTGCGGTTCGCTCGCCGTACGCGGCTCTTCGGACGGCAATCGGTTTCAGTCGCGCGGCGAGTTGAATCTTGACGCCTACAATTACAAAGACTATCAGTTCACGAACGTGCGCGGACCGATTTGGATTGATGATCAACGGGTCTTGTTTGGCTCGTGGGTTGATGCGCAATTCAAAGAGAGCGCGGCGGGAAATCCCTCTGCGCCGAAGCCAAGGCAAGTTTCGGCCAATATATTCGGCGGAACGATTTACGCCGACGGCTGGGTGCAATTCGGCGAAGTCCCGAAGTACGGTGTGAATGCTTCGCTGGTTGGGGCCGACCTTGGACTTTGCGCGCAGGAATCGGGCGAAGGTCGCCAGAAATTGCGGGGAAAAGTCGCCGGGCGTTTAGACTTGATCGGCTCCGGTTCGACGCGGAACGCGATGTCGGGTAAAGGGAAGATCGAGCTATCTGAGGCGGACGTTTACGAGTTGCCGGCGATGGTGGCGCTGTTGAAAGTGTTGAGCGTCAGACCGCCCGATCGCAACGCGTTTAGTGACGCCTCGATGAGCTATCGCATCGAAGGCGAGCATATTTATTTCGATGAGATCAATTTCCGCGGCGACGCCATCAGCTTGCTCGGCAAGGGGGAAATGGATTGGCAATCGAACATCGCCATGAATTTTCAAACGGTCGTGGGGCGGGTTGATAGCAGTTCGCCGTGGTATCAGAAGTTTTTCACCGACGCGAGTCGCGGCATTATGACGATTAAAGTTGACGGGACCCTCCAGGATCCGAAGATGCGGAAAGAGGCGTTCCCGGTGATGAACGAAGCATTTCAGCAAATGCAGCATAATCGGCAAAACCGCTAGAGTTTGGCCCCTGTGATTTTTTTGCCGTATAATAAGTATTGAGGAGAAATTCGTAGTCCGGAATCGCTGACGAGCCTCTGAGATGGACCTGCCGGAGCTGTTAGAGTCGGATAAGTGAAGTTACGCTTCGTGCGACGAAGTCGGCCCCCAAAACCGGCTTTCCGTTAATCGGCCTCGCGACTTCGCTTATGAGACTCTATGGTCATTTTCCGCTTTTTTAGCGGGGATTAGCCCGAGGAGCCGCCTCATGAACATCGCTTTTTTTAATGGAATCGTCGCTAGCGCGGCGGGGACGCCTTTGGCGCTCTCCAAGGGGACGGACGTTGAACGTTCGCAGCATGCCGACGCTGCACAAAAGCGTGAGTCGGTGAGCCAATTAAAGGCGGAGGCGGCGGCAGGAGTCGGCGAACTGGACGACGCGGACCATAAGCCGGAGGAACGGGATGCCGACGGACGCCGACTTTGGGAGCGCTTCGGCAAAAAGAATTCCGGCGAAGAACCGGGGAGCGAACCGGCTCCCGTGAAACAAGTCCGTGATCTATCCGGCGAGTGCGGCAATCAGCTCGATCTAAGCGGGTGACGTTTGGGGATCGGTCCGATCGACTTTATTCGGCGTCTGTTATTCGCCGCAACCGTCACGTCTCATTGTGTCGTTGCTTCTTTCTCTTCGACGGATACTATCCCATGTGTGGCTTATGGCCAGAATCGGATGGCGAAAAAGCATTCGCGGACCGGCATACCGCATCACGTTCTTGATTTGTTGCCGCATTGTGGGTTTATAGCAATGCACTGGGCAGTTGGCGCAGGAAGGTTTCTCCTCGCCAAACGGACAATTCTCCAGCCGGCCGTTCGCATAGGCCAAAAGCCTCTCGCATTCATCGCAAAGGGCGTCACCAGCGTCGTGATGCGCCCGGCAGTGAATGCCGATCATAGCCGCAATCGTGCGTTTTTCTCGAATTATCCGACGAGGAGGGCGGTGACTTGGCCGATTCATAGTTGGTTCATGCGATTTTTACGATTCCCGCGGAAATGTCCGAGCTAATTGATTGTATTCAATTATACGTATTCCCGCTAAATTCGGACTTGATTTATATCAAGTCCGCTCTGGGTTGGGATGGTATAATTCGGCGATCCCATTTTTCGCAAGGATAGCAGTATGAGTTCGTTTTCCTGTCCAAATTACGAGATGCGGCGTGAATACTGTTTGAAGCTACAGACGGATTGCGTGCCGGGGCGCCAAGGCTGCGTTCTCAGCAAGAACTCCGTGTTCGCGATTCCGGCGGAGGAGCGGGTTCGCCTGAAAGAAGAGGCGAAACTGCGACGAAAAGACGGAGCATGATTCGCCGGCAAAGGAATTCCGTCGCGGAGAATTTGTTCTTGTTCTTTGATTAGCTTTTCTGGCTCACGGATGGCGAGAGCACGCACCATACGGGCTCTACGGCGAGGGAATTCGCCTCAAAAAATAAACCGGCCCGGCAAAAAGAAAGGAACTCCTTGCCGGGCGCGGAAATATGCTTTAATGCCGAACGAAATTCGGCGTTAAATACTAGATGTCATAGTACAAGCAGAACTCGTACGGATGCGGACGAAGTTGCATGGCTTCGACTTCGTTGACCGTCTTGTACCAAATCCAGGTGTCGATGACGTCGGGGGTGAAGACGTCGCCGCGGAGCAAGAACTCGTGGTCGGCGCGGAGGGCGGCCAAGGCGGCTTCAAGCGAACCCGGGGTCTTCGGCACTTTGGCCAATTCTTCCGGCTCGAGGTCGTAGATGTCCTTGTCGAGCGGTTGCCCCGGATCGATCTTGTTCTGGATACCGTCGATCATGGCCATGAGAATGGCGGAGAACGAGAGGTACGGGTTGCAGGTCGGGTCCGGGCAGCGGAACTCAAGACGCTTGGCCTTGGGATTCGGGCTGTACATCGGAATGCGGACCGAGGCCGAACGGTTACGTTGCGAGTAGGCCAAGTTGACCGGAGCTTCGTAGCCGGGGACCAAGCGCTTGTAGCTGTTGGTCGTCGGGCAGCTCAAGGCCAAGAGGGCCGGGGCGTGCTTCAAGATACCGCCGATGGCGAAGAGGGCCATTTCGCTGAGTCCGGCATAGCCGCTTCCGGCGAACAAGTTCGTGCCGCCCTTCCAAATCGAGGCGTGCGTGTGCATGCCCGAGCCGTTGTCGCCGAACAAAGGCTTCGGCATGAAGGTGACCGTCTTGTTATACTTGCGAGCGACGTTCTTGACGATGTACTTGTACAACATGACCTTGTCGGCCATGGTGACGAGCGAATCGAACTTCAGATCGATTTCGGCTTGACCGCCGGTGGCGACTTCGTGGTGCTGGGCTTCGATATCCAAGCCGCACTCGATCATCGTCAACATCATCTCGTTGCGGATGTCCATCTGCTGGTCGGCGGGCGGAACCGGGAAGTAACCTTCCTTGTTGCGGAGCTTGAAGCCCAAGTTCGGGTTTTCAACGCGTCCGCGGTTCCATTCGCCTTCGATGCTATCGATGTGGTAGAAACCGCTATTAATGGTTTGGTCGAAGCGAATGTCGTCGAAAATGAAGAATTCGCATTCCGGGCCCATGTAGGCGGTGTCGCCGATGCCGGTGCTCTTCAAGTAGTTGACCGACTTGCGGGCGATGTTGCGCGGGTCGCGCGAGTAATCTTCGCGAGTGATCGGGTCTTGAATATTGCAGATCATCGACAAGGTCGTGATCGGGCGGAACGGATCGATCGAGGCGGTGTCGGGTTGGGGGACGATCAACATATCGCTTTCGTTGATCGCTTGCCAGCCGCGGATGCTGGAGCCGTCGAATCCCAAGCCGTCTTCAAATACGTCCTCGTCCAACTTGTTGGCGGGAATCGTAAAGTGTTGCCACAAGCCGGGGAAATCCATGAATCGCAAGTCGATCGACTTGACGTCCTTTTCACGGCACAACGCTAAAACTTCTTTGGGAGTCAACATGATCTCCTTTCAGGGGGGTATGTGAACGGATACGGTAGTAAACTCGGAACGCATGCGGCGAGCGGCCAATTTGGCCCGGTCGCTTAACGTACATGGTTTCGTCTGCTATCGGCAAAGCGCATGCCAGGGGAGTGAGTTAAAAGTAGCTTCCCATGCCGTAACGAAATAATTAGAAAAGCTTTACGGTTGTTCTGACGTTTTTGTAAGGTTTGGCACGAGAGTTATTTGCTGCGCGTTTATGCGGCATCAGCTGATTATTATGCAAGCATGCGTGAGTGCAATAGCGGAAAAACCCCTCCTATGATAGAGGCTTTTATGTGTATTAGCGTTTCTTATGGTCCATAGGTTTTTGTTAGGGGATCATAAGGGTAGGGCATTGTAGGGGACAGGGGACTGAAGACTGCGGGAATCCCCCTCTATATTAATGTCTATCGGGTAGGCAATTTGGTTGACGAAAGCGGTGGGCTTGGTAGTTTATAGGCATGCTTTTTTCCTATGTCGTTTGCCGTGAGTGGGTTGCGTGCGTTGTATGTCTGCTGTGGTATTTGTCGAAGGGGAGTTTTTGAACTTTTTGCGCAGCAGGCGGCGTCTAAGAAGCTGATTTTTGGCGAGTGTGGCCCCGATTGAACGCTTCTTTTCGCGGTTGCGTTGTTTACGATATTGCGCCATTCCTTTTTTGAAATATATCGTCGTTTCCGACGAATTACGGATTGCGGGCTTTTCGCCCGCTCACGGTTTCTCCTCGACGACCTAGGCGTTTTGTTTTTCAAGCTGAATCGGCTCGGTTGCGATTTCTCGCGTTTTGAAAATCCCGCTGCTCTTGGAGTTTGGATTATGTTCGGGCAAGCTTTTCTCGTCGGCCGACGATCGTCGGGCGTATTCGCCTCTGTTTTATATACGGCGTTCGCTGGATTGGCCTGCGTCGCATTTTTTCAATTGACCGCCGTTTCGCCCGCTTTCGCCCAGGCGCCGCGAGAAAGCGCTCCAAAATTCCCCGGAGCCGATGAGAAGGCGAGTTCGGAGGAGCAAAAACGCGCCAATGCGACCGCCGCGCAGTATGAAGAGTTTCATGTTCGAGTTGTGAACAAGGACGGCTCGAAAGACGGAGTTGCCGGCGCGGAGGTTTCCTGGCTCCGCGGCGATAACAGGCAGGCTAGCAATGTCGATGCGAATGGGGAGTTGACCGAGACGCGGCTTAAGACGCAAGCGATTTTCGTTTACGCCGAATCGAAAGATGAGAAGTTTGTGGGGGCCGCCGTTCTCAAGGTCGGTCAGCGAGACCTGACGATTGCATTACAGTCGCCCAGCACGCTTAAAGGCCGCTTGGTTGAAGAGAAGTCGGGCACGTCGGTTCCCGGCGTTCGCTTGGAGTTGGAGTTTAAGGACGACAAAGACGGCGCGACGATATCCGGGGGGGCCGTTCGGGAAACGTTGCCCGACGGTTCTTTTAATTTTGTCGGATTGGCGCCGAGCGACAATTATCGGCTTTGCCTGCCCGTCGGAGAAGGCGCGAATCTCGTTTTGAGCGAAGTGAAGCTCGCTCCTGGCAAGCAGATTGACTTGGGCAAGGTTGAGATTTCTGCTCAAAAAATCGCCGATGCGAAAGTGGCGGCAAGAGTTGCCGCGGCGAAGACAAAGTCCGACGACGCTACGAGGTCAACCGAGTGGGCTGATTTGAATATTTCGGTTGTCGGGGTGGATGGGAAGAGCGGTGTTGCGGGCGCGAAAGTTTCGTCGAGTTGGAAAGGGGACAAGGAGGTAACGACCGACGCGAACGGCAAAGCGACGACGCGGCGTCGAGCTCGGCCGTTGGCCTACCGCGCCCAAAGCGCCGACGGAAAATTGCTTGGCATTACGACGGTCAAAGCGGATCAGAAAGAGGCGACGCTTGTGTTAAAGCCTGCGGCGTCGGCCAAGGGGCGGCTCGTCGATGAGAAATCGGGCAAGCCCTTGGCCAAGCAAACTGCTCGCTACGGCGTGCGCGTGTTTCCACGCGATATTTCGCAGTCGGGATATACGCTCGAATTCGGCGGGACGGCGACGACCGACGACGACGGGCGTTTCGAGCTGAAGGACCTTGCGGCTGGCGCGGCGTACGATATTAGCGTCATGGAGGCTTCGGAAAGCGGTTTGTTTCGGGT
Organism: Thermoguttaceae bacterium; assembly: GCA_963665265.2. GTDB lineage: Bacteria > Planctomycetota > Planctomycetia > Pirellulales > Thermoguttaceae > CAXXHQ01. The sequence continues at coordinate 687,773 of CAXXHQ010000001.1, read as the reverse complement.
CGCTTCGACGACGAGCAAGGGCATTTTCGTCTTTCAGTCGGGCGAGACGAAGGACTTGGGCGATATAAAGCATCTGTTAGCGGGGAGCCAATTGATCGCGACGCCGGCGCAGCGGCCGGTCGCTCCGGCGCAGCCTTTGAACGCGCAGGGAACGGTTACGGTCCGTTTGGACGGCGATACGTCGAAGATGGGGGAAGTGAATTACGTCATTGGCAATCCGTTTTCAAAGGATCCGTCGGCCTATTTATTGCAGACGCAGGCCAACAAGGTTCGGCTCGATTGGGTCGAGGTCACGGGCAAAGTGGTGGACGAGGCGCAGTTGCCAATCCCGAACGCGCGGGTTCGCACGGCGATTTCCGGGTTCCAGAAGCAGGCCGAGACAATTTGCGACAAGAAGGGGGAGTTCTCATTCCAAATTCCGTTCGGTCCGTGGGACGGCGAGCATTCGGGGAATTTGATTGTTTGGACGAAGGATCGGCAATTGCAGACAATGCATTATTTGCCGCAGGTGCGAAGAAAAGACGATGCGCGAAAGTCGCGTTACATTCCGAAAATGACGGTGACGTTGCGCCCGGCGCGAGCGGTCGGCGTAAAAGTGAACGATGCGAACGGGAAGCCGGTGGCCGACGCCACGACCGTCGCCTCGGGCAACTTTTTCTATTACGACACGGTGCGAACAAACGGTTCGGGCAAGGCGACGTTGTTGGTTCCCTCGAACGCGTCGGTGAAGCGAGCGTTGGCGTTTAAGAGCGGCGCCGGATTCGATACGGCCGACGTTTCGGCGCAGGTGAATCCCTACGCCGACGACTCGGAGGCGGACGGCGAGATTGCATTGACCTTGCGCGGGGCGAAAACGGCGGTTGTGAGAGTCGTGGACGAAAGGAATCGGCCGGCTGCGGGCGTCGAGATCGTGCCTACGGCGTTTCGAGGCGCCGGCGTACCGAAAGTGAACGTCGGGCTTTGTCCGGCCACGCATCGCTTTACGAACGACAAGGGCGAAGCGACGTTCGATTGGTTTCCCAAAGAAGCGACCGGCGGGCAGTATCGAATTGAAGATGATTCGGATGTGACTCAATTGCGGGCGACCCAAGGGAGCATCGCCTCGGGGGTCGATTTGACCTATGTGGTGTCGCGGCCGACTGTGATATCCGGTCGAGTGAAAAACGAGGACGGAACTCCGGCGGCGAACGTTATTGTGGTTGTGACGCCGAACAAAGAGATCGGCGCGTCGAGCGCCGTTGCTTCCGGGGCGAAAATGGCCATTGCGCAGAAGACCGAGTCGGACGGAAGTTATTCGATTCGCGTCGGCGAAGTGGGGACGTATTACGTCGTTCCCGACGATGAGAAATTCGGAGCCGAGGGCGCCTTGGTCGTCGCGGAGGACGGAAAAGCGGCCACAGCCGATTTTGAATTATCGGAAGCGACGACGGTAAAAGGTCGCGTCACGGTCGGGCCGGAGAAGAAGCCCTTCGCCGCTCGATTGGTATATCTGACGCAGTTCGATAAAGAAACGAAGATTGACGAAGTTCGTCGCGGCTTGAAACCGGCGCGGGTTCGCAAGACGATGACCGACGCGAACGGAAACTACGAGTTTCATGTGGGGCCCGGCGGTTACGACGTCTTTCCGGAACTCGAGATCGTCTTGCCGAGTAAGTCGCTGACGATCGCCGATCAGAAATCGGTCGAAGCGAACTTTGAAATTCCGCGCGAAGAGCGAGTGAAAATCAGCGGGCGGGTCGTCGAAGACGGCGATGAAAATAAACCGTTCGCGGGAGCGGTCGTCGCCTGGGCCGAGTCGTATTGGAATCCGAGCGCTCCGTCGATTGTGATTTCTTCGCAAAAAACGCGAGCAAGTGAGAAAGGAGAATTCACGCTTGAGCGCGCGGCGGACTTGACCGTTTTGCAGGCGGCTTTGTCGGCGAAAGGTTTGGCGGGAGCCGTCGTCATAGACGAAAAGCAAGAGAAAGCGACCGTTCCGTTGCGGAAGGCGGCGACGGTGAAAGGACGGTTGGTGAGCGGGGCCGACAAGGCACCGTTGAAACGAGTCGGAATCTACGCCGTCGCCGTGCCGGACGATCCCGTCTATCATCGCGAGTACCTGCTATTTAGTCAGACGATGATGAATCCGGCAGGAAAATTCGAGGCGCCAATGCTCGCGCCCGAGGTTCCAGTCAGAGTCTATTACGCCGTCGCCGACAAAACAGGCCGGGAAAGAAAGTGGATTCCGCTTCCGTTGCGAGCGGACGAAACGGATAAGACGCTCACGAAGTTGAAGCCGGGCGAAACGCTCGACTTGGGCGACGTCGAGTTGACCGAAGAGCAACTTGCGATTGACGACGCGAAACACGAACAACCGAGCGATTCGAAAAAGGAGGCGGAAAAATACGCGGCGAAAGTTCCGGTGGGAAGGTATGTTCAGACGTCGCGGCCGCAGCAAGCTTCAGGGCAAGGGAACTATCTTTTCAGCTCAGCTAGCCCAACTCCGCTGTCGACCGATTCCGGCTTCACCGTAACGCCACAGGCGAATGCTCCTTACGGTCCGACTAGCCCAGCTACGCTGGGTGGGACGATTCAAATTTACAGAGGCGCCAAGGAGGATGTCGTCAGAATGGATGACGCCGTCGCCGCTGTTCCGCCGTCGCAAGACGCTGGCGGAACAGCAGAGTCGGAGAGCGTTCTAGTGCGCGGCGTCGTGGTCGAAGCGGGGGGCATACCGTCGGCGAAGGCCACGGTTCGCGCGGCCGTTACCGACTTTAGCGAGAAATATGAAACGACTTGCGACAACAACGGGCGTTTTGAATTAGTCATGCCGGGCGGAAATTGGACCTCGGGCAGCTATGGCGGTTTGATCGTCGCTTCGGCCGACAAGACGGCGCAAACGTTCTACCAGCTTCCGAAGACGAAACGGGTCGTGGGCGATTCGAAAGTCGTGGCGGCTGATAAAGTCGCCTACGATTTGTTCGTGCCGATTGATTCGCCACTCATGATGAAGCCTGCGCGAGAGTTTAGCGTGCGAGTTTTGGACGGCGAAGGAAAGCCGATTCAAGGGGCGATCGCCGCGGCGACGGGAAATTTCTTCTTCTATGATTCGAAAAAAACCGATGCCGAGGGGCGGGCGACCTTACTTGGTCCGTCGGACGCCGCCGTCCGAAAAGTTTGGGCGTTTAAGAGCGGAGCAGGCTGCGAAAGCGCCGACTTTCCTTCGGCCGATCAAGGAGTAAACGCCGAGATGTCGCTCGTTTTGCGCGGAGCTAGAACTGTGAAAATTATGGCCGTGGACCGAAATGGAAAGCCGATTCAGGGAGCTTCGTTCCGTCCTCGTTTGTCGGGCGAACAGAATAACAACATTGGGTTCTCTTGGTGTCCCGAGGCGTGCGTGAAGACCGACGACAAGGGCGTCGCCGTTTTCGATTGGCTTCCGAAATCGAGCGAGCGGGATTACTTCCTGGCGAGCGAAGACGAGGGATGGGGTGGAAATTCGGTCGGAGCGAACGACGCGAGCGTCACTGCGCTGCGAATAACGTTATCGAAAACGATGAAAGTGACGGGAACCGCGAAACTTTCGGACGGCTCTCCGGCGGCGAACGCAATGGTTCAAGTATACGGCGTGTATGAAAGCGGCGGTTATTCGAGCGACGGAACGAGGACGGATGCGAACGGCCGCTATTTGGTGAATTGGAGCTCGGGCGACTACGGTTACGTCACGGTAAACGCGCAACAGCGCGGAGCGGCGATCTCGAATAAATTCGAACCGAACAAAGCGGGCGGCAAGATTACGGTTGACGTCGAAATAAAGTCGCCGGGATCGGTCGAAGGGCGAGTGACGTTCGGACCGGGCAATACGCCGTTCGCCAATCGCGCCGTCATGGCGAGCCAATACGTAGAGAAGCCGAAAAAGGACGTGCTGGGACGCATTGTTCGTTACCCGCCGACGGTTAATGTTAATGTGCCGACGGACGCGGACGGCAATTACAAGTTGCAGCTCAGTCAGGGCGAGTATCGGATTCGACCTTCCTACGCGTTAGAGACGAGTGAGGAGACGGTGCGGATCGAAGCTCAAGAGTCAATCCGCAAAGACTTCCATCTTCCGCGAAACGACCGCGGGACGTTGAAGGGAAAAGTGATCGTCGGCGACGACGGATCGAAACCGGCCTCGGGAGTCGAGGTGGCGATTTATCCGCAGTGGTGGCAGCCGGACCAATTAAAGTACTACAGCGATTACAAGAAAGCGGTCACCGATTCACAGGGCGTTTTTAGTTTAGAGCGGACGATGCGACGTTGGCCGATCGTGGCGGTCGATAAAGCCTCGAACCGCGTTGGCTTGACGGTGTTGGACGATTTGCAGGAGACGTTGACGATTTCGCTCCGGCCGGGCTCGACGTTGAAAGGTCGCCTAATGACGGGCGACGGAAAGAAGCCGGTCGGGAAAAGCCAAATGCTGATTTCGATCAAAATCGACAAGCAGGAATATGCGCAGGACTATCGAATGTTCGTCGGCGAGATCGACGAGAAAGGTCAATTTGAGATCGGCGGACTTCCGGGAGGCTATCCGCTTCACATGGAGGCGCTCGTAAAAAAACCGGACTATATGACGTGGGAGCAAGTCGCTTTTTCGCTGAAGAGCGACGCGAGTCGGCAAAACGTCACGCTCGAGGAAGGGAAGACGAAGGACGTCGGCGACGTTTGGACCGAGGATCCGCAGTTTTACGAACGAATGAACGCGGCCGCTAATGCGGAAGCGATGAAGAACCACGAGGAGGCGGTTAAAACGCAGCAAGAGGCTCTTCGCGAGGCGGCAAAGCGAGGGTTCTTTGAAAGGCTCGCCCAAGCTCTCACCGGCGGATTGTTGCGAGCCGAGCCGCGGACGATCGGAGCCGCAAGCGCCAAATCGGCAATTGGCGTGGCAACGATGCCACAGTCGCTGGTCGGGTTTGGCAGTCCGTTCGAGACGAAGTTAAAGATGCAAGAGTTGACGGGCGCCGTCGTTGATGAAAACGGTCAGCCTGTCGCGAACGCGTCGGTTACGGCGGCATGCGACGACATGAAAACCGTGACAAAGCGAGTGAATGTGCAAAGCGTTTTCGTGTTGGGGAACGCCATGGCGCATTGCGTGTACTCGCAAAGCGCAAAAACGAATTCGCAAGGGAAATTTTCCTTGCGCATAGCTAGCGAATCCAACGTTTGCGCCGTGCTGGCGACCGCGGACGGCGGAAAGAAACAAGCCTACGCCGTTTGGACGAAGCCGATGAAAGACGATAAAACGCCTACGCTCCCAGCGTCGGGATTGGAGATTCCCTTGCCAAAGACGAAAGGCAAGGACATCGCGGAGTTATTTAAGACGCCTTTGCGATTGGAGCTTCGGGAGGCAAAAAGAATTGCCGTTCGAGTCCGCGAAACGATGCAGAACTCCAGCGCGAAAGCCCCGTTTAGGAACGGATTGATTTTGGAGAACGGCTGGTTGACCGCGACATGCGACGCCGATTCGGAAGGGTTCGCCGAATTTCGTATCCCCGCCGGAGTTGAAGCAGACGGAGCATATTCGATCGCGTCGAATCAAGGCTCGGCTTACGCAAAGAAACCTTCGTCGAACGGAGACGTCGATCTCAAATTTGCGGCCTCGTATGATTTGAAGTTCTACCCCGATACGCATTATCGCGTTCGATGCCTCGATAAAGAAGAAAACGCGGTTACCGGCGCGCAGATCATTTTTTCCGGCTTCATTGACGACGAAGGCCGGCGTTTCGGGACGAACGTGATGCAAGCGTTGACATTGGAGGAAAACGGCGTTGCGGTCGCTCCGGCGACGACGTTCGTGCCCTACGCCAAGCCGTTCTTTTTTGCTGCGTCGCGCGGCGGCGACTTTAGGCCGTTGACGGACGATGCGGCGAAACCATATCGATTTGCGTCTTCTTCGCTCAGAACGCCGCAAGGGAAGGATAAGCTCGATGGCTCGGCGATGGAGCTGGTCTTTGATTCGGTCATGACGATTACCGGCACGGTCGTCGGGGAGGAAGGTAAGCCGACGGCCGGGGCGACCGTCTGCGTGATGCGACCGGGAATGGCCATTGACGAACAAAACGCATGGCGGCGGGAACCGCAGCCGGAATTCGTTAAAACGAATAAACAAGGCGAATTCGTCTATCGAAGTTCCGAGTGTTTCCGCGATTACGTTTTGGTCGTGACCGAATTGCCGAACGCGACCTTGGCTGCGATTGGCGCCGACGACAAAAAGTTGGGCTCAACCTCGGCGCCCGTCGTCTTGACGAACTTGACCGACGACGGCGTGAAGGGCGTTAAGCTCAAAATGCAAAAAAAACCGGTCGCCTTGGCCGGAGTCGTTGCCGGACCGAACGGCAAGCCGATTGAAGGACAGTGCGTGGCGATAAGTCCGGTTGCGGCGTCAAGTTCCGCATCCTCTGCGAAACAAGAGACGTATTGGCGCGTATCCAAAACGGACAAGGAAGGGCGTTATGGATTTTACGTCGCGCCAGGCGAGTATCGAATATATCTCTCGAACGAAGACGCGGAGACGACCGTTAAACTCGGCGACGAAGATAAGCGAGACGCGAATCTGAAGGCGGCGTTTCCTCGCCGAAAAGTCAAAGGGAAAGTCACACGCGACGGAAAACCCGTGGAACGGATAGACCCTAATCGGCCGAGCGTCAACCTTTGGATTTTTGAGAAAGATAGATTCTTTGCGAATTCCGCGGGAATGAAAACGGCCCCGGTGGACGCGTCGGGCGAGTTCGCCGTTGACTTGCCGGCAAGGCCTATTCGCTTCTATTCGCAGGAACTCAACGGAACGCGCGCCGCATGGATTGAAATTAAGCCCGATCAAACGGAAGTCGAGATTGAATTGAAGCCCTACGTATCGGCCAAAGCGAAGCTCGTTGATCGTGCGGCGAACGAGCCGATGAAGAACTGCAAGGTTCGTATCGAAATGGCCGCGGAAGCCCGCTTTGGCTGGAGCGGCGCTACCGAAACCGACGAGAATGGACAGTTTTCAATTCATCAAGCGTGCCCTGGGGCGAAATACAAGTTGACGTATCAAACCGCGTCAGAAGAAACGAAGACCGCGTATCTGCAAATTCCCGTCGATGCGAAAGGGATTGTCGATCTGGGAGACCTGAAAGTGGACGACTATAAGAAGTCGGACAAGAAGCCGAAAGACCCCGCGGCGGAGAAAATCGTCGCGCCGCAAAAGGATAAATAGTCACTTTTGGCGAGGCGCTTATTCCTCTTCGTCCTCGTCGTAGCCGTCGTCTTCGTCGTCGGAGTCGCCCATGTGCATTGGGTTGAAGCCGAGCGGGGCGGGCTTGGCGGCGTACGGCGCGATCGAGAGGGCCGTCGGAGCGGTCGGCATCATCGGCGCCGAATAAGAAGCGGGAATCACGCCCGAGTTTTGCGGAATGGGGCGGAGCGGAGCCAGTTGGTTTGACGATTCATTGACGGCCACGCCGCCGCCGGGCAAGGAACTGCGGTTCGACGAGCTGGCGCCTCGTTGCGGCGTATACGATTGCGGGCCAAAGTTGCCCGAGCCGCTCGACGTGCCGCCGCTCGAACTTGGCGTTCCATAGCGTGACGGCGTCGCGGCGCCGGGCGACGTCGACGGAGGCGGCGCAAGGAGCGTGGCCGAGGGCGTCGCGGCGTTCGTCGGCTGCGGCGAAGCCGCCGAAGGCGCGGTTGATAACGAAGGGGCCGTTGCGGCGGGCGAAGAGGGCGACGTCGTCGCCGGAGCGAGCGTCGTCGAGGCCGGAATGCAAGGGACCGACGTAACGCCGACGCCGCCCGCCATCTGCGCGAGATCGACCGGCGGAGCGTCGGGATAAGACGGCATCGCCCAAAGTTGCGGATTCGGCGCCATTGCGCGATTCACTTCCACGGCGCCTAAATCGATCTCCATATTGAAAGGGGCGGACGGGCAGTCGATATCGACGATTTGCGGAACGGTCAGCCCGCTGAGCGGATCGATTCTCTGCTTCTTCACGACGGAGCTTGCCAAGCGATTTCCCGTCGCGTCGTAGTAATGTTGCTCGACGACGCAACCGCTGGCGCCGTCGAGGATCGTCGATTTCGTCACGGGGCCGGCCGGCGAGTTCTTCACTGTTTTCACTTCAATGCGATCGTTCGGCAAGTGGAACGGTCCTTGATGCGAAAGCGTCGGATCGAACGTCGCGGCGCCTAGGGCCTCGATCAGCCAGTCGGGCTGGATCGGAATGTTTTGTCGAACGGCGCCTGCCGCGAACTGATCGTGGCGGCAGAAATAGACCGCCGGCGGATTCGAGCGTCGCACCCAGAACCAAAAGAGAGTTTCGTTGCTCCCCACGTCCAATTCGGGACCCGAGAGGGTCAACGAGCCTTGGATGCGAACGTATTTCGGCGATTGGAAGGCCAGGCTCGCTTTGAGCGCCATGAAATTCGTGCCCGATATCTTCGCTTGATCGCTGCGCAGAGAATGGATTGAACCGTTGTTCGCGTTCACGACTTGAATCACTTGGTCCAAAGTCGGGGCGGGCGGAAGCTTGCGAACGACCGGCGTCGGCTGTCGCGTCAGGTTTTGGCAATTCGCTCCGCAGGCCGCGAACAAGCCGGTCGCGACGAACAAAACGAACAGCGGGCGAAACGTCTTCATCGGCCAACCCTTGAAGTCTTTGAGTTTTATTACACCACAGAGGCGCGGAGGTCACAGAGAGAGGCAAAAGCGCTCAAAGCGGCGGCTTCAACGCCATCGACGCAAGCCGCTAAAAAACTTTGCGATCTCCGCGTCCTCTGCGTCTCTGCGGTGAATTATAATTCTGCGAATTGAAATCGAATTTTCTTTACTCCAACAGCGTCGCCAGTTCTTGCTGAATTTCTTCGACGCGTTCGGGCTTCGGCATGACGATCGGCACGCAAAACGTGGCGTTCCGTTTCGAACAATAAACCTCGGCCACGGGCGTTCCTCGCTCGTCGCGGCGCTCGTCTTCTAAACGAAACACGCGACGTCGAACGAGCAACAACGTGAGTACGTAACGCATGTCCCATTTGTCGGGCTGCGTTCCCAGCTCGTCGAAGAACTGAAGCATCACGTCGTTGGGCGCCCAATGTTTTTTTCGCGAATCCTTGTCGGGCGTTTGAGCTTTCCAAAACCCGATCGATTTTTCCGGCGGACCTTGCCACGATTCGAGCGAGTAATCGAGGCGTTTTACGTCGGCGCCGTCGGCGAGCAAGACGGAGTAGTAGCGTTCGCCCGGCGAGAACTCTCGGCCGGTCGCCGCGCAATGTCGAGTGAAACTGGGAGCTTCAAAATCGATCGCCACTTCGTTTTCGCTTTCTCGTTGAATCGGAATGATTTCGTCGTATCTCCTTGCGGGCGCAGGAAGATGCGGCGCCGAAGAATAGCCAAAAACGATGTTTGCGGCAAGACGAATCGGGGAAAAGGGCGATGGCGGAAGTCGCAAGATATTCACCGCAGAACGCAGAGTGCGAGGAGACTCTGCACTTGAACAGCGAAAACGCGAAATAGCACGAAGGGCGTAAATTTCACCGCAAAGGCGTTACGTGATGCGGATTAATAGGCCGTAAAGAAGCGGCTATTGGTTCCGCCGGGACCGATGAGGACTTCGATCGGGTTTCCGCAACGTGGGCAGCGTCCTTCGTAGGCCGTGCCGGTCCGGTTACGATAGATGCGTGAATAGATGCCGCAGCAGGCGAAAGTGACGCCTAGGAACGCCCTTTGCGCGTTGGGTTTTTGCTCTCCGGGGTTGGCCGAGGGGGCTCCGCTTGGAGTTCGGACCTCGGCGGCTTCGCCGACTACGCAATCAAATCTTTCGCCTGACATGAGCGTAACTCCTTTTCCAGCGGAATGTTACGGAGAAAGCTTTCGGCTCTCGGCTTTCAGCGGTCAAAGGCGAACGAAGTCGATCGGTGCGATATTTCGGGGAAACGGCGAACTTGACCGCAGGAAAGGCGTCTTGTACACTGTGTTAGACGTCGGTGCAAGAGAAACTTGCGGTTTTCGACGTCGCTTATAAGAAAGAATTGGATCGGCTGCGATTTTCAGCCGAATGTATTGATGCCGACGCAGTCAATGCCAGTTTTCGTCCGTTTGACGACTCATTAGATTACGCAGGGCACGATAGAATACACGAATTATGAATACGTCCTTAAACCTATTGCCGCTATTGTTATTGGCTTTATAAGCCGACGGCCAAGGGTTTATCCACGTATCGAGAGAATGTGAAGAAACATAACCCCAAGGCCGAGAAAGCCTTGGGGTTTTTTTGTTGCGATCGTCCGAGCTTTTAAACCGAGAAATTCAGAAGATGCGACCTTTCATTTATGCAATTCGGCACGTCGCGCCGTCGAGGGCGTGGTTGGATTTGCCCGGGCCGACCAAGGGTCGGCGTTCCGAGTCGCGCTAGTTATTGCATGCGAAATAAATAATGAGAGGATATGAAATACCATGAATGATACGACGAATCGCAATATCGTAATTTTCGACACGACGCTCCGCGACGGCGAGCAATCGCCTGGCGCTAGCATGAACCTGACCGAAAAGATGGAAGTGGCGCAAGCCTTGGTCGAGTTGGGCGTCGATGTGATCGAGGCGGGCTTTCCCATCGTCTCGGCGGGCGACTTCGAAGCGGTCCGCGAAATTTCCCGGGCCGTGCGCGGCGCGCAGGTCTGCGGATTGGCTCGTTGCCGCGAGCAAGACATTGATCGCGCGTGGGAGGCATTGCAGCATGCCGAGAATCCGCGGATTCACGTCTTCTTGGCCACGAGCGCCATTCACCGCGAGTTCAAACTGCGGATGAACAAGGACGACATTCTTCATCACTTGGCCGAGGGCGTGCGTCGGGCGAAGAATTACTGCCCGAACGTCGAGTTCTCGCCGGAAGACGCTTCGCGAACCGAGATCGACTTCCTTTGCCAAACGGTCGAGGCGGCGATTGCGGCGGGCGCCACGACGGTCAACATTCCCGACACGGTGGGCTACGCCACGCCCAGCCACATGTACGACGTGATTCACGCATTGAAAAATCGCGTGCCGAACATCGACAAGGCGGTCATTAGCGTACACTGCCACAACGATCTCGGGCTGGCCGTGGCGAACAGCTTGGCCGCGGTCGAGGCGGGCGCGGGACAAGTCGAATGCACGATTAACGGACTTGGCGAACGGGCCGGCAATTGCTCGCTCGAGGAAATAGTCATGGCGCTGCGGACTCGCAACGACTTCTATCATGCCGAGACGAAGATCGCCTCGAAGCGACTTGTTCCGACCAGTCGGCTCGTCTCGAACGTGACCGGCATCAACGTGCAACGCAACAAAGCCATCGTCGGTCAAAACGCTTTCGCCCACGAGGCGGGCATCCATCAAGACGGCATGCTCAAAGAGCGGACGACCTACGAAATTATGCATCCCGAGGACGTCGGATTTTCGCGGACCGATTTGGTCTTGGGGAAGCACAGCGGACGAGCGGCGTTGGCCGATCGCGCGCGGACGCTGGGCTACAACCTGGCCGCCGAGCAATTGGACGTCGTATTCGCGGCGTTCAAAAATCTCGCCGACCGGAAGAAGGAAATTTACGACGCCGACATAGCGGCCTTGATCGAACATCAAATGCACGCCATTGGCGAGAAGTGGACGCTCGACTCGTACAAGGTCATTTGCGGCACGGGCCAAGTGCCCGAGGTCACGCTGCGGCTCAAGCACGGCGACGAAAAGGTGACGACGACCGTGGCCTCCGGCGACGGCCCGATCGACGCGGTATTTTTGGCCATCGAGCAAGTGACCGGCGTGGCCGCCGCCTGTAAAGATTTTAGCGTTCACAGCGTGACCGTCGGCAAAGACGCCCAAGGCGAAGTGATGGTGCAGATCGAATACGACGGCCAAGTTTATCGCGGCCGAGGCGTATCGACCGACAGCGTCGAAGCGAGCGCCAAGGCGTTTTTGAACGCGATCAACCGCATTCCGGTGAAGGAATAGCGGGGGCGAACGGAGGGATTAGGGCGTAGGGCATGGGGATTAGGGATCGCCGCCGCCCTTGTGAGTTGAGAAAATGTGATATACGATAGTGGAGTCACGGGCCGGTTTCGAGTCGTTTCTATAGCGATGCGAAATCCGGCCGGCGGCCGAGTGGCGGAATGGCAGACGCTCGGGATTTAAAATCCCGTGCCCGTTTAGGGCGTGCGGGTTCGATTCCCGCCTCGGCTACTTTTGAAGAGGTTTCGTTCGTTTCGGCGACGAAACCTCTTCGCGTTTCTTGGCGGCGAATAATTTTCGTAAAGGTTACTCACACGGAGAACGCGAAGGGCGCGGAGATCGCAAGCTACTGAAAAAGGGGCGTGAATTCTTCGACGCCTTTTACAGCCTGAAAATCGAGATTCTTGCTCGCTGCAAGATCACGAAAACACGAAAAAGCGAAAGCACGAAAGAAAGCGAACTTTCACGCGGAGGGGCGGAGACGCGGAGATGTTTTAATACGCGAGGTCTCGCGTCGCTTGCCGGAACTCCGAAAGCAAAAAAAGAATATGGACGCCTTTTTCAGCCGAAAAATTGAAATTTCAGGGGTTCGACGGATCTCGCTATTTATATTTTCCGCTGAGCGACGACGTTTTGAACGTCAAGACGCGCGCCGGTCGGCAAGGAGAAGGCTTCTCGCTACGCTTTAAAGCCTTCTCCTTGCCAATGACCTTTGTACCAACTTTACGACTCTTTGATAACATACAAGACGCCGAGGACGCAGAGATCGCAAGAAGTTGAAAAGATAAGAGGACGGACTTGTCACTACTGCGAGAAGGGCGCGGCGCGAGCGGCGGCAAAGCCGGCCCGTCGGTGGCCGGTTGCCCAAGGAAAATTAAATTGTCAAAGAACGAAGGAAAGTTCGCCAGTCTTTCCGACGAGGATATCGTCGCGGAGAATTCTAGCGAACGGCTTGGCCCAATTTCAAGAAGGGATTTTCACGCGGAGTGGCGGAGACGCGGAGAGTCGCAGCAGGATTTATTGGCCGCAATAGAACGCAATGAAGGATAGGGCGTAGGGATGAGGATGTGGGGGGGGAGACGCGATTTATTCACCGCGAAGGCGCAAAGGTCGCAAAGATTTTCGCAAGAAAAAGAAAGCGGAACGCTAATCATCGCTGATTTTCGCTAATGGGGAGCGGCGACATCTTCTCGTCATCAAGGACCGAACCGCGGCGACGTTGAGTCTTCCTGCGAATTCAACTTCGTTTTATGTCGCCCTCACTCGGGACGGTTTGCTGGGCGTCGGATTCCGTGGGCTAACGGCCAAAGGTTTTAATATGCCGTTCCTGGGGGACAAAAGAGAGCGATTTCCGGACTCGGCGGAGTTAACGATCACGATCATAACTCGCTTTCCGGCTGGAAAGTACGCAATACCTGAATAAACCAAATTCCATTTAAAAAAATATTCGAATTTGCTTGGGGCTAGGCCAGTAAGTGATGCGCCGCATTATTTTTTGCAGTAATTCTTATCCGAGTAGGGCGAAATTTCTTGTCGCCGGCGTTTGAATGCGGTATTATGCCGTTGTTAGCTTTTGTGCGAAATTAATACGGATCGTTCGGGCGTTCCTGTGCAAGAATCTTTTCCGGCAATGGGCTTGTTGGCGCTTAGCGGGTTCCGCGTTGTTCCAAGGAGGGTGCGATGAAGTTTGGGCGAATTCTTTGCGGCGTCGTTTTCACGGCGTTCATGTCTTGCTCGTTTGCCGACGACGTTTTCAAGATCGGCGGCATTTTTGAGAATACCAAAAGCGAGGGGAAGGACGCCCTCGTCGGCGAGCATAGCGACCCGGGCGAGATCGTCCTTCGCGGTTGTAAGACGTTTACCGAGGATGAAGTGCGGCGGACGGCCGCCTGCTATCTTCCGTTTCGCCGCATCGCCTATCCCGAAACGAAGGTCGGCGACTATCTGAATCAATTTGCGGACGGCGTTCGCGCGGCCTACGCCAACTGCGGGTTTCCAAAAGTGAAAACGAAAGCGAGTTTCGATTCGGCGGCGTCGAAGTTTGTCGTGACCGTTGAGGAAGGGCCCCGGTATAGGTGCGGCAAAATCGTCGTTCATGGTCTAAAGGAAATTCCGGAAAAGGAGTTCGTCGAAAAACTGACGACCGAACAACCGCCGGAAAACGCCGTACTGCGCAAGGGAGTTGATGAAAACGGCAAGGAGATTGGAAGGTGGTATGACGAAAAAGGCAAAGAAGCCGAACTTGAAGAACCTCTTTGGATTTCAGGGAAGCCGTCGTCTTTTGTTTTTCATGCAACAACAATCGATAGTTTGAATCCTCCTACGCATGCCTTTGAAGCGAAGATAAAAAACGCGTTCGGAGCGTTCGGTAGATTTTTTCCGAAATATCGTTTCTTTTACCAGTTGGAAGAGGAAACGGGGGTGGCCAATTTAGTCGTAGAGGCGGAAACGGAAGGGCCGATTTCGACGATCGATTCCTTTACGATTACGGGAAATGAAAAAAACACGGATCAGGCGATCGGCGATTTCTTGGCGTTGCCTCAAGGGACTCCGATAACTCGTGATTTATGCCAAGATGTTCAAACTAAATTGACGGAAACGGGGCGTTTCTTGCAGGTTATCGTAAAACCTATGCCCCCGAAGACGCAGGAAGAAGCAGGAGGACTTGGAATAGACGTTAAAGAATTCGCCGATGCTCCGCTTCTATCCGAAAAGCTTGACCAAGGTCGTGAATTGCTTTTGCGAGCAGGTTGTCAACTATCCAATCCTTTGAGTTGGGACGGCGATCTTGTTCTTGACGGTTCCATTTCGGACAAAGCAAAAAAGAACGGACATTGGGAGATTCATGGCGTAATATCCTCGTTGCGCGGTTGTGCGTCCAGAGTTGCCGTGAAATCCGACGTCGGGGACGTTCTCTGGGACGATTCGATTATTGCCGATATCGAAGGCGTCAGCCTGATTTCCAACTTAAGTCGATCCGGTCGGAGGCGGCTTTCCGGTGAGGGCGGAGTCGTTTGCCAAGCGGAAATCGTTCCCAACCTCGCGGACGGGGAGGGGGCCTATAAATTCCTTGTCGGGGTCGGCGCTCACACTAAGGACAAACATCGTTCAAGAAGCGCGATTGAAACGAAGATTTACGTCTCGCCTTGCATCTGGACCGATTTACGCAGCAAAACTGATTGTGCGATAGAAAATGACGTTGCGACGATTTCTCGAGATGCGGAAGAAACATTTCGCGTTGACATGAAAACCGGGAAATTTCTCGAATATAAAATTATCGGGAACAAGGCGAATGAAAAATCCGAAGGTATGTTACGCATTCGCTTTATCAAAGACGCCTATGCGAAAACGGAAATAGCAGCCAAAGCGGATTGCGAAGAATCCTCGGATTGCGAGATGCTATTGTTCGCAATCGACGAGTATTTCAGGGCGCATGATTTATTGAGCGAGGACGCGAGGCCGGAAAACAGAGCGAGAGATGAAGCGCTTTTGGCGCTAAGAGTTCTGGCGCAAGCGGAGGCGACGCGACGGATTGAATCGCAAATAGCCGCAGCTTTAAAAAAAGACGAAGATACCTTTGATCTGCCCAACAATCAGGAAATCGGAGCGTGGCAGTGTTTTCAGGTAAATGATCGCGTCTTTTCCCGCGAATCTTGGCCCTGGCGCATTGCCGAGTTGGGAGTCATCGCATTTGCTGATCGGCAGGATTTCAATCAACGCCGACTTCAGTCCGTAGCGAACACGGAAGGGGCGGGGCCGTTGCGTTGTTTGGTTCTTGCCAAGGCGATGGGGTACGTTCAGCCGCAGGCCGCCTCGGCGATCGCCAAACAAGGGTTGGCCTGCTTGGACGTTAAGCTATTGCGGCAGGACGTTCAGCCGTTGCTCGACGATCGGGTTATCTTCGGAAAAACGATTCGGAAATTCGTCGAAGCGTTCCGCGACATGACTCCGGTGGAAATCGACAAGTTACGCGCGAGCTTGCCGGAAAAGTATCGCTCGATGCTCGACGCCTGCAATCACGCTTTACGCGACGATCCGCGCCGCTCGCTCGACGAGGCGATTCCCGACTTGATCGACAAGCTATGGGACGCGGGACTCAAGGATATTCTGAAGGGGGCGCTCGAAGCGGCGTAAACGAGCTCACGAAAGAATGCGAAACTTCACGAGGAGACGCGGAGCTTTTTGAGACAGGATTAACAAGATTTACAGAATAGATATATCGCGGAATTCTGGTGAAAACGCCCGAAGAGAAATTCAAAAAAGAGATTGAACCGCAGAGACGCCGAGAACGCAGAGAAAATAAAACTAGAAATGTTCGTCTCTGCGATCTCCGCGCCTCTGCGGTAAACAATTTGCGAAAGAACGTTCTTTAGCTCTCCGCGGTCTTGGCGATCTCTGCGCGAGAATATGAGATTCGCGGAGGATTGGAGCGGTTGAATACGGAGATGCGGCCACCGAACTGTTGCGGGACCGTCAGGCACGGGGCGCCTGACCTACGAACTTATTTTACTTTAACGCCGCTTTCGCCCGCGCGAGGTGCGGTCGAGGAACGGCTTCACCTGTCTTGCATGCGGCGGCGCTCGTGTCTGCGCGCAGAATGCGTTGGAAAATCTTCGTGGCGAAAGGGAGCATGCCCGAGCGAATAATCGCCACCCAAAGCGGGTCGATTCTCATCCAGGCCACGTTATAGGCGATGCGTTTGAGCGCGCCGGGCAAGCCGAGCGAGCGGCCGAGGATCGAAGGGAATCCGGCGAATTGTTTTTTGGCGTAGTCGTAGCCCTCTTCCAACTCCCATGGCTCCATTTTCTTCGGCCGAAACACGGCGTTGTAAGTGTCGTACATCGACCAGTTGCGATGTAGCAGGCACCCCTCGGCCTCGATGCGGGCGAAGGCTTGCGTGCCGGGCAACGGCGTGAGGATGTGGAACGAGGCCGTGAGAATCTTCCCTTTTTGCGTGAATTCCAATGTGCGATCAAAAACGTCGATTCCGTCGCAGTCGAAGCCGAAAACGAAGCTGCCGTTGATCATGATTCCGGCGTCGTGGAAGCGGCGGCACGCGGCGACGTAGTCGGTAACGGCGTTGACCGGCTTGTTGTTTCCTCGCATGTTTTCAGGCGAAAGCGATTCGAAGCCGACGAACAGGCTGCGGCAACCGGCCTCGTAGGCTTCGTCGAGGTAACGCGGATCGCGCGCGACGTCGAGCGAGGCGGCCGCTTGCCAAACGATTCCCGAGCCGCGGAGCAGATCGAACATCGCCCGGGCGTGGCGACGATTAGCGAGTAAGTTGTCGTCGAGGAAGAAGACCAGCCCGTCGTCGACGCAGCTCAGTTCGCGTTCGATTTCGGCGAGCGGGCGCGGTTCGTAGTAATGCGGCCCCCAGAACGCGCTCTTGTAGCAAAAATCGCAAGCATGCGGGCAACCTCGCGAAGTGACCATGGTGTGACGAATTAAGTAGGCCCTTGAGTTGTGCAAGTCACGGCGGGCGTTGGGAACTAAAGAAGCCGAGCCTTCGCAACGGCCTTTGTAGAATTTCTTCAGGCGATCGTGCGCGGCGTCGTCGAGAATCTCGCGCCAGACGGTTTCGGCAGGGCCGAGACAAACGGCGTCGGCATGATCGGCGGCTTCGTAGGGCATGCTCGTCGGATGCAGGCCGCCGAGGACGACCTTGGCGCCCCGTTTTCGCCAGCGAGCGGCCAATTCGTAAGCTCTTTGGGCCGACGAAATATAGGTTTGGATACCGACGACGTCGAAATCGCCCTCCGCCTCCGACGATTCGACGTGCTCGTCGCGGATCACGACTTCCCAATCGTCGGGCGTAAGACCGGCGATGGTCATCAGGCTAAGCGGCGGAAACTCGGAGTACTTGATGAGCCGGAAATGTTCGTCGCCAGGTCGCACGACGGCCGCGAGGATGAGAAGTAGTCGGCGTCTCATAGTATTTTCCTTTGGTGTAAAGTTCTTTGTGACGCAAAGTAAGCTGGTAAAAAAATATGCCGGATTGGTTCGGGGGTTAGGACGAGCCTTCGCCCGATCGGTCGCCTCGATCGATGATGCCGCGGAGGGTCTTTAGGTATCGCTCGAAGGCTTTTCGGCCTTTCGCCGTGAGTCGCATGGCGGTGAAGGGGCGGCGGCCTTTGAACGATTTCTCGACGACGATGTAGCCGGCCTCGTCGAGGACGCGGGAATGGGCGCTTAGGTTGCCGTCGGTCAGGCCGAGCATTTCTTTCAGCTCGTTGAAGCTGAGCGTCGGAGAGACGGCCAGGGCCGACACGATCGAGAGTCGGACTCGTTCGTGGATTACGGCGTCGATATCGTCGGGCTTAACAGGGTCGTTCATTCGATCGCTCCCTGGCTCTGTTTACGCATGACGTACAAGCCGAAAACGATGTGCAGAAGTCCGAAGGAAAGGGCGGCCGAGACGACGCCGTATTGCGGGAAGACGAGCAAGGCCGGCACGCCGAGCGCGATGAACGTTAAGCCGAGGATGCGCGGCGCGCGGATCGAGAACAGGCCCGCCGTATAAACTCCGGTTCCGTAGAGCATCATCCAGATGGGAACGATGTATTGGATTTCTTCGGCGCGCGGTTCGAGCGGAATGAGGAATTTGAAGGTAAGCACCATCGCCACGATGACGCTGGGGGTCAGCGAGAAGGCGGCGACTCTCATCGGTCGATCGACCGGGGTGAGATCATGCTTGATGGCGGCTCGGGTGGTCACGATCACTTCGAGCAAGATGCCGAGTACGCCGATGACGAACCACATCACGCAGAAGCCCGCCTGCATATTGAAGGAGATTTTGGTGAGGTCGCCGAAGTCGAGGGAGCGGAACATGGCGTAGCTGGCCGCGCACCCGGCGAGGACCATCAGGCCGCCGAGGACGGCGGGGAGTCCGGGCAGGAGCGTGAAAAGCGTCGCCCGTTCCATGATTCGCTGGATTTCCTTCATCCGCGCTTGCGCTTCGTCGTAATTCATGGCATCTCTCCGCGTAACGAGCTTTGTAACGCAAAGTAGTTTATCACTATAGAATCATATCGTCAATAGTTTTATCCAAAGATTTCTAAAAAGGGGAGGAGAAGGCAATCTTGGCCGAATTAGGGAGTCATTGGGCCGGGTTGGCGGATCGGGGAGAAAATTGACGGGAGGGGACGAGAAAACAACCGGCGGAAGATGAATGGCCGCGAAAGAACGCAAAGAGCGCAAAGAGAGATAGCGCGCAATCACGAAAGCGCGAAAAAGCGAAAGACGCGAATTGCACGCAGAGGGGCGAGAAAAGGATGAAGGATGAATGCCGCGCACCTTCATCCTTTCTTGGTTCGTCTCTGCGACCTCCGCGCCTCTGCGGTAAACAATTTGCGAATGAACGTTTTTTTGCTCTCTACGGTCTTAGGCGATCACGGCGCGAGAATTGAGGTTGCTGGGGATTAGAGCGGGAGAATACGAAGGGGCGGCCACCGACTATTACGGGACCGTCAGGCACGGGGCGCCTGCCCTACGGGGCTGAAAAGTACGCGAGATTCGGATGAACCAGAAAAACAAAGAGTCCTGACTTTGGGCGGTCAGGACTCGTTGTTTGAGAGGCGGTCGGTCAGAGAAGGCCGAGCTATTGCAGGCCTTGTTCGTTTGCGTAGGCTTGGACGGAATAGTATCCGTGGGCCGTCGCATGCTTTTTCAGCGTTAGAAGAATGCCGTAATCACGGAGGACGAATTGGAGATCGGGAAATTGATCTTCGATGGCTTCCAACGCCGCGATTAACGGAACGCCTTTCAACGAAAGAGAGACGGAGGCTTCCGGATCAATTCCGTTTTCCGCGAGGATCCTCTTGTCGAGATAGAAGCCGAACTTATGCGCCTTAGCAAGGTTCTCAAGCGTTTTTTCCAAAGGCTCGTTAGAGGCGACGTCCGTCGATTCGAGGAAGAATTTCCCCGTATACCTTTGGGCAAGCGTTCCTTTCGGATATTGGATGGCGATCGACGGCTGCGACGCGAGCGGAGCGACTGCTTGAGGGCTGACTTCTTTGGAAGCGACGCCCGGCATTTCGGAGCCGCCGGCAAGGTAGCTTAACCCAGTGTCGAGTTGTCGCAGTTTGGCGAGGTTCTCTTGGAGGACCAAGGCGGAAACCGTCCCTGGCTTTTTCTCGTTTTCGCCCTTGTTTGTTTGGAGCACGTCGCGCTGCAATTCGCGAGCGTTCCAGCACGAAGCGATTTCTTTCGCGACGTTCAAGCGGGCGGCGTTCAGTTCAGCTTCGGCCATTGCGACTTTGGCTTTGGCGGTCACGATTTCGGGATTTTTCTCCATGGCCGCGGCCAGGACTTGTTCCAGCGTATCTTTTTGGGGCTCGGCGGAGCGCGCGGCGTCGACGAAGACGGCCGCGACGCAGAACGTCGCAATAGCGACGAAACGAACGGCGTTTTTAAAGTTGGGCGTCATTTTTCTTTTCCTTGGAATAGGCTTCTTTTAGGGCTATCAACATCCACGAGTCATTCTCGGTCGAAACGGCCCGCTGCGCAGCGGAGGCATATTTTAAGGCGCGAGAATACGTGTGAACTGCGAGTTGAAGGTTTTCGGGATCGTTGAGGTAAAGGTCGGCTTCACGGCGAAGGACTTCGTAGCGGTCGGCCACTTTGTAGACCGCTTTTTGATCGGGCGGACCAGCGAAGTCGGGAGGAACCGTCGGAGCGACAGCCACATTTTGCACGGATTGCGGCGCGGCTTCGCGACTTCGTAGCGAGGCGGTAGTGGAGACGCCGGCCAGGTAGCAGCCGAGTAAAACGCCAGTCGCGACGCATCGTTTCAATCGGCGGCGACGGCGAATCACGCCGAGAGTGTCGGCAAGCGACGTTCGACGTAATTCGGCGTTGACGGTCAAATCGCCGAGGACGTCGTCGGTCGGGGCGAGCGGATCGTTTTCAGAAAATTCGGACGGCGTCATGTCATTTCCCTCCGGTGAATTTCAGGAAAATCTCGCGAAACGCCTGCCGAGCCCGGGTCAGCAGCGATTCGACGGTTTTCGGCGTCGCGTTCCAATTCACGGCGATTTCGTCAACGGTCAGTCCGTCGATGTATTTAGCGCGAAGCACGGCTTCGTGGCGATCGAGCAAGGCGGCGAGCGTCGAGGCGATACGGTCTTCGTTTTCGTGGTCTTGCGTCGGCCGCCGCGAAGACGTTTCTTCGACGACGTTTTTGAACGATTCTTGCAGTTCGGCGATCTTGCGGCGCTTTCGCAGGTAATTGCGTAATACGTTCGCCGCTATTCCGCACATCCAGGCGAGAAATGCGCCTTCGCTCGGCGAGAAACGACGGATGCGGCGGACGGCGACGAGCCAAGATTCTTGAATCACGTCGTCGGCCCAGTCGCGTCGATTGCCGCAGCGCCAAAGCGTGTAGCGGTAAAGGTCGTCGAACGTTTCTTCATATAAAATTCGCCATGCTTGTTCGTCGCCCGCGAGAACTTCTCGGCGCAGCATCTCTTCGCGAATGCGTCGAACGTCGGAGTGCATGCGGCAACCTTGAGTCGGAGCGGTGAAAGCGGATTTCTATAGAGATTTGTCCTGTCGAAGAAAGAATCCTTCGCCGATCATAACATGCCGCGAGGCGACGGACAAATTTCTTCGCTTAACCGCTGTTGAAGACAAGAGTTACGCCGATCCTCGATAACCGGCGAATTTTTCGATGACGTGTCGTGCCGGGCGGATTTCCGCCGAAAATCGAGAAAAACGAGGGGGGCGAGGGTCGTGTTCGATGAAAAAGGTCAGGGCTGTTTTTTCGCCTGCTCTTCTTTTTTCTTTCGCATTTGCTCGTCAAGTCGGCGGTCAAGCTCAGCGACCTCGGCGGCCGACTGATGCTTGAGTGCGACGCGGAAAATATCATCGACGGGGATCGTTTCCAGCGTCAGCATATCCTTTGCCGGATTGCGGAAGATCATGATGAATTTGCGGTCAATGGAGATCGAATTGTCGGTCGTCGCTTCCCATTTCGTTTCGGCGAGCTTTTTGCGATAGAAGGAGAAGATTGCGTCGCGCGGGCCGGGAGAATCGAACGAAAGCGTTTTCGTCACGTCGGCGTAGCGGACGTCTATCGCGTTTTCCGGGGCGGGAAGATCGGCTGAAAGAAGCTCCTCGCTATACGTGAGAGCCGTTTTGTTTCCTTGGGCGGGGGCCGAGGCGATTCTCGCCTGCAATCGTACCGCGTTACGTTTGAAAAAGAACGCATCGCCGGCCTTGCCGTAGGGCTCCCAACCTTGTGCGGCGAGCGCCTTCGCGCAATCCGAGGCGACCGATTCGACCGAAGCGTCAGTCGTGTACGCCACGGCGGCGGGGAAAGCGTACAAAGGCTTCGCGCCGGTCGGAACGGGCAATTTTTCCAAAGCGACGTTCCCGAGATTGGTCAACGTGACGGAGACTTGATTCGGCGCGCCGGAGGGATATACCGAAACGGACACGGTGAAGCCGTTGCGTGCGAACGTCGAGCTTGCCGCTTGGTCGTTCACCGAGCCGTTGGGTAATTCTTTCCAATGTCGCTCGGCAAGAGCTTTGCGCTGGAAATCGAAAGCCGATTTAACGTCGCCCGGCGCCGAGTAGGATAGGTTCGCCAGCAGGCGGCTGTTCACTTTTTCGGCGGAGGGGAGAACGGGGAAAGTTTCGAGATCGAGAAACTGCGCCGCTTCGGCGACCGTGGCCGGCCCGGAAAGCGGACGATCGGAATCGGCTCCCCCTCCGGCCCCGCATCCGACGACGCTCAAAACGAAAGATAATGCAACATAGCGAAAGTCACGAAGAGTCCGACGGGGGAGCATGGAAGGAACGCCTTTATCGAGGAGTGATTCGTATCACGTCCTGCAATTGTAGCGCGGCGGGCAAATCGGCGCCGGATTTCAATCGGTTTGCCGTTCGCTTGGCGTCAGAGGCTGGGCGTTTTTTTGCAGGGCGTGCATGTGCGTTTCGGCACGTTTTTTCGTCGAGGCTTGGGCCAAGACCGCCTCTTCGGAGTCGTGCTGAAGCTCCAACGCGTTGAGCGACGCCTCGATTCGTTTGCGATACTCTTCCACGCTTTCGCCGTCGCGGGGAAAGATTGGTTCGGCGAAATAGCCGTGGAGGGTGGAAAACGGCTTGGGGACTTGGAAGCGGTCCCAGGCGTGGGTGAAAACCCAGCGGCGAGAGGGAATGGCCGCTAAGTTGAGAACCGCCGCGCCGGTTTGTTTGGAAAGGGCGGCTACTCCCTTGTGGACGTGATTGCGAGGACCGCGCGGGCCGTCAACGGCGATATAGCCGGGCGAGCCGGCTTGAATATGTTTGACGAGGGCTTCGATGGCGGCCAAACCGCCTTTATCGCCGCTGATTTTTCCGCGATTGGAGCCGCGGATCGGAATGATGCCGCGAATTCGCAGGGCGGGGATAAGGAGTTGGCCGTCGTCGGAGTTCGAGACCATGGCGCCGGTGCCTCGTTCGCCGTGAATGACGGCGGCGACTTGATGGGCGTGAAGGACCGAGAAGATATAGGTTTGCGATTTCGCCCGCAGCGCGGGGCGAGGGTCGTTGTGCAAGCGAATGCGGCAGCAGGCGCGAAGCAGAAATATAGCGAGGGCGATCAGGCGCCCTAGCGTCTTCGGAGAGAGTTTCATCGGATCCGTCCTTAGCGTTCGTCGTAACGAGTTTGGCGTTAGCGTGGGTTCGGTTCCGTTCGACTTCCCAACGGAGCGTTAACCGATTCTCGCGGTTTTCGAAATAAGACGCATTAGTCTTGAGTATAGGTTTTGGCGGAGCGCCGCCGCGGTTTCGCCGTTATCCTTTTTTCGCAAGAACGGCGGCCATTTTTTCATCGACGCAAATGCGACGGATAGAAAGGGCTTTGCCCGACTCCGGATCGACCTCGACGATCGAGCCGTTGATGCGATTGTCGTGCGTGGCGACGTCGTAATGCGTGGGGCGGAAGGTGCGCACGGTTTCCATGACGCGGTCGATCCGACGGCCGAGGATGCTTTCATGCGGGCCGGTCATGCCGACGTCGCATTGGAACGCGGTGCCGCCGGGCAGTATCCGCTCGTCGGCCGTGGGAACGTGGGTGTGCGTTCCGAGGACCGCGCTGACGCGGCCGTCGAGGTGCCGGCCCATTAGTTGCTTATCGCTCGTCGCCTCGGCGTGGAAATCGACGAGGATGATTTTCACGTCGGCCGGAACGGCGGCCAGCACGCGATCGGCGGCGGTGAAGGGACAATCGACGGGGGGCATGAAAACCCGGCCGACAAGAGTGAAAACCGCCACGGAGGTTTGTTGCCGCGTCCGAAGAATCATCATATCTTTGCCGGGCGCCGTGGACGGATAGTTCGCCGCGCGGACGATTCGGCGTTCGCTTTGCAAAAGCGGAAAAATCTCGCGGCGTTTGTAAACGTGGTCGCCCATCGTGATGCCGTCGATTCCGGCTTCGATCAGTTCACGATAAATTTCAGGAGTCAATCCGGAGCCGCCGGCGATGTTCTCGGCGTTGGCCACGACCAAATCCAATTCCTCCTCGGCGCGCAGACCTCGCATCGCGCGGACGCATATTTCTCGACCGGGCTTTCCGACGATGTCGCCGATAAAAAGGATTTTCATGGTAATGCAAGCTTTCAACAATCAACGGTCGGCAATGAAACAGTCGCGAATTACTATCGAGCCAACTCGATGTGCCGCGTTTCGCGGATGACGGTTACTTTAATTTCGCCGGGGTAGGTGAGCTGTTGCTCGAAGGCCTTGGCGATGTCGTAGCAAATCTTGGCGGCCGATTCGTCGGTCGTTTCTTTCGAACTGACGAGGACGCGAAGTTCGCGGCCGGCTTGGATGGCGTAGGCCTGTTCGACGCCGGTGAATTTTCCGGCGATCGATTCCAACTCCTCCATCCGTTTGACGTATCGTTCGAGGGTTTCGCGTCGAGCGCCGGGACGCGAGGCGCTGCACGCGTCGGCCGCGGCGACGATCACCGTATACGGGTTGTCGATGTGCAGGTTGTCGTGGTGCCCCATCGCGGCATGGACGACTTCGGGACGTTCCCCGTAACGCTTGAGTAGGTCGCCGCCGATTTTCGGGTGGCCGCCTTCGGCTTCGTGGTCGGCCGCTTTGCCAATGTCGTGTAGAAGGCCGCAACGGCGGGCTAACTTGCCGTCGAGGCCGACTTCGTCGGCGATCATTCCGGCGATATAGGCGACTTCGATGGCGTGACGCAGCACGTTTTGGCTGTAGCTGGTGCGGAAGTGGAGTCGCCCCAGCAAGTTCACTAGACGTTCGTGCAGGCCGAGAACGTCGGCTTCTTGGCAGGCCTCTTCGCCCATCTTCTGGATGTAGCGCTCGATTTCGCGTTGCGTGCCGGCGACGAGCTCTTCGATGCGGGCCGGGTGAATCCGTCCGTCGGCGATCAATTTCTCCAACGACATGCGGGCGACTTCGCGGCGGATCGTGTCGAAGGCGCTCACGATGACCACGCCGGGCGTGTCGTCGATGATGACGTCGACGCCGGTGGCCTTCTCGAAGGCGCGGATGTTGCGACCTTCGCGGCCGATGATGCGCCCCTTCATTTCGTCGTTCGGTATGCCGACCGTGCTGGTGGTCGACTCGGCCGTATGGGCGGCGGCGTAGCGCTGAATCGCCGTGAGCAAAATCTCACGGGTCTTCTGTTCGCATATTTCGTTCATCGTTCGTTCGTGGCGAATGATGACCGCGCCCGTCTCTCGCTGTAACTGCTGATCGAGCATTTCGAGCAAGCGGCGGGTCGCCTCGTCTTGGCTTAAACCGCTCAATTCATGGAGCGTTTGGCGTTGCAAGTCGAGCAGCTTGGTCAGTTCCTCTTTGCGTTGATTCGCCTCTTGGATGCGTTCGGTCAATTTGCGCTGGGTCGCCTCGACCATTTTTTCCTGTTTGCGAAGTTGCTCGGCTTGTTCTTCGAGCGCGTCTTGCCGTTTATCGAGAATGCGTTCGCGTTCGTGCAATTCGCCGCGAACCCGTCGCAACTCTTTTTCGCTCTCGGTTTGTTGCTGAAGGGCGAGCTCTTTGATTTCCAGTTCGGCCTCGCGGCGACGGTTTTCAACGTCTTGTTGGGCTTGGCGGATGATTTCCTTTGCTTCCGATTCGGCGTCTTTGCGACGGAGGCGGTCCAAAACCAGCTTAACGACGAAACCGCCGACGGCGGCGACTGCGAAGAAGACTATGTTGACAATATTATTAGTCACGATCAAGTTCCTTGAAAGTCGTCCGCGGCGAGAGACGCGCAAACGGAGAGGCGAAGGTCGCGGCGAATAAGAAAGCGGAACGCAAAGCCGTCTACGGGCGGATGCGCGCTAGTTAAGCGTCAGTCGCTTTCTCAGTACCAAGAGGGAAACTTCGGAAGAGACGGATCGGCGAGAGAACGGGACGCAAGCGCGTCTCGTTGACAGCGCATCTGGGGATAGCCTTGCGGAACGCGACCGTGAGGCGAAACTACGACGCACGGCGACAATCGCCATACGCTCGTCAGGCGGAGCAGCCTGTCCAGAACCAATCGAACTGTCATCCGTTCGGCGAGCGGAGAGACGAGACGGACGGAATCCGACGAAACGGCGATGCGACGATCATCGGCGAAACGTCCGCCGAATAAAGTCGCAACCAAGCGTCGAATAATCAAAAGAATCAAGTCCATCGTCTACCGTTCGTCTCCACGAGTCATTGCGAATTGTTCGTCCGACTTTCGTCGGGAGAGTCGATCGCCAGGGCTCGCCGAGCGTTTCTTGTTACCGAAAACAACCTTCTTAAAGCGCTTCCCAACATTGTTGCCGCGACGGATCGCTTCCGAAAGCCGGGAGCGTCGGTCGCACGGACTACGTTTTCCATGTAATCCATCAGTGCGGCGGCCGGACGGTCCCCCGCCGAAACGGGAGCGATTATTGCCAGCCATGCACGCATATAACGCAATCTTATCAGAGTCTAATGAAACTGCAACTGGAAATCGGGCGTTTCCCCCGCAATAACTACTGATTGCGCCGAAAGATAGGGCGACGCCGACCGTGCGTAACGGTTGAGGCGTCGGTGACGGACGCGTTCGGTTGCATTTCTCCGCCGGAAAGTCCACAATACGAACCATTGGAAGGGATGTAAACGCTTTTCGCGGCTTCTGAACCGTTCCCGGTTTGGCCGAGGAAAACGCCTCGAACGGCGCCTCGCGGGTGCGTTTCGGCGTCGTTCAGCCTTGAGACGTTCATCGACGTTTGGGGGAGTTTTGACATGAGTTCGAGCGATTTGCATGGATTCGAGGCGTCGCTGGCAGATTCTTGGAATCCGGCCGATTGGCGCGACGTGACGGTCGTCGCGGCGATCTCCGGCGGAGCTGACAGCGTGGCCTTGTTGCGAGCCTTGGCTCGGCTAAAGGAAAACGGCGTCGGTCGGCTGATCGTTGCGCATTTTAATCATCGTTTACGCCGCGAGGCTTGGGACGACGAACGATTCGTCACGGCTTTGGCCGAGACGTTGGGGGTCGATTCGGTCGTCGGAGGCGCCGACGTGGCCGAGACGGCGGCGTCGTCGGGCGAAACGATCGAGGAGGCCGCTCGACGTCTACGTTACGCATTCTTGGAGCGCTCGGCCGAGCGCTTCGGCGCCCGATTCGTGGTGACCGCTCATACGGCCGACGATCAGGCCGAGACGATTCTCCATCGAATCGTTCGCGGGACGGGAATCGGCGGATTGGCCGGCATCGCTCGAACGAGGCCGTTGGGACACGCGTCTTTAATTCGTCCGATGTTGGGCTTTCGCCGCCGCGACGTTCTCGCCTACGTCAGCGATCTAGGTCAATGCTACCGGGAAGACGCAAGTAACGAAGACCGCCGTTATTCACGCAATCGAATTCGGCATGAATTGTTGCCGCTCCTGGCCGAGAGTTACAACGCGCAAGTCGTCGAGGCGATTCTGCGGTTGGGGGGCTTGGCGGCCGAAGCGCAAGAAGTCGTCGATCGAGTCGTCGAGGAAAAAATGGGAAAGGCCGTTTGCGTCGAGAGCGACGGCTGCGTGCGGATCTGCGCGAAGGCCCTCGCCGATCAGCCGTCCTACGCGGTGCGCGAGCTCTTGCTGCGTGTTTGGAGCGAGCAAAATTGGCCGTTGCAGGCGATGGGCTGCGCCCAATGGACCCAGATGGCCGAAATGCTGGCATCGTCGCGAGGAAAAGATTTTCCGACCTTGGACAAGGCTCCGCACGATAAGGCGATATTCCCCGGCGCCGTCGCCGTCGAGATCGTTCCCGACGGGTTGCGGCTTAGTAGGGCGTAGAGCGAGGCGATATTGAAAATAAAAAAGACCGTCGGAGTTTGCTCCGGCGGTCTTTTCGTTTTCGTTCTTAGTCAGGAAGATTAGTTGTTCTTAATCTTCTTCGTTCCTTCGTGTTTGCCGACGAGCCAGAGGAGGATCGGAGCGGCGACGTAAATCGAGCTATAAGTACCGGTCAAAACGCCGGCCGTCAGCGCGAAGGAGAAACCTCGCAACGCTTGACCGCCGAACCAGTAGAGCACGACCACGACGATGATGACCGTCAAGGAGGTGAGCAACGTTCGGCTGAGCGTTTGGTTGGTGCTCAAGTTGACCATGACTCGGGTGAGGTCGGGATCCTTGCCTCGGACTTCGCGGATTCGGTCGAAAACGACGATGGTGTCGTTGACCGAGTAACCGATGATCGTGAGGAAGGCCGCGATGATCGGCAAGTTAATCTTAAACTGTTCGATGAGCAGGTATTGGCTTACGCCGGGAATTTTCGCCAACCAGTAGCTGAAGGCGATGGCGCCGAGCATGACGAGCACGTCGTGGACCAAGGCGACGACGGCGGCGAAACCGAAGGCCACCCCTTGGAACCGAATCCACAGATAAAGGATGATTAACGCCCAGCTAGCGACCAAAGCCCAAACGGCCTGGTAGCGCGTGCTCACCGCGACGGCTCCGCCGATGGCGTTGCTGGCGGGGAAGTACGGTTCGGAGACGAGTTCGGCGTTGACCGTTTCGAGAACCGTTTTCGCTTTGTCTTGCGGAAGATTGATTTTAACGGTCCACTTGGTGGCCAACTTGGTCGAGCCTTCGGTGAAGCTCCCTTGAACGCCTTCGGCGTCGATCGTCGCTTCGCCGGTCATCGCTTTCGAGTCTTTGACCGCTCGTTGTACGCGGTCGAGGACCGTCTCGCGTTCGATGGGAAGTCCGAACTCGACTTCCGCTTCGGTGCCGCCGATGAACGGATCTTTTTCGACGACCGGCGATGCTGCGGCGACGTCGGCTGCGCTTCCGGTCGCCGTCGTCGCGGCGGTCGAAGCGACGGAAGTCAACGCGGCGGGTGAGGCCGTACCGGTTGCGGCGTCGGCGTCCGCAGCTCCGAAGAGCAGCGGAGCGACGAGGACGGCCGTGCGAAGGCTGCGAGTCGGAAGCCAGGAGCCGGTCTTCTTCGCCGGATCGGCGGTCGGTTTATCGGTCTTCGGCGCGGCGTCGTTGGCGCCCTCGGCCGTCGATTTCGCGTCAATCGTTTTCATGCTGTTAATTTTCGCAGAGTTAGTGAACAACTTTTTCCCGTAGGTTTCTTGGATCGTCGCGCGAACTTTTGCGGCGTCCAATTCCGAGGTGTCGATGACGAATCGGACGTTATCCTTGTCGCCGCTGACTTTGGCTTCATGCAGCGAAAGGTCCGACAACTTGGTTTCGAGCTTCGCCCGAATGTCGTTGGCGTCTTGCGCCTCGGTGAAGAGAACCTGGACCGAGGTTCCGCCGGTGAAATCGATGTCGAACAAGCCTTGGCCGCGGAACACGGCGGCGGCGATGCCGAGCGCGGAGATCACGATCGAGAACGTCAAACAGTAGGGAAACATCTTCATAAAGTCGAAGTTCGTATGACCGATGAGGTGCATCATCTTCAACTTCGTGATCCATTGATTGCGTTCGGCCAGGTCGAAAATGACGTGGGCGACGAAGACGGCCGTATACATGCTGGCGATCACGCCGATCAACAAGGTGATGGCGAAACCCTTGATTTGGTCGGTGCCGATGACGTAAAGAACGACGGCGGCGATCAAGTGGGTGATGTTACAGTCGATGATCGTGGCGCCGGCGCGTTGGAAGGCGTTTCGAATGGCCATTCGCAGGGCCGCCCCTTTGGCCAACTCTTCACGCATACGTTCGTAAACCAAAACGTTGTTGTCGACCGCCATACCGACGGTCAACGCCAAGCCGGCGAGGCCGGGCAAGGTGAAGCGGGCTTTGAAGGCGACCATGATCGCGATCAAGATCAACATGTTCAATATCAACGCGATCGTGGCGACCACGCCCGAAAAACGATAGTAAACGAGCATGAACAACGGCACGAGAATCGCCGAGATAATCATGGCGTGGGAGCTTTTGGCGATGGTGTCGCGGCCGAGCGTCGGGCCGGAGAACATTTGGCTGATCGGCTCTTTGACCAAGGCGGCGGGTAAGGCGCCGGCGTTCAAAACGTCGACCAGCGCGTTGACCGATTGTTCGGTGAAGCTGCCGCTGGTGATTTGGCCGCGACCGGCGATCACGCCGTTAATCGAGGGCGCCGAGAATATCTCGTCGTTCAAGACGATTGCTAATCGGCTCTTGAAATCGGCCTGCGGTTGGTAAACTTCGGTCAAAGTGGCGAAGGCTTGCGAGCCGGCGCTATTGAATTCAAAGGCGACGCACGGGCGGTGCGTATCGTGCATATCGACGTCGGCCGCCACGCGGCTGAGTTGGCCGCCGGTGACTTCGTAAGGATCTTTGGCGAGCAAGGCCTCGAGGACCGTCTTATTGCCCCGTTTCTTTTCGCGAACGAGACAGTCGCGGGAGTTTACGAAAGCGGAAACTTCGTCGGGAGCGATCGGCGACCACCAGGCTTGCAATTCGCCCTTTGAGTTGTAGTACTTGTCTTTCGACATGTCGGCTTTGGCGCGTTCGATGATCGAGGCGTGATGTCGCGGATTGGCGAGAATGCGGAATTCCAAGGTTCCCGACTGAGAAACGGTGTCCTTAATGCGGGTCGCTTCTTCTTTGTCTTCGACTTGCGGGATGATGATTTCGATCTGGTTCGCGCCGTAGCGGCGAATGCTCGTTTCCTTGATGCCGCTCGGATCGACGCGTTTCTTGATCGACTTGATCAACTTGTCCATGTCGACCTGGGCGAGATCCTTCGTCTTTTCCTTGTCGATTTCGTAGACCAGGATCATACCGCCGCTAAGGTCGATGCCGAGCTTCGGCGGCCATTTCGTGGTCAGCAAGGCGACGCTAACGAAAAACGTGAATAAAATCAGGCCGATTTTCCAACCGTAGTCGGGCATCCGCAAGCGCGAGGCGAACAGATTGCCGAATACGAAGGGCAGGATAATCAGAGCCAGCGTGATCGCGAGATAAATGACGGACGTTTCGGACAACATGAAAAGGGTTCCTATTGATATATGTCGTAAGCTCTATGCGGCCCGCGAAGTTCTCGGGAATCGACGCGGCGCACGACGTTGAAGTTCGTTAATTTCCGGCCGACGCGTTCGATGCCTCGCCGCCTGGGGACGTGATGACCTTGGCGATCGCTCCGAAGGTGAAGCGGATCTTCGTGCCGGCGACGTCGTCCACGCGAAGAACGACCTCGTCCGCCGCTTTGTCGGCCTTCATGACCACGCCGTACATTCCGCCGATCGTAATGACCGTATCGTTCTTCTTAATCCCGTCGAGCATTTCCTGACGCTTCGCCTGATCTTTCTTATGCGGACGGTAAAGCATGAAGTAGAACAACACGGCCATTGGGACGAGGATGATAAGTAGCGCAAGCGGATCGGAGGAGTTGGCCGACTTA
The DNA here is from genome assembly GCA_963665265.2 of Thermoguttaceae bacterium. Lineage (GTDB taxonomy): Bacteria > Planctomycetota > Planctomycetia > Pirellulales > Thermoguttaceae > CAXXHQ01. The sequence goes on along the minus strand of CAXXHQ010000001.1, from coordinate 656,004 downwards.
TCTGCGGGAACTTGCGCGAAAAGAACGTGCACGAAGGAAGGGATATTCACGAAAAAATCCTTAGCCTTGGAACGAAAATGGATATTTCGACCGACGACTGGACCCGACCCCGCGTTGGGGAATAGGTCGCCTCCGTCGGAACGAAGACGAAACAATAGTAAGCCTAGTATCATAAACGCTTCCCCCCTCAGCCACAATAGGAGCTAATCGCGGCTCCAAGGAGGGGGCGACCGCCTGTTTTCGCTTTCCCGTTCGCGCCGATCAAAAATCGGTTAAAATCAACCGGCAGGGGGGAATGCCCTTTAGCTTTCTCTTTTGCATCCTCTTTTTTTTCGCATCAAATTATGAAAAACGCCTCGTTCCGATTTGCCGTTCGCGCGTTCGTTCTCTCGGCGACCTGTTTTGTTAGCGGAATTTTTGGCCGCGCGACGGCCGCTCCCGACGAAGCGTCGCCGGCCGCAGCTCCGGTAAAAACCGCGGTTCCGCAGCGCGACTACGAAGTGAAACCGGTTCCCTTCACCGCCGTTCACGCCGACGACGTATTTTGGGCGCCGCGAATGGAGACGAATCGCGCCGTCACGATTCCCTACGCCTTCGAGCAATGCGAGAAGAACGGGCGGATGAATAACTTCGTTCGAGCGGGGAAGGCTCTCCGAGGCGAAGAGCTAAAAGACCGGAGCAATCCGCCGTTCCCCTTCGACGATACCGATCCGTACAAAATCCTCGAGGGCGCCTCGTACGCCCTGATGTTGAAGCCCGATCCGAAGCTCGACGCCTATTTGGACGAAATCATCGCCAAGATCGCCCAAGCCCAGGAATCGGACGGCTATCTCTATACGACGCGAACGATTAACCCGAACAAACCGCACGAATGGTCCGGCAAAGAGCGTTGGGTGAAAGAATCGGATTTGAGCCACGAGCTTTATAACTCCGGGCATCTTTTCGAGGCGGCCGTCGCCCATTTTCAAGCGACTGGCAAACGAACGTTATTGGACGTGGCCGTTAAGAACGCCGATCTTTTGTGCAAGACGTTCGGCCCTGCCGACGACCAATTGAAAATTTGGCCCGGTCATCAGATCGTCGAAATGGGATTGGCCAAGCTCTATCGAGCGACGGGCGATCAACGCTATCTCGATCTGGCGAAGTTCTTCTTGGATGTGCGCGGGCCGCGCGGCGACGACTACCATCAATCAAAGATCAAGCCGGTCGATCAAAAGGAAGCGGTCGGGCATGCCGTCCGCGCCGGTTATATGTACGCGGGAATGGCCGACGTCGCGGCGATGACCGGCGACGAACGCTATTTGCACGCCATCGACGCCCTTTGGGAGAACTGCGTCGGAAAGAAGCTTTACGTTACCGGTGGCATCGGCGCCACCGGATCGGGAGAAGCCTTCGGCCGAAATTACGAGCTCCCCAATTTGACCGCCTATTGCGAGACCTGCGCGGCAATCTCCAACGTCTATTGGAATCATCGCTTGTTCCTCTTGCATGCCGACGCGAAATACGTCGACGTGATGGAGCGCTCGCTTTACAACGGCGTGATTTCGGGCGTTTCGCTCGACGGCAAAAGTTTCTTTTATCCGAATCCCCTCGAGTCCGACGGAAGTCATCAACGCAGCCCTTGGTTCGGTTGCGCTTGCTGCCCGGGCAATATCACGCGTTTCATCGCTTCAGTGCCTGGCTACGCCTACGGCGTTCGTAAAGACGAAATCTTCGCGAATCTGTTTATCGCCGGAACGAGCGAGATCAAGCTCGACGACGGTCGAAAGGTTTCGATCAAGCAGGAGACTCGCTACCCGTGGGACGGCGACGTGAAGATGACCGTCACGCCGGACAAAGACGGAGTGTTCGCGGTCAACGTTCGCATTCCCGGTTGGGCGAGGAACGAGGCGACTCCGAGCGATCTGTATAGTTTTTTGAAACCGGAGAAGAAAGCGGCTTCTCCGGCGCCTGCCGTCGCTCTGCTCGTGAATAAAGAATCCGTAGCCGTTTCGCCGAAGAACGGATACGTTTCTCTTCGCCGGGCGTGGAAAAAGGGAGACGTGATCGAACTGAAACTGCCGATGGAGCCGCAGCGCGTGATCGCCAACGAAAAAGTGGCGGACGACGCCGGCAAGGTCGCCTTGCAACGAGGCCCTATCGTCTATTGCGTCGAATGGCCCGACGTTAAGGACGGGCATGTCGTGAACCTCGTACTGGCGGACGACGCGCCGCTTTCGACGGAGTTCAAGAAAGATCTCTTGGGCGGCGTAGAAGTGATTCGCGGCGAGGCGGAGAGCCTCCGTAAGGCGGACGCGAAGGGGGCGATCGCACGGGAAAAAGTTCCGTTCACGGCAATTCCCTATTACGCTTGGGCGAATCGTGGACGCGGCGAGATGGCCGTTTGGTTGGCTCGTAAAGAAGAGGCCGCTCGGCCGTTGCCGTATCCGACGATCGCTTCGACGGCCAAGCCGTCGGCCTCGGGCGGCGACGCCAAGACGCTGAACGATCAGCGCGAGCCGAAAAGCTCCGACGATCATTCGAACGGCTTCCTGCATTGGTGGCCGCGCAAAGGAACGACCGAATGGGTGCGTTACGACTTCCCCAAGACGACGAAAGTGTCGGCCGTCGAAGTCTATTGGTTCGACGACACCGGGCGAGGCGAATGCCGCTTGCCGAAGTCATGGCAACTGCTCTACCGGAAGGACGGGAAATGGGCGCCCGTCGAAAAGCCGAGCGAGTTCGGCTGCAAAGGAAACGCGTACAACCGCACTACTTTTGAACCGGTAGAGACGAACGCCCTACGAATTGAAGTGCAATTGCCCAAGGATTTTTCAGCCGGCATTCACGAGTGGCGCGTGGAGTAGAAACCTCGCTTCGCAATTTTTCCCAAGGTGAACCGTCATGCGGCCTCTTCGTCCGATCGCCGTGGTCGTCTTGTGCGTCGCGGCCCGATTTGCCGCGGCCGCCGAGACCGCTGCGCCAAACTATGATGTGGCGACGCCTCCGCCGGCGTTGAAACTCGATCCGTTTTATAAAAAATGCGTCATGCTCGACGGGCTGCCGATCGTCGCTTCGGAGCGAACGAGCGATTACGCGTTGAAAGAAGCGGCCTTCTTAGTCGATCAAATGCTGGTAAATCGTCGCGACGTGATCAAGGCGTTGGCGGAGCAGGGGGTGCATGTTTCGATCATGGCCCGCGATGAGTTTCAGACGACGTTGCCTGAGCACTCTTTTATGAAGACGCCGGATCGATTTTGGGATCGCCGCGCGCGCGGCATGGGCGCCGGCAAGAACGAGTCCGGCGTGATGTTGCCTTCGTCCGGAGCCGAGGAGAATCTGCTCTGCTTTCCCGGCGATCCGTATCCGACCGAAAGCATCTTCGTGCATGAGTTTGGCCACACGATTCACGATCCGGGCATGACTTCGCTCGATAAGGATTTCGACGCGACGCTCGAGAAAACCTACCGCCGCGCTTTGGAGAAGGGGCTTTGGAAAAACACCTACGCCGCCGAAAATCATCATGAGTATTGGGCCGAGGGAATCCAATCGTGGTTCAACACGAATCGGCCCAAGGACGCGATCCACAACGGCGTCGATACTCGCGAAAAATTGAAGGAATACGATCCCGACTTGGCCGCGCTCATCGAACGAACGCTGGGGGACGTGCGATGGCGATACAAGCGTCCGCCCGATCGGTCGGCCGCCGAGCGCCGGCATCTGGACGGGTACGATTTCGCAAAGTCGCCGCGTTTTGAATGGCCGGCCGAAATAAAAGACGCGACGGCGAAAAAGGGCGTGGCGAAATAAGTTACGAACCTTTCCCCCTCTGTGGATTGTTCCTGCGACGGCCGAAAAGTTGCCTCATCTTGCTCGGCTTGCTAGAATAGAACGCAATCCTAAACGACGCCGAAATTTATTCGGCTATCTTGGTTTCTTTCCATTGAGGCAGCGACGCGACGAACCGCAATTGCGATTGAGCTAGTTTCTCGCAATCCGCCGCTTGGTTCGTCCATCTTCGCGCTGCGTCTATCCGTTTCGATCGTTTCGCCGCCAGGGGGAATTCGTCGGCGATCGGACATACTCAATTGGATTTCTTGGGAGAACGACAAATGAAGAAGAGCTTTTTAATTTTACTTGCAATCGCTTTCGTCCCTTGCTTCGCGCAAGCTTCCGTTTGGCTTCCGTTCGCGACCGTCTCCGGCGGCGTCGGCGTCTATTACAACAATTCGACGGAGATTCCGACGAATCAAGCCTATTATCGCGCTCAGTTCGCCAACAGCACGACGGCGGTCAACGGCGCGGCGGTCAAGTTCTCTTCCGCCATCTTGAAAGACGTGTTCGGCGACAAAAGCACCGACTCGACCTACGGCCAATTCGGGCTCGACTTTATCATTCCCGCCGCAACCTCTACCGTCACGCTTCCCACGCTCACTGTCTATGACAACACGAACAACGCCGTGTCCGGTCGTTCGGCGGCGGGAACGGCGCTGTGGGCCATCGACGATTACAAGTCCGGCGCCTACGGACCGACCACCGCCACGAACGTGGTCATCAACAGTCCTCTCCGCGGTTACGCCGGTACGGCCAGCGTGAGCCTCGTTTCGGCCAATCCGGGCGTCAGCTACACGGTGAACTTCACCGCCGAGCTCGACAGCGACGCAATCTATCACTGGTACAACCCCACGTTCGTCGACGACTCGTTTTCGCTCCACTCGGAAACCGGTTACGTCCTCACCGGCAAGTTCATGGTGCAAGGCGAGTTGACCTACTACGTCGCGACGGATACGACTCCCGGCATGGATTTCTACGCCGGAACCGTGGCGATGACGGCCGAAGCGGTCGCCGTGCCCGAGCCGAGCTCGATCGCTCTCCTTTGCTGCGGAGCGGCCGGCTTGCTCTTCGTGCGTCGCCGCGTTCGATAAGCGTCGCGGATATTCCCAGCAAATGAAAAAGAGCGGGAGACGAATGCGTTCGTCTTCCGCTCTTCGCGTTTAGCGGCAGGCTGATTTAGACAGGATTTATAAGATGAACAAGATTGGACTGCTTTTAAGTCGAATTTTTATCAAGTTCAACCGGTCTGCTTTTCGGCGTATTCTCGGTACTTTCGTTTTACATTGACCGACGAACCGAAGTTGATGAGAAGCCCGACGTCGATGCCGGTCGCCTGGAGATAGTTTACGAGCTGAACTTCATGTTCTGGGGCGATGACGCGGACGGCTTTGAGTTCGACGATCAATCGTTCGGCGACCAGTATATCCGCGAAATATTCGCCGACAATCCGATTCCGGTAGTGAACGGGAATCGAGGTTTGTTGCTTGAAGGGTATCTTTCGATCATCTAGCTCGACGCAAAGAGCGTTTTCGTAGACTTTCTCAAAAAACCGGCCCCCAGAGCATTGTGGACATCGTATGCGCAACCTATCACGACTTTCGTGAGATCGTCGATATCCATACCGCCGTTTCGCTCCATGCATGAAAGGGAATTCCCCATTTTGCCGAGCTCTAAATCCCGCATGTATTTTGGAAGTTTTTAGAGGAGGCGGGCGAGTCGGTTTAATCGAGGAGCGGTCGTTGGTTTTTCTGGATGCAATAGTGGGAAAACGGAAGAACTCGCAGAAAAACCAATTCTGTTAATCCTGTAAATCCTGTCTAAAGTTCTTCGCGTTAGAAGTTGTGTTTTCGTGCACGCGTTCGACGGATCGCCCTACTGCTTTTTAACGCCGACGTCTTTCAGCCACTTTGCGCGGAGGGTTCTTCCGTCGGCGTCTGGCGCTTGGGCGTCCGATTCGTAGAAAGTCGCGGCGCGATCGACGTCGCCCCGCATTTCTTCGGATCGACCGAGGTTGTATTTCGCGCCGCTTTGCCAAATCGTCTGCAAGTGCGTTTCCAAGGTGCGGTGGTACAGGTAATCGACGGCGGCGTCGTACTTTTGGCGCTCGTACATGACGGCGCCGAGCCAGTAGCTGGCGTCTTCTTTGCCGCGTTCGATCATTTCCGCTTCATATTGCAAGCCGGTTGAAACTCGCTGTTGCGTGCCGGCGATCCATTGGGCGCGTTGCCCCTCGGGCATTTGCACCGCTTGGGTTTCTATTTGCTTTTGCGCGACGCTTGCCTTGTACCCGAGATATTCGTTCATTTGTTCGCGCGAGACTCGAGCAGCTTGATAATACTGCGTGGCGCTGAGTTCGCCGGCCAACTTCCCTTTCAGATGCAAAAGACGTCCGCGCATCAGGGGAGCTTCGGGCATCGTGAAAAATTCGCGAAACTGGATGCGGAGCGAGCCGAGCTCGTCGGCCGAAAGGGCTGAACGACGGACGATCGTCGCGAACGGATGCGACCATAGAACTGCCGAATCGACGGCTTTGCAGGCTTTCCAACGTTCTTTTTCGGAGGACGGAGCGGCCGTTAAAATCAATTTTCGATTGCCCGTGAATCGCGGTTCAAGACTCGCCATGCGTTTACTGAGTAGAACCGGCGAGGCTTCGATAAGCACGTCGAATTTTTTTAAATCGGCGGCGCGCAAGGGATAGGGCTTTGCGGAGTCAAGCTTTCGCAGGAGCGAATCGTCGCCGGCAAGTTGATCGACCGAAGCGGGAGCGATCGTCAAGCCGCCCTCTTTGGCGGCGCGAACGCCGTTCGGCGCCGGGATCGGCAAACCCAGACGCGGATCGAAAACGTATATTTTATCCTCGCGGAGCACGCCGATCAGCCAATACTCGCCGCGTTTCTTTTCGCCCGTTTCTTCCGCCTTCCAACGGAGAACGGCGGCGTCGACGCCTTGTTGTCGGGCGAGCGTAATAAACGCCCAGATGCGATCCTCGGCCGTGCCGCGACCGAGAACGAGCGTCTCCCACGGAAATTGCGGAATTTGATCCGCCGCGTCCGGGATGAGCTGCACGTTGCGGACGATCCAATCGAATATGTGCGAGGCGCGATCCAGTTCGTCAGCCGAATCGCCGCGAATCCATTGCGATAAATCGCGAGCGATCGCCGCCTCTTGCAACGCGAAACCGTCGAACTTGCCGAACTTCAACTCGTCGAGGCGATCCATCTGCGGAAGTTTCTTGTATTGGTCCGCGAGCTCTTCGATCATCGGATCGGGCTTCCAAGAGGCGACGCCCGTCTGATCGCGAATCCATTGGTTCAAACGATCGACGATTTGCCGAAGCATTTCGGGGTCGGCCCAAGCGGCGGCGAGAGTATCGTCGGATCCGGAGCTTTTCTGCGCGGAGGCGAGGTCGGGATCGGTGAAACGCTCGACGTCCACGTTTTGCGTGTAGAATTCCTCGAGTCGGTTGAGATTCTCGATCGCGTAGTTGAGGTATTCGTCGCGCGCCTTCGCGCTCATGCGAACGGATTGTTCGCCTTCATCGACGACGTGCGTCGTCGCGTTCTCTCCGCAACCGGCGATAAAAAAGGAAGCCGAAACGGTTGCGACGCACAAGGCGAACCGTTGAAGCGCCGCCGTGAAAATACCGCGTTGATCGTTTTTTGCGGAACGTTCGTGCGACATATATTGCATTTTGAAGGCTTTCTCTTTTCAAAGACTCTCGATTGCGCGACGAATGACCAACAAACGTTCTAGCAAACCGGCGAATTCGGAGAGGGGAACCATGTTCGGACCGTCGCTCGGCGATTGATCAGGATTCGGATGCGTCTCGAAGAACAACGCGTCGGCGCCCGCGGCGACGGCGGCGCGAGCGAGAGGTTCGACCATCTCGCGGTTCCCTCCTGTCGCGGTTCCCAATCCGCCAGGCTCTTGAACGCTATGAGTGGCGTCGAAGACGACCGGCGCGCCGAGCGCTTGCATCTGCGGTATGGAACGCATGTCGTTGACTAAACGACCGTAGCCGAAGAACGTGCCTCGTTCGCCGAGCAAGATGTTTCGACAACCTCCAGACTCTAATTTGCCGACGACGTTTTTCATGTCCCACGGAGCAAGGAACTGCCCTTTTTTCACATGAACGGCGCGGCCCGTGGCGGCGGCGGCCGTAAGCAGATCCGTTTGCCGGGCCAGGAACGCGGGAATCTGGACTAAATCGCAGACTCGTCCGACCGCCTCGGTTTGGCAAGATTCGTGGACGTCGGTCGTCACGGGCAGCCCCGTCTCGGCTTTGACGCGAGCGAGAATCGCTAGGCCGTCGTCCAAACCGGGGCCCCGGTAGGCCGATGCGCTCGTTCGATTCGCCTTGTCGAACGAGGCCTTGAAAACCAAGCTAACGTCAAGCTTCGCGGCGATCTCACTCAGACGATGGGCGATCTCCAACGTGAGGGTTTCTGTTTCCATCACGCAAGGGCCAGCGATGAGGAGCAGCTTTTGGCCGCGACCGCAGAGATAAGGTCCAACTTGGGCAGGATTTTCGGGCACGGGCAAATTTGTCCTATGATTTCGGTTATGCGGCGTCAGGGCATTCAAGTATCGACGAGCGACGGCAAGTTTTCCGCGCCGTCCATTGATATACCATCGCCCTCTTCGCTCGCCTAGTCGTGTGAATTTAGGAAACCAAGCCATCGACTTTTCGAGAGCAAAGCGACGGGCAAGCGGGCATCGCCTCGGGAAGGAATCGCCGAATTGCACTGTATTATTATGCACACTGTTGCAAAATCATACACCAATTTGCACTGGTTCCGATTTGGGGAACGACAGGAAAAAAGTCAAGGAAAAATTCCATCTCCTTGTTTTGCAGGGTATTACGGTTTGATTTGCGGATTGTTGGGGGATTCTAAATAATTGGCATGCCGTTCGCATCTATAAATAAACCGTGCGACGCAAGTCGCACCCAAACTTAGACTGGCCCGAAGGGCCTCTGACGGCATGAACTGGACAGTTACCTTGCCCTTACTGTCCAGCCGCCACAGTGGGATGTGGCTCGCCAGAGGCCCTTATTTTATTTCTTGAGGCCGTTAAATCCGCGTTGTTACTCTTTTCGCCTGTTGGCTTTACGGCGTTTCGCCGATTCTTTGGCCGCTCTGCCATGAAAAAGCTAGACTTGCTTGGACCCCTCAGGCGAATTTCGCCTTTACTTAAGGGGGGGAGTGGGTTAGGGGTGTTTTATGTCCGCCGAAATAAAAAAAACGGAAGCGAAAGCGACTGGCCATCCCGAGTCGTCGCATCATCCCGAGGTTGCCGAAGTAGCGGCTCCGCAGGTGAAAAAGCGGATTAGCTTTAATCTTTCGACGGTCGTGGCTTTTTTTGTTTTGCTGGTTGCTTTCCACGGAGCGTTGTTCGCTTGGATAGAAACGCATAACGGCGCGCCGCAAGCGGAGGCCGAGCCGGCGACGGAATTGCCGTTAGGAAAATATCATTTTGCGACCTCTAGCGCCGGGAATGCCCTCGTTCGGAGCGCCGATTTTTCCATTTATGTGACCTTACTCCGGACGGATGAGAAAAAGGCGAGGAGTGTATTGAAAACCCACGAGCGTCGAGTTCGACAAGAGATTGAACAGATTTTGCGCCAATCGCATGGCGGCGATTTCAGCGATCCTTCGCTCATCGGTCTCAAGGATACGATCCGTTCGCAACTCAATGAATTATTTGGTTTTAAGGCGATCGGAGCGGTCGTAATCACGGATATGACTATGGAAGGGATGCGGCCGCACAGTTTATCGGGGGCGGAAGCGGAAGAAATGGTTGGCGATTACGGCGACTTGGATAAGACTCCAAAATCTTCAAAGTCGGAAAAAAATTCTTCCGGCTCTCATTAAGAGCTCGTTCTGTCAACCGGCGAACATTGTAAGTCGTTCTTTGACAACATGTTGCATACGCATGCCGTTTTTTTGTGAGCGGGGCTTTTTTCTTGAGTTCCGTACTTGCGGGAAATATTTTTCGGCGGTAAATTGTATGTTTTCTCGCCCGGTCCTGGACGTTTGCGCAGGGAGTGTCGCCATTCGAGGCGGTCGACTTGCATGTTCAAACGCAATAACGGGCGTGAGTTTGAAAATTTCCGATCCCCCGGCGGTATTGGACGCCGATAATAGATTTCATTCGCGTTCGGGGGGGCTTCGGGCATGACTGAGGCCGACCGTCGCTCGGTCGACCTGGAATTTAACTTGCGCGATACGGTTTTCAGTTCGAATCCGTGCGTTGCGTCTTATGATCGCGACCGCATGCGAGGAATTGGAAATTGAATTAATATAGAGAACCTCGCCAGCGTAGCTTCAATTGGCAGAGCACCGCATTCGTAATGCGGGGGTTGTGGGTTCGATTCCCACCGCTGGCTTTTTTGCTTTCCCGAACGATCGCAATCCTGCGCGCGACGCATGCGTAACGTCGGTCGGTCCGCTTGCTTGCGACCGCGCAGCCTTCCACGCATTTCGAGTTCGTTCGTCTCAAGGAGTTTATTCGTCAATGACCCAACTCGTTGATTTTGATCTGAAGCGTATTGTTCTTTTCAACGACGCATTCGGTCCGCGCGAAGTCGCTCAATTGCGTGAGGCGGTCGTTCGCGACTTCTCGCAGTACGCCATTTTGCGCGACGCGGTAAACGAACTGCAAAGCAAGGAAGAGCAGACTCCGGCGAGCAACGCTCGGCTCGGCGTTTGCTTGTTCATTTTGGGTCGTTACTTCCAAGCGATCGAGGCGCTTCGTCAAGCCGACGGCGGCGCCTTGTCCCACTTCTATTTGGCCAAAGCCCATTTCGCCCGCGAAGAATATGACGCGGCCTTGGAATCGTATCAAGCGGCCGAACGGGCCGGTTATGACTCCGGCGAGTGCGCCCTGGGCAAAGCCGAGGCGTTGCGGTACGCCAATCGGGCTCCCGAAGCCTTGACCATCTTGGACAACCTCTTCGGCCCGATTGAGCAGACGGCCGATTATCTTGCTCAGCGCGCCGCCACGGTCGCCGCCGTGGGCGGCAATCCTTCCGAGGTCGTCGCTCTCTACGAGCGAGCCGTCGAAGCCGATCGCACTCATCCCGCCGCCTTGTTCGGCTTGGCCTTGGAGAACGATCGGCGCGGAAACGACGACGCCGCTTTGGAATTGTACAAGCGGGCGGTCGGTTTGTTCCCCACGCACGTCGGCTCCTTGATGAACTTGGGCCTGATGTACGAAGATCTTGAACAATACGAAAAGGCCGCTCATTGCTACCGCCGCGTCTTGGACGTTTATCCCGATCATGCTCGCGCCGCTCTGTTCTTCAAAGACACCGAAGCGTCGCACGAGCAATTCTATGACGAAGACGCCGCGAAGAAACGCGATCGTATGAGCCAAGTGCTCAATATTCCGGTCACCGACTTCGAATTGTCCGTCCGCAGCCGCAATTGTCTGCAAAAGATGGGCATCATGACCCTCGGCGATCTCTGCAAATGCACCGAGCAAGATCTGCTTTCCAGCAAAAATTTCGGCGAGACCAGCTTGACCGAAATCAAGGAAATGCTCGCCACGAAGGGTCTGCGCTTGGGCATGTACGCGACTGACAAACACGTCGCCGACGTCTTCGAGCCGCAAGCCCTCTCCGCCGACGAACAAGCGATGTTGGCTCGCCCGATCTCCGATTTGAACCTCTCGGTTCGCGCACGCAAGTGCATGATCCGTTTGGGCATCAGCGTGATCGGCGAGTTGCTCCGTCGCACCGGCGACGAGTTGCTCGAATGCAAGAACTTCGGCGTGACCAGCTTGAACGAAGTCCGTGAGAAGCTCACGGTAATGAATCTCAAGCTCCGCGGCGAGTAAGCTTGATTCGCCCTTTCACTGATTGAGACGCTCCGTGTCGCAGGAATTTCGTTTTCAACTCCATTGCGCCGACCAATCGTGTTCGGCGCGGCGCGCCACGTTCTTTACCCCGCATGGGCCCGTCGAAACGCCCGCCTTCATGCCGGTCGGCACGCAAGGCACGGTCAAAGGAATCGAACTGGACCGTCTGCGCGAAACCGGCGCGCACATGATCCTCGCCAATACGTACCATCTTGCGACTCGCCCCGGCGAAGAAACGGTCGTCGCTTTGGGCGGCCTCCATAAATTCACCGGCTGGGAAGGCCCGATTCTCACCGACAGCGGCGGATTCCAGCTCTATAGCTTGGCTAATTGCGCCAAGGCCACCGAAGACGAAGTCCGCTTTCGCTCGCACATCGACGGCCGATTGCTCGCTCTTTCGCCCGAGCGGGCTGTGGCGATTCAGGAAGCCCTGGGCAGCGACGTGGCGATGGTCTTGGATCACGTCGTCGCTTTACCGAACAAGCCGGAAAAAGTCCGCGACGCCTGCGAACGTACGATTCGTTGGGCGGCCCGCTGCCAAAAAGCCGCCACGCGCCGCGATCAAGCGCTTTTCGCCATCGTGCAAGGCGGATTGGATTTGGAATTGCGCGTCGAATGCGCCCGGCAATTGGCCGAGATGGATTTCATCGGCTACGCGGTCGGCGGCTTGAGCGTCGGCGAAGAGCCGGTCGAAATGTACAAAACGCTCGACGCCGTTTGCCCCGCCATGCCCTACGAAAAGCCTCGTTATCTAATGGGCGTCGGTCGACCGATCGATCTTCTCGAAGGCGTCCGACGCGGCATCGATTTGTTCGACTGCGTCATGCCGACGCGAAACGGACGCAACGCTAGCGCGTTTACCGACGCCGGCCCGCTCCGATTGCGAAATAAGCAATTCACGCGCGACGATCGGCCGATCGAGGAGCATTGCCCATGCCCCGCCTGCCGCCGGAGCCGAGGCTATATTCGCCATCTCTTTATGGCCAAGGAAATGCTTGGCCCGATGCTCTTGGCCGTCCATAACATCACCTATTACCAACGCCTCATGCGCGACGCTCGAGCGGCCATCGAAACGAACTCGTTCATGGAATTCTACGCGCGCCGCGTCGCCGGTTGGGCCGGGGCGTAATTCAGGCAGTGGGCAATCGTTTCGCCCTTCTCGCAAAAATCTGTCGCGGTTTTCACTCCTCTTCCGTCATTCTTTGCGCTCTTGTTTCCTGTGTGCGACTCTGCGCCCTTCGTATCTCGGCGACAAAACATATTTCGGTTTGGATTAGGGGCGGCATTTCTTTCTGTTTTCTTTGTTGAAAATCGTTTTTCGCCGAGGTTCCGCCTGTTTTTTACGGGCCGAAAAATATTTTCGAAATTTTTAAAAACTTTTCCAATATTCGAAATCGACCGGCGAATACTAACTGTCGAGTGCGACCGAACAATCGATCGGCAGTTGAAAAACCGCAAAGAATGGCCGTCGGCCGCCTCGGCGTAAAAGCATAACGTTCGAAATACGAAAGTTAGTGAAAGAACGAAATGTCGGTCCTGCGTCGTCGATGGACCGGGAAGTTTTGACGGCGCGGGACCTTTTTATAGCAACTGGACTCACACGAGAATTTATAGGAATTGCGGTGCAGGGACCTGAAGGGAGCTGCGACGAGCGGGGGCGCTCGTCGCCTCCCTTATTTTTTTGTAAATGCTTTTGCAAAAGCAGGTTAAATATCGCGGTTATTGTTGAGATGTAAGAGGTTTTTGATTATAATAGTAGTTCCTTTCGGGGCCTGATCGGATTCATCTCTCAGCCCGGGCTTGCAGCTTTGGAGAGCATTCCAAGATGACGCTTCATACGTCGCTAACAAAACGCGTTCGCCTAATCGTCGCCCTCGCAGCCTGCTTTTGCATCGGCCAGGCGTCGCACGCTTCGGCGGCGAACTATTACTGGAACGTCACGTCGGGCGATTGGGCGACCTCGGCCAATTGGAACCTCGGCGCCGTCCCGACTTCGACCAGCGGCGTCTATATCAATAACGGCGGCACGGCCGCCGTCACTACGACAGGATCGGCAAGCTCTCTCTATGTCGGATATGCCGCTACGGATTCCGGCGCCGTCTCATTGACGGGCGGATCGCTTTCAACCTCCTCCGAACAGATTGGTTTTTACGGCCTCGGCTCCTTCTGTCAAACGGACGGATTGAACGCCGTCAGATATTCGCTCGAGCTTGGTTATACGAATGGAGCATCCGGCCAATACTCCTTGAACGGCGGAACAGTTTCCGCGAAGGATGAGGACGTCGGTTATTCCGGTACGGGAATTTTCCTCCAAACCGGTGGGGCGAATACTATTGCCGGAACGCTGGCAATCGCACGCTCTTTAGGGGCGGTTGGAACCTATTCCCTTGATGCAGGCCAATTATCGGCCGCTTATGAACAAGTAGGGCTAAGTGGAAAAGGAACGCTCACGCAAACCGGCGGAACGAACGTCGTCGGCTCATGGCTCTACATAGCGAACGCAAGTAGTTCCGTAGGAGCCTATTCTTTGTCCGGCGGAAGCCTCACCGCCTATAGAGAATCGGTAGGGGCAATAGGAAAAGGATCCTTTTATCAATCCGGCGGAATCCATACCGTCACTTGGTACTTCTCTATCGACGGGGTGGCCGGAACGTATGATCTTAGCGACGGAAACTTGATCGTCGCCGCAACCGTCCTGTCTGAATACGTCGGATACTCCGGAACCGGCGTTTTTACGCAATCTGGAGGAACGCATTCGCTGGATGCGTCACTTATGCTTGGTTATAACAGTGCCGCGTCCGGGGCCTACGATCTCTCTGCCGGCTGTCTTTCCGCCGTCAAGGAATACGTCGGCTATTCCGGGAAAGGCCTTTTCACGCAGACCGGGGGCACGAACTCCGTCGGCTATTTGGCTATCGGAACTCACGGTACGTACGCTCTTAGCGGCGGAACGCTCATCTTGAGCCGCTGTAGCAATCAAGGCGTATTCGATTTAATGCATAGCTCCGCGGCGATCGAGATTTGCGGCGTCATCACCGAAAGTATTGAGCTGAAGAACGTCATAAACGCAGAAAATGCGTCGCTAAGCATTGACTCTCATTCGCTAATTATTGTCGCGGACGGCGTCGATCCGGTTCAGACTCCTGGCGCCTCTTTCAGTAGCTTTAAAAATGAAGGATTCTATCATCAACTGGGAACGAAATTGACGATCGCATCTACTCGCGCCATTATGGGGGCGGGAACGATCAGCGATTTTGTGGAGTGCCAAGGCGGCTTTACTGCAAGAGGCGGTTCTCTGACGCTAACCAACGGTATTTCCGTATCCGGCTCCGTCGATCTCGACTACGGTAGTCTCTACGTCAATGATGCGGTCTCCGGTATTTCCAGCGGAAGTCTTCTTCGTATTTATAATACATATATCGGTAGCGCCGGTACGGGCGTATTCACTCAGGCCGGAGGCTCCGTTACCGTGGGTTATTCGATTAATCTCGGCTATACCGCTGATTCCGTCGGATCCTATACATTGAACGCCGGGCAATTGCTCGTAAGCGCCGCTTACGGCACCTATTCCTATGAGCATATCGGATATGCCGGCGTCGGCGTCTTCACGCAAACCGGTGGAACTAATGACGCAAACAGCTATATCTCTCTTGGCTCTGAAAGCGGCGGAAGCGGTCAGTATTATTTAAGAGACGGAAAAACCTCCGCATCGACGGAGTTGATCGGCTACTATGGAACTGGCGCGTTTATTCAAACGGGTGGAACCAATTTCGTGAAAAAGTCGATGTACCTCGGCTACAATAACGGGGCGTATGGCTCGTATGAATTAGCGGGCGGTACTTTGTCGAGCGCCGGAACGGAAACCGTCGGCGCATTCGGTTCCGGCGTTTTCACGCAAACCGGCGGAACGAACGTCATTTCCGCATATCTTCTTATCGGTTCCAGCGGAACCTACAACTTTGAAGGGGGCGTTCTCGTTACGAATTCGATTTTTAGAAGCTCCGGTTCCGCCTTCAACTTCGGCGGCGGAACGCTGCAATTGACGAAGGCCACGACCGTGGCGATTCCCCTGACCCTTACCGGCACCGGCGGCAACGCCAACGTTGATACCAACGGCTTCGCCGTGACCCTTTCCGGCACGCTCTCCGGCGTCGGCGGACTGACGAAACTCGGCTCCGGCGTTCTTACCCTTACCGGCACGGAAACCTTTACCGGCGGCCTCAGCATCCAATCAGGCACGCTCGTCCTGACCTCGACTGAATCGAACGTCGCAACATTAGACGCCGAAACGGCGGCCGGCTCAGTGCTCTCGATCGCCGGCGGAACGCATACGCTCGATTCAATAACCGGCGGAGGAACGACGACCGTCTCCGGCTCGGCCGTGCTGACCGTCGCTTGCTTGGTTCAAGATACGTTAATCCTCGGCGGCAGCGGAGCCTCGGAAACCGCCGCATCCGTTGCAATTGCGGCAGAGCCGTGCGTTGCAAGCGCCTCGGCGACGACCGCCGCAGTCCCCGAGCCGACGGTTCTCGTAACAGGCCTTTTTCTAGGAATCGGTTTAGCGAGTTCCTCGCATTGGCGCTCTAAATGGGGCGTTTCCAGGAGACCGTATAACGACGTCTAGGCTTTTTCCGTGTGTTTTCGAGGGGGGGAATAGTTTTTTTCTCGCAAGAAAACGATACAATCAGACTGTTCCCTTCAGGAACGTACTGCGGTTCTTTTTTTGAGTCATCATCGCTTTTTTGCGATTCAGGGGGTCTTATCATGGTACGACGTTATTCTAGCCATATCGTTTTTGTGATCGTTGCGTTCATCGCTTACTCTATGCAACTCTCCGCCGTAAATGCTTGCGACATCTATTGGAATGCGCAGTCCGGCGATTGGTCTTCGGCGCTAAATTGGTCCCCGAACCAAACGCCGACTTCCAATCTGGATATTTCCGTTTCGAACGGCGGCTTGGCGACAATTTCCAATGAAGCTTATGCGCGAGTCCTAGAAATTGGAAGCGGAAAAGCGGGCATGGTCGAGATCGTCGGCGGCTCGTTGAGCGTGCTCCAAAACGCCTACGTCGGCGGCTCGGGTACGGGAGTTTTTCGACAGATCGGCGGCGTTAGCTCCTTTAATGGCGTCTCCCTTTACTCGGGCGGCGTCGTTGAATTGAACGGAGGAACGCTTACTACTTCCGCGATTAATTTGGCGGGGGGCGCCTTTTATATCGGCGGCGGAACGCTTCGCGCCGCTTCTTCCTTGTCCGTCTCAGGTAATGTCACTCTTACGGGAGTGAATGGCGACGCCACGATCGACACGCAGGATTACGACGTCGTTTTAGGGAGCGTTAGTACGGCCGCCGCGGGGTTCGCCGCTCCTTCGCTCGTAAAAATCGGCGGCGGCTCGCTCGCCTTCAATTCATCGTATTCCGGCAGTCTCACCCTTCGCCAAGGAACGGTTAAGCTGTTAAATCCGTCAAGTTTGCAGAATAGCGTCGTGACCGCCGCCGGCGGTAATCTCGATCTCGGCGATCTGACGAACGTCGCCCTAGGCGGGCTCAAAGGCTCCGGCAACCTTGCCTTTAACTATGGCCGCGACGTTACGTTAAACGTCGGATATTTGAGCAAGTCGTCCGAGTTCTCCGGCTCAATTTCCGGTTCGCAGCTCTCGTTTATTAAAACCGGCTCCGGAACATTGAGAATTTCCGGCTCGAATTCGTTTTCCGGAACGGTTTCGGTCAGCGGGGGCGTGCTTCGTCTAAATAATTCCGCCGCCTTCTCAAACGCGACCTTATTGACCTCGGGCGGCAACCTTAGTTTCGGACTTCTTACCGATGTGACTTTCGGCGGACTTGCCGGGTCGAGCGCTCTCGTTCTTGCGAACGACAACGGCGAGGCGGTCAACCTCACCGTCGGCGCCAACGGTCTTTCCTCGACCTTCGCCGGCTATTTGAACGTTAGCTCTCCCTATTCTCGTGGTTCGCTCATTAAGGTTGGCGCCGGCACGCTGACGCTCACCAACAACAATTACGTCGATACCGTTCTCCACGAAGGAACGGTTAAGCTGCTTAACCCGTCAAGTCTGCAAAATAGCGTCGTGACCGCCGCCGGCGGGAATCTCGATCTCGGCGATTTGACGAACGTCGTCTTAGGCGGACTCGAAGGTTCCGGTAACTTGGCTTTCAACTACGGCCGCGACGTTACGTTAAACGTCGGATATTTGAGCAAGTCGTCCGAATTCTCCGGCACGCTTTCCGGCATGCAGCTCTCGTTCATTAAGACCGGCTCCGGAACGCTCATCGTCTCCGGCTCGAATTCGTTTACCGGAACGGTTTCGGTCAGCGGGGGCGTGCTTCGTCTAAATAATTCCGCCGCCTTCTCGAACGCGACCTTGTTGACATCGAGCGGCAGTCTTTGCTTCGGGCTTCTTACCGATGTGACTTTCGGCGGACTTGCCGGATCGAGCGCTCTCGTCCTTGCGAACGACAACGGCGAGGCGGTCAACCTCACCGTCGGCGCCAACGGTCTTTCCTCGACCTTCGCCGGCTATTTGAACGTTAGCTCTCCCTATTCTCGCGGTTCGCTCATAAAGGTCGGCGCCGGCACGCTGACGCTCACCAACAACAATAACGGCGATACCGTTCTCCGCGAGGGAACGGTTAAGCTGCTAAATCCGTCAAGTCTGCAAACTAGCGTCGTGGCCGCCGCCGGCGGTAATCTCGATCTCGGCGATTTGACGAACGTCGCCTTAGGCGGACTCGAAGGTTCCGGTAACTTGGCTTTCAACTACGGCCGCAACGTTACGTTAAACGTCGGATATTTGAACAAGTCGTCCGAGTTCTCCGGCTCCATTTCCGGTTCGCAGCTCTCGTTCATTAAGACCGGCTCCGGAACGCTCATCGTCTCCGGCTCGAATTCGTTTTCCGGAACGGTTTCGGTCAGCGGAGGAGCGCTTCGTCTGAATAATTCCGCCGCGTTTTATAACGCCATGCTCGCGCCGTCCTCGCCTGGGCTAAGTTTTGGAAGCCTTACTGAAGCGACGGTTGGCGGACTTGCCGGATCTGGCGCTCTCGTACTTACGAACGAAAGCGGCGATCCCGTGACCCTCACTGTCGGTAGGAACAGTCTCTCCTCCACATTCTCAGGCGTCGTGAATTACGCCACAGGCGCTTCCGGAGTCGGAACGCTCGTCAAAGTCGGTTCCGGAACTCTGACCTTGGGCGGTTATTGTTTTTCCGACATCGTGCTTCGCGAGGGCGCTATCCGACCTGGGGACAATCCGATGTTGCAGTCCGCCGTTCTCTATGCCGAAGGGGGCGTTCTTAACGTCGGCGCCATGTCGCAATGCGTCTTGGGCGGCTTGGCCGGACGCGGCGATCTCTCGGTCGTGGGAAGCAATCCCGTCATACTTGCCGTCGGATATCGAGGCGTCTCCACGGAATACTTCGGCAACCTTTCCGGCGCGACCGTTTCGCTTTTGAAAATCGGACAGGGTACGCTCGCTCTCTCTGGCTTTAATAGTTTCGGCGGAACCGCGAGCGTTTCAGCCGGAGTGCTTTTGCTTAAAAATTCAAAAGCGCTAGCCAATGCGACCGTCCAACTCAACGGAGGCAGACTGAGCTTCGGAATGCTCGATGAGGCCACCTTTGGCGGCCTCGCCGGCGGCTCGACGCTTGAGCTGGCGACCGCCTTCGGCAATAAGATCAATCTATCCGTCGGCGCCAATAACGTCTCCTCCGTTTTTTCCGGAGCCATTTCCGGCGTTGGCGGTTTGACTAAAGTCGGAGCCGGTTCGTTAGTCTTAGCCGGCGCGATCTCCAATAGAGGCGGCCTCAGCGTCAAGGCGGGAACGCTCGTCCTGACCTCTTCCGAATCGAACGTCGCTTCTTTAGACGTCGAAACGGCGGCCGGCTCTGTGCTCTCAATCACCGGCGGAACGCACACGCTCGATTCAGTAACCGGAAGCGGAACGACGACCGTCTCCGGCTCGGCCGTGCTGACCGTCGCCTGTTTGGTGCAAGATACGTTAATCCTCGGCGGCAGCGGAACCTCGGAAACCGCCGCAGCATCCGATGCGACTGCGGCGGGGCCGTGCGTTGCGAGCGCCTCGGTGACGACCGCCGCCGTTCCCGAGCCGACGACGCTGCTCTTGCTCGCGGCGTTGGGCGGATTCTTATCGCTGCGAGCGGGGCGCTTGAAAAGAGGCGCTGCGGAGATCAATTTCACGAAGTAGAGGGCAGGGGATAGGGGCGGAACCGCGAAGGCGCCGAGGTCGCGACAGATTTTTGTCCACGAAGCTTACGAAGGGACGCGGATTTTTTATATATAGGAACGCTAATCTTCGCTAATATGCGCTGATGCGGAACCATTAGTGAAGATCAGCGTCTATTAGCGTTCCGGTTTCCAGTGCGATCTTTGCGGCTTAACGGTGAATTCTTTGCGAACGAATCTCGTTTGCTCTCCGCAATCTTGGCGTTCTCCGCGCGAGAATTCGAGGTTCGCCGAAGATTGTCGCGAGAGGCGATGACTACGACAGCCCGTGCTTTTTCAGCTTACGGGCGAGCGTGGCGCGATGCACCTGCAAAAGATTGGCGGCCTTGCGCTGATTGTGGTCGGCCTGCTCCATCGCTTGAACGATCGTGCGCCGCTCGACCTTTTCTAAATTCAGGTCGCTGCGGTCCTTCGTCGAACCTGAGTTCGGCAAAGCGGCTTCGTTCAAAAGCATTTCGACCAACACGACCACGTCCAGGCCGGTCGCGTAGGCTCGTTCGATCAACGCCGCCAACTCGCGGACGTTGCCCGGCCAAGGATATTGCGTCAAAACCTTTTGAATTTCCGGCGAAATTTCCAGCGGCGTTCGCTTATACAGTTTGGCGAAATACTTCGCGTA
This sequence comes from Thermoguttaceae bacterium, assembly GCA_963665265.2. Classification (GTDB taxonomy): domain Bacteria; phylum Planctomycetota; class Planctomycetia; order Pirellulales; family Thermoguttaceae; genus CAXXHQ01. Next base: position 635,454 of record CAXXHQ010000001.1, on the reverse strand, counting down.
ATGTTGGATGAGCGGCGCGACGTCCTCAGTCCGATCGCGCAACGGCGGAATCGCCACTCGTACGATATTTAACCGGAAGTAGAGATCTTGGCGGAAGGTTCCTTCGGCGACCATTTCGCGCAAGTTTCGATTCGTGCCGGCGATGAACCGCGTATCGACTTTCACCGGGATCGGCTTGCCGACGGGCTGGACTTCTTGCTCCTGAATGACGCGGAGCAGTTTCGCCTGCAAATTGAAGGGAATCTCGCCGATTTCGTCGAGGAACAGCGTACCTTCGTGGGCGGTTCGCACCAAGCCGAGCATGTTTTGCTCGGCGCCGGTGAACGCGCCGCGAACATGGCCGAAAAACTGACTTTCAAAAAGACTGTCCGAAACGCCCGCGCAATTCACAGGAATAAACGGCATTTCGCGACGGGGACTTTTCAAGCAGAGACGACGCGCGAGCAATTCTTTGCCGGTGCCGCTTTCGCCTTCAATGAGAACGCAGCAGTCGCTCATGGCGACCGTGTCTACGAGACGCACCACGTCGCGCATCGACCGCGATACGGCGATGATTTCCGGAACGGCGATGTCCGGTTTCGGCGTGATGCTCATGGCCCGTGGTCTCCGACTCCTCTCGACGTTCGAGCGAAGCCTACGGCAACGACGGGCGATCTCACAACGAAACCTTCGCTCTGAATAAAGAAAGCGAAAGCAGAAACCCCGCGGAGCAAATCGCATGCAAAACAGGCGGAAAACCGCACGGCGCAAAGCGAACCACGGCGCTTCTCGTTGATGTTGAACTCGCTAGTCGCTGCCTCCGTCAGTTAAAACAAGGTGGCGTAAATCATGTGAGGCCCACCGTGAGGGATCGTGAAACGGCGTCCTCGGATTCACCTAAAAAAACGCGTTGTTAATTCCAATGAAAGTGAAACCGGTCGTTTTCGCTTCGCAACCGCTTCCTTCACGCATTGCGAACGAGACGGATACGCCTCGCAAGGCGTCGCACAAGGTTCGGTCGTGAAAAGTGAGCCCGTTCGGGCTGACCGTCGCCCCTCAGGCGATGGCGACCTCGCGCAATTCCGTTGAAGGCGAGCTAACTTTTAACCGACAAGAGATTTCCGAAGAAAACTCCCGCCAGGCCGGATCGCACCAAACGATCGAGCAAGTAGCTCACCCCCTATTACGCTAATGTAATCACCCCGGCGGAGATGTCAAGGATTGATCCGAACCGGGATGGATTTTTAACAATCGCCCAATGAAAAAACAGCCCCTGTGCATCGCCCCCCCAAGCTGGGATCGCATTGTTGATTAACGTGCCGCCGATGCAATGATAGCGCCCCCCCAGAAATAATGCTAATTCACGCGGAAATTGAACGCTACGGTGTTGCGTCGAACAAGTAATAAGTGGTATGCTACTGTGTGCAAATGGCGACCGCCGTGGTCGCCTTTCGGGCAACGCGGTTTGCGCAATACGCATGCCAGTTTGTAGCCAGACGTTTCGTAGCTCATCATGCAGTGCGAGTTTCCTCTATCTGCGGGCTTTCGTCCATGCTCCACGCTGCTGCGAGTAATGCTCTCCTCGGACCCCGTTTTTCGAGTTCACGCCGTTAGTTCGGCGTTTGTTTTGGAGTGACTTGTTGCGATGGGTAAGAAACTATTTGTAGGCGGTTTGAGCTGGGGTACGACGGACGACGGTTTGAATCAAGCTTTCGAGCGATTCGGTGAAATCGCCGAAGCGAAAGTCATCACGGATCGTGAGACGGGCCGTTCGCGCGGCTTCGGCTTCGTCACGTTCGCGAACGATGACAGCGTTCAAAACGCGATTGCGGAAATGAACGGCGCCCAATTGGACGGCCGCACCATCCGCGTCAATGAAGCCGAAAACCAAGCTCCTCGTCGCGCCGGCGGCGGTGGCGGCGGTGGCGGCGGACGCGGCGGATTCCGCGGCGGTCGCGGTCGCGATTAATTTTCGCGCTCAGCGATTTTTCACATTTATTCTATGCGACTTCAGTCGCTTCGCACGTAACAGCCGGGATTCTTAGTTTCCCGATCGTCGCGAAGCGTTGAATTTCCGGCAGGCCGCTTCGGCCGCCTTGCCGCAGAGATCGAGCGTATAGGTCTATCGTTGCATGGAGAGCGTTCGCGCCTCGACGCCTTCGCTCTCCATGCGACTAGACATTTCTTTCACGCGATTTTCTCTCTTGCTTCGCTTTCTTCCTTTTGCGCGATAAAATACATTGAAGGGGCCTACGTGAGCCGAAATCGCTTCACGACGTAAAAACCCCTCAAAAATACTTGCCGTCCGCCGTATTATGAACCTCGTCGATTTGTTTTCGCCCCCCCGCCGATTCACTTTTCCCCAGGCTTTCTTTCTCGCGCCGTTCTTCGCACTGGTTTTCGGCCTCGCCCCGCTCGCCTCGGCCGCCGATGAGCGCCCCTTCGTTGAAGGAAAGTTTGAAAAGGCCGAGCTGCGCTACGTCAATTCGCTCCCTGTCCTCATCGTCGACGGCGCTCCCGAAGAAATGGGCCGACAAAAAGCCGTTCTCACCGCCGAAGTGACGAAAAAACTCCGCGGATATCCGCATAAACTGGCCGAACTGGTTACGCGAACTCCCGAACGCTTGGAAAAGTTCCACGCCAACGCCTTTGCCCTCGTCGAGAACATTCCCGAGCGATACCGCCGCGAAATGCGAGCGTTTATGGACCAAGCGAACGTCGAAGGCGCCTGGCAAGACGGCGTCCTCGGCAACGTGATGATGGACGCCTATCGCGGCAGCTTCTCCTGCTCGTCGCTGATGGTCGAGGCTGATCGAAGCGCGACCGGCGGACCGCTCTTCGGCCGAAACCTCGACTTCTACACGCAAGGCGTTCTCGATCCTTACAGCCTCGTCACCGTGCATCGCCCCGAAGGCCGTCGCGCCTTCGCCATGATCGGCTTTCCCGGCCTGTTCGGCTGCCTGTCGGGCATGAACGACGCCGGGTTGGCCGTCTGCGTTCATGAGGTATTCGTCAGTAAAGACAACGCTCCGATTTTTAATCCGAAAGGAACGCCCTACATTTTTCTCTTCCGTCGCATTCTCGAAGAATGCGCGACGATCGAAGAGGCGGAAAAACTATTGCGCGAATCGCCCCGCACGACGATGCTCAACCTCGCCGTCTGCGATCCGAAGTCGATGGCCGTGCTCGAAATGACGCCCAAAACCGTAGCCGTCCGAAAACCCGACGACGGCATCCTCGTCTGCACGAATCATTTCCGCTCGCCCGAATTGGTCGCTCTCCCCTGGTGCGACCGCTATAAAAAATTAATCGCGGCAAGCGGCATGAAAAAGATCGATGTTTCCGACGTCGCCCAAAAGCTCGACGAGGCGAATATGGGCTCGCTCACCGTGCAAACGATGGTCTTCGAGCCGGCCTCGCTCGTCGTGAATCTCGCGATCGGCTCCTGCCCCTCCTCGAAACTGCCGGCGAAACGCCTCGAACTCGCCCCGCTGTTCAAGGCGAAATAGACTAAATATTGCATATTCCTCGGCAATTCGTCCGGTTCTTCAGCGTCAACTTCTGCGCCATTGGCCGCCGCCCCAATTGGAGTTGCTTGGATATTCTGAAGTTTGTAGTATTCGCCCTTCGGTTGTAATCTTGGCCAAAACGGGGAGGTGAAAGAGAAATGAACGCTTCGACTCATAGCATGCGTTCTTTTAAAACAAATCTCCGCATTGCCGCCGTCACGTTCGTCGTCATTGGATACGCTATTTCGGCGCACTCGCAGCAAACGACGAGTGCGTTTCAAGCGGCGGATATCGACGTTTCACAATTAAAGCCTGGTATGTGCATAGAAGTGTGGATGAAAGTTCCCTCGTCGTTGGTTCAAAGCGGTCTCCCTGACGACGCCGATAATGGAGGAATCGTCCATAAAATTACGCAAGACGAAATCATAGCGACCCAACACCACGAATGCACGGACATTTATGGGATTCCGATCATTTCTGCCCTGCCATTCGTAGGCAGGTTTTTTACCAAAACAGATACTCGTTCTTGGGAAACGACCTCCCGCATTCCGATTAAAGAGATTGCCGAGGTCAAAGTTCTTCAGCCCAACCAAACCCGTTAGCTATGGCAGTGGACATTCGGGCGTCAAACGCTTTTCGGTCTGATGCGAGGAAGGATAACTCGGTTCAGGTTTTTGAGTCTGGCGATACGGATTCAACGCCCCCCTCCCTGGCATGGATTCATGGGAGAGACGCCTTACGATCCCCAGTTTCCCGTCCGTTCCGTTGCTTCGCCCGGCGATCCATGATAGCCTAAATGGTTTGGCTCTATTGGATTTTCGCACCCGGGTGAACGATGAATCGGGCGACCTCGGAACAGCTCCTCGATCCGAACGAAACGATCCGCATTCGCGGCGCGCGCGTTCACAACCTTCGCAACCTCGACGTCGACGTTCCCCGCCAAAAATTGGTCGTCGTCACCGGCCCCAGCGGATCCGGAAAAAGCTCCCTCGCCTTCGATACCCTCTTCGCCGAAGGACAACGCCAATACATCGAAAGCCTCTCGGTCTACGCCCGGCAGTTTCTCCATCAGTTGGAGCGTCCCGACGTCGATTTGATCGAGGGACTTCAGCCGACGATCTCGATCGACCAACTTGCTGGAAGCGCCAACCCGCGGAGCATGGTCGCCACAGTCGCCGAAATCTACGACTACCTCCGCCTCTTCTTCTCTCGTTTGGGCGATCCGATCTGCTATCAATGCGGCGAACCGATCCGCCAGCAGACGGCCGAGGAGATTTTGGAAATCCTCATGGACTTGCCCCCCGGAACGCGAACGATGATTTTGGCGCCGATGGTTCGCGGCCGCAAAGGGCAACATAAAGAAGTCTTCGAGGAGATTCGCAAAGCCGGCCTTCTCCGCGCTCGCGTCGACGGCGACGTGATCGACGTGCATGAGCCGCCCGCTCTCGCCCCGCAAAAAAATCACGACGTCGAAGCGGTCGTCGATCGAGTGGTGATCCGCGAAGGAATCCGCGCTCGATTGGCCGAGTCGATCCACTTGGCCATCGATCACGGCGAAGGGGCGGTCCTCGTCTGCTACGAAGAGCGCGGCGAGAAAGAGTCCATTTGGCACGACCGCATTTTCAGCACGCTCTACGCCTGCCCGAATTGCAAAATTAGTTACGAGGAGTTGGAGCCGCGCACGTTCAGCTTCAACAGCCCCTACGGCGCTTGCCCCGAATGCGACGGCCTCGGCTCCCTCTCGGCCTTCGATCCCGAATTGCTCGTTCCCGACGCCAAGCTCTCGATCCCTCGCGGGGCCTTGGCCCCGTGGCGCGACGCCCCCGAGGCGTTTTGGGAAAAATTGCGCAAGCATGCTGAGCCGATTTTGGAAAAATTCGAACTGCGCTGGACGGCCGCGTGGGAAAAATGGCCCGACGAAGCGAAGGAACTTTTCCTCAAAGGATCGGTCAAACGATTCCCCGGCGTTATCGCGCTCCTCGAAAAAGAGTTCGCCGAATCGGCCGGCGAAGCACGCCGACGAGAGCTCGAAGCCTTTCGCGGCGAGATCGTTTGCGCCGCTTGCGGCGGCGCGAGATTAAGACCCGAAGCCCGCTCCGTCCGACTCGGCGGCAAAGCGATCCATGAAATCACGGCCATGACCGTTTCCGAATCGCGCGCGTTTTTCGAGGAATTGGAATTTCCCGAGGACGAAGAGCCGATCTCCCGCCCGCTGCAAGACGGCATCCTCTCGCGATTGCGGTTTCTGGAAAAAGTCGGCGTCGAGTACCTCACGCTCGATCGACCCGCCAATGCCCTCAGCGGCGGCGAATTGCAACGCGTTCGCCTCGCCGCAGGACTCGGCTCCGGACTGGTCGGCGTCTGCTACGTCCTCGACGAGCCTTCCATCGGCCTGCATCCCCGCGATAATGAGCGTCTCATCGAGTCGCTCGTCGAATTGCAAAAGAACGGCAACACCGTCGTCGTCGTCGAACATGACGAAACGATCATGCGACGCGCCGATTGGCTCCTTGATATGGGCCCCGGCGCCGGACGACTGGGAGGCGAAATCGTCGCGCAAGGAACTCCGGCCGACGTCAGCGAGCTCGAAGATTCGCTGACCGGCCGATTCCTCTCCGGCCGCGAAAAAATCGCCGTTCCCGCGCAACGCCGCAAAATCTCGAAAACCAAACAGATCGAAATCGAGGGCGTGACGACGAACAATTTACGGAACGTCACCGCCCGCTTTCCCCTCTCGACCTTCATTTGCGTGACCGGAGTGAGCGGATCGGGAAAAAGTTCTTTGCTCAACGAAACGTTCGCCCGCGCGGCAGTGCGAAAGCTGGGCGGAATCGCTCCCAAACCCGGACCGTTCGCCGCACTTCGAGGGATGAACCAAATCGACAAAATCGTCGAAATCGATCAAACGCCGATCGGCCGATCGCCGCGCAGCAATCCCGCTACGTACACGGGCGTCTTCGACGAAATTCGAAAAGTCTTCGCCAACTCGCGCGACGCGAAACGACGCGGCTATAAAATCGGCCGGTTCAGCTTCAACGTCAAAGGCGGCCGCTGCGAAGAATGCCAAGGACAAGGGCAAAAGAAAATTGAAATGAATTTTCTCCCCGACCTCTACGTCCCGTGCCCGGTCTGCGAAGGCAAACGTTTCAATCGCCAAACGCTTGAAATTCGCTACCGCGATCAATCGATCGGCGACGTCCTCGAAATGTCGATCGACGACGCGGCCGGTTTCTTCGAGAATTTCTCCGCCATCCAACGCCTCTTGAAATGCCTGCAAGACGTCGGACTCGGCTATATGTCGCTCGGCCAGGCCTCGAACACGCTCTCCGGCGGCGAAGCGCAACGCATCAAGTTGGCCGCCGAACTCAGCCGCGTCGATACCGGCAAAACGCTATATATCCTCGACGAGCCGACCACCGGACTCCACTTCGACGACGTCCGCAAACTCCTCGACGTTTTGCATCGACTCGTCGATCTCGGCAATACCGTAATCGTCATCGAACATAATTTGGACGTGATGAAAACGGCCGACTGGATCATCGACCTCGGACCGGAAGGGGGCTTTCGCGGCGGTGAAATCGTCGCCGCCGGAACGCCCGAGGAAATCGCCGCCATCGTCGATAACCGCACCGGCCAATTCTTAAAAGATGTATTGGATGCGTAGACGGCCGTAGCCGTAGGTCATGCACTCCTGTGCATGACAAGCTAGTCCCGAAGGGACGGGGTAATACAGCCGTGGGCGTCGGACCCTTAGCGCTTGATCGAAACTGCTTGGGGCGTTGCTCGGTTTTGAGTCCCGAAGGGACGGCGTAAGACAGCCGTGGGCGTTAGCCCACGGACTAGGATCGTCGTCTCCTCCAAGCCTCTTTAGGGGCGACATAGTCACTTCCACGCATCACGCGCTTGTCGTGCCTCTCTCCGTGGATTTACGCGCCCGCAAACTCTATGTAATCGTAAAATTCTTCCTCGTGGCGCATCTCGCGCCGAAAATCTCGCCTCACGCGCCTAACATAGCCGAGTGAAAGAAAAGCGAATTTCGTTTTCTTGAAATGAGGAGCGCGAACGATGCGAACGTTCGTAACAGCGATCATTGGGGCGGCAATTGCGATAACGGCGACGGCGAGTTTCGCCGGCGGAGGCTGCGCAAGTTGTAACGGCGAATCGAATAGAGCGTACCGCTCCTATCAAGGCCCGGCCTGCTATAGCCCGCCTGGATTCTGCATGTCGCCCGGCTGTTGCGAATGCCCGCCCTCGGCCTGCGACAACGCGTGGGATGGCTACTGCGAAGAGAAAGCCCGTTGGCAAGCGTTTTGGACCCGCTTCGGCACGCCGAAGCCCAGCGGCTCCTACTGCGGCCCCGCCCGCTCTTCCTGCTCGACCTCGCCGTACTGCGTGACGCCGAACGCCGGATGCGCGACCGAAACCGTTCGGCCGACGACGAATCCGACGCCGACTCCCGCCGCTCCTGGACTTAGTCCGCAAGCCGCCCCGGCTCCCGCGCCTCCGAAATCGACCGACGCCGCTTGGAAGGCGACTTACCCCTGGATGCGTTAAACGAGGTAAATTGCGTCGACGATTTGCTCGACAAAAAAATTTTCCGAATTATTGTCAACGGCGGCCGATTATAAACACTATTAAGCCTGCCGGGAGGGCGGGACTTTCAACGCCGACTTTCGACGGAACATCGCACAAAACGAAAGAAAATCGAAGCCTTAGCGTTAGTCTCGTTTCAGGATAAAGAACATGGCAACGACGGACCGCTTGCCATGTTCTTTTTTTATGCGCTAGGAGAACAGACATTCTTGTCTGTGCATGAAGGGAACTCGCTGCGCCGCCGTTTAGCCGTTATACCGTAGGGTGCGTGCTTGCACGCACCAATCGTTTAGCCGCAATGCCGAAAGGTCGGATCGGATAGCTCCAGTTTAGCGGCAATGCCGAAGGCATGCATTTTTGCTCCTCCACACTTCACGCGGCGTCGCTTCCCGCGTTGTTCTCTTTCGGCGTCTCGTGTTGAACGTCGCTCATCGGATCCTGCAGGGCGGCGTCCCCCTCATTCGTCGTCGAAGCGACGTTCTTTTCTTCGGTCGATTCATCATCGCAATCCGCCTCGGCTGCGGCCGCCAACAATGCTTCCGACGAAGCGTACTTGCGTAAATAGCGACGCCACACGTAAATGCTAATGCCGATCAGGGCGCAGATGATGACGACGGTAAGATAGACTTCGATTTGCTTGAAAAGCATCGCAATCCGTCGTCCCCATTGATACGTCAGATAGAAAAACGTTCCCACGACCGACGTGGCGCAAAATGAATCAATCAACAAGAATCGGCCGAAGGGGACCCGAAGAATGCCGGCCGTGACGTAAACTGGCGAGCGAAGTCCGACTAAAAATCGGGCGACGAAGAAGACCTTTAATCCGTGCTTTTTGAAAAGACGCTCGATCTGTCTTTCCCGGGCGGGGGTGACTAGTCTGGCCCACCACGGATGCTCCGAGAGTATCCCGCGTCCGAAATGACAGCCGACGTAATACATCACGCAATCGCCGAGCAACGCTCCCGCCAAGCAAACGGCGAAAGCCGGCCAAGGCTCCATCTTGTCGTTAAGACTCATGATGCCCGCCGCAACGATCGGCACTTCTTCAGGGATCGGCAGTCCGATGCCGGACAGAACCAGCACCGCGAATATCAGCAAATACGATCCGTGAGTTACGAGAAAATCGATCATCGCCTACCAGTGAATGCGGGAATCGTCTTCCCGAAATCCCCCTCGGAAGAACAGTCGCGGCGCCATCTCTCAAATTCCCGACTTTTCCTATTAGGAAAAATCGTCGGACGAACCGGAGGATCGCCTGTCGCTAACTCTTGAGTGGAAAAAAATGTCCGTTTCGCAAGTTGTTTATTGTACCTTCTTCGCCGAAGGGTCGTCTATGCCCCCAAATCGGCTTCGATTTCAACCTGCCCTAACTTAAAGTATCGTCGGCATTTCCGCCGACCGCAACGACGCAATTTTTACTAACGACCGACGAATACCCCGTCCGCTATATTCCAACGGAGCATTTCCTCGCTCCTCACGCCGGCGGGAAACATCGCCACGCCGATTTCCGGCCTTTTCTTCACATATTCCGCTGTCTTTTCCGCCCCTAAGACGAAAAACGCCGTCGAAAGGGCGTCCGCCAACGTAGCAGTTGGAGCCAGGACCGTCACCGCCTCGGTTTGATTAGCCGGCCGACCGGTTCGAGGATCAATAATATGACCATATTTCTTTCCTTCGTGCCGGAACGATTGAAATTGGGATCCGGAGGAGCCGATCGCCCCATTTTTCAACAAAATTTCGCCGATCCGCCGATTCGGCCGTCTCGGATCGACCACGCCGATAGCCCATCCTTTCGACTCTGTCGATGCTTTCGCCCCTTCTCCGTCGCCCCGGGCAAGTATCGAGCTCCGCCCGCCGTGCAGCAGAAAGTGATTCATGCCCGAATCGACCAGCATTTTGCCGCACCGGTCCAAGGCGTATCCTTTTCCCACGCCGCCCAGATTGATTTTCATTCCCGGAAGTTTGAAACGAATCGTCTTCCGTTTCGCATCCAGCTCCACGAGATGCCGGCCGACGAGTTTCAACGCGTCTTCGATTTCGCCCTCCGAAGGAACGCCGCCGCGACGTTTGGCGAAACCCCAAAGCTGCCAAAGAGGCGCCGACGTAATATCCCATGCGCCTTCCGTCTCTTCGCTCAGCCGCATCATCTCGGAAAGCAACTCGAAAAGATCGTCCTCGATCGCGACCGGCGCTTCGCTCGCCAATAAATTGATCCGGGAGATTTCGCTTTGCAATCGAAAAAAAGAAAGCCGTTCTTCGAGAGCGTCGAGCGCTTCGAGAGCCTGTAGCGCCGCCTCCGGATCGCCGCAATCGACCGGATACCGCAATTCAAAATCGGTCGCCATCGCTCGTCGCGTCATCGTCGTCACTAAGGGCGCGACGCTCTTCGCCTTCTCGCCTTGCGATAGATCCGGCAGCTTGCGCCCCGCCGCTTCGGCGAACGCATTCCGCGCGCGACGTAAAAAATTTCGACGATCCGATGAATCAGCCATAATTGCGATTGAACAACTTTTGAATTTGCAATGTCGCGACGCCTGCTATTTTGCGGGCGCCGGAACGACCACGTCGGGACAATCGCCTCGTCGCGACGCGTCTTTCATTGTAATTCGCAAGAGATCGTCTCGCCGGGAAATCAGGAACGGCTTGCCTGTGGATGGATTCGTTCGCTCAGGGCCCGGTCTCGCCGCCGTCGATTCGTCCAATGCGTAAGACCACGCCTCGCAGACGGCCCGATCCTCGGCTTGTAATCGAAGCCCCTCGAAAACATGCGGCAATAATAACTCCGCCGCGATCGACCAGTAGGGCGCCTCACGCCGACGCTCGTCGATCGATCGCTCTAATTCGGCAAGCGTCGCGCGGCGTTCGTTGTACGGATGCGAGCAACTCTCAATGACTTTGCGCATCGTGCGAAGATAAAAAGCCTCGTCCTCTTCGATCGCCTTCTTCGGCAAAACGACGATCTTATCGAGCGCCCCTTTTTTGTCGAGCGACGCCAATTCGTTTAGCGTCAATAAGTCGTCGGCGTATCCTTGATAGACCATCTCGTAGGCGTGAATTCCCAACGCGCGATCGCCTCGCCACGCGTCGTCGTCCGCCGGCCAAGCGGCTAGCGTTTGCCGTAACAATTCCGCCGCTCGCTTCAATCGCTCCGGCGCGAGGTCTTTCTGAAGCACGAAAAGCTGAAGCGTCGCAAACGCCTCGCGATGAATGCCCGCCGCTTGTAATCGCGCCGTCGGATGATGGTCCGAAAGCGCGTCCGCGTAACGCATCATCTGTTCAATCGCGTCAAACGCCTCGTCCAAACGGCCGGCCGCCATCGCGCCGACCGCCGAAAACGCCTCGATGCGAGCCAACAACCGCACCGTCGTGACAAACGAGAGATCGTCGCCGAATCCCGACAGAAAATTCACCGCGAATTGACGACGCGGCCGACGCATCGCGTCGCGCGCTTTCGCCTGTTCCGCGTCGAATCGTTCGCGAATCAAACGCATTCGTTCGAGCGACTCCGAATCGCACGTCAAACCCTTCGGCGTGAAAAACGGCTCGCAGCGATCTAGCCACTGCTTCACGTTTCGACGACCGAACAATTCCCGAAGCGGTCCGGCGGCGTTCTTGTCGTCCTCGGCGGGGCGGCGACGGCATAGGCTCTCCGGATCGTCTTTCTCCTCCACGATCCGCGCCCATTCGTCGCGCAAGCCGGGATCGGTCGCGTTCTTCAAATTCGTCAGTCGGCCGCAAGATTCCAACGCGGCCACGCCCGAGACCTCGGGCTTTCCGCAACCGCAGACCCCGACGAAAAAAGATGCGCAAAAGATAAGATTAAACAACTGACGCATGAAAAAGAACCTTCGCAAGAAGAATCGGACGCCGCCGCTCGCATTGTAGCCGCTTTCGGCGCGGTCGCAAACCGCCCGCAATCTCGACGCAGTCCGCGGCGCCTTCGCAAGAAAAGCCGAAGGCGAATCGCCCGCATATCCGAACTTCCCTTCGGAAACGGATATGGAACGACTCGCCTTCACGTCGCCCCGATCGGTTTAGCGCCGTCGAGACCGCTATAAATCGGAAAACGCGCCGTCGGAAACTATTCCATCGAAATCGCTTCGACCGGGCAAACGTCAACGCACGCACCGCAACCGCCGCAGGTTTCCGGATCGATTACGGCCACGTTGTCCTTCATCGAAATTGCGTCCAACGGGCACGACTCTAAGCAAGATTCGCAACCAGTGCACTTTCCAGCATCAACTACCGCTGCCATGGATATTCTCCCAAATCAAAATGTAAATACGAGCGATTGACGAAACGGGGCTATTTCTCGCAAAGCCGCCGTCCGCGTCAGACTTACCTAACTTCTCGCCAAACGCCCGTCTCCGGGACGCCCGACTCCAAACCTCAATATACAACGTAAAGCCGCGTCAGGTAACGGCTCTGCCACGATAACCTATAGTTTGCCAGCGTCAAGGGCGTTTGACCTCTTCGACGCAGCCTCCCCTTTCAAATTCACCGACTAAGGGGGTTATTGTCAAGTGCGGCTGCCGAAAATATTCCAGAGTGCTGTTTTTCGCATGTCTATTTGTCGAATTTAACCCGGTTTTCGACTCCTCCGGTCCGCCCAATAGATCGGCTCAGGCAATCGCCGGCCTCTCATCGTGGCCCGAGCAATTCGTTCCGCGAACTCCACATCAGTCCGATGCCCGGGTGAAAAGAAGACGGGTCGCTTGCTTCCCGACTTCGGCCACGCGGCGATCCCGAGCTTATCCCCCCGGAAAAATACCGGCCGTATCTCGCCCGGCGCCGCATCTTTCAGGTCAGTTTCCCCGCAAAGCATTTTTTTGGTGACGCCGACAGTCGCCAAGTTCAAGGCAGCCCCTAAGTGCGAAGCGATTCCAGCGCCGCGAGGGTGCAAAACCCCGCTCCCGTCAACGAGAATCGCGTCGGCCAATTGGCCTGCGGCTCGAGCAAGCTCGATAACCGCCGTCATGGCGGGCAATTCGCGAAAACTCAAAAATCCCGAAATGTATGGAAACGCCGCTGGGACCTGGACGGTTTGCGACCAAAGCAACTCGCCCGACGATAGGTGGACCAAAGCGTAGGCGGCTTGTGCGCAGTCGGGCTGCGGATAGGCCGCATCGACCGCGCCGACGCACTCCGGCAACCGCCGCCAAGAGGTCATTTCCACTTTGTCGGCAAGTTCATTTTGCATCCATCGAAGCCGTTCCAGCGGTCGATCGCCTTCAAAATCCGAGAAGCCGAATGTTTGCAGGTCGACCCGGTCGTTTTCGATGTCGATTCCCTCGGCCGCCAGTCGATTTCGTTTAAGTACGTCAGTGCCGCCGAGGTAGCCGCCCAACTCTCCCGTCGCTCGAACGATCCGGTGGCAAACGCATTCCGTCATCGTTGTATGATCGTGATGCAGCGAAAGGCGTGCAATCCAGATCGCGGCGGACCGATCGCCTAGGGCCTCGGCGATTAGGCCGGGAGTCGATACCCGGCCGGGCGGAATTTGGTTCCAAAGACGGCGGCATTCCCAGGCCAAATCGGGGAGCGTACGGAACTGGGCGCCAAAATAATCGTTTAATCCTATTGGCGATTGGGGATTGCTTTGCATAGAATGCCCCCCTATGGAATGGCGGCGGCCAAATTTCAAACTTTCCGTTTTTTTGAAAAGCTTGTTATACTGAAGGCTACCCTTTCGCGGATTGGTAAACAATGGGCATACGTTTTTATTGTCCGAGCGGACACCGACTTCATGTAAAAAGCTTTCTGGCCGGAAAGCGCGGCATTTGTCCGCACTGCGGCGAGAAGGTGCTTATCCCTATTCAAAGCACTCGTCCTAGCGCTCGCCAAAAGAATCTGTTGAACTTTGTGGCGAAGCAGGTCGAGCGAACCGCCCAAGCGGCTCCGTCCGCTCCGGACGACCAAGAAGCGCTTGTCGACGTCGAGGCCTTTGTCTCCGCTCGAGAGGCCGACGGTTTGCGGTTCGCCGATGAAAGCTCGGAGCAAATTCCCGTCGTGGCGAAGAGTTCCGAAGCGGATCCGACGTATTCGCCGCCCCCGCCGAAGAATCTCCCCTCGTTTTCGTCGGAAAAAGATCTTGTTCCTGAAATGCAATGGCATGTTCGCTTTACCGACGGCAATCAGCAAGGGCCCATTCGCGGCGACGTGCTTCGCCAATGGATACACGATCGGGTGATTACGTCGCGGGAGTGGGTTTGGCATGAAGGATGGAGCGACTGGCACAGCGCCGCCGAAGAGTTCTTCATGAACGGCGATTCGCGTATGCGGTTCCCCGAGGCCGCCGAAATTCACCCCGATTCTCCCGTCGGCGACGACGACGAGGAATCGACGATTTCCCAAGTCGTTTTGGCCCCGGAAACTGATATCAATCTGAAATTATGGTATTATTTGCTATTCGGCGGAGGCGGTCTCCTCGTCTTCATCGCCGTTTTGTGGATATTGCTGCGTTAGCCGTTCGCTAACGAGCCGCCATGCGATTTCAGTCTTCGGAAAGCCCATGAACATCCAACATTTTCTGGAACGACACGGCATCGCCGCCAATCCCTTCGTCGATGAAGATGCGCAAAGCGATCTCGTGTTCAAAGGCGCTTGCATCCGAAGCATGTATCATCCCACGTGGGATAAAATCTACGGCGATCCGCAAGAGCCGGCCGCCGCCGTCGTCTTCGGCGAAAAAGGAGCCGGTAAAACCGCTCTCCGACTGCAAATCGTCCGTCATCTGACCGACTACAACGCCGACCATCCCGACAAACAAGCGTTCGTCGTTCAATACGACGACTTCAATCCGTTCTTGGATCGATTTCGCGAACGCTTCTCCGGCCGCAAACGTCGCCCTGATCGTCTGCTCGACGAATGGCGCCTCTGGGATCACATGGACGCGATCCTTTCCTTGGGCGTCACGCAGCTTGTCGATCGTATTTTGGAAAACAAGCAAGCGCGACATCCGGCCGCCCGGGACGGCGCGTTGCCGATCGATCGACTTGAACCTTCGCAACGCCGCGACGTTCTTTTGTTGGCCGCCTGCTACGATCAATCGACCGACGAAAACGCGCTGAGCCGCTTCAAAAAACTACGCAGAAAACTGCGATTCTCTTCATGGACGGCTTGCCTCGACCTAGTCTTCGCGATCGTCGCCGGCGTCGCCCTCGTCGCCGCCTATTTCCTTCTCGGCGCAAAAGCTCAAGGTTGGGAAAAGTACTTCGGCGTCGGAATCGCCCTGGCGTGGCTTCCTCGCGCGTGGCGATTCCTGAAATGGCAGTGGATCGCTTTCCGCATCCGCCGTTCAACTCGCACGCTGCACCATCCCATCTCCTTGCTGCGAAAAATGCTCTCCCGCTTCCCGACATCGAGCATGATTCGCCAGCCTTTGCCCTCGCATGCCCGAACCGACGATCGCTACGAATTGCTCGCCAAATTCCAAAGCGTTTTGCAAACGCTTGGTTTTGAGGGAGCGCTGGCCCTGGTCGATCGCGTCGATGAGCCCTACCTTGTCAACGGTTCGACCGAATTGATGAAAGCGTTGATTTGGCCGATGCTCGATAACAAATTTCTCAAACATCCCGGCCTGGGCGTGAAAATGCTCCTGCCGATCGAGTTGGAACGGCTAATCGACCGCGAAGATCGTGATTTTCACCAACGCGCCCGACTCGATAAGCAAAACATGATCCGCTCGTTGGCCTGGACCGGCCAGTCGCTCTACGACTTGGCCAACGTGCGGCTGCGCGCTTGCGCGATCGAAGGCCAAACGCCTAGCCTTTCCACGTTGTTCGATCCGTCGGTCGACCAACGCCGATTGACCGACGCCTTCGCCTCGCTTCGAGTTCCTCGCCATCTCTTCAAGTTCATGTACCGCCTGTTGACAGCTCATTGCAACTCGCATTCCGACGAGGATCCCGCTTGGCAGATCGGCAGCGGCGTCTTCGAATCGACGCTAGCGCTCTATCTCCGCGACCAAGACGCCTTCGACCGCGGCGTCGGCGCCGGGTAAGACCGACCGCCGTGGACGCCGTTCCGCCGTCGCGCTGTAGGGAATGCCCCCTTTGTCGTTGCGCTGTAGGGAATGCCCCCTTTGTCGTTGCGCTGTAGGGAACGCCCTCCGTGGCGTTCCGAGGTCTTTTGCATCGACATTGCGCAATCTGCAAACGAATGGATTCAATCAAGGATCGACGACCGCCTATCCTAAACCGCCCATCTTCTCTTGACGCGATCCGCTTTTTTTGCGACATTCCCGCCCGCAATTCTTCGGAAGAGGCGAGAAACGCTAGCGCATTTCCATTGAGGAGAAAATAAATGCTTCGCTGCAAGGGATGGATTTGGATCGGATTAGTCGTCGTAGGACTGGCGGGTTGCGGGAAGACCGACAACGCCGAATCAAACGCGAGAACGAACGAAACGACGACGACACGCCAAGTCGCCGTCACGATCGATCCGAATTCGCAAACGCCTGGCGACGCGCTCAAGCAGTTTCTCGAAGCGATTCGCAAGGGAAATGACGCGAAGGCTCGTGGCATGTTGAGCTCGGTCGCTCGGGAAAAGACCTCCTCGTCGAATCGCATGGTCGCTCCGTCGGCGAGCGATACGGCGAAATTCTCGATCGGAAAAGTCGAATACGTCGGAGCCGACGGCGCTCGGGTTCAATCGGCTTGGTCCGATACGGATGAAAACGGCCAAACGCAAACCGACGAATCGCTGTGGGTGCTTCGAAAAGAAGCCGAAGGCTGGCGGATCGCCGGCGTGGCCGCCACGGTCTTTCCGAACGAGCCGCCGTTGCTCCTAAATTTCGAGGATCCGGAAGACATGGCCCAAAAGCAAAAATGGGCGCGCGAGGAAATTCTCCGTCGTGAAAAAGAGGCCACTTCCTCGCAAGCGAAAGAACCGAGCGAGTCGGGAAATACGCTCCGTCGCTAACGAAGACTCCGGCCACTTTCCAATGTTCAAAACAAAAGGACGGCGAAATAATCGCCGTCCTTATTTGTTTTCTTGAACTCGACGCAGTGAGGGCCATTAGGCCTTGAACTGCCGTACCATCCCCTGTAATCGCTCGGCAAGTCGAGAAAGCTCGGCGCCCGCCTCTTGCGTGTTCGACGCTCCGTTGGCCGACTGCTTCGCCGCTTGATCCACGAGAACGATGTTGCGCGATATTTCTCGGCCTGCCAAGGCCGTTTCAGAAACGCCGCGAGCGACGGTTTCGGCGGCCGAGGACGTTTGCGCGATGTTTTTGGCGATTTCTTTCGTCGTGATGCTTTGCTCTTCGACGGCCGAGGCGATCGTGCGCGAAACGTCGCTCACCTTTTCGATGACTTCGCTGATCGAGGCGATCGCCGTCACCGTTTTCCCCGTCGAAGTCTGAATGCCTTCAATACGACGCCGAATGTCTTCGGTGGCTGCCGCCGTTTGCTTGGCTAATTCCTTTACTTCCGTCGCGACGACCGCAAATCCCTTCCCCGACTCGCCGGCTCTCGCCGCCTCAATCGTGGCGTTCAATGCGAGTAAATTCGTCTGCTCAGCGATCTCCTCGATGACCTCGGTCACCTTGCCGATTTGATCGGCCGCGGCCCCAAGCTCCAGTATTTCCATATTGCTGTTCGAACTCAAAGAAGCGGCCTCGCCGGCGACTCTTGCCGCTTGCTCCGCGCTCTTCGCGATCTCGCCGATGCTGGCCGTCAACTCTTCCACGGCTGCCGCGACGACCCGGACGTTCGAGGACATTTGATCGGTCGAACCCGAGACGCTTTGCATGTTGACCGACATCTCCTCGGCGGCGGCGGCGACGGCGGCCGATTCGCGAGCGCTGGCGTCCGCTCCCTGAGCCATCTGCGACGCCGTGGCCGTCAACTCCGTCGATGCGCCTGCTAACGTGCTCGCGTTCTCCGCGATCAGCCGAATCGTCACTTGAATCTTCTCGACGAACGCGTTAAAGCATTGCGACAACCGACCGATCTCGTCGTTCGATTCGACTGGCAATCGTCTCGTCAAATCTCCTTCGCCTTGCGAAATGTCGGCAAGCGCCGCAACGACGCGTTCTATGCTATTCGTGAAATGTCGAATCGCGAAATATCCGACCGTTACGACGACGCCCCCCACGATAACGACCGGAAAGCCGATCATAAACAGCAACTTCATTTTGGCGGCCGCTATGTCGTCGTTGAGACGCGCCGATACGATCATGCCGCAGATCTTGCCCGCCGAATTCTTCAACGGAACGTAATACGTCTTATAATTGTTCCCCAAAACCGACAGATTTCCGAAGAAATTCTCGCCTCGCTCCAGAACGAGGTTCGTTATCGCTTTGTTGTCCATTTTCGTGCCGACCGTCCGCAGACCGCTCTTGGTCACCGTCGTCGAATAGCGAACGTCGCCGTCGAAAATAGTGTATTCGAGTCCCGTTAGACTCTTCACCTTGTCGACGAACTTGTGATTGGATAGCGTGTCGAGTCCAAGAGTAATAACGCCGACGACTTTTCCTTCCGACGTAATCGGATAGCCCGCGCGAAAAGTAAGCTTAACGACGGTCCCAGACTCGATTCCCCCGGTCGCTTCCCCCTTGATCGCTCGCTCGACGTTCGGTTGATTTAGAACGTTATCGCCCGCTTTTTCCGAGTGGCCTCGCGCAATGACGGTGCCCATCGAGTCCGAAACGGTCACGACGTCAATTCCGCCCGACTGCATCAAATCCTTCGCCAATGCCCGAACGGCGGCTTTGTCTTTGTTTTTTACTGCGGCGATCCAGGCGGGCTGCTTTGCGGCGACTGCGCCTAAGGTTTGCAGCTGAATGCAATTCTCTTTGACCGAGTCTTCCGCGACGGCCAAACCGCGTTTGATTTCTTCCCCCGCCAAACGATCCAACTCTCCGTCTATGACGAAATACGCGGCGATCGCCACGCAAAAGCACAGAGCTAAAATGCCGATCGCGTACGGAACCAGAAGTTTCTTTTTAATGGACATCGCCGTCTCTCGTGTACGAAATATTCCGCAAGGTACTCTTCCCAAATCGCAACGCCGATACGAGCTAGACTATCGTGCGCTTACGTCAGTATTAAAAAATAGGTTACGGATAACATGGTGTGCGGGACGGAATAAAAGATGCTCACCCATCCGTCGGGTGGAGCGGCTGAAAAAGCCCTTTCGGCTCCCTTGGCTCTTATGCCGTAAACGGCCCGACGTTTGAATCGTCGCAATCCGCTTCTTCCGCCATGTTCGGAATCAGGCGGGGCCTTTCAGAGTCTTATGATCCTCCCGATTGATAAGCCATTCTGATAAGCGATGGGGGTAATAACCCCATGCGGCGCTGCTTTTTGTCAGCCGTGTCTGATAAAAACGCCCCCGAATTGCACTGGACCGAATAACCGTTTTTTGCGACACTCCCGCCGCTTCTTAGTCTGACGACTCCGCGGAATGGACCTCGACCGAGAAATCTTTCGATCGCCGACGGGCGGCATGTTTTCGGTCAACGGCCAGGGAGACGGTTCCATGCTCACATTTGTTTTTCGGATAGGTCGAGTTCGCTTTGCGACGATCGCTGTCGTATGCGTGGCGTTCGCGTCTCTGACTCTCTCAGGCTGCGGCGTTAAGACGGAAAATAATCGCCAAGCCGAAACGGTCAATTCGAGGTCCGAATCGGTTGAAAAACCGAAACCGTCCGCTGAAAACGTTGTGACCGGCTCGGAACGGCCTCGAATCGTGCGCCCTTCAAATGCCAATCAACCCGCTCCGCTTGTTCAATCTTCGCCGAGCGGTTCTGCGACTCAGAACCCGGCGCCGGCCGTCGCTCCGACCGTTACTTCGCCGAAATCCCAACCGGCGCCCGCCGCGCCTGAGTTGTTTTCAATGTCGAACCCATCGCGAACAAGCGTCGCTCCGCCGCTCGACAAAACCGATGCGGGAGGAGGCGGATCGCTTGGAGCGTTAAATCCCATTCGTACCGAGGCTGAAATCTTGCCTCAGGGGATGAATCCCGTCCGAGAGGATTTTCAGTTCTCAGATACATTTTCAACGTCAAAAACGTCGGGCGACTCCAAACCGACGGTGACCGTCGCTGCCAAGGCCGCCCCCTCCGCAAACGCCGAAGCGCCCTCTTCGCCCAATGCTAAAGCGATCCGAAAGAAAGATAATATCGCTTCGAATGACGCGTCAGTAAATAAAACTGCGGCCTCCCCGCCGCCTCGAACCTCGTCGCCGACCCCCGTTGCATCGACGAAACCCGTCGTTGCGGCGACCGCCGCTCCGGAAACCGCAAAAGATGCCGCCGCATCTCCGAAAACCGTCCCCGGTTCGACGCCCAAGGTAAGAGCGACGCCGTTGGATTTTGTGCCCTTCATCGCATCGGCGAAGGCGAACGACTCGACGTCGACCTCGTCGGTGGAGAACGAACAATCGGCCCTCACCGCAAAAGACTCGGGCAAGGGATATGCCGTCGTTAAAATATTCTACGGCACCGACCGCGCCTCCGCCGACTTCGCCTCGACCTTGCATTCGGCCTTTTGGGGCGTCGTTTCAATCACCGTCATCGTCGCCCTCGCTTCCATAGCGATCGGGTGTATGGCCGTCAAGTATTTCATCGCGCGGTGGACGAAAATCATCGCCGTCTCGGGCTCGCTCGTCGCTACCGTAGCCGCGGCGCTTATCAGCTTCGTTACGACTACCGGCCATTGGCCGCTTGCGGGGAGCGCCGCGACCGCCGCATATTCCTACGGCAATCAACGAGGATCGCTCGAATTAGGAACTTGCGAGGTCTCTATCCCGCAGAAACATCAAACCGGCGAATTGGAAGCCCCTTCGCTGCTCCGCTTCGAGTTTTCCTCTGCCCCGGGAAAGTACGTTACTCTTCTTGGCGTAAACCGCGAGACGACGGACGATTTCTACGCCGACATGAAAGCCACGCTCGGCAAGTCGAAGCACAAGTCGGTTTTCGTCTTCGTCCACGGTTACAACGTCACCTTCGAGGACGCCGCGCGTCGAACGGCGCAGATCGCCTATGATTTGAAGTTCGACGGCGCGCCGGTCCTCTATAGCTGGCCGTCGCAAGGCGGTTTGCTCCAGTACGCCGTCGACGAAACGAACGTCGCATGGACCGTGCCGCACTTAAAGCAATTCTTAACGGAAGTCGCGCAGCGCGCCGGCGCCGACCAAGTCCATCTGATCGCCCATAGCATGGGCAACCGCGCGCTGACCGAGGCCCTGCGCGATTTGGCCTTTCTGCCCGACGACGCTCGCCCGAAGTTTAGCGAAGTCTTGCTTACCGCGCCAGATATCGACGCCGACGTCTTCAAAAGCGACATCGCCCCGGCCGTCGTAAAAACCGCTAAGCGAGTGACCCTCTACGCCTCCTCGAACGACGAGGCGCTCGCCATCTCCAAAACCTTGCACGGCTACCCAAGGGCCGGCGACGGAGGGCGGGAATTAGTAGTGGTCAACGGCCTTGAAACGATCGACGTTTCGGAGGTCGATACCAGCTTCCTCGGCCATAGCTACTATGGCGATAGCGACAGCGTTCTCTCCGATATGTGCGAAATCATCTGCGAATCGAAACCGGCCGACGTCCGCTCGAAGCTCAAGTCTGCCTTGCTCGGCGCCCAAAAATATTGGGTGTTCCGCCGTTAGCGAAAGCTCGCACGCACAAGCCCGCTGCGCGCTCTGCGATCGCCGTCGTTTAGCCGTTTACTCAGTAGGGTACGTGCTTGCACGCACCATTCGTTTAGCCGCAATGCCGAAGGCATGCGCGTTAGTAGCGAAGGTAGGGCCGCGCACATGCCCCTTCGTCCCGCGTTGCTTCTTTTTTTTTCTTCCTTGAATTTGTGCCGCGCGATCCTCTAATATGCTCCTCTGAATCGTCGCGCAGAGCTGCGACGCGTTCTTTGACAATTCGATTCGCCTGAAATGTGGAATAAATCGCGAACTCATGCGCATGTTGATGCATAATCGCCGCTTTTTTCACCCGTTTAGCCGCGTGTAGGGCGCTCTGCGAGCGCCGTAACCATTGTTATTTCAATCCCTTACGATTCACGAACGCACAAAAACATGAAAAACGCTCTTTCCGAAATCTTGCCGATTCGCCTTCGTAACGCACGCACAACCAACAACTTGCGCCGCCGCTCCCGTACTCGCATCGTCGAGAAACTACGCCTAGCCCGAAAACGCGACGCCCGAACCGCTTGCGACGACGGTTCTTACGACGCGCGAGAGGACGTATGCGTCCATATTCTCCCTGGGCGACGAACCGAAACTCTCGTTTTCCTCGGGAAACACGGCTCGTTTCGAGAAAAATCGCGGCAAAACGTAAACTCGCCCCTGTTACGCCGCGCGATTATTTTCTTCCCGCAAAAAACGTAACGTAAACCTTCGAGTTACGAAATTTTCCGAAAAGAAATGAGCCGGCGTGCGTTTCAACCCATCGAAACTGTTTCCTCGTTTGGCCGACGTTTCGACGTTTTCCGGCGGTTCTCCGACCGTCCGGCTTCGTGTAAAATTGGAAGTTCTACATAACTGGATCCGAGATGAGCGAGATTGGCGTGAATATGGAAAACGCAGCGATGGCCCCAGCGACCAAAAAGAAACAGATCGAGCTTGAATTATTAGCGCCGGCCGGTGGCCCCGAACCGCTCCATGCAGCCCTCGAAGCAGGAGCCGACTCCGTTTACCTCGGCCTGCAAAAACTCAACGCCCGAACCGGCGCGAAAAACTTCACCCCCGACTCGCTCGCCGCCGCCGTCGAAGAGGCCAAGGCGAAAGGGGCCAAAGTCTATCTCACCCTTAACGTCGACGTCGCCCAACGGGAGTTGGGACAAGCCGCTCGATGCTTGGAAGTCGCTCGTCAGGCGGGCGTCTCCGCCGTCCTCGTTCGCGATCCCGCCTTGCTCGCTTTGAAGGAGGCCTTTCCCGATCTGGATTTCCATTTCAGCACGCAAACCGGCGCGACGAGCGGAGCCGACGTCCTTGCCGCCAAAGATTTAGGTATCTGCCGCATCGTTTTGGCCCGGGAAATGTCGCTCACCGAAATCGCCAAAGCTTCGGCGGTCGCCGACGTCGAAACCGAAGTCTTCGTGCAAGGCGCTCTTTGTTTTTGCGTCTCGGGACGCTGCCTGCTTTCAAGTTGGGTCGGCGGGCGAAGCGGCAATCGCGGCTCCTGCGCAAGCCCATGCCGCGCGTTCTGGAACGCCGACGAAGAGCAAATCGGAACCCCGTTCTCGATGCACGACCTGTCGGCCATTCGACGCTTGGACGAAATCCGTCGCGCCGGCGCCGCCGCGATTAAAATCGAAGGTCGATTGAAAAACGCCGCCTGGGTCGGGCAAGCCGTCAGCGCATACCGTCGCGCTTTGGAAGGCGAAAATCCCGATCTTCTCGCCGAAGAATGCGAATCGCTCGGCGCCTACGCCGGAAGAAACTCAACCGACGGTTACCTGGACGGACTTCGCAAGGAACTTACCGGAATCGCCGGTCGAGAAGCGTTTGAAAAAACGCCGACCGCGGCTTCTTCGATGGAAGAAGTGACGACGGAAAACGCTCCGACCGAAAACGTCGTCGAAGAGACGTCGCCGACCTGCGAATCGGCAAGCGCCGACTCCGCAACGAACGCCGAGACATCTTCGACCTACGATTTCTATATGATCGCCGGACCGAAAGGACTTGAATGCCGTTGCGTGTGCGACGATCGTGAGGAAAAGTGGTCGATTCCGAAAACCGTCGTGCATCGCGTTAAAAAGGCGATCGCCGTCGGTTCTCTTTTCGAGCGATTGGAAGCGGGCGTCGTTCAAGGACGCACGCTGGGTGAAGGCGAAACCGACGTTCCCGACCTCCTCCTTCCGCCACGCGCAATCAACGGGCTGATCGACTCGATTGCCGGCGTTATTCGCCGCGCCGAAAAAACGAACGATATGCTTCGGCTCGATTTGCCCGAGAACGTTCGCGAAATTTTGCAGCCGAGCGACCCGCACCCGGCCAATCAATGGGAGCTGGGCGCGACGCCGAATCGCGTAAGGATCGAAGCTCGCCACGTCGGAACGTTTCTAAACCATGTTCGCGTTTCGAGCGTCGTCATCGAAGGAGTCAACGCAAGAAATTTCGCTTCGGTCTCGAAAACTTGCGAGGGAATCCGCTGGACCGCCGCGTTGCCCCCCGTGTTTTTCGAGGACGATTTGCACGATGTAACCCGGTTAATCGAAGTGTGCGCGGAAAAACGGCTCCCCGTCGAGGTTAATAGCTGGGGCGCATGGCGTTTGGCGAAGCAATGCGGCGCGCGCATGGAAGGAGGCCCCGGCCTAGCCGTTCTAAACTCCCTTGCCGCGAAAAAACTCCAAGAACTTGGTCTGCAACTCGTGACGATTTCGTCGGAAGCCGACCGCCGGCAAATGGAGAACCTCGCCGCCGCTTGCCCGGCCCCTTGCTCATTGACCGTCTTCGGTCGTCCGCCGCTCTTCACGTCCCGTGTCGGCCTCCCGGACGATTTGCTGCGGGACGTTCTAAGCGACCGCCGCGGCGCACGGCTTACGACGAAAAAGGAACGAGGCTTGACGATTTTCCGCCCGGAACGCCCGTTTGACCTGCGCGACCTGACGAATGCGAGAATCCGCGTGAAATACCTGACGGTCGATCTCGTCGGATCCGAAGACCCCGTCGCCGATTGGTACGCCGTGCCGACCGAGGAGGACGAAACGTTTCGATTCAATTACGACCGGACCTTGGCGTAGCGCACGGCGGCCTGCCGACGAGAACGAAGGGCGGGGCCGCTTTCCCCCTCGCTTGACAGAGAAAATCCGTCTAGTCCATAATGGCGTCGCCCTCTTTTCCTTGAAAATTTCTCCGGAGGTATTGAGCGATGAATAAGCAGAAAAGCATCGAGTTGCTGAATAAATCAGTCGCCGACGAACTGCAAGCGGTCCATCAGTACATGTACTGGCATTTTCACTTGGACGATCAGGGGTTCGGCCCGCTCTCGGCCATGCTCCGCCGCATCGCGATCGTCGAAATGACCCACATTGAACGGCTTGCCGAGCGCATTCTCTTCCTCAAAGGCGACGTCGAGATGGTCGCCGCCGGCGGAGTCAAGAAAATTAACGACCCCGAAGAGATCGTTAAGCAAGCGGCCTGCATGGAAGACGAAGCCGTCGTGACGTATAACAAATTCGCCGTTGAGTCGGCCGCCAACGCCGACTCCGTCACCAAGCAGCTCTTTGAATCGCTGATTACGGACGAAGAAATGCATTACGACGAATTCGACAAGCAAGTCGAGAACATCAAGCGTTTCGGCCCGAGCTACTTGGCCTTGCAATCATTCGCTAACGCGCAAGCCGCCGCTGCCGGCCAGCCCCCGGCCGAATAACGCTCGCGGCGTCGATTCTCCCTAGATTAAAGCCTCGCTTTTCCGTACAATCGACGGCAAGCGAGGCTTTTTGGGTTTAACCTCAACGACACGAGATTTCGTCATGTCGAACTTTTCCTACACGGGTGCGGACAATCTTGACGCCATGGCCTTGGCGGTTAATTACAACAGCTATCTTGTCGAACAGATTATTCGACAAGCGGGGGACGCCGAAACGATCATTGATTTCGGAGCGGGATGCGGAACGTTTTCCCTCGCCCTGCGAGACCGCGGCTTCAACATTTCGTGCGTGGAGCCCGATGAGAGTTTACGGGAGAAGCTCGCCCGGCAAGGATTCCGTTGCTACGCCGACGTTTCCGAGGTCTCCCCAAACTCCGCCGATTTCATTTTCTCGCTTAACGTTCTTGAACATATCGAGGATGACGCCGCGATAGCGAGAGCGCTCTTTTCGAGATTGCGCCCCGGCGGTCGATTGTTCGTCTACGTTCCGGCGTTCGCCGTTCTGTTTACCAACATGGATCAGAAGGTCGGACACTATCGTCGATATTGCAAAACGTCGCTCCGCAAGATTCTTATTGACGCCGGCTTCGATATTTCTTCTCTCCGTTACGCCGACAGTCTCGGTTTCTTCGCCACGCTTCTTTTCAAATTGATCGGAAACAAAGACGGCGCGATTAATGAGCGATCGCTGATAATCTACGATCGCTTCGCGTTCCCGCTCAGTCGCGCTTTGGACGTCGTTTGCGGGAGCTTATTCGGCAAGAACGTTAAGGCGTCGGCGACGCGACCAAGATAGTCGCGCGCGTAGGCGTGCAAACTTCCCAACGACCGGCGGAATGAGCGTCGGAACTGTTACCCCGCTTGTCGCCTCGCCTTTTCTCGTCCCGTTGAATGGTCCGCGATCAGATTGGTGCGAATTTGATATTCCACCTCGCGGATTCTTCGCGTCATGCAATGAAGAATCAATCCCGCGTTAAATAGAAGTCCCCCGATAAGCGTCATTCCGACGGCCAACACCGCGCACGAATAATGTAAGACGGCGTTTGTTCGAAGGTAATCGTCAATCACGATTCCGCCGGGAATGCATGCAGCCGTAATGACGACCAGCGCCGCGATGCCGAAGGTCGTTAAAGGCTTGTAGTCTCTGACTAATGCGAAGATGGTTCCGAGAATTCGCAAACCGTCGCGAAAATGGCGGATCTTTGAAAAACTTCCTTCCGGACGCACTGTGAGGTTGACGGGAACTTCGACCACGCGAAATCGAGCCTCAAGCGCTTTAATCGTCAGCTCCGTCTCCACTTCAAATCCGCCGCCGATCAAGGATACGGTCTTCACGAATTCGCGGCTAAATACTCGATATCCGGAAAGAATGTCGTTTAAATGCACGCCGAACGCGATATTGAGCGTGGAAAGAAATAGCCGGTTTCCCCATAAGTTGAGACGCTTGAAAGAGCCTCGCGATCCTTCGTGCAGCCGAGAGCCGACGACCATGTCCGCTTCATCGTTGGCGACCGGTTCGATTAATCTGCGAACATCGGAGGCCGGATACGTGGAATCGCCGTCGATCATGACGTAAATGTCCGCGTCGATTTTTCGAAACATCGATTGAACGACGAACCCTTTTCCTTGGCGTCGCTCTCGAACGACGACGGCGCCGGCCTTCTCCGCGACCTCGGTCGTTCGATCCGTCGAGTTGTTGTCGAAAACGTAGATTACGGCGTTGGGCAATTCCTTTCGGAAATCGGCGATGACTTGCCCGACGGTCAATTCTTCGTTATAGCAAGGAATCAATACGGCGACGTTAAAATCGTCGATCGCCGCCTGACGGCTATTCTTCGAAAACATTTTGAGGTTGTAAATGCCTGCCATCCGCTTGCGTTCCTTCCATGGCTTACAAGGTTCGACATTATCCGACAAAAGGCCCAACCGCCGTCAGTTTGCGAACGGAACCAATCCAGATTTTGGGCAAGAGCTTTTACCAGTTACCTCAAGTTAAGTCAAGAACGGTTTTTACGGCCCTCTCCAAATGTCGGGCCGAAATATGTTCAAAGTTATCGATGGAAAGCTTATTTTTTCAGAATCATCCGAAGTCCTTTGACCGCCGAGACGATGGCCGTTTTGCTGCGTAGGTTCCATAGCCGTTTTAAAATGAACTTCGGCCGCAAAAAGAACCGTTTGTGCGCGACGTCGTAGTATCTTTGAACCGTTTCAGGCGACACGGTTGGGAGCTTCATAACCGGTCTGGAAAGGTCGTAGTCGTCCCAATCCCGTGTCAGCAGATAATCGTTCTCGTCCGCCCAACGGTACATGTCCGTCCCGGGAAAAGGCGTCGTTATGTTGAACTGCGCAAGATCAGGATTCAGCCGAAGAGCGAATTGGATGTTTTCCTCCATCGTCTCTTCCGTTTCGCCGGGATTGCCGAGCATGAAGGCCGCGCGCAGCTCCAACCCGATTTTCTGAATGGAACGAACGATGTGCTCGACTTTTTCTATGTCGATCTTCTTGTTGATGTTTTTGAGAATGCAAGGGCTCGCCGACTCGACGCCGATCATGACTTGATGGCACCCGGCGTTTTTCATCATGCGGAACGTCTCTTCGTGGAAGGTGTCGACTCGGCTAAAGCAGCTCCAAGTAAGATCTAGCTTACGCTCCTTAACGGATCGGCAAAACGCCTGCACGGCAGGTTTCACGGCGGTAAACGTGTCGTCGTAGAAACAAATCTCTTTAATCCCGTATTGTTCTTGCAGTAGCTGCACTTCTTCAGCCACTTTTTCGCCGGAACGAACGCGCAGGCGATCTCCGAAAATGCGATAGCAAAACGTGCAGCGCCCCGGACAGCCGCGAGTGCCAAGGACCGAAGTGGCCGGAGTGCGTTTCGCGGCGCCCGCCGCCGGACGATATCGGTCCATCGGCAACAGATGATATGCGGGAAACGGCAAACTATCGAGATCGCGAATTAACTCCCGTTCCTTGTTGTGGACGATTTTTCCGTCACGGCGATACGATAGGCCGTCGATCGAATCCCAAGGTTTCTTCGCGGCGATTTCCGAAAGAGTGACCTCGCCTTCGCCGCGAACCACGAGATCGACCGCCGATTCGCCGAGAACTTCTTCCGGAAGAACGGTCGGATGCACGCCTCCTAACACGACAATCGTTTCAGGCCATTCGGCTTTTATGGAACGCGCGATGTCTAGCGCATTTCCGATTAACGGCGTCGTGGCGGTCAGACCGATCAAATCAAAGCGACCGTGTTCGCGAATCCAAACGCCGACGTCGTCCAAGCCGAATTGCATGGCGTTCGCGTCAAGAATGGATACGTCGTGTCCGTCCTTTTCTAAAACGGCAGCCAACCAGGCCACGCCCAACGGCGGCATTACGCTCGCCACGTTGCGCCACACGTTCTTCTGATTGCGTATAACCCACGGCGGATTGATAAGCAATATTTTCATTGATATCCTTTGGAGCCGAGAAATAATCTCTCGTTAAGAATGCCTATTTGTAATTTTATTAAGAAATAGAATGTTAAATAGAAATAACGCCATCCGCTTTCTCTAATCCGATTTCGGTTCCAAGAGACGAAGGCCATTTTTTTCTGTAACGACGTTTACGCGTTTTAAGAAATCGGGCGACTCGAGCAATGAGGCGTTTTGAGGCGACTCGTTGCCAAGAATAACGCAGCTGAACTTCTTTTTCCGGAATATCCAGTTGAAGGCATCTTCCACGCTTTTGCATTTGGACCAGTCGCGACTATTTTGCCAATACGGAAATAATAAACATTCGACGCGCTGATCCGCAAATGACAGTAGCGAGGTGGACGCCAAGAGACAAGATGAATCTTTTCCGTATTTTGCCGCCGCTAAAGCAAATACTCGTTTCCGTTCCTCATAAAATGCAATATGGCCAGGTTCCACGCCGCTGTATTGCTTTGAAAATGCCTCGAGAATCGGATAGCGGCAGAAACGGTCTTCGGCATTCAAGAAAAAAAGCGCGTTGGCGCACAAGACGACGCCGACTGCCGCCTTTGCAAGAAATCGGAATGCTCTCTCTTGACGAATTCCGCACCAGAGCGATTCTATGATAAGTCCCTGCAGGATTGAGCCGATAAGTAAAGGCCCCACGAAATAACGCATGTTTGGGCTGGTCAGCATCCACCAAACGAGGACGGCGGCGACGAAAATTACGGTAAGTAACCAGCGAAGACGATAACTTTTACGACGGAAAAGAATAAAAGGAAAAAACCAAGCGAGTAAGAAAAAATTAATGCCAAATTGAAAGGAGCCATATTCCGTAAACTTCTCGCCATGAAAAGTAATATTGTATAAACTACCAAAATTTAACGGTTCATTGAAATCTCTACCGAAATTATTTTGCTCAAAAAATGGTGAGTGGAATATGTTGTTGTACCAAGGAAACAACGGATTTTTTGTGATTACATAGTTTTGGATTAAAAAAGGCGCTAGTATCACGGCGAATGCCGCTCCGCTGATCGCTAGCTTTTTTAGCGGAGTAAAATTCCGGCCAGTATAACCTTGAATGACGAATCGTCCTCCTAGCATAAGAATCGTCGGTGCGGTTACATAGATGGATTGTTGTTTAAATAAATAGGCGATCGCCGCCGTCGAAAATGCAAGAAACAGCGCTTTCTCGCTTAAGTCGTTGTAGGCTTCAATGGCAAAAACCACAAAGGCGGCGACGGAAAAGATGTTTATGACTTCAAGGTACAAAAGGCATGAAGCAACGCTTAACATTGGCGTCGAAACCAGGGCAAGAGTCGAAAAGTACGCAATTCTGTTGCTAATAACTCTCCGAATATAACGCTCAAATAATATAAAAGTCGCAACGATCATGCAGCCGTTTATTAACCGCATGGCGGCTTCTCCGCCGAACAAATAGCTTGTCGTGAAAAAACTTTGGGAAAATAGCTCGGTATCCAAAGCCCAGACGTGGGAAGGGCTGAATACGTGCTTAGCAAATAAGAAAACTTGCTTGGGAA
The DNA here is from genome assembly GCA_963665265.2 of Thermoguttaceae bacterium. Lineage (GTDB taxonomy): Bacteria > Planctomycetota > Planctomycetia > Pirellulales > Thermoguttaceae > CAXXHQ01. Next base: position 605,048 of record CAXXHQ010000001.1, on the reverse strand, counting down.
AGAAAATGTGCCGTACGCATTCGTCAAAAAGATAAATAGGGCACAAAAAATACGGCAATATTAGTATTCCCCAAAAAACAATAACTCGTTGCCCGGGCGATAACTTAAATCGTTTTTCGAGAACCGCGTCCCTGAATAATTTCTGAAGGTGACCTCGAAAGATAGCAATTTCGGCGAATGCCACGATATAGTACGTCCAACTAAAGTTGATTGGCCAATGTAACGCGATCCATGTTATGTATGCGTTCACCGAGAGGCCGATAAACCAAGCCAAAATGGCGCCGTCCGGCGCAGTCAATTTTGGCATTCGCTCATCCCGTAATGCGTCATAGAGGGGAAGGCCGATTGCGAGGCCGGATGCTATCTGAATTAAAATTGCTACAAGCGCCGCTCCGTTTCCGGATCCGAGAATCATAAACAAGGGCATAAGCAGAATATAGGATTCTCGCTTGAGATATCGTATGCAAATTACGAAATATCCCGCCAAAAAAGCTGTGAAAGTTGCGGCAAGGAATACGCTGGAAGGAAGGATATAGAAATATTTCGCATCCCAAGAAAACTCTTGTTTGGTCGTGAATACTTGCCTTCCAAATACACGAAACAAGGAATAACAAATCAACGCTAAAATTATTACGAGCGCAACTTGCGAGAACGTATCAATCTTACGTTTGCCGGCGGAACTCACGGTCGATCGTATGTTTAGCATAACGCATCCAGGTGTAGACTACGCCAGCCGGCGTCACAGGCTAAGATACCCGCTTTTTACTGTAATTTCCATGTTGGGGTCAATATCAAAGTCCGCTCCTAGATTGCTCGCTGCATTCAGTTGGCGCATGCAAAAAGGCCCGGAAAACTTTCGTTTTCCGGGCCTTGCGTTTACAATCAGACGATTTTTGCGTTTCGTAGAGCTAAAGCCCCGACGGCGCCTAAACAGCCTATTTTTTCAGTTGTTCCAAGAGAGCTTGGGCGTCGGCTCGCTTCGTGAACGGAGTCGTGCTCTTCAAAGCGGCTTCCAACCACTTGGTGGCCTCTTCGACTCGGCCGCGCTCGCTGGCAACCTTCGAGGCGTAGTAGACCGTATCCGGGTCTTGTTGCGGACTGGCTAGCAAAGCTTGACGCAAGGTGTTATCGGCGTCCTCGACGCGACCGATCTTATACAATACCCAGCCGTAAGTCGAAAGCGCTTCCGCTTGCTTCGGATACTGGCGAGCGTTGTTCTCGGCATATTGAGCGGCTCGTTGCTTCTTGGTTTCGTCCGATTGCTCGGCCAATGCTAAAGCCAAATTATTGCTAAAGGCGAAAGCGCCGGGAGCTTGCAAATGAGCCGACTCAAAGGCCTTTTCGGCCGCCGGGTAATCCTTTTGGTACAAGGCGACGATACCTGTTAGCAGCAAAGCGTCGAGCGACTTCGCGTCGATTTGAGAAGCGGCGGCGGCGCGGGCCTTCGCTTCTTCAATCTGCCCTAAGGCGATCGCCATCTTGCCGGCGGCGATCTGAGTGGCCAAATCTTGGGCGGCTGCCTTCAGGGCGGCGTCCATCCACTTCTTCGCGTTTTCCTTATCGCCGAAACTCAGATAGAATCCGGCCAGAGTCGCCTCAGGCGTCAAAATCTTCGGGTCGGCCTTTTGCGCCTCGCGAAGCTTCGTCAACGCGCCTTGAGCGTCCTTCTGTTGGAACATAACCTGAGCCAAGCTCTGCAAAGCTTGAGGATCGTTCGGGCGGAGCTTCAGAAGCTCTTCGAGCTTTTTCTGAGCGACCGGCCAGTTGCCGCGCGAGGCGGCGACGGAGGCGACTCCCGCAATGCCGCGGAGGGTCAAGTCGGCCTTGCGCTTCTGGCTCTTCGAGTATTGAGCGAGCACTTCGTTCGCTTTCGCGAAGAGCAAGTCGGCTTCGGCAAGTCGGCCTTCGCGCAGATCATTGTCGGCCAAAATCATATAGGCTTCCGGATCTTCCGGATGCTCTTTAACCGCGGCTTGCAACGAGTTCAGCACGCCGGCCGAAACGCCGGCTTGGCCGAACAATTGGGCCATAATCAAATGAGCGGGCGGAAAATCGGGATTCTTCTTCGTCGCCTCTTCAAGAATCTTCAACGCGCCGTCGAAATCGCGATTTTTGAATTTCTCCACGGCGTCGCCGATTTCTTTTTGTTGCGGCTGGTTCGCGGAGGCGTTACCGCTAGCGCCAGTCGCTCCGACGATTTCCGCTTGCGCCGAAACGGCGTAAAGCGCCAACCCGACGGTCAACGCGCTAACGATCCCCCACGCACGAAACAACGACTTTTTCATGCTCAAATTTCCTTTCTTACGGTCCCAGAAAAGTTATGCGAAATCATTGGCGACTTCGAATAGTTGACGACGCAAAAGCCGCTCGTCAAACCTCTTTGGCTCGACGAAAGCAGCCGATTTGTCGAACGACGCGTATCGACACGACGCGGCGTCAGTTATAAAACCGGTTCAAATCCGCAATCTCGCTTCGACTTCTCGAAAATGAGCGGCTTTCCCATTGGGTTAACCGACCTCGAAACGGACATCGGGATTGCACCTAGAACAAAACGCTCTCCTGTAGAGTACGACGGAAAATGTGGCTTGGCAAGGCCCCGGCGAGCTCCTCTCGCTACTCAAATTCACGTTGCCGATTACAACGATTTTAGCGGCCTTAAATGCCGCTTTCCCCTCAAACAATGAGGCGAATTTTACCTACAGTAGGGGGAAGGCGCTGTCGTGCCGTCGTTCCTCATGATATGTTACGTGGCCTGGGCCAAAAAAGTGCGCTGCGAAAATAGCGATTTCATCCCCCCTTGTTTCGGTTTTTCCTTTTCACCGTATTCCGGAGCTTAATCATGCAGAACATGTTTTCTCGACGTTTTGCGACCGTTGCCGCTTCCTTGGCGATCGCATTGCTTATTGCCTGCCAAGCTACCGCCCAAACGAAAGAGAGCCGTAACGGCGGAGCGAAGAAGATTCGCGGTCGTTTGCCTGCGCACTATGCGAAAATCGTCACCGAGGAGCAACGCGAGCAAATCTACAAAATCCAAGAAGAATACAAGCCGAAGATCGATGCCGCAAAGGCCCAACTCGATGCGTTAACTAAAGAGCAGGAAGATAAAATTGCCGCCGTGCTCACGTCGGAGCAAAAAAAGAAGCTTGACGACGCCGTCATTGAAAGCAAGGAGAAAAAAGAGACAAAAAAGAGCGAAAAACAGCCGCAAAACGGCGAAACTGTTGCAGCGAAAAAATCAGAAGACAAGAAAAACCCTGACGGCGCTGCGAAACCGACGGAAGCGAAATAAGCGACGCTTCGAATACGCCGGATGCTGTCGTTACCGCAATCCAATGATGCGGCTTCGTCCTTCTTCGTCAATTACGAGCTTGTCTTCCCGAGCGAGCCAACCGATCGCTTGCATTACCAAATCGCGAGGCTCGCCGGCGTTTTTTACCAGCTTGGCCATGCTCATAGGACCGTTTGTCGAAAGGATGCGCCATATCAGGCCGGCGGTTTCGCCGATCTGATCGACGCAAGACACGGAATTCACAGGCGTTTCCGTAGCCATATAACACCTCGTCATTTTGCGGGACGCGGTCGCTTGCTTCGACGCTTACGCATTATACCGAAACAAAGCTCGGTCGCTCAAGCGTTTACGTTGAAATCGGTAATCTCCGAGACCACGAATGTCTCCGACAAATATACGACGCCAATTTGGACGAATCGGCGAAAACCCCTTCTCCGGTCTCCTTGCCGCTCGGAATAACCCTCACAATCGGACCGCAAAACGGCCGAGTATGCACGAAATCTTGTTCAGATCCCCCCCTCCAAGAAATAAACGAGGCCCGACTGGTTAAGCGGGAAACCAATCGGGCCCAATACCGCGAATAGGCTTTTCTCGGGGGGGAGAATTGGTCGGGGGAAGCGACCTAGCCGGTTATTCGCGATTTCTTAGGAGGCAGGCTCGCACAGTACTCGTTCTTCTTAGGAGAATGCTCGGGCTTCGCAAGTTTTGGGCGGATGCAGCCAACGACCGTTTCTCGGAAGTTACCCATAAATTTACGGGCGTTGGCCGCATCGGCTCCAGGTCTTCTTCTCATCTACTACTTAGGAGTTCGCTCCATTTCGCATCCGATGCGTCGTGGAACTACACTCATTACGTCGCCAGCATGAAAACGGTTCTTGAAAAAAGAGAAAATATTTTTCTTCGCCGATTAAGAGTTCTGTAATAGATCGAACGTCATAGCTTCGAATACTTTATGGATTTGGTCGAATTCGCGATCTTCCGCCTGGCAGAGGATGACGTAGGCGGCCTGATCGCACTGAATGCACCGAACTTGGGCCGCGTTTAGGTAGTCGACAAAGAAAAAATTGAAGTCGAACCCCACGGCAGCCCGTTCGCCGATCGACTCAGAAATCGCTTCCGCATCGACGCTATCGTATTCCTTCCGCATGGTTTCCAAGACCGAGTCGGCCAAAGCTTGCACATCGGCCGAGCCAGGATGCTTGACGACGGTCCAAAAACCACCGTTTGGGCTAATAATCGTCACGGTTGAGCCGTCGCCCGAGTCTTCCTCGTCGGCGATCCAATTGTCGGGATAGTGAAAGACCAAGCCGGGTAAGTCGATTTTTTTGGGCATCGCAAAACCTACAAAGAACGAAGCGGGACTTTTAACACTTCCATCCTAACATGGGCATTGGCCCCGGAAAATGGGCGAAATTGCCGAATCAGCATAGCGGAAATGGGGGTTTCTTGGTACTGTTCCTCGCGAGTATCGCGGATTGTCGGCGAATTTTTCGCCTCGTTTTTCGGCAAGAAGTAATGCGAACATCGACCAAGCTAATTCTGAGCGCGATTCTTGTGGCGACGGCCGGGTGCAAATTGCCCGGCGGCGGGAGTCCCACGCCTCAAACTTTGGTCGATTGCCGAAAACTTTCTCGACAAGGGGTCAGCGCAATGGAGCGAGGACGCCAAGACGAGGCCGAAGCGCTCTTGGCGAAAGCCGTCGCAGCATGCCCCGTCGATTCCGAGGCGCGACGCAACTATGCCGAAGCGCTTTGGCGGCGAGGGGCGAAGGCCGAAGCGGTTGAGCAAATGAACCAAGCGGCGACCTATGCCGGCGAAGACGCCTCGTTTTGGGTGCGATTGGCGGAAATGAATTTGAGCCTCGGCAATTTGAGCGAAGCCGATCGTTGCGCACGGCAGGCGCTAGACTTGGAACCGAAAATGCCCGAGGCTTGGGCCGCAAGGGCGAGCGTGCGCCGCGCCGCAGGGATGAAGCAAGACGCCTTGGCCGACTATATGCGAGCGATGCGTTATTCGCCGGGCAATCGTCAAATCCTTTGGCAGACGTCTGATCTCTATCGTGAGATGAATCAGCCTGAGCGAGCCTTGCAAGCGTTGCAAAATTTCGTCGAGACATACCCCCCTGGCGAAGAGCCGCAACGCGCGCTCTATATGATGGGGCAAGCTTACATTGCTCTTGGTCGGTATGACGACGCCGTCGATCGATTAGCCGCCGCAGCGACTCGCGAAACGCCGAGCGCCGACGTTTTCTTTGCCCTTGGGCAAGCCCAGCTCCTTTCCGGAAGACCGCAAGAGGCGTTCGTCGCCGCGCAAAATGCGTTGAGCGTGGCCCCGCAGCATCAAGCCAGTCGTGAACTTCTCCAACGTGCCGATTTGGCCTTACGCTCTCCGAGCGGAAATATGCGACGTTAGCTCTCGATGGACTGCTCGCTATACGGGGGAGTTTCTCAATCGACCCGCAACAGCATTTGCGGAAAGCCTGACAATAGGCGGGGTATGTCGCGCATTGCAGCCGTCGCCGCGCCGCGCATTGCTGCCTTTTCTCTAAAGCTTGATCTCTTTGCTAAAAACGCCTATTCCGCAAACTCGAGTCTGGTCGTAGTTTACGACGAATTCGGGAATATTCTCGTGATTGGAACGACGCTTGCATTCCTTAAGGAACGTACGACTCCGATAACCCGACCGTGCAGAGGTTGTCGGTTTCGTGTTTTGCGCTAACAACGCCGTAAAAATCGTCAACTGGTTCGTTTGCGTCGTTCGGTCGCTAAGGCCGGCGAGAGCATGGAATGAGACTGACGGACGCACCCATGAAACGCCCAACGCTTCATCACGTATTCGACTTGACCGTGTTTTATCCGACTCCTTCGCTTTTCGAACGGATTAGCGCATGGGCGGGAGAGAACGGTCGCTATGTGGAGTTCGCGTCAGAGCGGGGTTTGCCGGAAATTCGTCAACGCATACGGGACGCTTCGTTCGTCGTGATTGGCGACGGCGAAGATTGTTCATTGGCGGCGGACGCGTTTTTGCAAGCTTCGCGGTCGTTGGGGGCGGAGAACGTCATCGTCCACGTCGAAAAGACGAGCGATGACTTCGAAATTTTAGTGCGCTCCTGCGGATCGCCGTATTACCTCGGACCGATGGATGCTTCGGAATGGAACGCGGCGCTTGACTGTAAATTTCCTCGCACGATTCCGTTCGGCGTCGATTCGCGACGTCGCGCGGCATGATTATTCGGTTACTTAATTACGTTTTTTCACATTTCGTCGGATCGCTACGAGCGGTGCGGCGAGGTCGGCTCGGCCGACTCATTTTTCAGAAAGGAAGCAGCGATGGACTCGATTATCCGACAGTTCCGACATCTTAACGATGACCAGCTTTTGACGCTTAGCGAGGCGATTGACTCGGAATTGATGCACCGCGAAGAGGTCGCCGCCCAATTCGCCGAATCCGCGCGGTTACGAGCGAATTCGCGAACGCAAAGCTATCGTCGTTCAAACGGATCTTCGGCGCCGCCTATTCGCGCCATTGGCTTAAAGGAATACCGCAATCGTCGCGCAGCCTAGCTCGCTTCGACGTTTGATTCGCATAGGATGCGAATTTCGCGAAATAAGTGAATGGAGATTTTGGCCAGACCTATTTTTTGTTATTACGCTTCGCTTATCTAAACGGAACCGGCGAGACGACAATGCGCATTCTTTCTTGTGTGAATGCTCGTCCGGTTGCGCGAGAAGCAATGGTTGCTCCCGAATTCGTCGAACACAGGTAATTGCACATTGACGCGACACGCGAACTCCGCGGGAGATCGTTCGTCGCGGTGCCTGCATCGATCGTTACGGGATGAACAAGGGCAAGGCCCTGGAAGGTTTGATAATGGAACGTTTTGAAACCGAGGACCTTTTACGACCGATTTTGCGGATATTTGACGGCCCGGAAGAAGAATTGACCCCCGAGGAAGCGATTGCGCTAGAAGAGGAATTGGAGGAAATTCGTCATCAAGCGCGGGTCGAGGAATTTTGGGCGGGGCGGAATCGCGGAGCTCGACGCTCGGCGAGATTTGCCGCCTAAGTTTTAAGATACTCCTTGTGAAGATATGAAGAAGAGAGAGAGGCGCCGCCGGTTTTCCGGCGGCGTTTTTCTTTTGCGCATCGCCAAAACGACCGTTTTGACAGTCAAGCGGGCAATTTGACCGATTCTCGGTAAAGTGGGCCGTCTGCGGCAATGTTTCTCGTCGGGTTCTCTCTGTCAGTATTGCGGGATTTTCCAAAGATTCGTGTTGTAACGGACCGACCTTACTCCTTAGACGGACTTTTCGTGCGAGGCAAACTTGCGCGAGCGTTGGTTTTCTCGGCGTAGCCGTCATTGTTTTCTCGTTTTATTGGTCGCCGAGCGATACTCGGCCGTAGGGCGTTTCCTGGGAGATTGGCCAGGGAACGAATACGTGACTTTTCACTTCGAGCTTGCGGCAAATCGGGAATGTCCCGTTTCGCATCGCAAGTGCAAGGAGGGGGGATATGATGAGGTATTGGTATTTAGGTTTGTTACTTGCCGCCGTGGCGATCGGAGGATGCCGGGTTCCCGGTAAGCAAAACCTGCCGCCCGCCGAAATGTTAATGCGTCCTGGTCCCGGCGTGGACGGGCCTGGTCCCGGCGTGATGATGAATCATCCCGGAGTGCCGACGCCGCCGCAGGCGTCGCAGGTCGCGTTCGTGGGTCCGGAAGGGATGTCGATCAGTTGGGACGTGACCGCTCCGAATCAATTCGATTCCGAGCCGTTGGTCGCCCCTGGCCGCTATAACTTCCCGCAGGCCGCGCTGTATCGTTTGAAATTGTCGAACATTCCCGGACGAGCGGGAGCGGAGTTGTATCCGACCTTGGAGGTGGCTCCGGCATTGCCTCGCAGCGAAGCCTTCTTGGCGCACAACGCGATCCCGGTGCAATTTACTCCGGAAGACTTCGACCAAGTTACGTCGGGCAATTTCGTGACCAAAGTGATTTATTTGCCTGATCCGGAATTTCAAGAGCTGGCCGTGGCCGGCGTCGAGACGCTGGTTAGCACGCGGCTCGATCCAGGCGTCGATCCGATCGTCGAAGCCGATCGCCGCGGAGCTATCTTGGCGGTGATTCGATTGGGCAATAAAGATTTGCAGACCCCCGGCGCGGCCGCTCCGGCGTCGCCGCACGAGGCCGACATTCAGCAAACGGCTTATCAAGAGCCGGTTGCAGGATCGTCGGGAGTCGCTCCGGCCACGCAAGCGAACGCTCCGTTGCCGATGGCGGTCACCGGAACTCCGACCACGATGCCCCGCGGATACATTTCGGGCGTGAATGCGCCGCAATACGGCATGCCGATTACGGGCACTCCGATCGGATTGCCCGGACCGCCGCATGTTCCCCTTGGAGCTCCTGCCGGATTGCAAAAGCATGTGATCAAGAATCATACGTACGTCCATATTCCGAAACCGGTCGATAAAGTCCGCGTTGACGTGAAAGAGACGCCGGGCATAACCTATCCGAAGCCCGTCGATCACGTTCGCATCGTCGAACGCACGAGCACGACCGCCGGCTTGTTCCGCCAACCTTTGAGCGACCGCTTTCAAAAGGTTCAAGAAGGAACGCCTTGCCCGACGCAATCGGGCGATGAAGGGTACGCCACCGCTTCTTCGAGCGGGAACTAACAGTTAACCGATGAGCGGCGTTAAGGCTTCGGCCGCGACGCCGCCGACCGTTGCGAAAACTGGAGTGAACTTTTCTTATCCACCTTTCTTGCAAATAATGCGTTTCCAAGTCGAATCCGTGAGTCGATCGCATCACGAATGCCGAAGAGCGGATTCGGCTTGGGGCGTGTAAACCCGACGATGAACTTTTTGATTCTAAAGTCGCCGATGAATTCGCTATGCGGAGAATTTGCCGCACGAAGGCAATATCGGACGGCGAAAGCGCCAAGACGTTCGCGATCGGCCGCCGGAATATCAATGAATCTTGCAAGCAAATTAGGCGTCGCGACCCTTATGCTATGGGGCGTTTGCGCCGCTTCGGCGCAACAGCCCAATGCGCATTTCTGGACCAACGGCGACATGCCTCCGGGAGCGATTGGAAGCTTGCAAGTTCAAAACGGCGTTCCGATGTCGGGATACTTTCAACCGGTCGAAATCAAGGGGCCCAAAGGGATCTCGATTTCGTTGGCCGAGGCGGGACAATTCGACGAGTCGCAAGAGGCGCCTCGAAAAGTCGGAATGCAACTCGGCGCGGTTTATCGGTTCCGGGTGACCGGCATTCCGCGAGCGGAAGGGTACGAACTCTATCCGACGATTGAAGTTGTCAATAGGCTGTATCCGCCGATCGGCCAAGAGCTGCGCTTTCCGGTTCCAATCGAGTTGACCGAAGAGGATTTGCGATTGGCCCTGGCGGGAAAATACGTGACGCGAGTGATTTACTTGGAAGATCCGCGCAACGCGATTCCGGTTTCGTCAGTTGGGCAGGAGCAGAATTGGTTTGACGCGGCGCCGAAGCAAGACCCCTTGGTTGTGGCCGACGCTTTAGGGCGACCGATGGCTATTCTCCGCATGGGCGGACGAGTGCCGACCGCCGAGGAGTCCGTCGATCCGACGTTCCTTTACGGTTCGCCGAAATTCTTGCGGTACGTTTCGAGTGCGAGCGAGAAATCGTATCAACGGACGCAACCGCCTCCTTTGCCGAGAACGCAATCGGTTCCGCAGCCGCAAATGCAAACGAAATATTCGCGAGAAACGCAACCGGCGACGGCGTCCATAAGTATGTATAGGGATGCTAAAGTGGTGCGCACTTCCGCCGAAACGACGATCTCCGACGTGTTTCGCGCGGAGGACGTTAGAGCCGGTCGTCGGCTTGCCTTGGATCGAGAAGCGTCGTACGCCGCCCCGGAGCCGACGATATCCGCTGCAACGGAGACGCCCGTCGCGATGCCGGCGAAGAAGATGGCCGTCTACGACATCGACGTCGCGCTAACGCAGCTTGCCTCGGCGAAAGAAAAAAAATCCGCGAGGGCGGTTGAGGTGATTACGCTCAATGCCGAGGCGTCGGGAGCAAACCGAGAAGGCGTAAACGTCCGAATCAATGAACCGGTAAAACTTTTGGCGCCTCCGCCGACGAGCGGTATTGATTTGAAATAGCGAAAACGAACGACGAAGACGATGCAAATCGCGAGGGTTAATCAGATGGAATTGCGGATGAGCCGAAAAATCGGACGAAAACAAATGGCGATCGCTGCGGCGTTCATGGCCGTTTGCGTTTTCGGCTTTGATGAAAGTCTTGCGATCGGAGCCGGTCCCGGCGGTGCGAAAATCGTTCGAAACGAATTCGTCGCTAGCCAAGACTTGCCGCAAAACTGTCCGCAAGACGCGGTCTCGCAAAATGTCGAACAACCGACGCCGTTGCCCTACGCGGCCTATCCGTCGTGGGCGCCGGACGGAATGCGCCAGCCTTGGCCGGAAGACGAATATCTCCGCGACGGCGGCGACGAAGGAGTTGGAGCGACCGTGGGCAAACAAGGCGAGGCTCATGGGGTCGAGGCGGAGGACACTGTCGGGCATTTCGATACCGTCGAAGGTAGGACGATCGTTCAGCCAAGCAATCCGACTTACATCTACAGTCCGCGGTTTTGCTCCGTTCGAAAAGTCGTCGGTCTCGTGTCGAACGAACAGTCCGAGGGTTTGAGGGCGGAAGGAAGCAAGGCGAAAATCGCGGCTCCAAGGACGACGGAATTCATTAGCACGACGAAGCAACGTGTGCAAGCGAACAACGAAATTGCGGCCATTCCGGCTCATGCCTTTCGCATGAGGCAAGGCGATGGGGCGGTTTCGAGCGTGATTGGACCGCGAGGGTTCCAAGACGCCTTCAAGGCGTATGAAAACATAGCCGTCATTCGGCAAGGTTTCGTCGAATCGTCTGACGCCCCCATGCTCGCTCGGGGAGCCCAGGCGGCCGTGGCATGGGAGAGCAAACAGGCGGTCCAAGTCATTCTTGACAAAAGCGGCCCAATGGAAGTGGTTAAAGACGACAAGTTTGAAGGTGTTTACGTCGTCAACGAACCGCCGGCCACTCCGCGCATGCAGGTCGTCAAAGTCGCCTCGACGCCGTTTGCGAACTCCGGAGAGACAGTCGAGTTCACCATTCGCTTCGATAATGTGGGCAATCAAGTGATCGGCAACGTGACGATCGTCGATAGTCTTAGCTCGCGTTTGGAATACGTTCCGAATAGCGCTCAGTGCAGCCGCGAAGCGAAATTCTATACCGAAGAGAACGAAAAAGGTTCGCTGGTCGTGCGCTGCGACGTACATGCGCCGGTTCAGCCCGGCGAGGGCGGCGTCGTTCGCTTCCGCTGCAAAGTGCGGTAAACGCCAATTTCTGCCCGCGTCTTTCTTCAATGCCGCAAAACGGTCCGTTTGGCGGCATTTTTCGTCACTTGATCGAAGTCCGTTCGCTTAGGATAATAGAGCGCTCCGGAGTGCGTTATTCTTTGGCCTTTAAGGCCGGCACGTTTTCCGTCGGAAAGAAAGTTGAGCCGTTATGTCATCGAAGTGGATTGCTGACCGTATGCGATTATTTGACGCCTCGGGTATTCGAAAAGTATTCGACCTGGGCGCAAAGCTGAAGAACCCTATTAACCTCTCCATCGGCCAGCCCGACTTTGATCCGCCCGAGAAGGTGAGGAACGCATGCGTCGAAGCGATTCAAAATCGAAAGAACGGTTATTCGGTCACCCAGGGCGCCGCCGTTCTTTTGAACAAGGTTTCGGAGCGGGTGAAGCAAGAATACGGACATTCGGATCGCGAGGCGTTTGTTACCTCAGGAACTAGCGGCGGTCTGATGCTAGTGCTGATGTCGGTCGTCAATCCTGGCGACGAAGTCGTGATTTTCGATCCGTATTTCGTGATGTACGAGGCCTTGGTCAAGGCCATCGGCGGCGTACCGGTTTTCGTGGATACGTATCCCGGGTTCAAGATTGATCTGAATCGCGTGTCCGAGGCGATTACCCCGCGAACGAAACTGATTCTTTTCAACAGTCCGGCCAATCCGACCGGCGCGGTCGTTGACGAGGCGACGGTGCGCGGCTTGGCCAAGTTGGCCGCCGAGAAGGACGTGCTACTATTGAGCGATGAGATTTATCGCTCGTTCTGCTACGACGGCGAGTTCGTCTCGCCCGCCAAGTTTAATGATCGCACGTTGGTGATCGACGGGTTTAGCAAGAGCCACGGCGCGCCCGGCTGGAGAGTCGGCTTTGCCCACGGGCCGAAAGAACTGATTCAAGAGATGCTGAAATTGCAACAGTATTCGTTCGTCTGTGCGCCCCATCCCATGCAATGGGCTTGCGCCGTCGCGATGGACGTCGATATGACGCCGCAGATAGAGGCCTATCGCCGAAAGCGAAACATGATCGTCGAGGGCCTTGCGGGCTATTACGAATTGTCTGCGCCCGGCGGCGCTTTCTACGCCTTTCCGAAGCTTCCGGCGGGCAAGACCGGCGATGATTTCCTGCGCAGCGCGATCGATGAGCATCAATTGCTGATCATTCCCGGCAGCGTGTTCAGCAGAAAGGATACGCATTTTCGGATTTCATTCGCGGCGTCGGACGAGACGATCTCACGAGGCGTCGAAGCGCTTCGCAAGTTGGCGACAGGGTAGAGAAGCTATCGAAATAGCAATAATTGCTGACCGGTGTTATGTTTTCGGTGACTCCGATTCGACAGATCTAGTTCAGGGAGAGATCGTGAAGATGTCGCCGAGCGTGTAGAGGATATTCCGTCGGGGTTCTCGATGAGCGTCGCGGAAATTTACGCTTAGAGAAAAGAAAAAACGCCGACGGATTCGCCGGCGTTTTTTCTTTTCTTGAATGCATGAACTCGTTAACTGTTTTGCAATTTGCCGACGATAAGGCTGCCGTTGTGGCCGCCGAAGCCGAAGCTGTTCGACATGGCGAATTCGATGACTCGCTGACGCGCGACGTTCGGCGTGTAGTCCAGGTCGCATTCCGGATCGGGAGTGTGCAAGTTGATCGTCGGCGGAATCACGCCGTCGCGAAGAGCCAGCACGCAGCAGATGATTTCCACCCCGCCGCTCGCGCCAAGCAAATGGCCGAGTTGGCTTTTCGTGCTCGATACGCTCAAGGCCTTGGCGTGATCTTTGAATACGCTCTTGATCGCGTTCGTTTCGGCGGCGTCGCCCAACGGCGTGCTCGTTCCGTGGGCGTTAATGTATCCGATTCGTTCCGGATCCAGTCCGGAATCCTTGACCGCCATCGCCATCGCGTGAGCGGCGCCGATGCCGTCTTTATCGGGCTGAGTGATGTGGCCGCCGTCGCAGCTTACGCCGTATCCGAACAGTTCGGCGTAAATCTTAGCGCCGCGCGCTTTTGCATGCTCGTAGTCTTCAAAGACGACCACTCCGGCGCCTTCGCTGAGCACGAACCCGTCGCGTTCCTTGTCGAACGGGCGGCTTCCGCCGGCCGGGTCGTGGTTTCGCTCCGACAAAGCGCGCATGCTGCCGAACGCGCCGATGCCGACGGGAGTTAAGGCCGCTTCGCTGCCGCCCGTGAGGATCACTTCCGCTTCGCCGCGCTGAATCGCCTTAAAGGCGTCGCCCATCGCGTTTGTCGCGCTGGCGCAGGCCGTCACGACCACTTGATTGATTCCATGAAGCTTATATTCGATCGCCAGTTGCGCGCTCGCGGCGTTGCCGATCAGCTTGGGAATGGTAAAGGGAGAGATTTTGTCCGGCCCTTTATCCAAAAGCCGCTTGTGCTGAACTTCGATCGTTTCCAGTCCGCCGATTCCTGAACCTAGGATCACGCCGCTCCGCCAGCGATCGACTTTCTCGAAGTCCAAGCCGGAATCGCGCACTGCGTCAATTCCGGCCACTTGCGCGTACTGAACGAAACGATCGAATCGCTTGACGTCTTTCTGCTCAATGTAGCCGTCCGTCGAGAAGTTGACGATCTCGCCGGCGATGCGGGAACGGTAACCCGTCGCGTCGAAACGCTCGATTTGCTTGACGCCGCTTTCGCCGTTGCAGATTCGCGTCCACAATTCTTCCACGCGGCAGCTAAGAGCCGTAACCGCGCCAAGACCCGTTATTACAACGCGCCGTTTCATGAATTTCCGAGGGAATAGTGCCTGGGTGGTGGAATCCGCGAGGGAACTCGCGGCGGACGACGGACGAGAATTCAAGAGAACTTTTCAAACGGCGGACGACGCTTGCACGAGGTCCGCCGCGAAAAGAGCTTTGTTGCTTTTACGAAGCGGCTGAGTCGCCGACCGCCTTTTCGATGTGATCGATGGCTTGGCCGACGGTTTGGATCTTTTCCGCCGCATCGTCCGGAATGTTGATGTCAAACTCTTCTTCCAGCTCCATGACCAACTCAACGGTGTCGAGCGAGTCGGCGCCTAAGTCGTTCACGAAGGAAGTGTCCCGGGTAATCGTTTCTTTGTTTGCGCCGAGTTGTTCGGCGACGATGTCAATAACTCGTTCTGAGACTGAGGCCACCTTGCAGGTCCTCCTGTAACCAAATTTAGGGGAAGTCCAAAAGGCCCCCGACCATGAAATTAAACCATGAATCAGCTATGAAAAAAACGACTGAGGGGAGCCGATTTTGCATTTTGCGAGCATAATCGGCCTTAATCATCGGCTTACGCCGGGAAATCCTCCAGCCTAATTGATCGTTGCCGGTGAAAAAACCGACAAACTTTCCATAGGCGACTCAAACTATCTAACGCAAATTGCTTATTTGTCATTTCCCAAATACTGAGCCGCTCAACGCAGTGGGGTATCGGGAAACTTTCTAATCAAAATGATGATACATTTTGGCAGCTCGATGCAATTAGTTTCGGATGGTATAGCTGTTTTTACGATCCGTGTCTATATCTCCGAGATCTATTTTTGCGACTTAATCGGAAAATGTTCTCTATCGTTCGCATCTTGTCGCCGCGTGCCTCGAAAATTGCAAGGCGTCGCTTGCGAATTACGCGATTGGAGGGCGACAAAGTAGCCGTTCAAACTAGACGGTCAAGCCGCCGTCCACGGTCAGAATATGACCGGTAATGAACGAAGCGGCGTCGCTAGCCAGGAACAGCACGGCGTCGGCGACGTCTTGCGGTTGGCCAAGTCGAGCCAGCGGAATTTGTTTTTTTACCTCTGTGAGAATGTCTTCGCCGAGGGCGGCCGTCATGTCCGTAGCGATGAAGCCGGGGGCGACGGCGTTGACCGTGATGTTACGTCCGGCAAGCTCTTTGGCGACGGTTCGCGTGAAGCCGATCACGCCGGCCTTCGAGGCGGAGTAATTAGCTTGGCCCGGGTTGCCCATCAATCCGGAGACGCTAGCGACGTTGATGATTTTGCCTTGGCGACTCTTCATCATGGGCTTCGCGGCGGCTCGGGTGAAGAAGAACGTCCCCTTCAAGTTGATGTCAAGGACCAGGTCCCATTGTTCGTCTTTCATGCGGAGGAGCATGTTGTCACGCGTGACGCCGGCGTTATTCACAAGGATGTGCAGTCCGCCCATGCGTTCGACGACTTCATCGACGACTTCATTGACGCGAGCGCTGTTGGTGACGTCGCATGCCCAGGCTTCAGCTTCGGAGCCAAGGGCGCGAACGGCTTCGCAAGTGCCTTTCATCGCTTCTTCGTTGACGTCGATGCAAGCGATCTTCGCCCCGGCTCGGGCCAACGTTTCGGCAATGGCGCGTCCCAAGCCGCGTCCGGCGCCGGTTACTAACGCGATTCGGCCGGAGAGGTCGGCGGTGATGTTGCTTTTCGATTGATCCGTCATTAAAGAAGCTCCTCTATCCTGGGATGATGTTCGCCGAAATTATCGGTTGGCTTCGCACGGCCGTTTTTAATCAGTCGGCGTTCCAATTTGAATTGCGCGAAGCGCATTCTCGCCAAAAATCCGCGAGCGGCGCAAACCCGCAACGTCTCGCGGCGATTATAGCCGCCGCGACGTGGTTTTCGCAATCCGCCGGAGAAATTCCCTTTCGGCGGAAGGAATTACGCCTCTACCGATTGGCAGGGCAAGCTACGATCAATGCGCTTCAGCAGACCGCGAAGCACGCGGCCGGGGCCAATTTCGTAAAATTGCGAAAAACCTTGCTGGATTAAATAACGCACGGATTCTTCCCAGCGGACCGGGCTAAGCACCTGATGCATAAGCAGCCTGCGGATTTCCTCGGGGTCGTCATGCGGCTTAGCGTCGAAGTTCGAGATGACGGGGATGCGAGGCTTCTTCATCGGCACGACCGCTAACGCTTGCTCCAGACGTTCGACGGCCGGCTGCATCACCTTCGTATGGAAGGCGCCGGCCACGGCCAAAGGAATGGCTTTCATCGCGCCCATCGAGGGCGCCAATTCGGCGGCTCGTTCGCAAGCGGCATTGTCGCCGGAGATGACGATGGTTCCGGGGCAGAGCATGTTAGCGACTTCAAGCGTGGCGTCACTGCGGGCTTTCTCGCACAAAGCTTGCACTTGCGAAAGCTCAAGCCCGAGGATCGTGACCATGCCGCTCGGCGTGGCGTCGGCGGCCTCTTGCATCGCGGCGCCGCGTTTTTGGACGAGCATTACGCCGTCTTCAAACTCCATCACGCCGGCAAAAGCCATCGCCGTGTATTCTCCCAAACTCAAACCGGCCGTCGCCTCGCACGAGAGTACGACGTCGGGAGTCTCGGCGCGCAACGATTCAAGCGCCGCCAAGCTGGCGACGAAGATCGCCGGTTGGCTGACGACTGTCGAGTCGAGCTGATCGGCAGGGCCTTCAAAGCAAATTTTGGCCAAATCGTAGCCGAGGACTTCGCCGGCGCGATCGAATAATCGACGCGCGGCGGGAAGCGTATCGACCAATCGCCGACCCATCCCGATATATTGAGCGCCTTGGCCCGGAAATAAAAACGCGATTTTGCTCACGACTGCTCCACGATTTTACGGCCCATGTAGTGCCCGCAGTTTGGACAAATCACATGTGTGGGCACCGCCGTGCTGCATTGCGGGCAATACGACAATTCCTTCGGCGTTTTGAAATCGTGCGCGCGACGCGAGCCTGTGCGGGCGTTGCTTTGACGTCTCTTCGGGACAGCCATGGATACGCTTCCTCAAATTCAATGATTAAATGTGTTTCGGTGACGAAATAATATCGGCAAACGACCGCCGAATCGAGGCGACATTCCGTAAAACGCCGCTGAATGAACCAGCAAGGTCGCCATAATCTAACAGATTCGCAAACTATGGAAACGAATCATCCTAAACGCATCCGGCGGACCTGTCAACCGGAAGATAGGACGAAATGAATCTAGAAGAGGGGGTTGAGTTGCAGTTCTTTCGGGTGGTGCGGAGGAGGGGTGGCCGCGTTCAGGTCTTTCATATCCCTGAACGCGGCGTTTTCTGCAACATTGCCCGAGCTCAAATTACGCGTCGAGCGTAATCGTGCAACTGGCGCTCAAAGAACCGGCTGTTCCCGGCTCGGCCAAAACAAGCGAATCCGTCGAAAGAAAGCCGAAAGGACTGATAAGCATGCCGGTCGAGTCGAGGATTTGCAGAGCCGTCGTGCTGGAGTAGTCGAGGGCGGCGCAATCGTCGCCCGTTTGAACCGTGTAAGCGAAGCGGAGGGTGTTCGTTCCTGTTCCGCTAACGTAGGTTGCAATCCTCGTTTCGGAAGCGCCCGTGTTCAAGAGCAGCTGCGGCTCGGCGCAAACCATTACCGGTGTGGTGAACGTGACGTCGATATAGATGACGTCGCCGACCGTGTAGGTTCCGCTCGCGTTGGGCGAAGTGACGCTCGAAACGGTCGTTAAAGCGGCTGCCGTCGCGGTTAACGCTTCGTAATTCGTCTCGGTGATCGTGACGGTATTGGAGTCGATGGACGTTGCGGTGAATTGAGCGTCTTCGTTGTCGACGCGAACGTAGACGTCTCCGTTTTCAACGAGGCCGTCGACGTCGAGGTTTCCTTGCCACACGAGGATGTCGAAGCCGGAAAGCGACGTTCCGCTCGGCGGCGTGATCGTGACGTCGCCGGTTCCTTGCTTGGTGATGCTTGCGCCGGCGCTATGCGCCCGCAATTCCGCGGTGATTTCACCCTCGTAAAGGCTGAGTCTGAAGATCGCCTCAAGAACGCCGTTCGTGACGGCGCCGCCGTTAAGCTCGAGGATTTCCGGCTCCGCGACGAAGCCGCCGAGATCGAGCGTTCCGCCGTTTACGAAAAGATTTCCTTGTGCGTAGGCCGCCGCCAACATCGAGCCGGTCGGAAGAGCGGTTGCGCTACCGAGAGCGAGCGTTCCGGCGTTGACGTAGGTTCCGCCCGTGTATGTATTCGTGCCGGAGAAAGTTTGCACGCCTGCGCCGGTTTTCGTAACGGAGCCGTCGCCGGAAATGTCGCCGGCGAAGGTTTGGCTCGTCGAACTATTGATCGTAATCGCGGCGTCGCCCAGAAGAACGGCTCCCGCGGCGTTCGCGCCGACGGATTCAAGCTTGCCGACGGTAATTCCGTGGCCGTTTAAGTTGAGAACGCCGTCGGAACCGGTGAAGGTTAGCGCGGCGCCCGAGGAGAAAGCCGACGCGCCGCCGAGCGAAACGGTTCCCTCGTCAATCGACAATTGACTAAAGCTATTCGTTCCGCCGAGCGAGAGAGAGGCGGCGCCGATTTTCGCGACGGTCCCCGTTCCGCTAATGTTAGCGCTGAAGACGGCGTCGGCGGCTTCGGCGAAAATAAGCGATCCGTTATTAGTGACGTTTCCGACGATCGTGCCGTCCGTCGCCCCGTCGCCCAGTTGCAAGGCGCCCGCCTGAATCGTCGTTCCGCCGGTATAGATGTTGGCGTTAGTGAAAGTAAGTTTCTTATCGCCTTGCTTCACGACGGCGCCGGTTCCCCCGATGACTCCGGCGAAGCGACAGTCTTCATCGGCGTTGACGGTTAGCGTTGCCGTGCCCAAAGCGACCGAACTCGTCGCGCTGGACGAGTCGAGCGAGCCGACGTTCACGGAATAGTTGTTGAGGTTCAGAACGCCGCTATTGTTGATGGTGACGTCGGTGGCGGCGGAAAGGGCTGATGCGCTTCCGAGCTTAACCGTCCCGGCGTCAATTTTCAATTTGGCGACCGTATTGACTCCGCTGAGCGAAAGAGTTGCGGAGCCGATTTTCGTGACAGTTCCGGTTCCGCTTATGTTTCCGCTAAAAACGGCGTTCGCGGCCTCGTTGAAAACAAGTACGCTGTTATTAGCGACGTTTCCGACGATCGAGCCGCTGGTCGTGCCGTTGCCGAGTTGAAGCGTTCCTCCGTTAATCGTCGTTCCGCCGACGTAGGTGTTGACGCCGGTGAACGTTTGGATCGCGGAGCCGGTCTTAATAAGGGCTCCCGCGCCGGAGATGCCCCCTGCGAAGGTTTGGGCGATGTCGGCGTTGATCGTCAACGTTCCAGTTCCTAGCGTGACGGAACTGCTTGAGCTGGAAGAGGCGAGCGAGTCGATGCTGACCGAGTAGTTATTAAGATTTAGCACGCCGCTGTTGTTGAGAACTACGTTGGTCCCGGCTGTCAGGGCCGAAGCGCTTCCAAGTTGAACTGTTCCAGCGTTGACGGTTAATTGTCCAAGGGAGTTGACGCCGCTGAGGGCAAGCGTTCCCGAGCTGGATTTAGTGAGCGTTCCTTGACCGGTGACGTTGCCGGCCAAGGAAACGGAGTAGCCGTTTGTGTCGATAGAAGAGGTCGTCGCAAACGCCGAAGTGTAGGATAGATTGGATCCGGCGATAAGATTTCCGGTCGCTTGCAGCGTTCCGCCTGCGAAGTTAATGCTGCATCCGGCGGGAGTGGCTCCGGAGGCGTAGTAGTTGATGTTGGGCGTTCTTAAGGTTCCGCCGTAGAGGTTGTAGACGCTCCCGCTGACCTCGTAATCGAAGTTGGACGGCGAACATACGAGCCCGGCGGTCTGCGTGAAAACGCCGCTCCCTCCGTTGTATCCGACGAGTACGTTGCAACCGGCGGAGGCGGTTCCCGTGCTGTTCCAATTGATGGCGCCGCTGGTGACGTTGCCGGTAAAGATGTTCCATTCGTTGGTCATGTTGCAAGAGCCGGTAAAGGTGGCGGTTCCATATCCGCCGACGCCGAAAGCTCCGCCGGAAAGAGAGCCGGAGAAGGTGCACGTGCCGGGCCCTTGCATAAACAGTTCGCGACTGGCGTACGTGACGGTATTGGAGAAGGCGAGCGTTTTTCCCGAAGCGACGGACCATTGCTGGCTCGTCCCTGTGTCGACGATTCTGCAATTGATCGCCGCCGAGACGGTGGCCGCGATTGCAAGGCCGCTGTTGGTGAGAGTTAAAGTTCCATTTTGGATGACGCCGCCGTCGGCATCGACGAAGTTGACGACGCCCGAAGTGGTTTGCCCGTACCCGCCGAAGTCCAGGGTTCCGCCGGCGACGGTGATATTGCCGGTCGTCGCTAAGCGATTCGTCGCGCCTGAGAGAGAGAGGATGCCTGCTTCGATGCGAGTTCCGCCGGTGTAGGTGTTGACGCTGGAAAGCGTTAGCGTTCCGCTTCCCTTTTTGACGACGGAGCCCGTTCCCGAGATGACGCCGCTGAAGGAGCGAGTTGAAGAGTCGCCGACCGCCAACGTGCCGCTGCCCAGTTGAATGGTTTCAGCTGAGCTGCCGTTGGCTATCCAGCCGACTGTCGCATTGTAATTATTGAGTTTTACCGAGGCGGAGTTGTAAATTGTCAAGGCACCGACGTTCAAGTTACTGCCGAGCGAAACCGAGCCCTGCCAAACGCCGAAATAACCGATGTTATTAGCGGCTCCGCTGATGGTAAGAGATCCCGTTCCTGATTTTACGAGAACCGCGTCACCTTGAATGGAACCGGCGAGGGAGACGGAATTGGCGCCAGTGTCAATTACGCTGTTCGCAGAGCCGGAAATGTTGACTGAGAGCCCGCTGCTAGCTGTAAGGTTGCCCGTAGCAAGCAGCGTTCCGCCTGCGAAGTTAATGCTGCATCCGGCGGGAGTGGCTCCGGAGGCGTAGTAGTTGATGTTGGGCGTTCTTAAGGTTCCGCCGTAGAGGTTGTAGACGCTCCCGCTGACCTCGTAATCGAAGTTGGACGGCGAACATACGAGCCCGGCGGTCTGCGTGAAAACGCCGCTCCCTCCGTTGTATCCGACGAGTACGTTGCAACCGGCGGAGGCGGTTCCCGTGCTGTTCCAATTGATGGCGCCGCTGGTGACGTTGCCGGTAAAGATGTTCCATTCGTTGGTCATGTTGCAAGAGCCGGTAAAGGTGGCGGTTCCATATCCGCCGACGCCGAAAGCTCCGCCGGAAAGAGAGCCGGAGAAGGTGCACGTGCCGGGCCCTTGCATAAACAGTTCGCGACTGGCGTACGTGACGGTATTGGAGAAGGCGAGCGTTTTTCCCGAAGCGACGGACCATTGCTGGCTCGTCCCTGTGTCGACGATTCTGCAATTGATCGCCGCCGAGACGGTGGCCGCGATTGCAAGGCCGCTGTTGGTGAGAGTTAAAGCGTACGAGCTCCCGCCGATGACGTAGCCGTCGACGTCTTGGAAATTTATTTTCAGTGCGCTAATAGCCGAGGTGAGCGTAACCGTGCCGGCCGTTCCTTTGAAGACGGCCTCGTCGCCCGATCGGCTGCTGTTCCATGTGTAGCGAGCGCCGGAAGCGTCTACCCACGCGTTCGTCGTCGACCAGTTGCCTGTTCCGCCGAAGGAACCATTGTTGGAGCAATCCGGATCCCAGTAAAGAACAGTCAGCAAACTGCGATCCTCAAGCGGTTCCAACCGCAATGTTCGACCGCGATGCGGCGCAAGACGATCTTGTTTGGAGTAATCACCGAAGCCGAAGTGTTTCCGTAGCTTTCCCCAGTGCGTCAGCTTTTTTTGCATGATCGGCTGCCTTTGCGAGATGGAGTTTCTTAAACCCAAAACAGTGAAAAGACGTGACGAAAAGATCGATCAAATCGACTATGCCGATTATAGGGTAAATACATCAGTACGCAAGATGGGCGTAGATAATTAGAGGGGGGGGCTGCGTGCTTATCTGCGGGTGGACTTGGCGAGAAGCTGCGCTGTTTCGTAAGTCCTTTTGAATAAAGAACTTAAGTTGTTGTTGGCGGCGCTTTCGCAGTGTTGAAGCTACGCCCCTTTGGAGACGACGGAGTGTCGCGTAGTGTTTGTATTAAGCGGCTTTTCGAAATCGCTTGATGCCTTTAGTTGTCTCGGAAGTTTCGGGGCTAAATATGCGGAGAGCCGTCGCGGGCCGAGCCGCTCGTCCAAGACGGAAAAAGGAATGAGCTAAAGACGTTGCAGATGAAACGAAACGCATGGCGGGAGCTTCGATGTATTTGAATGTTAGGCAGCATCCAAGCAAAAATACAGGCATGCACGCGAAGACGATCAGCCAATGTTGCAGCGGAGAAAATTGGGCGGAAGTTCTCGTTCCAAAGAAAAAGTTATAGCCCGCAAAAAAGAAAAAACCATGAAGCAAATAAACGCTGTAGCTGATCTCTCCTAAGAGTCGTGACGGTGCGACCGTCAATAGTCCGAACAGCGTATTGCCGCCGGCGATCAAGATGAATGCGCCGGCTAATGGCCAAACAAAACTGTTGTTTTCTGTGAAACAAAAAAGAGCAAAAGAGCCGGCAAAGCAGGCGAGAACGGTTAGTGAGGCGGAGGCGGAATTCGCTATGCTTCGGATGTTAGTGTATTTTGAGAAGAGGGCGGCGCTCATTCCCATCAGAAATCCGTTCACGGGGTAATTAAGAGTAAATTTATTATAGTGGCCATAGATCAATAACGCTATGCAACCGAACAGCACGACTTTTTTCGGGGGCCGTCTTCTTGTGAATGCGGCCAAGGCCGGAAGTGTGAAGTAGAACATCCATTCGTAAGGGAGCGTCCACATTACGGAGCAGATGATTTGAGCGGTTCTCGGATAATTATTTATGCCGGGCGTGCCCGTTATAGTGAAAGTGCACCATTGAAATAAATCCTTAGCAAACTGAATCCGAGAGGTTTTTAGAACGAAATGCGTGGAGAATGCGACGAAAATGACGAGTATCGCCATTGCAAAGAGGTAGAGAGGCGTGAGTCGCAGTATTCTGGAAACGTAAATTCTTGTCCAGTCGAGCGGCTTCTGGTCCGCATCTAGGATTTTGGAGTAAAACAGGAAGCCCGTTATCATAAAAAAAAGAGATACGCTGCCAGGCCCGAAGAAGCCGGCTATTCCTTTGGGGTTTTCCCATGTATAAGAGACGAGATAGAGACGCCAAACTGCCGCGTGATGGAGAACGACGAAAACGGCTAGAAAACCGCGAAGGCCGTCAATAGATTGGGTGCGGCCGATGCTTGCCGTAACAGGAAAGACTTTAACGAGAATGTAGGCGGTCGCTAATGCGGTGAGGACTCCGACGAAGGGGAGTAGTGTGGCCATCGCATTCATACCGATTTCAACCTTTTTTGAGGAGCTGAACGTCGGGGGGCACTATAGCTGGGTTTTCATTGTGCTTCTAGGGCAATTCGCGCTACCCCGATACTTTTCTTATGGATTATATGAACAAAATGATTCGTTGCTGGCTTGGAGGGGAATGGTTGGGGGGGCAGGGTAAGCAGCCTCTCGACTTCCGCAGGTTCTTGCGATAGACTGTTGGCTCTAACAGCAACCCCCTGGGGTATTTTGAATGCAACGGGAAGCGAGTATGGTTTCGGCGTCCTCGAAAAAGCGTGTCGTTATTACTGGCCTCGGAGCGGTTTCTCCTCTTGGGTGCTCAAAGGAGTCGCTTTGGGCTGGTCTGATTGACCGCAAAAACGCGGTTGCGCCTCTGACGATGGGGCATACTGAAGGGCTTTCAATTCGCTTTGCCGCGGAATCGCGTGACTTCACGGGCGATATCGATAACTTCGGGCCGCTCGATAAAGAGCAAAAGAAAGCCATTCGCAAAGGTACGAAGCTAATGTGCCGCGAATGCCAGATGGGGGTCGCCGCTGCCCAAATTGCCTTGGGAGACGCAGGAGTCGCCTACGGCAGCCTTCAAGCGGAGCGGACTGGCGTCAGCTTTGGGTCGGACTACATGCTTTCCCCTCCGGATGAGTTCATCGAGGGAATTCGGCAATGCGTGGATGAAAACGGAGAGTTTCAATTTTCGCGCTGGGGCGGCGAAGGTCTGCAGAAAATGTCGCCGCTTTGGCTGTTGAAATTCCTGCCAAATATGCCGGCCAGCCACATTGCGATTTACAACGATTTTCGCGGGCCGAGCAACTCCGTGACTCTGCGGGAGGCCTCAGGAAATATCGCTCTAGGCGAGGCCACGCAAATCATTGTTCGTGGGTCGGCCGACCTCATGCTCGTTGGATGTACTGGTACTCGGCTCCATTCAATGAAGACGATTCATGCGGTGCAGCAGGAAGAGCTAGCCTTGGCCGATGTTGACGCGGCTTTGGCGAGTCGTCCGTTCGATAAAAACCGCACGGGAGAAGTGTTAGGCGAAGGCGCCGGCGCCCTCGTTATTGAAAGCTTGGAATCGGCCAAGGCCCGTGGCGCAACGATCTATGGTGAAGTGCTCGCATCCGCTTCAAGTTTTGCGGCAAATCGCCCGCTCATCGCCAATCGTCGTCAAGCCGTCGAGAATGTTTTGAAGGCGGTTTTGGCTTCCTCCGGCCTGAGTCTTGATGATGTTGGGCATATTAACGCGCATGGGCTGGGAACCCGGACCGGCGACGTCGAGGAGGCGCAAGCGATCGCCCATGTTTTTGCCGGTCGATCGACGCCGATTCCGGTGGTTGCTCCAAAAAGCAACTTTGGAAATCTCGGGGCTGGCGGAGGAGTGGTTGAGTTGATCGCCTCGGTTTTGGCTTTGGGCGCCGATCAGCTTTTCCCGACGCTAAACTACGAAACGCCCGATCCCGAATGCCCGGTTTCCGTTGCTTCGTCGAGTGGTCTTGCTGCAGGTACTTCATTTATTAACTTGTCGTATACCCCGCAAGGGCAGGCGAGCGCCGTGTTGGTTCGACGGTTTTGCGAGTAGTATGATAGAAGGGGGCGTTTCCTCTCTTTCATGAACTCCTCGAGAAATACGTTAAATTCTGGTTCTCCGCGTTCAGCGGAGAGGCCTGTACGGCTTGACACTCCATGTTCCGGCCGGTATGCTTACCGGATTGCTAAAACACTAAGTTTAGCTCTCGCAAGATTTTGCGGCGTCTTGATCGGCTTTTGCTGATCGGGGAGGTCGGCAATTATTTATTGCGGAGAAGGCGAGAGCCTTCTCGTCGCCACGTGGCGGTGCGCATTCGCCTAGTCTTGCGGATGACCGAAAACGTTGCGGCGCGAAGGTTTTGTCGTATATGGACCGCCCGTTAATTATTTCACGATGCGTTCGTGCGTTCGACGGCGATTTCACTTCGGGGAATCGCTCCCTTTCGTCGATAAGTGCGCGAGCTTGACGTCGTCAACCGTTTTGGAAGTGCGAAATAAGAAAAGAGAGGACCGATGGATCCCAACGAAGTATTGAGAATCGTTGACGCGATTCACCGCGATAAGAACATCGACAAGGAGGTCGTGTTCGGCGGAATCGAAGCGGCTCTTGTCTCCGCCGCCAAGAAGCATTACGGCGAGCAGGCGAACATCGTCGTGGAAATCAATCGCGCGAACGGCACGATCAGCGGAGCGTGCGACGGCGTTCCTCTCGATCCTTCGGAAATATCGGAACGCATCGGCGCGCAAACCGCCAAGCAGGTTATGATCCAAAAAATCCGCGAAGCGGAACGGGATCAGCTCTTCGACGAGTACGACGAGTTGCGAGGTCAACTGATCACCGGCGTGATCCAGCGTTATGAGGGCGGCGCAGCCACGGTCTCCTTGGGCAACGTCGAGGCCATTTTGCCGAAGAGCGAACAGATTCCCGGGGAATCGCACCACCCCAATGAACGCGTTCGCGCTACCGTTTATGAGGTCCGTAAGTCGGGAAGCCGCATCAAGGTTATCCTCAGTCGAACGAAGCCGGCTTTAGTGCAGCGCTTGTTCGAGCAAGAGATCCCCGAAATTTCCGAGGGCGTGATCGAAGTTCGCGCCATTTCCCGCGAGCCGGGCTATCGGACGAAAGTCGCCGTGACCAGTTCGGATCAACGCGTCGATTGCGTCGGCGCTTGCGTCGGCGTTCGCGGTAATCGAATCAAAAACATCGTCGATGAGTTGGGCGGCGAACGCATCGACATCGTTCGTTGGAGCGACGATATGCAGGCGTTGATTCCCAACGCCTTGCAGCCCTCGCAAGTTGAAGAGGTGATTCTCTGCCAAATGCTCGGTCGCGCGATTGTGCTGGTGCAAGAGGATCAGCTTTCCTTGGCGATCGGCCGTCGCGGTCAGAACGTTCGTTTGGCCAGCAAGCTATGCGGTTGGGATATCGAGATCATGACTCGCGAGGAGCTGGACGAGCAAATCGAACAAGCCGTGGCCGGTTTCTCCTCCTTGGACGGCGTGGAGCCGGAGTTGGCTGAAAAATTGGTCGGCGAGGGTTTCTTGACCTTCGACGATTTATCGATCATCGAGCCGGATGCGTTGATGGAGATGGGCGGGCTCTCGCAAGAACAAGCGGATCACATCGTCGCTCAGGCCGAATCGAAGGCCGAGGAGGCCGAGGCGGCCGCCTCCGAGCAACGTCGCAAACAACGTGATAAAGATCGCATCGCCGCTGCGGAGAATGTCGAAGAGCAAGCGCCCGCCTACGAGGACGAGAGCGCTCCCGCCGAAAAGACGTCGCCGGAGTAACTCGACGAGAAAACTGAATAATACAGCTTTAAGGCGTCGTCTTGAAGCGCGTGAAATATGGATTTTTGACTCGAAGACCCCAACCGCATTTTTCCGGTTCGGCGTCAAGGTTTTGAGGGAGTCGCCCGTTGCCAATTCGCATCTATGCGTTAGCCAAAGAGCTGAACATCGACAATAAGGTCCTTGTCGATATCTGTACGAAAGCAGGGATCACCGGGAAGGGGTCCGCGCTCGCCAGCCTGTCGGACGAGGAGGCGGATAAGCTCAAGGCGTTTATCAATCGATCCAAGTCGCCGAAAGCGGCCGCCCCGGTTAAGGGTGAGAGCGAAACGTCTCAGGCGTTTCGTCGCGAAGATTATATTGCCCCTTCCGGTTCGAGCGGAGGTAAAATCCCCGTCCTCGAGATGCCGAAACCGGAGAAGCCGGCTTCGCTCAAGAAAAAGCCGGCTCCGAAGCCGGAAATCGAGGAGACGCCCGTCGCGCCGAAGAAAGTCGAGCCTGTCGAGCCTGTCGAGCCTGTCGTTACGCCGACGCTTACTCCTCCGGCTGCGGTCGAAGAAGAGAAAGCGCCAAGCGAGCCGGAAGTCCTCAAGCCTGACGATTTCATGCTTCCCGAAGAGGCGAAGCGGCGGAGCATGTCGCAGATCCCTGAGTTGCGCTCGCGATCTCGCCGTCCCGAAGGCGGAGGGGCGTCGCAAGAGCGTCCTCGCAAGGAACGCGATAAAGAGCGTTCCGGACCGACTATCAAATTGGCTCCGTTGCCTCCTGCCGCCGCAAGGCCGTCGGCCAAGTTGAAGGCGAAGGAGCCAGCCCCTCAAAAACCTGATATTAAGCTTCCTCTGGACGCTATTCGTGCGGGCCGAGCCGGCGCAAAGCCGCTTTCCGAGCACTTACGCAAGGCGGAGGAAAAACGCAAAGCCGCAGATCGCGGCGGAAAACCCGCCGACGACGCCGCCGCCGTCGCATCCGGATCGACTACCTCGCGCGAACGCCGTAAGGCAAAACGCGGCGAAGTCGGATTCGTCGAAGAGGAGGGCGGGACTGGTTTGGGCGGCCGCGAGCAACGCCAACTCAAGCGAAAGAAATCTTCCGCCGTTAAACGACGCGGCGACGAGTCTGAAGAAGGCGAAACGCAGACCGGCGCTATCCTTCGGCGGAAAACCCACATTAAGCGGACTGGCGCAAACAACACCGCCGCTCCGCGAAAGGAGAGCGTCGTGGTCGAGTTTCCTTGCACGGTACGCAGCTTCTCCGAAGCGATCGGCGTGCCGGCCAAAAACATCTTGGGAAAGCTTCTCGAGATGGGCGTCATGACCAATATCGCCGCGACTCTCGATCCGGATATGGCCGAAATGCTCGCTTCGGAGTTCGGCGTGGACGTTCGCTTCCAACAAGAGCAAAACTTGGAACGCGACGTCATCGCCGCGCTCGACGCCGAGGACGATCCGGCTTTGCTGAAGCCTCGCCCGCCTATCGTCACTTTCCTTGGCCACGTCGACCACGGCAAGACTTCGCTGTTGGACCGCATCATCGGCATCAACGTCGCTTCGAAAGAGAAGGGCGGCATCACGCAACATATTCGCGCCTATCGCGTTGAAAAGGACGGCCGGTCCATCGCCTTCGTCGATACCCCTGGTCACGAAGCATTCACGGAAATGCGCGCTCGCGGCGCCAACGTCACCGACATCGCCGTGTTGGTCGTCGCCGCCGAGGACGGCGTCATGCCCCAAACCGAAGAGGCGATTAGCCACGCGCGGGCCGCCGGCGCTCCGATCGTCGTCGCTTTGAATAAAATCGATTTGCCCGGCGCGAATCCGCAGCGAGCTTACGAACAGTTGGCCGCCAACGAGCTCTTGCCTAGCGAATGGGGCGGCGAAACGGAAGTGATCAAAACGAGCGCGACGACCGGACAAGGCATCGACGAATTGCTCGAAACGTTGCTGACCGTCGCCGAGTTGCATAACTACAAGGCGAATTTTGATCGCCCCGCCCGAGGTACCTGTATCGAAGCCGAAATGAACGTCGATCGCGGCGTCATCGCGAAAATTCTCGTCCGTGACGGAACGCTTCGCGTCGGCGACATCATCGTCTGCGGCTCCACCTACGGCCGCGTCAAGGCGATGGTCGATACGCTCGACCCGAGTAAACGCTACGAAGAAGTTGGCCCTTCCACCCCCGTGAACGTGACCGGCTTGAACGCCGCTCCTGGCGCGGGAGATCGTTTCTACGTTCTTTCCGACATCGCGCAGGCTCGCGAATTGGCTGAACAACGATTTGCCGAAAATCGCGCCCGTGAGTTGGGCGGCGTCAAAACGCACGTTACCTTGGAAAATCTTTACGAGCGACTCGGTCAAGACGGCTCGGTTCGTACATTGAACGTTATTTTGCGAGCCGACACTCGCGGTTCGATCGAAGCTATCCGCAAGGAATTGACCAAGCTCGAACATCCCGAGGTTCAAGTCAAGTTGCTGCAAGCGACGGTGGGCGGCGTGTCCGAGGCCGACGTTCATCTCGCTCACGCCTCCGACGCCATCATCATCGGCTTCACCGTCGTGCCCGACGAAAAGGCTCGCGCTTTGGCCGAGACCCTGGGCGTGCAAATTCGCCGATACGACATCATTTATCAAGTCACCGACGAGTTAAAAGCCGCCTTGGAAGGCATGCTCAAGCCCGAGCGGCTCGAAAAAGATTTGGGTCGAGCCTTGGTCCAGAAAGCCTTCCACATCAGCCGCGTCGGTACGGTGGCCGGCTGCCGAGTCATTTCCGGTACGGTCGCTCGCGACGCCCGCATTCGCATTATTCGCGAGAGCCGCGTCATCGGCGATTACGCCGTCGACACCTTGAAGAGGGAAAAAGACGACTCCCGCGAAGTCCGCGAAGGAATGGAGTGCGGCATCAAGTTGGCCGGCTTCAACGACGTCAAAGAAGGCGATCTTCTCGAGGCCTACAAGGTCGAGGAAGTCGCTCGTACGCTATAACAAATCCATTGCGTCGCTTTTGACCGGAGCGTCGAAGCGTCGAATCATTTTTCCGGATGCCCCATGTCGAATCGACGCGTTCAGAAGGTCGCCGAAGCCGTGCGTGAAGTCACGAGCATGGCGATCTTGACCGATGTTAAAGATCCTCGAGTTCAAGGCGTGACCGTTACTTACGTCGAGGTTTCCGCCGACCTGCGCATCGCGAAAGTCCATGTTTCGGTGATGGGCGACGACAAAGCCCAGGCTCTTTGCATGCGAGGTTTAGAGAACTCGGCCGGATTCTTGCAGAGTAAGATCGCCAAGGCCCTTGAACTGCGTTACACGCCGAAGCTCAGTTTTTACCTCGATATGGGCGTGAAAAAATCGATTGAAATTTCTCGTATTCTTCGCGAATCGCTTCCGCCGGCCGACCCGGTCGAGCCGGACGAGGATTTGGCCGACTCTGATTCCGCCGACGAAGAGGAATAAATTTTCCGCGGGCGGCGCGAATTCATTTCAAACAGATTGCATTTAAGAAGCGACTATCATGGCATCAGCAAACCGATCGGCGCAACTTGCGAAAGTCCACAAGGTATTGAAGAAACGCTACAAACCGGTCGTCGTCAATCCGCAACGAACGGTTATGGAGAACCTCCTCTTCGCTTGTTGCTTGGAAGACGCCAAGTATGAGGCCGCCGAGGAGGCGTTCGCCGCTCTTGTTCATACGTTCTTCGATTGGAACGAGGTTCGCGTCACCTCCATTACGGAGTTGGCCGAGACGATGGCCTGTTTGCCCGATCCCCGCGCGGCCGCAAATCGCGTCAAACGCGCGTTGCATTCCGTATTTGAAACGCAATTCAATTTCGATCTCGAGGATCGTAAGAAGAAAAACCTCGGGCCGACGATTAAATGGCTCGAGGAAATGGACGGGTCCACTCCGTTCGTCGCCGCTTTCGTGGTTCAGACGGCGTTGGGCGGTCATGCGATCCCGGTTGACGGCGGAACGATGAAGGCGCTTCGTCTTCTAGACGTCGTCACCGAAAAAGAGGCCGAGAAGGGCGTCGCCGCCGGTTTCGAACGGGCGATCGCCAAAGCGAAGGGCGCCGAGTTCGGTTCGCTACTTCATCAATTCGGGGCCGATTTTTCCGCAAACCCGTTTTCGCCGGCGATGAAGGCGACGCTTCTGGAGATTGACCCGACCGTCGCCGAACGTTTGCCGAAACGCCGCGCCGACTCGACCGCCCGCAAAAAAGCGGCCGAAGAGCAAGCTGCGGCAGAGCAGGCCGCCAAAAAAGCGGCCCCCGTTGCCAAGCCCGCTTCGGCCGAGAAAGGCAAGGCGACGCCGAAGAAAAAGTCCGAGCCGGAAGCGGCTCCTGCCAAAGGCGCTAAGAAAAAATCGCCGCCTCCAGCGCCGCAGGGACGCGCTCGTGCCGCATCGCGGGAAGTCCCCGGCGGAAAAAAGAAATCCGCCTCAGAAGGCCTTTCCAAACGCAAGCCGCGCTAACCGCGCCGCGGAGATTTCTGTCGTGCGATACTTTCTTGCCCGCCACGCGCGATTCCGAAGTATCGTCGCGTCGTTCGTCTGCTGTTGCCGCGCCGTCGCGGTTTCTATGCTCGTCCTGACGGCCTCTTCGGCATTTCCTGCGGAGAAAGCTCTCCAGGAAGCGAAATCCGTCGCTCCCGCCTCGACCGACGACGAAGAAACCGTCGAACGCTATCGCCGCGTCGCTTTGGCCAAACTCGCCTTGGGCCGCGATCGTGAAAAAGAAGAACGCTACGACGACGCGTTGCGACTCTATTATCGCGCAAGACTTTTTGATCGGAGCTCTCCGGCGATCGCACGCGCCGCGATCGAGCTAGCCCTCAAATTAAATCGCGAAGCCGAGGCCGCTCGGCATGCGATCCTCGCCGTTCAAGAAAATGTTCCCCTCGACGCCGACCTCCTCCGACAGCTCGGCTCCTACTTGATGGAGCAAGGCGAATGGGAGACAGCCGCGGTCCTGATGCAAAAAGCCCTCGATTCAAACTCGGGAAATAAAAAATCGGCGACCGATTTGCTCGATCGCATGGAGTTGGGGAAAATTCTCGGCATGGCCGGAAAAAACGAAAAGGCCGCCGATTGCTTCGCCGTCGTCATGAAGGCGTTGCTGGATCCCAAATCCGACGCTCTGGACGAAACGACGCGAGTCATCCTCTTGGGCGAGCGCCCCGCCGCCGTCTATTCGCTCTTCGGCGATTGCTTCATCGAAGCCGGTCGGCCCGCCGAGGCCCGGACCGCCTTTGACAAAGCGAACGAACTGCAGCCGGACCCCACGGCTCGCAAGCTGAACGAAGCGCGAACCCTTCTCGTCGAAAAGAAGCCGGCCGAAGCGTTGGCGATTCTCGATAAATTGCTCGCTGAAAAAATCTCCGGCCAAGGCGAAACGCCCTACGAAGCCTTCGCCGACGCCTTGAAGCAATTGAATAAGTCCGACGAGACGATTCCGCGCCTCGAAGAGTTGCTGAAAAAAAATCCCGAGGACCTCGCCTTGCTCTATAGCCTCGGCGAGCGCTGCGCCGAGGCGAAGAAATACGATCGCGCGCGAGAATTAT
Organism: Thermoguttaceae bacterium; assembly: GCA_963665265.2. Classification (GTDB taxonomy): domain Bacteria; phylum Planctomycetota; class Planctomycetia; order Pirellulales; family Thermoguttaceae; genus CAXXHQ01. The sequence continues at coordinate 572,441 of CAXXHQ010000001.1, read as the reverse complement.
TCGAAGAGACGACGAAATTGGCGCCGACCCTTACCGGATATCGCAAATTGATCGACGTGTTTCGCAAGAGCGGCGACTACGACGCGTTGCTGAAGGCGCTCGGCGAGGCGACCGCGATCGGAGGCGGCGTCGAGTCGCTCGCCGACGAAGTTCAAGACATCTCTGAAGACGAAAAAGCGTCGGAAGGCCTCGTCGCCGCGGCCAAGAAAAACTTGTCCGCCGCGAAAGCGTCGGACTACGAGCGGCTTGCCGTCGCCGCCGCCGCGGCGTTGGAAGGAAAACGTTGGAGCGACGCCGAAACGCTTTTTAACGCCGCCGTTAAGGCCGATCCCTCGCGCGCCGCCGAAGCCTACTTGGTCTGGGGACTCGGTCTTCTCGTCGGCGAAAAAGGCAAAGAGGCCGTCACCGTTTTCGAAAAAGCGATCCTCGCCGCCGACACGCCCGCCGCCGCCGCGTTGTTCCAGTTCTACTTGGCCGGCGCTTTAGGCATAGACGGTCGTTACGACGAAGCCCTCGCCGCGACCGAGAAGGCCGTTAAGCTACGTCCCGATCTTTCCCGCTTGCGCGAACGCAAGTGCTGGGTCTTGCTCCGCGCGAAGCGATACGCCGACGCTAGAAAAGCCTACGAGCAATTGATCCAGGATATGGATAAAGATTTCTCCTCCGACGAAGTTCGCGAAACCGTCAAGCAAGCGAAGCTCGCTTTGTCGAGCCTCTGCGAAGAGCTGAAAGATACGGACGCGGCCGAGGAATTGCTGGAAAACGTATGGGGCGAGTTTCCGGACGACGTCGGCGCGATGAACGATCTTGGCTATCTTTGGGCCGACCATGGCAAAAACCTCGGGCTCGCCGAGAAAATGATTCGTCAAGCGATGGAGAAGGAGCCGAAGAGCGCCGCCTATCGCGACAGCCTCGCTTGGGCCTTGTACCGCCAGGGTCGCTTTGACGACGCCCTCGTCGAGTCGAAAAAAGCCGCCGATGAATTGGACGACGGAGTAATTTTCGAGCACCAGGGCGACATCTATAAAGCCCTCGGAAAAATGGACGAGGCCAAAAACGCCTGGGCCAAGTCGGCGAAGGCGTTTCGCAAGGCCGGCGAGCCCGATAAGGCCGTCGCGGTCGAGAAAAAATCGCAGCCGTCGCCGTAAGGCGTTGTCGAATCTAGCCTTGCGTGGGCGGTTGCCCTCCGCCGCCGATTTATTCATAATAGAAGATTCTCAAAATCGAGACGGATAGTCGTTAGGTATTCGGAGCATTAAACATGGCAGGCCATTCCCATTGGGCCGGTATTAAGCATAAGAAAGCTCTCGTTGACGCGAAACGCGGCAAAATGTGGAGCAAGTTGGCTAAGGCGATCATCGTCGCCGCAAAGATGGGCGGCGGCGACCCCGATCAAAATCTCCGCCTGCGCTACGCCATCGACGACGCTAAAGCCATCAGCATGCCCAAGGATAACATCCAACGGGCGATTAAACGCGGAACGGGCGAACTCGAAGGCGGCAACCTCGACGAAGTGCTCTACGAAGGTTACGGTTCCGGCGGCGTGGCCATCATGGCCGAAGCTCTTACCGACAACCGCAACCGCACCGCGCCGGAAATTCGTAAAATCTTCGAATTGAGCGACGGTAAGTTCGGCAGCAGCGGCTGCGTCTCGTGGATGTTCGAGACCAAAGGCTTGATCATCGTCCCTGGCGACAAGATCGACGAGGAGACCTTGATGGAGATCGCGCTCGAAGCGGGCGCCGACGACGTCGCTCCCGACGGCGATAAATTCGAAATTACTTGCGATCCCGCCATTTTCCGCGACGTCGCCAAGGCCCTCGAAGATAAGGGCATCAAACCCGAGGCCAGCGAAATCGCCAAACTCCCCAAAAACACCGTCGATATCGACGATCCCGAGACGGCCCAAAAAGTGCTCAAGCTCATGGAACGGCTTGACGATCACGACGACGTCCAAACCGTCTCGGCCAACTTCAATATTCCCGACGAAGTGATGGCCAAAATCGGCGAGCTGTAAAACACGTTGCGATGGACAAGAATGAGCGTAAAACGGGCGGCGTTAGTGTCGCCCGTTATCATTTTCGAGCCGAGGCAATCCAAAAGAGCTTGCGCTAAAAGAAGAAAGCCCGATCCGTGGCTTTGATGCGACTCCCCGCCTAGCGCAACGGCGACGAGAAACATACAATGCGACGGATTGTATGCCGCTCTCACAGCCAAATCAATAAAATCCTCCGCTCGCCGAAAAGCCCTCTTCGCTCATCGCCCCCGTAACCGGTCGTGCAGATAGTCCCGGCAGCGATCGAAAAATTCTTGATAGTCGGCCCGGCGATAGTCGGGAAACGTCCATTCGTGATGCTGCCACGCCTTATGACGATAGAGCAGCGTCACTTCGGCGTAAATGCCGTCACGTAAATAAATGCGATGGGCGAAATCCTTCGTCGACGAAAGAACGAGCTTGCCGAGCGTAATGTAGCCGGGATCAAGGTTCAACGGACGTTCTTCCGTGTGTCCGCTCTGCGCGGCGTATTCCACTTCCCATCGATTCGTCGCCAGCTTCGTATCGGCCGTCGCGGCCGGATCGTAGGGGCGTTCAAAAGCCCAGAATATCTTTTTCAGTCCCGCCCCCATGCTCGGCTCGTAATAGGCCGTCTGCGAAAAATCGAAGGCGGGACTTTCTAAAGCGATCGGCCCCCACTCGGCCTCCGTCTTGCTCTTCGCCCAGCGCAGAGACTCCTCGTAACGGCTGAACGCCGCCGTTATCAATAAAGCGGGTGAATGAAACGTCGGATCGCCCAAGGATTACTCCCCGTTCTTCCGCGCGAGGAAGCGGGCGTTCGTTTTACGCTCTTCAAGAACCCAATCGGCCAGCGTTTTCACCGCGCCGTCCAAATCGATCATCGAAGCGTCTTTTTCCCAACGCCACTTCACTTCGAGCTTCCCTTCCTTCAAGCCGCGGTCGCCGATCACGACTCGCAACGGAATGCCGATCAGGTCGGCGTCCTTGAATTTCACTCCCGCCCGGCAGTCCCGGTCGTCAAGCAAGACGTCCAAGCCTGCGGCGGTCAATTCGTCGTGCAGCTTCATCGCGGCGGCCAGCGAAGGCTCGTCGGGCACCTTGACCAACGTCAATACGACGTCATAAGGAGCGATCGCCGTCGGCCAAACGATCCCGTTCGCGTCGTTGTTCGTTTCGACCAACGCCGCGAGAATGCGATTCACGCCGATACCGTAGCAACCCATGATGATCGGCTTCAATTGCTCGTCCGAATCGAGGAAGCGGGCGTTCAACGATTGCGAATATTTCGTTCCGAGCTTGAATACGTGTCCGATCTCGACCGAGTGCCGCATCGCCATCACGCCGCTGCAGCGCGGGCAGGCGTCGCCGTCCAAGGCGTTTCGCAAGTCGTCGATTTTGTCGGGCGTGAAGTCGCGTCCCATGTTCACGCCGGTCAAGTGCGCGTCGGCCGAGTTCGCTCCGACCACGGAGTTGAGCATCCCTTGAATCTCCCGATCGGCGTAGATCGGAATTTGCTCTTTCAGGCCGACGGGGCCGGCGAATCCGACCGGCGCGCCGGTCACCTTCTCGATCACTTCCGGCGGGGCGAGCTCAATCTTCGTTGCGCCCGTCGCGCGGCGAATTTTCCCTTCGTTGGCGTCGTGATCGCCGCGAACGAGAACCGCTATCGGAACCCCGTTCGCCATGTATATCAGCGTCTTGATCAACCGCGACGGCCTGCACTTCAACATCTTGCTCACATGCTCGATCGTCGATACGTTCGGCGTGTCGACCTTTTGCATTTCCGCGATCGGAAAGTCCGGCTTCGTGAAATCGCGGGCGCCGATCTCCGCCTTTTCCTGATTCGCCGCGTAGCCGCACGCTTTGCAATGCAAAATCGAGTCTTCGCCGTTTTCCGTCGGAATCATGAACTCGTGGCTCGCGCTGCCGCCGATCGGACCGCTCTCGGCCTCGACTGGCAAGTACTCCAATCCGCAACGAGTGAAAATCCGGCAATAGGCGGCGTACATCTTGTCGTAGCTCTCGTTGAGCGACTCCACAGTGGCGTCGAAACTGTACGCGTCCTTCATCAAAAATTCGCTGGTCCGCAGAACGCCGAAACGGGGACGCTCTTCGTTGCGGAACTTCGTCGTGATTTGATAAAACGTGATCGGCATCTGCCGATAGCTCGAAATCTGCCGAGCGGCCAAATCGGTGATGATTTCTTCATGCGTCGGTCCGAAAACGACCGGCACCTTGCGACCGCCCCGGGGTAAATTCGTCTGCACCAGCACGTTGCCGAAAGCCTGGATGCGGCCGGTCTGCTCCCACAAGTTTTGCGGCGACATCGACGGCATCGCCAACTCGACGGCGCCGGCGGCGTCCATCTCCTCGCGGACGATTCGCTCGGCCTTCTTCAACGCCTTCAGTCCCAACGGCAAATAAGTGTAGGCCCCCGCCATCACTTGGTTGACCAAGCCCGCGCGGAGCATCAAAACGTGACTGGGAATTTCGGCGCCTTCCGGCGTCTCTTTCATCGTGGGAATGAAGGTTTTAGACCAAAGCATGGGAGTTTTTCGAGAAATAAGAGGACGAAGAATGGGGACGTTTCGACGCAGTTGCGTTTCGACGGTCTGTCGAAAATATTCGCAAGATCGGTATTCTAAAGGAAATAAGGCTGAACGGAAAGACGGATCGGCGCAGCCGAAAGGAGCCGAAAAACCGTAATTAGCCCAGCTCTCCCTCCCGAAGAGGGTCGCGACGAGGGCGTCCGGACGGCTTCCTCTCTGCCGACGAAAAGCTTTTCCGGAAAGTTCGCGCGCCCATGCCGCGGAATTATTGACGACAACTGTCGGCTAACGCCGAAGTAGCTATTGACGACGACTGTCGTCTGGCTTAGGATTGTTCGCTGACGAACGTCGTTCATCCGCGATTATCTATTCATATATAGGAGCGCGCCATGCCGAAACCAGAAGGAACTTTGACCTCCGTCCAGCACGATATTTTGGCGGCGGTTTGGGAAAGCGGAGAGCAGGGGGCCACCGTCGCCGAGATTTGGCAAGCCATCTCCGCCCAGCGCGAGGTCGGTCGAACCACGGTCCTCAACCTCGTCGATCGTCTGGAAAAGCGAGGTTGGTTGCTTCGCGGCGATCTCGAGAAGCCTTGCCGTTATCTCGCGGCCCTCAGCCGCGAGGAAACCGCCGTCTTTCTGGCCGGCGGTTTTGTGGACGATTTTTTTGACGGCTCCGCCAGCAATCTCGTCATGAGTCTATTAGGCTCCAAACGATTGAAGCCAGGCGAGCTCGAGAAGTTGCGCCGCATGCTCGATTCAACGTCGAAGCCGTCACGCGAGAAGAAAAGGAAATAACCCATGTTCAGGCTCGAAGCGATCATGCCGCCCACCGAGGCGATTTTCTACCTGATCAATTTGGCCGTTGCCGCGAGTCTGGCCTGCGGCATGGGGCTTTTATCGGCCCGCATTTGCCGACGCGGCTCGGCCCCGTTGCGACACGGCGTTCTGCTGTGCACGTTGGCCGTGGTACTTGCTGCGCCCGTCGCGGCGCTGCTGGCGCAACGAAACGGCTTCGTGCTGATTCGAGTCGCATTTGTCGATAAGACGAATGCGCAAAAAGCGATAAACGCCAGCTCGAACCTCCCCTCCGAGCAGTCCTCGCCCCGCCAATCTTTGACGAGCGCCCGAGGAGGACAATGGACGGACGGCGCGACCGCCTCTTCGTCGCCGAGAGAGTGGGTAAATACGCCGGTCCTAGCCGATCGTTCCCGTCCCGCCGCCGACGACGGTGCGGCATCCTCCATCGCTCCAGCGCGGTGGCCGATCGCTTGGCAATTCCTCGGAAGCACGGCCGCTTGGCTTTGGGCGGTCGGAGTTTTGGTCGAACTGGTTCGGCTTGGCTCAGGCTACGTCGCGTTGGCCCGATTCTGCCGCCGACTCCGTCGATCGCCTGACTCGCAATGGAATTCGCTCGTGCGTCATGCGGCCGACGCCGTGGGGCTCCGAAATGTTCCGTCGGTGTTCGTTTCGTCCGCGGCGGGCGTGCCGATGTCGATCGGCTTGTTCACGCCGGCAATCGTTCTCCCCGAGGCGTTGTCCGACGAAATGAACGAGGAGCAGTTGCAAACGATCCTCCTCCACGAGGCGGCCCACATCGCCCGTCACGATCATTGGGCGGGCGTCGCGCAATGCATTGCCGTGGCCCTGTTCTGGTGGAATCCGCTCGTCCGCCGGACGTGCGACGAAATATCGGAACTCCGCGAAGAGATTTGCGACAACTATGTCGTGTTGTTCCAGGGCGAGGGGCGACTGTTTGCCCGAATCCTGGTTGAGCTGGCCGCGCGAGCGACGGCTTGGTCGCAATTGCCTTCGACGGTCGGAGTCTTGGAACCGAAATTGGCCGGGCTTTCCGGTCGTGTCTCTCGACTTTTAAACAAGGAGCGTAACTTGGAAACGAGAATGAATCTCAGGTCGAAAATGTTCGCGTTCACATGCAGTCTTGCCGTGCTAAGCGGAATGACCTTCGTAGGCGGTTTGCGATTGGCCTCCGCCAAGACGACGGACGTTCAACCGGTCGCGTCCGATTCGACGACGCCGTCTTCGCAGAAGACCACGCAAGCCGCGCAGTCGCCGACGCAATCGCCGAACCTCTCCGCAATCCAGAAAATGCTGGCCGAAAAGTATCCCGCGGTCGATCGGAGCAAGCTTAACGAAGCCGCCATTCAAGGTATGCTGCAATCGTTGAACGATCCGAACGCCGCTTACATTTCGAGCGATAAAATTGCCGACATCAAGCAATTTGTGGAAGGCGAATTAGTCGGCGTCGGCGTAGAGATCCGAAAATACAAAAACCGAATTGAAGTTGCGAAAGTCCTTCCGCATTCGCCTGCCGAATCTGCCGGATTGCAGGCGGGCGGCGAGTTGTTAGAGATTGACGGGCAGGCGGTAACGGAAGATCTCGCCGGCGTCGCAAGAATGATTCGCGGCACGCCCGATACGACGGTTAAAATCAAGGTTCGCAAAACGGACGGGACGACCGCCGATTTCGTTATTCCCCGCCGATCGATCCAAATTCCTTCCATCTCCGGTCTCTGGCGAAATGACGATAACCAGCGGCAATATTGGCTCGACTTCGATCGGAAGTTAGGCTACGTTCGGATTAACTCGATCGATGCAAACACTCCGAAGCTGACCGAGGAAGCGATCCGCCAACTCAAGGAACGGGGACTCCAGGGATTGGTTCTCGATCTGCGCGATTTACCGGGCGGCCTACTATCTTCGGGCCTGGATGTCGTGGGCCTGTTCCAGAAAGACGGACGGCTCTTGACCGTTAAGAGGAAAGACGGAGAGGAAAACTTCGAGGCCGACGGCATGAATTGGATGGGAGATTTCCCCCTCGTCGTTCTCATAAACAACAACACGACCTCGGCCGGCGAAGTGATGGCCGGCGTTCTTCAACTGCGAGGTCGCGCCGTCCTCGTCGGCGATCGGACCTTCGGCAAAGGAACGGTCCAATCGATTTTCGATATTGACGGCCGTGAAGCGTTGAAATTAACGCTCGGCGAGATGATCTTGCCGAACGGCCGGCGGTTGCAGCGTATCGCAGGCGATGCGGTCTGGGGCGTCGATCCCGACGACGGCTTTTACGTTCCGATGACCGTTGCGGAGCGGAAGGCCGCCTCTGCCGCCCGCGAAAAGAATGTCGTCGGCGAAGCGCCCCTTACTCCCGAGAAAATCGAGAAGGACCTATCCGATCCCCAATTGGCCGCCGCAGTAAAAACCCTTTCGGCAAAGGTCGCCGACGGCGAGTTTACGAAAGTGGGCCAACCGGTCGCCGCCCTCACCGCTCAACTTGAGCGACTGCGCCTTCAGCGTGATGAAACGCTGGCCCGCTTAAAGCAACTCGACGGCGAGCTTGGCCTGGCGAAGTGAGCCGTGGTTCAAAGCGACGTTTTCGTCGGCATGGATTAATGATGTTAAGGAAACGGCGACCGTCAACTCGTTTGACGGCCGCCGTTCGTCGTGTGGCCCTGTCGTAATTGCCCTCTAAGAAGAACGCAAGAAGAACGGTTTGCGGCTAGCTTTTCCTCCGGCTGAGGGCGGGGGCGTGGTAGATCGGAAAACTACCTAGGGAAGCGTGCCCCATTATGGTAAGATTGGCTACGTCAAAACCTGCTGTGATAAGCAAAGCGATTAATGGAAGTTTACGTTGAAGTTGCATTATGAACATTCAGACTCGAAATTCGCTCATAAAGATGTGACCCTAAAACAAGTTAAGATGGGCGAGGCGACAGAATGAAAAAGACGCATGCTTTGAGCGAATCGTCAGCGTGGAGCGAAAATCCTTATGCCGCTCCGCAGGCCGAAGAAGAATCCGATGTGAGCGGAAAAGGACTTGTTGCAAGAGGCGGACTTTTTCAGAGAATTTTTCGAAAAGCGTGTTTCCTGGGTGTGTATTTACCGGTCGTGTATTGCGCCCTTTTTTGTCTCCTAATGGAGCCGCGGGATTACGCGATTGATTCGCGAACCGGTGCTTTTTCTTATAGAACTGTTTATCGTTTTGCCGGGGCTCAGCGGTGGAATGTAAACATAACTTGGTATGGTCGAAGGGCTGTTTGGGCCAATGAATTTTTCTTCCCCTTAGAGGCGCTAATTCAATTTGCGTTGCCGGATTACACCGATTCAAATTGGTGCAGATTACATAATGTTACCAGATCTACTGAAAAGGGTAAGAATGAGAATGCACGTTGAGCTTCGTCGTTTAGCCGTGGTCGTCACGTTTTTCGTTGTTCTCTTTGGAATCGCGACGACATTTCGCCCCATTGATGTTCTAGGAAATATGAGCTTTTGGGTAACACTGTTGGCGCCGATTTGGATGCCGTTTGTTTTTTCGCGAGAGGAAAAAAAACTCTCGCTTAAAATGAACTGTTGGGCTCTCCCGGCGGTAGTCTGGTATATGGTCCTTCTTGGTTTTCGATCGTCTACTTCACATTGGATCGTTGTGCTGGGAAGCCTAGTTGCATTGACAGGACTTGTTTTTTCGCATCGAGGGTGGTGGAGACTAGTTTGCGTTCCGCTTGCCATCTCGATTTTATGTGGAACAATATCTCTCATTACAAGACAGCCGGGGCCTTGGGGGATGTGAGATCGAAGGGCAACAAATTCGACTTCGGTTTACGAGAAGGATAGGAAGTAGTTGCTCAACAATATACAGACCGGAATACCTGTTCTCATGGTGGGTAAAAACGAACATCCAATGAATCTTTGCTTGAGAGAGTCTCTTTTCAATGAAAATATTAGTTGACGAAATATTGCGAAGATTTCCGGAGATCGAAAGCTGCTGTTATTCGGAGGATTTCGCGGAATTGCCCCACGCGGTAATGAGTTATGTCGTTTCCTGGCTCAATAAGATAGGTGAAAACGGGTTTGAGCGATCCGTCGTCGAGCGGCTTGTTGATTTCAAGGAATGGTGCGAATTGCAGCCTAGAGGGGAAACGGCGTCGGACGACATTTGGACGACCTATATCGTTTCAATGGTCGAGGGGTTGTTTCTGCAAGACCGAACGAAATGCTTGGTCCCGCATGTCATGACGAAAGAAATGCTGGAATCGAACGAGCAATACTTCGTGGCTTGGGTTGGGCGTGAGAATTACGATAAGGCTTTAGGAGAGTATCCAAGGTAGCCGCTTCGCTGGGCGACGTGACAACCTTAGGCTGTCCTCCGTAATTCCGTTGGGGAAAAAATTGCAGAAAGATGAGGCTTGGGTTATATGGACGATCGACTAGCTTCCCAATTTGAACAATCTGTGCAAAGCACTTTGGAGCCGGTCTTGAGCCGCTTTGGATTCAAGAGGACGGAGAGCGAGCGTTTAGAGGTGAAATTTGAATCCGCTAGCGTTTTGATTTGTCTTCGCTACGCACCATATTCTTATGAGATTGATTTGGAAATAGTTCTCAAAGATAAATCTGATTGGCGGTTTTCTGCGTATGATCTGGTTGCTGCATCGCAGGGGACGGAAGAAGCTTTTTTTCAGTCCAGCTCTGTTGAAAGAGTGGAGTTCTGCGTAAATAAAATTGCGGAGCTAGTTTTGAAATACGGAGTTGATTTGCTTAAGGGAGATAGCGTTGCATATGGAGAAATGAGAAGGGATTCCACGCGACGTTCCCGCGAACATACAGAAGTCGTAACGAACGCTCCCATTCGATGTGCGGCGGAGGAGGCATGGCGAAATAAGGATTATGCGAAGACGAAAGAATTGTATTGCTCTATTTCAAATGAACTCTCTCCTGTCGAAGCAAGCAGGCTAAAATATGCGTTGAAGAATCTTTCCGATCAAAGGGAGCAAGCCTAAATGAAAGATACGTAAGGGCGCTTTAACGTTCGGACGGGGCCTGCAAAGTTTCAGACCGCCGCGATTTGCGAACTCCTTGACGCACTTCCGCCTCAGACCGCCGTAGCGTCTACTTCTCTTCGACGAACTTCTCGGCTACGTGAAAATAGTCGAAATCCGCGTAGCCTTCCGCCGTCTTTGCGGCAAAGTTAAACAACGCGAAGCGATAGCCCATAAAATGGGGAAGAGTGTAATCCATCTTCAACGGTTTTCCGATCTTCGTCCAAGCCTTACCGTCCAATCTGTAATAAAAATACGCCTTGTCGGCTCGATCACGAAAATCGCAATCGACTCGAAGATAAACGACGTCTTGCTTGAGCGGAATCGACTCGTTTTCAACCGGTTCGCCGTTTTCGGCGCTTGTCATCACAAGCGACTTGCCGGTCTCGCTCGCCTTAACCGCCACGAATCCGTATTTGCGTTGAAAAGCGCTTAACCCGGCGACGTCGCCGTCTTTCATGCCGCTCGCGTCGAGCTTCGTCACGCCCGAACATTGCGGGCCGAACGTGCGTTGCGTCAGCGAGTTTCTAGCGCGACAAAGATCCGATTCCGTTCGCCCCGTCGTCAATCGCAGCCAACCGGGGCGCGCGGTAAGCGACCAATGCCTATTGTCAGGGTTGTGATTCCACTGCCAAGCAAGCGGAAGAGAAGGGGCGTCGGGCCGCCGCTCGAATTCGTCCGATGCCGTAATAGTGGCGAGTCCTTCTTTGCCGCTCGGAATGTTCAGCGTCATCGGCGTTTTTCCCTCTTCGCCCAGAACGGGCCAGCCGTCCTCCCATTTCGCCGGAATAAGGAAAGGTACGCGACCGACCGCCCCGTGGTCTTGGAACAAATATGCAAACCATCGTCCGTCTTGCGTGTCAACGAGGCTTCCTTGCGCGACGCCCTGATCGTGGAAAATGACCTTGCCTTCATAGGGGCCGGTGATCTTGTCCGCCCGATGAACGATTTGCGTGCGCATGTCGTTGCGTGGCCAAGTGATGTTAAATAGATAATACTTGCCGTTGATTTTTTCCAAATGCGATCCCTCGGCCGGTAGTCCGATCTTTTCCCCCGCCACGCGGCTGGCGTTTTTGACGATTATTTGATTGACGCCTCCCGGTTTGATTGCCGACGCGTCGGCCGTCAGTTCAACAATGCGTATATCGCCTCCTCCGTAAACCATGTAGGTACGGCCGTCGTCGTCGAAGAACAACGAATGGTCGTGCAACATCGGCGAAAACGCCGATTCCTTCCAAGGACCCTTTTCAATATCCTTCGTCGTAAAAACGTGCGTTTTTCCGGTCGTGCTCGAAAACGTGGTCGCATAGAAAACGCCGTCACGGTAGCGGAGGCTGCTTGCCCAAGAGCCTTGACCGTAGGCGTTTTTCCCGTTCTGCAAATTCAACGCGTCGTTGTCGCCGAGCGTCTCGTATACGTAGCCGATTAACTCCCAATTCACCAAGTCTTTCGACTTCATGATCGGCAATCCTGGACTCAAATGCATCGTTGTGCTGCTCATGTAATAAACGTTGCCGACGCGAAGGATCGACGGATCGGGAACGTCGGCCCAGATTACCGGATTGCTCGCGCGCTTCGCCGCTTTTCCGTTCTTCGCTTCTTCAGCGACTTTCATTACGGCGAAGAATGCGGGCTTCGGCTTTCCTTCGCGATCGAACAAAAGAGGATAGTCGGTCCGGCCCCGAATCGGAAAATTGTTCAGCCACGATCGCCCGTCGTCAATGCCCCAAAGAGTGACTCGACCGATCGACTCTTTGTTACGCAGGAAAATTTCAAAGGCTTCTCGAAAGCGTGCGGCATGCTTTTGCGCCACGGCGTCGGGCAATCCGTCGACGTACGGGTTCAGCGCCGTCCGTTGGTCCGCATTCATGTTTTCGCTATGCCAGACGTCTGCCCCTCGATACTGCGTCGGCAACGCGCCGATGTCCAACTCGGTGATCATCACCTTCAAGCCGAGTGCGGCGAAACGCTTGATCGACTCTTCCACTTCGGCGAGGTTTAGCTCGTCCAATCGCCAATGGGCTTGGATGCCGACCGCATGAATCGGAACTTGCTTCTCGATGAGCGATTGAAGCAAGCGAAGAGCCTTGCGATGCTTTTCGCCCGTCTCAATGTTGTAATCGTTATAGGTGAGGATAGCGTCGGGATCGGCGGAATGGGCGGCGCGGAACGCCTCCGCGATATAGTCTTCGCCGATCGCTTTGAACCAGGGGGATTGTCGCAAATACTCGTTCGGCGCGTCGCCGAGCGCCTCATTAACCACGTCCCATTGCTTCACCCGTCCTTTATAATGTCCGACGACCGTCGCAATGTGTTTACGCATGCGGGCAAGGGCCAACTCGCGATCGACAGGCTTTCTGTCAGAGCCTTGAAAAAACCACTGCGGCGTTTGCGAATGCCAGACCAGACAATGGCCGATGGGCGTCGCGCCGTTCTTTTCCGCCAACTCGACGAGACGATCCGAACCGGCAAAATTGAAACGCCCTTCGACCGGCTGCACCGACGCCGGTTTCATGCTGTTTTCCGGCGTGAATGCGTTGAATTCCTTTGCGGCGATTGCAAGCTCCGAGGAATCCGATCCGGGGCCCACGTCCAGAGCGGCTCCGATCAGAAACGCTCCTTGAAAGGCGTCTTTGAGCGTCGCCGCGCTCGCCGAAGCGTTTTCTCGCTCCGCCGCGTCCATGTGAGCGGTCAGAATCGCCGTAACGAAAACGACGCATAAGCCAGTCGAAAATCTTCTTATCATGAATGGCATCCTTCTTTTCCGGAGCGGTCGAAGTAGATCAATTTTCCCTTGGAACGCCGATATTGCTCGTCGGGCGGCGCCATGAGGAACAGAGCTCCTCTGCCAAAACTCGTCGTTTAAATATTCTGCACGAAAGGCATGCAATATTCCATACTTCACCGTTGACGATCGGCGTTTCCTTTCGCGTTCGTGGGTTTCGCGGTTCTGCTTGCGGGAAAACGCGCGGCAGTCTAAAATCCAAGGGCGTAACGCTTTTCTTTAGCTCATTCAACCGCAACTTTTCCGGGGCGACGCATATGGACGAGAACGTCAAAAAAATGTTGGATAAGAAACGGACGAGGGTTCGACTGGAGCAAAGATTTGTTTTAATAAGCATTTTCACTTCCGGAATATCGTTTTTCATATCCCATATTGGGAGCTTGGGTTGCGAAAGTCTGACGGGCGTCGCACTAGCCATTTGCACGTGTGGATATTTAATGCTCCACGAAAGGCGTTCGACGATCGATATGGTTCGCCAGGTTGTCGAGCCGTTGTATGAGAAAAAGAATTGCGGCGAAGCGTCGGAACGGTAAGAATGGAGTTATGCGACCATTACAGGATTGGAAGGGGCGGAGGACGCAAAGCCAGGGTAGTCGCTTCGCAGCGCTACGCGGCAACACTATATTGTCCTACGTAAGCCCGCTACGATTGGCGTTTCGGCCTTTTCCAGGTGATGTGATTACGAGGCGGCTTTTCAACGAATCTGTTCGGCTCCGGCGAGGGATATCTGATGAAAGAACGAATTGAAGCTTTGCAAGAGCGATTGTTTTTTGCAAAGAAGAGCTGGGAGACGACGAAGACGATTTGGTTCATTTTGTTCGGCGTTCCGCTGATAATCTTTTTAGGATTTGTTCTCGGAGCGCTCGCTTCTCCGACCGTGTCTATTCCGTGGGGATTTCTATTCGTCGTCGGTCTTGCGTTCGTAATGTATCGATACGTATGCAATTCGTTGGCGACGTTCGAGATGCTCAGCGAAGTGATTGAGATATTGGCCGAGGAGGCAAGAAAGCGAAGCGACCCGATTCCGCAAGACGAGGCGTAAGCGTGTTTCTATGCTGCGATTGCGTAAAAAGCCGGAACGTTTAGCAAGCGACGCCGTAACGCAAGTCGGCGGATTTTCCCAAAGCGAGGAACCTTCATGGGCGGCGGAAAGTCAAAAGCGAACGACGGCGGACAACCGCCGAAGATCGAAGGCGTGTTGGCGATCCAGCGCCGGCAAGGCGATGTTTTCATCGGCGGCGATCCGGCCGGCCTGCGCTCGTTCGCCAAGCTCCTTGCCTGGACGGCCGATCTCGATCAAAACTCCTTGCCCGACGTTGCCGACGGCGAGCGTTTCCGATTGGTTCTCTCGCCCCAAAACGGCGAAGGAGAACAGCCGTTGTCGCCGACCTCTTCCCATGCGGAAATCAGCCGGTTGGACGCCAAAGGGAGCGGTAAACTGCCCGACGAATTTCTACCGAAGTCGGGCGGCAAACTTGACGAGCGAGTCAGCTTGCTCGGCTGCGCCGTCGTTTTGATTCTTGCAATCGTCGGACTGATGATTTTGACGGGCGTGCTAAGGTAACGGTCGACCGACGGGGATGCTTCTCGAAAAAATTGAGCGGGTTGCGGGGATTCGGGCGACGGTCTAAAATTTACGGGCGGCGATTTTAGCTTTTTGCCGCCGCTTTGACGTCCCACAGGCCTTTTCAAGCCGCTAGCGTTTTTGTCGCCCTAATTGAGACAGGCGGGAAAGCCTGTTCTCCTAATATAGAAAGGTTTTTCATGTCGCGTCGTTTCGTCAACGAACTTGGTCAGCAAGAGAACGTCGTCGAGATTTTTCTCGCCTCGAATAAGCAGCTTCGTCCCAATCGCAACGGCAATCTTTATTTGCAGGTCGAATTTTCCGATCGGACCGGCTCGGTCTGGGGACGGATGTGGAACGCCACCGAAAAAACGTACCAGTCGTTCGAGAACGGCGACTACCTCCGCGTCGAAGGCGCCACGCAGGTGTTCCAGGGTGCCATGCAGATGATCGTCACCAAGTTGACCAAGGTCGATCCGAATCTTATCGACGAGGAGGACTTCGCCCCGCAACCGGCCGTCGACGTCGACAAGCTCTTCGCCCGACTTGGCGAAATGCTTCGCGGCATGCAAGACCCGGCCCTGCGAAACCTCGCCGAGTGCTTTTTGATGGACAAGGAGTTCACCGCCAAGCTTTCAATGGCGCCGGCTGGCACGAAAAACCATCACGCCTTTCACGGCGGACTACTCGCCCATATCGTCGGTTTGATGGAAGTCGTCAGTCGCGTCGCGCCGTGCTACCCGAACATTAACCGCGACTTGCTCCTCTGCGGCGCCTTTCTGCACGACATGGGCAAGATCGACGAACTAAGCTACGAACAAGGTTTCGCCTATACCGATGAAGGCCAATTGATCGGTCATTTGGTTATGGCCGTGGGAACGCTCGATCGCAAAATCGCCGAGGCCGAAAAACTCTCCGGCGAGCCGTTTCCCAGCGAGACGGCGCTGCGGTTAAAGCACATGATCGTCAGTCATCACGGCGAGTACGCCTTCGGCAGTCCCAAGTTGCCGATGACGCCCGAGGCCGTTGCGCTCTATTGCCTCGACAATCTCGACGCCAAGATCAATTCGTTCCAGCAGTTGATCGACGAAGACCCGAACGTCGATAGCCCGTGGACGATGTATCAAGCGAACTTGGAGCGGAAGATTTTTAAGGGAAAGAGCAAATAGCGAGTAGGGTGTAGGGGATAGGGACGCGGAAGAAAGAAGTTTTTGAGCCGCGAATTAATACGAATTCGGGACGTCAAAGCGAAATCCTCCGAAGATGGATTTTGTGACACTTTTTTGGTATGATGCCGGGAGTCTCTTCATTTGAGGACCTCAAGGTTACGTAGGAGTGTCCTTAAACGTTTTGACGGCAGCTACTACACTATTCTTCTCATGAGGGCTTTATTATGAAAAAAATCGCCGTTTTGTTATCGCTCTGCCTAAACGCCTTGTGTGTGTGCGGCCTCAACGCTGCTGCGTTTCGGAATTTAGATTTTGAATCGGCTTTTTCCGGTCAAACGGCACCTGTTTATTCTAGTATGGGAGTAGCGGCTACGGACGCCCTTCCCGGTTGGATTCTTAACGGGAGGGAAGAAGGAAACGCAAAAGTTACTTATAACACGTACCTTCTTGACGGAACGGATATTTCTCTTTTTTCTGCTTCCCAAGCGATTTCCGGGAATTATTCAGTTGTGATAGAAAACGGTCATGATTGGATGGCAGCGTCTCAATTGCACGAAGTTTCAATTTCGCAGACAGGCTATGTTTCGACAGCATATAAATCTCTTTCAATGTTGTGCGATCTGAACGCCGTCAATTATCAAGCGGCGGATATTAGCGAGATATATATTACCTTGGGCGGCGTCAATATTCCGCTGACGATATTGGAATCGTACTCGGGCGATCTCGTAAAAGTCGGAGGAAACATTCCGGCATCATTGCGAGGTCAAACATTGGAATTAAAAATCGGTGTTTCTACGGATAAAATATATGCAGGACTCGACTACAGGAATGTTGCTTTTGATTCGATTAGTTTTTCCTATTCCTCCGTCGTACCGGAGCCGACTTCATGGTGTCTTTTGTTCGGCGTTTGTGCCGTTGGGGGTATGATTCGGAAAAGTCGGGGTGCGCGGGGATCATGAAAGAACGCCAAAGTACGAAGTTTTAAGCCGCGCATGAACGCGAATTTGCCGCCTCGATTAATAATCGGGGTTGCCCCGTGCGTCCCTTTGGGATAACGGCTAAACGGACAGGCCGGAATGCCAGTCCTCCTATAGATATTGAAGGAGCGAGGTTATGGATTCGGCGGAAATGGAACGCGTCATTTTGGAGTGGGTGCGTCGCCCCAACTATTCGCCCGTCAAGTCGCGAGTCTTGGCCAAGCAATTGCAAATTCCGCTCGATCAAGTCGATGACTTGAAACGCGTCGTGAAGCGGCTGCTCCGCTCAGGGCTCTTGCGCTACGAGGCCAATCATCGCGTGAAACCAGGAACGCCGATCGCGTCTTCGCCGAAAACGTTGGACGAAGAGTTGGCGCCGAAAGCGGATTCCGCCGCCCCTGTCGGCTACTTGCCGCTAAAAACTTCCGCTCCAAAAAAGAAGGCCGAAAAAACGCCCGGTAAACCGGCGGGCAAGGCGAATCCGTCGCAGCGGCCGGGACGGATCGTCGGCACGTTTCAACGGAACGCCAAGGGGTTCGGCTTTGTTCGGCCCGAGCGGCCGTTCGGCGAAGCGCAAAGCGGCAAGCCGCCCGAAGATATTTTCATTCCCGAGGAATACGCGAAGGACGCTTCGACCGGCGATACGGTCGTCGTTGCGCTCTCCAAACACAAAGGAAAGACCCCCGGCCCGCGCGGCGAGATCGTCGAAATTCTGAATCGACAAACGCGGCAGTTCGTGGGAACGTATTTCGAGGATCGAGGCGGAGCCTTCGTTCGTGTGGACGGTTCAGTCTTCGCCCGCCCGATTTCTGTGGGCGATCCCGGCGCCAAGAATGCGCAGCCCGAAGACAAAGTCGTTTTCGAGATGGTGCGGTTTCCGTCCCCCTATCAAGACGGCGAAGGGGTGATTACCGAAGTCCTGGGCGCGCGCGGCCGGCCCGGCGTCGATACGCTTTCGATCATTCGGGAATTTGATCTCCCCGACGCATTTCCGGAAGACGTGTTGGAGCAGACCCGTGAAGAGGCGGCGCGATTCGAAAAAGAGAACTTTGACGGACGCGTGGATCTGACCGGGGCGACGATCATTACCATCGATCCCGAGGACGCGCGCGATTTCGACGACGCGATTTCATTGGAAAAAACGGAGGAAGGAAATTGGCTGCTCGGCGTGCATATCGCCGACGTGTCGTATTTCGTTCGGCCGAAAACTCCGTTGGACCGCGAGGCGCGAAGTCGGGCGACGAGCGTCTATCTGCCCGATCGCGTGATTCCGATGCTGCCCGAGACGATCTCGAACAGCTTGGCCAGCTTGCAGCCCGATAAGCCGCGGTTTACGAAGACGTGCTATATGGAGTTCACGCCGCAAGGACTGCGAACGGAGATCAAGCTGCACAACTCGGTGATTAAGAGTTGCAAGCGGTTGACCTACGAACAAGTGGACGGCTTTTTAGCGGAGCCCGAGGCGTGGAAGAAAAAGCTGGGCGAAAAAGTCTTTGATTTGCTCGGTCGGATGCGCGATTTATCGCGCATCTTGCGAGCAAAGCGAAAGCGAAACGGTTCGCTTGAGCTGTCGATGCCCGAGGTGAAGATCGAGTTGGACAAAGAAGGACGTGTTTCCGGCGCCCATGCGACCGAGAACACTGAAAGCCATAAGATCATCGAAGAATTCATGCTTTCGGCGAACGAGGCGGTGGCCGAGTCGATCCGAGACAAGGATTGGCCGTTTTTGCGACGCGTGCATCAAACGCCGAGTCCGCACAAACTCAAGGCGTTGACCGATTTCGTTCGCTCGCTCGGCTACAAGGTGTCGAGCTTGGAGAGTCGCTTCGAGTTGCAGAAGACGTTGCTCGAGGCGGCGGAGCGGCCGGATCAAAGGGCCGTCCACTTCGCGGCGCTTCGATCGATGCAACGCGCGGTTTACGGACCGATGGACGAAGGGCACTACGCCTTGGCGAGCGAATGCTATTGCCATTTCACGTCGCCGATTCGACGCTATCCCGACTTGACGGTGCATCGACTCGTGGACGCCATTCTAAAGAATCAAAAGCCGAAAAACGATTACGACGAGTTGATGATCCTCGGGCGGCACTGCTCCGATCGTGAGCAACGGGCCGAGTCGGCCGAACGAGAATTGACGAAGCTCAAGCTGCTGCATTATCTCAGCGAGCGGATCGGTATGGAGATGGACGGCGTCGTGACTGGCGTCGAAAGCTACGGAATTTTCGTACAGGGGATCGCGATTCCCGCCGAGGGCTTGGTGCGAATCGATTCTCTGCGCGACGATACGTACTACTTCGACCGCGCGAGTCATACGCTTTCCGGACGACGAGAAGGGAACGAGTTCCGGTTGGGCGACGTGGTGAAGGTCGAAGTTTCTGACGTGGACCTCGAGCGGCGCGAGTTGGACTTCCGCTTGGCGGGCGTCACGGCGAAGAAGGCCGCTCCGGCGGGCGAGACGAAAGGACCGACGAAAACGGCGCCGTTTTCAAAAACGAAACGAAGCGCGAGTCCGAAACGCGCCATCGAAATCGGCGAAAAGAAGAAAGCGAAACGAGCTAAGGCCGCCGGCGGCTTCAAGAAAAAACCGTCGAAGAAGAAGCGGAAGTAAGTTTTTTCGCTGGGGGATACGCGGAAAGCGTCGAGAGCAGCTTCTAGTTTCCGAGCGGAGTCTTGGAAGCCATGGAGCACTGTTGTTTGCCGCGTTTGTTTTTGGCGTTGCAGCTGAACAGACAAGCAGGATTGTTTGCTTGTCTCCGGCTTGCTGCGTTCGGTTCGCTCGGCAAGCCAGTCGGTTTAACTCGGAAAATACGCCCTTTTTCTCGCCCCCTGGTTGAAAACGGCTGATCCGGTAAAATAGCTTTCTTGACTGAACGGCGCTCGGGAATGGATCCCGCTTTTGTCGTTTCTCGCCTTTGCCCGTCAGTCCCTCCCCCTTGAAGAGCTACGCCCCGCGTCCTCTTCGTTGTGCATTCCTATTTCGATCATGGAGCGATCATGACGCAATCGATCGACACTTTATTGAAGACCCCGCTTTACGATTGGCATGTTGCGAACGGAGGGCGGATGGTCGAGTTCGCCGGATTCGCCATGCCGGTGCAATATACGTCGATTATCGACGAGCACACGGCGACGCGTACGGCCGTGGGAATGACTGACATCTCGCACATGGGGCGGCTTCGATTCGAAGGACCGGGCGCGGCCGTGTTCTTGGCCGAGTTGCTCACTCGTCGCGTGGCCGACATGGCCTTGGGACAAATTCGCTACTCGTTGGTGACGAACGAGCAGGGCGGAATCTTGGACGACGTCCTCGTTGGCTATTATCACAACGAGATCGGCCAACCGTTTTACGTCGTCGTGGTGAACGCCTCGAATCGGGAAAAGATCGTTCGCTGGATCGAAAAGCATTTGTCGCGCGAGCGCGCTGAACGGCCTGGCCAAGAAATCATTTGGGCCGACGTGTCGCGGCTTTGGGCGATGTTCGCCGTGCAAGGCCCGAAAGCGATCGAGTTGATGCAACCGTTCGTAGACGCCGACCTAAGCACGATGAAATATTATCGCGGCGAGACCGTTCGCATTTTGCATCCGGCGGCGAAACGCCAAGGCGGAATCATCAGCCGCACCGGGTACACCGGCGAAGACGGCTTTGAATTAAGTCTTGGCGCTGGAATCGCCCAAGACGTTTGGAAGGCGTTGATCGAAGCCGGCAAGCCGTTGGGCGTGATTCCGACCGGACTCGGCGCGCGAGATACGCTGCGACTCGAAGCGGGAATGCCGCTTTACGGGCATGAGCTTTCCGAACAGATCGACCCGTTCCAAGCGGGAGTCGCGTCGGCGTGCTACTTGACCGGCTATGACTTTCCCGGCCGCGACGCCTTGCTGAATCTGGAGAAAACGCCAACGAAGCTGGTCAGGGTCGGCCTCGAGTTGGAAGGCCGCCGGGCGCCGCGACAGGGGTGCCCGATTAAGTTAGAATCCAAACCGATCGGAGAAGTGACGAGCGGTTCGTATTCGCCCACGCTAAAGAAATCGATCGCCATGGGATTCGTGCCGCCGGAGCATTCGACCGACGGAACGGAAGTGCAAATCGACGTCCGGGGAACGCTAGAATCGGCGCGGATCGTTCCGTTGCCGTTTTTCAATCGAAATAGGAAGAAAGGAAACACGAAGTGACGCCGCAAAACTTGCTTTATTCGAAAACGCATGAATGGGTTAAAGTCGAGACCGACGCCTCGGGCGCGACGGTGGCCGCCATCGGAATCACGGCGTTCGCCTTGCAGGCGTTGACCGATTTGGTGTTCGCGCAATTGCCCGAGGTCGGCCGTCAAGTGAAGGCGGGCGAGCCGTTCGGCGAAATCGAATCGGTGAAGGCCGTGAGCGATCTAAACAGCCCGGTGGACGGCGAAGTGATCGAAGTGAATTCGTCGCTGCCCGAAAATCTGGACAGCTTGCCGAACGATCCTTACGAAGCCGGGTGGTTCGTCAAGGTGAAGGTAAGCGATCCCGCCTGCTTGAAAAAACTTTTGGACGCGGCCGCGTACGACAAGCAATGCGCCGAAGAACACGAGTAAATAAGTTGAACGTAGGGATTAGGGCGTGGACTGTAGGTCAGGCACGCTGTGCCTGAAGGGATAGGATTTGCATATCATGCGCTCCGTGCATGATTCACGACGCCGGCATTTGTTTTTTAGAGAGCGGATACATGCCATACATTCCGAATACGAGCGAAGATCAGCAAGCGATGTTGAAGGCGATCGGCGTAAAGTCGATCGACGAGCTGTTTGCGATGGTTCCTG
Organism: Thermoguttaceae bacterium; assembly: GCA_963665265.2. Lineage (GTDB taxonomy): Bacteria > Planctomycetota > Planctomycetia > Pirellulales > Thermoguttaceae > CAXXHQ01. The sequence goes on along the minus strand of CAXXHQ010000001.1, from coordinate 550,754 downwards.
CTGATGCGCGATTGAATCGCGGATTAAATTTGCCTCGGGCGATGGGTGAGCTTGAATTAACGTCGCATATCGTTTCGTTGGCCGGAAAGAACTTATCGGCGAGTTGCGTGCCCTGCTTTTTGGGCGGCGGCAGCTACGACCATTTCGTTCCCGCGGTCGTCGATATGGTTTCGTCGCGGAGCGAGTTCTACACGTCCTATACGCCGTATCAGCCCGAGGTCGCGCAGGGAAACTTGCAAGCGTTGTTTGAATATCAAACGATGATAACGCGCTTGACGGGAATGGACGTTTCGAATTCGAGCATGTACGACGCCGGCAGCGCGACGGCCGAGGCCGCCCTGATGGCGATGAGCCTCACGCGGCGCGAAGGCCGGGTCGTGGTGGCCGAGAGCGTGCATCCGGAATATCGCGAGACGTTGAAAACGTATTTGGCGAATTTCGCCACAGAGATCGTCGCTCTTCCGGCGACGGACGGCGGCGTTTCGCTGGCCGATGCCGAGAAGGCGGTCGATAAGAACACGGCCTGCCTCATCGTGCAGCATCCGAATTTCTTCGGCTGCTTGGAAGAGGTCGAGACCTTGGCCGAGATCGCGCACAAGGCCGGCGCTTTGTTCGTCGTCATCGCCGATCCGATCAGCTTAGGACTCTTAAAAAGACCGGGCGAATACGGCGCGGATATTTGCGTGGCCGAGGGACAAGCGTTGGGTAATCCGATGGCATACGGCGGCCCGTATTTGGGAATCCTCGCCTGTCGCGAGCAATTCGTTCGGAGAATGCCGGGGCGGATGATCGGCCAGACGGTCGATCGAAACGGCAAACGCTGCTGGGCGTTGACGTTGCAGACTCGTGAACAGCATATTCGCCGCGAGAAAGCGACGAGCAACATCTGCTCGAATCAAGCGTTGTTCGCGTTGCGGTCGGCGGTCTATTTGGCGCTGATGGGGCCGCAAGGGATGCGCGACGTCGCATCGCTCTGCTTGCAAAAATCAAATTACGCTTTGGAGCGACTCGCTTCCGGCGGCAAGGCCGAGAAGATCTTCAATCGCCCGACGTTTAAAGAATTCGTCGTGCGAGTGAAGGGAGGCGACGTCGACGCGGTCCTAGCCCGAGGGCAACGTGAGTACGTCTTGCCGGGCGTTCCGCTAAAGCGTTGGTATCCGCAATTGGCCGACTGCCTGCTCGTGGCCGTGACCGAAAAGCGGACGAAAGAGGAAATCGATCGGCTGGCCAAAATTTTCGGTTAAGCCGACGCGACGAATGAAACACGGATTTTATTGAGCGAAATCGACCGGTTGGCGTAAACCGTGGATAAGGAATTAGACGCAGATGCGAAACGATCGAGCCACGAAGTTATTGTTTGAACTTTCCCGTCCAGGCCTGCGCGGCGCGCAATTGCCCGCGTGCGACGTTCCGCAGAAGCCGATTGCGGAGCTGCTGCCGGCTTCGGCGGTCCAAGCGACGCCGCCGGCGCTTCCCGAGTTGGCCGAGATCGACGTCGTAAGGCATTACGTCAATCTATCGACGTTAAACATGTCGGTTGATACGCATTTCTATCCGCTCGGCTCCTGCACGATGAAGTACAATCCGAAGCGAAACGAGCGCTTGGCGTCGATGCCGGGAATGGTTGATTTGCATCCGTATCAGCCCGATTCGTCGGTGCAAGGCTTGCTGGCGTTGCTCTACGATTGCCAAGAGTGGTTGGCCGAGATTTCCGGCTTGCCGACGGTTTCGTTGCAGCCCTCGGCAGGCGCGCACGGCGAGATGGCGGCGCTCTTAGTCGCGGCGGCCTATTTCAAGGATCGCGGCGAACGCCGAACGAAAGTGTTGATTCCCGACGGCGCGCACGGAACGAATCCGGCGAGCGCCGCCATGGCCGGCTTCGACGTCGTGCCGATTAAGAGCGACGCGAACGGCTTCGTCGATCTCGAAGAGTTGGCCTCCAAATTAGACGGCGAAACGGCCGTCTTCATGATTACCAATCCGAATACCCTCGGTATCTTTGAGAAGAACATCCGCAAGATCGCCGACATGGTTCATCAAGCGGGCGGCCTCGTCTATCTCGACGGCGCGAACATGAACGCGATTTTGGGCATTGCTCGGCCGGGAGATTTCGGGGCCGACTTGATGCACTTCAACCCGCACAAAACTTTCAGCGGTCCGCACGGCGGCGGCGGTCCAGGTGCCGGACCGATCGCCGTGACCGAGGCGTTGGCTCCGTTTTTGCCGAGTCCGCTCGTCGTGAAAGAAGGCGATGCGTATCGTTTGGACTTCGATCGTCCAAAGTCAATCGGTCGGGTTCGCACGTTCTTCGGCAGCGTCGGCGTATTGGTCCGCATGTACTGCTACATCCGGACGCATGGACCGGACGGTCTAAAACGCGTCTCCGAAAACGCGGTGTTGAACGCGAACTATTTGCTTTCGCTGGTGAAGGATTTTCTGCCGGTCCCCTACGGCGATCGCTGCATGCACGAGTTCGTGGCTTCGCCCGCCAATTTGAAAGCGGAACGCGGCGTTTCGACGATGGACCTCGTGAAGCGCCTGCTCGATTACGGATTCCACGCTCCGACTGTCTATTTCCCTCTGATCGTCCATGAAGCGATGATGATGGAGCCGACGGAGACGGAAAGCAAAGCGACGCTGGACGCGTTCGCCGAGACGTTGCGGAAGATCGTCGGCGAGTCGGACGAAACCCTGCATGCGGCCCCCAGCAACACGCCGATCAGCCGACCCGACGAGGTTCTTGCCGCTCGAAAGCCGTGCCTTTGCTACAAGGGATAAACGTCGCTATGTCGAAATGTCGGCTGTTGTCGGATCCGCCGGGCGACGGAGCATGGAACATGGCCGTCGACGAGGCGTTGCTCGAGTCGACGGCCGAACGAACGGACGACGTTTGCACGTTGCGGTTCTATCGTTGGGCCGAGCCCACGTTATCTCTCGGCTATTTTCAAAGCTTCGGCGAGCGGGCCGATCACGCGGCAAGCGAGTCCTGCTCGACCGTTCGGCGGGCCAGCGGCGGCGGGGCGATTCTCCATCACGACGAAATCACGTACAGCCTGACGACGCCTCCGAAGTCGCGATTCGCCAAGGATCATCTGGCTTTGTATCATTTGGCGCATGCGGCGTTGATCGAGACTTTGGCCGAACGCGGGATTCAGGCGGAATTGTGCGGAGCGCTTGGGCCGCAGCGGGAGCGGGCGAATCCGTTTCTCTGCTTTCAACGTCGAACCGAGGGAGACGTCCTCTTTCTCGGCAATAAGGTTGCAGGGAGCGCGCAACGGCGGCTGAAAGGGGCCATTCTACAGCATGGGAGTTTGCTTTTACAAAGGTCGAGGTTCGCTCCCGAACTACCGGGAATTTTTGACTTGGCGCCGGAACTGTCCGCCGCCGAAATTTGGCTGCTGGAACGGTGGCGGACTAGGTTTTTGGACAAGCTAGGCTTAGTCGGTGAGGGGGGCGAATTGACCGAGGCGGAACGGCAGCGAAGCGAGGAGATTTGCCGAGGGAAATACGGGGCGGATTCCTGGACAATCGATCGGTGTAGGTCTAAATAGGGGGTGCTAAGGCAATTCCCCTCTTTCTGGCCATTTCGTTTTGACTAGTTTCAAAGAACTTGTTACGATCATAGACAGCGCCTCGGTCGTATTGACGATAAATATATTGCATGCACGGTGAAGCGGAAGTAATATTCCGCAAGACTTTGCGGCGGGTCGTCAGACTGAAGCGGCGCTCTTCCCTGGCGCGTTCGACTTACTTTCGCCCTCGAAAAAGTAGTCGGACGGAGGTTCCCCTTATGGACGTCAAACTAATCGTTGTCGGCGGTAAAAACGCGGGTCGAGAGATTCCGGTCGTAGGATCGGAGTTCTGGATCGGACGCGGCGAAGATTGCCAACTTCGTCCGGCCAGCGACCGGATTAGCCGCCATCATTGCGCGATCGTGATCGAGCCCGGCCGCGTACTTGCTCGTGATAAAGGAAGCACGAACGGCACGCAAGTCAACGGCGAGAAACTCGTCGGCGAACGCGAATTGAAAAACGATGACGTTCTGAAAATCGGCGGCGTGATCGAGTTCAAGGTTCAATTGACGGTTACGTTGGCGGGAACGAAAAAACCGAAGGTTCAAAGCATTCAAGAAGCGGTGGCTCGCACGGCGCAAAAAAAATCAAGCAACGCCGAAGACGACATCGCGAGTTGGCTCGAGGACGGCGGCGATGAAGACGCGGAGGACGCCCCTCCGCTCGACTTGAGTTTGAAGGAAACGGCGGCCGTCAACAAGCTTCTTTCGGACACGACGACGATTCTTGTGCCGTCGAAGCCGGACGAAAAGGATAAGAAAGCTCCTCATAAGCCCGTCGGGCAATTTGAACGGGCGAATAAGCCGAAGACCGAAAACAGCCAAGCGGCCGCCAACGATGTGCTCCGGGCGTTCTTCGGGCGAAAAAAATAGGATGTCGATGCCGAAGGACGGACGAATGAACGCAGCGAACGAACCGGAAAAGTCCGCCGCTCTGCTGGGGCTAGGATTGGACGGGAACGACGGACAAACCCGCGTCACCAAAGGGGAGAACTTCTTGCTCTGGGGCGGCAGCAAAGATACTCACGAGCGGATGCAAGAAACGGCCGTCAAAATCAACGAAAAACTCGACGAACGCGGGAAACGCCTGGAAGAGACGTCGATCGAAGAGCTCCGCGAGATTGCCCAGGAAGTTCGCGATTCCGTGGGCGGATAGACCGCTGATTCGAAATAGAATACAAAGCAAAGGCCGCACGGAATCTTTTAATCCGTGCGGCCTTTTTATTCTGCTTTGGTTGCTGAAAGCTGACAGCTTATTACACCTTTTATTACACCTTGAACCGAACGACCAAGTCTTTGAGAGCGTGCGATTGGGCGCCCAGCTCTTGACTGCTCGACGCCATTTCTTCGCTTCCGGCGGCCGACTGTTCGGTGACGCGGGAGATGCTCTGAATGGAGTGCGTAACCTCTTGCGCGTTGGCGGCCTGTTGCACCGTGGCTTCGGCGATTTCGGCGATCTTGGCGGCGGTTTTTTCGGCGCCTTCGATGATTCGCTTCAGCGATTCGCCCGTGCTCACGCTCATCTGCGCGCCTTGTTCGACCCGTTGCGTCGATTCCTTGATCAGGTTCGAAATTTCACGGGCGGCTTGATTGCTTCGCTCAGCCAATTTGCGAACTTCATCGGCGACGACGGCGAAGCCCATGCCATGTTCGCCGGCCCGGGCGGCTTCGATCGCCGCGTTCAAGGCGAGCAAGTTGGTTTGACTCGCGATCTCGGAGATTACTTGAATGATTTCGCCGATCTGCTGGGAGCTTGTGCGAATCAGCTCCATAGCCTCGACCGAGTCGCCGACGGCTTTGCCGCCGGCTTCGGCGAGTTGAGCGGTCTCTTTCGCCACGCCGTCTGCTTCGGCGGCGTTGATTTTCACGGCGTCGATGGATCGCGCGAGCTGTTCGAGCGACGCGCTCATTTGCTCAACCCCCGCGCTTTGCGTCTGCGCGCCTTGAGCGAGGCTTTGAGAACTTTCCGCGATGACGCGGGATCCTTCGCTGAATTGACTGGCGGCTTCCGTGACTTGCGCGATCACGCCCCGGAGGTCTTTCAGCATCTTCGAGATTCCGGAGGCGAGTTCGTCGATCGGCTCGTTTCCTTCGATGCGGATCTCCTGAGTCAAATCTCCCGCCGCAGCGGCGGCGACGACTCTCAGCAGGTAATCGACCTTGCCGCGAACTGTTTCCGCGGCCAAACGCTCCAACTCTTGTTGCTTTCGTTCTTTAGCGGCTTGTTCGTCGCGTAGCGCTTTCTCCTCGGCTTGGCGACGCGATTCCTCCGCGGCCAACTCGGCCTGCATTTTTCGTTCGCGCTCGGAAGCTTCGTTAATTTCCCGCATCATTGCGGATGTGGCGTCGATTGCCTGGTTCAAGTCCGACGCCATGCGACCGATTTCATCCTTCGATTGATAATCGACTTTTTGGCTGTAGTCGCCTTGGGAGACGCGTTGCAAGACTTCCGAAACTTTGGCGATGGGGCGAGCGATGAGACCGCTAAGCCACAGCCCAAGGATGATCGCGACGAAGAATCCGGCGCTGGTGATCGAGACGGCGAGGGTTTCGGTGCGACTCGCCGTTTTGAGCGAGTCGTCGGTAGCCGTCGTCGCTTGATCGTGATTGAGCTTCGCCAAGCCGTCGATCAGATTGCTGACCGCGGTGCGTTGCTCTTGGTAGCTTCGGCGAACTTCGGACATCTTGGTTGCCAGCAAGTTCGCCTTTTCCCGCGTGTTGGCGAGAATTTTCGTTAAACTGGCCAATGCGTCGCTCAGCGAACGTTGAAGACCGTTGATTCGATCGTCGACGATGTGCGCGCCTTCCGGTTTCGCGAGGTCGACGCCTTCCAAGGCCGCTAAGTACTTTTTCTCCATTTCGACGTGCATGGCGGCGAGGTCGTCGGCGATTTTGCCGTCGAGGCCCGCTGTTGGGAGCATGCTCTTGAGCTTGGCGAGTTCCGCGCGGAAGGAGTCCTTCGCGGTTTCGTAGGTTCCCCAATGCTTGTCATGACCTGCTTTGGTGCCGCTCCGCAGAATCATGCTGCGCCATTCGTAGGTTTGCGTCTTCAGAAGCTCGCGAATTTTGTAGGCCTGCTCGATGCTTGCGTTAAGGTTGATGACGTAATCGCCGACGATCGGAAAACCGTTCTTCGCCGATTCGGCGAGGAGGGCGTCGTATTGCTTGGCGGCGTCGAAAAAATCGCTATTGCCGGCGGCGCTTGCTTGAATCGCGGCGAGAAAATCTTGCCAAGATTTCTCCTCTTCGGGAGATTTGGCTAACTCGCCGAACGATTCTTTGGCCGTTTTAAGCTTCGCTCGCGCTTGGGCGATGAGATCGTACTGAGCCGTTCGTTCGGTCGTTTTCGCGTTGGGGTCGCTGAGAACGGCGCGCGCAATATCGATTTGCGCGATGCAGTCTTTTATTTGAAGCAAGTTTTCGACGCTGGGTAGTTGCACCTTGCCGATTTCGGCGATGCCGTCGTCAATCGAGTTCATCCCTTGGTAGCCGATCATGCCGATCGTTCCGGCGATGCCCGCCACGATCACGAATCCGCCGATTAACTTTTTCCGTAAACTCATATTTACGAACCACGACATTTGCGATTTCCTATTCCGAAAATGGAACTATCTGCCATGTAAGCTACGGGCGAAGGAATGTGGTCTTTTCGCCACACCCGAAATGTAGGTTTGAAAAATGAAGAGAGCAAGCGACTTCGGATATGTCGCAATCGCGCCGCAAGAAGCCGCTAAAACGAAAAAACGGGGGCGCCAGCGAAAGTCGACGACCGATTTTTTCCGGAAATTCCCCAAACGGCGCCTATTCGACGCCTGAAACGCGGTTCTGGCCCGATAGAATCGTTACAGTCGGCGCCGCTTGCCCCGCAGGAAGACTTTTTGTGAAGGGAAACTCTTTCTTAGACGGTTTTTGGGTGACTTTCGTAAACAGTAGTGTATTTTTCCTACGTTGACCTGTTGCGAGAACGACACATTGGGAGATGAGGTCGGATCCGCGAAAAAAGGCAACGCGTAAGATCGACCCTGCGAGGGCGACACGAGATTCCACTGCGTCGTAAAAATGGAGACTTTGTCCGTGGCCGCTAAGAAAACGAACAAATCGAAAGTGAAGAAGACGTCCGTCGAAAAGAAGACAAGCAAGCAAGCCGAGCCGGAAGTCGCGGTTGCGACGAAGGCGAGCGCGAAGACGGTCGTCATCGATCGTCGAAGCGGCGACCGGGATCGTCGTGCCGGCGAAGACCGCCGTCAAAAGAGCGTTCCTGTTGAAGTCGAACGCCGCGTTTTGCAACGCCGCGAAAAAGTGAGCCGTCGTCGACAAATCGATCCGACGACGTGCGAACGCGATTACTCGGACGACGAAATCGAATTCATGAGCGCGATGGATAACTACAAACGCACCAGCGGACGTATGTTCCCGACCTGCAGCGAGATATTGGAAGTGATCCGTAAATTGGGTTACGAGAAGCGTTCGGTCATGGCTCCGGCCGCCCCGATCGTCGCCTCGCCCGATTTAACGTATTCATTGGAAAGTCTCCCGGAGAACGTAGTTCTCTAAACAGTACGAAGCGCATGGAAACATGCGCGGTCCCCTCGCAAAGCCGCAGGATTCATCCGACGCAGGAAGCGTCGGCTCCGAATCTTGCGGCTTTTTGCGTTCTTGGTCGAGAAACCGCGACTCCAGGACGCTAGCGCTCCCCGGCCTTTCGAGGTGGGCGCCAAAACCCGACAAAAACGATCTTGTTTCCATTTTCCGTTTAAGGTATTCTCCCGCCTCCGAAGCTCCGTGGCCGAAGACGCGGATGCTTGGATATATACATGGGCGAAACGGAATGCCTAGAGTCGCAAATAACCCGAACCTTCGCCAAAACGTCGAAATTCGACGCCGAGCGAGGAACCTTTGCGCAATTCTCTTCGCGGCCTTTGCGGTCGTAATCTCCGGTTGCGGCGGGTTTTCGGCCGCAAGCTACAATGCCGAAGGAGTGCGACTTTACGAGCAAGCGCGATTCGACGATGCGATGCGGCAGTTCCAAGAGGCTTCCTTTTCAGAGCCGATGAACGCCGACGCCTATTACAATCTCGCCGCGACGTATCATCGCTTGGGAAAAACCTACAATTCGACGGCCGATCTGGACAAGGCCGAGACGTATTACAACATGTGTCTCGATCGGAACGAGAATCACACGGACTGCTATCGCGGCTTGGCCGTTTTGCTCGCCGAGGAAGGTCGTTCGGCCGAGGCGTTCCGATTGCTGCAAGGTTGGGCTGGCCGTCAACCAAGTTCTTCGGACGCGAGAATCGAAATCGCGCGGCTTTACGAGGAATACGGCGATCGCAACTCGGCCAAAGAGCAATTGATCGAGGCCCTTGCCGCGCAGCCGAACAACGCTCGAGCCTTAGCGGCGTTAGGACACATTCGCGAACAGTCGGGCGATACGGTCCAGGCGTTGGCCAACTACGAGCGGGCGGTCTCTTACGGCAATCAGCAACCGCAGCTTGTGGCCCGAGCGGCGGCCTTACGCTCGGCGACCGGCGCAGGCTACTACGGAACCCCGTTGTACGGCCCCACGCTTCCGGCCAATTCAAACGGCGGCACGATGATGGCCGACCGCAACACGGCCCCCATCCGGTAATGCTTTTACGACTTTCGGTCGCCCGCAATCGCTTGTTCTATCGCCGCGAGAAAACAATAAAATAGGCCGACGGTTCTTACGAATCGCCGGCCTTATTCGTTATCGATTTCGAAATCCGCGGTTATTTCTTTCGACGGCATGCCGTGCAAAGACCGACCGCTCCGACGCAGAATATGGCCAAGCTCGACGGCTCGGGAACGGCCAGCGACGCCATAGCGGCGTCATGCGATTCTTCTGAAACGCCGTTATTCATAACGATCCAAATGGGCGACGACGTATAGACGGTCCCGTCGGTTAACGTGAGCGTTAAGTTGAGCCTGAAAGCGTACACGCCGACCTCGGGCTCGACGTAGCCGACTTCGCCGGGAACATTGCTCGGCAACGACGAATCGGCGAAAAGCGAAGTGACGAAGTGCTTGTGAACGTAACCGCCAGTCGATACCGACTGAATCAGTTCCCCGGCTTGAGCGCCGCTGGTTCCGGTTAACGTTCGATCGTTCGCGCTTGAGTTCATGCCGAGCGTAATGACGGCCGAAGCGGGCGAGGACCAACCGACCGTGTCGCTTTCGCCGTTCCAATAGAGGAGGTCGCTCAAGACGTTATAGCTCAGCTTTGCGCCTTGCGGAAGATTGCCGACTCCCGCCGCTTGTTGGACTCCGGGGTCGGCCGGATTGAACGGATCGGCCGCGTCTTCGCCGAACTCGAAGCCGTACACGTAAATCGACGGTTCGACGCTGTTGCCGTCATGGTCCTTGCCGCCGGTGAGCAACTGCCCGTCGACCAGGTAAGGGGCGACGTCGTAATGGGCCAAGGCGTTTGACGCGACGACGCAAACGAGGACTGCGGCGGCGAGGGAAGCGAGTTTATTGAACATATCAGGATTCTCCAGTAATTATTAATGTTTAAGCAGACGAAAAATACGCGCATATTTTCCCATTCCTTCGCCGACTCCTCAGAATGGGCGAATGAAGTTAAGCAACGTGCGAAATCGATGAAAGCCGCTTAGTAGTTCGTCTTTTTTACGCGACGGAGTCCGAACGCGGTGAGGCCGCATGCGGCGACCATGAACGACGCGACGCTCGGCTCGGGAACGGGAAGCGACTGGATGTAGGCGTATGCCGCGTTCCACTCCTCTTCCGTTCCGACAAGGTCGTCGGCGTTTTCGTCTTGTCGAATCACCAGGTAAAACGGATCCGACTTCGTGACGCTTGAGTCCGTGCTGTAAAGCTCCAATTTGACGACGTAGATGCCGTCAGGCAGAGCGTCGGCCGACGTATTTCCCGCGGAATCCACGAGGTTGAACTCCAGGTGCTTGTGCCATGCTCCTTCCGCGGATACGGCCAAGTCGAAACCTTCGGCCCTCATCGCCGTAGTCGGCGAAAGGGCGGATTCTCCTCCCAGTTCGATCAAAATTCGGCTTGCGCTGATCGCGCTAAGGTCCGCGTCGTTCCAGACTCGTACCGCGTCGAGGAAATTTAACCCGATGCGGGTTCCCACGGTCCATGTTCCCTTGTCCGAGTCGAAACCGGGTTCGTTAACCCAATTCACGTCGGAGCCGGTGTCGTTAAACCAAGCTTGAAACGCATGGGCGACGGCGAACGTCGAACCGCTCGACGCGCAGGTGACGATCTTGCCTCCGGCGACGCTCAAGGCGATGTCTCCTTCATGCAAAGCGAAGGCCGAGCACGGAAGAGAGACGAACGCCGCGCCGCAGGCCGCGAGACGAATGAACTGTTTAATCGATGCTTTCATGGTAAATAATCCTTTTAAAGAGCGCTGCCTCCGTGAGGAGATTGAGGGATGAAAAATATAAGTTTTGCTGAAGGGGTTAGTTGGGCTTGGCGAAGTTCGTTCCTTCGTCGGCCCATTCTTTTATCTGCGAGTCGGCGATCGACTCGACGTGTCCGTCGCAATACAAATAGTTCGAGCAGCCGCCGTGACGATCGACTTGAACCTCGGATCGGATGGCGTCGAAGACTTTCTTTTTCGAAACGTTGGTCTTCGTGAACCATTCGTAAGCGTGGACATGTTCATAGCACGAAGCGGTTAAGGAAAGCGACTTCGCGCATTCGAACAACGCGACCGTTTTGGACGTGCTGTGCATTTTCCAAATGTTCGTGATTGCGCCTGGAGTATCCGGGTCGGCGACGTAGTCGTTCATTAAGTAGCTCGTCAAGTCGGCCGCATGCCGGTCGGGGCCTTTCATGTCCTTCGGGCATATGCGGATCTGGTTGACGTTTTCTAGATACGGCTTCATCGTGTTGATCCAAAGCTTGTCGGCGGATATGTCCGACGAGCAATTGGAACGGGGAAACTTGCCCGCGTTCGATTCGGCGTAATTAATTAGGCCCACGCCGAGTTGGTGCAAGTTGTTTGCGCATTGCGCGCGGCGGCTCGCCTCCCGGGACGCTTGAATCGCCGGCATCAGCAGCGAAAACATGATTCCGAGAATCGCGATGACTACGAGCAATTCCACGAGCGTGAATCCGCTCTTGCGCGGCATGGCTATTTCCTTTTGCGGGAAGGGGAGGGAATTCTCTCGAAAAAACCGTCGCGGCCGTGCCGAAACGATCGGGCGGTCGGGCCGCGATAATTTCCAATCACGGACCGCGAGCGGAGTTTTTCAAGGAGATTGCGCAAGGATCGACGCGCAGCGCGAAAGAGCGATGCGAAATCGACGATGAACGAAAAACGTCTATGCGGCGCGCTGCCGAACGATCGCGGCGCAAACGGAAGCGACCGAATCGTTTGAAGGACGGCTTTTTAGCGCCGATGAAGCCATGAAAATGGCGCTCCTGCGCGGCGCCTCCTTGCCGGGAGACGCTATGCCGAGCTTTACCCTAGGCGAGAGAGCAGGGGGGCGCGCGGCATCGATTCGCCGCGGGAGTGAAGCGGGACGCGGTTGGGTTTGGCGTCGCGGAAAGCCCTTCGACGTTCAACGCCTCGATGGCGTTAAAGCGGGCGACGACGTCGCTTTGCGATTGCGTGAAGAATTTACAAAGGGGACAGTCGGAATCGGCGTTTTTCGCCGAGACGCGCCATGCCGGCGATGCGTCGTGCTGCGAATCGGAGCAACCAAGAGAGCGGCCGAAATCGCACGAAGAAGCGCCTTCCGCGCATTCGCAATGGTTCAAGCCCGGCAAAAGATGCCAGCTTTCGCCGGATACGGAAAGGACCGTAAAAAGCGAAAGGAGAAACCATGCGGATAAAGAGCGGACGGAACGCGACACGGAATGCCTCGTTAAGCTGAAAAACCACGTTTTCGCGACCCGACCGACCCCTATTATCGATGCAAGACGCTTAAAGTCAAGCGAGAGAATCGCGCAAGCTTCGTTTTGACGGAACTTTCATAAATCGCGGCATGCGTTTCTAAAACGTATCTCTTTGTCATGTAAGGAATAATCGTCGCGATCGGTCGACCTCCCAGCGGTTTTGAGACGGAAAACTTCGTCCCCCCAGATTCGGTTGATTGTGAGAATACTGTTCAGCAAATACAATAGAGTACTTGACGAGACGGCGGCTTGCGACAAGATCGGCCTTTGCATCAGTTGTTTTTCGTCGCGATGAGCGCCCGTCTCCGAATCCCTCCCACCCCACTACAGCTTCTGAACCAAGGATGGCGGGCTTCCTGCTATGAGCGAACTGCACGACGAATGTGGCGTAGCCGCTGTGTATCATCTTTCCGGCCGAGGCGTGAGCACGCTCTGTCCTGAGCAAGGCCCGGACGACGTTTCTCGGTTGATGCCGAGAATGTTGCTCGACATCCAGAATCGGGGACAACTCGCGGCCGGCATCACCACCTACAACCCGAGCCGAAACCAGTTGATCGACACGTTCAAAAACGTGGGAAGCGTCAGCGAGGTCTTTCGCCTCAGTCATCGGGCCGAATGCGAAAGCATCATGCGCGAGTACGCCGGCCGAGCGGCGATCGGGCATGTCCGCTACGCCACCTGCGGAGCCGACGATCGGAGCTACGCGCAACCCTTCGAACGGCACCATATTAAAAAACACAAATGGTTCAGCTTCGCCTTCAACGGACAGTTGGCCAACTACGGCGAACTTCGCGAAGAGCTGTTGGACAACGAAAATAACTATCTGGCTCGCGAAACCGACACGGAAGTCATCATGCACTCGATCAGCCAAGCCTTGGCCTCGAGTTCGGCCGTTCCGCTGCTCGATATTTGCAAACGCTTCGCCAAGAAGTTCGACGGAGCGTACAGCATCGTCTTTCTCGACGCGTTGGGGAACATGTTCGTCGCCCGCGATCCCTTGGGAATCAAGCCGCTCTGCTACGCGATCGACGGACCGTTGTTCGCCGCGGCGAGCGAAAGCGTGGCGTTGCTCAATTTGGGATTCGCCCCCGATCGAATTAAATCGGTTCCCCCGGGATGCGCGATCATTATCTCGGACGGCAACATCGAGATTCAACGCTTCGCCGAATCGGAGCATTCCGCCCATTGCTTCTTCGAGTGGATTTATTTCGCCAACGTGGCCAGCACGTTGGACGACCGGAGCGTTTATCTTTCACGAAAGGCGCTGGGCATCGAGTTGGCGTTGTTGGAGACGGTGCCCATCGACGGCGATACGGTCGTGGTGCCTGTTCCCGACACGAGCAAGGCGGCCGCCGATGCGATGGCCTACTCGCTGCGAATCCCCTGCGTCGAAGGTTTGATTCGCAATCGATATAGCGGTCGAACCTTCATCGAGGGGAGCGGCGACCGTCGACGCAAAGCTGAGACGAAATACACTCCGTTGCGCGAAGTGTTGGAAGGGAAACGCGTCTTGTTGGTCGAAGATTCGATCGTTCGCGCCACGACGTTGACGGTTCTCTTGCAACGCATTCGTCAACTTGGTCGTCCCAAGGAAATTCACGTTCGCGTGGCATGTCCCCCGATTATCGCCCCCTGCTTTTACGGGATCGATATGTCCACCGTCAATGAACTATTCGCGCCGAAGTTCTTGCAAGACGGTCCGCTGACGCGGGAGATCGAGGCGGCGATGGCGGCGAAATTGGGCGCTGATTCGCTACGCTATCTTCCGGCGGACGCGATCGCCCGATCGGTCGGACTCGGCGAAGAGTCGCTTTGCCGCGCGTGCATCACCGGCGAGTACCCCACGCCGTGCGGACGCCGCTTGGCCGATATAGCGATGGAAAACTTCCGAAACAAAGTCGTTGGCCGAACGTATGAAGCGGTTGGCTGCCGCAAGTAATCGCTCAGCGCGAATACGTCGAATAAATTCGGGACGAAGGCCGCGTGGCTTTCGTCCCGATGTTTTTTGGGGGGAATGAGGCCGAATTTCTTGACGGAAGCCGAATGCGCTCGTTAAAATAGCATGAAATGCTTTCTGGCGGATTTCTTTATTTTTTTGACATTGACCGGTTGCGTATAATCGACCGTGTTCTTAAATAGATGACGCAAACGAGGCAGCGATTCAATTTAGCCGAATAACGCGGATGATGCGGCGTTCTTTCTATCGTCCTTGAATCGCGTTACATTCTTTCGGCTTTGCTTTTCCTCGGTTCGCAATCGGAGCGGTTGCGATTTCTTGTCCTAGCGGCGCAAGGACGTCGTCGCGCGGAGCAATCGGATAGAAACGTTTTGGCCTGCGATGCGGCGAGTTTTCGTCACGCGGCGGAACGGTTCAACGAAGTCATTTTTTACAGGTAGGTCATAGTCATGAAAAAAATATGCGAATTATTGTTCGTCGTTTTGCTGTTTACGGCCGCTTCGGCGTTCGCTTCGCCGATCACCGTAAGCAGTATCGGAGATAAAGGTTGGTATTCGGACGATACCCGTTCGGCGACGGGAGCCGATTTGGTCGGCTCGACGTTGACTCGCTACGGCAAACCCGGCCAGACGGCGACCGCCGCGGACGACGCGACGATCGCGCAGATGATTTCGGTCGTCGCCGCCTCGGCGACTCCGACGGACGCCTCGGGTTACGTTTCGGACGGCGCTCTGAAGTTGTCGAAGACTTCGACGGGCGGCGGGTATAGCAAGGCGACGTTAAGCGCGGTCAGCACGAGCGGTTTCGCCTCCAGCACGGCGACCTCGAGCTGGGCCGATGGCTTCTCGGCGAAGTACGCCTACTATACGAACTCGACGGCGGAAACGGCCTGCCTGAAAATCGGCGTGCAATCGACCGCCTGGAGCGCTTCGCAATCCGGCTTCACGGCCTTGCGCTCCGGTGAATCGGCCTGGGACTTGGTCCTTGTGAATTGGGACGCCACCCCTGCCGCAAACGTCTGGACGACCGCGGATTTGAACGCCGACAGCAAAATCTGGTACGTCTATAAGCAGTCGGGAAACGGCGCCATGGTGAGTCTGACCGGAACGAAGTATTCAATCAATCAGTTAAAGACGTTGACCACGACCGTCGGCGCCGTGACCTACGACTGGGACGCTTTGCTTTTCGGTGACGGCGCGAAAGTGTCGAGCGTTCAGCTCGGACTAGGATCTAGCACGGCGAACAGCACGAGCTACGTCGATTATTTACAGACGAGCGTGTATAACGGCGGCGACGTGGTGAACTTCGCCGTTCCCGAACCGACGACGTTGGCCGTCTTATGCGTCGGCGCGGCGGTCGGATTGCTCTCCCTTCGAAAACGCTCGGCGAAGCTCGCGACCGCGTTGACGATGGTTGCGGTTTTGGGGATTGGCGCTTCCGCTCAGGCTGCGACGCTCACGTTGGTCGGAGCCGACGCCCCGAATATTTACTCAAGCGCTACGAGTTATTCGGCGTGGTGGGCGAACGCCCTCGCGGCGGTGATGTCCGATCAAACCACGCTTGGAACGGGCAACGCTCAATACGTGCAATTGAGCGCGACGGGCGGCGAGAGCGACATTCGTCCCGTTTACGAGGCCTTGGCGACCGGTTTTGCGAGTTGGCAAGGCGTGGCCGGCGGAACCAACGAGTACGGGCATCGCTCGTCGTTCATCTATCACATTTCGGCTTCGGCCGGAGAGACTCTAAGCTTGGCGAACATCAGCGCCGAGTCAGTGACGATGGACGGACATGGTTACGACAATTATTTGTACGCCTTGACGCCGCCGACGACGTTGGACGCCGCGAAGCGAGTAGCTTACGCCGCGGACGGCACGGCGGTTACCGCCGGGACAATCGAGGCGTGGGACGCCGCGCATTCAGACAACCTGATCACCGACGTCGTCGGCGTTTTCGGGATGGCTTTTGCGGCCTACTCGCAATCGGGTTATACCGACCAAGAAGTCTTGGATGCGTCGCTGGCTGGTATGGCCGATTTAAACTATTTCACCGGTTCGTTGACTTATGGCGGGGTGACTGCGGAAACGACTTTGCGTTTTTCGGCAGTTCCCGAACCGACGACTTGGGCGACGCTAGCCTTGGTCGGCTGCGCTGTAGCCTGGCGCCGGATCGCTCGCCGGAAGTAGCGAACTAATTGCGAAAGATCGTTTTTTCCGGAATAACCGAAAAAAACGGCAATCTCAGCCAAGTTTTGAACTAAGGACTGCGGACATTTTTGTTCGCAGTCTTTTTTTTGCGCATGGACCGCGCAAAAACATCCGAGAAAAACGAGACGTTTCGACGATTTATCGATTTCCTTCGATACTTCGGGATGCGTTCGGGGTTAAATGCTCGGAGTAATAAATGTGCAGGTTTGGTAAAATATCTCCCTAATCCACGGGGGATTGTATGGAATTAATCGTCAGCCGAAGCTAGACTTAAAAAAGCTGCTGAATCGCAGCGAACGCAATCGAAATATCCCACCTTGATCGATTGCAGGCAGATGCTAATTGCGGTTGACGTCAATTGGAAAGACTGGCGATTTCGTCGAGGCCAGACGACGATTTCGCGTTAAATCGTCTTTCGTTGAACCCAAACGACGCGTGAATCGGATTGTCGTCAACTTCGTGCTATGGAATAGGGCATATTTTTCGGCCTTACTTTCTTGATGAGCGCACCCATGCACATGCCGATCAAAGAACCGGTTCAAGCGGTCTATCTCAAGCTCTCTCGTTGGATGCTTGCGCTAATACTGACGGCGATGATCGTGCCGAGCTTAAGCTTCGCGGTTTTTGCGACGTGGATTTATTCGCGAGGCGAACTGGAGGCGGAGACAAAGTTGGCGACTCCGCACTCGGACGAAGCTCTTGGAGGTCAGGTTTACGAGGCGAATCCCGGTCCTTGGGGGCGTTTGCTCTGCGCGAACGTTCTCATTGATTTGCCGGACGAGTTCGTCGTTTTGCCGCCGAAAGATTTGGCTCCGACGCGCTGGATGTTTAAGAAGATGGATCGCCCGAAAGCGATCGCGTTTTTAAAGTCTATCGGCGCTTCCGAGTCGCTCGTCGATAAGATTCCTCTTTCGGCATGGCGCGACGAAGTGGATGCGATCAGCGTCGCGCCCGACGACGAACTGATTTTAAGTTTGAGTCCGAGAACTCGGTCGAAAGTGTACGAGAAAGTCGTCGAAGCGGTCGGAGCGGCGAACGAACAATTCCAGCCGGTTTGGTTTCGTACTGAAATGCTGGAGAAAATTATCGCCGAAAGCGGCCTGTCGGAGTCGTCCGCGAAACTCTTCCGCAGTCTGTTGTATCAAAACGGCGATCCGGATATCTGGATTTTCATGGATAAAGACGCGGCATTGCGAAAAATCGGCGACCCGGCCGAACAAACGCGTTTCATCAAAGCAATGTCCCGTAAGTCGGCGATCTTTGCGCGACTCCAATTGGACGCGAACGCCGACGTCAAAGAGGCGGCGGCATATTGGGGCGTCGGAGCCGATCGAAAGGACATCCTGCCCCTGCTTAACTCGGCGAAGAATGTGGAAGGCGGCTGGAACGTCAACGTGATTTATCTGCTTCCGACGTTCATGCGAACTCATTTGTTTAAGTATCCTAATCCGTCGCTCGATCCGACGTCTGTCCGGCAAGATTGCTTTTGGTCCGCCTTCAATTCCCTGAACGTGACCCCGGACGATCGTTTCGCCGATATGGGGTTCGTGCACGAAACGCTCGTTCGCGATTACTACGCCATTTCCAAACCGTCGCAGTTGGGCGACATCGTGTTCGTCGCCGACGGCGAAGGCGTCGCCATGCATGTGGCGGTGTACGTCGCCGACGATCTAGTCTTCACTAAGAACGGCTACCATCACACGCAACCGTGGATTCTGATGCGGTTAAGCGACATGGTCGAGACTTACTCCGTCAGCCATCCGACGAATTCGAAGCTGAACGTTCTCTTCTATCGCAAGAAGTCGATGTAGAGACGCGCCGTCGTTCTAAGCCGCGAGGTCCAGTCCGACGGAATCGGAGGCGTGGGCCGAGGCGAATTTCTGCATCCATTCCAGGCGTTGCTTCGCCGACGAGAGCGTCGCTTTTTGGGCCGCGTCCGTGGTCGTTTGCGTTTGCGTTTGCAACGATTCGACCCGATTTGCATAGAATTCGACGAGATTGATCGACTTTTCGGAGTTGACGCCTTGGCTTTCGAGATCGGCGCGCACGGCCGACAGTTCTTGCAAATCTTTTTCGGAGAGCGCGCCCGAAGATCGCAATTCTTGCAACATCTGCGAAAACTCGGTCGGCGAAATGTCGGTCACATCGTACTTTTTCGCGATTTCGGCGATTTTTGCGTTCGTCGACTTCGACGTGCCCGTCAATTTCTCAAGGACTCCGGCGGTCGTCTTTTCCGCCGTCGAGCCTCCGCCGTGTTTGCCGAGCGTCGTGCCGGATGATAATCCGCTGATAAGTTGACTGATTTGCATTTGGTTCGTCGAATGAAACGAGTGTGACGCGCGAACGCGCAGGATTAGCCGTCTGTCAAATAAGCAATCGCGGCGCCGAATGAAAAAGAATCGTCGGGAATGCCGGCGTTTCTTCGTAACCGTTTAATTCGTAAGCGGTTCGAGCGATCGCAGATTGAGCGAAACTCCGGCAATAGAAAAATCGAAGGAGACCGAGCGGCGCTTTCCGCCGATCGAAGACGCAGTTCTTGCCGAACGTAGAAACGACCGCTCCGGACCTCACTGCGTAGGCTTACGGAACTCCGAACGATAGATCGGTTCGTCGTGCATGCGCATCCGGCGCTCAAAGTGAGTGCGGTAGTCGAGATCGTGCTCCGGCGCTCTTTCCGGAACCTCGAAGGGGCCTTCCAGGGAGACGCACTTGGCAATCAACGCGAGCGTCGATTGAAAGTATTCCTCCACGTCGGTCCAGAAGTGGAGCTTTCCCCCCGGCATAAGCGTGCGTTGCACGTCGCGGAGGAATGAGTCGCGCATGACGCGTCTCGGGCGATGGGCGCGCTTCCACCAGGGATCAGGAAAATAGACGTGGACGGCGCGTAGGGAATTGTCGGGAATCAGCTCGGCGAAAACGCGGAGGCCGTCGCCGCTGACCATGACGGCGTTCCGAACGTCACGTTTTACAAGCTGAACGGCGGCGTAGCGGGCGTATTTGCCGGCCATTTCAATGCCGAGGAAATTGGCGTCTGGAGCGGCCTGGGCGGCGTTGCGAATAAAGAGTCCCTTGCCCGAGCCGACCTCGACTTCGAGCGGAGCGGTTCGGCCGAAAAGGAGAGCGGGCTCCCAGGGGTTCGGCAATTGCTCGAAGGTCTTGAGGCGGTCGGAAAGGTCCAGTGTCGGATCGATTTTCGGCAGCGCGCGTCGGCCCATAATGATAAGCGGAATGTCGGCTATTCGCCGATCGAAGCCGCTCCGCCGAGCAACTGATCGACCGGAAGCGAGACGCCTTTAAGAACGCCTTCGCAGACCAAGTTTTGATTGACGAAGCATTGGAATTCGCAGGTCATTAGCGTGCGGCGGCTGCGAAGCAGACGAATGACGATGACGAAACGATCGCCGGGGCGAACCACGCCGCGGAAACGAACGTCTTCTAGCCCGCCGAAACCGACGATGCCGTCGAGCATCTTATGCTTATGACTGTAGAAGCTGGCCGCTTGGGCGGCGGCTTCGCACATGATTACGCCCGGCATGATCGGCACCTGCGGAAAATGTCCGCGAGTCCAGAAATCGTCCTGCGTGATGTCTTTGTAAGCCACGCAAATGTTGCGTTCCGCGTCGTCGAAGCAAATGGCCGAAAGCTGCTCCATCTCGAAACGCTGCGGATTGCACTTGCGAATCTCTTCGATGTCGGCGACGACGTTGTTCAAATCGTACTCGGAGAAGTCGAGGATCAACGGTTTCATAGCCAAGGCTTTCTCCTGCGACGGGTAGCGTCGCGCATCATATGAACGGGTGGGGGCGGGCGAAGGTACGAAAGACAAACACGCTTCGAGTTTAAGCGAAGCGTATCGTCGGAAAGCGGAAAGTCACGTCGGATGCGAGACTAGGTGCGGACGGTCTGGCGCTTTACGCGGCGGGCTTTGCCGTTGGCCGGACGCTTGCCGTGGTTCGCTTTCTTTAGTGTTCGGTGTGGTTTTGCCATGTTTGAATGCTCCTGTTAGTTTATCGTTGATTTGTTATGCGGCCGAGGCGATAAAAACGCTCCGATCGCATCGGGTGGTCGTTTCAAAAGGCCAATCCATTGCACGAATTGACCTGGCAAAAATATCTCGTCATGCCGGCGAGAGAAACTCCCGCTGAGGCGGACAATTTTTTCAAACTTCCCCGCCTTTTTCAAAGCTAGGGAGTAAGAACCCCCTAATCTACCATCCAAAGCGACGAATGAGAAGAGGGGAAGCGGCTCAGTTTGTATCATCTATCGAGGGGAAAGCGGCGGGACGCTCCGCCCGATTGGGTGGGCTAACGGCGGAAGCTTTGTGAATCCCCCGATTGACTGCGAGCGTAGCGCTCAGCACCGGCAATCGCGTTCGAGAGGTCGTCGCCGCGCCGGTCGGGTATGGCCGGATCGGCTCCGTAGGCGTCTCCCAAAGGCGGCTCTTCGTGCCAAGCCCAGAACTCCGCCAATGGTTTCGAGGTCCTAGCCGTCGGCGTCGCGGGCGTTGGCCGATCTTCGCGGGAATAGTCCCAATGCGGTCGAGGTATGACGTGCGGAACGGGGATCGCCGGCGCTTCGGCTTCGAATTGTTCGAAATTCGCCGCCGCTCGTCGTGAGGGGATCCGCTCGTCCGAGTCCTCCGATTCCGACTCCGCTTCGGCGTGCTCGCGGTTCCAGCTCAGCCAAGTTAGCAACGCGGGAAGGATGATCAGCGAGCTAAACAAACAGCAGCTCATGCCGATCGTCAAGACGCGACCGAGGCTTTGCAAGCCTTGGTGGCAGGCGATCATCAGACTACCGAAGCCGGCCATATTCGTCACCGAGTTGATGACGACCGCCGAGGCCGTCGCCGGATTCATCGAATAACGCTTTCCGCGTTGGCTATGATAATCGTGAACGATATGAACGCCGGCGTCGATGCCCGTGCCGAGAATCAAGGGGAGCACGATCATGTTGGCCGCGTTAAGGGGAATATTGAGAATTCCCATTAGGCCGAACATTTGCAGCATGCCGAGACCCAGCGGAATCATGGCGAGCCCCAAGTCGCGAAGGTTGCGGAAGTCGAAATAAACGACCGGCAGAATCACGATCAAGGCGTAGAAGGCGGCCTCTTCGTAGCTGCGCTGCATTTGCAGCGAGGCTTCGTAAACTTGCAACGGATTGCCGGTCGCTCGCGGATCGATGCTGCGAACGTCGCGGACGAACTGCTCCATGGCCGACATATCCCAGATGTCGCCGCGGCTATAAATTTTCATCAAAAATTTGCCCTGCGGACTCACGAACCGGGAAACCAAACTCGACGGCAAGTCGGCCAGCATCGGCTGCTCGGGATTGCTCACCGCTTGCAAGGCTTGCAAACGACGAAGTAAATCGTTCGCCATGCGTTGTTGATACGCGGCGATGCGGGAAAGGTATTCCTCTTGGCTCATTTTGCCGAGAAGCGAACTGATTTGCTCCAACTCGCGTTTGAATTGTTCGGTTTGCTGCGAGCCGGCGAGAAACTGCTGCATTTGCGCGAGCATCTTCGTTAAATTAGCGGGCCCGGTGACGGGAACGGTAGGCGTGTCGACGGGAAGCCCCGAAAGCCGTTCGTGAATCCGCTTAATTAGCGGCGCCTTCGCCTCGGCGTCGGTAGGGTACATCGAAACGATGTCGTCCACCCGCTTGACCGAAGGAAGACGCAAAAATGCCTCTTTGCGTTGCAGCAATTCTTGCGGGCTTTGCGTGATCGATATGGCGAACGACGCGCTGAGATCGTCTTCCGCCGAAAGTTTCTTTTCCAGGGCCACGCTCTCAAGCCCTTTCGCCTGCATGTGCAAAAGGTTGTGATCGTACCAAAGGCGATTCAAGCCCGAGGCGACTAAGAACGTGCCGACCATGGTCACGGCGAGCAGTATTCGCGGCTTCGCGAAAAACGGAGCAAGCCAACTGCAAACGTCCACCGGCACGGGAACACGCTTCAACGGCCACTTCGTGTCCGTCACGTGAATGAGCGCGGGAAGGACCGTCACGCCGGTGAGCCAACAAAGCAAAATGCCGCCGCCGGAAATAATTCCTAATTCGGCAACGCCGGTGAATTCAGTGAGACCGGCCATCGAGAAGGCGATCGCCGTCGTCACGGCGCCGATGGCGATGCCGGGACCGACGCGACGAACCGTTTCCACCAACGCGTCGCCGCTATTCTTAATGCGAGAGCGCTGTTGCAGGTACTCGGCGACGTAGTACATGCTAAAATCGATCCCTTGCCCGATGAGAATCACTGCGAAGGCGCTGCTCAAAATATTTAAATGTCCGATCGCTAAGGCGACGTAGCCCATCGCCCAATATGTGCCGACGCTCAGCGAAATCATCGCCAAAAGCGGATGTCGCCAGCCGCCGAAACCGACGATAAATAACAGCGAAACGCCGATGAATTCAAAGACGCTCACCTCGGCCATCGAGATTTTACTCGATTGCATCTCGTCAAACTCAATGATCGGCAAACCGGTTAGGCCGATCTTCGCTTCCTTATGACTTGAGCGAACTTCATCAACGATTTCACGCAGTCGAGAAATGGATTCGGCATGTCGTGCGAAATCGGCGCCTTCGGCCTCCTTGGCGAATTTTAGCAAAATGATGCCCAACTGATCGCTCTCCACAAGACGCGTCCGCGTCCCCGATTGCTGACCAAGTTCCTGCGAAATCGAGACGTCGGGCCAAGGCGACTGATATTCGCCTCGAAGCGCGAGAATCAACCCTTGCGTGAATCGCGACAACTCGGCTTGAGCGGCGGCTTGAGCGGCGGGGTTCGTCGCGGCGATCTGCTGCAATTGCACGAATTGCTGCGGGTCGATGTTCCCTAGGCGAAGCATGCTCCAATCGCCGCGCAAGATCGGATCCACCCGATCAAGAAAATATTCGATTCCTTGCAGATCACGCTGCGAAAGATAGAACAGGCCTTTGCCTTGCATCTTCGTGCGATCGATCTCGTAGAGAATATTCTGGAACCGCTTCGGCTCAGCTTGCAGCTTTTGGTAAACGTCTTTTAAGATCGGGTCGATCGCTTCACGATTTGGACCCTCGGCCACGACGACCACGTCGGTTTCGTCGCCGAATTCCTTGATGTACTCAAGCCAGCGTTGATTGAATTCGCTCTTCGGATTCAGTAGATCAAGGCGATTCGTGCGAAAAGAAAGTTGCGTGACGCTCAAGAACGTGGCGCACATCGCCAAAACGCCGGCGGCGGCCAACGTGGTCATGGGAAAACGCACGACAAGGCGCACGAGCCCCATCAGCGCTTTCCCTAAGAGAGTATCGTTTTCGTGCGGCATCCCTTCCGCAGACATAATGCATCCTGTTGATAATGCGCGTTGTCGGTTCAATTCGGACCGTGCGAGCGCCTTCCGCTTCCGTGCGGACGACTCGCAGTTTTCCTCGGAGCCGTGGCCATAACGCGATCGCCGCAGCCTAGCCGGGTTGCAATAATCGGGGGGATTCTAACCGACTTCCGATCATAAAACAATAGAGATTTGAGATAATCCCCTCGTCGCAAGTCTTTAGCTTGAAAGTCAATGCGTCAAAAGACCTCTCGCGTCGCAAAGAATAGACCGAGAAAAGTAATCATTGCCGAAAGACGCATTCGGCGTGTCAATGAAGACGAATTATTCGTGCGTCATGGCCGCCAAACTATCAAGAAGAGTCCTCGCCTTACCCGAGTCCACCGCATAGGCCGTCCGCCGAACTGCCTCTTTAAGCGAGGATTCGGCCCCGACCGTCCAAATCGCCGCCGCCGCGTTCATTAATACAATATCCCGGGCGGGACCGTGGCGACCTTCGAAAATTTCCCGGATGATCGCCGCGCTTTGCTCTGGCCCGTCGATCCTCAGCTCCTCGTCCGATTCGATCGCCGTCAGGCCGAAATCGGCAGGGGTCCACTCAAATTGGTTCAACCCGGCTTCGGTCACTTCGACGACGAAGGTCGGCCCTCGCAACGAGACTTCGTCGAGTCCTTCGGCGCCGTGGACGACCAACGCCCGACGCGCCCCCAGTTGGCCGAGGGCCTCGGCCATGAGCGGTTGCATCGCAGCCCGCCCCACGCCCAGGAGTTGATGCGGGGCGGCGGCCGGATTGGCCAACGGTCCCAAGATGTTGAAGACCGTGGGGAACCCGAGGCTCTTGCGGACTTGCGAGACGTGTTTCATCGCCCGATGGAGCAGGGGGGCGAAGCAAAAACATATCCCCAACTCGTCGAGACAGCGCTCGACGCAAGCGACGTCGGCCTCGATGTTCACGCCGAGCAAGGCCAGCACGTCGGCCGAGCCGCTCCGGCTGGTCATGCTCCGGTTGCCGTGTTTGGCGACGGGAACTCCCGCCGCGGCGATCACCAAAGCGGCGGCCGTGCTAATGTTGAACGTTTTCGAGCCGTCGCCCCCCGTCCCGCAGGTGTCGATGAACGAGGCGTGTCGGCAGCGAATCGGCGTCATGTGCCGCCGCAAAACCGTGGCCGCTCCGACGACCTCCTCGGCCGTCTCTCCCTTTTCGTGCAGCGCCGTCAGAAACCGAGCGATTTCCGCCTCCGCGATCCGCCCGCTCATAATGGCGTCCATCGCCTCGACCGTCTGCGCGACGGATAGGTTCTGCTTGCGTTCCGCGATGCTGATAAAGGCGGCAAGGTTCATGAGGCGGCGATTGTGTTGTTGACAATAAGGTCCGTGAGTGCGAGTTAGTAATTTTAGCACAAAGGTCGAAGAAGGGGGATTGGGCGGTTGAAGACCGCAGTTTGCGAGAAATCCGCTTGATTGACGGCGTTTGGGGACCTGACGATATGCTAGGTGGCAATCTTTTCGCTGATTGCATAATTGGGGAACATGAGTGCCCCTGATTTCATTTCTCTGCAGTCGCGTCGACTCTCGTCGCAAAACGGAGTTTATTTCCGAAATTTGCGTCAGCCGACTTGGCTGCGATGGGCGATTCGCGGCCAGCCGGTCGGAATCTCCTCAAGTTCCACGCGAAAAATGCCGTGAATAATCGGGATTGTCTTCGGCGAATAGGTTTCGCATCGCCGACATGCTCCGTCGGAAACGCGGGGGCGAAATAGGTCGGTAAATTGCGCAATATTACGGATTCGCTGCGCAGGAATTCGCCTCGCCCCGTTCGATGCGAAAACCGCAATTCCGCTTATGGACGCCGCCGTCGCCGCGTTGCATAATGACCGAAACGCTCGACGGTTTTTAAGCCGATGCGGCCGCGATCTTTTTTCGTTCGTAAACACGACCCCGTCCGGCTGAAACCAAGATCGCCGGCCGTCACGGCAACGCATCGTCGCGCCTCTTCATTGTGATCGCGCCCTTCGTTGCGTTTTAATTTTCCGGCAGCCTTTTTTGCCCCGGATCCGTCTCGTAGTTCAGAGCAGTTGGATAGGATTTTCTTAAAATGAGCGTCGTTCAAAGCAAAATCAAGTTGGGATTCGTTCCGGCCAATCGCGGTTTCTTTAGCAAAGAGCTCGCGGCCAAGATGCGTCAAGAGACGATCGACGTCATGACCAAACTGGGCGTCGAGGTCGTCGTCCCTTCGCCCGAGCAAACGTTGGTCGGTTGCGTTGAAAATCGCGCCGAGGCCGAGGTCGCCGCAGAGCTGTTCCGCAAGAACGACGTTGACGGCATCGTGATCGGCGCCGTCAACTTCGGCGACGAGTCGTCGGCCGGTTGGGCCGTGCGCCAGGCGAAGCTCAACGTGCCCGTCTTCATCTTCGGTTGCCAAGAGGAAGAGACGTTGACCATGACCACTCGCCGTCGAGACGCCTTCTGCGGGCTCCTTTCCATCGCCGACGTCTTGCGTCAGATCGGCGCTAAATACTCGGTCGGTAGCCGTCCGATCTGCTTCCCCACCGATCCGTCGTTCGCCGAAGACGTGAAATGGTTCGTCGGCGTTTGCCGAGTGGTGAACGGCGTGCGAAACGCTCGCTACGGCCAGATCGGCACGCGGCCCGACAATTTCTGGACCTGCCGTTACAACGAGAAGCAATTGCAGCGACTTGGCCCGACCGTTGCGGTGATGGACTTGTCGGAAGCGATCTTCGGCGCGCAAAAAATTAAAGACGACGACGCCGAACTAATCAAACTCGTCGAAGACACGAAGGCCTACGCCGACGCCTCGGCCGTGAAGATAGAGAGCGTCGTTCGCAGCGCGAAGTTGGAATTGTTCGTGCGTCGCTGGAAGCAATCGCAAGCGTTGGACGCGCTGGCCATCCAATGCTGGACTTCGATTCAAGCGAACTATGGCGTGTGCAGTTGCACGGCGATGGGACGCTTGGGCGACGAGGGCGTGCCCTTCGCTTGCGAGGCCGACATCTTGGGCGTGTTGTCGATGCACGCGGCCCTTCTGGCGGCCGGCTCTCCCGCGGCGTTGGCCGACTGGAACAACCTGCACAACGAAGACGACGAGTTGGCGAACCTTTGGCACTGCGGCGTTTTCCCGAAATCGTTCGCCGCCGGAACGCCCAAGTACGGCGTGCAAGAGATCATCGCCAGCAGCGGCGCGGCGAAGTACGAGGACTCCGAGCTGACGGTCGAGTTCGTCTCGAAGCCGTCGCCGATCACGCTTTGTCGAGCGACGCAAGATCCCGAAGGATATTTGAAGGTCGTCGTGGCCGAAGGCCGCTTCGAGGACAACAAAGCCAAAACGTTCGGCGCGTACGGCTGGTGTCGAATTCCGAACTTGCAACGGTTCTATCGCGACATCTTATTGCGGCACTTTCCGCACCATGTGGCGTTGACCCAGGCGCACGTCGGCAACGTCCTCTGGGAGGCGTTCGGCAACTATTTCGACTTCAAAACGTACCATCCGACGCAAGAAAACCACGGCGTTTACAGTCCGACGTTGCCGTTTTAGCTTTCCTAAACGGAAAAGTCGCGGGAAAAAAGGCTCAATTGGCTGTTAGGCGCTGACGTTTTGCGTCAGGGGCTTATTTACGAACGTCCGACAATTAATTATAAACTAGACAGGGCGTGCTATGCGCGCCGGGCAGTCCGGTAAGGCAGCGGGCTGCAGTGAGTTCATTAATCTCCTCCGTATAACCCTAATTTGAAACGTGTAACATGACCAACGCACTATCTCTGTTCGCCGCTGAAGCCGCGGCGACGAAGGGCTGGATTTCGCTCGGCCCGCTCGACATTACGATCATGGTACTGTTCTTCTTAATGGTACTTGCGATCGGCTTGTACCTGAAGAAGCAGACGAAGACCGGCGAAGACTTCTTTATGGCCGGCCGCGAGATGACCGCTTGGATCGCCGGCTTGAGCTTCCTTTCGGCGAACCTCGGTTCGTTGGAATTGATGGGCTGGGCCGCCTCCGCCTATCAATACGGCATCTTGGCCACGCACTGGTACTGGATCGGCGCCATCCCCGCTATGTTGTTCCTCGGCCTCTTCATGATGCCGTTCTACTACATCTCCAAAACGCACTCGGTGCCCGGCTACTTGCAATTGCGATTCGGCGAGTCGAGCCGCGGTTTGGCCGCCGTCTGCTTCGCGTTTATGACCGTTCTTATGAGCGGCATTAACATGTACTCGATGGCCTTGGTCATGAAGGTCATGTTGGGTTGGGACATTACGTTCAGCATCTGGATCTCGGCCGGAACAGTGGCGGCCTACGTCGCCCTCGGCGGTCTTAAGTCGGCCATCTTTAACGAAGTCTTGCAGTTCATGTTGATCTGGGTCGGCGCCATGCTGATTCCGATTCTCGGTATGTACGAAGCCGGCGGTTGGGTCGGCCTCAAGGCCAAAATGGCTGAACGCCTCACTAGCCCCGAAATGTACACCCATCTCTGGAGCACGATGGGCGATTTCAATAACAACCCGATGGGTATCCACTGGACCGGCATCGTCTTCGGCCTCGGTTGGGTTATCTCCTTCGGCTACTGGACCACTGACTTCTTGGTCGTCCAACGCGTGCTCTCGGCAAAGGACCTTCGCGCGGCGAAAATGGCTCCGATCATCGGCGCCGCCTTCAAGATGATGGTCCCCTTCATCGTCATTCTTCCCGGTCTCTTGGGCTTGGCCTTGTTGCCGGCCGATATGAAGCTCGTCCCCGAGAACCAAGTCTTCTCGGCCGCCGATCACAGCTACAACGAAGTCCTCCCGCTCATGTTGGTCCGCTACTGCGGCCCTGGCCTCTTGGGATTGGGCGTTACGGCCTTGGTCGCCGGCTTTATGGCGGGAATGGCGGGCAACGTTAGCGCCTTCGCTACCGTGTGGACCTACGATATCTATCGCGCCTTCATGGTCAAGAAAGCCTCCGACTCCCACTACGTGGCGATGGGACGCGTTTGCACCGTCGTCGGCGTGTTGATCTCCATTGGCACCGCCTACATGGTTATGGAATTCAAGAGCATCATGGACTATGTCCAAGCGCTCTTTAGTTTCTTCATCGCTCCGTTGTTCGCCACGGTTCTCTTGGGCATGTTCTGGAAACGCGCTTCGTCGAAGGGCGGTTTCTGGGGCTTGTTCCTCGGTACCGTCGCCGCCATCGGCATGTTCTGCTTCGTCCATTACGATCCGCTCGGCTTCCCCGGCTTCACCGGCCGCGAAATTTCGCCGGCGTTGGTCGCCAAATTGCAAAAGGCCGAAGACCCCGCTTCGCAAACTCTCAAGGCCGCCTTGGCCGAACGCACCCTCGGATTCCTCGGCGAATACGATGCGGCCAAGGAAGATAAGGAATTGTTCGGTAAAATTCAAACCACCGTCTCGATGGACTTGCAAAAATTAGTCTCGACGAAGTCGTTGGCCGCCGAGGCCGCCTTCGCCGACGCCGCAAAGAAAGCGGGCAAGACGGAGACGAACTTGGAAGGTATCGCTTTAGTTCGCGCCAATCGTGCGATCGTCGACGCAGCCTTCCCCGGCGACGTGAAGAAGGTGCCGACTCTCGACGCCACGCAAACCAATAAAGCCCACGTCCACTACGTCGCCTTATCCGATAAGGCGAGCGACATGGCCTTGAATATGTATACGGCTTTGTGGTCGTGGATCACTTGCTTCGTCGTGACGATCGTCGTCAGCTTGTTCACCGAGGCTCGCGATGAAAAGGACCTCGTCAATCTGGTCTATAGCTGCACGAAGATTCCCGACGAAGGTCAAGTTGCGATGATCTACCGCCCGTGGTTCTGGGCGACTATCGTCGCCGTCGTGTTCTGCCTCCTCAACTACATGGTTTGGTAAGTAAACCTTTAAAATAAGGATTTGTATAATGTCTGAACACAGCGAAGGACATATTTCGATTTGGTTCTTTAACGGCGTTTTGCTCACGATTTACGGCGTGCTGATTTTCGCCGCCGGCCTCTACGGTTTGAAAGAGCCGCCCAAGGTCGTCTTGGCCGAGTTGCACGCCGGCGTGTGGTGGGGAGCTTTCCTGCTCATCATCGGCATTTTTTACACCTACCACTTCTGGCCGAAAAAGTTCGCCTAAGGGCGGATCGCCGGATTTGAAATAATTTGAAACGCCATATTCGCTCTCTCAGGCGGATATGGCGTTTTTTTGTTGACCCCGCGATGTGGCGCATACGCCCAATTCCTTATGCCCTATGCCCCACGCCCTTTCCCCTACTTCCCACGCCTGTCTTGCGTCTGTCGCCAGGGCTGATAAAATCAGAAAAACGCCTCCCACCCCCGGATTCTACCCATGACCAGCGACGTATTGAATCTTGGGCCGGTCCCTAGCGGCTGGACCCGTCGGCATCTCCTCGGCCTGGAAGAGCTGTCGGCCGATGAAATCACTCTCATTTTGGACACGGCGCAGAAGTTCAAAAATGCGATCGCCGCTGGCGAACGCCGTCATCCGCTCCTCGCCGGCAAAACCTGCGTGACCTTGTTCTTCGAGAACTCGACCCGCACGCGAACCAGCTTTTCTTTGGCCGCTCGACGCCTCGGCGCCGATACGGTCGATTTCTCCGCCTCGACGAGCAGCCTGTCCAAAGGCGAGACCTTCATCGACACGGCGAAGAATATCGAGGCGATGGGGATCGACGCGGTGATCGTTCGACATCGCACCCCAGGCACGCCGAAGCTCCTCGCCGAAAATATCCGCTGCCCGGTCCTCAACGCCGGCGACGGCCCGCACGAGCATCCCACGCAAGGCCTGCTCGACATTATGACCATCCGCGAGCGCAAAGGCCGCTTGGACGGTTTGACGGTCGCTATGGTTGGCGACATCGCGCATAGCCGGACCGCCCGCTCGAACATCTGGGGATTGAAAAAATTAGGCGCGCATGTGATCGTCTGCGGACCTTCCACGTTAGTTTCGCCGCGCTGGGCCGAGTTGGGCGTCGAATATACCTACAGCCTCGACTCGATCTTGCCTCGCGTCGACGTGCTGAACTTGCTACGCATTCAATTCGAGCGGCAATACACTCGTCCGTTCCCTTCAGTCCGCGAATACGCCCACCTCTACGCCATGAACCATGAACGGTTGGCGAAGGCGAAACCCGACGTCTTGATCCTCGCCCCCGGGCCGATCAATCGCGGCGTCGAGATCACGCCCGACGTGGCCGACGGCGCCCAATCGGCCATCCTCGACCAAGTCACCAACGGCGTCGCCGTCCGCATGGCCGCGCTCTGGCTCCTCCTCGGAAATAGAGCGTAGAGCTGTAGGGTGCGTGCTTGCACGCACCGTTTGAACTGACCGCTAGAACGCTACCGAACGGAGCGTTTCGAAGCGGACTCGATGCGTTGATGGGACGGAGTAGTCAATTTTCCCAAAGGGTAAATTGACGATGAAAAATAGAAAGTCCTCTAATTACTCTAAAATATGCCGAGCATACTCATAAAAAACGGTCGCGTCGTCGATCCTTCGCAACAGATGGATCGAGTTACGAATCTCTTGATCAACGACGGTCGCGTCGCCGCGTTCGACGTGCCGAATTCGACCGGCGCCGATACGGTCATCGATGCGACGGATAAGATCGTCGCGCCGGGCTTGGTCGATATTCACGTGCACCTCCGCGAACCAGGACGCGAAGAGGACGAAACGATCGAGACGGGCACCGCGGCCGCGCTGGCCGGCGGATTCTCGTCGATCGCCAGCATGCCCAACACCGAGCCGACGGTCGATAGCCAGAGCATGGTCGAGTTCATCTTGGGCCAAGCCGCCCGAGCCGACAACTGTAACGTCTTCGTCGTCGCCTGCGTCAGCAAAGGCCGCGAAGGAAAAGAATTGGCCGAAATCGGTCAGTTGGTCAAGGCGGGCGCAGTCGGGTTCAGCGACGACGGTTCCCCCATCGGCAATCCCGAGTTGATGCGCCGCGCGTTTGAATACTGCCTCATGTTCGACAAGCCGGTGATGAACCACTCCGAGATTTTGGAGCTCACCGAACATAGCGTGATGCACGAAGGGATGACCTCGATGATCTTGGGATTGCCCGGCATGCCGGCGGCGGCCGAAGACGCCATGGCCAGTCGCGACATCGCCTTGGCCGAGGCCACTGGCGGAAAATACCATCTCATGCACGTTTCGACCGCCGGAGCGGTCGACGCCGTGCGCCGCGCGAAAAAACGAGGCGTTCGAGTGACCACCGAAGTCGCGCCGCACCATTTCACGCTCACCGACGAATGCCTGCGAACGTTCGATTCGAATTACAAAATGAATCCGCCGCTGCGTAGCAAAGAAGACGTCGAGGCGATTATCGCCGCGCTGGCCGACGACACCATCGACGCCATCGCCAGCGATCACGCTCCGCACGCCAAAGAAAAGAAGATGCGTGAATTGGACCAAGCCCCGTTCGGCATCATCGGCCTTGAAACGACCGTCGGCCTCGTCGTGACCAAACTGATCGAGCCGGGCCATCTCACTTGGTCGCAAGCGATCGCTAAGATGTCGACCAATCCGGCCAAAATCATCGGCGTCGATAAAGGAACGCTCCGCGTCGGCGCCGACGCCGACGTCACCGTCATCGACCCGAAGGTCCGCTGGACCGTCGATCCCTCGCAGTTCCGTTCAAAGAGCTTGAATACCCCCTTCGGCGGAATGGACCTCACCGGCCGCGCCGAAACGGTCATCGTCGGCGGAATCGTCAAGTTCCGGCGTTAACGGCGTTCGTTGTGTAGCCCAGGTTCTTGAACCTCGCGCCGCTTTAGCGGCAAGAGGCGGCGGTAATTGGGCGCCGCTGGCTGCTTGTCAGCCAGTGCGAATTTACCGTGTTCCGCTGACCGCTTCCTTGCGTCCTTCATCCTTCATCCCTCCTCCTTCTTCCTTTACTCGCTATGCTCGTAATCATCGACGGCTACAACGTGCTGCATGAGGCGGGCATAATCGATCGGCACATTGGGCCAGGCAGTTTGCACCGCGCCCGACTCGCGTTGCTCAACTTCCTCGTCGAATCGCTCGATGCGAACGTCGTCGCCGAGACGGTCGTCGTCTTCGACTCGAAAGACGCTCCCTGGGGTCTCCCGCGAATGAGCGCCTATCGCGGCCTGACCGTCCACTTCGCCTCGAAATATCCCGACGCCGATTCGTTGATCGAGGAATTGATTCTCGAAGAGAGTTCGCCGAAGCGAATGACGGTCGTTTCGAGCGATCATCGACTGCAAAAGGCCGCTCGACGACGCAAGGCTCAGGCGATCGACGCCGACCTCTGGTATCGCAAAACGCTTCGCGCCCGGGCGGCGAAAAAATTTGCCGCGCCGGTCGGACCGGAGCGACCTCCCGTTCCGCTTCTCGACGAGGACGTCGAATACTGGTTGCGTCAGTTCGGCGGACAAGACTCGCTAAACAACTGGATGCTGAAAGAATTTCCCGACCTCTTCGCCCCCGATCCGTCGCTAAAGAAGATCAAGCCCGATCCCTCGCCGATTGCAGAGGAATCGGCTCAAGAAGAGAATAGTCCGCCTCGCTTCGACGGCTCTCGTCCGCCGAGCTTGCCCTCGGATCAGTTCATGAAAGACGGTCAAATGATCGACCTCTCGAATCCCTTCCCGCCCGGCTACGGCGACGACCTCGTCGAGTGATTTGTTGTTTGTAGGGTGGGCCGAGCGCAGCGATCCCCGCCAAAATGCGCTGTAGGGAATGCCCTCCGTGGCATTCCGTCGTAGGGTGCGCGCCTGCACTCGCCAGTTTCGCAGGTCAGTGCCCGTGTACGACAGACGGACAGACCTTTTCGACGCTCGATTTCAGACGCGAATTCCCCCGCGTTTTCTATTGAAACTGGGCCAGGCGTTTCTCTATAGTTGCCAATGACGATACTCTCGTCGGAAAGACTGGCGACCTTTCCTCGTTCTTTGACAATTTAAAATCGGTCGGCCGTCGGCATCCAGCAATCCGCGTTTGCCGTGATGGTCGTTGCTTGCGCTCTTCGCGACCGTTGCGTCTTCGCGGTGAATTTCTTTCCGCCCGTCGTCGTTTTTCGTGATTTCGTTCTTCCGGGTTTTCGTGATCTCACGCAGCAAGAAATTTCAATATTTCGGCTGAAAAAGGCGTCCATATTCTTTTCGCCGATTTGAAACGCCTCTACTTTTTCGGCATCAGATCTTTATTTTGTCGCAGCAGAACGCTGCGGGGAAAGAAGCCGAACTGGCGATAGAAGGCGATCGCTTCCTCGTTCTCATGCATGACCGAGATGATCACTGCCGTCGGATTTTGCGGATCGATCCAGGCCAGCGCGTTCGTCAATAATTGATGGCCGATGCCGTGCCTGCGGAACCGTTCGTCGACGAACACCGAATCGATCTCCGCCACGCCCGCCTCGCCCACGCTCGATATGCAATAGGCGACGTCCTCGCCGGTCGAGGCGAGAGAGACGAACTCGATGCGAACCTTGCCGGCCTTCGACTTCGCGATGATCTCTTGCTTGCGAGGCTCGAATTGACGTATGCGAATCTTGTCGCTGAAGTAGGTCGAAATTCCCGAATGGAAAACGTTCAGCTTGTGCCAAAGCGGATGAACGGCGTCGATCGCCTCGATTCCCGCCTCGCGGTAAATGAATTCTGGGTTGTCTTGCGGCATGTCGGGTAGGGTGTGTGCGGAGCGATAAATCGTGTTGCGGTTTATAATAGTTTTTTAAAGTCTTCCGGGCTTAATCCTGCGTCGGCGGCAATGGCGCCCATTGTAAAAGCGTTGAGGCAAGAATGACGCGGGATTGTCAATCGGCAAAAACCATTCGACATAATGACATGTTTGCCCTGCCGAATGACTTTGAAACCAACCTTTTCGAAGACGCGAACGGCTCCGTTCGCAGCTTATACCGGAAATCTTTGGCATAGAAAGCTAGACCGTCACCTCTTCCTCAGTGATTTGAAAGATCGATTTTTCGTCGGTCTCGGCATCGAGCCATTCTCTGATCGCCGTGCGAATGTTTTCGAGCGCCTCATCTCGGGTCGAACCCTGCGAGTGGCACCCTTTTAGCGAGGGACAACTCACGGCGAACCCCTCGTCGCTTTCGATCAGTACAACACGGTATGTGGTCATAATAATCAGCCTCCAGCACTAAGTATATTGCCTCGGGCCGAATTTATCAAGAAAACGCGGAACGTTCCCCCCCGCTTGCCCCCTTTCGCCGCGGCGAACGGCAAAATAAAATGGGATGTTTCGGAGATGACGGCGACGACTCGCCTCCCTCGGCGCTCACTTTTGCGACGCTCTACAGCGTCCTATGATCAACGATCAATTTACCTATGAACGTTTTAATTGTCGGCAACGGCGGTCGTGAACACGCTCTCGCTTGGAAGATTACGCAAAGTCCTCGTGCGGAACGCGTCTTCGTGGCGCCCGGAAACGCCGGGACCGACATCGACGCCGAAAACGTGCAGATCGCCGCCGACGATTTTACGCGATTGATTCGTTTTGCCAAAGACAATAAGGTCGAACTGACGGTCGTAGGGCCCGAGGCGCCGCTTACCGCCGGTATCGTCGACGCCTTCGAAGAGGCCGGTCTTCGCGCGTTCGGCCCGAAGAAAAACGCCGCCGAATTGGAAGGAAGCAAAGTCTTCTGCAAAGATTTGCTACGCTCCGCCGACGTCCCCTCCGCCGACTACCAAACGTTCGTCAATCCCGACGACGCGCTTAAATTCATTCGCGAACGAGAAGACGCGCCGGTCGTCGTCAAGGCCGACGGCCTAGCGGCGGGCAAAGGAGTCGTCGTCTGCAAAAATCGCCAAGAAGCCCTCGAAGCCGTCGAGTTGATCGGCTGCCAAAAGGCGTTCGGCGCGGCCGGAAATCGAATCGTCATCGAAGAGCGGCTCGACGGCCAAGAGGTGAGCGTGTTGGCGATCACCGACGGCGCGACGATCATCACTCTGCAACCCGCCCAAGATCACAAAGCCGCCTATGACGGCGACGTCGGCCCGAACACCGGCGGTATGGGCGCTTACTGCCCCGCCCCCTTGCTCAACGACGAAACGATGGCCTGGGTCGAAGAGCATATTCTGGTTCCGACCGTCCATGCGATGAAGCGGGCGCGTCGCCCCTTCAAGGGCGTCCTCTACGCCGGCTTGATGATGACCAAGCAAGGCCCGAAGGTTTTGGAATACAACGTCCGGTTCGGCGATCCGGAATGCCAGCCGTTGTTGCTCCGCTTGAAGACCGACCTGCTCGACGTTCTCGAAGCGACGGCCGACGGTAGACTCGAATCGATCGGACCGCTGGAATGGGATCCGCGACCGGCCGTATCGGTGGTCATGGCGAGCGACGGTTACCCTGGCTCGTATAAAAAAGGCTTTCCGATTCGCGGCCTGGCCGACGCAGATCAGCTTCCCGACGTAAAAGTTTTCCATGCCGGAACCTCGATGGTCGACGGCGAAGTCGTCACCTCGGGTGGACGCGTGCTCAACGTGACCGCTCTGGGCGACACGATCTCCAAGGCGAAACTGAACGCCTATCGCGCGGTGAAGTGCATCCGTTGGGCGGGCGCCTGGTGCCGAAAAGATATCTCCGATAAGGCGATACAAGGTTAGGAAAGGGGAGGGGATGGGCAGGGGGGCAAACGCGTCGACGAGAGTGACTGACTTTTGGCTTCTTCTCGCAAATGAGACTATAATGCGGTCGGCGTTTTTCCTCCGCCGGACCGCATCGGTTTCGTGGCCTTATTGTTATTTCGCCGGGGTTGGCGCATGAAGTTTTTCGCAAACTGCATAGCCTTGTTCTCGCTCCTCTTTCTTGCCGCCGGGTGCGGCGTCTCGCTGGAGTCTTTCGTCGGCGAAAATGAAACGTCCCAAGCGATTGACTCCCTAGCGAAGGCGCATGACGAATTCGCCGCGACCTTGAAGACCGTGCAAGACGCCGATTCCGCGAAAAAAGCGATCGACAAAATAGATGCGCAAATGCTCCTCGTCGCCGAACGGCAAA
This sequence comes from Thermoguttaceae bacterium, assembly GCA_963665265.2. Classification (GTDB taxonomy): domain Bacteria; phylum Planctomycetota; class Planctomycetia; order Pirellulales; family Thermoguttaceae; genus CAXXHQ01. Next base: position 513,817 of record CAXXHQ010000001.1, on the reverse strand, counting down.
ACGCCTTGATTAAGCTGCTGGAAAAAAAGAACGCCGCCGCCGAGTTCGCCGACAAAGCGAATCAAGCGGCGCTCGAACGATTCAGCAAGGCCGCCGAAAAGACGTTGGCCGAAGAAAAGCGTTTGCAATTGAAACGCGGGCTGCCGCTGTACTTTTGGAAAGTCGTAACCGCTCGTTCTTTTGACGTAAGCGAAGGGAGTTTACGATTAGCGGAGTTGTGGCCGTCGTTGAGCGGCGGCTTGAATGTTCCGGCGGCGCGCGATCATGCCCGCAACGAACGAAAAATAGTCGCCAAACACGGCTTTGAAAAAGTAGTTTATATCGAGGCCGATCCGCTCGACCCGAATGACGCCAAGGATGTGGCCGATTGGTTGGAAAAAGCGGTTCCCCAAGATGTCGAACGCTATAGCTTTTTGGGCGGAGCCGACGATCCGTGCCGAACGCATTTTATTTTCTCGCCCTGCGCCGATATGAATACGTTTTTAAAGACGCTGAAGATCGGCTCCGTTCTCTTCGAGGACGAAGGGCAGCGGAAGATCATTCTGTCGCTCGACGTGAAATCGCTCGCCTTGGCCGAGGAAAAACGTCGGCATGACGAGGACGTTCGTCGCATTAGCGGCGAATTAGAGCGGAAATTCGCCGCCGAACGGAATAAGCTTGAAGAGGCGAATAAACGGGTTAAGCAGGAGATCGAAGAGGCCGGGAAGAAAGCGAAGGAGGATTTGAAGGAGTCGGCCAAAAAATTCGCCGGCGATATCGCCGAGGGACCGAATCCCCTGCAACGCGGAGGAATGCCGAATAGGGCCGAGGAATTAACTCTTCCCGACGAAACCGATCCAAACTATTTTGAACGGATGGCCGATATTCTAAACACTAATTCCAGAGAGAATTTTATACAAATCACCAACGCCGCCGATCAGTTGCTTGTAAAGGATCCTTCGCAAGTTAAATCGAATAAGACGCGAAAGAAAATCTTCGAGGGGTATTCGCGATTGGTGAACGATCCGATAACCGAAAGCCTCGGAATCCGAGGCTTGCTAAAATGGAATGGCGATGACGGAGTGAAAGAGGCGATTCGACTGATTGAAGAGAGCGATTCCGCGCTTCGCGACTCCATGCTCGTTATCGCGTTGGGCGAAACCAAAAATCCTCGCACGGCCCCGCTTTTGGCGAAGGCGTTGTCGCTCTCGCCCCGGAACGGCCCGGCGAAGCGAGCTCTGCGCTCGATAGGCCCTCCGGCAGAAAATTCGGTTCTGGAGATTATTCCTTCGTTAAATCCTTTTGAATTCACCGACGCGATTGAAGTGCTTGGCGACATCGGTTCGGCGAGAAGCTTGAAGCTGTTGCGAAAAGCGCAATGGAGCCGAGATCCGATGGTTCAAGAATCGGTGAAGAACGCCATCGCTCGGATTTTGGAGCGTCAGAAGGAAATTGACTCACAGAAAAAGAAGTCGTCCGAAAACCCTGCGAAGACGGAGAAAAACGTCGATAAACACGTCGCCAGGGATTGAGGGTTTTGATATAAAACGATTGTGACGCGTGGGGTACGCCGTTGATATATTTGCAAATAACGCTTCTCTAGCTTTTCAGGAGTCGGGACAATGATGCGACGATACGGAGCGGCGACGCTGCTTATAGGGTTGTGTTTATTCGCCGGCGGGTGCGGGCAGTATGCGGAAAAAGTCAAAAATTTAGCCGAGGCGATTGGGAAATCCACGGAAGCGACCGAGGATGCTACGATAGTTCTGCAAAAAATGCGAGATTCCGCCTCGGTTGATGCGAACAAAGAAGAGTTGCATGCAAAAATGACGAACGCTGCTGCGGCATGCAAGACGGTGTCCGAAATCGTTAAAAATAGCGGCGGACAAACAATCTATTCGGCTGAAGCGGACTTGAGGGCGAGGAAATCCGGCGAAGCGATTAAGCGGGTCTCCGAACAAATAGCCAGATTGCAAACAGTGAACGACATTTCGCTCGAATTCTGGAAGACTATGAACGTCGATTTGCTTGAGTTAATGATTGCCTGGGAAGAGGGCTTTTTGGATATTGCGACGACGATTCCGCCCTCGGCGAGGAAGCAAAACGGAGGACAAATCGAGACCGTCGAGGCTGAATTGCGAACGACGCTTGCCGAATTGAAAGAAGTTCGCGGCATTATGAATGATCTGGGTTACGAAAACGTCGTTCGGATTCGTTTGCCGAACGGTTTGCGTGTGGCCGAGGCCAAACTTCGCCGACGCATTGAGGAGTCGCTCCCTTCTGGAGTCAAGATTCATAAGTTTTGTGAAGCAGGGAGCGGCGTCGGCTATTGTCTGGTTTATGTCGGACCTTATTCGGACGTCAAAAAACTGGCGCAAGCGTTAAAAATGTCGTCCGCTCGGATTGACAAAGGGCAACGGACGATATACTTCGACTATGGAGCGGAGATCGCGGCGAAGGACGCCGAAACTTTCAGGCAAACGAAAGAAAAAATTAATGAAAGCATGCAAGAGACGGTCGCACATGAAAAGATGAATCGTGCGAAAGCTCTTGAACTTCGCTCAAGCATGCCCGATCAGGACGATCCGAAATACGTGGAAAAACTGATCGAGATCGCTTCCGCCGAACATGGCTTTGACCGAGAAAAGGCCATTAGCGCGTTACTGGCGATTGAGCCGTCGAGCGTCACGGCTGATGATCGCAAGAAGATTGCCGTGACCTTTCGCGATTTGGCGCAAGGCGATTCGCACTTCGGAGAGAAACAAAAGATTATAAAAGGTTTGGCGAAGTGGGGAGGCAAGTACAGCGTGCCAATCTTGTTGGAAATGCTCGATGGGAGGTTTCCCGATCCCGAGCAAAAAGCGATCTACGCGGCTTTGGCTCAGCTTAAGGATCCACGTGGCGCAAAGGTCATAGCGAAGAAATTGGGCGACTTTCATATGCATGCCTCGGCCGTCGGCGCGTTACGGACGATGGGAACGAACGCCGAAGACGCGTTGCTCGAAGTTGCCCCTTCCAGCGATCCGCAAATATGTCTCGCCGCGATCGAATTGCTAGACGAGGCATGCGGCACGAAAAAGAGCCTGGCTTATTTGCGGAAGGCGGCCTCTTCGAGCCGAAATCCTGAAGTGCGCCGAACGGCGACCTCCGCGATCAAAAATATTATGCAGCGTCAGAAAGACGCGGAGAAAAACGCCGACGAAGATGAAAAATAAATGCCGACGACGTATGGCGAAAAAGGGAAAAGCCGCGGAGATTTGCGTCTCCGCGGCTCTTCGTTCAAATCGAACTACTATGGCTGAAGCGGCGGTTCGTCTTAGCCGTTGAGAATGCGTTCAGCCTCTTCCATCCCCGCGTCCATGACATAGGGAATGCCGGAGACTTTGGCGGCCTCTTCGCTGAGCGAAACGAGGTCGGCGCGTTTTAATGTGTCGAGGCGGAAGCTGCGGGCGCCGGCCATCAATTGGCTGAGGCCGGTTTTGAGCTTATCGACGTAGGTGTACATGGCGATGGCGCCGAGCGGCATGTTCTGCATGGCGTCGCGGCCGTATTTTTTGACGAGCGTTTCGTAGGTGACGAAAATTTGCTCAGGATTCGTACCGAACGCGCTTACGGTCGAAGGAAGCTCGTTCCACTTCGTATTGCGATTCTTGCGAAGAACGCCTTCGATGTTGTCGCCGACGAAGCCGGGAATCATCAAAGCGCGGCCCATGCAGACGGCTCGGAAATACGGGGCGCCCATCGCCAAGACCTTGAATATGTGGTCTTCGGTCGAGAATCCGCCGGCCATCGCCAGGTCGGGAATCCATTCGCCGCGGGCAGCCAGCTTTTTCGCGAAACTGTTGGCCATACTTTGTAAATGGAATGTGGGGATTCCCCATTCCTCCATCATTCGCCAGGGGCTCATGCCGGTGCCGCCGCCGGCGCCGTCGATCGTGAGAAGATCGACCCGGGCTTTCGAGCACCACTTAATCGCCATCGCCAGTTCACGCGGACCGTAGGCGCCGGTCTTCAACGATACTCGCTTCACGCCGACTTGGCGACGTAGATATTCCACCGTGCGGAGGAAACTCTCTTCGTCGATGAAGCCGAGGCGAGAGTGACGCTCAAACTCCTTGATCGCGCCGGCATGGTAAGCGGCTTGTACCGTCGGGTCTTCGGGATTCGGTGTGACGATATAGCCCCGGCGTCGTAATTCAATGGCGCGCTCCAAGTCGCGAACCTTGATTTCGCCGCCGATGCACTTGGCGCCTTGCCCCCATTTCAATTCGACGGTTTCGACGCCCAATTTTTGCACGACGTATTCGCCGACGCCCAACCGGCCGTCTTCGACGTTCATTTGAACGATGATGTCGCCGTACTCATCTTTCCAGCGTTTGTAAAGTTCGACGCGGCGCCGCATTTCGGGCGATTCGATGACGTGGCCGCGATCGTCGCGCTGTAGGCCGGGGTCAATGCCGCAAACGTTCTCGCCTACGACGAGCGAGATGCCGCTAATCGCGGCGCCGGCAGCTAGGCCGTCCCAGTGCAGGCGGGCGATGTCGGTCGAGCCGAGCGCCCCGGTGAAGATCGGCATCCGCATCCGCACCGGATGGGTATGGCCGTATACCGTCGAGGTGTCCACTTCAGGGAAGATCGCTTTGTCGGGATTGGCTTCGTCGATCGCCTCGGCGCCGAGCGCGTAGCCGAGAATGTTGAGATGGGAGTAATCGACCGGGTATTCCTTGTCGCCGCCGGCGGTCAATTCGCCGAAAGGGCCCGGGTAGATTACCTCGCGGCCGCGAAGCGAGGATTTAAAAACTTCACAGTTTCCCACGCAGCTGTCGAGGCAGCGAGTGCAGAGACCGGAATAGGGCGCCACGTTCCGTGATCGATTTTTTGTTTGGGAAACGTCGTTTCCGCACGGCGTTTGAAGATTCATCGGTTTATTCTCCTTCTGCTTGCTCTGAAAATGCGAAGCCGACGCGTTGTGAGGCGGTCCTCAATTCTTTAAGCGACGCTTGCGGCGACGTCGGTTGCCGAAAAAGTAGCGAAAAACTTGAAAAAAGAGGACGGAAAAGCTCTGCGAGCGAGAGGCGGTTCATGCGACGCTTTGCGTCAAGCTCGGCGCTCGGATCGTGCGTATCGCCGCTCGGCGGATAGGAACGCGACGTCCCGAGTTCGCGATTATACAGCTTATTCGGCGAAAGAGAAAGAAAAGTTTTGCTTATACATACAATTAGCATGGAAATTGTTGTCGATCGTGTCTCTGTTTGAGAATTCGAGATTGCCAGGATCTAATTCATAACTGCATAATTCAAGTGTTTTCTAAAACGATTGTAGTATTTGAAATACTGAATCGTAGATTAAGTAAAATGAAATTAGACTGTTTTTTGTTTTGTGTTTTGTGTTCGTTGTTGGTGAATAAGTCGCTGTTTGTGTAGTATTAGTGCGTCTGATTCTGTGTTGCCTGAAAACTGCGGAGAAAGCGTCGTTTCAGCGAGAGTGCGCGATCAGCAGCTTGAACGCTTCAAGAAAAAGAAACGGCCAAGCATTCACCGGAAGAACGCCTGGCCGTTTCTCGCTCACATCAAAAGAGTGCGGACATTGCCCTTTCGTCCGCAATTCGGTTGATTCTTTGAGGCCGTAGCGGCAAATGAGTGATGCTCATTCGCAAACAGGCCGTACAACTTGATGGATTCGCTAGTTCCAAATCCACGAGGTGGTTTCGCTCTTCGGTTGGGCTTTTGCTCGGACCGGGGCGACCTTATCGCTGACTTCTGTCTTATCGGCGATCGACCAGGAGTTTACGCTCACGCCTCCCGAGGCGGAGATGATCCAGTTACGCCCTTTCTGGAGGACGCTAGCTTGGCTGGGCACTTGCTTCGGCACGACGTATTTCGCCGTCGAGAAACCCGAGAAGACGGAAACGCGTTCGCTCTTCGCCGGTTCATCGAACAATGCGTGGAGATCGGCGCCGGCCTTTTGCGGCAAGCTTTCTTTTACGACGAGCGCTCCTACCACGGCCAATTCGATGCAGTTGCGAAGCTCGCCGAAGATCGGTTCGCCGACGCTCAGCGCTTCATATTGCTTGGTCATCAAGTCGGCCCAACGCTGCGCCATCGGGTTCGCCTTCCCGGTGTGCTTGCGATCGCCCGATTGCGTGAAGAAGTCCTCTTCGGTCTTGGCTTGAACTGTGCCGTGCAATTCAAAGGACATCCCGTCGGCGTCACGGAGGATCGGTTCGTATTTCGGTTCAAGCCACCAACGCGGGGCCATGCTGCTCATGCCGTGCGACGAGACGGAGGTCATTTCCAAAAAGCTGGGGAGCTTGACTCCCTTCGGAGCCGACTCAAAATTCATGGCGATGCGTTTCATGCGGTAATCGGCGGCCACGAGGACTTGCGCGTAATGGCTGTCGCCGGGGACGCCGGTGACGGTGATTTGTTGCATGCCCAGGGCTTTCTCAATTCCCGCAGTCGTCTCTTGTGGATTGCCAATTGCATTCAAATGGCTCGCATGTTCTTTCAAACGGCGAACGCCGTCGGCGGTTGGATCGATCGAGCAGCTGATGCTCTGCTTGGCGGCGTCGCGCGCGGTGCGGAAAGCGGTGAGCAGGTCGTCCAAACGCATCGTCGGAAGGCCGTTGATCGCTCCGACCACATTTCCGCGATCGTCCGCTTTCCAACCTTCGCCGGGACCGGCGAGAACGATGTCCTTCGTATCGGAGTAGACGAGGACGTATTGGATGCGTTGTATGCCGCCGAGGTACTTGTATTCTTCGGGGAGCGGCTTGCCGGTTTTTTCGCTCTCGGCGATCGCTTCGTTCAGAGCCTTCAAGGAAATTTTGCGAAGCTCGACGGAGGACTGCAAATCGGCGGGTGCGCCTTTGGTTGTCTCTTTGCGAAGGGCCGCCAATTTGCCGAGCATGTCGGCGGTGACGTTTTCCAAAACGCCTTCGGCGTTCACAGACACGCCGCCGACCGCGCGGTCGGAATAGGTGTAGTTGATTGCCGCGGTCCCTTGAGCGAAAACTTGCTGCGCCGTGGTTGCCGCAAGCAAGACGGCGACGGAGAAAATCGCGCCAAGTCGAATCCGTGATAAGCTAACGATGGTCATATTTTCCTCTTGTGTTCTCTCTTTCAAACGCAACGAATCGCGACGTTGAACGGAGATCCGTATTGTGTTTGCATGATAGGCGTAAGTCGAACGCAGGAGACCGGATTGGTGGCCGACTCACGAAACATCGCCATTTTACCAAAAATGCGCGAATAACCCTAGTAAATCTAGCCTAATCCCCCTAACGGAAAAAACAAGTAAAGACTCGCACGCGATGAAGAATTTGTCCATGCGATAAACCCCTCTTAATAACTAGATTAATGGATGGTTATTCCTTCTGGGGGAATTTTTCCAGAAAGAAGAGCAAAAACTGGGAAGATTTCGCTGGGGGCAACGGATTAACCCTTGCTTGAAAAGGGCGAAGATGATTAATGTAAAAGTGTATTATTTTAATACACTTGGTGGTTATCATAGTCAGAAAGCCTGAGTTTAAGCCCATAGAGGGGGATAGAACGTGTCGCAAGTAGCCTACCTAGTCATCCGTGAGGGAACTAAGTGGAGCGACGTCTTTCGCCTCATTCCCGATCAATCGACGTTGATCGGTCGTGCGCCAACGAATCAGATCGTTATTAAGGACGAACGTTGCAGTCGCACGCATATGGAAGTTTTTTATTCTGGCGGGCAATGGATTGCGCGCGATTTGGACAGCCGCAACGGAACGATGGTTGGCGATGAGGCGATTCAAGGGGACCGGACGTTAAACCCGGGCGACGTGATTCGCATCGGCCGCACGCAGTTGGCCTTCGTCTATAAATTGTCCGACGCTTTTTCGGACGCTCGTCCGAAGCCTCGTCGCACTCCGTCGGAAACGGCGGAGTCGTTGGAGGCGGCGGGATTGGATTCCGATCCAGTGACCGCTTCCGAATCCGAGCCGACGACGATTACGCATCGCCGGGTTCGCACGAGATATTTGACGCCGGGTGAGGATGACGCGGCCTCCGTGTCGCGCATCGGTCGTGCGGCGACTCGTCTGTGCCGATTGGCTTTTGAATTGACCAAGGCGACTGACGAGGCTACGTTGGCGCAGACGGCGCTCGCCGGGTTGGCCGAAGGAACGCAAACTGACGCGGGAGGAATTCTTCTTGCGCCTCGCGATTTGGTCGAAGAGGCGCGCTATGAGGATTTGCAAGTAACTGCGTCTCGCAGCTCTTCAGAGCATAAGTACCGTAAAATATCGAGTTTTTTGGCTTCCACCGTATTGCGTGAGGGTGAAGCCGTGATGGCTCGCAATCTCGCGGGCGATAGTTCGTTGGCTAATCGCGATACTCAAGGCGAGATTTTGGCGACCAGCGTGATTTGTGCGCCGATTCGCCGCGGACGAAAAATTCTTGGACTCATTCATTTGTATTCCACTTCGCCGCATCGTCAACCCGATCCGGACGATTTGGAATATGCCTTGGCGACGGCCGACGCATTGGCGGTCGCCTTGGAAAATTTGCAGCGGCGTGAAGAACTGGCGGAGAATCTGACGCAAGTTCGGACGGAAAACGTTCAATTGCTCGAACGATTGGGCGTGCAGACGGAAATCGTCGGCGCGAGTGCGCCGATGCGTCGCGTGGCGGAAGAAATCGCCAGGGCGGCATCGGCCGCCAATTCGACCGTGCTTATTCGCGGCGAAAGCGGCGTCGGCAAAGAGTTGGTCGCCGGAGCGGTTCATTTTAATAGCCCTCGCCGCGACCATCCTTTCATCTGCTTGAACTGCGCGGCGTTGTCTCCCGATTTATTGGCCAGCGAGTTGTTCGGGCATGAGCGAGGCTCCTTCACCGGCGCCACGGAGCGGAAGATCGGTAAGTTCGAGTCTGCCCACAAAGGAACGCTAATGCTCGACGAAATCGGCGAAATGGCGCTCAATATTCAAGCAAAATTTCTTCGCGTTCTTGAGGGGCACGCTTTCGAACGAGTGGGCGGCAACAAGCCGATCACAGTCGATGTCCGCGTCATCTCGGCTACGAACCGTGATTTAGAAAAAGAGGTGTCCGAAGGGCGTTTCCGGCGAGACTTGTTTTTTCGCTTGCGCGTTTTGGAAATCGTCGTTCCGGCGTTACGGAAACGCGCTGACGACGTTCCGCTTTTGGCCGATTTCTTTTTGCGTCGCTTTAACAACGAAACGGGACGTCGGATTCGCGGGTTCAGCGATTCGGCTCGGGCGAAGCTTCTCGAATATCAATGGCCCGGCAACGTGCGAGAGTTGAAAAATGTGATTGAACGGGCGGTGGTGCTTTGCCGTAGCGACGTCATTGACGACGAAGATCTTTTGCTCACGTCGCTCGCCACGGCGAGCGATTCGGATGTCCGCAGGCCCGTCGCAGCGGAGTTTGAACCGATTTCGTTGGAAGAAATGGAAAAACGGCACATTCACGATGCGCTTGAGCATACCGAGTGGAATAAAAGTAAAACGGCCAATATCCTCGGCATCGAGCGTTCCACGTTGGATCGAAAGATTCGTCGATACGGCCTCGACGGCGGCGACGCCGAGAACGGCGGTTAAGCGGTCTGCGAGCAGTTTCTCGAATGGGGGCGGTTAGAGCGATTGTAGCGATCGTATCTTCTCGGCGGACGTTTTCGCTCGTCGTTTCTTCAGGCCGCCTGGATTTTTCCCCGTCAGTTCGGCGAGACTCTATTTCATAACGCATTATTTACCAGTGAATAAATGCGGGTTCCCGAAGACTAGCGACGGGGATGCCTGAAGTAGGACGCGACAAGAATCCATGAGGAGTTTTCCCGATGGCCTCGACCATTACCGATCAAACCAGCCGCCTCGACGTCGATCCGGTCATCCTTAAGGCCATCACCGACTCAGTCGATAGCTGCTTGACGATGTGCGACACCGAAGCAAAGTGCGTGGGCGTCGCGACGATCCCCGGTCGTGAGCCAGGCTCCATTACCGGTATGATCGGTCTGCATGGTAACGTGTCGGGCTTCGTTACGGTCAATCTCGCCGAGAAAGTGGCGATGGCGGCCGTGGGCGGCCTGTTGCAAGATCGCTTCACCGAGCTGACCTCGCAAGTCATCGACGGAGCCGGCGAAATGACGAACATCATCGCCGGCGGCGTGAAGAAAGGTTTGGCCGGCTCGGCTTGGGCTATCAATAACATGACCGTTCCTTCGGTCATCATCGGTCGCAATTATCAAATCGCCTACGCCCGCGGCTTGAAATATCTTTGCGTCACTTTCGAGTACAATAACGCCGACGTGCTCATGCTCGAAGATCGCTTGATGCAAGTGGCGATCTCGTTGATCCGACTGTAAAAAACGAGCGTAAGCCTACGACGATTTTCCCTCGTCTCCGACGACGCGACGCGCGGTTCGCACCGCGTTCGCCGAAACGTCTTTCGACGTCTCGATCGATTGCGCGTGTTTGCGTTCCTCGACGGAGCGTGGTTCTTTCTCGCTCTTGCCGTCGGCGGAAGGGGCGTCTTGCACGAATTTCTCGACCTCCTCGACGGTTTGCAGTCCGACAAGGATTTGGCGAGTCCAGCCCTCTCCCGACTTGCGATAGAGCGCTAGTTGAGGAACGGGCCCCCCGCCGGTGATCTCTTGCGCGAGTTCTTGGTCTTTGTCGGCGTTGACGAACGCGAAAGCTACTTTGCGGAGAGCCCCGTGTTCGCGGACCTTTGGCAAGATTTCACGCTTCATCATTTGGCATGGTCCGCACCAATCCGTTCCGACCATCACCAAGAGGGGTTTGCCGAGTTTGACCGCATCCCGATGCGCCTCGGCGTAAGTATCGTGTAAGACGACAGTATTAGCATCCTGACCCACGGAAGCTTCGGCGGAAAATAACGCACCTTGTAAAACGACGGCGGCGCAGAGCGAAACGAACATGCGAAGTCCTTTCGACGAATACTTCACGGGTTTGACGCAAGAAACGCGGGAACGAACCTAGGCGGGATAAAATTTAGACTTATCATCGAAGCCGTTCGAGGAAAGCTACGGCATCCATTCCCAAGTTCACCGCCTGACCAGCTCTCAGAACATCCTGTGAAGGATGATCCATGTGAGCGGGGGACGGCAAACAGTTGGTCCCCAGTTTAACCCCAGTAGAATAAATGGCAAGCGTCGAGTTAGAGGAAGCTAACGCTTGCGAAAAGTCTACCGAACTCTCGCCCCCCCGCCTCGGCAGAAAAGATTTACCGCTTTTGTGGTGGCTCGCGGCCGTCGCAACCGCTAATTTACGAAGGTTCGGCATGCATAAGTTGCGCAATTGCAGCATGTTCCGTTTTCTGCTTGTTGTGCTTTTCAAATAAAAGACGATATAATCACGACGGAGCGAAGGATTTTTCTGACAGGTCTTTCTGTCGTATTCTTTTTTGAAATCTCGACATGAAACTTCGAGTCGGCTTAGTCGGTTTGGGGGAAGTGTGGCAAACTCGCCACGCTCCGGCCTTGCGCACTCTTTCCGATCGTTTTGAGGTTCGCGCCGTATGCGACCAAGTTGCGCATCGCGCGGAGCAGGCCGCCACGGAGTTTAAAGCCGATCCTGCCGATGGATATCGCGCACTCGCGCAGCGCGAAGACATTGACGCGCTTTTGCTCCTCTCGCCGCAATGGTACGGCGCGCTGCCGATCCTTGCAGCCTGCGAATCGGGAAAGGCGATCTATTGCGCCTCGGGACTTGATCTGGAATACGAGCAAGCGGAGCAGGTCCGAAATCGCGTCGAAGAGACCGGCATCGCGTTTATGGCCGAATTTCCTCGCCGACATGCGCCGGCCACCGTTCGGCTGAAAGAACTGATCGCCACTCGCTTAGGCGCGCCCCGGATCGTCTTTTGCCATCAACGTTCGGCCGCTTCGCCGACGAATAATTGTTTGCCGGTGCGTTCTCCCCATCATTTCGCGTCAAGGCATATGATCGAATTGATTGATTGGTGCTGCTACGTGATTGATCAAAAGCCGACGGCCGTGACCGGCGTGTTTCATCGTCGGGGATGCGACGATGCGACCGCTAACGAGGCCGAGGACTATCAGATGATGAGCCTCGATTTTTCTTCGGAATCGTCTCCCGGCTCCGGATCGTTGGCGCAGATTAGTTGCGGACGGTATATTCCCGCCGGTTGGGACGAAGCCGTCGCCTATCGTCCGTTGGCGGGAATGCAAGCGTCGTGCGAAAGAGGAGTGGCGTTCATTGATCTGCCCGCCACGCTCGTCTGGTTCGACGAGGCGGGACGACATCAAGAATCGCTCGAGAGCGAGCGGCCGATCGGCGAACAACTGTTAACCCAGTTTCATCGAGCGGTAACGAGTTTGGTCCGGCGTACCGCCGATTTACAAGAAGCGTATCGGGCGTTGCACGTCATGCGCGAGGCTCGTCGGAGCTTCTTAGAAGGTCGCCGCGTCGCCTTCTAGGCCTTGCGGAAATCTTCGCCGTTATCGGACGCTTCGTAGAAAGAAACGGACGTCTTTCGTAGACCCTATCGTGAGAACGCCCCTATTTCCCTTCGCCCGGCTCGAATCGATAGCCGACGTCGCGAATCGTGTGAATGAACGTCGGGGCGTTCGGATCGGGTTCGATCTTGGCCCGCAGCGTCGTCACGCAGCGATCGACGCTGCGCGAGCCCACGATGATTCCGGTCCCCCAGACGGCGTCAAGGATGTCATTTCGCGTGAGCGCCCGACCGGGACGACGCGCGAAATACTCGAGCAAACCATATTCCTTCGTGGTCAATTCGACTTCGGCGCCGGCGCGGAGCAGACGATGCGAGGATAAATCCAATTCGCAGTCGCCGAACTTTTTGCGCTCGCTTGGCTCGGCTTCGCGCCGCCGCAGAAAGGCGTTTACGCGAGCGATTAACTCGCGGACGCCGAACGGCTTCGTCACGTAGTCGTCGGCGCCCAACTCCAAGCCGCGGACAATGTCTTCTTCTTGGCCCTTGGCCGTTAGCATGACGATCGGCATTTCTAATCCGTGTTGCCGAATGCGACGGCAGATCTCGTAGCCGTTGACCTTCGGCAGCATAATGTCCAATAGAATCAAGTCGGGCGATTCCGTCAGCGCCGAGTCCAATCCGCGCTGACCGTCTTCCGCTTTTAAAACGTGAAAGCCTCGGTCCCGGAAGTTGTCGACTAGCCCTCGCAACAGCGCGGCGTCGTCTTCGATAATCAGAATCTTGCTGTTCATCATGAATTCGGTTTTGAACGGATCGGCAATAGTACGGTGAATTCGCTCCCCTCGCCGAGCCGACTAACGACTTCGATCGTTCCGCCGTGCGCGTCGACGACGTATTTCACGACGCTCAGACCAAGACCGCATCCTCCCGCCTCTCGCGATAGTCGGCGATCGACTTGATAAAATCTTTCAAAAATCTTTTTCGTCGAGATGCGGGAAAGGCCAATCCCGTCGTCGCGAACGCAGACGCAAACTCGCCCTCCTTCAGCGTAAACTCGCAATACGATATTTTTTTCGTCGCGAGTGTATTTTAACGCGTTGTCGAGCAAATTCACGACGACCGAAACGAGCGAGTCGGCGTCGGCGTCGATCAACGGCACGTCGGCCATTTGCGACTCAAAATGGCAACCCGGCTGCTCCAAACGCTCTCGCAACGCTTCTATCGCTCGTTCAGCCGCGTCTTTCAGCGACGTCGGGCGAAATTCAAACGCGAATTTTCCGCGTTCCATCCGCGAAAACGCGAGAAAGTTGTCAATCAGCCGACCCAACCGCAAATTCTCTTTCTCGATCAACTGCAAGTACTCGCGGGTTTTCCGTGGATCCGGCGACTCGTCGTCAAGCAGCGTTTCGACCAAAAGCCGCGTAGAGGAAAGCGGCGTCTTTAATTCGTGCGAAACCGCCGCGACGAGGTCGTTTTTTAGGCGGGTCAATCGCATTTGAGTCCGTAAAAAACGCGCGACGAGAAGCGTCAACGCGCAAATGGCCGCGACGACCAAAGCGGCCGTCCAACGGTAAATGGCGATTCGCCGATCGGCGATCGCGTCGACGCCGCTCCCTTTTTTCCACGTGGCGACGATTTTCCATCCCGGAAAGAGCTTGCCTGGCTCGCCTGAGTAGAACGAATCTCCTTGAACTGCCGTCTCATTCGGCGCAAAAATCGAAACGGCCACGTCCTTAAGCAACGACGAACTTTCCGCCAGTTGATTAAAACCGTCGCGTATCTTATTCGCCTCGACGAGTAACGTCGTCCGGCGATCGAGCGAACTGAGCGCCCAAACGTCCGTCGCGCCGGCGGATTGAAAAACGGTTTGCTTTGGCGGCTCGACGCGGTGATCAAGATATTCTGCCGCTAAATGTTCGGCGACCATGAGCCGTGTTAATTCGTTTTTCTGCGGAACCGCTTGAAGGCTCTCTTCCATCAGAAAAAGACGCTGGCGAGATGTAAGGAGCGAGTCGGAATAGTCGAAAAGACGTTGCCGTAATTTGTCCGATATCTCGGAAAACGTCTTTGCTTCATCAGGTCGCCCCTCGAGCAGATGCAACGCCAAGAGCTGCGCATTTGGAACGATCAATCGGCCTTGCCTATCGAGAGCGTCGCGAAATCGCTTCTCGGCGAGCGGCCCGACGATCACCTCAATCGCTTGTTGAGGGCGTTTACCGCGAATGTAGCATCGCGCGGCGGACTGCCATGCCCTTGCCGATTCATTGATATCCTTGCTTGCCTTGGCGATTTCCGCGTAACGCTCGGCTGCCGCAGTCGCGTTCCCTTCCGATTCTTCGCGTTCGGCCTCTTTCCGCTCCGAAGATTGGTTCTGTAATTCCTCTTTGAATTGCGGCGAGTTCGGATAAATCGCGGCTCCGTCCGCCCCTTTAAAAACGGCTCCGTCCGACCAGCCCTTTTGGACGCATTCGGCGAAAAGCGCTTGAGGCGATTCGCGCCGAGCTCGATCGTCAATCGTCTCGAGTCGCATGCGCCATTCATTTTCAAATTGCGTTTGCAGGCGAAGGATTTCGTTCCGACAAGCGTCTTCCAGCGTTTTGCGAACGGCAAGGCGTTCGTTGTCTATAGCTCGCCCCATGAACCACAACAGGCAGACCGTGGGCGCCGTGACGACGAGCAGCAGTAAAATCGGCACGGACCGCGAACGATAGTCGCGGCCCGCGCTTTGCATAAAGTCTGACAAAGGATCGTGATCCTATTTTAACTTGATCGTTTCAATGATTTTATCCATTTCAACGCGTTGGGCGTCGAATTTCTCCGGAAGACAGTCGACGACTTCAGCCTGCGCCTTCGCGCTCGACCCCATGATAAACGTCCAGTAGAGGACGCGTTTCGACTTACCCTCGCCGTAATCAATCACGACGCAGATGGCCTGGTTCTCGCCGATTTTCAACTCTTCTCGACTGTCAGGGCGAATCCGAAAATTCTTTAGCGTTTTCTTTTGTTCGGCGATTTTGCCGTCCGCCCAAGTTTGCAGCGCTTTTTCGGAGTCTTTTTCGCCGTCGTTCAATTTCGAGACGTAAACGGAATTCTTCGCCGCTTCGAGCGGATCAATTAGAAAGAGTTTGCAGGTCGTCGAATCGGAGTCTTTGAATTGAAAAAAGAACCATCCGTCGGGCGCGGCGACGGTGAAGCCGGGATCAGCATAGGCGAACTCGTTCTTTTCGCTCGCTTTTCGAACTCCGACCCGTTCCAGTTCCGCCGTCACGCCGTTTGCTTCCAACTTGACTAAATAGCGATTTTCGTCGGCGGAAAACCAAAAGTCCTGATCCACTATGCCGAGATGCATTTTAAAGCATTCAAATTTTCCGGCGGGAGTTTCGACCGTCTCTTTGCTCACGACCTCGACGGGAATGCCGACCTTTCCGCCGCCGAAGGTGACGTAGATCGGAACGGTAGCCTTGAATCCGACTTTTAGCGGCAACATGCGAAAAACGTACACTCCCTGCTCGTTGTCATAATAAGTTTTTTCCAGGCTCTCCTTGTGCGGGGCGTCGTTCTTTTTAGCGATCTGTTTTACGGTTACTTGGCCTTCGGAATAGTTCGCATCTACGTTGCCGATGAGAAGGTGGCGAAATTCGCTTTTAATCGGTGCGAACGATTTCTTATCCGCCCAAACGTCGCAGACTCCGCGATTTTCTCCGCCCGATAGAACAAAACGATGCGATTTAATCGCCCAAACGTCCGCGTCTCCAAGTTTTGCGGAATTGACGGTCCAAATCAGCGATCCGATTTTCACGCCGCCGCCCAATCGCATGTCGAGCTGCATGAATTCCCCGTCCTTCCAAGGCGCTTGTTCCAAAGTCAGTCCTTTTTCCTCGGGAAGATGCTTCTTCGCCTTGGCGACCCAATCTTTTTGAGCAGGATAGTCGGCGACCAATTTGCGGAAGGCCTCGATCGCCTCGGTTTCCTTCTTCTGCTTGAGCAGGCAATTACCAAGGCGATATTGCGCTTCCGCGGCGGCCGATTCGGTCGCCGCCGACTTGGCGACCGCTTGACCGTAATACTCGACGGCCTTGTTCAGGTCGCCCACGGTTTCCTCGGCGTAGATTCCCTTTTCTAATAGCTCAGAGGCCGACTCGACGGCCGACGCCGTCGTGCAGGCTAAGGCCAACGCCGCAATCGCCGGCAAGCAAACGAACAATCTTAATCTCATCATTCACTCCTCGAAAAACTGGTAACGTTTCGTAACGACAAATCCGACCGGACGTGAACGAGTATCGGATTTCGGCGTTACCTCCGCGTTACCTGCGATTGACGGTTGAGTCCTATTTGCGGAGTCATTCCGTTTGCGACGAAAAGTAGCCGCAAACGCCGCATACCAATGCGATGAAAGCGACTCCCGCACCGATCGTAAAGGACATGCTTGCGTATATGAATATCGAGGCGAAGATCGCAGACGCAACGGAGACGAGAATCAATACAAGGGCGAGCGTTGCGTTCGGCCTGGCGAAGTTGATCGTCCAGCCCATCCATTTAGCTCGCTTCGGAACGATCGTTCGAGGATCGTCCTTGCAATAATAGATGCCCCATTTCCAATTCTCCGGGGCGCTCCACAACGTTTCGAGTTCTTCGTGAGTCATATTTTTTACCTTCAAGACAGATTGAAAGTCGTTCGTATTACTTATTTGACCGATTGCCTAACGTCGCATTCGTTTCGGATTCGGGAGTCGATTCAAAATAGACCGACTTGTTCGTCATCTTCGCCCGGAGCATCCATTCAAACTGCTTGTCGTTTTCCGCTTTTTTGAATTGAGGCGGCGTTACCCCGTTTGCGACGAAAGGTAGCCGCAAACGCTGCAGAGTAGCGCGGTGGCCGCTACTCCGACGCCGAGTATGACGGAATTGTTCGCGTGCATGGCCGTTGCGCCGAATATCGGAGTGCCGAGGAGAACGAGAAGCAAAAGAAGTGTTGGCACGGCGCTCGGCCTGGCGAAGTTGATCGTCCAGCCCATCCATTTAGCTCGCTTCGGAACGATCGCTCGAGGATCGTCCTTGCAATAATAGATGCCCCATTTCCAATTCTCCGGGGCGCTCCACAACGCTTCAAGTTCGTCCCGAGTCATGATTTTGCCCTTCAAAAAGGGAACCAAGTTCGTATTGCTAATTTGAACGATTGCCTAATGACGCTTTAGCCTCAGATTCGGGCGTCGCTTCAAAATAGACCGGCTTGCTCGTCATCTTCGCTCGGAGCATCCATTCGAGTTGCTTGTCGTTTTCCGCCTTTTTGAATTGAGGCGGCGTCACTTCGCTCACCGACGAGTAAGACCGAGCGACGTTTTCTTGATAACCCAGGTAGACGCCTTTAAATTGTTCGGAATGTGCGTGCAAAGCGACGAAAAATTTTCCCTTTACTTTGGTCGGCATTACGGGAATGTCGACCCAGTCTTTTTGTTGCGTGAGCAAACTATAGGGAAAGGGAGTTCGAGAGATTACGTTTCTTTTTTCGTCGAGGATGTAAATGTCGCCGTTCACGGCCTCGGAATCGTGTTGGCCGCCGTATTGCGAAGCGTAGATGGAGACGGAGTATACGAAGGACGCGTCGGCGGGCGCTTCAAAGGCTACCGTTTGCGCGCTCGGACCTCCGAGACTCTGAAACTTGTCCATTCTGCCGCCGTCATGTTTTAAAACGATCGACTTCTCGCCTTTCAGTAGCTTCGATTCTTGCTCGGAGACGTCCTTTTCATGGCTGCTTTCCTGTTCTTTTTTCGTCATCAACTCGATGGTCTTTCCTGTCGATATCGGAGTGATGTGCGCGCGAATCATCCAATCGGCTTTCTTTTTTAAGTCCTCGACGTGGTTGCCGGGCGTTGCGTTTTTTGAATGGCTCTCAGAGACGTTTTCGTCCATACCGACGTAAACGCCTTTTGTTTGAGTCGGGTTGAAAACGACGCATATATAGAATTCTTTCGGGACTTTGACGGGCGTAAACTTCATGGATTGCCATTTTTCGTCCCCCTTTTTAAACGTCGCGTAAGGCTTGGCGATTTTTGCAATGCGATCCATCTTTCGATCAGTCACGTAAATGAAAAAATCTTCGTGAGGAGCCTGAGTTGTTCCGTACCTCGCGCCGAAAATTCGAATTTCATCGACGTACCATTCCCCGTCCGAAGGACATTCAAAAAGAATCGCATGACCTCCGCCCGCCATGCTCATTTTCGTTTCCATGCCGCCGTCGTCATATTTTAGCGTTGTCGGAAAGTATTTCTTCGCCTTTTCGCACCATTCGGTTTGCGAGGAATAGGCGTTAACGACCTTTTGAAACGCGGAGAGAGCTTGCTCCCCCTTTTTTTGCTTTAGCAAGCACTGTCCTAAACGAAATTGGGATTGTGCGGCAGTTGCGTCATCTCCCGTGGCCTGGGACGTCGCTTTTGCATAGAGCGCCGCCGCGCCATCTAAATCACCGGTGGTTTCTTCGGCGTAAATCGCCTTTTCCAATGTCTCGGAAGCCGATTCGGCGTAGGCCGACGGAATGCCCATAGTCAGAAAGGCGCAACATAAGACAGCCCAGGTCTTTTTCATGTCCTAGTCTCCGAAAAGTGAAGAGTTTGCCGTTGGATAATCCAAATGATTTCCAATTATTGACGCAAATGTTACCTCCGTGTTACCGGAGGGAGACGAATTGCCGGAAAAGCTCTATGCTTCGCATTATAGCCGAGACAGGCATCGGTTGCAGAGGCGGCGAATTGCCGCAAAGCGGAAGAAACGTGGCGACTAGGCCAAGTCTTTTAATTCGCCGAGCCAGAGTCGAATCTCGTTGTCGTATTCGCTGGCCAAATTGCTCATCACCAATTGGCGGTGGAAGCTGGCTGCCCCTTCCTTCACTAAGTCGGCCGCCTCGGCGCTCGGAAAACGCCGCATCGGATCGGGAGCGACCAGCCCGCGGCAGAAATTCATCAGCAGATCGTTGCGCACCACCTCGTCGGGAAGAATATGCGGCAATCGCTGCGCAAGAAAGCGCTTCGCTTCAAGCAGATCGCGGAAGCTCGACAGACCGGCGAACGGCGGCGCCCCCGAGAGCATTTCGATGAGCACGTAACCCAGGCTGGCCAAGTCGCTGCGCGGAGTGCATTCGCCTCCCTCGAGAACTTCCGGCGCGGCGTAGGTCGGCGTGCAAGTGCGGCGTTGCGGCGCCTTTTCCAAATCGAAAGCGGAGCCGAGATCGACGATCTTCGCGTTACCAGTCCGCTTGAGCATGATGTTCGACGGCTTCATGTCGCCGTGAACGATCCCTTCGCGGTGCAAGGCGGCGAGCGCGGCGAGACAATCCCGAACCACCGCCACGGCAATGCCCGGCTTCAAACGCGGTTGAACCGGCCCGTCGGTCACGATCACTTCGTTAATGTAGTTCCATCGTTTGACGCTGACTCGCTCTTGAACCTGCTTGAGCATGCCGCGGGAAAGCAATCGGGCGAGGTCGTAGCCGTCCACCCATTCCATTTCCATCATGCGGATGCGGTCGCGCTCAACCCAGTTATGCACGTCGAGCAAGTTGTCTTGTTGAATTTGCGCGACGCAGCCGGCGACTTGCGCCATCCGCCCCATCGCTTCGTCATACGCGCGATCGTCTTCATAACGTTCGGGCGAGAAAACCTTGAGCGCGACGGGGAGCGTGAATTCATCGGTGCCGCGGCGTTCCGTCAGGTAGACGACGCCTTGACCGCCGGATCCGAGAAGTTGCAGCAGCCGGTGATGTTCGGTCCAGCTTAGACGCTGTTCGTCGAGGATCGTTTTATAGCGTCCTAATAACTCTTCGGAGCAACGTGTGACGGGCGAGCCGCCCCACGTGCGCGTTGCGCTTCCTTCGAGAAATGTTGTGGTCGCCATAAAACGCCTATAAAAAAACGGTAGCTGCCGCCCGGTAGGGTTTATGAACGAAGCGATGCAAAATCCATTAGTCCGGCTCATGCCGAAGCAAGGCCGGAGCATCGTCGCCGTTCGCAAGTTCCGCCTATTTTAACTTTGTTGGGGGCTTCGCGTCTATACGGGTTTACCCTCCATAAGGGGCTGTTTTTTACATCCCGCATGAATAAACACGAATAAATCAGTCAAAACAGGAAAAAGATGGGCGAACACGCCCTTGCCGCCTATCTTCGATCAGCGTTCATCGGCATCGAACTTTTATCGAACGTCGGTCCAAAGAGGGTAGCCTCGGCCGCGAATGGGAAATCCAAGCGCTTTGTCTTCGAGGTAGTTCACCAGCGGTTGTCCGGTCCCGTAGCGCTTCAGATTCTCGCAGAAAAGGTCGGTCATCGCGTCGATGCGCCAGAACGCTTGTCCGCCGACGTGAGGGGTAATGATTACGTTCGGCATGTCCCAAAGCTTGCTGTCGAGGTTCAACGGCTCCGGTTCGGTCACGTCCATGACGGCCCCGCCCAAGCGTCCGCTCTCTAACGCTGCGACCATGTCCGAGTGATTGACGACGCCGCCTCGAGCCACGTTGACCAAGAGCGAGCCGGGCTTCATCTTGCTAAAGACCTTTGCGTCGAACATGTTTTTCGTCGATTCGTTCAACGGCAACGCCAAGATGAGGAAATCGATTTCCGGCAGGATTTTGTCTAACGCGTCGGCCGGTAATAGGGCTTCGACGTCGTCGGGTTTGTCCATCGGATACAGATCCGTCGCCAAAATTCGCGTGTGAAAAGGTTTCAATACTTCGACCAAGCGCCGGCCGTTGCCGCCGAGACCCACGATTCCAACGGTCGAACGAGTCAAATCGGTCGTCGGGCGGCGAATGAATTCTTTCTTTTGCTGCGCGCGGAAAAACGTCGGCAAACTTCGCGTCCATGCCGTAGTCAACGCAATAGTGTGCTCGGCCACTTGATCCGCAAGGACCCCCGACGCGCTGGTTACGGTGACGTCCGAAGCGATGACCGACGGCACGAGGCAATGGTCCATCCCGGCGGCCGAAGATTGTATCCAGCGGAGCCGACCTTGACGCATGACGCCGTCCCAATCGACGGGAACTTTGGCATGTCCGCAGAATATGTCGGCGTCGAAAAGCTCCTCGGCGACCCCTTCTTGACCGGCGTCGACGATTTCGGCGTCAGCGGGAGCGGCGGCTTTAATTTGACGGAGATGTTTCTCTTCGACGGGATAACAAAGAACTATGCGCATGATCGATTGCGTTTTTGAGCAGGAGCGGGGGGGGAATAAATCGGGCTTTCGTCGGCGAAACGACGGAAAGAATACTGTCGTATCGCATCCCCGCAGTTTGGTCAACGGGCGGCGGACGAACTGGGGTAATTAATTCTTGATTGGCCTAGTGAGTCATCGATGGCTAATCAGCCGTTTCGCGGCCAAGACCTGCGATTTCCCCGGTTGTTTCAGACGCGACAGGTGAATGATAAGGTTGATTGCTTGCTTCAACGACAAATACGGTTCATCCGGATATTGCGTCCTTTTAATGACCGCCCAATTTTGCCTGGTTCAAGCAAAACCGTTTTTGTTGGAAATTGAGCCATGCTTTCTGTTACGATACTCTGGATCGTCATGGAGAAATGAGACTCGCTCTTTGACAATTAACGACTCGCCGCGATGATTTTGCAGTTTTGTCCTTTTACAGTTTAACGACTTACGGCGATCCGTCGAAACCAAGAAAATTAATTTTTCGGCTATAAAAGGCGTCCATATTCTTTTTTGCGTTCCGAATTCCTCGACCTAAGTCTCAGAGACGTAACCGAGAGGCGCCTTTCGTCGCACGGCATGCCGCTGACGTCTGCGACGCAAACGTCGAGAATGAAAAGGTTCCTAAAAAGGATGGCCGCGAGTAAATCCCCGGCGAAAGAGCCGAGCCAACACGATTCAAGCGGTTAAAGCGACTTTGGACGTAAGCGGGGCGGCCGTTTTCGTTTTTCCCAAGCCCCTGACTATTCGACCCCGCTACGGCGTAAGCGAGCAAGTTTCGGATGATCCAAAAAAACATGCTTTCAGTTGATTTTTTGACGGTTCTCGAACGCGAAACGACGCCGTTTCAGCGTTTTTTGCGTCCTGACAGTCGTTTGCGTTCGATATATAATGTTGTTTTCGTCTATTCTCTTGTTCATATATGCAAAGTGTGATGGAGGCTTCCTTGAGCTCCTCTCGATTTCAGATAAGTTTTCTCACGGTTCTTGCGCTCATAGCTTTGCGGCTTTGTTTGGGATGTCATTTCCTGTACGAAGGCGTATGGAAGATCGCCCATCGCGACGAATTCACCGCCGAGCCGTTTTTGACTCAGGCGAAAGGCCCCTTAGCGCCGTATTTTTATGCGATGGTTCCCGACATGGCCGGTCGAGAGCGATTGCGGATCGAGCAAACGGACAAGGTTCGCCGCATCAACGCCGAGCCTATCATCGCGCGATGGAATGAAATTCGCAAGAACATGATCGACGTATTAAAACCGAAGGATGCGACTGACGAAAAGGCGCAAACCGCCTATAAGCAGTTGCAAAGCGATGCCGAAAAAGTCTACCAGGAAAGCTCGCAGTCGTTGTGGCGATACTGCGAAGACAATGTGGACGACATAGCGGCCTACTTCGGTTCCCTCGATCGATTTGAAAACGATTCCGAGAAGAACCAAGACGCGCCGTTTCAAAAGGAGCGTCGTTGGATGCGAATGACGACGCTTCGCGGCGAAGCCAACGTATGGCTCCGTGAAATCGAGGCCCGCGAGCAAGATTACTTGAAAGCGTTGCGCGATTCGCTCTCCAAAGAGCAGCGTGCGATCGTCGATCCGACGGCCGCCGATTGGCGGCCTTGGATGTGGAGCCAAATGCAGTTGCTGAACTTCACGGTGACCGTCGCGCTCACGGCGATCGGCGCCTGCTTGATCCTTGGCCTTTGCACGCGGTTGGCGGCCCTCGGCGGCGCGGCGTTCATGTGCTTTATCGTCGCGACTCAGCCGGCTTGGCCGTTGATTTATCCGCCGGCGTCGCCCGAAATCGGGCACGCGCTTCTTATAAATAAAGATTTCATTGAATTGATCGCGCTTCTTGTCATTTCGACCACGGCGGTCGGGCGCTGGGGCGGCTTGGATTTCTTCCTGCATCATTTGTTCGTCAAGCCGTTTATGAGCAAGAAATTCCCGTCCGAACAACCGCAATAGTCGACCGTCGTCCGAGTCTTCGCCGGAGCAATAAGGCATGGCATCGAATTTGAATAAACCAATCGTCGCGCCGACGACGACAAACGATTTCACGCGGCGCGACTTTATTAAAGGCGCATTGGCCGCCGGCGTCGTCGTCGGCGGAGCGTCCGCCGCTTTCTATTTCGGCTACGAGAAGTCGTTGGGTAAACCGCTTCGCGTCGGCGTACTCGGAACCGGCGACGAAGGCTCCGTGTTGATCGGCGCCGTAAATCCAGACTTCGTTCAAGTCGTCTCGATTGCCGACGTTCGACCTTATAACGTGTGGCGCGCGTTCCACGGCGATTGGTACAGCGACGAGGCGCATAAAGTTCGGCCTGGATTGATGTCGAAATACGGCTGGAAGAACGAGGACGCGGCCCGACGCAAAGTAAAAGTGTACGGCGCCTATCAAGACCTGATCGCCCATGCGAAGGCCGACGGACTCGAAGCGATCATCATCGCCCTGCCGCTCCATTTGCACGCCCCGGCCGCCGTCGCCGCGATGAAGGCCGGCTTGCATGTTCTCACCGAAAAGCTCATGGCTCATACGGTGCATGAATGCAAGGAGATGGCGCGAGTCGCCGAGATGACGGGACGTTGTTTGGCCGTCGGACATCAACGTCATTACAATTTGCTTTACGCCAACGGTATGGACATGATTCGCCGGGGAACCTTCGGCGATCTGCATTATATTCGCGCGCAGTGGCATCGCGGCAATCTCCCCGGAGGCGACAGTTGGCAGCAGCCGTTGCCGCCGTCGGTGAAACCGAACGATCGCTTGGCCGACGCGCTGCCGAAAAAGTTGAAGGCCTGGGAGGGCGAATTAGCCCTCGCCTCGGGCCGTGCCGTCGACCTCTGGCGGAATCGCGTGGCCCAAGTCAAAGCGCAGATCAGCGACGAAATAGTTGACGCGGCGAAGTTCGACTACGCTCCCTATTCGATCAAAGACGCCTCGGGCAAGGAACTTTACTCGGCGCCGCCGATCGAAGAGCTCATTCGCTGGAGGCTCTGGGATCGCACAAGCGCCGGCCTCATGGCCGAGTTGGGAAGTCACCAACTCGACGCGGCGGGTTTATTCGTGGCGGCGGCCCACGGCGGCGAGAAGCAAATTCCGCTCTCCGTGCAAGCGATGGCAGCGCGGCCTCTCTTCCCGCCCGACCGCGACGTCGAAGACCATATCTATTGCTTGATCGATTTCCCGGCGCCAGGCTACGATCCGAAAGACCCGCAGGCGGCGAAGAAAAAAATCGGCGTCGAGTACGCATCGGTCAACGGCAACGGATTCGGCGGTTACGGCGAAGTCGTGTTCGGCACGAAGGGAACCTTCATCATCGATCGCGAGAAAGAGCTTTCCACGTTCTACTCCGGTCCGGCCAAGGTTACCGTTTCGACTTCGCAAAACGCCGCGCTTGATACGCAAGCCAGCGGACCGTCGGCCAAAGCCGCTTCGACCGCCTCGGCCGACGTGAGCCGAGGATATCGAGAAGAGATCGAGCATTGGGCTTGGTGCGCTCGTAATCCCGACCCGCATAACAAGCCGCGATGCTATCCGAAAGCGGCGATGGGCGACGCCATTATCGCGCTTGTCGCCAATATGTCGGCCCGAGAAGGACGACGCATCGAATTTCAAAAGGCTTGGTTTGACATAGAAAGCGACGAAACTCCCGAAAACGTTAAACCCGATTTGTCGCGATATAAGTAGGGCATAGGGGGTGGGACGTAGGGCGTAGAGATAGTTAGTAGGTCAGGCGTTCCTACGCCTGACGATGATTCAGTTTGCATTTTGCCATGCACGTCCGGTGCATGAGCTACGAATAAGGTTTCACTGCTATGTATTTGAGCGACGAACAACGGACGATCGGAAAAGAGAATTTCTGCGCGGCCATCGGCAGCCCTGCCGTCCGACGCGACTTTCTGAAGAAGGCGATTTGCGCGAACGTGAAGTCGGGCAAAGGACTCGGTCCGACCTACTTCGGCTACGGCGCCTCGGTTCCTAGTCCGGTTCGCGTCGGCGTGATCGGCACGGGCGACGAAGGCTCCGTGCTAATCGGCGCGATCAACCCCGCCTACGTCGAGGTGAAATCGATCGCCGACGTTCGACCGTACAACGTGTGGCGCGCATTCAACGGCGATTGGTACGGTGAGACCGCGCATAAAGTTCGCCCCGGTTTGTTGAAAGTCTACGATTGGAAGTCGGAGGAGGAAGGACGCAAGAAGGTCAAGGTTTACGGCGCCTACGAAGAGCTAATCGCCAACGCCAAAGCCGACGGAATCGAGGCGGTCATCATCGCGTTGCCGCTTCACTTGCACGCCCCGGCGGCCGTCGCGGCAATGAAGGCCGGTTTGCACGTCCTCACCGAAAAACTGATGGGCCATACCGTCCACGAATGCAAAGAGATGGCACGGGTCTCTAAATCGACCGACCTCCTCTTGGCCACCGGACATCAGCGGCATTACAACATTTTGTACGACAACGCCGAGCGCCTGATTTCTCAGGGAATCCTCGGCGAACTACATTACATTCGCGCGCAGTGGCATCGCGGCAACCTGCCCGGCAAAGATAGCTGGCAACAACCGATGCCGCGCACGGTCAAGCCCGACGATCCTCTTTCGGGAACGCTCGACGAACAGTTGGCTAAGTGGACGCGAGAGCTTGATCGAACGATGGGCGAAGGAAATGCGTCGGCGGCAGAATGGAAGATGAAAGTGGAGCAAGCGAAGGCGCAGATCGCCGACGCGGCCGTCGAGGCAAAAAAGTTCGGTTATGAAGATATTACGTTTAAAACGCCTGACGGCAAAGAATACCGTCGCCCGGCGCTCGAAGAGTTGATTCGTTGGCGGCTTTGGGATCGTACCGGCGCCGGCCTGATGGCCGAGTTAGGAAGTCATCAACTGGACGCCGCCGGGTTGTTTATCGCCGCGGCGCACGGGGGCGAAAAGCAGCTTCCTTTGGCCGTTTGCGCAAGCAGCTCTCGTTCGCTCTTCCCCTTGGACCGCGACGTCGAAGACCACGTCTTCTGCATGTTCGAGTTCCCCGCCCCGGGCTACGATCCGAAGGACGCGATCGCCTCGAAGAAAAAAATCGGCGTGCAGTACGCCTCGATCAACGGAAACGGCTTCGAAGGATACGGCGAATTAGTCTTCGGCACGCAAGGAACGCTCCGACTCGATGCCGAGAAAGAGGCGATGCTTTATAAAGGGGCCGAGTCGGAAAGCAAGATTTCTATCGCCTCCGGCCCCGACAAGCCGCAACTCCAGGTTACGCCTGGCGGCGATCCCGAGTCGGCCGCCATCGGCGTCCTCGGCGTGCAACCCGCCGAACGCGGTTATACCGAACAGATCGAACATTGGGCCTGGTGCATCCGCAACCGCGCGCCGGAGAATCTCCCCCGGTGCCATCCGAAGGTCGCCATCGGCGACGCCGTCATCGCGCTGACGACGAACTTGGCCGCCCGGCAAAACATCCGCATTGATTTCAAAAAAGAATGGTTCGACGTCGATAGCGACGAGACCCCGGAAGACGTGAAGCCCGACGTTTCGCGGTATAAGTCGAGTATAGAGCGTGGGGCGTAGGAAATGGAGAGGCGGGACAAGCTCTCGCCGGTCGGTTTACATTATTCATTGGAAGAAAAGAAACGCATAATGCCTAAGATCACGATCGAAGAACCGCATTCCCTTGGCGCGGACGAGGCGGTTCGAAAATTGAAAGATAAGTTCGATTTCGTCCGTTCAATGTACGGCTCGCAGGTTCAAGACCTTGAGGAGTCTTGGGAAGGCCATACGCTCACGTTCGGTTTCAAGGCGATGGGCATGAAAGTTCGCGGCACGGTCGCCGTCGAGGACGATAAAGCGACGCTCTGCGCAGACTTGCCCTTGGCCGCCATGCTGATGAAAGGGACGATCGAAAACCGCGTTCGCCAAGAATTGGGCGCTATTCTACGTGGAAAACGTAAAGAGTAACCGTGGCCGGCGAGTCGACTCGGCAAAAAAAAACGCCTCCGACGCAACCGCGCCGAAGGCGTTTTTTTGTTTTTAATTCGGTAAAACCCGGATTTAGGCCGAGCAACCGTGCTTTTCCAGTTTTTCGCGAAGCGTGTCGGCCGTGAACGGCTTCACCAAGTAGTCGGAGACGCCGGCTTCGATAGCTTGCATCACACGCCCCTTTTCCGCTTCGGTCGTGACCATGATTATCGGAATCTTGGGGTCCTGGGCGCGAATCTCTTGAACGACTTCCAAGCCCGTCTTGCCGGGCATGTTCCAGTCGGTCAAAACCATGTCGAATTCGCCGGGCTTGAACTTCGCGACCGCTTCGGCGCCGTCGCCGGCTTCGACCGCGTCGGTCACGCCGACGGCTTGTAGCGATCGCAGGATGATTTTCCGCATGGTACTCGAATCATCGGCGACTAATACTCGTGCGCTCATGTCTATGTCCTCATTCTGCGAAGTACGGCCTAACTAATAGATATATGGACCGCCGCACAGCCGCAAGCGGACGGTCTTCTGAATTTCCTAGCCAAAGATAGGTTATTTCCGCGTCGTGTCAAATTGCGTTCGGAGAGAGAGCTCGGAAAACCGCTGGCCGAAACCAGGAAACCAACGACCGTTACGATCGGCACGACCGATTCTGTTACGCCGGTCGATGCTATCGAGCGAATTCGGCCTACGGAGCGGGAAAGCGGCGCCAAACGCCTGCGGTTTATGGGAGAAGTTTCCGGAAAAAAAGAGAGAAAAAGTCATCCCGTTGATTATTCACGCATTTCCATAACCTATAGTTTGCGAGAGCAGGAGCACTTTTTCGCGCATCCTTGCTCACGTCGCGTTCATAAAGTCAGGAATTTCAAAGAGAACGGAAGCGCCTACAAATTAGTGTATTTGCTTACGTTTAAGGAGCAACAAAGTGGCTACGCTCACTCAAGAATCTCCGGTTCAGGAAAACCATCGCGCCGACGGCCTTGGCACCATGCAGTTGGTGAGTTTTCGATTAGCCCAAGAGGAATACGGCATCGAAATCACTAAGGTGCAAGAAATAATTTTGATGGGCGAAATCACCCGCGTCCCGCAAACGCCGGATTACATCAAGGGATTGATTAATCTACGAAGCACCGTGATTCCGATCGTCGATTTGCGACTGCGTTTCGGGTTGACTCAGCAAGAACAGACCGACGAAACTCGGATTATGGTGGTGAACGTTTCGGGGAAGACGATTGGCATCATCGTCGACGCGGTCAGCGAAGTGCTTCGCATCGCCCACGATCAAATCGCCCCGCCTCCGCCTACGGTTTCCGGACTCGGCCGCGAATATCTCACCGGATTGGTCAAGCTTGAAACTCGCTTGCTGATCCTCTTGGATATCGACAAGATTCTGAACGACCATGAAGCCGAAGTCGCCAGCGCGTTGGCCGGCGCCTAAAGACTCAACGGCGACCTATGCATCGCCTCACGCTTGACGAGAACCAGCATGAACAAGCCCTCGACCCACCCGATTAAGCCGATTCCCGCCGACGCGTTCGGAAAGATCGCGGCTGGCGCCGCCGCGCAAGTGACCGACTCCGAACTCAACGAGTTCGCGCATCTGATTTACTCGCGGACGGGAATTCGCGTGTCGCCGCAAAAAAAGACGCTGCTTTCAAATCGATTGCGCCGTCGTTTGCGGGAGACGGGCATCACCACGTTCAGCCAATATTATCAACACTTGCGGAAGGTCAAGGACGGAGATCCCGAATGGGACGCGTTCTTGCAAGAGATCACGACTCACGAAACGTATTTATTTCGCGACGAAAGCCAATGGGATTGGTTCCGCAAAACGTTTTTGCCCGAATTCGCGGCCCGTCCAAAGCCGAAAACCGGCAAGCCGAATTTGCGGATTTGGTCGGCCGCCTGCAGTACCGGCGACGAACCGATCACTATCGCGTCGTGCGTTGCCGGGACGATTCCTAACCTCACGCAGTGGAGCGTCGAAATCGTCGGCACCGATATTGGCATCGGCGCCTTGGAGCAAGCCCGATCGGCCGTGTTCGGCGAACGATCGATGCGTTTGGCTCCGGAGGATTATCGCCGCCGCTTTTTCACGAAAGCGGCGCACGCCAATATTTGGCAGGCGAAGCCGATCCTCACCGGAATGATTCATTACAAACAGCACAACCTCCTACATCCGTTGCGCGAACGTCCCTTCGACCTCGTGATTCTGAAGAACGTGCTGATTTATTTTGACGGTCCGTCGAAACAGACGGTCATGAATAATATTTGTTCGGCGATTAAGCCGGGGGGATTGCTCCTTGCCGGCGCCGCCGAAGGCATTTTGGATTACGTAAAAGGCTTTAAGCGAATAATGCCTTGGCTCTACTTGAAACCCAACGAGTAGTGCATAGAAAGTACGCCCTCCGCCGATCGAAATCCAACCCTACCTAAGTCGATCGGCCGTAAAGACCTGCCCGCACTCCCCGCCTACCCTGCGAAAACTAGCTGGAGCGAGTTATGAGCGACATGGAAGCCATCCCGCGCGACGAATTTTTTGAAAGTCTGCTCGGGGATTTTCTCGATGAATCCGGCCAATTGCTTGAGCGGTTGAACGAAAACCTCTTGCAGTTGGACGAATGGGTGCATAGCCTCGACGAGGGCGCCTCGCAACGTTGCGACGAAACTTTGATGAATGAGATGTTCCGCTCGGCCCACAGCCTAAAAGGGTTGTCGGCCATGTTGAGCCTCACGGAAATCAATACCCTCACCCATAAAGTTGAAAACGTTTTCGACGCCGCGCGAAAAGACGAATTGTCCATCAATGGCGACGTCGTCGAATTGATGTTCCAGGCAGTCGATCGCCTTAGCGGATTGGTTGACGCGCTCAAGGAGCCGTCTCCGTCCCCGGTCGAAACTGAGTCAGTCGTGCAAGGCATCCAAAATATTCTTGAAGCGGCTGGCTGTGCGCGGGAAAAATCCTCGCAGGCAGACGCCGAACGCGAATTGGCTAACCTCACTTCGGAAGCGGAGGCCGCAAAACCCGCTGAAGTCACTCCGCAATCCGTCACCTCGTTCGCTCCGGCCGAAGTTGCCGTAGCGGCTCCTGAGGTCGAAACGCAATCGGCTGCGCAAGTCGTCTCGGAGCCTGTTAGTGAAGAGGTCCCGGAAGTCGTCGAAGAGCCTAGCGTGGTAGATACGATCGCCGAGGTCGAAACTCCGCCGCAAGAGCCGGAAATCGAAACGCCCGTCGCCGAGTCTGTCACTGAGACGGTCGAATCTTTTGGCGAAACGGTGAAAGAGGCGGTCGAAGAAGAAGTCGTTCCGACGCCGGTCGTTCCGCAAGTTGACGTCTTCGCCAACATCGTGGACGAAGCCGATTTGCACTCGAAATACTTGTCAATTTTCATCGACGAAGCAGAGTTGTCGCTCGACCAGCTCACCGAGACGCTTTTGGCGTGCGAAAACGGCGGCGATCGCGGCACGATTGAGCGGATGCTCATCGTCTCTCATCGAATTAAAGGGTCGGCCGCATCGATCGGCCTGAACCGCGCGGCGAAGCTCGCCCACCTGATGGAAGACTTGCTGCAAGAGATGATGGCTAAGCATTTTGAGAAGATCAGCTCTAAAATCGTCGACGCCATGCTCGGTTGCTCCGACGCCCTCCGACAATACGTTCACGGACTTCGCGTCGGAAAGCCTTTGACGACGAACTTCAATTCAATGGCGCAGAACTTGCTGCTCTCGCAAAGTTCGGTCGGCCTTGGAGCAGCCATCCCGGTAGCTGAGGAGACCTCGCAAGAATTGGTCCAGGAAAAAGTATCGGCCGTCTCAGACAAACTCCTGCAAGCCGTCGTCGATCGTATGTCCGAAGGGAAAATGGATCGCGGACTGGTCGGCGTTGTGACGTTCCGAGAGGATGTGCCGCTCGTCGGGCTAAAGGGACGATTGATTTACGAAAAACTCAGTAATATGGGCGACGTCGTTTATTTCTCGCCTTCGCCCGACGAAGTCGAAGAAATGGATAATCTGACTGCGGTTGAATTCGGATTCTCGACCGATAAGCCGTTGGATTTCGCCACGCGGCAATTGCGAATTGCAGGCGTCGATCAAGTCATTCTCGAACCGATGTCAAAACCTGGCGTCGTTCCGGCGCCTGGGCCTCAAGTCGCCGCAAAGTCCGCCGAAACAGCGCCGCCGAAGTCCGTCTCGCCGCAACCCATTTCGCAACCGACTGCGAAACCGGCCCCGACGCCGGCCGTCGCGCAGACTCCCGCTCCGGCCCAACCAGTCAAAGCTGCCGCTCCCGCTCCGGTCGTCAAACCGTCCGCGCCGCCAGCGCGTCCGGTCGCCGCAGCGGCGAAACCCGCCGCCCCGGCCCAGGCTCCAGCCGCCGCGAGCACGCAATCAGGCGAATCGAAACCTACGGAAACCCTCCGCGTCGATATCGAACGGCTCGACCAATTAATGAACTTGGCCGGCCAGCTCGTCATCAATAAAGCGAGATTTGCGCAAATCGGCGATCGTTTGAAGAAGACGATAAGCGCCGCCCCCGCCCATCAAGTCCTCGCTAACGTTGGCTCCGTCTTGGAGCGAATGGTTCAGGCCGACGCTTCTTCGGATCCAAAGGCGCTTGCCCTCGAATTGGAGACTGTCCGAAGTCAAGCTCGTCGCACGCAGCACGATTTGGAGATGATTCGCCGCGATTTGGACTCGCTTACGCACGTTCGTGCGTCGATCAACGATCTTTTTGAAACGATACACCAACTGGATCGCGTCGCCGACGGCATCCAGCAGAGCGTGATGGATACGCGTATGTTGCCGATCGGCCCGTTGTTCCAACGCTTCAAGCGAGTCATTCGCGACATCACCCGTGGCAATGGGAAAAATATTCGTCTGGACGTCAACGGCGAAAAGACCGAATTGGACAAGCGAATGATCGACGAGTTGGGCGACCCGCTTATCCATATGGTGCGCAATTCGGCCGACCACGGCGTCGAGCCCCCCGAGGTTCGATTGGCTGCCGGCAAGCCCGAGCAGGGCGTCGTCAAGTTGGACGCTTTTCATCGCGGAAATAGCATCGTCATTCAAGTTTCGGACGACGGGAAAGGTCTTGACGTCGAGCGAATTCGCTCGAAGGCGATCGAAAAAGGCTTGCTCACGCCGGCCGACGCGGATCGAATGACCAAACAACAGATGTTCCAGATGATTTGGGAGCCCGGCCTCAGCACCGCCGAGAAGGTCACCGACATTTCCGGCCGCGGCATGGGAATGGATATCGTTAAGTCGAAAATCGAAGAGCTTAACGGCACCATCGAGCTCGACAGCGAGATGGGAAAAGGCACGACGATCACTATTAAGCTTCCGCTGACCCTCGCGATTCTCCCGAGCTTGCTCGTCGAGATCGATCGCGACACCTTTGCGATGCCGTTGGAATCGGTCGTCGAGATCGTCAGCGTGACGAAGAAAGATATGGCCTCCATTCACGGCGTTTGGACGGCTCGGGTGCGCGGACGAGTCATTTCCGTCGTCCGCCTCGACGAAGTCTTCTCGTGGCGAGTGCGACGCGATTGCGAGGGCTCTGAAAACGAAGACAAGACATTGGTCGTCATCGGCGAGTCGGGCCGTGAATTGGGATTAGTCGTTAATCGAGTGATCGGCGAAGAGGACATCGTCATCAAGTCGATCGCCGAGAATTACCAGAACATAGAGGGCGTCGCCGGCGCGAGTATTCTCGGCGACGGCCGCGTGTCATTGATTTTAGACCTTGCGGCGCTCATTCAAATGGCTTCGCACCAAAAGGTCGAGGCGTAAAACGCCGCTTTGCGCGAGTTTGGACGCGGCGAGCGTTCGCCGTTCGTTATGTGTACGAGTCGTCTTCGCGGGTTACGCGGGGAAGAGCGATAGGAGCGCCGATATGCGATCGGCGACCAACGGAGAAGAGATCATGTCCGAGACCCATTGCGCGGATCTTTCGAGCACCAACGTCTTACATCATTTGTTCGCATCGGCGACTCATGACGCATCGGTGGCGATGTGCCGTTGGACTGACGGCCTTATCACGCTGACCCTCGACGAGGTGCGGGAAA
Source organism: Thermoguttaceae bacterium (assembly GCA_963665265.2). Lineage (GTDB taxonomy): Bacteria > Planctomycetota > Planctomycetia > Pirellulales > Thermoguttaceae > CAXXHQ01. Next base: position 480,203 of record CAXXHQ010000001.1, on the reverse strand, counting down.
TTCCGCTTGAGAACGTTTGCGCGGAGTTGAATATAGGGGAAGACCTGTTAACGATGGTCGTCTTGAGCTTGGCCGGTGAAGTCGGAGGAGAGATGATCCTCACCTTCGACGAGGCGAACGGCCGGCAACTCGCTTCGGCCTTGTTGCAGCGTCCGCTCAACGCGGATCCTGAGTGGAACGAGTTCGAGAAATCGGCCCTCACCGAAACCGGCAACATTCTCGGTTGCGCGTATATGAACGCGATCACTCGATTGATCGACCACGAGCTTGTTCCGTCGCCGCCGTATTTCATTCAAGATTACGGCGCCAGCGTGCTGCAACAAGCCTTGATGGCCCAAGCGATGACCACCGATCAAGTGCTGATTTGCCGCACGGGTTTTCATCGGGAAGGCGAGGAGTTGAATTGGCGGGTTATTTTCGTCCCCACCGACAAGCTTCGCCAATCCATGGAGCACGCGCTGCACAATAAACAATAATCCCGTTTTTCGATGAAATCTTCCGCCTTATACGATCGTCTGCTATAGGGAGCGACGTTCATGACGGGAGATGCGAAATCGAACGCGATACGATATGCATAATTAGAACGCTCGGAAGGAATGGAAATATGACCGTCGCTACCGCATCAGCGCCCAACACAACCATGGTCGGCATGGGCCAAGCCTTTGTCGCCGAGAAGTCGGATTTATTGTCGTCCGTGCTTGGTTCGTGCATCGGCGTGGCTATCTATCATCCGCGCATGCAAGTCGGGGCGATGGCGCACGTCGTGCTGCCCGACTCGAACGGTCGAATCGGCACGCCCGGCAAATTCGCCGACACGGCGGTGCCCTACTTAATCGAACAATTGCGGCGAAAAGGGGTTCCCCCGACGGGACTCGTCGCGAAGATTACGGGAGGCGCATGCATGTTCGGCGTGGGAGGTCCCCTGCAAATCGGCGATATGAATATCAAGGCCGTCAGCGACGCCCTGAACGCTGCGAACGTACGTCTCGAAGCGCAAGACGTCGGAGGAACAAGCGGAAGACGAGTGACCTTTGAAGTCGGCTCCGGAAAAATGACTGTGGCGACTGTCGGAAACCCGCCTAAAATCCTCTAAATTCACCCGCCGTCGAACTACTTTACGACGAACGTCGCATTTAGGATATTTGCACATGACCAAAAATTTATTAATAACCGACGACGCTCTGATTATTCGAACGATGATTCGTGATACGGCCGAAGCCGCAGGATGGAATATCGTCGGGGAGGCCGTCAACGGTCAGGCGGCGATCGAAAAATATAAAGAATTGAAGCCCGACGTCTGCACGCTCGACCTAGTGATGCCTGAGTACGACGGCCTTCACGCCCTCAAGGGAATTTTAGAGTTCGATCCCCAGGCGAAAATCATCGTCGTGAGCGCCCTTGATCAAAAGAATGTTCTTAAAGACGCCTTCCGCATCGGCGCCGCCGACTTCCTCGTCAAACCGTTTGACCGTGATAACCTCGTGACCACGCTCGAGCAATTGATTAGCCAAGCCGGCTAGCGAGGAGATCGTTTCAGTGCAGTCCCCATGGCGAGACCTCGCCGCATCAAAACATTCCTAATTCGTCGCGAGCGTCTTCCGTCATTCGATCCGGAGTCCAGGGCGGCGATAGCGTCAGTTCGACTTTCACCTCTCCTACGCCCTCAAGAGCCGCTAACGCGCTCTTCGCTTCGGCGATCAATTCCGGTCCGAACGGGCACGCCGGAGTCGTCATCGTCATCTTGACTTGCAAGTTCGTCTTGCCTTCAACCTCGTCCGTTCCCACGCCGTAAATCAATCCAAGATCGACGACGTTGACCAATAATTCAGGGTCGCGGACTTGTTTCAACGCGGCAAGTATCGTTTCTTCGGCGATCGGCATGTCAATCAACGGGGAAGGGAAACGGATTGGAAGATAAACGTAAAACTTGTTAACGCAGCTTGACGAAAACTTCGTCACCTTCGATTTTCACCTCATGACGCGGCGTCCCGCTCACGGCCGGCATAGTCATCGCTTGTCCGGTGCGAACGTCAAATCTCGCCCCGTGCCTCGGGCATACGATGCAAAAACCGTCGATGCGCCCTTCGCCCAACGGCCCCCCGTCGTGCGTGCAACGGTCCTCCAAGGCATGCCATTGGCCGTCTAAATGAATTAAAACGATGAACCGATCGTCCAACTCGAAAACCTCTTTGCCCGGATCGGGAACGTCCGCCGTCTTGCACACGCGAATGAAATCGGTCATGTTCGGCCCACGGTTAAGGTTTTGAAATCTATACTTTGCCCGGTAAGAGCGTCGCACAGCAAAATAGCGTTGATTCGCCTCCGCGTCAATCAGGCGTTCGGTCTAATCGTATTCCCGAATCCGCCGGCCGATTGCTTCGCCCAGGGCATGTCGCACGCTTTCCACGGTAATTCGGTCGAAAACCTGTTGGAAGAAGCCCGCCACGATCATGCGAATCGCCTCTCGCTTCGTCAACCCGCGGCTGCGAGCGTAGAAAACCAGCTCGTCATCGACCCGGCCGCTCGTAGCGCCGTGCGAACATTTCACGTCGTCGGCCTCAATCTCCAAACCCGGTATCGAATCGGAGTGCGCTTCGTTCGAGAGCATCAGACTGTCGTTCCGTTGATAGCCGTTAGTCTGCTGGGCGGCGGGATCGACCTTGATCATCCCTTGCCAAACGATGTGCGAGCGATCTTGCAACGCGCTTTTATATAGCAAATCGCTGCGGCATTGCGGAACGTGATGCCGTTGATACGTGTGATACGCAAGATGCTGCTTGCCTTCGGCGAACATCGCGCCGTTAACTTGCGCGTCGGCGCCGGGGCCGACCAATGCCACGTGTTGGTTCACTTTGGCCGTTCGAGCCCCAAGCGCCCCGATCGTCCATTGCAACCGGCCGTCGCGATCGACCGTCGCTCGTTGTTGGGCGAAGTGCCACACGCCGGTTCCCCAGTTTTGCAGATTTACGTAGCGAAGTCGTGCGCGAGGACCGACGAACAATGCGATTGCCCCGCAATGCAGCCCGGCGCCCGTCGGGTCGACGCTCGCCGTTTCCGAGAGCAAGGTCGCCTCGGCTCCTTCGTCTAGGATCACTAGCGTTTGGCCGAAATCGACTCCGCCCGACGTCATCGCCGAGAGAATGTGCAACGGTTTTTCAATGACGACGCGTTTGGGAACGTAAAGGAAAGTTCCCCCCGACATGAACGCGCCGTGCAGCGCCGCGAATTTGTCCGTGCGAAAGTCGATTCCCTTGGTGAATAATCGCGGCTGAATCAGTTTTTCGTGTTCTCCGGCCAATTCCTCCAGACCGCCGAAAACGACGCCTTGGTCGATCAGCTCTTGGTCAAGCTCGGCGACGACATTTTTCGAGTCGAGCGTCGCGGTTCGTCCGCCGAGTTGCACCCCTTCGGCGAGTAACGACTTCGGAATAGTCGAGTCGTCGGCCGCAAGCGAAGGCGAGCCGTATTGCGCTAGCTTCAAGCCGCGAACGTCGGTCCTCAGCCATTCTTCCGACGAACGATTGGGAATCGGCAACGCGCTAAAGACGTCCCAGGCCGTTTTCCGCTGCGCGGTGAGCCATTGCGGCTCGTTGCGCGACGCGAGAAAAGCCTCGAACGCTTCGGACGAAAAACCGGTTATGCTCGTTGCGGAGTTGCTCACGATTTCGTGTTTCCTCTAAGAGTTGCTCAAAGCGGCGCGTGCGACCGCGCGACCCGCTTGCTGAAAGCTTTCTTCCTTACCCGACCGTTCCTTCCATCTGCAACTGAATCAAACGATTCATTTCGACGGCGTATTCCATCGGCAGCTCTTTGACCAATGGTTCGATGAAGCCGCTGACGATCATCATCGAAGCCTCGGCTTCGGTTAGACCGCGACTGGTCAAGTAGAACAATTGCTCTTCGCCGATCCGCGAGACGCTCGCCTCGTGACCGACCGAGACGTCTTGCTCTTCGATTTCAATGTACGGATAGGTGTCGCTACGGCTGCGGTCATCGAGAATCAACGCGTCGCAAACGACCGTCGACTTCGATTTTTCGGCGCCTTTCACCGCACGGACCAATCCGCGGTAACTAGCGCGACCGCCGTTTTTCGAGATCGATTTCGAAATGATGCGCCCTGACGTGTTCGGCGCGCAATGAACCAGCTTGGCGCCGGTGTCCTGGTGTTGTCCTCCCGAAGCGAACGCCACCGACAGAACTTCGCCGCGAGCCCCGGGCTCCATCATGTAAATGGCCGGATACTTCATCGTCAAGCGGCTTCCTAAATTTCCGTCCACCCACTCAACCAACGAGTCTTGATAGGCTGCGGCTCGCTTAGTCACTAGGTTATAGATATTGTTCGCCCAGTTCTGAATAGTCGTGTATCGGAATCGAGCGTCGCGTTTTGTGATCACTTCGACCACGGCCGCATGCAAACTTTCTGTGCTGTACATCGGCGCAGTGCAGCCTTCGACGTAGTGGCATTGCGCGCCCTCATCGATGATGATCAGCGTCCGCTCGAATTGCCCCATGTTTGCCGCGTTGATGCGGAAATACGCCTGCAATGGAAACTCGATCTTCACCCCTTTCGGTACGTAAACGAACGAGCCGCCCGACCATACCGCCGAGTTTAACGCCGCAAATTTGTTGTCCGTTGCCGGAATGATCGTGCCGAAATACTCTTTCACGAGGTCTGGATGCTCGCGCAAAGCCGTGTCCATGTCGGTGAAAATCACGCCTTGTTGCGAAAGCTCCTCTTTCAGCGAGCCGTAAACGACTTCGCTTTCGTACTGGGCCTTCACCCCGGCGAGAAACTTCTTCTCGGCTTCGGGAATGCCGAGCTTGTCGAACGTCGTCTTAATCTCTTCGGGGACGTCGTCCCAAGAGCCGACTTGCTTGTCGGTCGGCTTCAGATAGTAATAGATGTCTTCAAAGTTGACGGCGATGTCGCCGCCCCACTTCGGCATGGGCTTCGATTCAAAAATCTCCAGCGCCTTCAAACGATATTCCCGCATCCACTGCGGCTCGTTCTTCATCGCCGATATTTCAGATACGATTTCACGATCCAAACCCTTACGCGACTTAAACACGTAATGCTCTTCATTGCGAAAATCGTACTTGTTGATCTCGCCGATCGGATCGTTTCGTAATATGTCGTTAGCCATGATGCTCGGCTCGATTCTGAATTGGAGCGGCGCGGGATACGCGCCGTATAAAATCATTTCGTCGTTCGCGATTCGCTTGCACGCTCCCTATTTCGCCGCCAAGACCGTTTCGTCGACGGCCGCCTCGGGATGCGCCGCGCGAATCCGGTCGTAGCCGCTTTTGTGCAGCTCCAACGCAAGCTCCGGGCCGCCGCTCTCGACGATGCGGCCGCCCAAAAGCACATGCGTGAAGCTCGGCTTGTTGTATTCGAGCAATTGCTCGTGGTGCGTGATGATCAAAATTCCCATCTCGTGCCCGCCGATTTCGGCGATGCTTTGGCTCGCCAATCGAACGGCATCTACGTCCAAGCCGCTGTCGGTTTCGTCGAGAATGGCGAACTTCGGACGAAGCATGGCCATCTGCAAAATCTCGGCCCGCTTCATTTCGCCGCCCGAGAAACCCTCGTTCACGTAGCGTTTGGCGAACTCTGGATCAATCTTTAATTGCTGCATCTTCTCGTTCAGCTCTTTGCGGAACTGCCGCATCGGAATCAGCTCTTCGCCTTCCTTGCGTTCCGGGTTGCGAACGTTCGTCGTTGCATGACGCAGGAAGTCGGCCATCCTAACGCCGGGAATCGAGATCGGCCGCTGAAAGGCGAGGAACAAACCTGACCGGGCGCGCTCGTGCGGCTCCATCGACAAGACGTCTTGGCCGTTAAGATCAATGCGGCCGCGAGTCACGACGTAGCCGGGATGGCCCATGATCGCGAAGCCGAGCGTACTCTTGCCGGATCCGTTCGGACCCATCAAGGCGTGAATCTCGCCTCGGCGGATCGTCATGTTGACGCCCTTGAGAATCGGCTTGTCGCCGACGTTTACGTGCAGATCGATGATGGTAAGCGTGTCGTTCATGTTGACCTTGCGGTTTGACCGATCTCTAAAGGTTCTGAATTTCTCCGTAGCCGGTGCGGTGCGGCATCGGCAACTCGTCGTCCATCTTTCGCGATAGTTCGACGCCGGATTGCGCGGCGGCGGCCAATTCGCTCGCCGGACGCTTGGCGATCTTTTGGCCTTTGATCTTTTCTTGCAGCCGCATGATCGCTTCCAAGAGCGATTCCGGACGCGGCGGACAACCCGGCACGTACACGTCCACCGGAACGATCAGATCGACTCCGCGGACGACATGGTAACCGTATTCGGCGTAAGGGCCGCCCCCGATCGTGCAGGCGCCCATCGCAATCACGTATTTCGGCTCAGGCATCAAGTCGTAAAGCCGTTTTACGCGGCTGGCCATCTTGTGCGTGACCGTGCCGGCCACGATCATGAGGTCCGATTGTCGCGGACTGGCGCGAAACGCGCCGGCCCCGAATCGGTCCAGATCGAAACGGCTTGCCCCCGTGGCCATCATTTCGATCGCGCAGCAGGCGATGCCGAACGTCATCGGCCATATGCTTGCCTGCTTGGCCCAATTCAATGTTTGTTCAATGGTCGTCGTGACCACGTTTTCTTCGAATCGACCTTCAATCCAAGGCTTAGTCATGGCAAAGTCCGTCCGTCAATGGCGGTCAGCCCGTTGGGAAAGTCCGTCCAGCTTTTCGGCGAATATGGTCAACTAACCGGCCGAAGAAAGCTAACGGCAAACCGCTAAAGCTTTGAGTATAACGCTTTACGGATGGGCGTGGAACCGGCACTGGCCGTCGCCTTCCATGCGACATTCAGTGAGTTGGACTTCGCTGCCGATCAACTCAGAGTACATCATCCGCTCCATCGAGCAGACGCTATGATCTTGATCGGCCAACTGAGGGTAGGGGCAGGTGTGGGTGGTCAATTCGGGGCCGTTTGACGTCTCCTCTATTGTAACCGGAATTCTCCGCTGAGCGAGCAATTCCGCCAATGCGCGAAGTCGCTCCGTCGGCGTTGAGCCGTCAATCTGATTGGCGTAGCCTTTGGCCATCGCACGGGCAATTCGTCTGAGCATTTCTCTCCGCAAATCTTGATCGTCAATCGAGCGAACCTCTTTCCAGACGGCCATCGCCAAATCGACGAAATTTGATCCCGTTAATCGTAACCCCTTATCAGTCAACCAGTAACGATGTTTCGGACGGCCCCGGCCTCGCCGCAACGCCTCACGCTGAATGATGTCTTTTCCCATCAGACGCGTTAGCCGTTGCCGGATCGCCGTTGGCGTGACTTCCATGGCATGCGCCAATTCTGAAACGCTTAACGGCCCAGTCGCCCTAAGCAAATCCAAAAAATCAGAGTCCGTAGCAGGCGCTTCGATACTCATGGTTCGCATCCCTTATTCAATAAGCGCGGACCCAAGTTGGCCGCTTCTGTATTTACCGCTCTATGTGAATAATACGCGTTATGACATATTTATCAATATAAAATGTCTTAAATAGCGTGGGAGAGACATGTGGTGCGTCCTAAATACCTATACGAAAAGAGGTTGCGATAGGTGTGCTGTATAGCTAAGAAGGAGGGGGCGGCTGCTTTGCAGTTGGACACCCGGCCGTGAGCGGCACACTCATTTCGGAAAGTCCCGCTCCAGCAGTGCGTAAAATTCGTCCGGCGTGCAAACTGTCGCCACATTACAGCGAAATGCCCTGGCGCCCGGCAGACCATGGGAGAATTGGCAAGCGAACGACCGCATCAGCCGCGTCCCTTTTTCCGGCCCATGCTGTTCGAGAACGAACGCGAAATGCTTACGGATAATATCGAGGCGTTCCGACGCGGTCGGCTCTGGCGGAATCGGCTCGCCGTGAAGAGCGGCAGCCGCCTCCCTAAAAATCCAAGGCTGGGCCAAGCCCGCTCGTCCGATCATTACGCCGTCCACGTCGTAACGAGCCAGAGCGGTTACCACGTCTTCCGCCGAACGCAAATCGCCGTTGCCGATCAAGGCGATTTGCTTCAAATGAGGCTTGATTCGCGCGATCTCCTCCCAGTTCGCCGCGCCGCGATAGAACATGTCGGCCGTTCGGCCGTGGACGGTCACCGCCGCCCCGCCTGCCTCTTCGACCGCTTGCGCCACATCGATTGCGTTAATCGCGTCTTGCGTCCAACCGAGTCGAATTTTCGCCGTCACCGGAGTCGGTTTGCACGCGTCGGCCAAGCGCCGAACGATGTCGCCGATCTTTTCCGGATATCGCAGTAAGTACGATCCGCTCTCGGCCTTCGCCGCCACGTCAGGAACCGGACAGCCGAAATTCACGTCGACGACGCTCACGCCGTATTCGCGCGCCAGTCGACCGCCGACCTCGGCCATTAGTTCGGCGTCGTTGTCCCAAAGCTGAACGGAGAGCGGTCGAGGTTCGTGACGCACGCCCCAGAGCCGACCTGGATGCTCCCCTCGCTTCGCTTCAATATGAACGAAACTTCGCGCGCTAAACATCTCGGTAACGCACATTCCGACGCCGCCGAGTTCTCGCAGGATTTGCCGAAACGCGTAGTTGCTAAAGCCCGCCAGCGGAGCAGAAAGAATCGGCGGATCGATCGTAAGCGGACCAATTTTTAGCATAAACGGATTCTGTCGAGTTTAGCCGCAATGTCGTAGGCATGCGTGCAATTACGGAGAAAAGAAGCAATTTTAATTGCTGGGAGAGCTGTTTGCAAACGAACGTGATTTTTAGCTCAGAAGCCTTGCGGTTGTTGCGGACTTGGCCGAGCCATTGCGCCGACATCGTTGCAGCGAGTGAGGATATGCTCCAGAATTTCTTGTTCCAGAGCGAGGTCGCGTCCCTTGGCGATCCAGCCTTCTTGCGTTTTGTTGGCTCCGATCGGGTTTTCGACGCGGCTGAACGAACTGTCGTAACGGAAAGTGGCCGCTCCGGCCGTCGAATGCTCCGGCACGATATCTTCCAGTTCCTTATAGACGGCCACCTCGACCCAAAATCCAACTTCGTTCGGATTGATTTTTTTTACATGCACGACGGCTCGACGCCGCATTGTTTGCAGCGAGTTTTCGATGCGGTCTTCAAAGAGCGACGTTTCACGCCGCCACGGCTCGAGTAGCGTCGGGCTGACGGCCGGAACGGTGTCGATGCGCCCGTCGGTCAACTCGTTGCCGATCAATCGCATCGGCTCTTCGCGTTCGATTTTGAAATAATCGCCGATGACGTCGACGACGATTTCCCAGGCCGTTTGCGGATCGGCGATGGGCATGAGCGACGGATTGGGAAACTTGATGACGACGTTTTGGTAATGCTGCTCAACCCGACTTGGATTAATGGCCGAGGGGCGCTCCGGGTTGAGACAACCCAGGCATAACGCCGTCAGTAGTAATCCGAGCACGATTCCGCGCATGTCATTTCTCGAAAATTCGTAGAGGGCGTGTTTGCACGCACCTTTTTCGCACAAAAAACCGGTCGGGAGTTTCCTCGAAATTACCCGATGTGGCAAGGGGAAATGGGTAGTCTGGCCTCGCCTTTCCATTCTGGCGAACAGTTATTTGGATAGTATGACTATGCGTTTCTTAAAATGACTAATCGGTATTGCAATAAAACTAGATGTTCGGTATTTTCTTTTTATCGTTCACTTGAAGTTGAGTTTGGGAGGTTTGGCCGGGGCTGAGTGCAAAACTTCCAGCATGGTTTTTCAGCGGAGACGGATGATGGATGCTCGAGTCGTCACCATTGCGAAATCGGCCGTTGATTTAGCGGTTTTGATCGCGGTCTCGACGGCGGCTCCTTTGGCCGCTTACCTTGACGTCGAAGTTTTGCACGACGGCCTGGCCGAAATTTCAATCACCGAGATTTTGCAGTCGATACTTTTGCTCCTCTCGACGCTCCTTCTTTGCGCCGAAGTGAAACGTCGCCCTTATGCGCGAGGTTTTCTCGTCCTCGTCGCAGGATTTTTCGCCTGCATGTTTATTCGAGAGCAAGACTACTTCCTCGACTTTATCTTTCGAGAAGCGTGGTTTTTCGCGGCGCTTACCGCATCCATCGTTGCCGCGGCGCTTGCCGTCGTTTGGCGTGAATCGGTTCTTTCTCCGATGGCCGCCTTTACGCGCACAAGATCGTGCGTCTTCATCGTCGCCGGGCTGGTTATTGTCGTTGTATTTAGTCGGATTTTCGGCAGCGGGCATCTATTGTGGGCCGGAATCATGGGCTCCGACTACAAAGGGCTATACAAAACCGTCATTCAAGAAGGCTTGGAGCTGTTCGGCTACGGCTTCATATTCTTCGGTTCGCTTCTGTTGAACCAAGAAGCGATGCTCTAGGCGTCGTTCCAAGATCGTTCGACGCGAAAGAGAACATGGAACGCTAATCTTCGTTCGTGCGGGTTCGCAAACCTCGGCAATCGTACCGCTTCCGCCGAGCTGCGAGCCTCGCGGCGTCGATTAGCGTTCTTTTTTTTCGCAAGGCAAGGGATGGGAGTTCTTCGGTCGAGGATTTTATTTCCCGGTGAATTCATCGACGACTTTCAGGGTGTCGCCGGTATCTTCGAGTTCAAAGATGCGTGGACGGGCTTCGCGGTTGTTCGGCGAATGCAAAATCAGCATCAGCTTTCCATCGAACGCGGTGAAGACCATGCCGTGACCGCCGTCTTTTTCATAGAGCGGTTGCTCCTGCTGTTTCCACGGGCCGGCAAGTTTACCTGACTCGGAGATCGCGATCCCTTGCGTGTAGCCTTTATAACCGCCGCTGGTCCAGACCATGTAGAGTTTGCCGGTTTTTCCTTTGTACAGAAACGGACCGTCGGTGACGTGGCAGCCGTATTGATCCGATTTGCGGCTCCATACGGCGTCGCTTCCGTTGAACAATCGCTTGGGAGTTCCCACGGCTTCGGAGAGGTCGTCTTTCAATTGCACGTATTCGACGGTTCCGTCTTTGATCTGCACCCATTCGTGACAAAAGACCATATACGGCACGCCGTCTTCGACCCAGAGCGTGCCGTCGAGCGTCATCATGTCGGTCGGCAAAGTGGAGTGATTCAGGAACGGTTTGAACGGGCCCGTGGGAGTATCGGAGACGAGGGTTTGCGAACCTCGCGTCACGCGGGGCAACCAGTCGTTCCATTGCTCGGGCAGTTTATTTTGCGTGTCGAACGTGAGGAATAAATAGTATTTATCCTTGTACTTGTGCATCTCGGGCGCCCAAATGTTTCGGACGCGAACGTCGTCCCACATGTCCTCCGGCGTCTTGAAAATCGTTTTCGGGCCTTGCCAATTCTTCATATCCTTGCTGACGTAAATTCGGACGCTGTTTCGACCTGGGCCGACCATGTAATAGGTCTTTGAGGCGGCGTCGGGCAAAATGCAGACGTCGCGCAACCGTATATCGGCAAGGGGAACGATGGCGTCGGAGTCGGGCGTCGGCACGCGCTGCGCGAAGGCGGTCGTGGAGAGAATCGTGGTAAATACTATTGCGTATAAAGCAGCATTAAAGCGCATGGCCGAAGATTCTCCGCGTGATGAAAATTAGGCAAAATTTCTGGATTTACCTCGTATTCGGTCTCTGCTTCGCAAGTTATTCACGCCCGGCTAGTTGGATGCGGACGATATTTCGGAAAATCTTGGGAACTCTTCGGCCGATTGCGTCGTCCAAAACTCCGAACGAGAGGTAATTTCTCGGCTTTCCAAATTCCCTTCCTTTCACCCCCTTAAAAAAATCATGAACGCTCGCATCACTTTACCGCTTTGGGCGTCGCTTGTATTCATCACCGCCTCGGTCTTTGCCCAAGGCGTACTGATTATGGAGTCGAAGGAAGCGGTTCGACTTCCGCAAATGGAAGTGGCAATTTTGCCGCATCCGCATCCCATGCCGCGTCCGACGCCGGGAAGTTACAAAGTTCAGGGGCTCGACGTTCGCGCGGACGTAAAAGACCAAGTCGCCCAGGTTCAGGTTTCGCAGACGTTCGTCAATACGGGGGCGGGGCAAGTCGAGGCGTCGTTCGTTTTTCCGCTGCCCGACGAAGGGGCGGTCGAAAGCATGACGTTCATGGTTGACGGCAAGGAGTACGCCGGCAAATTAATGGATGCTAAAGAGGCCCGACGGATTTACGAAGAGATCGTGCGGAAGAATCGCGATCCGGCGCTATTGGAATGGATAGGCTCAGGCATGTTCAAGACGAGCGTTTTTCCGATTCCGCCCGGCGCTTTGCGCACGGTATTGATTCGATATAGCCAGCTTTGCCGTCAGCGCGACGGATTGACTGATTTCGTCTTTCCCTTGAGCGTGGCCCGATTCACCAGCGAGCCGCTCGAAAAGATAGCGGTGACGGTGAACGTGGAGAGCGCCGAGCCGATTAAGAACATCTATAGCCCGTCGCACGACGTTAAATTGAAGAGGACCGGCGAAGGGCGCGCGACAGTGACTTATGAAGCGAAGAATACGACCCCGTCGACCGATTTTCGATTGCTGTTCGACGCGGGGCAGGGGGGCGTCTCCGCTCGCACGTTGAGCTATCGCCCGATCAAGTTGGATGGCGTGGCCGGTTCGTCCGACCGGGAAAACGACGGCTTTTTCATGTCCTTGGTCGCGCCGCAGATGCCGAAGACCGACGCCGAGGTCGCGCCGAAGAACGTCATCTTCGTCATCGATCGGTCGGGGAGCATGGGAGGAAAGAAAATTGAACAAGTCAAAGCCGCCCTCAAAAATATGATTAATCGCTTGCGACCAAAGGACACGTTCAACGTTATCGCCTTCGACGACGTGATTCTCACGTTCAAGCCGACTCCGCAGGCGTTTTCCGAGGAGACTCGGGACGCCGCGCTCGGTTTTGTCGAAAATATGTTCGCTCGGGGAAGCACGGCGATCGACGCAGCGCTCTCGGCCGCATTCGAGCAGGCCGCAATAAGTTGGTCGTCGAGCGTGCCGTTGCCGCCAAGCTACGTATTGTTTTTGACGGACGGTTTGCCGACGGCCGGCGAAACGAATGAAAACCGGATCGTCGATCGAGCGAAGAGCTTGAACAAGATGCACGCTCGATTGATGGTCTTCGGCGTCGGTTACGACGTCAACAGCCGGTTGCTCGACAAACTTGCGCGGGAAAATTACGGTCTGACCGAGTACGTTCGCCCTGACGAAGACATCGAATTGCGGGTGAATCGGTTATACGCGCGGATCGAGTCGCCTGTATTGACCGGCGCGACGTGCCGATTCGTTTTCGAGGGCATGACGCCTGCCGAAGGGGATGCGGTTTCGCGCGTTTATCCGTCGGGCGAGTTCGATCTCTTCGCCGGGGAGCAGGTCGTTTTCGTCGGTCGCTATAAAAAATCAGGGCCGGGCAAACTCGTCATTGAAGGGACGCTCGGCAGCGCCAAGACCAAGTACGAGTTTCCCGTCAACTTCGCCGAGAAGAGCGCCGATTCAAGTTGCGCCTTCGTCGAGAAACTTTGGGCGGTCCGTCGCGTCGGCGAAATTCTCGACCAAATCGATCTCAAGGGAAAGAATGAAGAATTGGTGAGAGAGTTGGTCGAACTTGCGACTCGGCACGGCATCGTAACGCCGTACACGTCGTTTATGGCCGACGACAGGACGTCGTTGACCGATCTGCGCGCGAACGCCGCTCACGCCTCGGAAAGGTTGGATGCGTTTGCCGCGACGGACGGCAAGTCCGGCTTCGCGCAGCGCAATATAAAGCAGTCTTTGCAATTGGCGAAAAACTACGACGCGCCGATGCAAACGAACGAGAAATCGTTCGCCGAAGTGAGCGACGGAGCGTTTCCCGCCTTGCAATCACCGACGGACGGTCTCGGCTTTGGCGTCGGGGGGCGGACCGCTTCCGGAGCCGTCGCTGGCACGGGACTCAAGGCCGCGAAACGCGAATTTGATCAGTCGCAAAACGCCATTCGTCAGATTGGGTTGAAGACCTTCTACAATCGCGAGGGCGTATGGACCGACCCTAGCGTGACGCCGGAGCAGAAGAAGCAAGCTCGCCGCGTGAAGCAGTTTAGCGACGAATATTTCAAACTCGTCGACCGGGCCGGGCGCGACCTTGCGCAGTATCTTGCCGTCAGCGAGCCGGTCTTGTTCAACGCCGAGGGGGAGACTTACTTCGTCGAGCCGTAAGCTTTAGCCGGAAGGATTTACTCGGCTGAAAAGGGAGTGAATTTTGCGACGCCTTTTACAGCCGAGAAATCGAAATTTTTGAATCGGTAGTCGGCGGATTCTTTACCGCGGAGACGGAGAGACGCGGAGATGTTTTGATACGTGCGGTTCCGCGTCGCGCGCCGGAACTCCGGAAGTAAAAAAGAATATGGACGCCTTTTTAAGCCGAAAATTGAAATTTCCGTTCGCGCAAGATCACGAAAACGCGGAAGAGGGAAAGCACGAACGACGCGGCCGGCTTTGCCGCTGATGCGCGAATGGCGCAGCGCAAGCGGCGACAAAGCCGGCCTGCTGGAGGCCGATTGCCTAAAGAGAATTAAATTGTCAAGGAACGGAGGAAAGGTCGCCAGTCTTTCCGACGAGAATATCGTCGTGGAGAATTTTAGCGAAAGGACTGGCACAAATTCAAGGATGAATGAGGAGGGATGAATGAGGAAGGTCGCAGTCAGATTCTCACGCGGAGAACGCGGAGGAGACAACTTCAGAACGGTCGTCTTTGCGTCCTTGGCGACTTTGAGGCGATTTAAATGCGCAGGGATGCGGAACGCTAATCCTCACTGATTTTCGCTAATACGGAGCGGCGCCGAATTGGCTCGGCAAAGCGATTCTTTGCCGGGTTTTTGAACTCGCGCCCGACTTCACGCCGATTTCAGTATTATTCTCGATACGTCAATAGTTAGGCGCTGCGTCACCGGAATTTCGTCCGCCTTTTATTTTTCCACCTTTTGCTCTTTACCGCCCTTATGCGTCCGCACATCCTCCGCGAAACTGTCAAACACAGCCAGATACTCTTTCAGCGCCCTATCGCGGGGGCCGAGTCCGTCCACTTGCACACTCCTGAATTCTCTGTTGTCTCTAGTGGTAATCACCAAATGCAAATCAACTAGTCGCTTTTGGGTCACGACACGTTCATTGCGGATAAGCTTTACATCTTGCACCTCTGACATTGGAATAGTCCAGGACGAATATAGGCTCGAAAAGGCAATCGCTTCCGGTCCAACCGTTGCTTTCCGGTAATCCCTGTATGGAGAGATGATCACCACAGCTACCGTAATCGCCAAGAAAGGCAAAACACACACACATACGCCGATCCACCCCAAGCAACGGCGAAGCGGACCGTACTCGGCGTCCAGGGGAATGCGCTGGCGGCGAAGCATGATCGGGGTCAAAGCGATCAAAAGCCCCCAAAACAGCACAGTTCCTATCGGCAGCAACGCAGTCGCGCGCAATGACTCGATCACGTAGGTTCTGGCGCCGTTTGCGGCAAACACCACTCGCGGGATCTCTTCGTCAGGAAACATCGCGCTGACAATCGACAATACGGCGTACATCGTCGATGCGATCACAACAAGAAATATTACTTTGTCGAAGCTTAGTCGCATCTCAACCCTATGCCGCGGTTAGCGTAACATCTATTCTTTAGAATGAACTTGCTTGGGTCCGGCTCCGTTTCAGCTTTCGCGTAATTCTCCTTGACGATCGTCGAAGCGCCTAAGTATTTATAGGCGGCATGGACGTCTTTGCCTGAGTCGAGCGTTGCGTCGGTATCGTCGTAAATGGCGGAGATGCGGGATATTATATCATCGGTCGAACCGGCGGAGATAGATCCTTATTCAAGGGGGCGATCTGCTCGAGTTCCATCTCTCTCCCCGATATTGGCGTTCTGCCGGCGATCCAATTTGCGCCGGGACCGGTATTTTTCTCGATACGCCAATGGTTAGGCGCTTTGTCTCCGGAATCCATCGAGGTATTTTACGTGGCATGTGTAATAAGTGTGAGAATCACCAAAAATGTGCCCCACCTCTAAAAGCATTAACTGATATTATATATACAGAAAATAATATAATAGATGATTCTATGATCGAATATATCACCGATGTTATTGTAAGTGGAATGTCTTGTTTCTTGCTAAATGGAAAAGCGTATATTGTAGTCATAATTAGAACTGCAGCATCTATAAATAAAACAATAGATGCAATGGGTATTGCAGGTAGTATCGCTAGTGCAGCAGATGCTAGTAGCGAGTATATTGCAGTCGATGCAATTGCTATCATGCATAACATTGATGTAACCCAGCATGAAACGCAGCAGCTCTGTTTATGGAAAAATGCAATAAAGATAGGTCGTGTTGATAAAACTAGTACTGCAATAATAAATAATATATGCAATAGCATTAGTTGTAATTCCTTGTTGTTGTCTATCCGTTATATTTAACAACTAGAGTCAAGATGAAACGGGTTTGCCTCGAAGATAAACGTAATGGGAAACAAAGGCGTTAGCCCTAAAACTGGGCGGCATGGGAGTCATACGCTAGCTTCTGTGGTCTTCCGCGTGGCTGAAGCGTCCATTCCAACCCTAATCGTTCGGCTATGCCCGCAACCCAACTCGAATCGTCGATCGTTGCCAACCGCGACATTATATCATCGGTCGAGCCGGCGGAGATAGATCCTTATTCAAGGGGGCGACCTATGCGAGTTTCAGCTCTCTCCCCAATATTGGCGTTCTGCCGGCGATCCAATTTGCGCCGGGACCGGCTACGAAATCCTGAATGGGGTTTATTGGGGGTGGTTTCCCTGGAAAGCGGCATCACTGCGCTACGAGGCAAGCGCTGGGCTATCTTACGGTAGCCTGTTGGGCTAAGGGCACGTTGCTATAACAAGATGACGATCAAAAACGTCGGCCCTGTGTCGTAGATGAGGAACGCCACGGAGGGCGTTCCCTACAGCGCACGGCGAAGAACGTTGCGGAGTCTCGGCCCAGCGTACGGTAGGAACGCGCATCCCTTCGGGATTGCGGCTAAACGGAAGCTGGTTTTCAGGCACTGGGGCGCTTGACTTACGAAACTTCGGCGGAACGCCACGGAGGGCGTTCCCTACAGCGCACGACGAAGAACGTTGCGGAGTCTCGGCCCAGCGTACGGTAGGAACGCGCATCCCTTCGGGATTGCGGCTAAACGGAAGCTGGTTTTCAGGCACTGGGCGCCCGACCTACTTGACTTGATCCGCTTTGCCGATCGTCAAGGTGAATTGCTCGGCTTCGTCGGTTAGATAAGCGCCGTAGAGCGGCGAGTAGGTGATAACCTGCACGGTTTCGCCGTCGGGCCAAAACTCCATGAGGCGCATGAAGCCTTCACCGCCGAGTTTGCGGTTTTGGTAGTCCGAGAGAATTTGATGAACCGCGAAGCCTTGGTCGTTCACGCTGGTCAAGCGGGCGGCTTGCGAGAGATGGCCGCAGAGGACGAACGCCACGCGATGTTTGCGGACGAGTTTATTCCATATTTCGCCGCCGTCGTTGATCGAACCGGGCGTTTTATATTTGTGGGGGCTGTATAGTTGCGCGTCCTCGTCTTTGCTCAGCATGTCCAATTGCGAGTTGTCGGGCGCGAGATAGGCGTGGGTGGTTATGATTGCGTAACGGTCGGAGAATTGGGTAAGGATTTTGTCGGCCCAAGCGACGGCTTCGTCGCGAGGCGCCCATTCGAGCGAAAGAAGAATCCACTTTTTACCGCCGGCCTCGAACAATTGATACGCGTTGTCCGCCTCGTTCGGTTTCAATAAACCGCCGAACGTCGGTTGCTTCTTCCAAAAATCGACCGTGAAATACTCGTTGAATAAAGACTCTCGGGTAAGCGCCTTGCCGTGCGGGGTGCGATAGTCGTGGTTGCCGAGGCAGATTGAATAGGGAACCAATCCGTCGAGCTCGCCCATCGCCTCGCGCGCGGTTTTCCACTCCTCGGGCGTTCCGTTTTGCGTGATGTCGCCCAATTGCGCGACCATGCGAATGTTGAACTCGTCTTTATGTCGCGCGATCCAGCGCGTTTGCATATCGAAAATGCCGGGAAATTTTTCGGTGTAGTGTTGCGTGTCGGGCAGAACCGCCAACGTCCACGATCCGGTGACGAAGGGGGCGGGCGACGCGGTCGCCTCGGCCTCGGCGACGGCCGCCTCCGCGCTCTGCTGCATTTTTTCGGCGCTTTTCGCCGATTTGCTTCTCTTCTTTGAAGCGGCGGCGACGGTCTTTTGGTCGGAAGTCGCAGGTTTCGCTTCCAGAGCGAAGACGAAGCACGTTTGCAGGGCGAATAAGCCGGCGAGGAGGAGGGCGGCCAGTTGGATTTTGCGAATCTTCATATCGGAGTATGCGTAGCGTTTAAGGATCAGATAGTTCGGTCGTTTTTTATTCTGTCGTTTTTTCGTTTGGGGCGCGTTAAGCGGGGGTTCGATCACGGTTAGATCGGCAAATTGGCGGTAGCTTTGAGGAAGCTTTTCGCGAGGTCGGCGGCTTCGGCGCCGCTTTCTTCCAAAAACTCCAGGCGGAACCGCCGGATTCCGGCCGCCGCGAATTTCGCCAACTCGACGGCGTAGCTTCGGGGTTTGTTGCAATAAATATCGTTCTCGCAATTTTCGTCGACGAAGGCGGGATGCTCGGCGCCTTTTCGATCGCGTAAACGGATTCGATGTTTTTGGCACGGACGTCCGCAGTTCTCGCGGTTTGTTCCTTTCGACAGGGTCGCGCAAAACAAGCAATGGGCCGAGTGCATCATAGGCGTCCGACCGAAGGCGACGACGTCGAGCCATTGCGGCGGTACGATGCGGGAAAGGGCAAGGATTCGTTCGCCGTCTAGATCGTGCGCGGCGGAAATTCTCGCGGCGCCTCGATCTCGCAAATAGCAAACGGCGTATTCGTTGGTCGCGTTGAGCGAGAAGTCGGCGGTGACTTCAAGCCCGCCGCGGGCGAAATGGTCGAGCGCCGCCAAATTGCGCGCCAAAACGCCGTCGGGTCGGGCCTGTTCAATCGATTTCCAACGCGGCGTCGCCCCTGGGCGTTGGATTCTTTCCGACGCCAAATAGGCGAGTTTTCCCGAGGCTTGAATGATACGCATGGCCTCGCCCCGCTCTTTTTCGTCGATCAAGTCGGCGATTATTCCCGCGACGCTTTGTTGGGCCAAGGCAGTAATCTGCTCCATAGATCGGCAGAGGGCGAACCACTCAACGGCTTTTGTCGGACCGGTTTGAGGTTCCGAGAGACGACGATTCAAGTATTCCGAGGGGGCGCCGGCGTTAATTATTAGTTTGCGGAGCGGGGGTTTTGAAATCGTGAGTTGGGCGATCATTTCGCGTCGGCATTCGCCCAGCACGCTGAGCGGAATCATGGGGGCGCCCTTGATCGTCGCCTCGACGGCGTCAAGCGCGTAGGGCGTTTCGCCGAGTCGCCCCAGTTGAGTGCGCAGCAACTCTTCGTCGGCGGGGCGTTTCACGGCCGCGGCTAAAATATGTTCGGTAGTGATCGAGCAAGTCGCCCCGTTAGCCGCCTCGCCCATGATTCGGAGCGGTTCGCCGGCGATTGCCGTGACGTTCAGTTTTAAAGCGCTGCGACGACGGCGGCGATCGTCATGCAAGTCGCGTTTCAATTTCTTCGCCGCGGCCGGGTCGTCGGTTTTCCAAACTTTTTGTCCGACAATAATCTTTTCGGTATTTAGCGCGCCGTATTGAAAGCGGAGTTCGACATCGTCTTCCGTCGCGTCTTCGACGGAACGTCCGCGAAGGAAGATTTCATAGACGCGGCCTCCCTGCTCTTCGTCGCGGCTGCGGTCCCCTTCAAAAACGACTCCCGTTCCTCGCCGAACCGTGCCGCAAAGTCGAACCTTCGCGGAATCGGGGCCGACGGCGGTCACCTCGCCGAGCAAAACGCCGCGGTTGCTTGAACTGTCGCCGGGCACAAGCTCTTGGTGATTCCCGCCGTCGAGCCAGCCATGCCCTAGACCGCGCGAGAAGGTTAGCGCCAGGGTCTCGACTTCTTCCGGAGAAAACTTCGGCCGACGGTTCGCCGCCGTTTCGTCGAGCGCGCGGCGATAATGGCGAACGACCGTCGCCACGTAGTCGGGGCCTTTCATGCGACCTTCGATTTTCAGCGCCGCGACGCCGGCTTCGGCTAGGTCGTAAACGCGATCGTAAACGGCCAGATCGCGCGGGCTGAGCGGATATTGCGGGCCATTGACCAACGGTTTTCCGTCAACGATTAATTCATAGGGCATGCGGCAGGCCTGCGCGCATTCTCCGCGGTTTCCGCTACGACCGCCGAGCGCCAAACTCGCCAAGCATTGACCGGAAAAACTGACGCAGAGGGCGCCGTGAACGAAGACCTCGAGTTCGACCGGCGAATGTCGTCGAATTGCGTTGATTTCGTCTAACGAGAGTTCACGGGGCAAGACGGCACGACGCACGCCAAGTTCGACGGTTTGGGCCAAGCATTCGGCGCTAGCGAGAGTCATTTGCGTCGAGGCGTGCAATTCGAGTTCGGGACAGGCGCGATGAATCCAGGCGGCGAGCCCTAGGTCTTGCACGATGACGGCGTCGATATTCGCATCGAGGGCAGTGCGAACCATCGCCTCGGCCTCGGCGAATTCGTCGGAGAAGACGAGCGTGTTCAGCGTGAGATAACCTCGCGCGCCGTTCTCATGGAGAAACGCGGTGAGTTCGGGTAATTCGGCGGCCGAGAAATTCTTGGCCCTTGCGCGCGCATTCAATCCGGATTGCAGGCCGAAG
Organism: Thermoguttaceae bacterium; assembly: GCA_963665265.2. Taxonomy (GTDB): domain Bacteria; phylum Planctomycetota; class Planctomycetia; order Pirellulales; family Thermoguttaceae; genus CAXXHQ01. The sequence goes on along the minus strand of CAXXHQ010000001.1, from coordinate 459,488 downwards.
TAGAGGGCGTCGGCGCCTGCCGTGATAGCCGCTTTTGCGCAGTCCCAATCGCCGGCCGGGGAAATTAGCTCCGGCGCAATTCGAGGGCGCTCGTTGACGACGGAATCGGACATGAAGCTCTCTGTAGGAGAGAAGGGGGGGGATGCGGGAGGACCAGCGAAAAACGGAACTTTGAATTGTAGCAGTTTTCGCGGGATATTTCCCGGGGGGAGGGCGACGAGGCGGAAGGGAATTTCCGGCGAAAATAGACGGAATTAAGCGGTCGGAGCGAGATTACTCGTCGGCGTCGTCGTCTTTTTTATCGGGCGTCGCCTTCACGAAGCAGACTTGGCAAACGCGGGTGAGGAGGAGCAAGACGAAGGCGCCTCCGACGGCCGAGAGAAAGCCGTATAGGCTGATCGGGTTAAACGATTGGGCGTCGGTTTTGGCCAGGACGGTGTAGGCGAACAGGCCGATCGAAGAGCCGAGGATTCCCACGAGGAGAGTTCGGGCGGGACTTGTCGGTTGTTTGAAGGGAAAGGCCAGCGAGGCGATGAGTCCGGCGAGCGAGCCGAAGCCGATCCAAATTAGCGCGACGTAAGCCCATTGCTGAGCGACATGCGGTAATTCAAATTGGGCGAAGAGCATGACCGATATCCGATCGAATTATTTGGCGGGAAAAAACTCCCGCGTCGTCGGCTTCCTAGTCGAGTTTTCAAGCCCCGCCTTGCGAATGAATTTTCCTGGCCATCTTTGGGATAGCCCCCGCCAATTCGAAACGTGGTTTGATCGAAAAGGCGACTTCCCTGTTCCCCGCCGCGCCGATCGATTTTCACGTTGGTTGATTCGCAAAATCCGCTTGAAAACTTATTAATTTAGGACGCCGACGACGCCGGGCGCCGTTCCCCCATGCGTCGCGAAGTCGTCACCTCTTCCCGCGATTTAGGCCGATCATACGATCGGCACAAACCGCCGCCTTGCGACGACGAGCGGCATGTTTCCGCCAAATATTAAAAAACCCCGCCAGTCTTCTCGCTCGGCGAGATAAGGATGCGTTGTCGCACTTATCCGCGTTGCGAGGTAGTCTAAAAACCCCGCCAGTCTTCTCGCTAAGCAAGATAAGGATGCGTTGTCGCACTTATCCGCATCGCGAGGTAGTCTAAAAACCCCGCCAGTAAAATCGCTTCGCAAGATGATGACGATGAGGCCAACATATTGCGTTGCGAGTTCGTCTAAAAAGCCCCGCCAGGTATATCAGCGCGCGCAATCGCTTGTTTTCGCAAATTTCTCCCGACGCCGACGTAAGAAGCCCCACGTCATGCGAAGACGAAGCGATCGCGGCGCAATGGTTCGTTTGGGCGCGCAGGGCGAGCACATGCTCCGCGCGGATTTCACGCCTAGCCGATTCGAGTCGGCCGATCGCTTATCGGGCGGTCGTTTGCTGGGCGGCTTGTTGCGAGGTCGCCTGGGCGTTGTAGGCTTTCATAGCGGCGGCCTCTTTCGCCAAGCGGAACTGCGAGCCTTCCGGATGATATTGGACGTCGTCCTTCAGGTAGTACGGGCTGGGGAGGGTTTGGCCGCCGACGTCAACTTGACAGCCGGTGACGCCGAACGCGGCGAATGCGCCGCAGCACAGTACGATTGATCGCCATGAACGACTTTTTTTCATTTCGCCCATCATGGGGCACCTCAGCAAACGGGAGTTTTGCCTTGTTATCGAAATTGCCTAAACTGCTTTTTCGCCGTTTTCGGCATTCTTCCTGTAATCCATACAACCGTTATCGGCCCGTAAGCTGCGTTAACTTTAGCGGGAGTAACGATAAAAGCGATTCCCTCTGAAGTTGTAGAACAATCTCCCGGCGTTAAGCTTGGCAAAGTGATACAATAAGGAATAATTTGATAGCAGTTTACGATCATTTTTTTGATATCTCGCCTGCGCCGAATCCCCCGAAAAGTCCTTCCGAGAAGCCGCTTAAGGAACGTGATATGCTCCGTCGCAATGAATGTTTAGTTTTTTGTCTAGTTATCCTATTTTGTTTTGTTGCAACGACCTGCGTTCGCGCCGAGGATTCGGCCGGTTCGCTGTCAGCCGACGACATTCGCTCTTATCAGGAGGGGGTGAAGTTGGACGGGGCAACCCGGGCGCTCTACAACGCGATTACGAACAACAGCGTCAATTCGCTGTCGCTCAATCGGGAGTTGGTTCGCAGCGACGACGGCCTGTTCTCGGACGTGATAAAGACGAAAGGGGTGACGGATCAGAAGGAGAGCGGCCGGTGTTGGATTTTTTCGGCGATGAACGTGCTTCGGCCCGCGGTGATCGAAAAATACAATCTTGACGCTTTCGAGCTATCGCAAAACTATCTTGCGTTTTGGGACAAATTGGAGAAAGCCAATTGTTTCCTTGAATTCGCCGTCGAACTAAGCGATCGGGATATATTGGATCGCGAGTGGGAACTGCAATTGAAGACTCCGTTGCCCGAGGGGGGCTGGTGGGGTTTCGTCGTCGAGCTCGTCGAAAAATACGGAGTCGTGCCGAAGGACGCGATGCCTGAGACGCAAAGCTCGGACCATACGAAGACGATGCAGCAAGTTTTGGAAAGCAAGCTTCGGGCGAACGCCCTTGCGTTGCGAAAGATGAAGCAATCGGGCAAGTCGATGGCCGAGATTCGCGCCGAGAAGAATAAGATGTTGGCGGAGACGTACAAGATACTGGTTTTGACGTTGGGAGAGCCGCCCCGCGAATTCCAATGGCGATACAAGGATAAGGACGAGAAGGTTTCGGCCTTGAAGACTTACACGCCGAAGAAGTTTTATCGCGATTTCGTCGGAGGCGATCTTTCGCAATACGTTTGCTTGGTCAACGATCCGTCGCAGTCGTATCGCAAGCATTTTCAATTGCAACGGACGCGGAGTCTGTACGACGGGCGGGACATGCATTACGTCAATCTGGAGGTCGGCGATTTGAAGTCGATCACGGCGAAGTCGATTTGCGACAAGCAACCGGTTTGGTTCGCGGCCGACGTGAACAACGGCGAGGATCGCGAAAAGGGAATTATGGCGGCCGACGTTCGCGATTACCAGTCGCTGTTCGGCATGCGTTGGGAGACGAGCAAGGCGGACCGGTTCTTATTGCGGGACTTGGGCGCCAATCACGCCATGACTTTTTTGGGGGTCGATCTTCGCGACGGCAAGCCGGTGAAGTGGCTCGTCGAGAATAGTTGGGGGAAGGACAAGGGCAAAGAGGGGAAATGGACAATGTATGACTCCTTTTTCAACGAAAACGTATTTTGCGTGATCGTTCGCAAGGCCTACGTTCCGAACGACGTGCTCGTCGCGTTTTCGGAGAAGCCGGTCGCGTTGCCTCCGTGGTATCCGATGAGCGAAGCCTTGCGATAAGCGTTGCGCGGAGCGGGCCGTCGCCGGAAGGACGCGACTTGCTTGGGCCGGCGTTTTGAAACGGTCGCGGAGAGCGAAAAAGCCATGAAAATGAAACGAATTGCATGCGTCGCTTGCGGAATAGTCATTTTTTCTTCGGCTCTTTTCGCGCAGACGACGCCTCGGCCGCAGCCTACGGCGGATCGATCGGTTCCGTCTAGCGCCTATTTCTCGATTTTCAATTTGTATTTCGACGGCGAGTTCAAAGAGGCTTGCGATCGCTTTCAGAGCGAATCACGCGGGTCGATTAAGAGCGCGCAGTCGCGATGGATCGATTCGATCTGTTATGAAGCGATGACCGGCGAATGCTTTTACCAAGTCGGCGAGTTGGATAAGGCGCTCGCAAGGTACGAAAACGCGATTAAGCTTTTCATCGCTTATTCGGGCTGGATGACGCAGGTTCAGTTTCCGACGACGCTTCGCGAGGCGCCGGCGAACGCTTACAAGGCTGCGCCGTGGGGCGCGACGAAGCGGCCCATCAAGATGGTGAACTTGCCCGACTCGATGCTCATATTTTTGGGCAAGCTCGACAACACGACGACGGTAAAGCAGGGGGGCGTCGTGCAGATGCCCATCTCGTATTCGATTCATCCGCAAGAGATCGTGCGTTGCACGGCGTTGGCCATTCGGCGTCGGGCCGAGATCCTGGGGCCGGTGGCCGCGCGCGATCAGTTGACTTCCGACTTGCTCGTCGCGTCGTCCGGGCAACTTTGCGCGCCGAATCATTGGTCTGAAACATGGGCGAACTTGGAGAAAGGCTTGGCGTTTGTCGCGGCCGGAAAAGACCAGCAAGGGGCGGACTATTTAAAAAGGTCGCTAACGCTTCCCGGCGGAGTCGATCATCCGCTGACGGCCGTCGCATTTTTGGAGTTGGGGAAACTCGTTCTGAAAGGAGGCGACGCCCGGGCCGCTCTAGCGTTATTTGAAGAGGCGGCGTTCTCGGCGGTCAATTTTCCCGATCAGAGCGTGTTGGAGGAGTCTTTTCGTTACGCGGCGGTCACGCACGTCATGTTGAACGCAAAAGGACCGTATCGTCCGCTCTTCGACGCCGTGCAAGGAATTCGACCGCGTGACATGCGATTCTTTCGCACGACGGCGGCGACCTACGCCGCCGAGCAATTGGCGATTGCCGGGCAGACGAAAGAGGCGACCGCGATGATCGAAGAGGCGCGGACGATGCTCGGTCGCAAAACGATCGCGGCGGGAGTCGCGGGCGCCCGAGTCAACTTCGTGGCCGCCATGATTCTCGCCCAGCAACGTCGCGGCCAAGAATCGCAAATGGCTTTCGACGCCGCGATGGGCTACATGCGTCACGGCTCGCTGAAGGTCTTTCGGCTGGGGGCCGCCGAATTGGCTTACGCGTCGGGCATGACGCAGATGCGATCTGCCCATCCGCTTTACAATGAAACGCTGGCCGACTCGACGCCGAACGATTGGGTTTTTGATCCGATGGAGACGTTGGCCTTTGAAATGGCCTCGAAAAGCGACGCCTACGATCATTGGTTTGACGTGGCGATCGCTCGCAAGGAGACGGAGGCGGCGTTGGACGTCGCGGATCGCGCGCGGCGGCATCGTTTTACAGGCACGCTACCGTTGGCGGGGCGAGTGCAATCGTTTCGCCGTTTGATCGACGCGCCGTTGGACGTTCTTGACCGCGAAGCCCAACTGCAGCGTCAAGATTTATTGACGCGCTATCCGGAGTTGGAAAAGCTCGTTGAAGAGGCGCGGGCGATTCGCAAGCGGATAGCGACCTTTTCGATCGTTCCAGAACAAACCTCGTCGCAAAAAGATTTAGGCAAGGCGCTGGAGGAGTTGGCCGCCGTCGGCAAAAAGATGGACCCCGTCATTTGGGAGATCGCTTTGCGTCGCGAGCCGTCGGGGCCTTTGTTTCCGCCGGTTCGCAGCGCGGCTGAAATGCGAAAAGCTTTGCCGCAGGGGCATGCGGTGTTGGTTTTCTACGTATCGGGCAAGAAAATACACGGTTTTTTGGTCGGTCGCGACAACTATTGCTATTGGGATTTGGGCGACGCCCAAAACTCCGCGCGAAAAGTGATGACCTTGCTGAAAAGCCTCGGCCAGCATCAGCAAAACGGGGAGCTCACGGCGAAAGATTTGAGCGACGACAAATGGAAACAGAGCGCGTCGCAATTTTTGGATCAGCTTTTGAAAACGTCGCGGGCGGATTTCAGCAAGCCGTTCGACGAGTTGGCGATCGTTCCCGACGGTCCGCTTTGGTATTTGCCGTTCGAGGCGTTGCAAGTGAAAGCGGACGGCAAGATGAAGCCGCTTATCGCGCAGTTCCGCATCCGGTACGCGCCGACGCTGTCGTTGGCCGTTTGGCCTTACGAGCAGCCGGTGAAGGGGCAAGTGAACACTTTGGTTTACTTGGGAAAACTATTTCCGCAGGACGCCGAGTCGGCGGCCGAGGAGGCGTATCGCGCTTTCGCCGACGCGGTGCCGAACACGTTTTCGGTGAAGAAGGATCCGCTATCGCCGTCGTCGCTCTATTGGACGATCGCCGATCGCGTGGTGGTTTTCGACGACGTGTCGACGGGGGACGAGCCGACGAATTGGCTGCTTGCTCCGGCCGACAAAGGTAAAGGGGGCGGAACGCTTCGCGATTGGTTCGCATTGCCTTGGGGCGCGCCGCGGCAAGTGATTTTGCCCGGCTTTCACACCGCCGCCGAAGACGGGTTGAAGAAAATGAACCGTCAGGCGCCGGGCGGCGAACTGTTCCTCGCCTCGTGCGCGATGATGTCGGAAGGCTCTCGAACGATTTTGTTGAGTCGTTGGCGTTGCGGCGGTCAGTCTAGTTTTGAAATTATACGTGAGTTCGTCCAGCAGTTGGCCGACGAGCCGCCCGCCGACGCTTGGCAGAGGGCGGTGATGTTGACGATGGAGTCGCGCGTGAACGTCGAATCGGAGCCGCGCTTGAAAAAGTCGGGATTCGACGAGCCTCCGCAAGCGAATCATCCGTTCTTTTGGTCCGGGTATATGCTGATCGATTGCGGCGTTAAGCCGAGCGAAGACGCGGTGAAGGTCGAGGACGCGTCGAAGGCGAAGAAAAACCGTCGCGACGCCGCAGCTGAAGAGTTAAAGAAGGAAAAGGCAGCGGCTAAGAAAAAGGACGCGGAAGACTCCGAGGAGCCGGAGAAGCTAGCCCCGGTCGAAGACAAAGCGCAGTCGACCGTGAAGAAACCGGTCCCGCAAAATAATAAGAAAAAAGCGATTCCCGCGAACAAGACGCCGAGTCCGGAAGATTTGCCGCTAGAACCTTCTTCCACGGGAAAAGACAAAATGCCCGTCGAGAAGAAAACGGACGGCGAGGTGAAAGAAGAATCGCCGAAAGAGACGACCGAATCGGAGAAGAAGTCGGGCGGTAAAGAGCTGGAAGACGAACCGAAGGCGAGCGAGTCGGAAAAGAAGGGGAACTAGGGTCTTTTAGTTGCCTCGACCTAGTGAAGCTGCGCTATTGCAAAATCCGTTTTCTGCTACAATACCCGCTGCCGCCAGGAGGGAACTCGGCGGCTTATCCGCAAAATCAAGAATTAGCCAATTGGAGTAAATACCCATGTTCGCTTCGTCCGGGTTCGTTTTGAAGACGGGTTTCCGTTTGATCGCCGCGAGCGTTTTCGGAGTCGCATTTCTGTTCGCTTTTTCGTGCTACGGCGACGACGATCAAGCCGAGGGGAAGCCGGCGCAAAGCGCTTCGGAAAAACCGATCGAAAAATCGGGGGAGAAACCGGCCGACTCTTCGAGCGACAAGCCGGCTGAGAAACAGGTTGAAAAGTCGTCGGAGAAGGAGGCGGAGAAGTCGGGCGTCGAGGACTTGGACAAAGCCACGCAAAAGAAGCTACAAGAGCCGACTCTCAGCAATCTGAGCGAAGTGATTCGTCTTTGCGAGAGCGCGATTTCGAAAGGCCTCGACGACGAGAGTAAGAAATTCGCCGAATTGATGTTGGCTTCGGCGTTGACCCAGCGCGCCAGCGTGGTGGCCGGAACGATAACCGGCCCCGCCGCCCAGGCCGGCGATCAGTGGAAGCAGACTCGCAAATACGCGGTCGCCGATTTGCAGCGGGCCTTGAAATTGCAGCCGAAGCAAACGCAAGGGCTTTACCTTTTAGCCCGGTTGGAATTTTTGCCTGACGGCGACGCCAAGCTCGCCGCCGAGTCGCTCGATAAGGCGTTGCAATCGTTCGACGGGGGCGAAGACGAGATCGGCCTGAAGGTTAAGCTTCTTCTTCTTCGCGCGAACACGAAGACGAAGCCTGAAGAGCGTTTGGCGGATTTGAACGAGGCGGCGAAACTCGCGCCCGGCGCCGCCGAGATCTATCTTAGTCGCGGATTGGCTTACGTCGCGATGGACAAGCTGGACCAAGCCGCCACGGATTTGAGCAAAGTCGTCGAACTGGCGCCGAACAATATATCGACGTACGAGGCGTTGTGGACGATCCTCGCGAAGCAAAAGAAATATGACGAGGCGCTGAAGGTCATTGAAAAAGCGCAGAAGATACAACCGAAGTCGGTGGCGTTGCTCTTTTACAAGTCGAAAATTCATACCGTTCTTAAACAATACGACGCCGCCATCGACGACCTGACGAAGGCGTACGATTTGGACGTCGGGAATCCGACGATTTTGCTGTTGCGAGCCGCGACATGGCAGGAAAAAGGGGACGCGACGAAGGCGCTCGAGGACATTGATCAACTATTGACGCTTCGTCCGAATCATCCCGACGCTTTGCGATTCCGCGCCGGCTTAATGGCCGCGCAAGGAAAGAGCGACGCGGCCGCCGAGGAGTTGAAGAAGATTTTGGCAGACAATCCGAAGGATTTGCAGGCGGCCCTTCAGTTAAGCGCCGTCTATACGTTGATGAAGCGGGGCGATTTGGCGGTCGAGCCGATTACGAAAGCGTTGAAAGAGGCTCCGGACGAACCCGCGTTGCTTCGAAGTCGAGGCGACGCCTATCTCAACATCGGCAAGCAGGCCGAGGCCTTGGCCGACTATGAAAAGGTTTACGCCAAAGTTCCCGACGACACCGGCTTGCTTAATAATTTCGCCTGGGTATTGTCAACTTCGCCCGACGCGAAGTTGCGCGACGGAAAAAGGGCGCTCGAAATGGCGTTGAAGGCGGCGACGTCGACCGAACGCAAGCAGGCGCATATTATGAGCACGCTGGCCGCCGCGTACGCCGAAACCGGCGACTTTGAAAGCGCGAAGAAATGCGCGAAAGAAGCGGTCGCGTTGCCTGGTCAAGCCGCGGAGAAAAGCGAACTGGAAACGGAGTTGAAGAGCTACGAAGCGAAAAAGCCGTGGCGTGAATTGCTCATTAACGGCGAGGCTGCGAAGATTGACGAGGCGACCGGCGAAGTGAAAGGGACGGGAACGCAGGCCGCTCCCGATAAACAAGGGGCCGCGGCCTCTGGTTCGAATCCGATCGTCTATACCGCTCGATTCGGCGTAGAACCGATCGAACCGTTTAACGGCAAAACTCTTGACGGGTGGAAGTTTCAAGGCGACAAAACCAAAAGCCATTGGAGAGTCGGAGCCGCGAAATGGAACGCCGAGAAGCCGAAGGAATTAAGCTTCGCGTCGGCCGAAGGGAAGCCCGGCGAATTGGTCAACGTACCCGGCGGCGGAATAGATATTCTTACCGAACGCAATTTTGACGATTGCGTGATTGAGTTGGAGTTTATGATTCCCAAAGACGCGAACGCCGGCGTTTACGTGATGGGCGAATATGAAGTGCGGATCGCCGATTCGTTTGGTAAGAAGGATGCGCTGACGAGCGAGGATTCGGGCGCGATTTACGGAGTTTCCGCTCCTAAATTGAACGCGGCGAAAGGGCCGGGCGAATGGCAGTCGCTACGGATTGAATTTCGCGCTCCGCGTTTTCAAGACGGGCAAAAGATCGCCGACGCCAAATTTCTGAAGGTTGTTCTGAACGACCAGACCGTGCAAGAGAACGTGACTGTTTCGGGTCCGACGAAAAATGCCCCGATCGAAAAAGAGGGAGCGACCGGCCCGCTCGCGATTCAAGGAAGCCGCGATTCGATCTCGATTCGCAACGTGAAAGTCACGCCGCTGCGATAGTGAGGGAGTTGTAATACGCGGACGGAGCGGCCGATGAACTTCCGTTGCGCAAACTTTCGCAGGGGCAGTAAGATTATGTCCCGCCTGCGGAGACCCGACCGTTAAATTACTTCTTTCCCAGCTTGCGTTGCTCTTGGAAGAATCGGGAGAGGATTTGACCGCACGGTTCGGCCATGACTTGCGGTATGACGGTGCAACAGTGATTGAGGCGAGAGTCGTCGAGAAGATTGAAGAGCGAGTTGACCGCGCCTGCTTTGGGGTCGGCCGCCCCGTAGACGACGACGGGAATTCTGGCTTGGAGAATCGCTCCGGCGCACATCGGGCACGGCTCTAGCGTGACGTAGAGCGCGCAATTCTCAAGCCGCCAAGAATTCAATGAGCTCGCCGCTTGAGTGATGGCGATCATTTCGGCGTGCGCGGTGGGGTCTTGCAACTGTTCGCGTTGATTGTGCGCCTTGGCGATCACGCGTCCTTCATGGACGATGATCGCGCCGATGGGAACTTCCTCCTCACGGAAGGCCAATTCCGCCTCGTTCAAGGCCTGGCGCATAAACTCGAGATGCGACGCGCTTTCGTCCGTGAATTCGTCGTTGAACTCGAACATCCTTGGTCCTTATTTCTTGGCTTCGGTTTTGGCGTCGGTCTTCGTCGATTTTTCGGCGTCGCTTTTGGCGCTCGCATCTTTCGTTTTCTTTTCCGAATCGGAGGTTGAGGTCTTATCTTTGCCCTTCGACTTTTTCGACTTCGGTTTTGAAGAGGGATCCGGCTCCGACGACTTCGGATGCGGCGGGTTTTTCACTTCCGCCTTAATCGGAGCGGCGATGACGTGGGTCAGCGCTCCTTTTTCGCCGATGCCGATCAGGGTGAGGGTCGAAACGCCGTCGCCCAACGTCTCCGACGAAATCGTCATATCGCCTTCTTCGCCCTTGATCTGTCCGACGATGCGGCTGTTCTGCAGCGCGACGATCATTTTCGAGCCGGGCGACGACGCGTTAATTTTCAGCGGCGCCTCCGGCGTGATCGGCTCCGAAGTATCGGCCTTCACTTCGATTTTGCGATCAAAATTGTTCGTTGTGATCGGAATAATCGCTTGGCCTTGCGTCTCGGTCGGATGGGCGGAGACGGCGACGACGCGCAGCTCATGATAGCCGTCGGGCAATTTGCGCGTGTCGAGCGTCAGTTCTTCGTCCGGCTTGCAGGTCGTTACGCGCACGCCGTTCACGAATAACTCATAACGAGCGACGGCGTATTTTTTCGCCTCTAGCTCTTTTTCTTTTTCCGTCCATTCTTTGGCGGAAGCTTTTTTATCCGATTTATCGTCGGTCGCCTTTTCTTCGTCCTCGCTCTCTTCCTTTTCCGCTTTTTTCGCTTTCGCGGCTTCATACGAGGCCGAGGGCTGGATTTTAATCTCGCCCTTGATCGGCTGCGTCGAATCGACGCCGATGGCCGTGACCACGGGCGAGAGCGCCCACGGTTGGCAAAGCGGTTCGCCGACGATGATCAACTGATAGGGCGAAAGGATCGATAAATACAGCGATTCGGCCAAATTACAGCCGCTGACGTAGTGGATGTAGCTGTAGGGCAAGGGAAATTTTACTAGCGAGGCGGTCGGCTCTTCGACGGCGCCCGTCGCTCCGGCCGCTCCGTATCGCAAAAATTCGCTGATCGGCGTTTGCGCGTAGGGTTGCTCAAAAATGCCGCCGTAGCTCGTCAGGTTGTCGCAGATGGCGCCCGGCAAGATTTTGCTTTTCGAGGCCTCCCAATCAAAACCTTCGGTGCCGGTCATCAAACCGGCGACGTCGTCGCAGCGCAACGGAACCGTGCCCTGGCGAATGATCGTCTTCAGGCCGAGTTTTTCCAACTCCGGTTGCACTTTCAAATAGAATGTGTCTCGAGCTTTCGAGCGGATGTTCATGTTTTTCATGAAATAGTACGTTCCCTTGGGCGCCGAACCGTCGGCCTCTTTCGCCGATTTAAGATATTTGCAAATCTCTTCGACGGTGTTGCCTCGTCCGTAGGTCACGCCGAGCGCGACCGAAGGCATGAATTTACGCCCTGGCTTCACTTCCGAGGTCGTTCCCTCCGCCGCGTCTTTTTTATCTTTATCTTCGCTCGGTTTGGCGTCGTCGGCATGGATAATCACTCCCTTATCGGTGAACGAATCGGTCGCATGGAAGGCGAAAGAGCGGAGTTCGCCGGTGCCGGGGGTTTCGCTCGCTCGAACGGAATAGTTGCACATAAATTCGATGTATTTGGCGGCGGAGCGTTCGAAGACCGGTTCGTACAGGTACGTCATTCCGGTGAGCGATCCGGTCGGCAAGAGGTTGATCGGCATTTTTCCCGGCTCGATTTTTTCGTTGGGAGCCGCTTTTTTAAACGCCTTCATCAGTTGCGTAATTTCGCTCGGCTTCATTCGGTCGTAATCTTCCTGCAACGAGATCGCCCAAGGAAAATCGCAGGAGTAGGCGATTAAATCAATCTGGTTCGCTAAACCGCGCGCGTGAATCGCTTGAAACACCGGGAAAAGAATCTGTTTGCGGAACTCGTCGATCGAAGTCTTGCCGACTTTCGGATCCCAGGGGATATAGATCACGTTGCCGCCGGGAATTTTGCGCAGATCGACGTAGAAGTTCGCCACGGCCACGGAGTCGGCGCTCTTCGGATTCACCACGACGACGACGTTTTCAGGACCGCCGCCCGCACGGGCTTCAATCACGTGCAGTGATAGGACGTTGAGAGTAACCGCCGAAATAAAAAAGACCGCGCGAGTCGCGCGCGAGAAAAGGACGTTTGCGAACATAGTTTTTCGCCGTTTCTTAATAGTTGTAGGGGGACGCTTGCCGACTTCGCCGTGAGGCATGACCTTTAGTAACTCTCTCGACGCCAAAAGTCTGACGAGGAGGCGCTAGGAAGGTCATCGGAATTGTTCTTGCCTAAATATAGGTCAAACGAATTGGCGCGGCGGCCGAAAAAAGTCCCCTAAATCGTTGTCGTGCGGTCGGTTACGGCTAGAGCGATTTTTCGTAAACGCGGTAGGTTTTGCATCGACGTCCTTCTAGGGCCTCGGCGGCGGCGATGGCGGTTTGGTCGTCATCCGGAGTCCAGCAGAGCTCCAAGGCGTCGTGAGCGAAATTCTTCTTGCCGTTTTTCATAGTGCGTAAAATCAACGCCTGGGCGATTTTGAGGCCGATATCGTCTTGTGAGACGGCCAAGGTCATCATTCGTGAAGTCCGGATTTTCCGCATTTTTCGGGAAAGTCGATACAATCCGATCGGAAGGCCCCATCGCGTTAATCGGCCTTTCAACGAGCGGATGGCTTCGTTCACGTCGGGAACGCTTACCGAGAGGCCGATTGTCCGGCCGTCCTTCTCAGCGAATAGCACGAGCTCTTTTTGGGCGAATTTGACGATCTGGTCGGCGTAACCGCGGAACTCTTCGGCCGTTTGGCGAACGAAACCCCAACGGTTTTCGCAGGTTGCTTCCCAGGCTTGGCGGATCCGGTCAATTTCTTCTTCAAACCGAGCGTTGTCGAATTCGCGGATCGAAACGCCGTTTTCTTCGAGAAATTGTTCGGACTCCTCTAGATGTTTTTTAGTCAGAGTGCGGTAACTGACGAAATCCCAGGCGCAAAGGTCTTTCGTTTTTTTCAGTCCCCACGACTCCAATATATCTACGTAGTAGCGCGGGTTTCGGTTCATTAAAACTCGCGGCGGCAAATCGAACCCGTCGATCAGTAGTCCGCAGCGATAAAGCGGCGAATAATCGATCGGTCCTTCGACGGAGGTACGCCCTCGTTTGCGAAGCCATGCGGCGGCGGCGTCGAGCAGCGCATTGGCGGTCTCTCGGTTGTTTTCGCATTCAAACATGCCGAATCGGCCGACGTTCGAATCGTCGCTGGCCATGATCCGCCCGACCGGAGAAGTTCCGCGATAGGCGATAAAAGTCGCCGCATCGCCTTGTGCGTAGAACGGATGTTTGCGGCGATCGAGAAACGCTCGCATCTCCACTTCCAGCGGTTGAATCCAATGCGGGTCGTCTTTGTAAAACTGTTCGGCGAGACGGATGAATTGCGTCGTCTCGGCGCCGGTCTTCGCTTCGACGATTTTAAGCGGACCGGAGGCGGCCGCTTGTTCATGACGCCATATTTTCACTTCGGTCTTGCCGGCGTCCTGCGTCGTCAGCGCTCCGACCGAGGCCGGTTCCGGGAAGTCGATATCATAGAGCCGGTATGTTTTTTGGATTTGCGCGCCGCCCTTTTTCAGCGCGCCGAACGAAAGCTTGTTCGACTCCAAGACCCAGGAGAATTCGGCCTCTTGGATTCCCCACTCGATCGCCTTCGGCACGAATCCGTGCATTAACACCATGCCGAGGCCGTAGCGTTGATATTCGGGGAGGACGTTGGTGCTGATGAGTCGGATTTTTTTGATGTCTTGTTTTTTGCGAAGCAGCTTAATGAACCCGAAGGGGAATAAACTGCCGTCGATTTCTTTAATTCTCGGATTGTAGTCGGACAAGCCGAAGGCGGCGCCCACGACTTTGCCGTCCATTTCCGCAGCCACGGCCAACTCGGGCACGATCAGCCATTTCAGTCCGGCGGCCATAGTGCGGATTTCGCCGTCGCTCATGGGCACGAACCCCCACGTATTGAACAGCGCTCGATTGTAGATATCGAGGAACATTTCTACGTCGCGAGTGAAGTTTTTTGTGTCGAGCGGGCGCAGTTTGACGTCATATCGTTCGATAATTTGCTCGGCCAGCGGACGAAGTTTTTCGCCGATTTTCGGGAGCATCGAGATATGTCCCCAGAACGCGAAGAGGTCTTGCGTTTTGCGCATGCCGTAGTTTTCGATTAGCTTTTCGTAATACGGCGGATTATAGGTCATCATGAACGTCGGCATCGAGTCGAAACCGTCGATCAAAAGGCCGAGTTCGTAATTCAGCGACGGATTCGTCGGGCCTCGCAGCTTAAAAATTCCTTGGTCGGCGAACCATTGTCGGCAGGCGTCGAACAGCGCGTTGGCCGCTTCTTGGTCGTCGCGGCAGTCGAAGAAACCGAAGAACCCTCGTCGCTCGTCGTAGTGGACGTTGTGACCGTGGTTCAGAATGGCCGCGATTCGACCGATCGTCTCGCCGTCGCGAATCGCTAAGAATTGCCGCACGCGATTCCGTTCATAGAACGGATGGTTCACGTAGTTGACCATCTCCTTTTGCGTGTCGCGCAACGGAGGGACCCAATAAGGATCGTTGCGATAATGCTTCCAAGGAAAATCGAGGAATTCTTTCCATTGCGCGCGAGTTTGCACGCATTCGATGACGAGATTTGACATGACCGTTCCGTCGTTGGAGACCGCAGCATCGAGTTCGCCCCAAACGGGTTATTCTACCAGCTTGGGCGAACGAAACAAGACGCTACGACGCGGTCCAATCTTCCGATTGCAAACCTGGAACTTGTCGGAAGTCTTTAAAATTACGGGAAAGAAGGATTGCCTGATTGGCCAGACAAATTACGGCGATTTTCAGGTCGTTGCGGAAAAGAGATACGGTCAGTATCGAGGACGATCATAAAGAAAGCTCTCGCCGCTCCGCTTCACGAGTTCGAAGTGATTCATCAATGATTTCGCCGGCGACCGGATCGTTGGAAAAGGCGCCGACCGTAGCCCGCCAATCGTTAGGACCAGGCGTCCGGTTCGATTCGTTGCGTATTTCATCCACAATGCGTTCCAGCCGTTCCACGCGTGGTTCAAGGGCTACGGGAGACATATTGATTGACCAAAAAGAGAGGAGGAAAACCCATCACCGTATAAATGACGCGCTTCCGCCGAGGGGAAAGCAATCCGCTTATTTTCCGTTCTCTCCGTTCGACGGCGACTCCTCGATCACCGATTTTAACTCAGCGGCGTCGATGACTTCCTTTTCCATCAGTTTGGCGGCCAAGGCTTCGAGGGCGGGACGGCGCGAGTGCAATAGGCGTCGCACTTTTTCCAACGAGGCGTTGATGATATTGCGGATTTCCTCGTCGATTTCCCGGCAGGTTTGTTCGCTGTGTCCACGTTCGCGGCCGAAATCCTCGCCCCCGGCTAAAAAGGCCGACTGACGACTGTCTCGGTAGGCGACGCGGCCCAAGCGACTCATGCCGTAGTCCATTACCATGCTACGTGCGAATTCCGTAGCGCGTTCCAAGTCGTTTTGCGCGCCGGTCGAAACGTCGGCGAAAACCAACTCTTCGCCCGCCGTGCCGGCCAGCAGAACTTGAATTCGCGATTCGATTTCGCTTTGCGTCATTAAGAAGCGATCGCCCTCGGGACGGTGCATCGTATAGCCGAGTGCCGCCAATCCGCGCGGAATGATCGAAACTTTATGAACCGGATCGGAGTTCGGCAAACTGAAAGCGACCAAGGCGTGCGCGCTTTCGTGATAGGCGACGCGTTGTTTTTCCTCGACGTGCATGACGCGCTGTCGTTTTTCCAAACCCGCCGTCACCCGCTCCACTCCTTCGTTGAATTCCTTCATTGAAACGGCGAGCTTGTTCGACCGCGCGGCGAGCAGGGCCGCTTCATTGACTAGATTCGCCAAGTCGGCGCCGGCGAATCCGGGCGTGATTTTCGCGACTTGTTTCAAATCGACCGTTTCGTCGGTTTTCACGTTTTTCGCATGCACTTCGAGAATCTTCTCGCGGCCGAGGACGTCAGGGCGATCGACTAAAACGTGTCGATCAAAACGACCGGGACGGAGCAGGGCGGGATCGAGGGTTTCCGGACGGTTGGTCGCGGCCATCACGATCACGCCGTTGTTGGACGAAAAGCCGTCCATTTCGACAAGGAGCGCATTAAGAGTTTGTTCGCGTTCGTCATGACCGCCGACGACTCCGGCGCCGCGCGTTTTTCCTAGGGCGTCCAACTCGTCGATGAAGACGATGCAAGGCGCTTTGGCTTGGGCTTGGAGAAACATGTCGCGCACTCGCGCCGCGCCGACGCCGACGAACATTTCGACGAAGTCCGAACCGGATAGACTGAAGAACGGCACGCCTGCTTCGCCGGCCACCGCTTTCGCCAACAGCGTCTTGCCCGTTCCGGGAGGTCCCACCAACAAAACGCCCTTCGGAATTCGGCCGCCGAGAATTTGATACTTTTCCGGCAATTTAAGAAAATCGACGACCTCTTGCAACTCTTGAACCGCTTCCTCGATTCCGGCGACGTCCTTGAACGATATTCCGATCTCCTCCTGCGCAAAGAGTTTCGCGCGGCTTCGTCCGAACGCCATCGCCGAACCGGGGCCGCCGAACTTTCGCATCACGAAAACTAGTAGGGCGACGGCGACCGCCATCATCACCAACATCGGCATTACCGCTTGAAGGCCGCTTGGAGGATTCTCCGAGCCGAAATCGGTAAACCCTTTCTTTTGCAGGATTTCCATTAGTCGGCCGTTGTCGTCCGTAAGACCGATTCGCGACGTTCGAAAGGGGACGGATTTTTCCGGACCTCTCTTCTCCGGATCAGGCGAAAGAATTTCTCGCGTCACCGTGCCGGTTATTTGATGCTCGCCGAAACGGAGGTCGCTCAAATTCGAGTAACGAACCTTGCGCGGCTTATCGGGCGTTCCTTCGTCGACGATCAGTTCCGCCTTGGGATTGATTTTCGGCGAGCCTTGTTCGATAAGTTCTTCGAGCTTGCCCGACTTGATGTCGACGCCGGCGCCTTCGCCGAGATTGTTAATGAGCAAGGCGGCGAGCGCGACGATCGCGACGACGTACCATATCGAGTTTCCGTTCCCCCCGACGACGGGCGCGGGTTTTTTATCGGGGGCGGGACGATTTGCTTTCGGAGTCTGGTCTTCCATGCTCTCTTGTCTTTCTCGCGAAACTTGGCAGGCAAAACTGGCGGGCGTTTGCGGCGGGAGTAAGCGAAACAGCAATTCCGCTTTCGTAAAAACTACCGTATTTATTTCGTCTTGCGTAGTCAATCTGCCGTTCGGCGGTCGATATCCTCGCAAAAGGATCGCCGTCGGCGACAATAGTATATTGTTTTCTCGCCGATGTGGCGCCGCGTTTTTCGGTATCTAGGCCCTCGCCGATCGCCTACCATTCAAGAAAAGTCGGGTTGTAGCGAATACTCTGGTAAGATGGGTAATGCGGGCGCGTCATTGCGTAAAAAACGTCGGTTGTCGTAACTCGCTGCTCCACTTACAATGGGGCCGCGTTCGGCGTCCTGTCGCCGTAAACCGAATGAAGATCTGGTTTTGAGATTACTATCCCTCGATTGTTGATGTCCATTCCCTCGAAACGCATTGCATTGCTCGGCTCCACGGGGAGCATCGGTCTCAGCGCCGTCGAGGTTGTGCGCGCAGCGGAGGGAGCGCTGCAAATTGTCGCGTTGGCCGCCTGCCGAAAAACGGACGTGTTGTTGGCGCAGGCCCAAGAATTAAAGCCGCGCTATGTCGCCGTGGCCGACGTCGATGCGGCCGAGCGTCAAGATTGGTCGACCTTGCCGGGGGAAACCGAGCTTCTCGTCGGGCCGGAAGCGGTCGCCAAGATCGCCGCCGTTCCTGAAGTCGATACCGTCGTTTCGGCAGTCGTCGGAAGCGCGGGCCTTAAAGGAACTTGGGCCGCAGTGGAGGCAGGAAAGACCGTTGCGCTTGCGAATAAAGAAAGCCTTGTGGTCGGCGGATCGCTCATAACCGAATTAGCCAAGCAAAAGAACGTCCGGATATTTCCGGTCGACAGCGAGCATAGCGCGGTGTTTCAGGCCTTGCAGGCGGGTCGCCGCGATGAATTGCGACGTATTATACTGACGGCAAGCGGCGGACCGTTTCGCAAACATTCCGCCGAAGAGCTTGCCCAGGTCACGTTAGCCGACGCGTTGGCCCATCCAACTTGGGCGATGGGGCCTAAAGTGACCATCGACTCGGCCACATTAATGAATAAGGCCTTGGAGATTATCGAAGCGCGATGGCTTTTCGACCTTACGCCCGAGCAAATCGGCGTGGTGATCCACCCGCAATCGATCGTCCATTCCATGGTAGAATATGTTGACGGTTCGGTGATCGCTCAGTTGAGCGTTCCCGACATGAAGCTTCCGATCCAATACGCTTTGACGTGGCCGAATCGTAGCGAAGGAGTCGCGTCGAAGATGGATTGGAGCAAAGCGATCGGTCTATGTTTTGAACCGCCCGACTTCGCTCGATTCGATGCGTTGAATCTCGGGTTGGAAGTTGCGCGGTCCGGCGGAACGTCGGGAGCGGCATTGAACGGAGCCAACGAGGCCGCCGTCGCCGCCTTTATCGACGGTCGGCTTCGCTTTGATCGTATTGTGCCCATGTGTCGTACGGTTTTAGAAAGTCATCCCTACGAGTCCTGTCCGACGTTAGAGCGTTTGCTCGAAATTGATCGTTGGGCGCGCGAGGAGGTTTTGCGTTGTTGCAAGTAATACTTGGTTTCGTTTTTACCGCGTTGAAAGTCGGCGCCGGTCTCGGATTCGTCATTTTCGTGCATGAGCTTGGCCACTTCCTCGTCGCCAAGGCTTGCGGCGTGAAGTGCGAAAAGTTCTATCTCGGCTTCGACTTCGGCGGTTTTAAAATCTGCAAGTTCCAATGGGGCGAAACCGAATACGGCATCGGAATTTTCCCGCTTGGCGGATACGTGAAAATGCTTGGCCAAGAGGACAACCCGACACGCTTGCAAGAAGAGATCGATCGAGCGAAGCAAACGACCGCGGCCGACGCCGCGATCGAAGATCGCAAAGAGCAAATCGAATTGACCGGCGACGCCGAAACCGTCGCTGAAGCGACGGTTAAAGCGCAAGGCGACGCGGCGGTCGCAAAGGCGTCGGTCGCTCCGCCTCCGGTTCAATACGATCCGCGTAGTTTTCTGGCGAAGAGCGTTCCGCAGCGGATGGCGATCATCGTCGCAGGCGTGACGATGAACGTGATTTTCGCTTTCATTATGGCGTCGGTCGCTTATTCCGTCGGCGTGGAATACGTCGCGAGCGGGCATTTTAGCGAAGTGTTTTCGGGTTGCGCCGCTTGGCGCGCCGGCATCGAGCCGGGCGATTCGATCGTCGAGGCCGCCGGCAAAAAGGTTGAGCGTTTCACCGATCTAACCCGCGCGATCGGCCTTGGCGATTTGGAGCACGGCATAGCGATGAAAATCCGTCGCCCCGGTCAAGAACGTTTGATCGAAACGACGGTTTATCCCGATCGGGTTTCGCTTGGTCCTTCGATCGGCGTGGCGAATCCGGCAAGGCCGGCCTTGGTTGAATCCGGGGACGTTCCGCCCTATTTGCGCGACGCCTCCGCCGCCAAAGCCGAGCCGAAATTGCAGGGGGGCGATAAGTTCATTCTTGCGGACAGCTCAAAAATCAACGATTTCGCCGACTTAAATCGACTCTTTTTCACGCATCGCTCCGAGCCGATTAAATTGCTTGTCATTCGCACGACTAAAGAGAAGTCCGACGATACGGCGATCACCACTTTCGAGTCGGTCGTTCCGCCGAATCCGATGCACGTGACGGGTATGGTCATGACGATGGGCGAAGTGAGCGTGGTGCAAGAGAAATCGCCTGCCGCCAAGGTCGGCATTAAGGTTCGCGATAAAATCGTGAGGATCGACGATCAACCGATCGCCGATCCGATGAAATTTCCTGAGCAGGTCAGCAAGCGAGCCGGCGATACGGTTAAATTAACCGTCGATCGCGAAGGGGAGAGCGCTCCGTTGGAGTTCACCGTTCTATTGCGGAAGAGCGAATGGGCGGCCGAGAATTTCATGCCGAACTCTCCCGTCGCCGTCAATGAATTGGGAATTGGATATCGGGTGTTGAATCGGGTCGCCGACGTCGTTGACGACAGCCTTGCCGACAAGGCGGGCGTGAAGCAAGGCGACGTCATTCAGCAGGTCAAACTGATCGTTCCCGCTTCCGATGAAACGAAACAGGGCGCGGCCGCCAAGGCCGACTCGGATAAAATCGTTTTCTCCGATCAGTTGCAGAACTGGCCGCATCTGATGTGCATTTTGCAGCGGGTTCCGCTCGACACGGAACTGGAGATGACTTTCGAGGACGGACGCGTCGCGAAATTCAAACCGACTCTCGATGCGAAATGGTTCAATCCGGATCGCGGCTTCAACTGGGCGAGTTCGACAGTGTTCCAAAAGGCTTATTCGATTCTCGGCGCCGCCAAGCTCGGCGCGCGGGAAACCGGCGAGCAACTGACTTCGGTCGTCAAATTTTTGCGCAAGATCGGCTCGCAGATTTCGCCGAAGGCCCTGGGCGGACCTGTTGAAATCATTAAGGCGGCCGGGGCCGAGTCGCAGCACGGCTTTGCGCGATTTCTGATCTTTCTCACGTTTTTGAGCGCCAACTTGGCCATCCTTAACGTCATTCCGATTCCCTTGCTGGACGGAGGGCATCTCCTCTTTCTGGCCTATGAGGGAATTCGCGGCAAACCGGCCGACGAACGAGTCCAAATTGCGTTGTCCTATCTTGGACTGTTTCTCCTGTTAGGGTTGATGATTTTCGTGCTTGGACTCGATTTCGGATTGATTTCGCGACATTAATTTTCCGCGAGGATAAAACGGGCGTTTTGGGAGAAGAAAATATGCGCAAGACGTTCGTTTTTTGCGCATATTGCTTGACTTTCCCTGCGAAAAATCGATACTATTCTTTGTGTTTGAAATCGGTTAGGGCGGTCGCCTTGACCGTTTGAACGTGTTTTTCGCCTTGCGTCCCGTTGTCGAGCTTTTCTCGCGCGAGGCTTGCTTATCCAGTTTGCTATTTCCTTATTTTGGTTTTGACGAGACCGTTCTTTTCTCGTTTCGTGTGACAATGTTTTCTTCCCGCTGGAAGAGGATATTTGCACTAAATTCGATTTCCAATTCAGCGTTGCGATTCGCATTTAATGAAGTCTGTTTTTCCGCGGGGGAAACAGTCGGTTGATCGCAGGTTTGGATTGTAATTGCTATAAAGGAGTTTAGCCGTGCCCAAATCCGTTTTGGAAGCGATTAAATTGGGGGTTTGGAACTTCGAACCGCAAGAAGCAGCGGACGATCAATTCGACGCGGCCGACGCCATGCCCGGCACTAAGGAAAAAATTCGTATTCTTACTGAACGTCTGCAGCGCGGTCTGCCACTTTGGCACGACGGCGACCGAGACGACGTGGACGCTCCGGCGCCGCTCGAAAAGCCGTTTCCGCACTATTCGCCGAAGTAGCGTCTCTGCGGACGCGGACGAAATCGAACAGCGAGCTTTGCGTTCCGCGCGGTTTGTTCCGTTTTGCGCCGGCGCTGTTTGCCCATTTTCGCAAGGCGGACAGGGGATTCTTCTTTCAATATCGCGGCGACGCGGAAACCACGGTTGACGCGCCGACTCTAAACTGGCACTCTATACGGTCTTGCGATCGAACATGCGCCTGCGCGGTTGATTCGCGCGGCAACTTCACGGAAGAGTTGACTATGACGACCATCGCTACGATATTTCTTGGCGTCCTCCTTTCTCAAACGGGTGATCTTTCGGAGGCTAGCTCCGCAGCCGTTGCGGCGCCTTCGGAATCCGCGGCGACGATGGCCGCCGCCGCTTCGGAAAATGGGGCGAATCCTCCGCGCGTTGCCGGCAAGCAGTCGCCCCCCGACATCTTGGCCGAGGCTCTTACGCCGTCGGTCGAGGAGAAGGGCAAGAGTCGTACGCTTACCTTGGCCCAGGCGTTGAACGCGACGGCCGACCGCTCCCGCCAACTTACCGTCGTGCAAAAGTATTGGCGTCTGAGCGAAGAGGCGGCTGAGCGTCACTTCGCCAAAGAGCGGTTGAATGCCTTAGAATCCGTGCATGCGCAGTCGGCCGACGAACTTGCCTATCGGGCCGCCTGTTCGGCAGCTTCCGCTTCGTTACGAGAAACGGAGTTGGCGCTTTCCTCCGCGCAGCATGAATTATTGACGGCGATGCAAGCTCCGGCCGACGCTCAGTTACCGATGCCGGCCGACCGACCGCATGTCGGCGCCTATCGCACGAACTTCCAAGAGTTGTTCGCCATGCGATCGCCGCCAGACCGAGCAAGGCTAATTGATCGCACGTTGCCGATTCGTCGTCAAGCGATCGAGGATCGCGCGACGGCCATTCGCGCCGCGCA
This sequence comes from Thermoguttaceae bacterium, assembly GCA_963665265.2. Classification (GTDB taxonomy): domain Bacteria; phylum Planctomycetota; class Planctomycetia; order Pirellulales; family Thermoguttaceae; genus CAXXHQ01. The sequence continues at coordinate 436,869 of CAXXHQ010000001.1, read as the reverse complement.
AGACGCCTTCGCGGCCGCCGTCGAAGCGTATCAAGCGCGGTCGGGAGGAATCGACGCCGTGGTGGCCGCTTCCGAATCGGTCGAAAAGCAACGTCGCGCGTTCTTGCAATCAGTTCGCCGTTACAATTTCGACATTGCCGAATACGCCTTGGCCGTTATCGGGCCGGGCGTCACTCCGCAGACGTTGATCGGCTATTTGATTCTTCCGGACCAGGCGGACGGCAAACGTCTCGCTCCCGAATCGGTTCCGACCGTGCTGCCCGCCGGACACTTGGAGCCGATCGCCTCGCCCGAGCAGGCTTCGCCGCAAACGGCGCCTCGGGCAGTTCCGCAACGCCGCCCAAGGAAGATAGAAACGGAGATTCCCGACGCGTCGCAGGAGATCGCTCCGCAAAAGCCCTCGGGAGAAATTCCGTCGGTTCCCGCTTCGAGCGCGCCGTCGACGAGCGAGCCGCAGCGTGATCCATTTCAAGCGCCGCAGTCTTCTCAATCTTCGGCCGATTCTCGCACCAGCTACAAAACAGTCGTAAATGACGACGCGTCGGCCGACGTGCCGCGCGAGTTGGACGCTTTGCCGAACGAATCGAGCGAGGCAGCTTCGACGAATACGTCGTCGCAAACGTCAAACGTAGAGAGCGAAAAGGAGTCGCCCGCTTTGAGAGAGGTCGGAGCGCTCTACTCGGGCTTGAAGGACGCCGCGCCCGCCGTTCGCGCAAAGCAGCTTGCGTTGGCGTTGCATTGGGATCGTCTTTTGCCTGAAGGGGGCGGTCGCGCGATGAGCTTGCGGGAGTGCGTTTCGAAAACGTCGCCCGGCGAATTGGAAAGCGCCGTTGGCGCATTCTGGCTGGTCCGTGAGCGTGCGGCCGAGTATCAAACGATCGCGCAGGAGTTGGAGTTTTTCGACGCCTTGCAATCGGCGGCGATCGATCGTCGCGCCGAGCCTGCCGGTCCGACCGAGATGCTTTTTCTTTACGCCGCGCGAACGGAATCGAAAGCCGATCTTCGAGACGCGCATGCCGAATTAGTCGAATCGCAGTTTGAATTGGCGTTACGGACCGGCTCGGTCGCCGAAGGCGTTTGGCCGTTGGCCGCTTCGTGTCCGCACTTCGGCGGCTATGCGTTGAGCGAAGCGCCCGCCCCGCGATCGTTCGGCGCCGCGTGGGCGATTCGTAAGAATACGGCCGCCATACCGGGCTTCTCCGAAAGCGTTCGTCTGCACGCCTCGGCCGTGATTGAAGCCGACGCCGATCGAGCGGCGGCGTTTGAAAAATACGATCGTCGCCAATCGTCGCTCTTCGTCGCGCTCGAAAAGATCGGGCGGCAGCGCGAGCGAACGAACGAATTTTTAAGCACGTTGACCGAATACAATCAAGCGATCGCCGAATACGCGATCGACGCGTTGCCGCCGAATACGTCGCCCGACCGGCTGGCCGCCGCGCTCATCGTCGAACGATAAATTCAGATTCACGTAAAGCGGCGAATTCTCGCTTTAACGGGGCGGTCATATTCTTTTCGGGATTATCGTTTTCCGGCGGTTCCGTTCCGTTTTCTCGCAATGAACATCATCGTGGGGCGAGCAATTGCGTCGCCTTCGTTGCGCATGCCTTTTCTTTTTTTCTTGGCGCGGTAAATTATTCACATAAACGCTTTTCAAGGAAATGGGGAGTTCGCCGCACGATGAAAACGCTTGCTAAGCTGCGCTTTTGCGTAACGTTCGCGATTTTCTATCTAACCGCTTCTTGCTCCACGCTTGGTTTTGGCGGGCAGTTTCAAGTTAAGAACTACATGCTCGTTGGCAAGCTTAATTTTCAGTCGGCGGATGAAGATTCGGCCAAGAGGAATTATCCGTTTTTGATAGCCGTCGCTCCGAATCGCGTTCTTACCGGTTTACGGACGAGAAGTCGCCAAGAAAGTTTCGAGTATAGCAGCGACGCCGATCTGCGTTCCGTATCGTTTGAAATTGAAGCGAAACTCGCCGACAATTTGTTAGAGTCGCAGTCGCGGCGTCTTCAGGCGATCGTTCGTCAACGGCAAATGAAGGAGAATAGTTACGCCGCTCGCTTCGCAAATGCGCAAACGGCGACTTTCGCGAAGGCGAACTTTGCGTTATTTTTTTCCGCCGATTATCTTGGGGTTTCGCCTGACGACGTCTTTTCGCTTCTCGCGCAAGGCAAAGAACGCGCGGCGAAAAGGATTCCCTGCGGGATTCTGACAGTCGTTTCGCAAAACGGCGGGTTGAAGACGATTGAATTCTCGCAGGACGAAGAGGATGTTTTCACGAGCCGGAATCCTGACAAAAAGTTGAACGAGGTGAAGTACGATCCTTTTGCGACGGGATTAAAACGAGTTGACGTGCGATGCGTTTTTGATCCGCCATTGACCGCCGACATGAAGGCGCCCTGGACCGCGACTTATCGAACGAAGGAAGAAGGGCGGAACGGCAAGTCGGTCGAAGAAAAAGCGACGGTCGAGATTCAGGAATGTACGACGGACTTGGACCGCATCAATCGCGAGATCGATAAAATTCTTTCGGTCGTGCCCGAGGGGAGCCGCGTCGTCGCGGACGTTCCGAACAAATATGTATGGCGAAAGGGGCGAGTTGAAGCGAATTCGGTCGTTGCAAAGAAATCCGACGGAAAAAAGACGCAAACCGTCGATCCGGCAAAACGTTCGGACGCGGACCGGCGGAACCGATTTTCTTGGACTTGGATTGCCGCCGTCGCCGTTACGTCGATCGTCCTCGCGGGATTGCTGGTTGTGCGATTGGGAATGCGAAAGTCGTGATGACGAATGCGGTTGCAATTTGAAGCAAAGGGGGACGCAACGAACGCTACGGCAAGGATCTCAAGCGGCTTGCGGAGTAAGTTGTGGAGCCGATCTTCCTAACGCTTGATGAAATTCTTGAGGTTCATCGGGACCAAATCGTCCGTTACGGCGGCCGCCAAGCAAGCGTTTTTTCGCGAAGGCTCGGGAACGCCGAGAGTCGCAGAAATAAGGATGGGGGGGGAGATGGGAGTCGCGGTAGAATGAGTCCCCGAAAACCGCGTGCCGACTAGGCTTCTTGTTCCGAATAAGACATTTCCCTCTTGGTTTCTCCGATAAGCAGATTGTTGAATTTACGAACGTTTTGGGCAGATGCGTTGCCAAAATTAATGCATTAATTTCCGAGAATACAGACCAGCAATCTGGCATCGACATTTATTAGATATCAAGGAAAAGCTGTTGAAGTTCCAGAGTCTGCACTTATCTGCGTCAGCTACATGCTGTTTTACGAAGCAGGGAGAAATGCGAGCGACTCTTCCGAAAAGCGGCGTATTGAGCAGATGGCTCGTGAATTTTGCAAAAGTACAATCGGCGTCGGATGCACAGATCTTGGACTAGACAGAATTCTCCATGGAAATCCCGATAAAGAAATAGAATTTCTTTCTTTCGTCAATTTTGCGAGAAATCAACTTGATGATTTTGGCGGAAAACTGCCAGTTGAATACGTTGATAAGGTGATAGCGATCTATGAGCCAGACTATAGGGGTAAAATTCTCGGATCACCGTGGTTCTACACAGTATTAGGTATTATCGAAGCTTTAATTCGTGGAAGCTCCGTTCCGCCAATCGATTGGAGCTTCTGGAAATCGGATAGGATTGGGTAAATATGTGAAAAACCTGCGAATCGTCGATGTGAAATTGTCGGCTGGAACTGCGGAATACGACTACGACTTTTCGACGGACTAAAAGAGGACCGGCGTGGCGGAGACCATGCTTGTTGTTCGTTCTTGCAAGAGACGAAAGAGGATTGGACGAATGAAGCCCTCGGTTGAATGATCGGCGAGGTTTACGACGATTCCGACGCCGCGAAGGACAACACGACCGAATGTGGATACTTTCTAGCGAGCAACCGCTTGTCGAACAAAACATAACGTGAGCACGACGCGTCGAGCAAAGTTCGCCTAGTCGGCAAGATAGAGCTGAATGGAGGGTAAAGAAGAATGAGGAACGCAAACGAATCGAAGTGGCTAACGGGGGTCATTCTCGCCGATTCCGGCGAGACCGTCGCCCGCCCTCAAATGTCCTTAAAGCAATTATTGATCGATCCCCTGGGTGAGTCGGCCGAAGTCAACGAGCAATCGAAAGGGCACTTTCAAGCCTTCATTCGCTCCGTGATGATAGGCGGATATGAATGCGGCGTTTCGCTTTTTTTTCACGAAGATACCATCTGTAGGGCAATGTTAGTGCTGACCATTGCCTCTCATGAACGGTTCTCGTTGCCAATCGGATATGGAGCTCCGCCTGATGGCCCCCAGGTGAAGTTTCTCGAAGACTGGATAGTCCGAGAGGTCGGCCGAAAGCCGCCGGTCAGCTTTGGTTGGGGAGAGATTGCTCCCGTATACGACCCCATCGGCAGTTTTGCAAGCGTCAGGTTTATTTACGCTGAAGCATAGAAGTTTTGCGGCCGAGGCGCTCGTTTAGCGGGGCCGAGAAGATGTGAGAGATTTTTTGCGCAGTAGGCGTTGAGGAGAGGGAGGCAAGTTACTCGCGCAAAGAAAGCCAAGATCGTGGAGAAGGAGATTCGGATTACGTTCCGGTGAGCGATCTTTTGACGGCCAAGAGGGAGCGGAAGACGAGTTTTAGGCGGTTGTCGGCGTCGATGATTCCGCCGTTGGGGAAATCGTGCGGCAGTCCGTCGTGCAGTTGGTTCCAGATGACGCCCGACACCCAGGGCTTGGCGAAGAGCAAGGGCACGAGGCGATTGATCCAATCTTGTTGCAGGTTCGGATTCCAGGCCGGGCCGCAGGGGAGCGCGTAGTTTCGGGCGGCCAAGGGGTCGGCTTCGGTTGATGAAGGAACGCAGAGCGAAATCCAGATCGGCACGCCGAGCGAGGACCAAGCGTCGAGATAGCGGCTCCACTCGAGCGGATGACGCGGCAAGGTGCCGTCGATGGCGAAGCCGACGTTCGTTTCGAGGACGACGCCGGCGATTCCCATGCCGGCGCGGAGCAGGGCGTCGGCGTAGTGCAGCGGCGCGAAATCGACGTTCCGCCGGCTCATATACTCGGCCCACGGTTGATCGACGGAGATCATCGTCGGCGTTTCCGGATCGGCGTTCCGAACGGTTTCGATCGCGCGAACGGCAAGCTGCAGCTTCTCTTCCTCGCTCAGTCCTAGGGCGTCGCCCGTATTGAGTCGGCCGGCGCAAATCCAGTAATCGACTTTTTCGCGATATCGTTCGACGGTCGTCTTCACGTATTGCGAAGCGCAATCGAGCAGCCCGTCGAAATCGTCGTCCCACAGCGTGAGCCAGTCGGGCAACGACGAGTGATCCCAATTCAAAACCGGTCCGCCGACGATTTTCATATTTGCTTGCCGGCAACGCTCGATTTGTTCGTCGGTCGCGGTCCAGTCGAAGTGGCCCTCGTCGGTCTCGATCGCTTTCCAAGAGAAAGGGGCGACGGCGCAACTGAATCCCCGCGCGCATTGCTTAAAAATTTGCGGATCGAGCGAAGTTGTTCCAAGATTGATTCCCAGATGCGCGGCAAGTCGTCCGGCCGCTCTTTTGCGGACCCAAAAGGCTTGTTCGACGTAGAGTTCGACCAAGCGGTCGGCGGCCTCGAAGGCGGTGCGGATCGCTTTTTCGGCATATTCGGCGCAAACGGCAAGCTCGTCGCGGCGCACGGCGGCGGCGGCCAAAAGATCGGTCGCCTCGTTTGTTTTAGCGATCAATTGCTCGGGCGCGACAAGTCCGATCGTTTGCCACTCGAACAGTTGCGAGCGGAGCGCATTGACCGTTCCTCGGGCAAGCTCCAGCGGAAGAAAATACGGTTCGTCGTTTTCGGCGAGAGTTCCGCTTGAAAGGGAGAGGACGCCTCGACCGGCCACGGGCCAAGGCGTGCAAAAGGCAGCGGAGTCGGAGGCCGTGCGATAGATCGAGAGAACGTCGTCGGCCACCGCCGCGCGTACCGGCCAGGAGATGTGATCCATGCCGACCAAATACGACTGGCGAACGAACTCGTCGGTGAGGCGGTCGGGCGGAAAGACTCGAAATCGCATCAGACCCATTCGCTCGCCACCTCAAACGATAAAGTTCAGCGCATAACGCCGGCGGTAAACCAAGCCCATTTATTATAGGGCGGGAAGTCCAGAAGGCGGAAAAGCAGTCCTTCGGGGCGGTAGGGAGTTCCCCCCCGCCGCAGTTTATTAGCCTAGCATACCGCATCACGTCCGGCAAGCCGCAGGGGGGGCCGTTTCGCGTTAGACCCGCTGGCAAATTTCGCTCGGTTCGTTATATTTCTGTTTGTCGACCGACGTTTTTCGATCTGATCCGGAGAAATACCAAATGACGAGCGCGATTCGTGAGACTTTTCTGTTGGGTTTGCCTGTTCGCCGCGGTAAAGTTCGAGACGTTTACGAGTTTGGCGAGCATCTGATTTTGGTCAGCACGGACCGCATCAGCGCGTTCGACTGGATTTTGCCGTCGTTGATTCCGGACAAAGGCAAAGCTCTCACTCAAATCTCAGCGTTTTGGTTCGACCGGCTCGAAGTTCCGCATCACATGATATCGACCGAGGTAGAAAAGTTCGGGCTGCCGGGCGGAATCGATCAACGTCAATTGCTCGGTCGTGCGATGCTCTGCCGCAAGACGCAAGTCATACCGATCGAGTGCGTCGTTCGCGGCTATCTTTCCGGCTCGGCTTGGAGCGAGTATCAGAAGAGCGGCACGGTTTGCGGAATTCCGCTTCCCGCCGGGCTGAGCGAGAGCGACGCATTGCCCGAACCGATTTTCACTCCTTCGACCAAGGCCGAGACGGGGCATGACGAAAACATCACTTTCGAGCAGATGGTCGAGATCGTCGGTCGGGAGACGGCCGATGAGTTGAAGATTCGCAGCTTGGACATTTTCCGTCGCGGTTCCGACTACGCGAAAACTCGCGGAATCATCATCGCCGACACGAAATTCGAGTTTGGCCGCATCGACGGCGAGATCATTTTGATCGACGAAGTTCTGACGCCCGACAGTTCGCGTTTTTGGCCGGCCGATCAATATCTTCCCGGTCAAGGTCAACCTTCGTTCGACAAGCAATTCGTACGCGATTGGCTTACGTCGTCGGGTTGGGACAAGAACAGCCCGCCGCCTGTTTTACCTGAAGAGGTGATAGCGAAGACTCGCGAAAAATACGTGGACGCCTACGAGCGTTTGACGAACCGCGTTTTCGCGTTTTAGCGTTGCGATTTCAGTCGTTTCGGCCATTTTTCGCGGAAGGATTTTCGCATGAACACGAAGGACCTCTATAAGCAATCGGCCGAATTCGGTCATCTCGTCGTGGGAATGTATCTTCAAGACTTGAGCGACGCGGATTTGTTGGTTCGCTCCGTGCCGGGCGCGAATCACATCGCTTGGCAGCTTGGCCACTTAATCAACAGCAACGCCGAGATGTTGCGGGCGATCGGGTGCGACGCTCCGGCGGTTCCGGAGAAGATAGTCAAGGCCGACACGAAGGAGAACGCTTCGAGCGACGATCCGTCGTTGTTTTGCGGGAAGGCCGAGTATTTGGAATGGGCCGCGAAGATGAAAGCCGCCACGTTCGAGGCGATCGATAAGATCGACGATGCGCGTTTAGATGAGCCGGGGCCGGAACGCATGCGTGAATACGCTCCGACGATCGGTTCGGTGATGTTAATCCTGTGCAACCACTGGATGATGCACGCGGGGCAATTTGTGCCGATTCGTCGCAAGCTCGGCAAGGCTCCGTTATTCTAAAGTCGGCGAAAGAGTCTGCGCGGCCTCGCCTGCAAAGTGATGCGGGCGGGGACCGGCCGGGGAAGAATCTTTGTTGGCGGGGTTGGATTCTTTTGTTGCATCGTCGTTGACGAGGGCGATTCCCGCCGCCGAGAAGCAGAGGATCGCCGCGGCGACCGCCAGAGGGTGGACGGCGGGCGGAGAGTCCGTGGCGGGGCTCCAATCGGCGGCGTTTTCCCAGCCCGAAGCTGTCCGACGCCAAGCGATTTCTTTTTTAACGGCGTATTTTTCTTCCGCGGTAGGCCATTCGGAAGCGATCCAGCCGATCGCTAATAAGACCGCCGCGAACCAACCGAGCGAACGCATGACGATGCGCCTTTGCAGAAAAGTCGTAATTGCCGTTAAAAGCCGAGGGCCCGCCGAGTGAGGGCCGACTTACTAAACGGCAACTACTGCGCCGCAAACGACGGCGCAGGAAAATCACGGCGCAAAGGTCGATTCGCCATGTGCTTAGAACGGTATCGGGTTTTTCGGTGAAAGACGGCGTTGCTTTTCGGCAACGTTCCGCCGAGTTGCGGCGTCTATTTTTCGCAACGTTTCTAGGGATAAAGCATTAAAAGGGAGGAAATACGTTTCTGTAAGTCGGGAATTAGAGAAGCATTTTTCGTTTGCCAAAGGGGAACTTTTGGCCTACTTTTCTTAAGGAACGGGTCGGAAGCGCCCCGGTCTCGTCGTGCATGAACTCCGTTCGATTTCCCAAGGAAATAACTGAGCGACCCGCTCGCTGGTGAATTGCGGTAAAGGGATTTTATGACAAACAACTCGAATGCCCCGGCGGTCTCCATCGACCTTAAGAAAATTCTAGCCGCCGCGCAACTTCCGGCCTTGCCGCAAAGCGCAATTCGCCTGTTGGAGCTCTCGCAGGATCCCAATTTGGGTCCCGCCGACTTCGCGCAACCGATCGAAGCGGATCCCGGGCTGACGGGGCAAGTTTTGCGTTTCGTGAATTCGTCGTACTTCGGTTTTTCGCGTGAAATTTCGAGCATTAAGTTGGCGGTGACGCTCGTCGGCATTCGGACGATTAAGAACTTCGCTCTTTGGAGCGCGGTGTTCAGCTTGATGCCGAATCCGAAGTGCGGACCGTTCGATTTGAAGAGTCTTTGGCAAGACTCGCTTCGCCGATCGCTATTTGCGCGAGCGACCGCACGTTTGTTAGGGATCAAGGAGCCGGAAGAAGTCTTTTCGGCGGCGTTATTGCAAGACATGGCCGTTCCGTTGTTGGCCAAGGACGCTCCGCAGGTATACACCAAGCTGCTTGAATCGCGAGACGACGGCAAAGTTCGTCTTTCGCACCTTGAGCGACAGACCTTCGGTTGGTCGCACGGCCAAGCGGGCGCGATGATGGCGCGTAACTGGAACTTGCCGGACGCATTCGCCGACTTGATTGAAAGCCACGAGCAGATTGAAAGTTACGTGGACGCTGCGGAAAGTTCGCCGGGCAAGCTATCGGTCGCCCTTTCGGCGTTGTTGCCGACGGTGGCGGATCCGCTTTGGACGGAATGCGCGGCGTTCGAGAGTTACTACGAACGGATTATGCCCGCCGCTTGCCCGCCGGTCGCCGACATGCTGGCTCAGACGGACAAGGAGTTTGAGGAGTTCGCCCCGGTGTTGAAAGTCGCCACGCCGAGCAAATCGTTGGTTGACTGTTACGCCGAAGCGACATCGGGAACGCCGGCCGAATAATTCCCGCGAAAAAAATGACCGACTCATGGGGGGCGTGCCGTTTGGTTCGCCCCTCGCTTCGTTTCTTGACCTCGATTTTTAAAGGGAGGCGCATATAATAATTACGACCGGGCGGATGGCCGATGAATCATAAAGGACGCTTGCGTCGGTTTGCGTAAAGAGGCCGCCGCGTCGGCGTCCATTCATATGAGACACCTGGGATATTCCACGCTTCGAGGAGAGACAGCAGTGAACGCTCTTGATCGCATTCGCCGAAAGAAATTCCTGCGGGAAGCGGAAGGCTATATGGAGCTGGGGATGCCTCAGCAGTCGCTTGCCGCTATCGCCCGCGCGGGCGATCCGACTTCCCTTGGAGCGGAAGGTCTGTACATTTGGGGTGAATCGTTACGGTCTCTCGAGCGTTACGACGAGGCGTTGACGCCGCTAACCCGAGCTGCCGAAGTCGATCCGGACAACGTGCGGGTTCGTATCGCCTTGGGGTGGTGTTATAAACGACTTGGCCGCATCGATTTGGCGGTTGAATCGCTTGAGACCGCGTTGGCTTTTGAGCCGAACGAGCCGCTCCTGCGCTACAACCTGGCCTGCTATCTGAGCTTGCTTGGCGAAAAGCGCCGCTCGCTCCGCTATTTGTCGCAGGCGTTGTCGATCGCTCCCGGCTATCGTGATTTGATCGACGACGAGTCGGACTTCGACCCGTTGCGTTGCGATCCGGACTTCCAAGCGCTTTGCCAGAAAGTGCAAGGTTAAAGACGAAAAGCCTGTGAACAAGAAACAAAAAAAGGACGGAATTAATTTCCGTCCTTTTTTATTTTCTGACTGTTGAATTCCGACCGTTTAGAAATTAAACGTCAAACCGGCGTATCCGCCGTGCAGAATCAAGTCGCCGTTCCGATCGATGTTCGCGATTTCCGGAATATCGATGACGTAGGTGGGAATCTGATGATCGGCGAGAGCGACGTTGCTAACGGCGACGACGCGGTAACCGACCTTCGCGCTCCAATGTTTGCCGAACGTCCACTCGGCGCCGACGTCGACTTGCGAGAGGAAGGCGAAGGCGTCGGCCGACGATTGAACCGGATAGGTTCCAGCGACGCCGCTCGAACCGGTCGTGGCCACGGTTCCGTTGCCGAGGTAGGCTTGGAAGTTGTTTTCCATGTGATTATTGAACACGCCGAATCGCGGCGCGACGTAGAATCGCAAGCTTCCCGAGACGGTGTAGCCGACGTCGCAACCGAGTTGCGCGCCCCAAAGATTGTTTGCGACAGAATCGCGCAAATAGGCCTCGTTGGCTCCGCCTGAGGAACCCCAAGTTTGGCCGTTTTGGAGCGAACCGAATTTCAAATCATCGGAGAAGCGGAAGAAGCGGAAGCCGGCCGACCAGGTCACGTCCCAGGGCGTCTCTTCGGGATTCGTCAATCGGCCTTTCAGTAGATTGATTTCGGCGTTGTACATTTCATCGCGGCGCCAAAGGCGATGTTCGCCGGCGCCGTCGAACCAGTTCGATGCGGTTACGCCTCCGAACTGAAGATTACTTACGATCAAAGGGGTGCTGACCGTGCTTACGTTCGAGCAGCTTGCGAAGCCGGAGTACGGCTCCATGGTCCAGAACACTCCTTCGATTCCCCAATATGAGCAAGGATCGCAAGCGGCGAAGTAGCGATGGCCGAAACGGATTTCTCCGCCGAATTTCCAGCTCGATTTCGCTTGCTCGGTATTCATCAACTGATTGGGATTATTGCCGGTTTGGTAAGTGGTCCAAATATGATTGGCGTCGTTACGGCCCATCATGAAGGCGGTGAACGAAGCGAACCAAGCGCAGTTACCGCAATCGTATCCGCAGGGATTGGGGCCGTTTCCGCAGGCCGCCTGTTCGTATTGATTGAGGTATCCGCGATAGGGGCCGCATTGGCCGCCGCAGGGCTGGGCGCAAGGGCCGGCGTAGCCGCCGTTATATCCGTTGTTGGGCGGATAGCAGCCGCCCATGCCGGGCGCGGGGGTTGGGCCTTGTTGTTCGGCGAGCATCTGGTTCATAAGACCGGAGTCTTGTTCGCCGCCGGGATTTTCGTTCGGCGTGGGAATCTGCTCGGCTTGCGCGGCGCGTCCGGGGGCGGGCGTCGGCGCGGCTTGGCCTTGGTTTGAGGCGGTGCGATAGCCCGGTCGTCCGTAGCCGGTCGCGTAAGGCGAGCCGTAGCCCGTAGCGTTGTAAGCGTTGTAGCCGGCGTTCGCACGATAGCCGCCGGGCGCCGCGTAAGTTTGAACTGGAGCGTTTTGCGGTTGGCCCGTATAGGCCGGGTACGATTGACCGACTACGCCGTTCGAATAGGCTCCGCCGTAGTTGGCGGCAGGCCGTGGTTGGGCGTAATACGACTGCGCGACGGGCGCGTTGTAGTACGGTTGCGCGGCGGGCTGCTGCGCGCCGTAACTTTGGTAGCCCTGGTTCGCATAACCTTGAGCCGGTTGGGCGGCATAGGTCGTGGCGGCATAAGCGACCGGAACAGCAGCGCGGTCGTACGTCGGAGAAGAGCTCACGCTGGAGCTAGCCAAGGGGAGCGCGTCGGGCGAACCGTACAAGCCGTATTGCGCTAATGCGACGCCGGCGAAGTTCGCCAGCGCAATCGCGAGGCAACATATCCGTAATGTTTTCATGATAGGACTCCGTTCCGCGAGGATGGGGGCGCCGCGCTCGTCGCGGCTATTAAAGCTATCTACAAGCTTCTCTGTATTCTCGAATCGTCGCGGACGTTGAGAAATTGCATTAAACGCAGTGGGGATTGCGGGTTTTCCTTAATCTCTCATCGGGCGAATCGATGCGATCGTTTGGAGTCAAATAATCCCGTCGTTAGTCTTTGCGCGGAATCTCAACATAGACGATACGACCGCGCGCCAGACTTTTCCCAATCCTCAATCTCGCTTACGAATACTCCGATTGAGAAAGCTGAACGGGTGAAGCGAAGAGTTTAGTTTGCGAAAGATTTTCGGAGGGCTCGTTCGCGACGGGAGGACTTTGGGGGAGTTGTTGACAGCGTTGGGGCGGCCGACCACGGCGAACAGGAAGGAGGTAGCTTGCCGTTAACTCCCCTTGCCTCGAAATATGCGGGCGGGTAACATCGCCCGGCTTGCGTGAGGACGGGGGTTTGCTCCCCCCTTCACGGCAAAAAAACGGGTTGGAAACCCCATATTTTTGCTGAAATGCGCGAGTACGACGGATAATACCACCCGAATGGTTGATCTCGTGTCCGATCTCCTTGCCTGAGAACGGTTTTCACTTGCATCAGGCCCTGGGGCTTTTAGAATACATAATACAGAAGCCCCAGCTTCCCTAGTAGTAAAATTTTAAGGTGCCGTATGAAGAAGGCTTTGCTGGGAGCTTCCGCGGGCGTCGTCCTGATGGTCGCCGCTTTGTACGCTATTGAACCGGGCTTTGACATGTCCGGACGCGGGCCGTCGATGGCGCCGCAATCGGGTTCCGACTTGATCGTCATACCTACCGCCGCCGGCGATAAAGGACAGATGTTGACGGTCGTCGACGCGCGGCAGCGCGTGATGAGCGTATATCGCATAGATCCGACCAACGGGCGAATCGCGTTGAAGAGCGTTCGCAACATCACCTGGGATTTGCAACTTTCCGACTTCAACTCCGAGGCCCCGTTACCCCGGGAATTAAGATCGCAAATAGAACAGAGGTAGGCGCGTTCGACGACGACGTAGGGTCGCGGCGAACGACGTCCTTTACACGGGATTTTGATCGCATGGCCAAATACTACAACGTCAAAGAAGCCGCCGCATTCCTCGGACTCACCGAAGACGCAATTCGTCAGAAGATCGACGCTCGCGAACTCTACGGGTATCGCGACGGAATGGATTGGAAGTTCAAGGCCGAGGATATTGAGAAGCTCGCCGCCGATAAGCAAGGCGAGGCGCCCTCCTTCCCTCAGGATTCGACCGAGGAGGTTCTCCTGAGCGAAGTGGAGTTGGGCCAGTCGGGCATCGCATCGGGGACGGTCATCGGCATGGAGCCGCCCGTTTCGAAGCAAGATCCGGCAAGCGACTTCAACTTCCTCGAAAGCGGTTTGAATTTGGCCGAGCCGCCGAAGCCGACCGAATCCCCCTCGGCGAAGTTCGAGGAATTGGACATGACCCTCGATGAAGACATTTCGCTCGAAGAGAGCGTCATCGGACTCGACTCGAAAAAACAACCGACGGACGATGCGCCGACCGGCGCCCCTTTGATCGCCGATTCCGAAGAGGACATGGTCATCGGCGGATCGGGAAGCGGATTGACCCTTGGCGGCGACAGCGGCATTTCGCTCGTCGATCCGGCCGATAGCGGAATTTCGCTCGAACAGCCGTTGAACCTCGGCGGGAGCGGGACCGGTAAAGGCCAGAGCGCCAGCGTGGTCGGAGTCGATGACGACGATATGCTTTCGCTCGTCGAAAGCGCCAAAGGAAGCGCGATCGGCGGCGATGATGATTTTATGCTTACGCCGGCCGAAGAGGCCGATGACGGATCGGACAGCGGTTCTCAAGTCATCGCCTTGGAGGACTCGGACGAAGACGGCGACGCCGCATTGGCGGGCATGCCCATTCTGAGCGAGGATTTCGGAGCCGCCGAGGATTCGCCCTTGGGCGCAGCCCCGTTGGCCGTGGCCGGAGTCGCCGCGGGAGCGGGCTTTACGGCCGCCGCCATGTCGCCCGCCGCCGAAGTAGCGGTCGTCGGAGGCGCGGTCGTCGTCGACGCGCCCTATAGCGGTTTGCAAATCACTTCGCTTGTGTTTTGCGTCTTGTTGATGTTCCTCGGAGGGATGATGACCTTCGACATGCTCCGGAACATGTGGGGCTGGAGCGGAGCCGTCGGCGTCAACAGCGCGATTATGGATTTTATCCTCAGTTATTTGTAAAAAAACGCAGAACGCTTCGCAAAACCGACTCGAAGAGCCGCATTTGCGAATGGGTAATCGAAATTGCCGCATCGGCGAAAAGATTCGAACGGAGTCGGATCATGCGAAAAAAAATCAACAAGAACCATCGACGCTCGATCTGTTCAATCGAGCGTCGTCGCTTTTCTTGCCGAGCTTTCGTTTTCGGGTCGCTCTTCAGCGTTTTTCTTTCGGGTTGTTTCGTGCCGATGACGCAATTTAACGCCGCAAACTCCGAGCGGGGCGTTTTGGCCGAGCAGAATCGCGCGCAGATCGCCGAGATCAATAGTCTTCGCGAACGGGCTCGCGATTTGGAGAAAAAGTCGGTCGACTCGGACTCTCGAATCGTTCTTTTGAAAGAAGAGATCGATCGTCGGGAGAAGCTCATCGCCGACTATCAAAAATCGCAAGAAGACCTCCTCGTGCAATACCGTCGTTTAGCCTCCGGCGAAACGACCGTCTCGCCGAAGACGACGCAAAAGCTCGTCGAGCTTTCGAAGAACTATCCCGCCTTGCGCTATGACGCCGGTCTGGGCGCATGCCGACTCGACGTGGACGTGTTGTTTGAAGGAGGCGATGCGCGACTCAAGCCCGACGCCGAACGGACGTTGCGCGAGCTGGCTCGCATAGTTAAGTCGGCCGACGGGGGCGATTTGCGAATCGTTACGGTCGGTCGGGCCGACGATAAACGGATCGGCAAGAAATCGGCCCGTGAGAGATACGCGGATAATTTTCAGCTAAGCTCGGCTCGAGCGGCGGCCGTCGCCGAGTCTCTGCGCGAAGCGGGCGCGCCGGCCGATCGAATTAGCGCGGTCGGATGCGGCGTCGAGCCTTCCGGCGCTTCGTCCGAAGAACGTCAGGAAAGCCGACGCGCCGAAGTCTACGTTCTCGGCGCCGACTCGCCGTGGTTTTCCACGTCATTCTCCGCTTCATCCCCGCGAAGCGCCATGCGTTAAATCTCTTCAAACGACGATTTGCGCAAAGAGCATGCTTTGCGCAAATTTTTATTGCATATTTGCGTACGGTTTCGCCAATTAATTGTTTTGGCTTGTGAACGTCTCGCATTTTTCGAGTGATCCGCTACAATCCAAAAGATTCGGCTCCTCTCTCTTTTAGATGTGATATGCTTCCCACCTCCTTGAGCTTGTCAAAAAAAAGCACGAACGCGAACCTCGTCGAAGGGGTTTGTCGGTCGTTCGGTTCGTTGCGTTTGGCGACGCTTTTGATAGTGATCTATGCGGCCGTCATCGCCGCCGCCACGGTTTGGGAAAGTGAATTCGGTTCCCCGGCGGTTCGGTTCGCCGTGTACGAAACGCCCGGTTTTTTCGCGCTCAACATTCTATTAGCGTTTAACGTTTTCATGGCCGCCGCCGTGCGATTTCCTTGGCGTCGATCGCAAACCGGATTCGTCGTCACCCATGTCGGCATTCTCGTACTCATGCTCGGCGCATGGTTTTCGCTGCGATTCGGCGTCGAAACCCAATTGGCCGTCTACGAAGGCCGCTCGGCGCACCGAGCGTACTCCGATTCATTGAACCTGGAGCTGTCAATCGCCGCCGATTCCAATCAAACGGAAGAGACCGTCATCTCGATTCCCTTTCCTTGCGGGCCGCTGAGTTGGAGCGATTACGACAGGAGGCTACCTAAGATTCCTTTCGGGCTTGCGTCTCTGCCGCGAGGCGTGCGATACGACGAGGAGGGCGTCAGGCTCGAAGTTCTCGACTATCGGATTGATTTGGAAGACGGACAGTCGAGTCGTGCGCAAGTTCGTTTGACCGTGGACGGCAATGCCGAAGAGTTTTGGCTTACCGGTCCCGCCGAATCACCGCCTCGCAAAGATCAAGTCGTTTCGGTTAAAGGCAAAAATCGTCTCGTGCGACTTTCCATGCCCTATTCGTACGTCGATTTGGGCTTCGACGTACATCTGCGCGAGTTTCGCCGACGGCTCGAGCCGGGCGGAGGGAAGCCGACGCTCTACGCCAGCGCCATTGACGTCGTCGATCGATCGCAGCCGGGAAAGTTAATTCTTTGCGACGCCTTCGTCGCTTTGAACTCTCCGTTGGAAATTGTCGATCCGCTCTCCGGCGTTTCGTGGCGGATTTTTCAATCCTCTTTCTCCGGACCGTGGCGGCCCGGCTCCAAAGTATTCGACGCCCTGGTCGCCGACGGTTCGCGCGATCAACTTTTCCTATCGCGGTTCAGCGTCAACAGCGACCCCGGCCGACCTTTGAAATATTTCGGCGGCGCATTACTTGTTTTCGGCGTCGCCCTTACGTATTATTTTCGCGTTCGCGAGAAAAAAGATGAGTAGTAATTTGGTCAGAACGTTATTTTCGCTGAGCGGTCTCGTCTTCGGCTGCCTAATCTCGCCGGTGTGCGCGGATGTGGAGATCGACGCGAGGCCTTGGCACGCGTTGCCCGTCTTTCACGAAGGGCGCGTCATGCCGATGGACACCTTTTCGCACGAAGCGGTTCTCACCATTTGCGGGCGGGAGTATCCCTTGATTGATCTTCGCGACGCGGCGCCGAACGGCAACGTCGATTCGTCGATGTATCGCAGCGCGCGTCTACTCTTTTCCGAGAAAGAGCTGTCGCGAAAATTTACGCCTCACGAATTGCTTTTTTCTTGGATCGTGGAGCCGGAAAAGTGGGAGGCCGTTCCGTTCCTCCTCGCCGATAACAAAGATCTCCGCGAAAAAATACTGAACTTGCCCGTTCATAATTCGGACGGCAATCGTCTCCGCTACGTTTCGCCCCAGCAACTGAAGCACTGCCAGGCGTTTTTCGACCGTTGGGAGGAGGTTCAGAAACGCACGGCCGAGGAAGGAAAATCCTTCAAGTTGGTCGGACTTGATTTGCAAGTGAAAAAGTTGGCCGAGGCGTATTCTCGATACCGAGAATTAACGTGGCGTCCTAGCATCTCCTCCGAATTGCCCGCTCGGTTTCCGCTTAAGGTGAGAAAGCTCGCCGACGCCGTTCAAAGCATGGCGAAGCGGCTGCAAAAATCCTCGTCGAGCGACAAGGCCGACGTCGCCGAGTTGATGAAGCGGGTCGCCGATCCTCTACAAGAGATTTTGTTGGCTTCGCAAAGTGAATTTCCCGATCATGTGCGGCTCGACTCGGCAGCGGTCTCCTTGCGGTCGGCAATTCGCGGTTGGGCCAAGCCGAAGCTGCAAGAGGCGGACAAGGCCAAGGCCGGTTTAGCCGCCGAGTTGATTCACGCCGCCGACGAAGTAAGCTTCGCCCTCTACGATAACGGAGCGGGAGTTTACATCCTTCCCTCGCTTGATTCGGCCTCGGTTGAAACGAATCGCGCCGATTTCGACTCGCGTCCTTGGCTACCGCTTTCCGCTTTCGTCGAGGCTCCGACGATCATCGTCATCGACTATCCGCAAAAAGAGTATCGTAACGCGCAAAACGCCTTCGATCGACTTGTTTATTTTTATAAAAACCGCGAAGAGCCGGACCGTGTGCGAAAGATCAACGAATCGATCGCCGAGTTCGCGAAGAATCTCCGCATTTTGGCCGAGGCCGTCGATCCGCTCCGCGCGAAACTTCCGGCGGTGCAGATCGATCAGGCCGCCCTGGCCGCCACTGCCTATCCGCCTCCTGGCTACGCCGATTACGAATTGATTTATAACGACGTCGATCCTTTCTTTTGGTCTTGGATCGTCGCGCTCGCCGCGCTTGTTTGTTTGGCAATGGCCTGGGGATTTTGGAAGCACGTCGCGTTTTGGACGGGGGTCGCGCTCCTCGTCCTTGCGCAGCTCGGAATTCTCTGCGGATTCGCGCTCCGCATGGCGATTACGAAGATCGTTCCTTTAACAGGCATGTTTGAAACGATTCTCCTCGTCGCGTTTTCCGCCGCGCTTTTCGGAACGGTATTCGCCTTGCTTCCGGTTTTGCAGCCGGGCTTGCGTCGCGCTTGGAAGCTTACGACGGTTCCCGTTTCGGTCGTTCGGCTCTTCCGCTTTAAGGTCGAGCAGGAAACGTCCCGTCGAGATGAGGAGATAGCCCGTAGCGTCGCTCTGGCCGCGAGAATCGCGATCGCTTTCGGCGTATTTTATCTCCTCTGCTGGATGCCGAGCGCCACTGGGCATCCCTATTTTTCCTTAAAGCTGAGCGTTTCCGCCGGAGGATTGACCTTGATCGCGATCGTCGCTTGGGCGGTGCGAATTGCAGTCGCGGCGCTATGCATTTACTACGTTCCCCGCGCGGTCGCATGTTTGGCCGTCGGGCTCTATCAGATTCCTCGTTCTTGGTTTCTTGAGCTTGGACGAGACGCGCTTCGCTTGCCGTTCGAGCGCAAGGCGTTTGCGATAGTCGGCGCGGCGCTCGCGTTTCTCGCGGCGATGGCGGCGTATTACGCTCCGTCGGAAATCGCGCAAAAAGGGATTGCCTCTCCGTTGCCGATTTTACGGGATAATTTTTGGCTGTCCCTGCATGTTTTGACGATTGGGTTTAGTTACGGTGCGGGCGCGCTCGCCTGGGGGCTCGGCAATATTTCGCTCGCCTACTATCTTTTCGGAAAATATCGTTCGAGCCAATCGGCGGCCGATAACGTTGAAACGAAAGCGACGGAGAAGAACGTCGCTGAATCGAGCGACTATGCGCCCAGCGATCCGGTCGCCGCGCCGTTGGTTCGCCATGCCGCCCCACAAGAATGCGTTACTTTGGCCGGCTACGTTTACAAGGCCACGCAAGTCGCGGTTCTCTTGCTCGTCGCGGGGACGATCTTCGGCGCTCTTTGGGCCGACGTCGCTTGGGGGCGCTTCTGGGGTTGGGACGCCAAAGAAGTTTGGTCTTTGATTACGCTTTTGGTTTATATGGCGATCCTTCACGCCCGATATGTCGGATGGTCGGGCAACTTCGGCATCGCGGTCGGTTCGGTCTTCGGCTTCACCGCAATCATTATGACGTGGTACGGAGTCAACTTCCTTTTCGGTAGCGGATTGCACTCCTACGCCTCGGGCGCGGGCGGAAGATCGATCGTCACTCTTCTCGTCATGCTCAATTGGGTCTTCGCCCTTTTCGCCGCCGTTCGCTACACCGCGAAAATGAGCGGCGGCAAATCCGTCGTTTCCGCCGAAAACGCGTAGGGAGCGGCCGTCGCGCCGTTCCGTCGCTGATTTCTACTGCAATCCTTGGCGAACGCCGAGCGCTTTCGCTTGCGGGCGTTCCTCCTTCTCGGTCGCTGCGGCGCTCTCGGCCGGAATAGGCAACCGGCTCAATAGCCATTCCGTTTGCGGAGCGACCGGCGCCTGCGGCAAGCCTTCGGGCGAAAGAACGGAAACGAGCGCCAGCGGCGATTGCGGCTGATTTCTCGGCTCGAACAACAACGGTCCGTTTCGTCCGAGAATGAGGACCTGCGAATTCGCCGAAACGCAATGCCCGTGAACTTCCAGTCGCGCGTCGTTCAACTGAAACGAGAGCGCCAAGTCTTGATAGGGGGTTGCATCTTCGATCGAATCGAAATCGATCTTCGATTGGCAACCGCCGATGCGGACTGCCGCCGTCAACAAGGAACGGCCGACCACGCCCGGCCCGGCCTTTAAGAAGCCTCCTTCGGCCTTCACGATTCGCCCATCCAAAAACTGCGCCGATTTCACGCCGACCGTCGCGGTCCCGCTCAACTTGTGCGGAAATTGCTCGCTGACGAGTCGGTCCAAATCGACGCCGTCGATCCGGCCATGAAACTCGCCTTCCCAACGCGAAGTCGTCGGCCAAGTCGGAGTTTCTTTCGCCCAAAAGTCGCCTTGGAAAGTCGCTTGCTCGCCGAACGCGGCGAATTCGGAGATTGCCGACGCCAACAGCGAGCAAGGGAGGGGAGCGCTTCCCGATTTGAATTCAAACCATTCCAGAGGGGGCGATTGACGGCGATCGCGCGTCACGCTGAACGAGGCCGGCGTTCCCTCCGACGCTCCCGCCACACGGAAGCTCGCATCGGCCTTAACTTGCACGCCTCCTTGCAATCGGCTGAAATTCGCCGTGAAATCGACGAGCGTTTGCGAATTCTTGCCCGCCTTTAAGGTCAATTCGCTGGCCGTTATCTGTACGTCCGCGTCGAGCCTCGCGCTCTGACTTCGCATGATCCGTTCCACGAGTTGTCGCAGAATCGGCAATCGCGCGACCTCGATCTCGGCATGCGAAAGTTTTACGACCAACGCTCGCTTCGATCCTTTTTGCGGATCGGAGACGTCGGCCGTCGTCGCCTCGACGCATTGGCACCGCAAGGCCGTCTCGCCCTTTTCCGGATCGGCCAGCTCGAAATCCTCGTACCATTCGACGCCCGGCCGGGGATGTCGCAACGACGACCAATGGACTTGCGCGCCGAGCGAGTCGCCGATAGCCCGAGCTTGCGCCGTCGAGGACCAGGGCAACAATCGCCACGCGCACCAGCCGATCGTCGCGCAGGTCGGGGCGGCGCATAGCAAAATAAACAGCGCTATGCAAATTCGCCGTCGCGTTTTGTCGTGTAGTTGGATCAGGTTTCTCATTTTTCGTTCCGCGCCCGTCGATTATTTCGTTTGCGTTTCTTTGTTGAGCTTTTCGGCGATTCTGCTTTCCGATAAATCCATGCCGCTAGCGGCGGCGTACTCTTGCACGATTTTCGCTAGGCTTGGATCGAGTCGCCGGGATTGAATCAGATCGCTTCGCGCTTCAGATTCCTTCTTTAGCTTGAGGTAAGCTCTGGCTCTCGCGTAGTAATAGAGTCCGTGGTTCGGTCGGATCTGAACGGCCGTCGAAAAATCATCGACCGCCTTCTCGTCTTGCGATAGCTCGGAACGGGCAATTCCGCGCGCCCAAAACGCGTCGGCGTATTGGGGATTTATTTCGACGGCTCGAGAGCAGTCGGCGACGTCCTCTTGCCAATGCGAAAGACGGCCTTGCGCCGTGGCGCGATAGTAATACGCGTCGGCGTCGTGCGGATTCAAGGCGACCGCCTTGGTCGCGTCCTCGATCGCGGCCATGTCGTCGTTTAAATAGAGATTCATCAAACTGCGGCGGCGAAAAGCGTAGGCGTCGGACGGCGCTAATTCGCAAAGCGTTGAATAATCATTCCTCGCCTCTTTGTATTTCTCCGAATACGAATAGGCGTCGCCGCGGTCGCGATACGCTTCAGTCAATCGCGGATTGAGTTCGATCGCTTTTGAATAATCGGCGATCGCTTCGGGATACTTGCGGAGGGCCTGATTCGCGCAGCCGCGATATTGGTAGCCGCGATATTCCTTTGAATCCAAGTCGATGAGTTTATTCGCGTCGTTCAGCGCCTCATTATGGTCGTTCAATCTGAAATTCGCGTACGCTCGTATTAAATAGGCGAGCTTCCAATCAAAATCTCGAGCATCGCCCGCCAAATTCAAGGCTTGCGTCATCGCGTCGGCGGCGTCTCGCCAACGCTCTTGCTTTGAACGCGACTTGCTCAGCACGGAATAGGCTCGCCAATTCGGTTGAAGCGAAACAGACCGCTCCGCGTCGGCGACGGAATCCTCCGTTCGATTCAGATTGTAATAGGCGTAACTTCGCCACGCGAGCGACTCAGCGTCGGTTGGGGTTAAAGCGATCGCCGTCGAAAGACTTTGCAGCGAATCCTCCCAACGAGATTGAATGCACAAGGCGCAACCGCGAACAAAGTTGAGATAGGAGCAACGAAGTTGTAGGGCTTTGAGATTGTCGAGGCAGTATCCGATCGACGGAAGATCAAGTCGAGCGGCGGATTGCACAAGAAAGACGGATTCCGCCGCCATGCGGCGGCGGATAAAATCATCCGCCGCATTCAGATCGTAGATCGCCCCATCGATATTCGTATCATCATTGGCGTCGTCAATGGTAATCGCCGCACGCGACTGAAGCGAGTCGAAATCGGACGGGGCGAGCCGAATCGCTTCGCTGAATTCGGCGATCGCCTCTTGCTTGAGTCCCGCCTTGGCAAGGCAGTCTCCCCGTTGCCGATGTCCGTCCGCGAGTTCCGGGAAAAGCTTGATCGCTTGCGATAGGGAGGCAAGAGCCTCACGGTCATGTTCCGATTTACGGAAGACGAACGCTTTATTGACGAGAACGGCGGCGATGAGCCGCCGCGAATCGAGCCGTTGCATTTTGCCGTAAATGACGTCGTTTTCGGCGGAAGGAACGACCGTCAAAACTCCCTGGAAATTGCCGTAAGCTTTTCCGAGAAGGAATTCATTGCTGACGAAGAAAGGATATTTTTTATTGCGAGGCTTTGTCGGAAATATCGCCTGGATCGCGGCGTCGTACCAACTCCGTATGGTCGAACGTGCCACGTTCAGTTCGATTTCGACTGCTTGATTGTTTTTGAGATGAATCAGACAACCGACATGTCCGATCTCGAGCGGCATTGGTTTGCCGGGGAACTCCGAAACGATAACCGTTTGCGTTTGCAACCCGACGGCGGAGCCGATTACGTAGAATACCTGCGAATAGCCGAGACATTGCGCTTTGCGACTTGCGATCACGTCGTTTAACTCGAAGGCGCTTCCGCCGTTGTCGATTTCGTTTCGAATCTTTCGTGCGAGGTTGACGGCGACGCCCTTTTCGGCGCTTGCGTATTCGTCAGCGGAAATTTCTTGCGACTCGAATTGCCGCTTCGCTTCGCGAAGCGTTTCACGCCATTTTTCGCATTTCCACGATCCGACCATCTTCAAGAAGGCTTCGGCGGTCTCGTCCGAATATTCGAGCGCCTTGATCTGATCGCGAATCGCCTGGGCAAGCTCGTCGGACATTCCATCGATAGCGGCCTTTTTCTCGACGGCGTCGTTAGAAGTCGTTGTGAGATCATTCGTCGTGGAAAAGCGAAACGTCGAGTTTTGCGCAGCGAGGGTCGACGAGTCGTCAACGACTGCCGATGACGAAATGGTCGCGGCGCTCGCCGTAATAAAAGCGGCTACGAAAACGAAGCGTCGCGTTATGAAGTGAAAGTGAGTTGATTTAATCATTGCTTCGCCCCTGTTATTTCTGTTGAGTTTCTTCGTCCGCGTGGGCTTGTTTCAAGCGGCTTTCATATTCGGCGCGGCGTTTTTCTTCCGCCGCCTTTATTAACGCGGCGTGAGCGGCCTCCTTTTCGGGATCGCTCGGCGATTGGGGAACGCCGTATTTCGGATCGGAGGCGTAATTGGGAGACGATGACGCCGAAGCGTCATTGTAATTTAAGACTGTTTTGTTTTCGACTTTAAGCGTACCGTTCAAATCCGGATCGAGTTGAATCGCCTTCGCGGTTTCCGCGACTGCCTCGTCACGGCGATTCAATTGAAGCAGTATTTGCCCTCGCATGTTATGAAATGAACCGTTCGACGGAGCGAGTTTAATCGCTCGGTCCGCATCTACAAGTGCCTCATCATTTTTCGAGAGTTTTGATTTGCAATCGGCGCGAAGAAAGTACGCATGCGCGTAGGTCGGGTTGCCTTTGATCACTTGGTCGAGGTCGTCGATCGCTCTTCGGTAATTTCCGAGGCTGGCGTATGCGGCGCTGCGAATGCTGAGTATTCCAATTATTTGCTCCGGATAAAATTCCAGCGCTTTGTCGGCGTCGGCGATCGCTTCATCATTGCGGCCGAGTTGATGGTAAATTTCCGCTCGAAGAGCGTAACAATAGTTAGCGATCGGCCCATTCGTTGCGATCGCCTTGTTGACCGCGTTGAGGGCTTCTTTGAGATTGCCGAGTTTCGTATATGCAGTGCTGATGTAGTAAAAACATCCAACGTTGTTTGGCGCAAGGTTTAGAACGCATTTGAAGTCCGCGATAGCCTCCGGATAGCGTTCTAACCGCATGTTTGTTTCCGCGCGAAGAAAAAAAGCGTTCGGTTGCTTCGCATCCAACGAAGCGGATTGGTCGGCGTCGGCGAACGCCGGTTCGATTTGCGACGATTTCGCATAGAGCGCTCCGCGGATCAAGTGAACTTGCGATAGGACTTTCGGCATGGCGTCGAATGCGGCGAAGTCGGCCTTTGCTTCGGCATACTCGCCTTGGCGGAGATGAAAATAACCGGCCCGAACGGTCCTTTCCGCGATCTTCCAACCGAGGTCGAGCGTTTGCGAATATGCCGCGATTGCCGCTTCGTCACGGTCCATTCTTGCGTAGATGTCGCCTTGAAGGCTGAGCGCTTTTAAGTCCGTCGGATTACGTTGAAGAGCGGCTTCCGCCGCGTCCAAGGCGGCCGGATAATGCTCTTCCGCGAAGGCGCAATACGCTAAGATCACATACGACTCGGAGGGGCGCGGATCACATTTTATCGCTACCTCCGCTTCGCTCTTCGCTCCCGCACGATTTTGTTGATTAAGCAGACAGTAGGCTTGAACGAAATGCTTATATGCAAGAACGAGCTTTAAGTCGCCGCGAATGAGTCGTCTTGGTAATCGCGAATTGTCGCCGAAGTCCGCGCGAAGCTGCTCGATGCCGTCCGTTTTCTCGTACGCCTCTTCCCACATGAAAAGCTCGCCCGTCGGCGAGTCGAAGGAATTCTCGGTCATGATTGATTTGCCGTTCCGCAAATCGACGAAACAGCAGGAGCGACCTTCCAAGTGGCCAAGAAGACGCTCCGGCAATTCTAAAATATCCAAAACGCCCGCCGATAGGCCGACGGAATTGAAAAGGACGTAATTAATTTGCGTACGTCCGAAGGTGCGGGCTTTTTTCGTCTTCGCGATATTCGCGAGATCGGAGTAATCGCCGTCGTCCGTCGGCCAGCGGATTTCCTTCCTCGTTTTCGCAGCGATCTCTTTAACGACCGCCTCTTCGATTTTCGCCAGGCCGTCTTCGTCAATTTCCTTACGATCCAAGGCCGCTTCGGCCTCGCGCAACCGGTTATTCCATTTTTCACATTCCCACGGTCCGACCATCTTTAAGAAAGCTTCGGCGGTCCCGTCCGAATATTCGAGCGCCTTGATCTGATCGCGAATCGCTTGGGCAAGCTCGTCCGACATTCCTTCGACAGCGGCCTTTTTCTCGACGGCGTCGTTAGAAGTCGTTGCGAGATCGTTCGTCGAGGAAAAGCGAAACGTCGGATTTTGGGCAGGGAATCCCGACAAATCGTCAACGACCGCCGACGACGAAAGGGTCGCGGCGCTCGCCGTAATAAAAGCGGCTACGAAAACGAAGCGTCGCGTTATGAAGTGAAAGTGAGTTGATTTAATCATTGCTTCGCCCCTATTATTTCTGTTGCGTTTCTTCGTCCGCGTGGGCTTGTTTCAAGCGGCTTTCATATTCGGCGCGGCGTTGCTTGGCCGCCTTCTTTATGGCTTCAGAATCAGGTTTCTTCTTGATCGCGTCCTTCGTCGGCGCCGTACTATCGTTCGCGCCGCTGACGTTGACGGTAGCTCGAATAGCCGGCATTGGGCCTTTCGTATTCAGGAAGTCCGTCTTTAGGCTGTTTTCGGGCGTGGCAGGAGTCGGTGCGGCGTTCGGCGACGCAGACGCGAAAGAATACTTCGTCGAGCCGAGGGGCGTCGTCGCGGCCGTCGACATTTTGGCGTCGTACGATTCCGCTTTGCCTTTGTTCGGAGTTTCGCCGCTTTGCTGGCCTTCGACGTTGGCGTTTGTATAGTTCCGATTGTATTTTTCCGGATCAAGACGTATCGCCTCGGCGAGGTCGGCGACGGCCTCCTCACGACGATTTAATAGGGCTAATATCTCGCCTCGCACATGGCGAGCGTCGGCGTATTGGGGAGCGATTCTTAAGGCCGCGTCCGCGTCTTTCAAGGCGTCTTCGTTTTGATCTAGTTTGCTTTTGCAATAAGCACGAATGCAAAAGGAGCCCGCGTCGTTCGTATCTTCTTTGATCGCACGGTCGAAATCTTCAATAGCCTTTTTGTATTTGCCTAGTTGGACGTAGGCGAAGCCGCGAAATCGATACGCTTCAAGATATTGCAGATTGATTTCGATTGCTTTTGAATAGTCCGCAATTGCTTCAGAAATTTTTCCGAGAGCCTGGTTTGCGTATCCGCGCTGTAGGTAGCCAAGAGAAATGAAGGGATATTTTTCAATAATGCTATTCGCGTCTTGCAAAGCGTTCTCGTACTCTTTAAGTGCGAAATGCATTTTGGTCATTTCGGCGAGAGCTTGCATTTGGTCAACGTCAAAGACGTCCATAGCCATCGCCAAGGCATCCGTCGATGCGGCGGATGAGGGGGCAAAGGTTGATTCATTCCCGCTTCCTATCGACAAGTCTTCAACGACGGCCGCTTGGAGAGAACAAGGAGAAAAAAACGGCGAGACCGTCGCCATTGATACGAGCAAAACGCTCGAAAAGAACGCACGAACTCCCTTTCGCGCCGTCATCGGATGTTCCCTTCCGATTAATTAATATATAACCTCGTTACTAGGCTCCGCCTAGTAACGCACTACTCGCACGGCTCCGCCGTGCTTGATCGCAACGCAACGATAATTTATGAAGAATGAAAGTAGCGGCATTTCATCCTTCATCCTTCCCGTGTTTCTCCGGCCAGTTTCTTCTTCGCCAAGACGTGGAACAGCTTCCAACGTTCCTGCATTTCCCACAGGCTGTCGCCGCCGAACTTATCGACCAAGGCGGTCGCGATCTCGAAGGCGACGACGTTTTCCAAAATGCAACTTGCCGCCGCGATGGCGCAAACGTCGCTTCGTTCGTACGAGGCCGCGTCCGGGGCTTTCGTCACCATGTTGACCGAGGGCAACGGCCGGGCGAGAGTACTGATCGGTTTTTTCGCCGCGCGAACGATCAACGGCTGGGCGTTGGTCATGCCCGCCTCGAGTCCGCCGGCGTTGTTCGACGGTCGTTTGAAACCCAAGGTAGGACCGTCGGCCAAGGCCGGATCGTAAAGAATCGGGTCGTGCACTTCGTCGCCGGGCAAACGGGCCATGTTGAAGCCGAGGCCGATCTCGACCCCTTTCATCGCTTGCACGGCCATTACCGCTTGGCTGATTTTGCCGTCAAGCTTGCGGTCCCATTGCGCATGCGTGCCGAGTCCGAAGGGCAAGCCGTCGACGCGAATTTCGATCACGCCGCCCATCGTGTTGCCGGTTTTCTGCATCTCGTCGATCAACGCCTTAATGTCGGCGTCTTGGTTGGGATTGAGCGTGTAAAGCTCGCTCTTGTCGCGAATGGCGCGAAGCTGCTCGATCGAGCCGTTGGAGCGGGAGTGAATTACGATCGGTCCGACCTCGGTCACGTAGGCGAGCGCCTTGATGCCGAAGTAGGCGAGCAACTGCTTGGCCAACGCGCCGGCCGCCACACGGGCGGTCGTCTCTCGGGCGCTGGCACGTTCGAGGATCGCGCGGATCGAACTGAGGTATTTGATTGAGCCGCACAGATCGCCGTGCCCAGGCCGAGGAAGTCCGAGGTCGTCCATCTTCTCGATTTTGTAGTCCGAATTGGGGACCAAAAGAGCGATCGGACTTCCAAGGGTCTCGCCGTGCCAAACGCCGGAAAGGATATCGACGCGGTCGGTTTCGAGCCGTTGGCGACCGCCCCGGCCGTATCCTCCTTGGCGGCGGGCCAACTCAGCATTGATCCCTTCCGGATCAATTTTCACCCCGGCCGGAAATCCGTCCACGAGGGCCAAGAGGGCTTTACCATGCGATTCGCCGGCGGTCAGGTAGCGTAACATATTATTCTTCAACGGGTTAAGGTGGAAATGCGAAGGCGGCGGGGGTATCGATACGCCCCTCCATTTTACTCCGCCGCAACGGCCCGGCAAAGGGCGGTTTTCCCCAAGAATTCACGCCTTTCGTAGGCCATGCGCCCCGTGCATGACAAGGCGGAGAGCGCCGGGGCTTGGCGCTCCCCTATGCCCTATTTCTAACGCCCTACCCGTCACACTTTTTCCCTACGTTCGTAGTGCGTATGCAGGAGGTGGTGCGAGCGTTCGCCCAGCGGTTGACCGAGGAACTCGGCGTAGAGCTTTTGCACGTCGGGATTCTCGTGAGACTTGCGCAACTTTTTCCCTTCGTCCTCTTTATAGATCGCTTGAAGCCGAGCCAAGCGGACCGCGTCGGTAGTGAATCGCGGTTGCCCGCCGCCGCCGATGCAGCCGCCGGGGCAGGTCATCACTTCGATGAAGTGATAGGTTTTTTCGCCGGAGCGGACCGATTCGATCACTTTCCGCGCGTTGGCCAAGCCGTTGGCCGCCGCCACGCGAACGGTCACGCCTTCCAAGAATTGCCAATTCGGCTGCGTTCCTTCGATCTTTAGCTCGGCCTCTTTCACACCTTTGAGGCCGACGACCGGCTGAACGTGCAAATTTTCGGACGGCAATTCGCGCCCGGTCACGATTTCGTACACCGTTCGCAGGGCCGCTTCCATCACGCCGCCCGAGTTGGCGAAGATGTCGGCCGCACCGGTCGAAAGGCCGAGCGGCGAGTCCATTGGTTCGTCGGGCAGGCTGTCAAAATCGATTCCCGCCTCGTGGATCATTTTGCCCAATTCGCGGGTCGTCAGGACGATATCGACGTCGTACGGACCGCTCGAATTCATTTCGGGGCGTTGCCGTTCGAATTTCTTCGCCGTGCATGGCATGATCGAAACGACGGTGATTTCCTCGGGGCGTTTTCCCAACTTGTTCGCGTAATAGGTCTTCGCCACGGCTCCGAACATCTGCTGCGGCGATTTGCACGTCGAAAGATTGTTGAGCATGTCGGGATAATAATATTCCATGAACTTGATCCAGCCGGGCGAACAGCTTGTGAACATCGGCAGCGCGACCGGCTTCTGTTCGACCAAGGCGTTTTGCAGGCGGGTGAGCAATTCCGTTCCTTCCTCCAAGATGGTGAGGTCGGCGGCGAAATTCGTATCGAAGACCGCGCGGAAACCGAGTCGGCGCAAGGCCGAGGTCATTTTTCCCGTCACCAGCGTGCCCGGCGGATAGCCGAAGCATTCGCCCAAGGCTGCGCGAATGGCGGGGGCCGTTTCGACGATCACGAAAGCGCCGGGCGATTCCAAGGCTTTCCAGACGTCGGCGATTTGATCTTTCTCGACGATTGCACCGACGGGACAGACGGCGGCGCATTGACCGCACTGCACGCACGGCACCGCGTCTAGGTCGTGATTGAAGGCCGGCCCGATGACGGTGTCGAACCCGCGATTTTGCGGGAAAAGGGCGCCGACCGATTGCGTCTCGCCGCATACGGAGACGCAGCGTCGGCATTTAACGCATTTCCCGTTGTCCCGATATAAGGCCGGCGTCGAAACGTCGATCCGTTTCTGCGTTTTCTCGCCGGGGAAGGGGATTTCGCGGACGCCAAGTTCCGAGGCCAGCGATTGCAACTCGCAATCTTCGTTCCGGTCGCAGGTCTGGCATTCGCCGTTGTGTTCCGAGACGAGCAGTTCGACGACCGCTCGACGAGCCTCTCGGGCGCGTCGCGTGTTGGTAAGCACCTTCATTCCTTCGACGGCCGGCATGGCGCACGAGGCGACGAGATTTCGCGCTCCTTCGACTTCGACGAGGCACGCCCGGCATGCGCCGATCGGATGCAGGCCTTCGACGTAGCAAAGCGTCGGAATCCGAACGCCCGCCTGCTTGGCGGCATGAAGAATCGTCGTTCCCTCGGGAACTTCCACGGCGATATTGTTGATCGTGAGTTTAGTCATGATTGTCCGCACATGTTATTATGATGTTTCGCGATTCTGTCCCCTGAGCTCCCCTCTCCGTTTCCTGCTTTGCGGCAAGCGTTTTTAAATCCCTTATTTCGCATGCTCGCCGTTCGGAGCGTGATTGGCGACGCCAAGGCCTCGCTTGCCGTAGTCGCAACGCAAGCAGCGTTTCGCCTGACGCACCGCCACGTTTTCAGGCCAAGGCAATTCGACCTCCGCGAAATTGTTCCGCCGACGTTCGACCGGAATCAAAATCAATTTCTCTCTTGCGGCGTCCGAAGGCTCCGCGTCGGGATCGAACGACGTGTTCACTTCGATCGGTTCTCGCCAAAAAGCGTGATTCGCGCCGGTCAAGTATTGATCGATGCCGACGGCCGCGCGCTCGCCCGCCGCCACGGCTTCGACGACCGACGACGGACCGCTCACGGCGTCGCCGCCCGAGAATATCCACTTCTCCGACGTTTGGCCGTTGACCGGGTTAATTTGAATGAAATTCTGCGCACGTTTTTCCAGCGTCACGTCGCCGCAGATCTTCTGTAAGTCGAGCGCTTGGCCGATAGCGACTAAAATCTGGTCGGCCTTGATGACGAACGCCGCGCCGCTTTCCTCCGGCCGCCGTCGACCCGACCGATCGAACTCGCCGAGCCGCATCGGCATGCACTTCAGGCCGACCACATGCTTGTCCTCGACCATGATTTCGGTCGGCGCGGTGAGCAGCTTCAATTCGACTCCTTCCAATTCCGCCTCTTCGATTTCTTCTTCATAGGCGGGCATGGCCTCGCGGCTGCGTCGGTAGACGACCGTGACCTTTTCGGCGCCGAGTCGTAAGGCCGTTCGAGCCGCGTCGATGGCCGAATTGCCGCCGCCGATCACCACCACGTTTTGGCCGAACGGGGCCGAACCGCGAATGTTATACGTTCGCAGGAAGCTCAACGCGTCGACAATTCCTTCCGCATCTTCGCCGGGCATATTTAGCGCGACGCCCGACGGCGCGCCCACGCCCAAAAAAGCGGCGTCGTATCCCTCGGCCCGCAGTTTCTTAAGCGTGATATCTTTTCCCAGCCAAACGCCGGTTACGATATCGACGCCCATCTGTTCGATCATGCGGACTTCGCGGGCGACCAACTCGCGCGGCAGCCGGTAGGCCGGAATCGCCTGCGAAAGCATTCCGCCCGGCCGCTGTTCGCCTTCAAAAACTTTCGGCTGATAGCCGAGCCGCGCCAGAAAGTACGCGCACGACAACCCCGCAGGGCCGGCGCCGATGACGGCGATCTTCTTCTTCGCGTTTTGCGGATTCTCGCGGACTTCGGGGAGTTGAATCGTAATCTCTTGGTCGACCATGAACCGCTTCACGCCGCGAATTGAAACCGGAGCGTCGAGCGTCGACCGACGGCATTTGTCCTCGCACGTATGGAAGCAAACCCGCGAGCAAATCGCGGCGAACGGATTCCGCTCGCGGTGGAGTTTGAGCGCCTCGGCGCAGCGTTTCTCGGCGACCAGCGAAACGAAGCCGGGGATATCGACATTGGCCGGGCACGCGCTCGAGCAAGGAGCGTAAACGAGCGACGCGCAAACGCCGGCTCGGCAGTGTTTGTCTCGAATGTGTTCGATGTATTCTTGGCCGAAGTGGCGAATCGTCGAGAGGACCGGATTCGGGGCCGTTTGACCTAACCCGCAAAGCGAGGCGTCTTTAATCATTTCGCCCAAATCGATGAGTCGTTCGATGTCGCTCTCTTCGCCGTAGCCCGAGCAAATGCGCTCGAGGATTTCGAGCATTCGCTTAGTGCCGACCCGACAGGGGACGCACTTTCCACAAGATTCCTCTTGGACGAACTCGAGGAAGTATCGCGCGACGTCCACCATGCAGCTATCTTCGTCCATTACGATTAGGCCGCCCGAGCCCATGATCGCGCCTAGTTCGGCGAGCGATTCGTAATCCAAGGGGACGTTCAAATGCTGCTTGGGAATGCAGCCGCCAGACGGACCGCCGATCTGCGCCGCTTTGAACTCCTTGCCGCTGATCGTTCCACCGCCGATATCGTAAATCAGATCGCCGAGCGACATGCCGATCGGCACTTCGACCAGCCCGGAGTTTTTGATGGCTCCGGCCAGGGCGAAAACTTTCGTTCCTTTGCTTTTTTCGGCGCCGAGCGAGGCGTACCAAGCGCCGCCGTTCAAAGCGATTGCCGGCACGTTCGCGTAGGTTTCGACGTTATTCAAGACGGTCGGCTTTCCCCATAAACCGCTTTGGGCGGGGAAGGGGGGACGCGGTCGCGGCTCGCCGCGGTTTCCTTCGATCGACGTCATCAAGGCCGTCTCCTCGCCGCAGACGAAAGCGCCGGAGCCCATGCGGATTTCCAAATCGAAATCGAAGCCTGTACTCAAGATATTTCTTCCAAGCAGCCCGCTTTCTCGGGCAAGCGAAAGGGCGATTTTTAATCGCTCGACGGCTAGCGGGTATTCGGCCCGCACGTAAATGAAACCGCGCTGCGCGCCGACGGCATGTCCGGCGATCATCATTCCTTCAATTACGCTGTGCGGATCGCCTTCCAAGACGCTACGATCCATGTAGGCGCCGGGATCTCCTTCGTCGGCGTTGCAAACGACGTATTTTACGTCGCCGACGGCGTCCTTTGCCGCCTTCCATTTTCGCCAGGTCGGGAAACCGGCTCCGCCTCGACCGCGCAGGCCGGACGCGCGAATCGTCTCGATCGTCTTTTCCGGATCGTTTTGCGTGAGAGCGGCCGACAGCGCTGCGTAGCCGTCGCGTGCTATGTAATCCTCGATCCGCTGCGGATCGATTATGCCGCAATTTCGCAAGGCGATTTTCGTCTGCCGCTTGAAGAAGTCCATCTCGGCCGCGTTGGAAATGGCCCGGCCGTCGGGACGTTTGTGCGTCAATCGCTCGACGATCTTTCCCTTTTCCAAATGATCGCCGATCAGCGCGACGGCGTCCTCCGGTTTCACGTTTTCATAAAACGTTTGATCGACGATGATCGCCGGGCCGCCGCAGCAGGGGCCCAAGCAGCCGGTGCCGACGATCGTCGCCCGCTCTTGAAGGTTTCTCGCTTCAATTTCTCGTTCCAGGGCCGCCTTCACCTGCAATGCGCCCGAGGCGATGCAACTTGCCCCTAGGCAAAGGCGGATTTTTTTCCGCTGCGACGATTGCGACGCTTCTTCTTCCCGTAATCGATCGCGAAGCGAGGTCAACTCTTGAGGATTAGCGATGAACGACGTCATGATTTCTCCGCTGTCGTGAATTTTTTTCGTCAGCCGTGTTCGAGTAATGCGAGGCGCGCCGCTTGCTCCGCCGGTCCGGAATTACGTCCCGTCTGAGCGATATTGCTCCAGAATCTTGGCGATACGGCCGGGCTTGATTCGCTGATGCACGTCGTCGTCGATCATGATGACCGGCGACAATCCGCACGCCCCGAAGCAACGTCCTACGTCGAGCGAAAACTGCCGATCCGAGGTCGTTTCGCCGACTTCAACGTGCAGTTGCGCTTTAATGGCGGCCAGGACTTCCTTCCCGCCGCGAACGTAGCAGGCCGTTCCCAGGCAAACGCGGACAAGATGCTTGCCGCGCGGAACGGTGGTGAAAAACGAGTAGAAGCTGACCACGCCAGCCACTTCGCTGTAAGATTTATTCAAGGCCAGGCTGATTTTCTTCAAAGCCGCCTCGGGCAAATACCCGAACAAGGCCTGCGCGATCTGAAGCGTCGGAATCAACGCTCCCGGCTGGTCTTTGTATTCTTGTAGAACGTCGTCGAGCTGCGCCAAAAGTTGCTCTTCGCTCACTTCCGCGCACCCCGGGCATTGGCCCGTCTCGGTCGTCATAGACATGATGGGAACCTTGAGAAAAGAGGCGTAAACATCGCTTCACGGATATTCACAAAAGCTATCGATTACTATTATTTATTTGCGTCGAGCGACGAACTGAAATTCGCCGTTCGGCGATAGGGGTGCGCTTGGAATCAATGAGAGGCGATCTTCCAAGATGAATGGAGCGCACCGTGGCATGCTATCACATCGCCCCTAATCGATGCAAGTATTTTTTTATCGAAATCGCATCGCTTCATGCGTATTTTATGGGGGGATAAAAGTAGGGATGAGGGCATAGGGGACAGGGCATAGGCCGCTTTCCGTTTGCGTAGCGGAATTCTACAATGAAAAAAACGCATGCCGCCATCTCATTCAATGCAAGCAAACATGAACGACTTTCAACGACCGATCGCCTTGCTCCTCAGCGGCGGGCTTGATAGCGCGCTACTTCTTGGCCGATTTCTTGCCGAAGGACGCGTCGTTTTGCCGATTTACGTTCGCTCCGGTCTGCATTGGGAACGCGACGAACTCTGGGCCGTTAAGGCTTTTTTGATCGCCGTCGCTTGCGACCGGCTGGAGCAGCTCGTCATTCTCGACCTGCCGGCCAAAGATATGTACGAAGACCATTGGAGCGTTCGCGGCCGCAACGTTCCGGACGCCGACTCGCCCGACGAGGCGGTCTATCTTCCTGGCCGAAACGCCTTGCTGACCGTTAAAAGCGCGTTGTGGTGTCAACTGCATGGAGTTGAAGAATTGGCGTTGGCCGTTCTCCGCTCGAACCCTTTTGCCGACGCCACGGACGAATTTTTCGAGCATATCGAGGCGATCGTCGCCCTTTCCGGCGCCCGCCCGGTGCGAATCCTCCGTCCGTTCGACGAGGTGACCAAGGCCGAGGCCTTGCGTTCCTACGCCGGCGATTTGCCTTTGGAGCTTACTCTTTCGTGCATTTCTCCGAAAACGGGTTTGCACTGCGGCCGGTGCAACAAATGCGCCGAACGGCAGGCCGCTTTCCGCGAGGCCGAGATCGTCGACCCCGCCAAATACGCCGAGTAAATATTTCGGGCGCGGCGGACCGGCAGTCGCGCGCACGAAGCATCGCCCCTCGCGAAGAATGGCCGTCGTTACGCTTTGCGACCGGGGACTGGCAAACCTGTCGCCTTTAGGTTACGCTCTTCTATATTGGCGTACTCCTTAAGGGCGATGCGATCTTCTTTAAATTAAGTTCCTCCAAAGTACGTCGTCATTTTCAATTCCGGCCAATCGCGCTTCAGGCATAGTCTCCCGAACTAAGGAAGAAATCCATGCATTATCGACGGTTTTGGATTGGATGTATTACGGTCGGGATTTTGGGAATCGCATCCGGAATTTGTTTTTTTTCAAGCCTCTTTGCCGTAGCGCCTCCGGAAATTAAATATATCACGACTCTATCGGCCGACGGGAAGCTTGAGATTGTTCGTCGGCCTATTCCTGTGGACTACTCGGAAAGGGTGAGCTCCTTCTCCTCTTGGCCGAAGCATGACCAGCCACCGTACAAGGGACACGATATCGACGTTCGATCGAGAAATCTAAGTTCGTTCGATCTCAAGAATCGACTTGCCGATTTGTCGTTTGCGACGTTTGACGACAAAACTACATGGCCGAAAGAATTGCCTGACGGATTTGATCCGGCGAAGATCATGGATATCGGCAAGAATCCGGGGTTAGGCGTTCGAGCGTTGCATGAAAAGGGCGTAACGGGCAAGGGAGTCGGTATCGCCATAATCGATCAATCGTTATTGGTCGACCATATAGAATACAAAGAACGACTAAAACTTTATGAAGAAATTCATTGGAGCGAGACCGCAAAAGAAGCGAGCATGCACGGCCCGGCCGTGGCTTCAATAGCCGTCGGTAAGAACGTAGGAGTGGCGCCAGAGGCGGACTTGTATTTTATCGCCCAGTTTCATTGCAAGTTCGTCGGCGGAGAAACGGTTGAAAAATTGGCCTCGGTCGCCGAATCAATCAACCGGATCGTGAAGATCAATAGCCAATTAAATCAACGGAATCGTATTCGAGCGGTTTCCATGTCCTTAGGTTTAGGTCCGGAAATGGAGGATTACG
Source organism: Thermoguttaceae bacterium (assembly GCA_963665265.2). GTDB lineage: Bacteria > Planctomycetota > Planctomycetia > Pirellulales > Thermoguttaceae > CAXXHQ01. The sequence goes on along the minus strand of CAXXHQ010000001.1, from coordinate 400,978 downwards.
AACAGGTCGATGAAGCCATGAAAAAGGCGAAAGAAGCGGGGATTTTCGTCATCTACGTGGGAGGAGATAATTATTTCGGCCCTGAATCCGTTGATATGAAAAATTATCCGGCTAGATTGTTCGGTCTTGGACGCGAGTTGCTAAAAAACCCAGAAGATCCGTCTTCTTATATTCCAAACCTTTTTACATGCGCTCAAAATCGGATCGCCGTTTATTCTCAGAACGTTATACTTGTGCCGATGGATTCCCGATGTACGGCCAGCCCCACCGGAAATGAAGATTACGTCTTTTACTGGCAAGGCGGACCGAGTTGGACTATCCCCTATATCGCCGGCTTGTATGTTCTGGCTTGCCAAGTTAACCCCGATATAACGCCCGCCGTTTTTTGGGATACGCTGGCGAAAACCTGCTCGATAACCAATTTGAACGACAAATCGAACAATTGCAAAATAATAAATCCACAGAAATTCATCGAGGCTGTAATGGAAAAGTAGTTTGTGCGCCTTAGGTTTACTCCGCCTGACCTGCCGCGGAAATCACCCTATTCCTTGGTAATTTTGCGACTAATCGCACAATGATTTCGGGGAACGCTTATGGTATAATAGGGTATTCTCGTATTGTAATCCGAAGGACGGGCAGAGCGTACCGAGTCCCGCCATTTGACGATCCATTACTCCCGCCGCTTGTTTCCTACAATGTTCAAAGTCTCTCGCGAAATCGATTTCTGTTACGGACACCGTCTTCTGAACTACGACGGAAAGTGCCGCCATCTTCACGGCCACAACGGCCATGTCGTTATTACCATCGAAACGCCTGGACTCGACGAGCGCGGCATGGTGATCGATTTCGGCGACATAAAGAAGGTCGTGAATCGGTGGATCGACGAGAACTTGGATCACCGGATGGTCTTGCACCGCGATGACCCGATCGTGCCTGTTTTGCAAGAGCAAGGCGAGCCGGTCTTTCTGATCGACGCCAACCCGACGGCAGAGAACATCGCCAAGTTGATTGCCGACGTCGCCCGCGAACAAGGTATTCCGATCGTCGAAGTTCGCCTTTGGGAAACGCCGAACTGCTGCGCCACCTACTGCCCGTAGACGCGTCGTTGTATTCTTGAAAATTGCTACATAATGAACGTTGAAAAGATCACTGCTATCATTGCGGACTTGCTCAAAGAATTTGATTTAGAAGAGCCTGTTCACAAATCTTTTCATCCAGGAATTGGACCTTTTGGCGAACCGCAACTCGTCAAGGAGATTGCAAAACGCCTGACCGAGAAGGGGATATCCGCTCAAACAAAACGCACTCCGGATTTAGATATTCAGAAGAAGTGGGCTGTTGAATTTAAGATCGTTCGCCCTTTTGGAGATAATGCGCGAGAAGCGGAGAACTGGAGCGTCAACTTATTGCATCCCTATCCAGGAAATACCAGTTTGCTTGGGGATGCACTGAAGCTTAAGTCCTTATCTGGATTTGAGCGTAAGTGCCTTTTTATGATTGGTTTTGAGCATAATCCGGCAAAGATATGTCTTGATCCGCTGATTGAGGCGTTTGAGGCGATTGGCAAACGTGTCTTGAAGATTCGGTTGGGAAGCCGAATTGAGCAGTGGCGCGATAATTTAGTTCATCCGGAGCATCAAGTTCTTCGGTGCGTCGCTTGGGAGTTAATCTCCTGAGCGAGATAGCCCACGTTATAAGTTACAGATTTCGGTTTCACGCCTGCGAGTTTACGCCGCTGCTTGCGCATATTACGCCGTTTTGTAAAATCGGTTTTGAGCGGCATTCATGCCGCTTCACGGCCTTCAGGCCGTCTTAGCTTCGGCATTTATGCCGGAGTATGCGATACTTCCGCAATCTTTTTTGTTTTTCGAGGCTTTTTGAGTCTGGAATGGCCATGAATCGTTCCGCGATCAAAATCTCGCCTTTTCGCCCTCAAGAAAAAACAACAGTCCGGGCGACCTCGACGTCTGCGCCGGACTGTTTCCCCCCCTGGGAACGTCACATGTATTCTTGATGCCGCTTGAACTTGCGACATTGAAATAATCGGTAATTTCTGCCGGTCACTTTGGCAATCTTTGCCGAAGGGACGATTTTTGTGCGATGTGCACTTTCCCCGGCTTTTGCACGTTTTTCGCACGCGCTTCGCGCCATTTCTGAAGAATGAAAGAACGTTATTTCTTACGCTCCATAAAGGTTTGCGTAGATTCGCTGTTTTAACTCTTCTCCGCGCTAATATTTATAATCCTTGCCGATTCCGTCGATTTTAGCGGCATTCTACGGAAGCCATCGGCCTCTTCCTGTGAATTGATATTGCCACAAACGCTCATATCTCGATGATATCGCGGCAATTGTCAAACGGCGTGAGTTGGGCAAGAAATAATCACGGCCGCCGCTCGGATCGCGCTCCGAACGTGCGTCGTAAATAGGAGTTTCATAAATGAAACGGCAAGGCGTTTTCGAATTCATCAGCCGTTCGCCGATCCTGTGGGGATCAATCGGTTTCGCCCTCTTCTACGGCCTCGTTTTTTACGGACCGCTGAACGTCGAGATCGTTAAGCGTTACTTCACGCACCATCCGGTCGAGTATATGTTGACCGGTCTGTTCGCCGTGGGCATGGCGGCGTTGCTAATTAAGATGTTTGAATTCCTCGGCGAACGCGCGATGATTTCGCGTTCGCCCTGGAGCGAATTGCTCGGCGACGCTTCGACGGCCGGGGCGGCCGATCTCCTCGCCGCGCTCAAACGACTTCCCGAGTCTCGGCAATCGGGCATGTTCGTAGGTCGGCTCATCGCCGCCCTAGACGTGGTCCGCCGACGTGGAACCGCGGAAGGTCTGGACGACGAATTGAAATTTTTATCCGACGCCGACGCTGAGCGCGTCAACGCCGGTTTCGCCCTCTTCCGCGTCATTGTTTGGGCCATTCCGATCCTTGGCTTCTTAGGCACGGTCATCGGCATCACGATGGCCTTGAACAGTCTGAACTCGGGGAACGCCGAGCAGTCGATGATGGAGGTTCTCAAAGGCTTGGGCCTCAAGTTTGACACCACCGCTTTGGCGCTTACTCTTTCGATGGCGTTGATGTTCGTACATTTTTACGCCGATCGTCTTGCGACCGCGTTGCTTTTCCGCATTGACGAACGCGTCACCGAAGAGCTTTCCGGCCGGTTTGAATCCGTGCCGAACAATCCGCAGGGGCAACTCGACGCCATGCGTCGCATGACCGAAGCGCTCATGCATCTCAGCGAGCAGATGACGCAAAAACAAGTCTCGCTTTGGCAGAGCGCGTTGGCCGCCGCCGAGGAGAGTTGGGGCAAAATGACTCAAGCGACCGGGGCTCGATTGGAAGGTTCGATGAGCGTCGCTCTTCGCGAAGGGATGCAGCAGCACGCGCAGCAATTGGCGGCGATTGAGCAGAACGCTATGCAGCAGACTCGGCAAAATTGGGAGCGATTCCTGCAAACTCAATCGCAAGCCGCGCAAACGCTTACCGGCGTGCAGTCGGCGGTCACGCACCAAGTCGAAGTGATTCGCGGGGCGGTCGAAGCGGCCGGCGACGTGATGCGATTGGAAGACGCGTTGAATCGCAACTTAAACGCCTTGGCCGGCGCGAAGCATTTCGAGCAGACGGTGAACAGTCTTGCCGCCGCGATCCATTTGCTCAACGCTCGCTTGGCCGAACTGCCGGCGATGGACGCCTCGGTGCAACTCGAATCGCGTCGTCGCGCTTCCCAAGCCGCCTAACGGAGCTCCGTTTAGTCGCGTCCTATATTATCCCTAAAAGCTGATTGCCGAACGCTGCCCGCTAAAACATGCGCTACGCCATCTACGCAAAAATTCGACGCAAGAAATCGACGGCGACGAGCATTTCGTTGTTTCCGTTTCTTGCGGTATTGATTTGCACGATGGGCGCGCTCGTTCCGTTGCTTTTGGCCGTTAGCCGCACCGCCCGTTTGCAAGCGCAGCAAGCCGCCGCGGCCAAGATCAAAGAAGCCTCGGCCGACGTTCGCGCCGAATGCGAAATGGCTCAGTTTCGCGTCGATCAGCTAAAGATCACGCGCAAGGAAATGGATCAAAAGCTCGCCGACATGCGGCTCCGCCTGGGGCACGTCGAAGAGGCTTCGCAAAAGATATCGGCGGACATCGACCGCTATAAAAACGAGATTGAAAGTTTGGAACGCGGCGCCGGCGATGATCGAAAATCGCAAGAGGCCTCGGCCGTCGAAATCGAAGACCTACGCCGCCGCTTGGCCGACGCCGAAAAGAAGCTGACCGCAGCCGAAGCGGAAGAAGCTGGTAAAAAACGTTCCTTCGCCATCGTTCCTTACACCGGACCGAATGGAACTTCGCGCCGCCCAATCTACATCGAATGTCGCGCCGAGTCGGTCATCGTTCAGCCTGAAGGAATTCGTCTCGCCTCGGCCGACTTCGACGGGCCGATGGGGCCCACGAATCCGCTCGCCACGGCGCTCCGCGGCATTCGCGAATACTGGCTTTCGCACGGACTTTTTAATCCCGATCGCGACGGCGAGCCGTACCCGTTAATGCTCGTGAGGCCCGACGGCGTCGAAGCCTATTACGCCGCCCGTTCGGCGTTGAAATCTTGGGGAACCGACTTCGGTTACGAACTCGTCGAAGCCGATTGGAACCTCGCCTATCCGCAACGCGACGCCATAATGACGGAGCTCGTCGAACGGCAAGTCGCCGAGTCGCGCGAAATTCAACGTCGCTTGATCGCCTCGGCGCCGCGCGAATACGAACGCGCTCGGCCGACGTACCGCGTCGCCTCGAATCGCGGCGGGGTAGTGCGCGATAACGGCGGCGACTCCGATCGTCCTGGCCCCGGCGGTCCGCGCGGCGGCTCTTCCGGCGGCGACGCGCGCGGCGGTTACGTCGCCTCGAAGCCCGGCAATCATTACGGCGGCGCTCCCACTCGTGACGATGACGACGATTCGCTCGACGCCGAAACTCGTCGCGATAAAAACAATGAAGACGCTTTCTCTTCCGGCGTCGCGAATCCCTACCTTACGATGAACCGCGGCGGCGAAGGCGCAAGCGGCGTTCCAGGCGCCGGCCTTGCCGGAGGCGGCGGCAACGGGAACGGAGGAGGATATAGTGGCGGCAGCGGAGTCGGCGGCGGCTCGGGCGGCGCAACAGGTTATGGCGTCGCAGGCGGAGGGGGCAATGGAGTTGCCAACGGCGTAACAGGATATGGCAATGGAGGCGGCTCAGCCGAATACGGCGTCGCCGGCGGAAACGGATACTCGGCCGAAGGCGCAGCCGGTCAATCCGGCGGGGCCGGAACCGGCCAAGCGGCCTCGGCCGGACAGAATGCCGCAATGGGCGGTCCGTACGACGGCAACAGCCAAACCGCGACCGCAGGCCAAGTTGCCGGAAGCGTCCAATATGGAACAAACGGGCAAGCCGTCGGCTCGCAAAACGGCGTCGCACAAAACGGGGCCTCGCAAAACGGAGCCGGTCAATACGGCTCCGTGCAAAATGGCGCTTCGCAAACCGGTTCGGCCGCCGGACAATACGCCGCCGCTCGAAATATGACAGGGCAGGGGACTGCCGCATCGGCCGGCATGCAGCAGAAGAAAGTCGAAGGCTACGTTCCCGGCAAGCCGCTTACCGAAGCCGACATTGCCGCAGCCGACGCCGCCGCTCGCGCCTACCGAAAGAATCCCGACGCCATGGCCTCCGGCCAGCCGCTTCGGCCGGGCGAATGGATCGAAAAACAAAAAGAGCGAGACGAGCCGGCTGAGCGGCCCGAACCGCCCAAGCACGGCAAAGAGGACTTGGCCAAGAAACGCGGCCAAGATTGGGGACTCCGCAATCAAGCCAAAGGGTCCGTGCCGGTTACGCGGCCGATTGCCGTCGAATGTTATCCCGATCGTCTTGTCGTCGTTTCCGAACGCGGTCCGGTTCGCAACAAAACGATTCCGCTCGGTCCGCGAACTGAGATGGCCGCCGACGCCCTCATTTCGGCGGTTTGGGACGTCATGGACGATTGGGGGATCGCCGGGCGCGGAATGTATTGGAAACCGGTTCTCAAGTTCCGCGTCGCCCCCGGCGGCGAAAACCGATTCACCGAGTTGCAGCAACTCCTCGAAAACAGCGGCCTAGCCGTCGAACAGAAAATATAACGAACCTCCTCCAGAAAATATTTAGAACCTCCTCGTTACTAGGCTCCGCCTAGTAACGGGCTAGTTGCGAGGCTCCGCCTCGCATCCCTGATCCCTACGCCCTAACCCCTACGCCCTACTCATGCGTCGCGCGACCGAAAATACTGAAGCGGTCAACTTCGACTCGTTTCTCGATATCGTGGCCAGCGTCGTGAGCATCATGATTATCATGGTGGTCATGGAAGGCTTGCGCATCAAGAATACGCCGGTCAAAGCCGACGTCAGCGCGATTCCCGAGACTATTGAGCTGAAAAAAGACCTCGAAGACGAAGCCTCGTTGCGCAAAGAAATTGCCGAGAGCGCGAAAGAGTTAAACGACCTTGGCAAGATGGCCGCCATTCGCACGGCCCAACGCGACATGCTCGCCGAAAAGGCCTCGGCCATCACTCATGTCATCGACGAAAAGCGTCGCTCGCTCGACGGCCAACAGAAGAGAAACTTCGAAGTCGTGGCAAGCACGGCCGAGCTGCGCCGCCGCATCGACGAAGTGGAATCGCGTCGCCGCGCCGTCGAGACGGCCCAACAAGCGCCGGTCGTTTTAGCCAGCTACCCCACGCCGATTAGCCGCGCCGTCGACGATTCCGAAGCCCACTTTATGATCTCCGGCAATTGCGTCATTCGCGTTCCGATGGAGGAATTGCTAGCGAAATTTAAAGAAGACGCTCGCCGCAAAATGTACAAACTGACCGAGCAGCCCGAAGTGACCGAAACGATTGGTCCCGAGAGCGGCTTCCGAATGAAATACACTCTTGAACGGCACGACGTGTCGCCCGAGGAAATGCGTTCGACGGGCCGGGGCGGAAGCTACGCCCGCTTGCAGAAGTGGTTGATTTTGCCTGTCGATTCGGCCTTGGGCGAACCGCCCGACGCCGCCTTGCGTCCCAACTCCGACTTTCACCAAGCGTTGTCGAAATATAGGGCAGGCCGACACACCATCACGCTTTGGGTTTATCCCGACAGTTTCGCCGCGTTTCGGATGATTCGCGACGATCTCTATCAGCGAGGCTACGCCACGGCCGCCCGGCCGCTTCCCGCCGGAATGCCGATCAGCGGCTCGCCCGACGGAAGCAAATCCGCCGCGCAGTAGGTCATGCACTCCGTGCATGACGAGTCGTTCGAGCGCCGCCGGAATCGCCGTCCTCTATGCCCTAATCCCCATTCCCTACGCTCGACTTTCTACTCTCGATTGACGTTCGGATCGCCGTCGAACGGATAGAGGTCCGTCGGGCTTCCTTCGAACTTCAACGCTTCGTAGTCGTACATGTCGCCGAGCCGAAGCCACGGCATGTCCCAACCGAAAAACATATCTGCAGAATCCGGGTAGAACGGATACGAAGAGTGCGGCGAGTCGAAAAGGGCGTTTGGATCGCGGTACGGCGTCTTCTCTTTTTTATACTGGTCGACGCGCTGACCGGTCTTGGGACTGTTCGTGTAAAAACTCTTGTCGAAAATCGAACTGCTCGAATCGTCGTCGGCACGAGCGGCGCCGGTTGCCAGAAATATACACGCCCAAAAGAGTAATCTTCTCATCGCTCGCTCCGTAAGTCTTGATCTTAAAACCCTGTCCTCTGGTAGCCTGGGAACGAGGGAGTCCCCGACCCTAAACTATACGTTCTTCCGGCGGCCCTATCCCCTACGCCCAACGCCCTAAGCCCTACTTCCCCCCCATACAGACGTGAAAATCGAATTCTTTGAACTTCTCGCCCGCGAAATCAGTCTAATTTCTTGCCGGAAAACCAATATCGGGTTCCATCGGCGAATATCTCCGATAGCGGACGCCGTTCGTTATGAACCGTACCGTCGGAAAAAACGTAATCAACTTGAGACGCATACAATTACAGAAGAGACCGCTTCTGTTTTGAAGCAGGTTAGTCGCGTTCCGCAGGGGAGCGCGCGGCGGTCGACGCTGATTGCATAAAGCTGAAAGTTTCAAAAGGATTCGCACATGCAAGGATACGAGGCCGACCCGGTCCAGCTTTACCTCACGCAGATGTCCGCCACGCCGTTGCTTTCTCGAGCCGAGGAAATGCGGGTCGCTCGACGAATTGAGCGAGCCCGTCGCGCGTTCCGTCGCGCTTTACTCAACTCCGATTTCATGCTCCGCGCCGCACTTGGCGTCATGCGCAAGACCATTCAGGGAACGATGCGCCCTGAGACGACCTTTGACATGACTCTGACGACGATGGTCGAACGCGATAAGCTGATGGCCGTCTTAGCTGCCAACGAACGCACCGCCTTGGCGCTACTTCAACGCAACAACGACGATTGGAACGTCATCGCCGACCGAGGACGCAGCATCGCCGAGCGCCGCGAAGCGCATTGCCGCATCGTTCGACGCCGACACAAGGCCATCCTCCTGGTCGAAGAAACGCCCATCCGCCGCCGCTACTTGGTCCTCTGCTTCGATAAGCTGAAAAAGATCGCGCAGCGTATGTCCGAACTCGATCGAATCCGCGAGGACGCCGCCGCGCGAGCGAATGATACCCGTGCGACCGTTGAGCCGCCGCGCGGTCGAAAACCCTTGCCAACGAGTTTAAGCCGCGTCGGCTTCAATAATCCGCCGTTGTTTGCCGGAGTCGAATTGATCCGCAACGCTCGCAAAGAGCTGCGCAGCCTTATGCGCATGATTTGGGAAACGCCTCGATCGGTCGCCCATCGCCTCGACTCGGTCGCCGAACGGCAAAAGATCTACGACGTCGCGCGCCGCGAACTCTCGGCCGCGAACCTCCGACTGGTCGTTTCTATCGCCAAGCGGTACCGCAACCGAGGCCTTAGCTTTTTGGACCTTATCCAAGAGGGAAACTCGGGGCTGATGCGGGCGGTCGATAAGTTCGAGCCGGGTCGCGGTTTCAAATTCTCGACCTATGCCACTTGGTGGATTCGTCAAGCGATCAGCCGCGCTATCGCCGATCACAGCCGAACGATTCGCGTTCCGGTCCATATGATTTCCGCCGCCGACAAAGTGTTGGACGCCAACCGCCGCTTAGTCCAAACGAAAAGCCGCGCGCCGAGCGTCGAAGAGTTAGCCAAGGAAGCCGGGATTTCGCTCGCCGCCACGAAACGGGCGCTATCCGTTAACCGCAAACCCCTCTCGCTCGACGAAGCCTATTCCAACGAGGGGGATAATTTCCTCGGCGAACTCGTTCCCGACTCCCGGCCGAACGATCCCCTTGCCGATTTACACCGCGATTCGCTTCGCGCCGGCGTCGCCAAGGCCCTGCAATCGCTAAGTTATCGGGAAAGGGAAATCATTAGCCTTCGCTTCGGATTGGCCGACGGATATACCTACACGCTCTCCGAAATCGGGAAAATCTTCTCCGTGACTCGGGAAAGGGTCCGCCAGATCGAAACCGGAGCGATCCGCAAGCTCCAGCAGCCGAATAACGCCTCCCGCTTGGCCGGTTTTCTCGAACACGCCGAGGTGACGCCTAACTTATTTAGCCGCGACCCGCAAGGGAGCGTGTCCCCTATGCCCTACGCCCTAACCCCTACGCCCTAACCTCTATGTCCTATTCCGGGTTCTCGCTTGCGGTTTTCGCCGTTTTACGAATAATAGGACAGTAGGGAGCGCCTTATGCGGCGTTCCGCCGGTGGTCGCCGACTGACCCTTAGGCCGCGACCCGCAGGGGAGCGTTTTTCCGCCCCCCTACGCCCTATGCCCTAACCTCTAACCCCTACTAGATATCCATGCGGCAAAATCATCCTCGCGCGGCCTTTACCCTCGTCGAACTCCTGATGGTCGTCGTCATCATCGGCATTTTGGCCGGTTTGATCGTGGGAGCCGCTAACATGGCCCGCATCTACGCGAAAAAAGTGGTCATTCATAGCGAAATTACGCAGCTTGAACAATCACTTAATAGCTTCAAAACTACTTACGGAGAATATCCCTTGGACGGTTTTCAAGGGACTACTGTTGGCGATACGCAAGGACTTAAGCGGTTTTTGCTGCGAGCGTTTCCTCGTCTTAATATGACGGATGCTGATATCGGCATTTTGGCGGCAAATCTAACTCCAGACGTCGCTCTTGCGTTCTGGTTAGGCGGTATCAACAACTCGGGGAAAAATGATGCGCTCGCAGGTTTTTTTGCGGATCCTAGCCGCCCTTTTTTGCACGAAGCTGATGCCCAGAATGCTCGTAAGGATGCGTTTTTTAAATTCGATCCGGCACGCCTTGAATATGTTCGGACCGTGACCTTCCGGGATCTTTCTTACACTTATATTGATTCGTCAGGAGCGACTCGTACCAACGTCGTTACGTTTAAACTTTATCGCTATTACCCTACTAGCGGGACTTTTGATAGCAGCGCGCCATACATGTATTATCGGGCAGCTAAACTTCCTGCGTCAAATAACGAATATACTCGGCAGGTGAATATTATTTCTGGGGGAACGCCTGCGACGCCCACAGTTACAAGTACGAACCCGGGGTTTGTCAGATACCCGCGTCCCTACGGCGATTGTTCTCAGGCTACGCATGTTTGGGTGAAAGCAGATTCATTTCAAATACTGTCTTGCGGTTTAGATGGTCATTTTGGATTGGGTAATGCCTATCCGAGCGGAGTGGCTCCGAGCACGAATCCGCTTGGATTGGTTTCGTATCAACCGACAGCCACCGATCCCAACTACAATGCCGACGACATAACTAACTTCTGCGACGGCACGCTCGGCGACAAGCAGACCGATTAGCGTGGCGGCCTTGAAGACCTTCGATCGTTTTCTGAAAAATATTCGCCCGAGGAGAATCTTCTCCCCGGGCTTTTTCCTGCGCCTGCGTGTCCTTACTTCGTTACCAGGCTCTGCCTGGTAACGCACTTTCCGCACGGCTTTGCCGTGCATATGCTGCGCAAAGTCGGCGAGCGGAGCCTCGACTCTAGCCGGTCACCAGGCGGAGCCTGGTAACAAGTGTAAAAAACTTGCCGCTTTGCTTGCCGCGACTTTCATCCTTCATCCTTTGCGCTCCCTATGCCCTATCACGCAGCGCCTCGATTTGCTTATCCGTGAACGGAACCGCCGCGCCGGGCGGAGGAGGGGAGGGGATCAACCGCGCGACGATCATCTTCCGCAACGAATCGACGCCTTCGCCCGTCACGGCGCTCACGCGAATCGCGTCGGTAAATGTTTTCGCGGTCGCTTCGCAAACGGGCAAATCGCATTTGTTCAGCACGACGACCGCTTGCGGATATCTTTCGAGTAACGCCGTTTCTTCAGCCGCTTGTTCCTTGGCGCAGTCGGCGACGAGCAAGATCAAGTCGGCTTCGTCGAGTCGTCGCCGAGCTAACTCGACCCCTTCGCGTTCGATTTCGTTCGTCGTTTCTCGCAAGCCTGCCGTGTCGCATAGTTCGATCGGCCACCCCTCGAGCGCAATCGAAAACGTCACGGCGTCGCGGGTCGTTCCCGGCGCGTTGTGGACGATGCTTCGCGAAAAGCCGGCCAAAGCGTTCATCAAGCTGCTCTTGCCGACGTTTGGCTCGCCGGCCAGCATCACCCGCCACGGTCGAACCAAATGACGACCGACCTCGGCGAACTTTAACGCCTCTTCCGCAATCTCTCTCGCGCGCACGGCGTCACCGCTCTTTTGTAAGGACTCGATTTCGTCGAACGTCCGGCGGAGCGCGCCGCAATATTGATCCAATAATATCGCCGCCGTTCGCTCGGTTCGCGCTTGCATGAGCGCGGCCCAAGCCTCGGCCTTGATCGGATCGCCCGCATGCTCATCGAGCCACTCGGGCGGCTCGATCGCCTTTACGCCGATCGTTTCGAGTGTCGTAAGAATTCGCGCGACTGCCGCTTGACCGCCATGGCAATGAATTTCGACGCCGTCGGCAAATCGACGCAAGACGACCTCCTCGCCGTCGCCATCGTCATCTCCGCCGATTCTCGCGAGCGTCGGGCGGTCGATCGGCGCGTCGTCGAGCGTTCTTCCGGAGCGGGTTCGGATAAGCGGCATGAGCTTATTCCATGTTCCGACGCCATCCATGCGCAGCGTGGCCACCGCGCCTCGTCCCGCCGGCGTCATCCGAACGACCGTTACCATTCCGCTTTCATCCTTCATCCCTCTTCCTTCATCCTTTTCTCTTCCCTATGCCCTACGCCCAAAGCCCTATTCCCTACATCCTCCCCTAGCTTTTGCCTCCGCTTTTCTGTAATCTGCGGCAATGACGTATTTCATCGCCACAGACGAAGCTGGCTACGGCCCCAATCTTGGACCGCTTGTAATCTCGGCCACGGTTTGGCACGCGCCCGACGACGTTACAGCCGCCGAGCAGCTCTACGAACGACTTGGCGATTGCGTTACGCCGAAGAAAGTTCTTCGGCGAAACCTCGATAAACTTCCGGTCGCCATGGCCGACTCTAAGCTCCTTTATACGTCAGGCGGCGGTTGGGAACAATTGGAACGCGGACTTTGGGCCGCCTGGTCGCTTCTCGGACAAAATCCTGCCTCGTCGACCGACGTTTGGCGGCTCCTCGATCCGCATGCCGCCGATGAATTGCAAAACGCCCCTTGGTCGAAAGATTTTAGCGTTGCGCTGCCCACGGATTGGACTCCGCCCGTCGCCGATCCCTTCGCCGCTTTTCGCGAGCGCTTCGCCGAATCGGGAGTGTCGCTCGTTTCGATGAGCAGCCGCGTCGTCTTTCCCGAGGAATTCAATCGCCTGCTCGACGAGATCGATAATAAAAGCACGGTCCTTTCGCATGCGACGCTCGATTTGATTTCGCGAACGATGTCCGCGCTCGACGCCGGCTCGATCCGCGTCCTTTGCGACAAGCATGGCGGGCGGGATCGCTACGGACCGCTCTTGCAGCATTTTTTTCCCGACTCGTTCGTCGAGATTCGCGGCGAAGGTCGGCATGAAAGCGTTTATCAATTCGGCCCGGCCGAGCGAAGAGTCGAGTTCCGGTTCCGCGCGAAGGCCGACAATTTATTGCCGGCCGCCCTGGCCTCGATGGCCTCGAAGTATCTCCGCGAACTGGCGATGGAGGCGTTCAACGCCTTTTGGCGGTCAAAAGTCCCCGGGCTGGTCCCGACCGCCGGCTATCCCGAAGACGCCAAGCGCTTCATTCGCGACATTGATGAAGCGAAGATGAAACTTGGCGTCGATGATAAAATATTGTGGCGTAGAAAATAACCCTGGTGGGACTCGCTGCGCTCGGCCCACCCTACACTTGCCCTAATCCCTATCATGGACCTCTACATTATCCGTCATGCGTGGGCCGAGGAACGCGACGAAGCTCGCTGGCCGGACGATTCGCTTCGCCCGCTTACGGCAAAGGGGGAAACGCGCTTCGCCTCGTTTGCGAAACTGCTCGTTTCACGCGGCATGCGGCCGGGCGTCATCGCGACCAGTCCGATGTTGCGCTGTCGGCGGACGGCCGAAATTTTATCGGCCGCCTTGGGCGGCGTTTCGATCGTTCCCCGCGACGAGTTGCTCTCGGACGGCGATCTAGACTCGCTCCTCGCCTGGACGAACGAACAAGAGCAAGAGCATACGCAAGTCGCCTGGGTCGGGCATGTGCCTGACGTCGAACAGATGACCGGCATGTTGATCGGGTCGGAATTCGGCTCGTTTCATTTCGGTAAAGGGGCCGTCGCCTCGATCCGCTTCGACGGCCTGGCCGTTCCCGAAGAAGGCGAACTCCGCTGGCTCGCCTCGGCCAAACTCTTCGGCTTGTGAATATCGTATCATGCGCTCTCCGAGCGCCGTCCGCCGTTTAGCCGCGACTCGAAGAGGAGCGTGTTCGTCGAGTGGGACAACGTCCCGCCAATTTCCTCTTTTTCTGGTTCCCAGGCTCCGCCTGGGGACCGACTGAAATCGAGACTTCGCCTCGCCGATTCTTGCGTCATAGCGGGACTCGCTTAGCTCGGCCCGCCCTACGGACTTTTGCTCCCTACGCCCTATGCCCAACGCTCTACGCTCTATTTCGTCCCGACCGTCTCGCTAAGAATAAAAATCCTACGCCGACGAAGAGCGCCAAGCCGATGACGCAGTTCACCGGCCTTTCAAGTCGAAAGACCAAATAACGTGAGCGATACTTTTCCAGATCGTATTTCTCGATCGGTTTGAACGGCAGAATGCCGAGGTTATCTCGTCGCGGGGCTCGTTCGTATCGCTTGGCGTATTCGATCAAACCCGGCTTGTAGATTTCTTTCTTCGCATTGGCGTCGAGCGTCAGCGCGAATGCGACGGGCTCGAAATCCGAATCGCGAAGCCAACGGAAAGCGTTATACTTCACGAAATTCGGCATGACATCTTCTTCGCTGCCGTCGGCATTGGTCTTTTTCGTTTCGTCGCCGAGCAAAAGGAGCAACGGACCGAAATCGTCCTTCGACGGCGGAATATGAACCGTTACGCCGTATTTCGCCAATCCGTCGCGAATCCATTCGATTTGCGACTTATCTTTATTCGTCTTCCGCCACTCGATCCAATATCTTGAAGTTGAATCGTCATGACCGCTGTGCGGCGATTGGCAGGTAATATGTTTCAACGCTGAGTCCAGATGCCCGTTCATGCATCCTGCGATGTTTTTGCCCTCTTCCGCTTGATCGATGATCCAATTCGCCCAATTCTCATCGCCCCAGTTTCCGACCGTAAAGCCGTCGTCGTGCATCCAGCCGTAGCGTGGAATATCCTCTTGGGCGACTCGCCAGAATTCTTCCCGGGAATGGGAATAAACCCACTGCGGATCGATTCGGCGAGACTGCGCCAGCATCCAAAGATGCCAGAAGGAAAATAAACCGCCGCCGAACACGAGAAACAATATCCCGGCAGTCGTGAGAATGATTTTACGCCGTTGACGGAGCCAGCTCATCGACTTCTCTCCCGTGGAAACGCGAAGACACCGACGCGACGGCGTTTAGTATAGCAAAACCCCGCGAGAATTGCCGCAATGTTACGGTCGAATAAGGCATGAAGGGATTCGCTCCGCTCGGCTCGCCCTTACGGACTTGTGCGTCCCAATGCCCTAGCCCCTACGCCCTAATCCCTACTTCAGTCCAGCTTTTCGAGTTGAAAGTCTTCGATTTCGACCGAGGCGCCTTGTTGCAGAAAGTTGACGCTAACGAGGAGTCGCATTTCGCCACGCCGTTCGAGGACGGTCCCTTCGAGGCCCATGAACGGCCCGACCTTCACGCGAACCTTTTGGCCGGGAACCAAGCGCCGCTCGATCGTCAAGGGCGCGTCCGAGGCGATCAGCGTCCGAATCTGTTGCAAGTCGCGGACGAGGCCGGCCGCGTCATCGACGGTCAACAGTCGAGAAATGCGGTTCGTGGCGAGCGTCTTGATGCGTTCCGCCTCGTCGGCGTAAAGAAAGACGTAGCCGCCGAAGAGCGGCATGAACGAGGTTTGCTTCCGGCCGCGAACGACTCGCCGCTGCTTGATCAACGGAAGGTAGAACGGAATTTCTCGCGAGAACAAATCGCGACCGAGCGATTTCTCTTGCCTTGCCTTGGCGTAAGCGACCCACCATTGCCGCTTCGACTCGGCCGCGGCCATGTCCAACAGCGTGGCCGGGAATATGCTCGGCTCCTCCTTCAAAATCGGCATGGCTAAGGTCTCGTAAGTTAAATTTGTTTATCGCTGAGTTCGTTGGGCGGGACAACGTCCCGCCAATTTTCCGGTAACGAAGGGCTCTATGTCTTGGCGGGACTCGCTCCATCCTACGTATCGACCGCTCGCACAAAAAACGCGAGGCGGCGACTTGCCGCCGCCGCCTCATCGAGGTTTATCGTTCGCCGAACTCGTCGGGCTATGCGCTCTTCGCTTGTCGCACTTGACCGCGAACGCGATTGAACACGTTCTCTTCGGTAATCAAGTATTTCATTCCCGGCTGTTGGTCGGGCAGATCGAACATCAAGTCGAGCATGATGTCCTCGACGACCGATCGCAAGGCGCGGGCGCCGGTGTCTTTCTTCAATGCGATCTCGGCGATCGCCTTCAATGCGCCTTCGGTGAAGTTCAACTCGGCGTTTTCCATGCCGAATAAAGTTTGGTACTGCTTGATCAACGCATTCTTCGGCTCGGTCAGAATGCGCATCATCGCAGCCATGTCCAGGGGCTCAAGCGGCGAGGCGACCGGCAATCGCCCGATCAACTCGGGAATCATGCCGAACTCCAAAATGTCGTCGCTCGTCACTTGTCGTAACAGCTCGGCCCGCTCTAACTGCTCTCCGACGATTCGGTTGTCTTGCGAGAAACCGATCATTCGTTTGCCCAAGCGTTTCGAGACGATGTCTTCGATGCCGACGAACGTGCCGCCGCAGATGAACAAAATGTTCGAGGTGTCGATCTGGATGTATTGTTGTTCGGGATGCTTGCGCCCGCCTTGCGGAGGAACGTTCGCCACGGTCCCTTCGAGCATCTTCAATAACGCTTGCTGAACGCCTTCGCCCGACACGTCGCGAGTGATCGAGACGTTCTGGCTCGTCTTGCCGATCTTGTCGATTTCGTCGATATAGAGAATGCCGCGTTGAGCGGCCTCGACGTCGAAGTCGGCGGCGTGTAATAATTTCAAAAGCAAGTTCTCGACGTCTTCGCCGACGTAACCCGCTTCGGTCAAGGTCGTGGCGTCGCCGATGGCGAACGGCACGTCCAGAATTCGCGCTAAGGTTTGGGCTAAGAGAGTCTTGCCCGACCCTGTCGGTCCGATCAAAAGAATGTTCGACTTGTCGATCTCGACGTCGTCGGCGCCCGCCGCGCTTCCGTGCATTAATCGCTTGTAGTGACTATGCACGGCCACGGCAAGCACGCGCTTCGCATGCTCTTGGCCGATTACGTATTGATCCAATTGCTGGACGATCTGCCGAGGGCTAAGCACCTTGTTGAACAAAGGCTTGTTCGTTCCGCGTCGGCGTCGCTCTTGCTCTAAAATCGATTGGCAAAGATCGATGCACTCGCCGCAAATGTACACGTCGCTGGGGCCCTCGACCAACGGGCCGACGTCGCGATAGCTCTTGCGACAAAAAGAGCAAAAGGCGTTTTTCTTTGTGGGGCTGCTTCCGCGACGTCCCGCGGTGAAATCCCGTCCGGTTGGCATGTCCAGTCCTTTCACATCTCGCCCGTCATTGCGCATAAATCTGGGTGCGGCGAGAATCGGTGTGACGATTTGTAAGGGGTTCGAGCGATCTATTCGGCCTTCGGAAACGCATCAAAGCTTCTTGCTTTTCCGCTTTTTCCGAACGCTCCGTATGCACTTACTACGTAAGCCTTGCGGCAACGGTTTACGATCGAGTCCCTTCGATTCGTCAAATCCGCGCTACTCAACGATACCGGTTAGGTTCCTTGCGTCCCTGTGAACCCGTTTCCCCCGCTATCTCTCAAATCACTTTCGTGCTTTGCCGCCAATGCCGCCTTCATCGCCCGAAGCTCTTCGCTCAGTTCCATATCGAGCTTCTCGGACAATGTTGTCTTTATTGTTCGGAATTCTTCGTCGCTTAGCTCACCCTGGGAATGCAATTCGTCGAATTTTGCAAGCAATTCATGGGCAGTCGGTTCGCTCTGTAGCGTATTCGCGCGAATTTTCGAGCAAACGTAATATCCTATCGCAATCAAAATGGCTAACCCCGTCAGCCAACCGATCGTTTGCTCGGGCGTAATATGCTGTCGAAGTACGTACAGATTCTCCCAATTCACGATGAATTGCGCCTGCAAATGTTTCCTAAATTGTTGACACGCCCTTACTTTCCATTATTAATCCGATCGGAAAAAAGGTCTAGCGCATTTGAACCCCGCTGTTGCGGCTCTGGTTGCGTAAAATGCGTAAAACGGGCTAGGTGGGATACAAAACATCCCTTTCTTCCCCCACGTCCGGTATGGGTTCAAGCATCCTTGCCCGCAAAGTCGATACGACTAATACGGTATACCTCGCGAATACTTCGCACGTATTCTTGATGAACTATTCGCCTAGCCACCCGTTCCGCGGTCATGCTCCATACAGCTTTATTACTTACCGCTTTGTTACTCGGCGCCGACGGCGATTTGGAACTCAATGCGCCCGAGAACATGCCGCTCGCCGCTCCGCAAAATATGCCGAAGTCGGCCCCGGCGCCCGTCATTCGCGATCCCGACCCCGTCGCCGATTCCGACGCCGATCGCGTTTCACCGGCTGGCGATCCCGAAAAACGTCAAAAGTCGGTGGTTGACGATTCCCCGGAACGGCATTTTCGAGGCGACGAAAAACCGCAGGCCGAGCCGTCCATGAAAAATCGTCGTCCTTCGGCGACGACCGACGATTATTTGAATGCTTTGCAACGTCAGTCGGGGGCCGAGCCTCGCGCTCCGACGAAATCAAAATATCCGTATAGTTTGCCGGACGCCGCCCGCAAGTCGGAGCCGACGGAGTCGGCCGAAAAGCAACCGCCGAAGATCCCGCTCGTAATGACGAAGCGAGGGAGTTTCAATATTCCGTTTCGTTCCGAGGTTCCCGACACGCGTTTCGTTCCCGTTCAGGCGTTGCTCTACGTTTCGACCGATCGCGGCGCGCATTGGAATTTCTACACGAAGGCTACGCCGAACCAAGGACAAATTCCCTTCCGCACGAACGTGGACGGGGAATACTGGTTCGCCGTTCAGGTCGTCAATCGCTCGGGCGAGAAATATCCGGATAAGATTCCCGGCCCCGGTTTGCGAGTCGTCGTCGATTCGACGCCGCCCGCTATAAAGCTGATCGCTCGCGCGGAGAAAGATGGCCGCATTGACGTAAGTTGGGAAATCGCCGAGCCGCATCTTCGTTCGCAAACTGTAAAGTTAAGTTATCGCACTTCGCCGACTAACGGGTGGCGGCCTGTTTCCATGAACGAAGCGCTCGCTTCCGGTTCGATTCAGTCGAAAGAAGTGACGTGGTTGCCGCAGTCGGGCGTTCGTGAAGCGCAAATCCGATTGGACGTGACCGACGCCGCCGGCAACCCCGGCGTCGCCTACGCACAAGTTGCGTTCCGCCCGGAGGAAATGCCGTTCCCCGGCTCGACGTCGGATAAAACGAATGCGCGACGCGACGTCGCCGAAGTCGTTTCGCCTTCGCCTGCGGCTCTTGCCCGTAGCGTCGCCAAACGCGTGAATGATTCGGACGACGGTCCGGCAGTCGGGCAGGTCAATCCGCAGGTCGGCGATCGTTACGGGGCGACCGCCGATTCAAAAAACGCGAGCGGATACGTCGATCCGGCTTTCTCGGCTCTACCGCCCGGCGAGAAACCGAAGATGGTCAATTCGCGCCTCTTCGAGTTGGATTACGAAGTCAATGCCGTCGGTCCTTCGGGCATTAGTCGCGTCGAACTTTGGGGCACGCGCGACGGCGGACAATCGTGGCGACTTTTCACGATCGACGACGACAATCGCAGTCCGATTCTCGTTTCCGTCGACGCGGAAGGGCTCTACGGATTTCGCGTCGTCGCCGTTAGCGGCGCCGGGTTCGGCGACAAAGCGCCGATTCGAGGCGATTTGCCCTCCGTTTGGATCGGCGTCGACGTGACGAAGCCGCTGGCCAAATTCGGCAAGATCGACCTGGGGCCCGAGGAGCAGGACAACCGACTGACGATCCGTTGGGAGGCTTCCGATCTTCATTTGGCCGAACGGCCGATTTCGCTTTCCTTCGCCAAGCAACCGGCCGGCCCGTGGACCTCGATCGTAAGCGGGCTGAAAAATACCGGCGAATACGCTTGGAAATACGACAATCACTCGCCTGCTTTGGTATATCTACGCCTTGAAGTTCGCGACGAGGCCGGCAACGTTACGACGATCGATCGTCCGGAACCGGTCGCCTTGGACCAAGCGAAGCCTTCGGCCAGCTTCATCAACGTTCGCGCGGTCGATAAGCAGCCGGTTCGCCAATGGACTCCCGCGCAGCAGCCCGGCCGATAAAAAAGAGGCGGAAAACAGTCGAAATGGAATTCGTCCCGATTCTCCCCGTTTCGCTTGCGCGTTGGTATAATGGAGGCGTCCCAAATTTCGTATTGCGGGGGGCCCGTTTTCGCCCGGCGCGTCAGTCGAGTATTAAATGAGCGAACAATCCAAACAACCTTCCAAGCGATCGGGCGAGACCGATTTGACCGGCCTTCAACTGGGCGATTTTCGCCTGTTGCGCCGTCTTGGCCGGGGCGCGATGGCCGACGTCTATCTCGCCGATCAAATTCGCTTAAAGCGCCGCGTCGCGGTCAAAATTTTGAAGCGAGAATTGGCCGACGATCCGGCCTATTTGCACCGTTTCGAGCTCGAGGCTCAGGCCGCCGCCTCGCTCGTTCACGCGAACATCGTGCAAATTTACGAAGTCGGTCACATCGACGATTGGCGTTACATCGCGCAAGAATACGTTCAAGGGCAAAATCTTCGCGATTGGTTGCAGCGCAATAGCCCAGTCGATCTCATCCGGGCGCTTTCGATCATGAGTCAAGTGGCCGCCGCGCTCCATAAAGCCGGCGAGGTCGGCGTCGTTCATCGCGACATCAAGCCGGAAAACATCATGATCACGCCTTCGGGCGAAGTTAAAGTCGCCGACTTCGGCCTAGCTCGATTGACGCACGAATCGAACGACAACAACTTGACGCAAATCGGCGTCACGCTCGGCACGCCGCTCTACATGAGTCCGGAGCAAGTCGAAGGCAAATCGCTTGATCCGCGCAGCGATCAGTATTCCTTCGGCGTGACTTGCTACCATATGCTTTCGGGCGAGCCCCCATTTAACGGCGAGACGGCGTTGGCAGTCGCGGTGCAGCACGTAAAAACGCAGCCGGCTCCGCTCGAATCGCGTCGTCCCGATCTGCCCCCGGCGTTGTGCCGCATCGTGCACACGATGTTGGCCAAAGAGCCGCAACGTCGCTACGCATCGATGCGCGACGCCTTGCGCGACATTCGCCGCGTGCAACGGGAATGCGTCGGGCAGAGTTGGCCCGACGATCTTCCCGGCGCCGAAGCGACGCTGGACGAAACGTCGTCGCTCGAACGGGAATCGATCACAAAACAGCTCGATCTCTTGATGAAAAAGCAGGCCGCCGGTCGCGCGGCCCGCAATCGATGGATTTTCGCCGCCGTCGGACTCGTCGCCTTTTTCGTCGCCGGAGTGGCCGTCGCCTGGGGAATTCAGGATCAAAAGTTCCTCCTCGCCTCGCCCGCCAAGCCGAGAAGGCAAGAAAACGTTTGGCGTCAATTGCTGTTCGCCGGCGAAGTCGGAACTAAAGACGCCTGGCAAAGCGTCATCGATTACTATCCCGAGAATAAATACTACGTGAATTTGGCCAAAGCGAAGATCGCCCAAATTTATCTCCTCGACGGGCAATACAGACAGGCGCTTTCTTTGTTTGACGAATTGGCAGGTCTCGGCGCGGAGCAAGTTGAGTTTCGCGCCTTCGGCTTGGCAGGTCGCAGCATCACGCTCTGTTTTCAGCAGAAGCATGAAGAGTCGGCGGCGGTCGTCAACGAACTCTGGCCGATCCGCGACAAGCTGGCCGAGAACCAAGCGATGTATCGGCTTCTCCAGCAGACGATCAGCGCGAATCGGGAAAAACTCGGGGCCGCGAAGAAGAGCAACGAAGATTGGGAGGCGTACCTAAAAGAACGCACTTCCGCTCGCGAATCGCAGTAAAGGCCTTATGAATCGGCTGTGGAATTTTGGTGGCCGGCTCTACTGCAGCGCACCCCCAAATTAGGTCGAAATTACGGCGGAATCCGGCTCTCCCCGCCCGTTGACAGCAAATTCCAGTTTAGGTAAAAATAAGAGCTTCCCGTTCGGCCGAATGAGGTTGGCCGGGAGAGTATGCGTGAAATTAGGCCCCCTTCGTCTAGAGGCCTAGGACATTGGATTCTCAGTCCAAGTACAGGGGTTCGACTCCCCTAGGGGGTACTGGGTGCGTTTGCGGAGCGTCGCAAGACGTCGCACCATCATATATAAGCCCTTGAATATCAAGGGCTTTGTTTTTTTCTTGCGAAGGATTGCTAAATTCCGCAGCTGGGCGCTGCGCTGTATTTTGCGCTATCGGTGCGTCGTATTTCGCGCTATGCATTCCGGCCGTTTTCTTGTTCATTGCGCGACCGCTCAGCTTCGCCGCTCGGTCGCACCGTTTTCTGGGCGATATAGGCCTCGATCTCCTGCGGGCGGTATCGCAAGCCCTTTTTGCAGATAACGACGCCGGGTAGATTGCCACGCGACGCCGTCTCGCTCCACAACGTTCGCGCCCCAATCTCCAACATCCTTGCGGCTTGGCGGACATTCAGCAGTGTGACGATCCCTTGCGTCCGTTCCGGTTGGGGCGGAGTTGCTCGAATCAAGACATTATACTCAATTTAAACAGCAAATCGTCGGGACACGTCGTCCCGGCACATCTAGAATGCATCTTGCGGTCACCTCCATGAACTACAAAAAAATGAATCGCATCTTTGCGGAAAACCGCCAGGCGAGGCGATTCGTCGAAGACAACATGTTTGATTAAACGAAAAAATGAAAAACAGAAATAATAGCCTAGTAGTCTATTGCAATATAATTATACGAATAATAATGCAAAATATACATAAAATTATGAGTAGGTAAACGTTAATTGAAGAATTACGCAGTGATTGGTGTTGCGCCATTTTGAATGCGCATCGCAATTTGAAGCAGCTTTGCGGATTCTGCACAATCTAAATAGACGCATGGGCTAGCTTCGTTTCAGTTAAGCGAGGGCTGTTCGCATTGGAGAGGGGCTTCGGAGAAACGCTTATTGGGGGGGCGCAATTTCCGAATAACTTTTAAGCTCAACTGCGAATCAGACGCAAAAAGCCGTATACGAGTCGCCGGAGCGTTATTATTAGTTGGTCTCCATTTTGGCGGAAAACGCGATTGAGCGGCACGTGTTTACGATAACGCGGCGGCAACTTATAATGGATACTTCTCGGCACGCTCTGTTTGCGGCGTAAGCTGAGTGAATTTGAACGTAAGCCGCACGCGCGGTTCGCGAAGGCGCTCTTTCATCGAGTATCTGACGAATACAAAAGCGTGGCTTTCCCATATGCGACGAGAGGGGGGAAGTCGTTTTGAATTGCCGTCTGATGCGGCGAAAAGAGATTGACGTTGAGTCAAAAAGGATCGTGAGATGCAACAATTCGGGCGGATCAAGGCGTCGTCAACGGCTTTCTTTGGCGTGCCGCGGGGAATCTGATATGTCGCAAATCGCGTTTATTCTACCGATATACGGTAAGTACGATTTTGCGCGCCGGTGCGCGATTTCCTTTTTTGAATTTTCACCGCCGGATAGTTTTTGCGTCATAGTCGACGACGCTTCGCCGGATTTCAACAGGGAAAGCGTCGCGTGGCTCCGCGAATTGCCGAAAGATCGATTTGAATTTTTTCGCTTTGAAACGCGGGGTGGTTTAACCCGCTCGTGGAATTGGGGATTAATTCAAGCGGATCGCTTAGGAGCGGAATACGCATGTCCGGGCAACAGCGATCTTCTCTTTACGGAAGGTTGGCATATTCCGTTAATCCATCATCTATCGCATTCGTTTGATCTTGTCGGCCCGATAACGAACGCGCCAGGATGGCGTCGAGATCCGTTGGGCGAACAACGTCAAAACGCGTTTTATTACGATCCAAACTACGCAGCTAGCGATTCCCCCGAAGACCTCGCCGCAGCGGCGACTTTCTTCCGCCAAAAGTATCCGATCGACGTCGTCTTTGAGAGCGCAATCAACGGTTTTTTCATGATGGCGAAAACCGCCGTTTGGAAATCGGGGGCGTTCGACGCCGCCCATGTTTTCAATCCGTCCTTTCCGTTGGTCGGCAACGAGGATGAACTTCAAGAGCGATGGAGACGAATGAATCGGCGGATCGGCCATGCGCCATCCAGTTTCGTTTTTCATTATCGAGCGATATCTCGCGGCGACCAATATCGGTGCGACGGCGCGTTTCGCTCCGAAGGAGTTGTAGCTTCGCGAAAATTCGAAATTCCGGACTTCTGCGGCGTTTCGCAGCCGTATATCCCGACCTACGGCCAGGTCGTTTCCTACGTCAACGACGCCCACCGGCATTACGCCGAATGTCCATTAATAAACGAACTAATCGACGAAGGTATTTCCGGCTGGTTGCGGCGTGAAGACGCATTGAAACTCTATGAACTGGCCTTTTTTTCGGAAGGCGACGTTCTTGAATTAGGCTGCGGACATGGGTTGTCCACGTCGATCATCGCTCAAGCGATAACGGACGCCGCAAAAAGGAACTCGGTTCTTTCCGTCGATTTGAACCCGAACCATGTTAGCGACGCCGTCGCCAACCTGAAGAAACGACGCCTTGACGATCGCGTCAAGGTTGAGTGCGGAAACGCTGCGACTTATTGCGAAAAATTGGTTAAGGAAGGCGAACGATTTGCTTTCGCCTTTATCGATCATGCACACGATTATCGAGCCGTTCTTGCCGTATGCCGCCAATTGGCGAATCTGATCGTCGAAGGAGGGTATTGTTTGTTTCACGACTTTAACGACGTTCGGAATTCCGATCCGGGGCAATCCGACTACGGCGTCCTTCAAGCGGTTCGCGACGGACTTTCGCCGTCTAAGTTTGAATTTTGCGGTGTATACGGCTGCACAGGGCTGTTTAAACGCGCCTCGAAGGCCGAAGGTTAAGCGTTTATGCATAACATCGCGATTCTCTTCGCTACGCATTTTTTCAACGACGTTTTGGCGACCGAGTTCGCTAAATTGCAGGATGTCGCAGGCGAAAATTGTTTCGTGCTATTTCATCAAAAAGACGGCTGTGCCGTCGACGAGCGCGTTCAGTCTCTCCCGCACTTCGCGTTTTCGACGAAAATGGTCGGGGATTTGGGCTATCGAACTTTGCTCGCGCAACGATCGCTTTTTCAATCGAGCGCCGTTTCTTCAATCGTCGTCGATCGAGCGTGCGAATCGTCCGCGTTCCACGATTCGCTCGTTCCGGGGAGCAATCATTTCCCGCTGATCGCGTTTTCGCAAAAGCGTGAATTCGATTTCTACTGGTATATCGAATACGACGTTCGCTATACCGGCGATTGGAGAAATTTTTTTAAATACTTCAGCGACCGCTCCGATCTTCTCTCTGCGCATATTCGCCGTTACGAACAGGAGCCGGACTGGTATTGGTGGCGAGCGTGCATTCATCCTCGTGAGACCGTCGCGTGGCGAGACCGTTTGCGATCATTCAATCCGATATATAGGATTTCCGCTTGCGCGTTAAAGCATATCGACGAAATGCATAAAGCCGGTTGGGTCGGGCACCACGAAGTGCTGGTCCCCACTCTTTTGCGCGAGCACGGATTCTCCTTACGCGATTTCGGCGGCGCCGGCGATTTCGTTCGTCCCGAGGATAAAGAACGTTTTTATATCGAATCGACCACGCAGCAGTTGCTCGACGGCTCTTTATGTTGGCGGAATCGACATGAAGGCTACGAGTCGGTGAAGGACAAAATCTTTCATCCGATCAAACGTTAACGAGGGGGGGCGATGTTCGCCTTTCGCGGATGGCGTCGATCGTTAGGCGACCGTTAATTCTTCGATGCGTCGGACGACCGCGTCGATTTGTTTTTGCGGATCGAACTCGGCGTAGTTTCGGGCGAAACTGGAAGCCGCGGCCGAGAATCTCGGGTCGTTGAGCAACGCCTCCAGCGCAGGCAAGAATTGTTCGGAGCCGTCGCAGAAAACCGGCGTGCCGGCGCCGATTTGTTTTACCGTCAAGGAGAATATCGCCTGTTCGACGTAGAGCGGGATTTGCAGCGTCGGTCGCCCCGCCAGCAGCATCGAAGCCGTCGTGCCGTGGTTGCCGTTGAGAACGGCGAGGTCGCATTCCCGACCGACTGCCGCTAAATCCAGACTTTCACTGGCGAAAGAGACGGTTTCCGATTCGAATCGACCGCGAAATTCGTCCAGGCCGGCGCCGTACACGATGACGGAATGGCCAGGTCGGTTTAAAGCGGCCAAGAGGTTCGGAAGCGAGGGGAAGGGCTTTAGGTACGCATAGATTCTTTTGCCCGATCCTTTTGGCCAAACCGGTCTCGCTCCGCCGAGGTTCGGCCAAACGCCCCAGTAGCGCACGTTGTTGCGCCGCCCGTAATGATCCAACTCGGGAAAGGTCGCCAAGAAGTTCTCGTTAACCTCGGCGTACAGCCGCGACAATCGAACCAACGGCTCGGCCCCGACCGCGCTCAAAACGCCGTTTACGTTTTGAAGCAGCAGGTCCTCGTCCCGTTTTAGCCGTACCGTCGCGTCTCCCAGCAGCGGGCGATAGTCGGGCATGGGATAGCGGTCGGGCGGGCAAAAAAAGCCCGTGCCGAGGAGCGCCCTTTTAACGGCAAGCCCTCGGGCGGCGAGAAGCGCGGTCGGGCTGTGGTCGAAGACGATTAGGTCAGGCTGTACTTCCGAGTAGATATTCCGCCATGCCGAAACGGAGTCTTTCAGCGGCGCTTCGTCGCAAAAGCCGAGATTGCTCAATAAATGGGCGAAATTTCGGACCTGCGCGATAGCGTGCGAAGGCGCCGAAGTCGGAGGGGTCGGTAGAAATTGAATCGCGGGATGCGGTGAGAGTCGCGACGCACGGGTTACGTCTTGTAGGGCCGCGACGACGCGATGACCTCGCTCGGCAAGACGGTTGGCCGGCGGCAAGATGTTCGCCAAGTGGCCAAGCCCTCCGCCGCGTTCCCAAGTAAATAATATCGTCGACATGCGTGCAATCCTGATTAAAACGCTTATCGAGCCGCTTTGGAAAAGAGATCGAACTCTCCTCCGCCGCAACCGTGGGCTCCCGCTCGATACTCGCTTCAAGCCAAGTGAGAACTCTTCGGCAATTTTTGCGACATGTTGGCTCGGTTGCCGATGATCTTGCGGTAGTCGTTCTCGCCCACCGCCAACGCCGCCACGTTCTCCACCGAACCGCCCCACGATCGCTTCAGCCAAATCCCGTCCAAATAGACGTAAGGCCGAGCGTCCGCTTTGGGCCGGTTCCGCCAGGCGTCGATGTGACCGTATATCTTCTGGTTCAGTTCGCTGACCGCCCTCGCGCTCACCCGCGTCCCCCACAACGCCTCTGTGATATCCTCCATTCGGCGCACCGTTACGCCCGCCAAATACATCTCGATCAATGCCTCCTCCACCGACGACTCGCGACGCCGGTAGCGTTCGATGATCTGCGTCTCGAACGGCGCCGATCTCAACTGCGGCATCTTCAGAGTCACCTCTCCCGCCTTCGTATGCAACTTCCGATCGTAGCGCCCCGCTCGCGTGTCCGTCCGATCCGAAGTCTTCTCGGAATAATCGTCGGGGAGGCCCCTTCGTTTCGCTAGTCCTGAAACTTCAACATCTCATTCCTACCAAGCCAAGGGCTGCCCTTCAATCTGCGCATAAATGCAGACGTTACCCCTTCTTTAGGAAAGAGACAAATAATCTCACCTTTCGTTCGGACCAAGTTTTGAGGAAAACGTCAAGCGATAAACTGAAGACGCGGAGACGTCAGCGCATGATTTTCCAGCCGGTTTGGGCAGTTTCAAATCGAAGGCCTCGGTCTTGTGCGACGAAATTAACGGCTTGGCGTACGCCTTCCCAGTCCCAGTCGTCGCCGACGATGGCCGCGTGAGGAAATAGATCGAGGGCTGCGATCAGATCGTCGCGGACGCTTTCAAAGCGATGATCGGCGTCGAGGTATATAAGGTCCGGTTGTAAGCCGGCCTCCGCGATCTGCTGCATGCCGACCCGTGAATCAGCGCGAACCGGAATAATCCGAGAACGTTGCTCCCAGCATTCGGCGAGAAACGTTTCGTAGAGACGGGGCAGACATTCCGCCAATTCCGGATCGTTGCGATGCTCTTCGCTGCCGTTCCAATGATCAACGGCGATAATTGTCGCCGCAGGAGCGGCAGACGCCAAAAAACGCGTGGAACGTCCGGTCCAAGATCCGACTTCGACGATCAAACGCGAAGCAGGAGTAATTGAACGCGAAAGCAATTCTCGCGTGCCTGGAAATAACCAGTTCCGCTCAGGAAACGGAGCCGCCAACGGCTTTTGCTCCGGCCAAGCATGCTCTCGTATGAAATTATCCAATGCCGGCTGCGATTCGACCGAGGCGCCCTGTAGCGTTGAAGCGGGTTTTTCGCCGAAGTTCAGAGTGAAGGATTGGAATCTTGATCGCTCGATTCCCGCGTCCTCCCAACCGAATTGCGCATATCCGATATGCCAGAGCCGAATGCTCGTATCGGCCATAATGCGGAATCCGCAATCCCGCGCGCGTTGGCAGAAAGCGTAATCTTCGGCCAAATACCAATATCCTTCCTCGATCTTACGAATCATCGGTTGAAAGAAAGGGATCATGGCATGGCCAAAACGCTCGTTGCACGTGGGCAACTTGAGCTTTCGCTGAATCGTTAAATACGCTTCGCGTCGAATCAGCAAAAAACCGGTTCCGGCGTAGAGCAGTTCCGTCAGACCGCCATGCTTGCCGAAGGTCATCGAAGGAGCGCCCGGCATCACATGGCAGGCCAACGCCAATTTATTTTTTTGCGGATAGACGCCGGCGACGATCGGCAAACCGTGCGAACGCAGTTGATCGATCGCGTTCGGATGAAAACCGACGTCGGAATCGATCCAGATGGTTTCGTCGTATCCTTCCAAAAGAGCGTCGGTGGCCATTTGATTGCGGCCTTGATCGATGGCGGCGTAGCCGCCGACTCGGCGGACCTCATACCCGCGACGCTCCAGCTCCTTCAACGCTTCGTCGCAAGCGGGATGAATAAATCCCGCAAACGGGACGAGAATCACGCACTTGCGAGGGTCCATCGGATGCAACGGGGGACGCGCAGGAACGTTCACGGCGGGCACGACCGGCGGCCCCGAGAAATTACGCATGCCGGTGATGACGACTTGCTCCTCGGCGGAAAAGCCGGCGAATCCCAAAACCTCCCGCACGCCGGCCTCGGCGGTCAACACGTCGGTGTCGTACACGCG
Organism: Thermoguttaceae bacterium; assembly: GCA_963665265.2. GTDB lineage: Bacteria > Planctomycetota > Planctomycetia > Pirellulales > Thermoguttaceae > CAXXHQ01. The sequence continues at coordinate 371,882 of CAXXHQ010000001.1, read as the reverse complement.
GAATTGATCGGGAAAACGATTCGCCAACTCGTCGGCGAGTGAATAATACTCGTCCCAATAACGTCGAGCGCCCTCGACGCGATCTTGCGTGTCGTACTGAGGGAAGATGCGAGACCAGAACGGGTCGTGCTGCCAACCGGGCCCGGGCTCTTCGGCCCAGTGATTCACGGCGCACCGCGGATTTTTATCGAGCGCGGAGCAATACCCCGCGACGATTTCGTCTTGCGGGCGTTTGAGGCAAATCATGCGGATCGAGGAGTCGAAATCGACGGCCTCTTCGACGTAGGGGAGGTAAAACGACGCGACGTCGCCGACGACCCGCGGTTTGCGGGTGGCGAGAATTCGAGCGAGCCGGTCGCGGATTCCCGGCGCATCGGGCTCACGACGCCAAGGGAGCAACGGCCATTGCTCGAAAGAGACGGCCGTATCGCGTTGCGAGTTAAGCGTTTTCGCCAAGAGTTGCAGGCCGCACTGCCCGGCGCCCAACCCCAATATAATTCGTCGCGTCATAAAAAGCCTGCTACGTCAAAAGGTGCGAATGCAATTTAAGAAAAAAACGAAACGGCATTATAACACGGTAAAGCGGTTATGACGAGCGACGCCCGAAGAATTTGACCGATTGGATATAAACTAAAGACACCCATTCATTGAAGGAGGAATCATCTCACAATTTCGCAGTTCGGCAACGCACGCCGAAGATCCTCCACTGCGGCGTCGGAAACACTTGTGCCTTGCAGATTTATATTGCGTAGTTGCGTTATATCTTTCAGAAACTCAATGGCAGAGTCATTGACTTTAGTATAACGCAGATCAAGACTTCTAAGTCGTTCGATTAATCGAAGACTTTTCAGGCCAGTTCCAGCCACGTCCGTGCCAGTTAGCTTTAAGTCTAGGCTCACGCCGTCAACAAAATTTTCAAGACGACTTAAAGCCTCGTCATTAATCATAGTATACGAGAGATCAAGGTAAGAGAGATTCCGCAAATGACAAAGATACTGCAATCCGTCGCCTGATATTTTTGTCTTGTATAAATCTAATGTCGTTAGGTCAGGCAGTTTTCCAATATTACCCAATCCCTTGTCCGAAACAGGCGATTCAAGAAGCATTAGTGTTTTAATTTTCAAAAGTCTTTCTAAGAAAACAAGGCCATCGTCCGTGACGCCAGTCGCAGAAATATCAAGCTCTTCAAGCCGCGATAAAGACGTGATGTGGAATAATCCGGCATTAGTGATGTTTGTCCTGCAAAGGCGGAGACTCTGAAGTGTTTTTAAATTGCTTAAATGCTTTAGTCCCATGTCGTCGATGTTGGTGCCGGAGAGGTCAAGATATCTTATCCCTATGATCTCTGATAGATACTGCAGTTCGTGATCCGTTAGGGATTTTCCGGTATTAGCAAGGCAAAGGTGGCGTATTGGAAATATCTCTTGCAGTCTTTTCAACTTGTCGCCAGAGACGTCGCACCCAGCCAAATCTATCCTGTATCCATACACGGCGTCAGGCTGAATGGTCCCTCCGATTGAGCGAATATATGAGGCGGCATCCCCATCGTTTGTGCCACATCCGACAGATGACAAAACGAGTAAGCTGCCTGCAAACATGAACAAAGTTCTAGAAATAGAATAATAATTCAATAGCTACTGCCTAGAATAAAAATATTAAACAACAGTTCGTATTTGACAATATACGCATCAAAACAGGATATTCCTAATCCGAATCGTTCGATAACACTACAAGTACTATATTTATAGTATCAATATAAACTATCTGATAAGCAATGTCTCAATTACCAGCGATTAGATCCTAATAGTCTGTCGGCATCCTTCCGCCCGATGGGGTTATTAGTAAACCGTCGTTGGTAGCTGGGAGCTGCAAGGAGTATCTTTTAGCTACTCCGCCATTTTCAGTACTTGATGTTATCTGGAGAATTCTGTCCGTGCACCACTTTCTTATATTGTTATCCACTGTCTTCTTATCTGCCATTACACCACCGTTTATCCAATCGCCTACCGTGATGATGTCCGAACGAAATATCATTAATAATTCGCTACACTTCTTTATAGCCTCTTTATAATAAGGACGTGTGAAATCGTTAACATAATCATCAGCTTCATGCTGGACTACGTATTGCGCGTCATAGTCCTGAAATCTTATTATCGTACCATCTACGGACGTCCTCTCAACGTGCGACGGGCAATACAGATCGGCTATTGTATGTAATGCCTTTCCAATCTCCAGTCCTGCCTTCACGTATTCTCTGCAAAACATGCTTTTTAGTGCTGCGTAATACTGATCGCAAATCCAAGTGGCAATATCTCCAGCTAGTTTCTCCGCACTTTCCATCGACACTCCACCACCTACCAGATGATTTGTCATCCCATGACGAAAAACAGTCGATCCATGATGTGTATCGGCGGTTGCCTTTAAGTCTTGCCCAAACATGCTCTGGTGTTCTGTGACAAGGTAAATGCTACTCTTTACATAACCGTCTGGCATGTCGGTCCACTTAGAACCACTCATTATTCCATTATATAATCCACCACCAACATTTAAACTTGATTTGTAATCGACGTGGGTCGTACTGCGAACTTGCCCATCTCCATCAATGTATAATAAACGCGCAGCTATCGCCGCCTGCTCAGAAATATCCTCATGAACTGGAGCACCCCTTATAGGCGTTTTTGTAACCTTCCACAAACCGGTCGGATCCGTTGCATTGAGAGGCGAGTTTCCGACGTAGCGATACAGGTTGGCGTCGCCGCCGTTGAAGCTGGAAGGATCCTTTGACGTCCACGAGCCGGTCTTGGAGTCATACCAGCGATTCAAGTTATTTTGCAGTCCGGTCGCGTCGTCGTGCAACCGGCCGGTGAAGCCGAACACGCTATCGACGGCGGCGGCAAGACCGGTCGCCGGGTTCGTCTCGCTCTTCAGATTGCCGAAAACGTCGTAAACCCGATGGTTGACGACTGAAGTCACGCCCGTCGCCGCATCTTGAACGGCTAAGTCGCGGACCGAGCCGAGATTGTCGGTAAGCGGCCAAACCACCGTGCCGGGCGAGGTAACGTCATAACCGGATTCGATCTTGGTCAATTGCTCGTCGGCCAAAATCTGATCGACCGCCTGCGGGTTCCATAGATAGCGATGACTGAGGTCGTCGCGGGTCAACGTTTCGTCGGCCTCGCCGTCGAACTGCAACGCGATTTGCTTGCCGTCGTAGGCGAAAGCCTTGGCCGTCGCCGCCGCTTCGCCGGCGCCGTCCGCGTCGAGCTCCTCGCGAATTAAGCGATTCTTGACGTCATAGAAATATTTGACGTCTTGGCTCGCCGCGCCGCCGTAGGTGACGTAGGAAACGACTTCGGTCAGCCGATCGCGATTATCCCAAACGTAGGCCGTCACGTCGGAGTCGCCTGCGTCGAGGAGTCCGTCGGCGTCCTCGTCAACGAACTTGGCGACGCGATTTCCTTCGGCGTCGTAAGCGTACGCATACGTGCCGTCGGAGAGAATTCGGTTATCGGCGCCGATCACGTAGCCGCCGCTCGTGCGGTTGCCGTTCGCGTCGTAGGTATAGGATTCGTCGGACAGCGTACCGCTCGAATAGCCGGCGCCGGTCACTTGACCGCTCGCGTCATAGGCGTAGGTTGCGGTTCCGTCCGCCGACGTGCAAGTCGCGATTAGAGCCGCTTCGGAAACGTCGCTTACGAGATTCGTCAAGTCGATTGTATTAGCGTCATACGACGAAACGAGGTCGAAATAGTCCGCGGTTTGCGAAGCGGTTTCCAACGCGGCAGTCGCGTCGTCGGAAGCGTAGGTCCACGCGTAGTAGGCGAGAACCGTATCGCCTTGGCGGTGCGTCAGGCCGGTCAGTCGGCCGAGCGAGTCGTAGGTATAGTAGCTCGACGCCACGTAGGAGCCGAGTTCATACCGGTCGATCGAAACGACGTTTCCGGCGGAATCGTAGGAGATATTAACCTCTTTGTTCGCGATGGAATTACTTTCGTCGCCGCAATCCTGGATGATTTGCGTCAATTTTCCGTTCGAATCGTACGCGTAGTAATTAACGTAATCCATGACGCCGTCGATCATCGCGGCGACGCTCGTCGGATTTTCGTTATCGTCGTCGTAGGTATACGTGAAAACGACGGTCGGATCGCCTTCGCTCGATTGCGTGACGGAGATTTTACGCCCCTGCGGATCGTACACGTAGGCGATCGAGGAATAGTTATCCGACTCCGAAAGAACGCGTCCCTGCGAATCGTACACGTAACTAAACGAATTGATCGCATTTAGTTCGGCGTCGGCGTCCGTCGCATTTTCGTACCATACTTCCGAAACGACGCGTCCGGCGGCGTCGAAGGCGTAGGTCGTAACTCGGCCGTTCGCGTCGGTATAACGCACAAGGTTGTCCGAGTCGTCGTAAACGTAGAGCTTAGAGTTTCCGAGCTCGTCGCTCACGCTCGTCACGCGGTTTGAATCGTCATAGTTCCAAGTCGTTTCGTTCGCGGTCGGGTCGGTTAAACCGATAAGATTTCCGGCGTCGTCAAAGGAGGCGAGAATCCCGTTTCCGAAAGAGTAGGACGAACCGGGAGCCGCGCTTTTCGCCGCGGCGGTCGCGGCAGTCGCGGCGGAATCCGAATTCCCCTTTAAGACGGAATTATTGAGATTAGGAACTTTGTTCGCTCGAGGCGTCGAGATGTCGAAGCGAGCCATCCAGGGGACATATCCGCCGTTCACCGTCATGTTCGCGGCCGTAGTGGGCGCAAGCCAGGCGAAGGACGAAGTCGTCACCGAGTAGGAGGCGAGCCACGGCGCGCAAGCCGTGAAGTTATAGTAATAATAACCCGTTCCATGGGGGATAAGCGGCAAAGCTTTTCCCGCTTCGGATGCAACGATACTCTTCACGCCGGTCGCCGAACTGAAGCCCAGCCCGCCGAAATAGCCGTTGTGCAACGAACCGTTCGTTTCCGCCGGGTTCTGAAGACCGTTGGGGCACGTCGTCAAAACGTCGGCGCCGTACGGGTTCGAGCCGCTGGGGCGTCCGTAGTAGCTGTAGTAGCCGTAGTAATACCCGCCCCACCAATACCACCCGTAACCGCCGTCGCTGGTCCAGGAATCACCGTAACTATTGGAGTACGAAGTGTGATCCTTCTCCCCGTTCGAGTACGTGTAAGTGGCGCTTCCCCAGCTGCTGGAAGAGTATCCCCAGTGGTAATAATCGTCGTACGTGCTGGAATAGACGGCGTTGCCGTCGGAATCGTAGGTGGTCACGAACGTATCGATGCAGTCGTAGTCGCTGTTTTCATGAAACTTAGAATGATTATTCGACTCGACGGAATCGTACCAGTAGTAAGAGTCGGAGTTACCGAAGTTATTATCCGCCCAATCGTAATCGCTGGAGCCGGAATAATGCCTGGACTCTTGCGACGTTCCGGAGGTCACTAACTGCCCTTTGGAATTTCGCGAACGCGTGACGTGTTCGCTGAAGCTGCCGTCGTAGTACAAATCGGAGGAGGCGGACATGCGGTAGTCCGAGTTGTATTCGCTTTCGCCGTAGTAGCCTTCCGTGTAGGAGTAGTTGGAGCCGGACGCATGAGCGCTAAAATGCGTGGAGGCGTGCGTGGATCCGCTTGAGGAAAGAACTTGAGATTGCACCGACCAATTATCATTTTTGTTCGTCCAAACGGTGCGTTGATAATAGGTAAAGTCGCCGCTTCCTTTTTCGCTGTACGCGGAATCGGCAGCATCGTCTCTTGACCACTCGTAGTGGTCGCCGCTGTCCTCGTCGTGCGACGACCACGCTCCGCTGCCGGAGCCGGAATAGGAATAATTCATTCCGCCCTCTTCGGTCGTCGTGGCCGATCCCGACGTAATCCAGTGCGACCAATAATCCACGACTTTGAGATTGCTGGAAGTCGAATATTCGCGGTGAGCATCGCCGTGCCCGCTCGCGCTCGCCGATCCGGAAACGGTATAAGAATTACCCGCGTAATAGCCGTAATAATAATACGGAGACGTGGACCAACTATAATTTCCGCTTTCCGCATAGGACCAATGGTCATTTCCCGTTCCGGAGGCGGAACCGCTGCCGGTCAAATCCTTCCACTCGCCGTTCGCTCGGAGTTTAGATCCGACGGTGTAGTAATATGAGTCGCTCGAGTCGCCGGAGGCCGACATCGTTCCCGTAATGCCGCTCCATCCCGCCACGGTATAAGACTTCGTACCGGAGTACGAACCGGAAGATGATCCGGAAGCGGTCGCCGCCCGACTGCCGGATTGCGACCAATTGCCGCGGTAACAGGTCGCCGTCGTTTCATACTCATACGACGAATCATCTTTGCCTGACGCCGTAAAATTGCTGGGAACGCTCAAACCGTTCCAGTAATAGTTTTGATATCCGTTGACGGGAATATCGTATCTATTGACCGTCATCGAGCCTGAACCGACGTAGGACCAGTGGGTTTCGCCGCTTCCGCTCGTGCCGCCTGATCCGGACGCACCACACCAAGTGTCGGTCGTAATATTAAGGGAATAATTTTCCGAGTAGTTGTACGACGAATCGTCGAAACCGCTCGCCGAAGCATTTCCTTGAGCTTCGCCGTAGTAAACGGACATCGAACTAAACGCCCCGCTGGCCGAGTATGAAGCGTGCATCAAGCCGGATCCGGACGCCGTCGCCGATCCGGACGCCGCTTGCCAATCTCCGTTCAAATCCAAGGCGTATTCTTTTTTGGAGATAAAATTCGTTTCATCCCAACCGTTTTCATCCACTGTCCCGTTTAAGTCGAATCCGCTTCCCAATTGGCTATTTGAAAAGGCGCCGGTTCCGTCAAAATCTCTCCAACTATGTCCGCTTCCGGAGGCCGTTTTGCTTCCGCTTTCCTTCCAATACCCGTTATTGAACTTCGCTTCGGTTTTGAAGGAGTAAGAAGAGCCTTCCCAGCCGTTTTCGGTTACCGCTCCCTCACACGAGGATCCGTAGACGGTCGACGAATAATCCCCTTCGCCGCTGTATTGGGAATACGTGAATCCGGAGCCGCTCGAACCGCCCGTGCCGTTCGTTTCTCGCCACGATCCGTCAGACTCAATGTCATAGTTTTTCACATAGGAGTACGTTTCGCCGGCATGCCCGGACTCCGCAAGCGTTCCGGTAGTCGTGCCGTCTCCGCGCCAGTTAGACCGGGTATAGCTGCCGCTTCCGGAGTAGTCGGAGCGAGAGGAGCCGTAAAGGCTCTCTGTTCCGCTGCCGCTGGTCGTCCACTCGCCGTCGCTATACGACGAGTCCGTATCGTAAGAATAGGAATATCCGCTTCCGCTGCCGAACGAGAATTTTCCGGCGATCTTGGAGTTGTAGTAATTTCCGGAGGCGGAATAGTCTCCGCTGGCGGAAAGAGTTTGGTAGCGGTAACCGCCTCCCGCGGAGAAGCCTGTTCCGCCCGACGACTCCCAATCGCCGTTCGCCGCGTTCGCTTTATAATATAACGAGTAACTATAGGAACCATCGGCGTTACAATCTTCGCTACGCGTTCCGGTCGCGGAATAATTATTCCAAGACGAGTCGACCTTTCCGCTCGCGTGCGCGGAGAAGAGCGCCTGCCCTCCGCTCGTATTAGTTTGCGATCCCGAGTACGACCAAACCCCGCCGGCGGCCGTTCCATTCAGATTATAATTGTAAGAGGAGTCCTCGCTGCCGGATTCCGCGAAATCCCCTCGCATTACGTCGTAATCATTGTCCGTCGAATTATAGAATGCGTAATCGTAGTGGACATACGACCCTGATCCGGAGTAGGAGGAATGCGAGCTGCCGCTTCCGGAAGAGACTCCGACTCCGCTCTGAAGAATCCAGTTCCCGTTAGACTGCGAATAGTAATTGTTTTCGTTGAAACTTTCCCAAGTGCTGCCGCTTTCGCTTAACGCACCGCTGAAGCTTTGAATCACGTCATGTTCATCGAGGAGAGAAACTTTTAGCGACGTGTAAGATCCTGAACCGGAGTACGAATAAGAATCCTCTCCGCTTATAGTTTCAACGGCGGAAGAAGTTCTGCCGTCATAGTTATAAACTCTTCGATCGTATCCATTTTCCGAAAAAGTTCCTGACATGGATTGGGAGCTATCGCTATAGGCGTATTGGCCTGCTCCTGAATACGCTGAATAGCCGTATCCGTTGCCGGCGGTCCAGCTAACGGAGTTAACGAACGCCCAGGTTCCATCCGAAGCAAGAGCGTAGGAATCAGTTTCGCTATATATTTCGTGATCTGAGCCGTTTTCCGACTGCACTCCCGATACGCTATAGGACTGGTCGTCATCGGTCGAGGAGTCGGCGTACATACCGGCTCCTGAATAGCTATAATATTGTTCCCCGGAATTTGCGACCGTTTTCGATCCGGATTGCGACCAGCCTGAGGCGCTGCTCCAAGTTGCGGTAGCTTGGTAAGAATAGACTGACGCGTTATTTCCGCTTTTGGAATAGCCGCCGCTGATCGTTCCGCCGCTTGCCGAGTAGCTATAGCTGCCGCCTCCGAAATACTCGGAAGACCCGCTACCGCTTCCCGAGGAGCTGCCGCCGCCGGAAGTCATCGTCCATGCGCCGGTAGTCGCCGTTCCCGCGTAGGAGTAATTCGATTGATACCGATAGGAGCTTGCGTCGAATTTAGTCCAACTCTGGGTAATGCCGTCCGTCGTATCATCGCCAGTCGAGTTTGAAGTTTGTGAAAGAGCCTTTACGTTTGACGCGGATCCGGAAGCGGTCCACGTTCCGGACGAGAGTGCGTAATAAATCGCATACTGGTATGAGTTGGAAGGACTATAAGTCTCGCCGCCGAGGACGCTATTGGCGGTCGTGCTTCCCGAACCGGAGCGGCTGACCCCGGCGGACGTATAGGATATCGTGTCCGAGTTGCTAACCGTCTGCGTCCAGTCGCCAGTTACGCCGTCGACGACGTATGAGCCTGCGGCTTCCATCGAAGCGACGACCGTGCAAGTGTAGTAAGAGGTCGAAGCGGATCCGTAGGCGCTGAACGTATAAGTGTAGCTCCCAGCAGCGTGAGGAAGCGACGTTCCGGAAAGCATAGCGATGCCGTAGGTCAACGTGTACGTTTCGAGGTAGGTCCACGAATTGTCCGCGTTTAAAGTAGCGGTTATCGTTAAACTGGATGCGTCTGTTTCACGCACGGAATAACTGGAGTCGCCGACGGTGCAAACGTAGTCAAGAGTCGTCGTGACGGTTCCGGTGTTCGAGGAGTAATTCCCCTTCGTCGTTAGAACGAACGCTCCCGGCGCGGCGACGGAATTCGGAGTGACGGAATAACTACCGCCGTTAACGGTGACGACCGATTGCCCGGTGATCTGCCGATAGTGCTGGAGCCCCGTTCCGCTCGTTCCGGAGGAGCCGAGCATCGCTTCCCAATACGATTCCATCCAAGAATCGCCGGTTCTCGCCGAAGTCGTCGGAGACGCAACGACGACGTTTATCGATTTGCTAACGCTTACGCCGTCCTTTTCGGCGGTGATAGTAACCGGCATCGACGCGTTCGGCGCGTAATACGTGCCGTCGGCGCTAATGGAGCCGGCGGTGGCGCGCCAAGTCACGGCGGAGTCCGATAAATCGGAGGCGGTCATTGTATTGCCAAATTGATCGGCGTAAAGGAGAGCAAGCGAAACGGAACCGTTCGCGGCGACGCTATTTGGTGCGTTACTAAACGTAATCGTCGTGAACGTTTGCTCAACGTTCACTGTGACATCACTAGTAATGTAATATCCGTATTTATCCGTAATTATCGCTCGGAGCAAATATTCGCCAACTCCGAAAAAGTGAACGACGGTGTTTTTTGCGCTATTTGTATCGTTAACTTCGAACGACGGATTGGCGTCGACGCCGTACGGTTTGCTCAAATAGCACCAGTGATACGTTAGATTCGATTCTCCGGAGTCGTCGTCCCCAAGCACGGAAAGCTTGGCCGACATGTTGCCGTCGTTCATTGTCGCGACGGCGGATATGGAAACCGTCGGATCGTCATCGCCGATTTCAAAGTTCGCCGAGTCGGTTAAACCGCTATTCGTTACAGCGGTGAACGTAAAGGGCTTGGGATAGTCTAAAGCTTTATCCGCGACGGTCACTACCCCGTCGGCGCTGAGCGTAAAATAATCTGACGTTTCGGATGACCACTGGCATGCCGGAACGACGTCCATCTTGTTATTGAATTGGTCGAGGCCGACGGCGCTTAGCTGGTAAGACTCGCCGGGGACAAGATGGCCTGAAATTGTTTGAATTTGAATACCGGATAGTACTTGCGAGACGGTCACGACGACGTCCGTCATCGTGGCAAGCCCGCCGGCATCTTTAATCGTCACGATGAAGCGATATGTGCCGATGGAGGAAAACGATGCCGTGATGCTCTTATTCAAGTTATCATTATAATTACTAAAACTGGGAGTTGATGCGCCTGGGGTAAGAGCGACCGCTGTCCATGAGTAAGTTAACAAGCCTTCTCCGGCGTCGTCTTTACCTAGCACGGAAAGCGTTGCCGAACGCCCGTCCGCGCTAATTTCCGCTTTTGCGGCTTGGTCGATCTCCGGGCGAGAATTCGTCACATATACGGTTCCGGCGCCGTCGCACTGCCGAGACCCGTTTTCATCGTAGCAAGTGGCGGTCACTTGAATTCCGCTTGAATTGGACTCTCTCGACGGAGCTGTCCAGAGTCCGTCTTGGGTGACAGTTCCCTCGTTTGCGGACCAGGTAAACGTAGGTTGAACGGCAAGCTCGTCGCCGAACTGATCATAAGCGATCGCGGAAAACTGTTGCGTTCCCCCGGACGGGACGATCGTCAGTTGGGGATCGACCGAAATGCTCGATGCGACCTGTTCAACGTTTAAAGTCACTTCTTCGCTTTGCAAGCAAAACTCCGTCGAGCTGGTGACGGAAACTCTAAACTTATATTCGCCGGCCGCGAAAAGGCTCACCGTCGAATTATAGGAGCTCGAAGAGGCGTTAACGGAGAACTGGGGATCAGCGGCGCCCGCCGGCTTTGAAACTACTTCCCATGTGTAAATCAAATCCGAGGCGTCAAGGCGAGAACTCGCCCCCACGGAAAGATACGCGGTAACGCCTCCGTAATAGGAAACCGAGGCGGGAGTCGTAAACGTCAGTGCGGCGTAATAATCGTCCTTTTTAATTAATGCGACGTCATTGCCGGAGAAAAATTTGCCGGTTTCGGCATTGTAACAATAGGAAATGACGTAGTTCACATTGACGGCCGAGCCTTCGGCGATTTCTTGTGTCGTTTCCTCGCCTGAAGCCGTTCTGATTTTCTGGCCGAACCTTCCCTGAACTGAATCAGTTCCGTCATTTTGAATGATGACGATGGCCAATTGGCTGCCGTCTCCGTCGTCGCCAAGAAGCGTGAGTTCGGCGTCGTAGATCGTCACACGCCCAGTCACGACGACTTGCCCGAAAGGTCCGTAAGGAGCGCCAGTGCGGTTAACGGTAGTTTTTAAAACGGCGCCAGCGTTTAACACAAGGTCGCCGACGCTTATGGTCGTCGGAGAACCGTTTTCAATAGGGTTCAAAACGCCGCCGCGGTCGATGGTCACGCCGTGTGAAGTAGAGCCGTTGCCGACGAGCTCCGCATTTCGCACGAGCACATCGCCCGTCGCGCTCGTATTTGAAGGATTTGAAATCGTCCCCACTAAATTCATCGAACCTGAACTGATTTCGGTGTATCCCGTATAGGTATAGGTATTCGCCGAATTGAAAGTAATGGTTCCCGTCCCCAAATACTTCAAGCTTCCCGTGCCGGAGACGGCATTCGCGAACGAAATGTCCCCCGCCGGAAACAAAGTTAACACTCCATTGTTGACAATTGCTCCTAAGACGCTTCCAGTCGTTAGCCCGTCGCCGATTTGCAGCGTTCCCTGACTGATCGTAGTCTCTCCTGTGAACGAATGGACGGCGGTTAGGATCAAAGTCCCTGTGCCACTCTTGATCAATGAGCCGGAGCCGCTAATTACGCCGTCATAGGTTTGAGATAGCGTTGTTTGAAACTTCAACGTCGCGTTGTTGACGATATTTCCGACGATCGATCCGTTGCCGAACTCGTTTCCGACCTGCAGCGTGCCTCCCGCGACCGTAGTGGCGACGGCTGATTCATTCTTGCCCGACAGAACGAGCGTTCCGCCGCCGCTCTTCGTTAGCGCGACTTCTCCGTAGCCTTGGCCGACTTTGATTGATCCGGCAAAAACATTCGTCGTGTTTTGATTAACATAAACTTCAATTGAAGCGACGTCCGAGTCGGAGTTTTCGATGACGCTTCCTGAAGAAGCGGTTATCTTTGAAACTACTAACTGGAAACCGTTTAGGTCCAAAATTCCGCCGTTGGAAAGCGAAAGAGACGTAAGAACGGAAGCCGCTCCGATCTTCAACGTTCCTGCGTCGATTTGCACAGTATGGCCGGACAGGCCATTGGCGAGCGTAAGTAAGCCGTCCCCCGATTTCGTAAGCGAACTGGCGTTCGCGACGATCCCGCCGGACATAAGCAAGCCGGAGTTCTTAGCCGCTTCGAAGGCCGCAGAGTTCGCTATCGTGACGTTTAACGAAATCTCGCTTTGAGCGTTTTCCGCCGACAAGGAGATTCCGCTATTCAACGTTATTTCGTTGCCTTCCAATTTCACGTTGTTTGCGGTGATCTTTATCGAATCGAAAACCGTTCCGGCAGAGAGATCGTTGTACGTGACGCAAGCGTTATCAAATTCAATAACATCGCCTGCTTGAGGGACTCCGTTGCTCCAATTTTCTGCGACCGACCACAAGTTGGAACCGGCTGAGCCTGTCCAATGGCGGATGCAGAGAGCCGCTTTTACAGTTGCGACGTTCGACGGAGGCGAAGTCAAGTCGCCGACGACGGCATACACGCGGAATTTATTTGTCTTAGTTAGATCAAAAGGCGAATTAGGCGAAATCGTTGCCGACGAAGAAGTTGACGTCCCTATTGCAAACCAGTCTCCGTTCGAGGCGAGTTGTTCGATGACGTAAGAAGTACTTTGCGTGGAGTTGTAATTCCACTGTAGGCTGACTTGGTTAACGGAAATTGAGGAAACGGATAAGTCGGTCGGAGCGTTTAAGTACGTCGTCGCAAATCTGGAAGCGCAGTACGCGGAGTTCTCCGTCGCGCTAGTTGCCCGAACGCGATAATAATACTTCGTTCCCTCGGTTAAGTTCTGATCGTCATAAGATAACGTATTAGCAGGACGAGATATCAGCGGCGTCCAGTCAACGCCGTTAAGACTGCGCTGAATTTCAAAGCCCGATTCGCCGTAGGAGTTGTCGGTCCAGGCAAGATGGATTACGGAGGTTGAAGTAGCCGTCACCGCTAGGCTCGTCGGCTGTGCGACGACGTTCGTCGTAGCCTGAGAGTTCGTTTGGCCGTTGCTGATCGTAGCGATAAGAGCGCCGTCGACGGCGTCGATGTTGGCGGCTGGCGCGAATGTGACGGAATGGCTTCCCACGCTGAGCAAGCTGGAAGCGCTAATGACGTAGCTATCAAGAATTTCGCCGGTTGAAGCGCCGTTCGCCGAGCGATAGACGTTGACGACGATCGACGCACTAACGCTACCGGTTACGGAGTAATTCAGAGAATAGAGATTGCTTTCCGAAGAATATGAAAACGCCTGGGCTTGAATTGTAGATATTGAAGCTTCAACGCTGACGTTTTTCGAGAAGTCGCCTGGATTGAAGCGGGCGAGGCCGATTCCGTTTTGGGTTCCGTCGTTGGAGTTTCCGGCGACGAGAATCTTTCCGTCGGCGAGGACTTTCACGACGCGGGCTCCGTCGTAGCTGCCGTCGTTCACGTCGGCCGTGAGAATTCCGTCGTCGCCGAAGTTCGTATCCAACGCGCCGTCGGCGTCATAGCGAACGACCGTGAAATCTTCGTTGTTGATCGAGCCGACCGCCACGATCTTATCGTCCGCTTGAATCGCCAAGCCGGAGAAATACGATCCGCCGTAGCCCATCCAATCCTGGTCGCCCGTCGGAGAACCGCTGGAGAAGGTTCCGGTCGGGATTCCGCCGTAGCCCAAATTTTCAACTAGGTTGTAGTTGGCGACGACTTTGCCGTTCACGCCGAAGGTCGTGTCCAAGACGCCGTCGGCGCTGTATCTGGCTAGACCGAACTGGTAATTGCTATTATCGCCCACGTATTCGCCGCCGGCGACGATTTTTCCGTCCGATTGAACCGCCAACGCCGTAATCACGTTGCCGTAAATCGAATCTAACGCGGTTAGCGTGACGCCGTTGCTTCCGAACGTCGTATCAATGTTTCCGTTCACGTCGTACCGCACAAGCGCGAAGTGCCCGTTCGACGTGCCGCCGACGACGATCTTGCCGTCCGCTTGAATGAGCGATGCGTAGGCGTATTCAGGTGTTCCGGCGTTGATTTGCGTGGAGACCTTGCCGTCGCCGCTGAACGTCGTATCTAAACTGCCGTCCGCGTTGTAACGCGCTAAGATGAATCCGCTGGTGCTGAAGGAATAGAAACCGATTGCTCCTTCGCCATTGCAAGTTCCGACGACGACGATCTTACCGTCCGCTTGAATAGATATGGAATAACCGACGTCGTAGCCGCCGAAATCGGTGGTAACCTTGCCGTCGCCGCTGAAGGTCGCGTCCAAACTGCCGTTCGCGTTGTAACGCGCTAAAGCGAAGTCGCCGTCGCAAGTTCCGGCGACGACGATCTTGCCGTCCGCTTGAATCGCCACGGAATAAGCGCGATCCTCGCCGCCGAAGTTCGTCGTTACTTTGCCGTTCGCGCCGAACGTCGCATCGAGACTTCCGTTCGCGTTGTAACGAACCAACACGAAGTTTCCGTTTTCAAAACCGATGACCACGCTCTTGCCGTCCGCTTGAACCGCCATCGACGTGCAAGCGTCGGCGCTGACCGCCGCGCCGCCGTTGTAAACGACGTCCAACGAGCATAAGCCGCCGACCGCGTACGTTCCGTCCTCGTCAGTCGCCGTCGCCGTGATCGCGTAACTTCCTTTATTCGCGTACACGTGCGTCGCCGTAGTCGCGGCGCCGGAAATTTGCTCGCTCGCGGCGCCGTCTCCCCAATTCACCGTCCAGTAATTGACGGCGTTCGTTCCCGGATCCTCCGCAATAAGATTCAGCGTGTACGTCGAACCTTCCTTCACCGAAGACGCTCCGCTAATCGATACGTACGGAGCGACGTTCGTCGCGCTGACGTTTTTCGAGAAGTCGCCTGGATTGAAGCGGGCGAGGCCGATTCCGTTTTGGGTTCCGTCGTTGGAGTTTCCGGCGACGAGAATCTTTCCGTCGGCGAGGACTTTCACGACGCGGGCTCCGTCGTAGCTGCCGTCGTTCACGTCGGCCGTGAGAATTCCGTCGTCGCCGAAGTTCGTATCCAACGCGCCGTCGGCGTCATAGCGAACGACCGTGAAATCTTCGTTGTTGATCGAGCCGACCGCCACGATCTTATCGTCCGCTTGAATCGCCAAGCCGGAGAAATACGATCCGCCGTAGCCCATCCAATCCTGGTCGCCCGTCGGAGAACCGCTGGAGAAGGTTCCGGTCGGGATTCCGCCGTAGCCCAAATTTTCAACTAGGTTGTAGTTGGCGACGACTTTGCCGTTCACGCCGAAGGTCGTGTCCAAGACGCCGTCGGCGCTGTATCTGGCTAGACCGAACTGGTAATTGCTATTATCGCCCACGTATTCGCCGCCGGCGACGATTTTTCCGTCCGATTGAACCGCCAACGCCGTAATCACGTTGCCGTAAATCGAATCTAACGCGGTTAGCGTGACGCCGTTGCTTCCGAACGTCGTATCAATGTTTCCGTTCACGTCGTACCGCACAAGCGCGAAGTGCCCGTTCGACGTGCCGCCGACGACGATCTTGCCGTCCGCTTGAATGAGCGATGCGTAGGCGTATTCAGGTGTTCCGGCGTTGATTTGCGTGGAGACCTTGCCGTCGCCGCTGAACGTCGTATCTAAACTGCCGTCCGCGTTGTAACGCGCTAAGATGAATCCGCTGGTGCTGAAGGAATAGAAACCGATTGCTCCTTCGCCATTGCAAGTTCCGACGACGACGATCTTACCGTCCGCTTGAATAGATATGGAATAACCGACGTCGTAGCCGCCGAAATCGGTGGTAACCTTGCCGTCGCCGCTGAAGGTCGCGTCCAAACTGCCGTTCGCGTTGTAACGCGCTAAAGCGAAGTCGCCGTCGCAAGTTCCGGCGACGACGATCTTGCCGTCCGCTTGAATCGCCACGGAATAAGCGCGATCCTCGCCGCCGAAGTTCGTCGTTACTTTGCCGTTCGCGCCGAACGTCGCATCGAGACTTCCGTTCGCGTTGTAACGAACCAACACGAAGTTTCCGTTTTCAAAACCGATGACCACGCTCTTGCCGTCCGCTTGAACCGCCATCGACGTGCAAGCGTCGGCGCTGACCGCCGCGCCGCCGTTGTAAACGACGTCCAACGAGCATAAGCCGCCGACCGCGTACGTTCCGTCCTCGTCAGTCGCCGTCGCCGTGATCGCGTAACTTCCTTTATTCGCGTACACGTGCGTCGCCGTAGTCGCGGCGCCGGAAATTTGCTCGCTCGCGGCGCCGTCTCCCCAATTCACCGTCCAGTAATTGACGGCGTTCGTTCCCGGATCCTCCGCAATAAGATTCAGCGTGTACGTCGAACCTTCCTTCACCGAAGACGCTCCGCTAATCGATACGTACGGAGCGACGTTCGTCGCGCTGACGTTTTTCGAGAAGTCGCCTGGATTGAAGCGGGCGAGGCCGATTCCGTTTTGGGTTCCGTCGTTGGAGTTTCCGGCGACGAGAATCTTTCCGTCGGCGAGGACTTTCACGACGCGGGCTCCGTCGTAGCTGCCGTCGTTCACGTCGGCCGTGAGAATTCCGTCGTCGCCGAAGTTCGTATCCAACGCGCCGTCGGCGTCATAGCGAACGACCGTGAAATCTTCGTTGTTGATCGAGCCGACCGCCACGATCTTATCGTCCGCTTGAATCGCCAAGCCGGAGAAATACGATCCGCCGTAGCCCATCCAATCCTGGTCGCCCGTCGGAGAACCGCTGGAGAAGGTTCCGGTCGGGATTCCGCCGTAGCCCAAATTTTCAACTAGGTTGTAGTTGGCGACGACTTTGCCGTTCACGCCGAAGGTCGTGTCCAAGACGCCGTCGGCGCTGTATCTGGCTAGACCGAACTGGTAATTGCTATTATCGCCCACGTATTCGCCGCCGGCGACGATTTTTCCGTCCGATTGAACCGCCAACGCCGTAATCACGTTGCCGTAAATCGAATCTAACGCGGTTAGCGTGACGCCGTTGCTTCCGAACGTCGTATCAATGTTTCCGTTCACGTCGTACCGCACAAGCGCGAAGTGCCCGTTCGACGTGCCGCCGACGACGATCTTGCCGTCCGCTTGAATGAGCGATGCGTAGGCGTATTCAGGTGTTCCGGCGTTGATTTGCGTGGAGACCTTGCCGTCGCCGCTGAACGTCGTATCTAAACTGCCGTCCGCGTTGTAACGCGCTAAGATGAATCCGCTGGTGCTGAAGGAATAGAAACCGATTGCTCCTTCGCCATTGCAAGTTCCGACGACGACGATCTTACCGTCCGCTTGAATAGATATGGAATAACCGACGTCGTAGCCGCCGAAATCGGTGGTAACCTTGCCGTCGCCGCTGAAGGTCGCGTCCAAACTGCCGTTCGCGTTGTAACGCGCTAAAGCGAAGTCGCCGTCGCAAGTTCCGGCGACGACGATCTTGCCGTCCGCTTGAATCGCCACGGAATAAGCGCGATCCTCGCCGCCGAAGTTCGTCGTTACTTTGCCGTTCGCGCCGAACGTCGCATCGAGACTTCCGTTCGCGTTGTAACGAACCAACACGAAGTTTCCGTTTTCAAAACCGATGACCACGCTCTTGCCGTCCGCTTGAACCGCCATCGACGTGCAAGCGTCGGCGCTGACCGCCGCGCCGCCGTTGTAAACGACGTCCAACGAGCATAAGCCGCCGACCGCGTACGTTCCGTCCTCGTAGGTCGCCGTCGCCGTGATCGCGTAACTTCCTTTATTCGCGTACACGTGCGTCGCCGTAGTCGCGGCGCCGGAAATTTGCTCGCTCGCGGCGCCGTCTCCCCAATTCACCGTCCAGTAATTGACGGGGTCCGCTCCTGGATTGTCCGAAGTAAGGTTCAGCGTGTACGTCGAACCTTCCTTCACCGAAGACGCCCCCCTAATCGATACGTACGGGAAAATGGTATTTGATGCGGTCGGGACGTTGCTGACGAGACCGGCGCTGTCCGTCGCCTGAACAAAGTACGTTTGCGTTCCTGCCGAAAAAGTCGTTGTGCTCGCCGTGACGCTCCAGCCGTTGACGCTACTTAAGTCTTCGCCGAGGAGTTGATCGACTTGGGCGTTAAACTGCGAATTTCCATCGACGTCTCGATAAAAATCGACTTTGGCGATCGTGTGCCCGGCGCCTGCCAGGACATTCGAGGCGGCAAGAGTGATTTCCGCCGAACGAGAAACGGTCGTTGGGGAAACGGCAAGCGAGCCGATAGTCGGCGAAATGCTCAATAGTTGTCTTTCTTCCAGCGACTCAATGCGGAGATTACGTGAAAAAAGTCCGTCTAAACGGCGTCGGTCCGCCCTCTTAGATGATTTCTTCGAATCCTGATTGTTTCCGCGCATACGAAAGAACGACAACATGGTCCGTGTCTCCACGAAGTAAGGTTAAAACGGTTTGACCGTTAAATAGGCGCCGTGGGAAAAAACTAAGTTCAGATGAGTTGTACGAAAACGCCCGCCTTGCCCTTGGAGTCGGAAGACCCAGCCCCCGCGATTGCGAACGCAACCCGCACGACCCACCGAATGTTGGCAATCTATCAATTCGAAAAAAAAAAATCAACCAGAAGACTTACCGAAATAGATGTAATTAACAAAATACATTTATTTAGTTTGAGAACAAGGGGGAAAGGTTAACTAATTTAACAACCAGTTTCTTTATGGAATTTTATCAGGAGTATTTTTGTCAGTTTTGTAGCTAAAAAATCCCGGCGTCAATTAAGACATCGGGCGGAAAAGATGCTCGCCGCTCTCAATTAAGATTGCGGCGCAAAATTCTGCGATGCTGCTCACTTTAGACAGGACCGATAGCCAGTGGGACAAAGCCCATACGAGCGATGCGGCCGGCAGATTCGCCGGTAGCCCGCGAGATCGCGCGATCAAGCCGTCTTTGCTTTGCGGATATCGCCCGAGGGGCCGTTTCAAATAAATTCGAGACCGCGTTCATGCAGTCGTCTCCAAATCGAGGACGAGCAAAGGCGCGTTGAGCTTTAAATGGGCGAATTCATCAAGCATGGTCAAACCTCCGAATGATTGAGCAAGAAACGAAAAAAGCCCGGTTGCGACGAGCGATCGGGCTGGATATTTCGACAAGATTACGAGCGAAGTATTTTTGCGATAGTTAATCGCTATTCACCTATATATGCCGCAAAAACGGCGGAAATTTAGGGGCGGAAAAGTTAGTTCGACGGGGCGCCTAAATATTCCCGCGTTTTGCGGAATAACACGATGAGGTAGGAGGTTAGTCGTGAGAAAAACACTTGGGAGAACAAGCGATGAAAAAAGCAAAGCCCGGAAAAGCGGCCGTGAAGGGCGAGAATCGAGCGATCGAATACTTGCCATGTTTTTAGCGAGGATGCATTTACGGAAGTTGGACGAGGACAAATAAGAGTTTAACCAAAAAGCTTCTTTAACGCCTCGCGTTCCTCGGGCGTGAGCGCGGCGAGTCGCTGGAGGAGAACAGTCAGATCGCGCGGTTCATCCGAGGAGGTTTTATTCTTGTTTTTGGGGAGTGCGCTGTATTTTGCGCTACTCGATTTTGAAGAGGGCGGATTTTCCGAGGAAAACGCGGTTTTTTCGACTCCCCTAGGGGGTACTGTAATTGCAAAAGCCCTTGGTTTTCCAAGGGCTTTTGTATTTCTTGGCGGCGCTTGCCGTCGTTTTATAACGGGGGCGTCGGCGGCAGACGTTCGGTCGAAAAATGCCAACCTATTTGGCCGCAGGCGTTTTGACGTCCGAAGGCTTTGCGTTCGGTTTGGAATCCGGTTTTGTCTTCGAGGCGTCCGGCGCTTTTTCCGCCGGCTTCTTTTTGAACGACTCGACTTTCGTTTTCGCCGCATTCTTTTCGTCTTCGCGTTGCTTCGCCAAGTTGGCCTCGATTGTTTTCAGGAGATTGAGGCGCTCCTCAAGCATTTTCGCGAACGGCGACTCTTTGTCGCTCGAAGCCTCAAAGGATTTCGTTGTGAAATCGAGGGCCGATTGCAAGTCCTTCAACATGAGAAAGACGTCGGCTTTCAAGAAGAACAGGCCTTGCTTTTCTTCGGCGGTGAGATTCGGCAGGGCGAGACCTTTATCGAGAAGCGTTTGGACGGCTTCAAAATCTTTCTCGCGGAAAGCGATTTCCGCTTCGGCGATAACGGCGCGGAATTCGTATTTGCGTTTTAATTTCGCTTTGCCGTCGGCGTCGATTGCGACGATCTCTTTACACCATTTTTGCATCTCTTCGACTTCTTTGTCGTCGAGGATCGAGCCCGAGTTAAGTTGATGGCCGAGGACGCCGCCCGGATTGACGGCGGGGACTCCTTGCACGTCGTCGAAAATGGATCGTTTTGCCTCAATCATTCGATCAAGGATTTTTGCGCGATCCAGCCCTTTGGCTTTATCAAGTTCGGCGGCTATTTTCGCAAGGGTCGCTTGCGCCTCCGCTTTTTTCTCCAGCGTCTTCAGGGCGGTAGTAAGTTGGGGAGCCAGTTTGCTCGACGGGTCTGCTTCGATCGCTTTCTTTAGACTTTCGACGACGCCGACGAAGTTTTTGAGCGCGAGATCGCATTGCGCCTTGCTGACGAAAGCGTTTTGCTTTTGCTCGGCCGAAACGCCCTTAATCGCGACGAGTTTGTCGAACGTTTGTTTCGCTTTTTCGAATTGCTCGTTTTCGGCGTATTGCTCGGCCTCGGCGATAAGGAGCCGGATTTCGTACTTACTCTTTAGGCCCGCTTCGTTTTTCGCGTCCAGTTGAATGATTTCTTTAGACCAGGCCTCGATGTCGGACGATTCATTCTGCAATTTCTCATAGGAATCGACGAGTTGGTCCAACGCCTTCGCGCGGTCCAGTCCCTTGAGCGAAGCGAGCTTGGCTTTAAGTTCTAAGACGCCTTTGTAGGTTTTGACGAAACCGTCGAGCGAGGCGAGGTATTTTTCGGGGCCGTCGGGTTGATAGCCGGTCTTGGCGACGATTTCGCCGGCGGCGTCAAGAAGAAGAATCGTCGGGAATCCTTGGATTTTGTATTTTTTCTGGAGTTCTTGGTTTTGTTTTTTCAGCTCGTCGGGTTGCTTTTTTTCTTGCGGGAAGTCCAAGACGACGAGGACGAATTGCTTCGGAGCTTCTTTGAGGAAATTTTCTTTTTCAAAGACTTCGGCTTCCAGCTTTTTGCACCAAACGCACCAATCGGAGCCGGTGAAATTTACGAGGAGATATTTACTTTCCTTCTTCGCCTTGGCTTGGGCGGCTTTAAAGTCGGTTGTCCAAGGACCGTCTTCCGAACGGGCAAGGCCGGAGAAGGCGAGCAGAACGCAGAGGGCGGAGGCGGCTACGAGAGGACGGTTTAAAAGCGTGGGCATGGCAAGTTCCAGGAAATGGGGCGGAGGCGAACGTCGTTCGCCGACAGAACGGCGACGAAGAGAATTGTAATCCTATTCCCGGCGGGAGCGAAGGCGAAACTAACGCAAATTCCGCGTTTGCGAGAAAAAAACGAGGCTTGCGCGGAAGTTATTCGCCGGAAACGGAGTTGGTTTTTTTCGCATGATAGACCATGAACGAGCGGCCCAAGTTGGTTTTGGCCAAGATTTCAAAACCCGTTCGTGCGAAAAGACCTTCGATGATCCAATCGAACGTGCTGAACTCTTGCGCGACGTGCCGAGCGGCCTCTTTTCGCATGGCCGGGAAGCCGGCTGAGAATTCTTCGAAGCAGGCTTCGGGCGAGTCGTAGCGGTCGAGCGTGAAAACGACGTCGCGGAGAATAAATTGCCCGCCGACTTTAAGCGAACGGGCGATGTTTCTGATCGCGACGAATTTCCAGGCGTCGGGCAGGTGATGCAAGGCGGCGCCCGAGACGACGGCGTCGAAACTGGAGGGCGGAAAGTCCATTGTGAGAAAGCCCGCATGCTGAACGGCGATCCGCGGCAAGCCTTCCTCTTTTGCTTTAGCGGCGACGTACTGGAGCATGATCGGCGAGACGTCGATCGCGGTGACGGCCATTTGCGCGGCGGCCGCCGCGCGGGCGAAGCGGCCCGTTCCGCAACCGATTTCCAAAACGGCGGCGCCGGGCGGAAGACGCAAGGCGTCGAGCATCTCCTGGTTCTCGGAGTTCACGTCGCGAAAGCTTCCCATTCGCTCGTCATACGCATTTACCTCGGCTAGGTCGGCGTAGTCGGTCCCCACTTGCTGAAATTCGTTCCAAAACCAATCCGGCTTGTTCATGGAGGATTCCTAAGCGATTGTAGCGTAATTGGAGTACGGCGAATCGAATATGCTAAGCCCCAATCATGTTAAGACGGCGCGACGGTAAAAAAGGTTCGTTTCTTTTGAGTTTAGACGGCGAAAGCGCTTGTTTATTGTTCTGTTTTGCAGTTTGAGTTATACTCGGCGATCAAAGACGCCTATATCTTATTCATTCAGATAATCCGCAAGAATTGGCCTCGCAAAATCGATGAAAAGCCGCCTCGCCTATTTCGCTTGCGCGTTGATCGTCGTACCGCTCGGGTTGGCGTCCCGACAATATCCTGGCCTCCTTCCGGCGCTGATATCGCCCTACGTCGGCGATGCACTTTGGGCGCTGATGGTTTTTTTCGGAATGTGCGCTGTTTTTCCGACCAAGCCGCTTCGCGTTCCCGCCGTGTCCGCTTTGGCTTTTAGCTATATGATAGAGATTAGCCAACTCTATCATGCGCCATGGATCGACGCGGTTCGAGCGACTCGGCTTGGAGGTCTGATTCTCGGTTTTGACTTCGCTTGGAGTGATTTTGTTTGCTACGCGGTCGGCGTCGTTTTCGGCGTGTGTTGCGTCGGAGGCATCCGCTTTGCGGCAAGGAAGGCATTGGGAATAGAAAGAAACGTGGTGATATGATTCCCGTCGGATACATGGCGAAGCGGATCATGCTCTGGCCGAGCGATTGGCAAAAGACGCCGGCCGGAGTCGAGGATATTTACGCCGTTAGCCCCTGCATGTCGAAATATTTCGCCGATTACGTGCCGTTATGGTTGCACAACGGCTACTTCTTTTTCAATTCGCTTGATGCCGTCAAGTCACTGGCCGAAGAGTATTACGTCGAACTGTCAGGTTGCACTTTTTTCTATTACGAAATGTACGAAATGCAATTCGACGGGAAACGGAAGCGTTGGGAGGAGATTAAGGCCGACGCGGAGTCGTCGATGAAGACGGAAGTGATTCCGCTCGTTGAAAAACGTTTGGAAGGCTACGACGTGGTATGTTACAGCCGTCCGGGCGGGCCGGAATGTTCGCCGCTTTCCTGTAACGGACTAGCGGGGAGCATTGCCGTCAATCGTCATTGTCTTTTGGATTCGTTCGATGAAGTGAAGCGATTGCTGGAAGCTGGCGCGTTCGAAAATTCCGAGCCGGGACCGTATCGGATTTTCGCGGTCTATACGGTTTAGCGAGAGCCTCATTTTTCTTCGACGACGCGGAAGCCGAGGTTCACGCAGCGGCTTTGCGGAGTATTCCAATTGCGGAACGAGGCCCTCGCCCAGAGCGGAAAGCTGTTCCACGCGCCGCCGCGGCGAACGCGTTTCGTGCCTTCCGCGGGCCCTTGCGGATCGTCCGTCGGCGATTTCGAGTAGTAATCGACGGCATGGAAATCGGAGCACCATTCCCAAACGTTGCCGTGCATGTCGCAGAGTCCGAACTTGTTGGGCGAATAGCCTCCGACCGCTTTCGTAAAGAGAAGTTCGTCTTTCGGGATGTCCATTTCTTGGACGTGGGGAAATTCCTTGCGCCCGGCGTCGTTCATGACGTTGGCGTTTTTAACGAGCGAGGCCGGCTCGGCCCCCGTGTTGTAGCGGGTAGTCGTTCCGCCGCGGCAGGCGTATTCCCATTCGGCTTCGGTGGGAAGTCGGACGGTTTTTCCTTCTTTCGCGCTCATCCATTTGCAAAAGGCTTGCGCGTCGTTCCACGTGACGTTGATCGCCGGGTGCGCGTCGGTTTGCGGGAATCCGGGATCGCGCCAAGAGAATTGCGGGAACCGACCGTCGCATTTGCCGGTTTTCGGATCGTAGCCCCAGCCGCCGCGCCCTTTAGCGACTTCGGAGCCGTCGTCGGTTTCGGCTTGCGTTTTATAGCCGGTTTCGGCGACGAACTTTTTGAAGTCGCCGACGGTGACTTCGTATTTTCCCAGGTAGAACGGTTTCGTGATTCGCACGCGATGTTGCGGATACTCGTCTTTGAAGAAATCGGGCTTGCGTTTGTAGGCGGGAAAGGCCGCGACGAGGTCTTCGGCCGATTCGACGGCGCCCATCATGAACTCGCCTGCCGGAACGAGGACCAGCTTCATGCCGGTCGAGGCGGTTTTTTCGGTCGAGGTCGATTCGTCGGCGCCTTGCGACAGGCCGCAAAGGCAAACCAAGGAGAATCCGAAAACGATCGTTCTGAAAGAAAGCAAAGCTCGCATTACATACCCCCGTGCAGGTAACAACTCTGTATTTTGGAAATGGTTGATATAAGTCGTTCTGAGAGACGCAAAAATATTATTGTAACGCCAGCATCCATCGCGCCAACGAGAAATAGACGAAGAGGGTGAAGAGGTCGGCCGAGGCGAGCGCGACGGGGCCGGCGGCCACTTGCGGATCGCGTTTGAAAAAACGGAGCAGGATCGGCATAGCGGCGCCGACGGCCGAGGCGAAAACGACTCCGACGCCGATCGCCGCCCACAGGCACAAGGCCAAGTGAAGGTGATTGCGCCAGATCACGGCGATGGAGCCGACCATAAGGCCGCTTGCGACGCCCAGGAGCAATCCCGTCGTGCTTTCTTGACGCATTTTTTTGAATAGGCCTCGCCAAGTCAAATGTTGGCCTCGCAAGTGTTGCAGCGTCAAACTGACCGATTGGATGCTTACGCTTTCGGCAAGCGCCAGCACGACGGGAATGAAAAGCGCGAGGACGGCCGCATGCTCCAGTTCTTTTTCAAAGACGCCCGAGAGGAACGCGGCCGCGATTCCGCCGCAGATGTTGCACATCAGCCAAGGGAAACGTTTTCGGAAAGAGGTCCACGAGGATTTCGTTTGCGCCTCGGTCAAGTGAACGCCGATCAATTGGAAGAGATCGTCGTGTTGTTGGCGTCGTTCGAGATCGTCCCATTCGGAGGTATAGAGTTCAACGTCGACCGCTCCTAATAGTTTCCGGTTTTCATCGACCACGGGAAAGGCCAGCAAGCGGTGCATGACGAAAAACTCGCAAGCGTCGAGGGCCGTGGCCGAGGCGGGAATCGCCACTACGTCGCGGACCATGATCGCGCTGATTTTCGATTCGAGCGGGTTGAGCAGCAAGCGTCGCGTCGGCAGAACGCCTTTTAGGACTCCTTCCGAATCGACGACGTAAAAATAGATGATTCGGCCTTCCGGCGGTTGCGAGCGGATTTGCTCTAACGCTTCGCCGACGGTAAGGTTGACGTGCAGCTTCGCCACGTCCGTCCGCAGGTGTCTCAAAACCGGATCGTTAAGGTCTTTCTTCGCGGCCGCCGCCATCAAACGTTCCTCCGTGCAAATAAATTTTGTTCCTATGCCCTATGCCTAGACCTAACCTAGGTCCGACGTGCAATGCGGGCAGCGCGTCGCAAGGAGCGGGATTTGCGTGCAACATTTCGGGCAGGGCTTTTCCGTGACTTCTGTTGGTTCGGCCGGCCGTAGGCGATTCATCAGCTTAATGACGATAAAGATCACCCAGGCGACGATAAAGAAATCGACTAGCGTGTTGATGAACGCCCCGTAGCGGAGCGTGACGGGACCGTCCTTGCCTTGCAGCGTGATTGCCAGCTTCGAGAAGTCCATTTGGCCGAGGAGCATGCCGATCGGGGGCATGATGACGTCGTTGACGAGCGAGGTGACCGCCTTGCTGAATGCGGCGCCGATGATCATGCCGACCGCGATGTCGACCATATTCCCTTTTAGGGCGAACGCTTTGAATTCTTTTATCATTCCCATCGCATTCTCCTCGATTAAAAAGAAAGGGGGCGACGCAACTCGCTCGAAACCGACATTGTAGCGAAAAGGGGCGAACGCTCGTAGATGGGGCGAAAAACGCCCGAAAACGCGGTATTTGATGATTTTTCCGCTTTAAGCTATACTTAATGACCGTTGCGGCTCGTCATTTCTAGCGACGGATAAATCAGAGGTTTCGCATTATGACCGGCGTCGAATGGTATTACGCGCGCGGCGGAAAACAAGTCGGTCCGATTTCGGCGGTCGAGTTGAAGCAGAAGGCTCTCTCGGGCGAGATTCGTCCTGACGATCTTATTTGGAAAGAAGGGCTTGCCGAATGGACGGCCGCTCGCAACGTTCGCGGCCTCTTCGACGACGAGACGCATCCCGCTCCGGGAGCGCCGCCCGCCTTTACGGCCAAAGCCGATGACGGCCCCGCTGCGAAATCCGCGCCGTCGGGCGATAAATCGTTGGCCGCCGCGGCCGCTTCGATCACCCCGACGACCTCACGCTTGGCGGGCGCCGACGCGAAGCCCGGCGCGCACCCGTTCGATCGATTGCTCGCCGCCGTGCGAAAGACTTTTTCCGCTCGGGCCGTCGAACTCCTTTCCGAACGGTTCATCGCGTGGGGACACCTCTTCCTGATTGTCGCCGCCGTTTTATGCGCGTTAGACGGAACGCTTGCATGGGTGAAAACGGATCAAGGAATTCGCAGTTTCGGATTTGGCGTCGGTCGCGCGCTGATGTTTCTGGGCTTGCAGTTCGTCGCTTATAAGTTATTCCGCGCCCTCACGGACATCGTTCATTCGACCGAAGAAGAAATCGCCTCGTCCTTCTTGCTCGATGGCCTCGCCCTTATAAACGTCGTCGCCGGGATCGTCGCCCTCATTTTTTGCGTCGCCTCGATGCAGGCCGGGACGCCGGTTTTCGTATTCCTCGGTATCGCCGCATTTATCGTATGCGAGTTTGCGGCGATCGTCGCTGTCCATCCCGAGGCGTCGAACATTAAGATCGTTGAAAAGAACGGGGTGGGGGAGGAGGCTGTGAGCCTTTTCGCCTCGCTACTGAAAATCTCCTCGCGATTGGCGCCTGCCGTTTACTGCGCCGGAGCGGCTTTCGGCGCGTTGACGTTCGGCTTCGCTAGCGTCAAATATTTCTCCGCCGACGGGCGATTCGTCGCCGTTGCGGCTTCCGCGCTCGGCGTCGTAACGACCTACTATGCCGCGTTGGCTCCGCTCGTCGCCTATCTGGCGTATTTGTTCGGATACTTGCTCGTCGATCTTTGTCGAGCGATCTTGGCGAAAAAGCGCGCCGAGAAATAACAAGAGCTTGCGTGGTGCGTTCGAGACGCTTTTTTATTCCCAGCCGAGGCGGATTCCCCCGTCGTCGATGCGATAGGGAATGATTTCGTCGGTGCAGGCGCTCCCGCGGTGTTTGCTCACGTACATCGCGCGACGGAATTTCGTCCCTTCGCGGATTTTTCCCAAGTGAATGATCGTATTGGCGTTCGACAGAACGTCGCCTTCGTCCAACGGGCGTTCGATCAAACCGTCGAGCGAGTGTTCGTGCGACGTAATGAGGATCATGCAGCCGATGGAGTTGCAATCGTAGGCGTGGCGCTCGATCGCTTCGGCGTTGGCGCGAAATCGTTCGCGGAACAAGTCTCTCGCCGTCCAATCCGATTCTTTGCGAAGAATTTGGTGGTAGACGTATTCAAAAAGCTCGAACTGCACCGAGTCGCTGGGCTTGCCGACCGGTTCGATTCCGTCCACGACGGCGCGACGCGCGCCTTGGGTGAAATTACCGTAGAAAAACGCGATGGCCGCGTTCAACCGACGCGCCATTTCCGCCTGCCAATCGCGCCAAGCGTCGAAGTCCATATCGTTTTTCGTGACGCGGCGGCCTTGCTGTTTAAAGATGTGGACGTAGTCGCCGTTCGGGTATTTTTCCTCGAAGAAACGATCGAGGTTCAAATGTCGATCCGGATCGACCGTCTTCAGCTCCCATTGCCGCATGCGTCGGGCGTACTCGGCATGGTTTTGCGAATCGCCGCGCGAGCACATATCGAAAAAAACGCCGCGACGGCCTTCTTGTTTCAACCCGGCGTCGGCGAATTGGACGCCGAACTGCGTTTTACCGATGCCGGTCGCTCCGACGATAGCCGTCAAAGCGCCGGGGATTAGGCCCCCGCCGAGTAATTCGTCCAACCCGTCAACGCCCGTCGATAACCTCTCGCCGCTCATCGTTTTTTCACTCCGTAAGCCATGCGAGGATCGCATGGCGCTTGCAATTTTAAATTTGGTTTTCGTCAGGCACGACGTGCCGGACCTTCTTATTTACAAAAGCTTTCCCAGTTTCGTTAGCAATTCGTCGATCATCGCTTCGTCGTGCGTGGCGAAGACGGCAAGCCGGATCGCTCCTTCGCCCGATGAGCCGGCATATTTCGGCATGAAAGCGACGGCGACGTTTTGTTCAAACAGCGCCGCTTGGATTTGCCGCATGTTTTCTTTTGAACCGATCGAAATGCCGGAGATCGGCGTGGGGAAGTCATCTACGTCGAGACCGAGGCGACGGAGCCCGTTTTTTAATTGAGCGGCGTTCTTGTTTAGACGTTCGCGGAGTTCCGGTTCGTTTTGCGCGAGTTCCAGAGATTTTCGGCCGGCTGCGGCAATTGCCGTCGGCGGAGCGGAGATTCCGTCGAACCAATGGGAGGAGTTTTTGAGCTTTTCGACAAATGACCGGGCGCCGGGAATGATTCCGCCGTATCCGCCGAGCGCTTTGCTTAACGTGGCGGTGAGAAATATTCGGCAGTTAGCGGCGGAAGGCTCGGCGGAGTTGATCGGGCGGTTCGTAAGTCCTTCGTATTCCAAGGTTCCCCGGCCGTTGGCTCCCAATACGCCGACGCCGTGCGCGTCGTCGACGAGTAGCGCGGAGCCGGGGCGCTCGTCTAAAATTCGGGCGTATTCGCTCATTGGGGCGATCGCGCCGCTCGACGCAAAAACGCCGTCGGTAACGACCAACGGTCGAGCGTTCTTCGACAGTCGCGTTTTCAGCAATTCGCCGAGGTGAGTCGAGTCGCGATGGCGGAATTCGTATCGAGCGAGGTCGCGGCCGGCGAGCGCGTCGAGCATCGAGTAGTGCGAGCGTTCGTCGAAGAGGACCGCGTCGAACGAATCGGCGAAGGCGTCGAGGACGACGCGATTGCAAGCGTAGCCGGAGACGAGATAGAGCGAATCTTCGACGTTGAAGAAACGAGCGGCTTCGCGTTCTAGCTCGACTAGCGGGGCGACGTTACCCAGACCGGCTCGCGTCGTGGCCGCATGGAGACCGTAGCGGCGCAGCGCGTCTTCGGCCGCTTGACGCGGTTCCGCTCGAGCTTGCAAGCCGAGGTAGCCGGTTCCGACGAAGTAGAGGCACGGTCGTCCGTTGACGATCGTTCGCGCGTTCGGCGGACCTTCGAGCGTGAACATGATTGGAGGGGCAATACGTTCCAAAGAAAACAGGCGAGTCGAAAACGAATTTCGACTCGCCCGATATTATAAACGTTCGGCGTTGCGTTGTCAGGCACGGCGCGCCTAACCTACGGCTATATGGTCTAGCCTGCGATTATTTGCCGAGGGCTTCGACGACGAGGTCGCCGACTTCGGTCGTGCTATAACCCATCTTGCCCGCGGCTTGGCTTTTCATCTTCGTGCCGGTGACGATTTGGATGGCGTCGGCGACTCGTTTGGCGGCCTTTTCGTAGCCGTTTTGTTCGAGCAGCATTCCGGCCGCGTTAATGGCGGCGATCGGATTGATCACGTTTTTGCCGGTGTATTTGGGAGCGCTGCCGCCCATCGGCTCGAACATGCTGACGCCGCCGGGTTCGGGATTGATGTTGCCGCCGGCCGCCACGCCCATGCCGCCTTGAAGAATGCCGGCCAAGTCGGTGATGATGTCGCCGAACATGTTCGTCGTGACGATGACGTCGTAGAACTCCGGATTTTTGACCATCCACATGCAGCAGGCGTCAACGTGGTTGTAGTCGGTTTCGATGTCGGGATACTCGGCGGCCACTTCATTGAAAGTCCGCTGCCAAACGTCATGACCGTAGGTCAGAACGTTCGTCTTGGCGACCAAGGTCAAACGCTTTTTCTTATTGCGTTTGCGGGTGTAGTTGAAGGCCCAACGGATGCAGCGTTCGCAACCTTTGCGGGTATACACGGCGACTTGGGTGGCGACCTCGTCGGGCGTCCCCTTCTTCATGATGCCGCCGATGCCGACGTACATGTCTTCGGTGTTCTCGCGAACGACGACGAAATCGAGATCCTCGGGCCCTTTGCCCTTCAGCGGCGTTTCGACGCCGGGGAACAACTTCACCGGGCGAAGATTAATGTATTGGTCGAGTCGGAAGCGAAGTTCCAAGAGCAAACCTTTTTCGAGGATGCCGGGCTTTACGTCGGGATGGCCGACGGCGCCCAAAAGGATTGCCGGAAAGGTTTTCAATTCGTCGAAGACGGCGTCAGGGAGAATTTCGCCGGTTCGTAAATAGCGTTCGCCGCCTAGGTCGAAATCTTTCGTTTCGAGCGGGATGCCCTCGAGGCTTGTGACGGCCTTAAGAACTTTTAAACCCTCGGCGGCCACTTCCGGACCCGTGCCGTCTCCGCCGACAACCGCGACGCGTAACTTTTTATTTTCGCTCACGTGACGTACCCTTAAAGCTAACTGTTGAAAGACGTTCGACCGTAAACTCTCGATTATACCGACCGGGCGAACGGACCTCAAGTTGGCGGAAAAGGGCTCTTGACGGGGGCGTTGATCCTAAAGGACGCCTTATTCGCTCCACAACCCGCGACGGGCGGCTTTGGCCTCGTTTTCGGCGGCTTTAAAGCGGGCTTTCATCTCTTTGGCGTAGCGGTAGTTCGGTTCGTAATGGGCGAGACCGGCGCGGATTAGCTCCTCGTTGAGCATGCGGTCGCCGACCCAGACGTAGGCGAGAGTCCGACCGTATTTGTCGAGCTTCTCCTTATCGAATTCGAGGCGAACCTGGCCGCCGGAGACGAAATCTTTGGTGAATTGCGAGGCTTCGGGCCCCCACTTTTCGACCGGCGTGTTTTGCTTGACCGTTTCGGGCGTATTGGCGCCGATGAGACGAATCCGTTTGCCCGACTCAAGAGCGAGCGTGTCGCCGTCCACCGCCCGTTTGACGCGATAGACGCCGGGCGCGAGGTCTTGCTCTTGGTTTGCCGAGGATGCGGAAGAGGTCGTCGCCGGGGCGTGATTTTGCGGCGCGCGGTCGAAGTCGCCGTCGTACCATTTCCAGACGAGAAGGACGAAGATGACGACGATGAGCGCGAACTTGCGCTGTTGCGTCGCCAGTACGCTTTTCGGCAATCCGCCGTTTGATTTTCTCTTTGCCATTTCGGTCGGAATCCTTTCCGAGGCGATTTGCCGATCGCATATTTATGCATGGCGGAGCCATGCGGAAAGTACGTTACTGAGCGGAGCCTGGTAACGGGCCGGAGAGACGGACACGAATGTCCGTCCTCCATTAATAACCGCCGCCCGAGAGGAGCGGTTGGTTGTTGGGGTTTCGGCTTTCGTTGGCGCTGGTGACGTAGATGCCCGGCTTGTCTTTGTAGGGGCAGACGTATTCGCAATTGCCGCAGCCGATGCACCTGGTCGGATCGACGTAGGGAACGCGAACGGTTCGTTTGTTTCCCTCATGATCGACGTATTCGCGATCGATTCCGAAGATCGCCTTGTCGGCGATCGGGCAGCATTCCTCGCAGACCATGCAGTTTCGGCCGTACGCGTAGGGAATGCAGCGAGTCACGTCAAACGCGGCGAGTCCGATGCGAGTTTTTTGTTTTTCTTCGAGCGGCAACGGGCGGATCGCCTCGGTCGGACAGACTTGGCCGCAGAGGTTGCAGTTAAAGCTGCAATAGCCGAGCTTGGCGATCATTCGCGGAGTCCACAGGCCTTCGAGGCCGGCTTCGGTGATGGCCGGATGAATGGCGCCGTTGGGGCAGGCCTTCATGCAGGCGCCGCACGACATGCACCGGGCGAGGAACTCTTTTTCTTCGCGGGATCCCGGCGGACGAATGAGCGCGGGATTATAGCAAAGTTCGCGGCTTTGCGGAGTGATTCGCATTAGCCCGAGGGCCGCGACGCCGCCGACGGCCGAGGCGAACATCGTTCTTTTCGAGAGATCGACCGGAGCGATTTTCGGTTCCGATTTAAGCGGCGAGGCGAACGTGAAGTGCAGCGCGTCGCGATGGCAAGCGACGTCGCAATTCAAGCAGACGAGGCATTCCGATGCGATCCAATTATCGCCGCGACCGACGCTCGACGCGCCGTGGCAACCGCAGGAGCAGAGATCGCATGCGTTGCATTTTTTCTTATTTACGTTGCGTCGGAGGAGCGGCCGCCAGGCGAAGAGGCCGAGCAGGGCGCCGAGCGGGCAGACGTAGCGGCACCAGAAACGTCGTCGGTAGCCGTTCAAAAGAACAAGGCCGACGAAGAGGGCGAAGATCGTTCCGCCGCCCACAAACGCTTGGTGCGGTACGGCGAAGACCTGATCGCGGAGAAAAACGTAGCTTGGTTCGGTGACTTTCGAGGCGGGCAAGGCGATCCAATACTTCGCCTTCGCGGCGACGGAAGCGGATTGACCGTCGGCGAGTCCTTCGCTCGGATCGACGGCGGCGTCGGCGACCGCTTTGGAACCGCTTTCAGCCGCCCATTGCGTGAAGGGCAAGAGGCCGGTCGTCGTCGAACGGTAGAGCAAAACGAGCGGATCGAGGATGCAGACCCAATGTGCGCCGACAACGGCCATCGTCAAAAAGCCGACGAGCATGAAATACTTTGACCGCTGCCAAGGGGACCAATGATCGTGCGGGCGGCGGCGTTTTTTGGAGAATAGGTCGAAGATTCTTCCGGCGATGTCATGAACTGCGCCGAACGGGCAAAACCACCCGCAAAAAACGCGTCCCAAGATGATCGTTAGGGCGATCGTAATGAGGGCGACGAGCGCGCCCGAGTAAAAAGCGTGCGTAGTGAGCCACGTGCTGACGAGGACCAGCGGATCGACGAGGAAAAACGACTTCAACCAAGCGACGACGGTCGGGCTCGGATTTTCGCCCGAGTAAAGACGCGTCGCCGCGATGAGCCCGACGAATGCGCACAAGAAAACAATCTGCGCGGACCGTCGAACGGTCGTTATGTCCCAGAGTTTGCGTCGGGTCATGAAACCGTAAGCTCCTTGGGAGTCAACGAGCGATAATCCATTTTGCCGAGTCCGAGTTTATCGGCATGGGCGATGTATTTAATTTCGTCGGGTTTGCGACCGAGCAATTCGGCTCCGAGAGCGTCGAGGGCGACGATGTCGGTTCCGGCGGCAAGGGTCATCGTTCGCTTGACGTGTTTTAGATCGCCTCCTTGCGGGCCCTTGGCGGTCATAATGCGGACGGCGTCGAGGATGCAAAACTGCGGCTTCATATATCGAGTGATGTCGCAGAGAGTCGCGGCGAAATCTTGATGGAAGAGCTGCCGTTTTTCGACGACGCCCATGTAGTTTTTCATGCACATCGTGGCGGTGGCCATTTCGTGCTGCTTAACGACGGGGACGTTGATGACTAAGTCGGCCTCGAGGATTTCCGGATAGATGGGGATTTCTTTGAGCTTCTCGCCGTCGATTTTATATTTGCGGAAACGATCTTTATCGAGGATGACCATGGTTCCGCCGGCCTTGCGAACCGCCGGGCCGATGCCGCTCATTTCATAGGCCGAGTTGACCGGATTGCAGGGGTTATCGCCGACCTTGACCGCTTTGGCTCCCGCCTCGAAGCACATCTTGACGATCGCGCCGACGACGGCCGGATTGGTGTTGGCGGCGTACTCCGGTTTTCGCGCCCAACCGATGTTCGGCTTGACCCAAACGGTCATGTCTTTTTTCACGAAGCGGCTCATGCCGCCGAGGGCTTCCATCGCTTTAATTACCATTTTTTCGCCGGCGGCGGTGACTTCGTCGTCGGTCAAATCTTTGACGTCTTTGTCCCCCTTCCAGCGAACGATGACCATGTCGCCTTTGCTTGCGGGAGCTTTTTCGACCGCGGTCTCGGCCGCCGAAAGCAAGCCGGAATTCATCGCCACGACGCCGGTCGCCGCCGTGGCGGCTATGAACTCTCTTCGCGAAAAATCGGACATGGAAATATTTCCTTAGTGCAAGGGAACGATAATGCGGTCGAGACCGCTGATTGACGGACGAAGGCGTACAATACTGAATATCGTAAGCGAAAGGGAGAAATATTGCGAGACGAACGGTCGCGGCCGCTCGTCGCCGGGCGCAAATAACGTAAGAGAATACTGCGAAAAAGCTTGCGACGTCGTTTTTTGCTCGCCGCCAGGCGCCAAACGCCCCGGGGCGAGTTCAACTGCGTCCGGCGAATAAGACGTCGCCGTTCGTCTAATTCGAGCTAAACCCGAAGGCCTTTGCCGTTTCGCGGCCGAGCGGATTTTTAATAAATCGCTTTCGGCATTCCGGGCAGAGGTCGAAGCGGATCATCTTATAGACGTCGTCGCCGATTTGATCGTCTTCGGCGTCGTCCATCCGCTCCAAAATGTCTTGGATCTCTTGCAGGTGGTCGCGGTCGGATTCATCTTCGGTTTCGGAACCGGGGTCGTATGCCGCGTAAACTTCCATTTTCACGACGTAACGCAAATCCTCGACCGGATCGATTTCGCGTTTGCACAAGTCGCATGTGTATCGAATCATATCCCGCATCCTTTTCGTAGTCGTAAGTCCCGCATGATTCAAAAGCGATCGTCATACGTTTTGTCTTTTCGAGCGGCGTTTCCATTAGATAAGCCGTTGCGCTAATTCCGTTTCCTTGGGGGAAAAGAAAGAGGCGACGGACGCCGCGTCGTTCGACGACTGATACAGTCATACTAATGCGCTTCACGGTCCGGTGACAAGACGAGAGCCGAAAATTTCTTTAGCGGTTGGAAGGGTAGGGGGATTTACGAGCGTTTGTCGGCGATTTCATGCAAGGCGGGGCGTATTATCGCCCTTGGCAAAATCGATATCCCCGACTGGTATTAGCTATTCCGATCGTTTAGAATGCAGGGAACGTGGAAGGACGCATGCTAGCGTCGTTTTCGTTTGAACCAGTCGAGCCTTGCCCGGTCAGGAGTTTTCCTCGTGGAAGGGGTTCACATGCTCGCCGACTGCCGTTCACGGGCGACCCCGCCCGCTAGTCGGTCTCCTTCCGCGCGCTTGTCGTCGCATCCGCCCCGGCAGTGCGAGGCGTTGAGTTCCAGCGTGCTCGTTCTGAATCGCCTCTATATGGCCGTTCGCATCGTTACCGTTCGCCGTGCGTTTTGTTTGCTCTACCGCGATCAGGCCGAGATCGTTCATTCCGAGCAAGGCCATTTCGCCACCTACTCGTTTCAATCGTGGCTCGAGTCGGGCGAAACTCGCTCCGCCTTCAAGCAGCCCGAAGAGGATTGGATTCGCGGCGTCGGGTTCGAGATTCAAGCCCCGCGAGTGATTCGGCTTTTTTCTTACGATCGCGTGCCGAAGCAAACCTTGCATCTGACGCGACGGAACGTCATGGCCCGAGATGATCATATTTGCCAATACTGCGGCCGTCATCTCCCGACGAACCAATTGAGTTTGGATCACGTCGTTCCTCGAAGTCGGGGCGGGCCGACGACCTGGGAAAACGTCGTCTGCGCCTGTCTTCACTGCAATATGAAGAAGGGGGGCCGTACTCCGCATGAAGCGAAGATGAAACTTGTTCGGCATCCCGCGCAGCCGAAACGCAATCCGCTCTTGGCCGTTAAACTCCGCAACCCGAAATATGAGACGTGGCGAACGTGGCTGGAAGGGGTTTATTGGAGCCTCGGCGACGTGGATTGAGCGGCGCGGCGTGCCCGTATTCCTTGACGCCACCATCGTCGGAAGTGGTTGCGGCCTCGATTAGCTTCTAAGAGAGATCGAAAAGCTGGCCGACGGGGTCGCTTACAATCACTTGCCCGGTTTTTCCGAAACGCTTGGGCATTTTGGCGCCATCGACTTATTCAGTTCGACGTAATTCGACCATTTCTCCGGAACGTTCTCGTCTAAGAAAATCGCGTCGACCGGGCATTTCGGCACGCAGGCCTCGCAATCGATGCACTTGGCCGGGTTAATGTAAAGCATGTCCGGCCCTTCATGGAAACATGTTCCGGGAACTGGACAAACCAGAACGCAATCCATGTGCTTACAACCGATGCAGGGTTCGCAGACGACATGCGGCATGAGTTGTTCTCAATCGATAAAAAACGGGAACATTAGGTACAAGACGATGGAGTATAAGGAGTTCGGCTTTACGCAGCCGGAAAATCCTTCTTAAGCATCCTAGGGAGCCATTCGGGAGAAGTCAACTCTTTTCCTGGAAAGGAGATAGGTTTTGAAAACTCCGACTTGTTTCCGCCACGCCTCCTATTTACAATCGATATAGAGAGAATCGACTGAGAGTATGCCGCCGGAAACGTAATTGCGTCTTCTCATCGATGCCGAATCGGTATGGGTCGTGTGTTGGCAGCCCTTCGACGTAGGAGCGACTGCGTGGGATTATCTGAAATAGACCGCAACTTGCTCGAACGCTGTTTGCTTCGCAAGCCTCGCGCTTGGGAGGACTTCGTCGATCGCTTTATGGGTCTTGTCGTCCATGTGGTCAATCATACCGCCCAGGCCAAGAATCTCCGTCTTGCCGTGGAAGACCGCGACGACTTTTGCGCCGACGTCTTCGTTAGCGTCGTTCGAGACGATTTCGCGCTTCTCCGTAAATTCCGTGGGAACAGCAGTTTGGCCACCTATTTGGCCGTCGTTGCACGCCGGATCGTCGTCAAAGGGATTTTGGCCCGCGCGACTTCGACCAAGGCGCATGCGGCGATCGAGCCGCCCCCCTTGCCGCATCGCGGCGCTGCGGAATCGGAACGTCGCATTGACGATCGAGAGGAGATCGAGCGTTTGCTCGTGGCTCTTGAAGAGAGCGAAGCGGAGATCGTCCGGCTCTATCATCTTGAAGGATTGAGCTATCGGGAGATTAGCGTGCGGTTAGGCATGCCCGAGAACAGCGTTGGCCCGGCTCTTTCCCGGGCGCGTCGCAAGCTTCGCCAAGCCGAAGTCAGTTAGAGAGCGAGCGGCGACAAAGCTATTTATTGAAGAACTCGGAGATTTTCTGCGAGATTTTCTTCGTCGCCGGCAGGTCCGACGAATTCTTTGCGTCTTCCCGGCGTTCGATTTTACCGGCCATTTGCGTTTCCGATTGAATGCGGTTTTGCAGCCAGTTCGGTTCTTTGACGACGGCGAAGGTCATTGCCGCGAAAAGCGTGAAGGTGACTAGGTTCGCGCCCCACGAGTGTCCGAAGAATTTTAGGGCGGTGCCGAACGAGCTTTTCA
Source organism: Thermoguttaceae bacterium (assembly GCA_963665265.2). Lineage (GTDB taxonomy): Bacteria > Planctomycetota > Planctomycetia > Pirellulales > Thermoguttaceae > CAXXHQ01. Next base: position 334,176 of record CAXXHQ010000001.1, on the reverse strand, counting down.
GGCCGATTTTTCCGCCCGACCATTGCACGCTATATACTTCGTCGAGGAATAAGTGGGACATGAAGCCGATAATGACCGCCCCGGCTTTGTAGGCGCGCACGACTTCGTCGCCGGAGGCGGCCAAGTAGGCTAACTCGCCGAAGATAAGGGCGGTCGGAATGCTATGAAACATTCCCCGATGGTCGGTCAGCAATTGAAGGAGATGCGTTCCGCCGAATCGGACAAGCAGATAGATTGCGGCCCCGGCCAAGGCGATCGTCTCGTAAGACCAACCGGCCGCTTGAAAGTGGTGGACGAGCAACATCGGCACGACGGCGGCGGCAAAGGCCATGCTCTCGCGGAGGGGGACGCCCGGTCCGCTATCTAAGTCGGGAAGCATGCCCGAGACTCCGCAGAGACCGCCCGCCAAAATGCAGCTCGGCAAAGGAATGTCGTAAAGGCAGTAGGCGGCCGTGCCGTATCCCACTCCGAGGATGCTGCTGAAAGTAATGTGCGTTTTGAACCCGGCCATGATCTATCCGTCCTTGGCTGTTCAGCCGACGAGCGAATTGCAGTTTTCCGATCGCGGTTTTGTACCGCAAACGGAATTTCGAGCCAAGATCATTTAGGGCGTTTGGCGGGACTGGGCTGATATCCGTTTCGCTTTCTTCGTCACTCGATACTGGCGACTGCGACTGCAAAACCGACCTGGACTTACTTCGTCGTTTTGGGTACCTTCCCGCCCTGCTTTTGATGAATTTTCACCGTCGTCGGCGTTGTTTTTCGAACAAAAAGCGTTCGGCGGCATACCTGAGTTTCCTAGACTAACTATTTAATGGCAACAGTAGCGGCGCCGTCGCGGCAGACGGGCTTTCTAGGCTCGATGTCGCGAGTATCCGATCTTGTGCTCCCCGTGGGGATTATCGCCTGCGTCTTGGTGATTATGCTCCCCATGCCGCCGCATGCGCTCGACGTATTTCTGTCGTTGAACATTACGATTGCCGTTATCATTCTCTTAACCACGATTTTCGTGAAGACGCCGTTGGAATTCAATATTTTTCCTTCGGTGTTGTTGGCGACGACGTTGCTGCGATTAGTGCTCAACGTGGCGACGACGCGATTGATTCTCACGCGAGCCGCGGCCGACGGCGTGACGGCGGCGGGAGGCGTGGTGAAAACGTTCGGCGAGTTCGTCGCGGCGGGCAATATCGTCGTCGGACTTATCATTTTCGCCATCATCGTGTTGATTCAATTCGTCGTGATCACGAAGGGCGCCACGCGCATCTCCGAAGTGGCCGCTCGTTTCGCGTTAGACGGAATGCCCGGTCGTCAGATGGCGATCGACGCGGACTTGAGCGCTGGAATTATCGACGAGCGCGAAGCGCAACGCCGTCGTCAAGAAATTTCGCAACAGGCCGACTTTTTCGGGGCTATGGACGGCGCCAGCAAGTTCGTCCGCGGCGACGCCATCGCCGCCATCGTCATGACGGTCATTAACATCGTCGGCGGTTTGATCATCGGCGTCGTTCAGTCAGGCATGGATTTACGACACGCCGGCGAGGTTTACACCAAACTTACCATCGGCGACGGTCTAGTCAGCCAAGTTCCCGCCTTTTTGATTTCTTTAGCGGCCGGTTTGCTCGTCACGCGCAGCAGTCAATCTTCCGACTTGCCCTCGGAGTTCATGCAGCAGCTATTTTCGCGTCCCCAGGCCTTAGGCGTGGCTGCGGCCTTTCTCGGGTTACTGACGTTCACCGGCATGCCGAAGTTGCCGTTACTCGCCCTCGGCGCGTCTTGCGTCGCGATGACGGTGGTTATAAAGAAGAAAAAAGTCGCGGCGGCCGTGAAGAGCGAGGCCGAAAAAAAAGCCGAAGGAGCGAAGCCGGCCGAGGAACGGGTCGAGGATTTCTTGGCGGTCGATCCGATGGAAGTGGAAATCGGCGTCGGCGTGATTCGACTCGCCGATCCGAAACGAGGCGGCGACTTGCTCGAACGCATTCAGCGCGTTCGTCAAAACGTGGCCTCGGACATCGGCATTTTACTGCCCAAGGTCCGCATTCGCGACAACATGCGTTTGGAGCAAAACCAGTATCGCGTGAAGATCGCCGACATGCCCGTCGCCGAAGGCGTGGTCTATCCGAACATGCTTTTGGCGATCGATTCGCGGATGTCGAAAGGGAAATTGCCCGGCATTCCGACGAAAGATCCGGCCTTCGGCACGCCGGCCGTTTGGATCGATCCGTCGGCCCGCGATCAGGCCGAGGTGCTCGGCTTCACGGTGGTCGAGCCGGGAAGCGTCATCGCCACCCATTTGACGGAAACGGTGCGCAAGCACGCCGATGAGATTTTGACGCGCGACGCCACAAAGCACCTCCTCGACGAGTTGAAGAAGACCTCGCCCGCCACGGTCGATGAATTGGTGCCGGGCGTGATGAAGCTGGCCGAGTTGCAGCAGATTTTGCAGATGCTCCTCCGCGAGCAAGTGCCCATCCGTCAACTTGGCGCGATTCTCGAAACGCTCGGCGACTACGGCCCGCGCTCGAAGGATCCGATCCTCCTCACCGAATACGTGCGACATCGTTTGGCGCGAACGATTTGCACGCGGTATCGAGACAAAGAAAGCCGGCTATACGTGATCACGTTGGATCCGGCCTTGGAAGATCGCATTCGCGCCGGGTTCGATCACAACGAACACGGTTTGTTCATTCGGCTTTCGCCGCAAATCGTCGAGGCGATTTGCCGAGCGATGTCGGCCGATTTGAACAAGCTTACGCAAGCCGGTCATCCGCCGATCGTCTTGGTCAGCCCGCAGATTCGCGCCGCGGTGAAACAGATGACGCATTCGCACATTCCGCAACTAACCGTCCTGTCCTACAACGAAGTCACGCGCGACACGAAGATCGAGGCGTTGGCGATGGTGACCGACGGAAAATGAGATAGTCCCTTGGTTTGAGCCTTCCTTCCGATTCCTAACTTAACCCCTGACATAATCATGGATCTACGCACATTTCGAGCTTCGTCGATGCAAGACGCGTTGGCTTTAGTGCGTCGGGAATTAGGCCCGGACGCCGCGGTGCTGCACACTCGCGAGGTGAAGGGGAATCGGTTGTTCGGATTGCTGCCGGGAAAGCCGCAAGTCGAGATCACCGCTTCGAAAGGCGTGAACGTGCCGAGCCGCTTGCCCGAACGTCGCGAAGAACGGACGACGGCTAACTCGCCGCTTGACGTTTACGAACGGCCTCGCCCGGCCACGCCGCCGTCGCTTATGCGGGAGACGCGGGAACGAGCCGTCGAAGAACGATCGGCTAAGCCAGTCCCTCGCGACGTTCAATCGCAACTGGACGATTTGCAAGCGATGGTCAAAGAGTTATGTCGCCGTTCGCAACCGATGGCGGGAGCGGGCTGGAGCGACGATCTGTTCGCCGCCTTCGCTTCGTTGATCGACGCCGACGTCGCCGAGGACCAAGCGCGGGATCTGATCGAACGCGTTCGCAAAGAGACGCCGGAATGGCAAGGTCGCCGTTCGAGCGACGTTCACGAGCGCCTTTTGCGAATGATCGCCGACGATATGCAAATCAAAGGTCCGATTGATTTGACGCCAGGTCGCCGAAGAGTCGCGGCTTTGGTCGGTCCGACGGGAGTGGGAAAAACCACGACGGTGGCAAAGCTCGCCGCGAATTTCCGCTTGAAGGAAAAACGCCGAGTCGGTCTAATCACCGTCGATACCTACCGTATCGCCGCCGTCGAGCAGCTTCGCACATACGCCGACATTATCGAACTGCCCATGCAGGTGGTCTCATCGCCGCGGGAAATGCGGGAAGCGGTCCGGCGAATGGATGACTTGGACCTCGTGTTAATCGACACCGCTGGCCGAAGTCCGCGCGATGAAATTCGCTTGAAGGAATTGAACGCTTTTCTGTCCGAGGCCTCGGCCGACGAAGTGCATTTGACCGTGAGCGCCGCGGCGTCGCCTCGCGCTCTGGAGCAAACTGCGGAACGGTTCGCCGAGGTCGGCGCCAACGCGTTGATCTTAACGAAGCTCGACGAGGCCTGCGGATTGGGCGGCGCGCTCCCGCTGTTGCGGAACTCGCGACTCCCGGTCAGTTATGTGACGGACGGACAAAAAGTGCCCGACGACATTCAGATCGCCGACGCGGATCGACTGGCCGCGACGATTTTTCGCGCCGAGCCTTCGGAGAAAAAAATGGCCGCCGTCGCGTTTTAACTCCCTTCGCGCGGAGATTTTGACCGCTGAAGGAGATATTTTTTAGAAAAATACGGAAAAACTAAACGCCGCCTCGATTCCGACCGATATAGGACGAACGCCGCTCTTATGCATTTTCACGTTAAAATGCGAGGGCTGCCGAAACCTTAACGTCGCCTCGAGGGAAGCGTGGGAAGATTATATTGCGGTATCCTCGGTCTGATCGCCTTCGTGACGATCTGTGCGCGAGGTTGGATTCACCGCGAAGAGACGCTTTCGATTATGTGGGCCGGCTGGTTGGCGATGATCGCCTTCGCGGCGGTCGGCTTAATCATCGGTTGGATCGCGGGACGCACGATCGAGGATTCGGTAAATACGTTTATCGCCGAGGAATTGGCGGCGCACCAAGCGGCTCTGGCGGCTCAAGCGAAAGAGCTGGAAGGTCGCGTTGAATGATACGCGTCGAAGACGACGAAAGTTCGTCGAAAGGACGCGTGAAGTTGAAGGAAATTGAATCATACATGCGAACCCGCGCAAGGATGCGCATCGCGTTCGCGTGACTTATCGAACGTTCAATATTTGAACGAATTGAAAAACAGGCGCCTAGCGGCTCGAACTTTTTTGTCGAGTCGCGAGACATTTGCAATCATGGAGGATTGGCATGGCGACAACTCTTGCTCCTGACGACGTCGAACAACTGTGGCTAGACTTCAAAAAGGACATGGATAACCAGGAGCTGCGCAACCGCTTAGTCGAGATTTATCTCCCCCTGGTCAAATATAACGGCGAACGCATTTGGGCGCGTCTTCCGGAAGGCGTCGAACTGGACGATTTGATATCGGCCGGCGTTTTCGGGCTGATGGACGCCATCGACGCGTTCGACATGAGTCGCGGCGTCAAGTTCGAGACGTATTGCGTCCCACGTATCCGCGGCGCCATGCTCGACGAGCTTCGCACCATGGACTGGGTCCCGCGTCTCGTCCGTTCGAAGGCGAGCAAGCTCAACGAGGCGATGAAAAGCCTTGAGACCAAATTCGGCCGGCAACCGACCGCCGCCGAATTGTCCGAAACCATGGGCATCTCCGTGCCCGAGTTGGAGAAGATGATGCTTGACGCGAACGCGGTCAATCTCATCAGCCTCAACAAAAAATGGTACGAGACCGACAGCTACAAGGACGTTCGCGAAATCGACATCCTCGAGGATAAAAAAGGCGAAGACCCCACTCGTCGCATTCAGAAAAACGACTTGATGCGTTTGGTGACGAAGGGTCTGAATCGTAACGAGCGCCTCATCATTATTCTTTACTACTACGAAGAATTAACGATGAAAGAGATCGGCGCTACGCTCGAGCTTTCCGAAAGCCGCGTTAGCCAGATGCACAGCTCGATCGTGCAACGATTGCAAGGTCAGCTCGGCCGTCGTCGTCCGGAGTTCGGCTCCTGATTCGCGGCTCGGTTTAGTCAAGAAAAAATAAAACCCCGGCGGAGCTTTCTTCCGACGGGGTTTTTTTATTGCAGTTTCAAATTTGAATTGCTAGACGTTCTCGGGAGCGATTGAACGGTTCGGTTCGATCGCGATCGGCTGGCGCTTCGTCGCGGGACATTTCGATGCCCAGCGCTTTTCCAATACGCGAAGCTGGCGGGAAATGCTCCGCGAAAACTCTAAGTAAGGGAGAATGGCCACGGTTAAGGACGGTTCGCCGTCGTAACGCGGAACGCCGATCCGTCGCACATTGCGTCGTTCGCTGTCGTTCATCATAGTCCCCTCTGGGTCTCTTGCGACTCGAAAAATGGTATTGAACCGCAATTCCTGCTCGGCGAGCTCTTTGGTAAGAACTGCTCCGCTGCTTGCATCAGAAGCGATTTGCGCCGCTAAGTCAATGACTTGGTAAGTTTTTTTCGCGATTCAATTGTTATAAATCTATTACGGACGACACAATCCTCAAGTTCGGGTTCGCCGTATTATTTTGACTTTTTAAGAGGGGCGTTTTTTCGCGTTTTTTGCGGGAGTTGGAACGGCTGAAAGTTAGCCACGTTACGACGATTTCAGACGATTATTTTTGTTTTGCGGAGCGGATTTCGTTCGAGGAATATGGAAGGGCGGACATCGCTTCACGCGAATCGCCTCGCCTATGCGAAACGGCTGTCGAGAAGCATAGTGACGGGACCGTCGTTTACGAGTTCGACCTCCATGTGCGTGCGAAAGCGCCCCGTCGCGACCGTGAGCCCTTTTTGGGCTATCGCTTCAATGAATACCTCGTACAGCCGTTCCGCTTCCTCGGGCGCCGCCGCGTCGGTGAAGCTGGGACGACGGCCTTTTCGGCAGTCGCCTAAAAGAGTGAATTGACTTACCGCCAAAACGGCGCCGCCGACGTCCCCGACCGAGAGGTTCATTTTTTCCTGGGGATCCTCGAATATCCGCAGCCCGGCGATTTTCTCGGCCATATACAGAGCGTCGGCCTCCCGGTCGCCGGCCGCCACGCCCAGAAGGACGAGCATCCCCAAGTCGATGGCCCCGACCGTTTCGCCGGCCACGACGACGCTCGCTCGTTTCACTCGTTGCACGCACGCCTTCATATACGATCGCCTTAATGTTAGAGTTTCGGTGACGGCATTAAAATTCATTCGGTTTTTTTTCGCAACCACCCCTTAGTTTAAGGCGAACTGTGGCGTAAAATGCGGGGAAACGAGCGGGGATCCGGCGATTTCCTCACCCCTTCCTTCAATGCGGAAATCGTCGTCGCAAGTTTTACTCGAAGAGCATGCCGCCATGAAAACCAAACGAAAACCATTGATTGCGTTAACGATGGGCGATCCTGCGGGCGTCGGCCCCGAAATCGTCGCCGGCATTTGGCCCGAGACCGTGGTTCATGAATGGTGCAGACCTTTGGTCGTCGGACATCCCGATATTCTCCGACGCGCCGCCGCGCTTTGGCAAACGAACGTTAGCGTCGTCGAAATCACTTCGCCGGAAGAGGCGAATCCTTCGCCCGACGTGATACCCTGCATCCCCTGCGGCGATCGAGACGTGCTTTCGGTGCAGCCGGGCGCTCTCGACTCTCGCGCCGGGCATGCCGCCTATCAGGCCGTCGTCGCAGCGACCGGCTTGGCCCTGAATAAAGAAGTCGACGCAATCGTGACGGCCCCGCTTCAAAAGGAAGCTTTGCACCGCGCCGGGCATCACTTCCCCGGGCATACCGAACTCCTCGCGCAACTTTGCGGCGTTGACGATTTCGCGATGATGCTTTATCTCGGCCCGACCGACGAAATGCTCGCCGACTCCGGCTTGGCCGTCGTTCACGTCACCTTGCACACGGCGTTGCGAAACGTGTTCGACGAGTTGACGACGGAAGGGGTCTTGGCGAAGACTCGGTTGGCAGACAAATTCATGAGCAGGTTGATGAGCTCGCCGGAGCAGGAAGATAGTCGGCAAACCGGCCGGCGGCGTTCGTGGCCTTCCAAACATGCTCGACCGCGAATCGGCGTTTGCTCGCTCAATCCGCACGGCGGCGAAGGGGGACTCTTCGGCGATGAGGAAAAACGGATTATTTGCCCGGCCGTCGAACAGGGACAAAAAGAAGGCCTTTGCGTCGTGGGCCCGCTTCCCCCCGACACCCTGATGGTTCGCGCTCGCGACGGCAATTTCGACGCCGTCGTCGCCATGTATCACGACCAAGGGCATATCGCTCTCAAATTGATCGGCATGCACCGGGCGGTTAACGTCACGCTCGGCTTGCCGATTATCCGGACCAGCGTCGCGCACGGAACGGCGTTCGACATCGCTTGGAAACGGCAGGCCGACATCGGAAGCATGATCGAAGCGATTCGGGTGGCGAGCCGATTGGCCGACGTTCAGTAGCTTTTTCTTAGCTTTCTGATTCTCAAAATTTCGTCGCGCATTGCGGGAAAGGCGAAACGATGCTTCTGAAGAGATGCGGTTTTGCGGCGCTAGCGGTTTGCTTGGGTTTCACGGTCGCGAAGGGGGATGTGACGCCGAATAGCTTATTTTCCGACAACGCCGTCATCCAACGCGATTGTCCCGTGCCCGTTTGGGGAACTGCCCGCGACGGCGAGAAAGTCGTTGTCGAGTTCGCCGGGCAAAAAGTTTCGACGGCGGCGAAGGAAGGAAAATGGCTCGTTCGTCTTGCGCCGATGCCGGCCGACGTAAAGCCGCAAACGATGCGGATTCGGGGCGAAGCGAACGAGATCGAAGTAAAGAATCTTTTGATCGGCGACGTTTGGGTCGCCGGCGGCCAATCGAACATGGAGCGGCAGCTGGGACCCCGGCGGCCGCAGAAGGATATCGAGGGCTGGAAAGAGGCCGCCGAAAATGCCGATTATCCGGAGATTCGGCAGTATTTCGTGCAAGAGCGTTTTGCGACGAAACCCGTCGACGATGCGCGCGGCGCTTGGGCGGTATGCACGCCGAAAGCGGCCCGGCAATTTACGGCCGTCGGCTTTTTCTTCGCAAGAGACGTTTATTTGGCGGAAAAAGTTCCCGTCGGCATTTTATTTTCCGCATGGGGCGGAACCGAGGCCGAGGCGTGGATGAGTCCGACGACGTTAAGCGGCATGCCGGCGTTTGCCGAGGCTTTGAAGGCCCTACCGCAAAGCTCCGACCGACGCAAGGCGTATCTCGAAGCCTTAGAACGATGGTATCGCGATTACGATCTCGGCGACGAAGCGAAGGAGAATTGGGCCGCGTCGGCGCTTGACCCCAAAGATTGGAAACCGGCCAAGCTTCCCGTCATGTTCAGCAAAGAGTTTGACGGCTTGATTTGGTTTCGCAAGGAAATCGATCTGGACGAATCGTGGGCGGACAAGGTAGGCGTCGTTTCGCTTGGCCCGATCGACGACGCCGATACGACGTGGGTGAACGGCCATCGCGTCGGCGGCGTCGATAGCTGGTCGCTCGAACGCGAGTATACGATCCCCGCCGGCGTTTTGAAGGCGGGCAAGAACGTGATCGTCGTTCGCGTCTTAAATAAAGCCAAGACGGGCGGCTTCGTCGGTCAGGCGGAGCAGATGAAGTTGAGTAAGTCCGGAGAGCCCGCTGTCTCTTCGGTTTCGCTTGCCGGCGAATGGTTGGCGAAGAAATCGCTTTCGGCGAACGAATTAAAGTCGTTGCCGAAAGAACGAGGGGGAGTCAATCAGCATTTCCCCTCGGCGCTCTACAACGCCATGCTGGCGCCTCTGCAACCGTTTCCGATTAAAGGCGCCGTCTGGTATCAAGGCGAGGCGAATAACGACAGGCCCAAAGAGTATCGCAATTTGTTTCCGGAGCTAATCGCCGATTGGCGTCGCGGTTGGGCGGTCGGCGACTTCCCGTTCCTCTTCGTGCAAATCGCGCCGTACAAAGATATGACGCCGGAATTGCGCGAAGCCCAATTTCTCACTTTAGCCAAATCACCGAACACGGCCATGGTCGTTACGGCAGACGTCGGCGACGCGGAAGATATTCACCCTGCGCGCAAAGAACCGGTCGGGACGCGACTCGCCTTGGCGGCTCGAGCGTTGGCTTACGGCGAACGCCTGGAATATTCCGGGCCGTTATACGAATCGATGAAGATCGAAGGGGGCAATGCGATTATTTCGTTCACGCATCGGGGCGGCGGACTGGTCGCCGAGAGGGGCGAATTAAAAGGGTTCACGATCGCCGGCGCGGACAAAAAATTTGTCCCGGCAAAGGCGGTCATTAAGGGCGACACGGTTGTCGTCTCGAGCGACGAAGTAGCCTCACCGACGGCCGTTCGCTACGGTTGGGCGAACGTGCCGGACGTGAATCTGTTTAATAAAGACGGTTTGCCCGCCTCGCCGTTTAGGACCGACGTCGAATAGGCTCGGCGTCCGTGCATTTAACGGGATTATTTAGCGGTTCCGCTCGGCGTCGTTGCCAGGGAGTCACTTTTTTCTTTGGCCGAAGCGGGTTGCGAGGATTTTGCGTCTGCGGCTTTTTTCGGCGCAGCGCCGGGTTCTTCTCGCATAGGGCCTCGTCCGCCTCGCCATCCTTGTCCGCCTTCTTCGCCGCGACCCATGCCCTCACGCGGGCCTCCTCTTCCGCCGCCTTGACGGTTAGGCATGTGGCGGGCCTGCCAATCGGTCCAGTAGAAGATGCCGCCGGAAACGGCCAACGCAAGAATAAATTCTTTCCAATGCTTGGGACGCTTCGCGGCATGATTCCAGATGTATCGCCAAAACGGTTTCCAATTCAAAATTAAGTGAAGAAGAGCGGCGGCGGTCATTGCCAGCGAGACGTAAATGTGGCCGTTACGCCAAGTCATTCTCGAAAAGCCGAAAACGTTTCCCTGAGCATGCACGAGCCACATGATGAGGCCGCTCGCTAAGACGATTAAAAACGTGAAGAAGAGGGTCAGTGAGGTGAAGCTGCGAAAACTGAATTTCATTATGGTTGCGTTTCGAGATAAATGGGGGTGAAACTGTAACTTTGGATTCTAGCGAATTTGGCGCCCGCGGCCAGTCAAACAAAGCGGCGGCGAGAAAATTCCCTCGCCGCCGGTTCTGGCTCTTCTCTTCACCAAGTTCGTAACGTGTTCTTCAAAACGTCGAATGCGTTATTTCTCCGCTTTCGACTCTTCGGCGGGCTTCTTTTCCGGGGCCGGGGCCGGCTTTGCCGCCGTATTGTCCGGCTTAGCCTTCATATGTCCTTGCGGTCCGCGTTCTTCGCCGCGCATCTCTCTGCGATCCGACGGCCCGCGTTCTTCATGCATGCCTTGCGGTCTGTGCATGCCGTGGCCGTGGCGTTCTTCGGCGCCGGGGCCTTCGAGGCCTCGATCGCCGCGGCGTTGCATCTGCGCCTCGCCTCGGCTTTGCTTTTGGTCCGCTTCAGGTCGAGCGTCCTCGCGATCACGTCGCCCGTCGAAGCCGGCCTGCTGGGCCAATATCCTAGGGCGAGGGCCGTAGCCTTCCCGAGCGAATTGCGGGCCGCGTTCAAACCTCGGCTCGCCGGGGCCGTAACCTGGACCGAAGCCAGGACCATAGCCTGGGCCGGGGCGATGTTGAGTCATCGCGCGTTCCGGCCCGCGTCCCATCGGACCGCGAGCGAATCCGCGGCTTTCTCGCGCGCCGAATCCGTCACCGTAACGGGTTCGTTCACGATAAACGGTCACCGTCCGCTCTTGTTCGCGGCAGGGGCATTGCTCGAATCGTTGGCCCCGATGCGGCGGACCGAATTCGGGCCGACCGCCCCTTCCGCCATGCGCGAAAACTTCGCCCCGTCGTTCGCCTCGCATGCCTCTTGCAAACCGTTCCAATCCCGTTGCATACCCTTGCTCATGTCGCGGGCGATGCTCGGCGAATTGGCCCGCCCGTTCCTTCCGCAGTTCTTTCATTCCGGCGGCGAATTCCTCTTTGCTCAAGACGCCGTCTTTGTTCACGTCGAATTTCTGAAACAGTTCGTCGGTGACGCTTAGCGGTCGATCCTGTTTCGGTTTATCCGACTCGGATTTCGCGGTTGAATTCTTTTCGGCAGCCGCGGCCATAAACAGGGCGCACGCGCCGATCAATGCCATATACGGCAACATCTTCTTCATGGTCTCTTCTCCTTAAAAGTAGGCGCAGGGTTCGCGCCTAGCCTTGCGAAACGGTAAAGGAGAAAAACGCCATTAATCCCTAGCCGTCGAACAGGTTCGACTCGATAGAGATCAAAAATTGCCGGCAATCGCATCTTCTCTCTGGGATACTAAACCATTCGAGTGACAAATAGTTTCGGATTATTTCCTATTATCGATTGCGTCAAGCTGTAGGAAAGCGAGAGGATTGCGGAGAATAGCGAAAGCTGCGGGGACGAGTTCCCCGTAAAATTGGGTTTTCCATCCGCAGCCATGATCCCTGGCTGCCGCTTTGATCTTGCCCGACTTTCGGAAACCGCCTACAATCGCCCTCCACAAAGCGAATTTTCGTGCGAACCGCCTGTACTGGAATTCCGTATAGGTTATTGTTCGACCTGAGAGCGAGGTCGATTCGGAAAAGAAACCGTGGCGTTTCAAGACCGATTCGATCAAAATGGGTTTATCCGGCGCGATCGTTATGAACCGTTTGATCGCCTTGACGATGCGAAATGGCAACGCCGAGCGTGGTCGGAAAACATCGCGGGATTGCGTTTAGCGGAGCTAAGCGACGACTCTCGCGAACCAGGCGCTTAGAACGGTAATAGTCGGCATGATCGAGCGGCGGCGGCCCGTATAATCCGCCCCTGTTTCGTCGCTCCGACGTTACGAACGAGAGCGTCAACAAACCCGTTACAAGCCTTGAAATAAAGCAAATCCGCGCCAGCGTCGAACGAAAGGTTTGATTGAATCCGCTTCGCCCCGCAAGCCGATGACACTAACGCCTGAACGGCAAATAAGTTTTCAGTGGTAAAACGTTTGTCCGCGAGAAATGTCATGGTGGATGATCAGCGCGGCGTTAGCGGTAGGCAAGCTATAATTGCAAGGACGCAGTTCGGCCTCGTCCTGTTAGGAGTTACGCGATGCAAATTTATGGTCCCGCTTATCTGCACGGTCCGCAGTCGATCAACGCCCCGCATTCCAATGCGAGGACGTCTCAAACTTCCGCGGCCTCTTCGTCGTTCGCAACTGGCGACTCGGTCGAAATATCCGACGCCGCGTTGCAGGCGGAGCAACAAACTTCCGGCATTCGCCAAGATCTAGTCAATTCGATCAAGCAACAAATTGCCGACGGTACTTACGATACCCCGGATAAAATGAGCGCCGCTTTGGATAACTTCATCAACCAACTCGGGTAACGCCGGCGTGGTTGGCGGCGAATTCCTCCTCGACTCGATCTCTAGGCTGAATTCGACTCAAATTATCATAAATGCTATAAGTTCCCGGGAAAGAATTTCCCCCGGGAACTTTTTTATTTATAATGGTCCTAGCGCCGGTTTCCCGATCCCTGTCCTCTGATCCTTGACGCTTATGTCGAAAACCTTTTCGCTCGGCAAAGTGAAAACGCCCGTCTCGCCGCAAGATCGGTTCGCCGAATTTCTTGCGCAGGGAGGAAAACGCCTTACCAAACAGCGGCGAGAGATAGTTGAGCAGGTATTTAGCCATCACGACCATTTCGACGTCGAGGAGCTGCTCGACCATCTTCGCCCGTTAATGGCCCAACGCAAGGTGAGCCGCCCGACCGTCTATCGCACGTTGGCCGAGTTGGTCGAAGCGGGACTCTTACGCAAAGATTCGCTCGGCGGTCGGTGCGTCTACGAACATGAATACGGCTACCCGCAACACGACCATCTATACTGCCGTGTGTGCAATAAGCTGATCGAGTTTCATAGTCCCGACCTGGAACGCATTTGCGAGGCCGCCGCCAAGGCCTATAAATTCCAAGTCGTCACGCACCGCATGTTCGTCACCGGCGTTTGCGCGGATTGCCAAAAGAAGGCGTAACCGACGTCCCTCTAAACGTTCACTTCCGCTTCGCCGGCGGTTTCTCCGGCGTACTTCTTGCGGATCGGCTCGATCACCTCGGCAAGAAACTCGTCGACTTGTTGCGGCGCGCGGCCGACGTATTGCGAAGGTTCCATCGCCGACGCGAGATTAACCTTGGCGAAGGCCGCATCGTCCGCCAATCGCGAAAGAAGGTCGTTGGCGCCTCCTTCTTCTTTGACGACCTTCGCCGCCGCTTGACTGTGCTGACGAATCTTTTCGTGCAGGTCTTGTCGATCGCCGCCTTGCGAAACCGCGTCCATGAGGATGTTTTCGGTCGCCATGAAGGGAAGTTCGGCTTCGAGATTTCGCGCGATGACCTTGGGATAGACGACCATGCCCGACGTCACGTTTTGGCAAAGGATCAACGTCGCGTCAATCGCCAGGAAAGCCTGCGGCAAAGTCAATCGCCGGTTGGCGCTGTCGTCCAACGTGCGTTCGAACCATTGGACCGAGGCGGTATGCGCGGCCGACGATTCCAAGCTCATGGCGAAGCGGGCAAGCGAGCAAATCCGCTCGCTCCGCATCGGATTGCGCTTGTACGCCATCGCCGACGAACCGATCTGGTTCTTTTCAAACGGCTCTTCGACTTCCTTGCGATGGGCGAGCAAACGGATATCGGTGGCCGTCTTATGCGCGCTTTGGGCGATGCCCGAGAGAACGGCCAAAGTTTGAGAATCGATTTTTCGAGTGTAGGTTTGACCGCTCACCGCGTAGCTGGCCTCGAAGCCGATCTTGCGACAGACGAGTTCGTCTAGCTCTCGCGCTTTTTTGTGATCGCCGTGGAACAACTCCAAGAAGCTGGCCGACGTGCCGGTCGTTCCTTTCGAGCCGAGCGCCTTCATCTGCGAGATGCGGAACTCCAACTCGGCCAAGTCCAAAACGAATTCATACGCCCAGAGGCACGCTCGCTTGCCGACGGTCGTCGGTTGGGCCGGCTGCATGTGGGTGAAGCCGAGGCAAGGCATGTCTCGATACTGTTCGGCGAACTTCGCCAAAAGATCGATCACGGCGACAAGACGGCGCCGCACCATTTGCAACGCCTCGCGGATCAACAGCAAATCGCCGTTGTCGGTCACGTAGCAACTCGTGGCGCCAAGATGAATGATCGGGCGAGCGGCGGGGCAAACGTCGCCGAAGGCATGTACATGCGCCATCACGTCGTGTCGCAACTTCCGTTCGTAACTTTCGGCCGCCGGAAAATCGATGTCGTCGAGATGGCGTTTCATCTCGGCGATTTGCTCGGGACGGACCGGCAGACCAAGCTCGGCCTCGGCCTCGGCCAAGGCGACCCAAAGCCGACGCCATGTGCTGAACTTCCGCTGCGGACTCCACAGCGAAATCATCTCCGGCGAGGCGTAGCGGGCGATTAACGGATTGTCATACTGTTCGTAATTGTGCGACATCGGTTTTTGCGTGCAATAAGTGATGTATCGTTTAGCCGCGACTCGAAGAGGAGCGAGTTGGCCGTCGTAGTACAAAAGGCGAGTTCGAGTCGCTCGCCCAAACCTCCATAATGACGCCTAGAGACGGGCGAATCAACCCCCCGAAGATTTCGGAATTGAGCGGCCCGCACGCCGAAAAGTTCTGTAGGGAACGCCCTCCGTGGCGTTCCGCCGTAGGGGGCTTGCTCGCACGCACATGCTTGTAGGACGCTCTCTGTGCCGTTCCAGCGTTGGCGGAACGCTACAGCAGCGCGTTCCCTGCCAGTTTACGACTTTCCTGAGGCTCCACGCTAGATCTGACGCAGGAGCGCCGCGGCAAGCCGTTCGCAGCCCGTTCGGTCTTCGTCGTCGAAGCGGCCGACGAAGGGACTATCGATATCGAGAACTCCGAGAACGACGTCGTTTTTGACGAGCGGAACGACGATTTCGCTTTTCGAGGCCGAGTCGCATGCGATATGACCGCGAAACTGATTCACGTCGGCGACGACGACGGTGCGCCGCTCCGCCGCGGCAGTTCCGCAAACTCCTTTACCCATCGGAATTCGGACGCAGGCGGGCTTCCCCTGGAACGGTCCAAGAACAAGTTGATTTTCTTTGAGGAAATAGAAACCGGCCCAATTCAGGTTGGCGAGGCTATTGAAAATCAACGCGGCCGCATTGGCCGTATTGGCGATCAAGTCCGTTTCGCCTTCAACGAGCGAGGCGAGTTGTTTTTCAAGAAGTTCGTAAAGGGCCGGTTTCGAAAGATCGCCCGCGTCTTGCATTTCAAACATTGAATACCTTTCTCGTGTTCCTACGTCCCTAACCCCTATGCCCTACCCCCTACGCCCTACTTGTTACATATTCGTGGCGTCGTCCGCGGCGACCGTGCCGGTCAACCGTTCCATGACCGCCGAAAGGGCGGAGTCGTGCGCGTGATCAAGGGCGTAGATACGACAAATGCGGTAGCTGATCGCGATGCGACGGAACAACTCGCGGTCGTCGAGACTGCGGATTTTGCCCGTCGTCTGATCGAGCAGGAAGTTTTGGCCGGCGGTCGGCATGTGGGCGCCGGGACGGTGAACGTGTCGGGCCGTATCGACTCGGAGCGGGATGTTCTGCAATTCCTTGGGAAGAGCGTCGCGGACAGCCGCTTCAAACGCTCGTTCGCCGCTAAAGACGCTGCTTTGCTCCGCTTCGCCGGGAAGAAAAAATATCGTTTGTTCGCAGACCATCCGCCAGCGATGGCGTCGGCCGAGAAACCGCGACCAACGTTCGCCAAGTTCGCGGAGACGTTCGTTGTCGCTCTTCGGCCAATGCGTCACCCTCATCAAAAGCGACCACTCGGTCAGATGCAAATAGTCTTCCAAATGCTCGAGCGGATTACCGGGAAAAAGGAACGATTTACTGTCGAAAAAAAGTTCCTGTAGTTCCAAATCGATAGCGCGGACCGTGCGATGAAAATAGATGGCGCGGAACAGTTCGGCCCGCACCGAAATGAAGCGTACGAGAGCCGAGAGACCGCGTTCGTGAATCGTGAGCCCCTTGTCGGTGAACAGACTGTAGTGCAAAAGTCGGTCGATGTCGAAGGCCTTTGCGCTATAGCCCGACATATAGGCGTCGCGCAACACGAAATCCATGTTATCGACGGTGTATAGCCCGCTGAAAAGGCCGCGGAGGAACCGCAGCCACTTGGGACCTTCGCCGGCGGCATGATTTTTCGGCCGAGTAATGAGGAACGTGACCTGTTCGGGATCGAGCGTTTCGTTCGGCTCGAGACGGCTATTCGGGTTTCGACGAACGCGGCGAATCATGTCGGCCAAATCGCGGCGAATTATTTCGCTCCCCAGCGTCTCGTGATTCAACCCGTAATCGCTAAGAAAGTGTTCGTCGAAGAAATGACCGAAGGGGCCATGCCCGACGTCGTGCAGCAATGCGGCCAAACGGAGCAACGATTCGACGTACCCTCGGCTGGGAACGTCGGGACAGACCTGCTTCAAACTGTCGAAGAGCGAGCCGGTAACTCGTGAGGCCAGATGCATCGCCCCCAACACGTGCTGAAAGCGAGTGTGCTCGGCCGTCGGAAAAACCCACCAAGCGGTCTGCAATTGGTGAATTTGCCGTAAACGTTGCAACCAAGGATGGTCGATTATCTGTTGCTCGACGACCTCCCCGGCCTCGGCAAGCGGCTCTCCTGCGGCGTTCGTCGCCGCTGCGGTGAACGGTATATATCCGTGGATCGGATCGTGACTCAGGCTTTCATGTTGGAAGTCTCTCATGTCGGCTGATTATAACGGCAAAATGGGGGAGCCGCCACCGTATGGAACGTCTCTAGGAGATGCTTGAACCCCGCGGTTTATGCAAAAACAGACGCCTCCAAGGAAATCCTTTTTCCAGATCTCACAACAGAATTAAGTCGAGTTTGTTGTGAAGCCAGGATGAATGGGTTGTGTGGGCTAACGTGAAGCCTCGGATTATTCATGAAAATCCGAGCTAATCGGCAAGAACTGAAAAACCCCGTTTATTTTCCTAGTTTGGCTGGCCGATCTACCGTATAAAACTACCTGCAATGCGAATTGCGCGTTGGGGAGTCCGCGCCGTCTTTGGGCAAAACGGAATCTGGCGGGCGAAAACGAAGTATTAATGCGAATTAAGCATCCGGCAGCGTGAGGAAGCGGACAATCCCTCGGGAAAGTTCGCGGCGACAGAGTTTGATGCGACAAGCGGATATTACAAGGAGTTGAGCAGTGACGCGTTTCATTTGCCGATTGACGATGACTTTGGGCTGTTTAATCGTGGGTTTCGTCGCCGTGGCGAGCGCCGACGATTCGACGAAACCGGAAGCCCCGGCAACCGCCGCGCCGGCTAAGCCCGTCGCTAGTTCGACGCCGGCTTTGCCGGGAGAGCTTTTGCTCCCCAATACGACGCAAGGCTATATCTCGATCGCCAACGTCGATAACATGATCGACCACTACAATAGGACGCAATTGGGCAAGCTCACGTCCGATCCGGTTATGGAGCCGTTCACCAAAGACGTCCGACGCCAATTCGAAAATCGTTGGTCGGGCGTTCACGAGCGACTCGGTCTGACCCTTCAAGAACTACGTGAAGTGCCGGGCGGAGAGGTCTGCGTCGCCCTCATCGAGCCGCGCGAAGACGATTCGGCGCTCGTCGTCATCGCCGACGTCACCGGAAAGCACGATAAAGCGAAACATCTCATCGAGACGGTTTCCAAGAACTTAGCGGAGCAGGGGAGCAAGCGAACCGAGATCAAGGTCGAGGACTCGGCTGAGCCCGTTTTGCAATTTCTCATTCCCGTGCCCGAAGAGGATCGTTTGGCCGAGGGAAGCAAGCTGAAGGGAACGACAGGCTCGGCGACCGAATCGAACGACCTGAAAAAAAGCGCCGCGGCCGAAGAGGCTCCGCGTTATTCCTACTACGCTTTGGCCGGAAATTTGCTGATCGTTTGCGACGATCTCGACGTTTTGAAAGGCATTTTGAAATGCTCGGTCGGAAAAGGCAAACCCGGAGAGCGTTTAGCCGACGTTCCCGGTTTTAAGATGGTCATGGACAGATGCAAGACCGACGCTTCAGACGTCGCGCCGCAAATTCGTTGGTTCATCCATCCGGTGGGATACGCCGCCGCGGCACGTGCGGGCACTCCCGCCGAAAAGCGCCGCAAAGGAAAGAGCGTTCTTGAAGTCATGAAAAACCAAGGCTTCGGCGCCGTCAAAGGCGTCGGCGGTTACGCCGGCTTCTCGCAGGAAGGTTTTGACCTTGTGCATCGCACGGCGGTCTACGCTCCGGCCCCCTACGTCAATTCAATGAAAATGCTCGTCTTCCTCAACGGCAAAGATTACATGCCGCAGCCCTGGGTGCCTCGCGACATCTCCACCTATAGCACGTTCTATTTCGACGCGTTGAACGCTTTCGACAACTTCGGACCGCTCTTTAACGAGTTGTACGGCGGCGGCGAAGACTCCGCGTGGAACGACGTTTTACGCGGTTTGAAGGAAGACGCCAACGGCCCGCAAATCGATCTTCGTGACGAATTGGTCACGAAACTTGGCCAACGGATCACCGTGTTGACCGATTACACGCTGCCGATCTCGACCTCCAGCGAGCGACTCTTGTTCGCCATCGAGACGAACGATGAAAAGGGCGTCGCCGCCGCCATCGAAAAGGCGCTGAAAAACGAGCCGACGATGAAGAAACGCGAAGTCGACGGCCGCGTGGTTTGGGAAATGGTCGATGAGCCGGAGGCCGACGAGGCCGTGCCCGAGATTTCGTTCGGCAACGACCTGCCAGGCGCTATGCCGCCGCCCAAGCCCAAGAAAATCATTCAAAAGGAAAAACCGTTGTTGCCGCACGCTTCGGTGACGGTCGCCGACGGACATCTTTTCGTCGCCTCGCACATGGACTTTTTGCAGAAGGTCTTGAAAAAGCATGAGACCCGCGAACGTCTTTCTTCGGAAATCGATTTCCAAATGATCGACGCGCAGATCCAAGGCATGCCCACTCGCGAATCATGCGGTCGATTCTTCTCTCGCACCGACGAGGAATATCGCCCGACGTACGAATTGATTCGACAAAACAAGATGCCGGAAAGCGAATCGATGCTCGGCCGACTCCTGAACGGATTGTTCGGCGAGCCGAAAAAGAAGGGCGTCGTTCGTCAACAGAAGATCGACGGCAGCGAATTACCCGAGTACGACGTCGTTCGCCACTACCTTGGTCCGGCAGGCATGCAAGTGACGGCCGAGAAAGACGGTTGGTTCCTCAAGGGCTTCACGCTTAATAAAGAACAGGTTCAAACCGGAAAACAGGACGATTCGAAAAAGGACGACGTGAAAAAAGAAGCGAAGCCGGCCGAGAAGACCGAAGTAAAGGCCGAGACGACGAAGTAGAAATCTTCGGCTCCGACGCGATCAAACGATGAAACGCCTGCGAATTCTCGCGGGCGTTTCGCTTTTCTTGCGATTGAAACGAGGCCGCTCTATTTCTTCGGCTCGATGACGACCTTTAATTTCGCCTTGACGACCGGCTTCGGCAGGTCGTAACCGATGCGGATCGGATGCGGGCCGCCCAAGTCCTCTTTGATCGCCTCGGTCTGGATGACCGGCGCGGCGTCGTCCGAAGCGGTGATCGTGGCCGTCACGACGTCGTCTTTTTCGCCGATATCCAAACGGTTTTTGCCCGATTGAGTCCAAGGAGCGAAGGTAATCAACGCCGCTCCGAATTTTTCCGGGCTGGAAAACTCAACGTCGTCGATGACGGTCAACGTGCCTTTTCCTTCCCGCGAGAAAATAAACGTGCGTTCCAGCTTTTTCAAGGTTTTCACCGCGTAGGCCGAGCTCAAATCCATGGTGAGCGAATCTTCTTCGTCGCCGAATTTGGTTTTGAGAATTTTGGCGATCGATTTTTCGCCCGGCTCTTGCAACCGCTCGGCGACCCGCGGCGCGGCGTGTCCGAAGGAATTCAATACGCCGCTTTCATAACGACGATCGCTAAAAGTTCGGGCGGTATAAACTTCCCGGCCGGGATCGACCAACGGCGTCGAATCGCCCAACGCGACGACGAACGAGCCGAGATCGTTGTGATTGTGGTGCTCGGCGTTGTTGCCCCCTTTGATCGAGGCCCCAAGACCTTGTGCGTTTTTCGAGTTCGGCCGGCAAATTAAAACTCCCGCGTTCGGAAACCAATCCCGCGGCGGCAATGTTTTACCCGATTCTTTGGCCGTTTTGCCTTCTTCTTTCGAAGGCGCCGCTTCCGCAGGCGTTCGCTTCACGGTCAATGCGCCAAGCTCGAAAAGCCACATCGATCTTCCTTGCATTGCTTTCCAAGCGGCTTTCGTTCGATTCTCAAAGGCCGATCCGTAGGCGATATGAAGCATTTCGCCTACCGTCGGACTCGGCTTAACGGTTATTTCGGCGTCGGCGATCGCCGGATAGACGCCGGGCAGGATTTCCATCCGACGACTGAATTGCGCGATCAAACGAATTTGATCTTTATCGACCAAGTCGAGTTTTCCGCCGGTCGCCTCGTACAGCGACGAGGCGAGAAGGAGATAGCTGCCGAACCCGTAGTTCCAATATCCGAGCCCTTCCGTGCAGTAGCCGTCGGGCGTGAAGCCCGACAGATAAGACGCGATGTTTTTTTCGGCCGCCGCCGCGAAAAGCGCTCGGCGTTCTTTCGATTCGACGGCCGTAAGAGCCGCGCCGGTGACGTTGGCTAAACACACGGCGTTCCAATTGCTTGTGTTCGTAATCCAGCCGATCGAATCGGTCTTGCCTGCCGCGACGTCCTTCTCGAAGGGAGCGAACGTCCGCCGTTGAAGCTCGTCGGCGATTCGCTTGCGCGTCTTCTTCGAGAGTTTATCGCCAAGCCAGTAGTCGAGCGTCGCCAAATCCCACGAGACGTGCGCGGAGTATAAATCGATATAAGTTTTTTCGCCTTTGAAATTCGCAAGCGATGCGTCGTGCGCCGGAAGAACCCAGGATTTTAGATCGCAGATTTCGTTGACGTGCTTTTCGACGTCGGGCAGGAACCGCCCCTCGTTCTCCAAGCACTCGGCCACGACCAGTTTGAAAAGGACGCGGTATTTTTCAAAAAGCGCGTCTTGGTAGTGCGAGCGATTGCCGTTTTGCGAATATTCCAAATAGAGTTCGTCCGACGGAGGAGTCAGCTTTTTCGCTCGCAGGGCGTTAGCCTCGGCGATAAACTTCGTCGCGTCCAATTCGTCGCCAAGCTCTTTCCAAGCGGCGCGGTCGGCGATCGTCGGCCCTAAGCCTTTCGGCTTATCGGCGAGCGTCGCGGCAATCTCTTTGACTCGCTGCGCGCTCGGCTTAATGTCGGCGGCAGGCGCCTTGCAGCAGAAGCAGAAGAGGATCGCGAAAACAAACGCTACGTTACCGAATCGCATTGCCGATGCCTTTGTGCGTGGTTGCCGTTTCTAGGAATTAACGAATGTTCAAACCGAAATGCCCGGTCACGACGCGAAAAATATCGACGTCCTTGATCTTCTCTTGCGGGAATTTCAGGCCGGGGGACGACAAGGCCACGGTTTTTTGCCACGCTGCCTCGGCCGGGGCGCCGTGCGACCCTTTCACCAATGCGGCGTTAAGCGGAATGCTTTTCGTCGCCATGTCGAAAAACAACTCGACCGGATCGTAGCCCGGCTTGCGGTGGATGTCGACCGTTCGGGCGAATCGAGGGGCCTTTGCGTCGTCGTTCCAATAATAATAGGCCTGCCAACTATTCGCCGCGGAGATCAAAATTATTTCCCCCGACCGTTCGTGGTCCATTCCGTAGCGCGCACGTTCCAACCCGCAAAGGACTTCGGCGAATCCTTCCCGAGACCGAAATAGATCGGCGACCTTCTCGACGATCGTTTCGGAGCCCTCTTGGACGAAAATATGCGAAAATTGGTGATCGACCAGCGCGAACGCCTCGCTCGCCTCGAAATCGATGAGTTCGCCCCCGTCCTCCTCGCGAACTTTGAGCAAGCCCGCCTCACGGAGAATGCGGTTCGGATAGGCGACGTGATCGACGTCGTTGATGGCGTATTCGCCGACGACGAGCCATTGGGGGCGGCAATCGTAGGCCTCCTCCATCTCAACGGCGAATCGGCCAAGAAGATCGTCCAACTCGGCGACGGCTTTGCCGGCCGCTTCGGAGTCCGGGCCCATGCGCTGCGCCGCGTAGTCCAGGTGCGGCAGGTAGATGTAAAAGAAATGCGGTTGCCAACGCTTTACGGCGAAGACGGCCGAGTCGGCGATCCATTGGCTCGCTTTCACCGAGGTCATCGGCCCCCAATAATTCTGCAGAGGGAAATGACCGAAAGCGTCGCGCAGTTCGCCGTAAAGTTCGCTCGGCCGCGTGTAGCACCAAAGCGACTCCGAGCCGTCGGGATTGTGGATCGGAGCCGGCGTGCAAACGAAATCGGCCTCGCAATGCTTGCTGTGCAATGGGAACCAGACGGCCGAGGTTAGACCTCCTTCGTGATGCGAGAGCAGATCCCAAAGTTGCGGCCGCTCGACGCAATCGTTCGAGGCGGTCCACATCTCGACCCGCTTTTGATCGCGCCAGTAAAAACCGTTGCCGACGACGCCGTGCGCCTCGGGCAAAAGTCCCACGCTCATGTTCGCCTGGACCGGACAGGTCACGCAAGGAAAACTGGGCGTCAACTCGGCGCGATCGCCCCCCGCCGTCATCTTTTGCAGATTCGGCATATTTGCGAGGTCTTTCTCGCGCAGGCCGGGAACGGATAACAATATTAATGGAGTGGTGATCATTATTTCTTAGTTGGCGTCGTAAGACGCTTTGCCGGTGGTACGGCGCCCTGCGAGCGCCGAAGGAATGTTATTTAAGAACGCCCATGCGTTTTTCGCCGCCGAGGGGGCGTCATGACCGGAGCGGCTGAGTTCAACGTACGCAGCTCCAGTATACGCCGATTCGTCGAGGGCCTTCAACACGGGCGGAAAATCAATTTCCCCTTCGCCGAAAGGAAGGTGTTCATGAACGCCGCGGAGCATGTCCTCTATATGAACGTTGATCAGATAAGGGATATTTTCGGAAATCGTTCCCTCGAGCGGCGTTTCGCCCATGCAATGCAGATGCCCCACGTCGAGCGTCAAACGCAAATTCGGATGATTGAGCCGACGGCGAAGTTCATGGAATCCGGCCGTCGTTTCGACCAGCATGCCCGGCTCCGGCTCGAAACCGACTAGCGCTCCTTGCTCGGCGGCGTAATCGAGCGTGCGGCGAAGGTTCTCTTCAAGTCGAAGCCAAGCCTCGGCTTTCGAAATCGGTTCGCGTAAAACGCCGGACCAAATCGAAACGCAATCGCTGCCTAATAACTTCGCGCAATCGATCGCGTAGCGATAAAATTCCAAACGTGGCGCCGCATCTTCCGAAACAAGCGTCGGCTCGTGCTTTTCCCTCGAATTGAGCAAGAAACGGGCGCCGGTCTCGACGACCGTTCGCATGCCGAGCCGCGTCAAAAGCGTTTTAAGCTTTTCCAGATTGTCGAATCGTTGCGGATTGCGCGGCGAAATAGGGCCATGATCGATCGTGATCCCGACGGCGCGAAAGCCGATCTCCGCGATCAGTTCGACCGCGTCGAAAAGATCGTGATGCGGAAAACCGTTCGTGTTGTAACCGAAAATCATCTCGCCTCCTAACCCCTATGCCCTAACCCCTACGCCCTAATCTCTATGCCCTACTTTTACGTCATGCTTGCGAGGCGGGACAGGAGAACGGTCGGGAACAAGAAGAAGGTAACGAGCATGGCGTGAAAAGCGTCGATGGCGGCATAGCAAAGCATGGCGTCGAAGATGATCAGCGACAGGATGCAATGGACGACGGCCAGTTGCACGTCGGCCGACGTCGGCGAGACGATCGCTTTAATCGGCCGCCATAAGGTCATCAGAGTCATGGCGACGGCCAAAATGTACCAACGACCCGGCGCTTCGAGTAAAGCGAACGTCTTTGGCGGGCAATACGTCGGCAACGCGGCGATCACGCCCAAGCCGGCCAGCATGATTGCCGTGGCGAAAAGAAGCCGTCGCCGTTCGCTTCGCGTCGCTTCCGTCCCGGCGAAG
This sequence comes from Thermoguttaceae bacterium, assembly GCA_963665265.2. Classification (GTDB taxonomy): domain Bacteria; phylum Planctomycetota; class Planctomycetia; order Pirellulales; family Thermoguttaceae; genus CAXXHQ01. The sequence continues at coordinate 309,518 of CAXXHQ010000001.1, read as the reverse complement.
ATCGTGACGCCGACGATGTAGAGCCCGATTCCGCAGGCGACAAGGAAAAAACCGGAGTTGAGCGCCGTTCCGGTCGCGCTCATGCCGAAAAGGATGTTCAGCGTCCGACAGGCGCCCATTGCAAGAGGGCCGAGGATAGTCGATTTTAATTTCGCGTCGTAGGCGATCACGCAGGCGGCCAAAGCGACGATCAGAACCCCGCTCGTCAGCGACTGAACGAAAGCCGCAACGGCGACCCCGCCGCAAAGACCGACCGCAAGAAGCCCGAATCCGAGCCGCTTGGCCGCGATCAACGAAATTCGCCCCGAGGGCAACGGCCGCTCCGGCCGCTCCCGACGGTCCAGCTCCAAGTCGAAAACGTCGTTCAAAGTCGTACCGGCCAAGTAGATCGCCGCCGAAACGCAGGCGACGACCGCGACGACGCCCCATTGCGGCGCATCCAACGCCAATCCGTAGGTGAACCCATAAGCGAAGATGAAACCGGCCATCGAGTCGGCCGCCGCCGTAAATCCGTTCGGCGCCCGAGTCAGTTGCAGATAATCGTTAAACGTCGATCGTGGTTCTTCAGCGTCGCTCATGAACTAAAATACCTTCGAGATAAGATTTCGCTTTTCGGCCTGCCGCGTCAGGATCTTCAATATAAGGGTACAGCTCGACCGTCGTCCAGCCGTCGTAACCGGTTTCGCGGATCGCCCGAAGGACCGCCGCAAAGTCGATTGCTCCGTCGCCCGGCGTAAGATGGGCGTGTTTCCGGCTCGCGGCAATGTCTTCCAAATGGTAATGCTTCGTATGTTCGGCCATCCGCGGAATCCATTCTTTGGGCGCCTGCCCCATGCAAAAAGCGTGGCCGACGTCGAAATTCAGGCCGATTTTCGGCGAATCGATCTTTGCGACGAATTCCAAGTATTGCTCGAAAGTTTCGATCAGTAGGCCCGGCTCCGGCTCGATGAGCAGATAAACGTCGAGCGCCTCGGCCAATTCGACGCAGGGGGCGATCTCCTCGTAAAAAATCGCGGAGGCCGATTTCCACGTTTCCCCTTCGCCGAGCGGACCGCCCGGCTCCGTTTGAATCGAGCTCGCTCCTAATTCCTTGGCCAATCGCAACGTGCGAAGCGTATGTTCGCGGCGGATCGCCCGATAATGCCGGTCCGGCTCAATCCACGACGGATGCCAATACGGCTGACGAGGATCGGCCACGGCGTTCATCATGAAGGCGTTGACGTTCGATATTTTCAGATTATGTTTTTCCAAACAATCGCGGATCGTTTTCTTTCGCTCCGCAAGCAGCCCGGCGGGCCAGGCGTGCGGAACGTCGGCCAAAAGCTCCAGCCCGGCATATCCCAACGCGGCGATCCGCGCGATCGTCTCTTCTATCGAAAAATTCAAATAGGCGTTCGAACTATAGGCGAGGAGCATGGTAGGGCGTAGGGGACAGTAGTAGGGCGCCTGCTTGCAGGCGCCGGAGATGGACATGGCGAGCGAACTTAGCTGCTCGCGCTGCGGTAGCTGCTGAGCGCGAGTTTGAATACCCAACGTGAAACGAGTATGCTCGCGACGGCTCCGAAAAAGGCGAAGGCGGCGTAAAGCCAATCGTCGCCGGTCTCCGGACGCAGCGATCGAATGATGAACCGGGCCGGAACGTTGATCGCCACGAGCACGGGCACGACGAACGTAAACGTCTGCCGAAGCGGCGTTCCCCACGTTCCGCGATAAATTTCCATCGGATAACGGGAAAAAGTCGTCAGGTAAAACCAAAAATCCAAGAGCGACAAATTTCGGCCAAGCCAGACGCTGGTCGCCGAGAGCCCGACCATCAGGCTGTAGTAGATCGCCACGCCGCAAGCGATGAAAAAGACGTAGAGAACGACTTCCGTCGCACTGGGACAATAATGCAGTTGAAAGAGCGAATAGCCGAGCAGCCCGAAGCCGAGGAAAAAGTTCCCCATCGACGACCACTCGATCCTCGGAAACGAGACGAGAAATTGCGGATCCATCGGCTTGAGCAGAACGAAATCGAGCGCGCCTAGGCGGATCAAGTCGCTAAATTCGCCCATGTTGGTCATAAAAAACGTTTGCATCAAGCTATTCACGAACAAGGCCGTGGCGAGAAACGCGAAGAACGGATATTTTTCCCAGCCCGTCCCTTCGCCGATCGAGGGCGAGTAGCGGAAAATGAGCGCGTAAAAAGCCAAGTTCATCGCCAGCCATGACATCGACGAAATCGTCTCGATGACGAAATTCGTCCGATAGGTCATGTCCCGAACGAGACTGTTTCTCGCGAACGTGATTAATACTCTGAAGTATTGCATGATTGGTTACTTTGCGCGTCCTTCATCCCTCTTTCTTCATCCTTTTGCGTCAGCCTCCGAAGGCGCTGTAGCGTTTCGCTCCGTAGTGAAAAGCCAGTCGCGCGGCGACGATGAAGAAGACGACCCAAAAACATTCCACGCCCAGTCCCCAAACCAAATCGGCGCCGGTCGTTTTGCCGAGGAATACGGCGGCGGGGAAATAGGCCATGTATTGCAGAGGCAGCGCGCGAACCGCGACTCCCCAGTAGCCCGGCAGCATGTCCAGCGGAAACATGTGGCCGGAAAAGAAATAATTGAACAACATATAAATGAACAAGAGCGAGCTAACTTCGAGAAACCAAAATCCGATCAATCCGAGCGTCGCTTCCAAAAAATAGCCGAGCAAAAAACTGAGCATGAGCGAGACCAGGAACGCGGCGAGGGTCCAACCGTCGGGCCAGCCGGGAAAAAAGCCTCGGCAGAGGTAAAACACGAAAGCGAACGGAATCAAGGCCACGCCGTAGTAAGCGAACTTATGCGCCATCCGATAGAGCAGCAAAAAGCCCAGCATGTCGACCGGCTGCGTTAGATACTTTTTTATGTTCCCTTCGCGAATGTCTCGTGCGATTCCGCTCGCCAAGCCGGGCATGCTCGAAAAGGAACGTCCGACCATCGTCAATAGATAGTAGGCGATCATGTCGCTGTATGTGTATCCGACGATCGAAGGCTTGCCCCCCGACGAAGTCGCGCTAACGGCCGAAAATACGGCGCTCCATAAAAAAATTTGCGTCACGACCGGCAGAAAACGCATTAGCGTTCCCAGCATGAAGTCGCCGCGATAGGTGAGCCGCTCCTCCAGACTCACGCGGAGGATGATCCACCAGGCGAGAAGCCTAGATCGAACGGCAAGAATGAGAAATGAAGGATGAAGGAAGAAGTCCATGTGACGGGCCGTTAATCGGATTTACGTTTTTTAACTTTGATGACGATGGAGGAAAAAATGGCGATCAATTCTTGCGTCTCTTTTTCGAGTTCGGCCGATTGATTCGCTTTGAGCGTGCCGGATTCAACAAGTAACTCCATCCAGTAGGCGGTTTCGTCGAGTTCCTGCAAGCCCACCTGTATCTTGCTAATAAATTCCGCGTCGGATCTTGCTCGGGAAGCCTCTCTGTAATGCGCTCCCAGTGAAGTTCCGCTTCGGAGTATCTGTTTTCCGAGAATTTGAGCCAAGTTATTTTGCGGTAAGGCGCAGTAAAGTCGAATTATTCGAATCGCAAACTGTTTTGTTCGATTTCGCAAATCGCCTTTTGCGTCGGACTTTCCCATGATTGTTTCCGGTCAAGTTTTAGTTGCGACCTTCATCCTTCATCCCTCCTCCTTCTTCCTTTACATTAGCCTTGAGTGAAAATCTCGGCGATAATTTCTTCCAACGGCGGGTCCTCGACGCTGACGTCGGCCACCGTGTTCGACGCCAGCATCTCGCCGAGCGCCTGCGGAACTTGGTTTCGAGCGACGCGTATCTTGTATCGCGGCGGCTCGTCTAAAATCACTTCGCCGAATCGGTCTAATCCCGTCGGCGCTTCTCCGTCGCTCAGCAACAACGTTACGACTTTGTGCCCGCTGAACTTGTCGATGATCTCGGCCAGCGAGCCGTCGTGAATGATCTTGCCCAGCGAAATAATCACCACGCGGCGGCAAAGGGCCGCCACGTCCTTCATATAATGGCTCGTCAACAGAATCGTCACCTGACGCCGCTCCTGATACTCCCGCAAAAACTGTTGAATGTTCCGTTGAGCGACGACGTCGAGCCCGATCGTCGGTTCGTCGAGAAATAAAACGTCGGGCGAATGGAGCAGGGCGGCCGTCAGCTCCATTTTCATTCGTTCGCCGAGCGAAAGCTCGCGGACCGGCTGGTAGAGCAATTTTTCCACGCCCAGCATTTCAACCAGTTCGTCGCGGGTTCGTTCGAACTGCTTTAATTCAAGCCGGTAAATATGCTGGTGCAGACGGAACGACTCGGCGGCGGGAAGGTCCCACCAGAGTTGATTTTTTTGCCCCATGACCAAGGCGAAGCGGCGTCGATAAGCGTTTTCACGGCGCCAAGGGATGTGTCCCATCACCCGGGCCGTGCCGCCGCTCGGCGTAATCACGCCCGAAAGGAGTTTAAGGGTCGTCGTCTTTCCCGCGCCGTTGGGCCCCAAAAAGGCGACGAATTCGCCCCGCTCAACGGTCAAATCGACGCCGCGCACCGCTTCGACCGTCTTGTATTCTCGATGAAAGAGCCCGGTCAAAGCGGCCTTAAGCCCTTCCTTTTTTTGATACGCTCGGTAGGACTTCGTGAGTCCCTGTAGTTCGATGAAGGCCATAGTACTCGCATTATAGGTTCCGCCCGATTCGGGGGGAAGTCGCTAAAAAGCGAAACGGAGATGAATAGGCGTACGGCGTAGTTTGGCGAGACGACGCCGAACTTCCGCCTTTTCCTAACCGGCGGATTGCGTTATATTTAGCCCGGAATTTCGTTCTTTGCGCCTTTTCGCCGTTAGGGCGAATGCGAATACTATATTTTATGGAGAATTCAGCCACGGACGGATTACGAATCGGCATCGGCCACGACACGCATCGATTGCGACGGGGCGGTCCTTTGCGATTAGGCGGTATTACGATCCCGCACGACCGCGAAATGATCGGCCACAGCGACGCCGACGTGCTGTTGCACGCCGTCACCGACGCGCTGTTGGGCGCCGCCGCCCTCGGCGACATCGGTCAAATGTTTCCCGACACGGACGACGCCAACCTCGGCCGAGACTCGGCCGAGATGTTACGTATGGCGTATGACGCCGTGCGATCGATCGGCTGGGAAATCTGCAACATCGATTGCATCGTATTCGCCCAACGTCCTAAAATTCTTCCGCACCGACAAACCATCCGCGAACGATTGGCCGATATCCTCGACGTCGAGCCGGAACGAGTCGGATTGCAAGCCAAGACCGGCGAAGGCGTCGGCTCGATCGGCCGTGAAGAGGCGATCGCCGCTCAATGCGTCGCGCTCCTCGTCGCCAAGAAATGATTTTCCTTTCTCTCTCTACGCCCTAACCCCTATCCCCTACGCCCTACACTATGATTCGCGTTTATAACACGTTGACGAGAAACAAAGAGCCTTTTGAAACGGTTCAGCCCGGCAAGGTCGGCATGTATCTTTGCGGGCCGACCGTTTATAAACCGAGTCACATCGGCCACATGGTCGGGCCGGTAATATTCGACGCCGTCAAGCGATACCTGGTTTACTCCGGCTACAAGGTGACCTGGGTCGTCAATATCACCGACGTCGACGATAAGTTAATCAACGAGTCGAATGCACGCGGCGTTCAAATGTCGCAGTTGGCCGCCGAGATGACGGCCGACTACATGAACAACATCCAGGCCTTGGGCGTCGACACGATCGACCACTTCCCGCGTTGCACGGCCACGATGCCGGAAATCATCGAATTCACGAAACAATTGATCGACCGAGGGTACGCCTATGCGACCGACGGCGACGTCTATTTCGACGTGGTCAAGTCGAAAGAATACGGAAAATTAAGTCACCGCGGCCTCGAGGCGATGCAGGGCGACGGCGGCGGAATGGCCGACCGCAAGCGGTCGAGCGCCGACTTCGCGCTGTGGAAATCGGCCAAGCCCGGCGAACCCTCTTGGGATAGTCCTTGGGGAAAAGGTCGCCCCGGTTGGCATATCGAGTGCTCGGCGATGAGTCGCAGCCTGCTCGGCGAAACGTTCGACATTCACGGCGGCGGACTCGACCTCATGTTCCCGCACCACGAGAACGAAATCGCGCAAAGCGAATGCTGCCACGGCAAGCCGATGGCGAAATACTGGATGCACAACGGACTCGTTCAAGCGTCCGATGAAGTCGGCAAGGTCGGCGGCCGGAACACCCACGCCGTCGAAGGCGATCTCTCGTCGCAAGAGGCGGGCAAGATCAGCAAGTCGAAAGGCTCGCAAGCTTTTAGCGACCTGCTCAAGAATTTCTCGCCCGAGGCCGTCCGCTTTTTCATCCTTTCAACGCACTATCGCCGCCCGATCGACTACAGCGAAGATCGCTTGAAGGAAATCGAAACCGGCATGGAGACCTTCTACCGCTTCTTCAAGCGATACGAACGCGTCGTCGGCGCGAGTTTTTACGCCGTCGCCGAGCCGAAAACCCGCAAGGAAGGCGATTTCACCCCGGGCGACGACCCCTTGCTCAAGACGGTCGCTGAGCAGCGCGAGCGATTCCTCGAATCGATGGACGACGATTTCAACACCGGCGGCGGCATGGCGGTCCTCTTCGACATGGTCCGCACGCTCAATAAATTCGTCGACGACGAAAAACTCGAAGAGCCGGCGCGACGTGACGCGAAGAAATTGCATTCGCTCACCGATGGCGTTAAAACGTTCAAAGAGATCGCCGCTACGATGGGCTTGTTCCGCAAGCCGGTAGAAGCGAAATCCGCCGGCGACGACGCCTTGGTCGGCAAACTGATGGAACTCTTGATCGAACTTCGCGCCGAATCGCGAAAGAAGAAGGACTTCGCCACGGCCGACCGCATCCGCAACGGTCTCCTCGAGGCCGGCGTGATTTTGGAAGACCGCCCCGGCGGCACCGATTGGTCCGTCAAAGCGTAACGTGCGCGTAGAATCGTAGGGCGGGCCGAGCGTAGCGAGTCCCGCCTCTGATAGCCCAGGTTCTTAAACCAGGGCCCCGTCGCCGGCCGGAGTTTTTAAACGTAGAACGCATCGGAGAACGCAACCACGGACGGACAGCGAATACTCGGCATCGATCCCGGCTTGAATATTACCGGCTACGGCGTCGTCGAACGTCGCGGCGGCAAGGCCGTGTTGATCGAGGCCGGCGTCGTTCGCGGAAAAACGCGCGGTTCGCTTACGGCCCGCTTGCTCGAAATTCACCAAGGGGTTTCCGAGGTGATCGAGGCGTTGAAGCCGTCGGCGATGGCGGTCGAGCAGTTGTATTCGCATTACGAACGCCCCCGCACGGCGATTCTCATGGGCCACGCCCGCGGCGTCATTTGTCTCGCCGCCGCCGAGGCCGAAGTTCCAGTCACGCATTATTCGGCCACCCAAATCAAAAAAATACTGACCGGCAACGGCCGCGCCTCGAAGGCGCAGGTGCAACGGGCGATCCAACACGAACTAGCGTTGCTCGTCGCTCCCGATCCGCCCGACGTCGCCGACGCCCTCGCCGCCGCGCTCTGCCACGCCTATCTCGGCGACCGGCCCCATGAATTCAAATAAAAAATGTAGGGCGCTCTGTGAGCGCCGAGTTTAGCCGCGACCGGGAACCGACCGTAGGTTGGTCGAGGGAGCGCGTAGGCAGTTTAGCCGCGACCCGCAGGGGAGCGCGTTGAAAGGAATCCCTTCGTGATTACGAAAATTACCGGCGAATTGGTTACCGTTCGAGAAGACTCGCTAACGCTGAAAGTCGGCGCGTTTGAATACGAAACGCTGATCCCCGAGTTCACGCGCCGGCATGTGCAGAACCAACTGGGCCAGGAAATCAGCCTGCACACGATCGAGTATCTCGAAGGCAACCCGATGCAAGGGCGAATGACGCCCCGGCTAATCGGCTTCTTGACCGAATCGGAACGGGAGTTTTTCGAGTTGTTCTGCTCGGTCGACGGCGTCGGCGTGAAAAAGGCGTTGCGCGCGATGGTCCGCCCGGTCAAAGAGGTCGCCGCCGCGATCGAGGAGCAAGACGGAAAATCATTGTCGGCCCTGCCGGGAATCGGCGCCGCGATGTCCGAGCGAATTATCGCCAAATTACGCCGCAAGGCGGCCAAGTTCGCGTTGATGGTCGCTCGTTCGGAGCCGCACGAGGCCGAAGTCGAATCCGACGTCATTTCAGAGACCTACGGAGCGCTCCGCACGCTGGGCCATTCCGAAAGCGACGCTCGCCGGTTGATCGACGGCGCCTTGGCCGCCAAAAAGAAGTACAAGGACGTGCAGAGCATGATCGAGGCGATTTATCAGCAAAGTCACGACAAATAAATCCTTTTCGGCGGCGAATACTCTTTTATGCCCCTTACCGCCCAACGACCTCGGATTGACGCTCCTTCGCCGGCCGCGATGACGCGCCCCTGCGCGTCGTGCGGAGCGCCGGTCGAGCCCGGCGATAAATTCTGCGGCTCTTGCGGAGCTTCGCAACCGACCGAAACGGCCGACGGAGCGACCGCGCCCAGTTATTTCCGCTGCCGCGATTGCGGCGCCGAAGTGGCCGTCACCTCCGCGCAGCGCAGCTATACCTGCGCCTTTTGCGATTCGAATTACGTCGTCGAATTCACGCCCGAGCAGACGGGCCGCCAGGCCCCGGAATTCGTCATCGGTTTCGCCGTCACCCAACAAAAAGCGGAAGAAGTTTTTCGACGATGGTTGGAACGGAGTAGTTTCTTTCGGCCGGGCGATTTATCGACCTCGCGGATCGAAGGGAAAGTACGCGGCGCCTATATTCCGTTCTGGTCGTTCTCAACCCTTGCCGAAAGCCGGTGGTCGGCCTCGATCGGCGAATACTGGTACGAGACCGAAACGTACACCGAAACCGAGAACGGAAAGCCGGTCACCAAAACCCGCACTGTCCAGCGGACCGAATGGTGGGACTTGGACGGCGAGCATAGCCAGTTCTACAGCGGATGCCTAATCTCGGGGAGTCGCGGCCTCAACCAGCAGGACGCCTCGGCGATTCAGCCGTTCAATCTCGCGGCCCTCAAACGCTACGAGCCGTTTTATCTGGCCGGCTGGCTAAGCGAAGAATATTCCGTCGCCCGAGACGACGCGCTCGATATGTGCTTGTACGAATTTCGTCGCCGCGAAAAGTCGAACGTCGCTTCGTTTCTGCCCGGCGACACCTACGGAAAATTCCAAGTCGAAACGGAATTCAGTCGGACGAACTCCGATTTGCTCCTCTTGCCGGTTTATCTGCTAAATTATCGCTACGGCGAAAAACTCTATCGATTCGTGGTCAACGGTCAGACGGGCAAGATCATCGGCGAGAAGCCGGTCTCTTGGACGCGAGTGGCCGTCGCCGCGGGAGTCGTCGCCGTCACGGTCGGCGTCGTCGCTTTGCTCATTTCCTTGTTCGGACGGTAAACGAAATGCTCAGCGATCTGGCTCGAAAATGCGAAACGTGCGGAAGCCTTGTCGACGAGGATGATTTGTTTTGCGCGAATTGCGGAACCGAGGCTCCGTATGCGGCCGCGGCGACGGCCGAGGGAGCGGCGAACGTTTCGACCCTCGTGACCGACAATTTCAAATGTCAGAATTGCGGGGCGTCGATGAGTTACGACGCCGGCGCGCAAGCGTTGCGATGTCCGTTTTGCGGATCGGAGAAGATGGAGCCGCAGCCCGATCGTCAGGCGTTGGCGGCCAGTCGCGTCGCCCCGTTTCAACTTGACCGAGAGCGAGCGATCGCGGTGATGAGGGAATGGCTCGGACGCGGCTTCTGGCGTCCGAACGATCTTTCGAGCGCGTCGGCAATTACGAAAATGACGCCGGTCTACGTCCCCTATTGGTCGTTCTCGGCCAAGACGAGCGTGAACTGGACCGCCGATTCGAGTCAGACGCCGGCTTTCTCCCGTGGCGATTGGTATCCGTTGAGCGGCAAACGCGAGGGATGTCATGCCGGACTGTTGATCGGCGCCGGAGGGGCGCTGACCGACGCCGAGACGCAGGCCATTTGCCCATTCGATTTCGGCGACGCGGTCCCGCCCGAGAAGGTCGATTTGAAAAACGCCGTGGTCGAGGATTTTGCGCTGCCGAAAAAATACGCCCGGCCGCTGGCCTGTCGCGACTTGGAACGGCTTGAAGCCCAGGTCTGCGCGGAACGGGATATACCGGGCCGAGCGCGGAACGTGAAAGTGAATCTGCTCATCTCCGAGATGTCGGCCGAGCCGGTTCTCGTCCCCGTCTGGATCATGGCCTATCAGTATAACGGCCAAACGTTCCGCTTTTTGGCGAACGGTCAGACCGGCCGTGCGACCGGCCAGGCCCCGACGTCGACGGCCAAGGTCATTGCGGCCGTCGTCATCGCCGTCGTCGCCGTTTTACTGCTCCTCCTTTTCGCCTCGCACAGCATGGGCGGAGTTATCGGCGCCGTTTGTGCGGCCGGAAGTTTTTCGCCGCAAATTCGTAGGGTGCGTGCTTGCACGCACCACCGGGATATTTTCACGCCGTCGGCGAATGGGAACGCTAATCCGCGCTAATCGACTCTAACGGGCGCGAAAAATTGGTTGCTTGATTGCTGGCGAATTTGTCGGAATGCGATTGGATTGCGAGATTCGTAGGGTGCGTGCTTGCACGCGCCACCGGGATATTTTCACGCCCTCGTCGTTTTCCTTGCGGTCAAGAAAAACGCACGCAGAGAAAACGGATGACGCGGAGAGCGGCAATCAACGGATTAGAAGTTTCTGGCCTGGGTGACGTCCTGCAGTTTGGCGAGAGGTTTGGGAAATGAGCGAAGATTTAGACAATACGGCGAACGAACAAGTTTCACGAACGCCGCCCAAGACGAACTTGCCCCGATGTTTGGCTGTTTCGATGTTTTTCGTGGCGATGATCGCAACGTACTTCTGTTTGGGAGGCTCGCATGACAGCGTAGCGAAAAACGCTCAGAGTGAGTGGGCGATCGCATTTTTGTTTTTGGGGCCGGTTTGGGGAGTCACGGCCTTCTTGCTTTTCTTCAACTTGCGAAAATGGCGATTCGTTTTGGCCGTCGCCGCTTGGATGTTATCGGCCTTGGCGCTGGGGTCGCTTGTAACGGTTGTGTTGCAAGCCAAGGAGGCGAGTAGTAGAGAATCATTTGCGTTTAACGCGATGTTCGAGACGTTGGATAGAATTAAGTCCTACTCGAACGTTTGGCATAAGCTGCCTGGCAAGTTGAGCGATGTTGTAACTGTAAAGGAAGGCGAGGAAGCTCCGCGTCACTTCGATAGGATGAGCCAGCTTGAGTACTCAGCCGATAAAGACGGAGTCATTACCTTGCGCAGTCCCGCATCAAGCGAGGAGAATAAAACGCAACGCTGGCCGTCATGTAGGTGGACGTTACGTTGTCCAATGAAACAAATAGGCGGAGAGTGGACGCTGGGTGACTTTGAGTTCAAAAAAGAGGAGCCGAGAAAGGAGTAGCGGAGCGAGCGGTCATTTTTCATCCGAAGGCGCAGAGAAGTGGAGTGCGGCGGAATTGGCCACGAAAGAACGCAAAGATCGCAAAAGATTTTTGGAATGGGAACGCTAATCCGCGCTAATCGACTCTAATGGGCGCGAAAAATTGGTTGCGTGATTGCTGGCGAATTTGACGAGGTGTGGTTGGGTTGTGAGATTCGTAGGGTGCGTGCTTGCACGCACCGGAATCTGCGTAATTTTGTTAGCTGACAATTTTTTTGCTGCCGTCTGTTTCTGAGGGACGTTCACGTCCCTTTCTCGGCCTTCAGGCCGTCATAGCTCCGACGTTTACGTCGGAGAAAAGCGTCGCAATCCATTTCCGTTTTGCATTTTGAAACCTGTCAGGACCGTTCACGGTCCTCCTGAACGACTGGCGTTTAGAAGGGGCGACTCCCCCGAATTTTTCGGGCTCTCTTCCCCTTCATTTCTCTTCCGCTTTTCTGCTATACTGTACTTTTTGACAGGTAAGCTCCGATCGGACGGGGCTCCTAAGCTAACCGCTGACCGCTGATTGCTGACATGGCCCGAGAGACGATATTATCGAACCCGCTTTCGCCGAAGGACGACGATCGCGACTTGCGCCCGCAACGGATGCAGGACATGGTCGGGCAGCGCGACGCTTTCGAACGCGTGATGATCGCCGTCGACGCCGCTTCGAAACGCGGCGAGTCGCTCGGCCATATCCTCTTCGACGGGCCCCCGGGCTTGGGAAAGACGACGTTCGCCACCTGCATTCCCCGCGAACTGGGCGTAAGCTTTCAAATCGCCTCCGGAGCCGCTCTCTCGGCGCCGAAAGACGTCATCCCCTATTTGACCAACGCCGAAGAGCGTTCCGTCATCTTCATCGACGAAATTCATCGCTTGCCCAAGGCGGTCGAAGAATTTTTGTATCCCGCGATGGAGGATTTCCGCATCGACTTGACCTTGGGCGAAGGGGTCAACGCCCGAACGATCAACATGCCGTTGAAACCGTTCACCATGATCGGCGCCACGACGCGGAGCGGCCTGTTATCGGCCCCGTTGCGCGATCGCTTCCACATGCGCGAGCATCTCGATTTTTACACGGTCGACGAATTGGCCGAGATCGTTCGCCGCAACGCCGTGAAACTTCGCGTCGAAACCGAAGATGACGCCGCGATCGAGATTGCCTCGCGGAGCCGAAGCACGCCCCGTTTGGCCAACAATCGATTGCGTTGGGTGCGCGATTTCGCCCAAAGCAAGGCCGACGGAAAGATCACCCTTGCCGTGGCTCGCGACGCGCTCGACATGCAAGGAATCGACGTCCTCGGTCTTGATCCGCAGGACCGCAAATATCTGGAGACGATTGGGCGATTGTTTAGCGGCGGACCGGTCGGCGTCGAGGCGGTTGCGCACACGATGAATCTCCCGCCCGACACGCTGATCGACGAGGTCGAGCCGTTCCTCTTGCGGTCGGAGTTGCTGATCCGCACGCCGCGCGGAAGAAAATTGACCGCGACGGCCTACGATCATCTCGGCATCACGCCCCCGCCCCCCGACGCCGTCCGCGGACTGTTTTAATTCGCTCGCCGTAGTGTGGGGCGAACGCCGCGAAGATTTGTAGGGTGCGTGCTTGCACGCGCCACCGAAATATTCCCGCTATCTTGGCGGTCCTTCTCGCGATCAAAATACTTGCGCCGTGCAACCGGAATTGGCCGCGAAAGAACGCAAAAGATTTAGGGATGGAAAGACTGATTTAAGTGTAGAGTAGAAGTTTTTTTGTGAAATAGCCTGCAACTTGTCGAGCGTGACTATGAAAAGACGGCAGCTTTTCGTCGGAATTGCATTGGGGATTTTTCTTTTGGGGGCATGCGTTACGCTTGTGGTTTTGGCAGGCATTCGGCAACTGAAAGAACGCGATTGCGACTCGCACCTGAGGTATGTTTGCTTCTCCTTAGCGCTTTACTGTGGAGCGCAGCGTGGGCATCTGCCTCCAGCATATTTGCTTGATCAAGAGGGGCGACCGATTCATAGTTGGAGAACCTTGCTGCTTCCCTATCTCACGTATGACTACGTCTATAAGCATTACAAGTTTGCGGAGCCTTGGGACAGTCTTGACAATCGGGCGTTTGCGGAGAAATATTCCTGGAATTTTGCATGCCCTTCGCATTCGATTTTACCTGCGAATACAAATTACGTGGCTGTAACAGGTGAAGAAACGCTTTGGCCGGCGCCGAAAACAAGCGTGACCTTTGAATATCGCCGAGCCGGAGAACATGAAACGCCTTGGCCTGACGTGGCTTCGCCTGCTAAGTTACCTGAGAGCGGCGAGGAAAAACTTTTAATCGTTGAACTGGTAAATTCTGATATTCCGTGGACGGCCCCGAGAGATATGCCCCTAGAGGACTTAGTTGAGTTGGTTGAGGCCGATGCGACGGGCAAGAGATTGAAGGAATTCGTCAGGAAAGTTGCGACGATCGATGCGGCCCAAAAAATCCATTTATTGGATCCGATAAATGATTTTGAACGGATTAAGAAGGTCGTTGCTTCGGCAAAAACAAGATAGAGGCGACTCGCGGTTTTATTCCTCTCAGCCTCGAAGAAGCTCCGTTCTCTGTTCTTACAGGTCGATTGGCTCCGAAAAAATCACTTTTTCCGCATTAGCGTAAATTAGCGTCGATTAGCGTTCCCCTCTTCGCGTCCGTTCATGGTTTCTCGAATCGACGCTAATAGCCGTGCGATGGTTCCCTTCTAACAACTTATCCATCCTGAAAGGATGGCGGCCATTAGCCCCGGGTGCGCAGCAACCCGGGGACAACTAGGCTCGCTCTCGCCCTCTCGACCTCGAAGAGGTCGCAGCCCGTAGGGACTTCGGTCTGCATTCGAATCATCCGCTCTTCGCGTTTGTCTGAAAAGAACGCGAGATTCGGATGAATCATTATTGCCCGGTAAGGCCAAGCCGTCGCATCATCAAAGGTTTGTTAATTTCGCAATTCAAAATTGCCTCAAGTTCAATTTTCCGCCCTTGCTCAAGCAATTCCGTAGACCTTGCTCCGATTTTCGAGCAAAAGTCTGGAAATACATCTTTCAAGAGTTCTAAGGCGTCGCATTCTGACGGCGAGCAGGGCATTGTCATTGGTTGGACGGATGAAGCTTCCAATAGTCCCCAAAAGGCGTCGCTCACTCCGATATATTCTACTCGATTCGCGGAGAGATGGCCTCGCAGCCACGCAAACGCAAGTAGATCGACCGGGTCCATGTCGCCCAAAAACAATAGGATGTTTCCCTTAAGAATATCGCTTATCCACGTGAGGTCTTTGGTAGACGGCAGCCCGTATCGCCCAATCCAGCCGACGGATTCCAAGGCTCCGCATTTCCGCAACGCCGCAACGGCAGTCGTCGGCTTAGTGGTATAAATAATGCGGCCGTCACCGTCGGCCGGGCCAATTACGAAATAGGGAAGGTCTTTCGATCCGAGAGAAAACTCGCCGTCGCCGTCATTGCGAGCGAACAAGGAGTAAATCGATTCAAGATCGCATCGGTTCATAGAAATCCTCGGACAACGCAAACGTTGCATCACGACCGGCAATTCTTCTAATCTAGAAGCCAGCCACGTATTGCCAAAACGTCATGATTCGCGTATTTGACCTTGGGCTAAACTCTTGTGAAACGTTAAAAGGGATAACCCTTAGGTTTTACCACATTTTATTTCTTGGGCGATATCATATCCGTTTAGCATGGATTGGAGTTTTGCCCAACCTCGCCAAAGGACGAGCCAGCCGGGTTGGCGGTCGCTCTTTCGGTTTTGATGACCGCCGAGGCGAGCCAACGCATAATAGAAGTCATGAATCGTCCAATCCTCGCGAACTTTTCGATAACGCCAAAGGCTTAGGACCGCCACGTAATCTTCCGCCAAAATCGTCGTTGCGCGACGCGTTTTGGCGTCCGGGCGGCGGGCGGCGTCACGCAGGCTTAGCAACGTCGCCGCCACGACCGACAGCAACGCGATCGCCGGCTCCAGACGGGCCGCGGTCGTGAATTGCATATCTTCGATTTGGCAACCCGTCTTTTGCGCCTTGTGATATTCCTCCACGACCCAACGTCGCTCGTACCAGCCGATCACTCGCCACGCCTCCGCGAACGAAATGGTTCGCTCGTTAGTCAACAGCGTCCATTCGATCGCCTCTTCGCCCGAAGGAGGAGCGATTTCCCTGACCCGCGTCACGTGCAGCGGCAACGGATCGTCGCCGTGAAGGCCGTACTTGGCGTGCGGCGGACAAACCAATATCGCTCCCGCTCGCACGACGAATTCCGCGTTGCGGCGTTCTTTGCGTCCTTGTTGCGGCCGCACGTCCATCGCAAAGCGGCCCAACTCCGGCAAGCCGTCGGCGCACTCCTGTAAGTATCGTCGCGGTCCGATCGGCAAGTGTCCCGCGTAAACTTTGCGCTTCTTGCAAGCTCGCACGACGAAGCGACGACCGCTACGGAATTCGTGTTCCAAAAACTCGAACGTGTCGGAGCCTTGATCGGCCACGTCGATCAGCTTCGCGTCAGCCGGCAAACTCGCCGTCCCTCGCAACCACAACAGACTTTCGCGGCTTTCCCGTTCGCGGGATTGCGTCAGCGTTTCGTTTTCCGGCACGTCGTCGCGACGATGTAAAATCTGATCGACCAGTCCTAGCACGTCGCCCGTGTCGGCGGCGACGGCCAATACGTTATGGCAGACGTATCCGCGGTTGCGGCCGGAGCCGATTTGCCCCAGCTCGTCGGCCAACGACGCCAGCGTCGTGTAGTCGAGCTCGGTGGCGTCATGCACCAACAATATCGGCCCCTCGCGGTCGGCGATTCGCCGCAACGCGTATTGCCGGGCGGCGGCGACGATCGCTTCATGGGTCACGTCCTTGGCGTCGCAAAGCCGATAAAACGCTCGTAAGTCGGCGGGGGCGGCCAGTTTGTCGGGAAGCGTGCCGCCGGGATGCCGCCGCATCAAATCGAACGTCTCGACCAATCTCGCGGTGCGGCGACGGTCGCCGAGTCGGGCATGTCCGAAAATGGCCTGACCCAAATCAACGTCGGTTTCGTAGCCTGAAGAAAGCATCATGTACTCCGAAAAAGGGCGGCGGTAGGAGAAGCGGCGATCTTTCTACGCATCCGCCTACGCCGTCGCCCAACTCGGGGCGGGATTGTAAAAATGACAAATTCTTCGCCGTTTCCGCATCCCGATTCCGCAAAACGACTTGCCGCCTCCGACCGCGCCGCCGTCAAATCGCACTCTGTAAATTTTACGCCCGCACTTGCGGTAAAACCTAAGGGGATAACCTCGCCGTTTTCCGTCGACAGGCTGCCGAGCAACGTCACCTTGACTTTACGGTGCTTTTTGATGATATCCTTAATGCAGTCGCTCATAGAAAAAATTGTTTCTTGGAAAACACTGCCGGAGCTTCTATAAGCCACATGCGGTTCGATGGCTCGACGCCAGTTCACCTTATTTCGAACTTCAACTCCATCCTCGTGTTTTATGACAACCTCATTTATCTCAAGAAATTTGTATTTGTTGACGTCGTTGGACGCCTGAATTCTCAAATCGAACGGCTCACTGAATGAGTAGTAACGAAAGATAAACGGCATGTCGAACGTACTTGCCGTGGGCTGAATCCAAATATCCGAATGACAATCCGCTGCCAGTCGAAGCGGAGTTTGTCCTCCAAAATCCCGTTCTTTTATAACGACCATTCCGCCCGTCAGTATCGCATAGAGACAGAACGCCGCGAAAGCGATGCATAACGTCGCTATTTTTTTTCGTGACATGTTGATGCTTGCTCGCTTTTTTTACCCTTATATGACGGTCCTTTTGGAACGCCTGACATTTAAGTATGGCCGGACTACTACTCCCTTCCCCGCTCCGCTTCTCGCTATTTCTTGCATCTTACTGCCCGAGCGCCTTGCGTCGTTCAGCCGCCTTTGCCTGAAATTCGGAAGGGGACTTAAAAATCCTGAGCGCCGGTGCATAATCAACAAGTAGGTCGATTGGCCCTGGGAAATAAAATGGCGACAAAAAAGTGCCCCAACGGCTTATCTGTCCCTACGAATTGTCGCCCCTACAGTTATAAATCGGCATCAAGTGACAACCGATTCTGACCGCCATTCAGCTTCTCGCGGCGGTAAGCGCCGTCTCCGTGTAGAGTATGGACGCAACGGTCTTGTTCGGTGAGCAGCCAAAGTTCATCTTTGGAATGGGGGGCCATTCGCCTTACCTCAAGAACAGTATCTAGGTCGAACGCAAATCGAGTTGCGCCAGTCTCGGGCTTGATTCGTATCTCCGTAAGCCTTTGACCTTCAAGGGTTGCCATAGCCATTCGCTTCTTGCGAAAGGACGAAGAGCCTGTTGCAAGGCAGCCCCCTGATTGAACAATCCGCCAGTGCGATAAGAATACCCACAATTCCCAATACCCAGAGACGGCAACTAATCTCCTTGCGGAGCTGCGGAGGGAGGCGCTCGCTCTTGGTTCCCGGATTACCTCTACTCTAGGTTTGCCGAACCTCAAAGAGAGATTTGTACTTCGATACCAAGTGACCTCCCAGCACAATTCACCAAGAAGGCGCTTCACGGATCGATCGAAATCGACTATGGACAACTTTTTTTCAGTCATAAGTTTTTTTCTATTGCGAACCATCTTAAGCGTCGGATTTGTCATCAAGCCGGCGGGCCGTCGAATATTGCGTCAAGAGGAAGAATTAAAGGCGGCATCTCATCATAGAGGAGTTGTGCGTTCGTCTCCCCCAACCCCGTCAGGGCTTGGCTTGTCCAAGAGGCGACCTTTGGATCGTACCACCGGTTGATGTTGTTTTGCAAGCCGACGGGCTCGCCAAACTGCTGGCCGACGACGGCGATTGCGGAGTCGGAGCGACCGCCCGGACGTCGGAGTGCGTAGTATTGGCCGCGAAAGAACCGCTCCTCTCGACCTCGAAGAAGCTCCGTTCTCTGAGCTTGCAGGTCGATTGGCTCCGAAAAAATCACTTTTTCCGCATTAGCGTAAATTAGCGTCGATTAGCGTTCCCCTCTTCCGCGTCCTCTTTGCTTTGCGGAAAAATCCGCGTCCGTTCACGCTTTCCCTTGTCGTGCTGATCGCTCTTGAAATTGGGCCACCTCTTCTGCAAAAATCTCCGACGACGATTTTTCGTCGGAAAGACTGGCGACCTTTCCTCCGTTCTTTGACAATTTAATTTACTTTCGGCAATCGGCTTTCAGCCGGCGGCTTTGTCGCCGCTCGCGCTGCGCCTTCGCGTCGACGCCCACGGCTCCTGCAAGCCAAGGCGTCGGCGCCGTAGGGCGCTCTGTGAGCGCCGCTGAAGGCCGACCGCTCTAGCGGCGATTAGCCTTATGTCTCCGCGCCTTTTCGTGACTTACGGCGATTCGCCGATTCAGAAAATTTCAATATTTCGGCTGAAAAAGGCGTCCATAATCTTTTTTGCGGTTCCAGTTTTTCGACCTAACCGACTGTTCCGCAAACGTCGGACGCTGGAACTCGTGCAATAGAAAAAAGCCGTGCACCGCCGCGCAGAGCTTCTGTGGTTAGTTCTTTACCGGCGCTTTGCCGGTCGAGACGTCGATTTTCGCCCAGAACGGATTCAGCCGATCGCCGCGCGTTCGAACGTCTTCCAAGATCGTCTTAACGTCGGGCGTGATGAATTGATCCGTGGCGTTTATCCGCTTGCCGTTCACCGTGATGTTGGACCGCTGCTTGAAGTCGAGCATCTTCGGCGAAAGCCAAATGACGAGTTGCCCGCTTCCCGTCTGAATATTGATGCCGTTTTGCGGCGTGATCGCGCCGCGAATCCGCGCCGGTTGAATGCCGGGCGCCAGCGGCCATTCGTTCGCCTCGACCATCGACTTCGCCGGGAATTGCTCCGCCTCGAGCCACCAGAAGAAATTGTCGGTCGGCCGCATCGTCACGCACGTAAATTCTTTCGGATAGAAATTTCGCTTGAAGCGACTCATCCAATCGAAGATATTTTGAATCTCGTCGTAAAAATCTTCATGGCCGCGACCGTGAAATTCGACGACCGTGGCGTCGAATCCTCGGATCATGTAACGGTCCAAGTCGCGCGATAGCCGGCTGAGCTTGGCGTTGTCTAACTCGCCGAAGACGACGTAGAAGGGAACGTTCTTAGCGTTTTCCCAATACAGCGAGCTGTAGGCCTCGCATTGGGCCGAAATGGGAATCACCCCGGCCCATAGGTCCGGATGCGAAAGGCCGATGTCCCAGGCGGCGCTTCCGCCGTCGGAGAATCCGGCAAGATACACGCGGTCGGTGTCGATCGAAAAGCGACGGCAGGCGTCGCGCATCGCCGATAGCACGATCGCATGCGCATGCGATGTGTAGTCGTATTGTTTTTGGCGAGGGCTTGCCCATTCCGGCGCAATGACGATATAGCCGCGCCGCGCGGCTTGGCCGGTGCGCATCCCATTTTTCAATTCGCCCGCCCACCACGTGATTTGATCTTGGGCCTTGCCGCCGAGCCCGTGCAGCGAGACGACGGTCGGATAAGTTCGGTAGGGATCGTATTCCGGAGGCAATTGAATCCAGTAGCCGAGAGGCGAGTCTTTCGTCGAGTCGGGCGTTTCGACGTAGTAAAGACCGGGCGCGTCGGCGCTGACCGGCTTCGGCGGTTCGGCCGGCGGTTTCATTTTCGAGATCAACGCGGCGACCGTCTCGGCCGAGGCCCCTTCGGCCGACCGCAGTTCGGTCAGAATCTTCCGCCGTTCGGCGGCGGACGGGCGATTCAGGTAGCTCGCCAACGAATCGCGCAATTCAAAGACCGAAAGCGCGGCCGGAAGACGCATCGCGGCGGCGTCCGCGCCGAGGAGCCAGCCCCCTACGGCGAGCGAAACCTTGTCGTTCGCGCTCATCTCGCCGTCGTCGAGGCTTTGCATGTAGGCCGCCATGCGGCCGATCACGTTGAGCGTCATTTCCTGATCGATTTCGTCGCGGACTTTTTTCGCCCGCTCGCGGAGCGCCGAGTCGGGAAGCTTGGCCAACAGGTCGTCGAGCGAAGTGATGATTTTCACGCGGCGGTCGGCTTTTTTCTCGTATTCTTCGATCCCCTCGCGAATGCCTTGCAGCGTTTCGCCGCCGACGTCCTCGCTCGGAAACTTTTTGAGCAGGTCGTAAACGAGCTTATGCTGGCCGGCGTCGCGACGCATTTGCAATTCCTTGAGGAGCCGTTGCCCCGCCAACTGCCGGACCGAACGGATGATCGGCTCCAACTCCTTTTGCATGTCGGTGCGATCGGAAAAACGCTTGCCCATCTCGTCGAGCATTTTTAGCGCGTCTTCGTAGCGCTCGGCTTGAATGTAGAAACGAGCGATTCGCTTCCAGCCTTCGGGATCATTCTCGTCGATCTGCTTTTGCAGCATTTTTTGCAGCGAATCGCGAGGAATCGACGACACGGCGATGCGCATGTCCCAAACGTGCGAGATGCCTTGAACCTTCGCCCATTTCGGACGCAGTTCGGTAATCCCTTGAATGACGTTGAGGTCGCCCTTGGCCGAAATCATGGCGTAGGTGCGTCGCCCGTATTCGTCGAAAGGTTGAACGGAGACTGCCGGCCCGACCGTGCGAACGACGCCGCCGGTTTTTAGAACGCGCTGTTTGAGCTTGAAAAATTCAAGAACTTGGTTGGCGTCGTTGTGCGTGATTTCCTGGACCAATCGCCGAGGCACGAAATAGCGGCGCAGATCGTCGTCGACGATGACGACGGTTTGTTGCTTGCCGGTGCTTTCGTCGGAGGGTTGCGGCGGTTCGCCCAGGCTGGCCGTAACGCCCAAGCCTCCGACCAAGACTCGGCCGTCCTTGAGCGTGACCTCGGTCCCGAACGCCGACGGCGCGACGGCGCCGAGGGCGAGCGAAATCAAGGCGATTCGGAATAAAATGCGAGTCGAGACGTATTTCATTATGCGATCGATCGTTGCGGGAAAGCCGATGGGAGGCGAAGTCGTCGGCCGTGGCCCCCTTCATGCGTATTATGAATTTTAAGACGAGGATGGGCCGGTATGGAAGCGATTTGCTTCTTTTCCGGAAGAGTGCGGAGATATTTTCCGACTTTTTCGCCTCCGACCGACGCCGTCGCCTTCGCCGACTTGACATTAGCCGGAATAACTCGGAAAATCAGCCTCCAAAGGATAATCGCTATGACCGGACCGCAGATTCCCAATCGTTTCGTCGTCGGCCTATTGACCGGATTCGTCGTTTTGCCGATCGCCGTCTGCATCTTTCTGGCGGTTTCGCCGGTCTTGGCGGCGTTGGGAGACGACTTCGGGGCGACTCTGTTCCGCCGCATTTCATTAATCTTAGGGACGCTTTGGGCGATCGACGGAGTTACGCTGCTCATTGCTTTGGCGGTGAACGCCGTTTTGCGAACCTCCGACGAAGAACGCTCGTCGAAGGAATGAAGCCGACGACTCTCGCTCGGCGGAACCTGGTAACGAGGCGATCGCGGGGCTCGCCGCGCTCGACCCACCCTACTTAAACCTAAGAACATTATGCAAAGAAATAGACTATTAACGCCCGGGCCGACGCCTGTTCCAGAGACGGCCCTTTTGGCGATGGCCAAGCAACTCATTCATCACCGAACCCCCGAGTTTCGGAACGTCTTGGCCGAGGTTTTTGAAACCTTGAAATACGTTTTCGACACGAAGAACGACGTCGTGATGACCTGTTCGTCGGGGACGGGAGCGATGGAGACGGCGGTCGTCAACCTCGTTCCTCGCGGCGGCAAGGCGATCGTTTTGGAGTCGGGCAAGTTCGCCGAGCGTTGGCGGAAGATCGGCGAAGCGTTCGGAGTCGAGGTCGTTCGCTACGAAGTTCCTTGGGGCGACGTCTTCGATCCGCGCGAAGTCGAACGGCTCGTCGCGGCGAATCCCGACGCTTCGGCCGTGTTCGGCACGTTGTTGGAAACAAGCACCGGCGTCGGGCACGACGTCGAGACGCTTGGCAAGGCGATTCAGGCGGGAAACGCCTCGAGCGGCGGCAAAGTCCTCTGGGTCGTGGACGGCATTAGCGGCGCCGGCGCGATGGAGTGCCGCACCGACGCTTGGGGAATCGACGTGTTGGTCGCCGGTTCGCAAAAGGCGTTGATGACTCCCCCTGGCTTGGCGTTTCTCTCAGTCAGCCCGGACGCTTGGGCGAAAATTGAGGCGAACGCGACGAAGCCCGCTTTCTACTTCGATTTGCTTTCGTACCGGAAGTCGCTGCACGAGACCGACACGCCGTTTACTCCGGCGACCGGCTTGGTTCTGGCGCTCGCCGAAAATTTGCGGCTCTTGAAGCAATTCGGTCGGGAACGGATGTGGGCCCGGGTGCGCCGTCTTGCCGAAGGGACGCAAGCGGGCGTTCAGGCGCTGGGCATGCGCTTAGTCGCCTCTCGGCCCGGGGACGGCATGACTGCGGCCTTCTTTCCCGAGGGAGTCGACGGAAAGCGGCTGCTCGGGTTTATTTTCGAGCGTTTCGGCGTGAAACTGGCCGGAGGGCAGGGTGCTTTGAAGGGAAAAATCTTCCGTATCGCGCACATGGGAATAATCGACGAATTGGACATTATTTCGGCGTTGGCTGCGCTAGAAATGGGGCTCGCCGAGCAGGGAATAGACGTTCCGTTCGGGACGGCGACGGGGGCCGCAAATCGCGTATTTGCTGCGAAACGGCCCGGCTGAGGACATTTTTTGGTATGGGGGAATGTTCGAGCGATTGCGTTTTATATACAATATCCGGAAATAAATATCGGTTCCCCCTTTCTTAGGAGAAACGGTCTATGCCTCGGATTATTGTTCTCGACGAGTTATCCCCCGAAGGTTTGAAGTTGCTGGAGTCGTCCGGCAATCTGGAAGTCGTCGTGAAGACTGGCTTAAAAGGCGATGAGCTTCGCGAGACGTTGAAGGACTTTGACGGAGCGATCTGTCGGAGCGGCGTCAAAATTACGGCCGAGGCGTTGGCGGGGAACACCCGGTTGCGGGCGGTCGCTCGGGCCGGCGTGGGCGTCGATAACATCGACGTTCCGGCCGCCACGCACCAAGGCGTGGTCGTGATGAACACCCCCGGCGGTAATACGATTTCCACCGCCGAGCAGACGATTGCTTTGATGTTGGGTATGTCGCGTAACACCGCTCCCGCCTATCAAAGCTTGATCGAAGGACGCTGGGACCGCAAGAAATTCATGGGGACGCAGCTAGCGGGAAAGACGCTGGGCATCGTTGGCCTCGGACGTATCGGCCAAGCCGTGGCGACTCGCGCAAAAGCGCTCGAAATGCGAATTCTCGGTTACGATCCCTTCTTGCCCGCCGCTCGGGCAAAGGAGCTTGGCATCGAGACCTTCGCGACGCCGCAAGAGATGTTGCCCCACGTCGATTATCTTACCGTACACACTCCGTTGAACGATCAGACTCGCAACTTGATTGGCGAGAAAGAAATCGCTTCGATGAAGAAAGGCGCTCGCTTGATCAACTGCGCGCGCGGCGGCATTTACAACGAGGCCGCTTTGGTCGAAGGTTTGAAGAGCGGCCAATTGGCCGGCGTCGCGTTGGACGTCTATCCTGAAGAGCCTTGCACCAACAGCCCGTTGTTCGGCATGCCAGGCGTTCTTTGCACGCCGCATCTTGGCGCCAGCACCGAAGAAGCTCAGACGAACGTGGCCGTCGAAGCGGCCGAGTTGCTAATCGACTTCTTCACGACCGGCGCCATCAAGCAAGCGGTGAACGTTTCGCCTCTCGATCCGAAGACCTTGAGCGAGTTGAAGGGTTACTTGAACGTCGCCTGGCGTCTCGGTTTATTGCTGGCGCAAATGGACCGCTGCCCGCCTACCTCGTGCCGCTTGAGCTTCAAGGGAGACGTGGCCAAGAAAGACACCCGGTTGCTGACGGCCGCCTTCGCCGCCGGTCTTTTGGAGCAAGCGATGGTCGCCGGAGCCAACATCGTCAATTCGGAGACGTTGCTCCGCGAGCGCGGAATCGAGATTATCGAGCAGCGTTCGACCGATATCGGCGATTTCAGCTCGTTGATCACGGCCGAAGTCGTGACCGAAAAGAAGACTTCGATCGCCTCGGGAACGTTGTTCGGCAACAATATGCCGCGGCTGGTCCAGAAGGGAAATTGCCGCCTCGAGAGCTATTTGGACGGCATTTTGTTGATCTTCTATCATCAGGACAAACCGGGCGTGATCGGAAAGGTCGGAAACATTTTCGGCGCCCACCGGGTCAATATCGCCCAAATGTCAGTCGGTCGGGCGACGAACAAGCCCGGCGGCGAGGCCGTCGGAATTCTGGCCTTGGACTCGCAACCGCCCGCCGAGGCGGTGTCGGAGCTTCTCGGACTTCCGGAGGTCAACAAGGCCTGGGTCGTCAAGCTTCCCGCTCAAGGTGAGCTTCCGCCTTGGCTTGGCGAGTAAGACGCATCGCTCCCTTGTAAGGGACGCCCTCCGAGGCGTTCCGCAGGCAGAAAACACGAAAACCGGCGAGAAATCGCCGGTTTTTTGTGCGCCGAAATAGTCCGTCGGACTGCGAATACAGGCTTTTTGGCAGGTATCGCATGAAAAAAACGAAAATTCGCAAATGTCAAATTTTGTTTTTCGCTATGCGTAAAACCGTAAGCTATGGTTCTACGTCGGAAAGGATTGTTTGCAAGCGTTTGCGAGTAATCGTGACCGATGCGGACGCCATGTCCCTTGGATTCGCGCTAGGCGGGATGCATTAGAAAAATCGTCGTCTTTGATCGTTGAATCGATAAAAACGGCGAAACCTGATGCAGGGAGCGAAACGTCGTATCTCTTTTGGAGATTCGACGTTAATGACCCTGTTACGGCTGTCGATGGTAATTGTAAGGGTTGCCGGAAGCGCCGTCGCGAATCAAGTGAGTTCTTCGTGAGATTCCATGCAGGAAAGAGATCGTTTAGAGTGAAAACCCTGATGACATAGAGTTAAGATAGGGTGACTTTAACGATTTATTTGCGTGAATTACCCGTAGAACCCGCAAAAGTTGTGGAGGCGTAGCGATTCCGCACCGATTAAAGAGAAACCCGCTTCGTTATTGTGCGGCGTCATCTCTTTTTAAAGCTTTTTTCGGCAAAACCCCTTGGCCGCATTCACAGGTTGTTAGTCAACATGATCGAGATCACGCTGGATAATCGCGTCCTCACGGCCCTCGAGCAGAACCCCTACTTTTCAAGTCGCAATTTGCGATTCGAAACGAACGAAGGACGCGTGGTCTTGCGAGGCGTCGTGGGCACTTATTTTCAAAAGCAGATGGCCCAAGAGGCTCTACGAAAGATTGAAGGGGTCGATTCCATTGAAAACGAGCTAGAAGTCGCTTGGATGTAACCTCGCTTTTTTCTTCTTTTCAAACGGCATTTGCCCCCGCCGCCGATTCTCTCTTCAGCGGTCGAAAGAGCGCCTTCTTTATGCGAATAGTCTGACGCCAGTGCAGCCGACGATCGACTTCATTCGCGTTCAGCGACTCGACGGTTTATCTTGGTTGAGGCGGCCGGTAGTTTCCCATTACCGCTTCATGTCGATCTCGAAATGCCTGCAAACGCTCCGACAATCTGCAAGTGTAAAGAATGCGTCGATTGTAGGCCGAGAGGCCGCACAGACGCAACGTTCCGTTGCGTTGGCGGATTCGTCGGTATAGTTCAATCAATTGACCGATCAGCGTGCTGTCGAGAAGTGAGACGCGGTCCATCTCCAATACGAGACGATACGTGAAATGTTGGTCGAGGATTGACCAGAGATGATCGGCCAGCGGCGGCAATTCGGAAGAATCACGCCCCATTTTTTCGATGCGAACGATGAGCCAATCCGGCCCTCGATCGACGTCCAGTTCCCAGCCGGGAGCGATAGCGAGCATTACGTTTCTCCTTCAACGTGCGCGAAGGCGCCGTAGACGCGGATTCTCCGAGCGTCGCGGCGAAGCCAGGACCGCGACGATCGAAAATCGCACGGCTGCGGAGCAAGAGTGAGAGAAGCAGGAAGCGACTAGACTTGTATACTAAAGCGCTTTAAAGAACTGTAAATACCCCGAGCTACGGATTAGTCGATTTCGTTGTTTCTTTTTGAAAACGCTAGCATAGCATCGCCCGCTTGCGTCGCGGGAGCGACCGCCTTGAGTGAGCCGCATGACCGTCTTGTTCGCCTCGCGGGTTAGTTCACGCATCGCTTATGCGGGTGGAGTGAAGGAGAATCCGCGGCTTTGATTAAAGAAAGTAAGCGGATTTTCATAGACTATACGGCGAATCGTCGCTTCGGAATGACCTCGGTTCCGCATGGTTTGGATAAAGGCGGGAACGGCCAGCGGGTCGGAGGGGCCCCAGTCTGCGGAGGAATTTACTAGAATGCGCTCGCCGCCGTAGATCTCGACCAGATCGGCCGCGCGTTCGGGGGTGGCTTTGGTGGTCGGGTAGAGGGTGATTCCCGCCCAATAGCCCGTGTCGAGAGCGAGGCGAATCGTATGCTCTTCGCAATGATCGATGCAGACTCGGCTCCGATCGGTGCGAGAATCGGCGCGGAGAAGGTCCAAAATCATGCGAGTTCCGCGGTACTTTTCCTCCAAATGCGGCGTATGAAAGAGCATTTGTTTGTCATGGTCGAGCGCCAGGGCGATCAGCGCCTCGAGGGTCGTGACCTCGTTCTTCGTGCATTTATTCAGGCCGATTTCGCCGACGCCGAGGACCTGCGGCAGGTCGAGAAACTTGGGTAGAAGGGCGATCACTTCTTTCGAGAAGGGGACGTTCTCCGCCTCTTTCGCGTTGATGCCAAGCCAGCAGTAATGTTGAACCCCGTAGGCCGCCGCGCGGTGCGGCTCCCATTCGGTGAGTTGTCGAAAGTAATCGTAGAAGCTGCCGGCATGGGTTCGGTCGTAACCCATCCAGAAGGCCGGCTCCCCGACGGCGACGCAACCCGAGCGGGCCATAGCTGCCAGATCGTCCGTGGTGCGAGAGGCCATATGAATATGCGGATCAAAATAATACATGTTTTTGTCGTTTGAAATTTAAGGGCGAGAGAAGGCGGAAACGTTGGCCGGGCGATGCTATTCACGCCATTTTTCATCGTAGGGCAGGGAAAAGCGGAGTTGGATTTTCTCCGCTTTGGCCGACTCGTCAGAGGCCAGGATGCTTGCCGCCTGACGGATTTGCGTCAACCGGGGATCGTTCGAAGGAGTGTGAGAATCGCGGGCGATTCGGTCGAACGCGGCCGCCAGATCGAGGAGTTTGCATCGCATAGTGAGGAATTCTCGGTCGAGAACCGTGGCGCTCGTGGGTTTCATTGGATGATAATCTCCCTGCAATTCATAAAAAACACCCTGTTTTACAGACTTAACCCGCCGTTGGAATTGTAATACTTGGCGAGTCGGGGGCTGATTCCATGACCTTAATGCGGTTTGCTGGCGGCGTCAATGTCGCGGTGAATTTCGCAATCGAATTAAGCGGAATCGAAAGTCTCGCTTCGCGAATGAGAATTCTGCCATTTCGGCTAGTCAGAATATGCGGCCCGGGGCGCTCTGTTAGTCTGGGGTGTTTTGGAAAGCGATATAGAGCTTCTTGAAGAGATATTGAACCTAGGCCGATTTTGGAGAAATAAGAGGGATATGCGCCGAAGTCGGTCTGGGGGGGGAGCGGCGCAAAAGCTGGCGGATGCAAAAACTTTCAGTCGGGCTGCGTCGGAGGAGACCGTGAGCAGCGGTTTAGAGACCACATTCGGGATTCTGACGCGGACGCGAAACGAGGCCGCCGTTGACGCGTTGCTTCCTGCGCTCGACGCGAAAAATCCGGAGGTGCAGGAGAGGGCCCTAGCGGCGATTCTCGCTCGTCGCGCCCCGGCCGGACAGAAGGAAATTCTCCGTCGCATTCCAAGTCTAAGCCGGCGTTGGAAAAAAATAATCACAAAAGATCCGAGCGGCTTGTCAAACGTCTTGCGTGACGGCATCGCCGGCGCTGACGAAAACTTGTGCGCGAACGCATGTCGGGCGGCGGTGATTTTTCGCTCAGCGGATTTGATACCGACTTTATTGGCCGCTTTGGAGAATCCGTCTCTGACGAAGGCGAACATGGCGGCGGAGACGCTTTTACAGTTGGCTGCGGAGTTCGAGAACAAGATTGCGCATTTGCCGCAAGAAGAGCATCGATACGAGCTTCTTTGGCTTCGAAAGCGAATCATCGCCAGTTTGGAGGCGTCGGTTTTGCGGTTCGGAAAGCATCGTCGACGCGAGGCGTTGGAGGCGTTTTTATTGATCGCGCCTTCCGATAATTTGACGCTGCGACGCATATTGAACGACCCTCATGATCCCGGCTTCCTCATCGTCATCGAGATCATGTCGAAGAGCTTGCAGGCGGGGGTGATGAATCTACTGTTGGGATTCTTAAACGATCATGAACCGCCGATCGCGGCGGTGGGAGCGATCGCCAATCGAACCGACGTCAAATTCATCGTGCGCTTCATGCAGGCGATCGGAGATGATCCTACGCCGCACATGCGACAGACGCTTCATCGCATGGAGTCGATCGCATGGCTAAAGAACCCTGAGTTGATTTTGCCGCAGTTGGACGAAGCAGGGCAGCAAAACGCGGCTAAACTCATCGAATATTCTAGCGTGCCGCGCTCGGTCGGCTTCGCGACCGTCAAGTATCTGCTTTTGCACGGAAAAAACGCGGGGCGACGCGAGGCCGCCGTGGCCTTGGAGGCGTTTATCGGGGCCGATGCCAACGCCTTGGCGTTGAAAGGGCTCGCTGATCCGGATCCGCAAGTTCAAGCGAACGTCATCAATCAATTACGGCGCCGAAAGATGCCCGGAGTTCTTCCGCGCCTAGTTGATTTTCTCGACAGTCCGCATGCCGCGGTGCGACGCGCCGCGAGGCGGAATCTCGACGAGTTTTCGTTCCGCCGTTTTCTAGGCGCGTTCGAAATGTTGGACGAGGAAGTTCGGCAAACGACGGGCGAGCTTGTGAAAAAAGTCGACCCTTACGCGGCAGAGGAGCTGAGGGCCGAATTGGAGGCGAACTCGCATGCCCGGCAAGTGCGCGCGTTGCAAATTACGCGCTATTTGAACCTTGCCGAATCCGTTCAAGATCTTCTGTTGTTGGCCGTGAAAGACGAGGATCACGTCGTTCGCAGCGAGGCGGTCGCCGACTTGGCGTTTTGCAAATCGCCCTCGGCGAAGGCGGCTTTGCTTGAAGCCTTGGAAGATCGCAGCTCGGTGGTGCAAGACGCGGCGAAGAGAAGCCTTGAATTCTACGAAGCGACTGCGGAGTGGCGGGAGAGAGATGAAGGTAAAACGGCCGCCGCCGACGAGGAAAAGAACGAGAAACGGCGCAAGGAGTTGCTGAAGTCGGAGGATGAACTATGATCGTCGGATTATCGCGATTATTGTTCGCCGCCGCGCCGATTGCAATCGGCGAAAACGACAAACTTCAGCGCATGTTTCGCGCGATGCGCGACTCGCAAACGAAGATTAGCGATACGCAAGTCGCGGTCGGATTCGTCATCGTTCTCGCTTTCCTCGTTGTTCTCGCCATGATGGCGATGATGTTCGAACGGCGGCAAAACCGGAGAAGCTATCATAGCGCAGGCGGTCTGTTCAATGATCTCTGCAAAGCGCATCGTTTGACGTTCAAACAGCGCTGGCTTTTGCGGCGTTTGTCGAGATTTCAGAAATTGCGAGTGCCCGCCCGGCTGTTCATCGAGGAGGAGCGTTTCGATTTGGTCAACGTCCCGACGACGCTTCGTCCGTACGCCAAGGAGTTTTATACGATCCGAGCGACGATTTATCGCGATGATCCTGAGCCGAAGTCCGCGGAGAAAGACAAGCCGCAGGCGGAGTCGGGGACGCAGACGAAATTGAAAACCGAGCAGGCTGCCGACGAAAAAAACGCGGCTCCCGCTTCGACGGCTCCGCCGGTCGAACCCTCGAAAGGCGCCGCATTCGTTCCCGGTAAAAAACCGACGTTGAATTTCGAGGACGCCGACACTTTCGTCAATCCGACCATCGGCGCCGATTGGCTCAATCGCACGGATTTCTCGCACCGCTAATGGCGTCGAATTAAGAACGGCTGAGTTTGCGGATCGGCTCCGCCGCAAACCAAAATAAAACGCCGTCGGCTCGCGTAATCGCATGCCGAACGGCGTAGATTTCTTATGTTCGCTTCGCAAGCGAACGACGCAAGTTTCAAAATCAGGGCTGATCCTGATTAATAAGCGCCGCCGGAGTTAGCGGTCGGGGGAGTTCGCTTCTTGAAGATGTCGCTCACCGAGCCGGACGAAACGCGTTGGGTTTCTTTTTCGGACTTCGGCGCGAAGTCTTTCGGATTGCCGCCGCTGCCGAAATTCACGACGCGCGATTGCGGCTTGAAGCCCATCCGCTGCATTAAGTCGGCCAACGAGATTTTTTGAATGCCCAAACTGTCGGCCTGATCGATCATCTTCGAATAGCCGGCGAGCATTTTTGCCGAGGTCTTGGCGTCGGGCTGTTCGCCCATCACAAGGAAGCGAGTCTTATACGACATCTCGCCTTTGAGGTTGCCTTGGTCGTCGAGTTCGCTATCGACGACGCCGCCGTTCATCGTGATTAGGTTGCGAAGATCGCCGAGATCGCTTTTCCCGTCGCCGTCCATGTCGACCACTCCGGCGATGGAGAAATGTCGTTGATCGCCCGGGCTCCACAGCGGCGTATGAATCTTGTCGCCGGGCATGATCGGGTCTTTCGGCGTATCGGAGGTGATTCGAGCCTCGGCCATGTGGTCGCCGAGAATCTGCGTCACTTCAATGTCGGCCTTCTTCGTCCCTTTGGCGAGGTCAGTGATGTCGGTAGGATAGACCGCGAAGCTCATCAGCGGATTTAGGCCGTCGGCGCGACCGAGGTTAAGCCATACGATTTGCTCGCGTTGGTTGACCCAGCGGATTTCGCCGTCCGGGGAGTCAACGATCGAGCTGGTAAGGGCGTTGATTTGCTCCGCCTTCTTCTTCGCCACTTGACGAGTCTTCTGCAACTCGGAGGTGACGCTTTGAACTTTTTCCTCAAGCTTCGCCGTCGTGGTCGCGACTTCCTTTTTCGCGGTTTGCAATTGCTCTTTCAATTCCGATTGATCGTCGGAAATGCGCTTACGATCGTCAGTGAATCGTTGCGTTTGCGAAGCAAGTTCGTCGCCCGCTTTTTTGGCCGAGTCGCGAAGCTCCTTCATTTGCGAATCTTTCGACGACTCGCGGGCTTTCAAATTCGCCTGGGCTTTTGCCAATTCATCTTGCTTGGCTTTGGCGGCAGCGTATTGATCTTGCAACGAGCGGTAGAGCTTCGCGATGAGCGGACGGTAGAACAGCGAGTCGGCCGGATAGCCCTTGCCGAACGAGGCGATATCTTCCTTAAAACGATTTTGCACCGTTTCAAGCGAGTCGGACTCTTGAACGCCGAGCATCTTCTTCAACTCGGTCGTCACTTCGCGCTCTTTGTTGAGTTCGCCGGAACTTTTGCGCGAATCGTCCTGGGCGGCCTTCAAACGCGTTTCTGATTGCGAATATAAATGGAAACCCAAGTACGTCGTGGCGCCCAACACCACCGTTAGCATCGTGAAGACGATCAGCGCGATTTGCAGTCCTTGATTTTCTCGTGCCATGCCTAATACGCTTTCTTGCTAATAGCGCCTCACGACGCATCGATTGACTTCACGCCGACGACTGTTCGCGCATCATCGACGAACGGGACGAGGCGTTTGGGCCGTCCTCGAGGAACAGCTCCCGCCAAATTTAGGATACTTGATATATTAGTAGGTATGGGAAAAATGCGACGACTTTTCCTAAGGTCAATTCTAATTGGGGGATTTTTCACTGTCAACGAACCGTGAAGGGCTCTTTTTAGCCTCCAAGCTGCATTTTCTGCCCGCAAGAATCGTTGGCGGCGGAATTAGTTCCAATTAGCGGGCTATTACCGATTATGCGGGCTCCGCAGGCCTTGGGAATCGGCCAAAGAACCGGGTATAATCAGGGCGTTTTCCCGCCCCCTCGCCTCCTTGAAAGCTTATCTGCATGTCCGCTAGCCAGCGCCAGCCCTCATTGCCCGGATTTGAAGACCAGCCCGATAGCATTCCCGAACGCACTGCCGAATCGGAGAACGCCCCAACGACGCCGATTGAAAAGGTCGAGGCGCCCGCCGGAGACTTGGGCGATTCAACCATTCCGCCTGATTTGACCGGGAAGTCGGTTTGGGTGATCGACGCCCATTCTTTGATTCATCAAGTTTTTCACGCCTTGCCCGAGATGACGGGGCCTCAAGGGCAGCCTGTAGGAGCCGTTTTCGGCTTCACCCGCGACGTTCTCTATTTGCTCGAAGAAAAGAAGCCGGACTATCTCTTCGCCGCGTTCGATCTGCCAGGGAAGACGTTTCGGCACGATCTATACGAAAAATACAAAGCCCAGCGGCCGGAAATGGACGTCGATCTCGTTCCGCAGATCGCCGACGTTCGGCGCGTTCTCAAGGCGTTGAACGTCCCTGCCGTCGACTGCCCTGGTTACGAGGCCGACGACGTATTAGCGGCTGTAGCGAAGATCGTCGAGCAGGCGGGAGGCGATTGCTACCTAATTACCAGCGACAAAGATAGTCGTCAGCTTCTTACCGATCACGTCAAAGTATTCAACATTCGCAAGAATGAGTTGTATGACGCCGAAGCGTTGATGAACGATTGGGGCGTCGCACCCTGCCAGGTCGTCGATTTTCAATCGCTTGTCGGCGATTCGGTCGATAACGTGCCGGGCGTTCCGAAGGTCGGCCCAAAAAGCGCGCAGCAACTGATCGCGCAGCACGGCACGCTGGAAAAGGTTCTCGACTACGCCGTGACGATTCCCGAGAAAAAGCGGAAGAAGATTGACGAGAACTTGATCATTTTTCGTGAACAAGCTCTATTGAGTCGGCAACTTGTTCGGCTAGACGCCGACGCGCCGGTGGTTCTCGATTGGCGAAAGGGGAGGGCGGGGGCGATCGATTTGACCGCCGCGCTCGAACTTTGCCGCGAGTTCGGATTCCGAGGGATCACTCAAAAAATCACCGCCGTCGCAAAGCTTCAAGGGCAAACGTCGCCCGGCGTCGAGTTGGAGACGAGCGAGTCCGGCGACGAATCGGCCGATTCGTCGCTTGCCGCTGTTCCGGGGAGAACGACGTCGTCGAACGGAAAATCCTATCCGCCCCCCGTTTATCATCTTGTGAATACGGACGAGGCTTTTGCGGCGTTTCTCGATGGATTGACGAGGCAAACGCTTATATCGGTTGATACCGAGACGACCGACGTTCGGCCGCGTTGGGCGGAAATTGTCGGCATATCATTCGCGTGGAACGAGGCCGAGGGGTGGTATTTGCCGTTGCGTTGTCCCGCGGACGAATCGCATCTTGATCCGAAAATGACGCTCGACGCGTTACGCCCAATTCTCGAAGACCCGAAAGTCGAGAAGATCGGCCAGAATTTAAAATACGACAAGATCGTTTTTCGTTCGGCCGGAATTGACGTGCAAGGCGTGGCTTTTGACACGATGATCGCCAGTTATTTGCTCGACGCCGGTTCTCGCAATCACAATCTCGACGAATTGGCCCTGCACTATCTGGGGCACGAGACGATAAAGATTTCTTCGCTGATCGGCACGGGAAAGAACCAAAAGAAAATGGACGAGGTTCCGCTTCGTCAGATCGCCGACTACGCTGCCGAAGACGCGCTAATTCCGATGCGGCTCTATCCGATCTTGAAGGAACGCTTGGCCGACGACGAGTTGGAAAAGCTTTTCTACGAGGTCGAGCTTCCGCTGATCGAAGTTCTCGTCGACATAGAATTCAACGGCATTGCCGTGGATGTGGCGCATTTGAAAGAGCTGAGCAGGATTTACGGCGAGAGGCTCGTCTCCGCGGAGGACGAAATCCTTCGCTTGGCCGGTCGCCCGTTCAATATCGCCTCGCCGAAGCAGTTGCAGGAAATTCTGTTCGAGGAATTGCATCTGCCGGTAATTAAGAAAACGCCGAAGACGGGCCCCAGCGTGGACGCCGAGGTGCTGGAAGAGCTGGCGCCGTTGCATCCGTTGCCGGCGAAGCTGCTCGAATTTCGTCAGTACGCGAAATTGAAAAGCACGTACGTGGACGCCTTGCCGGAGTTGGTTTTCCCGCGAACGGGGCGGGTTCACGCCTCGTTCAATCAAGTGGTGACCGCGACGGGGCGGCTCAGCTCAAGCGATCCGAATTTGCAGAACATTCCGGTTCGTAACGAGACGGGGCGGGAAATTCGGGCCGCATTCATTCCCTCGTCGAGCTCCGAGGCGGGGGGAACGCCTGCGGACAGCTCCGATTGGGTTCTTCTGGCGGCCGATTATTCGCAGATCGAACTGCGGGTTTTGGCCCATTTTTCGGGGGACGAAACCCTTTGCGCGGCCTTCGCCCAGGACGAAGATATCCATGCTTTGGTGGCCGCCCAGGTGAACGGCATCCCCATTTCCGAGGTAAATCCCGCGATGCGTCGGGCCGCTAAAGCCGTTAATTTCGGCATTGTTTATGGGCAAAGCGGCTTTGGGCTGGCCAAGTCCCTTGGCATCGAACAACAAGCTGCGCAGAGATTTATCGATAATTACTTCGCCCGCTATCCCGGCATTGAAAAATATCTGGATCAAACTCTGGCGGACTGTCGCAATCGAGGGTATGTTAGAACTATACTCGGTCGCCGAAGGTCGATTCAGGGCATACGTGAACGACTCGGGCGCCAGAGAAACCTTGCCGAACGGACCGCCGTCAACACGGTCATTCAAGGGTCAGCCGCCGATCTAATCAAGCTGGCCATGATTGCCGTCCGCCGCCGTCTGCTTCGCGAGTCCTTCCCCGCACGGATGCTGTTACAGATTCACGACGAACTAGTCTTTGAAGTTCCCGCCTCGCGATTGCATGATTTAGCCGTTCTCGTTTCCGAGGAGATGGCCCATGCATATCCGTTAAACGTACCGTTAAAAGTTGACGTCAAGGCCGGTCCGAATTGGGCCTCGGCCGAATCGCTTTGACATTATATTGTTCGGCGCGTGCTTGCATGCTCCGAAAGATTTCGCTGATTGCCGACTGCTGAGAGTTTGCCATGATAATGATCGGACTGGTTGGCGGAGTTGCGTCGGGTAAAAGCGCCGCGGCGGCCGCGTTCGTCCGACTTGGCGCGAAAACGCTCGACGCCGACCGAGCAGGTCATTTGGTGCTTGGATTGCCCAAGGTCCGCGACGCTATCCGAGCGCGTTGGGGCGACTTGATGATTGCCGCCGACGGCGAAGTCGATCGCCTTCAATTAGCGCAGCGCGTGTTTATTCCGACTCCGCAAGGAGCGGAAGATAAGAAGTATTTGGAAAGTTTGATTCATCCGGAGATCGCCAAGCAAATCCAAAAGCAAACGCTCGCCTTCGCCGCCGAAGGAGCGTTGGCCGTGATTCTCGACGCTCCGCTGCTGATCGAGGCCGGCTGGCATGATTGGTGCGACGTGATCGTTTTCGTCGAGGCTTCGCAAGAATTGCGAACTCGGCGAGCCGTGGCCCGCGGTTGGACGGAGCGACATTTGGAGGATCGCGAGAAAGCCCAGCTTCCGCTGGAGCAAAAGCGATCGCATGCCGACTTTGTGATTGACGCCTCGGGAACGTTGGCCGATTTGCAGTCACAAGCCGGCGTGATTTGGTCGACGCTGTTCCCCGCCGAGCCGCATACGCCGCCGTGCGATTGCGGATCGCCTAACGTTTCGTAATTGATAATTTCGGCGCTTTCGAGCGCATAAAAATAACTTAACCCACCTTTGCGCCCCGCCGTCTTCGCCTTCCGCGTGAGGACACCCCAAGCCTGTCAGGAGTTTGTTTGCATGCCCGCCCATCGTAAAGAAAAATTCAATCCCGAAGAGCGTCCCTTGTTTACGCCCGAGGAAGAAAGTCGTCTCGCTAGCGACGAGCTCGTTCAACGTCACGCCCCCGAAACGTATCGTCTCGACGACGAGGACGATCCGTTGTCGTTGGCCGAGGAAATCGCAGATGAACTAGCCGCCGGCAAAGGCGACATTCGCCGAAGCTATGAAGAGCTGGTCAAGTCGGGCGACACGCACATCGCCGCGTTGCAAAAAATGACGACGCCCGAGTTGATCGAAGAAGCTCGACGTCAGAATATCGAAGATTACGCCGGTTTGAAGAAACAAGAGCTGATCTTCAAAATTCTAAAAGAGCGCGTGAAGTTGAACGGTCTGATGTATGGCGAAGGGACGTTGGAAATCCTTCCCGACGGTTTCGGCTTCTTGCGCAGCCCCGATTACCATTACCTATCCTGTCCCGACGATATTTACGTCTCGCCGAGCCAGATTCGTCGTTTCGGCTTAAAGACCGGCAATTGGGTTTCCGGTCAGATTCGCCCGCCGAAGGAGAACGAGCGCTATTTCGCGCTTCTTCGCGTTGAGGCGATCAACTGGGAAGACCCGAATTTGACGGCCAATAAGGTCTATTTCGACGACCTCACGCCGTTGCATCCGAAAGAACGAATTAGGATGGAGACGACGTCCGACGAAGTCGAGATGCGCGTCGTCGATATGATCGTTCCGATCGGCTTCGGCCAACGCGGTTTGATCGTTTCTCCGCCGCGCGCCGGTAAGACCATTCTCATGCAGAAAATGGCGAAGGCCGCTTTGACCAATTATCCCGACCTCTACGTCTTTATGTTGCTGATCGACGAACGGCCCGAAGAAGTGACCGACATGGAGCGGCAGGTCAAAGGTCCGAACTGCGAAGTTATTAGTTCGACGTTCGACGAGTCGTCGGCCCGGCACATTCAGGTCGCCGAGATGGTTTTGGAAAAAGCTAAGCGGATGGTCGAATACGGCCGCGACGTTTTGATTTTCCTCGATTCGATCACGCGCTACGCCCGGGCTTGGAACTCGGAATGCCCGTCGTCGGGCAAGATTCTCTCGGGCGGCGTCGACGCCAACGCGATGACCCGTCCGAAGCGCTTCTTCGGCTCGGCCCGAAAGGTCGAAGAGGGCGGTTCGTTGACGATCATCGCCACGGCGTTGATTGACACCGGCAGCCGTATGGACGAAGTGATCTTCGAGGAGTTCAAAGGGACCGGAAATCAAGAAATCGTACTTGATCGCAAATTGGTCGATCGCCGCGTTTGGCCCGCCATCGACATCAGTCGGAGCGGAACCCGACGCGAAGAGATGTTGCTCGATCCCGAAGAGTATCGCCGGATTTGCATTTTGCGTCGCGTCTTGAACGACATGAACCCGCCCGACGCGATGGAATTGCTCGTCACGCGGATGGCCAAGACCAAGAGCAACGCCGAATTCCTGATGAGCATGAACGCGAAAAATTAAGTCCCCTCGTCCCTTGGGAGAGGGCGAGGGCGGTCTTCGCCCTCGCTGACCGCTGTTTGCCGAAAGCTAAAACATGAACGTGTATCAAGGAACTCCGAAATACGAAGGCGAACGGATCGCCGTCGTCGTCTCGCGGTTTAACGAAACGATCACCGGGCGGTTATTGAACGGCGCCGTCGAGACGTTGAAATCGCGGGGCGTGCCGGACGACAGAATCGACGTGGCTTGGACGCCGGGAGCGTTTGAAATTCCCTCGGTCGCCGGTCGCTTGGCCGGTTCAGGACGCTACGCCGCCGTGATCTGTTTGGGCGCGGTGATCCGCGGCGAGACGACCCACGATCAATACATCAACGGCGCCGTTAGTTCGGCCTTGGCCGAGATCGGCGTGCATTACTCGCTTCCCGTTTTGTTCGGCATACTAACGTGCAACACGTTGGAGCAGGCCGAGGCCCGATCGGGCGGCGGCGCGACGACCGGCAAAGACGTCGAGAACGTTCATCTCGGCAACAAAGGCGTCGATTGCGCCGAAGCCGCGCTAGAGATGATCGACCTCCTCCGCCAACTAAAAAAACTGTAGGGAACGGCCTCCGTGCCGTTCCGCCTGTTTGCCTGATCCCCGTCCTCTGAATCCTGACCCCTGATTTCTCAATGTCCCGTCGCAGCCGAGCTCGTCAAGTCGCCTTCCAGGTCCTCTATCAAGACGATCTGAATCCTAAAATCAATCCCGTGATCGGCGACGAGTTGATTGCGCGTCGCTTGCGTAATAAAGAAGAACTGATCGAGTTTGCAAGGGATCTCGTCTCCGGCGTCCGTCGTCAACGGAAAGAAATTGACGAGAGGATCGAAGCGGTGGCCGCGAATTGGTCGCTCAAACGAATGGCGGCGACGGATCGCAACGTGCTGCGTCTCGGCGCCTACGAGTTGCTTTTCGGCGGAACGCCGGATCGGGTCGCCGTCGACGAGGCCGTCGAGTTGGCTAAGCGCTTCGGCACGAATCAATCGTCGCAATTCGTGAACGGAATCCTCGATCGGCTTATGCACCAAGCCGAGGCCTCGCAGGAAAACCAGTCGTAGGGCGTCCGCCCTCTTGTCCTCCGCACCCTGTTCCCTGACCCCTGATTTTCCCATGGGCTTTTTCGATAAATTCAAGCAAGGTCTGAAACGGACCAAACAGCTATTCAACACCGACATCCGCGACCTGTTCAAAGGGGCCGGGCGTTTGGTCGACGAAGCGTTCTTAAACGAAGTTTTCGAGATGTTGGTGAAAACCGATATGGGCGTCGACGCCTCTCAAGAATTGGTCGACGAGATCGGCGAAAAGTTCAAAACGCGCGTCGTCGAGATGCAAGAAGTGATCGATTGCTTGAAGGCCAAACTAAAATCCTTGATGGCCCAACCTGCGGAGCCGATTCGCTACGCCGCGTCGGGGCCGACGGTGATTATGGTAGCCGGCGTGAACGGGGCGGGTAAAACCACCTCGATCGCCAAACTCGCGAACATGTTCGTCGCCGAAGGGAAGAAAGTCACCTTGGGGGCTGCCGACACGTTTCGCGCCGCCGCCGTCGAGCAATTGACGATCTGGGCGAAACGCCTTGGAGCGGAAATCGTCACCGGACCCCAGGGAAGCGATCCCGCCAGCGTCGCCCACCGCGCGGTCGCCGCC
The DNA here is from genome assembly GCA_963665265.2 of Thermoguttaceae bacterium. Lineage (GTDB taxonomy): Bacteria > Planctomycetota > Planctomycetia > Pirellulales > Thermoguttaceae > CAXXHQ01. The sequence goes on along the minus strand of CAXXHQ010000001.1, from coordinate 270,032 downwards.
GCAATACAGAACGGCTCGGACGTTTGCGTCGTCGATACGGCAGGTCGATTGCAGACGCAGCAAAGTCTGATGCAAGAGTTAACGAAAATCCACCGCGTGATGGGAAAGCAAATTCCCGACGCTCCGCACGAGGTCATTTTGGTTCTCGACGCCACGACAGGCCAGAACGGAATCAGTCAGGCAAAGAATTTCACCGAGGCCGTTCAATGTACGGGCCTTATCCTCGCCAAGCTCGACGGAACGGCCAAAGGTGGCGTGGTCGTCGCGATTCGGAAAAAGGTCGGATTGCCGGTGAAATACATCGGCGTGGGTGAAGCGGCGGAAGACCTTGCGTTGTTTAACGCCGACGAATTCGTGGACGCTCTCTTCGACGACATGTTGGCCAGTTAACGCAGGAGCCAGGCTTTTCTTACGCGTCGAACGTCTTCTCTTGCCTTAGTTAATCTGGGGCGTCTCGTGAAAATTTAACGCTTCTCGCGTCACGAGTCCGACGTTTTTGTCACGAATGCCGCATGCGATTCTTGGGGCGTTCAAGCTGTTTTTTGCGCAGGCGAAAACTGCTTATCCAGAGTGAATTTCTGTACCCCGTCTATTAGGCCGGCATGAAGTTTTTCGCAGCCGTTAAAGTTTCACATTTTGACGGGGCAGTTCTTCCGTTTGCGGCAAAATTGCCTTCTTTCGCTTGAATCCCAATTCAAAGTTCTACCGATAGCGTAACTGAATGGAGTCGCAAAGTGGATTGGAATTGGGTTTCTTTCCAATCCGTGCTGGATCGGAAGGAAACGCTTCCAGTTTAGAAACCATTGCGGTCGTTGCGTGAAACGGACCAGCGGTTTCGATTGGAATTTATGCGAAACAACCCGCCGACCGATTGACCCACCCGCAAAATTCCCCATTTTCCCAAAACGGAGTACCAGACATGAGGCTCGCACACTTGGCGATCGCCGGTAGCATGTTAGGAGTCATGCTTGCCGGGACGACATTCGCCCAGAGTCCGGCGACCACGGACTTAAATCAACCGACGTCGGTTCAACAAACCGCGTTCGAGTACGACAACTACCTGTATTTTGCCCCGCAAGAAGGCGCCAACGGCGGTCAAGCCGCTGCTGCGGCGCCCGCCAAGAAGGAAGCCGCCGCTCCGGCGACAGCCTCTTCCGACTCTTACTACTACTCGGCTCCTTGTCGCCGCCGCATCTTCGATCCGGACGTCACTCTCGGCGAACCGTGGACGATGCCGCAACCCTGCGCCCTTCAATGCCGCGGCATTAAGGTCGGCGGTTGGGTTAGTGCCGGCGTGACGACGAATGAGTACGACGCCACGACCAACGGCACGATGGGAATGCGAAGCGACAAGCATCTCAACTTGGATCAGTTGTGGATGTATGCCGAGCGCCAAACCGACGGTTCCGAAGGTTGGGACGTCGGCGGTCGCGTCGATTACCTGTTCGGCGTTGACGGTCCCGACACCCAAGCGTTCGGCGACCGCAGCTATGACTACGGTTGGACCAGCTCGTATGATCATGCGGGCAACGCTCTGTACGGTTCGGCTTTGCCCCAAGCCTACGCCGAAGTCGCCAACGGCAATTGGAAGATTAAGATCGGTCACTTCTACACTCCGATGGGAAATGAAGTCGTTCCGGCCACCGGAAACTTCTTCTACACCCATTCGTACATGAGCTACTACGCCGAGCCTTTCACCCACACTGGGTTCTTGGCTTCGTATAAGTTCAGCGACAAGTTGACCGCGTTCGGCGGTTGGGCTGACGGTTGGGACTCCGGCTTCAACGTCGGAAAGAACGACGGTTCGATGCTCCTCACCGGTTTGACCTACGCGATGAACGAAAGAGCCAACTTGGCGTGGTACATGTGCACCGGCTACTTGGGCAACGGTTCGGCTTACACCGGCGCCCCGAGCGGCACGATGAACATGAACAGCTTCGTCTTCAGCTACAAGCTGACCGAGCGTTGGACCTACACGTTCCAAGGCGATTACGCCACGACCTTCAATCTCGCCAACGAGAACTCTTGGTACGGCATCGCCAACTACTTGACGTACAAGATCAACGACAAGTGGTCGTTCGGCGGACGAGTTGAATGGTTCCGCGATGACGACGGTCTCCGCGTCATTGCCGGCAACGAAGGAAGCTACACCGAGTTGACCGCGGGCGTCAACTGGAAGCCGAAGGCCAACTTGACCTTCCGTCCCGAAGTTCGCTACGACGCTTACAGCGGAACGGTCGCCGGCGGCAAGCCGTTCAACGACGGTGCGTCCAATCACCAGACTTCCGCCGCCTTCGACGCGATCTTCACGTTCTAGCATCAAAATGGTTTAACGCACGCAACTCGATACCCGATTGCGGACCTTCACCAATCAGACCGTCGACGACCAAAATCGTCGGCGGTCTTTTTCTTTTCTTGCTTTTCGCCGAGGCCGGGCGTCTCCCCCGCCGGCGTTTTCCCCCTCTTTTCTCGATTCGCTTAAAGAGGTATCATAAGTAGCGCATTTTTTCCAATCGTCATAGGGCTTCGCTCATGAAACTGATCATCGCCATTATCCAGCCGCACCGTCTTGAAGCCGTCAAGGCCGCTCTCGCCGACGTCGAAGTTTTTCGACTAACCGTTATGGACGTGCAAGGGTTCGGGCGGCAGCGCGGTCATACGGAGTCCTATCGCGGGCATGAATTCTCCGTGAACTTACTTCGCAAAGTTCAGCTCATGATCGCCGTGAACGAGGAATTCCTAGAGCCGACGATCGATGCGCTGATGAAGGGGGGCCGCACCGGTCCGACCGGCGAAATTGGCGACGGTAAGATATTCATTCTGCCGATGGAAGATTGCATCCGCATTCGCACCGGTGAACGCGGCGGCGAAGCGATCTAGCTCGAAACAGGTGCGTGATTTAGCCGCGAGCCGAAAACGAGCGCGTCGTTCGGCACGCGCGATCTCTACTCCGCCTGCTTCCTGGGCATCAGCTTGCTTAGCGCGATTCCGCCGAAGAAAAGAATCGTCAACGGAATCGCCAGAACCAGAATGCTATACGGATCGGGCGGAGTTAATATGCCCGAGATGACCACGATCGCCATGACGATCGCTCGCCAATACGCTAGGCACTTGTCGGCCGTAAGAATGCCCACGCGATCGAGGAAAAACATCACCAGCGGTAACTGAAATCCGACGCCGAATCCGATCGGCAAGACCAAGAAGAAGCTCACCCACTCGCTGATTCGCGGATCGGGGTCAATGCCGATCCAACTGTTGAAGCTCAGCAAAAAGCTCAGGACGAAGTCGAAGGCGAACACGAACGCGACGACCGTTCCGAGCAGAAACAAGCCCACGCTTAAGGGCAGGAAGATGTGAACGTAGCGTCTTTCGTGCGGATAGAGTCCGGCGGCGACGAAGCTCCACAATTGGTAGAATATCCAAGGGCTCGCGATCACGGCTCCGACCAACAACGACGCTTTCATATAGACGTTAAACGGCTCTCCCGCGCTCAGGCTCTTCAGACGCAAGCGGTCGTCGTTCGCTTGTCGATGCCAGAGAAATATTCGCATCAGGCCGTGATCAGTCTCGTCGCTTTTGGCTTTAGGCAGGTCCGGTGTTGAGCTAAACTCTTTCGGATAGCGTTTCTTGAGCTCGCCGACCAATTCGGCCGGATCGACGAAGACTTCGTCGGCCAGCATCTTTTTTTGAACGATCAAATCTTCCGCTCGTTTCGCGGCGTCCGCCTTTTGCGACTCCGTCGCCGCCGCGTTGCGGAACGTTTCGGAGGACTGAGCCTCATAATAGCCGGCCAAGGCCTTGGTGAGCGGCCGTTCGATCAATTTGACGACCGTGTCGCCGAAATAGAGCCCGACGAGCAACGCCAAACCGAAACCGAGGAGCGCCTTGATAAGTCGGGAACGCAGCTCTTCGAGGTGATCCCCGAAAGACATCGTGCTGTCGGCGAATAGGTCGTCGTCGTATCGTCGCTGCATAGCGGAGGCCAATTGTGGGCGGGAAACGCCAAAATGTCTATTTTACCATCCCCCGTTTTGGCTGCAACTTGAAACGCCGAATCGGCTTGATTCGTCTGGATTCCGTGGAAGTAACTTGGTACTATCCCTCCGGAAAATCCATTTTCAGGGAGTTTTGGCATGTCATGCCGTGGCATATTACTGCTGTTTGCCCTACTGATCGGCGCCGCCGGCTGCGGTCCCCAGTTCGGAATGCCGCAGTGGTGCAATCCCGGCTCGGCGGCGGCTCAGCAAAATAGGGCCGTCCGGTTCGATCCGTACATCCAAAATGACGAATTAGGGCTTCCTTCGACGGCCACCCGTCCCCGGGACTACGAAATCCCTATGTCCTCGGCGTCTCGATCGCGGTGGTATCTCGGAAAATGGGGACAGGCGAGTTCGCAATAACCGCCAAGCAAGTTTCGCCTCTGGTCGATGATTCTCTCCGCTGATGCTATAATAGTGCGTTCCATTGCATTTCCGAGGAGTATCAATGCCCCCCAAAAAATCCGGCAACAAACGACCTGGTCCGACATCGCGCTCCGCCCGACCGGGTAAGCCGCGCGGTCCCAAGAAATTTTCCGGCGGCGAGTCGTCTCGACCGCCTCGCCCGAACCGAGCGGGAGCAAAACCTGGCGCCCGCGCTAAGCCGACAACAAGCTTCAAACCCGCCGGCAGTTCAAAGCCCGTCGGAAGCTCGAGATCGGTCGGAGGATTAAAGCCGATCAGCAGCCCGGCGCCTACTCCGCGCAAGCCAAAGTCCGACGCTTCGTCGGTCCAAGGAATCCGGCTTCAAAAGGTTCTTGCCTCAGCGGGACTTGGCAGCCGTCGTCAATGCGAAGAGCTGATTACGACCGGTCGCGTCGAAATCGACCGAAACGTCGTTACCGAACTCGGAACGCGCGTTCATCCCGACCGCTGCGAAATCCGAGTGGACGGCCAAGCCTTGCATCGTTCAAAATTGGCTTATTTCGCCGTCAACAAGCCGTGCGGCGTCGTTTGCACCAATCGCGACCCGTCCGGACGTCCTCGCGTCACCGATATGATCGGCCTGCCCGATCTGCGGCTCTTCACTATCGGGCGTCTCGACTTGAACAGCGAAGGTCTCATTCTCGTCACGAACGACGGCGAATTGGCTAACCATCTGGCCCATCCTCGGTATGGCGTGCAAAAGATTTACCGCGTCCAAGTTGCGGGCCTCCCCGATCCGGAGATGTTGCTCAAGCTTCGTCGCGGCGTTCACTTGGCCGAATGCACGGTTCGAGTCGATGACGTCAAAATCAAATCGCGACATAAAGAAAGCACGATCATGGAGATCGCGCTCCGGGAAGGAAAGAATCGGGAAATTCGCCGCATTCTTGCCCGTTTCGGCCATAAAGTGCTTACCCTCGTCCGCATCGCCGTCGGACCGATTCGCCTCGGCGAAATGGCGCGCGGCGAAGTCCGTCGGTTGACCAATGAAGAAATTGCTTCGTTAAAAAAATTGATTCCGGGGAACGTTTCGTAGTTCGCGTTGCAACTTTGCTGATTGCTGATCGCTATAAAAAAATATGTGCAATAAAACTTCCTACGCCGATCATGCCTGGCATGGGCCGGTCGAAATCGTCGAGAACGTTCAGGTCGCCGAAAACACGTATCGACTCCGCGTTGAATGCCCGGAGATCGCCTGCCGCGTCACGCCTGGACAATTCCTCATGTTGCGGCTGGTCGGCGGCTCCGATCCGCTTTTGGGAAGGCCTTTAGCTCTTTATGACGTGATTCGCGACGACTCGGGCTCGCCGAAATTCGTGGACGTGGTTTATCTTGCCGTCGGAAAAATGACGAAGCTGCTCGCCTCCGTCCTTGCCGGTTCAAAAATGGAAATGTGGGGACCGCTCGGCAACGGTTTCGCGCCCTGCGACGTCGATCATTTGATCATGACGGCCGGAGGAATCGGGCAGACTCCGTTCCTCACGCTCGGCAAAGAATCCCTTGGCTTAGAACGCTACGGCGATCCGCTCCGCGACGTGAAGAAAGCGAAAAAGGCGACGCTACTCTACGGCGCTCGAAACGCGTCTTTTTTCGCGGGCGTTGAAGATTTCCGGAAAGCGGGAATCGACGTTCAACTTGCGACGGACGACGGTTCGCTCGGCCGCAAAGGACTCGTCACCGAGTTGATCGAACCCGCCGTGAAGAGCCTGCCCGGTTCGGTGAAGATTGTTTCCTGCGGCCCCGAGCCGATGCTAAAGGCCGTCGGCGAAGTCGCCGCCCGCTTGAACGTGCCGTGCCAAGTTTCGCTCGAGACGCCGATGGCTTGCGGCATCGGCATTTGCTTCAGTTGCGTGGCAAAGGTTCGCGACGAATCGGGCAATTGGGATTACCGCCGCACTTGCGTCGAAGGGCCTGTCTTCGACGCCGACCGCATCGAATTCTAGAAAACATCGCCGTTATTCGCCGCCGGCGAACCGCAGTTTACTGCTTGGTGATTTTTTTGCGGATCGCCGAGACGACGTTCGACGGCAAGAATCTTCGCATTTCGTCGTCGCCCGACAATCCGGCGATCTGCTTTATCAACGAGCTGGACACGTGGGCTAACTCGCCGTCGGCGATCATGAATAACGTCTCTATGCCGGGCGCCAAACGGCGATTCGCCATCATCATCGTCAATTCGGCGGGAATGTCGGTGATAGGTCGCACGCCGCGGACCATCACCGCAGCCCCGCAGCTCTTCACGAAATCGACGGCCAATCCGTAGAAAACCTTGATCTCCACGTTTGCAATATGACTCGTCGCCTCGCGGATCAGCGCCATCCGCTCCTCGGCCGAGAACATCGGCTGCTTCTCGATGTTAAAACCGATGCCGATGACTAGTTTGTCGAAAAGCCGGCTTGCCCGATCAATTACGTTGAGATGACCGAGAGTGATCGGATCGAAGGAGCCGGGATAGACGGCGATGCGAGGTGAAAGGTCGGGCATGTTTGTATTTCCCAATGATTTCCGAAAGAACGCGTGGATCGTTCGTCCTACGAGTTTAAAACCTCGATTAGGCGGTCTATGTCGTCGGCGTTGTTATAAACGTGGGGACTGATTCGCAATCGCCCCGCGCGGCAACTGAGCATTATGCCGGCTTCGAAGCAGCGCCGACGGAAGGCGTCGGGATCGACGCCGGGCAGATCGAACGACAAGATGCCGCTCTTTCGTTCCGGAGTGCGGTCGCTAAAAATACGCGCGCCGCGTGATTTCAGCCGTTCGCAAGCGTAGTCGGTCGTTTCGCAGATCCGACGGGCGATCTCCTCTCGCGGATATTTGCTCAAAAGTCCCATGCTGTTCAATAGACCGCGGAACCCGACGATGTTCGGCGAGCCGCCCTCGTAGCGTTCGCCGGTCTCTTTGAAGTCGAGAACGATGCTTTGGAAATCGTGCTGCCGTTTGACGCTATTCCAACCGACGTTCATCGGGCGGAGCAGGTTTAAATGCTCGCGTCGTACGTAAAGGATTCCGGCCCCTTCCGGCCCAAGCAGCCATTTGTGACCGTCGGCCGCAAGGAAGTCGATCGTGGAATCTTCGACGTTAATGGGGAAAACGCCCAAGCCTTGAATGGCGTCGACGAATAACAAGGCGCCGCGACGATGGACCGCATCGGCGAAGGCGGCGAGGTCGTGCCTCCAGCCGTTTGAGTAAACGACCCAACTCAGTGCGACGATTTTCGTTCGAGAATCGACGGCGGCGAGCAACTGCTCCAGGTCGGAGCGGTCGGCCGAGATCGGTATGCGGCGAACTTCGACGCCGCGCGAAGCAAGGTGCATCCAAGGATACTGGTTAGAGGGAAATTCGTCGTCGCGCAGAACGACGTTGTCGCCCGGCTTCCAGGGAAATCCCTCGGACACGTAGTTAATTCCCATCGTGGTGCTGCCGACCAGGGCGATTTCGTCTTCGGCCGCGCCGATGAATTCGCCGCTCAAACGCCGAAGATCGACGAGCCCTTGTTTCCAAGCTAGGTAATTGGCCGAGCCGTTTTCCGAAGCGTCGGCGAGCCATTCGACCAATGCGTCGCGGGTCGGAGCGGGAAGGGGAGCGACGGCCGCGTGATCGAGATAGGCCCAGCGTTTTGTAATGGGCATTAATAGGCGGAAGTCGGCCCAATCCGTAGAGGGGGGGGCGGAAGCTTGTGAATCGTTTGTCGGCATAATCGTCTTCTGAAAGGCTGTTTTGTCGGCCTTCTCCGCGCTTGGGCGAGGTAGGAGTGGTGAATTACCCGGAATCGAATTATACTAAAACGCCTGACAAAGAGAAACTACGCGAGACTTCCTGCTTTCGGGGGTATCGCGGAATCACATCGCTTTTCAGCTCGCCGCATAGGAACAGGACATGCCTAAGGCCTTGTGTATTTTCGGAATGACGGTTGCGGGACTTTTGCTCCTGCTGTTCGGTTTGGATCTAGCGATCGGCGCACCGTTTAACGGCGCTAATAAAATGCTAACGGACATACCGATGATTATCGCGGCGGTCGGCTTGGGGTTCATTAGCTTCACGACGTTTCGGGAGCAGGTATAGCCGCGCCACTCGCTATTGAGTCTAGTAGCTGATGAACCGTTTCGCATTTCTCGGCGGCGAGAGTCCTCGAAATGCGTATGCAAGCGGATCGGCTGCTCGGCTTCAATAGATCGCGCGTCCGTAACGAGCAAGAGAACGTAGGAAGAGTACGAATATGTCGGACGGTCAAGTTGGCGGAAAATTCAAACGTGAGCCTTTAACGCCTCCCAAGCAAAAACGTTTGGAGAAGACGTTTGAACATGCGACGAAACTAATCGCCGGCGAATCGCCGGACTACGATTACGTCTCTAGCCTTCTCGAACAATGCCTCCTCGGCGATCCTCGCAGCATGGTCTATGCCGAGGCGTTCGTGAAAAATCTGCAAAAAAAATACAATAACAATCGCTCGGGCGCCTCGTTCGCGCAGTTCAAAGAACGAGGAAGCCGAGCTGCGGTGAAAAAATCGCTGTCGCAAGGCGATTGGGACGACGTGATCTATCATGGCCTCAAGGTCTTGGCCGTGAATCCTTGGGACGTTCCGACGCTCTCCGCGATGGGACAGGCCTCGGGAAAAAGCGGCGATTTCGACAACGAACTCTATTATCTAAAATGCGCGCTCATCGCCGCCCCCGAAGACCCGGAAGTTAACAAGCTTTGCGCGCTGGCGATGGAAGAACGAATGCAATTCGACCAAGCCATCGCCTGTTGGCATCGCGTCGAGAAGGCGCGCCCGTCGGACGACGAGCCGAAACGGGCGATCAGCGTTTTGCAGACGAAAAAAATGCGAAAGATGGCCGGCTACGAAGACGAAGAGACCGAAGCGTTGCGCGCGCTGGCCGCCGGCAAAGGAAAACCTGGCGCGGCCGACGCGGAGTTGTCTTTGGAGAAAAAACTCCAACAACAGATCGCGGCCGATCCGAAAAAAATCCCGGTCTACATGGAGTTGGCGCAGTATTACTTCTCGAAAGAGCTTTACGCGAAAGCCGAAGAGGTGATGAAGAGCGCATACGAAAATTCCAACGAAGACCCCGAGGTTTTCGAAAAGTGGCAAGACGCCCAGCTTCGACGCCTTCGCGCCGCGCTCCGAAAAGAGACCGATCCGGCGAAAAAAGAAGACATCCAGAAAAAATACTTCCAAGTCGACCTGGAAATCTGGGCCAAGCGCTGCGAGCGATTCCCGAATATCTTAAATTTCAAATACGAATTGGGCATTCGCTATTACCAGGCCAAGGATTACCAAGCGGCGATTCGCGAATTGCAGTTGGCGAGGAATGACCCTAGCAAAAAGGGCGAATGCCTCGTGGCCCTGGGACAGTGCTTCGCCCAAATTAAGCAGTATCGCCTTGCCATGAGCCATTTTGAGATGGCTTTGGAGGAAATTCCGGACCGGGAAGTGGAAAATCGGAAAAAGGCCCTCTATTTGGCGGGAAAGCTCACCTTAGGCTTAAAAGAGTACGTTTTGGCCGAAAAGCATCTTACCGAGCTGGCCGGACTCGATTTTGCGTATAAAGACGTCTCGAAGCTACTAGACAAGATCACGCAAATACGTAAAAATGATCAGTCTGGCGATCAACAGCCCCCCCCCGAATGAGATTCGAGGGCTTTTTGAGCCAACGCTTACCGCGCGACGCCGATCGTTCGGCCGTAATGGTCTGACGCGATACGGTCGATACCTTTATAGCGAAATTTATTTTGGAGAGGCGTTCGACCGGGTTTTGCGGAGCGCCGATTCAATTCCGTATAGAAACGCCGGCTTCGATGAAACGCCGACGTCCCTTTTTGGAACCCAAACTAAACTGAATTATGCCGAACATTAAGAGCGCCAAGAAACGGTTACGCCAGAGCCTTGAACTCCGCGAAAAGAATCGCGCCACGAAAAGCTCGTTGAAGACCCAATGCAAGAAGGTTCTCGCGGCCGTCGCCGACAAGAACGCGGAAAAGGCCGATACCGAATTGAAGACGGCGGCGAAGTTGCTCGACCGAGCGGCTAGCCATAACGTCATTCATGCGAACGCTGCGGCCCGCACCAAGTCGCGTCTCTCGTCGAAGATCAAGGTCCTCAAGGGCAAGGCCTAAGAGCGGCCGTTCGCGAAGGATCCCTATAGGTCGGCGAAAGACGTTGACCGCGGTCGTCTGTGCGCATAACTAGATAATCCAAACGGAGTCGATGTGAAGAGCCTCGTCTCCGTTTCTGTTTCTTGCGGGCGGTGGATTGCGTCAGACTTGAATCGGGGCATGCCCCCCTAAAAAGTTTACCTTTTTTGGTGATTATCGACCGCAACGAGGCTCGGATTCTTGATTCACGGGAAAAAAACGGTACATTGACGCTAACAAATGCGCTAAGATGCATTTGCGGTTTCCCTGACAGCTTTTGCGTTTTCTGGGACTTTTTTGGGCAATTTCTTCTGTTCTTCGAGGCAGCGACTCAGCGATTGAATGCAGCAGCTTAACGAGAGTTTTCGTTGGAATTAGGCGACGCCTATCTAGCGGTACTGCATCTCCTCATTAGCTTATTGGAAGCCAAGGCTTCCGCAACAATCGCTTCTTACGAGATTCACGTCGGTCTGTTTTGAATCATCGACATATCATTTCATTTTCGTTTGCGCTCTTGCGACTGCATTTGCCGGACGAACGGGTGATTCAAATCCCGCATGTCGGAAGGTTTAGTGTTTTAAATTCTGACTGAGGCATGCCCGAAGAGGCCAAAATCGCCGGGGTGGATTCAGCTTTGAAACGGTCGCTTAAACTTATTTACGATTCGGATTGCACAGAAACAAAGGGTTTCTTCATCATTATGAAAAAAAATCTGCAGTTTATATTCACGCTGGCGTTGACGATAATATTCGCCTCTTCTTCCCAGGCGGCGACTCTCTACTGGAACGGCGGGACGAACGGTTCCGGAACTTGGGATACGACGACCATGATATGGTCGTCGACTTCCGGCGGCGCGTTGGACTCGATTTGGAATAACAGCGTTATTAATGACGCATCATTCGACGCTACGGCGAAGGCTCAAACGATCACCATTGCTTCCGCGGATACGATTAGCGTGCAGAATATCTCCTGTGCCGCGAACATTGGCGCCGCCTACACGATTTCGGGCGGAACGTTAAATCTAGTCGGCTCGTCGGTTATCAACTGCGGCAACGGCGGCAGCGTATGGTATGGAATTTATATAAAATCAGCGATCACCGGAACCAACGGTTTTACGAAAATTGGAAGCGGTTATCTTGATTTAGGCTCTTCAACTGCTGTTAGCACGTACTCCGGCACGACGGATATTCAAGGCGGCGCGGTTAATCCTCAATCCAACTATGCCTTCGGCAATTCGACGGTCCGCGTTCGTAGCGGCGGAACGGTTTGGACCTGGGCGGCTCGTACGCTAGCAAACGACTTCATTGTTGATGCGGGAGGCCTAGTTACTTTTAATGGCGGATCCGGCGGTTCTCGCATTGACGGTAACGTCACCATTGCCGGAACCGTCGCGAACATTAGCGGCGGGACGCTAACTCTCGGCGGAACTACGTTGTATAACTCGGCGAAAACTCTTACGATTCAAAACGGCGGCCTTCTGACGGGATCAGGAAATATAACCGTAAACTCACTAATCAACCTCGTCAGTAGCGGAGCTATCTACGTCGGTAACACTTGGGCGCAAAGTTTAACCGTAAATAACTCCATCGTCGGCTCCGGCGCTACATTGGCGATGAGCCTCACGGGCAACGCGTCTCGTAACCACCTTGTGACCGGCTCAATCGATCTCGGCGCAGACGGCGTTTTAACCAAAAACTTAACCGGCATCTTGACCATCGGCGGAACAAGCGACTCGCGGGCTTCGAGTTGGGGAACGTTAAAGATCACCGAAGGAACCGTCCAAATCGGCAACGGTGCGGGCGCCCCCGTGCTTTCCTCCGCCGCCCAATCAAGCAATATCATTATTTCCTATACGGGCTATTCAGGATCAAATTACAACGGTCGGCTTCAGTTCAACTCCGCCGGCAGCTATAACTTGAGCGGTTCGATCTCCGGTACCTCCGCAGATACGTTCTCCAATTTCGCCGGAGGTATTTATCTCGCCTCGACGAACGCAGGCACGGTTACGCTATCCGGCTCGAACAGTTACAACGGTCAAACGAACGTCGCGGGCGGCGCGTTGAAGATAACGAACTCCGCGGCGCTCGGCTCTTCCAGCCTAATGCTTTCGAGCGGCGGAACGGGTACGGCCAACGCGCAGTTGGCTGGCGGAGTTTCCCTGGCGAATCAAGTCGTTTTGGCTGGTCGCTCCTCCTCCGCTGCCCATCTAATTAACCTCTCCGGGACCAACGCGGTCTCCGGGAACGTTTCCCTCATTACGGGAGGAAGCTACTACGCCGTCGAATCTCAAAGCGGGACCCTGACCTTGGGCAACGTCACTAATAGCACGGCGTCGACTTCCGATCGTTACTTCGTCATGACGGGCGCTGGGGACGGCGTAGTGGCCGGCGTTATTGGAAACGACGCAACCACGACCGGCGCCGTTAACGTTGTTAAGAACGGAGCCGGCACATGGACCTTCTCCGGCGTCAACACTTATGCCGGAACGACTGCAATCAACGCGGGATCCCTCGCCGTCGCAGCCGCCGGTTCGATCGCCAAAAGCGCCGTCATCGCTCCGGCCGCCGGAGCGATCTTCGACGTCTCCTCCGTCTCGGGATTCACTCTCGGCGCTTCTGCCGCTCAATCCTTGCAAGGCGCCGGAGTGGTCAAGGGCGACCTTTCGCTTGGCTCCTTCGGCTCCGTCAACGCCGCCGGCGTCGGTTCAACCGGGACTTTATCTTTCTACAACGGCTTAGACGCTACGAACGGAGTTTTGTATTTCGACTTGAGCAGTTCGCCGACAGGAGCAAACGACTTTTTGTCGGTCAACGGTACGATGGCCCTCGGCTCCTCGTCGGTCATCAACGTCAATTTACTGAACGGATATTTGAATTCCGGTACGTACACATTGGCGAAGTATTCCGCTTTAAACGGACTCGGCGGATTGACCGCTCCGATCGGTCTCGGAAATAGCACGTCTCGTCAAGTTTTTATGTTGACGGCCGGTAGCACGGCCTTAACTTTGAACGTTGTTGGAACGCCGATGGCCTTGTCTTGGAGAGGCACGACCAGTTCCGCTTGGGACGTAAAGACCACGACAAATTGGCTCTCCACGACGGCGGATAAATTCTACGATTTGGATTTTGTTCTTTTCGACGACTTGGCCGCTAGCGCCGCCGTGACGCTTAATACGACCGTCACGCCCGCGGGAACGATCGCATTTAACAATTCGACCAAAGATTATTCGCTTTCAGGGATGGGGCGGATCGTTGGATCGGCTTCGCTAGCGAAATCCGGAACTGGCAAGCTTACTATCTCCAATACCGGTACGAATTCCTTCTCCGGCAACGTCGTTATCAACGCCGGTTCTTTGGAACTGAGCGAAGGCGCAACCCTCGGTACGGGCGCTTCCTTGGTTGATAACGGGACTTTCATCCTCAACAATACGACCAATTTGATTTGGGGAAGCTCTACTAATCTCTATACCAATAAGACCATCTCCGGCTCGGGCGCCCTAGTGAAGTCCGGCTCCGGAACGTTGACGATTTCAAACGCCAATTCGTTTACCGGTAACGTGTCGATTAATGCCGGAAAAATGACGCTTGGCAATTCAAACGCCGTCGGTAACCTCACGCGATACGGAACGATTTCGATCGCCTCCGGCGCCGCGTTGGACTTCAATTCCAACTATGTGAGCACGCTTGGCAATATGGTCGTTAGCTTCGCCGGATCCGGAGCTGACGGAAAAGGCGCGATCACGAATTCCGGAACGATAGACGTCTATGCGGCCGTCGTTTTCTCCGAAATGACTGGCGATGCGGCAGTCGGCGGAGGTCCCGCTCGTTTCGACTTCGGTCGGACGACCGGCGCCTATCTCCACGGCAACGGTTATACGTTGACGAAGACCGGAACTAATCGCATTCTTTTGGTTAATCTTGGCGAAACCAACTTAGGCGGCCTAGTCGTCAACGGCGGCGATCTGTGCGTTCAAGGCTCGACGATCATCGGAACCTCCGGTTCTTTGGCGAACGTCACCGTCAACACCGGCGGTCTCCTTTCCTACTGGGGCTCCGGCATGGCGGTGAATAACAACGTCACGCTTAATGCGGGCGGTTCGATCGGGGCGTCGTTGACCGACGCTTCGGCGGGCGCCTTCGGCGGAACGATCACTTTCGCCGGTAGCGGCAACATCGCGGTCACCGGCGCTTCCGTCGCGACGTTCACCGGCGCTGTGAACGGAACCGACGTCTACAAAACCGGTTCCGGCACGGCGGTCATCGCTGGAGCGGCGAACTGGACCGGAGTCACCTCAATCGGCTCCGGAACGTTAAAATTTGGTAACGGCGGCGCGTTGATCTACAATCTCGTCGGCGACGTCGCAAACGAGACCTCGAACGCGATCGTCTTTAACGCCAGCAATGCCCTTTCTCTTTCAAATAATTTTGTTTTGGGTAAGAGCGGAATGTCGTACGGTATGACCTTTGCCGGCTCCGGCGTTTATACGGTGACCGGTTCAAACAGTTATCTTGGGGTTGCGGCTGTTACCGACAACGCGACGATGAAGTTGGTGGATTCAAACGGTTACAGCAACGCGATGTACGGTGCTGGCGGATTGACGATTACCGGCGGCACGAACTCCGCGAAGTTGGCGTTAGCTACGACTGAAACCGGCCAGCAAACCCTCTTCATCGGTCTGAACGGTGACAATGCGATTACCCTCGGCGGGCGTCAGCCGACGGCGATTAACGCCCACATTCTCAATCAAAGCGGCGACAACCTAATCGTTTCGACGATTAATCTGACGACGGGGGGAGATCGATACATGATCCAATCGGACGCCGGAACTCTTGCTGTCACGAATATTGCCAACATGAACTCGACTGCTATGCGTTACGTGTATTTGCAGGGAAGCGGATTCGGTAATGTATTGGGCGAGATTTCGGATAGCGCATTGAGCGCCACCAGCGTGATCAAGGCCGGTTCCGGGACTTGGGCTGTTACTGGTTACAACTCCTACGCCGGCTCAACGTCGGTCAACGCCGGTACGCTTGTCGTGAACGGCGGCATCGCCGGTCAGGTTCTCGTCGGTAGTGATGCCAAGCTCGTCGGCTCCGGCTCGATCGGCGGCCTCACCGTCGCTTCGGGCGGAAGCGTTTCGGCCGGCGACGGCGTCGGGACTCTCACCGTTGACGGATTCGCCGCCCTCGGAGGAAATCTTATCGCCGAAATTAGCGGAAACAAGAATTACGACCAACTCGTCGTTAACGGAACCGTCACGCTTGGCGGAACGCTCACGACTGTGGTCGCGAGCGACTTCGCGGCCAAGAATGCCGATTTGCTCTGGATCATTCGGAACGACGGCGCCGACGCTCTTGGCGGAACGTTCTCAAACTACGCCCAGGGAGACACGGTCTTTAGCGTCGGTTCGATCCAGTATAAAATCCGCTACGGCGCCGATTACGCCACCGGTAGCCTTACCGGCGGAAATGACGTGGCGCTCTCCGCCGTCCCGGAACCGGGCACGTTGGCGTTGCTGGTTGTCGCAGGTTTGGCGGCATGGGCGATCCGTCCCCGACGCGAATAAACCTTCCTCGTTCCTAATTGATTGAGCGATTTTTACGCAGGCCCGCTTTCGGCGGGCCTGCGTTGTTTCTTGCCGCAAAATCCCTCTTGTCTCCAAATCGCCGGACGATTAAGATACGCCCCCTATTGTGCGGGCTTGTCGATGGAATCCGACAGGCGACCGACGTCCCGGAAAGTCCGGCGTCGCACGAACGGAGTCACGCCAAATAATGCCGGTTCGAATCTCAATGCGAAAGGCGATCGTCGCGGCTGTCTGTCTGCCGTTGCTGTGCGGCTGCGCGGGCGGATTTTTCGGCGAAAAGACTCGCCAGGCGGAACGAGAGGAAATGCAGGCCAAAGCCGAGGCCGCCGATGCCGAATTGGCGAAAAAATCGGCCGACGCGGCGGTCACTCCGGCCTCGACGGCAAGCGCCAAGACGGTCGAAAAAACGGCCAACTCCGCTCAATCGATGCAGGAGGTAATGAACGAATTGCGCCAGATCGGCGACATCGATCCGGCCTCCCAAAATAAACTGCTCGAAGATTTACGGCAGACCGATCCCGCTCTTTGGCCGATGATGGTGAGTCAATATCGGGCCGCGACGGCCTATCGCAAGCGAGCCGAACAACGCGAGAAACAAGAGAAAGCCGAAATTGTCGCAGCCGGCGCGACGAAGCCGATCGCCAAAGCGGTGAAAAAAGCCGTCGAAGAGGAATCGATCGAAGAGGACGCCGACGTAACGCCGATCGAAACGACGGTCCGTGCGGAGAGCGACGACGATACGCCGCCGGCGAAACTCAAGTCGGCTAAAAATAAAAAGACGAAGAAAAAAGCGACGCCCGACGGCGACG
This sequence comes from Thermoguttaceae bacterium, assembly GCA_963665265.2. Lineage (GTDB taxonomy): Bacteria > Planctomycetota > Planctomycetia > Pirellulales > Thermoguttaceae > CAXXHQ01. Next base: position 253,038 of record CAXXHQ010000001.1, on the reverse strand, counting down.
TGACCCCCGCCTCGTATGAGACCGATGCGAAGCCGAACGCCGCGTCGAGCAAGTTGAAGACGCTCGCGGCTGCGGAAAAGATGGCGGCCGAGTCGGATGACGCTCCGTGGCAGGAACACTTCTCCAAAGCGATTAACGGTTTGGAAAAAGAGGCGTCCGGGCAGCCGAAGACGGCCGAAGAGTTGGCCTCGCAAGCCAAGTTGCGAATGATGTATGCCTTGGCGGGGCGAAGAGACGACGCGATGAAGCCGATCGCCTCGGCCCCTCCCGCTTTGCAAGACTACTGGGTTAAGCAGACCTACGGCATTTCGACGATGCTCGATACGCAAAAAAACGCCGATGGAATGCAACGGGCCGCCGAAAGCAAACGGGCGTTGGACGAAGCCGCGATGCGATTAGGCGTGACCGCTCCGCTCGTGATTCGCAACCTCACGTTCTGCACGGCCGTGCAAAGCTACGGCTGCTACACGCCGTTCAAAAAATACGAGTTCTCGCCCGATGACGAAGCCCTGCTCTACGCCGAGGTTGAAAATTTCGGCAGCGAGGCGACTCCCAAGGGATTCCATACCGTCCTGCGTAGTAGCTATCAGATTCTCGATTCCGGCGGCCATCGCGTGGCCGAGCATACCTTCGCCAATACCGAAGAGTATTGCCAGAATCCGCGTCGCGATTTCTTCATCGGATATCACTTGCGAATGCCGACGCGAATAAATCCCGGCCGCTACACGTTGCAGTTGACGATCGAAGACTTGAACTCGCAAAAGGTCGGTCAATCGACGATCGAACTGACGGTCAAAGAAGCTCCGACCGAGTCGGATAAACCGCCGAAAGCGGGGCAGGGCAGGGGGTAGGGCGTCAGGCGTACGGAGGAGAGGCTTCCAGGTGGCGAACCGTCGTTTTTCCCGTTATACTGGGTGGTTTTCGTAGCCGTGCGACACGGCAAGCTAATACGGATTCCGCCTTCATGCCCGCCCTTTTAATTGCTGAAGGAAGCCTGTTTTCCCGAAGGGTAAACAGGCGGCAAAGCGCGGTTTGGACGTGTAATTGGTATAAAATCCGAGTTTTCTCCCGATGATGATTTGCGCCGCCAATCCGAAGTCCCGCGTTCCGCTGCCGTTGCTTATTACCGGCATCGCGGGCGTTCCCGGCTATAACGCCTTCGACTATTTTCGCCGCAAGTATCCGGGCCAAGTGATTGGCATCAAGCAGGCCGACAATCAAAAAATCCGCGATCCCGACGTTCTGCCGTGCAACGCCGAAAATCGGGACGAACTTGCCCGACTCTTTGATCGCTATCAATTTCGAGCGGTCTTGGACTGTGCTGGCAATTGCGCGTTGAAGCAGTGCGAACTGGCCCCGGAAATCGCATGGCGAATCAACGTCGAAGGACTCGACAATCTTCTTTCGCAAACGAAGCCGCGAGGATTGCGAGTCGTGCATCTTTCGTGCGATCTGGTTTTCTCCGGCCTGCGCGACGGCGGCTATAAGGAAGACGACGCGACCGATCCGGTGACCGTCTACGGCACCACCATGGCGGCCGGCGAAGAGTTGATCGCAAGAGTCGATCCGAGCGTTTGCACGTTGCGAATCTCGCTGCCGATGGGCGTGAGCGTGAGCGGACATGCCGGCGCGATCGACTGGATCACGTCGCGGTTCAAAAAAGATCGCCCGGCCACGATGTACGTCGACGAAATTCGAACGCCGACCTATACCGATTGCATGAACGCCCTCTACGAAGAGATGCTCGGAAACGATCTAGCGGGCGTCTTTCATGCGGGCGGCCCGCGACGCATGAGTTTGTATCAAATCGCGCAGGTAATCAATCGCGTGGGCGGCTACAATCCCGACTGCTTGTTCGGCGTTCCGCGACTCGAAGCGGGGCCGATGCCGCCCCGCGCCGGCAACGTCTGCATGGATTCGAGTAAGCTCATCAACGCCATCGGCTACGACCCGTTCGATCCTTGGCCCTATTGCGAAGAGCTGATGCCCGATAGTTGGGATTGGCACCGCAAACGACCGGCCGGTGAAGAGCGCTCGCCGGAGCGATTGCTCGAAGTTCTAGCGCAGAATCCGCGACGAAGAATCGCCGAATAAGATCGCGCGGTCTACTCTTGCTCAAGCGGGCGCCTCCGGCTCTGGAACCGGAGCGGCGCAGCCGCAAGAGGAGCCTTGATCGCGTTTTACGGCTCTCGAAGAACGCGGAGCTGCATTCCGCGGCGGAACGGGGCGCTTTTTTCTTTGTACGTCTGCATGTGCGGCGAGGCGAGATGCGCCTGCAACGCTTCGACGCTCTCCCATTTCTCGACGATCGTCACGACGTCGGCGTTCACTTCGTTGCCGAGCGGCGTCGCGGCGTCGATCATCGGCGCATATTCAATGCAGCCCGCTTCGGCGCGAACTTGCGGCACGATCGAATCGAGAACGGAAAGAAATTCCTCGCGCATTCCGGGGCGAGTTTCAATAACGGCGACGACGCAAATCATCTGGTTCAAGCTCCAAGTAAAAACGGCGCATGCGGAGCGCCGAACGTGCGAATAATTACGGCTTTTCAGCTAGTTCGATGGCTTTAAGAATGCCTCGCGCTTTGTTCAAAGTTTCGTTCCATTCATTTTCCGGAACGCTGTCGGCGACGATGCCCGCCCCGGCTTGAACGTAAGCGTGGCCGTCATGAATGACGACGGTCCGCAGCGCGATGCAAGTATCCATATTCCCGTTGAAATCGAAGTACCCGACGGCGCCCGCGTAGGGGCCTCGGCGATGCGGCTCCACTTCGTCGATAATTTCCATCGCCCGAACCTTCGGCGCGCCCGACACGGTCCCGGCAGGCAAACATGCTTGCAAAGCGTCGAACGCGGTCTTGCCGGGGGCAAGCTGGCCTGAAACGTTCGAAGTAATGTGCATGACGTGGCTGTAGCGCTCGATGACCATCACGTCGGAGACTTCGACGCTGCGGTATTGGCTCACTCGCCCCACGTCGTTCCGCCCCAGATCGACGAGCATTACATGCTCGGCGCATTCCTTCGGATCGGCCAGCAATTCCTCGGCCAATCGACGATCCTCGTCCTCGTCGGCGCCGCGGCGTCGAGTGCCGGCCAACGGCCGAACGGTCACTTCGCCGTCGACGACGCGGACCATCACCTCCGGCGAACTGCCGACCAGCGTGACGCTCGGCGTCCGAACGTAGAACATGAACGGGCTGGGATTGACGATCCTCAGCCGACGGTAGATTTCAAACGGGTGCGACTTGATCGCCACCTTCAAACGTTGACTAAAGACGACTTGGAAGATATCGCCTGCGCGGATGTATTCGACGCACTTTCGGACGGCCTCTTCAAAATCTTCTTTCTTAAAATTCGATTCGTACTTCAAAGTGACGGGGCCCGCCGCGCTGATGTCGGCCAGTTGCAGATCGTCATTCCCGGCGTTCAGTCGCTCAACGAGGTGATCGACCCGAGCGCAAGCTTTCTCATAGGCCTTCTTCAAATCGCCGCCGCAAGAATCGACCCGGGCCATGACGACCACGTCGATCGTCTTCTTCACGTTGTCGAAAACGACCATCTGATCGTAAAAGGCGAAAGCGAGATCGGGCAACTGCCGGTCGTCCGTCGGGGCGTTCGGCAAATTCTCGCAGTAACGGACCGTGTCGTACCCGGCATAGCCTACGGCGCCGCTGCAGAACGGCGGCAGTTCGGTAAGATGCGCGACCTTAATCTCTTCGACGCGACGACGCAGTTCGTCGAGCGGGTTTTCGCAGTCGAATTGTTTGGTGACAAGCGTCGGAGTTCCTCCGGCCGAAACGCCGGAATAGGCGTTCGTCGTTATGCGCCGTCCGTAGGCCTCGATCTCGAAAAAGGGATCGACGGCCAGAAAGCTGTAGCGGCCGACTTTTTCGCCGCCGATGACGCTTTCAAAAAGACAGGCGCAACGCCCTGAATCGATGCGTCGAAACGCCGAAACCGGCGTGAGCGAGTCGCAAATCAACCGGCGATAGACCGGGACGAGCTGAACGCCGTCGGCCAAGCGGGAAAACGACTCGAAATTCGGAAAATGCGCAGCGGTGATATTAGGCATGATGTCTATTAGGGACAGTTTTTTCGCGAAGGATGTTCGGCGTCGCTCTCTTCGGCAAAACCGGAGATTATCGAGCGGACGGCATGCTTTTTAGCGTCCTACGCCAAAAGGCGTACGAACGGACGCCCAATACGTAATTTCGTCAGCTTACCAAGCGGCGGGTGGTTGGGCAACGGACGTTCGACGTGAGAAACGCCCGAAGTCGATGGCTCACCTTGACATAGGGGGGGTTGCTGCTAGAATCCCTGTAGTTTAACGCGGTTGCCGAACGGGAAGATTTTGTCGCCCCGCAACGCCGCTCCAGAGCGAAACGCTTTTCGACGGCGTTTTCCAGAGGTTATTCGATGAAATGTCAGAAGTGCGATAAACCGGCGACTTTCCACATCACCGAGCTTACGGGCGGAAAACCGACCGAATTGCATTTGTGCGAAGATCATGCCCGTGAATACCTTACTTCGGCCTCGAACGAGCCGACGGCCACCGGCAGCATGGCCGCCATGCTGGCGCACCAGATGGCCGTCAGTCAAACCGCCGAGGAATTGGCCGAGCTTGACCAGCAAGCGTGCCCGATCTGCGGCATCACCTTCTACGACTTCCGTAGCCAAGGCCGACTTGGCTGTCCGCACGACTACGTCTGTTTCCAGACGCAGTTGGAGCCGCTCATCATGAACATCCACGGCGAACTGGATCACGTCGGCAAACGCCCTCGGCATACGGCCGAGGGAAGCGAGAAACGCACTCGCTTAATTCAGCTCCGGCGTTCGCTGAAAGAGTCCGTCGAGGCCGAAAATTACGAAGAAGCCTCGCGGTTGCGGGACGAAATCCGCGCGACCGAAAAAGAGAACGGCTAAAGAGCTTTTCGAGATAGCTTTGTTTGTCACTTGAGGAATCACAACACCGTGCGAATTGACGATCTAGCGAACGGAACGGGAGAATGGCTGCGCGGGGCGGGGCCGGAGTCCGACATTGTCATTAGCAGCCGCATCCGACTGGCTCGCAACCTAGCCGACTTTCCTTTCATGAACCGCGTCACGCAACAAGACCGCGAGGGAATCGCGAACATTTTGCGGACTCGCATTCGAGAGATCGTTCCGGCCGAGGAATCGTTCGACGTCAATTTGGCCGAGTTGGAAAAGGTCGATCGACAATTCTTGGTCGAACGACATTTAATCAGCCGGGAACTGGCCGAGTCGCAAGGAACCCGCGCGGCGATCATCGACGGCGCCGAAAAATTCAGCCTCATGCTCAACGAAGAAGACCATTTGCGCATGCAAGGTCTGGAAAGCGGCCTGAGCTTGCAAAGCGTTTGGGAGCGGATGAGCCGCCTCGACGATTTGATCGAAGAAAAAGTGACCTACGCCTATCACGACAAGTACGGCTATCTAACGGCCTGCCCGACGAACGTGGGCACGGGGCTGCGCGTCAGCGTGATGCTGCACCTGCCGGCGTTAGTCATCACGCGACAAATCGACAAGGTCTTCCGCAGCCTGCAAAAAATCAACTTGGCCGTGCGCGGCCTCTACGGCGAAGGCTCGCAGGCGATGGGCGATTTCTACCAAATTAGCAACCAAATCACCCTCGGCCGCAGCGAAATCGATCTCGTCAAGCAGGTCGGCGATATTGTGCCGGTCATTATCGACTACGAACGGCAAGCCCGCGAATTCTTGATGAAGGAAAGCCACGAAAGCCTGCACGACCGCGTAAGCCGAGCGCATGGAATTCTTCGAACGGCCCAGACGATCAGTTCGGAAGAAACGATGCACTTGCTTTCCAGCGTGCGGATGGGCGTCAACCTCGGATTGCTTTCCGATCTGACCATCGCGCAAGTGAACGATTTGTTCTTGCACACGCAGCCGGCCCATCTGCAAAAACTGACCGGCGGCGAATTGGAGACGACCGATCGAAATATCGAACGGGCGCGATACCTTCGCCGTCAACTGAACCGCGAAACCCCCGGCGGCGACGCTGAAAAGAACTAACGGCGAACGCCGCTCCGCGCCGCGGGTTCGGCGCCCAATCTAAATCGTTCTATGGGCGATCACGAACCGTCTCGAAAAGAATATGGACGCCTTTTTCAGCCGAAATATTGAAATTTCCGTTCGCGCAAGATCACGAAAACACGAATGACGCGGACGGATTTTCCGCTACCGTGCGAAGGGCGCAGCGCAAGTAGCGACAAAGCCGCCGGCTGAAAGCCGATTGCCGAAAGTAAATTAAATTGTCAAAGAACGGAGGAAAGGTCGCCAGTCTTTCCGACGAGAATATCGTCGCGGAGAATTCTAGCGAACGGGTTGGCCCTATTTCAAATAAAAAGAACCGATCGTTGCTAGGCGGAACCTCTGCCCCTCGCTCTCCATCCTGAAAGGATGGCCGCCATTAGCCCCGGGTGCGCAGCAACCCGGGGAAAAAGAATCTTGCACAAAATTCATCGACCTCGAAGAGGTCGCGGCATTCCGCCCACGTGTTTCCCCGGACGCTTACGCTCCCCGCTCTTGTCGTAATGGTTGACGACCTCGGCGGCGTAAGCCGAATCGGCGATAGCCTGAACGTAACCGCCCTTTCCGTCATCCACCGCGACCGAAGCTTAATTTGTGAACGGATCGACGAAATTGGCGATAACCAAAGGCGGCATTTGCTTCGTTACCACTGCGGAACCCGATTCCGAAAGCAGGTTCGAGACGTTTGGATAGGCCGCGTAATCTCCCACGTTAAAAAACGTCTGCTGCCGACGGTTCCCCCGCTGGATTATGTGGTGCGGCATTCCCGGTACTACCAATCGTGCTAATCTTGCCATCCCCAAAATCTACAAATCCTGCCGAAAATGTCAAAAACTAGTATTGTGTCCCCGGATTTGGGTTCCAATCGCGTTTATGTCGCCCCTGCGGGGCTTTTTGTTGTTCCGTTCTGATTGCCGTAGGCTCGCGCCTACGGCTTTAATATATCGTCCCGTCGGGACTGAAGACATATACGCTACAGGTTTTCATCTTTGACTATCTTCTCCATTGGCGTCGGTAGGCGGCTTACGCCTTCTCCGAGAGTCGCACCGTTGTTCGGCAACGTTCGCCGCCGAGCAGAATGCTTTCCGTGATTTCGACTTCCGCTTTGCGGCCGGTCAGGCCCTTGAAGAGTTCCTCTTGGAACGTCTTGCAGCAATTCGTGCAAAGGGCCTTGGCGGGCTTCTCGCATTGCGCGAAGGCGCACACGCATTTGCCGAACTTCCGGCTCGTCACTTTGAGAACGCCCGCCTGTTTGTCGTAATCAAGCCGCTCCCAATACTTCATTTTGTCGCTATTCACGTAATCGACGTAGGCTTGAAAATTCGCCTGTTGTTTTTTGGCGAATTCGACCAAGTAATCCCTGGCGTGGAAGCATTGGTAACCTAGGCGATTGAACACCGCGTCGATGAGCGTTTTGTCCTTGGTGCGGTCAATGTCCGTAAGCACGGCCATCATCTGCGCCGGATTGATTTTGTAGGTCAAATCGTCTTTAGAAGGCGTCTCGGCGGCGATCGCTTGATCGCCGATTTCCGTCAACCCGGCGGCGAACAACGCGCCGCAAGCGCAACCGGCGCCGATGAAAGATCTTCGGTCCATAATTCGGCCTCGTTGATTTCTCCAATGCACGGCAGAGCCGTACAACCCGTTCGTTACTAAGTGGAGTCTAGTAACGAACGGGTCGCGGACGGAAGCTGGTTCTATTTCTTATCCGGCAATCCTTTGCCGTCGGTGATCGGTTCGCCGATCGAGCCGGCCGGGAACGGTTGCGCCGCCGGATCGACCTTCTTGATCGTGCCGTCCTCGTTAAAGAGCATCGGTTCGATGCACGTCTCGCGCTTGAAGCCGCTGCCGTCCGGAATGGCGTGACGATGGAAGACGATATACCAACGGTCGGTGCCGGGAACGTTGACGACGCTGTGGTGGCCCGTCCCTTTGACGATTCCGTTTCTGATTAGAACGACGTAATCCTTGGGAACTTCGACCGGTCCGTAGGGCGATTTCGAGATGCCGTAGCCGACGCGGTAGTTATCGCTTCGCGCGTCGTCGATCGACCACATGAAGTAATAGAGACCGTTGCGTTTGAAGACGACGATTCCTTCGCGGAATTCCTTGAGCGAGATGAATTTCGGCTCGCCGTCGAACGAGATCATATCCTTATTTAACTTGAAGACGGTGCATTTTCCGTTTCCAAAATAGAGATAAGGTTGGCCGTCGTCGTCAATGAACGGGTAGGGGTCGATTGTGTGCAGATTGAGCTTTTTGCTTTTTTCTATGAGCGGCTTGTCGAGCGCGTCCTTAAACGGGCCGGCCGGGTTATCGCCGACGGCTACGCCGATCTTTCCATGGGCGCAGAAATAGAAATAGTATTTTCCGTCGCGCTCGACGCAGTCCGGCGCCCAGGCTTCGATGTTCGCCCATTTAAGCTCCTTCGTCACGTCAAGAATCATCCGCTCCTTTTTCCAGTCGATTAGGTTTTTCGACGACCACACCGAAAAGTCCGTGGTTTGCCAGTTCGGCTTGTCCGAAGTCGGATAAACGTAGTACGTGTCGCCGAAGACGCGGATCGAGGGATCGGCCGTGAATCCGTCGAGGATCGGCTTCGGCGCTTTCGCGATTTCAGCGTCTCGTTCTTTCTTGGCGGCGGCTTTCAAATCGGCGACAAGGTTGGCGGGCGCGGCGAAGATCGTGCCGTGGCGTTGCCCCGGCGCTACCGAAGCGCTCTTCGACACGTCTTTCCACTCCTTGCCGTCGGTCGATTCGTAGACGCCGTATTTTCCGTCCACGTAATAATCAACGTACAAAAGCGTCTTATCGCCGAGCTTCACGAACGTCGGGCCTTCGGCGCGTTGCGTGAGGAGCGGCGGCTTTCGCAACGTGAACGGGCCGGTCGGGCTATCGCCGTCGGCCGCATGAATCGGACCGTGAACGCCTTTCCCTTGCATGTCGCCTTCTTTCACGAAGAGAATATATTTCCCGTTCTCTTCGACCATCGTCGCGTCAATGTGATCAAATCCGGGATCGAACAGGACTTTCGGTTCGCTGAAGGTTTCAAAGTCTTTTGTAGTCGCGTAGTACGTGCGGTTATTCATGCGGTCTTTTGAGACGGTTTCGGGGAATTTTCCCTCGACCTCCGACGACCAAGTGATTACGTATTGCTGATTTTTCGAGTCGTAAACGGTTTCCGGCGCCCAGCAGTTCTTCACCTTGTAATCTTTCATGAAGGGAAGGAACTTTTGCTCCGACCAATGAATAAGGTCCTTCGAGGAAGCGTAGCCGATCCCGTTGTCGCCCCAACCCGAGGTCCAGACGAGACGAAAAACGCCGTCGGGGCCAAGCAGAATATGCGGGTCTCGCATCAGCTTTCCGCCGACCGTAGGTTGGAGAAAGTTTTTGCCCAGGTCGGTCCATTTCAGGCCGTCCGCGCTCGATGCGAGATGAAGCCCGTCTCCGTCGCCTCGAAACGAAGTGAAGAGATAGGCCGTCTCCGCCTGTGCGGCGGCGACGAATCCAAGGACGAGCGAAACGATTACGAGTGACTGGGCGAATCGGTTTTTCGTGTGCATGGCGGAAGAAAGGGGGCTGGAGCGCCGGTAAATGAGCGTGAAGCGCGTGACGCAAACAAGCGTCTCGCCGAAAATGCTTCGGGCGCATTCTACCGCATTATTCCCCGATTTGCCATTATGGCGGAGACCTTCCGTATTTACCGTAAAAGAATGCTTGATACGCAAACCTTATGACGTCGAATTCGTCCTTGGTTGCGCAAAAACAAAAAAGCCCGACCGTATTTTTAGTTTTTTCGGCTCCTTAAATTGCCGCGCGGCTTTACGCCAAGCAGGACAATAACGGCGACGTCAAAACCAAAATAGGTCGGGCTTCTCTTGCGAAACCTTGAGCGTTCAGGCGAAGGTACAATTCCGCCTTATACACAACCTCCGCGGCTACTGAAACGTTTCGCGGTCGGAGGACCTTGCAAGCGTCTCATTGGCTGCATCGGCATTAAAACACACGCTACTCCGCCTTTTGCTCAAAAGCTCGCAGATACATTGCGCGGATTTCCGCGATCAACGGGTAGCGCGGATTCGCGCCAGTGCATTGATCGTCAAAAGCCAACTCCGAAAGATGGTCGACCCCTTCGCGGAAGGCCTCTTCATCGACTCCCGCCTCGCGGATCGTCGGAGGAACTCCCAGCCGGGCCTTTAGATCCTCGATCGCCGCGATCAAGGCGGTGACCTTTTCTTCATCGTTCGCTCCGCCAAGACCCAGGTAGTTCGCCACTCGGGCGTAACGCTCCTTCGCTTGCGGGTATTCATATTGGGCGAACGCCGCGAATTTTTTCGGCGCGTCCGAAGCGTTGAAGCGGATTACATGACCGATTAACAAAGCGTTGGCCAAGCCGTGCGGCAAATCGTGGGCGGCTCCGAGCTTGTGCGCCATCGAATGGCACACGCCCAAAAACGCGTTGGCGAAGGCCATGCCGGCCATCGTCGAGGCGTTGTGAACCTTTTCACGCGCCAAAAGATCGTCGCCGTTCTCGTAGGCTCGGGGAAGAAACTCGAACAACAAGCGAACCGCCTCCAGGGCGATGCCGTTCGTGTAATCGGTCGCGCATACCGAGACGAGTGCCTCGAGGGCGTGCGTCAGGGCGTCCAAGCCGCCGAACGCTGTCAGCTTCTTCGGCATGCTTGTGACCAATTGCGAATCGACGATCGCCATGTTCGGCGTCAATGTGTAGTCCGCGATCGGGTATTTTAAGCCCGTGCGATCGTCCGTCACCACGGCGAACGGCGTCACTTCGCTCCCCGTTCCCGAAGTCGTGGGAACGGCGACCATGATGGCCTTATTTCCCAACTCGGGAAACTCGAACACTCGCTTGCGAATGTCCATAAACCGCATCGCAAGGTCCTCGAATTTGACGTTCGGTTGCTCGTAGAGCATCCACATGATTTTTGCCGCGTCGATCGGGCTGCCGCCCCCCAAGGCGATGATTACGTCCGGCTCGAAAGCCTTCAAGCGCTCCAAGCCGCGGTGAATGGTCGTCAAATCGGGATCGGGCTTCACCTCGAAAAACACTTGCGTCTCAAGACCCAAATCCTCCAAAATGTCGGTCACTTGCGTCGCGTAGCCCAGTTTGTGCAGCGGACCGTCCGTCACGACGAAGGCTCGCTTCTTGTCTTTCAACTCGGCCAAAGCGATCGGCAAGCAGCCCGGCTTGAAGTAAACCTTCGGCGGCAAGCGGAACCACAACATATTCTCACGCCGCTCGCTTACGGTCTTCACGTTCAACAGTTGGCGTACGCCGACGTTCTCGCTCACGCTGTTTCCTCCCCAGCTTCCGCAGCCGAGAGTCAAGGACGGTTCAAGACGGAAGTTGAACAAGTCGCCGATGGCTCCGTGACTCGCCGGCTGATTCACCAGTACGCGCCCGGCCTTCACCGTCAGCCCGTACTTCTCGATCCGGTCCGCATTCTTCGGATTCGTGTAGAGAACGGCGGTATGACCCAATCCGGCGAATTCGACCAACGCCTCGGCTTTCGCCGCCGCCTCTTCAAAATCTTTCGCGCGGAACATCGCCAACACCGGGCTCAACTTTTCCACGCTTAACGGCTCGTCGTGCCCGATCTTATCGATCTCGGCGACCAAAACCTTCGCGTCCGTCGGAACCTCGAAACCGGCCAAGGCGGCGATCTTCACCGCTGGCTGACCGACGATGCCCGCGTTCAACTTGCCGTTCGGCGCCACCGTGTCGGCCAGCTTTGCCTTCTCCTCGTCGTTGACTAAATAGGCGCCGCGAAGAAGCAATTCCTCGCGAACCTTGTCGTATACGCTATCGACCACGACGATCGATTGCTCGGAAGCGCAGATCATGCCGTTGTCAAAAGTCTTGCTCAAAAGAATCGAGTTCACGGCCATTGCCACGTCGGCCGTCTCGTCGATCACCGCCGGAGTGTTGCCGGCGCCGACGCCGATCGCCGGTTTGCCCGAGGAATAGGCCGCTTTGACCATTCCCGGGCCGCCCGTGGCCAAGATAACGTCTACCTTCGGATGATCCATTAGGTATTTGCTCAACTCAACAGTCGGCTCGTCGATGCAACCGATCAAGCCCTCCGGCGCTCCGGCCTTCACCGCCGCGCGAAGCACCAATCGGGCCGCCTCGCAGGTCGCCTTCTTCGCCCGAGGATGCGGGGAAAACACAATCGCGTTGCGAGTCTTTAAAGCAAGGAGCGATTTGAAAATCGCCGTCGAGGTCGGGTTCGTCGTCGGAACCACGCCCGCAATCAGTCCGACCGGCTCGGCCACCTTGCGTATGCCGTAAGTCGCGTCGTATTCGATCACGCCGCAAGTCTTCGCGTTTTTGTATTTGTTGTAAATGTATTCCGACGCGAAATGATTCTTGATCACTTTGTCTTCGAGTACGCCCATGCCGGTCTCTTCGTGAGCGAGCTTCGCCAAAGGAATGCGAGCCGCGTTGGCCGCTTTCGCCGCCGCCTTGAATATCGCGTCCACTTGCTCTTGGCTGAATTTCGAATATATCTTCTGAGCCTCACGCGCCCGGACGATTAAGGCGTCGAGTTCCTCGATCGTGCGAACCGGCTTCGTCTCGACCTTGCTCGACGTTGCCGCCTCTACGGCAAGCGTCGGGGCTTTACGGTGTTTGGGCTCTTGCAAAACGCTGATCATGGCGTCGCTCCTATCTTTGTTGCGTTACTTAAGGCGGGAGGATTTTTGACGCCGCAGCTTGCGCCGCCGTGCGTCAGTAAGGCGGGGTGTTTCGTTCAAATTGCTCACAAACCCGTCGGCCGGCGTAGAGATCAACTCTCCGTCTCTTCGACCGACGACTTTTGACGTGACTGACCGAGCATGACCGACAACGCGGCCAGCTCCGACGACAGCTCGGTGTTGTGTACGATGATCGTTTCCGGCGTCTTCAATTTCACCGGCGCAAAATTCCATATCGCCGAAATGCCCGACTCGATCAAAAAGTCGGCCACGCTTTGAGCCGCGTCCGCCGGAACCGTAATGACGCCGAGCTGAATGTGAAGCCCTTGAACCATCATGGGCAGCTTCTCCAGCGGCAGCACCTGCTTGCCGTGGATGTTTAGCCCGGTCTTGGTCGGATCGGCGTCGAACGCCGCCGCGATGTTCAATCCGTAGTTTTTAAAGCCGTCGTAACCCATTAAGGCGGTCCCTAACGATCCGGCTCCGACCAGGATGGCGTCGGTCACGTTATCCCATCCCAGAAATCGTTCAATCAACTGAATGACCGTCGGGATGTGAAAACCCACTCCTGGCTTGCCGACCATCCCGGTGATGGCAATGTCCTTACGCACTTGAATCGAATCGAGACCAAGCTCGTCGGCTATCTGCGTTCCGGACGCCGTTTCATGCCCTTCCGCACGCAACGTCTTAAGCAGCCTCAAGTAAGAGGGAAGACGGCGCACGGTCGGAATCGGCGGGATTTTTGGCGACGTATCTGGCTTTGTCATAGCTGAACGAAAACTACGTATCCGGCATATTTATATCGATAATGTCTTATCGATATAAATATATCGTATTCAGGCGTCGCGTCAATAAGAAAATACGTAATTTTTTACCGATTGGATTTTGCGAAGTCGCAAGTTGTTTATTTTTCAACGGCTTAGGAAAATTTATGTTTTCCCGATTCCTTTCGTTCAACCCGTAGCGATTATTACGACCTCTAAGCTGCTTTTCCGCAAATTCCCGCTCGTAAAACGTTATCCCCCAGCCAATTAGAAAGCTAACCTTGAATATCGAGGCCCTCGGGCCGCATCTGTATTTCAGAGTAATTGGGATCGATCGACGTGTTTTTCGGGCTTGGCCCAGAAGACGCTTGCACTGCGCGATCTGTGTCCGAGAGGCCCAGGTTTCCTGAAACGAACTGGCGACGAAGTAATGCCCGTCTAGGTAATTGGTAGAACTATGTTTCGCGTACCGATTCACAAAATTCGTCCTGGAATGATTCTTGCAAGACCGATTCCGTCTCCGCAGGATCCGTATCGTTTCCTGCTCGAGAGAAACGTCGAGATACCGATGGACTTCGTCGCTCGTCTCAAGAGACTTGGCGTGGCTGACGTTTGGGTCCGGAATTGCGACTTGGGCTTTCTCGAGTCCCTCATTGACGACAGCCTTACCGAACGTCAACGCGAGACGTTTCGCCACGTTCAGCGCGGCTTCGAGGCCGCTATGCGCGATTTCTCCATCGAAATCGATTTAGGCCTGTTTGAGACGGCCGTCTATGAATTGTTTCAATTGCTGAAAAAGACTCCTGCCGCGAGTTTTTTGCTTGAAAAAATCGACGCCTTTGATAAGAGATTGTTCGAACATTGCGTTAACGTCTCTTACTTGTCGATCGCCCTCGGCGGGGCGGTGAGCGATTACGTCGTTCGAGAAATGCCGATGCAATACTTCGGAAACGGAGTCCCTTTGCACCTTCTCGGCCTAGGCGGCTTGTTGCACGACGTGGGAAAGATGCGGGTGCCCGGCGAGATTCTCAATAAGCCCGGGCGTCTTACTAAGGACGAGTTCCGCATCATTCAACGGCATACCGCCTACGGATATGAAATGATTTGCGACGTCATTCCGGACCTCGCGGCCGAGGTCGTGCTCCATCATCATCAACGATGGAATTGCGAAGGGTATCCCGGAATGCACCCGAATGCTCGCGATGAAAGCCTCGCGCCTTTACGCGGTCGGCACATTCCAATCTTCGCGCGAATCGCCGTGGTCGCCGACGTCTACGACGCGGCGACTTCCGCAAGATGCTATAGCCCCGCAAAACTTCCAATTCAAGTGCTTTACGAGATGCGAACCCATTGCCGCGGCTTCTTCGACCCAGTCGTCGAAAAGGCCTTTTATCGCATTGCGCCGGCCTTTCCGGTCGGCCAAAAAGTTACCCTCTCCGACGGCGCCGAGGCCGCCGTCGTCGATTTCAATCCCGACTTCCCCACCAAGCCGAAAGTCCGTACGCAAACGTCGTCCGAAGAAATCGACCTCTCGCTCTATTCCGATTTGGGTATCGTCATTGCCGAGGGAAAAGACGTCAAACCGCTCGTGAACGCCCTTGAAAAAGTGGAAGAGCAGGAATTGGCCAACGCCTAACGTCGGCCCGCGTTTCTCCGTCAAGAAAAAAGAAAAGGCCGTCGGTTTTCGACGGCCTTTCTCTCTTCTTCTTCTCATCTTCTTAGGATATTCGCAATGATCGCTATTTGACGCGACGGCGAATCGCCGCGACGCCGATCAAGGATAACGCGAGAACGGCGATCGAAGACGGCTCTGGAACCGTGTTGATCTTCGTCGCGACGAAGTTATCCAAGGAAACGTCTGCCGAGCTGACCAACGTGCCGTTCAGCTTCATCGTAATCGACGTCACCGAAGCGAAGTTCGCGTCGTTGTCGGCGCCGGTCGCCGTGAAGTCGGCAAAGCTAATGTTCTGAGTTTTAATGTCGGCGACCGAGGCGAGATTCATCGTATAGGCCGACGAGTTGGCTCCCGAGGTGACCGTGATGGTCAAACCGATGGCGCCGTCCAAGTCGATCACGTCCAAGGCGAATCCGTTATTTCCGCCGGCGGTCAAATCCGCTCCGGCCAATCCGTCCCAAATGATCGTCGCATAGCTCTGAACGCGAGAGTTCTGGTTAAAGTCGAGCACGTTGGCCACGTCGGCGGCCACGTTCACCGACGCTTCGGTGCCGCCGGTTCCCCAGTTCAAATTGATCGTACGGGTTCCGCCCAAGATGTCGCCGAACATCGTTGCGGCGGTGCTCGAGTTCGCAGTCGTTGCGCTCGTCACCTTGACCGACTGCGGAGTTGAAAACGAATCGATCACCAAAGACGCTTGCGAAAGCGAAGGGGCGACCGCCAAAATAATCGCCAAGGCATACCGCTTAATATTCATTGCTTGCTCCAAATCGAAGTTGCGTTAGTCACGCGATAATGTTTAATACTTGTCCGGCCGAAGCCGATCGAGGAGAACGTATGAAAAATCCGACGAATAAACTTGCTCGTCTCTTGTCCGAAAAAAGCCGCGTCTCGTAATGCGAAACGTTGTGGGAAGCTTTTCGTCAAACGTCGTAGTCTTATGAATCGAAGCTCTTGCGGCGAAGGCGACCAACATTAGGCGGCCATTTCGCCGAGGCGATCGATCAGTAGCGCAAAAGAATGAAGTCGGATACGTGGCGCAAACGCTTTCGGCCCGAATGAAAACGCCCAGGCTACAAGCCTGTGAAATACCGACTCCGAACCGCTACCTCATAGAATGGGAACAAAATGAACGAATACCACACTCAATGTTTGTATTATTTGCGTAGATTGAATTTTCGTCAAGCAAAATGTGAGACATTAGCTAACTATTTTGGAAGAATTGGTATTTTTTACCCACTATATATTATTAGCTATTTCGGGTGGTTGTATCATTTTTTGCCAAAATACTAAAATCAGTTGGAATGTTGGAATAGAGTTCAAAATAACAGGGGGGGGGCTCTCGGGGTATTGGAGGGGGGTTAATGCGATGGTGGACTGAGTCGATCATTGATCGCTTTCCGGGCCGTATGCTTCGCGCTCGAAAGGGTTGTCAAGATAGGGGTTACGTCGCTTAATCCAGAGAATCAGAGAGTATCCAAGATATACGGGCCCCATTAATGGGCCCCATCGCTCGAATTGGCGTACATGAACGTTCTCATGGTCGCGTGAAATGTCCAACGCGGCGTCAGTTTGGCCTAAAACCGCATGGCCTAAAGTAAATGCTAATATGAACTGCCCCCTCGGAAACTGATGTATCATCCATCTCACTCCGCCGCCGTAAAATTCTACTGTGCGTCCGCGAATGCGAGAGCTTCCGCCTGTGCATAAGCCGATCAATCCCAGAATCAACCCGAGGAGCGTGTAGGGAGAGGCCCAGAGGATAGCTAGCAGGCGAAGCAATAGAGTGGCAATGCGCCTCATGGTTCACTATCCGCGATTCATACTAAAACAATAAAGGCTTCCGTGTTAACGACGGAAGCCTTCATTTTATTGAACTTACTGAGCGGAGGGCACGAGATTCGAACTCGCAACCGGTTACCCGGCACCACATTTCCAGTGTGGCCGCTAGCCATTCGCTTACCCTCCTTACGCAGCCAAGCTTCTTTGCGACGCTTGCCGGCGTTCGACGGTTCGCGGGAATTCACCCGCCAACCATACTAAACAATATACCTCATCGGCTTGCTATTTCAAACCCTTGCGACAATTGCAGAGCAAATTGTCGGCCGTTTTGGGGGCCTTGGTTCGCCGGACGAAAAGGCCTGGGCCTTAATCCATCGCCCGGGAACCGCTAATAAGGGTGATAAAGTCTTTGTTCGACTTAAATTTCGCTAGCTTCGACGTAAGCTGCTCCATCGCCTCGACTGGATGCATCGACGACAGCGTTCGACGCAACATCGTCACCGCATGCAGTGTTTCGGCCGGAAGCAGTTTTTCTTCGCGGCGGGTGCCCGACTGGCTAATGTCGATCGCCGGCCAAACGCGACGGTCGGCCAACTTCCGGTCCAAAACGAGCTCCATGTTGCCCGTTCCTTTGAACTCTTGGAAAATCAACTCGTCCATTCGGCTTCCGGTATCGACCAACGCCGTTCCGACGATCGTCAGCGAGCCGCCTTCCTCAAAGAGCCGCGCCGTGGCGAACAACTTTTTCGGAATGTCCATCGCCTTGATGTCGACGCCGCCGCTCATCGTGCGACCGGTGTTGCCGACCCACTTGTTGAAGGCACGCGCCAAACGGGTGATCGAGTCGAGCAAAAGAACCACGTCTTTGCCCATTTCGGCCAAACGTTTGCAGCGCTCGACGACCAATTGCGACAAGCGAACATGGCTTTCGATCTCGCGGTCCAAACTGCTCGCGACCACTTCGCCGACGACCGCGCGGCGCATGTCCGTCACTTCTTCCGGTCGTTCGTCGATCAGTAGCACGATCAAATGGACGCCGGGGAAATTCGTCGAAATGCCGGCGCTTATGTTTTGCAGCAACATCGTCTTGCCGGTTCGCGGCGGAGCGACGATCAACGCACGCTGGCCTTTGCCGAGCGGCGTCAACATGTCCATCACGCGGTTCGACAACGGTTCCGCCCCGGTTTCCAGCTTCAGCCAAAATTCCGGATTAATCGGAGTCTTTTCGTCGAACGTCTTCACGTTGATGTATTCGTCCGGCGGCATCCCGTCCACGTCGGTGATTTCGCGGATGCGGGGGCCTTGCGAGCGACGAGGGCCTTGAACCATGCCGCGAATGTGAACCCCTTCGCGAAGCCCGTACTTCTCGATCATGCTGCCTGGCACGAACGGATCGGTCAATTCGCGGGTGTAGTTGTTGTTCGGGTCGCGCAAAAAGCCGTAACCGTTCGGGTGCAACTCGAGTACGCCGCCTCCCGGCTCAAGCGGTCCCGCATCGCCGTTCTCCGGCGCATCCGGAAACGGCACTCCGGCCGCCGCCGCCGCTCGATTCTTCGGTTGCGGCTTTAAGCTGCTTCCGCCGTATTTCTGTTGCATGCCTCCGCCAGGCGTCATTCTCCTGCGCGGGCCGCCGGTAGGCTTTTTCTTCTTGCCCATGTTGGCTGAACCTAAAAATTACTTTGTTGATTGAACTCGAAAATGAACGGCGCTTATCGCCGAATTGAATGAGGAATTCGTTTTAGACGAAATTCCTTGGGGCGTCGCTCGGCTTTCCTTGCCGAACCTGTACTCTCGTGACGGTTTGAATTCCGGCGTTTTTCGCTCTCGTCGATCTCCTGCGCGTCATGGTTTCCAAAAGAAAACCGCGGTTCCGCGAAGGATCAAGCGAGAATTGGCGTAAAGTATTGCGTCCTACGAAGCTAGCGAACCGTTTTGCGGCGGGCAGGCCTCGCAAGGCCCGCTCTTTGATGCGGCGGTTCCAACGATATAGGATCGTTGATTACTCGTATCGAATAAGCCCTGCGATGCTGACAAAACCCTTGTGCGACCGAACGCCGTGTAAGCGTTGTCCCGTCGGTCGGCCCGAGCCGACGTTCAAGCGAAGCAAAGGTCGCGGCGACGTCGCTAAAAACGAATCATGAAATTCGATAGATTGCGACGAAAACCGGCTAAACCGACAAACATGCCGTTGTTTTACTGTGAGACAGCGCGTCCTGCGAAATCACAAGCTCGTAACCCCGCAAACGATTGGCAAGATAGCCGATCCGTCTCGCATAAGAGCAGGCGTCAACATCTGAATTCAGACGCTTCGACTAATCTTATCGAACTCCAATGGCCTGTCAAGGAGCCGGTTGCTATTTCCGGCAAAGGCGCATTCGCGTAAATGCTTACCGTATCTCGAAAAAACTGGTTGGCTCCGACGCGAATTCCGCCGCTTTCAACAGGATGCCGAAGCAGACTCGTCTCTTTCCGGTTCAACAAAGATACAACCGCCCTCTGCAAGGCAGTCTCAAAGATGACGCGGAAGAAGCGACGGAACGCTAGGCGACCGTCCAAAACCTGGTTTTTTCCAAAGATCCCCAAATCCTGGAACTCGGGGGGCAAGGCTTACTGATTCCTTATCTCCTTATACCTCATTCCCCTCCCTGGTGCAAGCGAATTCAAGGCCAGTCAAAGGGGCTTTTTCCGCTTATCCCGGCAAAATCGGATTATTCCCTAAATTTTACGCTATTTCCCAGCCAACCTGGTCCGATAAAAAACTGATGAAGCGGGTTCGGCCGGAAGCCGCATGTGCAAGCGCCGCTGGCTTTTTCAACGTAATGCGGCGGCCCGGTCCTTATTTTCTGATTCCAAACGTTCCGTCGAGGCGGGAAATGCGAAATCGAACTAGTCTTACTCTTTCCGTTCTTTTTACGTTGTGCGCCTCGGTTTCGTTCGCCCAGCAGCCGGTCGCCTGGGAGTCGTCGATCGAAAATGCTCAGCGGGTCGCCATGCAAACGAACCGCCTCGTGCTCGTTCATTTTTGGGCGTCTTGGTGCGCTCCCTGCATGAGAATGGAAAGTGACGTCTTTTCCCAGCCCGCCGTCGCCGCTCAAATTCAAGCCAACTTCGTGCCGGTCAAACTGAACGCCGATAGCTATCAAGCCCTTGCCACGAAATACGGCGTTTCCATGCTTCCTTGCGATGTTATTCTGAACGCCCAAGGAACGGTCATCGACGTAAAGAGCGGCGGAGCGACCGCCCCTGAATATATCGCCCGAATCAACCAGGTCGCCGCCACGGCCCGCCGCGCGCCGGGCGTCGTCGCCTCGGCCGCGCCCGTCATGCCGCAGCCGGCCCCGACCGCCTCGATTCCCGCGCAACCGCAGCAACGTCCGGCCGCTCCAGCCAGTGATTCTCGCTACGCCGACTATGCTCAACGCATGGCTCAGCAAAACCCGGCCGCTGGCCAGTCGTACGCCGCCGCAACGAATCCGGTGATTCCCGCTCCGACCTACGCTCAACAGCCCTCGATGCCGCAGAATCCTGCTATGACCCCCGGCTATCCGACCAATCCGCAAATCGCTCCCGCCAATCCTGGCGTTGCCGCCAATCAAAACCTCGTTGCCGCCTCGCCGACTGGATTCGCGCCGCAAGCCGCGCAAAACCCGGCGAACCTTCAGCCGCCCGTTAACGCCGCAGCCCCGCAAAACCCGTCTTCGCCCAACGCCTCGGCGAAAGGAATGCCGAAAGCGCTCGACGGTTGCTGTCCCGTTTCGCTGATTATGAAACGTGCGTGGGTCCCCGGCGATAAACGCTACGGAGCCATTCATCTCGGGCAAGTTTATCTCTTTGCCGGTCCGGCCGAGCAGCAGCAGTTCCTCGCCGACCCGTACCGCTTCGCGCCGGTTCTCAACGGAAACGACGTCGTTCAAGCGTTCGACGCCGGCAAGACCGTGCCCGGTAAACGAGAGTTCGGTTGCGAATACTCCGGTCATATCTTTATCTTCGCCGACGAAGTGTCATACGATCGCTTCACGAAGAATCCGCAGTACTATGCCAACCAGGCGCTACAAGCGATGCGACTCCAAACCGTTCAGCGGTAAGGGCGTCATGACTGAGAGTCTCTGCGTCGCTATTAGGACGCGAGGCGATGCAATGAAAAAATCAGCGCACAATCTATGCGTTGATTAAAGCCGCGGAAGAGTAGGGCGGAAAAGATATCGGTCTTTATTTACATGCCCCAAAGCGTCCGTCCGTAGTGACGCGACGCTCCGGAATTCCGTCAAAGACGCGTGTTACATGCTCGGGGCGGTGCGACCGCGGACCGTGCGGCGTTCGGCTCGCAAACGGGCGCGACGGCGAATTTCGCTGGGCTTTTCGTAATACTCGCGGCGACGCATTTCCTTCTTGATTCCGCTACGCTCAACCAACTTACGGAATCGGCGAACCGCCTCTTGAATAGACTCTTTCTCACGTAACGTCAGCTTGACCACTCAATTCTCCTTAGTTGTTTCGGGAACGATCGACGCCGCCAAGGCGCCCGCTCCGAGTTGTTTTGACGCAACTAATTCGCGTTATGATTTGTAAATATCGACCGTTTATGGGCGATAGGATCGGCAATTTGCTCGACCCGCTCCAACCCGTTCTTCGACAAGAACACGGCGCAAAGAAGGCCGACAAGCCCTTTAATCTACAGAAAAACCCCTCGTCTGTCCACCCATTTCGACCAAAATATCGGGCGTTTTTATTTTGTTGGGAAGCCTCGACGCCGTTTGACCGTCTTGCCAGGCACGAAGCGTCGACATAATCGTTAAACTCACCGTATTTGCGGCGGGCTGCGTAGACGTAAGTATCTGTTATGCAATTGCTTACGTAATTTTTTTCGCCCGTTCCGATTATAGCGGCCGGTAGTTTTTAGACGATTTGATTTGGTAGCATCTTTGTTCGCCGCCCCGTTCCCCGTTCTCGGTCTCTGTCCATGCCTGAACGAACCGCCCAATTCAATTTGCTCCTCGATCTCGAAACTCGGCATGAAAAGCTCTTGGCCGATTTGGACGAGTTGGACCGGCGCGTGGAAAAAACGTTGATCGAATGCCTTGCGCTGCGGAATCCCGGCTCGGCCATTCCTCGACCGCTTCCTCCTTCGTCGGTCGCCGAACGAAACTGACGACCGCCTGCCGCATTTTCCTGATTCCCTGGCTCTGCCTGGGAACCGGCTCGAACCGAGGCTCCGCCTCGCTTGAGTAATGCATGGCCGATCCATGCGATTCAGTTCGTTACGAGGCGGAACCTCGTAACGAAGAAAAACCTGCATTAATCGTCGAGAGACTTTTTTTGTCAAAAAGAGTCGAATTCATCAAAGTGCGCCTCTGGATCGCCGTTTTGGCGAGTAATTAGAAAAAAGTACCAGCAGTAATCGGTAGTTTTGCTTATGGGGCGTACGGATGCATCGACGAAGACGTGGTTAACGCTGGCCGCGTGCCCCGAGCTTGGACCGTAGGCCGGGCGGCGACCGACCGACTCCGGGTAGGTTCCGACGTCTTTTCCACGCGGCGAAAAATCGAAGGCTAGATAGGTGCGAGATTGACGGATAAACTCGTCAGCCTTATCGCCGAAATTGCCGTTGAAGCCGGTCGGCGCAAAATAAGTACCGTTGCTGTAAACTTGGTCGTAACTTTTTGCCTTCGGCATGCCGACCAAATGAACGTCGCTCCCGGCAATCCACGCGCTGTTCGTGACGTCCATTGTTTCAACGAAAAGTATAGTACCGCTTGTGCCGTCAGTAAAATCTCGAATAGCGAGGGATTTTCCGGGAACCCAAGCTCCGTCGGGATGCATATTTGCGTCGCCGTAGGGGGCCGGCGACGTCGCATCGACGGCGATCTTCAAACTCTCGGCGCTCGTCGCGCACATCGCCTTGTAGTTCGTCAGCGCCTGCCCGTCTTTGTTTACGGTCTCATGAGGATTGCTTATGCAAATAAGCTCCTTAAGCTGCGTCGTACGGGCGGTAATAAGTTTCGGATCGTTCGACCCGAGCGGATCGATCGAGTCGTCCGTCGGTAACGAGTTAAAAAGCAATTGCCGTTCCATGTACGGCAAGAGGGCGACGATGAAACTATAGCCGCCGACGGTCTTCTTTTCGCCGCCGACCAGTTGCGACGGGGCGGGGAAATGCTTCTTCGCGTCGTGATAGTTATGGGCGGCAATGCCGAGCTGACGCATGTTGTTCGCGCAAGCGGCGCGACGGGCCGCCTCGCGCGACGAACAAGTCGCCGGCAGCAACAACGCGATCAAAATGCCGATGATCGCGAAGATGACCAAAACTTCGATGAGTGTTAATCCGTTGCGTTTCATGGTAAGGTCCTTTGCGGTTGGACGATGTTTTGCCAGGTTCCAGTTCGCTTGGCGGGACCGTGTCCCGCCAATTGTTAATCCACGAAGTTCACTTAGGGGCGCAAGTTTTACTACGGAGACACGGAGAGCACGGAGAGGCAAGGCAAAGGGTGAAATGTGAAGGAAGGGGATGAAGGTGCGCGACTTTCATCCTTCATCCTTCCGCCCTCATCCTTTTTTTGCGTCTCTGCGGAAAACATTTGCTTCACTTTGTGCCTTAGTGTCTTGGTGGTGAATTTATCGTTCGGAAATCCTGTCTAAACTCTTTTGCGTTCTCTGCGTCCTCTGCGTCTCTGTGGTGAATAATTTGCGTTTCTTTCGTGCTTTCGTCGTTTCGCGTTTTCGTGATTGTCGCGTACTTCATATCTCAATGAGTTGACGGTGAATTTCTTCGTTCAAAAATCTTGTTCATCCTGTTAATCCCGTCTAAATTTCTCTGCCGCGTCCCTAATCCCTATGCCCCATGCCCTAATCCCTACCTTTCATGTACGCGACGAAGATTTCTTCGAGCGATGGGGTGCGGGCTTCAAGGGTTTGGACGCTGGGGCAGGCGCGAAGCGCGTCGAGCGCCGAGGCCGGGACGTCGCGCAACACGGCTTGGCATTGCTTCCCTTTCACGCGGCAGTCGATCGTTTCGCCCGGCAACGTCGGCATCTCCGCATACTCGTCGTTGAGCGTGAGCGTCGCTTGCGTCATGCGGGCTTTCAACTTGTCCAACGGTTCGACGACGACCAATTGGCTCTTGTGAATGATCGCCACGACGTCGGCCACTCGCTCCACTTCGGCAATCTGATGGCTGGAAAGAAAGACCGTCTGACCGGCGGCCGCTCGATCGACCATGCTTTCTAAAAATTCACGACGAACGACGGCGTCCAATCCGGAGGTCGGCTCGTCCAAGATCAATAGCTCGGGCTGATGCCCCAGGGCGAGCGCGAGCGATACTTTCGCCCGCATTCCTTTCGAGAGCGACTTGATTTTGCGATCGCCGGGCAAGCCGAACTCCTCGGCCAGTCGGGCGTATTCGTCGAAATAGCCGTTGCCGTAGAAACCGCCGGCGAACCAGCCGATTTCCCGCACGGTCATCCAATCGTAGAGCGTCGGCTGCTCGGCCACGTATCCGACGCGGCGCCGGATGTCCATGCCGCTCTTCGAGCTCGGCATTCCGAGGACTTCGGCCTCGCCGCCGTCCGAGTCGGCCAGCCCGAGCATGATTTTGATGGAGGTCGATTTGCCGGCCCCGTTCTCGCCGAGCAGGGCGAAGACCGTTCCCTTCGGAACGTCGAACGACACGTTTTTCAATGCCGTCTCGCGTCCGTATCGTTTCGAAACGTTGTTCAAGCGAATTACCGTATCCATCGTATTGACCCTTTGCTTGATGTAGGGTGGGCCGAGCGAAGCGAGTCCCACCATGATGTTCGAATGTTTCCTGCGTCCTAGGGCGCCTGCTTGCACGCACGGGATAAATTTTCAATACTGTCGTCGCGTTTCCTGGTTCCCAGGCTCTGCCTGGGAACCGGCTGGAACCGAGGCTCCGCATCGCTTTATTTTGTGCATGGCGGAACCATGCGATTCATTGCGTTACGAGGCGAAGCCTCGTAACGAGGAATACATCTGTGCGGCTTCGCGTCCTTTGCGCCTTTGCGGTAAAACATTTGCTTCCCCTTTGTGCTTTAGTGTCTTGGTGGTAAATTTCTTCGTTCAAAAATCCTGTTCATCCTGTAAATCCTGTCAAAACTCTTTTGCGTTCTCCGCGGCCTCTGCGTCTCTGCGGTGAACGCTTTCACGTCTTTTCGTGATCGGTCGTCTTCTTCATTTTCCGCCCTCGTTCTTTTGGTTGATTCGGGGAATCTCAAACCAAGGCGAAAGGCAATCGGCTTCGTCGCTCGATTCAGGGTCTTCAGGCGGGGCCATAAACGCGGATTTGCACCAAGGTTCGCGGATGAGGCCCGCGTTCTGTCGTCTAGGATCGTCGCGTACAAAGCGTACTAACAGAAAGCAGGTGCCCGTTACGGCAGGGACGCCGCGACGCGTCTCAAACGCGCGGTCATCGTCGATCGTTGATGAGAATGGATAGAATGTTGATGCGCCGCGATTGATATTTGCGTTGGGCGCGATTCCTTTCGGTAAGTAATGGAACGCTTTGCCGGTGGCCGGGTCGAGCGGCATTTTCTCCAGGTACGGGCCAACCAGGTCGTCGAGCTTCCCGGGTAACTCGCCGTCGTGGTCCCATTGCCAGGCGGCCAACGCCAAGAGAACCGGCATGACCCGCTCTTGCGTTTTCACCGTCATATAATGGTAATAGTTCGACAAAATATTGCTGTTCACATAGGTTCTGATGCTTTCGAGCGGTCCATAAGAAAAATAGAGCGTTCTATAGCGCGAATTGCTTTCCGATTGGACGATTGGACGTTTGCCCTCCTCGACGGTCGCGAGAACTCCGAAGAATTCACGCCAACCGCTATCGGCTTTTTGTAGGAAGTATCGAAACGCGCGGTTCCGTTCCCACGGAGTATTGGTGATGAGCCAGCCTCGGAAAGAAGTGTTGTATTTCCCAGTTTGGATTTGCGAGAGCGTTTCATTCTCCTGCTGTTTTGCAATTTGCGCGAAGACGTTGAGCCACGTCGGGCCGCGTTCGACCGCTTTTTTTAACTTGCGAAGGGCGACGACGATGTTGGCCGAGGTTTGCCCAGGCCTCGTCGCCCATGTGAATAATTCAGCATTTAATCGGAAGTTTATTCTTTCATATGCGATTAATGAAGAAGAGGCGTTTTCCCCAAAGATATTTGGACGAAGGGGTAAAGCATTGGTTCCTGATATATTCGCCTGTAAAACATGAGTAAGAAATCGTTTGACTGCTAAATAGGTTTCGAGCGCTCCGGCCAGATCGCCGCTATCCAATTTTTGTCGTCCGGAGAAGATGAGCAAGTAGCCGAACGCTTCGCTTCGTTGCGAAAATCGGTCTTGCGCAGTGGGCGATTTAAATTCACATTCGCCTCTTTGGCCTATCGCTTGTAGCTTTGCAAGCGTTTGGCGATTATTCTCCAGCCAAGGAATGAGTTCTTTTTGGAAAAGTTGTTTGCGTCCTTGTTCCGACGCCAATTCCCCGTCGTCGTTTATTTCGGCAGCAAGCATGCGCCGCAATTCCTCGCTTGGGGCCGCGTATTTTTCCCAAAGGGTATCGTACAATTCCCCCGTCTTTTGCGCTTCGGCTTGGTCGTAGTCGTCGAAGCGGACGGTCCAGTAGCCGGGCGTTACGTCGGCGAATTCGGTCGAGCGATAGACGGCCGATGCCGAAAAAGCGACGATCGGCGCCGCGATCAGCCATAGCGTCGTCGCTCGCCACCCTTTCCAGCCTCCGCGATCGACGAGCAGACTCCCGATCCGCAGCCGCGAGGCGACGAAGAAGAACGGCGGAAAGAAAAACGCCGGCCAGTACATACCGAGAGAGGAATGGCTTACTGCAATCAAAAAGTAGCAGCCGATCGAGAGTCCCCCCGCCAACGCCACGGCGAGAATCGCTCCCCGCACGGCCGTGGCGCAAAACATGCCGACGCAAAAACAGGTTACGGTCGTCATTGTAAAGACGATTAGCTCGTTGAAAAAGCTTGGCGTCGGAGTGATGTTGTCGTGCGCTGCGCGAAAGGTGATGAGAACCCCGACGACCAGCGGCAGCCACACTAAAAAGCTGACGAGAGTTCTCGCTCTCCACAGTTGTCCTGCCGAAGCGCCGCGCGTGCCGAAGAAGCGAAAACCGCTTTTGCGATGGTCCTCAAGGAAGGCCAAAGCGCCGCAAAGTGGCGTCAGAATAAAAAACGCGGCATATACAAAGCCGTCTTGGTCTATGTATAAGTAGCGAGTGTGCGAAATATGCAAAACTTTCGCCGCGTAATTGGCGATCGTTAGCGTAAACGCCGCGTAAATTCCCGCGATCAGCCAAGCTGACTGCCGCAAGTGTTGCAGAACCAAGTGCCGAAAGAAACCTTTATCGCGCGGACCTTGCGGCCAATGCAGAGTAGGCCCGTGACGGAAAATCTTGGGCAACCGCAAGCCAAGTCCTTCTCCGCTTGGTTTCTTTTCCTCGAACCAGCGCGGGACAAGCAAAACGCAAAGCCAGGCGACGACGGCGACGAAAGCGACGCCCAACGGAATTCTCGGATACGGATTCTGAAAGAACCAAGTCAATTGATCGCACTCGGCCATCAGCAGGTAATTGCCGACGCTAGCTAACACGGCGCCGAAAATTCCGCTCGCCAACGGTTGCGACGAAAGGAGCGAAAACAAAGCCCCGCAAAAGTAAAGGTTCGCCGCCATGACGAAGTAGAGAGCGATGACCGGCGCGATATTTTGCATGTGCAGCAGTTGCGCGAAGCTGGGACGATTCAGCCCGTAAAGTCCCGCCGCGCCTATGGCAAGCAACGCGAGAAGACTGACGAAAAAGAACGCGAATTTTCCGGCGGCGATTTCCCA
Source organism: Thermoguttaceae bacterium (assembly GCA_963665265.2). Classification (GTDB taxonomy): domain Bacteria; phylum Planctomycetota; class Planctomycetia; order Pirellulales; family Thermoguttaceae; genus CAXXHQ01. Next base: position 225,190 of record CAXXHQ010000001.1, on the reverse strand, counting down.
GGCCGTCGTGGGTAGCGCGCGGAGGAAGCCGTAAGTTCCGGAGTCGCGTTCCCAGGCGAACGCGGTGCAGCCGCAGCCCAGCGAGTAAAAACCCAGTACGACGAACCCCGCCAGAACCGGCCAAAAACGGAGATTGACCCCCGTGAGCGAGCCGGAAAGCGAAATCCCCAGCTCCTGCCAATCGGCGAACGCCTCGACGATCAAGGCGAGCGCGAGCATCGCCAGCCAGAGCCCGCGCAACGCTCGATATTCCTTCCATAACACGTTCATTACGACTCGCTTGTTCATGATTGTCGTCCTTTTATCAGCGGTCAGTCGTAGGGCGGGACCGTGTCCCGCCAATTGTTAATCCACGAAGTTCACTAAACGACACGAAGATTTTTATTCACCGCTGAGACGCTGAGTGCGCAGAGAAATCAAAAACAAAAAATTTGTCCGTCTCTGCGACCTCCGCGCCTCTGCGGTAAAATCATCTGCTTTCCCTAAAACGACTTGACGGCAATTTTCTTCATTCAATAATCTCGTTAATCTTGTTAATCCTGTCTAAAACTCTTTTGCGTTCTCTGCGTCCTCTGCGTCTCTGCGGTGAATAACTCGCGTTCTTTCGTGCTTTCGTCGTTTCGAGTTTTCGTGATTGCCGCGTTCTTCATGTCTCAATGAATTGGCGGCGAATTGTTTTATTAGTAATTCTAAATAGCGAGAAGCAGAGTATTCAGCTAAATTGTAAAGGACATTTTTTAAGGTTGTTCTAATCTCCGTAGCACGGGTCTCCGTTTTGTCTTGTAATAGCGATCATGTAGGCGGCATAGTCGCATTTTCGGGTTATTGAACGAACGGAGGCGTCGCCGTAAACGTGGTTCACTCCGGCGACATGGGCGGAACCTGGACCATACGCCGGATGACGGCCGACCGAGTCCGGATAAGTTCCGGAGTCTTTTCCGTTCGGTGAGAAATCGAATTGCAGATAAGTGCGTGATTGGCGAATCAAGTCTCCCGCCTCTTCGTCGTACTTTCCGTTAAAACTCGTCGGAGCAAAATAAGTTCCATTGCTGAATTCTTGGTCGTAGCTTTCCGCCTTCGGCATGCCGACGAGATGAACGTCGCTTCCGGCGATCCAAGCGCTATTTGTGTCGTCCATCGTTTCGACGAACAACAGCGTATCGCTAGTTCCGTCTGAAAAATCGGCTATTCGGATAGATTTACCGGGCCTCCACGCTCCGTCGGGATGCATATTTGCGTCGCCGTAGGGCGCCGGTTGCGTCGGATCGACGGCAATTCTCAAACTCTCGGCGCTCGTCGCGCACATCGCCTTGTAATTCGTCAGCGCCTGCCCTTCCTTGTTCACGGAGGCGTTCGAATTACTTGGGCAAATCAGCCCGGGCAAACGTGTCGCTCTCGCTTTTACCAGGTTGGGGGCGTTCGATCCGAGCGGATCAATCGCGTCGTCCTTCGGCAGCGAGTCGAAAAGTTTCTGTTGCTCCATGAACGGCAGGAGGGCCGTTAAGAAGCTGTAGCCGCCGGCAGTTTTCTTCTCGCCTCCGACGAGTTGCGAGACGGCCGGAAAGCTCTTGTGGCCATCGTGATAGTTATGCGCGGCAATGCCGACCTGACGCAAATTCATCTTGCATTGGTTGATTCGGGCGCTTTCCCGGGCGGAACTAACGGCCGGAGCAAGCAAAGCGAGCAAAACGATAATGACGGTGACGATGACCAGGATTTCGACGATCGTTAGTCCGTTGCGTTTCATTTTTTCAGCCCTTTACGGAGCGGAGGCGATAAGCGTTTTTTTGTTCGTAGGGCGGGACCGTGTCCCGCCGAGTTTTAATTCATGAAGTTGCTCGTAGGGCGGGACAACGTCCCGCCAATTTTTTTCATCCAAGAAGTTTTTATTCACCGCTGAGACGCTGAGTGCGCAGAGTAATCAAAAACAAAAATTTGTCCGTCTCTGCGACCTCCGCGCCTCTGCGGTAAAATCATCTGCTTTCCCTAAAACGACTTGACGGCAATTTTCTTCATTCAATAATCTCGTTAATCCTGTAAATCCTGTAAATCCTGTAAATCCTGTCTAATACTCTTTTGCGTTCTCTGTGTCCTCTGTGACTCTGTGGTGAATAACTCGCGTTCTTTCGTGCTTTCGTCGTTTCGAGTTTTCGTGATTGCCGCGTCCTTCATATCTCAATGACTTGACGGTGAATTTCTTCGTTCAATAATCCCGTTAATCCTGTCCAATTTCCTTTGCGTTTTCGTGATCAGGGAACATCTATTGACCGCCGAGGTCGGCGGTATTGCCTCGTTTTCTCACGTTAGCCGCGAACAAACAAATTCCGACTACGTATAGAGTCGCGACCCACAAGACCGCCATCGCAACGAATCGGTAATCAATCGTCCAACCTCTTGCCGAGAGGTCGAGACTGGCGAATGCGAGATAGTTGCCGATCGAAGCCAAGGCGGCTCCGAATATTCCGCTTTTGAACGGTTGCGCGGTGAAGTAGGAAAACAAGGCCCCGCAAACGTATAAGTTTGCGGCGGTGAGGATGATCGTCGCCAATGCGACGTCGCTGTTACTCGCATTGAATTCAGCTGTAAACTCATTCGAGTTCGTTGAATGCATAATCCAGATGCCTGCTGCGAACAACAAGGATATGCTTGCCATGAAGCGAATGAATTTGCCGATCACGACGCGTTTTTGGATGGCAAATTTCGGCGAAGAGCGATTGTCCCTGGAGAACATGATGCAGCCGCAGCCGAGCGCATAAAATGCCAACACCCCGAAGGAGAAAATTATTGGAGACTCCAAATACCATGGTTCGGTGGGAAGGTCGCATAATCCCAAATCATCGTCAAGCCAAGATCTTGTCCGGTTTGGATTATGCGAAGTTGTAATTGCGAAACTCGCACCAGCAGCAATCACGAGCAAGACGGTCCACAAGACCGACAACGCCAGAGATTCCCTAGCGAAAACGCTCCATGCGACTTGTTTTTCCATAACTGTTCTCCTTTAGTCGGACGAACGGTTTCGACCATGTGGCCAACGCTAAGCAATCAGTTCGTAGGGCGGGACCGTGTCCCGCCATTTTTTTTCATCCAAGAGGTTTTTATTCACCGCTGAGACGCTGAGTGCGCAGAGAAATCAAAAAAATTGTCCGTCTCTGCGACCTCCGCGCCTCTGCGGTAAATAATTTGCGTTTCTTTCGTGCTTTCGTCGTTTCGAGTTTTCGTGATTGCCGCGTTCTTCGTGTCTTGGTGACTTGGTGGTGAATCTACCCGTCCGTGTACGCTTTGCCCGACTCTTCTTCCACGATTTTGTCGAGCTCCTCTTTATCGATGCCGCTCGAGGCCGCTTCGCGGAAGACTTGGCGAATGCGGTCGCGGAGCAGCGAACGGCGTTGTTTTTGACAAGATTTGAAGGCCTCGGGCGTGACCGCCAAACCGGTCCCGCGAACCGCTTCGAGGATGCGGTCGTCTTGCAGCTCGCGATACGCCCGGGCGACGGTGTTCGGATTGATCGCCAGCGAGCGGGCGAGTTCCCGGACCGACGGAACGAGTTCCCCCGGCTTGAGAGAGCGGTCGGCGACCGCGAATTTGATTTGGCGAACGATTTGCTCGTAAATCGCCAGTTGGTCGGCAGGATCGACTTGGAAGAACATTTTGTTTGTCCTCTGTAATAGCCTACTAGTACACTATCGGCTTTTGCGGAGACTGTCAAGCGAATTTTCGCGAACTATTTGAATATTTTAGAAAATTAGCGGAGCGAGATCCGCCGAAAGGGCAGGGCGGCTTTTGCCCGCTACGGAGACGCGAAACCGCGACTAAGCGAAGGTTTCTCCGCCGCAAAAGAACGTAGTGATCACGAAAAACCGAAAGAAGGAAATCGCGAAAACGACTATTGGGTTGGATTTCTCGGCTCGGCGGTAGGGTTCAGGAGAAACGAATCCCGTAAATCATGTTCACCCTGTCTTGAACTCTATCGCGTTCTTTGCGTTCTTTCGTGGCCAATATGTTCGGTTGCGAATCTCCGCGTTCCTCGGCGGCTCCGCGTGAATATTTGCGGTTGTTCGCGTTTCGCCGCACCGTAAATTCAGCGTTGGTTGAAGAGGATTTCCGTTAGGACGATGCAGAAAAAGAGGGCCGTCGTTGCGATCGCCGCGCGTCGGCTGACTTCTCCTTGGGTTTTGCCAAGTCCGAAGCGGACGCCTTGGCGATGCCAGAGAAATAGTCCAAGCGCGGTCGAAGCGATTCCGAAGGCGAGGGGCGTCCATCGAGGAGAGCCGGCGGCAAGCATAACGCCGGCGTCGGCCGCTTGCTCAAAGGAGCCGCCGCCGATGTAGGCGCCGTTGGTGACGCAGCAAAAACCCGCGAAAAAACGGAGTAAATAAACGCCGGGCGCTTTGAAAAACGCCGCGAAGAGGTAGGCGACAACCGGAAATGCAACGCCGAAAATGGGGCCCATCCATACCGTGATGAGCGGGTGCGAGTTGTTGACGACGTCAGTTCGGGAAATAGTCAGCGGGTGCAGCGCCACGTAGGAAACTTTCGCGCCGGTAGCGTAGGCGCCAAGGATGTGCCCCGATTCATGCACGATTTGCATTCCCAGCCAGGAACTGCCAAGGAGAGAGGCGATGAGCGCTACCTGCCAAACTCGGTTCATTTTCGAAACCTGCGGGATCGAGGGCGTGGAAAGCTGCGTATGCCGGTAATTTACCGCTTCAATCGCCGGAAAGAAACAGCGAAAGGTAACGATTATTGGCCGAAACAAATCGCAAAGAATGCGATGGGTTTTCGACAGGATTTACAGGATGAACAGGTTTTTCAAACGGTAAATTCACCGCAAGAGATGAAAAGAAAGAACGAGAGGGCAGGGCGGATGAAAGCTGCGAACCTTCTCCCTCTACCTTCATACTTCATCCTTTGCCTTGTCGCTCGGCCTCTCTGCGGAAAAAAAACGCGACTTTTATCCTTGAATTTGTGCCGCCTATTTCGCTAAAACGCTCCTCTGAATCGTCGCGCATCCAGGCGACGCGCTCTTTGACAATTCGACTACCCGCTTTCGACGAAAAACGTGCGCGCCGTCGTCCTAACTCCTTACGCGTCGGTCCGTTTTCGCTCGTTTTTCGCGGAAAATCCGTTTTTTTATGGCAGTTAAACCGCTGTACTGCAACGACTTACCAGTTTAACGTACGCACGAAAACGTTTTTTTCGATTCTCCCCTTTGTCGCCGTTGCGCTATCGCAACGCTCGGTGAACCAATAACTTACGCCGCTGCTCCGCGTGATGCCCGACGATGAAAATCCCCCTAGCCCAAAAACGGGCGTTCCTAACCGCTTGCCGACAAGGTTCTTAGGATGCCAGGAAACACGTATGCGTCGATATTCTCGCACGATATCGCGCAAGAGATCATCGTTTTCTTCGAGAAAATTGCACGTTTCGAGAGAATTCGCCCTAAAACGCAAGCGCTTCCTTGTTAAGCGGTAACTGTTATTTTTCACGCATTAGAAAAGCGCTGTAAACATCAAGAACGGAGAAGTTTTCAAAAAAGAAAAAGCCGAGAGTTGCGACTCGAGAAGTGCGTTTGTCATGCGAATCCAATGAACCCTACCGCGCCACGCCTTCGCGTCACGTAGTAAATTTCATGGAAAAATCAGTTCGCGGGACGTTGTTCCGCCTACCGTTTGACGCCTTCCTCCGAGATTTCTTTTCGTTTTTTTCGCGGGTTTTCAGGCATTTTTGACGAAAAGAGGGGAATTCGCTCGGCAGGGCGCTAGCGTAGGCACGAAATGCTGCTATATTTGCCAACCCTTGAGCGAAGGACGCTTACCGGAGGGGTAAAAAACTCCGGAATAATTTTAGGAAAACCTCGGTTTACCTCTTGCGTTCTCCAGCGGTTGCGATAAGATTAACCCCTTTCGCACTTGTCGCAAGCATTTGTGACGCAAGCCAAAACGCTTCTCTGGCGAGTTAAGCGTGGTTTGCGAGAATGCCGGCAAGTTACGAAAAGATTGAGGTTTGCGACGCGAAATGCTCCAAAAAATTTGTTTTGGGGTGGTTGCCAAGCGGCTAGCGTCCGATATAATCTCAACTCCTTCGGCGGCCTGTCCGGCGAACGAGCGACAGTCAACTCGGCTGCAGGTTTTCGGAAAATCATCCGATAAACAGTTGGCCGGGGGGTTGACGGTCGAAACGAGGTTGGTTAGAATCGACTTTTTCGCACCTGACGCAAGGGTGTTGGTGAATGAACGGGGAGCGAGTTCCCGAGGTCTTTACGGCCTGTGAATTCGCTCCCCGTTGATTCGGCGGTTTAGCTTTCGCGGCGACGTGAATGCGGCCGGTTTGATCTTTGACAATTTGGTTGTGTGGTAGAATGTGGCATTCTCAAGATTTGTTTGTATTTCAAGTTGATTGAAATGCAGAGAAGTTCTTAAGGGCGCTTAGGCGAGAAAAGCGGTGTAATAACCGCTTGATTTGATACCTAATCGTTACATGGGACAATAGATCATAGTCCCTGTAGCTGCATATGGAAAAAATGTTTTCGAGCTTGCTCGGGAGCGTTTGATTCATGTGGTCAAGCTACTAAGGGCGCATGGGGGATGTCTTGGCGTTAGAAGGCGATGACGGGCGTGGAAAACTGCGATAAGCTCGGGGAAGCTGTTAAACAAGCGTTGATCCCGGGATACCCTAATCAGTATAAACTGAATTCATAGGTTTATACGGCAAACACGGTGAACTGAAACATCTAAGTAACCGTGGGAAAAGAAAGAAAACTCGATTTCCTCAGTAGTGGCGAGCGAACGGGAAATAGCCCAAACCGCGGAGGTTTTCCTCTGCGGGGTTGTAGGGTCTTTCACATGAGAGTTACCAAATTACCAACTAGCAGAACTGTATGGAAAGGCAGACCATAGCGGGTGACAGTCCCGTATGCGGCAGTTGCGTAGTCTCTCGAAGGATACCTGAGTAGGTCGAGCCACGTGGAATCTCGATCGAATCTACGGGGACCATCCCGTAAGGCTAAATACTCTCTAACGACCGATAGTGAATCAAGTAGGGCGACTGAAAGATGGGAAGAACCCCTGTTAGGGGAGGATACTGAACCTGAAACCATGCGCTTACAAGCGGTCGGAGCGCTATGTCTTTGACATGCGTGACGGCGTGCCTTTTGCATAATGATCCGGCGAGTTGCCGTCTGCGGCACGGTTAAGGCCTTTAGGGCCGGAGCCAAAGGGAAACCAAGTCTTAATAGGGCGATTGTCGTTGGCGGCGGACGCGAATCTGCGTGAACTACCCATGAGCAGGTTGAATCGCGGGTTATACCGCGTGGAGGACCGAACCCACTTGGGTTGAAAACCGAGGGGATGACTTGTGGGGAGGAGTGAAAGTCTCATCAAACGCAGGGATAGCTCGTTCTCTCCGAAATATTTTTAGGAATAGCCTCGAGCCACTATGCACCGGGGGTAGAGATACTGAATCGGTTGAGGGGTCTTTCCAGACTACCTTACTGAACCAAACTCCGAATACCGGTGTATTTATCTCGGGAGTCAGTCCGCGGGGGATAAGCTCCGCGGTCGAGAGGGAAACAACCCAGATCATCTGCTAAGGTCCCTAAATTGTACTTAGTCACTAAGGAAGTTGAATTGCAGTGACAGCCAGGATGTTGGCTTAGAAGCAGCCATCATTTAAAAAGTGCGTAACAGCTTACTGGTCAAGCAGTTCTGCGCCGATAATGAACGGGAGTAAGTACGATACCGAAGCAGTGGATTGTTCGCAAGAACAGTGGTAGGAGAGCGCTGAAGATCAGATACGAGTCGTACCGTAAGGAGCGATGTTGGGGTCTTCAGGTGCTTATGCCGGAATGAGTAACGATAAAGCAGGTGAGAATCCTGCTCGCCGAAAGCCTAAGGTTTCCTGGGGAAGGTAATTCCGCCCAGGGTTAGCCGGTACCTTAGTCGAGGCCGAAAGGCGTAGACGATGGATAGCAGGTCAACATTCCTGCGCCGCCTCGTGGAGCGATGGAGGGACGGCGTCTGAAAGGTGAGGGGACGATTAGAAATGTCCCTCGTCTGGCAGCGAATTTGTCGTAGTCAAATGCGCGACATCGAATTCAAAGCCGGAACAAAGACGTTTATGTTTCGATAGTCATCAGAAAGACGTCCAAGAAAAGCTTCTAAGCGTTGAAGCGAGAGCGACCGTACTAAAACTGACACAGGTAGGCGAGACGAGTAGTCTTAGGCGCTCGGGAGAACACTGGTTAAGGAACTCTGCAAAATGACCCCGTAAGTTCGCAATAAGGGGTGCCATCGAGGGTTAACGCTCTTGGTGGCCACAGTAAATCGACATCAGCGACTGTTTATCAAAAACACAGGACTCTGCTAACACGTAAGTGGATGTATAGAGTCTGACGCCTGCCCGGTGCCGGTAGGTTAAGGAAGAAGGTTAGCCGTAAGGCGAAGCTTGCGACCGAAGCCCCGGTAAACGGCGGCCGTAACTATGACGGTCCTAAGGTAGCGAAGTTCCTTGTCGGGTAAGTTCCGACCTGCATGAATGGCGTAACGACTGATGTACTGTCTCAACCAGTGACCCGGTGAAATTGTAGCCGTGGTGAAGATGCCACGTTCCCGTAGTTAGACGGAAAGACCCCATGAACCTTTACTGTAGGCTGGTATTGGGCTGTGGTATGTTTTGTGTAGGATAGGTGGGAGGCGTCGAGGTCGGTGCGCTAGCATCGGCGGAGCCAACGTTGAAATACCACCCTGAACCTACTTTAGTTCTAACGTCGATTCCCGTGAATCCGGGCGACGAACAGTTCCAGTTGGGCAGTTTGACTGGGGCGGTCTCCTCCAAAAAGGTAACGGAGGAGTTCAAAGGTACCCTCAGCTTGGTTGGCAATCAAGCGTCGAGCGCAAAAGTATAGAGGGTGCTTGACTGCGAGACGGATATGTCGAGCAGAAACGAAAGTTGGATTTAGTGATCCGGTGGTCCTGTGTGGAAAGGCCATCGCTCATCAGATAAAAGGTACTCTGGGGATAACAGGCTTATCGCTCCCGAGCGTCCATAGCGGCGGAGCGGTTTGGCACCTCGATGTCGGCTCATCACATCCTGGGGGTGGAGAAGCTCCCAAGGGTTTGGCTGTTCGCCAATGAAAGTGGTACGTGAGCTGGGTTCAGACCGTCGTGAGACAGGTCGGTCCCTATCTACTATGGGCGCACGAAACTTGAGGAGGTTCTTCTTTAGTACGAGAGGATTTTGAAGGACGTACCTCTGGTGTTCCAGTTGTCGCGCTAGCGGCACGGCTGGGTAGCTATGTACGGAAAGGATAAACGCTGAAAGCATATAAGCGTGAAGCCCTCTCCAAGATTAGGTTTCGTTGCGGGTAACCGCGTGAGTCCCCTGGAAGACGACCAGGTTGATAGGCCGGATGTGTAAGAGTAGCAATACTTTCAGCTAACCGGTACTAACGGACGAATGCTTGACCATATGTATCAAACGCTCCTAAGCACCCTTAGGAATGTCACAATCTACACACAACCATATATCGTCTCTCGACCCTCACTGTACGGCCGAGAGACGCCTTCCGGTGACTATATTCAAAAGGTCACACCCGTTCCCATTCCGAACACGGTAGTTAAGCTTTTGAAGCCGATGGTAGTACCACAAGTGCGAGAGTAGGTGTTGCCGGTTTTTTAAAATTCCAAAAGCCTGAACGTACATCCGTTCAGGCTTTTTTATTTTCTTGCGATTCGATTCTCCCTCGTCGCAAAATCCATGATCTCCGGAACTCGTCTCAAATCGATTCTCGGCCTGCGTTCTGAAACGGCCGGCCTTTTGATTCCGGCTATCTACGCCGAGGCTGAACAGTCGTCCCCAGCGCTGGCCGCTTGGCGTGAAGTCTTTTCCCCGCTCAATATGATTTCCGAACGAATTCCCCGTCGCGAATCGGCCTGGGCGGATTCGCACGGCATCTCCTCGGACCGTCTGCAGCCTGATCTTTTCTTGTTCTCGCTCCAAACGTACTATGCCGCTGTATTGAAATGTCTGGTTTCTAGAGTCGCCAAGTCTTCGTCCGCCGCCGTTTTCCACTCGCTTTTCGATTGGCCGACGATTTCGCTGAAGCGAATCGCCTCCGTTTTGGTCGATGAAACGGATTTCTCGCCCCTGTCGGAGCATGAAGATTCCCTCCGACCGCTCTACGAATCGCTTTTTTGCAGGGAATTTCGTCATCGGCTTGGCGAATATTACACGCCGGATTGGCTCGTCGAGCACGTTTTAGACCAAATCGATTTCACCGCGCAGCCTGGATTTCGTCTTTTAGACCCGGCCTGCGGGTCGGGGGCGTTCTTGATCGCAGCGATCTGCCGGCTAAAAAAACCGAGGTTAAAATCGCTTTCCGCCCCGGACATCACGAACAGAATCGTAGGCATAGACGTGAATCCGCTGGCCGTCATCGCGGCAAAGACGAATTACCTCTTGCATGTCGCCGATCTTGCCGGCGATAAAGAAGCGATTGATCCGCCGGTCATATGGGGCGATTCGATTCTCGGGCGATTCGCAGATTCTTCCTCCCCCAGCGTGCCGGCATTACAGGAACCGTTTGATTTTGTAGTCGGTAATCCGCCGTGGATCGCTTGGGATAATTTGCAGACGGAATACCGCGAGGCGACGAAGCCGCTTTGGGAGAAATACGGGCTGTTCTCGCTTTCCGGAACGGATGCTCGGCATGGCGGCGGAAAAAAAGACCTCTCGATGTTAATGACCTACGTCGCTGCCGATCGCTATTTGCGGTCGGGCGGTCGGCTCGGATTCGTCGTTACGCAAACGTCGTTGCAAAGCAAAGGAGCCGGCGACGGATTTCGCCGCTTTCAACTTGGCGAAAAAGGTGAATCGCTGCAAATTTTGCGGGCCGATGATTTTGTCGAAACTAAGCCGTTTCCCGGAACGACGAATTGGACCGCCGCGATTTTTCTGCGAAAAGGGGCCGAAACGCGGTATCCGATCCCATATTTTCGCTGGAAAACGTCCGAGTCTTGCGATGTCGAAGAATGTCTAGCATCGCCGATCGATTCGAATCGCAAGACCTCCCCTTGGCGAGCCAGCGCGGTCGGCTCTTCAATCGTATCGCTCGGACCGTCGGATTATGACGCCCATTTAGGCGCGAACAGCGGCGGCGCGAACGCCGTCTATTGGCTCGAATTTTTGGAAATGACCGCCGCAGGAGCGCGAGTCCGCAACGTCACGGCGAAATCGAAACGAGAAATTCCGCAAGTGGAAGCGGTTATTGAGCCCGATTTGCTCTATCCTCTTTTGCAATGGGGCGACGTCGCTCGCTTCTCCGCGGTTTCTCGCCGTTATATTCTGTTGACGCAAGATTGCTTTCGACGCGTCGGCGTCGAGTTGCGGACGTTGATGACGAAGTATCCGCTTACCTATTCCTTCTTGGAAAGGTTTCGCGAGCAGCTTGAATCTCGCAGCGCTTTTCGACGTTTTCAATCTCGGCAGCCGTTCTATTCGATGTACAACGTGGGCGCCTATACGTTGGCGGCGCATAAGATTATTTGGCGTCGCATGGACAAAGAAATTACGGCGGCGGTCGCGTCGGCGATCGAAACGCCTTGGGGAATTCGTCCCGTCGTGCCTCAAGAAACTTGCGCTTTCGTCGCTTGCGATTCTTCGGCCGAGGCGCATTACCTTTGCGCGACGTTGAACGCGAAGAGTACGAACCGAATCGCGCAAGATCATCAAGTGCGCGGCGGAAAAGGGTTCGGCTCGCCAAACGTGTTGCATTCGCTCGGCATTCGTAGGTTCGACGCCGATAGTTCAACGCATCGTCGGCTTGTCGACCTGAGCGAGCTTGAGCATGCGAACAGCGCGGAAAATTCGTCTTCGGAATCCGTATTGTCCGAAATAGACGAACTCGTCGAGAGTTTGCGAAAAACTCGTCGTTAGGCTTACGGCGTTTCCTGAACGATTTCGGAGACGCGGTAATCGTCGTTGCTTAAGAAATCGGCGATTTTGGGGGCTTTTTCCAGCAGTTCCGGCATATAGAATTCGAGTAGCGTTTTGCGTACCGCGAATTTTTGTTCGCGATTAAGGCCGCAAAAACCGGTAATGCGCGTGCAAATGGCGTCGTCGCCGTCGGCGAGATAGTTGAGTCCCCAATGGCTGGCGATTTGAAGGCAGCGAACGCCGGTCAATTGAAGTTCGGGGCCGTTCTCGCGCAAATTGACCTCGGTCAAAACAAATTCGCCGTGGCTGGGAAGTTGATCTTTGTAGCGGTTGGCCGACACTAGACCGACGTTCGTTTTCCAGCGCCATCCATGTCCGTCGTTCGACCAGCAAGCGACCATCATAGAACGATTGCAAATCACGTATCGCGAATGGCGATTCAATCTTTCCAGCGGTCGACCGCTCAGAACGCCTTGCTTATTGCCCGGCAAATGCGGGCGCTCGGGATTGTCGGGCTCGTCCAGCGGCATCGACGGAAGCGCTTCGACGTTTTCCGGGAGCAAAATATGCAACGGCTCTTTGCATTTGGGGCATGGCCGGATCTCGCCGAGCAGCTTTCGCTTGGCGTTGATTTTCGAGCCGCAGTGCGGGCAAACGATGCGAATAGTTTCTTGCGTCATAATCTGAGGAGCGGAGCGAGGCTTGAGCTACGTCGCCGACGACGGAAAGCCCCGACGAAAATAGTTTTCGGATGACCCAAAGCTAACGGTACATTATCACATAATCGTTCGTAAAAGGGAAACGGCGGGGAGTCGAAAAGCGGGTGTTAAAATTGTCGTAATGGACTGACAAAAACAGCAGGCTATTGAAGGGGCGGGAAGTTTGACGGCTAGCGAGGACCGACGACTCGGAAAAAAACTTCAACTGTTTTTTGGGGATTGGGGCGTTTTATCCCGACTTTTTCGCGCCGGTCGTTTTGCGCAAGTGCGTCTCTAACAATGACATGCGAAAACGCATGCGTTTTCCGGCGGCCCCCTCTTAAAGTCGCTGTTTTAACGGCTAGCAAATATTCGGGTTTGGTTGCGTTCAAACGGCCGAAAAAATACAATGAGTAGTTTGTAAATCCCTGCCCTGGCGGGAGTTTGCACGCTTTGGACCGGTTCGACGTTGATCAACGTTCGGGAGCCGTTCTCGCGTGCCAGTTGCCGCCGACGTCCCGCCTTGAAAAGCTTGCGCGTTTCGCAAAAGCGAATGCCGCTTATTTCACGCCAAGCGTCGCAAGTAAGGCGAGTTGGATTTACCGATCAGAGCATAACGAACGCGGAACGCTTTTTTGAAGCGAATGCTTAAGACGCAAATGCGGCGAAAATTGATTGTCTTTACGCCGCCTTCCGCAAAGATATTTGGGAGCGCCGGATGAAAATTGGAAGCGTACAGTCCGTGCATTTGGATCATTTGCCCGGGACGTTTTACGGACCTGCGAATTTAGTAGAGATGGTGCGGCATCGCGCGCGCTGTCAGCCAGACGATACCGCTTTCATTTATCTCACGGACGGCGAGAACGACGCGCAGCGGATGACGTATCGCGAGCTGGATCGCCAAGCCCGCGCCATCGGCGCATGGCTGGAGGCGCGTCACCTTACTGGCGAGCGCGCGTTGTTGCTCTATCCGGCGGGGTTAGAGTTCATCGCCGCGTTTTTCGGCTGCCTCTACGCCGGAGTGATCGCGGTGCCTGTTTATCCTCCGCGTCGTAACCGATCGCTCAAGAGAATTCAATCGGTCGCCGACGACGCCGACGCAACGATTGCGTTGACGACGGATTCGGTATTAGAGCGGATTTTGCCGTTGATCGACGAAACGCCGCATTTGAAGCGTTTGAACTGGATGGCGACGTGCCATGTTCCCGACGGCATCGAAGAAAAATGGGACATGCCCGACGTCCACGGCGATACGCTCGCTTTTTTGCAATACACCTCCGGTTCGACCGGCACGCCGAAAGGCGTCGCGCTTTGCCATGCGAACTTAGTGCATAACTCGGCCTTGATCGCCTATGCGTATGAGCATACTCGTTCGGGCGGAGGCGTGTTTTGGCTTCCCAGTTATCACGACATGGGGCTCATCGGCGGAATTTTGCAGCCGCTCTACGTCGGTCGGCCGAATGTGTTGATGGCTCCGATGAGCTTTTTGCAAAAGCCCTATCGTTGGCTTGCCGCAATTTCGCGTTACCGCTGCTCAACGAGCGGCGGACCTAATTTCGCCTACGAGTTGTGCGTGAAGAAAGTCACGCCGGAGCAACGCAAAACGCTCGATTTGAGCCATTGGACGGTCGCCTTCAACGGGGCCGAGCCGGTTCGCGCGGAGACGATAGACGCCTTCTGCGAAGCGTTCGAGCCTTGCGGTTTTCGCCGCGAAGCGTTCTATCCTTGCTTCGGTTTGGCCGAGGCTACGCTGATCGTCTCGGGAGGCAGGGTGAAAGCTCCGCCGATCATTAAGACCTTCGACGCCGAGGCGATTTCCCGGGGCCAAGTGGTCGAAGTTGCGCCGGACGCCGAGAACGCGCAACCGATGGTCGGCTGCGGAGAGAACCTTCCCGATCAAAAAATCGTGATCGCCGAACCGGACGCGATGACTGTTTGTCCGCCCGATCGAATCGGAGAAATTTGGGTTCGCGGGCCGAGCATGGCGATGGGCTATTGGCGCAATCAAGAGGCCACCGAGCGGACTTTTCACGCGCATTTGAAGGACACGGGCGAAGGTCCTTTCATGCGGACCGGCGACTTGGGATTCATGTCGGGCGACGAGTTATTCGTCACCGGTCGGCTCAAAGATTTGATCATTATTCGCGGCGTCAACTACTATCCGCAAGACATTGAGCAAACCGTCCAGCGAGCCCATCCGCGTTTGCGCACCGACGGCGGCGGCGTTTTCACCCTTGAAAGAGAAGGACGCGAGCGTCTCGTCATCGTTCAGGAAGTTGAACGCCATAAGCACGGCGATTTCGAGCCGGTCTTCGACGCGATTCGGAAAGCGATCGCCGTCGAGCACGAGTTGGCGCCCGACGCTATTGTGTTGATTAAGGCGGGAAGCGTTCCCAAGACGTCGAGCGGCAAAATTCAACGCCACGCCTGCCGCGCCGGCTATTTAGACGGTACGTTGGACGTCATTGCCAAATGGGAAGGCGAAGGGGGAGTCGTAAAGCGGCCTGAGCCGCGGAAGCCGCGTAAGGCCGTCTCGGCGACTTCAGACGCCGTCAAACCGGCCCCTTTGCTTCTGGTTTCCGACGATTTTGCGAGTCCCATGCCGCGTGCTTCGAAAGATCGCGCCGCCGAGATCGTGCTTGAGGAAATCAATCGCGTGGCCAAAGAGCGGGCTAAAGGTTTGACGCTCGATTCGCCAATCGTCGAAACCGGCATGGATTCGCTGGAACGCATGGAGATTGTCGCTTCATTGGAGGAGCGTTTCGGCGGCCGATTTCCTGAAGATATTCTCGTCGAGTTGGAAACCGCTCGACAGCTCATCGCCGCCGTCGAGAAATACCTCGGGGGCGAACCGCGTCCGCAAGCGGCAGCCGTCAACGAAGGCCAAATTCCCCCGTCGCAATACAAAATAGCGGAATTTCCGGAGGTCGTTCAGCTTCGCGAGCGTTTGGATTACTTAGAGGGTTCGCCTCTCGGCAATCCGTTTTTCACTGTTCACGAAGGGTTGACCAACAATCGCACGACGATCAGTGGTCGGGAAATGATCAATTTCTCGAATTACAACTACATAGGCATGTCGGGGCATCCGGAAGTATCCGCCGCCGCCAAGGCCGCGATCGACCGTTTCGGAACCAGCGCCTCGGCCAGCCGATTGGTTTCCGGCCAAAAAACGATCCACGTCGAGTTGGAAAAAGCCATCGCCGATTTCGTGGGCGTCGAAGATTCGATCGTTTTCGTCGGCGGACACGCCACGAACGAGTCGGTCGTCGGCCATTTGATGGGCCCGGGCGACCTCATTCTGCACGACTCCTTGGCGCATAACAGCATCGTCGAAGGGGCGATTTTGTCCGGCGCCCGCCGTCGGCCGTTCGCTCATAATGATTGGACCGAAGCGGAACGCATTCTATCGCAATACCGCGGCGAATATCGGCGTGTGCTGATCGCGGTCGAAGGCGTTTACAGCATGGACGGCGACATCGCCGACTTGCCGAAATTCATCGAAGTGAAGAAACGTCATAAGGCGTTGTTAATGGTGGACGAAGCCCACTCGATGGGCATTCTCGGTGAAACTGGCCGAGGAATCGGCGAGTATTTCCGCGTGAATCGCGAAGACGTGGAAATTTGGATGGGAACTCTCAGCAAGTCTTTTGGGAGTTGCGGCGGGTACATTGCCGGAAGTAAGTCGTTGGCCGACTACTTGCGATATACGGCGCCGGGCTTCGTTTTCGCCGCCGGAATGCCTCCTTCGGCCGCCGCCGCCGCTGTTGCCTCGATCCGAGTTTTAGAACGAGAGCCCGAACGCTGCGCAAAATTGCTCGCTAACTCGGCTCTATTCTTGCAACTGTGCAAGGAGAACGGTTTGAACACCGGTATGAGCGATCATTCGCCGGTCGTTCCCGTCATTCTCGGCAACTCGATCCATTGTTTGACGTTATCTCGCGCCATGATGGCCCGGGGCGTTAACGTGCAGCCGATTTTACATCCGGCGGTCGAAGAGAAGGCCGCCCGCCTTCGGTTCTTCATTTCGTCGGAGCATACCGACGAGGAAATTCGTTACACCGTCGAAACGATGACGGAAGAGCTCAAAACGATTGATTTGAACTATTTAAAATCCTGACGGAAACAAGAGTGATTTTCCAACCGTAATTGGGGGTTGCGAGCGGCAGCTCCTTCGGGAATTGCGTAGAATTTGCGTAAATCCTCGATAAATTGCGGCGTGTTCCGCGAATTGAGAGTTTGGATTTTCACGCTGTAAAAACGCCTACCTTCGGTGTATAATCGAAAGGGAAGGATGATATTTTAGCCGCAGGATGCGGCCTGTCTTTATTGATGAGGTGCGGAGTTGCTTACCGAACAAGAGATTTCACGGAGTTGGCGTTCACTATTTCGCAACAAAGACGTTGACGGCGATACTTTCGTAAAAGCGGAAAAACTGCTGGACGAATTGCGTCCCGAGAGTCCCTTACGTCATCGTTTGGAAACCGAACTTGAGGAATTACGCGACTTAAAGGCCGCCAAGGACGAACAATAACGCCGAGTTTTAAAGCGTTTGGTTCTTGGTTTCAGGTTGCGTTCCGTCGCATTTCACGGCGAGAATGCGTTTCCCTTCCCCCGAATGAACGCAAAGGCGGAATCGGTGTTCCGTTTTATAAATCTCCAAGGGCGAATTCCTCTTAACGGCGAATTCGCCCTTTTTCTTTGTCGCGCATAAAAAGAGGCGGTCGTTTTCGACCGCCTCAGTACGCGCTTCAAGCGCATCGAGGTGTTTTTTTAACGGTTTAGCTCCACGCCGACCGTCAAACCGTTGACGAACACGCCTTGGCGATTATTCGCTTCATTGATCGGCATTGTATCGGTTTCCGTTAGGGAGTAGTCGATCATGTTGGCGCCTCGGGCGATGCCGTCCATCCACATGCCCGACCAACCTGCTTTGAAGGATATTGATCGAGATAGCTGGTATTTTGCTTCAAGTCGCAATTCGACGCCGGGAGTGAACTCCTGGAAATTCTTCGAGTGGCTAAATGTCGCAGGCGACATTGATTGAGGATAGTTGTAAGCTCCCATATTTGTCGCGAGGTTTGAGCCTAATTCGCCGTAGAGGTGGGCTGTTTGGCAATTTAAACCGGCGAAGAAACGTCCCTCTGCGGATAACTCCCAGCGGCCAGCTTTCTTGAACCAATGGGCGCCTAGCTGACCGGCAATGATATGGTTGTTTGCGTCGTTGATCCAGTAGCTTTCGTCGAGGATGCCGCCTCTGCCTCGGACGCGGAACGAATCGTCAAATTCCATATATCGTGGACCTGCGAACCATTCAAAATAGCCTCCATGCGCCAACTGATCCGAGCGTCCGACGTACATCCATTCCAGCCCCCACATCGAAACCTCATTGTGGACTGTCATATTTGAAAACGTTAGCGGCAACGGCTCAATTTTTCCGGGGTTGGTCGTTCCATTGTAGGACACGACGCCGTCCAGGTGATGATAAGGTGGGGTGCCGTACTCCGCATCGTCGAAGACCATACTAACGCCCTGGGCGGAAAAATCTTGTTTTTGATTCATTAGCTGTGTGATGCTGAACAACCACCCTTGGTTGTCCGTCACTCGGCCGAACTCGATCCGGTCTCCGCCAGTGAATTGAGCGGAGAGATTACTGGTATCCAGTGCGTTATGCTGAATTTCCGTCCTCGATGCAACTCCGGTACTCGTGCCCCAGTATGTGTAGTAGACTGTTCTGGTTAGACCTTCTTTACCAATGGTTGTTTTTTCCGGCGCTCCGATGCTCCAGTAAAGACCGTCGAAAGAAAAGAAGAAGCCTTCGTTGGCCTTCGTTCCTTCTCCGTCGAAGTTGCTCGAGTCAACGGGAGCGAATATTTGCATCCCTTGAAGCCCCTGGCCATTCGCCGGCGTTCTAGTCAAGCAGAGCAACAGCCCTACGACTATACAGGAGTAAATGCTTGTTCGCGGCATGATATCTCTCACCTCGATAATGCCCATGATGAGCCAATGAACTCTCTTGCTAGAGAGGTTCGTAACTGTTCGTAGCGATAGTATCGGTCATGCCAGTCACGGGAGTTGAGAAAGAAAGGTAAACCTTGCGGGAAAAAACGATAATGACGCGATTCTATGGCCGCAAAACGGAGCTTTGGGTAGTGTGCTGCGTTTGGGCTGTTTTGTTTTGCGGGCGAATTGCTATTGCCGTGCCGAGAAAAGGGAAGTTCTATGCTGAAAAAATGGAAATTAAGGTGGGGGAGTCCTTAACTTTCTAACGTTTTTCTTTCGCCTTGTTCTTGCCTGCGCGGAGGAATGTCCGTACGATTCCTTCGCGCTTCGTGTAATAAACGCTCTATTTCACTGAGGGAGGTTGCTATGAGAATCGCTCTATGGTTTTCGTTCGTTCTAGTCGTTGGGTCCTTAATCGGCTGTGGTCAGCGCACGGTCACGGTGGAGACGCCGGACGGCAAGAAAGTAACGGTAACCCAAGGCGCCGGAGGGGGCGAGGCGACCGTTAAAGGAGCTGACGGCCTGGATATGAAGGTAACGACCTCCGCGGGCGGCGGAGTGAAGATTCCGGACGATTTCCCCAAGGACGTGCCGGTCTACCCTGGAGCGAAGGTCAAAACGGCCGCCTCAGTGCAGGGGAATCGCACCTTGTCCTTAGAGACTGCCGACGCTGTGGACAAGGCCCAGGCCTTTTACGCGGATAAATTGAAGGCTGAAGGCTGGAACGTGCTCGCCACGACCAACGTGCCTAACGGCGTGAATATCGGCGCTCAAAAGGACAAAAGCACGCTAGGAGTGGCCATTTCAAAGCAGGGGGATCAAACGGCCATCGTCGTTACGGTTACGACGATGCCGTAGCTCGGCCGTTCACTTGCGACGGTAACGGATCGGCTATTCGTCCACCATGCGGGCGAGACGAACGACCTGTGCGCGGACCCCTTCCAAATCGGGGTTTAGACGCAAAGCCCGACGGAAGCATTCCAAGGCGGAAATAGGATTGTCCAGTTCCAGATAGCACTGCGCCATGCACGACGCGGCTACGAAGTGGTACGGATTAAATTCGAGCGCTTGGTGACAGTCGCGGACGGCCTCGGCGAAATTGCGCTGAGCGAAATTAGCGATCGCCCGTTGATGCCAAGCTTCGGCGATCCAGGGCGCGCGTTCGGTCATTTTCGTGGCGCGGATTATCGACTCGGCATACATCCTCGCCGCGTTCAAGCGAATGATCGCGCCTAGCTCTTGGCGGTCTTTTTCGTTTCCGTCGCGAGTCCAGACGGTGCGGATGGCGTTTTCAGCCATGGTCCGAACCGTGCGGTCGTCGTCGAGCAACGCGCGGCCTAGAGTGTGGTTTGATTCGTAATCGCCCAGAAATCCGAGAGCGAGGACCGATGCACGCCGTACTTCGCGAATCGCATGAAGAGCAAGTCGCTGCAGCGTGCCCGACGAATAACGCTCGGCAACTTGCGAAATGAAGTGCGCCGAGTCTTGGTCATCGAGATACTTCTCGTATAACTCGAGGATTCGAGGGCAGCGAAACGGCTCTTTACTCACCGGAATTCTCCTCATCGACATTCCGCCGACGGCTAGCGACGGCGGAAAATGCGTCTGGATCAAAACCCGAACGCTTTGGGAATACGATGAGTTTCATTTTAATTGCGAAGGCCGGAAAAAGCCAACAAAAACCGTTCGCATTGGACCGTTCCGGCTTCTTTCGGCAAACGTCGGAAGGGGGATTGTCTACCGAGTGAAAAGGGATTCCGAAACCCTGCCGATAGATTAAAATGGCGGAGGCGACAAAAACGGATTGAATCGTAACTTGTTTTGCCGTAAGCAAAAAAGAGGCTCCTGATGATCCCCCTTTTCTTCCGACTCCGGCTGGCAACGGGCGTTTGCAGCATGACAATTGGCGTGATGCTGATTCTTTCCGGCGGTCGCCTAGCGGCGGCGACGGGACCGTTGGCGGGGGCCGCGCTTCAGGCCCGGCTTCGCGAACGGACGAGCGTGCTTTTTGACGGAAACTCGCTACGCGACGCTTTGTATCGATTGTGCGAGAATTATCGAGTCGCCGTTCTGCTTGATCGCCGCATCGATCCAGACCGCCCGCTGCGAATCACGTTGCGCAACGTTTCTACCGTGTCGGCCCTCAACGGGATCGCCAAAGAGTCGAACGCCTCGGTCGCTTGGGTCGGATCGACGGCCTATTTCGCGCCGACCGAACCGGCCGTTTCGGTTCGAGCCGTTTTAACGGCGAGAGAAAGCGACGTGCGGTCTCTTCCGGAAAAGAAGTCGGTCAAATTGCGGCGAGTGAAAACGCTTGCCTGGTCCGAGCTGAGCGAGCCACGAAAAATTTTGGAGAAGATTGCCGAAGAAACGAGCGTCACGATTGAGAATCCCGATTTAATTCCTCACGATCTTTGGGCCGAGGCGAAGCTTGGCCAGTTGGATTTCGTCGAACGAGCGACGCTAATCGCCCATCAATTCGACCTGACCTTCGCAATTACGGAAGAAGGCGACGCGATAAAGTTGGTTCCTTTGCCGAAGGATTTGAAAACGGCGAAAGAAACGCCTGCGGCAGACGGTTCTCCGTCTGCGGAATCGCAATCGACTGGCGCGGCGGCGAAGATTGACGCCTCGGCCTTGGCCAAAAAACGTTTCACGTTGCAGGTCAAAGAGCAACCGGCCGGCGGTGTTTTCAAAAAACTTGCCGAGCAGATCGGCCTCGACCTTGAAATGGATCAAGCGGCGATCGAGGAGTCGGGCGGCTCGCTTTCCAAACGCATTTCGTTCTCGGTGAAAAACGCGACCGTCGATCAACTGTTCTCGACCGTCGCGCGCGAGGCCGGCCTAAAATTTCGTCGCCAAGGAACGAAGGTCGTCATCGAAGGGAAGTAGGGCAGTGGAGGGCGTGGATAGGGCGTAGGGTGTGGAGGCAAGAAAGAAAAATGGCCTGCGGTTCGAAGAGAAACGCAGGCCGGTCTTTTTTATAAGGAATGCGCGGTTGGCGCCTGCATTCTACGCGCCGAACTTGCCGAGCTTTTCGGCATGAGCCATTGCCAGCGACATCAGATAGACCGCTTGGAATTGGCCCAGGCCGCCTTGAATCGCATCCTTCTCGCCGAACTTCTGGCAACCGTCGGGACGGCAAGTGTCTGAGGCCAAGAGCACGGGAACCGGGTGCCAACTGTGGCTGGCCAGCTTGGCCGGCGTGCTGTGATCGCCGGTGACGACCAAAACCTTCGGTTTCAAAGCCATGATTCGCGGGATGATCGAGTCGAACTGCTCGACCATCTTTACCTTTTCCGGGAAGTTACCGTCTTCGCCGCGGCTGTCGGTATATTTGAAGTGGACGAAGAAGAAGTCGTAGTTCTTCCATTCCTTTTCGAGAACGTCGATTTCTTCTTGCAACGTGCTCGGCTGGCCGACGATTTCCATACCGACGAGTTGGGCCAAGCCTTTGTACATCGGGTAGACGGCGATGGCCGCGGCCTTCAGCCCGTACACATCCTCATACGAAGGAATGTGCGGAGCGGCCGAGAAACCGCGCATCGTCAAACCGTTAGCCTTCTTTTCGCCTGCCAACAACTTCACGGCTTGCGAATAGAACTGCTTGGCGATATCGGCGGTCTTTTTGCTCTTTTCGTCGTGAGCGACCGGATCGAGCGGAGGAACGCCGGTCTTTTGCGGGTCGGTGTCGGCCACGCTGCCGCCCAAACCTTCGCCCCGGAAGACGACCACAAAACGATGTTCCTTGACCGGTTCGACGAAGATTTCGACACCCGGTATTTTCACTTCGCGGAGCTTAATGGCCAACGGGGCGCTTTCTTCGCTGGGAATGCGGCCCGCGCGGCGGTCGCAGATGTTTCCGTTGCCGTCGAGCGTGCAGAAGTTGCAGCGGATGGCGACATCCTTCGGCCCGAGCTTGAATCCGACGCCGGTGGCTTCGAGCGCGCCGCGTCCGATCAAATACTTTACGGGTTCGTAGCCGAACAGTCCGAGGTGGCCGGGGCCGCTGCCGGGGGTGATTCCCGGGGCGATGGGGTTCATCAAGCCGCTCACGCCAGTTTTTGCCAAAGCGTCAAGATTGGGGGTGTTGGCCGCCTCCAATTCGGTTTGGCCGGTCAGCTCCATCGGCAGTCCGCCGATGCCGTCCGCCACGAGAAGAACGATTTTGTTGTCGTTCGTGATTTTCAAATCTTTCACTAGCGCTTGAATATCCATGTTTTTCGCTCCGGAGGGAGAATTTTGTGATCATTTGCAGGATAGCAATCCCCAAAAGTACCACAAATCGGGTTCGACGCAAGGGGACGCTCATCGGACGCAAAACGGCGTAAATCAAGCGTTGGCCGACCTCACTCCGCCATGCAAGAGGCCGCATGCTCCCGTTCCAAATACGCTCGCCCCTGTCGGATCGAAACGCGGTCCCAGGGGAGCGCCGCCTCGGCCGCGTAGTCCTGATGCAACAAGGAATGAACGTCGAGGCCGACCGCATCGAAGGCGGCCTTCCATAGGCCGACGTCAAAATATTCCGTCCAGCCGTCCAATCGGGCGCCGTCGCGCCATGCTCGCTCGATCGCCACGCCGACTTGGCGGTCGCCTCGGCAGAGAACCCCTTCCAAAAGGCTCGTTTCGACGCCGTGACATTTGACCGCGACGCAACGCATTCGCTTGCTGAACCTTAAAAGCTGGTGCGCATTGCGGAAATATTCCTCCGACTGCATGCCCGACCACTGGAACGGCGTCTGCGGCTTTGGGACGAAGTTCGAGACGTTGGCCGTTACCGAGGGAAACTTGCCGCTGACTTTTTTTCCTAATAGGGCCACTTGTTCCGAAAGATCGAGAATGCCGTAGAGATCGTCTTCGGTTTCGCCGGGCAGGCCGCACATGAAATACAACTTCACGCGATCGAAGCCGTTTTCAAAGGCGATGCGGCAACCTGCCAAGAGGTCTTCGTTAGTGATCGGTTTGCCGATGCGGCGCCGCATGTCGTCGCACGCCGCCTCGGGCGCCAAGGTTAGTCCTGAGTGCCGATCGGTGTTCAATAGCTCGCCGACCAATTGTAATTGTTCGTTGACCCGCAGGCTTGGCAGCGAAATAGCCACGCCGCGCGGTCGGAATATCTCGCTCAGCCGTCGCATCAACTCGCCGAAGTGCGGATAGTCGCTCGACGATAGCGAGAGGAGCGAGATTTCGTTATAGCCGGTGTTGCGGTACGACTCTTCGGCGGCGCGAACGAGCGTTTCGACGCTGCGGAATCGCAACGGCCGTTTCAACGTCGTGCTTTGGCAGAACCGACATTTTCCCGGACAGCCGCGCATAATCTCCAACGCGATGCGATCCTGCACGCATTCCACGTTCGGAACGATCGGCGAGGTCGGCAGCGGAACGGAGTCCAAATCTTCGACGACGGCGGGCACGATTACGTCGGGGGCCGAGTCGAGCGTCTTGCGCGGCGCGGTGGGGCGCCCGGTCGGGTCACAAGCAGGTTCATAAAAACGCGGCACGTAAACGAAAGGAAGTTGAGCGGCCAACTCGGCCAACGAATCGGCGCGGCTGCGGCCCGACTCTCGCAAGCTCTTCCAAAGCTCGCAAATCGCCGGAAGCGACGCTTCGCCGTCGCCCAGCGCGAATGCGTCGATGAACCGAGCCATCGGTTCCGGGTTTGAAACGCAAGGGCCGCCGGCGAGAATCAATGGACAATCTTCGCCTCGTTCCGAGGCCTGCAATGGAATGCGGCCCAGGTCGAGAATCGTGAGCACGTTGGAATAGCACAGGTCGTATTGCAGCGTGAAGCCGACCACGTCGTACTGATTGAGCGGCGTAAAACTTTCCAGTCCGAAAAGGGGAAGATTCTTCTCGCGAAGAATTTGTTCCATGTCGTGCATGGGGGCGAAGACCCGTTCGCAGGCCCAGTCGTCGCGACAATTCATCGCCGCGTAGAGAACTTGCAGCCCGTGATGGCTCATGCCGATGGAATACAGGTCGGGAAAGGCGAGGCAAACCTTTCCGCGAACCCTCGCATGATTTTTCACGACCGAGTTCCATTCGCCGCCGACGTATTGGCCGGGCGATTGAACCCGAGGCAAAACCAGGGTTTCAAGTTGTCGTTTCAGTTCGCTAGGTTGCATGTTTCTCTACTAAAGGGCGATGGAATGTCGTTATTGGTTTTTGCGTTACGAATGATAGTTACGCGGAAAACGGCCCTCGCAAATTCGGATTGAAAAGAACGTATTTGCGAAAGGAATGAAAAAATCAGTCTGGTTGCGTCGGTTTAAAAAGCGATTCTACTGATTATTCAGGTTTTTTCCGGGAAAAACAAGGCGGCCGACCGGGGACGTTGCCCAGTGCGTTATATAATTGAGCTGGCGCAATGTCTTTTTTTGTGGCCGAACTCGTTCCGCATTCCTCCGTATTCGAACGCAATGAAAACGATACTTCATCTATTCTCGATCGGCGTAATTATCTCATCGGCGTTGGTTTCCCGATCTATGGGGCAAGGGATGAGCGGGTTCGAAGAAGCCCGTAAAAAAATGGTGGACGAAGAGGTCGTCGCGGCCGGCGTCAAAAATCCCCGCGTCATCGAGGCCATGCGAAAAACGCCGAGGCATGAATTCGTGCCCCTCAATCAGCGCAAGAATTCCTATTTCGATATGGCGTTACCGATCGGCGACGGACAAACGATTTCGCCGCCGTTCGTCGTTGCCTCAATGACCGAAGCCATCGATCCGCAACCCGAGGACAAGGTCTTGGAAATTGGAACCGGTAGCGGCTATCAAGCGGCGGTTCTCAGTCCGTTGGTCAAGGAAGTTTATAGCATCGAGATCGTCGAGCCGCTCGGCCGCAAGGCGGCGGCGGTCCTCGAACGATTACATTTTAAAAACGTCAAGACAAAAATCGGCGACGGCTATTTAGGTTGGCCGGAATACGCGCCGTTCGATAAGCTCATCGTGACTTGTTCGCCGGAGAACGTTCCCGAGGCTCTCGTCAAGCAATTGAAAGAGGGGGGCCGGATGGTCATTCCCGTCGGCGAGCGCTATCAACAGACGCTCTATTTAATGGTGAAGAAAGACGGCGAGTTGCAACGCGAGGCGTTGCGTCCCACGCTTTTTGTGCCGATGACCGGCCAAGCCGAGTCCAATCGAAAAAATCTTCCCGATCCGGCGAACCCGACGATCGAGAACGGCGGCTTTGAAAAGGTCGAAGGCGATCCGCCGAGCGTCGCCAATTGGCATTATCAACGTCAGTTGCAAATCGTTGAAAAGTCGGACTCGCCCGAGGGCGGGAAATACGTTGCGTTAAAAAATTCGGAGCCGGGGCGAAACGCCCAGGCCCTGCAAGGATTCGCCGTGGACGGTCGAAAGGTCAAGCAGATGACGCTTTCGTATTACGTCCGCGCCGAGGACGTGAAGCCGGGGCAAAACGCCCTGCAACTTCCCTCGATCATC
Source organism: Thermoguttaceae bacterium (assembly GCA_963665265.2). Lineage (GTDB taxonomy): Bacteria > Planctomycetota > Planctomycetia > Pirellulales > Thermoguttaceae > CAXXHQ01. The sequence goes on along the minus strand of CAXXHQ010000001.1, from coordinate 199,119 downwards.
TTCGTCTTCTACGACGAAAACCGCGCGACCATCGAGGAGAAATCGGTCGGACTTTGGCGAGGCTCATTCGCGTGGCGACAAGAGCGGCAAACGATCTTCGTTCCGGCGAAGACGCGCGAGGCGATTATTCGCATCGGAATGAACGGCGCTACCGGCGAAACGGCCTTTGACGCGATAAAACTCTCGGCGAAAAAATAAGCTTTGTAGCACTGCGTAGGGCGCTCTCCCAGCGCCGTTCGCTGAAGATTTTAGCCTACGGAGCATGCCGGCTACTTCACCGCATAGGAAAACGGATCGTCGGCGACGTCGGCGTTTGAACGTAATGCGACGCCGATCGCTAGGCCTACGGCCGCGGCGTGCGCTAGCGCGTTCGAACCGCCGTAACTTAAAAACGGCAGAGCCAGCCCGGTTACCGGAAGCAGACCGACGGTCATTCCCGCATTGACGATCGTCTCGGCCGCGAACAGCGCCGCAACGCCCGATACCGTCAGCCTTGCAAACGGTTCTTTCGTCTGTTGCGCGATGAGGACGAGCCTCGATGTTAGAAAGGCGAATAAACCGAGCGTCAAGGCGACGCCGGGAATACCCCAGCGTTCGCCGACCACGCAAAGAATGAAGTCGGTATGCGACTCGGGCAATCGATAGGCCGTCGCGTCGTCGGTCGGCTCTCCTTCGATCCAGCTTCCCCATAAGCCGCCCAAAGCTCGTACCCGTTTCCCCTGATGGAGTTGATAGGCGTCGTCGCTCGGTCGAACGCCGGGCGGAGGCTGATCTAGCAATGCAGCGACGCGTGACCGTTGTTCGCGGCTCATCTGACTCCAAACCAGCGGCGAAACCGCGATGCCGATGACGACGATTAAGGCGAGGTCGCGACGATTGGCGCCCGCCGTAAAAAGCATCACGAACAAAACCGGCAGGAAGATGAGGGACGTTCCCAGGTCCGGCTCTTTAAGAATCAGCAGCATTGGAACGAACGTAATGGCGAACGGCGGGAGCAGGCCTCGAAAGCGGCGATAGTTCTCACAAAAACTCAAATAATTCGCCATCGCCAAAATGAAAGCGATCTTGCAGAACTCCGAGGGTTGAAAGCCGATCGGGCCGAAACGAATCCAGCGTCGCGCGTTGTTTACGGCGGGAAACGCATAGACGCACAGCAACGTGACGAGAGTGAGAATCAACAGCGGGTAGCTTGCCCGGCGAAGAATGCGTTGATTTGGAACGGCCGCGACGGTCATTACAAAAATCGAGATGCAGGCGAAAATGGCTTGCTGGCGCCAGTAGCGGCCTGCGGAGTCGGCCAACGCCTCAGCCCGGGCGATTGCCGCCACGCCCAAGACGAGTAAGATCGCAACGGCGAAGATGATTCCCCAAGGGATTTTTGATTGAAAAATGTTCCGCATTGCGAAGTCTCTCTGGCAAAGTATCCGACGGGCGTTACTCTATGAAAAAATGCAAAATCGATCCAGTCCGAGCGGCGGGGCCGTTTCTCGTCAGACCGGGTAGCTGCGGTGGGATATGCGTAAGTCTTTTCTGTATAGGTGGTTGTGTGTGTTTTTGGCGGCGGCGGAAAAATGGGATCACGCCACAAGAAACGCCCTAAATTATCTGGGAATAATAGTTTGCGGCATCGAAAAGGATTAGCCAAACTACTTGATTTCCGTGCTATGATTGATAAGCTACACGGGTATGACGTGCAGCGTGGTAAATTGCATTGTATCACTCGTTCGAGGAAATCCCCTTTCTCGTTGGTTGGGGAAGGATTTGCCGAGCAGCTCGGCGCGATGGTTTCCGACGACAAGCCGTATCAGAATGGAGTGGAGATTATGTACCGACCCAATTTAAAGTCCTTGCTTTTGGTTGCGTTGTTGACCGTTTCGATTTCCGCGGTTGCGGAACAAGCGCAAGCTTGCTGGTGGTGGGGCTGCTATCGTCCCGCTTACGTTGGCTCTTGTTGCTCGGCATGCGATCCTTGCGGGTTCGGCGGAAACTGGGTTCTCGGCTATCGCCACGGTCCGGTCCGTCGCCTGTTGTTCGGACCGTATCGCTGGTACTATGCCGGCGGGGTCTATACGACCAGTTGCTGCGGCGAAGTGACGACTTCGGATTGCGGTTGCGGCGGAACTACTGCTCCGGCGGCTCCGGCGAAGGCTCCCACCCCCGCCCAGAAGCCGGCGACCGAAGCCCCCAACGCCCCGATTGAACCGAGCATTCCGGCTGAAAAGACCAGTAGCGCCACCCCCGAGACCAGCGGCATTCTGACCGTGTGGGTTCCGGCCGACGCCAAGGTGACTGTAAACGGCTTGGCCACCAAATCGGTCGGCAGTCGTCGCCAATTCGTTAGCTTCGGCCTGAAGTCCGGCTTTAGCTACAAGTACGAAGTTGTCGCCACCGTCGTCCGCGACGGCAAAGAGGTCGAAGACACTCGCACCGTCATTTTGACCGCCGGCTCGAACACCTCGGTCGCTTTCAGCTTCGAGATGGAGAAGGCCGAGGCCTTGGCCGCCAACTAAGTACGCCCGCGTAAATAGTTCCGATGGGTGGCTTCCCGCAAAGTCCCCCTAAAATGAGCAAAATTGACGCCCTTAGACCCCGGCGAACCCGGTTCGAAGGGCGTCTGTCATTTCTTGGCGGAGATATTGCGCCGGGTCGTAAAACCAATCCCGTCCTGGTACAATGTGAGTTTTGAGCGTTTTGGCTGATTGCCTAACCATATATCATGAGGAGCCGATCCGTGTTTGAATGTCTAGCGGTCGTTGGCGCGACGGGCGCCGTGGGTACGATCATTCGGGAACTCTTGGAAGTGCGTCGTTTCCCGTGCAAACGGATTCGATTCATAGCTTCCGGCCGTTCGGCGGGCAAGACGATCATGTTCGCCGGCAAGCCGATCACGGTCGAAGAGTTGAAACCGGGAATTTTCGCCGACACGGATTTGATTATAAGCAGCACGCCCGACGACACGGCACGCGACTTCATTCCCGACGCCGTTAAGCAAGGGGCGTTGGTGATCGACGAAAGCGGCTATTGGCGAATGGACCCCAAGGTTCCGTTGGTCATTCCGGAAGTGAATCCCGACGCCGTCAAAGAGCATTACGGGATCATCGCCAGCCCGAATTGCTCGACGACCCAAATGGTTCAGGCGTTGCAGCCTTTGCACGCCGCGGCCAAGGTTCTCCGCGTCGTCGTCAGCACCTATCAAGCGACGAGCGGCGCCGGTTTGGCCGGCAGCCGTGATCTGGAAAACGGCACTCGCGCCTTCCTCGAAGGAAAAGAATATACGAACGAGTGTTTCCCCTACCAAATCGCCTTCAACTGCATTCCGCAAATCGGCTCGCCGAAGCATATGGGCTACACGTCGGAAGAGATGAAGATGGTCTACGAGACGCGGAAGATGCTTTCCGACGAATCGATTCAAGTTTGCCCGACTTGCGTTCGCGTTCCGGTATCGAATTGCCATAGCGAGAGCATCTTGGTCGAGACGGCTCGCAAGGTGACGGTCGAAGAGGCGAAAAAGCTCTTCACCGAAACGCCCGGCTTGGTCGTGATGGACGACTTGGCGAAAAAGCAGTATCCGATGCCGATCAATTGCAACCAGCGTAACGAGACGTACATCGGCCGCATCCGCGAAGACATTTCCTCGCCGAACGGATTGGCTTTCTGGTGCGTGAGCGACAACCTTCGCAAGGGCGCCGCGACGAACGCCGTGCAGATCGGCGAGTTGTTGGACAAGCTCGGCCCGGAAGCGATCAAAGGCCGACGCTAGACAATAATTTAATCAGAGAAAAAACAAAACGTCCGCGGCCTTAGTTGAAAGTCGCGGACGTTTGTTTGTTTAGCGATCAGCGCTCAGGCTGCGATTCCTCGTTACTAGGCTGAGCCTCGGCTTCAACTCGTTCCCTGGCAGAGCCAGGGAACGAGGAATTTGCGTGCCGCCCCCTACGCCCTAACCGCTATGCCCTACGCCCTATAATGAAATCTTACAAACTGACGATATCGTACGACGGAACGAATTTCTTCGGCTATCAACGTCAGCCAGGCGGCAAGCGGACCGTGCAAGAGGCTCTTGAAGCGGCCATCGAAAAGATCACTGGCGCAAAGACCAGCGTCTTGGCCAGCGGGCGGACCGACGCCGGCGTTCACGCCTTGCGGCAAGTAGTAGGTTTTCGCGCCGATACTCGTCTTACGACAGACGAATTGCGTCGCGCGCTAAACGTCGGATTGCCCGACGACTTGGCCGTGCTTGAAGTTGTCGAGACCTACGCCGATTTCCATCCCATTTCGGACGTCAAGCGAAAACGCTATCGCTACGTGATCCATAACGGAGAAGTTCGCGACGTCTTTCAGCGGAACTACTGCTGGCAGTTTTACAAACGGCGTTTGGACGTCGAGGCGATGCGCCGCGCGGCCCAGGTCCTCCTCGGAACGCACGATTTTAGCAGCTTCGAAAGCTCCGGCGCGGAACGAAAGAGCAGCGTGCGGACGGTTTTCGACGTCTTCCTTTATCGAGGCGAAGGAGAGGCGGCGGATCGGATCGTCGTTGAGATCGAGGCCGACGGATTCTTGTACAATATGGTCCGCGCCATCGTCGGCTCGTTGGTCGAGATCGGCCGCGGCGTCGAGAGCGAGGCGTGGCTGGGTGAAGTTTTGCGGGCGAAAGACCGGCGGAAGGCCGGGCCGACGGCGCCGGCGCAAGGATTGTTCTTAGTGAAGGCGGACTATCCGGAATCGAGACCGCACAAACCGCGCGGCTCGCGCCCGCCCCGCGACGCGGAAGATTGATCGTAAGATTTACCGCCAAGACGCAAAGAAAACAAACAAAAAAGTCCGACTCGGCGTTTCCGCGGTGAATTAACAACTCCTAAAACAAATTTTGGTTCATCCGGTCGAAGCGTGCGCGGCGCCATTTTTTTGGGGAAACTTTTCCTTTCTCGACGTTTGCGTCGCAGGCGTCAGCGGGCATGCCGTTCGTCGAAGGCGCCTCACGGTTACGTCACTGATACTTAGGTCGAGGAATTCGGAACGCAAAAAAGAATATGGACGCCTTTTATAGCCGAAAAACTGATTTTCTTGGTTTCGGCGGATCGCCGTAAGTCGTTAAACCACAAAAGGGCAAAACTGCAAAATCATCGCGGCGAGTCGGTAGTTGGATTGTCAAAGAGCGCGTCGCATTTCTCCGTGACGATCCAGAGTATCGTAACAGAAAGCATGGCTCAATTTCCAGCAAAAATTGGTTTGTTTGACGCACGCAAAAAATTGGGCGATCTCGAAAGGGACGCAATATCCGGATGAACCCAAAAATTGTCCGACTCCGCGTCCTCGGCGTCTCTGCGTTGAGAAATAACTCCTGAAAAGATTTACCGCAGAGGCGCAGAGATCACAGAGGCGCAGAGATCACAGAGGCGCAGAGATCACAGAGGCGCAAGGATGAAGGATGAAAGTCGCAAACGATTCGTCCTTATATATTCCTCGCGGCCTATCTCCGTGGTAAAAAAAGAGAATTGAACCGCTAAGGCGCAAAGATCGCAAAGAAAACGAAAATTCACTTTCTCTTCGCGCCCTTCGCGTCTTTGCGGTGAATAAACACTCCTAAAACAATTTTATTAAACCGCAGAGACGCTGAGAGCGCAGAGAGAGCGGATATTTAAGAAAAGCCCTTCGTGTTTCCGCGGTGAAAAAAAGAATATCTCTCGTTACTAGGCTCCGCCTAGTAACGCACCTATTGGCACGGCTCCGCCGTGCATGTCGGGCGAGGCCGATCTTCGGTTCTAGCTCGTTCCCAGGCGGAGCCAGGGAACGAGGAATTCTTCTTCCCTAAACCCTATTCCCTAACCTCCACGCCCTACTCTATGTATCGGTTGAGGATAATGGCTTTTTCGGCGTTCCAATCTTCGCCGCGGATGAAGCCGACGGGCAAGCTACGGTCGATGATGTAGAACGAACGATGTCGTTCGATCTCGCCGGTATCGGAGCCGAGCTCTTGGCCAAGCTGATATCCGTCCGGATGCAAGGCGTCGACGGCCTGCGGAATGACCTCGAAGTAGCCGACGGTGATCCAGATCGAATAGACGTTTGACCGCGTCGTCACTAGGTTGCCGAGCCGCGAAAGCCCTTGATAGCGGAAGAAGGGATTGCGATCCGTGTTGTCATACTGGTTAGTCGTAGACTGTTGCTCAAAGAGCGATTTGGTGGTTGTAATGGTTTTTGTGCGAACGCGAAGAATTGACGGGTCCACTTCTAAATCAGTACCGGCGGTTATCGGAACCAGCGTCCCGCTAAGGCTCGAACGGAATGGGCGTGATAATTCCGTCGGAAGGGGCGGTGTTGAATTCTCAAAGAGGGTTGATGTGCCGTCTGCCTGTCTGCTCTGGAAGAACTCGTTCCATGTCGGTTCCGTTGAGCCGCCTAAGTGATTCATAAGACCTTGGAAGACTTTTTCGTCGTAGATGGTGTTGAGGTTGATTTTTCCCGGCTCGCGGTAGTTGGGAATCCAGTTAAAGGGCGGGTGGAACGGATGTTGATATGCCGCTCCTAATGCCGGATCGCCGGCGACTTCCGCATTTGTCGGGTTGGCCTGAATCGAGGCGTCGGCGAACAACGACGGAACGGTCAGGTAGTCGAAAATGCGATGCAATTCCGGACCGCCGGGCGTTGAAGACGGACTGCTGTTGAAAAAGTTGGGTAAGTGCGGATAGGGGATTTGCGAAATACTCGTCGGAGAGTATGGATCAACGGCGCCGGTTACGTAATTGTAATACAATCCGGGGGAGGCTGGGCTATAAGCCAACAGCCGTGAGGAGCTTAACGTCGGAACTAGCATCAGTTCCGCAGCGCTGGCGTAAGGACGATTGTTCCAGTTGAGCCAGGGGAAAGTCGACGTTGTTAAATCGCCCGTGGGAGTTGAAGGAATTGCATCCGGATTCGTGGAATTGCTGAATTGAGCGTTGATATAACCAAATGAATGGGTAAGTTTAAGTTTAAAGATAGGTCCTGTGGTAACAATATTTCCGCCGGCGCTATTGCGCAGCTTAGCGTTCGATTTTGTGAGTTGTTCTTGTTTCCAGAGATTCTTTTCTTGGCTCGCCGCATTCGTGTCGCCTCGTTCGCGCGTCTCAAAATAGACGTTCGTCAAGGAGCCGTTGTCGCTGGGGTCTTTATTCGCCGCAAAATCCGTTACGCCATTGAAAGCAGTGAGGTCAACAGGCATCGAATCGACGGTGAGATAAGGGTTGGTCACTGCATTGTAGGCCAACAGCGGATTTGCCAATCGCTGTAAGTACAGAACCCGATAATTGAACGTCGTGCCGGTGTTTTTTAATTCATTTGCAGTGTCGAAAGGAGCGTCGGCCGGCGTGGCGTAGCCGCCCGTCGCTTCATTGTACGTTCCTAATCCCGAGCCTTTTGCCGCGTAATTGTCATAGGGTTCGGAAATGTTCAAGTGTTGCGGAGTATTAATGACGACCGCCGTCGGATTGTCAATATTCGGGACGCCCGTCGGCAGATCGTTTGAGGCGTTGCGATTGTGCGAAATATTAAACTGGTTCTGCGTTTCCGGATTCGCGTTGGGTTTCAGCGTGATGCTGCGGAAGTCCGTTGTCGAACTAGTGCCGATTTTCGTTATATATTCGCCTGAAACCGGCGCGTCGCCGGGGCCGACGACCATATATCTTCCAGGTAAAATAGGAGCGATGCTCGAAGAGCTGGTTGCGTTCGGATAAAACCGCTCCGTATCGTCCACGATATTCGCCATATTTAGCGCTGAAATATCGGTAAAGTAAATACTCCTTTGAATCGTCGGTCGATTGGCGGCAGTCGGATCGTCCGGGTCATTGCTGCCGTTTGCGCTCATGGGATCGACGATGATTATTCGCCACGTCGGCGTTCCGCCACGGTGGTCGGCAATGTTGACGCCTAAGTTTCCTACTGTGCCGCTATAAAATTCGCCGGAGACAGGAGCGGAAGCTTCAGACATGTTGGGATTGAATAATTCAAAAAACAGCGAGCCAATCGGCTTAAGTTTTTGATCAAAGTCATTGTCATTATTCGGCGAGGCCTCCGTTGTTAAGTGGCCGTTCAGCTCTGTATTTAAATCTTCCGTTCTTCGGTCATGGAAGGCTAGCGTTTCGGTAATCAATAGTTCGGGGCGCTCGCAACCCCAGACGAGGCCGCGATAGGCTGCCGAGTTATCCGCCGACGCGGCGCTGATGTCGCCGTCCACTCGCCAACCCGCCGCGGTAAAGGGATCGGTGTCGTATTCGAACGGCGTCATAATCGAGTCGCGGTCCATGAAATCGACCACGTTGACCGCCCATTGCGCAAGATATCGCGCAATGTCATCGTTCGTCGGAGCCGCCGTCGTGCCTAAAATCGCTTGCCAACGCAAAGTTGTAGCTGACGTTGGCACGCTGACGTCACGATTGCACAAAAGCATGGAGAGAACGTAGATATAGCGAGCCGTCAGTTGGCGGGCTTGCAAGCCGTTTTGCGCCGCATAGGGCCACTTGTACCATTTCGTTGCGTCGGCCGAAGAGGCGGCGGGCGCCGTAACGACCGGGGTAGTGGTCGCCGAGGCGGCGCCGGAGAAATTACCTTGCGGCTGAGAAGCATTGGGGAGCGGACTGCCGTCCGAGGAGTAAGTAGGAATAGCGCCGAACGTTTCGGTCGGATCGATCGGCCTTTTCTCGCCATTCTCGTCAATGACGCCGTTGCCGTCGTCGTCAACGCCGTTGCCGAACGGGCGGTTGATATTCATCTTCAACCCGGCGAGAATTTCCGGAGGGAAGAGAAGTTGCATGACGTCTGTGTTATTGGGCAAAATCGCGCCGCCGGAAACAGTCTGTAGTTTCTCAAAAAGGTTCCGCGTGCCGCAGGTCGGCACGTCCCAGCTTTCCGTGGTTACGGTGAAGCGGCCGACGCCCGGGGTCGCCAACGTCGGCGCCAAAGCGGCGATGCGTCGCGGAAGGCTTGTGGCGTCTTTGTCGAACGGTCGTAAAAGCCGTTCCAACTCGTCGGGGCCAAACGGATTTTGCTCCATGACGCCGGCAGGGATGACGCCGATATTTCCTTTGTGGTCCGAGGCGGCCAATTTAACCCCGTACGGGTAAGAATTTTGAATGGCGGAACCACTGGTCGCAAAATCATAAAGCGGATGCCCCGCTTGATCGAGTCCGATTGCGCAAACGCCGTTAACGTCGGGGGGCGTGCCGAAGGCGCCGGTCGCGGTCGGGAATGCGCCAGGATAATTAAACCATTTGTTTTGGGCGATCGCCAACGCAGGCGCGTTGCAGACGGCGGGGGCCGTCAACCGGCCGAGGCGTCCCGCGGTTCCGCTGAGCCCGACGAATAACTGCCTATATTCCGTGTCGGTAATCGGACCGCCCACGGTCTGCGACAGACTGATTTCGGCGGGGCCGTAACCTTGGCCGCGTTGTAATAAGGCGGAAGCATTTCCTCCGGCGAATGCGCCGGACACTGCGTAAAAACCGTTTCCGCCGTGCGCCTGCTCGTAATTTCCGTGCGCATTTAAGTTGAGTCGTCCGTCCATATCAAGACAAAGAATCGCGAAGAGCGGTTTATAGAGCCGACCGTCTTTCGCTTTGCGAACGGGCATGCCGAGATCGACCCACACGCTGTCGGGAACGCCGTCGCCGTCGTTATCGACGTCCCAAGGATTTGCCGACGTGGCCGTCGGGTCGTAGGTTCCTGCGGCTACTGTCGGGTTGCTGCCGGTGAAATTGGGATTCGGCGAGTTGGTCGCAAAATCCTTGCCCATCGGGCGCAGGATTACTTTATTGGCGGAAAAATTGGCCGCCGAACAAGATGTCGTTAAGAGCGAGGTATCCTGAGTCTTCCAGTAGCTTACCAGCGAGGGGCGATGGAGCGAGGGGACCGTTTTAATTTGGTTTGTCGTCGCGTCGATGGTCTGGGCCGACAATAGAATGTTCTGATAGTCGGCCGCGTCGTAGTCTTCGTTTGCGCCGCCGAGCGGATAACGATTTTCCCAAGCGTTGGGAAGCAGCGCTAGAGCCTTTCCTGTAACGGGGGGGTCCGTCGCGTCGAGGTTTCCCGTCGCCGGGTTCAATCCGAAGCCTTTGCCGTTAAAGGCGAGGCCGTTGACGGTGACTTCCTTTGTCGTGGCCAGCAGAGTCGCGTAGTTTGATCCCCAGACGTTCAAAATCTGCGGGTTGCCGTTGACGGGATTAAAACTGACGATCCGCGAACTGTTCGGCAGTCCTTTAATCGTAATGACGCAACCGCCCAAGCAGAAAGGAAGCTGATTTTGAAGCGTCGTGACGGCGGTCGTCCAAGCGTTTTTAATATTGGCGTAAGTAGCAGGGTTTTCCGTCGTACTATAAATTACGCCGTTCCTGTTTTTGAAAGTGATGGCGTTGCCGACGTTCGTGATATAGGTATTGATGTTTGTTCTAAGCGTGGTCAGCTCAAGCAGCTGACCGCCGCAGACCGGCGTAAACGCGCCGAGAAGCGGCAGTGGGACGGAAGCCGGAATGATCGGCGCATAAATATCGCCGCCGGAGTAAACGGACGTTGGAAGATAAACGGGGGGGCCGTACATATCTTCGAGCAAACTATGCGGGCCCATGACCGAGAGGTCGTTTTTCGAGCCGCGAAGGCACTGCATCACCGCTTCGTTCAACAGCTTTTGCGGCGGGTCGACGACGCGGTCCGCGTTTTCGACGTTCTTTGCGCTGCGTTGGGCCTGCCCGACGATCAAAACGAACGTCAGGGCGATCAGCCCGAACATCGCCAAGAGCGACAAGATCAAAATCAGCAACACGCCGCGGCGCGGAGCATAGAATGTTGAACGCATATTTTCACCACCAAGTCACAAAGACACAAAGTTCGCAAGTTTAACCACGAAAGACACGAAACATTGCACTGCGGATACGCAATTTATTTACCACGGAGACACGGAGGGCACGGAGAACTTTTCTTAGTTATTCGCTCTCTGTGATCTCTGTGCCTCTGTGGTTTAATAAAATTTGTTTTAGGAGTTATTTTTCACCGCGGAGACACGGAGGACGCAGAGGTAGGACGCGAGGAATATATAAGGACGAATCGTTTGCGACTTTCATCCTTCATCCCTCTTCCTTCATCCTTGTGTATCGTGCCTCTGCGGTTCAGTATGTTTTTATCGTATCTGGCTGACCGCTGATTGCTAAAAGCTGACCGCTTTTGCGTCACTGTTGTCCGCCGAAGATCGAATCGGCGTCCAATTCAATCCGCGAGTTGTACACGCCGATCACGCCTTTGACGACCCACATGCGAATAGGGTTAGCCGCTGAGGTTGGCCAACGGGTAGCGTCCCAATCAGGACCTTCGAGCGTGGCCGTCGGCGTCGTTGATTCCAAATCGGCGTTAATAACGCGATACCAGTGGCTGCAATACTCGCCGGCGGCATTTCTCGCCCAGAGCATGACCCAATTGTTTTCTCGGAGCGTCGCTTGCTCGGGTAGCGCCGCGTCCGTTCCGCCTGAATTTGTGAGGTAGGGAGCGAACGACGCCGCACCGAGTCCAATCGTTCCGCCGCCGTAGCCGAAGCCGGCGACGCTACTGACGTTGGCCGTCCATTCGCCGACCGGGCAGGCGTCAGCATCAACGGAAAAATCGCGTTTGTAGCAGACGACGGTCGATACGTCGAAGATGCGGCGCGAGCCGACCGGAAGAACCGTCAGGCCGCCTCCCGTGGCCGTATCTTCCGTGCTCGGCATGAGCGTGGCGAACCAACTGTAGTTTCCGTCGTAGTTCAAGCCCGAGGTGAAAACCGTCGGCCGTTCGTCCTTGCTCTGCGGCGGTTGGAACGCGAGGTCGTCTCTCCAGTCGAAAATGGCTTGTACGGGAGTGATTGCCATGGCCGTAGCGCGATTATTGAAGACGGATGCCAGTGTGTAGCGATAAAGATAGCCGTTAGCAACGCCAGGATCGCCGCCGAGTAAGTCGGGATTGTTCCTGCCGAGGGCCGTCGCGGCGGCATTAAGTTTTGTAAAGCCGAGCGGGTCCAAAATAACCGGATGCGAGAGCAAGGAAGCAGCCTGATTGGCGTAAGTTTCGCCAGTAGCCCAGTTGCCGCCTTGCCAATACCACCATCGAAAATCGGCGAGTCGTCGGATTTTGATTTCGGAGAGGGCGGAGCGACCGCAGGTGATTGCCGCGTCGGACTTGTTCGTCTCGCGCAACGAGTATTGGGCCAAGGGAATGACCGACAATATGCCGAGTAGGCCCAAGGTCAGCACGCCCATGGCGATGAGCACTTCGAGCAGGCTCATGCCGCCGGGTAGGGCGTGGGGCGTCGAGCGTAGGGCGTAGGGACGCATAGGCAGGGATGATGGATGAAGGATGAAGGATGAATCAGATTTCGTTTTCATGATTGATATCCTTCGTGTCGTAGGCGTTCAGATCGCAAATCTTTTTTACCGCAAAGACGCGTTTTTTTACCACGGAGACACAGAGAACGCGGAGCTAGGCCGCGAAGGATATATAAGGACGAATCGTTTGCGACTTTCATCCTTCATCCCTCTTCCTTCATCCTTGCTCTTAGCGTCTTAGCGGTGAATCTAGTTTTGTCGTTTCTGGCGGACTGCTGATCGCTGAAAGCTGATTGCTGACCGCTTAAAATGTAGCTTATCGGCCCGCGGATTGAGCCTCGTCGGCGTAGGAACGGGATTTATTGAAATAGTCAGGCGTGCCGCCGTACCAACTCGTCGCCGTCGCCCAATTGACGGCGCTCGTGTTGACGAAAGCGACTTCGGCCGTGTTAATCATTCCCGATCGCGGCTGGATCGTGACCCAGTAGTTGGTTAAGTCAGCCCAGTTCGGTTTCTCTTCGTCGGCCGGCGTCGCGGAAAGCGGATCGCCGTTTGGAGGGGATTGGAAATTCCTGATGCGGCTCATCTTGCCGACGAGTAAGTAAATCGGACCGGTGACCGTCGTAGGGCCGGCGCCGACGTCAATGCTTGCGATCTCGCCGGAAGGAGCGAACATAATAATGATGTTGTTGGCGTTATAGTTGAAGGTCGGAATTCCAGTCGTTCCCGAGCAAAACAAATCGATCGCCGCGCCCGCGGGAAGTTGCAACGGCTCGGCAGAAGAACTGAAAACCGCTCCGCCGTTTAGGGAGGGTTGGCGTTGGACGAGGAAACTCACCGGTCCAGATTGCGCACTGTCAGGCCAAGGAAATTGAGGCGGAGACGCCGTCGGATAATCAATGTGAAATTGAATTGCAAGGACGCTGGAGCTGTCGTCGGCGTATTCGACGTAGTAGAGCGGACCTTGGCCATTCAATCGAATATAATCGCCTGAGTTGAGGTTTGCCGCGATCACGGCTCCTGAAGCGAAAGTGGCTTTGAATCGCTTCCGCGTGTAGCCGGAATTTACTGGCGGAATTGTGATCGTCGTAGGAATCGTCAATGCAGTAGCGTTGGGGATTTCTTGAATTTGAAGCGTAGCTCCGATCGTTTCGCCGGAGTAAGGAGGCGGCGTTTCGCACTGCTCGACGACGTTGCAAGCGGCGTTGTAGGTGTGCGTCGTCGTCGCGTTCATCCGTTTCAGAATCACGCCCGCCGGTCGGCCGTTCTCCATAGCCGCGGACCGGGCCGAGTTCAAGTAGACGTTCACCATTCGCGCGGCTTCGCGGTAACGCTGGTCGCCGCTCGGCAACGCCTGCAGCGCGACCGCCGCCAACATCGAAATGATGACCAATACGACCAGCATCTCGACGAGCGTGACGCCGCGAGCAAAGGATGAAGGATGAGGGATGAAGGATGAAGGACGCGGCATCGGCACAGAGTATGAATAAAGGATGAAGGATGAATCAGATTTCGTTTTCATGATCGATATCCTTCGAGTAATGAGCAATCAGCGGTCAGCAATCAGCAATCAGCAATCAGGTCGCAAATCTTTTATCGCAAATTCGCGATTTTTTACCACGGAGACACGGAGGGCACGGAGGACTTTTCTTAATTATCCGCTCTCTGCGCTCTCAGCGTCTCTGCGGTTTAATAAAATTGTTTAAAAGTGTTTATTCACCGCAAAGGCGCGAAGGACGCAAAGAGGAAAGTGATATTTGTTTTCTTTGCGATCTTTGCGTCTTAGCGGTTCAATTCTCTTTTAGGAACTATTTTCACCACCAAGACACGAAGGCACAAAGAAGAGAATTAATTAGTCCGCTCTTGGTGTCTTTGTGACTTGGTGGTGAATCTTGTCCGCGACATTCATCCTTCATCCCTCCTCCTTTATCCTTGCGTCTCTGTGATCTCCGTGCCTCGGTGGTTCAATATGTTTTTTCGGAAACGGTATTCGCGGCCGCGGCTTAGCGAACTACCGCGCCGCGCTCGTGTCGTGGTTCGTTATGTTGTCGAGATGCGAAGTCGTATCTGTTAAAAGCGGAGCGCCAATTCGGTTGCCGCCGGAACTTGCGTAGGGGTCTAGCCGTCCTGCTGTTGCGTAATCATAAAAATAAGCACTATCTCCGGAATTCAAGCCGTACGTCTTGTCGGGCCCAGCCGAATAGATCAAGGGAGTTAATTTATAAGCGGTAGCATCTATTTTGCGAGTGTCGAATGGATCATGATCTGTCGTCGCAATTCCGCTTTGCAGCGGAGCGGCAGCGCTGCTAGTTTGAACGAAACCGGCAGGCCAACGCAAGAAACGTATGGGCATTCCCCAGCCGTCAATAAACTCTGGTCTACCATCTTCGTCAGTGTCAGCAATTTCATCGGGCCTAAAATGTGCAAGCTCTTCCGGATTGTTCACGCTGACAATCATGTACAAGCATTCCGCGGACGCATTGTCTTCTGTAGGTAATGTTTTTGTTGAATTCAATATATTTAAATAGCGTTGGGAAGCCGCTGGCCGCGAGATAATTGTAGTACTACCCCAGTCTGAATAGTTGATTGGATTAGTGGTGATGTCAGCAAACCGCTCAGGCATTTCCATTTGCATAAGTTCTCGTAAAGCATCGAGTCGTTTTTGAGCGGATTGCGCGGGAGTCAACCCTGTTGTGCTAATCGGCGCTCTTCTCGTTCGATACGACTCGTACTTCCGCATGATGATGGAGTTGAGTTTGGCGATGGTTTGCCGGGTTTTTTCCTCGGCCGCCGCGCGACGGGCCCATTGCAGCGCCCCGAAGCTCATTCCCGCCACCATCGCGATGATCGTGATGGTGACGAGCAGCTCGACGAGCGTAAAGCCGCGGCGTAGAGCGTAGGGCGTAGGGCGTAGGGCGTAGGGAACGAAGGATGAATCAGATTTCGTTTTCATGATTGATATCCTTCGGGTAATGGGCAATCAGCGGTCGGCGTTCAGATCGCAAAACTTTTTTCACCACGGAGGCACGGAGGGCACGGAGGACTTTTCTTAATTATCCGCTCTCTGCGTTCTCTGTGCCGCTGCGGTTTAATAAAATTGTTTTAGGAGTTGTTTTTTTTACCGCAGAGACGCCGAGGACGCGAGGGAGAATCGTTTGCGACTTTCATCCTTCATCCCTCCTCCTTCATCCTTGCGCTTAGCGGTTCAATATGTTTTTCTGGTGCGTGCAAGCGCGCACCCTACTTTTTGTCATCTATGCCCAATTCCCAAGTCTTACTTTCCGCCGGTGAGCGAGGTGATGATCGAAATCAGCGGCATGAACACGGCGATGACGATGAAGCCGACCATGCCGCCGAGGATGATGATTAGCAAAGGCTCCATCAAGCTCATTAGCGATTCGGTAAGCACTTTTACTTCTTCGTCGTAGGTGTCGGCCACCTTGTACAACATCGTGTCGAGTTCGCCCGTCTCTTCGCCGACGTCGACCATGTTCACGACCATGTCGTCGAGGATGCGTTTATTCATACGGGTGACGTACATCAGGATTCCGACGGGGCCGGCGCAGATGAAAGCCCAAAAGAACAGGGCCATCGGATGGAACGGCGGCCGCGACGCCTCTTTCATCGGCTTGGCGATGTTTTCGCCTTCGCGAATTTGATCGTAAACGTGTTGGAACATTTGCTCGAACATCGCGTTGCCCGACGTTTCTTTGGTGATGTTCAGCGCTTCGAGGATCGGCACGCCGGAGGAGATCAACGTGCCGAGGGTTCGGGTGCTGCGGGCGATGATGTTTTTTTCGACCAATTGGCCGAAGATCGGCATTTTCAAGGTGAATAAATCCCAGCCGACTCGGCCCGCTTCAAATTTGCGCACAAGCTTGAGGAAGAGCCAGATGGAAGTCGGAATCAGGGGGATAAGGAACCAATAGTTGACGAAAAAGTCGGACATTTGGATCATCACTTGCGTCGGAAGCGGCAGCTTCAATCCGAAATCGACGAAGATCTTTTTGAACGACGGAATAATCTTGATCATGATGAAGGCCAAGATGCCTATCGCGAAAGTCACGACCGAGACAGGATAAACCAACGCGCCTTTGACTTTTCGCTTCAAGGTTTCGGACCGTTCTTTGAACTCGGCCAAACGTTGAAGAATGACTTCCAGCGCGCCGCCCGCCTCGCCCGCCTTGATCATGTTGACGTACAAGCGATCGAACGCCTTGGGGCACTTGGCCATCGCCTCGGAAAGGGTCGATCCGCCTTCGATTTCGTCGACCACGTCGATCAACGAATTCTTTAAGGCGCCGGGAGGGGCCTGTTCTTTCAGAATCTTCAAACTTCGCAGAATCGGCAGACCGGCGTCCTGCAAAATGGAAAGCTGGCGCGTGAACGTGCAGAGGATTTTCGTTTTTACGCCGCCGAGCGCGAAGCTCTTGCCGTTCGCCGCGTCTTTTTTCTTTTGTCCCGGCGTGGCGCGGCTTTTCTTCACCGCGATTTTCGTCAGGAAAAGTCCGCGCTGGCGTATCGTCGCTTGCGCTTCGTCTTGGCTCGAAGCTTCGATGATGTCCTTGACCTCTTGGCCGGCTTGGTCCATCGCTTCGAATTGATAAATCGGCATGGCTCGACTCCTTGGAGCGGCAATATTTCTTTATGCGGTCGGCAATTAGCAATCGGCGGGACTGGGGATCGCGTCCTTCGTCCCTCTATCATCATCCTTGCGATTAGTCGGTCACGGTTTCTCGGATGACCTCTTCGATGGTGGTCGTGCCGTTGAACACTTTTTCGAGGCCGCTGTTGCGTAACGGAATCAGTCCGCTTCGCAACGCCACGTCGCGTATTTTCTCAGTCGAGGCGCCCGAGTTGATCGAGTCGCGGATCGGCTCGCTGACCGGCATCCATTCGTAAAGACCGGTTCGGCCTTTGTAGCCGGTGTTGTTGCAGGCGGGGCAGCCCGTCCCGCGGTAAAACTTTTTATCCATGACGTCATCCGGCGTCAAATTGAGTTGCGCCAGCGTCTCGATGCTGGGCATCGTCTCTTTGCGGCAATCTTTACAAATGCGACGCACGAGACGTTGCGCCAGCACCGCCTCCAAGGTCGCTGAAAGCAAGAAGGGCTTAATGCCCATGTCGCGCAAACGCGTCACCGTGCTCGGCGCGTCGTTTGTGTGCAACGTGCTGAACACCAAGTGTCCCGTCAATGACGATTGAATGGCGATCTCGGCCGTCTCCAAGTCGCGGATTTCGCCGACCAGGATGCGGTCGGGGTCTTGTCGCAAAATCGAACGCAGACATTGCGCGAACGTGTTTCCGATCGTGGAGTCCACCGGAATCTGCACGATTCCGTCGATGTCGTATTCCACCGGATCTTCGGTCGTGATTAGCTTCTCTTCAACGCAGTTCAATTCGTTAAGCGCGCCGTACAATGTCGTCGTCTTGCCCGAGCCCGTCGGGCCGGTGACGAGAACGATTCCGTTCGGCCGCCGAATGACGGTTCGGAAATCGGCCAAAATGCCTTCCGGCATGCCGATCGCGTCCAAGTCGAGCATAACCACCGAGCGGTCGAGAATACGCATCACGACGCTTTCGCCGAACATCGTCGGAAGGACGCTCACGCGAAGATCGACGGGATGGCCGCCCACCGTCAAGCGAATGCGTCCGTCTTGCGGCATGCGGCGCTCGGCGATGTCCAAGTCGGCCATCACCTTGATGCGCGTGGTGATGGCGAACGCCAAATGCCGGGGCGGAGGGACCATTTCGTAGAGTACGCCGTCCGCGCGAATGCGAATTTTGAACTCGTTTTCAAACGGCTCGAAATGCAAGTCGGAGGCATGATCGCGAATCGCCATCAGCAAAACCATGTTCAGCAGTTTTCGCACCGGGGCCGAGTCGGCCAACGTTTCGGCGCTCGAAAGGTCGATCGTCGACGACGTTTCCATCGCCATCGCCGCCGCGCTCAGTTCCTCGTCGGCTTCCATGTCGGCGATGAGACCTTCCATGCTCTCGACGCCTTCGGTGTAATATCGCTCCAACGCCCGAAGCACGTCCTTTTCGGTGGCCACCGTCGCTTTGACGTTGTAGCCGAGGAACGTTCGCAACTCGTCGAGAATCGACAGCTTCTGCGGATCGCACATGGCGATCGTCAGCGTATCGTCTTCGAAGGACGTCGGTATGATCCGATACAACTGGGCCATTGGCTGCGTGATGCGGCCGAGCGTCTCCGCCGTGATCTCCAAATCGTTCAAGTGAACGACCTGCATTCCCATCTGCTCCGCCAAACCTTGCGCGAGCTGATCCTCGGTGATGTAGCCCATGCTGACGGCGATTTGCCCGAAAAGTTCGCCCGGTCGAGACTGCTGCTCTTCGAGCAGTAATTCGACGCGATCTTCGCGCAGAAAGCCGAGGTCTACCAAAATTTGACCGATGCGACGAATGGCCATAGCTAAGGATCAGGGGTTAAGGTTGGTGCGGGGGAGCAATACGGTTATTTCACGAGGTTACGAATTTCGCGTCTCTTCGTCTTCGAAGATTCCGCGTTTCGCTTTGTTAATTCGCGACGTCAAATCGTCTACGTTGTTTGAACGGAATAAGGCGTCCTCTTCGGTGACGATGCCGTCGCTCCAAAGCTTGAATAAGTGATCGTCCAACAGCTGCATGCCTCGCTTTTGGCCGGTTTGGATGACCGACGTGATGCGGTACGTCTTGTTTTCTCGGATCAAGTTCGAAACGGCCGAGTCGATCACCAACATCTCGTAGGCGGCGATTCGCCCGCCGCCGATCTTCGGAAGCAACGCTTGTGACAAAATTCCGATGATTGAGGTCGAAAGCTGCGTGCGGATCTGCTCTTGCTGGTTCGTCGGAAACACGTCGATGATACGATTCACCGTGCCTTGGGCGCCCGTCGTGTGCAGCGTGCCGAACACGATGTGGCCGGTTTCGGCCGCCGTGATCGCCGCTTCGATCGTCTCCAAGTCACGCATTTCGCCGACGAGGATTACGTCGGGGTCCTGACGCAACGCGCGTCGGATCGCCTCGGCGAACGTCGGAACGTCCACTCCTAGCTCGCGCTGGTTCACCGTCGATTTTTTGTGCGTGTGATAGAATTCGATCGGATCCTCAATCGTGATGATGTGATGATCCATGTTCTGGTTGATGTAGTCGATCATCGTCGCGAGAGTCGTCGTCTTGCCCGAACCGGTCGGACCGGTGACGAGGAACAAGCCGCGGGGACGATGGCATAGCTCGCGGACCGCCGCCGGCGCGCCCAGCTGCTCGAACGTGAGCAGGTTCTTCGGAATTTGCCGCAACACCATTCCGGTATAGCCTTTTTGCTTGAATACCGAAACGCGGAAGCGGGCTTGATCGCCGAACGCGAAACCAAAGTCCGTGCTGCCGACCTCTTGTAGTTCGCGCTGACATCGTTCGGGGGTGATGCTCTTCATGAGCGCAACCGTGTCTTCCGACTCCAGCGACTTGGTCTCGAGGCGGACCAAATGACCGTCCTTGCGGACGACCGGAGGTTGACCGACAGCGATGTGTAAGTCGCTCACTTTGCGGTTGACGCAGGTCTGCAACAACTTGTCGATTAAAATCGTTCCCATACTCTTCTCTATCACTCGTTCGTTCAATAGGTTACGTCGCAAGCCGACTTCGCCGTCGATCGGGCGGTCGAACGTTTTTGCATGCAGTAAATTAGGCGTCTGCGGCGGTCTAAATTGCCGACTATCGCCATTGTTTTATTGTGTTCAGGAATACGCGGTTTTTGAAGAAAAAAACGGGGTATTTGACGGCCTTGATCGTGGCGCCGTTGACTGCGCTAGCGCCGTCGGTCTAACCAGATTATTCGCGCCTGCGGAAAAAACGCCAAGAAAAACGCGAATTTCCTTGAAAGAGCCGCAGTCGCTATCGTTTAGTAGTCCTTCTTTGCGACGGAAGCGACTTCCTCGATGGTCGTGATCCCGCGACAAATCTTGTCGATGCCGTCCCAATAAAGGGTCTTCATCCCCTCGGAGATGGCCTGCTCGCGTATAACCTCAGTGGGGGATCCATCGAAAGTCAGTTCGCGAACCCGGGTAGACATCATCATCAGTTCGTAAATGCCCAGGCGGCCTCGATACCCGGAATTTTGACAGTTTGAACAGCCACGTCCCTTCATGAACGTCGCCTTGGCCGCCATCTCCTTCGTGATGCCAGCCGCCTCTAATTCCGATTCCGGGTAGGTGTGCGGAGCCTTACACTTCGGGCAAATAGTGCGCACGAGACGCTGTGCCATGATTGCCACAACAGAGCTTGCCACCAGATAGGGGGCAACTCCCATGTCAATTAAACGTGATACGGCACCGGGCGCATCGTTCGTGTGTAGTGTACTGAAAACTAAGTGTCCAGTTAGAGATGCTTGAATGCCCATTTGGGCCGTTTCGGAATCTCGCATCTCACCAACCAAAATTACATTTGGCGCCTGACGCAACATCGCGCGAATTACCCGCGCAAAATCTAGCCCGATGTTGTGTTTGATCTCAACCTGATTAATACCGTTCAGGTAGTATTCAACGGGGTCCTCGGCGGTGATAATCTTGCGGTCGGGGGTGTTCAATTCGTTCAACATTGCATAGAGCGATGTTGTTTTGCCCGAGCCGGTCGGACCGGTTACGAGGAATATGCCGTTTGGTCGGGCTATGATGTTTTTGACCTTTCGGAAATCTTCTTCCCCGAAGCCCAACTGCTTCAAACCGATACGGATGTTCGCCTTATCCAAAATACGCATAACCACCGATTGACCGTGGTTCGTCGGAATAACGCTCACGCGAAGGTCGAGCTCTTTGTCGCCGACGGTGATCTTGATGCGTCCGTCTTGCGTTCGCCGGCGCTCGGCGATGTCGAGTTTTGACAAAATTTTCAGGCGCGACATCAATGCGCCCAGCAACCGGCGGGGGGGGCTGTCACGCTCCACCAGAACGCCGTCGATTCGGTACCGAATTCGGATTCGGTCTTCGAACGGTTCGACGTGGATATCCGACGCCCGAAGTTGAACCGCTTCGCCGATCATCAATTGGACTAATCGAACGATCGGAGCGCTGTTTTCGTCGGCGTTCTCCCCGGCGCTGCCGGTCATCGAATCGTCCACGGTTTCCGTGAAATCGATGGCCGTGTCGGTAAACTCCTGCAGCATCGAGTCGGCGCTTTCGCCGACGGTTTGGCCGTAGTGGCGGTTGATCGCCTCTTGGATGGCGTCGCGGGAAGAAAGGGCCGTCTCGATGGGGCGATTCAAAATAAATCGCAGTTTTTCAATCGTTTCGTAGTCGTCGGGGTCGGCGACCACGACCGTTAGCGTGCCGTCCCCCTCGGATAGCGGCATGACCGAGTTTTCGCGGGCAACCGATTCGGGAACGAGCTCTACGACCGAGGGGGGGATAACGACTTCGCTCAGATTGATATAGTCGAGACCGTGCTCCTCGGCCATCGCCCGGCTGATGTCTTCGCCGCTGGCGTATCCAAGTCGAACGAGGGCGTCGGGAATTTTTGCGTTGGTCGCCTGGGCGAGCTGTTGGGCTTCGGCAAGCTGATCGACGCTTATAACCCTTTTTCGGACAAGGATTTCGAGAAAATTGCCTTTGCGTTTCGCGGCCATGCGGGAACTCCCGTCGCGGTGAGGCGAGTGTGATGCTAGCGGTTGAGAGGCGAGGAAACTGGTCGGCGGGAAAGTCCCGCCAAACTGTGCCGTTCGCGCAGAGCGGCGCGAATTGCTACATTTTCCAGGTTAATGGGGCGCTCTATCCCTGTCAACTCTTTGAAACCAATTGTAAGTCTACCCCATAAACGCCATGAACCGCCTGGGTTTCGGGATCGTTTTTTGGCATTTTTGCTTGCTTGAGGATGTGGAAAAACACTCTGTTTCCGAAGCGGAATATCCGCATTGACAGCGTTGCGAACCCGGACGATAATCCCGCCCTGCGCAAACCGGACAATATATACGCCTTTTCTGAAAAGGGACTTTTGAATAATGCCCAGCGAAGGATCGCCATTCGTTTCGCGATTCTTGCGAATCTGCCTCACGGCGATCGCGGCAGCCGCGTTATTTTCTTTAGAGCCGGTTAGGGCGGACGACGACTCGCTCATTTTTCCTTCGGTTCAATCGGTCGTTCCCGACGCTTCGCCTCGGATGCGGAGGACGATCGATTATTCCACGGGGCAGCAAACGGTGCAGCCTCTTTCGCACGAGGCGCCGCTTCTCTCCTCCGCGTCTAGCGTAAAAAACAATTCCGGCGACATCGCGTTTTCGCAGACGGCGCCGGCGAAGAATTATCAACAACTTTCCGAGCAAGGCGATCCCGCGCGGCAGCCGAGTTGTCCGGAATGCGGGTGCGAGGTGGATCATCCTTTTCTCGGCATGTGCGGAAAATGTTTGTCGTCCGGTCGGCGTTTGATGGATCATATTTTTCATCCTGGCCTGAGCGACGAGGATCGGCTTCAAAGAATCGCGCAGCGCGAGCCATGGACGACTCGACCGTACAGCGTGAGCCTCTTCTACGGCCCGATCGTCGGAACGTCGCTAATCGATCAGTGGACGAGCCAGCAGACCGGCTATTTGGCCGGCGTTCGCTTCGGCTACGATTTCGCCGACGATTGGGGATTGGAAGGTCGTCTGGCCTCGGCCGACATTCCGATCGTGGACGAACCGGCTTCGATCACCGCGGCGGGAGCGGGATACACTTATACCGGCTCGCGTAGTTCCGATCATTTCCTTTTCGATATCGACATGCTCTATTACCCTTGGGGCGACGCGGCGTTTCGTCCGTACTTGCTCTTCGGGTTGGGAACCGATCGCATTAAGTTTCAAGACGCCGTCGGCGTTACGCACAATCACGTCATGGTCGGCATGCCGGTCGGCGTGGGATTCAAGTATCGCATGAGCGAGTGGCTGATCTTTCGAGCGGAGCTAACGGATAACATCGCCTTCGCCGGCGCCGGCATGATCCAAACGCAAAACAATTTGTCGATGACCGGCGCTCTGGAAGTTCGCTTCGGTCGATCGAAGACTACGTATTGGCCGTGGAACCCGGGAACGAAATAAGATTGGGGCGTATGGCATCGGAGTTGCCGGTAGGTCATGCAATTGCGTGCATGACGACATCGTTTTGACTTCAGGGCTTGGCGGGCATCCCTGCCTGTCTCCTCGAATCTGTAGGGCACGCTGCGTGCTCCGATTGGCATGGTTGCCTGCGCCCTGCTTCTCGCTCTTGCTCGGGTAAACCGCGTTCTTTTCCGCATCCGGAATGAATGCTGGATTTGCGGGGAGGCTTGCTTGCGCTCGTCGGCGCCGTAGCGCTCTAATTACGCTAAGATCAGAGAAAAGAACGCACTGAACGCCACACCGATCAGTTTAATTTTTGCACAATATCATCCGCCATTCTGTAATAACTAATGCTCATGGGAGGGGAGGGGTTGATTTTTCACCAATTATATTGTTTAATAGGAGGGTGGGCTTAGGGATTTGTCTTTCAGGTTCTTTTCGCATGTGAGGCAGCGATAGTTTGGAGCGTCCTCTGGCGTTCGTTTGCAACGTCGGATTCTTTGTAGCTCCCCAATCTCCCGGTTTCGCGGCACGCTTTTCGCGTTGGATGGATATTCTCGCCGCAAATACCTCGCCGAAGATGTCAAGCGGCTTCAACCTGTAGCCCCTGTTTGCGAATGAATAAGTTTCGTTGGCTACATCGGCGTCACTAAGTCGTCCAGTTATCCGACGGCGTTCGTTATTTATTTGGGCATGTCGATTCGGCATGCACGTTCAGTCATGGAAAATCGGTCAAAACAGACCTTCCTGATTTGTCTGCACTTCATAATTTATTTTGAGAGGATCTGCATTCATGAAAAATGCTATTACAATAACGGCTCGTGCGTTGACGATGATTGTTATGTTGGGGCTATCCGCGACGGCGAACGCCGAAGCGGTCACTGCCTATGTCGCGACGGTATTGGGCGAGCATGCCTACAATATTCAGAACGGCGGCAGTCAACTCTATTTCCAACCGCAACCGGACACCGCTTATGCATGGACTGATTCCGTCGGCAACGCCCTGACTTACACTTACACGAATTCGTCCGGAACGCACACGGCCGTTCGAGACGGTATGAAAACCTACGCCGTCACCAACGCCGGTTACGGACAGGCGCTCAGCGGCGTTAAACTTGAGTTCGACTTCTACGCCGGCGCCGATCCCAACACAGGCTATACGATGGCGGCTCCGGGCATCAGCGTCAAGCTTACTGACGGCAATGGGAATTACGCCAACTGGCAAGTGTCGCAAGGCGGCACCCCGTACACGACTGCGGCTATTGCCGGAGAAACCGGATGGTATCATCTAACGTTGGATTGCGCCGGCTTGACGGACGACAGCCATAACGGAAAGATCAATAACTATATTGGCAATGCATCCGCGATTACTTATTACACGGGCACAACGGACCGACCGATGTGGTCGAGCATCAAGAGTTGGACTCTTGCCGGATTCTATGACGCCGATACGACGGCGGCGGGCGTTCCGAACGAACTCAACTCGCTGGGCGCTTCCGTCCTCAGCCAAAGCGGAATCGTATTGTTCTGGGGCGACACGGTCGGGGGCATGAACGGCGACGGCAATGGAGAAATCGGCGGCGCCGCGGAGCGCGCTCAAGGGCAAGCTGGTAAACTCATCAAGGATATGACCGTGACCGTAGGCGGCGTGACTTACGACGCGACTTTCACGGCGGCCGTGCCCGAGCCTGCGACCTTTGCGCTGTTGTTCGGCGGCGCGATTGCCTTGGGGGCGTACTGCTCACGACGCCGAGTGAAATAGCTGTCTGAGCGATTTTCGAGTAAGCATGAATCGAGGCGGGAGCAATTAAATTGCTCTCGCCTTTTATATGGAACGGAGCGAAGAATTTACCGCGGAGCGGCGAGGTGGGGCGCGGGGACAGATAGGGAGCTCGATCTTCATTTCGAACGCGCATGCCTTCGGCATTGCGGCAAAACAAATGGTGCGTGCAAGCACGCACCCTACGGACTTGGTGGGACGATGTCCCACCCTACAAAACTGACATTTAAGCGTGGTACACAACTTCTTACCAAAAGCCTCTTGCCGCTTAGCGGCCCAGGTTCAAGAACCTGGGCTACCCGCCGGGAGCGTAATGCAACGTCGATGCCCGGCGCTCGAAGCGCGCGACGGACCGTCGGATATATTCGGCCACATGCGGAACGCTAATCGACGCTAATTTTCGCTAATTGTCGCCGCATCGGGCGACGAGCGTTTTATTGTCAGGCATGGAGCGCCAGACCTACGGGACTATTTGCTTTCCTTCGGCATTGTTGTTTTTTAGGCCTGTTTCGTCATTTTGCGGTTTAATTGTTTTTGCATCGGTCAAATAGTAACGGTCCCACTGCTGAGGCGTCTCTCTGTACCGATCAGTCTGGACTTGAGGTTGACCTGGAGTAGGACGCGGAAGCGAGTGAATTAACTCATGGGAAAGCGTGCCGACAACCTTGGCGTGTTTGCCCACCGCAACGTTCTGCATTTCCGGCGAAAGATCGACAGCGAAAGCGGGGTTAATAGTAATGAACAGATGAGCCTTGGTTTCCGCAACAATCCCTTCGCACACCACTCGTTTTCCGACGAGTTTCGGCAGGTCGTCCCTAGAGAGAAGCTGGATTGGTTCTTCGATCATCGCGATTCGAGTTTTTTCGCCGCTTGCGTCCAGCTTTCTGTTTTCCTCGTTAGTTGGTTTGATTTCTGATGCCGTTGCAGCGTAATATGTCGTCGTGTCGTTTTCCGTAAAGCCGAAGACTTTGAACGCGTACTTTCGGCCCGGAATTTCGTCGGCGGAGGCTTGAAATAACCGACTAGGGCTATGTATTGCAAGAACAACGCTCTTCTTTTCGTCGAAGGGTTTGACCGCTTTTTCAATCGATAGAATGTCCGCGGCCACCAACCACATCGGAACGATCTCGATAGGGATCGCGTTCACGTCGCGATCGTCGATCATGTCAATCCTGCTGATTTTTGCGGTGAAGGCTGCATCGAACTTAGTCTTCTTAGGGCGTTTTTGCATCGTATCCTGCGGAGCTTCTCGTTCGTTCAAGCCTGCTGCGCTCATATCCCACAGCTTAACCGTTTTGTCCCGGCTTCCCGACGCTAAGATTTTGTCGTCAGGGGAAAGGGCTAGCGAATAAACGTCTGCGGAGTGGCCTTTGATCGCTCCGCTATTTTTGCGAGCAGGCACGTCCCATATCCTGATCGTATGATCGCTGCTTCCCGAGTAGAGCGTCTTGCCGTCGGCGGTGAAGACTAGCGCGAACGCGTCGCCTGTATTTCCTTCGAGCGTAAAAAAATTTCGACCTGTCACAAAATCGCGAATTTTTAGCGAGTCATCTCCGCTTCCTGCCGCCAACAGCTTGCCGTCCCGGCTCAACGCCGCACAAAAGACCGGTTCTTTAGCGTCGTAGAACGTCGCGGTATTTCTGCCGTCGGAAACATTCCAAATCTTCAATTCGCCATTGCGGCTTATCGAAGCTAATTTTCCGCCGGTTGGCTCAAAAAGTACGCGATATACGGAATCAGTATGGCCAATTAATATTTTGAGGGGCGTTTGATTCGCCATTAGCCAGAGTCGGACGGTCTTGTCGTCGCTTGCTGAGGCGAGAGTCTTTCCATCCGGACTAAAGGCGAGCGAATTGACGCAGTCGGCGTGACCTTCAAGGGACCGCACGCACTTACCGCTTTCCGCGTCCCACAATCGGATCGTTTTATCGGCGCTTCCCGACGCCAACATCTTACCGTCGGGAGTAAAGGCGACGGAGGTAACGCGGTCGGTATGTCCTTTTAAAGTCGCTAGGCACGTTCGCGTCGGGATATCCCAGATTTTGATAGTCTTATCCCAACTGCAGGAAGCTAAGCGCCTCCCGTCAGAACTAAAGGTTACGCAGGATACGGCGTCGTCATGCGTTCCCAGCACGCCGGACTCACTCTTATTATGAGCGCTACATGGAGCGACGAGGGCCGTAACAAATACGGCGAACCATGCCAGTAGCCACCGAGGCGCTTTTTTAACGACGCATGCGGCATGCGCTTCGAGTAGAAGGGCGACGAACATGCGATCTCTCCATAGAAATGGACGCGGTGCATTGTTTGATGATACCGATATTCTATTCGTCGGGAGTTTACTCGAAAAGCCTCTTGCCGCTTCGCGGCCCAGGTTCGAGAACCTGGGCTACCCGTCTACAGATGATGCCGGCGGTTAGAGATCGTAGCCGCCAGTGACGCGGCGGAGTTCGGCCAAGCGGCGGAGGGAGTCGGTTCGCGCCGTCTCGTATTTTTCACGAACGTCGTAGAGTTGGCGTTGGGCTGAGATTAAGCGTAAGAAGTCGATCTTGCCGGCGGCGTAGTTGGCGCGGGCGGCTTGGGCGTTTTCCTCGGCGGCGGGAAGGATATTCTCTTCGTAGAGGCGGAGCGCTTCGCGGCTCTCTTGCAGTTTGGCGTAGGCGTCGGCCAATTCGAAGTTGGCAGCGTCGACGGCCGCGCAGTATTCGGCCCGGCGTTTTTGCAGTTCGGCCGAGGCTTCGCGCAAGGCCGCGCGGCGTTTCTCTTGGCCGATCGGCACGTTGACGTTCAGACCGACTTGCGGCCGCATTTCTTCCATCATGAAGGCGTCGTATTTCGTCGCGACTTCAAAGTCGGGATAGAAATTTTTATAAGCGAGATTGACGTTCGATTGTCCGGCGTCGATTTTGGCGGCCATCGAGGCCAAATCGGGACGACGTCGCAGCGTCGAGTCGCGGAGCGAAGCGAGCGGCGGAAGATCGCCGAGCGGTTCGAGCGAGGCGCCCGGCGGCGGCAGCGGGCGGTCGATTTCTCGATGTAAGAGAGCATTCAATCGAGCGACGGCGACCCGTTCCATACGGAGCAGCTCGGCTCGCCGCGTTTGTAAATCGGCTAGATCGACGTTCGCTTGCAAGACGTCTTGTTGCGTCGCTTGGTTGGCTTCGTAGCGGGTTTTGGCGATACGGCGGAATTCTTGCATGAGTTCGACGTCGGCGGCGTTCAGGTCGCGGAGTCGATAGACGAGGAAGTAGTCGAGATAGGCGTTGGCCGACGCTTCGGCCAGTTGCAGGCGTTGCGTTTCGACGTCGTGGCAAGCGGCGTTGGCTTCGGCGGCGGCGACGTCGCCGCGTAATTGACGTTTGCCGAACCAGGAGAGCTTTTGCGAGGCCTCGACCATCCACCCGCCATCGGTCACGCGGCCCGAGACGCCTTGCATGTAGCTGAACATGGGATCGTCGAGCGCGATGGCTTGGGGGTAGCGGGCAGATGCGGCTCGCCATGCGGCGGTGAGAGCGTGTATGGATGGATTGCGCGACTGCACTTCGTAGATCAAGCGTTGCATGTCTAGCGTCGTTTGACCGAGAAACGGATCGTCGGGATCGACGACGGGCGTTTGGGAATATTCGGTCGGCGGTTGAACGGCGTTCGAAGGCGCATCGGCGGGAAGCGTCGGCGCGTCGGCGGGGACTTGGTAAGCGACGGAGATCGGCCGCGAGACGGCGGCCGTGGCGGGAACTTGTTGAACGGGATTCGTCGGCGCGGGAACGGTCGGCGGGAGCGGATTGACGGCGGGGGAGGGACTGATCGGGCCGGCGGTCTTCGGCGCGTCGATTCGAGCGGTGTCGTAGTAGAGGAACGGGTCGGAACCGTTTGCGGAAACCGTCCGCGTTTTTGAAACGACGCAACCCGACAGGAAGATCGTTCCTGCGAAGAGCAAAGCGGCGAATCGATACGACGCGTTCATGAAACTTGGTATGGTTATGGTTTCGCGGGCGGCGGGGGCGCCGACGCGGAAGGAGGCAGGCAGGAATGTCTGGCCCCTCATTTAATTGACAGACAGGAATGTCTGTTCTCCATCACGATTGCGCAACCCTCAAATGAGATCGGACGGGTAAAGACGGAACCGTGAGAGCGACCGGTAGAGTCGGCAGAGGCGGAAAAAGCGGAAAAGTTTAACAGGGAGGAGGGGACAAAGTCAGCGAGGCGGAGCCTCGACTTTAGCAGGTTCCCAGGCGGAGCCTGGGAACCAGAGGAAAGTTTAACAGAGAGGCCGGCGGTTGCGCAAACTCATGGCCTGCAACCGTTTCGTTACGAGTTGGAGCAGTTTTTCGGGCGTCGTTAGCTTGCTTCTTTCGCTTCGGGATGTAGTTTGAGCCAGCGGGCGCGGCGGACCCAATAGAAGCGGACGGGAATGAAGATATCGACGACTTCGTCGGAGACGAGCAGCCCGCCGAGGACGGGGGCGGCCATGGCCGAGATGATTTCGTGACCGACGCCGGAGGCCCAGAGCATGGGGGCCAAGGCGACGATCGCCACGCCTTCGGTCAAAAGTTTTGGGCGCAGGCGGTGGACGGCGCCTTCGAGGACGGTTTGGCGTAGCTCTTCGAGCGAAGCGATTTTTTCCAACCCGCCGCGGCGTTCGATCGCTTCGCGCAGATAGACGAGCATAATGATGCCGGTTTCGGTGGCCATGCCGAAACAGGCGATGAATCCGACCCAGACGGCGACGCTAAAGTTATGGCCGAAGAACCAGAGAAAGAAGACTCCGCCGACGAGGGCTTCAGGGACGGCCATCACCATGAGGACGGCGTCCATGAAGTCGTTGTAAGTTAAGTAGAGGATAACGAAGATCAAAAGGATGACGGCGGGAAAGACGATCGTTAGCGTCTTCTTCGCGTGTTGTTGATGCTCGAATTGGCCGCTCCATTCGAGGTGGACGCCGGCGGGGAGTTTTACTTGTTGCGCGACGGCTCGCTGCGCCTCTTCGATGAAGGAGACGATGTCGCGGTCGCGGACGTTGAGTCGGACGTAGGAGCGGAGCGTTCCGTTTTCGCTTTTAATCATGGCCGGGCCTTCGACGATGCGAACGTCGGCGACGGCGCTTAAGGGGATTTGGAGCGGGGCGACGTCGGGGGCGGACTTTTTCGGCGTTGAGGCGGCGCCCATGCCGCCGGTCGATTCGCCGCTCATTCCCGACGAAGCGGCGTTGATTAGCAGGTTCTTTACGTCCTCCTCATCTTCCCGCCAAGCGCGGGCGTAACGGATGCGGACGGGAAAACGTTCGCGGCCTTCGACGGTCATGGTAATCGTCTTGCCGCCGAGGGCGGTTTCGACGACGTCTTGCACGTCGCCGACATTGACGCCGAATCGGGCGGCTTTCTCGCGGTCGATGACGATTTCCAAATAGCCTTTATTGAAGTCTTGGTCGGGAACGATGTCGACGGCGCCAGGAACCTTGCGAAGAACGGCGGCGACTTGCTCCAAAGCGTTTTGAATCGATTTCAGATTATCGCCGAAGACTTTTACGCCGACCATCGTGCTAACGCCTGTGGCGAGCATGTCGATGCGATTAATGATCGGTTGCGTCCAGATATTTCCCCAGCCGGGCATTTGCATCACGGCGTCCATCTCTTTTACGACGTCGTCTTTGGTCTTATGCCAAAGCAGGAGTCGTTTCGCCAAGGGGAGGTCGAGCGCGTCGCGGATTTTTTGCAACGCGGCGAGGTCGGCGTCGAGCTTTCGCCGATCGGTCGAACCTTTCCAAAACTCTTGCTCGATGGCGGCCGAGCGGATTTCTTCGAGGCAGTACCAATTGATCGCGCCGGGCGCTTGGTCGAAGAGTTCGTAATTCAGGCCTCGCATATAATCGGCCCAGAGCGCGTCGCGCCGGGCGGAAATATAGGCCAGCATTTGCGTGAAGAGGGTAGGGCGGTCGGCGCCGATCACTTCGCCGACGCTCCATGCGAATTCAGTCAAATCGCTTGGGCGGAGGGCGAACGCGTCGGGATCGAGTTTAATTTTCTTCGCCTCAGCGAGCCGCTCGGCAATGTTTTGCATGAGCGAGTTGACGTCTTCCTGCGCCGGAGCCGAGGCGAGACGCGGGCCGAACGTCGGCGTCAGCGCTTCGGCGACTTTTTTGATCGTCGCTTCGTCGAGGGGAGCGGCGAGTTTGCCGGTTTCGACAAGGAGGGCGCTTAATTGTCGCGTGAAGTCGAAGACTAAGTGCGAGGCGAGGCTTTTTTCAAATTCGGTAAGCCGCGCCGAGGCGAGTTCCCGCATCGTGTCGTCGAATCGGCCGACGGCGGTCATAGCGGCGGGCTCGACTATTGACTTGCGCTGGGCGTCGTCTTTCGGCGGGGCGAGAAGACGGCTTGCAAGGAGCGCGTCGAAGGCGGCGTTGGTTTGCGCGACGGCGTCGTCGTAAATAAGTTTGCGTTTCGGCCAAAATTCCTTCGGGCGCAGATTGATCATGGTTTCGACCATTTCAATCGGCGAAGGATCGGTAGGAGTATCGGCGCGACCTCCTTTGCCGACGATCAATTCGACTTCGGGAAACCGACGCAGCATGGCGTTGCGGGCTTTTAGATCGTCGGCCACTTGCGTGATCGAGGCTCGGGGAACGGTGACGGGCATGTCGAGAACGCTTCCCTCGTCGAGCCGGGGCATGTATTCACGTCCCAATTTACCGGCGAAATGCCAACCGAGCGCTAAAAGGACGATGAAAAACCAATTCACGGTTTTCGGATAGTCCATCGCCCAGCGCAGCACGGGCTTGTAAATGCCGATCAGGCTGCGGACGAGCCAGTTTTCGTTTTCGTGGCGAAGTCGGCCACGAATGAACGTGGGGATCAGAGCCGGCACGAGCGTTACGGAGAGGATCGCCACACCGATCATGGCGAAGCTTTTCGTGAAGGCGAGCGGGTGGAACGTTTTGCCTTCCTGACCGGTCAACGCGAAGACCGGAATGAAGGAAAGCAGAATAATCATTACGGAGAAGAAGATCGGTCGGCCGACGGTGCGGCAGGCGGGCAGGACGATCTCGCGCGTGTCGCCGGTGATTTTTTTGTCGCCGAAACGTTCGGTGAGGTGATGCGTGGCGTTTTCGACCATGACGATCGCTTGATCGACGAGGATGCCGATGGAGACGGCGATTCCCGAGAGCGACATGATGTTCGAAGCGACGTTAAAATGCCGCATGAGAATGAAGGCGATCAGGACCGCCATCGGCAAAGTGAGGCAGATGACGAACGCGCTGCGGAAGTGCATGAGAATGAGCAATATGGCCAGCGAGGCGATGATCATTTCATGGGTGAGAATTTCGGTCAGCGTGTGAATGGCGCCGTGGATGAGGCGAGTGCGATCGTAGAAGGGGACGATGCGAACGCCCTCGGGGAGTCCTGGCTGGAGCTCGACGATTTTTTCTTTGATGCGTCGAGTGACTTCGAGGGGATTTTCGCCGTAGCGCATCATGACGACGGCGCCGACGGCTTCGTTACCGTTTTTTTCGAGCGTGCTACGTCGAAATTCGCTGCCGCGCGAGACTGTCGCGACTTGCGAGACTTTTACCGAGGCTCCGGTGAGCGGATTCGTTTTGACGACGATGTTTTCGATGTCGGCGAGCGAATTGATCCACCCGACGCTGCGGACGAGAAATTCGGCGTTTCCTTTTTGAATGACGCGGCCGCCGACCGAGGAGTTCGATCGGGAGACGGCGGAGTAAAGCTCGCCGAGCGTAATTGAAAAAGCGCGGAGCTTTTGCGGATCGACGTCGATTTGGTATTCGATGGGGAATCCGCCGACCGAGGCGACTTGGGCCACGCCGGGCACGGAGTTCAACTGGTAGCGGACGTACCAATCTTGTATGGCGCGAAGCCGACCGAGATCGTAGCCGCCTCCTTCGACCGTATACCAAAAAATTTGGCCGAGGGCCGTGGCGTCGGGGGCGAGATACGGCGTGACGCCGGCGGGGAGAAACGTGTTGCCCAGGGTGAGCCGTTCCAACACTCTTTGGCGAGCGAAGTAAAAATCGACGTTATCTTCAAAGATGACGTTGATCATCGAGAAGTTGAATTCGCTCGACGAGCGAACCGCCTTGACGCCGGCCAAGCCTTGCAGGTTGACGGAAAGGGGATAGGTGATTTGATCTTCGATCTCGCGCGGACTGCGTCCCATCCAATCGGTGAAGACGATGACTTGGTTTTCGGAGAGGTCGGGAATGGCGTCGATTGGGGCGTTGATGACGCAATAAACGCCGTAGGCGGCCGTGAGTATTGCCAACAGAATGACGACGAAGCGATTGCGGATCGAGAACTCGATGATTTTTTCGATCATAATTTGTCACCGCGCGCTAAAACGGCGGATGAAAAGCGAATAATCGCAAACGTCGAAAGGGAGAACGTCTGGTTGCGCCCGGCGGTTCAAGGAACGGGTTATTTTCCGAGGACGGCGTCGGCGGGGGCGGCAATGCGCAACAACAACCGCTCAAGTATAAGTCGCGGCGGGAGTTGGCTATCTCCTTTTAAGGCTAAATCGGCGTCGAGGAGCCATTCGTATAGGGCGGCGCCTCGTTTTCTTCCTAATCTTCGCAGTTGGCGTTCGGATTTTTGAACGACGAACGAGCGGACGCCTGCCTGCTCCAGAGCTTGTCCGAGGGGGATACGGCGCCCGGCGGCTTCGGATTGAATGAGGATTCGGGTGGCGGAGGCCAAGCGACGGAGCGAAGCGGAGATTTGGGCTAAGACGGCGATCGGTTGCTCGCCGGACGCCAGGAGGCGGTCGAGCTGGAGCATGGTATCGGCCGGTTTTCCGTCGAGCGCCGCGTCGAGCATTTCCCAGGTCGTCTTCGCGCGCCATCCGCCAACGAAACGAGAGACTAGCTCGGCGGTGATCTTTTTGTCTTCGCCGACGGTGAGGGTCAGCTTCGCCAATTCTTGATCGAGGAGCCCTAGCTCGGGGCCGATGGTTTCGACCAAGGCGTCGGCTGCGGCGGGAAGAAGTTCGGCGGCATGTCGCTTTTTTGTCCAAGCGATGAGCCATTTCGTCAATCGGGCTTCGGTCGGCGAGGAGCAGTCGATGAGCAGACCGTCGGCGGCGATCGCTTTGTAAAGTCGAGTGTTTGAAGGAAAGGAGCCTAGATCGAGGACAAGCACGCCGCGTCGGCTGGGCTTGGCGGCGTAATCTTCCAGTTCAGGACGGTAACGGGTGACGAACTCGTCGGCCTCTTCGACGCAAGCAAGTCGTTGGCCGCCGCCGAACATGGCGATGGTGTTCAATTCTTCGTGGACGTCCCGCCACTCGGCCTGTTTGCCAGGAAAACTGCTGAAGGAGAATTCGTCTTCGTCGCCCTGGAGAACGGCCTCGCGGAGTTTGAGAAGGACTTGGCGACGGAGAAATAGGTCGTCGCCGAAGCAGACGCAGACCGGCTTGGCCGGGTGTTTTTCCGGATGCGAAAGGAAATCAAGGGCTTCGAGCGTCGTTTTTGCGGCCATCGTGCTATCGGGGCTTCGTTGATTTTCTGAATTATAGCCGGATTTGGGGTCTGAAAGAAGGATGGCGGCGGATTGCCTAGGGTGGCTATTTTAACGGGTCGGGGGCTTTTTCGCGGGATCGATATTGTTCGATTTTGCCCAAAATCCTATACTCGCCGCGCTTGAATATGGAGTAATTGTCGGAAGAACGCGTTTCTGCGGGGATACGTTTTTTCGGAACGCTGCGTTAGCACGTTCCCTACGGCGCTAAGTTCAGAGTGATTTGAGGAAAGAAAAATGATCGATCGAAAACGGATTGCATTGCTCGTTTGCGCCGCGCTTCTGGTTTGCGGTCGATCGACGTTTGGCGAGGTGACCGATCAAGCATGGCGACCGGCGGGCGAGCTTCCGATTAGTTCGGGGATCACGCCGGACCGTCCTGACGGCGAGCCGACCGTGACCCGGGCTTCTTACGACCGGTCGAGTTCTTTATCGGCAAGCGAAAAGCCGAACTTGCCGAGCGACGCGGGGCAAGTCTGGAAGGAATATGACATTAGCGCCTACACATCGCGAGTGACGAACACGAAACGACCGGAGCAGGCGATCATCGATTGGATACTGCGAGAGACCGGCTACGAGGCTTGGCATGGCGAAACGGTAAGCGTGTTGAGCGCGAATTCTCGAACGCTTCGCGTTTATCACACGCCGGAAATGCAGGCTACGGCGGCCGACATGGTGAACCGATTCGTCAACGGCGACTCGGCGACGTTTTCGTTCGGGCTTCGGGTGGCGACGCTCGACAGTCCTAGTTGGCGCAGTCTGGCCTTGCCTTACTTGCGCGCGGTTCCGGTGCAAACTCCCGGCGCCTGCGCCTGGTTAATGGCGAAAGAAAACGCGGCGATGCTGGTGGCGAATTTAAAGCAGCGAAGCGATTATCGAGAACATAGCTCGCCGTATTTGATCGTGGCGAACGGCCAGTCGACGGTAATTTCGGCGATGCGCGGGCGTCCCTACGCAAGAGACGTGTTGTTGCGTCCCGATTTGGCCAATGGCTACGAAATGCAGCCGGGGCAAGCCGACGAAGGGTTCGCCATTGATTTTAGTCCGCTGATGACGG
The DNA here is from genome assembly GCA_963665265.2 of Thermoguttaceae bacterium. Lineage (GTDB taxonomy): Bacteria > Planctomycetota > Planctomycetia > Pirellulales > Thermoguttaceae > CAXXHQ01. Next base: position 163,373 of record CAXXHQ010000001.1, on the reverse strand, counting down.
CCGATCGAAGAATGATCGACGCGACTTTGAAATGCCAGATCGATCAAGTGGAGCGAATGCAGTCGGCGTTCATCGACATTCCGTCGGGTTCGGCGACGCCCAAGCAACGGGCGAAGATCGAAGTTCCGCAGATGACGCATTGCAATTTTCACGAGCGATTTCGTTGGCCGACCGATCAAGTATTATTGATTGACTTGGGGATGGCGGCGTTGCCGGTACCGGTGGACGGACGAGCGACGGTTCCGGGGACGTCGTTGTTGGGGACGAGTCCGGCGCGGGCCGACTTGCTGATTTTCGTCGAATGCCGAGGAAGCCAGTCGGCCGTTGCTGCTCAAGCCGCGCCTTCGCAACAGCAGCGACAAGGCGTTTCGCAGCAGCAGACGGCTCCGCTTCGCGAGGCGAAGACGTATCGGGGGCGATACTAAAATTTCTACGGTTTAGCGCGCATGACGCGAAGCGGCCGAGACGGGGCCGCCTTTCAGATCGCTTCCGTGCGTCTCTATATGAAGCCCGAGCTTGCGGTCTTCGACGGTGATGTGGTGAAAGACCCATTGCTTCACGATTTCTCGGATCGTTTCGATAAGATCGGGGAGATTCGCGTTGTTTTTCATCGCGGCGTTCATTTTCTCGATGATCTCGGCATGCGCCTCTTTATGCGCTTTGTCGTCGAGGTATGAGCATTGGTGCATGAGTTGCTCTTCCTTGCGGAAGTGATACTCGATGTACTTGAACAATTCACGCACGACTTTGCAGGCCTCGGCGGGCTCGGATTCGGGGTCGATCGTTTCAAAGAGGCGTCGAGCGACGGCGATCAAGTGTCGATGTTCGGCGTCGATGATTCCGCCGTCGACGCGGATGGCTTGGGTCCAACGAAATACGCTTTGTTGCGTGGCGGTTGACATAACGTTTTGAGCATTGAAAGAAAGGACGCGCCGCTAGCTTTCCTTCCGAAAAACTAGCGGCGCTTTCGGGCGAATTCGTTATTTACTCACTTGGAAGCGAGAGACGATATCTTTAAGGGCCGTGGCTTGGGCGCCGAGCTCCTCGCTGCTCGAGGCGAGCTCTTCGCTGCCTGCGGCGGAAGTTTCGGTGACGTGGGCGATGCTTTGGATCGCTTTGGAGACCTCGTGCGCGCCGGCCGCTTGTTCGACGGTGGCGTGCGCGATTTCGCCGATCTTCGCGGCCGTCATTTGAACCGCTTGGATGATTTGAGAAAGCGATTTTCCGGTTTGATCGCTGAGCAGAACGCCGTCTTCGACGTTGCGGGACGATTCCTTAATAAGCGTTTCGACTTCGCGAGCCGCTTGGTTCGAGCGTTCGGCGAGCTTGCGCACCTCGTCGGCGACGACGGCGAACCCCATGCCGTGCTCGCCGGCCCTCGCCGCTTCGATCGCCGCGTTCAACGCCAGCAGGTTGGTTTGGCTGGCGATCTCGGAGATCACTTGAATGATTTCGCCGATCTTTTGCGAGCTCTCGCGGATTTGCGACATCGATTCGATCGACTTCTGAACGGCTTTTCCGCCGGAAGACGCGAGTCCGTCGGCATCGGTCGCGATGCGATTCGCCTCGGTCGCGTTGTTCTTCACGGCTTGAATGGATTGTTCGAGCTGCTGGATGGAAGCCGTCATTTCCTCGACGCTGGAGCTTTGCGTTTGCGCTCCTTGCGCCAACGCTTGCGAGCTTTCGGCGATAACTCGCGAACCTTCGTTGAATTGCGAGGCGCTTTCGGCGACCTGTCCGATGACTCCGGAAAGGTCTTCGAGCATTTTCTTAATGCCGCCGGCCAACTCGTCAACCGGCTCCGTGCCTTCGACTCGGACGATCTTAGTGAGATCGCCCTCGGCGGCGGCGGCGACCACGTCGAGGAGGTGATTGACTTTGCGTCGCAACGTATCGGCGGCTTCGCGTTCTTTTTCCGCCATTTCCTCTTCACGGATTTCCGTCTCGTGTTTGTCGGCGAAGAATTGTCTCAAGCCTTCGCCGAGTTGTCCGATGGCGTCTTCGCCGTAGACTTCGACGTGACGCGAATAATCTTTTTGGCCGACGCGGTTGGCGATTTCGAGGATATGCTTGACTTTGCCGTCGTTTTCGATCTGCGTTTGACGATCGCGTTCGGCGGTTTCTTTGATGTTTTGCATCGCTCGTCCGGTGGCGTCGATGGCTTGGTTAAGGGAAACGGCCATCACGCCGATTTCGTCTTTTGAATCGACGATTAGATGCTTCGTATAGTCGCCGGAGGCGAAGGCGGCGATGACGTCGAGGGCTTTTCGGATCGCGCCCACGATGCCGGCGATGACGATGAAGCCCAATCCCACGGAGAAAAGGATTCCGATCGCGCTGGCGCCGTACATTTGCCACTTAGCGGTCGCCGCGGTGTCGTCGGCCGCTTTGGCGTCGGCGTCGACGTCGCGCTGAATTTTGGCGACCAGTTTGTCGATGCATTCCGTCGCTTTGACGACCGATTCCAAACCTTTGTTCATGGAGAGATCGGCGGCGATCGCGTTGCTGCAGATGGCGCCGATCTCACAGACTTTCTTATTGGCGGCGAGCCATTCCTTCGCGGCGGGGAGCCATTCGTCCGTTTCGCTTTTAATAGCGTCAGGTTCGGCGGCTAGTTTGTTTATTAGTTCGCCGGTTTCAGCGCGGAGATCGTCCGCACGTTTCAGCATTTGCTTTAGTTCATCATCGCTTTGGCAAAGAATGACGTCGCGGGACGTTCTTTGGAGGGTGGTTAGGTCGAGGAGGCACTCGTCGGCAACTGCCGCGTGTTGGCTCGCAAGCAAGGCTTCTTTGGCGGCTTCCTCGGCGGAGCCTTTATGCGCAGCGACGCTTTGCAGGAGAGTCGCTGCCTCTTGACGATTTCGAGCCGACACGGATTTAAACCCCTTAGCGGCGGCGGCGAAGATTTTACGAGACTCGACGCCGATGTTATAAGCTTGTGCGTTCGTATTTCGGCGAGCTTCCTTTTCGATTTGAGCGAAGATGTCCAAGCAGAGTTCGAGCGCTTTGCGGTAATCGGCAAGGAGTTTTTTTCCTTCGGAGTCTAATGAGTCGTCGAGACGCTTCATGGCCGCATCCATTTCGCCTTGGGCTTTTACGAATCGTTGCGTTTGTTTGTCCATGGTTGCGGTCATTGTGGACAAATTATAGTCCTGGCAGGCGATAACCGTGTTTTTGGAGTATCGCACGAGATTGATCAAGCGTTCCTTAACGAGGCTGGCGTCGTTCAGTTGCGGAACGGAGGTGGTCGCGAAGTTTTGCATATCTTGTCGCATGTCGTTCATTTTGGAAACGCTAAAGATAGCGAGTCCGACGGCAAGCGCGGCGAGCACGCCAAGAACGGAGAACAATTTCGCGCGGATAGAGAGTTTTTTTAGCATGGTCGTTTTCGCCCTTACTGAAAACTAATTGAGTGTAGAAGTCGCTACGTCAAAGTCGTCCGCTAGAACGACGCGATTATTTTCGCTTCTCGCAAACATAGGTTGCAAAAAGAAAATAGCGATGAAATTAGAGAATGCGCGGCCGACGGGAACCCGATGCGCGACGTATGCGTTCATGGGGAACTCAGGCGAAAAGCCTATGCGAAAAAAGCGAAACGCCTTGCCGAACTTGCCGGCAAGGCGTTTCGCTTTAAAGGATAATGAAGCTTTTGAGGCCTATGCGCCAATGATTTTTTTCAATTCGGACTTGGCGATTTCAAACGCTTCACCCAATTTGTCCGGATGTTTTCCGCCGGCCTGAGCCATATCGGGGCGACCGCCGCCGCTTCCGCCGATGGGTTCCGCAGCGGCGCGGATCCAGGCGACCGAGTCGAATTTCTTCTTTTCGACGAGATCGCGAGTGACGCCGCCGATGAGCGTGACTTTGCCCGCTTCGGGATCGGCGTTGCCGAGAATGACGGCCAAGGGGGACGCTTTACGACGCAACAGATCAATCGCCTGTCGTAGTTCGTTCGGACCGCCGGCCACTTCGGCCGCGATGAACTTGACGCCGTCGACGTCGACGGCGCTTTTAAGCAACTTGTCGACGTCGGCCGTTTCGCCCTTCGGTCCGGACGCCGAGGCCTGCTTTTTAAGTTGTTTGTTTTCTTTCAGCAAGGCTTCGACTCGTTCGGGGGCTTGAACGGGAATTACCTTTAGCAGCGAAGCGACTTTATTCAAGGTCGCCTGCATCAGGCGGACTCGCTCCAAGGCGGCCATACCGGTGAGGGCCGTGATGCGGCGCGTGCCGGAGGCGACGCTCTCTTCCGCAACGATTTTGAATAATCCGATTTGACCGGTGCTGTTCAAATGCGTTCCGCCGCAAAGCTCCTTGCTCACGTCGCCCATGGTGACCATACGAACGACGTCGGGATACTTTTCGCCGAAGAGCATCATCGCTCCCGCCTTGCGGGCTTGCGCGATCGGCATCAAGGCGGAGTTGACCGGCAAGTTATCGGTAATTCGTTCATTCACTTCGTTCTCGATTTTCACCAAATCCTCAAGGCTGACGCCGGAAGGATTGGCGAAGTCGAAGCGGAGAATGTCGTCGTCCACTTTCGAGCCTTCTTGCATGGCGTGTTCGCCGAGGTATTTACGAAGCGCGTGGTGCAGCAAGTGGGTGGCCGAGTGGGCGCGGCGAATTCCTTGTCGACGTTTCGGATCGACTTTCGCGGCGACTTTTTCGCCGGAGTTAATTTTTCCTTCGCGGAGGTGGCCGACGTGGAGCGTGAAGCCGCCGTCCATTAATGAATCGATTACCTCGAAACGGAAGTCGGAACCGACGATATCGCCGGTGTCGCCGACTTGGCCGCCCATTTCGCCGTAGAAAGGGGTTTTATCGAGGACGAGCGAAATCGGGCTTTCGTGATCGACGTCACCGTAGCTGTCGCAGCTTTTGTCGTTCACGATGATAGCCAGTAATTTCGCGTCGGCGACTTCGGTCGTTTCGTAGCCGAGGAATTCGTTGCCCGGCATGGCCTTTTTCAGCGTTTCGAGCGGATCATGTTTGAAGAGCTTCATTTTTTCGGTCGGGCCGGAAAGCTCGCCGTGTTTACGCATCTCTTCGTTGTAGCCGTTCCAGTCGAAGGTGAAGTTCCGTTCGGCGGCCATCGTTTCAAACAACTCCGGCGGAAAGCCGTAGGTTTGGTACATATCGAAGGCTTCGGCGCCGGCGACGACGCCGCGACGATTCGCCCGCATTTGGTCGAAGAGTTTTTCGATGCGTTCGAGGCCGACGTCGATCGTGCCGAGGAACATCGCTTCCTCGCCGGAGATCACGTTCGAGACTTTGGCGACCGTTTCGCTCAATTCGGGATACGGCTGCTTCATCAAATCGGCGACGACGGGGACGAGTTTGTGCAGAAACGGCGTTCGCATTCCCATCTGATGGCCGTCAAGCACTGCACGGCGCAGGAGACGTTTGATGACGTATTTCTCTTTGTTCGGGCCGGGAATGACGTTTTCGTGGATGGCGAACGTGCAGGCGCGGACATGGTCGGCGATACGGCGAAAACGGCGTCCCGTCTCGCTTTTCGGATCGTATTTTTGCCCGCAGATTTCGCCGGCGGCGTCAACCAAAGGTCGCAAAATATCGATATGGTAGTTCGTATCGACGCCTTGGAGGACGGCGGCGCAGCGTTCGAGGCCCATGCCTGTGTCGATGTTTTTGCTGGGAAGGGGACGGAGGTTGTCGGGCGGATTTCCAACGCGGTTAAACTGCGTGAAGACGAGATTCCAGATTTCGACGGAGCCGGAATCGGTGTCATAGTAAATTTCGGAGCAGGGGCCGCATACGCCGTCGGGCCCTTGGCTGGGCGCGCTAGCTGGCCAGAAGTTTTCTTCTTCGTCGCAGCGTTGCAGGCGTTCCTTGGGGAGCTTGATTTCGTTCAACCAGATGTTGGCCGCTTCTTCGTCATCGAGATAGACCGTCGCCGAGAGGCGATCGGGGTTTAAGCCAAGCCACTTTTTGGAGGTCAAAAATTCCCATGCCCAATGGATCGCGTCGCGCTTAAAGTAGTCGCCGAAACTGAAATTGCCGAGCATTTCGAAGAACGTGTGGTGGTAGGCGGTACGTCCCACGTTGTCGATATCGCCGGTGCGAAGGCATTTTTGGCAAGTAGTCGCACGAGTGAACTCCAGTTTGCAGCGGCCGAGGAAATGGTCCTTGAATTGGTTCATGCCCGCCGGGGTGAAAAGGACCGAGGGGTCCCAACGGGGGACGAGAACGTCGCTGGGGCGGCGCGTGCAGCCTTTGGACTCGAAGAACGACAGGTATTTTTCGCGCAGTTCGTTGGTTTTCATGGGTGTTCCCGCTAAGCGGACCGTTTTGCGGCGGATAAAGTTCGCCTAAATTTTCTTTCTGGCCCTCAAAACCGAGGGTTGGAACGCAATAAACCCTTAATTGTAACGCCTGGGCGGATTTGTGAAAAGCGGAGCTTAAACCAATCCCAATTTCAAACAGCGCGTTTGAGGTATGGAGCGTTTCAGGCGGTTTTGATTAATTCCTGGTTGAGGGCGGCCTTTCGCCAAGCGTCGATGGCCGCCTCCTCGTAGTCGGCGTAGGCCCGGTTTGACCAGTAATGGCTTTTTAGGTAATGCCATAGGTTTTCCGTTGGGTTGAGTTCCTGGCTGTACGGCGGCGCTTGGATGAGCGTGGCGTTTTTCGGGCTCGAAGTTTGCCGTTGTTATGAAAGCCCGCTCCGTTCCGCAGATCATCACGGCATGTTCGTCGGCGACGACGGTTTGGGAACACTCGTCTAAAAACGCTTGGACGCCGCCCGCGTTTAAACGCGGGCTGAGCAAGCCTTCGCCATGCCCCGTCTCGGGGTAGACCGCGCCGAGAATCCGCAGATATTGGTATTCCGTCTGACGCACGGCAGTCGGCAGCGAGCCTTTTCGAGTCCACACTCGGTCGTCGTTCCTTGTTGGCCGAAACGGGCCTCGTCTTCGAAATACATGCGAAGACGGCGATTCGGAGGCGTCTCGGCGATCTCCGCAAGCCGTTGCGGCAATTGCTTTTGAAAATCCGCTTGGGCTCGCGGATCGGATTTACGGTGACGCGGACGCGGTCGCAAGTGCGAATAGCCCAAGCGATGCAGAAAATCGTAAACGGCGGACCGCGAGCGAACGACGCCGAACTCGTTTTGAAGGATGAGTCGAACGTCGTTTCCGCGAAGCGTGCAAACGTCGTCCTCTTCCGTCGCGCCGGCGTCCAAGCGTTCTCGCATTCGCTCTTGCCGCTCCGTAGTCAGGGGAAACGTTCGTCCGTCGCCGGGAACGTTTTTCAAACCGTCGAAGCCCAATTCATTGAGCGATGAACTCACTCCTGGCATTCTCGGCGAGAAAGCCCGACCGCCTTGGCGACGGCCGGAGGGGTCCAGCCCTGGATGGCCAAAATGATGATTCGTAACCGCTGAAAGAGAAACGCGTCTCGATCCTTTTGGCCTGTCGCTGAAGTACAGGCGGCAACTCCGAAACGCGAACGTACATGACGACCTCCCGTAAATCAGGTCGCCATAGCATAATGGATAAACTACGCCATCGCAAAAAAACGCGCAGTATGAAACTGGGATCTACAATCGGTTCTCGACTTCGTAAAATGACTTCGCGATCCGGACTGCGTTTAAGCGCTTTGAAAGCGACGCGAATTCGATTTCGTCGTCGGCAAAGCTCGATTCGATATTCTCGTCTCTTAATTTCTGTCGATATTAAGCATGAAACAATAATTATTCGACGTACGTCCGGGCGAAGAATTGCCAGGCATTGTTACGTTATTCCTAAGCGATATTTTATTAAACACAAGATGCATCGACATAAATACGCGAACGCTTCTTCTTGAGAAACTAGCCACTCGCAGGGACAATGCTTTAAATTACCTGTAAACAGACTCTTGAAGGTAATCATTTAGATTTATATAATCCGAAGTTGCGTGTCGGTCGTTCGATTTCTTATACTCTTCGCGATCGGCCCTCTTCCGATCCCGGTCTTTTTTATTCAATCCTTCGCGGCGTCTAATCACGCCCCTTTAGCGCTCCCCTCTTTCTGAGAAAGCAATCCATCATGCGAAAGTCTGGCAATCTATGGAATCGCGCCTTGAGTCGTTTTGGTTTTTCGGCAAAGAAGAACGACGACAGAAAGCCAAATCATAATAAACGGACGTTGCGTTTCGAGGAGTTGGAGCGTCGTAAGCTATTAGCCGTATTAACGTGGACGGGTTTGGGAGCGAACAACAACTGGGGGACTGCGGCGAATTGGTCCACCGGATCGGCGCCCGTCGCTGGAGACGACCTCGTATTCAGCGGATCGACTCGCACGGCCACGGCGAACAATCTGACCGCCGGAACTTCTTTTAAGTCGATCGAATTTAAGAGCAACAACTTTTCCATCTCGGGAAATAACCTAACCTTGACCTCCGGCGTGATCGTCGATGCCGGCGTCACCGGATCGAGCATCGCGGCGAATTTGGCTTTAAGCGGCGCCGTAACCGTCAACGTCGTCTCGTCAAGCCTTACGATATCTTCAACGATCAGCGGCGCGGGAAGCTTGACGAAGAGCGGATCGGGCACGTTGATCTTGACGGGGACCGACGTTTACACGGGAGGGACGGCTATCGCGGCAGGCGCGTTGCAATTAGGCTCGGGCGGTACGACCGGCTCGATCGTCGGCAATATCGTCGACAACGGTCAATTGATCGTCAATCGTTCCGACGACCTGAGGCTGAGCAACAATCTTAGCGGCACGGGAAAATTGACCAAGAGCGGCGGCGGTTACTTAACGTTGAGCGGATCGAACGCCTTTACCGGCGGCACGACGATTAACTCGGGAACCTTGAGCTTGGGCGGATCCTCGTCGCTCGGCTACGGCATTTTGACGCTGAACGGCGGCACCCTCGACTTGAACGGTTACGACGCGAACGTGACGGGATTAAGCGGAGCGTCGGCGACGGTCATCGGCAATTCCGCCGACTCGACGACGGCGACGTTAAACGTTCACGAATACGGCAATTATCAAGGAATCATTACCGACGATTTGGGCGGGAGTATGGCGCTGCACTTTCTCGGAGGAAGTTCGGGAAGCGGCAATTTGCTATTGAGCGGCGTCAACAACTACTGGGGCGGCACCACGATCGACGGCGGAACCGTCACTATAGACGGCGATTTCGTTTTGGGTTACGGCAGCGTGACGATGAACGGCGGCATCATCGACATGCAAGGACACGATTTGTCCCTTTCACAGCTTAACGGAGATTCCTCGGCATTAGTCACCAGCTATTGGGGCGACGCGACGCTTTATATATGGAACGGCGGGAGTTACGGCGGTCGGATCGCCGACGGCTACGGCGGCGTAGTAAGCCTCTATGCGGGGGGCGGCTCGCTGACCTTGAACAATGAAAACCAGTATACGGGCGGAACGACGATCGGCGGCGGGACGGTCAAGGTCGGAACGGACGTCTCGCTCGGATACGGCAATTTGACGATGTCCGGCGGCTCTCTGGATCTGAACGATCACGACGCGTTCTTCAATAATTTGAACGGAAGCTCTTCGTCGCAAATCACCAATTCGGCGGGAAGCTCGACGCTCAACATTTCGAACGGCGGCAGTTTCCAAGGAGTCATCGCCGACGGCGCGGGAACGACGGCGTTGTCGACGTGGGGTTCGTTGACCTTGGGCGGCGTCAACACATACACAGGCGGAACCGGCATATACGGTGCGACCGTAACGCTGGGGAGCGATTCGGCGCTCGGCGTCGGTAACGTCACGCTCAGCGGAGGAACGATCAATCTGAACGATCGTAACTTGACCGTCCGAACTCTCACGAGCGATTACAGCTCCGTGATTACGAACAGTTCCGGCTCGTCGGCGTTGTCAGTCACGGTCGGCGGAACGTTCGCCGGCTCGATCAACGATGGCGTCGGAACCATTTCGCTTACGTCGTCAGGCTCCTTGATTTTGAGCGGCTTCAGCTCTTACTCCGGCGGAACCACGATTTCGGCGGGAACCTTGCAGTTAGGCACGGGCGGAAGAGGAGGAGGCGTGTCGGGCCCGATCGTGAATAACGGCCAACTCGTCATCAATCACGATTATATTTCCTTCATGGATTCCGTAATTAGCGGAACCGGAAGCCTGACGAAGCTCGGAAGCGGCGCGCTTTATCTTACTGCCGAAAATACGTACACTGGAGGAACGACGGTCAGCGCCGGAACGCTCTCGATCGGCGCCGGCGGCACGGTCGGCTCCGTCGTCGGCAATATCGTTAACAACGCCTCTCTTCGCTTCGATCGCTCCGACGCCGTCACTTACGCCGGCGTCATTAGCGGAACGGGAAGCGTGACCAAAAACGGCGCCAACACGTTGATTTTTACGGGAACCAATACCTATACCGGAGTAACCACAATCAGCGCCGGAACGCTGCAATTAGGCGCCGGCGGCTCAACCGGCTCCGTCGCGGGAAATATCGTCGACAACGGCGTTTTAGCGCTCAACCGTTCAAATTCGACCGTATTCAGCGGCGTTATTAGCGGCTCAGGGAGCGTAACAAAACTGGGCGACAACATCTCCACTCTTTCCGGCGCGAACTCCTACGCAGGCGGTACGACAATCGCGGCGGGAGCGCTATACCTTGGTAATAACGCAGGGCTTGGGATCGGCTCCGTACAAATAGATGCGAACGGCACGCTCAATCTTGCCGGTTACTCGCCAACGATTCACGGAATATACGGTTCGGGCAGAATCTACAATTCCTCGACGAGTAAAACATGTTCGCTTACAAGCGTCGGCGACGGCAATTTTTCTGGAATTATTAAGAAATCCTACAGCGCCGCAAAAGCTATTTCCTTGGTCGTAGCCTCGGGAACGTTAACCTTAAGCGGAACGACGACTCTTACGGGAAGCACGACTGTCGCCGCCTCCGCAACGCTTCAAATTAACAATAACGCGTTTTCTAGCTCTATAGTCGCCAACGGAAATCTAGTTTTAGCTAATTCCAAATCGCTCACGCTCTCCAACTCCATTAGCGGCACAGGAACTCTTCGCAAAACCGGCCTCGGCGAGGTCGTCCTCAGCGGAACCAACACGTTCTCCGGTAGCATCTACCTATCGGTTGGCCTTACCACGTTGGGAAGCTCTACCGCGTTGGGAACGGGAACCGTTACGATCGAAAACGACGCTAGACTCGATCTCGGCGGATTTAACAACGCTGCGCAACCCATTTCGACGTTAAATCTCATCGACGGCGACGTCGTCAACGGAACGCTTGCGGCAAGCTCTTCGTTCAATTTACAGAGCGGCGCGATCTCCGCCAATTTGGTCGGCACAGCCGGATTGACGAAGAGCGGATCGGGCGACGTCACGCTGACCGGCGTAAATACGTATCTCGGATCGACGACCGCCTCGGGCGGCGTCCTCTACGTCGGAAGTCAGGCCCTCCCGACCGGAACGACCGTTTCCGGATCGGGAATCGTCGTCTACATGCAAGACCTCTATTGGAACGGCGGGAACGGCTCTTGGACCTCTTCGTACGCTTGGCATTATTCAAACGGCGTATTGGTCTCCTGGGTTGACGGAAGCAACGCTTATTTCAGCGGCGGCGGAACAATCACGGTCTCCGGCTCCCTCAACGCCGCCTCGATGATTTTCGCTTCCGGCGATTATTCGATCTCCGGCGGAACGCTCGCGATTTCCTCTTATTGCGACTTTGATTCAGGCGCGGGTTCGGTGATCGTATCCTCCGCCGTCTCCGGCGACGGCTTGCTCAAAAAGGACGGAGAAGGCGAACTCAAGTTCTCGGGCAATTCGACCTTCACCGGAGTCGCATGGGCGACGAACGGCACGCTGAATCTCGACTTCGCCGCCATGCCGACGACCGCTCCGAGCCTCTGGCTCGACGGCGACGGCAAAATCATCGGCGCCGGCTCCATCCAGTTTTACGATTCCTACATTTACGACGCGGTTCATTCGCGATTCGGCGACGAGGCGATCTCCCGCAATGAGATTCTGCAAATCCTGTCGCTCGTGGTGGCGCAAGACTCCGTCATTAGCGCCGCGGAATTGAGCGATTTGCGGGCGATCGCCGACAACGCGAAATTGCTCAATATGCTCGATTACGTCGCCGTCTTGCTCAGCGACGTTGCGAACGGCAACGCGGCCAACGCAAACTACCAAAGCGCTTCGCTCGGCAATCTGGCCGCCGGCGATATTTCGACCAAACTTACGAAATTGACGAACAAGTGGTTCTTGGGCACGGATCGCCCGATCGACGTAAACGGAGCCAGCACGTACAAACTCGTGTCCGGCTCTTTAATCGTCAACGGCGCAAGTTGGCGCGACATGAGGCAGGGAATGCTCGGCGATTGTTGGTTGGTCACCGGGTTCGGATCGCTCGCGAACGCTTCGCAGAGCTGCATCGAAAACATGTTCGTCGACAACGGCGACGGAACGTACACAGTGCGATTCTACTACGAAAGCGGCGGCGTTGGCTCGGGCATTTTCTCCACCGACTACGTGACCGTAGATTGCTATCTGCCTGCTTATGACGGCGATCCCGCGTTCGAGGGCGACGGCTGCGCCGTTTACCAAGGATGGAATTCCGATTACGCAAAGGAAGTTCCCGGCAATCCGCCCGTCTATGACAATAATCGATACGACAATCCCAACAATGAATTATGGCTTGCCCTTGCGGAAAAAGCGTTCGCTCAATGGTGCGAAACGGGGCATGCCGAACGTACCGCCGTAAACGCCTATGCCTCGCTGGCCAGCGGACCGATCTCGTCTGTATATACTGCAGTTACCGGAAGGGCGGTCGTTTATGGCGGCAACGTCGTTACCGCCCTCGACAACGGATACGCAGTAGGGATTGGCAGATTTCAAGATGGTCTAAATTACGCTGCATATAATCTTTCGCCGAATCATGCCTATGCTATCTACGGTTATGAATATGATGCGACGGTAGGTGAAAATGTTTACCTTCTCAAAAATCCATGGGGATATGCGCAACCGTTCCATATCCCCGTTTCTCTGCTACCCAGCATTGCTAGCGCTATCGTGTCGATTAACCCTAGCGGTACGACGCCTGCAGCCGCGACGCTCTCTTCCGCCTCGAAATTGACCTACTCCGACGGCTCGACGTCCGCCTCGTCCGCGTCATCGTCTTCCGCCTCGGCATCCTCTTCCGCAACATCCCTTTCGTCGGCAATTCCCGATTCCTATGTAAGCGCCGCGATGAGCTCCGAACAAAAATCGGTTTCGACGATCGGATCGACGGTTGATCTGGCCGCGTATTTCGCCTCTTTGGAAAACGTCGCTGCGACGCAACGACAGAGTGACGACGTGACGATCAGCTCCTTCGACTCCGCCGTAACGTTCGAAACCTCGCCGACGACGTTCCATTCGGCGGCGGTCGATTCGGATCTTTGGGCGTCGGCCGAAGACTTTTTGCCGTCGGGCGACTTCACCCCCATCGCGGCTTCCGAACGCCTCATGCTCGAAAGAAAAACGAAAATAAAGGACGAGGCGATCGATTCGCTCTTCGCCGGCTTTGAAGTTGAATTCGCATCGCTGTAACGGCAGTCCATAGCTGTCCGAGTAACAAAGCGATTCTACGATGCCGAGAACGCCTGCCAAAAGCGTTTTCGGCGTCATTTTTTGAATTGAAGAAAACGCCCGACTTGCATATAACGAATAATACCAATCCCAATTTCAAACAGCGCGTTTGAGGTATGGAGCGTTTCAGGCGGTTTTGATTAATTCCTGGTTGAGGGCGGCCTTTCGCCAAGCGTCGATGGCCGCCTCCTCGTAGTCGGCGTAGGCCCGGTTTGACCAGTAATGGCTTTTTAGGTAATGCCATAGGTTTTCCGTTGGGTTGAGTTCCTGGCTGTACGGCGGCGCTTGGATGAGCGTGGCGTTTTTCGGGCTCGAAGTTTGCCGTTGTTATGAAAGCCCGCTCCGTTCCGCAGATCATCACGGCATGTTCGTCGGCGACGACGGTTTGGGAACACTCGTCTAAAAACGCTTGGACGCCGCCCGCGTTTAAACGCGGGCTGAGCAAGCCTTCGCCATGCCCCGTCTCGGCGATCTCCGCAAGCCGTTGCGGCAATTGCTTTTGAAAATCCGCTTGGGCTCGCGGATCGGATTTACGGTGACGCGGACGCGGTCGCAAGTGCGAATAGCCCAAGCGATGCAGAAAATCGTAAACGGCGGACCGCGAGCGAACGACGCCGAACTCGTTTTGAAGGATGAGTCGAACGTCGTTTCCGCGAAGCGTGCAAACGTCGTCCTCTTCCGTCGCGCCGGCGTCCAAGCGTTCTCGCATTCGCTCTTGCCGCTCCGTAGTCAGGGGAAACGTTCGTCCGTCGCCGGGAACGTTTTTCAAACCGTCGAAGCCCAATTCATTGAGCGATGAACTCACTCCTGGCATTCTCGGCGAGAAAGCCCGACCGCCTTGGCGACGGCCGGAGGAGTCCAGCCCTGGATGGCCAAAATGATGATTCGTAACCGCTGAAAGAGAAACGCGTCTCGTTCCCTTTTGGCCTGTCGCTGAAGTTCAGGCGGCAACTCCGAAACGCGAACGTACATGACGACCTCCCGTAAATCAGGTCGCCATAGCATAATGGATAAACTACGCCATCGCAAAAAAAGCGCGGTATGAAACTGGGATCCGTATTAAGCAGGGAAGGGGCCGAGGGATCGTAGGAACGGAGGTATGGCGTTGTAAGGAACGGCGGAAAACCGGGATTGGGGCTTGGCGCGGCGGCGCTCAAAAGCGGCTTTTTTACTTGCAATTTTTACCGCTTGCGAAGAATAGGTCGCCTAGCCAAGATGCGTTTTTGTAGAGAAATTGAGTTTTAACCTTGTCTGGAAAGGGACTGTAGAATGACTTCTTCCTATTTGCTCTAGCCGAGAAATTGGTTTCTTCGGCGTCGATCGAAATAACAAAGCCCTCGATTCCGAAACGGAGTCGAAGGCTTTGTTATTTTAATGTTGTAATGATTCGTCGTTACTTGCGCGGTCTTTTAGCGAATCGATAGGCCATTACCGCGGCGATTGCGACAGCTAAGTACGCGTTTGGTTCTGGTACGGGAGCGGTCGCGGCTGTATCGACGAGCGTCGGTGCGGAGCCTCCGAGGATAAGGGAGTCTTGCACCAGGACGCCGACGACGAGGATTCCGTCGGCGACGTAGGTGGATCCGGTTCCGGTTACGGATTCGACGGTCGCGGTTCCTTGGGCGATTTCCAAGGCGGCGTCGTTTACGACGGCACCGACGTTCATTGTTCCGTCGGCGGCGGCGAGACGTAACGTTCCCGTTTGCACGAGGGTCGCTCCGGTTTGGGCGGAGTCGCTTGCGAGGACCAAGATTCCGGAGCCGGTTTTGGTGACGCTTCCCGCACCGGAGATCGAGCCGCTCAAGGTGAGTTTTCCCGGTCCGGCGACGGCGAAGATCGAGGAGTCGTCGAGGCGGAGGGCGTTTGCGACGACCTGATCGTAATTTGATTCGCACACGGTCATGGCCGAGGTTCCGGCCACGACGATCTTCGCGCCGCTCACGGCGTAGGAGGAGGTCGTGGCGTTGGTGAAGACGAATCCCTTGACGGTTTGCGTCGACTGGAAGACGACGGAGTTGGAGGTCGTTCCCGAGGCGTCGAAGGAGAGGGTCGAGGTCGCGCTAAGGGCGTCGCAGGCCCAGCTTGCCGCGTCGGAGGCGTCGGCTCCGTCGGCTCCGTTCCACTTGGTGACGTCGGTGATTCCCTCGTAGACGGCGGAGATGCTTCCGTTGACGTAGAGGTTTTTGGTATTCCAGACGAGTCCGTTCGCCAAGGTCGGCAAAGAGAGCGAGGAGAACGTCCCGCTGACGGAAGCGAAGTTCATGAGATCGAAATGGTTGCAGAGGGTCGGCGAGAATTCGCCGAAATCGGCGGCGAGCTGCGTTCCCGACGCGATGGCGATCGTACCGGAGCAATCAAGGGATCCTTGGGAGTCGGCGGTGACGGCGACCCACAACGCGGAGCCGGAGGCGAAGGCGACGTCGCTTGTTCGCAGGGCGCCGAAAGGATTTCCGGCGACGACGGTTCCGCTTACGGTGAGCGAGCCGAGGACGGTTCCGTTGCCCCAGAGAGTTTGGTTAGGGGCGATGGCATAATCGGTTTTTTCGGAGACGTCGAGCGTTGAGGTCTCGAACAAGGTGATTCTTTTGCTGGCGAGCGAGGCGGAGCTTCCGAGTTTCAGCGTGCCGCCGTACACATAAGTCCATCCCGTGAAGATATTCTCGCCGTTCAAGGCGAGCGTGCCGTTTCCTCTCTTGTTGAAGAATCCTGAGCCGGTCGTGTAATTGGATATGCTTTGCGTAATCGTGACGTCGTGGCCGTTGGTGTCGAAAGAAAGTCCCCCGGCGAGATAATTGACGGAGGTGATCCCTTGGAAGAAAGAGGCGGAGTCCGCCGCGGCTTTCAGCACGCCGCCGTTGCAGTTGAAGACGCTAGTTCCGGCGCCGCCGTAAACGCCTTGGGTCGTGAGCGTGGCGCCGGAGTTTAGATTGACGGTTCCCGAGGCGTTTGTCGCGGTGGCGAGTCGAAGGGCGGCGCAAGTTCCGCTGGCGTTGGTTAAGCTATAGCTGGCTTTTCCGAAGAATCCGACGTAAAGATTGTCGGTCGCTTTGACGTTCCCGCCGAGCTGATTGATCACGGCGTTTCCGCCAGCGTTGCGTCCGAGGTATATGGAGGAGCCGCTCAATACGCCAGTGGCTCCGGAGCTAAAGGTGACGGTTCCCGAATCGCCGACGAAAGGTGCGACGTCGGTCACGGCGTTGGCGTTTCCTAAGCTTCCGGATCCGGAGAGGGTGACGTTGGTCGTTCCGGTGATGGAGGTGGTTCCGAGATAGCTTGCGGCTCCTTTGATTGCGAAGTTTCCGGAGGAGAAGATCATCGAGGAGGATCCGGTGATTCCGCCGGCGAGAGCCAGCGTGCCGGTCGAACTGGCGTTGAAGACGATCCTGGAGCTGTAGGCGTCGATGCGGGAGTTAATGGTTTGCGTCTTCGATCCGGAGGCGGTGACGTAGGCGGTCGTGCCGTAGGGCGTCGCGGAGGTGGCCGCAACGCTTGTGACGTTGGCGAGCATGAGCGATTCGTTTCCGCCGCCGAGGGTGTAGGCGGTGGTTCCGCTGAAGGTAAGCCCGGCGCAGGTCAATGAGTTGGACCAATCGACGGTGATTGCGGAATTGGCCACGGATCCGAAGGAGGCGGTTTGCGAAGACATGGTCGCGGCGACGCCCCCCGTCCAATTCGCGGTCGAGGTCCAGGTGGAGTTCGACGAGGTTCCTTTCCAGGAAAGAACTCCGCTCGTCGTCGTCTTCTGCCAGATGCGAACCCAATCGACGTCAGCGTAGCAAGTAGTTCCTGCGGCCCATTGCTCGGCGGTTGGCGTTCCAGCCCAAGAACCGTTCCCGTTCGTAAGCAGCAAATATAGATTGGAAATGGCTTGCTTTTGAGCGTTATCGAGGGGGGTGGATTTTACGACCGCTCCGTCGAAATAGAATTTCAAAGCGGTGGTCGTCCATTCCAAACCATAAGTATGGTAGGCGGCAGATAGATCGACGCCCGGATATGCGAAGCCGAGATAGGGGGCGTCCGCCTTGACGCCGCTGG
Source organism: Thermoguttaceae bacterium (assembly GCA_963665265.2). Classification (GTDB taxonomy): domain Bacteria; phylum Planctomycetota; class Planctomycetia; order Pirellulales; family Thermoguttaceae; genus CAXXHQ01. The sequence continues at coordinate 145,761 of CAXXHQ010000001.1, read as the reverse complement.
AATTGGTGTAATGGTAGGCGGTGTTGTACGCGGTAGAATCATTATTCGTAACGAACTGCGGCGCCTCCATGATATCGATTTCGGGGGGCCAACCGCTGCCGAGCATCCAGATGGCGGGCCAGGAGCCTCGCACGTTTGAGATTTTCTCGCTGACTTCGACGTATCCGCAGGTGAAGTTATAGAGCCCGCTCGTTGTGATCGCCGATTCGCTAAACTCAAGGCCGTTCCACGATTCTCGAGTCGAGCCGAGGTGAACGGATCCGTCGCTGACGTAAGTGTTCGCAGTGTTTACTTTAACCGTTTCCCACGGATAAGTGTTGGTCCACTTATAGGAGTCGAGCGACGAGCCGGAGAACTCGTCGGCGAAAGTAAGGGAATAGGCGGATGAAGGCGCCGCGGCGAGCGCTGTGTGAACGCCGCTGACGCTTAAAGCAAAAAGTATCGTTGCGGTCGTCCAGCGAAAGGTTGGGGACGTCATTAAATATTCCTAGGAAATGGCTCGTAGTCGACGTTGACGACGCAATGCGGCGAGTAGCGTTGCCGCCGCAATAATCATTGTGAAGCAAGCTGCGGGTTCGGGGACGGCTTCGGTCGCGGCGGTCGCCGATTCCGGGGCGGCTTGGCCGAGGAAGAGGGAGTCTTGTACGAGGGTTCCGACGACGAGGATTCCGTCGGCGACGTAGGTGGATCCGGCTCCGGTTACGGAATCGACGGTCACGGATCCGTGAGCGATTTCGAATGCCGCGTTGTTAACCACGGCCGAGAGATTATGCGCCGTAGTCGGGGCGAGGCTCAATGCGCCGGCGTTGACGTAGGTGGTTCCCGAGTAGGTGTTGGAACCGGAGAGAGTGAGCGTTCCTGCGCCTTGCTTCGTAAGTGATCCGTGTACGGAGGGGGCGTCGATAAGAGCTTGAGCGATTCCGACGTCGTAGCCGTTGGTGTCGAATATTGCCCCTCCGGCTTGGATATTCGCGTATGTAAGCTTATCCAAAAACGCCGAGGCAGTCGCGGCCGCTTTGACGGTTCCGCCGTTGAAATTAAAAGCGCTAGTCCCGTATCCTCCGAAAATTGCTTGAGCCGTAAGCGTTGCGCCGGAGTTCAGGATAACCGTTCCCGAGGCTCCCGTCGCGGTAGCAAGGCGGAGCTTGACGCAGGAACTTGCGCCGCCGGAGAGCGTGTACGTACCTTTTCCGAAATAACCGACGTTGATGTTTTCCGCGGCGATGACGTTTCCGCCGAGTTGATCTAACGTGGCGGTTCCGCCGAATGAACCCGCTAGATAGATATGGGAACCGGAAAGGGAGGCTGACGAATTGGCTTGGATTGTGACGGTTCCAGATCCAATCGTTGGTATTATTTCAAAAGTGGATTGTTTAGTGTTTAGGCTTCCATGTTCGGCAAGAACGAGGTTAGTGCCGGTTCCGACGACTGAAGTCGTGCCTTGTTGGGAATTGCGTCCCGTGAACAGGACGTTTCCCGAAGCGAAAATTAACGACGAAGGCCCTGTAATTTCTCCGGCAAGGGTGAGGATTCCCGTCGAACTGGCGTTTACGACGATTGTGCTATAGGCTTCTAAACGGGACTTAATCGTATGGGATTGCGATCCAGAGACGTTGACGTAGGCGAAGGTGGCCGTGGGAGACGGGGAGTTCGTTAACACGTTGGCGAGCATCAAAGACTCGTTCCCTCCGCCAAGCGTATAGGAAGTGGTTCCGCCGAGAGAGATTCCGGCGATGGTTTGAGAGTTGGACCAATCGACGATGACGGAGCTTCTGGCGACGGAGTTAAAAGAGGCTGTTTGACAACTGGACTTCGCGACGCCGTTAGTCCAGTTAGAGGTCGATGTCCAAGAAAGCGTTCCGCTTCCCGAGCCTTTCCAGACTGTTGATGTGTTGAAATTGCTTGTGTTTTGCCAGACGCGAACCCAATCGACGGTCATGGTTTCGGGGTAGGTTCCCGCCGCGGCTCCGGCGGAACCGCCGCCCCAAGCGCCGCCGACGGCGAGGTTGAGAATCAGATACATGTTGACTGCGTCGGCGATGGCGGCCGTGTCGGTGATTGAGTGTCGGTAGACCCCGTCCAAATAGAACGTCATATTTGTCGACGTCCAATCGACGGCGAAGATGTGAGAACTAGTGTTTAGCGTTCCGACCGTGGTTTCCCAGCCGTACGAAGTGTTGGTGGTGCCGTAGGTGTAGTGGTAGTTCGCCCAGTAGGAATTTGTGTCGGGCGACTGGACTTCCATGATGTCGATCTCGGGCGGCCAACCGGCGCCAAGCATCCAAAACGCAGGCCACATTCCGGTCATGTTGCTGGGGATTTGGATGCTCGCCTCAAGGTATCCGGAATTGATGTTGAGTTTTCCTTGAGTGTTGATGACTCCAGAGGTGTAGTTATATACGGTTCCGGTGACGGTAGTGACTTCCTTTTTTGCGGTAATGTTGAGCGCGCCGTCAGAGACGGCGAGGTTGCTATCATAGCAGGCGGCCAAGTGGTTGTGGGTGTGCCCGTTGCCCCAAGGATAGCCGGTGTTCCATTTATAGGAATCGAGCGAGGTGCCCGAGAATTCATCCGCGAAAATGAGGCTGTAGGCGGACGAGGGGGGCGAGGCGAAGGCCTGAGAAAGAGCGAAGACGCTTAGCACAAAAAGGAATGTCGCCGCGGTCCATCGAACTGTTAGGAGCGTCATTGGTTCATCCTGGGGAAAAGCTCACAGAAGGCTTCGACGTCGAATCGCAGCGAATAGAGCAGCAGCGAAAGCAAATGTGAGCCAAGCTACGGGTTCGGGGACGGCTTCGGTCGCGGCGGTCGCCGATTCCGGGGCGGCTTGGCCGAGGAAGAGGGAGTCTTGTACGAGGGTTCCGACGACGAGGATTCCGTCGGCGACGTAGGTGGATCCGGCTCCGGTTACGGAATCGACGGTCACGGATCCGTGAGCGATTTCGAATGCCGCGTTGTTAACCACGGCCGAGAGATTATGCGCCGTAGTCGGGGCGAGGCTCAATGCGCCGGCGTTGACGTAGGTGGTTCCCGAGTAGGTGTTGGAACCGGAGAGAGTGAGCGTTCCTGCGCCTTGCTTCGTAAGTGATCCGTGTACGGAGGGGGCGTCGATAAGAGCTTGAGCGATTCCGACGTCGTAGCCGTTGGTGTCGAATATTGCCCCTCCGGCTTGGATATTCGCGTATGTAAGCTTATCCAAAAACGCCGAGGCAGTCGCGGCCGCTTTGACGGTTCCGCCGTTGAAGTTGAACGTGCTAACGCCGGAACTGCCTGCGACGCTACTTGCGGTCAGTGTTGCGTCGGCGTTTATGGTGACGGACCCGACGGCGCCTTCGTTTAATCCAATGATCATGGAAGAACAAGTCGCGATTCCGCCGGTCAGCGTGTAGTTGGCAGTGCCGAAGGAGCCGACGACGATACTGGTTGCGGCGTACACGGTTCCGCTAGTTTGCAGCATTTCTACTTGACTTCCGGAAGTATATGCGAGTTCAAGGGTCGAAGCGTCCATCTCGCCCCGCGCACCGACGATAAGCTTCGTAACGGAATCGGTGACGGAGCCGACTCTTGTCAAAAGCACGGACGCGCCGAAGGATCCGCCGGCGTCGAGGGTTAAAGAGCCGCCGTTAATGAAGGAATTGCTTCGGAAGGTGGAATCGCCTGTGATTCGGACGTTTCCCGAAAGAAGGCGGAATCCGGCGGGCCCCGTGATGCCGCCGGCCAAGGTCAATGTGCCCGTCGAAGTGGATTGAATGGCCAGATGGCTGTAAAGGTCCAGTCGCGACTTGATCGTGTGCGATTGCGATCCGGATAAAGAAATGTAGGCCGTGCCGGAGCTATAGGGATTAGCGACGGACGTGTCGTTGATTTGAGCGAGCATGAGCGACTCATTGCCCGTGCCGAGGGTGTAGGCGGTGGTTCCGCCGAGAGATATTCCGCCCGTTGTCAGTGAATTCGACCAGTTGACCGTGACGGAACTGCCGGAGACGGAATCGAAGAAGGCGTATTCGGTGGAGCAGGACGGAACGGTGCCGCCGACCCAGTTTGACGTGCTTCCCCAAGTGCATGTGCCCGACGCCCCTTTCCATATTCTGGTCCCTTCGCCGGTCGAGCTAGTCTTTTGCCAAACGCGCACCCAATCGATTTTCATTGAGTTTGGGTAGGTGGCCGACCAGGGATCGCCGCCCCAGGCGCCGCCGACCGCGAGATTGAGAAGCAAATACATATTCACGGCGTCGGCGATGGCCGACGTGTCGGTGACCGTGTACATCAAAGAACCGTCGAAATAAAACTTCATGTAAGAAGAAGTCCAGTCGAGCCCGAATCGATGATAATCGGAGCTGAGATTGGAGCCGACGGAATTGTGTTGCGTGTATGCTTGCTCTTTGTTGCTCGAGTCCGTGTAATGGTAAATGGAATAGTAATTCCAGTTTTCCCCGGCCTTATCCTCCATGATGTCGATCTCAGGCGGCCAGCCGCTGCCGAGCATCCAGAACGCCGGCCAAACGCCGGTCATATTGCCGGGCATTTTAATGCTTGCCTCGAGATAACCCGAACTGATATTGAGCTTGCCCGAGGTGTTGATCGCCCCCGACGTGAAGTAATACGTGGTGCCGGTCACCGTCGTCGTCTGTTTTTTTGCGGTGAGGTTTAGGACGCCGTCCGATTCGGTGACGTTGGCCGGGTAGCACGCCGCATCATGGTTGTGGACGTAAGTCGAATTCCACGGATATCCGTAATTCCATTTATAGGTGTCGAGCGTGGATCCGCCGAATTCGTCGGCGAAAATAAGGGAGTAAGAGTCACTGCTCGGCGGCGCCGCATGCAACGAATTAAACGATCCCGCTTGCAAACAAAAAAGGAAAAGCACGATTGTTACGAAGACGATCGATGGGGATCTGCGAAGGTGCATTTCGTAAGTCCTCTGAAAAGTCGATTGATGAGTACGAACGCCAAAAGGCGAAGCGCGCGTCGAGTTTGGTTTAACTTGCGACCGTTCTGCGAGAAGGAGACGTTCGTCGCCGTCGAGTAGCCGACGGCGAGGCGGATCGCAAATGCTCAACCGCTATGATTCTACCAACGGTTGTGCTAATTTCAATGCGTAGTTGTAGTTTATGCGCAAAAGGATGTCTTTGGTTGTAGATGTGTAAATAGTTCGTGTTAAAAATCACTCTATTTAGTAGTTTTAAGTAATTGAAGTTAATGATATTGGCTAGTTCGCTTTGAGGCGCCGGGGTTTCAGGCTTAGGGTCGATATAACGGCGATTGCGACAGCTAAGTACGCGTTTGGTTCTGGTACGGGAGCGGTCGCGGCTGTATCGACGAGCGTCGGTGCGGAGCCTCCGAGGATAAGGGAGTCTTGCACCAGGACGCCGACGACGAGGATTCCGTCGGCGACGTAGGTGGATCCGGTTCCGGTTACGGATTCGACGGTCGCGGTTCCTTGGGCGATTTCCAAGGCGGCGTCGTTTACGACGGCGCCGACGTTCATTGTTCCGTCGGCGGCGGCGAGACGTAACGTTCCCGTTTGCACGAGGGTCGCTCCGGTTTGGGCGGAGTCGCTTGCGAGGACCAAGATTCCGGAGCCGGTTTTGGTGACGCTTCCCGCACCGGAGATCGAGCCGCTCAAGGTGAGTTTTCCCGGTCCGGCGACGGCGAAGATCGAGGAGTCGTCGAGGCGGAGGGCGTTTGCGACGACCTGATCGTAATTTGATTCGCACACGGTCATGGCCGAGGTTCCGGCCACGACGATCTTCGCGCCGCTCACGGCGTAGGAGGAGGTCGTGGCGTTGGTGAAGACGAATCCCTTGACGGTTTGCGTCGACTGGAAGACGACGGAGTTGGAGGTCGTTCCCGAGGCGTCGAAGGAGAGGGTCGAGGTCGCGCTAAGGGCGTCGCAGGCCCAGCTTGCCGCGTCGGAGGCGTCGGCTCCGTCGGCTCCGTTCCACTTGGTGACGTCGGTGATTCCCTCGTAGACGGCGGAGATGCTTCCGTTGACGTAGAGGTTTTTGGTATTCCAGACGAGTCCGTTCGCCAAGGTCGGCAAAGAGAGCGAGGAGAACGTCCCGCTGACGGAAGCGAAGTTCATGAGATCGAAATGGTTGCAGAGGGTCGGCGAGAATTCGCCGAAATCGGCGGCGAGCTGCGTTCCCGACGCGATGGCGATCGTACCGGAGCAATCAAGGGATCCTTGGGAGTCGGCGGTGACGGCGACCCACAACGCGGAGCCGGAGGCGAAGGCGACGTCGCTTGTTCGCAGGGCGCCGAAAGGATTTCCGGCGACGACGGTTCCGCTTACGGTGAGCGAGCCGAGGACGGTTCCGTTGCCCCAGAGAGTTTGGTTAGGGGCGATGGCATAATCGGTTTTTTCGGAGACGTCGAGCGTTGAGGTCTCGAACAAGGTGATTCTTTTGCTGGCGAGCGAGGCGGAGCTTCCGAGTTTCAGCGTGCCGCCGTACACATAAGTCCATCCCGTGAAGATATTCTCGCCGTTCAAGGCGAGCGTGCCGTTTCCTCTCTTGTTGAAGAATCCTGAGCCGGTCGTGTAATTGGATATGCTTTGCGTAATCGTGACGTCGTGGCCGTTGGTGTCGAAAGAAAGTCCCCCGGCGAGATAATTGACGGAGGTGATCCCTTGGAAGAAAGAGGCGGAGTCCGCCGCGGCTTTCAGCACGCCGCCGTTGCAGTTGAAGACGCTAGTTCCGGCGCCGCCGTAAACGCCTTGGGTCGTGAGCGTGGCGCCGGAGTTTAGATTGACGGTTCCCGAGGCGTTTGTCGCGGTGGCGAGTCGAAGGGCGGCGCAAGTTCCGCTGGCGTTGGTTAAGCTATAGCTGGCTTTTCCGAAGAATCCGACGTAAAGATTGTCGGTCGCTTTGACGTTCCCGCCGAGCTGATTGATCACGGCGTTTCCGCCAGCGTTGCGTCCGAGGTATATGGAGGAGCCGCTCAATACGCCAGTGGCTCCGGAGCTAAAGGTGACGGTTCCCGAATCGCCGACGAAAGGTGCGACGTCGGTCACGGCGTTGGCGTTTCCTAAGCTTCCGGATCCGGAGAGGGTGACGTTGGTCGTTCCGGTGATGGAGGTGGTTCCGAGATAGCTTGCGGCTCCTTTGATTGCGAAGTTTCCGGAGGAGAAGATCATCGAGGAGGATCCGGTGATTCCGCCGGCGAGAGCCAGCGTGCCGGTCGAACTGGCGTTGAAGACGATCCTGGAGCTGTAGGCGTCGATGCGGGAGTTAATGGTTTGCGTCTTCGATCCGGAGGCGGTGACGTAGGCGGTCGTGCCGTAGGGCGTCGCGGAGGTGGCCGCAACGCTTGTGACGTTGGCGAGCATGAGCGATTCGTTTCCGCCGCCGAGGGTGTAGGCGGTGGTTCCGCTGAAGGTAAGCCCGGCGCAGGTCAATGAGTTGGACCAATCGACGGTGATTGCGGAATTGGCCACGGATCCGAAGGAGGCGGTTTGCGAAGACATGGTCGCGGCGACGCCCCCCGTCCAATTCGCGGTCGAGGTCCAGGTGGAGTTCGACGAGGTTCCTTTCCAGGAAAGAACTCCGCTCGTCGTCGTCTTCTGCCAGACGCGCACCCAATCGACGGTCATGGTCTCGGGGTAGGTTCCCGCAGCGGCGCCGGCATCTCCGCCGCCCCAAGCGCCGCCGACGGCGAGGTTGAGAATCAGATACATGTTGACTGCGTCGGCGATGGCGGCCGTGTCGGTGATTGAGTGTCGGTAGACCCCGTCCAAATAGAACGTCATATTTGTCGACGTCCAATCGACGGCGAAGATGTGCGAGCTGGTGTTCAACGTTCCGACCGTGGTTTCCCAGCCGTACGAAGTGTTGGTGGTGCCGTAGGTGTAGTGGTAGTTCGCCCAGTAGGAATTTGTGTCGGGCGACTGGACTTCCATGATGTCGATCTCGGGCGGCCAACCGGCGCCAAGCATCCAAAACGCAGGCCACATTCCGGTCATGTTGCTGGGGATTTGGATGCTCGCCTCAAGGTATCCGGCATTGATGTTGAGTTTTCCTTGAGTGTTGATGACTCCGGAGGTGTAGTTATATACGGTTCCGGTGACGGTAGTGACTTCCTTTTTTGCGGTAATGTTGAGCGCGCCGTCAGAGACGGCGAGGTTGCTATCATAGCAGGCGGCCAAGTGGTTGTGGGTGTGCCCGTTGCCCCAAGGATAGCCGGTGTTCCATTTATAGGAATCGAGCGAGGTGCCCGAGAATTCATCCGCGAAAATGAGGCTGTAGCTGCTTGACGGAGGGGTCGCCGTCGCGGCTTGGGGGAATAAGCCAATGAGCGAAATTCCGAGAGCGACGACAAGAGCGTAATAACGGATACCCATGGAGGGATTTCCTTGGAACGAAAAGTGTTCTTTGGCGTATTTCATTATGATTACCGGAGATCAAATTGGCAAAAATTGTGGAGATTTGGGAGGATGGAGGATAATCCGCTCATCGTCGCCTCTTTGTGATTTCTTATTTCGCCATGTTAGAAGGGAAAGAGAATAGGCCCCTTCATTGGGCGCATTGGAAAACGTCGAGCGACTGATGGAATAGGCAAGGCGTAATTTGCGGGAGAAAAAACATCCGCAAAAAACGAAGCTCCCTGCATGCAACCCGAAGGCGGCATGAGGAGTAAAAAGTTGAATGAGCGGCGGAGAGCGGGTTCCTTTTCTTTTCTATTCCGCGATGGTGGCCCTGCGCGGAAACCCTTGCCTATTCTGTATATTATCAGGGCGGAGATCATTTTGCAATGATTTGCTATGCTTTTTGGGGGGGCTGGGAAGTTTAAGGCAATTGAACCCCAAAAAAGACACGGAGTTTCGCTCGTAATTGGCATCCGCCAGTGAATTGGAATCCGTTGTGAAATTTGCTATCATCCGGCCGGCGGTCTCTATTGCGTAACCGACTGCGATTGATATACTGTTCATAAGTTCACTTTCGCGCGATCTCCGGCTGCTTTCGCCGCGTAAAGAGATCGCTTCACATTATTCATCTAGCAACCTATCAAAAAACAAAGCGTAGGATTTTACGATCATGGCGAAAAAGGCTGTTGCATCGAAATCGGCGAGCGAAGGCAAAACCAGTTCCATTTTTGCAGCTCATCCGGAATTGCAAAACACCGTCGCGCAAATAGAAAAGCAATTTGGCGAAGGGGCGATTATGCCGTTAGGCGTAGATCGCCGCGGCCCGATCGAAGGCATTCCCACCGGAAGCCTTTCCTTGGATTTGGCTTTGGGCGGTCGCGGAATTCCCATCGGTCGAATCGTTGAAATCTTCGGGCCGGAGTCGAGCGGTAAAACGACCCTTGCTTTGCATGTGGCGGCCAATTCTCAAAAACGGGGCGGAATTGCGGCTTTCATTGACGCCGAGCATGCTCTTGATCCGACCTGGGCCAAAAAAATCGGTGTGAATCTGGAATCGCTCTTGGTCAGTCAGCCAGGCAGCGGAGAAGAAGCGATGCACATTACTGAAATGCTTATTCGCTCGAACGCCGTTGACGTAATAGTCGTCGATTCGGTGGCCGCGTTGGTTCCCAAGAAGGAGTTGGAAGGCGATATCGGCGATTCGCATGTCGGATTGCAAGCCCGCCTTATGAGTCAGTCGATGCGAAAGCTGACTGGCGCGATCAATCGCAGCAAGACGGCCGTGATATTTATCAATCAAATTCGTGAAAAAATTGGCGTCATGTTCGGAAGTCCCGAGACGACGCCGGGCGGTCGGGCTCTCAAATTTTACTGTTCCTGCCGCATTGACGTACGTCGCATCGGTCAACTGAAAGACGGCGAAGAGGTCGTGGGGCAGAGGGTGCGGGCGAAAGTCGTGAAAAACAAGGTGGCTCCGCCGTTTCGGGTCGCGGAGTTCGATATGATGCATGCCGACGGCATTAGTTATGAAGGGGACGTCCTTGATTTGGCCACGAATTGCAAAGTTGTAAATCGCTCCGGGACATGGTTCCGCTACGGCGACATGCAGCTTGGCCAAGGAAAGGAAAAGGCGCGGGAATTTTTGAGGGACAACCCGAAAATTACGGAAGAATTGCGAGAAAAGGTTTTGGCGTCCGGCGTAGAGGTTGCCGCCGGCGACGGCGAAGGCGGCGACGAGTAATTCTTACGGCCTGCCTTATCCTTAGCACGGCGAGTTTTGGTTTTGGGAAAACTCGCCGTGCTGTGTGGAATCGTTCTTTAAATCGGGTATAATTCCGCTCATGCGACTTTCGTCGCCTATGTCCGTTTTGGATTTCTATTGATTCGCAAACGCAGGGGCCCTAGAGCCATGTTGCATGCCGAGGTAAAGAACGCGTCGAAACAAATGGTCGGTAGACGAAAAAAATTGCATTGGGGCGTCGATTTGGCGATCATCGCAACGGTCGCGATTTTAGCGGCGTTGCTTTTTCAGGCCAGTACTTCCTCCTCGGCCTACGCCGCTCCGTCCGATAATTACTATCTTTTCGACTTCGCCGGTAAAATTCGCAAGGGAAACGTTTCGGTCAATGGAGCGAACGTTCAAGAATCCGGCGGCGTTTTACGCGTCAACGCCGCGGCCAATCAAACCGCTTATATTACGTTTTCACCGAACAACTCGCTTCTTGGGGCCGGTTCGTGGAATTTGAGCGACTACGCTTTGACTGAAATAGTCGTACGCAATTCCGGAACGAAATCCGCGCGGGTCCGTTGCATGCTCGCCAGCGACGGCTACAACGATTGGAGTAATTCTTCTTTTCTCGAAGGTTTTATTCCTTCCGGACAAGTCAAGACATTGCGAGTTTATTTATACCGCGAAACAATCTCTCAGGCGAAACATCCGGAATTGCTTGTTTTCGACGAATGCGCAAGACTTGGTTTGTACAAAGCGATGTACGGACTGCCGGGCGGATTTCAAACGCATTGGCATAATGTGGATGCGTCTGAAATTCGTTTTCTTCGAATGACTCTTTTTTCGACCGACGTTGATCAGCGTTTGGAAATTTTGTCCATCTCGGGAGCGAAGTATATCGTTCCCGCCGAAATGAAGGAGAAAGGAAACGCTTTTTTTCCGTTTATCGATCAGTTCGGTCAATATAAACACGCGGATTGGCCGGGAAAAACGCATGACGAGTCCGATTTGAAGCGGGCCGCCGAGAGCGAGGCGAAAGACCTGTCGGAGCGACCGGGGCCAAAAGAATTCAATAAATACGGCGGTTGGACGAAAGGGCCGAAGCTTCGCGCGACCGGTAGTTTTCGCACGGAAAAGATTGGCGCCTATTGGTGGCTGGTCGATCCGGACGGCAAGCTGTTTTGGTCTTTCGGCTCCAATTGTCTGAACGTTCGGGGCGGAGGAACCTTCGTCGATCGGCGGGAAAATTACTTTGAAGGATTACCGAAGGACAATTCTCCGCTCGCGAAATACTATCTTAACGGAGGCGTAAAACGATTTGAATTCTTATCCGCGAACCGTTGTCGTAAATACGGGGAAAACTGGGATAAGACCGTCGCCGATCTTGATTTGCGTCGACTGCGAAGCTGGGGAATGAATACCGTCGGCGCTTGGTCCGACAATACGGCCTATTTGGCCGGAAAAGCGGCTTATACGAAAATCATCGAACCGAGAGTTGCCGATCTGCAATATCATTGTCCCGATCCGTTTGACGACGAATTGCGGAGCGCTTTGAAAGCGTCATTCGCCGAGGAGAAAGAGACGACCGCGAAAGATCCTTGGTGCATCGGCTATTTTGTTTATAACGAACGCGATTTCTCGGATATAAATTTGTTATATCAGCGAGTGATGATTCGTCCGGCCACGACGACCGCCGCGAAACGCGCTTTGATTGAAGATCTGAAGGCGAAATACCGCACGATCTCCGCTCTCAACGACGCATGGGGTTCCTCCTTCGCGTCATGGGATTCCATGGCCGTCGGCAACGAGAGTTATAATCAGAGCGCGGCCCGAAACGACGCCGCCGATTTCTATCGTCATTATATCGAGAAGTTTTACGAAGTTTGTCGGTCGGAATTAAAAGCCGTCGCACCGGACAAGCTTTACCTTGGCAGCCGTTTTCACAAGCATAATGACGACATTATCGCGAGCGCCGGAAAATATTGCGACGTAATCAGCTACAACCTTTACCGTGACGACCTCAGCGGCTTTCGCTTGAATATCGTGGACAAGCCGATTATGGCCACGGAATTTAGTTTCGGCGCATTGGATCGCGGAATGTTTTGGACCGGCCTCGGACCGGCATCCGACCAAGAAGATCGCGCCGGTTTATTCAAGCAATACGTGATGAGCGCCTTGCAAAATCCGCAATTCGTCGGCGCTCATTGGTTTTGTTGGGCGTCGCCGTCCGCGACGGGGCGAGAAGACGGCGAGAACGGTCAAATTGGCATGATTGACTTTTGCGATTCGCCCTACGTCGAGACTGTGCGAGCGACTCGAGAATTAGGCGACGCCATCTATCGAGTTCGCGTCGAACGAGCGAAAGCCGACTTGAGATAATTCCGGTTCAAGCAACTGGTTTCCTCTCGCAGTTTCGGTCGGCGAAACGTCGAATCGCCGAAGCGTTTCGCTTATAAATAGTATTTTGGCTTTTCGTCGGGCTTTCGATCTTGCTCCGGATCCGTAGGTTTCTTCGGGTCGATTGTTTTCTGCGGAGGAAGCTGCGGCGGCTCGATCTTCTCTAATCCGTGAGGAGTGACCGCCGACGCGCCGAGGGGCGCCGCGCCAAAGAGAAATTTTCCCTCTTGCGGCCGGGGAAGTTTCGCCGGTAATACAGAATTTTCAAAAAACGAGAGATCCGGCTCTCGCGTCCGGTCCGCGGCCGCTTGCGCCGACTCTCCATCTCTCACCGTCAGGATAGGCGGCGGTCCGTGCGTATAGCTTCTCTCCCACACGGCTTTTTCCTGATAAAGTATCTTGACTGAGAGATTGATTATTTGGAAGGAGACTTCCGACTCGACCATTTGAGGACCGCCTGGACCGAGAGGGCCGCCAAGGCCTCGGAATCCGTGATGCCGATATTTTCGTTTGATCGTTTCCCCTCTCTCATACCGAGCCTCAATCGTGATTTCGCTTTGCGGGTTGATTTTATATCCGCGCGACAGGACCTGATCCTCCAGCGATTTGAGTATTTTTTTTCGTTGCTCGGCGTCAAACTCGCCGACGACTTCCACTTTTGCCGTTTTTCCCGGTTTGAGAATAAAAAAATCTTCGTCGTCTTTGATCTCCGCGAGTTTGATCGTGGCTGCCGTATGAGGTATGGCGAACGGAACTAGCGCGCTAAGGGAACCTCTTCCTTGCGAAGAGAAAAACCAGCAAGCTCCTTTATAGTAAAGCGGCTTTTCGTCGGAGCTTTGATAATCCCAAACGTGAACTTGCTCCGCAAGATCGAAGTAGCGAGAGCCGCCGATCAAGATTCCCTTCGACGTCGGCCAGAGAATGGAGTCCTTAAACGGATTCGTGTTGACTATGCCGATCTTGCGATACGCGACGCCGTCGGAGACGTTGAGGACGTAGATTGCTCCGTCTAACCAGAAGGCGATTTTTTGTCCGTCGGGGCTGAATGAGAGATTATCGGCCAAGCCGGAGAGTTTCTTGCCCGCCGAAATTCTGCCGCTCCGTACATGAAGAATTCCGACTCCCTCGACCGTCGAAAAAGCCAAAAACTTGCGGTCAGGGCTAACCGCCGGATTGCAACCCGCATGGATGGAAAAAACGTAGAGCGGCCGCACGTCCGGCCAACTCCACAAAACCAGCTTCCCGTCGTCATTTAGCGTCAGCAACCTGTCGGCTTCCGGGAAAGCGGCCCATTTCATCATCCTCGGGATAAATGGGGCGTTTTCTCTTGAATCGTCCGGACTCCATCTGAATAGCGAGACAAGTCGATCGCCTGAAATACTCCAAGCTTCCAAGAGGTTCGATTTTCCCGATCGTTGATCGCGTTTTTGGAAAAGAAATTGTTTGCCGTCCGGGTGCACGGCAAGCACTCGTTTCGTGCCGGGAATTCTTCCGCACTCAACGCTTTTCCCCGCGTTTAGATCCAATAGAGTCACTTGCGTATATTGGGGGTTTCTTGAAACGGCCGCAAAACGGTCCGAGGCGCTCATTACGGCGATGCCCGCCGTAGAATCGAAGGCGACGGATCGCTCTACGGCAATAGAGACGTTCAGCTCGTTGATCGCTATCGGCGAAAGTGATTCGGGCGCCTTGGGGGCGTCGACGGGCGGAACGTTGAGTCGCCAGGGCGAACCTGAATACCGTGCGACGTTCTTTACGCCGTTCCAATCGGGACTGATCGACGCAGAGCCCGACGTACTGTTTCCTTTATCGGATTTTGTCGTCGACGAGTTGTCCTTCGATTTCGGCGGAGCCGTCTCCTCGAAGGGATTCTCGTCGAGTTCCTCGTATTTTTTCAAATACAGTCGATCTTCCTCGCTTAGTTTCTGTTTGGCGATTTTTACCGTTGAACCGTCTTTGCGCTCAAGAAAGATCACGTAGCCCTTCGCTGATTTATATTTTGCATCGATTGAATGTTTGCCTGAGGCGTCTTGCCAAGTGCGAAATTCGGAGGCGTCGCATGTCGAAAGGGAAACGAGCAGGATGAACCAGGCGAAGAACGACGTCGCTGAGCGAAGATGCTGCGCTAACGATAGGAGTTGAGACATCAAGGGTATCTTTGTCCGAGGAGATTGTTTTCTGAATTGCCGAGAAAGGAATTAAAACCTGATCGATTATACGTCGACTTGGTACGGAAGAAAAACGCCCTCCGCCGCGGGAAGAGCGGCGTTTTTTCACGTCAAATTAGAGATACTGCTTATGATTTGACGGTTGCAGGCCCTTGTCAGGATTCGGCGAAGGAGTCGCGTCGTTCGGTTGTTTCGGCGACAGTTTGGGCGGGACGTATGGTTGCAGACCATGTATTGTGATTTCGGTCGATCCGAGCGCGCCTTCGCCGGATTCAACGTCGTTTTGCGGTTTGACGAGCGTGTCGGGCAGGTCTGCGCTCTCGAAGAATCGAATAGCGGCCAGACGGCCTTCCCGTTCGTCGTCCACGCCCGACTCGTCCGACTGTATTCGTCCCATCGGAGGCCACAGAGTTTTTACCGACCAGGCCGTTTTGTTCTGATAGACGAATCGAAGCGTACTATCGTAGGTTTGTACGGCAATCGCCTGAACGTTCGGCGAACGAGGGCCGAACGGTCCTCGCAGGAATCCCATGCCGATAGGAGGACCTATCGTATCTTTGCGAACCTCGCCGGTCTCATATTTTGCCTGAAGCGTCACGTCCGAATCTTCGTCGATCGTTACGCCGAGCGCCGTCAATTTGCTTGTCAGCGTTTGGCGAACGGACATCCTTTGATCGGCGGCTGGGAAGCCTTTTATTTCCAGTTTGACGCTCCCTCCCGGCTTCAAAAAATAGAGACTCGGAGAGCGTTTCGCCTTCGCGATTTTCTCCGTCGCCTCTTTTTGCGGTAGCGACAATGGAACTAACCCTTCTTCATCATTTCCATTTCCTGAAAGGAAGAACCATACTTTGCCGTTAAAGAAGTCGCATTTTTCGCCGCCGTGATAGGTCCAAACGCAACTCCGCAATTCAAGATCGAAATAGCGTTCGGAATTAACGAGAATGCCGTTGAGGCTTGGCCAAATCGCTTTTTGGGGATGCACGCTTCCGTCGACGATGAGTCGGTATTCCGATTTTCCGTTTGCCATGTTCCAAACGCATATCTTTCCGGTCGTCGCCAAGGCGATTTTTTGACCGTCGGGGCTAAAGCAGATCGCACCGCCCTCCTTGCCTACGCTTTTCGTCGCAACGATCTTGCAGGCCTCGATGTCGAGGAGGGCCAACCGCGGCCCAACTTGAAAAGCGAAATATTTTCCGTCAGGACTTAGCGCCGGGGCGATCAAAGGCGCGGTCGTTATTGCTGCGAGGGGCTCGATCTGCGGCCATCGCCAAAGCACGAGCTTGCCGCCGCGGCTGCAGGTTAAAAGATGTTGCGAGTCGGCGAACTCCGCCCAATCCACGTCGTTCTTCGCCTTTTCTCGCGTCGGATTCCATCTCTGCCCCTTTTTGATCGATGCATCGGCGGAGAGATTCCAAAACTCTAGCATCGTGTTTTTGTCAAATCCGGAATCGTTATCGCGCACGATTAGTTGCCGCCCGTCAGGATGAACGGCCAGGACGACTTTTTTTCCCGATACGACGTAATTTTTTCAGGAGCTTCCCTTTTTCAAGTCGCAAATGACGAACCGTGAGGAGATGCCCTTCGGATTATTAAAATCCCACTGGTAGCTCAACGCCGCTTTTCCGGTTTCTTGATTGACGACGAATTTTTGCAGTCCGTCGAAAAAATTTCGCTTTTTCGGCAAGAGGAACGGTACGCTTGACGCATTTGGTTTGGGAATCGCTTGAGCGGGAACATCGATCTGCCACTCATCTTCGGGATTTAGCAGCAATAAACGGCAGGAATTCCAGTGCGGACTGAACGTCTTCCCGGCCGGCTGCGGATCGTCAGCGGTTTCCGCCGCATCTCCCTCGTCTTCTTCGCCGTTATTCGCGCCAATGCCGAAATCCCGCTCGATAATCTTCCGTGACTGCTCCAGCATTCTTAACGCTTGCTCTTGCATCGCTTTCGGATCGCTTTCGCCGGCGTCCGGCGTCGATTGATCCGGTTGGGAGGAGAAGTCTTGCTCGCTTTCCTGCGGGGCTTCTTTGGCCTCGTTTTTTTCTTCCGGTTCGTTTTTTTGCTTTGGCTTCGCGGTTTCGGGCGGAGCGGGTTCAGTTTTGGCCTGCGGATTTTCGTTCGTGTTTTCTGAGACGGAGGGCGTCGCATCAGGTTGTTGCGACGTCGAGGACGCTGTTTTTTCGTCTGCGTCCTTTGATCGTTTGTCTTCGGAGACTGTTTTTGAAGAAACCGCTTGATTCATTTCTTCGATCGCGGAGGGAGAAGCGGGGGAGCCGGGGTGTGAAGCGAAGGCGAGCGTTTTTCCGTCCCTTGAAAACGCAGGCGCGTAATTTCCGTTCGACGGATGCTGACCGACTAGCCGAACCGCCGGCGTTTCTCCTTCGACGTCGAAGAGATAGATCTGGCGATTCGCGTCCTCTTTCGACGTCATCACGGCGGCGATCTTTTTGCCGTCGCCGTTCCAGGAAAAATACTCGTCCAAGGCGGCGGTTTTCGGCAGACCGGATCGCGGAAAGAGGATCATCATGCCGCGTTCGTAGCCTTTAGCGTTTACGACCGCCAACTCATTTTCGCCGTTGGGTTTCGTGCCGCGAAAGGCGATGTGCTTTCCGTCGGGCGACCATGCGATGATTGCGCCGATCGCTCGATATCGATCGTCCAGGAGAAACCGAGTTTGTTTTGTTTTACAATCGAAGACGGAAAGGTTTTCAGAGTTATTGCGTCGTTTTGAAAAGACGATTTCCTCATTCACCGGCGACCAAGAAGCGCCCCAACCTTTTGTGTCGATGCGTTGTTCGCTCGTTCCGTCCGCTTTGATGGTCCAAACGCCGGCGTTTCCGTATTTACTGAAGGCGATCCGTTTTCCGTCGGGCGACCAATTGGCCGCCGCGCCGGCGCACAGAACTTTCAGAAGCTTGGCGGGTTCGTTTTTGGCTTGAACTTCGTAAACGGCGACTTCGCTTTGCCGCCAGCCGTCGCCGGCGAGCGCGTTCCATGAATCGACGACGATCCGTTTTCCGTCGGGGGACCAGGAGGACGAGCCGAACGCGTAGCCGGGCCGTTCGACGAGGATTCGCAAATTTCCCCCGTCGGCGTCGATAGCGCGGAGAGGTTGGTCGCGAAACCGCCGCAATTCCAAATAGAGGTCGCAAGAATTCGCCGCTAATTTGGCCGCTCGCGGCTTCGCGGCGTCGTTCAGGCAGAACTTTAATTGATCGTCGCTTAACGAACCGAGGCCGTGCATAGCTTGGCCGGCGTATTGCGAGTCGATTATCCAAAGATTATCGTCTAATTTCGCCTCGAAAGCGATTTCGGCGAATTGGCGTTTACCTAGGCATAACGAGATTTTCCCGTCGGCGATAATTGCGCAAAGCGGCGGCGCGTTCTTCGATTTGCTGAGCGAAAATTTTCCTCCCGAGGCGGAAAGCACGGAAAACGACTCCGCTCGCCAGCATCCGTCGAAGGGAGACGGAGCCGGTTTTTGCTTCGATTGAGTTTTTTCCGGAGGAGTTTTTCCGCCATCAACGACCACGAAGGGATTCGAGGCGGATTTTTGCTCCGAGTTCGAACCTTCCGTTTTGCTCGCTTCCGGAGTCGCCTCCGCATTCTTTTCGGAGGAGTTTTGCGGGAGCGGCGTCGGTTGTGCGTCTTCAAACGCTACCGCCGTAGCGCAGATATAGACGGTTCCGAGCAAAAAAACGCTAATGGCGGTGAGCGTACGTGACACAATAATTTCCCCGAGCGATCCGACGAATAGGCGAAAATTCTTAGAAACTATTCTAATCCATTCCTATTTCGCCGCAGCCGGGGGAATATTGGACTTTTTCGGAAAAAATTGGAAAATTGTCGGCGGAGCAGGGGAGAGGACCGTCCCGCGAGATTCATGTCCCCGTTACTGAGGTCTGTTGCTCCGTTCCGCGGCGAAAATAATCATTTTTCCGTTCGGCGACCAAGCCGGAGAAAAATACGGCATCGATCGGTCGAGACTGGGTAATCGTTCGGGCGGAGTCTTGCCTTCAACATCGATAAGGTATATCTGGCGATTCGAGTTTCCTTTTAACTTTAGCGTTTCGGCCAATTTTTTGCCGTCCGAGCTCCAGGCGACGTATTGCTCGATGTACTTGGATTCCGCCTCGCCGGGGGGCGGCAAGAAGACGGTCTCCGCAGGCCCATCGCCGTGAATGGCGATGGCAAGCAGTTCTTCTCCTCCGTCTCTCTTAGATCCGCGGAAGGCGAGGCGATTGCCGTCGGGAGACCACGAATACATCCACCCCACGCTACTGAAACGTTCGAGGGGAAACAGGCGTTCCTTTTTCGTTTCGCAATCATAGAGGCAGAATTGCGGGTTCCCGAGGCCGTATTTGTGGTAAATAATTTCGTTCCGTTTCGGCGACCACGCGCTGCCCCAACTGTCCTCCGTGAGGACGGTCAGGTCCGATCCGTCCGCCGAAGCGATGCAAACGCCGGTTCCATAGCGGCTGAAAGTGATTTTCTTCCCGTCGGGAGACCAACTAGGCACGGTGCCTTCAATGATTCTTTTGACACTGGAGTAATCCGCCTTGCCGTCATGGAGATTAAAGACGGTTAGTTGGCTCTTTACGTAATTCTCGCCCGCCAGCAAATCCCATGAATCGACGACGACTTGTCTTCCGTCGGCGGAAATCGCCGACGATCCGAATGCAATCCCGGGAATAGCGAAGAGCGTGCGCAGATTCTTGCCGTCGGCGTCCGTAGCCATGAGCGGAAGCGAATTAATCGGTTGCAAATCGAGCGCGGCGTCGCAGTCGAAGGCGTTGAAACCATCCGGACTCGCTTTCCCCGGGCCGTTAAGACGCAATCTTAGCCGATTGTTTTCGATCTCGCAAACGCCATGCAACTTTTGCCCTGAAAACACCGCGTCGATCGCCCAGGGAGTAACCGTCAAGTCGAGCGTGAACGGCATTTCGGCGAAAGGGCGTCGATCGGCGAAGAGAACGATTCTTTTGTCGGCGATCGTTACGAACATCGAGGACGATCCGTCGTCTGAGTCGCCCAGCGCAATCTTCCGCTGCGCCTCGAAGAACTGAGGCGAAGTCGCCGCCTTCCAGCAGCCGTCGATGACCAAAGCCTCCGATGATTTTTGCGACTCCGATTTTGTTGCTGCGTCGGGCGGAGCGTCTATCACGTTTTGGGCAAACGACGGCGCGACGGCAGTCGCAAGAAAAATAAATAGAAAACCCCTCCAAAATCCGCTCCCTAGCATGAAGTTCCCCTTTTTAAACGAATGCTTTTCGCTAACGCTCTCTCTAATTTGTCACGAAGAACGCTTAATTGCGAATTTTGCGATTCAGACGGACGCATATGCGGAAAAGGAATGATGAACCGTCGAACGCCGTCATTCTAACAGATTGGCTTTGATGGGGCGAACGAACTTAAATAAATGCGGTTTTAACTTCGAGGAGAAACCAGCGGAAGGGAGGGGGATTAGGAATGCGGGCGTAGTTTCGCCCGGGATAGGACGTCGTAATGCGGTCCCGAACGATCCAATCGGCTGGCGAAAACGGTAACGGCCTCGATTTCGCAACTGCCGTAAAGGGTTTCCGATCGTTCGCGCATCAGTCGAGGCAAGTCGCCGAGATAGCGGCCGTCTCGAACCCGACCGATCGTCAGATGCGCGTTGAAGTCGCGCTGATCGTCTTCGTAGCCTAGATCGGAAAGCGCCAAGGCGACTTGATCGTGCAGCGCTTCGAGCGAATCGCTTCCCGCCCGGGCGCCGAGCCAGAGGGTTTTCGCTTTATTCAGATTAGGAAACGCGCCCGCGCCGAAAATTTCCAACGGGAAAGAGTCGAGTTTCGCGGCGGCGTCGCCTACGGAGCGGCAGACCGCGGCGAGCTCCTTTTCCGGCACGTCGCCGAGAAATTGCAGGGTAAGGTGCATATTCTCGGCGACGACCCATTTTACGTCGATTTTCGCCTCGCTCAATTCGCGGATCGTTTCGACCGCCTTTCGGCGAATCTCGTCGCTTACTTCGATCGCGACGAAAGTTCGAATCATGGTTTGGGACATGAGCGGCGGATATTCTTTTCGTTTTCCGTGAAACGTCGAAGAATTAGAAGTCGAGCATTCGACGATATTCTTCCAATCGATTGTCCAGGTCTTCGCGAGAAGTTCGGCGCAGGCTGTCGAGGCTAAAGTCCTCGACGGTGAAGCTGGCCACGATCGTGCCGTAGGCCAAGGCTTTCTTAAGAGTTTGCGGGTCGAATTTTCCTTGTTCGGCAAGGTAGCCCATCATCCCGCCGGCGAAGCTGTCGCCCGCTCCGGTCGGATCGACGACCTTTGAAGTGGGGAAGGCGGGGAGGACGTAAGTTTCGTGCTGGCTAAAGAACATGGCGCCATGTTCGCCTTTTTTCACGACGACGAATTTCGGGCCCATGGCCAGGATCGCTTCGCCGGCTTTTACGAGATTGCTTTCGCCGGTGAGCAATTTAGCCTCGCTGTCGTTGAACACCACGCCGTTCACTTTCTTTAGGAGAGCGCGGAGGTCGTCCGGTTCGGTGCGGATGTAATGGTCCATCGAGTCGGCCACCACCAGACCGGCGCCTGGGCACTGCGCCAGCACTTCGAGTTGCAGCTTGGGCGAGCCGTTCGCTAGGAATAAGTATTTACAGCGTCGGTACGACTCGGGCAGGTTCGGCTCGTAATCGCCGAGAACGTTTACTTGCAGGTCGAGCGTTTCGCGATCGTTCATGTTCTCCAGATATTTGCCGCGCCAAAAGAACGTCTTTCCGCCGGGAACGATCTGGATTCCTTCGGTGTCGATTCCGCGTTCTTGCAGCATGGCGGTATCTTCTTTGGCCCAATCTTCGCCGACGACGCCCGCAAGCTGAACTTTCGAGAAAAAACTTGCCGCGTACGAAAAATAGACGGAGGAACCGCCTAGGATATGCTCACGAACTTGCGTGGGAGTGATCACGCTATCGAATGCGATGGAGCCGACGACGACCAACGACATAAAAAACCTCGTATGAACTATGCGGGGTGAATTTTCAAACCTTGGGGAGACGAACGATATTAATCTAGCTTCTTTTCGATTTTCGCCCAGGCGTCTTTAAGCGTAATTGTGCGGTTAAACACCATATGATCGGGCGACGAATCTTTGGAATCGACGCAGAAATAGCCGACCCGTTCGAATTGGAACTGATCGCCCGGCGAGGCCGATTTCAGGCTCGGCTCGACGAAGCAATTGCGGACCTCCAACGAATTCGGATTCAAATTCGAGAGATAGTCTTTACCTTCCTCGACGTCGTCGGGATTCGGTTTGGCGAACAAGTAATCGTAGAGTCGCGCTTCGGCCTCGACGGCGTGTTCGGCGGAGACCCAATGGATGGTGCCTTTGATTTTTCGACCGTCGGGCGTGTTTCCGCCGCGGGTTTCGGGGTCGTATTCGCAATGCACTTCCGTGATCTCGCCGGTCTTCGGGTCCTTGACCACGCTCACGCAGCGAACGACGTAGGCCCAGCGAAGTCGCACTTCTTGACCGGGAGCCAAGCGGAAATACTTTTTCGGCGGATCTTCGCGGAAATCGTCTTGCTCGATGTAGAGAACCTTCGAGAACGGAACTTGTCGAGTTCCGGCTCCTTCGTCCTCGGGATTGTTGACCGCGTCGAGCAATTCGATTTGCTCGGTCGGATAGTTGTCGATGACCAGTTTCAGCGGATTCATCACGGCCATCACGCGCGGCGATCGCTTGTTTAAATCGTCGCGGAGGCAATGTTCGAGCAGTCCGATTTCGACCGTTCCGTCGAACTTGGCCACGCCGATCTTTTTGCAGAAATTGCGGATCGCCTCAGGGGTGTATCCGCGGCGGCGAAGGCCGGAGATGGTCGGCATCCGCGGATCGTCCCAGCCGGCGACGAGGTTCTCTTTAACCAAGTTCAGCAGGCGGCGCTTGCTCATGACCGTGTAGGTTAAATTCAAGCGGGCGAACTCGATTTGTTGCGGGGCGTAAATGCCCAGCGTCTTCACGTACCAATCGTACAACGGACGATGGTTCTCGAATTCGAGCGTGCAGATTGAATGGGTGATCCCTTCGATCGAATCCGACTCGCCGTGGGTGAAGTCGTACATCGGATAGATGCACCATTCGTCGCCGGTTCGGTGATGCGTGGCGTGCAGGATGCGGTACATGACCGGATCGCGCATGTTCAAATTCGGCGAGGCCATGTCGATCTTCGCGCGAAGCGTGCGCGAGCCGTCGGGAAATTCGCCCGCCTTCATCCGTTCGAATAAATCCAGGTTCTCGGCGACCGGACGATCGCGATACGGACTGTTTTTTCCGGGCGAGGTCAAGGTGCCTCGGTATTCGCGAGTTTGCTCGGCGTTCAAGTCGCAGACGTAGGCGTTGCCGTCCTTGATCATTTGAACCGCCCAGGCGAAGAGTTGCGGAAAGTAATCCGAGGCGTAGAACAAGCGGTCTTCCCAATCGAAGCCGAGCCAGCGGACGTCCTCCATGATCGAATCGACGTACTCGACGTCCTCTTTGCACGGATTCGTGTCGTCGAAGCGGAGGTTGCATTTTCCGCCGTAGTCTTTGGCGATGCCGAAGTTCAAGCAGATCGACTTGGCGTGGCCGATGTGCAAGTAGCCGTTCGGCTCCGGGGGAAAACGAGTATGAACTCGACCGCCGAAACGATTCGATTCAAAGTCCTTGTTAATGATTTCGCGGATAAAGTCGCTTGCCGGAACGTTGGGAACGTCGCTCATATTTATGTCATGCAAAAAATGGTTTTTAGGGGGCGATTACTTTCGGCGATCGCAATACTTTGTTCGTTATTTTTTCACGGTTTGCGGAGGAGGACAAGGCGTGGCGGCCAATTTTCCGAGCGTTCGATCAATTCGGTTCAAGCACGACGCTTTGCCGAACATCGCCAGGGCGTCGAACATTCCGAGGCCCACCGCTTTGCCGGTCACGCCGACGCGGACCGCATGAATGATTTGTCCGATTTTGATTCCTTCCGCTTCGACGAAGCTCTTCATCAGTTTTTCGAGCGGTTCGACTTCGAACGGAGCGACGCCGGCCAATTGCTCGCGGAACTTTTTCAAAATCTCTTGTTGCGCCGGCTGACCGAGGTGCTTGTGCAGGGCTTTTTCGTCGTACGCGAATTGATTTTCGGGCGTGAAGAACTCCTCGAAGCTGAGGATGTCGCCGGCGATCTTCAAACGATCTCCCGCCGCCGCGATCACAGTGGAAACGTATGCGAGAACGTCGGTCGAAGGATTCTCGTCGACGTATTTTGCCTTTTTCAAAAACGGCAGCGTGAGCTCCAGTTTTTTCTCCGGCGAGAGCAATTGAAAGTGTCGATCTTCGAAGGCCCAGAGCTTTTTCGGGTCGAAGCTCGAGGGCGCCTTGTTCACGCGATCGATCGAGAAGCTTTCGATCAATTCGGCGGCGGTGAAGTGCTCCGTTTCGTCGTCCATCGACCAGCCGAGGAGCGCGAGATAGTTAATCAAGGCGTCGGGCAAAAATCCGATCGTTTCGTAAAAATCGACGATCACCGGATTGAAGGAGTCGGCGTCGACGGAATGGTTGATCTTATTGGCGATCGCTTGGCCGCGTTCGACCAACTCGGCGAAGTCGCGATTTTTCAAGTATTGATTGAGTTTTCGTTTGCTGAGCTTATTGCGGCTGCCCGGCTCGGCCACGAAGGGGAGATGCGCGTACTGCGGCAGCGGGTAACCGAGCGCCTGCAAAATGAAAACCTGCCGCGGCGTGTTCGATAAATGCTCTTCGGCGCGGATCACATGCGTGATTTTGAATTCGTAGTCGTCAACGACGTTCGCCAAGTGATACAGACACGTACCGTCGGCCCGTTGAATGACGTGGTCTTGTTCCCGGCCCCATTCGAACTCGACTCGGCCGCGCACGAGATCGTCGAGAACCAACGTTCCTTCGCGCGGCATTTTCAAGCGAACGACCCCTTGGCGTCCTTCGGCCTCGAATTGCGCTTGCTTTTCGGGCGTGTCGGCCATGAAGCGGCGACTGTAAAGGAACGGGCGTTTTTCGTTTTGCGCGGCGTCTCGTTCCGCTTGCACTTCGGCAGGCGTGGCGTAGTCGCGGTAGGCGTATCCCTCGGCGAGCAAGCGTTCGACGGCCGCTTGGTATTTGTCGGCCCGCTTCGATTGATAGTAAGGAGCGTAGGGGCCTCCGACCTCGGGACCTTCGTCCCAATCGATGCCGAGCCATCGCAATCCGTGGAGGATGGGGGCCAACGCCTCGTCGACGTTCCGCTCTTGGTCGGTGTCGTCGATGCGAAGAATGAACTGCCCGCCGTTGCGGCGAGCGAAAAGCCAGCAGAACATGGCGGTACGAACCCCGCCGATATGGAGATAGCCCGTCGGGCTAGGCGCAAATCGTGTACGAACGGTCATAATGGATCGATTTATAGGATGCCGGCGGCGGGAAGCCGATTAGGAACGGACTTCTTGCCGTAAAAGGATTAATCATAACGATTTGCCTGAATTTGGAATAGGCGAAAGAGGGTAGAGGGGGCGAGTCGTTATGAGAACTCGCCCGAGCAGGATGGGTGTTTGCGGCGTTTAGGGTGAATGCGTGGAGTTGCGGCAGCAGTGGTGGGGCAACGTCCCACCACTGTCTCTAGCAAGTTATAGGTCGGGACATAGTCACGTCGCTTTCGCATATCGTCGTCTTGCGGCCAGGGCCAACACGCCGGCCGCGGCTAACAGGATCAGCGTCGTCGGCTCGGGCACGGCTTCCGTGGCGCCCGACGATATCGCGGCGGCGGTTGAAGCCGATGCGCCATCGCCCGACTCGCCGCTCCCGCCGAGTATCAAGGTGTCTTGCACTAGGCAAGCGACCGTGAGCGTCGCATCGCCGGAGACGATCGTCGTGCCGCTTCCGGTGATTGCGTCGAGGGTATGTGTCCCGCCGGTAATCGAAAGCTTTGCGCCGGCGGCCGTTTGAACGTCCATCTGCGGAGAGTTCTTTTCGTAAATCGTCAGGACGGCTTTGCCTGCCTGCACGTCGAGAAGCGAGGATGTGAGAAGGCCAGTGACGACGAGGGTTCCTTCTTTAACGACGGTATTTCCGGTAAAGCTGTTCTCTTGACTTTGTAGCGTGAGCGTGCCGGTTCCCTTTTTCGTCAATCCGCCGAGGCCGGCGAAGGAGTCGCAAACGTATGAGGTTGCCTTGTCGGCGTTGATTACAAGATTGACCGCTTCGCCGAGCTCGTTCGTCAGCGTGGCGGTGCTTGGGGCGACCGCTGTTAAGAACGTTCCGCGAATTGTCGCGGAAGTGATAGTTCCAAAGACTAAACGATCGTTGGAGGGAATCTCGATAAATGCGTTACATAAAGCGTTTTCATTATTTATGCGAAGCTTTCCTCCGGTGACCCCGATGTAGCCCGAGAAGGCGTTGGAGCTGGAGAGGGTAAGGGTGCCGGTTCCGATTTTATTAATACCGCCCGAGCCGGAGAGTATGCCGGAATACTCGGTCGATTGATTGTTATTGCCTATGGATACGGAAGCGTCGATGTTGAGCGCTCCGGTCCCTTTCAAACCGCCGATCACGGCATAGGTGCAAAACTGAGCGGAGCCTCCTTCGGGGTTGAGCGTGCTGAATTGCAATGCGTTGGCGTTCGAGACGACGAGGGTTCCCTCTTTAAGGAAGGTGTCGCCCGTGTAGCCGTTGCTTCCGCTCAGAGTGAGGATGCCCGTTCCGACTTTCGTCAATCCGCCGAGACCGGAAAGCGAGAAGGATACGGATGTGGAATTTCCGTTGGCTCCGATCGAGAGATTGACGCCCTTGCCATTTTCATTTGTTAAAACGATGGGCGTGTTGTTCCGGTAAACGTCTAATTGGCCGATCGATGCGGAAGTTAGTGAGCCGAAGCTAAAACTCCCACTTCCCCAAGTTTGGAGTGTGGCGTTGCGTAGGGCGTTTTCGTTGTTCAAGCGGAGCGTTCCTTCGCTGACTTCAACGTAGCCGGAAAAGGCGTTGGAGCCGGAAAGGGTCAGCGTGCCGGAGCCGACTTTTGTAATCGTGCCGGAGCCGGAGAGGACGCCGGCGTATTCGGTCGATTGGTTGTTAGCGCCTATGGATAATAAATTGTAGATGTCGAGGGCGCCGGTCCCTTTCAAACCACCGATTTGCGTAGCGACAAGCGTGCCGCCTTTCATATCTACCGTGGTAGAAAGCAGCGAGCCCCAATATGTTCCGACGAGCGTTCCTTCTTTTAACACGGTGTCGCCCGTGTAGCTGTTGCTTCCGTTTAGCGTGAGGACGCCTGAGCCGATCTTCGTGAGGCCGCCCAGGCCGATGAAGGAGCCGTAAGAGATTGAGGATGGGTTATTGGCGCCGATCGTAAGAGTGACTCCTTCGCCATTTTCATTAGTTAGCGTGATGGGAGTGTTGGAACGTGGCCCAATTCCGACCGGTCCGCCGATCGTGGCGGCCGTGAGATTGCCGAAGCTCAAACGGTCACCGCTGATAAGCATAAGCCCTGCGTTTTGCAGGGCATTTTCGTTGTTCAAGCGGAGCGTTCCCGTTTGGACGGAAATGGTTCCGGAAAAGGCGTTGGAACCCGACAGGGTCAACATGCCGGAGCCGGCCTTGGTGATCGTGCCGGAGCCAGAGAGGACGCCAGCGTACTCGGTCGACTGGTTGTTATAGCCGACGGTCATGTTCAACGTTCCGATGTCGAGCGCTCCGGTCCCTTTCAAGCCGCCGATAACGGAGGCTCGCAAGTTCCCGCCCGATGCTTCAACCGTACTGCTTTGTAACGCATATGAATTGTTCGCTGCGAGCGTTCCTTCTTTGAGGACCGTGTCGCCTGTGTAGCTGTTGCTTCCGCCTAGCGTGAGCGTTCCTGAGCCGGCCTTGGTTAATCCGCCGGCGCCGAGAAAAACCCCGTAATTGGTCACTGAATTTCCGTTTGTGTCGATAACGCCGTTTCCGTTAATACCGGTGAGCGTGCAAGAGAAGGAGGAGGTAATGGACTTTGTGAGCTGGAGCGTGCCTCCGCCAAAATTAAAGTAGCCCATTTCTGCGACAGAACCGGTGACCAAGGTTCCGCCGGAGAAGTTATAAGTACCGGTGTTTTGAATCGCGAACGAGGATGTCGTGAGCGTTCCGCCGGTCTGGTTGAACGTTCCCGTGCCTGAATACCCGATGTAGACGGCATTACGTATCGTCAAATCTCCGCCGGTCATCTCCACGTTGCCCGAGGTCCCCGCATAGCCGAGGTAGAGCGAGTTGGCCGAGCCCGACGCCGTTATCGTCGCCGTGCCTTCGTTCGCGATGAAAACGTCTTTGTAAATGGTCGGCGAAACGCCGACGTCCCAGTTGGCGCTCGAAGACCAGTCGCCCGCCTGGACGTTCCAGAAAACGTCGTTGGCAGCCGCCTTCTGAGGCAAGATGAGCGAGGGTGCAAGAAGGCTCAGGGCGAAAAAGACGAAATAATACGGACTACGAGAAATCCTTTGGCTTTGAGCGCGCATTTTATTCCCCCGGCCTGATGCAAAAAACAAAACAACGAATGACGGCCTAATGACAATTAGGCTGATAAGCGGTCCTCATTAAATACATAGCCTAATCGATACCGCCAAAAGAGGCAATAGTTTGCGGGGGGGGCGTGTGCGGGCGATGGAGCGTGCGCCGGGAAATCGAATTTACGCCTCAGGTTGGCCAGAAAATTCGATCCGCCTGTTCACGCGATCGGCGGCACGGCGTAGCGGTTGTCGTTGTTTTCCGCGTCGACCGGATTCTTCAGCACGCCGAGGTTGCCGACTTCGACTTCCACGACGTCCCCTTTTTTCAAGAAGACCGGCGGCTTACGCGCAAAGCCCACTCCCGGCGGCGTGCCGGTGAAAATCAAGTCGCCCGGCGTCAGCGTGCAAATTCGCGACAGATATGAAATCAAATAATCGATCGGGAAAATCAACTGCGACGTGTGCGAACGTTGCATGACTTGGCCGTTTAGTCGTAAGAGAACGCTCAAGTCCGAAGGATCGGGAACGTCTTCCGGGGTAACCAGGGCCGGTCCGCACGGGGCGAAGGTGTCGAACGATTTGCCCATTAACCACTGTCCGCCCGGTTTGCGAAGTTGCCAATCGCGTGCCGAGACGTCGTTTCCGCAGCAGTATCCCGCCACATGGAGCATCGCTTCGTAGCGCGGGATGTGTCGACCGCCGCGACCGATCACGACCACTAATTCCGCCTCGTAATCGACCTCTCGGCTAATTCGCGGAACCATGATCGCGTCTCCGTCGGCGCAGATCGACGACGGAAATTTATTGAACAGAACCGGCTCAGGGGGCGGCTCC
Source organism: Thermoguttaceae bacterium (assembly GCA_963665265.2). Taxonomy (GTDB): domain Bacteria; phylum Planctomycetota; class Planctomycetia; order Pirellulales; family Thermoguttaceae; genus CAXXHQ01. The sequence goes on along the minus strand of CAXXHQ010000001.1, from coordinate 116,783 downwards.
ATTCCGCTTTCCCGCGCATGATCGGCGTAGTTTAATCCCACTCCGATAATTTTTTGCGGATTGTTCACCAGCGGGGCCAAACGCATCGGGCCGGCGATCGGTTTTCCTTTATTGATCGCTTCGCTCGCCTTGGCGAGGCCGGTTTCGCCAAGCTCGATAAATTCCTTCATTGTCGGCGGGATCGTCGACTCGGTCGCATGAAGGTCGATCCACTCTTCGCCTCTTTGGGCGGCGATTCGAACGCCGGAGTCGGTATAAAAGCTGGTTAATCGCATAATAGGCAGTTGTTTATTCGAGAGAAACGCGAAGGGGAATTCGGCTGAAAAGCGGTAGATTCCTCGGAAAATCCTGATTGTTTCGGTTTACGATAGCGTATTGCGAGGGGGGAAACAAGTGCGGCAAGCCTCGCGCAAGACATATCGAACGGCCCGTAAAGGAGTCCGATCGTAACGATTCTTCCGACGTTGACGACGGAATTCGTTGGCAAAAAGGCCTCTTCGCCCTGTCGCGTCGATTGCGACGCGCCAATCTTCCGAACATCGCACGATTATGCTGAACTCGCAATTCATTTTTTGACCCAAGTCCTGATTTGACCTAACTTTTCATACAGGGGCATTGGGTTCCTTTTTGCCGGGAATGCGCACTGCGCGAAGCGGCCTTGGGGCGGGTTGAAGGATGTTGGAGAATCGCAAAGCTCTCGGGGCGAGCTGAAGATCAATTTGGATAACTTCTTATGCACGAACAACACGATCTAAGCACGGACTTGAACGAGGCGGGGGCCGCCGTTCCTATCATCGCTCCGGCCGAATTGAAATCCTCGACCGTTGACGCATGGACCGAAGAGCTAAACGCGCTCCTCAACGAGTTAGAGGCCATCGCCGCCGCCGACCAGTTGGCCGCGCCGTCGGCCGAAGCGATCAGCGCCGACATGCAACTGGCGCATAATCGATTGGGCATCGCAAGCAGTTTATTCGCCGCCTTGCAACGGAAAAGCGCCGCGAAGGCGGGGCATTCGTTGCGAGTGGCGCTTACTTGTTCGGCGTGGGCTCGTAAGATCAAATTGCGTTCGCCTCAAACCGACATTATTGAGATGGCCGCTTTGCTCCACGACATCGGAGTGATCGGCGTTCCGGACCGCATACTGCTCAAGCCCGGCAGCTTGGACGACGAGGAGCAAGCGGTCATGGATCGCGCGAGGCCGGGCAGCGAAGAGATCATTGCGCGGAGTTGCCGTTCGCAAGAGTTGCTCGACGTGGTGCGAAACGTGGGGGCGTGGTACGACGGGACCCGCAAGGGATACTCGGTTTGCGGCAAAGACGTGCCGCTCGGCTCCCGGATGATTTCGATCGCCGAGGCCTTCGATTCGATGACCACGGCGCATGTCTATCGCGCGGCCCAATCGCAAGAGCGCGCGTTGATGGAATTGTTCGAATATGCCGGAACGCAGTTTGATCCTGAGTTGGTTCACTCCTTCTCGGAGTTGATGCAAGGCGATCAGGCGACGTTGCGTCGCGAGGCCGCGCAGCGTTGGCTCGGTTCGCTCGATCCGTCGTTGGCCAATTCCATATGGACGCTTAACGCCGTCCCGACCTCGGTCGGCGAAGATAAAAATCAAGGATTGTTCGAAGAGCGAATGCTCGCCAATATGTACGACGCGGTCATATTCATCGACGCCGCCGGCCGCGTCTCGCGTTGGAACCGAGGGGCCGAGCGTTTGACGGGGATTATGGAAAGCGGCATCGTCGGCCATGTTTGGGATCCGCAAATTCTCAACTTCACCGACGAAAAAGGTCGGTTGATGGACGAGAGCGATTGCCCCGCCTACAACGCGCTTCGTTCCGGGGTTCAATCGTTACGACGTTTGTCGATCGTCGGACGAGGAGATCGGCCCGCCCCCGTCGACATTCATGCCGTACCCGTCGCCACCGACGACGGCGAGCTAGTAGGGGCCGTGTTGATTCTTCACGACGCCTCGTCCGAAATATCGCTTGAGCAGCGTTGTCAGAATCTCCGCGACAAGGCCACGCTCGATCCGATGACGCAGGTGGCGAATCGGGCGGAGCTTGACCGCATTCAGGAGATGTTCATCGCGGCGCACGAACAGCAAAGCGTCTCATGCAGTTTAATTCTTTGCGATTTGGATCATTTCAAGCGGGTCAATGACACGTATGGGCACCAAGCGGGCGACGAGGCGATTCGCATTCTCGCTTCGACGCTGAAGAGCGCCTGCCGACCGGGCGACCTCGTCGCACGGTACGGCGGCGAAGAGTTCGCCATGCTTTGCGCCGATTGCGACAATGCGGCGGCGGCCCAGCGGGCCGAACAAATTCGCAAAACGTTGAGTCAGCACGCCCAGCCAAAGCTAAACGGTCGCGTGGTGACGGCCAGTTTCGGCGTCACCGAGATCCAACCCGGCGACACGCCCGCCACCATGTTGCGGCGCGCGGATCGCGCTTTGCTCCAAGCCAAAGCCAACGGGCGTAACTGCGTCGTGCAATTGGGCGTTGGGAAAGTCCCCGTTTCGAACGGCGCGGCCTCGGCGCGAAGCATCTTCGCCGCGAAGAGAAAAGCCGCCGGCGACGGCGATTACGTGGATAAGATTCTCGTTACGCCTGTTCCGGTCAAAATCGCCATCGAAAAGCTTCGCGGATTCGTCGCCGACCACCAAGCGAAAGTCATGGCGCTCGACGGCAATCATGTGAACATCGAAGTCGTTCATAAAGTGCCGACGCAGATGCGTCGCACCGAAGATCGGCCGCTTAAGTTCGTGATCGACTTGATATTCGAAGAGGAGCGACCGCATCCCGGCTCCGAAACCGAGAAAAAATCCGGCTCGGCCCGCACTCGAATTTTGTTTTCCATTCGTCCTGAGAATCCTCGCGAACGCCGACGCGACGAAGTGCGTCGGCGCGCCTCCGAGGTGATTATAAGTTTTCGATCCTATTTAATGGCCTCGGAGGAGACTCCGACCGGAGAAAACGCGTTTATGCGTTTCGGTCGAATGATCGCTCCCTGGCTGCAAAGATGAATGCGACGTTAAAGGCGTCGCCGCTTAGGAACCTTTATGGCACGGATTAGTTTTACGCTGACCGGCATGCAGCGGATGTTGGTCAATAATTGGAATTCGGCGAACGCCCAAATCGCCATGAGCACGTATAAAATGTCCACCGGACATAATATCAACTCTGCGGCCGACGATCCGGGAACCTTCGTCCAACTTAGCGGCCTTCAAAACCAACTGGCCACGGTCAATACCGTGGTCGCCAACGTCGCCGCCGCCAGCGCGATGATGACCGACACCCAGTCGGCCGCCACGGGCATTCAAAATCAGCTTAAAATCATCCAAACCGAACTGAAAAAAGACGAGAACCATACGCTTACGGCGGATCAGCGCGCCGCCTCGCAAGCGACGATCGACGCCGCCCTCAAGGCGATTGATAACCTCGCCGGTTCCTCCATCGACGGAAAAGCCACGCTCAGCGGAGCGGGGGACTATAATTACAGCGGGCTCAACTCCAATCAAGTCTCTAGCGTCTCCGTGCTCAGCGGCTCGCCGGCGACGGGAAGAACGATCTCCGGAAAAGTCGTCACCGCCGCCACGCAAGCCTCGCAAACTTACTCGGGAAACGCGGCCAACGAAGTTACGGCGAACGCATCCTTCACTCTTTCCGGCGATCTCGGCTCGGCCAGCGTCACCGTCACTACCGGCGAAACTCTCAGCGACGCCGCCGCGGCGATCAATAACGTCAGTCACAAAACCGGCGTTACCGCCTCGGTCGACGGCGCCGCGCATACGCTTACTCTGACGAGCGTCGATTACGGGACCTCGGCCACGGCGACCGTCGCCGTCACGAGCGGCTCCTTCGCCGTCACGGGAAACGCCTCAGGCACCAACGCCTCGGCGATCATCAACGGAAAAACAATTACCGCCAATTCGCCGAACGTCAGCGGCAATAAGTTCACCGTTAGCGATAACGGTTTCGCTTTTCAAGTGGAATTCAAAGCCGGCTTCACAGGCTCATTCGATACGATGACGCTTCAAGGCTCGGCGCTTACGTTTTCGCTATCGAGCTCGTTGAACGCCAGCTCGACCGTCGCGCTATCCGGCATGTATACCAGCGAGTTGGGCGGACTCAGCGGAAAAATGAGCGATCTCGCCTCGGGCGGCTCGCTCTCGGGGTTGAGCACGAACACCTCGCAAGCTCTTCGCGTCGTCGGTGAAGCGCTGGGACAAACCACCGCCGAACAAGGAAAGGTGACCGGATTCCTGAACGCCACCGTCACCGCCTCTTCGGGATTGTATTCCGCCATGCAAACGACGTTGAGCGACTTCATCGATCAAATCGATACGGTCGATGACGCCGCCCAAGAGGCGAATATCAGCAATTACCAGGCGTTGGCGAGTAATTCCCTTTCCGGCTTGGCGATCCTCGCCCAGCAACAAATGAGCACGGTCAACGTGCTGCAATCGTTGGCCGGACTCTCGCCGTCGAGCGCGTTTTTCTAATCGGCCGGCAAAAGAGACGAATGAAAAAAAGCGTCCGCGCAAATTGCACGGACGCTTTGTCCCCAATCCCTCGTATCTAGTTTTTCTACAGGTGTCGTCGCCCGGTCGCTACCAACGGCACTCCAGGCCGAGGTTCATTCCGTGGTAAAACGCCGTGCCGTCGGCGTTCACGCTCGGAGCGTACGGATCCAACGGGTCGTGTACCGGATCAAGACGCGACATTTGCGATGTGGCCAAGGCGACGCCGTCGATCCACATTACTTGATAGCCGACGGTTACCGACCAGTGATCGTTGAGTTGGTAGGCGGCGTTAATGCCGACTTCGCCGAGAAAGGCGGCGTGCGTCATGCGAGCCGAGTCGCCGTCGGCAATCTGCTGATTCACGTAGTAGACCCCGCGGTTGCGAACGTCGTTGCCGAAAACGCCGGTTTTAATTCCCATGCCCAAGGTGAACGGACCGCCGCAATCCCAAAGCTTGGCCTCTAATCCGACCTGGGCGCCGTACATATCGTTGAATGAGTTCACGTAAAAATCGTTATGGTTATCCGGATCGCCAACGCCGGTGAACAAGCCTAACGTCTCGTTCATTTCGACGAAACGGATGCCGACGAAACCGGTTAGAGCGTCGGAATCGAATAGCGGTTGTTTCAAATTCAATTCGAAGTTTTTCAACTGCGATAAATAGCTGGCGTGGCCGGTCGTGTTCCAGCCTGGATCGCCGAGCAAGGCGCGGAACGGAAAGGCGAGTCCGTTCGGCGCCGTTATCTCGGACGTCTTTGAAATAAAGTCGTTTACTTGGAACCAGCGAAATTCCAGATCGAAGCATTTCCCCTTGCGAACGATGCTCACGTCGGGGCCGGCTTCAAAATCAAAAGAGAATTGGTTTGCGTTGATTAAGGCGTCGCCGGTCGTGATGTCTTGCGCCAAAATTTGCGAAGGAAGTTTCTCTCGTTTCAAGCCGACTACGCCGATCTTTCCGCTCCATTCCGCCGCACGGGCTTCGCAAGACGTCGGGCAAGGCGCTGAGGCGGGTGAATTCGCCGAGTACTCGTAGCTTGCGTCGGCGTAGCCGCCGGTCGTTTCCGCTGCGAATGACGAAGAGATGACGGTGAGAGTTAGCGCCGCAAAAGAAAAGGCGGCCAGTTTCAGATAAGATTTCCGAGACATTCTTTTCTCCCTTAGCGCGCTTGGCGCTACTTAAATAAGGTCGTTTTCGAATCCTCCGGGGTGCTTTGCATGGCCTGTCATTAGGGTGGTTCGGCATGTCTTCATCGGAAAATTGAGTACGACCGTTTTTCTCGGCAATGTTTCGCTAACCGGCAAAGTCTTCCACAAGCCGATTCTTTCCAAGGTTGCCACCCCCTGTTCGAGCGTAGAAGAATTGCGAAAACACTTGCCCGACAGGTCCTTGTGGCTATAATTTCGACAGAAATGGCTGTTAATAATAATGGCCGTATTCAGTGCCAAGGGATATTGATTCCCGCTTACCGGAGGATTTGATCATGACCTATACGCTGCCGAATTTGCCCTATGCATTTGACGCCTTGGAGCCGCACATCGACGCCAAGACGATGGAAATTCACCACGATAAACACCATGCGGCCTATGTGGCCGGACTCAACAAAGCGGTCGAAGGCCGAGACCTTGGCGTTGAATCCGTCGAAGACCTGCTGAAAAAATTGGACGCGGTTCCCGAGGAGATCCGAACGGCCGTTCGCAACATGGGGGGCGGTCACGCTAACCACACGCTCTTTTGGTCGACCTTGTCGAGCAAAGGTGGCGGCGAACCGAAGGACGCCGTCGGACAGGCGATTGAGAAAGAATTGGGCGGCTTCGCGAAGTTCAAGGAAGCCTTATCGCAAGCGTCGGTCGGGCGTTTCGGCAGCGGTTGGGGCTGGCTTTCCCTCGATGCGCAAGGAAAACTGGTGGTCGAAAGCACAGCGAACCAAGACAGTCCGTTGTCGGTCGGGCATATCCCGTTGGTCGGCATCGACGTATGGGAACATGCCTACTATCTGAAGTACCAGAACCGTCGCGCCGATTATGTTTCGGCCATCTTCAACGTCTTCGATTGGGATGCGATCAACGAACGTTATCGAGCGGCGCTAAAAGGCTGATGGTCACTTTTGCCGCTTGGCTACGACGAACCAACTCAATACGGCGATTCCGATAATCAAGCTAACGGCAGGTTCAGGAACGGCGGTGGTCGCGTTACTGGCGTTTGTCAGCGTGCCGCCGAGAATTAACGTATCCTGCACTAAGCAACCGACGGTGAGGACGGCCGAATCGGCGACGATGGTCGTCCCGCTTCCGGTTACCGAGTCGAGCGTGTGCGTTCCGCCGGCGATTTCCAACTCGGAGCCCGAGGCGGTTGTGACGTCCAGCGAAGCGACGTTCGATTCAGTTGCGGAGAGGATGAGCTTGCCTTCTTTTACCGCGACGGAGCCGGTAAAGGCGTTCGTGCCGGAAAGCGTGAGTTCGCCGGAACCGAGTTTGTTGAGTCCTCCTGTGCCGGAGAGCGTTCCGGAGAGGGCTACCACATGACCGTTCGTGTCGAGATTGGCGTTGCCGCCGCTGCCGGTAAGCGTCATCGGAATGGCGAAAGTCGTCGCGTGAGTGACTTGTAGCGTTCCGCCGCCGAATGCGAACAAAGAGGGAGTGCGTTTCGGGCCGCCGAGGACAAGACCAGCCACGCTCAAGCCATTGGTGGAAGAGAAAGTGGTGGTTCCTGGCGTGCTAGTTATCGAATTCACAATCAGCATTCCGCCATTCAGAACGTAAGCGGCCTCTTGGGGCGTGAAGAGACTCGAAAGAGACAGCGTTCCGGCGATTTCGTTGGTTCCGCCAGTTTGGACGAATGCCGAGTTTGAAGTTTCCGTCACGAACGCATTGCCTGTTGTTAGTCGCCCGTCGCCGCTGAGAAGATATTTTGAGAAGATATCCAAGGAAAACGTTCCGTTGACTGTGTGAATGCCGCCGGATTGATTGAAAGTTCCGTTTGCTGAAAATTCCGAGGAAGTCAGCGTGCCGCCGGTAAGAGAATAGGATCCGTTCCGAATTTCTAGAGTGTTGGAGACGGAGACTGCGCCTCCGCTTTGAGTCACGGAACCAATTCCGTAGTAGCCGAGCACTGCTGATCCGCTCACTCTCAATGACCCCTCCGTGACGGATAGATAACCGTATCTAAATCCATAAGTGTAAGGATCGAATCCAAGGACAAGATTCTTGGCAAAGCTTGATGTGGTGACGACTGCCGTGCCGCCGTTGGAGATGGATACGTCCTCGTTGATTGAGGGAAGAGCGGGGGAAGCCCAATTGGCGCTCGAAGACCAATCGCCCGACGAAACGTTCCAAGTGAAGAAGAATGGCAGGGGCGTAATATAGAGGCCGGAACCTTCCGCGTGAGAGGAAACTCCGAATGTAACGGCGATCAACGCAATAAGGCGAGCGATGAAAGTAAAATTAGGCAAAGCGACGGAACAATGGTGCGGCATGAAACATTCCCTGAAAAAACGTCACCAGTTTGCTGGGCGCAAAGCGAGTTTTTGACAAGACTCCAGCTTAATCAGATTCCTCAAAAGAGGCAATTTTCTTTGGTGGGGGGTGGCGGTTTCTCTATCTTCACAATCTCGCCTTCGATTCTGCCATTGACCCAGTTAGTGATATTTCTATAATCCTCCCCCGGCTGGCGTCGTGCGAGGAAGACCAGTCCGGAGGCGCCGGATTTATCAGATTTTTTCGCCCAAATTGCGAAGATGTCAAAAAACGAATAATCCGGCGACGCGGATCGTTCGATGCTATTGATACAGAGCCCTTTATTGGTTTCTTTATTTGCCATTGCGCAAGGGAAATCGGGAGGGAACGTGACCGTTCGCGGCAAGGAAGTCGCAAAAGTCATGTGTAGGGTTCGATGCAAAGGAAAGCATTATGCGTAACTCGTTGGCTCGCGGAACATGGATGTTTTTGGCCGCCGTGGCCTTGTCCGGTTGCTACAGCGCCGGCAAAGGGTGGACCATGCCCGATTTGGCCTTCTGGAAGTCCTCAACGCCAGCCTCGACCGCCAAAACGACGGCGCCCCCTTCCACTTATCCGACGACAACCTCATCCGGCGCTGCGGCAACTGCGGCGACGTCGACCGGAACCGTTTCCAAGCCGGCCGCTCTAGCCTCGGCCAATACGACGAACTCGGCCTTGGCTCCGACAATCACGTATCCGTCAGGCGCGGCGAATAAGACGGCGTCGGCCGCCGGCGCGGCGCCGACTTACACGGCCAGCGCGACGAATTCGGCGAGCGCCCAAGGCTATATGGCCCCGCAGCAAGGCGCGTACGGCCAACAGGCCGGCATGCAAGCTCCGGCCGGCGGCTATGCTCCGCAAAACGGCTATAACCAAACTCCGAACTACAACGGCGGCTACGCTCAACAGCAAAATAATTACGGCGCCCCGCAACAAAACAACGGCTACGGCGCTCCGCAATCGAATCAAGGTTACGGCGCTCCGGCCGGCGGCTACGCTCAACAACAAAACAATTACGGCGCTCCGCAGCAAAACAACGGCTACGGCGCTCCGCAATCGAACCAAGGTTACGGCGCTCCGGCCGGCGGCTACGCTCCGCAGCAACAAAACGTCGCACAGCGCAATCCGACCGGCGGATACTCGCCGAACGGAAATTCTTCGTATGGTTCGAGCCCTGCTCCTTCCTACAACAATAACGCGCCTTCGTATAACAACAACGCTCCGTCGTACAACAATAGCAATAGCTCGTCGTCGTACAACAACGGAACGTCGCCGTATAACAACAGTTCGTCTTCGTATAATTCGAACGGTTCCAACTCGTCGACCAACCCGGTTCGTCCTCCGGTTTCGCAAGACGGCCAGTCGGGCGCGTCCGCGAACTCCGCAACAGGCGATCGCTACGGCTCGAACAACGATCGTTACGGCTCCGGCTCGCAAGCCGGCTCTCGGTACGGCTCAAATTCGGTCGATACGAACGCCACCGCTTCGACGCAAAATCGATACGGCAGCGACGTCGGTTCCCGTTACGGCTCTGCGTCGAGCGCCGATGCAAGTGGATCGTCTTCGTCTTCGACCGATTCTGGCTATCAAAGCAATTCGTCTTCCGGAGGCACGGTCGTCGAGCCTTACCGACCCGGCAGCGTTAGCGAATACAACCCGAATCGCTCCGGTGCATCGTCGAGTTTGACGCAGAACGATTCCGGCGCCACGACCCGATAACGGGGCACGCCTAACGAATTTCTGATGAAACAAGCCGCATTACGCGGCTTTTTTTATTTTTTGCCCGGCAAATACCCTTCCGGCAACTCCCGACGCGACGCCTTGGAAGGTAAAATGAGATGATTCATGGATAGTTCGGGACGTCGGTTTGTCGGCGTTCTCGATCGTAAACTATTGACGGGAAGTGCGACCTTGTTCATCGGACCGATTTTTCAACGTGAAGCGGCCATCGCCCCGCGACGCATTCGGCTTTACGCCGCTCGCGCCGCTTATACCGCCGCGCTCCTCATGCTCGTCTTTACCGCGTGGCTGGTCATCTACAGCTCGCGGCAGACGCCGCAGACGGTCGGTTCCTTGGCCCGCTTCGGCGACATGGCCTTTCAAATCCTCGCTCCGTTGCAATTGGCGTGCGCTTCCTTCTTCGCCGCCTTGCTGGCCGCCGCCGCGATGGCCCAAGAGAAAGACCGTCGCACGATGGTCTTACTGATTATGACCCGGCTGGGAAACTCGGAATTGGTTCTCGGCAAGCTGCTGGCGAGCATGCTCGACGTTCTTTCGATGCTTACGGCCGCCATTCCGTTTTTCATGCTGTTAAGCCTCTTGGGCGGGATCTCCTATTCGCAAATTACGAAAGTTTTTATCGTTACGTTTTTTAGCGCGATCGCCTGCGGCAGCCTTGGCTCTCTAATGGCTCTTTGGCGCGAGAAGACCTTCCAAGCCCTGGCTATTTCCGTTCTTGCGATCGTCCTCTGGACGGCGGCGGGCGAGATCGTCGGCGCCGGGTTTTTCGGCGAACGCATTTTCGGGCTTCCCGCCGCGAACGCTGCGGCTTGCTTTAGTCCGTGGCGCGCCGTCGTCGACGCCTGCGCTCCGTTTCCTCAATCGCATCCCGCACTTGGCGCGTTCGGATATTCGTTTAACGTTTTCGTCTTCGTCGCGGTCTCAATCGTTCTTGCCGCCAACGGCTTGGCCGTGTGGAAGGTCCGCGATTGGAGTTGCGCGCAAGAATCGCCTCCGCCGAACGTCGAAGAGAAAGCGGACGTCTCGGCCGACGCAAAAGTCGTTCGGCAGGCGAAAACCCGTCGCGTTTGGGATAACCCCGTTCTGTGGCGTGAAATCCGCACTTGGGCCTACGGTCGAAAGATACTCGCGATTCGAGCGGTATATATTGCGATTTTCGCTTTGGCCGCCGGTTTCATCGTTCAATTGTCTAAAGTCGGCGGGTTGGCCGGAATCGCCGACGGCGGGGCCGTGCTGATTCCCCTTTTGCTTTTGAGCGTCATTTTGGTCAACGCGCAGGCCGTCACCTCGTTGACCGCCGAGCGCGACGTGAAAGCTCTCGATCTTCTTCTTGTTACCGACTTAACGCCCAAGGAAATCGTCTTCGGCAAGTTGGGCGGCATTTGCTACAACGCCAAAGAGATGATCTTGCTCCCCTGGCTCTTGTGCGTCTATCTCGGCTACGTCGGAGCGATGGAATGGGAGAACGTCGTTTTTATTCTTGCCGGCACGACCGTCATGTACGGCTTCGCCGCCTTTCTTGGCATTCACTCGGGCATTAGCTACGAGAATTCGGGCAGCGCGATCGCCGTCAGTCTTGGCACGCTATTCTTTCTGACGATCGGCGTGGCAGCCTGCATGCGGATCATGCTCGCCTTCAGCGATTCGTTCCAAGCGCAGTTCGTGCCGTTCTTCGCCTTCATGGCCTTGGGCGGCGTCGGACTCTACATAGCGCTCGGCTCGCGCAATCCGTCGTCGGCTATCGGCGTGGCCTCGTTCGTGTGCCCCTTCGCCACGTACTACGCCATCACGAGCTACTTGCTCGGCGCGAACTTGGCGTTGTTCTTGTCCGTCTCGGCCGCCTACGGTTTTACGACCCTCGCAATGCTGATCCCTGCCATCTACGAGTTCGACGTGGCCTCGGGCAAAGCGAATTTCGACGAATGATCTGTAGGGAACGGCCTCTGTGCCGTTCCGCGTCGGGCGCCCCGTGCCTGACAACCGCTTCCGTTTAGCCGAAATCCCGAAGGGATGCGAGTTTGTAGGGTGTGCCGAGCGCAGCGAGTCCCGCCAAGAAGTCTCTCCATCCTGAAAGGATGGCGGCCATTAGCCTCGGGGGCGCAGCAAGCCGGAGAAAAAGAATCCCGCCCATACTCATCGACCTCGAAGAGGTCGCAGCATTTCACGCACCGCCTGCATTTAACGTAACGGGCTTACGTAAAACAGCCTAGGATTGCCGCGCAGCGGCTAGCCGAGGAAAACGATTTACCCGACCCAATAACCCCCATTCGGGGTTTCGCTGCCGGAACGCTGCGGCAAAGAATTCTCGCGCGGAGAACGCAAAGCTCGCGGAGGATGCGGAACGCTAATTGGCACTGAGCTTCGCTAATGGCTACGAACCATTCGGGTTCGATCTCCAATTGCAATCGTTTTCTTTGCCTCTCCATCCTGAAAGGATGGCGGCCATTAGCCCCGGGTGCGCAGCAACCCGGGGAAAAAGAATCTCGCCCATACTCATCGACCTCGAAGAGGTCGCAGCGCTCCTCACGCCGCATACTGAACTTCCAGACTCACTTTGCTTTCACGCCGGTACGCCGGATGAATCAGACGGCTTGCTGTGGTATCATGAAGGAAAATGGGGGTGTCGATGATGGAATTCTTTGTTTGTCCCAGTTGCGCCTCGTCCGACCTTTTATTTTCCGTGTGACCTTGTCGCAAAAATCATTAAAAATGGCGGAATTGTCATGGCTTTAATCGAAGAAATCAAAGCGCTAGAGCAGCTTTGGCGACAAAAACCATCCTCTTCTGATTTTTTTCACCTATATCATTCCAGTAAATGGGGGGAACGCATTCAGGATTGCGTTATCGACGGAATTCGATTGGGAATCAGTGAGGCGATCGACGACGGCATCTTTTATCTCGAAGCCGATCCGTGGTTTTTTCGATCCGGCTATTGCAAGGCCCGAATAGCGCATGCGCTCAAGTCGCAAAAGCTTTCGGAGAATCAAAAGGAGCTTTTACGCGACGTGATTTTAAAAAGTCTTGATTCGCGTCTTGGTAATGCAGAATTTCGGGAATACGCTCGGTTGGCAATTTGTATTGCTAACGGCGATTTCATAAAAAAGCTTGGGGAACGAATGGACGGCCTTCGGACTTGGGCAAGCATGCGGGCCAAATTCATATTTAATTTATGTCGAAATCATGCAAAACGCGTGACTAGTTAATAAAAGTTAGCCATGCAAATTTGAATGAGAGCTGTTTGCGAGTAAATTATCTTTTGCAGATATCTCCTAAACAGTTTATGAAAAAATAGCCGGATGCGTACGAAGGGGAGTCTCGCAACTTAAAAAGTTATTTGCTTGTCTCGCTCGTTGAGGCATTTCCAGGCAGGAGGAGATTGCTTTTCAACCTTCGTAACAAGGTTCTTTTCCCATTCGATCTTTAACGTAAACGGCTCCTGAGAATCAATATCGTATTCCCAAGCGTCCGTCGAGGTTTTGACGAAATCGGGTGAACCTAGAACGGCTAGAACCATTTCCGGCGTCATTCCCGGTTTAACGTCCAAGTAAGCAGTCGTTCTTGGAATTGTCGAAATCGGATATTCATAAATATGATTTCTATTGAAGTCATTGAAGCGGACCTCGAAAAGATAAATGGGCAACGCTTTTGGAGAAACGCCAATTCTTCGGAGCGATATCTGAGTGAGTTGCCGGAAATCAAAAACGGAATAGCTTCCCAAATCTAGCTTGCCCTCTTCTTCAATTACGCCTCGAGAACGGGAGATTCCGCTGTAGGACGAATTCTCTAGGCGTTGCAGAAGCGGAACCGCTTCTTTGATGTTGAGCTGACCGGCATAATAAGTTGCGGTTTTTTCGTCTGCAGTCGGTTTCCATGCGTTTTTTTCGGCAGCATATCGACTTGCCGCATTTTTCAGATTGCTAATGACGAATTCTGATTCGTTTTTTTCGGCTGCGCTCGCTATTTCAGGTGCGTCCGAGATATTTTTTCCCGATTGAAGGTCGAGAATGATTCGGCGTCCCCACCAGGGGCGAACGATGAAACATTGACGTTTGGCGACGTCAAGAAAATAAAAATGAGAAAAGCCGCTCCAGCATAGCCCTGCCGTCGTACGCTGAACGAACGTTTTTCGTTCTTCCTTGGTAAACCCGTTTTCAATTATCTCAAAATGCCAACGGTCCTTTCCGGCAACGTCAACGGCGATGAGATCATCCAGGCAGGTTCGGATGACGGTCCATCCGCTATCGGAAACGAAAATCTGAATCGGCGACGCTTCCTCGTTTTCGTACGAGTGTCGCTCGTTATTTGACTGTTTGCGAGTCCATAATGTCTTTCCCGATGATTTTTCAGTCAACGAATAGGCGAAATTTTCTTGAAAGGGGAGTGATTTTCCGGGGCGGTCGTTATCCGGAGAAGTCGCAACGACTTCATATGTCTTATTTGGCGACGTGGAAGATTGATTCGGAAAAAAACGATCCGTTGATTGGGCAGGAGAAGCGAGAGCCGCCACGCAGACGCTGGCGAAGAAAACGTCGAGCAGTTTGGGAAAAGAACGCATCATAGGAACTCTCTATTAACAATCCTAATGGCCCTACATCTTCGTTGAAAAAGGAAAGGCGGCGCTGCGAACGTCTTTCTCGCAAATTCGCCAAGAAAGTTCGCGATTTTGCGGCGCCTCGGCGATTTACCGACTACAATGCGACGGATTATGAAAAGCTAACATTCTAGCTCGCAATGATACCGCGGTGACCGGTGATCCTGCAAGAAGAAAATGCGTTGCTTAGAACCAGGCGCCTGCAGATGCGGTTTAAGGATAAAGATCATTCTGCGGAAGCACATGTGACGAGGGCGATGGTTTTACCGCGAGGGCGCGGAGATCGCGAAGAGCGCGGAGGATGCGGAACGCTAATCGACGCTGACGCCTCGTTACCAGAGGAAAGCTACGGCAAAGGACAGACAAGAATGTCCATCCTACTGGCGATCAAGGGGCGGCGCATTTTTTGGCGGGACTCGCTGCGCTCGGCCCACCCTACGGTTGGTCGGTGGTCGCAGAGCGTCCTACGCAGTTTACCGGTGATAGCCGATCGATTTGATGATCGCCAGCATTTCTTCGTAGTTGATGAAGCGGCGGCGGTGGAAGAGTTTGTATTGGTCGATGGCCTGGGCGAGCTCGGCGGCCTCGCCGGAAAGTTCGTCGTGCGAGTTGGTGAATTGGCGGCGCTCGAAGCCGGGCGTCCCTTCTTGCGGTCTCGCGCTGCGGCGGTCGACGAACGGGGCGGCCGGAGAAACGGTCGAGGACGGTTCCGTCATTTGTGACATTTTGAAGTTCTCCGGGGCTGGGACGAACGAGGCGGGCGAAAATTATCGCACTTCCTCCGTCAATAAAACTATAGGCCGTCGTGACCGGCTGAACGAACGTTTTTGTAGTTCTTAAGTGGGGAATGACCGCCAAGCAAGAAAAAAACGCAATGCTTAGCGGTATTTAGATCGACATAAGTAGGAGCAAACCGCAACGGATTCCGGTCGAACCGGCCTGGAATCCCCCCCTTTGAACGGAATGCCGTCGCGATTATCCTTACATCGCGCAAGGTCTTGCGGTTCTTCGGGCTGGATGATAGATTAAGAGGTTTCCATAACATACCCTCCCGTCATGCGGGGGACGGTTAAATAGAACATTACCATTCCGCCACCATCAGCGTTTTAGGATGCGGTCAACATGAAAGATAATATTCACCCCAAGTATTTCGCGACGAAGGTCACCTGCGGTTGCGGGAGCGTCTTCATTACGCGTAGCACGATGCCCGAGTTGAAAGTCGATATTTGCAACGCTTGCCATCCGTTTTACACCGGCAAGCTCAAGTACGTCGACACCGCCGGACGCATCGAGAAGTTCCAAAAGAAGTTCGCCGCCGCCGGTTATGCGAGCTTGAATCGCGGCAAGAAGGCCGCGGAAGCGCCCGCCGCCGAGTAGCGACATCATTGAACAGAGGCGACTTCGGTCGCCGCAACGGCAGCTTGAGAACCAGGCTGCCGTTTTTTTCTAAACATTCGGCGACACTATCATGGCCAATCCGCTTGAAGAAAAACTGCAACGCTTTGAAGAGCTCGAGCGGCAGCTTGTCGATCCGGCCGTTTTGGCCGACTCGTACAAGTTGGCGGCCGTGGCGCGCGAGCACGGCTCGTTAGCGCGTTTGGCCACGAAATACCGGCACTTCAAAAAGCTCAACGAACAGATTCGCGAAGCGTTGGAAATGGTCGCAGGCGACGATTCGGACATGCGCGAATTGGCCGAGGCGGAATTGCCCGGCTTGAAAGAGGAACGCGAAGCGATTTGGACCGAGTTGCTCGACATGACCATCGGCGGCGAAGACGCCAACCGATCGCGAGTCATTCTGGAAGTTCGAGCGGGAACCGGCGGCGAAGAGGCCGCGCTCTTCGCACGCGATCTCTTCGAGATGTACCGCCACTACGCCGAAGATTGCGGTTGGAAAACTGAAGTCATGGATATGAGTCCGACCGAGTTGGGCGGATTCAAAGAAGTGATTTTCGGCGTCGAAGGCGAAGGCGTTTTCCGCAAACTGCAGTTCGAGAGCGGCGGGCACCGCGTGCAGCGCGTTCCCGAGACCGAAGCTAAGGGACGCGTGCATACCTCGGCCGCCACCGTGGCCGTGATGGCCGAGCCGGAAGACGTCGAAATCAATATCGCGCCCGACGACTATCGCAAAGACATTTTTCACGCCAGCGGACCGGGCGGCCAGCACGTCAACAAGACGGCTTCGGCGATCCGTCTAACGCACTACGAGTCGGGCATCGTCGTTTCGTGCCAAGACGAAAAGAGCCAGCACAAAAACTTCGCCAAGGCCCTTCGCGTCTTGAAAACGCGTCTTTACGAAAAGAAGCGCGAGGAAGAGACGAAGAAGCGTTCCGACGAACGCAAGAGCAAGATCGGCTCCGGCGACCGCAGCGAACGCATTCGCACCTACAATTTCCCGGAAAACCGGCTCACCGATCACCGCATCGGATTGACCCTCTACAAGCTGGATAGTATCCTGGCCGGAAATCTGCATCCGGTCGTCGACGCGCTGATCGAGTACGAGCGTCAGGAGCAACGAGCGGCGTTCGGAACGATCGATTAGTCTGCGTCGTCTCCTTTCGCAAGTGTGCGACAAGCGAGTCGGCGTCCAAGCAAGGAGGGATGATGTCCGAGAACCTGCCCTGGACCGTCGGCCGACTTCTGAATTGGACCGCCGATTATTTAAATAAACGGGGCGCCGACAGTCCCCGCCTCGACGCCGAGACGTTGCTTGCCGAGGCGATGCGTTGTCCTCGAATCAATCTTTACGCCGCCTTCGAGACCGAGCCGAGCGAAGACGTTCGCGCGAAGTTTCGCGACTGGGTGAAGCGTCGGGCCGAAGGGGAGCCGACCGCCTACCTCGTCGGTCATCGTGAATTCTACTCCCTCGATTTCCGCGTCACTTCGGACGTGCTGATCCCTCGTCCCGAGACCGAGCTTCTCGTCGTCGAATCGCTCGATCGAGCCAAGGAATTGCCGTCGCGGGATCATTTGCAGGTCGCCGACGTGGGAACCGGCAGCGGCGTCGTGGCCGTTTGCTTGGCGAAGTATTTGCCGACGGCCTCGGTCACGGCGATCGATCGCAGCGCTCCCGCGCTGGCCGTCGCTAAGGAAAACGCCGCGAAGCACGGCTTCGCCGAGCGGATCGAATTTGTCGAGAGCGATCTGTTCTCCGCGATTCCCGCCGAAGCCACGTACGATCTCATCGCGAGCAATCCGCCTTACGTGGCCGAGGGAGATGAGATTGACGATTCGGTCGTTCGCTACGAACCGCATTCCGCGCTCTTCGCGGGACCGAAAGGAACCGAGGTCATTGAACGCCTTGTGCCGCAGGCCGCCGAGCGTTTGCGATCGGGCGGATTCCTCCTCCTCGAAATTAGTCCGATGATTCACGACGCCGTTTCGGATATAATCCGCTTACGGACCGATTTGGAATTGCTCCCCACGGCCAAGGATTTCGCCCGACATCCCCGTGTCGTCCAAGCGAGGAAGTTGTAGGGAACGCCCCCGTCGATGTGAAGAAGCTGTAGGGAACGCCCTCCGTGGCGTTCCGTTTAGCCGCGCCCCGTAGGGAAGCGAGTCGTAGGGCGCCTGCTTGAAGACGCCAGGACGTAGGTGAGAGGAACGCGGATGACGAGCTTTCGCATACAAGGCGGCGTGCGATTGGAAGGCCGACTCGAGGCGGCCGGCTCGAAGAACGCCGCGCTCTTAATGACCTCGGCCGCGATTTTGACCGACGAGCCGATCCGTTTGCGACGCGTTCCCCGTTTGTGCGACGTTCAAACGCAAACGGAAATTTTGCGACATCTCGGCGTTTTGGCGCGACGTGAGTCGGACGTCGCACTTTTATTGCAAACCGAAGACGAACGACGTTCGCAGGCTCCGTATCGGCTCATGCGAAAGATGCGGGCTGGCTTTTGCGTCTTAGGCGCGCTCCTCGCTCGACGGAAAAAAGCGATCGTTCCGCTTCCCGGCGGCTGCTGCATCGGACCTCGTCCGGTCGATCTGCATTTGCATGGGCTCGAGGCGCTTGGGGCCTCGTTTCGATTAGCGCGAGGCTCCGTCGTGGGCGAAGCGAAGCGTCTTCGCGGCGCGGAAATCGACCTTGCGGGGCCTTTCGGTCCGACCGTCACCGGAACGGCGAACGTCCTTCTCGCTGCGACTCTTGCCGAGGGAGTCACGATCATTCGTAACGCCGCCTGCGAGCCGGAAGTCGTCGATCTTGGCCGTTTGCTCAATGGCATGGGCGCCGAGATCGAAGGGCTTGGTACGCCGGAAATTCGCATTGAAGGGCGCGAGCGGTTACATGGCGCCGAATATGAAGTGATGCCCGACCGCATCGAGGCGGCCACGCTCCTCTTGGCCGGCGTCATTACGCAAGGTCGAGTTCGCGTCTTGCGAACGGAGCCGAAGCATCTTACTTGCGTTCTCTCGACGTTAGCGGACATCGGCGCGGAGGTTCATTGCGGCGCCGATTGGATTGAAGCGTCGGCGTCTCGGCGATTAACCGGGGCGGAGATCGTCGCCGAGCCGTTTCCCGGCATGCCGACCGACGTGCAGGCCCAATGGACCGCGATATTCGCGCAGGCCGACGGTCGCAGCCGCGTTTGCGACAAAGTCTTTCCGCAACGGTTCGCCCATTTGCCCGAGTTGGCCCGCTTGGGCGCCCACGTTCGACAAGTCGGCGATTCGGCCGAAATCACGGGCGTCGAACGATTCCGTGGGGCCTCGGTGACGGCTTGCGATCTTCGGGCCAGCGCGGCTTTGGTTTTGGCCGGACTGGCCGCCGAAGGGCGAACCGTCGTTCACGACGTCGAGCATCTCGACCGCGGCTACGAACGCCTCGATAAAAAACTACGTCGCCTTGGCGCCGAAATTCTTCGCGTCGATCAAGTCGAGGCGATCGGTTCGATGACCACGGCCGTGCCGTAGCACAATACTTCCGTCGAGCGATCGGCCACTTCCGAAGCGTCGTATCGCAGGCCGACCACGGCGTTGGCGCCGATGGCAACCGCATGCTCGATCAACGATTCGTAAGCATGTTGCCGAGTCTGCTCGCACATCTCGGTGAACGCGCCGATTTGGCCGCCGATGATGCTCTTTAAATTCCCCAAGATGCCTTGGGTGATCGTGGGCGCGCGAACGATAATGCCGCGAACGACTCCTTTATAGGCCGTGATGCGGTAGCCTTCGAACGAAAACGTCGTCGTAACGGGTATGCTCATGGGAGTTCAGGGGGTAGAGGACAAAGTGTAGGGCGCTCTGCGAGCGCCGCATCCGTTGTTATTCAATAAATTAAACTGCAAGTTTACGCTTCGCCGCGATATACATGTTGCGCCAGCACGTTCTTCTTCGACGTGATCGGTCCCGCTTGGCGATCCTCACGCAAAATGGTCGCCATCATGTTCATTTTCGCATCCATGTCGTCGGCGTAGTGTATCAAAAGCGCTTCGGGCGTCATAGGCGGCTTGGGCGAACCCCATTCGGGCAACCGTTGGTGCGCGATTACGGCATGTTCCAGCCGAAAGAGCGCTTCGGACTCAATCTTTAATTCGGCGGCCGTCTCGCGGACGATATCTCGACCTAAAAGCATATGGCCGATCATCGCCCCTTCGGCCGAGTAAACGGCTCCCTCAGGACTGCACGCTAATTCGCGGAACTTCCCCACGTCGTGCAAAATCGCCCCCGCCACGGCCACGCTCTTATTCAGCGGCGGCGTCATGTCGTCGTAGTAGGCGGCGTACTTCGCAGCCAAAAACATCGCCGTCCGCGTGACGCTTAACGTATGCTCCAGTAATCCGCCCGCATAGGCGTGATGATTGTGACGCGCCGCCGGAAACGTCAGCCATTCCTTTTGATACTTCTGTAAAATCGATTCGGTCAATTTGCGAATTTGTTTGTCTTCGATATTATCCTTCGCTATACGGAGCAGTTCGGCGAACATTTCGCGCGGATCGAACTTAGATTGCGGCAAACACATTGCCGGATCGAAGCCGTCGGCTTTGTCGGCGTCGTTCACTTCGCGGATTTTGCGAATCTCCAATTGCGGGCCGAAATTCGTCTCACGCATCGCGCCGCGAACTCGATAGAATCCGCCGACCGTCCATTGCGCCTTCGCCGCCTCGTACCAAGCGGCGTCCGACCAGATCGGAAAGCTGACTTCGCTTTTTGAATCGCGGAACGTCACCTTCAAATACGGCTTGCCGGTCTTTGTCGTGAGGTCCTCCTTGGCCGAGAGAAGAAGAAACAGATCGGCCTCTTGACCGAGAACGGTTTCCGACAAGGTGACAATTGGCATCGCGCGAGTCGCCATGGTACGTGCCCTTTGCGAGTGATGTTGATGAGGCAATCGGAATTATAGCAATTGCCGAACGGGAGCGGAGCAGGGGGGGCTCAGCGGCCGGCCGGAGAAATTTGCTATTTTTCCCAAATCATATTTTCCGCAATTCTTGCCTTCAAATACGATCGTCGCCGAGCGTTCGGACTCTTCCTTCTGATGCCAGGCCGTCAGCGATGTCGAAAAGATAAGTAATGAAAATACCCCTTAAACGCCCCAGCGCGCTGAAGCCGCCGTCCCCCGCCGCCATGACGCGGACTTGGGTCGAAAGCTTCGTCGCCTACGTTGCGGGCGAATGCCATCTCTCCGATAACACGACGGCCGCCTATCGACGAGACATGGAGCGTTTTCTCGAATGGCTTAACGGGCGCGCCGTCGTCAAACTGACGATCCAAGAATTGGCCGACTACGCCGGTTGGCTGAATAAACGGAATTTAGCCCCTGCCAGCGTCGCTCGCCATTTGGTTTCGCTCAAAGTCTTCTTTCGTTATTTGCAGTTGGAAGGGGTTTTGGTCGACAATCTCGCCGAGCTATTGGGAAGCCAAAAGCTTTGGCAGCGCGTGCCGAGGGTTCTAAGTCCGCGTCAGATTTCAGAGTTGTTTGAAGCGCCGACGACGAGCGATCCTTACTGGCGCCGCGACCGCGCGATGCTCGAGCTTCTCTACGCCACCGGCTGTCGCGTCTCCGAGCTATCGAACTTACGGCTCCGCGACGTTCATCTCGACGAAGGCTATTGCCTCTGCCGCGGTAAAGGCGATAAAGAGCGTCTCGTTCCGCTTGGCGAAAGAGCGAAGGAAGCCTTCGTCGCCTATTTAGAGCATGAGCGAGGGAAGTTGGCCGCCCGAAATTCGACGAATCCCGATTGGGCTCTCCTCAGCTACCGCGGATTTCGTTTGCGTCGTGAAAGAATATGGGAGCTTCTTAAGCGCTATGTCATTCGCGTTGGAGCGCCCGACGACGTTAGCCCGCACACCATGCGTCATAGCTTCGCCACGCACATGCTGGCCGGCGGCGCCGACCTTCGGCAAGTGCAAGAGATGCTCGGTCACGCGAGCATCGCCACGACGCAAATCTACACCCACGTCGATCCGACGCGACTAAAGGCCGTGCATAAAAAATTTCATCCTCGGGCGTAGCGACGAAAAATTGCAAACGGCTCGGCGCGCAATAACCAATAGCTTGTTATTTTCCGTCCGTCGTTTCGCCGCCGAGCTTTTTCGCCCACGGACTGTTCTTATACTGGCGGAGAAGCGTTTGCCGCGCGCGCTCGGCCCGATCGGGTTTCTGGGCTTGCTCCCATAATTCGGCGAGGTTGGCCAACGCCTCGGCGTGGGCGTCGGGAATCGAGGCGTAGAGCAAATCGACGTGCAGGAAAGCGAGCAGCGCGTCTTCCGTTTTATTCAGCGAACGGTAGGCCTCGCCTTGCACGAGATAGGCTCGGGCCATGATTTCGCTTTTTTCCGGATCGGTTTTGTCGATCACCGTTTGGGAAAGCTTTAGGGCGTCGTTTTCTTTTCCCGACGCCGCCCACACCGAGGCCTTGCCGAGTCTCGCCAAGTTAACGAGTTCGGCCGGAACGGCGTCGTCCGACTCGTGAATCAAACCGTCTTCGAACGCTTTTAAGGCCTCGCCGGTTTTTCCTTGCGACAATTTGAGGCGACCAATCGCCACGGCCGCGCGAGTTTGCAGCGAAGGCCACGGCGTGGCCGAGAGTTTGGCGTAGTACGATTCGGCGGCATCGTACGATTTGTTAGCGACGAGCAGATCGCCGAGGATTTCGCAGGCTTCAAAATAGTGATAACTGTCGGCGTTATCTTTCACGAAGGCCGCCATGGATCGGCCGGCCTCGACGACTTTTCCCGCTCCCGCTAAGGCAAGTTTTCCGGAGGCGAAGGCCGCGTAAAATTCGTATTCCTGCTTCCAGAACTTCTTCGCCGAAATATCGTCTTTCTTAACTCGTTCCAGGGCGTTCAGGCCGTCGGCGTAGCGTCGTTCGAGGGCGACGTAATTTTTCGCCGTTCGCAGTTGCGCTGGCTCGTCCTCGAAATAAATTACGACGATTTGATTCGTCGGTATTTTTTTCGCCTCGCCGCCGGAGGTCGGTTCGACCGAGACAGCCACGTCGGAGAGGGCGGTGATTTTTCCCGTCACGTTTCCCGAAACGGTGCGAACCGTGTCGAGCGCAAAGGCGACCGAAGCGGCGGCGAAAAACGCGAAAACGAAAAAGTTCGTATAAATCAGCATGCGTCGTCGCATGTCGGTGAACTCCAATTATTAGGTGACATGATTCCTTCAATCGTTTAGCCGCAATGCCGAAGGCATGCGTTTTTCGGCCGTCCGCGCCCGGCGCTTTGCAGTTTTTAGCGTTCCGCTTGGCGAACGTCGCCGATCAATCGGTCGAACTTTTCGCTCCAATCGCGTCCGCCTCGTTCCGGGTAGGATTTAACGAACGCGGCTAAATCACGCTCGGCTTGAGCCAGCGTCGTTTTTCGCTCCTTGGTAGGCAGCGATTGCGCATACTTCAAGCGACAGTAATCGGCATTATAACGCGCCTCGAAATAAAGAGGGGCGTAATCCGTCGCCTCTTGCAATCGACGGGCGAGTTTATCCCAACCCCAGACTAGCAACGTTTCGGTTTTTCCGTTGAGGAGCGCTTTGCGTCCTCCGGCGTAGGCCGAGCGAAAATGTTGCGTTTCGCCCGACTCGCCCCACGCCTGATAAATTCGCGCCGCCTCGACTTGCACGTCGGCCAGCGCGTTTTGTCGCTTCAGTATCTCGATTAATTCGTCCAAAGCCCGTTCGTATTCGCCGCAGCGACTCAAGCATCTGGCGAATCGGACTCGAACGCTTGCGTCGGCCTCGGCGGTCGGCAAAAAGCGATCGTCGCTCTTCGCCGCGTTCAAAATCGCTTCATACGCCGAAGCCGCCTTGCGATAATACGCAACCGCCGTTTGCGAAGGATGCGTCGAACCGTCGTCTTGCGCTTTTCCGGCGTCGTCGAAAGTCTCCGCGGCCCAAAGCAGCGGAAAGAACGTCGGCCGATCGGCGGCGCGCCGAACCACGTCTTCTAAAAACGCGTCGAAAGCTTTTGAAGCTTCGGCGGCCTCGGTCGTTTGTCCCGCCTCGCGCAGGCGGCGCAGCGACGCTTCGATCCGCTCTCCCAAACCGAAGAAGACCCGCGCCGGATCGGCGCCTCCGGCTCCCTCTTCCAATGCGTGCAGCGTCCGACGCGCGCCGTCCCAATCGCGCCCTACCACATAAGCTTGCAACGCCGTTTGGAACGTCTCCTGAATGAAACGCTCGTCCTTCGCCGAATCATTTTTTTCCGCATCCGATTTTAACGCCGCAGTCATCGGGCCGAATTGCGCATCGTTGATCGCGCGAATCGCCCCTTGCGGGTCGTTTAATTCCGTCGCCAGCCGCGCCTCGGACAGCAACGCGGCGGTCATCAGCCTCGCCGATTCCTCGGTCGAGACCGTTTTTCGCAGCCGAGTCATGCCTGTCTCAAGCCGCTTTCTCGCTTCTTCGAGCGTCGCTCGGCTCCGCTTCGTTTCGGCGCCGTCGGTCGTTTCTCGATCCTCCGACTTTTCAAACGCCGCCAACGCCGCTTGACCCGCGAGGATCTCGGCCTCGCCGCGCTTCGGCGATTTCTCCGGAACGGAAGCCAGCGCCTCGTTTATTCGCCGAGGATCACCCTCTCTCTTGGCGAGTCGCAAAACGGCCAATCCCGCCTCGTCGGCCAGCGGAGAGTCCGGCCATTGCTTCGCGATCCGCCGCGTCCATCTTTCCAGAAGCGAATCGTACAATGCGCGAGCCTCTTCCGAATTCGCTCCTTCGCGGAGTTGAGCCAGGGCCGCCAACGCGATCTTCGCCGTCGCCCGCGAGCTTACCGCCTCGGGATAACGTTCGGCCGAGAATTGGGCGAGCGTAGCCGCTTCGCGAAAATCGCCGCCGACGAAGTATAAATACGCCAACGCCGACCGGATCAGGTTGGCGTCTTCCGTCGGCGCACTCGGCGGCCGAATCGCCAGCGCAAGTTGAAAATCCTCAATCGCTTTTTGCCGTAACGTCTCTCGTTCGCCGCTCGCGGTCGATTCGGCGAGTAATCGATCGTACGACTCTCGGCCTCGATCCCGAGCCGCCGCGTAGGCCGTCGTAGCGTCGTCCGGCCCTTTTCCCAAGGTCGGGTCCGACGACTTCGTTCTCGCCTCGGCCTGATGCGGGCCGGGGGAACTCGCCAACGCCCCGAACCATTGCCGAGCAAGTCGCGAATATTCGTCCGGCGTCAAGCCTCGCGGTCCTTTTTCATCCGTCGGCCTTCGCGCAGCCCGCTCCGCCGCCGAGGCGGCGATGTATTTCGCCGTTAACGCCTCTTCGGTCGTCTCGTCCGCCGCGCGTCGCGGTCCGTCCTTCGCCTCGCGAAAGACCGACACCGCTTCGGTCAGTTTGTCGGCCGCGACGAGCGTCTCCAATTTCATCACCAGCGCGCGTCGTTTTAACGTTCTCAGCGAGTCGTCATCGTCGGGAATCGCAAGCAAGTCCGTGAAAATTCCCGTCGCGTCGGCGTATTCTCCCAATTCTTTTCGGCAACGCCCTTCAAAAAGGAGCGCATAGAGTCCGGCTTTGCGGTCGCCGTAGGCCGTGAATATCTCTTCGAAGCGTTTCGCCGCTTCTTTCAGATTTTGCGTTCTCTGCGGGGAATCGGCCGAATAAGTCGCCGCCAATTCGTAATAGAGTTGCGCCCGGGCCAAGCGCGCTTGAAGCATTTCGCCGACCGACCGCGAAAGGCGATCGTTTCCTTTCGCCTCTTTTGAATCCGGCGAGGGTTTCGTTTCTGAGGCGTCGACCTTCAGCTTGCGAACTCTTTCGGCGTAGACGACGATCTGTCGGTCGAGCAGTTCGGCCGCCTCGGCCAAAACGTCCCGCGCGCGTTCCAGGAGCGAGGATTTGCGGTCGTCTCCGTCGGCGAGCGAAGCCGCTCGTTCGCGTAGGGTTTTCGCTCGCTCGGCGAGGACGCCGGCGGCGAGCGTTTGCGCCGCCGCGGTTCGCGATTCGTCCGGATGGGACGCTAGGTAGCCGTCAATGCGTCGTTTAGCGTCGGCGAGCGTTTTTTCCCGATCGTCGAGGTCGGCGATCGTCGCCGCGAGTTGCGTCAACGTCTTGCCCGATTCAAGTTCGATTGTCGCCCGAAAGTCCGCGCCGAGCGAAGCGTCGTTTTTCGCTCGTTCCAAATAGCCGAGCGCGACGTCATGATAGCCTTGCTCCCGCAGCGCGTCGAGAAATCGCTGCGCAGGCTCTTCGCCCGACGCCCTTGCGCCGATCAACAGAACCGCGATCGCCAGAATCGCGCATTCGCTTTTGCGGAACGAAAACGACATGCGAAAGTCATCCCAAAGGAAACGTCGCCGACTCGGACCGATCACGGTTGCGACGCCGCTTTATTATAGCCTAGCCTTGCGGAAAAGAGAGGGGAGCGCGAACGGACTTGGTCAACGTTCCGATTACGGCGACTTTTTCGAGGCCGAGGGGAGAACGTGCAGACTTCGCGCCTCGTCAACCAGGCGGACGAGTTCGTCGTAGGACGGATTCTTATAGAAATTCCAATCGACCGAGGCTGCCGTCTCGAAAACTTCCTGCAAGGCTCTCGAACGCGGCGATAGATCGACGAACGGCGAATTGCGCAGAATCTCGGCGGTTCGCGCGGCAAGTGAGGCGAGTTGCAACTCGGGCGCCGATTCTTGGAAGGTCTCTGCGAAGTCTTGACGCTTGACGATTCGAACTTGCGACCGTCGGAGCGATTTGTCGGGCGACGACCAGCTCAACTCGACCGTCATGACGGGATCGACGGCGCCGGGCCGAAGCTCAACCTCATAGAGCGCGGCGGCCGCTTGCCCCGCCCGGAACGTCGTCTCCGAGCGATCGGTCGCGAAACCGGGAACGGTCTTCGCCTCATGGCCGACGAGTCGGTACGAGGCCACGGCGTGCGGATGGAATACGACCTTCATCGTGACGTCTTCGGCGACGGTCGTCGAGCGCCCCGACAACCGCTCGGAAACGGCTTGATTGAATTGCGAGGCGTCGCCCGCCGAAACGCAACGTCCGTTTCCGGACGCGGCCAAATCCTTCATAACTCCGCCTTCCTCCTCGTCATGCGCGCGGAGTTCGACGACGTCTAGGCAAACGTTTTCGGCGACGCATTTATGCAGCCGCTCCTTCAAGCGAGCGACCGCTTCTTGGTCGGCTTCGATTAGTCCGTCCGTCACGAGAATGACTCGCGTCGGAACGACTCGTTTGGCGCGCTCTCGTTGGGCCATGGCGTAGGCTTTGGCCAAAGCGGCGCCGAGGTTCGTGGCTCCTTTCGGCGTCATGCTTTCCAGGCTTTGCAGCTTGCGAAGGGCGTTTTCCTTCGTTTCCGCCTCGAGGAACGTTTGCGTACGTTCGTTAAATACAATCAGCGAGACGCGATCCTCCGATTTCAAACCGAGAAAAGCAAGGCGAAGGCCGTCGATCGCGGTCGTCCAGCGTTCGCGTCCGTTCATGCTGGAAGAGGCGTCGAGCAAAAAGACGGCATGGGTCGCCGGACGATCCGCGTTCGGCAAATCGCCGGCTTGCGCGCCGATCAAGACCTCGCTAATACCGTTTCGTTCAAAGGGAGCGGGACCGGCCGAGGCCGAAAGGCGAAACGTATCGTTCGTCGGATGAGCAAACGGATAATTCATCGCGGCCAAAAAATCTTCCGTTCGCACGGCGTCGGGCGGGGGTAACTCGCCGTCGCGCACATAGCGCTGCGTAAGCCGAAACGATTCGTTCGTCGCGTTCAGAGGCACGACGTTCGTTTCCAGGCGTTGATCGGCCGAAGGCGAAACGAAGGGATGCACGCCGTATCGCAGCAAAAACTGCCGTTGCGAGGCCGACAAGGCAGGCCATTCCGCCCCCTTCGAGCTCAAAGCCGAGGCCGCCTGCAAGTCCGACATTTCGTCGTAACGCGGATCGGCGCCGAACACGCCCCAACTCGTTTGCGTCACTTCCTCTAGCGGATCTTCGTCGGGCGATTCAAACAGATCGCGAATTTCTTCGACGCCCGAAGAAGCGAGCGTCACATCGCCGCGCCAAGCCATTTCGCGAGGCAAGGGGGATTCGACCGACGGCGCTTCGGAGGCCGTTTTCTTCGTTGATTGATTTTCCGCTAAAAACAACAAGCCGCTTTCGTCGATCGGGTCGCGAAGAACCAGCGTACGTTCTTCGGAAGATCGTTTGAGAGCCGTCGTCGAGGCGGTCGAAACCGCGCCGGTCGAGTGGATGTGTTGCAGGCCGAATATTCCCGCCGCGATTAGCGCCACCGCCGCGCTCGAGGCCAAGGCGAATCGAATTCCGCCTGCAAACGGATTCAACCGCAGTCGGCGTTCCAAATTTCCCGGCACCGAAACGTCGCAAACTAAATTGTCCAAGTCGTCGGCGTCCAACGCAGTCGCTTGAAGCTTGGCGGTCAAGTCGTCCGGCGTCGGAACGTCGCGCATCGCGAAATCCAACTCGGCGTCGGTCACCGCCGCTATTTGCAGGCGATCGACCAAGTCGCGCGGCGTTTCCACCTTTTGCAGGAAGCGATCGATCTCGGCGTCGTTCCAAACGCCCTCGCCGATCCGTTCCGCCAGTCCAGGAGGGAGCGGAACGTCCCGCAATTGGGCGTCGAGGAAAGGATCGTCGTTGAAATCGGCCGGATTCATCAAAGTGCGCCCGATGCAGGGGCGACGTGAAAATTAGTATTGATAGATCAAACGCGGAGACCAATCCCGAAGAGGGGGCGCCGGAGTTTCTCTCGGCAGGCCCCGCCCGGAAATCTCTCGCTACTTTATTATTCCGCCTTCGGAGAGAAGATATTCCCGAAGTCGGTTTCTTGCCCTACTAACGCGGGATAAAACGGTCCCCAAGGGAACTTCCAGCAAGTCGGCCGCTTCTTGATGCGTCAATTCACCCACCACGACCAAAAGAAGCGTCTCTCGAAGTTCGTCGGGCAATTGCTCCAAAGCCCGTTGCATTTCGTCGGTGAAATGATTCCTTAGCGGATCGTCTCCTCGAACCTCTCGATCGAGAGTGACTTCGCTGGAAGTCACGGTTCCCGGTTTGGTGCGGCGCCAACGGTCGGCCGAACGGCGGCGAAGAATCGAGGCGAGCCAAGCCCGTTCGCTATTTCCTTCGCGAAAGAGGAGTCGGCTGCGCCAGGCGGAGCGAAAAGTCTCTTGGACGAGGTCTTCCGCTTCGTGGCGATCGCCGACCATGCGATAGGCCATGCGGTACATCGATGGGCCGTATTCCGACACCATGCGATTAAATTCTTTCAACGTCAGAGCCAAGGAAAGGTCTCCTCGTCGTCGGCCAGGCGGGAATAACATGCGGAAAGCGTTTTCGCGCGGAAAAATAACATCCGCGTCCTTCCCGCCCATTTATACGAATAAACCTATTGTAAATCGATCCGTCACGCTTTGCCATATTCAATCTTGTCCGTCGTCGCAGCGGAGAAGAATAATCGGCGCTAGCTCGCCGGGGGGGCGAATCGCCAAGCCTTTTTCAAAACGGTAGAATGATCAAGATATTCAGCGAAAAACCACGTCGGTAAATTCATAAACAATTGGATTAAACGCGATGAGAAGAGCGAAAATTAGCGTGATTGGAGCGGGCAACGTCGGAGCCACGACCGCTCATTGGTGCGCCGCCGCCGAACTGGGCGACGTCGTTTTGCTCGATATTCCCCAGACGGAAACTATGCCGAAAGGCAAGGCCTTGGACCTCTTTCAGGCCAGCCCGATCATGGGCTACGACTCGCATATCGTCGGCACGACCGACTACGCCGACGTAGCCGGCAGCGACGTGGTCGTCATTACGGCCGGCATTCCGCGCAAGCCGGGAATGAGTCGTGACGATCTTTTGGCCACCAACGCCCGCATCGTCGGCTCCGTGGCCGAGCAAATCAAAGAGTCCTGCTCGCACGCCATCGTCATCGTCGTCAGCAATCCGCTCGACGCGATGGTCCAACGCGCGTTCCAAGTGACCGGCTTCGCTCCGCAGCGCGTTCTTGGCCAAGCCGGTGCGTTGGACGCCGCCCGCTTCCGTGCGTTCATTGCCATGGAACTCGGCGTCAGCGTCGAGGACGTCTCGGCCATGCTCCTCGGCGGACACGGCGACACGATGGTTCCGTTGTTGAGCTGCTGCAGCGTCGGCGGCATTCCCGTCACGAGTTTGATTCCTGCCGACCGCTTGGCCCAAATCGTGCAGCGAACTCGCGACGGCGGCGCCGAAATCGTCGGTCTGCTGAAGACCGGCAGCGCCTATTACGCCCCGTCGGCCGCAACCGCTTTAATGGTCGAAGCGGTCGTTCGCGATAAAAAACGGTTGGTTCCCTGCGCCGCCTATTGCGATAAAGAATACGGCGTGGGCGGTTACTACGTCGGCGTGCCGGTAATCCTCGGCGCGGCCGGCGTCGAAAAGATTATCGACGCCCCGATGAACGTCGAAGAGCGTGCCGCCTTCGACAAAAGCGCGTCGGCCGTCAAATCGCTCGTCGAAACGATGAACAAACTGACGGGCTAATCGCCGTAGGGAACGCGCTGCCGTGGCGTTTCGTTTAGCCGCGACCCGAAGGGGAGCGAGTCCCACCACGATTCGTAGGGCGGGACATCGTCCCGCCAAATATCTGATACGCACCGGGTAGCACGGGTTCTTGAACCCGTGCGGCGAAGCCGCCGGAGGTTGTTGTGAACGACCCTGAACCGTATTTCAGGCGTCCCGTGCCGAACGAATCTCTGATGAAATAAAAAAAGCCGATGCGTTTCTGCATCGGCTTTTCTTTTTTACGCGAGTCGATTCGGTTTACGTTATTCGGCGACCGAATGTCAATCATCGGTCCACGGTCGAAACGCCTCGCATGCTCGGCTGCTTGCAGCCGTGCGTGCGAAGAAAAAACACATGGATCGCATCGACATTAAAACTACTCGGCGACCGAATGCCAACCGCCGGTCACTGGGGCGTTAATCGCCGTCCCTGTGGCGGCCGGCGTCGAAATCGCCGAAGCCGTGTAAATCGCTTGCGGACCGCTGATCGAGGTTGTGCGATCCTGCGTGTTTGTCGGCTGCGGAGCGGGCATTGAATTTTGCTGCGCGCTCGGCTTATTCAACGTCGGGTCGGGAATCGGCGTCAACGGACCGGCCGATTCCGGCGCCGTCGTCGGCTTGTTCGACTCATAGCTTTGTTGCGTGGCCGACGGACTGCTCAACGACGGAGCGGTATTGGCCGGGTTAGAGGTCGGACCGAACGTCGCCGGTTGTTGCGACGGAGCCGAACTAGCCGGCGTGGCGTAGGTCACCGCCGAGGCCGAACTCGCGCACGACGAGCAACTCGAGGCGGGCGCGACGTAGGTCGCCGGTTCCGCATAACTGGTCGTGCAACTGTTGCAAGCCGGGGCCGCGTAATTCACGACGACCGGCGAGTAAACCGTCGCCGGTTGATAATAAGCGGCATAAGGAACGATCGGACGCGGACGATTCCACGGAAAGACCGGTCGAGAAACCGAATAGGTCACCGCGGCAGGCGCGTAATAGGTCGTCGTCGGCGCGTAGTAGGTCGTCACTGGGGCGTAGTACGAAGTTATTGGCGCATAGTAGGTCGTTCGAGGCGCATAATAGGCCGTGGTCGGCGCGTAGTAGGCCGCGCGCCGATAGGAAACGAGCGAGCCGTAGTTAGCCGTCACCGCGACGGGGACGGGCGCGACGACCGCCGGAGCGTAATACGTGGTCGTCGGATAGGGCGCGACGTAGGCGGGCGAGTAGGTCGTCTGCGCGGTCATATTCGGCGCGCTGGCGCTACACAAATCGCAAGCCGAGGCGCCCGACGCGAAGAGTGCGACGGCCGCAATCAACGCAATTCCACTGGCAATTGTTCGATAAGCTCTCATGATCCAGGTCTCCATGGCTGTTGTGCGGATTGCGCCAGCCGAGTCGTATGCGACGTAACGACGGCGCAATCGCTGCCGTCTTTGCGGAATAAGTCTCATCTCACCGCGCATAACGACGAATGTCAAGCGCGACGATCATTTCTTTCGCACATTCCGAAAAGGCGAACAACTGTTATACGCATCAGGCAAGGCGCCTAGTTCAGGCCGTTCGAGATGAGTACGGTAACGGTGCGCTCTACGGCAGCCTGATGCTTTAAAGTAATTTAGGTTATTTTCAAAGAAAAGGATGCGCCATGGAGGGGCGCCGCCCCTAAAATCGCTTCGAGTTTAACGATTAAAACGGTTGCGCTAATCTAGGAGGACGGACGCCATGCTGTGGGTGCCATGGCCACGCTTGCGTGGCCATGAAGACTTGTCATCTCAAAACATGCCCACGGCAAGCGTGGGCATGGCACCTAGCCACGCTTGCGTGGCCATGCCTGAAATTTACTTTGGAACGATTTCCGTAATTGGCGGCAATGTGTCTCGAATTATCGGTACCGGCGAATCAATTCCGCTTTCCCATGCTCGACTACTGGACCACTGCCAATCTTCCGGTCGGGAGGTCAATCCTTTTCGCACCGGATTGTTATGCACATACTGAATCTTCTCGTAGATATCGGCGACCGTTCTGAGATTCCTATCGTACCCTCCGCCGCGCTGCCAGAAGCGATACGATTTCTTGCCATTTGGCTGTATGTCCGCCAATTGTGAGAGGAAGTCGGTCGCATTCGCATTCAACCAAATCAATGCGCGTTTCGACACCGATTGTTTTAGGGTGGTTAGAATCCGGGAGATTTTCACTTCGGAATGGGGAAAAAGGACTATATGCACATGCTCCGGCATTATCACATATGCCCAAAGATCGTATAAGCCTCGATCTTGCCCGGATTTAAGGGCTTCGCACATCCATAGGCATGAACGTTCACGGGAAAACAATGGTAAGCGTCGAAAGCAGGAAAAAGTCAGACAGTGTGCGTCGCCCTCAATGTCATATCGCTTGCACTGTTTTCTTTGATAAGACGCCATGACGGCATCCTATCCGCTCAACATGCCCACGGCAAGCGTGGGCATGGCACCTAGCACCCAGCCAAACGGGCCATGCCCAGCAATCGCCCAGGCAGGGCAGGCCATCACTTACAGTTCTTTGCATTTCAAAACTGAAGCAGGCTTAGTTGAGGTTCGTTTGAGGTAATCCTCACGAATTTCTTTCGCCTCCCGTTCGGTAAAAAGATTTGTTTCATACGGCCATCGCTTGTTGACAATGGGTTCTTTTGTTCGCTGCAATTCGTCGATTACCGTTTGCGTCTTTTGAATAATATCTCTTTGGTTGGTCCGATTATTTACTATTCCCATTTCCTCAATGGTCTTAATTCCCCACTGGCCTAACTCAATCTGCAATTCCCATAGCGGTTTGCCCTTTCGCGCATTATACCATGACCAAAAATCATGGTGCATAGGCGGAACTATACGCCCGCGTTGCGTAAGAATGGAGCCGTCAATTGGGGTGTCGGTGGGCCAAAGGCCGCTAAATGGTTTTGCCAAATCGTGGCGAGCAATTGTCAAACAGACAGCTCCAATTGTCATATTTGCAGCCACCCCATTGATTTTACACGTTAGCGAATATCTTTTATCGTCGAAGCGTTCAATGAGGCGAGGCCACAGCTCTACGCCATCCTGTTTTGCCAAAGAGTCGATCGCTTTGCGAACCCTATCTTGTTCTCCCCAATTGTAGTTTGACGCAAAGAGAGGAGGGCAAGGCTTACCAGCCTCGTCAACAAGAATCGGAGGGCTGTTGTGATTAGCCAACGTATCAATAAGTCTATCTTGTTCACGAACATGAGGCGATTTCTGAACAACCGATGGTGATTGGGCAAGTATTTCGGAACTCGAACACATAGCGAAGATGATCGCTACGATCCTAAGTGCGAGTGCGGAAGCTGTTATATAGTGCCATCGCCGAAGCGATGCTTTCTCGGATGCAAACGCTAGTAATAGCACTTCTTGGATATGTGCGCCGAATTTATCTATCCACTGCCGCCATGGAGCATATCTAAGTGTGCGTTCCATTTGTGACTCCCATATAAATTCCGAGAATTGAAAAGAATGGATAGCCTGAAAGTCCGCTATGGATAACAGTTGGGACGTTTAACAAGGAAACGATGTTTCCGATTATGGTCGGCCAGCAAAGAAGCAACACGCCTGTGCGCGACATCTCAGATTCCCCTGCTTGAATTGAACGTTCGCTCGCTAATCAGCTCCGTTTACGCGAAATCTCTCCGCGTCCCCCGCGCCTCCGCGTGAAAACTCTTCGTGTTCCTTCACGCCCCTTAGCGAACTTCGTGGACAAAATCCGCGTCAACTCGCGGTTGCGATTGCGCGACTTTCATCCTTCATCCCTCCGCCTTCATCCTTGCGCTTAAAACTCCGCGTGTTCCGTTCGGGTGATGATCTCGTTTTGCAGCTCCAGCGAGAGGTCGCAAAAATAGTCGCTATAGCCGGCCACGCGCACGATCAAGTCGCGGAAGTTTTCCGGTTGCGATTGAGCTTCGCGGAGCTTGTCGGCCCGAACCACGTTGAACTGCACGTGATGCCCGTCCATCTTGAAGTAAGAGCGGACCAAGGCGCAAAGCTTCGTGATTCCTTCCTCGTCGGCCAGGAGATGCGGCGTGAATTTCATGTTCAACAGAGTTCCGCCCGACTTGATATGGTCCATTTTGGCGGCCGATTTAATGACGGCCGTCGGTCCGCAGCGGTCGGCGCCTTGCACCGGCGAAATTCCTTCGGAAAGCGGAATGCCGGCCAAACGTCCGTCGGGCGTGGCGCCCGTCACCGCGCCGAAATATACGTGGCAGGTCGTCGGAAGCATTTGGATGCGATAGGCGCCCCCTTTCGCGTTCGGCCGCGCGTCGATCAGCTCGAAGCACGTATTGAAAATCCGAACCATGATCTCGTCGGCGTAGTCGTCGTCGTTGCCGTACTTCGGAGCCCGATTGACCAACCGAGCGCGCAGCTCCTCTTCGCCGTTGAAATTGTGCCGCAGCGCTTGCGCCATCTGCGGCAAGGTCAGCGTTTTCTCGTCGAAAACCATTTTCTTTAACGCCGCCAAGCAATCGGTCAAGCTGCCGAGGCCGACGAACTGCACGTAGCTCGTGTTGTAGCGGGCGCCGCCGGCGTTGTAGTCTTTTCCCTTGCTAATGCAGTCGTCGGTGATGACCGACAAGAACGGGGCGGGCATCAGCGCCGCGTACATCTGCTCGATGATTTGGTTGCCTCGCATCTTCACGTCGACGAAGAAATCCATCTGCCGACGGAACGCCGAGAACAATTCTTCAAAGGTGTTGAAGTCTTCGGCCCGACCGGTCTGCAAGCCGAGCTGCTCGCCGGATCGCGGATCGACGCCGTCGTTCAACGTCAATTCGAGGACTTTGACCATGTTGAAATAGCCGGTCAAAATGTACGATTCTTTGCCGAACGCGCCGGTTTCGACGCAGCCGCTGCAACCGCCGGCTCGTGCGTCCTCCAACGTCTTCCCTTGTCGAAGTTGCTCTTCGACCACGGCGTCGGCGTTGAAGATCGAGGGGAACCCGTATCCGTTGCGAATCACGCGCAACGCATGCTTCAAAACGGCGTCGGGCGTTTTCCGCGAGAGCTGCAAGTTATTGCTCGGTTGCAGCAAGTGCATTTCGTCGATGACGTCGAGCAATAGATGCGTGACTTCGTTCGAGCCGTCGGAGCCGTCGCTCAACATGCCCGCCAGATTGATATTGGCGAAGTCGGTATACGTTCCGCTCTCGGCGGCGGTAACGCCGACTTTGGGCGGCGACGTGTGATTGTTAAACTTCACGAAGAAGGCTTCGAGCAATTCCTTCGCCGACTCTTCGCTGAGCGTTCCGTCGTACAGACCGCGACGATAGAACGGCAATAAGTGCTGATCCAAGTGCCCCGGATTGAACGAATCCCAACCGTTCAACTCGGTAATGACCGCTAGGTGGCAGAACCAATAATATTGAAGCGCCTCTTGGAAGTCGCGCGGGGCGTTGGCCGGAACCCAATCGCAAGTCGCGGCGATCTTCTCCAACTCGGCCTTGCGTTGCGGATCCGCGCATTCGGCCGCTTTTTGCAGGGCGAGATCGGCGTGCCGCTTGGCGAAGAGGATCACGGCGTCGCACGAAACGTCCATCGCCCGCAACTCTTCTCGCTTGGCGAAGGCCTCTTTGTCGTTCTCGAAATCCAAGGCCGAGATCGATTCGGCGATTCGACGCTTGAAGTCGTTCATGCCGAGGCGATAAATTTTGTCGTCCAACACGGTATGGCCGGGCGCGCGTTGCTCCATGAATTCGGTGAACATGCCGGCTTCATAGGCGCGAACCCAGATCGGATCGAGCGCTTGGAAAATCTTTTCCCGCATCGTCCGACCGTGCCAGTAAGGAATGACTTTCTCTTCGTAATCCTTCAAGCACTCGGCCGACACGCTGTAGTTCGTCTTCGACCGCGAATCGAGAATCTTTAGGTCGTCGCCGCTGTGGCAGGTCAATTCCGGATAAGTCGGCACGGCCTTAGGGGCGGGGCCTCGCTCGCCGACGATCAATTCCTCGTCGCCGAAATAGAGCGTTTTTCGTTCGCAGAGGTAATGGAACGATTTCGCCCTCATCACCGGGATCGAGTAAAAGCCGTCGTTCGCTTTAAAGAACTCGGTGAGCAAAACCGCCCGCTCCGAAGAGATGCTCGGATGCGTTTGCAAACTCATTTCCCGTAATCGCGCCGTGCGTTCGTTCATGTTCGTGTAAAACCGTTCGTTTTTTCAAATCCGTTTATTTATTTAGACATGATTGACAAGATTCGCATGATGAACGAGATTTCC
Organism: Thermoguttaceae bacterium; assembly: GCA_963665265.2. GTDB lineage: Bacteria > Planctomycetota > Planctomycetia > Pirellulales > Thermoguttaceae > CAXXHQ01. Next base: position 80,265 of record CAXXHQ010000001.1, on the reverse strand, counting down.
GCCGCGCCGTTCATCATTCATCCCTCATCCTTCAACCTTTTTCATCACCCGCCGACGACCACGTTCAATCCGCGTCGTCGAAAGCATTCGGCGGCGGCTTCGACCGCCTCATCCGACGGCGCTTCCACGCCCGTCAGCCGCGCCGTTTCGCCGATTCGACTGAATTTGTGGCTGCCGACCTTGTGGTAAGGCAAAATATTTACTTGTCGCACGTTGCCGACCGTCGAGGCGAACGAGGCCAGGTCTTCGATCTGAGCGCCGTCGTTCACCGTCGGAATCAGCGGAAAGCGGAGCCAGACGTTATTGTGAACGGCCGTCAACGCTTTGAAATTATCCAATATGGATTGATTCGACACGCCCACATATTGAATGTGCGTCATGTCGTCGATCGCTTTTACGTCGTACAAAAACAAATCGACCAAAGGGGCGATGGAAAGGACCTCCTCTCGCAACGCGAACCCGCTCGTATCGACGGCCGTATGCACGCCTTCCTTGCGGCATGCCTGGAGTATTTCTCGCAGAAAATCGATCTGCATTAAAGGCTCGCCCCCTGAAAACGTTACGCCGCCCCCCGACTCGTCGAAAAAGATTCGATCTTTGAGTATCTCTTTCATTAGGTCGGCGACCGAGTAGCCGGTTCCCAGGATCGATCGCGCGCCGACGGGACAAACGTCGCCGTCGTTCTCGCAATGCATGCAGGGGAAAAACTCCTCGGCGTCGTCGTGGGAGCCTTCGGCGCATCGCGGGCAAACCGAACTGCAATGTCCGCACTTCACGCAGCGACTTTCAACGACGTAGGGCTCGCGATCCGGCGATCGGCTTTCCGGATTATGGCACCACCAGCAATCCAAAGGGCACCCTTTGAAAAACACGGTGGTGCGAATGCCCGGCCCGTCGTGGAGCGAATATCGCTGAATGTTAAATATTGAGCCGAGAGCCATGGATGCCATATTTTGTAGGGTGCGTGCTTGCACGCACCGCCTTACGGGCGAATGTTGCAGTCGTTCGCGCGAACTTTTTTCGGGGGGAACGACTCTTAAATGATTATTCGGAGCCGTTGACTTCCATTATGTCTTTCCTGGCGTCGGCCGCAAAGCAACTATATTCACATTAGAATAATGTCGGTCTTTTCTGTCAATATAAACACCCCCCGATAGCAAAGATTTTCCGCATGTTTTTCTGCCAGTCGATAAAAACCGCCTATCTTTCCAGCGGCCCTCGTTCTTCGACGCTTCGGCCTCTCCGCCGACGTTCCTAGTTTTGCATCGTAGATGCGTCTAAAACCCTTCGCCCCTTTGCGGTAGGGATACCCGGTTTGTATATTATGGAGTTCTGCGTGGCGAGCGACCGTTTCGCGGTCTCAAAACTTCGCAGGCAGTATTGTTGGGCGCTTTTGCGCCACAAATTGTTTCCCGCCCACCACATCTTTCCTTTTTCGCTCATTTACGCCCATGACACGAGTCGCCATTCTGGGAGCCACCGGTTATACCGCGCTCGAGTTAATCAAGATTCTTCTTCGTCATCCGGAGGCCGAGATCGTCGCCGTGACCAGCCGTCAGGAAGGTCAGCCGCCGATCGCGATGATCCATCCGTCGTTGACGAACCGTTTGGACTTACGGTTGGAAGACCTCAGCCCGGCCGAAATTTCGGCCCGCGCCGAGTGCGTTTTTAGCTGCCTTCCGCACTGTGCCAGCGCGGCGATCGTCCCGGCCTTGCTCGACGGCGGCGCGAAGATCGTCGATTTCAGCGCCGACTACCGCTTAAACGACGCCAAGGTTTATACCGACTGGTACGGCGTCAAACATCCCGACGCCGACCGCTTGGGCAAAGTTCCTTATGGACTTCCCGAATTGTTCCGCGATCAAATTCCGCCCGCCAAGTTGATCGCCAATCCGGGCTGTTATCCGACGACGATCATCCTGGCCCTTTCGCCGCTATTGAAGGCGGGGCTAATCGATCCGAAGTCGATCATCGCCGACTCGAAGAGCGGCGTTTCCGGCGCCGGAAGAACTCCCAAGCTCACTTCGCATTATTGCGAATGCAACGAGAGCATCTCGGCCTATAACGTCGGTCGCCATCGACATACGCCGGAAATCGAGCAGTATTTGGGCATTGCCGCCGGAAAGCCCGCCGATATTATTTTCACGCCGCATCTGACGCCGATGGATCGCGGCATATTGAGCACGACTTACAGCGTGCCGACGAAGGACGTGACCGAGGAGCAATTATTGCAAACGCTCCGCGATTTCTACGCCGACGAGCCGTTCGTTCGCGTGGTCAATCATTTGCCGGCGACCAAGGACGTGGCCTTCACGAACTTCTGCGACGTGACGGTCCGCATCGTCCGCGGCCGAGTGGTCACGATAAGCTGCATCGACAACGTGGTCAAAGGCGCGTCGGGCGCGGCGGTGCAGAATTTCAACTTGATGTACGGCTATCCCGAGACGACGGCCCTATTGTAAGAATTCATTGTGAACGGATAGCGCGGGCGTCTTCCCGCGAAATATAGGATGGAGGATGACGGTTATGTCGATTCGCGTTCCCCTAGGATACTCGATGGCGGGCGTGCATTGTCGGATCAAGAAGGATCCGCAAAAGCTGGACCTGAGTTTAGTAATGTCGGACGTTCCGGCCACGGCGGCGGGCGTTTACACGAAAAATCTCGTATGCGCCGCCCCGGTCACGTTGGATCGCAGCCGCACGCCGAGCGATAAAATCCGTTGCGTCGTGACTTGCTCCGGCGTGGCCAACGCCTGCACCGGCGAACGAGGCCTGCGTGATGCGAAAGAGATGGCCAAGCTGGCCGCCGCCGCTTGCGGCGCGCAAGAGGACCAAGCGCTCGTCATGTCGACCGGCGTGATCGGCGCTTTTTTACCGATGGACAAGATCGAGCAGGGGATCGCTTCAGCGGCCGTGAAACTCGGTCGTAGCGAACCCTGCGTGTTGTCGGCCGCTCAAGGAATCCTCACTACCGACACCGTTCGCAAGCTGTCGGGCCGAACCGTCAACGTGCAAGGCAAAGAGTATCTTATCGCCGGAATGGCGAAGGGCGCCGCGATGATGGGACCGAACATGGCCACGATGTTGGCCTTGGTCTTCACCGATGCGCCGCTTTCGCCCGAGAACGCCCAGAAGGCTCTTACCGCCTCGGTGAACGACAGCTTCAACTGCATCAGCGTCGAAGGGCACATGAGCACGAACGACACCGTTTTGCTTTTGGCGAACGGCGCCGCCGGGGGCGAACCGCTTACGGGCGAAGCCTTGGCGACTTTTCAACGGGCGTTGGACGAAGTTTGCGTCGAATTGGCGAAGGCGATTCCCGGCGACGGCGAAGGCGCCACGCACTTGGTCACGATCGATATCGTGGGCTGCAAAGACCGCGCCTCGGCCATGGCCATTGCGAAGAACGTGGCGAACAGCCCGTTGGTCAAAACCGCGATCACCGGCGCCGATCCGAATTGGGGCCGCATCGTCTCGGCCGCCGGGTATGCCGACGTCCCGTTCGATCCGAACGGCGTCAGTTTGAAAGTGAACGGCTTTTTGCTCTACCTCGACGGCGCTCCGGTCGATTTCGACGCCAAAACCGTCTCCGACTCGATTCGCGACAACCGCGATACGGCCATTGAACTGAGCTTCAAAGAAGGCTCGACCGCGCTTCGATTTTGGACCACCGACCTCACGGCCGAATACATCCGCTTAAACGCGGATTACACGACTTAGAAATGGTTTAGCCGCGAAAGTTGGTTTAGCCGCGACCCGAAGGGGAGCGCGGTGATGCCCTGTTGGAAACGGCCTCCGTGCCGTTCCGAAATCATCGCAAGAAAATCAAAACGCCTCGGCTTTCAAAGGCCGAGGCGTTTTTTTGCGCCCCGATATTTCTTTTTCCTCGGCGATTATTCCGCCGGGGCAATGGGAGCCGCCGGCGCTCCGCCGGCGCCGGGAACGATCGTCACCGGCATCGTGTTCGCCGCCGCTCCGTCGCCCCGAATGATAATCACTTCGGCCTTTGTCGGGCCTTGCAGACGCATCTCCGGAATCGCGAAGCGAGCGCCCAAGTCGTACCAGCCGATGATCTCGGCCGAATATTCCTTGCCGTTCACATGAATAATCGCTTGGCCGGGCGCCGGACCGAAGCCTTCGCCGGCGACGATCATTTCGCCCCCTTCCTTGGCCGTGTCCGGATCGACGTCGAAGCTTGCTGGATCGACCGGCAGCACGTCGTCTCGGGCGATGCAAGCTCCGTTGTTCCCCTTAGCCGTTTCCATAACCTCGCGATTGGAATCGACTAGAACTTGAATGTAAGCGAAGGGCGCTTTTTCGCCGTTCTCGTCTCGGTTCATCGTCATCACCTCGTACGGCAGACGGATGTCGACGCTTTGGATGTCGCCCGGATCGATCGCTTTCACGCGAGCGCCTTGGCGCGGAGTCGATTCCTTGATCCGTTGACCGTTTGACGCGAAGAGCGTGACGGTGAAGGGAGAGTCGATCGCAACGGCGCTGTTGTTGCGGAACCATACGCGATAGCGCGGACCGAGTTTTTCCTCGGGATGACCGGGATCGACGAAGCGGACGGCCAGCAGTTGCAGATCGAGCGCTTCGACTACTTTCGGTCGAGCGACTTCGACCCAAGTGCCGCAAGCGACCGCCGGAAGCGGTTCCCACGTTTCGGGTACGTTCCAATAACTCCAATTATTCCAAGGATCGTAGGCGACAGGTCGGCACCAGACGGGACGTGGATCCCAAACGGGATTCATGTGATAGCCCCACGACCAGCGAACCCACGGCGTCCAACTCGGATACCATGTCGGACCGGCGTAGAACGACGGACCGAAATACGAGAATCGGAACCCGTCATGACCGTATCGCATGCTAAGCGGACCGTGCATGTATCCGGGGCGAGGCGTGAAAATGGTCACAATATAAGTGTTATTGTTGACGATGTTCGTCGTTGAAGGCGAAGCGACGGCCACGGCATGTTTCGTTAGGTCGAGTCGTCGAGCAATGTCGCCTTGATTGTGAATTTTGTACTGTTCGTCGAGCTTGACTTTTCTCGCCATGTCGCCTTTCATCACCGGATCGATTTCGCCGGCCTTGAAGCGATCGTCGAACCGAGGCCGTTTCGAGTCGATCACGCCGAGTTGCGGGCCGCCGTGATGAATGTCGACGTCCTTGCGGTCCAACTCGCGAACGTTTTTGCCGGGAGTCGGATCGCCGGGCTTAACGTCCGTTTTCACGCCCAGCTTGTCGCCGATCATCCTCTTATCGGCGTCCGTAATTTTGCCGCCGGGGACGTTTTTGTCTTCGGGGCGACGATCGACGCGACGTTCCGTTCCTTTCGGGCCGAGAATCTCCGTTTCGCCTTTCGTCGCAAGGCCGCCTGGTTTAACCGCGTCGGCGTCAACTTTCTTCGGAGCGTCGGCGATCGGACTGCCTCCCAGTCGACGACGCACGTCATCGACCGCTTGACGAGACGTTCCGCTATTTGAACCGCGTTCCGTCGAAGTGCGATCCATTTTATGGTCGATCACTCGGTCCGGACCGCCCGTCGTCGTGCGATCGGTTGTCTTCGGCGCGTCGTTCGCATCTTGGGTTCCGCGACGGAGATTCGGCACGGTTGAATCGGTCTTCGGCGAAATAACGTCGGACCCGCGGCGTTGTAGCTCGTTCGTGCTCCGGCGCGTCGACGGAGTCTGCGTTTCGCCCACGGCATCGTCGCCTTTTAACCGCTTAATAGCGTTGTTCAGGCCGGACTCGCGGCGATTCTCGCTATTGCCGTTGTTACCGCTATCGATGCGGTTCGGCGTGTCGCCGCCGGCGTTCGTTCGATTCTGCGCTCTCTCTTGCGGAAGAGCGACCGTGCCCGAGTTGCGGGTCCCGCCGAGAGTATCTTGTCGCGAAGGCCGATCGTTGCGTTGAATTTGCGTCGGGGCGGGCGTATCGTTCCGGTTCGTTCGATCCATTCTCTGAATATCTTGAGTTTGAATCTGGCGAGAGGGCGCCGGAGTCTCCTGACGTCGTTCGATTCTCGGCGTCTCTTGAATTTGGCGAGCTGGAGCGGGCGTCTCCTGTCGTCTCTCGATTTTCGGCGTTTCTTGAATTTGTCGGGGCGGAGCGGGCGTCTCCTGACGACGCTCTACTCGCGGAGCCTCTTGTTTGGGCGCCGGTTGCGGTTGAGGCTGCGTATTTTTGTTGTCGTTGGCGTTTCTTCGGTTTTTATCGTCGTCTCGATCGCCGAGATAGGCGGGAGCGGGACTGGCGACGGAGCGAACCGTCGGGGGGCGTGATTCGATCGCCGTCGCTCGCCGGTTTTCCGGTGGAGCCGCTAGCCGCTGAGCCGCCGCCGGCGGCGAGAACGTTCGTTCCGCACGCTCCACTCGCGGCGCGGCTTCCCTCTGCACGTTTCGCTGAGGTTGAGGAGCGGGTTGAGGAGCGCGGACTTCCCGTTGCGGCTGGGGCGCCGGTTGAGCCGCCCGAGTTTCCCGCTGCGGTTGGGGAGCAGGTTGGGCCGCCCGGGAGTCGTTTTGCTGAGCCGTAGCCGCGCGTTGTTTATTGCGGTCGTCTTGTCGATCGGCTGCCGACGCCCAGGAGCCGACCGCCGAGAACGCGAGGAGCGTTCCGGCAGTAATGGTTGCGATTCGCCCAAATTTTCTCTGGGAAAACCCGCTAAGTGCATTCATCGTGGTCTTCATGATCTTCCCCTCCGCCTTCCTTTATGTGTGAGTGACGTCTTTGGACGTCGAATTTCAAATGGAAAACAATTCCTTACTGTAAGGGCAGCATTTTGCGAAAATCGTGCCGCCGGAAAAAAAACGCGCCAGAAAAAAAGCCGAATATCGCATCTCATTATGCAGCAATGAATTGCGTCATTAGCTTTGCGGTGTGTAAAAATGATTCCGTTGCGGATTTCGGCGTCAATCTGAACGGTTTTAATCAAAGTGACGACGCTTTCACGGCGCCGTAACGACTACACCCTCCGGCGCCGATCGCTCGAATACAGCTCCGTAAAAAAATCAAAAGCTGGCTTCGCTGGAAGCTTTACGTCGTAAAACAGCCTATGAAATTTTCGGATTTAGGCATATACTGATTTCTTTGCGGGTTGGGATTTCCCTTTAATTGAAAGACTTTCGTGTCCTTGGCGTCGAACGGTTGAGGGGATTCGTTCTCCGCAGTTGTGCAAGTTATTGAATATCAATAGATTAGTGCAATTCATTATATTTCACCAAGCAAGTCGATCCGGGTTTGCCGTGTGAGCGAAGCTCCGCCGCTCCTGTTTCCGACTTCACCGCGTAATCCAAAGAGCGAACGAGTCGCTCGGAAAAAAACGAAGAATTTGGCGTAGGAGAAGAAAAGAACAATGTCGGAAAAAAAGAAGCTGGACCATTGGGGATTGCTCGCCTCGGAATTAGGCGCGATCTCCGCGGCGGAAGAAGCCGCCTCCAGCGAAAATGAGGCGGAAGAATCGGTAACGGAGTCGACGCCCGAAGCGGCCGCGCCCGTCGCCGAGTCGATGCCGGAAGTCGTTGAACCGGAGAAAGAAGAGATTGTCGAACGGGCGGAGATCGCTCCGCCTCGCGCCGAGGAGCCGAAGACCCCCTTTGCGTCTCGTCGTCCCCGTCGTGCAAGTTCTAGTTGGGACGCCCTAGCCTCGGATTTCGGTCTTGCCGCGCCCGAGGAGCCGGCCCCTCGCGTCGAAGCGAAAGCTCCGGCCTTTGAACCGACGCCGAAAGCGGAGTCGACCCCGGTTGAAAAGTCGAGCGTCGTCGAAAAAACGCAACCGATCGAGGATCCGTTCGCCTTTTTCGGCATGCGCCGCGAAGAGTTTTCGGCCCGTCGCGAGCCGCTGGCCAAGTCGTTGTTCGCCGAAGAAACCGCGCCCGAGGCGCCTCCGGCCGTCGATCTCTCCGATTTGCATACCGACGCGCAAGGGAAATTCTTGCAAGAGTTGGAAGAAATTGTTCCTCTCGAAGAACGCGGCATTGAGAGCGAGGAGGAAGAGGAGCCTGCGGAGAAAAAACGTCGTCGCCGCCGCCGCCGTCGCAAATCGAAGGACGAGGTCGCTGAAGAAGCTGAGGCGGTCGCGGATGCGGACGCCGAGCCGAAGAAGCAAGTTGCGGAAGACGATTTCGGCGCCAAGCCTGCGGCGGAAAAGAAGCCGTTCGATCCGAATGACGACGCCGCTTTCGCCAAATCGATCGAAGAGGCCGCGCGAATCATTAACAGCAGCCTCGGCAGCCTTGACGATTTGATTCCCGACCCGGTCGACGAACCGACCAAGGTTGAGAGCGCCGAAGTCGATTTCGAGGAGGAGACGGTCGACGAAGCGTTCGCCGCCGACGAAGAGGCTCCGTCGCCGGCCGACGAAGGACGTTCGCGTCGCCGTCGTTCGCGTCGCCGTCGCAAAAAGCCCGCCGGAAATGAAGTCGAGACAGCCGAAAAGTCTCCGCGAGAAAGCGAGTCTCGCGGCGGACCTGCCGCCAAGCAGCCGCGTCGCGGCCGCGTCGAAGACGACGAAGATGTTGACGACTCGGTCGAAGATTCGTTCGCTTCCGACGACGACGATGAAGAGGGCGACGACCGCGGCGTTCGGATGACCTTCCGCGGAATTCCCACATGGGACGAAGCGGTCGGCATGATCGTCACGAAAAACATGGAGTCTCGCGCGAAAAGGCCGAGCGGCTCCCAGCAGGGCGGCCACGGAAATTACGGCCACGGCAACCATGGCGGAAGCCGGGGCCGTCGCGGCGACCGACGCTAATATTCGGTCGCGCTGAAGTCATTTCGAGTTGACGTCGCCGAGCGCCTGAAGGCCTCGGCCGACGCGCTCGTACGCGATTCCGCTTAACGGAATGAAACGGTTCGTCGAGTTATTGGAGCGTGAGGAAGGCTTCGCCGAAGCGGTCGCCAGCCTAAAGGCCGGACATGCCGCCACGCTCGACGGAGTCTGGGGGGCGTCCTGCGCGCTCGTCGCGGCAAATCTAGTCACGCATGCCCCCGGCGTACTCGTCGTTCTTACGCCAACGGCCGAAACCGCCGACGAATTCTGCGACGACTTCGGCTTGTTCTCCGAGATCGAACCGCGTCGCTTTCCCGCTTGGGCCGGCTTTCCGGGCGAACAGACGGGCGAAGACGACGTCGCAGGCGAACGTCTCCGAATTCTTAAAGCGCTAGCCTCCGACTCGCCCCCTCGACTTGTCGTTACCGACATCCACGGGCTCATGCAGCCCGCCCCGGCCAAGGACGAACTTGCTCGGCGAACACGACGTCTCGACGTCGGGCAAACGCTCGCCGTCGACGAGTTGACCCGGTGGCTGGCCGAGAACGGTTTTCAAAGCGTGCCGGCGGTGGCTCTTCCCGGCGAGTTTTCGCTTCGCGGCGGCATCGTCGATATCTTCGCCCCCGATTGGCTCGACCCCGTGCGCGTCGAATTCTTCGGCGATCAAATCGAGTCGATTCGCCGTTTTGAAATCGCCAGCCAGCGTAGCGTCGGCGTGCAACAATCGTGTGACGTGACCGTCCTCTCCGTTTCTCCGTCCGACCGCGCCCACTTTTCCGACTATCTTCCGGCCGGGAGTTGGTTTCTTATGCTCGAACCTCTCGAGCTGAACCACGAAGCCGAACAGTTTTTCGAGCGTTGCGATCGGTCCGAAAAATTGCACGACGTTCATGCCGTCTTTCGCGAAATCTATCGGTTCCCCTCGGTCGCCGCCTCGGCCGTTGCCTCCGGCTCCTTGGAAACCACCTGCCGATTGCGAATCGAGTCGGCCGAACGATTCAGCGGCGACGTGCAGCGCGTGCGAAAAGAATTGGAAGAGACCGCCCTCGGGCAAGAAGTCTTCGTCGTTTGTCAAACCGAGGCCGAGGCTCGACGGCTTAGCGAAGTGTTCGCCGAAACGACTCCCGCCAAAGAAGGTCGGCTCCATTTTCCGGTCGGCGGGTTGCACCGCGGTTTCCGCCTCGTCGCGCATAAAATCATTTTGCTTAGCAGCGCCGAGCTATTGCAAAGGACCGAGATTCGGCGTCCGACGCGCAAGCGCCTCACGAAAATCATCGATAGCTTCATGGATTTGCGCGAAGGCGACTTGGTCGTTCACGTCGCGCACGGAATCGCTCGCTATCGCGGCATGAAGCTTCTAGAAAAGGAAGATCAGGTTGAAGAGCATTTAGAGCTGGAGTTCGAAGGAAAGACCAAGCTCTACGTTCCCGCCTCGCGGATCGGATTAGTGCAAAAATACGTCGGCGGGGCGAAAAGCCGACCCAAGCTGGCCAAGCTCGGCGGCCGGCTCTGGAGCAAGCAAAAGGAGCGAGTGCAAGAGGCGGTCCTCGATATGGCCTCGGATATGCTCTCTTTGCAAGCGACTCGCGCATCTCGGCCGGGAATCGCCTTTCCCCCCGACACCGAATGGCAGCGCGAGTTCGACGCCTCGTTCCCTTATCAGGAGACGCCCGATCAATTGCTTTCGATCGAAGCGGTGAAAGGCGACATGACGCAAAATCGGCCGATGGATCGGCTCCTTTGCGGCGATGTCGGATTCGGCAAGACCGAAGTGGCGATGCGCGCCGCGTTCAAAACGGTGGACGCCGGCTATCAAGTCGCGGTTCTCGTTCCGACGACCGTGCTGTGCGAGCAGCATCGCCGCACTTTTACCGAGCGGATGGCGGCCTTTCCCTTTCAAATCGCCTCGCTCTCGCGATTCTCGACCAAAGGCGAGCAGAACGAAACCCTGCGCCGCATCGAGGCCGGCGAAGTCGATATCGTCATCGGCACGCACCGCCTCGCCCAGCATGACGTGAAGTTTCGCAACCTCGGTCTGGTCATCCTCGACGAGGAGCAACGCTTCGGCGTCGAAGTGAAAGAGCGTTTAAAGGCTCTGCGACAAATAGTGGACGTGCTGACCATGACCGCCACGCCCATTCCGCGAACGCTCCACATGGGACTTTTGGGTCTTCGCGACATTTCCAATCTGGAAACGCCGCCGCCCGATCGGGTGGCCGTCGAAACGCGGATCGCTCGTTTCGATCCGACCCTCATCCGCAGCGCGGCCTTGCGGGAGCTAAACCGAGGCGGTCAAATTTTCTTCATTCATAATCGGGTCGAAGACATCAAAATCGTCGCCAAACGACTCTCGCAAATCATTCCCGAGGCCAAGATCGCGATCGCCCACGGTCAGATGCACGAGCACGAGCTTGAGGACGTGATGCTCGATTTCGTCCGCCATCGGGTCGATATGCTTTTGGCCACCACGATCGTCGAAAGCGGTTTGGACATTCCGAACGCCAATACGATTTTCATCGACGAGGCCGACCGTTACGGCTTAGCCGACTTGCATCAGCTTCGCGGTCGCGTCGGCCGTTACAAACACCGCGCGTACTGTCATCTCCTTATCGATCCGAATAAAAGCCTTCAGCCCGCCGCCGTGAAGCGTCTCAAAGCGATCGAGGAGTTTAGCGAGATGGGCGCCGGCTTCGCGATCGCCATGCGCGATTTGGAAATTCGCGGCGCCGGAAATATCCTCGGCTCCGAGCAAAGCGGCCACATCGCCGCCGTCGGCTACGAATTATATTGCTCGTTGCTCGAACAGGCCGTGCGGCATCTCAAGCATCTGCCGCCGAAAGCGCCGGTCGAAGTGGACGTCGATCTCCCCGGCAGCGGCTACATCCCTCGCGGATACGTCCCCGAGATGCGGTTAAAGATCGACCTCTACCGCCGCTTGACGCGCGTGGCCGAGGCCTCCGATTTAGTGGATTTCCGGACCGAATTGCTCGATCGCTTCGGAACGCTTCCCGCTCCGGTCGAGCATCTCTTCGCGCTGGCCGAAATCCGCATCGCCGCGCACCGTTGGCGAATCGATTCCATTCACCTCGAGGATCGCTACGTCGTTTTCACCTATGTCGCCAAAAAATTGATCCACGAACTCGCCGAGCGGAGCGGACGAAAACTGCGAATCGCCGATCAACGGAGCGCGTATCTCCCCCTTGATGGGGATTCGCGAGAACCGAAAACCATCTTTGAAGCCATAAAATCAGTGTTGCGGTAAACATCGACTTCTCGATATACTCCCGCCTCGCTGTAGGCGAATTCGGCGGCGTCATTGCGCGCAGTCGAACGAACGAGAAACGTTTGTTCCAACAGTATATCGACGAGATCTTTCGTGGAACGGCAACCAAGATACCGGCGTTCGCTAATTACGTCGTCCGCGATGGCGTCGGCGTTTCTTTTCGCCGTATCCGGAGCGTTCGCGCAGGCTCCCGTCGATCCGTCTACGGGCACGCAAGAAGGGCTCTACCCGATGACGCCTTACACGGCGCCGGCGCGGTCCGATGGCTCGTACGGCATTGTTCCTCAGGCTCCTAGCGCGCCCGTCTCCGCTTCGCGTCCCGCCTCTTGGCCGGGCGGAGCGGCAAGCGCCGCCGCGAACGGGCAAGATCCGACCGGGATGTATCCTTCGACCTCGGAGTATCCGCAAACCAATTCGCGTCAGGCCTTGGTCGCTCCCCCCAGCGCATCGCCTTACGCCTATTCCGCGCAACCTGTTTCCGGCGGCGCTCCGCAACCGACAGGCGCCTACCCGCAGCAATACTCGCAACCGAACGACGCCGCTCGGCAAAACTTTCTACCGCCGCCGACCTACGTTCCGCAAGGATTGGTCACGCCCGCGAACGGCTATAACAACGCCGCCGGCAACGTGACGTTCGCGAATCAACCGCCTCGTCCCGCCGCCGCTCTTTATCAAGAATCTCCGTACCAGCTTTGCGAAAACACCTTTATTCTCGGACGCGTCGGCTCCGAAGCGATTTTAGCCGGCGAAATCGTTCCTGAAGTGAACGAATTAATCGAACTGAATAAAGACAAAATTCCCGAATGGCAAGTCGACGCGATCCGCCTGCATTACATTCAAGAGAAGCTGCGCGGAGCCGTCGAAACGAAGTTGGTCTATCTCGACGTGAAACGCACGCTTCCCGCCGAATCGCTCTCGCAATTGGAAAAGAACGTCGTCAAAAATTTTGAGATGGAAGTCGTTCCGAAACGAATGCAGCAACTCGGCGTCGGCGACGTACAGGCTTTGGACAAGAAATTGCGGGAAGGCGGCTCTTCCTATGAAAGACAAAAGAAAGCCTACGTCGAGGCGATCGTCGCGGGAATGTGGGTTCGGCAAAAGATCAAGAAGAATGACGAAGTGACTCGCGAGCAGATGCTGCAATACTACACCGACCATCAAGACGACTTTACGAGCGCTTCACGCGCGCGGTGGCAAGAAATCATGGTTCGCCTGTCAAAGCATCCGAACAAGCAGGCGGCTTACGCGGCGATCGCCCAATTAGGAAACGCCGTCATGGCCGGCCAGCCTTTCGAGCAGGTCGCGCAGCGTGGTTCCGACGGCCCGACCTCCGACCAAGGCGGCGCGCGCGACTGGGCGACTCCCGGCAGCCTCACCAGCAAAGAGCTGGAAAAGGCGCTTTTTAGCATGCCGGTCGGGCAGCTAAGTCCGATCATTGAAACGTCGAACGCCCTCTACATCATCCGCGTCGCCGAGCGTGAGGATTCTAAAGTGACTCCGTTCCTGGCCGCTCAAGTGCAAATCAAAGAAAAAATCGTCAAAGAGCGGGAAACGAATCAGAAAAAAGAGTACGTCGCCGAATTAGAGGCGAAAATCCCGGTCAAAACGATCTTTGAGGATCCCAAGCAAGCGAAAGAAAAACTGGCCGAACTGTATGGGACGACGGAACGGCGTTAAATCGGCGGCCGTTCGCTTGAGATCGATCGGAGTTCGACTATAATTGACCTCGCTGGCTTTTGGTCGCTTGACTCCTTGGCGGGAGGACGTCGCGCTCGGCGAAAAAGATCGGCGCCAGCTTTTGCGATTTGCTGATGAGGCGTAAGGGTCGCCTCGGCGCCGGAGCAAGACGTACGGAAATCTATTTCCTCATCGTTTTGCGCCGTTTTCAAGACGATTTGAAACGTTTTCCCGTCTATGCGAAAAAAACACACGCAACCTTCCGTCGAATCTCCGACCGAATCGTTTTGGGTTCGTAACGGAGCCTATTGCACGTTGGCCCTCGCGATCGCTTTCGTTCTCGTCGTGCGATTTCGACTTCTCAATCTCCCGCTTGAACGAGACGAAGGCGAATACGCCTATATGGGACAATTGTTCCTGCAAGGCGTTCCGCCTCATGCCGAAGCCTTCAATATGAAATTGCCCGGCACGAGCGTCCTCTACGCCGGATTCATGGCGGTTTTCGGACAAACGATTCAGGGCGTCCATCTTGGCCTGCTGACTGTCAATCTGGCGACCCTTTGCCTCCTCTTCTTTTTTGCGCGAAAGCTATTCGGTCAAACCGCAGCCGCCTTCTCGGCGCTCTGTTTCGCCGTCCTTTCCTCGGGAATTACCGTTCTTGGTTGCCATGCCCACGCCACGCATTTCATGGCCTTTTTCTCGTTGGCGGGAGCGTGGTCGCTTTGGAACGCCAAAGAAAAAGACAGCGTCGTTTGGTGCGCCTGCGCAGGATTTTGCTTCGGCGCCGCTTTCATCACCAAGCAACAAGCGATGTTCCTTCCGGCCTTCGGCGGAATAGTCGTCGCGTTTTCGCATCAGGGACGTCGCGAGTTTTTTTCCCGGCGGCATCTAGCCGTCTGCGCGACCTTTGCGGCGACAGCTCTTGTTCCGCTCGGCGCGATATTTCTCTGGGTTTGGTTGGCCGGCACGTTCGATAAATTTTACTACTGGACGTTTCAGTACGCCCAGTATTACGTGAATCAGCTCCCCGTGAGCTCGGCTTTATGGTTTATGTTCGCCAATTCATTGAGCGTCATGAGCTTTAACGCGGCGATTTGGTTGTTGGCGTTTTTCGGCCTGGGCGTTATGCTTTTCGTGAAAAGTTTCGCCGGGCGACGCGCGTTTTTTCTCGGCTATTTTCTCGCTTCGGCGTTGTGCGTCGTTCCCGGTTTTTACTTTCGACCGCATTATTACGTCGTCGCGCTTCCCGCCGTCGCGATTTTCTTCGGCGTCGGCGGCGCTTGGCTCGTGGAAGCCGCTTCGCGATCGCGACGCGCCGTTTTGGCTCGTTGGGCGGCGTTCGCCTCCGTCGCCGCCTCCGTCGTCATTTCAATCGCTCTACAGGCTGATTATTATTTTCTCCAATCAATAGATAAGATCAGCTTTCGCGAATACAGAATTCAGCCTTTTACGACAAGCGTTGAAATTGCGAAGTATCTCAAAGAACGCACGGGGCCCGACGAGAGAATCGCCGTTTTCGGCTCCGAGCCGGAACTTTTTTTCTATTCCGGAAGGCGTTCTTTAACAGGATATATTTATATGTATCCGCTTTTAGAGAAGCATCCCGATACGCTGACGATGACGAAAGATTTCATTCGGCGGACCGAGGAAGCCCCGCCGAGATACATCATTTTTTACGGCCCCTATTTCTTCTTCGACGTTCAAAAAGCGGAACCGGCGTTTTTCAATTGGGCCCTATCGTTCGCGCAAGAGCGCTACGACATAGTAGAGCTATTCGAGTTCGATGATCAGGGAGGCCGAACGGCGATGCGCGAAGGCGATGCTATAAAGTCGCCCGGCTCATTTAAGTTCGTCGCCGTCTTAAAGCGCAGATAGTCGGGCGCGAAGCTTAGTCCGGCTTGCCCACGTAGAGTTGCAGAACCTGACTCTGCACTTTGATCGCGCGGATCAATATCCACACCTGATCCATCGTGAAATGATCGGGATTCGTCTGCGCCAGCTCTTCCAATTCGGCGGTCATCGCGGCATGCTGATCGGTGGCTGCTTGTAGTCGAATTCCCATCTCTTGCCAAACCTGCGATAACGCCCCGTCGTCGGCCAAGGCGTCCAAGTTGTCCACGTAGTTGGTCAACAACAAGCAAAGCCGGGCAACGTCCCTTGGCATCGCCTCGGGCTGTAAACCCTCAATTCGTTCCGCAAGATCGTGGCAGGTTACGTTCATGGTTGCGCCTGTTTGACGAATTGAAAACGCGAATGCCGGTGGCGAACTCAGGGGACCGCGTCGTTTGCCGGGCGAAAACCCCGGCGCGAACAATTTTATTCGATAAGCTCTCAAAAAGGAGGGCGAAGGAAAAGCTCTTTCTCGCCTAATGTAAATTTAGCTCGAATTGTTGTCGGACGTAGGAAAAAAACAGAAAAAACCAATCGCCTCGCTAATACGCGTCATGACGATGATTCACATGCGATTCCTCGAATTCGCTGCCCTCGCCGCAGAGGGGGGGCTGCGGTTTCGCATGCTTCTTGAACCTCGTTTTTTTACCGTTATAATGACTAGTTGCTCGCGAAGAGGCCCTTGGCCGTTCGGAGCGGCGTATCCTCGCGTTTTCCTCCCTCGATGAGCCTGCCATGCCTGATTTAGGCGTCAATATCGACCACGTCGCCACTGTTCGCCAAGCTCGGCAAACCTATGAGCCTGATCCGGTTTGGGCGGCGGCCTTGGCCGTTCTCGGCGGTGCCGACGGCATTACCATCCACTTGCGCGAAGATCGACGCCATATCTGCGACCGCGACCTCCGCATACTTCGCCAGACCGTCGTCGCCAAGTTGAATCTCGAACTTGCTTGCAACGAGGAGATCGTCGCCATCGCCTGCGAGGTGAAGCCCGATCAGGCCACTTTAGTCCCCGAGCGGCGCCAAGAGGTGACGACCGAAGGGGGGCTCGATGTGGTCGGCAATCGCCAGCGCGTCGCCGACGCGACTCGCCGTCTTCAAGACCAAGGCGTCGCCGTCAGCATGTTTATCGATCCCGACCTCCGGCAGGTCGAAGAGTCGGCCCGAATCAAAGCCGAGGCCGTCGAACTCCATACCGGCCGGTACGCCGACGCGAAGACTCCCGCCGAACGTGATGCCGAACTCGCCAAGCTGGTCGAAGCCGGCGCCGCCGTCCGAGGATTGGGCATGGCGCTCCATGCCGGACACGGTCTAAACTACCACAACGTTCTTCCCGTCGCCCGTATTAAAGGGATGCACGAGTTGAACATCGGACACAGCATTATTGCCCGAGCCGTTATGGTCGGCCTTGAACGCGCAGTCCGCGACATGAAGTCGCTGATCGAAAAATAGCGGGTCTTGCCCGTTCGTATTTACGCTTTCCCATCGCTCCAACACCATTTCCAAGAATTCACATGACACGCAGCGAATCCTTTGCCGGTTTGTCCGTAGCTATTACCACTCCCTTCCGCGATGGGCAAGTCGATATCAAGACCTTGCAAGAGCAAGTCGAGTTCCAGATCGCCGCCGGCACGACCTGCGTCTGTCC
Organism: Thermoguttaceae bacterium; assembly: GCA_963665265.2. GTDB lineage: Bacteria > Planctomycetota > Planctomycetia > Pirellulales > Thermoguttaceae > CAXXHQ01. Next base: position 62,994 of record CAXXHQ010000001.1, on the reverse strand, counting down.
GGTGGGAACTACCGGCGAATCGCCGACCCTTTCCCATCCGGAGCATGAACGGGTCATCTCGGCCGTAATCGAAGCCGCCGCCGGCCGAATCAAGGTTATGCCCGGCACCGGCTCGAACTGCACCGACGAAGCCCTTCGTCTTACTCGCTGGGCGGCCAAGTCCGGCGCCGACGCCGCTTTGGTCGTCGCCCCTTACTACAACAAACCGACCCAAGAAGGCTTCTACCAACACTTCAAATGCTTGGCCGAAGCGGTCGATATTCCGATCTGCGTCTACAACATTCCCGGGCGAACCGCCAAGAATATCGAGCCCTCGACCATCATTCGCCTTGCCGAATTGAAAAACGTCACGATGGTCAAAGAGGCCACCGGCTCGCTTGACCAAGCCTCGCAGATCATCAGCGCCACCGATCTGACCGTTTTGAGCGGCGATGATAGCCTAACTTTGCCGTTGCTCTCCATCGGCGGTCGCGGCGTCATTTCGGTCGTCGGAAACATCTTCCCGAAGGACATGCTCGCTTTGATCCAAGCCTACGAGCGAAGCGACGTGGCCGAGGCCCGAAAATGGCACCACAAGCTCTTCCCGCTTTGCCGTGATATGCTCGGCCTTTCGACCAACCCGATTCCGATTAAGGCCGCCATGAAAATGCTTGGACGCGACACTGGCGAACTACGGATGCCTATGATCGCGCTCAACGAGCAAGAAGAAGCCAAGTTGCGGTCCACCCTGCAAACGTACGGCGCGCTGTAAAACCCGTTCAAACCTGTAGGGAACGCCCTCTGTGGCGTTCCGTGGGTGCCATGGCCACGCTTGCGTGGCCATGTAGCGGTCTTTGGGAGTACATCTCTGCGGCTTGACGGGCGGCGATCGCCCCTTTCCGCGACCAATCCCTGAAATCGCCGTTTTCCCCATTGATTCCGGCGCCGTTTCCGAGGATCATACGGGCATCTTCATTGTTTCTTGTTTGGACGGAGCCGAACGGATGAACGCCTTCAATCGCCATGTTTCGCTTCTCGCGTTATTTGTCCTCGTTTGCTTCGCCGGTTGCGGAGGAAAGAAGAGCGATTCAACCGCCGCTTCGATTCCCGGAGTCGCGAAAGAAGACGCCAAGCCGCTGACCGACGCCGCCAAAGCCCCCACGGTCCTTCTCGAAACGACTTACGGAAAAATCACCGTCCGCCTCGACGAGCAGAGCGCCCCGAACACGGTCCGTAATTTCGTCAGCTACGTCGAGGCCGGATTCTACGACGGAACCCTCGTTCACCAGGCCTTCGCAAACCAAGGGTTCGTCGCCGGCGTCTATGACGAACGTTTTCAGCCCAAAGAGGCGCAACGCTCCATCCGCAACGAGTCGCAAATCTCCGGCCTGAAAAATCGTCGCAAAACCATCACCATGGTTCGGCATCCTGACTATCCCGATAGCGCGTCCTGCGAATTTATGATCAATGTCAATGATAACACCGAATTCGACTACCGCGATCCCACGCCGCAAGGCTCGGGCTACTGCGCATTCGGCGAAGTCATCGACGGCATGGACGTGGTCGACAAAATAGCCTCGACGCCGACCGTCGATGACGACAAAAAATGCGATAGCACGCCCCGTGAGACGATCGTCATCAAATCGGCCAAGCTTCTTAAGTAACCAGAGCGTTTCCCGGACATTTCATGCGGTTGGGTGCCACTGGCTGCTTGTCAGCCAGTGCATTGTCTGGCTAACGCCGCGCTATTCCGCGGCAACGTCCGCCGCCGTGACCAGCTTGGCGTATACCGCCCCCAATGCGGCCAAAAAGGCTAGGTGTACGTGTTTGGCGGGAACAACCTCTTCGCCCAGCGCTAACTGACGCGTCGCGCAGGCTTCTCCGACCACCGCACATTCAAAACCGAAATCGAACGCCGCTCGCGTCGTAGCGTCGATGCACATGTGCGTCATCATGCCGCAAATGACGAGGCGTTCCGCCCCTTGCTCCCGCAAATAGTTTAAGAGAGGCGTTTCTCGAAAACTGTTGGGAAAGCTTTTCTGGAAAACAGGCTCTCCTTCGGCAGGCCGAACGTTTTCGTGAATCTCGACTCCCGGCGTCCCTGGCAGGAAAAAAGTCGCCCCAGGACGTGTCGAGACGTGTTGGATGTGGACGACCGGTTTCCGTAACCGCCGGAAGTGGTCCAATGTTCGCTTCGCCGCAAAACTTGCCTCGACGCTCCCTTCCAGTTCCATCTTGCCGCCGGGAAAATAATCGTTTTGGATATCGACGAGCAATAACGCAATTTTATCCAGATTCATGCTAGCAGTCCTTGTCGGTGAAGTTCAAATTCCGTTCGTCGGGGTAGGGGAGGGCGTTCGACTCGACAGCAGTAGTATACTATTTTGCCCGTAAATTCCACGCATTAGCAGCTCTTATGTTTTAGTCCGGCCGTCTGAAAAACCCCTATGTCATGAGGGGCTCCGTCGCCGGATTCGCTTCAAACGCAAAAAATACCCTGGGAGTCAAATATTTTCTATTTACTCCATTCTTAAAATACTTATCGTCATGCGATTGGAGTTATACGAGGATTGGGTGGTCTGTTTGGAGGCCGACAAGCCGTTATTTTTGCCAACCGGCGGTTCCGTTTTTCTAGTGTATGTATATTGCCGCTGTTCCGTAGATCGCATTTCAGGACCATTTCCCCTGGAAAGCTCTCTTTGTCGTTGACAAATACTGCTGAAGGAAGATAATTGGCGTCGATGGATTACTCCATGGAGCGACAGGAGGTTCCGCGATGCCCAACCCAACTTATTTCGTGCAGGAATGCCCGACTTGCGGGCGCAGGTTGCAAATTCGTGTGGAGTATTTGGGGAAAAAGGTCGTTTGTCAACATTGCCGCGGCAAACTCACCGCCGCCGACCCTGCGATGCGGCTTGACTGTCCCGAGGCTATCGACTCACTGCTGCGTCGCGCCGACGAGTTGCTTGCTTCGGCCGATTGTCGAAGCGGCGCTCAATCACGCTTGCCCCACCCTCGCTAATCCACGCTTTTTATCCTGCGATTGTCTTCAGTCTCGCCAAATCCTCGAAAAACTTCGGGTAGGTCTTTCCCGTGCAATCGGGATCTAGTATCTCGATCCCGTCCGCTTTCAATCCGAGCAAAGCGAAACTCATCGCCATTCGGTGGTCGTCATAGGTGGCTATTCTCGCCGGAGAGATTGGTCCCGGCGTGATTTTCATGCCGTCTTCAAATTCCTCCGCCTCGATTCCGCACTTGCGCAATTCCGCCACTACCGCTCGAATTCTATCCGTCTCTTTATGGCGGATATGACCGACGTCGGTAATCACTGTGGGGCCTTCGGCGAAGGGAGCCACGGCGGCCAGCGTCTGCACCGTGTCGCTGATCGCGTTCATATTCGCTTCGATTCCCCGTAATTTCCCGCCCGTAACTTCGATCTCGTTCTCCCGATAGACGACCTTGCAGCCCATCCGTTCCAGGCAGTCGCAAAACGCCACGTCCCCTTGTAACGCGTTTTTCGTGAGTCCTTCGACGGTAATCGTGCCGCCCGTGACGGCCGCCGCCGCAAAGAAATAGCTCGCGGCCGAAGCGTCCGGCTCGATCTCGTAACGCCGTCCTTCGTATCCCGCGCCAGACGGCACGACGAACCGCTGCAGATCGCTTTCCGTCGATACGCCGAACGACCTCATCACTGCCAGGGTCATTTCCACATAGGGCTTCGAGACAAGTTCGCCGCGAACGACGATTTCCGTCGAACGGTTTGCATAAGGGGCGGCCAGCAACAGGCCTGAAAGGAACTGGCTCGAAACGTTCCCTGCAATTTCCGTCTTTCCGCCGGCAAGACCTTTGGCGCGAATCACTACCGGCGGGCAGTTCGTTCCCTGTTCGCATTCCGCCTCGGTTCCGCATTGTCGCAGCGCGTCGAGCAAGTCGCCGATTGGCCTTTGCCGCATCCGAGGCGTTCCGTCCAACCGAAATTCGCCCGAGCCGAGCGCGACCGTCGCCGCCAAAAATCGAACGGTCGTTCCGCTGTTCGCGACGTATAAGTCCGCCTTCGCGGCCGGAATCTTGCCGTTGCAGCCCTGAACTCGTAACGTCTCGCCGCTTGAATCTTGGGAAATGCCTAGCCCCAGTCGCCGAAGCGAATCGAGCATCACTCGAGTATCTTCGCTATCCAAGGCGCCGAGCAATTCCGAATCGCCTTTGGCCAGCGCGGCGCAGACCAACGCCCGATTCGTCACGCTCTTGGAGCCTGGCGGGCGAATCTTCCCGAAAAGCGGGCCGCGCGGTCGAATTGCTATCGATTCACTCACGGTCTATTTCAATCAATAAGGTATTTCGGAATTCTCTAGGCGAAACCGCCATTTTACCAAAAAAACAAACCTCGTTGAATCGGTCGGCCGCTAAAATTCGCCCTTTTAAAAACTTCGCCTAATCGGCATATATTCGGCAAACCGCGAGGTTTCGCGATTAATTCGCGAAGAACCGTCTTCAATCGACATTTTCGAGAATTGAACGATTGTTTTTCTCGATAGACTTTTTATAGTCTTTAGATAGATATTTGTCAGTGCGGTGAAAGCGTTTTTAGGGAGATGCAGGATGTCATTTCTTGGTCGTCCGTCGTTCGTTCGAGTCGTCGCTGGAGCGATCGTCATTTTAACGGCGGGCGCGGTCCATGCGCAATTTATCCCCTATTACCCCTATGAAGACATGGTCGGCGGTTGGGCGTTAGCCTCCTCCACCATGCAAAACGCCGCCAATCAACGATCCTATTCCCAAAATCGCGACCTCCAAAGCCAGACCGCTTCGCAAAAGAGCGCCGCTTGGCAGCAAATTAATTCGTCGATGGCTTCGCAGGCTCAAATGCGAACCCAGTCGATGAACGACCAACGTCAGTCGGGTCGCGATTGGTGGTATCGCCAGCAGGAGTCGCAGATTGCGCAGCGCCAAGTCGCTCGTTCCCAGCCCTTGCCCGTTATGTCCGCTCCCGCCAAGCTCGCCTCGCAAACGACTAAATCGGCGCAGCGCGAGATCATGCTTTGGCCGACTTTGTTAAAGAGTCAAACTTTCTCCGCCGATCGCGCCGCTGTCGAGGCGCCTTTCCGTCGCGCCTATGCCGGCGGTCCTGCGCTCGGCGCCGCCGACTATAAAGCGATCATCGCCGCCGTCGAAAAAATGAAGACCGCGCTCAAAAGCATGAGCGGCGAATTGATCGAGTCCGAATACGAAAGCGTCGACCGTTACTTGGACCAATTGCTCTCCGACGCCCAAGAACGCATCCGTTCCGACGAGTCTCCGGAAAAGCAATCCGCCGACGCTCCTTGGATGACCTTCGTATAAAAAAACTGGAAAAAAGAAGGGCGGGGTAATCCCGCCCTTTTTGTTTCTTGCGTTCTATCGCGGCCGAAAAAAACGGCGCATTCTTACTCGAACTTTCGTTGCTGACCGGTCGCCGAGAGAACCGAGGCCCAAAGCTCTCCCTCGGGGTCCATTCGACGCTTCGTGTTGACCGACATTTCGAGCGGAACGTGGATGAACGTTCCGTGGATATGGGCGATCAGCGCGTCCGTGGCGCCGGACATCGCCGCATGCGCCGCGCGGCGTCCGTATTGGTCGCACAGAATGTCGTCTTCGCAATTCGCCGGAACGCTGCGAATCACGTAGCTCGGATCGATGTACTTGATTTCCACCTTTGGGCCGAGTCGCGAGAAATAATCGGCGATCTCTTGCTTCAAAAGCAGGCCGATGTCTTGCAGTTTTTTATTGCCCGAGGCGTCGCAGCCGTCTTCCGATGAGATGAACAGATTCTGGCCGGCCCCTTCCGCCACGACGATTACCGCATGCTGCCGTTTATTGATGCGTTCGCGCAGCGCCGCGAGAAAACCATGCTCTCCTTCGAGCGCGAACGGAACTTCGGGCACGAGCGTGAAATTCACTTCTTGGCTCGCCAGCGTGGCGCCGGCGGCGATGAAGCCCGCCTCACGCCCCATTAGCTTCACCAATCCGATGCCGTTCCTCGCCCCCTTCGCCTCCGAATGTGCGCAGTCGATGCATCGCTCGGCCTCTTCAATGGCCGTCGTGAAGCCGAACGTACGATCGCAAAATTCAATGTCGTTATCAATCGTCTTGGGTATCCCGACCACGGCGATTTTCAAGCCGCGAGCCTCGACTTCCTGGGCGATCTGGTGCGTGCCGCGTTGCGTTCCGTCGCCGCCGACGCAAAACAGGATGTTAATTCCCTGTTGTTGCAAGAAATCGACCATCACTTTCGGCTCTTGATTTCCGCGCGAACTGCCGAGAATCGTACCCCCTTCCTCGTGAATGTCCTCGACCATTTCCATGGTCAGCTTCACCGGCGGAAGGCCGACTTGCGGATTCATTCCCTGATAGCCGTAGCGAATGCCCAAAATCTCAGGCACCCCGTAATTCATGTGCAGTTCAAGGAACACCGAGCGAATGACGTTGTTCAGACCGGGGCAGAGGCCGCCGCAGGTCACGATCGCCGCCCGGGTCGTCGCCGGCGGAAAGAATATCTTCTCCCTCGGACCCGCCTTCTCGAACAACCGTTGCGGTCGCGGCGGTTCGTTCAATTGAACGTGAACGTGATGCTGGATGAACGTGTCGTCGGGAACGAAGTGCGGATAGCCGTCGCTCGCGCCGCTGCTGCGTTGCAGCGGAGACGGGATCGTCGCTTCGCCGAGTCTTGTCGTGCGAACGATTTCTATCTCTTCGGAAATGATCGGTTTCGTACGACTTGCCATGACGGCGGCTCCCCTTATCTGTTTTGATTTCGTTCCGTTTACGCCGGAATTATAACCGGACGGCGCAACGGCAACAATCGCCTTTTAGTGCGACGGCTCCGACTTCCCTCGACAACGCAAATGCTCCAACACGTTGAAGAAAATCGGCGTCAGGAATATGCCGAAGAACGTCACTCCAAGCATTCCGCTAAACACGGCCATGCCCAACGTCCGCCGCATTTCGGAGCCGGCTCCGCTCGCCAATACCAACGGAACCACTCCCAAAATGAAGGCGAACGAGGTCATCATGATCGGACGCAATCGAAGATGCGAAGCCTCGACGGCCGCGTCTTCAATGCCCAATCCGTGCTCGCGCTGTTGCTTGGCGAATTCGACGATCAATACCGCGTTTTTACACGCCAATCCCGCCAAAACGACGAACCCGATCTGCGTGAAAATATCGTTGTCCATTCCGGCCAGCCAAACGCCGGTCAACGAGCAGAGAATGCCCATCGGTACGATCAAAATGATCGCCAGGGGTAAGGCCCAACTTTCGTATTCGGCCGAATGCGTTAAAAACACGAACAAAATGCACAACGGGAAGATAAGGATTGCTGTGTTGCCGGCCGTTTTTTGCAAATACGATAGTTCCGTCCATTCAAATCCGAACGACGAAGGCATCGCCGAAGCCAATTCCTCCATTTTCGCCATGGCTTCGCCGGAGCTGACTCCTGGAGCCTCGACCCCGTTGATGGCCGCAGCCGGATACATGTTGTACCGGTTGACCATGATCGGACCGTTGCTTTCCTGGACCTTCACGACCGAACCTAACGGCGCCATATTTCCCTGCGAGTTGCGCACTTTCAGATCGGTCACGTCTTTCGAGTCCATCCGATAGGGCGCCGACGCTTGAATATTGACTTGCCATGTTCGGCCGAACTTATTGAAGTCGTTGACGTAGTAGCCCCCCAAGTTGTATTGGAGCGCGTTGAATACGTCGCTCAACGCGACGCCCATTTTTTTGCATTTCTCCCGGTCGATATCAACGAACCGTTGCGGCACGTTCGAGCGGAACATCGTGAACAAGCTGGTGACTTCCCGGCTTTGGTTGCCGGCCAGGGCCAGATCGTCAGTCTCTTTTTGCAGCATTTCCAGCCCGCTGTCGCTGCGATCCTGCACCATCAGCTTGAACCCGCCCGCATTGCCCAATCCATCCACCGGCGGCGCTCCGAACACGCCCACTTGCGCTTCAAGTATTTGCTGATAGTAAATCGCGCGCAGCCTTTGGGCGATCGCGTCCGCGCTAAGCCCCGGGCCGTGCCGATTCTCAAATTCGTCTAGAATTACGAACATCGTGCCGAAATTCGAGCCGTTCGCGTTCAAAAGGCACGACATGCCGGCGATCGTGATCGTATGTTTCACGCCCGGCGTTTTCATGGCGATCGCGCCCGCCCGATCAACCACCGCTTGGGTGCGTTCCACCGAAGCCGAGTCGGGCAATTGCATGTTCACCAGTAAATAGCCTTTATCCTGATTGGGAATGAAGCCGCCCGGCACATGCTTGAATTCAAAATACGTGAGGAACAGTAAGCCGACGTAAATCGCCAAGCCGACCGCCGAAGCCCGAACGCAGCGGCGCACGACCTTTGCGTAACCCTTCGTGCAGGAGTCAAACGATTTATTGAACCCTTTGAAGAACCAGCCTAACGAGACGTTAATCAACTTCGTCAGCCAATCGGCTTGCTTTTCTCGCGGTTTAGCATGATCGCCGCCAAGGCGGGGCTTAGCGTCAGCGAGTTGAACGCCGATATCAGCGTCGCCGTCGCGATCGTCAAGGCGAATTGGCGGAAGAATTGGCCCGTGATGCCCGAGATGAACGCCGTCGGAATGAACACGGCGCTCAAGCCGAAGGCGATGGCGATAACCGCCACGGTCACTTCCTCCATCGACTTATACGACGCTTCACGCGGCTCCATCCCGTGTTCGATCCATCGTTCCACGTTTTCCACGACCACGATCGCGTCATCGACAACCACGCCGATCGCTAGCACCAATCCGAACAACGTCAGGTTGTTCAAGGAATATCCGAACGCCGCCATGACGCCGAACGTGCCGATCAAGGAAACCGGCACCGCGATCAGCGGAATCACCGCCGAGCGCCAATTTTGCAAAAAGACCAGCACCACGATCGCCACGAGGATGATCGCGTCTCGCAGCGATTTGAACACCTCCATGATCGATTCGTGGATGAACGGAGTGGTGTCATAAACGATCTTGTAGTCCAAGTCGCTAGGGAATCGTTTTTTCAACTCCTGCATCTTTTCGTGGATTATCCTGCTCGTATCCAACGCGTTTGAGCCGGGCAATTGATAAATCGCCAAGCCGGCCGACGGTTGTCCGTCTAATCCGCACGATTGATCGACCGATTTCGCCCCGAGTTCGACTCGGGCCACGTCTTTCAATCGCGTGATTTGTCCCTGGCTTCCCGTCTTCACCACGATGTTTTCAAATTGGGGGACTTCGCGCAATCGGCCGAGCGCGCTCAACGTGTATTGGAAATCGACGCGACCGTCCGCCGGCGGCTGGCCGAGCTGACCGGCCGCTACTTGCACGTTTTGCTCTTTAAGGGCTTTCGCCACGTCGTCGGCCGTCATATTGCGCGACGAAAGTTGGTTCGGATCGAGCCAAACCCGCATGCTGTAGTCTTGTTGGCCTAAAATGTTCACGTCGCCGACGCCGTCCAATCGGGCGATCTCGTCGCGAACTTGGATCGTCGCGTAATTGCTCAGGTAAAGCTGATCGTAAGTTTCCTTCGGCGAATATAAGTTCACCACCAAAAGAATCGACGGCGAACGCTTTTTCGTCACCACGCCGGTTTGCTTCACCACGTCGGGCAAAGTCGGGGTCGCCATCGCCACGCGATTCTGCACCAAAACTTGCGCGATGTCCAAATCGACGCCGAGCTTGAACGTCACGTTCAGAACGTAGGAGCCGTCGTTCGTGCATTGCGACGACATGTACATCATGTCTTCCACGCCGTTCACTTGCTGCTCAATCGGAGCGGCCACGGTGTCGGCCACCGTTTGCGCGTTCGCCCCGGAATACGAGCACGTCACCTGAACCGTCGGCGGCGTGATCTCCGGATATTGCGCTACGGGCAACGCGACGACGGATACCAAGCCCGCGATGACCATCACGATCGACAATACCGCGGCGAAAATCGGTCTATCTATGAAAAATCGGGAAAACACGGCTATCTCGCTTTTTGCGTGACGGGAATTCGAATTCTTTTACGGGGACGAACTTGTTTCGAGCTACTTCTTCTCGTGCGATTCGGAGGGCTTCTTGTCCGACTTCTTTTCGACGGGCGTCGCCTCTTTCACGCCGATTTTAGCCGAAACCGGATGCACGGCCTCTTCCATCGACAACACATCCGCTTGAACCTGCATCTTCGGGCGAACTCGTTGCAAGCCGTTCACAATCACACGGTCGCCGGCTTGAACGCCGCTGAGAATCACTCGCATTCCGTCGTAAAGATCGCCTAATTCGACTTTGCGATACTCGACCGTATTCTTATCGTTCACCACGTAAACGAATTTCTCGCTTTGGTCGGTTCCGATCGCCCGCTCCGCCACGAGCAAGGCCTTGTATTTGTCGCTCGCCGGAATTTGGACCCGGGCGAAAAGACCGGCGTTGAAGATGCGATGTCCGTTCGGATCCGCCGGATTCGCGAAGTCGGCCCGCATCGAGAGCGTCGCCGTTCCGCTATCCACTTTATTGTCCACGAAATCCAAGGAGCCCAGATGCGGGAAGCCGCTTTCGTTTTGCAATTCCAGACGTATCGGCGTCTTCACCGAGCCGCCGTCCGCCTTCACTTTCGCTTCACGCAAGAGCTTCTTAAACATGAGAAGCGTATTCTCGTCGATGTCGAAGTAGGCGTAGATGGGATCTTCCGAAACGATCGTCGTTAGAAGAGTTACGTCGGCCGAGACGAGGTTGCCCTCGGTAATGTAGTTGCGGCTGATTCGCCCGTCCAACGGAGAAGTTACGTTCGTAAAGTCGAGATCCAGCTTGGCCTTTTCCAACTTGGCCTGCGCCGAGCCGACCGAGGCCGTCGCTTCCGCCGCCGCTGCGACCGACCGTTCGTAATCCTCGACGCTCACGGCGTTCGTGGCGACCAACTTTTTATTGCGAGCCAAATCCGCGTCTTGGAACTTCGCCTTCGCATTGGCGATATCCAGATCCGCTTTCGCTTGGTCGTACGTCGCTTGATAGGGGCGAGGGTCGATGACGAATAGAGGCGCGTCCTTCTTTATTTCAGCGCCCGATTGAAATTTGACCGACTGCAAGTAGCCGCTCACCCGGGCCCGAATGTCCACCGAGGATACCGCATCCAGCCGAGCGGTAAACACCTTTGTGTCTTGAACTTCCTTCTCGATCGGAAGACTGACGATGACCTTCGGCGCCCCGTGCTCCTTCGCCGCTTCCTTGTTCTCGCAGCCCGAGAGAATCGTTACAAACGTCAAGAGGCCGACGATCGGCGCAACTCGCATATTCGTCAACATTTTCGCTACTCCAGAATATTAGCGCAGTTCTATACTTTCGCATCTTCTGGAACATAGCTCAAAATTCGCGCGCAATCGATCGCTACGGATCCAGTTGACGCACTAACTGACTGATCTTTTTGAACTCAGGCGTCCCCGCCGCGCGGAGCCACTCGAAAAGAGCTGCCTCGGTCGTCGTCAGCGTCGCCCCGGCAGTTTCCATCCGCCGGAGAGCCGTTTCATGGTCTTGCGTCCGCCGCGATCCTACGGCGTCCACTGCCACAAATACCCCCCAGCCGTCGGCCAAAAGGTCCATGACGGTTTGTTGGACGCAGACATGGGTCTCTACCCCCCCCACTAAAATCTTCTTCAAATTGTTTGCCCGCATCTTGTCGAATAACTCCCCGCACGCCCCCGCGCTGAACACGACCTTTTCCGGTATTTTTTGACCCTCAAAATACTTCCCAATCGCCGGAATCGTCGGTCCGAGCCCCTTGGGATACTGCTCAGTCGCGAACGCCGCAACGCCCAAAATCGCCGCTCCCTCCAGCAACCTTGCGCCGTTCCACGCAACCCGGGCGCCGTCGTGAATCGCCGGCATCAGCCGCTCCTGAAAATCAATCAATAAAAGCGCCGTATCAACGGCCGACATCAATTCCGGACTGGCGGGCAAACTCATCGTCGCATTTTCCTTCAAAAAACATGACCTTTTACTGTGCGTTCCCAATGACGTAACCCCGTGTCCCCCCTAGAATTTCCGGCCGGACGGAAGTATCCTGTTCCGCATGAATTCTTGGAAAAACAAAGTCGTTCTCGTTACTGGCGGGTCTAGCGGTTTGGGCTATATGATCGCCGAGGCATTCTACGCCGCCGGCGCCGAAATCGCAATCGCCGGCCTCGAACCCGACGCCGTCAAAAAGGCGGCCGACGAACTCTCTACCTCCGATCGTAAAGTTCTTGGCGTTCACGCCAACGTCACCGTTCAGGAGGACGTCGACCGACTTGTGGCCGAAACCGTCGCCAAGTTCGGGCGTCTAGACGTGTTGGTGAACAACGCCGGCCGGTCGATGCGCGGCAAAGTTCTCGACACGACTCCCGAACAGTTCCGCGACCTGATGGAGTTGAACTTTATCGCCCTGGTTCGTTGCACGCGGGCGGCCATGCCGCACCTTCTCGAACAGCGCGGACACGTCATTAATATTGGCTCTTTGGCCGCCAAATCGGCGGCCCGCTGGGTCGGCGCCTATCCCGCCACGAAATTCGCCGTCGCCGCCTATTCCCAACAATTGCGTTTGGAACTTGGTGAACAAGGCCTCCATGTTCTTCTCGTTTGTCCCGGTCCGATCGCTCGAAAAGACCCGCGACTCTATCCGCTTCAGGGAATGGAAGACCTGCCCGAAAGCGCGCGTCGTCCCGGCGCCGGAGTCGATACCAAGGCGATTCCTCCGCAAAAGCTTGCCGCCGCCATTCTCGACGCCTGCGAACGTCGTAAGCCGGAAATTGTCATGCCCGGCGTTGCGAAGCTTCTTTTCGCCATTCAGCAGCTTTGGCCGAGCCTAGGCGATTGGATCACGCTTAAAAAGACGGGGGGGTAAAAGCGGCCGGTCGCCTCTTTATTCATTTCCCTTCGTACAAAACGATTTTTCAGCGCTCGTCGGGCGCCTTACAAATCATTTGCCTTGCTTCCGGCAAAAACGTAGAATTGCACGGAACAACTTATTTCGCTTTTGAACGACATCTTTGCGGCGCAGCGGTTGTCCTGATTTACGCTCATCAGAGGCTTTTCGGGAGGCTCCGGCTATGACGCTCCAAGACATTCTCAACGTGAAGGGCGACGTCGTTTACAAGATCGGGCCGAGCGCTATGCTCGACGAAGTAGTTCGCGCACTCGTCGATTATCGAGTCGGCGCTCTTCTCGTCTGCGACGATCCGATGGCCGAGTTCCCGACCCCGCAAGGGATTATTACCGAGCGAGATATTCTCTATCACTGCGCCCGAAGCGACCGACCGCTTTGCGACGTGATGGTTTCCGAGGTGATGTCCACGCAATTGGCCACCGCATCGCTTGCCGATAGCGTCGAAGATTGCATGGGCCTCATGACTTCAAAACGCATTCGCCATCTTCCGGTCCTTTCCGGCGGTCGCCTGGCGGGGATGATTTCTATCGGCGACTTAGTCAAAGCGCAACACGATCACCTCGTGTTGGAAAATAGCTTCATGAAGAATTACATTCAGAGCTAGAAGATCGTGGCTGAGCGAATTCACAGGAACCTAATTGCGCGCTTCCCGTTAATGTCAGATTGCGCAAGCGATTCTTGGGGGAGCATGCTCGCCAGGCTGTAGGGAACGCCCTCTGTGGCGTTCCGAGAAAATCTTACATGTGTACTGGCGCCCTTCCTCGAACCCGGAGGGTTCGCCGATATTACCCAGGGGGAGTGCGCAGCGGTAACGCAACTCATCCCTGCCCCCTTCACTCAGACCAGCATATATTTTTCGACCTTCGCGCGGTCAATCTCCACGCCCAGGCCGGGGCCTTGCGGCACGGTCACCATGCCGTCGATGATCTCTAGCGGTTCGCAGAGCGCCGTTTCGACGAGTTGAGCGCTTCCGCACTCGTTGGCCAGCGAAAAGGCCGGAGTCGAGGCCGCCAGTTGCAAGCCCGCGGCGATCGCCGGACCTAAATAGGTTCTGCCTCCTAAAAACGCCCCCACGCGAGCCGCCGAGGCCACTTCCGCGCACTGTCGAGCCGGCGTGATTCCGCCGACTTGCTCAATGTTAATCATCACATGCTTGCCGGCCCCGCAGCGGATCGCGGCCAACACGTCCCCGGCCCCGTTTAAATTACCGCCTACCGCCAACGGAACCGACGTTTGGCGAGCGAGCGAAGCGTACGGGTAAAGCTCTTTCGTCTTGATCGGGTCAAGAAAAAACTGAAGGTCTTGCTCTTCCAACTCCGCGCAGAGCTCTCGCGCCGCCGCATGGTCGTAACTGCCGCGACCGTCAAGCCGCATCTCCAATCGAAAGCCTAACTCTTCGCGAACCGCCCGAATCGCTTGAATATCTTCCTCGGCCGAGTTGACCGAAGTAATCACCTGCGAATGGAACCCTTGTGCGTAATGCTCGCGGGCAAGTTTGGCCACTCGATGCGGCGCGGCATGAGGAAGCCGTATGGAAATCGGCACTCGCCGCCGGTAGCCGCCGCCGAAAAGATTGTACAACGGTTGGCCTAACTTTTTTCCGATCACGTCCCACATCGCCATTTCGACCCCGCAACGCAACGGCGCCGCCGCGAAAAAGTCGAGGTCGTGCAATTCGTGGATATTGAATATCTCCCAATCGTCAAGCATGGCCAAGAGCGAGGCGCGCCGAGAAGGCAATTCCTCCGGACGCCAGTTTATCCATGTTTCGCCCCAGCCTTCGATCCCTTCGTCCGAAGCGACGCGAATCAATAGCGATCGCGTCGGCTTATCCAACTCCGGATTCTGAATGGCGACCGAAAATAGCTCGATGTCGTGAATTCGCATGATCGTTTTCGCGGGCTTTTTTCTCGTTAAAGAAACGAGCTTCGTTTTCTCTTCGTTATTGTTCGGCTTGCGACGAATCTTTCGCAAGGCTTCGCAACGGCTCGGGCAAGGCGAAACGCATACGCTCCTCGCAAATCTGACGCGTTTCGACCGTCACCGCGAACTTATCTTGCAATTCGGCCACGCAAAGCTGCACAATTTGCTCCGGAGCGCTGGCCCCGGCCGTGATCGCAACGGTCATCTCTTCGCGAAACCAATTAAGCTCGATGTCGTTTGGTCCGTCGATCAAATAGGCGTCAATCCCGCACGATCGAGCGATTTCCGCCAACCGCCGACTGTTTGAACTGTTCGCGCTTCCGACAATCAACGCCAAATCCGCCTCCGAAGCCAGCAAACGCACCGCCTCCTGACGATTTTGCGTTGCGTAACAAATATCGTCTCTCGTCGGCCCGACGATCTGCGGGTATCTTTCCCGAAGCCGGGATACGACGTTTTCCGCCTCTTGAGTGGAAAGCGTGGTTTGGGTTAAGTAGGCGACCTTTGCGCACGGCGATACCACCAATCGATCCACGTCGTCCGGCGATTGGACCAAAAAGATCGCTTCCGGAGCCTCGCCCATCGTTCCCACGATCTCGTCGTGCCCGGCATGCCCGATCAGAACGATGGCGTAGCCTTCCTTCGCGAAGCGAACCGCTTCGGTATGCACCTTCGTGACGAGGGGGCATGTGGCGTCGATCGTTCGCAAGCCCCGCTCGGCCGCTTCCTTGCGCACCGACGGCGAAACGCCGTGCGCCGAGTAGAGTAGGGTCGCTCCGGCGGGTACTTCTTGCAGATCGTTGACGAAGATCGCCCCCTTTTTGCGAAAGAAATCCACGACCCAACGATTATGGACGATCTCATGATAGACGTAGAGCGGGGTCCCGAACGCGTCGATCGCTCGTTGAAGACTCTCCACCGCCATGTTCACGCCGGCGCAAAAACCGCGCGGCGCTGCCAATATCACCCGCATATTTCCTCCCGTTAGCGGAAAAAATCATAATAGCATAGAATGGGGACGTTTTAACCGCCCCCCGAGCGACCACGATGAAAAACGTCAATATTTTCGACGAATTGCGGCAATTCGGCCCCCAGGCGAACGCCCCTGCGCCGACCTTGGCCGAGGCAGAGGCCTATTGCAGCGATTTAGCCCGTCGACGCCAGGAAAATTTCACCGTCGTCAGTTTTCTCCTTCCGCGGGCGTTGCGAAGCCATTTTTACAATATCTACGCCTACTGCCGTTGGGCCGACGACCTCTCCGACGAAATCGGCGATCCGGCGAAAAGTCTTGAACTATTGCAGTGGTGGAACGATTCCCTCGTCGATTGCTTCGCGGGCAAAGCTTCCCATCCGGTCTTCGTCGCTTTGCATGAAACTGTCCGGCAATTCCAAATTCCGATCGAGCCGTTCGCCGATCTCCTTTCGGCTTTTCGACAAGATCAAACCCAAACCCGTTACGAAACCCTCGATGAACTTTTGGGCTACTGTCGACGCTCGGCCGATCCGGTCGGCAGGTTAATCCTTTACCTTGGCCGCTGTTTTTCGGCGGAGAACGCTCGGCTTTCCGATTCAATTTGCACCGGCTTGCAGCTTGTCAATTTTTGGCAAGACGTGGCCGACGATCGGCGTCGCGGCCGAATTTACGTTCCGCAAGAGGATTGCCGCCGTTTCGGCGTCGCCGAGTCCGATTTCGCCGCCGGAAAATGCACCGACGCATTTCGCTCGCTCTTGAAATACGAGTGCGACGTCGCCGAACGCTATTTGCTCGCAGGGCGACCGCTCGTTGAAATAGTTCCGAACAAATTGCGACTTGATATCGAGCTATTCATCGAAGGAGGTTTGGGAACGGTCCACGCGATTCGCCGCGCGAATTATGACGTGTGGACGGCCCGACCGCATCTCTCTAAAATGAACAAATCCTTCATCGCCGTTCGTTGTTGGTTAATGTCGCATCTAAAATCGTAGGGCGCGTGCTTGCACGCGCCAGGAGCGAATGCTAAGTATTTTCGCTATCAATTTTGATTGCGTGCCATTTGTTTTCGAGGGACGTTTACTTCGGGTAAAAATTATCCAATGCCGTTTTCTTCCGCACAAATCGAATTGAGCTATCGGCGATGCCGCGAGGTTTGTCGTCGAGCGCATTCGAATTTTACGCGAGGCTTTCGCTTTGTCCCTCGCGACAAACGCCGCGCGATGGAAGCCCTTTACGCTTTCATGCGAAAAACCGACGACCTCGTCGATTTTGATCTCGGAGACGGCGTTTCAAATTCCTCTCAGAAAAACTCGGCCGAAGCCTTGGCCGCAAAAAAACTCCGCATCGCCGCATGGCGCGAGTCGTTGCGGCGTGCCGTCGAAGAAGAGAAAGTCGACGAAGGCGCCGACGGCTCCGAACTTATGCCGGCCGTCGCCGACGCCGTCCGGCGTTTTTCGATTCCCGTCAAGTATTTTTCGGCGGCCATCGACGGCGTCGAAATGGACCTGGAAAAAACGCGTTACGCGAATTTCGCCGAACTCGAGGCGTATTGCGAGCGAGTCGCCTCGGCCGTCGGCTTGGCCTGCGTTCATATTTGGGGCTTCAAAGCCGCCGACGATGCCGAACGATCTCGGCTTTTCGAGGCCGCACGCGCTACCGGCGTCGCCTTCCAATTAACGAACGTCTTGCGCGACGTCGCCGAGGACGCCGCCGCCGGGCGAATCTACGTCCCGCAAGAGGATTTGACGCAGTTTAACTGCACGGAAGAAAATTTTCGCGTCGGCGCCGCCGGTCAAGAGTTTCTACGGCTCATGGATTTTGAAATAACGCTGGCCGACGATTATTATCGTCGCGGCGCCGAACTCGTGAATTATCTTCACGTCGACGGGCGAAGATTATACTGCGTGATGTTCGACACGTATCGAACGCTGCTCAAAAAAATTGCCGCCGACCCTGCCGAAGTTTTACGAAGACGAATCCGACTCACGCCTCTTGAGAAACTGCGCTGTGCCGTTCGAGGGTTTTGCGGAGTCGGTTTCTCGCGTCGTTTGAAGAATAAATCATGAAAGGTTCCGCAAATTCCGAAATCTCGATTGCGATCGTCGGAGGCGGTTTGGCCGGCGTCGCCGCCGCGAGCGCCGCTCGTTGTTTCGGCTTTAAGGTAACCCTCTTCGAACAGTCGGCCTATCTCGGCGGGCGAGTTCACGCCTTCGACGAGCCTTGGAACCGACAGACGGTCGATTCCTGCCCTCATGCGGCGATGGGCTGCTGCGTCAATTTCATCGACCTCATCCGTCGCGCCGGAATCGTCGATCTATTTGAACGCCGCTCCGGGTTTCCGATGCTCGCCCCGAACGTCAGAGCCGATTTCTCGCCGTCGCGACTATTCCCGGCGCCGCTTCACTTTCTGCCCACGCTTCGTAAGCTGCCGTTTCTCACTTCAGCCGAGCGAACGGCCTTTTCCTCGGCCTTGTTGCGATTAGCCCGCTTGCCCGACGACGTTCGACTTCACGACGCCTCGTTCGGCCAATGGCTTCGCGAGAACGGTCAAACGGAGTCGATCGTCGAAAAGTTATGGGATCCGGTCGCGCTCAGCGCCTTGGGCGATGCGGTCGATCTCGTCTCCGTCGCGGCCGCCCGGCAAGTCTTCGTTTCAGGTTTTTTGCATTCCCGTCAAGCCGCCGAAATCTGGACGCCCAATGCCCCTTGGCGCGAAGTAATCGATCGTCGGCTTGGCGATTGGCTCGCAGGGCAGGGGACCGAGGTCGTTCGACGTCGCCGCGTCATGTGGATCGGCGGCTCCGACGGCCGTTGCGAAGAGATCGTCTTTCACGACGGCGAGGCGGCCCCTTTCGACGCCGTTATTCTCGCCGTGCCGTGGCATCAGGCCTTTTCTCTGCTGACCGACGAATTGCAGATGCTTACGCCGGAACTTGAGCAAGCCGCATCGCTCCCGTCGAGCGAAATCGCCGCCGTTCATCTTTGGTACGATCGCCCGTTGGGCGACTTTAAGCAGGCCTTGCTCGTCACCCCGACCGCCCCTTGGCTTTTTCGCGGAACGAGCGTTCCGACTCCCGGAAAATCCGTCGACGAAGCCGACCGCCGAAACGCCTATTTGCACCAAGTAGTTTTTAGCGGGTCGCAACATTTCGATTGGTGCGACGAAAAGGCTGGAGTCGCCGCCGCGCTCGATTCATTGCAAAGAGTCTTGCCCGAGGTCGGAGAAGCGAAACTCCTTCACGCCCGAGTCGTTCGGCAGGCGAAGGCCGTTTTTACGAGAGCGCCCGGCGCCGAGAAATTGCGGCCTACGCAAAAAACCGCCGTTGAAAACCTATTTTTGGCGGGCGATTGGACCGCGATCGGTTGGCCCGCGACGATGGAAGGGGCCGTCCGCAGCGGATACTTGGCCGTCGAAGCCCTTTTAGAATCGCTTGACCAAAAGAAAGAATTGCTCGCTGCGGAGTTGCCGACAAGTTGGCTCACGCGAAAGCTATTAAAACGAAAGGGTTAGTGCATGTTTCCGCGCGAAATATTTTTTCTGGATCGTTCGGCTATTGCGTTCTTCTCTGGGTGAACATGGACGCAAGGAAAATCGCCAATTCGGAAGACGTTCGGAATCGCTCTTCATAGTCCCGAACGGGACGGCATTGTAAAGCCGTGGGCGTTAGCCCACGGAACTTGCCGTCGATCAATAAAGCCCCTTTAGGGGCGACATAAACAGAATTGGGAATTCTCGGAAAAACTCAGCAGTCCCGCAAGTCAATGCGTCCCTAACCCTATTCCCAACGCTATACGCTCTGCGGCCGCATACTCTTCCTTCCCACGGTGCTTCATCGCGGCGGTAAAAATCCTTCTGGGCTCAAGCCGTGAAAGACTGCAACGCTATCGGGGGCGCCGGCCTTTCAGCAATCAGTAATCACGCATGCGTCCAGCCTCTTGCTGCTTCGCAGTCCAGGTTCAAAGAATTCGAGCCACCCGCGGACTTTTACCATAGCTTCACTCCGAAAAACAAATTGGAAGAAAGCGTGCTAATTGTAAAGTAGATGAGGAAAATGTATATCGGCGCATATACAAGAGATATAAAAGCAGATTTCCTTATAGATTTTATATCAGGCCTATTTAAAAATAGAAGAATTATTACTAACACATTTGATATTAAAAGAGTGATTGAGAATGGAACAAGCAAAATCAGGTATTCTATAATTAGTCTGTATATTGTGTATACGGTTATACCTAATATAGATACTGCGCATATCATGGACGTAATCCACGAATCAGAGCATTGGCTGTCGTGCGCTTTAGAAAGACGAAGGGCTATTGGTTTAGTGCATAGCGCTATGCATACTGCGACTGCGATAAATGTCCTAATCATAATTATTCGAGCGGATGAGTTGGCTCGTCCGAAAAGTATTGAAGCTTCCCGCTTCCCCCTAACCCCTACTTGCTACGCCCTACTCGCTAAACTCCTCGACGCGAGCCGAACCATTCCACATGTTTCCGCGGGCAGTAGGTTAGTCCGTGGGATTCGCAGTAGGGACGCAGCCACTTTTCATGTTCGGACAAAGTCTTAGCGTCCGTTCCCTGCGGCATCAGCATCAATCGACGCCGATCGAGCAAGGGGAGGGCGGCCGCATACTCTTCCGCCTCGCGGCAATCGCTCTCATCGCCCACGACGAATTTAAATTGACACTCGTACTCGGTCAGCAATCGTTGCACGATGTGCGGCGCCGATCGATTCAATTCATGCCGCATCCGTTGCCGCGGATCGCACGATTCGTCCGGCGAACTGTTCGATAGTTTCGGACTGATCGACATTAAATCGCAGGCGACCGGCAAATAGAGCGTGCCTGAAGTCTCGATCGTGATATGCCAGCCGGCCTCGCGCAGCGTTTGCGTTAATGCTATCAACCCTTCAAAGAGCATCGGTTCGCCGCCGGTGATGACGGCATGGCGGATCGGCGCGGCGGACGCTTGCGTTTCCAGCGAGACGTATTTTTCCGACTTCGCGGCGGAGAGATTGGCGAAGTGCGGTCCTCGCAGAGCATGCGAGGCCGGATGAAATCGTTCCCTTTGCGGCCAAATCCGCCGCTCCGCAGCCAACTCGTTCATTCGCTCGATGATCTCTTCGAGCGACATTTCTTCCCCTTCCGGCGCCCACGAGGCGTACGGCGTGTCGCAGTAACGGCAGCGCAGATTGCACCCGCTCAGGCGAACGAAAACGCTGTCCGTGCCGGTCAAAAGGCCTTCGCCCTGCAACGATCGAAATATCTCGGTGATGCGCATAGACGACTATTATAGTCGCTCGCCGAAAAACTTACAGGACAATCTACGCCTGATACTTCGCCGGATCGGCGAAACCCGCGTCGGCGAAACCCTTTAGACGCAGTTGGCATGAATCGCACCGACCGCAAGATCGTCCTTCGGCGTCCGGGTCGTAGCACGAATGCGTAAGCGAATAATCGACCCCTAACTCCATGCCGCATTTAATGATTTGCGCCTTGGTCAAACGAATCAGGGGCGCATGAATCTTGAAATGCAAAGTTTTCTCAACCCCCGCCTTCGTCGCCAGATTGGCCAACCTTTCAAACGCTTCGATGAACTCGGGCCGACAATCCGGATACCCGCTGTAATCGATCGCGTTAACCCCAAGAAAAATGTCGGCCGCTTTTACCGTCTCGGCGAACGCCAACGCCAGCGACAACAGCACGGTATTTCGGGCGGGAACGTAGGTGATCGGTATTCCATGCCCAATCGCTTCGTCGCTTCGGTTCTTCGGCACTTCGATGGCGTCCGTGAGCGCGCTTCCGCCGAACTGCGCCAAATCGACCTTGATCACCGCATGGCGAACGGCTCCCAGCGATTTCGCCACCTTGGCGGCGGCCTCGAGTTCAAAACGGTGACGCTGCCCGTAGTCGGCCGACAGGGCGTACACCTTAAAACCCTCGGCCTGAGCGCAGGCGGCGGCGGTAGCGGAATCTAATCCCCCAGAAAGCAGGGCGACGGCTGGTCGATTCATCGAAAAATTACCTTCTTCGTTTGCCGAGCGGCGGCCAAGCCTTCGCGGCGTCTGGCTCTTCGACTCGGAATCCTATATCATGGCAAAATCTTGCGTTTTCGGAAAGGAGCGAGATTGTGGATACTGACCTTCGTGCAATGTTGGAAACTTTCGCCAATCAATACCCGGAACGAGACTACACGATTGAAATCGTTTGTCCCGAGTTCACCTCGGTTTGCCCCAAGACGGGCCAGCCCGACTTCGGCATATTGACCTTCAATTATATTCCCGACGCAAAATGCGTCGAGCTAAAAAGCCTGAAGCTCTATTTGCAGCAGTTTCGCAACTTGGGCATTTTCTACGAAAACGTCACGAATCAAATTCTGGATGATTTGGTCGCCGTCCTCGAGCCTCGTCAAATGACTCTCACGGCCGACTTCAACGCCCGCGGCGGAATCACCACCGTCGTCACCGCCTCGTTCACGAAATCCAAATAAGCAGGACGGGCATTCCTGCCTGTCCAAGCCGTAGGGTGCGTGCTTGCACGCACCAGCCTGTAGGTTAGGCATGCCGTGCCTGACAAAAGATTTGTAGGGTGCGTGCTTGCACGCACCAGGAGCTAATGTTAGGCGCTTTCGCTGTCAATTTTGATTGCGTGCCACTTGTTTTGAGGGACGTTTACGTCCCTTCTTCGGCCTTTAGGCCGTCACAGGCCCGACGTTTACGTCGGGTAAACTCGATGCACAATATTTAAATTTTGAGTTTTTTTGAACCCTGTCAGGGCCGTTCACGGTCCTCCTGAAACGCCTGACATCGAACGATAGATCAACTAGTAGTTCAGGCGCGCCGTGCCTGACAAAAGCCCCGTAGGGCGGGCCGAGCGAAGCGAGTCCCGCCGAAAACACTTTTCAAGGAACTCTTCCATGTCCGATATGCCGAGCGTGATTCTTTCCGGATTCGCTGACGAAGCCGCCTTCCAAAAGACGGCCGTGCAGCAGTTCGCCGCCTTCGCCGCTTTGGGATTAAGCCATTTCAGCATCCGATTCATCGACGTCGGCGACGGTATTAAGAACGCCATGCTCCTGACGAACGACGAAGTGAAAAAAGTCCGCGCCTTGCAAGCGGAATACGGCTTGAAAGTCTCGTCGCTCGGCTCTCCCATCGGCAAAGTGAAACTTGTCGACGAAGACGACGGCACGAAGAACGCTTACGTCCCCTTCAAAAAATATCTGGCCAAAGACGTGAAACGCGCTTGCCAGTTGGCCAACGCCTTCGAAACGAAGCTCATCCGCGGTTTTTCCTTCTATCATCCGAAGGGAACCGATCCCAAGCCGCACGTCAATCAAGCCGTCGATCAACTCGGCCAAATCGCCGAGGTTTGCGACGCCGCCGGACTCACCTTCGGCCTCGAAGTCGAAGCCAACCTCGTCGGAGCCACCGGCCAGACGCTCGCCGAACTATATAAGAAGGTGAACCATCCCGCTATGGTCCTCGTCTTCGACGCCGCGAACATCGTCATGCAAGGTTTTTCCGCCTCCGACGTGTATGAACAGTATACGGCGATGAAGCCCGGCCTCGGTTGGGTGCACATCAAAGATTATCGCCAGCCGCATCTTTCGCAAAAAGGCGGACATGTGGACGAGGATAAGATGAAGAACTTCGTTCCTTGCGACCAAGGCGACGGCGCCCACGAACGAATCTTGCGCGATCTTAAAGAATATATTCCGACGATGGAACGCAAGCTCCGCAAACGCGGAGTTCCCGGCGTTTTCCTCGACATGGAGCCGCATCTCAAAGGCGGCGGCCAGTTCGGCGGTTTCAGCGGTCCCGACGGCATGGGCGTAGCCGTTCGCGCCTTGACCAAGCTCCTCGACTTCGTCGGCCTCGGCTACCAACTCCGCGATTACGCGAGTTTGCGCGCGTAAATCGACGCCGAAAACGCGACCTGAAAGAGTCTACTCCCGCTCCGTCTCGCTCTGCGGCGAGTCGTGATAGATCGCCATTTCTTCGAGCAGAGCGTCCGAGGGCGGGTATTGCTCCTCGCGGTCGCTGAACGGATTCGGCGGCAGAACTCGCGGCGAGTCGTCTTCCATTTCGGCCGCTTGCGCTTTTGCCAATTCGAGTCGGCCGCTCTTATTGACGATGAGCCGACCGGTTAACACGGCGTATTGCACGCCCCAAAACAACGCGATGGCCAGGCTGACCATGGCGGTCATGAAATCCAAATCATGCGATCGGCCGCGAATGTTCCACATTAGCAAAAAGCCCGCCCCGACGATGCCGGCAAGAACGGATACCAACAACTTCGATATGGCCGAAGATTGCATCTCCTTGCGAGCGTGCGTGTTTAACGCGGCGTGAGCGCTCATGTTCGCCAAGTCGCGGAACGCGGCGATATTGACGTTTTTCTCCGGCGCTACCGCTCGCGGCGACATCTCGACCGGCTGCATCTTTTCGAAACTCGGTTCGATCGAATAGGCGGGAATGGGCTCCGGCGCGGTCGGCTTCGATGCTTGACGCTTCTCTTCGGCATGGGCCGAAGGATCGTAGGCCGGCGTCGCCGCCTCCGAGGCGCTCGACCCTTTGACTCGATTCATTAATTGAGCCATATATTCGGAGATGGCCCCTTCGTCGTGCTCGTCGTCGTGCGACGGCTCAGGAGTCTCCGGCGAAACGAAGCTCGGAGCGACGGGCTTCGACGGCAATTTCACGTTCGGTTGACGCACTTTCGGCGCCGGTTGCGGCAGGTCGCTCGCCCCTTCATCTTCGTCATCCGAAAGATCGACGTTATGACCGAGACGGCGGAATACGTCTTGCAGATTCACCGATTCGTAAGGCTTTTTCTCCTCGACCGGCTCCTCTTCTTCGCTTGAATCGTCCGCCTCATGTGCGCTTTCGGCGAGCTCGTCTTTTTTCGTCAGACTGATTTTGACTTGAAGGTCGTTCCATTGCTCTTCTTGCTCGGCCAGCTTTTTTTCTCGATCGGCAAGTTCGCATTCCTTGGCCGAGAGACGCTCCTCCCAAGCTTCCCGCGAGGCGTTGAGTTCATTTTCCTTGGTCGCCAAGCTTGCCCGTAGCTCTTCAATCTCATCCAGTATTTTGCGAGAGTGTTCTGAATCGGCGGACAATCGCGCCGCTTCGCTCCTCAAAGATTCCGCTTCCTCGCGGACCATTTGCAATTCCGCGCGAAGCTCCTCTATCTCCGTTTGAACGCCGGCACATTCGTTCTTCTTGTTCGTTAATTCGTCGCGAAGCCGTTCCGCCTCCTCGCGGTCCGTCTTAGAGGCTTCCTGCCGCTTCTCCGCCTCGTTCGTCGCCGAGGCAAGGGCTTCTTCCGCCGCTTCAATTTTCTTTCGTCGCGAGTCAAGCTCGCTCCGCTTCGAATCCAAATCGAGCGACTGAGCGTTGATTTCCGCCTGCTTTGAATTGAATTCGGCTTGCCGCGAGTCTAGCGTCGCTTGCCGTTGGGCCAGTTCGTCGCTTTGACGTTGCAACGAGTCCGATCTTTCTTGAAGCGACGCGGCCAACTCCTCGCAACGCGTCCGTTCGGCGCGCAGCTCTTCGGCTCTCGCGTTTAGTTCGGCGCTCCGCGAGTCGAGCTCCGACTCCAACGCTTTCGCCGCCTCTAGCTCTTTTTTCGTCTCGTCTTGGCGATGCGATTCCGCCGACTCGCTTGCTTTCGCCGCTTCAAGAGCTTGGGCGGCCTCGTTGAGAGCCCGTTGCTTTTCCTCTTCAAGTTCGGCCATTCGACGACGCATTTCCTCGCGTTCCGCGTCCCAACGACTTTTGCGACTCTCCAATTCGCTCGCGCGTTCGAGCAACTCGTTTTCACGTCGGGCGAATTGCTTGGCTCGATCGTCAATTTGCCATTGCAGCGACTCTTTCTCGGTTTGCCACGTCTTTCGACTCTTCTCGCCCGATTCTTGCAAGGCCGCTATCTCCGCGCGAAGAGCGTCGGCGATGTTCTCTCCTTGCTCGCTTTGAACGTGCGTCGGCGCAACTTGTGCGGAAGTCGTCGCCGATTCGTTATCGACCTTCGACGTTTTTAAATTCTCCGTCTGCGGCGCCGACGGTACGATATTCGATTGCGAGGTGCGGTTTATTAAAGCCGACGTTTTCGGCTCTCCGCCGATCGACGCGATTTCAAGGGTAAGCGGCCCGATTTCCAGTAGATCGCCGTTGCGAAGCGCGGCCTCGCTGAAATCGCACCCGTTTAATTTCGTATTCGACGATTTACGCAGTATCGTCGTTTCGCCAGGTTTGCGAACGATCAGGCAGTGGCAAGGACCCACTCCCGGCGCGCGCAGCCGTAGAGTGCAATTCTCGCTCGAACCGATCGTGCATTGCGCCGATTTCAGACGGACGATTTGTCCGTTTCGACTGGTGCCGCGGATTCGTAGCGTTAATTCGCCCAGTTCGGCGTCGGTGGCGGGCGGTTCGAGGCTCGTTACCATGTCATTGGCCTATGCATGCAATATATAATGGGGGCGTTTCTAAGCTGTCCGTTCGCGAAATCCTTTCGCGCTTTAAGGTCTACGCAAATCGGGGATACTCCTCGATTCCACTCCGGGGATTTTCAAAAAACGTGCCGTCGTTATCATTTCTCACTCGCGCAAGAAATTGGGTAAATCGGCAAGACTTACCCGACCGCCGGACTCTCCGAATTGTCGCATGGCTCGCCGACAATCCATAAATCCCCATGTGGATTTAGCTTACTGCGACGGAAACGTCAAAACGCCCATACCGAAATTGCCGGTTAAGTAAAGAATGCGGAAAAAGCACTGTATATCTGGGCCGGTTTTGACGATTATCCGATAGCGAGTTCAACGCCCCGGGGATTCGGGCGGGTGGACGAGCTGGACAAAACGTGCGGTCGCGGAAAACTACGACTGTCGGACGCCTATATTCCTGCGTTTTTCGCAAAACGAGGCTCCGGCTCGAAGCCAATGCGATTTCCCCGTTTGCGTCCTGTCGCGCCGGTCCTCCGTTTTCCCATCCGGGCGGAAAACGGCCGATCCGTCGTCGAAATATCCGTCGAAGCGTGAGTGAAAATCGCGAGATGCGACGACTCCGCCGTGAGCGTCCCCCTTCGCTGAAGCCGCGCTGAGAAAAGGAGTTACGATCGCCTCGGAAAAGGCGATCCGTAACCTAGAAGCGGGAATTGCGATGCGCCTATAATTTATTAAAGATTTGATCCGCATCCGATTCAAGAACGTAGTATATTTGGATTGCCGCAAATTCAGCCCGCTCGGCAGCGCAGGCTCGTTCGCGGCGTCGTCCCGGTACAACCCTTGGACTTTTTTACAAGAGGGGGGTTCGATCCTGGCAATACTGAAGCTTTTCATCCTTCAGACAACCCGATCGGACGCCGAGGTGAGAGTTCTATGAGCCGCAAAGACGCAATCTTGAGCATTCGACAATCATTGGTGATGCGACGCGACGCGTTGCGAACGGCCTTGGCCGGCGACTTGAGCTTGCTCCGCGAGCTGAACGCCCAGACGTCGGGAGACATGGTGGATGCCGCCTTGGACTCGGCGCAGGACGAACTTAGCTCTCAGCTTGCCGAAGTCGAGAGCCGCGAGCTGGCCCGTATCGAGTACGCCCTCGAAAAAATGCGCGAAGGCCAATTCGGCATCTGCGAAGGTTGCGGAACGGCCATTCCTATGGCCCGCCTCCAAGCTTTGCCCTACGCCGTTTGCTGCATTAAGTGCCAGCGTGAAGCCGAGTTAGACGGCGGAAGCGGAGCCGATCGCGACGTCGATTGGGGACGCCTCCTCGACTCCTCCGGCGGTGACTCCGATCTCTCGATCAACGATATCGAGATCGACGTTACCTAAAACCGACTAAGGTTTTCGCCTCGCCGTGTTGCCTATTCGGCCCTTTCGCCGTATAAAATTATGCAGGCGCCAAACCTATGCCGCGCGGTTAACTCGGTGTCGGGAGCTTGTTTTTCAGGAAACGGGCGGCTGACGCAGATTTGACTCCGAATCGTTCGTAATACTTTTCGCCGCGTGATTCTTTTCAGTAATCACGCGGCGTTTTTTGTAATAATGCACCAACTCGACGCGCACCGCGTTGTTTCAATCATGAACCCCAAGTCGGCCGCTTTTGCTTGTATCGTCAGCGTTCTAACGACTATCGCCTTCGGCCAGTCGGCCATCCCGACTTCCCTGCGACAAAGCCCCGGCGCGCTCACTCAAGAGCAACGTGAAGAGCTGCGGCTGGAGTTGCGAAAACACGCTCAGTTGCTCGAAGCCCAGTCGGCCGCCGTTCGGATCACCTTCAAACTCGTCGCTCCGGCAGTCGTTTATATCGAATCCGATCACGCCCCGAATCCCGCCCGTGGAAAAAATCAAAAATTCGAAGAAGCCGGCTCCGGCGTCATTATCGAATGGAAAAATAAATTCTACGTCATCACCAATTTTCATGTCGTTCGAGACGCAAAACCCGAAACCGTGAAAATCGACCTGTACGACGGACGCCGAATTTATCCCAGTAAACTGCTAGCCGATCAAGACACCGACATCGCCGTTCTCGAAATCGCGGCTCCTAGCCTCTCCTCCGCCCCCCTTGGCGATAGCTCCAAACTCGATATCGGCGACTTCGTCCTCGCCGTCGGAAATCCCTTCGGACTGAATCATTCCGTCACGCTGGGAATCATAAGCGCGAAAGGCCGCCGCAATTTGCAGCTCGGCGATAACTCCTCCACGCAAAACGGCGAGACGAAACGAAAAGTTCCGTTCCAAGACTTCCTGCAGACCGACGCGGCGATCAATCCGGGCAACAGCGGCGGGCCGCTCGTCAATCTCTCCGGCGAGGTCGTCGGAATTAACACCGCCATCGCCAGCTCGACCGGCGCTAACGAGGGCATCGGCTTCTCCATCCCTTCGAACATGGTGAAATTTGTCGTCGGACAATTGATCGAAACGGGCCGCGTGCGCCGCGCCTTAATCGGCGTAAGCCTGAATTCCAGCTTCGGACCCGCCATGGCCGCCGAGTTGGGGCTTCCCCGTCCCGTCGGCGCCCTCGTCCGCGAGGTTTCGCCCAGCTCGCCCGCCGAGAAAGCGGGAATCCAAAAGGCCGACGTTATTTTGGAATTTAATCACATGCCTATCGAAGACGACAACCACCTCGTCAACGTCGTCAGTCTTACCCAAGATTTCGGTAAAAAGCTCCCGATCGTCGTCTTTCGCGATCGAAAACCGATCACGCTCGAAATCGAAGTCATCGAGCGCGGCGAGCAATAGTTACCTCCATTGCGCCATTCCAACGACTGACGAAATCCGTCGTCGAAATGAATGCTGGACCAGTGTGTTTCCACTAGCTTGCTTTCCTCTCCAATACGTCCCCTCTTGAGAGACGCTTGAGTTTTTCGCCGCTATTTGTATGTTGGATCTATGCGATCCGATGTTGCGGCAGAAAACTTTTCTTTTGCATCTTTGACGATTCCGCTTTTCACGTCGAATGCCGCGCGAATCCGGCATGTGCGCGCCGTCACCAGTTTGGTTTTGCTTGATCGTTTAATTTTTGCGGCAGGAACGAATCAATGTCCAGTGCGCCTCCTCCCCAAGAGAATTGCGTCAAAAACTCTTCTCCTAGACCGAGCGTCACGATTTGTTTATCGGGCGGCGGTTTCCGCGCCGCGCTGTTTCATCTAGGCGCCTTACGCCGCCTCAATGAATTGGGCGTTCTCTCGCAAGTCACTCTTTTTTCCTCCGTTTCCGGCGGAAGCATTCTTGCGGCTCACCTTGCGACTTCCGTTCGCGAG
Source organism: Thermoguttaceae bacterium (assembly GCA_963665265.2). Taxonomy (GTDB): domain Bacteria; phylum Planctomycetota; class Planctomycetia; order Pirellulales; family Thermoguttaceae; genus CAXXHQ01. The sequence goes on along the minus strand of CAXXHQ010000001.1, from coordinate 33,435 downwards.
TGGCCGTCGTCGGGCGAAGTTATCTCTAAATGGAGCCATGTCGAGCAAGAATTTCTTAAAATCGTCAAAACGAATGTTCGCACCGGTCCGATCTTTCGTCGTCTTTTGCTCCCGTGGAACTGGTTTCGATCTTCCACGCAAGTCAAAGCGTTGGAAAATAAATACTTCGACAAGCTGACTCGATTGCGAATAAGCGATTTACCGATCCGACCGGAGTTCGAATTTTGCTCCACCGACATGATTAACGGCGTCTTGTGGAAGTTTGGCCGTGAGAAAACGGGCAGTAAAGGAGCAGGCTATTTTGAAACTCCCGCCGAATGGAATCTTGCCAAGGCCGTGGCCGCATCCTCTTGTTTTCCGCCGATCTTTGCGCCGATGCCTCTCTTCCTAAAAGACGCGAAGTTAATCCGGCCTGGTTGCAACGATAGTTGGAAAACGATGTGCGTTTGCGACGGCGGTCTCTACGACAACCTTGGCTTGGATTTGGCCCTTGGAATCGACGAAGAGGATGACGAGCAAGAAGACGATCAATCTTGTCTTCTGTCGGAAAAGCGACTAACCGCCTCGGACGCCGTATTCGTTTCCGACGGCGGAGCGCCCTTCCATCCGTTCGTCCCTCGCGGCGCGTTCGGTCGAGGAAAAGCCTATTTAGCGATCCTTGGTCGCCAAGCCGTCGCCGTTCGCAAGCATTGGTTTCTCGAACAACGAGAAGACGAAAAATTTAAAGGCGCCTATTGGGGAATTGGCAGCGCCGTCCATAACTATCCGCAACACGACGAAATCGGTTACTCCAAAAAAATCGCGAAACATTCAATCGCCAAAATTCGCACCGATTTGGACGTCTTCTCCGACGCCGAGATCGCCGTCTTGTGCAACCACGGCTACTTGCTCGCCGACGTCGCGATTAAATCCCACGCCGATTGGGCAATAAAAGACGCCAAAAAAGAAATTCCCTATCCCGAGTGGATGGACGAGGAAAAAGTTTGGCATGCCTTAAGACGCAGCCGTCGTTCGACGCTGCTCGGGCATTTCCGATAAGCGCTTCAACCGTCCGTTTTTATTATTTTTGAGGAGATTAGATACTATGGCAGTGAAAAAGAAGGCTGCGAAGGCCCCTAAATCAACCGGTAAATCGGACGCCGAAATGATCCAAGCGGCCTACGAAGACGCCGTTAAAAATCAAATGGCCACGTACATCACGAACGTCATTACCAGCGCTCCGAACGCGGACGATAAATTTCTGAAGGGTTTAAAGATCATTCGCGACGCCAAGGCGAAAGCGTTGCAGCTTATCACGCAGTAGCGAAACGAAAAAGATTGTTCGTACGCAGCATGCGGAATGAGGCGGGATCGTCTCCCGCCTTTTTCTTTGATTTCATCGCGGTTCGACGGCGCTTCGCTCCGCCTCTCCGCGCAAGATCCCTCGCCCCTTCTTAGCGTTCCTTCGTGAACTTCGTGGATAAACAGATCCTAAAAGCTTCGCATAATCTGCGAAACGCCGTCGGCGAAGAACTTGACCGCGATCGCCGCCAGAACCAACCCCATCAATCGCGTCATAATGTTGATTCCCGTTCGCCCCAACGCCGTGCCGATCGGCTCGGCCAACCGCAAAACGATCCAAACGCAAACGGCCGTCAAAAAGCAGAGCGCGACCAGCATGCCGGTGTCGAACCAATTTTGCGCGTCTTTGGCGAAAATGATTGCCGAGCTAATCGAGCCGGGGCCGGCCAGAAGCGGAGTCCCCAACGGAACGGCGCCGACCGACGCCGCCTCTTCCGCCTCTTTCGCCTCTTCCGGCGTATGTCGAGTTCGACCTTGCCGAGCGTTCAACATCGAGACGGCCATCAACATAATCAGCACGCCGCCGCCCACTTCAAAGCATGGCAAATTAATTCCGAACATCCGTAGAACCCACTCGCCGCCGAGCAGCGAGCAGACCAGCACGGCGCAAACCGTGATCGACGCCGATAATGCCGCCTGCTTTCGTCGCATCGTGGTCTGGTTAGTCATCAAACTCAAGAAGATCGGCACTGCGCCGATCGGGTTAAGTAAAACTAACGCGGCGGCGAAAAAACGCATGTAGTCCGGAAAATGGGCGAAGAAATAATCCATGGCGGCTTGCGGACGTCTCTAATTCGGCGGGGTAGGGGAGCGAATAAGGAAACAAATAGGCTATCCGAGCGGGTCGATGAACGCAACCCGTTTACCACCACGTCTCCATTTGGCAGCCGAACGACCAACCTTCCGTGGCGTCGGCGTAAGCCGCGCCCCCCACTTTTCCCTTCAGCGAATCCGGCCAAACGGCGTAGGTGGCGAATGCGCGAAGGGCCGGTCGCGAAAAGAAATTATTGCCGGCCGACAACTGCGGGCAGATCGTGAATTTGTGCAGCGTCCCTTTGGCGTTGTCCGGTTCGTCGTTCACCCAGTCGGCGCCGTATTCCGCCGCCAGAGAAAAATACTTCGTAAAATGCCAAATCGGACGCAGACCGGCCGAGTACCAAATCGTCCGCCCGGGCGTTCCGTCGCCCGTATCGATCACTCGAGTCACCGTCGTTGCCTGCATCGACAACTTATCTTCGATCGGTTCGATCGTCAGCGTTTCGGTGAAGAGGAACTGCGATGCGCCGTCGTTCTGCAAATTCGGCGCCTGCAATGTGGACGAAAAATTGGCGGCCGGACCTTGTCCCCACTGCACCGAGCATTTATTAAACCCGCCCCACAGCTTGTCGTGAACGTGGATGAATCCGAGCGCGTAACCGCGCGACGTTGAAATCTCTTCTCCCGTGCTCGTCACGTTGCCGCCGGGTTGCATCGCTAGATCGGCCCAGAACAAACCCGTTCCCAGCGGAACAGGCACGTCATAGTACCGAAGATCGAGGCTCTGCTTATCGATATTGCCGACGGTCGTTTCCCATTCCGTCGTCGATGATCCGAAAACGGCCACCCCCAATTTTCCGCCCGGAACTTCAATGTCTCGCACGCCACCGCCGTAGCCGCTCATGTCGAGTAAATAAAAGTCGATAATGTGTATGTCGTGCCGATCGTAATACCTTTCGCCCGCCCAAAACTTCCATTCAGGAAACGGCGCGAAGTTCGTCGCTTCCACAAAGCATTGGCGAAGGGCGAATGAGTCGCGGTCCGAACTGCCGTTCAGCTCCATCGTCGCGAACGAGCCCATTATTTCCGTGTGATACTGCGGGCCGCCGTCTTTCGCCGCCCAATCTTTGCTCAAGTCGATTTCGCCGTACGTGTCCGATTCATTTCCCAAGCGATACTTGGCGCCCGCGCCCGGCGCGCGGAAATACTGCATCGCGCCTCCTTCGCCGTTCACGCCGACCCCGGACCGCAAATAACCGTGGAAAAATACAAAATTGTCCAGCTTCTTCGACCAGCCTAACGTCTCTTCCAACTCTTGCACTTGATCGGCGGGCAACGCCTTGAACGACGGAACGCGGTTTTCCAATTGACGATCGGCGTCGGCGCGCGACGACTCCAGGGTTTCAATCCGCGTCGTGAATTCCAAGCTCTTTTCCTGCGCTCGATTCAGCAAGAGATTAAAACGCTCCTCTTGTGCCCGTAATTCCGCCCGAAGATCGTCAAGTTGCTGCTGCGTCGAAACGTTAGTCGCAGTCGTTACGCCAAGCGGAGCCGGAACGGGCTCCCGAGTTGTCCCGGTATATGGCGCGGCGTTGTTATATGCCGCCATTCGATCGGGCAGCGTATTCTCCGGCGATGTTTGTCCGTGAACCGTCCCGCAACATAATGTGAAAACTGCGAAGAAAACGCCAAGCGACGCGGTACGCAGACGAAGGCTTTTGCAAGAAAGCAAGGAACGCGTCGTCGCTATCGACTCTCTTCGCCTGCCGTTAATTCGCATCGATTCGTCGTCCCGTCTTAGTTTTCCACCCTGAAAAGAAGAGAAGAAAAGCCGCGCGGAGAATATCCTTACCCAACCGTTGGGGCAAGAGCATTATTTCCCCTTCCCCAAAATCTCCGAATTATTTCCTCCGCCCCAATGTCTTTCCCCTACTGCTTTATAGTCCGTCGGGTTATGCCTGCTAACGTCTGAGTCGGGTTGCGGTCAATTCGCATTAAGAATATATATTGCCCCCTTAATTAACATTTGTAATTTTGGCTCCCGCTTGGTTTTTTTCGGAAATAGGAAACGACCCTGCCGGAGCGGACGCCGACGGAAACAGGAACCCTTCGCCGACGCCTCGCTGCTTGCACTAAAAAGAGGCAACTATGTCTATTGTTATGCCGCAGTCTCCCTTTCCCTCCAAACATGAGGCGAATTTCAGGGATGCGTTTACGCCGAAGTCCGTCGTCTGCTTGCGCGAAGGGTACGGCAAGAAATTCTTTTTCAACGACCTCTTCTCCGGCGTCACCGTAGGACTCATCGCGCTCCCCTTGGCCTTGGCCTTCGCCATCGCCTCGCATGTCCCGCCCGCCGCCGGTCTCTACACCGCCATTGTCGGCGGTTTTATCATCTCGGCCCTCGGCGGAAGCCGCGTCCAGATCGGCGGTCCCACCGGCGCCTTCGTCGTCATCGTCGCCGGCGTCGTCGATCAATTCGGCTACGACGGACTCGTCCTCGCCACACTCATGGCCGGCGTGATGATGATCGCGATGGGACTCCTCCGTTTTGGCGGAATGATCAAATTCATTCCTTATCCGGCGACCACCGGCTTCACCGCCGGCATCGCCGTCATCATTTTCTCAGGGCAAATCAAAGACTTCTTCGGCCTGCAAATTACCGGAAACGTCCCCGCCGACGTCATGCACCAATGGCGAACCTATTGCGAAGCTTGGCAATTGCATGGCCCCAATTGGACCGCCTTTGTCATTGGCGGCCTCGGTTTGATTTTGCTAGTGACTTTGCGTAAATTCGCTCCGAAGATCCCCGGCGCTATCGTTGCCGTCGGCCTAGCCGCCCTCGCCGTTTGGATATTCGGACTCGACGACCCCAACTCCCGCTTCCACGTCGAAACGATCGGCTCCCGATTCGGAACTGCTCTTTGCCCCAGCGGCATTCCCAGTTCGCTCCCCGCCTTTCATTTTCCTCGCGTCAGTTGGGAAACCCTTGCCGAAATGCGTCGGCTGATGCCTGCCGCCGGAACGATCGCCATTCTTGCCGCCATCGAATCGCTTCTTAGCGCCGTGGTGGCCGACGGCATGATCGGAGGTCGGCATAAGAGCAATTGCGAACTGGTCGCCCAAGGCACGGCCAACATCGGCTCCGTCTTGTTCGGAGGAATTCCCGCCACCGGCGCCATCGCTCGAACGGCCGCCAACGTTAAATGCGGCGGAAAGACCCCGTTGGCCGGCGTCATTCACGCCGTGACCCTCTTGCTCTTCATGCTTTTGCTCGCCCCCTACGCCTCGAAAATCCCCTTGGCCGTCTTCGCCTCGGTTCTAATGGTGGTCGCCTGGAATATGAGCGAACGCGACCACTTTCGACACTTGCTAAAAGCTCCGAAAAGCGATATCGCCGTCCTCTTGCTCACCTTCGGCCTGACCGTCTTCGTCGATCTTACGGTCGGCGTCGGCGTGGGACTCGTTCTCGCCGCCTTGACTTTCATGCGACGAATGAGCGAAGTTACGAGCCTGAACGGCGTGCGCGACGAAATGACCGACGCTGCCGCCTGCGCCGACGAGTTCCCCGATTTGAACGATCCGAACTCATTGACTCGTCGTGACGTGCCGTCGGGCGTCGAGGTCTATGAAATCAACGGTCCGTTTTTCTTCGGGGCCGCCGACTTGCTCAAAGACGCGCTCAACGATCTCGAACGTCCGCCGAAGGTCTTCATTCTTCGTATGCGGTACGTCCCGGTCATCGACGCCACCGGCCTCCATGCTTTGGAGGAGTTTTACGAGAAATGCCGCAAGCAGAACATCACGTTGTTGCTGGCCGGCATCCACGCGCAGCCGGTCTTCGCCTTGACCGACTACGGCCTCCTCGACCGTATTACCGAGGAGCATACCTTCGGTAACATCGACGACGCCTTGAACTACGCCCGACAGATCATCGGCCTGCCGGCGGCCCCGCGTCCCGCCGACGCCGTGGCCGAGGTCGCCCGCGAGAGAAAAGTGTAGGGAATGCCCTCCGTGGCATTCCGCTTGTAGAGCATTCTGCGAGCGCCGAAGACTGCTAGGCAGTTGTAGGGTGGGCCGAGCTCCGCGAGTCCCACCATTTCCCGCCGTGAGTTGTAGAGCGGGACAACGTCCCACCAAGCCGGCTTGCCAGTTGTTGCGGATAGCTCAGGTTCTTGAACTTGAGCCGCGTCAGCGGCAAGAGGCCGCTCCTGCGGATGTTCCGTTTGCTGTAGGGCGCTCTGCGAGCGCCGCCTGACCGTTTAGAATTGTAGGGTGCGTGCTTGCACGCACCAATTTGCAGTTCTGTGCCTGACAGAACCGAGTTGTAGAGCGGGACAACGTCCCACCAAGCCGGCTTGCCAGTTGTAGCGGGTAGCTCAGGTTCTCGAACCTGAGCCGCGTCAGCGGCAAGAGGCCGCTCCTGCGGCATTGCGTTTGCTGTTGGGCGCTCTGCGAGCTCAGTCTGCTTGTTTCGCCGCTCGACGCGACTACAGCGCTCCCTTGATCGTCAACGTCGCCGGGGGCTCTTTACTCGGTCGACGGGCGGTTGCCGCCGGAACCGTCGGCGGCGTTTCGATCGGCGCCGTGCGCGGCGCGTATTGGGGCGCTCCTTCGACCATCTGACGCGTCGGATTCATCTGCACGTCGGCCAAGTGCGCCAATAAAATGCGATGCACTTCAAGCACGGCCGCCGGGTGCGTATGCACCGTCGTGTGATCGGCAGGCACCGTGATCTCCGATTCCGCGTCGTCCAAGTGCGCGCTGGCCGTCGAGACGACCCCGTCGCTGTCTTTGGTGAACGAGCCGGTCCACCATTCGCCCGGCCAATTGCCGACGATGTTGTTGAACTTCACCCAAGGAAGCCGGTGCGAACTTAATAGCACAGGCAGTATCGGCGACTTCGGCGAAAGCGAGTCGATGCTCGTCTCCACCTTAATCAACGAATCGGCCGGGAACGCCTTGGGGTTATCCCGGTAAATCTTTTGCTGGCTCTTCACGAGCATGTCGGGCAGACTAATCAGCTTGCCGAGCATCCACTGCGTCGTCTGATTCGAGAACGTGCTTCCTCGATGCGGCGTGGCGATCGTGATGACGCGACGGACGGACGGGTTCGGTTCAAAGAAGCACATTTGCCGCAGCTTGTCCCGCACTTCCGGCTCTAGTTTTAACTGTTCGATCGGCTCCGAACTGACTAATTTCCAATAGTCGTCTCGGCTTTCGACCGTTTGCATTTTTGCGACCAGCCCGCCCATGCTATGCCCGATCAACACCATCTGATCGAGGGCCGGCTCCGTGCGCGACGGGTCCAAATCTTCTCGCATCCGCGCAAGATCGTTACGCAGTTGCATCGAACTAATCCAAAACGGCTGCGCCGTCGGATAAAGATAAAACCAAAATTGATAGTTGTTCCGGATGTCGGCAGAGCTGCGCAGGTCGTTGAACATTTCCATCCACGTCATCGGACTCGACCAAAGTCCATGCACCATGATGACGGGAATCTTGCCTCGCTCGTAAGGTTGGGTCATATAAAGACCCATAATCGAGGCGTCATGATTCGGTCGCATTTGTTTAAGCAACTTATCGGGCTGCAATAGTCCGACCGTGGCCACGTCCAACTGCGGCTTCGAGAGAAAATACGCCAAAGGAGTCGTGTAGTCGCTTTCCAACGGAACGAGATGGTTGGCGATTTGCGTTTCGTTGATCTCCAACGGATCGTAGAGTTCGATCGTCCCGAGCTTTACCGACGAATTCTCCGCTTGCTCGCCGTTTTCGTCGAGCGTCGGGCGAATCAAAGCGGTGACCGGAAAACTCAAGTCGGGCGGATAGTACTTCGCGTCGATCGACTCGCCGGCGTAACTCTTTCGCACGGCGATCATCGGAACGCCCAGACCGTGAATCTGATAGAGGTTTTTCAATCCTTTTACTTCGTAATCCGAGGCGAATTCGAGCCGTTCGATCTTTTCCCCTTGCCAGCGCGTCCCTTTCATTTCGCAAGCAAGTTCGTAAGGACCGGAAGCGGTGTTGATCGTCCGTTTCACTCCCGGCACGAGCGTCTTCTCTTTGTTGGCGATGCGCAAGCCGGCTTCGAGCGAACTGTTATAGATATCGCAGGCTCCGCGATATTCCGGATCGTACGGGTTTCGCGTCGCCGCGTATTTTTTATCGAAGAGATATTGGTAGGCGTGCAGGGCCGATTCGCCGTAAAGGTTTATCGCCGATTGCGCGTCCCCTTTTTTCTCCGCGTTTTTACCGCCGAGATACGCTAACTCGGCCATGGCGTAGGCGCGCTCCGCCGCAGGTTGAACGAGATTGTATCCTTGCAGTTCGCGGATGAGTGGGCGAGGATCGCCCCCCGGCTTGTACGTCAAATTATGAACGCGAAGAAGCTGCTCGGTTCGAGGGCTAGGACGCGGCCCGCTCCACGACGTAAGTTGCAACTGATCGCCCAGCGGATTTTTGGGCGCAGAACGAAGCGTGATCGAGTTCGACGCGCAACCGGAAAGAAGGAGCGCCAGCGCGCACAACGTCGCCAGACGAACGCGCCGAGAACGGCGGTCGCCGAGGCATGTCGGCAATGACTTCCTTGTCTCCATCAGAATTTAAAAAGCGAATCCGTTCGCTTGGTTGACGATCGTGTTTGCGCGCACCGTCGGCGCATAATCGCTGACGATCACGGGGATACGATAGGGAAAAAACGCATTAAAGTCAACGCCGATTGGAATATAGAGCGTCGACGAGGCGTCGTGAGCGGCGAGTGCGTCCCGGTTATTGGCAGATCTTCCGAACTTCCGCGATTAGCCAAGTTCCCACGCCCTTTTTCGTGGGAAACGTCGAGGCCAACGCGACGATAAGGGCGACGGACGCCGCTAGCGCCGTCGGCGAATGAAAGGCGAGCGAAATAACGAGCCAAAAGAACGCGGCCCCTTCCAACAGCGCGCCGCGAACGATCATCACCGTTTGCCGAACGCTGAGCAATGCGAAGACGAGAACCTCTTCCGCCTCGCTCGCCGCCATCGTTTTTTCCGCAAGAACCTGCCGAAAGCGCTCGCCGATACGTCGGCATTGCGACGATGCGATCATCCCGGGAACGATAAACATGGCGACAATATCCGCCGCGGTGACGCAAACGGCGATTACGATTAGCAAAGCGGCGGCCGTGTTTTGTCCGTCATTATTTCCTTTAAGAAAGGCGGCGCCCACGACGAGCGCGAACATGCAGCAGCCCATGACGAGCGCGCAGAGAATGACTTGCATCGTTCTCAATTTGGTCAGCCGTCGTTCATCCCACTGAAATGCCGCCATGATTGCACCCTGATATATTGGCCGGGCGTTTACAGGCGCCGAAACGATGCGGCGTCAAAATCGTTACGCCGCGTGACGCTCTTCGTCGGATTCTTTTAACGCGGCCGTTTCGCCCGAGGCTTTACTCGAATCGCTCGACTGGTCGGCTTCGGCGTTCGGCGAGGCGGTCGCGACGCCGTCTTTGTCGTCGCCGACTTTCTTTTGCGAAGCGGTCCACGTTTCGATCCAGGAGCAGCCGGCCCAGGACAAGCCGACGCCGAATCCGATCAGCATGTTCTGCTTGCCGGGAATAAGCTGCCCGTTTTTACGCAGGTTACGGATTAAAATCGGAATCGTCGATGAAACCGTATTCCCGTACATTTCCACCGCTTCGGGTGTCTTCTCTTTGTCGAGATTCATCCGGACGCGAATATGCTCCAGCATAAAGGTCGTGGCTTGGTGCAGGAGGTAGAAATCCACATCGTCGCGAGTCCATTTCGTCTTCGCCAGAATGCTGTCAAGCGTGGGCGGAAGAACGTCCAACGTGAATTTCACTAATTCGGGACCGTCCATAAAAAGGCTGCTCGGCCAACGCTTACGTTTGGTCGGCTGAATTCTGTCGGCATCCGATCTGGCTCCCCCCTCGGTTACCAGCAACGCGTTGGCGCCGCGCCCGTCGGTCCCGAAGCTAAAACCGCCCAGCGAAGGAACCTCGGAGGCCTCGACCAGCGTGGCGGCCGCGCCGTCGCCGAATATCGTCCGTAACGAACGGTCGGTCTCGTCAATGTATTTTGAATACGTTTCGGCGGTAATCAACAGAACTCGCTTGGCCGCGCCGCTTTGTATCAGTCCGTCGGCCAATGACAAACCATAGACGAAACCCGAGCATCCCAAGTTGAAGTCCAAGGCGCCGACATGCGTCGGAAGCCCCAACCGCTGCTGTATCAAACACGCGGTCGTCGGCAAGATATAGTCCGGCGATTGCGTGCAGAATAAAAGGAAATCGATTGAATTACGATCGATCTGATGTCGCTCAAATAGCTTCTCCGCCGCGCGAACGCCTAGGTCGGAGGCGCATTCGCCCGGTGCGGCGATATGCCGCGCGCGAACGCCCGTTTTTGCGAAGATCAAATCAATGTCCCACTTCGGGAACTTCGCCGCGAGATCGTCGATGTTCTCGACCATCTCCGGCAAGTGAATTTCTATCGGACCTATAGCGGAGTACGGCATACCCGTTTTTATTTCCTACTCAGATAGCTCAGCACAGGCGGACTACCACCCGTAAAGGCGGGAACGTACCAGATCGCCGATTGAACGTCAACCGCAAACAGGCAGTATGCACTTGACGGAGCGTCGACCGAGGTTTATTGTGCGCGCCGCCAAAGAACGAAAATTATCGACGGCAATTATTGGTAAAATCCTCAAACATCCGGATTTTTCAACGGTCCATTGTACGATTTGTAACATTTTGAGTCTATTGGGCGCCTATGACTCCTAGTTAGCCTAGGCTGCCTGTTTGCCGGCCGTTTTTCCCGATTTCGAGGGTTTCGGTGATCTAAAAGACTTGGGAAACGAGTTTCCCGGCGGCCATAGTTCGACCGAGCCCTCTCCGAAGGACTTCGCTTAACGCTTATTAAATGGAGTTGTTTCACCTCCGCAATCTATGTTTCACGCGAATCGCCCTGCAATCCGATTGATTCGAGTTGCTTTCTGCATCGCAGGAACGTTCGTCCTCGCATGCGCCGAGATTTCATTTGGCGGCGAATGGATAGACTCGCGGGATATGGCTCCGTTCGTGTTTCGCGCGGACTACAAACTCGACGCCGAACTCGCGACCCTTCGCGGCGTCGCCGATCTCGAAGCGGAAATCAATCGAACCCTCGAACTCCGACCGACCGAGGCGAGAATCGAGGTTTATCTCTTTCACGATCGAGAGACTTATTCGCGGTATGTGAAAAAGTATTTCCCGCAAGTGCCTTTCCGTCAGGCGGTCTATATTAAGGCCGCGGGCATTGGCCGGGTTTTCGCTTACCGCAGCGAACAGTTTGCCGTCGATCTTCGGCATGAATGCACCCACGCCATTTTACATGCGGCATATAGTCGGGTTCCTCTTTGGATTGACGAAGGATTGGCGGTCTATTTCGAGGTGGGGGCGGAGCGTCGCTTCGCCAAAGATCCGCATTTCGCCGCCACGCTCTGGAACGCTCGTTTCGGAATCACGCCGAATCTCAAAGAGCTGGAGCGAATCAACGATAGGAGCGTCTTAAGCAAAAACCAATATCGCGACTCTTGGGCGTGGGTCAACTTTCTCGTCAACTCGCCGCAAATGAAGCGCGAACTGCTCGCCTATCTTAGCGATTTGCAAACGCGTCCCGATGCCGGACCTTGTCTCTACGATCTTTTGCTTGCGAAATCGCGAAACGTCGACGGTCAGTTCCGTAGCTTTTATTCTTTCGTCGCCTCACGCAACTTTGCGAAACTGTAGAGGGGCGTCGAGCCTCTTCGAGTAGTCCTGCCGTCGATGCGGACGATCGCCTTCTTTACAATCCGTCGGATTCTGTGTATCCGTCGTATTTTCTTTACTTTTACGCGGCATCCTTCTTTCTGGGAATGTCTTTGCTAATCGGACGACGTCGCCTAGGAGGTTTGGGAGGAGTATTGAGAAATTTCCTCGCAATTCCGAAAAGTTCTCTAAACAGGAAAAATTAACATGTCGATTTTGCTTGGTGGAATACTCGATTGTCCTCACATGCGCGCAGGGATACGACCATGTCGCTCAAAAAATATACGCCAATTATCGTCGCTGTGGCTGCTTGGGCAGTTTGTGCAACAACGCACGCCCAAGGGATTTTGCCAGGCGGCAAGACCATCGGCGAACGCCTCGATAACCTGGGAAAATCCGTCTTCGGAAGCCCGAAAACTGAATCCCCCGCCAAGCCGAGCGCCGCGGGAACGAGCGATCAATCCGCCGACGATGAATCGGCCATTGCCGACAACTATGCCCAGACCGACCCGTATCAAAAAACGACTCGCGCAGGAACGAACCGCGTTCAAATCTATCGCACCGACGGAACGCCTCGATCTTCGACGGTCAGTTCTTCCGGCACGCAGAATTTGCCTTATTCCAACGGAAGTTCGATTCCTCGCGTCTCCATGCCGAGCCGACAATCAGCTGCGGCAAACGACAACGATTCAATTCTTGATCCAAATACGTACGCGCCGAACGCCGCCAAACGCACGGCCAATTCGCCTCGGGCGATGTCCGCCGATCAGACGGACTCGCGGCCGATTATTGCCAAGCCGCTCCACGAGCGGTTGAGCCAAACTCGCGAATCCGCCTTTGGAACGGCCAACTCCTCCAGCTCTTCGACGACCGCTTCCGATTCGACCGACGCGCCGACGAAAACCACTCGCACGCCGACGCCTGCCCGCCGTCCGACGACGGCGACGCCGAGCGTTAGCGACGACGTTCCTTCCGAGCCCGCAGTCGCTCCGACGCCGCGATCGGTTCGTTCGTCTGTCGGCGGTTCAGTTTCGAATCCGACCGCTCGCCCCACCCCCGCCAAGCGTCCGACGGTTACCGAAGACGCGAATCGCGCGGTCGGTCGCCCGGTGATCGTTCAGCGAGCCTTGCCGCAGCAATCCGGCCAGCGTCAAGCCAATCCCGATGAAGACGACGTTGCGAACGACTCGTCCGATTCGTCGAAGAGCGACGCCTCGGCGCCCGCCGGCAAAGTCGCCGCGGGGAAAACCTCGGGACGCTCCGGCGCCGAAGACGGCGTTCTTTTCACTCGTCGCGGACCGGCTTTGAGCGTCGAGACCATCGGTCCCCGCAAAATTTCAGTCGGAAAAGAATCAGCCTACGAAGTCTCTTTGATTAATTCCGGCGACGTCGGCGCCGAAGAAGTCGTCGTTTTCGTTAGCCTGCCCGAATGGGCCGAAGTCCTCGGAGCCGAAGCCAGCGCCGGCGCCACGCAGTTGGCCGCCGCCGGACAAGCAAACGCCCCGTTCGTTTGGAAGGTCGGGCAAATCGAAGCGAAGTCGAAAGAAAAACTTGTTCTTCGCATCGTTCCCCGTCAAAGCCGACCGTTCGACTTGGCCGTTCGTTGGGATTATCGCCCCATCGCCTCGCAAGCGATGATCGAGGTGCAAGAACCGAAATTGGAAATGCGTCTAGAAGGTCCTCGCGAGGTCTTCTACGGCAAAAAGGAAACTTACCGCCTGAAGCTGCTGAACAGCGGAACCGGCGGAGCCGAAGGCCTTTCCATTAAGCTCACTCCGGAAGGAGCCGGCGACAACTCCCCGGCCACCTATCAGCTCGGCGCCTTAAACGCCGGCGAAGATCGCACGATCGAAGTTGAATTGACCGCGAAACAAGCCGGAACCCTCGCCATTCAAGTTGAAGCCAAAGGCGAAGCCGGAATTCATGCGGAATTATCCGAAAAAGTCCTCGTTCGTCGAGCAGGAATGGATATCGCCGTGGACGGCCCCCGACTCCAATACGTCGGCGCCAACGCCAATTACACGATCCGCGTTCGCAATCCCGGGAACGCCCCCGCGAAGAACGTCACCTTCGTCGCCGCTTTGCCGGTCGGCGTTAAATACCTCGGCGGAATCGAAACCGCCCAGGCCGATGCCAACTCCAACAAAGTCGAATGGACCTTGGATAACCTGAATCCTGAAACCGAGCAGGTTTTCAATATGAAGTGCGCGCTCGGCTCGCAAGGTCCGACTCGCATCGACGTCGCCGTTACCGCCGAAGACGACATCTCGGCCTTGGCCGGCGTCTCGACCAACGTTGAAGCCGTGGCCAAGCTCGCGCTCGACGTCTCCGATCCGAGCGGACCGATCCTCGTCGGCGACGAGACCATTTACGAAGTCCGTATCCGAAACCGCGGAACCAAAGACGCCGAAAACGTCGAAGTCGTCGGATACTTCTCGCGCGGCATCGAACCGACGAACGCCGAAGGCGCCTCGCACAGAATCCAACCGGGCCAAATCTCGTTTAGCCCGATTCCCACCTTGGCGCCCGGCACCGAGACCGTGTTGAAGATTTTCGCGAAGGCGAACAACCCGGGCAATCACGTTTTTCGTGCCGAAGTGCATTGCAAATCGATCGGTTCGCGATTGGTGACCGAGAAAAACACGCTGTACTACCAAGACGCCTTGGCGGCCCGCGACGCCGCCCCCGCCGCTTCCAGTCCGGCGCCGGCTCCCGCCGCCAATCCGAATAATAAAGAACCGGAACAGCAACTCGACCGTTACGGCCGTCCGATGCGCCGCTAAAAAAATACTTTTTCGCTGTCCGCTTTGCCGTTGATTATCGCACCTTTAACCCCCGACAGCCGATCGTGCAACCGACTAGCTCCTGGAAAACGTTTTATCTTTCCTACCTCTCGAAACCGAAATCGGATCGCGACGTCTATCGCGCGATCTTGCGACGCCGGCCGACGAAGATTTTGGAATTAGGCGTCGGCGACGCCAAACGGGCCCAACGGATGATCGAAGCGGCCGCGAAGCACGTCGATCGGGCCGAAATTCAATACTTCGGTTTCGACTCGTTCGAAGGTCGCGCTCCCGGCGAAGGCGTCGGATTGGCTTATATCGAAGCCCATCGCATCTTCAAAACGTTCGGCTGCAAAACGAAGCTCCTGCCGGGCAACCCGCTCGATAGCTTCGTGCGATCGGTAAATATGATTGGGCCCGTCGACTTCGTCGTCTTCTCCGCCCCCTATTACGATCAAGCCGATCCGCGCTTCTGGCAGTTCTTCGCTCGAATTCTTGTCGAACAAACCGTCATCCTCGGCGAAATTCGCGAAGAGAACGACGTTTGGTTCGAGCGGCTTACCCGGGCCGACGTCTTGGCCAAAGCCCCGACGCAAGACCGCCGCAGAGCCGCGTAATGCGAACGAAGCGGGGAAAACAATGGGATCGTATGACCGAAGACGAACGCTTGGAATTCGTCTCCGATTTGCAGCATGAGGCAAGGGCGTGACGCCGCTCGTCGTTTTCGATACGAACGTTCTCATTTCCTCTTCTTGCGTCTTTGCGTTCTCTGCGCCTCTGCGGTGAAAAATTCACGCTCTTCGTGATACTTCGGGGCTTTCGTGGATAAAACCGTCCGCCTTCCCCTCCGCCCGTAGGGTTCGCGCCCCTTTTTTGCCGAACCAAAAGCAACTATAATAAGTCGTTTTATTGGGATTTGTCCTGCCCGGCCTCTATGCCGGGCCCACATCATATTTTGCGTCGGACGGCCTGACGATTTCCAAAAACGCCGTCCGCATTTTATCGAGGAACTAGACTCCGCCATGAACGTAAGCAATTCGCCCCGGACGATGTTCGAAAAAATTTGGGATGAGCATGTGGTTTACTCCGAGCCGGGCAACCAAACCATTCTTTACATCGATCTGCAATTGGTGCACGAAGTGACCAGCGCGCAGGCCTTCGAGGGATTGCGCTTGGCCGATCGCAAGATTCGCCGCCCCGAACGTACCTTCGCCACGGCCGATCACAACGTGCCGACGACCGATCGTTCGCTCCCCATTCTCGATCCGATCTCCAAGCAGCAGATCGACACGTTGCGCTCGAATTGCAAACAGTTCGGCGTTCGCCTATTCGATCTCGACGACGTCAATCAAGGCGTCGTCCACGTCATCGGTCCCGAGCTTGGTCTCACCCAGCCGGGCATGACCATCGTTTGCGGCGATAGCCACACCGCCACCCACGGCGCGTTCGGCGCCTTGGCATTCGGCATCGGCACGAGCGAAGTCGAACACGTGATGGCCACGCAAACGCTCTTGCAGCATAAGCCGAAGACGATGGAAATTCGCATCGACGGCAAACTCGGCCGCGGCGTGACCGCCAAAGATTTAATCCTCTACGTGATCGGCCAAATTTCCACCAGCGGCGGCGTCGGTCACTGCATCGAATACTCCGGCGAAGCGATTCGCGCGCTCACCATGGAAGAACGCATGACCGTCTGCAACATGACGATCGAGGCCGGCGCGCGTGCCGGTTTGATCGCTCCCGACGAAACGACGTTCGAGTATCTTCGCGGGCGGGAATTCGCCCCCAAGGATTTCGACGCGGCCGTCGCCAAGTGGAAGAAGTTGCCGACCGATCCCGGCGCCAAGTTCGACTGCGTAAAGGTCTTCCGAGCCGAAGACATCCAGCCGCAAATCACCTGGGGAACCACCCCGGCGCAGGTTCTTTCCGTCACGGACCAAATTCCGGCACCCGCCGATTTCGCCGACGCCACGCAGCAAAAGTCCGTCGCCCAAGCCCTCGAATATATGGGCCTTAAGGCGAAAACGCCGATCACCGACGTGAAAATCGACAAGGTCTTCATCGGCTCCTGCACGAACGGCCGCATCGAAGATTTCCGCGCGGCAGCCGCCGTAATCAAAGGCTACAAAATCGCCGCAGGCGTGCAAGCGTTGATCGTTCCCGGCAGCGGCGTCGTTAAGAAGCAAGCCGAGGCCGAAGGACTAGACAAGATTTTCCGCGATGCGGGAATGGAATGGCGCGAAGCCGGTTGCAGCATGTGCCTGGCGATGAACCCCGACAAGTTGGAGCCGGGCGAACGTTGCGCGGCGACGAGCAACCGCAACTTCGAAGGGCGTCAAGGCAAGGGCGGCCGAACGCATTTGGTTTCGCCCGCCATGGCCGCCGCCGCGGCCGTCGCCGGACGTTTCGTCGATATCCGCACCTGGAATTACAAGTAATATATACTGCCGAACAACATTCATTTTGGAAGATATTCTATGCGTCCTTTTACCGTATGCACCGGCCTTGTCGCCCCGATGGACCGTTCCGACGTCGATACCGACCAAATCATTCCCAAGCAATTCTTGAAGCGAATTGAACGGACCGGCTTCGGACAGTTTTTGTTTTTCGATTGGCGTTTCAACGACGACGGATCGGACAACCCGGCCTTCGAATTGAATCGGCCGGAGTATCGCGGCGCCTCGATTTTGCTCGCCCGACGCAATTTCGGTTGCGGTTCGAGCCGCGAGCATGCGCCGTGGGCCCTCGAGGACTACGGCTTCCGCGCCATTCTCGCCCCGAGTTTCGCCGACATCTTCTACAACAACTGCTTTAAGAACGGCATGCTTCCGATCAAGCTCTCCGAAGAGACGATCGACGATCTGTTCGCCCGAGCCGCCAAGCATCCCGGTTATAAGCTGACGGTCGATCTCGAGAACTGCAAGATTCGCGACGAGTTCGGCCTCGATCTGCCGTTCGAAGTGGACGAATCCCGCCGCCACAATTTGCTGAACGGCTTGGACGACATCGGCCTGACTTTGGCCCATGAAGCCAAGATCACCGCCTATGAAAAGGCCCATCCGGCTCTCGCCTAGCCTATTCGGCGTAAACCGTTCGGTTTGGCCGATTTATCCCGTCTTTATGAGGGGGTAAATTACGGAATTTTTGTCCCCCGGACCACTTGCGACCCGATATAGGCATGATATAATTCAAGGCTTTCCTACCGGGGGTAACAACCCGCCGAGGAAAAATGCTCCGAAATTGGGGACGTAGCTCAATTGGTTAGAGTACCGGACTGTCGATCCGGTGGTTGCGGGTTCGATTCCCGTCGTCCTCGCTTAACGCCTTAAAAATAAGGCGGTTAGCGTTAATTCGGATACCGGACTATTTATCCGGTATCCTCTCAAATCGCGAATGGCCGAGATGCAGAGTCGAAGGGCCGTGAGGCCCCTCAAATCCAGAAACCCGAGTGGTGTCGGGGCTGGATAAAACGAAAGATTTGTTTAACAACTCTGCACCCCGGCTTTTTCTTTTTCTTGCGTCGGAGCAAACGACCGCTTGACGCTTTTCTTTTTCAGGGTAAATTCGATCTCGTTAAATAAATCTTTCGTCACGAGACTCTCTCACCACCCGAAACTCTTTCGGGACAGGGGGCCGCGGCTAGGCGAAAGCTTACCGGCCGTTGAAAGTTCGGCTTAACCGGCCAACCCTGAACCCTTTGGATAGCACCTTGACCGTTACCGTTGCGCGCTCTCATGCGCCAACGGTGGCGGCGGTGCGCCTTCGCCTCTATGAAAGCATCAATCCGCACAACCGGAATTGTCCTAATTTCCCTATTCAGCGCCGTTAGCGCTCTCAGCGCCACTATCGGTATTGAAAAAAAATCATCTACAAAATTACAGTCTGTTTCTAGTGGATTTACCCCAATAAATAAATCTATAGATTACGCAGAGCATAAGGGCACTGCGATAATCATCGTTTGTAATCTCGGCGCGGCGTCGGGATATTCTACTTCGCCCGTTGCTCGGAAGCGCACTGATAAGGAGCAACTCAATGGGTTCTTGCGAATTTCATATTTTTCGTGGAGAGGCTCGCGATGCAAACGAGCCGACGTTGAACTGGACGATACGAGACTTCTTCGACGAATGGGCGTTGCCCAAGTATTTGCAGGCGAAGAATCGATCGCAAGACACGATCGATATTTACGTTCAAGCCGTATCGCTCTGGGAAAGGGTAACGACCAATCCGCCCTTGTACGCGGTGAATCAAGATCACTTCGACGATTTTCAGGCTGCGATAAAACTACTGCCCGGAAGGAAGGCGAAATATATCGCTGCGCCTACGCAACGAAAGATTCTAGTTCACTTTCAAAAGCTTTGGGATTTAACAGGCCCAAAGACGAGAAAATCGAAACGCACGGCGAAGCTATTGCCCGAAGTTCCATTTTTCGATCTTCCGACATGCCCGCGAACGCCGCCGGATGGCGACTTCGAGCTCGAAGAGGTTGGGAAGATTCTCGGCGCATGCGAGCATGCGAGACGCACGTCGAGCATTCTACACGTCCAGCCACCGGCGTTCTGGAAGGCTCTGTTTATATTTTTGCACAACACGGGCTTGCGAATTTCTACGGCGATGATGCTGAGATGGAGCATGTTCGACCGCTGGCGAAAAAACTGGGTGGATATACCGCCAGAACTGATGAAGGGAGGAAACAACGGAGTTCGCATCTACTGCAATTCGTTTGCACGATCGGAGATAGAAGCAATTCGCACGCCGCGAAGCGATATGATTTTTCCTTGGCGAGCCTTTCCAAAGGGAACGTCTTGGCTTCACGCTTGGCAGCAACGCATCGTGTCATGGACCGATATACCGGAACACAGACGTTTCGGCTTTCACGGATTTCGCAAGGCACTCGTTACGACGGTAGCGGAAAAGGACGGTTTTTTGTCGCAGATGGTCGCCGGGCACTCGTCGGGGAACGTCGCAATCAATCACTATATCAATCCGAAAATTACGGAGCCGATTTTGGAAACGATTCCGCAACCTGTCCCCGTTCCGCTCGACAAACCGCCGGCGAAGACTCCTGTCCGCAATACTTACAAGCGGAAAACGAACGTTCGACGCAAGTAGTCCTCAACGCGGCTTCGAGCCGTTCCATTTTCGGCGAGAGCGTTTCTAGCGGAATGCCTCTCGCCGATTTTTCAAACGCCCCACAGACGCGTCACGATTTTCCTCTCGGTCCCTGCCCCGCCGAGCTCGTGGCGCGTCTTTCTTATTTCGATTCTCGCTCCTGTCCCCGGAGCGTCGTGCCGTCGCCTCGCCTCGACGGCGTCCCGATCCATGTTGGCCGCGCGACAACGAATGCCGTCGCGCGGGCCGGATCAATTCCGGCCGTCGGGACTGTATCTCTTTTGCCCCGCGTTTTTCCGGCCGCTCGGCCGGGCGCGGGGATTTTAGATCTCAAAACAACGGAAGGAAATAGCATGGTCACGGATAAGGAGTTAGCGCAATTTCTGACGAATATTTGGCGCATGAATTCAGCGGAGGAAGAGGTCGCGGAGATCGGAAATAGCGGCTATTCGCCCGACTCCAATTTCATCAAGGCGAAGGTAGAGGAGTTGAGGGCGCTCATCTCGGTGAAAGAGCCGAGCGACGAAGAGTTGGATGAGTTTGTCAAGAACTTTCAATCCCTCGACTACGAAAATTATCGTGCGGCCGGGCGCGGATTTTCCCGAAGTGTTCTTAGTAAATTCGGCGGCGTTCGTCAGTCGAGAAAAGTTACCTCCGACGAACTTAGCGAAAAATACGACGAGTTGGATAGACGAGACACAACGACAATTGCCAACGCTATCGATCTTGCTCTATGGGCGATGGCATCGCAGTACCCCGACTTCGCCGCCGCCGAGGCGAAGATCGCCAAGCTCGAAGAGTGTCTTATCGAAATGCACGAGATTGCGGCCGACCAAATGCGAACGCTGGAACAACGTGACGCTGAAATTCGAGAACTCAATAGCAAAGAGCGGAGGTTCTTTTGCGAGTACTGCGGCGAGTTGATATCATCGGGAACCTTAGCCGAGACGGACGCGAACCTTTCGGCTGCGATGGAGCATGTGAAGAATTGCCCGAAGAATCCGCACATCGCACGCATCGCCTCGTTAGAGGCGGCGCTCGCGAAAGCCAACAGTGAATTGGGCTCCAAGGTTGCGGAAGGCTTAGAGCTCCTAAAGAAGCTCCAGAAAGAGCCGACCGTAACGATTCTCTTTGACATGCTCGCCGAAATCGATCAACGGCGAGGCAATAAGAGCGTATGCCTCAATATGTACTCCGACCGCACGGCGGTTCTTCGATATGGAGATTCCGGACGATTCCGTCTCGAAAGCTCCGAGATTAGCGCGGACGCCTCCGGCGGAGAAAAGAATCTTCCGCTCGCCGAAATGCTCGTGACGTACATCAGCTTTTTGAAAGCGCCGATCGACGTCCAGTTGAGGTTCGCGCAAGAGAAATGCGGCGACGGAATGTTGCTCGACGTCGTATCTCGAATCAATCCGGATTCGCTTCGCGTCCCGACGCCGACTCCGGCGCCCGCTTCTGAATCCGCTCCGGTCGAGGCGGCTGCGTAACGAACGACGGCCTAGCGTCTGGCCTTGCAATCGACGCGTGGAGCGCCGCGAGCCGTCCCGCAAGGGAAAACAGCGGCAGGTTTTGATTGGCTCTGTAGCTCAGTTTGGTGAGCGCGTGGACGCACGAGGACGCGGGTTCAAATCCCGCCAGGGCCGCTTTGAAGTCGGATATGTAAATGATGAAGTTGGCCGCGTGATTATGGGGCCACCTGACTGCCGCTCGAATTCAAGCAGCCAGACCCTAGAAAGGCCACTTCGGAGAGGCGAGCACACTAAGCCTCCGACGGGAGCTAGCTGAAAGCCGGGCTAACTCACGAACGAAACGCGCAAAACCGCCGAACGGCGTACCGACTGCGAAGGCTTGACACCGTGGAGAGACACGGAGGTTTTGATATCAGCACAATCATAAAACGGAGTTTTGGAATGAAGATCAGCGACGAACGCCGGCGGCATAAATCGATTCGCAATGCGATCGAAGTCGCATGCAATTATCTGCCGGAGGCATATTCCATAAGCGTCTCCTTCTATAACTCCGGAGTTGTGGTAACTCTGTACGACCCGAACGATGACGAGGTCGATTACGAGTCGGAACGCGAAACGATCACCCAACAAATCAACGATGCTTTGGAACGCGCACTTTGCTTCGGAGATCAAGAGAAATGAACGACAAGCATTACGGCGCCGCACAATACGCATGCGACGCGATTGTCCTTGCGATGGCGGCTGTGATTTTCTACGCGAATTTCTTCGCGTGGTAGCGGCCACGAAAATGGAGTGGAGCGGACCCGGCGAGCGATGGAGGTTAGTCGAGCCGGGAGTAACGGAGTAGGTCCGATGAGGACCACGGACAGGACTCATCGGAAAGGAATTTTTTACAACGGAGGATTAATCCAAAAACAAATGGGTGCAAATCATGTTAGTTTTAGCGAGAAAACCTGGGCAAAAAATCATCGTCGGCGACAACATCACAATCACCTTAACCAAGATTGAAGACGGAACGGCGTGGGTCGGAATCGACGCGCCGCGCGGAATGCCGGTAGATCGCGAAGAAGTGGCGCTGGACAAATTAATCAACGGAACGCGAAAGCCCCGGCAGGCGATCGCATTGGACGGAACAAATGAATCAAAAAACACTGGACGAAATTTACGAACGAAAAGATTGCTCCCGCTGGCGCGCTAATGATCTTGACGTTGTGGTCCCGGTAGCGTTCGGCGTCGAAATTCTCCTCGGCGATTTGGTGCTGTTCTTTCATGGAGAGGCGCACACGCCGAGGAGTTTTTCGGCGGCGATTGATAATACGCCGCTCTATCCTAATTGCCGCGAAGACTTAATGGCGTTGGCGGTCGACTACTTTTTAGGCGTCTCAATCAACGCCAGTCGCGGCACAGGCAACGTTAAAGTTAGAACGTCCACTATTTTTGAATTCCCCCTCCTCGGCGCGAAACTCGGACTAAACCCCGTCGCGGCCGACGTCGGCGATTTGCTTTCTTTCGCCCCGGACTCTCTCGAATGGCCGACCTCACTCCGCGAACAAGCGTTGCGAGTGACTCTCAATAAACGCTATGCGATCGCTGTAGCGGTGGCGCCGTCGCCAGAGTTACATGCGACGACGGTCCTTTGCGAAATTCGATCACGGATCATGTATCGAGGAATTGGAGCGTAACGGATGACACGGCACGGAAGCGGAAACGCGCAAAACTATCTCGACTTTCGCGGAGCCGACGCGGCTTACTACGAGCGGCGCAACACGCTCGGCCGCGCTCTTCGTCTCGTTCCCGTTGATTGCTCCGTATTCGTCTTCGTTCGCTTGCTCTTCGATTTCGAGGAACAATACCCCGGCTCCGCCCTCGTTGCAAGCTACGCCGAGCTAATGCGTATGCCGTGGGGGTTTTCCTGCTCGCTCTCGAAAACTCGCTCGGCGATCGAGCGGGCCTCGGAATTGGGGTTGGTCGTCGTCACCGCTCAACACGCTCGCGGGCAAAAGGCTAACGCCTACCGAATCAATTGGCCGATAATATCATCAATCCTTGGGACGCCCGCCCAAGACTTCACGGCTACTCCGACCGAGTCGCCCGACCGCCATGAAGCGGTCGAAACCCATCTCACCTCGGCTAAAGAAGCCGGTCATCTCAGCGCGATACCTTCCGCGCCCCCTGCTTTCCTGCAACACCCCCATGCTTTTATAGAACATACCCCTGTCGCCAAAAGACATGGGGTGTTCCCAAAAAAGCACCCCAGTGAAGATATATTAAATAATATAACTTATAACCAACACCATGGGTTAGTTCTTGAGAATAACTCTTCTTGCGTTCCGTATGACGACGACGTCGTCAAAGAGAAGCTACCTTGGGATGAAATTCTAAAACGCTTCGCCCATCTTCGCCGCTCGCTCTATCCTGCGAACTACCGGCTTGTGCAGAACCAAAGCGAGTTGCTCTTGTGCTGCGCGATCATGTCCGAGAGGTTCGGCGCCGACTGGCTAGAACACGGCTTGCAAGCGACGAAGCGAAACGCCCGCGACAAATGCGGCTATCTGCGCCGCACGCTCACCAACGCCCTTTGCGAGTACGTCGGCCTATGCCGGGCGGAAGACGCGCCAGCGGTATTTGCCGACGCCTGGAAGGCAGCTAGGCCAAGGGCGAGAGCTTATATCCGAACGCAAGCCAAGGAAGATCAGGTGCCCGAATTACCGGCCCCTAGCGAATCCCCGGTGCCGCCGAGCCCGTCGAACGTAACCAAAGCGAGCATGGCGCCGTCCGTCCTCGCCGCTTTCAATCGCACCCTCGGCAAGCGATTCCCGGAGGCTACATGAGCGGACCTCTCGAATCATTCCTGCGAATCAACGGCCGAATGCCGACGCCGGCGGACCAGTTTTGTTCAGCGTGCAAACATTTCCCGAATGAAAAGTGCCCCTGTTGCGGGCATTTTTATAACCCCGATTTTGTTCCCGATAACCAAAACCCCGGATTCCATAACCAGAAAGGAATCGACGACATGGCAAAGACTGCAAAACGAGCGACGAAAAAAGCGGCGAAGAAAGCGAAGAAACCCCACTTGATTAAGGAGGTTGACGGCTATTCCCCCGAGACGACCGACGCCGAACCGGGGTTGCCGATCGATCCGGAGATTGTTCTTGAGAGGATCGAGAAGCAAAACGCGGCAATCGAACGATCTTACGCCGACTTTCAGGAGCTCGAAGCATACGCCAAGGAGAAACGCGAAGAGGCCGCCGACGCCAAGCATATCGCGTCCGAGGCGGAGCGTTACTACCAAAAGCAGATCAATCGGCTTCGCGCGATTTGCAACTCACGGCACGAAAAACCGACGCCCGGCTCCCATCCTTTGCTTGAAGCGATCGACGGCCCCGACGCCGCCAACGGCGACTTGGTCGATATCAACGCTCTCGATCTCCCCGCCGCTCTTCGCATGCGACTCTACTCAGTAAATAAGGATCAGATCGGAAAGGTTCGACAGCTCATGCTCGCGAATCCGCTCGGCTGGTTCGAGGGAGTTCAGGGCATAGGCCGAGAATTGGCGACGCAAATCGAGGACGCGGTCAACGAGTTTATTTCAAACCACGGCGAATACACCTGGCCTTAATCGTCGCGAAAAGGATTTCCCGCCCCACCCAGAACGAAAGGAATCGAAAATGTTAGTTCTATCCCGCAAAAAGAACGAAAGCATCGTCATCGGCAACGGCATAACGATCGTCGTCGTCGATATTCGCGGCGACAAAGTTCGGCTCGGCGTCGAAGCGCCAAAGGAAACGCCAGTTCATCGTAGCGAAGTAGCCGCGGCGATCGCACGCGAAAACCGGAACGAGGCCGCGTAAGAAACTCCTAAGTAGGACGCTCGGCGCCGTGACTCGTAGTTGCGGCGCCGAGCGAATTGGAAAGAAACGAAATGCCGCCAATCTCCGTTAAGAACGCAAGCGTATTTGTAAATAGCAAACTACTAGGAACCGCCACCAGCATCCGCATTTCACGCGGAGTTGCCAATAGGCAGGCGGCGGCGCGTATTGCGGGCGAGATCATACCTATTACCAATGCTGAATTGAATGATTACGTGAATCGGAAATTCGCGGAGATGGTGGCCGCTAGTATCACCAAACCTGTAGCTTGGGGGAATCAAAATGCCGCAACTTCTTTTTGACCGCCGCTTCGCCGGCGCCGTTGAACGCGGCGAGAAACGCCAAACGATTCGACCCGAACGAAAACGCCCGATAAGGCCGGGCGACAAGCTGATCCTGAGCGCCTGGGAAGGCGTGGCCTATCGCTCGAAGGTACGGCGGTTGGGTGAAGATTTTTGCAAAAGCGCGGAAGAGATCAAGCTGAACATCGACGTGATTGATTTTCAATTTGTGCCTCGTGTGCTGATCGCCGGGAAGTTGATTTCCTATCGTAAATCATCGGAGCTTGCCAAAGCCGACGGATTTGAGAATCTCAACGAAATGCTTGATTGGTTCAACGCGACATACGGCCTGCCGTTCAAAGGCGTGCTGATTAAGTGGTGATGAAGATGAAAACTCTGAATGGAATCGACTTATCGCTTGAGGCATACGTTGCCGACGCGGTGAAATTACTGCGAGCGACGGAGCCGAAGGACGGAACGGCGTTTTACGGCTGTTTTTCAGGCGGAAAAGACTCGTGCGTTATCAAGGAGGTTGCTCGTCTCGCTGGCGTTCGCGTCTATTGGCACTACAACGTCACAACACTCGATCCGCCGGAGTTGACGCGTTTCATTCGACGCGAACATCCGGACGTAGTTTGGGAGCGGCCGGAGTGTAATTTCTTCACCTATGCGGTTCGTTACAACAAAGGCTTTCCGACTCGCAAGTGTCGATGGTGCTGCGAACATTTTAAGGAACGGAAAAACCCAAGAGGCGCACGATTAATACTCGGCGTTCGGGCCGCTGAATCGCCTCGTCGCAAGAAATCGTGGACGCAGGTTAGCTATCACGAAAAAACGCAAACTACCGCAATCTGCCCTATTTTGGGCTGGTCGGGCGAAATGGTCTGGGAGTTCATCAAGTCACGAAATTTGCCTTACTGCGAATTATACGATCAAGGGTTCGATCGGCTTGGGTGCATCGGTTGTCCGATGGCGACTAAGCGGATTACTCAAATGGAATTCGACCGATGGCCGGGATACGAACGTAAGTGGAAAGAGTTATTCAAATATATTTTTGAACGCAGGTCGGGAACATTGCAGCGCGACGGCCGGATTTGGTTTGGCGATCGATATTTTTCTTCGTCGGAAGAAATGTTCGATTGGTGGTTGAGTAGGAAGGGACTACCAAAAGTAGAGTGCCAGGGATTGATCGAGCTTTTTGTTTAGCGGCCCGAGCCGCGAAAGAAGCGTGAAATGCCATTTACAACGTCTTGTAGAAGGTGCTCCGAGTGCAAAGGATCGTCGCATCACTGGATTCCTAATCCTAGTTTTGGATGCGAAGGCGAGAAACCATATATCTGCAAGCATTGTTCCGCAACAGGCGATGCATGCGTTGATTGTTGGGGCTACGGCTGCGACGAGTGCGACGGCGAAGGTGTTCTTTTGGAAACGGAAGGAGCGTGAAGTGTGAGCGAAAAAACGAAAATCAGTTGGACCGACGCGACTTGGAATCCGTGGCAGGGTTGCCATAAGGTTTCGGCCGGTTGCACGAACTGCTATATGTTCCGCGAAAAAAACCGATTCGGCCAAACGCCCGACGTCGTCGTGCGATCTGCCGAGCGCACGTTCCTTTCACCTCTTCACTGGAAAGAGCCGCGAAAGATTTTCGTTTGCTCTTGGAGCGACTTCTTTATCGAAGAGGCCGACGCATGGCGGGCCGAGGCGTGGGACATTATTCGCCAGACTCCTCACCACACGTACCAACTTTGTACGAAGCGGCCGGAGCGGATCAAGTATTGCTTGCCGCCGGATTGGGGCGACGGATGGAAAAACGTTTGGCTGGGCGTAACGGCCGAGAATCAAGAAATGGCCGATTTGCGGATTCCGATTTTGCTCGAAACTCCGGCGGCGGTTCGGTGGGTGAGTTGCGAGCCTTTGCTAGGGCCGCTCTGGTTAGATAGGCCGTTGTTAGAGCGATTAGTTTATTCAGTTACGATTGACTGGGTTGTCGTCGGCGGCGAGAGCGGCAGAGATGCTAGACCAATGCAACCGGATTGGGCGCGAACGCTCCGCGATCAGTGTGCGGCGGAGAATATGCCGTTCTTCTTTAAGCAGTGGGGCGAGTGGGGAACGCACTCGAAAAACATCCAGACCGGCGAGCCGATCTTTCGTTCGTTCGCCTCTTACGAAGAATGGGCGAACAAAGCCGCGACGCGCGTGCAAGGCGGGCGTTGTTTCGATCGCCTTGGAAACGAATTGAAACGCGGAACGGATTTCATTTTCGCGCACGAGAACGATTCATTCCCGGTCTTCGTCATGGATCGCGTCGGGAAAAACGGCGGCGACGTTCTCGACGGCCGTCAGTATCACGAGTTTCCTAAACGAAAGGAGCGTAGATGCACAAGCTAGAGTGGTGTGAGCAGGCGCCGGAGTTAAGAGTCGGATGCGACCACAGCATTTGTATTCCCGAAGAACCTCGGGCAACGTTCTCGGAGGGAGTATATGGCAGAGATGGATTGCTGGAATGGAGGTGGCTTTTTAAGGCGCCGTTGTCGAAGATTCAAGAGGAGTTTGAGATACATCGCGCCGCCTGAACCAATAAGGAACTAGTGCCGATCAAGTTCGTGGGACCGCGTAAATGATCGAACGGAAGGAAAGATCAAATGGCTACGACAATGCCAAGCATGAAGCGAATCGACGTTTTCAATCTTCGCCTCGAAGATATTTCGATTACAGACATCGCCCATAACCTCGCCAACCGTTGCCGATGGGGAGGGGCGACGACGCCCTTCTATTCCGTCGCCGAGCATTGCTACAGAGGATGCTTATACGCTACGAATCCGCTCCTCTCAATGGCGTTCCTGCTTCACGACGCGGCCGAGGCGTATTTGTTCGATGCGCAGAGGCCGATAAAAGCGGGACTCGGATGGATGCGAGATGGCGAATTCATTCCTTACGAAGTCGCCGAGGATCGGATTCTAAAACTCGTCGCCGAATAGTACGGCCTGCCGTTTCCCTTCTATCATCTCGTTCAAGAAATTGACGAGCGCATGCTGCGAACGGAACGAGAGCAGCTATTCAGCGATCGCGGATCAACGCTTGTAGAGTGCGACTCAATTCCGGAAGTCGAGCCGTTTGGAGTGGAAATTCGCCCGATCGATTCACGTTTCATGGAGTTGATTTTTTTGATTCGATTCGACAAGATTTTCAAATCAATAAACGATAAATGAAATCCCCTCGCCGCATTTACGCAGAGAAACAAGCCGAGCGCGTGCTACGTCAGCATGGGCCTTTGAGCGGGCCGTTTCTGGCGAAGTGGCTGGTATTGCTCGGAGTCGGAAAGAGCATGGCGACGAGAACGCGAAGATATCTAGCCGACGCCGGGCGAATTATCCCGAGCAAAAAAGTACAAGTCACGAAACGCGGCCAGCTCGTTCGGCTTTGGGAGTTGAGCAATTGAGATTTTCCCTACGCGACTTCAACGAACCTTTCCGTAGTGAGCTGGAAGCAAAGCTCAAAGCCGACGCCGCCGAAAAAAAGGCGAAGGGAAAGAAACTTGAACGCGGTATGAATGGGTGGGAAAGCGATTATGCCGCCGAGCTGGAGCTGCGACGATCCGCCGGCGAAATTATCTGGGACGAGTTTGAGGCGATCAAACTGCGGTTGGCCGCGAAGACGCACTATACGCCCGACTTCGCCGTGTTGCTCGCCGACGGTTCATTCGAGCTTCACGAAGTGAAGGGGTTTTGGCGAGAGGATGCCAGAATCAAAATCAAAATCGCGGCCGAGAAATTCCCGTTCGCGTTCGTCGCCGTGACGCGCCGACGCAAGTCCGCCCCCTGGAAGTTTGAGCGATTTTAGCGGAGCAAAGGAAATGCACGTAAGCAATATACGCTGGATTTATCGCCGCGACATGGATGATGTTTTGGCGATCGAGCGAGCCGCTTTTGAATTCCCTTGGTACGAAGAGGACTTCATCCGCTGCTTACGGCAGCGCAATTGCATCGGCATGGTAGCCGTCGATTTTGAGGAGCGAGTCATCGGCTACATGCTTTACGAGCTGCATTCAACTGGGATTCACGTCTTAAACTTCGCCGCGGCTCCAGACGCTCGTCGGCAAGGCGTCGGCCGCAAGATGGCGGCGAAGCTGATTGATAAGCTGTCTCCGCAGCGGCGCACCCGCATCACGCTCGGAGTTCGGGAAACGAACCTTGCGGCGCAGCTCTTCTTTAAGGCGCTTGGATTTCGCGCCGTAGCGATTCTGCGCGACTTCTACGCCGAAACCGCCGAGGACGCCTATTTCTTTCAATACCGTGTTCCGGCATTTCGATGCGATAAACCGGCCGAGGGAGCCGGGTGCCAAACTCCATGTGAAAGTAGATGGAAAGGGCAGTATGGGTATTGACACCAATTCACCCCCTAAATTAAACTTAGGAAACACAGCCATAGGGGGTGAGCATGGTAGACAAAGTTTCAAAAAAACGAAAAATTCATAAACCCACAAAAGAAGAACCGCCTAAAATTAGTGAAGCGAACCTGGGAAAGTTTCTCGATATTTTCAGCCAGGTTATTTCTTTACTTAAGATTGCGTTTATTTGCGGTTCTGGATATCTGGGTATTTCTCGGATATGCACTACGGCAGAGCGAATCACAGAAAAGAGCGTTTTTGCACAGGTCATTTCGGCTTCTGCGGTTTCGATATGCTTTATTTTCGCAATAGGATATAGAAAATGGAGGAAATATACTACTGAAGATCGGGAGATCAATTCAAAAATCCAGGACATTAAAAACGGCAATGCTCGCTTGCCTTCAACTTGTGAAGGAAAGAAATGATGTCATTAGAACTATTTATTGACCTTTTTATTGGTTTTTCTCTTCTAAATCTTGTTGCAGCCTATATCGCTTGGTGCTTCGTGCGCGACGCACGATTTTCGCGTGACGTGTTATTGATTGAATTTGCGATGCTTAGGTTGGCGCATGATATTTCTGAAGACGATGACAGCTCAATAAAAAAAATTGATCTGCTTTTGTCTTTTGTTGCGAAGAATCCTCGATTTTTCGACGTCGATAAAATTATTGCGATCGCTTTGTTGGTAAGAAAAGCTGAACGCGAAACAATAAAAACTGAATCCAACATCGAAACAGATAAAATTACTGCCCCAAGGTCTAATGACCCAAGGATTCAGAAAATCATTGAAGACGCAACTCACAAAATGGCTCAACGATTAGCTTATAGGTTGCTTCACGAAAAATTGTCTGGGGTTTTGGCATTGATGTCCTGTAAAATATTGCGGGTCATGCATCTAAAAAGATCGGCAGCTTATATTCGGGAAAAGTTTTTAGAGGCAAGCGTCAATCAATCCGTTGATTTTGCTTTCGGGAATTTGCATGATAGATGCGTGTTTCACTAAGACAATTTCCGAAATCCTCTCGGCAATGTAAAGTTCGCCTTTATTCCTGCAGTACTTGCTGAGGAATGACGGGAAAATAATAATGGATTGACGGTATAGTTGCCGATCAGGCTTTCGGCGAGTGAAAAATTAAATTGATGCTTCCGGGGACTAAGAGCGTTTTACGACGCCTCGGTCCCCTTTTTGTTTACGGAGCATCATGCCGAAAACCGCAAAGCCTAAGTTAAAGCGAAGGTCTCTCCCGCGAGCAAAAGCCAAATCCTCTTCTCCGCCTCGTCGCCGCGGGCCGCAACGCAGTAAGGTCAAGTCGCTCGTTCCTATCGAAAAATGGCGAAGCTACGCCGAAACAAAGAGCGTCGATCTGCGAAACGAGATCGTCGTCGCCTATATGCCTTTCGCGACGACGGTCGCGCGGCGTGCGGCGCAGCGCTGGCCGGTCGACGCCGATGATCTGCAATCAATCGTTTGCGAGGCGCTGATAAGCGTCGTCGAGCGATTCGACGCCGATCGCGGGTACAAGTTCGAGACGTACGCGGCACCGCGAATGACCTGGGCGATCGTCGATTGGGTGCGTGAGCGTGACCATCTTTCACGGCTTGACCGAACGCATGCCTCCGAGCTCGATCGAAACTTCGCCGAGCTGACTCAACGCCTAGGCCGTCCGCCGACTCAGCAGGAATTTGAGGACGAATTCAGCTACGATTTTAGCGCAGCTATCTCGCCGCCGAAGATCGTTAAAAACTCGCCGAATCCCGACGATACGCCGCTTATCGAATTCGCTGCGGCCAAAGTGTCGGATTCCGGATGGCGGGAGCGAGACTACAACCCGCTCGCGACACGGGCGGCGCTAGCTCCAGATCAGCGAGTCGCCGTCTATTTGTACCTCTTCAAGGGCCTCACGATGAAGGCGGTCGGAGGCGTTCTCCAGCTCTCCGAATCCCGCATTTCTCAGCTCATTTCAGAAGCCGTCGTTCGTTTGCGCAAAGCGGCTGAAAACTCTTAGGGGAACTGCCGAAAGGGAATTCAGCTTTTAGTTTTGATTTTTTTCATGTTTTTGAGTTTCTTTTTTGGAGTCCTGCCATGTCTCAAGTGTTGAAGGAGGCTCTCGCGAGCCAAGGAATCGTCTTGAACGACGATCAAGCGACCGTCGTCGCCGTGAAGTTGGCCGACAATCTCAAGGAAACGCTCACGTCTGAGCTGAAGAGCGTCGCCGATCTATTCGGCTCGTTCAAGTTCGACGTCTCGAAGCTTCCGGCCGCGATCACGATCGTCAAGGCGATCGTCGCCGACGTTACCGCCGGCGGAATCGGCGGCTACCTCGACGCCGTCAAGCAAATCAAGGCGCTGGTCGCCTTGTTCTCTACCTCCGGCACGGACGTCGCCGTCGCGTAATTCTCATTCCAGGGCGGGATGAAGCCGGACGCGACGCAATGGATTGCCGAGCGTCCGGCCCTTTTACGAATCAATTTTCCTCGGAAAGGGCCTGTTATGTTCGGCAAATTACTTTCTCTAGCGGGTGCCGCCTGGACGAAATCGAAGTCCGAGGGCTCGTTCCTCCTTTTGTTGATACTCACGGCCACGGCAGTCAAACCGGCGATCTTTTCCGCATCGCCCGCTCCGGTCGATCGCGGCTACGCAATTGCCGGAGGCGTCGACAAACCGCGACTTATCGCGTCGGCGACGAACGACGGCATTCTGCTTTCGGCCGACGACGCGGCGCCGTTTAAGTCCTGGTCGCTTGCGTCGGGGAAAGGATCGCCCTCGACGTTCATTTACGCGGCATGCGACGGAAAATCACCGCCGCGAATTCTACAGCTACACGATCGGCGCGGACGCCTCGGGCGACGTAACGCCCGCCCCAACTCCGGCGCCGGTTCCAACGCCGCTCCCTCCGGTCGTTCAAAAAATCGCCGTGACGATCCTCGAAGATCGCATGACCGAACGCCGGCACAAGCGGCCGTTATTGCTTCGCCCGCGCTGCGGCAATACGCGGCTGCCGGCGGCCATGTCTTCGCGGCGATCGACAAGAACGTTAAATCGCCCGACGGCTCGACTCCGGCGAAGTTCAAGGAGTGGATCGATTACGCCGCTTCTCGCGGAGCCGCCCTGCCTCACATCTTCGTTACGGCCAAGGATTCCGGCCAATTACTCTACGACGGTCCGCTGCCGGCGACGGAGGCTGAGGCGCTTTCTATCGCGAAAAAGTACGGCGGTTAAACCGGCATTCGTCGCACGCAACAATCACAAACGAGAGGAGAGACTTGAATGGTATCCGCGAACGCTTTTTCGATTCCCGCCGGCGGTGATATCCGCGTGCTCGGTGGATGCAAGCCGCGACGACACGACGTCGGCGCTCTGTTCGCTCCGTTCCGAGCGAGCGAGGAAGTCGATGTTATCCCTCGCAACAAATGGGCGGCGATTTCCCTGCGCGGCATGATCGCCGAGATTATGGACCAAGACGGGCAAGGGGCTTGCAACGCCTTCGCCGCCACCCAATCGGTACACGGTTGCCGAGCGTTGGCCGGGTTGCCGTTCGTACAGCTATCGCCCTGGCAATCTATACGGCCGCATTAACGGAGGATCGGACAGCGGGTCCAGCCTTGGCGACGCCTTGGCCGCTCTTCGCGACGTCGGCGTTTGCACGGCGAAG
>OY762224.2:1097500-4211157 GCA_963665265.2 Thermoguttaceae bacterium | reverse complement strand
CTCTTCACTGGAAAGAGCCGCGAAAGATTTTCGTTTGCTCTTGGAGCGACTTCTTTATCGAAGAGGCCGACGCATGGCGGGCCGAGGCGTGGGACATTATTCGCCAGACTCCTCACCACACGTACCAACTTTGTACGAAGCGGCCGGAGCGGATCAAGTATTGCTTGCCGCCGGATTGGGGCGACGGATGGAAAAACGTTTGGCTGGGCGTAACGGCCGAGAATCAAGAAATGGCCGATTTGCGGATTCCGATTTTGCTCGAAACTCCGGCGGCGGTTCGGTGGGTGAGTTGCGAGCCTTTGCTAGGGCCGCTCTGGTTAGATAGGCCGTTGTTAGAGCGATTAGTTTATTCAGTTACGATTGACTGGGTTGTCGTCGGCGGCGAGAGCGGCAGAGATGCTAGACCAATGCAACCGGATTGGGCGCGAACGCTCCGCGATCAGTGTGCGGCGGAGAATATGCCGTTCTTCTTTAAGCAGTGGGGCGAGTGGGGAACGCACTCGAAAAACATCCAGACCGGCGAGCCGATCTTTCGTTCGTTCGCCTCTTACGAAGAATGGGCGAACAAAGCCGCGACGCGCGTGCAAGGCGGGCGTTGTTTCGATCGCCTTGGAAACGAATTGAAACGCGGAACGGATTTCATTTTCGCGCACGAGAACGATTCATTCCCGGTCTTCGTCATGGATCGCGTCGGGAAAAACGGCGGCGACGTTCTCGACGGCCGTCAGTATCACGAGTTTCCTAAACGAAAGGAGCGTAGATGCACAAGCTAGAGTGGTGTGAGCAGGCGCCGGAGTTAAGAGTCGGATGCGACCACAGCATTTGTATTCCCGAAGAACCTCGGGCAACGTTCTCGGAGGGAGTATATGGCAGAGATGGATTGCTGGAATGGAGGTGGCTTTTTAAGGCGCCGTTGTCGAAGATTCAAGAGGAGTTTGAGATACATCGCGCCGCCTGAACCAATAAGGAACTAGTGCCGATCAAGTTCGTGGGACCGCGTAAATGATCGAACGGAAGGAAAGATCAAATGGCTACGACAATGCCAAGCATGAAGCGAATCGACGTTTTCAATCTTCGCCTCGAAGATATTTCGATTACAGACATCGCCCATAACCTCGCCAACCGTTGCCGATGGGGAGGGGCGACGACGCCCTTCTATTCCGTCGCCGAGCATTGCTACAGAGGATGCTTATACGCTACGAATCCGCTCCTCTCAATGGCGTTCCTGCTTCACGACGCGGCCGAGGCGTATTTGTTCGATGCGCAGAGGCCGATAAAAGCGGGACTCGGATGGATGCGAGATGGCGAATTCATTCCTTACGAAGTCGCCGAGGATCGGATTCTAAAACTCGTCGCCGAATAGTACGGCCTGCCGTTTCCCTTCTATCATCTCGTTCAAGAAATTGACGAGCGCATGCTGCGAACGGAACGAGAGCAGCTATTCAGCGATCGCGGATCAACGCTTGTAGAGTGCGACTCAATTCCGGAAGTCGAGCCGTTTGGAGTGGAAATTCGCCCGATCGATTCACGTTTCATGGAGTTGATTTTTTTGATTCGATTCGACAAGATTTTCAAATCAATAAACGATAAATGAAATCCCCTCGCCGCATTTACGCAGAGAAACAAGCCGAGCGCGTGCTACGTCAGCATGGGCCTTTGAGCGGGCCGTTTCTGGCGAAGTGGCTGGTATTGCTCGGAGTCGGAAAGAGCATGGCGACGAGAACGCGAAGATATCTAGCCGACGCCGGGCGAATTATCCCGAGCAAAAAAGTACAAGTCACGAAACGCGGCCAGCTCGTTCGGCTTTGGGAGTTGAGCAATTGAGATTTTCCCTACGCGACTTCAACGAACCTTTCCGTAGTGAGCTGGAAGCAAAGCTCAAAGCCGACGCCGCCGAAAAAAAGGCGAAGGGAAAGAAACTTGAACGCGGTATGAATGGGTGGGAAAGCGATTATGCCGCCGAGCTGGAGCTGCGACGATCCGCCGGCGAATTATCTGGGACGAGTTTGAGGCGATCAAACTGCGGTTGGCCGCGAAGACGCACTATACGCCCGACTTCGCCGTGTTGCTCGCCGACGGTTCATTCGAGCTTCACGAAGTGAAGGGGTTTTGGCGAGAGGATGCCAGAATCAAAATCAAAATCGCGGCCGAGAAATTCCCGTTCGCGTTCGTCGCCGTGACGCGCCGACGCAAGTCCGCCCCCTGGAAGTTTGAGCGATTTTAGCGGAGCAAAGGAAATGCACGTAAGCAATATACGCTGGATTTATCGCCGCGACATGGATGATGTTTTGGCGATCGAGCGAGCCGCTTTTGAATTCCCTTGGTACGAAGAGGACTTCATCCGCTGCTTACGGCAGCGCAATTGCATCGGCATGGTAGCCGTCGATTTTGAGGAGCGAGTCATCGGCTACATGCTTTACGAGCTGCATTCAACTGGGATTCACGTCTTAAACTTCGCCGCGGCTCCAGACGCTCGTCGGCAAGGCGTCGGCCGCAAGATGGCGGCGAAGCTGATTGATAAGCTGTCTCCGCAGCGGCGCACCCGCATCACGCTCGGAGTTCGGGAAACGAACCTTGCGGCGCAGCTCTTCTTTAAGGCGCTTGGATTTCGCGCCGTAGCGATTCTGCGCGACTTCTACGCCGAAACCGCCGAGGACGCCTATTTCTTTCAATACCGTGTTCCGGCATTTCGATGCGATAAACCGGCCGAGGGAGCCGGGTGCCAAACTCCATGTGAAAGTAGATGGAAAGGGCAGTATGGGTATTGACACCAATTCACCCCCTAAATTAAACTTAGGAAACACAGCCATAGGGGGTGAGCATGGTAGACAAAGTTTCAAAAAAACGAAAAATTCATAAACCCACAAAAGAAGAACCGCCTAAAATTAGTGAAGCGAACCTGGGAAAGTTTCTCGATATTTTCAGCCAGGTTATTTCTTTACTTAAGATTGCGTTTATTTGCGGTTCTGGATATCTGGGTATTTCTCGGATATGCACTACGGCAGAGCGAATCACAGAAAAGAGCGTTTTTGCACAGGTCATTTCGGCTTCTGCGGTTTCGATATGCTTTATTTTCGCAATAGGATATAGAAAATGGAGGAAATATACTACTGAAGATCGGGAGATCAATTCAAAAATCCAGGACATTAAAAACGGCAATGCTCGCTTGCCTTCAACTTGTGAAGGAAAGAAATGATGTCATTAGAACTATTTATTGACCTTTTTATTGGTTTTTCTCTTCTAAATCTTGTTGCAGCCTATATCGCTTGGTGCTTCGTGCGCGACGCACGATTTTCGCGTGACGTGTTATTGATTGAATTTGCGATGCTTAGGTTGGCGCATGATATTTCTGAAGACGATGACAGCTCAATAAAAAAAATTGATCTGCTTTTGTCTTTTGTTGCGAAGAATCCTCGATTTTTCGACGTCGATAAAATTATTGCGATCGCTTTGTTGGTAAGAAAAGCTGAACGCGAAACAATAAAAACTGAATCCAACATCGAAACAGATAAAATTACTGCCCCAAGGTCTAATGACCCAAGGATTCAGAAAATCATTGAAGACGCAACTCACAAAATGGCTCAACGATTAGCTTATAGGTTGCTTCACGAAAAATTGTCTGGGGTTTTGGCATTGATGTCCTGTAAAATATTGCGGGTCATGCATCTAAAAAGATCGGCAGCTTATATTCGGGAAAAGTTTTTAGAGGCAAGCGTCAATCAATCCGTTGATTTTGCTTTCGGGAATTTGCATGATAGATGCGTGTTTCACTAAGACAATTTCCGAAATCCTCTCGGCAATGTAAAGTTCGCCTTTATTCCTGCAGTACTTGCTGAGGAATGACGGGAAAATAATAATGGATTGACGGTATAGTTGCCGATCAGGCTTTCGGCGAGTGAAAAATTAAATTGATGCTTCCGGGGACTAAGAGCGTTTTACGACGCCTCGGTCCCCTTTTTGTTTACGGAGCATCATGCCGAAAACCGCAAAGCCTAAGTTAAAGCGAAGGTCTCTCCCGCGAGCAAAAGCCAAATCCTCTTCTCCGCCTCGTCGCCGCGGGCCGCAACGCAGTAAGGTCAAGTCGCTCGTTCCTATCGAAAAATGGCGAAGCTACGCCGAAACAAAGAGCGTCGATCTGCGAAACGAGATCGTCGTCGCCTATATGCCTTTCGCGACGACGGTCGCGCGGCGTGCGGCGCAGCGCTGGCCGGTCGACGCCGATGATCTGCAATCAATCGTTTGCGAGGCGCTGATAAGCGTCGTCGAGCGATTCGACGCCGATCGCGGGTACAAGTTCGAGACGTACGCGGCACCGCGAATGACCTGGGCGATCGTCGATTGGGTGCGTGAGCGTGACCATCTTTCACGGCTTGACCGAACGCATGCCTCCGAGCTCGATCGAAACTTCGCCGAGCTGACTCAACGCCTAGGCCGTCCGCCGACTCAGCAGGAATTTGAGGACGAATTCAGCTACGATTTTAGCGCAGCTATCTCGCCGCCGAAGATCGTTAAAAACTCGCCGAATCCCGACGATACGCCGCTTATCGAATTCGCTGCGGCCAAAGTGTCGGATTCCGGATGGCGGGAGCGAGACTACAACCCGCTCGCGACACGGGCGGCGCTAGCTCCAGATCAGCGAGTCGCCGTCTATTTGTACCTCTTCAAGGGCCTCACGATGAAGGCGGTCGGAGGCGTTCTCCAGCTCTCCGAATCCCGCATTTCTCAGCTCATTTCAGAAGCCGTCGTTCGTTTGCGCAAAGCGGCTGAAAACTCTTAGGGGAACTGCCGAAAGGGAATTCAGCTTTTAGTTTTGATTTTTTTCATGTTTTTGAGTTTCTTTTTTGGAGTCCTGCCATGTCTCAAGTGTTGAAGGAGGCTCTCGCGAGCCAAGGAATCGTCTTGAACGACGATCAAGCGACCGTCGTCGCCGTGAAGTTGGCCGACAATCTCAAGGAAACGCTCACGTCTGAGCTGAAGAGCGTCGCCGATCTATTCGGCTCGTTCAAGTTCGACGTCTCGAAGCTTCCGGCCGCGATCACGATCGTCAAGGCGATCGTCGCCGACGTTACCGCCGGCGGAATCGGCGGCTACCTCGACGCCGTCAAGCAAATCAAGGCGCTGGTCGCCTTGTTCTCTACCTCCGGCACGGACGTCGCCGTCGCGTAATTCTCATTCCAGGGCGGGATGAAGCCGGACGCGACGCAATGGATTGCCGAGCGTCCGGCCCTTTTACGAATCAATTTTCCTCGGAAAGGGCCTGTTATGTTCGGCAAATTACTTTCTCTAGCGGGTGCCGCCTGGACGAAATCGAAGTCCGAGGGCTCGTTCCTCCTTTTGTTGATACTCACGGCCACGGCAGTCAAACCGGCGATCTTTTCCGCATCGCCCGCTCCGGTCGATCGCGGCTACGCAATTGCCGGAGGCGTCGACAAACCGCGACTTATCGCGTCGGCGACGAACGACGGCATTCTGCTTTCGGCCGACGACGCGGCGCCGTTTAAGTCCTGGTCGCTTGCGTCGGGGAAAGGATCGCCCTCGACGTTCATTTACGCGGCATGCGACGGAAAATCACCGCCGCGAATCTACAGCTACACGATCGGCGCGGACGCCTCGGGCGACGTAACGCCCGCCCCAACTCCGGCGCCGGTTCCAACGCCGCTCCCTCCGGTCGTTCAAAAAATCGCCGTGACGATCCTCGAAGAATCGCATGACCGAACGCCGGCACAAGCGGCCGTTATTGCTTCGCCCGCGCTGCGGCAATACGCGGCTGCCGGCGGCCATGTCTTCGCGGCGATCGACAAGGACGTTAAATCGCCCGACGGCTCGACTCCGGCGAAGTTCAAGGAGTGGATCGATTACGCCGCTTCTCGCGGAGCCGCCCTGCCTCACATCTTCGTTACGGCCAAGGATTCCGGCCAATTACTCTACGACGGTCCGCTGCCGGCGACGGAGGCTGAGGCGCTTTCTATCGCGAAAAAGTACGGCGGTTAAACCGGCATTCGTCGCACGCAACAATCACAAACGAGAGGAGAGACTTGAATGGTATCCGCGAACGCTTTTTCGATTCCCGCCGGCGGTGATATCCGCGTGCTCGGTGGATGCAAGCCGCGACGACACGACGTCGGCGCTCTGTTCGCTCCGTTCCGAGCGAGCGAGGAAGTCGATGTTATCCCTCGCAACAAATGGGCGGCGATTTCCCTGCGCGGCATGATCGCCGAGATTATGGACCAAGACGGGCAAGGGGCTTGCAACGCCTTCGCCGCCACCCAATCGGTACACGGTTGCCGAGCGTTGGCCGGGTTGCCGTTCGTACAGCTATCGCCCGGCAATCTATACGGCCGCATTAACGGAGGATCGGACAGCGGGTCCAGCCTTGGCGACGCCTTGGCCGCTCTTCGCGACGTCGGCGTTTGCACGGCGAAGACAGTGGACCCTCTGGATTGGCAAGGGGGTAATTCGCGCCGCGAACCCTGGCCGGAAGAGTGGAAAGAGGAAGCGAAGAAATTCCGCATTCTCGAAGCGTTCGATTGCCCGACCTTCGCCCATATCGCGTCGGCTCTGCAATGCGGATTCTTCGTCGATTACGGCGTAAATATCGGTCGGAACTTCGAGCCGGACTCTCGCGGCGTGATTCCTCGCTATCGCGGCGGAGGCGGCGGGCATGCGATGTGCGGCGTCGGCTTGAAGCTGATCGACGACGTTTGGCATGTCGAAACCGCCAATTCTTGGGGAAAAGACTGGGGCGACGCCGGTTTTTGCTACGTCCCCGAAAGCTATTTCGAGGGCGATTTTAACGACGCTTGGGCCGTGCGCGCCGTGACTTGGAGCGAATAGGCCATGAAAAAGCAATGCGAAACGACACGTGAATTTCTTCGCGCATTCCATGACACCGGCAGAAGGGTCAAGGAATTTTGTCGCTCCATTGACCAACGGGCGGGTGCGGCGACGGCGGAAGGGCGCCGCCGTTGTCGCGTCGAGCCATCGGCATTTCGCCGCGGCGAAATCGCTCGCGACGATCACGACTCGATACGAGGGGAAAACTGATGGAGTTCAAACGGTGCGACGAATGCGGACGGGAGTACGCCGCAAAGCGTCTTGAGCACGGAATCTGCGAGCAATGCCGCGAGGACCGCGTTCGACGATCTCTTCGCCGAAGCGTGAAACCGAATCGTCGATCGTCGTCGCGAGACGCCGATCAGCAATACCACGGCCATGATTACGAGGGATAACGTGATGGTGAAAGGTTTTTGTTTGGCGGATGAGTCGAAAAGGGAAATGCGTTTAGCCGAGGGAAAATGGGAGACGGAGCAATCCGAAAGCTGCGCGATTGTCAAGCTCATCATTTACGGATTTTTTTGCGTAATACTCGGAGCGCTAGGGGAGCGATTCTGCGATGAGATAAACCCGCCGAATCAAGCAAGCTCGGCATCCCTGCAAATCGTTGAGCGGATCGACTCGCAAAATCTCCTCGGCGGACCGCGTTCCGGATCGTGGCCGCGAGCCCGCCGCGAACATCTTGCGCAGTTTCCAACATGCGCCGCCTGCGGCGGATCTGAAAACCTGACCGTTCATCACGTCGAGCCGTTCCAGCTTAATCCGGCCAAGGAGCTCGACCCCGATAATCTCATCACGCTCTGCGAATCACCGTCGCACAATTGCCATTTCATCTTCGGCCATTTATGCGACTGGAAATCGTGGAACGAAAGCGTTCGAGCCGACGCCGCTCGCTACTTAAAGGAGATTAAAAACCGCCCACACATCGACAAGCAATCACTTCTTGATTTACACCTGAGGATTTACAACATGCAATGCAAATGCGCGAACGGCGAATGCGAGCAGGCAAAGCCGCTTTTTTCGTATTTCGGAGCCAAGGCGGCGATCGCGCCGGAGGTTTGGCGGCGGTTCGGAACGCCTCGTTTTTACTGCGAACCGTTCTTCGGATCGGGGGCAATGCTCTTCGCGGCCCCGACGCCGGCACGCGCCGAGCTGGTAAACGATATCGACGGCCTGGTGGCGAATTTCTTCCGCGTCGTAAAGTCGAGGCCGAAGCAGCTCACCAAGGAGCTGACGGGGCCTTCGGCCGAGGTTGATCACATCGCACGAAAGAAATTTCTTCGCGAAAATGCCGACGAACTTACGGAGCGTTTGAAGGGGGATATCGAGTTTTGCGACGTGAAATCGGCGGCGCATTGGGTGCGGGCGTTGAGCGCCGCCGTGCGGCCGTCGCCAAAGCGCCTATCCGACAAGATCGCGCTCGAGGATCGCGGAATTTACAAACGCGGCTGCGACCGCGTCGGCTGGATTCAATCGTACTCCGAGCGTTTGAAGAATGTGAAAATTTTCTGCCGCGATTGGCGGACGATCTTTTCGCCGTCGTATCTCGATCGCGGAAACCTTGCTATTTTTTTGGATCCGCCTTACGGAGAAAAAGCCAAGCGAGCTTCCGACCTATACCGAATCGACTCGCTCGACGTCTTTGGCGGCGCTCTCGATTTCTGTAAGGAGCAGGGCAAACGCAAAAACCTACGGATTGCGTTGTGCTGTTACGAAGGAGAGGCCGAGCAGCTCAAACGCCACGGCTGGCGTTCGCTTGCCTGGAATAGCTCGGCCTGTAATCCGGAAAACGAAAACCGCGAGAGAGTTTGGTTCTCGCCGCATTGTCTCAGCGTTTAACGCGGCCGACGCCGCGAGTTTAGTTATGCGTAAACTTTTTTGGAGATTGAAGGGATGTTTCAAGTCAATCGTTTTCTCGCCTGTTTTCTTTCATTTTGCATGCTTGTCGCGGTATGCGTTTCCGTAGGATTCGCTCGCGGCGGTTGTTCTTCGCCTCGGAGCTCGGCCTGCCCGGCCGTCGTTGCGCTCGAGGTTTCGACGTCGGCCGTCGAAATCGCCGACGGCAAGCTCGGCATCTGGCCGTTTCCGCCTAAGCCGGTCGATCCGCCAAAGCCCGCCCCGATCGTCAAACCCGATATGTCCCCGGATCCGGAAGTTTGTACGGCTCCAGCTTGTTGTCCGTCTGACCGCTCCCCTGCCGCATGTGATTCCGCATCGTGCTCGAACGACGGCGGTCGAAGACATCC
This sequence comes from Thermoguttaceae bacterium, assembly GCA_963665265.2. Taxonomy (GTDB): domain Bacteria; phylum Planctomycetota; class Planctomycetia; order Pirellulales; family Thermoguttaceae; genus CAXXHQ01. The sequence continues at coordinate 4,202,077 of OY762224.2, read as the reverse complement.
TGTTTTGAGAGGAACTGCCAAGATAGGCCGAGGAGCGTTAAGGATCGTCGCGGCTCCGTTCCGATGGCTGTTTCACCGGCGATAATGTAATTCGCGAGTGGCCATAAAGAAAGGCTTACCGATGACTCGGCAATCGATTCAAGAAGAGGTTTTGCGGCAGATCACGAAAAACGGAATCTTCGCGCTATTGCTTTGCGGCGTCTGTTGGTGGACGGCGGTTCGCGTAATCGAACCGAATCAAGCCGCCTACCGCGACTATTTGGCGAAGCAGACCGAAGTATCCGCACGGCAAGCAACCATTCTTGAACGATTGTCGAGCGACGTCGGCGATTTGAAGGCGTATGCAAGACAAGGCGAGCAATCGCACGCCTCGCAACAAGAGGCGTTACGGCTGCTTTCCGAGCAGAATCGAAAGAGCGGGGGATAGGGAATGGCAACGTATCATTGGCTCGATTTTAGCGGCGAATCACGTCCATGGGGAACGCAATCTTGCTGGTTCTCTCACCCGCCGGAAGATGGAAGTCCTGAAAATGGATGGACTGAAATTTCTCCGCAATATCAAGCCTCGTCGCTTCCGACCACAGACGATGACATTGTAATTTACGCTGAAATTCCCGGGGGATTCTGTAAGCCGCCGTCCGCCGGCCCGACGAGTGCGCTGACGATCCGAAGTCTTGATCTATCGAAGAGCGGAGGATGGGCACCGTCCGACAAGGCTGAAAACCTTACGATCTACGACACGAACCCAGTTACGTTCGGAGCGAGCGGTTATTGGTTTAACCTTGGCTGTAATTTCGGTGATGCGATTCCGTCGCTCGATTTTGAAGGCGGCGGAGTTTACGACGGAACAAGCCTTGGCTACGGTAATTTTACGCTGAACGGTAACTGGACTTTCAATGGCCACGCCGATGCGGCCGGGATTCAAGTTAGTAAGGGATCGTGCGTCGGACCACTGGGAACGGCCGCTGCCGTAACCCTGCGCGACAACGCGGAGAATTACAACCCCGCGAACGTAAACGTGTCGAGGGTCGCGGCCGTTGAATACTGCCACGACGTAAAGCAGTTCGATATTGAGGAGATGACGCGCGGCGGTTTCATTCGATTTCTAATTACGGATGACCGGATGGATGATAACGACTATCCGAAAGCCGAAGTGATGGGCTACGACGTTCACAACCGAGGGTTAGGTAAGTTCGTCGGGAATTTCTCGGATAATAAATCTAACAGCACGAATAGCAGCACGGGCGCCTTGACCGCGATGGCGCAAAGCGCGGCTTTCTGGGGCGTAAACGGCGTTCCTACCGGATATGCGCATCGCACGGCCTCAACCTATTCCTATGCCACGGACGCCGCATATCAGATGCGAGCCGCGCTAATGGGCGAACCGGATAATTCCGTCGTATTGTCGATGTGCGGGCCGGTTTATTGCGCAAAAGAATTTTTGGCGACGCCGGCGAACTACGGAGGCGACGGAATTTCTCTCACAGGCATTCAAATCGCCTTGTTGAAGCTTAAGCGAATTCACTGGGGCGGCGGCTTCTGGTACAAAACCGGTTCCATGACGAACATTCGCTTTGCTCCGGCGGAGTCAGCGAGCGTGCTCGCGACGTGGAAGGCTTCATTGAACACGATACCGCTACGGTTTCTCGGCGAAGATGCAATGAGCCTTTCGCCGGCTTCAGTCACGCATATAACTTTTGACAACCAAAAAATATATCTCGGCGCATGCCCGTTCGATTCGTCGAACCCGATCTACGCGAACTGGTCATCCGAATGGCCTGTTTTTGGTGACGGTAACGTCGAAACGTATGATGAGGCGCGATTTGCAGCGGCGTGGGAAGTCGAAAACGGATACTATTACTTCCGTGAGTCGCCGCGGATCAATCCGTCGATCAACGCTACGAACGGAGATACGTCGTTCACGATCGAAGACACGTATGATTGTCGCTATTTGATCGGCCCGGACGATCCGACCGAGTTCCGAGAGCGGCTTAAATCGTGGTTTTTTTCAGCCGCTCAAGGCGTTAGGGGGAAGTTCGTTCCCGCCGCACGCGTACCGCGTCGACCGCTTGCCGGAAACTGCGAAGGAGAAATATAGATATGCGATCAATGGTTGTTTACTATCGCGCGTGGGATTCGACGCAGGCGCCGAAGACCGGCGACGCTGCACACCACACATTCGCTTTGTTCTCCGACGGCGTTGCTGTGACTGGCTTCGCGCCGATGGCGACGGACCTTGGCGGCGGACTCTATGCCGTTACAATCACGGCCGCGTATAACGCAGGCAGTGACATGCTGCTAAAGATTACGAGCTCGACGAGCGGAGTATCGTGTTCGGCGAAGGAATGGCGCAACGACTCAGCTACGACGCTTGAACGTGCGACGGCGATCAAGGCGAAGACGGATCAACTCGGTTACGGAACGGTGGCCGTCAAGAGCGTGACCGATTCAACCGGCACGATTACGATTTGGGTTGGCGACGACTACACAAGCGCCGTCGACCGATCCGTAGCGTTTACCGGCGACGACACTTGGCCTGACCTCTCGACAGCCACCATCAAGCTGTTGCTTGGTAAGCCCGCCGCCTTCCTAGTAGAGATCATTGGATCGCGATCTATCGCCGACGGCGTGCAAACCGTGGCGTTCAACCCAACGCACACGGCTACGAGCACGCTCACTCAAACGAATACGACACGATACGCCGTACGCGCGACGATGGCGACCGGCGAAGTGATTACGCTTTGTAGCGGCAATGTCCAAGTCAACGTCGTTCCGTCCGCGTCGTAGGAGCCGCTATGGCGAAGCGTAGTGCGAAGTTTTGCGAGAAGGCTGGTTGTCGGGGAATCATCCGCGACGGCGTATGCAGCTCATGTGGGCCGGTTAAACGCGGGTTTGCCGCCCGCCCGAGCGCCGCGACTAGACAGCGACGAGGATACGACGAGGATTGGCTTCGGGTTCGCCGTCAGTTCGTCGCCGAGGCGACGCTTAAAGCGGCTGAACGCGGCGAGTGGCCTAAGTGCGGCCTCTGCGGTGAAGCGATCACCGATCTTCGCGGCGTTCATGTAGATCATATACGAGAGTTTAGCGGATTGAATGATCCGCTCCGACTTGATTCGGAGAACCTTCAGCTCGCTCATTCGCGTTGCAACTTAGCAAAGGCTGGGAAGAATAAACAGGCTAGATAGCCACCTCTATAAGGTGGTTTTTAAGCCGTTTTATGCCCCTCTGTCTAGGTATCAAAATGGATAGGGGGGTACACCTTTTAGAGGGGGTTCCGATGCGAACCGATCTGCCCCCTTCCGCATTTTTTCACGGGTTTTGAGTCTGAATTTTGAAATTTTGGGATTTTACAAGTCGAACGTAAAACCCGTGAAAGGCAAGATGGGTAAAAAGCGTGGGAAAAAGGGGACCGCCTCCAACGCCGACCGCCGTTTTGAAGGTGCGGGGATCGTGGCGCGCTGAAGAACGACCAGCGGATCCGCCGGCGCCGACGCCGGAAGCCCCGCCGCCGTGCCCGGCATGGCTCGCGATGACCGACGCCTTCGCCGCCGAGGTTTGGGCCGACGTCGTTCCGCTCCTCGTCGCGCAGAAGACCATCGCGACGATCGACAACTACGCCGTCGCGATGCTCTGCCAAAGTTATTCGGTCTGGCGCCGGTCGTCGGAACTGGCCGAGATCGCCGACGCGGGGACGATCGAATGGCAGCGGTTGCGGTCGGCCGCTAATGCGTCGATGACGCAAGTGCTGAGATTGTCCCAAAGGTTCGGACTGACGCCGTCAGATCGCGTTGGGCTGGCGACGGGAGGCCCCGACGAGAAAAAGGACACCGGCAAAGCGAGGTTCTTCCAGCGAAGCGGATAGACGGCCAGAGAGGCACCATGCGCGAGACGATCGAACATATCTGCCGGACGGGAATCCCCGGATACGATCCGTGGCGAAACGCGGCCGGTTGCTGGTTCGACTCCGAGGCCGCGCAACTCGCTGTGGATTTTTTCCCCGAATGCCTCCGGCATGTTGAGGGCGGAGTCGCTGGCAAGCCGTTTATTTTGGAGCGCTGGCAACAAGCGATCGTCGGCAACCTATTCGGTTGGAAGCGACGCGACGGAAAGGGACGCGTCGTTCGTCGATACCGCGAGGCGTTTATTTACGTCCCGCGCAAAAATGGCAAGACGCCGCTCGTCGCCGGCATCGGCCTATACGTGTTTTTCTGCGACGAAGAAAAGGGACAGCAGGGATACATCGCGGCGGCGGACCGCGAACAGGCAGGCGCCTTGTTTCGACACGCGAAGGGGATGGTCGACGCGGAGCCGGAGCTGGAGAGTCGATGCAGGATTTACGGCGGGAACGCGGCGGGAGGCCAATCGCGATCGATCGTCCGCGAATCGGACGGGAGTTTTCTCCGCGTGATTTCGGCCGACGCAAACAGCAAGCACGGCGGCAATCCGCATCTAATCATCATCGACGAGCTGCACGCGCAGAAAGACCCTGAGCTATACGACGTCCTTCACACCGGCATGGCGAGCGAGAACCGAGCGCAACCGCTGTTTATCTCGCTCACGACGGCCGACTACGATCGCGAATCCGTCTGCAACGAGCGGCACAAGTACGCATGCGACGTTCGCGACGGCGTCGTGAATGACCTGGAATTCCTGCCGGTCGTTTACGAGGCGGTCGAGGAGCAGGACGATTGGACCGACCCGAAGACGTGGGCGAAAGCAAACCCGAACATTGGCGTATCGGTGTCCGAAGATTATCTAAGGAAGGAATGCGAAAAGGCGCAGCAAATTCCGCGTTTGCAAAACACGTTCAAGCGGCTCCACTTGAACATGAAGACGCGACAGGATGTGCTTTGGTTGCCGGTAGAAATCTGGAGCGCGTGCGGGGGCGATCGACTCGAGCTTCCGGCGACGGCGACGATTTGCGGCGGCGTGGACCTTTCGAGCCGCATCGACATAACGGCTTTGGCTTGGGTCTGGCGCGTCGAAAAGAAGCTCGCGTTGAAAGTTCGCTTTTGGGTGCCGGAGGAACGGATTCGATTGCTCGACCGCCAAGGCGATCGACGCTACGCCTTGTGGGCTGACGAAGGATGGATCGAGCCGACGCCTGGCGACTCGATCGACTACGAATGGATAGCCGCCGCGATTCGCAGAGACTCCGAGGGCCGCTGCGCCGGAATGATCGGATACGACCCATGGAACGCCAAGAAGTTCGCCGACGACTTGGAGAATCAATTCGGCTTTCAGATGGTTGAAATACGGCAAGGCTACGTTTCTTTGAACGAGCCGAGCAAAGAGTTTGAGCGATTGATTGTCGCGAAAGAGATTATTCATGAAAGCAATCCGGCGCTGGATTGGATGATTTCTTCGGCGAAAGCACGGCCGGACCCGGCCGGAAATATCAAGCCTGTGAAGCCCGACCCGAACGGAAAAGAAAAGATTGACGGGGTGGTCGCCGCCATTATGGCGCTGGCCGTCGAAATGCGAAGTCCGCAAAATGCCTATCCGGAGTTTATAGCGCTATGAGCATCTTTACGCGAATCTTCGGCGCCGTCAAACGGCAATTTCGTTCCGACGGCTGGCGAGAGTCATCCCTAATCGATCCTGATGACGATTTACTGGAAGCATTCGGCGGCGGAAAATCTGCCTCCGGAATGCGGGTGAATCGCAAGACGGCGCTCACGTATTCCGCGATCTGGCGCGGCGTTCGACTTATCGCCGGCGACGTCGGAAAGATTCCGCTTTTCGTGTACAAGCGGGACGGGGAAAGTCTTTTGCGCGCGAAAAAGCATCCGGCCTATCGGCTTCTAAAGATCGAGCCGAACGAGGAAATGACGCCGTTCACGTTTAAGCAAACGCTCGTCGGCCATGCAATTCTTCAGGGTAACGCCTACGCCTACATTGAGCGAAGCGCCGCAGGCGACCCGATTAATCTATGGCCGCTATTGCCGGATCGCACTTGGCCTGTTCGAGTCAACAAGGTTTTGTATTATACGACTCAGCTCGATTCCGGCGAGCTTTTGAAGCTCGATAAGAACGACGTTTTACATATAAAGAACCTCGGCTATGACGGACTCGTCGGCTATTCGATGCTCGAAAAAGCTCGGGAGTCGATCGGCCTCGGCCTCGCCACGGCTCGCTATACGAGCAAGTTTTTCCGTAATAACGCAAATCCTTCAATCTTGATCGAGGTTCCCGGAATCATGCCCCCCGAGGCGCAAAGGGAATTCTTGCGCCAGTGGGAAAAGATGCACGCCGGCGTCGACAACGCTCACCGGCCGGCGATCATCACAAACGGCGGCGTCGCAAAACCTTTTTCAATCAGCGCGAAAGATGCGCAACTATTGGAGTCGCGACAATTCGAGATTCGCGAAATCGCCAACTGGATCGGCGTACCTCCGCACAAACTCGGCGATTCGAGCCGCACGGCCTACAATTCGCTAGAACAAGAGAACGAATCCTATCTATCTGAAAGCCTTGACCCGTGGCTTGTCGCGATCGAAGAGGAGTGCGAAAAGAAGTTAATCGACAAACGCGATCAGCTTGAAGAATCGTATGACGTTGAATTCAAACGCGCCGCGTTCCTGCGCGCCGATATACGCTCTCGATTTCAAGCGTACGCGCTCGGCATCAACAATCGATTCATGCGGCCGAACGAGGTTCGGCAGATGGAAAACCTCAATCCTTACGAGGGCGGCGACGAAATTCTAATCCCGCTCAATATGGGAAACCCCGGCGGAAACCCGCAAGCCAAACCGTCTGACGCAGTTCCGGCAAAGGGAACGGAAAAGGATTCGGCGCGAGCTGCTTCGATTCGCGCCGTCGTCGAGGACGCTTGCACCCGAGCAATTAACCGCCTTGCGTTTCACGCGAAGCGATCGGCCGAGAAGCCCGCGACGTTCCTCCGCTCGATCGACGAGTTGAGAACGCAAGCCGCCGCGGCGACTGGAATTCTCTTGCCGGCAGCCGGATTGTTTTCGGAGAATTTGGCGTCGGCGAAAACGCTGGCCGCGCGGGCAATCGGCGAATTTGTCGAAACGATCCATGAGGAATTGCTCGCCGCCTCCGAGTGCAAGGGCGCCGAACTATCGAAACGAGTTGCCGACGTCGTCGAGCTACACAGCAGTTTCGGCGTTGGATGGCTGGCGAACGTTTTGGACGGGACGATCGAACATTACAGGCTCGACGAGAGCCAAAAATCTAAAGGAGGAAATGCCGATGGAACGCAGATTCACGAGGGGGAGTAAAGTGAGAATTCGGACGCGGGAAGATAACACCCGCGTCATTGAGGGATATGCCGCCGTCTTTTTTCGTTCCGGCGACGTTGGAACGCAGTACGAGCTCTGGGAAGGGGTCGTCGAGCGCGTGAGCCCGACGGCGTTCGATCGAGCGATGCGCGAGCGTGACGACGCCCGAGGGGCCTTTAATCACGATCCTAACTTTATCCTCGGCCGCGTCTCGGCGGGAACGATGCGACTCTCCGTCGATTCGATCGGCCTGCGTTACGAGATCGATCTGCCCGACACGCAGGCGGGCCGCGACACGGCGACGTCGATCGAGCGTGGCGACATTACCGGCAGCTCGTTTGCGTTCAGCCCTCGCCAAACGCGATGGATTTCAGGAGCTGAAGGAGAGCCGGAAATCCGGATGCTCGAAGACGTCGAGTTGTTCGATTGCGGGCCGGTGACTTATCCCGCTTACGAATCGACGACGACCGGCGTCCGATCCTCCGGAGAGGCGGACGAAGCCCGCGCTTCGCACGCGGCCTGGAAGGCCGAGCGAGCGAAGGAAAAAGAGGCGGTTAGCGTTCGCAAAAGAATTTTGGAAATTGAGCTAGAAAATTCTTAGGTTATTGCCGATCCGTAAACTTGTAATCAGTAAGCAGCCGTTTTGGCTCTTGCGGCGGATGCGTTTACACGCTACCGCGTAAGACTTCCGGACGGCTGCCGAACACAATTCGATTCGGTTCTTGCGTCGGGTGCGTTTACACGCTACGGCGCCGGAACGGCAGTAACGCTTAACGCTGTCTACACGGCGGAGCTTACTGGCGATGTTTCACCATTTGAACCATCGCCGGTGGGTTGCCGCCGATTCTCTTTTCTTGGCGCGCCTCCGGCGAGTTTCCAGAGGAGCGTTTTCGATGAAAAAGGAATTGCGCGAAAAGCGGAAAAAGCTCGCCGGGCAGATTCGAGCGCTTGCCGACAAGCAAGAGAGCTGGACCGACGAAGAACGGCAGAATTGGAAGAGCGTCAACGCGGACTACGACGCGACTTGCGAGGAGCTGCGCAAGCTCGACGCGGCCGAAGAGGTGAAAACCCGCGCCGCCGCCGTTGACGAGGAGATGAAGCGTTCCGCCGGCGATAGCCGGATCGGCCGAAACAATCCGGGCGAATCCGAGCAGCGCCGAGAACGCCCCAGCGAGGAAACTCGCGCAATCGCCCTTCAAGGGTGGATGCGTTCGCAACTATCGCTCCCCTTGCGCTCGGAGCACCGAAACGCCCTCCGGTCGGTCGGCGTGAACTCGCACGCCAGGGACTTTCGTATCCGTATGATGCGATCCAACGAGTACCGCAACTTTCGCGAAAAACGCGGAATGACCGTCGGCACATCCACGGCGGGCGGATCGACCGTCCCCGCAGGGTTCGTCAACAACTTTGAAGCCGCCTTGTTGGAATTTGGCGGACCCCGCGTCGTTGCCGACGTGATGCGCACGGACACCGGAAACCCGATGTCCTGGCCGACCGCGAACGACACGGGAAATAAGGGCGTTTTGCTCACGGAAGAGACGACGATCGGCTCTACCGTGAACCCGACGACCGGCTCGAAGTCTTTCGGAGCCTACAAGATCAGCTCGACGCCGATCTTGATTTCCGCCGAATTACTCGAAGATTCGGCGTTTAACTTGGCCGACTGGATCGGGCAAGCGCTAGGCGAACGCATCGGCCGCTGTGAATGCGATTACTACACGACCGGAACCGGCGCGGCTCAACCGCAGGGTTGCGTTACCGCCGCGACGTCCGGCGTGACGACCGCCTCCGGAACCGCGATTACGGCCGATGAAATCCTGACGCTGATTCATTCCGTCGATCCGGCATACCGTACTAACGCTTCGTTCATGATGAACGATTCGACTTTACTTGCCGTTCGTAAGTTGAAGGACAACAACGGCCAGTATCTATGGCAGGCTGGCTTGCAGGCTGGCGTTCCGGACCGGCTGTTCACTTATCCGCTTACCGTCAATCAATCGATGGCGGCTATTGCGCTCAGCGCGAAGGCGATCCTCTTCGGAGCCTTCCCGAAGTTCAAGATTCGCGACGTTTCGTCGTTGCGCCTTCGACGGCTCCAGGAACGCTACGCCGACACGGACCAAGAGGGCTTTGTCGCGTTTCACCGGACGGACTCCGGCTTGCTTGATGCGGGAACTCATCCGCTCAAGTTCCTCCAGATGAAAGCGTCGTAATTGCCGCTTTCGTGTGTTTTGCTTTAATAACCCGCCTCCTCGAAGCGATTCGGGGAGGCGGATAATTTCCTTCGGATCGTAGAAATGGGAATTCGCCAGCTAATCCGACCGACCGCCGAGCCCGTCTTTCCCACGGAGATGGCCGAGCATCTTCGCGTGACGGCCGACGACGAGACCGCGTACATAGCGGAGTTGATCATCGCCGCCCGGGCGCACGTTGAAACCGTAGTTCGTCGGCAAATTGTTTGCGCGAAGTGGTTGTTGACTTTGGAGGAATTCCCCTGCGGAAAAAGCAAAGAGATTCGCTTTCCTCGCCCGCCGCTTCAAAGCGTCGTCGCCGTTCGGTACGCGGACCCGCACGGAGTCATGCAGACGCTTGACGCTGCGGACTACGTCGTCGATCGCGATTGCGAGCCTGGCCGAATCGTTCCGGCTTTCGGCAAGCATTGGCCAGGCGGTCGTCGCGGCCCCGGCGCCGTCGAGATCGAATATTTCGCGGGCTACGGAGACCCGAATTGCACGCCGGCCGAGTCGGTCGCGGCGGTTCCCGCGCAACTAAAGCACGCGATTAAGTTCCTCGTCGCGCATTGGTTCGCGAACCGAGAGCTCGTTACTGAATCGCCGAACCTTGAATCAATGCCGTTCGCGCTCGACGCTCTTTTGCAATCCTGTTCCTATGGGAGTTACTGCGAATGATCGCGATCGGCAAGCGTGATAAGAAAATTCGCATCGAACGGCCGTCGGAAAAAAATCCCGGCGAATGGGAGTTCGTAGCGTATGCCTGGGCGGCGATGCAAGCGGTGAAGGGCCGCGAAGCGGTCGTCGTGAAACCGGACGGAGCGACGTCGGCGAGCCATAAAATCACCATCCATTACTTAGCTGGAATGTCGCCGGTAATGCGGGCGAAGCTCGGCGATCGCGTTTTTAAGTTCGAGTCGGTCGCCGATTCTGAGGAACGCGGAATCGAACTGACGATCATGGCGAACGAGGTGCAATGATGACCGACGACTTACTAATGAACCTCGCCGCCGCCGTGTCCGTGGACTTGGCCGCCAAGTTCCCGACGGTGACGATCGGCGCGCAGGAAACGCCCGTCGCGTTCGCGTGGGAAGCGAATCCGGAAATCGACGTTCGCGATCCGCGTTTGCAAAAACCGCTCGTTATTACGCTCGATTGGGGTGAGCGGTTGCAAAGCGAAGACGGAATGGACGTTGAGGAATTCGACCTCCTAACGATCGTGCAAATGAATCTTTCGGCGAAGACGAACGAGAAAACGACGGTTCAAGCGTTGTCGGCGTTGACGGCCGCTATCGCTCGTTTCCTTCGCCCTCGCGACAAATCGCATGCGCTCGAGGTTGACGGCGAGGTGGTTTTTTGCGTGAAAACGAGCCGGTCGCCCGCGCGCAACATCGAGGAGCACAAGACCAATTCGCGTTATTACGCGGAAATTATATCGACTTGGAAAGCGGCATGAGCGAAGCGGACGTATCGTTTTCGATTATCGGAGCCGAAAGAACGCGAGACATGCTCGCCGAGCTGCCGGCGGCGGCACAAAACCGCGTAATTAAGCCGCTGATGCGCGACGCCGCGAAAGATATTGCGAAGCTCGAAAAGGCCGAATCGCCCAAAGATACCGGGCTGATGAAAAAGGCGCTCGGATCGACGCCGCTCAAGACCTACGGAGAGACGTTTTTTATCGCGACTGGCGTTCGCCGCGGCTTCGAGAAGGACGGCAAGAATCCGACGAAGTACGCTCATTTGGTTTCAGGCGGAAGGAAAGAAACGGAAGCGAAGAAAGGCCGATTCCTCGCCGACAAAGGCCGCGACAAGTTTTTCGGAAAAAAGGTCGCCGCCGTAGCGCCGAATCCGTTCGTCGATCGAGCGTTCCGCCGCGCGAAAAACGAAACCGTTCCCAAGCTCGAAACGAGGGGAGCGGAATTGATCGAACAAGAAGCGGCGAAACTCGCCAAATAACAACCACAACCACGGGCCGTGCGACGGGGGTCGCCGGTTCTTGCGAGCTGAAGCGGCTTAATTACCCGCGAGAAGCATAACCTTCGCTGCCTGTTATGGGGCCTGCGACTGATGTCGCACGGCCCCATTTACAGAAGCGGAGGAAGGCATGCCTACTACGTCAAACACGCGGCTATTTAACGGAACCGTTCTCAATTTCGCGAGCGGAGCCGTGGCCAAACTCGTTGGGCTTACGTACAAGGTCGACGGCGTCGTCGTTGACGTCACCGTCCCGGAAGACTTGAACAAGCTCTACGAATGCGGTCATGACGATATCGAGGTCACGGCAAAAATCAAAGGGCCGTGCGCGCTAACGCGAAAAGCGAAAGGCACGCTCGGCATTACGTGGTCGAACGGAACTACCGTCACTTGCCCCGGAACGTTCCAGGTGACCGCGATTGAAAACTCCGGCGATCAGGATGCCCCTATCACCGGCTCCATTACGTTCAAGCCGACGGTTCCCGACGGAGCGTAATTTCGTCGTGTCCGTCATTACTGCCTTTATTTTCACCATCATTTGAGGTTTTGTCATGTCGCTACGCGATTCAATTCTCTCCGCCCGCAAGGCGAAGGATGTTTCCCCCGTCTCCGTCGCAACTCCGGAATGGCCGGACGTTGACGGCAAGCTGTTCGTTCGCACGCTTTCCGCCAAGGAGGTCGATACGTATTTCAGCTCGGCCGACAAGGACGAAGCGAACTTCCGCGCGAAGCTCGTTTGCATCGGCGTTGTGGACGAATCGGGCAATCCCATCCTCGGCGAAGCTGACGCCGCCGCGCTCTCCGAACTGGAGTTCTCGGTCGTCGAACGTCTTTATTGGGCGATTCGTTCGGCGAACGGCATGACCAATGAGAATCGGCAGGCCGTCGCAAAAAACTAACAGAGCGCGGGCGAAGATGGTTCGCCTTCATCCTCGCCCGCACGATGAATACGGGTTTCGGCCTCGACGTCGATCGACTCTTGGCCGAAACGCCGGCACCGCTCTTCGAGGAGTGGCGCACGTTATTCGCGATTGAGCCTTGGGGCGAAGACTTCGCCGACGAACTTCACGCTGAGCAATGTTCCGTCATTACTATCGCGAGTCCGAATATAAAGGCGATTTCCTCCGACAAATTCAGGCGACGCGGCGACGTTCCCGAGGAAGAGCCGCAGACGGAAGAGGAGATGCAAGCCGCATTCGCTGCGGTTTGCGAAACGATGGCCAATATTGAGGCCGAAAGATCCGCCGCAACGAAGGAGCTTGGTTAATGGCTGATTCCGTCGCCGGAAAAATCCGCATCGATCTACTCGCGAACGCCGCGCAATTCAACGCTGGATTGCGCGACGCTTCGCGGTCGATGGGTGATTTCTACTCCGAATTCGATCGCCTCTCGAAAAAGTATAATTCGCAAAAAGCGCTGGCCGACCGCGCGAAAAAAGAAAACGACTCATGGATTGAGGCGATGCGAGGGGCGAAGTACGGCGGCGACGCGCCGTTAAAAGACTCGCATGGATTCTTAGGGGCGTTCGGTGGCGGCGATCAAGAGCTACGGAACTCCCTGCGATACAAGTCGATGATTCCGTGGGGGAACTCTTTGCGCACGGAGCTTTCCCGCGAAGCGGCCGAGACGGCGGCGTTAATCGGCAGCAAAAGCAAGTTCATTAAAAACCAGCTTGCTTCCGCAATAAAGGATATGTCTATTCAGGCGGGCGATGCGGCTGGATTCGGCGGGCTGATTGGAACCGTCGGCAAATTCGCCGCCGGCCATCCTATTCTCACCGCCGCCGCACTAACTGGCGGCTACATGGTGAAGCAAGCGTTTGAGCGTGATGAGCTGGCGAGAAGCATTAAACGCGAATCGCTTATGCTTGGCCAAAGCGCGAAGGACACCAGCTTATTGCATGGAGCCGGGTTTGATCCGGAAATGGGAGCCCGATTCCTGAGGTCGATATCCGATCAAGCTCCCGAGCAGCTCGAAGCATTCAAAAAGCTACATCTTTCGGCCGATGACCTGTCGGCGAAACCGCTTAAAGATGCTCTGCTCGATGTCGCGAAAGGTTTTATCGCAATACGAAATCCTGCTGACAGAGCAAGCGCCGCGATGCACCTATTCGGTCGCAGCGGCGCCGAAGTAATCGCTACGCTCGATTCACTCCAAACGAAATTCGATTTGGTTGGTGAGCATGATTTAATAAAAGCCGAAGACATCACCAATGTTAAAGCGTGGGACAACGCATATAAAGGAGCAGAAAATACAATCAAAGATATCTTTCATGTTGCCGGGAAAATGACGGGGTTCTATGACGGAACCGCTACTGACGCCGCGAGGCGAATTGAAAATGCCGGACATGTTTTGCGTCTCGATCAAGAGGGGCTTGATAAGTCGCTCGCTCGCCAAGAGCAAGAGGACTATAACACTCAGCACGCGGCCGAGATCGAGAAGGCTCGTATCGCTCAAGAGAAGCTGTCACGAGAAACGGAAAGAGAAACGCTCGCTCGTCAGAAATCAGACGAACACTTAAAGGTTCTCGAAAGAAAGATATATGAAGCGAGATATGGAAAGGAAGCGGGTGACAGAAAGGACTATTACGACGAACTCGTCAAGCTTGGGATCAAAGACAAGCCCGTACCGCAGGAATGGTCGCTATATGCGAAAGAAAACGCCCCTGGACAATATTTGTCGCAACTCATGCGTAAATACGACGAAGGTCACGCGATCGATAAAAAGCGTCGTGAAGATGAAGAATCACAAAAAAAAGATGAGGCTTTACGGAAGTCGCTTTCTGAGCATGCCCTGAGTCCAAAACAAAAGTACGATGAAGAAATAGCCGAGGCGACGCGACTTTTCGGAAAGACGAAATCGGATATCGAGACTCTCGCTTCAATCAAAAAGAAGGCGCTTGAAGAATACTATCAAGCGGAGGCTGGACTTTCCGCAAAGCAATTCAAAGAGGAATTCAAATCGACAAAGGAAAAATTCCGCGAGCGACTCGACTGGCTTAACAAGATGGGCGCCGATAAGGGGCTTGGCCTCAGCGGCAAAGATGTTTCTGCGGCGAAAGACAAGGCTGGCGAAGACTATCGTAAATCACTTGGCCTTAATGACCCGCTCGGCGACTACTCTAAGAAACTTCGCGATCTCGATGATGCGCTAAAGCTCGGCAAGGATCGCGGAGGAATCACCGAAGAGCAATTCAAACGCACTCGCGACAAGCTCCGCAGGAGCGCCGTTTCCGAAATGATCTCCGACGTGCGAGACGTGCAACCGATTGCAGCAATGCAAGCAGGCTCTTCGGCGATCCAAAACCTTATAGCGCAATCTCAATTGCACGATCCGAAAGTCCAGCTCGCCAAGCAAGCCGCGGCGAAACTTGACGCGATCGAAAGAAACACTCGTAACCAAGCAAACGATAAACCCGTGGTTTTTAATTTCTAAAATGGGCGTAATTTGGGTTCGGCGAAAACTCGGTGAGGCTGGAATCGGCGAAGGAAATGATCCGACGCGGCGATCGTATCGCGCCACCTTCATAGTAAAATGTTCCAGTCCAAGCGACGAAGCGATTTCCGTTCTCGGCTGCGGAATGATTCCTACCTACGGCTCGCCGTACCCGACCGACAGAACGGCTTATTGCCAGAACATCGTTCCAAAGCGCATCGAAGGGAGTCCATGCCATTGGGAAGTGAGCGTCGAGTGGGCAACCTCTTGCAATTCCGGGGGCCGCAACGTCGATCCGAACGACGCGCAAAAGTCTCCGAAGGACCGTCGGCCGAAATGGCGCGGGCATTTTATTTCAATGCCGCAAACCTTTTACGCGGACCTTGACGGAAAGAGGTTCGCCGATTCGGCGTTCTCGCCATTCACAAACACGCCGACAATCCCGATCTACGCGGACGAAATCACGATCACCCGCTACGAGAGCGTTTGCGATCGCCAGCGAGATCGTTGGTACATGGGTAAGACGAACCTCGATTATTGGATGGGAGCTGAGCCGCAGACCGCTCTTATCGAGGACATGGACTTTGAAGAGGTATTTGAATTCGGCGCCTATTGGTTTCTTTATACGTACAAGGTCCTGGTTTGCCCTCGATTTTGGCTTCCCGTCTCGATTGCTTCGGAACTTAAAGACGACGGTTCTCGCCGCAGTATTTACGTCGGAGGTTTCGGCTATACATTCTTGGCGGACGCTGGACCTAGACAGCTCAAGTGGATTAAGGACCCAAACACGAACCAGAACGCGCTGAAGTCCGTTCCGATTATGACGGGCGATTATTACGACGGCCAGCCGACGTTCCTTAACGGACGCGGCGAGCCTATCGAGAGAAATGATTCCGGCGAACTGACGTCCGGCGTTAATTACCTGAGTTTTCGCGTCGGCAACGCAACGGAATTCGCGCCGCTCAGTCTCATTCCACCGTGGTATTAAAATGAACTTTGGATTCTTTTCTGAATCGGCTGCTCGAAAAACACGCGATGCCGTCCAGGCCGTGCAATCGGTTGGGCTCGGTCGCGTTTTACGCAACGACGGCCGCCCAACGCCGATGTTTAACCTCATCCGCCGTTTTGAGCTCGCAGAGGACTACGATTCTAGCTCGACGACTTCCTCCAAAGCAAAAGCATACGCCGTTGTTTGGAACGAGTCGGGGGGATTTTGGGCGGCGGATACGGAAACGACGTTCTACGTTACCGACGCCTCGCTCTCGATTCAAGGAAAAGGTAAGTCGTCGTCGGCGATAGGCACGCGCGGAATCTGCTGGCTGCCGCCTGATACGGATATTTGGGAAATCATCCCTCGCGGAATCAGATTCTTCTACGGATCGACTTCCATTCCGCTTACCGGCTCCGATACTTCCGTTTCGATTTCGGATATCATCGCTCTCGATGGCGGAACGATCCCTGATTCCATCTCGGCCGACAACGTAATTAATTTAGTAAACACGTCGGCCTGTTCGGTCTTAATCGCCGAGGACCATAGCGGCGAAGAAACTACTTACGACATCGTTGGAGGGCCGAGCACTGCGCCGACGAATCCAGGCGGCGTCGAAGAAGATGACATAATGATCGTTACGCGATTCGAGCTGGTGAACCCGAAAAAGTTTTCAGACTCGACGGCATCCGCTTATCCGCTCACCTATTCCAACGGCGTCGAGACGTGCGCCGAGCTAACTTCAACAGTATTCACACTTAGCGATCCGGAAAACCAATTCGAGGGCGTCGGCCACACGTCTTCCGCTGCCGGATCAAGGGGCACGGCCGTCTTTGTAAAGGAAGACGGCCGGTGGGTAATCGTCGAGATGGACCCGGCCGAGCTGGTCGCATTTGAGCTTTCCTCGGCTGCTACGCCAGCCGGTGTTCCGCAGGCACTATCCGCATTCCGTCTTAATCGAGGCGGGACCGGAGGCGCCGGAACCTACACGCCCGACACGGCGACACCGTACACGATCTGGGATTCGACGGGGCACATGCGTGGAATCGGGCGTTCAGCCGACCAACAGGGTACGCGCTTTTGGTGTAGGAAGAACCTCGGGCGCTGGGAGATTGTTTCCGCGTGGGACGGTCCGGCGATGATGATTAGGGGAACATGCTATTTAGCGGTATCGTCGTCGGCTCAGACGATTGAGTTGTCCGACGTCGCGATAATGCAACCCGTGAACGCGACGTTCATTCCGGGGATAACGACCAACGGTCATTTGGTAATTCCTAATTCGTACTCGTTTTCGATCGCATCAAATAAGACGGTAATCGCCGTGTGGGATGAATCCGCTTGCGCATATAAGCCGCTGATCGTTCCGCAAGCAAATTCCGAAATCACCGTGCAGACTGATGAGCGTTACGACACTTCGACGCACAAGTTGCAAAAGAAAACGAGAAAGCTTTATGTAGCTGGCGCTGACGCGGAATCGGACTGGACCGACGTCGTCGCTGCGAGACAGATCACGGTTACAACCGACGTGCAGTACAGCACTTCGACGCACGTCCTTGGAAAGATTACGAATACGGCGTATGCGCTTGAAGTCGGAACGGCGTCGAGCCTAACCACCATAGACACGGCTGGAACGTGCTAATGGCAGGGAATCTCAAATACAATTCGAGCGGGCATCTGACGTACAACGCTGCAGGTCATTTAGTGTACTGCCCTGACTGTGCTAACCGAGTTCTTTATTGCAATACGATATGCCTGCCGAACTACATAACGGCTCTGGCGATACCGTCGTCATGTGGAATAAGCGGAAATTACGGCATGGATTTCCGATCGTATAATCAGGAATGGGGATATGAAAGTTCCGACAACACAATCCTGATTCATTTCACGGTCTCTAAAAGCGCAAATATAATCCCCACCGACACGGCGAGATACTGTAGTCCCTTGAGATGGTTATTTCAAATTGTCAAACGTACCCCATCAGGTGATTCATGGGCCGTAGATTGGACGCTATATTCAGCACCTTTCAGCGGCTTGAGCGATTGGGTCAACGATCAGATGACTCTCGCAAAGCTGTGCTACTCAAGGGGAATTAATGGAAACGTCTGCGGAGACGTATATCCATCTTCGGTAACGTTAATGCTCGGAACTCCCTAATGGACTGCATTTTTAAGCCGACCCCTGATGGCGTTTACGCGTGCGTTTATTGCGGCTTGAAAATTATTCGCATGCCGAAAGACGGATTGAATTGCAATTGTCCCGCTTCAATCACTCCGGAAGAGCAAGCCGCGCGCGAAGCAATCGCCAAAGCCGAAGGCATTCGCAAGATTCTCGATTACGTGGAAGGGCATCCTGACTGCACGCTCGAAGAGATCGTGAAGTTTTCCGGTTGCGGGTGCGACGGCAAGGCGGGACCGACGACGATAGAGCTTGTCGCGTCTGGAAAGTTACTCGCCGATACCGAGGACGGCGAGACGTATTACCGCGTGCCGGCGGCTAATCTATAGTCACACTGTATCGACAGAAACCTCCTTTATTGTGAACTTCGCGTGGCATCGCGCGCAAACACCAATTCTTCCTATATGTGCGCGCTGGACAATGAAATCTTTTCCACATTCTGAGCACCTTACTAAAACATCATTGCCATTAGGTTCTTGTGGAATCATTTTTTCACCATCCGGTGATGATTCAATCGAAGGCAAGCGGGTGCAATTTATTGCCGGAAGAGACTTTGCCGGAGGAAAAACAACAGGTGTTGGACTATTCAGGGCTATGCGATGTGCGACCTCACCGAAACCGAAAAACAGAGTGCCTGTAATTGCTAAAACGCACCCAAACTGAAATGTCAGTTCGCGGTTGCTGACTAATCCTATATTTATAATTCGTTCATTATGTTCTGTGAAAACTGCTATGCTCATCTCATATGCAACGACGATCGCAAGGAAGGAAGCAAGAATTAAAAGAGTGCCAATAATTCGCATAAATCACCCCTTTCAGTGTTTGAGGAGACACGCTTCAAAATATCGATCAACAGGCAGAAAATCAACTGCCGATTCTTGCGTTTCATTTTCATCTTAAAAATGCGTATGCCATTTATAACTTATGCGCAAACATTTTTCCGATTCTGATTTAGATATTGCGCAAAAATTCTGCATTCAAAAAGAATTTTCAAGGCAGAAAACGAACTCTAATAATCGATTTTTTTCGTAACAAACTGTCCACTTCCGGTATGCGCGATTTTTAAGTGATAATGCGAATATTGCATTTCGGACTGTCGATCCGGTGGTTGCGGGTTCGATTCCCGTCGTCCTCGCTTAAAAGGCCGTTTGGTGATAAACCAAGCGGCCTTTGGCGTTTCTTGGGCTCCGTAGGGTGGCCCGAGCTCCGCGAGTCCCACCAATTTCTTCCGCGCCCGCCGCGTCCCGTCCCCTATGCCCCATTCCCTACGCCTACTTTGCGTTCTTCTACGGCCAATGCTAAAACGCCGGCTTCTTGCGGTGCAAAAAACCGGCGTTCCTGATCATGTCGCGATACGATCGCGGCTCAAAAACTACTGCTGCGTGAATTTCGCCGACGAGAACTCCTTCGCTAAGCTTGCCATCTTCCCGCCGAACGCTAATTTCTTCGCGACCGTCTTCCGTGGATTGATGATCGAATTTGATTCATCCGAAGTATCCGTAGCCAGGTTTGCCAAAGCGTGAGTCGCTTGCTTCAATGCAGCCGTGCGAACGGCGACGGTGCCTAAATCGTTCAACGCAACCGATACTTTTGGCGTAATAATGCCGTCACCGCCGCGAAGTCGGCTTGCGACGTCGCGAATCAACGCCGCGACGGTTCTTTGCTCAGGCGTGAGCGCGCTTAACTTTGCTACCGTCTCCAAAACGGAGACGGCGGGCGCCGAAACGGCGACGCTCGATTCGAAAGCGACCGCCGTTACGGCCGATCCCGTTGACGTGTCCGTCGCAACCGCGGTCGAGGCCGAGGTTGTCGTTGAAGCGGCCGCTACTTCGGAAGCGACCGGCGCAATCGAAGAATCGGTCGAAGTCGTTGTGCTTGCGGTTGATCCGCTATCGGTCGCCCCCGTTCCGCCGAGAACTAGCGAGTCGGCGACGAGCGTGCCGACGACTAGCACGGAGTCGGAGCCGACGTTGACGGTCGTGGCCGTTATGTTTCCGGCGTTAAGTGTGTAACCGGAGCCCGAGACGGAGATCGTGCCGAACGTGACCCCGCTAAGATCGTTGACGCTGGTGAGTCTCGCGGCCCCGGACGGAAAGACGAGGTTTTCGCCTGCCGACGGAGCGACGTCGCCGACCCAATTTGCGGCGGTGGACCATTTGTTATCGGCTCCCCCTCCGTCCCATATTCGAGTGGCCTTTGGCGGCAAGGCGAGAGCGGCCACTTGCGCCGCGGTCAGTGCTCGCCCGTAGATGCGGAAATCGTCCAGGCTGCCGTTGAAGAACCGTCCGCCTAGGGGATCTTGGCCAATATAGGCGACGCCGCCGAAGGCTTGGACGGCATTCGACGCCGTGTTGACGGCCGACTGCATCGCCCCGCCCGCCGGCTGCATGTACATCGTCGCGTTGTCAGGCGTAATCACCAGCGCCACGAACGTCCACACGCCGTCGGGCGCTGTCAGTCCCGACGACCAATTCCAACTCGAAGAGGAGTCGTTCCAGTGATAGGCGAGCTGCCCCGAAGATCGCAAGCTAATTCCCGACGCCGTCCCCGAGCCGTTCCGATAGAACACGATTCCCGTATAGTTGCTCTGCGTGCCGTTACGCTTGACCCAACCGCTCATCGTGACCGTGTTGCTGTTGAGGTTCAGAGCCGGAACGGTGACATACTGCGACGTGCCGTTCAGCGTGAGACCGCCGTTGAATTCGCCCGTCGTCCACGTGGGACTGCCGACCAGCGTGCCCGCGCGGCCGTTGCCCGACGAGTCGGCCGCAGCCGTCCCGCTGCCGTCGTCGAAACGATACCAGACCGCCTCGCTCACGAGAGTGACGTTGGCATAAAGGATTTGGCCGGCCGAAGTTGTCGCGCGAACCGTAACGACGCCGCTGCCGCTGGCCGGCGCCGTATAAAGCCCGCTGGAATTAATGGAGCCGCCTCCCGAATAGACCGCCCACGTTACGTTGCTTAGCGGCGTCGCAATGGCGTCGCCAAACTGATCTATTCCGTACACGTTGAATTGAACCGAGCCGCCGAGAAGAACTGTCGCGGCGGCCTGCGAGATGGTTGCATTGACGCCGGTGGGAGTCTGGTTCACCGTGACCGTGACCGCGCAAGGGACCGAAAGCCCCGTGCCGTCGGTGATCGTGACGTACAAATTGTAAACGCCGGCCTTCGAGAACGTGGCGACGGTATTCTTTGCGTCATTGGTGCCGTTGACCGAGAAGGCGACGGCGGCGGGCGGCGTGCCCAGTGTGGACCATGTATAAGTGAGGTTGGACTCGCCGGACTGGTCGGCGCCAAGAACCGTGAGATTCGTTTGCGTGCCGGTGACTGTCGCCGGAGTGGCGGCGGCAGGGACGGCGACCGTCGGGGCATCGGCTCCCGTCGAGAACTTCAAAATGGTGAGCGAGTAGGCGGAAAAGGCCTGTGTGAAAGTCGAAGCCAAGCCGGAAATCACCGAGGTGACGGGAGCGATTAACGTAGGGTTTGAGATCGAGTTGCAGGCGGTGCCCGAAGAAGCCGAAAGGGTAATCGCTGTGCCGGTCGAGGAGACGGCGTTTACTCCGACGAGATTGATCGTCGTGGCGATGTCGGTCCCGCCAGGATTGACGACCGTCACGTAGTAGGTGCCCCCCGTTCTGGTAACGAGGGCCTGCAGGCCGCTGTTGCCGATGATCGTGTCGCCGATCACCTGGGTTCCGTGGTTAAGGTTGAGCATCTGCTGGGCGTAGTAGCTGGCGGAGCAGAAACTCGAAGTGTTGTTGAAACCGATGAGGTTCGTGGCCCACTGCTGGGCGCCGGGATTGACGTTGACCCAAATGGGCGCGTACGCCGACATGACGACCAGGTCCGAGTTGCGTTCGAGCCCCATGAGAAAGGCGGCGTCGCCCAAGGCGTTCATCATATCGCTGGTCTGATAGCCGTCGCGCGAGGCGTATTCGCCGACGAAGACCTTGCTCGTCCCGCGGACCGTATTGTCATACGTCGTCGAGTTGGACAGAAACCATTGGGAGCTGTTGTAGTAGTGATCGTCCAAAACGTCGTAGGCGCAGCCGCCGGTACTAGAGCTAGTGGCGATGACCTTAAGGTTGGGGAAAGCGGCCTTAATCGCGTTGTAGAAGAGCGGGTAGCGAGTCGAGTAGGTCGAGGAGAACCAATCCTCGTTGCCGACCTCGACGTAGTTGACGTTGTAGGGGGCGGGATGGCCGTTGGCGGCGCGGAGAGCGCCCCAAGACGTAGTGACGGGATCAAGCACGTAGTGCAGCTCGTTGATCGCCGAAGTCACGTCATCGAGCAACGTCTGGCCAGTGTCCGACGTGCCGTTGAGCGTGTACCCGGCGTAGACGCCGAGGATGGGCTCAGACCCGGCCAATTCGGCCATCTGGAGGTATTCGTCAAGACCCATCCCGTCGGTAGACCAATAGCCCCAGGGATTCATGTGACCGGGCCGGTTTTCAACAGGGCCGATCGTGGCCTCCCAATTAAAGCGGTTGGCGTAATCGTTCCCTTCGAGATAATTGCCGCCGGGCACGCGGAAGATGGCCGGATGAAGATCGACCAACTTCTGCATGAGGTCAACGCGCAAGTGCGCCGGCGAATTGGCATACGAGGGCGGATAAAGATACGCGGCCCCAATCCAAATCGAGGCGCCATTGGCCGATGCGCTGTTCGTCGAGATGACGAAGCGGTTGTCCGACGACGTTAGAGCGCCGGCTCCGGTGGTGAGCGTCACCGTGTACTTGGCCCATCCCGTCGTGATCGAAGAGACCGTGGCGCTTGCGTAAATCGTGCCGCCCGTGGACTCGATGGTCACGTTGAGAGGGCCGGTGAAACCGGCGGTGGCCTTGGCGTAAAAAGTGGCGGTGTAGGTGGTCGAGGGCGCGACGGCCACGCCAAAGTAGCCGGAGTTGGAAATCCCGGCGCGCGCCGAGGCCGAAACGCCCGAGGTGACCGTCAGTTTTCCGGACTTGGTCAGGGCGCTGGTCGGGCCGGTCGTGGAATCGGAAGTGAGTGCGGCCGTCACCCCGGTTCCGGCGACGGACGCCCATGCGTTGAGGGAATTCGACGAGTCGTTGAAGCCGCTGTTACGGACCTCATTATTGTAAATGCCCCCTTCGCCGCCGTAATTGATGTCTTCCATGAAGGCGCCGAACAGGTCGGGCGAGACGGTTACGCCGACGTCGGTCGTGTTGATAGTGAGGATGCCGCCGCCGTTCGTGGCGACGGTGGCTGCAGCGCTCGCGCTGAGCGGCGAGTTGAAAAATCGCACCTCGTCGATGCGGCCGTTGGCGAAGTCCGTTCGAGTTCCGCCCGATTTGCCCTCGCCGATTACGGTCGCGCCCGTCGCCTGCCAGCCGCCGCTGTAGGAGACGCTGGATTGGAGGATGCCGTTGACATAGAGAAGCAGTTTGCCATTGGCCACGTCATTCACGCCGAGAAGGTTGTACCAAACGCCGACCGAAGGAGCGGTCAAGGCGTCGGCATGAAAGGCCTGAGCGGAACTGCTGTCGCTGGCGAGGCGAGTAAACGCGAACTTGCCGGTGTCGGCTCGCAGTTGCAGGGCGAAACCCGAAACGTTGACGCCGTCGATCGAGGCGAACGTCTGCGTGCCGGCGACGGAGTTCAGATTCACCCACGCCGAGACCGAAAAGGGGAGCGCGGTGTTTATCGCGGGCGAAGCGCTAACGGCATTGGCGGTCGCCGTGCCGTTGACCGCCAGGGAATTCGTGCCGATATGACCCGCGCTCCAGGTCGCGCCGGTGCCTACCGTCAGAGTGTTGCCGTGACCGGAGTAGTCGGCGGCCGTCGTGCCGACGCCTTCATCAAACGGATATGCGGCGGGTTGGTCGAGCGCGGCGACCTGGGCGGAGCTCAAAGCGGATGAGAAAAACTCGACGTCGTCGATCGAGCCGTTGACGTAATCGACCTGATTTCCGCCGTAGAAACCGTGTCCGATGAGCGTGTTCCCGTTCGCCTTCCACGCCGATGTGTAGGCGGTGGTTCCGATCAACTGCCCGTCCACATACAGAGAGAGCGTGCCGGCCGCCGTGTCGTCGACGCCAACAAGGTGATACCATGTATTGACCTTGGGTGCGCTCGATGCGGAGACGAAAGTGGCGGTGCCGGTTGCGTCGGAAGAGAGCCGCGTGAAGGCAAAGGTGCCGGTATCGCCCCGCAACTGTAGAAAGAAGCCGGCCACGTTGGAGCCGGCAATCGACGCAACTGTCTGAAATCCCGACAGCGAAGAGAGGTTGACCCAGGCTGAAACCGTGAAGCTGGCCGAAGTATCGACGACGGGACCGGTAGCCGTGGCCATGCCGGTCGAGCTTCCGTTGACGTTGAGGGCATGGGTTCCGACGTTGCCTGCGCCCCAGGTCGCGCCAGCGCTCAGCGTTGCCCCGTGACCGTTGCCGGTCGTGTCGGCGACGACCGTCCCTGTCCCTTCATCAAAGGTCCAATGCGCGACGGGAACGGGAACAGTCGGGATGCCGTCCAAAAGAATGCGCGACTCCAACTGCTCAAACCGATGCCGGCGTGATTCGATTCCCCAATGTTTTGCGGACTTTGCCGCCGAACGAGTACGTTTAAATTGAAACCAGAGAGAGCTAGACATAGTTTCGCAAGCCTTTGCGTCGGTTCATTGTTGAAAAGTTGAAAAGACAAGTTGGCAATGCGTCCATGTTATCAAATCACTGTGTATAACTCAAATTAATTGTAAATATCTCCAGATGTACCCACAGACAGGGGGAGGGCAATCCCTCGTCTTCTTGAACCTGAGCCGCGTCAGCGGCAAGAGGTTTATTGCCTTTTGTGCCACTTGCTGCTCGCACTTTGTAGGGTGCGTGCTCGCAGGCGCCAGGAGCTATTGTTAGCCGTAGGGTGCGTGCTTGCACGCACCAATTCGTAGACGGTTTAATTTTCGTCGGGTACAAGAGGTTTATTGCCTTGTGTGCCACTTGCTGCTCGCACTTTGTAGGGGGCGTGCTCGCAGGCGCCAGGAGCTATTGTTAGGCATTTTCGCTGACAGTTTTGATTGCGTGCCACTTGTTTTGAGGGACGTTTACGTCCCTTCCTCGGCCTTTAGGCCGTCATAGGCCCGACGTTTACGTCGGGTAAAGCTTCTAGTTTTGTTTTTCAAAACTTGTCAGGGCCGTTCACGGTCCTCCTGAAACGCCTGACATTGAGCGATAGATCGACCAGTAGGATGGCCCGAGCTCCGCGAGTCCCACCATTTTCTTCCGCCCGCCGCCACCCGTTTAGCCGCATGCCGAAGGCTGCGTTTTTGCTGACTGGTCTTCGTGTCGGGTAGCTCAGCGCCTTGAACCTGAGATTGTAGGGTGCGTGCTCGCAGGTGCCAGGAGCTAATGTTAGCCGTAGGGTGGGCCGAGCTCCGCGAGTCCCACCAATTTGCTTTGCGCTCACCCTCCGCCCGTTTAGCCCCCGCCGCATGTTCTCGCTGGGGCTTTTCCTCTAACCCGATCTGGGGTTTTGGTCTGCCTTGGCCGAATCGCCTTCGCTAAGCAGTTCCAAAACGCGTTTGCGGGCGTTAGGATGATCATTATGGACCGTGCGATTTGATCTTTGGATTAACCATTCAAGAAAACCGTATCGGCCAGACTTTTCAAAACGGCGGGCTTGGTTGCGGACCATCTCTGCTTCGGCTTATTTTCGCTCGCCTCTGCTGCGTCAACTCTCATTAAGTTCAATTTACAGAATAGATGTTGCGCTAACCTTATATTTACGTCGTCTGGAAGCGATCGTCATGTGTAAGTCCTCATTTAAGAAGTCGTGCGGTAAGTCAAGTCAAAACGGAAAACGGCGGAGGACGTTAATCGAATGCATTGAGGAGTTCAAGAGAAATACTAAAGGAAAGCAGTTGCGAGGAGTGCGGATGAAGACGTTGGATGCTGTTCTTGCGGAAGCGGCGGGAATTGGAGCTCCCGTGCCCGGACACCAATGTCGAGTAGGTCGAAAGACGTTAAAAGTGGCATTCGATCGATTGATTGCGAGGCAGGAGGAGCTAGTCGTCGCCGCGAAAGATTCGTTCGCCGTTTTGCATAGTCGTATTCAGGAGATTACTGCCGACATTCCGCGATACGGTGCGTTGGCGGTTTACGATATGGCTCGGGCAGTTGGGGATCACTTTAATACAAGGCCAAGGGATGTTTATTTGCATACAGGGACGCTACACGGCGCAAGGGCGCTTGATTGGAAGACGCAGGGGGGCATTTTAGAGATTCGCGACATTCCATCGAGAGTTCGATCAAAATTGAAGCCGTATCAGTGGGAAGATTTCTTGTGCATTTATAAAGACGAGTTGAAAACTTGCATTCGACCAAAGGAACGATAGTTTGCGTTTGTTGATGAGCTTTGGTGAATGGTCGGCCGGAAAAGCAATTTGCGAAACGTCCCGCCGGAGCTCGCCGCAAATCCCTGCGAGGTGGTCAACCACGCGTCCTCCAGTTTTTCAAAAGCCGCTCGCCGCCGACATTTTTCCGCTGTCTGGCCAACTCTTCTTTTCGATCCTGTTCATCCTGTAAATCTTGTCCAAAAAATCTCCGCGTGAGAATTTTCCTCCCCTATGCCCCACGCCCGAATCCCTACGCCCTAATTTCATCTTCCGCGACTTTCATCCTTCATCCCTCCTCCTTAATCCTTGTTTTTCTGTCGCTTCTCCGTGCCCTCTGCGTCTCCGTGGTAAATTTTGTTTGAAATTGTGCCGCGATTTTCGCTACGATGCTCCTCTGAACCGTCACGCACAAATGCGACGCGCTCTTTGGCACTTCGATTTTCCGCTTGCGCCGAAAAACGCGTTCGCCGTCGTCGTAACTCCTTGAGCGTCGGTCGATTTTTGATCGTTTTTTTGATAATTCGCCTTTTTTTCATGGAGCGAAAACTATGTCTTGCAACGTCTTACGATTTCACCTGCGAAAACGACATGCGCTTTTTACCGGTTGCGTTTTTCGCCTTCGCGTCGATGCAACGTTCCCTGAACCAACGACTTGCGCGGCCGTCGCCTTGCGAAAATCGCCGATGAAATTCGACTGGCCCAAAAACGTGCCGCCCTAACCCTCGTCCGTTGCGGTTCTTACGACGCACGATCACCCGCATGCGTCCAAATTCTCCCCCGCAGCGAACGAAATAAACCCGTTTCCCCCGAGAAAACCGTATGTTTCGAGATTCACCCCGTCAAAACGCAAACGTCGCTTAGTAACGCTTCGCGATAAATTCCGTCACATAAAAAACATAACGTAAACGCCCGACAAGAAGAATTTCGGAAAAGAAAAAAGCCGCGCTCGAACGCCGACTCTTGCCCGGCCTCCAACGAACGCAACGGCCTTTGCCTCTCTCCGCGAAATTCGTCTTCCGCCGTTTCAAAACGCGTACGCCGCCGTTAAGATGATTTGGCGTTGGCGCCGCGTCGTGCAAATCCGTAACGCAAAAAAAATCCTATCGTAATTAACTGGAGCAGTCACGTCATGAAATTCAAAACGCATCTATTGCCGTTCGTCATTATCTTCGGAAGCTTCGCCTCCCTGGGCGCTACGTTTTATTTCGATCAGAGCGGGCCGGGCGCCGACGTAAAAATCTTCGCGCCGAACGTCATCTCCGTGCCGGGCCGTATGCAGCAGAACGTCACGTTTACCGAGGACGGAAAAGAATATTACTATGGCGTGACCGCCGCAAAAGATTGGAACTACGATACCATTCTTTGCACGCGGGTCTTGCCCGACGGCAAAACCGTTACCGAGACCCCTTCGTTCGTAAAGAATTTTCAGTTCAAAAAGAGCAAAGTCATCGGCGAACCTATCCTGTCTCCCGACGGCAAGCAGTTGTTCTTCGTGGCGAATAATCCGCCCGATATTTGGGTAGCGACAAGGACGGAAAACAAAGAATGGGGCGAAGCGAAAGAGTTGCCAGCCCCGATCAATTCGAACGAGGCCGAATGGAGCCCCTACGTTTCGGCCGACGGCTCGCTCTATTTCTGTTCCATGCGAAATCGAGGCGCGGACCACGGCCGAATTTATAAATGCGAAAAAGCGAACGGCGCCTATAAGGAACCGGAACTCCTCAAAGGGGAGATCAACGACGATGACGTCGGCGATCCGGCCGTTTCTCCCGACGAGAAGTACATCGTCTTCGCCTCGCCGAAAAAGGGCGGTCGCGGCGGCCTCGATCTATACGTCAGCTTCCGCCGACCGAACGGAACCTGGTCCAAAGGATTCAACTTGGGTTCCAAAGTAAATACTGCCGCCGAAGAGCTGGGCCCCCGAATATCCCCCGACGGCAAGTACCTTTTCTTCTACCGGCGCGAAAAATGGAAAGACGCGACTTACTCGGACATCTATTGGACCGAGATCAAACAATTCCTGTCTCTCGGCGATTAAGCGTGCAAGCGGCGCGAGGGCGGTAGCCGTCAGCGGTCAAAAATACTCGAATGATATCCAAGCAGCGCCCATCGCGGCGACCGACGTCTTGGCAAGCGTGGCGGAGCCCTATTTCGCGCCGCGGACGCTTGCAGGATTGGGTTCAAAATAGTTAAATGACGGTTGTTCCCTTGCGTTACGGCATCTTGGCGTTTCAGGCTGCGCTGTTCTGAATTTCCTGAAGCAATCGTTCGTCGTTCTCCCGCGCGATCGCGCGGATTGAACGACGCTGACCCGTTTCGAAAGGGCTATGCGATGAAAATGAATTCGGAAGACTTGTGGACTCAAATTTGGTCGGTCGTTTTCTCCTGGCTACGAACGCATTGGCTCTGGGCGCTGGTTGTTCTCGGATTCGGCGTTGCGATTTTAAACGGTCTAACTTGGTATCAGAGCTATTACGACAAGAGATTTGTTATTCTGACCGGACCGCCTGGGTCGAGCAGTTGGCGCAGCGCCGGTCGGATCGCGGCGAAGCTTGGCGAAACGCAACGAACTCCTGGCATAAACTATTCGGTTCGCATGCGCGAGACCAACGGAAGCCGAGATGTTGAAGAGCAAATTCGCGGCGATCGCTCAGGCCAGTTGATCGGCTTCACCGATAACGGGAGCGTTCATCCCGATGAACTGCGAACGCTTCTCCCGTTAGACTACGACTATCTGCACGTTCTTTGCAGAAAAAACTTTTTGAATAATTCGTTCGCCGCGCACGCGCCGCCGCGAATCAAGGCCGCGCTGGACCTTTCGACGGTGCATCTCGAGATGACGGCGGGGGAAAAGTCGGCGGAATCTCTTCCCTCTTTGGGCGAGGTGTTAAATCATCTCCGCGCCAATAGCGTGTTCGCCGGTCCGCAGGGAAGCGGCTGCCGTGATCTGGTCGAAAAAGTTTATCGTCGTTACGGTAAACGACCTTATGAGTTGGAGCGAAACGTCAATCCCGCCCTGAACGACTGGGAACAAGCCCGCGCCGCCTTGAAAATGGGAACGGTTGACTTGGTCTTTTATTTGGGACCGTTGGGGGCGACGACAATAGAAGAAATCGCCCTTCAGGATCACTCCGCCGTCTTGTTGGGACTCAATGATATTCAAGATGCCTTGGTGGAGCACGAGGGCTATTCGCTCGGCCCGGTGACGTTTCCGAATAACGCCTATTGCGCCGCTTCTTCCGATAGTCCCGACCAAGGGCTAGGGTTTTGCGAAGGGGCAAACCGGAAAAGCGTGAAGTTGCGAGGATTGCTGGTCTGTTCGCCCGCCATGCACGGCCATGATGCTTTCTTAATCGCTCAAGCCGCGAAGAAGGCGCTCGAGTCCGATAGTCAGCAAATCGGCTGGCAGTCTCTCCCGCCCGGATATGCCGCCAACAGTTCTCCCGACGTCCCTCGGATTCCTGAGCATTCAAACGCGCGAACGCAACCGATTGCTTGGTGGAGCTTGGCCACTTGGCCGCCGGGATGGACTTCCTTTTTAGCGTCGGTCGGCTTGCTGCTTCTTGGCCACTTCGTCACGACATTGAAAGCCAAGCTTACTCCAACTGAGGCGGTCGACTCCGGCATTGCTCCCGAGAAGCCTGTCACGCCGTTCGATGAACAACGAATTGCCTTGGAGAAGTTGCTCGCGGAATTGGAGCGACATGGAGAGATGAGTTTGGAAGAATGGGCTAACTATAATCGATCGCTCGATCAGTGTCGGATTGGCGTCCTAGAGTTGCGACAGCAAGACAAGATCGATGACAAGCAATTACAAGTATTGTCCCAGGCGCTAAGAAATATCCGCGTCGAACTTGATATCGAGAAGCCGGCTCCGGCAAGGAAGACCTCAAGAAAGAGCGTCGAGCATGGCCGAAACGGCGGGGGGGACCTCGCTTAACAACGGGGACACGGAAAAATACCTGCCCTCCTGACGCCTAGCGGACGTCTCCTCCTCGGAACTGCGTTCCGGGGTTTTTACGCTATTCGCGCCGGGGGGGGCCGGCTGGCGTTGACAATACCTTCGGCGTTGGAGTAGAGTAACCTCGCATAGGTGCTGGCGGGAAGAAAACTCCTCGTCGGCGGGGTAAATGGCGGGATGTTGTCCCGCTCTAACTGCACGAATTACGTCACAAAAAAATGGCTGGACAGGAATGTCCGGCCTCCTAATATATAGCGTTTGGAAGGTCGATAGAAATGCCGCACTCCTCGCAACCTGTTTTGCGTAAGTCCGTTCAGTCGCAACCGACTTTGAAGATCGAGTCGGGCATTTTTTCGCAAAAAGCGACCGACGCTTCGCACACCCTTTTCGCCCCTATGCATTACGAGCCGGGCTACGCCTATCCGCTCCTCGTTTGGCTGCATGGACAAGAGGCCGACGAGCGACAATTGCGGTTGATTATGCCCCTGGTTAGCTTGCGGAATTACGTGGCCGTGGCGCCGCGCGGCATCGTTAGCAGGGCAGGGGAGGACGTGTCGGCCACAGTCGCTTGGCCGCAAGAAGACGAATCGTCGGCCGACGGCGAACAACGTATTTTCGACGCGATCGAGGCGGCCGTTTCTCAATATCACATCTCAAAACGCAAGATTTTCTTGGTCGGCTTCGGCTGCGGCGGAACGATGGCGTTTCGCGTCGGCATGAATAATCCGTCCTATTTCGCCGGAGTTTTGTCCTTGTGCGGCGCGTTGCCGTCCGTTCGCCCGTTGTTTAGCAATTTGACCGACGCCCGACGGTTGCCGCTGTTTTTGGCGACCGGAAGAGACAGCCAAGTTTATGGGGCCGACAAAGTTAGCGACGATCTTCGTCTTCTGCATACGGCGGGAATGTCGATCACGCTTCGCCAATATCCATGTGGGCAGGAGCTTGCTCCGCAGATGCTCGGCGACGTCGACCGTTGGGTAATCGAACAGATTACGGCGGCCGCCGCCCAAGCCGAGCGGTAGAATGCCCAGTCGTTCAGCCGTCGGCTAATCGAGCAGCCAGCGGCCCCCGCGCATCCCTCGGCATTGCGGCTAAACGAACGGTCAGTGACGCCGCAGGGCGGTCGTGCAAGCAAGCGCACCACGAAGCGTGTCCTTTTTCGCATAGATTGCTGCGACATCGCGCGAATTTTCTCGGAAGACGCTACTCTTTATCTATATTGCGTTTACGCCATTTTCTCCCAGCCGAAGACAATCTCTTTCTGGTTATTCAGTAACTTTTTACCGAAATAACCTTGTGTCGAGTCGATATAAGTAATAAAATATCGATATAAGATTATCGATAGTTTATTCGTGAGAAATGCACCATGATTCGGCTTGCACATTCTGGCGTCCCGTTGCCTGCCATCCGGCGGTTTCCTTCCTATTTGACTGTTTTGGACAAGCTCCGAGACGGTGGCCGGTTGGTCACCTCGGGCGTGCATCTTGCTCGAGAGTTGGACCTTGATCCGACGCTGGTTCGCAAGGACATCGCCTATACGGGACTCAACGGTCGATCGGGCGTCGGCTACGAGATCGACCTGCTCGAAGAGGCAATATTGAAATTGCTCGGCTGGAACAATCCGGATCGGGGATTTTTAATTGGCGCGGGGCATCTTGGTCGGGCGCTATTGAGTTACTCGGGATTTCAACAACGCGGGCTAGAGATGATAGCGGCGTTCGACGTGAATCCTCGATTGATCGGCAAGAAGATCGTCGGCTTACCAATTTTGCCGATGGAGAAGCTCGAAGATCTAACGGGTCGGCTTCGAGTGAGCGTCGCCGTGTTGGCGATACCGGCCGAGGCGGCCCAGCGAGTGACCGATCAACTCGTCGCGGCGGGAATTGCCGGAATCTGGAATTTCGCGCCATGTTCGCTTCGCGTGCCGAAGGGTGTGGCGGTGAAAGACGAGGACTTGGGCGCCGAGCTTGCGGCGCTCGCGGGTAAACGAGGATTGTTGCGATTCGGCGGCACATGAAAACGGAAGGACGGCGGCGCTGTTTTTCACGTTTTTCATGGGAGCCGAGATCATGTCGGAAGAGTCGCAACCGGAGATAGTCATTTGCATGGGGAGTTCGTGTTTCGCGCGAGGCAACGAACTGAATCTGGAAATCATTGAAGAGACTCTCAAGCGTCGCGGATTGAGCCGTTACGTCGAGCTGCGCGGCTGCCGTTGCATGGGCGAATGCAGCAAAGGGCCAAATGTGCGAATCGGGGATCGAACGCACCACTTCGTTGACGAAGGCTCGTTGATCGATCTGCTCGAGGAAGGTCTAAGCGCGAAAGGGAGCGCCGAGCGATGAATCGCAAATTTCCCATCTACACGATCGAAAACGAATGCAACGACTGCTACAAGTGCGTGCGTAATTGTCCGGTGAAGTCGATCCGCATAGAGCATGGACGAGCGAGCGTGGTACCCGAGTTATGCGTTTCGTGCGGTCATTGCGTCGAGGTATGTCCGGTCGAGGCGAAGCGAATAAGGGACGATTTAGGCCGGGCGAAGCATTTGCTGAAGCGAAAAGAGGCGGTTTACCTATCGCTCGCGCCGTCGTGGGTGAGCGAGTTCGACGGCGTGTCGTCGGAGCGGATGGCGACGGCCATTAAACGATTGGGGTTTGCCGGAGTGAGCGAAACGGCGTTGGGCGCTCAGCAAGTTTCGGCGGCAGTCTCGAAGATGCTTGCCGAGGAGGGCCCGCGTTTGGCGATATCGACGGCCTGTCCGGTCTGCGTTTCGTTCATTCAAAAATACCGTCCGAGTTTGACTCCCTTCTTGACTCCGTTGCTTTCGCCGGCGTTGACGCATGCGCGAATGCTTCGTCAAGCGTTCGGTCCTGCGATCGGCGTCGTGTTCGTCGGGCCGTGCATTGCGAAGAAGGAGGAGGCCGACCGGCGGGGCGAATTGATGGACTTGGCGTTGACGTTCGCCGATTTGCGAAAGTGGCTTGAGGAGGAGAAGATCGAGGCGGCGAAGATAGAGCCGGCGTCGGAGGCCGCGTTTGCTCTAGGCATGGCCGCGGAAGGCGCGCTCTATCCGATTGAAGGCGGGATGAGCGAGACGATTAAGGCGTATGGCGAGGCGGCGGGCGCCGATTTCGTGACGCTTTCGGGAATGTCGGCGGTGGCGAAGGGATTGGATAACTTGCGGCCGGATGACCTGGATCGTCGCACGTTTATCGAATGTTTGGCGTGCGAGGGTGGTTGCATCGGCGGGCCTGGCCGAGCGCAAGACCGCAACCCGATATGGGGCCGCGACCGAACGTTGCGGTTCGCGAAAGGACGCGACGTTTTCTCGCGGCAGGAGCCGGGAGTCGAATTGGCGGAGAAGTACGAGCGAAAGTTTCTGGCGACTCGCGCGTTCAGCCCGCACGACCTCCAAGCGGCGTTAGCGCGGGTGGGCAAGTCGAACGCGGGCGACGAATTGAATTGCGGCGGGTGCGGGTACGACACCTGCCGGAAATTCGCCCAGGCGTTGTTGGAAGGAAAAGCGGAGCCGGCGATGTGCGCGTCGTACATGCGGCGCCAGGCGATGAGCAAGGCCAACGCGTTGTTGCGTTGCATGCCGTGCGGCGGGGTGATTGTGAACAAAGATTTGACGATCGTCGAGTCGAACGAGGCGTTCGCGCAACTATTCGGCGAGGACACGGTGACGGCGTTCGAGGCGAGCGACGGTTTGGCCGGCGCGCATCTGGAGTCGGTATTGCCGTTTTCGGATTTATTCGTCGAGGCGTTGCGGTCGTGCGAAGACGTTCGCCGCGAGCATTTGGCCGTAGGCGGGCGGATGATGAACGTGACGATTTTTACGATCGAGCCGCAACAAACGGTCGGCGCGATCGTCGAGGACGTGACGCAAACCGAATTGCGTCGAGAACGGATCGCGAAGAAAGCGCGCGAGGTCATTCAACGCAACATCACGACGGTTCAAGACATCGCTTGCCGCTTGGGCGAGCACATGGCCGACACCGAGATTCTGATGCGTTCGATCGCCGACGATTACGCCGTGCGCAAAGACGGCGAGGACGACGATGAAGAGTCGGAGGAGGCGCCGCGATGAGCGAAGAGACCTTGTTCGCCGAAGTCGAATCCTATCAACAACGAAAACACGGTGAGGTCGTTTGCGGAGACGCTTTTTTTTCGCAGAAAATGCCGGGCGAGGGACGGGTGATCGGCGTCGTGTCGGACGGGCTGGGAAGCGGAATTAAAGCGAACATCTTGGCGAACATGACCGGAAAGATGGCGTTGCGCTTTTCGGCGAGCAACATGCCGATCATGCGTTCGGCCGACATCATCATGGATTCGCTGCCGGTTTGTAAAGTGCGACGGATCAGCTACGCCACGTTTACGATCGTCGATGCGGCGCTGCACGGGAGAACGCGGGTCGTCGAGATGGGGAATCCGCATTTTCTGTTCGTTCGCGACGGAAAAAGCATTGAGACGGTGACGCAACAAATCGCCTCCGAGCGTTGGCCGAATCGCGTAATGCGGATCGCCGATTTTTGCATGCAGCCGGAAGATCGAATCATTGTCTTTAGCGACGGAGTGAGCCAAGCGGGGTTGGGGAGCAAAAATTGGAAACTAGGTTGGCGCACGCAAGGGTGCGCTGAGTACGTTGAGCGATTGGTGAACGCCGAGCCGACGATTTCCGCTAGAATGCTCGCGAAATTGATCGTGCTCGAGGCGTTGCGCAAAGACGAGCGATTACGCGCCTCGGACGACATGACCTGCGCGGTGTTTTATTTTCGCCGGCCGAGGAAGCTGTTGGTGTTGTCGGGCCCGCCGTTTCATACGCAACGCGATCGGGAGATTGCGCGGCAGTTTCGTGAGTTCAAAGGGGCGAAAGTCATTTGCGGCGGAACGACGGCGGGAATCGTGTCGCGGGAACTGAACCGATCGATTGAAACGCGCTTGCCGCGACGCGGCGAGGACTTGCCGCCGCCTTCGACGATGCCGGGCGTTGATCTTGTGACCGAAGGGATTTTGACGCTCACGAGAACGGCGCAATATTTGGATTCGCCCCCGGAGGACGGACGACGAGATGCGGCCGTTCAATTGGCGGAATTGCTTCGCGAGAACGACGTGATTCATTTTAAGATCGGAACGCGGATCAACGAAGCGCATCAAGACCCGACGTTGCCGATCGATTTGGAGATTCGCAGAAATATCATCAAAAGAGTGCAGAAAACGCTCGCCGAGCGGTACTTGAAGGAAGTGACGGTTGAATATGTTTGATTTAAATCGTGAGCGAAGCGAAGAACCGGGCGAAGCGGGGAAGATCGTCGTGCGAGTTTGCACGGGGACGACGTGCTTCGTCATGGGCGCCGCCGAGTTGGAGTCGATCGGCTCGCTTTTGCCGCCGGAAGTCGCGGCGAAGACCGAGATCGTCGGCAGTCATTGCTTGGGCTACTGCAAGGGGAGCAAATACAACCGCGCGCCCTGCGTGGAAATCGACGGAGCGGTGGTGAGTCGGGCGACGTTGCCCGATTTGGTGCGAGAGATAGAGAAGCTGGTGTTGAGCAAATAGAGTCTCGGGAGAGCGCGCCGCCCGATGCGGCGACGAGAATTGCACGACGAAAGAGTTCGGATCATGATTTGCGACAACAACGCCGCCCGATTGCATCACGAAATAATGATTCGCCTTTGCGAATTGTTTTTCGCCGGCGAATTAGAGAAATCGATCGATCGGTTGCCGATAGATATGCGTCCGAAAGAGGGCGACTCGACCCGCTGCTGCATTCATCGCGATCGCGCGCTGATTAAATATCGTTGCATGGCGGCGTTGGGCGTGGCGACGGAAGACGAGACGGATGAATTGACGCCGCTCAATGAATACGCGCGAAAGGCGCTTGCGGCGGAAAAGGCTCCTCGGCCAGAGCGGTTTCTCTCGATTATGGCCGACGCCTGCGCGGGGTGCGTGCGAAATAGGTACTATGTGACGAACGCTTGCCAAGGTTGCTTGGCTCGGCCGTGTTCGCTGAACTGTCCGAAGAAGGCGATCGGCATGGTTGACGGTCATGCGAGGATAGACGCCGAGAAGTGCGTCAATTGCGGCAAGTGCACGAAGGTCTGTCCGTACCACGCGATTGTTTACGTGCCGATTCCGTGCGAGGAGGCGTGTCCGGCGGGAGCGTTGTCGCGGGGGGTGAACGGCAAGCAAAAGATCGACGACGAGAAGTGCATTTTATGCGGCAAGTGTCGGCAAGCGTGCCCGTTCGGCGCAATATTGGAAGTGAGCGAAATGTTCCGGACCTTGCATGCGCTGGCCGAGCCCCGGCGCATGGCGGCCTTGTACGCTCCGGCGCTGCTGGGGCAATTCGACGCCAATGCGGAGCGAATCGCGGCGGCTCTTCGAAAATTGGGGTTTAGCGAGGTGGTTGAAGTGGCGTCGGGCGCGGACGAGACGGCGCGACTTGAAGCCGAGGAATTCGTCGAGCGAATGGCGGCCGGCGACGAATTAATGACCAACTCTTGCTGTCCAGCCTGGAAGCTGGCGATTGAAAAACGCCTGCCGAACATGCAAAAATACATTTCTCATACGAAGACGCCGTTGCAAATTACGGCTGCGCGAACGAAGGAGCGAATTCCCGACGCTTTTACGGTTTTCATAGGGCCATGCCTTGCGAAACGTTGGGAGGCTGCGGAGGACGAGAACGTGGACGCCGTTTTAAGTTTCGACGAGTTGGGGAGCATTTTGGTGGCCGCCGGGATTGATGTTGAAGAGCAGGAAGGCGAGGAGTTGGATTGCGCTGGCGGCCCGTGCGGACGACGTTTTCCGATCAGCGGCGGCGTAACCGCGGCCATTGCCGCGAATTTGCCGGAAAATGCCGAGCTGGTTTCGCGGCAGATTAACGGGCTTGATCAAAAGACGCTTAAGCTTTTGCAGATGATGCCGAAAGCGCGCAGCGGGGCGAATTTCCTCGAGGTGATGGCTTGCGAGGGGGGGTGCGTCGGAGGTCCGTCCTCCCTGTGCGGCGCTTCGGCCGGGGCAAGGCGGTTGACGCAGGTTTTGGCTGAGTGCGAAGAAGAGGTGAAAGGGGCGTTTAAGGGCGGATGAGGGATGGAAGGGCGCCCAGCTTGCTCGCGTTGCTACAAATCTAAATTGCGCCTGCCGAGGAGTCTGATGCAGGCGATCTTACCGCATTCCGGCGGTTAAACGTGGATTGACACGTTCGGGGGTTTTCGAGTACAAACCGCCCGCTATTCTCCGAAAAAATCCGCGCATAGGTTTTGCGACGGGGTTTTTCGGTCATGCTATGAGCGAAACGATGGCGGCCCCGGAAGGACAAGAATTTGATCGCGGGATGGAAGACGAAGCGCAGGAGACGAGCGCGGCGTCGCCAAGCCTGCTACGTTCGCCGCTCAAGTGGTTTAAGTCTCATCCAGTCAAAGGATTAGTGGGAATCGCGGTTTTAGCCCTTGCGGCCATTCCGGCGATAGTTGTTCCGATGATGATGTCGGCTCCCAAGGAGACGACGGTTAAGCTGGTGACTTGGGAGGATGTCGTCAAGACGCTCGAGGAAGGGGCCTACCCGAAGGCGAAAAAGCTCGCGCGGAAGTTGAAGTCGCAAGAGTCCCTTCCCCCGGACGAAACCGGAAAACCGCTCTACGCATTGGGAGTCGCCGTGGCTCACGAGGCCGAAGACCTTGCCGGTTCGGAGCGAACGAAACGTTATTTATTGGCTTCGCGGTATTTAGAGGAGGCGAACCAGTACGGATTTCCCACGGATTATCGAGCGAACGGGTTTTATTTATTAGGAAAAAGCTTGTTTGAATGCGGGAAGATGCCGGAAGCGAGGACGGCGTTGCTCTCGGCCGTGAAGTTAAACAAGAAGCGTCTGACAGAGATTTATTCCCTATTAGCGAAGGCGTGCGCCGAAGATTCCCGGCCAAAATACGATCAGGCCCTGGAATATAACAAGCTGTATTTGTCGGACGAGAAACTGTCGCCGACGGAGAAGCAAGAAGGGACGATTTTTCGAGCCGGCGTTCTATTGAAAATGAATCGGATTAAGGAATGCTACGCCGCGTTGGACGAAATACCGGCAAGCTCGAAGTGGCGCGGCGCCGCGATGACGCTTCGAGGCCAAGCGATGCTCGCCGAGGCCTTAACGAATCGCGATAAGGAAGCCGAAGCTGGCGGAGTGGGCGAATGGCGTAAAGAGATCGAAGCGGCGATCGAGATTTTGCGGAAAGCGCAAGGGGTCGATTCGCTGGGAGCGCCGACGACGCGGCAATCGATGTATTTGATCGGAGTATGTTTTTTGGAGTTGAAGGAATACAAGGCGGCCGCCGAGCAATTTGCGAGGACCCGCAGCGCGTTTGCGGATTTCCCGGAGGGCGTCGCCGCGGCGGCGCAATGCGCCGAGATAGCGCGGCAAGCCGGAAAAGACGAGGACATGCTTAGTGATTATCGTCGAGCCTTGTCCGGCGTGAACGACGCGGAGTCGTATGTGAATCAATGGATGCCGGTTGATGTTATAAAAACGCGTTTGACGAATTCGCTTCGATATTACATGGGAATTCAGAAATACGACGTGGCTCTGCAATTGATTGACGTGATGACCGCGCTATTTCCCGAGGAGCAAACGTTGCTGTCGAAGGCGGACGCGCATAACGCTTGGGGGCAAGCGTTGGCGACGATGGCCGAACGGACCGCGTTGCCCCGACGTGACGTGCTGAAATCGCAAGCGAGGAGCCAATACCGCAAGGCCGGAGACTCCTATTCCGAGTTGGCGAAGAAGTACCCCGCCACGCGACAGTACGTGGACGAAGTGTGGAGCGCGGCGACCGCGTATTATCACGGCCAGAATTATCGCGCGGCGAAAAACCAATTGAAAATATACATGGAAAACGAAGCGCAGCGGCGACATCCGCAAGCGCTCGCCTATATGGGCGAATCCTACTTGGCAATGAATAAGTTGGAGAAGGCCCAAGAGGCGTTCAAGGAGTGCTACGATTTATATCCTCGAGACACGGCGGCGTCGCGGGCGCGGCTCTTGGCGGCTCGTGCCTATTTTGAACGAGGACAAAAAGGCGATGTGGAACGTGCGGAAAGCTTGTTGCAACAGAATTTGAACGGAGACTACCTATCGCCCGCCAGCCAAGAATGGCGAGATTCGCTTTTCGCGCTGGGCGATATGCAGTACCTCTCGGGGAAATACGAGGAGGCGACGAAGCGTTTGGAAGAAGGCGTGAAACGCTATCCCGACGCCCCGGAAAGCGTGACGGCGCGATACGTCATCGCTGAGAGTTGTCGCGAGTCTGCCGAGACGGCGAAGGAAAAAATGCGAAGCGAAGAGATCGGGACGTCTCGAGCGGCGCAGAATCGCCAGATTCGGGATTTGCTTACGAAAGCGTTGAATCAATACAAGTTGGTCCAAGAGAAATTAAACGCCGGTTACGAGCGAGGCGAACTTTCGGCGTTGCAGCGTTCGATGTTGAGAAATAGTTATTTTTCCATCGGCTCCGCGTATTTCGACTTGGGCGAGTACGAACGAGCGGTGCAGGCGTACCAGGCGGCGGCCAATCGCTATCAAAGCGAGCCCGAGGCGATGCAAGCCTATGCGCAAATAGCCGAGGCGTTTCGCCGGATGGATAAGCGACAGGAGGCGCTAAACGCCTTGCGTCAAGCGAAAGTGGTGCTGAGTCGTATGAAGCCCGACGCTCCGTTTGACGCCGTGACGAATTTTTCGAGAGCGGAGTGGGGAGAACGATTGGACGCGTTAAGCGAAATGGATTAATGCGTCCAAGGCGAGGAAATTGGGAAAAGATGCGTAGCGAGTTAAGAAACGTTAGTTATCGAGCCGCGACGTGAAAACGCGGCAAATGAGACGAGTGTCGCCATGAGCGAATCAGCCGTTCAAAAATTTGAAACCGACGCGCTCGCCGACTTGATCCTCGCGAAGCGGGAATGCCTTTCCCGATTGCGAGACATTGGTCGCAAGCAACTCGACTTGATCGAGCGAAGCGAGATGACGTTGTTAATGGATTTACTCGCGGCCAAACAAAAGCCGTTGAATCAACTTCAGCGGATCGAGCGGGCGCTGGAGCCGTTTCGAAATCAGGATCCGGAAACTCGACTATGGCGTTCGCCGAACGCGAGAGCGCAATGCGCCGAACATTTGCGACAATGCGAGGCGATTTTGGCCGAAGTGATTACGCATGAAAAATATTGCGAGAGCGTGATGATACGTCGTCGGGACGATACGGCGAGTCAATTAGAAGGCGCGCACCTGGCGGGGCACGCCCGAAGAGCTTACGTGGGCGAGCCGCGAGACGTTCGGCATGAACTTGATTTGTCGTCCGACGCGTGATGTATTCCTGGAACAGAAAAGAACGGGGCGCGGAGCGTCGTTCAAAACACTTAACCACGAGCGAAAATCATGTCCGACTCGAACATAAACGCCGACACGACGCGACTGGACGCTTCGGCCAGTTTAGAGACGGTTCTCACGGCGTGGCACGCCGCCACGTTGCGATTGGAGCAAACTCACGAGGCGTTGCGGGAAGAGGTCAAATACCTGACCGACGAATTGGAAAGCAAAAACCGCGAACTTGCTCGAAAGAATCGACTTGCCGATTTAGGGCAAATGGCCTCGCACGTGGCGCATGAAGTTCGCAATAATCTGGTTCCCATTACGCTCTACATGAGCTTATTGCGTCGGCGATTGTCGCGCGATCCGGGGAGCTTGTCGATCGTCGATAAGATAACGGCTGGCTTTACGGGATTGGACGCCTCGGTGAACGATTTGCTGCATTTCACGGCCGACCGCGATCCGCACCGAGGATTATTTTTCCTGGCCGACCTCGCCGAGGAGATTTTCGACGGATTGATGCCGCAGTTGGAGGCGCAGGGAGTCGAATTGGATTTGGATATGCCCGATTACCTTCGAGTATGGGCGGATCGAGAGATGATTCGCCGGGCCTTATTGAATTTGACTTTGAACGCGATCGACGCGATGCCGAACGGCGGCAATCTGACGATAACGGCTACGGAAGGCCGGGAATTCGTCGAGTTGGAAATCGCCGACTCCGGGCCGGGGCTTTCAAGCGAATCAATGCATCATGCCTTCGACCCGTTCTTTTCAACCAAACCGAACGGCACGGGCTTAGGATTGGCGATCGTTTCGCGTATCGTCGAGTCGCACGGCGGCAAGGCGACGGCGGCGAACTGTCCCGAGGGCGGTGCCGCGTTTACGTTATTTCTTCCTAGGGCGACGGCGCTGGAGGCGGCGGCATGAACATGATCAACAACGAATACGCATCCATGAACGGCGAATTAGGAAAAATTCTGATCGTTGACGATTTTCGTCAAGCGCGGGAATCAATGGCCGAGACGTTAAAAGCGGCCGGTCACGAGGTCGATTGCCGTTCGAGCGCCGTTGAAGCGTTGAAGACGCTGGAGACCGAGCGCTTCGATTGCGTGGTCACCGATTTGAAGATGCCGGGCATGACCGGGTTGGAATTCATCATTCAGATCGAACAGCGTAAACTCGGCGTCCAGACGGTCATGGTGACCGCCCATGCTTCGGTGGCGACGGCGGTGGACGCGATGCGACACGGTGCCTTCGACTATATTGAAAAGCCGTTTAACGCGGAACAGTTTGAAAGGCTCGTCGGTCAAGCCGTCCGGCACGGACGATTGGTCTCGGGCGAGCGATGCTCGTTCCCGAGGATCGCGGCGGGAACCGTTCCTTCCGAGATGGTCGGCGCAAGCAAATTGATGGAGGGATTGCGAGAGCGGATCGCCCAGGTGGCGCCTACGCCGGAAACCGCGTTGATTACCGGCGAAAGCGGAACGGGAAAAGAACTTGTCGCGAGGGCCGTGCATGCCTCGAGCGATCGCGCGGGAAAGGAATTCGTAAGTTTAAATTGCCCTGCGCTTTCGGCGCAGTTGCTGGAGAGCGAGCTGTTCGGACATGAACGCGGCGCGTTCACTGGCGCCGATATGCAACGGATCGGTCGTTTTGAGCTTGCCGAAGGCGGTACGCTGCTCCTCGACGAAATCGCGGAAATCGATCCGCGCCTGCAGGCGAAGCTGTTGCGAGTTTTGCAGGAAAGAACTTTTGAACGCGTCGGATCGAGCAAGACGATTCGGGCCGACGTGCGAGTGCTAGCTTCGACGAATCGCGATTTGCAGAAAGAAGTGGCCGAAGGACGTTTCCGCGAGGATTTATACTTCCGCTTGGCGGTGGTTCCTTTACACGTTCCCGCATTGCGCGACCGCAAAGAGGACATTCCGGAGCTGGTCGAGCATTTTCTAGCGCGGAGTGCGGCTCGTTTGCAGCGGGATCCATGCGTATGGGACCTCTCTGCGCAGCAATTAATGTTGGATTATCACTGGCCTGGTAATGTGCGTGAATTAGAGAATATTATCACCCGGGCGAGCGTTTTGCACTCGGGAAAAACGGTCGGCGCCGACGAGTTACGCCGTTGGCTGATTGCGCCTCCGACGGGATCTGTCGCACAAGCCGACGCGAGCGTTTCGGAGCCGCCGGTCGGAATTAGCTTGGAAGAAATGGAGCGAAAGATGATCGAGGCGACGCTAGAGCGTTTCGGCGGTCATCGGGCGAAGACCGCGCAAGCGTTGGGAATCGGTTTACGGACGCTGTCAGGAAAGCTTCGGCAATACGGTTACGCGCCCCGTGAGAAATCGTTTTTAAAGGCCGGCTGAGCCGATCTAGCCGTACCCGGAGATGAGATTAGAGAAGATACGCAGGACATAATCCGCCCTCCGAACGGGGAGGCGGGGAATGTCGCGCGTAGTCGTATGGATTTTATTCGTTAAGTCGTTATACTAGCGCCCCGCGAGTCGCCGGAAGGCGGGCGGTTGCGCTGAGGAGAACGGCGCTTTTCGCCGCATCGTTTCGGCAAAAATCGCCGAATGCGCACGCGCGAACGCCGTCGGAGATCGTCGCCGAAACGCCGCGAAAATATTTTTTGCGATTCGTCCGACGATTGGCGATTACGCGAGTCGCATTGAAAAAGATCGACGCGGAGACGAAAAGCTTTCTTCGATGAAAAGTTTCGCGACCGTGAAAAGACGCGAGGAGTTATCGGCGTTGGAAAGAGAAAGCCTTTAGCGAAAAACGAAAAAACGTTTTTGCGATTTAGAAAGGGAGCGGCGACAATGAACATGTTTGATTCGACGACGATTCCCGTTCTTCAGGAAGTGCTGACCTTCACCGAGGCTCGTCATACCGTATTGGCCGGCAACATCGCGAACATGGACACGCCCGGCTACAAGGCGCGTGACCTCGACGCGGACGATTTCCAAGTTCGTTTGAAGTCGGCGATCGAAGCGCGAAACGCGCCCCCCTCGCCGATTTCGGAGGTCGAAATCGCGAAAGGGGAAGTCCCGTTCGGCACGAAGCCGCTCATGGGCGAAGTGGCGAAAAACACGCATACGATTTTGCGGCATGATCAGAGCGACGTGGCGACGGAAAATCAAGTGACCGAAATGCTGAAAAATCAGCTTCAGCACAACACGGCGTTGGCGGTGATGGTGAAACAGCTGCAATTGCTGGACGTCGCGATTAGCGGCAAGGTGTAGTGAAGTGAGTCCTTTTCGAGGGATGGAATATGCTTTCCGCGATAGATATTAGCACGAGCGCCTTGGTGGCGCAGCGCGTTCGGATGAACGT
Source organism: Thermoguttaceae bacterium (assembly GCA_963665265.2). Lineage (GTDB taxonomy): Bacteria > Planctomycetota > Planctomycetia > Pirellulales > Thermoguttaceae > CAXXHQ01. Next base: position 4,158,046 of record OY762224.2, on the reverse strand, counting down.
GATATCGAGCAACTTGGCGAACATTTCGACGACGCACAACGAGGCGGGCGAGCCCGAGCCGTATCAGCCGCGTTACGTGACGTTTCAAGCCGATGCGAGCGTCGGCGCGAACGGCGGAATCGGAGTGAAGGCGGCGTCGGTCGAAATGGACGATTCGGAGCCGCGAATGAAATACGAGCCGGGGAATCCGGACGCGATTCAGGACGGGCCGAACAAAGGATACGTCGCCTACCCGAACGTCAACATGATGGAAGAGTTCACCGATGCGATGGAGGCGGCTCGAGCCTACGAGGCGAACCTAGGCGCCATGGAAATCGCGAAAGATATGCAGACGCAAACGCTGCGAATTATTGCGTAGATGAATGCGGCATGCGCTGGCTGGCAAGCGGCCGGCGGCGCCCGACGAACTGCAAGGCGACGGCCCTAACGTAATCGATAAACTGGGAGCGACGAGATGATAAGTTCCATCGGACAACTGAACGGCGTGAATTCGCTGTCGGCGTCGAGTCTGAGCGGACTCGCCCAGACGCAGAACGGCGACAAGTTCAAGAATATCCTGCTGGATTCGATCGATCAGGTCAATTCGATGCAGCGGCAGGCCGATACGGCGGTGGAGAAGATGGCCACGGGCGGCGACGTGAACCCGGCCGAGGTTTTGACCGCGGTGCAAAAGGCCGACTTAGCGTTTAAGATGATGCTTCAGGTTCGCAACAAGCTTGTCGACGCTTATCAAGAGATTCAAGCGATCCGCGTATAGCGGGATCGGAAGAGCGTTTTTCGCGGCGATCAAGGATGAGAGCCGGCCGAAAAACGCGGAAAGCAGCGAAGGATTCCAAGGATGGACTTTCTTAATAAAGCGTATTCGCAACTCGTCGATTTATTCCGTTCGATGACGCCTGCCGCGCGGATGACGGTCGTGCTGCTCATGGCGGCGATCGTGGTCAGCTCGGGCTATCTTTTTACGCACCAAATGACCTCGGCGACCTCCGATTTGATGCACGGCGCGCCGGTTAATCCTTCGCAGCTTCCGGCAATGGAGGCGGCGTTCGCCAAGGCGAACTTGACGAATTATGAAGTTCGCGGCTCGCAGATTTTCGTTCCTCGCGGCCAAGAAGCGAGCTATTACGCCGCGTTGGCCGATGCGAAGGCGCTGCCGGTCAATTTCGGCTCGGCGATGAAGGCGGCGTTGGACAATTCCTCGTTCGTCGATAGCGGCATGCAAACGCAGCAGCGGATTAAGGTCGCTCTGCAAGAAGAATTAAGTCTGATCATCGGTTCGATGAACGGCGTCGAGCGGGCCACGGTTCTTTACGACTCCGCCACGAAATCGGGCTTCAATAAGGAAAAAATCGTCACGGCGACGGCCTCGGTGAAGCCGGTCGGCAGCACGACGTTGGACGCCGAGAAGGTGTCGAGCATTCGTCACGCCGTGGCGGGAGCGATCGCCGGAATGAAGCCGGAAAATGTGACGGTGGCCGACTTGAACGGACGCACTTGGTCGGGCAACGCCGAAGAAGGCGGAGCGGCCGAGGATAACCTCTACGTCTCGCTCAAACGGACCTATGAGGCCGACTTGAAGTCGAAAATTCTGGGCGCGCTCTGCTACATTCCGAACGTTTCAGTCGAGCCGACGGTCACGCTCGACACGAAAAAGAAAAGCATGAAGCGGGAAGTGGTGCGTGATCCGAAAGCTTCAGCGAACGTGCATGTGATCGAGCAGTCGAATACGCGTTCTCAAGAAAGCAGTGGTCCGGCGGGGCGTCCCGGTTTAGCCGCTCAACAGCCGAACGCGCCTGCCGCGCTAGGATCGTCGCGAACGGGCGGTTCGAAAGAGGAAGAGGATCAGAGCAAGACCGAGACGACCAGTCTTACCTCGGGCTCCGAGACGGAGACGGAAACGGTCGGTTTGACGCCGCGATTGGCGAAGGTCTCGGTCGGCATCCCGTTGAGCTACTTTAAGAAAATTTGGGCGGAACGGAATCCGACGCCGGCGGGCGAAACGCCGAAGACGCCCGATCAGGCGGCTTTAGAGCAGATCCGAGGCGAAGAGGCCCCGAAAATCCAGAAGCACGTGGCGCAATTGCTTCCGCCCGCCGAGGGCGTTGACGATCCGACGCAATTGGTGACGGTAACGATATTTCAAGACATCATGGCCGACGCCTCGTCTTCGTCCGATTCGGCGAAAGCGGCGTTATCCTGGTTGGGCGAAAATTGGAGCACGCTCGGTTCGATTGCTTTAGTCGGGATGACGATCATGATGTTGCGTTCGCTGGTCAAGTCGTCGCCGGCGTTACCGCCGCCGGTTGAATTGCCGCACTTGGCGTCGTTAGAGGGTATGGGTGGCGCGGGGGGCGGCGGAGGCGGAGAAGCCGGCGCGGCGGCCGGAGGCGATGCTGCCGCCAGTCGCTTGCGACGCTTCACAACCGGCCCGTCGTTACGGGACGAGCTTTCCGACATCGTGAAGGAAGATCCCGACACGGCGGCGAACGTGTTGAAAAGTTGGATCGGCAACGTGACCTAATCGAGATTCGAGGAATTATCGCAGGATAAAGCTTTATGACGGCCACGGCGACGAAATTATCGAAAAAGACGGCGGAAGAGGGAATTCGCAAAGCGGCGATCGTTGTCGCGTCGTTGGATCACGAGGCGGCAGACGCGCTCCTTCGGCAATTAGGGCCGGCGATGGCGCAGAAAGTGCGCATGGCGGCGTTGACCCTGGACGAAGTCTCGCCCGAAGAGCGGTCTCGGATATTGGATGAATTCGCCAATTTTGGCCCGGCTCCCCAAGTTAACGACGGCGGCGTTGAGTTGGCCGGAAGTCTTCGAGAGGCGGTAGGCTCGCCGACGCCGCGAATGCGCGCCAGCGTCGAAGATTTGCCCGAGGAGCCGCCGTTCCAGTCGTTGCGCGAGGCGGAAGGCGAGAAATTAGCGCGATTGCTTTCGAGCGAACGTCCGCAAACGGTCGCTCTAGTGTTGTCGCACCTTCCGACGCGTCAGGCGGGGGCGGCGATGTCGCGATTGGCGCCGGATTTGCAAGCTGAGGTTATGCGGCGTTTAGTCGATTTGGAGGAGACCGATCCGGAAATCCTCCGCGACGTCGAAAAAACGCTGGAGACGAGGCTGTCGTCCCAGATTCGCATGCAACGCAAGCGTGCGGCGGGTTGGGAGGCGGTTCGCGGCATCATCGATTCGACGGAGGGAGAAATCGGATTGAGGATGTTGGACAACTTAGCCGAGCGGGACCGAGATTTCGCGACGAGATTTCGTTTGCCTGAAGCGCCGTTCACCGAAATTCAAAATTTGGATGAGGATACTTTTACGGCGACGGTCAGAGCAGTTGACCCCTCCTGGCTGTCGGCGGCGTTGTTCGGCGCGGACCCCTACCTAATTCATCGGACGCTGCGTTGCATGCTTCCTGGGAAACGGGAAGAGCTCGCCGAGAAACTGCGCACGATGGGACCGATCCGGATTAGCGACATGGATCGAGCGCGGAAACGATTGGCCGAAATCGCCGGCCGAGCGCTCTATCTGACCCGAAGAAGAGCGAGCGCGTGAGTTGAACTTTGACGAGCGACCCGGAGGAGGAAACGCGAAACGATGCCGACAATCATTCGAGCCACGGAACGCAACCAATCGTCGCACATGACGGAATTTAATTTCGACGACATGTCGCAACGAGCGGAAAGGTATTTGCAGCATGTGAAGGCCGAGGCGACGAAAATCGTGGCCGAGGCGCAGAAAGAGGCCTTAGCGATCCGACAGCGCGCGGAGGAGGAAGGTCGGCAAGCCGGACGAACGGCGGCCCTCGCGGCCGTCGAACAGATGATTCAAAAGCAGCTCGAGACGGTCGTTCCCGCTTTGCGAAAAGTGGTGCATGACGTGCAAGACGCGAAGCAAGCCTGGTTGCGACGCTGGGAGGCGGGAGCGATTCATGTCGCCGCGATGATCGCCGAGAAAGTCATTCGCCGCGAACTGACGCAAAAGCCGGAGATAACCCTTTCGTTGGTCCGTGAGGCGTTGGAGCTGTCGGCGGGAAGTTCGCAATTGCAAATTCGTTTGAACCCCGCCGATTTGAAGGCGCTCAGCGAGCAAGTGCAAACGGTAATCAACGAGACGACGCCGTTGGCCGAGACGACGGTGATCGCCGACGCCGAAATCAGCTCGGGCGGTTGCCGGGTCGAGACGAGGTTCGGCGTGATCGATCAGCAGATTGAAACGCAGTTGAAGCGAATCGAAGAAGAGCTTTCCTAACGAAAGAAACGATGCAAGACGTCGCCGAACAACTCGAAACGGTAATGCCGACCGGCTTGATCGGGAGCGTGGCTCGCACCGTGGGAATGACGGTTTCCGCGGCGGGGTTTCCCGCGCCGGTGGGCGCCGTCGCGGAAATCCAGCGCGAGACCGGCGAGCCGCTGTTCGCCGAGGTCATCGGTTTTCGAGACGACTTGACGTTGTTGTATCCCTACAGCGACATGGCCGGAGTGCGAAGAGGCAACCGCGTTCGCCTTTCCCGCACGGCGAAATGGCTTCGCGTCGGTCCGGAGATGCTCGGCCGAGTGTTTAACTCGCAAGGCGAGGCGGTCGATGGAAAGCCGCAGCCGGTTCTCGCCGATCGGACGGCGTTCGACCGATTGCCGCCGCATCCGTGCGATCGTCCGCGGATATTGGAGTCGCTATCGACCGGCGTTCGCGCGATCGACGGATTGCTAACCTGCGGCAAAGGGCAGCGAATGGGAATCTTCGCGGGGTCCGGAGTCGGCAAGAGCGTGACCTTGGGCATGATGACCCGTTATACGTCGGCCGACGTGAACGTGATCGCGCTCATCGGCGAACGCGGTCGCGAAGTGAACGAATTCATCGAACGCGATTTGGGCGAAGAAGGCCTAAAGCGAAGCGTGGTCGTCGTTGCGACGAGCAACGAGCCTGCGTTGATGCGAACGAAGGCGGCGTTGACCGCCACGGCGATCGCCGAATATTTCCGCGATCAAGGCAAAGATGTGATGCTGCTCATGGATTCGCTGACGCGATTCGCTTTGGCGCAGCGAGAGATCGGCCTAGCGGCGGGCGAACCGCCGGCCACGCGCGGGTATCCGCCTTCCGTGTTCGCCTTGTTGCCGAAATTGGTGGAACGAGCCGGACGGAGTCCGAAGGGAAGCATCACGGCGTTTTATTCGGTTTTGGTCGAGGCCGACGATCCGAACGAGCCGATTTGCGACACGGTTCGCGGCTTGATCGACGGTCACACTTGGCTTTCGCGACGAATCGCCTCGAAAGGACACTATCCGGCGATCGACGTCTTAGAGAGCTTGAGCCGTCTAATGTCGGAAGTGGCCGATCCCGAGCACAAGCAAGCTGCGCAAAAAGTCCGCGAATTGTTGGCGGCCTACCGAGAGCATGAAGATTTGATTTCGATCGGCGCCTACCGCCGAGGCGCGAACAAGATCGTGGATGCTGCTATCGACATGCAAGACGTCTTGAACGCCTTCTTGCGGCAGGCCGTAAACGAGGCGTCGAGCGTCGAACAGGCGAAAGCGGGGCTGATCGAGCTTTTCAAGTTGTATCATGCGAAAATCGCGCAAGGTGCCCCGGCCCCGGTCGCCAAGCCGCAGGTCGGGCCGCAACCGCAGAGAAGATAGAAAAATATTGGATAAACCCGTCGAGTCGAAGACGGCCTAAATTATGGCGAAATTCAAATTCCGAATGGCGACCTCCTTGAAGCTGCGCGAATCCGTTCGCGATCAGCGGATGGCGGAATTGAACGAAGCCTATCGCGCCGACGATGTGTTGCGGGAAAAACTAGAGGCGCTCCAGGCCGAATGGAATTTCGTGCGGGATGAGTTTCGCCGTGTGGTCGGACCGGGCAAAGTGAACGTCGATCAATTGCTTGAGTCGCAGCGCTACGAAATGACCCTCTTGGCTCAACAGGCGCAGGTGAAGCGCCAACGCGAAATGGTCGCCGAGGAGATCGAACGGCGGCGCGGCGCGCTAATGGCGGCGAATCGCGACGTGAAAGTGTTGGAGAAACTGCGAGACAAGCAGGCCGAGCGTTTCCGGTTGGAGGAGATCGGTCGGGAGGCGAAGCGGCTCGACGAAGTCGCCCAAGTGCGCGCGTGCGCTACCTGGGAGGAGGTTGAGCTATGAAACGCCTGATCGGCATGATGTGGGCCATGTTTTTATATTTTTGCGCGGCCACCCTTATATCGGCTGCGGCTCTCGGCATGGTTTTTGCTGGTAAATGGGGAGTTACCGGCGATCGGGCGTCCAAGGCCTTGGCGGTCATGCGCGGTGAGGAACTTGAGGAAAAAACGAGCGAGAAACCGAAGAAAGCGCCCCCCGCCGAGCAGGCTTCCTACGATCAATTGCTCGAATTGAGGGATTTGAAGTTTCGCGATTGGGATTTGAAGCGGCAAGAACTGCGCAACGGTCTCGCCCAGGTCCGTTCGGAAGACTCGAAGCTCGCCGACGAAAAGAAAAAATTCAAACAAGTGCGGGAAAGCTTCGACGCTCAGTTGGCCGCGATCCGAGCCGACGCCACTTCGACCGGAATGGACGAGGTCCGTGCGACCCTCGAGACGTTGAAGCCCAAGCAGGCGAAAGAGCAATTTTCGCTGATGCTCGAAGACAAACGAATAAACGACGTGGCGACTTTGCTGACGGCGATGCCTGACGGGAAGCGGGCGAAGATTCTGGCCGAATTCAAGACTCCCGACGACGCGGTGCGGGTGAGCGAAGTGCTGAAACTGATTCGCGAAGGCGGCCCGGTGAAAACGGCGGCCGACGCGGCGACGAAGAAATTGGCGAACCCGAAGCAAAAGTAAAACGCACCAATCAACGAGGCGATTATGTCACAAATTGACGGAGCGACGACGAACGCGACGCGTTTTGCCGATGGAGTGATCTCGAATTTGAGCCAGCTTCATTTGAAAGGCGGATCGAGTTCGGCGTTTGACGAGATTTTCCGACAAATGCAAACGGCGTCGCGCGAATCGACGGCCTCGAACGAGGCGGAGACTGCTGCACAGGCCGCCGCGAAGCAAGCAAGCCGAGTTTCGGAAAATCGGACCGCCGCCAAGTCGAACGAACCGAAAAAGTCGACGAGTCAATCGAGCGGGAACGATTCAACGTCGAACGCCGACGACGCGCAATCCGCTGCCGATGCGAAGGCCTCCGATCAATCGGCGCGGCGCAAGGATGCGGCGCAGGATAAACAAGATAAACGCGATGCGGCCGACGAAGCGCGGGATAAGGCCCAAGACGACCGCGACGTGCGATCGAAAGACGACGGCCAAACGAGAAACGACGCCGACGCCAAAGACGAGCAATCGCAAGCGAAAACGAGCGGCGATTCCACCCAAGACGGAAGCTCGTCTCAAGATCAATCGAACGAGACCGCGCAAGACGTCTCGGCGACGGACGAGTCGGTCGCCGATCCCGACAAATTGAAAGCGGACGAAAACGCGGCGGCCGTCGCGGCCGCGTTAGCGCAGGCGGCTCCCCCGCAACCCGTCGCCGACGACGCGAGCGCTTCGGCCGACGGCGACGAAATCGCCTCGGTCTCGGGAATCGACGCGGCGAGCGTTGGCGCAACCGGAGCTCCGGGACAAGGTGGCGCTTTGCCAGGCGCCCAGGGTGCGCCTGGCTTGCCCGGCGCTCAAGCTTCAGCGGCCCAACAAGCTGCCGCCGCGGCGCAAGCGGCCGACGACGCGTCAGCGGCTGCCGCCGACGAAACGGCGACTTCGGCCACGAATGCGACCGTTACCGACCAAGCTGCGAAAACCGACGCCGCTTTTGAAGCGCTAATGAAGAAAGCGTTGGATGCTGCGAAGAGCAAAACGGACGACGGGGCGACCGCCGCCGTCGACCCTACCGTGACCGCTGCCGCGACCGAGGCGAATGCGAAAAAAGTAGCTCCAAGCGCCGTCTCGCAATCTCCGCAAAACGTCGATCCGGCGATCGCCGCGAATCAGCAAAACGCGACGGCGATGAATGCCGCTGCGGCCGCGACCGCCGCGACGGTCGCCGCTTCGACCGTAACGACCGACGTCGAGGGCGTGGCGAAAAAATCGGATGCCGACGGCGTCGAGGCGATCGGCGGCACGAAATCAACCTCGGCTGCGGCGACGACCGGCGAAACCTCGAAATCGAATTCGACCGCGACGAACGCCGCTTCGGCCGACGGAGCGACGACCGAGGCCAATTCGAGCGATTTGATCGACCGCGTCCGATTCGTGCAACGCGTCGAACGCGCGGTTTTATCGACCGGCGTGCGCGGCGGAACGGTTCGCATGAAGTTAAGTCCCCCCGAGCTCGGCTCGCTGAGCATGGAAATCACGGTCAATAAAGGGGTCATGACGGCCAACGTGAAGGCCGAATCGCCCGAGGCGAGGCAGTTGTTGTTGGACAACCTCTCGTCGTTGAAAGAGCGTTTGGCTCAACAAGACATAAAAGTGGAAAAGTTCGACGTGAGCTTGAGCGACGGCTCGACGGGAGGCTCTTCGCAGCAGAGCCAGACCTTCTCCGATTCGCAGGCCGACCGAGAAAGTTACCGCTATTCGCGCCCGGCGGCTGCGATGAAGGCCGAGACGACGGCCGGCGCGGCCGCGAGTTCCGCGTCCAGGCTGTCCGGCGACAATGGATTCCTTAATGTGATCATTTAGCGTGAATCAATGCGACGCGAGGCGGGCGCCGCCGACGAAATAGAGAAAGGATTACGGAAATGTCCTCCACAAGTTCAACCGGTTCGACAGGTTCAACAGGTTCTTCCAGTTCGACCTCCTCGTCCAAGACCAGTTCGGTTTCGGATAAGTGGAGTAGCCTTGGCGTCGACGATTTTATGAAGTTGATGGTCACCGAATTGCAGAATCAAGATCCCACCTCGCCGACCGACACTTCGCAAATTATGTCGCAAGTCAGTCAGATCTCGGCCATTCAGTCGAACCAACAACTCACGAAGACGATGTCGTCGTTGCAGTTGCAGCAGAATATTTCCACCGCCAGCACGTTGATCGGAAAAGAAGTGAACGGCAAGACCGCTTCCGGCGATTCGGTTTCCGGAGTGGTCGATTACGTGTTGGTCGACGACGGCGACGTGAGCGTGTACGTCGGCGAAAAAGCGATTCCGGTCAAGAATATCCTCGAAATTTACGATCCGTCGGTATCGTCCGACACGACGTCGAGTTCGACTTAGAAGTAGTGGAAACGACGAGTTCGCCGAACTGTTATTTAGACAATCCCGCAAATACAAAATTTGAGAATATACCAAGGAGATAAGCGATGGGCTTAACTTCCGCACTCACCACCGCGTTAACCGGCATGACGGCGTCGGAATCGACGATCGACGTGGTCGGAAACAATCTAGCGAACTCGAACACGGTGGCGTTCAAGCAATCGTCGGTGTCGTTCGCCACGCAATTCTTGCAAACGCGCAGCCTCGGCTCGGCCCCGACGACCGATTCGGGCGGCTCGAACCCCCGACAAATCGGCCTTGGCGTTTTAGTGGCCTCGATCGCCCAGGATTTCAGCCAAGGCACGATCGAAGTCAGTTCGACCGACACCGACATGGCCATCCAGGGCGAAGGATTCTACATCGTTCAAGGTTCCTCGGGCGAAACCCTCTACACGCGAAACGGCGAGTTCTCCACCAACGCCTTGAACGAGTTGGTCACCCTTACCGGCAACCGCGTGATGGGCTACGGCGTCGATACGAATTATGCGATCGACACGACGAAGCTGGTGCCGATCTCGATCCCCTTGGGACAAGCCAAGGTGGCCGAAGCGACGAAAAACGTCTATCTCGAAGGAACGCTCACTCCGACCGGCAATCTGGCGACCTCGGCCTCGATCGTCGAGACGGGAATCTTGTCCGATAATTCGTACACTTATCCGTTGACGGCGGCCACCGGCGAGTCTTCCGGTTCCCCGGTCACGACGACGACGACCGCCACGGCGGCCGCCGGCGGTACGCTAGCAGGCGGAACCTATTACTATAAATACGTATTCGCGACAGGAAACCCGCCGGCCACCACGGCATTGCCGTTAACGGAAGGCGCCGCGAGCGCCGCCTCGCCGGTTGGGGGTGTACTTGTCGACGGAGTAGTAAATCAGACTGTCAATTTGGCGAATATTCCGCAGATCGCCACCGGATCGGGATTTACGCAGATAAATATTTATCGAACGAGCGGCGACCCTGTGACCGGAACGTACACATACGTCGATAACGTTGCTGCGGGAACCACCGTGTTTACGGACGACGGAACGGCCCCGGTCGGCGTCACGCTGAATGCGGCGTCAATCGGAAATCAGGAACAAGTTTCCTACTACGTCTGCTATTACAATTCCGACGGAACCACCAGCCGTCCCAGCCCCATCACCTCGGGTATCACGGTGGCGGCGAACGGACGCGTCCTATTAAGCAATCTCCCGACGACCGGCGGGACGACCGGATGGCAATATATAAAAATCTATCGCAACGCGCCGACCACCACCGCCGGTTCGGATCGTTGGTTTGAAGTCAATACGTTTGCAAATGACACCGGTACGGTGAAGTATATTGACGCGTCGACCGATTCGTCGCTCTACACGAGCGAAACGGTCCACTCTCCCGAGATCGATCTCGACGGACCGAAGATCACGCAGTTCTCGTTGCTAACGAACGTGATCAGCCGTAGCGGCAGCACCTATTCGAGCGTTTTTTCGCCCGGCGTTCTCTCCTTTACCGGCACTAAAGGGGGCAAGCAACTTAGCGCAAAGACGTTCACCATTACGGCGACGTCGACCGTCGGCGATCTGTTGCAATTCATGTCCGACGCCTTGGGCACTGTTCAGCGAACGTCGACGAACGGGATTCCCGCCTCGATCGATACGGTTAAAAACACCGAGCCGCCGACCTATGTCGATCCAGGTTGGCAAGTCACCTCGACCGGTCGCATGATGTTGGTGAGCAACAACGGCACGAAGAACGACATTAAGATCGGCATTTCCGATCTGAAGTTGACGAACACGTCCGGCATTTCGACGATTTCCATGCCCTTCACCACCTATCAAGACGGCGTGGGCGAAAGCGCCGTCACCGACTGCGTCGTCTACGACTCGCTCGGTATTTCCTGCGATCTGCGATTGACCTTCGTCTTGGAAAGCCGCACGAGCACTTCGACCACCTATCGTTGGTTCGCCGACTCGTCGAGCAACGAACTTTCAACCAACACGGCCAAGACCGACGTCGGAACGGGAACCATCTCCTTCGACGGCGAAGGAAATTATCTCACCGCCAGCAGCAAAAGCGTGGCGATTTACCGCGATAACGTCGCCTCGACCTCCCCCTTGATCTTCGATTTGGACTTTTCCAACATTTCGGGCCTCGCCGCCACGACGAGCTCGGTGAACGTGTCCAGTCAAGACGGTTCGGCGCCCGGTACCTTGACCAGTTTTATCGTCGGCGAAGACGGCGTCATCAGCGGCGTGTTCAGCAACGGTATCACGCGAAACCTCGGCCAAATCCGTTTGGCTCGATTCGCCAATCCCTCGGGCTTGGAGCAGTTGGGCCAAAACTTGTATCGCGCCGGCGTGAACTCCGGTTTGCCGATCTTCGGTAATCCCGGCGAAAACGGCATCGGCACCATCCAGGGCGGCGCCTTGGAATTGTCCAACACCGACATCGGCGGAAACTTGATCGACTTGATTCTCGCTTCGACCATGTATCGCTCGAACGCGAAAGTGATTTCCACCACGCAACAAATGCTCGACGAACTACTGACCTTAGGTCGGTAAACGCCCACTCCGTAGGGTGCGTGCTTGCAGGCGCCGCGAACTGATGTGAAGTGCTTTTCAATGTCGTTTTTGATTGCGGCCGTTTGTTTCGAGGGACGTTTACGTCCCTTCCTCGGCCTTTAGGCCGTCACAGGCCCGACGTTTACGTCGGGTAAAATCCCGGCAATATAATATTAAATTTTGAGTTGGGAACCTGTCAGGGCCGTTCACGGTCCTCCTGAAACGCCTGACATTGAACGATTGACGGACTACTACGGAACTACCCAACTGACGCCAAATCAATTTCGCCGCCGAATTCGCCGTAAAACGGCTTTGACCAGGATCAGAACGATGATTAAACTATCGCGGCTCGACGGCGAGACGTTCGTCGTGAACGCCGACTTGATTCAATACGTCGAATCGCGCCCCGACACCTTCGTGACGCTCACGACCGGCGAGCGAGTCGTCGTGGCCGAGTCGATGGACGAAGTTTTACGCCGCGCAATCAACTATCAACGATCGAAACGTTTGATTCCCGAGCCGAATTAAAAACGCGATAAATCGCATCGAGGATTGGATAAATGGATTTAGCCAGCGTGTTGGGAGCCGTATTCGGCGCGTTAATGCTTGCCTTCGCCGTAACGTCGGTGCAAGGTGCGACGCCGGGAGCGTATTGGGACAACGCCGCGCTGATTATCGTCGTCGGCGGCAGCATGACCGCCGCCTTGATCTGCTTTCCCGCCCGACAAGCCTTTCGAATTACCCGGGCGTTTCGTCGCGTGATATTCAATCACGCCCCCGACTTTCGCGGAACGGCCGAAAAAATCGTCTCGCTCTCCGAAACCGCTCGCCGCGACGGAATGCTGGCCTTGGAATATCGCTCGATGGAAATCACCGATCCCTTTATGCTTCGCGCGGTGCAAATGGCCGTCGACGGCGTCAAGCCGACCGTGCTCGAAGACACGCTCCGCACCGAGATGGAAGTCACTTCGGCGCATCGCCGTTCGGATCGCAATCTGTTCGATCAAGTCGGTCGATTCGCGCCGGCCTTCGGTATGATCGGAACCTTGATCGGTCTGATCGCGATGTTGAACAACTTGGCCACCCCCGAGAAGATCGGGCCGGGAATGGCCGTCGCCCTCATTACGACCCTCTACGGCGCCGTGGTCGCCAACGTCTTCTGCCTCCCCTTCGCCGAAAAGCTGAATTGCTTAAGCAAAGAGGAGTTAATGGAAAAAGAAATCATCGTGCGCGGCATTCTGGCCATCCAAGCCGGCGATAATCCCCGCGTCATCGAACAGCGCCTTAAATCGTTCTTTCCCGAAGAGCGGGAAGGAAAGAAGGCGAAGCCCGGCGATCCTCGCCCGGTCTATGCCGAGCAACCGGCGAAGAACATCTTGTTTTCCCCGGCGCAAAAGAAAGCTGCGGCTTCGGCCGGTCCGGCTCCTTCGCAGAGCGGAATTTTGCGAAAAGGGGATTCGCCCGCCAAAGCCGCGGTCCCCCCGCCCAAAACGATGCAAACGGTCGGCGCGGCCTCAGGAAAATCCGTCGGCTCGCGAGCGGCGGCCATCGATCGGCTCCTCGCCTCGCGCAAAGCCGCTCAAAACGCCTCGCCCCTCCACGCTCCGCATCAGTCGGTCGCCGCGCCGAATGCGACCGTGAAAAAGTAGGCGACTCGCTACCGCTTTTCAACTTATCGAGACGATTCTCCTATGCGTAGATGGAAAGACGAAGACGAAGCGCCGGCCTCGACTCCAGGCTGGTTCGTGACCTTCAGCGATATGATGTCGCTGTTGCTCGGCTTTTTCATCTTGCTCTATTCCGTGAGCGAAGTCCGCGAAGACGGTAAATTTCAATCGATGATCAACGGTCTGAAACGCCACTTCGGCGAGAAGTCGGCCAACCGAGACGCAAAACTCGACGCCGCCTTCGCCAAAACCGGACAAGGAAGAAATCAATTGCTCGACGCCGTGCAACGCGGCGCGGCCAACGGAAAAAACGATTCCGGCTCGACCGCCGTCGAATTCTCCCGAGTCGCCAATAAAATCGTCCCCCGTCAACTAGCGGCCTCCCTTTCCTTCGCCGGAAATCAAGCCGAGCTTGCCCCCGATCAACGCCGTTCGTTGCGGGTAATGGCCGAACGCTGGGGATCGGACGCCAATCGCGTCGAGATTCGCGCGGCCGTCTCCGAACAATGCCTACGCGCCCCAAGCTTGCCCCAATCGCGCCAAGAATGGGAGCAAGCCTACGGCCGCTGCCTCGAAACGATGAACTATCTCGTCAAGCTTGGCGTGCAGCCCGATAAAGTCCAGATTAGCGTCGGCGGCAAAGATCCCGTGGCGGACGGACAAGGGAAAGCCCCCGGCTCGACTCGTGATCCGAGCGACGACGACGGAAACGCCGCGATCCGCGTTTGGGTGAGCGGCCTACCGATGGCCGAACTCCCCGACGTCGCCCCAAAGATACGGTAGACGTGTGGAGGATAGGGCGGGGCGGATCTCTGGTTCTCATACGGATTCCAAGTATCAAGCTGCGCGTTTTCGACCTATTTCACTAAGCTGCGCCACAGCCAAGACTCGTCTTTGAGGGGCATTCATGCCCCTTTCTCGGCCTTTAGGCCGTTCTAGCCTTGGCGTTTACGCCAAGGTAGTCCGCCATTCATTTCCCTCCCTACTCGCCTCTCTACCATCCTGAAAGGATGGCAGCCATTAGCCCCGGGTGCGCAGCAACCCGGGGAAAAAGAATCTCGCCCAAAAATCTTCGACCCCAAAGGGGGCGCCGCATCCCGCGATTCGTTTTCACCCTCTCTTCCGCGCGAGCGTTTGCGTCCCTATGCCCTACGCCCTCATCCCAGCTCCCTACGTTGTTTCTCTCGTCCTGCTGCCGCGACTTTCATCCTTCATCCCTCTGCCTTCATCCTTGTTTTTGTGCCGCTCCTTCCGCTAAAACTCTCCTCTGTATCGTCGCGCAACAATGCGACGCGCTCTTTGATTATTCGACTTTCCCGCAACGGGCGAAAAACGTGCGAGCCTGAGATCCAATGATCCAAACTTATTGTCCTATCAACCCCTTACGACGCATGATTGCAAAAAAAAATGAAAAAGCTCCGACGTAAAAAGGACCTGTCGAAATATCGTAACGAACGACTGCAACGAAACTTGCGCGGACCTCATTGCGAGAATACCGCCGAGAATATGGACACCCCTCCGTTTTGCGTTTTCCTATCCCTTTGCCAATTCAGTTTTTAGGAAAGAGGCCTGCTGAGATGCGTCCATATTCTCCGTCGCTGCCGTCGAAAAAACCTCGCGTTCCCCGGCAAAACGCTCGCTTGGGAGAATTAGCGCCTCATATTCGCCGTGTGCAGCGGCCGGATGAAACAAAAAAAGAATTATTGCCTACTTCAATATAGAAAATGGCCGCCAAACAACGTAAGACTATAAACCGAGCGCCAAGAAATTGGTCCTGGTTCAAGAATGAAGCCTGTCCGATGCGCCGCCGTCAAGACGATGGATTCAATCAACCCGTCGTCGAAGAGAGATTGGTCACGCCGGAATCGGATTGCATTTCAGTCGTATACGTGTTTCCGTAGACCGAAAGGGTGACCGTGCCGAGCGAGCCGTTTAACAGGGAGGCGTATTGTTGGATCGCCGTTTTAGGATTCTTCGCATAGGCCACTTGATAGGCGGCGTTTTGGATCGTCGATTCGGCGATCTGACTGTAGCCGACGTATTCGGCGAAGGCGTTTTTCAAATCGGAATTGTTCGCGAAGAGCTTTTCGATTTTCGCCTTTTGCGGATTGTCGTTCGAAACGACCACGTTTCCGTCGGAATCAATTTGCAAGTCAATTTCTTCCGACGTGTCGATGCCGGCCGATTGGAAGGCGGACTTGAGTTTCGATTGAATCGTCGTCAGCGATTCGTCGATCGTCGATTGGGCTTGTTCGATCGTCGTATCGGAGGAAGAATCGCTCGACGAACCTGTTTTCACGGCGTTCAAAGCGTCGGCCACGGCCATCGCTGCCTCGGAGAGATCGAGAACGTCCGACGAGCTGGCCGAGCCGTCGAGATAGTTCATCAACGTCGGCTGCGAGGAGACGGCCTTTTGAAAATTTACTAGAGCTTCCTGAAGGGCGTCCTCGCTCGAATTGCTCGAGGCGGTTGTGGCGGTAGTCGTGCTCGTCGTCGAGCCGCTAATGCTGGAAATGCTCATGGTTCATCTGCCTTCCTTGGCGAAGACCGTGAAAAGAAAAGAGGGCCAGCGATGCGAAATCAAGTTTTATTCCCGAGTCGGCCGTGAATCATCCGCGAGCCGTTTTTGACCGCGAAACGATCCAATAGCCACTTTGGACGCTTAGAATAATATCGGCCCGACTCTGTTAAAAAATAACGGTTGGGGAAAATTTTCCGGCGACTGATGCGTTAAGATAGGCTGATTTGCCGCCGGTTTTTGCCGCAGAGGGGGGCTTAGCGGGATAGAGAATCAGCGAAAAACTTGGAAAGAGATGAACTTTTGCTCGGCAAAGAGCGGCTATTAAGATGAAAGCCGACGTTATCCGGAGCTTGGGAAGAGTAGATGGAAAAGCCTCGCGACAAAAACACGATCTTGCAGGAGTTGCTCGTGCTGCGCTGCCAGCGCGGAGAGAAGCAAGCCTTCGACGATTTGATTCGTCTTTGGGAAGATCGATTGTTTTATTACGTGCGAAGGCTGACGGCCAGCGAGGAAGACGCTTGGGACGCGTTGCAGCAGACGTGGATCAAGGTTTTCAAGGGAATTCGCCTTCTTCGGGAACCGGAGCGGTTGCCGGCGTGGCTCTATCGGACGGCGCGATGCGCGGCGATGAGTCATTGGCGGAGCTTGCGACGCGCTCAAGATCATCTTGAGGAAGGGGACGTGGCGAACGAATTTTTCGCCTCGGAGGAAAACGACCGGTTCGACGACGCGGAGGAAGTGCATCGGGGAATGAGCCTTTTAAGCGTGGCGCATCGCGAAGCGCTTACGCTGTTTTTTCTGGAAGATTTATCGCTGGACGAAATGGCGGAAGTGTTGGAGATTTCGCCGGGGACGGTGAAGTCGCGCTTGCACTATGCCAAACAGGCCTTGCGCGTCGTGCTAGAGCGAAAGGAGGAGAGGCGATGACGAATAGAAATGACTCCATTCGCGATCGGCTTTTAGCGTCGGAAAAACATACGCCGGCGTTAAAAGAGAAATATGAACAGGAGATTCGTAATATGCACCAAAAGAAAATTGGCGGATTTCATCGCGGAGTTTGGCTAACGACGGCCGTTTTTAGCATTGCCGCGGGAATCGGTTTTCTCGTTTTTTCGATCATCGCGCCGCCGGAAGTTCACTTCCTAGCGCGAATGGGGTTGCTGTTGGGGACGGCTTTCAGCGCGGGTTGGGCCGTGATTTCGATAAAGATATTCCGTCGCGGATCGATCAATTTGTCGTTTGATCAAAACGCCATTTCCGGCATGTCTTGGGTGTTCGTCGTTTTTCTGCTCACGCTTTTTTTCCTCATTGCGCCGAAAGACGTGAACGGAGTCCATCTGATTCTTTTCGGACTGGCGATGCTGGTGGGCACGGCGGTCCAATTTATCGGGAACCTGGTCAATCAATCGCAAATGAAGACGGCCACGACGCTACTCGAGATTGAATACCGCATGGCGGAGATGGCCGAGATGATGAAGTCGCCGCAAGAGCGAGGACCGGAGATTAAGCCCTAAAGCGGCGGCGTGCCGCTTCGGGGGCGACGGAGCGAGAAGCGGCGGCGGTCCGAGCGCTCGGCGAATCGCCCAAGACTTCGCCGAGTAGACCTTGGACGTCGGAAACTTTGTTCCGCATGCGAACTTGCCAGAGAGAACGGAACATCCCGGTCGAGTCGAACAACTCGGATTGGAAGCAGGAGAGAACGCTGCATGCGATGCGAGAGTTGAGGTCTTCGTTGGGGCTGCGGGGAGACAATCCCTGTTTGAAGGCGGCTCGCAACGAGACAAGAACGAGCGGCCAAGCGTGACGCCCGCCGGAATGACCGCTCTGGAAGTGTAGTTCTTCGGCGAAGTCGCGAGCGCGACTGGGTTCGAAGGCGAACTCCTCGATGTCGTGCTCTCCGGCGATGTAACCGATGAGGAGATCGGTCCAACGTTCGACGCGACGGCGAAGCGTGTTAAGCTGGACGGCCGCTTCGGCGTTGTAACCGAAGCTGCGGAGCAAGAAGGTGAGCGTTCGATTGCGAGCTTCCTGATGGCCGAGCATCACGCTACGGGCGATGGGAGCCGATTCGGCGAGATTATGGAAGCGGTCGTGGGCGCAGAGTACTGCCGCCCAAACGCGAGTGAGAGTTTCGCCGCTAAGAACTTCTTCGAGGGTCGATCGGATGTGCGGCCATTGGGCCCGATAGTAGTTGACGTTTCCGGACTGATCGTTGAAGGCGCGCATGGCGAAGGCCCAACGATCGAGACGAATTTTAGAGGCTGCCCAATACTCCTCTAATCCCCGTTCGGAAAGGCGTTCGACCCCGCGGACCAAGGTCGGACCGTGGGCGGCGACGATCGCGGCGAGTTCGATAAGCTCTCGAGCGTGCATTTTTTGTTGGGTGTAGAGATTTGGGCGAAGGGAGTTGCGAACGTTGAAGAGCCTGAGGGGACAGGGCTCTTCGCTAAAGCATCCTTGCGGAAGATATTGAACGCAAACGGAGCGCCGGAGAGCGTCGGCCGGGGAGAAAAAAGAGCGAGACGATGTAAGTCGTTAATAAGCCGATAGATGGAAAAACGCTTTTTTGGGCGTTTTTTTAGGCGGCGGAAAGAAATGTTGCCGAAAGGCAACGGGGGGATGGGTGCGGGTGAAGAAGAGGAACGGGCTGAAGAAAGTTCGCAGGGTTATGGCTTGAAAGTGACCCAGCGGACGAGTTGGCTAAGCAGAAGTTTGCCGTCCCAGGGAGATTCGTGGTTGTTCATGATGCCGGGGCGGACGCAGCGCACGACGCCGGCTTGTGTGGCGGCTTCGGCGAAGGCGGAGGCTTCCGTCGAGTCGCCGAAGGCCATGCCGACGGTCTGGATTTTAGGAGAGAGGAGGGAAACGACGGAGCGCCAGGAGTCGATTTCGGTGAGGAAGACGGTGCGGGACTGGACGGCTTCTTTGAGTGAGACTTCGCGGTCCATGCAGACGGTCCAGTTTGGACCGTCTGCCGAGGCGACGACGTCGCGCCGTTCGTCCATCGCCCAGCGGGCGCGGACGTTGACGATTTGCATAGCCGTGTAGGAGTCGAGGTCGTTTTTCGAAGGGAGTTTTTTGAAGGCGGCGGCAAACTGCTCTGCGAACTCGCGCAATGAAGTTTTGGCGTTACGCTCCATAAAAATAGTTTGTGGAGCGGAGCAGGCTCGCTGATCGAAGACGGCAACGTCGCGGACGAAGGCGGCGGCGACGTCGGAGATTTTTTTTTCGTCTCCCTCGAGGAGCGTTTTATCGACGAGGCCGATGGAGTATTTCGGGCCGAAGACGATTTCGACGCAGTGTTCGCGGCGGGGGAGGGCGGAGATGGCCTCGACGGCGGCGGCGCCGCCCCAGGCGATTTTCACGTCGGCGGCAAGCGACATTTCTTCGTTGAGCGAGCGATCACGGTAGTCGAACCAGACGACGGCGATCGAGTCGAGGACGTCGGCGCCTAGGACGCCTTCGGCCTCTGATTCCGCGAGTACGGCGAGGAGCGAGTCCATGCCGTTAGGGTCGGGAAACGCGAGCTTGACGAGGCAGACGTTTTTCGTGAGCAAGGCGGGAATAAGGGAAAAAAGCGGGAGGGTGGAGACGTTGCCGGCCATCCACATGGAGACGAGGCCTTGCGGCTTGGCGGCCAGAAAGTTTCGACCGACGGGTTGGAAGGCGTCGAGGTATTCGGGTTTGCCGTTGAGGTTCAGCTCGAGGACTTGGCGGAGGTTATGAACGCTCAGCCAGGCGGAAAGGAACATGCAGCCTTCGAGCGATCGGGTACGGGGATCGCGAATGATGCGGGCGCCGAAATCGGCGAAGAGGGCGACGAGAGCGGAGGCGGGGATGGCGGCCAAGGCGTCGCGCCGAGCGCGGAGCGATTGGACGATCGGGGCGAGAGATTCGCCCGCTTGTTCCGTTCCTTGTTGAGTAAAACGAATGACGCTCATCGGATCTCCCTAGCTTGCGCGAAGGTATCGCCGCAGCCGCGGACTTCAGCGCGTTCGATGCGTTTTGTGAATCGAAAGTAGTTCCCTTTTCGGCCGCACGGGCAATCGTCAACGCCGAGCAAAAGGCCTTGGTCCTCGGTGATGAGGGCTTGGCCGGGGTAACTGGTCGGTAGGACGCTGACCACTTCGATGACGCCGGTTTCGCCGGGGGCGACCGGCTCGAAGGTTTTCGGTCGGCGAATGACGACGTCGGCGAAGGCGGGGGCGTGTTTATTGCCCGCCGGACAATCGACGAAGACGGTTCCGACTTGTTCAACCATGCCGTAGAAATCGAGAATGGAAGACTCGGGGGCGCCGAGAACGGCGGCGGTTCGCCCAGTGAATTCCTCTTTGGAAACGGCTTGCGCGGATAGTTTTTTCCAACCGCCGGAGTGCAGCAAGGTGGCTTGCGAAGCGGAGAAGCGGACGTTGCGGCGTTCGGCTTCGACGACGAATCGGGTCCAGACCATGAAGGTGAATCCGAAAAGGATGATCGGAGCGGAGGCGTATTTTTCGAAGAATTGATCGACGGCGGACCAATTGGTTTCCAAGTCGCCGTCGGGGCGTTTTCGCATGGCGAAGACGGTTTGAGAGGCGAAGTTTCCGATGCCTCGAATGGCGGCGCCGCGCGCGGTGAGCGAATCGCCTTCGCCGGCCGACTCGGCGGCGTCGAGGACGAGGTAAGGACGACGTGTGCCGCCGATATGTTCTTTCAAGATGGAGGCGAGCGCGCGGGCCTGTCGAAAGGCGGTGGTTTTATCGATAAAAATACGGCTGGGCGCTTGGCCGGTGGTCGAGGAGGAGAGTAACTCGCGGACGACTTTCTCAGGAGGAACGGCGGAGAGAACGAACTGTTTGAACATGGAGACGGGGACGGGAGGAACGTCGGCCGTGCGGGTCCACGCGGCGGGTTCGTCGCCCAATCGACGGAGAAATCGGTCGTATGGAGAACAACTTGCGGCGACCTGCGGACAGAGTTTGCGGAGGATGACGGTAAGCGCGAGGTCTTTATCGGCCTGCGGCGAATCGTATTGCGGACCGCGGATTAGGGCGTCGACTTGTTGGTCAATAGGCGTTTGCATGAACGGTTCAGCGGTTAATTTGCGAGTTTCGCGGCTTCGATTTGGCGGAGCTTTTCTTTAGAGATTTTTCCGGCGCTAGTACGAGGAAGCTGCGAAACGATTTCGACGTATTCTGGTATTTTATAGTTCGGCAGACGCGCAAGGCAATGCGCGCGAATTTTTTCGGCGGTGACGGCGTCTTTTTTCACGGGAACGACGAAGGCTTTGATCGCTTCACCCCAGATTTCATGAGGAACGCCGATAACGGCGGCTTCAACGACCTCGGGGATTTCGGAAATCGCCTCTTCGATTTCTTTCGGACTGACGCGATTGCCGAGGGCTTTGATGAAGTCGCGAGCGCGCTCGACTATGAAGATGAAACCGTCGGAATCGAGTCGGGCCATGTCGCCTGTGTAGAGTTTTCCGTCACGGAAGTATTTGATTGACTCGGCGGGGTCGTTCCAATAGCCGAGAGTGACGTTGTCGCCGGAAGCGACGATTTCGCCGATTTCATCGGAGCCGGGAGAGACCGGACGGCCGTCGGCGTTGATGACTTCCAATTTCGAGTGAGGAAGTCCTTTTCCGACGGAGCCGAGTTTATCGTCGAGGCGGTCGGGCGGAAGGTAACTGAGTCGAGCGGTGGCTTCGGTCT
The DNA here is from genome assembly GCA_963665265.2 of Thermoguttaceae bacterium. Taxonomy (GTDB): domain Bacteria; phylum Planctomycetota; class Planctomycetia; order Pirellulales; family Thermoguttaceae; genus CAXXHQ01. The sequence continues at coordinate 4,136,399 of OY762224.2, read as the reverse complement.
GGCCGTACATGACGAAGAGTTTGACTTGAGGAAACGCTTCGAGGAGTTCGCAGATGAAAGGGTTGGGGAGTTTTCCGCCCGCCTGCTGGAGCCAACGCAAGTCGGGAAATTGGCGGGAGGTGAAACGGGTTTTTCGGAGGAGGATTTGATAGGTTGAAGGAACGCCCGCGAATCCGGTGCAACGAGCGGAGGCTAATTCGTCGAGGACTTTTTCGGGAAACATGAAGCGATTGTTTATGACGACGGAGGCGCCGACGGCGAGATGCGAGTGGAGGACCGAGGCGCCGTAACAATAGTAAAATGGGAGGACCGCCATAGCGCGATCGGAGTCGTTGAGAGCAAGATACTCGACGATATCTTGCGAGTTAACGATGATATTGCGGTGCGAGACCATGACGCCTTTGGGCGATCCGGTAGAACCGGAAGTGAGCATGACGGCGGCCAAGTCGCAAGCGGGATCGACGGCGGGCCAAGCGGTCGCGAAGTAATCGGCGGCGGGGAGAGCAGTCGCGTCGTCGATGATTATTAGATTACATCGCGAGACGACGGATTCGATTCGGCGACGGAGTCGAGACGATGCGAAGACGGCGTGCGGGCCGAGGTTTTCAACGATTTCGTTAAAACGCTCCTCGTTCATGTCGGTCGGAATCGGTACGGCGCAACAACCGGCTCGCATGGCGGCGAGGTAAGCGGCGACGAAGAAGCGGCAGTTCTCGGCGAGGACAGCCACACGATCACCTTTGGCGACGCCATTTTGGAGGAGCAGGGAAGCGAGTCCCGCGACGTTTTCGCGGAGCGCGGCGTAGGTCATCGATCGGCAGTCGCAATGGAGTGCGGGTGCGTCGGACTTGCCGGCGGCGAGGAGATAATCAACGGCGTTGGAAGGCGGATTCGACATTTAGTTTGACAAATCGGCGACGTTAGTGGCTTCGCATTAGAGGCAGCGAGGCGATGAGCGCGGACTTATTCGGCGACGCCTTTGGCTTTGAGGATTTCGACGATCTTTTCGGGGGAGCTCATTTCCATAATGTCGTCGACTTCGAACTGAACTTGGAATTCCTGTTCGAGGCAGTTGACGAGATTCATATGGCCGACGGAATCCCAATTGGGAGTTTCTTCGGGAGTGAGAGCTAGAGTGAATTTGGATTTATCGAGGCCGAAGGCGTTTTCAAAGACGACGGCAAGACGATCGGTGAGGGACATTTTTACCTCTTTGTTAAATTGCTAAGCGAGAAGGCGAGGGAGATAATAGGGGTAGGTTCCCGAGGCGTTTTTGCGCATCATAAAGTCAAATACTTCGTCGGCGCGGGCCCAATCGACGGGGATACCTTCGCAAGAGCCTTCATGTACGATTCCTTCGCGAACCATGTCGCGAAGGCATTTTCTGGGGCAGAAACAATATTTCATGAATTCGGCGCGGGTTTGTCGGGTTTCGACGATTCGCGGGCCGTCGGGAAAAACGATGTTGTATTTTCGCGTTTCAAAGAAGTTTTTGATGGGCCAATCGGCGTCGCGAACTTCCTCGGCGACATGAAGAACGGTGAGCGTTTTTCTTAGCGAGACGCCAACGCTGACGATGAGCCCTTTGCGGAGCGTGAAATTACGATAAGCGGAATCGATGCCGTGGGGAAGGGGTTTTCGGTCGTTGAGATTGTCTTTAAGAACGGCGTCGGCAAGCGGACCTTTGCAGGCGAGGGAGTTGTAGGGATGCAAACTGCGCTTCACGCCGGGAGATCGGCGGAAGAGCTCGTTGGCCAGACCGACGGCGCTGGGAGTGCGGAGCGGATCATAGGTAACGATGGATTCTTTTCGTCGGTCGAAAGAGAGATTCGCGTCGTCGGCTTGATAGGCGGCGTTGGTCGGCATGGCGAGGGAGCCGGACGGGCCGAGCAATTCATCGAAGAGTGAGAGCAAGCCTTTCGCGGCATGGAGCATGGAGGAAGCGGATTCGGTTTTTCCGTCTTGGGCGGCGAGAAATCGCCAAGCGGAGACGGAGGTATGGGCCATGACCAAGGCGTCGGAGTTGACGCCGATTTCGGCGAGGCGATCGTGCAGGGATTCGCGAGAAACGAACGTCGGAGCTAGGAGATTCGATTGGAATGAAACCCGTTTAGAGGAGATGAGTCCATGGGTTCGCCGGTAGATATTTTTGGCGATCAACTCAGCAGCGGTAAGTGCGACTTCTTTAAGCATGGACTCCGGTGGGGGCTTGGTTGGGAGCGAGCGACTTAGTTGTTTCGGCGCAGGGAAGTCCAAAGATCGATAATTCGGTTAATGACGACGGAGGAGTCGTATACTCGGTTGACGCGTTCAAAGGCTTTTTGGCCAAGTCTTGCGAGTTCTTCGAGGGACATAAATAGCATGTCGCGGAGCGCACGGTGCAAGGCACCGGCGTTGCGAGGGGGGACGAGAATGCCACATTCCTCGGGGCCTCCGACGTCGAGCATTTCGGCGATAGCGCCGACGGGAGTGGAGATTATGGGGCGACCGAAGGTCATCGCTTCCATAATGACGTTGGGAAAGCCTTCGGTATAGCTTGGCAGGACGAAGATGTCGGCGTTGGCGATGAATTTAAGCGCATCGAGACGAGGAAGACTTCCGTGGAAGCGGAGCCAACTATTTGATTCGTCGCCGCCGACGGATTCGCGTAATTCGTCGCGATAGAAGTTTTCGAAGGGGCCGATGATTTCCAAAGCGATTCGGTCGGAACTGATTCGGGAGCAAGCTTGGACTAATTCGCCGACGCCTTTGGTGGGAACGACGTATCCGACGTAGACGATTCGCATCCTTCCGTTCACGGCGGGAAGAGGGGCCAATGAGTTGTCCTTGATAAAATTTTGGACGTTTGCGACGCCGATCATGTTGGGCAACCGAAGGACGTTGGCGTTGGGCAAAGCGGATTTTAGCGAGTCTTCGGACCGTTTATCGAGTACGATGACGGCGTCGGAGAGGCGAATCGCTTTTTGTTTAAGCTTCCAAGCGACGCCGCTAACGCTGATGATTTGGGGAAGGCGTCCCATGTGATAATGCAAGACGGTGGGGATTCCCGCCTTTCTCGCGATTCGAAGCATGGTTATGTCTTTGGGAGAAGCCAAGCCGCCGCTGGAACAAAGGTGGAAGACGTCGAATGCGTTCTCGTTGAGCTGTTTTCTTAGCTTGCAGATGTCTCGCATTGCTTGGGCGGAGCCTCCGATCAAGCGGCTTGACAACGAGCTATTCGTTTGCGATCGGTATCGCGGCATCATATCGATGACGCTTAAATTAATATCAGAGCGAGACTTTAACCCGGCGCACAAGGCTTTCGTCCAGGTAATGATGCCTCCGGCGTCGGGGGGCGGCAAAGCTGCAGCTAATAGAACATTCATCGTAGGAGTACCGAGCAAAACGCCCTGACGAGGGCAAAGTGTGAGACGATAATAATAAGAAACGGATATACGCCCGAACGTATGTTGTGTCTGTTTGTTGAGGAATTAGCGGCCGATTCTTTTGCGGAGTTCGGACAAGCGTAGGACCACGGAATCGACGTCCAATCCATTTAGTTTACGCAAGTAATCTTGATCGCCCACTCTTTTTTCATAGGCGGAAGGAAGGGCGATTCGGCGGAAAGGAATTTTAGGGACATCGGCATCGCATAAGATTTCGGCGACGGCGCCGCCGAGTCCACCGATTAGGCTGTGTTCTTCGAGGGTAGCGATCGCTTTGGTTTCGAGAGCCGCGGCAATGATAGCCTCTTCGTCGATGGGCTTAATTGTGTGCATGCTGAGCACTCGCACGGAAAGGCCGGAGTCGGCCAGGACATCGGCGGCGGCGACGGCGGTCGCGAGCATAGCGCCGGAGGCGACGAGGGTGATATCCGAGCCTTGACGAACGAGTAAGGCCTTACCGAATTTCCAATCGGGAGCGCTTTTGTGAACGACGGTTTCGCCGGCTCTACCGAGTCGGAGATAGACGGGCCCCACGCCAGCGGCGACGTATTTTACGGCGGCGTCGGTTTCGAGCGGATCGCCGGGAGCGATAACCGCGAGGTCGGGCAACGTACGTAAGATGGCTACGTCTTCGGCGGCATGGTGAGTCATTCCGAGAGAGCCGTAGGCGAATCCGCCGCCGACGGCGACGACGATGACGTTAGCTTTGTGGTAGCAAACGTCGTTACGAATCTGCTCAAGGCATCGCAGGGTAGGGAAATTGGCGATGGAATAGGTAAAGACGATTCGTCCGCTTAAGGCGAGTCCGGCGGCGATACCGGTCATGTTTTGTTCGGCGACGCCGGCGTTAATAAACTGGCGAGGAAATCTTTTTGCGAAATCGACGACGACGCCAAATCCCAGATCGCCGACGACAAGCGTGACACGGGAATCTTTCGCCGCCAATTCAGTTAAAGTATTTACGAAACTTGTTCTCATTTTTTTCCCTGTAGTTCGGCGATCGCGGCGTCATACTCTTCGCCTTGCGGCGTTCGATAATGCCATAACAATTTATCTTCCATAAAGCTAACGCCTTTGCCTTTGACGGTGTGGGCGATAATGCAGCTTGGTTTTCCGGTTTCAAAAGGAACTGCGGAGAGGGCGGAGTCGAGGGCTGAGAGGTCATGGCCGTCAACTTCGCGAACGTTCCAATTAAAGGCTCGCCATTTATCGGCGAATGGTTCGAGGTTGAGGACGTCCTTGACGTATCCGAGGCTTTGAATTTTGTTGTAATCGACGACGGCGATAAGGTTATCGAGGCGATGGTGACCGGCGAATAGGGCGGCTTCCCAGGTGGAGCCTTCGTCGCATTCCCCGTCGCTGAGGAGGGCGAAAACGCGGAAGGGAGGCGAATCGTTTTTTCCGGCGAAGGCCATTCCGGAGGCGATCGGGAGGCCGTGCCCGAGCGAACCGGTTGAGACTTCGACGCCGGGAATACCTTGGGTAGCATGTCCAGGCAAGCGATCGCCGTCGCCGTAAAAGCTTTTTAGCCATTCGACGGGAAAGAAGCCGGTTTCGGCGAGTACGGCGTATAAGCCGGCGCAGGCGTGTCCTTTGCTCATGAGAAAACGATCGCGTAGAGGATCGCTCATGGAGTCGGGCGAGACATGGAGAATTCTTCCATAGAGGACGGCCAAAATTTCAGCGATTGAGAGGGAGCTTCCGACGTGGGAGCTTTTCGCACGGTGCGTCATTTTGAGGGCATGAAGGCGGATTTTATGGGCCAATGCTCGGCATGCGGCAAGCGATTCGTCCAACGAGAGATTCTGAAATTGGTTCATTTTTCGCTATATAGCTGTGTGTGATGTCGAGAGGGCGAGGCTCTCGCCGAGCTTTTGAGCGGCGGGCAATCTCGCGTATCTAGCGGCGGCTCGCCTATTTATTGTAAAACGCCTCGATAGAATCGCAGACGTAGCCAACGTCGTCGTTTGAAAGCGACGTGTTCATTGGCAACATCAACAAACGGTTGAACATTTCTTCGGTGAACGGAAGCTTTTGGGTGAAGCCCAATTTTGGATATTGATGCACCGCCTTGCCACCCCATTGGACGAGAGTTCCAATGCCATGTTCTTTAAGATAGGTTCGCAGTTCGTCGCGGCGCTCGGCTTCGATTTCATAATTTTGGAAAATGTCGTAATGGTTCGGATCGGCGTCGGGTGCGGGCGGGAGTTTAAGCGAAGGCAATGAACCAAGTCGTTTTTGATAAATCGCGGCGATTTCGCGCCGCCGTGCAATGCTTTCGTCGTACGAATTCAGGCGGAAATTGAGAAAAGCGGCTTGCAAGTTGTCGAGGCGGGAATTCAACCCCCATAAGGCGACGTCTCCGACTTCATCGCGGCCATGATCACGCAAGAGAAGCAGTTTGCGGCACATTTCGTCGTCATTGGTCATGGCGCAGCCGCCGTCGCCCAAGCAGCCAAGGGTTTTGGCAGGATAGAAACTGATGGCTCCGGCCAACCCGAAAGTTCCCGCTGCTTTTCCTTTGAAGCGAGAACCCAGCCCTTGCGCGGCGTCTTCGAGGAGGATCAGCCCATGCTTGCGGACGATCGCTTCGATAGCATCCATGTCGGCTGTTCGTCCGTTTAGTTGGGTTGGCATGACGGCCTTGGTTCGGGGAGTCACGGCACGTGCGACCGCTGCAGGATCAATGAGGTGATCGGGGCCGCAATCGACGGGAACAGGAGTCGCGCCGGCGAAATGGATAGCGGCGGCAGTGGCAACCATGGTGTGCGAGGAGAAGATAACTTCATCGCCCGGCCCGATGCCAGCTCCACGAACCATCAAATGCAAGGCGTCGGTGGCATTGGCCATACTGATCACATGCTTAACGCCCAGGTATTTCGCCAAATTCTTCTCGAACTCGACCATGTCACGCTGCATGATGAATGCGCCGCGGCGAGCGACGTCGGCGAAGATTTTGAGAAATTCTTGTTCGTTGGAAAGGTATACGTGAGGATAGTTGAAGAAGGGAACGTTGCGGGAAGGAATAGCGATCGACATTTTGAATGATCTCTTCTTTGGGATGAATGAATAAATTAGAGTGAATTTAGGAAGCTGAACCTGCCGCGTCACCGACGGATGATTGCTCCGCAGCATACTTCAAGGCTTCGGCACGAAGAGCATCGAAGGAGGGGTATTCCGCCAACTCCTGAGGCACGTAACTCTTGTCCAGCACTTTACGAAGCGTGCAGAAAATGATTTTAATATCGATCCAGAGATTGCGAGTCTGCAAATAATAGAGCTGCAAATCCATCTTGCGGGGGCGAATGACTTTTTCGTACGCAGCATCGGGATCGGGAAGGCCCTCGAGCACTCCGCCTTCATCGGAGTTCCAAATCGAGGCCCAGTCGGTTATTCCTGGTCGCAATTGCAGAGTTTTTCGCTCTTTCTCGTTGTACAACTCGACTTTGGAGATGATTTCAGGCCTCGGTCCTACCAAGCTCATATCGCCAATAAGCACATTAATCAGTTGCGAGACTTCGTCGAGCTTGCAGCGGCGGATGAAGCGGCCGCTTTTGGTAACCCGAGGGTCGTCACCGGAGGTAGTGGGACCGCCGATCTTGTCGGCGTTAGTCACCATCGAGCGAAATTTGAAGATTGCGAACGGATTGCCATATCTGCCGGCGCGCTTGCCACGGTAAAAAACAGGCCCATGGGAATCGAGCTTGACCCAAAGAGAAATGAACAGTAGCAAAGGCGAGAACAAAATCAATCCCCCAAGGCTGACTGTAAAGTCGAACAATCGTTTTATCATGATCGGGCTGTCTTTGACGTTATTGTTGAATAATTATGGTTTAGGCGAATCCGTATTAGTCGCGAGCGGCACATAGGCGCCGAGGGGCTTAAGACCGAAACGGGAGATTCGGCGCCCTTCGCCCTGAAGTACGAATTTGCCTTTCTCGGCGGCCCGGATCGAAGCGAAATTGTCATGCAGGGTAATGTACCAGAAACAAATACCTTCGTGACCGAAAGCGGCAAAGGCCTGGCGAATAGCCCATGCGGCCAACCCCTTGCCGCGGTGGACTTCGTCGGTCCAGGTGTCGCCGATTTGCAAATCCGTCCTCGCCATGAATGGAAACCGAAAATATCCGGGAAAGACGCAAGTTCGATGGATTAGCCGATCCCCCTCATAAATTAAAACTAAGCCATAGTTTTGATTGTAGAAGATACGCAGGAGATGGAAAATCCACCAGACGCCGAACGGAACTAAGGGCAATCCTCGGGGCTTGATGGAGCAGAGCGTGGGGCGCCATATTTCAACCCGATAATTTATAGGCAACGCCTCGGGCTCAGGGGAATTTTTCATCAAATTGAGGGTGTAAAAAAGATAGTTCATAATTATGCAGGCGTTCGCTAAGATGCGGGGCGTATGTGCCGGCGATTCACGACGTCCTCGAGCATGTTTGCGATCTGACAAACGATCTTCTTGCGGCCGAATTGTTCGACGGCGGCGCGACGGCCGTTTTCACCGAACCGCCGCCGCTCTTCGGGTTTCAGACTGTATAGCTGACGAACGATTTGAGCCAGCGATTGAGGATTGCCTGGGGGGCAGGTAAAGCCCGCCTCAGCCGAGTTCACAACTTCGGCAGGGTCTCCGGACGCGGCTGCGAGGATCGGTTTGCCGGAAGACAGATAGGCGAATATTTTATGGGGAATCGTAATTTCAAAAAGCGGATCGTCGCTCAGATTGAGTAACAAGGCGTCGGCTATCGCGAAGAATTCAGGCATTTCATTCTGAGGATGGCGGCCGAGAAACCGCACGTTAGAGAGTTGTAGGTCGGCTGCCATGCTCCGAAGCGAGTCGAGGGCAGTGCCGTCGCCGAGAAAGACAAACTGGGCGTCGGGCAGATCGCGTAACTCAGCAGCGGCGAGGAGGACGTTTTCGAGTCCTTGAGCCGCCCCCATCATTCCTGCAAAGAGAATATTAAATCGGCCTGCTAATCCGAATTCGGCGGCTCGATTTTCATCAGGGGGTAGAGGACGATAAAAAGCGGCGTCCACCCAATTGGAAATGACATGGATTTTTTCATCGGCGACACCTTTTTCGATGAGATTGCGGCGAAAGCCCGGTGAAATTACGCGGATGGCCGCCGCACGGCGATACACGCGCTTCGCCCACCATCCGATGAATCGCAGCGCACAGTTGTTACGGATCATACCAGTGGCCTTTAGCGTCTCGGGCCACATATCTTGGATTTCATAGGTGAAAGGCGTACGTCGCAGCAGACCCAGCCACCAAGCCGGCCAAGCGACTGTTAAAGGCGGATGGATCACATGAATGACGTCCACCTGCGGAGCAAGCCACGAGCCCAAAAGCGTCGCCGACCAAGCGAAGGAGGCAATATTGAGACTTCTTTTGATTGCAGAGCGGCTGTGGTCTGGAAATAACGGGACGCGAATCACAGGAATTCCGCCAATATCCTCACGCTGCCAAAGCCGTTGGCGATAGCCTGGATAGACTTTTCCAGCAGGGAAGTTTGGAAAGCCAGTGAGCACGGAAACTTGATGGCCAGCCGCCTGCAGCGATTCCGCTAAATCCGAAAGGATTTTTTGGGGTTCGGGCGGATACCATTGGGTAAGGAGGAGAATTCTCACGGCGTTATCATCACCACTAGGCCATTACTCATTATGAAAGAACCTAACGATCGTACCCTAGCACTATTTTCAATACAGTGCCGGTAACATTCGGTTTGAGATATTCCGGAGGCGGAGTCCATGCGCGATCGAGTTCCAACACCGCTCGGGTTGCATGGCGGATTATGGCAGGATCGGCGCCGGCGAGCATATTGCTGCCGCATTCCACGGTTTCCGGCCGTTCCGTCACATCCCGGATGGTGACGTTTGGGACGCGGAACAGGCAGCACTCTTCTTGCACCGTGCCGCTGTCGCTTAAGACGCAATAGGCCTGTTTTTCCAAGGCTATGAAGTCGAAGAAGCCCATAGGCTCCATGAAAGTGACGGCCGATTTTTTCGGATCAAGTCCGAAGGCTGCCATTTTGTTCCGCGTTCGCGGATGCAGGCTGCAAATAATGGGAAGGCCGTACTCGCCATGCAATTCTTCGAGCGCGGTTGTGAGCGCGCGGAGCCGCGGTTCGAGATCGACGTTTTCGGCGCGGTGCATCGTGACGAGGAAGAACTTACCGGGTTCGACTTTTAACCGCTGTAGGGCGTCGGAGGCGTCGATGCGGTCCTTGTAGTGTTCAATCACTTCAAGGATTGGATTTCCTGTGACGAAAATACGCTCGGAGGCGATTCCCTCTCGAAGCAAGTTTGCGCGGCTTCGTTCGGTGTAGGGCATCAACACGTCGCTGCTGTGATCGATGACGCGTCGATTGACCTCTTCGGGGACGCGGTCGTCAAAGCAGCGGTTTCCCGCCTCCATATGGTAAACGGGAATGCCCATTCGTTTGGCGATGAAGGCGGCGAGCCCGCTGTTGGTGTCGCCGAGGATCAACAAGCGGTCGGGACGATTCTTAATGAACACTTCCTCGACACGCGACATGATTTGTCCGACCTGATCGCCGAAGCGACCGCTTTGCGCGCCGAGAAAGTGATCGGGTTGACGAACGCCGAGATCTCGGAAAAAAATGTCGTTGAGCGTAGGATCGTAATTTTGGCCAGTATGAATGAGCGTATGCTCGGACAAGCGGTCCAATTTATCGATGACGCGGCAAAGCCGGATGATTTCCGGACGCGTGCCGAGGACGGTGGCGATTTTCATCGGAGCAATTCTCCCTCGGATTCATCGACGTCTTCGAGTCGGAGACGGCGAGCTTTGAGCATTTCGCAAACTTGTTCGTAGGTCATTAAGTCGGTCGCGGAGCTGAACTCGCCTTTAAGGTCGGCGATCGGTTCGTCGGAGGTTTGCAATTCCGGCAAGATCGACTGGATGGCGTAGAAAGTGGTTCGATCGACGGTACGATAGCGTTCTTCCTCGGAAATCATAATTTCGTCGATTTTTTCGCCGGGACGAATGCCGGTGACGACTACGTCAATTTTTCGATCGCCGATGAGGGCGCGGGCGAGGTCCATCATATTGGCGGCGGGGACGCGCGGGATGTAGGTTTCGCCGCGTTTTGCTCCTTTCAAGGCGCCGAAGATGGTATCGACGGCTTGATCCAAGCTCAACAGGAAGCGGGTCATATTGTCGGTGGTGATGGTGACCGGGCCGCCGGTGCGGATCTGATCGTGGAAGAGGGGAATCACCGATCCGCGTGAAGCGAGGACGTTTCCGTATCGAACGCAGATGAAGCGGGTTTTCTTGCAGGTTAGGTTAGCGGTTATGAAGACGCGTTCTTGGATGGCCTTGGTCATGCCCATGACGTTGACGGGCTTGGCGGCTTTATCGGTGGAAATGCCGACGACAGTATCGACATCGAGGTTATTTTCACGGATAGCGCGAACGATGTTTTCGGGGCCGCAGATGTTGGTTTGCACGGCCTCGAAAGGGAAGTATTCGCAGGCGGGAACTTGTTTGAGGGCGGCGGCGTTGAAGACGACGTCGGCTTCTCTTAGGACGGAAGCGACCGAGTGATAATCACGGACGTCGCCGATGCGGAATTCGAGCAATTCTTGGAAATTGTGATAGACGATTTCGTCGGTCGAAACGCGTCGATGTTTGTACTCGAGCCGCATTTCATGTTGTTTCGCTTCGTCGCGGGAAAACACGACGATGGACGAGGGCAATCCCATTTCGCCGGTAAGCAACCGGCGCACAAGGACTTTTCCGAGGGAGCCTGTGCCTCCCGTAACAACAATACGTTTACCTTTTAAATTCATTTTTTACCTCGGCAGGTCGTAAGGCGTTTTGTCTTCGAACATTTCCCGGATCATTTCGGGCCAGGAAGGAGGTTGGAAGGCAGTAGCCGCGCGGAATCGCGCGGAAATTAAACTTTTATCGCAAAAGAAGTCGTCGTCCGGCTCGATTTGAATTCCGGACTTGAAGATTTCATTAGAAAGGAGCAAGAGATCGAACTTATTGATCGGCTCCGAGGAGACTTGATAGACCCCGTTTAGTTCAGGATGACTCTCGATGACGTCGGCGATGATCTTCGCCATAGCGTTGGTGGTGAAACCGGTGTAGATCGCGTGGCGGAATCCGCGAACCTTGCCGCCTCGGTTGCTTAGGAACCATTCGATAAGGCCGCTCTTGGTGGTGAGTTCGCGACCGATGATCGAGGAGCGAATCGTAAGGCAGTTTTCACCGGAGATCTCGCCGAGGAATTTGGTTTTTCCGTAGAGGTCATCGGCGTCGGAGGGGTCGTCTTCAGTATAGTTTCCTTTTTGACCGGAGAAGACGCAATCGGTGCTTATATGGATCATTCTCGCCCGTGCGGCGCGGCACAAATTGGCCATGCGGTGCGGGAAGAGGGAATTGATGCCGATCGTAGCGATGGGGTCTTTCGCCGCGCGAAGCTGCTTGATGACGCCGATGCAATTGACGACGACGTCGGGTTGAACGTGTCCGAATGCGCGGACGAGTCCGTCGAAGTCGTTGACGTCGACGCCGGAGATGACGCGATCGCGGTCCCAAAGGTTCCAATCGTCGAATTCGCGCGGCAAAGCGCGGACGGTGGTCCAAACTACGAAGCGATCGCGGTAAAGCTGGCAGAGCTTATGGCCCAGCATTCCGGTGCCGCCGAGGATTAGTAATTTCTTCATTCGTATTAGTATGTTGATTCGAGGGGCGATTTCGTGATGGGAAACGTCGTCTACAGTTTCGTTTTGGCCCAGGCCATGTATTCTTTCAAACCTTCTTCGAGACCGACGGTCGGATCGTACCCGAAAGCGGCCTTGGCGGCGGAGACGTCGGCTAGGCTATGACGAACGTCGCCTTTTCGGGGCGGTCCGTATACGACGTTGGGCTTCAAGTCGCTTGCTTCGGTCATTAGTTCGACGAGGCGATTCACGGTGACGCGAGTTCCGCTGGCGACGTTGAAGGCGCCGGAGACGCCGCGATTCATTCCGGCGCGGTAATTGGCCATCGCCACATCGCGGACGTTAACGAAATCGCGAGTTTGCTCGCCGTCGCCGAAGATGGTGAGCGGTTCGTTATGGATCATTTTGTGGGCGAAGATCGGAATGACGTTTCCGTAGGCGTCGTAACGTTGGTTGACGCCGTAGACGTTGAAATAGCGAAGGCAGATCGCTTCAAGGGGATAGAGCTTCGCGTAGGCGAGGCAATGTTTTTCGGCTCCGAGCTTTCCGGCTCCGTAAGGCGTATCAGGCTCGACGGGATGATCTTCGCGGATGGGAATGGTTTTCAATTCGCCGAAGATGCCTGCGGATGAGGAAAAGACGATTTTACGAGCGCCGGCGTGGCGAGCGGCTTCGAGGACTCGCAAAGTGCCGATGACGTTGATTTCGGAATCGTCGATGGGATTGTCGATGGATCGGGTATTTCCGACGGAGGCGGCAAGGTGAAAAATCACTTCAACGCCTTCGACACAGTGAGCGACGGCTTTCGCGTCACGAACGTCGCCTTCGACGAATTTAATATCGGGAAAGGGGGCCAAGTTCTCGCGATGGCCGGACATAAGGTTATCCAAAACGGTTACCTCGTGGGCTTCGCTTCGCAAGAGCTTGACGATGTTCGACCCGATGAAACCGGCGCCGCCGGTAACCAAAGCTTTCACGATGACGGTCCTTTCAAAATATTTAAAAACAACGTCGCAGAGCGTAGCGGAATGCGGAAACCCAGGCGGCGTAAATAGAAACAGGGAAAAGCTTTAATTATACTCGGTCTTGGCAACTGTTGTAGCGACGGAAGCGAGTTTATTCCATTGAATATAATTGGCGTCGAACGAACGTGCCATCATCATTTTCGCTTAATCATTCGAACTTGATTGTTCTATCTCGAATATAGTCAATAGGTTATGCGCGTTTTTGACAGACTGGCCGCTGAACATGCCGATGTTCCGATTGTAGCGACAATAGGGAAGAGTAAGTTCCCCGAATTGGAAAAGGAAAGGATGGAAGCGGTCTTTGGAGAGCGGAAAAAAACGTCGCCAAGAATCGCCGTCTTTACTCAGGTAGAGGGCGCATTCTTTTGCGGTGCAAACGGGGTTTGGCTCAACACAAGTGGAAATGGCGAAGAAGTCTCCAAACTTGGCGGCGTGGAGTGAGCTGCCTTCAATTTTGAGAAGTTCGGTAAGACGACCGGTGTTTTTGTTTACTCGGACGATGAAATTTTGCTCTTGATCGGAGTCGGTGCCGTAGACAATGTCGTTTTTTTCAATAAAGGCTGACACGGCTCTTGATTTTTGATCGCCGGAACGAATCCAGTCTGAGGAACGGAAGTCTTTTGACAATCGCATGATGCCGGGCTGGGCGTCGAAATCTCCGGCGAAGACCCAGTAGCAATCGTCGAAGGGATCGACTTGCACATTGTGTAGATGTCGGAGTGAGCCGCGAGGGAAATTATAGGCGACGTCGAAATGTCTGCCGCCGTCCTCGGAGGCGTAGATTGCCACACGTTCGCGTTCATATCCGTTTCCGTATTCACCGAAAAGAACTCGGATACCGTCGACGGTGATATTAATCGGTCTGGAGCCGCGATTAACGCGAAAGACGCGGCGCATATTGATTTCTCCTGGTTCGGCGCGATAAACGCCGTCACGAGCGACGGCGATGCGAGCGCCATCGTCCATCACCTGAAATGCGGCGACATAGTATCGCAAGAGTCGACTGGGCAGAGATCGGTTGCCCAGCCAAGAGCGCCATCCGACTCGCGGAACGGAGGCGTCGAGCGTCCAGGAGACGCCGCAGTCGTCGGAGCGGAGAATGTTGTACACTTGCGAGCAATAAAGCGAGCCGTTGGCCGCAATATAAAGCGCTCGGCCGGGAAGCTCATGCGTCACTCTTACGTTGAATGTCGGTTGCATAACGGCAGAGCGAATTGATTGGAGGAAATTGACGTTTAAAAAGTTCAAGCTTGTTCGACGAGAGGCATGGAAGCCAGTTCTCGCCAAAGGTTCACGAGCCTATCGCAGCCGACGGTAACGTCGTATTCAATTTCAGCTCGGCGACGAGCTTTTTTGGCCATCTCACGGTAGGGCGCGACGTCCAGTATAATGTTACTCAATACTTCGCGAAGAGAATCGACCTCTTGTGGCGGGACGGAAACTCCGCATTCGTCAGGCGTATCGAAGAGCAACATACTGGGTATTGCGCCGACGGGCGTTGCGACGATGGGTTTCGACATGGCCATCGCTTCAAGGATGACGTTGGGCATTCCTTCGGTGTAGCTGGGAAGGACTACCACGTCTGCTTGGGCCATTCGCTCCATAGCGATTGGATGAGGAACGGGGCCGGTCATTTCCAGCCAAGTCGGTTTGCCGTTTGCCGAAGCGAGGGCTAGCAGCTCAGTTTTGAAGTCTGAGCTGACGGGGCCGACGATCGTTAATTTAAAAGACAGTTTAGGTAACTGCGAACAGGCTTGAATTAGCTCTCGCAAGCCTTTCGTCGGTAAAACTTGGCCGACGAAGATGAGTTCCATGGAATTCTTGCATGACGTGAGTAGCGCTTTTTGCAGCACCTCGTCTATTAAGTCAATTTCTACCATATTCGGGAGAAGCAACGCATGTCCAGGTGGAAGTGCTTGCGAGGCGGTGTTGAAGGTGCGAGGGCCCAAGGCGATGACTTTCGTGGCCAGTCGCATAGTCCTGAGGATCATTTTCCACTCCAGGCACTGTCGGGCCGCCAAATCGGGCATGCGCCCCATGCGATAGTGAATGGCGGAGGGAACGCCGAATCGCCTAGCCAAGCGAAGCATCATATTATCTTTGGGTGTGGCAAGGCCGCAGGTCGAAGTGAGATGAAAGACGTCGGGCCGTTTTTTACGCAAAGCGATGTAAACGCGGAAGGTATCGCGAAGGGCCTGCAAAGATCCGCCGATCAAACGTACAGGAAACGAGTTATTCGTGGCGGAGCGGTACCGGACGTTCGTATCAATTAGGATTAATTCGACGTCGTCGCGCGGACCGATGCGTTCTTTGACGATGCGGGTCCAATTGCCGATTCCGCCGTGATCGGGAGGAGGGAGGGGAGCGGCGAGGAGGACTTTGAGTTTTCGTTTGTATTTCATACGGATTCGTTTGCGGAATGACACGCCGACGCGGGAGGTTGAGGAGTCCAATGATCAATAGGCTTGGGAATTCTGGTGGTAGCAGATCTGAGGATGACTTGATAATGGTTTGCGACGATTTGCGGATCGAAGGTTTTAATGGCCAATTCTCGGCTGGCGGCGCCCATATTCAGGCGTTTTTCGACGGAGCAATCGACAAAGCGAATTAATGCGTCGGCAATGCTTCGAGGGGATAGGGGATCGAAGAGAAATCCGTTTTTTCCGGGGATGACAAGATTACCAGCGTCGCAAACATCGCTCATAATGATAGGCCTTCCGCAACTCATCGCTTCGCAGACTACGTTAGGCAGCCCTTCATACAAAGAAGGTAAAACGATAGCATCGGCTTGACGATAACGTTCTTCGATGCGGGGAGTCGGATCGAGAAATTGGAAGACGTCAGCCAATCCTAGCCGCGAGACAAGCGAGCGAGCCTTTTCCAGCAACACGGTTTTATCGGGTTCGGAAATTGGATCGGGAAGACGTCCATGCCAATCAAACGCGATTTTTTGTTTTGGTCTATCAGTTTTCAGGAGTGCCAAGGCTTCAATGAGGTTAATTGGATTTTTCGCATGTTGGAAGCTAGCGGCGGTGATGAAACGAAAGTTACCATCTGAGGAGGCGCAATCGGCGAACGCTGGAGAAAATCTTTCCAAATCGATCGCGTTATAAACTGTGACGAGCTTCGGTTTCAAGTTAGGCGCGGCTTTTTCGATCATCAACCGGTTTGTGTGCGAGTTGGCGGTCACGTAATCAGCGAAGCGATGCGTTTTTCGCATCAGGTAATCGACGAAGCGGGTTCGATTGGGATTAGCGGACCGTTCGGAAACGACAAGCCCCCATTTCTTTCTCGGTAAGGCGGCCAATTCCGCATACAAGTTTGGCGCATCGAGGAAGGCGAGAACGACGTCTTGATCTCCATTTCTCAAAAATCTCCTGATGTCGAAAATTCTTCCGATTGGAGAGGTAGATTCGACGCATTGACGTTGAATACCCGCCTCTTGGAGCATCGGGAGATAAAAATCATCGCGATGATAAGTTAGAACGGAAACGTCGTCGCCCATTTTTTTAAATAGTACAGCCAATGTGCAAAGTTGGCGTTGCGCGCCGCCGGAGCCTAAGCTGTCGATGAAGCACAAAATCTTCATTTCGCTCTCCGAATCGCGATAGCGCGAGCGGCGGTCGGACCAAGAATGATCAAAATTCGCAAGGCAAGGCGTTTCAAATGCGGGATGGCGTTTCCAGCGTCGCGTAAAGCGTTGCTCGCTTTGGATCGATCGCCGGCAATGATCCAGGATACGGTGATCGCGACGGCAGTTGAAGCGTAATCGGAGGGACGAAAACGTCGCATATCTTGGAGATATTCCATTTCCTCGGACATTGCGCAATAAAAATGAACGCGTCGAGACAGGTCTTGGGTGGTGAACTGTCGGCAAATTCTGTCATCGCCCTCGGTATGATAGATTCGCAAAGCGCGATGAACGTAATATCTTTTTGCACGACGGTTTATTTTACTCCAAAGGACGCCTTCGCCGCCGCGAAGATTTTCGTTGAATCGCAAATTTCCGAGGAGGGAAGTTTTGGTTATTCCCCAGTTTTCGCCGGAGCAAAGTCGATTCATGGTTTCGTAATCGAGCCAACCGTCCGCGTCCAAACCTTTGCCGCTAAACTGACCGGTCGTAGTATCCAAGCAGTTGCAGGTGACGGCGTCAATGTCCGGCGAAACCGTATTGAGGACATCGAGCATGACGCTTAGGGCGTTCGGAGTCATCTCGTCGTCACTATCGAGCGTGGTGAACCATTCTCCGCGCATATTATCGAAGCCGGCGTTTTTGGCGGCGGCGACGCCGCGATTATATTCAAAGGAAACGACTGAAATGCGAGGGTCGGAATACTTTTTCAGGAGTTCTTGCGTGGAATCGGCGGATCCGTCGTCGACGATGATCAATTCCCAATCGGGCATATCTTGGGCTAGGACGCTGTCAATCGCGCGAGGCAGGGTATGTGCGCGATTGAACGTGGCCATAATAATAGAGATGGTAGGTCGCGCCATTACTCTCGCCCGCAGAATCGTATCCTCGTTCTTCAAGCAACCCCCCCGTCCGAAAGCCGGATGGTTTCATCGCCTTTTCTAAGGAGTATTTCTCGAGGAACAATGGCGTTAATATCCACTTCAGGCAAGACAGGCTCTAACCGATAGCCCTTCAAGTAGTATTCATTTAGCATATCAGGATCGTATTTTCCCGACTTATTGTCTACGAGTTTTTGCACGCGGTTAAGCATAACTCCGACCATAGTGCTTCGTTGCGGGCTGAATCCGATTGAAAACAGACGACGCGCTCGCACGTTACTGACCAAAAACGCCTCTAAAGTGGAAGGCATATGGTAGAGGGTAGGCTTAAGAATATTGAGGAGCTCATGTTTGTCGTAAATGGTGGCGTCCACGGAGAAAGGATAGGCCCAATGGTTGTACATTTCCGAGTCGTAATAATTCCAAGTCAAAAACTTTCCCTCACTTTTCAGGGTAGCCGGCGCGTCAGCATGATTTCCGCCGACGTAGCAACGAAAACTTCGTTGTGACGGATTTTCTCGGATTAACTCATAGATCTCCTCCCCGATCACCTGTTTTTCGAAAAAGACGGAGTCGTCGGTCAGAAAGGACGCAAACTCGCATGAGGAGGACACTAACGCATATTCACAAAGTGCCTTAAAGTTGTCGCGGTTTCTTCTTAGATACGGATATTTCAAGTATCGATACAAATTGCGAATATTGAATAATCGCGGAAGAACGTCAATGAAAAAAGAATTCGAGGGGCCGCGTTCCAAGAACCGCACGCCTCGCGGTTCGAATTCTTTTCGCAAAACTTCATATCCTTTCGTGTGGTTTCCGGAAGTATGAAATACGACGGCAGTTTCCAGCCTATCCCCGCAGAGGTTTGTGAAAAGCATCCGAAGCGTGTAGTCTAACTGCATCGCGCGGTTGTAGGAAAAGAGAACCACGATTAAGCCGCCGTTTTTTTCGGCGCTATTCATTGTTTTCATGTTCAGCGTTTTGGGCATGGAAACCGTCGGTATAGGTTTTCGTCATAAAATCGTACGTTTCAAGCACACGCGAGTAATTGCACAATCCGGTTTGAGGGCCGTTGATCGTGAAGCCGGTTTTTTTATCGAGAACGTCGGAGACGACTCTTGTAAAGTCGTCGGCGTCGCGATTCTTAAAAAGAAACGCGGCTGAAGGGCGAGCGACTGCGTCGCTGGCGACGACGGGGGTGCCGAGCGCCAGGGCTTCACGAACGGAAACGGCGTCTCCGTCCGTGGAGCTCGGACGGAGATAGACATCGCAGCGTCGCCAGATGGACGGTCCGTCCGGAAGCTCGCCCGTCATGAGCAACACGTTGTCATTTATTCTAAAACCGTCAAGGGAGTTCTGCAACGCTTTGAAAAGCGGCTCTTGAGGTTCCGAAACGCCCCACAACAATCCAACTTGCGGATATCGAGCTTTGAGGCGTCGCGTCAACTCCAGCGCCATATCAAAGCCGTACATATCCAATCCGTCGCGATCAAAATATGATCGATAACCGTAGATGGCCAGGACGGGACAGTGCGAGGCGATGAAACGTTCGACGTGATCCGGAAGCCCTTTTAATTCATCTTCGGAAGGAGCAATGAAGGCGGGAATGACGCGGACTTTGAAAGGGGACACGCCGTAATCGATCAGATGTTGTTCAATGCGAGAGTTTACGGCAATCCAAGAGACGTTCTCACATCGCAGCATTTTCTGAGCGAAGCGGCCTAGTATTCCCGTCGGAATAGGATCGGCGCCCACGCACATTTCGTTGTGCACGGTCATAACGACCCGCTTTCCGAGTTTTACGAGAGGCCATAACACTGAGGACCAGATGAACATGTCGTGGCAATGTACTATTTCAGCGGAGGTCCAAAGGCCTTGTCGAAGGAGCCAGAGTTCTCTCTCGAAACGCCAAGCGTTCCAGCGAGGCGTGACGCCTTGGTCGTCACCTTTCCATCCCGGCTGAGAAAAAACAACGCTTTGATGTCCGTCGGCGAGCAAGCGTCGATGCAGTCGTTTGACGTGCATGGAAACGCCGCCGATTGGAAGTGGATACGGACCGATTTGAGCCACGGAGAATTTCATATCGTACGTGATCGCAGTTATGCGTTTAAGAACAAACCGTCGCCGGGGGGCCGTCGATCCATTCTCGGAACCACAATTCGAGGACGAGGAGGGCCCAAAGCTGGGCGCTGTAGTCATAACGTTTAGACTGATGTTCTACGATAATTTTTTCTATAGCTTGGGGGCGGAACAAGCTGCGGCTTTTGGCGCGATCGTCGCAAAGGACGCTCCGGGTGAGGTCTTTGAGCTCATTGCGAAACCATTCGGCCAAGGGGACGGCGAAGCCCATTTTCGGGCGGTTGTGCAGTTGCGGCGGAATGACGTCGGCAAAGGTTTCGGTGAGAATTCTTTTGCCTTTACCCCAGCGATATTTCAAGTTTTGCGGCATTTTTGCGGCCAACTCGGCGACGCGATAGTCTAACAACGGCTGACGACATTCCAAGCTATGGGCCATCGAGGCGATATCGGTTTTCGTCATGATGTCGCAGGGGAGATAGGTCGTCATGTCGGCGAGGCTAGCGGCTGTGACGGGAGTTCGTCGCGAGCATTTTTCAAAGGCGTCTGCCAAAAACAGTCCGGGATTCGAGTCTCCTAACGATTCGACGAACTCGTCAGAGTATAAATCTGCGCGACTATCTTCGGAAAAATTGGACATTGCCCAAAGGTAGCGTTCAAACGGCGTTTTACGCAAGCGTCCGATAAAACGTCGAGCGCGTCTGGAGCGGGATTCAAACTCTCCGTCGGAGGGAAGCAACGCTTCGCCGGTCGCAGCGAGCGATTTTTTCACGAACGAGGGAAGTCGGTCGAAGAAATCTGAGGCCCAAACGGGGAAATATCGAGAGTAGCCGGCGAACAATTCATCTCCGCCGTCGCCGGAAAGCGCGACGGTTACTTTACGGCGCGTCATTTCGCAAACGTACCAGGTGGGGATCGCGGAGCTGTCGGCGTACGGTTCGTCGTAATGCCAAACGAGCTTCGGCAAAATACTTAGAGCGTCGGGTTTCACTTCGAGCGTTTCGTGGATCGTGCCGTAGGCGTCGGCGACGATTTTGGCGTAATGAGTTTCGTCGTATTTCTGATGAGGAAAACCGATAGTAAAGGTTCGGACCGGCTCCTTCATCAGGCGGCTCATCAAGCCGACGACGATGGTTGAGTCGATTCCGCCGGATAAAAAGGCGCCCAAGGGAACGTCACTGCGCAATCGCATTTGCACGGCGGAGGTGACGAGGGATCGCAATTGTTCGCTATAATCTTTGGCCGAGAGGATTTCTTCGCGATTTAGATCCGGGGTCCAATAAGGGCGGATTTCGACGCAGTCGTTGCGATAAATGGCCAAGCATCCGGGGGGGAGTTTATTGATTCCCTTGAAAATAGTGTTTGGATGGGGAACGTATTTATAGACGAAGTATTCGTCCAAGGCGCGAGGTTCGATTTCGCGTGGGACGTTCGGGGCTTGGAGGACGCTTTTCAGTTCGCTGGCGAAGAGCAAACGGCCCGGTTCATGTCGATAGTAGAGCGGTTTTTTTCCGAGTCGGTCGCGGGTGAGGAGCAATGTTTGCTTTTTTCGGTCCCACAGGGCCAAGGCGAACATTCCGTTTAATTTGGCGATGCAGTCGGGGCCCTCCTCTTCGTAGAGGTGGAGGATGACTTCGGTGTCGCACTTGCTCCGAAAACGATGCCCTTTCGCTTCGAGCGAGGCGTAGAAATCTTGATAGTTATAGATTTCGCCGTTGAAGACGATCCAGACGGATTCGTCTTCATTACACATCGGCTGCTGGCCGGTCGAGAGGTCGATGATCGACAGACGACGATGCCCGAAGGCGACGCCGATTTGAGCGTCTTCGCCGTTTCGGAGCGGCGCGGATTCAAAGTGCGAGCCTTCCTCATCGGGGCCTCGATGACGGATGGCGTCGGTCATGGCGTGCAAGGAACCAGGGGTGATTCTTTTGGAGTCGTCAGTCCAAATTGCGCCGGCTATACCGCACATGTGATGAACTCTTAAGTGGAAGCGGAGTCGTCAAGCGGAACCGCTTTGAAGGTCGGCTTAGCGTTTATTTGCAACGATCGAACGAAGGCGACGAATTTTCGGCAATTCGTCGTCGAATCGAATTCTTTGAAAGCGACTTCGCGGCCTTTTGCTCCGATTGAATGGGATTCGTCAGGATGAGTCATGGCGAAACGCAATTTATCGACAAAGGCCTGGAGTGACCCGGGAGGGACGAGGAAAGCGTTGAGGCCGTCTTGCAGATAATTTGAAATATCGCCGGTGGCGGTGACGACGACAGGTTTTCCGGTCGCAAGATATTCGCCCAATTTCGTGGGCATGCCGGCTTGGGAGAAGACGCCGGCGGCGCGAGGCAAGGCCATTATGTCGCATGCGGAAAGAACGGCCGGTATATCGTGGCGAGGAACAAGTCCGTGAAAGGTTACTCGGTTGGCGACAGCGGAATCGACCGCTAGTTTTTTCAATTCGTTGAGGCGGTTTGCGTTTGCGGCGAAACCGACGACGTCGAGTCGCCATTGGGGCAAATCGCGCGCGGCGGAGGCGAAGGCGCGAATCATGTCGTCGGCCTCGCCTGGATGGTCCAGGTTTCCGCAATAAGCGACACGGCAAAAGTTGTCGATTCGCGGCGAAGTTGAGCAATACCCCTCGGTTTCGACGAGGATGGGGATACGGACGATCTGGGCGTCGGGGCTTAAACGGGAGCGATAAAATTCCTGCAGATAGGAGGAAATGGCGACGATTCCGTCAAACATTTTAAAAAACAAACGGTCGTTCGCCCAATGTCGGCAATTGACGGCGCGGCTATTGGCGTTAACGAAGGGGAATTCGCAGGCTTCGCCGACGAGCAAGGCGTCGATTGACTTTGCGAGGCGTCGAAAATAGCAAACGTTGAAGGGATATTCGACGCCCCACATAAAAATAACGTCCACTTTTCGTCGTTGATTGATTGCACGAATTCGCCGACCGGCGTTGGTGAGGCCTTTCACGTAGAGGGCGAGCGCGCCGAGGCGGGATTTCGCGGCGATGCGAGTTCCGCAGCAGTAGGCGAAAGGAATATCTTGATAGGTGCCTTCGATTGCCAAGGCGTCATTGTTTGAAAGAGGTGTTTCGGTGGGTTTCGGCAACAACACATGAACGTCGCAGCCGAGTCGTTTCAAGCCTTTGGCGAATGACAAAACTCGAGCGGTGGCGCCAGCTCCTTCAGGGAAGCGAAATCCGGTTCCGGCGATGACGACGTTAAGGTTGTTTTCAGTAGAGGACATGTAGCGGCGATCAGATTTTATTCGGAAGACTTTGTTTTCAAGCGGCCGAAAAGCCACGCCAAACTAAGCAAAGGTAATCTCGCAAAGAGCCTTAGGAAGCAGGGAACGAATAGATA
Organism: Thermoguttaceae bacterium; assembly: GCA_963665265.2. Taxonomy (GTDB): domain Bacteria; phylum Planctomycetota; class Planctomycetia; order Pirellulales; family Thermoguttaceae; genus CAXXHQ01. Next base: position 4,113,296 of record OY762224.2, on the reverse strand, counting down.
TTTCGGGGATACGCTTGCGATCTCGCGAAACAACCAAGCTGTTCTTTGAAAAGCGCGTTGCGGTTCGAGTCGGGAAAGTGATCGGACGCAGTTCGCAAAGGCGAGCGCAAGGGGCTTTCGTTCGGAGGTGGCATTGATTCGTTCACGAAGGAATTTTTCCAAACAAGCGTGAAGGATCGCATATGCGGCCGCAAATTGCCGCTGATCGCAAGTAATGCCCTTCACCCATCCTTGGAGGAGGAAAACGGCCTCGGCCGGCGGAGTTTCTCCAATCGCGTTTCGAATGGCGTTAAGCGAGACGGCATTGGCGGATTTAGCCATCCGTTCTCGATAAACAACGCTTACTTGCGATTCATGTTTGCGTAGTCGGAGCAGCGATTCAGGCAACACGGCGACGGATCGAGGGGAAGCGGCAATTCTGCTCCACAGATCATAATCTTCGGCATACGGGACGACGTCGCGATAGCCTCCAAGTTTGACAACGGTTTCGCGGCGGAACATGACCGTGGAGTGGACGAGGGGATTGCGAAAGAGCATTTCCCAATCGACGAGCAAGGGATCGGGTGGCCCGGCGTATTGACCGCAAACGCGGCCGTTTGAATCAATAAGTTCGCAAGCAGTTCCTAGAAGTTGCGTCTGCAGATGCGACTCCATATACTCCAACTGCAATCGCAACCGCGAAGGCAGGCAAACATCATCGGCGTCCATTCGAGCGACGAACTTGCCGCTGGCTGCGTTCAAACCCGCTTGCATTGCGCCGACGATTCCGAGGTTTTTGGGATTTCGCAATATTCGGAGTCGAGGGTCAGCGTAGCTTTCGAGAATCGAGGCCGAACCGTCTTTGGAGCCGTCGTCAACGGCGAGCAATTCAAAGTCGGAGTAATCCTGGCTTAGAACGCTTTCGACGGCCTCACGCAAATAGGCTTCGCCGTTGAAGACGGGCATGAGAACAGTGATTTTCGGGGTGGGCATCTGAGGGCGTGTCGATCAGAAACGTACTAATAACTCACAAGCCAATTTGAGTGAACATATTCGTGAGGCGTCGTTCCCAAAGGTGCTCTCGTTTAGTCCGTTCGTAGTAAGCAAGAGCGATTTTCGCACGGGCGTCTTCGTGATCGAGATAGAACCGGATTTTATCAACGCACTCGTCTGAGGATTCGAAATCCTCGTATTCTTTTCCGCGTTCGTAGAATTCATCAATTGCCGGATTTCGGTCGCATAGCAGGAGCGTTCCGCTATATCCGAGTTCAAAGACGCGGCCTTTGATTTGCATAGGCGAGGCCCAGGGGCTCCACGCGTCCGATTTTTTCGCTTCGCCTACCGCTTTGGCCAAGGCGAGTTTTTGAGCGAATTGGGCGTCGCTTAGATTCAACGGGGTGAAGGAGATTCGAGATCGATTCCAGAGGGCGTTAACCTGAGCAAAATTAATGCCATCGCTTTGCGCGCCGAGTTTGAGTAAGAGCAGGTTACGGAGCGCCGTTCCGGAGCCGCTACGTCCTCGTAGTTTTTCATTGGCGTAGTGAAAGAGACTTTTTCTAAAAGCGGCGAAGGTCGCTTGCGAGGCATGAGAGCCTTTTCCGTAGGTTTCGATCGGGACATACTTTCGTAAAGATTCGATGCGATGCGCGCGATCGGCGTGGATACCGCCGACGAAGCTGACGGGAATGTCCTTTGCGACGTTCATTCCATTATAGGAACCGCCGCAAGCCCAGGCGCTTAAAAGCAGATTCGGAGCATCCTTGCGGAATTTCTCGTAAATATGTCGATACGTGGTGACGACGAAGGAGAAATACGGGGCCCATTTGGCGGAGTACTCTAGCCAGCGAAAGTCGTCGTCGCTGTTAAAAGCGACGGTTTGGGAGTATTTTTTGGCTTCTTCGAGGACTTCGGGGTAAAATTCGTCGGCCACCGATTCGACGAGGACGCAATCATATCCGCCTCCGCGGAGCAGGGCCAAGAAAGAGTCATTCATGGCGTCCTTGTTGAGCGTCGCTTGTTCGTAATGGTCGAAGAACGCTACCGAGTGGCCCATTTGTCGGAGGAGGTCGACGAAGTAGAAATAGAAAGGATTGACGGCGTTCGGGTCGCCGTAATACGTGCGGTAGAGGCAAGACAATACTCTCATCGCTTAGTTACGCTATCTGTTAGGTTTAGATTCTGTTTTGTAGATGCTATAAATGCATGCGATTTGTTATATCACGCATCGCCCGCATCGAGCTCAGGTTTGATTAGGTCGGGCTTGGTTTTACGTTCTCTTAACAACCAAGGGAGCGCGGCGACGCCGGTGCAAATCCATCCCAAGGCTCCCGACGGCGAAGGAGAAGATCCGTTTGAAAGATTGAGAGCGAGAGTCATCCATCCCAAGCACACGGAAAAGCTTGGAATAAACACGAGGGTCATGAGGTTTTTTTTTGTATCGGCGGTATTCTGTGCGCGAAAGAATTGAAAGGACGGGGCGAGGCTAATCCAAGTAAAGTAGAGCATGGATAAGCCGACAGGCAAACCGTAGATCAAAGTGCTGGACAAAAAGTGTTGGTGCGGCACTTGGTCAATACGTTGATTAATATACTTCGTCGATCCGAAGCCGAAAATCGGGCTCTCTGCGATAAGTAGGGGAGAGTTACTGATCGCCTTTAAGCGGTAATCCAAGCCATCTTCATATGACAGATAATGTTTTCCCAAGCTTGTGCCTGACAGTGAGTCGGCCAATCCGACGACGAAGCTTGAAGCGAAAAAAGAACCGATCACGCCGCAAAGAAGAAATACGACGAGAAGGGACGAGGATTTGACGCATCGCCAAACAATTGTGATAATGAGACTTCCCATCATTCCGAGCAGTAAAGCTCTCATCAAAGAGTTCATAGCGACGAATACGCCCATTCCTACGGCGAGAAGTCCCAGAAAAAATAACAAGGGGCGAAAGGTTTTTACCATCCACAAACCTAAGAGGACGGCCACGATGCCGTAGAAGTTGGTGTTGACCGGGTTAATAAATTGCGCCGACTGTTTTCCGAAATTTCCCTCTTTGATCTCTTCCAAAGAGAGCACGCTTTGTTGGGGGGCTAAGCCTTCTCCTCCTCCGCTGAAGTCCAACCTAGAACCTGGGTAGGCGAACGAGACGAAGCTCAAAAAAACATTAGCTAGCACGGCGAGGACCAGCCACCGATAGAGCCAGACGCGATCGTAATAGGCGAAAACGATGATGATTGAGGAGATTCCGCATCCAGCCATTTTTTCCATGACGGAGCGGATTGTATCTCCGGAGATGAAAACGGAGGCGCCGATCCAAAAAATCGTGGCCATGGCGATGGAGCCAGCGACGAATAATCTCCGGTTTTTCCGGTTGAGGTTCGCCCTTTGCATGAGCTGATACAACGAGATGGCGCTTGCCAAAGCGGCGGAGAACATGACAAGATAGGAGAAATATCCGCCAGTAACAACAATTCCCGTCCCAAAGGCTTCGTCGATCGAGAAGACCATATAAATTGCAAGGGCCAGCGGCGGATACGCAATAGCCGAAAGGAACGCCGACAAACCGATTATCGCGCCAAGTATAGTCATAAACACCGCCTACAAAAAAGAAGGCGAGAAGAAAAAAGAGACTGGGAGGGTTACTTTATATTCCAAATTGGAACTTCATGCACTACGGCTTTTGAAGACGCCAACCGACGTTGGATTTTTGTGCCGTCTTCGGCGACTTGAAAGCCGATAACGTCGCGGACGCAGTCCAGTTCAAGACCGTCTCCGTCGGCTAGCCAAACGTCGTCGATCAAATAAGTACCTGGGTAAAGCCGCAAGTCGGGGAGCGTTGCGGAGATCGAGATTTTGCCGGCTACGTCGCGGATGGCGAAATTAGCGTCGCGCGAAACGCAATGGTAGACGTTCACGCCGGTAGCGGACCTAACGATAAAAGACAAGACAAGAGCCTTTTGCGGTTTACGGAGAATGAAGTCGAAATGAACGGAGAGAGGCTCTCCGATATGGACGACATCGACGAGCACGTTGTCCGAGGTCAGCCGGACCGAGCGTAGCTCCGCGTCGCAACCGGCCATTGAATGCTGTCTAAGGGATGAAACATTGATCTGTCCGGAGCAGGCCAAGGGTTGTTGCAAGTAACGTTTGACGGCGGCATCGGTTTCTCCGTCGAATGCGACTGCTCCTTTTTCCAAGACGACGCATCGAGAGCAGAGTTGCATAATGGCGCCCATATTATGGCTAACGAAGAGCACCGTACGACCGCCCCGAGCGACCTCTTCCATTTTTCCCAGGCATTTCATTTGGAACTGGGCGTCGCCGACGGCGAGGACTTCGTCGATGACGAGGATTTCCGGTTCGAGGTGAGCGGCGACTGCGAAGGCCAATCGGACGTACATTCCGCTGGAATATCGTTTGACTGGAGTGTCGAGAAAACGCTCGATTTCAGCGAAGGCGACGATGTCGTCGAATTTGCGAATAATTTCGGCGCGGGTCATGCCGAGGATGGCGCCGTTGAGAAAGATATTTTCACGGCCGGTGAGTTCGGGATGGAAACCGGTTCCGACTTCAAGAAGGCTGGCGATGCGACCGCGGAGCGAGATTTGTCCTTCGGTCGGCGGGGTGATGCGGGAGAGGACTTTCAAGAGAGTGCTTTTGCCCGCCCCGTTTCTGCCGATGATTCCCAATGATTCGCCCGGCGCGACATTGAAACTAACGTCGCGCAACGCCCAAAACTCGTTTTCGGCGGTTTTTTTACGCAGGAGCCGATTAACGAGGTTGGGGAGAAAATCCTCGCGTAAGGTACGATACGGTTTTTTCGTTCCGCCCAGGATGAAACGTTTGCCGACTTGTTCAACGGAGATGATCGGTTGATTCATAATTAGACTATGTCGGCGAAGTAGCGTTCGGCGCTACGGAAGTAGTAGAGGCCGAGGAGGAAATAGATGACGCTGACGAAGGAGGCGATGAGCATCATGCCCCAATCGATGGTTTCGGCTCCGAATAGGCCGGCACGCATGTTAGTAATTACGACGGCGATCGGATTAAGCCAAACCATAGCGAACTTGGCGATCGGAAACTTATCCAAAAAAGTAATTGGATATATCACCGGCGTGAAGTACAACAGGATTTGGATGAAAAACGGCAAGGCGTAGCGAACGTCGCGATATTTGATATTGAGTGAAGCCAAAGTAAGGCCAAGCCCCATGGTCGTGAAAACGACGATGGCAATCGCCCAGGGAAGAATACTGATTCCTGCGATAAGCGGGAAATATCTATACCAAGCCATCAGGCCCGCGAGGATGAGGCTGCTGACGGCTAAATCGATCAGGCCGCTTGCGACGACGGAGGCGGGCAACAAAAGACGAGGAAAATAGACCTTCTGCACTAAACCGGCGTTAGAGACCAATGAATTGCTGGAATTTGTGAGTGCCGTCAGGAAATACTGCCAGAACAAAACTCCAACGCAGAGGAAGACAGGATATGGGGTTCCGTCACCGCTGTCGATTTTCGCAATGCGATTGAAAACGAACGTAAAAATGAGTAGCGTGACGAGGGGTTGCAAGATCGCCCAGGCGGCTCCAAGAACAGTCTGCTTATAGCGAACGGAGACTTCCCGCCAAGTAAAGACGAGAAACAGATCGCGATATCGCCAAAGTTCTCCCCAATCAACCGCCGAGAAACGCCTCGGCGGTTTGATGACGTATTCTTTTACTTCGCTCATTTCACCTCAAATAGCGGCGATTAGGCCGCGTAAAATTGCCGGACGCAATCGACGACTCGTTCGGCTTGGGCGTCGGTCAACTCGGGGTAGATGGGCAGGGCGACCGTCTCGAGGGCGGCGCGTTCGCTGACGGGCAAATCGCCCGGCTTGTAGCCGCAGTACTCGAAGCATTTTTGCAGATGCAACGGGACGGGGTAGTATATTTCGCAGCCGACTTTGCACTTTCGCAAATGCTCGATCAAATCGTCGCGGTTCTTTGCGCGAATGACGAACTGATTGTAAATATGCCGACGATTTGGAGCTTCGTAAGGAAGCACGATCGATTCGTTTGCGACGAGTCTAGCGTCTTCAAAGAGCTTTCGATAGCGTGCGGCGTTCAATTGTCGCTTTTCGCTCCAGGAATCGAGGTGCGGGAGTTTTGCGCTGACAACGACGGCTTGAAGGGCGTCGAAGCGGAAATTGCCGCCGACGAAGGAATGATAGTATTTCACTTTCGAGCCGTGAGCTCGCATTATGCGGAGCATTTCATCGGCAGCGTCGTCTTGAGCGGTGACCATACCGCCGTCCCCGGCAGCGCCGAGGTTTTTCGAGGGAAAAAAGCTGAAGCAGCCGTATTTTCCCATGGAACCGGCGCGGCGGCCGTGATACTCGGAGCCGATGGCTTGCGCGGCGTCTTCGATGACGATCAAATTGCGGCGTTTGGCGATATCCAAAATCGGTTCCATCTCGGCGCATTGGCCGTAGAGATGGACGGGGATGATCGCCTTGGTGTTATTGGTGATTTTTGCTTCGATCAAGGATGGATCGATGTTGTAGGCGTTTGGCTCGATATCGACGAAGACTGGTTTAGCTCCGGCGCGGGCGACGCTTCCGCCTGTGGCGAAGAACGTGTAGGGGGTGGTGATGACTTCGTCGCCGGGGCCGATGCCTTCGGCCATGAGGGCGATCAATAAAGCGTCGGTGCCGGAGGAGACGCCGACGGCGTGCTTGCACTGGCTATAGGCGGCGATGCTTTTTTCGCACCGTTCGACTTCGGGGCCGAGGATAAAATATTGACTTTCAAAGACGTCGTTCACGGCTTTGCGAACGTCGCCATGAATGGAGGCGTATTGTGCTTTTAGGTCGAGCAACGGAACGGCGACGATCTCATTAACGCTGGCGCTCATCGGCAAATCACTTCCTTTTGATTTGAACGGCGGCGGCATCGACAAGTGGTCGGAGGGGCCGCGAGGCCGTCACAGGGCATCAAAGTTTTCCTAAACCCCCAGGATCGTAAACCATAAGAGGATATGAGGCAATGGGGGATTTTTGAGGATGGCAAGGGAGGTGAGTTCAGCGCGCACTCCGTTCCCGTGGGTTACGGGACCCATTTTGAAAAAAGGCGGTGATGTTACGTATTACGCGCATTTTGCGGTCGGAGAAAAATAAGCCGACTCGGCAAAACGAAGCGTTCGGAGAGGCTATCGGCCGAGTCCGAACTCGATGAACAATAATAGTTTACAAAATAGTCCGCATTGAATGCGGCAAATAGAATCACAGAACTACCCTTGGAGCGAACGGGGCTTTCGGCCATCTTTACCGTCCAGAATGGATTTTTCGGAGCCGGCGTCCGCTGTCGGAGGGGTATATTCAAGGACGATTTCGCGGAGTTTTTGCCGAACGACGGCATTAGGGCTGTAGAGCAAAGGCTCCAATTGGGCGATCGCCTCGCGCACCTCGGCCAACGTGTACGGGCGGTGGTAGGCGGCGCGGAGTTTAGGGTGATTTGTGGGCAAGGTTTCTTCATCGGCGAAGTAAAGCTCTTCATAGAGTTTTTCGCCCGAACGCATTCCGGTGTACATGATTTCGACGGCATGCTCGGGAAGTCCGGAGAGACGGATTAAGTCTTTCGCCAGATCGACGATTCGGACCGGCTCGCCCATTTCGAGGACGAATATTTCGCCGCCGTTTCCCATAGCGGCCGCTTGGAGGACCAACTGGGAAGCCTCGGGAATGGTCATGAAGAAACGAGTCATGCGCGGATCGGTGACGGTAATAGGCCCGCCGCGGCGGATCTGCTCTTTAAAGGTTGGCACGACGCTGCCGTCGCTTCCGAGGACGTTTCCGAAGCGAACGACGGCGAACTTGGAGCTCGACTCTTGCGACATCGCATGAACGTATCGTTCGGCGATTTGCTTAGTGGTTCCCATTACGCTGGACGGGTGAACGGCTTTGTCGGTGGAGATAAAGACGAAACGTCCGACTCCGAACTCGTCGGCGAGATCAACGAGGTTTTTCGTGCCGAAGACGTTGTTTCGGACGGCTTCGCCGACATTGACTTCCATCAAGGGGACGTGTTTATGGGCGGCGGCGTGAAAGATAACGTCGGGTCGAACGTCGTCCATGACTTGGCGCATTCGAGCGGGATCGGCGACGCTTCCGATACGTAGTTCTAGTTTGGCGTTGGGGTAGGATCGCTTTATTTCTTGTTCGATGCGAAAGATCGGATTTTCGCCGTTTCCAACGAGGATCAGTTGCTTCGGGTAATATTTGAGGACTTGTCGGCAGATTTCGGAGCCGATGCTTCCGCCGGCCCCAGTGACCATAACTTTTCGGTCGTTGATCATCAAGCGAATGCTATGGGCGTCCAATTGAACGGGATCGCGCCGCAACAAGTCGTTGATTTCGATATCGCGTAGCGGAATGCGATTGTCGCCGCCGAAGAGGTCTTCGATGGGCGGGATGATTTTCAAGTGGGCTCGGAGGTCGCGGCAGGTTTCCATAAGTCGGCGCATTTCGGAACCGGGGAGCAAGCCGGCGGTGACTAGGACGTCGGAAGCCTTGGTTCTGTCGAGCAGGAGGGGCAAGTCGCTGATTTCGCCGAGGACGGGGATGCGTCCGAGGTGCGTTCCGGGCTTTATTTCGGAGGAGGCGGAGACGAAGCCTTTGATGCGAAAGCGGAGCTGGGAATGCGCGTGGATTTGATGCGCTAAGAGCGCGGAATCGTGATCGACGCCGATCAAGAGAGCCGCGCGGTAATGGTCGCGATCAAAGAATGGCGAGAAATGTTCTCGGAAGATACGCCAACTGGCTCGCATTCCGCCGAGGACAAGGATGGTGAAACAGCAATCGTAGCAAAGAACGCCGCCGGGGACGCGTTGGCCGGGCATAAAGAGATAGACGCCGGCGGCGAAGACTAATGAGGATAGCAAAGCGGAACGGAGGAGGGCGACGAGGTCGGCGAAGGTAACGAACCTCCACCAGCCGTAGAAATGGCCGGCGAGGTAAAACACGCAGATTTTCACTCCGATCAAATATGGTAGCGTTCTCCAGAAAACTGAAACATAGACGTAATTCTTAGGTTTGACGAGTTCGGTGTAATCGAAGTCGAATCGGGCCAAAAGCGCGAGCCAATAGACGATCGCGAAAACCACGGCGTACATGATCGCGAAAAGCCACGATCTTAGGGCGATCATTTGGGAGAGCAGGGCGTGGGTTTTGAGGAGAACGCCAGAGCACCAATTCGCATTCGCCGTTTCGTTTTCCACGAGCGGCTCTTCGTGCGTTTGCGGCAAAGAGTCTTTCGACGGACTTTTCAGAGGTTTTTCGTTGGGATTATGTGGATTCATGAAAAGGCCGGCGTAAATATTTCTTGGGCAAGATTATCGACGAACTTTCTCGCGACAAGGGCGAGCGTCAAGACGTCCGAGGGAATAGGATATTCGCGGCGGAACTCCTAGAGGCGCCGTTTTTTAGTCTGAATCGCTCGAAGGCGTTGTACAAGCTCACTTTCGACGCTGGTCGATTAGACGCTCAATCGTACACGAAAGAGCCGTAATTTACTATCGGGGCGACGAGATGTAGCCTATATTTACAAAAAACTAACGCATGCTGAGGCGCTACTCCATTTTGCGAGGATTTGCGAAAACGACTCGAAGAAAATCTACGCTGTAAACGAGGTTCGCATTTGCATGGCACAAGCGAACGTGGTTGTCGATGCGGCGAATTCGAGAAGTTAAGATGATTATTTCGATTTTTCCGGTTGCGAGGATTGCTCGGCAGATTTATTCTCCGTTGCGCCTTTTTTTGCGAGGGCCTCGAAGTCGAGATCGTCTTTGTGCGAGGGTTGATTAAGCCAGAGGTGAATTTCTTTGGCAACGTCGAGAACGTCTTTTCGTTCATCAAGGCCGGCGCCGGCCACGCTAAGGAGGACTTTGATTTCCGGAGGCCAGACGGGTTTTCCGCCGAGGTGGAGGATTCTAAGCACTCCGAGCGACCATCGATCGTAGACATCGTAAGGGCCGAGCTGAAACCAATAGACGATGGTACACCTTGAGCCTTTTTGTTCCCAAACCTCTACGCAAACTTTTGCCGGAGGGACGCCTTGCGGAAGAGAAAGGTCTTCGTATTCGGCGGAGATGCGTTGCCAACCGGCGCCACGATAGCAATTGGGCGGGCTGTGCCAGACGCCGGTTTCCGGGGATTCAAACATGGCGAGGTGCGAATAAACCTCGCGTTTTTGTCCCTTGACGAAGATATAGTCTTGTGCGACGGTTGCTTCGGTTCTGGCAAAAATTTTCGGATCTAGTTCGGTTTGCTTGAGCGTCCAGTCGCCGAGCGCGGCGGGTAAATCTTTGACGGACCATGTCGGAAAAGTGACTTTCGGCGTGCCGGCGTGCGTGAAGTGCATGCTTAGCGCGACGAGGAAGACGACGAAGGCGCTAACGATCAATCGGAAAGTAATCTTTGCGCTCACCGAAAACTCCTTATGCGAGTCAAGCGAATACGTTACGTGCGAAGAGGGCTAAATTAAACAAAGCCTTCGCCGACTTATCGGTCGGCGAAGGCTAAAAGGTTATCGGAAAACTAGGCGGTCACTTGCGGACGGATATATCCGAGTTGACGACGATCGATTTTTTCATTGACGCCGGTTACGACGGCCTCGATTGAACGAACGCCGAAAGCCTCCAAGATGTCGCATGCCTCGCGGACGTATTCGGCCTGGCTAACGTCGCGGAAGACGGACAAGACCACGGAATCTACGTATTGGCTGACGAATCGGGTGTCGGCGATCGGCAAAATCGGTCCGGTATCGACGATGATGAAGTCGTAATCTTCGCGAACCTCTTTGAACAAGGCGATGGGAGCGCTGTTGGAGAGGCAGGCCGAGGTGAATCGATCCCAACATCCGGCGGTCATGAGAAACAGGTTTTCCAAGGGAGAGGTTTGGACGACGTCGTTCGTTTCACATTCACCGCGAAGGACTTCGCAGACGCCGGGCGAGCGTTCGAGGCCGAAGATTCCGTCGAAGCTAGGTTGTCGCAAGTCGAAGTCGATGAGCAACGTTTTGCGTTTAGCGCGGGCCAAGCTCATCGCCAATTGAGCGGCGATCGTCGTTTTACCTTCGCCGGTTTTGGCGCTGGAGACCATGATGACGCGACGTTGATCGGTTTCGCCTCGGCGAAGAATCCGAGCGGCGATTCCGTCGACGGATTCGGTGAGGCGGAACTGCCACGATTGATATTTCTTTTTGGCGCTGCCCTTATTCTTCATTACTTGGGCGGGCAATCGCGGGACGGTGCCCAAAACCGGGATGTCCATTTTATTCGACACGTCCTTGGCCGAGTTAACGCGTCGGGCGGTGGAATCGACCCAAACGATGAAGGCGACGGGCAAGCAAAAGCTGGCGATCCCGGAAAGCAGGGCCAGCATCATGCGAGCGGTGCGTCCAGATTCGCTTTGCGGCGGCTCGGCCGGCTGCAAAATGGAAACTCGCGAAGGAGCACGAAGGTCAACCTTCAGTTTTTCTTGTTCATTGGCGATTTCGGTTAAGGCGATTTCGGTGTTTTTGATGTCGGAGCGTTTCATTTCAACGTCGATGGAGACGGTGCCGAATTTGTTGGCCAGATCGCTCAATTGGCGGACGGCCTTTTGCATTTGATCCGATTGGCCTTCGGAGCCGGCGATGGCCGCCTCGAGACGATCGATGTCCTTTTGCACATCCGCAGTTCGTTTCGACACGATTTCCTCGGCGATTTCGCCCAAGCGCCGGTTATATTGCTCGACGGTACGATTGCTCTGAGACATCGCTTGATTGGCGAAGGTAGATTTCGTTCCGGGAGCGATGACGTCCTTTGCGCTTTGCTGATTCATTTCTTGGTAGGCGATATCTTCGGCTAGCAGTTTCAACTTAGGATCGTTAGCGGCGTATTGTTGACATTCCGTCGGCGTGGGCGTCATGTTTTGAGCGGCGGCCAGCAAGGCTTTTTGGGCGGCAAGTTCGTTTTTCAGGCGACCTAAATCAGATTGGCTGCGGACCCACTCTTGTCGAAAGGTGGTAAGTTCCTCGAGGACGAGGCGTTGCTTTAAATTCAACGTTTCGGATTCGGCCGCGCCGAGATTTTCGGCGAGGGATTTCAACTCGTTACGTTTTTTTCGCAGCTCGTTATCTTTTTCGCCGTAGACTGTTTGCAACTTGCTGAGTTGGTTTTCCTTTTTCTTTCTTTCGCGTTCGACAACCTCTTGATAGTACTCCTCGACCACGGCGGTCACGATGTCGGCCGATTGCTTGGCGCCATCGGTGGTGAGACTGACTTGCATGATTTCGGCCTTATTTGGAAAGGAGACCGAAATTTTTCCGGTAAGCCAAGCGAGGGGGTCCGCCTGCTCTTTCACGACAGGAAGGCTTTTGATTTCATCCCGCCCCAAGGCTCGAAGTAGCACGAAAGGACTTTGGATGATCCCCAATTGAGTGCTTTTGCGAATGGTGAACTCTTGCTCGTTAACATAGGTACGGTTTTGTCCCAGAAGGCTTTCGTCGCTTAAAGAGATTTGTAAAAAGGCGGTTGCGGTGAACCTCGCTGGCATGACGACCCAGACGACGAGGCTGGCTATCACGGCGCAAAGGGAACCCAACGCGCTTGCGGCGAGCCAGTGGCGTCGGAAGGAATGGACGAAAGGCAGAATGGCGTCTAGGCCGCCTTCGCCGTTTGATGATGCGTTATGCTCGGCATGTCCGCCGTTTTTAGAGGCGTTTTGAGCGGCAGGGAGGCGGGGGGCGGGGAAGGAAACGTCCATTTTTTCTTCGATAACAAACTTTTCATCTCGGGACATAAGCTCTTAATCTCCAGGGAACGCGATCAATTACCCGAAATTCCTTCCGTTACGAAATGATTAACGACGAGAGGGCCTCTTGTCCTTACGTCCGCAGCGAGACTTCGGTTCGAAATTCTCGCGATTTTTATTGAAATATGCATCGTTTCCTGCGGAAACGGGGGGCTGTATTAAGGGCGTTTTCTAGGCGGGGTTTGCGGGGAGTTTTGAGCCGGCAAGCTGAAAATGCCGCCGGAGGTTCCTCGCACCATTTCCGCTTTATCGATTTCCTCGCTGACGAGCAATTTGGAGAGCAAAAACAATTCAAAGAAGAGAGTGGCGAAGGCGGTCACGATCATCATTAAACCGGCGAAATCATGGAAAAACGTGTCGATCTCGGAGCTGAATACGCTGGGGAGCCAATTGGAAAGGGTAGCCAGGATCGGCGTCAAACCGGACTTTACGCTCGGAAAGTTGACGGCGAATTCAACGAGGAGAGCGGTCAATGTGATGCGAACCATATTGGAAAAGATGGAAATTGGAATGGCGCTAACGGCGATGAATATTTTTTCCCAGGCGGGCTTTTTCACGACGAATGCTGCGCCGACGCAAATAGCGACGAACATAATAAGGTTGCGGATACCGCTGCAGGCTTGTTCAACTTCCAAGGGAGCGTGATTAGGGAGAATGATTGTATTGCCTTTACCCATGGACGGAATACTAAGGGTTTGCAGAATGAAGACGCTACCGCGGGTGACGGTCCGCTGCAAAGGTAAACTCAACGTACTAAGCATGATGCCGGGTAAGGGAACGATTAAGAACAGAAACAGTGCTGCGGGCCAAGCCCAAAGCATCGCCTGCCAGCCGCCGACAAAGAACAAAATGATGGGAATTCCGGCCGCGAAGGCGAAAAAATCGATCCATTCAAAGTTGAAATAGCCTCCGACCCAGCGTAGGATTGCCCAACAAACGAAAAGGGGGATAGCCCAAAGGTTTCCTTCAAGGCTCTTGGGTATAAACTCGCGTCGGTACCAAAGCAAGTAGGCGCAGAAAAACGGGACGAATAAGACGTGCCCGTAGTCGGGTTGACGCCAGGCGTGCAGCATTTTCGGCAAGGCACCGTAGAACGCTCCCAGGTAGACGGCGACGAGCGCCAGCCCGGCCAAAAGCGCCCATTATTATTTTTAACGAAGTCCATTACGTCAAAATCTTTTAGAGTCGTCTTTGTCGAGGTCATGCTTACTTCTTTTGCTTCAAGGATGGCAAGGAGAACGGATGAAAATTAGCAAGGTCGAGGACGTGATCGAAGGTTCGCAAAGAGTCGAAGATACGCCGTCGAGCGGTCGGCAATACTTCAGCTTGACCGCAAGCCGCTAAATTGTCAACGATTCATCCTTTATACGATGGAGTGGCCGAGTGAGGACCTGCGGCATGGGCGTTAAGATCGATAATCATTCTCTAATGCTGTTTTTCCTTTGCTGGCCGCATGGAGGGAAAACAGCGACAAACCGATAGGGAGCAAGACGCATGCCAAAAGGGGAGGCGGATTTGCGGGGAACTCGTAACATGTTGGTTTATATGAGTTTGCGGTATACTGCGGTTGCTGGTAGATCGTATAGGCGTAGCGGGAAGGCGATTAGCCGCTGCGTTCACGCCACATCGGTCGACATCGCTGATGCGATTTGGCATCACGCGTTTTGTGCAATACAGCTCGGTTGCAAGAATTTAAGGAGTTAGGACGGCTGGCATGGCATTTGCCTCAATATTGTTAGGTATGATATTGCCCTTTGTGAGAGGATGGCGAAAGCTTGGTTGGCCCCGACTTCGCCTTCACAACATCCCTCAACTTCGATAGCATGTCGGAAGCGGTGGGGGGCGGAGAAAAGCCGAATTTGAAACTGTGGAATAAGATCGCAACATGAACGCCATTGCGGCGTAATCCTTTTCAGCATAACGGAAAAAAATGTCGCAGACACCTCATTCGCAAGGCGCCATATTCGTGACCGGCGGCGCTGGGTTTATTGGAAGCTGTTTCGTTCGTAATTCAATCGCCTTGGGGCTTGGTAAGGTTATCAATTTTGACAAGCTTACTTACGCGGGCAACTTAGAATCTCTTGCTGAGGTGGCTGTAAGTCCCAATTACGCATTTGTCCAAGGGGACATAGCGAATTCTGAGCAAGTTACGGCGGCTTTGGAGGAGCATCGGCCGGACACGATCGTGCATTTTGCGGCCGAATCGCATGTAGATCGTTCAATAGATTCCCCGGAGGAATTCATCCGGACGAACGTACTCGGGACGTTTCAGATGCTCGAAGCGTCGCGGCAGTACTTTCAAAGGCTATCGGAAGAGGCAAAAAAACGTTTTCGTTTTTTACACGTTTCGACGGATGAAGTTTACGGGTCGCTTGGGCCAACGGGGCATTTTACCGAGACAACGTCGTACGACCCTAGCTCACCGTACTCGGCCTCAAAGGCTGGAGCGGATCATCTTGCCCGGGCGTATCACCGAACCTACGGCTTGCCGGTACTGGTAACGAATTGCTCGAATAATTACGGACCTTACCAGTTTCCGGAAAAGCTGATTCCGCTAATGATACTAAACGCGAAAGAAGGCAAGCCGTTGCCGGTTTACGGGGACGGCATGAACGTTCGGGATTGGCTATTCGTAGGAGACCACTGCGACGCGTTGCGGCGAGTGGTTGAGGCGGGCGTTCCTGGCGAGACGTACAACATTGGGGGGAATTCGGAGCGGACGAACATACATATCGTTCGGACTATATGCGCCTTGCTTGATGAGATGATACCTGACTTGTCTCATCGGCCGTGCGAATCGCTCATTACTTACGTTAAGGATCGTCCGGGGCATGATAAACGCTATGCGATTGACGCGTCGAAAATTCGGCGCGAACTTGGTTGGTCGCCGAAATACGATTTTGAGACGGGAATTCGCTTGACGGTTGAGTGGTATCTAAAAAATCCGGTTTGGACGGAGCGTGTTTGCTCCGGGGCGTATCGCCGAGAACGATTGGGGCTAAACGTCTAAGGGCGGGAATTATCTCTCGACTTTCAAGTGTTTTTCGCGAGCAATTTTGGGATGTTCTCGGCATTCGCTTAGAACTTTTTGGGAGGACGATCGATGTCGAAAAACGAAGTGAATCGGAAAGGGATCATCCTTGCGGGCGGCTCGGGAACACGGCTTCATCCGATCACGAGAGCGGTCAGCAAGCAGTTATTGCCGATCTACGACAAGCCGATGGTGTATTACCCGCTCTCGGCGTTGATGCTGGCGGGAATACGGGAAATTCTTTTGATATCGACGCCGCATGACATTGACGGTTTCAAGCGGCTTTTGGGGGACGGTTCTCAGATAGGGATTCGTATCGAGTACGCCGTTCAACCAGAGCCGAAAGGATTGGCGCAGGCGTTTACGATTGGGCGCGAATTTGTCGGCGATTCGCCGGCCGCGCTGATTCTTGGCGACAATATTTTTTACGGTCACGGTTTTCAAGCGAGCTTGCAGCGAGCCTCGGACCGGGTGAAAGGGGCGACGGTTTTCGCCTATCAGGTTCGCGATCCGCACCGCTACGGCGTGATAGAACTTGACACGGAAGGTCGTGGCGTTTCGATTGAAGAGAAGCCGGAATCGCCTAAATCGAACTTAGCCGTCACGGGGCTGTACTTTTACGACAATAGCGTGGTGGATATAGCGGCGAAGTTGAAGCCGTCGGCTCGGGGCGAGTTTGAGATTACCGACATCAATCGGAAATTCCTAGAGGGGGGGGGGCTGCATGTTGAAATTCTCGGGCGGGGGTTTGCCTGGCTCGATACGGGGACGGAGGCATCTTTATTGCAGGCCTCAAATTTCGTCCAAACTATTGAGGAACGGCAAGGACTGAAGATTGCCTGCATTGAGGAAGTTGCTTTCCACAAAGGGTTTATCTCTGCCGAGCGGCTCCGTGAGTTGGCAACGAAATTTAACAACAACTATGGGAGGTATTTGTTAGAAATTCTTTAATCTTTGGGGCGTAAATTTTTTAGGGAAAAGTAGTCATAAAAAACTTTAGGATCGCATGTGCATTTTGCTTGACGCAATGGTCTAAGTCTGTAGAATCGAAGGAAATTAGCGATTTTAGGGAGATGCGAGGCGAAGAGCGTTTTTCGTCACCTCGGTTGGAGTTAAATGCTCTTCTCGGTAGGATCGCCAAACTCGTTTTGAAATACTTAGCCTATTGATAGACCCAAAGCCGGGCGAAAGCCCAGGAGGCAGCGGTGCGATCTCGAAATTTTCTTTTTGCCCGATGGGCATGCGCGTTTATTGCGCTTGCGGCATTATCTTCTCTTACTGCCAGCGCGTCGGCCGGTATAACTACGATTACCGGCACGACGATTAGTTATTCTAACGTTAGCGGCGCCTCCGTGGATTACACGGATATCAAGGAAACTCCTCAGCGTTGGACCAGTTCATCGACGGCGGCTTCGATTCCCGTTTTCGGGCAACCATCTGGCGGCGACGCACTGACGTTTAATAAGCTTTCCTTTAGCGTTTCCGCTTCGGGGAGCGGCTCGTTTGACGTTGCCGATAGCAAGCTCTCGATGACTGTTTCGGCGGACGCTGCAGACGGACTCGCCAAGCTTGTTTTTTCGGAATTCGGAGACTACTCGTTGGTCCGCGCGGTGAGCGCTTCGAGTCCTTCTGTTTCCTACGCGGCGACGGGGTGGGTTACGATCACCGAGATTTCGGTGAACGGAACGGCCGTTTCGGGCCTTGGCATCAGCGTTGCCGGGACCTCGGGATTGACGTTCTCGCAGGAAAACATCACGCTTGCCACCGGGGATAACATGGACATTGGCAAGAGTTGGTCGGGAACGCTTTCTTTCGATCTGGCGGGGGCTTTGGCTGCCGCCGGATACAAAAACGCCGTCGTGACTGAGGCGGAACTAGTTCTCGACAATACACTTTCGGCGATTGCCGACGAATACAGCGTCGCTTATATCGCCAAGAAGGGCGTGACGCTTTCGGGCCTGACCGTCAATTCGTCGCAGAACGTTCCTGAACCGTTAACGAGCGCAGCGATTTTATTGAGTCTTGTAGCTTTTGGGGCGTACGCACAGCGTCGAAAATAGTGCGTTTTTGGGTATTTCGATAAATTAAAATAACTAGCCGACGGCGTTTTTTTAATGCGTCGTTCGGCTTTTTTTGTCCCCCCCGCCGTTGTCTTGGCGTTTTTTGCAGTTTTTCGTGGTAGGATTACAATTAAACGCTTACTGGTGAAGCGATTATTTGCAGCAATGGCGTTTCGCTCTTTGAACTAGCCGCGAATGCGGTACGTAGGTAAAGAGAGAGGAGCCTTTGCTCGGAAGCAAAACACGAACCGCGTCGGCGCACCGCGATTATCGAATGCAAAACGACACGCAAACCGCCGACGTTCCCTCCGCTTGCCCCCCTCCAGCCTTGCGCCCCCGCCTTTGTCTAGTTTTGAGTTACTATCACGTTATCATGAAAGCATCATTTTTCGGGTACTTTTCGTATTTGTCGGTTTTACTTTTTGCCCCGGACCCATTTCGGTGGGTATCGCATCAGCACACGGCGGACAGTATTTTTCACGCGTTACTGCCGATCGCGCATTTAATAAGTTTTTCGGTTTTGGCCGTATTAGCGTTGGTCGCGGCGTTGCCCTTTCGTCGAAGGACGATATTTTTGTGTTTGGCGGCATATGGAGCCCTTACGGAATGCGTTCAGTATTTTATTCCTTCAAGAACGCCAGACATAATGGATTGGTTTCAGGATTTAGGGGGAATCGCTCTTGGTTTCGTCGTTGTTTGGGCGACGGAGTTCGCCTGGCAGCGGGTAGCGCCGCGAGTGTTAAGGATTGAGAGTCGAGCTTAGGCGTTGCGTTAGCTAAATTGAACCATTCGCTCTTTTGTCCCGTATATGATCAGAGCGGAAATCGGAGTATCCAGCGTCGATGGAAGCTCCGATTTCGTTTTGGCGTTGAGTTTGGCGAATTTTTTGATAGACGCGACAGGCGGAATATCAGGATTAATCAGCACATTCACGTAATTGGGGGAGTAAAGTCCCGACTGAATGACGCCAGAACGGCTGTTCCGACAGTGGCGGTCGCCCGATGGGATATGATATAAAGCATGTTTACGAGCGCATTCTTGAGGATTTTCCGAGAGGGGAGACCCCGGGGAGGCGCAAGGCGTAGCGATCTTTTTTCGTCTTAGGACTTTTCAAAATTCATTAATATGCGGCGCAATCTGCCGCATCATCAATCGCACGAGGTGTTTTTGTGAGAACGCTGAATATTCGTTTTGCGATTATTACGGCCAGTTGCATTCTTGTCCTTGGGTTAGGCATTTGGGGGCTTCATGCTTACCAACTGAGGAGGAACACGGGATTTTTCCGATCGCAGGCGGCCGCCTCCAAGGATAAATACGAGTCAGAGAAGAAAAAGGATCCGACTTCGGAAGCGACGGCGAAAGCCCGCGAAGAATATTCCACGAATCTAAATTGGTATTTGAATATGCATCCGGAGGATTTTGACGCGCTCGAAGAATACGTGACGATATTTCTAGATTCGCCTGATGAGATGAGCAGCGCCATGCTCGGTTTCGTCTATAACACGCTTTCAAAAATTGTTCGAGAAGACGAGCGGCCGGACGCGAGCAAAAGAATTGCGACTCGTCGCAAACTAATTGAATTGTGCCTATCGAAGAAAGTAAGGCAATTTCGCGATGCGCAAACGCACATTCAGGCATTGCTGAAAAATTCAAAGTTACAAGACGATCCGAAGCTCCTCGGTCAGCTAGGAGTGTGTCAGTTCCAAAACGGCGACGCAGCGGCCGGAGTGGAGACGCTGAAAAAGGCGATCGAGTTGGGGCCGAACGAAGTGTCGAACTATCTGGTGTTGGCTGATATTCTGCGCGTGAAAATGGAGAATCCAACGGAGGCCGACGAATGGATGGAAAAAATGGTCAAGGCCAATCCGACGGATTTTGATGCGCAAGCGTCACTTAGCGAATGGATTCGCGTGACGAATTGCAAACCGATTGAGGAGGCTTTAGAGCACGCGGAGTCGGCGTTGAAGATCAAGCCAGACGATCGCGCCGCGTTGTA
Organism: Thermoguttaceae bacterium; assembly: GCA_963665265.2. Taxonomy (GTDB): domain Bacteria; phylum Planctomycetota; class Planctomycetia; order Pirellulales; family Thermoguttaceae; genus CAXXHQ01. The sequence continues at coordinate 4,093,407 of OY762224.2, read as the reverse complement.
TTTAGTAGCTCACTGCGCATTGATGGCGAATAAGTCGGATCGGGCACGGGAGGCGGCGACGAAAGGGGTCGAAAAGTATCCGGAGACGGCGGCCTTTTACAATGAGTTAATGCTTATCGAGTTGAAGGCGGGGCGTTTGGAGAAGGCGGCGGAGATACTTCAAAAGGGATTGAAGGCGGTTAAGAACTCGGGCGATTTGCTGTGGAGACTGACGAGCGTTTACATTGATCAGGGTAAGCTGGACGAGGCGAAGGCGGCTCTTGCACGCTATTACGAAATCGGCGATAGGCCTGAAAAAGGCGACTACCTTAAAGGGCGAATATTGATTTCGGAGGCGAAGTGGGCCGAGGCGGTCGAGGCGTTTGAAAAATCGCGTCCGTCGTTTCTTACCCGCGATGCAATGGACCAGAATATTCTCAAGCAATTAGATTATTTTTTAGGGAAATGCTACGGCAGTCTTCGCAACTCGGATAAGCAAATCGCCGCGCTCCGTCGAGCGGTCAAGGCAGATCCGCAATTCATCGTCGCGCGCTGGGAGTTGATCGAGGCGCTCACTCGGCAGAATCAACTGCAAGACGCGCTACAGGAGTATGCGCAGTTGATGCGCTTCACAGGAGATTCGACGCCGATCATGCTTCCGTACATTAGGACTTTGATTCGTTACACGCTCACGAGAGAGCCGTCAGAACGAGATTGGAAGCCGGTGGAGGCGTTATTGGATAAATATGTCGAGGATCATCCGGAGGTGGTGCAGGCGCTAGTGTATCGCGGCGAGATATATCTTGCGCAAGATCGCTTGGACGACGCGGAAAAAGTATTGGCGAAGGCGCAAAAAAAGGCGCCGAAAGATTTGATGATTCGCGTTGCGCCGATTAACCTTGCTAATCGACGACGACAATGGGAGAAGTCGGAAGGCCTGCTGAAGAATTGGGAGAGCGACCTTGGCGACTCGGTGGATTTACGCGCGGCGAAGGCGTTTTATTACGCCCTTCGTTACGGTCAGGAATCCGTTTCTCGGATAAAGGATTTGCAGAAGGACGTGGATAAGTTTTCCGAGGAAGATCGCGATAGACTGTCGAAAACGCTCTCCTACGCCGCGCGTCAAAGCGGAAGCTCCGCCTTCGTGCAAGAAATGTCTCAGGCGGAGGCGCAGAAAAATCCGCAGAGTTTGGATTCGCAGTTTGAGTTGTTCGATCAAGCGGCGAAGGCGAAAGACGTCGCGAAGATGAGCGAACTCATTAAGATTATCGAGAAAATCGAGGGGCGCGGGCCGATTTGGAAGTACTGCCAAGCGGCGATCTGGACCTACGAGGCGGGCAATACGGACGAAGCGAAACTACGTCAAGCGCTTGCTTTGCTACAGGAGGCGAAGAAGGAGCGGCCTTCGTTCGGCAAAGTCACAATTTTATTGGCAGGTATTTACGATCAATTGCAGGATTTTGATCAGGCTCTCAAATACTATCTAGAAGGAATTGACCAAGGCGAAACGCGATCGTACGCCATACGCCGTTCGATGACGATTTTGCTTAGTAAGCAGCGGTATGCGGAGGCTGAACGGCTATTGCAGTCGTGGGACAAGCAGCAACTTTCGCTTCCGCCGGAGACGTTAAAGTCTTGGGCGGGGCTATTGCTTCGTCAGGGCGACACTAAGGAAGCTTTGGAAAGAGCTCGCAGCGCGGTGAAGGCTGATTCGAAAGACTATTTAGATTATCTTTGGCTCGGTCAAGTCGTTGGAACGCTTTCGATTCAAGCGAAGGCGGAGAACCAAAAGGCGGAATACAAAGAACTTTTTGAGGAGGCTTCGAAGGCGTTTCGTCATGCGATCGAGTTAAATGAAAAAGCGCCGGAGACATGGGTGACGTTGGTGAAGTATTTAGCGGAGACGGAGCATTTGGGTGACGCGGAGGGGGTAATTGACGAGGCGCAAAAGAAGATTGCGCCGGACAAGCTAGCTTTGGCGTTGGCGCAATGTTATGAAGCGATAGGCAAGAGCGAAAAAGCGTCGAATCAGTACAAAGACGCTTTAGCAGCTCACCCGGACGACATCGTCGTTATTCGCACTTTAGCCGATTTTTATCAGCGAACGGGCAGCGTAAAAGAGGCGGAAGCGTTATTTCGTCGCATCATCGACAAGAAGGTGAAGTGCGAGGAGTCGGATCTGCATTGGGCGCGACGGCAATTGGCGTCGTTGTTGGTCGCTCGAGGCGGCTATTCCGACAAAGAAAACGCTCGCAAGCTGATCGAGGAAAATTTATCGTCGATAAACGATGCCGTTGATCAGCGCATGAAAGCGACGATGGACGCGATGGATCCACAAAAAAGCAAACGGGATGAGGCGGTCAAAACGCTTGAAAAGCTGCTCAATGAGCAACAAGCGACGCCGGAAGATCGCTATCGACTTGCGATGATGTACTTAAACGCCGGAGATTGGCCGAACGCGTCGAACATGTTCCGCGAGCTAGTGAGCACGTCGGGAAAAGAGCCGAAATACTACGCGGCTTACATTAATGCTCTGATTGCTCACGGGGAATCGGCCTCGGCAAAAACCTATCTGATGCGTTTGGCGGAACTGGCTCCGGATAATATGGCGACCGTGGTGTTGCAGGCTGAATCGGAGTTTAGCCAAGGGAATTATGCCCAAGCGTTAGACTTGTTAAAGTCATTCGTCGATCGTCCGAAGGCGGTTCCCGCGGATCGAGCGACGCGGTTGCTCAGCTTGGCTCAAATGTCGGAGAAATTCGGCACGACGATTTTGGCGAAGGCCGGCAAGAGTTCGGATCCAAAACAAAAAAGCGCCGCCCAGAGGTGTTATGACGCGGCGGAAAACTATTTTGTGCAATACGTCAAGGAACGTCCGTCGCAAACGATGGAATTAGTCGGCTTTTACGGTCGCCAAGGGCGTGTTAACGACGCATTGAAATTGTTTGAAGACGGATATAAGAAATCCGATCCCTACAGCATTTCTCAAGTGAGTCTGTTGCTTTCGCAGGTCGGACGGGGGCCGAAAGAGGACGTTGAACGCGTCGAAAAGGTTCTCACGGATGCGGAGAAGGAATTCAACGACAGTTCGGCACTCGCAATGGCAATGAGCATTATTCGCCTAAGCCAGGAGCGATATGACGAAGCGGAGACTATTTTACGGGCCATTATCGCGAAGAACGCCGGTCATAGTCTGGCGATGAACAACTTGGCGTATGTATTGTCGCTTCGTAAGAAGGATTTGAACGACGCCTTGAAATTCGCCGAGAGGGCGATTGAAATCAACGGTCCCGTCGCCTCGTTGCTCGATACGCGAGCCTACGTTTACATTGCGCAAGGCAATGCGACGGAAGCCTTGAAGGATTTGGAACAAGCGTTGAACGAAACGAAAAATCCGGAATGGTTGTTCCACAAAGCTATGGCTTATGACGTTGCCGGGCAGAATAACAATGCCGCCAAGACGATGGCCGAAGCGTTGGAGGCGGGTTATAGCCGCGAGCAAACGGCTACGCTAGAACGCGCGATTTTCGACAAACTCGCGAAGAGCGCCGAAAAGTACCGCCCGACCGGCGGAAAATGACGCGAAAGTCATTTTCGGTTTAACCGTTACGATCCGACGCTGAGCGAACTCAACGGCTTGCCGAGCAGAATGTTTGGCAAGCCGTGTTTGTTGAAGTTATGAGTTATAGGACAAAACGACATTAAAAAATGCGGAAAAGGGGGAGTTTTTCGGGGCATTTCTTGCTAAAAATCATGCCGTCACTACAATGAAAGGCATAGAGAGTGACGCTTTTTTATGCTCATGTCGTGGCGGGTTGGGATCGAAGCTCCGAAGGTAAGCCGCTTATGAATCGACGCCTGATCGTATGGTTCGCCGTCACTATCTTTTTCGTGGGCGGACTTCCGGCATTCGCTTTGTCCGTAAACGGTTATTCGGCCGAGAAAAACAATCGCTTCTCATCCGGGTTCCCGACGTCTCCTGTTGAAAACGCCAGCACGGCGTTCATTGGCGCAAGCTATGACTGGTCGAGCGTCGGCTATTCGACGACGACCTACGGGACGTCCAATCCGCAGAATCTGACGCTGATTGACTCGGAGCATTTTGTATACGCCGTTCATTATTCGCCGACTGTCGGTTCGACGGTCACGTTCGTCGGAACGGACGGAGCGTTTTACTCGGCGACAGTTTTGAGTATATCAGGCGCGTTTATCACGGGAAACGGAACCGACCAACTAAGCTCGGACCTCGGCGTGGGCACGCTTTCGACTCCGGTGGCTGTTTCTTCGTCGAGCGTGACTTCCTCGAAAATCTTGTTTCTGGGCTATTCGGATGCAAACTACAGCGCCAGCTCGATTAGTTCGCTACTCGTTTACGGGAAGAACGGGGTAATTGGCGTGAACAGCGTCACGGCCGTAAAAACAAATAAGCAGTTTCTTAACTCTTCATCCGGCACCTATACGAAACTTGGCACGACCTTGGAGATGGACGCGGATTATACGACGGAGAATCAAGCGACGTTCCAAGGCGGCGACTCGGGCGGTCCGACTTTTGCCACGGTGAACGGATCGGACAAGATGTATCTCGTCGGCGTTCATTGGGCCGTCAGCGCAGGCACTGCCTCGTCCGCGAACTACGACTCGCTCGTCTCGATGCAGTTGAACCATATTACCGCCTATACGTCGCAGAGCGGACTTTTGCCGTCGGTTTATACGCCGATCACGACGACCTGGACCGGTTTGGTTTCCGGATCGGGGTCTTGGGCTAACGGTTCAAATTGGACGAACGGCATTTCCAACGACGTGATAGCGTCGGATAAAGTGACAAAGTGCGTCTCGGTCGGGTTCAATGGAACGACGACGTCGGTTCGCTCGATAACCGTTTTCGGAACTCGTACCGTTACGGGAATCACTTTCCAGTCGGCGACGGGAAGCAACGGATTTTTGCTTCAATCGAGTACGCAAGGCGGAACGCTTACGATCGGCGAGGCGGGAATCACGAACGAAGACGACGATTTGCAGACGATCGCCTGCAGCGTCATTTTGCGAGCTTCGCAGCGCTGGAATATGGGGATGGGAGGCCTTAACGTCTCCGGGGCGATAAACACGTCCGGTACATCCGGAGCGGCCTACTTGCTACTTGTTGATGGAAGCGGAACCGCAAAATTGACCGGAGTGATTTCCGGATCAGGCGGGTTGTCGATGTACGGCAACGGGTTACTTTACGTTTCCGGAGTAAATACTTACACCGGAACGACTTGGGTGCGTTACGGCACGCTTCGTCTCGGCAACGCCTCGGCGCTTGGTTCATCGAGCGCCGGCGTTTACGTTCTCGACGGCGGCACGCTCGATTTGTTCGGATATACGATCGCCGACGTGATTCACGTCGCCGCAGGATCGCATCTCGTGAACAGCGCCTCATCGCTTTCCGTAACCGGCTCCAGCGTGTTTAGCTTGGTCGGAACCTTCGCCTTGACGAGTTCGCTAGCATGGAGCTCCGGGGCCACGATGACGCTCAATTCTGGGACGCTAACGTTGGCGCCGACGGCAAGCGCCGTGATTTCGGTGGCTGGCACTTCCGCGTCGATTACTGTGTCCGGCTCTTCAACGCTCGTACTCGATGCGACCTATAACGATCCACTGACGAGCGATTCAAATTCAAATTTACACGTTAGCGTGGTAAACAATTCGACGGTTAAGATTGCGGGCGGAACGGTCACAACCAACTCCATTACCGGCACGGGATCGCTTTACGTTTCTTCGACGGCGACGATCGTCGTCGGCACGCTTGTGCAAGATTCGCTTGTCCTCGGAGGCTCTTACAGTTCGGATTCGTCGCTAGCGGCGTCAAGCGTGACTGCCGTTTCAGCCATCGCGTCGTCTTCAAATGCGGCGAGCGCGGGAATCGCCGGTTCCGTTTCCGAAGTTCCGGAACCGTCGACTTTCGCGTGTTTCGCGATTGGAGCGGGCGTATTGGCTTGGATCACGGCGAAGTCACGCAAAAGATGAAGCAAAGGCGCTTATTGGTTGCGGGTCTGGTTGTAGCCGCGGCCCATGATTTGCGAGTAGCCGACCGTCGTGATACCCAATTGCGCGAGGCCTAAGACTCGTCTCATGGGTTCGGTAACGGTGGCGATCGCATCGGTCGTCGTCAGCCAGCCTTCTTCGGCGACGAAGATTCGATCGCCGGGCATTAATTGATAGTTTGTAGTCGTGGCGCCGCCGCGAGTGACGGCCATATAATCGACGGGCAAAATTTGTTCTTCTCCAGTTTCGCCCGGAGCGGGTCTTGCGATCCAGATTCGCTGGCTTGAGGCCCTCTTTAAACCGCCGACCATGCTGATCGCGTCAAGCACGGTTTCCTTGCCGGTGACTGGCAGCCGAATAACGTTTTCTCCAGCAGTCGAATCTTCGATGATGATGGAGTAGGTTTTGCTATTAAACCCGGCCACGTTGATTGTGACGTCCGGAGAATCGAAAAAGTAGGAGAGCTGTTTTTCAATGGCGACTTTCGCCTCTGAAATGGTCATGCCGGAAACGTGAACGGCTCCGCATTGTCGCATGTTGACGATGCCGTCTTGCTGAACGAGATATATTCCGGACATTTCAATGACGTCGGCAACTCTTGCGACTTGCAAGGCGACTTCTGGAGCGGCAAGGATTTTTTTCAGATGGTTTTTGACGACGATTTTGGCCTCGTCGGGAGTAAGCCCCTGGACGCAAACGGAGCCGTAGACGGGACCGAGGTTCAAATTGCCTAACTCATCGACGACGAAGTAATCGTTGAGCGGATATTCGGGGATCGTGCCGACAGCGTTGACCATCAACGTGTCAAAGATGGAAATGCGATACGGCGTCTTCGGTATAAGCTTAAGGACCTCAATCTGGAGCACGTCCGGAGGTTCGATGCGATATTCGGGCAAAGAGACGTAGGAGAGTTCCCGTGGGGGGGTAAATTCGGTGGGAAGAGGCCTTTTAAGCGTGGGCGTGTAGTGGTCAAACGGCTGGCAACCGACAGTGAGAGCGCAAGCCAAGCCGAGAAGCGTGGCGCAAGTTTGTTTTCGGAGATAACTCTTTCGAGCGTCCATGCCGTCCACATGTTCAGGGAAAGCCGCGCGTGATTCGCATAAGCTGGAAAGCCTAGGAAAACTCAGCGTATTTTACCCAATCAAAACCATCGTTTTAATCGGCAAAGATGCAGCAAGACTTGCACCCATTTCGCGGAAGGGGGGCAGATGCGGAGAAAAGACGCAAAAATTTCCCTTTGAGCAGGAAAATACTGTTTTTTTGGTAGGCGGCCTGGGAAACTGCGGAGAGCGAGTTAATCTATTAGATATGGGCTATTCGCATCCTTTTCATGACGAATCTCGTCCACAGGTTCACGTCGGCCTTCGCCGGCGTAGAGGCGGTTAGGGCCGTTAAAGACCCAGCCGGGGATCGAACCGACGTTTTGGTAGGCGTGGACGACGCCGGGCGGTACGATAACGACTTGTTTGTTATCTTGGCCGGCGGGGAGCTTCAGCCGGTGGCCAAAGGTTGGCGATTGAGGTCGGGCGTCCCAAAGATAGAGGAGAAAGTTTCCGGGGCCGATGAAGGCGAAGTAATCGGTTTGGTCCTTATGTTCATGTGGTCCGCGAGCCACGCCGGGCAAGGTTTCGCTGATGTAGACCATTGTGGGATGGAGCTCGGAGGGCCATTCGTCGCTCCGGAAGACTTCGGTGAGCCAGCCGCGGGCGTCGGTGAAAGTTTTGAGCGTTTTGCAGACGACGCCTTGGATGTCGCCGTCGATGAAAGCTGGAACCATAGTAGCGATTGTGAAAAAAAGTATTTCGACAAGCGTGAATGTGCAATAAGCCAACGGATATAAATAATACTTGGACGCGCCGCCCGAAGGAAGCGTCGCGGCAAAGAAAAAATGGAAAAAAACGCTGGCCGAGCGAGAATTTCGCCGTCCGGCGATATTTGATAGAATATAAAGCTTGCCGAGGCGAATTTTGAGCATCGGCGATCTTAGCACCTTTTCTTTTTGAGGCGAATTGATGAACCAAGTAATTTCAAAAGCAATACAAAATCGCACAGCGAAAATTGGAGTGATCGGGTTGGGCTACGTCGGTCTTCCGTTGATTCGCGCGTTTATTAAGGCCGGTTTTAAAACTCTCGGATTTGACGTTGATCAGACGAAAGTCGATAAGCTATTGGCTGGGCAAAGCTACATTAAGCACATTTCGGCGGAGTGGATTAAGGCGACGATCGGAGACGGGACGTTCGTGCCGACTTCCGATATGAGTCGTTTAAAAGAGGCGGACGCGGTGATCATTTGCGTTCCTACGCCGTTAAACGAGAGTCGCGATCCGGATTTGACCTACATCGTCGATACGGCCGAGCAAATCGCGAAAACACTGCGTCCTGGACAGCTGGTGGTGTTGGAAAGCACGACGTACCCGGGAACGACTCGGGAGGAAGTCTTGCCGATTTTGGCGAAGTCGGGATTGGCCGTCGGCAAGGACTATTATTTGGCGTTTAGTCCGGAACGCGAGGATCCGGGAAACCCGAAGTTCACCGCCGACACGATACCGAAGGTGGTCGGCGGAATTGACGCGACGAGCGGGGAGTTGGCGGCGGAGTTATATGCCCAAGCGGTGGTGAGCGTGGTTCCGGTGGCGAATTGCGACGTGGCCGAAGCCGCCAAAATATTGGAAAACACCTATCGCTGCGTGAACATCGCGCTGGTGAATGAATTGAAGACGTTGTTCGATCGAATCGGCATCGACGTATGGGAAGTAATCAACGCGGCGAAGACGAAACCGTTCGGATTCCAGGCGTTTTATCCGGGGCCGGGATTGGGCGGACACTGCATTCCGATCGATCCGTTTTATTTAAGTTGGTTGGCGCGACGAAACGGCATGTCCACGAAATTCATTGAATTGGCGGGCGAAGTGAACACTTCGATGCCTCGTTACGTAGTAACTCGCTTGATGACGGCATTGAACGAGCGTCGAAAGCCGTTGAACGGCAGCCGCGTTTTAGTACTAGGCGTTTCGTATAAAAAGGACGTGGATGACAATCGGGAAAGTCCGACTTTTGAGCTCATGGAGTTGCTATTGGAGAACGGGGCGGAAGTGACGTACAACGATCCGTACTTCCCGAAGCTGCTTAAGATACGGCATCATCGTCATTTGCCGGATATGGTTAGCCAAGAGCTGACGGCGGAGTATTTGGCCGGCGTTGATTGCGTATTGATCGCGACGGACCATAGCTCGTATGATTACGACTTCATAGTGCGGCACGCGCCGCTGGTGATTGATACGCGGAACGCCACGCAAAACGTGAAAGAGAATCGGGAAAAGATTTTCAAGGCGTAGTTTTTGGACGTAGGGAATTTGCATTATATGGCGTGTGCTCGCACGCACCCTTCATAGTTTGGAGTACGACTCTATGTGCGGAATCGTCGGTTACATCGGACCGCGTGAAGCGATTGAATATCTCGTCGGCGGCTTGCGCCGTTTGGAATACCGCGGCTACGACAGCGCGGGAGTGGCGACAATCGATCATACCGGCGCGTTGAACGTCGTCAAAACGGTCGGACGCATCGCGCAATTGGAGGAGCAACTCGGCGAGACGCCGTTGTACGGCAACGTCGGGTTGGGGCATACTCGTTGGGCGACGCATGGAGCGCCGACCTTTATCAATGCGCATCCGCATTTGGGCGGCGACGGCTCGATCGTACTTGTCCATAACGGCGTCATCGAAAACTTTCAAGTCATCAAGCAGCATTTGATTTCCGAAGGCTATAAGTTCGTATCCGCCACCGATACGGAGGTAGTCGCTCATTTACTCGACTACAATTTGAAAAAGCAAGACCTGAGCGTCGATATGGAGGAGGTTCAATATCAACCGCTGATCGACGCGGTTCAGGTTTCGCTCGCTCAGCTTCAAGGGACGTACGGCCTGTTGATATTATTCAAGGACTGGCCGGAGATGATGATTGCGGCCCGCTGCGGCTGTCCGCTGATCGTGGGCGTGGGAGACGGCGAGAATTTCGTGGCGAGCGACGGTTCGCCGTTGGCCGGCTACACCGAGAAAATAGTTTATTTGTCGGACAACGAGTTGGCGGTATTGACGGCGGACTCGCTACGAGTGATTCACCGGGATCAAGGGCCGATTTCGCACACGGTGCAGGCACTGGAGATTGAGGCGGGGGACATCGCCTTGGGCGACTTTCCGCATTACATGCTCAAAGAGATTTTCGAGCAGCCGGAGTCGATCAAGAACGCGATGCGCGGACGCATCGATTACGATTCGGCGACTTCTCGCTTCGGCGGATTAAACCTTTCGCCGCAGCAGCTTCGTCAGATTCGCCGTAGCTTGATGACGGCGTGCGGGACAAGTTGGCATGCGGCGTTGGTGGGCGAGTATCAAATTGAAACGTTAGCGCGGATGCCGGTGGAAGTGGAGTACGGCAGCGAATTGCGATATCGCAATCCGCCGATCGACAATCACACGTTGGTTTTCGCGATCACGCAGAGCGGCGAAACGGCGGACACGCTGGCGGCACTTCGGGAGATGAAGCGAAAGGGGTGTCCGACGCTGGGCATTTGCAACGTCGTCGGCAGCACGATCGCGAACGAGTCGGACGGCGGGGCGTATCTTCGCGCCGGACCTGAGATCGGCGTGGCCTCGACGAAGGCGTTCACTTCGCAATGCACCGTATTAGCTATGCTGGCGTTGTATTTCGGACGGTTGCGCGATTTGAGTTTTTCGGCGGGCATGCGAATCATTCAGGAGTTGGAGCGTTTGCCGGACAAGGTTCGCGAGGCGTTGACGTGCAACGACGAGGTAAAACGGATCGCCTTAAAGTACGCGGAGTGCAACAACTTTCTGTATTTAGGGCGGCAGTTCAATTTCCCTGCCGCTTTGGAAGGGGCGTTGAAATTAAAGGAGATCAGCTATATTCACGCCGAAGGGTATCCGGCGGCGGAGATGAAGCATGGCCCGATCGCGTTGGTTGATAAGAAAACGCCGAGCGTTTTCATCATGCCTCAAGGGCAAGTTTACGACAAAGTGATGTCGAATTTGCAAGAGATCAAGGCGCGAGGCGGTCCGGTGATCGCGATCGTCAGCGACGGCGATCGGGAGGCGGCGAAATTGGCCGACGACGTGATTGAAGTGCCGTTGGTCGAGGAGTTCGTTCAACCGATTGTGAACGTGATTCCGTTGCAGTTGCTCGCCTATCACATTGCCGTGGCCCGCGGATGCGACGTCGATAAGCCGAGAAACTTGGCGAAGAGCGTAACCGTGGAGTAAGTAGAGAATAGGGCGTGGGCGTGGGGCATAGAGACGGGAGGACTGCTCCCGAAAGTTTTTGCGTATCAAAAGCCTGCGAAGAGGATTCTTCGCGGGCTTTTTGTTTTAGAAGTTTCCTTGTCGGTGAGCGTGAAAATCGCGAGAGACCGAAAAGCGACGTGAATTTTTCGACGCCTTTTACGGCCGAAAAGACGTATTTCCTTGAATCGTCAGCAGGCGGATTCTTTCAACCCGATGCGCAGAGACGCGGCGACTTTTTAACGCGTGCTGTTGCGCGTCGCTTGCAGGAGCACCGGACGTAAAAAAGAATATGGACGCCTTTTTCAGCCGAAAAATCGAAATTTCTCGGATCGGCTGATTGCCGCTAACGGCATTTTTTCGGAGACGCCGAGGATGTGAAAGAGACGGAACGCTAATCGTCGTTAAAGCGGTTAGCGGCGCTCGTGTGGCGCCCGCGATCGCATCTTCCTGGCGTTACGCCGAACGCCCCGGCCGGTTCGTCGGCTCGCTCTACGCCGCAATACCGCAAATTGTTAGGCGCAGAGCAAGTGGCGACGAAACCGGTCGCTGAAGGCCGATCGCCGAAAGAAAATTAAATTGTCAAAGAACGAAGGAAAGGTCGCCAGTCTTTCCGACGAGAATATCGTCGCGGAGGATTGTAGGGAAAGGCGTGGCCCAATTTCAAATCATTTATCGCGAAGACGCGGGAAACGCGGAGAGTCGCAACAGGTTTGAGTGGCCACGAAAGGACGCAGAGTAGGGCATAGGGATGAGGGCGTAGGGGGCAGAGATGCAAGGGAAGGATGAAAGTCGCGGCGGTCGAAAAGGAGGACGTAGGGGATAGGGGCGCACATTCTCGCGCGGGGAACGCGGAGGAGACGGAACGCTAATTGTCGCTGATTTTCGCTAATATAAGTCGTTGCCAGGCGGAGCCTAACAACAATATGAATGTGCTTCCCTTCGGGACGCGGCTAAACAAACGGGCAGGAAGGTCCGTTCTTTTGTCGGGCACGGGCTATTTGTTTGGTTTTTGCATAATGACTTCGGCGTGGGCGGAGAGAGTTTTCTCGTTGATGACGGCTTCGAGGTCGAGTCCTCGGAACCAGTTCCACGGGGGCGCGATAAAGCCGTCGGGGGCGGCGTAAGAACGAGGCCCGGCTTTGGGAATTTCTTTGTCGAAGACCGTGCTGGTCCAGCGGGCGAAGGCGGGATCGCGAGGGTCGGTCTTTTGGAGGACGTATTCGCCGCCGAGCGGGCAGCGGAGTTTGGCGTCGTAGAGGTATTCGGTCGCGTCTTTGGCGGTTTCGACGGGAACGTGCAGTTGTACTTCGAGGACGTTGAAGAGACGCAGGTTATTAAGGGAGGCTTCGCGGCCGCGCGAATAGGCCCAATTGTTGACCAAGGGGAGAAGCTTGGCGGAGGTCGGGTCTCCGATTCGCAAGCGGAGTTGGGCTGGGCGCGAGGCTTCTTCGAACCGCAGTTGACGAGTAGCTTCTTTTAAGACGTCGGTTTGAAAGGAGAAGACGTTGTAGTCTTCAAAGCGGCGGCGCCAAGCGGCGGTCAAGGGGGATTGGGAATAGCCGTTGGGATCAGGGGGCGGGAATCCGACGTCGAGCCAGCGCATGAACCCGAGGTCGCCTTTCGCGCCGAGGTAGCCGACTAGCCATTCGCGGAGATGGCCGATGGGCATGGTTTTACCCATGCGGAGATCGGGGGAGGGCCCGAAATCTTTCAAACCGCCAAAGAAGCGTTGATTCAGGCCGACGAATTCAAAGGCGGCGAGGTCGCCTGCGATGGGGACGAGGCGGTTTTTATCGGGTTCGCCGGCGTATTGCTTGATCTTGGCGAAGTGGCTCGGCGAAAACGGGGTCATTTTCACGTCGAGTGCGACACGTTCACGGTCGCCGCCTAAGCTTTCGCGTTTAATTCCGACGACGATCGGCTCCATGCGTCCCCAGTCTTGTTTATAGCGTTCGGCGAAGCGGCGGTACTCGTCGGCCTCGTAGGCAGTGACTTTGTCGGTTGCGACGTCGGGAATGGGAGTGAAAGCGCCTTGGCGACCACGGAGGTCGTCAAAGGCTTCGCCCTTTTCGAGGAGGATGCGACTGCCGTCGGGGAGCGGGGCGAAGGTTTTGGGGAGATAGCCGCCGGAGACGAGCGCGGCGACGTCGGAGGCGTCGCGACCTTCGTTGGCGGCGGTTAACTTTGCCAATTGAGTCAGTTCGATGTCGGCGGCGGCCTGCAAACGGCGAGCGGTTTCGATGCGGTATCGAGAGCCGGTGATGTTGCGGAAGAAGGCGTCGGAGACGTAGAGCCAGATGACGTCGTCGCGCGTGATCGGCATTTGGTCGCGGGCGTGGCGGAATTCAGGAGTGGCGCCGAGTCCTTTGAAGTCCTTGCCGGAGGCGAGGAAGCGTTCGGCGAGTCGGCGGGAAGTGGTGACGAAATGGAAATCGCCGTCAGTCGCGTAGTAGGACCGAGTTTTGCCGTCGGGGGAATGGATGTAGGAAATATCTTTGCCGGCGTAGGATATTTTTTCTTCTTTGACGCCTCCTTCGGCGATGCGATCGGATCGTTGAGCGCTAAGGCTTTTCGAGAGGATGAAATTGGTTTTGGCTTGGAAGAGGATGCCGTAGGCGGCGCCTTCGTTGAAGAACATGTCGGTTCCGATGAAGGCGACGTCGGCGATGACCGTGTCGCCCAAGAGTCGGGAGAGTTTGTTTTGCTTGAGCGCGAGCTGGGTTTCGATGCGTGCTTTCATGCGGCGGTCCATGCCTTTGAGCGCGATGAGATTTTGCGCGTCGCCGCCCCATTCGGCCAAGGTGTCTTGCAGCCAGAGGAAATTGGCGAAGCTGCCGAAGCGGACGTAGAAGCATTCGGGAGGAACGCGGAGGGAGATCGGCTCGACTTTGACATCGGGGGAGGATTTGGGGAGGTCGAGGGGCGGAATTTCGGCGTCGGCGGGGAGTTCGCGGTCGGCGGGGAGCCCGTTGTGATCGACGCTTAAGAGGCGTTCTCGTCGCAACGATTCGCGGGCTTTATCGGTGGCGAGCGTGAGTCCGATTTCTTTTTCCCAATCGGCGTCGAAAGTTCCTTTCCGATTGAGGTCGGGGAGGCGAAGCCCGAGTCGCACGGCGAGGTTTGCGGCCAAGTAATCTTCGACGAGCGAAGGGGCGTCCCCTTTATCGGCGAAGAGCGAAGTAGATTTGGAGTACTGGCGTTGCCATTGGGCGAGGAGGCGAAGTCGCGGATTGGGCGCGAGGCGGGGCGTAACGTCGATGGGCCAAGAGCTTTTGGCGTGCAGGGTCATGTGCAACGGTTCTTGGCCTCGGAAGAGGAAATAGATGGTGAGGCGAGGCGGTTTGTCGAGGGCTCGGCGGAGGATTCCTCCGATTTGCTCACGTGCGGGCCCGCCGGTAGTAAGAGGCGTGTCGGACTCGAGGACGTCTTTTAAAAATTTTGAGGCGGCGGGACTATCGGCGGCGGGATAAAAGAGGCGCGAGTTTTTTTCGGTGAGGAAAACGCCGTCGGCGCCCAAGGGCTGCGGGAGTTCGCTTTCGGGAAGATCGACCACAACGCGACCGACGCCGAACGGTTCTCCGAGGAAGGCTTCGACGTCGATGGCCGATGCGAAGTTCGTGAAGGGGCAGCTGAGGACGAGTGCGGCGAGGCAAAGGGCGCGGGAATACAGGGAAAGCATAAGAAACATCCTCCGGTGACGTTTGAATGATCGCGTGCCGCAAATGGTAAATGCGTGACGGGGCGGGGGCTATTTTTTTTCCGACGATCGCGGCTCGTAGGGTTTGGCGGGGGTGAGCTTTTCGTCGGGGTAAATTTCGTAACTGAGATCGACGCCGCGTTCGCGGAGGGATTGGGCGATGCGAAGTTTTTGGCGTTCTTTGGTAGCGGATTCAAGGGCGGTTTTAAGGGCTTTGAGCGAGGCATCGCCGGGGATTCGTTGCAACGCGCAGCGGGAATCTTCGACTAGATCTCCGCTTTTAAGCAGATCGGCGAGGGCGGGAACGCAGGAATCGTCGCCGATTTCGGAGAGCATCCACAAAACGTCTCGGCGAAAGGCGTCGGGCCAAGCGTCTTCAAGTAATGCTAGCAGTTCGGTCAAGACCGCAGCGCGGGAAGAGTCCGGAACCCGCCGGACGATTCGCCAGAGGGCGAGTTTCGCGGCGCGAGAGGTTTCGAGATTGACGTCGCCGGAGATCGTGAGCGCAGCCAACGGTTTGACGGCGGAGGCTCCCGCCGCTTCGGCGTTTTGCCATCCTTCGGCGCGAATTTTTTCGTCTTTGTCCTTGATTTTCGCGATCAGGGAGTCAAGGGTCACGTTTTCGGCCATGTCGGTCTTTCGATGCTGCGTTTCAAACAAAAAACTACAATGCCCTACGCCCAATTCTCTACATTCTACATGTAATACGGGTAGCGTTGCGGGCGTTTGGTGAGTCGATGAGCATGTTCGTCGTCGACGATTTCGTTTTTCGCGCCGTCGAAGCGGAGCTTTCGACCGAGCGAGAAGGCCAAATTGCCGAGTATGCCGAGATCGGCGGCGGCGAGGGCGTCGTCGATCGAATAAGGAGACTTGGCGTCGCTCCAGACGGCGTTTACCCAATCGTGCAAATAGCCTTGGCTTTTTCGGACATTTTTGAGGGCGTCTTTGGCGGATTCGTCGGGAGTCCATTCGCGAATTTTTCGGTCAGCCCAAAGTTCGCCGTCGCGGAGCCAAACTACGGCGTCGCCGTTTTCGCATTCGAAGATCGCGCCGTAGTCGGCGCCGGGAATTTTTTCTTCGCCTTCATTCCGCTCTTCTGGCTCGATTGGTTTTCCGGGTTGTTCCCAAAGCAGCTTCCAGTCGGGTTTTTCGAAGGAGTAAGTCGCTTTCATTTCGAGGGGAGCGTCCCAGAGTCCGTCGCGGGGCGAAACGCCGGATGCTTCGATCGTTTTCAAGCCGGCGAGATCGTGACCGAGCCAACGGAGTATGCAGCTAAAAAGTTGAACGCCGTCGAGGCCGAGACGTCCGCCGCCTGATTCGGACATCCAACGGAAACCGCCGTTGACGTAGGCGGAATTGAAGGAGCGCCATCGCAAGGGGCCTTGCCAAAGATCCCAATCGAGAGCTGCGGGGGAGTCGCCGTCGGCCTCGGGTTTTTCTTGAGTCACGCCGGCGGGAGCCCAACATCGGACTTGTTTGATCGGACCGAGGCAACCGGAGGCGAAAAAACGATGCGCGAGATAGGCTTCTTTTTGGAGGAGCGATTGGGCGCCGATTTGATTGACGATTTTCGCTCGCTTGGCCGCGGCGGCCATAATACGGCCCTCTTCGAGCGTGACGCAGGCGGGCGTTTCGCAATAAATATGCTTGCCGCTTTCGGCGGCATGCACGAATTGCACGGCGTGCCAATGGTCAGGCGTGGCGATGATCACGGCGTCGACGTCGCGGCGTTGCAGAATGAAACGATAGTCGCGGTATAGCTCGCACTGCGGTCCGGCGACGGCGGCGGTCTTTTCTAATTGTTTGTCGTCAACGTCGCAGACGGCGGCGAGTCGAACGGAGCCGGCTTTGACCCATTCGACGATTTCATGCAGCAAGGCGGTTCCGCGAGAGCCGAGTCCGATGAGGGCGACGGAGATTCGGTCGTTTGGTCCGTATCGACCTGGCGCGGCGAGGGTTTGACGAGGAGCGGCGAGCGAGGAGGCGCAAGCGAGTCCGATCGCCGAGGCCGAAGCCGCGGTTTTGATAAAGTCGCGTCGCGAAAATCCGCCGCCGAAATTTTCCATAGGTTGCCCGATTATTGATACCGAGGTAAGCCGTTTTCATGAATAGGTCCGCAAGGGGCGGAACGATTCATTGGCGGCGCAGTTCGCAATAGTCCTTGAAACTTTTAATAAGCAATCCCCAGGACGCGAAAGACTCCGCCGATTATCGCATAAACGATCCTTATACCTTATCGCACAACGACTTCGGAAGCAAGAACCCGCATTGGTAGTTCCTGCGGCGGGCAGAGAAAGCGAGGGCGGCGACGGATCCCCTCGCCGGGGACGAAGGCTTGCGTACCAGGACGAAAGGTGAAATCATGGCCTCACTTATGGTTACGGCGAGGAATTGTCGTGCGGCGGAAACCGAGGGGCGATCCAAATTTTTTGAAGGGGCGAGGACGAAATGGACAATACGGAATGCAAAGAGGTTTTTCGCAAGGGCTGGAACGATCCGCTTCGGGTGAGCAACTACGTTCGGAACGTGGCGGAAGGGGAGTTCGGCGACGAGGAGTTGCAGGCCGCCTGGAAGTTTTTTTTAGAACAAGCGCTTCCGCGCGGCCGATCGCTGGACGTGTTGGACGTGGGAACCGGACCGGGGGTTTTTGCGCATACTTACGCCTTGCTTGGGCATAGAGCGACGGGGCTGGACTTTTCGGAGGGCATGCTTGCCGTAGCGGCGGCGCGTGCCGAATCGCTCAAACTGTGCTGCAAGTTCGTTCAGGGAGATGCCGAGGCGCCGCCGTTTCCTGACACTTCGTTCGATGTGGTTTCTTCGCGGCACTTGCTGTTCAATCTACCGCATCCGGGAAAGGCGTTGCGAGAATGGTTTCGAACGTTGCGGCCTGGGGGAGTAATGATTTTGATTGGGCATGACGATCCGGCGGGTGAGAAAGAGGGGCCAAATTCTAAGCGGCGGCGATATTCGGAGCGGGTGCAGGCGAGGGCGAAGATAAGGCGGCGTCGGCGGAGCGGTTGGAGTCCTTCGCCGGATTACTTAAAGACGGTCTCGGCAATGCCTCTGTTTAAGCATCACGCAGGGACGTTGTACGCGTTATTGGAGGCGGTTGGGGCGGAAAATGTTCGCCGTATCGACGGAGCGGAGCTTCACGCGGTGAGGTTGAAAAGGAGAGGGGAGGGGAGGGGGCAAATGATCTCGACGGCGCCGTATTTGATGGTTGGAGAGAAGAAGCAGTAGTCTTTGTGAATCGGGCTATTTTGGCTCCTTGGGCGGCATAATTGATACAGAACCCCTATTTAGCGTGGTTCGAGGGGACTGAGGCGGTTTTGGGCGGGGATTGGGGCGGAAACGCATGGCTATTGGTTCAATTTTCGGCGGGTTTGGGGTAGAATCGATCTATTCGGCTTGTATCGTCGCTATTCGTTCTTAGCGGCGGACTTGCGTCAGCGATCGCTCCCGATTTCTTATCGTCTTACGCACGGATTCCCTGGAAAAGCCGATTTAGTGTAGATCAATCTCCCTAAGATCGTTTTAGGTATAGATAAGCCGCGGGACGGCGAGGAATTCGCACTCCCGTCGCCTTGCGTTCGATTTTTGAGTTAAGAGATATTTCCGCCGACGGCCATGGCGAAACGCAAACAACCTTCACGCACCCTTTCCGCAACCGAGACGTCGGGGATTCCACCTGCCGTTTTGAAGCGTTCGTTTGCGCTGGCGGGCGTTGCGGCGTTGTTCATAGTGATTTGGTGCGCGTACGCTCCGGCGGCGACGAGCGGCTTCATTTTAGACGACGACAAACTTGTCACAAATAACGCGTTCATAGCGCGACCGGACGGCATTTATCATATTTGGCTGACGACTCATTTGATTGATTATTGGCCGGTGACGAACACGGCGTTTTGGTTGGAGTGGCGGATCTTTTTGACCTGCTTGTCTCCGGAGAACGTCGCGCACGGATTTCATGTCGTGAACATCGGGTTGCACTGCGTTGAAGCGGGGTTGTTGTGGTTGATCTTGTCGAAGTTAAAGATACCCGGGGCCTATTTCGCGGCATTCTTGTTTGCGTTGCATCCGGCCAACGTGGAATCGGTGGCGTGGATATCGTCGCAGAAGAATCTGTGGGCGCTGCTTTTCGCGGAGTTAGCGGTATTGTGCTATTTAAAAATTGAACTACCAGAGCGAGGAAGTCTCTCGAATAAGAGCTTCGCCGTTTGGTACGCGTTAACATTGGTGTGTTTCGTGGCGGCGACGTTCGGCAAAGGTTCGGCGGTGATCGTGCCGGGGATTTTGGCGCTTGTCGTGATGTGGTTGCGACCTCCGCGAAAAAGCGATTTGTATTTATTGAGTCCGTTTTTCGTTCTTGCCGTTCCGTTGGCGATGGTGAACGTGTGGTTCCAAACGCATGGGTTGGACGTTCATTTTCGCGAGGCGGGAGTAATGGAGCGAATCGCGGCGGCGGCTGGGATGGTATGGTTTTACGCATATAAATCGGTTTGGCCATTCGATCTGTCGTTGATCTACCCGAAGTGGACGGTGTCGTGGATGAGTCCGCTTTGGATTGTCGCGATCGCCGGAGTTCCGGCGGTCACGGCGGCATTGACGTATTTATTCATTCGAGGCGATCGTCGGGGGCGTCCGTTGTTTTTTATTTGGGCGTTTTTTTGCGTCGCGCTGATACCGAATTTAGGATTTTCGGACGTCGGCTACATGAAATCGACGCTGGTTGCGGATCGCTATTTGCATTTTTCGTTGATAGCGGTCGCGGCGGGAGTCGCGGCGGGGTGGGCGACGCTTCGGGACCGACTGCCGAGCAGGGCGCGAATGTTCGCATACGCGGCGCCGCTGGTGATATTGTCGGCGTTCGCGTATAAGGCGAACGCGCAGACGACATTGTACAAAGACGCGTTGACGTGGTACGCGGCGGCGTTGGAAAAGAATCCTGACTCGTGGCTGGCTCAGAATAATTACGGATACGCCTTGTTACAGGCGGGGCAGATAGACGCGGCGATGGAGCGTTACAAGATCGCGATGCGATTGGCGCCGGACTATCAGGACGCCTACAACAATATGGGGAGCGCGCTTTTGAAGCACGGGAAGCCGGCGGAGGCGATTCCTTATCTTCGCAAGGCGTTGGCGCTATCTCCGACGTTTTTGGGGGCGAAGTCGAATCTTGGGGTGGCTTTGATGCAGACGCACAACCGCGAGGAGGGTCTTCGGGTTTACCAGGAGATAATCGCGGAATCGCCGGACAACCCCGACTACTTTAACAATCTCGGCGGCATTTACGCGATGATGGGGGATGATGGAAAAGCATTGGAGCAATTCGATCGGGCGACGGCGTTATTTCCAGATCATTACGGCACGGCCTTTAATAGGGCCTTAGCGTTGTTTTCGTTGGGGCGAAAAGACGAGGCGATTAAGCAAGCTTTGATCGCACGGGATTTATCGTACAAGCAGAATCAAATTGAATTCGCGAAAAAGATAGAGAACTGGCTGCAGTCGCCGACAAAGGCGACGGGGCCAAGCGCGGAGAAATCGTCTCACTGAACAATTTTTTACAAGATAATAGTCATTGGAAAGCAAAGGTATGGCAACACGCAAAAAAATAGAAGCGACGCGCAGAGCGACTCAACCGACGGCGAACGGGTCTTTCACGCCGGCGTTTCCGACGAAGGGGATATTGGGAGCGGCGTTGATCGTCATGTTGGCGATCGCGATTTACTATCCGTCGATGAAGCCGTATTTTCCGACCAAAGGCCCGTTACCGCCGAATGCTTATCCTCAGACGCCGAGTTTCGTGCTGGACGACGACATCTTGTTGACGCAGAACGAACTGATCAAGCAGGATTCGGGTTTGCATGATATTTGGTTTACGACGCGGTCGATCGACTATTGGCCGGTATCGAACACCGTACTTTGGCTGGAGTGGCGCAAATTCGATACGGCGCGGCGATTAGCGACGCTGAGTACGTCGAAGCCGGATTTTTCAGCTCCGGTTTATTACCGTTGCTTTAACATGACGCTGCATGTGATCGAGTCGCTGCTACTTTGGCTGATATTGAAGAAGTTACGGATTCCCGGGGCGTTTTTCGCGTCGTTGCTATTCGCGGTGCATCCGGTGAACGTGGAGTCGGTCGCCTGGATTGCGTCGCTGAAAAATTTGTTGGCGATGCTTTTCGTTCAATTGTCCATGCTTTGTTACCTTCAAATTGAGGAGAAGCGAGAGAACGCGAGCGTCGGCGGCTTTTCGGCTTGGTACGCTTTGAGTTTGCTATTTTTCGTCGTTGCCGTTTTGAGCAAAGGTTCGGTCACGATATTTCCGGCGTTGTTGACGTTAATCGTGATGTGGCGGCGTCCTCCGCGGATCATGGAATCGTTAGGATTGATCCCGTACGTCGCCGCGGCGGGAGTTTCGGCGATCGTCTGCCAATTCTTCTTTACGATGAAAGATTTTAACTCGGACGTTTTCACGCCTAAGGGTTGGTTTCCGATGGCGCCGCAAACGCTTTACTTAGTACTGGTTTCGTTTTTGCCGCCGGCGATCATTATGGCGACGATGTGCGCGTTGAAGCCGCGGCATTGGAAAGAGTTCACGAAGCTTTATCCGTTTTTCGCCGTGGCGATTCCCTTGACGCTGGTCAATATATGGTTTCAAAACCATAGTTGGGACGCGATCACGAAATCGACGGCTTCGGAGCGCGTGTTTACGGCGGGGAACGTGGCGTGGTTTTACATATATAAGGCTTTTTTGCCTTTTAATTTAGCGTTTTTCTATCCGAAGTGGAACGTGACGACCTTGAATCCGATTTTTTTCCTCTACGTGATCGGAGCGATGATTTCAGTGGTCGTGACCGTAGCGGCGGCAGCGGCGGTTTTTATGCCGCAACTGAACGGCAAGCTTCGCTCGCTTGCAGTGGCGTGGTTGTTCTTCCTAGTCGCGTTGTTTCCGGTGATGGGATTCAAGGACGTCGGATTCATGCAGCACGGAAACGTGGCGGATCGCTACCAGCATATTCCGATTATCGCGATAGTGGCGTTAGTCGCCTACGCTTGGGAGGAGTGGCGCAAGCGAGACTCAAGCTACCCGGTTCCTGTCGCCGGCGCCGCGGTTCTGGTGTTGGCGATTATAGCGGGAGAGCACGCTTCGATTTTTATAAACGCCGATAAATTGTATCGAGAGACGTTGAAAGTCAACCCAAAGTGCTGGCTTGTTCGAACGAACTTGGCGGACGATCGATTGATGCATGAAAGGATCGACGAAGCGATAGAGTATTACGAAGGATCGTTGAAAGACAATCCTGATTTTCCGGTGACGCATAATAATCTGAGCAGCGCGTTGCTGAAAAAAGGTCGCGTCGAGGACGCGATCGCGCATTATAAAGAGGCTTTGCGACTGAAGGAGGATTACTTCGACGCGCAGTTTAACATCGGCAACGTATATTTAGGGCAAGGACAATTCGATTTGTCGGTGAAGCATTTGGAAAAAGCGGTTTCGCTTCGTCCGAATTCGCCAGACGCGAATTTCCTGCTAGGAAACGCTTATTTACG
Organism: Thermoguttaceae bacterium; assembly: GCA_963665265.2. Taxonomy (GTDB): domain Bacteria; phylum Planctomycetota; class Planctomycetia; order Pirellulales; family Thermoguttaceae; genus CAXXHQ01. The sequence goes on along the minus strand of OY762224.2, from coordinate 4,070,858 downwards.
GCTGGGGCGATTGCAATCGGCGAAAGACGCTTTGCAGAAGGCGGTTGAATACAACCCGTATCATTTCGAGGCGTGGAACAATTTAGGGGTGGCGATTTCGCAGACGGATCGTCCGGATCGATTTTTGAAGGCGTTGGAAGCGTTCACGCGATCGAAGGACATTAACCCGAACTACGCCGAGGCTTGGAACAATGTTGGCGGGATGTACGACGAATTGCATCAATACGACGACGCGATTAAGGCGTTGACGAAGTCGATTCAACTCAATCCGCGATTCCTTCGAGCGTACAATAATTTAGCGTTGGCCAATGCGCATTCAAAACGATTTGAGAAAGCCTGCGAGGCGATGGGGAAGGCGATCGAGTTGGCAAAGGCCGAGAAAGACGGACAGCTAGCGGCAGTTCTCGAACGATGGCTTGAAAAGTACCGCGAAAACATGGCGAAGGGCGACGACTCCATTCCGCCGAACCCGTTCGGCGCGATGCAGAAGTAACGCGGAATTATTTGATGCCAAATCGAAACCGCACGAAAAACGCGAATTCTCAGCTATCGCAAGCCTTCGCGGCGACGCCTCGTTTGCCGAGAGCGTCGTTGCGAACGGCGGCGGCTTGCGGATTGCTGATTCTTGCAATAGGCGCAGCATATGTTCCGATTTTGAAGAAAGAGGAATTGCCATCGCCGAAGGCGGGTTTTCTCATGGATGATGACGCGCTGGTGATTGAATGTCCGCCGATCGTTCAAAGCGGGACGCAAGGGCTCTACGATATTTGGCTCACGACGAAAGCGGCGGATTATTGGCCGGTGACGAACACTGCGTTTTGGATTGAGTGGCGGGCGTTCGGAATGAACCCGATCGGCTATCACGCGGTTAGTTTGTTTTTGCATTGCGTAGAAGCCTCGTTGCTTTGGTTGATCTTGAAGCGGTTGACGATTCCCGGGGCGTACTGGATCGCTTTGCTATTCGCCGTGCACCCTGTGAACGTAGAGTCGGTCGCTTGGATCGCGTCGCAGAAAAATCTGTGGGCGATGCTGTTTATGCAATTGGCCGTTCTTTGTTATTTGAAAATAGAATTGGTTGACGGCTCCGAGGTGAGCGCAAAGCGGTTTGCGCTTTGTTATGGCCTGACGTCGGTTTTTTTCATTGCGTCCTTGCTAGGGAAAGGCTCGGCGGCTGTTTTACCTGGGGTTTTAGCGTTGGTCTCGTATTGGATACGACCGCTTCGACAGTCGGATTTGTATCGGTTCGCTCCATTCATCGCAATTGCCGTCGCGTTTTCATGCATTAACGTTTGGTTCCAGACGCATGGTCTTGACATTGTCATTCGCTCCGGCGTGACATGGGGCGATCGAATGATTTTGGCTGGGCGTGCGATCTGGTTTTACCTTTACAAAGCGCTCGTTCCAGTCGGGCTCACGCCGTTTTATCCGATGTGGAAGACGAGCGAAGGGGGCGCATTGAGGTATGCGCCAATTGCGGCCGTACTCGTCGTCTCGGGCGTACTAGTTTTTTTTCAACGGAAGAAAATATCTTGGGCGCGACCGATTTTTGTCGGATGGTTTTTCTTTTTGACTTCGCTTTTTCCGGTATTGGGCTTGGCTGACGTCGGGTTTTTTCGTTTTTCACTAGTGGCCGATCGGTATCAGCATTTGGCGATCATCGGAATTTTGGCGCTGGTAGTCGGCGGATTAGTCGGGGGGGCGAAGGCCGCTACGGTCGCTTGGCGACGTTTTCGGCATGGCTTCCTAGGCGTTTGCGTCGCGATTTGCATTATCGTTGCGCATGCGCAGGCGAATTTGTACGCGAACGCCGTTCGATGGTATACGGCGGCAATTGAGGCGAATCCGCTTTCCGGGCAAGCGCACAATAATTTGGCGAACGAGTATTATCGAACGCCGGGCATGCGCGACGCGGCGGAGAAAGAGTATCTCATCGCGGTGGAATTAAATCCGGATCTTCCCGAAGCGCAAAGCAACCTTGGGGCGATCGCTTTCGAGCATGGGCGATTCGAAGAGGCGATCGAGCGCTATAAGACCGCGCTGCGTTTAAAGCCGGATCATTCACAATCGCATAATAATTGGGGAAACGCTTTAATGCGTTTGAACCGCGAGGACGAGGCGATCTCGCACTATCAAAAAGCGCTTCAGCTCAACGAAGGTTACGCCGAGGCGCATAATAATCTTGCGGTCGCATTGCATAATCGCGCGAAGCTCAACGAAGCTATTTCGCATTACCGGCGGGCATTGGAGGCGAATCCCGACTATTACGACGCTAGCTACAATCTTACGCAGGCGTACGTCGCAGCGAGGCGTATTTCGGAGGCGAAGCAAGAGGCGTTGCGGGGGTTGGCTATTTCGCGAAAGCTTGGCCTTCAAGACGAAGAAAAAAACAGTATGGATTGGATCGCGAAACTAGATGCGACGCAAGAAGCTTCGCCTGGCGACCAAAAAGAAAATATCGGAAGTGGAACCGGAAGTCGTTAACGAAGAGTCGACGTCATATGAAGGCGCCGCATTCTTGGGACTAATTCGAACATGAAAAACGAACGAAAAAAAATGCGAATTGCGACGCCAAGGCCTCCGGAAGCTCCAGTGAAGGCGGAGGCGGGCGTCCTCGTCTCGACTAACATGGCGATTCTCGCATTAGCTGTACTGGTTTTCCTCGGTTCGCGCGTCTTTTTGCTGACCGGGTTCGAAGCGAGAGTTTCGGATTTAGGTTTATATTATCAATATACACTTCGCGCCATTGAGGTTCCAAGCCAAGGGGTTCATAGCGTTCCCTACGAGGGGGATTTTAAAATCGAGTATCCGCCGGTCGCTTGGTGGACGATCAAGGCGCCTCGTTTCGGGACGGAGACGCTGACGCGAAACGATCAGATTCAGGCGGGATTGAAGCAATACGAGGGGCGTTTTCGTTTTCTGATGTTTCTTTGCGACGCCGCGTCTTTCGGATTGGTCGTTCTAACGGTGCGGCGGCGAAGACCGGAGCTAATGGGCTGGGCGGCGATGACCTACGCGATTGCGCTGCCGCTTTTGGCGCATTTGTTTTACGATCGGCTTGACGCCGGCATGGCGTTGATCATGTCGCTTTGGGCTTTTTTCTGGACGAAGTCGTTGGACGACTCGAAAAACGGAGTCTCTCTTAGTCTCGTATTATCGTACGCGATGATCGGTTTAGGAATCAGCTACAAGATTATCCCGGCGATCAGCGTTCCTTACTTGCTGTTGGCGGAGCTATATGCGGCGAGGCCGATTGCGAGAATCGCGTGGGGATTTGGAGCGTTGGCGCTTACGGCTTGCGGGCCGTTCGCCCTGCAATACGCGATATCGGGGGAAGGGGTGTTCGCCTTATTCAAGATACATTCCGGACGAGAGATTCAGCTAGAGTCGATCTATGCGACGGCGATGTGGGCGATTTCGTATTTAGGACCGAAGGTTTACGTGAACAATAACTCCGGCGCTTTTAATCTGCATAGCGACGCGATGACGCCGATCATGATGAAAGTCTCGTCGGTCTGTCTCATCGGTTTCCTAGCAGCGTTGGGGATTTGGGCGTTCTTTCAGTTTAAGAAGTATTCAAGGAGAGACGCCTATCGGTACGTGTGCTATTTGGTTCCTGGGGCGGTGATTTTGTCGAAGGTGTTGTCGCCGCAGTACTTTGTTTTCGCGTTTCCGCTACTGATATTGCTCGGCGCGGAGTTGTTTTCGAAGAGTCAACTGCGGTTATGGATTTTATGCGGCGCGTTGATCGTGATCGCCTATTTGACGACCTGGATATTTCCGAATCATTATTCAAACGGATTCAACATCAACTCACAGCTTCCGACGACTCCTTACGTTTTGGTTCCAGACAGCGGATTTGAAAATATGCCGGACTCGCCCGTGGCGTATATCGTTTTGGCGGTTCGCAACATGCTGTATCTCGGATTGATCGTTTGGTTGGGCGTCGCGCTGTTGCGGAGTAAGAAAAATGATATCTTGACCGAGCTTTCTGGAGCGGAAACATGAAACGAGCGACCGCACAAAAAAATACCGTGAAATTTAAGGCGGGCTCGAATGCGACCGAGGCCGGGCGATCCGGCTTTTTGGCCGCAATCGAACGTCGTCCGCTTCTTTTCGGGGCGATTGCTATCGTCGGGCTGATATGTCTGGCGTATTATCCGGCGGCGCGAGGCGGGTTTCTGTTTGACGACGATCTTTTGGTAACGGGAAACGAGTTGATCGTCGGGCCGCATGCGTCGGAGGGGCTGTATAAGATTTGGTTCACGACGAAGGCGGTCGATTATTGGCCTGTGACGAACACGGCGTTTTGGATCGAGTGGCGGCTGTTCGGGACGAATCCGATCGGCTATCACGTCGTGAGTCTAACGTTGCATAGCGTCGAATCGTTACTGCTCTGGTTAATATTGAAGCGGTTGAAGATTCCCGGCGCTTTTTTGGCGTCGTTGTTGTTCGCGGTTCATCCGGTGAACGTGGAGTCGGTCGCTTGGATCGCGTCGCAGAAGAATCTATGGGCGATGCTGTTTCTGCAATTGGCGGTTTTGTGCTATTTGAGGATCGAGTTGACGGATGGAGTCGCGACGAGTTCGAAGCAGTTTGCATTTTGGTACGGACTGACGTTAGTTTGTTTTTTGGCGGCGGCGTTCGGAAAGGGCTCGGCGGTGGTATTGCCGGGCGTTTTGGCGTTGGTCGTATATTGGCTTCGTCCTCTACGGCGGAGCGATCTATTTAAGCTTGCGCCGTTATTCATGACGGCGGTGATATTGGCATGCGTGAACGTGTGGTTTCAGACGCATGGGCGGGCAAATGATTTTCGGGCGGCGGGGATCGCCGAACGATTCGTCACCGGCGGCGTCTCGGTTTGGTTTTACTTGTACAAGGCGGTTTTGCCGGTTGATTTGGCGTTGATATATCCGAAGTGGAGCGTGAACGTCGGGAATTGGCTGTGGTATGCGCCGGGGATAGGAGTGATCGCCGTTTCGGCGACGTTAGCGTATTTTGAACTGAAGAAGAAGGGGTGGGCGAGGCCGGTGTTTTTTGCGTGGTTTTTCTTTTTGATCGCCTTGGCTCCTTTTCTGGGATTGGCGGACGTCGGATATAATCGCTTTGCGTTGGTCGCGGATCGCTATCAGCATTTAGCGCTAGTTTCGGCGACGGCTGGGATGGCGGCGGCGATTTTCGCGGGCGTAAAAAATAGAGCGGCGCGAGGCGTTCTTGCTATCGTCGCGGTTCTTTTTTGCCTAGCGGCGGCGAACGGGCAAGCATCGCTTTACGAGGCGCCGAAGAAGTGGTATGAAGCGGCGTTAGCGAAAAATCCGGATTGTTGGATCGCGTATAACAATTTAGGGATAGTATATTCAAGCGCCGGACGGGAAGACTTGGCATTGCCATATTTTGAGAAGTCGGTGCGATTGAATCCCGAGTATCCGAACTCGCAACACAATTTAGCGCAGGCGTACCATCATTTTCACCGAACGGACGAAGCGATTGAGCATTGTCAACTTAGCATCCGTTTAATGCCGGAGGCGCCGATCGCCTATAGCACGCTTGGAACGATTTACGACGGGTTAGGGCGGACGGAGGATGCGCTGGCGGAGTATGAAAAGGCGTTGCGGATCGCGCCGCAGTTTTCCGACGCGCACAACAATTACGGCATAGCTTTGATGAGACTGGAAAGGAAGACGGAGGCGATTGAGCATTTTCGCGCGGCGATCGAGGCGAAGCCCGGCAATTTCGAGGCAAGGCATAATTTAGGTCGCGTTCTTTCTATCACGGGGGATAAGACGGGGGCAATCGAGCAATTCCAAGCCGCACTCGCACTGAATCCGAATTATATGAACGCGTACGAACAATTGGCGTTGACGTACAACCAGTTGGGTCGACGGGCTGAGGCGATTGGCGTTGGGGAGCGGGCGTTAGCGGCGGCCAGGGCGTTACGGAAGGACGAGCTCGTTCGGCAAATAGAAGGGTGGTTGCTGACTCTTCGCCGGGCCGAGGCGTCGTCCGAGCAAAAAACGAACTGAATTGAAAGAAATTATGTCCGCAAAAAAACGGCCTGCTATTGCCTCTCAACGCGATGCTGACACAAAGTCTGTGTTGCGAGGAGGATTCATTCCGCAAATAAAACGGTATTTCTTTTGTGCGGTCGGGGTGGCGACGTTTTGCGCCGCGGCGTATATCTATTCTCCTGTTCTTTACCGACGAGGCGAAGAGAGCGCGACGCAATTGGAGTTCGTGTTGGACGACGATTTGCTCGTATATCAAAACGATCTGATCGTATTGCCGTTTGGTTTGCACGGACTTTACGATATATGGTTCACGACGAAGGCGGTCGATTATTGGCCGATTTCAAACACGGCTTTTTGGATCGAGTGGCGACTGTTCGGTATGGACCCTTTGGGGTATCACGCGGTAAGTTTCGCGTTGCACTGCGTCGAAACGCTATTGCTCTGGTTGATATTGAAGCGGTTGAAGATTCCTGGCGCTTTGTTGGCGGCGTTTTTGTTCGCCGTTCATCCGGTGAACGTGGAATCGGTCGCTTGGATCGCGTCGCAGAAGAATTTGTGGGCGATGCTATTCATGCAATTGGCGGTTCTATGTTATTTGAAGATTGAGTTGGCATCCGGAACGGAGATGAGTTCAAAGCGATTTGCGCTTTGGTACGGGCTGACGTTGGCTTGCTTCGTCACGGCGATGTTAGGGAAAGGTTCAGCGGTCATATTGCCGGCGATATTGGCGCTAGTGGTTTATTTGAATCGACCCTTGCGATTGACGGACGCCTATAAGTTTGCGCCGTTTGTGATTTTAGCGGGGGTATTCGCCTATGTGAACGTTTTTTTCCAAACGCACGGCGACGCCGAAGTGGTATTTCGCCAAGCGGGGTTTTTAGAACGGACGGTCACAGCGGGCGCGTCGATTTGGTTCTATTTGTTCAAAGCGGTTGCGCCGGTTAATCTCGCGCCGGTCTATCCGATGTGGAACGTAAGCGTTACGAATTGGGTTTGGTACGTTCCGGCGGTCGCGGCGATCGTCGTATCGGCGGGGCTCGTTTTTTTTCAGCGGAAGAAGAAAGTTTGGGCTAGGCCGTTCTTTTTCGCATGGTTTTTCTTTTTGATCGCGCTTTCGCCGGTCTTGGGAGCGACGGACGTGGGGTTTTTTCGCTACGCGATCGTTGCGGATCGCTATCAGCACTTGGCGATTATCGGCGTTTTAGGGTTGGTTGCGGCAGGGTTGAGCGTCGGCGTGAAGCGATGGCCGACGTTTGGTAGCGTTGGAGCGGCAGCGGTCGTCGGGGCGGCGGCGATCGTTTTTCTTCCGACGGCGCAGCGTCAAGCGAACATATTCGTCACGACGGAGGGGTGGTATCGCGCGGCCATCGAAAAGAATCCGGGGTGTTGGATGGCGTATAACAATCTTGGCAACTGCTTGTTGAACAAAGGTCGGATGGATGAAGCACTTTCGCTCTATAGGAAGGCGATCGAGATTAAAGCGATATATCCGGAGGCGCATTTGGACCTCGGCGTGGCTCTTGCGCAGTTAGGGAAGACGGAAGAGGCGGCCGAGGAAATGCGGATTGCGATTCGTCAGCGATACGATTACTTGGATGCTCATTACGACTACGGTAATATTTTATATCAGAAGAAGGAATACGCCGAAGCCGAGGCGAGCTACCGTCGGGCATTAAAGATTAAGCCGACTCACGCGGAATGTCTGAATAATTTGGGAATGGCGGTCAAGGCACAGGGGCGTTCGGCAGAGGCGATCAAGATATTTCGGGAGTCGGCCGATGCGAAGCCGAACTACGCCGACGCGCGACGGAATTTGGGCATTTCGCTGGCGCAAGAGGATCGTTTTAAAGAAGCGGGGGGCGTATTTCAGGAAGTTTTGGAATTCGATCCGAGCAATGTTGAAGCGAGGATGTATCTTTCGCGTTGTTTGGCGATTCAAAACAAAAACGCCGAGGCGCTAGAGCAGGCGAAGCTCGCACTTAGCTACGCGAAGCAAAAGGGCGATCCGCAATGGATAGTTCAATGCGAGGATTGGATTAAGCAGCATGCCGCTCTTACCCAACGGGAGAGCAATCGGAATGAAGTCCCGCCGATAGAAATTAACGTGGCGCCGTAAATGTCAAATAATCGGTTGAAAAATCTAGCTGTGCGTGATCAAGCGAAAAAACCGCCTGCGCGGACGCGGGGCGGGGGATTTGCGAACCTCCTTTCGCAGAGGGCTCGTACTGCGTCGGCGATCGCAGTTTTGGTAACGTTTGTGACGGCCGTATACTGGTCGGCGTTGCGGGGCAACTTCGTTTTGGACGACGATCTTCTGGTGACGAAAAATCCTTTAGTGACGACGACGGAGTCGCTTCAAGGGTTACATGCGATTTGGTTTTCGACGTTACCTGTCGATTATTGGCCTGTTACGAACACGGCGTTTTGGCTTGAGTGGCGGTTGTTTGGGCAGAATCCGATCGGCTATCACGTCGTCAGCTTGACGTTGCATTGCCTCGAATCATTGCTGCTTTGGTTGATATTGAAGCGGTTGAAGATACCCGGCGCTTATTTAGCGGCGGCGCTATTCGCCGTTCATCCGGTGAACGTGGAGTCGGTCGCCTGGATCGCGTCGCAGAAGAATCTATGGGCGATGCTGTTCATGCAATTGGCGGTTCTGTGTTATTTGAGGATCGAGTTGTCGGAAGGAGTCGAGTCGAGTTCAAAGCAGTTTGCAATTTGGTACGGACTGACGTTGGTTTGTTTTTTGGCGGCGTCGTTCGGGAAGGGCTCGGCGGTGGTATTGCCTGGGGTTCTGGCGTTGACGACGTATTGGATCCGTCCGCTGCGGCGGAGCGATGCGTATAAGTTGGGGCCGTTATTTGCGATGGCCGTGATATTGGCCTGCGTGAATGTATGGTTTCAGACGCATGGGCGGGAAGTCGTGTTTCGCAACGCCAGTTATTTGGAACGAGCGCTGACGGCGGGTGCGGCTATCTGGTTTTACTTGTACAAGGCTTTTTTGCCGATTGATTTGTCGTTGATATATCCGAAGTGGAACGTGAACGTAGGAAATTGGCTGTGGTATGCGCCGATGGTTGCGGCGCTCGCGGTTTCGACGGCGTTGACGTATTTTGAACTGAAGAAGAAGGGGTGGGCGAGGCCGTTTTTTTTCGCATGGTTTTTTTTTCTTATAGCGTTAGCGCCTGCGCTGGGTGCGGCGGACGTTGGTTTTTTTAGATTTGCCGTGGTAGCCGACCGGTATCAGCATTTTGCGCTGATCGCCGTCGTCGCCTCGCTTGCCGCAGCGACTTGTTTTGTGATTCGGAATGAAACGGCGAGGGGCGTTTTCGGAACGGCTGCGGTATGCGTTTTGGCAGTTCTCGCCTGGAGTCAAACGTCGGCGTATCGCGACGATCGAACTTTTTATGAAACGACGTTAGCGAAATATCCAGACTGCTGGATGGCGCACACGAATCTTGGCAGCATTTTGTTTAAGAACGGAGAGGGCGATCCTATCGCGGCGATTTCGCATTATGAAAGGGCATTGCAGGGGAACGCGAAGGACGCTGACACGCTATACAATTACGGAACGGCGTTGATGAAGCTGAATCGTCGTGAGGAGGCGACGCTCCAATTTCGTCGGGCGTTAGCGGCGAAAGCCGATCATTTGGAGGCGCTTTCAAGTTTGGGGCTTGCTTTGGCGAACGAAAAGCGTTTCGGCGAGGCGTTGACGTTTTTGCAAAAGGCCTCGGAGCTAGGCCCGGGGCGGGCGGATTTGCGGAACAACATTGGCGGGGCGTTGATTCAGCTGCATCGGGAAGAGGAGGCGATTCCGTATTTGGAGACGGCGGTGAAAATCGATCCGAAGCATTTATTTGCGTATCGGAATTTGGCGTTGGCATTGGCGAAGCAGGGGCGTTTCGCGGAAGCTGCTGAGGCGGCTGAGTCGGGATTGCGCCAAGCGCAAGAAGTGGGCGATGCTGCGGCGGCACGGTCGTTTGAAGAGCGAGCGAATCGGTATCGCAGCCAAGCGGCGTCGGCGGTTCAAAAGCCGAGTAAGTAGAACGCGGGCTTTTGAACGTCGACGATCAATCGACGAGGATTTGGATTTCGTCTCCCTCGACGCGGACGGGATAGGATTTAGCGTTTAGGCGAGGGATATCTTCGCAGACGCCGTCGGAGAGGCGGAAGGACCAGAGATGGCGGTCGCAAATGACGGCGCCGTTGCGGATGTCGCCGAGACTTAGGGGGGCTCCCATATGCGGGCAGGCGTCGTTAAGAGCGTAGTATTCGCCGCCGACGAGAAAGAGAGCGATGACGGCGTCGCCGGCTCGAACGGCTACGCCTTTTCCTTCACGCAGGTCGCCAACTTTTGCAACGGTCAAATAATTGGGCACGGGGTATCTCCTGGTTAAGCCGTGACGCCTTTGGTGAGGGCCATAAACGCGGTTTCGAGGTTGATTTCGTCTTCTTTGAAGGTGAGGAGTTTGTAGCCGCTTTGCACGAGTTCCGTCGCCAGATCGGAGTAATCGTTGACGTCGGCTTTAAGGGAGACGAACAATTTTCCGTCACGAAGGTCGACGTTTTGGGTGAGGGGGGTTTTTTCGAGGAGTTTGGCGGCGCCCTCGGGATTCTTTGCGACGACGATGTTGAGCAACGTATGGCGGCGAACACGCCGCATGACTTCGGTGACGTCGGCGTTGACAAGAAGTTCGCCGCGTTCGATGATGCCGACTTTGTTGCAGATGTCGGCCAATTCGGGCAAGATGTGGCTGGAGACCATAATGGTTTTGCCCATCTTTCCGAGCTCTTTGAGGAGGGTTCGGATTTCGATGCGAGCGCGGGGGTCAAGACCGCTGGCCGGTTCGTCAAGGATGAGGACTTGCGGATCGTGCAACAAGACGCGGGCAAGGCCGAGACGTTGGGTCATGCCGCGCGACAAGCTAGTGACGAAGGCGTCGCGTTTGTATCCGAGTTCGACGAGGTCGAGGACCTCGTCGCATTTCTTTCGGCGGGCCTGACCTTTGATTCGATAGGCGGCGGCGAAGAATTCGAGATATTCGATGACTTTCATGTCGTCGTACACGCCGAAGAAGTCGGGCATGTAGCCGACGAGTCGGCGAATTTCTTTGGGATGGGTGTAGATGGAGTATCCGCAGACGCTGGCCTCGCCCCAGGTCGGCTGAAGGAGCGTGGCGAGGATTTTCATGGTGGTGGTTTTGCCGGAGCCGTTGGGGCCGATGTATCCGAACAAGTCTCCCTCGACCAACTCCAGGTTGAGATTGTTGATAGCGCGGAGTTCGCCGTAGGCTTTGGTTAAATCTTGGGTTTTAATCATTGGCGTGGCGCCTTGAATCAACGTTAATTTTTGTTTACGGGGTAGGCGAATCGCAAGACGACGGCGCGGCGGTCGCGGGAGTCGTCGAGCGGTCGGTCATCGCGTCTCAGGGAGGTTGCGACGGCATGAGCGTCTTTATCGGAAAGGCCGGCGACGAGAATAGCGCGTCCGCCGCGGAGGAGCCCGCTGAGGTCGGAGGTCGGCGTGGGCGTTTCGTCTTTTGCGGGGTCTCGTCCGCCGGCCGCATGCGCGAACAAGGGGAAGAGGGATGCTTCAAAGTCGCGTCGCGCGTCGGTTTCGTTGAGCCCGGGGTCGGCGGCGCGAATCGATTCAAATAGCGTTTCGCGTCGTTTGATGAAATAGGTGCTGATTTCGACGCGGGAGCTCATCGGTCCGAAGCGGGCGGCGTCGCCGGACTTCAATTCGCCGAGTTCGTAAGCCCAGCGGTCGTAGAACAGCACGGCGTTTTTCAAGGAGTAGGGGAGCGTGTTCGTAACGGAGCCGATCAAGGTCTGGAGTTCGTCTTTGAATTCGCCTGGAGGGAAAGCTGTCGTTTCGTAACGCCATCGGCAAGCGAAGGCTTTCGTGGAGCAGGTCATAACCGGGGCGTTGCATACGGCGTCGTAGCGAGGCGATTCGCGATAGACGTTTGTTGACGATTCGGCGCGATCGTCGTTATGCAATCGAAGGCGGCCTCGGACGGCGGAGCCGACTTCGGCCCAAGCGGCGTATTGATCGACGGAAGCGAGCGGCTTGCCGTCGAGATCGTGCGGCGAGGTTGAAAGGCTAAAGGTCTCGGCCGACGGGCTAAAGAGATCGAACCAGGAGGCGCCTCGGGCGAATTTCGTTTTCACGTCGACGTCGATCACGCTAATTTGATTTACGATCACGGCGCGGCCTTTATAGGCGTCGGCGATGAAATAAGCCGCGGCGCAAGTGACGACGACGATGAGTGGAAAGGTGATCCAAGTGAGCGTCATCTTGGGAGCGAATTTTTTCAGGAGAAGAAATTCGATCGGTCCGATGAGCAGAATATAGACGACGATGAAACCTGCGACGTAGGCGAAGGGGAGGGGGCGAGCGCCTTGGAATCGCTCGATGAACGCCTGCGGGGCTTCGGACAGTCCGACCGCCGCTCGCGAGGGCAGTTCGTCTTCTCGCTCGGAGCCGTCGATTAGTCCGATCGCGCGGGCGGTCAATCGAGTTCTTTCTTTCCAGGTCGTAAAGGGCGGAGCGTTTAAGTCGGCGGCGACGAAAAAAACTTCGCCCAGGCCGTAAGGGCGACGAATGACGAGGGGAACATCGGCCTCGCGGGCTTCGACGGCGCCTTCAGGTTTTACGAGCTTCGGTACGCGGAGGTTTGCTCCGCGGAGGTCGAGCGCGCTGGCTCCGCCGGAAAAAGTTTCCAGCGAACCGACTTGCTTGAGAGGCATCATTTTTTCGAGGGGGCCCGGCGCAAAGCGAGTGAGCGGAGAATCCGGGGCGAGAACCTTTTCGCCTTGAGCGCCGACGAAGAGAGCCAAACGTCCGCCCATGCGAACCCAAAGATCGAGCGCCTCGATTCGCGCGGGATCGGCTGTAAACTGCCGCAATATCTCCGAGCGATCGGTGCAAATGACGACCACATTGGCCGTTTCGTAACCGAACCAGCGTAACGGCAATTGCGAGACGGAGGCGATTTCGACGGTCGTGGGTTGGAAGCGGCTGAGAGAAGTCGGCCAATTGGCGGCATCCTTCAAACCCAACGCGTCATCGTCGGCGCCGATCGTAACGATCAATCGTTTATCGTTCCTCGGCTCGATGAACGCGGAGTCGCCGACGGAGTCGTTCGAGTGCAGAATCTTTCGGGCGATCTCGCGTTCGCCAGCGACGAGGCGAACGGTGAGCGGGCCGGGGAGTCGGCCCATTCGCACGAAGGCGTGCAAAGTCGATTTTTCGCGAGGGGCTAGATGAATGATCGACGATTCGGGGGCGCCGCCGAGTGAAGTCGTGATGAAGGGGAGTCCGTCGCCGTCGGCGCCGATCAATTCGAGCGCGGCGTCGAGCGGCTCGGAACCGCCTTGGACGATTGTTTCGACCGGGGCCCAAACGCCGGGTTTGAAATATCCTTGGAAGCCGACGCTGACGGAGAGGATTTCGGGGGCGACAGATTTATTTTCTTCCGCCGAAGCGAAGGGGTGGGTGCCGCAGAGGCCGATGAGGAGTATCGCCGACGTTAGAAGAATATGCGGCGTCGATCGCTTGCAGCGGCTTGCAGGAGTCGGAGAATAACGGCGGAACGACATACCTCGAAAAACCTTCGCGTTGTATCGTGAAATTTCGGAAAGGGGAGGGGAGTGATTGCGGAATTAAGGTTTTTCGGCGTTGGGGCACGCGCAGGCCAGTTTTCCGCAGCCGGGGCAACCGCCGCCGTATTTTTGCATGAGGGCGGCCGTCAGATCGACGCCTGATACGTTGGCGATCGTCGTGAGCCAAGCGATGACGTCGGCGAATTCAAGGGCCTTTTCCTCGTGCGTGCCGTTTCGCAGAGCGGAAGCCAATTCGCCGACTTCCTCCATGAGCCACATGAACGTTCCTTCGACGCCGCGAGCTATGTCTTTTTCGAGATACATGTCGCGTATCAATTGTTGAAACTCGGCGAAGGTGAGATCGTTTTTCGGAGGGGACGTATCCATCGTTTTTTTGGGGCTGTCGGCGGGTAGCCGGAGAGGTGTTTGCCGATCCTTTTGATTCCGATGCAGCCAACGCTCTTTCGTTCATTCGCAACACGGCCGTAAGGCTGAAGCGCCGATTGGCGGCGCTTTATCGTTCTTAGTAGGAATTTTCGGTTATTCCTAGCCGAGTTTGCGAGGCGATTTTAACGCGGAACGATTCGTTGACTGCGTAGGACGCAATAGAAGGGCCGTCGCTTCACAAATACATATCCCTTAAGGTTATACTGACGCGGGGGAATAATCAATCGGGCTGGCCCCTTTGACAAACGCGGACGGCGGGCGTATGGTGGTCGGTTTGGCCGTTTTTCGGCGTTTTCGCCGAAATTTTCATCGTATTTTCGCTTCAATTTTACAAAGAGCTATGAAACCGACTATCACCTACGACGATTTCGCCAAGATTGACCTTCGAGTGGCGACGGTCGTCGCCGCCAAGCCGCATCCCAATGCCGACAAATTACTTTTGTTGCAGATCAAGGTTGGCGAGGAGGAAAAGCAAATCGTCGCGGGAATTCGATTGCACTACAATCCGGAAGACTTGATCGGTCGACAAATCATCGTCGTGAATAATCTGGAAGAGGCAATGCTACGCGGCGAAGAGTCGCACGGCATGCTGCTTGCCGCCAGCGATTCTCAAGGGGTCGTGCTGCTGCGGCCGGATCGCGAATGCGAAAGCGGCTCGGGCGTGAAGTAGGATGGTCGCTTAGGCGATTGCGACGCGTTTGCCGGCCACGCGCGGAACGCCACAGAGGGCCGTTTCCTACAGCGCGATTTTATCCAATGACCCATTTAACGACGCTGACGAGGCCGTCTTCGTCGTGCGTGGGGGCGACGCGATCGGCGGCGGCTTTCACTTCGGGTAACGCGTTACCCATCGCCACGCCAAGACCTGCTTGGCGGATCATGTCGATGTCGTTGACGTCGTCACCGACGGCGCAGATTTCTTCGTCGCGAATTCCCAGGTCGGACGCTAATTGACGGATGCCTGACCATTTAGTAATGCCTGCGGCCGAAGCCTCGACCAGAAATCCGCGATAGCGCGGACTGCGCAAGACGTTCGTGGTCAGCTTACCGGGCAATGCCTTGTGGAGTTCAAGGTCGAGCGCGAGCATCTCTTCTTTTGATCCCATGGTGAAGACGAGGAAAACGCCCGGGGGCGGCTCGTCGAGCATGCCGGGCCACGATCGGCCGTCGTCGGGGTTCAATTCGAAATACTCGATCATCTCGCGCTTGCGCGGCGGATTGCGTAAGTAAAAGAAATCGAATCCGTCGGAGAAAGAATCGGCGCAGAGGATGGGATCGTAACCGAATCGATCGATGACGCGGCTCATTTCACGGAGGACGCCGGGGGCGAACTCCGCCCGAAAAAGCGTGCGGTGATCGAGCGGGTCTTTAATGAGGGCGCCGCTGGCCGTGACGATCGGCACGTCGATGGCAAGAGGCTCGGCGAGGTGCCGAGCGCGGCTGTAGCGGCGACCGGTGGCGAGCACGACCTGAACTCCGGCCTTGCCTGCGCGCAGAATGGCTTCTTGCGTGGCGGGAGTCAATTCGTCCCGGCTGTTCACCAAGGTGCCGTCAATATCGAGCGCTAACAACCGGTAACGGGGCATTTAGGAAGGATGAAGGATGAAGGATGAAGGATGAAGGATGAAGGATGAAGGATGAAGGATGAAGGATGAAGGATGAAGGATGAAGGATGAAGTCGCGACGATTATATTTCCCTCAGAAAAAGAAATCTCGTCGCCGAGGCTTCCCGACGACGAGATATTCGTTTTAACGCGGAAAATTACTTACGCAACAAGGCGTTCATGTTTTTCTTGTAGCCTTCGACGCCGGGTTGGCCGTAAGGATTGATGCCGACCAAGCGGCCTTCGGCGACGGTGGAAATCATCAACATCTGGAACAACTGGCCCATCGAAGATTCGTCCAAGCGGGGAAGGGTGAGCGTGGCGGTTCGACGGAAATCGTCGGCGTAGGCTTGGTTTGTTCCGGCGATGGCGGCGCGAAGGATATCGGGATAGGTTTTGCCGGCCAACTCGTTCAATTTGTCTTGATCGAGGTCCGACTTTTCGAGCTTCACGACGTCGCGGTTCGGCTTATCGACGACCAAGTTGGTGATCAACTTATCGCGGCGACCCTCTTGATGCTGTTGACCTCGGGAGTGGAGGTCGCGGGTGTTGACGACGGTTAGCGGCGTGGCGCCTTGGCCGTTTTTGCCCAAGCTTTCGGAAAGGAGTTGGTCGTACCAGAGTCCGGCGGCTTCGAGGCCTTTTCCCCAGGTTGAGAGGACTCGCATCGTGGCGCCGCGACGGACTTCCATGAGTCGGGCGATGCCGGCGTAGTCCAAAGCGGGGTTGCTAAGAGGTTCGGCGGTTCGGAAGGTTTCGTTCATGGCGGCGGCGCCTTCGAGAAGCTTGACGACGTCGAGTCCCATTAGAGCGGCGGGCAAAAGTCCGACCGCGCTGAAGATCGAGAAGCGTCCGCCGACGCCGTCGGGAATCGGGAAGGTCGACGGGCAACCTATGGCGTTTGAAAGGTCGCGGAGTTTTCCTTTTTCGCCGGTGACAGGAACGATGCGATTGCGAAGCTTCGTTTGATCGCCTTTGCAGGAGCGCCGCAAGGAGTCGAGGAAGATGCGGAAGGAGGCTGCGGTTTCGAGCGTGCCGCCGCTCTTGCTGATGACGACGATCGCCCAATCGTCATCGCCTTCGACCAAGTCCAAGAGGCCTTGGATGGCGTCGTTATCGACGTTGTTTCCTTCAAAGTAGATGCGAGGACGCCCGCCGCGGCGTTGGCGGGAAAGCTCGTTGAAGTAAGGATGGCAGCACGATTCGAACAGTGCGCGGGCGCCCATATAGGATCCGCCGATGCCGAGGACCAAAACTCGGTCGACTTCTTTTGAGAGCTTGTCGGCAGCGGCGATGATCGAGTCGAGTTGCTTGCGGTCTTCGTTGAGTAGCTTTTCGGGAAGTTCGAAGTAGCCGGCGTCGAGCGGGAGCATCGTTTCGGGGACGGAGGCTTTTTTATTGTAGAGATCAACGTTGGCCAGGACGTCTTTTCGTACGGCGGCCAAACGCGGGGCGAGCCACTGGAGATCGGCTTCGGTCAGGCCAGTTTGTTGGGCGAAGACGGGATCCTTGGCCGAGGAAAGGAGACCCGAGTAGTCATACGTAATCGGAGCGACGGAAGATTTAGTCATGGCCGTGATTGAGATTGAATTGAGGGTGAGAATATTTTGTCAGAGACGAGGCTGTTCCAAACGGAATTCCGCGTCATTATCGGCATTTTTTCCCTAATCCGGCAACATATACCGAAAAGTGAGCGACGACCAGGGGCGCCTGGAAGAGCGGGGGGATAGCTGTTGGGTGAACCGAGATTGCTATTTGCGGGGGGCGGTTGAGGATGTTGTTTGCTGATTTGGAGTTTTTGTCGATTTTTGCGACATTATGTCGATTTTATGGACTGGCCGCCAGGTAATGCAGGAGGGTTGTGTTGGTTATTTGCTTTGTGGTGGGTGGGTAAAGTTGGTTGTTCGTCGATTTCTAACGAGAAAGATGCTGTTTACCGGGCATTTTGCATGGAGCGTAACCTAGGATTGTATAGGAAAGAGGGCGGGAGAAATGCCGCTCGGATTCTTTCCGCAGGTAGTCACGACGTGCCGCGGATCGGTTGCCGGTAATAAGTTACGGTGGCAATTGGTCAGCAAGGCGGATGTTGACGTTTTCACAATTCCTTCAACATTAAGATTATCAGCGCCATGCCTCAAGGAACTCCCAACCCAAACGAAGCCGCGGAACAGCAGGAAGCCGCGCCGGCTCTAGCTAAGAAATCGAAGTTCGCGGTCATTAAGATCGCGTTGTTCGTTTCGCTCATTATAGGAATCGAATGCGGGGCCGCTTTGTTCTTGTTGCCCGACGCCAGCGCTACCGCCGCCAGTTCGATTGAATCGAAGGCGGAGCCGAAGGCTGAAGGTAAAGAGAAAGAAAAGAGCAAAGAGAAGGAAAAAGATAAGGAAAAGGAAGCAAAGCACGAGACGAAAAAAACTGCGGCTTCCGGTGATGACGAAGACGGCGAAGAGGCTCAGATTGAGGTCGATTTAGGTCAGTTCAGCGTTACGGCTTTTCAACCGGCGACGAACACGACCTTGCGAATTGATTTCCATTTGTACGGAACCGTCGGATCGGCGGAGGAAAAAGATTTCGCCACGAAGTTGGAAGAGAATCAGCACCGTTTCCGCGATCAAGTGATTGTGACGCTTCGCAGTTCGGAATTGAGCGATTTGACCGACGCCGGCTTAGGGTTGATCAAGAGAAAGATAATGGACAAGACCAACCGGATGTTCGGCAAGCCGTTGTTGCGTTCGGTGATATTTAGCGATTTCTCGTTCATTGAGCAATAAGTAGTCCGCGTTTAGCCGGGAGTTTTCCGGCGAAGTTGGATAGAACATAGAAACGCCGAGGAGCCACATTCCCGCAGGGAAGCTCGTCGGCGTTGTTTTTTCGCCGCTCCGTGAAAAGGGGAGGGCAGGGGAGGGCGGAGAGGGAGGAATGGGAAGGATGGCCGGTTTTCGAAGAACTCGAAAAAACGCCAGGAAACGTCAAATCCTGCATTGCTTCAAAGAGGAGATTTCCGGATAATACGCCGCCCGTTTGGAGTCGGGCGAAGTCGTCGTAAGGCGAAACTAGGCTTATGAGTAGGAATGGATTCCGATGTCAGACGACCAGTTAATGAGCCAGGATGAAATTGAGAAGCTGCTAGGCGGAGGCGGAGGAGCGAAGTCGCCGCCTCCAGCCGCGCCTCAAGCGGCGGCGAGCGCGCCGGGCGCAGGCGAGCAGTTAGCAAACAGCGACATTGAGGCGTTGTTTAAAGGCGGGGGCGCGAAACCTGCGGCGGCCAAAGCGCCTGCCGCAGAAGATGACGACAAGTTACTTGGTCAAAACGATATAGAAAAATTACTGAGTCAGGCCCAAGCGTCGAAGGGCGGAACCGCTCCGGCGCCGGCGGCCCCGCAAGCGGCGGTGAAGGAAGCTCCGCCGCCGAGCGGAAGTTCAGGAGACGGCGCCATTCCGGAAAAAGACATAGAATATCTGCTGAGCCAAGCCGAGCAGGCTTTGGAATCGATCAACGCCTCGGCGGGCAAAGACCTGCCGCAGGGAGTGTCGTCGTTCCGTCTGGAGGAAATCTCCGGCGCGGCCGCCTCGACGGAAGTCGCCACGCTCGATTTGATCCGCGACGTCGATTTGGATCTGAAGATCGAGTTAGGGCGAACGCACATGTATCTGGAAGACGTTTTGAAATTACGAAAAGGTTCGGTCGTGCCGCTGGACAAGCTAGCCGGCGACCCGGTCGATATTTTCGTGAACGGTCGATTAATTGCTCGCGGCGAAGTGTTGGTTTTGAACGATAATTTTTGCGTTCGCGTCGCCGAGCTTATTGCGGGAACGAACGTTCTGTCGTAATCTATTTTGCGTTTCGCGGCGCGGTCAAGGATGACTGAGGACCGCGGCCGGTTCAGAATTCGGAAATCGATAAGGAAGAGCAAGGATGCCTTCTGCGACGTTACGCACATCACGGATGATTTCTTCGGCGTTGGTTTTATTCTTCGTCGTCGGAATTCTATTGATCGACGATGCCGCGGCTCAGCAATACGTTCCCGTCGCGCAGTCGAACGGAAGTTCGACGCCTCGATTCGACGCGAAAACTTCGGCGGAGTCGAATGCGGACGCATGGGGCGAGGCGGAAGTTTCTTCTCGTTCGTCGGAGATTCAAACTCGCCCGTTTTCCGTATCGTCGAAGTCACGGTCGGCGGAATCTCGCGCCTTGACCGTCCCCCCGCCGTTATTCGGATCCGATTCGGAGTCCGACGAGGAAGCGGAGCGCGGCGCGGTGCGACGGACGTCTTACGAAGCTCCGGCGGAGCAGGGCGAGTCGACGGAGAGGGGCGGAGCGCTATCGGCGTCGGCGGTTCGTTCGTCGCCGGATGACGCCGTTGATTCTTCGGAGCGTCGTCAAGAGTCAAATTCATCGGCATCGATTCCGATTTCGCCGAGCCGTCGCGCGGCGAAATTTTTTGCAGATTCAAAGAAGACGGATGAGGAAAAAAACAAGCCGGCGTCGTCGATGACGGCGGTGATAAGCGTGGCGAGCAGTTTGGGCGTGGTTCTCGGAATATTCCTGCTGATGACGTGGTTGATGCGTCGGGCTCGTCCGCAAAGCATGGCCAAGCTTCCTTCCGAGGCGTTTGAAGTGCTTGGCCGGGCCCCGCTGGTCGGTCGTCAACAGGCCCAGCTACTTCGTTGCGGCAACAAGCTTGTTTTGATTTCAGTCAGCCCGACGGGCGTTGACGCGATTGCCGAGATAGAAGATCCGGCTGAGGTCGATCGCATTTCGGGCATTTGCCGTTCGTCGCATACGGGCAGTTCGACCGCCGCTTTCAAGCAGGTCTTCGATCAATTGGCGCCGAAGAATCCGTCGCGAGGCATGTTTTCGCGGAGCGATTTTGATCCGCTCGAATCGGAGCAAGACGAATACGTATCTTACGGTCGCGGATCGGAGACCCATGCGTACTAACGCCGCGTTCCATTTCGTTCGAGCGATTCGATCGACGGCGGTCGGCCTGATCGTCGCGCTCGCATTTTGCGGCGTCGCGCAGGCGGACGGACAAAGCGCCGTTTCGAATTCGCCGCAGAGCGCGGGTTTGCGTCCGATTTCATTAGAGCCACCGGAAGGCCTGACGGCTGGGCCGAAAGCGTGGGCGAGTCCCGAGGGGTTGAGCTCCACGATTCAAGTTATGTTGCTGCTGACGGCGCTCAGTTTGGCGCCGGCCATATTGCTGATGACGACGTGTTTCGTGAGAATCATCGTCGTGCTAAGCTTGCTTCGTCAGGCGGTCGGCACGCAGCAATTGCCTCCGAGCCAGGTTATTACCGCGTTGGGATTGTTTCTGACCATTCTGATCATGGCTCCCGTTTGGAAGGAAGTATACGACGACGCGATCACGCCTTATACGGAGCATCGCATTTCGTTGGAGGAAGCGTGGACGGCCGGCGTGAAGCCGGTGCGGCGATTCATGAGCGAGCAGATCGAGCGAACGAAAAACACCGAAGACGTGCGGCTATTTTTGGGATATTTACCCAAGCAGAATCCGGAGCCGAAGACGTACGACGACGTTCCGCTGACGGTATTGCTTCCTGCCTTCATGTTGAGCGAATTAAAGACCGCTTTTTTGATCGGGTTTCAAATTTATCTCCCGTTCATCATTTTGGATATGGTCGTGGCGAGCGTGATGGTGTCGATGGGCATGATGATGCTTCCGCCGACGACGATCTCGATGCCGTTAAAGCTGCTGCTTTTCGTGCTTGTGGACGGCTGGCATTTGGTGGTGGGCATGCTGTTGGAGAGCTTTCAGCCGTTTTTCTGACGACGCAAAGCGAACGAAGCGGCGTAACGAGACGACCTGACGAACGTTCCGGCGGAAAATTATGGAAACGCAAACAATCATCGACATTAGCCGCGAGGCGATTTGGTATCTCTTTCTCCTCGGCGCGCCCGTGCTTTTGACCGGTTTGGCGTTCGGCTTGATCGTCGGCTTGATGCAGGCGTTAACGCAAATTCAAGATCAGACCGTCGCTTTCGTACCGAAGCTGATCGGGATGTTAGCGGTTTTCGCGGTCACGCTGCCGTGGATCATATCCAAGGCGGCCCAATATTCGGCCGAGTTGATATCGTCCATTCCCAGTCGTTTTTGAGAGTCTCGTCGTATTCGCTTGCGGCGATCTCGATCCGCCGCGACGTTCGTCCCGCCTGAGTCGCCATGGATTGGTTGAACCAAATCAACGTCGAAAAGTTTTTGCTTTTTACCCTCGTTTTGACGCGGGTGAGCGGACTGATGACGACCGCGCCGGCCTTTGGCAGCAAAGACGTGCCGGCGAGAGTACGCGTACTATTCGCCTTCGCGATCGCTTTGTTGACGGTTCCTTCGCAGTGGAACGCGAAGTTGGATTATCCGGAGACGACGTTGAACTACCTTGTCATCGTCGGCGGAGAATTGGCGATCGGGGCGTTTTTAGGATTCGGCGTCGCTTTGTTAGTACATGGCGTCGAATTGGCGGGCGAACTGGTGAGCTACGTCGGGGGCATGTCTTTCGCTGAAACGACGGACGCCGCGAACGATACGCAAGTGCCGGTTTATTCAAAACTCTACACGCTCGTCGCCACGGCGATATTTTTGACTTGCGGCGGGTATCGCATGGCGATCGGCGGGTTATTGGACACGTTTCAAGCCATCCCGTTGGGCGGGCGTTTTTTCTCCGCGTCGATTCCCGAAGTGTTCGTCAATTTGGTTTCGCAAAGTTTTTTGTTGGGCATTCGAGTCGCGGCGCCGTGCATGATCGCGCTTCTCGCCGCGACCGTGATCGTCGCAATCGTCGGTCGCACAGTCCCGCAGATCAACACGATGGTGCTTGGCTTCACGATGAACGCGTTGTTGACGTTCGGGGTTATCGCCGTATCGCTGAGCGCGGCCGCGTGGCTGTTTCAAGATCAGATCGAGCCGGCGTTCACCTCAATTTTACAGGCTTTGACGCCTTAACGCGTAAGAGAGCATGGCCGAGAGCAACGGCGAAAAGTCGCAGGAACCAACCCAGCATCGCCGGCAACAGGCTCGCGAGCAGGGACAAATTGCGCGCAGTCAAGACCTCGGTTCGGCCTTGCTTCTCGTCATCGGCGTCTCGTTACTTTTGACGATGGGCGGGGCGCTTCTCCAGTTCATCATGAACTACATCAAATCGCAGCTTGGCGGCGAGGCGTGGCTTACCGTCGATCAAAATACGATCATAAGCCACTGGATGGGCGTAGGGGCCGAGGCTGCGAAGTATTTAGTTCCCATCATGGGTTTGCTCTTCATCACGGCGGTCGTCGTGAACGTTTTTCAGGTGGGTTTTTTACTTTTGCCCGAAAAGCTTATGCCTGACATATCGCGGCTTGATTTGCTGAAGGGCTTCGGTCGCATCTTTTCGCTTTCGAACATCGTGCATTTGGTCTTCGGAATATTCAAAATTATTTTGATCGTCGCCGTCGCCTATACCGTATTACATTCGCAAATCAATAAAATATTAAGCTCTTCGGATTTATCCGTTCCGCAGATCGCGATGTTGCTTTCGGAGATTATTTTGTGGACGTCGTTGAAAATCGCTTGCGCGCTGTTGCTGCTTGCTCTGTTTGATTACGGATTCCAATGGTGGAAGACGGAGCAAGACATGCGGATGACGCAGCAAGAGGTTCGCGAGGAAATGAAGAATTTGGAAGGAAATCCGCAAGTGATTTCCCGGCGTAAGCAGGTGCAGCGTCAGTTAGCGATGAATCGCATGTCGACGGCGATTCCGAAGGCGGACGTCGTGGTGACGAATCCGACCGAGTTGGCGGTCGCCATTCAATACGATCCGGAGACGATGGCGGCGCCGATTGTGGTGGCGAAGGGCGCCGGCACGGTCGCGCAACGCATTCGTAAGATGGCGCTCGAACACGGCATACCGATCATCGAGAAAAAGCCTCTTGCGCAGGCCCTTTACCGGGATGTCGAATTGAATCATCCGATTCCGGAAGACAAATACGCGGCGGTGGCCGAGGTTTTGGCTTACGTGTATCAACTCAAGGGGAAGACGATTCCTGACGCGACGAAACGCGCGGCGGCTTAACGCCGCGCGGAAGCGATTCGGTTATCGGACAGCGGCGGTCTTCTCGGATTTCGCGTAACCGTAGCGTTCGGCGTATATCCGCCATCGCCGACTGATCTCCGCTTGCAGCTCCGGGGTGATTTGATAGCGATTCGTCTTATAATCTTTTTGCTCGCGAACGTATTCGGCAAGCGAGGGCTCCACGGATTCAAATTCCCCCAACTGCAAGCGCTCATAGATGCGTCGCATTTGTCCGACCGGATCGGCGACGAGGTCTTCGTAGCGAACTTCGCAGAGTTGGTTTTCGTCCAAGAGGGCTTCATCGCGAAAATAGGCTTCGTACATTCTTTCAAAGGTGCGAAAGACGTATTCGTCTAGGCCTTCGAAACGCGGGAGTTGCAGGCCTTGATCGCGGTAAAGGCGTTTCCAAAGATTGATCGTCGAAGGGAATATTACGAAGGGATCGCGGACGATATGGACGAATTTTGCGTGGGGGAATAACGCCTTAAGAGTTTTCACGCGCGCCGTATGCGGCGGCGATTTCAAGACGATCCGCTTTGCGCAACGAACCGTCAAACATTGCAGGAAATAAAGCAGGCCGTTTTGCCAGCGTCGCACCGCGTCGGGCGAAACCCCTTCCATATCCAAATACTCGGGGGCTTGCGGTTCGCGATTGGGAAACACCGCCGTTAGGTAGGGAGACGGAAGGCCCATATTGCAGAGCGCGAATTCATCCTCTTGGGGGTGATCCCAGCCGGCGGCCATATTGTCCATCGGTCGCTTCGCGGGAAGGAGAAATTTTAAGACCGGTTTGAAGATTCCCGCCGAGACCAAAAAATGATTCGGTGAAAAACAGGCGTAGGTATCGGGAAACGTGTTTCGCGAGTCCTTGACGAACATCTCGTGGAGCATCGTGGTGCCGGAACGCCAATGCCCGATCACGAAAATCGGGTCCTCGGGCAGCTTTGTGTTCGCGATGCGTCGGCCGTAAATGATCGTCTGCAGCAGCCAAAGCAAAGTATTGACGAGGCTGAGGATGACGATGATGATCGCCATGCCGATCCGCCGCGGGGTGACGGCGAAATGATTCTTAACAAGTAAGGCAATCCAGGGCAGAAAAGTGATGCCGTCCCAGAACCGAGGAATCCAAGGTTTGTCCTGATATCCGCCTTGAGCTTTCTGAGCCGACGCTCCGCCTTGATCGGCTGTTCCCATCAGAGATCCTCGTTCAGTTCTTTGCTCGCCGGAAATGTTTTTTTTGTCTATTCGTAAAAATTTGCCCATATTAGCGATTTCCTAATAGTGGATTCAATTATATGAAAAATGGTTCGTCGGGCAATCGGCTTGGAATACGGAAAGTCGTCTTTTGTTTGCTATATTACGTATTTTGCTCATTATGTTTTTCTGAGCTGGTCTTTTTTACCGCAACAAAGCGTAAAATTAGTCGATTCGACCCCTGCTCTATCGTCGGCTAATGGAGCGTATCAATTTGACGCCGAATTAGAGACATTTTGAACCGTTTGGGGAAAACTCTTTGGGATGAGCCAGGTGGATTAAATAGAGATTTGAAGCGCGGCAATTTTAGCCTCGGATGAGCTTGCGAGTCGAGTTGTGGAGGCGGAGATTTGCCCTTCGTGATTTTGCCCGATCTCGCTATACTGCCCAAGCGAAATGCGGTGTGAGAAAAGCCGCTGAGGTTAAACCATTTAGCGGACTGATACGCGGAGATAATTTGCAATGCAAATGTATGACGTATTCATGCTTGTCGTTTTGATCGGGGCGTTCGCCTTCGGCGCGTGGAAAGGCATGGCGAGGCAAATCGCCTCGCTGGCTTCAGTAATTTTAAGCGCGGCGGCCGCTATTCATTTTTCTCCGCAATTAGCTCCGATGATTAGCAAGCAAGAGCCCTGGAATCGCTATTTAGCGATGCTGATAATCTACGTCGGCGTTTCACTCATCATCTGGATTATTTTTCGTTACGTCTCGGCGATCATCGACCGCATCAAGTTGAACGAATTTGATCATCAGATGGGGGCGTTGTTCGGATTGATCAAAGGGGCGTTGCTTTGCATCGTAATTACGTTCTTTACCGTGATGCTTTCGGAAGACGCCCGGCAGGTTGTGTTGCAATCGAAATCTGGCAAAATGATCGCCGTAGTGACTCGGCACGCCAATCCGGTTCTACCGAAGGACGTTCGCGACGCGATTGGCAAATACGTTGACGAGTTGGATCGAAAGCTCGATCCGAATAGCTTGGGCGGCACCTCCGGCGGGCTGTTCTCGTTCGGTAAAGATTCGCAGAAGTCAGAATCGCCGTTGGAATCGTTGAAACAAGACGCGGCCTCGTTGCTCGACTCGAAATTGAATGAGCGGAGCAGGGGAGGAGCGTCGGATTCAAAGAGGTAGTTGAAGGGATCGAGATTAAGGATTTCGGCGACGATCCCGGCCGAAAGGCAGCGACTGGGGCAGGGGGGGCTCCGGATATTTTTTGCGAGTTGATGGGCGGAAAATTCTGTATAGGCCCCCTGCCGCGCGATCAGTTTTTGGGGGCAGACGCGGAGCGATTCGGCGGCGGATTTTCTTTTCGAGCGAGGAGGTTTGGTGCGTCTTTTGGGTAGGCGTCTTGGCGGCTGTTTTTTGAGCGGCATTCAGGGCGGGGAAGAAACAGAGGTTGCGTAAAGCACTTGGAAAACAGGGGTTTCGAACGAACATAAGAAACATTATCGGACGTTGCGGAGAGGTTGAAATCGCCCCGCTTCGCAGGCGTTTTTAAGTTTTGAAAGATAGTCCGTCGTTAGCTCCCTGCAACGAACATTGAGCGCTTGGGCAAAGGATGCTCGCTTGGAATACAGCGGGCGTTAGCATCTCGGAGACCGCCCTGCTCCGGAACGCCACGGAGTGCGTTCCCTACAGCGCAAGTTTTTCCCGGCGTCGCTCAATCGCTTTAGCCTTCCGAATGCGCGACGCTCGTCGCATGCGGGCTCGGCACGATCTTCGCGTCGGTTGGCGACGGCTGCGTCTTGCCGGAATTTGCGTCGGCTTCCGAGCCTTCGGCTTGCGTCTGGGCGGCGGCCGCCTCGGCCGGGTTCTCGAAGAACATGCCCATGCGACGGAATTTTTCGTAGCGCATTTCGACCAAATTTTCGATCGGCGTTTGCGTGAGCTCTTTAAGGGCTCCGCGGAGATAGGTTTTCATTCGGTTGGCCATCAGCGACGGATCGCGATGGGCGCCGCCGAGCGGTTCCGGAAGGACGTCGTCGATGACGCCGAATCGTACTAAATCTTTGGCGGTAAATTTGAGCGCCTCGGCCGCACGTTCTTTGAATGTGTGGCTCTTCCAAAGGATGCCGGCGCATCCTTCCGGACTGATTACGGAGTAGTAGGCGTTTTCAAGCATGGCGATTCGATCGCCGACGCCGATTCCGAGCGCGCCGCCAGACCCCCCTTCGCCGATGACGACGCAGATGATCGGGGTGTTGAGTCGAGACATTTCGAACATCGACATGGCGATGACATAGGCTTGTCCGCGTTCTTCGGCGCCGATGCCGGGATAAGCACCTCCGGTGTCGATAAAGCAAATGATCGGCATGCGGTATTTAGCCGCGAGCTTCATTTTAGACATCGCTTTGCGATAGCCCTCGGGATGCGCGTAGCCGTAATTGCAGAGGCTGCGTTCCTTGAGCGTCTTGCCTTTTTGGTGGCCGACGACGAGGACTTTGTACGTATCGAGTTTCGCGAAGCCGGTCCGAATCGCGCGATCGTCGCCAAAGAAGCGGTCACCGTGCAGTTCGACGAATTCGTCGAAGGCCAAGTCGAGATAATCGACGGTCATCGGCCGCTCGGGATGACGCGCGACTTCGACGGTCTCCCAAGGTTTTAAATTTCCATAGATCGATTTGATCAGGTCGACGCGTTCGCGGCGAAGCTTGCGGATTTCGTTGCGGATCTCGGGCGTTTGATCCGCCTTCGATTCAAGCTTTTGCAAGCGGTCTTCCAGTTCGTAGATCGGTCGTTCGAAAGCGAGTCGATATTCGGTGGCTGCCATATTTGTGCTGGTAAAGGTTGTTCGTGGTGATACGGCGAATTCGGCCTGCGGAAGAATTCGCTTCGTCAGTAGCGTTCAGCAATCAGCTTTCCGGTTTTTTCGGCGTGATCTTAAACATGCGGACGCGGCGAAGTTCGCCGAGAAACTCGTCCATAGTGTTCGGTCGGGCGTTCGGGTCCTTCGCCATCGTTTTGCGAATCAGCTGTGCGAACTCGGATGTGACGGCGGAGTTGAACGCTTCGAGGGGCGGAGGGGGCGTTCGCAAATGTTTGGTCAGCAGGTCGTTCGAGTTGACGCCTGTGAAGGGCGGCTTGCCGGCAAGCAACTCATGGACCATGCATCCGTAGCTGTAAATATCGCTGCGAAAGTCGGGGGCTCCGCCGCGGATTTGCTCCGGGGCCATATAACTGCGCGTCCCTTGCACTTTCGTTTTTCCGCCGCCGAGCATTCGCACCAAGGCCGAGGGTTGACGCTTGGCCAAGGCGAAGTCGATCAGCTTTAATGCGCCTTCGTCGGTGACGAGGAAATTATCGGGTTTCACGTCGCGATGGACCCAGCCTTGTTTATGCACATAAGCGAGGGCTTCGGCGCCTTGTTCAACGACCTTCGGAAGAAGGTAATAGAACTTTTCGATGCCTTGGTTCAGCCGCTGTTTTAAATTTGGCGACGAGAACCACTCGATAGCCAAGTACGGATTCCCGCGATCGACGGCGAAGTGAATAACCTTAATCAGTAAAGGGTGGTCGAAGGCTTTGGCGATGGCGTATTCCCATTTGAGCAGTTGCGTCTGCTCGCGATCTTTTTGGAACTTGTCGAGCAAGGTTTTTACGCCGACGATGCACTTATTTTCGTCGTCGTAAGCTTGCCAAATGCGACAGTTCTGGCCCGTATGGACGATGTTTAACAGTCGATACGGACCGAGATAGCTGGGGGTAGTTTGGGCCATGCAAGCGTGCGGCGCGGGCGGACAACCAAGCCGCAACGACCGCACCCTTCGTATGTGGGGTAAATTACCGGTTTTTCCTGTCAGATAACGGTTACAGTGTACCGGGAATGCTCCGGTCGGGCAACGGCTATTTGCCCAGCCAATAGGTGGGGTAAATGACAGTTGGAAAGGCAGCTCCACTTTCAGGTATCCTCTAAAAATGGGAGTATTTATTATGAAATGCCGATAGAGTCGGGATAGCGTCGTTGCAATTTCTGACGGATAGGGTAGTATAAGTGGCGGATGGCGACTTCGGTTGCCGCTTCCTCATTTGTTTTCTATTGTCAGGCAGATTCCTAAAGGCGGAGGCAGCGCACGCTCGTTTTCATTCTCTAGTTCAATACTTACTTTGCGTAATTCGCAATTAGGAGACAGCGCGCATGCTTCAAAGCACGTCATCGCGGTTTAGCAACGTCGTTTCGGTTTTATCCCCCCTGCCCTTATTTAAATACGCCGTCATCGCGGCCATTGTGCTTGTCGGTTGCGGGCAGCAAATTGCCCAAGCGTCTTGGGTGACGCTTACCGGTCCGGGCATTTCGACCATTGGGTCCGTATCTATCGGCGCCTCGGGAACACTTAGCATTGTTGACGGCGCGCAGCTAAATGTGACGAATTATTTTGCGTTGGAGGCCAGCACGTCTGTTTTTACGATAGATGTGAATAACGTGTGTTTTCTTTCGATTTGCAATGGAACGGGAACGTTGACCAATAACGGAGTGGTTCGGATTTCCGCGGGATCGAATGTTGCGGCCGGAACCTATACGCCGATCTATGCGGGCGATTGGGTTGGAAGCGGCTCTTACGAGGCCTTTGGCGGAACATGGAACGGGATAACTCACAAGTTTACCGTTGACGCAGTTGTTTCCGGAAACGCCGGCGATCTGATTGAGACTAGCTCTTCGCGAGTTCAAGTCTCGGACGCGGCGACCGGTTGGAACGTCGGTCTTAGCTTGGCTGGTAACTCCGGGACCGACACGGCAGTGGTAGCGAACGCCGTAAGCGGCGGAGCTTTGGCAGCATTGCAAACGAAGGCCGGAAGCGGAAACACAGTAAAAGGCGCTTGGGAATTTGGCGTATTCGGCGGGTACAACGAAGGCGATCCGGCCTATCTTTCCTTTGAGGTTGGGGCCGGCTATTCGCTGAATAAATTCAAGCTGTGGCATTATTCGAGCGGCGTCTGGTCGCAGTATAGCGGCGGCGACGTGAACTACGACGGTAAATACGTGAACGTCACGGTGACCGGCTTTAGCGGTTACGCCTTGACGGCCGTTCCCGAACCGGGCGTCGTAGCGTTGTTCGTCGTCGGCTTGGTCGGCGTCGCGTTTCGCATGCGGAAACGCAAATAGCTTCGCGTATTCGGTTAGAATCGAATTCCGAAACGCCGAGAACGGAAGGTTCTCGGCGTTTCTTTTTTTGGTAAGAGCTGATTGCCGCCGAGAATAAGAACCAAGGCGTGAAGTCAGAAGACCTCGTTCGCATTCCCCTGCCCCGATTGAAAATGAAGGAGCGCTAATCGTCACTAATAAACGCCAGCCGAAAGGGATTGGCGGATATCAGCGGCAATTAGCGTTCCTTTTTTGCTGGAGGTTCGGCACAAGCTTATCGACGGCGGCGCCAGAGGACGAGGGCCATGCCGGTCATCATCAAAACGCAGAGCGTCGAGGGTTCAGGAACGGCCTCGGCGGAGGTTGCGGACGTTAGCAGACCGCCCTTTGCGACGGAGGCGGAACTTGTTTTCGACGAACTGCTCGTTGACGAGAGGGAGATGCCGGTGATTTGTTCAATCCAGTCGACGTAGTCGCTCACGCTGACGACGCCGGAGATGTCGCCGTAGTCGGAATCGACCTTACCGTCGGAGGCGGAGACGAACGAGTTTACGCCGACGAGATAATTCACGCCGTCGATGGTGACGAAGTCGCCGCCGCCGCTGTCGCCGCCGGCGATGAGACCTTCGAGGGCCAAAGGAGTTGCGTTGCCGCTGGAAATCGTATTGTTGTTGGACGAGCTGTTATTGCCGTTATTGTTATTGTTGTTGCCGCCGCCGGTATTTTTCCCGGGGTTTCCTCCGCCTTTGTTGTTGTTTCCGAACCCGCCGGGGCCATTGTTTTTTCCGTTGAAACCGCCGCCGATTTTTCCGGAAGTGCTGGATACTTTCGAGGAAGTCTTGCTTGAGGAAGTTCCGGTCGACGAGCTGGCGCTATCGAAATCGCTGAGCAAGACGGACGCGGAGTAGCTGCTTCCCCATTGCGCGCTGGCGGTCGTATCGAGGACGTTTTGCACGGCGCGGAGCGTGCCGTAGGAGCCGCTTTTCGCACCGGTCGAGCCGGTTCCGGTGTTGCCGTAGCCAACGAAAGTTGCGGTTTTGCCAAGGAGGTTGGAGGTTGCTCCGGTATAGATCGTGGCGGCGGTCACGTTTGCGATCGACGTGCTGATATAGACTAGCCCGAGGTCGCCCACGCTTGAACTGGCCACGTTGCTATCGCTGACCGAGGAGTGATAGTACCAACTGCTGGCCGAGTAGCTGGATCCGTTGATGTTGAACGAGAGCGCGGTGGCGTCGTCGACCACATGTGCGGCGGTAAGGACCCAAACGCCGGAGCCGGTCGAGGAGATGACGGAGCCGGAGCCGATGTAGGTTCCGGAGCTTGTGGTTTCATAGATGGAGCCGACCATCGAGGAATAGCTGCTCGCCAAGCTGGTGTAGGAACTGTCGCTAACGCCGTCGAGGATGACCGAGGCTTGGGCGACGGTGAAGTTCGACGCAAGAAGGAAAACGAAGAGAGCGGCAAGACGCTGGCGCATAACATGAACTCCTTCCCCCGCACTGAAAATCCGTTCGGTGAAAATAAGTTCCACGGATCAAGCGAAATCCCTGCCGAATGAAGAATTCAACGAGTCGTTTCACTTGGGCGCACGAAACGAGACCGAAACGTGCGATTCAAGGGAAACGGCTGATAAATTAATAGGCGGGGGAATTGCTAGAACCGTGGAAAACAGGAACGGCGACAAAACGCCGTTTTCCCCCGTGCCGCTTTGGTCACTGTATCGAAGTTGGCATTTTTTGTCAACGAATTGGTCGGAAATTATCGCAAAACGGATTGGGTGGTCGTCGAGATTTCGTTAGCCGCCCAGCATGTAGTCGCCCTTGGGGAACGCTTTGGGGGAATCGGGAGTTTCCTTGGCGCCGTCCCCCCCTGCCCCGTTCTGTTCGGCCAGTTCTTTTTGGTCTTGGCCCCATTTTCCGGAGCAAAACCAGGTAAGTCGCCCGATTGTCCACAGATAGATCATCCAGCCGTAGCCGACGACGGCGCCGACGATGAACAGTTTTGTGCGAGTCGCTCCGAGACAGGCCCAAACCGTGACGGCGACGCCGATGGCAAGCGAAAAAGTGACGTAAAAAAAGCGGAACCAAGCTTTGGGGGCTTTGAAGACGCTGCGCCAAACTTCGACGGCGCCTGGTCGAAACGGGGTTTGCGCTTCGAACGAGGCGAGTAAGGCGAGCGGAAAGACGACGGCGAAGCCGAGTACGAAGACGATAGCATTGGCGGACTTAGGGAGAATCATGCCGAAAACTCCGCCGGGAACAAGCGCCCACAGGAGCGCGCCGAAAAAATAGTAGGGACCGGCTAGCCAATAGTCGGAGAAACTCTGTTGCCAGTTTTCGACTTTCGGTTTGCCGACGCTAAGGTCGCATAGAATGATGATACCGATGATCGAGGCGACGGCGACGAAGGCCCCTGCCCCGACGATGGCGAATAAGAAACTGGCGAAGGAGACGATTTCGTCCCAGAGGTCCGCCGCTCCGGCCGAGCCTCCGCCGGTGGGAACGGCCCCGGCTCCCGCCGAGGCGGCGAGGAAAACGACTCCAGCCGCGCAAAAACCCAAGACGGCGGCGGAGAGGATCGTCGAAGGACGCATGAGGTAGGCTCCGAACCCTTTCGTGAAGAGATCGGGGGGCGCATTCCCGGTCGGCTCCCAGAGGATGAAAGCGCGGGATTTCGAACTTTTTTTGACCAGTTCCGCCGCCTCCGATTCATAATCTTCGCCGTCCTCGACTACGACCAGATCATCGTCCTCTTCTTCGTGCGTTTCGAGGACGGGAGCGGCTCGCGGCATGGGAGGCGGGGGAGTCGGTTCGGCAAATCCGTATTCGTCGGAATCGTTTTCGCTTGCCGAGTCATTTTCGGGGACGGCGTTGGCTTCGGAGACCGCCTTCGGCAAAAAATCGAGTTTGCAATCCGGGCATTGAACGCATGCGTTAAGGGCCGAGATATCGACGCTCCAGCGTCGATTACAACGGGGGCAGCGGATCGCTTTTTTATCCGAAACGCTCATTTTGCACCTGAGGACGAGGAGAGGCGATGAGACGGACGCCGTCGATTATACCCGCCCTGCCCCAGTTTGCGAATTGCATGGTCCGAATATTATTCCGGAACGAGGTCGATGACGGTGATTTCCGGAAGGCAATTGAAGCGGATTGGCGGGGCGTTGCCGCGTTCCATGCCAATTCCGCGTGAAACGATCAAATCGGCGCCGTTTTTTAGCTTGGTCATGCCGCTGGCCCAACTCATCGGAATCGGAGCGTTTGCCGTCAACGGTCCGATGAAGGGTATGCGCACTTGGCCGCCGTGCGTGTGGCCGGACAAGAGTAGGTCGGCGTTGATTTCGCCCCAAGCGTAATGCGGGCCGTGGCCGAGGATGAGATGAAATCGTTTGGGGTCGGGGGAAGGGACGTTCAAGGCGGTGTAGAACGATTCGGCGAGGCTTAAGCAAGTTAGGTTGAGATCGTCCAGCTTGATCGTTTTGAAGGATTCGATCGGTAGCACGCCGGTATCGCGAAAGGCGTCGGGCCAAAAAGGAGTCTCGCAATTGCCTTGCACGGCGAAGGCGCCCAATCGAGGCGAGATTTTTAGTTCGGAAAGAAAGCGGCGGATTCGTTCGTATTGCTTTGGGTAGGAATCGATCGGCGATTGAACGTAGTCGCCGGCGAAGAGGAGTAGGTCGGGATTTTCGGAGACGGCGGTCCGCAGGGCGGTTTCTTCAAACGGACCGAAGTCGGACGTTTGCAGGTCAGCCACAACGACCACGCGCAGCGCCTGTCGAATTTTCGGAGAACGAATTTCATGTCGGACGACTTCAAGTCGAATCGGTTCGACGTAGAAGGCGTAATAGGCGACGGCGAGGATAATTGGAACCGCGGTTAGGGCGGCGATCGAGGCGAAGCGATTCACGCGAAACGTGAATGCGCCGAGGCCCAGGCAAAAGATCGGGGCATGAAGGAAGATCGCGTAGGCGGCGAGACGCGCAAAATAAAAACGATCGCCCCAGAAGGTCGCCGAGATGACGAGGAGGCTGAGGCCCCAGGCGACGATCACGGTGAGCATTGGGGAGAGAGTACGTTTTTTTGCGAGGAGACGCAGGGCGACGGCGTCGCAAGCGGCAAAGGCGATATTGCAGATTAAGGTCGTCATAAGCGTGGAAATTACATGGGAGAGGAATGAACCGCAGGTAGAGGATGACGTTTGTGCCGAAGGATTATACCTTAAATTTGAATTTCGTGACGGGAACAGCGGCAAAGCGGGGCGGGAATCCTTCGTTTGCGGTCTCGAAGCGACGAAGCGCACTAAACTTATATGGGCAAAAATAGGGCGATGAAAGGCCTTGTATTCGCGACGTCGGCATGTTTTCTTGATTGATTCAAATTGACGGTTTTTTTGGATGGACGCAACCCAAACCAAATACGATTCGCCTGAAGAACTGATCCTAAGGCTGGAGGAATTGCAGCAGACCGTGGCGATGTTGGAGTCCGCGCATGAGCATCATGTGCTGATGGAAGAGACTTTGACGCTGAATGAATTTCGTTTGGAGGCGTTGCTAAAGCTAAATCAAATGACTGGCGCGTCGCTGCGCGAGGTGACTGATTTTGCGCTGGAGCAAGCGGTGCTTCTCACGCAAAGTCAGATCGGCTACTTGGCGTTCGTGAATGATGAGGAAACCGTTTTGACGATGCATGCGTGGTCTCAGAGCGCCATGCGAGAATGCCAAGTAGTCGACAAGCCTTTTGAGTATCCTCTGGAAAAGACGGGGCTTTGGGGAGAGGCGATTCGTCAGCGGAAGCCGATCATTACGAATGATTATGCGGCGGATAATCCATACAAAAAGGGAATGCCCCACGGTCATGTCGGATTAACGCGGCATATGAACGTTCCCGTTTTCGACGGCGAGAAGATTGTGGCGGTCGCTGGCGTGGGTAACAAAGAGACTCCGTATGACGAGTCAGACGTTCGGCAACTTACTCTACTTGCCGAGGGAATGTGGAAGATCATTCAGCGACACAGCTACGAGGAAGAGCTTGTTCGCCATCGCGATCACTTGGAAGATTTAGTCGCCGAGCGTTCGCGAGAGATTACGATCGCGAACGAAGAGCTGAAAATCGCCAACGAGAGTTTGCAGACGCAGATTTCTCAGCGTATCTTGGCCGAGGAGGAGATCGTTCGTCAACGGGACCGGATGCAGGCGTATTTGAACATCGCCGGCACAATTATTCTCGCGCTCGATCCTAACGGCTACGTCACGCTTCTCAATAAAAAAGGATGCGAAGTTCTTGGCTACGACGAAGGCGAGTTGGACGGCAAGGATTGGTTTGAAGTTTGCGTGCCGCAGGAATTGCTTGCATTGAGAAAACGATTATTTAACGGAGTATTGCACGGAGACGCCGGTTGCGAGTATGCCGAATCGCTCGTCGTCACTAAATCGGGCGAACGACGCATCGTCGCCTGGCATCATTCAGCCGTGAAGAACGAGATGGGCGAGGTTGTCGTTTCGCTCAGTTCGGGCGAAGATATTACGGAGCGCAAGCGTCTGGAAAACGCTTTGAGAAAAACGCAATGTTCCCTGGATAACGCGCCTGACGCGGTGTTTTGGGACGGAGCGCGCAGTCCCTATAGCTATGTGAACGAAGCAGCCTTGGCGATGACGGAATATTCGCGTGAAGAATTGCTCCGCATGACGGTAAAGGATTTGGACTCGGAATTCGACCTAGCGAAGTGGAAGGCGATTCAAGAACGCATTCTCGAAAACGGCTCCTCAACTTTTGAAGGAACCATACGGACGAAGACGGGGAAAATCGTTCCGATTGAAATTTGCTCCACGCGAATTCATTTTCAAGACATGGAATACGCGGTGAGCTTCGTACGTGACGTGACGCAACGGAAACATCTCGAGCAAGAGCTTTCGCAATCGCACAAGCTTGAGGCGGTCGGTCAACTTGCGGCGGGTATCGCTCACGAGATAAACACTCCCGTTCAATTCATTAGCGATAATACGCGATTCTTGCAGGACGCTTTTCGAGACATGCAATCGTTATGCGGCGCGTTTCATCAGATGCTTGAGTTCGGTAAATGCGGTCGAGCGGCGCCGGCGGCGCTTGTGGAAACCGCGGAGGGATTGCTTGAATCGGTTGATTACGCTTATCTCTCGGAGGAAATTCCCAAGGCGATCACGCAATCGCTGGACGGTTTAGAAGTGGTCGCGAAAATCGTCGGCGCCATGAAAGAGTTTTCGCATCCCGGCTCGCAAAACAAGCAGGCGGTAGATTTAAACCGCGCTTTGCAAAACACGGCGACTGTTTGCCGCAATGAATGGAAGTACTTGGCAGAGTTGGAAACGGATCTTGACCCGACGTTACCTCTCGTTCCTTGCCATCCAAGCGATTTGAATCAAGTATTTCTTAACATGATCGTCAATGCCGCCCATGCCGTTCATCAAGTCGGCGGAGGCGAAGACAAACTAGGGCATATCGCCATATCGACGCGGCTAGACGGCGATTGGGTCGAGATTCGTTTCAAAGACGACGGATGCGGAATTCCGCAGGAAATTCGGGAAAAAATCTACGATCCCTTCTTCACGACGAAGGATGTGGGGAAAGGAAGCGGGCAAGGGCTTTCCATCGCTCGCTCGGTCATCGTCGATAAGCATGCAGGAATGATTCGCTTTGAAACGGAGGTTGGCCGGGGAACGACTTTCATCATTCGCTTGCCGCTAAAAACGAATTAGCTTTCGGCATTCTGAGGACGGCTTCGCCGTTCGCGTCATTACGAGTTTTAGGACGACGAATCCTGCCGCGAGCGCTCCGATTGCAATGGGCGTCGAGGGTTCCGGGACCGCTTCCGTGGAAGCGACGGCGAGAGCGGCCTTCGTTCCCGATTCTCCGCCGCCGATCACCAGCTTGTCCGCAACAAGACAACCGATCGTCACGACGGCCTCGCCTTCTATCATTACGGACGAGTCTTTCGCCGCGACGGAATTGATCGTATGCAAGCCGCCGGAGGAGAGAACAAGCGAGGCGCCGGATTTGACTGTGACCGCGTTTAACGAGCCTGTTCCGCCGAGGACTAAGGTGCCTTGTTCAACGTCGGTAGAGCCGAGGAGTTGTTGCGTGCCGGAGAGAACGGCCGTGCCTGCTCCGGAAATACATAGCGTATCGCCGGAGGCGCTGGCGATCTTTCCGGAAAACTCGTCGGTGAGTTGGGCGTCGGAGCCTGCGTACACATGGATTGTTCCCGAGCCGACGATGCTGACGTTCCCGCTAAAGACGGCGTTCTGCGCGTCCCACATTTCGGCTTGAACTCCGATCGCGCCGCCGTTAAGGACGACATTATTGGCGATTGCGGAGGTCGGTCGCCAATAGGAGAAGAACCCGCCGGAGGCGACCGAAACGTTACAATAGGATTTCGTCGCCGAGTCGCCGAGGACGGTATTGCCTTGCACGTTCAGTTCACCTTGCGAGATGACGACGCCGCCTAAATTCGTGGCGCCGAGGTCAATGAGGATGACGCGTCCGGTTCCGGTTTTTGTAAGCGCATGGCCGTTTCCGTTGAGGTAAGAGCCGTCGGAGCGACCGACGTCATAGCGGCTCGTCGCGGCGCCGATAACGGCGTCGGCGGTCAATTCCAAAGCGTGAATAAGGCTATAACGGTCGACCGATCCCGTCGCGACGATCGCGCCTTGACCGTTCGCGCCGGAGCCGGCGATAGAGATTACTCGGTCGCCGAAAGCGGCGATGACGTCGGGATTGAGATCGAGCGTTCCGCCGTTTTGAACGACGATTCTACTGGAAGCGGCTGACGCGGCGGCGATCGAGCTAAATTTCAATGCGCCTCGTTGAACAATGGTGTCGCCGTAATTGTCATTCACCGTTCCGAGGGTCAGCGTTCCCGTTCTGCTTTTGACGATCGAACAATTTCCCGATATTTTACCGGTTCCGGCGAGCGTATAATCGCCGGTTCCGCTGAAGGTGATTAGGGCGGGAGCGACCGTCGCGTTTAATGCGACGTTGCGAACAGATGAGGAATCATTGAAGAGGATTTCGTCGGCGTCGTAGAAAATGTCTTGGGTCGAAGCGACGGAATTGATCCATGAGTTTGTAGTTTTTAAATCCCAGACGGCGGCGGTCGAGGAGGGATTCCAAATCAGTTTAGCGTTCGTTCCGGATACGTTAAGAAGCAGGGAAGTTCCTTTTTTGGAAATGACCGTGGAAAAAACGTATCTTGTGTCGTTGACGATCGCTTCGTCGGCGATTTCAACGTCGAGCGAGCCTTCGCAACCGATAATCTCATATTGCGATTTCGTCGGTTTCGCTAGAACGCTGATTTTTAATTTTGCGGCGGAGAGTCCGTCGCCGATCGAGCCGGTCGTTTTGAGCAAGTCGGCGTTGGCGCCGGCTAGGTCTACGGCGATCACGGCGTTTTCGAAACTGACGCTATCGGTCTGGCTGTCGTAGGAGAGGGTTCCCACGGCATTGAGCCCGCCGGGAGCGAGGATCGCATCGGAGCCGGCCATGAAAGAAAGCGCTCCTACGATCGTTCCGGATCCTCCGACGACTTGCCGGAGCGAAGATACGTCGCCGACGGAGTACGAAGAGCGCCAAACGAGCGTTGCGCCGGATTTCACGTTGACGTCGCCGTTGATTCCTCCGAACGCGGAGAGGATCAACGTTCCTGCGTTCACTGATGTCGTTCCGGTGTAGGAATTGATGCCGGAGAGGGTCCACGTTCCGGAACCGGTTTTAATGACGTTGGTGACGCTGCCGAGTCCGTCGAATATTTCGCCGCCGACGTATCCGTCGCCAGCGCCTTGCAAATAGAGGTAGCGATTTGCGGACGAGTTCGGATTGACGACGTTGACGACGGCGAGGGTTCCAGCGTTTGATTGCAGAACGTAGTTGACGCCGCCGACGGCAAGTTGAATTGACTGCTGAATCAGACTGTAGCCGCTTTGATTGACGACATGGGCGTTGGTCGCGGTCGATCGACCGGAGAGGACGAGCGTGCCGGAGTTGGACGTGCCGACCAGAACGGCATCGGCCGCGTCGAGGACCAATTTCGCCGAGGAGGTTCCTCCGGCCACGATCAAACCTGCGCCGGTCGCCAGGGCGGAGGCGGAGTTCACGTCGAGCGTTAGCGAAGCGGAGTCGCTTAAGGTCGCGGTTCCGAGGCCGGTATAGAATCCGCCGAGGGCGTAGTTGGCCGAGCCTTGCATTATCAAATTTCCCGATCCGGAGATGGCGGTCGTTACGGCGAAATTGCCGGCGAGGTTATAGGCGAGCGAGGCGTTGTTGACGATTTCGCTCGTCTGCGGGGCGTTGAGCGTTCCGCCTGCGCCGAATTGCAGGGTTCCCGCTTGGATATAGGTTTTTCCGGTCCATTCCGCGGATCCGGAGACGACGGCGATTCCTGGGGAAGTAATGTAGAGGTCGGCGTCGCCGCGAATAGCGCCGGAGAAAAAAGTCGTCGCGCCGGATGCGACTCCCAAAGAACCGCTGCCGACGAGGTTAATCGATCCGGAGAATGTTCCCGTTCCGGCGTAAGGGAGAAGGGAGCCGACTGTGCCGCCGAATAACATAATGTCGTTGGAGACTTTCATTCCGGAACCCCAGTAGGAAAAAACGCCGTCGGAGGCGACGGTGACGTCGGCGAGCGCGTCGGTAGAACCGATGACGGTCGAGCCTTGCACGGTCAAGTCGCCTTGTTTAACGACGAGGCGGCCGAGTCCGGTATAGCCGAGGTCGACGAGGATGATTCTCGCGGTCCCGATTTTGGTCAGCGTATGGCCGTTGCCGTGGAAATAGGCGCCTTCGGCGCGACCGAGATCGTAACGAGCGGCGGGCGCACTAATCACGGCGTCGCCGACCATTTCCAATCGTTGCGCGGCGCTATAGGCGTCAACGATTCCGGTGCTCAGAATCGCGCCGAGCCCGTTGACGCCGGATCCGCTAAAGGTGACGACTTCGGCGCCGAGGGATTTGTTCGAAGCGTTCATGAAAAGGTCGAGCGAGGCGCCTTCGGCGACGGTTGTGCCGCCGAGGTCACTTCCCAGCGCAGAGCCGCTTCCGACCTTCAGCGCGCCGACGGTCACGATCGTTTCGCCGTCATAGGAGTTGTCGCCGTTGAGTATCAACGCTCCGGAGCCGATTTTGGTGATTCCTCCCGAGCCGCTAATAGAGGATGAGAGCGTGTATTCGTCGGGCCGATTGACAATCAACAGGCCGTCGTTCACGACGGAGTTTGCGCCAACGCTTCCTGCTCCGAGCGTGACGCCGTCGCCTAGTTGCAGAGTTCCGCCTTGGATGACGGTTTCGCCCAAGTAGGAGTTTACGCCGACGTTGGCGACGATCAATTTGCTTGTGCCGCGTTTAAGCAAGCCTCCGAAGCCGGCGATGACGCCGGAGCCGGTGATGGAGTAGTTTTTCGAGTTGGAATTGACGGTGACCGAGCCGGGCGTCAAGAAGCTTGAACCGAGAACGACGGTTGTAGCGAGGCCGGTATCGTCGAAGGTAACGTAGTCGAGATCGTAATAATAATTATCGGAAGCGGTCGAGTTCGACCAATTCGTCGTCGATGCGACGTTCCAAACGCCTCCGTTTTTGCCCGACCAGATGAGGTTCAACGGCGAGCCTGCGACGTTCAAAACCACGGAATACGAGGATGCGGCGGGGGCGCTGTTGGTTGTTCTTGCAAGGGAGAACGATTGCCGTGAGCTTTTACATAGCCCTGATATTGCGACGTTCGCCAATGAAACGCCTCCTTCGGAGGCGTAATTTACAAGCGTGTAACTTCCTTGGGCTAGGTAGCCTTGGTCGGCCGAAATTTTGAAGGTCGTCAAATTCGCGTTACTGATTTTTAAAGCGCCAGAGAGAGTCAGCAGATCATTGTCGCCGGAGATTGAGTCCGATAGATCGAAGTCGAAAACGCCTCCAGAGAAATTTCCGACCGTCAAATTTTGGAGCGTCAGCGTTCCTTTTCGCCCGTCGGATCCAGGGGCGATCATGCCGTAGGAGCCGAGGACGACGGTTCCGAGGACTGATCCCCCGGTTCCTTGCAAAGATTGATAATTCGTTCCGCTCACGCCGACGCCGGAGGCGCCGAGGGTGAATCCGGACGACTTTGCCGAAAGATCGAGCGTTGCGCCGGAGGCGACGGCAATCGCGCTAACGGTTTTCAACGAAGCGGCCGAGCCGATCTTTAGCGTTCCTTGCGAGACGGCGAACGATCCGGACGTGGTCATGGTTCCGGCAAGGGTCCAAACGCCGGAGCCGAACTTAGTCATATTCAAAGGGACGGCGGTTTGCGTTCCGGTTCCGATATTTCCGGAGACTACGCCAAAGCCCGCTCCGCCGAGGCGAAGCTCTTTCACGCTCGTACCGGTCGAATTATTGACGACGTTGGACAAGGAGAGAGTTCCAGAGTCGGATTGCACGACGGCGTAGGTTCCGTCGTCAGTAATTTGCAGTTTTCCGGCGACGGAATTGTTTCCCGTTAGGTTGACAAGGTGAGTGGCGTCGGTTCCGCTGCGCGCGTGCAGGTCGATGGATTCAGCGATTGAAACGCCGCCGGCCAGGGCGAGAGAGCCGGTGAAGGATCCGCCCATTACCGCTCTAGTCGCGAAGGAGGACAAGGCTTGCGAATTGACGACTTTCAGCACTCCGCCGTAAACGTAGACGACGGAAGCGGAGCCGTTTGCCGCAGTGTTTGCTGAGCCGAGAACCCAGGTTCCGGAACCGTCTTTGATAAGTGAGACGCCCCCCGCCCCGCTTCCGGTTCCGAGCGTCCCAAGGAAATAGCCTGTTCCTCCGCCGGAGTCGCCTCGGAGGAGGAGATTGCGCATGACGCCGTAGTTACTGATAACTTTTCCAGTGAATTTGAAGACGCCGAAAGGATCGGTTCCGGAGTCGAAGATCGTATAGTTTCCGCCGGAGGTGATTGAAACGAC
This sequence comes from Thermoguttaceae bacterium, assembly GCA_963665265.2. Taxonomy (GTDB): domain Bacteria; phylum Planctomycetota; class Planctomycetia; order Pirellulales; family Thermoguttaceae; genus CAXXHQ01. The sequence goes on along the minus strand of OY762224.2, from coordinate 4,028,849 downwards.
GCTGGCGAGAGTATTCGTTCCGCTGTAGTTGACAATGGTTGAAGGGATCGTCGAGTCGGGGGGGACGGTCGCGGAGTACCCGCTTGCGGCGATATTGCGTTTCGGCGTGACGAGTACGGCGTTTGAAAAGGTGACGTCGCCGGGCAGTTCTAACCGCGAATCGACGTTGCCGGCGGAGTTGTAGTTTCCGCCGATTCCGAGCGTGGCCGAGCCGAGGGCTTGCGAATTGGTGATTCTTAGCGCGCCGCCGGAGGGCGAAGCTCCGGTTTGATTTGAATTGCCGATCCAAAAAGTGACGTTCGTTCCCAAGGCGGTATTGGCCGAGTCCAAGATGAGGACGCCGGAGCCTTGCTTACAAATGGTTGTCGAGATCGAGGAAATTTGCGAGGTAATTGTCGAGGAGACGGAGGCGGTGCATCTGGCGGCGACCGTAATGACGCCGCCGTCGGCGATAGAGACTTTTCCGCCGGAAAGAGCGTACCCAGAAACGTTGAAGTTCAAACCGCCGGCGTTGACGCCGCTGGAATTGATCGTGACGAGGCCGGGCGAATACTGAAAGACGGCGAGGTCGGCGCTGTTGGAGGACGCCCAAACGGTCCCCGTCGTTCCGGCGGCCGAGGTCGCCCAGTTCGCGTCGGTTGAATTCCATGCGCCGGCGCCGCCGCTTGTCGCCTTCCAATAGAGCGAGGCCGCATTAGAATCGATCGTCGTCAGGAGAATCATCGACGCGGCAAACGCGAAGTAGAATCGCGTGCTGACGAATTGAAGACGGCGGATCAGTGCAAGTAAGAGCAATGTTGCAACGGCGCCCTTGGCGCGAATGGATAATCGGTGCGGTCAACTCACAAGTTCATTCCACGCAGCAAAGAGACCGTCGGCGCGGGGAGCGAAACGTTCCCAGCGGATGAACTAAGACGACATCCCGCCAGAATAGGAGGGAACGGCGACGTTCCCTGGTCAATTATCAAACGCAGCTGAAGTATCCGGACATACGATTGCGAAGCGAATGTGCCGAAGTCGGTCGCGAAATCATTAGCAGGTGAAGGAAAAAATCCTCCAAATAAGTAAAATCTCATTCTACTCAATGATGTCGGAATCGCAAGGATTATTTGCGGAAACCCCTTTTCAGCAAAGAAGTTGCGTTTTGCGCAAAAAAAGAATGAGGAGGCTCGTTTTACGCATGATATGAGGCAGCTAGCCTTTAGCCCACGGCGGCTGTTATCATGGAAGCTCACATTTGCGTCTGATTTAATACGCGGGGGATTTTTCCCCCCATTCCCCCCCCTAATATTCGCACCATGATTGTTCTTGCCGACTCGGAACTAAAGCGACTTAAAGCGACTGCCATTTTCGCGGAAAAAGGCAAAACGCATTTTAGCGTTCGGATAGCGGTTACCGGCGGTCGAGTTCGCTCCGAGCATCTTCGCGTCATTGCCGATTTAGCGGAGCGCTACGGCGAAGGGGGCGTTCATCTTACCACGCGGCAAAGCGCGGAGATTCAGAGCGTTCCTTATGAGATGCTCGAAAAACTTCAGGCCGAATTGCGAGCGGGAGGAGTTTCGCTTGCGGCGGCGGGAAAGTGCGTGCGAGGAATCGTCGCCTGTCCCGGCGACAAATGCCTTTTTGGGCAAATCGACACTCAGAAGGTCGCTCTACTCATCCATGAGCGAGTCGGCAAAAGGGCCTCGCTTCCACATAAATTTAAGATCGCCGTGACTGGCTGTAAACACGGTTGCGCGAAACCGATTGAAAACGATCTTGGCGTAATGGGATCGGCGAAAGGATTCGTCGTGTTCGTCGGGGGGAAAGTCGGCAAGCAGCCGCGCTGGGCCGATCAACTACCGAACGTAATTCTGACCGAAGAAGAATTACTCGATACGGTGGGAAAGATTATCGATTGGTACGCGGCCAACGGCGAGGACCGCGAACGCTTCGGCGCGACGATCGATAGAGTCGGACTAGATCGGTTGATTGCTAGCTTGTAAAGCGGATGATTTTTCGCAATTGTCGCATTGTGTGTCATTAGAGTATTAGAGGCGCCAGCGAAGTATTTAAAAATTTTTTTGCTAAAATTTCACGAATTTTTGCATTCATTGTCGGGGTAAGTCCCCTCTTCGGCAGACGAACAAATAATTCTTCATGCGCGCTAGCGTTGCGGCTATTTATTTTTTCTCAAAGGTTGATGCAATTCACGAGTTGCATGCGTCGGCATCGATTTCTTTTGAATGCGTGAACGCGCGGCTTCTATTTTTCTCATAGTGGGGGACGAGTCTTGATTCTTATTAAGTCTCGTTATCGTTTGCGAAATTGTGTGCCTTGACTTGACATTTTGTCATGTAAAGAATTTGCCGTCTTTGAGGATTGCAGGGATTTTGCGATCCGAAGCCGTGTGAGCGATTTTTAGTTTCTACGCAGTTAGTTTCCTACAAGGAGATTTGTTATGAAGTCGATCATGTTGATTTTGGCGATCGTCGCGATTTGTGCGGCCCCGGTTTTTGCCGCCGATCAGGGTAACGTTTCTCAATCTTCGTTGGCGAAGATGGGACTTGCAAAAATGAGCGTGATGTCCGATCAGCAAGGAAACGCCGTTCGCGGCATGGGTTATTCCTACGCTTACGGCTATAGCACGGTAAACCTCGGACATGGTTCCTATGGATACAACGGTTACACGGCGTCCGACGCCGGAAAGAACGGCTCGCTGGCCGGCGGCGTTAACGCCACGATCGGCGGATCCGGAAACAAGATTGTGGGAGTGGGCGGATTCTCCATCGCATTCACGAAATAACGGGCGTTCTTTTCAGCACCGAGGAATTGCAATGTTTCGAGATATGTCGTTTGCTCATGCGGCAAAATAGAAACAGCCTACGACAGGAATCGTAAGCTGTTTTACACCAAAAAGTACGCGGCGGCTCCGAAGCTTCGGAGCCGCCGTCGTTTTTTACATCCCAATTAGAACCAAAATTCCGCACATCCTCAAATAGATCAAATTGGAGTCGCGACAAACAGTTACCAAGTGAATCCCGTGCCGACGGAGAAGCCGACGAGGCTCGTTTGACTGTCGCCGGAATGAGCCGATGCGAGCACATTGCGAGACGCAGTGGTGAGGGTCGTGGCCGAGATCGCCGCGCCCGTGTTGTTCGTGTCCCAATATTGGTACTCAAAAGCGAAACGGAAGAACGCGTCGGCTCGGTTACGCACTAACTCGAAGTTCCATTGAGCGCCGAGTTGGAGTTCGCCGATGAACATGTCGCCGGCTCCGGAAGCGACGGCTCCGTTAATTCCCGCAGCGGCAGGCGAGCCGACATAGGAAGCGCGGGTTTCCACACCGTTGAAAGCGTCATCGTCCCAAAGGAACGATCCGCGAGCGCTGTAGAAGAAATGCAAGTGCCCGCATTCGTCCATCGGTTTCCAGCCGGTCAAAGCGATCGTCGGTCCTACTCCGCTAAACTCGCTCCGAGAGAAGGCGGCTCCGGAGTAGATGTCGGAACCGACGAGTTCAGTGACCGAGACGCTATCGGTTTGCGCGAGTTCCGCATAGCGAAGGCCGAAGGAGAGGATATTCTTCGTGTCGCGCCAGCAGAATTTGCGAGTCAATTCCACATCGGCGGTTTCGGCCTTAAAGAAGTTATTGGCGTAGTATCCGTTGGCCGAGGGGAACGTATCTAGGTCGACGTAACCTTTTCCTTCGCTCATTCGCCAATATCGGACCACGGCGCCCCATGTTTCGCCTTGGTATCCTAACCAAATACGCGGGGTGGCGTAAAGACCGTCTAGGCCTGCGGCGCCGGACGTATAGGAACTCGCCGGCGTGCTTGAGACGTAGGTGTTAAAGGTCACCGCGCGATCGCTTTGGCAAGGTGCAAGCCAAACGACTTCCGTTCCGACGACCCAGTGCGGACAATTACTGGAGTTGGAATAGCCCGCGATGGAATCGTTGGCGACCGGGGCGGGGGCGGTTTCTTTGGACGGATCGGCGTAGCTGACGAAATCGCCTGGAATCGTCGCATTCATCGCCTGTTGTTCAAAACTGATTTGAGGGGTTTCGGCGTCCGCGGCGTAAACCAGAACAGGGGAGCCGAAAGCGGATAGCCCGAGCATTATGAAAAAAGCTAACGCCGAGCGATACGGGAAACGAAATCGCATTTCTGAAATCCTCCTTGAAAGAAGCGCTTTTGTGTGCGTAGCGCAATTGCACGAAGCCGCAGGAAAGTGCCGGACAAGGATGCGTAAAGGAATGCGGGAATTAATCTGCCCCGCCCTGGGCTTCCAGGTGCGGCATCGACTGAAAAATACCCCTGAATTTATCCTTCTGAGCCTTTACGCTACGATCAGAAAAATCGAAAGAGTTAGCTCCGCTTAACTAATCTCGCCAGCAGATTTAGTTGTAGACATTATATATACGGGTGTCCCCACCGTAGAACAAAATCTTTCGGATGCCAAGGATTGGGAACTCATCAGAGGCTAAATAGCGCTTTGTCGATGCGAAAGCCTATTTTTTGCGGAAATGACGTTTTTTTGAAGAAAAAAACGCCATTAATTACATGTTTTGCGGGGCGATACCAATCGAGTATTTGAGCGTTTTCTAAAGGGGGATCCCGGCTATTTTCCTATTAATACTAGGCGTGCGACAAAACGCAAAATGAATAAGCTTTTCTGATTTGCGGCCTGAGGAAAACTTTTCTGGCAGTAGTATCGTCATTTTCAATTCTGATGGAGTGAACGCCTTGGCCCGATAAGTCAGGTGAGCGCTATCCTAATCGGATTTCCCGCTTTCTTAAGAATATCTGCACCTGTGAAGCAGCGGGCGTCTCTCCTTGGAGAGGCAAGGGATGGCATTTTTCTTGTTCAACGAAAAGTCGGGCGAGCGGGGCGGCATTTGGCTTGTTCCTGCGGCGATTTGCTTTGCAGAAGCGTAAAACATCAAATTAGATCACGGTTGATGCGATAAGGGGTGTCCTTATGGACGAGGCGTTTTCTTTGCGTTCGGCATATGAAATCGTAAGGCGATGGGGCATGCGGTCGCTGCTCTGCATGGCGTTATGCCAAGTGGGCGTCGGCATCGCTTTGGCGCAAACGGGCGAGCAGCCGGATTGGCAAGAACGTACCTACGTCGCCCCTGCGCCGACGCCGGTATCCGTCGCACTTCGTTCGGAGCGAGATTGGTCGGCGTTCGACGGGCCTCAAGGGGGCGTCGCGGCGTCCGAAATACCGCAACCGACGGCGGCGCCAGGCGGAGATTCGGCGAGTTTGACGGAGGCGGCAGCGGGCGAGAAAGAGCCGACGCTGGGCGAAGCGCCTCGTGACACTCGTTTGTTGTTCTTACGGCAGCAATCCGTTTTGCTCAAGCCGTGCGAATGGCAAATGGACATTGGTTTTTCTTATCTTTACGCCGAGAATCAGTACGCCGACGTGGTATCGAGCACGTTAACGAATACGCATATTCGGCGTCGTCTTTTGACGATGCCGATCGAGTTGCGTTACGGACTGACGGACCGCGTGCAGTTGTTCATCAACGCGCCGTTCGGATGGGCGAACACGCAAACGTATCAACTGTCGGACGACCGTTTTTCGAATGAAGGGGGCATTGGCGATACGAACGTCGGAGCCTCGTTCCTCGTTCATAAAAGCGACGGATTCAGTTATTCGCCTGACATCGTGGCCACGTTCGGCTTGACCGCGCCGACGGGCAAAGGCGACGCGCTGCTGGGCATCTTGGAGTCTCCCGAAATCACGCTCGGACAAGGGTATTGGGCGGGATACTGGAATATACTGTTCATTCATCAATACGATCCCGTCACCGTCTTTTACGGATTTGGCAGCAGGCACTACGTCGAGAAGAACGTCGAGGGCTATGACATGCGGCCGGGCGATCAGTTCACCTATCAATTGGGAACGGGTTTCGCGGTGAACGAAAGAATCACGTTTAGCACGACCTTCTTCGGATCGTACATTACCGAACCGCGAATTAACGGTCAAATTGTCGAAGGAGCGAACCAAGAGCCGATGTACTTGCGGTTTGCCTTGACCGTTTCTCGTCCTCAACGGATTTGCGAGCCGTTCGTCGAAGTCGGAATGACCGAGGCGGCTGCGAATTCACGCGTCGGAATTACGTGGACGTTCTAAGGACGGGATGGGACGGACGGAACATCGAGTTCGCGGCCGAAACGGGAAAGCGACGGAATTATGAAAAGGTTAAAACGACATTCGAGCGTCGCGGCATTCTGCATCGTCGTCGGGATCGGCGTCGGTTCGGCGAACGCCCAGCAATATATGCCTCGCGCGCCGTTGCGAGATCCTTCGCATATTACCGAAAAGAAACCTTGCGATTGGAAAACGCTCAAGCAAAACAATATTGTGATGCAGAAGCGTGACTACTCTTGCGGCGCGGCCGCTCTCGCAACCGTATTGCAATACTATTGGGGCGACGAAGTCTCCGAGGATCAAGTATTAGTGACGCTCGATAAAATGCTATCAGGAGAAGAAAAACGCGATCGCATTAAGAACGGCTTGACGATTAGCGATCTTCGCCGCGCGGCCGTGAAAATGAAGTACGTCGCTTCGGTCGGCACGATGGATTTTAACGAATTGGCCGAATCAAAAGTTCCTTTAATCGTCGGCATCAGTCCTGACGGCCACGACCACTTCGTCGTCTATCGCGGAACGAATTGTCGTTGGGTTTACGTTGCCGACCCGATTCGCGGCAACATTCGCCTGACGGTGTCGGAGTTCGTTTCTCAGTGGCAAAAGAACGCAGTTTTGGTCGTCGCGAGAACCGATCGCGAGCCGCCGGAAACGTCGCCTCTGAGCTTGACCGACCGGGACCTTTCCTTGGGCGAATTGAACGATCAGCTTATCCGGACGCAGCCGCCGAAGCAGTATTTGCATCCTTGAAGTAATTGACGCTATGCGCGGTTAAGCGGATTTTCGCCGCCACAGAGACTCTTTTCGGCTTTTCCGCTTTCTCTAGCGACGACGGCGAACTTCCGGGGAATAGTTTTTCGTGATATAACGAAAACATTACCGGTGCGGCGACGTCGTTTTATCTTTTTTTCGCAAGGCCCCGAATCATGTCTTCCGATCGCAATTTGAAGTCCCCTGCCCTCCCCTTCGCCTCGCGGCGTGATTTTCTCTTTACTGCCAGCGCGGCGGCGGCCTGTGCGGCTGTCGGAGGAACCTCGCGGCACGCGTTCGCCGACGCGCCAGTTCCGACCGCCGTCGGAACGGCTTCGGCCGATACTGTCACGGTGAAGCCGGCTGGCATCGCCGAACGGCTCGGCATAGTCTCGTACTCGTTGCGAAAATTCGATCTGCAAAAAGCTTTGGCGGTCACCAAACAGCTTGGGCTGAAAAACCTCTGCCTGAAAACGGATTTTCACTTGAAGATGAGCGACTCGGCCGAAAAGACCGACGAGTCGTTGAAGATGATCAAAGACTCGGGTTTAAATTTATACAGCATCGGCGTCGTCTACATGAAGTCGCCGGAAGAAGTCGAGAAGAGTTTTGAGTTCGCGAAAAGATGCGGGCTTAAAATGATCACTGCGGCGCCGAACGTTCCGCTCCTTCCGGTGATTGATAAACTCGTCAAGCAGTACGACATTGAGTTGACGGTCCACAATCACGGCCCGGACAATCCGCTCTTTCCCACGCCCGAGAGCGCGTTAAGGGAAATCAAAGACCTTGATTCGCGGATCGGGATTTGCCTTGATATCGGTCACACGACTCGCGCCGGTGAAGATTTGCTCGCGGCCGTGAAGACATGTTTCGGGCGTCTTCGCGATATGCATATAAAAGACGTGACGGCGGCGACGAAGCAGGGCAAGACGGTTTCGATGGGACACGGGATCATCAACTTGCCAGCCCTGTTCCGCACGTTGACCGAGTTGAAATACGCCGGGTTTATTTCGCTTGAATACGACGCCGAAGACAAAGAACCGCTTCCCGCGATTTTTGAATCGATCGGCTACGCTCGAGGCTCGCTAGTCACGATATAGCTTCTGTAGCCGAGTCTGAATTTGCGTGAGCGCCTGCGAAGTATTTTTCGCAGGCGTTTTTATTTCTGCTGCGGCTGAAACTATTGACCGCGGACTGGACACCGCGAATAATACCTGCGTTGACGGGAAGGCGGCGGCGAACGTCAGCTTAGAGTGAAGAAGCCTTCCTGTTGATGAATTTGCATGTTTGCGTTGCTTTGAGAGAGTGCGCCGTCGTCACGGTTAGACGGCGCGCGATTTCGTCTTGGCGTTTCGTGTGCGTCGCCGAGGCGAGATTGCACTGCTTGCTCCCCCCGGTAGAGGCCGCATCGTAACGGGAAGTTACGGTGCGGCTTTTTCTTTTGGGGCGTTCTCCCCTCCCCTGCCCTTCGCCGTTGGGTCGATTTACAATTTCGGGCGTGTTTTCGTCTGCCCCATGATCCCTGTCCCCCGAGTTCCGATATGGACGCCCTCGAAGCCATTTTCACCCGCCGAAGCATTCGCAAATTTCAACCGCAGCCTGTTGCCGAGGAGATAATTCATAAGCTTCTGGCGGCGGCGATGCAAGCGCCGAGCGCTCGCAATCAGCAACCGTGGCAGTTCGTCGTTATTGACGACCGCGCCACTTTGGATGCGATACCCGCTTTTATGCCGAACGCGTCGATGGTCGCCCGTGCGCAACAGGCGATTTTGGTTTGCGGCGATTTGAGTTTGGAAAAGTCGGAAGGCTATTGGGTCGTCGATTGCGCGGCGGCCGTCGAAAATATGCTCCTAGCGGCCCATGCGTTAAATCTCGGCGCCGTATGGTGCGGCGTATATCCTCGCCAGGAACGCATGGAGAACCTGCGAAAATTGATCGGACTTCCTGATAACGTCGTTGCGCACAGCTTGGTCGTTATCGGACATGCCGCCGAACAAGTTCCGCCGACGGACCGTTTTATTGCCGAACGTGTCCGCCGCAATCGGTGGTAGCTTCGTTTGCGACGGACGCTCAGCTTGCTGAACGCTACTCGATCGGAGCGTAGAGATCGGTAATGAGTTCGTCGGGCGGGGTGTTTTGCGGATCGTTGCGGTAGATTTCAAACGAGGGCGCTATGCGGAATTGTCGCCCGTTTTGCGGAATCCATTGGCCGCAGAGAGCCGACCACTTTTCATGAAGATTGTCGTAGGGGCCCCGGTGAGTCGTCACGGCGTAATTGCCGGCCGGGATCGTTTGTAGTCCGATGTCACCCTCGGGCTTAACTTCGCGACGAATTGTGATAGCGGCGTCGTAACGAATTTTGTCTTCGGGGGTTACTTCGGGGTCGTCGTGGCAAATGCCGATCATCATCGCGTCGGGGCCGAAAATCCTGTTCGGGCCTGCCCACGCGCAGAGCTTCTCCCAGGCGATTTGGGCCGAGGTTTTGTACGATCCGACACCGCGGGCGAATACGACGTTCGTTTCAGGAAAGCTTTCGATACGGACTTCCATTTTCATTTCTCCAGGCGTTAAAAGTAGATTGTCGTCCAGTTCTTGGCAGGGCGAATAATGTACCCGCGAAGCGGAGTCGGCGAAAAACTTCTCGCGACGCATTTGCCGGTATTCGCTCGGGGAGCAATCGAACATGGACCGAAACGCCCTGGTAAAGGATTCATGCGCGTCATAGCCGGCGTCGAGCGCGACGTTCAGCACTGAGTCGGGGCCGTAGGTCAATTGAAGGGCCGCCCTCTCCAGTCGCAGACGGCGAACGTGCTCCTTCACCGACTCGCCGACAAGCGAACGAAAAATCCGGTGGAAATGGAATCGGGAGAAATGCGCAATTCTCGCCAATTCGTCCAACGAAAGATCGTCGTCCAAATTTTGCTGAATATGCACCAGCACGCCTAAGATGCGTCGGCGGTACGTGCGTTGCGTTTCGGTTTGCATGTCGTTCATAGGGGACTACTTTACCGAAGGCCACGGCTCGGCGCTTGACGTTTTTTGCTATCTTCAAAAAATGGCGGAAGTTACGCCGAGGCTTGCCATTTCTCGTCGGCCAGAACTACCGAGGTTTCCACTTGTCGCTCGGGAATTGACCAATAGATTTTCAGCAAACGATTCTTTTCGGCGGGGGAGACGAGTCGGAACCCGTTTTTTTGGTAGAAGCGGACCGCCCATTCCGCCGCCGCCCACGTTCCGATAAGGATAGGGCGTTCGGTTAGTTTCAATAAATGCGAAAGAAGAATTCCGCCGATCCCCCCGTGGCGAGCGCTTGTGCGGACATAGGCGTGACGAATGAGCGTGACGTCCTTGACGTCTTGAATGCCCATCACGCCTAGCAACTCGCCGTCGCGATCGAATCCCCAAAACCGGACGCCGGAGTTGATTTCACGACGCAGCTCTTCTCGCGGCATGTACGGTTCATGCCATCGGTCCGTCGGGATCACGCCTCGATAGGCGTCGGCCGCATCATTGACGATTTCAAAGATCGCTTCAAAATCGTTTTCCGTGCAAGGTCGGATGGAATCGTGAGCGGCGGAGTTTGGTGAGTTCATGTTGGGGAGTTTGTTAAGAGTAACTAATCTCGATGAACGGTTTTTGGCGAGAAGGCCGGCAAGCAAACGGAGACGTACTCGGCGCCTTCGGGACTAGGCGTGGCATAGCGAACCCATTCACCCTGTGCGACAATGATCGCTTGTCCGGCTTCCACGGTGAAGAGTCCTTCCTTAGTTTCAAGTTGAAGTTCGCCGCACAGGACGACGGTATATTCGTCGAACTCGGCGGTTTGGCCCGGCTCGGACCAGCCTGAGGGACTAATCATTCGCGCAACGCTCACGTCATGCGTTCCGGTATTGACTAGTCCGACGAATTCTTCGATTGTCTTTGGAGGGGAACCGTCGGCCTGAATGCGCGTCGGCGAGGCGATGAATTGAGTCATGGCGGAAACCTAGTAAGTAGTTTATTGGGGCGTTGAACGTAATGATAAGATACAGTAGCCTTGCAGTGAAGGACGACGTGGGATATGCGGCCAACTATTTGCCGGGGGGGGGAAAGGAGTGAATTCCGTTCGAAATTCTGTTGACGTTATTTTAGGAATCGCTAGAATCAGGGCGCGGGGATGGAATATCGAATCACTGGAACGGGTTTCTCGGTCTGTGGATTTTCCATCCGATTTGTGGAATTGTCTGCATAGATTCACAAATTCGGGGTCGTTTCCGAAGCGGGTCGCTTTGTCGAAACAGTTCGTAAGCGCGGCAAATCTCTCAGGTCGTCTCCTTGTTCTCCCTTTTGGAAGGAGCAGCGTATGTGTCGTTTAGGCATTGCGGGGGCGGTTCTTGCATTAACGGGCTTCGTTAACGTTACGTCGGTGGCCGCTGACGTTCCTAAAACCAAATCGGAAAGAGTGCGCTTCGCCGCAAAAACGGTTGATGAGGTTTTGCATCAGGAGGCGACCGAGGCTGTGGAAGACCGGGCGAAACTACTTAAATCGGCCTTGGAACTGGCCCCAAACAACGAAACCGCCTTGGGTTTAAGCGGTTACGTGTATGACGCTAAAACAAAGAAATGGCTGAAGTATGATGAAGCGACCGACAAAGCCAGGAGCGACGAGCGGTTGGAAAATTACCGCACTTTCCGTTCCAAGACGCCCAATACGGAAGCGGGGCAAATGGACCTCGCCAAGTGGTGCCTTCGGAAGAAGATGAACGACCAAGCGACGGCCCATCTCTGTATGGTTTTGGAGATTAACCCGAACAATCAAGAAGCCCGGGCGTTGCTTGGTCAAAAGCAAGTCAACGGGGCATGGGTTTCGGAAGCTGACATCGCCGCTACGGAGGCGAACGAGAGAAAAATGGAGGCCGCTTTGAAGAAGTGGACTCCGAAGTTGGAAAAAATCCGCGACAAAATGGATGGCAGTAAGAGGCAGAGTGAATATGCCAAAAAAGAGTTGGATTCGATTTCCGATCCGGAGGCGGCTTGGGCGATTGAGTCCGTTTTTTGTCGCGGAGGAGGTGAGACAGGCAAAATCGGCATTGCCGCCTTAAAGAAGTTGAAAGGGCGAGAATCGTCGGCATGCTTAACGAAAATGGCTTTACTCGCTCCTTGGGAGGACATAGGGCAGGACGCCGCAAAAGCGCTTGCCTCGCAGAGTAAGTACGACTACGTTCCGCAGTTGCTTTCGCTGTTTCAAACGACGATTCAATCCTCCGCACAGATGTACCAATCGGACGACGGTCGCTTGTTATGCCGTCAGATTTTTTTCGCTCAGGGAAACGATCAGAAGGACGTTCTAGTCGTTGATAACCCCTATCAACACGTTGTGGCGACGAGTACGACGACGGCGGCGAGTAGAGCGGATTTCAATTCCGTTCAGGGATCGGCCCAGGCGAAAAACCGAATGGAGGATGAAATTCAGCAAAAGATCGCCCAAAAAAACGCGATGGAGAAGTTTCAGGCGGACGCCGCGCGTAAGGTAGCCCAGCGCAACGCCGAAGTGGCGAAGCATAACATTGAGGCCGCCAGCGTCAACGTTCGCGTTTGCAGCGTTTTAGGCCAAGCGATTTCCTCTCCCTCTCTTGAAGACGAACCGCTTTCGCAAAACGAAAAGCTAGACGCAAAAAAGAAGGGGGAGTCGGATAGAAAAGCGAAGAATGATTTGACGGACGAAAATGTATCTGAAGAAGGCGATTTGATCGAAAACGAATCGAGCGTCGCCGCAGAAGGAGAAAGCAAGGGAGGTGAAGTCGCGAAGAAACAGAAGAAAGAGTACGAACGAAATCCGGATAGCAAAGAGTTGACAGACGAATATCCGAATGGGGGAGCCGCGAACGGAGCGAAACGTAACAACGTCTATTATCGTCCGCAGACTCCCGAGGACTGGACCAAGTGGTGGAATAAATACACCGAGACGTATGTTCCGGAGACGAAAGTCCGAACGGCCTACGTTTCCCGCCCGACGAAGGTTTCCGAGACTCAGAGGAACGTGACGCTTGCTCCGCCCGAGCCGCGGCGCTATGAGTGTTTGGCGGGCGATACGCCAGTTTGGACCGAGCGCGGCGTCACACCGATCGTCAACGTCGTTGAAGGGGATCGAGTATTCGCCTGCGATCCGGAGACGGGAGCGTTGGCGCTCAAAACGGTGTTGAAGAAAACCGTTCGTGCGAAAGAAAACACCGGCGAAATGGTGACGATTCGCGCCGAAGGAATATCGATCGCAGCTAGCGGCGGGCACGTGTTCTGGATCGCGGGCCAAGGCTGGATAAAAGCGAGAAACGTGAAGCCCGGGATGCGGTTGCATACGATCAGCGGAACGGTAACTGTCGAGACGGTCGGCGTCCATGCGGCCGAAGAAACCTTCAATCTCGTCGTCGCCGACTATCATAGCTTTTTCATCGGCGAATCCGGATGCCTCACCCATGACAACACCCTTCGTCGTCCGACGAATATGATCGTTCCCGGTTTGTCGCGAGGCAAGCCGGCCTCAAAATAGAGCGGCTTTCGAGGTTTTCTCCGAAAAAGATCAAGCAAGAAAAAGTAAGGGCGTCGGAATCGCTTGTGCGAGTCCGACGCCCTATTTTATTTAATCAATCAGCGATGCATTACGCCATCGCGAGCAGGAGTTTTTCTTCCTCTTCCGCCGCCGAATAGGAGGCGAAGACGGAGTCCGAGGCGCTGGCTTTGGCTGCCGCCGAAGCAGCGGCGACCTTAACCGGAGTGGCCGCTTTGGCGAAGTTAGCCGATTTGGCGGAGTCGTCCCAGAGATAACCGCCGATGGTGTAGGTTCCGGCTCCGAGGGCGGAGAAGTCCCAGGAGTAGGAGGCGACGCCGTTGGCGGCGATTTTGTCACGCGAGAAGTAGACTTCGTTTCCGTTGAGGACACCGTCCTTATCGTAGTAGAGCGAGACGGCGTAGGTCTTGCTCGACGAGAGGTTTCCGCAGGTCCAGGAGATCGCGGCGGTCGTGCCGGTGACGGCTACGCTGTTGAAGGCGAAAGACGGAGCGGCGACGGTGACTTTCGTGGCCGCTTTGGCGAAGTTAGCCGATTTGGCGGAGTCGTCCCAGAGATAACCGCCGATGGTGTAGGTTCCGGCTCCGAGGGCGGAGAAGTCCCAGGAGTAGGAGGCGACGCCGTTGGCGGCGATTTTGTCACGCGAGAAGTAGACTTCGTTTCCGTTGAGGACACCGTCCTTATCGTAGTAGAGCGAGACGGCGTAGGTCTTGCCCGACGAGAGGTTTCCGCAGGTCCAGGAGATCGCGGCGGTCGTGCCGGTGACGGCTACGCTGTTGAAGGCGAAAGACGGAGCGGCGACGGTGACTTTCGTGGCCGCTTTGGCGAAGTTAGCCGATTTGGCGGAGTCGTCCCAGAGATAACCGCCGATGGTGTAGGTTCCGGCTCCGAGGGCGGAGAAGTCCCAGGAGTAGGAGGCGACGCCGTTGGCGGCGATTTTGTCACGCGAGAAGTAGACTTCGTTTCCGTTGAGGACACCGTCCTTATCGTAGTAGAGCGAGACGGCGTAGGTCTTGCCCGACGAGAGGTTTCCGCAGGTCCAGGAGATCGCGGCGGTCGTGCCGGTGACGGCTACGCTGTTGAAGGCGAAAGACGGAGCGGCGGCAGCGGCGACGGTGACTTTCGTGGCCGCTTTGGCGAAGTTAGCCGATTTGGCGGAGTCGTCCCAGAGATAACCGCCGATGGTGTAGGTTCCGGCTCCGAGGGCGGAGAAGTCCCAGGAGTAGGAGGCGACGCCGTTGGCGGCGATTTTGTCACGCGAGAAGTAGACTTCGTTTCCGTTGAGGACACCGTCCTTATCGTAGTAGAGCGAGACGGCGTAGGTCTTGCCCGACGAGAGGTTTCCGCAGGTCCAGGAGATCGCGGCGGTCGTGCCGGTGACGGCTACGCTGTTGAAGGCGAAAGACGGAGCGGCGACGGTGACTTTCGAGGCCGCTTTGGCGAAGGCGGCCGTTTTGGCCGACGTGTCCCACATGTATCCGCCGATAGTGTAGGTTCCGGCTCCGAGGGCGGAGAAGTCCCAGGAGTAGGAGGCGACGCCGTTGGCGGCGATTTTGTCACGCGAGAAGTAGACTTCGTTTCCGTTGAGGACACCGTCCTTATCGTAGTAGAGCGAGACGGCGTAGGTCTTGCCCGACGAGAGGTTTCCGCAGGTCCAGGAGATCGCGGCGGTCGTGCCGGTGACGGCTACGCTGTTGAAGGCGAAGCTCGGCGCGGCGACGGACACCGTAGTGGAGGCTTTTGCGAAAACGGCCGATTTGGCGGACAAGTCCCAAATATATCCGCCGATGGTGTAAGTTCCGACTCCGAGGGCGGAGAAGTCCCAAGAGTAGGTCATCGTGCCGCTCGACGCGGTGATGCTATCCCGCGAGAAGTATACCTCGTTTCCGTTGAGGACACCGTCCTTATCGTAGTAGAGCGAGACGGCGTAGGTTTTGCTCGACGAAAGGTTTCCGCAGGTCCAGGAGATCGTAGCGGTCGATCCTGAGACGACGACGTCGTTAAATTTGAACGTCGCCGGGCCGGTAGCGGTGGCGGAGCCTCCGTTGCCGGTCGTGGTGTTATTATTCGTATTATTCGAGATCGTTGATGAAGCGGACGCTCCGGTATAGGCGTACGAAGATTTATTGACGCCGATAATTCGAGAGAAGACGTCGTAGGTGAACTCCCCAGTGGTAGCGGAGTAACCGTCGGCGCTGGTCCACGCGATGATCGCGTCGCCGTCTGCGTCCATAGCCACAGCCGGCGCAAATTGGTCGAAGAGTTCGCTATTAGCGACGCTGAATTCGCCGACTGCCGTTCCGCTTGAATTCACGAAACTCGTTCCGTTCGCCTTGAACATGCGGGCTTTGATGGTGAGAATCGATCCGTTGTTTTCTCCCCAGGGTTTTTCGGGAGTCGTCCAAACCACGATATAGTTGCCGTTGTCGTCGCAGGAGACGTCCGGTTCGGTCTGATAATTGAGCGTGGTTTGATTGACCAAAACGTCGGACCCGTCCAAAGCGACGCCGGAGGCATTGTAGCGCTTGGCGTAAATGCCGTAGCCGCTTCCGTCTTGTCCGAAACTGGACCAGACGACGATGAAGTCGCCGTTCGAGTCCATTGCCACCTTTGGAGTGACTTGCTTATCGGTAGTAACGGAGTTGACGCGGAATTCAGAGCCGATCTTAGCTCCGGACGCGTTGAAGCGTTGGGCGTAAACGCCTAGCGACGAACCGTCTTGTTGGTCGCTTTCCCAGACGATGACGAAGCTGCCGTCCTTGGAAATTGCGATGTCAGAGGCGTCTTGGCGATTCTTCGTCGTGGTGTTGACGATGAACTCGTTGCCATAGGCCGTTCCGTCAAGTTTGAATCGTCGGGCGACGACGCAGTCTTTATCCGAATCTTGGCCGTAGCTGGTCCAGGAGACGACGAAGTCGCCGTCCGAGTCCATGGCCACGCTCGATTCACTTTGCGTGCTTTGGACGTACTGATTGACGATGAATTCGTCGGTGGTCGCCATACCCGTCGCGGAGTAAACACGAGCGTAGATTTCGGACGAACCTGTGGCGAAATTGTACCCCGTCCACGTGACGACGAAGTTGCCGTAGTCGTCCATCGCGATGTCGGGCTGATACTGAGAATATACAGCGGTTTGGCCGTAGGCTCCCGTCACGAGATTGGCGCTGCTGACGATGAACTCGGTGCCCAAACGTTTACCGTAGCGATCGAAGCGTTGGCCCATCACGTCGTAATTGCCGTTGGCGTTGGAAGTCCAAACGATGACGTAGTTGCCGTTCGGGTCGGTAGCTATGGCCGATTCGAACTGATCGCCGGCTTGAGTAGTGTTTACGACAATAGGCGTAAACGGGACGGCGGGGGTCGCTGGATCGGTAATGGTCGGAGGGACGACGGGGTTGACGCTCGATCCGTCGGTGAGAACCGAGAAGCTGAACGTGTATTCGCCGCCCGAGGTTCCGTCAAAGTTTCCGTCCAGTTTGTTGCCGGCAAGATCGACGACGTTGGCTTTTAACCGCAACGTGTAATTTCCGGCTCCGAGACCGGTCACGCCGGTCGCCGTGCTGGTCGTGGCGAAGGTAATCGTGATCTCGAACTTTTTGGTCGATGAATTGTAGCCGTAGAGTACTTTTTGGACTCCTCCCGGAACGGCGACGCCGTCGGAGAGCAATTCCCAATTATTTACGTTCGTAATGCTGTTGACGCCGTATACGCCGCCGGCGTTGGAGACCTCTTCGCCGAGCGTGATGACGAAGGAAGACGTTCCGTTAACCAGCACGGCTCCGTCTTGAATTTGCGTATAGGTCGTGCCGCTCGACGAGGATGTGACGTCGAGGACGTCGCCGACGATCGGGCCGGTCACGTCGGAGGACGCGTCATAGCGACGCTCCGATACGACTTGCTGACTGCTGGCGGAGTTGTTGAACCAGACGACGATGAAGTCGCCGGCTTGGTCCATCGTGACGCTGGGAGAAGTCTGGTTGCCGGTGAGCGTCGTATTGACGACGATTTCACCGCCGACTTCGCCGTTCGTTCCATAAAGCGAGTTCGTGCCGACCAAAAGGCCGCTAGCGTTCAACGAGTAACCGACGGAGCTTGTTTTTACGTACTTTCGAGCGTAAATGCCGAAGCTGTCGGGGACGTCTTGCGCGGAGGACGCGGAACGGTCTTGGAAGCTTTCCCAAGCGACGACGAAATCGCCGTCGGCATCCATCGCCACGGACGAGTATTGCTGATTTCCATCTTGGAAGTTGTTGACGCGGAACGAGTCGCTCGCCGCGTACGACAGCGCGTTGTTCGCGGTCGAGTTGAAGCGTCGCGCGAAAATGCCGTTTTGGCCAGTGGCGTAACCGTTGCCGACGCCGTCGTGTCCGTAGCTGGTCCAGGAGATGACGAAATCGCCGTCGGCGTCCATCGCCACGGACGACCATTTCTGGTTCCCCGAGACGTTATTCGTGACGACGGTTTGGCCGGACACGGTATTAGCGTTTACGAGGAACTCGCTGCCGGAAAATTGCGTGATCGTGTCGATCCAATCCGCGAAGAGCGAGACGCGGGTGGCCCCGGAGAACTCGCCGTAGCTGCAATCGCGTCCGAGAGTCGCGTCCACGGACGAAAATGTGGTATAGCTGAACGAGGAGATGCCGGCAATTTTACCGTTAATGAACAGGGGGCCGCCGGAATCGCCGGGAGCGCCATTGACTTCATCGACGCCCAATCCAAGATCATTAATGCCGTAGAGTTGGCCGAAGGCGTCGTGCGCCGTCGTGCCGTCGTCGAAATCGTAGGCTAAGTAGGTGTCTCTTGTCACCCACGAGAAAATACCGGTGGCGTCGAACTGGTTTTCGCCCGTTCGTTTGTCGCCGTCGAGCGTCGTTGTGCCGGCGGCGCCAGTTCCTTTCGTGCCGTATCCGTAAATGTCGAATACTTGTCCGATTTCGTCGCTTCCGCGATAGATTTGATATCCTTCCACGCCGGCGGGCGCATTTCCTGCGAGTTGGATTAACGCGATATCGTTGCCGTTGGCGAGGTTAGCAACATCGTCGGCGGAGCCGAGCCAACCGGGATTGACGACGACTTGAGAGACGTACGAGTAAACGGTTCCGCTCGCAGTGTCAAATCGTATTTGCGTGTTATTGAGGGTGGCGTAATCCGCGACGTGCGCGGCGGTTAAAATCCAGTTGGTGCCGGCCAGCAGCACTCCGCTGCCGTAAATAGTTCCATTCGCCACCGACATGATAATCTGAACGACGCCGGATTTACCGGAGTCGGCCGAGACGATGTGATTGTCAGGGTTGTCGACCGTAGTCATCAAGGGGGCGACTTGATCGTTGGCGCCAAGCTGGCTCAAGGCGGAAAGGTTCGTTGAGCTAAGCTGAGTGACCGTCGGATTGGCGAAGGCGTAGTTCCCGGCGTACTTTTTGGCGTAAATATTGCTTTCGAAGGCGCCGTCGCCGTCTTGTCCGAATGACGTCCACGAAATCACGAAATTCCCTTCGGAGTCCATGGCGATCGCCGGATCAATTTGGTTACTCGCAGTGGTGTCGTTCACTCGGAATTCACCGCGGCTTCCGTCTTGCGAGGTGGCGATTTCGATGCGCGACGTAGCGGTCCCGCTCGTCATCGTCGAGTTCGCCGTATCGATTCGAAGAATGGCTTGGTCCATCGAGCCGGAGACCCCTTCGAAGGTGACGCGGAGTTTGCCGGTTTCGGCGGAAACGGTCGCCGTTAAACCGAGTTTGCTTAATTCCGACTGCAGGGCGACGGCAGCGGCGGCCAAATTCGTGTTGGATATCTTTGCAGTGCTCTTCGGAGCTGTCGAGGCGTTATTGTCGTTATCGTCGTCCACTAAGAGAGAGAAAGAACCGGTCCAGCCGTCGACGAACGTGATGTACTGCACGTCGTTGGTTCCGCCGATCGGAACGCCGGCCGGAGAGAATCGTTGGGCGTAGATTCCGTAACCGCTTCCGTCTTGGTTCATGCTTTGCCAAGTCACGACGAAATCGCCGTCGGCGTCCAAGGCCACGGCGGCGTTTCGCTGCACGTCGGCCGTGACGGAGTTGACGCGGAACGCCGTGTAGGTTTTGCCGTTAATCACAGTATTCAGCGCGTTTCCGGCCGCGTCGAAACGGCAGGCGTAGACGTTCCAATCGCCCGCGTCTTGTTGTTCCCATGTGACGACGAAGTCGCCGTCGGCGTCGCGGGCCACGCTGGCGTTGGTCGCCGTGGAGTTCGAGGTGACGTAAAGGGTTTTGAAGGGAGCGGCCGTCGAGGTTCGATTGCCGTTTACATCGGTGGTCCAAGTAGTCGTGTAAAGCTTGGCGAGAATCCCCTTCGCGCCGGCGACGTTGTTTTGCCAAACGACGACGTGATCGCCGTCGGCGTCGCCGGCCACCGATTGACCGCTTACCGGATTAATCGCGACGTTCGGATCGACGACGGTTCCGGGGCTAACTTGCGTTTCGGCAGTCGCGGTAGCGATGGCCACGTTGATGATCTTCGACATCACTTGGCCAGGCGTGTTGTAGCCGCTGCTTTGCAGCTTATTGCCGGCCTTATCGCATAGAGTGTTCAGCACAACTAATTGCCATTGGCCGTTGGTGATGGGGAGGACGCCCGCCGTGGCGCCGTTGGCGTCGATGGTAATCGTAGCGGTCCATTTGTTCGTCGTCGCGTCCAATCCAAACGTGATTCCGACGATGCCCCCTTCGATGGCGACGCCGTTGTTCATCAATTTGAAATTGGATTTGTTAAATACGCTTCCGACGCTGTCGTCTTGCAGCAACTCTTCGTCGAAAGTAATTTTAAGAGTCGTTAACGGAGTGGTGACTTGATTGTCCGGGCTAACTCGAGTTCCGTCGGGAAGGAGGAAATCGGTGAGCATCGGACCGGCGTTATCGACGTTCGAAGTGTATCGACGGGCGAAAATACCGCTCGAGTCGCCGACGCCGACGCCGCTCCAAATCACGATATAATCGCCGTCCGGCGTCATCGCAATCGACGGCATTTGTTGAACGCCGTTCGAAGTGCTATTCACGCGAGATTCGGCGGTCGTGTAAACGGCGGTGCGGTTGCCGATAACCGCTTCGTCTAGGCTGTAGATGGTGCGAACAAAAATGCCGTTCGGATCAGTGGCGCTCACTTCGCCCGTCCAGGAGTTCATCGTCGATCCGTTGCCGTCCCAAACCACAGCGATATCGCCGTCGGCGTCCATGGCGATGGCTCCGTTCGTCTGATCGCCGCCGAAATAGACGTTATCGCCGGTACGAACCATGTTCGCGTGAACGTTGTCGGTCGTGACCGCCGTTCCGTCGGCATGGAATTGCCGGAAATAGATACCCCAGCTGTCGGCAAAGTCGTCGCCATCGCGGCTCTCATCGTTAATATCCGTATCCACGTCGTTGTCGAGAAAGCTTTCCCAAACCACCACAAAGTTGCCTGCGCTATCCATGCTGATTGACGGTTTGCGCGATACCGGATTCGAGTAAGGATCTGGGGACAATCGGTCAAGGTCAGTCGTGTCGGTTAAGTAGCCGGCTGTGGAGTCGACGCGGAATTGACCGCCTTGGGCGACGCCGGCGAAATTGTAGCGTTGAGCCACAATTTGCGTGCTCGTCGTTATGCCCTGATTTTGGCTCATGATCTGTTCCCAAACGACGACGATGTTGCCGTTGTCGTCCATGGCCACGACCGGATTTATCTCACTGCCTGTAGCGCCTGGAATGTTTTGCGTGTTGACGCGGAACTCGCCTCCGACGCGGTTGCCTTCGTAGTCGTATATCTGCGCGTGGATGTCGTTGTAGTAGCTATATGACTGCCCTTGAGTCGCCCAGGTGATGACGAAGTTTCCTTGGCTGTTTATCGCCACGGAGGGGTTGATCTGGTTGTAGTTGGTGATCGTATTGACGAGGAATTCGCTTCCGAAGGCTTTTCCGACGGAGTTGAAACGCCGAGCGTAAATATCCCATGTTCCTGCGGAGTTTTGGCATTCCCAGACGACGACGAAATCGCCGTCGGCGTCCATCGCCACGCTCGCGTTGCGTTGATTTCCCGCCGTCGTGACGTTGACCAGAGTGTCCGTCGCGAGAATCGCCTTGTCATTGCGATCGTACATTCGCATATAGACGCCGCCTTGATCGCCGTCTTGGGCGTAGCTCGTCCAAACCACGACGTAATCGCCGCTATGATCCATCGCCACCGCTTTCGTGTTTTCGGTACGGGCTGCGACGTCCTCGTTGGTCGGATCGGTGTAGGTCACGCCTGTAGTTTGCGTGTAATTTACGGTCGAACTGTTGTTGCCGGTGTTGTTTACGCGGTACTCGTCGCCGTATTTCGTGTTTCCGGCGTTGTCCGCCGCGGTCGATACGTAAAACAATCGGGAATAATTCGATCCGTTCGGCGAATAGCCGGAGGAGTTAAGGGCGTTGCCGGCGCGATCGCGTAGTCCGCTCGTGCCGGCGGCGTTGGCGGCCGTGGCGCCGACCGGCGCAAGAGCTTGTAATTCGTAATGTCCGTCAGTCAGCCCTTGGTAGCCGGCCGTGCTCAAGTTGGAATCGAGTGTCAAGATGACTTCGTACTTGTTCGACGGCAATGCGCCGGTGACTCCGTAATAGGCGGAGTTTTCGTAAAGCATGTTAAGACCGTATTCGGCCTTGACTATGGCTCCGGACTGGACGACTCCGGCCTTGAGTAACTTGTAATTTGCGACGTTCGTCACGCTATCTCTGCCAGTGGTCATCATGTCTTCGTCGAAGGCGAGGACGATGTAGGTTAGACCGTTAGCGCCGGCGTAAATCTGCATGTCGCTATCGATCGTGCTCGTATCGGTGGTGTAGATGTCGGAGATGCGAGGGCCGACAGTATCCGTCGATTCTTGGAACGTGCGGGTCACAACCTGGGTTGACGAGCCGTTGACGATTTGCGTCCAAGCGGCAATGAAACTACCGTCGGGCAACATGACGAGGGATGGATTGGTTTGCGCCGTGCCTGCGTCAGCGGTAGCCAATTGCGACGCTGCGGGAGAAGTGGGCGAACCGCCGGCGTTTTTCATGTCGCTGTTGGCGTTGATCGTCACCGTGTGGTTCGTGTCATGGCTCGACCCTTGGAACGTCACTTCGTAAACGACGTATCGCGAGGGATTATAGCCGTAATCCCAATACGTGCCGCTACGAATGTTTAATTCGGAGGCACTCACTACGCGAACAGAGACCGACCCGTCGGTTGTGCCGGCGTTATTCCATGCGGTGTCGCCGATGACGTTGGAGATCGCGCTGTCGATCGCCGAGCGAGTTGCGTTTATGTTGATGCCGCCGTTGTTCGGGTAGTAAACCACGCCCACGGTGATATCCATGGTCGTGTCCACGTTGATGTGGAGGGAGCCTTGCGTGGAAGACGAATCCAGGGCGATTAGGCAGCGCGCATTTTGACCGTCGCGCAAGTCGTTCGCCACGCTATCGGTTTGCGTAATGATGCCGGTGGTCATTCCCGTCGCGGCGTCGATGGCCGAGAAGAGGATGCCGTTCGCCTCGCCTCGCAACGACG
Organism: Thermoguttaceae bacterium; assembly: GCA_963665265.2. Classification (GTDB taxonomy): domain Bacteria; phylum Planctomycetota; class Planctomycetia; order Pirellulales; family Thermoguttaceae; genus CAXXHQ01. Next base: position 4,005,877 of record OY762224.2, on the reverse strand, counting down.
AATAATAGGCCAGCAGTTTTTGATACCCTTCGTTGAGGGTCGTGACGGAAGAGCCGTCCACGGCAATGCCGCTAATGCTGTCGCGAGATGACCCTTGCTTTTGAGCTCGGGCTAATAGATAAGTGATCCAAGAGTCGATATCGCATTGAACCGCCGTGAAGGTTCCGAGGCCGCTGGAGTAGAGATTGTCAAGGCTCTGTGACGAGCTCGGGTTTCCGTTCGCGACCGCGACGTCGGGACCGTAGCCTTGGTAGAGCATCATTAGGTCGCCGTCGGCGTCGATTCCCGCTTGGCCGTACATTTGCGATCCCGGCCAATACGAAGCTCCGTTGTTAGTCGTATCGAGACTGTTCATTCTGGTGGCGCCGCGAATCTGCGCGCCGTTAACGTCATACTCTTTCATGTAGACGTTCGTATTGCGGACCCCGTTATTTGTATCCGTTTGCGTCCAACCGAAGATGCAATTATTGTTGTAATCGTAAGCGGCGTTGGGGAGTTCCGAGGCGTCCGCCGAGTTAACCGTGAACTGTTGGACGAGAACGTTACCCAAGGCGTCGTACATTTCCGCTTCGATAGTAAATTCGTCATCCCAAGTGACGACGAAGTGGCCGTCTTTGCTCTTCGCGACGTAGACTTCGATATGGCGCTGAGTATCGGTCGCGTTGACTTGCCATTCCGAAGTGTTGCCGCTTTCCGGATTATACATCGGCGCGCCGTCGTGAGAAAACTGACGAGCGCGAATGTCGTTGTAGAAGCTGGCTTCTTGCCCTGCCGTTTGCCAAGCGACGACGAAATTTCCTGCTTCGTCCATCGCCACGGAAGGCATGGTTTGTTCGCCGGTGGTTAATTCGTTGACGCGGAAGGTATAGGCGTCGATTTTCGTCAAATACGACGAAGTAGGCGCGGCCACCGCGCGAACTCCTTGAATAGCCGTTTCAGCGACTCCGTCGTAGTCCATGTCAGCGTAAAACGACTCCGAGCCGGAAGCGACGACGCCCACCGGCGCGAAACGACGCGCGAAGATGTCGGAGCCGCTGTTGGGGGTCACCGAGTCGGGGACCACGCTCTCCCAGACGATGACGAAATTGCCGTCCCCGTCCATCGCCACGGACGGATTAATCTGATCGTATTTGTCGTCGCCGGCGGTGTACGGATTGTTTACCTCCTCGGGATTGACGCGGAAAATGTCGCTATTCTGTTTAATCGTTCGAATGGAGGAGCGATTACCCACGTAACGGAGCGCAGTTTGCACGGCGGCGGCGTTCGTCGCGGCGGTCGCCGTTTCGTCGAACGTGATAGTCGAGGTCGTGGTCGATCCGTAGTTCAGGGTGAACGAGCCTTTAATCGCCGTTCCGCTCGACGTCGAAGCGAGCGTCAAGGTTTGCAAGATCGAGCCGGTCGTGGCCGTGAGGGTCGGGGTGAACGATCGCGAGAAGGATAACGACGTCGAATCGACGGTGATTTGCGGCACGTTCGATTGCGCCGAATTATCGCCGAATTGAATAAGGAACGTTCCTGATCCGCTCGCCAATACAGTGACGTCTTGGAGCAAAACGACGTTTTGCGAAATTCCCGTCGCTCGTAAGGCGGCTTGAATCGCCGCGGCGTTCGTCGCGGACGTCGCCGAACTATCGTAAGCGATTGCGGCGGTTTCATGCCCGTTGAAGGAAAGCTTGAACGTGCCTGAATATGAGCCGGAGGCGGAAGGAGTTAGGACAATTTGTTGAACTTCGTTGAACGCCGCTCCATCTTGAACGGTCGAGGCGACGATCGACATCGAGCCCGTTTCGGTGAAACTCGAAACCGTTCCTATGCCGATTTGCGACGCGGCGACGCCGTTTAGCGTCACGGAATATTTCAGCGAGAACGAGTGCGCGCCAAGTGCGGTGACGACGACGTTTTTCAACGCGTCGATGTTCGAACTTGCGCCGAGAGCTCGCAACGTCGATTGGATGGCCGCGGCGTTTTGCGCGGAGGTGTTGGCGTCGTCGAACGCCACCGCGGCGGTCGTATACGCTCCGTAGGTCAACGTGAACGTTCCCTTGATCGCCTCTGCGGCGGAGGGGGACAATGTGAGCGTTTGAGTGATCGAACCGGTCGAGGCCGCCGTTATTGTGGGAGAGACGCCGGCGGTGAACGTGGACGAACCGATCGTGACCAAAGACGTCGAAGTTGGATCGAGCGTGACGGTGATGACTCGCGAGCCGGAAGCAACGGCCGTGACGTTCGCCAGCGTTTCGTCGCCAAGAATGCTAATGCCCTTCTCGTCAATAATCGAGCCGAATTTCAATTCGGGATGGTCGATTGTTCCTGAATTATTAATAAAAGTGATGTCGAACACTCGGCCGTCGAGAGAGTTTCCGTTGGCGTCTTTGAGTCCGAGGACCGGGACTACCTTTACGTCCAAATAGGAAGTGGTGCGATAAAGGTTCGTTAAATCGGTGACCGGCATTTCCGCGCTGCCCGACGCGTTCGTGATCGGGTATTGCTCGTTGACGATCGGAGCGTCGATTTGCGAGACTAAGGTTAGTTTCATCGCCGTTTCGATAGCCGTGGCCGTATCGTAGGCGTTCGTCGCCGAGACTTGGATCGTCGGAGCGGAGGCGGATCCGCCAATTTCCATTCCCGCGTCGCGAAGCGTCGATCCTTTCGCGCTGGCGACTAAGGTCTGAGTGAATATGGCGCTATTGGGCGAATAGGTGATTTGAGGAGAGGCCGTTCCGCTTGGAGCGACGTCGAAAGTGATTGTAAACCTTCGGGCGCTGTTGTAAGTTACCGTAAAGTTTGTCGCGCCGGATACGCTCAAAGCTTGCAGCGCGGCTTGGATGGCCGCCGCGTTTTCAACTCCGGTGAGCGATTCGTCATAGACGATGTCGGCCGTCTCCGTGGTTCCGACAAGGAGTCGGAATGTTCCGTCAAGGACTCCGAGGGAGGGGACCGTCAAATTCAATGTCTGGGTCAGCGTGCCGACCGTTCCCGTATCCACGGTCGGAGTCACGCCGGCCGTCCAAGTCGCTTGAGTCGCGCTGATCAAGGAAATAGCTGCGGAGCCGTATGTTAGAACGAAGTCGCGAGTGCTGCCGCCGGTTGTGGAGACGACGACGTTTTGCAAAACGGCAATATTATTCTTGGTTCCTAAATCGCGCAAAGCGGTTTGGATTGAGGCGGCGTTCGTCGCGGCGGTCGCCGTTTCGTCAAACGTGATTGTCGCCGTCGAGTTGCCGTTGTACATCAAAACGAACGTCCCTTTGATCGCCGTTGCTGAAGTCGAGGCGATGGAGAGCGTTTGGCTGATGTTGCCGACGGTCGAAGTAACAGTGGGAGCAACGGAATGCACGAAATTGGAGGAGGACACGGTGATTTGGTTTTGCGCCGCGCCGTTCGAGTTGTCGCCGAAATATATCAAATAGTTGAGCGGATCGTTTTGCGACTCTGCGACGACGACGTCTTGAAGGGCGGCGATGTTGTTCGTCGTGCCCAACGCGCGTAAGGCGGTTTGCATCGCCGTGATGTTGGCGGCCGGAAAGGCGACGTTAAATGCGATAGCCCCTGTAGTGTAAGTCGTGCCGTTTGAGGCCGTGTAAGATAGAGTATACTGGCCGCTAAAAATGAGTCCGGTCGTCGCGGACGAGAACGTAATCTGTTGAATTTCGTTTCCGCCGTAAACGAGCGAGAATTTCGCATTGTCCGACGTGTTGTTCGTCAGGGCTTCGGGCGGCAAAGTAATACGTTGAGTCTCGTCCGTGTAGTACTTGGCGTAAATGTTGTAGTCGGCGCCGTCTTGTTGGGCCCACGCCACAACGTAATCGCCTTTCGAGTCGGCGGCTAACGATTGATTGGCGCGAGTGCCGTCCGTAGATATCAAATTAGCAGGGATATCCGTCGCCAATTGTTCGGAAAGCTGTCCAAGGTAGGTGCCGTCAATCGGCGTCAGAGTGAACATCTGCCGTTCTTCCAACGGGTCAATTACGAGATGACGCTTGCGCTGATGACCCGGAAGTTGGTGATCGTTCGCTCCCCATCCGAACAGATTGCGCAAAAAGGAGGATTGCGATTTTTCCCCGCCGCGACGAACTTGCGACTTCTTTTTGAACGACATAGTTCTAAAATCCTGTGTATATAAAACGTGCCCTGATCTCTGTTAGCTGTTATGTACGACTCTTTTCGCCGGCGTCAGACAAGCCGCCGGGCTTGCTCACAATTTACGCGACGACGGCCCTCGCCGCGCCGGCTTCGTTCAGCGGCATTTCGTTGCTCGGACGAAGCCAGAAACTGGATTCGGGATTGGTCATGGCCTGACGACTCTCCGGTCGGGCCAAATTCAACAACATGGGACGATATATCCCGGCGAGGAAACGCACGTCGTACAACTCCTCGCAGCCTTGCGTGAATTCAAGCTGGCCGACCGTCTCACCGCTGCGCAGATCGACGACCGTCAGGCCGCAAAGCAATCGTTCATTCGCGGCCTGCACGGGCAAGCCGCCGAAAATATGTTTCTCGCGAATCTTACACATGCCGATCACGGCGTAATCGCCGACGAAGGCCATGCCTCGCAAATAGCCCGGCAATCGGCAAACGACCTCGCGACGACCGTCGAACGGATCGACGACAAGGAGCTCGCCGGCCCCGGAATTCAAAACCCAAAGTTTTCCGTCGTGCCATCGCGGCGTGTGCGGCATCGAAAGCCCCCTCGCGATGATTTCATTCGACTCGACGTCGATGAGCAGGCCGCCGTCGGCTTTTCGCTCTCGCCACGCGCCCGGCGCGTCGGTCTCACCTAGGGCCGTCATGTATCGCGGACGTCCGTCCCGAATCGCTAAGCCGTTTAAATGGCAACGATCTTCAGGAACGAGGTCGCTAACGAATCGCGGCTTCCAAACCGGCTTGAAATTGAATTCGTCGCTCAACTCGGCCAAGCAAGAGAAGCGAGTCGCGACGCAGTATATCTTTGATCCGCAAAACGCGACGTCATGCGTGTGGAGATCGGCGGTGTGATGCGAGACGCGAGGAACGTAGAGCGCGTCATACGCGCCGGGACGCTCCTCGGAAAAATCAAAGGCCAAGGCTTTCGCGTTCGCAAAAATTGTGACCTCGTTTCGGGTCGCCAACAACAAACGGTTACCGCTGGTCGCGATTCCCAAAGGCTTGTCGAACTCGCGCATCAAGAGCGTGACCTGAGCTCCGTTCCAACCGATCATCGCCACTTTGCCCGCTTGATACGTTGAGACGACCAACGATCCGCCGGCTCGCGCCAGCCAATCGTGGAATCCCGTCGATGTGTTGCAAAGTATTTGGAGCGAATCGTTCATCGTGTTGCGCCTGCCGGGTGATCGTGATGCCAAAACGCGAGTCGTGAGTGTTTTCTAACGTTCTTGACGACGCATGCGCGTCGGAGAGTATGCGGGTGCGAGTCGCGCCGACTGCAGGAACGATACTTGAAGGGCCGACGCAAGCAATGCGATTATTTGAAATGCGCAGCGAACAATTAGAGATTCTTTAGGGGCGGAGACGCTTCGATTGTTATAGAGAGCGACGTCCAAGGAAGAAAGCCAAACGCAGGATCCGATCACCTTGCGATCGGCGCTTGCGTTGTGAACTCGCGGAAGGACTCTTGGCATGTTTTTCTCGATCCGGAATGCGATTGCGTCCTTGCCGACGCAACCGACATCTCTCTTATGAAACCCGAAGTTGACAAATGTGTCAAATGAAAAGCGATTGTTTTTTTGGCTAATGCTTCCTCAAACGGCAAGTCTGAATAAACCAGCTGTGCTTATCTATATTGCCGTTCTTCAGCATCTTATCGTGATTGGATCAAACAGCTGCGTCAAGAGATGGCAACGCATTCGTTGCGACGGGGGGACGATTTTGGGGGAACGAGCACAAAGAATCGTTAAAATCCCTACGTCTGCCACAAAGATGGGGGTGAGGATGGCAATGCCGTAAAGAGCAAGAAAAGAAAAGACCACGGTAAGCGGGGCAGAGACCTACCGTGGTCAATCATACAGGGATTAACCCTGATGGATGCCAAATTTAAGTTGCGAAAAACGAAAAAATTCGCTTTATAGCGATCTCCTCCGTTTACTGACGTGATAGTCAGAGTTATTTCGCATGATTAACTTCGTCATACGGGAGAGGGGATTCTGAATAAAAAACCCCCCTTCACAACATGTTTTTCTAGATTGATGTGGATAACCACAGATCGCCTAAACTAAGGTTAATGAAAACCAATCTTTTGGTTTGACTTTTTTTGTCGAAGGGGGGGGTGTTTTTATCCCCCTTTTTTTCCCGAATTGATTGGTAGGTCGCAAATGCCGATAGGTCCATGTACAATTGAATTGACTTGCCCTATCGCACATGTTTGGCCGACCAGGCTGCCCCCCACCCCCCTGAACGGTGGTGGTGAAATTGACGGATCTATACTTGCGTCGTGCGGAGATAATCGGACCGATGGCAACCTTATCGGTTAGCGAAACGACGACATTTCGTTGGACTTTCGAACAAGATGTGGAAAACTATCGTTCGGCGGGCGTGTCGGCGATGGGCGTATGGCGGCAAAAAGTTTCCGACTGCGGGCTTACGCGCGCCGCCGATTTGATGCGTTCCTTCGATGTGAAGGCGTCGCATCTTGCCTGGGCCGGCGGTTTTACCGGCAGCGACGGACGGAATTTTCGCGAAAGCGTCGACGACGCTCTCGAAGCGTTGCACGCCGCCTCGATACTTGGTGCGGCGACTTTGGTCGTGTATAGCGGAGCTCGCGCTGGGCATACCTATAACCATGCACGTCGTTTGCTTCGTGAAGCCCTCAAGGAGCTGTTACCCGTTGCCGTGCAGTTGAACGTGAGTTTGGCGCTGGAGCCGATGCACCCCTGTTGCGCGGCCGATTGGACCTTTTTAACGAGCGTGGACGACGCTTTAGAAGTAATTCATGCCGTCGGCGGCGAGCGATTGAAACTCGTTATCGACACCTTTCATCTAGGCTTCGTCGATAATTTCGCAAGTCGCGTTCGAGAAATAACGCCTTTCACGGCCCTCGTGCAATTAGGCGATTCCCGACTCGCTCCGTGCGGCGAGCAAAATAGATGCTTTTTAGGCGAAGGCGCCGTTCCGTTGCGAGAAATTATCGATGCATTTCGCGACGCAGGATATGACGGCTACTACGACGTGGAATTGTTGGGCGAGGAATTTGAATCCGTGGAATATCGCGAAATTTTGCGGCGGGCGAAATTAGCGTTTGAAGAATATGTTTCGCCGAGTTGAACGACTGAGCTTATGCTTCAGCCGTCAAGAAAGAATAGCGCCTCGCATGATCGTCGTTCATCACTCCCTCACGATTTCCGAGTTCGAGTATTCCATCTCCTTCGCTCGCAGTTCCGGTCCCGGCGGGCAAAACATCAACAAGGTGAACTCGAAAGCGACCCTTCGTTGGGCGTTTGAAAAGTCGGCTTCCGTTTCCGAGGACGTGAAAAAACGGCTTCGCCGCAGACATTCTAACAAAATAAACGTCGAAGGGGAGTTGATTCTTTCCTGCCAAACGGAACGCACTGCAGGACGCAACGCCGCAAACTGCCGCGAAGCGTTACGCATTCTCATTCTCGCCTCCTTGCAGGCCCCGAAAAAACGCATTCCGACCAAGCCGAAGCGTTCCGCGACTTTGCGACGTTTGGACGATAAAATTCGCGCCGCGGTCCGCAAAAACCGCCGTCGCATTTCCGGAGACGATTGAAGCGAAATTGCCGCTTGGTTTCTTCTCCTCTTCGGAGTTCGATTCTCCGCATGACCGTCGTAATCGGTATAATCGGCCTCCCCCGCCCTGCCGAATCTTAACCTACATTTGAGCGTAGGAAAACGCGCAATTTGGTTTGCGCGGCAATGCCTCGTTTATTGATTCAACCGTCACAGGGAGAGTCGGCGATGCCGATGCGCTTAAAGATAACCATCATATTTCTCGCCTTGTCGATGGCGGTATTCGGACTGTTCTTCGGCATGGGGCGGCTCTTGCTTCTCCCGCAATTGATCGTTATGGATCGTGACGAGGGAGTCAAAGACCTTCGCCGAGTCGAAAAACGATTTGCCCGCGACGCCGAACAATTGCGTCGCGTTTGCGTCGACTACGCCCAGTGGAGCGAAACGATCGCCTATCTCAAAGGCGACAACCCGAACTACGCCCAAAATAATCTTACCCGCGATTTCTTTTCCAACTATAAATTGAACGTCGTGCAGGTTTATGATAAAAACGGTCGGCTTGCGTTGAGCGATGTTCGAGACGACGCCGCTTTTAAGCCGTTAGTCGTCCCGAAATTTTCTGATCGCGGGCTGCCGCCTAATCATCCGCTTTTGAACGCCGCCGGCGACTCGCGAGGCGGAGCTGGTTGCATGGAGATTGGCGATCGACTTGCTTGGGTAGCGTCCGTTCCGATACGTCGCAATGAAACCGATCAAGTCGTCGGAATGATGGTTTTCGCTCGATTCGTCAACGAGGCTGCGGTCAAACGCATTCGCGGCGACGTTGACGTCGATTTCGCGATCAAGCCTTACGTCGAAGAGTCCTCGCTGTCCGACGCCAAGCGCGTTTGGCAGAGCGACGCATCGGCCCTCTACGACGATGGGAAAAGCAAATTGGTTCTTTACGGCCGACTCGCCGACGTCTCGGGCAAGCCCGTCCGTTGGATCGTCTCGCAATCGCCGAAAAACCTCGCCGCCGCCGGGCGCGAATTGCTCGGCAACGTCGAGCTTTCCGTCGTTCTGACGACGCTGATCCTGTTCGGCTCGGCATATTGGTTCTGCGGTCGATACGTCGTCGCTCCGGTGCAAAAATTAATTAAGCACGTCCAGTGGATTCGGCAGAGCGGCGATTACTCCAAACGAGTCGGCGAACATCACGCCGACGAGGTCGGCATGCTTGCCGAGGAGTTCGACATGTTGTTGACGAATCTTCATCGATCCCGCGACGCCCGAGTGAAGGCCGAGCGACGAATGCGCGATATCTTACAAGATCAAATCGAAATGGTCGTGCGATTCACGCCTGACGGCGAAATCACCTTCGTCAATCCCGCCTTCGCGCGTTGCTTCGGCAAGCCCGAGTCGGCGTTTATCGGCCGCACGATCGACAGCCTTGTCGTGGGCGAAGATCGCGACGTTTTAGTAAAGAAGGTGCATGAGCTTAAAGGGGACGAGCTTGGTCCCGAGTTCGTGTTGCGAGCGGCGTTGTTCAACGGCGAGGTTTCGCCGCAAGAGTGGCGGATTCGCGCGTCGCGCAATCAAGACGGCGGCTTGGCCGAGTATCAGGCGACTGCCCGAACGATCGCCGGCGCGGCGGTGACGAAGACGCCGGTCCGTCCGATGCCTATTCTGGACATCGGTCCGATGGTCGGAGACTTCACGCCCGGTCCGACGACGTAAAGCGTTGTCTGCGACGCTTAGCGGTTATTGCCAAAAGAAAACAAAAACGGCCGAGGTTCTAAACCTTCGGCCGTTTAAAATTTCAATATCGGGATCGAACCGCGACGCGCCGAACTCATTCTTTTCGGCGTTCGATTGACGCAACTGATTTCCGGTTATCGCCCGCGCTACCAGCCCATCACCATGTTCGACTCGATAACCTTGCGCGAGCGCTCGAGGTCGGAACCAGTGTGTTGCATGTACAAGCGGATGGCGTGGACTTTGTCGCCGGCGGCCTTCGACAGGCAATCCCGCGCGATATTGCACGGATCGGCGTTGCCGGAGATGCCCAAGGCGGCTTTGGAAATCACCCAGGTGTCGCGAGGACGCTTGGTGATTCGAAGGGGCGGCTCTTGCGGATAGCTGTCGTGAACGACGCTCTTCGCGGCCGCTTCATCTTGCGCCCAGGTGATGATAATGTGCGATGAGGTTTCTACTTCGAACAAGGGCATAGGCCTTATTTCCTTCTTGGAATAGGAGGGAGCCTTTTATAAAAATATGGCGCGGAAAACGCGCCGATCCAATTGTTTCGACGAATATAGTCGGTCAAACCTTAACAAATACAGTCTAACCGACGGCTGGGGTTTTTGCCAACCGCCCAAATGGTATATCGGGATTCCGTCGCCGAGTCAACCCGACCCCGATTTCCCGCTAAAACGAGGCAAAAAACAGTTGGTCGGACCGCCCGCACGGGGTATGGCTAATCCCAGTTTAACGACGACTTTGCGTCTCAATTGTCCATATTTTGGACGGCGTGCAACGTGACCGGCCCGATCAGGCCGGATTCTTGCAGCGGATCGTCTTTATTCCAAAGTCGCCAACTGCTAAACGTAAGTCGTCCCGTCGGACTTGGCTTTCCTTCCAAAAGCCACGCCGGCCATTCCTTGATTGTGCCGTTCGGGTTGCGTTTACTGTCCTCGGGGAGTCGCTCGTCGCCGATCAGGCGATTCACCCAAAGATTGGCCACGTCGATTTCCAATTCGTTGAGGCCGGGCTTGGCCGCCGAAGTTACGTCAACTCGATACGGCGATTTCCAAAGAACGCCAAGGTCTTTGCCGTTTAGTCGGACTCGAGCCGTCACTTGCACCTTGCCCAGGTCCAGATAGAGACGCTGGTTCGCCGGCCAAGCGGGAATATCGAGCGTTTTCGCGTAGGTCGCCGTGCCGGAGAAAAATTTCACGCCGTCATCCGGATGCAAATGCCACGATATAAGTTCGTCGAGCTTCACTTCCGCAGGCGCTCCCCAACCTGACGGAAAGCGAAGTCGCCACGCTCCGGCGACCGTATCGGATCGCAGCCAAGGGACGTTGACATGCCGCGTCTTGCCGTCGGCGGTGGTAAGAACGTAGGAACCCGATTCGCGGAGATCGCCGCTCGTTAAATCGAAGATGGCGGAGTCGGAGGGCTGAAGGCGGTGATAAACGCCGTTCTCCATCGTTTCGACGCCGTTCCAGACGACGCTCGTTAATCGCTGCCGCGGCTCAGCCGCCGCGCGAAAGACGATGAATGCCGAACCGTTCGATTCAAACGGAATGGAGACGGTCGTCGTATTCCGATTGACGGAATACGCCTGCAGCGACGTAATGCGGCCAGACGCCGGATCCCACAGTTCAGGCTGTTTTCCGACGATACGGAACGTGCAGTTGGCCGTGATCGCTTCGGCGCCGGCATGACTTAGGAAATAAACTTCCGCTTCGTTCGTCGAGCGATGAACGAATTTGATGCCGGAGTCGTTCGTGAAGTCGGGCAAGACGCCGAGCGAGGCGAGGGCCGTTTCGGGCGGAACACCGCGATAGACTCGGCCTTTGCCGAGCGCTCGCTCCGTAATTGTCGGATCCGCCGCCCAAATTTCGTCGACAAGTTTCTTCAACTCGGCGTCGGCCTGGGGATAGTCCGTCAGCCCCGGCGTGCGTTGGGGCGGTTCGCCTAAGACGGCGGCGCCGGCTTGAACTAAATCGCGAATCCGCGTCAACAGCTCGACGCTCATCGTCGGTGAATCGGGAAGAATGATTAAGCGGTATTTCGCACCGCTCGGAAACACGAATTTACCGTCGTTTACTACTCCGCGCATAAACGTGGCCGGTCCGCAGGCGTCGTAATCGTAGCCGACCAGCGGCATATGCTGAAAACGTCGGAGCGGCTCTTCCGATTCGAGTTTTAGGGCGTCGGCCGTCGACGTTCCCTGACGCAGCATATATTGGCAACGCGTGAGATATTCGTGCCAAGGCGCGGAGAAGTCCCACCATGCGTTGGTTCGTTCGTAGTGGAGTCCCCAGGGGCCCATTTGCATTCCGGGCTTGGCGTTGAGAAACGGTTGCGCGGCGTAGCGATGGAACACGAAGCGATTGACGCCGCCGCAAAACGCGTCGTCCCCGATGCTTTTAATCATGGCCGGATGCCAGAGGAATTTTTCGCGCCCGCCCGAGGTGAACGATTCGGCGCCGACGATCGCAAGGCCGTTCAAATGCGCGGCCGACGACATGGATTTGACCGTCGGATAGAAGTCGGCGCCTTGGCCGTTGGGCGTCCAAAATTCCGCCATCGGTTCGTCGGTGAAGTTTGCGTTATCGAGATCGTTTCCGATGGTCGTGTACGATTCAAAAGTACATCGCAAACCGGCTTCATGGGCGAGCCGTTGAAACTCGGCCGAGTAGTTTTCGATCATCAGTTCGGAAACCGTTTTGCGCAGGTCGAATAAGAAACGTTCGCTGATTTGCAGATCGCCCAAGACGCGGCCCGCCAAAATCGGCAGGTAAGGCGTAAGGTCGTAACCGCGACGTTTTTTGAACTCGTCACGCATCGCGGGCGTCCAGTTCTGGCCACCTCCTTCCCACGAATCGATGTGCGTGGAGGTAAGGGCCTCTTTTCCTTGGGGACCGACTAGGTCGTTGAGTCGTTTGACGAAGGCGTTGAAATGAAGGGCGGTGGCCTCTTTACTCAACTTATCGGTTTCGGGGCCCGCCTCGCCGGGGCGGCTTGGGCCTACGACGTGACCGTTCCAGGCGTGACCGAAACGGAGGATCGTCCACTCGCCGTCGGGGGCGTCCCACGAAAGCGAGCCGTCGGGCTCCATGCGACTCGTCAAGTCAACGACTCGATCGAGCGGAATGACGGCTTCGTCCGGCGCCTTCGCGTCGAGCGGAGCGGATTGAGTTCCTCGATAGGCGACCCACGTTTGCCACTGCAAGGCTTTCATCGTGAAGTCGGGAATGCGATATTTTGATTTCGTCGTTTCGGCGATCGCCAGGACGGCAATGTCGCGGTACTCTTTGTTCTTGCTGGGCAGAGCGAGTTTCCCGTTCCATTTCGCCGCGCCTTTAATATGCGTTTCGCTTTGCACGACGGTTTGCATCGCTTTGTCGGGCGGAACCCACGCGCCGCCGCTTCCGTAGTAGCCGGCGCCGTTGTTCATGTTGATTTCCAGCCCTAATCGTTTGGCCTCGGCGATCGTGTGCTTGAATAACTCTTGCCATTGAGGGTCGAAGAATTTCACGGGCCCGGCGGGCATGCTTTGCGAGACGTCGAGGAGGACGGCGCCGCCGATTCCCACGCGTTTCATCGCCTCGAGGTCGGCCGTGATTCCTTCCTTGTTGACGTTCCCGTCGATCCAGGTCCAATAGACCCACGGCCGGGCCGAAGCCGGCGGCGCGGCGAACGATTCGGCGAGCGAGGAGGCTTCGCTCGGCTCCGCCGCATGGGCGCCGCAGACGAGCGACCCGAGGGCGAGGCCGATTAAAAGGCGTTTGAAGGCGACTTTGCCTCGCGCAATTATCGTCGATAAGGTAAAATGTGAACGCATTATCGCTTGCCGCTCCGGAAGAGATTGTTGAACCGTGAATTTCATGTTTCGCAACCCGATTCTGCGCTTTCGTCGCGATTTATTCCAGTAGGGCGCCGCGGCGAGCGCGGCCGTAGGGTTTGGCATATTTCTTTTCAAAAAATTCTTCTCACCGTTCATTTACGTTATGTTTTTTGCGTGAAGAAAATCGCGCCGTTGCATAACAAGCGAGCGTTTACGTTTTGCCGCGCTTATTCTCAAAAACCATGCGTTTTCCCGAGGGAAATGGATTGTTCTCACTTGAGTTAAGGAGAATATGGAGGCATGCGAGGGTTTCGTCATCGTAAGAACTGTTAAGGCAACGGGATAGGAAAACGCAAAACGGAGGGGTGTCCATATTCTCGGCGTTTTTTGAGCGAGTATGTTTGCGTAAGTTCCGCAGCGACCGTTCGTTACGATATTTCGACAGGCTTTTTTTGATTGCATTTCTTTTTTCATAATTTGCGTTGGCGTGTCGTAAGCTGTTGGCGTGGAATTAGTTTCGTAAGTCGGAATGCCACGGATGGCGTTTCCTAGAGGCCTTTGCGTAACGAGTTACGGCGACGGCGGGCACGTTTTTCGTCGAAAGCGGTAAGTCGAGTTTTCAAAGAGCGCGTCGCGTTTCTGCGCGACGACTCAGAGGAGCGTTTTAGCAAAAGACGTGGCACAAAAACAAGGATGAAGGATGAAGGATGAAGGATGAAGGATGAAGGATGAAGGATGAAGGATGAAGGATGAAGGATGAAGGATGAAGGATGAAGGATGAAGGATGAAGGATGAAGGTCGCGGCGGATTCTCGCGAGGGGACGAGGAGGAAGGCCAAGCCCTTCAGAAAAGAATAAGACTGTTTCGCTGCGACCCCTTGGGGGTCGGAAATATGATATCGCATCTTTCCGGGGGCGTCGCTGCGCTCAGCCCCCGGCTAATGGCTGCGAACCCTCCGGGTTCGAGGAATGACGCGCAAAAAAAGCCCGAAGGTTATTGAGAACCCTCGGGCTTTGGTATGCAATCTTCAAAAGATGCACTGGCTGACAAGCAGCCAGCGGCACCCAATAAACAGTCGTCGCAAGAAGCACGGGCTGGCAAGCAGCCAGCGGCGCTCACAGAGCGCCCTACGTCGCGAAGGTGCGTGCGAGCACGCACCCTACAAACAGTCAGGCACGGGGCGCCTGACCTGCGGGACTGGAAGCGAGGCCGTCACTTTGGTTGCGGAAGGGCGTATTTGAGGATGAGCATTTTTTCTCGGTCGATGAACCAGAGTTGAGTCCCTTGTGCGGCGATGTACGGCCCTCGACCAAACTTGCCATTTTCAAAAAAGATTAGATTTTTGTAAGTGCTTTCGTCCTCGATGAACGGCAGAATACATGCGCCGACGCAGCGGTTGTTCGGGCCGATCAGGAATAGCTTATTTCCGAAACGAGAGTAGATCGTTTTTCCGTCGTAGGCGACGTCGCTAAAAAATCTCCAGCTTTCAGTCCAATCTTTTGGGAAGACGAAGGTCGAAAGCGGTTCGCCTTGTGCGTTGTACGTGTTCAAGGAAGCCTCGCGGGTTTGGCTCCAAGCGGATATAACTACGTTTCCGTTGGGAGCTACGCCGATTGAATCCGGCCATTCGAGCCATCGCCCGTCCGCTCGCCGAGTGATCTTGCGGGAGACTTGCTCCATGTTTGAGAGCAGATAAACGTTTTCATCGCCGAGAGCCCAACATAAATTACTGAAGGGCGAAAAACAAAGTTTGTATGATGGTTCATTTAACGCGAGTTTCACTATTCCCGTTTGCTTAAATTCCTTGTTAAATCGAACGCATTCGGCGAAACCTTCACTGTTGGAATAGAATGAGATGAACACATCGCCGTTGGGAGAAGCGGCAATGTCTCGGATTTGCTCACCGATGCGGATGTTTTTGATGTTTTTCCAATTTGGAACGCACACGCCGACTTTTGTTCCTGTTCCGTCGAAAACGTGAACCGTAGTGGTTTGGTCGTCGGCAATATAAATGCGATCTTTTCCGTCAACGACGATTAGGCTTGGATCGCTAAGGATCTTTGAATTCGTTTCGGCTCCAAGAACGCGGTCGGAACTGCCGTTCTCCGAAAGTCGGACCAATAAGTTTCGATTGCACGTCCACCACCGTCCGTCCGGAGAGCGACAAAGGTTGGAGCCGGTAGGACGACCGTCGTCGAGAGCTAAACGGGTTTGGTTTATTACCTTTCCTTTTGCGTTGAATTGCGTCAAAGCGGATCGTCCGGCTAAACTCATGCCCAAGATCACGAATCCGTCGTCGGCCTCGCCTGCAATGTTCAGGAGGCGGTCCATCTCATGCTCCATTTCATATCGCCAAGATTTGCTAAGATCGATGCTTCGTACGAAGTTTCCCTTTGCGTCAAAAATGCGAATGCGGTCTCGGCAATCCGTTAGAAGACCGAGTGAAAACGGAACAGTTCGATTTTCTTCAGTGAGGGCGGCGATGGAATCGACGTCATAGCGAGTAATCGCAGTTACGGCGGATAGTTCTTGGGTTTCGTCTAATGCTCCGTAATTGTTGATCTGGCGGAGGATTTTTCCATGCCCGTCGAAAATATAGAGGGAGTCGTACGATTGTTCCGTGTCCGACGCCCGGCCCAACGCGGCGAAACGCCCATCGGGAAGGCTAATTAAATTTCGGACGAAAGGGAGATCAAGATTCGCGGACTTCACGATACTTCCTGATGCAAAATCCGCCGTGAAGCATGTCCCTTTCGGATTCCTCCCTCCGTCGAAACCAATGACGACGAACTTGCCGCCGCCGACGTTCACGGGCCCGGCAAAATGAATGAAAGGAGGCGATTCTTTTTGTGAAAGCCCAAATGTTTTCAGGACTTCGCCCTCTTGAGTGACGTAGAGAAGCGATCCCTCGGTATTATCTTCAACTTCATGCGTCCGTAAAATGCAGATGTTCCCTTTGGCGTCGAAATCGAAACGGCTTATGTCGCGAATAGGACTTTCCGGTTCTTTTTCTCCGATCTGTAAGGGGACTGATGCCATTTCTTTTAAAGCAAGCTCCGGCGGTTGAGGTGAGACAGGGCGCGGCTTCGGTTCATACGGAGTTCGCTCTATCTCGTGAACTCGCCAATCGCCGTTCTTATTTTTTTCAATTTCGAATGCGATCTTTTGGTTTTGTTTTACAGTTCGAATGACGAATCCTGGAGACTTGTTTACGTCCAAAATGGCGCCTTCGTCTAAAACCCGCATTCGAACGGCGATTTCTTCTTCCGACGCGCGGGCGTCGTCATCGGGGGCGTCTGCGCTTTCCGCATTGGCTTTTCCTGAGACGGAGTAATCGCCGTCGATCGTAAACGTCCAAATTGGTTTTGCGTTAGCGTGATCAAGATCGTGCAGCGTAAACAGTGCGCCCGAGGAGTGCGGGGAGCTTTTCCACCAATGAGTAAGAACTAACGGCGTGCATGGGACCGCTTTTGCCCCGATAATGGAAACGCCATCTTCAGCATTCGGCTTCGGCATGGATTCCTGCGGCTCCAACGAGGCAAGTTCCTTACCGGTCTCCATGTCAAAGACTCGCCAGCGTTCAATTCCTCTGTGAAAGTCAGGATCATCAAAACGAATAACGAATCGCTTTTTTGTCGCGTCGAAAATCAACCCGTTTGCAAGCGGGTAGGGATATCCCCAAAAAATCCGGCTCGAATCGACTTTTCGCGTTTGCTTTTCCTCGTTCAAAACCTTTCCGTCGGGTGATAATGAAGCGACGACGAATGTTCCGGAAGAATCTTTTCCTCTTTTGCCGGCCGTATAGGCGTAGCCCATCACATGGCCGGAATCGGCCACGACCGCTTCCCAGAACGTATAGGGAAGTTTTATTTCCCAAATAGCCTTGCCGTCCTTGGTGAAGCGATAGTCGCCGGGGCCTTTCCCATGCAAATCGGACGGATCGATCTTTAGTGCGTAAACGCCCGACGGAGAAACGTAGGTTTGCGGATTTAGATTTGGGGGCGGAGAGTCGCCCCCGGCAAATCCCGACGCGGCGGCAATTACTGGCAGACTAACTGCAAAAAACGCCTCACGGAGATTCATTTCGCTTCCCTTCTGGCCAAGGTGGGGAATCGCTTCGGATGAGCATGCCGATGCTTATCATAGCATGACGTTGCGATTGTTGTTAGCATTTGGTGATTTACTTCAGCCGGATTTTCTCGCTTCGAACGGCGCATTAGCCGCGTCAGTATTCTTTGTCATTATTCCGACTATTCGGTATTTTCGTGATTCAGAATGTTTACGACCGAGCGAGCAGCGGCGTGGACAGCTAAACCCTTCTGAAAAGAATAAGACTGTTTCGCTGCGACCCCTTGGGGGTCGGAAATATGATATCGCATCTTTCCGGGGGCATCGCTGCGTTCCGCCCTCGGCTAATGGCTGCGAACCCTCCGGGTTCGAGGAATGACGCGCAAAAAAAGCCCGAAGGTTTTTGAGAATCCTCGGGCTTTGATATGCAAACTTCAAAAGATGCACTGGCTGGCAAGCAGCCAGTGGCACCCAATAAACAGTCGTCGCAAGAAGCACGGGCTGGTAAGCAGCCAGCGGCGCTCACAGAGCGCCCTACGTCGCGATGGTGCGTGCAAGCACGCACCCTACGAGCTGTCAGCCGGCGGCGCTAAATTACTTCTTCTTCGGGAAGAGCGGGCCGCCGTAAACGGCGCCGTCGCCCAGCGTCTCTTCAATGCGAATCAATTGGTTGTACTTGGCCATGCGGTCGGTGCGCGAAGCCGAGCCGGTCTTGATTTGGCCGGTGCCCAAGGCGACGGCCAAGTCGGCGATCGTCGAATCTTCGGTCTCGCCGCTGCGATGGCTGCTGATGCTGGTGTAGCCGTTGCGGTGGGCGAGTTGAATCGCTTCGATCGTTTCGGTCAAGGTGCCGATTTGGTTGACCTTGATCAAAATGCTGTTGGCGATTCCTTCGTTGATGCCGCGTTGCAGGCGCTTCGTGTTGGTGACGAACAAGTCGTCGCCGACCAATTGGACCTTCTTGCCGAGCTTTTCGGTCAAGAGCTTCCAGCCTTCCCAGTCGTCTTCGGCGCAACCGTCTTCGATCGAGACGATCGGGTATTTATCGACCCAAGAGGCAAGGAGATCGACCATCGCGGCCGACGAGATGGCTTTGCCGTCGATCGTGTAAGCTTTTTTCGTGGCGTCATAGAATTCGGTCGAAGCGGCGTCCATGGCGAAGAAGACTTGCTTGCCGAGCTCGTAGCCGGATTTTTCGACCGCTTCGACCAAGGCTTCGAGAGCCTCGCCGTTGCTTTGGAAGTCGGGAGCGAAACCGCCTTCGTCGCCGACGTTCGTCGCCAACTTCTTCGATTGCAAGACCTTCTTCAGGTTGTGGAAGACCTCGCAGCCGCAGCGAATCGCGTCGGTGAAGGATTCGAAGCCCAAGGGCATGATCATGAACTCTTGGACGTCGACTTTATTGTCGGCGTGCGCGCCGCCGTTGATGACGTTCATCATGGGGGCGGGAATGATCCGCGCGCCGGTGCCGCCTAGATAGCGAAACAACGGCAAACCGGCGTGATGAGCGGCGGCATGGGCCACGGCCAACGAAACGCCCAAGATGGCGTTCGCGCCCAAGTTTTTCTTGTTTTCGGAACCGTCCAACTCGATCATGCGGTAATCGACCGAGGTTTGGTCGAGCGCGTCCATTCCGCAGAGCTCGTCGGCCAACTTCGAGTTGACGTTCTCGACGGCTTGCAAAACGCCTTTGCCGAGGTACTTGGTTTTGTCGCCGTCGCGCAATTCCCAGGCTTCGTGAACGCCGGTGCTGGCGCCGCTGGGCACCGCAGCGCGACCGAAAGAACCGTCGGCCAATTCGACGTCCACTTCCACGGTCGGGTTGCCGCGGCTATCGAGAATTTGACGTGCGCGAATATCAACAATCGTTGAACTCATTGGATCATCTCTCCTGCAAAGGTATTTTGGGGGTGAGCTTATTTTTGAAACCGAAGCCGCCGTTCATCGTCCCGCGAGGCTTTTGCGGCCGCACGACGGCGCAATCGGAAATTCAAGCGATAATCAAAGGCGGGAAAACATTGCGGATTACGCGGAGCTTCGCAATAAAACGAATGATTTATTGTGGCGAATTAGGTCGGCTTTGACCAGCGGGGGCCAAAACGCCGCCATATCTACGGCATGTTAAAATGGGTAAGGCGGCTTCGGCGGTTCTTCGCTCGCATACGGGTCAAAATACCAACACTTTCGGTTGGTTCCGCAGGTCGCGTTAGTTTCCCCAGAAAATCTCGCCTTGGAAGTAGAAGGCGGGCATTGCGGGATGGTCCGGTCGAGCGGACGGTACGGATTACCGTAGCGTCGCGAAGGGGTTGCCGTCCTTTTCAGCCGCTTCTTTAACCGTTACCATACAATTTCGTCTAGTTGCGCTTAACGTCTTATTTGTTCGAGAATTGGAACGTTGATGAGTCAGATTTCCGCAATGCCCGATCGATCTTCGCCCGAGCCTTTGCCGTCGAACGTGCGTTCGGTGCAGCCCGGCGAGGGATTCTGTTATCGGGTTGAATTGGCCTGGGGGCGCTGGCGACGTTGGTGGCTGAAGACGTTTCGCGCAGGTTACGTCCGTCGCATGGCCGAAAAGCGGATTGGATCGACCGAGGGGGCTCCCTACGAGATTCTCGATCCGCGCGATTTGAAATACGCTCGCATACTGTGCGATTGCCGCTGGGAGCCGGAAGACGATCCGTTCCGTTGGCGCGGTCGGATTCCTTTCGCCCGATGGGGTTTGGCCGAAATGCAGATCATGGGTTGGCCGTTGTTGGCGCTCACGATTTTGGCGGCCGTCTATTTTCCTTACGTGGCGGCGGCGCCGGCCGCCGTATTAGGGTTAATCGTCTATTTCTTTCGCGATCCGTCGCGGCAGATTCCGCAGGAATCGGGCGTCGTCGTTTCACCCGCCGACGGAAAACTGGTCGAAATCACCGAACTGGAGCACGACGAATTCATCGGCGGCCCGGCGATTCGCTTGGGCATTTTTCTTTCGATTTTCAACGTGCATTTGAATCGCGCGCCTGTCGCTTCGCGAGTGATGTCGTTGCAATATAATCCGGGCAAGTTTCTCAACGCCTTGAAGCCGGCGAGCGCTCGGGAAAACGAGAATATGCTGATTGGGTTGGAAGAGGCGGTCGCGCCGCATCGCCGATTGACCGTTCGAGTGATTTCCGGGGCGATCGCTCGACGCATCGTCTGCGATTTGAAGCCGGGCGAGGAATTGGCTCGCGGCCAAAAAATCGGGATGATAAAATTGGGATCGCGGACGGAGATCGTATTGCCGGCCGGCGACGGGTTGGAGATTTTGGCGCAAATCGGTGAGAACGTTCAAGCGGGAACGACGATTCTTGCACGATGGAACGAATCGTCGCGAGCCGACTGATTGGGAACAAAACAAGGATTGGAGGTCTTGCCATGCGACCGATTCGAACGCTTTCCGTATTTCCGACGTTGCTCACCTTGGGCAATTTGGTTTGCGGTTTTTTCGCGATCGTCGTGGCCTCGCGCGTGGCCAAGCCCGTCTCGGCGGAATGGGTTTTGCAAGACACTCGCAACGTGATGATCGGCGGGGCGTTGATTTTTTTAGCGATGATATTCGACGGTTTGGACGGCTACGTGGCGCGCTTGTCCGGCGCATCGAGCGATTTCGGCGCGCAGTTGGACAGTTTGAGCGACATGGTCACGTTCGGGGTGGCGCCCGGGTATTTGCTGGTGAAGATGTGCCCGCTGTTTTCCTTCGCGCATAACGAGACGATCTGGGTGATCGCGGCGTTTTACGCTTGTTGCGCGGCGTTGCGGCTGGCGCGGTTCAACGTCGAGACGAGCGACGAAGACGATCATACGCGGTTTAGCGGATTGCCAAGTCCGGCTGCCGCGGCGGCGATCGCCGGTTTCGCGATCATGTTTTACACGTTGCGACCGGAGACCGAAGCTTCGTCCGTCGCCAAGGCGGCGGACGGTTTGTTGCAGACGATTCTGCCGTTTTTCGCGGCGTTCGTGGCGTTGTTGATGGTTTCGCGGATACCGTATCCGCATGTGGTGAATCAGATATTTCGCGGTCAACGGAGTTTCGCGCACGTCGTGGCGGTGCTTTCGTCGGTGGGAGCGATCATGCTGGTTCCCAATTACGCGGTTCCGATCATATGTTGCGCGTTCGTATTTTACGGACCGACGAAATTAATTTGGGAAAAGTACTACGAGCGACGGAATCGCGAAGAGTCGCTGTTTTAATAAGTTTTATTGGGAGATATTCGCATGTTTTCCGGCATCGTCGAAGCGTTGGGAACGATTAAGGACATTCGCATGGAGCCGCCGGGCTGCCGGCTGATCGTTCACGAGCCGAAAATTGCCGCCACGACGAACGTGGCCGACAGCATTTGCGTGAACGGATGCTGTTTGACCGTCGTCGAGCGCGAAGGCGACACGTTCGCTTTTCAGGCCGGGCCTGAGACGTTGCAACGCACGAACTTGGGCGAATTGAAGCCGGGAAGCCGCGTTAATTTGGAACGGGCGTTGGCCGTCAACGGTCGGTTGGGCGGTCATTTCGTGAGCGGCCACATCGACGGCGTCGGCGAATTGCAGACGCGCGAAGATCACGGCGATTGGTCCACGTTTTGGTTCTCGGTGCCGCGCGCGTTGGCCAAGCAGATGGCCTCGAAGGGATCGATCGCGATAGACGGAGTTAGCTTGACGATCGTGGCCAGCGAGCCGGATCGGTTTAGCGTGGCCTTGATTCCGTTCACGTTATCGGTGACGACGTTGGGGGCGTTAAAGCCGGGCGGCAAAGTGAATTTGGAGACGGACGTGTTGGCGAAATACGTGCAGCGCTTGGTTGAAGCCCGCGATTGGCAATAAGTAAATCATTTTTTCACAGAGAGAAGACGAACAACGCATGCCCTCCCCTGCCCCGCGACAGACGCTTTCCTTTTTAATGCGCCGTTTCAACGAGGCGGGCGTTCGACCGAAGACGAAGTTCGGTCAGAATTTTCTGATTGATCTGAATTTGCTTGACGTGTTGATTGAGGCGGCCGAGCTTGGGCCGAACGACGTCGTTTTGGAGGTCGGAACGGGAACCGGTTCGCTGACGACGATAATGGCGCCGCGCGTGGCGAAAGTCGTTACGGTCGAAATCGACGATCAGATGTTCCAGTTAGCGAGCGAGGAGTTATTTCACTTTTCCAACGTGCAAATGTTGCAGGTCGACGCCTTGGCGAAAAAAAGCCGTTTGGCGGACGAATTGCTCGAAGCGGTCGACGAGGCGCTGGCTTCGATTCCGAACGCGCGGTTCAAGCTAGTGGCCAATTTGCCGTATAACGTGGCGACGCCGCTGATTAGCAATCTATTAGCGCTGGATCGTCCGCCGGAGATGATGGCGGTGACGATTCAAAAGGAATTGGCCGATCGTATTATCGCGTCGCCGTCGACGAAGGATTACAGCGCGCTGAGCGTTTGGGTGCAAAGCCAATGCCGCGCCGAGATTGTGCGGACGCTCCCCCCCTCGGCGTTTTGGCCGCGTCCGAAGGTGACTTCCGCTTTTCTGAAAATCGCGTTGGAGCCGGAGTTGCGCGGTCGGATATCGGACCGCGTTTTCTTTCAGCAGTTCGCCCGTTCGATGTTTTTGCATCGACGCAAGTACCTTCGCGCTCAGTTGCTTAGCGCGGCGCACGATGTGTTGGACAAACCTGGCGTGGATGAATTGCTAGCGAAGCTGGAACTTGATCCGACTTTGCGGGCGGAGCAATTGCCGGTGGAGACGTTTTTGAAACTGAGCGACGCTCTGCAGGCGGTCGGGGGCGCATAGGGGCGACGGTTGACGTATTGCGTCGCGCGAATTACCATCTAGCTTGTCGGACGTATTTAGCGCCGACCGGACGGTATCTCTTTAACGCGGCGACTCACAATGGAACGACCTATGCGATTCGTGGAAATGTCGGGAAAAACGCTTCGTCGCGTGGTCGGCGAGCATGAGTTGCATCCGGACGAATTGCACCGGTTGGGCGTTTCGGACGATACTATTCTCCGCGTCAATCTTCAGGGCGACATCGAACTTCGTCGCGCCGATCGCTGGGACGTGATCGGCGGTCTGCTCGGCGAATTTGAAACGCGCGTCAAAAAAGCCACCGGACTCGAGTGGGTTTAGTTTTTCGAGGCGGCGGATTATTGCAGCGTCGGCGTATTCTCGAAGCCGAGGCATCTTTCGCACCATTCGGCCGTGCGGAGTAATTCCCAATCTTCTCCTTTAGCGGCGATGAGCTGCATTCCGACGGGCATTCCGTCGTCGGCTAAACCGCAAGGCATCGACGCGGCAGGAACTCCCGCGCAACTCCAGGGCGCTTGAAAATGCGGCGTGCCGGTGGTGTCTAACGTGGCCGGCGCGGTCGTGTCGGTCGACGGCATAATCAGGGCGTCGAACGGTTCGCAGAAGGCGGAGACGTCTTCTCGGAATTGTCGGCGCCAAGCGAGCGCGGCGGCGTAGTCGACGGCGAGGGCATGAAGACCTTCGTCGAGAAGCGTCGTAATTTTCGGACCGTAGCTTGCGCGGTTTTCGGCGAAGGAAACGCGGTGATATTCTGCCGCATCGACCGACATAATTTTGCGGTGTAAGGCCAAGACTTCGTCGGTCGTGAAGGGAGCGACGACCGTTTCGACGAGGGCGCCGCTCGTCTTCAGTCGTTCGAGGGCAGATTGAAAGACGGTCTGAACGGCGGGCGCGGCCTGTTCGGTTAGCGATTTGAGAAAACCTAAGCGCGGCGGTCGAGTGACGGCGTGCGGCGGCGTCGGGGCGTCTTCAAACAGCGCTTGAAAGAGTACGCGAACGTCGGCGACGGTGCGGGCCATCGGGCCGACGTGATCGAGATGACGGCTGACGGGGACGACGCCTTCGCGGCTGAGAAGGTCGTAGGTCGGCTTGAGCGTGGCGACTCCGCAGTAGCTTGACGGTCGAACGAGCGATCCGCCGGTTTGCGATCCGACGGAGCCGAGGCACATTCCCAAGGCGAGAGCGGCGGCCGATCCGCTGCTGGATCCGCCGGGAGTATGGCAAAGCTGAGTATCCCAAGGATTGCGCGTCGGCGAAGGATCGAAGCAGGCGAATTCGACCGTGACGGTTTTGCCCATGATTACGGCCCCCGCGCGGCGCAAGGCGGCCACGGTCGGGGCGTCGGAATTGGCGACGCAATTTTTCCGTAGCGGAGAGCCGGCGCCGGTCGGCAATCCGCGAACGTCGAAAATGTCTTTGATACCTAGCGGAATGCCGTGCAGCGGACCGCGGAAATAACCGCCGTCGGCCTCGTGATCGAGCTGATCGGCGACGATTCGCGCGCCGGCGGCGTCAATGTGCGCCCAGGCATGAATCCGCGATTCGAAATGATCGATTTTCGCAAGGCAATCTTCTAAAAGTTGCCGGGCCGTGACGCGCCGGGTTTGCATTAAGGCCGCATATTCGAGCAAGGAATGAAAGGCGGACATGATTCTCTTGCGGGGGAAAATTGGTATAATCGAAGGTTCCACAGTGAGACATTATCGAGAACTTGCGGAAAATTACCAGACAGCCATGCCGATCGAAATTGCCGAGACTTGCCGAGAAAGAATCAACTGGTCCGAGTTAGCCGACCGCGTTTTGGACGGAGGCCGAGTTTCGGCCGAAGAAGGTCTGGCGTTGCTTCGATCGGACGACGCCGAGTTGATGGACATTCTCGCGGCGGCGTATCGAGTTCGCTATCGATATTATTCGAACGAAGCGCATTTGAATTACCTGGTCAACGCGAAGAGCGGTAATTGCAGCGAAGATTGCGGCTACTGTTCGCAGTCGCGGGTTTCAAAGGCGGAGATCAAGAAATACGAATTGATCGATTCGGAAAAGCTGTTCGACGGCGCGCGGATCGCGGCCGAGATCGGCGCGAAGACGTATTGCATGGCGATTTCCGGCCGTTCGCCGAACGAACGGGAGATCGACGTGTTGGCCGAGGCGGCGACGAAAATCAAAGCCCGCTATTCGCTGGGCGTTTGCGCTTCGATCGGTCTGATTAGTTTAGACAAGGCGAAGCGGCTCAAGTCGGCCGGCGTCGATCGAATCAACCACAATTTGAACACGAGTCGGAATTTTTATCCGCGAATTTGTTCGACGCATTCGTTCGAGCAGCGGTTGGAGAATTTGCGGACGGCGCGCGAGGCCGGCTTGCAGCTTTGCAGCGGCGGCATCGTCGGAATGGGCGAAGAGCCGGAGGACGTCGTCGATTTGGCTTTGACGTTGAGCGAATTGCAAGTCGAAGCGTTGCCGGTCAACTTTTTGCAGCCGATTGACGGAACGCCGTTAGAAGGCGTTCGGCGATTGAATCCGCGATACTGTTTGAAAGCGTTATCGTTGTTTCGCTTGGCGAATCCGAAGACGGAGTTGCGGATCGCCGGAGGCCGGGAGATGCACTTGCGGAGTTTGCAGCCGCTGGGACTTCTGCCGGCGAACTCGATATTTCTCGGCGACTATTTGACGACGCCCGGCCAGGCGCCGTCGGCCGACATGCAAATGATCGATGACTTGGGCTTTAAGCCCGTGACGCATTAGCGTCGAGCGCTTGGGGAGCGAACGAACTTGCAGGGGACTTTTCGATGAGCGAATCGCAACGGACGAACGTATCAAAGTTAATCGAGCGCGCGAAGCGAGGCGACGTCGCTTGTCGCGATCAACTTTTCGCGTTATGTCGGACGTATCTGAATTTCGCCGCGCGCTCGCAATTGGAATCCCGTTTGCGGCGCAAGGCCGACGCTTCGGATTTGGTGCAGGAGACGTTGCTTGAAGCGTATCGCGATTTCGAGCGTTTTGAAGGGAGTTCGGAAAAGGAATGGCTCGTCTGGTTGAAACGAATTCTGACGCATAACGTGGCTGACTTCGCACGGCGATACCACGGGACGGCGAAGCGAGCGGCGGGACGCGAAGTTCCCATTCGCAACTCGGCCGACAGTCAAGCGTCGGGAGTCGCGGAGCCGGCTGCCGATCAGGCGACGCCGAGCCAAGAGTTGATGCGGCTTGACGACGAATTGCGAATTGCGGCGGCTCTCGGCGAACTTCCGCCCGACTATCAAGAAGTGATCATGCTGAGGAATCTGCAACGGCTTTCGTTTCAGGAAACCGCCGAGCGGATGGAACGGACGCGGCCGGCCGTGCAGATGCTATGGATGCGGGCGATTCGTCGTTTGCACGAAATTCTCGAAGAAGACGAGTCGGGCGAAGCCGGCGAAGGCGCGGAGTGAACCCCATGGACGAGAGAATGCAAGATGAAGCGGCGTTTCTCATTCTGGAGGAATACCTCGAACGTCTTCAAAACGAGCCGGGATTCGACGGCGAAGCGTTCATGAAATCGCATCCCGAGTGCGAGGCGATGGCCAAGCGGCTTGAAGCGCTCGATCGTCTCGCCTTTTGCGCGGAAGGAGACGAGGAGAATCCTCAAGAAGTCGAAGCGGACGGCGTGAAAAAATCGTCGTCGCCGTCGTCGTTCTCTTCGTTGCCTAGGGAGTTCGGTCCTTACGAGCTTCTCGAAGAGATCGGACGCGGCGGGATGGGGGTCGTCTATAAGGCGCGGCAAAACGACTTGGGACGCGTCGTGGCGATCAAGATGATTTTGGCCGGCAATCTCGCTTCGCCCGAGCACGTGCGACGTTTTCACGCCGAAGCCCGAGCGGCCGCCAAATTGCGTCATTCGCACATCGTGCATATTCACGAAGTGGGACAGTTGCTGGGGCAAGATTACTTCACGATGGAGTACGTCGAGGGGCGGAATCTCGCCGATCGCATCGCCGAAGGAACGCTTAGCATTGAGCAATCGCTAAGGATTCTCGCGGCGGCGGCGCGGGCGGTCGATTATCTTCATCGACAAAACGTCGTTCATCGCGATTTGAAGCCGTCGAATATTTTGCTGGACGCGGCCGAGGAGCCGTATTTGACCGACTTCGGATTAGTGAAGGCTCTTTCGGAGGGCGAGCGATTGACCACGACCGGCGTCATCGCCGGAACGCCGAGCTACATGGCGCCGGAGCAGGCGGCCGGACGAACGAGCGAGATCGGACCGGCCGTCGACATCTACGGACTTGGCGCGATTCTCTACGAAGCGTTGTCGGGGACGCCGCCGTTTCGGCAAGATAATCCGATCGACACCTTGCTCGACGTATTAAGCGGGGAGCCGGAGTCGTTGCGAGCGATCAATCCGAAGATACCTGCGCCGGTCGAATGGATTTGCATGAAGTGTTTGAGCAAGAATCCGCAAGATCGCTACGCTTCGGCGGCGGATTTGGCCGAGGACGTCGAGCGATATTTGCGAGGCGAGCCGATTTCGTTGCGACCGCCGAGCGCGGGAAGCCGCTTTATGGCGTGGACTCGTCGGCAGCCCGCTCTTTTTTCTCGGCTTGGCGCGCTGAGCGTATTCTGGGCGGTGTCGTGGGGGAATTTTTACTTCGGCGCGATAGACGGGGCGTTTCATTGGTCGGTTTCGGCCTTGGTAGTCGCCTGGGTCGCCGTATCGTTTATTTGTCAGCGTTTTTTAGGAAACGATCGCTGGTCCTTCTCGTCGCGGTTCGTATGGGGAACGCTTGACTCGACGTTGTTGCTGGCGACGCTTCTGTTGGCAGAAGGGGTGAAAAGTCCGCTTCTGGTGGGCTATCCGCTTTTGATCGCGGCGTCGGGTCTTTGGTTTCGCGCCCGATTCGTTTGGTTCATGACCGCGATGTCGATCATCTCTTACGGCGTTCTGATGGCGGATTTTTATATATGGCGTCCCTGCCGTTACGTCTCGACTTCAGCCGCGCAGGACTTGCTGGCGAACGTACTCTTCTTGCCGCAGTCGCAAGGCTTCTCCGACGTTCGATTCGATCGGCACGTTATTTTCATCTTGTCATTGATCGTGGCCGGCGCGATCGTTTCTTATATGGCCAAGCAGGTTCGCTCGCTGACCGACTTTTACGCCGGATCGCGGATTAAATAGTTTGCGAGCGGGTAAAAGGATCGGCGCGGCCGTTTCGCTTCGGCGGGAAATTCCGTTCGTAACGGCAGCTGGAGACCTGATCGACCGTTTAGGGAAAATCTTCCGTTGGCGCCGCATGCACGCGGCTGCGGGAGAAAACGGATTGTTCCGCAATTCGGCGATTCTCGCATTGTTCGCGTTCCGAAGGGAGTCTTCATTTCAACGCCGAAACCGCTCGAACCGTTTGAGACGCAAAGACCTGTGTTGCGGCCGGCAGAAAAATAAATTTGCGTTTCGCCGCCCGCTTTCATACAGCGCCCGAGAGCCGCCGTCCGATAGCAGATACCGGAACGAATGACGACCGCGTCGTGAGTGAGCGAGTGAAGACGGTCGTTCGAGCGGAAACGAAGAACTGTAGGCTAGACCGTCGCTGTTTCCGGTTGAATGACGTTGAGAGGCCCCTGGGAAAATGAACGCGGCTTGGGTCGTTCTTACGGGTTTGAGGCTTTTTTCTCGGATACCTGACGAGACTTTCGATTTGCGGGAGTCTCGGGAGCGGACCGAGAAACGGCCGAGGTTGTTTGCCGCCGGGTAATCGCCGTGCGATTACGGCTCTCGCGCTAATTCCGGTCGTTTTTACGCAATCGGAATCGCCGGGAAATTCCGTCATGCCGATGGGGAGACTGAGGTATGTGCGGGTTACGCGAACGATACGGTTTACGCATGCTTCGCATGCCGCGAGAGCGAACTTCGCATCCTCCGTGACGATGCGAGATGACGCTTGAGCGGCGAAGTCGGAGGAAGGGCGGCGCAAAAACCGTCGCCGAAACGGGACCGACTAGCTGAAGGTTGAAAACAGACGGACGCGTGAATGAAATCGGCGTTTACGCGTCTTTGCGAGGACTTCGAGAATTGCGTTTGTTTTGGGTTTTTGCGAATAGCGACAGAATTGAGCGAAGACTCCTTTGTCGCGACGTTTCGAACTTTGCGGGCTCGACGCATTCATGGGTTGCTTACGTCGAGCGTCGCCGTCTCTGCGGGAGACGGCGGGCAAAGCGGTCTCTGGGTCGATCGCCTCGAAACGTTTGCGAGTATTGATTCCACGGTCGCCGGCGAAGTTCGTCGACGGCTCGCGGGTCAATAGAATACGGCGAAGGGCGGCGCGAACGCGATGAGAAGTTTCGGCTTCCGTCAAATTCGCGTCATCCTTCGCTTTTTCTTTTCTTGGGCGGATTCGCGGAAGAGGCATTCCGCTTCGCCGAGGATTTTGAACGATGCGAGGACGACCTTCCGCGGGTTTTGCGAGGCGGACGAGGCGGCGGAAGCTTGCCTGCGTTGACGACTGATTCTCCGTCGCCGGGGTCTTGCGTCGATTCGTCGGCGTCGGGGGAGAGGTCGCGGTCGAAGGCCAAAGGAGCGTCGTCGTGCGGATCGGCGATTCGGACTGAGACTTTTCCGCCTAACAACTCTTCAAACAGACGGCCGACGAACTGCTCTCGCCACCCGCGAGCCAATCGCGGCGGCTTGCGAACCTTATTTTTGCTGGCGTCGAAGTTAATTAGATCGCGGATATCGTTGGGCGTGCCGACGAGCGACGGGGCCAAGCGAGCTTTGCGGCTGACGCTTCCGAGGGCCGCGAAGAGGAATTGCCCCAACACGGATAGTTGCGGGGTTTGTTCGACGGGAATACGTTCCGGGCATTTGTCGTCGGGAAGATCAATTCCGCGTTGGATGCTTGCGGAAAGCGTGTCGATGCGGCGAGCGAGATCGCCGCGTTCCATTCCTCGAACCACGGCGATTTGTTTCGGATCGGAGGAGCCGCGTTTGGCGAGTTCAACGATTAGGTCGTCGCGGAGAATTCGTTTGGCCGGCTGATCACGTCGCTGGGCTTCGGCTTCCCGCCAATGGTAGAGTTCGCGAAGGATGGCCAGTTCGCGTTCGCTCAGGCCGGCGTTTCCCGAGACACGGCGCCAACGTTCATGGCTTAGCGCGGTTTCGACCTCCGATTGCCAGGTCTCCATTTCCTCTTCAAGCCAAGACAGTCGATTGCACTCGGTCAATTCGTGTTTGATCGTTTCGTAAAGTCGCTGAAGATGCGCGACGTCGCCGATGGCGTAATCGATCTGCTTTTTGTTGAGGGGACGTCGTCGCCAGTCGGTGCGAGTTTCGTGCTTTTTGACTTTTTCGCCGAGGATTCGTGCGAGCAGCGTGCCGTAGCCCGCCGGGTATTCGTAGCCGATCATTCCCGCCGCGATTTGCACGTCGAACAAGGCGGTAGGGCGCTTGCCTAAATCGTGCAAGCAGAACTCCAATTCGCTACGACCGGCGTGAACGATGGTTACGTGTCCGGGCGCGGCGATCGCCTCCCAAAACGGTTTCACGCTTTTTAGTTCGAGCGGATCGATGACGGCCAGCTCGTCGCCGGCCGCGACTTGGATCAAGCAGAGGATCGGGCGGTACGTATGTTCGGAGATGAATTCCGTGTCGAAAGCGATCGTTGGGCATTGGGCGATAGCCCGGCAAAAGCTCTTTAGGTCTTCGTCGGTAACGATGTTGCGGTAGTTCACGGCGGCTGCGGTGCGTTTTACGCGGATAACGGCTTCGAATCGTCGGCGAAGGCGATTCGAGTTACATGAAAATCAACCCGGTAAGGATAAACAAGGGAATCAAAATCAAACAGCTATAAATCATATAGCCGAAGAAGCTGGGCATTTTCACGCCCGCCTGTTCGGCGATCGATTTGACCATGAAATTCGGACCGTTGCCGATGTAGGTGTTCGCGCCCATGAAAACGGAGCCGAGACTAACGGCGACGAGCAAAAGGGTCGAAACGCCGGATACGGCAGGCGCAAGGGCGCCGTTGGCGGTGAGCGTTTTTGCGGCGGTGAAAAAGACGACGTAAGTCGGCGCGTTGTCGAGGAACGAGGAGAGGGCGCCTGACGCCCAGAAGAAATGCCACGGTTGCGAGAGGCCGATGCGGTCGCCGTTGACGCTTAAAAGTTGCAAGGCGGGTTGCATCGTGATAAAGATGCCGAAGAAGAGCGCGGCGACCTCGACGATCGCGGCGTAGTTGAAACCGTTTTGCTGGCGAGTATGCATTTTTCCGAGCAGCAGCGAAGCGGCCACCAGTCCTAGCTGCACAAGTTCGCGGAAGTAGAGCCACGGGCGCCAATCGGTTCCCGGCACGGGCTTGCTCGGATCGAGTAAGGCCACGGAAAGAACGATTCCGACCAGCAGCAAGGCGTTCGGCCAAAGCCCGGCGACGCGGAGACCGTGGACTTGGGATTCATCGCGGGCGATGTCGGCTTTTTCTTCACGGGGATAATGCCAAAAGGCGTCCCAGAAGAAATAGATGACAAGCAACGCGCCGTTCACAAAGAGCCACTCTTTCCACAAAACCAGGGTAAAGAGGAAGGGCACTCCCATCAAATATCCGAGAAAGAGGGGCGGATCGCCGAGGGGGAGAAGGCATCCGCCGCAGTTGCAGACGATGAAAATGAAAAAGATGACGGTGTGAACGACTCGCTTGCGCTGCCGGTTCGTTTCCAAGAGCGGCCGAATGAGGAGCATGGCGGCGCCGGTCGTGCCGATGAAGCTCGCCAAAACGGCGCCGACCGCCAAAAAAGCGACGTTCGTCAGAGGGTGGGCGCGAAGGTCGCCTTCGAGTCGTATGCCTCCGCAGATCGTGTAAAGGCTAAAAAGCAAAACGATGAAAGGGACGTATTCGTTGAGGATGGCGTTGGCGAAAACGGTCCAGGCAGCGTTGAAATCGGCGCCCGAGGCTTGCGCGGCGGCGATGTGATGTGCGGGCCAATGTCCTTCGACGGGTTGGCGGTGCATCCAGACGAAATAGGCCAAGGTGACGGCGGCTAAAAGCGCGGCGACGTAAAACCGATGGAGATTACTTTCCCACCAGTGCGAAATCGCGTGCGGCGCCAACGGCAGCACGGCGATAGCGCCGAGCATGGCCACGAAAGGGAGGATCATCCAAACGGGCGGCGGGGTTAGCCTTGCCGTCTCGTGAGCCGATTTTTCAGGCGACGCCGCAATCGTATTGGCGGAGGCAGTATCGGCGGCTTGGGCTTCTTCCGCTTGCGCGGCGACGATAAGCGCGGTCGCCTTTTGCGGACCGTCGAGATAAAGAGCGACGCCGAAGGCGACGGACAAAAGAAGAATACCCCCCAGAACGAAGCGCGACGACTTGGCGAGTTGCGACATAGTTGACGAAAACCCTTATTGTTTTCCGATATGCGACAATTCCGCTGGGGGATTGGGCGGCAATGAAGCGGATTGTCCTTAGTCATATAAAGACGTGATTTTACGGGGAAAATCAACCCCAAATGGGGTTTATGCCGACTTCGAAAACGTCGGCATAGCCCGGTTCTCTGCTGCGCTTACGCCATCGGAAATGCCGGGAAGTATAAATAGGGCGTATAGGACGGATCGGTGGAATCTCGGCGAATGTTCAAATTATAGTTGGTTTTCACGACGAAAATACTCCGAGCCTCCGTCATTAGCAAGCTTCAAACTCCCTTCCTAGGGAGGGTTTTGTTTGGCCCGTTATGGCCTTGGAAGGCTTGCCGTTATGCCCCCATAAAGATAGGATGGACGGATTCCGGGCTTCGGGGAAAGCAATTAAACTGCAATGCCGTTAGGCGTTGGCATTGGAGTCCTACGCCGCCATAGTACGAACGGCGGCTTAAAGGATAAGAAAGAAACATGACGTTGAAAAAGGATATCGTCGTCACCGGTTTGGGCGTCGTAAGTCCCGTGGGGCTTGGGATTGAAGCGTTTTGGACAAGCCTTTGCGAAGGCCGTAGCGGCATAAAGAAACTGAGCTTTTACGACGATCCGACGCTTCCTTTGCCGTTCGGCGGCGAGATTCTGGATTTCGATCCGAAAGCGGCGGTTCGCCCTCGCAAAAGCTTGAAGGTAATGAGCCGTGACATCCAATTGGCGTTTGCCGCGGCGGATCAGGCATGCGAGCAAGCCGGCCATCAACGCCAGGCATTTGATCCGGACCGCTTTGGCGCGCTTTTCGGGGCCGACATTATACCCTGCGAGTTGGATGAGTTAGCGCATCCGTACCGAGACTGCATCGAGGACGGCCGATTCGTTTACGATCGTTGGGGCAAGGCGGCGATGGCCGATCTATTTCCGCTCTGGATGCTCAAATATCTTCCGAACATGCCGGCTTGCCATGTTTGCATTGCGCAAGACGCGCGCGGTCCGAACAATACGCTCACGCTCGGCGAGGTATCGAGTTTGTCGGCGGCGGTCGAGGCGTATAGGGTTATCGATCGCGGGCAGGCCGACGTGATGGTCTGCGGCGGAGTCGGCTCGCGGATTCATCCGACGCTTTTATTTCGTTACGCCACGATGGAGCTTTCTCGTCGAGGGGACGATCCGGCGAAGGCCTCGCGTCCATTCGACGTTCGGCGCGACGGAATGGTCAACGGCGAAGGGGCGGCGGCGATGGTGGCCGAGTCGCGCGAACATGCCGAGTCGCGCGGGGCCGAAATATTCGCTCGGATTAGCGGATGCGCGATGGGATACGAGCCGGCGTTCGGCGAGAAGCCGCTGACGGGGTCCGCCATTCGAAACGTTCTCCGCGGCGCGTTGAAAGACGCGGGATTGCGAGCGGACGAAATCGGATGCGTGGTCGCGCATGGAGTGAGCACGATCATCGACGATCGACGCGAGGCGAAAGCGATTCACGACGTTTTGGGCGACGCGCCCGTGACG
Source organism: Thermoguttaceae bacterium (assembly GCA_963665265.2). GTDB lineage: Bacteria > Planctomycetota > Planctomycetia > Pirellulales > Thermoguttaceae > CAXXHQ01. The sequence continues at coordinate 3,971,890 of OY762224.2, read as the reverse complement.
GCGCCAAAGAGTTCATTCGGACATTGGGGGGCGGCCTCCGGCGCCGGCGAAGCGATCGTCGCGGCGCAAATCATTCGCGAGAAAGTTATTCCCCGCACGCTGAATTACGAAGAGCCTGATCCGGAGTGTCCGGTGAACGTAGTCGCTAAGAGCAATCAACCTTTGAAAAAACCGAACGTTGTCGTTTTAAGTCATTCGCAAAACGGTCAGGCCGTGGCGACGATATTTTCGGCGCCGTAGCAAAAAACGCGGATACGATCGCGACTTGCTTGCGGCCTGATTATCGAAGAGTGCGGGAGTCAATGCGGCATGGAATCAACTCGATCGACGCAGGAGACGCCCGATTTCGCCGCATTCGTCAAACTATTACGAAGGCTCAATTCGTTGATAGACGAGTTGCGGACGGCGGCCGAAAAGGCCGGCGTCTCGGCGCCCGAGGACGCCGAGTGGCGTCAGTTGCTCCGAAACATGCTAATGCCGCAATTGGATTTGCCGCCGCTTTTGGTGGTGGCGGTCGTGGGCGGGACCAATATCGGCAAGTCGGTCGTATTCAATCATCTGGCCGGCGAGAACGCGAGCGCCGCGACTCCGCTCGCCTCGGGGACGAAGCATCCCGTTTGTCTCGTACCGAAAAATCTCGCGCAGCCGGAACTGCTGCAAAGGCTGTTCGCCGATTTCAAGCTTAGTCCTTGGCGAGGGCCGGAGGACAGTTTACGGGAGACCGACGAAAACTTGCTCTTTTGGCGAGTCGGCGAAAAGACGCCCGATCGGCTTTTGCTCATTGACGCTCCGGACGTCGATTCGGACGCTCCGGCCAATTGGGCGCGCGCTAAGGCGGTGCGACAATCGGCCGACGTTCTTCTAGCGATTCTTACGCAGCAAAAATATAACGACGCCGCGGTGAAAAAGTATTTTCGCGCGGCGGCCGAGGCCGACAAGCCAATCTTAGTTCTTTTCAATCAATGCGACTTGAAGGCCGACCGGGATTATTGGCCGCGTTGGCTTTCCGTGTTTCGCGACGAGATCGGCGCCACGCCGGAGACCGTTTACGTAGCTCCGCACGATCGTCAGGCTGCCGACGAACTGCGATTGCCGTTTTACGACGTCGGCGAAGACGGAAAGAAGCCCGTCGATGCGCCGACGGACTTGCGCGCCGATTTGGCCCAGTTGCGATTCGACACGATCAAGATTCGCACGTTTCGCGGGGCGGTGCGTCGGACGGTCGATCCCGAGGTCGGAGTTCCCGAGTTTCTGCGGAAGATCGAAAATGCGGCAGGCGATTTCGCGCAAGCGGTGAAAATACTTTCGGCGAAGGAGCTGGCGAGGGTGGAGTGGCCGGCTTTGCCGACGGGGCTTCTGATCGAAGAAATTCGGGATTGGTGGAACGAGACGCGGCCGCCATGGTCTCGACGCGTTCACGGTTTTTATCGAGCCGTGGGGCGAGGCGCGATGGCGCCGTTCGCAGCCGCTTGGCGGAGCATTGCGGGGGAGCCCGAGGATCCGCTGGTCGCCTTCCGGCGTCGGGAGCGCGAAGCGACGCTTTCGGCGGTTGAATTTCTCATCGATGAATTGCAGCGGCTATCGCAGTTGGGAAACGACACGCTCAAGCCTCGATTAACGGAGTTGCTTCGGGGGAGATCGCGCGCCGATTTGCTTGACCGCGTGCGAACGGCGCATGAGGCGTTGCCGGCGACCGACGACGATTATCGAGTTTTCCTGCGCGACGAATTGAACGCGTGGAGAGAGAATAACGCGACGGCGGCGACGGTTCTCCGTTCGCTGGATCATGTGGCGGCATTGGCTCGGCCGGCGATTTCGGTGGCGTTATTTTTCACCGGTTTGCATTTTGCGGGCGATATCGTCGGTCAGGCGGCTTCGCAAGCCGCGGCGCATGCGGCGGGGCAACTAGCGGCCGAGGCGGCCATAACCGGGGGAATCGCCGGGGGAGGCGAGGCTCTCGTCGCCGGCACGAGCGAGGGCGCCGCTCAAGCGGCGGCGAGACTCTTTCTGCGATTGCAAGCCCGATACGCGCAGCAGCGCGCGCAATGGCTGGCCGGTTGGCTGGAAACGGAATTGCTCGGCGGTCTACTTGCCGATCTAAGGGCGGGGGCCTCGGCGCCGAGCGAAGACTGCTTCATCGAGACGAAAGCGGTCGTCGCGGAGTTGCAGGCGCTCTGTAAGAAATCTTCTTGTTAAAGCTATCTCAAGAAACAGCGAACGCGTTTGCCGACGGGACGAGCGACGCGCACAAGCGCTTTTTCGAGGCCGGGACGGTATAGTCGCGCGGCCGGCGGTTTGGCTAGGCGTCCTCGATCGGCAAACGCGTCGCTTGGTGAGGCGTTACCGTTTCGAATTGAGAATTGATTCAATCGCTCCTTGTGATAAGCCGGTGCGGCATGCCGTGCCGCGGGCGTGGCCGAGTCGGCCGTTGTCGACGCTCTATCTTCCGGACCTCCTTAGTTGAAAAGTGAACGATGAAAAGTCGAAAACGAAGTCGGCCGTTACGGCGCGGACGGCGGAGGACTCTTGCGAACGCGGTGCGTCGCGAGGAAGTCGATCCAATCGTCCGGAGCGAGGCTTTCCAAGCGGTCGTGGCAGTCGCGGAGCCGGTCGAGAACGCCCAACATTTCGTCGAGCGTTCCCGCTGAAGGCCCGGATCGTGCGACGCGTCGACGTTGCGCGTCGAGCCAAGCGTTTCGTAATGGACCGATGGGACGGATCATGGGAGAATGACCGAAAACGAAGTGAATGCTCGTTAAAAAAACGTTCGCAAACTATCGGAAAAGGGCGGCGGAAAAAGCCGCGTTACGTTCGGAAAAGCGTCGCGAATTCGTCGGCGTTTTTGTTTTCGCCGCATCGTCCGCGTCTCTACGTAGTTTATACACGATAGCCCTTTGATGTCAAAAAAAGACTTGAGAAAATCATTCCGAATTTTGAATTTTGTTCGCTCGTCGGAGAAGAATTCGCCATTTCCGGAGGAGTCGAGGCGATCGACGGACATTACGAATTGAATACGAACGATCCAGTCCGCAGAGATTGACGAAATTGTAATAATCTGTGCGGGAAATAGCGGAGAAGAGGGGAAGGAAAACGAAAAGCCGCCCGGCGGCGCCGAGCGGCTTAATTTTCAATCAGGCGTGATAGCGCCGAAATTAGTCGGCAAAACGCTTGACGCAGATCGAGATGTTTTGACCGCCGAAGCCGAAGCTGTTCGAGAGGGCGGCGTCGCACCGCGTTTTACGGGCGACGTTGGGGACGTAGTCCAAATCGCAATCGGGATCGGGCGTCTCGTAGTTGATCGTCGGCGGCAAGACGTTGTCGCGGATTGCCATGAGGCAGAGGATCAACTCCGTGGCTCCGGCTGCGGCGATTAAATGGCCCATCATGCTCTTCGTACTCGACATCGGAAGCTTGTAGGCGTATTCGCCGAAGGTCTGCTTGAGAGCCGCCGTTTCGACTTTGTCGTTGACGGTCGTGCTGGTGCCGTGCGCGTTGACATACTGAATGTCGGTTAAGTTCAATCCGGCGTCTTCGACGGCCATTCGCATGCAGGCCGAGGCGCCGCGTCCTTCCGGATGAATGTCGGTGATTCGATAGGCGTCGGCCGTGGAGCCGTAGCCGGCGATCTCACCGTAGATCTTCGCGCCGCGAGCCTTGGCGGCGTCGAGCGATTCAAGCACGAGCATGCTGGAACCTTCGCCCAAAACGAAGCCGTCGCGATTTCGATCGAACGGACGGGATGCTTTGGTCGGTTCGTCGTTGCGGGTGCTTAAGGCGGTGAGCAGATTGAAGCCCGTTACGCCGAAAGGATGGATCATCGTGTGCGTTCCGCCCGAGAGCATGACGTCGGCCTCGCCGCGTCGAATGATCTCGACCGCTTCACCGATCGCTTGGCTGCTGGCGGCGCAAGCGGTCAGGCAGTTTACGTTGGGGCCTTGCGCGTTGAACAACGCGGCCACGTGGGCGGCCGGCATGTTCGGCTCTTGCTCTAATTCGGCGATCGGATGGAGAGTTTCGAGTCCGGCTTGCGTGAAGCGGGCTAGGTCGAAGCCGGAGCCGCCTTGCAAACCGGCGACCATCATCTTTGAGAACCGATAGAAGTCCTGTTGTCCTTCGCCCGAGCCCATATAGACGCCGACGCGAGTCGGATCGATTTTACCGAAGTCGATGCCGGAGTCGGCCACGGCCTTCTTCACGGCGCCGACGGCGAAGTGCGTGTGACGCCCCTGGAATTTCCAATCCGCGGGATTTTCGCCGACGTCGCTAACGTCCCAATTGCGGACCTCGGCGGAAATTTTGGTGGGGAAATTCGAGGCGTCGAAGAGCGTCGTATAGCCGACGCCGGACTCGCCGTTCAGCACGCGATTCCAAATCGTTTCGATTTCCGTGCCCAGCGGCGTGACGCAGCCGATGCCTGTGACCACAACGCGTCGTCGCATGGCGGGTATCCCTCAAAGATGAAAATATCGCAAATAAAAAACAATCGAGGTTGAAGCGAGCGTCTCAGTCGGCCGTTTCGTTCGCGGCGCGCAATAGATGGGCCGGCGGCTTCAACGGGCTGCCGTCGGCAGCACGCCCGACCTTGAACGCGCCAAGCAACCGCAGCATTTTCAAAAACGTCTCGGGATCGAACAAGCTGCCGAGCTGAGGATCGTTCAAGTGAGCGAAAACGATCTCCGCTTCGGCGTGAAGTTCGGAACCGATATGGCTGGTGGCCGTAACCATCGCGCCTTCTTCCTTCACGTATTCGATGGTCGTTTTGTAGACCAACGTATCGCCTGGAACGGCGTCGCGGTAAAAATGCACTTTCGGCACCTTGGCAAGAACGACCTTTTCGGAAAACTGCTTGAATTCCGAAACGAGCAGGCCGCCTGTTTGCGCCATTCCCTCGATGACCAACGAATTGGGAAGCATCGGGTACGAGGGGAAGTGATCGTGCAAGTGCTCTTCGGCGAGCGAGACGCATTTGACCGCTTTCGCGTAGCGACCGCTTTCGAATTCAATAAAACGATCTATCCAGTACCAACGCATGGCAATTTAACCGGTTTCGATGTGCGTTCGTTCGACCCATGCCGCCGCGCAAAACCGCGCGACGGCGCCTTAGACATCCGCGATTCGTTTCCGAATCGCTTACAGTCCGACCTTGCTTTCGACGAATCGGCACATGTCGGCGACGGTCAAAATGTTACCGAAGTCTTGAACGATCGGATTCTTGGCGAAGTCGTCGAGATCGGCGAACGGCATCCGTTTGCGCAACTCGGCCAAGCCTTCTTCCGACACTTTGCCGTCTTGAACGTACTTCGAGTCGGTGAGGATGTCCTCGGGGAACAATTCGCCGCGCGGAATCTTGATGGCGAAAGCCTTCTCCAAACGGAAGACGATGTCGAGGAAGTCGATAGACTCCGCTCCCAAGTCGCCGACCAAGGTGGCTTCGGGCGTTACGTCCTCTTCATCGACGCCAAGCGCGTCCACGAGAGCAGTCTTGATCTTTTCAAAAACTTCGTCCTTAGTCGGCATGTCACTCAACCTCCAAACAAATCGTGATTAATGAAACTGCTTCACAGCGCGGCGGACCGACGACGGTCGTTGCGCCGCGAAAAAATCAATACCCGCCGAGACTCAATCCGCCGTCGACGCGAATCACTTGCCCCGTTAAATACGAGGCTTGATCGCTGCCGAGGAAAGCGACGACCGAGGCGATTTCCTCGGGCTTTCCCACACGTTTCAGCGGAATCACCTTCTTGAGTTGGTCGCCGGCGACGCCGCGAACGACTTGGCTCATGTCGGTTTCGATCATACCCGGCGCCACGGCGTTGACCCGCACGTTTCGCGCGGCCAACTCTTTGGCTAGCGCGTGGGTCAAACCGTTAATGCCGCCTTTACTTGCGGCGTAATTCGCTTGACCGCGCGCGGCGAATTCGGCGGCGGTGCTGGACAAATTCACAATGCTGCCGCTTCGCTGCATCATCATCAATTGCGTCACGGCGTGGCAGTAGTTGTACGTTCCGCCCAAATTCGTGGCGATCACTTTTTGCCACTGATCTTGGGTCATCGCCCCCATAAGGCCGTCCATGACGATGCCGGCCGAGTTGACCAGCACGTCGATCCGTCCGTATTTTTCATAAACGGCGTCGGCGATTTGATGCGCTCGGGCGTAATCGCAAACGTCGGCTTGCTCGGCCTCGACTTTGCCGGGGGCCGAAGCCAATTCCGCGATCAACGAGTCGGCGGCTTCCTTATTACTGTGATAAACGAATATGACCGTGGCACCTTCGGCGGCCATGCGCGCGACGCAGGACCGGCCGATGCCGCGGCTTCCGCCCGTCACGATCGCGATTTTTCCTTCTAATATCATCTTTTTCCTAAATCTTTGCGTTCAAAAAATGGCGGCCAATGCGCCGGTCGGATTCATCTCCGAACGGTTTGCTCCGCCGAAAGACGAAATCCCCCGGCGCCGCGTTGCGATCGTCGTTGAAAACGGCGACGAATGCGGACGACGAACGAAGCCCGAAGCGGGATTCGCCGATTCGATTACGTCGCGGCGACCGCGGACGTTTCCGTTCGCGGCTGATGCAGCAGCGCGAGTTGACCGCGAAGATTACGAATGAGTTCCGCGTCGTTTCCCTCAAAGCAGGGATGGGTATCGACGAGGTTCGCTTTTTTTAAGGTCAATCTTGCGCTAACGGTGGTCCGTCCGTCCACCATGCCCGACGCCTTCAGCTTCGCTTCCGCGTCGGACATCTTCAGCAGTTCGGCCGTAATCAACATGGTTTGACCCGGCTCGAGAAACTGCCCGTATTTTATGTTGGCCGCTTCTTTAAGCGTGATGACGCTATGGGCGAAGTCCTCGGTCGAGCGAACGAGCCACGCGCTGGCTTGCGTCATCGCTTCCAACATCAAAACCCCCGGCATGACCGGGAAATTCGGAAAATGGTCGGCGAGATACTCTTCCGCCATCGTCAGCGTCTTAATGGCGGAAATTCTCACGCCCGGCTCTAACTCGACGATTCGATCGATGAGTGAAAATCGCATGGACTTGGCTACTCGGAGGGATAATGAATGTCGTCGGCGAGCGAATAACGATTCTTTGAGCCGTGAACCACGATATATAAATGTCGTAGTCGCCGCACAAGGAATTTTGAGCTAATCGCCGACGGCGAAGTCAATTACGTCAATTGACGCCCTAACGGGCTGAACAAAACGCTAAATGCTATCTTTCGACCCTTTTCAGGGGCGAGCCAAAACAAAAAAGCGTCTGCCAGCGCAACCCAAATTGTTAGAGAATCAAACGACCCAATATATCCTCCAAGCGTCAATCCCACAACGGGATTGGGAGTTCAGGCACGCCGATTCTAACTCACGATCGGCCAACAGCTTATAAAATCCGGAGCAGTTTCGCTAGTCTCCGCGACCGTTTTGGTCCCGTTTTTCGACAAGATCATAGACAATTGGTTGCTGCCAAAATGGCAGTCCTGTGCGATGCTTTGTTTTTTGAAAAATGTCGTAACATGTTTGATATTATTATGTTGCGGCGATCGATTTGGGCGTTTGGCACGCATTTTGCGTCTGAGTCTTTCGCACTTGTAAAAACCAGTCAATTCAATCCGAGTTTTGAAGACATTTTCACGTGCCAAAGGAGATTATGCCATGACTACCTACTATCTAAACCCGTTCACTCCGATGCGAAATGAGATGGAGCGTTTGTTTGGGTATATGAACTCGACGGAGAGTTGCGGGGCGTTGAGTCAGCAACTTCCGGTCAACATTTGGGAGGAGGGAGAGAACTTGGCTGTCGAGGTGGAAGCGCCCGGCGTTAAGCAGGAACAGGTCGAGGTTTCGGTAAGCGGCGACGAACTGACGATTCGCGTTGAGCGTCCCGAGCCGACGGCCGAGGGCTTGGTGTTCCACCGTCGCGAGCGGCCGGTGGGAGTATTCAGCCGAACTTTGCGGCTCCCCTTCGACGCCAATGCGGAAAAGGTGGAGGCCGAGTTAGCCGACGGCGTTTTGACGCTTCGCATTCCGAAGGCCGAGGCGGCCAAACGCGTGGCGATTAAAGTGAAATAGATTGAGAAGGCGCGTAACTGATTTCGTTTGCGTAGCGACTTCATAAGAAAAGCCGCAGTCCGACAGGGCTGCGGCTTTTTCGTGGTCTCGGCAATGTCGCAAAAACGTCTAAAACATGCCGATCCCTTCCATTTGTTTTTGATTGGGGGACGTTCCGTCGGTCTTCGGCGCGGCGAGCTTTTCCGCTTCGGCGGCGATTTTTTCCTTTTCCGCCGCGAAGCGTTCCTTTTCAACGAGGAGCTTTTCCCGCTCGGCAAGTTGTTTTTCTCTTTCGGCGATTTGTCGCGATTGTTTCGCCAGTTTCGTTTCTTGTTTAAGAGCGGTCGAGCTTATCTTAACGCCGTCGGCATTCATTTTCGCTTGCGTTTCACGAAGCATTTTCAAGAGCGAAGCGACTTCTTCGTGAACTTCGGAGGTATTGCTGACGACGAGCATGTTGCGAAACATGGCGATCGTTCCCGAGCCTCCGGTTTCATCCCAACTCGTCGGCTTGACGATTCGGCTGACTAGATTTGACAAAGAATCGGGCTCTTCGTTTGGTCCGACGAGATCATCGACGTCGTATATCTTTGTCACAAGATAATTTCCCGCCTCTTCGGTCGAAGTGATTAAAATGACCCCGTTTTGGATCATGTACGTCAAATTAAGTTGGCGGAGCGTGAGCTTTAGCGCCATGTCCGCCCGACATCGAACGTTTCGAGTAACCGGCGAGTCGGCGTTGACCCCGGCGGCTTCGAGCGCGGTCTGATCCAATTGGATTTCCGTTTCCAAGCGTTCTTTTAGGTAGTTGACGACTTCGGTCAGCGGCGTCTCTTTGAACTTAAATTCGATTTTTTGGTTGAGTTTCGCCAAGATAGGCGCGTTGAGGTCGGCTTCGTCTTTCGGCATTTCCTCGACGTTTTTTGTTTTTGAAGCCGCGGTAATTGCAGCGGTCTTCGCCGCATTTTCTTTCTTTTCGTCCGTTTTATTCGCAACGGGCGCAGCTCCGCCGGCCTCTTCGGCGACGGCTTGTCCGTTATGTCGCCAATGCGGCGAGTCGGGCCATATGCTTAAGGTCGCCACGATCAGAACGCACGCCGCCGCCAACGAACTGAATGTCCAGCGCATAACCCTTCTCCTTCGTCCATCGCGTGAAACTTGCATGAATTGGGCGGCCAAGGCGGCCGTATCCCCGAACTCCCGGAGCGCACGAGTCATCGCCTCTTCGTCGGAGTAGTTTTGCTCCTTCAATTCGGCGAAACGTTCTAATAGATGATCGCGAAGTTCGCTGACGATCGACTCGTTGGCCGAGCGCCGCATCCGCAACAACTGCTTCAATACGAGGAGGAACTCCTCGATATTCTGCTGCGTCATGATGTAGAACGTTCGCGGAAAAAATTGGTGATTGAAATGACAATCGCAATTTACGTCGCCCCTAAATGGGCTTTCGGCAATGAGGCTTTACTATGTCGTCCCTTCGGGACTCGTCGTCAGGACGGTAGACGCGTTGCAAAAGCCTCTTGCGCCTACGGCGCTCCAGTTCAAGAACCGGAGCTACCCGGCTGTCGGGACGTTGTCCCGACCTACAACTACGGGCTACGGCGGCGCTCGTAGAGCGCCCTACAAATTTTGGTCTACGCGGGGCGGGGCTTGGGGGTGACGACGGCAAGCAATTGCTCGATGCTCTCGGAGAAACGCTGCCAATCGTAGGCTTGGTGCGAAAGCTGACGACGACCTGCCGCCGATATTTCGTACCATTTGCGTTGTCGACCTCCGGCGTCTTCCCAGCGCGAGCGGATTAATCCTTCGCTTTCCAATCGGTGGAGCAAGGGATAGAGCGTTCCGGCGGCCAACGGGACGCCGTCGTTCGTGGCGTGACGAATGCGTTTCTGAATTAAATAGCCGTACTTCGGCTCCTCGGCCAAGACCGCCAAGATAAGCATGTCGAGGCTTCCGCGAACCAAATCGGCCGGCAATTTTTCGCCCATGCGTTCCTCGCTCCGGGACGTTATCGTTCGCTAGTAATGTATCGACACGCTATGTATATCGAATCTATGCAAAAACGTCAAGAGTTTTCCGTTGGGTTTTTAGAGGGGGACGGTTCGCTCGCATTTTAATCACGACAACGCGAAAGCGGGAAAAGCGAAGGAAGCGACATACTCGATCGGCTATTCGTCTTTCGCAATTTGCGAGCTAGATTCGTGCGCAACAAAAAACGCCGCAACGGATATTGCGGCGTGATTGCGTTTTTGGTTTTGGCGGCGTCGGACACTAGGCCATGGGGGCGTTGGGCGAGGCGCTCAACTGCGAGAGGACTTGCAGGATGCCGTTGAGGTGGGCCATTCTCGGGCCGAAGCGATCGATGAAATCGTTCAACATATATTCGCCTTCCATCAAGGAATCGGCGTTATCGGCGATTTCTTGGGTGAGCGATTCGAGAAATTCGGTTTGCACGCGGCCGAGCGTTTCAGCGGCGAAGCGGCAGTTTTTGGCCAATCGCGGATTGGCTTGTTTCCACTGGCCGAGCTCCATAGAGCGTTGTTTATTGGCGGCGCCGAGATGGCCGACGAGCTCTTCCAAAAGCTCATTTTGGCGATCTTGAGCGGCCAGGAGGTCGCGGAGCAAACGGGTGTGTTCGGTGTCAGGACGAGCCGGCGACGACGCTGCATTGTAGCTTGGCGGAGTGACGTCAATCTGGGTGTACAGCGGTTGCCGGCCTCGCGGCGCATCTTGATTCATGGATATAAATCCCCTTGAAAAGAACTCATTTCTTAACAGGCTTCAGTATAACCAGAAAGCTCCGCAAAAGTCGAGCGTTTGTCGCATTAGTTTTAATGCGTTTTTTCGATAAAATTTTTCACGTTCGAGGGGGACCGTTTGCAAATGACAATCACATAGTAAGTTACGACGGAATTTTGCCTAATCGCTACGATTGTGACGATCGGATCAACCGATTTTACTTGACAAAAAGATTCCGATAATACCGCATAATTTTTCTTTAACGGGGCCATATCTTTTGCGCATCTTTCCTGTCGGGCATTCCGAGCGTGGGCGCTAAAGTTCGCCTGCTTGCTTTCCCGATTTCACGACAGGCCGCAGAGGTCCTACGTCCGTTTCGTTTGACGTCGTCGTTTAAGTTCCGCCGGAGGTGATAAATATCCCTACGGGCGAAATCAGCGAGAACGTCGTTAATCACGAAAAAGGAAGAGTTTGCGAAGAAGCGACGCCAAAAAGATGAGCAACCAAGAAGAAAAATCGCAAGACGCATTCGGATTCTTAACCGTCGTACGCAATCCGCAGCACGGATTGTTCGGCGGCTATTTGGTGTTGAATCGCCTCGGTCGTCCGATGGAATTTCATTGCACGGCGCCTATTAAGCCTAACCGTGCGCAGGAAATCCTCTACGGTCCGACCTTGGAGGCGTTTTTGTACGGCGAGCAGATCGGTCAGACCTTGCTCAAACAAGGCACGGCCAAGCCCGACATTATTTTCACCGATCAAGAGCCGGCGTTGTCGGTGCGCGATTACGTCGAGCGGATCGTGGCCTTGGTGTTGCCGTCGGACGACGAAACAGTGACCCTGCAGAGCGAGAAGAAGAACTACCGCATCGATCGCGCGCATCGGGGCGGTCCGAGCTTGTTCACGTTCGAGTTGGGACGCAATCGATTGGCGCTTCCGGCGAAGGCCGACGGTCAGCGCCTGATGATCTGCGAGCGGTTCGGCGAAATGGCCGAGTCGTTCGACTTCGCCGAGCCGTTCCAACGGATTCGCGAGGCGATCGACGAAGCGCAGCAGGCCGTGCGATAAGTCGGCGACGAGCAGGAGAGCGGGAGTGCAAGAGAAGTTAGTCGTACGCTCATGGTTTGCGCCCGAGCCGCCGGCGGCTAGTTGCGAGCGTTTCGACGTCGCGGCGCCGCGTTGCGTTTCGGTCGATCCCGCGCGAGAGGCGGGCGTCGCGGTTCGCGCGATTACGGCGCCAGTAACGGTCGAGCGACCGAAGGCTCTTTCCATTTCGCTGCGGCGACTCGCTCCTCGCTTGAAGAGTTTTATTTTTTCCGGCGAGTCTTCTACGGCGCCGCAATTCGCGAAGCCGGAGACGACCGTTCCGAAAATCACGCTCAAGGCGGACGATTTCTTAGCGGCCAAGCAAACGACGCGAGTCCGGCCGCCGAAAGACGTCGTTAAGCTGGAAGATCGCATTGAGTATATATTGCAGCCGTCGCTCGAATCGGTTCTTGCCGAGCGGGAATTGACGTTTCCTTTCAAGCCGTTTCCGTATCAGTTCGAGGGTGTGGCGTTTCTCTACCCGCGTCAAGCGGCGGTTCTCGCCGACGAGATGGGGTTGGGAAAAACGATGCAGGCCATTACGGCGATTCGTCTCTTGCTGCACAAAGGAGACGCGAAGCAGATTCTTTTAATTTGTCCGAAGCCGTTAGTGACGAACTGGCAGCGCGAGTTCGAGCGTTGGGCGCCGGAGATTCCCCTGATGATCGTCGAAGGGGAGCAGAGCAAGCGGCGTTGGCAATGGCGGTTGCCGGACGTTCCGCTGCGCATCGCGAATTACGAATTGGTCTGTCGCGATCGCGATTTATTCGAAGGGACGGTCGTCGACGAGGCGGACGGGAGTCAGATCGAGCCGCCGCAATTCGATCTGGTCGTGCTCGACGAATCGCAGCGCATTAAGAATCGCTCGGGGGCGACGAATCAAATCGTACGATCGATTTCCCGAAAGCGGAGCTGGGCGCTCACTGGGACGCCTGTCGAGAACAGCACCGAGGACTTGGTCGGCATTTTCGAGTTTTTGGCGCCTGGTTTCATATCGAGCGACATGAAGCCGAGGAAGATCGGTCGCACGGTGAGCGATTACGTTTTGCGGAGGACGAAAGATCTGGTGCTTACGGAATTGCCGCCGAAGACGGTCAACGACGAGCAACTCGATTTGACTCCCGAGCAGCGCGAGAGCTATTCGCTGGCCGAGAACGACGGCGTCGTGCGGCTTGAAGAGATGGGCGCTTCGGCCACGATCCAGCACGTTTTTGAATTAGTGATTCGGCTCAAGCAAATCTGCAACTTCGATCCGGCCACCGGCGCCAGCGCGAAACTGGAACGGCTCGAGGCGGAGTTAGAGGAGATTGCCGACAGCGGCCGCAAGGCGATCGTGTTCAGCCAATGGGTCGGCGCTCTCAAGCATCTTTCGCAGCATCTTGCGCGGTTCAATCCGCTCGAATACCACGGCCAGATTCCTTCCGCCCGTCGCGATGACGTGATTCGCCGCTTTCGCGAAGACAAAAGCAGTCATGTCATTTTGATGAGCTATGGGGCGGGAGGCGTCGGTCTCAACCTGCAATTTACGAACTACGTTTTTCTTTTCGATCGGTGGTGGAATCCGGCCGTCGAAGATCAAGCGATCAATCGTGCGCATCGCATCGGCGTCGACGGGCCGGTCTATGTGACCCGCTACGTTTCGACGAACACAATTGAAGAGCGCATCGATCGCGTGCTGCAAGAGAAACGCGAGTTGTTCGAGACGATCTTCTCGGACACGACGAAGCCCAGGAAACTCGGTCTAACGCACGACGAACTGTTCGGCTTGTTCAAACTGAAGCGGGCCGAGCCGAAGAAGGCCCGGGCGGCGTAGCGATTCTTGGCGGGACTCGCGGAGCTCGGCCCACCCTACGACGCGAACGCGCATCCCTTCGGGATTGCCGCTAAACGGGATGCTCATGTCGGCGCTCACAGAGCGTCCTACGGCTGTCCCATTTTCAACTTTTTCTCCCCCTCGCCGGAGCACGGCGTTCTAAGTATCATTGTATGGATGAGCGCACAGTATGAATTTGACGTGATTGTGATAGGCGGAGGCCATGCCGGAGCGGAGGCCGCGTTGGCCGCCGCGCGGATGGGCGCCTCGACCGTTCTTTTGTCGAGCGATTTGGATTCGATCGCCAAGATGAGTTGCAATCCGGCGATCGGCGGGGTGGCGAAGGGGCAAATCGTCCGCGAGATCGACGCCCTTGGCGGCGCGATGGGGCGCGCGATCGACGCCACGGCCATTCAGTTTCGCATGCTCAATCGGCGTAAAGGGCCTGCCATGCATGGACCTCGGGCGCAGGCCGACAAACACGCCTATCAACACGAGATAAAACGGACGCTCGAATCGCAGCCGAATTTGATCCTTCGGCAAGATACGGGCGATGAGTTATTGGTTGAAAACGTCGGGGGGCGGAAACGCATCGTCGGCGTTCGAGTATTAGGCGGAGCCGTCTATAAAGCCAGGGCGGTCGTTCTGAGCGCCGGCACGTTTATGCGGGGCGTGCTTCATGTCGGCGAAATGACCATGCCCGGCGGTCGGATGGGGGAACCGACCTATGAAGGGCTGAGCCGCTCGCTTGCCGAACTTGGTTTTACGATTTGTCGTTTCAAAACCGGTACGCCGCCGCGTATTAATGCGCGCTCGATCGACTATTCGCAAACGGAGCGGCAGGACGGAGACGAAGAGCCGGAGCCGTTCTCATTCATGACCGACCGACTCGATTGCGAGCAAGTTCCATGCTGGATCGTTTATACGAACGAGAAGTTGCACGATGTGGTGAGAGCGAATTTACACCGGGCGCCGATGTTCACCGGCCAGATTCAATCGACCGGGCCTCGCTATTGCCCCTCATTTGAAACGAAGATCATTCGGTTTGCCGACAAAGAGCGGCATCAGTTATTTTTGGAGCCGGAAGGTCGGGGAACGCAGGAAGTTTATATAAACGGATTTTCGACGAGTTTGCCGCGCGAAGTGCAGGACGAAATGATCCGGCTGATACCCGGTCTGCAAAAGGCCGAAGTGATGCGCTACGCCTACGCAATAGAATACGACTACATGCCGCCGGACCAGTTGAAGCGTTCGATGGAAACGAAGGAAGTCGAGGGGCTATTCTTCGCGGGGCAGGTGAACGGCACGACGGGCTACGAAGAGGCTGCCGCTCAAGGATTGTTAGCGGGGGCCAACGCCGCGCTGATGTTGCAGGGGAAAGAGCCGTTCGTACCCGGCCGGCATGAAGGTTACTTGGGCGTGATGGTCGACGATTTGATCACGCGCGGCGTGGACGAGCCTTACCGTATGTTTACGAGTCGGGCGGAATACCGACTTCTTTTGCGGGCGGACAACGCCGACAGGCGGTTAACTGCGAAGGGGCGCGAGATTGGGTTGGTTGACGACGCGCGTTGGTCTCGTTTTGAAACGAAGCGCGACGAGATTGCGCGAATCTCGCGGAAGCTTGAATCGACGCACGAAGGTCCGGTTTCGCTGATGAAGATATTACGTCGGCCTGAAACGACTTGGGAAGATATGACTGCGCGAGTTCCGGAGCTTTCGTCCGTGCCGCGCGAGACGGCGGACCAAGTCGTTTATGATGCAAAATATGCCGGTTATTTAGCGAGGCAAGAGGTTGAGATAGAACGGCAACGTCGGTTGGCCGATCGACGAATTCCTGAGGGCTTCGATTATTCGGCGGTGCGGCATCTTCGTCAGGAGGCGCGGGAGAAGTTCGAGAAGGTTCGTCCTGCGGACTTCGCGCAAGCGGGGCGGATCAGCGGGATCACGCCGGCCGATCTTACGGCGTTGATGGTTTCGCTTGAAGGGCGTCGGAAGTCGCCGAGCGAAGGCTAGGAACCGAGTTCGCCTTTTTCACGCAATCGGCAGTATTAACGCATAGTGGCTGGTCGCGTAAATCACATTCAGATTGCCTCTGAAATTGAGAGAAATGGCGGGATGAGTAATTTCCGTTAAAACGGGAGGGTCGTAAAGCTTTACGATTCAGGGACTTGCAAAGGTTATAGTCGTATTGACAGCATCGGGAAGATAGCTATAATTGCGGTCAATTGGTAAGTTTGGCAATGTCGGAAAAGCCGAACGGGCCTACTATTAAATCAAAAATTGCGAAGTACGAGTTTTACGAGTCTCGCGAACTTAAGGCGATTTTCGCCAAGTTTCCACGGAGGACCAGAGACCCAAGGAATGATTCCGACTCCTTTTCTGAGGTCTCGCTGGCGCTAGCTTCTCGCTAGCCAAAGGGATGGTGACGCAGATATGAAAACGGTGTTCACGACCGGCGAGGCGGCCAAGATTTGCAAGGTCAGCCAACAGACGATCATCCGCTGCTTTGATTCGGGACAGTTGAAGGGATTCCGCGTTCCGGGAAGTCGGTTCCGCCGCATTCCCCGAGAGCAGTTATTCTTGTTTATGCGAGATAACGGGATTCCGACCGACGCCCTAGAGAGCGGCAAGCGCAAGGTGTTAATTGTCGACGACGACGTTGAATTGGTAGAGTTGATCACGGACGTTCTCGATCGCGACGGCCGCTTCGAGATTCGCTCGGTCAACAACGGTTTCGACGCCGGCATGATGGTCAAGGAATATCATCCTGACCTGATCGTTCTCGACGTCATGCTTCCCGACATCAACGGGAAGGAAGTATGCCAACGCGTCCGTAGCGACAAGGCGATGGACGACGTGAAAATCATTTGCATTTCCGGAATGGTCGAAGAGGACAAGATCGCCGATCTTCGCGCCGCCGGAGCCAACGACTTCATGCACAAGCCGTTCGAAGTGGAAAAGCTTCTCGATCGGATGTGCGGTCAATTGGACATCGAAGCGCCGTCGGCCGCCTAACTTCGCGGTCGGCGATTGAGAAACGATGCGATATTTTCCGCCGATCCTCGATGGAACGCGTCGTTCGCTCGTGCCGATGTCCTCGGTCGCGGCGCGGAATTGGGTAGCCGCGCTCATTGCTGAAAACGTCGAATTGCAAAAGGATCGTTTCGCACAATCGTTGCGAGACGATCCTTTTTTTGCGCTCTGGGCCGCTCTGCAATTAAACGGCGCCGCGGGCGTCGATTTTATTTCCGAGGCAGTCGCATGGCTTTGCGACTTCGCGCCGTCGGAGGACGTTTGGGCTTCGGCGAACGAAGAATTCGGCGATCTTTCGATTGCCGAAGCGGTTGCGCGGCTTTTCGCTTCGACGGAACTGGCGGAAAGCGACGCCCAATTTTTCGCGACGGTCGAGGCGGTTGAACGAGCGCACGCGGCGTTTCAAAACGTTTCGAGCGGCGCCGATCGGACGGCCAAGTGGCTTTTTGCCTGGAAGGGCGTACGACCTTCGGACGAAGATAGTCTCGCGGACGCTCTTCGGCCCGTTATCGCTCAATTAGCGCGGACGGGGCGAATCCTGCGCGACTTCAACGCCGCTTTGGAGCGAGAAAAGCTCGAATCGATGGCCGAGTTTGCCGCCGGGGCCGGGCATGAAATGAACAATCCTTTGGCGGTCATTTCCGGTCGGGCGCAATTGCTTCTTAAAGGAGAAACGCATCCGGAGCGTCGACGCGACTTGGCGTTGATTCACTCGCAAGCGATGCGGGTCTATGAAATGATCGCCGACATGATGCTTTTCGCGCGCCCCCCTGCCCCGCGAAAGAAACGCTTCGCCGTTCAGGCGTGGATTCGGACGATCGTCGAGCAGTTTGAAAAAAACGCGGCCGAAGTCGGCGCGAAGTTTCGGTTTAGCGGGCCGGTCGAGGATTTTGAAATCGAGGCCGATCCGACGCAATTGGCCGTGGCCGTCGGCGCCCTGTGCCAAAACGCATTCGAGGCGATTGACGACGGCGGCTTCGTTTCGCTCCACGTCGCCAAGGCCGACGGTTTTCTCGTCGTACGGACGCAAGACGACGGGCCGGGCGTTACGGCCGAGGAGCGAAGGCATATCTTTGATCCGTACTATTCAGCCCGCCAAGCGGGGCGAGGGCTGGGGCTTGGCCTGTCGAAAACGTGGCGGATCGCCGCGATGCATGGCGGCTCGATCGAGACGAGAAATCAGCCGGACGGCGGGGCGGAGTTTTCCTTGAAGATTCCGTTGGCGGCTTGTCCGAAATGATTTGAAACGTTCGCTGCGCTAGGGGAGGTTTCACCGCGAAGACGCAAAGGGCGCAAAGAAGGTTTTTGAGGGGATGAATTTTTTTGCCAGAGATTGCACGGAAGTATATCGGTAGGCGTAGACGACCGCGGCGCTCGCAGAGCGCCCTACGAAGTTGCAGCGATTTTTTCTATCGCGGCCGCCAGTCGGTTTGACGCTTCGAGGCTTTTTTCTTTCATTTGCCAAAGCGATTTGAGGCGGGAAGGCTCGCGCCAGAGGGCGCCGAGGGCCGCGCCCCAGCGGGCAGGCTCGGTGCGCTGTCGCAACAGATTTTCGGCGTAGTCGGGAATGGCGTCGTTGGCCCCGTCATAAATGACTCGCAGCGAAAGAAACGGAACGCCGTTTCGGCGGCAAACTTCGGCCGTCGCGAAGTTCTCCATATCGACGGCGTCGCAGCCGGTCGATTCATGAAGTTCGCGCTTCTCTTCCGGTCGGCCGATGATGCGGTCGAAGGTGAGTAAACGCCCGACAGTAAAGCCGGCGGCGGATGATTGCGCTTCGTGGGCGAGGTCGTCGTCGAGCAACCGGATCGATTCGCCGTTTGAGTTTTTTGCTTCCGACGCGACGAAAATATCGAACGGTTGGAGCGTCGGAGCCAATCCGCCCGCGAATCCGGCGGAGATGAATAGCGAAGGGCGATGTCCGTCGATGATCGCTTGAGTCGCTTCGGAGGCGTTTTTTTGGCCGGAGCCGGACCGGCCGACGACGATACGGCGATCGCCCAAAAGCCCTTCGCGGAAAGCAAAATGTTGACCGCGGATTTTGACGGATCGTCGGAGGCGGTCTTCGAATCGGCCCGATTCGGTCACGAGGGCGAAGAGGAGGGCGGCGCGGCAACGCGGGGCGGCGACGGAAACGACCGGCGAACGTAAGTCGACTCGGTCGTGCAACAGGCGTTCGACGAGTTGCGGTAGTTCGAGCGGCATTTGGATGCGCCGAATTGTTAGGATTGATTGTCAGACACAGGAGCGCCTGACCTACGGCCACGGCTTATGCGGTATTGCCTCTTGCCGCTGACGCGGCCCAGGTTCAAGAACCTGGGCTACCCATCGGTTCGTGCAAGCACGCACCCTACAAACTATCCGCGGTGGGGCTCGCTGCGCTCGGCCCACCCTACGAATAGCGACGGCGCTCGCAGAACGCCCTATTAGCCCATTTGCCAAACGGCCATTTTGACGAGGTCGCGAATGCCTTTGTCGGCGCGGAGGACGGCGGCAGGCTCGAATCCGCAATGGACCATGCAGCGGTCGCAACGACGGCAGTGGTCGGGGCCGAGCAAGGCCCAATCGTAGGCGTCGAGCAGGTCGCGGTAGGAGGCGAAGTGCGAATCGCCGCGCAGGTAGCACGGGCCGCGCCAACCGCGAACGTTAAAAGTCGGATTGGCCCAAGCGGCGCAGGGCAATTCGCGACGGCCGCAGAGGAAGTCCATGTAGATCGGCGAAGCGGTCAAGCGGAACTGATTCAGTTCCTCTTCGACGTCGCGGAATTTCTTTTGGATTTCCTCGCGATTCATGAACATTTCGTCCGCTCGGCTCGGATCGGCGTTTTGCACCGCTTGATAGTCGAAGGCGGGCGAAATCATCATGCCGTCGGCGTTCAGTTCGGTCAGATAGGCGAAGAGGACCAATATCTCGTTCATATCGGTCTGTTTGTAAATCGTCGTGTTGACCGTCGCTTGGAAGCCGGCCTGTTTCGCGGCGCGAAGTCCTTGCACGGCTGAAGCGAAGACGCCGCGACGGCCGGCCATGGCGTCGTGCGATTCTTCCATGCCGTCGATATGCACGTTGAAAAATAAACGCGACGACGGCTTAAAGAGCGAGAGTTTTTTCTCCAACTCGACGCCGTTCGTGCAGAGGTATACGTGTTTTTTCTTCGCGATAAGTCGTTCGACCAATTCGCCGATTTCAGGATAGATCAGCGGTTCGCCGCCGCAAACGCTAACGACCGGCGCGCCGCATTCGTCGGCCGCCGCAAGGCATTGCTCGAGCGACAGACGCGTGTTCATCGTCGAGGCGTATTCGCGGATCCGGCCGCACCCGGCGCATTGCAGGTTGCAGGCGTGGAGCGGTTCGAGCATCAGCACCAAAGGGAAGAGAGTCTCGCCCGAGAGCTTTTTCTTCAGTAGGTAGCCGGTCATGGTGCGGGTGAGCGAAAGGGGAAATCGCATGGTGGGCGGTCTTCCGGGGTGAAGCGGCGTCGGTGAACGGGCGGGAGGATGTTAGGCGATCAAACGCAGGGTGACGTGCGAAGCGGAATGCGTCTCTTCGGCAACTTCGCCGTCGTCATCGTTATCGACGAAGAGCGGGAGTTCATCTCCGTCGAGAAGCGGCTTGACTTCGGCCGCCCATTGCGAAAGAGCTAACAGCGGAAAGTATATGGGATAGTAGTGATATTTCAAATAGTAAACTTGCGGAAAGCCGGTGCCGGTGAATTCGGTTTCGGCCCAAGTTCCGTCTTGTCGCTGCGTGAGTTCGAGATAGCGAACGCCGCGAATGACGGCCGGATGTCGAGCGAGTCCGGCGGCGACGAGGCCCATGATCGCCCAGGCGGTTTGCGAAGCGGTGGGAGTCCCCTGCCCTCGCAGATGCGGATGGGCGTAGCTTTTCGCGGTTTCGCCCCAACCGCCGCACGGCTGCTGATGGGCGAGGAGCCAATTTGCTCCGGCGACGACGGCCGGGTCGTCGCTCGGCACGCCGACGGCGCGAAGTCCGACGATCGTTTGCCACGTTCCGTAGACGTAATTCACGCCCCAGCGACCGAACCAACTTCCGTCGGCCTCTTGCTCACGGCGTAAATAATGGATCGTTCGATCGACGACGGGATCGCCTTGGCGGCGGCCGAGTCGGCCTAGCGATTCCAGGATACGCGCGGTCAAGTCGGGCGTGCTCGGGTCGATAATCGCGTTGAGATCGGCGAAGGGGACGGCGCAGAGGAATTCGCGGTCGTTGTTTTTATCGAAGGCGCCCCAGCCGCCGTCGCCGTTTTGCATGGCGAGCATCCACTTGGCGCCGCGATCGATCGCCTGGACCGTTTCGTCGAGCGAAACGAGCGTTTCGGCGTCGGCGTCGCCGTCGTCCGATTCGTCGGCCACACGCAATTCGGGCGGCAGGAAGTCGTTTTCCTCTTGCGCGCGGTCGAATTGGGTGCGCAAGGCCATCAGGACCATCGACGTGTCGTCGGAATCGGGATAGTAGTCGTTGGCGTATTCGAAGGCCCAGCCGCCAGGTTCGGCGTTGACGGTTTCGGACCAATCGCCTTTGACGCGAATTTGTTTGTTGAGCAGCCAGGCGACGCCCTTTCGCATGGCCAAATGCGAAGAACTCGTTCCGGCGGCGGCCAAAGCGCGAAGCGTGATGGCGGTGTCCCAAACGGGCGACTTGCACGGTTGCACTCGCACGACGCCGTTTTCGTCGCGGAGGAGCAGGTCGGCGAGTTGCTTGTAGTTGTATTGAAGTTCGGGCGATTCGTCTTCATAGCCCAACGCCTTCAAGGCGATGACGCTCCAGACGATCGGCGGATAGATGGCGCCCATGCCGTCGCTACGTTCGAAACGCTTGATCATCCAATTCTTGGCCGACTCGATCGCCCGCTTGCGAAGCGGCGAGAGGCGATGACGTTGGACGAATTTTAAAGCCGAATCGGCGACGCGGAAGAAGTGATCCCAACTGAAAAATCCTCCTTCGGTTTTGCCGGGGCAACGCAAAGGGGGCCAATTTTTCGGTTCACGGAGAAATAATTCGCGAATGCCGAGTTTCGGATCGAGTTCGCGCTTGGGACGCAAGGCAGAAATGATCGACAAGGGGACGACCATCGCGCGGGCCCACGAGCTGAACGCGTAAAGGTGGACGGGGAACCATTTCGGCAGGAACATAACTTCAGGCGGAACCGCAGGGCATTGCTCGTAAGGAATTTGATCGAGCAACGCAAGATAAAAACGCGTGAAGCTGTTCACCGCGTCGGCGCCGCCGTGTTCGAGGATCGCCTTGCGGGCGCGTTGCATGTATTCGGCGCTCGGATCGTGTCCGGTGAGCTTCAAGGCGAAATAGGCCTTCACGCTTCCGTCGATCGCCAAATCGCCGCCGGGGAACATCGACCAGCCCCCTTCGGGCATTTGCTTTGAAAGAATATATTTCGCGGCTTGAACGGCCGTCTCGTCCTCTTCGCGACCGAGGAAGGCCATTAAGAGAATCGTTTCGCTTTCGGTGATCGTGTCGCCTTCCAATTCGGCGCACCACGAGCCGTCCGAGGTTTGTTGATCGAGCAACCATTGCCGAGTTTTGGCGATGGCTTTGCGAACGGGCTGACCGAGCATCGAAAGAGAAATCGAGTCGGCGAGGGTTGAAGTGTGAGAGGCGTCTTGCCGATCCTTGGCCATGACGCGGGCGCTGCGGGGCGATTTCATGTTTCTCTCCAGCAATGAAGCGGGTCTTCCATGACGCGCATCTCCGGGCTTCGCCAGTCGATGGAAGGCGGAGCGCCGGAACCGTCACTAATCTATGCGATTGATCGCCAGATCGCAAGAGCGGAAGGCGAGGAAGAGGCGACGTTTTTTCGTCGCCTTTGCCGCGCTAGCAAGACGCGCATGCGGCGGCGAAAGGCGCAGAATAGATAAAAGCTCGTCCGGCTTGCTTAAAGCCGCACGAGCCTTTGGAGTTCTTATTAAATTAGGTTGGCAGGTTAAAACCGCACGATCAAGTCGCAGTTGACCAGCACTTGGGATGAACGCGTGCCGTCGCCGTAGGGGAGAAGATTCGGCGTTCCGACCCAATCGTAGCGGACTTCCGGCCGGACCATGATTCGCTCGGTCGGGGTCCAATTGACGCCGTAGGTCAGCTCGTAGTAGTCGCCCCCTTGCGTGGCGTGGGCGACTCGAACGCCGTCTTCGTCGCGGAACCACTCGGCGCGGATGCCCGTTTTCCAACGTTCGTTAATCGTGTAGTAGAGATATTGATTTAGGCCGTACCAGCGGGCGTCGGTTCCGTCGGAAGCGGCGTATTGGTCAGTGCCCAAGTCGTGCTGAAGAACGTATTGCCAACCTTGGCCGATCTTTTGCTGGAAGACGATGCTATAGACGTTGCGAATCGAGGTGTTCGAAGGCGGTTCGTCTTGTTCGCGGCCGGAATGGAAGGAAAAGGCCAAGCTGGTGCGTTGGTCGTCGCTGGCCCAGGAAACGCCGCCGATGAAGGCGAAATCGTTATTGTTGTCTTCCCAATTGTCCCAGCCTCGAGTCATGCCCGCCTGCACGGTGAAATCGCCGAACTTTTTGGCGCCGATGAACCCGGTATGGGTGAACGGCTCGGCGTATTGCATGGCGTACGAATGACTGTAGAAGAAATTGTCGGGAGCGGTCGGCGTTTCATAGCCGAGAATCGTGTAAAAGTGCCCTAGTTTGAAATCCATTCCTTCGAGCCAAGGAGTAAATACTTCCATATACATCTGCGGCATCGACAGGCCGTATTGTTGAGCGTTCCACTTCGGCGAGAGGTCGCCGTTCGTCTCTAGACCTCGGGCAGAAGTGTAAATTTGGTCCGTGCCGTAGAGGAAATCGATTTGGCCGCCGACGCTCCAGCAGCCGCTATCTTGGTCGACCGCGCGTTTCAGACGCAGATAGGCTTGGTTAAGTTGGAAATCGTTCGAGCGATCGCAGAAACCGACGGGACCGTTGGAACGGTCACGAGGGCTAAGCGAGTTGATTGACGCTCCTTGGTCGAACCAGCCTTCGTAAGTGACGTCGCCGAGATATTGCCGAAAGGCGCAAAGCTTTTCAGCGGCTTTGCAACGTTCGGCGTCGCAGCTTGGTTCGTAGCTCAGATCGCCGGCGGCAAATGCGGCGTTGTTTTCGGGGACGGCGGGAGCGGCGGCCGGCGCGGTTGCGCCGTTCGGGGCGGTAAAATATCCGTTCGCGTCTTGCGTAATGCGGTTCTGAGGAGCGGAATTATGAATTGCGGCTTCGGGCGTCTGCGGCGTTTGAGCGGGCGTCGGCGGAGCTTGGAAAACTTGTCCGCGAGGTTGCGGCAGTTGTTTGACGGTCGTTTTAGCGGGCGAATCGGCGGCCGTGGCCGTGCCGGCCGGGCCGTTGGTCGCGCTCGTCGGCTCTTCATCGACGAAAGGATTCTTTTGCGGGGCCGAGGCGATCAACCGACCGTCGTTCGAGAAGGCGATTCGGGGCGAGGTCGGAGCGGCGACTTTTTTCGTCGTCGCGGCGGATTGACCGAGGGCTTGCAGACCGCTAACGGAATCGATGACGGCGTAACCTTCGTCGGTCGGCGCTTTGCGGTAGTCGTCGACGTAGCTTACCGGCGATGCAAGATTTGGTTGATTTATTGCGGCTGAGGCGGCCTGAACCTGCGGCGTTTGATCGGAAGCCGAGGCGAAGCCCGCGTCACCGTTCCCGGAAAGAAGACAAGCGACGAAAAGAAAACTAAGCGTATTGCCCATGACCGGCCTCCCTGCCGTCAAAGCGTACGGTATTCAGCGTCCGCCGTTTTGCGTTTACGGCCGACAAATGGAAAGGCGTGCTGACGAAAAGAGCCTTTCCCCCTGTAATCTCCTATCGACCTATCCGAATCGGTTCGCTTTAACTTTTGCGAAGAATTTTCCGGTTCGGTAAATCTTGCTGCCAAGATGGGTTGCTTGCGTAAAAGGCGGTGTATTTTCTTGCGATGCGGATTCCAGTTCCGCGTCTGCGCATTTTCGGCCCAGATTGGAAAAGCTGTACCATCAACGCAAGGCTCGTTTTTGAGGGGCATTCATGCCCCTTTCTCGGCCTTTAGGCCGTCCTAGTCTTGGCGTTTACGCCAAGAAAGTTCGCCGTCCTTTTCCCATCCTATTTGTTTTTCGGGGCTTTTTTGAGCCCGAATTGCCATGAATCGTTCCGCGATCAAAGTGCTTTGCAAAAGGATGCCGTGTGCATCGGCAATAAAAAGCCCCGAAAAACAAATCGCCAAACGCGCAGTTTCAAAGTGGGATTGGTATAAGTTTAGGATCGAGAGATGTGTCAAGATACCGCGTGATTGACTGAGAAAAACTGAGGACGGATGAATCGCAGTCTTGACAAGGTGTTAAACTGCCGCTTTAATATCTGACGACAGTTCAGTTCTCCTTGCACGCAGAGATGCGTTGCCCTTCGGGGCCTGAAACGGCACCAATGGTGCCGCCGATTTTCCCGACAGCATGCCTGGTTGATGTGTGCCAGTCGGTGCGGTCTGCCATGAGATGTCCTGCCCAGCAATGTGGTCTGGCGTCTACTGGATACGAGCAGTGTTCTAGCACTTGCCCGTGTACTGGTCCTTGCATGGCAGTGGTTAAGGTTGGCGGCATCCCAAAGTGGGATGCGCTCGAGCCTTTGGCCGCTTATCAAGGAGAAATTTATGATTTGTAAAGCTGAATTGTCGCCCGTCGAATTGCAGAGTCTTGAATGGGTTATCCAATTTTGGAATGCCCTTCGAGTTTGTGACGACCCGGGCGCGACCACGTGGGAAGTCTTAGATTCACTGGAGAAAGAAGTTGCCGAGTGCCTCTATGGCAGTGAGCCGGTTGCCGTTGATACGGTTAAGTCGCTTACAGCCCAGGCTGCTTTGCTGATTTCTGGATATAGTAGCTAAGACTTCCCAAAACCAACAATAACTGGCTGGATCCATAAATGATACGTTTAGGAAAAACTGCAAGGCATTTACGCGAAAAGCTTGGGTTGACACAGCGTGCGGCTGCAGAGCGGTTGGGAATTTCGTACGTTCATCTTTGCAACGTGGAAAACGACAAAGCGACACCGTCGCCGGAGCTAGTTGAGAAGTATCAACAGATTTGGGAGGTTGATTTACATGTTCTTGCTTGGTGTCTATATGGCGATGTCAAGAAGTTGCCGATTTCCTTACGTCGACCGATGATGGAATTGGCAAAGGCATGGCGTGAACAGTTGGGTCGCATTGCTTCAAAAGATGATGGGAGTACTTCAGGGGTATGCTCCGTATCCGGCAACTGAAACATTTGGCTGTTCACTTGGGTGTTACCGAAAGAAAGTTAGACGCCATCGCAGAATCTCCAGCGCGTTGGTGTCAAAAACTTCAGCTCTTTGATCCGGCAAAACCCAACAAGATTCGTCAAGTATTGAATGTTACTGGTCCCCTTCGTCGTATCCAGACTTGCCTGCTTCGTAGCGTTCTCTTGCCGCGGCTATCGATTTCGAGATACAGTCATGGAGGCGTGCAGGGGCGTCATGTCAAGACAAACGTTGCGCCTCATCTAAAATCGACTTTTGTTTTTACGACAGATATTTCTAATTTTTATCCGTCGATTGGTCATCGGCGAGTATATCGGCTTTTTTGCGATAAGTTTGAATGCGCCCCTGATGTCGCAAGGATTTGCACGAAGGTTTGTACGCACGATTATCACCTTGCGCTGGGTTTGATTACAAGTCCGATACTTGCCGATCAAATATTGCAACCAATCGACTTGAGAATTGGCCAGGCCTGTGAAAAGGCAGAATTGGTTTATACAAGATATGTGGATGATATTGCTATATCCGGCAATTTTGATTTTGCTTCCAGTGGTATTCCCGGTTTAGTGCATAGTGTATTGGAAGAACATGGCTTTTATGAAAAAGATGCAAAACGTGATTCTGGGTATTTAAAAGACGAGAAATTAATCACCAAACTTCGGATTAAACGAGGTCATCCCGATGCTTCTCGCGCATATATTCGGGAACTGGAGCGACAGCTCGAAGATGCAAGAAAACTTGCGAAGAATGGCGAGTTTGACGGTCCCTATTTTACGAAGGGGCAGATTCGTGGGCGGATTGAATTTGTAGCGTGGATAAATCCTGGGCGTCGAAGAAATCTTATGCATAGGTTCAAGTCGATTTCATGGAAGAATGTGGAAAGAAATGCCGCAGAACGAAGCCTTATTGCATCGTCGAAAAAAACATTATCAGTTAAAGAGACAACTGAATAGGCTTACACGACGAACAACCGGGGCATACTTTAGAGGTGGGGAGAAGCAGATTAGATGTCCTTTGGGACTGTTGAATCATATATGTCCTGGAATCAGCACCTTGTAGGACTGCCGTTCTTAGTAGTTCGACCTTGAGCCGAAGCCGCGCATGCAGAAGAAGCCGAAGAGGACCATTCCGATGAGGACGAGGCCCCAGTGCTGAGGCTCCATCCGTTCGCAGAAGCGAAGGAATTGGTTGGCGTAATGTTCGATGAAGCTTCCGACGGCGTGGATCATGTCCGACGTTCCAAGAGAGTGAGAATTCTCGTCCGCTTAAGTCTAGGTCATTTCGGCGGTTCCGGAGGCGGCTTTATGCCCGATATTCGATGAAAATGGCGGTTTTCCCGGCCTTTTTCGGCGGCTAGCCGTTCGAGCGGAAATCGGCTACATTAGACTCCGAACCGTTGCTGCCTTCCTGCGTTGCAACCCATTGCGGTTGCGATGTTTACATTCATTCTTCAAGACGCTTCGGCAATAGCCGTCGAATGCTTCCCTATGCCCGCCAATCTGACCCAACAATACCTGAAGGCCGAAGAAGAATACCGTCGAGCGACGACGGCGGAAGAAGAGTTGAGGTGTTTGCAGAAAATGCTTCAGGAGATTCCCAAGCATAAGGGAACCGATCATCTTCAGGCCGAGTTAAAAACGAAGATTAGCGAAGCGAAAAAAGAGGCGACGTCGGAAAAGAGCGGGACGGGGAAGAAAAAAGGTCTGCGGATTCCTCGCCAGGGGGCGGGGACGGCGATCGTCCTCGGCGGCCCCAACGCCGGCAAGAGCCAGTTGGTCGCCAGTCTGACCAACGCTTCGCCGGCTGTCGCGCCTTATCCGTTTACGACGACTGCGCCTTTCCCGGCCATGATGAAGTTTGAGGATGTGACGGTACAATTGATCGATACGCCGCCGATCACGCCCGACTATTTCGACTTGAATTTGTACGGTTTGATTCGCGCGGCCGATCTCGCTTTGCTCCTCGTCGATCTCGACAGCGACGACGGCATCGAGCAATGCCAAGCCGTGCTCGAACGACTCAAGTCGGGACGCACTCGTTTGGCCTCCAGTTCGTATCTCGACGAGAACGACGTCGGTTTGTCCTACACGAAGACGTTTTTCGTTCCGAACAAGATCGACGCTTCCGACGCCGCCGAGCGTTTGGAATTGTTGCACGAATTGCTGCCGACGGACTTTACGGAGTTCGTCATTTCCTGTACGCGGGGTGACAATCTGGAAGAGCTTCGTCGCGCGATTTACGAATCGCTCGACGTCATTCGCATCTACACGAAGTTGCCGACGGCGAAAGAGGCCGACCGAGATCGACCGTTCACCGTCAAACGCGGCAGCACGTTGCAAGAGATGGCCGGATTGGTCCACAAGGATTTTATCGAGCGATTAAAATTCGCTCGCGTTTGGGGGAGCGCCGTTCACGACGGCACGCCTGTCAAAGCAGATTACGTTTTGCAGGACAAGGACGTCGTCGAATTGCACATGTAGCGAGGGGACGCGTCACGGTCAAAGGAAAATTGATGAACAACTCCGATATATCCGCCGTTTTCGATCAGATCGCCGATATATTGGAGTTTCAAGGGGCGAATCCTTTTCGCGTTCGCGCGTATCGAAACGCGGCGAAGACGATCCACGACTTGCCCGAGGCGATCGCCGACGTGGCCGGCGCCTCGGATCGCAAGCTGACCGACATTGAAGGGATCGGCGCCGACTTGGCGAAGAAGATCGACGAGCTTCTTTCGACGGGCCGATTGCAGTTTCTCGAGGAATTGAAGGCCGAGGTTCCCGAGACTGTTTTTGCGTTGATGCGGGTGCAAGGTCTCGGTCCGAAACGGGCCGCGACGCTCTTTCGCGAGTTGAACGTCGCGACTCTTGACGAACTGCGGCATGCCTGCGAAGAGGGTTTGGTTAGCAAATTAAAGGGATTCGGCGAGAAGACGCAAAAGACGATTCTGGAAGGGATCGACGTTGCCGCCGAGGCCGACCAACGCATTCTTTGGGCCGAGGCCGATCTGCACGTTCAAGCGGTGTTGAAATACATGCGCGAGTCGGGCGCCGTCGATCGAATTGAGGCGGCCGGCAGTTACCGGCGCTGCAAAGACTCGGTCGGCGATTTGGATTTTCT
This sequence comes from Thermoguttaceae bacterium, assembly GCA_963665265.2. GTDB lineage: Bacteria > Planctomycetota > Planctomycetia > Pirellulales > Thermoguttaceae > CAXXHQ01. The sequence goes on along the minus strand of OY762224.2, from coordinate 3,942,781 downwards.
GGCCGTGGCCAAGGATTCGAATGCGGCGATGGACCGCTTTATCGGCGTCTCGTCGAAGGCGACCGTGCTAGGCTGGGGCGACACGAAGATGTCGCTCCGTTTGCCCACCGGTTTACAAGTCGATTTTCGCGTCGTTAAGGAAGAGTCGTTCGGCGCCGCTCTGCAGTATTTCACCGGCTCGAAAGAGCATAACGTCGTGTTGCGGAGTCGAGCGAAGAATCTCGGCCTTAAGATTAACGAATACGGCGTCTTTCGCGGCGAGGAATACGTCGCCGGAAAGACCGAAGAGGAAGTTTACGCGGCCGTCGGCTTGCCGTGGATTACGCCGGAGCTGCGCGAAGCGCGGCGTGAATTTGAATGGGCTGACGCCGGGGCGTTGCCTCAGCTCGTCGAAATCGGCGACATTTGCGGCGACTTGCACATGCACACGACATGGACCGACGGCATGGCGAGCGCCGAGGAGATGGCCTTGGCCGCGAAAGAACGGGGGCTAAAATTCATCGCCATTACCGATCATTCGCAGAGAGTTGCGATGGTCGGCGGGCTGACGCCGGGACGAGTTCGCGCTCAATGGAAGGAGATTGACGAACTAAACGCATCGGGACGAGTCGCCGGCGTTCAGGTGTTGAAGGGAATCGAAGTCGATATCTTGGAGAAAGGGGGACTTGATTTGCCCGACGACGTGTTGGCCGAGGCCGATTGGGTCGTCGCCAGTCTTCATTACGGGCACAATCAGCCTAAGGAGCAGATAACGCGCCGCGCGATCGAGGCGCTTGAAAACCCTTACGTTTGCGCGATCGCGCATCCGACCGGCCGCATGCTTTTGCGACGCAAGGCGTATGAGATGGACGTCGAGGCCGTTTTGAAGGCGGCGCGAGACAACGGCAAGATGATGGAGTTGAACTCGCATCCGATTCGTTTGGATTTGGACGACTCGGCCTGCGCGATGGCGAAGGCGCTCGGCGTGCCGATCGTGATTAACACCGACGCGCATCGAACGGACGGGCTGGACGCGTTGCGTTTCGGCGTGATGCAGGCTCGACGCGGCGGCTTGACGAAAGAGGACGTGGGTAACGCCCGAAGCTGGGCGGAGATGAAGAAAATGCTCGGGCGATAAACGTCGTGCGCTTTCGGGGCGTTTCGGCGATTCAAGCAGAGAAGAAGAACGCTAATCATCGCTAATAGACGCTAATCGCGAGGTTGCGTTGGTCTCTGCTTCATCCGAATCTCGCGTACTTTTGCGGCCGATATGCCTGCTTGCGACACTCCGCGTCAAATACGCGCGGCTGCGTCCCCTGCCCTCTCACCTTTTATCCCAGTTTCTTGGCTTAGTACGTTACGCCGCCGCGGACCATGACGGCCGTGTCGGGATAGTAGTTCGGCGTGTTTGAATCGAAACTAATTTTTCGCTCGAAGACGTAGCCGGTTTCGAGATGGGCGGTAAGTCCGCCGACGGTCTTTCGTTCGACGCCGATGAGGAATCGAAAGTCTCGCAAGGTGACGGTATCGTCCGAGCCGTCCTCGCGGCGAAACGCCCAGGAGCCGCCCCCCATTCCCAGGCCGCAATAGGCCCAAGTCTCGACGTTTTTATCGTCGGCCGTTTTTGAGAGCGCCACGCGACGCGAATATTTCAGCATGGGGAACATGATGTCGTAGCGTTGGTCTTCGCTGGGCGTCCAAATCATGCCGCCGAACGGCATCACCGGCCAACCGAGCGGCGAGTTCGGCGTGTAGGCCGCCCCGACCATGATCTTTAACGTCGGCGAATAGTTGCAAATGCCGATCGCCCGCGCCGAAACGCGGAAGGAGTCGGAATAACTATCTTGCAGATCGCTATAGACGCCCGGCGTGCAACCGAGGTTTAACGTCCATTTTTCGTTGAGCGGCTTCAGCCACGAGATCGACGTATAGATGTCGTAGGTTGCGGCGGGCATGTTCAAGCCTTGCGGAGCGTCGAACGAATGGACGCCGAAGCCGGGCGAGACGAGCAGCGGCGAGCTCTTTTCCGGGCAAGGAAAGCCGAAGGTGATTTCGGCCGATGCGTCGTTCTGCTGAAAAGAACGATTGCCGGAACCCCCGAGAATGAAGGAGTCCTCGAACGACATTTTTTGGAAGATACCGTTTCGCGCGCCGGGAGGGAGTTGCGGCTCGTTCGCCGGCGGCGAATTTTCGCCTGCGGATTGCGCGGGGAACGTCGGAGCCAGATCCGCGACGGAGGCTGGATTTTGCAGCAACGACTCGTCGGAATATTGGTAGCTGGTTTGATCGACCGGCGGGAGGCGTCGCACTTCGTCGTCGGCCGAAGCGGGACGAACGAAAAGCGCCGCGACGAGGAACGTCGCAGCGCAGAGAACGCCGAGTTGTGAAAGCGAGTTTCGCATAGTTGACCGATCAGAACGCGAAGCCCGCGGTGGTAATTAACGCCGGGTCGAGTTTATAGACGCCGGGCAAGTCGCTCTTGTAGCGAAGTTCTCGGTCGAATGCGACGCCGATGTCGAAATGCCCGGTCATGCGCCGCACGGTTTTGAATTCTAGCCCGAAGGAAATGCGGACGTCGTTGTAGTCGAACTGATCGAATCGATCGGAGTGCGACTTGCCGGCGAAGGGGGAGCCGGGAATGTCGCCGTGGGTAATAGTCCAGCTTCCGCCGCCGTATTCGGCTTCAGCGTATCCCCACCATTCGGTCGTGCCATAGTTGACGAACCGTCGACCGATTTTCGGATTAGGAAAGAGGATGTTAAAGTACACGTCGGGATTCGGCGTCCACACGATACCGCCGGCCGGGAGAATTTTAACGCGGAGTCGGTCCAAATAGACAATACCGGCTTTCGCCTTAACGTTCGGCGAGAGGGTTACGACGCCAAGACCGGTTCCGGTGTAGCGGATGCTTTGCGACTTGACGAGATCGAAATCGGAATAGACGCCGATGCGGAAATCCAACTCGGCGCCGAGCCAAGCGGTAATCTGCGGATTCCATGCGGCGTCGAGGTACGGGGCGAACGTATGCGGAGGCAAGTCGGCGTAGTCGGGGGCGATCGTCGACGGGCCGTCCCAAAGTTGAAGGCCGAAACCGGGCGTGATGAGGAACGGCGTATCGATGTTGTTGAAAAACGGAAAGGCGAACGTGGCGGCGAAATCAAAGTCGTTGACGCCCAGTTTTTTTTCGCTTTTTCCGCCGCGATAAATCCAATCGTAATCGACTTTCACTTTTTGCATGAATTTCGTCATCGTCGAGCCAGGTAAAGCCGCGCCGGACTGAAAGTACGGATCTTGAGACATGAGCGGGGCGTTGGCTTGCGGGCTAGGCGTGGCATAGGGGTCCCAGCTTGCCGTGGGCGATTGAAGTAACCCGGGAGATGCGGCGGCCGTGGCGGGCATCGGCGGCGGTAGCGTCGGCGAATAGGGCGAAGCGACTCCGGCCGTGGCGGGCGCGGGAACCGTCGTCGAAGAGGCATAAGGCGAGCCGGCGTAGGTTTGCGGCGAATAAGACTGAGCGGGAGTCGTCGTTTGCGGAATATAACCCTGGGCCGGGTAGCCTGTCGCCGACGATGCGGCCGGGGGCTGCATGAGCGACGGGGCGGCGTTTGCGGCCGACGGATTGCCGTAAGTTGGTTGGCCTCCGTAGGTCGAGGCCGGGGCGCCGTAGGCGGAGTTGTTTTGCGCTAGGGAGGGAACGCCGGAGCCATAGGGCGAATTGGAGCTGCCTGCCGAGTCCGCCGTCTCCGAAGCGAAGCGGATCCGTTGCGCATGGCAGGGCAATTCTTGGATCAATCCAAGAATTATCAACAAACCGCACAGGATTCGAGCGGTAGGAGCCACGGCTTAATTCTCCCAAGGGCGGAAAAGGGCGCAAATTCTTCGACATATATATACGAGCGGAGAATAGGTACCCAACTGGCCCAAAACGGTCAATATCGATCTGGGAAAAGGGGATTTTTTGCGGTATAAATGGGCGGTGAAGGATGAATGGGCTGAATAAGGAAGGCCAAGGCACGCAAATGCAGCACGAACCAATCGACGTTCGCCGAGTTCTGGACGAGACCTGGATCGCCGACGCCGAATATCTGCCGACAATCGATTCGACGAACAATCGGGCGGCCGATTGGGGGCGGCGCGGCGGGCGACGGCTGCCGCTTCTTGTCGTGGCCGATCGTCAGACGGCGGGACGCGGTCGAGGTTCGAATAAATGGTGGACCGGCGACGGGAGCTTGGCCTTTAGTCTGTTGCTGGAATTGCCTGTCGAATTGGCCGACGCCCAAAGCCGGGCGTTGATTAGTCTGGCGGCGGGGACCGCGGCGGTCGAGGCGTTGCAGCGCGAGTTGGACGTTCGACACACGCTCGGTATTCGCTGGCCGAACGACGTTTTCGCGGCGGGCAAAAAAATCGTCGGCATTTTGATTGAATCGCTGGCCGACGGAAAGTGCGTCGTCGGCTTGGGGATCAATACTAACAATCGGCCGAGCGCGGGACCGGCGGAAATCAGTTCTCTGGCCGTTTCTCTTTGCGAGTTGACCGGCCGAGAGCATTCGAACACCGACGTGCTTGTGGCAGTTCTTCGGCATTTGGACGAACGATTGGAGATGTTGAAGGATCGGCCCGATCTAGTGGCCGACATGGCCGACCGCTTGTGTTTGCAAAAGAACGAGCCGCTTCGCATTCGGACGAACAACACGGTCGCGGCGGGTATATGCAAGGGGATTGCGCCCGACGGGGCGTTGCTCCTGCAGACCGATGCCGGACTGGTTCGCATTCATTCCGGGGAGACGGTGAGATGAAACCTCGAATGAACGCAAAGGGACGCGAATAGGCGCAGGCGGAGGGGCGGAGGAATAATGGTTTTTTATCCGGCGTCGTCATGCACGGGATGTCTAATCTACGAACTGGGGGTATAATGTCGGAGCAAAAATACTTTTCGCAATTTTAGGGGGAATTTCATGAAAACGGCGTCTTGGGTTTTGTGCGTCGGGCTACTATTTGGCGGCGGCGTTTTGCATGGGGCCGAGCTTTCAGGCGTTTACGTCAATCGGAGCTCGCGCGAACAACGCATTGAATTTCTTACTGGCGGGGACTTTTTTTTCTCCGCATCTCCAGCAAAAAAAGGCAGGTTCAGTTTTGAAAAAGGCTGCTGGGTTTGCCGTTTCGGAGAGACGGAGGTTTTTCGTTTTCAAACAAAAGATAATTGGTTGATCGATCAAAGCGGTGATGAGTGGACGCCGCGCGAGGAATTGACGGTGTTGCCGTGGAAAGACGCATCGCCGGCGACCATTGTAGTTTTAGATCAGGAAACTCGGAAACCAATCACTCATTTTTTTTACGACTATTCCATACGCGATCAGTTGGTTACGTTTGACCCGCTTTTGATGCGTCCGGCGGAAGTAAAATCTGATAGCGGCGAATTCTCGATCATGGCGCCGAAGTCGTGTTTGATCAATATTCGCATCAAAGGAGGAAACGTGGTCGGGGAGTCGCTGAAAGACGGCGAAAATTATCTTTTATCGGCTGATAATCGGGATCGCAAGGTTGAAGTTCTCGTTCGTACCGGCATGGTCATAAGGGGAACGGTAGTTGACGAACAAACGGGAAAGTCCGTTAAAGACGCACTGGTTTGGCCGAGGGGAGGATGGCCTGTTGAGCAAGTTCCAGATTTTGATCGCGCGGTTCGAACGGACGCCGAGGGCAATTTTATTCTTGGGGGAGTGGTTTCGAGCAGAGGTATTAACGTTTGGCATCAAGATTATCTTGAGGACTTCGACCCCTGTACGATCGTGTACGGGAGAAACCGCAAAGAAAACGCCGTGAAGAGCTTTTCGACGAGAGTCAAGTTAAAGAAAGGGGAAAAAATTTGTGGCGTCGTAAATGACGTGAACGGAATGCCGATAAGCGGAGTTCAAGTTTCCGACGGCTGCGGGAAAGAGACTCAAACCGAAGCCGACGGGAAATTCGCTTTAACCTGTCCTCTGAGGAAAAACGGAATAGGAATGAAGGAGTCATTGCAGGATCAGGAAACTTCTGATTCAGAGATTAGCGGTCCGACGAGCGGCAGTCCTTGTTATTTTATTTCGTTTGATAAAAAGGGTTATCAACGGAGGCGATTGATCTTGCACGAGGCGGATCCAAAAGGGTTATCCGTCGTTCTTCAATCGGAGCCAGTGTTGGAAGGAAAGGTTATGACAGTCGACGGCAAGCCCGTCGAAGGATTCGTCGTTTCGGTTGGACGAGGATTGGAGCCGGAGAAATCGGCTTGTGCTCGGATGCGGAGCGAAGGGAAAGACGGTCGTTTTTCAATGACGGTTCGCAATTTGGCGAAATCGAAGGATATATGGATCGGCGTTCAAGCTCCAGGGTTTGCCTTGTGGGAATCTTCCGTCGATAGTTGGACAGGGAGTCGTTCCATTACGGTTCGTTTGAAGCCGGGCGTCGCTGTGCGAGGGAAAATGATCCTGCCGGGAAAGAGCACGGAAAAAGCCTCTGTTACGCTGACTCCTCTGGAAATTGAAGACGGGCTGAAGCTGAGTTGGCGAAAAGAGTTAGGACGATTGGAAACGACGGTTGACGACGAAGGAAAATTTCGTTTCGATCGTGCGGCAAAAGGGAAGTATGTTCTTACGATTTCCGGGTCTTCCTTTGCTCCATATTATACCGAGGTTGCGGTCGGCGAGAAGGATACAAACGCCGGCGTATTTCATTTGCGAGGAATAGGAAGCATTTTCGGCGTCGTGTATCAGTCGCAGCTTGTTCGAGCGGGTCGCATTATTCGTTTTGCTGAAAAGCAACAACCTGCGGCGTTTATGGCAGTGACCGTTGGGTTTACTCAGTCTATTCCAAAGGACTCGCGCGTTTTGCGCGCTTCCAAGGTTGTTTGCATGACGGATGAGTTCGGGCGATTTGAAGCGTCCGGCATACCGGCCGGCGAGGCTCAAGTAACAATTCCTTTCGAAGCATCGGGAAATATCTTCGGCGGCCAAATACGCGATGTTTATGTTCTTGAGGGAAAGGGGACGGAAGTGCGATTTTATGACGATTCGCCCGATTGGGAAATCGTCTGCAAAATGGTAGTCGGCGACGGCTCCGAGTCTCATTTCGCCTCCGGATTGGGTGTTGCCGTGAAGGAAGAATCGAAGGGCGAATCGGAAGGCGAGCCCAAAGAGGAAACGTCGCCGGAACCGGCGGAGGCAAAGGACATCGAAGCTCCGATATTTGAGGTTTATTTGACGGCTCTCGATAAGCCGTCGTCGTTTCCAATAATTTCGCAGATAAAATTGGATGAGAATAAGGAAATACATCTTCATGACGTGCATCCCGGCAAGTATCGGATGATCTTAATGGAAGCGGCGTCGCCTCAGCATTCCGCGATGTCGCCTAAAGAGGTAGAAGTAAAGCGATCACTTTACAAAACGGAAATTGAGGTTAAATCGGGAGGGGCGAATCTGTCGATTCCGCTTGGAGCCGGTTCGGTAATAGGACGCGTGCGGCAGGCGGAAAAGTTCGTAAGGGATTTGCACGTCATTGCGGTCGGCAAAAAGACTCGAGAGATTCGTTACGCATATTGTGATGAAAACGGCGACTTCCGCTTTCGTTTCTTATCCAACGACAGTTATCTTTTGTACGCTTACAACCCTCCGGAAAGCTGGTGCAAAATTGGGGAAGTATCGGTTGAAAATAATCGTAAAGAAATGGGGTTGCATGAGCTAAAACCAGGCGGAACGATTGTCGGAATCGTACAGGAGAGATGGCTTAGTCGTAGAGGCCTTTCGGTTTTGGCGACAGATTCGCAGGGCATCACGGTGTATCCGACGGCTTTCTTCAATAACTCGAGCGGCGAATTTCATTTCGCCGGTCTTTGGCCGGGAAAATGGACGGTGAAGATGCTGCAAGGCGATAAGGTGATTGCGAAAAAAATGGTAAGTATTGATGGCGTTAAATCAACTTCGTGTGAATTTAATTGAACGGTAACGTCGCTTCCATGTTGACGACGGAGAAGCGGTGAGGAATCTCTTAATCAGACCGAGATTGCTGGATACTAATGTTCGCAAACGTCTTCATAGACGAAAAGTGACGCAACGAGTCTCATGTGGAGACGCGGAAGTTGCGGCAGAGTCGCCATAATCACGAAAGCGCGAAAGGACGAAAAGGAGAAGAAGTTTCGCGTGGAGATGCGGCGTTACTTAGCTACGGAGTCGTATGCATGTTTTCTGTTTTCGGCTGATATGCCGCTTCTTGAGCAGGCTCGAGTTTTCTACGGCGGACGAGCAAGATAATCGTTCCGGAAGAAAGCATTGCGATATAAAGGGGATACTTGATAACGACGAGCGGAAGGAATTCCAGGCCGCAAAATCTGTATTCAAAGACAAGACAATGCGGGCGTCCGGCTAAACCTTTGGCGGGATTTTGGACGTCGATGGATAACTGAAATTCGCCTTCTCGACGATTGATTTCATAAAGCGCCAGCTTAAGCGATGCATCGCTTCGTGACGTTCCTTGCCTGGAGCGGAAGTCGGCTGCCTTAAAGCGATGTTCCGATAAGACGCGTCCAGAGACGTCTGAGAGCGTTACTTGACCGGTTAGGCCGTCAAGCTCCGCCGTCGCTTGTTCCGCGGAAATAGGTTCGGCGAAGACGAGTCGCAACTCATTTTCATGCTCGCCATTATAGGTGCGAACGAAGCGACCCGAATATGTTCCTTTTTCTGAAAGATTAACGGGTATTGAAAGAGGAGATAAATAACTTAAAGCTTCCAGGTTGCCGAGTTCGGAAGAGGCGCCGCCAATGCCGAGTGTGCCGAATGCGATAAGAGCAATTGCCGTTGCCGTGAAAATAGTTCTTGTTGTTCGACGCATAGTGATTGCTATGAATGCAAGATTTTCGAAAGCGGAGGGTTCTCTAGATCATATCGCTGCGATGCGGTGATGTACAGCAAGGCGACCACGATGATTGGGCAGCGAGTATAGGAAATACGGATTGCCATAATCATGAAAGCGCGAAAGGACGAAAAAAGGAAGAAATGATGCGCGGAAATGCGGCGGATTTCTAATTGCGAAATTCACGCAATGACCGCAGTAAGGGCAGTTTTGCGACAGAGAGGAATGTCTGTCCTCCAGTTGTATAGATTCTCGCAAGCCGCTTGTGCGTAAGGGATTATTCGATCCGGCCGGGCGAGGGTTGACCTTTGAATACGGGGGGGCTTCGTTTGACTTCGGGCGAAACCCGACCTAGTCTTTACACGGCTCGAAATATGTCTGTTGCGGACGATTGACGGCGGAGTCGCTTGACGGAGGCCGTGGGGAGTTCGTCCGAAACGCCCGAGAGTTTAGGGAGTCGAAGTCGTCAATTTTCGTCATGCATCGCGGATGCGGGAAGACGGTTGAGGCGAGACGTTCCGCCGAACCAATTGCTAGGAGCGAGACCATGTCCGGTCGCCATAAAATTCCTTCCCGAAACGCGTCTGATAAGTCTTCTGACAGTCGCAAACGTCATCGTCTTCTTCGCGCCGAGCAATTGGAATCCCGTGAATTACTGAGCGGAACGAGCTTGCTTGCGGGTTCGGCGGGGTGGTATTCGTCGAAAGCGCCGGTTGCCGTGGTGAAAAACTTGGCGCCGACCGTAGATCAAGCTTTGACGATCGGCGGCGGAACGACCGTTACGGGGAAGACGGCGCAAATATCGGTCTTAGGAAAAGACGACGGCGGCGAAACGAATCTCATTTATCAGTGGTCGGTTTCCTCGGCGCCGGCGAACGGCAAGGCGACGTTTAACGTGAACGGAACGCACGACGCGCGAAACGCCGTCGTCATGTTCAACAAGGCCGGCACGTACGTTTTGATGGCGCGAATAATCGACAAATTCGGGTTATACGCGATCACGTCCAAAAGCGTTACCGTTGGGCAGACCCCAACGAGTTTCTCGAACGTGACGTCGGTTTTTAGCATAAACGGAACGAGCGTTAGTTTGACCGTTCCGAAAGTCGTGGATCAGTTCGGCGTGGCGTTGGCGGCGCAACCGGCGTTGACATGGTCGGCGGCGACGATGCCGACCGGAGCCACGGCCCCGACGTTCAGCGTTTCGGGAACGACGATGACCGCCACGTTTTCGCAGGCCGGGGCATACACATTGAAGGCCGTCGCGACGGGATACCCGAATCTTGCGTTTTACGCGAAGGTGACCATCTCGCAGAAGCTGACGAGCCTCGTGATGACTCCGACGACGGCGACGCTCATGCAGGGCGTATATCAACAATTTTCTTGCCAAGCATTAGATCAATTTTCAAACGCGATGACGGTTCCGCCCGCGATTACCTGGACTGCCACATCGGGCGTGATAACTTCGACGGGATTGTTCGTGGGGAACGTTCTCGGAACGAGCACGGTCACGGCGCAAGGCGGAGGGTTGTCGTCGAGCGCGAGCGTCACGGTTCAACTCAACACGAACATAATCGTGGACCCTGCGTTGGCCGCTTTGACGACCGCTCTGTTCGCCGACGGCTCGATCAATCGGGCCGACATGATTCAGATTTTGCGATGCACTGAGGCGGACGGCGTGGTTGACGTCATTGAAATGGCCGATTTGCAGACGATTTTAGGGCAAGCCACGACATGGAAGATTCCGGACTACGTGCGGATTCTGGCCAATGACATTGTGAACGGCAATCCGGCGAACGCCAATTATCAGGGGGCCGCGCTTGGCAATTTATACGCCGGAAGCACGACGGCACAGCTTGAAAAACTCATCGGAAAGTGGTTTTTAGGGACGGACCATCCGACGCTTACGGACGTCTCGTTGTCCTACACGACGGTTTCCGGCTCGTTGTTCGCAATAACGCCCACTCATGTCGACGCCGTGCAAGGGACGCTCAACGATTGTTATTTCTTAGCGGCCCTAGGCACGCTGGCCGACGCCAATCAGACCGCCGTGCGCAATATGTTCGTCGATAACGGCGACGGCACGTTCACGGTACGATTCTACTCCGGCACGTATGGAACGATCACGGCGACGGACGGCAGCATCAGCGCCGGTTTTTTAAACGGCCTCGGAGCGGCCGACTATGTGACGGTCGATCTCCAGTTGCCGACGACGGGAACGGGAACTTTCGCGTACGCCAACTACGGCGCCGCCTTCAATAACACGGCGAACACTTTGTGGGTCGCGCTGGCCGAGAAGGCCTACGCCCAGTGGTGCGAGACGGGAAAGGCGGGGCGCTCGGCCGTGAACGCCTATTCGTCGATCGCGGGCGGTTGGATGGCGACGGTCGACGCACAGGTTCTCGGCTATAACGCGACGGACTACGTAGTCGCGACGACGAGTCAGACCGTCGCCGTTGACGCGATTGCCGCGCATAAAGCCGTGACGATCGCGACTTTGACGTGGGCGGGAACGAAATTCGGGCTAACGAGCAATCACGCCTACGAGATCATCGGCTATAACGCATCGACCGGCAGGTTCACGCTGTATAATCCCTGGGGAGGGATTCAGCCCGCAACGCTAACGTGGGCGCAACTTCAAGGCGTTTGCACGCAAATGGTCGTGGCGAACACGTCGGGAACCATGGTGATTTCCGGCATGGCCTCGAGCGGCATTTCGATGAGCGTGAAGGCGGGGCGGTTCGAGAATTCGTCGGCGCTCGCCGCGATGGATTCCGCGAAGGCGTTCGTTTCGCGGCCGACGGCGTTGGATTTCACCGTGAAAGCGGCCTCCGATTTGAGCGAGAGCCGGACGGCAATTAAGTCGGACGGCGCGCAACCTCAAACGTCGTCGGATTTGGCGCGAACGATAGACGATCGTTTCGCGGCGGTCGACGCAATGCTTTCCGAGGAATTCGCATCGTCGGGCGATTCTCGTAGCGACGCTGAAAACAATTCTGATTGGACAAACTTCTTCCGAGACGACCTACGGCATGAAGCTTCGCTTGATAATTGGATGAGCGAGGCGCTTCTCTTCGATAACTTCGCCGAATTGCGCGAAGTAGGGATTTAAGCGACGCTGCGCTTGAATCCCCCCCGTTCTGCGTTAAGGGGGGAGCGGTTCGGGTCGCTATAACCGCGTCAAGCGGCCTCGAATTGCAAGTCGGCTATGTCAAAAATCGACTTTAGGAAAAGGGTTTTTTGACGGCGGAGGAAAGCTAACATAGATTTCAGATGCGACGAAGTTAGATCTTGTCTTGAAAAGCGACTGAAGGCGGAGGTCGCTTCCGGACGTCGAAAGACGTCAACCCGAAACGCATGGACGCATCATGTACGTCGATCCTGTCGCCCGTTTTTCGCATTCGCAATCGGCGAGGAAAAGCGGGTTCTCCGAATCGGCGTTTGTTTGAAGCGTCGGAGAAGTTCTTCTCGCGGCGCGGCGGCTTGCCGCAAACGCGTTTGGGTTTTGATACTTTTCAGCGATTCCTGCACCAGGAGCGAGAACATGACGGGTCGTCACCTGCTTTCTTCCCGCAAGTCGTCCGATAAATCCTCCGAGAAAAGGAAACGTCTACTTCGCGCCGAGCAATTGGAAGCCCGCGAAATGATGAGCGGGACGAGTTTACTTGCCGGTTCGGCGTTGTCGATAGGAACGCGAGCCGCCGCGGCTGTGGTGAGAAACGCGGCCCCGACGGTGGCTCAAGCGGTCTCCGTCGGCGGCGGTTCGACGATCACCGGCACGTCGGCTTCAATCTCGGTTATGGGAAACGACGACGGCGGCGAGGCGAATCTAATATATCAATGGTCGGCGTCGGGGGGCGCGACTTTTAGCGCGAACGGCACGAACGAAGCTAAGAATACGACCATTTCGTTCGTCAAGGCGGGAACGTATACTTTGTCCGTGCGGATGATCGATCAAGCGGGACGTTATACGACCAATTCGCTCCGCGTGGTCGTTGCGCAGGTTCCTTCCGGTTTCGCCGCCTTCACGTCGTCGTATAGCACAAGCACGACTAGCGTGAAAGTCACGGTTCCTCGGTTTATCGATCAATTCGGCAATACGATCAGCGCGGCACCCGTATTGAGTTGGTCGGCGACGTCGATGCCGGACGGCGCCCCCACGCCGACGTTTAGCGGGGCGGGGTTGGCGATGACGGCCGCGTTCGGTAAGGCCGGTTCTTATACCTTAAAGGCCACGTCGGTTTACTATCCGAACCTTTCCTTCTCCGTTACGGTTAGCGTCAATCAGACGTTAAAGAGCGTAGCTCTCACGCCGAACACGGCGACGGTTCTGCAAGGCGTCGAACAGCAGTTCGCGTTCCAGACTTTTGATCAATTCAAGAACGCCATGGAAAATCCGCCGGCGACCGTATGGACGACCACGACGGGCACGATTTCGTCGTCAGGATTGTTCGTCGGAAGCGCGATCGGAAAGGCCACCGTCATGGCCAAGTGCGGCTCGCTGTCGGCGAAAGCGACGGTCACGATCCAAGCGAATCCAACCGCGGTGATCAATTCGACGTTGTCGACGTTGACGAAGAGCCTCTTCGCCGACGGATCGATCAGTCGGGCCGACATGATTCAGATTTTACGATGCACCGAAGCCGACGGCGTTGTGGACGCTACTGAATTCAGCGATTTGAAGAAGATCGTCAGTCAAGCTTCGGCGTGGAATATTCCCGAGTACGTGCGCGTTTTGGCGAGCGACGTAGTGAACGGCAACACGGCCAACGCGAAGTATCAAGGGACGACGCTCGGCAATCTGGCCGCCGGAAGCACGGCTGCGCAGATGGAAAAGCTCATCGGCAAATGGTTTTTAGGCGCCGACGTGCCGGCGTTAACCAGTTCGTCGATTACGTATAAGCAGGCGTCCGGTTCGCTTTTCGCGCAATCGCCTTCGTATTTGGACGAGCATCAAGGCGCGTTGGGCGATTGCTATTTCATCACGGCGTTGGGAATGTTGGCTGACAGCAATCCGAACGCGGTGAAGAACATGTTCATCGACAACGGCGACGGCACGTACACCGTTCGCTTCTACTCCGGGTCGTATAGTAACTTCTACAACAGCGACGGCAGTATTAGCGACGGTTTTTCGAGCGGCGCGGGCACGGCCGATTACGTGACGGTCAACTCCATGTTGCCGACTTATTCGTCGGGCATGTTCGCCTATTCGAATTACGGGTCGTACTATAACAACACGGCCAATACGCTGTGGATCGCTTTGGCCGAGAAGGCCTACGCCCAGTGGAACGAGACCGGCAAGGAAGGGCGTGACGGAAAGAACGCTTACGCCTCGATCGAAGGAGGTTGGATGGGAACGGTCAACGCGCAGGTCTTGGGCTACAATTCGGCTGACTACATCGTGAGTTGGGCGAGCGCCAAGCAGGCGACGATCAACGCGTTGGCGGCGAACAAGGCCGTTTCGACCGGTACGACCTCGCTGTCCGGGACGACGTACGGCCTCTATGGAAATCACGCCTACGGCATTATCGGGTACAACGCTTCGACCGATAAATTCACGTTGTACAACCCGTGGGGAACGAACCAGCCCGGCCAATTGACTTGGGCGCAAATTCAGGCGACTTGCACTTGGATCGTCACTTCGAGCACGTCGGGAACCGTGGCGATTTCGGGCAAGCCGACGAGCGCGGTTTCGACCAGCTTGAAGGCGAGCATATTTGAAAGCGCCCGCGTTCTCGCTTCGGCCGAGACTTCGCTTGCCTTCGCCGAGTCGCAAACGGCGAATGAGACGAGCTTCGAGAGCGACGTCATGGTGAGCGTTGAAAACGGCTCTCTCGCTCAACTGCAAGCGAACGGCGCGAGCTTTGACGAGAGCGACCCGCTTTCGGCGATCGATAAAACTTTCGCCGCCGCGAACGATTTGCTTGAGGCCTATTTCGACGATTGGGGCGGCGATTTGAATACGTTGCGAGCGGACTTCGCCCAGGCCGGCGGATTGTCGTCGTTCGTCGACGCCACCTTGGCCGCCGACGTTTGGGCTTAACGAGAAAGCGGGGGATTTGTTCCCGCGAAATAGAATAACGGGCGAACGCCCTCGCCCAATCTCTCCCGCGGGGAGAGAGTAATGCGGTCGGACCTGAAAAAGTCCGGCCGCATTGCGTTTTCTTGCGGGAGCTTGGACGCTATCTCGCCGTCGTTTGCGGATAGACGGGTTGACGTTGCGCCGACTCGGTCGAATCTTGTTTCGGATCGACGGCGGGCTTCGCAACGTCGGTCGGTTTGAATTCTCGCTCGTCGTAGAGCGCCAAGGCGTGGACCGCTCGCATAACCCCTTCGATCTCTTGCGTCGAGTAGTCGGAAACGTCGGTGCGATAGCGTTGCGAGTTCAGGCCGTTCGTGAGGTAAGTGACGGCGGCGACCAAACGCGGGTCCTCCAAGCGGTCCTCGGAGGCGGCGAGCGTCAGCCATTCGGTGATGTACGCGGTCGAACGGAGTTGCAGGGAGAAGTCGGCGTTTGCGCCGCGGGCCGAGAGGAAGAAGCCCCACGAGCCGTCGGAATTTTGCAGGTTGTAGGAGAACTTTTGCATTTCGCGGAGATATTTTTGGGCGTCGGCGTAAATGCCGACGACCGGCTGGTCACGGCGTTCGCGGCGTGCGATCGCGAAGCTGAGGGCGAAGAGGCGATTGTTGCCGCCGTCAGGCGCGCTCAGAACCGGTTGCTTCAATTCTTCTTTAACGAGGCGTTCGACGGACCATTCCTCGCCGAGGTCGTTCTTCCAAGTCGCGTCGCCGACGTAGTAGGAAAGACCGATCAGTTTCATCGAGAGATCGGAGCCGGCGCGGCAGGAGAGTTTTTCGCTCTCGACGAGGTCGGCCACGTTGCGGGTCGTTTCGCCGACGCGCACCGGATACGTGGCCTGAACGCGCGAGACGGCCAATGTGGCGAGCAATTGCGACGGACGCATTTGCAGGCCGTATCCCAAGCCTGCCGAGACGTGTCCTTGGCTCATCATTAGCGGGTAGAATCCGCCGCAGGGATAGTTCCAGCAGAGGCAAGTAACGCCGTTGACTCGCCGTTCGCCGTTGGCGTCGTTGAGAGTCATTTCGGTGAAGCACCCGTATGCCCAGCAGAAGTTGATGACTTCGCTGACGGTATTCTGCTGTGAATTGAGCGGCTGGCGATGGTGGAAGGCCAACGTTTGACGAACTTGATCGCGAAGTTCGGTCATGGCGGGCGTGAGCTGCCTTTTCGGCTTCGCCGGTTTGGCGGCGGCCGATTTTTTACTTTCCTTGGAGGCGCCTTCCTTAGCGTCGCTATTCGTCTCGTTCGTTTTTTCCTCAGCGGGTTTCGCCGATTCGTCGGCATCTTTTCGGGAGACGTCAGTTTTTTTAGGGGCCGTTTTTTTTGGGGCGTCGGCGGTTTCCGAAGTCGATTGCTTTTCGGGGGCTTTGACGGCGGTTTCCGCGGCGGAGTCGTCGGTCGGTTTTACGGCGGCTTGTGCGGAATTCGTTTTGTCGTCGGCGGAGACGGCGGCGCCTTCCTCGGCCTTTTGGTCGGCTTCCTCTTTGCCCTGTTGAATTTCCTTAAGCACGATTTTCGCCGGCTCTTTCGGCTCTTCCTTGGTCGAAGCGACGACGGCTTCGTCGGAGGCGGTTCCCTCCGTCGAGAGCGTCGGCGACGAATCGTCGGCGGCGCGGAGAGCGGAGACTCCGAGCGGGGCTATCGCGACGGCGAAAGCGAAACAGCTAAGACAAGCGTATAGTTTTGCGTATCGAATCATCTCAACGGCATCCTTTTCGTTGAACGTCGCCGCCGGAAGTTACTGATTCACGGCGACGAACGGCAAGCATCTTAAATTATTGGCTTCACTCGGCCCTTTTCATCATTCCGTGGCGTTTTGAACTTGCGTTTGCGCCTTGGCCGTTTGCTGAATCTCGTCTTGTCGCGGCCGGTCGATCAAGAAGCCGCCGCTGGTTCCGCGTTGCAAGAAGACGTTGTTTTCGGCTCCGCAACCGTACGTGTCTTTTCCGCCGTAATCGATTACGAAGGCGAAATTGCCTCCGCAATCCGGCATTGGATGATACGTTTGGTTCGACGTCGCGTAGCCTTGGCCGTAGCCGTCGTATTGGTCATCGCCGTTATAATCGAAGAGGACGCCGAACCCCATTTGATTTGACGTGCCTTGGGTTAGTCCGCCGGTCGAAGCGTAATGATCGTTTCCGCCGAATTCGAGGAGCATGCCGGTGGAGCAATCCCATGCCATGCCGGTTCCCATGATCGTTCCTTCGTAGAGGTCGTTGCCGGAGTCGTCGATGCAGAAGCCGATCGAGTAATGGCATCCCCAGCCGCATCCGAAACGTTGGAAGAGCGGCTCGGTGCGTTGGCCGCCGTTATATGCTTTACGCGTGATGAGGCGTTGATCGTTTCCGGCGAAGTCGCGGGCGAAACCGCATCCGCACCAGTAACCGCCGCCGTGCGAGAGGTAATCGAACTCATAGACGTCGTCGCCGGCGCCGTCGAGGATAACGCCGATGCCGCCGTCGGCGACTTGGCGGATGCCCGCTCCGACGCCTTGCCCCCAGCCTTCCATGCCGGGCGTTTCGGGATACGAGTCGCGCCACATCCCGCCGCAATAGTAATGATCGTTTCCTTTAACGTCGTCGAGCAGGCCGAAGCCCATCGGAGCGCCGAATCCTTGCGCCCACATCGCGGCGTGATAGTCGTCCGTCCCCGACTTGTCGATTAAGATGCCAAGTCCGCAAAGGGCGTGCCCTTGGGCGCGACGAACGGCGACGTAATGATCGTTTCCGGCGTAGTCGATCAAGATGCCGACGCCGGCGATCGCCGAGGCTTGCGCCAAGTCTTGCGCTTGATAAACGTCGTCGCCTTCAAGATCGAGCAACATCGAGACGCCGAGCAAAGCGCCGCCTTGAACGCCGGGCTTGGCGCTGCGGTATAAGTCATTACCGCTGAGATCCATCGTCACCAAAAGCGGACGGGTCGGCCCGACCACGCCGTCGATATAAGTGTCTTTACCGCCGAGATCGATCACGCAACAGACGCCGGGCATGGCGTCGAGTTGATACGTGTTGGGACCTTTGCCGCCGATGATGATCGTGCCGGCCGGCGTATCGATACGGTCAACGATTTCGCCGGTTACGCCGGGGAAAGTCAAGCGCTTGCTTTTGCCTTCATCAACGGGAAGCTCTTTTAGTTTTTCTAACAATTGCTTCGAGGCCAACGGAGCCAAGGCGTCGGCCGCCGCAAAAAGCGACTTCCGGTCCATGGCATCCATTAGATCGCAGAGTCGCCGTCCTTCGCCGCGCTCGTTCAGCGTATGACCGACGACGTTATTTCCGAGGAAGGTCGATGCGGCATATTGTTGTAATTCGTTGAGCTGCGTTTTAGTCAAAGGGGCCAGGGCGGCGGCGTAGGCGACCTGCGCGTCGGCCAACGATTTTTTTATCGTCTCCAACGCTTCTTGAGGAGTGTCGACCTCTTTGAAATCGCGAGGTTTTCGGTCGACGATGTCCATTTTCTTTTCGGCCGTCACCAAAATGCGTTCAAAACCGGCGACGTCGCCCATGGCGTTGCGATGCAATTCACGGGTGAAAATTTCCGCTTCGGCGGGGGCCGAGATCGGATTACGTAGTAGATGGTCGTACCAGCTCAGGCGGCAGTTGCCGGTCAGCTCCGACCCGGTATAGGGACCGGCGGTGGAGTCAAGCTTGCGTCCGGTATAGCGCAAAAAGCGGGAGAAGTCGTCTTCGTTGCCGCGTTTCTTCACGGCGGCGACGATCTCTTGCTGCATTAACTTGATTTTGCCTTGGGCAAGAGGATCGCCGAGCAGAGAAACCGGCGAGGCGGGCGTCGATTTTTTCGCGGCGGCGTCGGTTTTCTTTTCCGGCTTTTTTTCTTTGTCTTCTTTTTGAACGTCGGCTTCGGCTTTTTTGTTCTTGTCCTCGATAACGGCGACTCCCTCTTCGCCTTTCGAGTCGGGTTTGTTCGCCGCATCTTCGGCCGAAGGCGCCGGCTTCGCGGCGGCTTCGTTTAGTCTCTCCGCTTGTTGCGGCTGCGACTCCGAATTATTCGACGAATTCGAACGACGATCCCAAATCGAGGCCGCAAAAAGCGTGCTCGATGAGAGAAGTACAACGGCCAAGACGGAAAGCGAGCGGAGCGATCGCTGACGTTCGGCAAGAATCAAAGCGGCAAACCGACGACCAAGGATAGCCATATCCATCGCCTACATTCTCCTGCGATAGCTCAAATGATCTCTTGCTTGCTAAACATTGTTAACGAGCGTGAGCGAATAATCATATCGATAAACAAGCCGCGGGTAAAAGGGACCGACGGCAAAATCGCGAGATTGGCGAAAAACAACTCTGTTTTTAATCAAACGATCGTTTCTCGTCAGCTCGCAAGTGCGTTGCGAGCGAGTCTCGCTACCGCAAATGGGGCGTCGAAATCTCTGAAATGACTACGTCAAAGGTGATATTCATGGCGTTCGGTCGTGGCGTTAATGCGCAGTCTGTTCCTTTGGCGCCCGTATAATCCGCATTACCGCGTCAATCGGCGAATTTTAACACCTATCTTTAGTCCGATCCGGCGGATGATGCTTTCGTGATAATATCCAAAATAGCGAAGGTGGAAATCGGTTCCGTAGTCTCGCTTGGCCGCCTATTGTTCGCCGTTTGCTTTGGATGGTTGCATCTTTCGCTGCTTAACTGGTTTAGTTGTTTTGACTGTCGGACGGCCGACTTTTTTCAACTCGCAACGGCAACCGCATCGTTTTCGCGTCTCCAGATCGCAGCCGAAGGTCTCGTCCGCATGAAGGTCTTGGCAGTCGCAGTTTGGGCAGTTCGGCGGGAGAGCGACGTCCACGGCGAGATCCCAGGAATGGCCGCATCCACCGCAGACCATTGTCCGTTGGCAGTCGGCCGGTTGTCCGATGCCGAGAGTTTTGCTTTCTATCAGGGACTGAGCGACCTTTTTTCGGGCTGCGGCGATGATTCGGCCGAAGGTTTGGCGAGAGACGGCCATTCGCGTGGCTGCCTCTTCTTGGTACAGTCCCTCGAAGTCGGCAAGGCGCAACGCCTCGAATTCGTCGGGCGCAAGGGCGATGTCCACCGGGCCGCACCCGGGACCAAATTTTCGACAGGCGGGCATCCGCCCTATTTTTCGACAACAACGTGGCCGTGGCATGACGAAATTATGAGCATATGCTCATAACGATGCAAGGGGAGAATCGTGGGGAAAGTGCAAAGATGCTCGCGAAGTGCATTGATGGAGGTCTTTTTTCCTTCACCGCAGGAAAAAGGCACAATCGCCAGCTTGCATAATCCCCTGTACTGGCGGTACGATTCCGGTTAATGAAGCCAATACCCCATTGGTTCAGGCGGCTATGAGCGGGTTCTAGCGGAATGCGGCGGGCTGCTCTTTTGAGAATGGGGGATTCGCAAAACCGTTGTTCGAACGGACTTGTCACTATCGATAGAGGGAACAAAGGGGAATTGAAGCATGCAGACTACCGTAGTGCGAAAACTGTGTTTGGTCGTTTTTGGCGTCGTCGCTTCTCTCGCCTATCAGGAGGCTCTGACGGCGGCGCAGCAACACGAGGAACGTCAGGAAGCCTCGCCCTCCGCGCAACGGAAAGAGGTTTCGAAGGTTAGGGCAGCTAAGGTGGAAGATGATATCATTCTCGCCAGGTTGTTACTATTGTCTGAGGCGGTTCAGAAGGACCTTGGCCTAACGAAAGAGCAAATTGGGAAATTAAAGGATTTTGCCAAGGTTTCAGAAGAGCAATCGCGGGAACGTCAGGCGGAGATGAAAAAAAAGTTTCCTCAGTTCCAATCCATTTCTGCGGAGGACATTGAGACATGGAAACGCACGTATCAAGCATGGGAGGATGATTGGGAAATCAAGGGCAAGAAATTTCGAGCTGAGGTTCTGGCGACGCTTACGGCTAGTCAAAACGATCGCCTCAGGCAGATTCAATTACAAACCTCGATCTCGTCCGCTTTG
This sequence comes from Thermoguttaceae bacterium, assembly GCA_963665265.2. Lineage (GTDB taxonomy): Bacteria > Planctomycetota > Planctomycetia > Pirellulales > Thermoguttaceae > CAXXHQ01. Next base: position 3,921,903 of record OY762224.2, on the reverse strand, counting down.
GCTCGTCCTGAAATGATTAAGGCGCTAGGCCTTACCGAAGAGCAATGCGAGAAAATTCGCACGGTAACTGACCAATGGATGAATATTGCCCAGGAGGAACTCTCCAATCTAAATGGACTCCCCGAAAAGGAGGTTCGGCAGGAAATTGCTGTGGTCATGAAAAAAGAGAATAAGATCAAAATGGAATACGCGAAACGCCTTCAAGACGTACTTACGCCGGATCAGCGGGCGAAGTTAGAAAAGTTGCAGGGGAGCAAGGTTGACGTGCCGCGGATACTGGATGAGTTGATCCCGGGGAATATCGAAATTTAGTTGTTTTCTTATCGGTTGAACGGCTTCTTCAATGCCGCCACGCAGATTTCTTGGCGGTTGTGCAATAACTGCCGCGCGCGGACGAGGTTAAACCCCCAAGAGCGGATGCGATCGAGATACGTTGGAACCTCGGCGGCCAGTTCCCATTCCGGAAGCTTTAGCGTCAAGAGCATGCCGCGAACGTGGGTTTCGGGATAGGTGACGATCGCTTCGACGGCGTCGAGGGTGTAGGCCGGCGCCACGTTCATGTCGGCCGTCAGCCAGCGGATTTTACGAAAGTCGCGGCGGCGAACTTGCGTGCTTCGGCGGCGAATGTGCGTGAATCGCGGATGCTCAAGCAGCTCGGGCGCCATTTCGCCGGGGTCGATGCCCGTGACGAAGCAGCCGCGCGAGAGCAAGGCTTGGCTGGCGCCGCCGGGGGCGCTTCCGATTTCCGCTACCCGCGCCTCCTCGACGATCGGAAGTCGGGACCACTGCAGTCCCTCTTCCATTTTCAGCCACGCGCGGGAGGGTGCGTTCGTCGGCAGGGTCAACGAGAGCATTCCGCCCGGCAAACGGGAGGCGAAACCGGCCGTGCGATGAAAACCGATCTGCCAAAGGTTCGGCTCGACTAAAACGCAATCCATCACGAGTTCGCCGCGCTGGGCGGGACTGCGCATGTCTTCGGCGATGGTTGCCGCCTCTTTGATTACGCCCGATTCACTAGCTGCGCTCCGCAGAAGTTTAAAGACGTTGATCGCTTCGTCGGTTAGCCCCGGCTCGTAGCCGTGTTGGCCGGGCGCGCGTTCGTCACGTCCCCAAACGTGAATTCGTCGGATTGGTCGATCGCCGATGATTTTTAGCGCCTCGTTGACCATCGTCGCGCGGTCGGTTCCTTGAACTTTGCCGAGTGAAAAGCAATACGTTCGGGCGAAGACCGAGTGCAAATCGAAATCATCGGAAAGGATCAAGTCGTCGGGCAGTTTGAACGTTAGGAAACCCGGTCGGGAGAAGGCGAAACGCAAAGTCGGCCAATGCCGCGCAATCTCGGTTTTGACCGCCGCTTCGGCGCCGATTTGGCAGGTGAGCATGATGAAGGCGGGCTGGTCGGGCATGGCGGCGGTGCTGTTCGATAAAGGCGGGGAAATCGGAAGAGTTCCATTTTACCTAGCGAATAGCGGAAAAGCTATCGGCGAAAAACGCGTCCTCTTGGCGGTTTTTGCGCGAGAATAAGGCCTCCTTCGGGATGACAGCGATACGCCGCAATAGTCCGAATGAGTTCCGGCTTTTTCGCAGTCGCCCCTACAGATTGCCGATCGCGCAAACGCCACATTCTTTAGGAAAGAGGCGTTTTTTTGGCGTTGAAAGCCGAGAACAGAGAGACGAGGCTGAGAGGCCCGCATTTCATTCGAGGTACCGTAGCGATCATTCGCTACAACGGGGTCGGGCGAGCGTCGCAAGCGTTCGCCCGGCCCCTATATTTTTCTTGAGCGATTGGCAATCAGCGATCAGCCGGAAAGAACGAGGCGAGTGGTTTGCCCGCCCGCCTGCTTTCCGACGCCCTAAACGGCGTGTTGCCATTGGCGAATGGTCGGCTCGTAGCTTTGGATTTCGGCGGCGGCGAAGAAAATATCAACTTCCCGGGCGGCGGATTCCAGGCTGTCCGAGGCGTGGATAAGGTTCATCTGTTGGCTGCTGCCGAAGTCGCCGCGGATCGTCCCCGGGGCGGCCTTCAGGCCGTTCGTCGCGCCGACCATGTCGCGGACCACGCGGACCGCTTCCGGTCCTTCAATGACCATCGCCACGATCGGGCTGGAAGTGATAAATCCTTCCAACTCGGGGTACCAGCCTTTTTGCACATGCTCGGCATAGTGCCGTTTTGCCAGTTCGGGCGTGACTCGCATGAGTTTCATGCCGACGACGTTCAACCCTTTGTCTTCAAAACGGCTTAGCGCTCGCCCCATCAGGCGTCGTTGCACGCAATCAGGCTTCAAAAGAACTAACGTTCGTTCCATCTTTCCAACCTCACGTAATCGTAACAAATTGATTAATTTCGCGTTGTTAATGAAAGGGAAAATTTTAGTCGATTTGCTATAAACCGAAAAGGGGGAATACGTAGGGCGTTGGGTATAGAATTATTGGGCTTTGCAGGTGGGCAGACCCGCCTTCCCCCCCGACTATTCAGCTTCCTCCTTGGCGTTACAATACGGGCAAACCGGTCCCTTGTCCCAGAAAGACGAATCATGCACACTCTCATTAAATTGCCGTACGCTTACGACGCTTTGGAGCCGCACGTCGACGCCAAAACGGTAGAAATTCATCACACTAAGCACCATCAATCGTATGTCGATAAATTGAACGCCGCGCTCGAAGGGCAAGAAAACCTTCGCGGCTTCAGTTCGCTGGACTTGGTGAAGTCGTTAGAGGTCGTGCCGGAGTCGATTCGTACCGTCGTTCGGAACAACGCCGGCGGCGACGCTTGCCACTCGATGTTTTTTACCGGCATCGGTCCGAATAAGGGAGGCGTTCCGCACGGCCAGTTGGCCGAGGCGATCAATTCCACATTCGGCGGCTTCGACGCCTTTAAGACGCAATTCACCGCCGCGGCGATGAGCGTTTTCGGAAGCGGCTGGGCATGGCTTAGCGCGAACGCGCAGGGGCGCTTAGAGATCACGACCACTCCTGGTCACGACAGCCCGTGGATGGTAGGCAATACTCCGGTCCTTGTTTTCGACGTATGGGAGCATTCCTACTACTTGAAGCATCAGAATCGCCGCGCCGAAGCCGTCGCGGCCTTCTGGAACGTCGTCGATTGGGACGTCGCCGCCAAAAGATTCAAGGGCGAATAGTTCGCAAATTGCTAATTTCCGATTCGGAACAAGCGCAAGAAGGATGGACCTTGTCGGTTCATCCTTCTTTGGTTTTTGCGGCCCTATTTTTCGCCGTTGATTGTTGCGTCTCTTGCGTGGCAAGAATTTTTTTTCGTTCGGCGGTGAATTTATGCCAAGGGCGGGCTGCGCCGCCGTTCATGAAGCTGACGATCGACATGAAAACGTCGATTACGCATGGATCATGTCGTACGCAGGTTTTTTTGCAGAGCTTTTCGTAGAGCGCGAACGGATCTTTACCGCGAAGTCGCTCCGGCTTATTGATTCCGATTAGTCGCAAATCAGCCGCAATCGCCTTTCCGACGTTCGGCAAGTCTTCGAGTTCGAATACTTCGGAACGGCCGATTTTCACGGAAAATTCTCATGCGAATTGCGTCGTTTTATTAGGCGTAGCCGAAGGCTTTCATCGGTTCCCGGCAGCGTTGCAAGATGAAGTCGCGTTCTTCCTCTTCGACGCCGAAATGCTTGCTTCCGATTTTGTGCGCCATTACGCTTTCAAATTGTGCGGAAGTAATTTTCGCTACGTCGAAGAATCGCTCCAGCGTTTGGGAATCTCGTTTTAAGACGTCTTCGTAGCGTATCAAATGGCATCGCGAATCCGTTGCGGCGATATCCATGTAGTCCGAAGCGTTTTGTCCCCACGCCGTCGTCCATTCATCCAGAGAGGAGTACCAATCACGCGGAGTGCTATTCCACGTTTTATAGGGATCGCGGACGAGCAAAATTAGGTCCGCCTCCGGGTAGCAGCGTCGCAGAAGTTCGATTTCAAAGCGACTGTAGCGAACTTCCTTGAAGCCGATGACGTCATGCGTATCGCGACGCTGGCAGTATAGGGTGTTTAGGAGGGTGCGGGCTGAATTGACGATTGCGGTTTGAGCGAACTCCGGCTCCGGAGTCATGCAGGCGATCCACTGATTAGGATCTTCGCCGGACTCGAAATACCTGCGTCGTGCGTCACCCCGTGAGATGGCGAATAAATCAGTATGAGAGTACATTTTGGTGAAGTTCGTCAAGACTCTGCCATGCTCGCCCCAAAGAAGCGTCTTTTTTCTTACGTTGCAGAGCCTTTGCATCAACGTAGATCCGCATCGATGAACGGCGGACAGGACCATCAGGTTCAGTGCACGAGAATCTTCGCCGTTGACGGCTTTTGCAAGATCAAAATAGGAGAATGGCGAAGCGGCGACGCAATTAAAAACGTGCGAGTTCGCCGCTCTTTCGGAATGAAATTTTCCGCAGAAGTCTTTGAGCTTCCGAAATAATCGATAGCGTCGGCTTTCGATCGGCAGGAGAACGCGGCTAATTTCGCTCAATTGTCGGCGAATACGCGCCGACGCCGATCGGTCTCGAAGTTCGGCGAGATCCCGTTCCATCTCCCTGATGATTTGTTTAGCGATCGCTAGAGTGACAGTACCGGAATTGTGTTTTTCCAGATCCGATTGCCGAGTCGTTCGTTCGAAATGCACGGACGAAATCTTATCGTCGAGATTTTTTTGAGTTGTCGTGTTCATGTTGAAGCGTAATGGATATCCCCCCACTATGCGCCAATGGAAATGGAAACGACGTTTTCCCCGCCGTTAATAAGTTTGGTAACGCGATTCAATCTTTGAACCTGTGCCCAAAACGACAATCTTACACCACAAACACCGCCGATGAAATGACCGTGGTCCATAATCCGGTCTTGTCCCCTTCGGCCGTCTGAACGCAAGAGCGGGTGCGAATGATCTTGCCCGACATGTGATACGTCTCTTTGCGTTCGTCGTAATCTTTGTCGGAATCGAATTCGATGCCCAAGGTCGTGGCCAACATCGTGGCGGCCATGTCCTCGACTAAGTCTTTTAGTCGGGGTTCGGTCAGGCCGAAGTCGTGATGTTCGCTAATGTATCCGTATTGCGACCCGGCGGCCGGTACGGCTAAACCGATTCCCGCGCCGGCCAACCGAGACGGTTCGTTCGTCGAGGCCTCGGCCAGCACGCAATGAACGACTTGGCCGGGATGCAACTTATCCAAGCCCTGTTTTTTGGAAACCACCTTGCAAAAAGGCGGAAAGATGCTCGATACGCGCACAAGGTTGAAAATCTCGATGCCGGCGTCGCGCAACGCCAACTCGAAACTTTGCAGCCGCGTCTTGTGCTTGCCCATGCCCTTCGTAAAAAACACTGCCTTCGGTACGAGCGGTTCGCCCACCTCGTGGGTCTCCTTCATAAAATCGAAATCGGAGGGACGCGCCGCGGTTTCGCCTTGTCATGGCGTCGGCGTCGTTCATTGTGAAGACTACTTAGTTTACTTATCCTCGCAAAAACGAACAAGTTCGATTTTTCGCGTTTTTCAGCGAATCGCTCGACTAGCGAAAAATGGCGATTTGTCGTATCGTCGTCGTTAAGGGAACTTGAAAGACGCACAATAAATAACGAAAAACGCCTCTCCGACCTTTCAATAAGAAATATGTCAGATCTCCTCCGCCAAGAAATCGCCGATACTTCCCGACTGCTTGTAGTTAAAGTGGGGACCCGGGTCCTCACTCGTCCTGACGGTCAATTGGACGAGCAGCGAGTGCAAGCGCTTGTCGATCAAATCCACTTCGCCTTAGACAACGGTCGGAAAATCGTGCTGGTCAGCTCCGGCGCCGTGGGAGCCGGAATGGGGCGACTTGGACTTACGGAACGACCGACCGATCTCGCGCAACTCCAAGCGGTGGCGGCGATCGGGCAAAGCGCGCTGATCGAATCGTATGAACGCGCTTTGCATCGCTACGGTCATCACGCCGCGCAAGTTTTGCTCATGGCCGAAGACGTCGAGCATCGTACTCGTTATTTGAACGCGCGAAACACGTTACTTGCGCTATTAGAGATGGGGGCCGTGCCTATCATCAACGAAAACGACACCGTGGCCACCGAGGAGTTGCGCACGACGTTCGGCGACAACGACCGCTTGGCCGCCATCGTGACGAACTTGCTTCGCGCGCCATTGCTCGTTCTGCTCTCCGACGTCGACGGGTTGTTCGACGGCGACCCTCGCGTTCCTGGCAGCCATGTTCTTCCGACGGTCGATCGCTTGGACGAATCGATTCTCGGCTTGGTCCGCGATAAACTCGGCGGACTGAGCAAAGGAGGTATGGCGAGCAAGCTCGAAGCGGCCCGCTTGGCCACGACCGGCGGCGAGAACGTCATTATCGCCTCGGGCAAATCGCCCGACGTGCTCAAGCGAATCATCTCCGGTGAGACGGTCGGCACCTTGTTTCTCGCTCAAGGCGAAAGCGTGGCGGCTCGAAAACGTTGGATCGGTCTGACGGTCAAGCCGCGCGGCAAGCTCTTACTTGATCCCGGCGCATGCGAGGCCGTCGAGAAGAAAGGTAAGAGTCTGTTGGCCATCGGCGTCAAGAACGTCGAAGGAGAATTCGATCACGGCGACGTCGTCTCGTTGACCGATTTGAACGGTCGGGAGTTCGCGCGAGGACTAATCAATTACGACGCTACGGAAATGCGACGCGTCAAAGGCTTGAAGACGGCGGACATTGCCGCCGCGCTCGGATATCGTCCCTACGACGAAGTCATCCACCGAGACAATATGGTTATCACAAGCCGGAAGGATAATTAACGCCGACGTCGCCAATTCGCTCGTTATATTGGCGAACGCGGGAGGCGGATTGACGGCGCAGAAGTTCTCAAATCGATTCTTCTTGCGCCGTCTATTTTATTGAGCGGAGGGATGTTCTATCAAGTGATCGGCGGCGTGGTCGGCGGCATGGCTTGGCTTTTTCGCTCGCAAACGAGTGCCGTGGATCAAGCTCAATTGGATTTCGCCCGATGTGATGCTCTCGGGGAAATAGGCGCCGGCCACTTTGGCGTTGTGCAGCGACGCGCCTTCTAGATCCAGATGCCGCAGATCGCAGCCTCGGAAATCGACGTCGCGCAAGTAGGCGTTCTTCAAAACGAGCTTGGAAAGGTCGATGCGGCGGAAATCGGTTGCGCGCAAATCGGAGCCGGAAAGATCGACCACGTCGCGGCTTGCGGCGTTTCGATGATAACCGTCGACGTCTCCGACGCGAAGGCACTTAAAGGCTTCGTCATTAAGAAAACGCGGCGTGCCGGCGTGTTGAGGGATAGGCATAGTCCCGCTCCGAAAAAAACGGCCAAAAATTTCCATGCGCAACGACCGCGCATTGTTTCTTCTGCGAAAATATAGCTTGCCGTTCGGTGCGCAGGCGAAGTCCGGTCGTAACGATTGTGGGGATTATACGGAGTCGCAGCTGCTTTTTACCGCCGAGGCGCAGAGAGAATATTTTTCACCACGGAGACGCAGAGAACACGGAGAACGAAAATATAATTTGTTTGCCTCTGTGCCCTCCTCGCCTCTGTGGTAAATATTATCGATGTTCAGGATTCCCTGGTACCGAGGGATAATCCCGGTAATGAGGGATATGATTACCGTTTCCACGCTCTGGCGTATTGGATGGGGAGTGATTTTTGCAAATATTCCGCGTCGAGTTCTTTCGCGGCGTGCAACGGCCAGTATGGATCTCGCAGCATTTGCCTCGCTAGAAGAACCAAATCGGCGTGCTGATCTCGAATCGCTTCTTCCGCTTGTTGGGGTTCGCTTATCATCCAGCCTACGGCAGTCGGCAAGCCCGTCTCTTTTCGGATGCGACTCGCTAGGGGAATCATAAAGCCCGGCCCCCACGGAATTCGAGAAATGTCGGGCGTGTTGAATCCTTGGCTCACGTCGATCAAATCCAAGCCTGCCGCATTCAGTTTGCGGATCAATTCGATCGACTCTTCGACCGTCACGCCTCCGCCGATCCAATCGGTTACGGAGAGTCGAGCGGTCAACGGGAGCCGCTCCGGCCAGACATTCCGAACGGCCGAAAACGTTTCCAAGAGGAATCGAATGCGATTATCGAAACTACCTCCGTAAGCGTCGGTTCGATGGTTCGACAACGGCGAATAGAAACTGTGGGCCAAATAGCCGTGCGCGAAATGCAATTCCAACCAATCAAAACCCGCCGCCAAAGCTCGCTGGGCCGAAGCGACGAACGCCGCTTGGACTCGGGCGATATCCTCGACGGTCATTTCCTTGGGGGGTACGTTTAGGTTGTCGCCGAACGCAATCGGTGAAGGGCCGATGATCTCCCAGGCGCCTTCGTTAGGCTCGAGATGATCGTCGCCGTCCCAAGGGCGATTTGAACTTGCTTTCCGGCCGGCATGAGCGAGTTGAATTCCGGGGACGGTCCCCTGCCCTTTTAGAAAACGAGCGATGCGGGCGAACGGCTCCACATGCGCGTCGGACCAGATGCCGCTGTCGGCCGGACTGATGCGCCCTTCCGGAGAAACGGCCGTGGCTTCGACGATAATTAGTCCGGCGCCGCCTACCGCGCGAGAGCCAAGATGGACGAAATGCCAATCATTGGGAAAGCCGTCCTCCGACGAATACTGACACATGGGCGAAACGCCGATTCGATTCTTTAACGTGACGTCTTTCAGCCGGAATTCTTGAAACAGATGCGCCATCAATAAGGCCCTTTGCGCGAAACTTGCTTTTCGATTTGCCGCCGCAGTCGCTGAATTCTACGGATCAGGGCAATCTGAGACAAATACGATTACGCCGGTTTCAATGGGCTGCACATCAAGATGAATCGCATGCGTCCGGCGGGCGGATCGAAATCGACCGTCGCTTGACGCGCCGGGCCGATCCCGCTTAAGGCAACAATTACGCCTCGACCGTATTGCGGGTGCTCGACGACCATGTCCTGCGCGAAGTCGTCGGGCGTAACGGTCTTCTGCGTCTTGCGAGAACGGGCTCCCTCCCCTGCCCTCTTGGCTTTTTGCGGAGCTGATTCGTCGCTAAAGGTATCTTCGTGAATCGATTCGTCGCAGACGTCGATCGTCGCGGCGGCGTTGGCGAGCGCCGCTTCGTCGAATTCGCAAACAGGTCCGTCCGCTGACGGCGTCGGCGCATCGACCGGCGCGGTCGGCGTTGATGAGAACGCGGTCGCTCCTTCGCCGACCGATTCCATAATCAACTCGCCTCGCGGCAGTTCCATCAGAAAACTGCTCGGAATCGTCGATTTTCGCTGACCGCGGAAATCGCGGTAACGGGCGTAGCTCAATTGCAATTCTTCGCAAGCGCGGGTTATCCCGACGAACGCTAGACGACGCTCCTCTTCCAATTCGTTTTGCGAATCGCGACTTCGTTGGTGCGGCAACAATCCTTCTTCGACGGCCACGATGAAGACGACGGGAAACTCCAGCCCTTTCGAGGCGTGCAACGTCATCAGCGTCACGCGATCCCCTTCGCTCTCCCAATCGTCGGTGTCGCCGACCAACGCGGTCTCCTCTAAAAATTCTTCGAGCGTGTGACCGCCTCCGCCGTGGCGTTCGTCGAATTCACGGGCGGCGGTGAGCAACTCTTCGATATTGGCTAGCCGCTCCATGTCGTTCGGGTCTTCGCTCTCTTGGAATTGCTTTTTATAGTTCGTCTCGGCAAGCAAATTGCCCAGCAATTCTTCGATCGGCGCATCGGCGAATTGGCCTAATCGGTCGATCATCGCGGCGAATCGCGCCAACTGCGGTCGGACCTTCGCCGTAAGCTGCGGAATTTTTTGCGCCATACGCGCGGCGTCGAGCAGGCTGATGCCTTCGTCGTAGGAGAAATCTTGCAAGCGCGAGACGGTCGTCTTGCCGATTCCCCGCGCCGGCGTGTTAATCACGCGCAAAAACGCCGCTTCGTCGCGCGGATTGTTGACCAGATGCAAATAGGCGATAAGGTCTTTAATTTCTTTGCGCTGGAAGAACTCGACGCTATGGATCAATTGGAACGGGACCCCGTGGCGACGAAGGGCCAGTTCGAACTCCCGGCTCAAGGCGTTCACGCGGTAGAAGACGGCGAAGTCGCGCGGTCGGCGTCGGCCGTTATAAATGTCGTCGGCGATTCGCGCCGCCACGCATTCGGCCTCGTCGCGGTTCGATCCGTATTGGGTCAAGCGGACCGGCGCCCCTTCGTCGTTTTCAGTGAAGAGCCCTTTTTGCTTGCGGCGAACGTTGTGCGCGATCAACTCCGAGGCCGCCCGCAAAATCCGCTTCGTGCTGCGGTAGTTTCTTTCCAAGCGAACGACGCGGACCGAGGGATAGTCGCGCTCGAATTCCAGAATGTTGTTCAAGTTCGCTCCGCGCCAGCCGTAAATCGATTGGTCCGGATCGCCGGTGACGGCCAAGTTCGGATGATCGACCGACAACGCCCGGGCGATGGCGTATTGCGCTAGGTTCGTGTCTTGATATTCGTCGACGAGAATGTAGCGATACCGTTCGTCGAGGGCCGCGCGGACCTCGGGATTTTCACGCAGAACGTTGGCCGCATGAAAAAGGAGGTCGTCAAAATCGACGGCGTTGGCGGCGAGCAAGGCGGCTTGATAGGCCGGATAGGCTTTGGCGACGGCGGCGCCGAGCAGATGGCCGGGCTTGGCGGCGTACTGGCTTGGCGGAATGAGGTTGTTCTTCGCCCAGCTGATTCCGTTGGCCACGGCCTCGGGGGTGACGGTCGAAGAGGCGGCCGACTCGCGGCCGATGGCCCGGCGCAGGATGCTCATGCTATCACTGACGTCGTAGATCGAAAAATTCTGCTGGAGACCGACGAAGGGGGCGTATTTCCGCAACAAAACTGCGCAAAATCGATGGAAAGTGCCGGCCCAAACCGAGGTCTCGCCGGCCAGCAGATCGATCCGTTTTTTCATCTCCTCGGCGGCTTTATTCGTGAATGTCAGCGCGAGAACCTGTCGGCCGGGGACGCCGTTCTCTAAAAGCCAGGCTATTCTGTGCGTAATAACTCGGGTTTTGCCGCTGCCGGGCCCGGCAAGTATCAATAAGGGCCCGTCCATGGCCGTGACGGCTTCCTGCTGGGCTTCGGTCAAATTAGCGAGCAAATGATGCAAAATGCGACCGCTCCAAAAACGAAATCCCGGATATCTTGCTTACGCACGCCGTACGAGACGCGGTTCGCCGACGGCTCGATTATTTGACAATTTCTTCCGCTTCTTTACCAGGGCCATACTACCCAAGACCTCGATTATTGCTATACTACTTGGCTGCGGACGAGGAATAATTTGTTTTTCCGAGTTTTCGTTCGACGACATTTGCTCAACGCTTGGGAGGGACCCCATGGGTACGCGAATCAGAATCAATGCTGAGGATTCAAACGCCAAGGATATGCAAGACAAGTTGGAAATGAGCACCGCCGAAATCGGTCTCTCGGTGCGAACCACCAACTGCTTGGAAGAACGCGGCATTTTCACGGTCAACGATCTGTTGCATTGCACGCGCGAAGATCTTTTAAGCATCTCGAATTTCGGCGAAAAAACCCTCGAAGAAGTATACAAGGCCTTGGAAGGAATCGGATTCCAACGCAAAGCGCAATCGGCCGCCGTCGCGTAATCGGAATCTCCTCCGCCTGTCGCTCGGCGTCGACGACCTCGTGCCGTTGGCCGATGAGGCTCTAAACTTTGCGGAGCGAACAATTTGGCGCGATTTTCCTTCCGATTTTATCACAAGAAACGCGGCAATCGCCGAACCGGCTCTCAAGCGCTCGGACGCGTCGGCGAAGCGATTACCTATAGCGTTTTCTTGGGCATCGGAGTCCTCTCGCTCCTCATTATTCTTTTCGGATGGATGATTCCGGAGTGGCGGGCCAACTATCGTTTTGCGCAGACGACCTGCAAAACGCTCGAAAAACGAATTGGCGAAGAGCCTCAAAAAGACGGCCTGCTCTATCGGCCCGAAATTCACATCGAGTACGAAGTCCAGAACGTCGCTTATCGGACATGGACCTACGACGTCGGCGAGAACTATTCGTCGGACCGTGACGTTGCCCAGGCCGTTCTCGATCGCTTTGAAATCGGCAAGGAGTATCCTTGCTGGTACGATCCGAGCGATCCGCGCGTTGCCGTCCTGGTCCGTCAATATCACTGGAACGTTTACGTCATCGCTTCGCTTCCCGTGATTTTGATTTTTATCGGCGGCGGCGGCCTGGTCTATTTCTTTTTCCACTGGGGGCGAACGGCCGAGCATCGCGCCGCCATCCGGCAACGGCTTAGAGCCATGGCCAACGCACGGGCCAACCGGCTCGGCGTCGATCGCGAGTCCCTGCCCGTTTTCCCCAACGTTCCGAGCTACTCCGACGTCACGAACAGTCCCGGCACGAGGCTTCGCTATCGCTTGCCCATTGAAAGCTCGCCGGCGTGGACGTTGCTAGGCTCGGCGGTGATTTGCGTGATTTGGAACGCGGCCGTCGTTTTCATGATCTGGGGCGCCAGCGGGGCCGAATTACCCGACGGCTTACTCCGATTCGGAGTTTACGCCGCATATGCGCTCTTCCTCGGACTAGGCGTTTTTTTGACGGTCATCTTCTTCCGGCAGTTGCTCATTACGACCGGCATTGGCCCGACCTTCGTCGAAATATCCGACTACCCGCTCCATCCAGGCAAAGAATGTAATTTGTTTCTTTCGCAGTCGGGAAGTCTTACGGTCAACGCGCTCACTGCTTCGCTGGTTTGCGTCGAACGCGCCCGCTATCGCCAAGGGACCAATCTTCGGACCGAGGAATACGAAGTGATTCGGCTGGAGATATTCCGCCGCCTTAATTTTTCAGTCCTCTCGGGAATTCCGTTCGAGGGAGAATGCGTCGTCGCCGTTCCCCCGGGCGCCATGCACTCGTTCAAGTCCGAAAATAACGAAGTGAATTGGTCGCTGGTCGTCGAGGGAGACGTGGCCGGCTGGCCGAACTTCAAGCGCTCGTTTCCCATCATCGTCTATCCGACGGCCGAAGGAGCCAGGGCATGAACGCCGAACCGTCCGTATCGATTCGCTTCGACGATCCCGATCGCGTTTATGCGCCCGGCGACGTTCTTCTCGGCGAGTACATGTTTAATGATCTTGAATCGGAGTTAGTGAAAAGCGTCGAAGCCTCGATCCTTTGGTTTTCCGAAGGGAAAGGGGACGAGGACATGGCCGTGCTCGACTTTCGCCGGTTCTGCGCGGACGACGGCGCCCCGATGAACGTCGACCGTCCGACGCGATTCGAGGCGAAATTGCCCAATAGCCCTTTAAGCTACGACGGCCGTATCGTCTATATTCGCTGGTGCGTGCGAGTTCGCGCTATTTTGCGGCGAGGAAGAGACGTCTTGGGCGAAAAGGAATTTCGTCTCGGCGACGTCAAACCGCCCCCGATCCCCAAAGAAATTCCGCCGCTCGCATGACCGCCGAACGAACCGTTTTTACGCCGAGCAATCCGTTCGTCTCGCGTCGCATTCGGCCGGGCGCGATTCCATATTTTTTTTCCGACGGGCAAGACCTGCGCGGTCTCATCGAAAAATTTCATTCCGCCGCCGATCAAGGCGAAATCGTCGGTCCGCACGGATCGGGCAAATCAACCTTGCTCGCCGCCTTGCTGAATCTATTGCGAGAGGAACGCGAGGTCGTTCACGTCGAATTGCACGACGGCGAGCGCCGATTGCCGATTCGCCTCGAAAAGAACGCCGCATCCCGCATTCCGACGACGCTGGCCGTGGACGGCTACGAACAATTAAGCCGATGGTCCCGTTTCCGAACGATGCGATTTTGTCGAAAAGCCGGCTGGGGACTTTTGGTCACATCGCACTCGCCGATCGGTTTGCCCGAACTGTTTCGCACCGAGACGGACGACGCGACGGCCCAAAAAATCGTGACTGAGTTGCTTCGCGAAGGTACGGTGAAAATTCCGCCGACCGTCGTGAGCGAATCGCTTGCCCGGCGTCGAGGCGACATGCGCGAAGCGCTCTTCGACCTTTACGACTATTACGAAGCGTTGAGACGGTAGGCGAATCGCTTGGATTACGATCGCCCTTCCAAATCGCGCAGATATTGGGTGAGCAGTTTTTCCCCTAGGTCGAGACGGCGTTCGATCCGTTCGATAAGTTCTTCGGTTCCTTCGAGTTTTTCGTCGGCTCCTTTTTGCTCCAATTCTCGAAGCGGCTCGACCATGATCGGGAGCCCGCAAACCGCGCTCGAGCCAGCCAGCTTGTGCGCGAGTTGACGGACCTGAGCGGCGTCGTTCTTTTGCGAGGCTCCTCGTAGATCTACGAGGATATGCCGACCTTGGCTCAAATACATATCGATTACTTCGCGGGCGCCTTTTACGTCGCCGGCCGCGATCAAGTCGAGCGATTCCCTATCGAGCGAGGCGTCGTCCATATGCTCCGCGTTCTTAGACGCGGAATCCGCTTTACCCGCCTCTGGGGAACCGTCCCGCGGCGCTTCGATCCCGCGTGCGTCGGAAATGGAACGCCCTTTGGCCAAAGCATGCTCTAATTCTCTTTGACGAACCGGCTTGCTAAGATAATCGTTCATTCCGGCGGCGAGGCATTTTTCGCGATCGCCTTGCAATGCGTGCGCAGTCATGGCGATGATCGTGACCGCCTTTTTAGAGTTCTCGCGTTCATGTCGGCGGATCAATCGCGACGCGTCGTAACCGTCCATTTCGGGCATTTGGCAATCCATGAGAATCACGTCGTAGCCCACGTTCACGTAGGCGTCAAAAGCTTCCTTGCCGTTCGAGACGACGTCGGCGCGGCAGCCGATTTTTTCCAAGAGCTTCTGCGCGACTTTTTGGTTGACGAGGTTGTCTTCGGCTAGAAGAATGCGAAGCGCTTGAATTGCGGATCGATCGGAAATCTCCTTTTCCGTCAAACGGGAGTCGTCGGACGGCTCGGCGGCGAGAATCTCCTTGTCGGCAAGACGCACAAGGACGGTGAAATGAAAAACGGAGCCTTCGCCCGGAACGCCTGTGCTTTCCGCCCAAATCCGTCCTCCCATCATTTCGCAAATGCGTTTGCTAATCGCCAGTCCGAGACCGCTGCCCCCGAAACGACGGTTCATCGAGGCGTCCATTTGACTGAACGCTTGGAAAAGGCGGTCCGATCGATCAGGTTGAATGCCGATGCCCGTGTCTTTCACGGCGAAGTGAAGTTGATAGGTTTCGTTTTCCTGTTGAACGGCAGCGACGCGGAGCGAGACTTCGCCTTTCTCGGTGAACTTGATCGAGTTGCCGAGGAGATTGACGAGAACTTGACGCAGTCGGGTGACGTCGCCGACGAGGTGCATCGGAACGTGGGGGTCCCACTCGACGCTCGTGGCGAGTTTTTTCTTTTGCGCTTGATGCAGTACTAAATCGAAAGCTTCGTTAACGCATTGCTGAAGATTGAACGGTTGCCTTTCCAGATCCATCCGTCCGGCTTCGATTTTTGAAAAATCCAATATGTCGTTGATTAGCGCGAGGAGAACTTCGCCGCTGGTGCGGATAGTTTCCGCGGCGTCGCGCTGATCGGAGTCCAGATTCGTATCGAGCAGAATGCCGGTCATACCGATCACGGCGTTCATGGGCGTGCGTATCTCATGGCTCATCGCGGCGAGGAACTGATCTTTCACTTCGCTGGCCTTGCGGAGCTGTTCGTTCACTTTTTGCAATTCCGCGCCGGCGTGACGCAGCGCGTCTTCGGTCCGTTTACGCTCCGTCACGTCGACGAAGGTCGTAAGCAGATCGTTGTTGATGACGATGCCCGAAACGATCATGTCTTTGACGCCGCCGTCCTTGCACGTGATTTGGTATTCGTCAGGCGGGATGTCGGAGCCGGTCTCCTCGGCGATGCGGATGGCCTCGGCCCACTGCCTTTTGACCGACTCTCGATAGCGCTCGTCGGGATAGGCCGCGGTCCACCATTGCGAGATGTCGGAGACGTCATCGCCGGTATAGCCGAACTCTTTGGTGAAGCGGTCGTTCCAAAATGTGACTTTGCCTTCGTGGTTCGTGCAAGCGATCGGCATGGGAAGACACTCAAGCAGTCTTTGGAAGCGTTGCTCGCTTTCATTCCGGGCGGTTTCGGCTCGCTTCTGATTGGTGACGTCTATTCCTACGCCCAAAAGATATTGTTTTCCTTGCGTTTCCAGTTTCACCCCGGTCAAGAGGAACGGAACTTTACTTCCGTCTTTTGCCAACAGAGGCGTTTCGACCTGATTCTGCCCGGTCTTCATCGCGATTTCCGCGGCCGCGAGAACCGCCGCTTTAGCTTCATTTAAATGCCAATCGGTGACCGACCGATTGACGAGGTCATCGTGAGTATATCCCAGTTGCGTTTCGTGGTTTTTGTTCCAACGAAGGAGCCGTAACTCGGGATAGGAGTAGAGATAGAAAATGCCGGGAAGACCGTCAATCAAGGCGTTGGTAAGGGACTGTTCTTCGAGGAGGGCTTGCTCGGCTTGCATGCGTTCGGAAATGTCTTGAACGGCCCCATAAATATCGACGACGACTCCTTGAGCGTCATATTTCTTTCGTCCGAAATGCTCCAGATATTTGGTTCGGCCGTCTTTCATAACGATTCGATAACGATACGAAAGAGCCGAATCGTCGAGAGAGGCCAAATGCAAGAGTATTTGATTGGCGATAAAATCCTTGTCTTCGTCATGCACGTAATCGAGGAACTCTTCGAGCGTCGGGGCGGGATCATCCGACGCAATTTCAAATATCGCTTTTAATCCGGACGACCATTCGATTCGCTTGTCGGCCAAACGCAAGTTCCAGAACCCGATTTTCGCCGTCTTTTGCGCGGCATCGAGCTGCAGCAAACTATCGCGCAAGGCGTCCTCCGCCTGCTTGCGCTCAGTGATGTCGGTATGCATCGCGAACGAACCGATCACGCGTCCGTCTTGGTCGAATATTGGAGACGCGGAGACGAGAACCCACACCGCCTGACCGTCCTTTCGCCGCAGTCGCCGCTCATAATTATCCGACAGCCCTCGACGTCTCGCCTCCATTCGCCGATAATGCTCATCCGCGTCGCCTTCGAAAAGCAACGTCGTCAGAGCGCTTCCGATTATTTCACTCGCCTCGTACCCTAGCATCTTCGCCATCTTCTCGTTCACGAACGTGATGGTCGATTGCGAGTCGATTTCGCATATTCCTTCCGAAGCGGTATCGACAATCCGTCGATACTTCTCTTCGCTGGCTTGAAGATTGCGGAAGGAGAGCATGCTTGTCAGTCCGTCCGTCAATCGCTGTCCGATCGCCTCGAATAACGCCTTCTCGTCGTCGCTCCAAACCCGAGGCGAATCGCATTGGTGCAGCCCGAATTGATATGGTTTATCGCCCTTCGGATAAATCGCCGTCATCAAGGCCGATTGAATTCCGTAATCCGTCCTCATTTCCGGTAAGATCTCAAAATCAAATCCTGCGACGTCGGCCGGACCGATTGAAACCGGTCTGTTCGACGAAAGCAATCGGCGTTGAAGTTCCGTCCGACGCGTCGTTTGCCGAATGCACTCGCCCTTAAGAAGCGCGCCCGGATATTCCGGATGAGTGCGTTCATGAGCGATCCGACATGTTTCCTCTCCCTCGCTGCAAGGATATCCCAGAGACGCTCGATGACAGCGGAATATCGCGAGAGCGACCTCTAATACTTCATTTAGCATCGACTCCAGGTCGCTCGCTCCCTGGATTGCGACGTTCACCGCCTCCATACTTTCAAGGAACCAGAGATGGGTTTGGCGCTCCTGCTCGGCTCGTTTCACTTCGTCGCGGTTTCGTTGCGCGCAAATTCCGTACGCCAAGTCTCCCGATAACTCTTCGAGGAGACGGATTTCCGGCGGCGCGAATGCGTTCGCCTCGGCGGAATATATCGTCAATACGCCGAACGTCGCAGCGAGTTCGTCTTTCAGCGGAAGAGCTATCTTCGAGCGGTATCCTCGCTCCAACTCCTCCGATACCCAAGAAGCCGATTCCGAGCAAAGGGACATGTCTTGAACGCATACGGCTTTGCCGAGTCGTACCGCTTGAACGGTCGGATCGCTTCGATTTTCGCCGTTAGTCAAGCGAAGCTGATTATGCGAAGAGCCATGATATTCTTGTCCCGCTTGGACGACCGTGGATATAGACTCGTTCTTTTCGCCGTCAACATAGCCGACCCATGCTGAAGCGTAGCCCGCCTCGTTACATACGATGTCGCATATCGTTTGCAGAAGAGTGCGTTCATCTTGAGCTCGCATCAGCGATTGGTTGCAATTGCTGATCGCCCGCAATTCTCGATTCGTGCGGAGCAACGAATCCTCCGCTTCTTTGCTTCGAGTAACATCGCTAAGCACTCCGGTCAAGCCGACGATTCGGCCATTTTCCTTGCGTGAGCGGCAGGAGAGGCGAACATGTTTTCTGGAGCCGTCGTCCGTGGCTAGCGGGAATTCAAGAAACGTCTCTTCTCCGCCGAGGGCCCGTTTAAAACAATCGATTAGCAAGTGCATGTCTTCGGCGGCGATGATCTCGGCGAAGCGTCGGCCCGCGTAGTACTCCGGGGGTTTACCCGTAAGATTTTCGATGATCGGACTGATGTAAGCGACGTTTCCCTTCATATCCAAACTGAAGATCGCGTCGCTCAGATTCTCGACTAGAGAACGATATTGGGATTGGCTTTCAGTCAAGCCTTTTTTAGTTTCCTCCAAGTCCTCAAGCATGTTCAACAGGGCGGCCGATTTCTCCGCCAAGAAATTGCGACTCTTCTCCGTCTCTTCAAGCCTTTCTTGAAGCTGCGGATAGTAGCTTTTCCGAAGCGATCGGTCGCCCAGCCCGATAATCTTATCGCGCAGAGCTTGTTGCGTTCTTTCGTGTTCAGAGCGCTCGTTCATATAGCTTCTCAATTTCTTCAACCGTTGCCTTGCGCGGATTCGTCGCCATGCAAGGATCGTTAAAGGCGTTAATCGCCAATTGAGGAATGTCCTTTTTCGCGACTCCCATCGTTCCTACGGTCCTCTTGATGCCGGCCTTTTCCCGCAGTCGAACGATCGCGTTGAGCAACGCCGACTTGCGTTTTTCGGGAGCCGATTCCTCGATCGCAACCCCCATCGCCGATGCGATTCGATCGTAACGCGCCGGTACTGCTTCGTAATTGAAATCGACCACATGATCGAGAAGAACCGCATTGCATTCCCCGTGAGGGAGGTTCAGCAAGCCGCCGAGACTGTGCGCCATGGCGTGGACCAGTCCCAAACTCGCGTTGGAAAACGCCAACCCCGCGAACAAACTCCCTTGCGTCATCTTGGATCTTGGCTCCAGGTCGCGCGGAGCGGCGATCGCCGATTGAAGGTTTTGCGTTATAAGCGGGACGGCGGCCAACGCATGCAAATCGGTGATCGGCGAATTGGCGTTCGACACGTAAGCTTCGATCGCGTGGACCAATGCGTCAATTCCCGTCGCGGCGGTCAAGTCGGCCGGCATCGTCGTCGTAGTCTCCGGATCGATCAACGCCACGTCGGGCACCACCGTTTTGCTGATCACGGCGACTTTCACCATTCGCGTCGAATCGGTGACGATGGCGAATTGGGAGACGTCGGCCGAAGTCCCGGCCGTCGTCGGCACGCAAATCAGCGGAGGGCCCGGCATTTCCACTTCGTCGACGCCTTCAAATTCGAGCGGACCTTTTCGATTGGCGTGGGCTATGCCGATGCACTTTGCGCAGTCCATCGTGCTGCCGCCCCCCACGGCGATAATCACGTCGCATCCTGAGTCCGCGTAAAAACGTACCCCCGACATTACTTCGTGATCTTTCGGGTTCGGGGTCACCTCTTGAAACACCGCCGAACGCACTCCTTCGATGTCGAGGTAACCTACCGCTTTCCGTACCCAACCGGATTCAACTAAACCGGGGTCGGTGACGATTAACGCTTTTTTTGCGCCGAAGTTTCGCGCATATCGACCGACGAGCGAAATCGCCCCAATGCCGTATACGAATTCCGGCGCCACGAATTTACGTAATTCCGCTTGCTGACGCTCGTTCATCGAATCATCTCCCCATGATCGTGATTTGCTCTTCCAAATCGGCGATTTGTTTTTTAAGTTCGACCATTTTTAATTCTCGGCCGACGACGAGCTTTTCGAAACGCTCGAGATCTTCGTTGCGTTTTTGAAGCGTTTCCTCGGTTTGTCGTCGTTCGGCGATTTCCTGTCGAAGCGATTGGTTATAGGAATCGAGCTTGGCCATGAATTCGTTGAAGTAATCCGCCAACCGCCCGAATTCGTCTTTCGAGGCTCGAACGATGCGAACCGAAAAATCCCCCTTCGCCCCGGAGTGGAATCCGCGAATGATCTTCTTGAAATTGCGAGTGAAGTAAGACGAGTAAGCGGCCGTGAGCCCCACAACAAATACCAGCGAAGCGATGAATGCGAAGATCATCGCTTGGCGAATGCTCTTTAACGGAGAATATATCTCGTCCGAGTAGCAGGACGAGACCACGATCCAATCAAACGCCGGAATATATCCGAATACGACTAACTTTTCCCGCGGCGCCGAGTCGTTCGGTCCTTGCCAGTCGTAAACGATTTTTCCGCTCTTTAATTTGCAGATTTCTTGAATGAAGGGCCGCCCTTGCGAATCCGTGGTATTCGAGACGTTTCCGGAAAGCGTCGGGTGAACGATTACGTCTCCGTTTGAATTGAGGATGTACGTATAGCCGGTTTTGCCGAATTGCAACGACAGTATCTCTTTGCGGAAATTCTCGATGTTCACAAGTTGCGAAAATTCGTCACGATAGGCCGAAGCGGATATGATCCAGTCCCATGGCTTGAAATAGGTCATATATATCGCTTTCATTCTCTCCGACGCTTCGCCTGGATTACGCCATTCGTATTCTACGTAACCTTCTTTCTTTCTTAACTGCTCCTTGACGAAGTCGTAACGCGAGACGTCCGTGGAGACGAGGGTCGGAAACGGATGAACCTGCAAAACCCCGGAGCCGTCTACGCAGTAGAAATAGCCCGTTTCGCCGATCCGCTCGCTAAGAAGGACTTTGGAGGCTAAACGCTTGGCGTCTTCCTGACTTAATTCCCCTCGTCTATATTGAGCGAAGAGCCCTTCTACGATGTCTTTGTTTTTTTCGGCCGCGGCTCGAAGATAATTCTTCATCGAAGCGTCCGAGGTCGTCTGAATCATGCTCAGAATGGTTTTCGTCGAATTTCTCAATTCGCTCTCGGCGTTCTTCTCGATGGCGTCTTGCATCGTCGGATAAATCACATAAGCGGTCGCCGCGAAAAACATTATGAACGCGGTCGAATAGCCGAGCAGCAATTTCGTACGAATGCTGCGGTTGCCGATGATATGCGTGAACGTCGGGCTTTTCACGAGATCGTCCCTGTGAAAATGTATTTCGATCGCAAGGCGGTTCAATAACGACGCCGCACGCTAAGGCCGCGGCGTCAATACGTTCCGCGAAGTCGTTTTTGGGTACGCGCATGTCGCTTACGGCGCGTCGGAGAAATTCTCCACGCTCCGTCGCATGCGACGATATGCCAAGAAAGAGTAGATTACGATAGAGAATAAAGCGAAATTGCCGCCGCCGAATGCGTAATAAAACCTACTTCGAGCCAAGCGCCTACTCCACGCGCTTGGCGCCTGAGGCGAACCGGAGGAACGGCAAGAGATTCACGCGGATTCCGAATCAATGCGAGAATTCGCCGAATGGAAACGAGCGCCGACGAAGCGCCGGTTCACTTCGCCCGCGGATGGGCTTTCTCGTAGATTTTTCGGAGCGCCGCCGCGCTTACGTGCGTGTAGATCTGGGTCGTGATGAGGCTTTTGTGCCCCAATAGCTCTTGCACGCTCCGGATGTCGGCCCCGCGATCGAGCAGGTGCGTGGCGAAGCTGTGTCGGAGCGAATGCGGCGAAGTCCGCGCGTCGAGGCCGGTTAGTTTAAGATACTTCTCCAGCATGCGTGCGACGCTTCGCGTGGTCAAACGACGGCCGAATTTGTTGACGAACACGGGCGCTTGCGGGCCGACCGGTATTTTCGGATGCAATCGTCTCGCTTTCAGCCAACGTTGAATCGCGCGAACGGCGTAGGAGCCGACGGGCGAAAGTCGCTCGCGACGTCCTTTTCCGCGGATGCGGAGGATCCCTTCGACGAGATCAAGATCGCCGTCGTTTAGCCCGACGACTTCGCTCACGCGGAGGCCCGCCGAGTAGGTCGTTTCGAGAATGGCGCGATCGCGAAGTCCCATCGGCTCGTTCGCCGGCGGCGCTTGCAGCAGTCGGCCGATATCTTCGGCCGAAAGAAAGTGCGGAAGAGTGCGTCCCTTACGCGGATTGCGGAGCGGCTTGGCCGGGTTCGACTTCGTCCACCCTTCACGCTGGCCGAAACGAAAAAAACTTCGCATCGAAGCCAAACGCCTGGCGATCGAAGCTTTGGCGTAGCCCGACTCATGCATCGCCGCCACGTACCCGCGTAGATCGAGAACCGCCACGTCGGCCGGATTCGGTTCGTAGCCCGACGACTGCTCCAGATAGTCGGCCAACGCGTCAAGATCCTCACGATAGCTTTTGATCGTGTAGTCGGACGCGTTTCGCTCGACTCGAAGATATTGCAGAAAGCGTTCGACGGCGGCTCGCATAAGGCGTATCCCCAAGAACCGCGAAACGGTTGAATCGCCGTTGAGGCGAGGCGATTCTCAATTGCAAATTGGTTAATGGGAATTTGTAATTGCAAAAAACGCGAAGGTCGTAAACGAACCTCCAACTAACGATTTGCAATAATCAATTTGCGATTCTTTCCTGTTTCTAACAAAGTTCGTCGGGCGCGGTCGGCAACTCGAAGCGTTGATGGGGCGTGAATTTCTGCGATTCTTGGCGGACCTTTTGGCTTAACACCGCCGCGTCGTACCATGTGAAACTCAGCTCCGGATTGGAGGCGTAACGACCGAGCGTGCGCAGCGTCTCGGCCCGGCTCTCGTCATCATAAAGAAAGACGTACCGTTCCGAACCTTTGACCAACGCTAAAACGTTGATATCCTGACCCACAGTTGTATTCTCCAAAATTCGTCGAGCGCCGCTTCCCCAATCGGGACCTACGCCGCCAATCAACCGTTTTGCGAGCGACGACGCCCGCCGTCCGGTCATGCGGCTTTGTCGGCATCCATTAAGCGTCGAGAAATTCGCACGCCTCTGTCGTCATCGCCTCCGGCGATGGCCGATGCGGAGTCGCACGATCCGACGGACTTTCCTTCGCCGTCGCGCACCGTCCCGATTTAAACAAAAAATCGGCGAGAGGCGCTCAGGCGTCGAATCACGCGACTCCAGGTGATTCGTTCCAGCCTCTACATCTGTTATCGGAGTTTTGGCCAGCGAACCACCAATCGAGATTCGCCCGCTCCGCCTCGCGCCGTCAGCATTTCGCTAATATGCATGTGGCAAGAGAAGCGAATGAAGTCGTCGGTGCGTTGGAGATAGCTTTGCCATCCCCCCATACGAGAGTCGTCGCGGAACTTGTAGTAACTCTCTAATGCCGTCGTAAAATCACCGTCGTTGGCGATGTAAGTCTTTGTGTGACGCAATACTGGAGCGTTCGACGGAACGCTCATCGGCGGCGTCGCCTGCGGTCCGGGCGGAATAAATCCGTGCGGATCAGGCCAGTTCGCCGGTAAAGAGGCGCCGCTTAAAGAGGCTTGCGCGTTTGTAACGGTTTCGCCGGAAGCTTGACCGTTTTGCGACGACTGCCGCCCGTCGATCGTTTGAGAAGCGTTTGCTAGTTGCTCTTTCGAGCGACCGTCCGACGACTCTTTTTTCGGCTCGGCCGAAGTCGTGAAACTTGCTTGCCTCGCGCCGGCGTCTTTCGCCGCGCTGGTTTGTCCGTCGATAGGAGTCGTCGGCGTTTGCGTTTTTAACTGCGCCTTGGCCAACGCCATTTCCGCTTCGAAGACCAGCGGAGCGGGAATATCGCCTTCGTCAGGCGTTCCCCACGGCAGACCGTAGCCCGGCGGAATCGGATGATAACCCGGATTGGCCGCGTACCATTCCACTTGCATTGTTATCCGAGGCGGATAGTACGGCGAATAATCGGTCACCGCGCCGATCACGACGGCGTCCACCTTCAATATCTGCGCCAACTTTCGGGCGTCTTCCGGTCCACGGAGATCGAGATGCCGTTCGCGGATCGCGGTTTCCACCACGCCCACCGGAACGACTTCGAAGCCGGGCACCGATTGCAGTTCGTTGAAATAGGCCAAGGCGACTTTGCGGCCGTCGAGCGTCGCTTCCGTCGAAAGATTGAAGAACGGGGCGACAGCCACCTTCGACAACTGCGGAAACGGATTGTGAACCTGCGGCTGGCGATCAAATTGCGGTAAAACCGAGCAACCGACCAAATTGCCGATGAAGCCCAGGATTATCAGCCAGCGGAGCGACATTGCGACGCCAAAACGTCCGAATCGAGAGCAAGACTTGCCTCGTCGCACCGAAAACGCCAGTTGCGGCGTCGCTTCGGCTACGGCGATTTGAAGTTCTCTCGGTTGTAACGTCTTGTCTTGCATTGTCTTACGGCTGAATGGCCAACTTTGGAAAAGTAACGCTTTCGCCAAGGCTTCCGACGGAGCGGCCTTGGGGCGAACTCATCGTCGGCGATTTTATCGGCAAAGTTCCTGTAGATTCTCTAGCTTGAATTGGATTTTTTTTTCCGTCCTTTCATTAGCTTTTGGTTTCGGGGGGGAGCTTTGGCATTGATCCAAACGCGAAACTGGGAAAAAATACGGCTCGCCGGTAAAATGCCGGGGAGTTTGACAATTGCACAACCGACTGGATATTCACTACGATGGCAACGGAACGTAATCGAACGCGAACGGTAACGATCGGCTCGGTCTCGATCGGCTTCGGACATCCGATCGTCGTGCAAAGTATGTGCGCCACGAAGACTTCCGACGTGAAGGCGACCGTCGCTTCGATTAAAGAGCTCGTTCAAGCGGGAGCGGGAATTGTGCGCTTGGCCGTCGACAATAAAGTCGATTCCGACGCCCTTAAAAAAATCCGCGCCAAAACCGACGCCAATCTGTCGGTCGATTTGCAAGAGAATTACCGACTCGCGGCCGAAGTCGCGCCGTCGGTCAATAAAATTCGCTACAATCCTGGGCATCTCTATCACTTCGAGCCGGAACGCCCTTGGCAAGACAAGGTTCGTTTTCTCGTCGATACGGCCGTCCAGCATGATTGCGCGCTCCGCGTCGGCGTGAATAGCGGGTCGGTCGATCCGGCCTGCCGCGAAAAGTTCGCGCCCGGCGATTCGCAAGGCCCCATGCTGGCCAGCGCGCTGGCCCACTGCGAATTCCTCGATCAATTGGGATTCACTCGCTACTGCGTTTCACTCAAAGAATCGTCGCCGACGGCCGTGGTCGAACTGAACCGACGCTTCGCCAAAGAGCGCCCCGACGTCCCGTTGCATCTCGGCGTGACCGAGGCGGGAATGCCCCCGGAAGGAATCGAGAAAACGCGTTGGGCCTTTGAAAAGCTCCTCGCGGCGGGCATCGGCGATACGCTTCGCGTTTCGCTCACCGTTCCAGCAACTGAAAAATGGCGTGAAATCATGGCCGGTTGCGAAATTATCTGCGACGTCGAAGAAGGTCGTCTCCAATTTGCCGACTCGGCCGAAGAGTATCATTCGGCGACGGGGCAAAAACTGGAAATTATTAGTTGCCCGAGCTGTTCGCGGGTCGAAAACGACCGGTTTTGCGACTTGGCGCGTCAAGTTCGCGCGGCGACTCTGTTTGCCAAGGATTTTCCCGTCTCCATCGCCGTGATGGGCTGTCGGGTAAACGGACCGGGCGAAACTGATCGCGCCGACCTGGGGCTCTGGTGCGGCGCTAGCAGCGTCAATCTCAAAAAAGGCGAAACGCTCCTCGGCTCGTTCTCCTACGACGAAATCATCCCTCGCGTCATCGAGGAGTTGAACGCTATCGTCGCCTGCATGCGAAAGTGATCGATCGCTGAAATAATCGCCTGTGTTTGTAACATTTTTCGCAGCGTTATTTTTTTGCGAAAACCTTTTTCTTGCGACGTTTCGGTCGTTTTGGGGTTTCTCGCCTTCGCCCTTTTTGATACTATTCCCGGCCGTCGTGATCGAGCATCGTCGTCATTGCGTTTTGACGCTCGTTTCGGTTCAAAGGCTTGTCCGCGTCGGCGTCAAAAGTATCCAAGGAGGGATCGCCATGAAAGTCCTCGCTCTAATCGAAGCCGATAATTCGGTTTGCAGTCGGTATCGCCTCGAAGCGTTCGCCGGGCATTTTGCCGACGAGGGCATTTCCTTGGAGGTCGTTCCCTTGCGCAAAGACGCTTGGGGCCGCATGCAGAACCTTCGTGCGGCCGCCGCTTCCGATTTGGTCGTCGTCCAACGCAAACTGCTCCCCACTTGGCAAACGTCTTTGCTCCGTAATTGGTCGAAGCGCTTCGTCTACGACGTCGACGACGCCGTCTTTCAACGCGACAGCAACAGCGAAAAAGGGGACGAAAGCTGGTCCCGCATGATGCGTTTTCGCGCGATCGTCAACGCCGCCGACGCCGTCGTCGTCGGTAACGACTACCTGCGCGAGGTCGCCGTTCGCTGGAAGCCGCGTAGCTCCGTGCATGTCGTTCCGACTTGCATCGATACTTCAAAATACCAACTCGCTCGCCATCATCGCGTCGGACTCGACGCCCGACTTATTTGGATCGGCCAGTCCTCGACGCTGATGACCCTTGAGCAAGCTCCCGATATCTTCCACGCGATCGCCGCCCGGATGCCCGGCATGGAATTTTGGCAAGTCTGCAATCAGTCGGCCGAGTTCGCCGGCCTGAACGTCTTGCTTCGTCCTTGGTCGCTGGAAAACGAAACCGATGATCTAGCCGACGGCGATATCGGCGTGGCCTGGATGCCCGACGATACGTGGAGCCTCGGCAAATGCGGACTGAAAGTCTTGCAATATATGGC
Source organism: Thermoguttaceae bacterium (assembly GCA_963665265.2). Lineage (GTDB taxonomy): Bacteria > Planctomycetota > Planctomycetia > Pirellulales > Thermoguttaceae > CAXXHQ01. The sequence continues at coordinate 3,894,944 of OY762224.2, read as the reverse complement.
CGCCGGTCTTCCGGTCGTCGCCAATCCCGTCGGCGTCCATCGCGAAATGGTTCGCCACGGCGAAACCGGCTACCTCGTCGAGACGCCTGAGGAGTGGGCCGAGGCCGTTGAACGCCTCGCCGCCGACCCGGTCTTGCGCGCTCGAATGGGCGCAGCCGCCCGACGAACCGTCGAGGAACGCTACAGCGTGAACGCCTGGGGCTCGAGCTTGGCATGCACGATCGCCGATATGATTCGCGTCGATAACCGTCTCTTGGTTCGTGCGGCCTAATTCGACGAAAGCTCGCGGCGGGCGCCAAATGAAACGTTTCATCTATTGGACGGCGTTGTGCTTTTCGACGTTTTGCGTCGGGTGCAACTCCGTCCCTTCGCGTTTCGCCTTGCCCGGCTCCGTCGCGGCGGCCGATCGTCAAACGGTTTTAACGCCGAGTCAATTCGTCTCCGTCCGCGATCAGCTCATCATCAATAGCGACGTTCCGTTGTTCGAACGCTCTCCGCTCTTGGACGAAATCGTCGCCCAACGGCATCTTGTGTTGAACTCGCTGAATCTGGCGCCTTCAAAGAAGCCGATCGCGATTTATCTCTTTGACGGCGAGGCCCGCTTCAAAGAGTTCGTGCGGCAGCGCCATCCGGAATACCCCGACCGTCGCGCCTTCTTCGTCGATACTGAATCGGAACTGGCCGTCTATACGTATTGGTCGGATCGCGTGGCCGAAGACCTTCGGCATGAAGTTACGCACGGATACGTGCATTCGGTCGTCAAGAACGTGCCGGCTTGGTTGGACGAAGGCTTGGCCGAGTATTTTGAAGTTCCGCCGACGCAACGAGGCTTGAACGAGCCGCACGCCCGTTTGCTCGTCGGACGAATGCGGCAAGAAGGTTGGCGGCCGAACCTCGCCAAGCTCGAATCGATCGGGCAAGAGCAGGAGATGACGCTCAAAGAATACGCCGAGGCGTGGGGTTGGGTTTATTATCTTCTGAACGGCCGGCCGGAAAATCGTAAACTGCTCGTCGAGTACGTGGCAGAGCTGAATCGAACGCCGCATGCGGCGTCGCTCGCCGATCGCCTCCGCGAAAGCTCGGTCAATCCCGACGCTCTCTTCGCCATGTTCCTGGGGCAGTTACCGGTCGCCGCCGGACTCTAAGCGACCGATTCTTCCTCGTTCCCAGGCTCAGCCTGGGAACGGGCAATTAACGAGGCTTCGCCTCGCAGGCCGTTAGCCCTTTGCGAGCTTCCTCCGCATCCTGAAAGGATGCCAGCCATTAGCCCCGGGGGCGAAGCAACCCGGGGAAACGAATTTTCCCTCCTTGATTCTCGACCTCGCAGAGGTCGCAGCAAATCCCAAATCATTTTGTGTCCAGCGTGTCTCCGTTTAAAAAACACTCCAGTTGCGGGCTTTGCTGAGAATGAGATGCGGAAGTCCCGAAGGGACGATAAGATCAAACCGTGGGCGTTAGCCCACGGAAATCAGTGACTCTTTCATTGTCCCTCATCTAAAAAGCGGCATTTGCAGTTTGGCAATGCGCTAATGATTGATCTTTTATATTCTTCAAAATCACGTTCCCGACATTCAGCTCCGATCGTCAGTTCGCGTAACCGAGGGTAGCTTTGAAGAATCGGAAGGATGGATATGGGCTTATCGCTTTGCCAAAGCCGCGAAATGGTAAGGCGTTCGAGCGATTGCAGATTCTTAAGACCGTCAAGCTCCTCTTGGGTGTTGCAATTGACTTGAAACGCGAGCGATCGCAGATTCGGTAGACTCTTGAGGCATGCAAAGCCAGTCTTCATGACACTCCAATCCAAGCAGAGTTCCTCGATGTTTTTACTATCGCGTATTCCTTCGATAAATGCGTCGACATTTCCGGCTCCGAAGAGAATCACGCATTTGAGATTCGGCAACTCGGCAAGTTTCGCAAGTCGCGGATCGGAGACGTCGCCGCCAAGATAAACGTCGCGGATTTTCGCCGCGCATTCGGCGTCGGCGAAAACGTCCTCGATAAATTGCGGAGCGGGATGGACGAGGGCGTTTGTTTTCCCTGCTTTGATCTCTCGAAGTTGATCAGCCAAAGCCACGCGACTTTGCTTTGCGGCGGCTTGTTCCGCTTGCTGCGTTATGGATTGTTTGACGAATGGAAATGCCGCATACGCGATCACGCCGAAAATTAAGAAGAACGGAAGGCTTGACGTTTGTTCGAATCGATACGGCTTGGAATCGTGCATGAGAGACTGGATCTTTAGAAGAGTGTGGATTGAATTCGCTGCGGATTGCGAGGTCCTGCATATCGGATGATATAGCCGAAAAAATCCCAACTGCCGCCCCAAAAGTCTGGCATTAACAGTTCAAGTTCATATTCGTTGCCGTTTCGGCGCTGATAAGTTATTCTATGGGTGTACCGATATATCGGCAGCGGTTCGCCTCGCAAGCGGACAAATTCTTCTTCGTCGATCGGAACGCTTCCTCGTTTCGCTCGTATGGCCTCTACCTCTTCTCCAAGCTTATGCAGAAGGATTAGACTCTGCGTCGTTGCGTTTTCGTTTTTTTGAGCGTTGACGATTGCATTGGCCGAGCTTGTTGCGGAAAATAATGTGAATAGGGAGAAAAAGGCTAGCGTTACGCCAAAGCAGTTTTCCGGCACGGAAGCTCGAAACTCAAAGAGGGCACAGAAGAAAATAATTCCCGCGACAAAAAGCGAAAGCAGTCCAACGATGTTGGGCAGCTTGAGGAGTAGGCCGGAACTATCTTGGGCTAAAGATAGATCCCATCGCCAAGCGAGGCTAATAGCCGTCGCGCCGATCGCCCACAGTCGAATGCCCCAGCGGCTGGCGTTCGTTAATCGCCATAGCGTCCAAGCGATTAGAGCGATGACGCCCCAAGCGGCCTGCATCGGCAAGTCAAAATGGGCGGCCGTCGAAAAAAGGCCTACGCCGACGAGAAGGACGAGCGCCGCTTCGGCTGCCAATCGTCGTCGGTTGTTGGGCGTTGCGTTCGGAGGTGCGTTTTGCGGAGTCGGTCCCGTCGAGAGTGAGGCCATGCCCAGGCTCCAAATGGAAAAGGCGTCGCCGATCGGGCCTACCTTCGCCCCGCCTCGACGTCTCGCCTTAATCTACCATGCGAGACAAGGAGACGCTAGCGATTTCCAAGTCCCGAGAATATCCTCGCGCAAAGATCGCGCAATCACGAAAGATCGAAAGGGCGAAAGGGGGTGGTGAGGAGCAAACCCCCACGTAAGAATTCTTTGCCCGGCTAGGTCTATATTTTCCTGGAAATTAGGCCATACCGTTTGCTATCGTTTTATGGACGACTCATTGTCGGAAAGATTTGCGACCTTTCCTTTGCTCTTTGAAAATTTACTAGCGGCCGGCGAAACGCATATAGCGTTTTCGTCCTATCGTGTTTTCGTGATCGTGCGGTGAATGACCGAAGAGAGAAATTTCAATTTTTCTGCTGAAAAAGGCGTCCATATTCTTTTTTCCCCGCGTGAAGCGCTCGCGTCTCTTCGTGGAAAGGATGGCGCGTTTCGCGGTTAAAAAAGCGCTCGGCCTCAAGTACGTCCATGCACCGTTTGAGGTCGAGCGTTTGCGGTTGATACGTCGACGAAAACGACGTTCTACTCCGCGTTTCGCAACGTCAAGACGTCCTTGCCTTGACGCCCGCGAGAAAGAGAATAACCCCGTCAAGGTGGCCTGTTTCGACGGAGTCTTTTCTCGCGCTATTGGCGAACTAACGGACGGACTACGCTACCAAAGGATGAAGGCGGATGGATGAAGGATGAGGGAATCTTGCGACCGTCATCCTTTATTCTTCATCTCTCATCCTTTTTCTCTCGTTGCTTATCATTTCGCATCGAACGCGCGCTCGGCGATTTCGTCGTAATGCGGACGTTTTTCGTCGAGGTAAGCGTTCCAGCGTTCGACGGACCATAGCTCGACGTGGTCTTGCACGCCGAGGAGCACGACCTCTTTTTGCAGGCCGACGGATTGTGCCAACTCCGGCGGAATGCGAATGCGCCCTTGCGCGTCAAGCTCGACTTGCTGCGTTTGCGCGTAAAACAATCGCATGAAGGCGCGGACGTCTTGGCGAACGGGCGAGGCGGCGGCCAAACGCTCGGCGACCGCGCCAAGCGTCGATTCCGCGTAAAGCCCTAGCGACCCGTCGGTGCCGGGCGCGAGAAATAAAAGTCCTCCTCTTTCGCATCCGAACGTTTCTCGAAACGGCTTGGGCACCGCTAATCGCAGTTTTTCGTCTAAATTTCGTGAAAACGTACCTGTAAAAAGCATTCCGCTTAGCCGTCTGAAAAGTCGTCGCAAAACGTTCGGTAAGTGTCTCCGCAATGGAGGGTTCCCCATAAATCCCCACTGCTCACCAAAAGATATTCATTTCTATTTTCAGAAACAAGCAGGCTCTCTCGTTGGCCCGCAGTTGTGACAATTGTATTTTTCGTATCTCTAGTTTTGCCATGATTTTTCGTCGTTCTAGATTGTCATAACTTTTGTAAATTTTTATGGTTCTAACGGTGTTTCTGATTGCGAAAGAAGTGCCGGCGTAATTGTAACCTGTTTGCTGATAGATAGTTCTGGTTTTGTGGGGACTGTTTCAGAAGCGGCTGGCCTGCGAAGTCGGTTGTTCCTCGGCTCCGCACACTCACTCGAGCGGATCTCCAGCTCGTCGTCTCCTTACGGTTCGGAGCCGGTTTTCATATACTTGCGTAACGTATAAGAAAAACAGTCTTTGGGTCCGATACTCGATGAACGAACTTGATCGCTACGACTACGAACTGCCGCGTCAATTGATTGCCCAATTTCCGGCGCCGTCGCGAGTCGACGCTCGGCTGTTGGTCGTCGATCGATCGTCGGGCGAGATCGATCATCGGCATATCCGAGACCTGCCCGAGTTGCTTCGGCCCGGCGATTGCCTTGTGATTAACGACACGAAGGTGATTCCGGCCCGACTCGTCGGATCGCGCACCGCGACCGGCGGACGTTGGGAAGGGCTTTTCTTAGAGATCGGACCGCACGGGCTTTGGCACGTGATCGGACATGCTCGCGGCAAATTAAAGCCCGGCGAAACGATCACGTTGCAGAACGCCGACGGAAAAGACGACGTGCGCTTGGAATTGGCCGTAAAGCAGGACGACGGCTCGTGGGCGGCGAAGCCGTTGACCGACGAAGATTCGTTCGCCCTGCTCGATCGAGTCGGCCGCGTGCCTCTTCCGCCGTACATTCGCGACGGCCAGATGGTCGAGACCGACCGCGAAAATTATCAAACGGTCTTCGCCTCGACGCCCGGCGCCGTGGCCGCTCCGACCGCCGGCCTGCACTTCACCGAATCGCTTGTGAAAAAACTGGAAGCCCAAGGCGTCGCAGTCGCCCATGCGACGTTGCACGTCGGACTCGGTACGTTTCGGCCGGTGAACGTCGAGCGACTCGAAGACCATCGCATTCATTCCGAATGGGCGAGGATTACTGAAGACGCCGTGCGAACGATTAAAGAGCGACGCGAAGGCGGCGGTCGAATCGTGGCGGTTGGAACAACTTCGATGCGCACGCTGGAAACGGCCGCCCGGGACGGAGAATTGCGTCCCTTTGAAGGAAATACCGATTTATTCATTCGACCGCCGTTTGAGTTTCACGCCGCTGACGCATTGCTGACGAATTTTCATTTGCCGAAGACGACGCTTTTGGTGCTCGTGCGGACCTTCGGCGGCGACGAGTTGATCCGCCGCGCCTATGAAGAAGCGGTCCGCGAGGAGTATCGTTTTTACAGCTACGGCGATGCGATGTTGATTTTGTAAAACTTTCAAGAGTTTCGGAATTGTAGAGGCGCGCTTGCACGCATCGACTCGACGGTTTTTTAAAAGGCCCGACGAGTTTAAGTTATTAGAATTGGTTCAAAAATATCAAGGAAGACGCCGTGTCTGAGGTTCATGCCGAGCGAGTGTTGGTCGTGCCCACCGAGGCTTTTCGAAACGCGGGCTATTTTCAAGGCTTCTCGGCAGACGCCGAGAAGTACGCCGCCGCGTTATTTCGTCCGGAGTTGACGAGCTACCGGCCGCGGCGCGAAGTCGAGCAAGACCCGAGTTTCAAGCAATTGATCCCCTATGTGTTGTTCGTGCATACCGACGCGCAAGGCAGGAAGAGCGTTTTTCAGTACACACGCGGCACGGGGATGGGGGAAGGCCGATTGCATAAGAAACGGAGCGTGGGCATCGGCGGGCACATCTCGATTGACGACGCCGCCGCGACCGCCGGAGCGAATCCGTATGACGAAGGGCTTCGCCGCGAGTTGGAAGAGGAAGTCGTCGTCGATACGACTTACGAATCGCGTTGCATCGGATTCATCAACGACGACGAGACCGAGGTCGGTCGTGTGCATCTCGGCGTCGTGCATATTTTTGACGTCGCCGAGCCGAACGTGAAGCCGCGCGAGAAGGACGTTTGCGAGGCGGGCTTTCGGCCCGTCGAAGAGATTCTCGCCGACATGGAGGGATTCGAAACGTGGTCGCAAATTTGCGTCCGCGCGATCTTCTGCAATCGTTAAAATAGCGGAAACCTCGGGAAATCGCCTTGAAATTGCCTCGGCCTCGCCGCCTGCGTAAAATGCAGAAGCGACCGACGGCATTGGCTGCGATTGGAAGAATCGATGGCGTTTGACTTACCCGTTTATATGGACAACCACGCCGCGACTCGCGTCGATCCGCGAGTCGTCAAGGCGATGTTGCCTTTTTTCACCGAGACCTTCGGCAACGCCGGTAGCTCGACGCATGAATTCGGAAAGAAGGCGAAGTCGGCCGTCAACGAAGCCCGCGAAAAGATCGCCGCCGCCGTCGGGGCCAAAGCGAGAAACGTCATCTTTACCAGCGGCGCGACTGAAAGCAATAACTTGGCGATTCGCGGCTTCATCGAAAAAGCTCGCGATAAATCGCCGAACAAGCGCCGCATCGTCACTACGGCGATCGAGCATCCTTCGGTTTTGGTTCCGCTGGAAAAATTGGAACGGCGCGGATACGAAATCGTCCGCTTGCCTGTTGCGAAAAACGGCCGACCGAACGCAGGCGTGGTCGACGTTGAGGCGGTAAAGGACTCGCTCGACGACGACGTCGTTTTGGTTTCGGTGATGGCGGCGAATAATGAGATCGGCTCGATTCAACCGGTCGCCGAAATCGGCCGGCTTTGCCGAGAACGGGGAGTGGTTTTCCATTGCGACGCCGTTCAAGCGGTCGGAAAGTCGCCGGTCGACGTCGAAGCGTGGAACGTCGATCTAATGAGCTTCACCGCGCACAAAATATACGGACCGAAAGGCGTCGGCGCTTTGTACGTTCGCCGCGGCGAATCGGCCGTCGCATTGGAGTCGCAGATCGACGGCGGAGGTCAAGAGTCCTCGCTTCGAAGCGGAACTACGAACGTCCCCGGCATCGTCGGTTTCGCCGAGGCGATTCAGTTGGCGGTCGCCGATTTAGTTGCGACGAAGAGCGGAGCCGAGTCGGAAGTCGAACGCATTCTTCGGATGCGTGACCTGCTTTTCGAGCGGCTCTCGACCGTCGTCGAAGGGGTTTCGTTAAACGGACCGAGTTTGACCGAGCCGGGGCGCCGACTGCCCGGCAATTTGAACGTTCGCTTCGAAAACATGGACGGTGAGACGCTGCTGATGAAGGCGCCCGACGTGGCGGCGAGCACGGGGAGCGCTTGCGCATCGGCCGATCCCGCTCCCAGTCACGTGTTGGCCGCAATTGGGTTGAACGAATCGGAAATTCGCTCTTCCGTTCGGTTCGGACTTGGCCGATTTAATACCGAAGAGGAGATCGATTACGTCGTTTCGCATTTGTCCGAGGCGATTCGGCAATTGCGTTCGCATGTGACGCTGAATTAATATAATTTATATTGTCGCTTAGCAAGTTCTATCATTCCTGAAGAGGAGAAAACGATGGGAATAACGTTGACGGAAACGGCGGCCGCCGAAGTGAAACGAGTGAAAGAGGCGCAAAGCATTGAAGAGGGCGCGGCGCTGCGCATGGGCGTGGCCGGCGGCGGATGCTCGGGGTTGAACTACACGCTTAATTTCGACGCCGAGTTCGATCCGTCGATTGACGCTCGCTACGTGCATCACGGCGTTTCGGTCGTTGCCCGAAAGAAAATGGCGCTGCACCTCGACGGCACGGTCATCGACTACGTGGACGGTCCTTACGGACGCGGCTTTTCGATCGATAATCCGAGCGTTCCGAAGACCGGCGGCTGCTCCGGCTGCGGCCATCACTAAGAGCGCCCCGACGCGACCGGAATGCTGGTCGCGAAGCGTATTGATCGTGCGGCGGTTACTCGCCGCGCCGGCCCTTTTTGGTTGATTCGGATGCCGCGATGCCGCTGCGTAATCTTGCGATAATATTCTTGACTCTAGCTCTTGCCGCGGCATGCCGCCTGGGCATGCCGACCGGTCGGTATGCGCGCGTTCTCGGCGAGTCGATCGACGTAATCGAGTCTCTTTCGCTGACGAAAATCGGGGCGCGTCAGTTGTTCGAAGGCGCGATGTCGGGCATGACCGACAAACTCGACGAGTATTCCGCCTACTTGCCGCCGGAAGACGCGAAAGAGTTGATTGACGAGTTGGATGCGAAGTTCGTCGGCGTCGGCGTTTATCTTTCGGTCGATCCTCAGACGAAAGAATTAGTGGTCACTCGGCCTCAGCCCGATTCGCCCGCCTTTGCCGCCGGAATTCGCGCCGGCGACATGCTGGAGCGAATTGCCGGTAAAAGCGCGCAAGGCATGTCGATGGACGACGCCAGCGCATTGTTGCGAGGCAAGCCGGGCGAGGCGGTCGAAGTCGTCATCAAACGAAAGGGCGTCGAAAAGCCGATAGTTCTTAGTCTTGTTCGCGCCGAAATCCATATCGATTCGGTTTACGGCCTTTCTCGCAGCGCCGACGGCTCTCGCAATTTTATGTTGCCTGGCATCGACGGTTTCGCCTATGTCCGAATTGATAATTTCGCCGAGGGGACCGTCGAGGAATTGAAAAACGCCCTAAAGCGTATCGCCGCGGAGAAGGCGAAAGGTTTGATTCTCGATCTTCGCGACAACCCCGGCGGATTGCTCCCGGCCGCTTGCGACGTCTGCAAGCTCTTCGTTTCCAAGGGGACGATCGTTTCAACCCGCGATCGAAACGGCGACGTGTGGGATACGATCGAAGTGAACGGCAAGAATGGCGGCGCCCCCTACCCCGAACTGCCGCTCGTCGTCCTCGTGAATCGACTCAGCGCCAGCGCCAGCGAAATCGTCGCGGCCTGTCTGCAAGACGACGGTCGGGCCGTGATCGTCGGCGAACGTTCTTTTGGAAAAGGGACCGTCCAGCATGTAATCGAATTGGGCGACGACCTCGGCGTGTTAAAAATCACCGCCGCCAGCTATTGGCGCCCCAGCGGTAAAAATATCCACCGACGCCCTGACGCCAAAGAGTCGGACGAATGGGGCGTCACTCCGGATCCCGGTTGCGGCGTTTCCGTCAACGAAGAGGATATGGACAAACTTCGCCAGCAATGGGTCGAATCGGAAGCGGGAACGGTGAAAACGGAGGCGAAGGAAAAGAAGCCCCCGGCCGACCGCGTTTTGGAGAAGGCGCTTGAAGTTTTGAAGAAAAAGGGTCGTAGTAGTTAATTGGTGGGGGTGTTGGTTGACCTTTGAGTTGCCTTGTTTCGCGGATTCAGCAAAAAATCAGACTTTTTAGGCGCCCTGGCTTGCGTGTTGGTCGATTTTTTGTAAACTAATGAGCTTTCGCACTGTTATGACGAATCCCGGTGAGGATAAACCGGTCGTTTGACGGAGGCGAAATGGACGAAGTCGTCGTTATTGCGCAAAAAAGCGTGATTCAGATACAAAATCAATTTTAGTTAGGACTTAACGCAGGAAGTTCGAATGCCCAGGAAACTGCAAGTCAACAAGGTCAGCAAGCGTCGCGCCAAATCCAAGATCAAGACGAAGAAGAAGGATCCGATTTTCGTTGACGGTCAGCGACCGCGTCCGATGTACGTCGATTATAAAGACGTCGAGTTGCTCAAAAAGCTGACCAATCGCCAAGGCAAGATCATCAGCCGTCGCAAGAGCGGTTGCACCGCCATCAGCCAGCACGCCGTGACGAAGGCGATCAAGCGTGCCCGCTTCATGGCCTTGATTCCCTACGTCGGCGAGTAACTTCGCGTTCGGCTTCGCTTCGTCCCGCAAGGGTCGGCGAGACCGTTCGACGTTTCAAAAAATACAAAGCCCTGCTTCTCAACCGAGCCGCAGGGCTTTTTCTTTTGCGCGTGATTCTAATCCCGTTTAGTAATTCGGAGTCGGCGGTCGATAGTCTTGCATCTCGATCGAGCGGAACCAATCGATCGTCTTCTTCAGGCCTTCTTCCAGTTGAATTTTCGGTTCCCAATCGAGATGTTTTCTGGCGAGGCTGATGTCCGGCTTGCGCTGCGTCGGGTCGTCGGCTGGCTTCGGCGAGAAGATGAGCTTTGAGCGGGCGCCAGTCAGTTTAATAACCAGCTCGGCCAGCTCGCGAATCGTGAATTCGCCGGGATTCCCGATGTTGACGGGCCCGATGAAATCGTCCGGGCCAGCCATCATGCGCAACATTCCCTCGATCAATTCGTCACGGTAGCAGAACGAACGCGTTTGAAGGCCGTCACCGTAAATGGTGATGTCTTCGCCGAGGAGGGCTTGGCGGATGAAGTTCGAGATCACTCGTCCGTCATATGGATGCATGCGCGGTCCGTACGTGTTAAAAATGCGCACGATGCGGACGTTGACTTTGTTTTGGCGGTAGTAGTCCATAAACAGCGTTTCGGCCGCTCGCTTCCCTTCGTCGTAGCAAGCGCGGGGACCGATCGGATTGACCGCTCCGCGATACGATTCCGGTTGCGGGTGAACCTCCGGGTCGCCGTACACTTCGCTCGTCGAGGCCTGTAGGACCTTCGCCCGGCAGCGTTTAGCGAGTCCCAGTGCGTTCATGGCGCCGAGTACGGAGGTTTTCATTGTCTTAATCGGATTGTATTGGTAATGGCCTGGGGCGGCCGGGCAGGCAAGATTAAAAATCTCGTCCACTTCAAGATGAATCGGAAGGGTGAAATCGTGCCGAATTAACTCGAAATTGGGGAGGCCTAATAGGTGGGCCACATTCGACTTTTGCGAAGTAAAAAAGTTGTCCAAGCAGATTACGTCATGCCCTTGTTGGACAAGTCGCTCGCAAAGGTGCGAGCCAAGAAAGCCCGCCCCGCCGGTCACGAGGATGCGTTTTACGGTCACGAGAAAAGTCCTTATTGCGGTTGACGGGCGACCAATGCCGCAGGGGTTTTTACCCCTGGTCGAGATTCGAATTCAATACCTGGGGATGCAATCGCTCCCTATTGCCCTGGCGTCAACATACTGCCTATGGTCGCTTGAAGTCAATTCGATTATTTGTAGGGGGGGACAGGGGAATAATGCCAAACTCTGCTATTTCAAAAAGACGAAATAGCTATATCATATATACCTTATCCAATTAGAGGGATTTGGTTTTCTGGGGGATTTTCCCTGGCTTTGGGGGCGACGAGTTTGCCGTCATCGAAGGCGAACCCTCGACGTAAAAGAGCCGTTTTTCAGTTCAAGCGACAGAGAACGCGTTAGATATGCAAGAGGGGAATACGCTTCAACGATACGTACCGCGTCCGAAGATGATAGCGGCGCCGTCGTCAAAAGCCGGGGATGAATCCTCGGCCTTGATGGCCGAGGCCGTTTTTCATTCTTCGCCGCGCGCGCTTGCCGTCGTTGATGAAGTTGGAAGAATCGTTCTGCTCAACGCCTCCTGGGGACAGTTGTTCCGCATCGGGGATTCCGTCGAGCTGAGCGCTCGCCCCTCGTTGTCGGAAGTATGCGAAATGCAGTTGCGCTTCGACGAGCTTACCCTGAAAAAAATCGATAACGCATTGTCGGCAGTTTTTTCCGCCGATTCCATGCATGTTGAAATTGAGTGCGCAAGCTCCCTTTCGTCGGGGTTCGCTTGTTTTCGTCTACAAATCGCCCGGTTGGATTATGGCGGAGCCGTTTTGGCGCATGTTATCTGCGAAGACGTCACGTCAAAGAAATTAGTCGAGCAGGACGCGCGTAAAACCCTTGAAGAGTTAGTTGAGAAAGTCGAGGAGCGATCGGCCGTTCTCCGCGCAACGAATTGGGAGTTGCGTCAAGAGATTGCCCATCGCGCCGCCGCTGAACAAGCGGCCGAAGACCAACGTATGCGATTCCTCGCCTTGGTTGATACTATCTCTTACGGAATCTACGAATTAGATTTACAAGGAACGATCGTTTTCGCCAACGCCGGCTTGCATCGCATGCTCGGCTATCCGCCGGGCTCATTGATCGGGAAAAGAGCCAACGACGTTCTTTCGCTCGGAAAGGCGACCTTTGAAGAGCGAATTAATTTCGTCTGCAAGGAAAAATCTGAGCCGAAACCGTTTTGGGGGCCCCAAAAAACGCGGTCCGGCGAAGTCGTCTTTTTTAGAATTGATTGGAACTATCGCCACGACGATCAGGGAGAAGTCGCTGGATTCGTCGCAGTCGTTTCCGACGTGACCAAGCAGCGTCGTTTGGAAGAGGATTTGCAAAGTCATGTGAATCAGCTTGCCCATGTCGCGCGGGTTTTTACGGTGACTCAGATGGTTTCCGGTCTTGCCCACGAATTGAATCAACCGCTCGCCGCCATCGCCAACTACGCCCAAGTTTGTCGTTTTCGGCTTCGCCGCGGCGAACAGGAGGATGTGGAAGTCGCCGGGCGAAGTTTGGAGCAAATCGCCTCGCAGGCCGATCGAGCCGGCATGATCATCCGACGTTTACGGGAATTCGTGCGTCGCGCGAAATCGGATCGTTCCCTTTGCGACGTCAACGAATTGCTCCGCGACGTGTTGCAACTTATGGAGGTCGAACTACGGGCCTGGCGCGTGGTTCTCAAGACGGAGTTCACCGACGATTTGCCGAGAGTGCTAGTCGATCGCATTCAAATCGAACAAGTCGTCGCCAACCTCGTAAAGAACGCCGTTGAATCGATGTGCGACTGCGAGGAAGACTCGCGAGCTGCGGCGATTCGCACAAGGCTTGTCGGCGATCAAATCGAAATCGCCGTGATCGACGCCGGCGCCGGGATCGAACCTGAGGCGATGAAGCGCTTGTTCGAGTCTTTTTATACGACCAAGTCCGACGGAATGGGGTTGGGACTTTCCATTTGCCGGTCGATCGTCGAATCGCACGGCGGTAAATTGGAGGCGTTTCAGAATTCCGATCGCGGCATGACTTTCCAATTCAGTATTCCCGTTCAATCCATCGGAGCCTAAGCTGTGGACGTTTCGGAACCGACGATTTATCTTATTGACGACGATCCCGCCGTTCTGCAATCATTGACGGCCTTGGTCGAAGTAGTCTTTCCGCGAGTGCGGGGGTATACTTCCGCCACCGACTTCCTCGCCGATTACGATTTCAACGAGCCGGGGTGTCTCGTCCTCGATGTGGCGATGCCCGGCATGAGCGGTCTGGAATTACAGCGAAAACTCAACGAGGAGAAGATCGAACTTCCCATCGTTTTCATTACCGGTCACGGTAACGTGCAGATGGCTGTGGGAGCGATGCAGGCGGGCGCGGTCAATTTTTTGGAAAAACCGTTCCACGAGCAAGAACTTTGGGACAGCGTGCGAAGCGCGCTTGAGCATGACGCCGCCTCACGCCGTCGCAAACGTCGACGCGCAGACGTTTATGAAAAACTTACTTCGCTCTCCGACGGCGAACGCGCTGTGCTCGACCTCATTATCGAAGGCAAGTTAAACAAGGAAATCGCCGGTTTGCTCAGCCTTAGCACGCGAACCGTCGAGGATCGGCGCGCCCGGATCATGAAAAAAATGGGCGCCCGCTCCGTCGCCGAATTGGTGCAGCTCACGTTGACTCACTAACAGTTTCGCTCGAACAAAAAATTAAAAGGGCGGCGTTTGACGACGTCGCCCTTTGTTTTTCGCTGGCGGCTAAGCGGGCGTTCAGCTCGTTCGGAACCGGCTCACTAAGTCTCGCAGCGCGCAGGCCTGGGCGCCCAATTCCTCACTGCTCGATGCCATCTCCTCGCTTCCCGCGGCCGACTGCTCGGTGACCTCGGAAATGGATTGGATGGCGTGGGCGACCTCTTGGGCGTTCGACGCTTGCAGGACCGTGCTCTCGGCGATTTCGGCGATTTTCGCTGCGGTCATCTCCACCCCTTCGATAATCTTTTTCAAGGAATGGCCCGTCCGCTCGCTGAGTTTCGCTCCTTCTTCGACCCGCTGGGTCGATTCTTTGATCAGCGACGAGATTTCGCGAGCCGCTTGGTTCGAGCGTTCGGCCAGCTTTCGCACTTCGTCGGCGACGACCGCGAAACCCATGCCGTGTTCGCCGGCGCGCGCCGCTTCAATCGCCGCGTTCAATGCCAGCAAGTTCGTCTGACCGGCGATCTCGGATATGACTTGAATAATCTCGCTGATCTGTTGCGAACTGGCGCGGATCAATTCCATCGCTTCGACCGATTTCTGGACGGCATGACCGCCTTCTTCGGCCAAATGCGTGGTTTCACGCGCGACTTTATCCGCCTCGGCGGCGTTGTTTTTCACCGTTTCAATCGAGCGGGAGAGTTCGTCGATCGATGCGCTCATTTCTTCGACGCCGGCGCTTTGCGTCTGCGAGCCCGTCGCCAACGCTTGCGAGCTTTCGGCAACCACGCGGGAGCCTTCGCCGAACTGAGCGGCGCTTTCCGAAACCTGGCTGATCACGTGTGACAGGTCATTGAGCATTTGCTTGATGCCGCCCGCCAGCTCGTCAACCGGCTGATCTCCCGCCACCGTTACATGCTGCGTCAAGTCGCCCTTCGCCGCCGCTCCGACGACGTTAAGGAGGTGGTTGACTTTGTCTCGCAACTCCTCAGCCGCTCGACGTTCGGCTTCCGCTCTTTCTCGCACTTGCTCGGCTTCGGCGGCTTGGCGTTCGCGTTCCGCCTCGGCTTGACGCCGTTCGCTTTCCGCCCGCTCCTCCTGCATGACTCGTTCTCGTTCGGCGGCGGCCTTCACGTTCTCCATCGCCTCATCGACGGCCCCGATCGTCACGTTCAACGCCTCGGACATCTCGCCGATTTCGTCCTTTCCTTCAACCGTCAGGCGAACTTTATAGTTCCCCTTCGCAACTTCTTTTAACACGCTAAGGACCTTGGAAATCGGTTTACTGATGCCGCGAGTGATTACGATCGACGAGATGACGCCGATCAGAACGCCGACGCACAATGCGAATCCGATAATCACTTTCGACTTGGCGACGACGCTTTCAACGTTGTCCGTGCTGTCTTGAGCGTCCTTCCAGGCCGATTTTTGCAGCGATCTTGCGGCGTTCAGCGCCGTGACGCCCGCTTTTTTCAAAATCGGGTACATTTCATCGCGAATCTTCTTTTCGTTCGTAATCCATGTTGAAAACGCGTCAAAGTATCCTTTGGCTCCGTCGGCGACTTCGGCGACCGTCTTTTTATCCGCCTCCGTGGTTACGAGCTTGTCTAAATCTCCGCATAACTTAGATATTTTCGCGAAGCTTTCGTTGAATTTCGTTTGCGTTTCGTCCTTGCGCTCCACTTGATACACGCGCGATAGATAACGGAGTTGAATTCCCTCGCGGGCGATGTCGTTTGCCAAGGCCAAGGAATCCGTGACGATGTCCGACTTTTTCGTGTTGGAGGCTTTCAAGGCTTCGGAATACTTTTGAACCGAGTCGCCGGCATCGTCAAACTTCTTGGCGAGGTTCGTTTTGGAATCGCTCTTCTTGTCTCCCTTGACCGATTTTACGAGGTCGTCGTATTCGGCGAGCGAACGACGTAAATCGTTCAACGTCGCGGCGTCCTCGGAGGATAGGCTCTTTTTGGCTACCGTCTCGCAGAGCTGTTTCGCCTTGTCCGTGGCTTGCGAAAGCGCGTCGAGACTTGACGAATCTTTGTTCAATAAATAGTCTTTCTCCGTGATGCGGGCGCCCAGCGTGAGGCTTTCAATCTGGTCCAGCGCCGCAGCGGCTATGCTGTTTTCCATCGCCCCCTTCTTATAGGCGGCCGCTAGGAAATCCGCTTGCTTTTGCATCACGTTCGCTTTTTGCACGCGAACCACGCCGTTCTCGATATTAACTCTCGTCATCGCCACCGTCGCATCGAGCGTCTTCTCGTATTCGTCCCGAGCCGATTGGATTTCATCGATCCCTTTTTGCAGGCTGGAGTCTTGATACGCGTCGGCGATCGGTTTTAGGCTGTCGGCGAATTTTTGCAGTTCGCCTAAATTCTTCTTCGCGGCTTCGTATTCAGCGTCTTTGAAATAGATGAAATAATTCTTTTGATTAATGATCGCTTCTAGGGCCGTGCTCTCCATCGTGGCCGCCCCTTTTACGGAAGCTAAATTGTGCCCGTTGAGGGCGCTGACCGTCGAGGCGACGCGACTGAACATCACGTAGCCAACGACCCCGAGCGCGACGAGCGTGATCACCACGAGCCCGAAACCGCCGGTCAACTTCGTTCCGATCTTTAAGTTCTTTAACATAACGCAATCCTTCCAAGATTGATGCGATCGCGAGACGTAAAAGCCTCGTGAAAAAAATGTGTGCTATTTAAACTCGCGCGGCGTTCCCTTATTCGCGCCGCGAAAACCGTCGAGTCCAAGCAAACATAGGTCATTGCGCGGATAATACAGAGCGAATTTTTCTTCATCAAACGGCGCTAAGATCGTGCCGTTCACGCCCTTGAATTGGAACGTTTTAGGAAAGTTTTTGCGGATGAAGCGGATATGAGAAAAAAGAACGCGGCCGACGTCGCTTGCGCCGGTCGCGTTCGTGTGATGTTTAGAAAAACGGAACGGGAATTATTCTCGTCGTCTAGGCGAATTCAGCGGAAAGCTCCTGGACTATCTCGATATGGGAAGGCTTTTCCGCGTGTTTCTCGCGACGTTTCGCCACTTCCCGGCCGACGGCCTGGCTGGCGCGGTCAGCGGCTCGATTGATCGCCGCGACGAAGTCGACGTCGATGTCCTCGATCTTTACCGTTTTACCGCCTTTCAGATTCACGAGAACGCGACACTGTTTGTCGATGCCTCCTCGCTGGCCGTTGACGTCCTCAAGGTGTACGGAAACATCGTTGATCCACGAATCGAACTGTCCCAATGCGAAATCAAATTGGCGATCAACGAGATCGTGCATTCGGTCGCCCACTCGGATGTTCTGACCATGAACTTCCACTTGCATAGGACTTCTCCTCAAAAAAACGCGTAAGGAAAAAACAAAACTGCAATTTCGACGGTGTCAGTTAAAGGGAACTTGATAAGTTCGGCTCTCGCGCGGCGATTCGTCGACGCCGCGGACCGATATAGAGAACGCCCCTGCGGACGCTCGTGCGATGACGTGAAGCGTGCCGGATCCATCCAAGCCAGTGCATGCGGCAAAAAAACAGGACGCAAAATCTTTGGCTTCCACCTATAACGTATTCGCAATTCCATATACGCGATTTGGCGTGAAAAGGGTCGCGCTCGCCTGCCGGCAAACGCCTCGCCTCGCGAAAGTCGAATTGCTTAACCAAGTAAAGAAGAAAAGGCGGATAGGGATCACTTCCAAAAGAAATATACGCTCGAAAAGCTCTGAAAGCAATTGAATAATCTTTGCTACTCTCGTCATATCGGGGGGGGCGGAGAAATGTTCGTTTGATTGCGTATAAGGTAAGCTTATGATAGGATGGGCTATGGGGGGATGTCGCTCTTTTGCCTATGCCGTTTTTCCGCCGCCTTTCTTGGATCGATTGATATGAATATTGAAACGCTTCGGATCTTTTGCGACGTTGTTCAGCATCAAAGCTTTTCCCGAGGCGCGCAGGTTAACGAAGTCAGTCAATCCGCGGCCACCCAATCGGTGCATCGCGTCGAAGAGCATTTCGGCGTCCAGTTGGTCGATCGAACGAAACGCCCCTTCGTTCTTACTCCCGAAGGACAGGCTTGTTACGAGGGATTTCGCGAAGTCCTAGAGTTGTACGACTCGGTCGAAGCTCGAGTGCGATCTTTACGCATGGAAATCAGCGGCATGGTCCGCGTGGCTTCGATCTACTCGGTCGGTCTCCACGACATGGCTCGCTGCATGCAAGATTTCATGCGACGCTATCCGAAGGCGAAAGTTCGACTCGAGTATTTGCGTCCCAATAAAGTCGTGGACGCCGTCTTGAACGCCGAAGTCGATTTAGGCGTGATGTCCTATCCCGTCGCCACGCCCGACTTGAACGTGATTCTCTTGCGAAATGAAAAAATGGTGGTCGTCTGCCCGCCCGAACATCCGTTGGCCAAACACAAAAGCGTGACGGCTGAACACTTGCAGGGCGAGGATTTCGTGGCGTTCGATCGAGACCTGAGCATACGCAAGGAAGTCGATCGTTACATGCGTCAGCGTTCGGTCAATCTGCACGTCACGATGGAGTTTGACAATATCGAGACGATTAAGCAAGCGGTTCAAATCGGAACCGGCGTGAGCATTCTGCCCGAGCCGACCGTCCGGCAAGAGACGCAAAACGGTTCTCTCGTCGCGATTCGTTTGATCGCGCCGGAAATTCGTCGTCCGATCGGCATCATCCATCGTCAACGCAAAGTCTTCACTCCGACCGCCACGAAATTCGTCGAGCTTTTGATGGAGTCGCAAGACGGAGTCGAAGAAACGCCCTAACGAGCTATTTGCCTCCGGTTGCGTTTGGGCGTCGGAGATCGGTTACAGCAAGTGCCGGGCTTTAATTTCGAGATAACGGTTCACAATCGCCGCGGTCAAACTCTCGGGAAATACGTCGAGCGTCAATGCCCCGCTCCGCCGAACGTCGGAGATCATCTGCCGACGCCATCCGAGGATCCCCGCCGCAGCCGCCGCGCGCCATAGCGAGTCTCCCGAGGGCGTTTCCGCTTCGATGTGCTCGAATATTCGATGATCTCGCAGGAATACGCCGAGCGGCAGATGCTTGCCCGCCAGATTGGAGAGATGGTTTCTTACTTGCGAGGCGTTCACCTCGTCGATTAAATTCGTCATTAAAACGACCAACGCTCGCTTGCGAAAATGCGCGTCCAAATAATGAAACGCCGAATCGTAGCGGGATTCGACCAACGCGGGAAACTGATTAAAAGAAGCGTGCAATAGCCGATTCATTTGCGTCATACCCCCGCGAGGCGGAACGACGGCCCGAATCTCGTCGGCGAAAAGGATCATTCCCGCCGAGTCGCCTTGTCGAAGCGAAACGTAGCTCATCATGAGCGCGGCGTTCAGCGAATGGTCGAGTAAACTTAAACCGTTCGCTTCGTTCGTCATCATGCGGCCGCAGTCGATAAGGAAAACGATGCGTTGGCTTTGGCTCGACTGAAAGTCGCGGACGGTCAGCTTTTGTCGGCGCGCCGTCGCTCGCCAATCGAGATGCTTGTAATTGTCGTCGAGATTATAATCGCGAAGGCGCTCGAATTCATGATCCTGCCCGATTCGTCGGGCACGTCGCACTCCCAGCAAGCTCAAGCGATTTGTCCTCGCCAAGACGGCGTATTCGCCGAGTTGCTTCAAGTCAGGATAAACCGATATCGCTTGAGGAAGATCGTAACGCAACTCTCGTCGCCAAAAGCCAAGAGGGCTTTTTGCCTGCAAGTAGGCGCATTCGATATCAAATGCGCCGCGTCGTTGCGGGCGAAGCGTGTAATCCCACTGCGCCCGGCTTCTCCCCGCGAGAGCGACTGAAAAAACGTCCGGATCCGCGGCGAGCGTTTGCGGAACGCCGTCTTTGACAGTGAGCGAGTAACGCCGGCGACTTAGATTGTGCAAAACTAATCGAACCGGGTGCGGCTTCCGTAGCGACGCGATGCGCCCGGTCTCTCTTTCAAACCGGAACCATCGCTTTC
Organism: Thermoguttaceae bacterium; assembly: GCA_963665265.2. Classification (GTDB taxonomy): domain Bacteria; phylum Planctomycetota; class Planctomycetia; order Pirellulales; family Thermoguttaceae; genus CAXXHQ01. The sequence continues at coordinate 3,875,018 of OY762224.2, read as the reverse complement.
TCGGCAACGCCAGAAAATCGGCGAAGGCGATGATTCCTAGCACGGCGTCGGTCATCAGTACGGGCAGCGTGGCCGAGGCGTCGAAAGCCAGCGGAAGCGAGGCCCCGATCGAAAGGAGCGCCGCGATCGCCAAACGCGCGCAGGGGAACGCCCGGAACCGAATCGCCGCGAGAGCGACCAGCGCCGTCGCGCCGCCGCCGATGATCCAAGGAAGCAAATTCATAGCCGCGGCGTCTCCACGGTTCGCAGCATCTCGAGAAGCAATTCATCGGCGACTCGGCCTTCAACCTCCGCTTCGGCGGTCAGAGCGACGCGATGCCGAAGCGTAGGCAACGCGAGATCGACGACGTCGTCAGGTGTCACGTAGTCGCGGCCGCGGAAAGCGGCGAGCGTTCTTGCCCCTTTAAGCAGCGAAATGCCGGCTCGCGGAGACGCGCCGAAGTGAAAGTGCGGCCAAATTCGCGTTGAGCGGACGATCGCGTTGACGTAGGCGATCAATTTCGGATCGACCGTGATTTTGCCCGATCGTTTTGTCAAATCTGCGATCTCGCGCGGGTTGCATACCGTCTCCAACGCGGCCAGCCGTCGTTCCACGTCGATTTGCGCTCCATAAAACGCCAATACGTTAGCCTCTTCCTGCTCCGAGGGATAGTCCATCTTCAACTTGAACATGAAGCGGTCAAGCTGCGCTTCAGGGAGATTATACGTTCCTTCCGATTCGATCGGATTTTGCGTCGCCAGAACCAAAAAAGGCCGTTCGACTTTGTGACTGACGCCGTCGATGGTGACCATATACTCTTGCATGATTTCGAGCAGAGCCGCATGCGTTTTCGCCGGCGACCGATTGATTTCGTCGGCCAATAGGAGCTGCGTGAAGACCGGCCCTGCGCGAAAACGGAACTCCTGCGTTTTCATATCGAAGATCGGAGCGCCGGTGATGTCGCTCGGCATTAAGTCGGCCGTGAATTGTATGCGTCCGAATTGGCATCCTAAAATCTTGCCTAACGCGCGAACGAACAGCGTTTTCCCCAGGCCGGGAACGCTCTCGATCAGCACATGTCCGCCGGAAAACAAAGCCACGAGCGCGCCGAGAACGAGTTCGTCTTGGCCGACGAACACCTTTCGCAATTCTGCGTTTATCCGATCGAAGCGTTCGCGAGCGGCTTGCGCAGTTTCGGAGGGCGGAGCCGCGGGCGGCGCCGGTTTTACCTGTTGCGGATCTTGAAAAAAATTATCCATGATACTGTTCGTTAAAAAATGAATTTGCGGTCGAATCGCTCCGCCGGTTATTGCGGACGTTCGTCCTCTTGTTGCTGTTTGTAACTCAAATATTCTTGCATGGCGAACGAAGCGTCGCCGTCCCGTCTCAATAGCTCCGACAATGCGACCACATGTTTTCCGAAGTCCGACGGAGCTCCGGACGCCTCGTCCTTAGGCAATCCGAAGATCGGCCATCGCCCAAGGCAATAGATGAAACCGACCAAGCCGATATGAAAAAACAAAACGTTTAGCGGCCAAGTGAGCATAATCCTGAACAAATCGCCTTCGTTATTTTCGTCTTCCGGTCGAATGACGCGGGGGTCGAACTCATCGCTTTCCAAAAAAAGGACTTTCTTGGTAGTCGCATTAGGCGCTCCCGACGCGGCGATTTCCTTAACCAGCTTGTCCGCTAATTTGCGATTCTCTCGGTTGACCAGTTGAGCGTTCAATAGAAACGAACCGTTGGCGACGAGAAAAAGTCGCCCGCCGTTAAGCGATTGATTCGCCAGGATCACGTCGCCTTTTGAGGAGATGAGCGGAGTTGCGCCGATCGGCGTCATTCTCGCCGTAAGTTCGATATCGCACTCCGATGCGTTCATTCGGTCTAGCCATTTTGAATCGCCTTGCAGTTCGCGGATTTTTTCGGCAGGCTTGTTCTTATATGTAAACCAGGGCTCGTCGTCCCAATCGTCCGCAAGGATAAACTCAAAACCCCAGTCATTCGCGCGACGCGATTTCGATTCCTTCGACGTTTTGACTTCTTCATTCGCGTCCGACTCGGTTTTGTTCGACGCTTTTTCTTTTGAGGTTGTTCCGCTATTATTTTTCGCCAGTTCTTTCGCTCGGCGATTTAACGCCGCAAAATAACTGATTCTCGCTTCCGAGCGAGTCTTCTTCGCCTTCTCAATTCTTGCTAAAATCGGGGGCTTTTGCTCTTTCGGAGCGCCGGGAAGCACGTTCGCCCAGTAGCTCGGCTCCGCGTCGTAATCGCGTCCGACGTAAATTAGCGTTCGATTCGAGCCCTCGCCGAGCCAACGTTCCAGCCAAAGCCGAGTCGCTTGCTTCGGCGGCGCAAGTCTGTCGGGAAACCAAACCACGCAATCGACGTTTTGGAATAGCTTCGGCGATAAACGCCGCGCGGAGCGAACGTCGCACCCGGCGTTCTCCGCCATCTGGGCGAATACCGAAACCGCGTTAACGCCGTTCGACGAGTTGAATTCGCCGCGCACGCCGTATTCGTCGTTAAACGCCGGCGTCGAACAACCGCTCAAGCAACAAACGCATAGGACGGAGCATGTCGCCCCGGCGAACGTCGCAAGGCTTCGTCGTTTCAAATTGTGCGAATGCAAAGCGTTCATTGGGTCAAAAGCGATTACGTGAGGGCTGACGCCGTTTCGGGGGGCTGATTTGGATTTTCAAAAAAATTCAAGGCCGACCAGCATGCCTCGAAGCGGTCTTGCTCAAGGGGGCGGTGGCCGAAAAATACGTCCTCGAAAGCGACCATTGCGATTTCATACAATTTGCGTAGTTGCGAACGATCGCCTCTGATCTCCCGGAGATATTGGCGGTTGGTCTTTCCTTTTTCCAACCGGATGACGTGATTTCGATCTAAAATGAGCAGTTCATAGGCGAATAGATAAACCATTGCTTTTGAATAGTCGCCGCTTTCGTAATAGCGCCGTGCGGCTTCGAGCGGATCGAACTCGTTCTTTTTTAAAGGCATCGGCAATGCGTCGATCCTCGCGAGCATCTCTTTGGTCATAAATCCCGGCGATTCCAAGTCTTGCAATAAATTTGAACGAATCAGCATCACGGCGAACGCGATTACGATCGCCGCGACGGCGGCCCAACCCAGAAATTGGAGAAACGAGAACGCTGAACCGTTTGGCGTCGCGTCCGATCTCTCGTTCCTCTCTTTTTCCGGCGGCGTTTCCAGCGGCAACTCGATGCGTTTTAACGAGTCTTTGTCAACGTCGTACCACGGCGTTTTGCATTTGCGCAGCGCTTCCCGGGCGGCGGCGTCTGAATCGGATTGGCTTGCGCTGTAAAACGCAAGGATCAATATATAAATCATAAAGCTTAGTTCAGCGTGTTCAGCAGCCGAGCCCCTTCGGAACGCAGCAGGATTTCGGTTTCCCAGCCCTCACGGCGAGTGCGGAGGTCTAAGTACGACAGATAGCGAACGATGCAGGCGAAACCGGTCGTAAGCCAAAACGCGATTTCCAGAAAGAATCCTTGCAAAATCTCCTCGTTCCAATCCCAAGCATTGAAAAACATTCCTTTAAGCCCCCATAGCGAGCAGCAGAACGAGGCCAACAATGCCGCGTAAAGTCCGATCGAAAGAAGCCAGCGAAGGAACAAATCGCCGGTCATTCCTTTGTGTAAAGCGGAAATTCGTTTTTGAGCCGTAAGGCCCGGCGACTTACGCCGCTTGAACGTCGGATTACGTTCGAGCAAAATTACCTCGTTCATATACGGCCAAATTGCGAAAAGAATTATCCACGTTACGGGGATAATCAAAAGCAGGGCGCGAACGAACGCTTGAAACAGCGCCATTTGCGGAAGCGAGCCGAAATAATCGCGAATAGCTCGCCCCGCATCGACGCGATTCTGAAACAACAATTGCCCCAGGCATAAAGTTAGCGGAGCCGTCGCCAGCGGATATTCCAAGAGAAAGAGCAGCAATCGGGGATATAACTGCGGGCCTCCCGACTCGTCCGTGAATACGCGAGGAAACGCCGTATACAGAACGTAATTCCACGCGATCGTCGGAATGGTCCCAATCAGAAACGCCGCGGCGATCGTCGCGGCGTGTCGGCGCAACACCTTCGTCGCCAGATCGAATAGATCAAGCGTGCCGCGTTCCCTTACGGCGATACGTTGCATATCAAGCGACATGAATAGATCTAAAAACCTTTACGGTAAAATGGACGTTTCAGGAAAAACCTTCTCGCGTCTGCCGAGGATCGCGACGTAAGTGATTATCAAAATCGTCGTCGCCGCAGAGACCGCAAGCTTCACCGAAAAGGGCGCCGTCGAAGGAGACAAGAACGCTTCGATGAACGCCGCGAAGATGAAAAACAAGACGGAAACCGAAAGCGTCGGCGCGGCTTCAATAGCGGCGAGTCGCATAGCGACGCCCCGCCGATATCCGCCAGTGTTAATTAAGGCGAACCCGACCTGCATTCCCGCCGCTCCGGCCAAGGTTATGGCCGTCAATTCGAACGGACCGTGCGCGGCGACGAAGGTGAAAAAATTGCTTGCGCAAGGAGATCGGGCCATATAGCCGAATATGGCGCCCATTAGAATCGCGTTAAAAGTCAACGAAAAAAGTCCTCCCACGCCGAAGAGCAGGCCCATCGCGAAGCATTGCAAGCCGAGCGACGTGTTGTGTCGAATATAAAATCCGACCATAACCGATCCCGCCTCGCCCCCTTCTTCCGTTTTGCGTTCGACTGATTTTGAAAAGTCCTCTGTTAGCCGGTCGACCATTCCCGATCCGAGTATCGTTTCAGCGTAGTTCGGGCGTTGATAAACCATGAGGAACGTCACGAGGGCGAGTCCCCAGAATAGCGCCGAAGATGCGTGAAAATAACGGTTACGCCGCAATCGACCGGGAGTCGTGAAAAACATCTCCTGCAGCCAGCGTTTGATTTGAAAAGAGCGGCTCCGATATAGTTGATTGTGCGCCCGCCCTACAAGTTGATGTAAATACGCGATCACTCCTGGCGGAAGTTGATAGGCGTCGGCCAACGCCAAATCGGCGCATGCCGAACGATAGAGCCTCGATAATCGGCATGCGCTCTCCGACGAAATCCGACGAATCAACCGCGTTTCCAAACTGCGGCACAACGTCTCCAACTCGCGCCAGTCCGAAACTCGTTTTTCAAGATGTTCCGACGCTTTCATCGTTGCGGCTCCTCCATTTCGGCAAGCATCTCGTAGATAGGAATGGCCGAGGAGCCGGTTTCGACGCTACGTTCCTTCGACGCCCGATTCTCTTCCACGAAAACGCGATGATAGAGCGCGCACAGTAAACGATCCGGATCGGTCGGCGGCCAATTCCAACGCATGCGTAGCGGTTCGGCCAACCGCGAGGCGATTTCCGCGCGGCGAGCCTCGGAGAACAATCGCCGCCGCTCGACGTAGGCCGAAAGCGCTTTAGCAAGACCTCGCGTGACCCGAAACTGAATTGGTATCCGGTCGGCCAATTCCAGAGCTTTTTCGTCGGAAACGCGAATTACTCCGCTCATGTCGGCACGCTCCTCGACGACGACCATCGTTCCGCACGCCAAATCTCCGATACGTTGGAAACGATCGTTCGCGCAGGCCGTCCAGAAGCCCAGTTGGTAAAATAGAACCGGTTGCGAATCGACGGCGCGAAGAATATTGCGCATAACGGCTTGCGTCCCGTTGATCGGTCGACCGTCAATCGAGATTACGCGGATTTTCATAATCCGTTTGCCCGGCGTTTGTCCGTTCCAAACGGTTTCAAAGAATCCCCCGTAAAACCAATCCAATACGAACCAAAGAACGAGCGCCAAGCCGAGACCGAACGCTCCGGAAGAGAACGTGGTCGAGGATAAAAAAAGAAATGCTAACGTGCAAACGATAACGGTTATTATGCGAATGACCAGGTCGATGACGTAGGCGGGCAGACGACGAAACGGACCGGCGACTGCGTATTGAAACGCGATGTTCTCCGGCGCAATGATTTCAATTCTCGTGTCAATTGGCGATGAGCGATGATTCATTCGCGTTTCGTCGGCAAACCCCTGTAAGCGCAAGCGCCGTGACGGCGCGTATTCTCCTGGCGATGTCCAGCGTAGATTATCGCCGAAAAACGGGGGGTTAGCAAGCCGACGAACGACGTTCGCCGCCGATGCGCTTAGTTTGCCGTCCGATTGAAAAAATAGGCGGAAATGCGACTAGCCGGGTTTTTTCATCGCGGCGCTATGTAGAATGAGAACGCTACCGATCGACATGAAGCACCAGCCCATCCACTCCGGCAAATGAACCGTCTTTTGAACGGAAGGTCGCTCCGTTTGAAAAATCGTTTGCGTCGTTGCGCTAACCGCGGCGACCGGATTCCCCGACCGCTCGGCCAAAAACTGCGTAAACTCCGGCGAGAGAACTAAGGAGTCGACGAAATGAAATTCCAGCCCGAGAAAGAGCAATACCAAGCCGGCGAGAAAATATTGATTTCGGGTTATATCCATCATCGCTAGGTTCCTCGAAAGCGAAGAAGGTTCCGCCAAAATAATAGATCATACATTGGGAGCTCGACGGCGACTCCCCTCGTTTTCGTCGTGCGGCGTCGCGCGATCGACCGTGTCGGTCTACCTTGGCCGACAAACGGAGAACGCTAATCGCCTCCACGCAATATCTATCGTATCGAAGGGGACTGCATTCGAACTTGATCGCCGGGCCGGACGCGCCGAATTTGCCGTTCCGTTTATGCGGAAAAGTCCGATTACGCCGATTAGCGCAGGCCTTTGGGCGTGAAGAGGTCCCCCGCTACGGTTTTAGGAAAAACATTTTCTCACGCTTGCTTTTTCCGAACGTAACCTATATTTCAATACGAATCCGAGGGCGGGTGTGCCTGACGCCGCGAAGTTGCGCGGCCCCGACCGCATAATATTCAAGGAAGCCTAGCGATGCCAAAACGTGTTTTAGTCGTGGATGACTCGCTTCTAATGCGAAAAATGGTCGGCGACAGTTTGTCGGACGACGGTTGGGAAGTAGTCGGCGAAGCCTCGAACGGTAAACAAGCCGTCGAGGAATACGTTCGACTGCGACCGGACGCCGTCACGTTGGACATTGTGATGCCCGGCACCGACGGAATGTACGCTTTGCAATCCATTTTGCAAAACGACCCCAATGCGAAAGTCGTCGTCGTGAGCGCGCTCAATCAAACGAAGCTCATTTCCGAGGCTATTCGCAAAGGTGCGCAGGACTTCATCGCCAAGCCGTTCTTGCCCGAGCAATTACAGCAAACGATGCACTCTTGCTTAGTCGAAGTTTCGGCCCTTTAGAAACGATTCCTATTCGGAATTCGCCGACGCAATCGGCCGAAGTTCCTACGAATCGAATGTTAACGATATTCAAAGGAGCGGTTTTCCGCTCCTTTTTTTATGCGCTGAAAAAATGTGCATCGGCTCATTCGCTTCGGAGAAGCTCGCTTGCGCCGAGCCGCCTTAACTCTTCGGCCGTGCGGCGTCCCAGTTCCTCTCCCGCTAAAATCTCGCCGTCTAACTCACATTCGATTCGATTTGCTCCGTCTTCGCTCAATATTCGCCCCATAAGCAGAAGACGCTTGTTTTCGACGCGTCCCCATGCGCCGATCGAAGTTTGACACCCGCCCCCGAGCGAGGCGAGCATCGAACGCTCGGCAACAATCGATGCGCGAGTCTCTTCGTCGTCGAGCGCGGTGAGTCGTGCGATCAACTCGCCGTCTCCCCGCCTTGCCTCTACGCCCAATGCGCCTTGTCCGACTGCGGGCAGCATGTCGCGAAAATCAAAAGGTTCGACGACTCGATCTGTAAGACCAAGGCGTTTAAGACCGGCCTCGGCGAGAACGAGTCCGTCGAATTCGCCCGAATCCAGCTTTCGCAATCGCGTATCGACGTTGCCTCGCACGTCGACGATCGTCAGATCGGTTCGCAATCGGCGAAGCTGTGACGCTCGTCGCGCGCTACCTGTGGCGATCGTCGCGCCCGAAGAAAAGTCTTTGAGCGAGCCGTAACGCGTTGAAAGCAGAACGTCGCGATTCGATTCACGCGGCGGGATTGCGGCCAGGGTCAATTCGCGCGGCTGGTCGGTCGGCAAGTCTTTGAGACTATGCACGGCCAGATCGATTCGCTCCTCGATGAGCGCCCGCTGAATCTCCTTGACGAAGGCCCCCTGCCCTCCAATTTGAGAAAGCGGTCGCATGGTATTGTCGCCGCTCGTCGAAATAATGGAAATTTCCGCTTCCACGCCAATTGCGTGCAAGCGTCCTGCGATCCATTCGGCCTGCCAAAGTGCGAGCTTACTGCCGCGAGTTCCAAGTCTTAAAGCCATCGTATTCGCCGACCGTCGAGCGCTGAAAGAGGATATCAAAAAAGCGACGGGGCGTCTCTCCCGGGCTACGAGAAAAACGCCCCGCGCAATATCGTTCATGACGATTTTCGCTTCGAAGAATGTTACTTCGTCGAGAACTTATGGATCGTCAGGTGGTGATACGTTTCGCCTGGCTTGAGAACCGTCGACGGGAACTTCGGCTGGTTCGGCGAGTCGGGATAATGCTGCGTCTCCAAGCAGAGCGCCGCGTATTTCTCATACTTTTGGCCGTTGCCCGAGAATGTGCCGTCCAAGAAGTTGCTCGTATACAGCTGAACGGCCGGTTCCGTCGACAATACTTCCATGAAACGGCCTGACGCCGGATCGTAAACCGTCGCCACAGGCGATAATTCCTTCGGCGTCTTTTGGTTCAGCACGTAGCAGTGGTCGTAACCGCCTTCTACCTTGGCGATGCGCGAACCGATCGTCATCGGCTTCGTGAAGTCCATCGGCGTGTCTTTTACCGCCTTCACTTCGCCGAGAGGAATCAAACCGGCGTCGACGGGCAAGTAGCCGTCGGCGTTGATCGATACCACTTGATCGAGGATCGTGCCCTTGCCGGCCAAGTTCCAATAAGCGTGGTTCGTCAAGTTGGCGACGGTCGTCTTGTCAGTCGTCGCCGAGTATTCCATCTTAAGCTCGTTAGCGGCGGTAATGCTGTAGGTCACCGTCGATTCCAATTTGCCGGGATATCCTTCTTCGCCGTCGGCGCTCACGTATGAGAATTTCACGCCGACCTCGCCGGCCTTCTCAAACGACTCGGCCTTCCAAACGACCTTGTCGAATCCCTTCACGCCGCCATGCAGGTGATTCTCGTTGTTGTTCGTCGCCAGCTTGTACTCTTTGCCCTCGAGCGTGAACTTGCCCTTGGCGATGCGGTTGCCGTAGCGGCCGATCGTGGCTCCGAAGTACGGCGGGCTTTTCAAGTAGTCGTCCAACGAATCCAATCCGACGGTAATGTTCGCCGATTTGCCGTTCTTATCCGGGAATTCGACTGAAGTGATCGTTGCGCCGTAGGTGATTATCGTAACCTTGAGGCCTTTGCCGTTATTGATCACGAATTGATCGACGGCTTCGCCCGATGGCAATTTTCCGTAAGGAGTTTTTTCCACGCTCATTTTACCTGTATTCTCCGATTTGCTGGGGGTGTTCGCTTCCGCGCCAACGGCCGCCGCGGGTTGGGCTTCAACGGGTTTCTCGGCGGGAGTTTGAGCCGCCGGAGCGGGAGCGTCTTTCGAGACAGTCGCTTTCGTCTCGCTCGGCTTCGTCGACTCTTGTCCGCAACCGACCGCAAACAACATCACGCCGCCCACTAACGCGGCAAAGAGACCGCGACTCGTCGTTCTCATGAGAAACTCCTTTTGTGAATCGATCTGAGCATAAAACCGCAGGCGCCCGTTCTATGACGTCCGCGATTGCAGACATTCCGGTGACGATTAATCTACGCGATAGGACGAGGAAAAGTTCTTCGGCGATTACTATGCGAACTACTCGAAATGCGACGACTCCGTCGCGCTTCGGCGGATTAAGCGAGTTGATTCTTCGCATCCGCCGCATGCCGCCGTCCGATTGAAACAGCCTTAGCCCGATAGGATAACGAATCTTTCGCGGTTATTCAAGTTTTGCGGAAAAAATGGAGGCGTAACCCCCCGACCGCCTTGGACGAAATGCATGGGGGGCCGATCTCCCGCGACGAAAAGACGAAAAAATACGGTAAAAAACCGCTTTTCTCGCGATTCAGTCGTCATTGCTTCTCCTTTTGACGTGATTCGCGTATCACCCCAAGGATTATTTCCTTGCTTTGTTGGGCCTTCTCGTTCTTCGGATCAAGAGCCAGCGCTTTTTCAAAATCCGCGAGCGCGCGGTTTAAATCGCCATTTTTATAATAAACGTAACCGCGATTCATATAGGCCGGTAGGTATTTTCCGTCCAGCTTAATAGCTTGCGTGTAATCGATTAACGCTTGATCGGGATCTTCCTTCTTGCGATACGCTAATCCCCGATTGTAATACGTCTCCGCGTCGCGAGGATACATCTTTAACGATTCGTCGTATTTTGCGATCGCCTTGTCCAATTCGTCCTTCTTGTGAAGCTCGATTCCTTCTTGCGATAGCTTCTTCGCCGCTTCCTTGGCTTTTTCCAATTCCGCCTCGAGCGCGGTCACGCTCTTCAATCGCTTCTCCTTGTCGGCCGCTCGCCCCCAATTCGCGTAGTCCGCAGGCGAAGACGGCGCTAAGCGAATCGTCTCTTTATAGTTGGCCAACGCTTTGCTCATATCCCCTTTATCGAGGAAGACCATCGCGCGCTGGAAATACGCCTCGGGAAACAGCGGATCCGCCTTCGACGATTTGTCGTAGTCTGCCAACGCCGCGTCCAGCTCGCCGTGTAAATAATAGGCGTAGCCGCGCTCCAGCCACGCCTCTTGATCGTCGGGCAAGTCCTTCAACGCTTGCTCCAAATCTTTCATCGCTAACTCATATTCGTTTTTCATCGCCAAAGCGTAACCCCGTTCCCGCAACGCGACGGGATAGCCCGGCTGCATCTTCAACGCTTGATTGAAGTCGTTCAACGCTTTGTCGAGTTCTCCTTTGCGAAGCAAAATGTAGCCGCGCGTGTAAACGAACGTCGCGTCCTGGGGATCGAGTTTGATCGCTTGATTGACGTCAACGACGGCGCCCTCGTAGTCTTTGAGCATCAGTCTTGCGAAACTTCGATCGCACCACGTTTCCGGGTCGTCCCCTTCAATTTCGATCGCCGAAGTGTAGTCGGCCGACGCGCGTTCCCAATCGCTGATTCGCGCGTAAGCTTGACCGCGACTGGCGAACGCGGCGGCGTCTTTCGGCAACATTTGCACGGCGTAATTTAAATCGCCCAAGGCCGAGGCGATGTCGCCCCGCTGAAGCTTCACGTATCCGCGATCCCGATACGCCTCGGCGTAGTCGGGAAATAATCGTATCGCCATGTCGTAGTCGGCGACCGCCTTATCCATCTCGCCCTTTAGATAATACGCGAAGCCGCGATTAAAGTACGATCGTCCGCCGCTCGGCTCCAACTGAATCGCTTTGTTCAAGTCCGAGATTGCCTTCTCGTATTGCTCTTTTTGCGTGAAAATCAAACCGCGATCGCAATAGGCCGGCGCGAATTGCGGATCGGCTTGAATCGCCTTATCCAGCAACGCCGTCGCCTCGTCGAGCTTGGCGTTTTCCATCGCCTCGATCGCTTTTTTATAGAACGGCGCCGCGGCGGAACGGTCTTCCTCGTTCTCCGCTTCTTTTCCGGCGCCGGCGGACTCCTTCTTTCCCGCCGCGTCTTTCTCTTGTTTTAGTTTCTCTTTGTCGGAAGCTCGCAGGCTTCCCCGCAATCGGCTCTTCGACGCGTCTTTCTCGTCCTTGCCTTTTTCTGCTTTGGCCGGTTTCGACGAATCGAGCGGATCTAAATCGTCGTCGCCGCGCAGCGCTTGCCCCAGTCGGCTCCGAGGAGCTTGTGCGGAAGCGTCCGTCGGCGTCGACAAGCAAAGGGCGGCCAGCGGAACAACGAAGAACGATACAAGATGAATAAAACGCATGACGCGGCTCCTGGGTAATACGATGTATCCCGTCAGTCTAACCCATTCGTTTTTTACTGGAAAGGGTCGAACGAGAGCTACAAGAGTCATGGGAGTTAGAACGAAAGGGTGGCCTCAAGCCGCCTATTACATCCCTGGCGGCTCGATGTCACCCGCCCAACTCCCCGTAAACGAAACTTTTTGCCGAGGAACGTGAACGAAGCGACTCTCGAAGGCGCCGATTCAACTCTAAAAATGCTTCGGTTGTCGAGGAGATGTGGGTAAAACACGAGGAAGAAACGGTTTTTTCGGTATAACCGGACCGCGAAAAACTTCGTTTTTCGCCGATCGGAGACCATAGGAAATTTACTCGGACAAATCCGACAAATCTCTTATTATCACCTATATTTTGGTGGTAAGCGGAAGCGTTGGACTGTTGAATCCGCAGTTGTAAATGTAGCGTTTTGCGGTTAAATCGCCTCGCCCACTCGGCTGAATAAAGCCGTCAGCGCGAGTGAAAAAGAACGATGGCCGCCTCGGAATCAATAAAAGTCGGCGTTTCAAGGAAGCCGTTTCGGCAAAAAAGCATCACCCAAACCGCGTAAAGACTAAGCCATGCCAGCTCCCGTCATGTCCTCCGCCGTCGATCCTCGCATATTATTGGAAGCGGGGACGAATGAAGTTGAAATTCTCGTCTTCAAAGTCGCCGATCGTTTGTGCGGCGTCAACGTCGCCAAGGTCCGCGAAATTCGCAATAGCCAGCCGGCCACTTTTTTGCCGCACTCGCCCTCGGCAGTGGAAGGCGTGGTGCGAATCCGCGATTTGGTCGTTCCGTTGGTGAATTTGCGTAAAGCGCTTTGGGAAGACGATACGCCTTCCAGCGATCCCGAAACGCATTTGTTTTTAGAATTCAATAATCAGATGGTGGCGTTCAAAGTTCAAGACATCGACCGGATTTATCGCGTGTCTTGGCAAAATTTCACGCAACTCCCCCACTGCCCTGGGCTCAACGCCCCGGTCACGGGCATCATCTTGATCGATAAGAAAATTGTCACGATTCTCGACTTCGAAGCTCTAGGCAGCGTATTGGGAATCAACGGTCAAGTTCCCGCGTCTTTGCAAACTCCCGGCGATCGTCCGGAGCCCCATCGTCCACGAATCATCTACGCCGACGACTCGCTAATGATTCGTCAAATGATCGACGATTCGTTAGGCCAAGCCGGCTACCACGATTGCCAAGGGTTCGCCGACGGTCAAGAGGCGTGGGAATATCTGTGCAGCGTGGCGACCGAGCATTCCGAAGAGTCGATTTCCCATTTCATCGGCGGCATTATTTCCGACGTGGAAATGCCCCGCATGGATGGATTTACGCTTACGCGAAAAATTCGCGAACATCCGGTCCTCAAAAAACTTCCTGTGGTTCTCTTCTCCTCGTTGATCTCGAAAGACAACGTGAAAAAGGGAGAGCAGGTCGGAGCGACGGCCCAAGTTTCCAAGCCGCGTTGGGAAGAACTGACTCAAACCTTGCTGAACGCATTGGATCAAGTTGTGGCCTAAGTCGGGCGCATAGAGAGTAAAAACTAACGCCAGATCGTCGAATGGACGGTCTGGCTTTTTTTATGCGCCAAGCCTTAGGGCGCTCTGCGAGCGCCGCCGTATGTTTCTAATTACCTCTCGTTACCAGGCTCCGCCTGGTAACGAGCTGATCGCACGGCTCTGCCGTGCATCGGCGAGGACGGTGTGGTGGAGCTTGATCCAAGCCGGTTGCCAGGCGAAGCCTTGGAACCGAGGAGATCGGCCCTTTGGCGCAACCCCGACAGCAGAAAAGACTTCCGACCCCTTTGTTCTCTTTTCACGTTATTGGCCAATCGGCCAAACAAGAACATCTCCGACTTGTTTTCCCGTTTGCAGCAAACACATCGCTTTCGCCTCCAGCATAGTCATATCCAAGGTTCTCATTGAGCAGATCAGGTTGAGCGTTGCACTTCGGAGCATTTGAAGCCTTGTTTTTGGGCTGTGGAGGGACTGCGTTTCTACATTCCAATTGATATTTGGGCGTACATAGCGGCAAAGGACAACGCCTCGCCCTCAAGCAATGGCATCAGACTCGGCTGTGGCACAGGACATGATAATAGCTTCCCGTTGCGAACGTCTAGGATGCTAAACTTCGTTGACGTCGGACAGTCGTACAAAACGTTGTGCATAAGCTGCGTAACGGCGTCCATCCGCAGCTTCGTCAGCTTTTCGGCCTTAAAATACAGTTTTATTGCATGGCGTGTTCCGTTAATATCCAAACCAAGCTCGGGGTTAATGCTGATCGTCAATCCTGAAAGGGTCCAATCCTTGTGGGGCGGTGCGAACCATCGTAAAGACTTTCTTCCAAGGAACTTCTTATAACCTTTTAACAACTCCGGATAAGTGGTCTGCTTTTTCACGTCAGATTGATTGGCAACTAACTGGTCGAGAGCAGGCTTGGATTGTCCGTATTTGTGATAAGAAATCAAGCCATCACGAAAGGACTTGTAAAAATCCGTTCGAGGGTCATAGCCGGTTAAGTGATGCTGTTTGACGGTCCGAACGTGTGTTAGCTTTGGCGTTCCAGACTTTGCAACAAAATCCACAAACTCAGTCAGAGAAATATGAGGCATTTCTAACTCCTGCTTTTGGGATGTGGCGTAACTAGGTTATCAGAGACCGTCGCATGACAGTAAACTAGTCGCCGTTGACGACAAAGCGACCATCCGGGCAATATGCAAGAATAGGATTGTTGGTTGTTACACCATCTGCTAAAACCTGACGGATTTGCTGGGCAATTTCGGCTCGGTATGTATCTAGTTTGGCCAATACTGTGAATACAGACCCCATGTTTATGGGAATGGTTCTGAAGTTCGCCAGATCAAAGGGAATCTTGTCGGCCTCTCTAATGACGTGTACAGTTGGCTTTCCGGTTGCGTGCCTTAAAGAAAGTTCATAGAACACATTCGGATTGTGGTAGGATAGATCGGCAACAACTAGTTTACTCTTAACGAGGTACTCGATTACCTGTTGTGAAATCATTCCTGGCTTACTAATCTTGTCGGCACGAACTACTTTCAAGCTATGTTCTGCCAAAGATGGCTCAACAAACGACGACAGTATAGCGTCCGAATGTTGTCTTTGTTCAGTTCCTTCGTCACCTATAGGCGCAATAAAGAAACAAACGTTGTTGTAATCTTCTGATTTAGATATTTTTCTAACGCTCTCTGTAGGAATACAATCGTCGCTTAAATGCGTCGAAGCATCGGTGCAATTGTCGTTGTCGGAAGGCAACGTCAAGCATTGTTCGACTGAGAGCAGATATTGCGCCCCTTCCTTTGTTTGAAGAATGCCCACAGCTTGAGCATTGCTAATGAAGATGTCGACACATTGTGCGCGATCACCTGTATCGAGTTTCGTGAGTGTATCGCGTATGACTTCATGTGCTGGAAGTTTTCCGTCTTTGAATTGTTCGTAGATATCGCAAAACGACTCTACGGATTTGATTGCAAGGTCAAAACGGGCTTGGGTTCTCTCTTTTGCTGCGGCCTCCTCGTCCACCACTAGTCGACCTTTTTCTGTTAAAGACAATTGCTCCGCTCGATAATGACCAGTCGTGACTCCATATTTTAGGGAATTGGTAATAAGATCCCGAGTTGGTTGGCTATCTGCAAGGCCCAGTTTTTGAAGGAGTGTTGTTCTCTTCATCGGGTGTCCGGCACCGTGCGTCATAATACCACAACCGATTTTCATGGCGTCTTGAAAAGTCATCACAGGATAGGCTTTGCGACCTCTCCGTCGCTTGGTGCGTGGCCCCGACTCTACATTCCCATCTTGAACTTTTTTGGCTTCTGACGTCTTTCTTTTTGCCATGATTGTTTATCTTTTACTGCATTGTATTGGAGGGATTTGTTATTTTCACGGTATGTTGTATCGCTGACAGCTAATATATAATCGAAATTTGTGTTGGTTGGGATTGAAAAAGGCCGCGAACTCTAGATAAAGGTGATTTGTTGAAGATTACATCGAACCAAGGAGTACTCAGACACGGAGGAAAAAGGGCCGGGAGCCTTATACTGCATCGGAGCCGCGTTGATCGGCGTTTTTCGGGGGCGACCGCGAGGATTTAGCGGCGTCCGCAAGTCCAATCGTTCGGCCGTTCGTTCCCGCCACGCCGTCGCGCCAAATGGCGAGCCTCGCTGCAATGCGAGACGCGTGGCCGCCAGCTCCGTCTCGGATTCCGGCGTTTGAGCTAAACGCAGCCCATTGCTCGGCGCGTCAAACGTTCCTTCGCTCAGAGCAAAACTTTTTCAAAGGCATCGTGTTTCCGTTTCATATTTTTGCTGAAAAGACTTATTCGCCCCACGCCACGGTTCAGAACGTGGTACGCATAGCCGCCGCTGAAAACTTGTAACCGCCTGGGCATGATCGAAATCTACCCGCTTTTCGCAAACCTGTCAATAAATTCGCCCCGTCCCTCTTTGTTCCTTTGGAATAGGGCGTAGGGAATAGGAACGGACGCGCGGCGCCTGTGCGTTGGCGAAAACAGCGAGGCGGAGCCTCGATTTCAGCCGGTTTCCAGGCGGCGCCTGGGAACCAGGGAATCCGTTGTTTTTCGCATTGCTTGCCCTGGTCGTGGCGGATTCCTATACTACTGAAAAGACGGTAGTTACGGCTTTTCTCGATATCTTCCTTTTCGGCGTTATATTATCCGCCGATTATCGCCTTGTTCTTGGGATTTCGGATGGGAGCGCGAATCGCGCCGAAAAGCAGTCTTAGGAGACGATCCATGTACGACTTCGGTCTGGTTATTCTTGCCATTGGCGGAATGTTTACCCTGGCGTTTATTCTTCCGGTCGCGATTTTGGCGAAGCTGGGATCGCTCCGCGAGTTCGTCGAGTCGGAATTGGGGGACCTTCATACCGAGGTTAAGGCGATACATTCCCAACTGAGAAAAGCGAGCCAAGGAGAGAAAGAGGCGCCGCCCAAGCCCGTCGCCGCGCCGGTCGTAAAAGCGGCGGAACCGCAACCGACCGAGCCGAAGCCTGTCGAATCGACGCCAATCGAGCCGCGACCGGTCGAACCGATTCTTGCGGCGACGCTTGTCGAAGAGGTCAAACCGCCGCTTTCGGCCGAACTCCCCGCGCCGAAGGAGCCGGAATCACCGGCTCCGCCGCGGCAGCCGGAACTCGCGGTCCCGCATTTGGCTCTGGATCGCAAACCGCACATCCCCGCGACGCTCGAAGGGCTGGCGACGGCCGCAAAATCGACGCCGCCGGAAGAGGAACGCGCCCGGCCTCGTCCGCCGGTTTACATTCCGCAACCGACGGAGTATCAGCCGAGTCGTTTTGAAGCGGCCGCTCAAGAAGCCCTGCAAAAGATATGGAGTTGGATCGTCGTCGGCGAGGAGCATCGTCCGAAAAACGTATCGATGGAGTTCGCCGTCGCCACGACTTGGCTCGTCCGAGTCAGCGTGTTGCTCCTTATTTTGACTGCCGGATTTTTCCTCAAATATTCCATCGATCACGATTACCTTTCTCCGACGGCGCGAGTTGCGCTGTCTCTTGCCGCCGGAACGGCGATGATCGGCGTCGGCATTCGGCTTTTCGGAAAACAATACGGCTTAATCGGACAAGGTTTGCTCGGCGGCGGTTTCGCCGTCCTCTATTTCAGTTTCTTCGCCGCGTTTCATTTTTACGAGTTGATTTCCGCGTCGATCGCCTTCGGACTAATGATCTTCGTGACAATTTGCGCCGTCGCCTTGGCCGTCCGTTTGAATTCGCTCCTAGTCGCCGTGCTCGGACTATTCGGCGGATATTTGACGCCGATCATGCTTTCGACCGGACAGGCCAATTTTCCCGCTCTCTTCACCTACATGTTGTTGCTCGGGGCGGGCGGCTTGGGTATCAGCCTCTACAAGAACTGGCGACTCGCGACTTATCTCTCGTTCGTCTGCCATAACGCCTTGTTCTTCGGCGCCATGACGAAGTACGCGTCGAGCGATTTCTGGACCGTCATGCCATTCTTCACAGCGTTCTTCGTGATGTTTTCCACGATGATTTTCGTTTTTCATTTGGTTCGCAACGAAAAAGCGACGCTGCTTGAACCGCTCGCTTTGCTCGTAAACGTCGCCGTATTCTTCGGCCAAAGTTACTTTTTGATGGAACCGCTCTTCGGCTATCGCTGGATGGCGGCGATTTCGTTGGGCCTCGCCGTTTACTACGCCATTCATGTTTATCTTTTTCTCGCCCAGAAACGAGTCGATCGTGAAATGTCGATCGTCTTTCTCGGAATGTCGGCCTTCTTCTTGATCGTCTCCGTTCCGCTCCTCCTGTCGCACCAATGGATCACGGTCAGTTGGGCCTTGATGGGATTGACTCTCCTTTGGATTGCCGGAAAAATCCGTAGCGAGTTCCTCCGTCACGTTTCCTATTTACTCTACGCTCTGGCTTTCGGTCGGATGTTCTGCTTTGATTTGCCCGGCCAATACGGAATTGCACGCGTCGCCGACATGGCCGTCGGAGATTATCTCCTAGCGATGCTCGAACGTTTCGCGACATACGGAGCTTCCATCGGCTCCTTGGCCGGGGGCGCTTGGCTCCTCGGTCGTCAAGAGGAAACCTTCGAGTCGGCCGACATGCCGAGTCGCCTTTCAAATAATAATGCGTGTAACGGAGCGCTGGCCGGCGCGTTGACCGTCGCCTTCGTCTTCCTCAATTTGGAAGCCTATCGCTCGTTCGGATTCTTTTTCGCTCCGATGCAGGCGCCGAGCTTGACTCTAGTTTGGCTGGCCTTTTGCGCGGCGGCCTTCTACCGCTACTATACGAAGCAGTCCGAAGGGGCCTTGGCGCTTACTGCCATCCTCTCCTCGGCGTTGGTCATAAAATTCGCCGCCTTCGACCTCGTATCCTGGAATATCGACGTTTCCTCCTACCGCTACTTCGCGGATTACTCGTTCCTCGAAGCCGGAATGCGGCTTCTGGACTTCGGCGCCCTGATTGGGTTCTGCGCGGTCGCCTCGGTTCTCGGCGGTCGAGTTGAAGATGAGGAAAATGCTAAGACGGTTTCTCGTGGTTTTGGCGCTACCGCGACCGCCCTCCTCTTCGTATTCCTCACGCTCGAAGTCAATTCTTTCCTTTATCAGTTTGCCCCAGGGTTGCGGGCGGGCGGCGTATCGATCCTTTGGGCCTCCTTCGCCTTAACTTCGTTGGTCGTCGGCATCTTGCGAAAAGCCAAGGAGTTGCGTTACGTCGCTTTAATCCTCTTCGCCGTGGTCGGCCTGAAAGTATTCTTCTTCGATCTTGCGGATTTAGACCAGTTTTACCGCATCATCGCCCTGGCCGTCCTGGGCCTTCTCGGCCTCGCCGGAGCCTTTGTCTATCTTAAGTTCCGAAAGGTATTTATAATTGAGGATAGTTCGGAGTCCAGTTCAGATTGACGCGCGACCATGCAATACTTGGCGGTTCCCATCCGGGGCGGCAGGCGTTCACTCGCTAAGGCGAGTTGATGCTCAAGCGTGAATCGAATTTGGCGTAATACTTTTCAGGAAGAGGTTCCATGAAGCGTTCGTTGTTCGTATTAATCGTCGTTTGGGGAATTGTCGGCGCCGTGCAGGGCGGGTCCTTACAGGAGCGGGATTTCCGCTATCTAAAGGATATTCGCCGCACGACGGTCGATGTCGAGCAATTGACGGTCTTTTTGTTCGACGACGAAATGTACTCCGAAATGCGAGAAGATTTCGCCGACTTTCGCATTTTCGACGATCGCGGAGAGGAAACCCCCTACAAACTCGATCAAGTCGCCCGACGGGGAACCGATTCGATGGTTTTATTCCAACCGGTCGCCTTTTCCGTCGAACCGGATGCAAAGGAAAAACGAACGTACGTTTACGTCGACGCGAATCGACGCCCTTTTTCGCGGCTTGCGATTGAAACCGCGTCGAAAAACTTTAAGCGTCGCGTTCGTGTTGAAACGAAAGGGATCGTATGGAATCCTCGACTTCATAAGTTCGATGACGATGAATGGCGTTCTGCGGCGGCGGGCGAGTTATTCAACGCCGAGATAGGCGAAGGGCGACGAGAGCAGTTAACGATCGCCATGCCGGAAATTCGGACCCCTCAGTGTCGATTGGCGATCGAAGACGAAGATAATCCCCCCTTGACCATCACCGGAATCAAGATCGAAGGCGCGGCCTATTGTGCGCTCTTTATCGCGGAGCCTGGCCGAAGCTATCGTGTTTGCTACGGAGCGAAAGCGACGAATCCTCCGCGTTATGAAACCTCGGCCGTTTTGGCTTCCTTGGCCCGAACTCCGCAGCCTGTCGAAGCGACGCTCGGACAACGAGTAAGAAACGAGGCGTATTCGCCCGCATCGGAGCAAAAGCAAGATTTGACGCGAACGGCGGGGGCGTTTGGTAAAATTCCTCTGGTCATCGCCGCGATCCTTACCGTCGTCACGCTCGTTTTTACGCTCGTTTATGCGGCCAACCGAATCGTGAAACTTCCGCAGGACGAGGAAATAACCCCTCGCACTTAATGACGCACTATAATTGACATCGCGGACAAAAGAAGGTCGAGCGCTGCGACTGGATGATCCGTAGGATTTCTCCCTTCCCGCATTGCAGGCATTTTTCGCCCGCCCTCTGATAGACGCGGTGGCACGCTTGAAAATTGCCCGGCTCGTCTCGTGCGATGCGATACGTTCCGTCTCGTAGCGTCGATCCTTGATGAGCGATCGCCGCGGTCAGAATTTCTCGCATTGCGTCCGCGACTCGATTCCAGTCGCTCGGGCGAAGTGAATTGGCGCGTGCCGCAGGATGAATCTTCGCCAGATGAAGAATTTCCGAAGCGTACAAGTTGCCTATTCCGGCCAACCTGCTTTGATCCATTAACGCAGGCTTTATCGGTCCTTTGCATTTTCCGAACAGCGCGTGAAGTAGTTCGGCCGTCGCTTCAAGAGCGTCGGGACCGATTCGTTTTGGGCCAAGCTCTTCGGCGTATTGTCGCGCCGTCAGCAGCCGAACGACTCCTAATCCGCGTTGATCCCAGAATAGAAGTTCTTTCGCCTTGCCGCCTCGCAATAGAAACCGCATCCGCAAGTGCGACTCGTTTGGCGGATCGGCCAGCATGATCAACCCGGTCATGCGAGGTTCGATGACTAGCCGCTCGTCGCTTTCCAGAAGCAAAACGATGCGCTTGCCGAGTCGCCCGACTTCCTCAATTCGTCGATCGAGAGCCCGTCGGCGGAACGTAGGCCAATTGGGCGAGATTGCGATCGATTGCAAATGCGAAGAGGGACGAACTATCTCCGCGATGCGGCTTCCCGCGATGGTCGCTATCCCGCGCCGCATGGTTTCCACTTCGGGGAGTTCAGGCATGGCTTCGTCGTTTGCCTTACGCTATTGAACTTCGATCGTCAACTTCACGGTTTTAATCGGCTCGACTCCTTTTTCCCAAGGCCGAACGTAAATGAATTCCGCCGTCGCCTTGCCGGCCTTCACCGCTTCACCGTGGAACGTGAATACGCCTCCCACGCCGACCAGCCGTTTTTTATTGGAGAACTGCGCGTAGTCGGGCTTATCCGAAATTTTCACCGAGTCCCCTTGGACCGCTTTTAATTGCCATTGATAGCCGCTGGTCGGATTCCCTTCCAAGCGAACGTCGAACTTCGTTCCCTTCGTAGTTTTCAACGTTTGCTCGCTAGGCATGCTTGTTACTTCTCCATGCTTCGCCGGCTTCACGTCAAGCACGGTGGCGGTCGATTCGATCTTAATCGCTTCCGTCTTGCCCGTGCCTGTCTTCGTCGCCTCGAGTTTCGGCGTCAGGCCGATGGCCGATTTCGTCACCGTTCCTTTGGCGGCGGTTCCGGCGGGAGTGACGACGTCGATTTTGGGCGTGGCCGCCGAGCCGGTTTTCGTCGCCTCAGTTGTCGTAGCGGCGAAAAGTGGATTTGCTGCGGCGGTGAAAAGGGCTACCGACAATAACAAGAACTTTCTCATGGCGTTTCCTTTCGCAATGGAAATATGTGGGGAGGGGCGGGTATGGAACCCGTATTATAGCGCTTTTACGACCACGACGGTAATATCGTCGGCCTGCGGACGGTGACGGCAGAAACCCTGTATTTCTTCATACAAAGCGGCGATGATCTCTTTCGCCGATTTGTCGCGCTCCGAACGAATCGTCTCTAACGCCCGAGAGAATCCGAATCGAACTCGTCCGAACGACTCCGCTTCGGCGACTCCGTCGGTGAAAAATGTAATTAAATCGCCCGGGGCAAGCGTAATTTTCGCCGAGACGGGCGCCACCGTGTCGTCTCGCACTCCAAGCGGCAAACTGGCGCTGTCGAGCGTCGTCACCGCAACGCCCGAATGCAGAAGATAGCCTCGTTGTCCGGCGCTCGCGTAGGTGAACGAGCGATCTTTGGGATCGAGTCGCAGCATCGCCAACGTGATGAAGTGGAAGTCCGAGGAATCGTGCGCGATGACGCGGTTTGCCCG
The DNA here is from genome assembly GCA_963665265.2 of Thermoguttaceae bacterium. Lineage (GTDB taxonomy): Bacteria > Planctomycetota > Planctomycetia > Pirellulales > Thermoguttaceae > CAXXHQ01. The sequence continues at coordinate 3,852,603 of OY762224.2, read as the reverse complement.
AGTAAGAATTTCCCCGACGTCGGTGCAGCTTTGCGTAAGCGTCCGCAGGCAAGCTCGAACTTCCGACATTAACAACGCCGGTCCCATTCCGTGGCCGCTCACGTCGCCGAGCACGATTCCCCAGCAGCCTTCGAGCATCGGTATGAAATCGAAATAATCGCCCGCCGTGGCTTTGGCCGGATAGAGCGCTCCCGCCGCGTCGAATCCTTCTATTGCCGGCGATTTGTCCGGATAGAGCCGCTGCTGAATTTCTCCCGCCGCGCGGAACTCCTCCGAGGTGTCTCGCAATTTCTCCTCGACCGAGTGACGCCGATTGCGTTCAATCGCGTAACGAATCGACCGCACGACCAGCCGATCAGTCAATTGCCCTTTCACTAAATAGTCCTGCGCGCCGGCTTGAACCGCCTTTACCGCGATCCGTTCGTCTCCGTGGCCCGATAGAATTACCACCGGAGTCGTCCCGGAATGCGCGATCATCGAAAAGAAAGTTTCCAATCCGGAACTGTCCGGCAGATTTAAGTCGAGAAGAATTACGTCGAATCGCTCTTCCAAGCAGCGTTCTAGAGCCGTCGAGAGCATCTCCGTGTGGGCGAGTTCATACGGACCGTCCCAACGGTCGCCTAACAGATTACGCATGACGTAAACGTCGTCGGGATCGTCTTCGACCAGCAATATTCGAACGCGCTCTTCGCTTTGCGGACTCATGGATTAATCGTCTGAAAAGTGGATTGAACGAAGGTCCCGCGTTATCCGTCGGTTCTCAGACGGGGCGGAGGCGGCAATTCGGCCGAGTCAAACCAAAAACGGCACAGTACGTCCGTCACCGCAACCCAATCGCGGTACGTCACCGGCTTGGCGATGAACGCGTTTACCCCGACGTCGTAGGAAAACGATATGTCGTCCTCCGAATTGGAAGTGGTCAAAGCCATCACCGGTATTCGCCGAAATCGAGGGTCAAGCTTCAACTCTCGAATCGTCTCGCGACCGTCCTTCCGCGGCATCTTGAAATCGACGAGAATAATATCAGGCCGGGGAAAAGCCTTGGCGTCCTGATACTCGCCTTCATGTCGCAAAAAATCAAAAAGCTCCTCGCCGTCCCGCACGAAAAAAACGGCAAGCGGTCGACCGGTCGCCTGAAGAGCCTCGCGAGCTAGCTCGCAGTCCTCCGCGTCGTCGTCGGCCATCAGTATTGTACGCTCTTTTTGCATTTCGTCCATCGTTCGCTCAGGTGACGGCTCCGTCGTCCGAGTCTTCCGGCGATTCGTTTTTCGCCTTATGACGGACCGGCAAGGTGATTTCGAAACGGCTTCCGCGCCCAGGCACGCTCTTCGCCGCGATGAAGCCTCCATGACGTTCCGCGATTCGCCGGCAAATGGCCAATCCGATGCCGGTCCCTTCAAATACGTCGCGAGGATGCAACCGTTGAAATATTCCGAAAATCCGATCGGCGTACTTCTCCTCGAATCCGATGCCGTTATCTTCCACGACGATGCGGCATTCCGAAATTTCCCGTCGCGGATCTCCTGGCCCCGAAGCCCGCAAATAGCCGCCCGAAACTTTCACGATCGGAGTCTCGTCCACGCGGTGGAATTTTAAGCCGTTCGCGATCAGATTTTGCAATAGCTGCCGCATTTGCATGGGATCGGCTTGAAGCGTGGGCAAGTTTTCAGTCTCCACTCGCCCCTCCGAGCGTCGGATCGGTTCCTCCAAATCCGAAATGACTTCGGCCGCGATTGCGTTTAAATCGACCGGAACGAAATGTTGCCCGTGCGTCGTAATCCTTGAAAGCGAAAGCAGTCCGTCGATCAGCGATTGCATTCTCGCCGCCGCGTTGTGCATCCGTTGCAAACAATCCCGACCGTCATCGTCCAAACGTTCCGCTTGTTTTACCATCAAGCGATCGCTGAAGGTTCGAATCTTTCGCAACGGTTCCTGCAAATCATGCGAAGCGACGTAAGCGAACTGCTCCAACTCTCGGTTTGAACGCTCCAATTCGGCGGAGTAACGCTGCTGGGCCTCTTCCGCTTTTTTTCGTTCGCTAATGTCCCGCACGAAAAAACTCATCACAGGCGCGCCGTGCTCCTGGCTGATCGTCATCGCCATTTCAACGGGAAACGTCTCGCCGTCGGCTCGCACTGCGTTCAGCTCCGATCGTTTTCCGAGCAACGAACCTTCGCCGGCGCATAAATATCGCTCGATGCGATCCCGCTCTTTCGGGTCCATTCCCGGCGGAAAGAGAATCTCCGTCGGGCGCGTGCCGATAATCTTGCTTCGCGGATACCCAAAAGCCTGCTCGGCCGCCCGGTTGAACTCCGCAATCGCACCTTCATGGTTTACGGTGACGATAGGATCGAGCGAAGATTCGAGTATCGAACGTTTTCGGGCTTGAGCCTCTTTCAAGGCCTCTTCCATATCAGTCGACGCTGACTCCGTTTTTCTATGCACGACCGCGAGCGTATTGCCTCTTGAACCTTCGTTTGAACGCATAAGAGTCAATGTCGCGTTGACGTTGGTCAGTTCGCCGGTTTGCGAATTGCGCAGGCGGAGCCTCCCTTGCCAACGCCCCGTTTTATTAACCGCCGGAACCCCTTCATCTCGAAATGTCGCCCAGGAATCCTCATCGTAAAGCTCGTGCAGCTTCACGTTCGACGCCGATGCGGTCTCATTCAAGCCGAGCGTTTGTCGACCGGCCGAATTCAAGTAAAAAAGCTCCCCATTAGCCCGCGTCAAACAGATGAAGTCTTGGTCGTGGTCGGCCAAAAAACGGAACTGCTCATTGCTCTGCGAAGCTAAATTTGAGCCTTCCGCCGCCGCAAGATAGCGTTGACGAAAACGATTAAGCGCCTGGCTCATTTCGCTCGTCGCCTGCAGCATTGTCTGTTTTCGCTCCGCCTGTTTGATGATGAAGAACACTAGCGTTTGCTCAACGATCTCAAGCGCCGCGAATATTTCTTTACGGGAAGGGATGACGCCGCAGACCTCGCCTCGCAGTGCATCGGCCCAACTCTGCCCGGCCGACTCCTCTGTTTGGCGGACGGAAGCGACGATTGAATCGAGTAAATAATCAGCGTCGAACACGCGAAGATGTGAGACGGCGGACAACTCCGGACGTTGCAAACGTTCCGTTAACGCTTGGCGAATCGCGTTCCGATCGGATTGGATGATTTCAGATAAATCGTTCACGGGATATCCCCCAATTTGATTATGACCTCGATTCAATCCGAGTCAATGCTAAACCCGGTAAAACTTATTCATCTTCCGGCAACCTAGAAGGAATGCGTCGAGATTGCGAAGAGTGGGCGCCTTAATTGCGTTCTCTCACTGAAATCCGCCAAGTGAATTCCGGCAATAAGTAACGGGAAAAGCGATTACGCCGAAACGAAAACCCGCTAAACTCGAAAAAGCGAATCCCGCTCCGCCGTCGTGTGTTGATTTTCTTTCGAACGCGAACCGATTGCTCAATAATACTGCCTGAATAATTTAGCCAAACGATTTTATTCTCGCTATATGTACAAAATTAACAGGTGTTATATGCACATTTATTCGTCCCATGCCCGAGCGGAGTCCCAGAACAAATTACGAAATGGATTTTTTTATGCTGCTTTGTTTTTCGCCGCCGTCATATTCTCCTCCCTCGAGTCTACCGCCTTGGCCCAAGAGGAAGACGAAGTAAAAATCTCCGATAACTCTTTCTTGATTGAAGAAGCCTATAACCAAGAACCGGGCGTCGTTCAGCATATCTTCAACTGGGTTCCCTCCTGGGAACGCGGCGCCAACGGCCAACGCGCCTTCGATTTCACCTTCACCCAAGAATGGCCCCTGTTTTCGCAAAAACACCAAATCTCTTACGTCATTCCGCTTTCAAGCTATAACGAAACTCCGGCTGGCGGTGGCGGTTCATCGGCCAGCGGACTTGGCGACATTATCCTCAATTATCGCTATCAACTCCTTAACGACGATCCTGAGGAAGGCGAAAAAAAAGACTTCGTCGCCTGCGCTCCGCGTTTCAGTTTAATTCTCCCCTCCGGTGATCCCGACTTAGGGCTAGGAAACGGCAAACTCGGCTACCAGGTCAATATCCCTTTCAGTAAATCCTTGGAACGCTCCGCCTATCACTTCAATATGGGCCTCACCGCGACTCCCGGCGTCACCGCCGGAGTTAATCCTGCCATTCCTTACCAAGGCGATACTCTTAACGGCTACAATCTCGGCGGCAGCGCAATCTACTTCTTAAAGCCGAACTTCCACCTCATGCTGGAAGTGGCCGCCTCATGGGAAGATCAACTCCTCTACTCTGGACTCGAAGATAAACAATGCAATGTGTATCTGTCCCCAGGCTTCCGCTGGGCGCCTTATACAAAAGATAATACGCAATGGACGCTTGGATTGGGGCTTCCGATCGGAGTTACCCCCGAGACTCCCGATATTGGCGTGTTCTTCTACATGTCCTTCGAGCACGGATTCAAACGAAAAACCGGCGGTGAAACCGCCGGATTGCTGCAAAGTCTGCGTGAGATGCGGGAAAACCGCTAAGGGGTCGCGGTCGACGCCGGCCGAGATTCCTCCTGAGCCGGCGGCAAGCTCGAATCGAAAAGGATGAAATCGCATCCCTCAGGCAATGATAGGAAAAGTTGGTAGTGGACTATCGCTCTGTTATTCACGAGTGACTCGATGAGTGCCTTTCCCTTCTTCTCTAAATCAAGCTTCGTTTGCAGTTCGCCCTTTAGCGACGGCTGCGCCGTTTTTACCTGCTTTTCTAGTTGTTTGATGACGCTGTCTAACTGCTTCGCTTTCAGAAAACCTTGTTGGACTGGCGGAGGCGGCGGAAGCGGCTCAAACACGACGCCGCATTCTATCGCAAGCTTTCTTGGTTGAAGCTTTCCGAGGATACGCAAAGCCATGCCTTGGAATTTCTGGTCTTGGAATGTGACGTCCAGCGTCCAAGGCGCGCCGTTCAACGCCCCCGGCGAATTGATACTAGGCAGTCCTGACGCATTGTTCACTCGGAAACTCAATTTATCGGCAGGAATCGTTTCGCCTGGCGAAAGCGTCACGATCGACTGTGCGGTGTCTTTGCCAACCGTGAATGAAAGCGCCGTTGCAGGTTTTGACTTGCTCAACTGAACGGGATGGCGATTTCCGCCAAGGTCGAGTATCAGCCCGCTTAATTGTAGCGACCCGACGGCCGCCGTCGCTCCCTCTTTGTTCCATGCGAAAGTAATTTCGCCGTCCAGCGATTCAATGACGGCCGCCTCTCGCTTATCTTTGTTTTGCTGTTTGAAAAAAAACTTCCAGCGATCAAGCGGCGCGGTCGCGTCTTTTTCCAGCGTAAGCCGACCGTCGAGGGTCGCCAATTTGACGTCCAGTTGTGCGCCCTTCGCAATGAATACCTTGCCCAGCGTCGTTGCTTTGCTTTCGTTTGCGTCGTTCTCCGCCGCGCTTTTTGCTAGCGAAGGCAATTCGACCTGCTTCGGGAATCTGCTAAATGGCTCCGCCGCTAATTTCGCTTCCGCTTCTTCCGCCTTGCGTATTGCGTCTTCGCGCGCTTTTTGTCTCTCCCTTTCAACTCTTGTTTTTTCGTTACGAGCTCGCTCGGCCGCTTTTGCCGCCTCTTCTTTCGCCTTGACCTCCGCCTCTGCCTTCGCGCGGGCCTCCTCCGCCGCATGATCCGGAGGTGTGACAACCGAAGGGGACGCTTGTTGTTCATCGGTTGGCGGAGTCACGGCTGTATTGCCCGCTGTTCCCGTCGACGTCGGTCGCTGCGGCTCGACGACGGCCGTTCCCGAACTGGCGTTCCCAGTGGGATTATGCCCTTGTGCGATCTGATGTTTCGGAGGAGGCAAAAACGAAAACAATACCCCGACGATCATAGCCGCCGTGAAAATTACGCTAAAGAAAACCGTGGCGAATGCCTTTGCTCGCGATTCAAAAAGCGTACCAAGCTTCGCTCCGACGAACGATCCGATCGCCGATCCTTTTTCCGGCCAAGGCGCTTGCGATACCGCTTCCCAGGAGCCTCGCTTTCGAACCGCCGGACGCGGCGTTAATAAGGCCGCCACATCTTCGCCGAAGTCCAACTCCAAGGGATCGACTTTGGGCAAATCGTCGAGCGGTTGCGCCCGTTTCAACGGTATGACTCGCTTTACCGGTTGCACTTCCGGACGCCACGCGGCCAAAACGTCTCGCAACTCCTTCGCCGTTTGATAACGATCGGCCGGCTCCTTCGCCATCATCTTTCGGCAAATCTCGGCCAAGCTTTCCGGCGTATCCGCTCTCTCGATCGTCAAGTCCGTCGGATCTTGCGTTTGGTGCTTCAGTATTTTTTGCGGAAGCGTTCCCTCGGGAAAAGGAGGGTGCCCGGTCAATAAGTAATACAAAGTGCAGCCCAGCGAATAAATATCGGCCCTATGGTTGAACTCCGGCGTGTTCAACGCTTGCTCCGGCGCAAGATAATCCACAGACCCCAATACTTTTTGGCTTGGTTTCGCCGAGTCGCTTGACTCGCCTCCTTCGTGACTGATCAATCTTGCAACGCCGAGGTCCAGTATTTTCACGACGTTTTGAGGATTGACGATTAAGTTCGATGGCTTAATGTCGCAGTGCACGAGGTTTTTGCCGTGGGCGTGCGAAAGTCCGTCGGCCGCTTGACGAATGTAGTCGGCAGCTCCGGCGAAGTCCAACGGCCCCGTCGTTTGCACCAACTGCTGCAAGTCCATCCCGTCCACATATTCCATCACCAAATAGTAGCGATCCGCTTCGTTATCGACGCTGAACGCCTGCACGATGTTCGGATGATCGAGCGACGCGATCGTTCTCGCTTCGGATAGAAAATTCGCCAATGCTTGCGGATCTTTGCCCACGTTGCGCGGAATGATTTTTAATGCGACTCGGCGACGCATCGTCACGTGTTCGGCCAGAAAAACGCTTCCCATCCCTCCTCGACCGAGAAGTTCGATCAGCTTATATTTGCCGAGAAAGAATGTGCTCCGGCCGGCAAGCAATTGACCCGCCTGCCATCGTGAAAGAAGCTCTTGTTTCGCCAACGCCTTGGCGAGCGTCGCGGCGTCCGGCGTATCTTTGGAAAGACGGCGAGCGGCGGCGAACTCCTCATCGCTGAGAAGTCGGCTTTTATCGAGAATTTCGAGAAAATCTCCCGCCGTTGTTATGCTCATTCTTGCCGATGCACGCTCTTGGGACGAGGTGGCGCCGACCTTGTTTTCTTCGACGTCGGCGTCTCACGATATTATTATATTTAAAGCGATAGCTAGTTTGAAATAGGCGATATCCCCAAGCGAAGGGGGGGAGGCAAAATTTGCTTGCAATTTGCCCTGAATAGGCAAGGGATTTCGCCGTATAGGCAAAATCTAACGATTAAACAAGCCCTGACGAGCCCCCTTACCCTTCATGAAACGTCTTAATCTAGCATATTATTACGCCGACACGCCCGTTTTTGCGCCTAAAACGCGGCTATCTCCGAGCGGCCTTTTCCTGCCTCAACGCTCAATCTAACAGAGTATTGAAAATACCGCAAATGTTGTGCGCGTTGAGAAATAAAACGAGGGCGGCGACTATGGCCTCCTTATCTCTCGTTTTTTCTCGGGCGTCGAATGAAAAACATTTTTTTGCTGGAAACTGAGCCGAATCTTTTGCTAAAAAGCTTAACGACGATGTTTTCGTCGGAAAGACTGGCGACCTTTCCTCAGTTCTTTGACAATTTAATTCCTTTTCGGCAATCGGCGTTCAGCGGCCGGCTTTGTCGACGCTCGCTTTGCGCTTACACGTCTATCACTTAGTTGCCAGGCTTCGCCTAGGAACCGACTGCAATCGAGGCTCCGCCTCGCTGATTTGCAATGATAATTGCGTCAGACGATTTGCATGTTAAGACGTAGACGCACTGCGAGCGCCGCTGCTGGCCGATCGCTCAAGCGACGATTAGCGTTCCGTCTCTTTCACGCGAGAATCGGGTGAGCAATGCCCGCTGCGCGTTATCGCGATTTACGACAATCCGCTGAGCCAAGAAATTTCGATTTTTCGGCTTAAAAAGGCGTCCATATTCTTTTTCGCATTTCAGAGTTGTCAACCTAGTTTCCATCTCGAAACCGTGGGGGCTCCTTGCCTAACGGAGCGAAATCGATCAAACAAAGTCGTTTTTCGCAAGCCCCTGATTATTCAGAGGTGACGGAGCAAGTAAGCGATATCGGGAAACTCCCGAAAACTTAGATCGCTTCCTTTTGAAGATTTTCCAAAACCGACGCGCCGGTCGACGTCGGCGTAATTTTCAAGGAAAGGATCGGCGTTGAACGGTTGCGATAATACTCCGTCAATGGCGCCGTCCGTCGCCGATAAATATCCAGCTTGCGATCCACGGCCGAAGCGTCGTCGTCGACCCGTTGTGCACGGTCTCCGCCGACGTCCGATTGAATGCGGCGACGAACGGTTTCGGCGTCGCAGACGAGTTCGACGACTGCGGACACGTTCAATATTTCGGCCAGTCGCTCCGCTTGACCGACATGGCGAGGCAGCCCGTTAAGCACGACGCCGACTTCCGGCGTCACTCCTCGTTCAAGGAGAAAAGATCGCAAAACGCGCGCTGCGATTGGGAATTGATCGTCCTCTAAGAGCCGATTATGCGCCAAGCAGTCGCGCAGAATATCAACGTCTTCGCGGCTTAGCCGATCGTGCGTCGTATCCTCCCCCGCGATTCGCCGAAGATTTGCCCCGAAATCGAAATGAATCCAACGCCGTTGCCAGAGCCCCTGCGATTCAATCGCCTCGCCGAGCGGCGTCTTGCCCGCTCCCGTCGGGCCAAGAAGCAGAATGGTTGGATTTTTTAGCGGAAAAAATTCACCCATCGCGGCGTCTCTCTCTTCCGTCATGCTATTACGCCCGAATCGCGTAGCGCCAAACCGGATTGTCGTACGTCGCCACTTCGTCCAAGTTTGCGATCACCAGTTGGTTTCGATTGTAAAGATATTCGACTCGCGAGGCGACGTCGGTCACCGCCAAAAAGCCCCGGAATCCTCGCACTTCCGGATAAAGTTTCAGCGATATTTCATGTAAAGAAAGAGGAGCCGACTCGTCTCGCATCAAATCCAACAGCCGCTCCAATCGTCGTTCGTGCGCGGCCCTAATCGCGTCAATCCGTAACGGAATGTTGTGCATGACTTGCTCGTGAGCGGCCAAGCCGAGGGTGATCCCTTCCAATCGTCGCGTTTTTTCCAACGATTCAAAGTAGTGACTCAAGCCCATATGCGAACCGAGACGCTCCGGCCATTGCTGCGGGACCGTTTGCGCTAAAATATGATCCGCGCACAATAATATCTCGTCGATCGCGATGCAAACCAAGCCGGGCGAATGGCCGGGCACATGAACGAACTTCATGCCGTCCATCTCCAGCCCGTCCTCCAGGTCGATCGCCACGTCGAAACTCGTCGACGGTTTGTTCAGAAAATAGGCGTTATCGAGAAGCGCGAGTTGACGTTCCGGAGGCATGCCCGCTTGATCGAAAAACTGTCGCAGGCGGCGCCGTTCGACGATGCTCGACATTTTTCCGCAAGTAAGGATCGATTTCTCGAACGGGTGAACGCCGATCTCGGCGCCGGTCAGCTTCACCCATTCTTCCAACCCGCCGATGTGATCGGTGTGGCAATGCGTGACGAGAATGCGGCGCACGTCCTCTGGGCGTATTTGTTCATCGAACTCAGCGCGAAGTGATTCGAATCCGGCGAGAATTTGCCGCATCGATTCCGGATGATAACCCCCCGTATCGACGATCGTCGGGGGCCCCGCTCCGATCAGCAAATATACTCGAGCGGTCAGATCCTCAAAAACGCGACAGCCGATCCGGTAGATGCGAACGCCGGAACGTGAGACGAAACGTTTAACTGGAGGGAGTGCGGTCATTATTGCGGTTTAACGCCAACTCGGGTGGGTAGATACGCAATTATACTGCTTCAATAACTCGAATTCCACGCCCCTCCGACGGATATGGCCTTCTAGCCTGCTTAGATGTTTAGCGGCTCGATTCTGCTGCGGCGATTTTCAATCGACCAAGCCGCCTCGCCGCTTTTTCCGCTTGAGGCGTGCGCGCGTAATCCTTCACGATCTTCTCGTAAATGTCCGTAGCGTCCAACTCGCGGTCGAGTCGTTCGCAGCACTTTGCCGAGGCCAGTAACGCCCCCGCCCGACATTCGTGCGACGCAGTCGTCGCTTCGACTTTGCGCAGTTCTTTGAGCGCCGCTTCAAAATTCTCTTGCTGCATGAACGAATCGCCGATCATCCACTGCGCCAAGCCGGCAGTTTCCGTCTTTGTGCCGAAAGGCGAATGAACGACTTCCGTAAACGCCAACCTCGCCGATTCGTAGTCTCCTTCTGCCGCATAGCATCGGCCGATCAGATAGTCCGCCTCATATTGCTCTTCAAAATCCGAGTAATCCTTTTTCATCCGCACGGCGACGCTTCTCGCCTCGCTCCATTTCCTCGCTTGCGCCAGACATTGCGCGCGGCGCAAAGCCACGTTCGCCAACCACGGATCATGGCGACTCAACGATTTCCGCTCCACCGCGTCGAACGAATCGAGCGCCTCTTCGTAATTCCCTTGCCGGTAAACGCACTCCGCCGCAAGGAACTCGGCCAATCGACGATTCTCCCCGTCGGCGTATTCGACGACGAACGATTGAAACAGTTTTTTTGCGATCGCCCAATCACGCTTCGACATGGCGACTTGCGCCTTCAAAAACGCGATCGACTCGCGCAGCGATTCGTGCGGACCGTCGGCCGGTATCTCACGCAGTAATTCCGCCGCCTTCGCCCAGTCGTTCTTTGCGAAGGCGTTCGCCGCCAATCGGTAGGCCGCGTCAGATGCATATGCGCTTTGCGGGTACTCCTCGCGAACTCGATTCAAAACTCGCTCGGCATGCGCCGCCTCGCCTGTTTTTCGTAAGGCTTCGGCCCAAGCGCACATCATGGCGTCGCGCTTCGCGTAGTTCGGATACGTCGCGACTAACTTCTCGTAGGCCTCCGAAGCCCGCCGCGTCTGACCGAGTCGTTCATACAACTCCGCCGAAGCTTTTAGCGCCTCGGGCGTGTTCGAGCCGTCGGCGTTCGAGGCGATCGCCTCGTCGTACATGGCCAACGCCGAGTCGTATTGCCCTAATTCTTGCAAGGCTTGGCCGCGTAAATAGGCCGCTTCGGCCGCAATTTCCGCCGGGGGATTCTTCGACATCGCTTGAGCGAAGACCGCCGAAGCCCGCTCGAAATCGCCCGCCTTCAGTCGCGCTCCGCCGAAGCCCATCAAGCCGCGCACGGCCCAGTCCGTCGCGGGCCCGCTCCCCTGCCCCGATACGCTCGCTTCGCCCGACGCTAACCATGCCGACAACTCCGCTGAATAGTTCACGTCGTTCGCGTCGAGCGCCGCTTTGGCCAACTGTTCGGTCAACGCAGCGAACGTCGGACTCGCCGCGAAATCGGCCCGTAATTCGTCATACAATCGTTTTGCCTCTTCCAAGCGATTCGATCGGGCGTAGCATAACGTGAGTTGACCCGCCGCCTGTACGATCGCTTCTCCTTCCGGCCTGCTGTCCAGGAACGCCTTGAGCGGTTCGATCGCTTCGCCGTAACGACCTTGATAGACCAAGATCGTTCCTTTTAGCCACTGCGCGTCGGCGTAGTAGCGATCGCCTTTGTTCGCCGTGACGGTCGCCAAAGCGTCGAGCGCCTCTTTATATTTCGATTGCATCTCGTAGGCGACGGCTAATAGATAAGCGTTTTCCGAATCCTCGCGTTGCTCTTTACCCGACGCCGCGACCTTCAGAAGAGTCGCGACCGCTTCCGAAGCCCGCTTTTGTTCAAGCAGCGAACGAGCCGCCAGCCGCTGCGCATCGAATCGCAAAGGACTCTTCGGCCGGTCGGTCGCGAACTTCTCCGCCGCCGCGTCCGCCGTCGCAAAGTCTTTTTCCGCCAACGCCGTTTGGATCAGTCCGATCGCCGCGTAATCTTGCCACGGTTTTCCTTCCGCGTCGGCCAATGAAGCGGCGAACATTTTTTTCGCCCCGGCCACGTCCCCCGTTTGCAGTAAACAATCGCCCGCATGATATCGCAACGCCGGCGTCAGCTCGTTTTTTGGGAATTTCGTCGCCGCAATGAGAAACTTCCTCGACGCCGCGCCCCAATCCTTCTTCGCCTTCAAGGCCAAGCCGGCCCAATATTGCGACTCCGCTCCGTATTGCCGGTTCGTCGCGATTGAGTCGAAAACCGCGACCGATTCGTCCCATCGCTGCATCTTCAATAACGTCCAGCCTCGGCCGAGCTTCGCTTGTGCCATACGCGCGAAGGTCGGATAGTCTTTCTCTAATTTCGCGAAGCCGTCGAGAGCCTCTTCGTACCGACCTTGCGAATACTGTAAACCGGCCAAAAAGAACTGCGAGTCGGCCGACAACGACGACTTCTCCGCGGCCAATGTCGAGTAAATCTTCTCGGCATCGCCTTGGCGGTTCAGCTTTTCCAACGCCCTCGCCAACCCCAAACGGCTAGCGTCGTGCATTTTCCCGTTCGGATAGCGAGCGACCGAATCGCGAAAGAATTTCTCGGCGGCCGCGAATTCGTTCTGCCGAAACGCCATTTCGCCGAGATACGGCAAAACGAATGCATTCAACTTGTCGTCCGGACGTTCCTGATAAAACGCCAGCAAATCTTTGCGAGCGTCGTAGGTTTTCCCCAGCAGATAGGCTCCTTCGCTCAAACGGAATTGAGCGGCGCGCGAGAAACGTCCGCACGGCTCACGCTTCAAATACTCCTGAAAGAATATCCTCGCCTCTTCAATCCGGCGAAGTTGCGTCAACGACTCCGCCCGATAAAAACTCCCCTCTTTCGCCTTGAGACTCAACGGATGATCCGCTTGAAAATCGGAGAAACGGTCGGCCGCCTCCTGCCATTGCTTGGCACGAAAGCATGACAATGCCGAGGCGTATTCCTCGTCAATCTTGTCGGCAAACGAGAACGAAGAGAGAAACGATAGAGCCGCGACAAGCGCGGCGCGAAGAACGGCGGCGAAAATGGATCTGTTTTTCATGCTCGCGATTCGGGAAAGGCGCCTGACCTAGTTCGTCATGAAGACGTGGTCGAAAACAGACCGCGCTTCGTCGCATTCCCCCCGGAATCGAAGGCGTCCGCCGACGCCTTGCTCGCAATTCGTTTTATTTCTTCCGAACGAACAGGAAAACCCCGGAGGTCGTCGGGTTGCGACCAGACCTCCGAGGTTTCGTTGTTTCGTTATACGTCGTCCGACGCTCGCAGTTTAATAACCGGTGCCGGGACCAGGATCGACGTTGCCGACCATGTGCAAGTGGTCATGATCGACATAGATCACTTCGACCGCTTCCTTGTCCGAATTTGTGTACGGAATCGGCCAGCCCACGCGATGCACTTCGGTAAAGTAGATCGTGCATTTGTATTGTGCATGGTGCAGTTGAGCCGGACCGACGAGCGGATAAACTCGCGGCGGATCGACGTAATCGGCGATCAAGTCGGTCGTAATCCGCACGTTGTTGCGTTGAACTTCGTCAAGCAACGGAATTCCGCCTTGCACTCCACGCGCCTTTTCCAAAGCTCGCATCACTTCGTCGTCCGACGGAGCGTCCATCGCCGTGGTAGGGCAGCCGGCGGTAATCGGTCCCAAGATCGCCGCGCGATCGTAGAACTTGTGATTGTGATACTCGTCTTCGTACGCCTTTTGGAAAAACGGCGATACCGGTATCGGATACGCCATCATTCCCAGCGACGGGCCGATCTGCGTCGTGCAGCCGGAGATTGTGAGCAACACGCCGAATCCGACGAGAAGGGCGGTTGCGGAAGCGATTTTCGTTTTCATTATTCGTCCTCGATAAGTAAGCGACGCGCTCGGTCGAACCCAGCGATGACCGCGCCCGACGTTCCTCCGACTTGCTTTCGGGAGAATCCGCCTAGCCTCGCGCCGTTGCTACATGTCTTATCGTGAGAAAATGTAACGAACTTGCGGATTTTTCCAGATATAGCGAAAATTCGGCGCAGTAAGTTACCTAAATTTACATTTCGCGTCCCAATCCACTTCCCTGTTCCCTGCCGCACTAAACAAAAAGACCCCGGTTTCAAATCCTTTTGAAACCGAGGTCTTAGCTTCGCATATGCGTCAGTAACGCAAGGTGTTTTATCGGCGGCTTTCTGTGTCTTGTCGCCTTTACTTAAATCGCCTGTCTTACGGACGGCAAGGCTTGTCGCTGAAGTTCAGGTACCACCAGCCGTCGTCCCATTCCATCGTCACTTTCCGCCATCCGAGCGGAACTTGCGGATACGGGTAGAACGGGCCGATGAACGGCCAAGAGGCTGCCGAGTATTGCTTCGGATAGGTCACCGCGGCGTAGTTCGGGCTCGAGGCGTAGCTCGGCCAAGCGTAGTTCGGCATGCACGGTTGGTCGTAACGAACCGCGGCGACGTTGCCGGCCGGAGCGGCAGTTCCGCCCATCGGACGCGGACCTTGGTTCGTGTAACCAGGCATCGCCGTCATCGGTTGTTGCATCGCTACCGGTTGCGCTTGAATCTGTTGGGCTTGGGCGGCGGCACGACGACGCGGCAGCAATTCCAAGGCCGAAGTCTGTTGAACAGGAGCCGATTCAAACGTGGCTGGAGTTTGATCCGCTTGCATAGCCGACGCCGGCATGCTCATCGCGGTCTCTTCGCCGACGGCCAATTCGTTAACAACACGGCTAACGCCAGGCGTTTGGAAGGCGATTCGCATCGCGGCGTTTAACTGCTCGCGGCTCGTCACGTTTCCCTTCAGAGTGGCCGTGCCTTCTTGCACTTTGACCGCAATGTGGTAATCGCTCAAGCGACCGCTGTCACGCAAGTTGCCGGCGATCGCGTTCGCGATCTCTTGGTTTCCGGCCATCGCGGCCAGCGGAGCCATAGCGGTCAGAGCTCCGACCGCCAAAACAATAAGAATTCGTCGCATGCTTTCCCTCCTCTTAGGAAATCCCGCTGCGGCCTCATGTGCGACGCATTACGTCTTACTGACGCCTGACGTCTGGGCCTCTATGCCGCTTGGGTCGGAACCTCTATTGATCCGACCGACGGGAAGTGTAATTACCAAACTTATCCGCATCGACATTGCGGCTGTTGAGGGAGGGCGGCGGCGAACCATTCTTCTGTACGTTTTGCTTCAACGAGTGCACGTTAAAGATGACGCCTGAGGAAGAATGGACGGGAACGCGGCGTGCCCCCCGGCTACGCCTGATTCAACGTCGATTGCTACCTGAATATGCTTTCGGCTGACGATTATGCGGAACGGAAGCTTTTTTTCGATTTTGACGGGATTTCCGTTTGTTCCGAATGATCGTTTTTTGACGGCGAAAAACGCAACACATGAATTAGGAATGAGTTGCGTCGTTTCGCTTGTTTCCGCCCCTGCACGTCGCCGCCAAAAAACGTCTTGCGTCCCCTACTATAAGAAGGGACAAAAAAGCGTGCGAAATTTTACCAGTCTTTCGCCGTTAATCTCTATTTACACTCTCTGTGCATATGCAGATTATCTGTATTAACGTTTTTTCGTAGGTCGGGCGCTCCGGGCCTGAGGGCAGATTGCTCAACGGTTGCCCGTTCCGCGTCGATGTTCTCGTCGTGATGCCGGAGAATTGTCAGACGATGAATCGTCGCAGCGAAACAGCAGCGGCGCGAATTCATGCAAGCTTCGGCGCCAGGTTAGCCATTCATGGGCGGTGCCGGGCGATTCGTAGAACTTGATTTTGACGCCGGCCTTTTCCACGGCGTCGCGATACTTTTTCAGTCCTTCGTAGAACTTAGGCCCCTCGGCCGTTCCCACGCTCAACCAGAGAAGACGGACTTGTTTATTAAACGCCTCGGCGTCGGCCATTACTCCGCCGTGCGATATCTTCGGATCGAATTCGCCGTCGATGCCGATCCCTCCGCCGCTAAAACCGCCGATATAGGCGAACGCGTCGAGATGTTTGAGCGCGATCACGTAGGTTTGCATGCCGCCCATCGATAGGCCCGCCATCGCTCGATGCTCCCGATCCGGAACGGTGCGATAGGTCGAGTCGATCGTCGGAATAAGATCTTCGATGACGACTTTTTCGAACGGTCGGAAAGACTCGGCCAGTCCCGCCTCGATGGCTGCCGAAGCGGCTTTCGCGTCGGCAGGCTTCTTATTCGCGTCCTTTCCTTGCGGGCGACGAAACTCGCCGATGTTTCCGTTATCGATGACGACGATCATCGGCACGCATTTTCCCTCGGCGATCAAATTGTCGATGATCAAATTGACTCGACCTTGCGTGACCCAACCGCGTTCGTCTTCGCCCCAGCCGTGCTGGAGGTACAAGACCGGATATTGAGCCGTCGGGCATGCGTCGTATTTCGGCGGCGTGTAAACGAAGCAACGGCGCCAAGCGTTCGCCGTCTTGGAGAAGTAGAGTTTTTGACGAACTTCGCCGTGCGGAACGTTTTTCACGTCGTAGAAATCGACTCCTTTTTCGGGAACTTCGATTCCGGCGTGCATCCACTTGCTGCCGAAATACGTTTCGCTTGCCGGATCGGCGGTCTCGACTCCGTCGATGAGTAACGAATAGTAGTGAAAGCCTGGAACGAGGGGCCCGGTGACGCCGGTCCATACGCCCTTTTCATCTTTCGTCAGATCGTATGTCCGATCGATTCGCACTTGCACTTTCGCGGCTTGCGGAGCGGGTATGCGGAAGGCCGCGCGTCCTTCCGCGTCGATTTTCGGATAGGCTTGGCCGGGCACGTTCGACGAGGCCGGTTTTCCTTCGTCCGAAGGGGGCTCGGCAAAGGAAAATCCGCAAAGGGCGAACGATAGAATAACGGCTGTAGGGAACGTTCGATTCATGATGAACTTCGGCAAAGAGGATAGGGAAAAAAGGTTACGATGAAGAAGCGTCAGCTTCCGAGTTTGCATTCGCCGTTTGGGCGTCGATTTATTCGGGAAAGCGTTATGGATTCTAGTTCTAACTCGTGCAAGGAGGAGTGACGCTCCTGGCAGTTTCGTGAAGGTTGAAGTTTTCAGGGGCCGCAGCGAGCGTCGCCATTGGCACGCGGCTTTTTTTCTTTGAAAATTTTCCATCCGTCGTGGTTTGAAATACATTTTTTAAGTGAAATAAATAACGTTGCGACGTAACAAACGATCGCTTACGATTTGCGTCGGTTTTCGTTCAAAACATGCGTTTTTCCCGAGGAAAATGAGGTGTTTTCGCTTGCGCGGTAAAAGAATATGGACGCATATGGCTGTTCTTGCGTTGTAAGAACCGTTGCCGTAACGAGATAGGGGAGGCGCGTTTTGGGCTAAGCGTATTATCTCGACGATTTTCGCGCTGGGGCGGCGGCGCAAGTCGTGAAACAACGGTGCGTTACGAAAGTAAAACGGCATAATTTTTGAAACGGCGAATTGCATGTTTTTTTGCTCTCGCGAGTCGTAAGGGTAAATGCGGTCAATATTTGCGGCGCTCGCAGAACGCCCAATTCGCTACGTGGCGCGTTAAAACCGGGGCAAAAACACGTCGATTTCATATGGAACTGCGCGGGCGGTCGCGTTTTTTCCCACTTGGCGGGCAAGTCGAATTGTCAACGGACCTGTCGTATCGATGCGCGACGATTCAGAAGAGCACCTTAGCGGAAATCATGGCACAAAAGCAAGAAAAAAGATGAGGGACGCGGAAGCACGAGGCTTGGGCGTAGGGCGTAGGGCGTAGGGCGTAGGGCGTAGGGCATGGGGCATGGGGACTCCGATTCTCACTGCGAACTCTTCGGGATCAATAACCATTAGCAATCAGCCGGATTCGTTGGTTTCCCCATCCTGAAAGGATGGCCGCCATAAGCCCTGGGTGCGCATCAACCCGGGGAAACGGAATCTCGTCCAAAATTAACGGCTTTGAAGAGGTTGCGGCGTCAGAGTCAGCCGATCGCGCAAAACCATAGTGATTGCAAAGCCGATGCAGGCTCCAGAAAGATGCGCAATCATGCTGACTTGCGGAATCATGAAATCAACAAGGACTTCCATCAACACGATAAAGAGCGCGAGGCCCAACCGGCGTTTAGCTGCGATCGCGTTCTCTCGCAGCCAACCACGCAGCATCAACGATCCAGTTGCGCCGACCAGACCCATGACGCAACCCGAAGCGCCGACCGTCAGAGCCTCCGCATTGTCTCCGAAGCTGAACGCCAATACCGTCGCCATCGAGCCGATTCCGGTAAGCAGATAAACCAGCAAGAATCGGCGGAAGCCAATTGCGAATTCAACGCACGGTCCTAGGAACCATAATCCGAGCATATTCATCGTGAGGTGAAGCGCGCCGCAGTGCAGGAACATGGCCATGATTAGCCGCCACCATTGGCCCGCGAGGACTGCCGGCGGAAAGAGTGCGCCCAGGCGGTATAGGACGAATATATTTTCGCCGCCCCCAAGGTAACATTCCGCGCCGAACATAAAGACGTTAAGAACGATGAGGATTTGAGTCGCTTTCGCTCGATTGGAAAACAGGGGGCGTCGAGCGCCGAATTTCTCTTCATGAGCGTGTTCCGTCGTCGCTTCCTCGACCACGCGTTCGGCCGTTGCGTCGAGCGGTTCGAGGCAAATGGTGATCTGGGAAAGGCGGCGTTCAATTGCCGTTCGTAGCAGCGGATCGGCAGCGGGCAGCAACTCCTCGAATTGGCGTTTTGCGGATTCCGTCTCGCCTGCGTTCAGATCAGCCGTGGCAAGCCAAAAGACGCGAGTTGAATGGGGTAAGACGGCGAGTGAGCCGTCGCAAAGAATTTCGGCCGCCTGTCGTTTACCGCAAAACGCAAATAGGATAAGGCGGCATAAATCTCGCTGTGCCGCGGGAAACAGTTTTCTTATTTGTTCTCGGCTTTGGCTGAAAAGTTCGACCATGCCGCGCACGTCGCCTAGCTCTCCTCGCGTCCGTAGTAGAGCGTGGAGGAATTGCGGATTCTTCGCGAGCTCCTGAGAATGCTGCGATTGCCAGACCAGAAATTCCTCCCACTGATTTGTGATTCGATAAAGATTGGCGATAGCCGTTAGGCCGATTACTGATTTGACATTTTGAAAACGTTTAAGGGCGTCCAACGCCGCCGTAATTTCGCCTCGTTGCGATAGAGCGATCGCTCGAATGATCTCAGGTTGTTCTCTATATCCGTCGGCAGGGTGCAGCCAACTCAGGATTTGAGCCAGTCGCCGAGCTTCGGGATATTTTTGTTGCATGAAGCGCCGATAGCAGAGCCGGGCGATGAATCCCGGGAGTAAGATTAATATGAACCACATTGCGACGGCGGCATTGATGATTGCGGGTTGCTCCCGCAACCCTCCAGTAATTGACAGCAAAAAAATAGTCAAATAAAGAACCATCCAACCGGGGGCAGTGAATCGCGTGCGCATCCACGTTACGGCCAAGCTGAAAAGACATATAGAAGATACAAGCCACGATATGACGAGATAGTTATCCATGAGGTTCCGGTGAGGCGCGAGGCAATAAAGTTAGGAGCGCTTAAGGCGCCGAGCGGATGTTGTTGGATGCAGTTTCGCGTCGGGCGCCTTCATGGCTCTTCTCGATCGCGGCTTTTGGCGTCTCGATTTTCTCAGTTGGGGAGGAATTGTCAATGAGCGGGGAGCGCTGTTCAAAGGGCGAGCCGAACTCCGCGAGTTCCGCCATAAAGTTTTTTTCGCGGAGATCGCAACGAGAGATTTACCACAGACTCATGGATGGGACGGAACCGCTGCGGAACAAATTGGCCACGCAAGAACGCAATGTAGGGCGTAGGGCGTAGGGAAGCAGATTCTCACTGCGAACCCTTCGGGTTCGAGGAACGACGCCGCAATTATTTTATTGATTGGGGGTGTCGCTGCGCTCAAGTGAGCGATTTTTACGAAAAAACATGCCCACGGCAAGCGTGGGCATGGCACCCAATACGCCCGATTGGGCTAAGGCAAACGTTTGGCATGGCTACGGATGCTGCGACCCCTTTGGGGTCGAAAAAATTATATCGCTTTCTCTTCCGGGGGTGTCGCTGCGCTCAACCCCCGGCTAATAGCTGCGAACCCTTCGGGTTCGAGGAACGACGCCGCAATTTTTTTATTGATTGGGGGTGTCGCTGCGCTCAACCCCCGGCTAATGGCTGCGAACCTTCGGGTTCGAGGAACGACGGCGCAATTTTTTTATTGATTGGGGGCGTCGCTGCGTTCAACGGTCCTGACGTGTTCCCGAATCCAAAAATTAAATATTGTGCGGCGCTTTTACCCGACGTAAACGTCGGGCCTATGACGGCCTAAAGGCCGAGAAAGGGACGTGAACGTCCCTCAAAAATAAATTGTGCTCAGTCTAACACGCGATAAGCATGCACCCTACGAAGCTTCCGGCGCTCGCAGAGCGCCCTACACGCTTAGCATGCCCACGGCAAGCGTGGGCATGGCACCTAATACGCCCGATTGGGCTACGCAAACAGTCCGTTCTCACGCCTCGGCGGGGAGGCTTTCTAGCCATTGCTGAATATGTTGCGCCATGCTTTGAACGCCCATTTGCGCGATAAGGGATTGCGCCTTCGCCAATACGCTTCGCGCCTGCGGGAATCGGCTTTGCGTCACGTAGAGTCGGCCTAAGTTCACGTACGCGCTGACGACTCCCTCTTGGCGGCCGAGCTGTTCGTCGATCGCCAGGGCCTTGAGGAACATTTCCTCGGCCTGATCGAGTTCATTTCGGGTTCGATAGATGACGCCGAGGTTTCCGCATTCGGTCGCAATTCCTTCCTGACGGCGATTCTTTTGGTGGAGCGTCAACGCTTGGCGGTGCGCCTGCTCGGCCTCTTCCAACTTTCCTCGCTTCCGGTAGACCGCTCCTAAACAGCCGTAGTTTTTCGCGATTTCCTCGTCGTTCGCCAGTTGAAGATTGATTGCGAGGGCTTTGTTAAGAATCTCTTCTGCTTTGTCCAGTTCGCCGCGCGTTTGATAGATCAGTCCGAGGTTGCCGAACGCGGCGGCCGTGTAAGGGCGAACGGCGCTCTCGCCGCCGATCGCCAGAATGCGGTTCATCAGATCCTCGGCCGTTCTCAGTTCGCCGGTTCGTTGATAGAACTCTAGGCCGAGTAGAAGAACTTCCTCCGACGTGGTTTCGGCGATAGCGACGGCAAGCAATTGTCTGGCGTCCTCAAAATTTCCTTTCGAGGCCGCGATCGCCGCCTGACGGGCGAGGGCCGCATCGGCTTCGGCGTTCTTCGCGCGCCGCGATTGCTCCGGCTCGCCGTTCTCGGCAAATCGCTCGGCAGATCGCTTGGCCTTGTTCTCCGCCTCTTCGACGGCTTCCAGGCATTCGAGAGGGAGGATCGTGGCCTCGGGCGAAAGCGGATATTTCGGTAAATCGCCTTTCACGAAGGCTCGAATGTGTCGCTCCAACTCTTTTTCAAAATGCTTCGTCTCTTCGAACGTGCGATAAAAAATTTCGCGAGATTCCTCGAGCGACTTCCGGAATTCGAGCGCCTTGATCAGCTCCGGCCCGGGATCGGCCAGTTGCGAAGGATTGACGTTTTTCAGGAATACGAGGAGGTCGGGTTTTCCGGTCGCTTTAAATCGAGCCGAGGCGTGATGGAATTCCTCCTCGGCGTAGGTCGTGAACGGCGCTGCGTCGTCGACGTATTGTCCCCAACGACGATGGAGCGTTAAGACGAAGAGATCGCAAGAGTCGAGGTCGTCGATGACCGCCCCGCGCGGTCGAGCGGCAGTCGAGTCGTCGGCGCCGGCAAAGACGAACTTTACGTGTTCGGCATTGCCGAAGACGCCGTTTAGGGAGTCGACGGTTTTTTTGAACGCGCGGCGCTCGACGGCCAAGTCGCCGGGCGCGGCGAAGAAGACGCGGATTTCTTTTTTATCGCTTGGTGCGGAATTTTCAGCGGTCATTTGGAGGGAAATAGTAAAAGGCGTTGCGAGGAGTTCGAGCGAGCTTTCGGCGAAGAATCAGGCGCCTCGACAATGTCGCCGATAAGACACCTGCCATTCTACTCGCGGAGAAGCTCCGCCAACAAGCGGCTCCCGGTTGAAAAGGCTGTGGGCAGCCGCAGGGCATTCCTTGGAAAAAATGTCTTTCGTGAAAGCGGAGGGGGGCCTGTTTTTCGTAATTCCGCTGATTTTCGGGCGGAGATCGCCACGATCGCCGAGGAGCTAGGAGGTCGCGTTCTATCGGAGCATGAGGGGTTTTAGGCCGGCGACTTGCGTGGGCAACGCCAGGAAAAGGTCTTGCGAGGCGAGCATGAGGGTTTTGAAGTCGGGACCGCCGAAGCAGCAGTTTGCGGTATGGATCGGCACGACTCCGACGAAAGCTCCTAGAGCATCGAAAATTTTAACGCCTTTTTTGCCGCAGCAGACGTAGAGATTTCCCCGCTCGTCGAGGGTTAGGCCGTCGGGGTTTGCGGCCAGCAGGTCGATGAAGATCGATTCGTTTTCTAGCACGCCCGGCCCGGCCACGTCGTACCGATAAATTCGCTGTCCGCGCGCGTCGGCCACGTAGAGCGTTTTGTCGTCGGCAGAAAGCAAAACGCCGTTCGGCTTAAAACAGACCGTCGAAACTCGACTCACTCGGCCTTCGGCGTCGCAATAGTAAACGTCCTGACGGCGCACGGTCGGTTGATCGCGGTGTTGGTAATTCGGGTCGGAGAAATAAAAGCCGTTATGGGAGTCGACGGCCAAGTCGTTCGGTTCGTTAAAGCGGATTCCCTCGAACTGGTCGCAAAGGATTCGTTTGCTTTTCGTTTCGATGTCGAAGGCGACGACTCGGCCGGCCGCACCTTCGCAAACGCAAAGCTCGCCGCGTCGATTGAACATCATGCCGATCGCGTCGAGGCTATCGTCGGTAAAGAGGGTCGCACGCCGTCCGAACTCGTAGTAGTAGATCGAGTTGTTCCGCCCGTCCGAAAAGAAGACGTTTCCTCGAGCGTCGGCGGCGGGGCCTTCGGTGAACCCGTAGCCGGATCCGACGACCTGGGCCAGATTTTGCGGAGCGTCAGTCGAGCTGAAAATATCGCTGAGTTTCATAGCGAAGCATCTCTTGAGAAAATCTACGGAAGGCGAACGGGGGGGACGTTTAGTAAAACTTTAACGACGGGGCGCCGCTTCGGCGGGAACCGCTCAGCCTTCTCTCGGCGTGCCGTCGTCCTCAATCTTATACCATTTTCTCCGGCTGACAATCTTTGCGCATCTTTTTGTGCGGTCTGCGCCGCCCGATGCGCTTTTAACGTAAATCCGCGTTTTGCCCGCCGAATCTATTGCATGGCGGATTTAACGCGGAAAATCCGCATAGATTATCGTTATAGCCGCATCAGCGCGAGACGCTACCATGTCCTACAACTATTGTTTGCGATTCCGAATTGAAGCCCGAGACGTATTCGTATTGATCGGCGCGGCGGTCGTACTTACGATTGCCGCGAACGTCGCTTCGGCGATCGAGTGTTGCGGGCAAGTCGGACAATCGGTCGCGGTTCCGCCGGCCGGTTCGATTGCGCAAAAGGTCGCCGCGATTCAAACTGTTTCCGAGACGAAGACGGCGGACTCGAACGTTCGGCAGTTGCACTCGGTCTATACGCTTGAGGCGACATGGTTCGACGCCGGTCGAGGGCGTTCGATTCCCGCCAAAATCTATTATCCGGGGGAAGGGGACGAGCTTTGCCCGGTGATTCTTTTTTCGCACGGACTTGGGCGTTCGAAGGAAGATTACGTATATCTTGGCACGTCGTGGGCGCAGCACGGTTACGTCGCCGTTTTCGTTCAGCATGCGGGGAGCGACGTCGAAGTGCGGCGAGGGACGGTCCAGCCAATGAAGAAATTGGCCGAGGCTTACGCCAACCCGATAAATACTCGAAATCGTCCATTGGATTTGCGTTTCGCCCTCGATCAATTGACCGCGATGCAGAAGAAGGGGGACTCGCTGGGCAAGCGTTTGGACTTAACGAAAGTCGGCGCGGCCGGCAACGACATGGGCGCGCAAGCGGTTCTCGCGTTGGCCGGTGAGGTATTGCCGGGCGGTTATGAGATTAAAGATCCGCGAGTTCGCTGCGTCGTCGCGATGAGTCCGCCGGTGGCGACGAGCCGCGGATTCTACGACGCCGCGTTCGGCGATATTCGCCGTCCCACGCTTTTCATCACCGGAACCGAAGACGACAGTCTCGTCGGCGAAACGAAAGCGGCTGAGCGCCGAGTTCCTTTTGATTACGGCAAAGGCGTCGATCAATTTTTAGTCACGCTCAACGGGGCCGACCATCTTGTCTACGCAGGGCATATTCTTAGTCCGCGCGAAGCGAAGAAGGACGCACAATATCAGAGTATGATTACGTCTTGCTGCGGGCTGTTCTTCGACGCCTATCTAAAGGGCGACGGGAATGCGTTCGCCTCGATCTCCAACCAAGGGTTGCATCGTTTGACCGGCGGGGGCGCCCAAGTCGAAACGAAACTGGTGGCGGCGAAGCATTAATCGTAGGGCTTAGGCGTAGGGCATGCGCTCCATGCATGACAATTAAGAAAAAGCGTTGTGTGGCGGGCCCCCCTCACCTCGCCAGTTTTTTGCCAAGCGCTTTGGCTTTCGCTTTCATTCTTTCTGAAATTTTAACGTCCGGCTTGTCGGCGATCATGCCGATTTTTAGGACGCCGATCGGTTTGGCGCCGAGCGCTTTCGCGTACGACTTCATTAGGCGAGCGACGTTCGACATCAGTCCGACCAGAAAACTGGGCGCCGCCGACGAGATGACGACGGCGGCCGTTTTGTTGAGAGCTTTGGAACGCATCGACGGGGCGTGCTTACCCCACGGCCAATAGGCGTAGCAGACCGTTCGCTCGATGAATCGCTTGAAAACGGCCGTCACCGTCCAGTAATTCAACGGCGAAGCCAAGATCAGCGAATCGGACGAATCCAATATGTCGAGAATCTCTTGCATGTCGTCGGCAATGACGCACTCGCCTCGCCGCGATCCTTCCTGCTGCGTGCAGGAACGGCAATTGGTGCAGAATTCGATCCGTTTGTCGAGGAGAAAGACTTTATGGGTTTCGGCCCCGGCCTCGCGCGCGCCGGCCAAAATTTCGTCGGTCGCTTGATCAATAATACCGCCGCGGCGATAACTGCCGACTAAGGCCGTCACTTTTTTAACTTTTTCCATAGGTGCGAATCTTTATTCCGTTTGCGATTTATTTTTGCGTTTGCCTAAGAGCGGCTTCGGATATAGTGCGTCGCGGCCGCGGATGATTTCCACCGATTCGACGCGTTCTTGCGAGTCGTAACGGACTTCAAGCTGGACTTCTTCGCCGTTGGCGATCGTCTCGAGGGGGACGCCGGCCACTTCCCAAAGACCGAAGGTCGCCACGTCGGCCGCGCCATGCACCAGGGCACGGCCCGCCTTTTCGCCTTTGGAGTAGCCTTGCGTGAATTTGAAGACGTCGACCGTTCGGCCTTCGCGTTGGTCTGTCCAAACCGGGGCGCCGACTTCGGCGATCAAATGCGTTCGCGGAGTTCCGGCGTCCAGCACTTTGGCGTCTTTTTTCGACGGCTGCTCGGTGGCCTTCATCACGGCGCAGCCGCTTGTCGTCAAGCAGCATGCGAGCAACGTCGCCGAGGCGAGACGCGTGAGGTCGCACGATCGAATTTGTAAAAACGTCGTCATGACAAATTTGTTCATATGCGGGGGCTTCATTGAAAAGGCTCCGTCGCAACGGAAATCCAGACGGAATAGTAAGAGAACTCCATTTTTGAGTCAATCGAAATATCCCTTCGGGGGGCATGGGGCGCGAATTGCTAGATAGACTATGCGCGGAGCAATAAATTTTCTTTTTTCGGCGATTTCTTTTCGGCGGAGGCGTCGGTACTCGCACGGCCCGGCTTCTGCTAGAATAAGTTGCTTCAATAGCATTCATTCCCGCATGGGCGGCGATTTTTGCCGAGAAAAACGTTTCTTTGCGGTTGCCGCGGAGGGGAACCTTCGCAGCGGACCCGACAGCCTTACGAGGATTTGCCGACATGGAATTGATTGGATCGCGTACTGAAAAGAATCTCTTGATCTCGTTCGCCGGCGAGGCCCAAGCCCGCACTCGCTACGACTATTTCGCCAGTCAAGCGAAAAAAGACGGTTTTATGCAAATCTCTTTCGTTTTCGAGGAGACTGCCAAGCAGGAGAAAGAGCACGCCAAGCGCTTCTTCAAGTTTCTCGAAGGGGGCGAAGTGAAAATCGAGGCCGCCTTTCCCGCCGGCGTCATCGGATCGACGGCCGATAACCTCTTCGCATCGGCCGAAGGGGAGAAGCACGAGTGGACCGAGATGTATCCTGACTTCGCGCGGATCGCGCGCGAAGAAGGTTTTAAGCAAATCGCCGCCGTTTTCGAGATGGTCTCGATCGCTGAGAAGCAGCATGAACGCCGTTATCGCGGGCTGCTCGAAAACATTAAGAACGACCGCGTCTTCAAACGCGATCAGCCGGTCAAGTGGCGTTGCTTAAACTGCGGCTACGTCCACGAAGGGCCGTCGGCCTTGGCCAACTGCCCCGCCTGCGCCCACCCGCAATCGTACTTCGAATTGCTGGCGGAAAACTGGTAAGCGGCGCGCGGCGTTTACGTGAACGCGACGAATATCGAAAAGGACGGAGACTGCGGTTTCCGTCCTTTTTTTATAATAATTACTTAATCCCAATGGGGCGGGTTAAGCTCCAACGATTCGTTCGGAATCTTTTCGTCGCTGAAGGGATCGAAGGTAATCGTCGTTTCGGCGGTGAAGCCGGATATCTGCCTGCGAAAGGCGAACGGGAGTAGCTTCCTGCATGGCGGCTCTCCTCGAAAGAATAAGCGGTTATGAAACTGACACGTGCAAGATCACCGTAGATTTAATGGCTACTTGTTTTGTGATGTAATTTTGCGGGCCAGTCGTCCAAAATATACGACGAGCCGCAGGTGTTAGTCTGAATTGGACCGAAATTTGCGTGTTTCGTCAATAAAACAGTCGAGAGACTCTACTTTCGAGGTATTTAACGAGTAAAAACGGCGAATTCCGCTATTTTATAGATTACTATATTTACAAAGTACGACATATATAATATCATAACATGGAACCACGAGGCACGTCCATTTCTCTTAAGAAACTGTTGAATAACATGGAATCAGCCGTGATATTTGAAGACGAAGTCGTTTCCCAGCACGGGGTTTTGCCGCGAAAACTCCATAGTTCGCTGCTTTTGGGAGCGTGGAAAGAGGCGTGCCGCCACATCCAAATCACTGAGTCGACGCGGACGATCGCCAAGGCCCTCCGTGAGTTCCTCCCCGTCGGTCAAGTTTTAGTGCGGCGCATCGAGGTCTCCCCTGCCCGGCTCGAGACCGTCGCCGCCGGCGTTCCCGCCCCCGACTATTTACTCCCCGACGCCCGCAGCGATTACGATGACGATCAACTCCAGGCCCTCAAAGCCTGGGCGCGCGAAGGAGGCGCCTTGCACCGAGGGCTTGGCGAGCCGCTACACGGCGTCCTTTCCGTCGTCACGCCGCCCGGCGTCACTTCCGACGTCATCGCCGGTCTGTTAGGTTCGCCCGATCAGCCGATCGGCGTCCTGGTCGTCGCCTCGACTCCGCGCACTCCGTTCACCGAAGAGCACGTCGAAATCATCAACGACTTGTTGGAGCCGTTCGCCGCGGCGTTGGAAAACGATCGGCGAGTTCGCGACTTGTCGGCTCTGCGAGCCGCAGCCGAAGCGGATAAAAATACTTTGCTTACTCGGCTTGGCCGGCGGGAGTTGGCCGACGTCGTGGTCGGGGCCGATTCCGGTTTGAAGCCCGTCGTAGAACGCGTTGAGCTCGTCGCCCGATCCGATGCCCCGGTTTTGATTCTCGGCGAAACGGGCACCGGCAAAGAAGTTATCGCTCGCTTGATCCACAATAAATCGCCCCGCGCCAACGGACCGTTTATGCGAGTGAACTGCGGAGCCATTCCGCCCGAGTTAATCGACTCGCAATTATTCGGACATGAGAAAGGCGCCTTCACCGGGGCCGTCGAGTCGCGGCAAGGTTGGTTCGAGCGAGCGGACGGCGGAACGCTTCTTCTCGACGAAGTGGGCGAGTTGCCCTTGGCCGCCCAAGTCCGTTTGCTTCGCATTTTGCAAGACGGTTGGCTTGAACGCGTCGGCGGTCATCAATCGAGTCATGTGAACGTGCGGATTATTGCGGCCACGCATCGCGACTTGGCTTCGATGGCGGCGGAGGGCTCGTTCCGCGAAGATTTGTGGTATCGGATCGCGGTTTTTCCGTTGCGATTGCCGCCGCTGCGCGAGCGTCAGCAAGACGTGCCCGCTTTAGCCCGACATTTCGCCGAGCGAGCCGCCCAGCGTTACGTTTTGCCCACCGCTCTTCCGACGCAAGAAGATTTGCATTTGCTGATGACGTATCCCTGGCCCGGCAATATCCGCGAGCTTGGCGCCGTTATCGATCGCGCCGCGATCCTCGGCAACGGTCGACGTTTGGAAATCGCGCAAGCCCTGGGCTCGACGATCGTTCCGCAAGCGTCGTCGGGGACGCCGTCGGCCGCAGTGCCGGGCGCGGAGTCCAATTTGGCGCGCAGCGCCGCTTCGGCGGTCATTTCGCTCGACGAAGCGATGAAGCGGCATATTGAACGCGTTTTGCAAATCACGCACGGGCGGATTGAGGGTCGGCGCGGCACGGCCGCTTTGCTCAAGATCAATCCGCACACGCTTCGGGCGCGGATGAGAAAGCTCGGCATCAATTGGGCCGATTACCGCCTCAGCGAAGACGAGTATTGAATCGATTCGCTGCAGACGCGTCGTTTCGCAAAGGTCGTTAAGCGAGCTGCGTTAAGCCGTGCGCGTTTAGATTTCGCGTCGGCGATCGAACAGGTGTTTATATTCGATTCCGAGGTTTTTGATTTTATACCGCACCATCCGGGCCGTGATGCCGAGCTGCCGCGAGGCGGCGCTGATGTTTCCGCCGGTGCATTTCAAGGCGTCCACGATTAGGTCTTTCTCTAAAAGCTCGACTTGGGATTTGAGCGATCCGATCGGCGCGGTTCGCGACTCGTCCGGAGTTTGCAGAGTGGGAGGTAAATTATGCGAATGGATCACGCCGTCGGAACTCAACAAGACGGCGTGTTCGACGCAATTTTCCAACTCTCGGACGTTGCCCGGCCAATGATACGCGAACATCATGTTGATCGCCGGCGTGCTGATTCGGCAGACGTTTTTGTTCATCTTCTTCGAGTACTTCGAGACGAAGAAATCGGCCAATAGCAAAATGTCGTTCTTTCGTTCTCTGAGCGGCGGCAAGAAGATCGGCACGACGTTTATGCGATAGTAAAGGTCTTGTCGAAAGCGTCCCTCTTCGACGGCCGCCTCGAGGTCGCGGTTGGTCGCCGCGATCAGTCGAACGTCGACTTTAATCGTTCGGTTGCTTCCGACGCGTTCGAACTCGCGCTCTTGCAAAACGCGCAATAGCTTGACTTGAATCGCCGGCGATAGGTCGCCGATTTCGTCGAGAAAGAAAGTTCCTCCGTCGGCTTCTTCGAGCCGGCCGATGCGCGTGTTGATCGCGCTGGTGAACGCTCCTTTTTCGTGACCGAACAGTTCGCTTTCTAGGAGCGTTTCGCTGAGCGCGGCGCAGTTCACTTTGATGAAAGGTTTGGCCGCTCGCGGACTGCCGTAGTGGATGGCGGAGGCCACGAGCTCTTTGCCTGAGCCCGATTCGCCTCGGATGAGGGCCGTCGTGTCGGACGGGGCAACTTGGTGGATCTTAAGGTAAACGCTTTGCATCGACGGCGAGTTGCCGATGATGTTCTCGGGTCGGAATTTCTCGCCGAGCGCGTTTCGGAGACGAAGATTCTCCGCCTCGAGGGTTTCGTGCCGCATCGATTCCTGACGGCGGGAGTTCACGTCGTAGGCGATCATGCTGGCCACGATCTCCAAAAACCGCGAACGTTCGTTCAGGGATTCTTGCGATTCTTGCGGCAAGTCGATTGAAAGCGTACCGACGACTTCATTGCCGAGAACGATCGGGACGCAAATGAAACTGACCATCTCCGCCTCTTCGGCGGGGCGGCGATGTATGCGATTAACGAATCGCGGCTCGTCTTTGACTCGCGGCACGATCGCCGGTTTGCCCGATTGGAAAACCGAGCCGATCACGCCTTCTCCGCGGCGATAGCTGATCGTGGCTGAGGAGTCGAAGGGGGCGTCTTGCGCCTCGCCGATGACGAGTTCGTTTCCGTCGGGCGACAGAAGCATGATCGTGCCTCGGATCATTCCGAAGCGGCTTTCAAGTTCTTCGAGGACCGCCGAAAGCGCCAGCCGCTGACCGGCTTGCGTGGCGAGGAGTCGACCGATCGAGGCCAGGGCTTCGAGGTCTTGCTCGTACCGCAACGATAACTCTGGCGTAGTGGGGGGCGTTTCGATAGACACGATGCGTTCCGGTGGGGGATGGTTCGCGACAGGGTACGCTCATTACCGGCCCAAAGAGTTGGTTTGGGTCACGCCCAGCCAATCTTCGCAGCGGGATAAATGTTTGTTATCTGGCGGAAAAATTCGTTGTTTTTTTAAATGAAGCAAGCGTGTTTCTGGCTGCATGCGCATATGGAGAGCATTGCCTGCTTTGTAAACGCGCAAAAACTGCGAATTTCTCTGCTGAAATCGTTCTTATTCGTATCTGCAACTTCTGGACCATCTTTGTTGCAAAGTGACATTTTCCGTCTATCCGGTTCAATCCGACATATTTGTTAGCGGGAAATGGTTGAATGGGGGAAATGCGCAAATATTTATGATGGCTAGATATATGACTGCCGATCTTACAGATAAGTTAAGGAAACGAAGTTTAGCAGTAAGGTGATGATTGTAGCGGTCGTAGCGGCCTCTCGGGCTGTTTTCCGCCCCTGATGCATCCGACGATGTTGGATTTCACCCAGACTTTTATACAATTTTGATGCAATTCCGGACGACTGGCGTCTCAATGACCCCGGTTGACCTCGCGTCGAACGATTTGACTGAGGATTGGTTCCATGAAGGACGTGATGGCAGTAATTTTGGCGGGCGGAAAAGGTTCGCGGCTCGAGCCGCTGACGCGGGATCGCGCGAAACCGGCCGTTCCTTTCGGCGGCTCCTACCGCATCATCGACTTCACGCTCTCGAATTGTCTGAACAGCGGCATTCGGAAGATGATCATGCTCACGCAGTACAAAGCGATGAGTCTTGATCGCCATATCAATCTCGGCTGGCAAAGCTACTTCTGCCGAGAGCTCGGCGAATTCATCGACGTCGTTCCGCCTCAGCAGCGCATTGACGAGCATTGGTATCAAGGCACCGCCGACGCCGTTTATCAAAACATCTACACCATCGAGAAAGAGCGGCCGAAGTACGTCGTCATTCTCGCCGGCGATCATATTTACAAGATGAACTACCAGCGGCTCGTCGAGTCGCATATTTCCAATCAGGCGGACGTCACCATTGGCGCGCTCCGCGTCGATTTAAAGGCCGCGACTCAGTTCGGCGTCATGCAAGTGGATGAAACCAAGCGCATCGTCGGTTTCCAAGAGAAGCCCGAAACGCCCCGTGAAATTCCAGGCGAACCGGGAGTCGCGCTCGCCTCGATGGGAATTTACGTATTCAACGCCCGATTTCTTTTCGAGCATCTTTGCCTCGACGCCACTCGCCACAACAGCAAGCACGATTTCGGACGCGACATCATTCCGGCCGCGATCGACAACTATCGCGTCTTCGCCTATCCGTTTATGGATGAAAATCGCAAGACGGAGGCCTATTGGCGCGACGTCGGGACGTTGGACGCCTACTACGAAGCGAATATGGATCTCATTTCGGTCGATCCGCAATTGAATATGTACGACAATGATTGGCTCGTTAGAACCTATCAGCCTAACCTGCCTCCCCCCAAGTTCGTTTTTGCCGAAAAGCACGACGGCGGGCGACGCGGCGAAGCTCTCGACAGCGTCGTTTGCCAAGGCTCGATCATTTCCGGCGGTCATGTCGAGCGTAGCATAGTCGGGTTCAATTCCCGCATCAACAGCTACGCCCACGTCGAAGGCTCGATCCTTTTCGAAGGGGTCGACGTCGGCCGGCACGCCAAGATTCGCAACGCCATCATCGATAAAGGGGTTTGCATTCCCGCCGGCGTCGAAGTCGGCTACGACCGCCAACGCGACCTTGCCCGAGGCTTCGTGGTCACCGAAAACGGCATTACGGTGATCGCGAAAACTCACGGCATCGAACAAGTCTTCGAGCGCTAACAGAGGCCTGCGGAACGCTCTTTGCGGCGGTCTTCGGAGCTATTCGGCGTTCGCGTTGATGTAATCGATCATCTCGCGAAGCCGACCGCAGCGTCGTCGATCGAAATGGAAAACCAATCGCGGCAGATGCGCGATCTCTTCGTCGTCCATTTCCTCGGTCAACGGCCCGCTACGTTCAAAATCTCCTTCAGTCAGAATGTCGGCGAACTTCTCATGCAACTCGCCGACCAATTCGTCCGAAAGCGTTTTTTGAAGTCGTAAAACGAGTTTGTCGTGAACGTATCGCATGCTGTGATAGACGCGGTAAAACTTGAGAATCTCCTCAGCCGCCTCCTCGGCCGAATCGGTCAATTTATAGAGCGAGAGATCCTCGGGGCTAATCATTCCTCGGCCCAGCAATTGTTTCTTCACGAACTCGTCGAACATTTTCCAGTATTCGCCGCCGGGGGCGTCGAGCATTACGATCGGCATAATGTCGTGCTTGCCGGTCTGCACCAACGTGAGCACTTCGAGTCCTTCGTCGAGCGTGCCGAAGCCGCCCGGGGCTAGGCAGATCGCGTCAGACTCTTTCACGAACATCAACTTCCGGGTGAAGAAGTATTTCATGTGAACGAGTTTCGGATCGCCGGCGATGATTTTATTCGACGATTGCTCGAAGGGGAGCAGAATGTTGAGTCCCATCGAGTGGTCGCGTCCTGCGCCGACGTGTCCGGCCTCCATGATTCCGTTCGCCGCTCCGGTAATCACGAACCAATCGTTCTCGGCCATCTTGCGTCCGAGTTCGACGGTCGTTTGATAGGCGGGATCGGTCTCCGGCGTTCGGGCCGAGCCGAAAATGGAGACTTTCCGGCTCCGGCGAAACGGAGCGAAGACCTTAAAAGCGTAACGCAGCTCCATGAGCGTTCGATTGATAATTTTCAGATCGCCTCGGCTCGGATGGTCGCCGGCCATTTTGTCGGCCGACTCCTTGATTCGATCGATGAGCTCTAAAACATGCTGCGAACCGTGCGAATGATGAAGATGAGCGGGGTGCGTCCCGGAAGATACGGTCGTGTTGAGTTCCATGTAGTTACCGTCCAAATTTTTCTAAAACCTCTTTTTCAATTTTCTCTATCTCTATTTTACTCAGAGAACATTTGTGGACGGTTAGCATTTTTGGAAGAAAGCGGAATTCTTGTATGTTACGCGTTTCGCGGCGTTCGGTCGGGCGGTTTGCGTATATCCGGCCCTGGCGCGAGGGGCCTTGAGGGGCGAGGACGGAAGAAAGATGCCGCCAAGAAAGGCAATCAGCCCGGACGCTGGGAGCCGGGCTGACCGCAAAAACTCAACTATATGAAGCTTTTCTCGTAGGACAATCTATTCGTCGGAAACGATTGCCTGCGGAAAAACGAAAGGTCAAATCAATTAAGCCGAAGGACGGTGGTAGTGTTGGTACGCTAGCAATACTTCGTAGAGGTCCATCGAAACCGTCACTTCGTCTTCGGCAAAGTCGCGAATCCAGGTTCGGCGCGACTGCAATGCGTCGGCCAAAAGCGGAAGCACTTCCATCAGGGGGACGGTAATCGTCTCTTTGCGGCAATCCGCCTCAATGGCGGTCGATTCTTGTTGCGGTCCGTAGTAAACCTTCAAATGGCTTGCATTCATGGCTTGTTGTCCTTCCTTGGAACCCACCCTGTACTGCGTCACCATTTATCGGCAGGATGCGTCGTGAGGGTTTGATCTTTTTCGCCGAAAATTCCGTTTTTGCATGCCGTCCCTCCTGTCGGGGTCATTCGCAGCAAGATGAATGGGGTTTCTGGGGTGGATGGGGGCTAGTTTTTGCCTTCCAAACGAGTTGGACTCTTTAGATTTTGTGAAAATAGTCGACGTGCGGCTGCTTTATGGAATTGGAGAGATCTGCTCGAACAGCCTTAACGATAAGAGGGACTGAGGTAAAACCCCCTTTTTTGTCAAAATATCAGACGAAATTGGACCCATCGAGAGGAACAATGGGATGGATGATGGCGGGGAATAGGAGGAATAGAAAAAACACCTTTTGCCGACAACTCTCTTGCGGATGACGATATACTGTATCTTCGTGGCTCGGTTTACCGAGTTTCCACGAGATGGGAAATGTTCGTCGGCCACCCGCTATGAAAACGGATTCCCGGCGGAATCCAAGCCGCCCCCCGCCTAGTCGGCGGGGGGATAAATCTTTTACAATAACTAGTCTGGTATGCTCTCTCTATTTTCGCGATGAGCGTGCGTCGCAAAACGCCGCGCCCTCTGCGGAAAGCGCTCGTGACGAATTGCGAGCGGATTAAAGATAGATGCGTCGGAAACACAAATGGCGTCCGATTGATTCGGCGAACAACTATGACCGACACGGTAACGATTGATCTGCGACAAGCGGCGCGTGGTCTTAACATTCCTCTCAAACAGGTCGAAGCCGTCGTCGAACTTCTCGACGAAGGAAACACGGTTCCGTTCATTACGCGGTATCGTAAAGATCGGACCGGCGGTCTCGACGAAGAGCAAGTTCGCGACATTCAAGATCGTCTAACGAAGACGCGTTTGCTGGCTGAGCGCAAGCAGACGATCCTTCGCTCGATAGAAGCGCAAGGGAAGCTCAACGAAAAGCTATCCAAGCAAATTCTCGGCGCGACGACCACGAAGCGGCTCGAAGATCTTTATTTGCCGTACAAGCCCAAGAAGCAAACGCTAGCGACGCAAGCGCGGGAGCGCGGTCTCGATCAATTCGCGCAAGAGATCATGGACGCCGCCGAGGCGTGCGCGAACTTAGACGCGCGCGCCGCCGATTACGCCAATCCCGATAAGCAAGTACCGACTCCGGCCGAGGCTCTTCTCGGCGCGGGGCACATCATCGCGGAGCGTTTCGGCGAACAAGCTGAAATTCGCCAGAAGCTGCGAGAGATCATGCAGCGTACGGGCGTCATAATCTCATCGCGGGCGACGGTCGAGAGCAAAGTCGGCGAAAAGCAGGACAAGCCCGCCGCCGAAACGATCACTTCGATCGCGACGGCGCCGACGACTGAAGGCCGTTCGGTTACGGCCGTTCCCGATTTGGTCGCCGCGGGCGACGCCGTCGCGCAGTTCGACGCATCTTCGGCGGACGCGAATTATATTCCGGCCGAATCCGCCGCCGAAACCGCGATAGCGCCTACGGGTCCGGTTCATGCGATCGATTCGGCTGACGTCGAGGCATCCGCCGTCGAACCGGCGCCGCACGTCGCGTGCGAATCTCCGGCGGACGATTCCGCATCGGCCGACGAAACGACG
This sequence comes from Thermoguttaceae bacterium, assembly GCA_963665265.2. Lineage (GTDB taxonomy): Bacteria > Planctomycetota > Planctomycetia > Pirellulales > Thermoguttaceae > CAXXHQ01. The sequence continues at coordinate 3,817,036 of OY762224.2, read as the reverse complement.
AACAGCGTTTCGGTGACGCCTAGCGCCGAGGTGATATCATCGACGCTGGCCGTCGACGATTCCGCCTCGCTTGCCGTTCACGGCGCCGAGACCGTCGCTTCGGCCAGCGACGAGATCACGGCCGCGCAAGTTCGTTCGGCCGACGTCGCGATGTCTTCGGCCGACACCACGGCTCCTGCGCCCGGCCCGACCGCCGCGCAGCGGAAGCAACTTGAACGCCAAAAGGCCAAAGCGGCGCAGCAAGCCAAGCGCGAGCAGCAAAAGAAGAAGCTCGAAGAGAAACGCATCAAGGCCTATAGCGATTACTTTGAATACCGCGAAGAGATTCGCAAGATGCCTCCGCACCGCGTTCTCGCGCTTAATCGCGGCGAGAAATCGAAAGTGCTTCGCGTGAAGCTCGAATACGATTTGCAAGCGATGATCGAGGCCGCCGAAACGACGTTGGTGCCGGCCGAGCATCCGCACGCCGAATATTTGAAGAACTGCGCTCGCAGCGCGTTGACTCGCCTAATTCTACCGAGTTTGGAGCGTGAGGCTCGTCGCGAGTTGACCGACCGCGCCGAACTGCACGCCGTCGTGGTGTTCGCCAAAAACCTTCGGAATTTGTTGTTGCAGCCGCCGGTTCACGACCGCCGCGTTTTGGCGATCGATCCCGGTTACAAGAGCGGATGCAAGTTGGCCGCGCTCGATCAATTCGGCAACTTGCTCGAGCACGGCGTCGTCTTTTTGATCGGTAAGCCCGAGCGCCGCGAGGAAGCCAAGCAAAAAGTCGTCGAGTTGATCAACAAGTATCAGCTTACGGCTGTGGCGATCGGAAACGGCACGGCCTGCCGCGAAGCGGAAAAATTCGTGGCCGAGATTTTTGAAAACGAACTCAAGGATCAAAACATCGCCTACGTCATCGTCAACGAGGCGGGGGCAAGCGTCTATTCGACGAGTCGAACCGGGCGCGAGGAATTTCCCGAGTACGACGCCACGACGCGGGGCGGCATCTCGATCGGACGTCGGCTGCTCGATCCGCTAAGCGAGTTGGTTAAAATCGACCCGGACAGCATCGGCGTCGGCCTCTATCAACACGACGTGAAGGCGAAGCATCTGCGAACCTCGTTAGACGAGACGGTTGCTTCGTGCGTGAACTACGTCGGCGTCGACGTGAATATGGCGAGTCCCGATTTGCTCCGCTACGTTTCGGGGCTAAATCAATTGACCGCCCGTCGCTTGTACGATTATCGCCGCGAACACGGTCCGTTCCGCAATCGCGAGCAACTTCGCCAGGTGCCGGGCATCGGCGATTCCTCTTTCGTTCAAGCCGCCGGATTTTTGAAAATTTCGAAGGGGGACAACCCGCTCGATTCTTCGTGGATCCATCCTGAAAGCTACGACGTCGCGCTGAAATTGCTCGAACGTCTCGGCTTCCAGCCCGAGGACTTGAGCGACAAGGCGAAGACGGCCGAAATCGCCGAAAAAGCCTCGAGCGTGAACCTCGACGAAACGGCCGCGCAACTCGGCGTCGGCTCGCTCACCTTGAAAGACATTTTGGAGCAACTTTCGCGCCCCGGTCGAGACCCTCGCGAAGACTTGCCGCAGCCCGTCTTCAAGCACGGCATTCTTAAGCTCGAAGATTTGACGGCCGGAATGGAATTGACCGGAACGGTTCTGAACGTGGTCGATTTCGGCTGTTTCGTCGACATCGGGATGCACGACTCGGGCCTGGTTCACGTCAGTCACTTGGCCGACCGCTACATTCGCGATCCGCACGAAGTGGTGGCCGTGGGCGACATCGTCAAGGTCTGGGTGATCTCGGTCGACAAGGAGCGACGCCGCGTCTCGTTGACGATGATTCAGCCCGGCTCCGAGAAGCCTCGTCAGCCTCGCCATACGCCTCGACCGGGCGCGCACGCCGACGGTCAACCGGGCGCAGAGCAAGGCGCCGCTACGACGGACGGAGCGTCGCAAGAGCGAGGGCCTCGCCCGCCGCGTCCGCAAGGTCAACGCCCGCCGCGGCAAGACGGTCGCGCTCCGCAAGGTCAGCGTCCTCCGCGTCCGGAAGGCGAACGGCGCGGTTCGGAAGGCGGTCGTCCGCGCGACGGCGAACGACGTCGCGACGGTCGCGGGCCGAATCGCCGAGACCAACGTCCTCCGCGTCAACACGGTCCGATCGAATTCAAGGCCAAGCCTGCGCCCAAGACGCCGATTTCGGAGAAGATGAAGGAAGGCAAGGAGCCGCTTCGCACGTTCGGCGATCTGATGCAATTCTACACCTTGAAGAATCAGCCGACCGCGCCGGAGCCTGCGGTTCCGATCGTCGCCGACGAGCCGAAAAACGACGCCGAACAATAACGACACGCTGGAATAACGCCACGCCATGGATTTTCAACAACGATTGCAAAAGGCGGTCAAACGGGGAGAGCTGGCCGGCGACGAGCGCGCCCGCGCCGAGCGCGAACGCGAGCTGACCGAAAAGGAATTGCAGCGGCTCCACTCGCAATATCGCTTGGAGCTTTCCGAGCATATGGAAACGTGCATGAACCAGGTCGCGGACCAGTTTCCCGGCTTTCGCGTCGAGTCGGTCCTCGACGAGGAACGCGGTTGGGGGGCGGCCATCTCTCGCGACGATCTGCGTCACACGCCCCAAGGCTGGACCAACCGCTTCAGCCGATTAGAGTTCCTCGTTCGCCCGCTTTCCTCGGCCAGGGTTTTAGAATTGGCCGGCAAAGCGACCGTTTACAATCGCGAAATCTTCAATCGTTCGCAATTCAAACCGCTCGACCAAGTTGATATCGCCACGTTTTTAGAGCTGGTCGATAATTGGGCGCTCGAATTCGCCGAGCTCTACTCGGCGCAAAAATAGCGGTCGGTTTCGCCGCGATTACGAAAACGCGAAGCGGCGAAAGTCTGAAAAGAATTGGTCGGCCGATGCGACTCTTTATGCGGCGGCACGTTGGCTCGAGCGGGGGCGCCTCGTTTTGGCGAGAAGGGCGATGCGGAGCCTTGACTTCGACCTGGCCCTAGACGGAGGCAAGGAGCTAAGACCAAGTCTAATTTGAAATTGCGCGTTTGACTGTTTCTTTTTCGAGGCTGAAGCCTCGAAAAAGAAAGGAAATGAGGGGCGCGCTTCGCATACTCCGGCATAAATGCCGGGAGCTAAGACGGCCTAAAGGCCGAGGAAGCGGCATGAATGCCGCTCAAAGACAAGCTTTACGCCAATGGCGAAGCTTATGCAGTATGGTGGGATAAAGGCGCGCAGTTTCAAACTAAGATCTGTATAAGACGAAATGGGTTTGTTGGAGAACTTCTTTTAAGGTCGTCTGGCATCGGGCTGGATTGATTCTCGAAAGCCGTTGCCCTATATTGCGTTACGTCAAGCCGAAAGCGGTTTGGCCTCATCTATCGAGATTCTGGTTGAAGGGCGAGCAATAATGTCCCGATTGGCGTATAATATCAAAAAGGACATAATCTTGGCCGACAAGAAGGTGGGCGCCGATTATGCCTTATGACGTTCCTTTCTCGAAAACGCTTCGTCGCACCGGCCGGCAAGTCAAAGTGTATGATTGCGAAGGTCCGGAGACGCCTCATGTGACGATCCGGTACAAAGCGGAAGAGATTTGGAGAGTATCTCTTCGGGACGGCGCTTTTATCGTGCCGCCGGGCGGCGGCTGGAAGGCGATCCCCGTCGAAATCAAGGTTGCCGTTGAGAATCATTGGAAAGAACTGCAATTGTATTGGGATAAACAAAACCCGCACAATCCGATCAATAGCAAAGATGATGAGTAGCGTAATTTCCTCGCAAAAGAATCGAGTCGCCAATCAATTTGTCGTATTGGATTCGTCCAAGCGCTTTAGTGATCGGCTTGGGGGGCGACGCTCTATACAAATCTCTAAAATGTGCGAGTTGGACGGAGCCATTCAGCAGTCTTCGAACGAGACTGTCTGGATCGCGAGTAGGTCCAGTTGGGCGGAACGGCTTTCCAAAGCCGTATCCTCTCATGTTTTGCGGCAGCAGAAAAGCTCGACGTTCGGCGTTTTGCTGATGCTTGAACCGGCTCGGCCTGAGTTGCTTCCGCCGTTGCATAGCCAGTTTCGTCAGGTAGTCGGAGAGGTTTCCGATTTTCGCATGTTGCCCGCCGACCAATTGGCCGACGTGCTATCGAGCAAGAACAAGTCCGACCTTTTTATTGGCGGAATCGTCGATCAACATGGCGGCACGATCACATTGGCCCGCGGCGACCTTTCGACCGTCACGCTGCCGCTTTCGATTTTCACCGTCGAAGGTCCGTGCAAGCCTGATTTTGGCCGCTTTGAGGTAGACGATTACGGCTATACGCTTCGTTTCGGCGACTATGAGGCGTCGGCGCATTCAGCGTTGTATCTGATTGATCCGGAATATCGTCGCCGAGCCAACAAGCAGCGCATCGAATCGGAGCGAGGATTCGGGCCGTCGCTTCGACGCCTGCGAATTCTAAAGCGGCTTTCCCGAGAGGATTTTTCCGGCATTTCGCCGAAAACCGTGGCTCGAATTGAACGCGGCGAAACCGAGAAGCCGCAAGGGAAAACTCTCGAAACGCTCGCAAAAGCGCTTGGCGTCAAGCCTGGCGAGATAGAGACGTACTGATTCGGTTGGGTTTGGCTGGACTGAAAACCTATTCTCCAATATTTGCCGAAGCTGAGAGCAACGTGGCATTATTCCATAACAGACCCACGCAAAATCGTACCTGGTTGCCAATTCTTCTTGGCGTCCTCGGCGGTATGGTTTTTCTCTGCATATTCGCGGAGAATGAACCTAAACTATTTGAGCGGTTTACGTATTGGTTGTGCAAAGAACATTCGGGAAAATTAATTGAACCCAGGAGCATTCATTTCACGCTGTATATGCTGACCCTAGTTACGATCGGCGGAACCGTCGGCATCATCTTCTCAAGTTGGGGCAAAACAAAATGTATCTTTTTTTTGTTGGCGATCCTCGCGGCATTTGTTCTGTTTTCCTCGTTTGGAACCTATCTCGACAGTTGCGTATGGCATTGATGGTTTTATCCGGTACAGGTCACGCCTGCTTGCACGCCAAATTGTCGGCAATTTGCGTGCATGAACTTCGCCGTATTTTTCACGCTGGGCGGTAAATGCGAAACGCCAATCTTCGCTAACAGGCGTCGATGCGAAACATCATCGCGGATTAGCGGCAATTGGCGTTCTTAAGACCTATCGGCGTTCTACTGAAAATCGCTCAGGTTCGCCCCCATCAAGCCGACTTTGTAACCGGCTTTTTGCAAGTCTTTCGACGCCCGCGAAACGACGACGAGCAACGTAATCAACGAAATGCAGGGGAAGAACAGCAATATAGTGCAAACGACGCCCATAATCGTTCCATACAACTCTTGGGCGAGCTTGAACATAAAGTAAAGCATTACGACGGAAAGACACAACGAAAGAACTTGCAAGACCGGAACGAGCTTAGTCGCACCGGTCATTCCCGCTGCGATGCCTCCGCCGAATAATAGGATATTGCACAGTACGCCGTAGATTAACGTCTTTTGCCAAACGGCGATTTGCCGCAGGCGTTCGCCGTCGTTAGAACCTCCGGCGTAGCTCGGACCTGAATGTTGCGGCGCGGCGTAAGGATTGTCGCTCATGACTAGGTCTCCCCAGGAAAAGTTGAATTAGATTTGAAGATCGCGTCGTTGAAAGCGCCGACGGTAATACACCCGACATTATGTCCCGCCGCCGTTAAAATGACAATCCTCATTAAACAAAAAGGGACGGCGGTCGGCCATCCCTTTTCGCAATATCATTCGGAAACGAATCGGCTATTTGCCGAGCAATCGTTTCACTTCGTTTTCCAGCTCTTCGGCCTGAATCGAACGGTTTACGACCTTGCCGTTTTGATCGACTAGGATGATCGTCGGAACGGTGAGGATGCCCATTTGATTGGCCGGGGCGCTATCCATGCCGCCTTCCTCAAAAATTTGAGGCCAGCGGAGTGCGTTCTGCGTGACGAAGGCTTGAGCGTCGGCTTGGTTCGCGTCGACGTTTACGCCAAGGACGACGAACGATTTACCGTACTTCTTCGATAAATCTTTGAGCGAGAGAACGTCGGTCTTCAACGAGTTGCTCGTCGAGTTCCAATAATACACCGCGACGACGCTGCCGCGGAATTGCGACAACGCAAGCGGTTGCCCGTTCGTCAGCGACTTGCCGGAGATAGTGACCGCTTTGCCTTCCGACTCCAAGCGAGTTTTCGCGCCGGCGGCTTTTTTCGCCGCGGCCGAATTGGCAAAACTATCGAGAATTCGGCTATACCACTTGATCGCCTCTTCGTCTTGCGCGGCGAACTCCTTGGCGATGGCCAATTGCAGCATCGCTTCGGCGGCATCGGGCGCGTTCGGATTGTCGGCGACGAATTTTTCTAACGTTTCGGTCCAAGCGGTTTGGATTTTCGCAAAGTCGGCCTTCGGCGCTTGCAAGCTCAAGGCGTAGGCGGCCGTTAATTGACGGAATTTCACGTAAACTGAAATATTGCGATCGGCATCGCTGCGTTCAAGCTTCTCGGCAAGGGTTTTGAGTCGATCGGCGCCGTCCGGGCAGTTGCCCGTCATGACGGCCGAGCTAATCATGTCGGTAAGCTGATGTATCCAACTCTCTCGCTCCGTAGGCGTCTTGGCCTCGGCGATGATTTTTTCCAGAAGCGTGGCTCGCTTTTTGATATTATCGGATTGCTCCTCCGGCGAAGTTGCGCCGGCGGCCACTTTGTCGAACGCCGCTAGATCGTCAAGCAGCTTTTGCAATCGGTCGTTGCCGACCGCGCCGCTTCCGCCGATTCGTCCGGCGGGCGCTTGGAAGAAATAGCCCGAACGCGAGGCGTCGGCTTGTGCTTCGGCTGAAGGATCATGCGGCAAATCGATCACTCGCCAACCGTCCTCCACCGCGACGAGAGTGCCGACCTGCAATTGTCCGCTCTTCCCGTTTGATTCGACGAGGGCCAACACGTTTTCGTAAACGCGGAGGTCTTTCGTTGAGCCTTCTGTTCCTTCCGGAACGACGCCCGGCTTATTCGCGCTAAATTGCGCCCAGGTCGCTTGCGGCCCGATTATTTTTTGACGGGCGGCGAAGAGCTTAAAGCCGGATTCCAGTTTGGAAATTTTTTCGGCCAATTCATCGGACCGGGCGGCGCCGAGTCCGAGCGATTTTAGATCGTCGTTCGAGAGCGCGACGCGAAGGAACCGATTTACGTCTCGATTGGCCACGGCCGCCACGACTTCCGCCGAAACCTCTTCGGCCGAGATGGATTTCCAAGCATCAATTTCGCCGTCCTCGTTTTTATCGAGTCCCCAACGCGATCCTCCGGTGTTGTACCATCGGCATTGATCGACTTTTCCGTTGTGGTCCGTGTCGATGTCGCGATAGACTTCGAGGCCTTCGTTATAGTAGCGCCATTGATCGACGACGTTGTCGCCGTTCGTATCGACGAACATACGAAGAATTTTTCCGTTGGCGTCTTCGACGACCCAACCGACTTGTCCGTCGATCTTTCGGCTGGAGATTTTGCACTTCGCCGCCTCGGCCGCCGTGGGAACGTCGTATTCGACGCCTTGCTGAACGGGGCGAAGCTTGAGAGCCTGTTCGACGCTGGGGGCTGCCGCCTGGGCTCGCGAAAAGCTGACCAGCGCCAATGCGGACGCCAAAATGCATATCGTTTTTTTGCCTGTCGTGATCATCCTAAAGTTCCTTCCTGAACGATCGAAATCCGAACCGCGAACGCGGTCGCTCGATGATGAGCCGTATAATGTTTCGGCCTGACCGGACATGCGGCATAAGAGGATTGCGAAAAACTTTCCGGTTGCGGGAATTATACAGGCAAACTGCGGAGAGAGGAAAAAGGGGCGTTGTAGGGGGTGCTGGCGTCCTGGTTTGCCGATGCTGCCTATCTTGTTGCGTAAAACTGCAAAAAGGCGTAATGCGTAACGTATTTGCCGATAAACAGTTGCGGAAAATTAGGCGCCCCCGTTTGACATGGCGTATCTATGGTGTAAAATCCCATGTTTTCCCGGTGTTGAGCCGAATGAATCGTATGGCGAGTTCTCCCTTGGGAGGCGTCGCCGTTCGGCATGTCGGGCGCATAGCTCAGTTGGTTAGAGCGCGTCCCTGATAAGGACGAGGTCCCAAGTTCGAATCTTGGTGCGCCCACTTCCCCGTCTTGCCTGTGGCGACGGTGTTATCTTTGCGAGTCGCCGCCCGGAAAATTTCTTTGCGGCGAATTGTTCTGCGAATCCGACGCGTCGGCGTCGGGGTTATGATCAACGGGGACGTAGCTCAATTGGGAGAGCGCCAGCTTTGCAAGCTGGATGTTGACGGTTCGAGCCCGTTCGTCTCCACTCTTTTACGCCCGCGGACAGTGACTGACTCCGGGCGTTTACTATTGGCTTTTGCAAGCATTCCGCCATTTAGGCCAATTTGGTTGCATCTCTATTTCGTGTCTGAGGCAATCATTTTTGTCAATTCAGTATGCATAAAGCAATATAAGTAGAAAATAATGCTTGCACCGATTGCATGGGCTGCTATAATCCTTCTTTGCCTCTTCGATGTTACTACCTTTGGCGGATTTTCTTTCCTGGTTCTTTTCCGGCCGACGATTGCACGCCGTTTGCGGCGTTTCTCGTTCTGACTGACAAGGTTGCATTAAAAACACGAAAGAAGGCTGCGCTTTTCGTTTTTCGGCGCGCGTTCTTAAAACGATACGTTCAACGTCTCGTTTGGGATCGCGTTCCTTTTGTCTCCTCCCCTTCCCTTTCTGTTTGTATATCCGCGCTCGTAATCACTGCACATTCACCGGACGTGCGTCGCATACGACGCCTTATTCCATTCTGTAAAGGAATCCGACGATGCGTAAGCCCGAGACTTTTTTGAGCCGCACTCTTACCCGATTGGGTTTCAAGTCGAAGACGAATTCCGCGAAGCGATTTGGCGAAGCGACCCGGCTGCGGACGTTCGAGCCGTTGGAACGGCGTCAATTATTGTCGGTGGTGACTTGGACGGGCTTAGGCTCGGATAACAATTGGGGAACGGCGGCGAACTGGTCGACGAATGCGGCTCCGACGGCGGGGGACGACTTGGTCTTCTCCGGCTCGACGCGGACGGCGACGCAGAACAACTTGGCGGCCGGTACGTCGTTTCATTCGATCGAATTCAAGAACAATAGTTTTACGCTTTCGGGGAATAGTCTGACGTTGACCTCGGGGGTGATAATTGATTCTGGCGTGACGGGGACGAACGTGACGTTGGCGGGAATCGGTTTGAGCGGCAACGTGACGTTTAACGTGGCGACCACGAGCGTGACGGTCTCGTCGGCGATCAGCGGCGCGGGGAGGTTGGTGAAGTCGGGCTCCGGAACGCTGATCCTCACGGGCGCGGACACGTATACGGGCGGCACGACGATTTCGGCCGGGGCGTTGCAATTAGGAAACGGGGGAGCGACGGGTAGCATCGTCGGCGATGTTGTTAATAGCGGTCAGTTGATCGTCAATCGGACGGGCAGTTTAACGTTGAGCGGAGTGGTTAGCGGCGCGGGAAGTCTGAGCAAGCTGGGGAGCGGGACGCTCATTCTTAGCGGCAACAATACGTATACCGGGGGAACGTCGATTTCGGCCGGCAAGTTACAGTTAGGTTCAAGCGCGGCATTGGGGTACAACAATTTGACGATAAACGGCGGCACGGTCGACTTGGCCGGTCACGGTTTGGAGGTTCGGCATCTAAACGGGAGCGCCGGCGGCTTAATCACGACCAATGCGGGTTCGGCGACGCTACAGATTGACGACGGGGGAACCTACGCGGGGCGGATTTTAGACGGCTCAGGTTCGATTGGTCTGCGAGTTGAAGGCTGGGGCGATCAACTCACCCTGAGCGGTGAAAATACTTTCTTCACGGGCGGAACGATCATCGACGGCGCTACGGTCAAGGCGGATCACAATTGGGCCTTGGGCTACGGCAACGTGACGATGATCGGGGGAGTTCTCGACCTTGGCGGTCATGACGTTTTCGTGTTCCATGTTTACGGCGATTCGAACAGTTCCATAACCGACACTGTCGGCGCGGGAATCCTTCGCGTCAGCGCAGGGGGGAATTTCCAAGGCGACATCTTCGATTCCGGCGGATCGGTCGCCATTTACGCTTGGGGGTGGGGCGATGCGTTGATCCTCGGCGGTTACAACAGTTACACGGGCGGGACGACGATTGATCATGGCGTCGTAATTTGCGAAGGCGAAAACTCGCTCGGTTACGGCAATCTGACGATGAGCGGAGGCTCTCTCGACTTAAACGGGCATTACGTTGAAGTCACGCGAATAAACGGCGATTCAGGCAGTTTAATCACGAGCTCCGCGGGGAGCGGAATGTTACAGATTGATTTTGGAGGTTCCTTTAGCGGCACGATCGCGGACGGAGCGAACGGAGAGACGGCGATTCGTTACTGCGGTTTCTACGATTACGCGCCGGGGCGGCTTACCTTAAGCGGCGACAACAGCTACAGCGGCGGAACTGAAACTTACGACGGCACGTTGATTCTCGGCGGCAATACGGCGCTCGGCACGGGGGCCGTGATCATCAACGGGACGCTCGATTTGGCGGGTTATTCTCCGACGATCGGCGGTTTGAACGGCGGAGGTCATATAGGCAACGGGAGCTCGACGACCAATTCGACGTTGACTGTTTCCGGAGGCGGAAACTTCTCCGGCGTCATTTCCGACGTTTTGGACATTGGCTCGAAGACGGTTTCTTTGGCCGTCTCCGGCGGCACGTTGATTTTGACCGGCGCGAACACTTACACGGGCGGCACGGTGATTGACATCGAGGCGGCGCTCCAGATTGGCGACGGCGGTTCGACGGGCTCGCTCACGGGCGACATTTCAGACGGCGGCATGTTGATCGTGAATCGGATGGGCGACTTGACGATGCTCGGCGTCATATTCGGGAACGGCGGCCTGATTAAACGCGGCGTCGGAACTCTCGTGATCGGCGGCGACAATATGTTTTTTTATGGGGACAAGACGATTGAGAGCGGAATCGTTCGGGTGGACGCCGATTGGGCTCTCGGCTACGGCAACATAACGATGGCCGGCGGCGAGTTGGACATGAACGGCCATGACGTGATGGCCGTGTATTTGAACGGGGATTCCGGGCGCATAACCAACGGGGCCGGCGATTCCGCGTTATTGGAAATCTGCAGAGGGGGAAACTACCAAGGCGAGATCGTGGACGGGGCGGGGACAGTGGCGTTGGACGTGATGCAAGGAGGCGATTCGCTTACGCTCGGCGGCGACAATACTTATACCGGGGGCACGACGATCGGCGTCGGCTCTACGGTCAACGCGTGGAGCGACGCGGCGTTGGGTCTCGGCGATTTAACGCTGAACGGCGGCACGGTTAACTTGAACGGTCACGATTTGGAGGTGCGTCATCTCATCAGCGCCGATTCGAGCAGTCTAATTTGGAACGACGGCGAGTTTGCGACGTTGCAAGTGGACGAGGGGGGCGTTTTCCGAGGTCAAATCCGCGACTCGGGCGTCTCGAATCTGGGCGTCCGATCGATGGGGTGGGGCGACGCGTTCTCTCTATCCGGCGCGAATTGGTATACCGGCGGCACGGAAGTCGAAGGGGGCGAGCTGAAGATCGACAGCGAGACCGCGTTGGGCTACGGCAATCTGACGCTGGATTCCGGCGTCGTCGACATGAACGGCTATGAGACCTACGTTTACGGCGGCTTGTACGGTCTGGCCGACGGCCGAATTATTAATTCCGGCGCTTCGGCCGGTTTGGAAGTGTATCAGGGTGGCGCTTACGCCGGTCGAATTCTCGACGACGGGGTCAAGCAGATTACCTTAAAACTATACGGCGGAGAGTTAACGCTTTCGGGAGCCAATACGTACAGCGGCGGCACGCAGATCTACGCGAACGGTACGTTGAAGGTCGGCGCCGACGCCGCGCTCGGCGTCGGACCGGTCGACGTCTACGCGACGTTGGATTTAGGCGGCTATTCGCTGACGATCAACGGTTTGACAGGAGGCGGCACGATCGGCAACAGCAGCACGACGTTGAATTCGACGCTGATGGTGAACGGCGATTGCACGTTTTCCGGATCCATTAACGACGCGCTGGGGAGCGGAACGAAGAAGGTCGCGTTCGTTTCGGCGGGGGGCACGGTCGTTCTCGCCGGCGCGAATACGTATAGCGGCGGAACGACGATTTCGGGCGGGACGCTGCAAATCGGCGGGAGCGTCGTGGGCAACATCGTCGACAACAGTTCGCTGGTCGTCGATATTTCGGGGACGTTGACCTTAAGCGGCGTGATTAGCGGCTCCGGCAGTTTGACGAAGGCGGGGAGCGGCACGCTGACTTTAAGCGGCGCCAATACTTATACGGGAACGACGACGATTGCTCAGGGGACATTGAATGCGGCGAGCGTCGCGGTCAGCGGCGGAGCGAGCAATTTGGGCAACGCGACGAGCGCGGTCGTTTTAGGCGATTCATTTGGGCATACCGGAATCTTGTCTTATACGGGCGTGACGGCGACCTTTAACCGCGGTCTCGTCGTGCAAAGCGGCGGCGGAGAGATCGACGTCGTTACCACAGGAAAAACGTTGACGATCAATACGAAAGGAATCGAGCTAAACGGTCCGTTGACGATCGGCGGCGCCGGTTCCGTGTTGATGTCGAGCGTGATTTCCGGCGTCAGCAGTTTGACGAAGGCGGGAACAGGCACGCTGACTTTAAGCGGCGCCAATACTTATACGGGAACGACGACGATTGCTCAGGGGACATTGAATGCGGCGAGCGTCGCGGTCAGCGGCGGAGCGAGCAATTTGGGCAACGCGACGAGCGCGGTCGTTTTAGGCGATTCGTTCGGACATAAGGGAATCTTGTCTTATACGGGCGTGACGGCGACTTATACGCGAGGTTTCAACATTCTTAGCGGAGGCGGCGAATTCGACACATATTATTCCGGCAGAACCTTGACTGTTGCGTCCGCAGGAATTGTCGCCGACGGGGCGTTCACAATCGGCGGCTCGGGGAGCACGACGATTTCGAGCGTTATCTCCGGCGGCGGCAGCTTGACGAAGACGGGGAGCGCCGCTTTGACGTTGAGCGGAGCCAATACCTATACCGGCGCGACGACGATCAAGCAGGGAACGCTTAACGCGTCGAGCGTCGTGGTAAGCGGCGGGGCGAGCAATTTGGGCAACGCGACGAGCGCGGTCGTTCTAGGAGATACGTCCGGGCACAAAGGAGTCTTCTCGTACACGGGTACGTCGGCGACTTATACGCGCGGCTTTAACGTTTTAAGCGGCGGCGGAGAAGTGGACGTGACGACCACCATTCAAGCCCTCACGATCGCTACCGCCGGAATTACCTCCGGCAATTCCTTCGCCGTCGGCGGTTCCGGTAACACGGTCATTTCGAGCGTCATCTCGGGCGCCGGCAAGTTGTACAAAACCGGAGCCGGCAAATTAACTTTGAGCGGCGCAAACGTTTATACGGGCGGGACGGAAATTGGCGGAGGAACTTTGGCGATCGGATGCGATACGGCGTTGAATTTCGGAATAGTTACGGCCACCGGAGGCGCTCTTGATCTAAACGGTCATATGGTAGAAATTCAAAAGTTGTACGGCGATTACGGCGGGGTAATCATCAATAATGCGACAAGGACGGTTGCGAAGCTTCAAATCGATAAGGGAGGAGATTTTAAGGGCGTGATCGAAGACGGCTTCGGTTCAGTAGCGTTGAAAATCTTAGGAGAAGGCGACTCATTCAGTCTTAGAGGCAATAATTATTTTACCGGCGGCTTTGAAATCATTAACGCAACGGTGCAAACAGGCGGCGGCATGTCGTTGGGGTACGGCAACGTAACCATGAACCATGGTACGGTTGATTTGTCTCTGGGCAATTGTACGGCGCTTTCGCTTACCGGCGATGAGTATAGCTCTATCCGAAACAGCTCCGGATTAGCAACGCTCAAGCTACTTTGCGGCGGAAGTTTTAGCGGCGTCATGACGGATTCGGGCGAGGGAGTTCTTGCGCTGGAGGTGGAAGGATCCACGCTAACGCTTTCCAACTACAATAGATTTAGCGGCGGAACGACGATCGATCCTTTGGGAACAGTAAAAGTCGGACATGACGGCGCCTTGGGGTACGGGGCCGTGATCGTCAATGGAAGGCTTAATCTGAACGGACAGACGCCCATTATCGGCGATCTTAGCGGCTCCGGGCTCATCGCCAATAACAGCGCCTATTCCGTCGGAGTCCTCGTCGTTACAGGTTCGGGCACGTTCTCCGGCGTTATCGCCGACACTTTCGGATCGAGCGGCATGGGGACCGCTTTGGAAGTTTCGGGAGGCTTGCTCACCTTAACGGGGAAAAATACTTTTACAGGGTATACGACGATTAGCGACTGGAGCTCGCTAAATTTAGTCGGCAGTCTGGCATCTAATGAAATTATTAATAACGGTTCTCTCTCTTTGGCCAATGCAGGCGCCGTTACGTTGAGCAATGAAATGAGCGGATACGGGATTTTAGTCAAGTCGGGTGAAGGCGCTCTGACCATTTCCGGCGATAACGTTGGGTTCTCTGGGGCGATCGACGTTACCGGCGGCATGATCACTCTTGGCAGCGATACGGCGCTAGGAACGGGCGATTTGACAATGGAGAACGATGCGAAGCTATTTTTAAACGGCCATGATAATTCATTGCATCCCCTCTCCTCCTTTAATTTGCTTAACGGATTTGTTTCGGAAGGCGTGTTGGCGGCGAATTCGTCCTTCAATCTTTACGAAGGCTTAATCGCCGCGGATTTGATCGGTTCGGGGTCGCTCTCGAAGAACGGCTCCGGGACGGTTACTTTGGTCGGTGCGAATACCTATCTTGGATCGACGAACGCGTTGGAAGGAGTTTTAATCGTCGGTTCAACCCAATCGCTTCCGACGGGAACGACAGTCACGGGATCCGGAACGGTCCTTAGTTCGCAAACGACTTTATATTGGAACGGCGGCGACGGCGAATGGAACGCGACGAACGCTTGGCATTACGCCGACGGAACCCTGACGTCTTGGATCGACGGGAGCAACGCGGCCTTTTCGGGCGGCGCCGCCGTTACTATCAGCGGGACGGTAAATTCGATGTTCGTCACGTTCGCCTCCGGCAATTACTCCGTTTCCGGCGGTCAAATCAACGTGCCTTATTTCACTTGCATCGATACCGGTTCAGGAACTGTCAGCGTTTCTTCGGATGTGATCGGGGCCGGAGTAATTGCGAAGAAAGGGAGCGGTTCGTTAGCTCTTGTCGGCGCGCCTGATTTTACCGGGGCGGTTTGGGCTGATACCGGAACGCTAGCTCTCAATTTTACGACCATGCCGACTTCCTTGCCCTCTGTGGCGCCTGATAAAGACGGCAAAGTGATCGGAGCTGGCCTGCTGACTTGGCAAGACTCCACGCTCTATCATGAAGTACAGACGCGGTTTTCCGATCTCATAATTGACCGTAGCGATATGCTCGCTATTCTTAATAGCGTGGCGTCCCGCGGAGCAGTCACTGCCGCCGAGTTAAGCGATTTGCGAATGATCGTCGACAATCCGCAAATTATTGTAATGCCCGATTACGTGAATGTTTTGGCAAGCGACGTGGTCGAGGGGAATCAAGCCAACGCCCTCTATCAAGGGCAAACACTCGGCAATTTGGCCGTCGGCAGCAACTCGACGCAATTGACGAATCTGATCAATAAATGGTTCTTCGGCCTTGATCGACCGGCCATGGATATTGGAACGCCTGCCGACTACGGCGGAGGATACTACTCTTTCGCCGACCTTTCGTTGGCGGGGGCGGACGGAACGTTCAAATGGGAAGATATGCACCAAGGCAGCGTGGGCGATTGTTGGTTAATCGCTTCGCTAGGCTCCTTGGCGAACGCGTCGCAAAGCGTCATCTCCAATATGTTCATCAATAACGGGGACGGCACTTGGACCGTTCGCTTCTATTATAATAATGGCGGAATAGTCACCGCCGATTACATTACGGTCGATCAGTATTTGCCGAAGAGTTCGTGGGGCGCATACGCTTATGCATGGCCGGACTGTTTATGGATCCCCTTAATTGAAAAAGCGTACGCTCAATGGTGTGAGACGGGGCATTCGGGGCGCACTTCCGTAAACGCCTACTCGAGCTTGTTCAGCGGACTGTTTTATGAAGTCTACATGGCCGCGGCGGGAAAAGAAACGACAACTATCAGCGGGACTTCCGCGATATGCGCCGCGCTGGATAATCATGAAGCGATCGGCTTTAATAGCTATATGATTTCGAGCGGTCTTCAAGCCCAGTATGGATTTGTCGCCGGGCATGCTTATTCCGTCGTCGGTTATTATTTCGACGCGAGAGCGAACGATTACCGGTTTATTCTCAAAAACCCCTGGGGATACTACGAACCTTCCGATATCCTAGCCTCCGATCTTACATGCGTGGACGTCGTTGATCCAAGCGGCACGACGCCGGCCGGTTCGACGCTCGCCTCCGCTTCGCTTACTTCCGCCGCGAATATGACGACTTCTTTTGCGTCGCTTGCGCTGAATGCGGCTCCCGATTTCGCCTATTCACCGAAAACTATTTCGATGACGTCGAGCGAGTCGATTTTCAATCGCATCGCGTCGCAGCCGTTCTTTGAGAATCGGCGAGAAGCGACAAGCCTTCCGAACGAGAGTCAAACTCGAGCGGACGCGATCGCTTCATTGAGCGTTGATTTCTCGTCGGGCTTCAATTCCGCCGAAAAGCTCGCTACGGCCGGCGTATTAGAAGACATTTCGTCCGACTACGTCTCCTTGGCGCCCGCTGCGGACTCGACGGATTCGTTCGCCGATTTTGACCTCGTGCGTCATCTCCATTCGCATAAAAAGTTGACTCAGCTTGAAGATGCGACGGACGCCGTATTCTCCGATGAGAATAATTTCATCCTGCTATAGATATTTACTTTTTCGTTGCGATTGGAAACACGATTTTTGTTAATTCTGCATGGGATTCGTCCAGCTCCCTTGCTTCATTCATTGAAGGAATCCGACGATGCGTAAGCCCGAGACTTTTTTGAGCCGCACTCTTACCCGATTGGGTTTCAAGTCGAAGACGAATTCCGCGAAGCGATTTGGCGAAGCGACTCGGTTGCGGACGTTCGAGCCGTTGGAACGGCGTCAATTATTGTCGGTGGTGACTTGGACGGGCTTAGGCTCGGATAACAATTGGGGAACGGCGGCGAACTGGTCGACGAACGCGGCTCCGACGGCGGGGGACGACTTGGTTTTCTCCGGCTCGACGCGGACGGCGACGCAGAACAACTTGGCGGCCGGTACGTCGTTTCATTCGATCGAATTCAAGAACAATAGTTTTACGCTTTCGGGGAATAGTCTGACGTTGACCTCGGGGGTGATAATTGATTCCGGCGTGACGGGGACGAACGTGACGTTGGCGGGAATCGGTTTGAGCGGCAACGTGACGTTTAACGTGGCGACCACGAGCGTGACGGTCTCGTCGGCGATCAGCGGCGCGGGGAGGTTGGTGAAGTCGGGCTCCGGAACGCTGATCCTCACGGGCGCGGACACGTATACGGGCGGCACGACGATTTCGGCCGGAGCGTTGCAATTAGGAAACGGGGGAGCGACGGGTAGCATCGTCGGCGATGTTGTTAATAGCGGTCAGTTGATCGTCAATCGGACGGGCAGTTTAACGTTGAGCGGAGTGGTTAGCGGCGCGGGAAGTCTGAGCAAGCTGGGGAGCGGGACGCTCATTCTTAGCGGCAACAATACGTATACCGGGGGAACGTCGATTTCGGCCGGCAAGTTACAGTTAGGTTCAAGCGCGGCATTGGGGTACAACAATTTAACGATAAACGGCGGCACGGTCGACTTGGCCGGTCACGGTTTGGAGGTTCGGCATCTAAACGGGAGCGCCGGCGGCTTAATCACGACCAATGCGGGTTCGGCGACGCTGCAGATTGACGACGGGGGAACCTACGCGGGTCGGATTTTAGACGGCTCAGGTTCGATTGGTTTGCGCGTTGAAGGCTGGGGCGATCAACTCACCCTGAGCGGCGAAAATACTTTCTTCACGGGCGGAACGATCATCGACGGCGCTACGGTTAACGTGGGAAACAATTGGGCCTTAGGCTACGGCAACGTGACGATGATCGGGGGCGTTCTCGACCTTGGCGGTCATGACGTTTTCGTCACGCATTTGAACGGGGACGCCGCGAGTTCGATCATCAACAGTACGGGTTTCTCAACCCTTTTGATTGGCGCTGGGGGCGATTTCGAAGGAACGCTTCGCTCCGATTCGTTGGGCGAATTGGCGCTGTACGTGATGCAATGGGGAGATCCGTTGACCCTCGGTGGAAACAATAATTTTGGCGGCGGCGTGCTGATCGAGGGAGGCACGGTCCTCCTGAAGAGCGATACGGCGTTGGGTTACGGCAATCTGACGATGACTGGCGGAGCCACGCTGGACTTAGGCGGTCATTCTCTGGCGATCGGCGGGTTGAACGGCGATGGGTGGATCGGCAATAGCAGCGTGACCTCGAATTCGACGCTCACGCTAAACGGTAACGGGACGTTTTCCGGAGTGATCGAAGACGCATTGGGTAGCGGAACGCAAAAAGTGGCGTTGGTCGTTTCGCACGGCACGTTGATTTTGACCGGCGCGAACACTTACACGGGCGGCACGGTGATTGACATTGAGGCGGCGCTCCAGATTGGCGACGGCGGTTCGACGGGCTCGCTCACGGGCGACATTTCAGACGGCGGCACGTTGATCGTGAATCGGACGGGCGACTTGACGATGCTCGGCGGCATATTCGGGAACGGCGGCCTGATTAAACGCGGCGTCGGAACTCTCGTGATCGGCGGCGACAATATGTTTTTTTATGGGGACAAGACGATTGAGAGCGGAATCGTTCGGGTGGACGCCGATTGGGCTCTCGGCTACGGCAACATAACGATGGCTGGCGGCGAGTTGGACATGAACGGCCATGACGTGATGGCCGTGTATTTGAACGGGGATTCCGGGCGCATAACCAACGGGGCCGGCGATTCCGCGTTATTGGAAATCTGCAGAGGGGGAAACTACCAAGGCGAGATCGTGGACGGGGCGGGGACAGTGGCGTTGGACGTGATGCAAGGAGGCGATTCGCTTACGCTCGGCGGCGACAATACTTATACCGGGGGCACGACGATCGGCGTCGGCTCTACGGTCAACGCGTGGAGCGACGCGGCGTTGGGTCTCGGCGATTTAACGCTGAACGGCGGCACGGTTAACTTGAACGGTCACGATTTGGAGGTGCGTCATCTCATCAGCGCCGATTCGAGCAGTCTAATTTGGAACGACGGCGAGTTTGCGACGTTGCAAGTGGACGAGGGGGGCGTTTTCCGAGGTCAAATCCGCGACTCGGGCGTCTCGAATCTGGGCGTCCGATCGATGGGGTGGGGCGACGCGTTCTCTCTCGCCGGCGCGAACACGTATAGCGGCGGAACGACGATTTCGGGCGGGACGCTGCAGATCGGCGGGAGCCTCGTGGGCAACATCGTCGACAACAGTTCGCTGGTCGTCGATATTTCGGGGACGTTGACCTTAAGCGGCGTGATTAGCGGCTCCGGCAGTCTGACGAAGGCGGGGAGCGGCACGCTGACTTTAAGCGGCGCGAACACCTATAGCGGCGGAACGACGATCACCGGAGGGACGCTGCAGATCGGCAACGGCGGAACGATAGGGTCCGTCGTCGGCGGAATAGTCGATAACGGGACTCTTGTCGTGAATCGCTCGAACGCTTGGACGCTAAGCGGCGTCATTAGCGGGAGCGGCGGGCTCGTCAAAGCCGGAACCGGAACGCTCACCGTCAGCGGAGCCAACACCTACAGCGGCACGACGACCGTTCGGCAGGGAACGCTGAGCGTGGCGACGATCGCCGTCAGCGGCGGGGCGAGCAATATAGGAAACTCGACCAGCGCAGTCATTCTCGGAGATACTTCCGGACACACGGGCATTCTTTCCTACACCGGCGCGAACGGAACGTTTACTCGCGGCTTGAACATCCTTAGCGGCGGCGGAGAATTTGACGTCGCCGTTAGCGGCCGAACGGAAACGATTGCGACGGGCAACATCTCGGCAAGCGGCGCGTTTACGATCGGCGGTTTGGGTAACACGGCGATTTCAAGCGTCATTTCCGGCGTCGGAAGTTTGACGAAGATCGGCGCGGGAACGCTGACGCTCAGCGGCGCCAACACGTATACTGGAGTCACCCGAATTCAGCAAGGAACGTTGAGCGCTTCTTCGATCGTCGTCAGCGGCGGGGCGAGCAATTTGGGCAACGCGACGAGCGCGGTCGTTTTGGGCGATACGTCCGGGCACAAAGGAATTTTAGCCTACACCGGCACGTCGGCGACTTATATTCGCGGCTTCAACATCTTGAGCGGAGGAGGCGAAATAGATGTCGAGACTACAGGCCAAACGTTGACGATCGCCGCAGGCGGAATCGCGGATTCTAGTTCATTCACGATTGGAGGCGTCGGCAATACGGCAATATCGAGCGTGATCTCCGGCGAAGGGAGTTTGGCGAAGACCGGCTCCGGCGATCTGACGCTAAGCGGAGCCAACACCTACACAGGAACGACGACGATTGCGCAGGGAAAACTGAACGCATCGAGCGTCGTCGTAAGCGGCGACATACGCAGTCTCGCAAGCAATCTCGGCAACGCGACGAGCGCGGTCGTTTTAGGCGACGCCTTAGGGCATACGGGAATTCTATCCTATACGGGCGCTTCGGCGACTTTTACTCGCGGTTTCACCGTGCAATACGGCGAAATTGATGTTGCTTCCGGAAAAGAGTTGACGATTTCCACGAACGACGTCGCCATCAACAACATGTTGACGATCGGCGGAGCGGGTTCCGTGACGATAGCTCGTAATATCTCCGGCGGCGGAGGGTTGACCTTGGCCGGATCCGGCAACCTCACGCTCTCCGGTGAAAATAGCTATAGAGGTCAAACGAAGATATCCGCAGGATCGGCTTTATACGCGGCGAGCAATTCGGCTTTCGGAGTTAGTTCGCTCCAAGTGGACGGCAAGTTAGATCTTACTGGGCATTCGGTGACCGTAGGCGATTTAAACGGGACCGGGATGATTTCCAATTTAAGCGGTAACTCGGTCGGCACGCTTATCGTAACCGGCTCCGGTACGTTTTCAGGAACTATCGATAATGCGTTCGGATCGAGCGGCTGCGGAACGGCCCTCACCGTTTCCGGAGGTTGTCTCACTCTATCCGGAACAAATACCTTCTATGGACCGACGACGATTATCAATGGCGGAACGTTGAATCTAAACGCAAACTTGGACAGCTTACAAATTATCAACGACGGTTTGCTCAATATAACAAATTCAACTTCGTTTACGCTGGCGAATAGAATTTCCGGCAGCGGAACTCTCGCTAAATCGGGCTCCGGCAAACTAACGCTCTCCGGAGACAATTTCGCGTATTCGGGATTAATCATGGTCTCGGCCGGCTCTTTGGCGGTCGGAAGCAATACGGCGTTGGGAACGGGAGAACTCCTCATCGACGGCGGTGCGGAGGTTGGTCTGAACGGGTACGACAATTCCGTACATCCGCTATCGAGCGTTTATCTGTACAACGGGAACATTTCCGACGGAACGCTTACGGCAAATTTGTCTTTTAATCTTCAAAACGGGTATGTGTTCGCTAATCTAAGCGGCGCCGGCAGCTTAACGAAGACCGGCTCCGGAACGGTCACGCTGCTCGGCGTGAATACGTATCTTGGCTCGACGAACGCATCGGAGGGAGTTTTGCTTGCCGTCGATAGCCAATCGCTTCCGCTGGGAACGGTCGTCACCGGTGCAGGAACCGCCGTCTATTCGCAAACGACTTTATATTGGAACGGAGGGGCCGGCAATTGGAATGCGGCGAACGCTTGGCATTTCGCCGACGGCTCGCTGACGTCTTGGATTGCCGGCAGCCATGCGGCTTTTTCCGGAGGCGGCGCCATAACGATCAGCGGCTCGGTGAATGTGATTTCCGCCACGTTTGCCTCGGGCAATTACTTCGTTTCGGGCGGACAAATCAATGTGCCTTACTTCAGTTGCATCGATACCGGCACTGGAACGGTCAGTATTTCTTCGGACTTAGTCGGCGAGGGCATCTTGGGTAAAAAGGGGAGCGGAACGCTGGCGTTGACCGGCGCACCCGACTTTACCGGCACATGCTTGTCTATGGACGGAATGTTCTCTTTGGACTTCACGTCGCTCTCGACGTCGCCGCCGGCGAAAATGACGGAGGGCGACGGGCGATTCGGCGGGCTAGGCGTGCTTTCGCTCCAAGACGCCGCGCTCTATCAAGAAGTTCAAACCCGGTTTACGGACCTACTGATCGATCGCAGCGAAATGCTTGCCATTCTTAATAGCGTGGCGGCTCGAGGAGCGGTAACCGCCGCCGAATTAAGCGATTTGCAGACAATTATCGACAATCCGCAAATCGTATTCATGCCCGATTACGTGCATGTTCTGGCAAGCTACGTAGTCAATGTCAACCAAGCCAACGCTCTCTATCAAGGGCAAACGCTCGGCAATTTGGCCGTCGGCAGCAGCGCCTCGCAATTAACGACGCTTATTAGTAAGTGGTTCTACGGAACCGATCACCCGACCGCCTTGGGTACATACGGGTTGGTAAATGGAAATTTGGCCGATTCGGACGGCACATTCGGCTGGGACGATATGTCGCAGGGCTATCTCGGCGATTGTTGGTTGATCGCTTCGCTCGGAACGCTTGGAACCGCATCGCAGTCGGCCATCAACAACATGTTTATAAATAACGGGGATGGAACATGGACCATCCGGTTATACGCCTTTGACTTGTCGCAAGGGGGAGCCGTTACAGACTATGTGACGGTGGATCAATACTTGCCGCAGTCGTCAGGGGGTGACCGTATTTACGCAAGTTGGGGGCATGGATTGTGGATTCCCTTAATTGAAAAAGCTTTCGCTCAGTGGTGCGAGACGGGGCATCCCCAACGAGCGGCTGTAAACGCTTATTCGAGCGTGGAAGCAGGACTATTCTACGAAGCTTTCATGGCCGTAACAGGTCGAGGTGGAACATCCGAGATTGGGACATCTGCGATTTGCGCCGCCTTAGATAATCACATGGCCGTCGGCTTAAATAGTAACTTTGTTTCAGCCGACGTGCGCGCTAAGTATGGAATAGTCGCCACTCACGGCTATGCCGTCGTCGGGTATTATTATGACTCGATAGCGAACGATTACCGGTTTGTCCTCAAAAACCCCTGGGGCTATGGTAATCCTTCCGACGTTCTCGGCGCTGATCTTGCGTATCTTGACATTGTTGATCCGAGCGGAACGACGCCGGCCAGTTCAGATTTTACTTATAGCATTTATTCACGCCCCGCTTCGACGACGCTTGCCGTTACTAGCTTTGCCGCGGCGCTCGATTTCGCCTATTCACCAAAAGCTGTCTCGACGACTTCAAGCGAGTCGATTTTCAATCGCATCGCGTCGCAGCCGTTCTTTGATAATCGGCGAGAAGCGGCAAGCCTTCCGACCGAGAGTCAAACTCGAGCGGACGCTATCGCTGCATTAAGCGTTGATTTCTCGTCGGGCTTCAATTCCGCCGAAAAGCTCGCTACGGCCGGCGTAGTAGAAGACATTTCGTCCGACTACGTCTCCTTGGCGCCCGCTGCGGACTCGACGGATTTATTCGCCGATTTTGACCTCGTGCGTCATCTCCATTCGCATAAAAAGTTGACTCAGCTTGAGGAGGCGACGGACGCCGTATTTGCCGAAAAGGACGCGGTATTCGGTTTGCTCTAACGGATTGGGTTTTGAATTGTCACTAAACCGCATCGCGGTCAAACGTCTCGCAAACGCGGCATGAAGCCCGCGTTTGCGAGAAAGATAAAACCTCGGCGACGTCATCGCAGAGCTTTTTTGAGTAACAGACTGCCGAACGCCTTTTTTTCTTGATTATCAGATTTTCAAGCGGACTTTGAAGTAACGATTTTTTGCTTCTCTTCATAACTGGGCTCCCAGACAGAATCGTTTTAAGTGCAAGTATTGACGGATTTTCAAATTCTTGGCCTTGGCGTTTCGTCACATCCGAAATAATCGTTCTTATCGGATAGCATGCATGCCTTCCCCCCCGCCGGATTGTGTGACGAAAAAAATAATTAAGTGCAATAAATAAAATGCCGGGTCTCTGCGGAATGTCATAATTAGAGAGACCCGCGTAGATGCCGCCTTTGACGTCCCCGCCTCCCGCCCGTATCCCAGCAAAAGTTCGCTTCCCGCCGTTTGAAAGATTCCCTCGCTAATTACCGCATCTTTGCCGTAGTTGGACTGCGCGCACTAATATATTGAGGATTGAACTCGTGTCCTGTCGCTTAAGTAACTTCGTAACTTTGCTTTCGCTTTCTCTGTTCGCCGTCGGCGGATGTCAGGGAAATTCGCCTCAGAGCGCACCGGTTGATTTGCCGGTCGTTCCCGTCAGTCAACCTGTTCAGCGCGAAGTAACGGAATACGCCGAATTCACCGGGCGAACCAACGCCGTGCAATCGGTCGACGTTCGCGCTCGCGTTAGCGGCTACTTGATGAAAATGCCGTTCAAAGAAGGCGACGAGGTAAAGGAAGGCGATCTGCTTTTTGAGGTCGATCCGCGTCCGTATCAGGCGCAGTACAATCAGGCGGAAGCGCAGGTCAACCTTTACAAGGCCCAACTGGGGTTGACCCAAGCGAATTACGATCGCGATTTGGAGATCGCCAAGATGCCCGGCGCCGTCAGCGCCATGCAGCTTGATCAAGATAAAGCTGCCGTAGCCGAGGCCGACGCGGCGGTTAAGGCTTTTCAGGCTAGCTTAGAAAGTTACAAGCTCAATCTGGATTTCACGAAAGTAGCGTCGCCGATATCCGGTCTCGTCAGTCGTTACTATTTGACGCTTGGAAATTTGGTCGTTCAAGATCAAACGTTGCTTACCACAGTCGTTTCGTTGGATCCGATGTACGTCTACTTCGACATGGACGAGGGGACGTTGATACGAATTCGGAGTGCAGTGAACGACGGGTCGCTAACGCCCTATGAAGAAGGGACCGTTCCCGTTTTCATGGCGTTGCAAGGAGAGACGGGTTATCCGCATAAAGGAACCGTCACTTTCATCAATAATCAGGTTAATTCCGGCACGGGAAGCATTACCGTTCGAGGCGTGTTTAAGAATGCCAAGCCGAAAGACGGCGTTCGTTTATTATCACCCGGCATGTTCGTTCGCGTTCAGCTCCCGCTGGGGCGTCCGCATCAAGCGGTCTTAGTCGTCGATCGCGCGGTCGGAACCGATCAAGGGATGAAATTCGTTTACGTCGTCGATTCGGAAAACAAAGTTCAATATCGTCGCGTGAAAACGGGAGCGATCCAAGAAGACGGCTTGCGAGTGATCACCGACGGTCTACAGCCCGACGATTTGGTCGTCGTCGGCGGCTTGCAGCAAATTCGCCCGCTTGCGCAAGTGAAGATGGAACGCGTTTCCATGACTTCGATCGTGCAATCGGAATCCGCGGCGACGCAGGCCTCGAAAAACGATGCGCCGTCGCAATCAAACGGCGTCAAATCGAAGTGACGCAAGGCGGCCGGCAATGTCTGCATTTTCGCATTTTTTCATCGATCGTCCGATCTTCGCGTCGGTAGTCTCGATCATCATCGTTCTTGCGGGAACGATTTCGCTGATCGGGTTGCCGATCGCGCAGTATCCGCAGATCACGCCGCCTTCGATACAAGTCTCCATCGTTTACCCCGGCGCCAGCGCGCAAGTCGTGGCCGATACCGTCGCGGCGCCGATCGAACAGCAAGTCAACGGAATCGACGGCATGCTGTTCATGACCTCGCAAATGGGAAACGACGGGTCCTACTCGCTCCGCATCACGTTCGACGTCGAGACGAATCTGAACACTGCTTTGGTGATGGTGCAGAATCGCGTCGCGTTGGCGATGCCTTCGTTGCCGACTTCGGTGCAGAATCAGGGAATCACGATTCGAAAACGGACGCCTGATATTCTAATGATCGTGAACGTGTTTTCTCCGGACGGTCGTTACGACGATTTATATCTGAGCAATTTCGCGACGATCAATATCCGCGACGAACTGTTGCGATTGGACGGCGTTTCGGACGTGAATCTTTTCGGCCAACGCGACTACAGCATGTGCATTTGGATCGATCCGCAGAAGATGGCAGCTCGCGGTTTAAACGCCGGCGACATAGCCAACGCGATTCGACGGCAGAACCTCGACATTCCCGCCGGACGCATCGGCCAGCCTCCGACGAACGACCGGCAGCCGTTCGACGTACCCATCTCCTCGTTAGGGCGTCTTTCATTTCCCGATCAGTTCGGCGACATTATCGTGAAGGCCGATTCGGGCGTCGTCTCTCAAGCTTCGACCGCGGCGACTTCGTCGGGTAAGAGCGGCGGAGCCTTCGCAACTTCGCGATCCTCATCCCAACTGCAAGGTTTGTCCGCAAGCCAATTATCGAATTCAGTTTCGTCGTCGGGAGTCGCCGTCGCCGGCGCGATCGATTTCACTCGGATATCTCCCGTCGGCAGCGCGGCGGAGCTAATCGACGGGGCGGCCTCCGGGGCTTTTTCCGGGCTAAAGATCAATCAATCCGTCGCAAACGTCGTTCCGACGGTGAGCGGAACGCCGGCAAATCCTAATTCAAGCGTGGTTCGCATAAGAGACGTAGGACGCGTGGAATTAGGCGCGCAAAATTATCGGCAGTCGATGACTTTCGACGGTCGGCCGTCGGTCGGAGTTTCCATTTTTCAGCTTCCCGGCACGAATGCGCTTGAAACGGCGGACCGGATCGGGAAAAAAATGGCTGAGTTGAAGAAACGATTTCCTGACGGCGTCGATTATCAAATCGCTTACGACACGACGCCGTTTATTCACGAATCGGTGGCCGACGTCTTCAAAACGTTGTTCGAGGCGGCCGGTCTAGTGGCGCTCGTCGTGCTCGCCTTCCTGCAAAACTGGCGGTCGATGTTAATTCCGATGATCTCTATGCCCGTGGCCATTATCGGAACATTCGCCGTAATGGCGGCCGTCGGATTTAGCCTAAATAACATCTCGATGTTCGGATTGGTCTTGGCGATCGGCATCGTCGTTGACGACGCCATCGTAGTGGTGGAAAACGTAGAACGTTGGTTGGACCGGGGCTTGGCGCCTCGCGACGCGACCTATCACGCGATGGAAGAGGTCACCGGCCCGGTGATCGCCGTGGCGTTGGCGCTCTGCGCGGTGTTCGTACCTTGTGCGTTCATCAGCGGAATCACCGGCCGATTCTTTCGCCAATTCGCGGTGACCATCGCCGCTTCGACGATTTTTTCCGCGATAAACTCGTTAACGCTTAGTCCCGCCCTGGCGGCTATCATTTTGCGGCCGCGCCAAGTTGAAGTTCACGATCCGTTGACGCGGCTCCTTAATACGACTTTAGGCTGGTTCTTTCGCCTTTTTAACGCGGCGTTCGGGTTCGGACTTAACGGATACGCGTGGATTACGGGACGACTTTTGCGAGTCAATCTGCTCGTTCTGTTCGTCTACGGCGTGTTGTTGGTTTTGACGTTCACGACGTTTAAGAGCGCGCCGCGCGGATTCATTCCGCAACAAGATCAAGGACGCATCATCGTCGGCGTTCAGTTGCCCGACTCCGCCTCGTTGGAACGAACGAAAAAAGCGTTGGCGAAAGTCGAAGAAATATGCTTGAAGACCGAAGGAGTGGCTCATACGCTAACGGTAGCCGGTTTTTCTTTCGTTCAACAGGCGAACGGCTCGAATTTCGGAGCGATGTTCATCACGCTCGATCCGTTCTCAAAACGAAATAGCCCGAATCTGACCGACGAAGCGATCATGCGCCGACTGCGAAAGCGGTGGACGAGCGAAGTAAAGGACGCCGAAGTTCTCGCCTATGGAGCGCCGCCGATTCCCGGCTTGAGCGTCTCCGGCGGCTTCAAACTGATGGTCGAAGATCGCGGCGGATTGGGGCTCAGCGTCTTGGAGCGGCAAACGGATCGTTTTATTCAGAAATTGAAAAACATTCCCTCGCTGGTCGGCGTTTCGACGCAATTTCGGTCGTTTACGCCGCAGTTGTTTTTGGATATCGATCGCGCTAAAGTCGCGTCGCTCGGAGTTCCGTTCGAAGACGTGAACCAAACTCTGCAAATCTATCTCGGCTCGTTGTACGTGAACAGTTTCAACGCCTTCGGCAGACATTGGCAAGTCAATCTTCAGGCCGAGGGTAATTTCCGCAATCAGCCGGAAGACGTCAACTTGCTGCAAGTTCGCAATAACCAAGGCCAAATGGTTCCCTTAGGAGCCGTAACGAACATGCGTGAAATCGGCGGTCCCATTTTCGTGAACCGCTATAATCTTTATACGGCCGCCTCGATTAGCGGCAATCTGAAGCCGGGCGTTAGCACGGGCGACGTAATCGAAACCATCGATAAGTTGGGAAACGAGTCGTTGCCGCTTTCCATGAGCAAGGAATGGACGGAGCTAATGTTCCTGCAAATCCGCGCAGGCAACACGGCGATTTACGTTTTCTTTCTCGCGGTCGCCTGCGTTTTTTTGGCGTTGGCCGCCCTCTACGAGAGTTGGGCGCTCCCGATGGCCGTGATTCTCGTCGTCCCGTTGTGTCTTCTCTGTTCCGTGCAGGGAGTCGCCTTGTTAAACCCCAAAGACGCCTCGGTGAACGTCTTCGTGCAGATTGGCCTTGTCGTTCTCGTCGGATTGGCGTGCAAAAACTCCATCCTCATCGTCGAATTCGCCAAAATCTTGCGATTGCGCGGTCAATCGATTTACGACGCGACGAAAGAAGCCTCCCGCTTACGTTTGCGCCCGATCTTGATGACCTCTTTCGCGTTCATCCTAGGTGAAGCGCCGTTGATGTTCGCGCATGGAGCAGGCGCCGAGATGCGGCGCTCGCTTGGAACGGCGGTCTTCAGCGGAATGCTCGGAGTCACGATATTCGGCATTTTTCTGACGCCGGTCTTTTTCTACGTCATCGAGGGCATCAGCGAAATGCGACTGTTTCGATCCGTCGCTGTTCAACGATTTCTTTCCGCGATTCTAGGGGCCGTCGTCGGCGCCGGCGTCGGATTTTCCTTCGCGCAACTTGGACTCGGGGGATCGCATTGGACGACGCCGCTTGGCGCCGCGCTCGGCGTCGTCGCGGCGATGATTTTGCAAGCGCTCCATCGTCGAGCGGCACATAAAGCAACCACAGACGGACAACATCGATGATATCCCGCTTTTTTATAGACCGTCCGATTTTCGCCTCCGTGCTCTCGATAATTTTCGTGTTGGCCGGCGGAGTGGCTTTGTTCAAGTTGCCCGTCGCCCAGTATCCCGAGGTGACGCCGCCGACGGTGCTCGTCACGGCGAGCTATCCCGGCGCGAACGCCCAAACCGTTCGCGACACCGTCGCCGCTCCGATCGAAGAGCAAGTCAGCGGGGTCGAGGGAATGACCTACATGTCGTCGCAAGCGACGAACGACGGAACGTATCGCCTAACGATCACGTTCAAGTTGGGCATGGATTCCGACATGGCCCAGGTCCTGGTGCAGAATCGCGTTTCACTGGCGTTGCCGGTCATTCCGCAATTGGTGCAAAATGAAGGAATTACTGTCAAGAAGATATCGCCGAACACTTTGATGATCGTTAATCTGGTTTCACCAGACAATCGGTACGACGATCTATTTCTCAGCAACTACGCCACGATTTACATTCGCGACGAGCTAGGGCGTCTGCCCGGCGTCGCCGACGTCACGTATTTCGGCCAACGCGATTACAGCTTGCGCGCTTGGCTCGATCCCGACAAACTCGCCTCGTTGAACATTACCGCCTTGGACGTCGTAACGGCGATCTCGCAGCAGAACTTGCAAGTCGCCGCGGGGCAAATCGGGCAAGAGCCCGTACCTCGCGGACAACAATTTCAATTGACGATTAACACTTTGGGGCGACTCGTCGATCCCGAGCAGTTCGCCAACATCATCGTCAAAGCCGGCCAAAACGGCGTCTCGACGCTTAGCGGAACGTCGAGCGCCGCCGGTTCCGGCCAAAGCGCCGTCTTACAGTCCGATTCGGGAACCGCGAGCTTGTCGCAGCAGTCGGTCGGAATCGTTCGTCTGCGCGACGTGGCGAAAGTAGAGCTGGGGTCGCAACAGTACGAACAATCATGCAGACTCGACGGCAAACCGTCGGTGGCCTTGAACGTCTTTCAAATGCCCGGTTCGAACGCCTTGGACACCGCTTCGCAAGTCTATGCGAAAATGAACGAATTGAAGACACGGTTTCCCGACGGTTTGGATTACAAAATCATTTACGACACCACGCCGTTCGTCAAAGAATCGGTCAGCGAAGTCTTTCGAACGTTGCGCGACGCGGTGATCCTCGTCTCGCTCGTCATGTTGATCTTTTTACAAAGCTGGAGGGCGGCGATAATTCCTTTGATCGCGGTTCCCGTCGCTATCGTCGGCACGTTCGCCGTTATGGCGGCCTTCGGATTCTCGCTGAACAACTTGACGTTGTTCGGCTTAGTGTTGGCGATCGGCATCGTCGTTGACGACGCGATCGTCGTCGTGGAGAACATTGAACGCTGGCTGGACAAAGGCGCGGAGCCGCGCGAGGCCGCTCGTCGCGCGATGCACGAAGTCACCGGCCCCGTCATCGCCGTCGGACTAGTCCTCTTCGCCGTCTTTATTCCTGCGGCGTTTCTCAGCGGAATCAGCGGTCAGTTCTTCCGCCAATTCGCGGTCACTATCGCCGTTTCGACCGTGATTTCGGCATTTAACTCGCTTACGCTCAGTCCGGCTTTGGCCGTCATCCTGTTGCGGCCTCGAGTCGCAGGGCACGATCCCGTGACTTGGCTCACCGAAATCTCGCTCGGTTGGTTTTTCCGACTTTTTAATCGCTCGTTCAACGCCGCCGCCTCGGCCTACGTTCGATTGGTCGGCGCTTTGCTCCGCGTGAGTTTAATCGTCATGTTGGTTTACGGCGGTCTTTTATTCGTCACCTATTGGCAATTCACGACCGCGCCGAGCGGCTTTATTCCCCAACAAGACAAAGGATATTTGCTCCTCAGCGTGCAATTGCCCGACTCCTCCTCGGTTCAACGCACCGATAAGGCCATGACGCAAATCGAATCGACCGTTCGCAACCTGCCCGGCGTAAAGCATACGGTGAGCATTTCCGGACAATCGTTAATCATAGGCGCCAACGCCTCGAATCTCGGTTCGATGTACGTCATGCTCGACGAATTTTCGGAAAGACGTTCCGCCCCGCTTAGCGCCGACTCCGTCGCCGCCGCGATTCGCGAACGTTGTCGCCGCGAAGTGCGCGACGCCTCCGTCTCGGTTTTCGGGGCTCCGCCCGTCGACGGCATGGGCGCCACGGGAGGATTTAAGCTTATCGTCGAAGATCGGGGTAATCTCGGCTTGAGCGAGTTGCAACGCGTCGGCGATGAAATCGTCATTGCCGGTGACGCCAGCTCGAAATTGCATGGCTTGTTTAATAGCCTCCGCGCGCAATCGCCTTGGTTGCGATTGGACCTCGACCGGACGAAGTGTCAAGCCTTGGGCGTGCAAGTGAGCGAAGTTTTCAGCGCGCTGCAAATCTTCTTAGGCTCGTACTACGTCAATAATTTCAACGAATTTGGTCGTACCTGGCAGGTGAACGTTCAGGCCGATCAGCGATTTCGCGACGGAATAGAAGACATTAAGCGAATTCAAGTTCGAAATAATCAAGGGCAAATGCTTCAGTTGGGGGCGTTTTTAGAAATTAGCGACGTTACCGGTCCAGTCATGGTAATGCGCTATAACATGTACTCCTCGGCGGCGATCACCGGAAACATACGTCCCGGCGTCAGCTCCGGAGAGGCCATCGCTGAAATGAAAAAAATCGCGAAAGAGAAGTTGCCTCCCTCGATGGCTTACGATTGGACAGAATTGACCTACATGCAGTTGCAAGCGGGAAACTCGGCCATTTACGTCTTCGCCTTGGGCGTCGTCTTCGTGTTTCTCGTCTTGGCGGCGCAGTACGAAAGTTGGTCCTTGCCGCTGGCCGTGATTCTCGTCGTGCCGATGTGCTTGCTCTGCTCCGTCTTCGGGGCCGTCATTTCCGGTTGGGACGTGAATATTTTCACCCAGATCGGCTTTTTGGTACTAGTCGGCCTGGCCGGAAAAAACGCCATCTTGATCGTCGAGTTCGCCAAGCAACAAAAAGAGAGCGGTGAAACGACCCGCGACGCGGTTTTGAACGCAAGCCGCTTGCGATTGCGGCCGATCGTCATGACCTCGCTCGCTTTCATCTTCGGCGTCGTTCCGTTGGTCCTCGCTCAAGGCGCCGGCGCCGAAATGCGTCAAACCCTCGGCGTGGCGGTGTTCTCCGGAATGATCGGCGTCACGCTTTTCGGGCTCCTCCTCACGCCGATTTTCTTTTACGTCATTCAAATGTTCAGCAAAGAGAAAACGCCGCCGAAGCTAGACTCGACCTTGATCGAATAAATAATCATCAGAGGAAGTGAATAGGTCTAGGCCTGGCATGGCATCGACATGTGGAACTCGCATCCCTTCGGGATTGCGGCTAAAAGAAAGTAGGTTGATGTTCTCTCGGTAGGTCATCTTGCCCGACACTACTCATAGCATGCCGTGATATTTCACGGTCGGCTCTCAAATCTACCGTCGAATCCTTGCTATCGGCGGTTTTTCTCGGCAAATAGGTCTTTCGCTTTTTGCAGTTATCGCATCGTCTGTCGCAAAATCGAAGCGATCCGGCGTTCGGCACGGGATTTGCCTTTGAAGTAGTTCTATAGGCGCCGACGCTTCGTTTAGCCGGAAGATAGGTAAACGAGACGAACGTCGCCGACCGAATGCGCAATTCCGCCGAAAATACGAAAGGGAAATAACGATGCCTCGCGCGAAAACCTACTCCGACGTCGTCGAAACGACTTTTGACACGCCTTTGGTTCGATTGAATCGCCTCATTCCGAACGATCATGGCGCGGTCTATTTGAAGTTGGAGTTTTTTAATCCGTATTCGAGCATCAAGGATCGCATCGGCCGCGCGATGATCGAGACGGCGGAAAAGGCGGGCATTTTGACGTCTGAGACGAACATCATCGAGCCGACGAGCGGAAACACGGGAATTGCATTGGCGTTCGTCGCGGCGGCGAAAGGTTACAAGTTGACGCTGACCATGCCGGAGTCGATGAGCTTGGAGCGTCGCGCGCTACTTCGCGCGTTGGGCGCCGATCTCGTATTGACGCCGGCCGCGCTCGGCATGAAAGGCGCCGTCGCCAAAGCTGAGGAGCTGGCCGCCGCAACGCCGAACAGTTGGATTCCGCAGCAGTTCGAGAATCCGGCGAATCCCGCCGTTCATGAACGAACGACGGGGCGTGAAGTTTGGGAGGACACCGGAGGTCGCGTCGATATATTCCTCGCCGGCGTCGGCACCGGCGGAACTATTACTGGAGTCACTCGCTATCTCCGTTCAAAGAAGCCGAGCGTGAAGGCCTTTGCCGTCGAACCGGCCGACTCGCCCGTCATCTCCGGCGGAAAACCGGGCCCGCACAAAATTCAAGGAATCGGGGCCGGGTTCATCCCGAAGAACCTCGATACGACGTTGCTCGACGGCGTTGAAACGGTCGCCAACGACGAAGCGTTCACTTGGGCGCGTCGCTTGGCTGCCGAAGAGGGTATCTTGGGGGGCATCAGCACGGGGGCCAACGTGGCCGTCGCCGCTCGATTGGCCGCACGTCCGGAAAACCGCGGCAAAACGATCGTCACCGTGGCCGCGAGTTTCGGCGAACGCTATCTTTCGACGCCGTTGTACCAAG
The DNA here is from genome assembly GCA_963665265.2 of Thermoguttaceae bacterium. GTDB lineage: Bacteria > Planctomycetota > Planctomycetia > Pirellulales > Thermoguttaceae > CAXXHQ01. Next base: position 3,783,084 of record OY762224.2, on the reverse strand, counting down.
GTCTCGGTTCCGAAACGGCGGCCGAGCCGGTCGCATCGCTCGCCCCGAACGCCTCGCCCGTCTTGGCAGGCGCTCGCGGGATATAGGAGAGGCGTTTCGTCTGAATCTTGCGAATTTTTTTCAGGGCGAATCCCGTTTCCTGGTCAACGCCGATTAAAACCAGTAGAGAGGGAGATCGACGGCGATGAGCCGCCTATCCCTCTCTACCGCGATAATCCTCTTCGAACCGCAAATTCTCGCGCAGAGATCGCCAAGACCGCGGAGAACGCAGCAAATTGATAAGCCGCAAAGAACGCAAAAGTTAATCCTGCGTTAAATTCTTTGCGGTCTTTGTGATCTTTTGCGGCCAATATGCTCCGCCGCGACCTATCTCCCACGCCCAACTCCCTTTGCCCCGCTTGGCGTTTTTTCCTTGATTTCCATGAAAGGAAACGAGAGAATACGGGTCTAATTCTATACGTTGACTCTTCCAGGCTGTTGAAGCCGGCGCAAATTACGACAAGGGCAAATGGGCACGAGCCGAACAGCAAGCCTGGAGCAGGCGAATCGAATCGACGTCGCGACGGAGCCGGATTGGCCCGCCTTGCTGCAAACGGGCGAGCCCGAGGGCTTCGACGCCTTCGTTCGCGCGTACCAAGACCGCGTCGCTCGACTTGCCGCCCGATTGCTCGGCCATGACGCCGACGCCGCAGACGTCGTGCAGGAGACTTTTTTGTCGGTCTTATTGCACATAAAACGTTTTCGACGCGATAGCCGGTTTGCGACCTGGGTTACCGCGATCACAATCAACAAATGCCGCTCGTTCGTCGTCAAACGAGAACGACGAGCGAGATTATTGCGGTGGATGAGTTGGGCGATGCCTCGGCCGACGGAAACTTCGCCCGACTCGCCGAATGACGAGAGCGACCTCGTGCGGCTTGCGATCGACGCCTTGCCGATGAGTCTGCGCGAGCCGATCGTTCTACGCTACTTTGAAGAGATGCCGATCGACGAAATTGCCGAGACGCTGCGAATTTCAACGACGGCCGTCGAAATACGCCTCACTCGCGCAAGAAAGAAACTTAAAGAAACATTGTCTGCTCCCTTGGCGCCCTAACCTCCTGATTCTTTCTACCTGATTGCAATGAACGATTTTGAACTAGATTCGCTGTTGCGAAAGGAATTGGAAGAGTCGCCTTCCCCTCCCCTGCCCGACGACCTGGCCGGACGAGTGCGAAAGCTTCGCGATCGGCGGCGCATGAAGCTGCGCATTGCTACGTGTTCGATCATTTTCGTCGCGGCTCTCGGCGGCTACGCTTGGCATAACTCGGCCGGCCGTCAATCGGTCGCCTCCTCGCAGGCGGTCGATGCGCTCATCGCCAAGCTCGACGACTTGGAGCGGAAGGTGGCCGAGTTACAGGAAAAGATTAAGGAGCAAGACGAAGAGAACGCACAAATCGTCGAGTACCGTCGAGCGCTGTCGATTTCGCCGGCCGCGGCCGAGGATACCCCTTACGGTCGAAAAATTCGCGATCGGGTGAACCTGGAGCAAACGGCCTATATGCTCGTCGGCCTGGGCGAAGAACGGCTCGCCCTGGGCGAGGCCGACGAGGCGCGGCGAAACTTTCGCACTGTCGTCGAAAAACTGCCGACCGCCTCGTCAGCCGAACGAGCCAAAGAACTTTTGGCGAAAATGGATCGCTCGCTGTAATGCGAGACGCATTTTTCACCGCCAAGGCACGAAGATTTAATTTACCGCAAAGACGCGGAGGACGCGGAGAAACCATCAGGCGGAATGGCCGCAAAAGAACGCAAAGATCGCAAAGTACGGGGCAGGAACGCGGAGATCGCAAAAGAATTCGACAGGATTTACAGAATAGACAGATAAGGAATACAAATATGTTATTGTTTCGAAACATCGCCGCCTTGGTCGTATTCTCGGTCGTTCTCGTCGTCGGCCGCTCGGCAGCCTTCGCCGAGGAGCCGAAAAAAACGGACGAGACCTATGCGAATCTGCCGGACTTTGATAGTCGCGGTTCAAGTTCCGTCGGCATGATATCTCGCCGTCTGGAGGTGGTTTCAAAAGCCGGCACGTCGAGTCTGGACTTTTTTGTTAGAAGACCGAACTCAATAAAGTTGCACATTACCGCTCCGAACGACGCATTTAACGGCACATCCGGACTTTTTGAGGCGTCGTCCGCTGAAAACGTTTTTTATCGAATAAGTCACATCAGTCGGATGCGCGCCGTTGATCAAGCAATTCCTCGAAAGGCGATCCCGTTAGGAGGAAATCAATCCTCATTCGAAACAGCCCGTGAATTGGAAAGCTACGCGATTGTTGAGTTTCAACTTAGTAGAATTCCCTGGGACGACGAAAAAACGCGACCGTTATTCAAAGGAGACGCGGAGCCGAAATATTTGGATTTTATTGAGTTTAGAGAAAAATACGCGAATAAATACGTCGATATCGCGGCAAGAGATTTTGAAGCGAAACTCAAGGACGTTCGCGATCGTCTCGAAAAGCAAACGAAAGCAACGCTCGCTCGAATCGAAAAAGATTTGGCCGACACGCAGAAGCAAATTGGTGAATTGACCGCGAAGAAGGCAGAGGCGGAACGGGCCGATCGAAACAAGCAGTATAAATCCGGAATCCTCTCCTATCTCTATCAAGAGGAAGTTCGGCTGAAATTGGATTTGCTCGAGCAACGAACGAAACTGGATATGGTTACGGCCAGCTTTGATGTCGAAGCTTCAATTGCCCAGCGTCGTTCTGAAATGGCCCAAGAATATGGAAAAGCTATACGAGAAATAAACGATCTCAAAAATAGCCGAGAGAGCGCCGAGAAGATTGCCGAAGCGGATAGGAAATCCGAGCTTTTAAGAGAAAAGCTTATGTCGCTAAACGAGCAAGAATCGAATCCTAAACAAGCCAAACCGTCCGTGCAATACGCCGACGTAAAAATTTCGCTTGCAGCCACGGAAAAACGTTACGCCGAGGTGAAAAAGTTGATTGCCGAGTATGAGCAAGTGGCGGCTAACGCGGCCGAACTTCCTGCCATCTCCAATAAGCTCAAAGAAACGCGTGAACATGCGGAGTGGTGCAAAACATGCATCAAACAAGAGCAAGCTAAGCTCGCCGACATTGCCGCGCATCCGGTCCGATTGATGACCGAAGAAGAATTCAACGCGAAGGCCACGGAATTGTCCGAAAAATAATACTTACCGTCTTCGTTGTCTAGCTGGGGATCGCATCCCTTTGGGATTGCCGCTAAACGGAAGTAGGTTGTCAGTCGCTATGGATTGCGGCTAAACGGATGCAGGCTCGAAACCGCGACCGCCGCTTTCGCCGGTCGCGCTTCGTTGGCGCGCCCCATCAACGAGCCGGGGAAGAGGCTGAAAATTAATACGCCGACCGAGCAAACCGCGGCGGCGGCCCAGGGGCCAAGTTCCCCGACGCCGCGAGACTTTTCCGTCGGATCGCGGAAGAAGGCGACGGCGATAATTCGCAAATAATAGGCGGCGGCCACGGCGGCGTTGAGAACTCCGACGACGGCAAGGCCGACGAACCAAGGTCGAACCGCGGTTCCGCCGTCCAATCCGGCGCCGACGTTTAGCGCGGCGCCGAAGACGTACAATTTTCCCCAGAAACCGGCCAACGGCGGAATGCCCGCCAAGCTCAGCAGGCAGAAGGCGAGAATCCCGGCGGCGACGGGGCGATTCTTCGCCAAGCCGGCCAACTCTTCAATATCATTGACGGGCTCGTTCTCGCGTCGCAAAAACTCGACCACGGCGAAGCAGCCCAACGTGGCGAGGGAATAAACGACCGTGTAGAACCAAGCGGCGGAAAGGCCGTCCCACAGGCCGGGCGCTCCCTTGGAACTCGGATCGAGCGCGACCGTCGCCGAGGCGGCGGCGAAAGCCACGAGGAGGTATCCGGCATGGGCGATCGCCGAGTAGGCCATCAGTCGGCGGAAATTCGATTGCAGCAAGGCCAAGGCGTTGCCGAGCGTCATAGTAAGCACGGCCAACGCGAAGGCGATGATCCAGACGTAATTTTCGTAACCGGGCATGGCGAACCAAACGATTCGCGTTAACGCGGCGAGTCCGACGATTTTCGGCGCGACCGAAAGCAACGCGGCGTTCGCCTGCGAGGTTCCTTGATAGACGTCGGGCGCGTAGAAATGGAACGGAACGGCGGCGAGGCGGAAGCAAAGCCCGGCGAAGAGGAGCGCGAGCGCCGCTTTGGCGAAGCCGTCGAATCCGGCGGGAACGGCCGAGGCCGCGAGAATCTTTTCAGCAAGATCGAGCCGCGTCGTGCCGGTCAGACCGTAAAAGAAACTCGCGCCGTAGAGGAACATGGCCGAGGCCAAGAGACTGAGGAAGAAATATTTGACTGCCGACTCTTGCCCGAGGGCGTCTTTGCGGCCGAGGTAAAGCAAGATATAGGTCGGAATCGAGACGAGCTCGAGCCCGACGAAAATGAGAATCAGTTCGTTCGCGCCGGCGACGATCGAGGCGCCGGTCATGACCAGCAGCAGCGAGCCGAGTTTTTCAGGCGAACTCCCTTTTTCCGACTCGCCGAAATTGAGCAGCACGAGGACGGCCGCGGCGGCGAGGACAAGTCCACGCAAAAAACCGGCCAGCGAATCGGCGACGAACGGCGCTACGGCGTCTAATGGGCGTTGCAAGAGGAACTGGGCCGCAGCGGCGGCGACGGCCGAAAGCGCTACCCAGCGCCAAATGCGCGGCGCGTGAATGAACGCCCCCAACACGTAGATCGCCAAAGCGGCGACGGTGAGGATGATTTCCGGAACCAGATAATAGGCGATATTCGGAGTCATTAGTAGGGCATAGGGTCTAGGGGATAGGGCGTAGGGGCCGGCGGCGGCTTATTCTTCTTGCGGCTCGCCGCGTTCGACCGTTCCGGCGTATTCCGGGCCTGGAGCCCGGGCGGCGTCGTCGAGCGCGGTAACGTAATTCCGCGAAAGGTCGCGAAGCGTCGGGCTCATTCGCTTCAGGAAAAAATTCGGTTGGACGCCGATCCAAACGATCAGCACGATAAGCGGGGCCAAGGCGCATACTTCCCGAACGTTCATATCGCGTACGTCGTGATGATGTTTTTTATCTTTGGACGACTCGCGCGCCGGGCCGAAAAAGACTCTTTGGTAAAGCCACAGCATGTACCAGGCGCCGAGCAGAACGCCGAAGACCGAGGCGACGGCGACGGCTCGCAACAGTTCGCCGGGCACGGGAGCGATGAACGACCAGCCACGTTGAAAGGCGCCGAGCAGAATCAGGAATTCGCCGACGAATCCGTTCAAGCCCGGCAGTCCGATGCTCGAAAGCGTCAGCGCGAGCATGAAGAAACTGAGGACGGGCAATTTGCGAGCGAGTCCGCCGAAATTGGCGATTTCTCGCGTATGAAATCGTTCGTAGATCATGCCGACGACGGCGAACAGTCCGCCGGTCGATAGGCCGTGGTTTATCATTTGCAACGCGCCTCCTTCGATGCCCGCCCAGGCGCCCGAGAAGATGCCGAGCATGCAGAAGCCCAAGTGGCTGACGCTGGAGTAGGCGATAAGACGTTTAACGTCTTGTTGGGCCAGGGCGACGAGCGCGCCGTAAATAATTCCCGCCGCGGCGAGAAGCATCACCCAAGGCATGCAAACGACCGAGGCTTGCGGCAGCATCGGCAGGCTGAATCGCAGGAATCCGTAGGTTCCGATCTTCAAGAGGACGCCGGCCAAAAGAATGCTTCCGGCGGCGGGCGCCTGAACGTGCGCCAACGGCAGCCACGTATGCAGCGGGAACAACGGCACTTTCACGGCGAAGCCCGCGAACAAGGCTATGAATATCCAAAGCTGAACGGTCGGGTCCATCGGGCGTGCGGCATAATGCGCAATTAAGTCGGGAATGCTGAACGTGAGCCGCCATGCGGAAGCGTCGCCGATCGGATGATAATAATCCCAGAGCGCGACGGTCAGCAGTCCGAGGAACGTAAGCAAGCTGCCGGCCAAGGTGAAAAGGAAAAATTTCACGGCGGCGTAGCGGCGCAATTCGCTCCCCCAAATTCCGATCATAAAAAAGAGCGGAATGAGGGTGAATTCAAAAAAGACGTAGAAGAGAATCACGTCTTGCGCGGTGAAAACGCCGAGCATGCCGGTTTCAAGCGTAAGGAGCAGTTGATAAAACAGGGCGGGCCGATCGGCGATCGCTTCCCAACTGACGAGGATCGAGGTGACGGCCAGCAACGAGGTCAGCCCGAAAAGCCACACGCTCAGCCCGTCGAGGGCGAGGCTGAATCGCACGTCGAACGGGGCGCCGACGCCAGAAAGCCAAGCGTAATCGAACTTGGCGAAGGCTTCTTTTCCGCCGGGAAAGGCCGCGATTAGCACGACCGAGGCGGCGAAGACGATGAGCGAGACGACGAGCGCCGCCGTTCGCGCAACGGCTTTATTGCCGCTAATCGCCAATGCCGTTAAGGCGGGAAGGAGTACGGTTATGAGGAGCAGCTTATCCATTTTTGCGATGCGTCTTGTTTTTGCTTCGGATCGGTTCGGAAATCGCGACTAAGTTAGAGCAAGAGCAAGCTGATGATGGCCAGCAGCCCGACGGTCATGGCCAAGGCGTAGTAGGGAACTAATCCCGCTTGCGTCGGGCGAAGGATTCGTCCGATCGCGTTCGGAACGAAGCCAACGAAGTTCACCAGTCCGTCGACGACGTATTGATCGAACCAAGCGCAGCATCGAGCGAACCAATAAGTCGGCGCCACGACGGCGAGGTCATAAATCGGATCGAAGAACAATTTGTTCCACGAGAGTTGATACAGCCCGACGAGACGGAAAAACTTTTTCACCGTTTTGACGGCCCCTTGCGAGCCGGCGAATAGGCCGAAGGTTAGGGCGAGCCCCAAAACGACCATGCCCGTGCTCTGTGCAGCCACCGTGTAGTGCAAATTCGAATCGTGTTCGGCGTGATGCGCGTTTTGAAGGAGGTAAGCGAAAGAAGGCGTTCGTGCCAACAAGTCGCCGAGCGCGTGCGTCCATTCCAGCGCGGCGCCGACGACCAACGATCCGACGGCGAGGATCATCAGCGGAACGGTCATCGTCTTCGGCGATTCGTGCGCGTGATGCCCAGCTTCTTTGGGAATCCGCTCGGGGCCGTAGAACGTGAGGAAGAAAGGACGGAAGCTATAGACGGCGATCAATATGATGCCAAGGAACGTGCTCCAATACAGACCTTGATAGACCCAATCGCCGGGGGGCGAATCGGCGGCTTTTTCGGCAAGGGCCACGAGGATGGCGTCTTTACTGAAAAAACCGGCGAAGGGAATCATTCCGACCATCGCCAACGCGCCAAAGAGGAACGTCCAGTGCGTGACGGGCATCTTTTTCCGCAGTCCGCCGAACTGACGCATATCGATCACGCCGCCCATTGCGTGCATAACGCTTCCTGCGCAGAGGAACAACAAGGCCTTGAAGAAGGCGTGCGTGACGAGGTGGAACATGCCGGCGACGGCGCCCGCCGCCGTTCCGACGCCCATCGCGATGAACATATAGCCCAAGTGGCTGATCGTCGAATAGGCGAGAACGCGTTTGAGGTCGGTTTGCGTTATGGCGACGAAGGCTCCGATCAGAGCCGTCGCTCCGCCCAGCAGCGCGACGACGTGCAACGCGTCGGGCGAAACGGCGAACAACGGCATGCAGCGAGCGAGCATATAGACGCCGGCCGTCACCATCGTGGCGGCGTGAATCAACGCGCTCACCGGCGTAGGGCCTTCCATTGCGTCGGGCAACCAAACATGCAGCGGGAATTGAGCGCTCTTGCCGCACGCCCCCATTAGCAGCAATAAGCAAATCGCGGTCCCAAGACCGCCGCCGACGAACGGCTCGGGCATCGTCCAGCGCGAGGCGCCGAGAATTCCCGAGCTGACGACGCCGCCGACCGTCGAGTCATGAAAATCGAGCGTGCCGTAGGTCGTCCACAGCAGGAACAATCCCAGCGCGAATCCGACGTCGCCGATTCGATTTACCAAAAACGCTTTTTTACCCGCCGCGGCCGCTTCCGGCTTTTGATACCAGAAGCCGATCAGCAAGTAGCTGCACAACCCCACTAGTTCCCAGCCCACGTAGAGCAAAGCGAAGCTGCTGGCCGAGACGAGCATGGTCATCGAAAAGACGAACAGCGAGACGTAACTGAAAAAACGCCAGTACCCGCGCTCGCCGTGCATGTAGCCGATCGAATAGATCGCCACTAAGAGCGAAATGAACGTGACCACGGTAAGCATGACCGCCGTGAGCGGATCGGCGCGGAGTTCGATCGCCAAACGTAAGGGCTTCACAGCGTAGGCGGCTGAACTCGGGCCGGAGGAATTCGGAGCGAGTTTGATCGCCGAATCGACATTGACCCATTCGGCGACGGTGACGATTTGCTCGAATCCGCCGGCCGAGGGCGCTTTCATCGCTTCGCCGCGAGTCTCGACGAGCAATCCCAACGCAGCGACGCACGAAATGACGAAGGCGACGATCGTCGGCCAATGCGCTCGCTCTTTCAGCAAACGCGGGCCGAGCGCCGCCGTCGCCAAGGCCGAGAGCAACGGAGCGACCGGAATAAGTATCAATAAAAATGATATGGTTGAGTTCATGTTTTTTTATCAGCGGACGGCGTCGGAATATATGCTACACTTTCGGTCTGAAATTCGTTTTCTCAGGGGCGACTTGCGGCTCAACGCCAGCGACGGGCAACGTCGGCCAAGGCGCTTTGGCCGACTCCGGCAAATCCAACGGATCTTCGACGAACGGCTTTTGGTCGGCCTCGTGCATTTGACGCCAAAGGACCACGTCGAGGCTTCCCCGGCGTTGGAATAACGTCAAAATCATCGCCAAGGCGATCGCCGCTTCGCACGCAGCCACGGCGATCATGAAAATGACCAACATCTGACCGTCGAAGTTATCGCGGTATCGGCTCCAAGCGACAAGACTGACCGAAACGCCTTGCAACATCATTTCGACGGCGATGAACATCACGATCATGTTTCGCCGACTGACGAAGCCGACGAGTCCGACGCCGAACAAGACGGCCCCGACGAGCAAGTAGTTTTGCAGTAAGGCTAATTCGCCGTTCATAGTATTCCAACTCTTGTAAGTCGCCGCGGCCGACGCCGCACGCGTCTAATTGTTTTCTTTTCGCTTACTTGGCGCGACGAGCGAGGTGATCGCGGCGGCGCCGACGATGGCAGCGGTAAGCAACACGCCGCTCACTTCGATCGCCACGACGTGCTTACCGAATAGTTCGGTTCCTACGGCGACCGTATGCTGCGGCGTTAATACTTTTTCCGGCTTGCGGTCGGAGACGATCGTTTCGACTTTCGGCGGACGAAGAGCCGAGTTGGCCGCGCCGACGACCGATTCGGCGGCGAGCGAGTATTTGGCGAAGGCCCCGGCGATCGTCAACGTCAACACGCAGACCACGCCCATGCCGACGACGGCCGAAAGCAAGGATTCCCAACTGACGCGGTCGTAGGTCGATTTTCCGTCGGGCTGCGCAAGCATGAGCAAAAACAAAAACGTGACGAGGATCGCGCCGGCGTAAACGACGATCGTGGCGGCGGCCAAAAACTGGGCGCCGTTCAACAAAAACAGACCGGCAGTCGCAATCAGCGTCAAGCCGAACCAAATCGCGCAGTAGATCGGATTCCGGCAGGTAACTGCCGCGGCGGCCGAAACGATCGTAATCACGGCAAGAATCGCAAAAACGCTTTCGACGGCCCAGTCGGCGATGATCGGCGCCCGCGAGGCGGCCAACCCCAAGGCGACGGCCGAGAGCAACGCGCCGACGACTCGGCCTCGATTCGCTCCCCGCGGCAGCATCAGCCAAACGCCTAACGCGGCAAGGATTGAAGAGGCGACCCAAATGTATATCGAAGAATTGGTCATGGTTAATCAGGGGACTTTGAAGGGCGCTTGCACGCACCAGTTAGTTTGTCGGGCGGGACAACGTCCCATGCTGCGCGCTGCGAGTTTGTAGGGGCGGAACAAGCGGAGCGCGTCCCGCCATGTTCGTCTCTACTTCATGCGTTCCTTCCGCGAAGGTTCGGCGTCTTTCGTTTGGTCATAGACGCTCAATAATTTATTCTTGTCGAAAATCATCTCTTCGCGACTCTTGCCGGCGAGGTCGTAAAGGCTCGTCAACTCGATCGCGTCGACCGGGCAGGCCTCTTCGCACATTCCGCAATAAATGCAACGCAGTTCGTCAATCGTGAACGATTGCGGATATTTTTCTCGATCCGGCCAGGGACTTTCGGCCGCCACGATGTCGATGCAGTGCGCGGGACAGGCCGTCGCGCACAAAAAACACGCCACGCATTTCACTCGCCCTTGTTCGTCCCGATTCAATCGATGAACGCCGCGATAAATCAACGGGTCGGGCGCCTCGTGCCTCGCCTCGGGCGATTGCTCCGTCATCTTCCGGCTCACTAAATGCTTCGCCGTCGTGGTTAGCCCTTTCACGAACAACGGCAAATACGATCGGTCGATCGCGTTCAATTCGGGCGTCTTCGTCCACTGTATATCTTTGTCGTCGGGTTTCATGATTGTTTCTCCCTGTTACGGCGTGATGCGTTCTTCTTTACGGTCGGGAGTGACGAAAATTCGACGCGGGCTGTTATCCTCGGCCGTCGGATCGGCTAGCGTCGCCGCGAGCCAACATATGAACAAGGTCGCAAAGCCGACTCCGATTGAAAGGACTTTTACGGAAAATCCCGTCGCTTGAGCGATCCGAGCGCCGTATTCCGTCCAAGCGGCCGCCGCAACCACGTTCGCCAAGCCCAGCGGAATCAAGAGCTTCCATCCCAAGGCCATGAGTTGATCGAAACGGAATCGCGGCCAACTCCAACGGACGAGCATGAAGAACAGAATCAGGGCGATCGCCTTCGCCTGCAAAACGATGATTCGCAGCGCGGCGACCGTCCACGTCACCGATTCGGAGGCCGGTCCGCCCGCCCCGTCGGTCAATCCCCAAAGGTGCCAACCGCCGAAGAACAAAATCACGATCAAAAACGAGGCGGTAAACATATGGATGAATTCGGCGACCAAGTACATCATCAATTTAATGCCGGCGTATTCCGTATGGTATCCGCCGACCAATTCCTGTTCGCACTCGGGAAGATCGAACGGCAATCGGCCCGCCTCGGCGCAAGCGGCGACGGCGAAGACGATGAGACCTAACGGCTGCGAGAAGCAATTCCACACGCCCGAGGCGGCTTGGGCGGCGATGATCGAATCGAGCCGCAACGAGCCGGAGAACATAATTACGCCGAGTATTCCGAGTCCGAGCGGAATTTCATAGGCGAGCAATTGCGCGCTGCTGCGAAGGCCGCCGAGCAAGCTGTATTTGTTATCGCTAGCCCAACCGCCGAGAACGACGCCGTAAACGGCGATTCCGCCCAAGGCGAAGATATAAATGATTCCGACGTCGAGATTCGGCGCGGCGTTCAAACGGATCGGTTCGACGACGCCCCAGCTTGCCGGAAACAAATTGCCGGGCAGCACGCTGCCGAACGGTATCACGGCGAAGACTAAAATGGCCGAAACGAAAATGACGATCGGCGCCAGAGTGAAGAGGACGCGATCGACGTGTCCCGGGTTGAATTCGGCCTTGGTGAGAAATTTCACGCCGTCGGCGATCGGTTGTCCCAATCCGAAAATGCGTATCTTCGTCAACGGAATTCCCACGCGGTTCGGCCCGAGACGATCTTGGACCCAGGCCGCGATCCATCGTTCGACCAACACGAAATAGGCCGCGCCGGTCATCAGACCTCCGATGAGGAGTCCGACCTTAATCAGCGTTTCGATAATAACGGGAAGCAGTTCGTATAGCATGTTATTTCAACATATATTCGCGGCCGGCGAAGCGTTTTTCGCCAACAGGTCCACTTTCAAATCGAGGCCGGTTTCTGGAATCGGAGCGACGGCCGCCGCGAAATAGACAATCTCGCGAGCGAGTTCGTCCAAAACTTTTCGGGCGTCGTACATTCCTTTGCGTTCGCCGAGCGTCCAAAGCAATTCACCTTCGGTTCGCACGCCCAGCGGCGGACGGATCGCTTTTTTGAACGATTGCAGCCGGTCGTAGCGGTTCACGTACGAACCTTCTTTTTCGGCGTAGGCGGCTCCGGCGAGCAGGTAAGTCGCGAGATCCGCAAGCGGCGAATTGAATAAATCTTGCACGACGAGCGTCTTGGCCTTTTCAAATTTGGCGGCCGCGGCCTCGTCGATCCACGGTTCTCGGTATCCGCCGGAAACCCAGACGCCGGCGATCGATCCCGCCTCGAGCTCTTGCAGGAAACGTCCCCAATCGCTCGATTGTTTCGTGAAATGCGAAACGACCGCTTCGACGCCGCGACGGTTCGGGCATTTCTCGGCGGCGATCGTAAACCCGTTCGGAAAGATTTCGTCTTTGCCGACCGAAGGAATCGGGCCGACGACGATCGTCGCTTTTTTGTCGATCGAGCGGACGAATTTACAAAGCAGATACGCTTCTTCGACCGTCATGAACGGCGAGACGACCGCCGCCAAATGACCGGCCGCGCGAAGGTCGGCCCGGAGTCGGGAGGGCAATTCGGTCCAATCGGCGTCAATCAAGGCTCCTGCTTCCCGACGCTTGGGTTGCGTGAGTCGCTTGTCGCTATGCACGTGCGGATAGTCGTAGCGGCCGTCGTTGCAAATCCACCATTTATTCAAATGCGGATTCTCGCGCGGCTTGATGCGGTAGATGCGGTCCTGATTCTCTTCAATCCAAATTGAGCAGCCGATTGAGCAGCCCGCGCAAACGCCGCGATGCCGGCGCATGAACCAAACGCGTTGCTTGTAGAGGAAATCTTTGTCGGCGAGCGCGCCCACCGGACATAGATCGACGACGTTTCCCGACAACTTGTTTTCGAGCGGATGACCGTCGAAAATATTGATCTCTTCATGCGCGCCGCGGTTAGCGATCATCAGTTCGCTTGTTCCGGAAATTTCACGCGTGAATCGAACGCATCGGCTGCACATCACGCAACGATCGACGAACAGGGCCACGTCGCCGAGATCGCGGCGGCGACTTGTGAACGGTTGGACGTCGGCCCGACGCTCTTTCTGACCGTGCTCGAAGTGATAGTCTTGCAATCGGCATTCACCGGCCTTGTCGCAAATCGGGCAATCGATCGGGTGGCGAAGGAGCAAATCCTCTTCGACCATCGCGCGAGCCTGCGCCACTTTTTCGGTCTGCGTGACGATCACCGTTCCGTCGGTCGCCGGCGTGTTGCAACCGGGAACCAGCTTTGGCTGCATCGTGACGACGCCGGTCTTCGCGTCTTTCATGCCGACTTCGATCAGGCACATGCGGCAGCTACCGGCCACCGAAAGGCCGGGATGCCAACAATAATGCGGAATCTCGACGCCCGCCAGCTTCGCCGCTTCAATGCAGTTCAGCTTCGCGCCGCCGGGAATCTCGATCTCTTGTCCGTCAACGAGTATTCGTGGCATATTTCGGGAAAACCTAAATGTAAGCGTTCAGCAATCAGCGTTCAGCTCTCGTCAGGCACGGCGTGCTTGACCTACAAACTGGACTACTACTCATTTACAAAGTCACCAATTGTCCGTGCGCCTTCGGCAGCGCCGGGACGGGCGTTTCAACCAGGTATCCTTCGGGATTTGTCCGTTTGACGTATTCTTCAAACTCGCCGCGGAATTTCCGGATCGCCGTTTTGATCGGCCAGGCCGCGCCGTCGGCCAAGCCGCAAATAGTCGAGCCGGGAATGATGCCGATCGTGTCGGCGATCTCCAACAGCAAATCCAAGTCCTTCAAGCGACCGCGACCGGCCTTAATTCGCTCGGTCATCTCCAACGCCCAGCGAGTTCCTTCGCGGCAGGGCGTGCACTGGCCGCAACTTTCGTGGGCGAAGAATCGGCAGCTATTATGTAAAAAGTCGATCATCGAAAACGTTTCGTCGAGGACGATCAAGCAGCCGGTGCCGAGTCCGAGGCAACCGACTTTGCCCGGCCCAACGAAATCCATCGGCACGTCCAACTCGTCTTCGGTCATCACGCCGGTGCTGAGTCCGCCGGGAACGACCGCTTTCGCCTTGCGGCCTTTCCAAACGCCGCCGCCGTAACGCTCGATCAATTCGCGGCACGTGACGCCCAACGGCGCTTCGTAGCAGCCCGGACGATTTACATGCCCGCTTATGCCGAAAAGCTTCGGACCGTAGCTGCCGGGGTCGCGCGGATTGTTCGGGTCCGACGGCACGCCGATCGATTTGAACCACTCGACGCCGCGGTCCATGATCTGCTTAACGCAGGCCATCGTCTCGATGTTGTTCACCACCGTCGGCTTGCGAAACAGACCTTCGACGGCCGGAAACGGCGGCTTAATGCGAGGCCAAGCCCGTTTGCCTTCCAAACTCTCGATTAATCCGGTCTCTTCGCCGCAGACGTAGGCCGCCGCGCCGCGGTGAATGTATAAATCGAGCGAGTATTCCGAACCGAGAATATTTTTGCCGAGGTATCCCGCCGCGTAGGCTTCGTCGATCGCCGACTGCATTCGCTTCAGGCTCAACGGATACTCGTAGCGAAGATAGACGTAGGCCGTTTTCGCGCGGGTGGCGTACGCGCTGATGATAATACCTTCGATAATTTGGTGCGGGTCGCTCTCCATCTGCACGCGGTTGACGATCGTGCCCGGTTCGCTTTCGTCGGCGTTGATGCAGAGGTAAACGGGGCCGGGGTGATTCTCGGGAAGGAACGACCATTTCAAGCCGGTGGGAAAACCTGCTCCGCCGCGACCGCGAAGATTGCTCTTGCGGATCGTATCGACGACCTGCTTCGGCGTATTATCCTTCAAAACGGCGCGGAGCGCGCGATAGCCCCCGCTCGCCTCGTAAACGGGGAGCGTCCAACTATCCGGCTTGCCGACGTTCGCTAGTAAGACTGGTTCGTAGGGCATGGTCAGGGAATTGGTTTCCGGGCGCTAAGTCGCGATGAGAACAAGCAAATAATCGCTCCCCTTCGGGGCCGCGGCTAAACTATAATTTCGCCAACATCGCGTCGATTTTTTCTTTCGTCATGTCTTCATAAAGTTCGTCGTTCACCAGAATCGCCGGGGCGTGGTCGCAGGCGCCAAGGCATTCGGCGAATTCGAGCGTGTATCGGCCGTCGGCCGAAGTTTCGCCCGGCCGCACGCCTAACTTTTCGCAGAGATACTCTAAAAGCTCTTCGCCCCCTCGGGCCGCGCAGCTCATCGATCGACAGACCCAAACGCGGTATTTACCGAGCGGCGCTTCTTGCTTGAAAAATCCGTAGAACGAAAGCGTGTCTTGCACTTGCGCGGGAGCAAGTTCCAACAATTCGGCGATCTCCTCGACCGCCTGCGTCGGAACGCGTCCCAACCGCTCTTGCACTAAATGCAAGGCGGGAAGCGTCACGGCCTGCTTCGTCGGATAACGCGTGAAATATCCGCGTATCTTATCTCGAATCTCGTCGTTTAATAAATTCGTTCGCTCTCGCGTCATTTGTTTTCGTTACTCTGCGCAGATGAAAAACGTTATCGATCTAGTTCCGCGGCGATAATGTTCAAGCTTCCCAGCACGGCCACCACGTCGCTTAAGGTATGACCGCGGATCAAGTGCGGAAATGCGGCGAAGTGGATGAACGACGGCGGTCGGCAGCGAGCGCGGTACGCGCGTTGCGAGCCGTCGCCCACGATATAAAAGCCAAGCTCGCCGTTCGGCGCCTCGGTGGCCATGTACGACTCTTCGCACGGCGTTTCGAAGCCGCGATTCGTCATCACCGTTTCGAAATGCGAAATCAGGCCTTCGATCGTCGTGAAGACCACGCCTTTATTCGGCAAGATCGCGCGTTCCTCGGCCCCGACGTTCACCGGACCTTGCGGAAGGTTCTCTATCGCCTGATTGATGATCTTCACGCTCTCCCGCATTTCGTCCATTCGGACGAGATATCGCGCAAGGCAATCGCCTTCCCGGGCGCAGCAGACTTTGAAGTCGAAGTCTTTGTACGCTAAGTACGGCTCATCCTTGCGGAGGTCGCGGGTAACGCCGCTGGCGCGGGCCACGGGTCCGGTGCAACCGCGATTGTTCGCTTCTTCTTTCGTCAGCACGCCGACGCCTTTCGTCCGCTCGATGAAGATGCGATTGCGCCCGAGAAGCCGTTCCATGTCGTTGAACGCTTTCGGAATCTCGCGGATGAAATCGCGGATCATTTCGATCGCTTTCGGCGAGGCGTCGTGCATCAATCCGCCCACGCGCGTGTAGCTGTTCGTGAATCGAGCGCCGCAAAGGGCCTCGAAGATATCGTAGATTTTTTCCCGAGGATTGAACGCGTAAATAAAGTGCGTGAAAGCCCCGGTATCGAGCCCCATCGCGCCGTTGCAAACCAAGTGGTCGGCGATGCGGGCTAATTCGCTTACGATCACGCGGATATACTGACAGCGAGGCGGAACCTCGATGCCCATCAATTTTTCGACCGCCAAGTGCCACGCCACGTTGTTGGCCATCGGCGAAATGTAGTTCATGCGGTCCGTAACCGTCACGTACTGATTGTAGTCGAGCGATTCGCCGATCTTTTCAAAGCCCGAGTGCAAATAGCCGATGTCCGGTATCGCATCGACGACGGTTTCGCCCTCAAGCTTCAAAACGATGCGAAGCGTCGTATGCGTGGCCGGGTGCTGAGGACCGAAGTTCAATGTCCACAAGTACGGACGCTCGCCTCCGGCGGAAACGTCTTCGTTATAAAATGCGGGCGTTAACGGCATGGTTTCGTTTTTGTTCCAATCACTTTTGTTCCAATCGCGACTTCGGTTTAGCCGTCGGCACGAGTGACGACGGGAAAATTATGGCGCTCCCCTTTCCCTTGCAGGGGATAATCTTTCCGCAAAGGATGACCGGAGAATTCGGGCGGAAGCAGCACTCGCCGCAAGTCGGGATGACCGACGAATCGAAGGCCGAACATGTCGAATACTTCGCGTTCCAACCAATTGGCGCCTTCCCAAAGCGGCGTGATCGAGGCGATCGAGACCTTCGACTCGCTCAAATAGCAACGGACCGTTATGCGTTCGTTCGTCTCGCTGTCGGCCAGAAGATAAACCAATCCGAAGCGGTCGGGCGCCGACTCCGGATACTGCAAATAATCGACGCACGTAACGTCAACGAGCAGATCGAAGCCCAATTCCTCCTTGAGCGTTTTCAAAACGTCGTACGCGTTATCGGGCAAAACGACGATTCGCGTCTGGCCGCGGAATTCGCTCCGCTTTAAGCCGGGAAAACGAGAGTTCAACGCGTCGATAGTTTTTTGTTCGGTCATAGTTTTAGCAATCAGCGGTCAGCAATCAGCAGCAAATAAGCGCAAACGCCGCGTAGGACGCGGTCTCATTCGATTCTATTGCAACGCACGCTTCGGCTTCGAACGCGACGGGGCGTCGAACTCGCGGCCGAAAAGCGTTCCTTCTTGTTGAATCTTTTCTTGGAGATCGACGAGGGCTTGAATCAATTGCTCCGGACGCGGCGGGCAACCGGGAACGTACATGTCGACCGGTATGAACCGATCGATTCCTTGCACGACCGAATACGTGTCGAACACGCCGCCGGTCGATGCGCAGGCCCCCATCGATATGCACCACTTCGGCTCCTGCATCTGCAACCAAATCCGTTGCAGAACGGGAAGCATCTTCATCACCACGCGCCCGGCCACGATCATCAAATCGCATTGACGCGGGCTGAAGCGAAACACCTCGGCGCCGAATCGCGCTATGTCGTGCCGGCTCGCTCCCGTCGCCATTAATTCAATTCCGCAGCAAGCGGTGGCGAACGGCATCGGCCAAAGACTGTTCTTCCGGCACCAACTGACCAATTCGTCCAGTTTGGTGACGACCACGTTGTCGGGCAGTTCGATTATCGCCATCGAAACACCCCTTTCCGCCAATCGTAAACGTAACCTAACGTAAGCAGCGCGATGAACGTCATGGCGCAAATAAATATCATGTCGCGGGAGGAGGCGTAACCCTCGGCCACGGCGGCGTCCAAGCCTCGCGGAACGACGGGGGGCGACGTTTTGGCCGACTTATCGACGTCGAGCGGCGCAGAGGCGGTTGTAACGGACGCCGTCGGAGCGGACTCAAACGAACTTGGTCGCATCGCGGCCGCCCAAGGATATAAAAACAGGAGTTCGACGTCGAATACCAAAAAAGCGACGGCCAATAAATGAAATCGAACGTCGAAACGCCGATGCGTGTCGTGAAAAGGATCCATGCCGGACTCGTACGGCATGCTTTTGACCCGGCTCGGCCGGATAGGATTGATGATTCGCGACACGACGAGGAGGCCGACGGCCAAACCGATCGTCGCAGCCGCGAAAAGCAAGATCGGGATTACGAAATCATGCATTTCGACAGAATCCTTTGTCGGCGAGCTTGTTTGCGAAACCGGCGTCCCTGCGTTTTTTAACGCACGCTATCGAACTCAGACGAACGCCGTTTCACATCTACGCCACATTCTAGGAACGCATGCTAGCGCGGTCAACCCAACCGCTTGTCTCGTCTAGCTTTTACGATGATCAAGTAATTTTTTACGGAATTATTTTCGCGTCTTAAAAACAGTTTATCGCATGCACGTTCTTCACCTTCGCGACTGCCGCACGGTGATTTTTTTCGAGAGTCATTTTCGGTCGAATAGCGAAGGACATCCCCACCGACACTTCATCGAATCGCGCATCGCGATAGAGTCTTATTCGCATATTGACGGAGATATATGCAACAAAAGAAAACGAGACGCCAAAGTTGCACAGGCGCCGGCGACGGCAGATTGTTTAACGTTCTCTTCGGAACCATTAAGCGGAACCAAGAGAGTAGAGCGTTATTACTTCCAATTTGAAACTGGAATCCGATGAGAAGCCAGCTTCAAACAACTCGCTCCCCTTCGGGGCGCGGCTAAACAGGGAAGTAGAGATGCCTAGCCTCCTGTTTGTAGACAGGCAAGAATGCCTGTCCTCCGGTTTGCAGGCTTCGCCAAGAAATAAAAGCGCCCTTCGTAGGCGGGGCAGGGACCTACGAAGGGCCAGAAGGGTGAGGAATAAATCCTCGTCAGTAATGTTAGCTGGGGGCTTGGCGAACGACAACCCCTCTACGGATAAATATTTTTACAAATAAAGCAGTATTAATTCGAGGGGTAATATGCCTACTCTGTTGGTATGGAATTGATGGCGCTCTGGGGTGAATACGAAAAGACGCCATGCAGTTTTTCGCCGCACGGCGTCTTTTTCAGTATTCAGTTTTTTTCGTACTTCTTCAGGACGTTTAGAAAACGTCGAGAATGAAGTGGTTCCCCTGGTGGTAACGTGCGCCCGTATGGCGTTGGTTATTGCAGAACGGGAAGAAGGAGCTCGGGCCTTTTTGATCGTTTCGATGCTCCGGATAGAAATTCACCCAACTCTTGTTGTACGTCGGAATCCGCATTTCTTGCGGATAGCGGTAGTACATGTCGTCGGCGCTTTTGTAGTAGTCGGGCCCGTAGTAATTCTGCGGATAGTAAACGTACGGATAGTGATATAAACGGTTCCAATCTTGTCCGCTATATCCGTTTCCGAATTGGCGACCGTAGGCGTCTTCGGCCTTCGCGTCGCAGACGCCGAAGACGGTCAATGCCGCCGCAAGCGTCAGGAGTGCAAAAATGCGCTGGATCATGAGCGTCCCCCTCTTGGTTTCTCATGCGGGCGGGCGGTCGAACCTCTATCGTTTCGCCGATTCTTGCGGGAGAATCGCGCGGACCGCTCGTCCAACTAATGTCGTGGCAAGTTTTTTTCCTCGCGTCGCGCCAAGCGGGTTAACGGCGGCAACGCTTTCATTATCTCAAGTCTCCAGCCGTCGGAACGTCGTTTAGGAGCCGTTCGCTCCGAGGCTTTTGTAACCATCGGCTATCCTTACGACCCGCATTTAGGAAATATCCGATATTACCGCTGCAACTCGAATCTTCCGATTTACCGGCATATCCCTTCATCTTTAACGTCCGTAGAGGACCTGCGTTAACGTGCGGAGAATGCAAAGAGTTTAACGCGCAAGCGACGCCCGCAGCCCTTCGCGAAAACTAGGAAATTGAAGTGTGACGTTGAGCGTTTTTCGGAGTATTTCGTTCGAGACTCTTTTGGAACCGGAACGTGATGCGCCAGTCGACGTCGCATTGTCGTCGAAAACCGGCTTCGGCAAACCGGTCAATCGGGCAAGCTCTTCGAGATACTCTCCTAGAGTCGTCGGCGCGCCGTCGGCGACGTTCACGATCGGCGGCGGTTCTTTGCATTCGACGGCGGCAGCGATCGCAGATACCGCGTCATCGACGTGGATCAGGTTCAAAACGTCGTTGGGCGAATTCGAGATCGGCGTTCGACAGCGCAACTGATCAAGGCGCCGTTCAATCCGTCCCGGTCCGTAGATGCCGGCCAACCGCAACGCCGTTGCATGCCCAGAGACGCGTCGCCGCAGAAGTTCTTCCGCCTCGAAAAAAACTCGTCCCGACTCGGTTGAAGGAGTGCAGAGGACGCTTTCATCAATCCAACGGCCGGCATGCTCCCCATAAACGCTGGTCGTGCTAATGAATATGAAGCGCGGCGAGGACTTCATTAACGAATTGAGCGTCGCCGCAAGTCCGTCCACGATCACTTGGCGTCGGGCGGCAAGCGGTTCGTTTTTCGGATTGAATCCGACGGCGAAAACTGCGGCGTCGCAAGCGGGAATCGCGGCGAGCGATTCAGGACGGGTCACGTCGGCATGAATCGTCGAGAAGCCTGCCTCGGAGAATTCGCGGAGCCTTGCCGGCGACCGAGCGACGACCGAAACGGTAAAGCCAGCCTCACGCAGTCGGAAAGCGGCTCGACCGCCGACGTATCCGCAACCGATAACGACAATTTTAGACGGCATGGGATAAAACGATCATTGCTATAAAATCAATCGTCGTCGGAAATGGATCGAGGCGCCTCGGTGCAGGCGTCAGGCGCTTCAAGATAGGCGGCCAACATGATTTGCGCGGCGAGCATGTCGCGACGATTCTTTTTTTGTTTTTTCGTCATTTCGGCCATTGCCAGCCATTGATCGGCCTCGCGCGACGTAAAGCGCTCGTCGCAGAATGCCACTGGAAGCCCGGTCGTCTCTTGCAGCCATTTTCCGAAATTGCGGGCCTCGATCGATTTCTGGCTCTCGGTTCCGTCAAGATGGACGGGCAGCCCCACCACGAAAAGTTTTAGTTCCTCGTTTTTCACGAGATCGCGGAAGAATCTCGCGTCTTGCGCGGCGTCGCGGCGGGCGTAGTTCGCCAACGGCGAGGCGATCGTTCGCATCGGATCGGAAATAGCGACTCCGATTCGGACATGTCCGTAGTCGATTCCCGCAATCCGTCCTTTTGTTTTTTCTGGCGAATTCATTTCCGCAATTATATCAAAATTCGCCTTCGACCGGCAGCGCCTCATGCCGAGGGATACGCTTCCGGGCGACGCCGTTACGTGCAGCCTCCCGACTGGGCGTATTCCACGGCCGTGTTGACGAGTTCTTCACGGTTAATCGGCTTCGTAACGTAGTGATTGCAGCCCGCCTCGAGGGCGTTCACGCGGTCGGCCGTGGTGGCGCAGGCGGTCAAGGCAACGATCGGTCCCGAGTAGCCTCTTTCACGAAGCGTGCGAGTCGCTTCGTAGCCGTCCATGACCGGCATTTGCATATCCATCAGAATGAGGTCGAACGGTTTGTCCGACTCCATCGCCGCTAACGCTTTATCCAGGGCGATTGCGCCGTTTTCCGCCAATTCGATTTCAAAACCGGCCTTGAGCAACATGTGCTGAATAATACGTTGATTGTCAACGGAATCTTCGACTAGAAGAACGTGTTCCCCGCGAGCCACGATCGAAGCGACGGCCGCGATACCGGTCTCCTTCACCTCGGCAAGGCTCGGTCGTTCGATCATTTGAACTCCTTCCAGCGAACCGACTCCGACCGTTACCGTGAATTCGCTCCCCACGTTCAATTTGCTTTGGACTTCGATGTCTCCGCCGAGCAAATTCGCCAACCGCTTTGAGATCGCAAGTCCAAGTCCCGTGCCTCCGAACAAACGCGTGGTGCTGGCGTCGGCTTGAGCGAACCGCCTAAATAGTTTGTTGCATTGCTCCTCGGATAGGCCGATTCCGGTATCGATCACTCGCACTTGGAATTTTCGTTCGCCTGCGTGGTCGAGCATGCCTACTACGAGGCGGACGCCTCCTCGATGCGTGAATTTGATCGCGTTGCTCAGTAAATTCAGTAACGCTTGTTGCAACCGATAGGCGTCGGTGTGAATGATCTCGGGAAGCGGACCGGCGAATTCGACCGAGAGAGAAAGCCCCTTCGTCGCCGCCGCTTGCGATTGAATCTCCACGCAATTTCCGACGATTTTAATCGGTGAATAGGCGGCGATCTCGATGTCCAATCGCCCCCCTTCGATTTTTGACATATCCAGTATGTCGTTTAGAACATGCAGCAGATGGTCTCCGTTACGTAATATCGCGTCGATCGAATCGCGGCTGGTTTGAGGAAATCCTTCTCGTTCCGCGTCTTCTCGCAGAATCTCGGCGTAGCCCAGTATGGCGGTCATCGGAGTGCGAATTTCGTGGCTCATGTTCGCTAGGAATTCCGACTTTGCGCGATTCGCCACCTCCGCGAGATCGCGGGCCTTCACCAGTTGAATGTTCGTTTCTCGAAGATCGTTCGAGGCCTCTTCCAACGCCTTACTTCTAGCTTCCACCTCTTTCGTGCGTTCCACGACCATTTGTTCCAACTGCGCGCGGGTTAGCTCGGCTTGTCGCGCTAGGTTCCAACGCTTCGTCAACGATATGACTAATTGACGGACTTCGATGTTATCGAACGGCTTTTTGAGAATCACTAGGTGATCGGTGCGTCCCAATTGACGAACGATGTCTTCCCAGGTGTGGTCCGAATAGGCGGTGCAAAGCACGACCAGAATTTCCGGATCGACTTTCCAAATCCGGTTTACGGTTTCCACTCCGTCCCAGCCGGGAGGCATCCGAACGTCAACGAAGGCCAACGGATAAGGCCGCCTTTCATGCAGGGCTTTTTCCACTAACGCAAGTCCTTCCTGGCCTTGGTGGGCGGAGTCGATTTCAAAACGATCCTCGGATCCGGCGCCATCGTCCGAGGCGACCGATTCGCCGAAGATCGCCGCCGCTGCGGCGTCGATCTCGGAGTCGTCGCGATCGGCGGCGATGATTTTGCGAAAGTCCTCGTGGATCGATTCTTGATCGTCGATGACTAAAATGCGGATTGGATTTCTTTCGTTCATGTCTGCGCCCTTGCGAAAACTAACGGGATTTCCACGGCGAACGTCGCCCCTTTGCCGGGGCCGGCGCTTCGGACCACGAGCGCGCCGCCTAATTCTTTGGCGGCGATGGCCGAGCTATGGAGCCCGAATCCGTGCCCATGTCGTTTCGTCGTGAATCCGTGCGAAAATATTTTTGTTAGGTTCTCTTCCGCGATTCCCACTCCGTTGTCCTCGACGTCGATTATTAAGCGACGGTCGTCTTCATGCCCGCCCGTTCGAATCCTAGTCACCAACGTGCGGTCCGTTCGCGGAGTCTCCGAGAGAGCGTCTTTCGCGTTGGTCACTAGATTCGCCAATATTTGCAACAACTTCTGTTTGTCCGTCTGAACCGGCGGCAACTCTTCGTACTCTCGAATCACGTTGATGTCGAATTTCTTGAACGACGGCGCGTTCAGCTTCAAAGCATCCTCCATCAAGTCGGCCAAGTTCAACGTCTCGGTCATTCCCGTCACTCTCGCGTACGACTGTTGCATCGCCACGATCGCTTTCACGTGATCGACGTTCTTCGTCAACGAATGCAATTCGTCAAGAAGGACTGTTCGTTCTTTTTCCAAATGCGAGGCCACCAATTCGATGAACCCGGGAAGTAATTTTCCTTTTTCGTCTTTCGTCAAATAGTCGGCCAGCGAGTCGGCGTGCTTTTTCATGAGCTCCGCCGCGCGAAGCATTTCCGATATTTTCGAGTTCCTCAAGCGGTCGGCGATCAACGTGGCCGATACGTTGATGCTATTAAGCACGTTGCCTACGTTGTGCAAAACTCCTGTGGCGATCTCCGCCATTCCCGCGCTGCGCGCGGTCTCGACCAGTTGCAGATGAACGTCCTGCAATTCGCGCTCCGTCCGCTTGCGCTCGTTGACCTCCCTGTTTAGCTCGTGGTTCGCCTTCGACAATTGTCGAGTGCGGTCTTCGACTCGCATTTCCAATTGGTCGTGCGCCTCTTGCAGCTCCCTCTCGCCGTGCTGGATTTGATCCAACATCGAGTTAAACTCGCGGCAGAGAGAGCCAAGCTCGTCTTGGGTGTCGGTTTTTACGCGAACGGCGTAGTCGCGCTCGGCTGAAATGCGCTGCGCTGCCTCGGCGAGTCGAAGAATCGGTTTCGACACGATGCGGCGCAGCCAAGCCGAGAAGGCGAGTCCCGCCCCCAGCGAGACGCCCGCCACCGACGCCGCGATCCAAACGTACCGCACTACCTGCTCCCGAAGGTCGTCGGTCGAAGCGTGCAGAAATACGGCCCCGATTCGCTCGCCGTCGCGGATGATCGGATGCGTTACGTTGACGTAGGCTCCCGCCGTCGTCTCACTATCGTCGGCGCTCGGTTTAAGCGACGGCGGAACGAAATCGCCCGCCTTCTCGGAACGATATTTGGCGAATATCTTTCCCTTCGCGTCGTAAACGCATGCGTAATGAACCGACGGTTGCAAATTCAAGGATCCGAGCAATTCCGAAGCGGTCGAAGGATCGTCGAACGTGATAGCCGCCGTGCAGTTCGCCCCCAATACTTTCGCCACCACCGAAAGTTGCCTCTTCTTCGACTCCAGCAATAGATTCACGTCATTCAACACGAACGCGCACGTCGATAGCAGCAGCGACACGCCGCTGGCCGCTAGCGCGAGCAATCGCAATTTCGCGTTGATCGATAAATCTTTAAAGTGCATGCTTCGGTCTTTAAAACGCTTTCATATTTACTGTTTCTCGTGATCGGCGATCTTGGCGAGACTAAGGAGCTTGGCGCTGATCTTTAATCCGGCGATTTTCGCGTCTTTCGGGCTGATTTCAAAGCGAACTTTGTTATCTTCCACCGTAAAGTTAATGATCCCGCCTCGAGATAGGAACTCGGGTTTTTCGCCAACGACCAGGATCGGATTTCCTCGGGCCTTTGCAAGAAAACGCTCCTCCTCCGCCTCAGAAACCGAGCGCGAAATGAAGAGGATATGGCATGCGGAAAAATCGGCGCTTGAATTAAAACGCTTGATGACGATCGATCGCCCTTCAAGCTTTTTTTCGTGCGCAATCGAGTCCAAAATCTCGCCGATTCCTTCTTCGCCGCCGATGCCGATTACGAAGGGCGCGTCTTTCTCGCCGAACGAGGCCGCGGGCCATTCCACGTATCGTCCGAAATTATAGAGATAGGCCGCCTTGATCGGATACTCGCGGCTGATCTCCGGATCGGACTGGTATTGTTGGGCGATGATCTCCGAGGGCGACGCTCCGAAAAGAAGTCCGATCCCCGCCGTCAACAAGATATTGGCGCAGAGATTATTTCGAAACGCGGTCTTTGCGAGACTCGCATTCGATCGATGATCGGCGATTGCTCGTTCGGCGGACATAAAGGCATGCAGGGAAAGTGACTTCCGTTTCGGAATTCTAGCTTTCCCTCACGCGCGCCGAAAGAAATATCGCGAACCGAAAGATGATTCGCGATTTGCCGTTCGCTCGAACGGGAAGAAATGATTTATGCTGATTCTCAATGGCCGAAACAGCATGCGAAACCGGAAGATTCAGCTCCTCTCCATAAAGCGAAAATCATTCCGGTCGCCGCCGCGATCGCTGCGTTACTCGGTCGGCGCCGTCGCTAACAACCTGAGCGACTCGATAACGCGAAGCATGTTTTCTTGCGAGATTTCTTCCCAAGCGGTGATCTTATGGCTCAAAATCGACATTTTGAACAACTCGAAGGCCTCGCGCAGGTCTGCCGGCATTTTCGGAAGGTTCTCGAACGGTCGAACTTGAGTCGCCGCCTTCTCCGCCGCGATTTGCGCCTCCGATCCGCTCGATTCGTCCCAGCGATCCTCGACCGCCTCCTCTTCGCCGAACGGGGCTTCGTCCTCCGTCTCTCGCACTTCGCTTATCTCGCCGGTGATCGAGTCCGGCGCGGAAGCCTCGGTCTCGTCGGCGTCTCCGCCTTCAATTTCGCCGGAGATGATTTCCGATTCGTCGGGCATCATTTCGCTCGGACCGCCCAACGCTTCGCTACGTTGATCGCGCATTTGCGAGATGGACCAGCCGTTTTCTTTGGCCCCCTCCAGCCACATTTCGGCGTCGTCCCAATCGAGCGCCGCGCAAAAATGACTCCAAAACAGCTTGGGATAACGCTCGAAACCGTCGCCGAATCGATCGAAGACGCGACGTAAACGCCCCACATGTTGCGGCGTGACGCCTCCGACTTGTTGCGCCCAAGCTTCGTCGGTAAAACTCGCCGGATCCATGCCCGCGCTTTCCATCGAAGCTCGCCACTGCGAGATGATTCGCCCCTTCTCCCAATTCGTCGTGCTAATGAGGCGATTCCAACGACCGACGTATTCGTGCGAGGCCTCGATCAATTCCGGAGCCAATTCCGTTACCGGCGTCAATTCAGTTTCATCATGAAGCATTTTAGATTCCTAAAGAGGACAAACCTTTCGGTCGGTCCTTGTTGGCGTCTTCCGTTCCGGATTTCGACTGGCAGCGTTTCCGCCCCTCAAAAACCGTAGGCTGCACCGACTTCGCCAGTTTTTCTCGGCTGAGGAAAAAGCGGCGAACGCAAGGGCAGCCTAGGGAAACGGTTCGTGTTATTTCGCAAACTCGCACGCGTCATATTTTATCAAATTCAAAGTTTTTTCGAGCCCTCGTCCGCGTCTCCGCTTTACGAAAACGCTAACCCTCTTGCTCGCAAGGCGTTAACGGCGTCTCCGTTTTCGCCCGCTGCATTCCGACGACGTGGAAAACGTGTTGATTTCCTGAGCGATCGCGCGGCAACCGGCCGAACCGCAGTCGGCTTCAGTAAGAACCATACACGATAAATCGCGGCCTGCGAGAAAAAAACGCCGCATGTTAAAAGATGCTGATCGGCGAAAAACTACCGATTGTTTTCCGCCGGCGAACTTTGCGGCTTCGTCGCGGCCGGCGCTTGCTTCGCCGGTTCGACAACGCGAGGAATGAAGACGGCGCGTTGCGTCATGCCCGATTGGTTCTGCATTTGATGTTGCGCTCGGCCTTGAGCTTGCATGCCGCTTTGCACCGCCGAGTTTTGCTGGGGCAGTTGCGTCTGATTTTGTCCTCCGAATCCGACATTGCTCATAGATTGGACGTCGATCGATTGGCCGACGCCGATCGGGATGCGTCGAGCTCGCGATTGCGCTGCGGCGTTGTTGGCCGCGGCGTTATTCATGGCGTTTGAACCGTTGGTCGTCGAGCCGACGTTCGACGCTGACCCGTTCGCCGCGACGATTTGCGGCTGAAAAGATAATGAATCGGTTTGTTGCGATTGATTGCGCGACTGAACCACGTTTTGTCGGATATTCTCGGCAATTTGATTCTGACGCATGTCCGCCGTGCGCGCCGTCTTGATTTGCACGTTCGAGAACGCGTCTTGCTGCGCCGACATTGAGTTGATCGCATTTTCCAATTGAACCGGATCGGCTTCGACGTAAACCGCCTCCGGCTCGACGTCCGCCTTTTTTTTGCCTCCGAAGGCGAGGCGTCCGCCTATCCCGAGGCCGCGTTCTTCCGCCGTCGAAGAACGATTCTGCGCAGCATCGACGTTTCCGACGCTCGGCGCCTTCGCCAAAGCGAGGTCGCTTCCGCCCGCCGAAGAATTCTTCGCCGTCAATTCTTCTCGCGATTCTTTATCTCCCGAGGCGACCGTTTCAAAAACGAATCCGTTGGATGTGAGAAGCTTATCGAAGACCTGCTTCTTCGCCGCCTCGGGCGTCATGTCGAACTCGACCACGAGCGTATCGGGCGGGATTTCAAAGGCCCAGGCGTTTTTTGTTTTTTGATAAGGTACGGCGGCTACCTCCGTTCCCGCCGACGAAGCAAGCTCCTTCGACTTTGAATCGAGGAAGTTCGGCTGCAATTGCGCAGCCAACGCCGGGGCGGCAAGTGGCTTGGGCGAAGCGGTCTTCGCGTAATGCCGTTCTTCTTGCTTGACGGGCGAGTTCGCCGACTCGGCGTCTTTCGCTCTCTTTTTTTCGTTTGCGGCGACTTCCGAACGAAGCGAGTCCGACTCCGCGAAGTCGTCCTCTGACTTCGCCGCTCGCTTTGGTTCGTCGAACTGTTGCCGGTTCGAGTCTTTTGCGACGAGGCTCGGCGGCGCCTTGGGCGCATCGCCGGTCGGCTCGATTAACCGCACGCTCACTTTTTCATCTGCTACCGATTCCGCATCCGAGACGTCAGATCGCGCTCTCATCGCCGAGGACGAGGGCCCCTTGGCTACCTTGTACTGCGACAAATCTTCCCATTGCGGCGAAAAAACGGCCACCAATATCGCCGCCGAGGCGACCACGCCCAACCAAAGCCAAGATCGCGGCTCTTTCCAACGTGTTTGCCATCGTTCGACGAAAGACGGCACAACCCGCTCGGTCGCCCCTTCGGTCTTTCGCCGCTCCGCCAGCCGAAGCGTCTCCTCGCAAAAATCGACCGGCAGTTTTCGTTTCGGCAGCGCGGCCAGCGACGAACTCATCGCGCGCAACTCCTCCAACTTTTGGCGGGCGTTTTCGCTCTCGGCCAAAAGCCGTTCGGCGCGAACGCGTTCGTCCGGCGATAGTTCGCCGTCTAAATACGCGCTCAACAGTTCGTCGTCCGGTAGAATGGACATGGGGGACTCGAGACTATATTTGCAACTTTGAAATTTCTTCTTTCATCTGCAATCGCGCACGATGCAGTCGGCTCCGCACCGTGCCGATCGGAACGTCCAACATCTCGGCGAGCGACTCGTAATCGCACCCGTCGATCTCGCGCAACACGAGGATCTCGCGAAACTCGTCGGGCAACCGCGCTAACGCCGCGCGGATTCGCTCCGCGCGCTCCTCTTGCTCCAAACGGGCCGTCGGGCCATCGCCGCCGTCGGCCGGTTCTTCGCCCAAGGTTTCACGGTTTTGCTCGATCGATCCGACCGGGCGCCGCCGCCGTCGATGCGTGGAAGCAGCGTTCATGGCGATTCGATACAGCCAAGTGTAAAATTCGCTCCGTCGATTAAACGAATCGAGTTTTACGAAGGCCCGCACAAACGCCTCCTGCACCACGTCCCGCGCGTCTTCCGATTGTCCGAGCATGTGCGCAACCGTATTGAAGAGCCGGTCCTGATATTTTAGGACCAACTTTCCAAACGCGTCTGACCGGCCGGCCAGGGCTTCGCTTATCAGTTGGACGTCTTCGCTCAAGATCGGCTCTGTCTCTAAGGATTGGACGCGCAAAAACTCCGAATCGTTCCCTTGGGCGTAACTTAGGGGCTATCATCGCTAATGCGACGAACAATGTCAAACGATCTTCAACTACGAATGGCAAAAACTATAAATGCGGCTAAGTTTTTACGCCATTACCGGTTACGAACAGGGTCGCCTTGAATGTTTTCGCGAAAAGATCATCCCCCGGCCTCTTGTGGAACTGACGGCAATCGTGCTAAAATTAGGGGATTTTACGCGGGAACTTACCCCCAATGGGGTTGTTTTCGCCCTGCGCCGCCGTTCGCCGCGTTGATAATCGCCGCCGCGAACGCTCCGACGACGTTCCGCAACCTGAATTCGCCACGCCGATTTCCTTCGGCCGCTCGATTCATTCTGCGGAGCGCGCCCCGCCGACTCCATCCCAAAAGGTAATTCCGTGCCCCGACGCAACGACATCAAGAAGATTTTGTTGATTGGCTCCGGCCCCATCATCATCGGCCAGGCTTGCGAGTTCGACTATTCCGGCACTCAAGCGTGCAAAGCCCTTCGCGAAGAAGGCTACGAAGTCGTCCTCGTTAATTCCAACCCGGCCACGATCATGACCGATCCCGAGATGGCCGACCGCACTTACATCGAGCCGCTCACGTGGGAAATCGTCGAGCAAGTCATCGAGAAGGAACGCCCCGACGCTCTCCTCCCGACGCTCGGCGGACAAACCGGCTTGAATTTGGCGATGGACCTGGCCAAGCACGGCGTTCTCGAAAAATTCGGCGTCGAAATGATCGGCGCCTCCGCCGCCGCCATCGATAAGGCCGAAGCACGCGACCACTTTAAAGCCGCTATGGAAAAAATCGGCCTCGAAGTTCCTAAAGGCCACACCGTCAACAGCTTGAAGGAAGCTCGCGCGGCTCTCCAAGACGTCGGACTTCCTTGCGTCGTTCGCCCCAGCTTCACAATGGGGGGGAGCGGGTCGAGCATCGCCTACAATCGCGAAGAATTCGACGCGCTCGTCCAACATGGCCTCGATCTCTCTCCGATCCACCAAGTGCTCCTTGAAGAGTCGGTCATCGGTTGGAAAGAATATGAAATGGAGGTGATGCGCGACGCCGACGATAACGTCGTCATCATCTGCTCGATCGAAAACTTCGATCCGATGGGCGTTCACACCGGCGACTCGATCACCGTCGCTCCGGCCCAAACGCTTACGGACAAAGAATATCAACGCATGCGCGACGCCTCGATGGCCGTTATTCGTGAAATCGGCGTCGATACCGGCGGATCGAACATCCAATTCGCCCTCAATCCGGCAG
Organism: Thermoguttaceae bacterium; assembly: GCA_963665265.2. GTDB lineage: Bacteria > Planctomycetota > Planctomycetia > Pirellulales > Thermoguttaceae > CAXXHQ01. The sequence goes on along the minus strand of OY762224.2, from coordinate 3,752,260 downwards.
ACGGACGCATGGTCGTCATCGAGATGAATCCCCGCGTCAGTCGCAGCAGCGCCTTGGCTTCCAAGGCCACCGGCTTCCCCATCGCGAAAATCGCCGCCAAATTGGCGGTCGGCTATCGTCTGCACGAATTGGCCAACGACATCACCCGGGAGACCAAGGCTTGCTTCGAGCCGACGATCGACTACGTCGTGGCCAAGGTGCCCCGTTTCGCCTTTGAAAAGTTTCCCGAGGCCGATCCCAAACTCACCACGCAAATGAAGAGCGTCGGCGAGACGATGGCCATCGGACGCACATTCAAAGAAGCGTTCCAAAAAGCCCTTCGCGGCTTGGAGGTCGGCGCGTTCGGCTTTGGTTGCGACGGCAAAGATCTTTGGGGAACTCCCGAACAGCCCGCCATCGAAGAAGTGCGCAGCAAGCTCGCCGTTCCCGGCGACCAGCGCGTTTGGTACCTTCGCTATGCGCTCAAGTACGGCATGACCGTCGAAGAAATTCACGAGCTAACCTTCATCGATCCGTGGTTCCTCGACAACCTCGTCGAAATCGTACAGACCGAAGAGGAGATGCGAGCCCTCGGCGAATTCCACTCCATGGACGCCGCCACGCTTCGCCGCGTCAAGCAGTTCGGCTTTTCCGATCGACAGATCGCCTTCATCTTCGGCGTTCCCGAAACCGACGTCCGACGTCGCCGTATCGAGTTAGGCGTCGTAGCCACATTTAAGTCGGTCGATACTTGCGCCGCCGAGTTTGAAGCCTACACTCCGTATTATTATTCGACCTACGAAGACGAGGACGAAACACCCGTCAAAAAGCCCGACGCGAAGCGTATCATGATCCTCGGCGGCGGCCCGAACCGCATCGGCCAAGGCATCGAGTTCGACTATTGCTGCTGTCATGCCAGCTTCGCGCTACGCGAATTAGGCGTCGAATCGATCATGGTCAACTCGAATCCGGAAACTGTTTCGACCGACTACGACACGAGCGACATGCTCTTCTTCGAGCCGCTTACGACCGAAGACGTGCTGAATATTTGCGACCGCGTCCAGCCCGACGGCGTCATCGTCCAATTCGGCGGTCAGACCCCGTTGAATCTCGCCCGCGCGTTGAGCAACGCCGGCGTTCCGATCATCGGCACGAGCGTCGATACGATCGAAGACGCCGAGGACCGCGAAAAATTCGCTCGCATCTTGCACGCTTTAGATTTGAAGCAGCCGGCCAACGGAATCGCCCGAAATATGGCCCAGGCCCGCGGCGAAGCGGCGAAGGTCGGTTTTCCTTGTTTAGTCCGGCCGAGCTTCGTTCTCGGCGGTCGCGCCATGGAAATCTGTTATGACGCCGCGCAATTCGAGCGCTACGTCGCGGCGGCGTTCGTCGTCGCTCAAGGTCAGCCCGTTCTTATTGATCGTTTCCTTGAAGACGCCGTTGAAGTCGACGTCGACGCCATCTCCGACGGCCAACAGGTCATCGTCGCCGGAATTATGGAGCACATCGAAGAGGCCGGCGTTCACTCCGGCGACTCCGCTTGCGTGATACCGCCGCACAGCTTGCCCAAGACCGTCATCGAAGAGATTCACCAAGCGACTTGCGCCTTGGCCACGCATCTCCAGGTCAAAGGCTTGATGAACATCCAATTCGCCGTCAAAAAAGAGGACGGCAAGCCCAACGTCTATATCCTCGAAGTGAATCCTCGCGCTAGCCGCACCGTGCCGTTCGTTTCAAAGGCGACCGGAATGCCATTGGCCAAAGCGGCGGCGAAGGTCATGGCCGGCGTCCCGCTCGCCGAGCAAGGATACACGCACGATCCTTCGCCCAAGAGCTTCTCGGTCAAGGAAGCGGTCTTCCCCTTCGCCAAATTCGCCGGGGTCGATATTGTCTTGGGACCCGAAATGAAGTCGACCGGCGAAGTGATGGGCGTGAGCGACAACTTGGCCATCGCCTTTGCAAAAAGCCAGATCGCCGCAGGCGCATCGCTTCCCGACGCCGGAAAAATCTTCATTTCCGTCGCCGATCGGGCGAAAGGAAACATCGTCGAAATCGCCGCCGCGTTGGACAAGATGGGCTTCGAACTCATCGCCACCAAGGGCACCGGGGTTCGCCTTCAAGAATCCGGCGTCAAAGTTCAAATCATTAAGAAACTGCAAGAAGGCCATCCAAACGTCCTCGACTTGATGATCGACGGCGATTTGAAATTGGTCATCAACACGCCGCGCGGAAAAGGAGCTCGAACGGACGAAGGACGCATTCGCGCCGCCGCCGTCATGCACGGCATTTCCTGCATCACGACGATCCAGGCCGCAAACGCCGCTCTTCACGCCATGCAAGCTCGCCGGGAATCGGCCGTCACGGTTCAGGCCGTTCAAGACCGCTTCCCCCAATACGCCCGAAAGAAACTATAGATGCCGGATCGGCGTCGATGAAAGACGATCTCCTAAGCCTGCTTTCTCTCGAAAAAGCGGGCTTTTTTCGTTTTTTAGGGAGAGATTCGCTTCGGCGGCGAATTGTTGAAAAACCGGCCTTGACCCAGTTTTGAAAAAGCTCTATTCTCCCGTCACACAAACGCACGAGACGTAAGCACGGAAGCCGAACCTCGCGTTTTGCGTAAAAATACACTAATCCACGTGGATGGGCCTGCACCGGAAATGACTTCGGTCGTTTCTGCGGGCCACGAAGCGATTGCTCTCGCATGGAGGCGGGCGCGCGCTTCGAATATACTTTCGCTAGCTCGAATTTTGACGGAGTTATTTCCGACTAAATCGAGAGGCGTCCAATCGCTCCTGGCCTAGCTGCGTCCTTTGCCCCCCTGGGACCCACGCTTACCGGGAGCTTTTTTTATTTCTTGACTCGTCCCGGACCGATGACGTAATTGTTGAACCGCAGCGCCCTCGCTTGCAGAAAATTTCAATCGGAATTTGCATCATGAAAACGACTTTTATCCGATGGATTCTTGCTTCGTTCGCCGCTTTGCTCTTTTACGTTAGCGACCTCCGGTCTGCCGAAGACTCCTTCGCTCGCCAAACTTCGGTTCACGGCAAAGGCGAGTACGTCGATTCGCCCGACGGCCGAATCTATTACGAACGAGAAGGAAACGGCCCCGCCATTTTTCTTGTGGCAGGCGGGCCGGGCGGCTCTCACGCATCTTTTCACCCGTGGTTTTCCGAACTTGCGAAACAATATGCCGTCATCTATTTCGATAACGTCGGGCGCGGACGTTCCGATCGGCTGAAAGACGCCTCCCGCTATACCGTCGAACGCGACGCCGATGATATTGAAGTCCTCCGCCAGAAATTAGGCTTTGAGAAGCTCATCTTAATAGGACATTCCTACGGCGGGATGCCCGCGATGGCTTACGCATTGAGGCGTCCGGATCGCGTCGAGCGATTGATCCTGAGCGATAGCGCGGTATCGGCCGACGAATGGCAGTTGAACATAGACAACTGCAATCATTACGTGCAATTGCATTACCCTGAAATTTGGGGCCAACTGCTGGCCCTACGCGCGAAAGGCGTAAAGTCTTCGGCCTCGGCTTACGAAAATTTGTACGGCAGCGCGCTGAAGAACGTTTACTGGTTCAATCCGGAGGCCAAGAGCAAAATGATCAGATCGACTGATCCGCAGGACGCCCTTAACGGTAACGTTTACCTCGCCATGCTCGGCGACGATCCGGAATGGACTGTCGGCGGGACGATTAAAAACTTTGATCCGCGAGCTTCGCTTAAAAACGTCAAAATTCCGACGTTAGTGACCGTCGGTCGATCTGACGAGGTTTGCCCGCCCATAGTCGCACGAGATTTGCGAGCCTCTTTTCCGGCGGAAAATTCGCGCCTCGTCGTTTTCGAACGGAGCGGACATCGCCCTTGGGTGGAAGAGTCCGAAAAGTGGTTTTTGCTTGTCGGGAAATTCCTTGAAAACGGAGCGGCGGCGGTCCCCGATGATTCTGCCCAAGCGGCTCGAAAAGGGGACTGATGCAGATTGCAGCCGCTTAGCCGCAATCTCGAAGGGATGTGCGTCTACCCCCTACGCCCTAATCCCCATGCCCTACTTACTATGCCCTGCTTCTTACTCCCTCGACTGAAACAGTCGCACCACCGCGTCCAAAAGCGCACGCGAAGCCCCCTTTTTCGTCTCGTCTCGTAAAGAGACCAACGGCGGATGAAGAAGCTTATTCACCAATCGGTCGAACGACGCGCGAATCTCATCCCGTTCGCGATCGTTTAGCTCCGAAAGCTTGTTAAAGAGTCTCGCAAGTTCGTCTTCCTTCGGCTTTTCCCAGTTTCGTCGTAATTGGCGAATGAGCGGACTGACCGTTCGACTTCGCATCACGCCGACGAACCGGACTGTTTCCTGTTCGACGATTTTTTTTGCGGCGGGAATCTCTTTGTCTCTCCGCTCCCGATTCTTCTCGCAGGCCTCGCGCAGATCGTCCACCGAATACAGATACACGTCGGTTCGATCTCCGATCGACGATGCAAAATCTCTCGGAACCGCTAAATCCAGAATGAACATTGGGCGTTTGAACCGCGCGCGCTCGATCCGGTCGAAAAATTCCGCCGACACGATCGTTTCGGACGCACCGGTTGCGCTTACCACCAAATCCGCCGTGGCCAACGCCTCGGCAAGCTGCGTCCAGCCCACCGCGCAACCTCGCCATTTCGACGCCAACTCCGCCGCCTTCTCGTAACTCCGATTCACGATCGTTAGATGCGTGGCGCCTTCGTCGTTCAAATAGCGGAGCGTCTCCTCGGCCATCTCCCCTGCCCCGACCACCACCACATGTTTGTCGTCGAATCGCTCGAAAATCTGCTTCGCGAAGTCGGCCACCGCCACGCTCGGCACGCTTACGCGGCAACGATGCAAAGCCGTTTCGCCCGCCGTTCGCCGCGCCGTGCGCAACGCCGCCTGAAACGCTCCGTGCAGCAACGGCCCGACCGTCCTCGCCTCTTCGGCGATATGATACGCCTCTTTCACCTGCGCTAGTATTTGCGGCTCTCCCACCACCATGCTGTCTAAACTCGCCGCCACCGAAAGTAAATGGCGTATCGCCTCTTCGTCCTCGAAGGTCGATAAATTCCGCGCGGCGAAATCCTTATCCACGCCGCGGCTCCGTGCGATGAATTCGATGATTTGCTCCGTATCCGGCGCTTCTCCTTCGTCCGAGGCGACGTAAAACTCCGTCCGATTGCACGTTGAAAGAATGACCGCTTCGACTCCGGGGAATTCGCTCCGCCAACTCTTTAAGGCCGAGCAAATCTCCGCCTCGCCGAACGAAAGCAGCTCTCTGACGTCGATCGACGTGTTTCGATGATTGCATCCCACCGCCAAAAATCGCATGCTAACGCCCCTCCGCATCGTTCGTTTTTCGAGGGGGCGCCTGTTCCGTCGAATCGGGCGACGCTTGCGTCATTTTCGGCTTCGGCGACGCGCGGCCGACATGGCTTGTGTTGACGAATAGGCCGAACGCTAACGTCGCCGCTAACGCCGCGAAACTCACCAGCGTCAGCAAAGCGACCTTGCGACCTTGCCGTTCAGGGCGATACAACGCGCCGCCGACGGAGCCGATCGCTAGCCAGACGAACAAAGCGAGCGCCCCAATCGGAAGCGGATCGTTCCATGCCGCGCTTTCGCCTCCCGACCGTCGAACGATCAAATTCATCACGCATCCGGAAGCCCCTCCCACGCCCAAAAATATCAACGTCAGCGTTAGGGACTTTGCGTTCGCTCTCCGTAGCCATTCCAGCGTCGGCAAAGCGATTCGTGAAGATGCCGGTATCTTTCGCTTGAGGCGCCGTTCTTGCGCGAAGTACATCAGCCCCGTCGCGAATCCGGCGAAGATCGTCGTTAACGCCGCCGCTAAAGAAAGGCCGTGAATCGCTCCCCACGCCTTCAACGTCGGAGCGATTGCGAACGGAGTCGCGTCGGCCCAAAACTCGCCGACCGAAATCAACCCGAGAATCAACGGTTGCAAGAATATCCCGAACGGCGCATCGGCATGATTGAACAATAAATACAGATACGCCGTCGCTACAAGCCACGCGGCCGCGAAATACCAATCGCGCCAACTGGCGAACGGAACGCCGGCGGAATTCATAGCGTGATAATACAGATAAAAAGAATGCGCCGTCCAACCGGCCGCGGCCCAGCAGACGATCGCCGCCCGCCGAATGGGCATCTTAAAAACAAGCCGCGAAAGCTCTAAGAGAAAAACGATCGCGTAGCTCGACGCGAAACACACGACGCCGATTCGCGAAAGCATGATTTCATTCCGTTTTCGAGGACCGCCCCGCCGTCGGCGGAGCGCCGCTTACGATTCCAATCCGTACTCTTTCAACTTCTTATGCAGCGTGTTGCGATTGATCCCCAACCGCTCGGCCGCCTTGATTTGCACTTCGTCGCACGAAAGCATCACCTGCGCGATAAGCTCCCGCTCAACGCCGTTGACGATCGCCGCATGTAAATTCACGGCGTTCGGACCGGCCGACTCGATTCCTTGCTCGACGAGCTCCGAAGCCAGCGTTTGCATGTCCGCCGATCGTTGCCGTCCCAACCGCTTCGGCTTCTTTCCTAGCACCACGTCCGGAAGCAAATCGCAGGTTAATTCGTCGCCCGGCGCGAGCACCACCGCCCGCTCCACGTAGTTTTGCAGTTCGCGCACGTTTCCCGGCCAATCGTACTGCTTAAGAGCCTCCATCGCCGCCTGCTCGACGTGCGGGACATGCCGGAAATTACGCTCGTTGTATATTTTCAAAAAATAGCCGACGAGAAGCGGAATATCCTCACGCCGATCGCGTAGCGGCGGAAGGTAAATCGTCACCACGTTCAGACGATAATACAAATCTTCGCGGAATCGACCCGCGTCAATCTCTTCCGGCAAATCGCGGTTACTCGCCGCGATTACCCGCGTATCGACCCGAATCGTCTGCGTGTCGCCGACCCGCTCGAATTCATGTTCTTGCAGCACTCGAAGCAGCTTAACTTGCAACTTCGGCGTCGTCGAATTGATTTCGTCCAGGAAGACAGTTCCGGTGTGCGCCGCTTCGAATCGGCCCGTCCGGTTGTCGATCGCCCCCGTGAACGCTCCGCGAACATGGCCGAACAGCTCGCTTTCCAGCAAGTTCTCGGCCAAGGCGCCGCAATTGACCCGAATGAACGGCCCGCTCCCTCGCGGGCTCAGCCGGTGAATCGCCTTGGCTATCAACTCCTTGCCCGTTCCCGTCTCGCCCAAGAGCAATACCGAGGCGTTCGACTTCGCCACTTGGCGAGTCAGTCGATACACTCGTTGCATCGCCTCGCCCTGCCCGATCAGACCGGGGATCGGCGGCGCTCCGTCCGTTCCGTCATTTGCGTTTAACGTCCGAGACATAAATGGTTTTCTCGTCTTTTCATTACTAGTTTAGTCGCATTGCCGTTGGCTTGCGCTTGGCGGCGGCGCCTTCTTCATTTTTTTTCCGCGGTTTTACCTTCCAGGCAATCGAGCGAGTCTCCCAATAACTTTTGCGTCGCTTTGTCCAGCTTCTCGCTACGATTGTAAACGTCGTATTGACGTCGAATCTCTTCGCTCGTCAACAGAATGCCGTGCGTTCGAACGTGTCGTTGAAACGCCGCTAGAGCCGATTCTCGCATCTCCGGAGAGAGGTTCGCGCGATTGACCAATTTCAGCAGCGAAGTCTGCATCTCAGGCGAATTGAATCGAACCGCCAATGGCAACGCTTTTCCCAGCATTACCGGACTCAGTAACGCCGAAAGAACCGACTTTTGAATCGGCGCCCATTCGTAAATCTTCGTTCCCGTCTGACTCAACTCCAGCAGCGCTGCGACGGCCGCGTCGGCCTCGCGCTGCCGTTCCTCAAAGCCTACGAACTCTCGCAAACGTAAAGACTGCAACCGCTCCAATTGAAAGCGGAATCCTTGCTCGTCTTGAGCTCGGGCGAACGACCGTGAAAGCGGATCGTTCGCCGCAGCGCGGTCCGCTTGATCAAAATAACCTTCGCGTGCGACGAAACCAATCCGCAAATCGGCCGCGCGATTGTCGTGCCGAAGCTGCTGCGCCAGCAACTCCGCCGTCGGCCGGCTGATCCCCATGTCGATCATCGCGAATTCGTGGTCGGGCGTGGCCAGCAAGAGCTTTGCCGCTTCCTGTCCGTTGAACGCGATCTCCGCATGATAGCCGAGCGAGGACAAAAGCGTCGCCCAACGTTGCATCTCCGTCGCGTTCGGACCGGCCAGCAAACACCGCCGTTCGCCGCTCGTCGAAATAAAATAACCGAGCGCCGGCAATAATTCGCTCGAGCCGGGATACGCCTTCTCCGGCTTCAAAGCGATTATCGCCTTCGCGCTCGCCAACCGTACGCGCCGATCATCGTCCCGCACGCCGCGAACCAATACCGATTCGCCTTTAGTCGGGTAGAGGACCTCCTCCGCCTTGCCGATCTCCGCAAGACCGTCGGCGCATAACCTCGCCGCCGCTGGCCGTTTCGATTTGAGCGCCAAATCCATCGCCGCGACCAACGCCGCCGCGTCCGGCTCTCCCTGTGACGACGCTTTCTTCAGTGCCTCAAAGTCCAACGGTTTTTCCAACCCTTGCGCGTATGCCAGCGATTCGAGCAACGTCGCCCAATACAGTTGTCGAATGAAAGAATTCTGCGGAGCCGCTTCAATGGCGTCTGCCGCAAATCGAGCCGCAAGGATTCTTGCGCCGTCTTCCGCGTCTTTTTCTTCGCCGACCGCTTCCCGCTTATCGGCGTCCCAACGCCATACCATGACTTTTCCGTTAACCTCGCCGGCGATTTTCATCTTGCCGCCGAAGTAGAGCTGAGCCGATTCAACAAGCGTTTGTGCCGCCTGTTGCGGAGTGGGCGTCGCGCCGCCGAGCCGTTCAAGCGCCTCGACCGCCGCTTTCTTCAAAGCGGGTGAACTTTTCGACGAGGCGACCGGTCCCAGCAGAAAAACGTCGGCCGCTCGATCGCCGCAACGCCCAAACATTTCGACCGCCGCCAATTTCGTTTCCTCGTCGCCCCCCTGAAGCGCCGCGACCAACGGTCCCGTCGCCGACTTTCCTATCACCCGAAACGCTTCCGACAAAAGAAGAAGTTTCTTTGCATCCGCGTTCTTCATCGCGCGCAGCAACGCCGAAACCGCCAATCCCGGCTCTTGCGAAAGCGTATGCGCCGCTCGCGCCCGAACCTCCGGCGAAGGATCGCACGTTTTTTCTATCAGCGAATCGACGTATTGCGGATCACGAAGCCTCGCCCGCATCGCTGAGAATACCGCCTCGGCAATATTCGCCCCTTCCGGTCGCAATTCCCCATTTGCCGCGACCGCGATCAGCGTCGGCGAACCGATCTCTTCGCCGAGGCGAATCAAATCTTCCGGCGAGAGATTCGCTTCGAGCGCCTTCTTGAGCATCGGCTTCGCCAAGTCCGCCCGCTTCAGGTCCGCCAATATCTTTGCCGAGCGAATCAACTCGGCCGGAGTCGCCGGCTTGTTCGCCAAGATCGCCTCGACCGCCGGATTACGAACCTCTTCTTTTTTGTTTAATAGCTTTGCTTCTTCTTTTGCCTCGGCATCCTTCGCCGCTTCAGCCTTAGCATCGTCAATAACCGCCCCACCTGAAGCCGTCGCCAAAATGATTGACGCCACTCCGAGCGATGCAAATACGTGCCGCAAAACGAAGCGGATTGTGCGAATGTCCATTGCCGTTATATCTCTATTGATTCATTGTTTAGCCGCGCCCCAAAGGGAAGCGTGCTCGCTTGCACGCACCAGCTCCGCAGGTCAGGCGCCCCGTGCATGACAATTCGTGTGCGTTCTTCTTGTTCTTATTGCAATTTGCAATCCGACGATTTTTTCATGCCTTTGCGTCTCGGCGGTGAAAAATTATTTTTCCGCGAACCGCTTCTTCCACCGATCTATTTGCTCTCGAACGCTACTTGGCCCGGTCGACCCGTAGCTCACCATCGCAGCGACCGCTTTCTCCGCGCCGAGAACCGCATACACCTTCTCGTCTAACTCGGCGTGAGCTTCTTGGAATTCCTTGAGAGGCAAGTCGGCTAGGCGAACTTTCGTTTCCATCGCTTTTTTCACCAACCGCCCGACGACGCCATGCGCCGTTCGTTGAGGAACGCCTTGGCGAATCAAATACTCCATCAAGGTCGTCGCATCCAAATAGCCGCGGTCCAATCGTTCGGCAATCGTCTCGCGATTCAATTGCATTCCCGCGATCATCGGCGCCGCTAACGATAAACATGCCGCGACCGTGTCGAACGCGTCGAAAATCGGCTGCTTGTCCTCTTGCAAATCGCGGTTGTAGGCCAACGGCAACCCTTTGACCAACACCAACAACGTTTGCAGCGAACCGATGACTCGCGCCGTCTTACCGCGAATCAACTCCGCCACGTCCGGATTGATCTTTTGCGGCATGATCGACGAACCGGTGCAGAACGTTTGCGGCAATCGAATGAACGAATACTCCGCCGTGGACCAGAGAACCCACTCGTCGGCCCAAACGCTCAAATGCTCCGCAATCAACGCCAGCGTGAAAGAAAACTCCAGAACGAAATCCCGATCGCTCGATACGTCGATGCTGTTCGCCGCGACCGCCTCGAAACCCAACCGCTTGGCCACGTCCGCTCGATCGATCGGCAAGCTCGTTCCGGCCAACGCCGCCGCGCCTAAACTCAGCGTATTCACCCGCCGTCGGCAGTCGGCCAAACGCCCGCGATCCCGTTCAAATTTCTCGCAGTACGCTAGCCAATAGTGAGGCGCCAATACCGGCTGCGCTCGCTGCATGTGCGTGTAGCCCGGAAGAATCACGTCAAAATCGCCGTCGCATCGTCCGACCAACGCGCGTTGCACGTCTTCGAGAAGTTGATCGATCTGGTCGATCGCGTCGCGCGTCCAAAGCCGTAGATCGGTCGAAACTTGATCGTTTCGACTCCGTGCCGTGTGAATCTTTCGACCGGTATCGCCTAGCCGATCGATTAACGCCTTCTCAATGTGCATATGGATGTCTTCCAGTTCGATCGTGAACTGAAATTTTCCCTGCTCAATTTCTTGGCGTAGTTCTTCCAGCGCCTGCTTAATCTTTTGGCATTCGTCCGCCGTCAGCAGGCCGACCTTCGTCAGCATCTCGGCATGGGCGATCGACCCTTGAATGTCGTGCGCGTAAAGACGTTTATCGAAGCTCACGCTCTCGGTGAAGAGTTCGACCCGGCGATCGGTCGCGGCGGCGAAGACGCCGCCCCATGCTTTTTCGGCCACAGTGACGTTTACCTCAAAGTCAGACTTGTTTAGCTCGCAATGTATTTACTCTAAACAAGTTAGGTTGAAACGTCAACCTAGTAGGGTGGGGCATCGTCCCACCAACTTATATCTGATCGTTGGCGGCCGCCCGCTTGCTAAAAACCCTTCAAATGCAGCGCATAAACCCCGGCTGACGCCGCAAGACAGTAGATTCCGAAAAGATACCACTTCCCCCCCTCAAGCCAGCCCGAAAGCCACTTTAAAGCTACTAAACCCGCCAGGAACGCGAAAAACATCCCTAGCAAGCTGGGAACGAACATATCGAATGTTACGCTGGTAGCTCCCGCCTCGTGTTGCGCCTTAATAAAACGCCAACCGAGCTTCGCCACTGCCGCCGGCGTTAAAATGACGGCCAAGGCGAAGCTAAATTCCTCGGCCTTTGCCTTGATCGCGCCAAGGAGCATACCGGTCGAAATTGTCGAACCCGACCGCGAAAAACCACGAAATGGCAGGCAAAGACCCTGTACGGCCCCCATCCAAATCGCCTCCCGATAGCCAATCTCTTTCTGCTTCGCCAGTTTTCGTTCAAGCAAACCCGCCGTCAAAATCAAAACGCCTGCCGCAGCCAAGGCCGCCGCGACGAACGACAGATTGCCGAACAGCAACTCGATCTCCGCTTTCTCAATATGCCCCAATTTCATCGCTCCGTATTCAATTCCTTTTAGGAGCGGATAACCGACAAGGCCCGTTGCCGCCGTCGCCGCAACGTAAAGTTTCACTTGGCGAAAAAACGTCTCTTTCGACGCGAAAAAGCTACTTTTCCACGACTTCCAAAAATACAAGATCACGGCGAACATGGTGCCCGTGTGCAGCGCTATTAGCAAAAGCGTCATACTCGGCGACGTCGGATCAAGTCCCAACGCTTTCTCGGCCACAATCACATGCGCCGAACTCGAAACCGGCAGCAACTCCGCCAATCCCTGAACCACCGCCAGTAATATAATATGCAGAATATTCATCGTGCTTTTTTATTCCGTAGGCCATGCGCGACAGTAGGACTTCCCCGCGCCCTGCCCTACCGATTTGACTGCACCGATTCGTCCGTATTTTCTTTTATCCATTGATTGAGCGCGTCCCAATCGACCGTCGGCAGACTTGATCGGTCCGGGCGAAGGTTGGCCGCCCCCTTAATATAAACGTGGACGATTTCCTCCGGTCCTTTCTCCGTATTCCAGTGCAACAAAATCCGGATGCATTGCCGTAGCGAGTTCGGCACGTCCAGTTCGTTTGTGCACATCAATGCCACGTCGAACCACCCTAGCTGCCGAGCGGCCAGCGCCGGAAACTCCGCATTCAGATCGTGCGTCGTCGAAAAAATTGCGCTCGCCACGTCTTCCGGCTTGATCGCATTGCGACGAATCATCAATCCCAATAGCTCCCGCGTCGCTTTTAAAATCGAAGCGGAAGTGTTTTCTTCACAGGTAGTTGCGCCGCGAATTCCTCGACAAGCCATAATTCTAAACCTTCGTCTTTGCCTCAACCAAAATCAGGGCCCCTCGAAATCCCCATCCTAATGGATATTGCTCCTCCCTGCCACTGCCGCTAGGCCTGACTTATCTAGCGCCCTTTCTGATATTTCGTGGGAGTTTTTCCTCGCTGGAGGGAACGCCCATCGTGGCATTCCGACGAGGGAGTTCCGTAGGTCAGGCGACCCGCGTCTGACTGACCCGTAGCGCCGGAGTGTTCCCCGTAACTCTCACTAAAACCCTGTCAAAATGGCAGTTTGGACCTAACTTGTCTCTTCTTTTCAATAATCCTAACCCAGTGGAGTTGTTGTAAAGTATTTCTGGTAAATATTTTGCGTAAATTAGTCGTGGCTTGCATAATTTCCGGCATGCCCTTTGCTTTCCTATGTTGTTCAGTCGGTAATACCGCCAATTTTGCGGTCCCGCAGCCGCCGCCTCACTTCGAGGACGTGCGACGCGGTTCGACGACAAACCAGCCGCATTGCACGGCAAGCCCGACATACTGACGGGACATGCCTTTGCATACAACGCGTTTGAAAGGAGCAACACTCTCATGGCCGTCACTGAAAAAATTATCGGTATCGACTTGGGTACGACGAACTCCGTGGTCTCGATCATGGAAGGCAAAGAGGCGAAGGTTATCCCCAACGCCGAAGGCAATCGTCTTACGCCCAGCGTCGTCGCGTTCAACGATAAGGATGAAACCATTATCGGCGAGCCCGCCCGACGCCAGGCGATCACCAATCCCACGCGTACCATCTATTCAATTAAGCGTTTCATGGGCCGACGTCACAGCGAAGTCGCCTCTGAAGAGAAAATCGTCCCTTACCACGTCGTCGGCGGACCCGAAGACTACGTCAAGGTCGAAGTCAACAGCAAGCAATACACGCCGCCGGAAATTTCCGCCCATGTATTGCGAAAGTTGAAAGAATCGGCCGAAGCCTATTTGGGACACAAGGTCAACAAAGCCGTCATCACCGTCCCGGCCTATTTCAACGACGCCCAACGTCAAGCGACGAAGGACGCCGGGCAAATTGCCGGTCTCGAAGTGATGCGCATCATCAACGAGCCTACCGCCGCCTCATTGGCCTACGGACTCGATAAAAAGAAAAACGAAAAGATCATCGTCTTCGATCTCGGCGGCGGAACGTTCGACGTCTCCGCGCTTGAAGTGGCCGACGGCGTCTTCCGCGTCATTAGCACGAACGGCGACGGTCACCTCGGCGGCGACGATTTTGATCATGCGCTGATCGACTACGTGGCCGATGAGTTCCAAAAAACGAACGGCATCGACCTCCGTAAAGACACTATGGCCCTCCAACGCCTCCAAGAGGCTTGCGAAAAGGCGAAGAAAGAGCTTAGCTCGGCCCAATCGACCGATATTAATCTCCCCTTCATCACCGCCGACGCCTCCGGCCCGAAACACCTTCAAATGAACATCACTCGTTCGACTTTCGAGCGTTTGGTCGATCATTTGATCGAGCGTTGCCGCGGTCCGGTCCAGCAGGCCTTGAAAGACGCCAACTTGTCCCCCAAAGACATTGACGAAGTCGTCCTTGTCGGCGGTTCCTCGCGTATTCCGAAGGTTCAAGACCTCGTCCGCCAAATGTTCGGCAAAGAGCCGCACAAAGGCGTTAATCCTGACGAAGTCGTGGCCATCGGCGCCGCGATCCAGGGCGGCGTCCTTGTCGGCGACGTTAAAGACGTTTTGCTCTTGGACGTGACTCCGTTGAGCCTCGGCATCGAAACTCTCGGCGGCATCATGACCAAGTTGGTCGAACGGAACACCACCATTCCGACCGAACGCAAGCAGGTTTTCAGCACCGCTGACGACAACCAAACGGCCGTCACGATCAAGGTCTTCCAAGGCGAACGCCAAATGGCCTCCGACAATCGCTTGCTCGGTCAGTTCAACCTTGAAGGAATTCCGCCGTCTCCCCGCGGCATGCCGCAAATCGAGGTCAAGTTCGACATCGACGCGAACGGCATCCTTAGCGTCGCCGCAAAGGACCTCGGCACCGGCAAGGAGCAAACCGTCCGCATCGAGCAGTCGAGCGGCCTGAACGAAGAAGAAATCGAACGTATGCGTAAAGACGCCGACTCGCACGCCGAGGACGACAAGCACAAGCGTCAAATCGCCGAAGAGCGCAACAAGGCCGACAATATGTGTTGGCAGTTGGAGAAGCTCATTAAGGAGAACGACGCCAAGCTCGGCGCCGCCGACAAAGAGGCCGTGCAAAAGGCCATCGAGAAAACTCGCGAAGCGGCCAAGGGCGAAGACGTCGATCGCATCAAATCCGCCTTGCAAGAGTTGGAGCAAGCGTCGCACGCCTTGAGCAAATCGCTCTACGAAAAGGCGGGCGCGCAACCCGGAGCTCAGCCCGGCGAAACGCCCAACCCCGGCCAAGCCGCGCCCGGCGCAACCGGCTCCACCGGCGGAGACGACGACGCCATCGACGCCGAGTTCGAAGTCAAGTAAAAGTAAAGTCCCCTCTCGCTTCGGGAGAGGGCTAGGGTGAGGGCTCAATAGTCCTTGCCATTTGCAAATCTGATGCGGAGGCGAGTAATTCTCGCCTCCGCATCTTATTAATACTTTTCCAAATGCAATCTGTTGCGGGCGGTGGCCATGCCGAATCGTCGTGGCGTTTCAAGAAATGCGACGGAACGTGCGCGAGATTTGCGCGCTCACGATACGCCTCCCGAGCAATTGCTTTGGACTGCGTTGCGAAACAAGCAAATCGCTGGGTTAAAATTTCGACGCCAGCATCCTATTGGACCTTACTTCGTCGATTTTTATTGTCATGCCGTAAAACTTGTGATCGAAGCGGACGGAATGAGCCACATTGACCGTCTCGAATATGATCAAAAGCGAACGGCTTATCTTGAAAGCCGAGGTTTTCAAGTCTTTCGCGTGACGAACGAGGACATTATGCGAGATTTAGATGCCGTCATTCGCGGCATTGCCGAAGCTGCCGACGTTGAATGGGAATGAGGCGATACGCATACTTGCCCTCACCCTAACCCTCTCCCCAAGGGAGAGGGGACGTGGAGAAAGAAGGGAATATAATCATGTCTTTTCGATTCGATAAATTGACCGTCAAAGCGCAAGAGGCCGTCGCAGCCGCGCAATCGCTCGCCGCCGACCGAGGCGCCGCGCAAATAGATCCGCTCCATCTTCTTGCCGCAATGCTTTCCGAAAAGGACGGCATCGTCGGCCCGATCCTCGACCGCATCGGCGCGAACCGCGCGCAATTGAAAACCGTCGTCGAGTCCGAACTTTCGCATTTTCCGAAAGTCTCCGGCGGCGCCCCGCCTCAACCGACCTCCGAGCTGAACCAAGTTCTCGAAGCTTCTCAGCGCGAAGCGGAGACGATGAAGGACGAGTTCGTCTCCACCGAACATCTTCTCCTCGCCCTTGCCAAAATCGAATCGAAGGCCAAGCGAGTTTTAAAACTGAACGCCGTAGGCGAGCGCGAAATCCTCGAAGCGCTTAAGCCGATCCGCGGCAGCGCGCGCGTCACTGACCAAACGCCCGAGGATAAATTTCAAGCTTTACAAAAGTACGGCATCGACCTCGTCGAGCGCGCCCGGCAAGGCAAGCTCGATCCCGTCATCGGTCGCGACCAAGAAATCCGCCGCGTCATCCAAGTCCTCTCCCGTCGCACGAAAAACAATCCCGTCCTCATTGGCGAGCCGGGGGTCGGCAAGACCGCCATCGCCGAAGGACTTGCGCTCCGCATTGTCGACGCCGACGTACCTGAGAGTTTGAAAAATCGCCGCGTTGTCGCGCTGGATATGGGGGCGCTCGTCGCCGGAACCAAATTCCGCGGCGAATTCGAAGAACGCCTCAAAGCCGTCCTCCGCGAAACCGCCGACGCCGGAAACGTCATTCTTTTTATTGACGAGTTGCACACCGTCGTCGGGGCCGGCCGCGCCGAAGGAGGCAGCGACGCCGCCAACCTGCTCAAGCCCGCCTTGGCTCGTGGCCAGCTCCGCTGCATCGGCGCCACGACCTTGGATGAGTATCGCCAGTACGTCGAAAAAGACGCCGCGCTCGAGCGTCGATTTCAACCCGTTATGGTCGGCGAGCCGTCGGTCGAAGACACGATCGCCATCCTTCGCGGCCTGAAACCGCGTTACGAAGCGCATCACAAAGGGGTGAAAATCAAAGATTCCGCCCTTGTCGCTGCTGCGCAATTGTCGCACCGTTACATCGCCGATCGTTTTCTGCCCGACAAGGCCATTGACCTTATGGACGAAGCCGCCAGTCGTTTGGCGATGGAGTTGGAAAGCGTT
Source organism: Thermoguttaceae bacterium (assembly GCA_963665265.2). Classification (GTDB taxonomy): domain Bacteria; phylum Planctomycetota; class Planctomycetia; order Pirellulales; family Thermoguttaceae; genus CAXXHQ01. The sequence goes on along the minus strand of OY762224.2, from coordinate 3,735,206 downwards.
CCGACCGATATCGACGAAGTTCAACGCCGCCTCATGCAACTCGAATTGGCCGACCGCCAGTTGGCCGAGGAGACCGAAGAGCATGCGCAGGATCGTCGCGTTGAAATCCAAGAAGAGATGGTCGATCTCCGTAAGAAACTTACCGACCTCCGCAAACAATGGGAGTTGGAAAAAAGCGGCCTCGGCGACGTCCAGCAGGTTCGTAATCATCTCGTTGAAGTCGAGCGCCAATCCAATCATCTTGCCTCGTCGATCAAAGAGAAGCAATCGGCCGGCATGCTCGTTTCCGAGTCCGACTACCAAAAACTCTACGAGTTCGATATCGAACTGAAGAAACTCCGCGCACAATTGGAAAAGCAGGAAGACGAAGGGGAAAAGCCCGTCGAAGGCTCGCGCCGCCTCCTCCGTCAAGAAGTCGGCCCGGAAGAAATCGCCGAAGTCGTCAGCGCGTGGACAGGCATTCCCGTCTCGCGCATGATGGAGACCGAACGCGCTAAATTGCTCGTCCTCGAAGATCGTCTGCACCGACGCCTCATCGGTCAAGACGAAGCCGTCGAAGCCGTGGCCAACGCGGTACGCCGCAATCGCAGCGGTCTGCAAGACCCTAATCGCCCGATCGGTTCCTTTATTTTCCTCGGCCCTACCGGCGTCGGTAAGACTGAACTGTGCAAAGCGCTCGCCGAAGTTATGTTCGACGATGAAAACGCCATGATTCGCGTCGATATGAGCGAGTTCATGGAAAAGCACTCCGTGAGTCGCTTGATCGGCGCGCCTCCCGGATACGTCGGCTACGAAGAAGGCGGAATGCTGACCGAAGCCGTTCGCCGCCGCCCCTACTCCGTCGTCCTCCTCGACGAAATCGAGAAGGCCCACCGCGACGTCTTCAACATCTTGTTACAAGTGTTGGACGACGGCCGCTTGAGCGACAACCAAGGTCATACGGTCGATTTTAAAAATACGATCGTCGTAATGACCTCGAACGTCGGCAGTCAATTGATTCAAGAGATCACGCAGGAAGGCGGCAGCGAGCAAGACGTCCGAGAGGCCGTCACGCAAAGCCTTTCGACGCGATTTCTCCCCGAATTTTTGAACCGCATAGACGAAGTTTTGATTTTTCATCCGCTCGACGAACGGCATATCCGAAAAATCGTCGAAATCCAAATCGGCCGCTTGCGAAAGTTGCTCGAGGAAAAAGGCCTCATGCTCGAAGTCACGACTGCCGCCTTGGACGCCATTGCTCGCGAAGGTTACGATCCGACTTACGGCGCTCGCCCGTTGAAGCGAGTGATCCAACAACGGATCCAAAACCCGTTAGCCGTCGAAATTCTGAAGAAGGAATTTCCAGAAGGATCGTGCGTGAAAATCGATTGTCAAAACGGCGAATTCACCTTCGCCCGCGCGTAGGCGGACGACATTCCTGTCTGTCCTGATACGGACATTTCTGTCTGTCTCATTGCGCAGTTTAGCGGCAATCCCGAATGGATGCGCGTCTTTCGCTATGCAAAATAGCGGCCCAGGTTTCTAATCCCGGGCCGCTTTTTTTTGTTAGCCGCAATGCGGAAAGCATGCGAGTCTGCTGTTTAGTCGTTATGCCGAAGGCGTGCGCGTCTTTCGACGAACCGCGACCGATGCCGCGATTGTCGCCAAGGCCAGAACGAACGTCGAAGGCTCCGGAACAGAGGCTACGCTTGCCGCCGCGCCGGTCGATCCGCCCAACGTCAGCGAGTCGCAGACGAGCGTTCCGACGACCAACGTCGTCTCGGCGCCCGTGACCGTGACGTCGCCGCTTCCGACGATGCTATTCATTTGGTGCGATCCCTCGAGCACGTTCAGCGTGCCGTTGTTCGTCACGTCCACCGAATTCGTTCCGTCTGAAAAAACGTCGACCGAACCTTTCACGTCAACCGTCGCGTTCGCCAAAATCGTTAGCGAGGCGCCCTTCGCGACCGACGTCGTGCCGCCGGTCCGATTGATTTCAAACACGCCGCCCGTATATTGACCGGGATCGACGGTTAAATTACCGATCCACGTCACTTTGTTGCTAATAACGCTTCCGGCCGCGAACCCCGGACTGGCGTTCGCCAACGTTCTCGAACCGGCAACCAAAGCCACGTTTCTCGAACTCGCTTCAAAACCGGCCACGCCGTCTTGAACCACCGGATTGTAAAGCAAGACTTTTGACGAGCCTGCGCCGATCGTAAAATCGCCGCCGAACTTCGCAGTCACGTTCGTTCCCGACGGAGTGCTTTGCGCATTGTCCGGATTCGAGTCATACAAGACCTCCGAGCCGGTCGCGGCGATCGCTCCGCCGTTCAACACGATTCCGTTGCGAATGTATTCCGGCGTGACGTTTGCCGCCGTTCCGGTATTATTCGGATTCGTATTCACTTGATCGACGGCGATGGCTAAAACGCCGCCCGAGACCGTGATCGTGTCGGGTAAGTCCGGATCGGCGGTCCCCGAGGAAGTGGTTTTGAAGCCCAACGCGTTCAACGCCTGACCGTAAGGTCCGGCCGCGCTGCCGCTCGGATATAAATTCGTATCAGTGCCGCCGGCTCCGACCTGCAAGACGCCGCTCTTCACGTTCCAGTCGCCGCTGTACGTGTGGTTGCTCGAAATGCCGCCCGATTGCAATATGACTCGGCCGGAACCTTCGATATTGATAACCGCGTTGCAGTTTTTCGTGTAATCGTTGGAGCTCTGATACTGTTGAATCGAGTTTTCGATAATTAGCGTATCCGTGACGCCTTCCGCCTTGAGCGTCACGACGTTCGCCGCCGAACCGACTCCCGCCGATACGACCGCGACGTGCGTCGTTCCCGAAACTGTCGCCGTCCCGGCGCCCGACAGCGCCCCGCCGTTGAACAGATCAATGTACGGAATCGAGGCCGCGCTCTGGGCGCTTCCCAATTTAATATTGTTCACCAACAGCGTGCCGCCGGCATTCACGTTAATCGTGGCGTTTCCCGCCGCCGAGAAGCCCGTGGCGTTCACCCCGCTTAATGCGACAGTCCCGCCGTTGACGTTCATTGCGCCTTGATAGTAAATGTTTCCTTCTCCGGCGATAAAATTCAGCGTTCCCGATCCGACTTTCGTTAAGCCGTTCCCCGAGAGATAACCGGTCACCGTGACGTCGTATCCGTTCGTATCGACGGTTCCGCCGTTCGACACTTTCATAGCTTGGCTGACGGACAACGACATTGAGCCGAGGGCTTTGAACGTTCCGCCGAGGAAAGTGAGGTCGCCCGTCCCCAAGTTGGCCGCATCGCCTGCCGCCACGACGCCGCCTTGTAATTTCAATCCGCCGGAGAAATTATTCGCCGAGGCGAGAATCAGCGTTCCTGAACCGCTTTTCGTCAAAGTCGTCGCCGTTCCCGAAACGCTGTCGTTGATCGAGCCCCCGGCGAACGTGTAGGTTCCGCTTCCGTTCGTCACTTTCACATAGGCCGGCGCGACTCCCGCAGGGTCGATTACGACCGTTCCGCCGGTTCCGCCGAAGCTCACGTTCGAGTTTGCCGCGAATACCGCCGCCGAACCGCTCATTGTCCAGTTTGCGTCCGTGGCGTTCCAGGCGGTCGATCCCGACGTCGGGCTCCACGTTAAAGACGCTGCGCCCAAGTCCATTGCGTTCACTTGAATATTGTCGAATCGATTGTTGCCGCTATTCGCTGCGCTCGTCGTCGAGGCTCCGCTCACAATTACCCGAAGGTAAACCGTCGTTTGATTCGCCAACGCCGAAATCGAGGAAAGATCGACCGTTTGAGTGGCGAAGGTCGTTGAAAGGCTTGAAATCGAGATTCCCGTATCGATGAAGTTCACGCCGTCAATCGAGTATTGCCATGTTTGCTGTTTAAAGCCGGAGCTCGTGTTTCGGCTGTCGTAAGTCACCGTCAAATCTTGATAACCGAGCGTCGAGGTAACGATATCAAAATAGTGATTGTTGTTGCTCGAACCGGTTAGCGACAGCGCGCCGCCGACGCTCGCGGTCGTTCCGGTGACGTTCAGCAATGAGCCGCCGAAAGTGCCCCAGTTTCCGGCGCTTGTTCCGCCGTTGGTTCCGACTAAATTGCTTAAGTTAATGTACGAAGTCGCCGCGTAAACTCCGTCCGTCGCGACGTTCAAGCGTTTCGTCGCCGAGTCGTAAACTTCGACCGTTCCGGTAGAGTTCAACGCACCAAGGTCGCCGTTCGCTCCCGTCGTGCTGTTATTAAAGTTCCAGTAGTCCAACAGGACCGCGCCGAACGCGCCCGATTGCGCGCCGATTGCGATTACCGTCGTCACGACGGCGATTAGCGCTTTCCTCCGCTGCATGCGATTGAAAATCATATGAGTCTCCTTGGTTAAGATATCGCTCTCGATTCTTTTTTCGTTCTCTTAGCCGAATTGTTCGTTTCGTCCCCTGCTCCGCTCGTTCACTTTTTTGACTTAAGTTCGAAGCTGATTTCGTTATCGCCCCGTTTCACTTCTTTTTGCAATTCGCTCTTTGCGTTGTAGCAAGCCGGAACCGTCTCCGCTCTGCCGTTTAGCGCAGTCGTAATCCGCACTTGATGCATGCCGACCGCCGCGCCTTGGATATCACGCAAGTAGATCAGCATGTATTCGCCGTTGTCGTCGGTGATTCCGATGGACTCTCGGCCGTCTTTCGCCAACGGGCGAAACGCGACTCCCGCTTCTTTCAGCGGTTTTCCGTCCATCGTCACTCGCCCATGAACTGTTCCTAACGCCGGCCGAGTCGGACTTCCGCATCCCGCCATTGAAAACAATACCAATCCAACGCCAATCAAATTCCTAATGTTTTTCATCATGTTCCGTTTTGCCGCAATGCCGAAGGCGTGCGAGTCATTCTCGAAAAAAAACTGCTGCGCCCTTCATCCTTCTTCCTTTTGGCTGGTTAGTCCGGAATTTGAATGATCTGGCCGTCGGCCCGGGCGCCCATGTAAAACCACACCCCCGAGTCTATGTCCTCGCTGATGAACTTCGTTGATCCGTCGCCCATCGCAAAGTTCGCTCCGTTCGGATGTTCGCTGCCGCCCGATTCGAAAAAGTTGTTGTTGATCCCGCCAGGTTGGCCTTTGTCCGTTCCGGTGCCAAGCACGGCGGTGCAGAAGAGGGTGCTCATTCCGCCGACCGCCCAACCGTCGTTGCTCGTCTTGCTGCTCACGTTTAGGTCGCTAATCGAAGCGATCGAACCGCGTTTGGGGTTCAAACGCTGCATTTCTCCGACGGCAACCGTATGCGACACCCCGTCGCGAATATCCTTGAGCGGGCAACCTTTGCCGGTAGACGTCGGATAGAAAATTCCGATCGCGTTCGAGTAGCCGCGAAGCGCTCGTTCCGTCGAACCTTCGCCCGCCATCTGATTCATATAGGCCGGACCGCAAAGTGCATGAGCGCCGGTCGAGGTCGTCACGTTGTCCGCTAAGTTTACCGCCCCCGCGCATCCGCCGTAGTCCGTTCCGCCGCTCTCCCATTGTTGAAACATGATCAACTTATCAATCGGGCGGACGCCGACTCGCCGCGTCGGACAATAGAATCCGGCAATATCCTGCTTAGCCACTTCTGCGTTTTGTAAAACGCTCTTTTTGAAGTCCCAACGTGAGTAGATCGCCCCTAATTCAATAAACGGAAGCGTTTCCACCATCCAGCTTTGCCCGCGCCACGGATTATTGGAGGTTGTGACGTTTTTCCCTGCTTCAAGCCAAATATCCTGGCTGGTGGTGTTTGTCTCCGTGTCCGTGTAAGGGGCGAGAGAGCCGACCGTCACGCTATGGGTCACCGCTCCTGCAGGAAAGCTCTTTTTTTCCAATAGATAATTTTGCAGCGCTAAACCAATCTGCCGCAAATTGTTTGAACATTGCATTCGGCGAGCGGCCTCGCGTGCCGATTGAATCGCCGGCAATAATAAAGCGATCAATATCCCGATAATGGCGATCACAACCAGAAGCTCCACAAGCGTGAAGCCGCTCTTCGTCGCGTTTCTCGTACGACGTTCCATCGTTTTTCTTTTCCTGTTATTTCGAAAGGCGGGACGGAGCTTATTCGCACCAACCGTGCGCAAACGCCGTGACGCGACTGATCGCGCCAGAAATAACGATAGGTCCTCCGCGCTAAAGAAAAATGAAGCCGCCGTTAGCGATTCGCCTGAGTTTTGTTTCCGTTTGGTTAGGGCGAGAGAGGAACGGAACTTTCTGGCTGGTCGTTGAGCCGAAATGCCGCAGGCATGCGCGTCAATTCCCGGTCAAACCTTGCTCCGGTTTCCTGTTCCTTCACGATGAAATCGCTATTTGCATCGCCGCCTCCGTAACGATATACTAAATAAGAAGTTACAGCCCGCTTGCCCTTCTTGGCCGCTCTGCGGTCCTCATGCTTGGACGAATATGCCACGATCTGCCGCAAAGCCCCCAAAAATCGAAAATCAACCCGCTCCAAACGATTTTGACCGAAAAATCTTGCTCGGCCTCGGCGTGCTCCTCCTCGTCCTTGTGACTCTCGCCGCCTATCTTCCCGTTTTTCAGGGCGGATTCGTCCTCGACGACGACGTCCTCCTCACCGATTCGCCCTACATCCAAGCCCCCGACGGGCTTTACGATATCTGGTTCTCGACCAAATGCGTCGATTACTGGCCTGCGACCAACACCACCCTCTGGCTCGAGTGGCGACTTTGGCATGGAAACGCGGCCGGATACCATGTCACGAATATCCTCCTCCACGTCGTCGAATCGCTTCTGCTCTGGCTGATTCTGCGAAAATTGAAGGTTCCCGGCTCGTACCTTGCCGCCCTCCTCTTCGCCGTCCATCCGGTAAACGTCGAATCGGTCGCCTGGATTGCTTCCCGCAAAAACCTCGTCGCCATGCTCTTCATGGAACTGTCGGTTCTTTGCTGCTTGCGTTTCGAATTGCCGGGACAAGTTCCTCAATCAATGGGGAGGAACGCCCTTTGGTACGGTTTAAGCTTGGTTTGCTTTATTCTCGCCATGCTCGGCAAAGGCTCGGCCGTCTCCTTTCCGTTTATTCTCTTGCTGACGATCTATTGGCTCCGCCCGCTTCGTCGCTCCGATTTTCTACGAATCATTCCGTACCTTGCCGTCGCCGTCGCACTCGGAGCCGTCAACGTTTGGTTTCAAAAACACGGTAACGAAATTTCCTTCCGCGAGGCAGGTCTTGCCGAACGATTCGCAACGGCCGGCTACGCCGTCTGGTTCTATCTCTACAAAGCGTTTTTGCCGTTCAACTTGGCTCTCGTCTATCCGACCGCCAAAATAAACGTCAATAATGTCCTGTGGTATTTGCCGACCCTTGCGGCCGTCCTTGTTTCCCTTGTGCTTTTTGTCCTGCAAATCCGCTGCAATAAAACCATTCGCCCCTTCTTCTTCGCCTGGTCTTTTTTCCTCATCGCCCTCGTCCCGGCCCTCGGTTTCGTCGACGTCGGATTTTGGCGATACTCGCTCGTCGCCGACCGTTACCAACACCTTGGCCTCATCGCCGTCGTCGCCCTCGCCGCCTCTGGATTGAACTTGCTACGAACGCGCTCCGCCCCGCAAATGAAATTCTGGCTTGACGCCGCCGCCTTCGCCTCCGTACTCTTCCTCGCCGTGTTGGCGTATAACCGCGCGATCCCCTATCACGATTCCGTCTCCTGGAACGTCACGGCGCTCGAAGCGAATCCCGATTGTTGGATGGCCCTCAATAATCTCGCCAACGATATGGCCCAAAATCGACCGGCCGACGCCATTCCCATCTATCAACGCGCGCTCCGCTTAAAACCCGACTACGGAAACGCGCACCAAAACCTCGGCGTCGCCTACGCACAAACCAAACAAATTGACAAGGCCATCGTCGAACTTCGAGAAGCGGTCCGACTCCAACCGAAATACGCCAACGCCCACGTCAATCTCGGCAATGCCTACTACGTGAATAAGCAATTCGCCGAAGCCGCCGAAATGTACGAAAAGGGCTTGGAGCTCTTGGAAAAACCGTCGGCCCAAGTAAATCTCTGCCTCGGCGACGCCTACGGCTCGCTCGGCCAATTCGAGAAGGCCCGGCGTCAATACAAAAAAGCCCTCGATTTGCAGCCCGACTACGTGGCCGCCTGGGTCGGTCTCGGCATTACATGCAACAAAGCTGGTCAATCCGCCGACGCCGTCGCCTATTTCGAGAAAGCCCGCGACTGTCGCCCGAACGACCTTAAAGTCTTAAGTCTCTTGGCCATGACCTACGCCGGTCTTGAACGCTCTGAAGAAGTGATTCGCACGGCCTCCTCCGCCATGCAAATCGCCCGTGAGCAGAGAAATTTCCCTCTCGCCGCCCAAATTGATAAATGGATCGACGATTACCGCGCCGGCCTCGCCAAAGGCAAAAAAATGCCCAACCGCGATTTCCTCTCGCCCCAAAAATAAGGGAGGGTAGGCATTCCTGCCTGTCCTGTCGGTCTGCACTCCGTGTATGACAATTGTGGTAGGGCGCCACTGGCTGCTTGTCAGCCAGTGCATCGTTTAGCCGCGATCCCGAAGGCATGCGCGCTTGTCGTGTGGAAAGAGCGGAGCGAGTCCCACCAAGATATTCTCATCCTGTCAATCTTGTAAATCCTGTCCAACCCTTTTCGTGTGCTTCGTGTCTTTCGTGATCCGTCTATGCCCTAAGCCCGAATCCCTACGCCCTACTTACTTTTCCGTCTTCCGCTCCGTCGGCATCCATATCGCTTCATTCGTCATTACGACATGGATCGGTCTTTGCAATTTCCGAAGTTGCGATCGTAATTGGCTTGCCTCATCGTCCAACGCCGGGATCTTACGCTTTTCCCGCTCGATCTCGAGAGTTACTCGTTCCATTTCAGGAACCTTCGCTAAGACTTTATCTGCGTCTGAGGAAAGGCCGGCAATGAGATGCAGCTTAGCTTCACAGATTGCTAGTCGAGTCTGCGCCTCCGTGATTCGATCGTTGAGCTTGTGCATGTTCGAAGATTGTTTTAGGCTCGCCTCTAAGGCGATCACCCGTTCTTTCGCGGCCGACGCCGCCGCTTTGGCGTTCAGTATTTCGGTTCCCGGGACCTGTCCTGAATTAACTTGCATTTCGGCGTATTTGACTTTTTCCGACAATACCGTCAAACCTTTTTTTGCTTCTTCAAGCTGGGCTTCCAACGCCGGGTCCGGCTTCGCTTCCGTGACTTTTTTTTGAAGCGCTTCGATCTCTGCTCCAAGTTCTGCTTTTTCAATATTCACATTCAATATCTCTTTTCCCAAATAGCCGTAGTGTTCCTTTGCTAATTCCCCCCAACCTCCTCTCTGAGACATCTCATCGAGATGCTTCTGCCGCTTCTCGATCCCTTCCTCGACCTTCTTTAACTCGTCGTTTGTTCCCTCTAACTGCTCGGCAATTTCCTTTATCGCCAAGCGTTGATCTTCGGCCAACTTTTCTTCCAGAGCCTTCCCCGCCTCCGTCATGACCCCCTTCAACTCCTGCGGCGATAACTTCCGCAGCTTTTCGATGGGCGAAACGGATAGCATTCCGTGGATAATTTGGCCGTTTCCATAGGGATTTTCCATCTCTTGGAACTTGTAATGGAATAATTCGCTTTTCATCTTCGACATAAAATTGCCTTCGATGTTGGGCAACACTTCGCTTTTCTTCAGTCGATTGACGCCGATCATTCGCACCGGAATTGTCGCCATAGGAGCCGGCGCGGAAGTTGAGGCGTCGTATTCTTCAATCCCAAGAATTCCTGTTTCGGAATTCGCCGCTTGCCCTTTATCCGTCTGGCCGAATCCGACCTCGTTCGTCATAAAAACAATCGTCGCCGCAACCGTAATGCAAAAAATCTTCCGCATATTCATTTCCGTCTCCTTTTCGTGTCCCTTAGTGATCTTCGTGGAGAAAATCCGCCGCCGTTTTCGCCGCCCGACTTTCCGCGTAATTCGTCACGATCATTTCATACTCGCGCCGCGCTTCCGTCGTCCGGTTCGTCGTTCGCAATTGCTCGGCCCGACAGAGAAAAATCGCCGCCGTCTTCTCCCACTCAAGTCGGCAAAGCTCCTCCGGCGTGAAAAACTCATCGACAGGATCGCCCAACTCGCGCCGATACGCACGCACCTTCTCGGTCAATTGATCGATGGCGAGTCTTTGTTTTTCGATCTCCCGCTTCAAATCGGTTATTTCCCGTTTTAATTTCTCTGGATCCGGTCTGCCGTGCGTTGCGATCGCACTCTCGGCCGTCGTGCGTCGTTCATCGCCGCTATGCGCAAAGAAAAGTCCGACAGCCGCAAAGACCAATCCGACGACGCAAGCCGCTCCGAACTTTCGGAGTTTTTGCCGCTGATAATGCCTTCGCATCGCCTTTTGCGCTAAATCGGCGTCATCGCCGCCGAACGCCGAACTTATCGGCGCCGCGTCAACCAACAGCGATTCAAGTTTCGTATTCGATATCTCTTTCATCTTATGTCCTGTAGGTCATGCGCCCCGTGCCTGACAATTGCGGTAGGGCGCCACAGGCTGCTTGTCTGCCGGTGCATCGTTTAGCGGCAATGCCGTAGGTATGCGCGTTTGTAGGGTGGGCCGAGCGGAGCGAGTCCCACCAAGATATTCTTTTCAAACTCATCCTGTCCATCTTTTAAAACCTGTCAAAACCTTTTCGTGTCCCTTCGTGGATAAAAATCCGTCTCTTTCGGGTATTTCGTGGTCAAACCCGATCGTCCCCCTCCTTCATCCTTTCCAGCATCTCTTTCAGCTTGCTCCTTGCTCGACTCAATCTTGTCTCCACCGCTCCCGGCCTTAACTCCATCGCCTCGGCGATCTGTTCAATCGAAAATCCCGCGAAGTATCGCAGAGTGATCGGAGTCCGCCATTTCTCCGGCAAGCGAAACACGGCCGCCTGCACCGCTTGCCTTTGTTCCGACGTTTCGCCGTCTTCTTCGTAGCTCGATTCCGCATGAGTCGTTAGCCAGCCGAACCATCGCCGCCGCAACCGTTCGCGTCGAATTCTCGACCGGCAGCAATTCACCGTCACACGCGTCAGCCACGTGTCTATGCTCGCTTCGCCGCGAAATTTTCGCAGATGCGTGAACGCCGCCGCGAACACGTCTTGCACGACGTCCTCCAAATCCGGCGATCGACCGAGCAGCTTGTACGCCAAACCACGCACCAAGTCGCGCCGTCGGACGACGAACTCTTCAAACGCGCCGACCTCTCCCGCCGCAATTCGGTCAATCAGCGATCGGTCGTCCGAAACCGGCGAGTGCATTATGTCTGGTTGGGTGGTGATTGGATGCCTGCCAACGAGCGTTGAACGAGAGAATAGACGAACGAACCCCGCTTAGCTTACCGCATTCTCGCAAAAATTCGTCGTTCTTTCCATTCTTCGACGCCCCACGCAAAAACCCGTCTAATTACTCGCCCCCGCCGCACTCGCCGAAACTCTTTCCGCAATAAGTAGTTGCGTGAAATCGTCCAAAGAAAGTAATTCCATTTTTCATCTTTGACGCTTCGCGCGACTGATTTTGTAACGATAATCCCTAAAGTGTTTACGGCCCGCGTTCCCTTTTCCGTCGCTCCTGAAACCGTCGAAATTCAAATGCCCCGAACGTTCCCGCCTTTTGTCGCCTCTCTCGTCCTCGTCCTTGTGACTCTCGCCGCCTATCTTCCCGCCTTTCAGGGCGGATTCATCCTCGACGACGACGTCCTCCTCACCGCAAACGATCAAATCCGTTCCTCGACCGGCCTTTCCGACATTTGGTTCTCGACCAAGAGCGTCGACTACTGGCCTGCGACCAACACGACGCTCTGGCTCGAATGGCGACTTTGGGGACCGACGCACCCCGCGGGCTATCACACGACGAACATCTTCCTCCATATCGTCGAATCGCTCCTCCTCTGGCTGATCCTCCGAAAATTGAAGGTTCCCGGCTCGTACCTTGCCGCCCTCCTCTTCGCCGTCCACCCCGTAAACGTCGAATCGGTCGCCTGGATCGCTTCTCGCAAAAACCTCGTCGCCATGCTCTTCATGGAACTGTCGGTTCTTTGCTGCTTGCGTTTCGAATTGCCTGGACAAGTCCCTCAATCAATGGGGAGGAACGCCCTTTGGTACGGTTTAAGCTTGGTTTGCTTTATTCTCGCCATGCTCGGCAAAGGCTCGGCCGTCTCCTTTCCGTTTATTCTCTTGCTGACGATCTATTGGCTCCGCCCGCTTCGTCGTTCCGATTTTCTTCGAATCATTCCGTACCTTGCCGTCGCCGTCGCCCTCGGAGCCGTTAACGTTTGGTTTCAAACCCATGGAAAAGAAGTCGTCGTTCGCGACTTGAATTGGGCGGAGCGGCTAATCTCCGCCGGCTATGCCGTCTGGTTTTATCTCTACAAAGCCTTTCTGCCGATCAATCTCGCTTTCGTCTATCCCGATTGGAACTCCGTTTCCGTCGCGAATCCGCTGAATTGGGCGCCGCTTGCGTTGGTTTTCGCCCTCACGGCGGCGCTTTGGTTTTGCAAGAGATCGCTGTTTATCGCTTGGGCATTTTTTTTAATTGCGGTAGCGCCGGCGCTCGGCTTAATCGACGTCGGTTATTTACGGTATTCTCCCGTCGCCGACCGTTACCAACACCTTGGCCTCATCTCCGTGGCCGTCGTCATCGCCGCAGCCGTGGCGTATCTTCTGAAAAAAATTCCTGTAACGGCCTATTGTTCGGCGTTTTTCTTCGTAGCCGCGTGCGTTTTCCTCACGTTCTCTCGCACGACGTTTTTTGAAAGTCCTGAAACTTTTTACCGAAATATCATCGCTCTAAATTCGCAATGCTGGATGGCGCACAACAACCTTGGCATGGCTTTGGCGAATCAAGGAAAGTTTGAAGATGCGATCGTCGAATACGACGAATCGCTAGGTTTGCGTCCCGTTTATCCGGAAGCCTTCAATAACAAAGGGATCGCTCTGGAAAAGACCGGCAAAACCGAGCAGGCGATCAATTATTATGAAAAAGCTCTGCAACTTCGCCCCGACCATACGGACTCTTGGGCGAACCTTGGGTTGTTGCTGTACAAACTTGGCCGGTACGACGAGTCTGCGCATGCCTACGAACAAGCTCTGAAATACGCTCCGCGTTTTCCGGCGGCCTTAAACAACGTGGCTAACGCCTATATACGGCTAGGACGAATTCGCGAAGCAGTGGCAAGTTTCCAAGCGGCGTTGGAAATTGACCCGAAAAATCAAGAAGCTAACGTAGGGTTGGGGCTTGCGCTCGTCCAGAACGGATTGATTCCGGAGGCGATCGCGCACCTAGAAAAATACCTAAAAACCGCCCCGAACGACGCGGGCGGGTGGAACAACCTTGGCATGGCTTTCTTCCAGTCCGGCAATGCCGAGCGAGGCATCGATTGTTTTCGCAAGGCTACGGAAGTCGCCGCGGATTTCCCCGACGCGCGAAGCAATTACGGAATCGCGCTTGTTCAGAAAGGTGATTTCGCCGCCGCGCTCGTGCAGTTTCAAAAAGCCGTCGAGTTGCGTCCTACTTCGGCCGAGTCGCACTTCTATTTGGCGACCGCCTACGAAAAGCTCGGACGGCATGCCGAAGCGGTAAAAGCTTGCGAAACGGCCGAAAAACTGGCGAAATCGCAGAATGATTATAATTTGCTTACTCGAATCGAATCATGGAAGAGCGCGCTTTCAGGGCAAGAAAGTGAAAAGAAATCCGCTCCTAATGCAAAGCCTGTTATCGAGTCGTTGTGACGATCCGTTACTAGATATCGATTTTCTTTGGAGTAGGCGACGAGTTTCGAAAAAGCTCGAAGAGTTTTTCCGCCGGCCGAACCGGGCGTTTCGTTTCAATGTTGACGAAACACCCCGTTTGCCGGGCGATCGCCGCTAGTTCTCCGTTCGCGTAAAACTCGGCGGTCACTTCGTAGCGAACCTTCGTGAGGCCGCTTAACCACATCACGACTTCAACCTCGTCGTGCATGACGATCGCTTTCTTGTAGGCGATCTCCGTCTTCAAAATCGCCGGCGCGTAACCGTCCGCCATTTGCTCTTTGAGGGGCAAATAGCGGTGCAGCATTACCGTTCGAGCGTCCTCCAACCAGCGTACGTAAACGATATTGCTGACGATGCCGAGGAGATCGACGTCATAGCCCTTGACCTCGATTGGAACGCGAACTTCAAGCTTTTGCGATGTTGCGGGGCGTTGGTCGGAGTAATGCGAATGGGGAGCGGAGTGAGTCATGGGCGCTTGCGAAGCGAATTGAATTGACGGGCAAACGGCAGGCTTTGCATTCTGTTGGCGGGTGGGGGGGGGGCATTTGTGATGCCCCCCTATTTGCTGATGTTAATGATGATTTATTTTTTCAGATTATCAAGACGTGAACGTTTGTATCGATTTTAACGGCTCCAAAGCAGCAAATCAAAATTGCGTATGCGATTTACAAATAAGCGCAAGGTCTTAAATGAGCAAACTTTGCGTTTTTTGATTGGCAAGGAATGATGAGGTGTGTATGTATAATTAATCGCAGTAACAACTTAGGTTGTTTTTTTCAGGCGATAAACTATTGCGAAATTCTGAAAACTTAGTAAAATGAAAAGAGTCAACCTTCAGAATTGTAAATATTGAGGAAAAAACTTCCTCTGGTTCGCATGTGTTTGTTTCTGAGCGTTCTGCGTAATCTGCGGGCTATGTGCGTTTTGTGCCGTGTGATACGCTTGTCGTTTTTTTTGATTCTTAAATCATTTTTTCACATTCGATTCCCCCCTCCAGCTAATCGGTTGGACTTGTGAGATCCTGTGTGTAGCGGCGGTTTATTACCTTTTTGATGGTGTTGCGTGTTCTGCCATGGCTGCCTCTATCTTGATGTTTTATTTGAAGTTTTCTTGCGGATGCTTCCATGCATCCGCGTTAAATACTACCTCGTTTGCTCTCTCGTCGCGAATAGTTTCGGCTTACCCCCGGACGTAAGACGTTTTTATTGGTTGGCGGGAAGGTTGCGTCGCTTTGCATTACTTGTGAATCAGTTGCACCAAGCGGAAGTTCTGAAGCGGTAAAAAGATTTTCGCATCAGGGTTTCACTGCGTTCTGACACTACTTAGGAAAGGGATACTGTATGACGAAAAATTCGTATGGCGCCAAAGTCGTCGCTCTTGCGACGGCGGCGTTGTTACTCGCGACGACCGCCTCTCAGGCGGCTACGTACTATTGGTACGGCGCCAGCGGAGGAGCCGGCGCGTGGGATACTGTTACGGCCGCTTGGGCGACTTCCGCGACCGGCACCGCTTTCACGACTGTTTGGCCTTCGGGCGCCGTAAACGCAAATACCGCTGTGTTCGGCGGAGCTTCCGGCGGCGTCGTCGCTCTTGGCTCCGCTGGGATTTCCGCGGGAAACCTCACCTTCAATACGGATGGCTATGTCCTATCTGGGACGGGAACTCTCTCTCTGGCGAGCGGCGGTTCGACCTTTAACGTCGCGTCCGGAGTTACGGCCACCATCTCCGCGCCGATCGCCATTCAGAGCTATAGCGCAACGACTGCATATACTCTGAAGCCGACCGGTAGCGGCACCACTGTTCTCAGCGGCGTTTCAACCACGCTTGGCGCGAATGTTACGTTCTACGTCGATACGAACGCCACATTGCGAATCGCCAATTCCCAGGCGTTGGGGGCCGCAAGTATTTCCCTCCAAGGCGACATCAATTCTGTGAGCGCCATTCAGTTGGCGGGGGGAGTCTCAATTGCGAACAACATCGCGGTTAGACAACGGAGGAACTCCTCAGGTGTGCCTTGTGACCTCACGACGGCGCCGGATGCGCTAATACCCGCGCATATCATCAACTATAGCGGCGTAAATACCTGGACCGGGACCATGTCTATCAGCACAGGAGGAAACTACGCGATCTTTGACGCAGGCGCCGATCCGAACGGCGTTTTGAATATTGCAGGCCAAATCAAAACATCGAGTAATTCTCGAATTCTCTATTTGCGCGGAGATTCCACCGGCGGCGTCGGCTATCTCTCCAGCGCGAACACCTCCGCTCCGAGCGCCTCGGTGGTCAAGTCGGGCTCCGGAACTTGGGTTTTGAACGGAAGCAATCTTGGTTCGCAAAACCTCTATGTCTATTACGGAACGTTGAAGGTCATTAATTCCAGCTCTTTGGCGAGCTTCTCCACCCGAGCGGTGCTTGGCTACGATTTCACGGGAAATCTAGCGCTCGCCAACGACGTCTCGATCGCGCAATCGGTTTACCTGCGCGGTCGTAATTCGACCAGCGCGGCGCACATCGTCAACGAAAGCGGAAATAATTCGATTTCCGAGTTGCGAGTCACGACTGAAGACGGCCTTTACGCTACGGTCCAATCGGGCAGCGGAACGCTTACGATCGGTAACATTCTAAACTACTCTGCCTCGACGACGAACAGCGAGGTCACTTTGACGGGAACCGGTTACGGAATCGTTAACGGCATCGTCGGTACTGGCTCGCAACAGGTGGGCCAAGTCAATCTCGTGAAATCCGGCTCCGGTACTTGGACATTCGACGGCACGATGAATAGCGCCGGCAGCCTTACCGCGAACAGCGGCGTTTTGGCCCTCGGCTCGAACGCGATCGTGAAGGCCTCGGCCGTTAAAGTTAATGCTGGCGCCGTGCTCGACGCCACCGCGCAAACGAGCGGTTGGGTGCTCGGCGCCACTGCGGCCGGCACTTCCGCCGCTGCGCCGGTCTGCTTGCAAGGTTCAGGCGGAACCGTGAAAGGAACGGTCGTTCTTGGCTCCTACGGCGTTATTGCGCCTGGCGCCGTCGGCGTGGTAGGAACTTCTCCCAGCATCGATAATCTCACCGTCGGCTCTTACGCCGGCGGCGTCATTGCGATCGATTTATCCGGTTCAGCGTCTGGCTCAAATGACTTGCTCAAAGTTACCGGCGCCTTAAATATCGATAACCTTAATAAAACGACGCTTCGCTTTAATCTTCTGGGCGGGGCGCTGTCGGAAGGTAGCTATAACCTGATTTCTTACGGTTCCTTGACCGGAACCTTGGCGAATTTCCAAGCGGAAGGCATTGTCATCAGCACGACTTCGCGCCAACAGAAATACCTGACGCTGAACGCCGCTTCGAAAATGATTCAGCTTTTCGTGAAGGCCGGATCTGCGGCGAACGTCGTTTGGACCGGTGCGGGCGGAAGCGCTTGGACCCCCGGAACCTCGACGAACAACTGGACGAGTTCGGACGTGTCCGATTTGCATTACTACGATGAGGATTACGTCACTTTCGGAGACGCAGGATCCTCGACCACCGTTACGTTGACGACTAACGTCGCTCCTGGCTCGGTTACGGTCAACTCCTCCTCTAAAAATTACGTGTTTAACGGAATCGGAGGCATTACCGGCACGGGCGGCTTGATCAAGAGTGGCGCGAGCACGTTGACGATCGCGAACAGCGGAACCAACTCTTATAGCGGCGCGACGACGATTAACGCCGGTACGATTCAATTGGGCGACGGCGTTACCGCCGGAGTCGGTAATCTCGGCCCCAATACGGTTGTTAATAACGGATCGTTGGTTATTAACCGTCCCGACGACCTCACGTTCGCAAACCTAATCAGCGGCTCCGGAAACTTGACGAAGCTTGGCGCCAATATCCTGACGCTTAGCGCCTCGAATTCGTTTGACGGAAACGTGAACGTCGTCGCGGGAACGTTGCGCCTCGGCACGATCGGCGCCCTCGGTAGCGCCGTCGGCTCCACCGTCATCGCCTCCGGCGCCACTTTGGACATTAACGCCTTGACCACCGGTTCTGAAACGATTGTCGTGAGCGGTTCCGGCGTGAACGGTCTCGGCGTCATCACGAATTCGTCCACCGCCGATGCAATTCAAGGCGTGCAGCGCATCGCCTTGGCCGGCGACGCCGCGATCGGCGGAAGCGCCGGTCGCTTTGACATCGGACGCGGCGGATCATACTTTTCCGGCAACGGACACGTTTTGACGAAAGTCGGAACGAATTACGTTTACATCGTTGACGCCGGCGAAACCAATTTGGGCGGGTTGAACGTCAATGAGGGCGTGCTCACCCTTCAAGGTTCGACTGTCATCGGCGCCGCCGGATCCTACGCCAACATTAACGTCGCTTCCGGCGCTATGATCGGCGTTTATGGCGCGACGGTGAATAACAACGTCTCAGTCGCGAACGGCGCGTTTATCGGTTCGCGTTCGACCAACGGCGGCGCGAGCACTTTTGCCGGCGCGATTGATTTCAACAACTCCGACGCCAATGTTGACGTCGCCGGAGGTTCCACCGTGGTTTTCACCGGAACCCTCAATAATCTCGCTAACTTCAACAAAAGCAGCTCTGGCGCCGTGGCCGTTACGAACGCGACCTGGACCGGCGTTACCGCCGTCGGCTCCGGTACGATGCAGTTCGGCAACGGCGGCGCTTTGAACTACGCTCTTACCGGCGACGTCACCAACGTCGGCGGAAGCGCGATAGTCTTTGACGCAAACAACGAAGTTACGATTTCCAATAATTTCATTGGAGACACGGCCTATGCTTACGGAATCACCTTCCAAGGCTCAGGCCTCTACAAGTTCAAGAGCGCTAGCTCCAACTATTACGGTGCGCTGTCCGTCAACGGCAACGCCACGTTGGAACTCGACGCCGCGGATATGATCAATGCGATGTATTATTCGACCGGTTTAGTGATCGGAGGCGGTTCCACCGCCAGCGCGAAGGTGGTCCTGAGATCGAGCGGCGATTCGCAGAATCAGCTCTTTATCGGCGATACCGGCGTCGCGGGTGTGATCAAGATCGGTGCGCATAGCACGGCCTCTCTCGCCGCGCAGATTCTCAATGCGAGCGGATATAACTACATAGCCTCGCCGATCTACTTGGGCTGGGCCTCTTCAAATAGTTATAACCAATACATTATGCAGTCCGACTCCGGAACGCTTGCGATCCAGACTATCGTCGGATCGAATAACTACAATAACTGCGATTTGAATTTGCAAGGCGCCGGTTACGGCTACGTGGGGTCGGTTCTTAATCATCCCACAAAAACGTACTATACCAGCGTTATCAAAAGCGATAGCGGCACGTGGGCTCTTGGCGGCATTACCTACACCGGTTCCACCGTCGTTAATGCTGGCTTACTGCAAGTGGACGGCGGAACGATTTCCGGCGGCGCCTACGTTCGCGGCGGCACGTTGTTCGTGAACGGAGTCGCAAGTGTGACCGGCTCCGTGTCGATCGCCTCTGGCGCGACTCTGCTCTGGGGGACACAGAACGCCGTCAATACCGCTTTGGGAACCGTAAGCACTTTGATTAACGCCTCGGGAACGCTGAAAGCGTCGAGCTCGGAATACGCGTCCAGTATGTTCTTGGATGCCTCCGGGAACTCGCCTCGCGCCTACATCTCCGCAGGCGGAAGCGGCGTAGTCGGTTCGTTCACGATCGATCCGAACGGCGGCGTCTTGGGATTAAATTCCGGCGTCACGTTGAATATCGACGTTAACGGAACTGCAAGCGACGTGATTAACGTTACTGGCGCGGTCGGCTCCGGTTTGGCCGACGTTGCTCTGAACGTTAATTTCCTTACCACGCCTGCTGCTGGTTCGTCCACTTGGACGATCATGACCACGCAAGGTTTGGGCGCGTCGATCAACGCGTCCAATATCACTGCGGCTCTCGCTATTCGCGGTACGTTAACCACTAAAACCAGCGGAAATAACCTTTTGTTGTCACTTCTCGGTTCCAGCGCGAACCTCGTGTGGACCGGTTCTTCGACCGCGGCGGCTTGGGACGTGAAAACCTCGAGCTTCTGGGTGAATGGCGCGGCCGCCGACGTGTTCTATAACGGCGACTCCGTGACGTTTAACGATTCCTCCGCGTGCAACGTGGTGACCTTGAACGGAACGGTTGCCCCCGCCTCGGTGACCTTTGCCGGCGCGAATGGCTATACCTTATCCGGCACCGGAAAGATTACCGGTTCCGGCACGCTCTTCAAGAGCGGAGCCGGCACGGCTACCCTTATCGCCCGTGACGACTCGACCGGCGGCGTGATTGTCGACGGCGGCGTCCTTTCCTACGCCTCGGCGGCCGCCGTAACCAGCGCCGCGGGATCGATTACCGTTCGTAACGGCGCTTCGGTTGACGTTTCGGGGACGACCGCAAACAAGGTCTTCACCGCCGAAATCCGAATCGCCGGCGCAGGCGTCAACGGTTTAGGCGCCCTGTACGCCACTCAGGCGACCGGCAATTACAACGCCCTTTCCAAGCTTGTCTTGGATGGCGATGCCACCATCGGCACCGGAAACGTTGGACGATGGGATATTGCTCCCAGCGGCACCGGCTATGTTCAAGGCAACGGCCACGACCTCACAAAAGTCGGCTCCGGGGAAATTTGGATTAAGAACGTCGGCGATACCGGTTTCGGGAACGTTTACGTTCAGGCCGGAATCCTCGGGTTCCAAGATATTATTGGAATGGGAACCGCTTCCGGAACCGCTTTCGTCGCGAACGGAGCCACGTTGGGCTTCTGGGGCGTCGGAACCAATCCGGGACAAGTTATGTCGAAGAACGTCGTGCTTTACGGCGGAAGCCGCATGACGGTTTCTTCCGGTTCCGCCGTGACGATCAACGGTAACCTTGCCTTGGTTAGCGGCTCTGCCACGATTGCCACAAACGTCGCCACGACTCTTAACGGTACTGTTTCCGGCGTCGGCTTCCTCAAGAGCGGTTCCGCCGCCTTGACGTTGACCGGGCCGCAAACGCTTTCCGACACCACTTCCGTTACTGCTGGCTCGCTCATTTTGAGCGGCAGCGGCACGTTGGCCGATGTCGCCGTCTCCAGCGGCGCCAAGTTGATTCTCTCTGCCGGAAGCACGCACTCCGCGAACAGCGTCGTGGGCGCCGGCGTTGTCGCCGTCAACGGCGACGCGGTCGTCACTGTCGGCACGTTGGTTGCCGATTCGTTGGTGCTCGGCGGAACGACCGGCGATGAAACCACGACAGTTACGGACGGCGCGGTTACCGCCGTCAACGCGGTTCCCGAACCCTCGACCTTCGTCCTCCTCGGCGTCGCTGCGGCGGGCTTGGCCTTCGCTTCGATTCGTCGTCGTTAAAGATGAACGCTAAGCCGTTTCAATAACGGCATGATTAAAAAATAAAGCCCCTTCAATTCTTAATATTGAAGGGGCTTTTCTTTTTGCGAGGCGCCGCTTGTTTCGCCTCTTTGCACAGCCGCACGAAAGGAAGGAACGAAGGCGTTCGCTCTCGCGTTTGTCGAACACGGGCGGCGCTTTGTGCGATGTAAGATCGTATGGCTCGAAATCCCTCGAACGCAAATTACTGGTATGCCGAGCAGTGCCGGCGTTGGCGAAGGAAATGGATGAGACTATTCCAAAATTTCTGAGGAAATAACCTCGTTTGAGAGGAGTGTGATTATTAGCTCTCAAGTCAACGATTGTCGCGCGGCGGGGATAATTTTGCTGCGACAGATCCTCTGACTCCAGGGCGGGGGAGGTGATTCTGCTATAAAAAGGGGGGGGCTAGTCATCGGTTATTCGGGACGCTTGAAGCAAGTTGGCGTTAAATGACTGATTGGGGCGACAGCCGTCCGATGCGGAGACTGCCTTGGGGCACAGTGAGAATTGGGTGATACATGCGACCTAACTCAAAACAAAAAAAGATGTTGGGATGAGCTCCTACTGTAAGGGGGGGGGGGCGTTTGAGTTTTTCGGTTGCTCTCACAATGGTTGAAACGGATTGTCATGCGCAATTTGGTATTTTCGCATGCGCAATTTTTTTGCATAAATTAGAAAACGCTTGCCTTGTCGTTAATTATAAGTAATCGCAGTTTGCACTTAGAGCTTTTTTCTGTGAAACAAACTCTTGCGAATTTTACTCCCTTGATTAGAATGACGGTAGTTAGTTGGTGGTATGCGAACTCTATGGAGTAGTATTCGCCTCAGTTGTAGTGATTGTGGACTTGTCTCGTTCCTGTTTTTGTGCATGCCGTCCGTCGTTCGCTCCAAGAACGCTTTTGTGATTTTCGGTTTTCGATTTCCTTTCTCCGCATTTTGTTGGCTTAACTTAGCATCTAACAGCACTGACGATTGTCCGACGCTTCTCGCGGTTACTTCCGCTTTCACTGCGGTTTGTTTCCTCGATTACCATAAACAGTTCGATCTTCGCGACGTTGGTTTTGAAACTAAGGATTTTTTTCAACCTCGAACACGCAATTGCGGGTTCGCGGTTGGTTGCGTTTTACGAGCGCTCTTTCGCGATAGGCTTCGGATTTGGCCGCTTATACCGGATTAAGTCGGCTGCATTCGATGGCCATGTTGGGCGAATCGGTTCTCGTCGGTTGCGATCAATTTGCATCAAGCGGAAATTCTGAAACGGCGAACTCCGTTTCGCGTCGGAATTTCACTGCGTTTTGGTACTACTTAGGAAAGGGTTACTTGTATGACGAAAAGATTGCATGGCGCCAAGCTTGTCGTCGCTTTGACGGCAGCGGCGTTGCTACTAACGGCGAGCGCGTCCCAAGCGGCCACGCTCTACTGGAACGGCCTTAGCGGCGGTTCCGGCGCGTGGGATACGACCACGACGGCATGGGCTTCCACCACAAGCGGCGTGCTTAACACTATCTGGACCGCTGCGGGCACCGACGCCGCCGTCTTCCAAGGGACTGCTGGAACCGTCGCCGTCAACGCCGGGGGCATTAAAAATAGCGGCCTCACCTTCAATACGTCCGGCTACGCTTTGACCGGCGGCACGCTCACTTTCGCAAACAGCAGCACGATTACAGTGGCGACGAGCGCGACGACCACTTTGTCGGCTCCTCTTGCCGTTACCGCTAGCGGAACCGAGACGATCTTGACTCTCTCGAAACGTGGTTCCGGTACGCTGATTCTTAACTCGGCCAACTCTCTCGACGCGAACACGACGTTTTGGGTTGGCAGCAGCGACAACGGGAACAACGCGCCCGTCGGCGGCGCCTTGCGCATCACCAACTCCGCGGCTTTGGGATCCGCCACCCTTGGTATCGGCGGAAACTTTTATAGTACCAGCGCCACGACGTCAACCGACGCTAGATTAGAACTTGCCAACGGCGTAACTTTCTCAAATACCATCCGAATCATTCCGAAAAAGACGAACAATACAGGGTCTATTGATACGCCCACGGTCGGTTACATGCCGGCCGCTTCAACTCTTACATCCCACATCGTTAACTTAAGCGGCACGAATACTCTTGCCAGCACCATGTACCTGTCGTCCGGCGGTTCTTATACGGTCATTGACGCAGGCGCCGACGCGAACGGCTCGCTGACTTTCACGGGATCCATAGGCGCACTATTGAGCGCCACTACTTCTACTCGTAACGTCGTGCTACGTGGTGACGCGGGCGGCGGCATGGGGTATTTTAACGGCACCGTCGGCGTTGGGTTGGGCGGCTCCGGCGCCAGCGTCTCGATACTCAAGACCGGTTCCGGCACTTGGGTTATGGGAAACACGGGAACTGCAGGCACAAATGGCGCTACTTCCTACGTTTACATCTATAACGGTACGTTAAAGGTTACGAACTCCAACGCCTTGACCAGCTTCGCCACTCGTGCGATCAGCGGCGGAACCTATGACGGAAGATTGGCTCTCGCCAACAATGTCACCATTGCAGAAGCTTTTTACCTTCGCGGACGCAGTGGCTCCACCGCCGCCCATATCGTCAACGAAAGCGGTAACAATTCGATTACCGGTAATATATACGTTGCCGAAGATGGAACCTACTCGATGGTTCAGTCCGATTCCGGCACGTTGACTTTAGCAAACGTTTTCAACAACTCCACCTATACCTCCAACCGCATGTTTATTTTGGCTGGCGCCAGTGACGGCGTCGTGACCGGCGATATTGGTCCGGGCACGCAAACTACCGGTCAAATTGACGTTCTCAAGACGGGTTCCGGCGTTTGGAGCCTCAACGGCGCGATGAACACTGCCGGCGGCCTCACGGTGAACGCCGGAACGTTGAAGCTTGGCTCCGCCGCGACTCTCACTCGAGCGACTAGCCTCACGGTTAACTCCGGAGCCGTCCTCGACCTTTCCGCCCAGACGTCCGGGTTCGTGCTCGGCGGCTCCGGCGCGGGCACTGCCGCAACGGCGTATCAAACGTTGCGGGGCTTTGGCTCCGTTACTGGTGCGGTCTCTCTCGGCTCCTACGGCATGATTGCCCCTGGCATGAGCGGAACTTACGGCACGCTTTCCGTGCAAAACTTGACGGTCGGCGCAAACGCTGGCGGTATTGTCGCGTTCGATTTGTCGAATTCCGCCACTGGCAGCAACGACTTGGTGAGAGTGAACGGTGCGTTTACCATCAACTCTGCCAACACGACGACGCTGCAGATCAATCCTGTTGACGGCGTTTTGACCAACGGCACCTATACGTTGTTCAACTGCGGTTCAATTAGCGGCGCTTCCTCCAACTTCACGTTGAGCGGCTTGGGCGCGACGACTCGCCAATCCTTCAAGGTCAGCAATACGACCTCTTTGGTTCAGTTGACCGTCGTCGGATCTCCCTTGAACGTCACTTGGACCGGTACGGCCGGCAGCACATGGACTGCGGGGACTTCGTCGGCCAATTGGGCGAGCGCCTCCGATAAGTTCTACTACGATTTGGATTACGTGACCTTCAACGATTCTGGCTCCGCCACTACCGTTACCATTGGCACCGCCATTATTACTCCAGGTTCCATCACGGTGGATTCAAATACGAAAAACTACATGATCAACGGATCCGGCGTTATTGCCGGTCGCGGCGGCTTGACGAAGAGCGGTACGAGCAAGTTGATCGTCGCCAACGTCGGCACGAACACGTACTCCGGCACGACCACGATCAACGCCGGCACGCTCCAGTTGGGCGACGGCGTCACCGTCGGAGCCGGTAGCGTCGGAACGGCCGCAATCGTCGATAACGGCGCCTTAATCGTTAATCGTCCCGACGATTATACGATTTCCAATGAGATCAGCGGCGTCGGTAGCGTGACGAAGCTTGGCGCGGGCGTCTTGACCTTGTCCGCCTCGAATTCCTTCTCCGGAGCCATGGCGATTTCCGCCGGCACGGTGAAGCTCGGGACTGGGTTTTCCGTTGGCAGCACCGCTGCAGGCACGACGACGATCGCCTCCGGCGCCACCTTGGACGTCAACGGCACCACCGTCGGCGCCAGGGTTATTGCTGTTAGCGGCGCCGGCGTGAACGGCCTCGGCGCCATTACTAGCTCCTCCACCACCGACGTCTTTAACGCCGTGCAACGCGTCGTCTTGAACGGTAACACCACGATCGGCGCCTCCGCCGGACGCTGGGATATCGGTCGCGAGACGGGCTCCTACTTCACGGGCAACGGCTATGCGTTGACCAAGGTTGGCACCTCCCGCGTTATTATGGTTGGCGTCGGCGAAACCGGCTTGAGCGCGTTGAACGTCAACGAAGGCGATTTCTGCGTTCAAGGCTCGACGATCCTCGGAACGTCCGGCTCGTTGGCCTCCGTTTCGGTCGCCTCTGGCGCGACGTTCTCCTACTGGGGATCGATCAACGTCGGCAATAACGTCGCGCTTGCGACGGGCGGCTCGATCGGCACGCTCTTGACCGACGCTGCGGCGGGAACGTTCTCCGGCAACGTCACGTTCGCCGGCAGCGGCAACGTCACGGTCGCCGGCACGTCCACCGCCGTCTTCACCGGCGCGGTGACCTCCCCCGCGCTTTACAAGCTCGGCTCGGGCACGGCGGCGTTCACCGTCGCGAATTGGTCCGGCGTCACGACCGTCGGCTCCGGCACTTTGCAATTCGGTAACGGCGGCGCGCTGACCTACGGTCTCACCGCCGACGTCATGAACGAATCGACGAGCGCCGTTATTTTCAACTCGAATAACGCCGTTACGATCGGCAATAACTTCGTGGTGGGATCTAGCGCTTCAGCTTACGGTTTGACCTACGCCGGCTCGGGCACCTACCGGGCGCATGGAGCCAACACGTACACCGGAGCCACGAACGTCAACAACAGCGCCACGCTGTTGCTGGACGAGGTCGGAATGCCGCAAGCGTTGAGCGCCACGAGCGGCTTGACGATTAGCGGCGGTTCGGTCAAATCCAAGCTGACCTTGACGTCGTCCTCGTCCTCCGGCTCGACCTTGTCGGTCGGTCCCACGGGGATGGATGCGATTACTCTAGGCGGCCGTCAGCCGGCCTACGTTTACGCCCACATTCTTAACGAACAGGGCAAGAACACGATCAGTTCCTCGATCAATTTGACCTCCGGCGGCGATCGTTACGTTATTCAGTCGGATTCCGGCACTCTCGTGCTGAACGGCAATATAACGAACACGAACACCGTCACGGCCCGCTACTTGTATTTGCAAGGGGCCGGCGCGGGTGAAATACGCGGTTCGATCACCGACGGCACGAACAGTCCCGTGAACGTAATCAAGAGCGGCGCCGGCACGTGGGTGTTCGCCTCGCCCCAGACCTACACCGGTTCGACGACGATCAACGCCGGAAAGCTGACGTTGTCGGGAGGCAATCTTGTCGGCAGCGTATTCGTGAATTCCGGAGCGACGTTGTACGCTGAGGGCTCTAGCCTCAGCTTCGGCAATGCGACGGTTTCGCAAGTCGTCGGCGGTTCCGGCACGATCCTCGCCCCTGCGGGAATTTCGTTCGCCGAGGCTTCGAGTGGATCGACGTTCATCGCTCCCGGCGGCAATTACTCGATCGGAACGTTGACGTTCGATATGCAAGGCAATTCGCTGGTGTTAACCTCCGGCGCGACGCTCAATATTGACGTGAGCGGAACGGCGAGCGATCTTTTGATGGTTAATGGGAACGAGAGCGGAACGCTAGGGAACGCGAAGTTGAACGTCACGTTCCTCGGCTCTCCGTTGAAGTCGTCGTATAAGATCGTGACGGCGACGAGTCCGCTCTCCAACGCGATCAGCGCGGCGAACATCACCAACAACACCCGTTATACGCTATCGACCGCGATCGGCACGGGGTTGACGGAGTCGCAGAGCTTATCGTTGATCGTTTCCGGCTCGAACGCGTCGCTGGTTTGGAACGGCGCGTCGTCGACCGGCGTATGGAACGTGAAGGGCGATACGACCTCGTGGATGAACGGGTCGTCGCCGGACGCGTACTACGACGCCGATAGCGTGACGTTCAACGACGCGTCGACGTACACGACGGTGACGTTGAACACGACGGTGTTCCCGCAGACGGTGACCTTCACCGGAACGAGCAACTACACGTTGTCCGGCACGGGCAAAATCTCCGGCGCGTCGAGCATCGTGAAGGACGGCAGCGGCACGCTGACGATCAGCACGTACAACGACAACGTCGGCGGCGCGCTCGTCAAAGGCGGCGTGTTGACCTACGGCAGCACCGCCATAATTGCCGCCCTTACTAGTAACATCACCGTTTCCGGAAGCGGCTCCTTGAACGTTTGCGGAACGGCCGGTCTTACGCCGTTTACGAACGAGATTCATATCGCGGGATCCGGCTTCAACAACCAAGGCGCCTTGTTCGCCACGGTCGGCCCGAACTGGGAGTACGCCGTTGTTAACAAGCTCGTACTCGACGCCGACGCCTCGATCGGCACCGGCGACGTTTGGCGTTGGGACATTGCTCCCGGCACTGGGGGCTACGTTACTGGCAATGGCCATACGCTCACCAAGGTCGGCAGCGGTCAGATCTTTATCAAGGACGTCGGCGACACTGGTTTCGGCGATATCAAGGTTGAAGCTGGTATTCTCGGCTTCCAATCCAATATCGGTTTGGGGACCACGACTGGCACTGCTTACGTTTCGAACGGAGCCACCTTGTCGTTCTACAACGTCGGTTCATACTTCCCGACCGTGTCGAAAAACGTCAAGTTGCTTAACGGCGGCACCTTGTCTATTAGCGCCGGTTCGGCCTTGACTCTTGCCGGAAAGATTACCCTCGAGGGCTCCGCGAATGTTAACAATAGCATTGCGGCTACTCTGAGCGGAACTGTTTCTGGCTCCGGCATTGTTAAAGGCGGCACCGCTTCCTTGACGTTACTTGGGGTTCAAAGCCTCAGCGGAACGACTGCCGTCACCTCCGGCAATCTCTTGCTCGGCGGCAACGGCACGTTGAACGCCGTTACCGTTGCCGGCAGTTCTAGCCTCGTTCTGACGACGGGCGGAACGCACACGATCAACAGCATCGTGAGCACGGCCTCGACGGTCGCCGTCAACGGCGACGCGGTCGTCACGGTCGGCACGTTGGTGGCCGATTCGTTGGTTCTCGGCGGCACGACCGGCGAAGAAACCCCGACGACCGTCACGAACGGCGCGGTATCGGCGGTCAACGCGGTTCCTGAACCCTCGACCTTCGTTCTCCTCGGCATCGCCGCGGCGGGCTTGGGCTTCGGTTGGATCCGTCGCCGTCGCTAAACGGTTCGTAACGCCGTTCCTAGAACGGCCCGATTAAACAATCCAAGCCCCTTCAATCCTCAAAATTGAAGGGGCTTTTTGCTTTTCTTGCCGTAAGTTATTCGCGAAAATGGGATTCTCTAACGCAAAAGAGGGGGGGGGGCGTTAGATTGGTGCTTTCGTGAGTAATTTTAGGTAATCGCTTGCGAAAAGTGTTGCTTTTGTTACAATGGCAATCACTGACCGTGATGATGGACTGGCTTATGCTGACGCCGCATGTGTGTTTTGTGCGTTTTATCAGTTCAAATTACGCGGCTCCTCGCTTTTTCGTTTTTCGGTAATTCCACCTTCAATTTCGAGTTTACACCTTTCGACGCGCCTCTTGAATTCTTGCCGACCCCGTTTTCTCGTACTGGGCTAGGTGGTTTTCGTCGCTCGCCGATTTCAAAGGATGGCTTCGCTTTTATTTTTGCGTGTCTGCGCGTTTTAAGAAAAACTTAACGACGCCCTTTGTTTTATATAACTGCCTCACGGCATTGTTCGCGGAAATTGTTGAGTTTTCTTGTTTAAATTTTGGGAATAGTCGCCCGGACGTCGTCAGGCGTTCGCGGTTTGTTGCGTTTGACGAGGCTCGAGTCTTCTTTCGACGTTGAAGTAGTTATCGTTCATACCGGATTGAACGACAATCGCTTTAGTTGACGGGATTACGCGAGGTCTCGAAGTATTGCGTGAATCAGTTGCACCAAGCGGAAGTTCTGACGCAGCGGAGAGAAGAGCGCATCAGGGTTTCACAGCGTTCTGGACCTACTTAGGAAAGGGTTACTTGTATGACGAAAAGATTGCATGGCTTGTTAGCCTTGGGGTCGTTGGCGTTGGCGATGGTTCTCGCCTCCTCCGCCCAGGCCGCCACGCTCTGGTGGAACGGCGGCACGAACGCCTCCGGCACGTGGGATACGACGACGATGAAGTGGTCTACCGCTTCAGGCGGCGCGCTCGATACCGTTTGGAATAACAGCGCCGTTAATGACGCCTCTTTTGATTCGACGTCCGCTCAGACGATTACGATCGCTTCAGGCGATACGATTAATGTGCAGAACCTCTACTGCAAAGTTACGGTGGCGAGCGCCTACACAATCATTGGCGGCACGTTGAATCTGGTCGGTTCTTCGGTCATTAATACCGACGGAAACGGCGCTTGGGGCGGCGGAATCTACCTCAAGTCCACGATCACGGGAACGAACGGCTTTACCAAAACGGGAAGCAGTTACCTTGACTTGGGGTTGTCCTCCGCGGTTAGCACTTATACCGGTACGACCGACATTCAAGGCGGCGAAATCAACCCGCAGTCAGACTACGCCTTCGGTAACTCCGTTGTGCGCGTTCGTAACGGAGCCAGGGTTTGGACCTGGGTTGGTCGCAATCTGGTCAATGACTTTATCATTGACGCCGGAGGCAACGTTGATCTTAACGGCGGTACGCAAAATCTCCGCGGACAGATTACATTGAATGGCGGCGCCCTCAATGTGAACGGCGGTACGCTCAACGCTACCGGGCAAATTAACGTCGTTGGAAGCGGCACGATTTACGCCGGAAATGGGTGGAATCAGCAGTTAAACCTTTATAACTCGGTCGTCGGTTCCGGCGCAAACTTAGTCATGAGCCTGACGGGGAATGCGTCTCGTAACCACATTGTGACCGGTTCCATCGACCTCGGCACAGACGGTTCTTTGACCAAGAACCTGGCCGGTATTCTCACCATTTCCGGAACGAGCGACTCTAAAGTCTCTAGCTGGGGAACGCTCAGAATTACGGAAGGCACGGTCCAAATTGGCGACGGCTCCGCGAACAGCGGTGCACTCTCCGCCGCGGCGCAGGCGGCCAATATCAACATTGGCTACACGTCGTATCCGGCCAACTGGAACGGCCAATTGCTCATCAATTCCGCAAGAAGTTATAACTTTAGCGGCGTGATCTCCGGAACGGTCGTCGATTCGGCTCCGGCGAACTTCGTCGGCGGCATTTATCTTGCCGCGACCAACACCGGAACCGTTACTCTCTCCGGATCTGCGAATACCTACAACGGCCAAACCGTCGTTAACGGCGGCGTTTTGAAATTGACGAATTCCGCCGCTCTCGGCGTTTCGAGTTTAATGCTTACTAACGGCGGAACCGGCGTGGCCAACGCGCAGTTGTCCGGCGACATCTCCATGTCCAATAAAATGACCTTGAACGGTCGCTCCACCACCGCCGCCCATCTTATCAACCTCTCCGGCGCCAATACGGTTTCCGGCGATATTTCCTTGCAAACTAGCGGAAACAGCTACAATATCGAGTCGCAGAGCGGTACGCTGACCTTGGGGAATATTGTCAACAATACGGCCACCGCTGATAATCGTTTCCTCAACTTGACGGGCGCCGGCAACGGCGTCGTCAGCGGCTCCATCGGCAACGGCGCTTCCACGACGGGCGCCGTCAGCGTCGTGAAGAGCGGAGCGGGCGTTTGGACCCTTTCCGGCGTCAATACGTACGCGGGCACCACTTCCGTCAACGCCGGCACGCTCGCGCTTGGCTCCGGCGGCTCGATCGCCGGCAGTCCGGTTATCGCCGTGGCCGCGGGCGCCTTCTTCGACGTCTCCGCCGTTTCCGGCGCGGCGGTCGGCGCTTCGACGACTCAGTCGCTTCAAGGTTTGGGAACCGTGAAGGGCGCCTTTACGCTTGGCTCTTACGGCTCCGTCAACGCCGCCGGCGTCGGCTCCACCGGCACCTTGGCCTTCGCCAACGGTTTGAACGCGGCGAGCGGCGTTCTCAATTACGATCTACGCAGCTCATTGGCCGCCGGAAACGACTACTTGTCCGTCACCGGCGCGATGACTCTCGGAGCTTCGTCGATTATCAACGTCAATCTCTTGGACGGATATTTGGCCACGGGCAGCTACAAATTGGCCGGTTATTCGTCGTTGGTCGGCACCGCTTCGAACGCCAATCTCGCGGGTCTCGGCAGCAGCACCTCGCGTCAGTCGTTCGATTTGGTCGCCAGCGGTACGGCGTTGACCTTGAACGTCACGGGCTCTCCGGTCGGATTGACTTGGAAAGGCTCGAGCAGCGCCTCGTGGGACGTCAAAACGACGGTCAACTGGGCCTCCACGGCGGCGCCCGAAAAGTTCTACGATTTGGACTTCGTGACCTTTGACGACGCCGCGACGGTCACTTCCGTGACGCTCAATACGACCGTCACCCCGGCCGGCACGATCGCGTTTAACAACTCGACGAAGAATTACGTCCTTTCGGGGACGGGCCGCATTCTCGGCTCGGGCACGTTGGTGAAGACGGGAGCGGGCACGTTGACCGTTTCCAACACCGGAACCAATGCGTTCTCCGGTAACGTCGTGATCAACGCCGGAACGTTGAGCCTGAGCGAAGGCTCGACTCTCGGCGTCGGCAATTCGTTGGTGGACAACGGAACGTTCATCCTCAACAACGCGAACGACATGACGTGGGGGAGTTCCATTTACACCAGCAAGACGATTTCCGGCACGGGCGTTTTCGTGAAGTCCGGCTCCGGCACGTTGACCATCGCGAACGCGAACACGTTCGCCGGCAACATATCAATCAACGCCGGTAAGGTCGTCGTCGGAAACGCGACCGCCTTCGGCGATCTCACTCGCGCCAGCACGCTTTCCATCGCCTCCGGCGCCACTCTTGACGTCAATACGAACGTCGCCGGCTACGTCGGCACTGAACGCTCGACGGTAGGCAGCATGGTTGTCAGCTTCGCCGGCGCGGGCGTTGACGGAAAAGGCGCGATCACCAACTCCGGCACCGTGGAGTCGTACAGCGCTATTCGCGCCGCCGTTATGACGGGCGACGCCACGATCGGCGGCGACGCCGGGCGTTACGACTTCGGCCGTTTGAGCGGTTCCTACTTCACCGGCAACGGTCATGCGTTGACCAAGGCCGGCACGAATCGCATTATCTTCGTCGGTCTCGGCGAAACCGGCTTGAGCGCGTTGAACGTCAACGAAGGCGATTTCTGCGTTCAAGGCTCGACGATCCTCGGAACGTCCGGCTCGTTGGCCTCCGTTTCGGTCGCCTCTGGCGCGACGTTCTCCTACTGGGGATCGATCAACGTCGGCAATAACGT
Organism: Thermoguttaceae bacterium; assembly: GCA_963665265.2. GTDB lineage: Bacteria > Planctomycetota > Planctomycetia > Pirellulales > Thermoguttaceae > CAXXHQ01. The sequence goes on along the minus strand of OY762224.2, from coordinate 3,702,684 downwards.
CGCGCTTGCGACGGGCGGCTCGATCGGCACGCTCTTGACCGACGCTGCGGCGGGAACGTTCTCCGGCAACGTCACGTTCGCCGGCAGCGGCAACGTCACGGTCGCCGGCACGTCCACCGCCGTCTTCACCGGCGCGGTGACCTCCCCCGCGCTTTACAAGCTCGGCTCGGGCACGGCGGCGTTCACCGTCGCGAATTGGTCCGGCGTCACGACCGTCGGCTCCGGCACTTTGCAATTCGGTAACGGCGGCGCGCTGACCTACGGTCTCACCGCCGACGTCATGAACGAATCGACGAGCGCCGTTATTTTCAACTCGAATAACGCCGTTACGATCGGCAATAACTTCGTGGTGGGATCTAGCGCTTCAGCTTACGGTTTGACCTACGCCGGCTCGGGCACCTACCGGGCGCATGGAGCCAACACGTACACCGGAGCCACGAACGTCAACAACAGCGCCACGCTGTTGCTGGACGAGGTCGGAATGCCGCAAGCGTTGAGCGCCACGAGCGGCTTGACGATTAGCGGCGGTTCGGTCAAATCCAAGCTGACCTTGACGTCGTCCTCTCCCTCCGGCTCGACCTTGTCGGTCGGTCCCACGGGGATGGATGCGATTACTCTAGGCGGCCGTCAGCCGGCCTACGTTTACGCCCACATTCTTAACGAACAGGGCAAGAACACGATCAGTTCCTCGATCAATTTGACCTCCGGCGGCGATCGTTACGTTATTCAGTCGGATTCCGGCACTCTCGTGCTGAACGGCAATATAACGAACACGAACACCGTCACGGCCCGCTACTTGTATTTGCAAGGGGCCGGCGCGGGTGAAATGCGCGGTTCGATCACCGACGGCACGAACAGTCCCGTGAACGTAATCAAGAGCGGCGCCGGCACGTGGGTGTTCGCCTCGCCCCAGACCTACACCGGTTCGACGACGATCAACGCCGGAACGTTGACGTTGTCGGGAGGCAATCTTGTCGGCAGCGTATTCGTGAATTCCGGAGCGACGTTGTACGCTGAGGGCTCTAGCCTCAGCTTCGGCAATGCGACGGTTTCGCAAGTCGTCGGCGGTTCCGGCACGATCCTCGCCCCTGCGGGAATTTCGTTCGCCGAGGCTTCGAGTGGATCGACGTTCATCGCTCCCGGCGGCAATTACTCGATCGGAACGTTGACGTTCGATATGCAAGGCAATTCGCTGGTGTTAACCTCCGGCGCGACGCTCAATATTGACGTGAGCGGAACGGCGAGCGATCTTTTGATGGTCAAGGGGAACGAGAGCGGAACGCTAGGGAACGCGAAGTTGAACGTCACGTTCCTCGGCTCTCCGTTGAAGTCGTCGTATAAGATCGTGACGGCGACGAGTCCGCTCTCCAACGCGATCAGCGCGGCGAACATCACCAACAACACCCGTTATACGCTATCGACCGCGATCGGCACGGGGTTGACGGAGTCGCAGAGCTTATCGTTGATCGTTTCCGGCTCGAACGCGTCGCTGGTTTGGAACGGCGCGTCGTCGACCGGCGTATGGAACGTGAAGGGCGATACGACCTCGTGGATGAACGGGACGTCGCCGGACGCGTACTACGACGCCGATAACGTGACGTTCAACGACGCGTCGACGTACACGACGGTGACGTTGAACACGACGGTTTACCCGCAGACGGTGACCTTCACCGGTACGAGCAACTACACGTTGACCGGCGCTGGCAAGATCTCCGGCGCGTCGAGCATCGTGAAGACCGGCAGCGGCACGCTGACGATCAACACGCTCAACGACAACGTCGGCGGCACGCTCGTCTCCGGCGGCGTGTTGGCCTACAGCAGCGCCGCGGTTGCGGCCGCCGTCGGGAACATCACCGTTTCCGGAAGCGGTTCCTTGAACGTTTGCAACGTCAGCAGTCTTACGCCGTTTACGAACGAGATTCATATCGCGGGATCCGGCTTCAACAACCAAGGCGCCTTGTTCGCCACCGTCGCTCCCAACTGGGAGTACGCCGTTGTTAACAAGCTCGTACTCGACGCCGACGCCTCAATCGGCACCGGCGACGCTTGGCGTTGGGATATCGCCGAGGGTGGTATTGGCGGTTATGTCCAAGGCAACGGTCATGCGATCACCAAGGTCGGCTCCGGCGAGATCTGGATTAAGAACGTCGGCGACGCTGGTTTTGGAGATATCAAGATTGAGGCCGGTACGCTAGGCTTCCAGTCGAAGATTGGTATGGGAACGGCCTCCGGTACCGCATACGTCGCCAGAGGCGCGACGCTCGGGTTCTGGGACGTCGGTACGTATCAGACGATTTCGAAGAATGTCAATCTTGCTGACGGCGCAACGTGGTACCTCGGCGCCGGTTCGCCGGTGACGGTGTACGGTAAGACTACCGTCGCCGGTTCGGCTGCATTCGCCAACGACGTCGCTTTGACGTTGAGCGGCACGCAGTCCGGTACGGGCTTCGTTAAGAAAGGCTCGGCTTCCTTGACGTTACTTGGGGTTCAAAGCCTCAGCGGAACGACTGTCGTCACCTCCGGCAATCTCTTGCTCGGCGGCTCCGGCACGTTGAACGCCGTCACCGTGGCCGGCAGTTCCAGCCTTGTTTTGACGACGGGCGGAACGCACACGATCAACAGCATCGTGAGCACGGCCTCGACGGTCGCCGTCAACGGCGACGCAGTCATCACGGTCGGCACGTTGGTGGCCGATTCGTTGGTTCTCGGCGGTACGACTGCCGAAGAACCCGTGACGACCGTCACGGACGGCGCGGTATCGGCGGTCAACGCGGTTCCTGAACCCTCGACCTTCGTCCTCCTCGGCATCGCCGCGGCGGGCTTGGGCTTCGGTTGGATCCGTCGCCGTCGCTAAACGGTTCGTAAAGCCGTTCCTTGAACGGCCCGATTAAACAATCCAAGCCCCTTCAATCCTCAAAATTGAAGGGGCTTTTTCTGTTCTTGCGAGGCGATGCGGTGAGCGAGCTCGACAAACTTGGGCGTCATTTGCTCGTTAGAAATAGAGTGACGAGTGCGTTATGCTTGAACGAGCTTGCGCATCTCGCCGACGATGAAAAAAGATCCGGCGATGCAAATCAAATCACCGCTCGATGCTATCCGCGATACGGCTTGCCAGGCGCTTTGCGGATCGGAAAACGTCGGATATTCACGCCCGCAAATCCGCTGCGCCTCGGCGAGCGCTTCTTCCGGCGGAACAGCTCGAGGGTTGCTAACGTAACGAGTGATGAAAATCTCGTTAAAAAACGGAATGAAATGCGTTAACATTCCGGATAAGTCTTTGCCCGCCGTCGCCGCGAGAATAAGAAAACGTCGTTCAGTGTGAAAACTCTCTTGAATTGTTCGGACAAGCGCCTCGGCGGAGTCCGGATTATGCGCGGCGTCAAGAATGACCGTCGGTCGTCGTCGCACAATTTCCACTCTTCCTGGCCATTGAAGCGATTTTAATCCCGTGCGAATCGCGTCATCCGAAACGTTCCAACCTTGGCGACGTAATTCGAAAAGCGCCGCGACGGCGATGGCCGCGTTTTTTGCTTGATGCCGTCCATGCAACGAAACCTCAACGTCGGTCATTCGCCATGAAGACGCCGCGGTTTTTGAAAAAACGTCAATCCGTCCATGCGATTCGGCCGTCTCCAAGTTTTTCGGAGGAACGTATGTGAAGTCGAAATCGGTTTCCAACTCGGCGACGGCGCTGTTTCGCTCTTTACATATTGAACGCACGACTGCCTGGGACGTCGATTCCGTGACGCCGCTTATCGACGCAACGTTCGGTTTGACGATCCCCGCCTTTTCTCCGGCGATCGCCGCAAGGGTGTTTCCAAGTTGCTCCGTATGATCGAAGCCGACGCTTGTGATTACGGCAAGCTGCGGCGTGCAAACGTTCGTCGAATCGAGGCGTCCTCCTAGGCCGACTTCTATTACGGCCGCATCCGTTTTTTTCTTTGCAAAGTGAACGAAAGCTGCGGCGGTGAGAATTTCAAAATACGTCGGTCCATGCGGCGGAAAAAACGCTTCGTCGGAAGTCGGCGATTCTGTGCGAGCGGGCGAATCGTTCGAACGATCGATTACCTCATTCGCTTCGGCGTCCATATCTTCGACTGCCGGAGCAATTTCCGCGATGATTTCTGCGAAGTCTTCCGGTTTGCACGAAACGCCTCCGACGGCGATACGTTCTAGAACGCTTTCCAAGTGGGGGGAGGTAAACAGCCCCGTCACGTAGCCGGCCGCCGATAACGCCGCGGCTATCATCGCGGCCGTTGACCCCTTTCCTTTCGTCCCGGCAATATGAACGATCGGCGTTTTATCTTGCGGATCGCCGAGCCGCCGGAGAAGTTCACGCATCCGGTCCAGTTTAAATTCCCGCTCCGGGCTGGGAATCGCTCGAAATCGCTCGAAATTCACCCTTCGGTCGAGGAAGGTCAGTGCGTCTTGGTAAGTGAATGATTTCATGCGGGTTAAAACTATCCAGACTTGCCGTTGGCGCCGCCGGAGCGGGGGGGACGCCGCCTTGAAACATCGACGATCCTAACCTATAGTGGATGTTTTATGCAATATCCGCAAGACGCGTCCATTATTTTACGGCCCACGCGAGGAACCGTTCGCCGACGCCGAAATCCGACGCTCTTGTTTCTATCTCCGGTATTAAGCGTTTTCGATCAACCGAGGTTATTCCATGTCGTCCGACGTGATCATCGAAACGAGAAATCTGTCCAAAGTCTATCGCGATTTTTGGGGTCGCCAAAAAGTCCGCGCCCTGAAAGCTCTCGACTTTGAAGTGCGACGCGGCGAGATCTTCGGCCTCCTCGGTCCGAACGGCTCCGGCAAAACCACCACCATCAAATTGCTCCTGGGCCTGCTTTTTCCCACGAGCGGCCAAGCCTTGGTCTTCGACCGCGACGCCTCCGACGTCACAAAAAATGAGCGAATCGGATATTTGCCCGAAGAGTCCTATCTCTATCGATTTTTGAATGCCGAAGAGACGCTCGATTTCTACGGCCGACTCTTCAACATTCCGCGTGCCGTCCGGCGCCAACGAGTCGCCGACCTCATCGAAAAAGTTGGGCTCGATTGGGCGAAAAAACGTCAATTGAAAGAGTATTCCAAGGGCATGACGCGGCGCATCGGTTTAGCGCAAGCCTTGATCAACGATCCCGAACTCGTCATTCTCGACGAGCCGACCACGGGGCTCGATCCCATCGGCATCCGCGAAATGAAAGATATGATCATCGAGCTCCGCAATCAAGGCAAAACCGTTTTGATGTGCAGCCATTTGTTGGCCGACGTGCAAGACGTGTGCGATCGCATCGCCATTCTCTATCAAGGCGAATTAAAAGAGCTTGGACGCGTCGATTCCTTGCTGAAAGTTAGCGACGTCACCGAAATTCGCACGACCCAACTTTCGCCGATCGCCGAAGCCGAAGTTAAGCAAGTTATCGAGCGTCACGGTTGTTCCGTTCTATCAATGGGCAACCCCACGACGACTTTGGAAGAGATGTTCCTCAAGATCATCCGCGAGAGCGAAGAGCGTCCTGGTCGACGCGTTCGCGGCGTCGCCGAAAACAACTAATCGCCCGCCGATGCAAGAACGCTCCGATAACGTCGAACGGATTGCTTTGCCGGGCGTGCCGCCCGAGAGAATGCCCCGTCATATCGCGATCATTATGGACGGCAACGGACGTTGGGCTCGCCGGCGCGGGTTGCCTCGCGTCGAAGGGCATCGTAACGGCGCCGAGAGCGTTCGCCGCGTCTCCGAACGTTGCGCCAAACTTGGCGTCGAGCAGCTCACTCTGTATTGTTTCTCCAGCGAAAACTGGCGCCGTCCCGTCGAGGAACGAAATTTCCTCATGGAATTGCTTCGCCAGTTTATGATCGAAGAACGCGCCTCCGTTATGGAAGCCAATCTTCGCATCTCCGTCATCGGTCGTCGCGAAGGCCTGCCGGACAATGTCCTCGCCGAGATTGATAAAACCGTCGAAATGAGCTCCGCCAACACAGGCATGCGGCTCTGTTTGGCGATCAACTACGGCGCCCGCGCTGAGTTGGCCGACGCCGCCAAGGCCTTGGCCGAAGACGTTCAAAAAGGTCGCATAGCCGTCGACCAAATCGACGAGGACGCCCTCGAACGTCGTCTGTATACGGCCGGAATGCCTGATCCCGATCTCCTCATTCGCACCGCCGGCGAAATGCGCATCAGCAATTTTCTCCTTTGGCAAATTAGCTACGCTGAAATTTGGGTCGCCGACGTTTGTTGGCCCGACTTTCACGAAGACGCCGTCGATCGCGCCATTCAAGATTACGCCGCGCGTGAGCGACGCTTCGGCGGTTTGAATCAATAGGCCGACCTCCGGCCGAACCTCGCGTCAGCTTGTAATGCGAAGGAGCGAATTCTGACGTCCCCGAAGGAATCAAACGAGAATTTGCTTGACCTCGTCTTATCGAACGATCGACGCGCCCATCTAGTCGGGGTCGCAGGATGCGGCATGCGCGCGTTGGCCGACGTTCTTCTCCGACGCGGTTGGAGCTTATCAGGCTCCGATCTCGCGCTCGCCGAAGATTTCACCTCGAAGAATCCGTCTTTGAATAACCTTGTCGTTCATCGCTCGCACGACGCCGAAAACCTTCCCCGAGGCGCCGATCTCCTCTTCTACAGCGACGCCGTTCCCGAGAATAATCCGGAACGTCTCCGCGCCATCGAAATCGGCGTTCCTCAGCTAAGCTACTTCGAAGCCGTGGGGCTTTTGACGACAAAGAAAAATGTCGTCGCCGTCGCCGGAACGCATGGCAAATCCTCGACCTCGGCGATGATTGGACATATTTGCGCTGAAGCGGGGTGCGACCCCACCGTCTTTTGCGGCGCCGCGCCGATCGGCGGTTTTTCCGGCGGGCGGTCTGGCAATAGTTCCTTGGCCGTCGTCGAAGCGTGCGAATTTCGTTCGCACTTTCTCGCGCTCCGACCTCGCTCCGTCATCTTGCATGCCGTCGAGCCCGACCATTTCGATTGTTTTCCGACTCAAGAGTCATTACGGACCGCCTTCGTTGATTTTCTTCAAGCGGTCCCCGATAACGGCGCGATCTATTTCCGTCACGAAAACGCGATGGCCGCGCATATCGCTTCCCTCGCGATAAGTTCGGTCTCATCCCGGTCGCCAAAAAGGTTTTCCTTCGGGCTTTCATCGCAGGCCGACTGGACCTCCGATAATCTCTCTGAAAAAGCGGGTTGCTACCGTTTTGATCTTCGTCGCGACGGCCAAAAAGTCGCCGTTGTCCAGATGCCGATTCCTGGAATGCACAACGTCGTCAATGCGGTTGCGGCTGCCGGCTGGTGCCTCGACTTCGGCATTTCCGCCGAACAAACCGCACACGCCCTCGCTTCGTTCCCCGGTCTACGCCGTCGTTTTGAGGTTTTAGGCGGTTTTGGCGGAGTAGCTTGGGTTGACGACTATGCCCACCACCCCACCGAAGTGGTTTCCGCTCTCGAAACTTGCCGAGAGGCGTTTCCTAACCGGCGAATTTGGTGTATCTTTCAACCCCATCAGGCGTTGCGCACGGCTCGTCTGCTCGACGAATTTGCCGAAAGCCTGTTGCTCGCCGACAAAATTGTCCTTGCCGATATTTTCCGCGCTCGCGAAGGCGCCTGGAAACCCGGCGATGTTCAAGCCGAAGACTTAGCGCAGCGCGTGCGGGAAATCGGCCGTAGATCGCCCGACGACGTCGTCTTGTTACGAGACGTGTTCACTGAATTAGAAAGTCGTGTTCAAGCGAACGACGTTATTTTGACGTTAGGCGCAGGGGACCTTCGAAAGGTTGGATATGAGTTTTTTGAGCGGCTTCGAAAACATCGTTCGCCAGAATGAACCGCTGGCTATGCACACATGGTTCCAAACGGGCGGTCCGGCGGAGTTCTTCGCCGAACCCGAGAGCCCCGATCAGCTATTGGCGTTGATCCGACGTTGCAATGAGGAAGGCGTCCGCATGCGCGTCCTCGGAGGCGGTTCCAATCTCCTCGTTCGCGACGACGGCGTGAAGGGAATGACGGTTCGATTGGCTCATCCTTCGTTTTGCGACATTAAAGTCGAAGGAGACTCCATCGTCGCCGGGGGCGGCGCCTTGCTCGGGCGCGTCGTTACGACTTCCGTCAACCGAGGATTAGGCGGACTCGAAACCTTGGTCGGAATCCCCGGCACGGTGGGCGGCGCCTTGCACGGTAACGCCGGAACTCGCGCCGGCGGCATCGGCCAATGGACGATTCAAGTTACCGTCGTTTCCTTCTCCGGCGACGTTTTTCAACGCCACGCCGACGAATTAATCTTCGGCTATCGCCAAAGCAATTTGGACGAGCTTGCCATATTGGACGCAAGTTGCAGGCTTGAACAAGACGACCCGCAAGAGTTGGCTCGCCGAATGCAGAAGCAGTGGATTTTGAAAAAAGCTTCGCAGCCTCTCGGCCATCAATGCGCGGGTTGCGTGTTTAAAAACGCCCGCGGCGCGAGCGCCGGCGAATTGATCGACGCCGCCGGTTTGAAAGGAACTCGTATCGGCGGAGCGAGCGTTAGCGAACGGCACGCGAATTTTATCGTCGCCGATCCAGAATGCACCAGCGAAGACATTCTCCGACTGATTGACGTCGTTCGTAATCAAGTTTTGGAGCGAATGGGCGTCGAACTCGAATTAGAACTGGAAGTGTGGTAAATTCGTTTTCCCGATCGCCTCTTTTCTTCGTCAAGCTTATGGCCGCCGCGAAAAAAAATCCGCCCCCCGCTCCCTCAATCCGTGAGCGGCTGCGCGCTTGGTTTTTCGGGGGCGAAGCGGCCCGCCCTCTCCTCTTCGTCGTCGTGATTCTCGCCGTCTTCGGCGCCGTGTGGTATGCGGCTTGGATGAAAGTGCGCGGCGTCGCCGGTCAAGCGCCCGACATGACGGTGTCTACCGTTCTCATCACGCCGCCGCCCGTTTGGGTGCGCCGTGACGTCGCCGCCGACGTCCTCGAAGAGTTACGACGCGATCAGACTCTTTCGTTGCTCGATGACGCTTTGATCGACCGCGCCGCCGCCGCGTTCGAACGTCAACCTTGGGTGGCCCGCGTCGTGCGAATCGGAAAGCGTCATCCCGCCGCGATCGAAGCCGAGCTTGAATACAGAAGACCCGTTTGCATGGTCGAAGTCCCCGGCGGGCTAATCCCCGTCGACGCCGAAGGAACTGTCTTGCCGACCGAAGGCTTCACTTCCGTCGAGGCCGCGAAGTATCCTCACCTCGGCGACGTCGGCCGACAAACGCCCTCTTTGCCCGGTCGTCGTTGGCCCGACGCTCGAGTCGTCGCCGGCGCGTCCGTCGCCGTCGCGTTGTCGCCCGTGTGGGAGCAATTGAAACTTCAGAAAATCGTTCCGCTCGCGCCGGACTTGCCTCTGGCGAACGGCGGCGATTTGCCCGGCGCTAATCGGCCGGCGCGGGGAATGCAGTTCAAAATTCTCGTCGGCTCCGTGCAAATTCTTTGGGGCGCCTCCGTCGGAAACGAAAATCCAGGCGAAGCCTCCGTCTCGCAAAAATTGAAAAAGCTGCAAGACGTCGCCGTCGAATTCGGCGGCCTCGATAAGCCGAGTTCTCCCCGAACGATCGACCTTCGAAAATAGAATCGCCTATCCTTTGCCGATCGGCGAAATAAACTACGCGGCGCCCGAATCGTCGCCGTCAATCGGCGTCACGGCGTCTTTGATTTCTTCTCGAACGATCGATAGATTCTGCGGCGCCTCGACTCCGATGCGCACCACCCCCGGACCGACTCGAACGACGGTTACCGCAATCTCATCGCCGATGAGGATGCGCTCCCCAACTTTCCGCGACAATACTAGCATCGTGCCGTCCCGTTACAGCGTATTCCAATTCAATCCGGCGCTTTCTTTTCGCTCAAGCGATGCATACCTCCGGAACGTACGATTCCGAAGTGAAAGAGCGCGACAGTTTGGAATGCTTTCTTACGCCCATCATTGTAAACGTTTTTTCGACCAATAACAATTTTCACCGAAAAATCCCGGCTCGCCGATACCCAATTTGTACGCTTTTTTCAAGAAAAGTCCCTAAGTGGTGGGGGGCGTCGCCGACCAATAGCCCGTTAACCGCGTTTTTCTCGCGATCCAAAGAAACTAAAGCCTTTTTCAGGCAAATCGTAAATAGGGGAATTCCCCCCACTCGCTTCACGCTTTTCGTTAACTGCTCGCCGACCATCGCATGTCCAAAGTGTCTTAAATATTGAAAAAATGAGGAATGCTAGCTAAAAACGCTCCCATTTGCAAGGAAATACTGGCTTGCCGGCCAAGCCGAATGTATGTTTATTTATGAACTTGCGCTCAATTTCCTCTCCCTTTTTCGGAAATTGCCGTTTACCCGCAAACAAGGAGCCAGCGCCCGATGGCTGACGTAGCTGAACTGTATGACGCTATTGTGACCGGTAATGCGAAAAAAGCGGAGGAAGTCACCAAAGCCGCGCTCGAGGCCAAGGCCGAGCCGACCGAGTTGGTGAAAAAGTATATGATCCCGGCTATGGACGAAGTGGGACGCCGATTCGAGTGCAACGAATATTTCGTCCCCGAGTTGTTAATCGCCGCTCGCGCGATGAAAGCTTCGCTCGAGTTGATCGCGCCGCATCTTTCCGCCGCCGGCTCCGAGCCCATCGGCCGCGTCGTCATCGGTTCGGTCCAAGGCGATCTTCATGACATCGGAAAAAATCTCGTCGCCTCCATGTTGGAAGGGGGCGGGTTTCAAGTCATCGACCTCGGCGTCGACGTCTCTCCCGAGCAATTCGTCAAAGCCGCGAGCGAAAACGAAGGCGCAATCATCGCCCTCTCCTCGTTGCTTACCACCACCATGTCGATGATGAAAACCGTTATCGACGGTTTGGAGGCGGCCGGCATTCGCGGAAAAACGAAAGTCATGATCGGCGGCGCTCCCGTCTCGCAACAGTTCGCCGATGAAATCGGCGCCGACGGCTACAGCGACAACGCCAGTTCCGCCGTGACCTTGGCCCGCAAGCTCGCCGGCAAATAGACGCATTGATTTACGTTCCACTTCGCATCGCAACAACGTCAAAGAACTTTTCTTCACATCATGACCGACTCCGCCCGAAGTTTGCCTCCGGATATCGAACTCGCGCGCGCCGCGAAAATGCTCCCCATCGAAAAAATCGCCGAGCGATTGCAGGTTCCCGACGCCGACTTGGAACGCTTCGGCAAGTCGAAGGCGAAAATCTCGCTCGACCTTTTCGAGCGTTTGAAGCAAGCCCCGACCGGCAAGTTGGTTCTCGTCACCGCCGTCACGCCCACCCCGGCCGGCGAAGGAAAGACCACGACCAGCATCGGACTTTGCGACGGCCTCAACCGTATCGGCCGGCGCGCGTCGGTCTGCCTCCGCGAGCCGTCCCTGGGACCTTGCTTCGGCATGAAAGGGGGCGCCGCGGGCGGAGGAATGGCCCAAGTCGTTCCGATGGAGGATATCAACCTTCACTTTACCGGCGACTTCCACGCCATCGGACTCGCCCACAATTTGCTCGCCGCGCTGGTCGATAACCATCTCCACCACGGAAACGCGCTCCATATCGATCCGCGTCGCATCGTTTGGAAACGCGTCCTCGATATGAACGATCGAGCGCTCCGCGACGTCATCATCGGCCTCGGCGGCGCGAATAACAGCATGCCGCACGAAAGCGGATTCGATATTACCGTCGCTTCCGAAGTCATGGCCTGCTTCTGCCTCTCCGAATCGCTTGCCGAGTTGAAAGAGCGTCTCGGCCGCATCGTCGTCGCCTACACCCGCGATAAAACGCCGGTCACCGCCGCCGACCTCAAAGCCCACGGCGCGATGGCCGCCCTTTTGAAAGACGCGCTCAAGCCGAATTTGGTGCAAACTCTCGAAAACAATCCCGCCTTCATCCACGGCGGACCGTTCGCCAACATCGCGCACGGTTGCAATAGCGTCATCGCCACCAAGTTGTCGATGCGTTTATCCGAATACACCGTCACCGAGGCCGGCTTCGGAGCCGACCTGGGCGCCGAAAAATTCTTTAACATCAAATGCCGCAAGGCCGGAATCAAGCCCGACGCGGCCGTGATCGTCGCCACGGTTCGCGCCCTAAAAATGCACGGCGGCGTTCCGCTCAAGGAACTCTCGAAGCCCAACGTCGACGCCCTCGACAAAGGCGTCGAGAACTTGAAAAAGCATATCGAAAACATCCACCGCTTCGGAGTGCCGGTCGTCGTCGCGATCAATCATTTCTCCACCGATACGGAAGAGGAAGTCCAATTCATCAAGGATAAGTGCGCTTATCTCTCAGTGAAAATCGTCACGGCCAATCATTGGGCCCAAGGAGGACAAGGCGCCGAGGAGCTTGCCCGCGCCGTCGTCGAAGTCGTCGAAAACTCCAAAGCCGACTTCACGCTCCTTTATCCCGATAGTTGCACCCTCTGGCAAAAAGTCGGCATCATCTGCCGCGAAATCTACGGCGCCACCGACGTGTTGGCCGACAAAAAACTCCGCGATAAATTCCACGCCCTGCAAGAGGCCGGCTACGGCAATCTGCCGATCTGCATGGCCAAAACCCAGTATTCTTTCTCGACCGATCCGCTTTTGATCGGCCGGCCGAAAAACTTCGACGTTCCGCTTCGCGATGTGACCGTTTCGGCCGGGGCGGGCTTCGTCGTCGTCCTCACCGGCGATATAATGACGATGCCTGGCCTCCCCAAGGTCCCCGCCGCCGAAATGATCGACGTCAACGAAAACGGCGAAATCGTCGGTCTGTTTTAGAGCGACGGTCGGCTTGGGCGCCCTCCCCTGCCCTATCCCCAACGCCCTATGCCCTATTCGCTATGCCCTCTTTTATCCCTCCGATGTTTCATTGGGACGATGGCCTGAAACTGACGAAGGCCGACCTTGCGCTCGATTTTCATCGTCGGCAGCCCAGGGCGTTCATTTCGCATGCTCATACCGACCACATCGCCCCGCACGCATACGCCTTATGCACGGCCGAGACCGCCGCGCTCTACCGGCATCGACTGGGGCCCCGCCGAACGCTCGACATGGTCTACCGCCGACCGATCGATTGGGGCGGATTGCGGCTTACCGCGTTTCCCGCCGGACATTGCCTCGGCTCGGCCATGCTCCTCGCCGAAGACGGCGATCAAAGCCTGCTCTACACCGGCGACTTCAAATTGAGCGAGTCGGCCACGGCCGAACGGGCGGAACTGCCGCACGCCGAAATTCTCGTCATCGAAAGTACGTTCGGCACGCCCGACTATCGCCTCCCGCCGCGAAACCTTGTTATCGAACAGCTCTTGGAACTGATCAGTCAATGTCTTGCCGAAGGCTCCGTGCCGATCGTTCTCGCCTACGCCTTGGGCAAGGCCCAGGAAGTGACCAAGATTTTCACTTCGGCGGGCGTTCCCGTCGTTCAGCATCGAAAAGCGTTTGAAATCAGCCAAATCTATTCGCGATTCGGCGTCGATCTCGGTCGCTACGAGCTTTTCAAGGGGCGCGTCGAGTCGGGCTGGGCGCTCGTCGCCCCTCCGGGCGCCGGCGGACTGGATGATGTCGGACGGCAAACGCGAATTGCCGTGACGGGCTGGGCGGTCGATAAAAGCGCCAAGTATCGTTTCCAAGTCGATCATGCGGTCCCCCTTTCCGATCATGCCGACTACGACGAACTGATCGAGGCGGTCGGGCGAGTCGCGCCGCGGATCGTCTATTGCACGCATGGACCGGAGAGCTTCGTCGATCGACTTCATGACGCGGGCTTCAATGCGCATCCGCTCGGCAAAGACTCGCAAAAGCGTCTCTTTTAGTCGTCATACGCCCAGTGCCTGACGCCCGTTTAGCCGCGACTCGAAGAGGAGCGCGTCTTCGTCCCTGTCGCTCTTTGCATCCTGAAAGGATGCCGGCCATTAGCCCCGGGTGCGCAGCAACCCGGGGAAACGGAAGCGTCACAAAAAACAACGACCTCGAAGAGGTCGCAGACGGATAAGGCGTTGGGGCTAGAGACCCAAAGTTCCGTAGGGTGGGCCGAGCGGAGCGAGTCCCACCAAGAAATATTCTCCGCAGCGGATTCTCGCGCGGAAAACGCCGACAGAGCAACAATCTTTTTACTACGAAAAAAACGAAATACGCGAAAAGAGGAGCAATTTCACGAGGAGTCGCGGAGAACGCGGAGATGCGATAAAATTAGATTTTCGGCGAAGGATTGCGACGAGGAATTATCAAGGTTTCGGATTCTGCAATTGGATTCTTGAGGGGCGACGAGATGGAAGAGATTTTTCGACCAAAGAAATCCGAACGTTACGTCGCTGGGATCGCGATGTTGTTTTTTGTCGGCATGGCGGTTTTGTTCGCTTCGCTCATGCTTTCCGAGAGGAGTATTATTGGCGCTCTGTTTTACGGTGGCTTTTGGGGAGCCTGGGCGGGCTTTTGCTTCTCGGAGTTACTTGCCGCATTAAGAGAATCTCTCTGCGTCTCCGACGAGGAAATCCGTCGACAAGGCGTTTTTAAAAGCCAAACGATTAGATTTGCCGAGATTGTTGACGCGAAGTGGCGACTCCCGGGGAAAGTCATTCTTCACTCGAGCATGCAGAAAGTCACTATTCGATTTGACCGCTACTCGTCCGAAGATCGTTATCGACTCGCTCGATGGATTCATTCCGTCTTGCCTGGGAGTACGCAAGAAGGTTGGGAACTATATTGCCATAAAATGGTGATTCCCTACGAACTGCGTTCGGAAGAGCGACCTCTTCAGGAAGGCGAATACATTCACAAACGGAGCGACTACAACCGGATATTTATTCCGACGATCGTTTTGACGGTTTTACTGGGCGTTGGATTCGCTTGGGCTTTGCAAAATTATAAGTGGCTTTGTATGCCCGTTCCTTTTTTGGCGTTGTGGGGCGTTGCTCGTCAGTCGATTCCCGCCAAAGGCTGCGTGGTGCGGCCCGGTTACAAAGATAAAAAAATGCAACGAGATATGTTTGTGCTTATTGGAGCCGCGATCGGCGGTTTTTTCATGTTTCGCCCAATTGTGAACGCGTTGCCGTGGACGGAACTGTGGGCCTCGCTCCTTACATTGATCTGGTACGCCGTTTTTATATATCGGATGTTTTGTTCCGGGCAACGACGACAAGCCTGGGAGTTGCAGATTGCGAAATGCGAGGTCGAAGAATGGGAACGCAAACAGGCGGAGGGAAGCGCGAGATATTGCAAGGAGATTTAATCTACCGATGGAGCGAGGAGAAAAAGACGTGGGTGGGGTGGAACGGATTGGATTGGCATTTACGGAGCAAATAGCCGGTGAAGGTTTTTGTCCGCAAAGGTACGAAGGAATACGAAATCTTTTTGAACAGGATTTACAGAATTGTCAGGATTTAGGATCATATAGAGTACGGGGTGCAATCGAATGCTGGATAATTTTGACGCAGCAAGGCTGCCGTAACATCGTCTTCATGCAGGGATGAACAATGTCGGGTTGGCGACGATTTCTATTGCATATGCTCATCGTCGCCGTCGTCGGCCCGACGCTTGGAATAGGCGTTTATCGTTTCATCGAATTGTCGCCGGACGATCATGCTTTTCTGGCAAGAATTCTCAGTCCCCTGAAAAGCGGCTTATTGCTCTTTTTCATCTTGCCGATTACGTCGTCTTTCGGATTAGCGACCTACTGTCTCTGTTGGAGTACATTGCCGAATCGGGCATTGAAAAAGACCTGGCTCTGGACTTCCGCTGGCGGGACGCTCGGTGCGGTATACGGATTGATGTGGGCTTCTTACGCGGTGCATGAACGGCCGATCTTCCTTTCAGCGCTCGGGACGATCATTGGACTCGCGACTGGAGCTGTTTTGATGCGTCTATGGAAAGAGTGAAAAGAAGCGCACAGGAATGTAAGTATTGCGAAAGAGGAAAAAGAACGCGGCGGATATTTGCTGGCTCATTTTGCACCCGTAAATTTGCGATGAGCAATTTGAAACAGAAACCTCCGCGATCCCCGCGCCTCCGCGTGAAATTACCTTTTCGCGTATTTCGAGTGTTTCGTGGTTAAAAATCTTTTGCGATCTTTGCGTTCTTTTGCGGCTAAATATGTCGCCGAAACTCGCCCCGCCGGGCCCGCCCTACGCACCTTTGCGTCCCTGCCCCCAACGCCCTAATCCTTATTCCCTTGAAAATGTGCCGCGCGTTTCGCTAACATGCTCCTATGAATCGTCGCGCAGACATGCGAAGCGTTGATTACGTAGTTACCGGTTTTGCCTAGTAACGAGCGCGGCGCACTGCGCCGCCGTATATCGGCGAGATTAACAAGACGGAACCTGGCGATCAAAAAAGTTACGGCGATCCGCCGATGCGAGAAATTTCAATTTTTCGGCTGAAAAAGGCGTCCATATTCTTTTTTGCGTTCCGATTTCCTCAACCTAAGTATTCGAGCCGCAACCTTGATGCGCTTTTGGAGGACGGCATGCGGTGCATACCTGCTTGCGTCTGCGACGCAAACGTCGAGAAAGAAAAGTTTTCAAAAAAAGAAATGGTCGCGAATGATCGCAAGGATCACGAAAGAGGGAAAGGGTGAAAACGCGAAAGAGAAGGAGGTCGCAATGGATTTGCCGAAGAGACGCCGAGACGCAAAGGGAGGAAATTTTTGGCATACAGAAACGACAGGTTTAACCACGAAATACGCGAAAGCGTAAAAATTTACGGCAGAACCGTTCGTGGGAGGTTGTCCCACCCTACGCACGGTCCTCCTGGCGGGAAAGTTGATATGGGGCCCTTATTTTACTACAATAGTAGGTTTCGTCGGCGGAGAATCAGGCTTCTTTGAGGAATTGAAAAACAGTGAAGAACTACAAGATTGCGTTGTATCCTGGTGACGGCATCGGACCGGAAGTTTTGGACGCGGCCATGAAGACGGTCGAGGCCGTCGAACGGGTCGTCGGCGGATTTCATTTAGACTGCACGCGCTTCGATTGGGGAATCGCCTACTACGATCGTCACGATCGAGTCGCTCCGGAAGATTTTTTGAACACCCTCAAGGGATTTGACGCGATCTTCTTAGGCGCGCTCGGCTGGCCCGCGCGATTGCCCGATAGCGTTACCGTCGCGCCGCTGATTCAACTTCGTCAAGCATTTTCCCTCTATGCGAACGTTCGACCGGCCAAGACGTTTCGCGGAGTTCAAGGGCCGCTTCGGACCGACAAGCCGATCGATATTTTGGTCGTTCGCGAAAACTCGGAAGGCGAATACGTGAACTGCGGCGGATCGCTCGCCGTCGGCACGCCTGACGAGTCGGCCGTTCAGACGAGCGTCCATACGCGCCGCGGCGTCGAACGGATTTTGCGATTCGGGTTTGAACTGGCGAGAACCCGCACCCGCCGCCTGGCGATGATCACGAAGTCGAATGCGCAGCCCTACGCCTATGGATTGTGGGACCGATTGCTGGTCGAGTTGGCGCCGGAATACTCCGACGTCGAGACCGAGAAGCTGCACATCGACGCGGCGACGTTGCACTTGGTCAAACGGCCGGAGTCGTTCGACGTCATGGTCGGTTCGAATATGTTCGGCGACATCCTCAGCGATTTGACCGGCGGAATCACGGGAAGCGTCGGCTTGAATCCGTCGGCGAACATCGATCCCGAGCGGCGATACCCGCCGTTGTTCGAGCCGGTGCACGGCTCGGCGCCCGACATTGCCGGGAAAGGCATCGCCAATCCGACCGGTGCGATTTTGAGCGCCGCCATGATGTTGGAATGGCTCGGCGAGAATCAAGCCGCCGTTGCCATTCGTAAGGCAGTCGAACAGGCCTTCATCGACGGAAATTTAACGCAAGACCTAGGCGGAAAGTTGAACGCGACCGAGTTGACCGACGCAATCGTCAAACGGATTAAGGCGTAGGAGGCCGAGAAAATTAGAACGCGACGTTGAGGCCTAATTCGCCGCCGGTCGTTATCGTTCGCGGATTGCAGAACATCGTCGACGTCGAGCCGCGGAGCATCGCTTGGGGACTCAGCTTGTAGTAGGCGCCGAGGGTTGCGACGGCCCAATCGGCGGCGACCGGGGCGGCGTCCATCGTATACGACGGGGCGATGCCCGACGAGGTGAGCGTAGTCGTTATCGAGCGATTCCTTGAGGCCAACTCGTGGTTCCAACTCATTTCGGCGAACGGTTGGAATCCGCCTAAGTCGAGCAAGGCGCGCCAACCGATTTGGCTTACGAGCGAATTGCGGGTTTGACCGGCGAAGGACAAGGCGGTGACGCCCGAGGCGCCGGTTTCGGTGAAGCCGTTGACGTAGGCCTGCTGCAGGTGGAGTCCGACGACGGGTCCGGTGATGATACGATCGCTCAGGTTCATGTTGGTTCCGCCGCGCAGGGCGAGCGAGAGCGACTCGCCGGAAGCGTCGGCGTGGTTTTGGTCGGTGTAGATGCCCAACGGGACGGGGCGCGAGACTTGGTCTTGGAAGAAATCGTAGGTCAGGACGGCGTCGGACCAATAGGTTTCGCCGGCGTAGGCGGCGTAGAGGCTCGGGGCCTCGTCGGTTTGGTCGAAGAATCCGCCGGTGGAAAATTCTTGGCGTTGGCTTCCAGTCGAAAATGCGGCGCCGAGGATAACGCCTTCGGTCGTTTGGAAATCGATGCCGACGGATCCGCCGTAGGGCGCTCCGGAATCGTTGGGGAAGCCGGGGGCGTTCGTGTTTCTCGAACTGTAGGCGCCGGCGGCGGTCCAGAGGTTGACGCCGTGCGGTCCGCGTTGTTTTTGGGAGGCTTCAATTTGTCCTTGGATAGTTGCCGCACGATTCCAGCCGCCTTGGATGACGCTTTCGGCCAAGAGCGAGATTTGGCTTGGCGCGGCGAGCAGGCTGTATTCGTAATCGGCTTCGATGGTTTGGCCGGCGGTGGTCAAGTGTTTCCCGTCGATGAAGAGATAGTCTCTCTGTTGTTCGGGAGTGAGGATGGCCAGGAGAGCGGTGTTGTAGGGTGACGGCGCGCTATAAACCGGGGCGTTGGCCGCTAAGACCGACGAGCTGGTGAAGCCGAAGAGGACGGGATTCTTAACGACGAACTTGAAGACGCTGTCGAGGTCAGCGGGGACGTAGCGGACATGGGCTGCGCTCAAGTCGCCCCAGATATCGGCGCTGTAGGAAGTGGAGCGGCCGTAGGTGTCGACGTTCGCGCCAGAGATGCCGCCGCCATAGTCGGCGAGGACGGCATAGGCGAAAAAATTGGGGACGAGGATGTTGCGTGCGCCGGCCGATTGTAAAGAGGCGACCGCCGCGGCGAAGGCGGAGGCTTGCTGGCTTAGGTAGTCGGGATGCGCGTCTCGCCACACGGATCCTTGGTTCGTGACAAAGATAAGATCGTTGTTGCCGCTTGAAGTGACGTAGATCGCGTTGGGATTGGCGACGCCGTTAGTCGAGGCGAGGTAGTTCTGAATCTGCTGGACGAGGGAAACGTTTCCGGAAGTCGGCAAGGCGTTGACTGCGGTATAGGAGCCGCCGTTGGCGTAATTGGTTCCGCCGCCGGGCGCGCTCGCCGGATCGGCGGTTAGCCCGAACTTTCCGGCGAGAATGGTGGAATCCATCGTTCCATTTCCGGCGAAACCGCCGTTGGCGCCGCCGGCGACCTGGGTTGCGATCAATGAATCGAGAGGAGCGGTTCCTGTCGTCGTGTAGCGGAAATATCCGCTGTCCAGCGTGCTATCGCCAAACCCGAAGTACTGATTAAATCCTGCCGCAAAAGCTGGCAGGGGCAAGTTAAGGGCGATGAAGGCGACGATCCGCGCGAGTCGTTTAATTTTGAGCATGAGGGTTCGTTCTTTTCGTGTGTTCATACTAATCGTATTTTCGATTCGGCCTATCGTTAAGGGGCGGACGGCGCGAATTGTAGTGCACGGGGGGCATGACCGACGGGATTGCACGCTTTACGGAAATTAAAATGCGACGTTGATGCCGAGCTCGCCGCCGGTCGTTATCGTTCGCGGATTGCAGAACATCGTGGAGGTCGAACCGCGGAGCATTGCTCGGGGACTCAGTTTGTAGTAGGCGCCGAGGGTTGCGACGGCCCAATCGGCGGCGACGGGGGCGGCGTCCATCGTATACGACGGAGCGACGTTAGACGACAAGAGCGACGTTGTTATGGTGCGGTGCGTGGGCCCGAGCTCGTGGTTCCAGCCCATTTCGGCGAACGGCTGGAAGCCGCCCAAATCAAGCAATGCTCGCCAGCCGACTTGGCTGACGAGCGAATTGCGGGTTTGCCCGTAGAACGCTAAGGCGGTGACGTTGGTGTCGCTCGATTCGGCGAAACCGTTGACGTAGGCCTGCTGCAGGTGGAGTCCGACGACGGGCCCGGTGACGATTCGATCGCCCACGTTCATGTTGGCGCCGCCGCGCAGGGCGAAGGAGAGCGAGTTTCCCGAAGTAGTCGCTTCGTTTTGATCGGTGTAAATGCCGAGCGGAACGGCACGCGAAATATCGTCATAGAAGGAGTCGTAAGTAAGGATGGCGTCAGTCCAGTAGGTTTCCCCGGCATATGCGGCATACAGGCTTGCGGCATTGTCGATTTGATCGAAGTATCCCGAAGAGGAAAAACCTTGGCGTTGGCTGCCGCTCGAAAATGCGGCGCCGAGGATAAGGCCGTCGGCCGCCTGAAAATCGATGCCGACGGATCCGCCGTAGGGCGCTCCGGAATCGTTGATGAAACCCGGCTCATTTGTGTTTCGTGAACTGTAGGCTCCGACGGTGGTCCAAGCGTTAACGCCTCGCTCGCCGCGTTGTTTTTGGGAGGCTTCAATTTGTCCTTGAATGGAAGTCGCTCGCGCCCAGCCCCCTTGAATGACGCTTTCGCCCAATAGGGAAATCTGACTCGGGGCGGCGATTAATGAGTACGTGTAGTCGGCCTCGATCTGCTGACCGGCGGTCGTTAAATGGACGCCGTCGATGAAAAGATAGTCGCGTTGTTGGGCGGGGGTGAGCTGGTCAAAACAGGCAATCACATGAGGACTGGCGTAAGGAGCGTTGGCGGCCAATACTGACGACGTCGTGAATCCGAACAACGTAGGGTTGTGCGCGATGAAGCGAAACAGGCTATCGTTGTCGGCGGGAATAAAGTTTACCCCTTGGGCGTGAAGATATTGCCACTCCCAAACGCCAAGCTGCAGACTAACGGCATAATTATTTGCGTAAGCCGGATCGATATCGCCTCCCGACATAGCGAAGAGAGCGGAGTCGTACGAATTGCGTACGACGATCGTTTTGGCGCCGGCTTTCTGTAATGTGGAGATGGCGACGGCAAGCTCTTGCGCGCCGTCGCGGAGATAAGTCGGATGCGCGGCCTGCCAACTTGCCGATTGGCCTAAAAAGTACGTTATATCGTTATCGCCCGATTTGATCAGATAAAGTCCGTTCGGATTCGCGACGCCGCCGACCGAAGTGAGGTAATTCTGAATTTGGTAGAGCGTGCAAACGTTGTCAGGAACCATCGAATCGTGGTTGAGGACGGTGGTGGCTCCGCCGTTGGCGTAATTGGTTCCGCCGCCGGGCGCGTCGATGGGGTTGGCCGTTAGGCCGAATCGCGCGGCGAGCATAGTGGTGTTCATAGCGCCGTTGCCGGCGAAGCCGCCGGAGTTGCCTTGCTGAACGGCCGTGACCATGGCGGCGTCGAATGCGGCGCTCCCCGACGTAGTGTAGCGGAAGTAGCCGGTGTCGAGAGTGCTATCGCCAAATACGATGAACTGATTGTACTGCGCGGCGCCGCCTCGAGCCGGGATGCTCATGGCGAGCAAGGCGAGCAATATGGCTGCCGACGCATACGGTTTCGTTCTGGACATGCGAAACTATCCGGAGAAGAGTACGAAAATTTTTGGGCTTCGTGCGACTAGCGCTAGGGAAAACTCGGCTGATCGCGGGATACATTCGGATAGGGATCCAAATGCGGAACGAGGTTGCCTGAGCAGAGTCGCATAGGTAACCAGGGGCGCGGCGATCAATTATTCGGGTGAGGATTCATGCCGCCAAAATCTGAAATCGTCGCGCAAGCCGGCCCTATGTAAAACCCTATCGAAAAGCGGAAAAGTAAAGGTTAGCCATAGTTTGCGGCTTGCAGCGATTCAGTATTTTTTTCCGATTGAGGGAAATGAATGGCCGGAATACTTTGTGGAGATTCCGCAAGTTAACGTCCCGAAGAAACAGGACGGCTTAGATGAGATTTATTGAGAAATAGAGAGAGGCGACCTCTTACGGCCGCTCGGTTTACAATTTGGCGTGGATATTGAACCAGGAGTCACAGAATCCGCATCGGGAGTCGCCGTGAGGCGAGACGTCGGCGCCGGACTCGATCGGGGCGCCACAGTGCGGGCAAGCGTAATTAAATCGAGTAGAGTTTGAATTGGAATAGCCTGAGTCGTCAATGCGACGATTGTCGGATTCTTCGTCTATGTCGTCCTCGTTTTCGTTTATGGGAGCGTTTAGCCTATTCAACGTGGGGATTGCCAACATAATTAGACGAAAGGCGATTATTGCGCTTACAAAAACAAAAGATAAGACAAAGACTGGCGACGGGCCAGAGGATGGCGAGTTCAGAAACTCTTCCGGGGTGGCGGCGAAGCTGTTGCTCACAAGCGTAATCGAGATGGCGGCGGTCATGATGCCGACGGCAGTTTTGCGCATAGCGTTTTTTTTATACGGAGTATAGCATTTGGCCATTTTGAGGAACCCCAGGGGGAAAAGTCTCCTTCTCATTGTGCGCAGATTCAGCATGGAATGCAACTGGACGGTTTTTCTTATGTATTCGAGCGGGAGTGGCGAATATTGGCCGGAATTGCGGGGGAGCAAGAGATAAAAAAGCCCAGCGACGAATCGCAGGGCTTTTAAGTTGCATAAGCAGCTAGTGTTCTTGCGGCTGGCGTAGCCCCGCTTCAAGAGCCGGGGCCACCGGCGATGATGGGAGATTCGATGCAAAATTGCGTCAGGATTGCGATTTGCAGTCGAACCGGATAGTCAACTAGGTATGGATATTGAACCAGGAGTCGCAGAATCCGCATCGGGCGTCACCGTGCGGCGAGACGTCGGAGCCGGACTCGATCGGGGCGCCGCATTGCGGGCATTTGTAGTTGGCGGGGGAAGCCTGAATCGTTTCCGAGTTTTCTTCGTCGGTCGCCGACTCATAGGCGGCGTTGACGCTGCGTTTGACGAGCTTTTGCGCGGCGGATCCGCCGACGATAATTGCAAAAGCCGATCCGCCGCCGATCGCCACGAAAGCGGCGGCGATGAAGCTGCCGAAAATGCGAAAGAAGACCGGCGGAGAGCCAAACTCATTGATGGGAGCCGCCCAAAGAAAAATGAGCACGGTAACGCCGATTCCAGCGAAAATGAGACCGACGGTTCCGCCGATGAACTTGGCGACGTTGAATGAGCCGTCAATGAGCTTGCCGAAAGGGTTTTCGGGGTCCGATTCCGAGGAAACGTATTTCGTCATAGTAATGCCTTTGGCGGAAAAGTCTCCTTCTTATTGTGCGCAGGTCGAGCGAAGAATGCAACTGGACGGTTTTTCTTATGTATTCGAGCGATCGGGGCGAATATTGAAAAAGGATGAGGGAAGAGGGAGGGGGATGAGCGGTACGGCAATGCAATAAAAAAACGCCCCGGGACGAATCTCGGGGCGTTTTTAGATTATGTTGCTTGGTGGGGCTCGCTTCGCTCGACCCACCCTACATGTTCAGCACGCCGCAAGTATTACTTGCAGCCGCAGCTGCAGCCGCAGGACGACTTGGGCTTAAGGCTGGCGCGAACGCCTTCCAATTGGCCGGTCGAACCGAGCTTGCCGTTCTTATGGATGATGTACTTAGCGTACTCAGCCATGAACACTTTTCCTGGCGGACGAAGGTCGAAATTGGCTGGGTCGTCGCGGAACGCTTCACGGTGAATCGCGCACCAGACCAAGCGGCCATCGGTGTCGATGTTGATTTTGGTGACGCCGAGCTTGGCGGCCGGGAGGTATTGGTCTTCGTTAACGCCCGAGGCGCTTCCGAGCTTACCGCCGGCGTTGTTGATGCGTTCGACCCATTCCTTCGGCACGCTGCTGGAGCCGTGCATAACCAACGGGAAGTTGGCGGGAACGGCCTTTTGGATTTGCTCTAGGACGTCAAAGCGAAGGCCTTGACCGCCGGAGAACTTGTAGGCGCCGTGCGAGGTTCCGATGGCGACGGCCAAGGAATCGCAGCCGGACTTTTCGATGAATTCGGCGGCTTGGGCCGGGTCGGTCAAGCAGACGCTGCCGACGACGTCTTCTTCAACGCCGCCCAGTTGGCCGAGTTCGGCTTCGACGACGATCCCCTTGGCGTGGGCTTTATCGACGATTTTCTTGGTGATTTCGATATTCTTCTCGAACGGCTCGTGCGAGGCGTCAATCATCACGGAGCTGTAGAAACCGCTGTCGATGCAATCGTAGCAAGCTTCTTCAGTACCGTGATCGAGGTGAACGGCGAAAATCGATTCGGGGAAAACTTGGTCGGCCGTGCGAATCATCGCTTCGAGGAAACGCTTGTCGCTGTAACCGCGAGCGCCGCGGGAGATTTGAATAATAAACGGGGCGCTCTTGGTCGAGTCGTTAGCGTCTTCGTTCGCCTTGAACTTACCCAAATTACCGCGGAACAGGCCGACGGTCTGCTCCAGGTTATTGATGTTGTAAGCCCCTACGGCGTATTTGCCGTAGGCATGGCGAAACAATTCTTTTGTGGTAACGATCATGTAAAAAGGACTCCTTACACTGTCCTGTACGGATAGGTGAATCCGTAATTGTACCGAAACGAGTAAAAGCCGCTAGGGGGTTTTAGGCTCCCGAACGGCTCCTTCTCCGGTCATTATTTTATTGTAGGCCGAGGATTAAGTGGATTTCTGCGGTTTTTGCCTATAGAGTAGGCGCTGATCGCGGCGGAAGGACAGTTTTGTCAGGGATAGAGCACTGGGGGCAGGAAGAATCGGTAGCATTGCCCTAGATTGCGTAAAATGCTAGAATCCGCCTGTTACATGGATGTTTCTTTTCTTGGGTCAAGGAAGACGAGCCGAGAGCATGGAAGCTGCAGCATCTTCGCGTGAATTTACGCCGTTTGAACAATTACGTTTTGCCCGGCAGATTATCTTGCACGAGAGCCGCACGTTGGAGGCCGTCGCCCAGCGTTTGGACGGTTCGTTCTGTCGCGCTATCGAAGCGATATATCATTGCCGCGGTCATGTGATTGTGACGGGGATGGGAAAGGCGGGGTTGATCGGTCGGAAGATTGCGGCGACGCTTTCTTCGACGGGAAGCCCGAGCATCTTTTTGCATCCGGCCGAAGCGATTCACGGAGACTTAGGACGAATTCGTTCGGAAGACGTTCTTTTGGCGTTGTCGCAGAGCGGCGAGACGGAAGAGATGGTTCGTTTGCTCCCGTCGTTTGCAGAGTTCGGCGTGCCGTTGATTGCGGTCACGTCGAGCGCGGGAAGCGCATTGGGACGCGCGGCGACGACGGTGATCGAGTTGGGGCGTTTGGAAGAGGCGTGCGCATTGGGACTGGCGCCGAGTTCGAGCGCGGCGGCGATGCTGGCCGTGGGCGACGCATTGGCGTTGGTCGTGAGCAAGATGAAAAATTTCGGACGTGAGGATTTTGCGAGGTTTCATCCAGGCGGAAGCTTGGGGGCGAAGCTAAGTAAAGTGGAAGATTGTATGCGGCCTTTGTCGCAATGTCGCACGGCGAAGGACTCGTTGACGGTGCGTGAGACGTTGGTTGCGGTGAGCCGGCCGGGGCGGCGGACGGGCGCCACGATGTTGATTGACGCTGCCGGAAAGCTATCGGGGATTTTTACGGACAGCGATTTAGCGCGGTTATTTGAACGGCGTCGCGACGAAGACTTGGATCGACCG
Source organism: Thermoguttaceae bacterium (assembly GCA_963665265.2). Classification (GTDB taxonomy): domain Bacteria; phylum Planctomycetota; class Planctomycetia; order Pirellulales; family Thermoguttaceae; genus CAXXHQ01. The sequence continues at coordinate 3,676,788 of OY762224.2, read as the reverse complement.
ATTCATGACGTGATGACGGCGAATCCGCTTCGAGCGGTCGTCGGATCGATGATGGCCGACGCGATCGCATTGATTGCGCAGCGGAAGATTAGCGAATTGCCGGTGGTGGACCTCGACGGGAAGCCGGTGGGATTGATCGACGTGACCGACTTGGTGGCGTCGCTTCCTCCGGAAGTTTTGTTGCCGCCGGAGGCGCCGTGTGAAGAGATTGCGGCGGAGCGAGAGTCGCGGCAAAGTTCGCCTAATTCGCCGTTTTCCGGTTTACGACTCGTTTGCGAACCGGATGCGGACCATGGTGCGTAGTAGTAATAGTTGAGTATTTTTTAGGATGGCGCGAAAGATATGGAACCGGCGTTAAGGCGGCGTTGTCAGGAGATTCGTTTGATATTGTCGGACGTGGACGGCGTTTTGACCGACGGCGGAATCATTATCGATAATCAGGGGGTGGAGGTTAAGCGGTTTCATGTGCGAGACGGCATGGGAATTAAATTGTGGCAGAAGGCCGGCGGAAAATTCGGCCTTGTGACGCAACGGAGTTCGCAAATCGTTAAGTTGCGTTCGGCCGAGTTGGGCTTAGAGATCGTTCGGCAAGGCGTGGCGAGCAAGTGGGACGCCGTACGTTCGATTTTGCGAGAAGAAAATCTGTTGACCGAGCAATTATGCTTTATCGGCGATGACTTGCCGGACTGGGCCTCGATCGGACAAGCAGGGCTTGGCGTGGCGGTGGCCGACGCTTGCGAAGAGTTGCGTCAGACGGCGCACTACGTGACGCAAACGCCGGGCGGATTTGGCGCGGTTCGCGAGACGGTGGAGATGATCCTAAAGGCGCAGCGTCGATGGGAGGATTTGACGCAAGGGTATAGGTAGTGCATAGGGATTAGGGCGTAGGGGCTAGGAACACGGATGTTTTTTTGGCGGAGCGAGTTCCGCCCGACATGATGTTGAATCCATTGACGCTATTACAATCACGATCTCCGACGGCGCGTCGTTGGGCACGCATAGTCGTAAGTCTTTTCGTTGTGATTGCGGCGTATTGGTGCTATGCGATCATTGTGACGCCGTTGATTGAGCCGCGAATTTCAGGCGGCGGCGACACGCTTCTCGAAGGGGAGAAGAATCGCTTGATCAGCAGAATGGACTTGCGTTTGGAGGCGATGAAGGATCTATTTCCGGCCGATTCTTGGGTTCTGGACAAGAAAGAAAAGCCGTTCGTCATCGAATTGGACAAGATTCGAGTTCTTTGGAAGTCGTACAAAACTCGCGGCGACAAGAGCGTATTCATTCAGCCTTGCACGATGGTGATGATTTGGGACGGGGCGGCGGAAGACGAGACGCAGCGACGTCGGCAATCAATTATTCTTGAGGCGCCGGAGGGAGCGGTTCTACGGTTTGACAGCCCGATCGATTTGAAGCAGTTTAAATTTTCGCGATTGGTGGGCGGGAGTTTGATAGGCGAGATTAGGATTCGGAGTGATTGCAAGGAGCCTGGGCCGGAGGACGATCTAGATATTCGAACGCGGGACGTGGAGTTGACGGATTCAGACGTTTGGACTGAGAACGCGGTGACGTTTCGCTGGGGCAAAACGTTCGGGGCGGGGAGCGGAATGCATGTGAAATTGCAACCGAAGCCGGGTTCGGAAAACGATTTGGTTCATGGGCCGCAGATTGCGGGAATCGAATTATTTGAGATGCGAAAGGTCGAGCGGCTGCATGTGGAGATGCCGAGACCGGAGGCGCCGGCTGGAATGGCGCGATCGGGCGGTTCTCCCCTGCTCTCTTCGGACGAGGCGTATCTGCCGGCGGAGATTTCCTGTCAGGGGGCGTTTTGCTTTAACGTATTAAAGAACGAAGCGAGTTTTTCGGATCAGGTGAATGTGATACGCGCGCATCCGCAAGGCGGGCCGGATCAATTGACGGCTGATAAAGCGACGTTGTATTTCGCGGCGAAAAATCCGAACGCGCCGAACGGTTCACAAGGACTGGAGCCGGAGCGTGTCAAGGCGGAGGGAAAGCCTGCGTTATTGCTTGCGCCAACGAGAAAGATCGTTGCGCAAGGCGAAAGTATGGAGTGCAATTTAAAGTCGCAGGCGATCGCTCTGGACGGGACGACCGAAGTGATTTTGAGACAGGCGGACAATGAAATACGCGGAAGAAAGCTCCAATATCAATCGGGAGCGAACGGAGGATTGGGGCAAGCTTACGTTCAAGGACCAGGTCGCTTTCATACGGAAGCGTCAGACCGATCTGCTCAGAAGGTTGACGCGTCGTGGGATAAAGAGTTGGTGTTAAAGCCGGAGGAAGGTGAGCATGCAGTGCGGTTTACGGGGAACGCCTCGTTGAACTACGTCGGCTCGGGACGATTGCAGGCGGAAGAAATTTCGTTTTGGTTGCAGGAGTTGGAAAAGGGGGGGGCGAATAATCCGCCGAAGATAAAACCGAATCGAATGCTGGCGAAGCGAAATGTGCGGATTGATTCGCCGCAGATCGCTGGAGCGGTCGAGCAGATGGAAATCTGGTTCGAGCAGGTCGCGGCGACGGCTATGAACGGCGGAGTACTGCGTACGGCGTTTTACCCTGACGCGCAGGGCGGTTGGGAGTCGACGAACGGCGGCGTTCCGCAACCAGGTGCGTATTTGAATCCGTCGCAACAGCGGCAAGGCATGGCGACGACGGCTCCGGTCGCAGGGCAAGTGAATCCTCAGATAGGCGGGCAGCGACGACCGAATCCGGTGGCGCCGTGGTTAAGAGGCATCGTTCCGCAGGGAGTGCGACAAATTGCGCCGGCGCCGCAAGCGGCGTTGCAAGCGTTCACGCCGCAATTTTCCGTGACGGCTCAACTCTTAAGAGGATTAGTTGTTTTAGGCGGTAAAGAGACGCAAGTTGCGGAGTTGACTTTACAAAACAACGTGAGGGCGGAAGAGCGATTGCCGCAAGGCTCGACGGACAAGCCGGTAATTATGACCGGCGATCACGTCAAAATGACGAATGCTACGTCGCCGCAATCGACGATGACGTTGGTCGGTCAGCCGGCGCATTTCGAGGCGCGCGGAGTGAGCGTGACTTCGTCGAACATAAACCTGGATCGCGGCAATAATCATCTAAAAATCGTCGGGGCTGGGCGAATGGATTTGCCGGCGAAATTTTCTCTGATGGCGAGGCCTTCCGCGACCTCGGACGGAAATCTGATCGTGGAGTGGGTTAAGGGGATGGATTTTGACGGTCGAGAAATGACGTTCCAAGAAAGGGTCGTGGCGACGACGCCGGAGCAACGGTTGGAGACGCAAACCCTCATCGTTCGGCTGAAACAAGCGTTGCGGTTTGCGGATCCGCAATTGCGCCCGCAAGGGGATATGAAAGATATGCTCGAAGAAGTGCTTTGCCATGGCGGGGCTTTTGTCGAGAGCCGGGAATGGGGACCGGATCGGCAGTTAAAGAGTTTAACGCGGTTTCAGGCTCCGGATTTGGCGGTGAATTTGGCGAACGGCCAGTTATCGGCGGGAGGACCAGGGTGGATGAATGCGGTGCGTTACGGTAAGGCGGACACGTTGACGAATCCGAGAGCGGCATTGATCGCGGGACCGATCGGCGGAAACGCGAACGGAACGGGAAACGTCGCTACGACCGGAGACGCCTTGGTTTGTTTGAACGTGCGCTTTCAAGGAGGGGCGTTGGGGAGCATCCAGCCGCAACAATTGCGGTTTAAAAATCAAATTCGAATGGCGTACGGAACGGTCGATTCGTGGGACGCGACGCTTCAGCCGGATTCGCCGCACGGACTGGGGCCTTCGGGCGTGCTGATGCACTGCGACGAGGCGACGGTATCGCAGACTCCGGCGTCGGCGTTCAGCGGAGGGGCGGCGGCGGTTATGGAGTTCATGGCCGAGGGGAATACGGTCATTGAAGGCGAGACGCAAAAGAGCGAGACTTTTACGGCGAGGGCGAATCGAATCAGCTACGCGCAGGCGAAGGGTATGCTGATAATCGAAGGGGACGGACGGAATCCGGCGAAGTTATATTTGCAGGAGCAAGTCGGAGGCGCGATGAAGCAAGTGGCCGCGAGAACGATAAACTATTGGCTTGCGACGAAGAAGATTAGTATGTCTGACACGCAAGCGATCGAGATACAGCAGTAAATACGAACGATGAAGACTATATTGACGGCGGAAGAATTGCGAGAGGGCGTATCGCGGATGGCTGGCGCGATTTCGCGGGAATACGGTGATCGACCGTTGACGATCGTCGGAATATTGACGGGGAGCATTGTGTTGTTGGCCGATTTGATTCGGCAGTTAAGCATGCCGCTTCGAATTGAGCTGGCGCAGGCGAAGAGCTACGGCGCCGGCACGACGGCGGGAGCGCTAACATTGAATATGGACATGCTTTCATCGGACGTGCGCGGTCGGGATATCTTGCTCGTGGACGACATCTTCGATACCGGACGAACGTTGAACGCGCTAGTTCCGAGGATTTGCGAGTTAGGAGCGGCAAGCGTAAAGACGGCTGTGTTGTTGCGGAAAGCGGGGCGAACGGAAGTTGCGATGCGACCTGACTTCGTGGGATTTGATGTTCCTGACGTGTTCGTGGTCGGCTATGGCTTGGACCATGCGGATATGTATAGGAACTTGCCGTACTTGGCGGCGTTAGGTGGGGAAGACATGAAGGAAGGATGAAGAGCGGCGAGAATCGCCAGCGGAGCGTGCATGCCGAACCTGAGGTTGGAGCGAGTTGCCGCCGCTGCGAGATCGCGCATTTTACGATGGGAGACGGTCGTGAAGAATCGAATAGTACATTTAATTCCTTCGTTTCGTTCTGCGGGAGTCGTTTCGCAATTGAAGATTTTTGCGTCGCGAGAAGCGGAGTTTGAGTCGCACGTATGCGCGATTCCGACGGCTGACGAGACGACGGCGGGCGAAGGCGCCGTGAACTTTTTTAAGAGTCGAGGGATGGAGACTTACGTTGCGCGTCGGCGATGGCAATTCGATCCCTGCGCCTGGGAGGAAGTCCGCGCGTTCGTGAAACGGCTTAACCCATCGATCGTTCACGCTTGGGCGTACCCGACCGAGGTGTACGGTTGGTCGGCTGCGCAAGCGTGCTGCGTTCCTCGTTTCGTCGTTTCCTTTCGATCGTCTGCGGCCGCCTACGACGGGCTAAGGACCGTTTGGGATCGGTTTGCAGCGAACAAGGCCGATGCGGTGGTGACGAGCGGAGAGAGTTTGAAGAAGCGGCACGTCGGGCGAGGATTGTCTGCGGAAAAATTCCATGTAATAGGGAACGGGGCTGAGGCGGCGAGCGAGCCTGCGCTGACTCGCGGCCAGTTGCTGGCCGATTTGGGATTGCCGGAGAATAGTCGATTAGTGTGTTTCGCGGGAAGACTATGTCGTCGCAACCGAGTGAAAGACGCAATTTGGGCGGCCGACTTGCTAAAAGTGATTCGCAAAGACGTTCACTTGCTAATTTTCGGCGAAGGGTCTCACGAAGAACGCCTAAGACTCTTTCGCGAGCATGTTCAAATCGAAGATTTGACGCACTTCATGGGTTGGCGAGACGATTGGCGCGAGTTATTACCGCACTTCGACGCGGTGTGGTCGCCGGGGACCGGAGGCGGGCAGTTGAACGTGATCGCTGAGGCGGCTTCGGCTGGCGTTCCAGTCGTTGCGGCGGAGATTTCGGCCGTGCAAGACGTCGTCACGCACGATGAGACGGGATTCTTAGTTCCGACCGGCGATCGAGCGGGAATCGCGCGGTGGACACTACGGATATTGGACGAGCCGGCGCGGGGGCGGCGAGTTGCCGAAGCCGCGCATGCTCGTTGGGCGGAGAGGTTTTCGGCGGAAGCGTGCGCGGAGAAATACGCGGCGCTTTACCGCAAGTTGGCGTAGCGGAGGCGGAGGAACGAGGCGCAAGCTATCGTACTCTTCGGAACGCAGCGGAGGGAGTTTTCTTCATCTAGTTGTTGGCGATTTCAAAGGAGCAGCAAGGGGCGCCGTCGTGGCGGCATGCAACGCGTCGCACGGGTCGCCCTACTACGGCGCTCATCATTTCTTGGTCGATGAAGCAGATGGACTGGCGAGCGTCGGCCATGCTGAAATACCCGCAGCTTCGTTTGTACATGACGAGTTGATCGTTCACTTGATTAATTTCGACGAGGGCTCCCTCTTCGTTCATAAGTCGCATTAATTCATGTAGTCTATCTTCAGGCGACTCGGTCGTGATTTTGGCTTTATAATGTTCGGCCAAGACGAGGCTGACTCTTCGCAGGACGTCCTGAACGAGTTCTTCGCCGCCGATATCGCGGAGCGCGGACCAGATGGCCGGGACGACGGTTTTTTGATTAGAGGCGAAGAGAAGTAAGAGGGTGGCGTCGGTGGCTTTGTAGAGGTGACGAGGCCGACCTCTGCCGGGGAGTCGTTCAGTGCTGCGTTCGACGAATCCGGCGGCGATGAGTTCGTTGAGTTGTTCGGTGACGGCGGTTCGCGTGACGTTGGTCGCCTTGATGAGGTCGGAAACGGTTTGAGGCGGGTTGCCGACGAGCAATTTGACGATGCGCAGTCCGGCGGCGCTAACGGTTGCGTCTGCCATTTTGGGTCTTTCGTTACGTTCTATTTTCGGAAAAGGCGAGCTAACGTTCGAGGTAATCAACGTGTGCTATCCTTTCGGTTAGTGTTTGCGAGAACGAGAGAGGAAAATCGACTGGACGAAAAGGAGGGTTTTCGAGGGGACGATTACTCAACCGTGATGCGCGGCGAAACCAAGCTGGGGTATTTTGCCCAACAAAGCCGGACCGTATAGAAATCGTCTTGCAACGATTTGAAAACGACCCAAATTTGCTTATATCTCGATAATAGTAAGGAGCCCCGGAAGATGCAAACCCTTCCCCCCGGAAGGCGTTGTGATTATTTGTTTTAGCTGAAGCGAGAAGGACCGAATTGGGGGTGAGAACAAGCTTCATATCAAGATTCGGCGGAGCGTTCGGAAAGCGAATCGCGGACAAGGAGAAAACCAAGCCGAACATAGTGCGAGACGAACGCTTGCAAACGAACGATCGAAAAACAATAAGCTAGGACTCTATTCGTCTAATCCTCGCGAAAATTATTTCCGAACTTGCGAAAAAGAAAGAGAAGTAATTCTTGAGGCGATCGGCATTTGAAGAAATCGCAACAGTCGCGACGAGTAGTCTAGTAATCGTTTTGTCGGGGGGAATGTATTCCCATTAGAATGCGTATGTACTAGCGGAGAGTTGCAATCGAATTTCAACGGCGGCGGCGATGGTTACGTCCACAAATGGCGATCGAGAATTCGATAGTTGATCGCTTCTTGCAAGTGGCGAGCTTCGATGGCGTCGGAGTTATCGAGGTCGGCGACTGTTCTCGCCACGCGGAGGATTTTATCGTGGGCGCGGGCCGATAAGCCAAGTTCGTTCATCGACGTTCGCAAAAGAACGTCGCATTCTGAGTTGAGGCGACAGAATTGGCGGGTCAGGCGATGCGACATGTCTGCGTTGTGTCGAGCGGAATGCCCGGAAAAACGTCGTTTTTGAATATTCCGCACAGCGATGACGGCTTCTCGCATTGTTTTGCTGGACGTTCCTGAGGCGGATGAGGCGAGCTCTTGATATGCTACGGCCGGGGCTTCGATGTGGATGTCGATGCGATCGACTAACGGACCGCTAATTTTTGACATGTAACGCTCGACTTGCGGCGGCGAGCAATGGCAACTTCGACGGGCATCTCCGCGATACCCGCAAGGGCAGGGATTTAATGCGGCGACGAGCATGAAATTGGCAGGAAAGGTCGTGCTGTTCAGCGCGCGCGAAATAGTGACGGTCCCTTCCTCCAAGGGCTGGCGAAGCGCTTCAAGGGTGGGACGATTAAACTCGGGGAGTTCGTCGAGGAACAGGACGCCGTTGTGTGCGAGGCTGATTTCTCCGGGGGATGGAGTCGAACCGCCGCCGACGAGTCCGGCATTGCTGATAGTGTGATGCGGCGCTCGGAACGGTCGCGTTGCAAGCAGCGGTTGATTCGGTTTGAGACGCCCGACAGCGCTGTAGATGCGAGTAGTTTCGATGGACTCGTCGGGGACGAGCTCAGGGAGGATCGTCGGCAAGCGTTTTGCCAACATGGTTTTACCTGACCCCGGAGGGCCGATCATTAGGATGTTATGGCCTCCGGCGGCGGCGATTGTCAAGGCGCGTTTGGCCATCTCTTGGCCGCGAACGTCGGCGAAGTCGGCGTCGTAGGAGGCGAAATTTCGCAGCAATTCGCGGATGCGAACGGGGTGCGGATCGATATCTATTTCGCCGGACAAGAAGGCGACGGCTTGGGCGAGGCTGGAGACTGGTATGACGTCGACTCCTTCGACGACGGCGGCTTCGTCGGCGTTGCAAACAGGGACGAGCAGACCTTGAAGGGATTGTTCCGCGGCGGCGATGGCGACGGAGAGGACGCCTTTGGTGGTTCGTGCGGAACCGTCGAGGGCGAGTTCGCCGGTTACGGCGTAACCAGCGAGGCGTTCCGAAGAGAATTGACCGCTGGCGGCGAGGATGCCGAGCGCGATGGGCAGGTCGAACGAAGCGGCCTCTTTGGGGAGATCGGCCGGGGCAAGATTAATGACCACGCGATTGTTCGGGCGGACGAAACCGGAGTTGACGATCGCACGTTCGACGCGGTAGGCGCTTTCTTTGACGGCGGCTTCAGGAAGCCCGACCAGGACGGTTTTGGGCAAGCCTGCTGGTGAGACGTCGACCTCGACTTCGACCGGAACGGCGTCGATTCCGAGGATCGAATACGTTTTGAGTTTGGCGAGCATGCGCGGCGCCCCCCATGCAACGAGAGTACGAGAAAAGGAGCAGAACAGGAGAGGTATCGAATGCCAACTACTATTAAAAACCGCGTTTGACCGCCGGTTTCCCCCACGGAAAACCGGCTTTTGTTTGAAGGCAAGTGCGGAGCGTTTAATTGGAAATCGTATGAATTGTGGCGAATTGCGAGGATTCCGACAAGAGGGGCGGAGGGGCTCCAGGCCGCCCTTGGGGGAGGAACATGCCATTGGCTTGGTCTGATTTTTCCTTGGGGAAAGGAGAGAAGAAATGGCGTGTCATGCGGTTTATGCGGGAAAACGGGAGTTTTGAGGTGAGTTTATGGCGGAAAAGGAGCGATTTTTGAGAAGTCGGACTCCCGCTTGCCAAAAGTAACGTCCGATAGTACATTAGAGTTTTCGATCCCCGATAGCTCAGTCGGTAGAGCGTGCGGCTGTTAACCGCCAGGTCCAAGGTTCGAGTCCTTGTCGGGGAGCTTCCCTATTTAGTGGGGTGTCGCAAGACGCCGCAGAATATCGCACAAGCCCTTGGATATCAAGGGCTTGTGTTTTTTCTTGCAGCGGTGTGCGACTTTCGGCGGGAATGTGCTGCGCTGTTTTTTGCGCTTTTGGTGCGTCGTATTTTGCGCTGCGAATTCCCGAAGCTCGAGTGAAGTCTTCTTCGCGAACTTGCAAATAATGTCGGGAAGCAACTGGGACGCTGTTGCCTAGCCAACTTACGACTGATTGGATTGGAAACCCTGCATTACAGAGCTCCGTTTCCCGTGTGGAGCGACAATTCTGGAAGGGCTTTTGCCACGGTTCAACCCCTGCCCTTTCGACGATCCGAAGAAACTGCGTGCGTAAGTTGGAGTTTCGGGCGCGGTATCGAGTGATGACGTATTCGCTCCCTGGTTCGGCTTCCTCGAAGACAGCCTCGAGGTGTGGGCGAAGTTCTTGGAAAATCGGCATGATGCGCATCCCTGTCTTAGGCGACGGGATTGTGATGCGGTCGTTCTCCCAATTAATATGTCCCCATTTGATCGCCAGAGTCTCGCTGGGCGTTCGTAATCCTCCGAATCGAGCCAAAGCGAAGATCAATCTCCATTCGGCGTCCGGGCACGCTGCGAAAATCTTTCCGGCCGCTTCAGTAGTGACGTAATGAAAGCGTTCCGGATTTGAACGGACGTCGCAGCCCCGCATGTCCTCAAATGGATTCTCGGAGATAATCTTCTTCCTGAGGGCTGCGCGGAAGAATTGCTTCGCTCGCCCGCATATGCGCCGGGCAGTGTTTTCCGCGAGTTTCCCCATAACGAAGATTCGGAACTCATCGGCGTCGCCAGACGTGACGGCCGTTAAGGGTTTGTCGATGCCGAAGAACTCAATCAATTTGCTTTGAGCTTGAGCATAGTTGTCTTGTGTGCTTTTGGCGACGTCTGTCCGCGATGCTCGGTATTGCTCGATATATTTTCCTAACGTTACGCCCCTCGCTTTCGATTGATTCTCTCGCGGCGGGACGAGGCCTTTTTTCGCGAGCTTGCGGTGAATGACGCTCGATAGGTCGTTGACCCACAGCGAAAGGTCGCCGGTCCACGGAGAGCCGGTCAGCTTCGCGCTCAGCAAGGCCTCGACTTTGATCTTGAGCGATTCCGCGTCCTTTTTATTGACGCCGGAGAGATAGATGGATTGTCGATCGCCGTTTTCATCGACGAATTGAATTTTTCGCGTTCCGTCTTTACCGTTAATCAACGAGGCCATGGATAAACTGCTCCACGAAAGAAAATAATATTTAGAGCGTAACTCGTTTGAGGTCGAGTATTCGTCATCAAACAAAACAAAGACGGCCCGACGCGCATAGTCGCCGGGCCGTCCGGCACAGCCTCGTTAATTTTGTGACGGCTCAGCGTCGCCAGTCGGTCGCACCGTTTTGCGGGCGATATAGGCCTCGATGTCTTGCGGGCGGTATCGCACGCCCTTTTTGCCAATAACGACGCAGGGTAGATTACCGCGCGGCGCCGTCTCGCTCCACAACGTTCGCTCTCCAATACTCAACATCCTCGCGGTTTGGCGGACGTTAAGCAGAGCGACGATCCCTTGCGTTCGTTCCGGTTGGGGCGGAGTTGCTCGAATCATAACATTATCCTCAATTCAAACAGCAAATCGACGGGACACGTTGTCCCGGCACATCTGGAATGCTTGTCGAGGTCACCTCCATGAACTGCAAAAACTCGTGAATCGCATCTTCGCGGAAAGCCGCCGCGCGAAGCGATTCGTCGCAGGCTATACGTTTGATTAAACGAAAAAAGTGAAAAATAGAAAGAGTAGTATAAGCGTTTTTTGTAAAATCCGAGATTTTTTCCAGAAAAAGATTCGCTTAGAAAATACAAGTAAAATCCAAGCCTCAGTGAATTCAAGCATTGCGCAGCGATTGATGTTGCGTCATTTTGCATGCGCAACGCAATTTGACGCAGCTTTGCGGTTTTTTGCACAATCTAAATAGACGCTGGGGGGGCTAACCTCCCGCAATTTGCGATTTCTTCGATGCCGAGAGTTCCGGCATTCTTCCTTCGACGCGATCTAATCCGTCGGGGCATTCTTCAATTTCCTCCATATTGGGAGATATATTCTATGTCTCGGCAGCAATCCACTGCTGCGCCGCAAGAAGTCGGCGCAATCTACACTCGGTTTTCCAGTCGTCACCAACATTCAACCGCCGACCAAATTCGCGCCTGCCGCGAGTGGGCCGAACGAAACGGAGTTCACGTCCCTGCGGAGTACATTTTTTGCGACGAGGCGGTCACAGGCCGCAGTTCGCGTCGAAAAGGCCTCGCTAGTCTGATCGAGGCGCTCAACGATAACCGCGTGCATACGGCGATCTTTTTCGCCACCAACCGCTTATATCGGAACACGGCCAAGGCCCTGGCCTTCGTCGACGAAGAGATCGTCGAGCGAGAAAAAAGGGCCGTCTTCGTTAGCTCGGGAATTGATACGAGTGACGAACGCTCTTGGAAAAGTCATCTTACTTTGTTATCGGTTATCGACGAGACGCAGTTGCGCTCGATGGCCGAGCATATTCGGGCTAGCCACGAAGGCCTTTTTTTAGAGGGACGCGTGTGGGGAACGCTCCCGTACGGTTATGTCGGCGAGGTCGTCGAAGGACGTTTGACTCGGAACGGCAAGCCTGTTCGCAAGACGGCCATTGAGTCGGAAGCGGCGGAGTGGGTGAAGAAAATCTTCATGTGGTACGTGGAAGAAAAATCGAGTCTGCGGGAAATCGCGAGACGAATGAATCAATCGGCCGCACCGAAACGCGCCTGCGGCCATCCTTGGGTCGCCACGGCGGTTCGCAGGCTATTGAGCAACGCTCGCTATCGCGGCGAATGGGCCTACGGTCGGATGCAGAGCGTTTGGCTAAACAAGAAAAACTATCTGCGGCCGACTCTGCGTAATGAACCTCTAAAGCTCAAGCAGGATGAGTCGCTACGGATCATCGATGACCCGACATGGTACGCCGCACAAGAGCTATTGCAAAAGAACGCACATAATGCGGGGCGAAAACCGCCGGAAGAACGCAAGGATAACTATCCTCGCCTGCTTAATCGGCTGTTGATCTGCGAGACGCACCGTCAGGCGTTGTGCGTGACCGGTCACGACGGGCAGTATATGTATTGCCCGTCGTGTCGTCGAGGCGATTCGCCGGAGTTGTTTTCCTACTTTCCGCGTCAGTTGGCGACGGAGTTATTTTTGAAAAAGATATCGCGTATCATGCTCGACGAACCGACGCTCGCGGAGGAGATCGTTCGTCGCTGTCAAGCTTGCGCAGAGGCGATGGAGGCACCCGGCGAAGCGGAACTCTCTTCGTTGCACATGCAGTCCGAAAAACTGACGCGACGAATTCAATTCATCATGCAATCTCCGGGCGAAACGGAGGAGGACTTGACCGAGAATCAGGGGCTGCTTCGCCAGTTGCGGGCTGAGCGGGCTACGATTCAACGCCGATTGAGCGAGGCGGACGCGGCGGCAGAGCGAAAAAAAGACGTTCCGACGAAAGAAAGCGTTCTTTCGATGCTGGAAAAGTTGCATCGGATCGCGGCAGGCGATTTCGGCTCGTTAAGTTCGGCGGACGCAGCCTTGCTTCGAAACTTCGTCGTCGATATGACCGGCGGCGAAATCGTCGTTTCGCAGCAGGGGGATCGCCGGAAGAATCACGGTTGGCTGCGAATGACGTTTTCGTCGCGACTTGCCGAGGCGGGAAAGCGGCGGTTCGGCTTCGCGTGTCCCGAAGACGTGAGTCGAGTCGTAACGATCGACGTTCGTTCGACGGAGCGCGACGAGGCGGCCGAGCGAGTAAAAGAGCTTTACGACCAAGGCCTCATGATGAAAGAAATCCAGGCCGAGTTGGGCTGCGGACGGGTTTACGTCCGCTCGCTGCTTCGACATTGGTCGGAGACGCACGGCGAAGCGATTCCCGACGGCCGCAAGCGGCGGATTGAGATGGATCGCAAAACGACCGAGGAGCCGCTGTATCGACGCTTGTCCGAGGAGGCGGCCAAGCTGTGGAACGAAGGCGAGACGGAGACCGAAATCGCCGAGCGGCTCAAATGCAGTCGGCCGACCGTTGCGCTGGCCGTTCGACATTGGCGAAAGACGTATGCGGAGCGTTTGCCGCAAATTGCGGAGGGAGCGAACGCCGAAGTCGTTGCGCATAATATCTCGCTGCGCGAGGAGCGACAATTGCGAAACGTCCGGCGGGCGTTGGATCTGTATGAGCAAGGCATGGCGATTAAGAGGATCGCGAACGAGTTGGGCTATTCACCGCGCGGAGTGACGCTACTTTTGCAACGTGAATTGGCGGCGAGCGGCCGGGAGTTTTGTGACGGTCGGACGCGGCGGTTTGCAAAGCGGACGACGAACGAGCGTGACGTTCAAAGCGCCGCTATGTGACGCTTTTTACAATATGGCCAGGGGAAGGCTTTGGCGGGCGTTCCGTTTCGGCGGGACGCTCGCTTTTTCTTTAGATATCGGCGAGTTGGGCGTAGCGGCCGATAGGTGAACTCATGCAGCGTGGGCAGTTAAAAGACCGACGATCGAGCGAATTTCGGGGCGATAAGGTCGTTTTCGAGGTTTATCGAACGGGAATGATTGATTTCGCATGCGAACTCGCCGTCGCAAATAGCTAACATGAAAAGCTTTCCGCAAAGCGCGAGAGTTGCTTGAATGGGCGTTCGTTGCGCTCACGACGAAGATCTATTCAAGCATCGGCATAGCGTTCGTGCGGCAGCAGTTCGCATTGGTGCGAAAAAAACTGCTCGTTATAGAGATGAGGCGAGGGAGCCAAGCCTAATGCTAAGTTCATTTATAGGGAAGCGAGGGACGGCCGATAAATGGAGTTGATATTACCATCGCGAGATTGCGGCAATTCGAAGCGGTGGCGAATTCTTTCCGGCCGGAAAGAATTCGGATTGGAGGCGGAAGAACGGTGATGCATCTATAGGCGGCTTATCTCTCGCCGAAGGATACTTGGAAAGGATTGAAGAATAGTGGATAATGAGCATGCTCAAGGCAAGCTGAATTAAGCGTTCGGATGAATATCTGGATAGTTTGCGACGGCAGCTTCCTTTTCCGCAGGTATCGGCCCTATCAGTTGAAGGCGATTTTGGATAAAAGTTGTTTTGAAAAGCTGAGATCATCTCCGGCATGAAAAAAGCTATTAAAGCGATAAAACCTACAGATGATTTTCGGCGACGTGGCAACGCCTCACATGCGGTATTGTTTTGCGCCTTTGTTTTTTTCGTCACGTTTGTTATTTATCTCCCCTCGATAAACGGAAAATTCCTCTTAGACGATTATTCGCTCCTCTTCGACAGTCAAATTATTAAGTCGCCGGCGGGGCTGTATAAGTTTTGGTTTACGACCGAGCCAATTGATTATTGGCCCGTGACGAATACGACGTTATGGATTGAGTGGCGACTGTGGGGCGTGAATCCGACGGGTTATCACGTTACGAATGTTTTTTTGCACATAGCGGAATCGTTGCTCCTTTGGCTAGTTCTACGCAAACTCGCCGTCCCCGGAGCCTTTTTAGCGGCATTGGTCTTTGCCGTACATCCCGTCAACGTCGAATCGGTAGCTTGGATTTCATCGCGCAAAAATCTGATTTCGTTACTATTCTTTCTGCTGTCTGTTTTTTGTTTTTTGAAATCGGAAGAGACTCGCGCACCGTTCAAAAAACTTATGTCCGCGTGCTTGGCCGACGGTTGGTATTGGCTTAGTCTTGGTGCGTTTCTCCTCGCCATGCTGGGCAAGGGGGACGCCGCCCCTTTGCCGGCGGCGCTACTGCTGATTATCTGGTGGAAGAGAAAAATTGAAAAACGGGACTTTGCGCGAATCGTCCCGTTCGTTTTGGTCGCAACTCTCCTTGTTGGAGTGAATATCAGGTTTCAAACGCACGGCAGGGATATACTCGTTAGGGACGTTAGTTTCTCTGAGCGCTTGCTTGGGGCGGGCGGAGTGGTATGGTTCTACCTATATAAGGCATTCATTCCGCTCAAGCTAATCTTTGTCTATCCGCAATGGAAAATCGATGCGGGGAATATATTGTGGTATATCCCGTCTTCGGCCGTCATTATCGTAACTGCCACGCTATGGGCTTTTCGAAACAGTTGGGGACGACCGCTCCTTTTCGCTTGGGGATTTTTTTGCGTCGCGCTAATACCTGTGATGGGATTTACCGACGTGGGCTATATGGATTTCTCTCTCGTCGCCGATCGTTATCAGCATATAGCGATAATAGCCGTAACGGCCTTGATCGGCGCCGGTTGGGAGCGGTGGAAGCAAAAGGCGAAAGAGAAGACGACTTTAATCGCGAGTTTTACGGCCGCTTTGCTTATTTGTTCGCTTATGGTTCTCACGTGGAGGCAAACGACGCTCTATCGCGACGCGGAAACGCTCTACACGCAAACGCTTCGAGATAACCCCGGCTCATGGCACACTTGGTATAACCTTGGTTCAAAGATGGCCGAAAACGGGCGTTTTGCCGAAGCGGTCGAATACTACAAAAAAGCCGTGCAACTTAATCCGGAATATGCAAGGGCATATACGAACCTTGGATGTACGCTTGCTTTTCTAAAGCAATACTCCGAAGCGGAAAAACACCTTCAGCAAGCATTGCAGCTTAGACCGAACGATCCTGACTCCTACGTTAACCTCGGCAACGTCATGAGCGATACGGATCGAGTGAGCGAAGCCCTCGAACTTTATCAAAAGGCTATCAAGATCGATCCGAACTTATCGGAGGCGCATCAGAATCTAGGAAACGTCTTTGGTAAACAGCGGAAAATGCAAGAGTCGATTGCTTGTTTTCGCCGAGCGTTGGAGATTCGCCCAAGTTTTCCGGAAGCACACAACAGCCTTGGGCTGGCTTTGACCAAAACAGGCCAAACCGACGAAGCGATTGAAGAATTTAAGAAAGCTGTGCAATACCGACCCCAGTATGTCGGCGCATGGAGGAATTTAGCTTTAACCTACGCCGACGTAAGCCGGTATGGCGAGGCCGTCTCGGCGGCGGAGAAGGCGTTGGCCATCGCACTATCCATGGGGCAAACAAGTGACGTCGTGCAAATTACGGAGTCGCTAAATGCTTATCGATCCGCTTTGAAAAAGGGATCGAGTTCGCCTCCGCCGCAACCGACAGTACCCGCTCGTGACTCGCGTCGTGCCGAGTGAGAACCCTTCGGCAATCTTTGCGACATGTTGACTCGGTTGCCAATGATCTCGCTGGGCGTCGGCGAAGATGCCTTTCTTACGCTGCCGCCGCTCCTAATTGCCGCCCGTTCGTTGGTCCTTGCTCGGCCGTTAATCCTCGTCGCGAGCGAATTTCGCCCATGTGTTTTGCCACGGTTTATTTACTTTTTCTCAGCTGCCGGTTTTTTGAGCGTCGGGCGTTGGGGATACCAAGGGCGATGCTTGTAATCGGCCGGAAGGTCCTTTAATCGTTTCATCAACTCTTTGTCTTTCAGAGCGGCACGCGCTGCGTCTAAATTCGCCCCCTCATTCTTAAACCACTCGATGACGGAGTTATATTGAATATCTCTTATTTTCTTTGCTATGGGGGGAGTGTCGTCATTTTGTGTTGTAAGCAACGCCAGCATGAGAATCGGGTCCCAACCTTTATTGCTAGAAGCAATACGATAATCCGCCCCAGCGTTTAGTAAACATAGGATACATTCCGAGTTTTGGAGATTTGCACAGAGCAAAGGAGTTTTACCTTGAGCGTTTCTATGGTTTATATCTCCTCCGGCGTCAAGCAAAAGCTTAATCTTTTCGGGAATTTTACGGTTACTCCATCTTACACTTGCCAACGGAGTATCGCCATCGATATCTTCCTGATTCGGATTTCCGCCATGCTTTAAAACAAGTTCGAGGTAATTATCCATCGGCACGTCGTAGAAATCCTGGTTGTAGATGAGCCCGCTGGTAAGCTCCACGCATGCAAACGTCACAGACTTTCCTTTAAGCCGCAATCCCAACTGTTCCGTCAAGCGGACGTTGGGATCGGCGCCAAGTTCGAGCAACTTTTTAAATGCTTCTTCACCCATTGGAAAGGCCCAGAGCAAAGGCGTCATATTGCCTCGACCTTTGGCGTTGACGTCCACGCCCGATTTGACGAGTCGCTCGATCTCCTTTAGGTCCTTCGCCTCGATCGCCTTACAGAGCTTGAGTATCCCGGCGTCGGTAAAGTAATCCTCGGCCTTCCACTTCAATCGCTGATGCATGGGGCCTTTTAATTGCCAGCTTGATTGTGCTGAAACTTGGGCGTAGGCCGGCGAGGACATGCCGCAACCGAGGATGAGACTAATGAGCGACGCACATGCAACTATGGAGTTCAGAAAGTAGTTTTTCATTGTCATATTCGCTATTCTAAATCGAAGTTATACGAAAGGAGTAAACTTTCTATATAGTAACTATGCATCTCCAACCTGTGAAAAGCGCCGGAGTAGCCAAAGTGACTATTCAATGTAACTCGCTTACCGACGGCGGTCGGAGCCCTCCATTTTTTTTGCAGAAAATCAAGCAAATCCCAGTCGACGACGTAGGCAGTAATTAGCGACTCCGCCCAATTCTTAAACAGATTATCGTTGTATTGGAGGGAATTTAATGTAGGATCAAAATCAGTTATCGTCTTTAGATTTAGTCCTGCGGCGTTAAACGTATCTGCACGAACGTTGCTTATTAGCGATGCAGCGGAGGCAAGCCCCCCGCCTAAAGAGTGCCCAGCAACAAGCCACCCGCTCGGCATCGTAGCGGTACATGTTGAAGATAGCGACGATTTAGTAAAATCCGCCAACGCCTTCGCCAAATCCATCGCGTGAGCGTATTGTGCCGCTTGCTGACCTACCGATTGTTGAAAGTTATTCTCCCAATCAGGCACAGTCAATGGTTCGGTTCCTCGAAAAACAAGGATATTCTTTCCGCTAATATAATCGTGATAAATACCGGCGTAGAATCCTGATGAAGAGTCGCCATGCAATAGTAACTGCGTTTGCTCTTGGGTAAAACCGAGAGTAGTCAGTTGCCCTTCATCCGTGATAAGTTGCATGCAGTATTTCTGCATATCCGTGGGGCCATACACGGCGTCAGAGGCCAATGCCGCGCGTAACTCTTCGTGGGCGAGCAATTGATAGTAAAAAGATTTCTCATCGGCGACGATGTAATTCACCGTATCTTTTATGACGAGATCGCTATTTCTTCCAAGTGGGTATACTTCGAGCTTAATTGAATCTGTCGGCCTAACGGCGCCGCCTAGAACTTGGCTGTAGTTTCTGCTGCCATTATTTTGGATGACGCCTTCGACATATAGAGTCACCGTGCGGTTCGTGGCGTTGAATCCGAGAGAGCTGGCGAGAATTCTTACGTTAGGACAAACGAGATCTCCGCCATCATTGACGCTGGTCCCGATTCGGCTCGCCATTCCGTTCTTAGTCCAGATACGGATTGCGCCCTTTCCGGATTGATACAGGCTAGATGTAAAATAGATCGAGCCGGCTCGCGTGGGGGTTGGGGAAGCAAGTGAGTAAATAAGTTCAATCTCCGCAGTGTTGTAATCGATTCCCTCGGGAAGCGTTATTGTGATTTGACTGAAATTACAGCTTGCTGATGCTCCTTGATGTCCAGAATAGTCGTCGTTGTAATATCCATCCCAACAGTCAAGAACTTGGTCGCCATTGGTATCCTCCCAGTTGGGTAATATCAATTTTCCGAGTCCATAGGGGTTATCTTCCAGATATTCCTCTTGATCGCTGTGATCGGGTTTGCCGTAGCCGTCATTGTTATCGGAGTCGATGTTTAGATCGGCTTCGGCTTTGAAGACATGGACCTTGATTTCACGGACGTCGTCGCCGGCATCTAAAACGCCGTTGCCGTTTGCGTCAAACCACTCCTTTAATACCCAGTCGCGGGCCGTGTCCGTAACCTTTAACGTCTCGGTAGAATTATTTAAATGGATCAAGTCGTTATCGAAAAGAACCAAGCCGTCGCTGCGCTTGATGCTCAGGTGGATTTCCTTTTTCATGTCGTCGTCGCATGGCGGGAGGAGCGAACTGAAGTCGATTGTCGCGCTTTTAGTTGATTGATCTTCCGCAACGTACAGATCTTTTATCACGGCGTCGATTGCAGTCGTCTGGTTGGACGGAGCAGTATGATCGGCGGCCGTTAGTTCGAGAAGCCTTGGGGCGAATGAATAGACTGAGACAATAGCGAACCGTTCTCCTTCAGGTGTGTTTATTGCGGCAGTTGTGAAGTGCAAGTTTTCAACAGGTTGTGAGAAAACTATCGAAAAAGGAGCTTCCCAGCCGCCGGGCGGTCTGTAGACAACTAGGTTTGGGTTGTAATCCTTTGTTATAATCCCACCATTGAAAACTGCACTCCCAAGGTCTGTTACAAATGTACCAGCAGCCATTTTGGTAAAGTCGATGACCACATGGCCACTTGGTGTGTCGAAACTGACGATGTGATAATCAAGTCCAGCATAATCCAAATTCGTTAGCTCGATCCGCGTGACCTGGTGGTAATTGCTAAGGTCAACATCTTTCGTGGAAGTCGGAAAATTCGGCCACCACATTTCATCGTATGCCCCCGCGTACACCGACACATTTTCACAGAAACCAACACGCTTCTTGACGGCGATATTTGCAGTACCGGTTTTTTCGCCGAACGTGGCGGTGATAGCGTACGTGGCCTCGTCGCCGGTTGTCGTTGACGTGTAGAGTCCATTAGAAATAGAGCCTCCGCCGCTGACGGACCAAGTCACGTCGTCCAATTGCATCTCATCGCCGAATTGGTCAATCCCGGTCGCTGTGAACTGTTTCGTGTCGCCTCGCGTAATTGCGGCATCGCCCGGCGTCACTTCAATAGAGGTGAGAGTCTGGTTGACGGTCACATGCAAACTAGAGCTCGTCACAAATCGACCATGAGCGTCGGAGATCGTGACTTGGAAGGTATAGTTGCCGGCGGCCGTGAAAGTGACTTGGATATCCGCAGCGCCGTTCGAACGGTTCGAGGCGTCAAAGAAGACATCACCGCCGTTCTCCGATGGTGAAACCGACCATGTATAGGTAAGGCCATCGGAGCCGCCATCGTCCGTTGCGGAGACGTGCAGGATGGTATCGGTCGTCGTGACCGTATCCTCATCGGCATAAGGGGACTCGGTGACGGAAGGCGCTTGGTTTTGCGTTTGGCCTACGGCTAGATTCGAGTAATCTGAATTGCCGTATGTCCCAGTGGCGTACACTCGGAATGAGTATTGCGTTCCGCCCGACTTTAGATTTATCGCCGAGAATGAGGGGGAGGCGGCTAGTGCGGTTCCTGCAAAAGTCCACACGGCGCTTCCGGCTTCTTTTTGCTCAATCGTATAGCCAGTCGCGTTGGCGGAACCGGTCCAAATTAAGGATATTGACGAGTTCGATGCTGAAACGACGGAAAGATTGCTTGGTGCGACGGGCCATCTTTCGGTAGTGACGGAACCTTCAGCAAGCGAAGACGTCGTGAATTGATTGAACGCCGCCACGGCGAAGGCATATTCCGTTGCCGGGTTGAACGTTCCGGCGATAACCTGGCTCGTAGCGTCCTTTTCGGCAATCGCGACTTGTTGCCAATCGCCGTCAATAAATTGGAAAACGCTGTAGCCGGTTTCGTTTCCGGAAACGCCACTCCAGCGTACAGTCATTTGCGAACCGCTAGTTGCCGTAATGTTGACCGCGGAAGGCGCAAGAATCGGCGTAACGGCGGAAGCGTAAATGTAGGCGGAATTGCCAACGAGGTTTATCGCGCGAACGCGATAGGAGTACGCGACGCCATCACTCAGTTCGGTATCGTGGAAATAGGTCGTATCGGGCAGTTCGGTCGAACGAAGATTCCAAGAGCCTCCGACAGTACATCGCCAAATCTCGTAACCAGTTTCATTCGTCGCCGCGTTTGTCCATCGGAGATCGATTGTCGATGCCGACACGACCGTGGCAGATAAACCGGTTGGAGCGGCTGGCACGGAAAGCGTCGCAGCGGACGCCTCTTCAGCAAGCGAGTAATCGCAATAATCGGGATAAATTTTGAAGGCTCGCACACGGAACGTATAGCAAGTCGTTGAAACGAAATCTCCCTCAATGCTAACGTTTTCCGCATTCGCATTGGTCGTCTGAATTGCTAGCCATGAACCGTCAGATTGCTTCTGTTCGATGACATAACCAGACTCAATATTAGACGTATCGCTCCACGCAAGAGTCACATGTCCGCCGTCTAATTCAGTAATTTGAACGGAAGCGGGTTTGGCAGGCAACGTCGTTGCGGAGGTGACGTTGGTAAAAGCGGAATCGCCTTCGTTGGTTTTCGTCGCCAGCACACGGTAGTAGCGAAGCGTTCCTTCGCCTTCCGTTATGCTGGAGTCGTTGTAGTAGTTATTCGCGGTCGTTCCGATTTGCCTCCAGTCAGAAAGGCCGTCGGCACTGCGTTCGATCTTATACTCCGTTGCGCCCGAAGCGGCCGTCCATTTAAGATCAATCTCGGCGTCGGATACCGCCGTGACGGCCAAATCAGTCGGAACTGCCGGCCATGCAGGGGTAGTTTTCGACGCGATCGTAGGCAACGAATAGACTGGCGCGGCGGTGAAATCATTTAGGTAAGCGAGGACCCGGAACGAATAGCTTACCGTAGGATCGAAAGTACCTGTTAAAGCGGCGCTTATTGCGCCCGTGCCGGAGGTCGTCGTTTGGACCTGCAGCCATTGACCGTCGACTAGTTGTTCGACGGAGTAGCCGACTTCGACCGCGGAATGATCTTGCCAAATTAAGTTCGCTTGTCCGCCGTTGACGAACGAAACGGCAAGACCGGTCGGGGCGGCCGGCAGCGTAATGGCATAGACCATGTCGCATGCGTCCGATTGATACGAGTCGAACGTCGCCCGAACACGATAGTAGTAAACCTTGCCCTCGGTCAACTCGGAATCACTGAAGCTGGTTGAGTTGTTGCCGGTCGTCGATCCTATCGGAGTCCAGACGGTATCGTTCGTCGTGCGTTCAATCACGTAACCTTTCGCAAAAGTCGAATTCTTCGTCCATGTTAAATCGATTTCGCTATTGGATGCCGTCGTGGCCTGCAAATCGCTTGGGGCGGCGAGCCGGACGTTCATCAGGGCCACATCGTTGCCAGCGCCGAACTCGCCGGTCTCGGCGTTGTAGCAGTAGGTAATCAAGTATTTCGAGGAACTGACGGTTACCGCCGCCCCTTCGCTCAAATTGAGAAACGCGCCTGCGGCGTTGACGCCGGCGTTTTTAACCAACACCAAAACGTCGCCGGCGATATCCGGACGAGAACTGTTAATGCTGAGCGCCGCGTTGCTGAGGTTCGCCGTTTCGGTGACGTTGATTTGATCGTAGCCGCCGGTCGTCAGATCGGCGTAGTACCTAGAGCCGGATTCGAAAGTTAGGTTGCCGACGTTCAGCGTTCCGACGCCGCCGACGCCAGGAGCGATCGTTCCGTTTACGGTTACTTCGCCAACCGTTCCTGTGCCCGAGAGGGTCGCTCCGCTAGCGACAGTGACGGCGCTGTCGGTGATTGAGCCGGTGACGCAAAGCGTTCCTAGACTAATCGTCGTCGCGCCGGTGTAGGCGTTGTTGCCTGAGAGCGTTAAGGTTCCGCTGCCGGACTTAGTCGTCGCTCCGGAGCCGGTGATGACGCCGCCGAAGGTTTGCGTAGTCAAGGTTGCCGTCAAGAACGTTAAGGCGGAGTTATTTACGATCGGACCGGAGATGGAGCCGTTGGTCGTTCCGTCGCCGACTTGCATCGTGCCGCCGTTGATGACGGCTCCGCCGCTTAACGCGCCAACGAGGGTCATCGTGCCTCCGTTGATGACGGCTCCGCCGCTTAACGCGCCGTTTAAAAATAACGCGCCGGCGTTCATCGTCGTCAGGCCGGTGTAGGCGTTGTTGCCTGAGAGCGTTAAGGTTCCGCTGCCGGACTTAGTCGTCGCTCCGGAGCCGGTGATGACGCCGCCGAAGGTTTGCGTAGTCAAGGTTGCCGTCAAGAACGTTAAGGCGGAGTTATTTACGATCGGACCGGAGATGGAGCCGTTGGTCGTTCCGTCGCCGATTTGCAGCGTGCCTCCGTTGATGACGGCTCCGCCGCTTAACGCGCCAACGAGAGTCATCGTGCCTCCGTTGATGACGGCTCTGCCGCTTAACGTGCCGTATAAAAACAACGCGCCGGCGTTCATCGTCGTCACGCCGGTGTAGGCGTTGTTGCCTGAGAGCGTTAAGGTTCCGCTGCCGGACTTAGTCGTCGCTCCGGAGCCGGTGATGACGCCGCCGTAGGTTTGCGTAGTCGAGGTTGCCGTCAAGAACGTTAAGGCGGAGTTATTTACGATCGGACCGGAGATGGAGCCGTTGGTCGTTCCATCGCCGACTTGCAGCGTGCCTCCGTTGATGACGGCTCCGCCGCTTAACGCGCCAACGAGGGTCATCGTGCCTCCGTTGATGACGGCTCCGCCGCTTAACGTGCCGTATAAAAACAACGCGCCGGCGTTCATCGTCGTCGCGCCGGAGTAGGCGTTGTTGCCTGAGAGCGTTAAGGTTCCGCTGCCGGACTTAGTCGTCGCTCCGGAGCCGGTGATGACGCCGCCGTAGGTTTGCGTAGTCAAGGCCGCCGTCAAGAACGTTAAGGAGGAGTTATTTACGATCGGACCGGAGATGGAGCCGTTGGTCGTTCCATCGCCGACTTGCAGCGTGCCTCCGTTGATGACGGCTCCGCCGCTTAACGCGCCAACGAGGGTCATCGTGCCTCCGTTGATGACGGCTCCGCCGCTTAACGCGCCAACGAGGGTCATCGTGCCTCCGTTGATGACGGCTCCGCCGCTTAACGCGCCGTTTAAAAATAACGCGCCGGCGTTCATCGTCGTCAGGCCGGTGTAGGCGTTGTTGCCTGAGAGCGTTAAGGTTCCGCTGCCGGACTTAGTCGTCGCTCCGGAGCCGGTGATGACGCCGCCGTAGGTTTGCGTAGTCAAGGCCGCCGTCAAGAACGTTAAGGCGGAGTTGTTTACGATCGGACCGGAGATGGTGCCGTTGGTCGTTCCATCGCCGATTTGCAACGTGCCTTGACTAATCGTCGTCACGCCGCAATTGACCGAGCCGCAAAGAATCAACGTGCCGGAACCGGTTTTCGTTAACGTTCCAGTTCCTGAAATAACGCCGTTATAATATTGCGTCGATGAGGCCGTCACAAAAATTAATTGCGCATTATTGACAATTGAACCGGAGATGGTGCCGTTGGTCGTTCCATCGCCGACTTGCAGCGTGCCTCCGTTGATGACGGCTCCGCCGCTTAACGCGCCAACGAGGGTCATCGTGCCTCCGTTGATGACGGCTCCGCCGCTTAACGTGCTTTTGAGAACCAATGCGCCGGCGTTCATCGTCGTCGCGCCAGAGTAGCTGTCGTATTTTGAAAGAGTCAACGTGCCGTTGCCTTCTTTCGTTAGCGAGCCTGTTCCAGAAATATATCCGGAGTAAGATGAAGAAAGTCCGAGGCTTCCGACAGACAATGCAACAGCTCCGCCTGCAATGTTTGTCAGCGAAAAGTTCATGCTTCCTTGGAGGCTGCCGATGTTTGCGGAGTTGACGGCGAACAGGAGCAACTGAGTGCCGCCATAATAGCTGAAATCGAGAGTGGAGTTTGCCAGAGCATTGGCATGGCCAACGATTAGTTTTCCTTGATTGATCTTTGTTGTGCCCGTAAACGTGTTATTGCCGGAAAGCGTTAAGTTGCCTGCCCCTGTTTTCGTCAAGCTTCCGGCTCCGCTTAAAACGCCGGAATACGTAGTCGAAGTCAAATTGCCGACCGTCAAAGAGACTGCGGCATTGTTGTCGTTTCTTAAGGCGAGCGCTTGCCCGCCCTTCAATCCGCCCAAGGTGACGCTGGTTTGGGTACCGAAGCTCAAGTTGCCGCCATAGCTGTCGTAGTCAAGAACGCTGTTGGCTAGAGCGTTCGCGCAACCGAGAACTAAAGTTCCTCCGGTAATCTTGATGTCGCCAGTAAAGCGGTTGTTGACCGCGAGAGAGAGAGCTCCAGCGCCAGACTTCGTTAACCTGGCGCTGCCGGAACCGTCAATATCATTGGAATCCAAGGTTGTGCCGTAGGTTGTGACGTTTATTTCCCCGCCGCCGGCGTTAATCGAGAATGTACGAGTAAGAGTGACCGAATTGCCGGTGTAGGCAAGAACGCCTTGATGCGAGTCGTCGCCGAGAACGATTGCGCTTGTGGCATTGCCGAGGTTGCTGGAACCGCCGCTTACAATAATATTGCTTACCGAAATTGTTCCTCGGCTGATCGTCGTCGTGCCGGAATAATTGTTATTCCCGGTCAACGTCAATACGCCAGCGCCCTGCTGGACCAGATTGAGGGATCCCGAAATCAGGTACGAGAACGTAATGTTGTCGCTCCGATTGAATATCAGCGTTCCGATGCCTTTCACGTTGCCGATGATGCTTCCCGCAGATCCGCCGTCGCCGATTTGCAGCGTTCCGGAAATGTAGGTGCCGCCTGTGTACGTGTTTGTGCCCGTGAAAACGGTTGAGTAGCCAATATCGACGGATCCACCGCCGCTGATTTTGTTACGAATAACAACGGCGGCGTCGAAGCCTAAACCCGAAACCGCCAACTTAGCGCCAGTCTCGATGTTGACGTCGCCCAGTCCCAGCGTTCCGCCGCTTGTATAAAAATGGTTGTTATTCGAGTCGGAATAGTCCGTCTTGCTTAAGGTGAGCGTTCCGCCGCTACTGATCGTCGTTCCGCCGCTATACGAATTATTGCTGTATAACTTCATGCCATCTTGGCCGACGTTCAGAGCGAGACGTTCGTCGCTTCCGGAACCGTCGTTAATCACACCGTAGAAACTGTCGCCAAAAAGAACCGTGAGAGTGCAAAGCCCCTTTGCGTTGGACGTGATGACGCCATCGCCCGTCAAGTTCCATATTGAGACGGAATGGCCGTTTAGGTCGAGCGTGCCGTAAACGCAAACGGTTCCCGCCCTGGAATAAGCGTTGGGTAGGACGGCCTTCGCGCCAAGCCGCAACGAACTTCCCTTAGCGATTTCTACTTGAAGATAAATACCGACTGCACCATTAAATTCATTTCCGTCGTTAAGATTAAAGATCAGCTTACCGCCGCCGGTCACGCTGCCGACAATGCTTCCCGCAGATCCTCCGTCGCCGATTTGCAGCGTTCCGGAAATGTAGGTGCCGCCTTTGTAGTCGTTTGTTCCCGTGAAAACGGTTGAGTAGCCAATTTCGACGGATCCTTCGCCGCTGATTTTGTTACGAATAACAACGGGGGCGTCGAAGCCTAAACCCGAAACCGCCAACTTAGCGCCAGTCTCGATGTTGACGTCGCCCAGTCCCAGCGTTCCGCCGCTTGTATAAAAATGGTCGTTATTCGAGTCGTAATAGTCCGTCTTGCTTAAGGTGAGCGTTCCGCCGCTGCTGATCGTCGTTCCGCCGCTATACGAATTATTGCTGTATAACTTCATGCCATATTGGCCGACGTTGAGCGCGAGACGTTCGTCGCTTCCCGAACCGTCGTTAATCACACCGTAGAAACTGTCGCCAAAAAGAACCGTGAGAGTGCAAAGGCCCTTTGCGTTGGATGTGATGAAGCCGTCGCCCGACAAGTTCCCTATCGACACGGAATGGCCGTTTAAGTCGAGTGTGCCGTAAACATATACTGTTGTCTCGCAGGAAGTATTAGTATCGAGGTCGTTGGTGGGGAGTACGGCATTTGCGCCAAGTCGCAACGTACTTCCCTTGGCAATTTCTACATTCATGTTGATAGCGATGACGCCGTCAAATACATTTCCGTTGTTGAGATTGAAGATCAACTTACCGGAGCCGGTCACGTTGCCGATGATGCTTCCCGCAGATCCGCCGTCGCCGATTTGCAGCGTTCCGGAAATGTAGGTGCCGCCTACGTACGTGTTCGTACCCGTAAACACAGCCGAGCTGTCGACCTCAACGCCTCCTGCTCCGATAATGTCACTTGCGACGGTTACCGGATCGGAGTGGTTTACCTTAAGCAGCCCACCCGCTTTGATCTCGACGTCTCCCTCACCGCAAATCGAGCCGTTTAGATTGAACTCCCCGTCCAGAGCGAACACCCATTCCTTGCCGATCGATATGTTTCCAAGCGTATCGGAAGATACTTTGACGAACTCGAGCGTACTACTGACGGAGGCGGATGTTCCGTCGTTAACAGTGATAGTAATGCGATACGATCCCGGTTGGGAGAAAACGGGATTCAAACTAAAACTATGGTTGGCATCGTACGTTACGGAATGTTCAATCCCGTCGCCATAATTGACCATCAAGGTCCATGAATTCGAATCCGGATCGACGATGGAACCATTCAACTGAAGAGCGTTACTGCTGGAAAGAGTGGACTTGATCGATAATTGCGGCGCGACGGCCCATGTTGCAGTGACGGTAGCTTCATTCGAGGGCGCAGAAGAGACGACGGCGCTTTTGGCGGTGACTCGGAACTTATACGTCTTTCCGAATTCAAAAGCAGATGCGATCGTCGCTTGACCGATATGCGTCGCCGCCGTGACGGCCGACAAATCGCCGCCGATTTGGGTCCAAACGCCGTTGACGAATAGTTCCGCGACGTATTTTGTTTCTTGATTCGACGCGTCGTGCCACGATAACGTTACGCTGTCAGCAGAAATTGAGACGACGGCCAGATTGCTTGGCGCGGCTAGGAACGTTACCGCGCTTTGAGCGGCGCAGAACGAAGAGTCGGCGTTGGGGGCGGCGGCAAGAGCCTTCACTTGATAGTAGTATCGTTTGCCTTCGGTCAAATTCAGGGAGTCCGAACAACTGACTGAATTGGCCGCGACGTTTTGTAGGGTCGTCCAACTAATTCCGTCTTCGCTCCGTTGAATTAGAAATCCAGTTTCATTCCCCGAGTTATCTTGCCACGTCAAATCGATCCGCGAGTCGGACGCGGCGGTTACCGTCAAACCGCTTGGCGCGGAAGGCCAAGCTGCGGTAACGCTAAACTCGTTTGAGGGAAGCGAGGTTGCGACGTTATTGACCGCGCGAACGCGGAATGCATATTGAGCGCCGACGACGAACGTGCGAGAAATCGTCGCGGTCGTCGCGGAAGCGGCGACTCCGATTGAGGTCCATGTTCCGTCAATCAGCTGTTCAATGACGTATTGCGTTTCATTCGCCGAATTGTCGGTCCACTGCAACCCGACCTGATTCGCGCTAATCGACGTCACACGCAAATCGCTCGGCGTTTTGAGAGAAGTCGCGGCGTATCCGGAGACGCAATACGCGGAATTCTCCGTCGCGCTAGTTGCCCGAACGCGATAATAATACTTCGTTCCCTCGGTTAAGTTTTGATCGTCATACGATAACGTATTGGCAGGACGAGATATCAGCGGCGTCCAATCTACGCCGTTGAGGCTTCTTTGGATTTCAAAGCCCGATTCGCCGTTCGATTGGTCGGTCCAAACAAGATGGATTACGGAGGTTGAAGTAGCCGTCACCGCCAGGCTCGTCGGCTGCGCGACGACGTTCGTCGTAGCCTGAGCGTTCGTTTGGCCATTGCTGATCGTAGCAATAAGAGCGCCGTCGACGGAGTCGATGTTGGCGGCTGGCGCGAATGTGACGGTATGGCTTCCCATGCTGAGTAAGCTGGAATCACTAATGACGAAGCTATCAAGAATCTCCCCGGTCGAAACGCCGTTCGCGGAGCGATAGACGTTGATCATGATCGGACCGCTGGCTTTGTTGGATACTTGATAGTCCAAGGAATACAATCCGCTTTCGCCGGAATAGCTGAAGTTCGCTAGCTCGACCTTGGCGCTGAGGGATGCAACGTTTGAATAGTCGGAAGAGCTCCTTGAACAAGTAGAATAATCGCAAGCGCGAATGCGGAAAAACTTCGCGTCGCTCGTCGCAATCGCACAAGAGGTTAAGTTAGGTGCGTCAAAGATCTGGGATACGATGGTGAAATTCGTCCCGTCAACGGAAGATTCAACGATATATGCATTTGGTGACGGACTTGAGCCGTTGCCAGAAGGAAGCGTCCATGACAATGTAACT
This sequence comes from Thermoguttaceae bacterium, assembly GCA_963665265.2. Taxonomy (GTDB): domain Bacteria; phylum Planctomycetota; class Planctomycetia; order Pirellulales; family Thermoguttaceae; genus CAXXHQ01. Next base: position 3,647,353 of record OY762224.2, on the reverse strand, counting down.
TCTGTGACGGTAGATTGGGTCGCAACTAAATTCGTCGGAGTCTGCGGAGAGTAGACATGTGAAGAATAGGAGGAAGTCGATTTTCCGTTTGTTATTTGAAACAAAAAGTCATAATCGCCGATTGGCACATTGCCAACCCACCAAGGGATGTTTTCGTTGAAGTGCGAACCGACTGAAACGCCATATGTATTAGAAGTACTCCAATAAGGGTGCGTCGAGCCGTCGCTCCAAACAATGAATGCGTCTATGCGAATCGAGGAGCTTGCAACTCCAGAAATATTGTAATTCACGAAGCATCGCGAACTGTCAAAATCGGTTAAAAATTCGACGCCGGTGATTGCAACATAGCTTGGCAGATTGTCGTCTACTTCGCCGAAGGCGTTCAGGCGCGGCAGGCCAGCGAGGGTCCAACTGGCGGACGCGCCCGAGAAATTCCATTCGTTGCCGCTACGGGTATAGACGGCGGCCATATTGCTGGCCAGCGAGTCCAAGGCAACGAAGTCGGCAAAGGAATGGTTTACGCCGCCGACGCCATTATTCGTAATCGCAGCGACGTTCAGATAATTGCAGTTGGTAATCGTGCCGCTGGATCCGCCGGCGAAAGAACCGATCAACGAATTACTTGCGGTTCCGGTGACGTCGCCGAGCGAAAAACAGTCGGTAACGGAGCTTCCAGACTCTAACTTTCCGATGAATCCGCCGAGGTAGTAAGCGCCGCTTACGCCGCCTGAGGCGTAACAATTGTCCGCGGAACCGCTGGAGTAGTTATTGCCGATGAAACCGCCAACGCCGATTCCCGTTCCTGTTACGTCGCCGGTGGCGTAGCAATTGCTAATGGTTGACAGATTTCCTCCGACAAATCCTCCTACGTAATTTTGGGCCGTAACATCGCCGGTGGAGTAACATGTCTCTATAAGCCCTTGGTTTCTTCCAATCAAACCGCCAACCAAGCTGGCAGTCCCGATGTTCGTTACATTCGCCGACGACCAGGAACTTTGCGTTGTCCCATAGTTATTGCCGACTAGACCTCCGATGCAGGCGCAACCGTTGGGATCGTAGCTGTGGCCGATAACCGTTCCGGTAGAATAGCATGATTTTACCGTCCCAAAGTTGGTTCCGACGACGACGCTTACCGTCGTATCGCCGCTAATATAGGCATTTTCAACGCCAAGATTGGAGATCACGCCAAAGTTGCGTGAGAACAAAGCTATCTCGTTGCTTACTGCATTGGCGCTCGTAATGACGGAACGGTTGATGTGCAAATTGCTTATGACGTATCCGTTTCCGTCGAGCGTGCCGCTAAAATAGCTGCCGTAACCGATCGGCGTGAATCCGAGATAGGTCCCGGTCGTCGAATCGTAGTTCCAAAGGGCGGTGGCCGAGGCGTCGATGTCGCAGGTGAGGAAGTAGTTGCCGCCGAGGTTGTTTTGAATCGCCTGCAGCTGCTCGACGGTGGAGACGGCCGTGTAACCGGCGGGATAGACGGTAATCGTGACGGCTTTCGCTTCGCTGGCGTTCCCCGCCACGTCGTACGCCACGGCGTAGATTGTGTACGTGCCTGCAGTAAGATTCGATCCGTAAATAGGAAAACTGAAGCTGTCGCTCCCTGATTGAATGCCGTTGAACCAATTCAAATAGCCGGACGAATTAATGTAACAGAACCTTACTTCAGCGATGTCGGCGTCTCCGGCCGTGACGCCGTCAACGGAAAGAGTAATGCTGTCATTGTTTGAATAAACGAGCCAATCTTTCGACTGCGTAAACGTCCCGATCGTAGGCGCTTCACTAGTTTTGCTTTCGACTGAGCAAAGGTGCGGCAGACCGTCTTTTATGTACCAATCGGCTGCGGGGTCGCACCAACCGCCCAATGTATTATTAGAGTTTGCCGAATTGATCCGCCACGCGTCGTAAACGCCATTTTCATAAGCATACAGACTCGCCAACGCCGCAAGCGTGGTCTCCGTCGCGCCGGTAATCGCGCTCGTTCCGCCCGTGCCATGGTTCGTAATCACGGCAGCAGAGTTATACACGCAATTGGAAACAGTCGTGCCGGTACTTTTTAGGCCGATAAAGGCGCCAATAGACGCCGAGGAGGCGGTTCCCGTCACATTGCCGATTGCGAAGCAATACGTGATGGTTCCGCTAGAGCAATATCCGATGAATCCTCCTACGGAGCTTCCAGTTCCGGCGACGTTTCCGGAAGCGTAGCACTCACTGATCGTTCCCGCCGTGCCGGGGCCGCTCGAACCGATAAATCCGCCAATGTATAAGCTGCCGTTAACGTTGCCGGCGGCGTAGGAATTTATAACGGTCGCGGCGGCAGCGTTCGAGCCGATGAACCCGCCGACGTAATAGTTGCCGGAAACGCTTGTCGAGGAATACGACAGACTGACGACTGCGGACGTACCTGTCGAATAACCGATAAGACCGCCGCTCCAACTTGCCGAAGTCGTAACCGTCCCCGTCGTGTAACACTTAGAAACCGTTCCGCAGTTATAGCCAACCAGACCGCCTACATAGTTAGCGGAAGCCGAGACGCTTCCTTGCACGTAACAGTTAATAATTTGTGCGCCGGCGTCGCATTGCCCGACAAGACCGCCCGTCTTCAAGCCGCCTATGACGTTTGCATTCGTCAAGCCAAGGTTTTTCACGACGCCGCCCGAGACCACTTCGGCGAATAGACCGGTAAAGGAAGCCGTTCGATTGATCGCCAGACTGCTGATCACGTGGCCGTTACCGTCGAACGTGCCTGCGAAGCTGGCGATCGGCGTGAAATTCGTAATGCCGGCCGCAGCCAGATCTATGTTACCCGTTAAAAAATATTGGCCCAATGATGTTAGAGTGAGAAGTTGATTCGCCGTCGAAATGGCCGTGTAGTCGCTGCTAAAGACGGAAAGTTTCGTTGAAACGATCGAACTCATTGCACCGGATTCGTCCACGGCGATCGCCATAATCTTACGACTTCCGGTCGTCGAGAACGACGTTCCTTTAACGGTCAGCTTCCAGCCGTCGGAGCCGGCCGCGTCCATACCGAGCAATTCGCTCGCCGTCGGCACGCCGTCGCCGTTCGCGTCGTTGTAAAAGAGTACCTTGACGATTTTCTTGTCGTCAAATCCGGAGAACGTCAGGGCGACGGAGTCGTCACTCGTTTGCTTGACCCAATCTTTGTCGGCGGTCAAGTTATAAGCGACCGGCGCCGCGTTCTCGGCCACGTCGTTCGCCTTGATAAGAAGAGGGGCCGAGGAATTACTAAAAGACCAAACTGCCGAGGACCACGTATCGTAGATGTCTGAGTCGGAGGAATACAAATCGCTGAGCGCCGCAGCAGAGACTCCGGCAACGGAGTTTGTCGCCGGCAAGCCGTTGCTCGTCATCGTGGCGTTGTAGTAGCAATCGGCAATCTTTCCTATCCCTTGTGTGATGTTGCAGCCAATAAACGCTTGGCCAAACGAACCGTAGAAAAATACATTTCCGGTACAAAATGAATTTGTTATGCATGCGGCATAATAATTCACGGCAACAAAACCGCCTGCTCCGCCGGCACATCCGGTTGCGGAGCCTGTTGAATAGCAATTATCAATGAAAGCCCCTCCGGCGGTAACAATGCCTTTTCCGTTAACGCCAACGAACCCTCCGGCGTAATCCATGCCTCCTACAGTCCCTGTGGAATAGCAATCCGTCAAATAACCGCCATCCACATTTTTTCCGGCAAACCCACCCGAAAATGAATATCCTTCTTGTACGGAGCCCGTTGCATAACACCTCGAAATTAGGCCTCCTCCTTCACCGCCGTTAATGGCAACAAATCCGCCGCCAGCCCCCCCGCAATTTTCTAGTTCACCAGTAGCATACGAATCGGTAATAACTGCCCCGCCGTAATTTGAGCCGACGAATCCGCCGCCGTTTCCACCATATTCTTTAATGTCGCCTGTCGCATATGAGTCGGTAATGATCGCTCCGCCGTAATTTGAGCCGACGAATCCGCCGCTAGTATATCTCCACCAATTTACATTCTCACTAATTTGTATAAGCGAAACGGCGACGTTCGCGTGCGAATCAGTAATCTTGGCTAAACTGCCAGAATTCTCTCCAACGAGTCCACCGGCCGATTCCAAACCAATTACCGTTCCTGATGCCCAGCAACCCGAAATCGTTCCGCAGTTGCTGCCAATGAGCATCCCCGTTGCGATCTTATCTGGCGCGTTGCCATAGTAGTAACCGTCGTTGTAAGTGCTGACGGAACCAGTGACGTGACAGTTAGTCACCGTGCCAAGCGAGGAGGCGGCCAATGCGCCTACGGAATTCGCGCAGGAAACATCGACGTTTTCGAGCCCCAGATTTCGTACAATGCCATTCGCCGTAATGGATTCGAATAAGCCGGAGGCCGAGACGGCGGAATCGCTTACCGAGAAAATGATAGCATGGCCGTTTCCGTCGAGAATGCCAGAGAAAACACCCAATGAAGTCAAATCCGATCGCAACGATATGGAAATATCTTGAGTTAAGATGTATTTCCCAGACGGATTATTTAAAATCGCCTTCAGCTCGTCCAGGTCCGAAACAGCAGTGTAGCCAGTTGGGACGACGTTTAGAGCAGTTGAAATTGCGTCGCCTTCTTCATACGAGCCGTTTTCATTCTGGCTGATTGCGAAAGCGAGGATCGTGTGCGTTTGACCAACGTCGGAAGAATTTAAAAACGATGTGGTTAGTGAATAAGCACCGTCCACGGCCTCTCCGCTTCCAAGGGGAGTGTCGCCGGAATCGTAGATGCCGTTGTTGTTCGTATCGTCATAGATTCCTGCAAAAACCCCTGTAGTCGTCGAATCGGCGTCTGCTAATCCGGACACCGAGATTTCCACGGTCTCGCCGGACGACGCAAAATCCTTATTAATGGTAATCGCGCCGATCGTCGGCGAAATGCTTAATAGTTGTCGGTCTTCGAGCGACTCAATACGAAGATTACGGGAGAAAAGGCCGTCTAATCGTCGTCGCCCCTCCTTCTGCGATGATTTTTTTGAATCCTTCTTATCTTTGCGCATACGAAAGAACGACAACATGGTCCGAGTCTCCACGAAGTAAGGTTAAAACGGTTGGACCGCTGGATAGACGAAGTGTGAAAACGCTAAGCTCGAATGAGTCGCACGAAACCGCCCGCCTAGCCTTTGGAGTTGGAAGAACCCGCCCCCGCGCTTGCGAACGCAACCCGCACGACCCGCCGAACTTAGGCAGTCTATCCGTTCGGAAAAGACAAATCAACCAGACGACTTACCGGAATAGATGTAATTAACAAAAAACATTTATTTGGTTTGCGACCAAGGGGATAAAGGTCAACTAATTTAACAGCCGGTTTCTTTATGGCATTTTGTCAGGAGTATTTTTGTCAATTTCGATAGCTAAAAAAGCCCGACGCCAAAACGACGTCGGGCGGATAAGATGCGCGCCGTTCTCAGTTAAGATTGCGGTGCAAAATTCTGCGATGCAGCTCCCGTTCGACAGGCCCGGTAGTCAGGGGAACAAAGCCCATACGAGCGATGCGGCCGGCAGGTTCGCCGGTAGCCCGTGAGATCGCGCGATCAAGCCGTCTTTGTTTTGCGGATATCGCCCGAGGGGCCGTTTCAAATAAATACGAGTCGGCATTGCACATAGATATTGCTCCGGTAATGGTAAGAACGACGGCAAGATGTTTGCCGTCAGGAAAGAAAAACGCCGCCCGCCGCCAAAAACTGACGACGGACGGCGGTCACGGAGGCGTGACTATTTGAACCGTTGGCCCGAGTTATAGGCGTCGATCCATTCGTCGAGGTCGTCGGCCGCCCGATCCAAGGCCGCCTGGACCAAAGCTCGAACGTCGTCGAGCGTTCCCTCTTGATTCCGCAGCCACGTCAAGTAGCCGGGGTCTTTCGAGGCGACTGCGTCCAGCGTTCGCCCGCGATGCTTGCCGAAATTGAAAACGATTTGGCCGGCGTCGTCGAAGCGAAATCGGCCCGCCAAATCGGGCGAGGCGAACATCTTGGCCAACTCCCTCGCGTTGCGAGGTAAATCGGCGTGCCGAGCGATTTGAGCGTCCAAAACGGCCGCGGCGGCCAAGACGTCATCGACGGCCGAGTGAGCGCCCTCAAACGCTTGACCAAGATAGCGGACGGCGGCGCCGGTCAACGTTCGCGGATCCATTTTGTTATAGATTTCGAACGAGTCGATGATCGGCCGATTGGACAAATCGAGCGTAATGCCGCACCGCTTGAATTCTTCGATTAAGAGCGGCAGGTCAAAACGCTTAATGTTGTAGCCGGCGATTGGGCCGCGATCGCCGATGAAGTCGCGAAATTCCTGCGCGATTTGTTCAAACTGTGGAGAGTCCCTTACGTCTGCGTCGCTAATCCGATGGACGGCCGTCGCTTCCGAGGGGATCGAAAAGCCTGGATTCACAGTTCGGCCGTAAATATCGGATTCTCCGTCCGGCGTAACCCGCATCGCGGCGTATTCGACGATGCGATCTTTTTTCACGTTCAGGCCGGTCGTCTCCAAATCGAGGACGAGCAACGGCGCGTCGAGCTTTAAATGGGCGAATTCATCAAACATGGTCAAACCTCCGAATGATTTAGCAAGAAACGAAAAAAGCCCGGTCGCGACGAGCGATCGGGCGGGATATTCTGACAAGATTACGAGCGAAGTATTTTTGCGATACTTAATCGCTATTCACCTATATATGCCGCAAAAACGGCGGAAATTTAGGAACGAAAATGTTTGTTCGACGGGGGGGCCTAAATATTCTCGCGTTTTGCGGAATAACACGATGAGGTAGGAGGTTAGTCGTGAGAAAAAAACTTCGGAGGACAAGTGATGAAAAAAGCAAAGCCCGTAGAAGCGGCGAAGGGCGAGAATCGAGCGATCGAATACTTGGCCATGTTTTTGGCGAGGATGCATTTACGGAAGTTGGACGAGGACGAAAAAGAGCTTAACCAAAAAGCTTCTTTAACGCCTCGCGTTCCTCGGGAGTGAGCGAGGCGAGTTGCTTGAGGAGATTAACGAGCTCGTAGGGGGCGTCGTGAGGCGACGCCTCCTTGTTTTGGGGGAGTGCGCTGTATTTTGCGCCACCGAGATTGGGAGTCCCCTGTTTTTCCCGGAAAAACGAGGTTTGTTCGAGTCCTTGTCGGGGAGCTTCTTTGGGAAAATAGGGGAGTTTTTATTCCCTGTAGATTTTGCTTAAGCCCTTGTATATCAAGGGCTTTTGTTTTTTCTTGCGGCAAAACTTTAGCAACGTCGAAGGCGGGGGGTTACGATAAAAGCGAATCCAGCTCCTTAACGAGTTCGTCGAAATGCGTCAGCGCGCCGTCCACGCAATCGGGCTTTTCTAAATCAGCTCCGGCGTCTCGCAATAGCTCCAGCGGCTCTTTTGAGCAGCCGCCCTTGAGCAAGCTTAAATAGTCGTTTAGCTCTTTTTCGCCGCCGTGCAAAACGCGATTGACCAAGGCGATGGCGGCCGACATGCTCGTCGCGTATTTGAAAACGTAGAAATTACGGTAAAAATGCGGCACTCGCAGGCACTCGAAATCCAATTCTTCGTCGATCACGAAATCGGGACCGAAATATTGCTTGAGCAATCCATGATAAATCGACTTGAAACGATCGAGCGTCAGCGGTTCGCCGGCCTCGGCGGAAGCGTGCGCGAGCATTTCAAATTCGGCGAACATCGTTTGGCGGAAAATGGTCGCGCGAATGGAGTCGATTTCGTGATTGAGGATGTACGCCCGTTGTTGTTTATCGGCGGCGGTTTTCAATAAGCGGCGGCTTAGCAGCGTTTCGTTGAACGTGCTGGCGACTTCGGCGACGAACAGCGAATAGTCGTAGTAGGCGAAGGGCTGCGTTTTAGCGGAATAATAGCTGTGCATGGAGTGCCCGCCTTCATGCGCGAGAGTGAAAACGTTGTCGAGCACTTCGGGTTGGTAGTTAATAAGGATGTACGGTTTTCCGTCGTAGCTTCCTGCGGAAAACGCGCCGCTTTGCTTGCCGCGATTTTCATAACGATCGCACCAGCGGTCCAAGAGTCCGGCTTGAAGCGTGCCGCAATATTCGTCGCCCAGGGGAGCCAATCCGTCGACGATGATTTTGACGGCTTCGCTCCAGGAATTATTGACGCGGAGCGAGGAGAGGATCGGCGCGTAGGTGTCGTAGTGGTGAATGTCTTTGAGGCCCATTTTGCGGCGTCGAAGGTCGTAGTATCGATACAGCGACGGGAGTCGTTTGTGGACTGAAGCGATGAGATTGTCGAAAACGGATTTCGGCAAGCTATCGGGAAACAACGCGGCTTCCAAGGCCGATGGATAATTTCGCGCCTTGGCATAGTAAACGTCGCGTTGGATCGATGCGTTCAACGTCGCGGCTAGAGTGTTGGCGTGTTTTTTGTATTGAGCGTAATAGGTGTGGAAGGCGTTTGCGCGAACTTCACGGTTCGGCGAATTCAGCATGGCGATGAACTTGCCGTGGCTCAACTCGACGGATTCGCCTCGTTCGTTGACGACCGCATCGAACTTGATGTCGGCGTCGTTTAGTTGGCGAAATATTTGCGACGGCGCTTCGGCCATTTCGCCTTGCATGGCGAGTAATCGTTCCTCGCGATCGCTTAGCGTGTGCGGTTTGTAGCGCATAATGCGGGAAAGCAATAGCCTGTACGGAGCAATTGCCGGGGAGTCGAGAAACAGCTTTGCTTTTTCATCGGGGATGGCCAATATCTCGGGACGTATGAAGCTCGACGCTTGATTGGCGAGGCTTGCGGCCTGCGTGAATCGCATCTTCATTCGTTGATAGACGCCGTCGGCTTGATCTTCGCTTGACTTAAGCGTGGCGTAGGTTCCCAGCCGTTCCGCGGCTCGATTCAAGTCGAGATCGAACTTGATGCAGGCGGCCAAGGATTCGGGGCCGTCGGCGAGTTTTCCTTGAAACGCCTTGTAGCCGTCGATTTGCGTTCGCCAAGTCGCGAAGGCTTTTTCCCAAGCGTCGTCGTCGGCGAATAGGCTCGACAGATCCCAGCAATCGGCAGGCTTCACTTCGGAGCGAGCAGGTAACTTTTTAATCGAGGCAGCATTTTGCGATTGCGGAACTTGATTTTCGGCCGCCGTCGTCGCCTTGGCGGTCAACGCGGCTACGGCGGTTAGTCCGGTGGTTTGCAGAAAACCTCGACGATCCATGTTTGTCACCTTCCGATGTTGCGGAGTTGCGGAAACGGTTTAGGGAGAGGCGTTGGAAACAGCCGACGATGTTCGGCTGCGCGGTCGCTTGACGAACAACCCAAATATACTCGGAATCAGCCAGTAATTACATATGTCTTTGCGCATGCGAAAAAATAATTAGCGGACGAATTTGTTCCGTCAAGGCTTAAATAAGAATTGCCGGCGATGCAGGATCACATCACTTTTTCTTCGAGGCGATTTTGATCGTCTTGTCGCGGACCATGAATTGGCCCTCTCCGAGGTGGTGGATCGTGTGCGGGTTTTTGGTCTTGGGGTCGATCCAGGCTTTGACGACCTCGAATACGAAAAATCCGTATTTAGAGACGAGTTTCGAGTCGTAGAGTTTGCATTCAAAATTGGCGTAGCATTCGTCGATGAGCGGAGCGGCGACAAGTGAAGCTGGCTTCGGAGTCAGGTTGAATTGAGAAAACTTGTCAATGGTTCTGCCGGAGGAATTGCCGCAGGCGACGACTTTTTCGGCAATCTCGACGGTGGGGATGCTGAGGACGCATTCTTTGGTTTTCTTGAGTGTTGCGAATGAGAAGTTCAGATCGCTGACGACGCATCCGACGAGCGGCGGCGTGAACTCGATCATCGAGTGCCAGGACATTGGCATGACGTTCGGCTTGCCTTTCAAAGAGGTCGAGAGCAAGACGACCGGCCCTGATTCGAGCAGCGTATGGACTTTGGGGAGCGGAAATGCGCGTTTTTTCATGGTTTTATTGGGGGAAATGGGTACGTCGGCGTTCCGGTGAAGCGAACTTGCAAAGCCGAAAAAGTTCGGGAATAGACGAGTTGCGATTAGTGGATTATATAGAAATTTTAGCGGAATTGGGAGATTGCTTTCATCGCGGTGCGGAAGTTACTGCTTTCCACAACGGCATTGACGTGACGCGGAATATGCGACGAAGGGGACCGTCCGAGATGCTCCGATCATAAAATGACAAGCTAACGCTCAGATTGTTCTTATACGGTAGATGTGTAGACTATCGCAGCGCTTGGGGGCGGTTTACGTCTTTCACGGGGGATGTTCCGCCTTGCATAGCGTTGAGATTGCGGAGTCGAATAATCCGAATGGCGGCTGTAGGTTTATGGCGACGTTGCCGAGATTGAAAGAAGGGCCTGGCGGCGGCTGAGACGGAAGAAATCGTTTTGCCGACACGACGGAGGAGGATGGGGCGGTTCTTTGGGAAGCGGGGGCGGATCTGCGGTCGGAAGTCGTTGGGGCGGCATGAGTTCTGGTAAGTGACGACGAGTAGGTTTTTAAAATATAGTCATTCCGACGGCTCGGGCGGGCGATTTTCCGACTAAGCTTTGCGGCGCCGTTGAGGTTTTGCCCCGAGTTGATAAACTGTTGGAAAATAGGAGATTGCAGCAACGTTTGCGGAGGAGCAATTGGGGCCTTAAAGAGCCGTTGGAAATACATGAAAAGGCAGTGGCCCAGTTAGCGCAAAGCGAGAAAACGAACGCATTGGGCGGGCTAACGGCGGGACTCTTGCACGGGATTCATAAGCCGCTGAGTTACTCGTTAATGGCTTTAATGTGACGAGGCGAGAATTGGAGGTTAGTCAGCCGACGTTGGCGCTAGCTCCAGTTCACCTGGCCGTTGGAGTTGATCGAGGTCTGGGACGTTATTGATTCTTTTCGTTGCGCGTTTGGAGGCAAAGAAAGCCGAGCGTGAGAAAACTTCGACGATGCAATAGTTCGCAAGCGACCAGGAATTTCATAAAGAGGGAGCGAGTCGTGACAGACGACGGGAATAAGAAATATAAGATTCTGTATGCGGACGACGAGTTGCAAGCGTTGAAGTATTTCAAGCTGGCCTATCAAGGCGATTTCCCCGTGATTACGGCGCACTCGGCGGCCGAGGCGTGGAAGGTATTGCAGGAGTCTCCCGATGAGATCGGGGTTCTCGTGGCGGATCAGCGGATGCCGGGGGAGACCGGTTTGAGTTTGATGCAAAAGGCGCATACGAATTACCCTCAGATCGTGCGAATATTGACGACGGCATATTCGGACTTGGAAAGCGCGGTCAACGCGGTGAACGTCGGCGGCGCGTTCGCCTACGTGACGAAGCCTTGGGATATGGGGAATTTTCAAGCGCTTTTGCGCAGGGCGATGGACTATTTTGTCGTTCGCTTAGAGCGGGACCGGCTATTGGTCGAGACGACGACCGCGCTTCTAGAGACGGTGAAGGGGGATCGGTTGCTGGGGATGACTTCGCTGGCGGCGACGGCGGCGGAGAAACTGCGAAACACGGTTTTCGCGTTGGCGAATTTCGTCGAGCAGGCGGACATATCGAGACGAATGCGTTCGGAAGAGCGGAATTTTACGAGTCGAAGCGTTTTCGATTTATTTCAACTCGCCTACGATTCAGTGCGAAGATTTCATCAACATTTGCGTTGCGCGGAGGACGCTGCGGAATCGATGGAGTCGTTATCGGAGATTGCGGAGTGCGTCGCCGGAGAGGCGAGGGACGGCGTGGGAGAGACGAAAGCGAAAATCAAGGAAGTTCGCGTGCCGTCGGACCTTCGGTGTTACGCCAATAAAAGAATGTTGGCGAAGTTGATTGCGATTTTGGCGAATCGCATCGCGGCGATGGGGGGCGACAATCGAACGGTTTCGATTTACGGCGAGGAGCTTTCTCAAGAAAAAGTTTCGTTACGGATTGTCTCGGAGGCGATGGGGTGGATTGACGAGTCCCCCTGCCCTGCGGCGATGCCGGCGCCGTTTTCCGATTGGCCGACGAGATTGGATACGGATTTGCTGGCTGCGTTTTTCATTGCGAATCATTTCGGCGGTTCCGTCGAAGCGCTGACGCTTCCGCCGAAAGGACCGGGTTTCGCCGTCGAGTTGAATGCGAATGAGACGGTCGCGCTCGGCCTCGACGTTCAACGCGAGCGATTTTTCGCGGCGATCCGAAGGGCGGAGACGCGGAGTGAGGGATGACGGATGACGGATGAGGGACGGAATTGGTAAGTCTCGTGCGTTGTTCGATACGACGTGAAATTTGAAAGGTTTTTGAAATGCAGACGCACCGGGGCGGAGGGCGAGCGATTCTGATTGCGGTGGTTTGGGCGTCGTCTCTTTTATTCGGGCAATTCTGTTACGCTGATTTTTGGGGGAGCCCTTCTCCGGAGCATTGGTCAGATAATCGGCAATTCGTTTTGAAAGTCAGTTGGCCTAAGGAAAATAAGATTTCCTTGGCTAAAGTATTCTCCGACGGAACGCAGAAGACTTTGTGGACGCGAGGCTACGTCGATGAGTCATATCCGCCGCATGAAGCATTTGTTTCCGACGATGGACGGCATGTGGTATTCCGAGACGTTTATAGTAGGCTTGGGTACGGACAAGTTTTAGTCTTTTTGGGAGCGAAGGGCGAAGTTATACGCAGTTATTCGCTTGGCGATTTGCTGACTGAAGAGCGAATACTTGCATGTGGTCACTCGGTATCTTCGATTTGGTGGAGCGAGCCGGGATGGTTTTCTTTATTTGACGGAGATTCAAAATTCGCTTTTGTGACGTGTTGGGGCGAAATGCAATGTTTTGACGTATCGACCGGGGATCGCATAAAGTTGGACGAAGCCCTTCGCGGAAGAATTCGCGGAATTGCGGTTGAAGAGACGCTTCAGAAATTACGGAGTGACGGCAATTCAGGGAAGATTGCTGCGACGGAGATGTGCGGTGCATTGCAGGCGACTGAAGCGATTCCTGAATTAAAGAAGATGCTAGGAGATCGAAAGGTTCCGAAATGCAATACCCTATGGGATAGTTTTGGGCACGCGTTGACCGGTCCTTTTGCGTATAACGAAGCCCAGGTTGCGGCCGCTAGGGCTTTGATCGTTCTGTTAGGAGTTCACGCCGTAGCATTGATCGAAGAGCAATTTGATAATTCATCATTGACGACTCGGGGCGATTTTCTGAAGGCGATCGCGGCGATGGACGGCGGCTTAATGGAATATAAAAAAACGCCGGATTCAGGATATCTACTAAATACTTGGCGGCGTCTTGAGAGGAGTCGTCATGAGGACGTTCGGGAATACGCGGTCAAAGCGCTTGTTGTACGCGAGCAGGCTGAATACGTTTTAGATCGGCCAGAACTTTTGCAGAGCGACGACGCGGAGGTTCGGCATTTAGCGGTAGAATCTCTGGCGGATCGAGGCGACGCTAAAGCGACCTCATTGCTGCGAAAAGCGTTTTACGAAGGCGATTCGTTGTGTCGCGTTTTAGCGTTGCGCGGACTTGTTCGACTTCGTCCGAACGATATCGATGACATTCTGCGTCAAGGAATAAAGTCCGATGACGCTTTCATTTACTACGATGCGCTCGAAGAATTGGTTAGACGGGGTGATCAGGAGGCTACCGGCATATTGATGAAACGAGTCGCCTCATTGAAAGATCATACGCATGACAGAGAGGCTTGGGGAAACGAGGAGTTGTTCGCTTCAGCGTTGTGCCGAACGATTTGCGAGCGAAAGCTATACGAGGCGGAGCCGGCTTTGCGTCAAGCGTATGCTTCAAAATGCGAAAATATTCGCCGTTCCGTATGCGGGGCGTTGGCCGCTCTTGGAGATCGAAATGCATTTGAAGAATTGCGAGAGTCCGTTCATCGCGGAAATTTCTTGGAAAGATCGCTTTCGATTGAGATGCTCGGGGCGGTCGGAAATACGGAGGCGTTAAACGACGTGCACGCGGCGCTGCATGATGAGGATAAACTGGTTCGCGACATGGCAAGGGAGGCGGCGGAGATGTTGGCGCTGAAGGATAAAGAGCGACAGGCGAGTTGCGAGGATGCCCCCTTGTGCGAGAAAAAACGCCTATTCGGCGGCCGTCTAAGAAGCGGAGTCGGAAGGTGTTTTTGCGCGCGAAAAAATGGACGACGATAAATCGATTTTTTCGTAAATAGGGGCGGAGAGGCGTGGGGGAGAGCATAGAACAGGTTGAAATTTGCCGGCAGTCGGCTATGCTCGAAATATTTCCCCCCTGTTTTTAGCAAAATGAGCCGACGATGCACGAGGAGCAGACTGAATCTTTAACGCATGATCATGTTTTCGGACAGGACGATCGACGGGCGGGTGAGCGGCGGATGTTGATTGTGATCGTCATTACCGCGGTGACGATGCTTGCGGAAATCGTCGCGGGGATGGCGTTCGGTTCGATGGCGTTATTGGCCGATGGATTGCATATGGCTAGTCATGCGTCGGCATTGGCGATTTCGGCGTACGCTTATTTCTATACGCGTCGGCATGCCGCGGATTCGCGGTTCAACTTTGGGACGGGCAAAGTAAATTCTCTGGCCGCGTTCGCCAGCGCGGTCATGCTCGTTTGCTTTACGCTGCTGATGGCATGGGAGAGCGTCGCTAGGCTCGTTTCGCCGGTGACTATCAGTTTCAATCAGGCGATTTTCGTCGTCGTCATTGGGCTCGTGGTCAATTTGGCGTGTCTCGTCGTTCTTGGCGGGCATGGACATTCGCATGAAGAGGACGATGTCGGGCATGGAACGCATGATCACGGAGAGCCAGGGCATTCGGCGTATCATGAAGACTTGCACGACGAAGAGCATGGTCGGCACACGGATTTGAATTTGTTCTCGGCATATATACATGTTTTGGCGGATGCGATGACCTCGATCCTTGCGATCGTCGCGCTTTTGGCGGGAAAATACTGGGGACAGAATTGGTTGGATCCTTTTATGGGGCTGGTCGGCGCGGCGTTGGTCGTACATTGGGCGTTGGGCTTGTTGCGTTCGTCCTCGCATGTGTTGCTCGACATGCGGATTCCGGAGGCGAAGCAGGCAGAGATTCGAACCGCGTTGGAGGAAAACGGCGACAATGTCGTCGAGGACCTCCACGTTTGGTCGATTGGGCCGGGAATTTTTGCCGCCGAAGCGGTGATTCGATCGGCTACATTTCGCGAGTCGAGTTTTTTCGCCGCGCGAATTCCCCAAGAGTTAGGAGTCGTGCATACGACGATAGAAGTTCGGAAAAAAGATGAGGAGCTATAACTGATGAACGTGCAAACGGCGTTAAAAGGGCAATATCACGCATCTTTAGCGATGCTCAAGCAGGCGGTTGAGCGGTGCCCTGACGATTTGTGGGAGAAGGGCTCCTGCCCTGTCGCATTTTGGCGGGTTGCGTATCACACGCTTTTTTTTACGCACTTGTATCTTCAACCGAACGTTGAGGGTTTTCGGCCTTGGGAACGGCATCGCGCCGAGCATGAATGTTTAGGCAAGCTGCCTTATCCTCCTTTTCGGGAGCCGGAGATCGGCGACGCGTACTCGAAGGAGCAGACCCTAGAATATTGGCGGGTATGCGACGGAATGGTTGACGAGTGCGTTGCGCGACTCGATTTGGATGCCGAGGAGAGCGGTTTTCCTTGGTATAAGATGTCCAAGTTGGATCACCAAATCGTAAACATACGTCACATTCAGCATCATGCGGGGGCGCTTGCCGGAAGAGTTCGAGCGGCGGGCCGGGAAATTGATTGGGTAGGCGGCGTTTAGAGCGTTTCTAGTATCCATGTCGCGTTGTGTTCTTAAATACGCACTGGCTTACAAGCAGCCAGTGGCGCCCAAAATCGCGACAATGATCGTTGATTCGCTCTAGACAGTGACCTAAAGCGCGCCGGGCGCGGCGAGTTTTTTTCAGTGCGCCGTGAGCGGATCGACGCAAGCGAAATCTTGGCGTTCGCGGACCGCCCTACTCAGGTTCTAGACTTATAGACGCGGAGGGCGAGGAAAAGTCCTGACGCGATGAGCGAGATCGCCATTGCCGGTTCGGGGACGACGAAGCCTGAGATTTGAATGCGGTCGAAATCGATAGCGATTGAGTCGGAGTCGGATCCGTCGGAGGCGGAGATAATCAATTGCACGTTCGTCCAACCGACGGGAACGGCGGCGGAGTAGGCGTACCAGGTATTGTCGGTTAGCGCATTCAACGAATCGCCTTCGATGCGGACGAGGTCAATGCTATTCACGCCGTCGGTTAGGGTGGCGCGGAAATAATCATTATCGGTGAAGACGTCTTGGACCGAGATTTGAACGCTGACCGTAACGGCGGAGCGCTTCGAGATATCGACCGAATCGAAGGCGACGACGGCCGATTTATTGCTGACGCGGAATCGGGTCGGCGATTCGATCGAATCGAACACTTCGGCGAGGTGCAAGCCGGAGCCTAGGTCGTTCGAGACGGAAGTGAAGCCCAATTCTTTTCCAGTGGCGGACTGATAGGATGCGGCGCCTTCGGTCGCTTCGAGGAAGCTGGTTTCGGCGATGAGTTGCGGTCGAGGAGCGGCGACGCCCTTGGCCACGTTGAATAAATCAGTATTTTTCATGAAACCGGAGACGGCGCCGGCGCCTTTTCCCCATGCGTAGACGGGAACGTCTTCGAGGGAATGGCCGGTCGTTTTCCAGAGTCCGCCTGGATCGTTGTTGGCGCCGTTGTTCGAGACGGCGGTTAGTCCGCCGCTTTCGTGGTCGGCGGTGACGATGATGAGCGTGTCGTCGCGTCCGGCGGCCCAATTGAGGGCCGCTTGCACTGAGTCGGAGAACTCTTTCACCTCGCGGACCATGCGCGTCATGTCGTTGGCGTGATTGGCGTGGTCGATATTGCCCCCTTCAAGCATAAGAAAGAATCCGTTGGAATTGGCGCTTAGCACGTTTAGCGCAATCGAGGTCATATGGGTGAGGTGCGGTTGGGAGCCGACGCCGTCGTATTCGTAGGCCATTTGCCCGGAGCCGAATTGGCCGGACAAGTAGTTCGTCGTCGCGGCGTTGACGGCGAGGAGTTCGGAGGCGTCGGTCACGACGGAGTATCCTGCGGCAGCGGCAGCTTCGACGGTCATGCCGTTTCCTCCTCCTCCGAGTAGAACGTTCGGTTTGCTTTGGGTGAGATAATCGTCGGCGATTTGGGCGGCGTCGGTTCGCGTGGATGAATGAGCACCGAAGGCGGCCGGAGTGGCGTCGGTCATGTAACTGGTGGTGACGAGGCCAGTGCTTTTGCCGATGCTTTTGTAATACTCCAAGAGCGTAGGCAATTCGGAGCCATCACCGGGAATGGCTGTGCTGACGACGCCGACGTCGACCGTCACGCCCGTGGCTAAGGCAGTGCCGTTGGCGGCGGAGTCGGGGATGACGGGATATCCTGCGGCGGTGAGGGTAGTGAGATACCCTTGGTTTGCAAAGGACTCGAAGGAAAGATTTTGTCCGAGGAAGTCGTGGCCGGCGCGGACTTGATCGGGCCCCATTCCGTCGCCGATGCAATAGATGATATTTTTTATGGCGGCGTCGCACCGCGAAGAAGCGAAGAGGAGGGCGAAGGCGATCACGCCGAGCAGGATGCGGAGTTTCATGGCGACGCCTTTTTTCGAGAGAAGAGAAAAGCGGTCGCCATCCATTATATTCGAGGGAAGGTTAAGGGGGAATGGAGATTATCTAGGCGTTGCCGTCTAGTGGGTTGCGCATTCGCAAAGGACAGACAGAACTGTCTGTCCTTAAGAAAGGGAAGAAATCGCGACAAAAGACGTTTTACGCCGGTCTATTTCTTTTCGGTCGATACATATCGGTAGCGGTGCCGTAGAAGACTTCGGCGGCCGCGCCGAGGGTTTCGGTGAAGGTTGGGTGCGGGTGGATGGAATCGGTGAGGTCGCGAGCATGGGCGCCCATTTCGATGGCGAGAACGGCTTCGCCGATGAGGTCGCCGGCCGCGAATCCGACGATGCCGCACCCGAGGACTCGCTCGGTTTGCGGGTCGATGAGCCACTTGGTCATGCCTTCGGTATGGCCGACGGCTTGAGCGCGACCGCTGGCGGCCCAGGGGAAGATGGCCGATTCGTATTTAACGCCGTCGCGTTTGGCTTGATTCTCGGTGAGGCCTGCCCAAGCGATTTCCGGTTCGGTGAAGACGACGGCGGGGATGGCGCGGGGCTCGAAGGCGACTTTTTCGCCGGCGAGGAATTCGGCGGCGACTTTTCCTTCGTGGGCGGCCTTGTGCGCGAGCATCGGTTCGCCCGCCACGTCGCCGATGGCGAGAATGTTGGGGTCGGCGGTGCGCTGTTGCTTATCGACGACGATGAAGCCTTTGGCGTCGATTTGCACTTTGGTTTTTTCGAGGCCGAGGTTGGCGCTGTTGGGGCGACGGCCGACGGAGACTAAGACGCGAGAGAATTTTTGGATTTTATTTTCAAGCGGACCGTCGAAAGTAACCTCGATTTCATCGCCGAGGTCTTTGAGGCCGACGACTTTTGTGCCGAGGTAGATGGCGGCGAACTCTTTTTCGAGTTTTTTATGCAAGGGTTTGACGAGGTCGCGATCGGCGCCGGGGAGGAGTCCGTCGGTCAATTCGACGACGGAGACCTTGGAGCCGAGGGCGGCGTAGACGGTACCCATTTCGAGGCCGATGTATCCGCCGCCGACGACGAGGAGGGAATCGGGGACGTCGGTCAACAGAAGCGCGCCGGTCGAGTCCATGACGCGGGGCGTGGGGAGATCGAAGGCGGGAATTCTGGTCGGGCTGGAGCCGACTGCGACGATGCATTTTTCGAATTCGAGGCGGTCGTCGGCAAGCCCATTGCCGTTAACGGGGGAAAGTTTTAAGGCGGTCGAATTTTCGAACGTTGCGCGGGCTTGGATGACTTGGACGTTGCGCTTGCCGCTGATTTGTTTGAGACCGCCGGTGAGCGTGGCGACGACTTTTTCCTTGCGTTCTCGCACGGCGTCGATATTGATCGAGGGGGGCGCGAAGGTGACGCCCCACTCGGCGAGGCTTTTCGCTTCGGCGATCGTTTTCGCGACGTGCAGGAGGGCCTTCGACGGGATGCAGCCGCGGTTGAGGCAGACGCCGCCGAGCTTGGGATCGGAATCGACGATAGTGACTTTCATGCCGAGGTCGGCCGCAAGGAACGCGGCGGCGTAACCGCCGGGGCCTCCGCCGATGACGACGAGTTGGGTTTTCATATTGGTTCCGAGGTGAAGACGGTTTTCTTTGCGTGAAATTCTTTTAGCTTTTATATATGGAACGCTATGCTGTCGCTCCTCGTATATCAGCGGCATGACGGCTAAACGGAATGCCACGAACGACAATCCCTACAGCAATAACTTAGCCGGGGATTGCAAGAAGTCTTTGACTTCGTTAAGGAAGCGGCCTGCGGCGGCGCCGTCTATTATGCGGTGGTCGTAGGATAAACTCAACGGCATCATAAAACGGGGGACGATTTGGCCGTCTCGGACGACGGGGAGCCAGCGGGATCGGCCGAGCAGCAGGATGGCAACTTCGGGATGGTTGATGACGGGGGTGCTGTAGGTTCCGCCGACGGCGCCGAGGTTGCTGATAGTGAAGGTTCCGCCGCGAATTTCTTCGAGACCGAACTCGGCGTTGCGTGCGCGTTTGGCCATGCCGGCCAACTCTTTGGCGATGGCGGAGATGGAAAGGCGATCGACGTTTCGCATGACGGGGACGACGAGACCGCGCGGGGTATCGACCGCCACGCCGACGTTTACGTATTGCTTATAAACGATCTCTTCTTTTTCATCGTCGATCGAGGCGTTTACCGTGGGGTGTTTCGCCAATGCCAGGGCGACCGCTTTTAAGACGAAAGGCATGGATGTGAGTTTAAGGCCCGGGGCGATGTAGTCGGGCGGAACGCCGTTGCGAAGATTTTCTAGGTCGGTCACGTCGGCGTCGTCGAAATTAGTGACGTGCGGGATGATCGTGCATGACTTGACCATTTGTGCGGCGATAGTGCGGCGGATTTTCGACATTTTGTCGCGGCGAACTTCGCCCCAGGAGTCTTGCCCGACTTCGCCGGGCGGAACGACTCTTTGCGGAGCGGGACCAAGCGCGGCGGGAGCGGAGCCGGTCGCTGCGGTTTGTACGTCCTCGGGGGTGATGCGTCCACGTTCGCCGGAGCCGGCGACTTGGCGAATATCGAGGCCAAGCTCTCGGGCGACTCGCCGCGCGGCGGGGCCGGCGGGGATCGGACCTTCGGCCGTCGGATGTTTGAGGGGGGCAGGAGTCGGAGCTGCGGCGGGCGTTGGAGCTGGGGCGGCCGTTTTGGCGGCCGCGGCAGGGGCTTGCGGAGCGCTTGGTTTAGCGGCTGAGGCTGGGGTCGGCACGGCGGCGTCTTCCGCTTCGATCACGGCGACGACTTGCCCGACTTTGACCGCTTGCCCTTTTTTGACGAGGAGTTTGGCAACTTTGCCGGCGTGCGGGCAAGGTATCTCGATGACGGCTTTATCGGTTTCCAACTCGAAAAGGCCGTCGTTGGCGGCGATGACGTCGCCTTCTTGGACGAGGACGTTAACGATATCGCCGCCGGCGATGTTTTCGCCAAGCTCCGGTATTTTGAATTCGATGCTCATGTGCGTGATTTCATGCCAATTTAAGTGAATCTTATCACAAAAAACTTGTCACACGGTTGATTGGTTCGGCTTATCGGGATCCAATCCCAATTTTTTGACGGCCTCGCTGAGCTTTTCTTTTGGATATTTGCCCAACCGAGCGAGTTCAGTCAGGGTGGCGATGGTTACGTTCTCGGCGTCCACTTCAAAGAAGCGGCGAAGGTCTTTGCGGGCTTCGCTACGGCCGAAACCGTCGGTTCCGAGGACGACGAAGTTGGGATCGACCCAACGGCTAATCGACTGCGGAACGGCGGTGACGTAATCGGAGGCGGCGATGACGGGACCAGCGCCGTCGGCGATCGCTTGCGAGACGAACGGACGCTGCGGCGTTTCGCCGGGGTGTAAACGGTTCCAGCGTTCGACGGCGCGGCCGTCGTCGTACAGTTCTTTATAGCTAGTAACGCTGAAGACGTCGCTGGATACGCCGAAGTCTTTTTCCAAAATGTCTTGCGCGCGGAGGACTTCGCGGAGGATCGCTCCGCTGCCGAAGAGTCTCGTTTTGGGCGATTTACCTCCAAGATCGCGCGAGGAGAGTTTATAGATCCCTCGGCAGATTCCTTCGGTCGATCCCATGGGAAGAATCGGCATATCGTAGTTTTCGTTCATCAGCGTGATGTAGTAGAAGATGTCTTGTTCTTCGAAATACATACGCTTGAGTCCGTCGAGGATGACGGCGGACAGCTCATAGGCGAAGCAGGGATCGTAGGCCTTGAGGTTCGGATAGGCCAAGCCGAAAAGGTGGCTATTGCCGTCTTGGTGTTGAAGTCCTTCGCCGGCCAAGGTGGTTCGTCCGGCGGTTCCGCCAAGGACGAAGCCGCGGCATCTCATGTCGCCGGCCAACCAAAGGAGATCGCCGATGCGTTGGAACCCGAACATCGAATAGTAGATAAAAAACGGAATCATATTGATTCCGTGGCTGGAATGCGCGGATCCTGCGGCGAGGAACGAGGACATGGCGCCGGCCTCGTTGATGCCTTCTTCGAGAATTTGGCCGTTCGTCGCTTCACGGTAGTAAAGGACGGTGTCGGAATCGACCGGCTCGTAAAGCTGTCCGCTGTGCGAGTAGATTCCGATTTGACGGAAGAGGGCTTCCATTCCGAAGGTGCGCGCTTCGTCGGGAACGATCGGGACGATGTAGCGGCCGACGTTGCGATCTCGGAGAAGCTTGGCCAAGAGACGAACGCAAGCCATGGTAGTGGATACTTCGCGACCGTCGCTTCCGCCGAAGAATTCGCCGTAATCTTCCCATTTCGGCGGCTTGAGTTTCATCGTAGGCGAACGTCGGCGCGGCACGAAGCCGGCCAACTCTTTGCGGCGTTGGCGGAGATAAACCATCTCAGGGCTATCTTCGGGCGGCTTGTAGAATTCGGCATGAGCGGCGGCCTCTTCGGAAATGGGGATATCGAAGCGGCTTCGGAACTCAAGTAGTTCCTCTTCGTTAAGTTTTTTTTGTTGGTGAGTGATATTGCGTCCTTCGCCCGCCTCGCCGAGGCCGTAACCTTTGATCGTCTTGGCGAGGATGACCGTGGGGGCTCCGGTATGTTCCATGGCGGCTTTATAAGCGGCGTAGACTTTGGCAGGGTCATGACCGCCGCGATTGAGCTTTTGAATTTGCTCGTCCGAAAGGTCGGCGACCATTTCGAGGAGTCGCGGATCGGAACCGAAGAAATGTTCGCGGACGTAGGCGCCGGAGGAGACGACGTATTTTTGGTATTGGCCGTCAACGATTTCGCCCATGCGTCGAACGAGGAGTCCGTCGTGGTCTTTGGCGAGGATGGGGTCCCATTCGGAGCCCCAGATAACTTTAATGACGTTCCAACCGGCTCCTCGGAAGGCTCCTTCGAGTTCTTGGATGATCTTTCCGTTGCCACGGACAGGGCCGTCGAGCCGTTGCAGGTTGCAATTGATGACGAAGGTGAGGTTGTCGAGCCGTTCGCGAGCGGCAAGAGTGATGGCGCCGAGGGTTTCCGGTTCGTCGCATTCGCCGTCGCCGAGGAAGGCCCAAACGCGGGAAGCTTCGGCGGACGGGAGGATGCCGCGATCGACCAAGTAGTGATTGAATCGGGCTTGGTAGATGGCCATAATGGGACCAAGGCCCATCGAGACGGTGGGAAATTCCCAGAAGTCGGGCATGAGCCAGGGGTGCGGATACGAGGAAAGACCGGGCTTGGATTGTAGTTCGCGGCGGAAGTTGATTAAGTGGTCTTCGTTCAGTCGGCCAAGGAGGAAAGCGCGGGCGTAGACGCCGGGGGCCGTATGCCCTTGAATGTAGACTTGGTCTGGCGGAAGGGTTCCTTCCTTGCCTCGGATGAAATGATTGAAGGCGACCTCGTAGAGTGTGGCCGACGAGGCATAGGAGGAAATGTGTCCGCCGATGCCTGGACTGTTCTTATTGGCGCGGACGACCATCGCCATGGCGTTCCAACGGATCAGACTTTTAATGCGGCGTTCGATTTCACGGTCGCCAGGGTATTCCGGTTGATTATCGACCGGGATCGAGTTGACGTAAGGGGTCGTGGCCGCGTCGGGAATGCGGACTTTATTGCGAAAAGCGTGTTGTCTTAATCGGGAAAGGAGATAGGCGGCCCGATCCGTGCCGGCCGAAGAGATCACGTAGTCGAGCGCCTCTAGCCATTCCCGCGTTTCTTGCGGATCGGCGTCGGGGGCGGCGAACGGAAAGAGGTCGCCGGGGAGGGTTCCGGTGGGTTTTATGTCGTTGCTCATCGCGGATTTTCGGTAATTGGTAAGAACCAAGGAATTTCGAAATCAACGCCGTTTTGAATTCTAGCTGCACGGAAGAGACTATGCGGATAAAACAAAACCTATTTAATTGACATTTTAGAAGTCCCCCTACAGAGGTCAAACCCCCAGTCGAAAAGTGAGGCGATTTTATGTAAGATAAAGCGATCGCTTGTATTCCTAGACATGCAAGGATTTATAAGGCATGACGGTCGTGCGATTGGTGATTTATTTTGCATGCGAAAATTGCGTTTTTACCTTGGACCTTGTTTAAATATCATCAGGCATTTAGGACGCAATCCTAGAGGGAGATAATTGTGGCGGAACCGATAATTAGCGTTTCGGGACTTCGGGGCGTGATTGGCGAAACTTTGACGCCGGAGGTGGCCATTCGCTATGTTACGGCGTTCGCTTCGACTTTACCGGTGGGGGATGTCTTAATTGGTCGCGATAGTAGGCCGTCGGGACGAATGCTGTTGTCGGCGATTACGTCGGGTTTACAGTCGGTGGGGCGAAATGTGATCGATGTGGGAATTGCGGCGACGCCGACGGTTGGGGTTATTACCCGACAGTTGAAGGCGGCCGGAGCGATTCAGATAACGGCCAGCCATAATCCCCCGCCCTATAATGGGATCAAGCTTTTTTCGGCGGCAGGAAGGGTTATTCCGGCTGGGCTGGGGCAAAAAGTTTTGGAAAAATACCGGGATGCCGATCGACCGTGGGTTCCGCAAGAGGATGTGGGAGGTTTCTCGGAGTGCGAGGACGTGGTCGGCGCTCATCTATGCGCGGTCTTGGATACGATTGACGCGGAACGGATTCGGAAGCGAAAATTCCGCGTTCTTTTGGACTCGAATCACGGAGCCGGGGCTTCGTTGGGACGGCGGCTGCTGCACGAGTTAGCGTGCAAGATCACGATTATGGGTGAAGAGCCGAACGGACATTTCGCGCATCCGGCCGAGCCGACGGCGGATAATTTGGTTGCCGCGTTTTCAGGAGTCATGCAGGCGCAGGCCGACGTGGGATTTTGCCAAGACCCCGACGCGGATCGGCTGGCGATTGTGGACGAGACGGGGCGGTATATAGGGGAAGAATACACGGTGGCGATTTGTGCGAACCACGTTTTGAAGGGGATCAAAGGTCCGATGGTGACGAACTGCGCGAGCAGCCGAATGAGCGCCGACATCGCCGCGAAGTACGACGTGCCGTATTTTCGTTCGGCGGTGGGCGAAGCGAACGTGGTCGATAAGATGTTGGCTGAGAAGGCGGCGTTCGGCGGAGAAGGAAACGGCGGTCCGATCGATCCTCGCGTAGGATACGTTCGCGACAGCTACGTGGGTATGGCGTTGATTTTGGACGCGATGGCGGCGCGCGAGGAGTCGATTGGGCGGCTGGCCGATGAGTTGCCGCGTTATGAGATAGTGAAGACGAAGATATCTTTGGCGGCGGAGGGAATTCCCGCCGCGCTTGACGCCCTTGAGAAGAAATTTCCGGAGGCGTCGGCCGATCGATTGGACGGTTTACGGTTGGATTGGGCGGATCGGTGGCTGCTGGTTCGCGGGAGCAATACGGAGCCGATCGTTCGCGCGATCGCCGAGGCTCCGACAGCGAAGGAGGCGAAGGGGCTTTGTGCGGCGGCGGCCGAGTTGATCGAGGGATTGCGGTAACGAGGAGAGTTATGGGACGGAGCCGGCGAAACGCGGCGGCGCTCGAGGAGCGCCTAGGCAGCGAGCGAGAACGAGATGGGCAATCATTTTTATTGGTGTTCACGCTGCGGCGAGGTCGCGACGATCGAATCGCATACGGATGAACGGGAGGTCGTTTGTCCGACGTGCGGCGATCGGATTGTTTCGTTAACGGTTGCGATGGGTGACGCCGACGAGACTGAATATCGCTTGGCCGAGGATCCGTCGCGATTGAACGCCCCCGAATCCGTTGCGGATATCGTCGTCGAGCCAAAGTTATCGATCGAGGAGCTAACCGCCGCGACGGCGGCGGCGCGCGTCGATGAATCGGTTTTTCTTGCCGGGCTAAAGGCATTTCATCCTCGCCGCCGCGCGTACCTTTTTTTTGCGATCGCATTGGCGCCGTTGGCGTTGCGCATGTTTATGGACGGAGACGATTTGAGCGCTCGGTTTGCGGAGGCGCTCGGCGATCATCCGGAAGTGACTTGGCGGTTAGAAAAAACGAATTTGTCGGCGATGGCCATGAACGTGGCTCGTATTTTGCCGGAGAAAAGGCTTGAGGGGGCGCATTTATCCGCCGACTCCGGAATGCAGTGGCTTTACGCCTGCGAAGCGGCGGCGATCTTCGGGATATTGACCTATCTGTCGTTTCCGAGCGGAAACGTTCGCCGACGGCAAGGCTTCGCGGTCGCCGCTTTGATGGCGACTTCCGGCGTTGCGTTTCTTTTGGCGACGCAATGGCTGGCGAAGATGTCGTATGATTATCCGATGTTTTTTGGATTCATTCCGATGGGATTCTGGAATACGATTCTTTCGCTCATCGGATATTCGTATTACGCGGCCGCCGATCCGAATGCGAGTCTATTTTGGAGTTTCGTCGGTTTTTCGTGCGGCGTTGGCTTGTGCGAAGAATTGGTGAAGGCGATGCCCACTTTCTTGTATATTCGCGGCGGAGTAAGCAAGCTTAATTGGGAGGCGGCGTGTTTCTGGGGATTCGCGTCGGGATTGGGATTCGGCGTGGCCGAGGGGGCGATCTACTGCATGGATTACTATAACGGGATCGCCGGCGCGAGTGAGTATTTCGTGCGATTCACATCCTGCGTCGCCTTACAAGCGTTTTGGAGCGCGGCGGCGGCGTTGACGATATGGCGCGATCGGGAAAGAATGGAGGTCGCGTCGGATAACGGATTCGTAATCGCTTTAACGAGAGCGTTGAGCGTGCCGATCTTTTTGCACGGTCTGTTCGACACCTGTATGAAGCGAGAGTTATCGCTGGCCGCTCTCGTTGTAGCGACGTTGAGCTTCGGCTGGACGGCGTTTCTTATCGAGCGAACCCGCCGAGAGATTAAGCGAATGCC
Organism: Thermoguttaceae bacterium; assembly: GCA_963665265.2. Classification (GTDB taxonomy): domain Bacteria; phylum Planctomycetota; class Planctomycetia; order Pirellulales; family Thermoguttaceae; genus CAXXHQ01. The sequence goes on along the minus strand of OY762224.2, from coordinate 3,620,949 downwards.
GAAGAGACTGGAGGATATTGCGACGCCTGCGGTTTGAATGTGCGTTGCGTGAGACGAAAAAAGGACGAGCTGGATTGCGCCGACTCGCCCTTGGATAGAAAATTCTGAAACGAGAAGCTGATTAGAGCTTGTCGGATTTCAATCCCCAGCAAATGACGCCGATCGCCTTGCCGTCCTCGTCGATGACCGGGAGGCTAATCTGCATAATCGGCACATTGGTCGATTTGTCCAAGTGGGGCTTATCGACGAAAACGCCGCCGTCGCCGTTGTTATAAGCGTCTTTGAACTTCGCCTTCGAGGCTTGATAGTAATTGTTGGTCATGTCGTTCGCGGCGATCGTCGCGTAGCGCGCGTCGGCGATGAGTACTTTCCCGAAAACAGCGTTCGACGAACTGATCCGGCGAAGCTCATTCGCGCACTCGTTATGAAGAACCTCGCTCTGAATGGGCAATTCCGACTCGGCTGTAACCCAATCCTGCTCGATCTTCTTCAATTGCTCGATCGAGACGTCTTTGGCGGCGCTGGCCTTGCAGGCGGCGACGAAAATTGGATTAGTGCATTCCTTAATGAGCGTTTCCTTGGCGAACGATTTTGCTTTGTCCGGCGCTGCGGCACTTTCGTCCAGCGCTTTGGCGAGCTTGGCTTTGAGGTCTTCGACCGGACCGGCAAACGAGGCTCCGAATGTGGATAAGCAAAGGGTCAATGTAAAAAATGCAAGGCTAAATCTTCGAGTCATGACAACTCCTGGTTTAGTGTTAGGCGATCGAAGCGAAACTTGCTAAGTTCGCGAGAAATCTGTCTTCCCTGTGAAACGCAAATCCTAAAGACGGTGCGGAACAATCTGTTCAATGGTAGGATTAAATTCGGAGATTCGCCTGATTTACGGGTAAATTACTGGAAATACGGTCTGAAGCAGGTAGGAAACATCGCGTTGAGCATGACGTTTATGGTTATGGGGATCGTCTATCGGTAAAGGAAAAACGGATGAACGTTCAGCGACGAAAAGCAAACGCGGTCGACGGCGTTTGAGAGACGCCGTCGACCAATACTGCGAGGATCAATTAAGAAGTTTTGAATCGCGATATTACGTCCTTCAGCGCAAAGGCTTGAGCGCCGAGTTCTTCGCTGCTAGACGCCATCTCTTCGCTGCTCGCGGCCGAATGTTCGGTGACAAGCGTGACTTGGGTGATCGCTTTGGAGACTTCCTTGGCGTGCGTGAATTGATCGACGGTAGCCGAGGCGATCTCGGATATTTTTGTCGCGGTTTCTTTGACTCCTTCGATGATCTTTTGGAACGACTTTCCGGTTTGGTCGCTGAGTTGCGAACCTTCCTCGACGCGCTGCGAGGACTCCTTGATGAGAGTGGAGATTTCGCGGGCGGCTTGGTTGGAACGCTCGGCGAGCTTGCGCACTTCGTCGGCAACCACGGCAAAACCCATGCCGTGCTCGCCGGCGCGAGCCGCTTCGATGGCCGCGTTGAGCGCGAGTAAATTGGTTTGGCTGGCGATCTCGGAGATGACTTGAATGATCTCGCTGATTTGTTGGGAGCTGGTGCTGATTAAAGCCATCGAATCGATGGACTTCTGCACGGCTTTGCGTCCCTCTTCGGCGAGAGCGTTTGTTTCTTGCGCCATTTTTTCGGCGTATTGTGCGTTGCCTGATACAGTTTCGATGGATCGTGTGAGCTCTTCGACGGCGGCGTTCATTTCCTCCATACTGCTCGATTGCGTTTGCACGCCGTTCGCGAGCGACTGCGAGCTATCTGCGATGACGCGAGCGCCTTCGGTGAACTGAATCGCGCTTTCGCCGACTTGAGTAATGACGCTCGACAAATCTTCAAGCATTTGTCGGAAACCGTCGGCCAATTCGTCGACAGGCTGATCGCCTTCGACGCGGACTTTTGCGGTGAGGTCGCCGGTTGCGGCGGTGCGGACGACTTGAAGCAAGTGATCAACTTTACGTCGCAACTCGGAGGCGGCAATTTGATCGGCTTCGGCGCGTTCGCGGTCTCTTGCGGCGGCGGCTTCGTCGATGCGGCGTTTTTCCTCGGCTTGGCGGCGTTCGTTTTCTGCGGCTTCGGCTTGCGCTTTTTGTTCGCGTTCCGCGGCGTATTGGATTTCTTCAAATGCTTGCTTAGTGGCGTCGATGGTCTTGTTAATTGCTATGGCCATCTGCCCGAGTTCGTCTTTGGAGTTGACGTCGGCTCGCTTGCCGTAGTCCTGTGCGGCCAAGGCGACCACGCTTTCCATGCAAACGCGCAGGGGTTTAATAATGGCGACGGCGGTGAAGAATCCGAAAACGCACACGGCGACGACGGCGACGAATCCGATGCCGACGAAGAGAGCTTTTCGTGAAGAAACGCTCGCTTCGATGTTTTCGGCGTCATGTGCGGCGGATTTCTCGCGATCAGTCACCTTCTGGTCGTTATCGGCTATAAGTTTCTTTTTCAGATCGACCTTCGCCAGTTCTTCAACGACGATTTCATTTTGACGCGTTTGCAATTCGTCCAGTTTCTTTCGCATTGCGTTGAAGGCTTTAAAGGCAGAGCCGGTATTGCTCGCCTTTCGGGCGAAGGTGAGTTTATTGGGGTCGGCGGCAAGTTCGAAAACTTTTCGAGTCTTTTGGGTCCAATCGGCGTAGGCCTTGTCGAACTCGGTGAGAATGGATTTCGCGGACGAGTCGGTGACTAAAGCGGCGGCTTTATCCATACGCGTTCGTGACTGTTCCAGATTTTCCTCGCTGAACCTTTTCGCCTCGGCAGACTCTTCCTCGGTTGTGGCGGCGAGGGCCATCTTTTCGGCGATGACCGCTTGATGCAAGTCGCGATCGGCTTCTAGGCAGAGAACTATGCTTTGTTGCAAATCTTGTAATTTGGGAATGTCGCGATTGATAAGCGGAAGCATTTGATCCTTGATCAACGGCTTAACGTCATCGTTGAGCAAAGAAATGAATTGTTCGTTGAGAATTGCGGAATAATCGGAGGCCGTTCCGGAAAGGGAGCGCCATCCAAGGAGAACCGCCGCGATCAGCGCGAAGGCCGAAATGGCGACGATCGCCGAAATTTTTCCCTTAATGCTCATTGTATTCGCCCTGGTATTCTTCAGAAAGTGTAAACGGAAAAGGCGGGAGGAGCTTTCGCGTCCTCCCGCAGTACCGACGTTATGCCCGATAACGTCGAATTACATTTTGTCGGCTTTGACGCCCCAACAAATGACGCCGATCGCCTTCCCGTTTTCGTCGACGACGGGCAAGCTGACCTGCTGTAGCGGAACGTTCGTGGATTTATCCAATTGGACTTTGCTGACGTAGAGAGCGCCTTCGCCGCTCTTGTAGCAATCCTTGATTTTCGCCTTCGAGGCGTGATAGTAATTAGTTGTTAGTTCATTCAGTCCGACGGTGGCGAACTGTGCGTCTGTGACGAACGTTTTTCCGAAGGCCGAGTTTTCGGCGCTGATTTTTTTGATTTCTTTCGCGCATTCGTTGCCAAGCAACTCCGTTTGAACGGGAAGTTCGGCTTCAGCGGTGACCCAAGCGTCTTCCGTCTTTTTGATTTCGTCGGCGCTCAGGTTCTTCGCGTTTTGAGCTTTTACTGCGGCCACGATGACGGGATTGGTGCAATGCGGCAAGAGCTTCTCTTTAATGAACGACTTCACTTTGTCGGCGGCAACGGTATTGGAATCGATTTCTTTTGCTAGTCGGTCTTTAACGACGTCGGCGGGGCCGGCGAAAGCGGCGGTAGCGGCGAAAAGGACGACGAGCGACGAGACGAACCAGTTCCTGCGAATCATGACTAACCCCAAGCGTTTTTTGGTGTGCGGAGGTCCGCTTCAGCCCGTGCGGAGAGCCGCATTTGATGTTGCGAGCAGGGCTTCTTGCCTTGCGTTCCTTCTGATCGCTACTCGCGATCTAGGCAAACATAGGTCGGAAAAAAAACGCCGGGGCCGAAAAAAACAATCGCTAGGAACGGTATAAACCACAGGCGACGGGTGTGGTTCAGCGCGGGAGAAAGCAAAAACGCTAAGAGAAGAAATGATTTACGGAAAAGGACTTTCCCCGTTAGAGAGAAGTAGATGACTTAAAAAAAGACCGTCGGACTTTGAAAAGTCCGACGGTCTTGTAAGATTGTCGGCAAAGCAATCGCTGCGGATCGCGAAGCCAATTAACGGCCTTGCGGATTGACGCCCGGTCGAACGCGTTTTTGAACGTCGGTTTCGAGGACGCCGAACGTCGCTTCGTGACGTTGGATAGTTAATTGCAAGGCGTGAAGCATGCGCTTCGCGGTATAGAAGTTGGTGATAATGCGTTGATTTACGGGAATCGGCGCCTGCGGAATGCCGAAAGGTTGAGGATTCAGACCGAAGTCAATGATCAACTCTTCAGGCGTGCCGGTCACGCGGCAAAAGTTCGCGTACGTGGCGAGAACTTTACTGTCGTCGATTTCCAACTGAAATTGCTTCTGAGCTTGAGGGGCGTTCGCTGGATCATTCTGCGGCGCGACTCCGAGTTCAACCGGTTCATTTTTGTCGGTCACTATGCTACTCCTTGAAAGACATGAAAAACATGCTCGATATCGAGGTTAAACGAAAACATTGGAAATTATCCGAGCGGTGTGGTTAACAAGACGTGGTTCCAATAGAAGAAATATACACTATAAATGCAAATGCAATAGGCTTCCTGCCCGATTTTTCCGAAATCCCGCTTGAATACGGGAGCCCGGTTCTATCGATACGACGTATTTATTCGACTTAAACGGACTTAATACGTCGATCTGGGGTGGCTGGTTCGCCACGGATTTCTTAGCTTTTCGTCGGTCCGGAATCGAACCCCACCTCGGGAAACTGTCTCGGTTTTAGGACGTCCATGATTTTCAGGCTGACGATTTGGTCAAAACGCAGAAGAATAATGCGAGCGCCGAGCGAATCGGGTGTTTGACGCTCAATGAAAAGAAATTCAGGACTGTAGTTGAAATTTGAAAAAGGAATCTGTTCGTTGAATGCGGTGATTAAGATCCCGCGACGATGAACGTTCGTAGGCCAGTGAGAAAAAAAATCTTTCCAAGTCGAAATGGAGCTTTCCATAGTCCTACCTGCGGTAACAAGCGAGATTGTTTCGCAAATATAGGCTGCAGGAAGGCAGAGCCGAACACGAAATTCAGAGAGCAAAAGAACACGAGAGGAAAAAGGTGCGGCTTCCCCCAAAGGGATGGGGCAGGGAATCCCTTGTGAACCGAGGGAAGCCGCATATATGCGTTTAATTGCGGAAATCATCACTGCCGAAAATTGAATCGGCAGAAAGTGCATAGATGCTCTATATGTACCGGTGGAAAAACCCTAGTGTTAAACAATCAGGGCCGGATTACAAGGGGCGAATCGATTAAAAAGTTGGAACGGGCGCAAATGGATCGTGAAGAAAGAGAACGATCGGGGGGGGCAGTCTGCGGTTGGCTAAAATTAGGGGGCTTTATCCGATTTTTTTACAGGCTCGCCAAGATAAAAACCGGGCTGAGTCGGCTGGTTATAACCGACGTTTTGCCAAGTGACGCTTAATCGGTACTGAGGGTCGTGCATCAAAGTGCGAAGCTTGTGCGTAGTCGGGATCGTTGTGGTGTAAATTCGCAATTCTTTGTTGTCGCGAGAACGCCAGATGACCTCTTCACGCCAGTCGCCGAAAATGTCGGCGCAGAGGCAGGGGGTCGCTTTCGTCGAGTTATTGGAATAGCAGCCTTCGGCGCGGAGCAGATCGACGTCGCGCTCGTTTTTCCAATCCCATTTTGAGATGGTCGTGCGGTCGAGTTGTTCGCGGAGGAGGTCCCCGTCCCACCAGACGCCGAAGTCGCAGGATCGTGGTTTTCGTTTAGAGATCAACTCCCCCTTAGCGTTCCAAAGGCCATTGAGTCCTTCGCCGGAGGCCCAGCACTCGTAGCCGGGGTAACGAGGATCGACGTCCATCGAGATTCCGCGGCCGACGTCGGGCGATTCTTTGCTCCAAAGGATTTTGCCGGTTTTTGCGTCGTGCAATTCGGCGCCATGCGGATGCAATTGGTTTTCCATATGTTCATGGATGCAGAAGACTTCGAGGCCGGGGCGTTCGGGATCGATGTCGGAGAGATGCATGGCGTCGCCGTGGCCAAGACCGGTTGAGTATAGCCCTTTTCCGTCGTGGTCGACGCAGCAGGATCCGTACACGATTTCGTCTTTGCCGTCGCCGTCCACGTCGCCGACGCTGAGATTGTGATTCCCTTGGCCTCGATAGGCTTTGTTTTTTCCGGAGGGATCGTCGCTGTCGAATTTCCAGACGGACGAGAGTTTGCCGTCCCGCCAGTTCCAGGCTGCCATCGTTAAACGAGTGTAGTACCCGCGGCACATCACGACGCTGGGGAGCTTGCCGTCGAGGTATGCGGCGCAAGCTAAGAAGCGATCGACGCGGTTGCCTCGAGAATCGCCCCAGTCGGCGACGTTTCCTCGCGGAGGCCAGTAGTCGGTCGTGGCGAGAGCCTTGCCCGTGGCGCCATCGAAGACCGTGAGAAATTCGGGACCTTTGAGAACGTATCCGCCGTCGTTGCGCCAATCGGCCTTCGGATCGCCGATGACTTTGCCGTCGCCGTCGATCGAGCCGTCGGCGGTTTTGCAGACGATTTCAGCTCGGCCGTCGCCGTCGAGGTCCATCACGATGAACTGCGTGTAGTGCGCTCCTTCGCGGATATTTTTGCCGAGATTGATGCGCCAAAGAAATTCGCCGGAAAGTTTATAGGCTTCGAGGATCGGCTCGGTCGTAGCGCCGCGCTGCGAGTTATCGCGTCCTTTTCCGACCTGATGAAGAACGATTTCATATTCGCCGTCGCCGTCGAGATCGCCGACTGAAGCGTCGTTCGGAGAGTAGCCTTCGGGAGTACGCAGCGGAATGGAAATATACTGGCGGACCGGGGCGTCAGCGGCCACAGTGAACGAGCGGCTTGGCTCCGATTCCTTGCCGGCAACGATTGAGCGGACGAAATAGGAGTTCGATTTGCCGAAGTCGGCCGTTTCGTCGGTGAAATTCGTGCAATTGGAGATCGGCTTTGAATTGAGCTTTTTGGCCGAGGCTTTGTCGGTCGAACGATAGAGGTTAAAGGCGACGTCGTCGGCGTCTTCGTTGAGCATTCGCCAACTAACGAAGACTTTTTTTTCTTCGCCACGAACGGCGACGAGCCCGCGACCTAATTTTTCCATTTGTCGATGAGGAATGGGAGGCGTTTGCGCAAACGAGCGGGCGGGCGTTGCCGCGAAACATAAAGCGAAGGCGAGCGAAGCGTAAAGCAAGGCGGATTTGCGCGAGGGGCGGCAAGCGGCGAGATGCGTGGAGCAAGAAATACGGGGCGAGCGAAACATAATATTTCCGTGAATGAATGTGCGACTTCTCCGTCTACTGCATACTATTTCGCCAGGAGGGGGCGAAAATATTTCTAAGAGTGTCTGGAAAGCGGACTTTTTTTGCGTGGAGCCCTTATAAAACGTTTTTCGCCCCGAATTTCCGTCATTTCTCTTGAAAGATGGGGGATATTGGTTTCCGTCATCTTGGGTGACAATGGATTATATGCGGATCATCCGAAACTTGCTCGCTTACGCCGTAGCGGAGGCGAATATTCAGTGGCTGGGGAAAACGAAAACGGCCGCCCCGCTTACGTCCAAAGTCGCTTTAACCTCTTGAATCGTGTTGGCTCGGCTCTTTCGCCGGGGATTTACTCGCGGCCATCCTTTTTAGGAACCTTTTCATTCTCGACGTTTGCGTCGCAGACGTCAGCGGCATGCCGTGCGCCGAAAGGCGCCTCTCGGTTACGTCTCTGAGACTTAGGTCGAGGAATTCGGAACGCAAAAAAGAATATGGACGCCTTTTATAGCCGAAATATTAATTTTCTTGGTTTCGACGGATCGCCGTAAGTCGTTAAATTGTAAAAGAGCAAAACTGCAAAATCATCGCGGCGAGTCGTTAATTGTCAAAGAGCGAGTCTCATTTCTCCATGACGATCCAGAGTATCGTAACAGAAAGCATGGCTCAATTTCCAACAAAACGGTTTTGCTAGAACCAGGCAAAAATTGGGCGGTCTCTAAAAGGAGGCAATATCCGGATGAACCTTATTTGCGATCTACGCCCCCCAAAAGGAATAGCAAGGCAACGCAAGAAATATTTATAACGGCGGAGCGAGAGTCGTGTGATAAGAATCGAGCTTTTCCCTTCAGACTATCGGGGCTGCGGTCGTGGCGTATTCGGGGAATCTTCCCAGCGCGATTATCAGACGCGTCTAAGATTGCAGGCCGACATTGGTCGGTTTTGAGCGCCTCGTCAGGCTACTTTTTTCGTAGGCTGCAGATTCTATTTTGCATCTTCTGAAGGTTTTCTGGGCGTGTTTCTTTTCTGAGGCGGAGGTAGCGACATTTGGCTTTCTGGGAGCTTTGGCGGTTAGCTTAATTACCTACGTTTGGCGGCGACGGAAGCAGACGACGTGAAAAACGTCTGATAACGACGCTCAAGCATGAAAGGTTTTACTTTCTCAACTGCCAAAAAGGGGGACGCGAGTCACAACGCAAAGGGAGATGCGACGACTTTTGAAATGTGGAATCTTCCACGTATCGGCAGAACGAGACGTAGGAGAGGGAACATTTTTCTTAAATAAGACTGCGGCGGCGACTATTCAAAGATCGTTAATCCTGCAGCAGGAACCGTCAGGAGTACAGCTTTTCCGTTAACGGCGGCAATCGTGATTTGTTGGCCGAGTTGGGTAGGATCTGAAGAGTATATGCAGTTTAGTTTATCTCCTGCCCGATGAATCTGATCGTCTAAAGTCACCCACGCGGTTTGCGGATTTTCACAGTCTGTGTTGATCGCGATGAGTATTTCTTGATCGTCGAAAATGCGCGACCAAGGAACGACCGAGCGAATTTCGGATCCGATCATATGAGGGACGCTGAAATCAACTCCGTTGCCGGATATTTCTCGTAGATATTGGCGTCCGCGTCGCAGGGCTATGCGTGCTCGCCGGATGTTGAGAATTTTGGCTGTCTCTTGATAGACGGGATTCTCTTCGATGAAGCAGTGGCGATTTCGACTCCGAAAGGGTCCGAACGGTCCGCCGAACATCGCTTCACGAATATAACGATCGCTGTCGCCTTCGCCGTCGAACGACTGCTCCGTGCCGTAATAGATGCAGGGGATTCCGAGGGTCAGCGCGTTCAAGGCCAGCACGTTCACGACGACTTTTTCGCCGTTTTCATCGGCGCAAAAGCGAGCCTTGGTTCGGCCCACTAGGTCGTGGTCATCGATCATGGTCACCACTCTATCGCGAAACCAAGAGTGCGTTCCGCGATTCACGAGATAAGAATTTCGAAAGAGATTGAAGTATTCGATCGGATTCCGTATTCCTTTGACGAGATCGCCCATGCGAGTCGGAATGTCGTCGATGCCGAGGGCGGCGTCCATGCCCGTGTTCGTCAGCGTGTGGAACGCTCTTTCGCGGCCGCCGGTGATTTCGCCGATTAAGTAAAAGCGATTTTTGCCGATCCTCTGGGCGAATTCATGGAGGACTGAAGTGAAATATCGGGTAGCTCCTTCGTCCATGTGTTTTACGGTGTCGACGCGGAAACCGTCTATGTCCGCATACGCTATCCAGAACTTGTACGCTTCACAGAGGTATTTTAGCGCCGCCGACGGTTGATAATCGTCTACCGCTCCCGTCCCGTGATGAATGTCTTTTAGATCGCAAAAATCTCCTTCAACGTACTCGGGGAAATAGTCCCAACTATTAATCCTTCCTTTTCGAGTGAACGTCGACGGGCGTTGCAATTCGGCGGGCCAGCACGCGCCGTCAGGCCAAGCCGACGGGTAGGCGTTAAGATCAACCGGTCCGAAGGGAAGCGTCGGTTGGCCTTGCGAATCGCGGAATCCTTTCACATCATAGGGATTTCTGTCCCAACGCGGGTCAAAAAACGTCGTGCCGTCCTTCGCCCGCTCGGGATATCGATTGGCGTCGTAAGCGAATACGTTTCCGGAGTGATTGAAAATGACGTCGAGAATCACGCGTATGCCATGTTCATGCGCTGTTTCGACCAGCGCCTTTAAATCTTCACGAGTTCCGAAGTGCGGGTCCACGTCGAGAAAGTTTTGGATGCCGTAGCCATGATAAGTATCTTGAAAGGCGACTTGCTTAAAGATTGGGCTGATCCAGATTGCCGTAATTCCTAAGCGTTTCAAGTAGCCGATTTTGCTTTGAACGCCTCTTAGTTTGCCGCCGACCCATTTTCCTCCCGCGTTTCGCCAATCGGCCGCATCTTGCGGATTTTGAATGGCGTTGCCGCAATCTTTCGGCTGAAATGGAGGCGTTGAGCCGGTCGTGGCAATTTGTCCGTCGTTATCCCGATACCCCTGCTCGTTGCCGTCCGAAAATCGGTCCAGCAAAAGGAAGTAGAGGACTTCATCTTCCCAGGCGACGGGGGATGGAAAAAATTGTCTATTGCACAATTCACGAAGATTCAGTTCGGCCAATCGTTTTTCGGTCATGATGGCGTCTCCGAAATAAATGAGGAGAAGAAGTACGCTGCATAAAACCGGCGCTACAATATCGCTAGCTGCTCCTGGTTGAAGGGGAGCGATTCGGCTTGTTCGTCGAATACCAACCGGTACAAGATTTCAATACGGCAAAAGCGAGGCGAGACGGCGGAACAAATAATCGCAAGGACAATTATCAAACATTGCGTAGGGAAGTCAGACCATGTTGCGGCTTCGACGAAACCTGAACGACGAGGAGAAAATCAGAGAAGCCTTCGCAATAATTGATGCCGAAAACCAACCGCGAATCGACGCCAAGCATGACGCGTTAATCGGAGAGATGCACGAAAGAGCAATGTGCGTCGAATGGGGTGAACGCAAGGTCTCGTCCGTTGCCGGGCGCCATATTCTTTCTGAAAGAACCGAAGTATCCCCGACAAGGTTCGAACTTGTAACCTTCGCCTTCGGAGGGCGACGCTCTATCCAATTGGGCTACGGGGACTTGTGACCGCTTCCCCTTATCTCATAAGGAGTTATGATTACGGGTAACTGGTCTGGCATTTATTTCGGCATTTAACGGCTTCAAATCCGTTTTCCAGCCGATTAAACTAGCATTTTGCAGGCTTTTTTTCGCCTTTTTCAATGCTCTTTCAATCGGCTCGACCGCCGCAATAAATGCCCTGTTAAATGCCATATTACCAGATTAGGGAGGGAAGGTCCATGTCCGTCAAAAAATCAGGTCGTAAATCGGGCGGTCGGGAGAAGGGTTATTGGTATCGCAAAAACAGGGGTTGGTGCGTGACCGTCGGGAGTCAACCCCGCCCCTTATTAGGCGACGATGGAACCCAATTAAAAAATGAAAATGAATCGGACGAGGTATTAAAAAAAGCCTATGCAAAATTCATCCTCAATTTAGAACAAGAAGAAGAAAGAAAAGCTTCGGGGGACAAGGCGTTAATCTTATCTGTTGTTGACTATTATCTAACTTATGCGAAGGAAGAAAATCGAAAAAGTACGTATGATAAAAGAGGCGAATTTCTTTTTGATTTTGCGTATGGATTACCCGCAAGATTTTGGGATTATGGCGACCCAAATAGAAAGCCGCCTAAGCCTACCCCCGCCGACTATATTCATTCTGGGTACGGAAAAAGAACGGTAGGAAGTATTGTTCCGCAAGACGTACTAGACTGGCTAAAGGTTCATAAGGGATGGGGCAAGGGAAGCCATAGAATGGGCATACAAGCGTTGAAACGGGCTTTCAATTATTGTACTGAAATGAAGGTCATATCAGCCAATCCAATCAAAGGATACAAGACAGGACGGGCAAATACAAAGATAGTATTTTTCACGGATGAACAAGAAGCCGCCCTGATAAAGTACTCCTCCCCTGCCCTTGGTTTACTTATCAAAATTTGCATAAGAACTGGTGCCCGATATTTCCGTGAGTTTTGCCAATTGACGGCAAATCATGTTGAGCAAACAGACAAAGGTATGGTATGGCGATTTTCGCCTAAAGAGTCAAAGAATAAAAAAGTACGTACAATCTATGTACCGAAAGAAATAGCTGAAATAGTAGAGGAGCAAATAAAATTGTACCCATCGGGTCCATTGTTTAGGAATACAAAGGGAAGACCTTGGACGTATGACGGGGTGCGAAGGGTATTTTTGCGATTATTGGATAGGTGCCGAAAGAATGGGATACAATTTGACAAAGATATAAGCCTATACGCTGTCAGGCACACTTTTGCGAAGAAGACCCTTGGGGGCTACTGGACTGGTAAACCCGCTACAATCGAGCAATTAGCGGGGTTAATGGGCAACACAAGGCAGGTCTGCTGGGAGCATTACGGGCAGTGGAGTCCTAATTACACTGACCCGCTATGGGACGCATTAGAAGGCGGATAAGACCCGCTTTCAACTCGGCTTGGGAGCCGCTCTAAAATCGGCTTAGAAGCCTTCGTGTTTCCAATCGATAGAGTCTATAGGGTCAACTATCTGCATATATTCTACTGTTATCCAAACCTCCTCAGAAGGTCTTCTAAGCCAGGGTTCGGCGATTGTGCCGCAATTAATTAGCCTTCGTCTTGAATGCGTTATTATGTGTTTGAAGCCGTGAAATTCTATCGGAGCGAATTGTCCGCAATCTAGGGTTGTGTACTCTATAGCAAATTTTGTACCTGTATATCTGGGTTTGATTTCTTTTGCCGATTCTATACGGCTCCCGTGACTTTTCACGTAAGCATGCAGCCCATTGTCTAAGCATAAAACACTCATTTTCCTCCTTTACTTTCTAAACAAATCCCAACTAAGCCCATTACTTAGCTCCCCAAAGCCCGTAATTGGCTTCTTCTTTTGTTTCTTTGGGGCTGTATACGGCTTAGTGTAGCTCGGCGTATTTTCTTCGATAAATTCGTCTAGCCATTCCTTGCGGAATTTTATACGTCCTTTCTTACCGTTTTGGGTGTATTTAATCTTGCCGCTCTGCAATACCTTACGCAGTCCAGATACGGACATAGCGAGATATTGGGCGGCTTCTTCCAGCGTAATTAACATAGGTCATCGTCTTTTCTTTCATTTAATTAGCGTCCTCTATATCATGTAGAAATTATGAGGTTATATATGATTATTATACGTTGTTTCTGTAGATTAAATTAGTTAAATTGCGTCCAATGAACCAGATTAAATTAGTTAAATTGTGTCCAATGAACCAACCAATACACAATGATAGAGTAAATTTTGCCGTAGTAATTGCTATTTCTTTTGGACAACCAAATAGGTAGTTTATCAGTGATGAACCTAATCCGATAAACAATAGCATGTACAGGCTTATATCTGTCTGTATGCGGTATGGTTGCTCTATTACATATACTTCATCACTATATAACTCGTCTTTGTCGATTGTGAATCTGACTTTTTCACATGGTTTTAATTCTTTAATTTCAATCATTATATTACCTCATATTCATTAATTTCGTTACGCCAAGATTCCCATTTTCGGATGAATCTACCATTAATCCACCACTCTTTAATCCACGGCTCACCAAGAGAATTAACCAAGTCAATCGCAGGTCCATCTTCTCGGTGTAATTTACCATTAATCCACCACTCTTTGCCTAGTCCATTTCCATATTCAACCGCAGGTCCATCTTCTCGGTGGTATTCATCATTAATACACCAATCTTTCCTGCCGTCCGCATATTCTATAGCAGGTCCATCTTCTCTATGAGTTTTCCCGTTGATTAACCACATTTTTGTACCGTTTTCCCATTCAATCGCAGGTCCATCTTCTCGGTGTAATTTTTCGCCAAGATACCATGTAGAAACTGCGTTATACATTGTCGTTTCATTTACTCTTATCATCTTTCTTTTCTCCTTTGGTTAAGTGTTTGTTTCGCTCGTAAGTATATAGTACGTTGTGTTCTGTTTTTCTGATACTATTTTCAGATAAATATCATCATGTAAATTGTATCACCAATCTTGGACGGTCAATAAAAAAAGCCCGACTAAATCGGGCTTGTGTATTTACTCGATATGTCTAGTTATTTATGACATTATTTGTTCGTCATGTATCGCTTGAATTGTTCCACATTCAGACGATGGGCAAAATGGTTGTGAAACACGTTGTCAATAAAATCGGTTACTTGCTCATTATCTGGCATTACGGTATCACTTATCGCCCCATAGTCTAGCGATAAATCTACCGTAGGCGGATTGTCGAAATTAAAAGTAAACATCGTCTTAAATTGAATTTCTTTATCTATAAATCTATAGTAGCCAATCATTAGTCTTGTCCATATGCTACTACTCTGCCACTCTATCACTAGGTCAAGGTCAGACCCATTTTCCTTTTCAATTCTCAACACGCAACCTTCGGCGTTGCGTGTTTCTCGGATGATAATTTCTAGTTTTTCGTTTGTTGTCATAATCTTCTTCTCCTTTGGTTAAACCTTTAGTTCTTATGGTCAACGCTGACCAACACTATATTTATACGTCCACTTTCTTTTTTCTGATACTTATTTCCTACTTTTTTCCAATTTTCTTTTCCTTCCCTGGCAATCTGGGCAAAATGCCCTATAGAGCCTCTAAAATCGCTTGTATTGCGTTTCCGCCCTGAAAGGTCTTGTGGGTCGTCGGGGATGAAAAATTATTGCTAGGAATGATTTTAGAGGGCGGTTTGCCTACTTGGTCTGTCTTAGTTGTATCTGTCCTGTACCTAATAGCCTACTTAGTCTCGGATCAGTCCTATTACGTCCTACCAAATAAAAAACCCTACTCCGACGAGGAATAGGGCTAAAAGACTAGCGGTTTACTTGTATAGTCCTTGCATTATATCAACTAAATTATACTTTGCAATAGTATTTTAGAACTTTTCAAACAGAAATAGTAGATTGTTGTCTATCTCTTCTTCTGTCCTGTATGCCTGTTCTATTTCTTCTTGTAGTAACTCTCTGATTGTCATGGTGATTGATTATACGTTCTGTCTCTAACTCTGTCTATTCTTTCTTGTAGTATCTATTTGTATGTATAAAAGAAAAAGCCCCCGTCCAAAGACTAAGGGGCAACCAAAGGGATATGCTTAAAAAATCGCAACGAAATAAAATAAGTCCCATAAGTATAGACCAATCCCTCGCCCATAACGCTCTGTTGCCCAGGGATGTATTAGGTGGATATGCTTATTAACCTTTGTCCTAGTCCATTCTGTCCTAGTTTGGTTGTCCTATCTCCCCGCCCTCTTTGGAAAAAGTCCAAAGTCTTAGGTATGGGTTTGATGAGGTTTCCCTAATCACATTTTTGTGATAACTTACTTATAAAATACTATAAGGAAGTCATCCCTTCGGTATAACGTCGCTCAGACTGACCTTAGAAATAAGGTACTCCGTCTGCATAGGCTCCTGCTGTAAAATGTACCGTTTCCACACGATAGCCGTAGCTATATCTAACCTGTTACCAGATTAGCGACGTAGTATTAATACGCCCACCCGACCCTGACCTTCTGCCAGTCAAGGTAGATACACTCAGAGGTCATTTCGCTTACCCTTGCTATTTTGCAAGATTGTTACCTGGTTCAATGACCTTCCAGGTAAGGGAATTAGCAGCCTGCTTCAAGGCAACTTCCATACACCAGCCCTAACACTTCGTAATGTACAGCAATCTAATATATTACTGATAATCTAAATTTTTGCAAGATTATTTTCAATTATTTCAAAATAATCTCTTTGCCTATAGATGGAGAGTCTGTTATTAACTAATTCTTATCGCCTTTTTTGTATCCGATGCGTATTTTCTGTAAATCCTACCCCTCTCCTCGATTGTTGGCTGACGCTTACCCCTGTATTTTGTATTATAAATATGAAAGCAATCGTATATCTCTCGGGTATTGTGCTGTATCTATGGTTTTCTCGGTGATTGTGCCGATGCTTTCTTCGATTATTGGTTGCCGCTTTCGTCCAAATCCATATAATACTTGTGAGGGGTTTCGGGTTTCCTTATTGCGGTTTTTCCCGAAGATTATGGTGTATGTGTATATTTTTTGGGAATTGTGCCGTTATTTGTCATATACTTTTGTGTCGGTCGGGATGATTGTAGGAATTATAACAAAGAAAGGAGACAGAAATGGTAATCGAGATAAGCTCGTATGTCGTTGTTGTGGTTGTGTTTATAGCGATTTCCGCCGCCGTCATGGTCCGCCGTGAGAGAAGCTAGGAAATGAGCATGTCATCTACTGATTTTCGCCCAGCCGCATAGGTAATCCCTATGCGGCTTATTTTTTTGAAAAAGCAGGGAATATAGAGTCAGAAATTGCACAAATCGATAGGGGTTTTGATGGGAAAGCTAGCCTCAGTATTGCAATGCTCGATAATTCAAAAACTGGGGGCACTAGGGGTTGTGGGGTGTATAGCTAATGCGTGGTTGGGGTGTAACCTCTAGCATAAATGGTAGGGGGGCTTGCATAATTTCAAAAATAAACTCAAATTGTTGGTTTTTTCAAGAAAAATGGTTGATTTCTGGAGGCGGGCAGGGCAGCATGGTTAGTGGTTAGTGGTTAGTCGTTTGAGGCGTTAATCCCCTTTATTATCATCTTTCATTTTTTGGAATGTGGTTTTTGGCTTTCGGTGAGGTGTTTTTTTTAGCAACCTTTTAGGAGTAGTAACCGTGCTAATTGTCACCATTCGAGCCTCTTGGTTTCTCGCCATTCTTTCATTAATCGCTTTTTTGGTCTACAGCTATTTTGTCAGGTGATTGATTACATCGTGCGAAGTTATTAGGTCTGTCTTTCATTTATAGCCCCCTAAGTCCTAACTACTTAGCGGGGTGTTTTTTTTGCTTGACCGCTCCCCTCCCGGCAGGTATGCTGGACCCCTGCCAATAGCTAGATTTATCCAACAAAAGGAGCCTGTCATGCGTCTTTTTCTGATTTCGTTCGTAATAGCCCTATTTTGCGTTTTGGCGGGGGTTTGCTCTGGGGCGGATAATCTTCCCCCTGACTATATCAAGCAAGCCCAAACCCAAAATAAAGCCGTCGTCGGGAATTATATGAAATACCTTGGGACGCTCGCCAAGACGGGGACGGACGAAGAAAAGAAAAAAGCCGCCGCCGAATTGGACGAATTGAAAAAGATGAAGACGAAACCCGTCGTAGCCTTACCATTTGTTCCGTCGGAAGTGAAAGAAGGTCGGATAGGTTGTTTCGTCGATTGGGTCGTCGAATACGTAAACGGTGATTCGCTTATCCTTAAACCGTTCAATCGGTCAACGTTTTCAATCTACGTTGACAAAGTAGATACAAAGGGCATTACCGTAGATAAAAAATTCACCAGCTACTTA
Source organism: Thermoguttaceae bacterium (assembly GCA_963665265.2). GTDB lineage: Bacteria > Planctomycetota > Planctomycetia > Pirellulales > Thermoguttaceae > CAXXHQ01. The sequence goes on along the minus strand of OY762224.2, from coordinate 3,603,606 downwards.
CCGTACAAAGTGACAGGTACGACGAATTTATACGGAGGAATGATGTTCAAAGCCACCACGATGACGAGTAAAGAGGCTTCGGAGGGCAAGTATCGGCTATTCTATCCGACGGTTGTTAAAAATACATTGTCAGAAAATGTTAGGACGGTAATTAGTTCCAGCCGATACGATGACCAGCAATATAACCCAGGCTTTCACCACTAGACTAGGCTTGGGTAGATAACAAAAAAGCCCCTGTTTTCCAGGGGCTTTTTCTTTGCATCCGTCGGGCTACTTTATTTCTTACTCTTGACCTTCAACTCCGCAGTGATTAGGTCGTTTAGAGCGTCAATGTCAAGTGAGGCTCGTCCCGTATCAGTCCAGCCTCTTTGCCCCATTGTGGGGAGTTTGACTCCTTTCTTTCTTAACATCGTAATTTTTTGATTTATGATGTTAAGGCAGGCTTCCTCGTTTTTGCCTGTTTTAGCCTGAATTACGGCAACAATTCCTTCCTTGGTCTTCGCTTTCACATACTCTTCAACGAACCATTTTGCGTTAATCGTCGTGCTTCCAGTTTCAGGCTTCTTCGCTTTCGCCATGTTTCTTTACTCCGCTAAAAAAGTATTTGTTCGCAACCATACGATGAATCATAGCTCGTTTTTTGTCTTCGTCAATAGGGCGAAACGAAATAATCTGTTTTACCTTTATTAGTTCATTATGAGTTGATTTCGCCTTGGATATGGGAAGGGTGGGCGTAATAAACAAAAAAGCCCCGTCGTTAGGACAAGGGCTTTTTCTCTGCATCTATCAGGGCTTCGGACTATACCAATTTCAGATAGGTTTCGACGAAGTTCTTTGCCGCTTCCAATCCGCCTAGCTTCTCGATAATCTTGACCGCATCACAAACTGCGGTAATCCTGTCATCCGCCGCCGAAACCGCCTTAGACGCCTTTTTAGGCGATTTCGGATCGGCTTTGACCGCCTTTGGAGCGGCTTTCTTCGCCTTGACCCATCCGCAATCGTGCGATGAAGTCCGTGCATGGATTTTTCCGCCGCAGTGCGGACAAGGAACGAAGGGGGCGGGATATTTCCTCTCCTCGCCTACGGTCTTGATACTAGCGGCTCCAGTCTTCTTTTTGACGGTCTTCTTTTTCGCCATAATTCTTTACCTTTCCTATATGAATGTTAGAACTATCAAAACTACCATATTCTACTTAGTTGTCAATTTGACAAACTTTGGATTTACTACAATTTCGCTTTCCTCTCTACGGGTGATATAGGCTTCGACCTTTGATTTAGCAACCGTCCCCGATAGTACTTCCGTCTTCGTCTTTAGCTCCTTAAACCGTTCTGCAAACCATTTTGCCTTTTCTTTATCCGTCGTCCATGACCAAGCTAGAGGCTTATGGCAGACTTGCCCCCTATAGACCTTAATTTCTTCTGGTAAAGCGGCAAAGGCTTTTTGCTCGTCCTTGGTCATCAGGTTTTCTTTACCTTTTCGAGCCGACCCGAATAGTTCAGGGAAAATATCGTTGTATCCATTTGTAAACTCGATTTCACACCATATTTCCCCTAATATCCGCCAATAATCAACGTCGGTCAGTTTGTCAGAAAAATCAGAAAACCCCTCAAACCAAAAAGGTCGGTCGTATGTGAAAATAGCTCCTTCCCAATCCTTTTTGGCGACGGCTTCGGCTAGTTGCTTTTTCTTTTCGGCGAATTGCCAATTATGAAGAGCAGGTATGTTGTATGGCGTATTCAGTAGCGGGTGTTTTATCCATAAATTGCGTCCAGAGCCTACGACGTATTCTTTTAGCTCCGGGTCTAATGGTTCGTTCTTTGAGGCAAAAGCCTTTAACTGCCTAAACGGGTCGTCTTTTGCCGTTTTCTTTTTCGCCGTTTTTCTTTCTGCTAGTTGTTTCTTTATTGCCGCCTTAGTTGATTTTTTCGCCATGTTTTTTCCTATATAAATGAAAAAAGGTAATGGTATAACCCATACCATTACCTCCGTAATCGGCTTAAGTCAACTAGGATTTTTGTAATTTGTCCAAAATTGCCGCATGGGATAAAGAAGCTAAAGAAATTACCCCTCCGAAGATTAGGGCAGATTGCCAATCTACCCATATACCATAGCAAAACCCGACCCAAAACCCGCTACACTGATAACAACCTAGCAAATACCTCAGCCAATCCCAAGGCAATTTAGCCTTTATAGGGTCAAGTATTTTGCCCTCGACAAGTATAAAAACGAGTCCTACAAGTCCTATTAGCGTCCACAATTGCACGGCTTCCTCCCATTAACCCCAGATAATCTAGGCGTGTTTTTTACTCTGACGGGCTGTTTATCCTCTTTCTTTTCTGGCGGTCGGCACCCTCGGCGTAAGTCAGATAAAGAAGTGATATACCCGCAGACGGTGCATTTATAGCCTTCATCCGATTTAGAGAAATTGCAAAAAGAGGTATACTCATTCATCACGCCGCCCCCGTAATTAAAATAGTCCAGGTCGTTCCGTCGCTATTCGTGCCCGTGAAAGATTTTGAAAAACTCTTACAATCACCTGTAATAAATCTGGTATTTGATGGTGAATTTCCTCCGACGTAATCAATCTGCTGATTGCTAGAGTTATATTTCGTAATGGATAAAGAAACGCCGCATAGACCGTAGACTAGGATAAAATTACCCACGATATAGCTCCCGTCGCTATTCGTAATTTTCCATTTCCAAGATGGGTAAAAAGATACAATGTCTGGCACTGGGTCAATTCCGCCATAATTCGGGTCAATTTCATCGTGTTGCCATGTCCAAGACCCATTTAGAGACGATAGAGCATTATTGTATTTGAAATTAGAAACCGTTGCAGTCCAAGTTCCTGTATTTTTTCCGTCGGTAGAACATGGACAACAAGGGAAATTTGTCTCGTATTGTTTGCCCCCGTCCCCTACGGCAATTTCAAAATCCGCCGTAGTAGGCGTATAAGAAGGTTGTGCTTGTCCGTATGTTGCCCCGTTGTGAGAATACCAAGGATAATAGCTTGCTACGTAAGTATCTTCTGACCCTCGATTGTCCACTATTTGCCAATTGCCGCCAGCTATAGCCAATGTCGTGCAATCTAGCTTTTCTTCTCCTAAATCTGTTTTCCATGACCAAACGACGCCGCTAGTTGCTAACGTCGTTGCATCTAATCCGCCATGCAGATTTTTAGCCAAACCCTTCAACCAACCCCAATAATGACCGTCGCTTTCTTTCGTAATTTGAAAAAGCCAAGTATCAATACAATCTACTGGGTAATAGTTATAGGTCATGTCCGCCCATTTATAATTAGGGGTCGTCCATCTACAGCCGCCTATATATTCGAGTTTATAGGTCTTGTCGCAACAGCCCCAATAAATAGGGGACGAAGCCGCCCCAGTCCAATAATCGGTGCAGGTCGTATTTTGCAAGCCCGTCACGCTCAAATCTAAGTATGGCGGTTCCTGGTCATGCAAACAATTCAGACAGTCTATGTACGTCGTCTCACATTCTAGCTGACTTGTTTTCACGCCTTTTGCAGACGCAATCACAAACGGTTTTGAAATTGTTTGGGCGGTCTTAACGTAGGTCTTCGACGTAGCGTTATATGCGTATAGGTCCGTCGTCGGATATGCGGAGCCGTAAATCTTGACCGACGTTCCCGCCGATATTCCGATATAATGACCTTTGCTAGCGTCTTCGGAAAGCGGTCCGGAATGTGTAGGGGTCGCATAAGGATAAGATTTATTCGACCCCGTGTTAGTATAGGTAGACGAATTGTATGAAGCTCCGTAAGGCATGGTTAAAATTGACGCCATAAGCGTACCGTCTTCATCGTACCATACTTGCAATTGGAATCGTGCGATTGTATTGGATGCTGGCACCCAGTACGCTTCATGGTTCCAAGTGATAGCGCCAAATTCATATAGCTTATACGGATAATCTGCGTCATGCGATGACTTGTTGCCTGCTCCATCGTCTATAGAACAAGTTCCGAAAAACTGGTATTTAGTCGTACCATATCGATATGGACAACCTGTTTCCGTGTTGTTTTTTACTGTCCATTCGGCGTAAGGTCCATTTAGATTTTCGTCGTTTTCAAAATGAATTTTGAAAACGTCGGAAGAAGTCCATGTAGATTTTGTTTCTATCTGTAGATAGACGGTATAGGGCGGCTCATAGGGAAGCTTTAGTCGTATCTGTCCGCCCGACGTATTTGTTTGTCGAAGATAGCCCGTCGACGTAGAGGTAATTTGCCTGTTGGTCAATCCGTTGTTCGTTGCCGTTACTTTGTAAAAATCCCAAGTCCCCGACTTAACTTCCCAATTGTCGTTTAGAGCATGGGAACCCGTTGACCCATCTACCCAAAAATCATCAGCGTACAAAATGCAACACTGATAACTTGGATTAGGGCTTATGAATTGATTTCGGCTTACTTTGTATGTCATCTAGCTCCTTACGATGTATAAATACAGCCCATGCCCGTTACGTGCCATTTCCCTGTATCCGACGACAATTGAATTTGCACTAGGTTTTGTGCAGGTATTCCGCTATTTGTAGTTCCGCCGAGAAGAGGAGTAGAATAAACTGTTAAGGTATCAGTCCCTAGCGTCCATGTGCCAGATGACGACATTGAATATAGCTTTACGTCGCAAAATCCGTTTACAGATAAAACACTTTGCGTTACGCCCCATTTAATACCAGATTTCGCCGCAGCCCCGCCTAGTTGAATTGCCGCATATCCGTAAGAGTCGTTCGACGAAATGGATACGATAGGATAAGCCCCGCCGTCGTCGGAAGTGAGTCCGCCGCTATCATCTAATTTTGCGGCTTTTGAATTTTCCGTTCCTGAAGTAATTTTAGCAATCGCAATTCCGAATACGATTGCCGACCCTATTGCATTTGCCGCTATAGGCTCGACGACGACGCAAATAGGCTTTGTCGTCGAAGACGTAGTAGCAACGCCTTTATAAATCATATTTGCATCTAAGACGGTATAAGACGTTAACAAAGAGTCTATGGCTAGTATTCCGCCGAATGGAATGACGGAAGACGTAGAGTTTTGGATTTTGATTTTTACTGAATCGAAACCAATACCTTTATTACCTTTCCCGCCGCCCCCGTTCTTTTGTTGGTTGGCAGAAGCCATATCCATTAGATAGTTGTAGTCGTCTGCGTAAAACGTCGGCTCCTGTCCGCTAGTCCATTTGCTAAAGTTCGGCATTATATCCCCAGCCCTGCCGCCAAATCGCCAGCCGGATAGACCTGCTCTATATAGACCCCCTTAGGAACCTTGAAAGATTTAGCTTTGTCGTTGATAAAGGTTTGTTCTTTGGATACCCAAAGATATTGATGACCGCCCTTGGCTATATTAGATATGCTTCCTACGCTCAAACCTGTGGCGTTAGGAGAAACCCGAAACTTATACGTGACGTTCACTCCTAAATCATTTGACTGATTGCCGAGAGTTGCCCCAAGGTATAAAACCTCACCAGCAGGGAAGGTACGGAATGTCGTAGAATTTACATAGCCGACGTAAGAGGCTATGTTCTTTGCGAACGCCATATTTATTTGCGTAATGCCGTATTTTATAGTCTCTGACCATTCCATTTTAGGCACGATAATATCACAACCGTCAAAGTCTTCGTCGTTCCAACCTATCATTTGCCCGAAGTCCGACGTAGAAGCGTCTGCGTTGCCGCATTTGCCGTATGCGTGCATAGTCGAAAGTGATTTAACTATGTGTTGACTTTCGTTTGTACAATCGAAGCTAAACGTAGATAGGTCTAGTTCGTATTTGACGGTCGATTCCCAGAAATTTCCGCCAGTACATGGCGTCTTATGGGTCAAAGATACGTCCTTGCGAGATAGGACGCAATTTAAGGCGGGATGAACCTTAGTTGCAGAACAAGTAGAATATACTGCGGCGTATGCGTCGGCGTCCGTCCCTGCTCCTATGACGTTATAGGTTATAGTCATCCCTGGCGGGCTTGTCTGATAAGTAACGTCGTCTTTAGCTTTTTGTTGGCATATCATTTAGCTCCTTATTTCGCAACTATCTTGTTGTCTTTCGTGTTCTTCGCAATTTGACGTAAAAGGTCTATTTGTACGTCCGTCGTACCTAGACCGGCAACGCCGAAAGCCGAGAAAGTACCTGCGGAGGTATGCTTGTATGTGATTTTCGCCGCCTCAGCTACTTGGGCTAAACCTTCCTCTCCGTTCTTTGGGATTGATTTAGCCTTTTCGTCGGATTTCTTTTGTTTCGCTTTTTTGTTTTCTTCGTTGATTTCTTTTTGCGTTCGGTCAAAATCAGCCCGTGCCGCAACCGTATTAGCATGAGTTCTAGCTAGAGCGTCAGCGCTTGCTTTAGCTCTTGCCTTTTGTGCGTTCTTCGTGTCTTCATCGATTGCCGTCATCGTCCCGAAGGTTTCTTTGTCGTATGCGTTTCGTTCTTTGTTTCTTAAATGGGTAGAGGCTTTTGATTTTTTATCTTCCCAATCGGCGTTGTCTTTGTGTACTTGTGCGGAAGCTTCCTCTAGTTTCTTTTTCTCGGCGTTGTACTCCTCGTCTTTCATTACCCCTATAAGGTTCTTAAACCATAACCAACCCTTGGCTAATCCAGTCTTGAAGCTTTCCCAAACGTCAGATAAATAGGTCACGGTCGCATACCAAGCTTGTTTGAAGCCGTCGCAAGTAGCCGACCAGCTATCTTCAATGACCCATATTATCCCCGTCCAAACTTTGGCTAAAAAGCCCGTCGTCTCGTTCCATACGTTCGCCCAGCCGTCGGTAAAGCTAGTTAGTTGTTGTGAGAGATAACCCCAGCCTTCCGCCCATAAGGCTTTGATTAAGCCCCATACGGCTTCAAAAGCCCCAGATAGATTGCCGCTCATAACAGAGTCGACTATTAGATTCCAGGCTCCGCCAAACTCAGAGGACATATTCCCCCACATTTCCCCCATGCTTTCAGTTTGACCGCCGACCGTGCTACCCAATTCGCCGATTGCAATAGCAAGCCCAGCAACGGCTCCCACGATTAACGTAATGGGCGATGATACGACGGCAAGTATTACGCCTCCGAACGTCATAATACCGCTTATAATCGCTCCTACGGCGCCTACAGCCCCAGTTATGACCGTCCCTAAACCCGCTATTGCGGATCCGATAATGAATAGAGCGGCTCCAGCCCCGATTGTGATTGCGGCAAATTTGCCAATAGAGACGATAAGACCCGCATTTTGCCCTATCCAATCCATCGTAGATTTAGAGACGGTTAAAAAGTCATTTATCATCGGCTTCAAAACCGGGGCAAGAGCGGCTCCAATATGAAAGGCGACCATTTTGACGGAACGACCAATATCGGAAAGTAAGTCGCCAAATTCCTCGGCGGCTCCAGCGTCTTCGCCAGATAAGCTATAACCTAATTCTTTCGCTCGTCCGACCAGTTGAGATAACCCTTCGGCACCGTCTTTGATTGTTGGAAGAAGACCCATGCCAGATTTACCAAACATAGCTTGGGCGGCAGCAGCTTGTTGTAGAGGGTCTTTTACTTTAGATATAGCTTGGGCTATATTAAGAAATTGTTTGTCCGCAGACATTTTAGAAAGAGAGTCTGCAGATAGTCCAAGTTTTGCGAATGAGTCCGTAGCTTCTTGAGAACCGCCTATAGCCTCTACAAGATGTTTAGTCATCTTAGCGGAAGCCCCTTGCAAATCCTCGGCGGAATTTCCAGTCTGCTCAAAAGCGTATGCAAGCCCCGTATAGGCTTCTACGGACATATTCGCTTTTGCGGCTCCGTCCAAGGCTTTCGAGCCTATTTCGTCGTAGATGTGAAGGGCGGCAGCCATAGGGGCGGCAACAGATAGACCTATTCCAATAAGCCCTTTGCCTAGAGAAGATATTTTCTCGCCCGTTTCTTTGGCGGTAGTACCTATAGCTTTTATTTTAGCTTGCGTTTCTTTGAAGCCTTTTTCGGCTATTTCAACAAACGCCTTACCCGCTCTAATTTCGCTTCCAGCCATTAACCTCCTGCAATCCCCCTAAAATACATAGCTTGTTCTTCTGGTTTTATGACTATATCTTTCGGTGCATAGTCTTGCAAATAGGGGTTAATTTCGTTAGGCGTCTTTCCCTCTCCGAATACGGACGATATAGCTGATATTATGCAAGATGTATAAACCCAATTGTGTTTATCCTTGCCTACAAACATATCGAGAATTTCACGATAAGTAAGAGGGTCGGGATTTACCCCGATAAATCCCGCTAATTCGTTGACTAACTGATAGAGTCCGCCGGGGTAATCTCTTTCAAACTCGTCTCTATTTTCAAAATCTGCTCGTCCATCTTCGCTTCGATTTCCGTCATCGTCGCTTGTTTGACTTTTTTCATTTGCTCTAGCAATTTCGCCAGAAGTTTTTTCTGGCGTTCGGGGAAAAAATCGACAAGTTCCTCCTGAAATTTGAATGACGCATCTTCGTAAATAGTGCCGTCTATAGCCTTGGCAAAATCCAAATCGGAAACGCCTAGCTTTTCGGCTTGTTCTTCGCAAAGTAAAAAAAGAATGTCGATGAAGTTTACGGGGTCGGATATAATCTCAAAAATAGATTTCTTTTCGTCCCCGCCGACGTAAAGAATATCAATACCCAATCGGGACTTGATAATTTTTACCATACCCATATTTATAGAAAATTTCCAAGTACGATTTTCTAAATCGATAAACGATTTCATATATGCTCCTGTTGTTGGTGTTGGTGGTTAGTTAGCTGGATTAGGTGACGGAGAAACTATAGAAGCTTCTACAGCCGCAATAGCTCCGGTTGGAACTATTTCGATTTCGGCGAACAACGGACCTTTTGAGTCTTGGCTATTACTAAATTTAGAAATGTGCCAACTACCTGTAAGACCGTTGCCCGTACCAGTAGCGTCAAGGAAAGAGATACATTTATACGTTGCCGAAGTTCGGTTTACGTATTCGGTATGAAGAGCGGAAAAGGTTGCGTCCGATTCGTCCCATAAAATCTTGAAAGAAATTGCAATCTTTCGCAATGTCGCCAAGGTCAAAGCAAACTCGCATCCGTTGATAGATACGTCCTGCTCCCCTCGTCCGTCGTCTAACGTCCACTCATTTGTTTTTAGAGCCGTAGTTCCATGATATACCAGCCCCTTAAATGCTTGTTTAGCCATTAATCTCCTTGTAATTAACCCGCAACAGAAACAGGAAGACGGGAAGAAAGAGTTAATTTCGCCGAGAAACTAACCTTCGCTACGTCCTTAGTCCCATACGCTCGTTTGAAGTTCAAAATCACAAAATCTCCGTCGACGCCCGTGCCGTCTTCTTGTTTAATACACAACAGAGCTATAGGCGTATTGGCTAGATACGCCGCTCTGAACGCTCCATAATGTGCGTCCGTGTCGTCTTCTAGCATTTCAATATCCAAGGAATAACTTCGCAAACAAGATAGGGACGTTTCGTTGTCCCCGCTATTTCTAGCCGTAGTATCCCCTTCCTCCATGCTGTCATTTTCTTTCACGCTAATTACCGTATTGACTAAGGTAGAAGCCTTAGTCCCCGCCGTCCCTCGGTATAAGAGGGAATTTTTTCCTAATGTATATGCCATTAATCTCCTATGTGATTTTCCAATAATTGGGTAGTTTTGGAGCCGCTTTTTCTAACGCCGGCGCCATAAATTCACGCTTATCAAATTTCGTGTTTTTGTACGTTGCCCCTTTTTCGTGTAACCATCCGCATAAACCTATAAGGTTGAAAGCCGTTCCTATGATTACCGTCCGTGCGGTTCTATCGTAGAAATACAAGATTGATTTCGGTAAGGCTTTTGTTTGGGTATGTGGAGGCGAACCCGGAGCCGATGGTCGTTTAGATGACCTTATAGACCGCTTAGAAATTAATCTGACCGAAGCCCCTGCCTGCGTCATCGAATTATACAAGGCTTCATCTAGCTTTTTGTTTACCTTACTAGTCTCGTCCGTCCAAGTGAAACCGAACATCCTACTCCCATGATGTAATGATGACCGACGTATAGACGTTTTCCGCCAGATGTTCCTTGGCGAAAATGCTTTCGTCCGCCAAAACGGAAATAGCCTCCAAGCATGTGTATTCGCCTATATCAGAGCCTAATAGATAATCGGTAATGTCCTCCACCTGTTTGTCAATCGAGTCATTCGCTGTTGAGTTTATATCCGTCACCAATCGCATAACGCCGATTTCTATTTTGTGCGTCTTGTGATTTTCGTCCCTGCTCAATATCTCGGTTGTTCGTCCCCTCGGAACGACATATACGGACAATGTGGAAAGGTCTGATTTCTTAATTTGCGGAAGACGTACCCTAGTTGCCCCTAAATTGAATTTGCCATTTAGTGCGGTAACGATTGAATCCGCTAATTGCGTCGTGGTGCTGCTGCTCATATCTGTTGTGTGTGTATCCTATAAAGTAGTCCGCTAGGGTCCGCCGAATAATAGGCAGGTTGTCCTTGCGGCTCGTAAACTTGGTATGTCCCCGACGGTAAACGTAATTCGTCCCCGTTTTGAGGTTTGATTTTTACCCCATTCAAAACCAAATCTTCTGATTTAACTATGAAGTCTTGGTTGTACGTCGTCATATAGCCAAACTCGGTATCTACGTCGTAATAGCTTTTAGACGTACTTTTGATAGCTGATAAGGTTGTACTTACGCCATCTCTGACGTAAGTACAACTAACACCAGCAACAGATAGAGCCATGTTAAAATTAGAAAGTATCGAAACGTCTATCTGCATTTATCCCCCATTAGGCAATAGCTTCGGTATTCACGATAGCGTCGGTGACGAAAATCGGAATGCCGTCAATATCAACAGGGAACGGAGCGGGAACGCCGTAAGGGTTTGTAGCCGTGCGGCTCGCTCTTAATTGACCGATACTTTTTCGGTTCATAAAGATACCTGTCGGCTTCATCGCTCTAGGTAAAGTATTGATAGCTGAATAAAGCAAAGTGTCGGTCAAGGGTTTCAAGTCCGTAATGTTCTTAATGCGAACAACGGATTTATGGTTGCCCAATTGACAGCCGACCCAAGCCGTAATGGAACTAACGTAGGCGTCATACCATCCCGTACTTCCTTTAACCAATTGCTCCCTAACGTCGGTCAATTCCAAATTGCCGTCTTGACCTAAAACCAAAGTGATGTTATCAGGTTGGTTCGTGCAAACGACGTAAACGGAACTAGCCGAATTAGCCGTAGAGCCTCCAGCGTCGACAACCAAATCGACCTGGCTATTTAAGCCCGCAAAGCCGTTGGCGTCGTTAGTCGTTCCATACCATAATTGGGAAGCCCAAGTATTGGCTATAGCCATTGTGTGTGCAATTTGCTCATTGGCAAAAAGACTTTCTTTGCCTGCGTCCGTAGCTCGTTCTACGGCTTTATCTACGATGACAGTAGCCGACAAACACTTAAGGTCGTATGTTCTGTTTGTGTAGGTGGAAGCCGTACCTGCGGAACCATCGTTTTCCGATACCTTGAAGCCTACGGTCGGAAGCGCCGTTCGGACTAAAGATTTATAGGTAGTTCCCGAAACGCCTTTAACTGGTAAGAAACCAAGTTCGGGGACGCTAACGATAGCTTCGTTAATCAAATCTGTTTTCACGGCGCTATTGAAAAAACCAGCCGTGGTTAATGTAGTATATGCCATTAATCTCCTTATACTATTTTATAAATTTCAGTGAAGCCGCTATTCTAGCTGCGGAGTCCGACATGGTTTGTTTATACAAATTGAATTTCGTATTAAATTCCATGTCCTCGCCGTTCGTAGATGTATTAGCGGCAGACAAAGATATAGGTTGTGAATTACCGCAACTAGCGATAGCATCTAACCTACTCTTTAGCTCCATATTCTCTTTTGCTATAGCCTCAAACTTCGCAGAAAGCTCAGTAAGATTAGCCGACAAAGAAACTACGGATACTTCAGGTTCGACAACGGCATTTTCTTTTTCCGTCTCTACCTCTGGTTGTTCCTCAACCTCGGCTTCGACAACGGTATTTTCAACCGTCTCCCCTTGACCATCGGCTTCGACAACGGTATTTTCAACCGTCTCCGCTTGGGTCGCTTGTGTTTCTGTTTCTGGTTGCGTTTCCGTTTCAATAACGGTATTTTCCGTCTCTACCTCGGTCTTAACCTCGGTTTCGACAACGGTATTTTGTTCGTTCATTTGCTCTCCCATTTTATAAACGGTAACTGATTTCATTTTTTCTTTTTCGCTAAATTCGGTCACGGTCGCAGAGTCCATTCCTAACGGACAAACCGCTATAGCTCGTAAGTTTGAATTGCGTATTACTGAAATTGGACCTTGATAGCTTTGTTCATTCACTGTAACGGTATAGCCTTCTGGTATTTCCTCTATGGTGTCTATACAAGTCTCAACGGAAGCTTCGTATGGTTGCGGTTCAATACCATTCTCTGGGTCGCCTTTACCTCGAATAATAACTTCCTCAGCCATATCTCCAGGTCGAACGGAATGTATAACCCCATCAGCTTTCAATTGACCGCCAGAAAAGTCAAACTTGTTCGCATAGCCGATTATGGTTTCCTTGTTGTGAAGATAGTCAATCGGCAATCGTGACTTGTTTAAGGTCATCCCAGATAAGTCATAGATGACCGTACCGAACCAAGGCGTATCTATAGGTTGCCCAGATAATGCGACCATATGAAAAGGAGCCGTCTTAGAATTAGCCCCATTGTCGCCCAAAGAAACTCCCGCCGCTTTTAACATGAAAGCGTTAGACGGTACTTGCTTTATTTCCATTCATCTCCTGTATAGCTTTGTTCTCTTTTCTCAAATCCGCAATTATTTCGTCGAAGTCTTGTCCTCGTTCCTTGCAGACTTGTGTACGGCTCGTAAGGTTGGCGTTAATTGCCGCTATGTTCGCCGAAACCTCTTGCGACGGATTTAGGTAAGGAATAGTTTCACTGACAAACTCATAGTTTATATCGGAAACGTATTTGATTTCTGGAGGTAGTTTCAACATGCCCGACGCAACCCAAGTAGCAATCTTCCAATCTAAAATCGGGTATAGAATGTTTTCCCGAAGTCTCTGTCTCACAACCTCGGCGGAAGCGTTGTAGTTAATCCAAGCTGACCTAGACGAGGAAAAATTAACTAGGCTTTCGTCGTAGAACGAAAGAGGAATTGACAAAGCCTTTAGACATTGAAGCAACGTCGATTGAAGGAACGTTTGATATTGCGTCGTAGGGTGGGCGCTCTCCATAAACTCGGCGTTTTCGCCTTCGTCTAGCTCTATATCCGTAATCCCTTTTCCCCACTCGGTTCTAGGTCCGTCTGGTGCAGGAACTGGGTTTCCATTCTCGTCTTTTACGTTTTCAAGATAACGAGGTTCGTCGTCGTATATTCCGCCGTCGTCAAGTCCGTCGGAAGGTTGCGTTGTGTACTTAACCCCGATAAGACTTTGTATCTTCATTCGGACTAGTGTAAACTCTTGGGCTTCTTCTAAATCACGCCATGCGTTTAGCGACGGCATGAATGAAGAAATGCCCCGATATTGGTCAAACCTCGTTATATGAGCGTTTACGATGACGTAGGACGCATCTAAAACACGGTCGAAGACAAATTGCCCGTCTTCTCCTCGATAATGCAAACAGTAGCCAACAGGCTTTCCGTTTGCGTCCACAAGTACGCCCTGCACCTGTTTCCCGCCAGGAGGAATAGGAGCCTTTTCCCAATCTCGGATACGGTCGCTCTCGATTCCCGTTAGCGTGCCGTCTTGATTTAGAACTAGGAAACTGTCACCATCCGAAGCCCTTAGACTTTCGATAAGACGAATTAAGGCAGAAAAGGAATTTCTTCCCGTGCTATCGCAATTCTTTGGACGGCTCCACCATGTAACTAAGGTTTCTAGTTGTCGGTCAAAATCCGCTATACCCGTTTTAGATTGAAAATGGTAATTCGTCGTAAAGTCAAGATGTTTGTTTAGGCACCATCTAGCGACCTGATTATTTCTTAACAAGTCTCGAACGCACGATACGGCTTTAGCTCTTTCGCCTACAGGTAATTCCCTATCTTCTGACTTATGACTTACAAGTATATTTTTACGTCGGGGCGTAGATTTAACCCCGTCGTATGATAACCCTATAAGTTTTTTAGAGAAAGAAATTAGTCCCATTCAGTCCTAGTAGTTGCGTAAATCGAAAGAATTAGAAAAACGACGTTTGCCTTTAGCTCGTTTTTCCCAAAATTGTAGCTCTTTGACGGCTTGGTCAAAGTTATAAGTCGTAGATATGCCGTCTATAGTTACTGATACGATACCAGCAGAGCCGGATGAAGCCCTATTTGCTAGGGCGGTGCGTATAGCGATAGCGATTTCTGAAGCAGTTGCCATTAGTCCCCTATAGATGGAGAGTCTATGAGCGAGTAAAAATTATAGGAAAAACCAAAAAATTATGAAAAATTTTCCGGTATTCGCTCCCATTCGGCTTCGGTCAATTGAATTTCCTTGGGCTTTTTCAAATTCGCCCTTGCCGCCGACCAGCAAATAGTGGAGAAGTAGGACTTAGGATTAACGGCGTCATGTCGATGGTTAAAACACTGAATGACGCCATTTTGGATTGCGTCATCGTCCGCCCCAAGTTCTAAAGCCTTTTTCTTTGCAATGACATATAGGGCTTCGCAAAGTTCCTCGTCTCTTTCCTCGGCTATTAACCTATTGAGGTAATCCCCGGTAATTTCGCTATATTTCACGTTCGCTCCTGTCAATACGGCATTGCCCGCATGACTGGCATCTAGTCCTATTCCATTCGATGTATTTGCCCAGATATTCCATAGAATTGACTAGAGTATATGCAGTCCGAATGTTGGAGCCGCAAGCCTTGCAAATAGTTTCGCTCGTTTCTGTTTCGTCTGGTAGATTATCCACCATAACTACGGTTTTTCGTTTTCCCATTTTCTTCTCCTTTACCATGCTTGTATGTATCCCGTCCGTCTCGGTTTTCTCGCAAATTTCTTTACATTTTTTTGGTTTATTGTAGAGGCTATAGGCGTATATTCTTTGCACCCCGCCAACGAAGCCGCCGCATAACACCCTACGACGCAATCCAGAAAGTGATTATCCATGTGATTCTTCTTTATTTCCCATTCATCTACCGTTCGTTCGACCGTAGATACCCTAACGCATGTTTCGGATGTTAAATGGTCGGCAATCATCTTATGTATTCCGGGCTTATCTCCCCATAAAGTCAAACTACCTTTATCGCCTTTCGATTGTTTCAGCTTTTGATGCAGAAATGACTTCCAATAGTTCGTATCTATATGGAACAATCTAGCGTTTCTGTTTTTTGTTATTCGCCAATGGGCGGCAAGTACTTCCCCTTTGTTCTTTTTGTATTCGCTAAAAGGTTTCTTTTTTGCCGTTATACCGACCCCCTTAGCTGGAAGAAGGATAGATTTATATTGTGATTGTCGGCAAAACTGAAAGATTACGTCGGGCTTCCATCCGCTATCTATAACGATACGGTCAATCGTCCTAGCGGTTCCGTCGCTTTCCGTCCACTTAGTTTCGACTAGCTTTTCGACAAGCTTTTCGAGTCCGCTATATAACTGACCCTCTATACTTGCACCAGGAAAAAAACTCTGGAGCGTGTATTTCAATTCTTTCAAAGTGAAATAAGTTCTGTTTTGTTCGGGATAACATCCGTAGTCGACAACCGCCCCGGTAAAATCATTTTGAAAAGCAACGACGGTATAGAATAAGACGCTATTTTGTACGTCGATATAAGCGGTCAAGGTTTGATGATTAGGAGGTATTATGTATCGTTTCTCTTGGTTGATTCGTTCGCAAATTTCATCTACGGAAGCTATAGGTTGTTCCTCGGAGGCTTTGCTTTGCGGTTCGTTTTGATATTCAGCCCAAAAAGCGGCTTCGTCCCTAATCTTCAAGTTCATCGCATTTTGGACTGCGGATAGTTCGCTTTTTTTGTCATATCTGTCTTTCCATGATACGACCGCTCCTGCGTCCATAGCTACTTTGTTTTGTTTGTAAAACTCGGTCGCCTCTTCCCCTTTGCCGCCACGACGAAAACTATCTTCCCTTAGTTGTCTGTACTCGTCCCATAACTTTTCGTTTGTCGGTAGATGGTATATCGTTTTTGTTTTTATACCGTGCCATTGGGCGTTCTTTTCCGTGTCCAAAAGTTTGTCCGAAAGGTCGTCTTTATAAATGACGGTGCAACAACAAACGGCGGATACGGTCGTATCTGGTCCACCTAAACCCAAACAATCTCCCGTAACTAGGTCGTATCGTGTTTGGGTTTGCGGATTGCTAGAACTGCTTTCCCTTGTTTGCGGGTCGTCCAACAGAATAAAGTCAGGACGTAATAGGATTCCGTCTGCTGTAACGTGCAATTGTCCTCTAACGTTCCCAGTAAGCCCGACGGCAGAAATTGTGGAGCCGCTACAAAGGTTGTCTTCTCGTTCGACGGTCGGCAGGGTTAGTTTGTCCGCCTTCCATTCTATGAGCGTTCTATTACCGTTATACAGTTGCCCGACGCATCTCTTAGAATTTCCCTCTAATCTTTGCAACGGATAGCACAACGTAGGGAAGTCTTGACATAAGACGGGGTTAAATTGCAATTCGGTCTTGATATGACCGAGAAGACTTACCGCCGCAGTCTGGGTTGCTGCTACTACCGATACAAAAGAACGATACCCATAGACCAAAGCCCATATTGCCGCCCGTTCGATAATTGTAGTCTTCCCCGAACCTCTCGGCATCGCTATAGCTTGTAAACCGCCGTGTTTAATACATTGCTCCAGGTGGTGGATAACCTTTAGATGGTCGTCGGAAAAAGGTAGAGGAATTTCTTGCGGAAAGTACGTCCTCAAGAAGAAGGCTAAATCGTCTTTTGCTTTATCTCGTCTGTCCCAATCTATGCTAGATATGGGCGGAAACGATTCTTTATACTCGTTGGTATAGCGGTCGAAAGTCCATGCAATATCTCTGGACTTTGCATATTTATCTAGGTGATACCTATTTTCGTTGTCTCGTTGAACTTCTATATCTTTTCTCAAATCTTATCCTTTGTTGTTGTCCTGTTTTGTTTCTGATTTAGCCGAAAGCGTCTTGACCGCTTCGACTAGCTCTTTAATTTGTGAAATTAGCTCCTTTACGTCGTTGGCTAAATCCTTGATAGTCGCTGATATTTTTGTAAAATCCAAACCGAACATATACGCCTCCTAAACTAAGTATGAAAAAATGCTATCTATGTGCTGATTTCCGTCGTCGAGCAGAGAAAATAAGCCCAAAAAGAACCTATAAACCCCAAAATTCTCAAAATTTTTCAAATTATTTCTAAATGGAAATTTTTCATTTCCCTGCTCAACTATGCCAAACTGGCATTCTCTATACGCTTCAATCCTATTTCGTAATACTTTGTTTCCTTTTCGATGCAAAGATATTTCCTGTTGGTATTCATGCAAGCTATAGCCGTAGTCCCTACCCCCGCAAACGTATCTAAGACTGTATCCCCTTCGTTCGTATAAGTCCTAATCAACCATTCAAACAATCCGATAGGCTTTTGCGTTGGATGGTGTTTCGTTTTGTCTCTCTGACAATACAGATAAGATAATGGGTATCTATCTCCTGTCTCGTTGTTAGTCTCGCCCAAGTCTTTGCCCTGATAGATTTCACTTGCCGAACCTCGTTTAGCCTTATATGGTTTCCCTGGCGTCTTCTGCGGATGATATACAGGTAGTTTGTTATAGAATACCAATATATCCTCATGTCCCCTTAGCGGCATTCTATTTGCGTTATAAAAGCCCGTCCCTTGCGTCTTCAACCAAACCAAATCATATCGAAACCATTTCGGGTTTGAATTGATTAGGGTAGTCGTAAATGGTTGCGTTGCGGTTATTATGACCGCTCCAGAGGGCTTTAGAATGCGTTTGAATTGCGTCCAAAGGGAAGAAAGGTCGATAGGACAATCCCATTTACAATCCGTTACGTTGTACGGAGGGTCAGTCAGAATTAAATCTATTGAACCGTCTTGGATGGTCGGAAGAATGTCGTAGCAATCGCCTAACAGGTATTTAGTCATTAGGCTCCTTGTACTCGTCCTCGTCCCTTTCTATTTCCGTATAAGGCGGTATCGGGATAAAATCAAAATCGTAAACAATCCTATCTACGTAATTTTCTCCGTCCCAATACGTTACCATATAAGATATAAGGCGGTTTGGTCCGATGATGACGGAGCGTATAGAAGCTATATGCTCGCTATCCGTAAGTAATACCCACGTACCAGGGTCGTAATAAAATAGAATGTGTTTCATAAAGCCGAAGTTGAGGAATCGAACCTCATTCGTCCTCCCGAAAGCGTTCCCTCCTTCGTTCATCGGACTTTGCCCGCTGGCAATTACGACAAGCCATAGTCGTCTAACTTCGCCGTAGTACGTGCATTGCATTGCAATACACCATCTACTAAGTAGTGGAGGGCGGAATCGAACCGCCGTATTTAAGTTAATGAGACTTACGAGACGCCACTTCTCAACTCCACGTTATGTAATATGCTCTATTCGAGCAGTCCAAATCTTTCTTTTGGTTTTTCCAGTCTTGCCCCAGCCGATGACCTGTATCTTTCCTCCGGCGTCTAACCATTGCTTATGGGCGTCTAAGCCTTTTATCTTCTTTATCCTTGCGGATACGTTGCTTCGGCTCGTACATTGCACGCCGATAATTTCACCATCTTTTAAGGCGACCAAATCAATAAACCCGAAAAGGTCTTTTCTTTGTTTAGTGAAGAAGTTATAGCTTTCTGCGATTGCGACGATATAGCCTTTATCTCTCAGATATTTCAATGTTCTTTGCGTCGGACTAACCATATATTAATATAGTAGGCTCGTCAATAATTTTCGCCGTGCCTCTAGTTAAAGTCTTAATTATTGTCGTGTTGTTCGTCGTCCAAGTAGCTCTTATGCTATAGGTATAAATCCCTGGTTTACATTTCTTTGTTTGTTCGTGGGTCGGAGCGAAGCTAATTGACTGGGTTGCTCCTGTAGTGATTACGCCGTCGACGACAAAGCATTTATCAACTATGAGGCTAGCTGTAGCTCCAGTTAAGTCATGCCAATTTGCGGAGCTATCCGTAATTGGGTCGAATGAATAGTCATCCCCGACGACTAAGGTTATATCCTTTACGTCTGGGGCTGTATTCAACGTCGAAGGAAGGTCTGGTATTACGTCCAATTTACTTTTTACGTAATCTACAGACGAAGCTAGGGCGGTCAAATCGGTTTCAATTCCGCCTATTGTATTTTCAATCGTCGTAATGCCAGAATTGACGGAAGATAGGTCAGTATTGTTTAGGGTTTGTACCTTTGTATTGATTGTCGTAGCCTTATTATTAATCGACTGGACGATTGTATTCACATTGCCCAACATTACGTTGTTGGAATCAATCGTATTGGGATAGTTGACAACCTGATATACGGCGTCTGTAGGGTCGGCTCCCGTAGCTGTTGCATGTAAGGAGATAATGCCTTCATTCGCAAAGTCAATCACATGCGGGGTTATCATATACCAGCCGTCGCCTACCTCGGCTACGGTTCCTACTGGTGCCGAGAATGTCCCGCCGTTGTGGCTGATAACCACTGTCGGGGTAAGTCCAGTCTTTGGAGTTAAATGGTCGTCGGAAGATACCATGTTAAAAATCATTGGCGTCGACGTAGATGATTGCGGAATTGTGTACACTCTATCTGCTCCTCTTTTTTTTATAAATGAATCGACCAACAACAAAGCCGCCCATTGTGCAAGCGTCATGTTTGCGTATTGGTCTATGGTTAGTTTGGCATAGTTCATTTTAATTGTCTAATTGCTTCCAGGTTGTTCCGTTGTAACCCCAAAAATGATTATCGACGGACGAAAAATATATATGCCCTGCGGACGGCGTAGCAGGCGCTCCTGACGGCGTTAATACGACCCCAGCAATATCATCGTTATTCCCGGTGAGTGTAAGAACGGCGGAAGGTCCAGGGTCGGTATTATATCGGTCTTGGCTAATTACTGTCTGCGGAGTCAACACAATACCAGCAGTACCAAAAATGGCGTAGTTATTCGGCTCCCCAGGACTATACGGGCTATTTACGTCAATCAATTGAATTTGATTAGACGACCCGCTATACCTTATGTTGTTCTCATATCCGGCGTGAGTTTTCAAGCCAAAGTCAATTAGGTTGATTCCGTATGGGTCGGAGGTTGTGCAAAATAAAGCCCCATTTAGTCCGTTTCGATTTTGGAATTTAACGGCAGAACCGCCGTAATAATCGCCAGTTTGTCCTACTGTAGCTTGTACGCTTGGGCAGGATATATCTAAGGAATAACCCGATTTTGTACCGCCTCCGCTTGCGGCTTGTCCAACATGGGTTACTGTAGAGGTTACGGCGGTATATGGTGAGCTAGGGCTAGTTATAGACAATCCGCCGTCGCTTCCTTTTTTGAATTTGCCGTCTAAAGCCGAATCTACGGCTTTGAAATTTGCGTCGATTGTCGCAGAAGGTTCGGTTCCTGTCGGGGATAAAACCTTAATCCCGTTAGACCCGTATGCAACGAATGAACTAGCCATTATTTGCCTCACTTACGGCTTTGCACATAGCGACAAAATCGGCTTTAGTTAATGCCGTCTTCGCTCGTCTAATTTGTTTGGTAACTAGCATCTTTTCATCTACGACCCCGCCAAAATCTATAGAGATATTGTCTGTATTTAGGTCAACGCCAGATAAGGCACATTTACCATTTTGCGTTTGATATAACGTATATAGTGCGTCGGAGTCTTGCGTCGGGAAGACGCTAGATAGTTCTATTTGTGTCATTTCACTTTTTCCTTTATTTCTTTAATGTCGCTCTTAATCTCTTGCAGGCTTTGCTTAATCCAACTCTGCTCCGTTTGGTATTCAGCCTTGTTTTTTGCTTGTTCAGTCTTTACCTCTTGTATAGTCGCTTGACCGTCCCAAGAGGCTTTCATTGCGTATCCTGATACGGTGAAAAGCAAACCCAAGATGGTGAAGATTACCCCTATAATCCAATTGACTTTTTTATGCGTGTCCATACATTCCTTTGTCGTTGTCATTGTTGTTGTTTTTTCCTCCACATATCAGCAGGGTTTGGTAAATTGAATTGAGGGCTTATCGGTTGGTCCGTGACCATGCGGAAAATTATCCACAAAACAGAAAACGCCATTCCTATAATGCCTTGGGCAATTGGGTTTTCTAAAACTTGCGGAAATGTTCCTACGACGGTCAAGAGAGATATAAGAAAGAAAACTATAGAAGCCCATATACATTTTGACCTGTACCATACTTTGCCTTGTTCGTCGTCTACTACGGTCGTTGTCTCTGGTTGTTTATTTTGGTCCCACCAATTGATATTTACGTTTACCGTCGGAGGCTCATAGTTTTTTTGAAAATCTTTGAAATGACTATTCATGTTTTTCCTTGGTCGGAATGTGATTGATTATGGTAATCACTAGATTGATTAACGCTAAGATTATAGGAGCTATAAGTCGTAGTACTCCTAGCCACATTATCGACCCCGCCGAAATAAGCGTCTGGTATAGGTGCCACTGGAGCAATTACCACTAGGACAAGTACCGCTTTCGCATTGTCCTTCTTGGACTAGAGAACAAACCCCATTTTCGCATTTTATATTTGATTGCGTTTGTACTTGTCCTTCTGGTTCTTTCTTCTTTTTTGGCGTCGGTATAGGTTGATTGATTGTACTTTCGCCGATTAGGACGGAGGCAAAGCCCTTATACCAATCTGGCGTTTTTTCAGAACAACCAATTATGAAAAGAAGAAATATGGAAAGTAAAAAAGCCTTGACCATTACCAGTCCCCCCAGTCCAAATTCTTACGTTGTATTCCGTCGACGTTAATCTTTACGAATACGTCACCCTGCCCTATAGCTTTTTCAACGTCTTTATCGGAGCAATAAAAGCTTCCTTGCGGTTGGTCTTCGTAGAGTCCGCCCGAAGCCCAATTGTCGCCCCATGAATTTTGAATAAGGAAAAGGCGATTGCCGCCCTTGGTTGTTCGGCGTCCGATAATAGCCATGCTATGACCCCAAGAGCCTGATTGTCGGCTTATACCCTCGGCGTCCCTGGTTGTTGAAAAGCCCAAATTTGAACATTGGTTTATTGGGTGCCCTGCCCCGATTAAAGCCCAAGCCTCTTCTACCGTCTTGATACGATAGGAGTCTGATAGCTTATGTTGCTTGGCAATATCCCTTAAACCGCTTGGGACGCCGTTTCGCCCCCAATCTCGGCACCGACCGACCGAATAGTCGGCTAGGTCAATCGAGCCATAGGACGTTTGCCAGAGCGTACCGAAGCTCATGTCCGCTTTGGCGACCGCCGCCCCATAGCAACCATCGCCGCCCCCTAACATTCCCCCAGCCTCTCGCCCAAACCCATAACAGGCTTCGGGACTAGCCATATATTGAAAAGTTTCTGGTTCGTTTCTTTGGACTATGTCCAATGCGGCTTCAGTGCTAAGGCATAGAGCCTCCGCATTACCGACGCAAGACCCTATATTGCCTTGGTTATAGGCTTTTAGCCGTACATATTCCCCATCTTTGACCAACCATTTAGAAGCTACAGGTGATTTAGACAAACAAAAAACTAACGGACGATATAGAAATGCGTCTTGGTTGTTGTCGGAAGAAACTAAAGAAATTAGGTCTTGCCGAGACTGGCAAAGCGTAGAAGAAAAAGCGTCTATTTGTTCGTAGTCTGGTATATATCCGTAGTCCATTAATCTCCTAGTTGCCTAAATGCGTTGACTAATTCTTTTCGTTTATCCTTGGTCAATTCTTCCGTACCGTCTTTGTATTGCGAAAAAATGTCGGACGCTTTTTTAACAAAATCCGGGTCTATATCCTTCAATTTCTTTCCATCTAACCCAACGTCCGTTGCCAAATTTCGTAAATCGAAAACATTGGCAACGTACTTTAGCTTCGGTTCTTTTCTTTCTCCATCGGCTTCAATACGGTCTGCCAAAGCGGTACAAAGACCGCTTGCAAATTGGTTTTTGCCTAATTTTTGATCCGTAGAAAATCGGGGATATAATAAAGCCCCGACGATGACCGCCAAAATAAGAAAGTCCTTATCCATTTTTTGCGTCCTTAGTCAGTGTTAACGCAATTGCCTTTAGTGTCTCGATAGCTTTCGTTGCTTCATCGTTACCTACGACGGACGGAAGATTTCGCAATTCGATAAGGCAATCCAAAGCCGAATGGATTGCATCATCAGACTTGGTTACAGTAGCTACTGTAGTTTGTACGGTATCTTCAATTTTCGTCTTTGCGGATGACAACCATGTTTTGATGGTTCCGCCAAATTTCCAAAATACAAAAATGGCAATTGCCGCAATCGCCATATAATCAAAATTCGTTAAATTTTCCATTTCGTTTCGCCTCTTTTTCCGCTTTACGGAAGTCTGTTTGTTTGCTTGTGTTTTTTGCTAATCCTTGTCGGATTAGCTCGCAATTTATAATAGTATTTCCCTGCTTGATTATCCCAGTTATTTCGCTAGTCCCTAGTTTTTTTCCTTGCGTTATATCGATTGATATTTGCGATTCTGGGGGTAGTTTATTTTCTAGCCATTCCTTAGCCTCTTCTCTACAATCGACGCCGTACAAGGTAACTAGGCGGCTCCTACGCCCTAATAATCCTGCCTCTATACTTATCTGGTCCCTACTTTCAATTTTTCGTACTGCCGCCGAAATATGGTCGTATGTAGGCTCCGTGAATGCGTCCTTTATTTTGTGTCCAATGCGTCCTACGGCAATAAATAAAAAGCCGTATAAGATTACGCTTCGTATAGTAGAGGAAAAAAGAGCGGAAAAAATACAGGTCAAAATTAAGCTAATAATCATCCGTCCCTACCCTCAACCCACCTAGCATATAGGTTATAGACCTCGGCGTATTTTTTGCCCCACATAGTCCCATGTTCTTTTTCTTCGTCCCATGATAGTACGTGAGAAAATTCGTGCGTTAAAACGTCTATCTGCGATTGTGGGGACAATTCGTTTGATATGCGGATGCAAAAAATACCGTCCGCATATTTGCAATCGCCTTCGGTTCCTAATGGCATTCTGACCCTATTTATTTTTACCCGATATTGCGGGTATTGATTTTTTAGTGTCGCTCGCCAGTCCGAAAAATAACTCATTAACCTAGCCCATAATAGATGATGACCGTGACGGCTAGGTTAATGAGTTTGTGCCTGACCATATACGGCTTATATGGTCGAAAAATTAACCATTCCATCCCCTATAGATGGAGAGTCATTTAGGGGCAAAAAAATATCGAAAAATCTTTCCATTTTCTGAAAATGTTTGCTCCATCGTGCATATATACCTTTGAAAAATTAACCAATAGGAGGCTATATGCCAGATTTTCAAAGTGATTTAGAAGCGGGAAAAAAGTACGAAAAATTCGTCTATGACTTTTTTGAAAAGGAAAAAGGCGTCGTTATTAAGCCGATAGAAGGCTATTCGGAATCCGAGAATAATAAGGGGCTAGAGGTAAAATATGACCGTAGAATGAATGCGACGGGGAATCTATATATAGAGGTTGCCGACCGACTAGGCGGGGGCGGTGGTATATGGAGGCGGGAGTCAAATACAAGATGGTGGATTATAGGCGATTACAGAAGAGCATGGGTTATCCCTGTAGAGCGGCTCCAACAAGCCGCTAAGGAAAATAAGTATTATAGGGTTCATTCATCGACAAGTACGGGCTATCTTTTGCCGTCGTACAAGGCAGACAAAATGTGTGTAGCTAAATACTATTTTGCGAATGTTGAGGAGGCGAAAAGTGAATAAGCTAATCACCTGTAGCCTAATCTTAGCTCTGATTATCCCGATAGTTTTTTGGGCAAAGATAACACCAAAAACTATCCCGCCAGAGAAAAGAAACATACACGTTTTTTACCCTCGGTAAGAGAAAAAAAGACCGCCTCTGCTCTGTCATGGGTCGTATACGCCTGTATATATTTGTCCCCGTAGGAATCGACTTACGGGGACAAAAACCCTGGCATTTAATCTGGCATTTAACGGCGGTCAAAAAAGGTCAAAAATAAGGACTTACGGCGATTTTCAAAAATCTTTTTTATAGCGAAAAGTGTTGTGCCGTAAGGAGTTAGATAGCCTCGGAGGTTTTATCCAATTGGGCTACGGGGACATACTTGCCTCGCAAGCAAGGACACTAAGTTTAATGCGGTTTACGGGGGCGGTCAATCGGGCGCCGGAAGTTCGGGCTGGAAAAAGGAGTTGCGGCAATTTTAGCCCCTTTCAAAATGCCAATTTTTGGGCGATATTAAAGGGGGCTTTTGCGTTGCATGGATTTCAACCCGCCGAGGAGGGCGATCGCAAAGCGAAAATGGACAGCGGACGCATTTTGCGGCTTTCGATGGATGAGTTGCGATGGCGGATGCGGATGACCGATCCGGCTGCGCTCATCGTGCCTGCGCGGATCTTGCGGCGAGTAATCAAAGAAAGCTGCCGAATCACGAGTTTCGCATTTCGAGTCCCTCATCAAAAAAACTTCTTCGTTTCGCGCGAGGCGGCTTTATCAATCGCCGATTATGACGAATTGGGGTTGCGCGAGGGATGCGAACTTCCCGAGACGTTGATTCTTTTGGCCGAGCCGAGTCTTTCGCAATTAGAGTCGGCGACGCCCGAGGAGATTTTGGGCGAGTATTGGCGAATGCTGTTTCATGCACGGCTTCATTTGGCCGTTCGTCGCAACTTCATCTTGGGGTTTCTATCGCCGTCGGTAGTTCAGAAACGGATTCACGAAATTGGCGAAACGGCGTTCGACGAGGTACGCTCCGTCTTGCAACAAGAGAACATGCTGTTGCCGCCTCGCGATGATGCGACGATTTATGAGGAATTCGCGGCGGTCTTTTTCGAGCGGCGCTATTTTTCGCCGAGTCAGTTAGCGCGTAGTTTTCCCGGCTTGGGCGCTTGGGACGCGGTGACGGAAATAGTAGGTCGCGACGTCGAGGCAGACAAGATTTTCAAGGCGACTCGTCCGATGGGAGCGGTCGATCCTTCGGAGCATGAGGCGGTTGAGGACGACGCGGCTTGGTTTTTGACCGACGACGGACCGGAGCGCCCGGCTCTTCGGCAAGTTGAGCCCTCGGAGGCGGAATTCCAGCGCTACGTGCGAAAGGCGCAACGTCCTTCGGCGGCGGGAAACGTCGTTCGCTCGTTAATCAATCATGCGAAGGCCTTGCGTTACGCGCCGCCCGATTTTCTTCCGCGGATTCGCTCCGCCGTTAAAAACGACGTGAATCGATTGATTGCGCGTTTGCATGCGGCCTTGGAGTTGCCGGAGCAAGAACCGCACTCCTGGCATGAGTCGCTGTTGGCGCTGGTCAAGTTTAGCGCGACGGGGTATTGGACGCCCGAAGCGCGTTTGCTCTACGATTTGCAGAAAATTTGCTTGGATCATGAACGGGACGTTTATCGCTTGGACGTGTATCGATGGGCGCAGTCGTTCGGGCGGGAGCCGCTGAAACGACGCGTCGTGAACCGTCGTGAGTTGCTTCTCTCGCAACGGCTACAAAGCGCCAGAGGCAAATTGGCGGCGACGAGGATTTCGGACGAGCGACGGTTGACTCTGGCTTCGCTGTTGGACGACGCGATTGAACGAGTCGAATCGGCGGCGCGGGATCGATTCCGACCAAAGATCGTCGAGGCGCTGGACGCCTCGGGCCTGACGCCGGCTAACGCTCCGGAACGAATCGCCCGAGACAAACTGATCGAAGAGTTGCTCGATCAAGCGGTGAAGAGCGGGTATTTGTCGTTGGGCGATTTGCGCGACGCGATCTCGCGGAGCAATATGAAGCTGCCAGATCTGCACGGTTGGAGCGACGTCGTATTGGGCGATATGTTGTTGCGGGCGAACGTCCTAATGGGCGAGAAACTCGATGGGGTCTATCGGCCGGCCGAGTTTTATCTGCGCTGGATGCAGCGGATTAGCTCGCTGGGGTTTGGCACGAATAACGGGCGGTTGTTCACTCGCTTCGTCGCGGTCCCGTTCGGCGGAGCGTATATGATTTTGCTGGGCCTGTATCATTTGGTTCACATGATTTACGGCGACGTGCATGGCTTGGAAATGCCGATCGTCATTTTCTCGCTCGGCGCGTTTTTATGCGGATTAGTGAACTCAGCGGGGTTTCGACGCGGTGTTTGGAGCGGGACGAAATTTGGTTGTGCGAAATTTCGAGAATTTGTTTTTGAACCGGTTTGGAACTTCGTCCGTTCGGATTGGGTGCAGAAAATATTGCACGACCGATGGTTTCTTGCGACGATGCGATACGTCGCCAAGCCGGCGGTTTTTACATGGATCGGTTTGCTGGTATTTGCGAAAGGTGATGCGGGACGAGCCTCTTTGATTTCTGTAGCGGAAATCTTTTTGGCCTTGAATCTGTTGTTGAATTCGAAGCCCGGACGCGTTTTGGAGGAGATTGCGGCGGATTGGGCGCTGCAAAATTGGAGGCGTTACGGTTGGCGGATGATCGTCGGCATTTTCTGGGCCGTATTCGACTTCTTTCGCGGCGTGGTCGAGGGAATCGAGCGGTTGACGTATAGCGTCGACGAGTGGTTGCGGTTTAAAAGCGGCGACGGAGAGTGGGCGTTGCCGGCGAAGGCGGTTTTCGGAACGTTGTGGGCGGGAGTGGCCTACGTCGTTCGGTTTTGCGTGACGCTGCTGATCGAGCCGCAGATTAACCCGATTAAGCATTTTCCCGTGGTCACGGTGTCGCACAAGATGCTACTTCCATTGATCCCGGCCTTTAAGACGGTTCTCGTGCAAAGCACGCACATGGAAGGAGAGTTCGCCTGGACCATTGCGAGCGCGATCATCTTTTGCACCCCCGGAGTGTTCGGTTTCCTTGTCTGGGAATTAAAAGAAAATTGGCGGTTATACGAGGCGAATCGGTATAAAAATTTGCATCCGTCGCCGGTCGGCGGGCACGGCGAAACGATGAGCCGATTGTTGAAGCCGGGCTTTCATTCGGGAACGATCCCCAAGCTCTACGCGAAGCTACGGAGCGCGGATCGCAAGGCGCGTCGGACGGGCCAATGGGGGCCGGTGCGGAAAAATCTGGCGGCCCTGCATCACGTCGAAGAGTCGGTGCGACGGTTCGTCGAGCGCGATTTGTTAAAGTATTTTGAGATGAGCGATCGAAGCGTCCGCTACGATTTGCGGCTGCATCGGATTTATTTGACCTCGAACGTGATTTCGCTTGAGATCGGTTGCGGCGAAGATAAAGAGATGGCCGAGGCGTTGATCGTTCGTTTTGAATGCGTGGGGGGCGTTTTCGCGGCATGCGCGGCGCAGGCGGGGTGGGCGGAACGATTGCCCGACGAGCGACGCGAAGCGATTTCCCGGGCGTTGTTAGGATTCTACCTTAGCTGCGGCGTCGAGGCTGTTCGCCAACAGATCGAAGCGGCGTTGCCCTCTCCTCTCCCCTGCTACGATTTGGATAAGAACGGGATCGTCGTTTGGCTTGATCGGCATTTCGAGTCGAAGGCGATCTACGAGTTCGGCGAAGATGAAATGGCCGAGCCCAAGTTGATTTTCGGATCATGGAACGGTTCGCTGAAGCCGCGTAAACTATCGGAGCTTTCTTTTCGTGAGTTTGCGTTGTCGTGGGACGAATGGACGCGGACATGGCGCGGTCCGAAAGAGGCGTCGGGCGAAACGAATTTGACTCCCCTCCCCTTTCCCGTGCTCTCGCCGAAGCGAGAAACGAAGACCTAACCGGACTGCGGCGGCGCTTGCAAGGTTGGCGGCTTGTCCGCGATGGTACTTGCCTCACGTCCCAGTTCAAGCCTCCGGCCGCCTCGTTACGCTTGACGGACGCACACGGAGCGTGCCTACTGCTATTTCGTGGCGCGGAGTTTGCCTTGGCGATTGGCTTGCCAGACGTTGCCGGTTTTCACGTCGAGGGCCGTCAACCAGCCGTCGCCGTAGCAGCAAGTGTCGATGCAGAGGAGATGTCCGGCGTCGAGAATCTTTCCGTCGCGTTGGGCGGTGTGTCCGACGATGACCGTCTTTCCTGATCGATGCTTGGCGGGGGGCTGGGGCCGCATCTTGCCCCAGAGGAGCGTCTGACGCGGTTGCTCGACCATCGGTAAGTTGGGTAAATAGCTTCCGTGGATGAAGATGTGCGTCTTCGTTTCGTGGAACAGCTTGCAGCGGCGAAGGAAGTCAATGTGTCGGGCGGGAATTTTGCGAACGTCAGTCGTTTTGTAAGACCGTAAGGTCGCCCGACCGCCGAAACCGAGCCAGTTCAGACGTAGATCGTCACCGCCGGCATGGACGTCGAGCAGGATGTCGTCATGGTTGCCGAGTAACGGAATTAAGTGACATTCCGTTTCGAGCTTCAAAAGCCGGTCGAGCGTTCCTCGGCAGTTCTCGCCGCGATCGACATAGTCGCCAAGGGTGACTATGGTGTCTTTGGGTTGCGGCTCGAGGGCCTCGAGGAGGACGTTCAAGGCTTTGAGGCATCCATGAATGTCGCCGACGGCTATAGTTCTTGCTTTATCCATGATTCTCCTTTATCGACCAGCGCGCAACTGCGTTCTAGCAATATTATGATGGGTGATATCGCGTGGTAGGGCTAGTTTGGTTGGTGGAGGGGGACTAGCTAGGTCTGTGCATCGGGCGATTTTGCCATCTTGTTTCATACGACCTTGCTTTTTTCAGTTTTTCTATTTTACGCATTGTTGGTTGTGTGACGAGTTTATTTAGCGGAAAAGTGGAGGTTTGGGGTATATACGGAAACATTGCCGATTTTTGGTGACTTTTCCGAAAGTTTTGAGTTTAACGGATCGATACTTAGCGGCGTCGAGATGTTATTAGGCGGATTATGGATAATCCCCCCAGGTTTTTGAGGTGCGACATGACGCTTCATAAGGCATTCCTAACGTTCAGCTGGACATTCCTCACGGCGACTCTTTGCGCCGGCGCCGTTCAAGCTCAAGAGTATTATAACGGTCCGGTCGGCCAATCGGACGCCGAAAGTGACGTCTGGCAGGAACGGTCTGTTCAGCCGCAAAAGGATTTGCGTCCTTCGGGGAACGATGATCGACGAGCCTATCAAGCGTATCGGGGGGATCGCGAGGGACGATCATCGAACGGCCAAGGCGGCTATCAGGGCTACAACGGGCGCGGCGACTCACGGTATGGGCAGTATGAGGAACGTCGCTACCAAGGGCAATACGACGAACGTCGCGCTCAGTACGAAGAGCGACGTTTGCGCGGCAACGGGCAACATGCGGCAGGACGTTCGCCGTACGACGGACAGAGCTATCGGTTGGCTGAACGCTATCCGAGCAATGGTTATAGGGTCCGTCAAGCGAGCGCCGAGGCTCCGACCTCGGCACGATCGAATGCAGGTCGGGCTCTTAATCGCGAAGAAGGCTCTCCGGAAGAGATTCCGGCGCCCGATGCGACGAACTTTGAGCCTTTGGCTTCCGACGGACCGTATGCCGGCGGCGAAGGAGGCTCGTGCGGTACTTGCGATTCCGGGGACTGCGGATTTAGCGACGGCGGCGATTGTTTTGGCGGAGGAAGTTGCTTCCCTTGTTTGTTAGGTAATTGGGAAAATCGAACGTTTCAGGCGTTCGGCGGAGCGGTTGGATTCAAGGGACCTCGCGACAACGGCAAGAACGGCAACTTCGGCTTTGATGAAGGCTTCAACTTCGGCGCCCCCTTGGGCGATCCGTGGGGATGCGGATTCCAAGCCGGGTTTGCCGCGATTCAAACGAATTTCTCCGGCGATCAGAGCAATAGCGACTCGGTCATGCGCACGGCGGATCGTCACCAGTACTTCGTCACGGCGGGATTCTTCCGCCGGGCCGACGTAGGTGAAATCCAATGGGGCGTCGTTTTCGACTACATGCACGACGACTATTACCAATCGTCCGACTTGCAACAGATCCGGACCGAGACCGGTTGGTTGTTCAGCGAATGCAACGAGATCGGGTACTCGGGCGCCTATAGCATTAGTACCGACAGGATGACGAACTATTTCGGCCGGAACATCGACGGCAAATTGGACCCGACCGATCAGTTCGTGCTCTACTTCCGTCATTACTTCCAGAACGGCGGCGACGGCCGAATTTTCGGCGGAGCCACGGGCGAAGGCGATGGTTTGATCGGCGCCGATTTCTGGGTTCCGCTTGGAGGTAACTTTGCGCTGCAGAACTCGTTCAACTGCCTGATTCCTAAAGAAGGGCGTGGCGCAGCGGGCGGCCAAGAGAAAGAGTCATGGGGCCTGATGCTGAACTTGGTGTGGTGCCCGGGCCGAGAGGCGGCCTGCGTGGGGCGGAGCACGTATCGTCCGGTGTTGAACGTGGCCGACAACGGCCAGTTCATGGTCAAGCAAACCGCGCAAGCGGCGCCATAGCCGACGACGCAAACGATATTCCGGGGGGAAGTTTGAAAGGGATCGCGGAAACGCGATCCCTTTCTTTTTGGGGAACGGCAACGTAGTTCAGGCATGCTCTTAGCGTTCCGTCTGCTCCGTGTTCTTTGCGCGAGGTTCAACCATAAAACGGCCTGGCCTTTGCCGCCGAAGGTCATGGATACGGGCCATTCTCGGCGTAAAACCCCGCTTCTTGGCCTTTCCGCCGTTGCTTCCCTTTTTAAAAAGCGTGATAATGTCGTTGTTCTTCATCACGCTAGCTCAACCTAATTATTGGGACGTCGACGATCACATGAATACCGCATTCTATTTGAGTAAACGCATTGCCGTCGTGACGCTTTGCTTTTTGGCGTTTATTTTGCAGGGGAGCGTTGGCTCTCGCGCGGCGGCCGAAGAGCCGGCCGAGGCGAAAAAACCTGCTACGGCCGCGGTCAAAAGCGCGCCGCCGGAGGATTACTCGGCCTTCGAGAAAAAGATTTACCAAGCGGTGAAGGAGTTTGAATATCCGGACGCGGTCGCACAAGATTTCGTCGCTCTCGTACGGTCCTGGAATTTGCCGGCCATGGAAAAAAAGCTTGCCGAGGCGGCCGATGCGCTCAAAGCGGGCAAAAGCACGCAGGAGCAATGCGCGGCAGTCGAAAAGGAAGTCGTCGAAGAGCTTGCCGGGGCGATCAAAAAGACAATCGCCGGCGTCGATACGAATTTGCCGAAAAACAGCCAGTACTTTAGCTTGACGAGCGTCGTCCGCGATAAAAAGTCGCAATGCGTCGGGTTCCTCCAGCTTTTTTATCTCTTGGGCGAGGCCATTGGTCTCAAGGTTGACGGGCTGCAAGTTTGGGAGCATGTCCAAATTCCGTTGCAGGGGAGCATGGCGCATGTCGCGTGCAAAGTGAATCTTGCGGACGGCAAAAATATGCAAGTCGATCTGACGTTGAAGTCGCGCGTAAGCGACGTCTTTTCTTTCGAAGACGCCTTCGAAGCGGAAGGGAGTTATTGGAAGCTCAAAAAACCGGAAAACTTCGGCGGGCTTCACCGCCGAGTTCAAATTTTAGACAAGAAGGGCGTGCAGAGCGCCGTTTGCGGCAATCGCGGTTTGGAATGCGCTAAGAACGGCAAACTCGACGCCGCGCTCGATTGGTTTAACAAGGCCGTCGAATTGAATCCGCGGAGCGTTGAAGCGTATGTGAATCGAGGCAAGTTTTATTGCGAAACGAGGAACGCCGTCAAGGCGATGCCCGACTTGAACAAGGCGATCGAGTTGAATCCGCGGTCCGCCGCCGCGTATGTGAACCGCAGCAGCGCGAACGGCATGACGGGAAAATTTAAGGAATCGATCGCCGACGCCGATCGGGCGTTGGAGCTTGAGCCGCGTTTTGCCGACGCTTTTAACAATCGCGGAATCGCCTTGCTCTCGACCGGTAAGCCGGACGACGCCTTACGCGATTTTAATAAGGCGATCGAGGTCAATCCGAACTATTTGGGGGCGTATGTGAATCGCGGGGCCGTTTACATGCGATCGGGAAAAGCGGACGACGCCATCGCCGATTTCAGCAAAGTGATCGAACTAAAGCCGAACATGTTCAACGCCTATATGATGCGGGGGATGGCCTATGCGCAAACGGGTAAGAAGAAAGAGGCGGCCAAGGATTTGAACAAGGCATCGGCGCTGAATCCGCGCATGAAGGAGCAGATTGAAAAGATGGCCGAGAAGTCGGGCGTCGATTTAGAGGCCGGAGACGATTGAGCCGAATCGCTGACTGAACGGAGTCGCTTTGCGGCCGGGCGCTCCGGTTTGAGAGCAGGAGATGTCTGCCGCCTTCAAAGACGGATGGGCGAGAATGTCCGTCCGTCTTATTGTTTTTCCTCGTGCGATTTGATGAAGATCGAAGCGGCGACGGAAATGCCCAACAGACCGGCGATGACGGCGAGTTTAAGCCAGATCGGAACGAGATGGTCGTTTTCTTCGTGAACGAAGAAATAGTCGCCGACCATATTCAAGCCGACGAATCCGAGAACGGCGCTTAGCCCGTAGTGGAGATATTTGAACATATCCATGACGCCGGCCAAGAGGAAGTACAACGCGCGCAGGCCAAGGATGGCGAAAATGTTTGACGTGAAGACGATGAACGGATCGCGGGTGATGCCGAAGATGGCGGGAACGCTATCGACGGCGAAAAGCACGTCGGTGCTTTCGATGACCAAGAGGACGAGAAACAGCGGAGTAAGAACGCGACGGCCGTTTTCGATGACGAGGAACGAATCGTCGTGCGTTCGATGGCCGTCTTTTGAAATGGGAAGCAGCTTGCGGCCGATCCGGAGGAGGATATTGTTCTCGGGATGGACTTCGCTATCTGAGTGGAGGGCGAGTTTTGCGGCCGTGTAGAGGAGGAACAAACCGAAGACGGGAATGATCCAATGAAATTGGTTGATCAGGGCGGCACCGAGTAGGACGAAGGCGAGCCGCATCAGAATCGCGCCCAGAATTCCCCAAAAAAGGACGCGGTATTGGAATTGCAAAGGAACTTGGAAGAAGCGAAAGATGACGGCGAAGACGAAGACGTTGTCCATCGAGAGGGACCATTCGACGACGTAGCCGGTGAGGAACTCCATGGCCGGTTTCGGGCCGTCTTTATACCAGATGAGGCCGTTGAAAATGGCGGCCAAGCAGCACCAGAAAACGGTCCAGAAGGCCGATTCTCGTAGCGACGGCGTGTGCGACTTTCGATGAAAGACGAACAAGTCGAGCGTGAGCATGACGAAAACGAACGCGCCGAACACGACCCAATGTAAAACGGTATCCACAGCCGGTTTCCTCCATATTTTAGGAAACTGCATGATAGTGGGGAGCCGCTTTGAAGGCAAGACGGGCGCATGCCCGGCATGAGCCGGACATGCGCTGGGAATTCGCCATGTCGCGCATCGCTTAGAATTCGATCTGGTAGCGTTGAGTCATTTTGCGACGGACGTCGGCGTTCGCTTTGGCGATGTTCGTTTTAACTGAATTGACGTCGCCGGCGATGTCGGCGCGGGCTTGGGTGCGAATGACGCGTTTTTGTCGACCTGCTTCGCGCGTGGCGTCGGCCGCGGCGTTGTTGTCGGAGAGTTCAGGGCCGTACCAGCCTCCGCCGAACGCGCCTCGCGAGTAGCCGTAGCCGCCGTAGGAGTAAGAATCGACGCTGACTTGGTATTGCTGGGCTCCCGCTTGAATATTCGTGTTGCGCGTGTTGAACGCTGCGGTGCGGAGCGAATCGACGACGAACGCGCCGTAGTCGAGCATGTCGGGATCGACCTTGAGCATCGGTAGGCGTTCAATTTTTCGCGCGAAATTGTCGAACCAGACGGCGCCTTGGCCTGCGGTCTTCATGTCGCGCAGATCGCCTTTCAAGTCTTGCAGAAGCTTATCGACTGAGCGGAAATAGGCGAGAGTCGATTTGCCGTCGTAAGGAGTGGTTTCACCGGCGCTTTTCGCGCTGGCCGCGGAGTCGGGGGTTTCTTCGGAGTCGAGCGAGGCCGGTGCGTCGACGACGCTGAGGAGTTTGCGGAGCCCGCCGTTGCTAATGTCGCCGGAGAGCGAAAGAGTATTATCTTTTACAGTGAGCTTCCAGGAGTCCATGTCGTCGACGCGGATGCCGGCGTCGGACATCATTTTGAGAAGCATCGTTTTGGCGTAAGGTTCGGTCATGGCCGGATCGTCGGAGAGGTCGAGCGTCATTTTGCCGAACATCTTATCGCCGATGCGGAACCCGAAGCGAAGTCCTTGGGCGCCGGCGAGCAGCTTGGCGACCTGGGAGAGGTTCGGCTTGAAGGAGTCGATCTCTTTCATTTTGCCGAGGTATTTTTCGACCAAGGCGGGCGGGAAGGCGCCGTCGAGATCGAAGGCCATGATGACGTCGGTTCCGACGTTTTCCGAGTAACCGGCCGCTTTTTTGAGATAGGGAGAGAGCGAAGGACCGCCGCCGCCGAGTTGACGGAGCCAGCGAGCGGCCTGTTGTCGATTGGCGGGCGAAAGGACGCCTAGTGATTGCGGACCGATTTTCAAAGCATAAGCGTCATTAGGCAAGAGGACGGCGGGGCTGTCGCCGATGACGTCGGCCGTTCCGCCGGCCGTCTTGGCCACTTGTTTCATCGAAGGGGCTTTTGCGAAATCAATAATCGCCGCTTGCCACAGAGGCTTAATGAATTCGTAGTCGATCTCGCTGGCCAGGACGTAGCGTTCGGCCTTCGGCGGGATGGGAGTCATGCCCGACTCAAAAGCCATTTCCATCTTTTCTGACCAATTTTCGCGAATGGCGCGGTCGCTCTGCTTGATCTTCTCGACGTTTAGAATGACGATGGCGTTGGCCGATCGCGGCGCTCGATTCGCCATGTCGATGAATTGAGCGAATGCTACGGAGGTTGAAGCGACGAAGAACGCCATGCAGAACGTCGTTAAAAATCGGGCGGCATACTTACTCATTATAAAATTCTCCAGAAGTGGTGCGAAAAGATTCTCGTTTGTGCGGAGGCGGAGCGACTTGAAATTGTTCGGTTACTTCGGCGTGACGTTATTTGTTCTCTTAAAGGCTAGCCCCTTGTCGTTCGGCGCCGACCCGGGGGGCGTGAATTGGAACTCGTCGGGATTGACTGAAGTTACTTCGCCGATCATCCGGCCTTGGTCCTTGCCGTCCAAGATCAGCAAGGAGTCGGTGATCGTAACTCTGCCGGAGATTGCGACGGCCTTTTTGTTCTTGGGCGTCGCCTTCCATATGAAGCCGCCGACGTCGTCGAAAGTCAGTTCAAAGCGGTCGCCGTTCTTTTCGGCGCGCCAAGCGCCGACGAGGTCGGTTTTAGGCTGAGGTTTTTCTGAGTCGGCTTCGGACTCGCTTGATGCTTCATCTTCGGCGGTCGACTTCTCGGCTGCCGAGAGGGCGGCAAGCAACTGTTGTGCGGTCGCGTCGTTGGACTGTTTCGCCGTGACGACCTTCAGCGCCTTGGTCGCCTCTTCGGAATAACCGCCGACCAGATAGAGATATGAGACGACGAAATAGGCGGCGCCGTCGTTGGGATTGGCCTTGCAGTAGGCTTCTAATTTGCGGAGATGCTTAGTGTATTCGTCAAGGCTGGAAAAGAGTCCGATGAAGGAGGTCCAATCCATTCCGGGCGAGACCGCCAGCACATTGTTCAATACGGCGGCGGAGCGTTTATAATCGCCCAACGTGAAGAGACAAACGGCGTTGAACTCGTGCAAAAGCGGGTCATTCGGCTCCTTTTGAATCGCTTGCCGGCTGAAGGCGTAGGCTTGCGTGAAATCGTCCGATTTGAACGCGGCGCGTGCTTGGTCGAAGAGTTTGTAGGCTTCGGAGTTTTCCGGAGAGACGGAAGTTGCGGGATCGGCCGCTTCGCCTTGGTCGTCTGAAGCTTCGGAGGCGTCGATGGCGAGCGGCTGGGAGTAGTCGAACGTTTCGGCGTCGGATTGCACGTAGTAAGGATTCGAGTAAGTTACGGCGGATTCATAACCCCAGGCGGGCATAATGGCGCTGAGTCCCCAGAACGTTGCGCCGGCGACGATGGGAGCGTACCAGAAATTTCCCCAGTGGCCGTTCCAACAACCGTGATACCAACCGTTGTGCGGAGGCGGGATTGGATGACCGGCCCAACCGCCGTGATTGGGAGGAGGCGTGGGACGCGGACCGCCGCCGATTACTGGCCGCTCGCCTTGGCCCGGAGGCGTCGGCTTATTTCCGCCGCCGATGACGGGGCGCTCGGGCTTGGCGCCTCCGCCGGGAGCGCCCGGTAGAGGAGTTGGACGATTAGCGATGCCAGGCCGCGCGTTCGACGGTCCCGAGGGAGTTCTATCGGCGATCACTGGCCGAGCCGTGACGCCGGCTGAGCCGAGGCTAGGGCGACTGTCGGCCATCGTCGGTCGCTCAATGTTCGAGGGACGCGCGGCCGGGCGGTTCACGCTTGGCGACGAGACGCCCATGGTCGGACGCTGCGCGGGCGTCGAAGGCCGCGCGGCCGGTTGTGCCGCTTGGGAGAACGAGGGGCGCGATGGGGCCGGTCGTGCGCTGGGGATTGAGACGGGACGTGAAATATTGCCCGCAGGGCGTGAGACTCCGCCGCCCATCGATGGGCGAGCGACGGAACCGCCTCCGCCGCCGACGCGAGCGCCGCCTCCCCCGCCGCCCGCTCTTCCTCCCCCGCCTCCGCCTCTCGCAAATGCGAAGGCGCCGGCCGCGCAGAGCAGGACGAAAAATAGAATCGCGAACGGTTTACTTCGAGATATGTGAAAAGACATGATTTCGGTCCTTGATTACTTTCTACGCGGTTGATGTGCTGCTCCGCGAAAGACGGAAACGACGCTTCAACGTCAGCATGACGTTATTTCGTCGGCTCCGGCGATTTGCGAACGATCGTGACTTCGAAATCGTCTTCGGAGTCGTCGCCGCGGACTCGGTCGAATCCTTTCATGACGTAGCTGTCTTTATTTCGCGGTTCGAGGAAGAGGGTGGCCGAGCCGACTTGTCCGTCGGGCAAGACGGCGTCGGACTTGATGATCCAGCGGTCGCCGGCTTGGGTCCAAGCGCCTTCGCCGCGTCCGCCGTCCGAATCGAAGGTCCACGACTTGATCTTCTTGGTTAACGGATCCCATCCGATGCGTTGTTCGCTTTTTAGCGCGGGGCGGCCTTTGGCCTTAACTTCGAAATTCGTGAGAAGATAGTTTCTATCGTCGGACCAGCGGCAGGAGATGCGGATGACCGCCTCGGCGCCTTCGTCGGTCCACTCCCCGACAAGCCAGGCTAGGCATTTAAGGCGATCGTTCGGCGAGAGGGCGGAATCGTTTTTGTCCTCGACGGCCGAAGCGATTTTCCAATGATCTTGGATTTTAATTTTTACCAGCGTATAGGACGAGGCGAAGGACGCTTGCCCGTCTTTTGTCGTGACGACCCGCGTCCCTTTTTCAACGGCGACCGACGGCGTGATGAGTTTGACCGTTTCGGGAGTCATTGTCGAAGCGGCGCCGGAGAACTTTTTGAAGAAGCGTTCGAGTAGGCCGGCGATTTCCTCGCGGCCTTGGTAATTATTTCCCGCTTCGTCGGTCAATTCGGCGCGTTCGATGAACATTGCGGCGACTTCGTCGGCTTTGCCGGCGTTAAAAGCGGCTACGAAGTCCTTCGTGAGCTGCTTGACCGCCTGGGCGTCGGCGTTAGGATCGGGCGAGGTTGTCGGCGTTTGGCACCCTCCGGTTTCGACGGCGAGGAAAACAAGGGCGACAAAGGTGAACGCGGCAGTCAGTTTGTGACGGCGCATGATAGACTCTCTCCGAGGATTTTAAAGATTTGTATTGTTGTGCGTTTGCTTTACGAAAGCCTTGACGGTTAGTTACCGCGCGGCATCGATCGGCACGACGGAAGATGAGATTGCTTGAAAATGAAATGATCAGACGTGACAACTTGTTATGAGCGCTGTGACACGTGAGACTTCATTCTTTGCCATTGACCAAAGAATGTCAATTAGTTGCTAGAGGGGGGCTCTGAGGATTAAGGCGATGCGCCTTTGTTAAAAAGTTGCGGTAAGTTCCGCCGCGAAGGTAGGGCAGGTTTCGCTTGGCGCAATCGGAAAACGAAGCGTGAAGGTAGTTCCTTTCCCGAGTTCGCTTTGAAAGGTCACCGTTCCGCCATGCCGTTTGACGATGCTTGCATAGACGACGGAGAGGCCTTGGCCTGTCCCTTTGCCTACGTCTTTGGTCGTGAAAAACGGCTCGAATATCCGGTCGCGAATTTCCTCGGGAATTCCGGAGCCGGTGTCGCTCACTCGTACCTCGACCGTTTCGCCGACTTGTTGCGAGCTAATGGCGATTACGCCTTTTGAAGTTCCGTCACGCATAACGACGTCGCCGATGGCGTGCGAGGCGTTGACGATCAAATTGAGGAGGGCTTGATTGAAATCGCCTACGAAGCAAAC
This sequence comes from Thermoguttaceae bacterium, assembly GCA_963665265.2. Taxonomy (GTDB): domain Bacteria; phylum Planctomycetota; class Planctomycetia; order Pirellulales; family Thermoguttaceae; genus CAXXHQ01. The sequence goes on along the minus strand of OY762224.2, from coordinate 3,564,183 downwards.
CACGCGGGGTAAATCTGGATCAAGGTCAAGTTGCATATCGGCCACGTATTTCCATTCGTTCCGAGCCACTAAGACGGTGCTTTTAATCGCTTCGTTTAAATCGACCGCGACTTTTTCTTTACTGCCCGGGTGCGAGAACTCTTTCATGGCTAGGACGAGTTGAGTGATTCGCTCGACCCCTTCCAGCGCATGAGAGACGGCGATGGGAACTTCTTTAAAAAGATACTCGATATCGCTAATTTCGATCGCTTTCTCGATTTTTTCTACTAACTCAGGGATGAGCGAACCTTTTTTCGCCGCTTGGGTCATTTCGGCGAACAAAGAGTAGATTTCCTCGATAGTTTTAAAGGATTCCTGCACGAAATGGGCGTTGTCACCGACGAATTGGACGGGAGTGTTGATTTCGTGGGCGATGCCTGCGGCGAGTTGCCCGATTGCTTCCATCTTTTGCGCTTGCCGCAATTGCGCTTCGACGGCTTCTCGCTCCGCTTGCGCTTCTAAACGGGCGGCCTCGGCTTTTTGTCGTTCGGCGATTTCGATTCGCATGGCTTCGTTAGCGCGAGTCAATTCAACCGTTCTCAGTTGTATACGTTCTTCGAGTTCGTCGTAAGCGCGTCGTAGCGATTCCTCCGCCCGCCGACGTTCCGCCGTTTCGGTGGCGGTTTTTCTTGTGACGAACGCCATTATTGCCGTGGCGAAGAATACGGCTAAAATGATCAACGTCACCATTTGCTCGCGAATGGAGGCGTAACGCGCTCTGGCCTTTTGCGCGGCTTGGTTCATCTGCTCGCCTTGGAATTGAACGAATGAATTCCAAGCTGCGTGGTAACGAATCAGCAAGGGTAAGGTGGTTTTCACTAAGATAATGAGCGCTTCTTCGTGTTTTTTTTCGTCGAGTTGCAGTTTAATCGCATGCTTGTAGCTCTCGATGTATGGAGAACGGGCAGCTTTCACCTCGGCCAGAAGTTTTCGTTCCTCTTCGGACTCCACATATTGTTCAATCTTTTGGACAAGCCCGGAGATGTTTTCTGTGTTTCGTGCGCGTTGCTTCAGAAGCGGTTCAATAGCCGCTACGTCGGTCGTTAGGAAGACCTGCATCGTGATGCGGTTGTTGACGGTCGAGGAAGCGAGCGCCTGCTGCGCCAGTTGCACTTTAATCCATTCGTGATTTACGAGATCGTTAAGATCGTCATTGACCTTTTGCGTACCGTTCAACGCGAGGTTTCCGACGGCGACTAATAGAGCGACGAGTACGCAAAAGGCGATTGCAATTCTCGTTGTTACGGAAAGAGACTTCATTTGGTTGTTTTCCTGCCGCCCGCGTTTTCTCGAAGTATTTCTTCGAGGCGAAAACATCCATAAATCATAGATTATTTTGGCGCCTTTTTTTCGGAGGCTTGCTCCGCGATGCAAAACCTGCGGATGCGATGATTGGGATTGTGCGCTTCATGCGTTTTTCGCCGGACAAAAACGGACGGCGGGAAATGCGGGAGCTTGGCGCCGTTAGAACTTTGGAAACGTTGAAGATTGCGAAATATCGCGAACGTCAGTCGGCGGGCGCCGTCCGAAATGCGAAGTGGAGGCAATTGATCGCCGCGTAATTGATTCCGGCGACCGCAATGAGCTTCAAAGAACAGGGCCGCGCATGCCGAATGCATTCGAGCGAAATCGAATGCCGAGCGAGATAATCGCGACAATGGTTATATCAATCGATTCAAGCCGCGGATGATGCTTTCGATGACGGCGTCTTTTTCCATGGCGACGGCCACTTCCAAGTTGTGACGCCAAGCGGGAACGCGGCGGCGATCGAAAACCGTCATGCCGGCGGTCAATTCGCCTTGCGTTTCCACGTCGGCGGCCATCGGCTTCATCGTGAACAACTGCGGGCAGATGACCGACATTAGCGCGACCGTGTCGTGCAAGTGAATTCCTTCGATGCCGAGTCGTTGACGATGGATGCGATATGCCGGCGGAAGAATGCGGCGGAGGAATCCGCCGACGTTCGATTCTTCGCTAGGCAAGCGATTAAGCAAATCGAAGCTCATTTCGAGTTGGTTCGTCACGTCCAAGGGGACGAGCGCCTTGGTCGATGGCGAGCGGAAGACGGTTTGCGCGGACTGCGGATCGCAGAAGATGTTAAACTCGGCGGCGGGGGTGATGTTACCCGGTGATGATACCGTTCCGCCCATGATGACCAACTGGCCGACTAGACCGGGAAGTTCGGGATCGCGCGCGAAAGCTCGGGCGACGTTCGTCAATGGACCGAGGGCGATAATCGTGACTTGATGCGGCGCGGAACGGACTAGATCGCAGATGACTTTTTCGGAAGGGAGGATGTGCTGGCGTTCGGCGACTTCAAGTTCGACGCCGCCGAGTCCGTCCACTCCGTAAAGATAGCGTCCGTCAACGGGAAGTCCGTCGTCGGGTTCCGAAGCGGCGCCGATGCGGGGCCAACGCGGCGGATCTAGCACTTCGAGAATCGCTTGAACGTTCCTAGTGGCTTGATTCGGGGCGACGTTTCCGCCGACGGCGGTGACCGCTTGGACGTCCAAATCAGGATCAAGTAACGCCATGCAAAGAGCGACGGCGTCGTCAATACCGGGGTCAACGTCGAGTATTACCTTCCTGGCCATGACATTCTCGCTTGTAGGCGTCAATACGTCCGGCTTCGGACGAACGACTTCTGCTAAGTGTTTTTGAACTATCGGCAATTGCCGATTGTAGGATATGCGGATTGGGTAAACAATAGGGCGGTCGGCGTGGGCGGACCAGCGACGATAGCGGCAAGTCGGCGTTCGCCCCTGCGGCTTCTGGCATGCGGCCCCTGCCCTGTTTTCACGGCTGACGACTTAGGCTAAATATCGGCAGCATGAGAGCCAAACCGATCGTGCCGATGACGACGCCCATCGCCGCGATCATAATCGGTTCAATCAAACCCGATACGGTTTTGATGGACGTCTCGACCTCGGAGTCGTAAAAGTTACTTATTTTCTCTAAAACGACGTCGAGCTTGCCCGCTTCCTCGCCGGCCGAGATCATTTGGGTCAGTACGCGCGGAAAAAGCGGACTATCGTGCAAAATTTCGCAGATCCGTTTACCGGAGGAAACTTCTTCAAGAACGTTTTGCCAGAGAGATTCATAATAGACGTTTCCGGAGACGGCCGAGGCGAGGCGGAGCGAATCCATGACGGGCACTCCGGCGCCAAGGAGCGCGCCAAGGGTGCGAATGCCTCGGCTAATCGAAATTTTCCGACAGAGCGTGCCGATGATGGGAGCGTTAATTTTAACCCAGTCCAAGTAGCGTCGGCCTTCGGGAGTCCGTTTTCCCCAAATGAGACCGCCGACGACGATCACGATCCCGACGAGCCAGAATTGCCAATAGTCGGTGAACGCGTCGGAGACGCTCATCAGTAGAACGGTGGGACCGGGGAGGTCGGAGCCGCGCGCCTTGAAGATCGGCATGAACTTCGGCAGGATGTAGGTAATGAGGAAAGCGGTGACGCCGCAGGCGGCAACCATCATGATCGCGGGATAGGCCATTGCAGCGCGAACCTTGTTGCGAGTCTCCAATTCTTTTCGGAGGTACGCACCGATGCGTTCGAGCATGGGGCCCAACGACCCGGTCGCTTCGCTGGCTTTGACGAGCGCGACGTAGGTTTTATCGAAAAGATTCGGATACTCGGCCAAGGCCTCGGAAAAATCTTCGCCCGCTTCGACTTTTTCTTTTAGTTCGCGAAGTATGCGGCGAAGTTTGGGATTTTCCTCTTGTTCGACGATTCCGCTGAGCGCGGCCGAAAGGGTAATGCCCGTATCGACCATCACCGCCAGTTGCGCGGTGGCGTAGATCAACTCTTGCCGCGAAACGCCTCGTAGGCTGAATCCGCCGCCAGCTTCGGCTTCGTGCAAATCGACGACGTTAAAGCCGTCGCGACGAAGCGATTGACGCGCTTCGTCCATCGAAACGGCTTCGATCGTGCCTTCGACGGAACGGCCCAGGGAATCGCGAACGGCGTATTCAAAGTTCATAATTGATTATTTCGCCGGAGGCGTCTGGGGAACGACGTAATCGGCCGAGTCGCCGACGATGTTGAAAATTTCCTCGACGGTCGTGATTCCTTCACGGACCTTGCGGAATCCGTCATGGGCGAGAGTGATCATATTATCGCGGAGGGCGAGCTTGCGTAGGTTGCCGATGGTCGGATCGGAAACGATCGCGTCGCGCATTTCATCGCTGACGACGAGCAATTCGTGGACTCCGATGCGGCCTTTGTAGCCGGTGTTCCGGCAGACCTTACAGCCGACGCCGCGATAGAACTCGTTGAAGTCGAAGCCCATGCGTTCGAGCGCTTTTCGGACGTTGCGTTGCGGTTCGTAGGGGGCGCGGCATTTTGAGCAAATGCGGCGGACGAGCCGTTGGGCGAGGACCATATTCAAGGCGGCGCCGATCAGGTACGGTTCGACGCCCATGTTGATTAAGCGGGTAATGGCCGAGCAGGCGTCATTTGTGTGTAGCGTGCTGAAGACCAAGTGGCCTGTGAGCGCGGCCTGAATCGCGGTGCGGGCGGTCTCTTCGTCGCGGATTTCGCCGACCATGATAATGTCGGGGTCTTGACGCAAAAGCGTGCGCAACGCGGTCGGAAAGGTAAGTCCGATTTTCGGCTGGACTTGGAATTGGTTAATGAGCGGCAAATGATATTCGATAGGATCTTCGACCGTGCAGACGTTGTTCTCCATTGCGCTAACGGAGTTGAGCGCGGCGTATAGCGTGGTCGATTTTCCTGAGCCGGTCGGACCTGTCACCAAGATGATGCCGTTTGGGGCGTGGATGTTGTCTCCGAAAACTTGCAGAACGTCCTCGCCGAAGCCGAGGTCTTCGAGGCGAAGCGAAACGCTGCGGGTGTCGAGAACGCGGATCACCGTTTTCTCGCCCCGTGCCGACGGGAACGTACTGACGCGGAGGTCGATCTTGCGACCTTCGAGCATGACGTGGACGCGGCCGTCTTGCGGCAAGCGACGCTCGCTAATGTCCATCGCCGCCATAATCTTAATGCGGGAGGTGACCGCGCTAAGCAAGCGTTGCGGGACTTCTAGGGTTTTGTACAAGCGGCCGTCGATTCGGTAACGAACCCTGGTGCAACGATCGGCGGGCTCGATGTGGATGTCGCTGGCCCCTTCTTTCACCGCGTTGAATACGATGTAGTTCACCAGACGGATGACAGGATTTTGGCCGGCGATCTCCTCCACGTCGCCGATGTCCTCGATCGCCTCTTCGATCAACGTGACATCGGTCGATTCCGAGTTCTCGATGATGTCGTCGATGACGAACACCTTCGAGTTCGGCAAGGTGGTGAGCATGCGGCGGATGTCTTTGGCGCTCGCGGCGACGATCTGCACTTGCGTCCGAGCTAGGTTGCGGATTTCGTCGATGATGAACAAATTCGACGGCTCTGAGATTGCTACGGTCAGCACGCCGCGAACGACGAACAACGGCAAGGCGAGGTTCTTTTCGATATATTCGCGGGGAAGCACGTCCACGACTTTCGGATCGAAAAGACGCGGTTCGAGCTTCGCGTAGGGGACTCCGTATTCGTCGGCCAAGCATTCGGTAATTTGGTCTTCGGTGCAATAGGCAAGATCGACCAGTATTTCGCCGAGGAGCTTGCCGCGTCCCGATTGTTTTTGTTTTTCGAGCGCGGAGAGCAAGCCGTCGGGCGTGATGTAGCCGCGCTCGATGAGCAGACTTCCAAGTCGGCGGGTCGTCGGAGGGGCGGTGGACATGAGACGGCTTTCAGGCGGTTGGCTTCAGGAGGGAAGGTCGGGCTGGTGGCGGGTGCGGGCGGTTATTCGACTTAGTGGAAGCTTTTCACGGCGTCCATCACCGCGTCGAACGCTTCGAGCTGTTGATCGAGTCGGGTTAATTCCAGAATCTTTCGGTTGTATTTATTCGTGGCCGAGATTTTTAAATCGCCGCCACGGTCACGCAACGCGTCTTGAAAATCGAGCATGGTCGTTAGGCCTTTGCTGTCGATCGATTCGACGGCGTCGATGTCGAGTACGACGTTGTCTTGCTCAAGCGTGTTAAAAAATTCGCTTAGCGCGTCGCAATGTTCGGCGCTCCATTCCTCAGGCGCATGCACCACGACCACATCGCCGAATATTTCCGTCGGTAATTTCATCGTCGATCACTCTTTTCCGTCGCGAGGGACGATCACGCTAATGAGAAAGCCGGCCTGTTTCGCTAACTTTTCACGACGTTGGCTTCGCCCAGGGTCGATTCGACGGCCATGAGCAATTCTTTCGGACTGAACGGTTTGAAAATCAATCGGCGAATTCCCAATTCTTGCTGCAATTGATCGGCGGAAAGCTCGAAGCCTTTCGCCGAGAGCATGAAAACGGGAATGTCGGCGGTTTCGGGAGTCGAACGGATGCGATTGGCGAGTCCAAGTCCGTCCAAATGCGGCATTTGGCAATCGGTGACGACGAGGTCGGGCTTTCGCTCTTGGATCAACGCCCACCCTTCTTCGCCGTCAAAGGCCATGGCGACTTCGAACCCGGCCTTCTTCAATTTGAATTCGGCCGCGCGAAGTATGTGGATCTCGTCGTCGCAAAGTAAAATGTATTTTGGCATGTTCGTATAGGCGTCGGGGCGGGCGTCGTAAATCAAGGGTTTTCCTCGTCGTTGGCTCTCTGCGTTATGCGTCGCGGTTAGGCGGTGGTTTCATTTCGTAATTTCGAGGCGCAGGGAATGGTAATGGCGAACGTACTCCCTTGTCCGAGCTGGCTTTCCAGCGTGAGTCGGCCGCCGTGGACGTCTTCGGCGATATGTTTGGCCAAGGGGAGACCGAGTCCGGTGCCTTGGGCCATGTCTTTGTCTTTCTTCACGCGATAGAACTTCTCGAAGACCTTTTCGCAGTCTTCGGGGCTAAGGCCCACGCCGTCGTCTTGCACTTCGAAACGCGCTTGATCGTCTTGCAGCCGGCTTCGCAAGACGACGTGGCCGCCGTCGGGGGTGTACTTTACCGCGTTCGAAAGCAGATTGATCGCGGATTGCAAGAGCATGTCACGATCGGCCAGTACGCTAATGTGAAGCGCGCTAAGTTCGCTCGTGATCGTGATGTTTTTCTTTTCGGCGGAGTGTTGGACGACGCGGAGCGCTTCTTCGAGAATTTCGTTAAGCGGCATGACCCGTTTATGCACTTCAACGACGCCTGCTTCGATGCGCGCCAAATCGAGCAAGTTCTCGACGAGGCGTTGGAGGCGGTCGGCTTGGCTTTGGATGATTCCGAGAAACTCTTCGCGGGTGGCCTCGTCTTCCGCGTCGCCGTCGGCGAGAAGTTCGACGTAGGCCTTGATTCCGGCCAACGGCGTCTTCATTTCATGACTGACCGACGAGACGAACTCGGCGTTGCGGCGTTGCAGGGCCTTTTGATCGTCGATTTCGCGGAGGGCGAGCACGGCGCCGGGGGCGACGCTCGACGATTCGCCCTCGTCTTGTTCGCCGGCGAGTTTGCTGGCAGTGGCGCGGTACCAGTGTTTTGCGCCGTCGGAGCCGAGCAGCTCGATTTCCTCGCTTCGATTCGTGACGTTTTTTCGTTGTCGAACCGACGTTACGAGGTCGATAATCTCGCGGCATTCGATCACTTGGCTAAGAACGATTCGCTCCGCATCGTCTTCGAAGCCGAATAGTTGCTTGGCGCCGGGGTTGGCCAAAATAACGTCGTCGCATTCATTCACTGCGAGCATTGGGTCGGACATGCCGGCCAGAACGTTCTTTATTTGTTCCGCCTTGGCCGAGGCTCGGCGCGAACGAATGTCTTGCGAAGTCTTCAAATGCTCCAGCTCTTGAATCTTCGCGAAAAATCCTTGCATCGAACGACGTATCTTTTCGCTCGTCGAACGCCAAGGATGGTTCGATCCGAGAGAGGGGAGATCGTCGAGATAATCGTGGGCGGGATTCAAGCGGGAAAGCGAATCGACGAAGCGCTCGAAATCGCGACGGGAGCGTTCGACGCGGCGAACGATGTAATACGTAGCTCCGATTGCGGCGAGGAAACCGAATAGGCTCAACGCGAAGCGACCGAGGAGTGAAGTCGATAGGTTGGTTAAGGAAAACGCCCAGGCGAATACGCAAGTCGCGACGAACGCGACTGCGAAAGCGACGGCGGCGATTTTTAACAGCGAGCTACTACGCATATTTTCAACGACGATTTAAAACGGGCGCCGGCGTTTACCCTATATGAAATCGCGTTCTCGTTTGAAGCGGCGCGAACGCAACTTCAAGGGAGATTAAGCGTTTGGGGTTTACGACGGCGGAGAGCGTCGTTAGCGTCGGAACTCGTAACGCGAGTCCATCGCAGCCGCCTGTCTGTAGTAGACGTCGGCTTGGCCGGACTTCCCGAGTTTCGCTAAAGCGCTTCCCATCAAAAAATAGGATAGCGCATGGCTTTTGTCCAACGAAAGCGCTTGTCGCAAAGCAACTTGAGAAGATTGGTAGTCCCCGGCGCGGTAGTGAGCGGCGCCTAACATGCGAAAGATCGGGGCGGAAGTTGCGAACCGCTTTGAAGCGGGGGTAAGAAGGGCGATTGCGAGGTCCGGTCGGTTCGATCGTAGCGACGTTGCCGACGCCGACAGCGGAACTTGCGGATTATCCGGTTGCGCGGCGATCGCCTTTTGAAAAAACTCGTTTGCGGCCTCCAGATTATTTTCCGCCAGCGAGCGGCTTCCAAGGCTCAGAAACCGTTTTGCATCGTCCGAAATTGCAGTCGATTCGATGTTATTCGGTTGATCGATTTTATCAGCGGAATCGGAATATCCTTCACGAACGGTAATCTTGCGATGTGGGGTTTCCAACGAGTCCGGCCTCGATGGGGAGTCCTCAGCGGCGGCGCGTCGGGCTTTCGTCGGAGTCATATTGCGGGGCGCCGTAAGCATCGGGCCCTCTTGCGACGACGATTCGTCGAGCATTTCTGCGTAGGCCGTTTGCACGACGGCGTCTTCGGAATTAACCGACTGGGCGACTCGAGCCTTTCCTGCGTTTTTGGCCTTCGCCAAGCTTTCTTTGTAGAGAGCGTTTTGCGGATCGGCTTTCGCCGCTTTTGCGTAAAAGTCGACTGCGCCTTCCGTTTGGCCCACGGACTCGAAGACAAATCCCTTCATATACAACGCTTGCGCATGATCGGGAGCGTAGTCCAAAACGGCGTTCACGTTCTTCAAGGCTTGTTCGGGCTGGTCGTCCGCCAAACAAACTTCGGCCATCAGTAGCCGAGAGTCGCGATGCCTCGGGTTACGGGCTAACAGGGAGCCCAGTTGCTCGCGACTTTTTTTCGAGTCATTTCGCTCCCAGCTCTCCAATGCGGCGCGGTATTCCGCCTCGTCGCGTTTATCGGATATGTTCTTGTTGACCGATTCCGCTCGTTGTTTTTTGACAGGCGTAATATCGCCGGTGAACATGCCTGAGGTCGCTTCGGTGAAGCTGGCGCAACCGGGGGCGAAGGCGACGCATGCGAAAACGCACAATGCGGCGAACGCGGTTCGGAGTAAATGATTCGAATTATGAGAGAACGGTGTATTCATGGCGGCGCGATTCCGGTTATTTCAATCTTTTCGGAGCTTCAACGTCTTTTCGAGAGCCTGGCGTTCCGCGATCATAAGGATGATTCGGCGTCGGCTCTTTGGAATCCTTTTCCAAATCGTCGACGACCCAATTGGCCATCGAGGCCTCGTCGAGCGGATTCGATTTCGAGGCGTTGCGAGATCCGAATTTGCCCGCCTCGCGTTTGCTAATCTCAATGTCCTTCGATTCATCCGATTCGGTGTGTTGACCTCGCCAAATATCGCTGCGGAGATCGATGGCTTCGCGATTTAGCGGATCGAATTGCACGGCCATTTCGGCGAAACGCAAGGCCTTGTCGCGATTCCCCTCGGCCCAAGCCGCTTGCGCTAGGCGATAGTAGCGACGGGCGACGGAACGTTTTCCGAAGGGGCTCGTTTTGTCGGCGTATGTGCTGTGACGTCGCTCGAATTCGCACTGAGCTTTTTCGCCTTCCCGACAAGCGCTCGGTTCGTAAACGATGCGCGGCGTGATGAGAACCAGCACTTCGGTGCGTTCGAGCGTTTCGGTCGAGTTGCGGAAGGCGGCTCCGACAAGAGGTAAATTGCCGAAGAACGGAACTTGCGTGGTCGTCGTCACCATCTGGTCGCGCATCAATCCGCCGAGAATGAGGGTGCATCCGTCGCGGACCATGATGTTCGTCGTGACTTGCGTGATGGTTTTGTTGGGAAGCGTATATCCGGAGGAAGTATCGACGTTGCCGTCGGAGAGCTCGGGATGAATTTCGAGGCGAACGTTGCCGTCCGAGGAGATGAACGGGCGTAATCGCAATTGAGCGCCGATGTTTAAAAACTCGACCTTTTGCGTCGAACTGGTTTCGGTGACGGTAGTGCTCAGATATCCCTTTTGTTCGCCGATTTGAATGTCGGCTCGTTGTTTGTTCATGACCATCAAACGAGGATTGGCGACGACGTTGGTGTCGCCCACCGTTTCGAGAGCGTCGAGAAACGCCCCTAAAGTGCTGTCGAGAAAACCGAACTTTAGTCCGCCGTCGTCGAATTTGACGTCGCCCAGCGAGCTGGACGGCGTGCCTAGACCGAACTTGATGTTGGGATTGTCGCGAAGGAGTTGGAAGTTAACCCCGAGCTTATCGCTGTCTTTCAGTTTGACGCTCAGGATCATCGCCTCGATCGAGACTTGCGCCGGTCGCACGTCAACTTCATCGACCACTTGGTCGATTTGAGAAAGGACGGCCTCGTAGTCGCGGACCAAGAGCGCTTCGTTGCCGGCGAATTTGTCGCCGCCGGCGTTCGCGTCGTTCGTGGCGATTCCCGCCTCGGAGGCCGACGTGACGCTAATGACGCCGGTCTTGTCGGTCAGAAGCGGTTTGATGAGCGTTTGCAATTCAACGGCCGTTATGTAGTTGGGGCGATAAACCCGGGCGCCGATCTTGTCGAACGATTGCTCGATATTGGTGAAATCGTCGGGCGTTCCGACGAAAATGTAATTGCCTTTACGCTTAGCGGTGAATCCGTTGGAACGAAGGATCGCGTCGAGCGCGCTGTTGACGTCCACGTTGTTAAGCGAAGCGGTAACGTTACCGGCGACGCTCTTCCCGGCGAGAATATTGAGGCCGCTTTGTTCGCTGAGCATTTCCAAGGCTTTTCGAATGTCTTCGTCGTAGAGGCGGATGCGGAGCTTGCCGTCCCCCTCGCCGGAAATGCCGGATTTAGCTCCCGTTTTTTCCGCAGGCTCGTCGTCGGTTTTTTGGACGGCGGGCGGCGCGGAAGCGGCGGGCGTTTTAAGATGGCGTCGAACCGCTTCGACCGCCGCCGACGGAAGCGTCGGCGCCGCAATAACCGGAGCGGAAGGAGCTTGACGCTGCTCGCCGACTGCGGGGCTCGGCAAAACCGTCACCGCCTGTGCAGCGACTTGATCTTTGACTTCAGCGGGAGGCGGAGGCGGTAAAACGACGGCGTTGGTTTTATCCGACTGTGTCGGCTCCGCGATTATGACGGCCGTATCCGAACTGTTTCGCTTCTCCTGCGTCGGAGCGGCGGAATAGCCGGGCTTCGCTTCGACGGAAAGACCGAGTGCGACGGCGGCGCCGACTCCGAAGACGGCGAACAACGTTATTGCCGCTATACGACGAAAAGCTTTCATGGTGTCGTCCTTGACGCCAGTTTACGATTTTGTGAGGCTTATCGACGCGTTGGAACACGCGCCAAACTATTGCTCTTTGACGAGATCGATCTTGCCCGCCGAGTTCGACGTGGGCATACGCAACAGATAATCCTTGCCGTCCATGGTCAAGGAAACCGAATTCGAGTAAATCGCTTTAAGGGTCATTTGGTAATCTTGGCCTTCTTTCGAGGCGGCGATGACTTGGCCCTGCGAGTAGGTCTTGCCGTTAATTTGAGCCAATCCGCTTTTTGGTCCGACGAGCGTGCCGGTAAGCTTCAGGCCGAGGCTATCGGGCGAAGTGAATTTTTTCTTCGGTTCCGAGACGAGCTTCTTCGTCGTTTCTATTTGGGACGGCGTCGTGCTGATCCGGAAGGGATCGCGAGTCGTCGCCAACTTCTCGGCTGGTTTGCAGAGCGGGTCCGCGTCGATGCCGCGGGTCGCAAGTTCGCCGTCGAAGGTCGCTTTCTCGGCTTTGACGAAAACGGGAACGGCAGGCGATGACTCTGCGACCGCCGTCGGGGCGGCGGAGGCGTTATTGGGCATCGAACCTGATTTCGATTTCTTAGCGGTCTTCGTCGAGCTTCCGAATACCAACGGCAAGCAGAAATAGATAGCGGCTACGGCTAGGACGCCAAGAAGGACGGCCTTCTTGGGGCTTCGCTTGGCTTCTTTCTGAATTTGTTGGAGGAAATTGCTCATGTTCGCTAAATTAACCGGTTGGGCGCTGTGACGGCTAAATAATCCCGTATGAATCGTTTATCGACCAATCGGCAAGTTTTGCCTAATTGGAATTCTCTGGATTGTCGGAAAATATTGTGAAACTTAACTCGCAATGCGCAACTTCGCCAGTTGTCGACTTATTCTCTATATTTACTCTGTTTTCCCAGATTAACGGGTTGAAAGTTTCCATTTCGCGGAGGAAGGCGAAGATCTGAGCAAAGCTGCCCGTGCATTGCATGGCGACGGGAATTTGTTCGGTTCCCGCGAGCTTAATATGTGCTTGAGGCTCGAACTTAAGCGTTGAGACGCCTGTGTTTTTACTGATCTTTTGCATGATGCCGAAGATCTTCGGGAGCCCTTGTTCCGTCGGGATGTATTTTCGCCAGGACGCGAGCAACGTCTCGCAACGGTCGATTTTTTGCCGGGTTTGCAGCATTTCTGCGTTGAGGCCGACCGCGGCTTGCAAGCGCTGGCGTTTTTCGGCGACTTCCGTTCGGATGGAGTTGATTTCTTTGTATCCAGGTTTAAGGATCGCAAAGAAGACGATGGCTGAAACGACGGCCACGGAAATGGTGATAAGCCAACTTCCGCGTCGATAGAAAGGGACCGAGTTTTGCGGGGAATTATTCATGGTTATCCGTGCGAGGCTACTGTTTTACTTGCGTTAGTTTTGCGCCGTCGAGTTTTTTGTCCTCGGATTTTTTTGACGCGGAGCCGATCGGGCCGCCCGGTTGGCCGTATCCAGGTCGTGCGACGATCATCGCGCGGAAGAGAATCGGAGCCGCTTCGGCGTTTTCGACGGCGGGGGCGCCGGGAGGGCCTCCCGCGTTTTGACCGAGCGGAACGTTCGTCAACGAGATCAATTCGGCTTTCGTGAACAGCGGTAGCGAATCAACTTCGTCGAGATAGCGATGTAAAGCGGCCGGATCGGCGGTCGTGCCGGTAAGCATCACGACGATTGGGCGGTCGTCGCATTGGGCGCGGAGCGCTTTCAAGTTCTCTTCGGCCGGCAAAAGTCGTTTAGTCTCTTCGGGCTTTCCGGGGCGTCGCTCTTGAACGACGGTTTTAGCCGCCTCGGCGTAAATGTCCAACTGTTGGAGCGTGATTTCATTCGGCAATATTGCGGCGAGCGAGGCGAGGATTTGCGTGCGAGGCCACGGATGCCGCAAATAGGCGATGAAGTCGGTTTCGGCCTTCAATGAGGCGAGCCGATTTTTTAACGCGGCGAGCTCCGCTTCTTGTTGAAGTGAAGTTTCATAAGCGGGACGAATCGCGGCGAGTTCGTCAAGCGAAAGTCGGCGTTGAAAGCGTTGGGCGCCGACTGCTGCCGTCAGGATCGCGAGAAATCCGACCGCGACGAACGCTTGCCACGGCTTGGCGTGGCGTTGCTCGCGCCGAAGGCGATACTCGACGGGTAAAAAATCAATTTGGTTCATGGGCGTATTCGCAATCATCCCGGATTGTTTGCGTGATCTATTTAGGCCTGTAATGCGAGTCCCGCCGCGACGTCCCATTGCGTTTCGCAACTGACGGGCATGGGTTTTTCAAAAGCGCGAAGCGGAGAGCCGACGTCGCAGGGCATTTCAAAGTTCGCCTGCAAGCTCTCGACCAACGTCGCGGTCGCTTCGCCTCCGCTGATTATGCATTGCGCGAGCGGTTGGCCGCGGAACGTGACGCTGTGGTAGCGAGCGCACAAGGACAACTCGCGGGCGAGTTCGGCGACGACCGGGCGAATCGCCTCTTCGACGCCGCGGGCGATTTCCGGATCGCGCGAGCTTTCCCGGCGATCGCCGCTGTAGCGGCGGAGCGAGGCGGCTTCCGGCAACGACATACTCAGGTATTTGGACACCGCCTCGTCGAATCGACGACCGCCGATGTTGATATATTTGATGAATAGAACGTCCGGGCCTCGCGCGATGACGACCAGCGTGTGCGAGGCTCCGACGTTGACGAACATCATTCGACGATCGTTGTCTTCGTCGCGGCGAAACTGACGGCGGTAGCAACGCAACAGCGCGAGCGGTTCGGCGTCGATGGCGATCGGTTCGAGACTCGACTGCTCGGCGATTTTTATGAGCCGGTCGATCGTCGGGCGATGGCAAGCCATTAGTATCACTTCGCGGCGGAGGGCGTCGCCTTGTCGAACGTCGTCCACGTCAATGTAGCGAATTTCCGATTCATCGCTGTTGAAAGGCAAACGTCCGACCGCCTCGAGACGAACGATTTTCGTGAGTTCTTCGCCCGCTGCGTGCGCGACGCGAATGTTTTGAACGAAAAGGTGTTCGGCGCCCAAGCAGATCGCCGCTTTGCGTCCGCGAAAGTCGCGGCCTTCTTGAGCGTGACGGACGGCTTCGACGACCCGCTCGTCGTGACGTTCATGATTAAGCGCCGGCTCGTAGGGCAAATCCCAATGCGCGGCTTCGCGGATCGCTTCGCGCGCGGCGTCTAATTGCAACAGCTTCACCGTGCGGCTGCCGATGTCGATGCCGATAGGTCCGAAACGTCGTTGGGAAAACCAGTTGTTCATGTTTGTAGCCGATTAATTTATTGCGCCTGACGGCGGGGGCGTTCCGGTGAAAGCGCCCGTCGTAATCAAGCCTGTCGCCGCGGCGACCGTTACGGTGATGTATTGCAGGTCGTCGTCCGGTCCTGCCGCTAGCCAAATTACCGTGTCGTAGGAGCCCGTCGTTTTACCGATCGCGTCGAATTGGATCGTCGTCGCTTTTTGCACGAACCCTCCGGAGGAATCGACCTTCGCGGCGGCGTAAAAACTGACCGAGGAGGCCGCTCCGGGGAGCTCCGAAAATTTTAAAATGTGTTTTGAGTGGTTGGACGGCTCAAGTTTAACCGGGCAAAACGGCGTCTTCGGCAGCGAAGTCAACGCCGACGTCGAGCCGGCATAGGCCAGCGTCAATTGATTGTTTGCGAAATCGAGCGTAAAAACATAGGCGTCGCCGTTCGATATGGCCAACTCCCGGCCGGCGTCCAGTTCGGCGGCGAGAATCGTTGCGGCGGCGCGGAGGCCGTCGCAGCGGGTCGAATCGCCTCCGGCAAGGATCGCGCCGACCAATATGCCGATGATCGCGATGACGATGAGCATCTCGATCAGCGTGAATGCGGCGTTGTTTTGCGAGCGGCGGATCATGATTCCGTTTCATGTCGCCGTTTCGCGGCGGCTATTTCTTTTCCGGTTGAACGACGACTTTTAGTTGTCCCGATTTCAGCAGGGCGTTTTGTTCTTTGAGCAGATCGCGGATTTCTCCGAGTAGACGCACCGTGTCTTGGCGCTGTTCGACCGAGTTGGCGAACGGCCCCTTCGGTTCCGTTTGAGCCGACGAAGTCTGATAAAAGCCTAGCACGCAATAAGATAGGAGCGTCAGGACGGCTGCGGACGTCAGAAAGGTTCTAGCTTTCATGGGGAGCGTTTCCTGTTATATGGATTTTTCGGGATTAACCGATTGCGCCGACCTCGCATCTTTTTCGCCGAACGTCGGCCCTTAGCCGCCGTCGCCGTCGAACGAGACGAGCTCCCAACGGAGTCCGCCGTCGGCCGTGAGGGGGACGAAAAGGGGTTGGCTGCAATCGAACCAATGGTAATGCATATCGGTCGAAGATGGCTTGAACACGATATAAGGTTGAATGTTGATTTGACTGGATTTCGTTTTCACTAACCATTCCGGAAAATATTTGGTCCCTGCGGGCGCGGATTTCTGAGCGGCGAAGGATGTGTAGCTCGATGACCAATTGAAATCGCCCCAATCGTTGCGCTGCTCGACGCGAAACCGTTTGGCGAAAAGCTTTCCTGTCAGCGTGAATTGAACGTTCGTTTGATCGTCCGCCGTGACGTAAAACTGGTCGTTGACCCCTACGACGCCGTTGACGGTCGCTTGGCTGTCGGCATTGATTGTTAGCTGTCCGTAGGACAGAATGGCGGGGAGTTGCAGCGGAGTCGTTTCGCCGTTGATCGTCGGTAGCGTGACCGGCGTTACTGTCACGCCGGAACCGGTGACCGAGATCTTTCCGCTCGAATCCCAATTCGTGATCAAGGTGCCGTTGATTACTGCGTTGGTTTTTAGGGTTACGCTGCCGGGAGCGACGAATATTCCCAGCGGGTTCGTTTTCGGATCGGAGGACAATGTCGTGCCCGTCACCGTCAACGCCGTTTGAACGGCGGTGTATTTCTTGCCGCCGGTGTAGAGTTGGTATTGCGAAGGAGTCGCGGTCGGAGCCAACGAGGTGATTGTTTGGTAATTGGCGTTGACCATCGTCACGCTCATATTGGTCAATGCCGTGTGGAGGTCGTTAAAGTACCAATAGTAATACGTCTTGGGGCAGGTTATTGAGGATGTGAAGAGGCGGTAGTCGCCTTTGCCCGCCGAATACATGGGGACCAAATCGTCTAAGTACTGGGCTCGCGGAGTCCCGCTCCAGCCGCCGGAATCTTCAGCGAGGTTCAGATACCATTGCACGCGCGTCTTGCCTTGAATTTGCATGGGCATGTTTACCATGAAAACGTCGGGCGTCGTTTGGTAAACGGTATAGGTTAGGAAGTCGCTCCAGTCGGTCGGCTCGGCGTAAACGGCGCGGGGAATGAGTCGCACTACCGCTTGAACCGAGTACTTCGCGATCGAATTGGCGTTAGTCGGATCGACGGAATAGCCGGTCGACTTGACCGTGACTCTCCAGGGATAGTCGGCATAACTCGTTCCGCTCGCCGTGGTGAGGCTGGCGTCGCCGGTGGCGAACGAGGCAGTGAAGTAATCGTAGCCGTCGAGCGATTGCGTGAACGATTTGTCGGCGCCTATCCAATCGCTTTGGCTCATCTTTTTCAAAGCGATCGCCAGACCGGTCATGGCGGTTTGTTTGGCGTTTTGGCGGCGGGCGAAATTACTTTCAACTTTGATGCCGGAGCCTTGCGAGCGGATCGTGGCGTAGGCGAGGGTCATTGTTAACGCCAGGAACAGGAGAACCAAGAAAACGGCGGCGCCTCGCCTCGCTCGGAAGGATCGCCGGCTGGAAATCGCGGATCGTCTTGTTTCTAGCCGTTCGTTCATGGATGCGCGTATTGATAATAAATGCAGGCCGACCCGAAGAACGGAACGGCGGGTAGCGTCGTGACCGTGCCTACGCCCCCCGTGGGCGTCGGCGCTAGTTGAAATTCCCAGCGAACGCACGATTGACGCATACCGAAGTTCGGTCCCACGATTCCTTGCGGCCAAGCTAAATCTGTCCATTTCGTCGTGATCGTCGATTGCGCCTTATAGGCCGTTATGTCGGCGTCGGAAGGCCGCAAGCGTTGCGCAAATCGCAGCGCCCCGCGGAGTGCGGAGGAAGAACTGGTCGGCGCGCAGGTTCGCAGCAGATCAGTGAGTTTAATGATCGTCGAGCGGGAGTCTTTTTTAATCGAGGTAATCGCCGTTTGCCAGGCGGACATGCTCGTCAGAGCGGGCACGGACGACGTGTAATACGATGCCGTGATCTCGACCAATTGGTTGGGCGTTCCGCTTTTCGTCGTATAGATCACCGTTTCTGAAAAAAGCGGCAGTCCGTCGGGATTGGCGGGCGTTCCGCCGGGCTTCCAAACGACCAAGGCGTCGGGATACGCGTAAGATCCGACCGTTTCGTAGACCACAAACGCGCCGGGAAAGACTGTATTCGCTTTGGCGGCGGCGATCGATTGCGCGATTCGATCGTTGACGACACGCGCATGTTGCGCGACTTGGCTATAGCCCGCCGTGTATTGAAAGCTTTGTTCCGAAGTGGTTACGAGCGAACCTAACGCGCCGAGGATGATCGTCATGATCGCCATTGCCATGATCAGCTCGATCAAAGTCAACCCGCGGTTTCGCGAAAATCCATTTCTCTTTCGCGCGCGCAACGTCGAAAATCTCGGCGATTCTTCGGCGAATCGCGAGGCGTTGCTTTCGCTCGCAATCGGCGGTTTAGTTGGCTGCGATCGGTGCGACATATGCCACGGTGCGACGCAAGACGGCCAATTCGCGGTCGCCTTTTGTCTGGTCGGTATAGTAAATCTTCACTTCGATAATGCGGTAATCGCTCGTTCCCGACGTGAGCTTCGTCGAGTAATCGGTTGAACTAGCGTAGGAGACGGTGACGGTCTCCTTCCAGCGGGTAAGAAAGTTGGCGGTCACGCAAAAATTGGGATCCCGAGTTCCTCCGGCGTCGTCTTCTTTGCCGAGCGCCACATTATATGCGTCAACGGGCGGCTTGAATGAGATTCCGTTATAGTCGTCAATGTCATCGAAGGCGGAGCGAGGACCGGCGGTCGATTCGCCGGAGTCGGGACCGAGCGTAGTGTTGTAGGCGGATCCGTTAAATTCCATATAGCGGCCGCCGACGATCTCGTCCATGAGTTGAGCGGCCAAGCCGTCGGCGATCGTTTTGTACATCGACTGCTGCGTGTCTTCCATCGACGTCGTGACGCCGAGAAGCAAGACGGCCCCGGCGATCGACGTGATCACCATCGCCGCCATCACTTCGATGAACGTGAAGGCGCTATGCGCGCAGAGCGATCGTCTCGAAAAACGAAGGTCGAACTTGGCGCGCGAAGGCATGGCGATGCGTTTTGTTGGAAGGCGGGAAGGATATATTCAAGGCGGGAAATAAAGGCGTGAAAAAAGGGCGCGGCGAGGTCCCCTCAAACTCCCAGTCGATCTCGCCGTGCCCGAACGTCGAGCCCCTCCCCAGGGAATCGACGTTCAACTATAGGATTGTCATGAGAACTGTCAAATAGGACGACGTTGGGTAAAGGAAAGAAAAATTACCCGATCGGTATAATCAGAATAATCGGATAGCGAGGGGGGGCTGAGCTGTAGGGAACGCCTGCCGTGGCGTTCCGGTGCTATAGGGAACGCCCTTCGCGGCATTCCGATTGGGCGCGGCGCCGACGTTACCCGTCGAGCCAATCAAGGCCGAAATCGAGAACCACTGCCGAATGCGTGAGCGCTCCGACGCTGATCCGCTCGACGCCCGACTCGGCGATGGCGCGAACCGTATTCAAATTCACTCCGCCCGAGGCCTCCAACTGCACGCCGGGGTTCATCTCGTTTCGGACGGCGACCGCCTGAAGCAAAACGTCAGGCGGCATATTGTCAAGCAAAACGATGTCGGGCGAAGAGGGCAACGCCTGTTTGAGTTGCTCGAGCGTATCGACTTCCAGCTCGACGATTCTCTCGTTCTCGGGAATGTGCAGGCATTCGGAATTGAGATAATCGCGCGCGCGAAGAACCGCTTCGGCAGGCGTGTAATGCGAGGAGGGCGAATTGCCGCTTGCGCCCCAGGCCAAATGATTGTCCTTGATGAGAACCGCCGAGCAAAGGCCGAGGCGATGATTGCGCCCGCCGCCGCAGCGGACCGCGTATTTTTCCAAACGGCGCCAACCAGGCGTCGTCTTGCGCGTGTCGTAAATGTTCGCTTTTGTTCCGCGGATTGCTTCGACGTAGCGACTTGTGAGCGTGGCCACGCCGGAGAGTCGGCCGAGCAAATTGAGAACCAGCCGTTCGGCGGCGAGCATTCCTTGAACCGAGCCGGAGATGACGCCGAGCCGTTCTCCTGGTGCGATGGGATCGCCGTCTTTTTTGTCGGGACTCCATTGCAGCGACGTTTCGACGGCGTCGAGGGCCGCTTGAACCCCGGGGATTCCTGCAACGATTCCAACTTGCCGCGCGACGACGGCTGCCGAACCGCGCGCGTCCGCCGGAACGAGGGCCAAGGTGGTTAGATCTCCCAAATCGCCGAGGTCTTCGAGCAGCGAAAGCTCAAGCAGCCCGTTCCAATCTTCTTCGACGGCGGCGTTCCAAACGGATTGCGAAAATTCTTTCATCGGCGGCGATCTTTGCTGGCGGAAAAAACGATGGAAACGCGCTCGGCGCGACGCCGAGCGGAATGCCGTATTTTCGCAGAGTTCCGCCGTCATTTCTAGCGTCTCGGCGTCGATTTTTCGACCGCTTTCGACTATTTCGGCTCGATGACGAACGTATTCACCGATTTCGCGGGAAGGACGACGTTCAACGTGTCGCCCTCTTTTCGACCGGCGACGCTCAGAATGACCGGCAAGGCGTTTTTGGACGAGTTGCCGATGACCATTACCGTCGATCCGTCCGGATTGACGAAGGCGATCTTATCGCTCCAAGGACCGGTCGACAGTATCCGTTTGGCCCCTGGCTTAATGAACTGGCTGAAGTGACGCATGACGTAATACTCGCCGTTTAGGCGGATGGCCCCGGCTTTGCGATCGACCGTGATTAATGCGTTCTGCTTCCAGTTCCAATTGCTCATGCCGGTTTCGTTTAGAACCATGTTCCACGCGAAATAGCTCCCCGCGTTTCGCTCGAGATAGTGTTTCATTAGACCGTAAAGCCGCATCGCGTCGGTCCAAGAATTCTCGCCGTTATTGCACTCCGTTTCGGATTGCATCAGTTTTTTGTCGGGATACATTTGCGACACGTCGGCGATTTGTCCCTTTGCGTCGTATTGAAAAGTCACTCCGCTAACGAACGCGTTGGCCTTTGCATTGTCAAGAACGGTCGCCGCGCGGTCGTTCGCATTTCCGTCGTTGAGCGTGCCGAGCCAGAGTTCGACGTTCGTCTTTCGCTCTTTCAATGTCGGGCCAAGATAGTCCGCTATGAAATCCCGTAACTGCGGGCCCGTCCATAGGCAGGTCGGATAGACGTTCAATATGTTCGGCTCGTTCTGCGGGCAGATCGCATAGACGTTTACGCCCGCCGCTCGGTACGCTTCGACCCAGCGGGCGAGATATTCCGCGTAGCTGCGGAGAATCGGCGGCTCCCATTTCAAAGAACCTTTGCTGTAATGATTGTTCGTCTTCATCCACGCCGGCGGGCTCCAGGGCGAACCCCAACAGCGAAGCGTAGGGCGAATTGTCATCGCCGCTTTGATGAACGGAATCAAATTCTTTTCATCCCGCGCGATGGAAAAGTCTTTCAATTCGAGATCGCCGGGCGTATCGTCAAGCGAATAAGCGCTCGTCGCGAAATCGCTTGCGCCGATTGGAATTCGAGCAAGATTGAATGCGCACCCGTCGTCGCCGAAAAGAGCGTTCAGCGCTCGACGGCGTTCCTGCTCCGCGACTTCATTCAACGCGATCCAGCCCGTTTCGTTGAAGCAGCAGCCAAAACCATCGATGACTTGAAACGTCTTCGCCGCGACCGCTCGAACTAATGCGGGCTTGTCCGGCGAAGCGACCGTTAACGAAGGCGTCGGGATGATTTCCCAAGGTTTGTTTTCCGTACTGCATACCCAGGTGACCGAGGCGGCTTGGGTCGTCGAGACCGTCGCTAAGACGAGCGACGATAATCCGACGACCGTGTAAGTAACCCGAAGAATGGAACGGTGGATCGAATAATTGTCTGCGATGGAATTCATTGGCATAGTCCGACTACGGCGTTTGAGAGGTTGAAAAAGCATCGCCTCAAATGAAGCGAGTAAGGAAAAGTCCGCCTGCATTCTGACAAAGTCCTTACGAAATTGCCAGCAGAGCGGCATTGCGGTTGATACGTTTTCGGCCGTTTTGCCAATCGATAAAGCGCAACTTCATTCTGCGCGGTGCGGATGCTTTTTTAAGAGTCGCATTATGGCTCGCTTCATTCCAAAATGCGACGGTTTCATGCCCCGTCGAGACGCATATCGAACGGCAGGCTTTGCGCACTTTACGTCGGCGCCGAAATCTCCGGCGTTCGCCCCGCATAGCGCGGCGGCTGCATAAAAACGCCCGCTATTTAGAGGGGCTGGAAACCGCTTGTTCGGCTAGCTAGTCTGGATTAATGCGAAACCGCATTCACATCGAGCGGCCTGCTCTTCACGATCGGGACTATTTTCCCAAGCGAAACAAGCTGGTCATGCTTCGTGCGTAATATTACGTCGCGACTCCTTTTCTTTTCGCGAGAAACTGCCATGTCCTCTCTCTCCGCTTTCGTACGGTCGCCGATATGCGTCGGCTTGTTTTCGTTCTTGTCGTTGATCGCGTTCGTCGGATGCGGCAAAACGCCGGCCGTCGTTCCGAAAGAAAGCGAATTCGACGTCGGCATTCGTCTCTTGAATGAAAATAAATGCCTCGAAGCCGTCGCCGCATTCGATAAAGCCGTCCAGGCGAACGCCTCCGACGTGCAGGCGTATTTCTATCGCGCCGAAGCTAATCGCCGTCTCGGCAAAAACGATCTTGCAGTCGGAGATTATTCCGAGGCGCTTCGAATCGACGATCGACTTGCTAAAGAAAACGCCGATCGAACCGAAAAGAAAGCGACGCTCTCGCCCGACCAGTTCGCCAAAGCCGCCGTCCTGTTAGCCGAGAATCTCAAAGAGCCGGACAAGGCCGATCAAGCGATTCAGGTCTTAACGGAGGCGATCCGTCGAAATACGAAATCTGCCGAAGCGTATCGCGCTCGCGCCGAGAGATATTTGAAAAAAGGATTTGCCGAATTGGCGATAGATGACTTGAACGAGGCTCTCGCCCTCTCGCCGAACTGCGCCGAGGCGGTGGGAGCCCGCGCACTCGCCTATCGCGTCGCCGGAAAAATGACCGAGGCGCTCGCCGACGCGCGCTTGGCCGTTCGGCTTGATCCGAAGTGCGGCGAAGCCTATCGAGTCATCGGCGTCGCTTTAGCTTCGCCGCGATACAGTCGCCCCGATCAGGCCATCGGCTATTTTGAGGAAGCGATTCGTTTGAACCGGAACGCCGAGTCCGACATTGCGAAAGAGTTAGCGCACGCTTATTTCAAAAACGGCGAAAAACTCGCCGAGGCCGGGAAAAACGATGACGCAAAAATTGCATTTCAGAAATCACAAGAGATTTCTTCTGTCATATTCGACGAACTCCGGACGGATTATGAACTACGCGGTTCCGATCCTCGTCGGCGCGTGACCGCCTATTGGAATGATTTGAATTCGGCCCCCGAGGTTACCCATAAAATATCTGAAGCCGGCGAAGCCTTGGAAAAAGGGAAGTACGACGAAGCGCTCCGAAAATTCGATGGTATTCTAAGAAATGCTCCTCAGAATCTTGAAGCGTTGTGCGGCCGGGGCGCCGCTTTTCTAAAAAAAGGGAATCCGGTTTCCGCAATCAACGACTTCGACCGCGCGATTCGTCTTAGCCCGACTTCGGACCGCGCCTACTCGCTTCGCGCCGAGGCCGCCGTCATGATCGGCGATTATTTGCAAGCGGACCGTGACGCCACGCAAGCGATTGCTATGAACCCCGCATCGTCGAAGGCATTCTTCCAACGCGCCGTCGCCGACCTCCGATTCAAAAAGTACGAACTTGCGCTGGCCGACCTCAATGAATCCGTTCGACTTGCCGTCGATCTCGAAAACCAGACGGCGAACCTTGCTCAACCGCTTTTCGCCGAAATCTATCTCGCCTGGGGGACCGCTCTCCTCGACGCCCGGCGGTGGGACGCGGCAGTTAACGCCCTATCGAAATCACTTGAATTGCAAAAAGAGAACGCGGTCAAAACATCACGGCTCCTTGCCCAAGCCTATCGAGAGCGTGGATTCGATTTTGCGAACCTTGGTCAGTTCGACAAAGCGGTTTTCGATCTCAATACGGCCCTGAAGTTAAACGACATGGATTCGCAATGCTACGTAGCGTCCGGTTTGACTTGCTGCAAAATGGCGCAAGCGTGTCTCGATCGCAACGACTCGAGGAACGCCGTCACGCAATGGAAAACCGCCCTCGCCCATTTTAAACGAGCGATTCAATTGGATCCGGAACAAGAGGCGGTTGTCCGGCAAAAGATGGAAGCCGCGAGACGGGCCCTCGCGACGATGAACGCCCCCTCCCCTGCCCGCCAAGCGAGCTTATAGAGAAAAATTCGAGTATTAAACATGTCGAAACTTACAGGCCGCTGATTTCAGCGGCCTTTTTTCGTTTGGATATGTGTTCATCGAGGGGGCCAAATGGGATATAATGAACTGTTTGCCGGTTTGCCCCGATTGTCGCAAGGATTCGTATCGATGGATACGCCCTACTGGACGCTTCGAAGGGACGATCAGAAAACGCTGGCCGTTTTGGCGGCGCTCTGCTTGGCCTTCGTCGCCGCGTGGCTCTGTTGGAATCGCATGGCGAGCGATCCCTTGGTCGAGTTGGACGCCGTTCGACCGCAAACGCCGAACTATCAAGTTGACTTGAACGTGGCTTCGCGCGAAGAATTAGACAACGTGCCGGGCGTGGGCGCCGCGCTGGCCGAGCGAATCATCGAATCACGCGAACGAAGCGGCCCCTTCCGAAAGGCCTCCGACCTGATGCGCGTCAGCGGAATTGGCGTGAAGACGCTGGCGAAAATTAAACCGTACTTAGCCCCGCTCGAAGACGACACGGCGGAAAACGGTTCTCGAAAATAGACTGCGAATTTGCAACCGAAAGTCAATATGGACAACTCCGTATTTCAACTTGTGAGCCCGTTTGAACCGGCGGGCGATCAGCCCGAGGCGATCGAGGCGCTTGTGCGCGGCTTAGCAAAAGGCGAACGCGCACAGACCTTGATGGGCGTCACCGGTTCGGGAAAAACGTTTACGATGGCCAACGTCATTCAAGCGTTGGGCCGTCCGACGTTGGTTATGTCGCACAACAAAACCCTCGCCGCGCAGCTCTATAGCGAGTTCAAGGAATTCTTCCCGCACAACGCGGTCCATTATTTCGTCAGTTATTACGACTACTATCAGCCGGAAGCTTACATTCCGCAACGCGATATTTACATCGAAAAAGACGCCTCGATCAATCAGCAAATCGATCGGCTTCGCCTGGCGGCCACTAGCGCGCTTGTCTCGCGAAGAGACGTGATCATCGTCGCCAGCGTTTCGTGCATCTACGGCTTAGGCTCGCCCGAGGACTATCGCGCGATGATGGTCAGTCTGAAAGTCGGGCAAACGGTCGATCGTGATCTTGTGCTCCGCAAATTGATCGACATTCAATATGAGCGGAACGACATTGAATTTCAGTCGGGAAAGTTTCGCGTTCGCGGCGATTGCGTCGAAATTTGGCCCGCCTACGACGAAAACATCGCCTACCGCGCGGAGTTCTGGGGCGACGAAGTCGAACGGCTTTCGGTCATTCATCCGGTCAGCGGCGAAACGATCGAAAAGACCGAGCAAGTCTGCATCTATCCGACCAAACATTTCGTCATGCCCGAGGACCGCATCCAGCAGGCGACGGCCGAGATCCGCAAAGAGTTGCGCGAGCGGCTCGAACAATTCAAAGAGCAAGGAAAGCTGCTCGAAGCCCAACGGCTCAGCGCGCGAACGCGGTTCGACATCGAAATGATGGAGGAGGTCGGCTACTGCCCGGGAATCGAGAACTACAGTCGGCCGTTGTCGGGCCGTCCGCCGGGAGCGCCCCCCGACACGTTGTTCAGCTTTTTTCCCGAAGACTTTATGCTCTTCGTCGACGAGTCGCACGTCTCCGTTCCGCAAATTCGCGGAATGTACTTCGGCGATCACAACCGCAAGGTGACGCTCGTCGAACATGGGTTCCGCTTGCCTTGCGCGCTCGACAATCGGCCGTTGCGGTTCGAGGAATGGGAGAAAAAGTACAACCAGGTCGTGTTCGTGTCGGCCACGCCAGGCCCTTACGAGATGCAGCAAACGGACGGAAAATATATCGAGCAAATTATCCGCCCGACCGGTCTGCTCGATCCGGAAATTGAAGTGGCGCCGGCTCGCTCCCAGGTTCCGCATCTCCTCGAAAAAATCAAGGAACGGGTTCAGACCGGCGAACGCGTGCTGGTGACGACGCTGACGAAACGGTTGGCCGAGGATCTCGCGGCCTATTTCCTCAAGCAAAACATCCGCTGTAAATGGCTGCATAGCGATCTCGACGCTTTCGAACGCGTGGAGCTGCTACGCGACCTACGGCAAGGTCATTTCGACGTTCTCGTCGGCGTGAATTTGCTGCGCGAAGGTTTGGACTTGCCGGAAGTCTCGTTGGTCGCGATTCTCGATGCCGACAAAGAAGGTTTCTTGCGAAGCGAAACGTCGTTAATGCAGACGATCGGCCGAAGCGCGCGAAACGTAAACGCGCGGGTCGTTCTCTACGCCGACAAGGTCACCGACTCGATGCAACGCGCAATCGACGAGACGAATCGCCGTCGCAAAGTGCAGCAAGAGTATAACGAGAAGCACGGCATTACGCCCGAAACGATTCGGAAGGAGATTCACGCGGGCATCGAGGCCGAAGCCGCCGCGCACGCCAAGGCGAACGCCGCCGCCGGCCGAACCGACGAGACGCAATACATTACCGAAGAGTATTTGTCCGAATTGGAGCAGGAGATGTTGACGGCGGCCGAGGAGTTGGAATTCGAGCGCGCGGCCGCGATCCGCGACCGCATTCTTCAGATGCGGGAAAACGTCGGCAAAACGGTGCAAGAGGCCGAGATTCGACACTCCACTCGCGCGGAACGCGGCAAATTCCGCCATAAGAAAGGATCGAAGGGCCCGAAAGGAACCATCCCCAAGCCGAAGAAGATTTAGTTTGTAGAGCGCTCTCCGAGCGCCGTCAAGCGGGACAACGCTCCACGCCGCCGCTGTAGGGAATGCCCTCTGTGGCATTCCGCAGTTGTTGTGATCGCACTTTCTGCTCGTAGGGGGCGTGCTCGCACGCACCGTTTAACTCCTACTGTGGATCGAGGCGATGTGGTTCCTCTCAAAAACCGTTACCAGCAAATCAACTGCCGACTACATCCTTTCGGGTTATTGACCGAACATGACCGGCTGAACTAGGTTGGCTATGGTCGGCGTTGCTTGTCATTTTTTTGCCGCATCTATTTCGCTTTTCTCGACGCCGCATTTTCCGATGTGCAGGCTCCTTGTCCCCTCGAATCCACGCTTTTCACGAGAAAACTATGGCCGTAAATGTAAAAAGGGCTCTGGATAAATGGCGTCCGCATCTGCTCCAAGCTCGAAAAGACGGCCTGAACGAAGCGGATACCGTTCAACGCATCATTAAAGTCTTCGAGGAAGTTCTGGGGTATAACCCCCTAGACGAAATCGCCCGCGAATGTCCGATCAGGGACAAGGTCGCCGACATCGCCCTAAAAATCGACGGGGAAATCAAGCTCACGGTCGAAGCAAAAGCCGCCGGCGTGAAATTAAACGATAGCCATATCGATCAAGCGAAACGCTATGCGGCCGACGAAAAAATCCCCTGGGCGCTGCTAACCAACGGAGTCGATTGGCTCCTCTATCACCTGACCTTCCGCAACGGCGCCGTCGATCAATGCGTCAGGACGTTTACGGTCAACCTTGAGTCCGATTCCCTCAAAGACGCCGCAAAATGCCTGGCGGTCCTCCATCGACAATCGGTCGTCGAAAACTCGATCGAGGAATATTGGGAGCATCGCTCGGCCCTTGGCGTCGAGTCCGTCGGTCATGCAATATTCACCGAAGACGTTATCAAGCTGATTCGTCGTCACATACGCCGACGGAAAAAGACGATGGTCGACGAAAAAGACCTCGCCCAAGCCGTTCATGATATGTTCTCGGTCGAAACGCAAGATATTCTCGGTTCGCCGAAAATTAAACGAAACCGCAAGACGAGGAAGTCGTCGGCGAAATCCGCCGTCTTGGTTGAAGCGGCGGCCGAAGCCGTCGTCGAAGCGACGCCCGCTGCGCGGACGGAAGGCCAAGAAGATTTGGCCCTCGCCGCTATTATTGACCTTCGCATCGACGGGCCGCAGCCGCTCGTGAGGGCAATGCCTTTGGAGCCGACCGCCGCGCATCGTCAAGACTCGACGGCGAACCCATAAAATCACTGCGATGAAGGGCGAACGGCATAATTAGGCGAGAGTATTGCGTCTTTCTTGGAGAATATCGATTGTGGAAAGCAAAAACCACGCCTATCTGCTGTTCATGTTGATTCTCAGCGTACTTGCGCTGGTCACGCTCGCCGTCGAAGCCGTTTTTCCGCTGGATCAGAACGCCCGAACGGTACTCGGTTTTGCCGACGCCGTGGTTTGCGGATTGTTTTTCATCGATTTTCTCGTTTCGCTCTATCGTGCCGAGTCCAGGAAAAAATATCTTCTGACCTGGGGATGGCTGGATTTGGTTTCGAGCATCCCGACGCTCGACATTCTGCGTTGGGGACGCTTGGCGCGAATCGCGCGAATTTTCCGCGTGCTTCGCGGCATACGCTCCGCGCGAATCCTCGCGGTCTTCATTTTGGAAAAACGTTCGCAGAGCGCTTTTCTCGCAGTGGCCTTGCTCTCCATTACGCTCGTCACGGTGTCGGCCATCTCCGTACTTCATTTCGAGGCGGGCGCCGACGGCAATATCAAAACGCCCGAGGACGCCGTGTGGTGGGCGGTCGTTACCGTTACTACCGTGGGCTACGGCGACCGATTTCCGGTAACTTCCGAAGGGCGATTCGTCGGAGCGATCCTCATGGCGGCCGGCGTGGGGCTCTTCGGCGTTCTGTCAGGCTTCATCGCCTCTTGGTTTATCACTCCTACGGACAACCAACGCGAGACCGAGCTTGCCGCCGTCCGACGTGAGATCGCCGAGTTAAAGGAACTGCTTGCGAAAGGGGGCGCCCCTAGCCCCGCCGCTCATATTGCTTCGGGCGCGAATCATGAGTTACGCGCAACGTGCGAAGTTGGCCCACACTTCTCGCCGTAGACTATCTACGTCGTTGCGGTTAATCCTTCGCGTCTGTTGGCGTTCATTCGCGTTTTTCTTTCGTTGTGCTGAGCGCCGTCTGCTGATTTCTGACTGGGCATAACCGTTCCCCTGAATTTCTGTTTCCGCCTGGTTTGACGCACGATAATGCTCTGTCTGCTTCCCTAACGCATTCGAGGGCTTAGTTAAAAAAGTGGCTCAAATAAGAGCTTGATTGCA
This sequence comes from Thermoguttaceae bacterium, assembly GCA_963665265.2. GTDB lineage: Bacteria > Planctomycetota > Planctomycetia > Pirellulales > Thermoguttaceae > CAXXHQ01. The sequence goes on along the minus strand of OY762224.2, from coordinate 3,534,866 downwards.
TTCTCGTAATTGGTATAATGAACGCATGTATAGATAACCGCGCGAGTTACTTTAAGCCTATTTTGGCCAGCTCCATGCAACGGCAACAGTCTGGTCCGTGTTTATTTTCCGATTCATCTGCATACCGGCCAAGGCCAGTAATGGGCTTTACGCCTGGACGAATTGTACTGGCCAAGGGCAGCAACGCGACGGCTGATAATAGAAACTTTGCGGAAGCCATCTGTGCGGTTTATCCGCGTGCTAAAGTGATCGAGGCATCGAGTACGCCCCATAACCGCATTAGCCTTGATTCTTTGGACGCGTTGGGACTGCATTACGAGGGCAAGCAGACCTTGGTATTGGCGGAACATCGCAGCGCCGTTCGGCAGAGCGAGGAAGAAAACAATAGCTGCCCGAATTATTGGCACTTTTCTTCCTACGGATTCTGCCCCTACGGATGCGTCTATTGCTATCTGGCTGGCGTACAAGGCGTGCGGTTCTCGCCTACAGTCAAAATATTTTTGAATTTGCAGGAAATTCTGGATGAAGTGGACCGCACGTCGCGGCGATTGGGAAAACCAACAGCTTTTTACTTAGGAAAACTTCAGGATGCCTTGGCGCTCGATCCGCTAACAGGCTATTCGCAGCGGATCGTTCCCTTTTTTGCCGAGCATCCGTTGGCCCGATTGACGCTTTTGACGAAAAGCGCAGATGTCGGCAATCTCTTGGAATTGGACCATCGGGGACATTCAATCTTGTCATGGACACTAACCCCTAAAGCGGTCGTCGATGCGTTTGAACCGAACACCCCAACATTGGAAGAGCGGCTTCGTGCGATGGAAGCCTGCGCCAGTGCGGGGTATCCTGTGCGAGCGGTCGTGATGCCGATTATTCCCTTGCGTGAGTGGGAGACTATTTACGCCGAATTCCTAAGCTGTTTGCTTGGCCGCGTGCGGCTCTCGCGAATCACGCTTGGCTCGATCTGCTCCTTCCCGCAGGCCATGCGGATTACGGAGCGGAAACTTGGGCTTGAAAACGCTATTTCCTCACAAGTTGATCGGCGGCAAGATGGCAATTCCGACGGACGGACTCGGTTTCCTCGCGAGTTGCGAGAGATAGTATATCGGCGTCTGCTCGATCAAATCCGGCGACTCGATCCGAACTTGGAAGTTGGGTTGTGCTTGGAGGAAGCATCAATGTTCGATACGCTTGGGTTGAAAGCAAGTCTTGGGCGATGCAACTGCGTGCTCTAAATATTATTCATTGGATTTCTTGGTATACGATGGAACTCGACGAACACGAATGCATGCCGCGGCTACTGGATATTGATTCACCGCTGCCGCTTGAGCGCCAACGGTGGTTTGGGCGCTATCTGCATAGTTGGAGGCGACGGCTTTTCGGCATGTGGCAAAGTGAGGATCGTCAAGGCGTCAATGAATTGGTCCTTGGGCAATCTGTTGATGAAATTATTGGTACGGCCTTGCTCCTCGAATATCTGCGTCGATTGGGTCATGGGCATCTGCCGACGCTTGCCGATTTCTGCAAAGGCCAGTTACCCCCGACGATTGGCGGCAGGCCGTCCTGCTTGCCGCCGAAGAAGACTTAAACGACATCATCTACGATTACAACGAACGTTGCGAAGACGGAGACACATTTGAATTTTCGTGGGTCGGGGATCGTCTTTTCCTTGAAGTAGGAGTAGTTTTTGCCGGATAAACGGCCAGTCGTCTCATTTCATCCTTTGTTTGCTTGACGGAAGAGGCGGAAGGAATTACAAACAAAGTGTGACGTTAAACATGGCGTCTTCTTTTCTTCGGAGATTGTCTTGGGTACTTCTATTGAATCGCAAATTACCGCATTAAAAACCGACTTAGAGAATTGCATGACGTGGCGCAGAGCGAATATCGAAAATGCAGGCGAAAAAGAAACATTTCGATTTTTGTTTTTCTCTACGCCAAAACATGTGAACGATTTCGGAGTCTACTTGGCTTTATATTCGACTGGCGTTGGCCATGCATTTTAATCGGAACGACGGCCGTTAGCCTAGCGGCTTTCGTCGCTACAATGTCGGTTGTTTGCGGATGCGGGGGAATGATTGCAGGCTTTGCGACGTTCTATTGCTTGATGTTCGTTCCTAGCGATGATTTACTGCAAAATTACTCCTCGGCTTTATCCGATCTGTTCGACAAGTGCGAATATCTAAGGGGCCATGTTTCTGAGACGGAGGATCAACTAAAGTCTGTCGTTAAGCAACAGCGAGCATTAATGAAATCAAACGATTGCCGGCGGCAAAGTTTGCTGAAACGAGACTGGAAAGCGTTGCGAAGCGTTCCGTTTGAGCAGTTCCTAAAGAAGTTTTCGTGGAGCTTGGTTACAAAGTAGAGGCGACGAAGGTCACGGGCGACCAAGGCGCCGATTTAATTTTGTCGAAAGCCGACCTAAGAATTGCCGTACAAGTCAAAGGATACTTCAGCAGTGTTGCAAATTCGGCAGTTCAAGAGGCGTTTGCGGGCATGGCGTACTATAAATGCCATTTCTGCGCGGTTGTGACGAACAGCCGTTTCACCCCGGCGGCGAAAGACGTAGCTAGAAATATTGGTTGCGCGTTAATTGACGAAGACACGCTCCCTGAGGTGATATTGGGGAGAACAGATTTCTCTGGTCTGGTTAAAGCAGCCAAGTCGCACGCTCAAGGAAGCCCCTCGTAAAATCGCGTGTAATGAGCGATCGCGGGAGAGGATGACCTGGGAGACGTTTGGCGAGGGGATGCGCTAGAAACGATTTGAGAGCGTTGGGGCAATCAGCAGCGAAAATCAAGAGCAGATTTTCGGGGAGACAAAATCGATAATTTCTTTAATCAGCCCTGGGTTATTCAGTTTTTGTCTTTGCATATCCAAGACATTATTGATGACTTCCACCTCTTCGGCGTCACGCAGAAATTCCGGTTTTGCAAAATTGTTTTCGCAAAGCCAATATGCAACTTCACACCAATACCAAAGCGGCGCGTCGTCTGTTATACCGCACGCAGGCGGCGGAAAACCACCAGGCCCCCGTTCGCCAGTGATGTATTGATGTACAAGTTGGCGTGAACGTCCAATTTTACGGGCGATGTCCGCTTGCGTGACCAAGTTACAATAGTCCACTCGTAAAACGTCGGCGCCGACACCCGCTTTTCTGACGTTCCCAATTGCACTGAGAATTGCATTTTTTAGCGACGGGGCAATGCGGGAAAATGTAATGTATGGGCGTCCAGATCGCATAGCAAGCGTTCCGTCATCGCACCCCGCTTCATAGAGGGCGTCAACGACTTCGGGCGTTAGATCGGAAATCCCCGTCAGTATCAAGGTAAAATCGTGTTCGCATTCGCAGGTTGGGCAGGACATAATTACTGATGAGGGCAAAGGTCTATTTCACTTTGAATGTGGCGAGCGTGATTTTCTGGGTTTCGTGGGGTCGAATAAACGCTAACCTTGCAACCATCTCGTTCGTGATGCGGACATTTTAGGAATCCCCAGGCGTGGCCTTTGGATATTTCTACCGTCCAGCCGAGTTGCTCCGCGTATCGAACTGCTTTTTCAATATGCTTATCGGGATGCCGTGGGCGAGACATCAATTCAATCCTACGCTTTTGTTTACATGTGTCAAGCGGAAAGCTGCCTGTGAAATGCTCACTTATCCTATCGTTTATTCGTGCAAGTGAAACACCCCTCTGAATAGCGAGGAAAAGCTGGAGACTCCCTGAAGCGATATGCTGGCGAAAGGAAGACGGCACTATTATGCCCGCTTCTTTACCTCACAACCTAGCGCCGGCAGAGCACGGAGCGAAATTCCGCGAAAAGTCCATAAAAAAACCGCGTCATAAGTCTTTGTTATGACGCGGTTTACTAAGTCGGGGCGACAGAATTCGAATCTGCGACCTCTTGGTCCCGAACCAAGCGCTCTAGCCAGGCTGAGCTACGCCCCGAGGGCACGCAATCAATTATCGGGTTTTCGTATGCTCGCTAAATTACTTTGGCGACCATTTCCTGCGGCCAGCGGCTAACTTGACCGAACTGTATCATCGACTCGAGCGGCGAGCGACCTTGACGGTTTTTCGTCCTCGCGGGCGGCCTACAGTCGAGCCAGCCCTATCGCATCGCAACCGTAAGTCTCGTCGAGCAATCAATTTAACTCGGTTGCGAAGTAGACCATTGTAGTGTTTTGCGCACGCCGGTCAATCCCGACTGTGAAAAACATTCTAAACTTCTATCCGCCATGGATTTAAGACGCAAAACCGCTCGGAAAAACGCCTTTAAGTCGATTTCTTGCGCCAATCGACTAGGTGCAATTCGACGTTTCGTTGCCCACGGAAGGTATTAATGACGGGTCGAAACGCCACGTCTAGCGGCCCCGTCGCCTCGATGAGGTCGTCCAGCCAGTCGCCGCCGCCGAAGGCGACCGCCCGAAAACTGACGCCGTATTGCGAAAGCTTCATCGAAAGATGGTGTCCCTCGTTTCCCATCGTTTTCGGAGGGCCGTCCAGCTTAACGTCCGTCGTGCAGAGCAACGGCCGCGAATTCGATTGTCCGAACGGGGCCAACCGTTCGATTTGTTGGACCGCTTGCAGGGTGAACGCGCTCAGCGGGGCTTCGGCGTCGATCGCCAACTCGCCGTCTTGGGGCGAAGCCCCAAGTTGCTTGGCCACCGCTTCCGAAAATGCGACGCGAAAGGCCGACAGTTGCGATTCTTCGATTTTCAGCCCCGCCGCAGCCGCATGACCGCCGCAGCCGAGCAAAAAATCTTGGCAAGAGAGCAAGGCCTCGTGCAGATTGCAGCCCGGCACGCTTCGGGCCGAGCCGACGCCTGGCTTCAGCCCGAGTTGATCCCAGGATATGACGACGACCGGCCGGTGAAATTTCTCCGCCAAGCGCCCTGCGACGATGCCGATCACGCCGGGGTGCCAACCTCGGTCGGCCACGACTAACGCCGGTTCGTTTTCCAGGTCGTAAATCTCTTTCGCTTGTTTGCCGGCCGCAAGTTGAATGCTTCGTTCCAGGGTTTTTCGCGAAGCGTTCAGTTGATCGAGGTATTGCGAAAGCTCTGTTGCGCGGTCCGGTCGATCGGTCGTTAAAAGTTCGACGCCAAGCTGCGGCTGGCCAAGTCGGCCTGCGGCGTTCAATCGCGGCGCCAAAGCGAAGCCTAGGTCTTCGCCGTCGAGCGCCTTTTTGTCGTCGATCTTGGCAATTTTCATGAGTTCCAAGATGCCCAGCGTGGGCATTTGCTTTAGCGCGGTCAGCCCGTAGCGAACCAGGACGCGGTTTTCATCGACGAGCGGAACGACGTCAGCCACGGTTCCCAGCGCCGCCAGGCCGACCGCCTGCAACAGAAAATCCTTCATTCGATCGCCGACGCGGCGTTGTCCGCTCGCGCATTGGCAGACGGCCCAAGCCGTCTTGAACGCCACGCCCGAGCCGCTTAATCCGCCGAACGGATAATTTCCGTCGGGCAAACGCGGGTGAACGACCGCCGACGCTTTTGGCAATCGCTCGGCCAATTCGTGGTGGTCGGTGATGATAAGATCAAGGCCCAATTCCGCGGCCAAATCGGCCTCGGCCAAACTGGCGATTCCGCAATCGACGGTCACAAGGAGATCGACTTTTTCCTCGGCCTTAGCGCGAATGGCGTCGGCGTGCAGGCCGTATCCTTCGTCAACGCGGTGCGGGACGTAATAGACGACATTGGCGCCGAGAAGTTTTAGGCAAAGCCAAAGAACGGCCGTGCCGGTCATGCCGTCGACGTCGTAATCGCCGTAGATGCAGATTTTTTTTCCGGCGGAAGCGGCGGCCCAGATTCGTTCGGCCGCTTGCGTGCAGCCGGGTAAAAGAGCGGGATCGCGGAGATCGGCAAGCTTCGGTTCGAGAAATTCCCGCGCCGATTCAGCGGTCGTCACGCCCCGGCAGACCAGCAATTGCGCGACGACGGCCGGAATTTTGGCCGCGCGCTCCAACGCCGCGATGCGTTCCGGATCGTGGGAATGAATGCGCCATCGCTTGGCCATGGAAACTCGTATGATTCAAATAATCGGCGCCGAGGCGCAAGCCGGTCCGCCGCCAATGCAGGAAAAGGCGACTCCCGGCTCGCAAAAAATAAGCGAAACGCCTTACTTTTTCTTTTCGACGTGTTCGGTGTGCTTGCGCAGACGCGGGCAATAACGGCTGAGATTCAACTTTTCGCCGCCAGGCTTACGGCGGAGCGTGTAGTTGTAATCGCCGGTCTCTTTGCAAACGAGGAAAACGGTTTCGCACTTCTTTTTGCTTTTCGCCATTTCAAAAAACTCCCAATCAAAATTTTGCAAAATCACGCGTCATCCTGACGCGATTCAAGTTCGTTTTTATACGCCTGGGCGAGCGAACAAGCTGCCGTGTTTTAGTGAGCCGACGGCGTCCGCTTGGTTGCGTATTATCTTCGTCAATCCGAGGGTAAAACCTGCTATTATAAGTATTTAGAGGCGTTTGAAAACCCGTAAATCTCAATTTTTACCATCCAGCCGGTCAGAAGAATAGCGTTTTCTTCCACTATCGAGGGGGATGAACGGGCGACTTTTGCCGATTAGAGATATATAAATGAACCGGGACCGGCGACCGCTCGCCGTGCGCCCGGTTGGCGGCTGAATTCGAACGAACCATGCCTTTGCACTTTCGAGGCCAACGTAAGTATGTTTTTCTGACCGTGGGCGTTCTTACGCTGGCGGTTGGGGCGATCGCGTTTTGGCTGTTCGGAACGTCGCCTGGACCTCGGGCGGGAGGAATTGCGAAGGCTCCGGAACCGAACGTCGCCGCGGAGCGAAACGCCGACGAGAAACCTTCCGAGGCGAAAGGTTCGGAAGGGCTTGAGCCGGTCGAGGATCAGGCGGCCGATGAGCCGCCGCAGAAGCTTCCCGACTTGAACGCTGCCTTGCGCTCGGCGCACGCTCGAAATAAAGCCTCCGACGTTTCTTCGGAGCTCGCCGTGGTTGCCGCGGAACCTCCGATCGCCGCCGTCCGTCATTCGAGCGAGCTTCCGCCGATGCAGTCGTCGCCGTTATCGAGCGGCCGACTGGGCGAAAAATTGACCATTTTCAACGGCAAAGACTTTGGAGGTCGCGGCGTCGGACGCAACATCTTGTCACGGCAGTCGGGCGGAACAGCGGAGAGCGCGCAAGCGGTCGAAGCGGCATTGGAATGGCTGGCGGCCCATCAATTCGCCGACGGCAGTTGGAGCTTCAATCACGGCGCGGCGCCGCAATGCCAAATGCGCTGCCGCAATCCCGGCATTTTCACCGACTCGCGGAACGCCGCCACCGGCTTGGCGTTGTTGGCCTACCTGGGGGCGGGCGAAACGCATCACGACGGAAAATATAAAAACGCGGTCAAGCAAGGACTCGCCTATCTAACGTCGCAAATCAAGCGCGGCGGCTCGGGCGGCTCTTTGCACGAACGAAGAGGGCGAATGTATTCGCACGGCATCGCCTCGATCGCCATTTGCGAGGCCTACGCCATGACTCACGATCGGGCGCTGATGAAGCCGGCCCAAGACGTGATTAATTTCATTTGCTACGCGCAAGATCCGCAGGGAGGCGGTTGGCGCTACGAGCCGCGCGAGACGGGCGATACTTCGGTCACCGGTTGGCAACTGATGGCGTTGAAGAGCGGCGCGATGGCCGGGTTGAAAACAGCGCCCAACGTCTTTCAAAAGACGACCTCCTTTTTGAATTCAGTGCAAAAAGATTACGGCGCGAACTACGGCTATACCGAGCCTGGCGACGGACGATTCGGCGGCGGCGGCTCGACCGCCATCGGTCTTCTTTGCCGAATGTATATGGGCTGGAAGAAAGACAATCCGGCGCTCAAGCGGGGCGTCACTTTTTTAAGCGATAAAGGCCCCTCGCTGGCCGGCGACATCTATTACAACTTTTACGCCACGCAGGTCCTTAGGCATTGGGAAGGGGACGAATGGAAGAAATGGAACGACGTGCTTCGCGACCATCTCGTCGCCAAGCAATCGAAGGCCGGGCATGAGGGCGGAAGTTGGTACTTCGATAAGGGAGACGAAGGGGCGATCGCCGGCGGCAGGCTTTACGACACGGCAATGTGCGCGTTGACGTTGGAGGTCTATTATCGACACATGCCGCTTTACGACCGCGAAGACCCGTTGCTCGCGCCGGTCGTCAGTAAGCCGGCCGAGCCGAAGCTCGAAGGGCCGTCGGATAAGAAAGAGATCAAGGACGAGCCGCAAGACGAGCCTAAGGACGAAATGAAAGACGAACCGTCGAAAGAGGATTCGCCGCCAAGTCGCAAAGAGGCCAAGGAAGCGGACGCGAAAACCGCAAAGAAGAGCGTTGAGGATTGAGGAGAGCAAGCATTTAAACCACGAAACACGCGAAATACACGAAACGGCAAGTTTTTCCGACTTGCAGGGGGGCGAGGAGATCGCAAATTCTTTATGGTTGCGAAAGGGCGCAATGGATTTTTGCGTCACGTCTTGGCGAATCTTGAAACACTTTTTAATCTTGCCCAAAAATCTCCGTGATCTTGGCGGTCTCTGCGAGGGCATCATTCGCCGTTAAGTCGTGTAGAGACGTTTTAATAGTGCGTGGGCGGAGTCGCCCTTGAACTGCGCCGCCGAGCGCTCCGACGCTTGCGCCGACGAAACCGCCCAAAAACGAAGTGAAAGCGACGTCACATGCGCAGCCCGCTAGGATGAATCCGAAAAAAGCTCCGACGAAAAAATACCGAGCGGCGAAGGCGACGGCTCCGCGATAAGGATTCATTTCTGCGAGCATATATTTCCGAGTTCTGAACCAAGAAACAAAACCGCCGATAGGAATTCCAAAGAAAAGCGCGAAGATACCTATATCGCGTAACGCAAAAAAGAAAAGGCCGCCGATGAAGCAAAGCACAAACCAAACTGCCGCGACGGCGAGGCCGATTCCTATCGTTTTGCATAGCGACCTAAACATTCTGCGTTATCCTTGTTCCGCGGTCGTTGACGTTCAGGAGAAAATGGGGGCGGGAGTCTTATTTTCGGGGGAAGGCGCGTCGGGAGGCGTTTTGCGGGGGCGGCCGCGAGGATGTAGCGTCGTCTGTAAGTCCAATCGTTCGGCCGTTCGTTCCTGCCACGCCGCCGCGCCAAATGGCGAGCCTCGCTGCAGTGCCTGACGCAAGGCAGCCAACTCCGCCTCGGTTTCCGGCGTTTGCACCAGTCGCAGCCAGTTGCTCGGCAGCTTAAGCGGCCCTTCGTCCACAAGACGGTAAATACCGTTCACCCGATACCAAAGACTCGACCAACGCCAATCCTCGGCATGCTCCGCCAGGTTCGCCCGTAACGGATTCCGCTCCACATAGCGCAACGCCGTTAATAAGCGCTCGTCTTCTTGGATGGGAAACGACTTGAAGCGACCTTGATAGAGCGGCCCGGTTCCGGCCGTGCGATGCGCGGCGTGCCAGCGTTGCGTGTGCGTGACGGTCAGCCATCGCATGAACTCCGACAGATCGCCGTCCTTGTGCGGCCAGAGAACCAAATGCCAGTGGTTGGGCATGACGCACCAAGCGAGAACCCGCATCGGCAGACGTTCCTTCGCTTGCAACAGGACTTTCTCAAAGGCCTCGTAGTCCAGTTTTTTGGTGAAAAGACGCATTTGCCCCACGCCACGATTTAGGACGTGGTAAACATAGCCGCCGCTGGAAACGCGTAATCGTCTGGGCATGGCCGGAATTTACCTGCTTTTCGCAAGCCTGTCAACAAGAAAAGACTCCCGACCCCTTTGTTTAGGATTGCCCAAATTCTCGCCGACGGAAAAATCTATTATAAAACGGCAACTCGCCTTAAACCCTACGACCCGAACGGGCCGAATGGCAGAATAGAGGAGTTTTTGCGAACTCCTTGAAGTTGATTTTTATGCCAAGGATGGGGGATATATTCATGCGATTTCTTCTTGCATGCTTTTGCGTATTAGCGTTGGGAGCGGTCGAGGCTCGTGCGGAGAGACCGACGAGCGTCAAGAGCGACGTTCCGACGATTTCTCCCGGCGAAGTGAAAGCGACGCCGGAGATGTGGTTCTACGAACAACAAATGCGACGCTACAACGATCCGAAGACGGTCGTTCGGGCGAACGCCGAATATCGCGCGGAGCAACGCCAGGCTCGCTTGGCTTCGATGAAGTGGTTCGGTTTCTCGAACTCTCGCCCGCAAGCCGTCTCCGATCCGTTCAACGGAGACTACTCTGCCCATTGGACGTCGAACAATCCCGCCCATCCCATGCGTTGGGCTGGCGTCGGTCAAACGTCGGTCTTTTCGATCCGACGCGGCGACGTAAGCGGCGAATAACGGAATCATAAAAAACGCCGCCGCGCAAGCGGTAGGAAATCTGATTCCTGCGTCGCCGTCGAATCGTATCGTCGGAAAACCGATCTGAGCGTCGTTGACGACGAAGGTTTCAAGAACAAGAGCCGAAGTGACCCGAAGGAGAGTCGGGGCCGTTTCGGCTCTTGCGTTTTTTTGCGAATGTCGCTTTCGGCGACTATTTCTTCTGTGCGCGGCGTTTCACGGCCAACGCGTCGAGACGGCTTTGAATCTCTTTCAATTGCTTCGAGTATTCGGATTCACCCCCCTCGGGCGTTTTCGTTTGCTCGGCGAATTGTTGGGCGGAGAAGCCCTCGGGCAAGCCTTCTTGAGACGGCATGAAGTCGTTGACGGAAAATTTCTCTTTCAAGTCCGCCAAAGAAAACTCATTCTTTAATAAACCTTCGGCGAAAGCGACGCCGGCACGATCGGCGCAGATGTCGGCATAGCTGAATCCGGACTTGCCGTAGCTGTCGCTGATTTCTTTGGCCATTCCGGCGGCGTCGGCTGCTGCGGGGCCGTCGAAGGCGGCAATCGCGGCGGAGATGAAGAAATGAAGCATCGCGTCGTTGCGGCCTCGCATCGTCGGCTGGCCCAAATATCGAACGCGTTCTTGACTATCGGCGTCCGTTTCGACTTTGGCGGCGAAGTCGCGGAGTTGCGGGAATTTCCGAGTGCGGAGCGTGTTATCAAGGCTCAGGGCGACTCCGATTAAAAACGCTTTCGCGGCGATTGGCGGCGGAAGCTTTTGCGCTTCGAGCGCCGCGTTGCGAACGAGATATTCGGTGAGTTGATCTCCCTTTAGACCGGCGACGCCGGAGGCGTTCACCTTGGCCGACTGCGTGACCTCTTTGACGACGTTTTTTACGCCTTCGACTGGATTCGCGGCAACGTCTTTCGGCGTGGCTTTTGGAATCGGCTTCGGCAGTTGCAGCATCTCTTCGAGCATCGGCGCGGCGGGATCGCGGGGAAGCTCGGCGTGCAACGCCAAATAGATTCGTTGAAGCTGCCGCTTGGCGTCAATAGGCATAACCATCCAGCCGCGATACTCGCCGGAACGCAATTCGTCGGTAAATATGTTCATAGCCAATGTATTTAAGGCGTCGAATTGCAACCGGAAGGCGACGGCGTTTGAACGACGATCGCCGATTTGCGGGCGCAAGTTGGAGAGCGGGTCGCCGCTATGCGCGGCGGCCAGGTAGTGCCCCAGTTCGTGCATGATCGTTTCCACTCTTTCCGTTTTAGAAACGACGTTCGGCCAATCGCGGATGAAGACGAAAGGATAGAGAGGACCGCGAGTGCCGCCGAGATGAAAGGTTCCTTGCGGACGATCGAATTGGCTTGTAAAGCCAATAGCTAATTGCGCGGGAGCCGGATTGACCTTGGTTTCAAATTCGTGCAACGCGTCGTTGAACTCGGTGACGCTGTTCGACGTGACCCAGCGGTCGAAGGCGACGACTTTAAAGCGGACGCCGCAGAATTTTTCAAACACGTCGGAGACGGCTTCTACGCGATCGCCGTAGATCTTCTCCCAGACTTTTTCTTTGGCCGGCTGATTGTCATCGGCCAATATTTTCACTTTAAATGTGATTGTCGAGCGGGGAATTAGTCGCGGCTTGGGGGGCGGTTTTCCTTCTTCGCCGGGCGGCGTCGGAAGAACGAACGTGCCGAGGTCGACTTTGTCGCTCCATGCCGAGAAGTGATGGATGGTGTTCGGATCGAGCGCGTACTTTTTTTCGGAATCGCCCCCGTCGAAAGCGACCCCGATTCTTTCGACTACCGGAATGGGGAGCACTTCGTCGCGTTCGATGGCGCGGCGCTCTTGTTTTCCGTCGGCGTAGAGGAGCGTAAAATGCAGCTCGCGCGCGGCGTCGTTGACGAGTACGACCACGGCGGCTTGCGACGCCGGGCGGAATGCCGGAATCGCTAGAAAGAGAGCGAACGCGGCCGTGACGTATCGCGAACGATTCGAAGAAAAACGAAACATCGTGGGTGCGACTCACGGAACGTCGGAGGGATGAGCGTCGAGGCTCGTAGGAAACGCGGTCGTATTATATCAGAAACAATTTCTTGCTGCGCGCAAAAAAAGCGACGCCTTTAAGCGTCGCTATAAATTTCAATGCGGTCGCAAGGCTTGCGGCGATTAAACAAGTTCTTTGCGAACAGCCCAAACTGCGGCTTGAGTGCGGTCGGAGACGCCGATTTTTCGGAGAATATGCTGGACGTGCTCTTTGACGGTCTCGTAGCTGATGTGCAGCGTTTGCGCGATTTCTTTGTTCGTCAGGCCGTAGGCCAACTGACGCAAGACTTCGCTTTCGCGTTGGGTGAGCGGCACTTCGACGTCGGCGGTCAAGCGGGGCGTCGCCAAGGCGCCGGTCACGCGACGCAATTCGTCGCGAGTCCAAGCGCTTTCGCCGGCGGCGGCCGATCGAATGGCCGTGAGCAATTCGTCGCGAGTGCATCCTTTCAGGATGTATCCGCTGGCGCCAAGAGCCACGGCTCGCGCAATGTAGGTCGGGTTGTCGAAGGTCGAAAGGATCAAGACCGGCATATCCGGCTTGTCAAGCTTGATCCTCCCCAACGCGGTTAAACCGTCGCCGTCCGGCATGCGGATATCGAGCAAGACGACGTCCACTTCGTTTTCCAAAGCGTATTTGACGGCGTCGGCGCCGGTCGCGACTTCGGCGGCGACTTGCACGTCCGAACCCGATACGAGAGTCTTTAATCCGCTTCGCACGACTTCATGGTCGTCGGCGATGAGTAGTTTGATTTTTTTATCAGTCATGGGAACACTCCGATTGACTTGCGCCAGTTTTTTGCGAGCGAGATGCGACAGGGGAAAATGTTTTCATCCGTGCATGTAATAACGACAACTAATGTTTAAGCGTGTTTCGCGAAAAAACGGCATGCAATGGTAGCCCCGAATATACGCTACTCCGTTTATATGAATGTGACTGTCGGTGTGCGAGGTTCACAAACGCACTGTAGCAGTCGGCTTGCTCACGCCCCCCGGGGCACGAACAATGTAAACGGAATTAAAAAATCCCCCCATGGACGCATTTAGCAATCCCACCACTTCATATCATAACAAAAAAACCGCACGGGGGGAGACGCTGCGCTTGTTTTTAGGGGGGGAATTGCAATTTTTTGTTTGAATCTGAAATGATTGTGAGGGTAGTGATAATTCTCCAGCGGGTAAGCGCATCATTTCCGGGGAGGGGGATTGCGTCTCCCTCCTGCTTCCTGCGAGGTGGTATCTGGGGCCTGGACGATCATTCAAAAGAACAATGATAACCATTTCTCGATCGCCGTAAATGGCGGTCGGAGACGAAAGGTTAAATTTTATTAAAAACGAAACGATTGGGGTTATCTGGCGGCTTTTGCGGCCAAAACTGCGGCTCGACATCGGTCGGCGACGTCGGCCCAATTGCCATTTTGGAAGTCATCTTTCTTGGCAAGCCACGTTCCCCCTACCGCCGCAATTGAGGAGTTTTTCAGATAGGAAACCAAATTGTCGGTCGTAACTCCGCCGGTTGGGACGAAACGAACGCCAAGGTGGAGATAGGGGGCGGCAATAGAACTTAGGGTTTTAACCCCACCAAAGGCCTCCGCCGGGAAGAATTTAAAAAGTTTGCATCCAAGAGAAAGGCCTTGCTCGAGCTCGGTCGGCGTAGCGATTCCCGGAGCGAATGGAAGGCCAATCGCTTGGGCTCCTTTGACGATTTCGGGATTGAGTCCAGGAGCCACGGCGAACTTTGCTCCGCATTCTTTAGCGGCGGTCAAGTTAGCCGGAGTAACGACCGTTCCCGCTCCGACGAACATCTGAGGACGAGCCTGGGAGATTGTTTTAATCGCTTCTGCCGCTGCGGCGGTGCGGAAAGTGATTTCAATCAAGGGGAGCCCGCCGGCCAGCAACGCGTCGGCAAGCGGCAAGGCGTCTTTGGCGTCATCGATGGCAATGACCGGTACGATTCCAAATTGCGAAAAAATGCTCAATACTTCGTCGTTCATGACGGTAAGTTTCCCGAAAACTTGATGTACTTATTAGTGACGCCGCTCTGGAAAAATTTTCAAATGGCGCCTATCCGGCAAATGCCTCTGGCCGCTTGCATTATATATTACTTAGAGGATTGCGGAGGGGGGGGCGAACTGATTGACGCAAGAGCTTTGGATGGCAAATAGTTGATAGATTATCAGGGGAGGCGCCAGGGAAGCAAAAAGGCGTCGCAACTCGGGCGACGCCTTTAATTTAGAATCCATTCAATCGTCGCAAAAGTAAGAGCGACAACGCGTTTCGCGATACGAAAAAATCGTCCGTGAAACGAAAAAGAGGCGCCGGTCGGAGTTGAACCGACGATGGCGGATTTGCAATCCGCTGCCTTAGCCACTTGGCTACGGCGCCTTGATGCAGACTGGCGAGGCGACGGAACGAATTCCTTCATTCGCATGTCTGAACGGTGCTAAAAACTTAACAATCAACATTTCGGTTGGCAAGGGGCTTTTGGTTTATCCTGTTTTTTAGTTTTCTGGAACTGCGTTAAAATGGGTGGAATGGGTTGTGCGGCAGGGCTGTTTTGGGTACCGAAATGAATAACGAGAAAAACAGTGATGTTTTTTGTGGTTCGTTTCTGGCCGTTAAAGTTTTCGTAAATCCTGTAGCCTAGTGCGATTTGACTGGAGAACCCCTCTCGAAAAAATCGATTTACTGTACGAGTTGCTTTTCAACTTTGTTGCCGAAGTAATTGCGGGAGATTCAGGGATGTTTCTTTCACGTTTTGCAAGATACATAATGCTCGGTCGTCCTTCGGCACGTCGAGATGTCGCTTTACAGGAAGCGGTCGATGCTGTGACTGCCCGTGGGCTAGCGCAAATTTTGGCGGCGGTGCGTAGAGGGGCTGGCGAGATGACCGTCGCTCAACGGCGCGGTTATCTTCGGGCCTATGCGGGGAGCGTGGTGAGTCGTCTTTCCAAGGGGTATCTTGCTTTTGAAACAGTGGGGGCGATTGTCGCTCGCGGCGCTCGGGAGGAGGCTGCGGAGCGGTTGGTGCGACAGGCGCTCGCCGAAGCGGGTCGCGACGTCTTTTCTTCTGCTCGACGTCGGGCTGCCTAAGATTCCGTCGCCGCGATTTTGGTCATCGGAATTAATTACGTTTTGTGTTTCTTGCTCATTCTCCAGGGCTTTTTGGCGCGCAATTCTCGGCTATCAAATTCCGAAGCGTTTTTTCGAGAAAATGCATACGGAATTTTTGAATCAAACGTAAGTTGGGCGATTGTCGGACAGGCTTTTCGGCATTAGAATGGTTGTTTTTGATCGTTGTGTAGTTGCGTCGTTCTGAATCGCTCCGGATCTGGAGCGAATGGTTTTTGGCTTGGTAGAAGCGGCAGGCGACGAACCCTTGGTGGGCGTCCATTTTATTACTCGGAGCGTTGAGCGAGAATGGCTGATCGAAGGAACTTAGTAGTTGCGCAGAGCGGCGGTCCGACCCCGGTGATCAACAGCAGTTTGCGCGGCATTATCGAGGCTGCGCGGCAGTTCGATTGCATCGGGACCGTTTACGGCGCCCGGCATGGCGTCGAAGGCATTCTAAAGGAAGAGCTTTTAGATTTGTCCGCCCAGTCGCCCGAAGAAGTGGCGTTGTTGCGTTACACGCCGGCGGCGGGTTCCATCGGAACTTGTCGTTACAAGCTCAAGTCGCACCAAAACGAAGATTTTGAGCGGGTCATCGAGGTTTTTAAAGCGCACAACATCGGCTATTTGCTCTACATCGGGGGCAACGACTCGATGGATACTGCCAATAAGCTCGCTCGGCTAGCGCAAGAACGCGGATTGGATCTCACGGCCGTCGGCGTGCCGAAGACCATCGATAACGACGTCGGCGACAGCGAATTTAAGTTGATCGATCATACGCCGGGATATGGCTCGGTGGCTCGCTACTGGATGCACAAGGTTCAGACGGCGAATGAAGAAAACAACGGCTCCTGCCCGGCCGACCCGGTTTTGGTCCTCCAAGCGATGGGGCGAAAGATCGGATACATTCCGGCGGCGGCTCGCTTGGCCGATCCGAATCGCGAGATGCCGTTACAGATTTACTTGGCCGAGTCGCCGTGCGGCCTGGAGCAATTGGCTTCGCAGGTAAACGATCAATTGCGGAAGGACGGCCGATGCGTCGTCGTCATCAGCGAAGGCTTCGACGTCGGCGACGTCGGGCAAGTCAAAGATTCTTTCGGCCATACCGCGTTCGGATCGTCTAAGACCACGGTTTGCCAAACGGTCGTGAACTATTTGAATCACGTCGGCTTGGCGGTTAAGGGAGCGGCACGCGGAAACGTGATGGGGACCGATCAACGTCACTCGACGGTTTACGCCTCGCCGGTCGATCTGGACGAGGCCTATCACGTCGGCGAGAAGGCGGTTGAATTGGCCGCGACCGGTCAGAGCGGATTCATGGCGACGATTCTGCGTCAGCCGGGGTCGATCTATCACGTTCGTTTCGACAAGGTTCCGTTGGCCGAGGTCGCGAACAGCGAACGAACCTTCCCGAAGGAATGGATCACGGCGAACGGTTGTGACGTGACCGACGATTTCGTTCGCTACGCCAAGCCGTTGTTGGGATCGGAGATGATTACGGTTCCGACGGTGGACGGTCGGCAGCGATTGACTCGTTTCTCGCCGATATACGCTGAAAAGAAGTTGCCCTCTTATGTTTTGCAAGCGGATCGTAAGTAAGACCGAATTTGACGATGATTTCGGTCCGCCTTCCGACTTTTGCTTGTCGCGTACACACTAAAAAATTCACTCCTAGACACACATTAACGATCTATGTTCGACCTTACTCCCAAGCATGATTTTCTCGTGGGAATTGACTCCGACGGTTGCGTTTTCGATACGATGGAGTTGAAGCACAAGGAGTGCTTCATTCCGAATATCATCAACTATTGGGAATTGCAAGGCGTTAGTAAATACGCTCGCGAAGCCGCCGAGTTCGTGAACTTGTACTCGAAGAGCCGAGGCGTGAATCGCTTCCCGGCGTTGATTCAGACGCTCGAATTGTTGAGGGAGCGACCTGAAGTGAAGGCGCGCGGAGTGAAGATCGAGATTCCGCAATCGTTGGTCGATTGGATTAAACGCGAATCGAAGCTGGGCAATCCCGCGTTGGAAAAGGCCGTCGCCGAGACGAACGATCCTGTTTTGGCTCTGACCTTGAAATGGTCGGTCGCGGTAAACGACGCGGTCGAGGCGATGGTTCGCGGCGTTCCCCCGTTTCCGTACGCCCGCGAGAGCATCGAAAAATCGTCTGAGTTCGCCGACGTGTTGGTCGTTTCCGCCACGCCGAACGACGCGTTGCAGCGCGAGTGGGCCGAGCATGATTTGAGCGGCCGCACTGCGGCGATTTGCGGTCAGGAAATCGGCACGAAAAAAGAAATGCTTCAGGTCGCGACGAAGTACGCTCTTGATCACGTTCTGATGATCGGCGACGCGCCGGGCGATTACAACGCGGCCGTCGCCAATAAGGCCTTGTTTTTCCCGATCAATCCCGGCGCCGAAGACGCGAGTTGGAAGCGTTTCTTCGAGGAAGGGATCGAGAAATTCAAGTCGGGCTCTTTTGCCGGCGCGTATCAGAAGGAATTGCTCGACGAATTTGAAACCTTTTTGCCCGAGCTTCCTCCGTGGGAGAAGAAGTAGCCTCTTGTCCCTAACTCCTTGTTCCTTTTTCTTTCCTCTTCTTTTTAAATAGCAAATACCAGCCATGAAAAAATGCGATATCGGATTGATCGGTTTGGCGGTCATGGGCGAGAATCTCGCCTTGAACATGGAGAGTCGCGGCTACTCGGTTGCGGTCTATAACCGCACTACGAGCAAAGTGGATGAGTTCATGGACGGCCGAGCGAAGGGGAAGAACTTCGTCGGTTGTCATTCGCTCGAGGAATTGACGCAAAACTTGGCCTCTCCTCGCAAAGTGATGCTCATGGTCAAGGCAGGCGCCGCGGTCGACGATTTCATCGAGAAGTTGCTCCCGCTTCTCTCGCCGGGCGATGTGATCATCGACGGCGGCAACACGCTCTTCAGCGAGACCGAACGTCGGACCGAGTACGTGCAATCGAAGGGATTGCTCTATATCGGCACGGGCGTTTCTGGCGGCGAAGAGGGCGCGCTGAAAGGCCCGAGCATTATGCCGGGCGGCAGCGAAGAGGCTTGGCCGTTGGTGAAGCCGATCTTTCAGGCGATTTCGGCGAAGGTCGGACCGAACGGCGACATCCCCTGCTGCGAATGGGTCGGCCCTCGCGGAGCCGGTCACTACGTGAAGATGGTGCACAACGGCATCGAGTACGGCGATATGCAATTGATTTGCGAGGCCTACTGGATGTTGAAAAACGCCCTCGGCATGGACAACGCCGAGTTGTACGACGTCTTCAGCGAATGGTACGGCGGCGAGTTGAATAGCTACTTGATCGAAATCACACGCGACATCTTCAGCGTGAAGGACGCGGACGGCGACGGCTATCTGGTCGATAAGATTTTGGACACGGCCGGCGCGAAGGGAACGGGCAAGTGGATGAGCCAATTGGCGCTCGACCTCGGCGTTCCCAGCACGTTGGTGACCGAGGCGGTTTACGCCCGGTGTCTGTCGGCGATGAAGGAGCCGCGCGTTCGGGCGAGCAAGGTTTTGAAGGGCCCGTCGGGCCGTTACTCCGGCGACCGCAAGGAATTCGTCGAGCACGTTCGCCAAGCGTTGTTCGCCTCGAAGATTTGCAGCTACGCACAAGGTTATGTGCAGATGCAAGCGGCAGCGGTCGAGCACAAGTGGCCGTTGCAATTCGGACCGATCGCTTTGTTGTGGCGCGGCGGCTGCATCATTCGCGCGGTCTTCCTGGAACGAATCAAAGAGGCCTTCGACGCCGATCCGAACTTGGAAAACTTGCTCTTGGCTCCGTATTTCACCGAGGCGGTCACGAAGGCACAGTCGGCCTGGCGCAACGTGGTCAAGACGGCGGTCGATTTGGGCGTGCCGGTTCCGGCGTTCGCCTCGGCCTTGGCCTATTACGACGGCTATCGCTCGGCCTGCTTGCCGGCGAATCTGCTGCAAGCGCAGCGAGACTACTTCGGCGCCCACACCTACAATCGTACTGATAAAGACGGCGTCTTTCATTCCGATTGGATCGCATTGCGAAAGAATCCGTAAGCGAAAACGGCTTTCGTACAAAACACATTCGCATGGACGCGTTGAACGCCGCTCGATTCCGTCGGGCGGCGTCAACCTTTTTTGAATCTCATTATCATGTCGCAAAATTACGTTGAGTCGATGTTCGGATTGAAAGGTCAAACGGCCGTCGTGATCGGCGGCGCCGGCGTCTTGGGCGGCGCGTTGGCTGGGGGGTTGGCGCAGGCCGGAGCGCATGTCGTCGTGGCGGATTTGACCGAGGAAGGTTGTCAAAAACGAGTCGCGACGCTCGAAGCGTTGGGCGGCGAGGCCAGCTACTGCACGGTTGACGTGACGAAGAAAGAATCGATCGAAAATCTATTGAAGACGACGGTCGAGCGTCGCGGCCGAATTCACATTTTGTTAAACAGCGCGGGCGTGAACGCAGGAAGCGCCTTTTTGGACGCGAAGGAGGCCGACTGGGACCGCGTGATGGCGATCAACCTAAAGGCCGTCTTTTTGGCTTGCCAAACCTTCGGCGCCCACATGGCCGAGCAAGGCGGCGGCTCGATCGTCAATATCGGCAGCGTGACCTCGATTTTACCGCTTTCCAAAGTGTTCGCTTACGCGGCGTCGAAGGCGGCGGTGCTCAATTTATCGAAGAACGTCGCCCAAGATTTAGCCTTAAAAAACGTGCGAGTGAACGTGATTTGCCCCGGTTTCTTCCCGGCCGAGCAAAATCGCAAGTTGCTTGACGAGGAGCGAGTCGATAATATTATGCGACACACTCCGATGCGACGTTACGGCGAGCCGGAGGAGTTGATCGGCGCCTTGTTGCTGCTGGTTTCGCCCAAGGCGGCCGGCTTCGTGACCGGCACGTCGATCAGCGTGGACGGCGGGTTTACTTCCTCCTGGTTTTAGTTCGGCGGTCGGCCTCGCCGTCGCTTCGATCGAAACCGGTTTCGGAATCAACTGCGAGGACAATCGAAATGGCGCATACGGTCGTAATATTCGGCGCTTCGGGCGACTTGACGAATCGCAAGCTCGTCCCCGCTTTGTACGAGCTTTATCGAAAAAAGCGGTTGCCCGAGCGAACCCGAATCGTGGGCTTTTCTCGTACCCCCTTTAGTCATGAGGCGTGGCGAGAAAAGCTTGGCGAGTCGGCGGCGCAGTTTTTGCCGAAGAGTTTCGATCCGGCGCTATGGCGCGAGTTCGCCGCTTCGATCTTTTATCACTCGGGCGACATCGGCAAGGTCGAGGACTTCGCGGAACTGCAACGTTTTTTGACTTCGATCGAAGACGGCGAGAAGCCGGTTCGCGCGTACTATCTTTCGACCGCGCCGAAATTCTACGAGCAGGCCATCGCCCATCTCGGAGCGTCGGGCATGGCGTCCGAATCCTTCGCTCCGTGTCGCGTGGTGATTGAAAAACCGTTCGGCGTCGATTTGCAATCGGCGCGCGATTTAAACGAAAAACTCCACCGCGTCTTCCGCGAAGATCAAGTCTATCGCATCGATCATTATCTCGGCAAAGAGACGGTGCAGAACATTCTTGCGTTGCGATTCGCCAACGCGATTTTCGAGCCGATTTGGAATCGCAATTATATCGATCATGTGCAGATCACGGCGGCCGAGGAATTGACGGTCGGTCATCGTGCGGCCTATTACGACGGCGTCGGCATCCTTCGCGATATGTTCCAAAATCACCTGCTGCAACTACTGGCCTTCACGGCGATGGAGGCGCCGGCACGGTACGAAGCGAACTCCATTCGCGACGAGAAGGTGAAAGTCTTGCGGTCGGTTCGCGTTTTGAAAAAAGAGGAAGTCTTTTCCGATACGATTCGCGGTCAGTATCGAAAATATCGCGACGAACCGGACGTTCCGGCGTCGAGCGAGACGGCCACCTTCGGCGCGGTCAAAATGCACGTCGATAATTGGCGTTGGCAAGGCGTGCCGTTCATTTTGCGGAGCGGCAAGGCGATGTCATGTCGCACCTCGCAGATCGTGATTCAATTCCGGCAGGCCCCGCATATGATGTTCGATTCCGGTTCGTATTCGCCGAGCGAAGCGAATCGGCTCGTTATTCAAGTGCAACCGGCCGAGGGAATCCAATTGCATTTTCAAACCAAGGTCCCCGACGCCGGAATGAAGCTTCGGTTGACCGACCTCGGGTTCCGATTCGCCGAGAAGTTTGCCGGCGCGATGCCCGAAGCCTATCAGCGATTGCTCTTAGACGTGATGCAGGGCGATCCGAGTTTGTTCTCTCGGGCCGACGAAGTGGAACTGGCCTGGTCGATCATCGATCCCATCCAACAGGCGTGGGAGAATCCGGGCTGGCCGCCGCTGGAGTTTTATGAATCGGGGAGTTGGGGGCCGCCTTGCTCGACCGAGTGGATGTGCAAGCAGAATCGGGAGTGGCTTGATTCCTGCCCGGTGTTGTAAGATTTACGCGGATGACCGCCTTGCTACTGAGGTTTGCCCCGCCTACTTGATTATTTATGTCGCAATTGCTTCCGCATTTGAAAATTGGCTCCGTCGATATTGGATTTCCCGTCGTTCAAGCGGCGTTGAGCGGGTATAGCGATTGGCCGATGCGGGCGATCGCTCGGCGACTCGGCGCGTCGTACACGCTTTGCGAAGTTTTTCTCGATCAGTTCGTCGTTAGCGTCACTCGCGGCAACAAAGCGAAGAAATATCTGCGAGTCGTCAACGAGGACCATCCGTGCGGCGCGCAATTGATGGGCGCGCAGCCGGAGGATTTTCCGCCCGCCGCGGCGAAATTGCTCGAGGCCGGCTTCGACGTCATCGATCTGAACTTCGGCTGTCCCGTACGGAAGGTGCTTGGCCGATGTCGAGGCGGTTTTTTGCTTTCTACGCCCGACGTCGCGCTCGATATGGTGCGGCGAACGAGGGATTTCTTGCCCGATCAAATTCCGCTTACGGTGAAGATGCGGCGAGGCATGGATGACGACGCCGAAAGCCTCGAGAACTTTTACAAAATCTTCGACGGCTCGTTCGACGCCGGTGCGGCGGCGATTACCGTTCACGGTCGGACCGTGCGACAACGCTACGAAGGTCGCAGCTCCTGGGAATTCTTGAAGGAAGTCAAACGCCATGCGGGCGATAAGGTCGTGCTCGGTAGCGGCGATCTTTTCACGGCGCAGGATTGTCTCGACATGATCGCGCAAACCGGCGTGGACGGCGTGACTGTCGCTCGCGGCGCGATCGGCAACCCGTGGATATTTGAGCACGCCAGGGCGTTGGCCGAGGGAAAGACGCTTTCGCCCCCGTCGCTTTTCGCGCAGCGCGAAGTGATCGCCTCGCACTATCAATTGGCCGACGATCTGTACGGGCCGAAAAAGTGCAGCGCCTTGATGCGAAAGTTCGGCATTAAGTACGCGCGAATGCACCCGAACTATCTGGAAGTGCGGGGCGCGTTTATCGCGGTGAAAGGGCCGGGCACATGGCGCGAGGTTTTGGATCGCTACTACGCCGAAGACCTGCCGGGCGTTTGGCCGACCGCCGACGGCGATTTCTTTAGCTCTTAGACGCCGTAGCTCAGGCACGCCTGTGCCTGACGATAAGAAATGGGGGCGCTCGTTGCAAGGCCCCGCCCGCGATCTGCTATGTTACCAATCGCCGTTTTGGGAAAGAAGTAGGCGAACTTCGGTTGGTGCATCCCAAAGTAGCCACTGGTAGCGTCCTTGATCGTCGTCTTGTGTGAACGGCTTGATTCGCTCAAGCTCATCTTCCCAACCGATTGGCGTGAGAACGCATTCAAAACTGCCGTCGGCGGCTATCTCGATTCCTCCGTCGCGCTTCCCGTTTCGTAACGTAAGACGACATTCGTTGATTGATTGGATAAATGGTTGTTCGTGCAGCGCAGATGAACTGATTGCGGAAGTGGCTAGGGAGTTCAAAAGATGGCAAAACTGTTTGATTTCGTCGGTCGAAAAGCAGTACAAGCGAATAATTGAATCTTGGGCGGCTTCGCTGTTTAAGAAATCCATTTTCATGCGCAATTTTATCTCTATTCAATTGTGCTTAACCAATATTTTCTCATCGATCACGAGCGTGACGGAACAAAATGGTGATCAGCCTATCTTCGCAATAAATACAATAGGGTGATGACAAGCAATGCCGCAGCAAATATCGCCGGTTCCCAATATAAAAATGTTATCAGGGAAGGCCGTTTTCTTTTTCTATTTGGCATGATACTTCATTGGATCTGGCCGTTAAACTTTTGTTCAGCGTATGCATTTGGTGGGAGTCGTCAGTTACCATGTCCACGCCTGTCGTGGACATGCGGACTAGTTTGCTCCGCCGAGAAGTAGCTTTGTCAGGGCGGTTTTGTCGATCGTTACTGGGATATGGATGACCTTTCCGTCCGCTCTCAAAGCCATGATGAATTTCTTTTTCATAGGGATTTCCTTGTCAAGCGGATGTGTGGCGTTTAAGCGGCCCAACCCGAATGGCGATTCCGATTCGAGAAGTTTATCGAGCGAAACGTCTCTTGGTTCGTGCCAAAGGATGCCGCTACCTAATGATTCGACGACGATGATCGCGTCATCCGGCAGGATGTCGTTCGATTGGTTTTCCGTCTTTTTTGAGCGATCAAGCATGAGATATGAAGTATAGCGCTCATCGTAAGGAATGGAGTAGTTCCCGTCGTACTCTATTTCCCCTGGGCAGAGATAGCCGCGTATAAAGCTCCTCGCATTTTCACCGGCCCACTGCATGTTGGCGTCACTATTCCATGCTTGATCAAATCGGTAAGATCCTAACGCTGTTTTTTTGCTTTCTTCTCCTTCTTTATACCACGGATAAAAAAGATAGGGCGCTAAAACAACTCTCCAGCTGCATTGATTTCCGCTCGCATCAGCGGAAACCGAAGGAGGAAATGCTCCATGCTCTTTTTTGTATTTTGAAAGGGCTTCGCCAATCCAACGAAGATTCCTTTCGCATACTGGGTCCAACGGAGTTTCTTTTGCGGATCCGCTGTGAGAGGAGTCTATCAAAAGGAGCAGAAGCGGAATGCCAATTAGAATTGTTAGAAAGACAACGAGAGGATATTTCGCTCTATGGATGGAATTCTGCGAATCAGGCATAGACGTTTGCTTAAAAGAAAGGTTGCACAAGTATCGTTTTTAGAGTTAACCTAACTGCATTATACGGTATATTTCACCAGTGCGTAGTAGTTCACCTATGCTTAAATGTCAGACGCTAAATCTACTGGCGTCCCGCAGGGACGTCCTGTTAAAGCGGTTAGCGTTAGCCCACGGAATGAAGCCCGCATATCATCAAAAGCCCCATAGGGGCGACCGATATTACCTAGATTTTCTTCTAGAAATTGTGCCGCGCGTTTCTGTAAGATGCTCCTCTGAATCGTCGCGCAGAAATGCGATCCGATCTTTGACAATTTGACTGCCCGCCGTCGGCGAAAAAACTCCTCGCCGTCGTCCTAACTCCTTGTGCATCGGTCTGTGGGCAACGCCCTCCGCGGCGTTTCGATGGTGAAAACATATTCCCCGCCAACTACTTACGACACGCGAACGAAAAAAACAGGTTATGCATTTTTTCAAACAATTCATGCCGTTTGCTTCCCTAACGAAAAGAAAGAACCTAACTTATGTCGTCTCCTCTGAGCCGAGTGTGCGTTCGTTTTTCGGCAATATCCATTTTGCGAGTTCCTATCTCCTTGGTAATTCAGTTCTTAGGAAAGCGGGGAGGTCGAATGCCTCGAAATACTCTACCTTCGCAATGGAGAAAACGACGCTTTTCCTCGGAAAACGCGCGCATTTCACGAGAAACCGACTCAAAACGTAAGCGTCGCTTAGTAACGTCGCGCGAGTATTTACTTCGCCTTAAACAAATAACGCAAACGTCGAGAAAGGAAAAGTTTCCAAAAAGAAATGGCCGCCTCGTGCGCTTTAGTCGGGGGAACAGAAAATCTCCGCGTGAGTCCCCGGAGATTACTAACGGTTTGATTGATTCTTCTTAACGACCTCTGCGTTTCGGAGGAGTCCGGCGAGGCCGGCCCGGGCGAGCGGCGTATCCTTGAAGCGGCGACGAAATTCCGCGTCGTCTATTTTATTCAACTCGGCGAGCGAAAGCGGATTCATCCCCGAGCGAGGATAAAAGGCCGGTTCGACCGTCGTCGGCGTTTCGCGATTCCAAGGACAGGCGTCTTGGCAGGCGTCGCAGCCGAACAATCGCGAACCGCAGGCGGAATGAAATCCGCCGGGAATCGGCCCACGCGATTCAATCGTCAGGTAGCTCAAGCAGCGTCGGGCGTCCATTCGATGCGGGGCGGTCAGCGCGCCCGTCGGACAGGCGTCTAAGCATTTACGGCATTCTCCGCAGCGATCTTCGGCGAACGGCGCGTCAGCCGTTAGCTCTTCGGTCGTGAGGAGTGCGCCAATGAAAAACCAACTGCCGAAACGCGGATTAATGAGCGTCGAGTTTTTGCCGATCCAGCCCAGGCCGGCCAATTGAGCGTGGCGACGTTCGTGGAACGGCGCCGTATCGACGACGGCGCGAGTTTTGGCGTGCGGCGTCAATTGACTGTGAAAATCGGCGAGGCGCCGGAGCTTGTCGCGAATAATTTCGTGGTAGTCGGCGCCCCAGGCGTAACGCGAAACGCTCCCCTGCCCTGTCGCCGGCGCGATTGGCTCGGCCGAGCGATAGTTCAGCCCAAGCATGAGGACGCTTTTCGCGTCGGGCAAAACGGCGTTAACGTCGCGGTAGGCGTGGCGACGGTCGGCAAAGTACCGCATTTCGGCGGCGCAGCCGTCGGCCAGCCAGTCGTCGAGGCGATCGGCGTCCACGTTCGAGACGGCGGCGGTCGCTCCGACGAGGTCGAAACCGAGCCGAAGGGCTTCGGCTTTCAGTGCGGCGGTCAGTTCCGAGGCGTTCATGCGGCTTTGCGAAAAACGATTTTGCGAATAGAATGGAATTATACGACGACGGAAGGCGAACGTCGTTGCGGCGGATCGATTGTCGTCAATCTATTGTAAAACAAAGAGCGATCATGCGACGAGTCATCTTTTGCATTTGCGGCGGATTTTTGGTTGCAGCGTTTGGCGTTGGCTGCGATCACGGCGTTTCGGAGAAGGAATTAGGCGAGATTACCTACGAATTGCCGAAGATCGAAGGGGCCGACAAGCCGTTTCCGTTGCCGCCGCTTGGCGAACCGCTTCCCGAGGAAGTGAAGGAGAAGCGGTTCCATTAAAGACGAGGTTGCAAAGGGGGCGGCCGCAGGGCGTTTCTTTCGATCGGGGCGAACGGCTCTTTTCGGGCGTTTATAGAGACCAACGGTCAAACGTAATCATGAGTATTATGTTGCTGATCCAATGGGCGATGACGAGGCAATGAAACCGTCGCGTTGTTTGATATACTATTCCGTAGAAAACGCCGGTAATAAAAACAGAGAGCATTCCGGCGGGGGCATATCCATGCGGTAAGGCGAAGAGCGTTGCGGCCACGAGATTAGTTAGATATGGCCCGCAATGCGGAATTTGCCGAACTCGAGTCAGCCAAAATACACGAACGGATTCTTCATAGAGCGCGCCGAAAAAGTAGTGTATGACGTAGGCTGTGGCAAAGGGGGCAGTGATTATTGGGTACGCTCGTGTTTTCCAATCTGGAAGACCTGCCGCAGGTGCAATGAAAGAGGAGAAGTCTTTAAGCAGTCGATTGCCGCAAACGATCATGCAAATTAAAAAAAGGTCAAATAGCCATTGAAATGAGGAACGGCGTTTGAACAGATTCTTAAAAGAGGGACTGCGGAATAAGAAAAGCCAGATGACGAGCGATAATCCGAGATCGTCCGGGATGGAGTTCAGGAGAGAAAGTATGTCGGGCGCTTTAGGAATTTTTCCAATCGTCTTAAATATCCCCAGCATGACGGGAACGAAAGTTATTAGCAAAATTGCCAACATTTCGATCCAGTCTTGACGATTCAAGGGAGCGATTGCAGGCAGCTTGGACAAATTGCCGACGCGGTTTGATTTTGCGGAGTTGCGGTCCATAGCATGCTTTGAGACTGGGTGACGAGCGTCACGGTAAAAAAACAACGGTCGGGATAAGCAGCGTTGGCGCCTAGTAAGTAGCTAGCTTAACATGGTTAGCTCAGAAGGAGTAGTTGCTGCGGTTTGTTTTTGGGCGTTTTTCAAGACGCGATGGGGACGTCTAATAAGCGGACGCGAATTATTCTGCCAGCGGCGGCGTGGCTAACCGCCGAAAAATTCAACTTTTCGCCAAATTGCCCTAGACAGGATAGGGGGAATTGTTAAGCTATCCCCGCTTTCTCGGGATCGGCGTTTGCCGCGCCGGGAAATTACGTTTGGAACACTGAAAACATCGAATGAAGGGAGTCTGCCGCATGGTGCGGAACGTCGTGCTAGCTAGCTGCTTATGCCTCGCTTTGGGCTGCAGATCGCAGACGCCGACGTCCGACCCATTTTTCGGGCGAACGACGATTCCGCCGCCCTCGACGGGGAGCGCGGGACCGACGAATCCAGATCCTTATTTCGCCTCGCAACCGCAGGGAGCCGTCCCCGTACCCAGCATTCCGACGACTTCTTCGCAACCGAGCGGCGGTTTCTCGCCGACCGGTCCTTCCGGCATGACTTCGGCCCCCGGCTTTTCGGCCAATTCGAGCTTGCCGTCGAACAATCAGACCTATGGGGCGGCTACGACTCCTCGACCGAACGGGTATGCGGGCGGAACGTATCCTCAGCAATCGCCGACCGCTTCGACGGCCACGCAGCCGATGCAACCGTCGCCTCAATTTGGTAAAACTCCGCAGCAATACGGACAGGCTCCCGCTCAGTATGGGCAAGGAGCGTCGCAATACGGCCAGGCGCCTCCGCAGTTCGGCCCGTCGTCGAGTATGGGCGGATCGCAACCGACCACTCAGCCGATGACTTCCGTTTCGCCGACGAATCCTTCCGGTTCTCGTTCGGTTCCGGCCGGAACGCCGACGCCGAGCGCCATCGGAGGTCAAGCGGGACGCGGCGGAAACATGCTTTCGCCCTATACGAATTCGGGGACGGGCTCTTTAAGCGGTTCGCGGCCGTATCCGTCGGGCTATCCGTCACAAGGAACCCCCAGCGGCACGAGCGGCGGTTTCGGAATTCCGAACGGAGCTTCATCCGGCGGAACGGCGCCCAGTCCTTACGGCCAGCCGGGGGCGAGTTATAATAATCAAGGCGCGGCGAACGGTCGCATGCAAACGGCGGCGACAAATTCGCCGATGCCGATTGACGACACGGCGGCGAAGGCGTCCGAATCGAACGCGGCACCGAACGGCGTCGCCGAAAATGTGCCGCAAACCTTGTCGCAGGCCGGTTCGGTTTACGCCGGAGGGCGAGGCGTTGATTCGGGCGTGGCCCCGGCCGGTTATCTATCGGCGGCGGCCCAGCGGCGTTACGGCGTCGCCCAGGCGAAACCCGCGGTTGCGAGCGCTCCTTTAGGCGATGCCGTCGCATCGGGGTGGCGGCACGTTGACGAGTGATTTCTTTTGCTTGATGCGCACGAACGGCTCGCCTACGGCGTGTAATACCATAGAGAAAACGAATACCATCGAGATTCTACAGCCGTGAGCGTTATTTCCACCGGGCCGATCGCCGAGTTCTCCGCAATTTTTCGCGGCGTCAATCAATGGCGTCTCGCGCATTGGGCGGCGGCGTTGCCGAAAATCGCCTCTTTCGAGCCGGAGCTGATGGAGTTGGACGATTACCAACTTCGCAAACGGAGCTTGGCCTTGCGCTATCGCGCGAAAAGCGGAGAGCCCTTGAAGCGGCTGTTGCCCGAGGCCTACGCCTTGGTGCGCGAGGCGGGGCGACGCACGAAAAACATGCGCCACTTCGACGTGCAGTTATTGGGCGGCGTTTGCATTTTCAATCGGTCGATCGTCGAAATGCAGACGGGCGAAGGTAAAACGTTGACCGCCACGCTGCCGCTCTATATTTACGCGCTCACCGGCAAAGGCTGTCAGTTGGCCACGGTCAACGACTATTTGGCCAAACGAGACGCTCAATTAATGGAGCCGATTTATAAGGCGTTGGGGTTGACCGTCGGCGTCGTCGAAGGGCAAATGTCGCAGGACGATCGGCGCAAAGCTTACGCCTGCGACGTCACCTACGGGACGGCCAAGGAATTCGGATTCGATTTTTTACGCGACCGCTTGTTGTTGCGGCAGATCGCTCAAGGGCAAACCGACTTGATTGGCGGAATGTTGGGCAAAATCGAGGCGGGTAAGGACGAAAAGCCGGTGCAACGCGATCCCTATTTTGCGCTGGTTGACGAGGCGGACAGCATTCTAATTGACGAGGCGAGCACGCCGTTGATTATCAGCGCGCTTCCGACGGAAGAGGAAAAGTTGGCCGTCGAATGCTATAAGTGGAGCGCCAAAGTCATCGGCGAGTTCATCGAAGACGAGGATTACGAATACGACCATGAAAAGCGGAAGGTGGAGTTGACCCGTGAAGGCCGGCAGAAGGCTCGCCTGATGTCGAAGCCCGACGTGATGGACAAGGTTGGCATGGTCAACATCTATCAGTATCTTGAGCGGGCGATTTTCGTCGATCGCGAATATATTCTCGATAGGCAGTACGTCGTCAAGGACGGCGAGATCGTCATCGTCGACGAATTTACTGGCCGTTTGGCCGAGGGACGCAAATGGCGCGAGGGAATACATCAGGCGGTCGAAGCGAAAGAGGACGTTGAAGTTTCGATTGCCGCGGGCCAAGCGGCCCGTATTACTGTGCAGGATTTCTTCTTGCGTTATGAATATTTGTCGGGCATGACGGGGACGGCGATGGGGTCGGCCCGAGAGTTGCGAAAAATTTACAAGTGCTGCGTGTTACCGATTCCAACGAACCGTCCTGCGATTCGGCAGCGTTGCCCGGATATGGTTTTCGGCAACGCCGACGCGAAATGGCGTGCCGTGGCCGAGGAGGTTGCGACGCTGCATGCCGAAGGGCGGCCGGTGCTGATCGGTACTCGCTCCATCGACAAGTCCGAGATTATCGCGAAATTGCTTGTGGAACGCGGCGTCGAGCATGAAGTATTGAACGCGAATCATATTGACATTGAGGCGGACATCGTCTCCCGGGCTGGGCAGCCGGGCAAGGTTACGGTTTCGACGAACATGGCAGGGCGAGGCACCGATATCAAGCTCGGCGAAGGCGTGCATGAAAAAGGAGGGCTGCATGTTATTTGCACCGAGATGCACGATTCGAGCCGTATTGATCGCCAATTGATCGGGCGTTGCGGGCGACAAGGCGATCCCGGCACCTTCCGGCAGTATCTTTCGCTCGAAGATGATTTAATTCTCAACGGTTTCGGGCCGGAGAAGGCGAAGAAGCTCAAGGAGATTGGCGAGGAGAATGACGACCGTTTCGATAGCTACGGCAAGCTATTTCGGCGCGGGCAGCGAAAGGTCGAGAAAAAACAATTTCGTCAGCGCAAGGCCTTGCTCTATTACGAAAAAGAGCGGAAAAAAATGCAAATTCAAATGGGACAAGACCCATATCTCGACACGCCGGGCTCGTAACCGGCCGGTTGATCACAGTCGATCGAGCGCGTCGATCCATTGGGCGAGCGCTTCGATTTCATCGTCGGCCAGCGGCGTCGAGGCGTCGTTCCGCTTCACGACTTGCAGCGGAACTTGTTCTTTCTTCAGATCGTCGAGCGTTTTCTTATTCGATTTCGAGAGCAATTCTTTATCGCTTGCCGCGACGTAGAAGCAAAGACGGCGCGAAGGTTCGTTTTCAAAAGTGAATTTCGACGGGGCCGCTCGAAGAATCGCCAAACCTTGGAACATGCCGCGTAATTGGGCGGCCAAGGCCAACGCCGTTTGACTTGCGGCGCCGTCGGCCACGACGACCGTGCGGGCGGGATCAATTTCAAACTGGGCGGAGAAATGCGCGAGGAGTCGCGGCAGGTATTGCCGATCGGAGGATGTCCATTTTTTGCCGTCGGACGATTTCGGCGCGACGAGAATCAGGCCGAGCGAATCGCAGGAGCCTCGCCATTGTTTGAGCAAGTCGTCGGGCTTGACGCCATCGGTTCCGTGCAGCCAAAGGACCAGTCCGCACGGCTTCGCCGATTCGTAAGTGATAGGCGAATAGAACGACGCCTCGTTCGAGAACTCAGCGATTTTCAGTTTCGTCATGCCGGCGTTCGGCGATTGCTTCGAGGCCTCGTCGTTGAGCGTTTTTCGACTGGGAGGCAAGGATTGCGGGGGCGGATCGTTCGGCAACGCGCCGAGTTTGAGCGATACTTCGCGTTCGGCGGGACCGCTTCGGACGAGGAGCTTTACGGAGTCGCCCGGCGAGCGTTCGGCCAATTTTCCGGCAGTCGCGGCGCGATCTTTCAAAGCCTGCCCGTTGAAGGAAAGGAGTACGTCGCCGGGTTTGAGGCCGGCTTGGGCGGCAGGACTGTTCGCGAAGACGAAGCGGATCGTGACGCCCGATGTATTCGCGTCTGCCTTTTCTCTCGGCTCTTCGTCGCGCATCGGCAGCAGACCGACGTAAGGAAATTCATAGGGGGGCAGTTTTGCGACAAGCGAAATGTTCTTTTCCAGGCGTTCTTCTCCTCGCGCGACGGTAATTCGCATTTCGTCGCCGGCGTAGCGTCGCCCTAGCTCCTCTTTGACGTCGGCCGAGCGAGTAATTTTTCGGTCGTCGATTTGAACGACGCGATCGCCGGCGCGGATGTCGGCTGCGGAGGCGGGGGATTGCGGACGAGTCGGGCCGAGCGTTGAATCTTCAGTAAAGACGTTTTTCGACTTCATGCTGATGCCGACCACGCCGGGGAGCAAGTCCTTCCCTTTTTTCCACTGAGGTAGTTTTTTGAGAATCGTTTCGAGCGGAACGGCGAATCCGACGCCGGAGTCGTACCATTCCAATCCGGCGGCTTCGTTGCCGTCGGGCGAAAGAGGGGCGAGAACGCCAAGGACGCGGCCTTGCAGATCAAGGAGCGGACCGCCGTAGTTGTTCGGCGAAACGGCGGCGTCGGTTTGCAGCGCCTTTCCCCAAACGCGATCGGTCGCGCTCAAGATGCCCAAGGAAATGTTAGGGGCTTCGCCGTCGAAGGTTCGACCGGCGGCGACGGTCCACTGACCGACTCGCAATTCCTTTTGCGGAGCGACTTCGGCGACGGGAAGCGGCTTATCGGATTCGATTTTTAGCAGGACGAGCGAGCGGGCTTTGTCGACCGCGATGAATTTCGCCGATTTTCGCGAGCCGTCGGCCAATCGGACGAGGATCGTATCAGGCTTCTCGGCGAAGTTAAAGGCGGACGAGACGACGTAACCTTCGGCGTCGACGATGAGACCGGTCGTGGGGCCTTGGCCGAAAGTAGCGTTTTGTCCCGATTCGAGTCCGCCGATCGTTTCAATGCGGACGATGACCGGGGCCGCTTTCTCGACGGCGGCGCGGACGGCGGACTGTAAAGCCTCGTCGTCTTTGGGAGTCGCTTGGGCGAAAAACGCGGCGGCGACGATGGTTATCGCGGGAATGACGTTCATTATTATTCAATATCGTTGTCAATTTCGCCGAACGGTCGGCGGAGGTTACTGACGGTTTTGCGCCGGAGGAGCGAAGGCCGGATCGCCGCGCAGCGATACTTCAAGCATTTCCCGACCGCGCAGCAAGACAAGTCGCACTTCTTGATCGTCGTCGACGGTTTCTAGGTCCGCTTTCAACGCCCTGCACGATTGAATCAGGACGCCGTCGCGGAGAACGATGAGGTCGTCAGGGCGGACGCCAGCCTTGTCGGCCGAGGAGCCGGGACGAACCCATTCGACGTAGGGCGGCGTTCGATCGAGAACGTCGGGAACGACGGCCAGGCCGAGGCTTTCGAGCGACAGCGGATGCGACGATTTCTTCACGCCTCGTTTCGCGTCGCTGGGCGTGAACTTGCCCGCGCGAATGGCTTCGACCGTTGCGCGAAATTCGGCGACCGGCACGGCGTAGTTAAGCCAGGAGTCGTTCAACGCGTTGCGAAGCTCTTTTCCGAGCATGCCGAGCAATTCGCCGTTGCGAGTGACGAGCGCGCCGCCGGCGGCGCCGGGATTGTTCGTGCGTGCGTCGAGGGCGTAGATCGGCCCGTCGTAGGGTGTATCAAAAGCGCCGCGGCGGGCGTCGAGTTTCGTGACGGTCGAAATGATCCCGTGCTGAACGCTAAGCGGTTCCTCGCGCGAGGCGACGTTATATAAATTGCTGATCGCCAAAACGTTCATGCCCGAGCGGCCGACGACGGCTTTATTCAGATCGAAATGCGGGAGGTCTGCGGCGTCGATTTTTAGCACGGCTACGTCCAATCGCGGATCGGCGCCGAGGAGTTTTCCCTCGAAACGCCGACCGTCGGAAAGTACGACGCCGACCGTGGCGGAGTCGAGCACGTAGCTATAGGAGGTCAATACGCAACCGTCGGCCGAGATGAGCGCTCCGCTTTGATAGGCTTCGAGCCCCTTCGCCCCGCCGGCGCCGTAAATCTTTACCGTCTTACGTTGAACGTCGTCGAGCGTTGACTTTAGGTCGGCGCCGCGCGCACTCGGCGCCGCGCACGCCGAAGCGAAGACGACCGCAATCGCGGCGAAAGCGAAACGGCGTCGCGATTCTTTTGCGGAATGTAGAACGGCGATCATGGCTTTTTCTTCTCCTCGTTCAAAGAGAAGCCGGTGACGTTGAGAGCGCCGAACGTCTCGTCGCCGTGGCGGATTTCAATGCGGCCGGGAACTTGTCGGCCGTTCTCCTCGCGGTATTGTGAAAAACGCAACTCGCAGGGATCGACGTAATCGTCGGGAAACATTTCGACGAGAACGAGCCGGCCGTCGCGCGGATCGAAATAGAACCGCGTTTCGACGCCGCGATGAACGCCGACGAGGACGTCGGCTTCACCTTTCATGTCGGGTAGCGGGGCCGTGCCGAAGTACCAGACGTCGCCGAAATTTTTAAATCCTTCGACGGCCAGCCGGCGCCAAAGATAGAGGCTCAAGTACAATCCGCCGCTTTGCGATGGGGCCAAGTCGGCGTTCAAATTGGCGTCGGGCGACGAGGCCGGCTTCCAGGAGTCGGTCTTCGACGGTTGCTTGAACGTAACTCCGTCGTCGGTGAGGTCGAGATTATAGGCGGCGCCGTTGGGCAAGACGCCGCTGAAAATCCACGCCGAATGCGATCCGTTCAAGTTCCACTGCGCGGCGAACGCTTTTTCGACGCGATCTTGCGCGAGACGGTTGTAATAGTAATTGGCGTAGCCGCGTTTTTCTTCGTAGAGCTTTTGAACGACTCCGGGGAGCGCCGGCTTTTCAACGCCCTGTTTGCCTTTGAGCTGATTTTTCTTCGGCGTTTTTTCTTTCTCTTTCGGAGACGCGGCTTTTTTCGGTTCGGGAGAGTCGGGCTTCGGTTCACCGCCGTCCTTTCCGCCCATCAGGTCGGCCAATTCGTAGGCCGACGAGTGCAGGTTTTCGAGTCGAACGAAAACGTCGCGTCGTTCGCCCTTGCGGCGATAAACGAGCGGGACTCGCCAACTCTCGGGCAACGTGCCGAGGATGTTCTTAAAGACGTTCGGCGAAGTGACGGCGCGGCCGGCGAGCGAAATAATTTCGTCGTCGAGTCGAACGCCGCGTCGATAGGCGTCCGAAGTCTCTTCAATGTCGGTGACCGTTATGCGACCGTCGTCGGAGGCCGCGACGCGAAAACCGATCAAGGCGTGATCGACGAGCCTGCCACTCTTTAAAGCGCCTAAGAACATTTTGATTTGATTGATCGAAATGGCGTAGGCGACGCCGACGTTGACGCGGCCGCGTTTTTCGAACGAGCAACGGCCGTTAATGCCGATGAGTCGGCCCTCGGCGTCGAAGAGCGGACCGCCGGAATTGCCGGGATTGACCGATGCGTCGGTTTGCAGGCAGTCGGCGTACTCCAAGAGCGAACCGGAGGGATATTGGTAACGATGCACGCCGGAAATTAGACCGAGAGTGACGGTCGGCTGTAAATTGGTCGCCAATAAAAAAGGATTGCCCATGGCGAGGGCTTCGTCGCCGACGCGAACTGAATCGCTGTCGCCGATTTGGGCGACGGGGAAATCGTCGCGACCAAGGAGACGAATTAATGCGACGTCGCCGGTCGGATCGATTCCGACGATAACGGCATCAGAAACGCGACCGTCGGCCATGCCGCAGCGCATCGCGGCGCCGCAAGGTTGAACGACGTGGAAGTTGGTGAGCGCGAACCCGTCGGGAGAGATGACGACGCCGGAGCCGCCGCCGCTTCCCGCCGAATCGAAGACCGCCACGACGGCGCGTTTAGCCCGTTCGATAACGGCTATGCGTCGCGATTCTGCCTCGAAGACCGATTTAGCTGGCGTTTCGGCCTGCGCGAAAATGACGCCGCTCGCTGACGCCGTTAAAAGGCAAACGGCGAAAGTCGCTATACGCAAGATTCGATTATCGTTGTTCATACGCTTCATGACGCGTTATTTCTTTTCGGAGTCGGCCGCGTTGGTCGACGGAGCGTCGGGCTTAGCGGGTTCAGACTTTTTGTCGTCCCCCTTGCCTTTCGCCATCGAGGGATTGGCTTTGGCGACGAAACGGGCGTCGCCCAGAATGAGGAAATCGCCGGGGCGATACGGCTCTACGAATCTAACGGCGATCTTAAACCGACGAAAGTCGGTTAGATCGACGGAAATCGACGCGGGGGCGTCGTCGCCGTCAATCGTCTTTTTCAGCAGAGGCTTATCGTCGCCCGAGATGACAAGTTCGACGCGGCCTTGCGGACGAACGGAGTCGTCGATGCCGACGACGGCCTCGAATCGCGGGAAGTTTTCGGGCGTTCGATATACGATCTCGGTCCCGCCTCGGAACGCCGCTCCTTTGGCGAATGTTTTTTTTGCGAGGCGAAGCGGCTTCGATTCAAAGTTTTCGTTAAACCTCGGCGCGTAGCGTCCTTCGACGGCCGGCGTGGGAAAACTGGCGGAAAAATAGCCGGACGTTTTAACGGACTCGGGCTTGACGTCGCTGAGGTAGAGCAATTTGCCGGCGGAAAAATCGATTGAAAGAACGTTCTCCGGCGTCGCTTCGAAGGGAACGCCCGTGGGAGTCGTCCAAGCGAATTTGCCGTCAAAGCGAAGTTCTTTTACGCTCCATGCTGAGCCGTCGCTGAGGAAAAGCTTTCCAAGAAGTTTCGGCGTTGAGTCGGAATTCGGATGTCGCAGGATCATGCCGAAGACTTTCGCCCGTTTGACGGCGACGTCGTCTTCGTCGATACGAAATTGCACGGCGTCCTCCCGAACCTCTCGGACGATTCCTTGATGGTACTCTAGTTGGTCGCCATTGCGAATAACGAGGATGTCGGAGTCATATTCTCGAGAAGCGATGCGTTTCCATTCAGCTTCAAGGGCTTCTTGGTTCGCAGCCGGTGCAACGCTTCGCATGCTTTGTACGGCGGCGAGCGGAATCGTCGCTTCACGATCGGCGAGCGAGCGAATTTTCGCACCGTCGGCCGAGGCGAGGAACGAGTCGACGAGGAGAGACGAGCCGTCGGTCAATTCGACGCGGAGGGTATGTTCGCCGGGCGTCGATTTCTTCGGCGCTGCTTTTTGAGTTAGAGCGAGGACGGAATCGATAGCGAGCGACGACTCTTTGCCGTCCGCTTCGAGGACGACTTGGCCGTCATGAATTGCGACGAGTCGGCCGGAGCGCGCGCCGTCGTCGAGCATTCCGATTTCAAACGTCGGCGCCGAGGCGAAAGTCGATGCGATGAGGATCAGCGGTATTAACATGGAACGGTTATTCTTGCGTTACGAGTTGCGTGATAATTATTGGGGATTACTCTTCTTTTTCGGCGGCGAGCTTTTTGAAGTATTGTTCAATGGCGTCGCGATACTGGGCCGGGAAGTCGCGGCCGATCTGCTGCATCGCCTCTTCACGTTGGCGAGGCGGAAGGTCGCCCCAGCCCGCTTGCTCGCCGACGTTCTTCTTGGTGACTTCGCCGGCGCCCTTCCCTTCGGCGATCTTACTTTCCTCCGACGGCTTATCGGGCCTTAGCGTCGATTGCCCTTGCGATTTGTCGCATTGCTTCGACTTCTCTTCCAAATCTTTTATCATCTTGTCGAGCGATTGGACGACCCCCTTTTCGGTCGTGACTGTTTTGGGGCCGACGCGGCCTAATTCGAGGCGGCGTCGAACGTCGTCCATCCGTCGAGCGACGTGGTCGAGCGAGTCTTCGTCGAGGTTTTCGAGGTCGGCTCGCAGCGCTCGAGCTAACGCGGAGTAACGCCGAGGGGCGACTGAGTCGCTTTCCAAAAGTAGGTCGAGCGTCTTGACGCCCGATTCTTTTTCAAGAAGGCGATGCGCGACGACGCCTTGATAAAACAGGAGCGAAGCCGGCGCGACGACGCGGTCGGGCGTCAATCCTTTGAGCAGCTCTTGCGCCTCGTCATAGTATTCGTGCTGGGCGAGCCACCGGGCGTAACGCAAACGCAAGTTGTCGGTGACGAACGACGGCGCCTTTGGATCGGTGAGCAAGGCGAACTTCGGCGGAACTAACGATTGGGGAGGGCGTTCGGTGACGGCTTGCAACGTTTGCGCGTCTTTGTCGGAAAGGGCGAAAACCGCGACGACTCGATTGAGCGAATCGTCTTCGGTCGCTTGCTTGGGCATGTCGGACCAGATCGCCTCGGCGCGTTTGAGCGTTTCAGGCGAAGGAGCTTTAGCGTTAATCCAATCGAACGAAGCTTTTTTAACGGCGTCCGACGAAGGCGTTTTCCACGAAGCGGCGTTTTCCTCTTCGCAAAAACCGAGCGAGGCGAAAATTGCAAACGACAAAACGGCGATCATGCGCAAAAGGATGACGCGAAGTGCTCGCATAAATCGCTTTGAAGGTGAATTATCGTCGATGACGTTCGTCGTATATGTTGCGGCGTTCATTGGTTCTTCCCGGTCTGAATGTCTTTCGTGACCCGGTAAATCTTCTCTTGCCGATCGGCCAAACGGCGCAAGGCGTCGATGACGTCGGGATTGTCGGCTTGCTCGCCGCCTACCAGTTTTGCGTAGCGGTCGGTGCGTTGATTGACTCGCACTTGCATGGCGCGAAGCATTTTTAACTCGGCCAGTTGATCGACCAACGGCGAATCTTCGCCTCCTCCGCCTCCGCCCGACGATTTAGAGTCTTTTTTGTCTTGTTGGTCCTTTTTCGCCTTTTTCAACGATTCGATCATTTCTTCGAGCGAAGCGATTACGTCCTTTTGGACGTTCTGCGTCATCTCGCCCACTTTGGCTTGCGAAAGGCGTTCGGCGATTTGGGCCATGTCACTGCGAATTTGTTCGGTCGCTTCCAAGTAGGCGGCTGAAGTTCCGTCGTCGCGGAGAAGCACTAGAGCTTTATCGGCGTCGGCGCAAATCTGCGATTGCTTGGCCCCCAGTCGCGCGGCATTCACGTCGAAATCGCGGCCTCGGGCGTCGGTCGTGAGTTTATCGAGTTTGACTGTGCCGTCGTAAACGACCTGCTCGGCTTCGAGCATGCGACGGAAACGCGTCTCTAACGCCGTGAGCGCTCGCTCGATTTCCTCTTCTCGCAGTTGGCGAAGCGCTTCTTCCAAAGCGGCTTTCGCTCGTTGCAGTTCGCGGACGGCCGCTTCTTGCTTCGCGCTCGCCTCGTCACGCTGGGCTTGGCGAAGGCGCTCTTCGGCCTCGAGCATGCGGGCCTTCGCTGCCTCGATTCTCTTTCTCGCCGGATTCCCTTCTTCCTTCTCTTGGGATTCCTCTTTTTTGGCTTCGCCTTCTTTCTTTGCGCCGTCGCCTTGCGGTGATTCTTGCGTAGGACCGTTTTTCGAACTATCGGGCGAGCCGTCTTTGCCGTTTTTCGAAGGAGATTGCCCGGGGGGCGTCGATTCAGACGGTTTCGCATCCGACGGCTTTTTCGCGTCGTCCGATTTCAGCGGTTTGGCGCCCGGCGTTTTGCGACGGTCTTCGTCACGCCGCATATCTTCGGAAAGGCGATCGGTCTTTTCGGCGATATTCTTTTGTTCGTCGGCCAGCGGTCGAGGATCGCCGTCGGCGGTGCGAGTCTGAATTTCGCGTTCTCGCTTGATTACGCCGTTAAGGTCTTTGATGTATCCGCGAAGTCGAGCCTTCTCCGATTCGAGCCGCTTCGATCGGTTCTCGCTCTGGAGCAGTTCGAGTAACGTGCGAAGGTCTTGGTCCAGTTCGGCATTGTTTTCGGCGGCGCGGGAAAGTTGATCCTTGCGGAGCAACTCTTCGAGTCGTTCAAATTGCGCGTCGATGAGTTGTTCTTTGCTTTGTGCGATCGCTTTGCGCAAGAGGGCGGCGCGGGCGGGATCGGCCTGTGCGCCTAGTTCCGACATTCGAAGCAAAGCGTCTTCGAGTCGTTTGAACTTTTCGGCGATTTGCTCTTGCCGTTTCGTCAGGGATTCGGCTTCGACTTCCTTCGACGATTTATCGGAGCCGTTTTTGTCGGCCTCGGATTTGTTCGTCGGTTCTTTCGCAGTCGATTCTTTGGCGCCGTTCTTTACGTCTTGAGCGCATGCGGCCGGCTCGGCGCGGAACGCTAGCGCCGCCAGTCCGAGGACGGCCAATCGCAAAATCGATTTTAGCGTTCGTGAGGCGTTCATATAAAAATCTCTTGGGAGAGGAGGCCGTTGAGGCCTCTCCCCCCCTCTATTATTCTAGCAGATCGCGGAGGCTTTGCTTTCGTTTCTGTTCAACGTCTTTTCGTAGCTTATCTTGCGATTCGATAACGTCGCGAAGAAGTTCGACCGCTTCGTTGAAATCTTCCATTTCGAGCATCTTGTCGAGCGCTTTTTGCATGGCTTGTAAAACGGCGGCGGTCTGTTTTTCGGCCGTATCGGCCAAAGTTGAGGCGAATTCGTTCGATTCCAAGGCCGACTGAAGCCGGTCGAGGGTTCGCTCTAGTTCGGGCATCATCGTCGAAGCGATGCGGCGAAGGGGCTCGGCGACCCCTTTTTGTAAACGTTCTTTCGCCTCCTCATTGTCGATGCGGTTGTTGACCATCTGCTTGCGGATGTCGTCGAACGAGTTTGCCACGTCGGCGGTCTCTTGCGCGTTCTTGCGGCAGTTGACCAAGGCGCGTTGGGCGTAAAGAAGTCGATCAGCATTCAATCGCTCCGGCGTCGGCGCGGTCGACTCTTTGGCGTCGCCGGGTTCGCGAGAATTCACTTTGTCGGCATCGGCTGGTTTCTCTGAACCGTGTTTCTTATCGACCGACGATTTACCGTCGTCTTTCGACTTAATGCGGGTTAATAGATCGCGAGTCTCTTCGGTCTCTTGGATGATCGACTCGAAACGCTGGCGCAAGGAAAGCTCGCGGGCTTCGAGTTGCGTGCGCAACTTTTCGGGAGTCACTAAGTCGAGCGTCCATTTCTCGCTCGAACCGACATTCGGCGATTGTTCCAAATCGCAATAGTCCGACGCCTTCAAAGCGAGCTGAATGCGCGAGCCGATCTTTAATTGCAACGGCGCGAGGTCGAGTGCGGCGTCGTCCAGTTTCCGTTCGGCGGGGGCGTCGGGCAGATCGACGAAGGGTATTTCAACGCCTTTTTTGCTTTCTTCGGCGGATTCAAACCAAATTCGGCGCAGGCCGTAGTCGTCGCTCGCTCGCCCGACGAACGGAATTCGCGCGCGAGGCGTGATCGCGGAGCCGATGCCGTCGAGTTGCGCGGCGACTTCCGGCGGCGAATCTTGCAATGCGGATACGGCGAAGCGGATCGGCTCGCGGCTTTTTATGCCGTCGGCGTCGAAGAGCGTGAAGACTAAGGAGGCGTCTTTCTCCAAAGTCGGCAGCTTGTATTCGAAACCGCGAGCGGAGTCGGTCAAGGCGGAGCCCGAAATTCGTTCGACGACCGGTTCGCGGCCCTCGACCAGCAAATCGATTTGAACGCGTTCGAGCGGTTTGTTGGTCTTCGCTCGGAATGCGGCCGATGCGCCCTTGGGAATCTGCATCATACCGGCGGCCGAGATCGTGCGAGGCGAACGTCGCATGTACGCGGGATATTCGCAGCGAACGGACCATTCGGCGACGTGCGGGCTTTCGACGACTTGAATCTTTAGGCCGGCGATTACGTCGTCGCCGCCCCGAACGTCGAACGTCACCGGCGAGGTCACGTTGCGACGAACGCAAACGTATTCTTGATAGGATTCTTTGGTTAAATCGGCGACGCCCACACGGTCCATGGTCAACGAGCCGCGGGCCCCGTTTTCGTCACGATAACGAATTTGAACGGACGCGGGAACGACCTGTTTCTTAGCGTCGGCGCGAACGACGATTTCGCAATCGTCGCCTACGGCGATCTTGCGAACGCCGCCTTCAAAGCCGACGATCTCCAACCGCGTGCGGCGAGGCCAACGGTCGGAGGAAAGGCAAAACGCGCGGTCGGCGAAAATCTTAAGGTCGGACGGAGAGATGATCGCGAAAACGGCGACTGCGATCAACGTCGCGACGGAGGCGACTTGGCCGCGACGGAGCGGGCGGCGATCGAAGATGCGCTCGATTTCGAGATGGTCGGTCGCGCGGACGGCTTCGTCGTAGGTGCGCTCGAGCAAATGCGGATCGTATTCTTCAGTTGCGCTGGCCGACCGTCCGAGAATGACGGCCGTAAGCAACGAATCATTTAATTCAGGAAAGCGACGTTCGACGAGCGTCGCCATGTTTTCGTCGGAAAGTCGGACGAATGAGCGCACGACGATAAATCGTATGAGAACGTAGGCGAACCCGGCGACGACGGCGGCGAGCGCCGCGAGGCGAGTCGCCGGACTTGGCTCAAAGAACCAATCGGCGATCAGGCCGCCCCAGAAGCAGACGCCGAGCCAAGCCAGGGCGTAGGCCGCCCCTTCGGCCAGAACGTAGCGCCGAATGCGGCGACGAACGGCGGCAAGTCGATCGCGGAGGACGGAGTCCGGCGCGTTTCGATTTGGCGAGGCGGGCATGTGCATGGTTAGTACGTTCGTAAAAAAACAGGTTCGATTTAGGCGAGTTTCAATAATCGGCGCAACGTCCATTCAAGGCACAACGCCGCGAAAATGACGATCAAAAGGGTCCGCATTAACGGCTCTTCGTTGCGCGGGTTGGGCGGCTCGGCTTGAATGACGACGGCGGTACGGTCTTTGATCGCCGAGGCGAGCGGTTCGTCGCGGTCGAAGACGGCGGGGATTCCGACGTAATATTTTCCGCCCGAGTTTTTGGCGACGGCTCTCAACAGGGCGTCGTTTCGCTGAGGATGTTCGGATTCCAACTCGGGCATGCGAACCTGCACGCGGCGGACGAGGCGTTCGCCGTCGGATTCGGGGATAGGAAGTTCAAGTCGGTAGGCGCCTTCGAGAGTCGCCGGAAATTGTCCAACGAACGAACCGGGGCGATTCGAGTCGGCGGCGAGTTTCACGTTCTGCGCGGCTCCGTTCGGTCCGGCCACGCGGAGATCGATTTCGGCCGCGCGAAGAGGTTCGCGACGGGCGTCGGTCAACTGGGCGCGAGCTTCGATCGAGTTGCCGATCATGTAGCGATCTTGGTTCGTTAGCAGCACGCCCCGGCTGGAATCGCGGAGCAAGCGACCTTGCGAGACGTGTCGTATTAATTTCGTATAAAATTGCGTGAAGTAAGCTTCGTCGAGAGTGCGCAGTCGCCACATTTCGGCGCTGCCGATGAAAAAAGTTCGACCGGAGCCGTAAAACTGACCGGCGAAGAAGACGGGAGCCTGGCCGATCGTGGCCGCTTTGGGGTCGGAGAAACGCGAGTAAACCACTGCGCCGGGTTTCGCGCCTCGCAAGGGGCAATAGGAATA
Source organism: Thermoguttaceae bacterium (assembly GCA_963665265.2). Taxonomy (GTDB): domain Bacteria; phylum Planctomycetota; class Planctomycetia; order Pirellulales; family Thermoguttaceae; genus CAXXHQ01. The sequence continues at coordinate 3,491,563 of OY762224.2, read as the reverse complement.
GACGCCGGCGAAGCGATTCCACGCGTTCTTCGCGTCGTCTCTTTCTCCGATCGCCAGGAAATCAGCCTCTTCTCCTTCGCGCGTAAACTCCAACGGCCAAGGCTCGTCGGAGATTTGCGCCGAAGAATCGCTCGAGGAAAAACGTCGAGGGAATTCGACGGGGTATAAATTGCGAATCGAGGACATTCTCGGATCTTGCGTCCAATCGCCGGCGGCGCGGCCGGAGTTGATTGCGCCCGCGATGACGATTAATCCGCCGCCCTGCTCGGATACCCAATTCTCGATAAGCGAGGCTTGCTCAGGCGATAACGCCTTCCAATCGGGATCGAAGGCCACAATGCAGTCGTAATCGAACAACTCTTCACGCGTTTTAGGGAACGAATCGAGCATCTTTCCTTCTTGAGACGCGCCGTGCGCGGCGGTCTGCAAAAGGACTTCGAGTTTCGTCGTCTTATCGCGGTAGAGCATCGTGCGAAGGTACTGATAGTCGCGGTTCGGTCCGCCGGCGAATAGCAAGACGTGGTTCTTGCGATCGACGATATCGACGTCGGCCTCGCGGAAATGATCCTCGCCGCGCAAATCCTCTTTCGGCGGTAAAACGCGAAAACTGAACGTGGAGCGGCCAAGCTCTTGGGGAGTAATTTCAAATTTCACGGCCAACGCTTCGCCGTCTTTGGGGAGCGTGACCTCGCGGCTTTGCAGCACGGCGCCGGTTCCTTCTTTTCCTTCGTCGCGGGCCGAACGGGAAAGGAGTTGCACCGTCGCCGTTTTTCCTTGCAAGCGTCGAGCCTGCAAATAACCGACGACCGAGAACGGATCGCCGGGATAGGCGCGGGCGGGAGCTGAGAAGTCGGAAACCCGGACGTGCGCCGGTTCGGCGTCGGAGCCGAGCCCCACGGCGAAGATCGGAGTTTTGGAATCTTGAGCGTAGGAGACGGCTAAGTCGGGCGACGCTCCGGCATTTTGCGCGCCGTCAGTAAAGGCGATGACGCCGGCCAGGGGAGAGCCGCGTTGCGATTGCAACGCCTCGATCAACGCTTGGCCGAGTCTAGTTTCGGAGCCGCGCAATTCCAAAACGGAGGTCCAATCGATCGATTTCTCTCCGGTTGATTCGGGCGAAGCCGAGTCCTTGGGCTTTGGCGAGGCGACGGGGTTCTTCTCGGCGAGTAATTTGGGAAGCACGACGGCGCGGTCGAGGTAAGCGCGGTCGCTGAACGGAACGACTGTCACTTCATGCACGGCGCGGAGTTTATTAAGGAGATCGGTTTTTTCGAAGGCGTCGATGAGCTGTCCGACGCGATTGCGGGCCGCCTCGTTCGATTTTGCGTCAGCCGAGCCGCTCAATTGCGACGGAGCAAGGTCGCGGTCGGTTATGCCCATGCTCATGCTCGTATCGACCAATGCGACGACGCGCGAGGGGCGGATCGTTTCTTTTTCAATTCGCCAATGCGGTTGCAGGTAAAAAACCAACAGCGCGAGGATGGCGAATGACCGCAGAGCGCCGAGAATCCATCCCCAAACGGGCGACAGTTCGACGGAGTCCTTAACGTACATGTAGCGGACAAAGAGCATCAGTCCGACGGCGACGGCGATGGGGGCCGCCCAATCGGAGTTGGTTTGTATGCGTCCCCACTCGAAAACGGATCGTGAGACGGCTTCGGCGAATAACGAATTAAAGGGGATCATGCTCGACCTCCCGGCGACGGAGTCGCGCTGCGAGAGACCGGATGATAGCTCGTCGTATAGGCGAAAATCATTTCGACGACGAGCAAGGCGAGCAAGGCGTAAAGGAACGCGTCGCCGGCGTTGGCGCCGCGCGGCTCCTCGTTGGCCGATTGCCACTGCGAGGCCAAGTCGTAGCGGTAATTCACTCCGCGAAGTCGGTCGGCCAGTCGCGTCTTTTCCATTAGCGCCAGTTCGCCTTCGGCAGGATCGACGTTGACAGCGAAAAGGCGGGTCTCGGGCTTACGGTCTTTGCGAGTAAGATGCGCGGAATAGACGCCGCTTTGCGGTACGTCGTCGAAGACCGCTTCGAGTTTTCCCTTGGCGTCGGGCTTGGCGTCGGTCGAAGCGTTCGGCGCGGCGGTCGCGTCGGGAGGCAGAAAGCGTACTGCCGGGTCATAGTCGGCGGCGTCGAGCGAAAGACGGATCGGTTCGCCGACGAGTCGGACCGGCTGCTCTTCGTGCGTTTTCGACAAGTAGGCCTGTAAGTCCTGCGCGATGACGACGAAACTCGGGTTCTTCGCCCAGGAATTCCAAAGCGGCGCGGCGGTCGTCAAGAAGGCGACGACGCGGCCTTTGCCGAAATTCTTTTCGACGACCAGCGGCGCTCCGTTGCGGAGCTTGGCGATGGTTCTCGCCGGTTGGGCGGCGGAGGTATCTTGGGACGAAGCGACCGTCGAAAAATAGCGATTGACCAAAACGGTTTGCAGGAAACTGTTCCGCGACTCGGCGAAGATGCGGAAGATGAAGTGATTGTCGAACTGCACGTCAGGCGCGGGATCAAAACGATCGATCGGTAGATCGGCGGGGCCTTTGAGCGCGACGGGGAATAGCCCTTCGCCGCCTCGGAAAAGCTCCTCGTTGTAGTAACGCGCCGAGCAGGAATCGCCGAGGAAAAATGCGACTCCGCCGCCGTCGGCGACGTATTTCTCGAGTGCGCGGATAGCCGAAGTATCGAGTCGCCCGACGTTGGAAAGAACGACGGAGGAAAATCCGCCGAGCGGTTTCAGCCCGAGGTAGCGAGGCGTTTCGAGAGTCGGACGCAAGCCGGTGCGAGTCGCTCCGCCCGGCGCGGCGGCCCATTGCAGAAATCGAGCGCCCGACGCTTGAGGCTCGCCGTCGACAAGCAAAATGGGAATGTCGTTGGGGAGATCGACCGTCGCATAGCGGGCGTTGTCCGCTTCGACGGCGTCTTCGGATAGGCGTGCGACGACGCGGTGCGCTCCGGCCGAGGGGAAAATCGTTTGAAAACGTTTCGCGACCGTTTTGCCGGCGGGAATCTTTTCGATCGTCACGGCGGGGCGCGATTTGTCGTCCTCGCTTAACAGGACGGATACGTTTTTGACGTCGGTCGGGCCGTAGTTGGCGACGGCGACGTTCATGAACCAGGAGATGCCGGCCGCGCGTAGGCCCGGCTCGGCGTCGAGCGAGACGACGGCGAGGTTCGAGCGTAGGCGATCAGCGCATTGCACGAAACGGATTTCAAAGCCGAGCTTCGTCAGGCTTTGCAATTGTTTTTTCGCTTCGTCGGCGTCGTTCCATTGGCGTTGGCGAAAATCGCTGACGAGATAAAGCACGCGGCGTTCGCCGTTGGCGTCGCCGAGGGTTTGTCCGACCGCCTTGAGCGGTTCGACGACGCCGGTCGCGAATTGCGACGGACGCATCTCTTTCAGCGCCTTTTCCAGTTTTAGCGAAAAATCGCTGGCCACTCGCTCGTCGAGGAGGTCGGCGCGAGTCGCTTGCGAGCCGCGTCCGACGCGGGAAAATCGGAGCAGCGTGAAACTTTGCGGCAGCGATTGCCGGACCGCTTCGGCGCCGATTCGTTCGACGACGTTCTTGGCCGCGTCGAAAACGCCGGCTTCGCCGTCGGCGTCGGACATCGAAAAGCTATCGTCGAGCAGGATGACGTGATGCGTTCGCTCTCCGCCGAAGAAGAATCCGCCTTGTCGGCTGAAGATTGGTTGCGCGATCGTCAGAACGGCCAGCGCGAGGGCGGTCATTCGCATAAGCAGGAGCAGGAGTTCGCGGAGGAGAATCCAAACGCGGCGTCTTTTTTGGCTGAGGAGCAAGAACTCCATTGCCGCCCAGCGTACTCGGCGTTGCCGCGTCATGTTGATCAAATGGATCAACGCGGGCAAGGCGGCGAGCGCCAAGCCCCAGAGCAATGCGGGATGTACGAAATTGGGCGTCATTAGTTATTAGTTCTATTGCGGCGTGCCGAGCGGATGGGCGCGGGATACGTCGTTGTCTTAACGGCGAAGTAGTTCTTGGCGGCGGGTTAAAAATGCGGTCAGCGCGGCGTCTAACGGTTGGCTTGTGCGGAACAAGGCGTAATCGATTTCCATGCGGCTGCAACCGTGCCGAAGCTCGTCGAGAAAACTATGGAGTTCTCGTAAATAGTCTTCGCGGAGCGCGCGGGGATTGCATCGCAGCACGTCCTGTGACTCCATTCCCTCGAATCTGGTCGGACCGTCGAAGGGGAAGTCAAGTTCATCGTCGTCGAGAATCTGGAATACGAGTACGTCATGGTCGCGGCTTTTTAAATATCGCAGGCCCTGGAATAATCCTTCACGGGGAACGAAAAAATCGGAAATCACGACGACCATGCCCCGACGCGGATAGGTTTCGGCGGCGTGACGCAACGAACGCTCCATGTCGGTCTTGCGTTCGGGCGTCGATACGTCGAGCGAGCGGACGATCGAGTCGAGATGGTTGCGGCTGGATCGGATCGGCAACGTCTCGCGCGGGCCCTCGTCGAAGGTGAGCGAGCCGACGGCGTCGCGGTTGCGTTGCAGCATATAGGCCAGCGAGGCGGCGACGGTGCATGCGTATTCGTATTTCGTCAGGGGGCCTCGGCCGTAGCGCATGCTTTCGGATACGTCGCATAGCAACGCGCAGCGGAGATTCGTTTCCGACTCGAATTGCTTGATGTAGAGCCGGTCTTGCTTCGCCCAAACTTTCCAATCGATGTAGCGAGGATCGTCGCCGCGAACGTATTCTCGCCGTTGGCGAAACTCGATCGACTGGCCTGAGTACGGACTACGACGCGCGCCCGAGAGAAAACCCTCGACGATATGCCGCGCCCGAAGCTCCAATCGCGTGATGCGACGGATCGTTTCAGGATGAAAAAATCTTTTGGAATCGGACATCGTTCGTCAGTTCGTCTTCGCGTTGGGGCGTGGTTTCAATAAGGCGGTCGATGACGTCATCGGTCGTTACGCCTTCGCTTTCGGCCGAAAAACTTAATACAATACGGTGTCGCAGCGTCGGTTTGGCTAACGCCGCGACGTCTTCGCAGGCGGCGAACGGACGATCGTTTAATAGCGCGCGAGCTTTCGCGCCGAGGATGAGGAACTGCACGGCCCGGGGGCCGGCGCCCCATTGCAATAGCTCCCGCACGAAGTCAGGCGCCGACTCCTCGTTGATGCGAGTTTGTCGAACGAGCGCCAAGGCGTAGCGAATGACGTGGTCCGAAATCGGCGTCGCGCGAACTAAACGTTGCAACTCGACGATCTGCTCGCTCGTCATCACCGAATCGATCTTCGGAGTTTCGTTCGACGTCGTGCGGCGGGCCACGTCAAACTCCTCGTCGAAGTTCGGATACGTGACGAGCGACTTGAGCATGAAACGATCTTGCTGCGCCTCGGGCAACGGATACGTGCCTTCCTGCTCGATCGGATTTTGCGTGGCGAGCACGAAGAACGGGTCGGCCAAAGGGTGCCGCGTGCGTCCGACGGTCACTTGGCGCTCTTGCATCGCTTCGAGCAAGGCGGACTGCGTCTTCGGAGGCGTGCGGTTGATTTCGTCGGCCAGGACCACGTTACTGAACAAAGGGCCTTCCATGAATCGGTACTGGCGGACGCCGGTCGCCTTGTCTTCTTCGATCACGTCGGCGCCGGTGATGTCGGCCGGCATCAAATCGGGGGTGAACTGAATGCGGCTGAACGAAAGACTCATCGTTTGCGAAAGCGAACTGATAAGCAGCGTTTTGGCCAAGCCGGGCACCCCTTCAAGAAGGCAATGGCCCCGGCTGAAAAGGCAAATCAGCAGTTCGTCGATCACTTGGCGTTGTCCGACGATGACCCGGGCCAACTGTTCGGTGACCTGCCGTTTGGCGGTTTGCAGCTTTTCGATCGTCGCAGCGGATTCGGCCGCCGTCGATTCGTTGCGTTCGTTCATGGTCTTTTTTCTCTCTTGGAGCGAATGCGTATCGCTAGTCTTTTTTTGATTGAATATCATCGTCGCGGTTAACGTTGATAGATCGGCAACGCGGCCTTGGGAAGTTGCAGGATCGTCAAGTTGATTGACGTGGTGTAAACGGTTCCGATATAGCCTTGAGTCCACGCGCCGTCGGGACCGGCCTCGGCGACGAGACGGGGAAAAATTTTATCGCGGTATTCATCCCAGGCTTTTCCGCCCTCGCGGTACATAGCTTGGGAATAATAGTAGTGCGCGTAGTGCCAATGTCCGAAGCTTTGATTCGATAGGTTGTCGAGTTGCCTTTTGCAATAGCCCATCAACTTTGGAACGTATTCGCTGTCGTACTCTCCGGCGTTATAGAGGCAGGAGATGGCCGCCGCGGTGATGGCGGGGCGTCCGCCGCCGCCGGCCGTATTGTATTGAACGCCGCCGTCACCGCCGGTGCAGCGCTTGATGTATTTCACGGCCTTTTCGATAATCTCTTTGGGAACCGGAATGCCGGCGTTGCGGCAGCTTCGCAGACCTTGGACTTGAGTGATCGTGGTTGAGCCTTCGTCGAAATCGTTTCCTTCTTTCGCGCTGACGTATCCCCAACCGCCGGAGGTGGTTTGCGCGCGGCCGGTGAAGACGACGGCGCGCGTGAGAACGTCAACGAGTTGGGCGCGACGTTCGGCGTCTTCTTCTTCGCCGAGAACCTGCGCGAGGAAGAGCATGGAAAAGCCATGACCGTAGGTGTAGCGATCGTCGCCTGTCGGATCGCCGATGAGGCCGTTGTTTCGGCTTCGTGCGACGAGGTAATCGACGGCGCGGCGGACGTTGGACGAATACTTTCCTTGCGTGGCGGTTGATCCTTCGCAAAGGAACGCGCAGCCGGCCATGGCGGTCATCGCCGTCGGATAATGGTCGTTTTCGGCGGACCAATGGCCGAGGCGGGATTGATGGTTAGCGAGCCAATCGAGACCGCGTTGCACGACGCGCTGTACGTCGGCGTCGCTGACTCCGGCGGCGCGGGCGACGGAGTTCGAAACGAAGATCGCCGCCAGCAAGACGGCGACGACCGAGCGGCCAAGGCGGAGGATTCTACGCTTGCCGCGAGTCGATTGTCGGAAGTGATTTGATTCTTTATCGTGCATCGCTTATTCGCGGTCGAGTTCCGGTTTATTTGAATTTGGAGCGTCGGCTGGCTTTTTCGCGGCGGGTTTCTTCAGTTTTAGTTGCGGCGGACGCACCCCTTTTTCTTCACGAGCCGGGGTTTGCGGAAGCGGGGAGGTCATTAATTCGGAAAATGCCTTTTCCAGGGAACGGCGCGCGCCGTCGAGCGGGCCGGACGTTTGTTCGCTTTCGCCAGGCGGAGGAATCGGCTTATTGGTGTATTTAAATGTGGTCGTCTCCTGTTGGGAAACTAAGTCCACGGTGAAGTCTTTTTCGTTGATAACTATTTGGAAGACGCCGGATTGGCGCGTCCGACGATCTTCGCCGACGACGTGCCCGTCGCGCTTGTCGATCAACAGTGTAGTAGGAGCGTAATATTGTTGCCGGGAGTCGTATCGTTGGCTAGCGAAGACGATAGCCGGCGAGGCTGCCGGCGCGTTTCCGATCAAGTTTTGCCGATCGATGACGGCGGGGGAGGACCACAGCGCCTTACCGTCCATGCCGATCGCGTACAAACGTCCGCTGAAAATCATAAAGTAGGTCGTGCAAGGCATCGGTTGCGTGATCGGGGCTTGCCGAGCGTTCGCAGAAAGCGACGTCGAGTTCGTTTGCAGATAATACGCGTCGCCGTTGCGGAACAATCGGCAATCGACGAGATTCGACTCGGGGTTAAGCTTCAAGTCGGCGACGATCTTTTGATCGGCGATCCGGACGATCTTAAGTTGACCGCTCGGCTGGAATGCGCCGATGACGTCGTCGCTGAGCGAAAACTGCGACTTAGCGTCGAGCTTATCGGCGAGAACGGAGGATTTCTGAGTGAGCGGATCGAACGCCGTGAGACTCTCTCGCTTCGGCGAAAATAGGATCAAGGTTCGGTCGACGATTCCGGCGATGTATTGAACGGCCGACGTTTCGGGCTTGATCGCGGCGTCGGGGTCGTCGTCTTGTTGCAAATCTGCATTAGCAGAATATATGGACTGCCGGACGGTGAACGAAGGAATCGAGCGTTTGCCGATCGATTCTCCGTCGGAGGCGCGGAAAGCAAACGCTTCGTTCGAGTTATTGGGCAAGGCGAACACGGTTGAGCGATCGCCGAAAAGCAGCGAGTCGGCCGGAACGTCGTTGCGTCGCCAGAGGACTTCGCCCGAGTATGGATCGACGGCGACGAGGCATTGGTCTTGCGCGAAGCAGACGTATTGATCGGTTAATACGCCGAAGCTCGAATAGCCGAGCGGAGCGGAGCCGAAAGTGACGATGCCGCGAACGGCGACGTCGCCGCGTCGGATGCGATTCTCGTCGAGCCAATTTCTCGCCTTTTGCGAAAGCTCGTGCGACCAAAGAATTCTTGGCGGCGTCGCCTTTGAGGCGACCGAGGCGTCTATTGCGTACAGTTTTCCGCTGAACGAAAGATAGAGCGAGCGTCCCACGGCGCGGAGTTGGGTAAGCGTGCGGCTGGATCCGTCGTATCGAGGGGGGCGTTCGTTCGCTCCGCCGAGCGAAACGAGCCAAGTTTCTCTCCCGGAGGCGTCGAAGGCGATCAGGCGGAACCGATTCACGTCCAGCGCGAACGTATTGTCGGCGAAAAAGGTTTTTTCGCCGGCGAGTTCGACGGCGACTCGCCCCAACGCGCCGCTAAGGTTGGCTGCGGCCGAACGAGGTTCGTTCGATCGAGGTCGATTCTTTTCGGCGACGCCCTTGGGCCATTTCGAGAGGTCGCGGAGCGGATTGCGGAGCTGATCGTCTTTGGATAGCGAAGAGGCGAAGGCGTCGAACTTCGCATTCTCGTCCGGCGAGGCGTATTCCGCCGCACGCCGCGCGGCGTCGAAGAACAAGGCCGCGATTTCCGGCGAATTAACGCGGCGATACAGCTTCGTCAAATCGACAAGAGACTCTACGCCGAGGGCGGTAGCGTCGTTCGTCGAAACGCGGCGGACGAGAGCCTCGGCGTCGAGAATGCGTTTACTTTTCACGTATTCGCTTAAGAGCGCCGTATAGACGCCGTTTTTTACGTCCGCGTCGCCGAAGCGTCGCAGAAATCGTTCCCACGATTCAAGCGAGTTTGATTGCTTGGCCAAGTTCAAGCGGTCGACGACGAACGATTCGACGGAACCGCTCGATCCGGACGTCGATTCCCCGCACAAGGCTGCGAACTCGGATTCCAGCCAACGATCGCGCCGAGTCCAGCGATTTTTCTCCGGCTTGTCGAGCGGGAAATCGTGCGAGTCAAGATCGGCCAGTTTGCGGAAGTACTCGAGCGCGCTATCGCGGTTACCCGCCAGACGCCAGCCGACGGTCATCAAGCGGAGCAGCGTCGCCTTGTGCGCCGGCGAATCGGTGAGCGATTCCGCTTCGGCGGCGCGGTCGCGGAACGCGGCGAAGTTATTTTCGAGGCCCTCGAAATAGGCGCCGCGGAGAAATTCGCGGGTGCGATCGTCGGGATGAATGGCGTAGGATCGACGTAGCGAATCGACGGCCGGGTTCAAGTCGCCGGAGTCGAGCTGCAATTCGCCTTGTAGTTCCAAGGCTTGCGCGTCGTTGGGATCTTTTTGCAGACGGTGCGCAACTTCGGCGACGGCGGCGTCTCGTTGGCGGAAGACCGTCAATCCCCTCGATGTCTGCGAGAGCAGATAGCCTTTATACGGAATCAAATTCCCCGCCTTTTCGGCGTTTCGCGATTGAACGGTTCGAGAAATGACGCCCTTTTCCAAATCGACGGCGACTGCCGTGGCCGAGGAAAGCGGAAGGATGTATTCCTGACCGTTATAGAATCCGCGACCGCAGGGACGCACGCCGTCGGCGAAATTGACCGGCGTTTTCCAAGCGAGCTTGCCTTTGTCCCACTTAAGCGCGCGGATTCCGCGTGAGCCGACCAGCACAACTTTGTCGGGCAAGGCGCAAGCGATGAATATGTCATCTTCGCGCGGAGCCGACCACGCCAATTCGCCAGTAAGCAAGTTCAGACAATGCAATTCGTTCGATTCTCGCAAGGCGAGCAAAACATGGTCGTTGAAGATGACGGCGGCCGAATCGCCCCAGCGGGCGGCTTCCGGCTCAGCGCCGTCGCTCGACATATACATCAATTGGCTTTGCATCATTCGGGTTGTGCGATCGGCGCGGGAGTCGCGACCGTAGCGGTATCCCCAGAGCAGCGATCGGGCGGCTAAGTCCACGGCCACGACCGAGCCGGCCGACGTCGGACAGACGAGAACGCCGTCGGAGTAGGAGGGGGAGCAGCCGGAAGTGCGTCGCGCGACCTCTTGTTGCACGCCGCGCTCGACCATCGCCAATTGTTGCGACCAGAGCAAGTCGCCGGTCGAGGCGTCGAGAGCGACAAGGCGTATCTCTTGTTTTACTTCGACGATCGCGTAAAGTTGTCCCATCAGCGGCAGCGGCGCGCCGAGGAAGAAAGTTTCGGGCTGGCGTAGTTCGTATTCGCCCGACTTTCCGCCGAGTTGCCATTTCAATTTTCCGGTGCGCACGTCGTAGGCGGCCAGCCGATTGTAGGTCGTTTGCTGTCCGGCGTTAGCGGCGCCGCCACGTCCGGTCATCGAACGAGCGACGAAAGGGAACGAGGCGCCGATGCCGAGGTCTTCGACGGCGAAAACGAGGCTGCCGTCGCTGCTAAGTTGTCCGTAGGTCGAATCGGTCAGTAGGCGTTGCTGAACGATCGCCCCGACGTAGAGCATTTGGTTGTAGTTCGATTCAAATGCGTCGGCGATCGTCAAATCTTCCGGCACGTCGTCGGTCGGAGCCTCCCAGAGGCGCTTGCCTGTGGAAAAATCGACGGCCATGAGAGTGCGAAAATTGCGAGTCAGGATCACGTCGTTCACGGCGAGCGGCTGCACGGCGGTGATGCACGGCATGCCTCCTTCGGAACGGTATTGTTCGTAGGCGTCCACGGCGGCTTCAAGCTGCGGATTGAAGAGAGTGGGGGCGGTCCAACAAACGTTTAATAGCGGAACGTCGCCCGAATCGGTCGAATTCCGCGCCGGATTGCCGCGATAGACCAGTCGCTCGTCCGAGCGTTCGGGGTTGCGTTCAATTGGAGCGCCGATGTATTTGTCCAGCCAAGTCTGCACGTCTTTAAGACCGGAGAACCACGGAACTGGTTTTCCCGCAACGATCGGCGTGACGTTCGGCATACGAGACTTCAAATCGAGCAACGTTCGCGCCGCCTTGTTCGACGATCCGGCCAACCGCCAGCTTGCCGCCAGGTCGAGCGAAAGCGAGGGTTCAAACGATTCGGCCAACTCCGGAAACTCCGTCAGGCGTTGCAACGTGAGCGCGGCTGCCAACGGTCGGCCGTGATCAAGATGATCGAGTCCCAGCAATAACGTCGCCTGCCGTCCGGCTTGCGTGTGAAAGAATCGGCGAGAAACTTCGGCGAGCGTCGCGGAGTCGCCCGATGCGGCCGCCTCTTTCAGCATGCTCTCGGCGCGAGCTCCGTATTGCAATTCGTACATCTCACGAGCTTCACGCGGCATTTCGCCTAATAGCCGCTGCGCTTCCGCTTTGATGCTGCGATAGACCGGTCGGTTTTTGTCCGGTTGAAAAAAGAAATCCTCGGGGCCGTCTAAAATAGCGCCGAGATTCCGAACCGCTCCGCCGAAATTCTCACGATTCGCTAAGTCTTTCGCTTGCGACAAACGATTGAGCGTGGCGCGGTCAGGCGGAACGAATACGTTTGAAGTCGTTTCGTCGTTCTTCGCCTCGTCGCGCGCGGCATTTCTTGGCCCGGCGGCGAAGACGCAAGTAGTGAGCGAAAATGCGACCGCTACCGCGGCGGCGATCTTACGTATCGTTCGGAATCCGTTCGCTTCGGTGATGACCATGTTTCGGCGGGCGAAATAGCGGGAAGAAACGTCGGGCCTATATGATGTATAAGGTCGTCGAACTCGATTTTCGCGCGAAAAACGATATCGAACGTAACCTTATGCAACATAGTATCTTAGGTGATTAAACGGCGGTTGGCAAGGAAATCAGGGCGACTGTACCGATTATAGGGGCGGTTTTCCGCTTTTTCACCCTGTTTTCTTCGTTCGGCGCAAACTTCGAGCGAGGAGGTCGCAGCGCATCGTACGGCTGGCTTCCGGTTGAAACGACTCCTGCCCGGTTGGTTCAAGCGGCGTTGAATTTAGTTTAAACGATTGGGTGACGCCGTGCTCGGCAACAACTGCAGGAGCAAGACCCCGAATAGGCCGCCGAATCCCACCGCCGCCAGGTCCGTTAGGCGTTGCGTGATCGGCTGCTTGCTCACTCGCAGCCATACGACCAGGACGATCAGAAGCCCCAGATTGATTCCCCACGCCAGTCTGTCGCCCCAAATTATGTGGAACCCGAGATATCCCGAAGTATCGCTTTCAAAATCCACCGTGAATGGAAACAGCACGGCCGCGAACCGTCCCGTCGGACTGACCTCGCGCGGAGTGAGCGTTTCTACGTAGCGATCCACGAATTTGTAGTCGCGATCCAGCGAGGTTGATTCGACGCTTGAGTTGGAGGTTACCGTGACGAGTCGATTGAGTAAGTCGCCGCGCAGACTTAATTGCATCTTTAACGGATCATATTTTTTCAACGGTATCGTCACGAGTCGATAGTCCGCGCCAATAGCCAGATGAACGCCGCCGTCCTCGTCCACGATCAACAATCGCACTTCTTTGTTGCTTTGCTCCTGAACATGCAGATAGCGAGGGCGAAGCTTTGTCCAGAGATCTTTGTCCCCTGCGGCGGCGACGTCAACGATGCGCCGCAACTCCGGCTCGCCTCGCGCTTGTCGCAACTGGAAGAAAACGCCGGCGGAATCCACCAGAAAGTATCCTTCGTCGTAGGACTTTCGCGTGCTTGGATTTCCTCCTATCAGTCGAACGGGAAAGGCGAACCCCGCCTCGTCGAACGCTTTCTGGAACCGCGCGGATTTCTCCGCCAGCAGGCGGTTCGTCTTCACGTCGAGGAATTCGATCCGGTCGCCCAGTCGCATCATATCGGTCGGCATTTCCAAACGCACGCGGCCGCTTTGCGATTCAAACAGCGGAGTAAGCCCGACGGAAGGGCTGTCGAATTGCGTCGGTCGTAGACGCAGGCTGATTTGATCGCGGCGAATTTTTTCAGGAGTGACGGCGATGCCGTTGATTTCTTTCGGCATCTTCCCGTCTTTGTAAAGCTGCATGTAATTGTCCAAAGGCAACAGACGCTCGAAGTCCTCTTGCTCGTAAACCGCGCCTGCGGGGTCGGTGCGTCGCACTTCCCCCTTTTCAAAACGCATCAAAAGAAAACGGTTTTCCATGCAACTGTAAAATACCGTCGGGGCGCGTTGGCGTTTGTCGGCGATAAGCCAAAAGCCCGCCGGCAAGTAATACGCGAGCAGGATAATCCCGGTGAGGAACAGAAATATGCGGGCTGCTTGTTTCATTTAGGCGAGTCCTTTGCGAAAGCGGTAGCTGGAGAGCAGAGGCAATAAAAAGAGGGCGGCGGTCCAAACCGCGAACCCTGCCAGCGCCCGCTGATATACGTCGTAAAATTCGCCCAGAAAAAAAAGGCGGAGCGCCGCGCCGCTTAGCAACAGATAGAACACGCGATATCGCCAAGCGTTCTCCAGCAGCAGCGCCGCCGTGAGCAGGTAGCCGGCGAATCCGGCCAGTATCCAGGGCGCCAGCGTCAGCAATAGATTCCGCTGAAACTCGGCCGGAAAATAGACCAAACCGGTGACGACGAAAAGAGCCGTCGCCGGAAACAACGCGACCGCCAGTCCCAGCAGGCCGCTTAAAAGATGATAGCTGATGATCCGATTTTCGCCGAGCGGCAGATGCAGGGCGAGTCGGATGCGCTTGTTGAGCGTTTCGGGAAGAAACTGGATCGCGCCCAGCGTCACGCCGACGACGAGCGGAACGTAACTGAACGGAGCGAAGAATAGAAAGCCTTTGAATATCCATGCTCCCCATACGCTGACGGCGTCGTTGAACTGGTGTAAATAACGCAACCATAGGCAAAGGTAAGCGGCATAACCCGTGCTTCCCAGGAGCAAAAGGGTCCAGTAGAGCCGAAGTTTGATCCATTCCTTGTAAAACGTCGCGCGAAAAAAACCGGCGGCGAGACGGTTTCGCTCGGCAAGAAATGGTTGCTCTTGTCCGCTCGTTTCTATTACGTCGGTCGATCTGGCTGGCATATGCATGGCGATTAATACTTGCCTGTTAGGGCGATAAAAGCGTCTTCAAGGGTCAACGGCTCGGGATGTAGGTCGGCGATCGTCACATGGCGTCGGCGTAGTTCGTCTACCGCCCCCTCCTCGTCGAGGAATCCGTAGATGGCCGAACGTTTCGCTCCCCTTTCGAGTCGCAATTGGCTGGCTTCGTCGAACGAGTCCTCGAACGCGACTTCGGTCGTGAATGAAAACTTTCGGAAATTGCGAGTTAGATCCGAGGCGACCGTGTTTACTAACGCTCGCCCTCGTTGATAGATGATCACGTCGTCAACAAGATCTTCGAGGTCCTGAATGATATGCGAGGTCAATAAAATACTCCGTTTTCCGTCGGCGGCGTAGTCGCGAATCACCTCGACGAACAGCCGTCTGTAACCGGGATCAAGCCCCATCGAGTAATCGTCGAAGATCACCAGATCGGGTTGCTGCGCAAGAATCAATCCTAGCGCCACTTGCGAACGCTGGCCGCACGACATTGAAGAAATTCGTTGCGAAGGCGTGATATCCAGCTTGTCCATGAGCCGGTAGTAAATCGCCGGGTTCCACTGCGGATAAAAAGCCGAGTAGAATCGTTCGATTTGGCGCGTGTTGAAGAATCCATATTGAACGTGCCCTTCAATTTGGTAGCCGATTCTTGCCTTGGTTCGCGGCGTCAACTCATGAGCGTCTTCTCCGAATAGGAGGCAGCGACCGGCCGAAGGCGTAAGAAACGAATTCAAAATATTGATCGTCGTAGTCTTCCCCGCGCCGTTACGTCCGAGCAGACCAAGAATGCGTCCGGGCTGAAGTTGCCACGACACGTCCTTTAAGGCAGGCTTGCGGCCGTAGTGATGCGTAAGGTTTCGGCATTCGATGACGGAATTCATAGCTTCAATTAGTCAAAAAAGTGAGCGCCGCCGATGAGGGCGGCCTTATGCGGCCCTCATCGTTCGGCATGGAGCGAACGCATTTATTTCGAGGGCGATTTCGTCTCGGCCTTTTCCGATTTCTCGTCGCTTTTCTTTTCATCCGAATCCGCGTCAAGCTTCTTCTGGTTCGGGCAATCCAAGCATTGATGCCGAGGAGCCGAATCGGCGTCGTTGTGCGCTTCCCCCTCTTCATGATGTTCGGCGCCCGGCTTCGATTGAACCGCGAGCAAGTCGGCGTACTTCGGGTTAGCAAGCAACTTGCCAAGATCGGGATTTTGCTTCGCGGCCTCTTTGAATGCGTCAAGGCAGGCCGGCGGCGCTTGTTCAAACGCGCTGCGGAGATATTTCGCCGCTTCGTCGTTCAACTCCAATGCGGCGTGCAGCTTGGCGTAAGAGAACGATTTGCCCGCACACGGATTCTTTGAAAAAGAGATTGACTTTGCCAGCTTCAACGCTTCTTCTTTCGTTCCCTCGCGATACAAGGCGATCGCTCTCAAAGATTGAGTTTCGACGTTCTGATTCTTGGGCGGAAGCTTCGCCAGCAATTCGACGGCTTGAGCGTTTTCGTTTAAGGCCAACAGCGATTGCGCTAAGAGCAACGCCGAGATCGTGTTCTGATACTTTCGGTTGATCTTTTCGTCGAGTTCTTTCGCCGCGACGAAGGCGGAGTTTTGGTGATAGTAAACGTGCAAAGCGCGGGCGATACCGATCCATTTCTGGGCGTCGGTTTCGGCGGGAAGCTTTTCTTGAAATGAAATCGCCTTTTCCAGCGAGGCGAACGCTTTGGCGTAGCTTTTGTTTTGGGCGTCGCCTTCGGAAGCGGTTTTGAAAGCGGCGAGCGCCTCTTTGAATTGACCGGCGGCAAGTTTCGCCTTGCCTTGGGCGAAGGCATCGGCGGCCGCCGTCGAGGCGGCGCTCGTCGCGGCCGGTTGATTTTCAGCGGCCTTCACGACCGATGCGGCGATCGGGGCGACGATGAACACGGCAGTGGCGATAAATACGAAAAATGCGTGCTTCACGATTTTCTCCTCATGTTCGTGGTCACAATTCCAGATAATTACGGATTCTTTTTTACAGGCGACTTTTTCGCTTGCGGTTCGGCGAGCGATTCCAAAAATACTCGGAGATACCCAAGCTCGACTCCTGAAAGATCGAGCTTTTTGATCAAAGGCGACTTCTTGGGAAATCGCGGATCGTTTTCCTCGCTTTCATTTCGCGGCTTGATGTTCGGCATGCCCGCGTTTACTAGGTTCAGCATCCCCTCGAGCTGAAACGTTCCTTTGTGCGAATACGGACCAGTTTGCGTAAGATTCCGTAGCGATGGAGTGCGGAACTTGCTCGCGTCCTTGTCGTCGTTCGTTACGTAATAGCGGCCGAGGTCTTCCAGCTCACGCCCGTAATAACTCAATCCGACTTCGTGATAATTCTGATCGGTGAAATTAGGGCCGTTGTGGCAGTTAAGGCAGCGAGCGTCGGTGCGGAAGATGTGCAGACCGTAAATCGCTTCGTCCGAAAGTGCGTCTTTGTCTCCGCCGACGAATTTATCGAACGCGCTTTCGTCGCCATTGATCGTCCGAAGATAGACCGCCAAGGCCTTCTTAATGCGGTCGAAGTTGATTTGATCGTCGCCGAAGGCCGAGGTGAACAACGCGCGAAGCGCTTTGTCGTCGTTAAGGCGGATTCGCGCGACCGACTCGTCAATGTCCATCTCGGCGGGACTCGTAAGCGAAATTTGTATATAGTCTTCAAGCGTCGAGGCGACGCCGTCCCAGCCAAATGTTTTTAGCAGGCCGACGTTCTGCAACGGTAACGGGTCTCGACGCATCTTCCAAAGCGGATTCTCTTTCAACGAGGCATGCCCGTTCGCCCAGCCCCGCTCCGGGGCATGGCACGTCGCGCAACTTGTTTTGCCGTCCGCCGAGAGACGCTTGTCAAAATAGAGCTTTTCGCCGAGTTTTTGCTTCTCCGCAGTCGGCGGATTCGATTTCGGATGCTCCGGTTTCGGAAGCGGTCCAAGATCGTCGAGCGCTACGGACCGATCAAGCGTCGGCTTCGGCCATTCGGAACGAGGACGCGAATAGGCGCCTCGCAGAAGCGCCCGATCTTCAACGCGTAGCTCTCGCCAACCGGCCAATTGCTTCCCTTCTTTGGACTTCCTCGGCGCTTCCGACGATTTGTGCGCGGCCTCTTCGCAACGGACCTTCGCCGTAAGCGACAGCGTCACAATCGATGCGGCGAGAAATCGGAAAGCGAATTGCGTGGCGTTCGGTAGTGAGGGCATAAAACTGTTTTCGCTAGGGGATCGTTCCTCGAAGGCGGAGGACTAATCGGCGGTCATTCATAAAGGAGTTGAGCCGGGTTTTGGTCTTAACGGACGAAATGACGCGAAACGCTGCGCAATCCGCTTAATTTCAATCAGTGGGTTACTTGCGCTTGCGGACGAACAGCATGCCGAGGCCGGCGATGCCGAGCATGGCGAACGTGGCCGGTTCCGGAACCGGAATTAACGAAATCACGCCGTTCGTGACTGTTCCGGTGAAGACCGTATTTACGGACGTGCCGACCGTGTTTGCGAGGAACTTAAATGTTCCGTTCGCGGTTTTGGAAAGCGTGATGCGCGCGAGATCAAGGTCGCCGATAACGGTCGAAGTGTTCGATCCCCACGCGACGTCAATTGCAGCAGACGTAAAAGTCGAGGCCGACGCACCGCCCAAGTTCACGGCGCCGCCGATGATCGACGGATCGTTGCCCGACTCGGATACCGAGCCGGAAGAAACGAACGTGTCGTACGCTAACGACGGGAAGACTCCGACGAGAGCGGAGTTCGGATTGACGTTGCCGCCGAACTGGTCTTGATAAATTGATCCGCTGGTCAAAGTCAACAAAATCTGCGAATTCAGCCAGCGAGTTGAATTCGCCAAGTGAACGTCTTGCGTGACGTAGTTCGACAATGCGGCGACCGACGTATTGGACACCGAGACGATCGATGCGGTGAGAACTTCGGCGGAGGCCTGGGCCGCCAACGCCGCGATTAAGGCAAGGGAAAACAAAATGCGTTTCATTGCGTGTTCCTCGGAAATAAAGTATAAAAACAAAAATGCGAATAGACGCATAACTCTCGCGACGGCGCTGCCTCATGTCTGTTAATAAATTGCTAAACGAGCGGCGGAGGGTTACGCAACGTACGTTGTGCGAATAGCGCCTTGCTGCGATCAGCGCGGCAAGATGCGAGGTTTGCGAATCTCTAGGATCGATTTCGGCGTCGCAACGCGACGAGGACGAACGCGGCTCCAAGGAGGAGCAAAGCGGTCGGTTCAGGAACTTCTTGCACGGCGGCGGCCGCAGCGGAAACTCCTTGATAGACGAACGAGGAAGAAGTTCCCCATTCCAATTGCAGGGCGGTATAGTCGGTCGCGTCTACTTTTCCGTCGCCGTTCGAATCGCCCGAGGCGTAGCCGTCGGTGACAGTTTGCCCCCAGTGCAACTGCAAAATGGTGTAATCCGTGGCGTCCACCTTGCCGTCGGCGTTGAAGTCGGCGGCGAGGTTTTCGAGCGAGTAATAGTCGGTTTTATTGACCAAGCCGTCGCCGCTCACGTCGCCGTCGAAGACCGAGAAGGCCGTGTAGCCTTTTGAAGCGGCGGTGACGCCGAAGTTGCTCCAGAACGTCGTGACGTCGGGCGAATCGAGCGACGTGCCGTCCCAATTAAAGTCCCCTTTTTTCAATTCGATCGTGAACTTTTTCAGCACGTCGAGGTCTTTGCTCGTCACCGAAGCGGCGGCGAGCTTCACGCCGGTTCCCGTCGTATCGACGTGGATCGCGACGCCGTCGCCGTTCAAGTCGGCGGCGATGTAATCCTTGTAGTCGTTGATCGAACTGCCGGTCGAAGGATTCGGCGTGAATCCGTGCACGGTTTTGTTGAATTGGGTGATGAAGAACGTGCGGTCGGCTTGATCGACGACGTTGTCCTTGTTGAAATCGCCCGTTTTGGAAACCTGCGCTCCGGCGACGAAAGTGAGGTTGTCCCGCCATGTGACCGTCGTGCCGGTCGCGGTCTCCTGAACTTGCAATCGAAGCGCCGAACTGGAGGCGGCGTGCGTGCCTGAGACGGTGTGGTCGAGTTCGGCGATTTGCGCGTTATTCAAAACGACGCTAAGACGTCCTTCGGTATCGTACTTTTGCAAGGATTTATTGGAATCGAAAAAATAGATATTTCCTTTCGAGTCGGTCGTAAAAGCGGCGACGCTGTTGACCACGGCGCTTCCCGAGTAATTCACGAAGGCCGCCGAGCTGACCAGCGTTACTGCGCCGGTTACGGTGGTGCTGTTATCGACGACGTAGCTGATGCCGCCGGCGTTACCGACGTTCGTGCCGACGAATAGGACTTGATCGCCGAGGCCGCCCCCTAAATTGCGAACGGAAGACGACAGAACGGCCACTTCGGAGTTCGTCTTCGGAGCGATGACGGTCGTGGCGCCGGTGACGGCGTTGATTTTTAACAAGCCGTTGTTGCTGTCGGCGGCGTAAACGGATTGACCGTCGGTGGACCAAGCGAATTGGCGGCCGATGTTAAGCGTCGAGGCGGTCGTGCCCGTCGCCGTGACGGCGGCGCGTACGACGTCTTCGGTGACGACGGTTCGGAACACGTCGTTCCAATCGGCCGTGCCGTAGGCTCCGGTTACGGTTCCTGCTCCGTTTAGAGCGTTGTTATAATCCAATTCCGAAGTAGTGGCCGCCCCGACTTGACGCAAGTCCCAAGCGTAGAGTTTCTTCGTGGCGGCGTAGTTCGTGCCGGTTCCGCCAATTTTCACCGCTCCGGTCGGATCGATGATATAGGCGAGCGAGCCGGCGGCGTAGGTGATGCTGACGGTGTTGTCGGCGGCGTTGTACGTGTAGTTGCTTCCGCTGGAAGTGACGTTAGCCGGAGCGGTGACCGTTACGGTTATGGCCTTGGGATTTAGCAAAATGCCGCTGGGAGTGGTCGTGCCCGAGTCATTGCCGCTCGTAAGGCCTCCGGCGACGTCAGTGCTGCGAATATAGCGGTTTAAATCGGACGAATAAACGTAAGTATCGCCGGTCCAGTTGCCGTTATCGTCTTGATAAATTTTTCGAAGACCTTGCCCAGACCCGAAAACGGCGACGTAATAAACGTTATTGACCGAGTCATACGTGTAGCTGCCGAAAGACGTAGAACCAGTGTCTCCGATGATCAGCGATTTGCTTAAGAGAACCTGGGCTCCGTCGATGGCGACGGCTTTTAGCTCGGCCGACGCCGAGAACGCCAAGGCGAATGCGGCAATCGCAAACCCTTTCGCGAGAAATCCGGCGCGGTTGCGCAAGAGAGCGGTTAGACTCATTGTACGAAACTCCTGTGATAAATTCACTTAATTTAACCTGTTATGCGGATTTCCTGGCGCTCTGAATGCCGTTTCTAAATTTTGGTTTGGGAATCGTTCGCGATTCCGTCGGAGGCTTTGCTTGAAGGCCGAGCACGGATGTGAGAAACGCCAATGCCGCGGTCGTCCAACAATAGTTCAACCTGCGTAAACGTTCTATCCAAATGTAGTTAGGATTCTGATTGGCGTTCGCCGAATCAATCGCGAGTTGGCGTCGAATGCGACGCGCTTTCTCTTTCTCGGTCGCGCTCATCGCCTTCCACTTGGCCTCGGCGGCGACTCGCACTTCTTTCGGAACGCCGACTTTGGGATCGACGAAGGGGGAGGCGGTCGCTCCGTTCACGTTATTCGCGTTCGCCGGAAGGTTCATAGCGCGATCAAATATTATTTGTTCGGCGATTGAATCGATGAATGCGTCGTCGCTGAGGATCGCTTCGAACGATTGCTCATTTGGCGTTATTTGCTCGCATGGCGAGACGAAGGCCGCTATCGCCATTACGGCGAAAGCTCCGAACGCCGCGCCGAAACTAATCGCCGCGCGTTGACCGCTTGAAGCGAAAAAGCGAGCCGCGATTCCTGTGAGCAGTCCGGCGAGAATTCCGATCCAGCCGAACGGAGTTACGCCGAAAAATGCGAGGATTCCCAACCATACGGCGGCGATGACGCTTGCCGTAGCCGTCGTCAAAATCATTTGCCTATTCTTTCTATCGCCCTCTCGCTATGAGGGGCGAATGCGTTCAGGTATGAAGTCCCGCGAAGTCAGTTAACCTTTCGCACTAACGCTCCGTCGGCGTCATTAAAGGGTTTTAAAATCAACGCTGCCGTCGCGAAATAAGCAGTTGTACCCGTACAATCCTGATCGGGCGTGCGTTTTTGGTTGTGCGTTTGAAATCGAATAGCCCGAGCCGAACGGTCCTCGCCAGCCGCTGTCGCCTGGTTTCATGTTGTAATTGTCCCAGACCCAAATCTGCGTGAGTATGGAAGGCCCGTCCGTATCGGAATTGGTGATTCCTCTTACTTGCGTGAGAGGTTTTTCCAAATTCGCGGCGATGCTGAAGGCGTACGTGCTTTCCCAGACTTCGCGCATTTCGCGGGTGGCCGAGGGGCAAACGAATATTCCTTGCATCGAGCCTTGAATCTTCTTCTTGAAAAACGCCTCCAAACCGAACGTTTCCGGCAAGGCGTTCTTATCGCTCACGGGAAACTTCTTGCCGGGCGCGACTCGCATGCACCAATTTCCAAGATCGGCGGCCGTCGGCATTTTTCCCTTGGTCGTAGATGATCGATAGTTGTCCGTATTGATCCAGATTTGATACAGATTGCTTTTGCATTGCATGAGGCGAGCGCTTTCGCGCGCGGCTTGAATGGCGGGCAATAACAAGCTCGACAACATCCCGATAATGGAGATTACGACGAGCAACTCGACAAGCGTGAAAGCGCGCTCCGAGCGTCTTTGTCTTCTTTTGTTTGTCATTTCAGGCCTCCTTGATTGCCGCGTTCTTCGCTCGCGCATGCTTCGGCGAAATCGCGGCGTTCATGTCGAGAGTCGGCGAACTTACGGCGCCGACGAAAGGCGGGACGGCATTAGTTGAGATGAAGTCTCAATACGCCGATTGTATTTCTTTCCCGATTCACGTCAATTTCTAAAAACGTCGAAAAACGAGTCCGAATGCTAAGTTCTTCGAGATTCGATAAATCTTTGGCTGCGCTAACATTGACGAAACATCGTATTCCCCTGGAAAAACGACTGTTTCTTCTTGTTTGAATCGCTGCGGCGAGTCTTAGCGCGCATGAAGAATATTTCCCGCTGCGTTCGCGGCGACGTGACGTCGTTCGTGCTTTGTTTGGTTGCGTTCATGCCCTAATGCAAAGCAAACCCTATGCCGAAAGGGTTTCTAATAAAGATAATCGCTGGAAACAAGCGATTTACGCTCGCAATGATCGGCTAGAGGCGAACATTGCGTGGAAAGATGCTCGCACGCCGTAAGATATGACGGAGCATTGTGCCAAATGACGGTTCTCGCGATTGAGATGAGCGACGATTAATTATCGAACGTTTTTGTCTGAAGTGACGACGCCTTTGCGGCGAGCGGAAGCTATACCGTTCTCTAATCGGCGAGAAAAGCGAAAGACAATTTGAACGCTGGCCGCTTAGAGTTTTCCCCAACTCACGCCGCCGTCTCCTTTTTCGGCGCGACCGATGATCCAGCTTTGCAGTTTAAATTTCTTCAACTGTTGGCGAATGCTGTCGGCGTAATACGGCGCCACCACGAGGACCATGCCCAAGCCCATGTTGAAGACCTGATCCATCTCGTCCTGATCGACTTCGCCTTGGCGTTGCATCCAATTGAAGATCGGCGGGGCGGTCCATGTACCGCGTTCGATGACGATATGCACTCCCTTAGGCACGATGCGGCCAAGGTTTTCACGCAGGCCGCCGCCGGTAATGTGCGCGATGCCGTGCACGACGTTCTTCACGCGATAGTGATTTAATACATAGCGAATCGGCCGGGCGTAAAGAACGGTCGGCGTAAGCAAGGCTTGCCCGATAGTTTGGCCGAGCTCTTCGACGTGATCGTGAATCTTCAAGCCTGCGATGTCGAAGGCAATCTTGCGGGCCAAGCTGTAGCCGTTCGAGTGCATGCCCGACGAGGCCACGCCGATCACGACGTCGTTCGGCTCCATCGCGCGGCCGTCGATGACGTTCGCCTTATCGACGACGCCGACGCAGAAACCCGCCAAGTCGTAGTCGCCGGGGGCGTAAAGGTCTGGCAAAATCGCCGTCTCGCCACCGATCAACGCGCAGTCGCTTTCCACGCAGCCATTCGTCACCCCTTCGACGATCGCCGCCAATAACTCGGTGTCGTCCTTGGGCATGGCCACGTAATCGAGGAAGAAGAGCGGTTCGGCCCCGCAGCAAAGGGCGTCGTTCACGCTCATCGCCACGAGATCAATGCCGACGGTGTGATGCACCCCGGCCATGCACGCAACCTTCAGTTTCGTTCCCACGCCGTCGGTGCAAGAGACCAGCACCGGCTCCTTATAATTGCGTGCGAAGAGCGGACTTCCGAAATCGAGTTGAAACAGCCCGGCGAACCCTCCATCGAGCGGCATCACCCGCGGCGAGAAAGTTCGGGAAAGGAGCTTCGGGAGGCGGGCCATCGATTGACGGTAAACGTCTAAGTCCACGCCGGCGTCTTTATAGGTTGCTTTGGCCATTTCGTCGCTTTAATTCGGAATTCGTAATATCCAGAGACGTATTTTAATACACCTAAAGGAGTTGCGAAAGACCCCGGCGACTGGGAAGAGACGTGGAAGCTGCCGTATATCAATAAATGATCCCGCCGAAGGGTGGGGGTGATCTCGCCTTTTTTCTTATCTCCGACTGTCAGAAAACTAGGCCAGCATCGGACTGTTATCGAATTCCGCATAACCTGCACAATCGTTTCGATCGTTCCCTTTTTTGTTTCGATTTCGCAACCACTTTTGTAATAAAAAGCTATATCTACGAGGAGGTTGCGTGCGCAACCCCGCGCGGTCAACTGCGCGACGAACGTGCGTTGGAAAAGGATAAGAGACAATGGACATTACGACCATCGGAGGGTTAATACTCGGCTTTCTGATGATGACCGGCGCCTTGCTGTTTATGGGAATGCACGGCGAAGGGATCAATTTCGCCGGGTTCGTCGATCCGCCCGCCATCATGATGGTGTTGGGCGGCGGCACTGCCGTCATGCTCGTCGGATTTCCGATCCATCGCGTGTTGTCGGTCTTCTCAATCGTCAAGATGCTTTTCTATAGAAAGCGTCATAATCCGAGCGAGATCATCAAAGATATTGTTAAGCTGGCCGAGATCGCGCGCCGCGACGGACTCCTGGCCTTGGAAGACAAAGGCAAAGAAATTGAAAACCCGTTCGTCGCCCTAGGCATTCAATTGGCCGTCGACGGCATCAAGCCCGAAACGGTCAACGAAGTGCTGCGAACGGAAATCGAAGCGATGGAATTGCGACACGCCGAAGGTAAAAAAGTTCTGGAAACCATCGGGCGTTGCGGCCCGGCTTTCGGTATGATCGCCACGCTGCTGGGCCTCGTGATGATGCTCGGCAATTTGTCGAACGCGGCCTCGATCGGCCCGTCGATGGCCGTGGCCCTCGTCGGCACCTTGTACGGAGCCGTAACGGCCAACCTAATTTGCATTCCGATGGCCGAGAAGCTCGCCTGCATCAATCATGAAGAAGTGATGTTCAAGGAAATTATCTTGCGCGGCGTCTTAGCGATTCAGTCGGGCGACAGCCCGCGAGTCGTCGAACAACGCTTGCTCACGTTCCTTCCGCCGAAGCTTCGGCCGAGGGACGAAGAAGATATGGACGATCGCCGCATCTAAGCGTTCAATAAGCAATTCATCGAGTCAGTCGCAAAGATATAAGTCATGGGAAATAAACCGCCGCCGCAGTCGTCTGAAGGCGGAGCGCCTGAATGGATGGTCTCCTACGCGGATATGATCACCATCATCATGGCGTTCTTCGTGGTGCTCTATGCCACGACGAGCGGACCGGGGGCAAGCGATAAAGGGCACGCAGACAGCAAAAACCCGCCGCAAAACGCCGGGCAGATCAATCCGACCGGAGGCGGAGGCATGACCGATTCCGAGGCGGAAGACGCGAAGATGCGTAAGGTCATTCGTTCGCTCTACGACCGCTTCGGACCGAACTGGACTTTGGCGAACTGTTGGACCGGCGGACCGGCCTCGATGCGCGGAAAAATTCCCGCCGAACTGAAGGCGGAAAAAGAAGATAAAAAAGCGCGCACGCTTACCACGGGAAAAGCGAATAGCGATAGCAGCGTCGCGCTGAAAGTCACCAAGACCGGCGAATACACCGTGCCGGGCGGACGAATTTTCTTCCCGGAGTTCTCCGCCGATCTTTCCAATAAGCAAAAGAGCGAAATGTTTTTCGTCGCCCAGGCCTTGGCCGGCAAACTGCAAAAAATAGAGCTGCGCGGGCACACTTCGCGCAGGCCCTTGCCGAAAGATTC
Source organism: Thermoguttaceae bacterium (assembly GCA_963665265.2). Lineage (GTDB taxonomy): Bacteria > Planctomycetota > Planctomycetia > Pirellulales > Thermoguttaceae > CAXXHQ01. The sequence goes on along the minus strand of OY762224.2, from coordinate 3,465,957 downwards.
CGTCTACCGCGACCACATCGATTTGGCCTACGCCCGATGCCGCGCCGTTCGCGATTATCTGATCGAACACGGCGTCGATCCTCAACGCATGCGCATCGCTTTGGCCGCCGAGAACGAGCCTCTGGACATGCCGGTCGACGCGGCGCTCGGCGAAAAGAATTCCCGAGTCGAAATTCGACTTCTTAATGAATGGATCGAAGATCCGCAGAACGCGGCGCCAAGTCTGCCGCCGGGCATGAAGCCGCTTATACCGTTGCGCAAATAGAGTAAACGCGGCGCTACGGTGATCGCGTCTTTGGGTGACTCATTAGCGGTTTCGCTTGCCGCGTCCCTGTCCCCTACGCCCTACCCCCTATGCCCTACAACGCCCCTCCTCTGCTCTACCGCAGGACTTTTTCGTTTGTCGTCGGTATAATTCCGCGAGGGGCGTTGTGAAAGGACGACGCAATGACTGAACCGCGTTTTGACGTAATCGCCGAAGCCTATGAGGCGATGATCGATTGGGCGAAGCGTTTAAAGCTTGAGGCGCCGTTCTATCGCGACCTTTTTGAAAAACATTCCGTGCGACGAGTCCTGGACGCCGCTTGCGGCTCCGGTCGCCATGCGACGATGTTTCATGATTGGGGAATCGCGGTCGAAGGGGCCGATCTCAGCCCCGTGATGCTCGACATCGCCAAGGGACGGTGCGGCGAGAACGAGAATCTACGTTGGACTCGCCGTGGATTCGACGAACCGTTTACGCCCTCAAGCCCTTTTGACGCCGTCATTTGCGTCGGCAATTCACTGGCTTTGTCCGCTGATCTGTCAGTCGTAAAAAACGCGTTTAGCGCGATGCTCGCCGCGATGCGCCCTGGAGGAGCGCTCGTCATTCATATTTTGAATCTAGCCCGTTTGTCCGACGGGCCATGCGTTTGGCAAAAGTGCAACCGCGCGCTTCTTTCCGAAGGGGAACGCATAATCGTCAAGGGCGTGCATCGAACGGGCGAACGAGGCTACGTGGAGCTACTGGTCATTGATCCGACCGGCGCAGCTCCTTTGCGAACGGAGTTCGCCCCGCTGCTAACGCTCGCCGTCGACGAACTGCGACGCATTGTCGAAGAACGCGGAGCGAGCGAAGTCAAGTTTTACGGCGATTACGACGGCCGCCCATTTGATCCGAAAAAAAGCGTCGATCTAATCATGACGGCAGTCAAAAGCTAGTCGGTCTTATTCCTTTTTTTAGGGTCGTCTGCGGGAAGGTTGTTTGCTATTTCCTCAAGCCGAGTTAAAATCGCCTTTTGTTCGGCGGTCAACTCTGACTCTTTAATCGCTCTATCGGGAGTGAACCAAACTTGGGTCGAAGCGAAATCCTTTACGGTCTCCGATTTAGGCGGAACTCCAAAAAATGCGGCCAATAGTTCGCGTAATTCGAGAACGACGGATTGCTTAGGCTCTTGACCTAATGCGGTTCGGATCCACTCCTCGCATTCATCGGCTTTTTGAGGGAAGGGCAATCCGTAGTAGTGAAAAACTAATGGTTGTTTAGGTTCGTAATTGTCATATTTCAATACGAGGCAGTTAGGCTCGCTTGCAGCCGTCGTTCCACTTGCGGAAACGGCGGGCATTGACGCCGGTTTCCATCCTTCCGGAGAGACGGTTCTGAATGGAGTCTTAAAAATCTCAGCGAGTTGAAGATCGGGGCCTCGAGTCGCGTCGGTCGACGGCCGGTTCCGATTTAGCGTCGCTTCTTTTTGGAAGGAGTCGTTCAGGTCCTTTTGAAATTGTTGATCGTTCAGCCGAAACGTCGCCGATTCGATTGGCCCCGCCCACGATCGGCCTGTTTCCGTGACGTATGCGAATTCATAGGAATCGCAGAATCCGAATTCACGCAAGGGGTTTCGCATTGCGAACAGTTCAAGTAGTTGATCAGAAGATAGTTTCGAAGACGACGTATTGATTAAGGCGGAATCGAACAAAGAAGGAGTGAACGCTCCGAATGTCGGCGAGACGGGAATTTTGTATCGGACGACGACGGTTTTGCTCTCCTTTGAGGCGAATGTCATTTCCCAGAGCAGAATTTTGCGAAACTTCTTTTGCGAGTCTGCGGCTTCGTACCGAACGTAATAGGTTTGTCTCCCGTCGCGAGCGGTAAAACTGTAATCGGAGATAGGGTTTGAACTGGGCTCTTGCCATTTCGGATCAACTTTTGAAGTGCGACCGAGAGGAAAACCGACTTGGATATCGACGGGTTTCGTCGTCCTGTTTTTCAAAACGAACTTACATCGAAATTCAACGACGCTGGCCAAAGGGGTCGCGCCGCATTTCGGCGAGATCGTCACCTCCTCGGAGACCATTTGCACGTTCGCGGTGTTCACGAGTTGAAGCGTGTGCCCATAGCCGTAAAAAACGCCCATATTGCCGAACGCCTCGCCGCAAAAGATGGTGAGCGCCGCAAGACAAAGTGACGTGATTTTCATTTGTTACTCCGATCGGGAGCCACGATAAGGGTAAGTAGTTTTTTCAGTGTAGGGATCGCCTCATCCTGCGCCAAGCGTGAAGCTAAGGAGAAGCGTAACGGGATATTCTTTTTTGATTCATGGAACTGCACTGTCCGGGGCGGCTTATTCTTTTTCGAAAAATGATCATTTCTGGGCGATTGCGAGACGGTTTTTGAGTGAGGAAACTAATGATTTGAGTTAACAAGCGAGACCTTACGTTATAGAGCGGATTTTCAAAAAACGCCGCGTTTTCCCAAGCGAAATGCGGAATTCTCGTGATTTGCGCGGAGATTTTGGACGCATTCGTGATGCCATGCGTCATAAGAACCGTCGTCACAAGCGGTTAGGGCGGCGTGTTTCGGGGGCGCGCTCGTTTTCTCGGCGATAAGCAAACGGGAGCGGAGGCGCAAGTCATGGAACGACAGCTTGTTACGAAAGCGAATCGGCAATTTTATACGAGGAAAGTTTTTCATGTTTTTTGCGTTTGCAAGTCGTAAGAGGAATGTAGGGCGAAGCTTACGGCGCTTTCAGGGGCCTTTACGCGGTGAATTACTGCCGAGGCGCAAGGAGTTACGTCGACGGCTCTCAGGATTTTTGTCACTGACGGAAAAATGAATTGTCAAAGTTCGATTCGCAACGATGCGCGACGATTCAGAGGAGCATGTTAGGTGAACGCGCGGCACAAATTCAAGGGTGAAGTTGGAAAGTTGCGGCAGGCAAGAATCGAAAGATAACGGAATGGGGCAAGGCATCTTATCTGGCAACCCCTCCGCAAGCGCCGCCAAGTTGATTATAATTAAGGGTTTAGCGTTTTTAGGCGTTTCGTTTTAGCCCCTGTTGATCTCGCATGATTCTGCTCGACGTAAAAGGCATCCGAAAGCATTTTGGTCCTGAGCCGGTTTTGGACGGAGCCACGTTCGAGGTCCGCCCTGGCGAAGGGGTCGGGCTTGTCGGTCCCAACGGTTGCGGGAAATCGACGTTGATGAAGATTCTCGCTCGCCGCGAAGAGGCCGACGAAGGGACGTGCGAACTGCACGGTTCCGCGCACCTGGGGTACTTGGAGCAGCAGGCCTCGTTCGATCCTCAGGTTTCGGTCTATAACGAAGCCAAAGCGGCCTTGGCAGGCTTGATTTCGCTCGAGCGGGAAGCGGTCGAAGTCTCGCACGAAATGAGCGCGACCGACGACCCGGCCGAGCGCGAACGCTTGTCCAAACGGTTCGATCATTTGCAGCATGAATTGCATACACGGGACGCTTACAATATCGAACACAAAATCGAACGCGTTTTGGACGGGCTCGGATTCCGGCGCGAGGCGTTCACGCAGCCGGCGGCTTCGCTAAGCGGCGGCGAGCAAAACCGACTGTTGCTCGCCAAGCTTTTGCTGGCGGAGCCAAATCTGATGCTGCTCGACGAACCGTCGAACCATTTGGATATCGAGGCGACCGAGTGGCTGGAAAAGTTTCTGATTGAAAGTTCGGCCGCCTACGTCGTCGTCAGCCACGACCGCTATTTTCTCGATCGAACGACGAACCGAACGCTTGAACTGTTTCATGGAACGATTGATTCGTACGTCGGTAATTTCACGGCTTATTGGACGCAAAAGCAAGAACGTTTGCTCGTACATTCGCGCACTTACGAAAAGCAATGCGAAGAGATCGAAAAGACGAAGGATTTCATTCGCAGGAATCACTACGGGCAAAAATCCGCACAGGCCGAGGATCGACGAAAGAAATTAGTACGTCTTGAAGAGGATTTAGTCGCTCCGCCGAAGGCGATCGCCGCACCGCCGATGCATTTCCCCCCCGCCGCGCGCAGCGGAGATATCGTTCTACGAGTCGAAGGGTTGGGTAAGGCTTACGATCGGCAATTGTTCAACGACTTAACGGCGGACGTGATTCGCGGCGAGCGCTGGGGTCTTTTGGGGCCGAACGGAAGCGGTAAATCGACGTTGCTGAAATGTTTGCTTGGCGAGCAAGAGGCCGACGCCGGCCGCGTGATCGTCGGCCAAGGGGTCGAGATCGGTTACTTCGATCAGCATTTGTCGTCGTTGCCCGACGACGCCGAAGTAGCCGACGCGGTTCGGCCGAAGCGGAACAATTTGATTACGCAACAGCGTCGCGATTTATTGGCCAAGTTCGGCGTGACCGGGGACACGGCGTTGCAGAAGGTCGGCAGCTTGAGCGGGGGCGAGCGTTGTCGCGTCGCGTTGGCCAAGCTCTCCGCGGAAAACGCGAATTTTCTCATCCTCGACGAGCCGACGAACCATCTCGATCTTTGGGCCCGCGATTCGCTCGAAAAAGCGTTGACCGGTTTCGACGGAACGGTGATGTTCGTCAGTCACGACCGGTATTTCCTCAACAAAGTCGCAGATCATTTGATCATTTTGGAGCCGAACGGCGTTCGGGTGATTGAGGGGAATTATGACGCTTATCGTCTGTATTTGGAGATGAAGGCGAACGGAACGTTGGGAACGGCGAAAACCGCGCCGGGAGAAAAGCCGTCCGCGAGAAAATCGCAGGTAAAAAAGGCCGGAAAACGGAATCAGGCTGACGAGGCGAACGAGGATCCGAAAGCGGACGCTTCGACCGAGGCTCCGAAAAAGAAGAGGAAGTATCCTTTTCGGAAGGTCAGCGACATCGAAGACGAGATTTTCATGCGGGAAACTTCGGTTTCGTCGCTCGAAGAAGATATGACCAATCCGGAAATCTTGCGAAACGGCGAGCGGGTTCGCGAGTTGGTTGCGCAAATCGCCGAGGAAAAAGAATTGCTACAAAAGCTCTACGAACATTGGGAGGAGGCGACGCAATTCAATTGGTAATTGCGAGACGCATTTAAGCGAACGACGGCCAACTTAGGCGACTTCGTCATCCTCTTCCGCTTCTTCGAAATCGTCTTCTACGGGCTCGTCGTCGTTCCAGAGGTCCTCCTCGTCGGTCGTTTCGGCTTCCGCGTCGACGGTTTCATCTTCCAGCGGCTCTTCCTCCTCTTCGTCGAATTCAATTTCTTGAATTCGTGCGGCGGGGCGGCGCGACGCGCGTTTTTTATCCTTAGCGGCTTTCTTACGTTTGATCGGGCGATCTTCGTCGTCATCGTCGGCGATTTCCGCTTTCTTTCGAGAGCCGCGGGGTTTGGCGACCGAGGCTTCGGCGTCGGGCCCGCCGGCGAACGAGATGACGGCGCCGGCTCCGCGCGCGGCGTAAGGAAGTTGCCGGGTCGGCGCTTTCGCGGCGAAGATGTCGCGGATGTGCTCGTGGCAAGTGAAGACGATCGTTTGTCGGCCCGCGGCTGCGAAATCGCGGAGAACTTCGGCGGCGGCCGCGGCGCGCTCGCTGTCGAAATTCACAAGAACGTCGTCGAGCACGAGCGGCAGCGACGCGCCTCGCTTGGCGAAGCTCGACGCTAACGCCATTCGCAAGCTCAAGTAGAGTTGTTCGCGCGTTCCTCGGCTGAGCGTTTCGACCGGCATCTCGCGTCCCTCGTCGTCATCTACGCGGAGCGAGTTCTCGCCGAGCGGAGTCCAGACCCGCACATAGCGTCCGCCGGTCAGGCGGGCAAGATAGCCCGACGCTTCGCGCAGAGCCTCGGGTTGTCGTTCCTGCTCATACGAGCGCTTGATTAGTTCGAGCGCGCGGCAAGTGACGGCCAGGGCTTGCCAGCGTCGCAGGGCGTCGAAAATGCGTCGATCGAGCGAAGCTAATTCCATGCGTTTTTCGGCGGGACGGCGATCTTCGACCAGCGTTTGCCATTGAGCGGCAAGTTGGCCGCGTTTTTCGGTCGCAGCGCGAATTTGACTAACCGCGATTTTCAATCGTTCGTCGGCCGAAGTTCGTTTCGCGTTCAATTGCTCGGGCGAATCGGATTTGATGAGTTTTTCGACGGTTTCCTCGGAATACTCGTCGGCGATCGCGGAAGAAATCTCTTGCGACAAGTCTTCACGTCGGCGGCGAAGCGCCTCGACCTGTTCCGACTGTTCGGCAAGCCGACGGAGTTCGTCTTCATCGCGAACGCCCGCCTCGAATAATAGCTCTCGTCGCCGATGTCGCAATCGACTGAGCGTCATTTCCGTTTTTGCATGACGTTTGCGGAGCCTTTTGTACTCGCCTCGCAGTGCGTCGCGTTGGGCGATGGCGTCTCGCTGCTCGGACAAGGCTTCGGCGAGCGAATTTAACATTTCGACTGGGTCGGCCGATTGCTCGACGTTCGCCTCGGCGGCGATCTGCGATAGACGATCGCGCCACGATTGCAACTCGATTTGCAGGCGGGCTCGTTCGGACGACTTTTCGGCGAGAATTCGCTGGGCGTCGAGCAAGTCGCGGCGTTTGCGGGCAAGCGATTTCGCCTGGGCGTAGGAGTAATCGGCGGGGAGTCCCAGATTTTTGATCGCGTCTTGCCAGCGGAGCTTGGCTTGCTTCAATTCGGTCGCGGCCTGGTCGGCGGCCATTGCGGCGGCGGCCGCCTCTTGCTTCGCGCCGTTCAATTGCGTTTCGAGCGGGACTAACTCCTCGAGCGCGGCGAGGTCTTGCTCCGCGGCGTCCAACCGGCTGACGATCGGCCCGCCCCCCTTCGGCAACAGCTGATCGAGTTGATCGCGTTCCTCTTGCGTTTGTTGAAGTTGCGTTTCGAGCATTTCCAATTGCTGTTCGCACGATTCAAGTCGAACGGCTAGCGAGCGTTCGTGCATTTTTTTCGTGGCGAAGACGGCGCCGCATCCAATTACGCCGAAGCAAACGCTAAACCATCCGGAAGGACCGGAAAAGAGCGTGAAACCGGCGGGGATTAAGGCGAGGCAAAAGACGGCGGCGGCTCCGAAGCCGAAAATCGCGCCGCCGGAGAGCATCTGCCGGTCCGTCAAGTCGCGGCGTTGATCGTCGAGGTCGGCGCGGTGGCGATTTAATTGGTCAATGCGTTCTTCGATTTGCAAGCGGCGGCGGTATTGCGAAACGAGCAGTCCGGCACGATCCATCGCGGTCGGCAAATCATTTTGATTGCGAGATCGCAGCGCTTCGGCCAGTTTCGCTTGAAGGGAGTCGGCCGACTCTTTGGCGGCGGCGGCGTTTAGCTCGGCGCGCTCGCGCTCTTTGCGGCGGCGTTGGACCGCTTGTCCAGGCGCCTTGAGCGACGGAATTCGCAATTTCTCGAGCTGTTCGGGGTGAGCGGCGATCGGGTTTCCCGTTAAACCGACGCTTTTCCATTCTTCGGCCAATTCGGCGGCTTGCCGGTCGAACTCGACCGACGTTTCGGCGATGCGATCCTTCAGGCCTAGCAGCCAAGTTCTTTGCTCCAACAGGGCTTCGATACGCGACGAACGGGTTTGCAACGCGTCGTCGATGCGCAGGCTTTTGGCCTCGGCCCGTAACGAGTCGCATTTTTTTTGCATGCGCGCGAGACGATCGGCGAGTTTTTTCTTTCTGCTCAAAATGAGGTCGAGGCGTTCGACGGCGCCCTCGGGGGGCGGGGCATGCGCGGCGAAGGAGGCGAGCCGGTCGTCCAACTCGCGACGTTTGATCCACGATTCGCGAAGCGTTAAGGCGATCTCGGCCAAGCGGCGCTCGTGGGAAATTCGTTCTTCCTCCTCCTCCAAGCGGCGCACTTCGCGTTCGACGTTTTCCCGATCGGCGGCCAATTGATTGAAGCGGCGCGTGAGCAGAGCGAGTTCGTCCGATTCTTGCCGGACTTTTTCGCGATCGGCGAGCAGTTGAGTGATTTGCGAAGGTTTTCCCGCCGCGTCGAGCAATCGATTGCGGGACGCTTGCAGTTCTTCGATGACTTCGACGAGCGAAACGCGGTCGAGCCCTGCGGTCAAATTGTAGAGCATGGCGGCGGCTTCGGTGTCGCCGAGGGCGTACAGCTCTTGCATTTCGCGGAGTTCGACGGCGAAGACGTTGTTGAAGGTCGGTTCGTCGACGTGTGCGAGCATGGTTTTTAGGAGATGCTCGCCTTGACGCGCCCCGTCGGGAGCGATGAGGGTGACGTCCTCGTCGTTAGAATCGGGATCGTCGAGGTGGCGCGAGATCTCGTATCGGCCTTGCGAGCCGTCCACGTCGAGGCCGCCGCCCCAGCGACCGCCGTACACGGGGGGAAAATAACGCCGTCGATCGTTTTCGAAACCGTAGAGCGCGGAGCGAATGAATTGGAGGAGCGTGGTTTTGCCGGCTTCGTTCGGACCGTAGAGGACGTTTAAGCCCTCGGAGAACGCGTCGATGCGCAGATCTTTCCAAACTCCGTAGCCGTCGATGCGAAGAGCGCGGATTTTCACGAGGCGACCTCCTTGTCTTGCGATTCGTTTTCGTCGTCATTGCCGCCGCCGAGCAGTTCGACGCCGAGGAGCGAGGCCTCGCGGAGGGCGGCGTCGCGCGACGAGCGATCCATTTCGACGGCCGCCGGACCGAGAAGTCCCGATTGATGCGTCTCGGCGACGTAGTTTTCGACTCCCAGCGGTTCGTCGGGATTCATTTGCCATTGGCGAATCAGTCGCAGAAAATCGCCGCGAATGGAGTCTTGTTCGTACCAGGGGGGCGGAAAAACCGCCGCGTCTTCGGGCGTTAGTGAAACGCTCCAGACGGCCGGTTGCGAATAGCCGAACTCCTGCCGAAGTTCGTCGAGCAGAGCGGAGGCCAAGTCGCCTCGCCTCATTTCGGTGAGCAGCTTTCCTTCGCCGGCGATCGTCCATTCGACGAGCCACTGAGTTTGCGGACTCGATTCGACAAGTCGGCGAACGCGATCACGGAGACGATTCAGCAACCCTTCTTGATCGATCGAGGCGTCGATGATGACGCGTTCGGCGCTGAAACGCGCAACGTCGCAGGGAATTAGACTGATGCGAGTTTGTTTGCGCTCGTCCACGTAGGCGACGGTGCAGCCGTGGACGCCGACTTCTTCGGGCCACCGCGCTTGCGGCGTGCCCGGATAGTGGATCGTTTGCGGTTGCGTGGCGAGCGTGCAACGAGCATGGCGGCACCCGAGGGCCCAGTAGTTGAGACCTCGTCCTTGCATCGCCGAGACGTCTCCTTCGCCGTAGGTCAGCGCAATCGTATAGAGTCCGTTTTGATCGGGATGAAAATCGTTATAGCGGATCGCGCGATGCGCTCCCGCGCTGGAGCCGATGATTCGGGCGAGCGGCGCTCCGTCGATCTCGACGACGCATTCGTCCACGCGATGCCGAGGAAAAAATTTGACGTTCCCAGGAAGCTCCAAGCCGGAGGGCCACGACTCGGGCGGATCGGCTTCGCCGCCGACCCAGTAGACGGGCACGCCGCGCGCGGCCAAGTCGCGAAACCGTTCGATGAGGAAATGCAAACCGCGCGGACCGGCGAATTGCGGTTGCACGATATCGCCCGCCAGTAGAACGAAATCGACGTCTTCGGAGACGGCAGTTTGAAAAACTTTGGCGGCCGAGTCGAGCGGAGCGTCGAGAAACGCGTCGCGCAAATGGTCGGGCGTTTCGTGCAGGCCGGAAATCGGCTGCTCGATATGCAAATCTCCGCAATGGAGAAATCGAAAAGGTCGAACGGACATGAGGGCGCCTCCCTGCGCTCGGGGCGGATTCACTTTATGCGAAGTACGGACGCGATGCAAAAGGCAGCCGCGCGCGCCACCGGTAGTATGCTAAAAAATTCCGAACAGCCAAAGCGGGCAATGCGGGAGCTGTCGGTAAGATAGTGTAGCGGAAATCGTGACTTTTTGCTACACCGGCGAGATGGGATATTAAGGCGGTTTGGCTGAAGAAACGGCTCGAGGCCGAGGCCAGAATAGCCAGTTTAAGGAAGGTCGTCAGGGGCGATTTCACGTCGGGCCGCATTTCGCCGCTGCGGGACTTCAGTCCCGAAGGGACGGCGTAATACAGCCGTGGGCGTCAGCCCACGGGAAGGACAGATTTATTTCACCGTTTCGGTTTTGGCGAACGCTTGGGGGAGCCGTTTTTGGGCTCCCGCTCTATGTCGGAGTGATCCTTGAGCTTTTTGCCTTGCAGGATATTGAGGTAGTTCGGATTGTCGGCCTTGCCGGTCAACTCGTAGAGGAATCGGCTGGGAATGGTCGGTTTGACTTTTCCCCACTTGGTTCGATTCAAGGAGAGAGTCAGCGTTAGACGGCGTTTCGCACGGGTCACCCCGACGTAGCAGAGGCGGCGCTCTTCGTCCACCGCCGAGGGATCGTCGCCCAGCGAGCGATGGTGCGGCAAAATATTTTCCTCCATGCCGACCATATAGACCTCGGGAAACTCGAGGCCTTTTGCCGCATGCAGGGTCATCATTACGACGGCGTTGCGTTCGAGCTGCGATTCCTTATCGTCTTTTTCGTCGGGACCGGTCAGCGCAGATTCGCGGACAAAGCCGAGCCAACTTGCCTCGGCCCCTTCGCGTCGCTCATAAAGGCTCAGCGCGTTGATTAATTCGCCGACGCTGCTCCACCGCGATTCGGCCTCGTCCGCTTCGGGATACAATCGGGCGAGTTCTTCTTTGTAGCGAATTTTTTGCAGCAAATCTTGCAAGGCGTCGGTCATCGAGCGTTTTTCAAGCGGCTTGCGATATTGCGAAATCAACGTGCGAAACGCGACGGCGCCGTTTCGGGCGGCAGGGGAAAACTGAGCGAGGTTCGCGTCTTCACATAAAAACTCCCACAGCGATTTCTGCGCCCGAATCGCGTCTTCCGACATTTTCTTCGCCGCTTGCGGACTAATGCCTCGCGGCGGAACGTTCAAAATGCGGCGGAGCGACACCTCGTCGCTCGGATGACCGAGGACTTTGACAAAGGCCAGAACGTCGCGGACTTCTTTCCGATCGTAAAACGACATTCCGCCCAGCAGAACGTAGGGAATTTTCAGTCGGCGCAGCTCTTGCTCGAAGACCCGAGGCTGTTCGTTCGTTCGGCAAAGAATGGCGAAGTCGCGCGGCTGACGTTTTTTATCTTTAAGACGAGCGGCGATCTCCTCGACGACCGTCTTCGCCTCGTCTTCCTCGTTTTCGAATTGCAGAACGCGTGGAACGTCGCCGTCGATATGGGCGCGGAGTTTTTTGTCGTGTCGCAGCTTGTTAAACGCGATGAGGCGGTTCGCCCAATTGATGATCGGTTTGGTCGATCGGTAATTGTCTTCCAAGCGGACGACTTTCGCCTCGGGCCAGTCTTTTTTGAAGCTGAGGATGTGCGTAACCTCGGCGCCGCGCCAACCGTAGATCGATTGATCGTCGTCGCCCACCACGCAGAGATTGCGATGTCCGCCGGCCAGCGCCTTAACGATGCGATACTGGCTGCCGTTCGTGTCCTGGTATTCATCGACCAGAAGGTGATCGAACCGCTCCGCCTCCTCGCGGCGAATTTTCGGAAAGCCGGCGAATAGCTCTTCGGCGCACAGCAGGAGATCGTCGAAATCGAGCGAGCCGGCCGCTTTGAGCGACGCCTGGTAACGGCGGTAGGCGAAGGCCGCGATATGTTCTTTGTCGGTCTGCGCGATCGTGATCGCTTGCTCCGGCCGAACCGATGCGTTTTTCCAACGGCTGACGAAGTAGAGGAGATCGCCCGGCTTGAGCATTCCCTCGGCGCCGCGGATTTCGCGAAGCGCGGTTTGCGCGAAGCCTTCCTGATCGCCGCGGTCGCAGATGGCGAACTCCGACGGATAGCCGAGGTTCGTGATTTGGCGGCGCAGGATTCGCACGCAAAGCGAGTGGAAGGTAGAAATTTCCGGCGAGAGTTTATTTTTTTTGCCGAGCAACGCCGCCGAACGTTCTTTCATCTCGTTGGCCGCTTTGTTGGTGAACGTGACGGCAAGGATGCGATTCGGCGCGGTGCGATGCCGAATCAATTCGGCGATGCGGTAGGTGACGACGCGGGTTTTTCCGGTTCCCGCCCCCGCCAACACGAGGAGCGGACCCGAGAGGGTTTTTACCGCATCGAATTGGCTGGGATTGAGATCGTTCATCGGTCGGCGAGGTTTTGATTAAGGCGCGGCGGGCAGCCTTTTATCAATACCAGATCGCCGGGGCGACTGTCTAGGGACGCTTGACGAAACGCCGAGAGTTGCTAGGAGACGATCATTGCGACGGCGAACAAAGCCGAGCGAACGCCGTTTAGCGTTTGCGGCGGAATCGCAACGCGGCGAATCCGGCGATGAGGAGCAAGGCTACGAGCGTGGAAGGCTCGGGAACAGCGGCGGGGGCAACCGCCACGACGGAGCCGTTCACGGTCGTTGTATCCTCCGCAGCAGTTCCGCCAAGTACGAGCGAGTCTTGCACGAGCGTTCCGACTGTGATAACAGCGTCGCCATTTACAGCGACGGTCGATGCCGTGCTGACGATCGAATTGATCGTGTGCGTTCCGCCCGTCGTCAAGACGAGATTAGACCCGCCAGCGACAGTGACGGCGCCCAATGTCCCGCTTCCGCCTAAAAGAAGCGTGCCCGTGTTGACGGTGGTTGTGCCGGACAGGGTTTGCGATCCGCTCAACGTAAGGGAGGCAGAGCCGGCATTGATGATACCGTTGCCTATAACCGTGCCGGAGAGAGTAGTCGATGGGGATACTTGCAAAGTTCCGCCGCCGTTCACTACGAGCGCGCCTGTGGAAATCGTTCCGTTACCGACGGACAGAATCGTGCCCGAATATGTCGGGCTGACGTTGAAGACGCATCCGCCGCCTAAGGAAAGCGTGCCGGTCGTGAGCGGTATGGTCCCGCCGGACGAAAGCGTACCTGTGCATGTCGATCCGATGTTGACGACGCCTCCCAAGGAAAGACCGCCCTGATAGGCGACAACGTTACTTGGAAGAGTGCCGGTTATCGTGGTGACGGCGGTAGGATTGAGAATAAGCGTCGCGCCAGTAGTCACGCCATTAATCGTTCCCGTACCGGAAAACGTCGCATTACCTTTTGAAAGGGAACTGGAGCACATCGAACGTAACGAGAGGGCGCCGCCGGAGCTTGCCGTAGTCTTTGGCGTAGATGAACCTGTCGAAGACGTCGTTGTGGTAGTCGAAGCTGTTGAAGGCGTTGAAACGATCGGGGACGTCGCGGATACCGATATCGGCGAACTGCTCTTCGGAGTGAGCGAGCTTGCGCACAAAGAACGGAGGGAAGGAAAGCTTGCTCCCGCAAATGACGTTTGCGCAAAGACGCAGCTCGAGGCGACAGCGACGATTGCGAAAGAAGCGCGAACGATTCGACGTTGATTCTTGGTCATTTCACTTCCCCGGGAAAAGAGCCTACAAAGTAATCTGTTCATGAACCGAACGGCTCTGAACAAAAACTCATGCCCCATTAGTTTATCCAGAAACGGCGGTGAACTCAACACCCAATAGTAGTGAATGTCATCGAGAACGCGTTTTTTACGGCATTTTCGCGTATCGGCGCTCGTCGAGGCACTTCGGTTGTAACGATTATTCGGGTTTTTATCGGGTGAAAACGCATGTTTTTTGCGTGCTTGGCCCAGAATAGGGGGCGCGGGGCGCTCGAAATTTGACCCCTTTCGGCATTCGGTCTAGGCTTACCGATGTTCAAGCAAAAAAACTTTTCAGTCAGGTTTCGCCAGTTTGATCGACGCCGTTAGTGAACGAAACAAAACGGCGGATGCGAATAGAAGTTGCGGCGAAATCATTTCGACTTTTCCTTATCGTTCCGACATCGTTGAAGCAGCAGTAGAAGATGAGGGGTTTATGTTAACGACGTCTTATCCGCAGATTGATCTTCTTCCCGAAAAAAAATTGCCGTTGGACGAAGACGTTCAGACTCAGGTATGGGCGCTCATCAGCACCCTCTATCCGGCGCAAGCGATCACGGAACGTCGCAAAGAGACTCGTTATCCGTTTCCTTATCTTGTGCATTTGACGCCGGTCGGGCAGGACGGCGTGACGCCGGAGGGCGATTCCGTCGTTGTCGTCGGAAAGCACTTGTCGGAACGCGGCCTGGGATTTTACCATCCCAAGCCGCTTCCGTACCGGCGGATGATCGCCTCGTTGGAAAGCAACGGGCATTGGCTCGGATTCCTCATCGACGTAAGTTGGTGCCGATTCACGAGACAAGGTTGGTACGAAAGCGGCGGAAAGTTTATGCAATCCGTCCTTTCGCCGATCGAAGGGCCGAAGGGGTAGTTGCGTTTGCGTCGTGCGAGGTTGCGGCTTCCGGGCAGGTTAGCTGTGACTTCGGGCAGGCTGGGGCAGCCTGGGGCGGTCTTGTCGAACGAAGCGCGCTCGTTCGACAAGACATTTTTTGCTAATGACAATTCAAACGTTTCGTTCCTGTTCTTCAAGAATGAACAGGCTTCTTCCCCGTGCGCTATGAGCGCTGTTCGTCGTTTCTTGACGCGTTTTTCTTTACGGCAGTTCCAGCGGTTTAGGGGCTTTGAGTATCGTTCCGTCCGGATCGACGACGAAGGCACGAGCTGGAGCGATTTCGCCCCACTCCGTCAAATATCTAATAAACTTAGTCGGGCACGGCGACGATTTCGCCGCCCGCGCGAGTGGAGAGGTCGCGGAGGAGTTGAATGTCGACCGTGTCGCTAAAGAAGTGGACGGAGCCGTCGCCCATGCCGAAGTTGGCTCCGCCTCGGTGGCGACTGCCGAAGCTGACGTCATTGTTGCCGACCCCTTCCTGATCGCGATGGCCTTCTTTCATGCCGAGTCGAATATTTCGGCCGGAATATTCCCAGGTTCCCCAGGCGCTTCCGGCGAACCAGTTGCGTGTGCCGTTGACTTCCCAAGAAATTTCGCCGAGCAGAAGCGTGTGGCTTGTGCCGTCCTTGACGTCCTTGCCGAAGATCATGCTGTTTTGATACATCATTCCCGTAGTCGCGGTGCCGCCGGTATAGAGCTCGTAATTGATGACGGTGTATTTAATCGGCGGGTCGTCTTCTTTTGCTTTTGTTTGCGGCTGTTCGGCTTGGTCTTTCGCGCCCATGATCGCGGCGTAGTGCGAGGCGGTGGCGGCGACGGTACGGGTGCGGTCCCCTTCCGGACCAAGTAGAAGCGGTTGTTTTAGCGGCGCCGAGGGGCATTTCGTCACCGGCAAAACGGTGTTATACGCCTCGTAGTTCGCCGTGTCGTACCAGTGTTTCGTGAAATCGATTTTTTTATATAGGCCAAGCTCCTCTAGCTGCGGAAGAACGTAACAATAATAACTGTATCCGTTATGATCGGCCGAAGGAGGAAAACAGCGTCTTTCGCTCACGTATTGGGCGATTGCTGAACTCGCCTGGCGAAGGTTGTTCTTGCAGCTTGCTCGTAAGGCGGCTTCGCGCGCCGTTTGGACGCCGGTGAAGGTCAGCGAAAATAGGATGCCGATGATGGCGATGACGACCAATAGCTCGACGAGGGTGAAGCCTCGCCTGCTCGAAGAATATCGAATATGCCTGGAATCGAATTTCCAATTGCTATTCATTCGCTTTTCGCCTCCCCTGTCCCGTACTTAAGCAAGTCCGGTTCGCCGCCGTTGCGGCTGGCCAACGACTGTAAAACGCGCGGGTCGGTATCCGTGAGGATGAAGAACACCGAGCCGTCGCCCATGCAAAAGTTCGAGCCGTTGAAATGTCTGCCGCCGAGGCTGGCGTCGTGCGCGCCGGTCCCCCAGTCGTCGCGGCTCCAACGGTTCAGCGGAAACACGACGTTCCGGCCCGAGTAAATCCACGTTCCTAGCCATCCGCTGCCGGCCATCCAGGGCCGATTTCCTTTTGTTTCCCAAGAAGCCTCGCCGAGCAAAAATGTGCGCGATAGTCCGTCCTTCACGTCTTTCGGCGTAACCGCGCTGTTCAGCGACATAAGACCGTTCGTCGCCACGCCGCCGGTTTTTTCGTCGTACATGATGAATGCGTATTTATCCGGGGGGGGCGGGCGTTTCTCGTTTGAGGCGTATGCCTTGGGATTTTTCGCTTTTTCCTTTTCTCTTTCCTTTTCGTATTGCTTCGCCAAGAGGGCGTTCGGCGCCTTTCTTTCTTTCGCGCCCAAAACGGCGACGTAATGCGCGCCGTAGGGGGCAAGCTCTTTTATCTCCGGGTCTCCTGGCGCCGTTAAGTTCAAAACTTGCTCGACGGGAGCCGCTGGGCATTTCGCCGCCTTCAATTCGGAAAAATAAATCTCCTCGTTGCGAAAATCGTAGCACGATTCGTTCAGGTCCAGCTTGTCGAACGCCTCTTGCATGTCGATGTGCGGCAAAAGAAGAACGTAGAAACTGTAGCCGTTTGAATTCGCGGCGGGCGGAAACGCCTTCTTCGCCGAAACGAACGATTGGACCGCCGTTCCCAGTCCGCGAAGACGATCTTCGCATTGCGTGCGTCTCGCCTTCTCGCGGCCGTTGAGAATCCAAACCGACGTCAGCCCGACAAGTACGGCGACGACGACGGCGGCGATCAATAATTCCAACATCGACAAACCTCGGCGTCGCTCGAAACGAGCGACGGTCTTCGGTCTGATGACCTCTTTTAATTTAGGACTCATGTCGCGACCTCCGGTTCCGTTTGAGGCTCCGGCGACGGCTGGCGACGGCTGCGGTTAAGCCGAAATGCCGTGAAGCAGGCGACGGCGACGACCGTGCCGATCGCCGCAAAGAAAATCCATCTGCGCGATGCGACGAGCGCTGCGGGGGCGCGTTTCGGCGGAATGAGCCGAGAAACGTTCTCCACGACTTGTAGACCTTTTTTCTTGGACAAATCAAGTCCGTCTGGCGCGAGTGAAAGCGTCAGCGCGGCGTCGGCCACGTAATAGCGAGGAGCGCCCGCCTGCTTCGCCGACTGCGGCTTCTCGTTCGACGCCCCAGACGCGGCTTGCGCCGTTCTCGCCTTGCTTCGGTAGTCGGCAATTCTCGTTCGCATCGGAAGCGTAAGAACGAAGTCCGCATTTTTTTCTTTTTCGTTGATTCGCAGTGCGGTCGGGTTTATCTGCCACGTCGTCCTTTGCGAATTGGCGAAGCCTGACGACATCGTCGTGCGAACCGTTTTGCCGGGAAACCAGAGCCCGCTTTTTTCATTCTGAAAATAGTCGCTCGATTTCCATTCGCTTTGCAGCGTTCCGTCGTTGGCGTAGAACTGCACGACCGGACAAACGTAGCGGATCGAGTCGATCCAATAGCGTTGCAAAGTTTTTGCTTTGGCCCCCTGCCCTGTCTGCGCTTCGACGACCGCGGCCGTGGCCGATTTGTCGTACGTTTTGCGACCGACGATCTTCCACGTGACGCCGTCGCCGTAGGTCATCGACATTTCCGAGGCGGGATCTCCTTGCATGCGTCCGAATGCCGTGAAGTCGATCTCTTCGTCGAAACCCGACCAAGAACGGAGGTAGGCCAGCTTGCTTTGCGGTCGCCAAGTCAGCGCCCCTTGATCGCCTTTGGAATCTTGTTTTTCCAACCAAACGGCGGTTGTTTCCCATTTCCCGGTTTTGTCGTTCTTTTGAAGGGACTCTGCCCGAAGTTTTACGCCGTCCGCCGTTTTGTCGGAAAAAACGACTTTTAATTGCTGGCGATCCGACTTGATGCGATCACGGACCGCCGCGGTCAATCGTTTGATCCGATCTTCAAGAACGGCTTTTTCCTGATCGTCTTTTTCTTTTTCCAGCGCTTCGCGTGCAGATTTCGTTCGCGCGTCGATCTCTTTTTGAACGTCGGCCTCGGCGCAATTCAAGACGGACGTTGAGATTTCCATTTCGCAATAGCCCGACGTGATCGAGGCCAAACCTTCGGCGGTGCGGCGACAGGCCTCGGCAAGCGTCTCGGCGGCGGTCGCTTTCGCCGCTTCCGCTGCGCGCGTGGCCCCCGAGAATATCGCAAAAACGGAAATCCATGCGGCAAACGCCGCTACGACAAATTTCATTCGAAATGTCCTCGTACCCTGATCCGAATCCATCGCGAAAATGAGGCGCCGAACTATATGTTGAGCTGAACGTCGAATTTTTGGGAAAACCGGGTGCGCCGAAGCGAATTTCCCCGTAGGCCGCCGAAAAACTGGCTAATACTGTCCCCGCCCGATTGCTTGATTTATTGGAAGGCGACGATCGATCATAAGGAGACTCTCTCGAGAAGTTACGCTGATTGTACTTGACGACGCCGCAAATTCAAAGCCGCCTAGCGGTTATGGCGAACTACACAACTGATGATTCGATCCGCGTCCGAAAATATTGGTAAATAAGCAATCTCTCGGAGCGGTAGTGGCTTTTTTCCCGAAATCAATCGAGGGATGCTTGTTGATTGTTAAAATAGGTCGCCTTTTCCCTGCTTTGGAATGTCAGATATCGACGGCGACGGGCAAAATAACGAAAGGAGTTCCCCGTATTAAACGCTGAGACTGGCGATTTGGTTCATGAAAAAGGGATTTTTTGCGGCGTTTTTTGGCTTTATAGTGCGCTCCCGTCGCTCGTAATTGGATTGAAACGGGGCTGGATCGCGAGAATGCGTCCACGGGTGATTGCCTGGCTGGGCTAGATTTTCGTGGCCGTTTTTTTATACTTAGCAAGTCGCCGATCATCGATTTGAGATGATCCTGGCCTCGAATATGTTTTTTGCGGCAGTAGCTCAGTGGTAGAGCGTCGCCTTCCCAAGGCGAATGTCGCGGGTCCGACCCCCGTCTGCCGCTCTTTTTAACGCTCGCGATTCGCTAAGAATTGCGAGCTTTTTTTTGGCGAGGCTGAAAGATCCATTCGTGGAATTGCCAAAGCATTTGGTAGCGCCTGTCAATATGCGCACATTTGATTTATGGTAGCCATTGGACTCGGTAGGTAAAGAACCTTTTCCCTTAGGGGCGAAACGACAAACTCCACGCATTCGCTTCGTCTTTATCATCGGCGAGGCGGAGCCTCGGTTCTAGCCGGTTTCCAGGCGGAGCCTGGAAACCAGGGCTTTTGCATAGGCCGGCGACATTTTCACGGTCATCAAAGTTCGTCGCGCGACGTAATGGTAAAACGCTGTCGATAAGGAGACCGCTCTCGCGGTCCGCGCTCGGCAAAACCGCAATGCCGTTTTCGCAGTTCATTGCTCAAAAACAGCGAAGGTTTCTCGCCGATCTCTTCGGGGAAAGCACAGCTTCACGACATGTTCGGCCGTTTTCACACAAAACCGCCTGATCTTGCGTTCACTGACGAGTCGATGGACCAGCACACCAGGACACCAACGTATTAGTGCGATTGGTCTGTAGGCGCAATATAGTCGGGAACAGCATTTTGTGTTGCGGAAAACTGTAAGATCACTGAGTCTGGTTTGAACATTTTCAAAAAAAATGGGTCTAATTGCTGACCTTGCTTTAAAAGAATTACTGGCTTCGGTTTTGCAAGTTCATCAACAAGAGTTTTGGTGGGGATTACTCGTCCATCAACACGTTGTGCCGAAACTTTGGAGACCTCAACCTGTATTGTTTGCGTTTCCAGAACTGGAACCAACTCCGTAGCTGTTGTTGACTCAAAACAACCAGACCGCAAATTGCTTTTATTGTCCTGAGGAGGAGAAGATTTTGTCGTTCGGGTAAACATGCGATCCGTAAAACGACTTATCTCAAGTGCATGGTTTTGTTTAATCACCGCAGAGCCAATCTCTGGCGGTCCACCTACGATATTCGTATCCGTTTCGGCGCCTATAACTATGCAAGTTAATTCTAGCGTAACGCATAGAAAAACAATAACGATTTTGGCTGGCATTTATTTTTCCCCTAAACAATCAAAAATCAATATCTACTGAACATTAGAGCAATTTCCCCGCAAGCATTTGTCGAAGTTCTTGTCATATCCAACTCTTTTTCCGTAACCGTAAATTCGGATCCCTCCAGTCGCAGGACCAGTATTCTCTGCATGTGCTCCTGAGATAGCACCTGTTGCCAAATCAATAAATGCACAAAAACGAGATGGGTAACTGACTGACCCTGCAATTGTTGCAGACAGAGAATAACCGGGAATATTCGCCCAACCAGTAACACGTCCTCCTACGGTAAGCAAAAACGAGTTGCCGACTGAACTCGATTGGGTCGTCTTCGCCGTGCCGTCGGCGTTGTGGAACGTCGTTCGGCCGTAGGGATCGTAACTGTATCGTTCGACGACCGCGGGGCCGAGGCGTCGGTCAAGGCGACTACATTATACTGCGCGTTCTGATGATAGAAATACCTCGTTTCGTTCGAGCCCGAGCGATTGAACGTCAAAAGCGGCTCGGCTATGCAGTCGACGAAAGCAAAGAATAAGGAATGAATTATGAAGGATGAAATCGCGGGGGAGGTTCACCGCCAAGGCGCAAAGGTCGCAAAGTTTTTCGCGCAAGAAAAGCGGAACGCTAATCGGCACTGATTTACGCTAATATGCCCGAGCCTGGAAACAAGTAAAAAATGGGCAGGCGAAGGTTAAACCACAGAGCCACGGAGGGCACAGAGAAAACAAGGCAAAAAAACTCCTCCGCGATCCCCGCGACTCAGAGTGAAAATTCTTTTGCGTTCTTTCATAGCCGTTTCTTATCCGACGCACCGCAGCTTAAAACTTTTTTCTCGCGCGGAGGAGAAGGAACGCTCGTCGGCGCTGATTTTCGCTAATGCGGAGCGGCGAGGAATTGGCCCAGCCCGGATTGGCGCTAGGGAGCGTCGACCGCGATTTGAGCCGCTTTCGGCATGGCCGCGCGGCTCGCCGTGCATTGGCGAGAGATCGGCGAGGCGGAGCCTCGGTTCTAGCCGGTTTCCAGGCGGAGCCTGGAAACCAGGGGCTTTTACATAGGCCAGCGACATCTTCACGGTCATCAAAGTCCGTCGCGCGGGGTAAGTCGACGCTTTGCATTGCGAGGAAAGCCTGCGAGCCAAGCAATCGCTACGGACCGGCAAGGCAAGGCTATGGGTTGCAGGAACTGCATCCTGTACAGAGTTCTTCGGTATGTGATTAATCCTTCGACGTTTCAAAGCGTTTTCTCGCAAAAAACGTGTGCTCGTTTATTCACTGACAGGTCGATGGGCCAGGACACCCCGATATAGCATCCGACCTAGAGGTCGTCTTTCTTCTTTTCAATAGGAACGGAACATGTCAGTTGCTCATCATATAAATCTTTGGGCCACTCTCCAAGATAGGATTCAAGCGCTTCCTTAAGCAGAAAACCGACGCCATATGAAATGCGAAGCTCGGTGACAGACATGTTTTTGGGAATTGCGGCCATCCGCTCATATGCGCTATTTTTCATTTTGTCGCTGTACGCCCAAACGAACTCCTGAAACGGCTTTTTAAGGTCAATTATTCTTTCAAGGCTCGTTCCTGGTTGCAGCCGGATAAATCTCGTTTTGACGCTTTTCTTGTCTATAGTCGGAACTAGAGATTCTTCTTCAGTAACTATGGTTTGTCCATTCTGATCGACGGGCGTAACACATACCATAAACACTAACTCGCTGTCGACAAAAATCGGTTTATCTCCGGAGTTCGTAAGTTTGACGAGCAGCGTGGCGTCATGTACGCTGGCCTCAAGTTTTGAGAATGGCGCAGATGGACAGTACGCTGGCTTGCAACACCCGCCAAATATCAAAAATGCAGAGACGGCGGCAACGACGGAAAGAATTTTTTGCATTTTAGGATCCTCACGGTAACGAATCGTAATAAACTTTTAATTTTGCGGCAAGATCGTCAGTTATATCGCCGGGGAACATCTTTTGGTAATACAAGATCCCTATAATGTTCCGACGATTTTAGACCACTGAATAATACCAGTCCAAACTCAAACTGCGCGTTTGGCGCTTTCTTTTACGAGGCATTTTTAATGCCGATGCACACCGACATCCTTTTGCGGAGCGCTTTGATCGCGAAACGATTCATGGCAATTCGGGCTCAACAAAGCCTTGAAAAAGAAAGGAAATGAGGGGCGCGTTTCGTATACTCCGGCATAAATGCCGGGAGCTAAGACGGCCTAAAGGCCGAGGAAGCGGCATGAATGCCGCTCAAAGACAAGCTTTACGCCAATGGCGAAGTTTATGTAGTATGGAGTAAAGGCGCGCAGTTTCAAACTAAGATCCGTATAAGTCGTTGAGAAAATAGAAGAGCGAGCGGGACGCACAGGCCGCCGCTCGCTCTTTTGCATATGTCCTCTACAGGACGCCGAGGGAGCTTATCCCTGCGTCTCCGTATTTTTTCCATCCGTCTTTTCGCCCGTCTTCGGGTCGATGTTTTTCTCTTTCATGCTCGACAAGACCATTTCCAGTTGCTTAGCGCGATTTTCCAGGAACTTGGCCAAAGGAGTTTCGTCGGACACGGCGATCGCTTTTTTGCAATAGTCGAGACTTGCCGCGATATCCTTCCGCATAATGTTGATGTCCGATTTCAGGAACAACAGCCCTTGCTTTTCGTCTTTCGAAAGGTCCTTAAGTTCCAAGCCTTGGTCGAGCAGTTCGACGACCCTATCGTAGTCTTTCTCGCGGAAGGCCAATTCGGCTTCGGCGATCGCGGAACGGTATTCATACTTGCGTTTGAGTCCGGCCTTGCCGTCGGCGTCAAGCGTCGCAATCTCTTTCGACCATTTCGCGATGTTTTCGACTTCTTCGTCATCGTACATGGAGTTCATGAGGATTTGGTGTCCGAGCGTACCGCCGGGATTGACGGCGGGAACGCCGTTAACGCTGCCGAAGAAATCACGCTTTGCATCGATAATGCGATCAAGGACCTTCGCGCGATCGAGTCCCTTCGCGGTTTCCAACTCGTCGAATATCTTAGTGAGAGTCTTTTGCGCTTCAGCCTTCGCCTCGAGCGTCTTCAGCATCACGGCGATTCTTGACGCTTGCGGATTATCCGGAGCCGCGGCGATCGCCTTTTTCATGTTTTCGACGACGTTGACGAAATCCTTCTGCATCATGCAAACGTTCGACTTACCGGCGTACGCCTTTTGCTTTTGCTCGGGCGAAATGCCGTCCAGGGCAATCAACGAATCAAAAGTATTCAGAGCGCCGGCTAAGTCTCGCTTGGCTCGCTGTTTTTCCGCAACGGCCAATAACGATTTGACTTGATGCTTGATCTTCAAGCCTGCCTTATTGTCGGCGTCGAGCGAGATGATCTCATTGCTGTAAGCGACGACCTCGTCCGACTCGTTTTGCAGCTTGTCGTACAGATCGACGATCTGATCCAGCAATTTCGCACGCTCGATTCCCTTGAGGCCGGCCAGTTTCGGCGTCAGCTCTTCAATGTTTCGATAGGTTCCGACGAAGTCGAGCAATTGGACGACGTATCGCGTGGGGCCGCCCTTGGCGTAACCGGTCTTCGCGACGAGGCGTTCCTCGGGCGTAAGGATCATGATCGTCGGGAATCCGACGATTTTATATTTTTCCTTGATCGTCTGATTCTGTTTTACAAGTTCGTCGGGGAGTTTTTTCGAGTTCGGATAATCCAACTCGACGAGGACGAAATCCTTCGGCGCTTCGTTGATGAATTCCTCTTGGTCGAAAACCTCGGCCTTGAGCTTTTTGCACCAACCGCACCAGTCAGAGCCGGTAAAGTTGACGAGCAACAGTTTTTTCTCTTTTTTCGCTTTCTCTTTGGCGGCGGCGAAGTTCGTCGTCCAAATGTCGTCCGCGGCGAAAATCGGCGAGGCGATGGCCGCCGCCGTCGCAAAAACGACGAGAGCCGAAAAGTAGCGTCGAACCGAGAGTCTAAGCATCGCAAATTCCTTCTCTGTCAGAACGTAAGTTATACGAATTTTCAGGTTCAAATCGCACGGGCGCGCGAAGCATTCCGCCGACGCGCAATTGTTCGAGTTTTCTCTATCAGGTAAGCCGAAACGGGGCTTCGCCTCACTGCGTTCCCGCGGAAATCGCATCGGTCATATTGTATCCGCCGTAGCGATTGCCGCCGATGGAGAACACGTCGGCTTCAACGTCAAACGCCACCTGTTCGACGGATCCGTCGCACTTCGCCATATTTAATCCGGCCGGATGCGCGCTACCGAAGATCTGGGCGTTACTCGTTCCTCTCTTGTCGCGCATCGGCGGTTGATCGGTCCACGAGTAGTTATCGGACTCCGACCCGCCGAAGATCGGCTGATCGTCAGCTGTATCTTTTCCTGATGCGTAATTCGCGGGGTTTAAGTATTTTTCGCCGGCGATATAGACGCGGCTCGTTCCGCCGCGAATCAGTTTTAGCGTGACTAAACTCCGCTGATACGAGATGCCGTTATTCCCGTTACGGCCAATTTGCCCTCCGATCACCGTAAGAAATGATGCTGAATTATTTTCAGCGGCTGCCCAGCTTTGGGGTTGATGGGTGTCCCAAGGCACTTGAACATTTCCGGCGTTCGCCTTGTAATCGCCGTGAAACAGTTTATCGGCGTTAGCGACGAAAGTATCGCAGTTAATGACGGAATTGGCCCCGGAGAAGACAGTGGCATTTATCGGGTAAAGGCTTGCCGCGCGACGAGAAGGGCAAGCGAATACGTCGATTATGACCGCATTATTGAGTTTGGCTTGTCTTTTTGCGTCGGCGGTCATGGCGCGAGTTCCTTTGGATTGCTCGCGAACGGAGTTTAGCTCCATGAACGGCAACACGTTATAAAAGAAGCCTCCCGTTTGCTTTCCACCGAAACCTCTCTCGGAGTCGCCTACCCAGCGACTTCCCCAGCCGCCGGTCGGGAAGAATTTGTGCGTGTTTTCATGGTTGACCGCCGCCAATGCAATATGTCTAAGATGATTTTGGCATTCGAGATTGCGTCCCGCCTCGCGCGCCGCTTGAATGGCGGGCAACAGCAATGCAATCAAAATGCCGATGATCGCGATGACCACCAATAATTCCACTAGCGTAAAGGCGGTACGCTCGCCGCTTGCCCGGTTTTGATTATTTTTTAATCGCATCATTAAATTCCTCCTCGAATATCTTCCATGAATAACCGGTTCGCCGATCCCCGGCGGGGGTTTCATCTTGATTACTTCCGCGAGGCGTAACGGCCCAAACGTCGCAAAGCGAACAGGAACGCGCATAGGGCGAAGCCCGCCAAAGTCCCAGGCTCAGGAACGGCCTGGACCGAAACGGGCGCGGTTTCGTTAGCGGCCAAAGCGACCGACGAAGTAGTTGAGCCGAGTACAAGCGAATCGGCGACGAGGGTTCCGACGACTAACACGCCGTCGCCTGAAACCGCAACCTCGCCAGTTCCGGCGACCGTCTGCACGTTTTGCGAACCGGCCGTCACTTTTAACGTCGTACCGGCCGCCAGTTCAACATAGTTAATCGTGCTTTGTCCGGCGGCAAGCTCAAGGGCGCCCGTCGTCACGGCGATTTTGCCGGAAAGCGTCGTCGTTCCGCTCAAGGTCAACGCGGCATAGCCGGTTTTGTTAATCGTCGCCGAGGCGTTCAGGTCGGTGATTCGGCCGATCAACGCTAAATTCGATTCGGCTTGGAAGGTTGCTCCGCTATAGACGGTCGTCGTTCCGGTAATCGAGGTGGCGGTTCCGTAACCGCAATAGACGTTCGAGTTCGTGCCGACGGACAATTGTTTATACAGCGTCCCGGCGTTGTACAACACCAACGTGGTCATCTGGCCTACGTTGAGCGTTTTCGAGGCGACGCCAAGGCCGGTCGATCCTTGAATAGCCAGCGTGCCGCTGGATATGAAGATGTCGCCGAGGCCGGTGTCGCCGAGGTCCCGAAGATATATCGAACCATAGCCCGTCTTCGTCAATGCGTAGCCGTTTCCTTTGATATAGCCGGCGGTCGAATCTCCCGGCGTGGGATTGAAAACGTCCCAGCGCGGTTGCGCGCCGGTGCTGATCGTCGAGTCGCCGAGCAATTCGAGCTTAGTGACGATTCCGTGGTTTCCGGGAGCATTGATGCCGATCGTTAAGGCGCCCTGGCCTGCGTATCCCGTTCCGCTGATCTGGATCAGGTTCGTATACGGGGTAGGTTCAGTCGTCGTTTCGCCGAAGAGCCGCAAATTCAAGGTGCCGCCGTTTTGGACGACGATATTCCCGGTTAAATTGGCATAAGCCGCGGCCGACCGGAAAACGAGCGTTCCGTTCGTGACGATCGTGTTTCCGGAATAATCGTTGGCCGCAAAGATATGGAGAGCGCCGGTTCCGCCTTTAGTTAACGTGACGTTCCCGGTAATTTTTCCGGCGCCGTCGAGCGAGAGGCTATTCTCGTCGTTCAGGATGGTAACGGAAGAGGGACGCAATTCGCCGTCCAATGTAATAGTTCCGCTCGAAGCCGAACCGAAAATGACGGCGTCGGCGTTATAGAACGTATCGGATGTATTCCAGGCGGGGGAGGAATTCAAATCCCACGTCGTATAATTTCCGTTCCAAGTCAATGTTTTGCTGGAGCCGGCGACAGTCAAGTAGATCGATTTTCCGTCGGCGCCAAGCGTGGGCGTAAACGTATATCGCGTTCCGCCGTTATCGACGCTCAAATTCGACACCGAGCCGGAGAGCGTTCCGGTAACCGACGCCAATTGGTATTTATTCGTTCCGACTTGGTTCGTCACGACCTTCACGTAAGCTCCGGAGGCGAGCGAGATCGTTCCGCCGACGCTCAGTAGATCGGCCGAGGTTCCGGTAACGCCGTAGGAGACGACCGAACCGGACGAGAGCGACAGGTTATTGGCGAACGTTAGCTTTCCTAATCCGTCGCCTGGGGCGACCGTCGCGCCGCTGGATATAATCACGTTTCCGACGACTGTTCCCGCGCCGGTAAGGGTTTGTCCGTTAGCGAGCGAGAATCCGCCGGAAAGCGCCTGCACGTTAAACTTCGCGCCGCTGAAAACGTCAATCGTTCCCGAGCTGGAGATCGCTCCGGCGGCTCCGAGAGCCAGCGTTCCTTTTTTGATCAGCGTCGCGCCGGCGTAGGAACTAGCGCCGCCGAGGGTCGTAACGCCCGAACCGTTTTGAATCAATGCGCCGGCGCCGGAAATCGCTCCGTTGAACGCGATGCTCGAGGAGCTATTGAAGGCGAGCGTTCCGGAGTTGGCGACGCTTCCTGTCGCAAAGAGGCTTCCATTCGCGCCGCCGTCGCCAATTTGCAGCGTTCCTTCCGAGATCGTCGTTCCGGCGGCCCAAGTATTTCCCGTTCCGGTTAACGTCAAAACGCCGGTTCCGACCTTGGTCAACGAACCGACCGATGCGCTCGAGCCGACGACGTTTCCGGTCACGTACAAAGCGGACGAGGCGTTCACGGTCACGTTGCCGTTCAAAGCAACCGTGCCGGAGATCGTGTTCGTTCCCAGGGCGCTGAGAATCGTCGCGCCGTCATTCGCGGCAATCTTCTTTCCGACGGCAAGCGTCAGCTCTGAAAGAGACAACGTCGCGCCGTAGTTGATCGAAAGCGTTCCGCTCGAGCCGAGGCTCGTCGAGCCTTGCAGCGTAAGCTTGCCGGAGTCGATCGCGACGTTTGCTAAATTCGCTTGGCCGACTGAATAAAAACCTATTTCGTTCGAACCTTCTTTGGCGAGGTTATAGCCGTTGCCCGTCAAAGGACCGACCAGGGCGTAATCATAATTACCGCCGATCGCCGCGCCGCCGTTTAGGGTTAAGGACTGTATCGCGGTGTAGTAGATTATGGCCCCGTTATTCACCAACGCGCCTGAACCGTCCGAGCCCGAACCTTGAATGGTGAGCCCGTACGAACTGAGTGCGTAGCCGTTCAAATCCAATGAAGCATTCGCGGCGACGGTCACGGCGCTTGCGCCCAAGGCGGACGCCGAACCGAGCGTCAATTTTCCCGCGTTAATCCTCGTCTGGCCGGTGAATTCGTCATTCGCGTTCGTAACGGTCAAAGAGCCGGAGCCGTTCTTTTGCAACGTGCCCGTTCCGCTTACGGAATTCGAAAGAATGAGAGTCTCAGAAGGCGAAACGTTGAACGACACGACGGCATTGTCGATAATTGCGGAATTGGCCGAAATCTGACCGGCGGCGTAATTCACGCCGTCGCCGAATTCAAG
The DNA here is from genome assembly GCA_963665265.2 of Thermoguttaceae bacterium. GTDB lineage: Bacteria > Planctomycetota > Planctomycetia > Pirellulales > Thermoguttaceae > CAXXHQ01. The sequence goes on along the minus strand of OY762224.2, from coordinate 3,437,670 downwards.
GGTTCCGCCGTTCACGGCGATCGCGCCGGTGAAGTCATTCGAACCGGAATTGGCGATCACAATTTTCGCCGTGTTTGACGCCTCAAGCGTCAATCCGGTAGCGCCGGTAATGTAACCCGAGCCGGTGAACACGTAATTTTTCGTCGAGTTATTCTTAAACGTAACCGATCCGGGGCTCACGGCAGACGCGATATTGACCGACGTCGTCGCCGAACCGGAACCGGCGAACGTTACTAAGTCGCCGTTGATGAAAACGTCGGACTTCGCCGTGCCGGTATTCAACCAATTCGTCGACGAGTTCACGTTCCACGCATAAGACGAGGCGCTGCCGTTCCAGGTCAAGCTGGCGGGATTGCCGACGACGGAAAGCGTGATCGCCGAACCGGAGCTACTCAGCGCCACCGATTGCCGCGACGAACCGAGATAGCCGGCCAACGAGAAGTTGCTCAAAGAGCCGGTAAACGAGCCGAACCCGATTAATGAGTAGGTTCCGTTACTCAAATAGTTGTTAAGAGCGGCGATGTTAATCGTAATGCCTGACGATCCTGACGTTTTCAGATTTCCCGAAACCGAAAGGAAGTCGTTGCCGCCGGAGATCGAACTAGAGAGGTCGAAATTAAGGGCGTTACCCGATCCGGCGCTCAGATTCAGATTCCCCTGGACGGAGAGAGTTCCGACGGAGCCGACGCCTCCCGCCGCCACGGAGACGAGGCCGCTCGTCGTATCGGAGACGCTCCCGGCGACGGTTCCGGAGCCGGTCAACGCCTGATTTTGCGAGAGCTTCCAACCGCCCGAGACCGAGGCGACGTCGAGCGTCGCACCGCTAGCGAGGGCGAAACCGGTCGCCGAGGAAACGTTCGCTGCCGCGCCGAGTTTCATCACGCCCGAGTTAACCGTGACGGCGCCCGTGTAGTACGAGTTGTCGCCGCCGAGAACGACGGTGCCGGAGCCGGACTTGATGAAGTTCGGGCCGTTAATGAAAGAACCGCTGAAGTTGAGCGTTTTACCGGCAGCGACGTTGAACGTTCGCGCGGTCCCGCTAAGGTTCACGTAGAGGGCGCGAATTTCGGCGTTGTCCGTCACCGCGACGTCGCCGTTGAGGCCAAGGCTGCCGTTATACGAATCGACGCCCGACGTGCTAGTGACCAAACCGCCGTTCAACGTTAGGGCCGCGATCTTGTGCCAACCGTATTGAGTGTCGAGCGTTCCGCCGTTAATCGTGACTGACTTTAGCGTGGCGCTCCCGTATTGGCCCGTGATGGCGTCGTAACCCTTGAGTACGAGCGTTCCGCTCGAGTTGATCGTGATTCCGCTGGTACGGCAAAGCACGCCCAGAGCGGGATCGCCTTCATATCCGCCGGGGTTGAGAACCAACGTCCCTTCGTTGATCGTCGTGGCACCCGTATAAAAATATTGCAAGTTAATCGAGGCGGATGACTCGCGAGACCCCGTCATCGTCCAAGTTCCGGAGCCGTTCTTAACGAGATTAAGGACATAATTACTGACCGCATAAGGGCCTTTGTCAAGGATGCCGTTGCCGGCGCCGGTCAACGAAAGCGTGGCGTTGTTCGCGACGGCGATAAGCGCCGTGTCAATCGTACCGGCTCCATTAGCAATCTCCCAGGTTGAACCGGCGTTTGCCGCGTCGAGCGTGGCGCCCGTGCCATTGATGACGAATCCGCGAGAGCTTAACGTTGATTGGCCCGAAGAGCCGACGTAACGAAGCGTTCCGCCGTTGACGTACATCGAGGTCAACACCGTCGAAAGGTTACCGAAGCTGCCGCCCCAATCGTCGAATTCTATTGTTCCGCCCGCATTCACGGTAACGGCCGCATTGGTCGGGTTACCAGTCGAGCCGGCATAGATTTTTCCGCCGCCGACGATCGCCAAGGTTCCGCCGTTGACGACGGTTTGGCCAATGTAGTCGTTAACCGTATTGAGCGTTAATTTTCCCGTGCCGCTCTTGGTGAGAAAGGCGTACGCCGTGCTTCCGCCGCTCAAATATCCGGAGCCGGCGAAGACGTAGTTTTTCGAGGAATTGACGATGACCGAACCGCCCGTAGTTCCCGAAGACCAGGAAAGAGCCGAGGCCAAGTTAACGCTAACGGCGTTTGAGCCGGAATCGTCGAAAGTAACGATGTCGCCTAGCGTGAAATAGGTCGCGGAACTCCCGCTCCACCAGTTCTTCACCGATTGGCTTGTGCTCCAGACGTTTTGGGTTCCGTCACCCTTCCACGTTAAACTCGCGGCCGAGGCGGATTGAATCGCGGTTGCGGCAAATAAAATCCCTAGAGCAAAGTACTTCGTCAATCTCATCGTGAGTCTCCCAGGCGTCGCAGACACGTTAAATTTTTCCGACGTTCGTTATTTTGCCTAACTAAATCGCATCGTTCCCTAATACGAACGCCGTCGAGCGGCGCCGATCGGCCAATTCTATGGACGTCGCGCTTCGACGGGCAAGGCGTTTCGCCAATTTTCACATGCCGCGTTTCGTTCCGTCTTTGCAGCAAAATACATGCCGATCTCTGTTCGAGAGGCGGCCGATAAAAGGATTCTTCGCAAACTCCGCAGCCGATCGCCAGCGGTCCGGCGATCGGTGCGGAATAAAATCATAGGGGCGTATCTACTGACGTCTTCTCTTGAAAACGAAGGGGACCGAGCTCAATGCCACGGCAATCAAGACAAGCGTACTCGGTTCCGGCACGACCGTTAGCACGACGTCGCCGCCGACTACGGAGAGCGTTCCGGTTAAACCGCCGAGCGATCCGGAAAGATCGCTGGAATTCAATGAACCGACGATCGATGAGGCATCGATGAGAGTATAAACCCCGGCGTCAAAGGTCAAGGCCGTATTAAAAGTGAAGTTTGAGAAACCCAGGTCGACGATTGATAGCGTTGAAGCGGTCGCGGAAATTTTATCGCTAGCGGCGACGGCGCCCAAGTCGAAGTCGAGCTTCGCGCCGGAGCTAAGCGTCAAATCACCTGCGACGGTCAAGGTCCCGACCGAAGTTCCGCCGGCCGAAATATGTCCGCCCGAACTGACCGAAACCGAGCCGACCGATCCCGTGCCGGCCAACGTGGAGCCCGACGCTACCGCGACGTTTCCGGCGGCGTTCAATGAACCGTTGACGACGAGCGTGCCGGCCTCGACGCTGGTGGCGCCTTTATAGCTGTCCGCGCCGCTAAGAACTAGCGAGCCGGAGCCTTTCTTAATCAATCCGCCGTCGCCGCTGATCGGAGCGTCGAAAGCGACCGTATAGCCGACCGTGTCGATCGTCGCCGAACCGTTTATTCCAGTCAGCGTCGTGGCCGTCGTGCCGGTAAACGAAGCGGCCGCTTGCAACGTGCCACCGCCAAGATTAACGGACGCGGCGCCCAACCCGCTCTTTAGTCCGCCGAGAATAAATGTACCGCCTTCAAGGTTATAAACCCCTTTTGCGGATGCCGCGCTCATTGCGAGACTCAACGTTCCGGTAATGGAAACCGTTCCGCTTTTTTGAACGATAACTCCCGTTCCGTAGGATCCGACAAGGGCTTTGGAAAGAGACAAAACGGAGTTCGATCCGCTCAACGTGTACGTGCCGTTTCCGGAGCTGTAGGCGCCCAGAATCAGATTCGTGTAGGCCGTATTAGTTCCCCCGGTTTGCGTAAAGACGCCAGTACCGAAAGATCCGATGGTCTCGGCTCCGGCAGTTAGCGTGCCGCCGCTCAACTCGTAAATACCCGTTACGTTTGCGTATGCCGAACCGGCGTATCCGCCGACTTGAAGGGAGCTATACGCCAAAGTGGATAGATTTTGCAAAGTGACGGCGCCGCCGGATTGTTTGACGCTTCCGTCGTTTGAATTGCCGACTAAGGCGTAAACTTGAATATTCAGCGATCCGGCAGTAATGTCGAGTTCGCCAGTTCCGTAGCCCGTATATCCAATTCCGAGTACCAAGGCGGAGCTGGCTTGGGAGACGGATGCAATTCCGCCGTTGCGAATATAAGCGGTGTCTAAGGAGGTCGGGATGGCGGTATTCGGGTTCCAGCTTGACGTCGATGCCCAATCGCCGCTCGACACGTTCCAGTCGAAATAGGCGGCGGGAGCATTTACCGCCAGCAAGGCCAAGGCGACAAACGCTGCCGAAAAGGCAATTCGTCCGCTAAGTCGTGAATCTGAAATAGTAAAGTTTAGTCGAGTCGCCATTTTTTACCTCCAGGGAATTTCTTGCGTTCAGTAGTGTTTTTGTCTTTGACTGCTCGATAATTGTGCGTGTTATGCGCGTTGTGTGTGCTGGCTGATGCGTTGCAGGCGCATTGTGGTAGGCCGGTGAGTCACATGTGACAATTATTTCCAACCCGAAGCGAATTGGAAATCGCGGTGTGTAGATATGCAAAAACTAGGCAAAAAGCGCAGCTTCATCCCAGAGGGTGAAGTTTTTTGCATTAACGCGATTAGATCGCTGCCTCGCAACACGATGAAAGGGTTAAACAATCAGATGGATAAGCAACTATCGTGCCGAAAGTTCTGTCGGATTTCGCCCAACGCAGATTAGGGATTATTTTGATGATTTTTTTTGATGCGAATATCGCAATCATGATCGAGCAAGCAAGAAAACTAGACTGACGAGCAAATATGATGATAAGCGGGTAGATAAGCTGGCAATCACTACGCTCCCGCCAATGTATAGGTTAGTTCCCCTATTTTCAAGCTATTTTTTGCTATTTTGATGAGAAAACGACAAAACAAGCCCTTGATTCATTGCTAAAACCATCCGACGTGGCCGCTGTGCCCCGCATTGGAATTCGATCTGATGTTCGCACCCCCTAAAGTAAGCAATTCTTGAACGAGTTGGCCGACCGTCAAAACGGTATTTCCCTCAGTACGGGAAGTGCCGCCGACAGCGCTCGAGGCGAGCGGGACCGATTCGACGCCGAACGAGGTATTCCCTGTTACGCCTTGAACGCTTGCTCCCAATCAGCGATTTAGCGCGTACCCCTGCGGTTGTCTCATGGCTCTCTTTCGGCGAGCTTAGCCCGATGGGCTTCCGTGAGGTGGTTCGGGTTGTCGTGTCGCTCAGCGAAGCGGCTATCAGGGAAGTTGACTTCGCCCATCTTCTATCGGGCCTGAAGATTTTGTATAGCAAACGGTCCTTGCGTTAATGCCCTAATTCGTGAGCTATCGGTCTCCTGCGAGAAAAAGAGAAAAGAGGATCGCGTTGAGCGAAAGGAAAGTTTTTTTCCTTTGGGGTTTCTTGGAGATGTGATTGTCGAACTAACTTGTAAGAAAGCGATCTCATTCCCGCAAGTTGCGCAACGGTTATGCTCTTCGCGTCCCGCGAATCCGAGTCAAGGCTCGACCTTCTCAATCCCGATACGCCGTCTTCTGCATTCGATAGTTCAACGTGAGTGGGCATCTTGCCTGCAATTCAGTGTATGCGAGCGTCGATTCATCAAGCACTGTAGTTTTCCGGGGCCTGACGAGGCTGGCTTTGGGGTATTGACTCTAGTGCGTATATTCTCGCGACTCAGTTTCTCTGAGTGGGCAAGGGAAGTGATCTTTTGGCCTCCTTTTTTCTAGGCGGTTTCAACGCCCTCGTCTCACCGTTTAGGATGCGAATTCGCCTCCTTTCAATAATCGATTGTTGAGCGACTAGCTGCGCAAAGTTCAGGAATAAGAGGCCGCCAGTTTTCTTTTCCGGCGTCGAACGGAAATCGGTTTTCGCTGGAAATTGGACCAGGTCTTTCGCTAGGATTATTAACGACGATATTCTCGTCGGAAAGGCTGGCGACCTTTCCTTTGCTCTTTGACAATTTAATCTGCTCTCGGCAATCTGTTTACGGCAGGGGCTTTGTCGCCGCTTGCGTTGCTCGTATCCCCCCCTGCCCTTTACGCCTTTTTTCTGCTCGCTCTCCTGACTTACGGCAATCCGCCGGTCCGAAAAGTTTTGATTTCACGGCCTAAAAAGGCGTCCATAATCTTTTTGCCCTTCCGAGTTTTTTTACCTAAGCGCCGGCCTTGCAACCAGGAGAGGTCTTTGGCGGCCGGCGTGAAAAGTTGAGACAGGAAAAGCGCTCAGATTGAAGCGGCGCACTTCGCGTTTAGCGTCGACGAACGCCTTCGTCGTTTCTATTCCCTCCTGATTCTTCCCAAAATATGGAGAATCCCGATCTCAATCCCGCCTTGTTCATCAGTCCAAAATCGTCAAGGAATTATAGTGATTCTTAAATACGAAATTAACATGAGGCAGAAACGGAGTTGGAATTACGATCGTGTGAAGATGGCGAGATTCGTTTTTTCTGTTGTGCGAAAAATCGATTGCGGGCAGGTTGCGTAGAGATATTGCTTACGCTTGTCGTTGTGATTAACTTTTCGATTCACTCCGTTAAAGCGAAACTGCGTTTGGAATTCAAAAAATAGAAATACGTAAAAATTTATACTTGCATCGATTGCATGGACTGCTATAATCCTTCTTTGCCTCTTCGATGTTACTCTCTTTGGCTGATTTTCTTTCCTGGTCTTTTCCGGTCGACGATTTCACTCCGCTTGCTACGGTTTTCGTCCTCGGCTGATAAGGTTGCATTAAAAACTCGAAAGAAGGCTGCGCTTTTCGTTTTTCGGCGCCCGTTCTTAAAACGATACGTTCAACGTCTCGTTTGGGATCGCGTTCCTTTTGTATCCTCCCCTTCCCTTTCTGTTTGTATATCCGCGCTCGTAATCACTGCACATTCACCGGACGTCCGTCGCACACGACGCCTTATTCCATTCTGTAAAGGAATCCGACGATGCGTAAGCCCGAGACCTTTTTGAGCCGTACTCTTTCTCGATTTGGTTTCAAGCCGAAGACGAATTCCGCGAAGCGATTTGGCGAAGCGACTCGGCTGCGGACGTTCGAGCCGTTGGAACGGCGTCAATTATTGTCGGTGGTGACTTGGACGGGCTTAGGCTCGGATAACAATTGGGGAACGGCGGCGAACTGGTCGACGAACGCGGCTCCGACGGCGGGGGACGACTTGGTCTTCTCCGGCTCGACGCGGACGGCGACGCAGAACAACTTGGCGGCCGGTACGTCGTTTCATTCGATCGAATTCAAGAACAATAGTTTTACGCTTTCGGGGAATAGTCTGACGTTGACCTCGGGGGTGATAATTGATTCTGGCGTGACGGGGACGAACGTGACGTTGGCGGGAATCGGTTTGAGCGGCAACGTGACGTTTAACGTGGCGACCACGAGCGTGACGGTCTCGTCGGCGATCAGCGGCGCGGGGAGGTTGGTGAAGTCGGGCTCCGGAACGCTGATCCTCACGGGCGCGGACACGTACACGGGCGGCACGACGATTTCGGCCGGAGCGTTGCAATTAGGAAACGGGGGAGCGACGGGTAGCATCGTCGGCGATGTTGTTAATAGCGGTCAGTTGATCGTCAATCGGACGGGCAGTTTAACGTTGAGCGGAGTGGTTAGCGGCGCGGGAAGTCTGAGCAAGCTGGGGAGCGGGACGCTCATTCTTAGCGGCAACAATACGTATACGGGGGGAACGTCGATTTCGGCCGGCAAGTTACAGTTAGGTTCAAGCGCGGCATTGGGGTACAACAATTTAACGATAAACGGCGGCACGGTCGACTTGGCCGGTCACGGTTTGGAGGTTCGGCATCTAAACGGGAGCGCCGGCGGCTTAATCACGACCAATGCGGGTTCGGCGACGCTGCAGATTGACGACGGGGGAACCTACGCGGGTCGGATTTTAGACGGCACAGGTTCGATTGGTCTGCGAGTTGAAGGCTGGGGCGATCAACTCACCCTGAGCGGTGAAAATACTTTCTTCACGGGCGGAACGATCATCGACGGCGCTACGGTCAAGGCGGACCACAATTGGGCTTTGGGCTACGGCAACGTGACGATGATCGGGGGCGTTCTCGACCTTGGCGGTCATGACGTTTTCGTATTCCATGTTTACGGCGATTCGAACAGTTCCATAACCGACACTGTCGGCGCGGGAATCCTTCGCGTCAGCGCAGGGGGGAATTTCCAAGGCGACATCTTCGATTCCGGCGGATCGGTCGCCATTTACGCTTGGGGGTGGGGCGATGCGTTGATCCTCGGCGGTTACAACAGTTACACGGGCGGGACGACGATTGATCATGGCGTCGTAATTTGCGAAGGCGAAAACTCGCTCGGTTACGGCAATCTGACGATGAGCGGAGGCTCTCTCGACTTAAACGGGCATTACGTTGAAGTCACGCGAATAAACGGCGATTCAGGCAGTTTAATCACGAGCTCCGCGGGGAGCGGAATGTTACAGATTGATTTTGGAGGTTCCTTTAGCGGCACGATCGCGGACGGAGCGAACGGAGAGACGGCGATTCGTTACTGCGGTTTCTACGATTACGCGCCGGGGCGGCTAACCTTAAGCGGCGACAACAGCTACAGCGGCGGAACTGAAACTTACGACGGCACGTTGATTCTCGGCGGCAATACGGCGCTCGGCACGGGGGCCGTGATCATCAACGGGACGCTCGATTTGGCGGGATATTCTCCGACGATCGGCGGGTTGAACGGCGGAGGTCATATAGGCAACGGGAGCTCGACGACCAATTCGACGTTGACTGTATCCGGAGGCGGAAACTTCTCCGGCGTCATTTCCGACGTTTTGGACATTGGCTCGAAGACGGTTTCTTTGGCCGTCTCCGGCGGCACGTTGATTTTGACCGGCGCGAACACTTACACGGGCGGCACGGTGATTACCGGCGGAACCCTTCAAATCGGCGACGGCGGAGCGAGCGGCTCAATCGTCGGGAATATAACCGACAACGGCCAACTCGTCTTTAATCGTTCCGACGATTGGACCTACTCAGGCACGCTCGCGGGAAGCGGCGGGATGACGAAAAACGGAGCGGGAACGCTTACGTTGACCGGCGATAACTTCTATCTTCACGGCGGAACGACCGTGAACGCGGGAACGCTCAAGACCGGGCACAATTGGGCCCTTGGCTACGGGAACGTCACGGTACTTGGCGGCACGCTTGATTTATACGGGCATGACGTGTTCGCCTTGCATCTTTACGGCGACGCGGGAAGTTTAATCACGAACACCGACGGCGCGGCGAGCCTCGCGATTAGCGAAGGAGGAAATTTCGCCGGGCGGATCGCGGACGATCAGCTTGGGCATAGCATCTCGTTGTGGGTTATGCGTTGGGGCGATTCTCTCGTTCTTAGCGGCGACAATAATTATTCCGGCGGCACGTTCGTGGACGGAGCGACCGTGCAATTGGGGAGCGACACGGCGTTGGGGCTCGGCGATTTATCGATGGCCGGCGGCACGGTCAGCTTGAACGGTCACGATTTGGAGGTGCGTCACCTTACTAGCGACGATTCGAGCAGCCTTATTTGGAACGACGGCGGTTTTGCGACGTTGCAAGTGGACGAAGGGGGCGTTTTCCGAGGTCAAATCAGAGATGCGGGAGCCTTGAATCTGGCCGTTCGATCGATGGGATGGGGCGACACGTTCTCTCTATCCGGCGCGAATTGGTATACCGGCGGCACGGAAGTCGAAGGGGGCGAGCTGAAGATCGACAGCGAGACCGCGTTGGGCTACGGCAATCTGACGCTGGATTCCGGCGTCGTCGACATGAACGGCTATGAGACCTACGTTTACGGCGGCTTGTACGGTCTGGCCGACGGCCGAATTATTAATTCCGGCGCTTCGGCCGGTTTGGTAGTGTATCAGGGGGGCTGGTACGCGGGCCACATTTACGATGACGGCGTCAATCAGATTACCTTAAAACTATATGGCGGAGACTTAACGCTTTCGGGAGCCAATACGTACAGCGGCGGAACTTGGGATTATACTTACGGCACGTTGAAGGTCGGCGACAATGCCGCGCTCGGCGTCGGACCGGTCGACGTCTATGCGACGTTGGATTTAGGCGGCTATTCGCTGACGATCAACGGTTTGACAGGAGGCGGCACGGTCGGCAACAGCAGCACGACGTCGAATTCGACGCTGACGGTGAACGGCGATTGCACGTTCTCCGGATCCATTAACGACGCGCTGGAGAGCGGAACGAAGAAGGTCGCGTTCGTTTCAGCGGGGGGCACGGTCGTTCTCTCCGGCGCGAACACGTATAGCGGCGGAACGACGATTTCGGGCGGGACGCTGCAGATCGGAGCGGGAGGGGCCGGCGGAAGCGTCGTGGGCAATATCGTCGACAACAGTTCGCTGGTCGTCGATATTTCGGGGACGCTGACCTTAAGCGGCGTGATTAGCGGCTCCGGCAGTCTGACGAAGGCGGGGAGCGGCACGCTCATTCTGACGGGCGCGAACACGTATAGCGGCGGAACGACGATCACCGGCGGCACGCTGCAGATCGGCTCCGGCGGAACGACCGGTTCCTTGGTCGGAGCCGTCGTCGACAACGGGACGCTAGCCGTGAATCGCTCGAACGCTTGGACGTTAAGCGGAGTCGTCAGCGGGAGCGGCGGACTCCTCAAAGCCGGAACCGGAACGCTCACCGTCAGCGGAGCCAACACCTATACCGGCACGACGACCGTTCAGCAGGGAACGCTGAGCGTGGCGACGATCGCCGTCAGCGGCGGGGCGAGCAATATAGGAAACTCGACCAGCGCCGTCATTCTCGGAGATACTTCCGGACACACGGGCATTCTTTCCTACACTGGCGCGAACGGAACGTTTACTCGCGGCTTGAACATCCTAAGCGGCGGCGGAGAATTTGACGTCGCCGTTAGCGGCCGAACGGAAACGATTGCGACGGGCAATATCTCGGCAAGCGGCGCGTTTACGATCGGCGGTTTGGGCAACACGGCGATTTCAAGCGTCATTTTCGGCGTCGGAAGTTTGACGAAGATCGGCGCGGGAACGCTTACTCTAAGCGGCGCTAACGCTTATACCGGCGTCACCCGGATTCAGCAAGGAACGTTGAGCGCTTCTTCGATCGTCGTCAGCGGCGGGGCGAGCAATTTGGGCAACGCGACGAGCGCGGTCGTTCTTGGCGACGGGAGCGGTCATAAAGGGATACTTTCCTACACCGGCACGTCGGCGACTTATATTCGCGGCTTCAACGTCTTGAGCGGCGGCGGAGAAGTCGACGTGACGACCTCCACTCAAACGCTCACGATCGCTACAGCCGGAATTACCTCCATCAATTCCTTCGCCGTCGGCGGTCTTGGTAGCACGGTCATATCGAGCGTCATTTCGGGCGCCGGCAAAGTCGTCAAGACTTTGAACGGCAAGCTTACGCTTTCCGCCGCCAATACCTTTACGGGCGGCACGCAAATCGACTCCGGAACGATCATTGTCGGGAATGTGACGGCTCTGAATAAGGGCGATCTGACGATGAACGGCGGAACGCTCGACATGAACGGCTATAACGTCGAAATCAAACGGATTAGCGGCGCGGGCGGCTCGATAACTGATAACGCAAGAAACGCCTCCTCGACGTTACAAATAAACAACGGAGGATGGTACCAGGGAACTCTTGTTGATGGAACGAGCCGTGTTTCCCTGCGAGTGACGGGATATGGAAATGAATTGATGTTCTTAGGTTCTAATTTCTTTACCGGCGGCGCTGAAATTATTGATGCGACGGTCAGAACCGGCGACGACATGTCGCTCGGCTACGGCAACGTGACGCTGACTCGCGGTACAATCGACTTGAACGGTTATGATCTGACAATTTATGGGGCCTTAGGAGGAGATAGCGACAGCGTAATCTGGTCCACAGGGAGAGATGCGAAGCTTTCGCTCAATGGAGGCTCATACGCCGGGCAGTTGATAGATTACGATAATTATCGCTTAGCCGTTGACGTTCTCGCAAACGTAACATTGACTGGCGGAAACGCTTATTCCGGGGGGACGACGATCGAGGTTGGCGTGACTTTAAATGTCGGCAGCGAAAATGCTCTCGGTTGCGGCAATCTTCAAGTAGACGGAATTCTCAATCTAAGCGGCCATTCGACGACAGTAGTTGGATTAGCCGGTTCGGGCCTCATCACCAACCTCAACGCCTCCGAGGAGGGGGTTTTGGTTGTTACGGGAGGCGGTTCCTTCTCCGGCGATATCTCGGATCCGCTCCACACAAGCAGTCTCGGCGTGGGTTTGACTGTATCCGGTTGTTGGCTATCGCTTACCGGAGGAACGGCGTATACCGGATTGACGACTATTTGTAATGAGGGCACGCTTGAAATTAGCGCTCCGCTAATCACGAGGGCTATAATCAACGATGGCGAGCTTTTAGTTACGGCATCAAACTCTTTTGCTTTATCTAATACTATCTCCGGCTCGGGGACGCTTTATAAAGCGGGCTCCGGCAATCTTACCCTTACCGGCAATAATTGGTTTATCACGGGAGAGGTATGCGTTGCGGAAGGTTCGCTTAAAGTCGGTCGCGTTAGCGCTCTCGGCTCCGGCAATCTTTCAGTTCTTGGAGGAGCGACCCTTGACCTCAACGGTATTGATAATTCAATCTTGCCGCTATCGGGCGTTTGGCTTGCAGGCGGCTCAATTCTTAACGGCACGCTGGCGGTTAATTCAGCTATGTATGTTAGTGAAGGTCTGATTACCGCCAATCTGACCGGCTCGGCCGACCTAATTAAGAACACTTCCGGCACGCTCATTTTAACCGGTACGAATACGTATACGGGCGTAACGAACGCTGCGGACGGAACGTTATATTTCGTCAATCCGCAATCGTGTCCGTCGGGGACGACGATTATCGGCTCGGGAACCGTTATCCGGCCGCAAACGCTATACTGGAACGGCGGTGACGGCGATTGGAACGCGGCGAACGCTTGGCATTACGCGGACGGCACCTTGACGTCTTGGGTCGTCGACAGCGCCGCTTACTTCTCCGGCGGCGGTTCGATCACGATTACCGGCTCGGTGGATGCGACCTCCGTTCATTTCGCTTCTGGCAACTACACGATTTCCGGCGGACAAATTTCAATTCCGCACTTCACGGTCTTTGACGTCGCCGCCTGCTCCGTGGCGGTTTCCTCCGACGTCGTCGGCGTCGGCGTTCTCGATAAGCTTGGCTCCGGAACTTTATCGCTGGTCGGAGCTCCCGTTTTTACCGGTTCCGTTTGGGGCGAGGCCGGAACCTGCGTCGTGGAGTTCTCCTCGTGGTCGGCGACGCAGCCCACGCTACTGCAAATAGGTTCCGGAGTGATTACCGGGCTTGGCTCCCTAGATTGGCAAGACTCCGCGCTTTACCAAGAGGCGCTAAGTTATAATTCGGATAAGTTGATCAATCGAACGGAGATGATTTCTATACTTAACAGCGTCGTCGCTCGCGGCGCAGTCACTGCAGCCGAGTTCCATGATCTTCAATTGCTGGTTAGCGTACCGCAGATAATTGACATGCCCGATTACGTCTACGTTTTGGCGCGGGACGTCATTCTAGGCAATACGGCGAACGCCCATTATCAAGGCGCGACGTTAGGCAATCTTGCCGTCGGAAGCAGCGCAACTCAGCTCACTAGTTTGATTAATAAATGGTTCTTGGGAAGCGATCATCCGGAGTGTCCCGGGTGGTATCGAACTTTTAGCGGTACTTTAGCCGACAGCGACGGACTCTTCAGTTGGGACGATATGTATCAAGGCTATATCGGCGATTGCTGGTTGATAGCCTCGCTCGGCGCCTTGGCAAACGCGTCGCAAAGCGCCATTTCGAATATGTTCGTCAACAACGGCGACGGCACTTGGACGGTTCGCTTTTACAAGATTGGAACGAACCAAGCCGACTACGTTACGGTCGATCAGGCCTTGCCTTTATGGACCTCCTGGGGCATAAATTATGGCGCAGGATGGTGGCATGGATTGTGGATTCCGCTCATCGAAAAAGCCTACGCTCAATGGTGCGAAACCGGCAATGCGAATCGTGCGACCGTGAATTCCTACGGCAGTCTTGAGAGGGGATGGTACACGGAAGTCTATTGCGCGGTAACAGGTAACTGGGGTTCCAATATATACGATGAAGCTTCGATGATCGCGGCCTTGGACTCAGGTATGGCCGTCTGTTATGGGCAACTCAACGTTTCGCTTTCAGATTATAATATTGTTGGCGATCATGCTTATCCCATCATTGGTCACTACTACGATTCGACGGCAAATGACGAGCGGTTTATTCTTAAAAATCCGTGGGGATATAACCAACCGACGGACGTGTTAGGGAGAGATTTGACGTACGTGGTCGCCGTCGATCCTTCCGGCACGACGCCTGCCGGCGCGGCGCTCGCCTCCGTTTCTAGGGCGTCCGCCTCTTCCGTCGCACTCGCGAGCGGGAGCTCCGCTTTGGCAGCGTCGCTTGCGATGAATGCGGCGCCCGGTTTCGCCAATTCGATGAATAGCGTTTCTACGACTTCGAGCGAATCGATTTTCAACCGCATCGCGTTGCAGCCGTTCTTTGATAATCGGCGAGAAGCGACAAGCCTTCCGAACGAGATTCAAGCTCGAGCGGAAGCTATCGCTTCGTTATGCGTGGATTTCTCGACAGGCGTCAACTCCGCCGGAAAACTGCCATTGGTCGGCGTGACGGAGGATGCTTCGTCCGACTACGTCGCTTTGGCGACGGCTACGGAGTCGACGGATTCGTTCGCCGATTTTGAAATCGTGCGTCATCTTCGTGCGAATAAAAAAGTAGCGCAGCTTGATGAAGCCGCGGACGCCGTATTCGCCGAGGAGGAAATGTATTTTCTGCTATAACCCCGCAAGTCGTGCGTAATGAGGATGCCGCAGCGTCGCAATATGCGTCTGTTTCGCTAGCGTATTGCGACGCTAACCTTGATATCGCGGGTTCGTTCCTTGTTCGCCGCTCACTCAACGGCCTTTATGGCGTTTGTTTTTAGCAGACAGAAGATTTCATCGCCCACAGCCAGTCGCAACTCCTCGGCGGCTTGCGGAGTGATTTCGGCCCAAAGAATTTGCCCGACGTCAACGGCGACGAAGAGCGTGCGTTCTATCGGCAGCATGCGACGAATCCGGCCTCGCAGATGATTTCTCGCGCTAACGCCCGTCGCGTCTTGGCGAGCTAGCATCACGTCGCCGGGGCGAAACTGCACGAAATGCGGAGTCATGCTTTCCGCGAAGGACGGCAACAGCAATTCTTGATCGCAGATCTTCGCCTTTTTCGCCGTCCCTTGTTCAAATACGTTCTCAATTCGCAAAAGATTCACTGGCGCGCCTGAGTTCGAGGCGACGAACGCCGAAGGCTGAGTAAGAACGTCTTCCGGCGTCCCTTGTGCAACGATGCTTCCGTTGTTTATCATGACGACCCATTGCGCCGCGCGGCGAACCTCCACTTGCCCATGGGTTACGTAAATCGTCGGCAAGTTCCACTCATTCGACGCCAGTTCGACGTAACGCAAGACCCGATCTTTGAGGGAATCATCAAGCGAGGCCAACGGTTCGTCCATCACGAGCAATTCCGGCTCGCTTAAAACGGCACGCCCTAGGGCGATTCGTTGTCGTTCTCCGCCCGACAGCGTCGCCGGCGAACGATTCAATAGTGGCCCGATCTCCAACGCTTCGGTCACTCGTTCAAGGCTAATTTGCGGTCGAATCGATCGCCGACGCTTTCTTCCGAAGAGCAGATTATCTTTTACGCTTAAATGGGGAAAAAGAAGCGAATCCTGAAAAATGAAACCGATGCAACGGCGTTCCGGCGGAACGAAGACTTTTCGTTTCGTGTCGAAGAGAACATTTTTGCCGACCGTCACCTGTCCTTCTTGCGGTCGCAACAATCCGGCGATGACCGAGAGCACGCTCGATTTACCGCTGCCAGACGGCCCGAAAACTGCCGTGAAACGATGAGCGGTTTCAAAAGCGACGTCCAGTTGAAAACCGTCCGCATAACGATGGCGACAATGAAAACTAAGCGAGGGCGTCATGCGATCGCCTCCGTTCAAGATACTCGCTCATGGCTAGCGCGCCGCAAGAGAGAACGACCGACAACGCGACGAGTCGCCACGCTTCATCCATCCCCCCTGGACGATTCGCCAAGGAATAAATCGCCAGCGGAATCGTGCGAGTCTCTCCCTCGATATTACCCGCAATCATGATCGTCGCGCCGAATTCGCCCAAGCTTCGAGCGAAGGCCAAGGTCCAACCGGCCACGACGCCGCGCATCGCCAACGGCAAGCTTATTGCAAAGAATGCGCCGATGCGACTTGCGCCGAGCGTTCTCGCGGCAAGCTCCAATCGCGGATCGACGGACTGAAACGCCAATCGGACCGCTCGAACTGCAAGCGGAAAGCTCATTACGGTCGAAGCCAGAGCGGCGGCTTGCCAGGTAAAGACGATTTTACAATCGAACCAGCGTTGAATCGGCCCGCCGATAATTCCCGACGGAGCCAGTAAAACTAACAATAGATAGCCGGTAACGACCGGCGGGAGCGACAGCGGCAAATTTACGGCCACTTCGACGGCCCATTTCCCGCGAAACGATTTACGAGCCAAAAGATAGCCCAACGCCATCGCCGGAATTAGACCGATGCACGCCGAGCAGGTCGCCGTCAATAGACTTAGCCGCAACGCGATCCATTCTTCGGCGGTCGGAATAAATAACATCGCTATTACTTCTCGGCCGATGTCTTCGGTAAAACGTCAAAACCGTATTTTCGGAAGATTTCCAACGACTCGGGCGAGGAAAGTTCGGCGTAGAACTTTTCGGCCGCCGGATTGGCATCGCTCTTTTTAATTAAGACCATCGGATAGAGAATCGGTTCGGTGAGATTGTTCGGCAACGATAAGGCTACTTTGACCTTTTTGCTCTGCACGGCGTCGGTCGCATAGACGATTCCCGCTTCGGCGGCCCCGGTTTCGATATAATTCAACGCGTGTCGAACGTCGTCGGCCGCAGCGACTTTCGGCTCCATTTGCGACCACAGGCCGAGCTTGGTCAACGCCTGCTTGGCGTATTTTCCGGCCGGGACCGACTTTACGTCGCCCAAGGCTAGATGTCGGATACTCGGCTGTAATAAATCTTTCGGCTCTTTTATCTCCAGTTGGGATTTAGCGCCGACCGCCACAACTAGCGTATTGCCGAGTAGGATCGATTGCTTAACGGCGTAACCTTTAGCGGCCAAGAATTTTCCCCATTTCAAATCGGCCGAGAGGAACAGATCGGCGTCGGCTCCGCCGACGATTTGATTCGCCAACGTGGCCGAGGAGGCGTAGTTCGTCACGACTTCGACGCCGGTGCGTCGCGTGAATTCCTTCTTGATTTCGTCAATCGAGTTGCTCGTGCTCGCCGCGGCGAAAAGCTGAATTCGCTTCGGCGACTCCGCCGCCTTTAACGACGAAGCGCTCAAAACGAGCGATGATAAAACGACGATAAAACCCAGTGAACGAAACGACGCCGATTCGTGCATAGTGCGGTTCCCTCTCTGCGACATGTTCATGAAAGATCAGCGAACTCTTCGCAAACTGCGATTAATCGACGCCGACCATGACGTTACTGGCCTTAATGACCGCGTAAACCGATTTCCCTTCGCTCAATCCAAGTCCGTCGGCCGACGATTTCGTGATCATGGCGACCACTTCGGCGCCTCCGGCGACCTCAATCACGACTTCCGTATTCACTTCGCCGACGATGATTTTCTTGACTTTGCCCTTCAAAACATTGCGAGCGCTGATTTTCATGCTACTTCCCTTTCAGAATTAGATCGATGCGTCAATTGTTTGCGCATGCGCGACAAAATTGTCGCGCGAGTCCGACGCCGCCGCGGCCGAATTCTTTTTTGCCCTTGCTCGGGCTCGAATCTCGGTTAAAACTTCGGCGAGTTCCGCCGGCTTAATTGTTATTCCTTGTGCATCTAGAGCATGTTGAATCGCCGCCGCTCCCGAATGCTTGCCAAGAGCTATTTCGCTACGGCGTCCGACGGTTTCGGCGGCGAACGGTTCGTAAGCCCTCCGATCTTTGAGCATTCCTCGCACATGGATGCCCGACTCGTGCGAGAAGACCGCCTCGCCGACTATCGGTTTGTCCGCGGCGATCGTGCGCATCGCCGATTTCGAAACTTGTTTTGAAAGGAGCTGCAAATGCGTCGGACGAACGCCGCATGGTCGGCGTAGAACGGTTTGCAGGCCCATTACCACTTCGGCCAAGGCCGCGTTTCCCGCTCTTTCGCCCAATCCGTTGACTGTCACGTCCACGCTATCGGCTCCGGCACGAATTGCAGCCAGCGAATTCGCAGTCGCCATGCCTAAGTCATTGTGGGCATGAAAACCGATTTCTATTCCAGAAGTTTTATCTTTTAACTCGGTAATGAAATCAAAAGTCTCGAAGGGATCCCAAACGCCGACGGTATCGGCGACTCGAAAGCGATTGGCGCCGGCCTCTCTCGCCGCAGCGGCGCACTCTGCAACGAATTGCAGACCGGCTCGCGATGAATCTTGCGCGCCGACCGACACGTAGGCGAAGTGCCGTCTCGCTTGTTCGACCGTTTTACGCAGTTGCTCCAGAATCCAGTCCTTCGTTTTGTCGAAAGCCTTGATTTGGATGGCTGATACAGGAACTGACAGATGAACGGCCGAGGTTTCGCATTTTGAAGCGGCGGCCAAATCATCGCGCGTCGCACGGCACCACACGATCGTTCGCGCCGGTAGTTTTAAGCGAGCGATTGCGCGAATCGATTCGATCTCCTCTTCGCCGACGGCCGGCGTTCCGACTTCAATTTCCGAAACGCCGGCGGCGGCTAACGCTTCCGCAAGGGCTATCTTCTCTTCAGGCGAGAAAACGACTCCCGGCGCTTGCTCGCCGTCGCGTAATGTCGTGTCGACGATCCAAACGGCGTCGCCGCCGGCCAAGCGTATCATCGGTTTTTCCCTTCCGAAAACAAAAAGTGAAGCCTTATTTCAAATCAGGCTAATAAATATTCTTCAACCGGTTCGTCTTTTTCCAAGGCGTCCAAAATCTCGTCGATCTTCTCTTCAGTCACGCCGTGATACCACCATGCGTTCGGATAGACGATCAAGATCGGTCCTTTTTCGCAGACGTTCAAGCAACAAGTCGTGGAAACGACGACGTCCAAGCCGCGGTCGCCCGCCTCGGTCTGTAGATATTGCAGTAACTGCGGAGCATCTTTCTTATTGCAAACGCCTTGCGGCTCCCCGTTCATGCGGAAGCTGTTGCAAAGAAACAAGTGGTATTGCGGTTTGTGCATCTCTCAATATCTCCCGGTAAGGAATAAGGTAGCGCTAACGGGTATTTTCAGCTTTCAACGATTCGCAAGGCAAAGTTACATGCAGCCCATGCCGTTGCCGCCGCAACTGGCGCCCGATCCGCAAGCGTGCTCTTTGCGAAGCGGGGCCCGAATCGGCAAATTGCGATAAACGGCGTCGAGTCCTTCCTCGATCAACCCTTCCATCATCACGACGCGAAGGCCGCGTTGTTCTAAAACCATGCTTGGAGTCTTTCCCGCGCTGGCGGCCAGAACCGCGCGGCAATCTTTAAGCGAGTCGGCCAAATCGTTCCAACGTTCATTTCCGCCTCCAGGCGCGGGCGCCGCTCGCGAGGCCATGAGTTGATACCGACCTTTTTCCTCGCCGTAGATGTAAAACTTATCCGCCTCGCCCAAGTGCATGTTCACCAACATTCCTTCTCGACTGGCGACGGCCACATACGGTCGTTGCTCTTGCGGATTTATCGGTTGCGAAGCCGCCTTCTCCAATTGAATCAAATGTTCGGGATTTGGGGCCGCTCCCAGCAAGCCGACGGCGTCGGCCCTGCATCGCGTGCAATGCTCCATTTGCGGAAGGTACTGGCGTAACTCGCCGCGAAGCTCTTTCATCGACTCGGGCGTGGGCGTGGGAATATCTCCGAATTCCGTCCCAGCGACGGGATAGAGCGGAATGGCGTTGAGAATCGAGGCGCCCCATTCGCTAACGCTTTGCGCGATCGCAGAGATATGCCCGTCGTTCACGCCAGGCACCACGATGGCGTTTACTTTTACGGTCACGCCGCGCGAGGCTAGCGCTTTCACGGCGGCGGTCTGACGTTCCAAAAGCAAGCTCGCTCCATCGACTCCGCGATAGATGCGTTTGCCGTCGCGGACCCAAGCGTAAATATTCGCGCCGATTTCCGGATCGACGGCGTTGATCGTCAACGTAACGTGGCTAACTTCGAGTTCGGCCAACTCCTCCGCGTAAGCGGCAGTTTGCAAACCGTTCGAAGCGACGCAAAGCAACATCGACGGATAATGTTTTCGTACTAGTCGTAACGTCTCCATCGTCTCTTTGACGTTTGCGAAAGGATCGCCCGGGCCGGCGATGCCGACCACTTTGATCTCCGGCGTTTTCTCCATTAAGTTGTCGAGGTAATAAAGCGCTTGGCCCGGCGAAAGAACGACGCTCGTTACGCCGGGGCGGCTTTCGTTCGCGCAGTCGTAGCGGCGATTGCAAAACTTGCACTGAATATTGCACAGCGGCGCGACGGGCAAATGGACGCGAGCGACCTTATGACGAACGTCGGAGTTGAAACAGGGATGTTGGCTAACGTCAAGCGGCATAATCGTCGTCCTCGCTGCTATGGGTTTCTCTCTGCGTATGCGATTCCATGTGCGACGCGTCGTCTGCGTCGATAATCCGTCGCCGATCGTCGGACGGCGACGCCCGTTCCGTTACATGTATGAATAACCGACCGGATTCGCATCTTGCTCGGCCTCGATCAAGGCGTTTATTACCACGTCGAACAGTTGTTGCGCGCCGCGATAGCCGACGTGCAGAATTCTTCCGCCTCCGATTCGATCGTGCACCGGGAATCCGACGCGCACCAACGGCGCCTTCAGTCGCTTCGACATCCCGTAGCCTTTGCTACTGCCGATTAGGATGTGCGGCTTCAAAGCCGTCGCATGCTCCTCGATGTCCATGAAATCAACTCCCTCGAGAACCGTCGGTTCAGGCAGGTCGGTGGAATACGCGTCGAGCGATTCGTCGAGCGCCTCCGCCTGTTTGTGCGGAACTGCCGACATAGCCGTCGCCGCAATTCGCTTGGCCAAGTTTTTTGGCTCAGCGCCCGTCGCGCAGAGAACCGGCATAACGCCAATTTCTCGCAGAAACGAGGTGAGTCCGACCACTAAGTCCGGATCGCCGTAAACCACCGCTCGACGACCGAAGGCATATTTATGCGCGTCGATGTAGGCGTCAACCAGTCGACCGCGTTCCTCATAATATTTCTCCGGCATATCGCGATCCGCCAACCGCTCCAAGACGCGCAGGAAAGCGTCGGTTCGTCGAATGCCGATCGGCCATTCCAAGGCCTTTCTCGTA
Organism: Thermoguttaceae bacterium; assembly: GCA_963665265.2. Lineage (GTDB taxonomy): Bacteria > Planctomycetota > Planctomycetia > Pirellulales > Thermoguttaceae > CAXXHQ01. The sequence continues at coordinate 3,416,406 of OY762224.2, read as the reverse complement.
ACGCCATATTTCTTTTCTAGAAACGTGCCGGCCGTCTCCTCAACCGTAGAGTCGTCGCCGAAGTCAATCGAGGCTCGCGCGCCGGCGCAAACCTTCGCCGATGGAATCTTCGCTCCGCCTGGCGCGATCGGAAAGTATTCCGACCTCGTCGGACCGTCCAGCGTTTCGCTATAATCCGGAAGCAATAGCGTTTGCAATCCGAAATCCGCGCAAATCTCTTTTAGATGTTGTAAGTCGGCCGGCGACGCCACGCTCGGAAAGACGTTGATTCCTTGATGGCGAATCGTCGGCGCAGCAATCGCTTCGATGATCTCTCGCGTCGTTCGGCGAAATCCTTCGGCATGCGTGTCTCGATAACTCGGCGTGCTCACCGGGACCAAAATCGGCCAATCAAACTCCGGCTCCTCGATGCGAAAATCTTTGAGCATCGTATGCAAGTCTTCGCCGATGGTCTCGGCTAAGCAGGTCGTCGCCACGCCGATTATCTTCGGATGGTATTGCCGAATGACGTTCTTCAACGCCGTGCGAAGATTTTCTTTTCCGCCGAAAATCGTCGTCGCCTCGCTAAAACTTGACGAGGCGATGTCGATCGGTTCTTTGAAATGACTGATAAGATAACGTCGAATGTAGGTCGAGCAGCCTTGCGACCCGTGTAAAACGGTGATTGCCCCTTCGACGCCTGAAAACGCCAAGCTGGCGCCCAGCGGCGCGCAAAGCTTGCAAGCGTTTCGCGCGGAAGCGTGCGAATTCGTCATCTTCGTGTTAAGAATCATCGCTTGCCTCGCCATCTTAGTTGTTTTAGTAGTCGTTTTGTTCGCTGCGATTTTTTCTCGCTGCGAATTGCCAAACGGGACTCAAGCACGATGAATGGACTTCTTTCGCGAAGTTCAGCATTCCCTCGAAGCCTGCCAGCGGTTGTTTACGCTCATGGTTATGATCGCAGAAGCCGATTCCAAGTTTGTAAGCGATCGGGCGTTCTTTTACGCCGCCGATCAGCAGGTCCGCTTCTTTTTCCTGCAAAAACCGGACCAATTCCAACGGATTCGTGTCGTCGATGATAATCGCGTCGTCGTCGCACAATTCGCCGAGTAATTTATAGTCGTCTTTGTTGCCGGTTTGAGAGCCGACGATGACAGTCTTCATGCCGAGCGTTCGCAGCGATCGAACCAACGAAAAAGCCTTGAAGGCCCCGCCGGTATAGACGGCAGCCTTCTTTCCTTGCAACGCCCTGCGATAACCATGCAAGGCGGGCATGATTCGGGTTACCTCGTCGCGCACTAAGCTTTCGGCGCTTCGGCGGATCGCTGCGTCGCCGAAGTGATCGGCCACGTCGTAAAGGGCCTTCGACATGTCTTCGATTCCGAAGTACGAGACGCGAATATACGGTATTCCGTATTTCTCCTCCATCATCTTGGCCAATTGAATCATCGAACCGGTGCATTGCACGACGTTCAGCGCCGCGCCGTGCGCTTTGCGAACGGTCTCGATGCGAGCGTCACCGGTTAAGGTAGCAGTGACGGGAACGCCCATCCGCTTGTAATAGTCCGCGATAATCCACGTTTCGCCGGCGAGATTGAAATCGCCCAGAATGTTTATGCCGTTTTTCGGCATGTCCGAGACATCGCCCGTTCCGATTAGCTTGAATAACGTCTCGCAGGCGGCGCGGTATCCGTCTTTTTTCGTTCCTTTGAAGCCTTCGGAGTCGACGGAGAGGACCGGAATGCCCTTTTCCGCCGCCACTCGTTTGCAGACGGCTTGCACGTCGTCGCCGATAAGCCCCACGATGCAGGTTGAGTAAACGAAGGCGGAGGCAGGTTTGTGTTGATCGATCAGTTCGATCAACGATTGATAGAGTTTCTTTTCGCCGCCGTAGATCACGTCCTTCTCGCGTAGATCGGTCGAGAAGCTTAGTCGGTTGATTGACGGGCCAGACGAAAGCGCTCCGCGGATGTCCCAGGTATAGGCCGCACAACCGATGGGGCCATGCACGACGTGCAAGGCGTCGGTGATCGGGTAAAGAACGACCCGCGATCCGCAAAACACGCAGGCTCGTTGGCTCACCGAGCCTGCCACGCTTTGCTTTTCGCAGGAGATCGTGCGGGAAGCGCCGCCGGTCATAATTTGATCGCGGCGCGCATCAAGAATGTCAATCGGCGGGATGGCGGACATGATATCGGTCTTTGCGTTGTTGGCGCCGACGCGACCAATGCTCGTCGCGAAGCGAAACGGTCATTGGCGGTGAAGACGCGTTAAAAGGGCGCCGCTGCGACCGTTCGGCGGGACGTTGGGGAGACGTCCCGCCGTGACGCGTCGAGCGGTTACATGACCAACTCAAAACTTTCTTCCGGCGATGTTCGGTCCTTATGATCCAACAACGCGTTCAGAATCATCTCTAAGAGGCGAATCGCGCCGCGATATCCCACTGTCGGGAAATATTGATGCCCGACGCGATCCATTATCGGGAAGCCATGTCGAACGAACGGAATTCCTTCGTCACGCGCTATGTACTTGCCGTAGGTGTTGCCGATTAGCAAGTCCGGTTTTTCGTTTTTAATCCATTGGTGCATGAGGAACATGTCGGCGCACGAGCCTTGACGATATTTCACGCCGGGAACTCGGCCCTGCAAAGCATTTTCAATGTCCGAGTCGAACCGCTTGCCCGGCGTGCCGGTAACGATATGAATCGGAAGCATGTCGATGTCGCAAAAGAACTCCGTGAGCGGAACTAACTGATCCGGATCGCCCCACAGCGAAACCTTCTTCCGATAGAAGTACGCGTGCATATCGGTAATCAAGTCGATCAGGCGTCCTCGCTCCTCCATTAACTCGGCCGGAACGGGCACATGGGCGGTTTTCCGTAACATATCGACGAAGCGGTCCGTAGCGTGCAGGCCGTACGGAATATCCATGATTTCGCAGGGCACTTTGCATTTCTGGTCGAGCAATTTCGCCGCCGGGCCTGAAGTAGTCGGGCCCAAGGCGATCGTTTTTTTCGCTTTGCCCATTCCGCGAATCTGCTCCAGGGTCGTGCCGCCCTTCGGATACATTTCCATCTTGCCGGTCTGCGGACAGTCCAACACGCCGGACGTGTCCGGTAGCATCGTGTAAGGAACTTTCATCACTTCGCAAATGCGTTTGATTTCCCGCATGTCCGACGGATCGACCCAACCGGGTAAAATATTGACGCTTGCATTCTTTTCTTTCGACGGTTCGGCGAAGTTTTTCGCGAACGCGGCGACCATCGAGCCGAAGCCCGTCACATGCGAGCCGGAATAGCTTGGCGTGTTCGCGTGGATGACGAATTTTCCGTTCGGAACGTGCCCTTCGTCTTTCGCCTTGCTAATGATTTGCGGCAAGTCGTCGCCGATCGTCTCCGACAAGCAAGTCGTATGAACGGCGATGACGTCAGGATCGTAAATCTCAAAAATGTTGTCGATCGCTTGCATCAAGTTCGCTTGGCCGCCGAACACCGAAGAGCCTTCGGTGAACGAACTGGTCGCGGCCATAACCGGCTCCTTATAATGCCGGGTCAAAGCGCTGCGGTGATAGGAGCAGCAACCTTGAGAGCCGTGGCTGTGCGGAAGGCAACGGTGAACCCCGAGCGCCGCGTACATGGCTCCGATCGGTTGACAGGTCTTCGCCGGATTGACGGTTAACGCTTGGCGTTCGGCGACGTCTTTCGTGGTGTGACGCAGTAACATATTATGAACTCTTAAAGGGTTATGTGATTTATGTTCAGCAGCGACCGTAATCCCATGGCGATTCGGTCGAGTAAGCCGGCTTTACCCGCGAACGTAAGTGGCTTCCAAGGTCGGACGACGGGATTTTTCCCAAGGCGCCTCGATGAAGCTCCAAACGCTCGTATTCACGATGCGATCGATGTCGCGATAGAAATTAATCGCGCCGCGGAATCCGGCGTACGGTCCGCCGTAGTCATAGTTGTGCAACTGCTTGCAAGGTATTCCCATCTTTTCGATGACGAATTTCTCCTTGATGCCGGCGCAGAACACCGACGGCTTATAAATTTCCATCAATCGATGCGATTCGTAATGGCTGATGTCGTCGATGACGAGCGTTCCTTCGTTCATTTCCGGCATCATTCCGCGGTAGTCGTTGAATTCAAAACCCTTCTTCGCCAACTCCGCCTTTTTCTCCGGGCTGACCCGCGGATTGTACATTTCCGGATCGGGTTGAACGTCCAGTTCTTCGATGTTGCGGCTGTCGGCGTCCACCTTGATCGTCGGCAAAACGTTGCGCCCTTCATAGTCGTCGCGGTGGGCGAACTCGTATCCGGCCGCCACGACGGTCATGCCGATCTCGCGGAACAAGTCTTGATAGTGATGCGCGCGGCTCCCGCCGACGAAAAGCATCGCCGTTTTGCCTTCGCAGCGAGCGCGAACCTCCTCACGCACTTTCAGAACTTCGGCCATTTCTTCGGCGATGACCTGTTCGGTTCGCGCGATCAGCTCTTTATCTTCAAAGTATTCCGCGATCTTTCGCAGCGATTTCGCCGAGCTTTCCGCTCCGATGAAATTCACTTTGAACCATGGAATGCCGTAGCGTTTTTCCAGCATGTCGGCAACGTAATTGATCGAGCGATGGCACATCACCACGTTCAAATCGACCTGGAAACTATGTTCGAATCCCTCGACCGTCGAGTTGCCGCTAAACGTCGTGACGAGCGTCACTCCCATGCGTTCCAGCAGATTCTCGATCACGAAGGCGTCGCCGCCGATATTGTATTCGCCGAGGACGTTCATGCGAAACTTTCCCTTCGGCGCGTTGTCGCTCCGGCCGATCACATGGCGGAACAACTGATTGTTCGCGATATGGTGCCCGGCCGATTGACTTACCCCCTTATAGCCCTCGCAACTAAACGCGAAAACGTTGATGCCGAGAGCTTCTTTCATCTCTCGAGCGACGGCGTGCACGTCGTCGCCGATCAATCCGATCGGGCAGGTCGAGAACACGGCGATCGCCTTCGGATGAAAGACGTCGTACGCCTCTTGGATCGCCGCTCGTAGTTTCTTCATGCCGCCGAAGATGATATGATCCTCTTGCATGTCGGTCGAGAAGCAATAGGTCATGAAGTTGTCTTCGGTCGGCGAATTCGGGCGAGTCTGGTTTCTTCGCGTCAACCACGAGTAAAATCCGCAGCCGATCGGACCGTGCGTGATATTCACAATGTCGCGTGTCGGACCGAGAACCACGCCCTTGCATCCGGCGTAGGTGCATCCGCGTTGCGAGATGATTCCGGGAATCGTACGGACGTTCGCTTGAATTTCCGGAACGATCGTTAAACCGTCGTCCGAGTCCTTTTTCTTATTGATGAGAAATTGCTTAGTGCGTTTTCTCGCGACCTTCGTCGGATACTTCTTGATTATTTGGTCTCTGATTTCGCCGGGATTGGGATTGGCGGTCATAGAGGTCGTCCTTCGCTTTATGGGGTTCGCCCGGCGCCCGTTCCGGGCCCGTTCTTCAAAAATTCGGCTGCGGGGAGCGGCCGCCCGGCGAAGCCTAGCATGGTTCGCCGAGCGGCGCGGGAAGTTTATCTCAGTGCGACGAAGTCGCGACGACGCTTAGTCTTCGGCTAAGGCCAGTTCGTTACGCTCGTCGGTTCGCACTCGAACCGTTTCCGACACCGGAAGGACGAAAATCTTTCCGTCGCCCGGATGGCCGGTCTGGTTGACTTCAATAATCGTTTGCACGACGTCGTTCACTTTTTCGTCGTTCACGACGATGGTGATCATGCGTTTCGGGATGAACTTCGGGCCGGGAGCGAGTTGATTGATCGCCTCTTCGTAACCCTCTTCCGCTCCTTTAAGCAGAAGATAGTCCACTTTTCCCTTCCCGCGGCCCATCACCTTGCGAGCCGTGAACGAAGCGACGCCTTTGTCGGCCAACGCCTGCTTCGTGTCGTTCATTTTGTTCATGCGGATGACCGCGAAAACTTCTTTCATGGGTGGTTCCTTTACTGCGTGCGATTCGAGGGGGCTTCAAAACGCTCGCGCGTTAGGCCGGAACGGTCGCCGCGTCGACTTCCTTTGAGCCGGAGCTGACCGTGTAAACTTCTTCAACCGGCGAGACGAAAATCTTCCCGTCGCCGTACGCGCCCTTACTGCCGGTTCGCGCGGCCTTCATGATCGTTTCAATCACGAATTCCTTATCCGCGTCTTTTACCACGGTCAAAAGCATTTCTTTCGGCAACTCGTCGTAGGTGACCTCGCCGACTTTCATGCCTCGCTGTTTGCCGCGTCCGTAAACGTCCATCTTCGTCACGGCCGGAAAGCCCGCGTACATCAGCGCGGCTAGCACCTCGTCGGACTTCTCAGGACGAATAATCGCTCGAATCATTATCATCTGCGCGTTCCTTAATAATATTCTCTGTGTGCTTTTACGGGTTTAACTATCTTTTCTTTCGGAGCGAACGGCGAAGAGCGGGCGCCGTTGAACGGCATCGGGAGTTCCCCCTTTTCTGGAATCCCGATCCCGAACGTTTTGTTCCGCCTTCAACATTCTCAACTAGCGATCGCCCTTCGCCGTTCGCTCCGTTTTCCTCTCCGTGTTAGGCCATCGCCAAACCGAATTCCATCAACAAGCTTTCAAGCTCTTCGATTTGGAGCGGCTTCGGAATCACGAACATTTCGTTTTCATCGATGTTCTTCGCCAACGTGCGGTATTCGTCCGCCTGCGGGCAATTCGGGTTCCAATCGATTACCGTTTTGCGATTGATTTCGGCCCGCTGAACGTCGTTATCGCGAGGAACGAAATGGATCATCTGAGTGCCGATGCGGCGGGCGAGCTCTTCGATCATCTCGCGCTCGTTGTCGCACTTACGGCTATTGCAGATCAAGCCGCCGAGCCGAACGCCTCCGGCCTGCGCATATTTCAGAATGCCTTTGCAAATATTGTTCGCCGCGTACATCGCCATCATCTCGCCGGAGCAAACGATGTAAATCTCCTCGGCCTTGCCTTCGCGGATCGGCATGGCGAATCCGCCGCAAACGACGTCGCCCAACACGTCGTAAAAGACGTAGTCGATGTGCTTATCCTCGTCATAGGCGCCGAGCTGTTCGAGCAAATTGATCGACGTGATGATGCCGCGACCGGCGCAGCCGACGCCAGGCTCCGGACCGCCCGACTCGGTGCAGCGAGTCTTGCCGAATCCGTCGCGACAAATGTCTTCAAGTTCGACGTCTTCGCCCTCTTCGCGAAGCGTGTCAAGAACCGTCTTTTGCGCCAAGCCGCCCATTAGGAGTCGCGTTGAGTCGGCCTTCGGATCGCAGCCTACGACCATCACTTTTTTTCCCGCCTCGGCCAACGCCGCGACGGTGTTTTGAGTGGTGGTCGATTTTCCGATGCCGCCTTTGCCGTAAATAGCCACTTTTCGCATTGCAGAGTACCTCAGCGTCAAATAGTATGATTTCTTCCCGCGATCCTAACGTCGTTCGCCGTTCCACGCCCACGCGTCGATGATTTCTTTTGTTGCGATCGTTGCCGATTTCAGTTACGACCGCGAAAGTCGTTTGCCAAGAGGCGATCATCGGCGAGGCGGGTTGTATGTTGCGACCGCGATCAAGCGGAACGATTTATTTCCTAATGCAATCGCCGCGCCAACATTCCGAAAAATCTTCGCGTGCAAGAACGCTTTCCTGCTTTAATTAGAGATTTGCGTCATTTTCCCCGAAAAAATTGCCGTTCCGCTTGCGCGTTTTTTCAAGGATTTTTTTGTAGACGATTCGCAGGTGCGATAATTTAGATTAGCGATCTTGCGGCCTTACGACAAAAATGTCGACTTTTCCTAAGCGAGTTTTGTTTTTTTTCGAAAAGTATGTCGCAACTTATTATTCGTAAGCCAGTTGCGATAGTTGCGACAGAATTGTCGCGGCCCATGCGGATAATTACAAAAATTCCCCCCGCCGCGTGGACAATTGTAGGCTCCCTGCCGTTGGAGCCTCAAACGCGTAATCAGTAGGTGAATTGGTCGTCAGCGTTCAATTCTGGAAGGCGCAGCCAATATAAGGTTTGAAGAGATTAGAAATAAAAAACCCTGTTAGGAGGGGCAGGGACCTAACAGGGCGATTCATGACGGGTTGCGCGTCGGATCGGGGCAGTGACCGACGCAATATAGAATTAACCCGTCAGAAATTTATTGTAGACCGATCCATTGCATTGTCAATCCGCCTTTGATGAGGATTGCCTGTGGATTCCCACCTGAATTCATTTATCAGCCGGCAATTCAGGGGTATTGGAGGTTCCATTTTCTGAATCGAGCGTTATTGAGGAGTAGCTGCCAAGTTTTGCCGCTACTCTTCGTTAAGCCGAACTGTTACCTACGAAAAAGTTTTCTGAAAGCCGCCCAAGCGACGCAGCCCGCCGTTAAAAACGCGATCGTCGAAGGTTCAGGAACGGCTGTCGCATACACGCTGACGTCGCCTAAAGTTAGTACTCGCATGTCGTCGGTCGGGCCGGATTCGCTTGTTTCCGCGTCAAGTCGAATCCTCGGATTCATACTCAAATCTGAGGCTATTCCGATTCTGCTGATCGTCTATTTCGTATGCGAAACGTGGAAGCGATTTTATGTCGGCGTTTGCTTGGCGCAAATCTCCTCGTCGAAGCAAACGGAGACTTTTCCGCACTTGCCCGAGGCTGCCAATGCGTACGCTTCAGCAGCATTGGACAGCGCGAATCGATGCGTGACGAGTTTTTCGGGATGGAGATTCCAGCGAACGAGGCGTTCGACGAGTTCTTCGGTCTTCCATGTGGAAGTAACCCAAGAACCGTATAAAGTTTTTTGATCGTGGATCATGTCGGGCGACGGATTGAAAGAGACGCTTCCGCCTTCGCCAAGAAAGACGATTCGTCCCCATTTTCTCGTAGCGCGAACAGCAGTGGCTCGCGCCTCGGCGTTGGCCGAGCAATCGACGGCACGCTCGACCCCTGCTCCGCCGGTCAATTTCTTAACTTCGGCGACGTTGTCGGGACCGGATCGCAACGCCTCGTCGCAGAGTCCAAGCTCTTTAGCGAGTTTGAGTCGCGCATCAATGACGTCGATGCCGATTATGTATGGAGCTCCCATCGCTCGGGCGAGCATCGCCGACGCCAGTCCGACCGGGCCGAGACCGGTGACGAGTACGGCGTCGTTTCCGCTTATGCCGATCTTTTCTAATCCCTCATACGAAGTGCCGAATCCGCAGGCGACTTGCGCACCGTCCACGTAACTCAGTTGATCTGGCAAAGCAATGAGGTCTTTTTCCTCGGCCAACAAATAGTCGGCCATTCCGCCGTCGCGTTGCCAACCGTAGGCGCGGCGAAACTTTTCACTCGTGCAAGAAATCATGTAACCGCGGCGGCAATCGTTGCAGACTCCGCAACCGGAAATATGATATACGATAACCCGATCCCCTTCGCCGAAGCGTCGGCAACCTGTTCCAGCAACCACGATTTGTCCGCATGGCTCATGTCCGGCGATCACGCCTTGATAGCCTTCAGGACCTTTGCCGAGATGTTCGTGGTAAATGCAACGGATGTCAGAGCCGCAAATCGTCGATGCCTTCATCTTGATTAGGACTTCGCCATATCCCGGTTGGGGCACGCAATACTCTCGAAGCTGCAACGTGCTGTCGCCGGGCAGAATCGCTCCTTGCATCGTCTTTGGAACGGCCATCTTCTTTTACGCTCCTTGTTTTCGCAAATATTCGTTGGTGTATCGTCGGTACGCTCGTCGCCAAGTTGCGTCAGTTACGGAGTCGTGATCTCGCCGTCCGTATCCCAAAGCGCCTCCCAGGTCTGGTTTTGTTTCCAAAGAAAGACTTGGCCCTTAATAAGCCGGCAACCGCGATCAATTGTCGCGATGGCGGCCATCTCCGATTCGTTAAGCGGGGGAGTCGTCACGCATCGCAAATTACTGAGGAAGTTTTTTCGTTTGACGGAGAAGGGAATTGCCGCGTTGCCTCGTTGCACGGCCCATTTTAGGCAGACCTCGGCAGGGTGCATCCTAAGCCGCTTCGCGATCTCGACGATTACCGGGTCTTCCATATCGACTGTGTCTTCAGGCGTTCGATCGCGGTCGGGGCGATTCGGCGAGCCGAGCGGACAATAGCCGATCGGCGCGATCCCATTCCGCACTACGAAGTCAAATAGCTCCGGCTGTTGGAAGTGCGGGTGCAATTCCATTTCGTTCGCCGCCGGTTTTACCGTCGCGTCGCGCAAAAGGAGCTTTAACTTTGGCACGGTCATGTTCGACGTTCCGATGTGACGGACAAGTCCTCTCTCGACCAGCTTTTCCAACTGACGCCACGTCTTCATGTAGTTTTCATGGATGTACGACTTGGCTTCGGCGCTCCGCGAATGCACGTCACATCCTGGCGGATGAAAATTCGGAAACGGCCAATGGATGAGGTAGAGATCAAGATATTCTAATTGGAGATCGTCGAGCGACTTTTCAAAGGCCGGTATGACGTCGACCCCGGCATGCTTGTCGTTCCAGAGCTTCGAGGTGATCCAAAGTTCTTCGCGGGCTATTCCGCAGTTGACGATTTTACGAAGGGCTTCGCCAATTTCTTTTTCGTTGCCGTATACGGCGGCGCAATCGAAGTGGCGATAGCCGACCGTTGCGGCCTCGAAAACGGCGTTGGCTACGGTTTGAGGAGAAATATGATCGGAGCCGAACGTTCCGAGGCCGATCGACGGCATTTGTGCCCCCGAAGCAAGCTTAATTTGCGGGACTTTGGCGGGATATACTGCGTCGGCAGGCGGTTTAAAACGCTGAAAAATCATATCAACGGTATTCTTGCGGTTTTGGGAATCGAGATTGAAATGAAAGGCTCCGACGAGGCTACGACGGCGTGACTCCCTTTTTGAGAAGGATATTGCCGTATTTGCACGTTTCGCCGGTCATCACGACGGCAAAGGCCTTTTGGGCGCGATCGTAAAAGGCGAACCGATCGATCCGGGTGATGGCAGGAGCCGTTGGAGCATGGCGGTCGATTGGCGCTCGATACCGCTTTTCAACTGTCGAGTCGAGTTCGTCCCCGGGAACGGCGGCCATCATTACCAGCGAATCGTCCACATAAGAATCCAGCTCAAACAGAGGTAAGATGGCGTCAAGTAATTCGGGAACGCCTAGCCCGTCGGCGCGTATAACCTTGATCCCTAAGCTGCTGCCGGGAAAATGTGCGTCGGCTAAAACGATTTCGTCGCCGTGTCCCATGACGTAAAGCGTGGTTAGTAATTCCGGCGATAGCTTTGGTGAAATGCCTTTCAGCATGGCGAATAGTCGGTCCTGTATATAAATGAAGAATCTCTACTGTGCCGCGTGGGCGTCGATAATCCGTCCTTTAGGATAGCTAACGGCCATTAATTGAAAATGCCGCAATATGACTAAGGATGGATATAATTGACCTTTCTCGAAAGTTTGGGTTGTTTGAGAACGGCCGATCGTAAAAAATACTGCGAACATTAGAACTAGTGAAATATTTCGTTATATCCAATAAATATTCAAAAAAGTCTGGAGAATCCTTTCAAAAAGATTTTGGGGCGGCTAGAATTAGAATCATGGTTGTTTTTATGTTTTGTATATTTTTGATGCGTCTACGGCCGTTTTGGGCGATCAATTCGGCCTTGTAAATATGAAACTCGATAGAGAACCGGCATATGTCGAATGGCAATGAAAAACCGGCGTTTATTTCACAACAAGTTTACGACGGGAGGTATTTCTTTCTTGATTTAACTCCGTCGCCGAAGGTCGAACTAGCCATCGTGTGCGGCGGAAAAGAACGTTGTACGCCGACGTATGAAATTGATCGCGAGAACTTTCCGTATTTCGCAATCGAATTCGTCGCTGAAGGCGAAGGCGAACTTAGTATGAACGGTCAGCAATACCGTCTTTTGCCAGGAAGCGTTTTTGCGTACGGGCCTGGCATTCCGTTTCAAATACGTTCGCGCGGTCCGAAAAGTCTCGTAAAGTATTTCATCACTTTTACTGGAACGTCGGCATTGCAACTATCAAAAAGTAGCGGGTTAATCGCAAAGTCGCCCCAACAACTCGTTCGCACTCGTTGGGTCCACGATGTGTACGAACAGCTTTTGGAGTCAGGAACGTATCCCCGTCGTGTCGCTCGGCGACATTGCCTTCTATTGCTTCGGTTGCTCGCTTTGCGACTTGAAGCCGATGCGCGATCGTTTGAAGAGACCGCCTCCACCGCATTTGAAACCTATTGTCGTTCCCGCCGCTATATTGAAGAAAATTATCGAAGTCTCGCAGGAATTCGAGAAGTCGCAAAGGCTTGTAAAATCGCCCCGGCTTACTTATCGCGGCTTTTCCAGCGATTCGCTCAAGAAGGTCCGTACCAATTCCTCGTTCGGTTGAAGATGGATTGCGCCGCGGACCTCTTCGCCAAAGCGGAGCTTTCGGTCGGCGACGCTTCGCAAGCGCTTGGGTTCACCGATCCTTATCATTTTTCACGAGTATTTAAACGAGTGCATGGCATGTCGCCGCGAACCTTCTCTCGGACAGTCGTGCGGACGTTCGGCTCGCCTTCAAACGGCGACGCGAGCTCCGAATAGAAGTGTTTGCCTTTGCGTTTTCTCGCTCCTCTATTTTTAGTGAATAGGATTATTCCCATGGGAAAATATGCCCTTCCTGAGCTTCGTCAACCCGCCAAAGTCGGGAAAAAACAAATTCTCCTCATTGCGAGCGGCGACATGCGGATTTCGGCCAATCGGCAATGTTGGCCGAAGCAACTCGAAATGGAGGCTGCTTTGGCGTCGGCAGTGAAAGCCGCCGGTTATGAACTAGTTCGCGCTCACTCCTTTAATCCGGAAGCAGGTCACGGATTTATCGCCTCGCAAAAGGAGGGAATGGCAGTCTTCGCCGATATCGATCCGAACGCCAAACTCATCGTCGCCGAGGCCGTTTGGCAATACTCGTATCACGTCCTCGCCGGACTTCTCTCGCATCATGGGCCGATTCTTACCGTCGCCAATTGGTCCGGAACTTGGCCAGGATTAGTCGGCATGCTCAATTTGAATGCGTCGTTGACCAAAGCCGGGCGACCGTATTCGACGCTTTGGAGCGAGGATTTCACCGATAAGATGTTCGTCGCCGGGTTAAATAAATGGCTCGTTGACGGCGAACTCAAGCATTCGCTTCGGCATGTCCGACCTCTCTCAAAGCTTTCGATTCCCGCCGCCGAACGAAAACTCGGCGAAGCCGCAGCCAGAGAGCTTGCCGTGAAGAAAGCGATCCTCGGCGTTTTTGACGAGGGGTGCATGGGAATGTACAACGCAATCATTCAAGACGAGTTGCTCAATCCCGTCGGCGTCTATAAAGAACGTCTGAGTCAATCGGCGTTGTATTACGAAACGACTCAGGTCGCCGACGACGAGGCGCGCGAGGTGCGCCGTTGGATGGAAAGCCGCGGCATGAAATTTAACGTAGGTTTGGTCGACGAGACCGATCTAACCGATTCTCAAATCCTACAGCAATGCAAAATGTACGTTGCCGCGGTCCGCATTGCCGACGACTTCGGGTGCGACGTGATCGGAATTCAATATCAACAAGGCTTGAAGGATCTTTTGCCCGCTAGCGATCTCGTCGAGGGAACGTTGAACGATTCCGATCGTCCGCCGGTAAAAAGTCGCGACGGAAAAAGGATTCTATTCAAAGACGCGCCCGTTCCGCATTTTAACGAAGTGGATGAATGCGCCGGACTCGACGCCCTCATGACGAATCGGATTCACAAGGCGATGGGCCAACCCGTTGAAACCACATTGCACGACGTGCGTTGGGGCGATTGGGACGCCTCCGGTTCGACGGACGAATTTGTTTGGGTCTTCCAAATTAGCGGCTCGGTTCCTCCTTCGCATTTGACCGGAGGTTGGGCGGGAGCGACAAGCGAACGTCAACCGGCGATGTATTTTCGACTTGGCGGCGGTTCGATCAAGGGCGTCTGCAAGCCCGGCGAGATCGTCTGGTCGAGAATCTACGTGGAGAAGGGAAAGCTCAAAATGGACATTGGACGAGGCGCCTCGATTGAACTCCCCGCCGAAGAGACGCAACGCCGCTGGAGCTTGACCACCTCGCAGTGGCCGATGATGAACGCCGTTCTTTACGGAACCTCTCGCGATCAATTTATGGCAAAGCATAAATCGAACCACATTCAAGTTGTTTACGCCTCGAGCGCCAAAGAGGCGGATGCGGCGATGTTCGCTAAAGCGACGATGGCCGACGCGATGGGGATGAACGTTTCCGTTTGCGGAACCCGCAAGGCCGGCAAGCCCTGGGCGTAACGTTTTTGCGTTGTTTCTGTTTTCGCCATCAAGATGCCAAACACTATTTTTCCCCTTTTCAAAGCACGGACGAAACTTATGACCGACTATTTGCTCTTCGCGGCCGCCGAAAAGCTGCTCCATTTGGCTCGCGTCGATATGTTTATCATCGCAGTCTACTTTACGGTCGTCTTGGGAATCGGCTTCTATCTGAAAAAATACGCCAGCACCGGCGAAGACTTTTTCATGGCCGGGCGAAAGATGACCGCCTGGATCGCAGGCCTCAGTTTCATCTCCGCCAATCTTAGCTCGTTGGAGACGATGGGGTGGTCGGCCGTCGCCTATCAATACGGAATGCTTGGAGCCCATGCCTATTTGATCGGCGCGATTCCCGCCATTCTGTTCTTGGCCGTCGTGATGATGCCATTTTATTACATCTGTAAAACGCACTCCGTTCCAGGCTACTTAAGCCTGCGATACGGCGAGGATTCGAGAATATTGGCAGGCATTTCCTTCGCCGTGATGACGGTTCTCGTTTGCGGCGTGAATATGTTCGCCATGGCGAAAATCCTCAACCTGTTGTTGGGTTGGAATATTCACGTCAGCATCTGGTTGTCGTCTATTACGGTCGCCATTTACGTTGCGCTCGGCGGTCTTCTCTCGGCCGTGCTTAATGAAGTGCTCCAGTTCTTTCTCATTTGGCTCGGCACGCTATTGGTTCCCGTCCTTGGCCTCTATGAAGTCGGCGGGTGGAACGGCATGATTACGAAAATTAACGAATTCGGCGCTCAACTGCACCCTGAAGGAAACGTCAATTATACGAGCCTCTGGAGTTGTCTCGGCTCGGCGAACGACAATCCGATGGGCATTCATTGGTTCGGAGCGGTTTTCGGACTAGGCGTCGCTATTTCTTTTGGCTATTGGTGCACAGACTTCCTCCAGGTACAGCGAGTTCTGACGGCGAAGAATTTACGTGCCGCGCAAAACGGCACGATCATCGGCGCCGCCTTCAAAATGTTGGTCCCGCTCATCGTCACGATTCCCGGCATGCTCGGCCTTGCCATTCTCATGCCGAAGATGGGCGTCACTTTACTTCCTGAAAGCGAAGCGGCCATGACCGGCGGATACACCTACAACGACGTTCTGCCTTTGATGATGTCGCGCTATCTTGGCCCCGGCCTTCTCGGCTTGGGAGTGACGGCGATGATCGCCGGTTTCATGTCCGGCATGGCCGGCAACGTGAGCGCGTTCGCCACGGTTTGGACCTACGACGTCTATAAGCCGTTGTTCAACAAAAACGCGAGCGATTCGCACTACGTCAGCATGGGGCGCTGGTGTTCGATTTTCGGCGTCGTCGTCGGAATCTTCACCGCCTACGCCGCGTTTCTTTTCAGCAATATCCTCGCTTATCTGCAAGTTCTCGTCATTTTCTTCATCGTCCCGTTGTTTGGCGTCGTTATTCTGGGCATGCTCTGGAAACGCACGACCAAGTCGGGGGGCTTTTGGGGCTTGCTCCTCGGAACGGTCGCTTCGGTCAGCATGTTCCTCTTCGTGCATTGGTTTCCCCTGGGGAATGCGCCGTTTTTGGCGAGCGACATGAAAGACTTGCCAGCTCTAGCGGCTCGTTTGCAAAGTAGTGACGACCCGGCGGCAAAATTCGTCGTTTCGCAATTTTCCCCGGAAGGCACAGCCGCGTTGGCCGAATACTCGGAAGCGTTAAAATCGACGCCGAAGCCTGATTCCTTCTTCGCCAAGATGCTCGACCGCATCAAGGAAGACGACAAAGTGACGAAGAAGTTCAAAGTCGCGATGACGCTTGAACTGAATAAGCTGCTTGAAAACCCAGCGCTTTACGACGCCCAGCGTTTCGCTAAAGTTAATCTTTCTGCGACCATAAAGAGCGACGCCGAAAAGAAGCCGAGTTGCGAGGCATTAAAGATCGTAAATCGTGAGTTGCTCTCCGCGGCGTTTCGGCAAGAACTAGCTTCGATGCGTCACATCGAAGCCACGCAGTTGAATCCCGATCATACGGAGAAGATCGCGTTTTCCCGTAAGGCCCAGGACATGGCCGTCACTTGGTACAGCGGTTTCTGGTGCTTGCTGATAACCCTTGGCGTGACGACGGGCGTCAGTTTGTTCACCTCGCCGAAAACCGACGCCGAATTGGCCGACTTGGTCTACGGTTTAACTCCGTTGCCCGACGAGGGCGCGTGCTTCTGGTATGAGAAGCCGGTCTTTTGGGCCGCCGTCGTCGCCGCCGTATTGATCGGCGTCAATGTCCTTTTCTGGTAAACCGCGTCGTCTAATAAATTTATCAATTATTGAAAAGAGATATTCCATGCAATCCGAACATCAGATTCCGATTTGGTTTTTCATCGGCGCTATTCTTTTCATATATGGGTTAACCATTTTCGGAACCGGCGTCGTCGAATGGATTACGCCTCCGCCCGCTGAATTGCGAGTCGCCTTATATGAACTACATGCCGCAGTATGGTGGGGAGCGATTTTAACCGTCATCGGAGCTTTTTACGGAGTCCGATTCAACCCGTTTAGAAAATAGCGATTCTGAAACGCCGCTGATATTTTGGGGCGAGATGAAGATAGCGGACTGCGCAGCTCGGAGTGAGGGAAAACGATCAAAGAAGTCTTGTCGGGAGTTGGCCCTTTTGACTACTCTTCAACCATGCGGTAACCGCCTTCGTTACCCACGGGACATTGGCGGCTTGCGCTTCGGTAGTGAAAGATGAAACTCGACAAAACGCAGCCTAGCTTGCGGCCTTGCCGAAGCCATCGGGCGACGAGTTCATAGTCGTTGTCGGTGAGCTTATTACTGGGATCGAAAACATGTTGGGGATCGAATGAGCCGCTTCGCCAATTTTCCGCTTTGGCCATCATAAAGAAGCCGTTGATTCGCATGGGAACGACTTGGCCGGCGTATGTTTGCGCGAGATAGCGGGCGGTTTCCGCCAACATGTAAGGATAGTCGCTGAGGCAATAACCTGAATACCATTGCTGGACGAATTGCGAGGAGACCCGTTTGCTGGAGAGCGGATCGTCGCCGTCCCAGGAAATGCCGGCTGCGTTGGAGAGCGGACCGACCAAATCCCAGCCGTCGTCCAGCGCCGCTAACATGCCGTCGGCCCAGCCCGGCGAAAATAAGAGGTCTGAGTTTCCCGCGATAATGTGAGTTGCGCCGAGGTCGCCCGCCAGGGTCAACCCAAAGTTCCAAGATCGGGTCAACCCGTCTTGTTGATCGAAGCGATGAAACTGGACTCGCTCGGTCGGCAGTTCGGCTAGCCAGGCGAAAGGATCTAGACCTTCCACGCATGGGGAAGCGTCGTCGGCTACGATGCAAATCGGATCCAATTCGAGGGGAGTATTCTCGAAAAACGAAATCGCGGTTTTGCGGGCGTAGGCGAAAGCCTGATAAGTCGGCAAAACAAATGCGATGCGCGTCATCCTCGACGAGCCTTTCAGAAACAAAAACAACCGGTTTCGTCCGCCTTGAATTTTATCGAAAATCCAAGGACTTCGCAACGAAATCCGGTTGTTTTTCATTTTGATCGGCCTGGCACGGCCGCATTCGGCAAACGAATCTCAAACGGAAGGGCTAGTTAGAGTAAGACGAGAGGGTCCTCCTCTTCGGCGAATACGGAGTCAACAGCCGCATCGATATGATTAACTTTTTTGTTTGCGCGGAGATGTCGCAGGGCGTCAAAATCGGCGCTCGGGTCGTAATCCGCCGCGCGGGTCGGCAAGGCAGTTCCGGATGGCCAGTCGCTTGCGTATTCCGTCTCGGCGAATTTTGCGGTCGCGGCGAAATGCGAGGAAGGCTCATCAAATAACGAGGCGATGACGTCTGCTCGAACCGCCGTTTCGTTGATTCGTTCGTTCAGAAAAACGTTATTCAACCGATTGGCATACGCCGTAAAAACCGGCCTCGAATCAAACGGCAATTCCGTCGCCGCGACAGCTGTCGCATTTTTGGCGGGAGCGATTGAGGTAAACATCGACGTTGTTGCGGAAGTCGGCGTAAAGGCGGCGCCCATAATAGGAGCGGAAGCGTATGTTTGGGCGGCGGGCGTGGTGCCGTTTGAATTAGAAACGCTTACGTAATCGAGATCGGCCGCGAGGACGTCAATCGGTTGGTACTCATTCCACGGGTTCTTGAGCACAAATCGATAGTCCTGTGCGGCGGAGTCGTAGTAGTAACCAATGATCGGGTAAGCGTGACTGAGGACGATATTGTATTTAACCCAAATGAAGGCGATAGTCGGATCTACGATGAGATCCATATCAGATACGCCCTTCTTCAACTCGCCGTAGCCTACCGCGTAACCGGCGTCCAAATCGGCGCGAACGGCGGCCATGTCGTGAACCGTCGACGACGAATGCCCGAGGATTGAAGAGTAGACTTCGTCGTAGTAGCCGCCGGTTAAGCTCTCGTAGTCGTTAACCGCCGGACGGCAAGGCAAGTTCTCCGAAATTCGGGACGGATTGCAGCCAGAATGGCCGGTCTCGCACCATTGAGCATACGCTTTTTCTATCAAAGCGATCCATAAGCCGTTCGTCCATGCGGCGTAAGCGGCCTTGCCCTTCGAAGTCTTAGGCAAAAACTGATCGACGGTGACGTATTCAGGAGTAAAAACGCCGTTCTGTTCATAATAAAAGCGAACCGTCCAAGTGCCGTCGCCGTTGTTAATGAGCATGTTATCGATCGGGTTGGACGAAGAGTTGCGAGAGGCGTATGCAATTCCGCCCAATGAGGCGATCAACCAGCAATCGCCCACGGCTCCCTGCTCCATATCATCCCAAGTATAACCGTCCGCATTGGCCAAATTACCGGTGACGAGCGAATACGTGCCGTAACTTGCCGTGGGCCGATCAAGGCCGAGGAACCACTTGTTCTTCAAGTTCGTCAATACCGTCGAGCTCGCGCCGGCTGCCAGGTTCCCAAGCGTTGCGCCTTGGTAATGCGCGTTGGCCGCGTTTCCGTTCGCCACGTCGGCGAGCAAGACGTGCACGTAATCCAGCATATTAAATGGATGCGGATTATTCGCGAGCGTTTGCAAATCAGCAAGTTCGGAAGCGGTGATCGTGGAACCCAGGCCAGCCACGACGTTCAGCAGCGCGATCGTCTCGTTTCGGTCAATCGATTCGTCGGCGAAGGCTTCATGCACTTCGTCGTAAATGGCGGAGACGTAGAATTGGATTGATCCGGGCCCGATTATTTCGCCGTCACCTTCAATCCATTGCGTAGGAGTCGAACTCGGCATGGCTGAAAAATCAAGGTTGACGGTTCCGCTCGTCGTCCAGCATATTCCGGAGAACGACGAAGTTCCGGCGAAGACTAATTCGCCGTCGCCTTCTTTTTTCAATAATCCGCCGTTGCCGGTGAGAGCCGAAGAGACGTTTACCGTGCCGGCGCCGGTGTTAATTAAGCAATAACTAGGAACGGAAAGTTGGCCGCCGGAAATAGTGAAATCGCCCGAGGCGAAGGTCATCGAAACGACATTGACCATACCAGAGACCGTAATCGTTCCGCCTCCGGAGAAAATCGCATTGGCTCCGTTAACCCAGGATGTGAGTTGGCCATTGGAATAATGCCAAGCGTTGGTCGCGTTCCATGAGCCGGAGCCGCCGTTCCAATATAACATTTGAGCGTAAATGACGGTTCCGGGGCCGGTGACCGTCGTTCCCGGCGGAAGCGATAGGCTTGTACCGACGACCAAGGTTCCGTCGAGCGCGACGGTTGAACCTGAATACGTGTTTGTGCCGGTAAGCGTAACCCAACCCGAGCCGCTTTTCGTTAGTCCGGCGGCGCCGGTCAGATTGGCCGAGACGTAGCCTTCCAGCAAATTGAACGAGGAGCTGGCCGCCAACGTACCGTCCAGAATGTATCCGTCGGTCAGAAGGACCGAAGTGAGCGGTTGCGAGGCGTTCCCGAACCCGTTCATATCGAGTTTCGCGCCGTTTTCGATCGTAAGGCTGCCGGCGCCCAAGGCGGCATTGTTTCCGAGAGTAAGCGTTTCCGAGCTCAGGAGGGTTCCGCCCGTGTAGGTATTGGCGCCGCTCAGCACGACTTCGCCGGTTCCCGACTTCACTAGAAGCCCGGCGCCGCTAATGACGCCGGAAAGCGTAAGTTTTCCGGAATTGCTCAAGGAGATCGTTCCTGCGTTGCTGATAGCAGCGGCGGTTGAGAGCGTTCCGGAATTAGTGGCGGAGAAAATACCGGCATTGGCGACGGAGCCGGTGAGAGAACCGCCGCTTAATTGCAACGTCGCCGCCGAAGCGATCGTCGTTCCGCCTGTGAAGGTGTTGGCGCCGTTAAGCGTTAAGGTTCCGCTAGATACGTTTAAGCCGGTGCTTTTTGTGCCGCCGTTGATCGCGTTTTTAATGATTCCGGAAAAGGCACTCGTTCCCGCGGTCGTTATTACGGAGTTCGTCGTTGTGCTGCTGTTAGCCACGACTCCGGAGCCGGCGAGGCCACCGACGGTTAGGGAGCCTCCGTTGAGGTCAAGAGATGAGTAACTTGATAGGTTAACAACTCCGGAACCTAGCGCCGAAGAACTTCCCGCTTTAATGGTGCCGCCTAAGACCGCGGTTCCGCCGGAATAGGAATTTACGCCGGAAAGCGAAAGCGTTCCGTAGTCCGATTGCAGAGAGAGAGAACCGCCGCCGTCAAAAATTCGCCCGCTAAAGTTTCCACCGCCCCCCACAGAGAACTTAGCGGAGCCGACGCTGTTGTAAATACTGCTATAGGAATCGCCGTTCAACGACGTAACGACGCTCGCATCAACGCCGGCAAGGTCCACGGAGCCGTGGTTCATCGTCACATTGCCGTAGCCCAAGGACAACAGGTTCCCTGTCTGCACCGTTCCGCCGATAATTTCGAACCCGCCGAAAAAGAAATTTTCGTTGTTTAAGGCTAGGCGACTACCATAACCGTACGCTTTAACGAGGGTTTGACCGCCGAGGTCCGTGATTTTGCCGTTATATATACCGCCGTTTTTGATCGATAAAGTCGAACTTCCGGAGGAATTGAGAATTGCGGCCGACGAGACGCCGTTTAGCGCTTTGATCGTAGCGTCGTAGCCCGCCAATTCCAAGGAACTCGCCCCCATCGTCAAATTGCCGTAGCCTAACGCGGAATCATTTCCCAAAGCAAGGGTTCCGCCGTTGACGGTCGTTCCGCCCGTGAATATGTTTGCGCCGGTAAGCGTTAACTTTCCGGAGTCGTATTTTATCACGGAGCCGGAGCCGCTGATGACGCCGGCGAAGACGACGTCGTTGGTTCGGGCGAAAACTAATTCGCCGTTGTTCACGACGTTTCCGACGATCGAACCGCTCGTGCCGTCGGCGCCAATCGCAAGCAAACCGCCGCTAATCGTCGTTCCGCCCGTGTAGGTGTTGGCGCCCGTCAGATAGAGCGCGCCGCTCCCTCGTTTCGTTAAGCTGCCGGAGCCGCTTATGACAGAGGTCATAACGGACATATAGTCGTGGTAAATAATGAGCTGACCGTCGTTTTGTATCGGACCGTCGATGCTCCCGCCTCTTCCGCCGGCGCCGATCTGCAACGAACCGCTGGTGATTATCGTTCCGCCGGAGTAGGAATTATGGTTACTGAGGACCAAAGAACCGGCCGACAACAAAGCGACGACACCGGACCCGTCGTTAATTTTTCCATCAAAGGTTCCGCCAAACGCCACCTGGAAGGTCGAATTTCCGGAACTATTGGTGACGAGGGAGTTCAAATCGCCGATGAGGGTCATGAAGATCGCGTCGTGATCGTTTAAGTTCAGCGTGCCGCCGATCATCGTCAGATTACCGTAGCCGAGCGCCGAATCGTTTTCGAGAGTAATCGTTCCGTTGTTGATCGTGGTTCCGCCGGTGAAGTAGTTCGCTCCGCCTAACGTCAGCGAGCCGGACGTCGACAATCCGATTTCTCCGGAGCCATTGAAAATACGTCCTGCGAAAGATCCGCCGGACCAAACGTTGAGCGTCGAGCTTCCAACGCTGTTGGTGATTAAACTGCTCGCACTGCCGTTTAGCTCATAGATGAACGCGTTATTGCCGTTGAGGTTCAACGTGCCGCCGCTCATCGTCAAATTGCCGTAGCCCAGCGAGACGTCGGTTCCCGCGGTCACGGTTCCGCCGCCGATCGTCGTTCCGCCGGTGTAGTAGTTGTAGTTGCCTAAGGTTAGATTGCCGGTCGAATACAAGGACATAACGCCGCCGTAGCCGTCGGATATCGTTCCCTCGTAGTCGCCGCCGTTCCAAACGTAAAGGGTCGCGTCTCCCCAATAGCTGGTGACCAAGGCGTCCGAGTCGCCGCTTAGCCCCTGAATATATAAATCGTTACCCGAGAGATCTAAAATTCCGCCGTTCATCGTCACGTTACCGTAGCCCAATCCCCAAGAGCTTCCTAAGGTGACGGTTCCGCCTTCGATGGTCGTGCCGCCCCAATAATTGCTGTAGCCGTCGAGTCTGAGGGCGCCGTTTCCGTTTGAACCTCCCATGAAGTGCAAGGCCACGCTGCCGCCGAGATCGTCGAGGATGGCTCCCTGGTAATTTCCTCCTTCATAGACGTTGAGCGTCGCGGTTGAAGATGAGAGGCTGTTCGCAATCGAGCCGCTCGAAGTTCCGCTTAGTCCGGTGACGTTGAGGACATGCCCGTTCATATCGAGCGAGCCGCCGGCTACCATCAAATTACCGTATCCCAACGCCGTGTCGCTGTCTTGTCGCACCGATCCGGCATTGATCGTCGTCCCGCCGAAGAAGTAATTGTTTCCCGAAAGGATTAGCGTGCCGGAGCCGGATTTAGTAAGACTTCCCGTTCCGCTAATCGTTCCGCTCAACGTCAAGCTGCCTGTGCGATTGACGATTAATTGGCCGTTGTCGGTGATGTTGCCGACAATCGAGCCGGTCGATCCGCCTGCGCCTAACTGCAGCGCGCCGGCCGAGATGGTCGTTCCGCCCGAGTAGGTGTCCGTTCCCGTGAGAATCAAGGAGCCGGAGCCGGTTTTCGTCAACCTACCGGTTCCGCTGATCGTCGACGAAACCGTCATGCTCGTGTTTACGACGTTAAAGGTCGCGGTTCCGCTTATGCCGATTCCGGCGGAAACGCTCGATCCGGTCACGCCCGAATCGACGATCACGCCTGAGGTCAACGCGAGGTTGTTCCCTGATATCGTAAAGTTATTGTTCTTAAACTCGATCGAGCGGAACGAAGTTCCCGCCGTTAAATTATTTTGAGTGGCGGTTCGAGTCGAACCGGAAAAGACCAAATCGTCGCCGGCGACTGGGGCCGCGTTCGTCGACCAGTTTGCCGCCGTGCCCCAGTAATTATTGGCGCCCAAACCTGTCCAAGTCACCACTGAAAGGAGTTGGCGCCATTCCAAGGGTTCGAAACGCAACACGCGCGAAGCGTGATTGACGCGTTGCTCTTCCTGTTTTTTCGACGCCAATCCAAATCGGGCAAGAGTTCGACTCAACAATGTGTCGGGCTTACGCATCGCTGGAAATCCTTCACGGAATGGGATAAGACGTCGCGTAGGACGCCGTCCGGGAAATGAAGTACGAATACAAGCGAATGTTAATTCGAGGAGAGACCGAGGAGCGGAAGAGAACGCGAACCCAGACGAAACGGTAGCCGTTACGTTTAGGGATTGCGAGTAATTAATTGGATAACGCCGCCTTCTTCCGTTTGTTCCGCCAATCGCAAAACTAGCCGAAGACGATGCCCAGGACGGAGATCGCTTGGTTCAATGAGTTCAGAGGAGAGAATCTAAATGATGCAGATAAGGATTATACAGAACGATGCAATTCATGCAAGCGATTTCTTTGAATTTATCGGCGTTTCTTTCCTAGGCCTTCTTTTTGTCGCGAATTTTCTATTGAAGCCAGCGCGCGGCTTCCTTGGCGTAATACGTCAGAATAATCGCCGCGCCGGCGCGGCGAATAGAAGTCAGAGATTCCAAGGCGATTCGCTTTTCGTCGATCCAGCCGTTTTGAGCCGCGGCTTTGATCATGCTATACTCGCCCGAGACTTGATAGGCAGCCAACGGCAGACCGGCGAAACGTTCGCTCGCCGCGCGAATGACGTCGAGATAGGCCAGCGCCGGCTTGACCATAATCATGTCGGCCCCTTCGGCGACGTCCAACTCGATCTCGCGCATCGCCTGTCCCACGTCCGAGGCCGGATCCATTTGATAGCTTTTTCGATCGCCGAACTGCGGAGCGCTCTCGGCCGCTTCGCGAAACGGACCGTAAAACGCGCTCGCGTATTTGGCCGAGTAGCTCATGATCGGAAGATGCGAATAGCCTCCCTCGTCTAGCGCGCGTCGCATCGTAACAATCATGCCGTCCATCATTCCCGACGGCGCGACAAGATCGACCCCCGACTTGGCATGCGCGAGAGCCTGCTTGGCTAACAACTCTAATGTGGCGTCATTATCGACGTCCATCCGACCGGTTTCGTCGTTGATCGGTCCGCAATGTCCGTGATCCGTATATTCGCAAAAACAGACGTCCGAAATGATCAACGCCTCGGGTAGGGCGCTTTTTACCGCTTCGACCGCGCGAGGAATAATTCCATGCGCCGACGTAGCATCGCTACCCGTCGAGTCTTTTTTCGGCGGAATGCCGAACAACATTACTCCGCCCACGCCGAGCGATTGCAACTCACGCACTTCTTCGACGAGCGCCTTAATTGAAAGTTGGAATTGGCCGGGCATGGCCGCTATTTCCCGGCGCGGTTCGTCGCCGTCGCGCACGAAGAGCGGCATGACGAACTGCCGAGGCGATAATTCCACCGCGCGGATCAACTCGCGGACCGCCGGGTTATAACGCAATCGACGAAGGCGAACTTGCGGAAACATCTTTCTAATCTTTCTCGAAAACTACGGGGTAGCGAGCGATTTCTTCGCTTGTTCGACGACTTCGGCCGCCCAGGGCTTGTCGCCGTATAGTTCGAGGACCGCCCGATAGAGGTCCGCCGCTTTTTCCGGCGATTTTCGACGCATTTCGTCGGCCTCGGCCAATCGCCGTCGAATGAGCCGCAATTGGTCGTCCGAAACGCGTTTTATTTCGCTCTGTATCTTGTCTAACTTCCGTTGCGCGAGGATTACGCATCTATCATTTTTCGATTCCGAATCGCCGTCACGTCCGAAGACTGAGATCAAGGCCTGCAACTTTGTCGCCGCACGCTCCGGATCGCTTTTTTCCGTCGAAAGCGCTTCGATATAGGCTCGCTCGACAGGCGTTAAACCTTGCGAGGATCGACTTCCAAGCAAAATCTGATTGTACTTCTTGTTTAGCGTATCAAGCTCTAGTTGATCTTGGTATTCACGAAGTTGACCAGCCCGCGGGTCACTCGAATAATTCGATAAAAACTTTTCGATGTCTCCTGCCGCCTCACTGAGCGAATCGCTTGTCACCGATTTTGCAACTCGATTGTATAATGAATCGGCGCTTTCCGGCTGCAAAAAATACCATGCCGCCGCCGCGATCAACGTTAGCGAAACGACAAGAGCGTAAGTTTGCCAGGATATCAAAGCCGATTCTCGTTGGGAAAACTCCTCTTTGTCCAATTCGTCCTTGTCGACCACGACGAAACGATCTTCTTTGAGGGGCTTTTCAACGTTCGGAGCGGCTGAATACGACAGAATGATTGATGGCTGCTCTTCGCCTGTCGGCTCATTAGCGTTAATCGCGGCCGTCGCCAACGAGGAGATTGCCGGCGCGACTTCGCTCAGCTCCAGCGTCTTTAGCGGCGTTTCTTCCGAATTGCCGGGGAGCGGCGGAGCAGTTGAAAGATCGACGGTCGCAAGCCCTGACGGCGCTTCGGAGTTCGCCGCCTGAGCTGCGGTCAAATCGATTGTCTGAGCAATTTCAAAGACCGGCGGGACGAAAGCCTCCGGAACGGACGTCGGCTCCGATTCCACGCTGAAAAAATCCGGTCCGGCGGCCAACGTCTCCGACGGAGGAGCTAACGCTCGTCGCATCGCTTCCAACAATCGGCCTAAAATCATTGCGTTGGGAATCCGTCGCGCCGGGTCTTTCTCCAAAAGTTGAGCGATGATTTGCTCGAACTCCTCGGGCACTTCCGGATTAAACTTTCGCAAACGCTCGGGTTTTTCAAATTGCTGCTTTTGCAAGGCTTCGGCCAACGATTTGCTGCGAAAGACAGGCCGACGGGCAAGCAGCGAATACATTACCGCGCCGAGACTGTAAAGGTCGGAACGATGATCGACCGGCTTGCCGGCCGCTTGCTCGGGGGCCATGTACTCGGCGGTCCCGATGATCGAACCGGCCGCCGTCAGTCGAACGTTACCGAAGAACCGCGAGATGCCGAAGTCGGAAAGCTTGATGACGCCTTGTTTGCTCAGCAGTAGATTCGCCGGCTTGATGTCGCGGTGAATGATTCCGCGATCGTGCGCATGACGCAGCGCCTTGCACATATCGAGCGACAGCCGGGTCACTTCACGCCAATCGAATCGTCGGCCCCGGCCAAGTTCTTGCTCAAGACTATCGCCCTCGACCAGTTCCATGGCGTAGAATAAATGCTCGTCTTGTTCGCCGAATCCGAACAATTGCACGATGTTATCGTGCCTAAGTTTGCGGAGAGTTTCGATTTCCCCTTGAAACCGATCGCGAAAATCATCGTCGTCGGCCAGCGCGGCGGAAAGTAATTTGACGGCGGCGTGTTGGCCGGTGTCGACATGAACGCCTTCGAACACCGCCCCCATGCCGCCGCGGCCGAGCTTGCGAGTAATTCGGTAAGGTCCGAGTCGTTCAAATTGCATGGAACTTGTTCTCCATTTTCCGTATAATCTATCCTACTCAATATAGTTGAAAACGGAAAGCCGCCGGAAACCTCCGGTTCCGACCTCGGTCGCCGCGAAGAAAAGTGAAAATATGCCTGATTTGCACGGTATTCTGAATATTAACAAGCCTTCCGGCCTCACATCGCGCGACGCCGTCAACGTCGTTCAGAAAATTGTGCGACCGGCCAAGGTCGGACATGCCGGAACTCTTGATCCGCTTGCCTCGGGCGTTTTGCTCGTCGTCGTAGGCGCCGCGACTCGCCTGATCGACTATCTCCATCTGTTGCCGAAGACCTACGAAGGCGTTTTTTTGCTCGGCCAAAAGAGCGATACGGAAGACGTGACCGGCGAGGTTGAGGAACTTATCGCTCCTCCTCGTCCGACGGTCGAAATGATCGAGGCGGCGACGATAAAATTCGTAGGCGAGATTATGCAGCGTCCGCCCGTCTTTTCCGCGCTTAAAGTCGGCGGACGTTGCGCCTATGATCTTGCCCGGCAGGGAAAAGCAGTCGAATTGGCGCCGAGGCCAATTATGATTCATCGCCTCGACGTTTTGGCCTACGATTACCCCGAGTTGAAGTTACGTATCGAATGCGGAAGCGGAACTTATATTCGATCGTTGGGTCGCGATTTGGCCGAGTCGCTCGGAACCGCGGCGGTTATGTCGGCTCTCGTGCGGTCGGCGATCGGGCCTTTTTCGCTCGACGCCGCCGTTTTGCCAGAAAGAGTTACGGTCGACAATATCGAATCGCTCCTCGCTTCTCTCGATCAGGGGGTTGCACACTTGCCTCGCAAAACGCTTTCCGATTCGGACATACGCCGTCTTACGCTAGGGCAATTTCTATCCAATACGGAAAACGATTCGGTCGGCGCCGAGTTCGCCGCCTTCACCGCCGACGGTCGACTTCAAGCGATCGCTCACGTTCGCCCCGACGGTAAAGTCGGCGCTAAAGTCAATTTTCCGCATTAAACATGGTCTAAACTTACGGTTTTAAGATCGTTAGTTCGGCCAACGACGCCGCCGTTTTTTCGCCGTAGCCGTTTAAGACCGACAGCTTAATAAATCGGGCGGTCGTCGGTTCGGCGAACTTCACCGTCCGCTCGTTCAAACTCAGCTCGAACGTTCCTTTTGCTGCTTGTTTCCAGGTTTTGCCGTCGTCGCTCACGTTGACGACGTAATCCTTGATCGCGCCGTCGTAACTGTCTTGAACCGGTAAGCAACGAAGTCCCTTTGCAGTGATCGGCTCTTTGAGTTCAACGATAACGTCGATCGGATAGCGAACGCCCGCCGGAGTGATCCAAGATGTGGATGGATCGTCATCGATAATGAATTCCGTAGGACGGCCTCGTCCCGTCGTCACTAGAACCCCGTCCTCACGCATGTATTGCCCGACCTTGTCGGTCGTCGGTTCCTCGGCCTGAGGACAAGAGGCAATCGCCCCGAGATTGCGCATTTCATTCGGCGTGCGAAGCAAAGATTGAACCTGTTCGACCGAAACCGCCACCGTTGGTTTGCATTTCTCGCTCACGGCGTAGTCGAGCAAGCTACGATACAGTTGCTTCGCCGCCGGGTATCTTTTCGACAATCGCGGAAGATCGGCCGAACATGCGACCAATCGGCCCTCGCCGACTTTACACTCAAAGATAATTCCCAACCGCCGATTTCGATTCCAATCGTCGATCATGCGAACGATCGGCTTCATGTCTTTCGGCAAGTCGTCCATGTTGAATGCCCGACAGTTGGAAAGTACGTCAGACCAGTTCCACTCGCTATACGATTTCGTCGGGAACTCCGTCAATGCCGGGTGCTGCGGATCGCATAAAATTCCCAGCGTTTGACCTTTCCAACGCGGAAACATTTGTAAGTTCCAAAACACCGGGACGAAACCGGCCGGCGGGGCCTTCCATGATATTTCCTTGTCGGCGAAATAGAGGACGGCGCCGCCGGCGGCGAGCTTTGCTTTCGTCGCGTCGTCGAAACTGTTCGTGACCGACAAGCCTTCCGGCGTGGCGAGCGAATCGTCCTCTTTTGCATTTTCTCTTTTAGCGGCGGCCGGGTAAACCCAAACGCTCCAATCGTTCGCAACCGCCGTTTTGGCCACGCTCACTTCCAACTGATAAAGTTTCGGAGCGGGTAAATCTTTCAGCGGAACGACGATCGCGCCGAGCGAAAAATTGTTGCCTAACGGAATCGTCTTGGTCGGAAATTCGCCGCTTGCCGCGACCTTGCCATCGTCGCTCTTCAACGCCCAACTTACGACGGCGTTTTCCAATGGAGTATCACCAAAATGCGAGATCTCAATTTCGGTCGTCAGCGTTTCGTCGGTCGTCCATGTGCGTTTCGTCAGCCGCGCTAGCGGAACAGTTTCGCTGCAAAAACGGCGAAACTCGGCAGGCGTCACGTAGCCTTTGGAATCCCAAAACACATCGAGTACGCCGACCAACGCGGTGCCTTGGCCGGGAAAGTCATGCAAGTCGAGCAATTGGAACCCGCCAAGTTTCGGCGTCCTGAGCGCGGCTTCGACTTCCTCTTTGTAGCAGAGCGTTTGCAACTTGCCCGAGGCTTCGGCGAATGCGTGATCCAGATCGAGCATGCCGTGCTCGGCCAGCGAGTCGCGGAAGATCGCGAAATTCTTAGGCTTGAGCGGTCCGACGTATTTCGCCATTTCGTCGAAATTCGGATAGGAGCAGAATTGCCCGATCTCGTGAGTGACCATCGGAACTTTTGAACGATCGGTCGCTTTGCGGAAGTCGCCGCCGTTCCAGCCCCCCTGCCCTCGCATCGGCACTTTTCGATCGGGCGAAGTATGCGCGACGTTGAATTGATTTTCGTTGGTTAGTCCCCAGCCGGTCGAACTACTATAAAGGCGGCGCGAGTCTTTTTCTTTCCATTGCTTCACCCAGGCGGCGATGAATTTTTCGTCCACAGTCGGTTCGTTGCCGTGAACGAGCATCGTAAACGAAGGATGATTGCCGTAAGCGCGGACGATCCGTTCGCTTTCTCGATAGAGCCAAGCGTCGTTCGATTTGCCTCGCCCCAGCGACATGTTGGCGCGACGGACCCACATTCCGCACTCAACTTGAAAGTAGAATCCGAGTTCGTCGGCCGCGATAAAAGCCGCTTCGGGCGGACAAAATGAGTGGAAGCGTATGAAATTCAGGCCGTGTTCTTTGCAAATGCGAATCACGCGACGCCACGATTCGACGTCAGTAGGCGGATAGCCGGTCAACGGAAATTCGCAATTCTCGACCGTTCCCCGGGCGAAGAACTTTTGACCGTTCATCGTGAAGTTCATTCCTTCGACGGCGATTTCTCGCAAGCCGAACGTCACGTCGCGCCGATCGTCGGCGCCGTCGCCTTTCAGCGAAACGGCGATTTTTTGCAGCGTCGGATGGAATTCGCTCCACGGTTTCGCGGCGTCGCCGAGCGCGATTTCAAACTCCGCCCGGCCTCCCTTTTCGTCCCATTTCACCGCTTCGGTTTTGTCGTCGACGGTAAGCGTTCCTTCGCCCGTCTTGCCCGAGGCGTTGCCGATCTGAACCTTCAGGCGAACTGATTTGCGTTCCACATTTGGAAACGTTTGAACGTCATCGATCCAAACAGGACTCGTCGCCGTAAGTTCGATTCGGCCGACCAGCCCGTTCCAATTTCCTTGGGTATGGTCGGTGATGCTGTGTGCGTCGTAACCGACGTCCACAATCATTCGATTATCGACGCGAACGGTGAGCGTGTGCTGACCAGGTTCAACGATTCCCAAATCATATTCGTGCGGCGTCGCTAAACTGTCGTTGGATCCGACGGGAACCTTGTCGACCCAAATGCGAGTTTCCCAATGCGCTCGCTCGAAAGTCAGGACGACGCGGCGGCCTTTCCACTCGGCCGGAATTTCAATGTCACGCTGATACCATGCTGCGCCGACGTAATGCTTTGGCGGCTGGAGAAAAAACGGCACGCTAACGTTGCCCGGCTCGGCGTATTTTTTGTACTGCGGTTTCAAGTACCACTGCTTGTCGTAGAGCGTAGCGGTCCATTTTGTATCCGTCGCAACGTCGTCGCCGTAACCTTGGTACTGCAAAACGCCGGGGAGCGTAATCTGATCGGCAAGAGTACGTTCTTGCCAATCCTCTTTCACGCCGGCGTTATTCTGATCCAAAGCAAATCGCCAGTTCCCGGCTAGGGAGACGCTATCGGCGGCGTCGGCAACCAAAAATAAACCGAACGTCATAACGGCGAACGCCAAAGCGAATGAGTATTTCATTGAATACGCCAATGTAGAAATGTCGTTTGGGAATCGTAAGCGATCTTGCGTAAATGCGGGGCTTTAATCGCCCAGCGGTCGTTGGTTCGTAAAAATGGGACTTGGCGGTACGGCGAAATCGTTGACGGAATCAGGCTTCGACGGATCGAAAGCCGATATTTCTTCGCTTAAATATTCGGCTAACTCAAGGTCTGACCGCTTTATTCCGAGCGCCACGCACTTCGCCAATTCATACGCTCCGTAAGGACTATGATGCGTCGGATCAAATTTCGGGTTTTCGCCCGAGTCGTGTTTGAACGCCTGGATCGAACCTTTCGGCCCTAACGCTTCATACAACGTTTTGCTCATCGCGTTCAAATCGATTAACTGAACTTGCTCCACGTCGGAGACGGCGATGACCGTCTTCGGGTAATCGCCCAACGTGTTGACGACCTTGTCGCCGTCGAAACTATGCCGATTCATCGGCGTGACGAGGACGGGCGTTCCCTTCTTCTCCTTGATCTTTTTCACCCAATTCACGAGCGTTTCTTTATACGTTTGCAATGCTTTCGTATCTTTCGACTTCATGTCGTTATGTCCGAATTGGATGAAAACGTAATCTCCTGGCTTCATATCGTCGATCACTTTGTCGAAGCGATGAGCGCTCGTCGCGCTGCGAACGGTCTCGCCCGACTCTCCGTGATTGGCCACTGCTACGTCCTGCGAGAAAAACCGCGGAAGCATTTGCCCCCAGCTTGCGTACGGCTCTTTCGATTGATCGCAAACGGTGGAATCGCCGAGCAGGAAGACGGTCGGCGCTTCAACCTTTTCGATTGTTAAACCGGCCAAGCTCGGATTCTTTCCGTTGAACTCCAACGTCAGTCGATCGTCCCACGCCCAAGCTTCGTCGGTCGTCTCGCGCGGCGCTTTTAAGCGAACGGCTCCGCCGCCGGCGATTATCGGCGTGCGAATGTTGACCGTAAAACTTCGCTTTTCGAATTGGCCAGGCTTCGTAAGAACGTTTTCCAACATCAGCCGTCGCAATTCCGCCTTGACGGTCACATCCGTTTCCTCGGCTCCGCCCAGCGTCACCGTGATGCGGTAATTCCCTTCGGGAACCGCGACCGAAAAGTAAAACGGCTTTTCCGCCGTGCAGTATCCACGCGTCACGAAATTCCGATCACTAATCGTAGCGCCCGGCTCGAAACCGTAGCCGCGTTCTTTTGAATAAACGTCGGTGGCCGAAACGATAACGGCATCGGCCTTTTTTTCACAGCCGAATTCAAATCGAAACGAAGTCTTCTGCGCCGCCGATTCCTCGGCCTGTGAGAACGAGGTGAATGTAGGAAACGCAGCAATGAGGATCAAAAGGGAATAAGGCGATTTCCATACGTGTTTAGGCATTTGCGATTTTCCGTGGAGAAGAAAACGGATGCGCCTGCAATTCTGGCGAATGCCGTATTTTCATGGTCGATAAAATATTCGCCGACGTCGGTTGCGTTTATTCCGATGCCGAAAATGAGCATCGTTGCGGATTCAAATGCCAAAAAGCATGCTCGCTATTTCGACGACAATAATGATGACGAGCAATATGATAAGCGGCGGCAAGAAAAAGTACAGATAAGGGCGAATCGCTTTTTGCCAATTTTGCGGCGGATGGATTGTCGGACATTCCCCGGAATCGTAGCACGATTTATCTAAATCGACCAATAAATCAGGTACAACGATGGGGCGGTCGGAGTCGCCGTCCTCGTCGGCTCCATCTTTGGCGCGAGGCAAGTCAGGAAAATCGGCCAACGTTTCGGCAAGGCTGGCGTTGCGGTTTCGGTCTTGAGCGTCGGTCGGGGGACGGGGGCGCAATGACAACATCGTCGGCGCCTCCTCATCTTTTTCGGTGATTCCAACCGACGCGTCAGGCGAATCTGCTAACGGCCCTTCCGGCAGCCACGGAGCCAGGCGTTCGATTACCGCCGCCGCGCTCGGAATGCGTTCCTGCGGTTCCTTAGCCATCATGTCGGCCATCACTTCGACGAATTCCGACGTCACATTCGCGTTCAAACGTCGCGGATCGATCGGATATTTTTCGCAATGCGCTTTTGCTTTTTCGCCGGGGGTTCCGCCGGGAAACGGCACCTTTCCGGTCACCGCGTAATACATCGTGCAGCCTAGAGCGTAAATGTCCCAGGCCGGCGCCGGTTTGTGCGGATTCAAGACTTGGTCAGGCGAAATGTAATCGGCGGTTCCGACTATTTTACCGTGCCGCGGATCGTTCTCCGCCGTGCTGTTCAATGGACCGGCCAAACCTAGGTCGGATATCTTCGTCGAGCCGTCGAAGCTTACCAGTAAGTTGCCGGGCTTCACGTCGCGATGAACGATTCCGCACTTGTGGGCGTATTCCAGGCCGGCGGCCGCCTGCGAAATGATGTTCGCCGCCACCGTCATTTTCAACTGGCCGCAGCGTCGAACGAGCTTGCGCAGATCGGAGCCGGGCACGAACTCCGTCACTAGATAATACACTTTGCCGTCAAGACCGGCGTCGAGCGCGGCGACGAGGTTGGGATGGTCCATGCTCGCCAAATGGCGGATTTCGCGAGTGAAATTTGCGATCGCCTCGGGCGTCGATTTATATCGCGGCAAGACTTTGACCGCCGCGATTCGTTTCGTCGTGCGGTGTTCGGCCTTGAATACTTGTCCCATTCCGCCTTGGCCGAGAGAATCGATGATCCAATAAGGACCAAGGTTGAATTTCGTCCGGCCATCGAGAAGCTGTTGAGCTTGCCAGGCATTAATCAGTCGCATTTCGATCAACCGCTCGGCCAACGCTCGTTCGGTTGCTCCGTACTCGATTTGCTTCGCGTCATCGGCGAAAGTTAGACGCGCATCTTCCTTGGCCTGCGCAAGCTGTTCCGGAGTGGCAAGCTTGCTCATCAGAACGCACAATTCAAATGGTGAAGGCTCTTGCTCCGCCATTCTCATATTAATTCCGCGTGGTGAAGTATTGGGAAGAGGCGTTTTCCGTTTTGACCGTACGCGATCAACGTTCGGTCGCGAAATTCCAGCGTCGCCAACTGTCGGGCAACTCCGCCGTGAAGGTTATGTCCTCTCTGCGCACCGGATGCGAAAGTCGTAGCGTTCGCGCATGAAGCGCAATGCCCGAGGCGAACGGGCGGGCGCTTCCGTACTTGCGGTCGCCTACTATCGGATACCCGCGGCTGGCGAATTGCAGGCGGATCTGGTGTTTTCGTCCGGTTTCCAACCGAACCTCGACCAGCGAAACGCCTTGCTCGACGCTCATTAAATTGTAATCAAGTCTGGCCAGTTTTGCATCTTTGCTCGCCGCGACGACCTCCATCCGGCATTGCGCGTCGTTATGAAAGATATAATCCTCAAATTCACCGTTGGGGGGGGCGACCGTTCCTTCAACCGCCGCCCAGTAGATCTTCTCCGTCGAACGCTCCTTGAATTGCTCGGTGAGCCTTGCAGCTGCCTTTGAAGTTCGCGCAAAAACGGTCACTCCGCTCACTGGAAGGTCGAGTCGGCTGACAACCCCGAGATAGACGTTCCCGGGTTTGTCATAGCGTTTTTTCACATAGGCCTTCGCCTGAGTGAACAACGACGGCGTATCCTCGCTTACGCCCATCGTGGCGATTCCCGCCGGCTTGACGACCACGAGCAAGTGGTTATCCTCGTAAAGAACCTTCAGCGGCGGAAGTCGAGGATTTTGAGGCATTGCGTTACCAGTGAAGCAATTAAGAATGTCGAACCGATTAATTTTAGCCAGCCGATCCCCGCGCCGCCAGGAGTTGCTCCGTGAATACGGCTATGTCTTCGACGTCGTCGTTCCCGACGAATCGGCCGAGGATGGGCTTTGTAGCGGTGAGAGTCCCGTTCAAATGGTCGCTCGACTTGCTTTTCAGAAAGCGAAAAACGTCGCAACTCGGCTTTTTCCCGATTTTCGGTGCGAATTTTCCTTCGGTTGTCAAAGCGGCTGTGTCTCGCCTGTTGAAATGAAGGCTGCATCCCTGCAAACCCAGCCTTCGGCAGCTAACGTGCCGCCGTCAGCGATCATTCTCGGATGCGATACGATTGCCGAGCTCCAAGGGATGGTTCTTGGCAAGCCACAGGACGAAGATCATGCCCGGCAGATGCTCCAATCGTTGAGCGGGCGACGTCATCGCGTCATTAGCGGCGTTTGCTTGTTGCCGATTCCGGGGGGGCGGCCAATCGTGCAAACAGCCATAACGACTCTACGGATGGACGATCTCTCGGCCAACCAGCTTGACGAGTACATCGCTTCGGGCCAATGGGACGGCAAGGCGGGGGCGTTTGGTTACCAAGATCGCCTTGGCTGGATTCATATCATCGAGGGAAGCGAGTCGAACGTGGTCGGATTGCCGATGGAGCTTTTGGGAGAAATGCTGGCCGGCTCCCGAACCGAATAAAAAACGCCTCGCGTCAACAAAGACGCCAGGCGTTTTCGTGTGGTCTCAAATACGTCGAAAATTCGACGCTACCGAGCAGCTTAGGAAACCATGTCCTTCAAGCCGCGGAGCGCACGAACCTTCACCTTGACCGAGGCGGGCTTCGCCGGACGGTCTTCCAATTGCTTGGTGAACGGGTTCAGCCAGTTCTTCTGGGCGGGACGAGCCGGAACCTTCTTCTTTTCAATCTTCAGCAAACCGGGGATGGCGAACACGCCCGGTCCGCGATTGCCGAGGCTCTTCTTGATTTCGGCGGTCAAAGCGTCGAAAACTTCGCTAACCTTCTTCTTGGGCAAATCGGCGGCGGTGGCGATGTTCGTGAGAATCTCGCTCTTCGTGGGAGCCTTGGTGGTCGCTTTCTTAGCGGCTTTAGCCATACTGTCTTTCCTCCATGCGAGGTTGTGTAAGAAATGAATTTCGTCCGTCCGAACGACGTCGGTAAGATGATTTAATTCAGTTTCAAAAAAAATACAATCCGAAAAGCGCGTTTTTTTCGAGAAAAACGACGATTTTCTTAAAAAATATCCGTTTTCCCCGTGTTTTTGAGCGTTTTGCAAATAACTCGGCATTTCACACGTCGGTTAAGCGCCTTTTTTCCCGCGATTTTCCGCTTTTCCGAAAACAGCTTGGCAAGAGTGATCGGAAAGCGGATTTCGCGGTCAGCGAGAACGCTATTTAGCGGTCTGAACGCCGAGCAAGGAGGGCTATCGCGACGAAACGGCTCTTTTCGCCCCCGCGGAGCCTCGAAGGAAAACAATGCTTCCTACCGAGCATTGTCCAATGACCGTTGCAATCTCGCATCCAGATCGTACTTCTCGGGAACGCCGCTTGCCCGTTCTTTGAAATAATTTGAATCGTTGGCGTGGGTCATGGCCGCGTCATAGGTAATTTCCCCGTTTTGATAGAGTTCCAGCAAGGCGCTGTCCATCGTCTGCATTTGCTGTTTTCGCCCGGTTTGCATGTCGCTCAGGCACATATGCTCCTTCCGCTCGCGGATATAAGACCGGACGGCGTTTGTGGCGATTAGCACCTCACAGGCTAAAACCCGGCCTTTACCGTCGGCTCGGGGGAGCAATTTTTGGGCCACAACCGCCTCTAAACTGTTCGCCAATTGCATGACGATCGAGTTTTGTTGCTCGGCGGGGAAAACCGAATAAAGTCGCTGAATCGTCTGCACAGCGTCGGGCGTATGCAGCGTGGCCATAACCAAATGGCCCGTCTCGGCCGCCGTAATGGCCGTTTCGATCGTCTCCAAGTCGCGCATTTCTCCGATGACGATCACGTCGGGGTCCTGACGCAATACGTTGATCAACGCCTCGCGGAACGATTTTACGTCGGTTCGCACTTCTTGCTGAATAATGATGCTGCGGAAATTCTCATGGACATACTCGACCGGGTCTTCGATCGTGACGATTTTCGCTCGCCGCGACTGATTAATCACGTCGATCATGTAATTGAGCGTCGTCGTTTTGCCCACGCCCGTGGGGCCGGTGACGAGAATCAGTCCGCTCGGCAGCCGAGTCAACTCTTCGATGACCGGCGGCAGTTTCAGTTCGTTCGACGTGCGAATCGACAACTCGCAAAGTCGAATCGCCATCTCGGGACAGCCGCCGTGCAAGTAAATGCTCGTTCGGCAACGGCCGATTCCTTCGACCTGTCGGGAAAAGCAGAGCGACCATTCTTGTTCAAATCGCTGAATCTGTTGCGGGGTGAGAAATTCGGCCAAGAGGCGGCGCAACGAAACTTCGTCGAGCGGAGGCCCTTGAATAAATTGGATATCGCCGTTGATGCGAATCACAGGGGCCATGCCATGGGTGAGATGCACGTCGCTGGCGCCGATCTTACGCGCGCCTCGCAAAATCTTTTCCATGCTCCATTCCATCGCCGTCTCCTACCTTGCGTGCAAGCGTTTCCACAATCGACTAAAAAAAGAGGCGCCGTCCGTTTGTCGGAGCAATTCAACCGCGTCGCCTTGGTTTGGGCAAATTTCCATACAACGTTCTAAACTTCGCCTCGCCTGATTCGTCAATCCCATCGCCGATTCGCAGCGTCCTTGAATGAGCCACGGATAAAACGCCGTCGGGCAACTTGCCGTCGCCCGCTGGGCCGCCTTCCATGCCTTGGCAGGCGAATCGTAACGCAGATAAATCAAGGCGATCTCGGCCGCCGTAAGCCAATCGCGATCCGCCTCCCACGCTTTTTCAAAACAGGCGTCGTCGGTTCGTTGGCGGCGAGCGACCATGATTTCGCCGCGGACGGTCCATCGATAGGCCGATTGCCCTGGCTGCCGCATCGCCCCGTCGCTCATTTCATGCGCGTGTTTTACGTCGCCTAAGCGAATCAATGCCTGCGCCCTTCCGGCAAATAAATCGCCGTGGGCAGGGAACAACTCGATCGCCTTGCGAGCCCACAAGTCGGCCTCCGGGCATTCATCGGCAAAAATCAGCATTTGCACTTGGCCAAGCCAGCCGTCCACAAGCGTCCGGTCGTCTTCCAACGCTCGCGAATAAAACCGCAACGCGTTTTCATAGCAGCCGTTGCGTCGTTGTTCGTCGGCCCTGCGCATCCAATCGACCGGCTCGAATTTCGGCTTTGACTGCGTGCTCGACGAACGCTCTTCTTGCGCGGCGTCAGACGCCGGACGCTTTGGGGCTCCGTCAAACTCCAACTTGTCGAACCTCGCCATGTGCCGATCTTTCTAGCGGATGACTCGCCAGTGCGAAAAGGGATAGTTTACGAGCAACGCTCGGCCGTAAATTCGCTCTCGCGGGATAAGGCAAACATCTTGCCATAGCCTTGAGGTTGCGGAAGTAACGCTAGGAATGCGATATACGGTAGGCAATATGCAATAGTAACCTGTTGGTACGGTGATTTTCAAGTCAGGCGCGGACTCCAGGGAGCCAAGCGGTTGCCATGGCGAGGGGGTTCCGTCTATAAGCAGCTTTTGACCGGTCAATTCTAGGGTCTGGCCTTCGGTTGCGAGAATTCGATCGAATCCCTCGCCGTTTACGAGCAAAATTCTATGGTTTCCCAAGTCGATATTTCTGCCTAAATCCACGCGATATAGTACGACGTCTCCAACTTTCGGGGAGTCAATCAGATAAGACGCTCGACTGTAAACTACCGTGTCGCCCGAAAAAAATGGCGGACAATCCAAGTAGATGCTAATGGGCGATGCGAAATATGACGTTCCGGAAAAAAAGGGGACATATAAGGCAAGTATCAGGATTATTGAAAAAAAAGCCGAAGTGTGTAGCCGCTCTCGGAGTGAATAAGTGCCGCTGCAGCAAACATCAATGACGGATGCGAGGTGAACAGCTATTGCTAATCCTAACGACGTATTACCCTGAGGCGTTCCGTAAAACAGGATGGCAAAGACGAACAGTCCAATAAACGCCGCCAAAAAGGTCCGTCCTCGTAACTTTTGTCCGAGAACGAACTGCGGCCACCCTGGAATGATCATTCGCCGAAGAATTTCTGAGGACGGCATTTTTACGGCGATGTCAGGAACTTCGGCGGAGTGCGAAATTCGACGCCATGCGCTCATCGCAAAATTGATGACTGAAATTTGAAAACGATGGTAGGGAATCCAACGCCGAATGCGTTTTTTCCAAGTGCCGGCGCGGGGCGGGTAAACGTTTACCACGGCCGATATTTCCAACGCCGCTCCGCAACGACAGCATTGCGTCATGCCCGGCATGTTTTCAAATTTGCAGCTTAAGCATTGCATCGTCTAACTTCCGACGAGACTTTATGAACTGCGCCGCTGATGAATGCGTATTTCATCGTTCACATGTTCTTCCGCCTCGTAGTACTCGCTGGTCAACCTTCGAGATACTTCTTTGCCCACGATTTTGGCCAGCATGTCGGCCAAGTCGAGGCAGGCCGCCCCTTTTACGCCGATCGTTCTCGCCGTTACCTTGCCCGAAGAGCTAATTTCTATCTCAATCTCTTCCCTTGCCATATCGTTTCTCTTTTTCGTTTTGGCGTTTCGTAAAACTCGCGATCCTAAGAATTTCTTACCCGGATCGTCACTGTTCTATCCTCGGCCACTTCTTCGTCAACGACGACCATCTTTCGTTCTTTCAACTCGGTCACGATACGGTTGTAAACGTACTGTTGAGTGACGCGGTCAATCAATTCTTGACCGATATTTCGTAGTTCCGCCTTGCTTAAGCCGACCCCTTCTAGGCAGAGCTTTAGTGAGCCTCTGGCGTCACGCGAAAATACCGCTATAACGCCGTCGCGTTCCACAATTATTTTTTCTTCACTGTTTAGCGACTGACTCAGAATCTCGGCGTTATCGACCTCAAGCTCCTCATGAACTTTGGCGGACGACCGAGCCTGTCCGAAAACATCAATCGAACTTGAAGATCGAACGGCCGTGAAACCCATTGTAGCGACGGCTGCGGTTACCGCCGCGGAAATAACTGGCCATCCGCCGATAATCACTGGCGCAAGAACGATGACGGCGCTCATTCTATTCCTCCTCCTTTTTGCGTTTTGAGAGCAGTAAATCACTCCGACGACTATCGAACTTTACAATTCTATTTTCCGACTTGTTCCGTGCGGTAGTTCTTCAAGAACGATCGAGGCCGGTCTCGCTCTTCCCGCCGCCCAAGTTCGGAGCCGAGTCATTTCTTCGTTCATCGTTTTCGACAACGGCACCGTCTCTTCGATGTTCTTATGGATTAAGTCGGCCGTCAGCTCTTGATTTCCGCTCAATGCGTCGAAGAGCGAGGAAATGATCGCCTCTTCAATTTCCGCGCCGCTAAATCCGTCGCAAACGGCAGCTAACGCGGGAAGATCGAATTTCTGAGGGTCGCGTCCTCGCTTCATTAAGTGAATCTTCAGAATATCAATTCGTTCTTTTTCGTTTGGAAGGTCGACGAAGAAAATCTCGTCGAGTCGGCCTTTACGCAGCAGTTCCGGCGGAAGACTGCTGATGTCGTTGGCGGTGCAAATGACGAACGTTTCCGACGTCTTTTCCGAAAGCCAGGTGAGGATCGTGCCGAAAACGCGCGCCGCCGTTCCGCCGTCGCTCGTGTTCGACGAGGCCGTGCCGGCCAACGCCTTTTCTATTTCGTCGATCCAAAGAATCACCGGCGCAACGCTCTCGGCCGTTTGGATCGCCCGTCGCACGTTGTCCTCGCTCGATCCGACCGCGCTGGAAAATAATTGGCCCACGTCGAATCGCAAAAGCGGAAGCTTCCAAAGACTCGAAACCGCTTTCGCGCAAAGGCTCTTTCCGCATCCCTGCACGCCCAACAACAGCACGCCTCGTGGCGGCGGAAGTCCGAACGAAGACGCTTGCTCCGAAAACGCGATCACTCGCTTGCGCAGCCACGATTTCAAATTCTCTAAGCCTGCCACATGACTGAAGCTCTCTTTCGTCTCGCAATATTCGAGCAGTCCGCTCTTTTTGATGATCTGCTGCTTTTCACTGAAAACCACCGAGATGTTTTCCACACTAAGCCGTCCGTCTAAAACAAGCGTTTTTGCGAAAACGTTTTCCGCCTCTTTCAACGTCAACCCTCGCGCGGCATGCAGTAATTTTTCCCGCGATTCCGCATTGAGATCGATTTTCACGTTCGGAT
Organism: Thermoguttaceae bacterium; assembly: GCA_963665265.2. GTDB lineage: Bacteria > Planctomycetota > Planctomycetia > Pirellulales > Thermoguttaceae > CAXXHQ01. Next base: position 3,374,992 of record OY762224.2, on the reverse strand, counting down.
TGTCTTTAACGTCGTCAAGGATTCGATCCAGAAGAACGCCGAAATCTCGCGTGCCGGGCAATGCGAAATCGACGACGGTTACGTCTTTCGTCAAGTCAGGAGAAATTCTCATCGTCGGCGCCACGATGATCAACGTCTTGTAGCTATCCCTCAATTGCTGCGATAAGTCGCGCAAGCGACGAATGATTGAAAGGTTGCATCGTTCCTCGGATGTGAAGCGATGAAAATCTTTAAATAAATAGACCGCCGGCTCGACGTGTTGGATGACGCAATCTAACGCGGCTAACGGGTCGGCGGTGTTGCCGCCGCCTATTTTCGTTCGCTGCGAATCAGCGCCCGACTTGACCAATCCCTGCGTAATCGTCCAGACGAACAAGCTTTTTTTGCGGCTCGCGGCAATGTCCCGCAAATACCGTTCAACCCGTTCTTCTTCCCACGACACGACGTAGATAATCGGATAGCGTGCGCGAATCAAAACGTCCAATTCTTCGAGCGGTGATAGCTTTCGCATCGAATTGGCCGATTGCTTCGGACGGTTCTGAGCAGCGGCGTTCGCCGCAGATTGCGTTTGCGCCGGTTGTTTGGGCGAGGCTGGAGTTGGAGTCGGTTGCGGCTCAGGCTTATTTTGCGGAACGTCAGTCATGGTTTGTTATGCACGCTTGTCGAATGAGGCTGTTCGATCGTTTGAGACGACTGCGTTTCACATGCGGCCGCATTCAAAACATCCAGTAGCGCGGCCAGTTCTTTGGACAGGCCAAGGACGTAGATTCTGCCGTCGGGCAGGATCGTAATTTCGCTTACCCCTCGTAATTCGTCGGGGGGCGATAAATATTCGGAATTCATGGGAATTTTGGTCGGAAAATGGCGCAACTGTTAAATTAGTATGAGTTTGTGCGATTTTGCCAAATCAACGGTCGCATCCGCTTCTTCGCGGTTGAGCGGCCGAGCGATTTCGGCGAAATCACTAGCTTTCCAGCGAGGGAGATAGCTCGTCAATACGCGAAACGGCGTATCGGGTAAATGCTTGGCCATCCATGCGACGATGGGGCGACTGCAACATTCAAAATGCCCTGGCAACGCGAGATGCCTTACGAATAAACGCCCTTGCTGGGCGACCAAAAGCAAATTACGGGAGACGATTTCGAAATAACGTTCCGCATCGGCGAGTCTTTTGGCGCAGCCGTCATTGCCAAATTTAAAGTCGGCAATATAAACCTCAGCTAATCCATTGAGAAGCGACCACGTTTCCGGGGTTCCGTAGAAATTTGACTTCCAGGCCATGGGGAGCGTTCGGCGGCATTCCGCCATGACTTGGAGAATTGCCGGTAAATGAATGTTCGCCTCGCCGCCGAGCCATTCGACGTATTTGGCGCCGCCGGCTATGCCTTCATCTAACATCGCCTGAGCCAGTTCATTCGTTAGCGGCTTGCCGAGTCGGGGATTTCCACCCTGCTCCGCCGAAATGCAATATGCGCATCGTAGGTCGCAGCCGGAGAGGTAAATCAGAAGCGACGGGGTGATCGCGGGCTCTTCGGCAAAGTCGATCCAATATCGCCAAACTCGCGCTTCGGTCGTCGCTTGGCAAAACCCCTGATTTCCGGCAGATCGGTCCACGCCGCAGCGCCGTTCGCAGAGCAAGCACCGGCGGTAATGGTTTTCCGCAGTACGAGCGCGCTTGGCAAAAATCACGGCGTCGGCCATCGTGGCCCCCCTTCGTAATGAGATTGCTGACCTCATTCTAATGATTGCTGGCAGGGAAGCAAGCAAATTCGAGAGGGGAAAACGAAACAGGCCGGCGGAGCAGACGCCGACCTGCTTCATAATCATTTTCAATGAAATACGACTATATTTTGCGTCGCCGTTTGACAAGGGCAAAGCCGATCGGAATCGCAACTGCTAAAACCGCGATCGTCGTTGGCTCTGGAACAGCCTCCGTTGATGAGGCGCTTGCCGAGGCCAACGCGGCAGAGGCGGTCGCCGGCATCTCGCCGCCAAGGACGAGAGCGTCGGCCACTAGGCAATCGACGGTCAAGACGCCCTCGGAGCCGCATACCGTGATCGTCCCGGAGACGTTCATGGTTTTAGCCGTAGCCGATGCGCCATCTCCGAGCGTCATGTCGCCGGCGACGGTCAAGATATCTGCCGCGATCGTCGCGTAGGAGTTGGCGATGACGGAGCCGGCGCTCGCCGTAGTCGAATTTAGCGAAGCGGAGGTTCCTAACGTGACGGCTCCTGACACATTAAATGCGTCGACGTTGATGACCGCTTGATCCAGGGTCGAAACAGAAGCTAAGTTGGCCGTTTCTGCAGATAATTTGTAAAAATATCCAAGGCTTAAAGCTCCGACGGATAACGTTTCGGCGGTGAATGCGCCACAATAACTAGAATTGAGCGATGCCGCTAAGACGTTTTTTGCCTTATAAACGCCGCTGCCGTAAATCGTGATTGCGAAATTATTGCCTGAAATGCCGCCGGCAAAGTTGGCCTCGCCTGCACCGCTCAGCGATAAATTATTTGCGAGGATTACGGTTGGATTAATTTTGTGCGTTCCCGTCACTGAAATGGTTGAAACCGATCCGGAATTGTTCATTGTGATGGAGTAACCCGCCGTACTAGTGATCGTAGTGCTCGTCACTCCGCTGAAATACATCTTTCCGACAGTTCTCGCCGATGCCCCGAGATCGACTACAGAGGAGGCAGATGAAGTTGAGCCGAATTGAACTGTGGTCCATACGCCGTCCGCCGTTTTCGCCGCGACGTTCGACCAGTTCGACTTATTACCCCAGTCTCCGGCAGTTCCGGTAAAACTACAGGTTATGATTTCTCGCATGTTTCGCAAAGAATTCCATTCGAGAACGTAGGCTTGTTGGGCGCCGGCGGTACGGTTGCCGTTACTGTCCGAATAGGCGCCCTCGTAGTAAAGACTTAAAATGCCGTTGCTGGCCCATCGCGTCGCATCGTAGTTCGGTTCGTAACGCCCTGTATCTACTTGGTAGAGGGACATTGAATTCCACGTCGTTCGGTCGGACGAATAGTAGGCCGTTATGAAATTGTTTTTGTCTCCCGATCGGGTAATGACAATGACCCTGCCGTCCGCATCGACGAGAACTTGGGGGCGGCCCACTTGCCGAATTTGCGACGAATCGTTGCCGACGAGCGACTCCGCCGGTCGGTTGGATATCTGCGATTGTTTCCAAGTTTTCGTCGTTGAATCGTACCACACTAACATGTATTGACGAGTGGTTCCGTCGGAGCCGGAAGCCCAATAGGTGGCGATGAGCGGATTGTCGTTCTGATCGACGGTCATGCTGCATTGATTCATCAAAGACGACTTCGAATCAAGCGAGACGACTGTTCCGGCGTTTGATAACGTAATGGGAGTCGTTTGCGTCGCGCCGCTCATTTGCTTCCAGGATTTCAGAGTGTCGTCGGCGGAATAAGCGTACATGATGTCATGGTTCGTTTGCCAATCCGAAGTTTCACGCCAAGTCCAAGAAACTTGCAGGCGCCCTTGGCTGTCGATTACCATGGTGTTCGTGTACGCATTGCGATTATTTCCGGAGGCGTAGCCGTCCGAATAGTTTCCCGTTAACCCGTTTACGAGTTTCGTCGAGGATGTTCCCCATGACTTAGCGGCGGAATCGTAGCGAGTGTAGTAAGTGTTGCCGCTTCCCGACGCACCGTCACGGTAAAAGAAGTACAAGTCGCCGTCCGCAAGATTGTAAAACTCCGGATAAGTGATCGACGACGACGTCACGCTTGCCACGGAGGTGGCCGTGAACGTCACGTTAAACGACGTTCCCAAAACGGACGTGTTGGAAATCGCGTAGTTCAAAGCGTTATTATGCATTCCCCAAGACATTTGCATATAACCGTTGCCGTCGATTCCAAAACTGATTACGTCATGGTCGTCATACAAGCTATTCGACGTAAGCGAGGTTGAGACGCCAGTCCAAGCGTTCGTGGACAAGTCGCGTCTTGCGACACATACGTTTCCCGCGGCATTGTAATACGATACGAACTGGTAATTTCCCACGGTGTAGATCGCGTTACGGCGGAAAGAAATTGTATTAATGCCGTTCCCGTAGCCGTAGTCGCTCGTGCCGGTTTCCCAGTCTATGGCGTACATTGAAACGTACGCGGCAAAAGAGGTTGGCGAGAAAAAAGCGTTCAAAGCAATGATAAGAGCAAGGAATACGTAACACCGAAATCGATCGAGCAAGATGACTTTCATGGCACGGTTTAGGTTAAGCTATTTTCGAGAATCGCGCAAGCGACGAAGGCCCTTGCCCTTGATGGTATGCTTCGGAAAAACTTGCGTGTCTTTCCGAAGCCCCCTTCCTTCTGTAATAAAAAGCGGCGCACTGGTGGGATTGAGAAGCAAAAAACGGGTAATCTTGCGGCACTGGCTTCCGCTGGGGTTTGCTTCACCTAGCGCAATATCCAGTCTAATTGGGGAGAGCGAATTTTACAAACCGCTCTGGATGTATAAAATGCGCAAAGGCATGCGATTATTGGGGCTTTTGCCCCCATGAATACAAAAAACTCGCACCTCGAAACACCGGGATGCGAGTTGCAAGCTTCAGAAATTGCGGAAACATCTCTTAAGGGCGGCGTCGATAGCCCCAGAGCGCCATACAGCCAAGGATTAATGCCGCGTAGGCGCTTGGCTCGGGGACGGCGGCGACTTCCGACGCTCCGGTCCCCCCCAGAACCAGCGAATCGGCGACTAACGTTCCGACCGTGATAACGCCTGAGCCGACAACCGATACGCTCGTTGCCGAGATGCTTGACGCAGTTAAATCACTGGCACTTCCGACCGTTAGAGAACTTACTCCCAATATGGCGGCGGTCGTCGAAACGTCGCTTCCCGTCGCCGTGCCGATCTTCAACGCCTTTGCTCCGGAAATGCCGCCGGTCAAATTCAACGTTCCGGTTCCGGCCACCGATAGATCGCTCGCCAAAATGACGGCGGCGCTAATTGAATGAGTTCCCGAGACCGAGATTAACGAGTTCGAGCCGGAGTTGTTCATCGTCAAGGCGTAGCCAGCCGTGCTGGCGATCGTCGTGCTCGTCGTTCCCGAGAAATAAATCGTGCCGACCGTCTTTGCGGCGGTCCCTAAATCGACCGTGGAACGGGCCGCGGCTTGGCTACCGAATTGCACGGTTGACCAAACGCCGCTCGGGCATTTGGCCGCCACGTTCGACCAGTTCGACTTGTCGCCCCAGTCGGCCGTCGCGCCGGTGAAACTGCATGTGATGTTCGTTCGCGTGTAACGCAAGGCGTTCCATTCGACCATGGCAGCCTCTTGCGCGCCGTTCGTCTGCACGCCGCTTGTATCGGCGAATCCAGCTTCATAATATAAACTTAGAATGCCGGAGTTTTTCCAAATCACTTCGTCGTAAGTTGGCTCATACCGCCCGGAATCCGTATCAGTTAATTGCACCGCAGTCCACGATCCGGTCACTTTCGTGTTAGAATAATACGCCGTGACGTGATTGCTTGTGTCGTTCGATCGCGTCACGACGATCGTTCGGCCGTCTTCGTCGACCACGACGATTGGGCGGCCCATTTGGCGAATTGTGGCCGTGTCGTAACCGCCGGTTTTCGATTCCGTCGGGCGATTTGATATCTGGCTTGTCTTCCAGGAGCTAGTCGTCGAATCCCACCACACAAGGGTATATTGCCGCGTTGTCGTACTCGTGCCGGACGCCCAATAGGTAGCGATAATTGGATTACCGCTTAAATCAGCGGTCATGCTGCATTGATTCATTAGCGACGACCCTTGTGCGATCGCTACGGCCGTTCCCGCGTTTGACTCCATGATTGGCGATGTTTGAGTCGCCCCGGTGATTGTATTCCACGCGCTTAAATTCGCCGTCGTGGAGCTTGCGAACATGATATCGTGATTTGTTTGCATGTCGTAGTACTCACGCCAAACCCACGATAGGAGCACTTTGCCGGTGTCTGTGATTACGAGATTGTTCGTATACCCGTTTACTCCGGTATCAATGGCGTCCATGCCGCTGGCGGTTCCGTTCAAAACGAGCGTCACTGTTCCGCTCCACGATTTCGTCGCGGCGTTATAAGTCGTGACCATCATATTGCCGCTGCTCGACGATCCGTTGCGATAGGCGAACAGTAGATCGCCGTTCGCAAGGTTATAAAATTCCGGATAAGTGTTGTTGTTTCCGATGCCGGCAATGATCGCCGTGCCGAAGGTCGTTGTCGTGAAATTCGTTCCCAAGACCGATGTGTTTGATATCGCGTAGTGCATCGTGGAGCTTTGGTGCATACCCCATGAAAGGTGCATGTAGCCGTTTCCGTCGATGCCGAAGCTGATCACGTCGTGATCGTCATTAATGTTGTCGGCCGTGCCGGTAGTCGTAATGCCGACCCAAGTGTTCGTCGTAAGATCGCGGCGAGCGACGCACATCTTCTTGTTGGCATTGTAGTACGAGACAAATTGGTAATTGCCGACAGTGTAGGCCGAGTTATTGCGGAACGAGATCGTATTGATCCCGTTGCCGTACCCGTAATCGCTGGTGCCGGTCTGCCAATCAATAGTGGAGTAAGAAACAAAATTGCTGGTCACCGCAAGAGCGAAGACGTCGGAAATTGCGGGGCCGATCAGAACCATCGCGGCCAAGCACAGCGTGCGCAGTGTGGAAGAACGAGTGCAGGGGAGTTTCATGGTGCAATCTGGGCAAAAAGTGCTGAGTCGAAAATAACATAGGCTGAGAAGGAGCTTGCCCTTAGCTCATATTCGCGCCTTGCGGCGCGGAATGCGAACTACTAAGGATTGCATTTGCAAAGTCGCTGCGCTGTTTGAAATCAGACCCGATTCCCCGCTTAAATCAGGCGGCAAAAAACGAACTTTGAATTGCAACCGGTTCAATTACCTTCCAATATTTATCGTGTATTAAACTGGCAAGATTGTCAATCAAATTGCCTTTAGGCTTTCGCAATTTACCGCGTTGCGAAAGCCTTTTTCGTGAAAACGGCCTTTTATGCTGCGGAGCTCCTCCGGGGATGCTCAATTGCGCTATCTGCGACGCAGAAACAACGCCAATCCGCACGCCGCCGCGGCAAGCGTCGCTATTGTCGTCGGTTCCGGTACGGCTTCGATTCGAAGGTTGTCCATGGGGGCGGTAAATGCGCCAAGGTCGCGCAGATCGGCGTAAAAACCTACCGCGTTTCCAATCGCCGTGTTTGTTACCGTGAATGTTTTTACCGCGGCGTCGCCTGCGGCCGTCTTATAACCGAGAATAAAATCCGTCGAGGACGACCGTTTGATAAACAGCCCTGTTATGTTGGAGAACCCTTCGGTCGGCGTGATTCCGGAACTTGCGCCGAGCGGCGTTGTGCCGTTCGTTCCGTCATATCCCCAATAGCCGACGGAACAGGATTGCATCTTTAGATAAACGGCGAGCGTATTCGTCCGTTTGTCTCCGCTCGATCCGATCGCCACGTCCGTCGTGTCGTCAGAGTAGCTTAACGCAAGCCCGATGTCGTTGTAATAAAAGTCAGGAGATTGACTCGTGCCGAGAATGTCGAGTCGAAGGGTCTCGCCGACGTTCAAGCTATTCTTGCGGAGGAACGTTACTTGTTCCGCGTTAGTTCCTAGATAGGTTCCCCTCGTTGCGTGGACGTATCCGCCCGAAGTAAGGAACGAAATAGTATTGCCGTTTGCGGCGCTTCGATAAACGACGTTTTTGGTATAGGAGGACAAGTCGTCCGTTTCAAACGTGTCGAGAAACGGCGTCGCATGAGCCGCGGCGGAAATTGCATATAATGCGACTACGGTAAGAAAAATCTTATACAAAGTTGCTTCCCCAAGGTGTGAGTGATTGTATTGCAGAGTCGAGTCCGGCAAATTGCGTGACGCTCGACCGGCGGAATATGAACTGCTTAAACTGAAAAACTATTTTACGCGGCGACGAATCAACGCTAATCCGCATGCCGCGCCGATCAACGTCAAGAGAGTAGTCGGCTCCGGCGTCGCGGTCGTACTCGTCGCGCTCGTCTCCACGCGGAGGTTATCGACGGCCAGCGTCGTCACTCCGGCCGCGCGAATGTCGGTATAAAGCCCTATCGCGTTACCGATCGACGTGTTCGTTCCCATATCATAGGAATAAACGTCTGTGTCTACGCCGGCGATGGAATAGCCGATCGCGTAGGCGGTGGACGACGTGCGGCGAATAAAAACTCCGCTAATTGTTTCAAATACGGCGTCTGAAATCGATGCGGAGTTGATCGTCGTCGCCGTGACTTGCGTATAACCGTTATAGGCATAGCCGCTAAAATCCGTGTAGTAGGGTTTAATATAGGCGGTGATGACGTTTGTACGCGCCCAATCGGTCGGGTCTTTCAAAGCGCATATTGACAACCCGATGTCGGCGTAGCTCGAACCTTTCGTCGCGTCGAGGTCAACTCGTAACGTTTCGCCGACGTCCAAGCTAGCTTCGTCCGTCAACAGAACGTGATTATCGTAAGTCGTTCCCGCCCCCGAGAGTCTTGTGCCAGCGACTCCGCCTCTCGTCGCGACAAATGAAACTCGATAAGGAGTCTTTTGGAAGCAAATATCGCTGTCGACGTATTTCGATAGATCGCCGCCGTCAAATGTATCCAGATAGGCGCTTCCCCAAACCGAGGAAGAGGCAAGGCAAAGGCATCCCAGTAAAAGGGCTTGGAGTTTCATTATGATTGCGTCCGTGGGCGAGAAACTGAATAAGCCGCGAAAACGAGTGAATCGTGCGAAAAGCTCCTTTCATTTTACGAAACAACGGACAAATTCGCGAGTGCGATTTTCAGGAAAACGCTTAATAATCGAAGGGAACTAAATGTGATTAATTGACTTTGGAGGCATCTAGCGGACGTTAAAGCACGAATAAGCCGTGAACCCCCCCGCCTCCTGGCCGAAACCAGGGAGGCGAGGATTTAATCAGCCAAACTGAGGCAAAACTATTTTCGGCGACGGAGAAAAGCCCAGCAGCAAAGGCCGCCAGCAAGCGCCATGAGGGCGGCGGGTTCCGGTACCGCGGCGAGAACCACGTCGTTACCTCCGGTCAAAGCGCCGGTAGAGTAATTTGCGCCGTAATGGATTTGATAACCGATTGATCCGACGGAAAAAGCCGTCGCACCCTCGGCCAGGTTCGCAAAGGCGCCCGATACTGAGTCCGTTCCGTCATTCAAAATGAGCCAGAGCTTATCGCTGAGAGTTCCTTTGAAGGCGCTGTTAAGGTCGGTAGTTAAAATACCGGAAAGCGTTACGCCGCCGTTGACCGTGATTTGGTCGTAACCGGTCCCGGCCGTGTTGCCGCTGATTTCCGCGATGAGATTCCCGCCGAACGAAGCCGATCCGTTGACAGTTAGCGAGCCGACGCCTTGACCGGCGCTGGCGGTTCCGCTTGAAGCTACCGTTAGCCCGGCGACCGTTCCCGATCCGTTGAAAACGGCGCCGCCGTTCACGTTTACGGCACCGACACTCAGGTTTTTGGCGTTGGCCGTTACGCCGGTCAGGTTCATTTTGTATCCGCCGGAGACGCCGCCGTTAAGGTTGATTTTACCGGTTCCTGTGAGGTCTAGATCGCTCGCCAAGACTACGGCGGCGCCGATCGCGTGCGTTCCCGAGACCGAGATCATCGCATTGGCGCCGGAGTTGTTCATCGTCAAGGCGTAGCCAGCCGTGCTGGCGACCGTCGTGCTCGTCGTTCCCGAGAAGTAAATCGTGCCGGCCGTCTTCGCGGCGGTCCCTAAATCGACCGTGGCGCGAGCCGCGGCTTGGTTGCCGAATTGCACGGTCGACCAAACGCCGCTCGGGCATTTGGCCGCCACGTTCGACCAGTTTGACTTGTCGCCCCAGTCGGCCGTCGCGCCGGTGAAGCTGCACGTAATGTTCGTTCGCGTGTAACGCAGGGCGTTCCAATCGACCACGGCGGCCTCTTGAGCGCCGGAGCTTTGGGCTCCGGACGTCGTGGCGAACCCGGCTTCATAATACAAACTTAATATGCCGGATTTCTTCCACATTACCTCGTCGTAGGTCGGCTCGTAACGTCCTGAATCCGTATCCGTTAATTGAACTTGCGTCCACGTGCCGGTTTCTTTGGAGTTCGAATAATAAGCGGTGACGTGATTGCTTGTGTCGTTCGATCGCGTCACGACGATCGTTCGGCCGTCCTCGTCAACTACGACGATTGGGCGACCGACCTCACGGATGCGAGTCGCCGAATTGTCCGTGATTTTCGTTTCCGTCGGGCGATTAGAGATCTGACTCGTCCTCCATGCGTTCGTCGTCGAATCCCACCACGCCAACATGTATTGACGCGTGGTTAGATTCGGAGCCCAATACGTGGCGATGACCGGATTTCCGCTCAAATCGGTCGTCATGCTGGATTGATTCATTAGCGACGAATTCTGGGCGATGACGACGGCTGTACTCGCGTTCGATTTAGTGATGGGGCACGTTTGAGTCGATCCCGTGATTGTTTTCCATGTCGTCAAACTCGCCGTCGAAGAGGTCGCGTACATGATGTCGTGATTCGTCTGGAAGTTATAGTCTTCACGCCAAACCCACGACATTTTAATTGAACCGTCGTTCGCAACGACGAGACTATTCGTATAGCCGTTAGTGTCGGTCGAGGTGCCGTTCAAAACGAGCGTGACCGTTCCGCTCCACGATTTCGTCGCGGCGTTATAAGTCGTGACCATCATATTGCCGCTGCTCGACGATCCGTTGCGATAGGCGAACAATAGATCGCCGTTCGCCAGGTTGTAGAATTCCGGGTAGGTGTTGTTGTCCCCGACGCCGGCGATCGGCGAAGCGGTGAACGACGTGTTCGTGAAACTGGTCCCCAAAACGGAGGCGTTGGAAATCGCGTAGTGCATCGTAGAGCTTTGGTGCATACCCCATGAAAGGTGCATATAACCGTTGCCGTCGATGCCGAAACTAATTACGTCGTGATCGTCGATGATCGAGTCGGCCGTGCCGGTAGTCGTAATGCCGACCCAAGTGTTCGTCGTCAAATCACGACGCGCGACGACAAGATAACCGGCGGCGTTGTAATACGAAGTGAATTGATAATTGCCCACCGTGTAGAGCGAGTTATTGCGGAAAGCAATCGTATTGATTCCGTTTCCGTATCCGTAATCGCTGGTTCCGGTCTGCCAATCAATAGTGGAGTAAGAAACGAAATTGCTGGTCACCGCAAGGGCGAAGACGTCGGAAATTGCGGGGCCGGTCAAAAACAGCGCGGCTAAGCAGAGCGCGCGCAGCATGGAAGAACGAGTTTTATGTGCGGTCATGGTACGGTCGTCAGTTAAGGAAGTCGGATCTTTGTTGCAATCGCAGGCGAAGGACCGTGCCCTTGGTCGATATCCGCTATTCGTTTGCGAACGAGCGGATAAATATAAATCCTTCAAGCGCTGTAAAAAAATGATTGTACGGTGGGATTGGCGGGCTGCGGACGAATGACATGAAGTTTTCACGGGTACTGGCGACGTGAAGGCTTCTTTCGCATTGTTCAAAAGCCCTCGCCCCCGGCCGAAACCGGGGAGGCGAGGATTTTCAAATCAATTCAAAATCAAAACTACTTGCGACGACGGAGCAAAGCCAATCCGACGACGCCGCCGATCAACATCAGAACCGAGGCCGGTTCCGGAACCACGCGGAGATTGTCCAGTGAGCCCGAAGAGCTAACCGCATAACGAATATCGGTATAAAAACCAACCGCGTTGCCGATGGACGCATTGTCAACGGTGTATGTCTTCACGGTTGTAGAAGTACCATCGGTCTTGATGAAACCGGTTTCATACGTTAGAGAGCCTGTACGCTTAATGTAAATAGAAGCTACAGTGCTAAAATCAATTCCAATTTGACCGCCAGTGCCGGAAATAGGTCCAGTTACGGTGGCGTACTGAGCGGCAACGTTATCCCCGGCATTTTGTTCTCGCAAAGCGCAAACCACGTATTCCGAACGCGTCAGGTAGGTTGGCGTGCTCGACGCGGCGACGATGATTCCAAGCTCAGCGAACGTCGAACTTGTGCCCAGGTCCGTTGCGTCTGCCAGCAAGGTTTGACCAACGCTCACCGAGTAGTCGCTTCTCAGTAAAACGGTTTGCTCTGCGGAGCCACCGGTATTCGTTGACGACGAGATAATCGCACCAGAGGCGTTGATAGAAAATGAATTGTTTGTAGCGGTCGTGTTTTGATCCAAAACGGTGGTCTGAGTGTACGCAGACAAACTACCGGAGCTGAAATCATCAATGAGCGTCGCTTGTGCCGACGAAACCAACGCGCAAAGGCAAGCCAAAGAAAGGAACAATTTTTTCATAATTCGTGCATCTCCTAAGGTGTGTAACTAAATACACAGGTGTTGAAAAGAATCTCGTTTACGCGGATCGAAACGGATCCGAACGGGCGACTCAAGAGACTTGCGAGATGCGATCTTTCGCTAACAATTCCGCACAGGAAAACGAAAGAAAAATGCCAAAATCCATTTGCGACGCATCTCGATTGCGTGGGAAGCCGCTTATTGCGCGACTGCGCAAGGCCTCAACGCATTCGGACGCTTGAGTCAGTTGCGGGAACGCACGCCGGACCAGAATCGGTTAACGTGCAAACCGCGTTGAATAGAGTCGCTGCCTCGGGTGGATTTTTTGCAATAAGTAAATAGAAGAACGAACGCACGTCGAACACTCGACGAAACGCCTCAGGAGAACTAATTGCAATCCAACTCGCAATTATCAGTTTCCCAAGGATTTTCGTGTTTGTCAAGTAATTGTCGCGAATAATAATCCGCTTTTTCGGGGGCCACACTTTCCTGAAAACACCTGAGGGCGTTAGCGGCGTATTCGCCCGATCTAACGCCTCAGGACGTCTCATTCATTTTTTTGCTAAAACTCGCTGTTGTCAAAAGGCTGTTCAGGAATGGACGAGCCCGTGGCCGGATTATTGGAAAGTCCGCTATCTTTACGGCCATTGCGGGTTGCGAGCGCTTTATAGACGGTCGTACCAATGGAAGTGCTGACGAAAGCCACATGTCCGTCGCCAAGGCAAAAGTTTGCGCCTCCACGGTGTTTACTGGCAAATGCGCCGTTGGGAGCGTTAAACGTGGCGTTTGTCGGATCCTTCCCTGGCGGAGTGTTCAGTTCCATGTCCGTATAGCGCAATGTTTCGGCGCGGTTTCCTCGCGACCAAGCGGATTGGTTGATCGCCTTATGTTCGTCGTATATTTCGCCGAAAAAAAACGTGTGGCTTAGACCGTCCACAACGTCTTTGAACGTGTACTCGATGCAATAAGAAAACATGCCGTTGTTATCGTACTTTTTGAATCCTCCGGTGGCGCGTAAACCGTAGGTTCCCGAGCACATCGCATAACTACCCGTTGCTACCGGATCAGTCATGCCTTCGAGCGTAATAGAGGGCAGCGCGGTGTCTGTTGGGCACACGAAGATGGCAGGACGTTGTTGAGCGATTTTAAGATTATCGGCCGTGAGAGTCGAAGCGACGGATGACACTACTGAATAGAACGTCGGCAAATCGATTTGTTTTGAGAGCGGGCCAAACTCCATAAACGGCAATAAGTACACAAAGCCGCTTGCTCCTGTTTTGGGATATTTCTCATATTTAGCGTCAGTGTACTGATTCTCTCCGCCAGATCGTCCAGGCGGATATTTTTTCTTTGTCGATTCGTAATTGACGACCGCTAAACCGAACTGCCGCAAATTATTGGTGCATTGGCTTCTACGCGCCGCTTCGCGGGCAGCCTGGATCGCGGGTAAAAGCAACGCGATCAAAATTCCGATGATCGCGATTACCACTAACAACTCGACCAGCGTAAAGCCATATTCCCGCTTTAAGCCGGCGTCGGTCGAAAGAGCGCCGACCTTGTGCCTTTCTCGTTTCATGTTTGATTACGCCTTATGAATGAGTGATATAATGACGCTTCGGTTATGATCGTTCCGAAGCAAAAATCGCTTTTCTCAAATATGAACTCACAAAAATGAGAGCCCGCAGGCCCAATGGACCTGCGAACTCCCACGCGAGTTGGAGAGCTTTCGCTCTCCGAGTTGGTTCCGAAAAATCCTAAAATGTTTGCATCGCCGGGCGGAATGAATCTTCGGGACGTCTCTGCGGGGGAGCTTTATAGGTAGGGCTTCCAAACCCATTCCAGCATGGCTATCCCCTGCCATTATGCAATGACTTGGAAGTAATAGGGCGTATCTAACTTAAAACACCAAAAGTAGTTATGAATCTCGTCGATCAGCTGAAAATCAAAAAATTCAATTACGCGCACTATTTTTTTGATTCTTCACCTATGTTAGTTTTCATTGAAATTAAGTTGAATGTGCAAAGTGCGCGACTACATGCCGTATGTGGCGCGAAACCGTCGCTTTTTTGACTTTTTTCTGTCATAATGCCTTTGTTTTGTCGTTGAAGTTTCACAAACAAGGCAAATTATCACGCATTTCAGGCAGTTCTTTCGCCAAAACCTGTGTCCAACGCCAGATCGCAAGTTTCTCTTGTCGTTCAACCCAAAAACGCATATTCACTTTTCCTCTTTTATTTTGGAGAGGGTCCGCATATGGATTTCCACAGCTTTCGCTACCGACTGTTTGCAGCCGCCTCCGCCGGTTTGATTGCCGCACTTTTTGCCGTGGGCGTTGAAAAAGTCATCCGAGCAGGTGATGAAAAGTTTTCTACAGTCGCAAAAGTTTCGCTCGACGAAGGCTTTGCTAATCCGCCTGCTGAATCGCGAATTCACGCCTACTGGTGGTGGTTGAACGGCAACGTAACTCCTGAAGCGATCACGCGCGATCTCCAAGGAATGCATGACCTTGGATGGGCCGGCGCCCTCGTTTGCGATGCCGACGGTTCCAATCAGTTTGGCAATCGCGGAGTTCAGAACGGCCCTCTTTACGGCAGCCCGGAGTGGCGGAAGCTTCTCTTGCATACCGTGAAAGAGGCGGAAAGACTTGGTCTCGAATTGACCGTAGGCATCCAAAGCGGTTGGAACCTTGGCGGACCGAACGTCATGCCGGAAACCGCCTCCAAGCATATTGTTTGGTCTGAGGCGACCATCGACGGAGGAAGCGAAAAATCCCTCGCTTTGGCGAAGCCGAAATGCGATTCACGCTTCTACCGCGATATCGCCGTCCTTGCCCTCCCCGTGAAGCAGAAAACGATCGACGCGCCCGACGCCGTCGCTTCCGCCTCTTCCGAACAAAAAGATTTTCCGGCAGCGCTCGCCTTCGACGGCAACCCGGAAACGTTTTGGGTTTCGGCCGGCAACGAACCGGGCGGCGGCCCGACCGCTGAAAAGCCGATTGCGCTCGACTTCCGCTTCGCTAAACCGGTCAAGCTTTCTCGCATCACCGTCCTTGGTCGCGTCGGCTACGGGCCGAAAGATTGCGAACTGCAATCCGCCGAGGCCGACGGCACGTTCTCGACCGTAAAAAAATTCTCGCTCAAGGACGGCCAAACTGCGACCGTCGATTTCGCGCCGACCGAAGCCAAGGCTTTTCGGCTTGTCTCGACGAGCGCGTTTGACGTGAAGAGTCCCGATCGGCCGCGCAACGTGCAGATCGCTGAAGTCTCTTTTCAGTCGGCCGATTGCTCGTGGCCCTCGAAACAACTCCTTCGCAAGCCGATTCGGGATCTGGTCGAAAAATCTGGTTTTAAAGAACTGGCATGGTCTTGTCCCGTCACATGGTCGATGTTGACCGACAACCCCGCTCAGCCCGACGAAGAAGACGCTCGAGTCGCTGACGTCGTCGACGTCTCGAAATTTATGGACGACAAAGGCGAGTTGAAATGGTCGGCCCCGGCCGGCAAATGGCGCATTATGCGGTTTGGCTATTCCTTGACCGGCGCGCGCGTTTCCACCTGCAGTAAAGGCTGGGACGGCCTCGTCATCGACTATCTCGATCCCGACGCCTTGGCGAAATATTGGAAAGAGGTCGCTGATCCGATCCTTTCCGAAATTCGCCCCTGGTGCGGCAAGACCGTCAAATACATTCAAACCGACTCTTGGGAAGCCGGCGGAATGAACTGGTCGCCGAAGTTCCGCGAGGAATTCAAAAAACGTCGCGGATACGATCCGCTTGTCTTTCTTCCCGTCGTCGCGGGATGCATTCTCGACGACCGTGACGCGAGCAATCGCTTCTTAAACGACCTTCGCAAAACGATCGGCGATTGCGTCGCCGACAACCACTACGCTTTCTTCGCCGAGTTGGCGAGAAAATACGACCTCGGCATCCATCCCGAGTCGGGCGGACCCCACGGAGCTCCGATTGACGCCCTCAAATGTTTGAGCCGAGGCGATTTTCCGATGATGGAATTCTGGTGCCGCGCGAATACCCATCGCGTCAGCGAAGAAGACCGCTTCTTCGTCAAGCAAGGCGCCTCGGCCGCCCATATCTACGGTAAAAAAATTGTCTCCGCTGAAGGTTTCACCAATGTCGGTTTACACTGGGAAGAATCGCTCGGCAATAATTTGAAGCCGACCTTCGACCAGGCCGCCGTCGAAGGATTCAATAGCCTCTATTGGCACGCCTTTACCTGTTCGCCGGACGAGACCGGCATCCCCGGTCAAGAATACTTCGCCGGCACGCACTGCAATCCGAAATCCCCTTGGTTCAAATACTCCGGCGGGTTTGTGCAATACATGAACCGCTGTCAGTACATGCTTCGCCAAGGGCTCTTCGTCGCAGACGTTTGCTACTACTACGGCGATCACGTGCCGAACTTCGCCCAATTGCAAAAGTCCGATCCCGCCCGCGTTCTCCCGCAATACGACTACGACGTGACGAACGAAGAGGTTTTGCTTTCACGCATGCAAACCCGAGACGGCCGAATTGCGCTGCCTGACGGGATGAGCTATCGCGCGCTAATACTCCCGACACAACGAATCATTTCGCCCGCCGCTTTGAAAAAAATCGCAGAATTAGTTCGCGACGGCGCGTCGGTTATCGGACCGAAGCCGGCGGCGAACGACACGCTTACGAATTACCCGGCCGCCGACGCCGAAATGAAAAAATTGGCCGACGAAATGTGGGGCGCCGCCGACGGCGAGGCGACAATTGAGAACACCTACGGCAAAGGGCGAGTATTTTGGACGAAGGATACGAAAAAAGTTCTCGCCAAGTTGGGCGTTGCGCCTGATTTCGAGTTCCAAACTTCGGTAAAAGACGCGTCCGTGAAATTCATTCATCGAACGGTCGGCGACGCCGAAGTATATTTCGTCGCCAATCTGAGCGATCGTCCGTTCAACGCTCAATGCACGTTCCGCGTTTCCGACAAGGAACCTGAGTTGTGGTCGGCCGAATCGGGCGCGATTCGCAGCCTTGGCTTATATGCCGCCGCGAAAGACGGCCGCACTCTCGTGCCGATGTGCTTCGAGCCTTACGGCTCCGCCTTCGTCGTCTTCCGCAAGCCATCGGCCAAGCATTTCGTCGAGCTGAATCAAGGCGGAAAAAAGCTGTTCCCCGCCGAGCCCTCCGATCGCGTTCCGGAGTTCTCTCCAATTGCGGTCTATGTCGGCCCTAAAGGGAGTTTCAACGTCGAATGCCCGGCTGGAGGAAAATTCGAGTTAAAATCCGATACTGGGAAAACGGAGTCAATTGAAATCGCCGCCGCGAAAACGCACCCGATCGACGGGGCCTGGAACGTCAGCTTCGCCTCGCTCCTCGACGCCCCGGCCTCGACCGTCTTCGAATCTTTGAAGTCGTGGACAGATAATGAAAACGCTGACATTAAATATTTCTCGGGCGTGGGAACTTACGTGCGCGAGATCGACGTTACGGCCGAAATGCTCGACGAAAAATCGCGTCTTGAACTCGACTTGGGCGAGCTTCGCGAAGTCGGCGAAGTCATCCTCAACGGCAAATCGCTCGGCAACGTTTGGCGAGCGCCGTATAAAGTGGATATTACCGCCGCAGCCAAACTTGGGAAGAATAAATTAGAAGTAAAGGTCGCCAATCATTGGGCGAACCGCGTTATCGGCGATCAAAAGCTTCCGCCCGAAAAACGCAAAACAAAGACGAACATCACGAAGTATGACCGCGGCGATAAACAACCGCTTCCCGCCGGCTTGCTCGGTCCTGCCGTATTGCGAAACGTCCCAATTGGATCTTTGTAGAAGAGTCGAGATTGTCTGTTAGCTGAGATGCCGGATGCAGAAGGCATGCGCAAAGCTTGACGAGGCAAGCGTGCCTGGCGCTTTCCGGCTTATGGCAAGAGGAGTATAGGCCAGACGACTCCTCTGCCCTGCTTAGCGGTTTGTATTACGAATTCACTTTTCGCACAACTCCCACGACCACGCCGAGAACTTTTGCGTCCTTAACGAAAATGGGCTTCATCGTCGAGTTTGCAGGTTCCAAGCGGATACGGTTTTTTTCTGGATACCATCGTTTGAGCGTCGCTTCCCCCTCGCCGGTCATCGCCACGACGATTTGGCCTTTGCCGGCCGTAGTCTGACGATGCACGACCACATAGTCGCCGTCAGCGATTTGGTCCTCGATCATCGACTCCCCTTTGACTTTTAGGACAAAGAGGTCTGCATTCTCCGGGTTGAAGATTTCGTCGAAATCGACTCGCTCGTCTTGTTCGACGGCTTCGTGAAGGAGACCGGCCGCGATTTGTCCGACCAATGGAAGCCCTTTTTGGCGGAGAGGTTCGGCGGTCAACTGGATCGCTCGCGAGAGATTTTGTTCCCGGCTGATAAGTCCTTTTTTTTCTAACGCTTTTAGATGACAAACGACTCCGTTCGGCGAGTTAATGTCAAAATGTTTGCCGATTTCTCGTACCGTCGGACCGTATCCGCGTGAGCGGATGCAATCGCGAATGAATTCATAGACCGCCTGCTGGCGGTCAGTGAGCGATTCGAAAAGATCCATATCGGCCTCGCGAAAAAGAGGAACACAGTATATTTATATCGCTATGTACAATAGTACAATATACGGACGTTCAGAGTCAAGGGCTTGAGTATTTAACATTTTCGCAGGTTGTTACGGTCGAAATACGATTAATGGACACAGTTTAATGAGTAGTTTTTGGCAAGGGGGACATCGCCTATCTAGTATGGCGTATTTCTTCTTTCGGTTGTTTCATCTCAATCGACTAGCCCGGTACCCAAAATATCGATCATGTAACAGGTTATGATTTAGCGAGGGGAGACGCCCCCCCCTTTTTTCAAAAACTTGCACTTGCAGATATAACCATATCGGGTTATACTTGTGAACTTGTGAATATCAGCGGGCGGAGACTTTCTCCTCTTATGCCGATACTCGCATGCCGCGATTGTTTGTCCCGCCCCCTAGTTTTTTTGCGAATGGGGATTTCGGTCGATCGACGGCGCCGCCGTCGCGATTGGATTGCATCCTCGCGCGAGAAAAGCTTCCGACGCGCTTTCCGCGATTTACTTCGCGTCTTTCGGATTTTTAGTTCCGTAAGACGCGTAATGAACTTTGCCGCTCTCGACTTTTTCGGGAGTGCAATAAATAATTTCGCCGGCCGCTTGTTGCGTGAACAGTTGCGTTCGCGCGAACAAAAAAGCTAAATCACTGTTTTTTAGTCATTTCAAAACAAAGGAACGTCATGCTAGCCCTGTCGGCGTCGAGCGTTAGGAACGACCTCGCCGACTGATATGAATTCTTTCGCTCGACGGCCAAATCGTCGGGATAATCGAGTTCATATTAAAATCGTCGCTACGATACGGAAAAAGTCATGGACATCACCAAACTGCGTAACATCGGCATTTCAGCTCACATCGACTCCGGCAAGACCACGCTCAGCGAGCGTATCTTGTTCTACACCGGACGCATCCATCGCATCCAGGAGGTTCACGCCGGCGAGGCGACGATGGATCATATGGATCTTGAACGCGAACGCGGCATCACCATCACTAGCGCCGCCACCACCGTTCAATGGGAAGACTCGGTCATCAATTTGATCGACACCCCTGGGCACGTCGATTTCACCGTCGAAGTCGAACGCAGTTTGCGAGTTCTTGACGGAGCCGTCTTGGTCCTTTGCGCGGTCGGCGGCGTGCAGGCCCAATCGCTCACCATCGATCGCCAAATGAGACGCTATCACGTTCCTCGCTTGGCCTTCATCAACAAGATGGACCGCACCGGCTCGAATCCGTTCAAGGTCGTCGCTCAGTTGCGCGAACGCTTGAACTGCGACGCCGCCCTCATGCAGTTGCCCATCGGGAAAGAACAAAATTTTGAAGGCCTCGTCGATCTCGTTACGATGAAAGCCATTTACTTCGACGGCAACAACGGCGAAAAAATCCGTGAAGAGGCGATCCCCGCCGAAATGGCCGAAGAGGCAAAGGAAGCCCGCCAGCACCTCCTCGAATCGCTCTCCATGTACAGCGACGAGTTGATGGAAATGCTCCTCGGCGGAGAGGAAGTGCCCGAGCAGATGATCTACGACGTGGCTCGCTCCGCCGTGGCTCAGCTAGAATTCACGCCGGTGTTTTTGGGCACCGCCTACCGAAATAAGGGCGTTCAGCCTCTCTTGGACGCGATCGTTCGCCTCCTGCCGTCGCCGATCGATTCGCCGACTAAAGCCTTCTCCGCCGCCAAAGAGCATGTCGGCGAAGAAATGACGCTTTATCCCGACCCGGCCAAGCCGGCCGTCGGCATGGCCTTCAAGATCGTCGAAGATCCCTACGGTACCCTCACTTTCATGCGTATCTATCAAGGAACCTTCAAAAAAGGCGATAGCTACGTCAATCAGCGCACCGGCCGCAAGGAGCGTTTCAGTCGCATCCTTCGCATGCACGCCGATCAACGCGAAGATATCGATTCGGCTTCGGCCGGCGACATCGTGGCGATTCTCGGCGTGGACGTCGCCAGCGGCGACACCTACGCCTCCGAGTCGAACTACTGCACCTTGCAAGGCATGTTCGTTCCCGAGCCTGTCATCCGCATGGCCATCTCTCCGCAGTCGCGCGACGGCGCCGATCGCCTCAGCAAGGCTTTGCACCGTTTCCGCCGCGAAGACCCGACCTTGAACGTCAGCACCGACGAAGAAACCAGCGAGACCATCATCGCAGGAATGGGCGAGTTGCACCTCGAAATCTACATCGAGCGCATCCGTCGCGAATATAAGGTCGAAGTCGAAGTCGGCCAGCCTAAAGTCAACTACCGAGAAGCGCCGACCGTCACCGCCGAATTCAATACCAAGCACCGCAAGCAAACCGGCGGTTCCGGGCAATACGCCCACATCGTCGGCAAAATGGGCCCCGTTCCCGAAGACTCTACCGAAAATTTCATTTTCGAGGAGCATGTCGTCGGCGGA
The DNA here is from genome assembly GCA_963665265.2 of Thermoguttaceae bacterium. Classification (GTDB taxonomy): domain Bacteria; phylum Planctomycetota; class Planctomycetia; order Pirellulales; family Thermoguttaceae; genus CAXXHQ01. The sequence goes on along the minus strand of OY762224.2, from coordinate 3,353,681 downwards.
CGCATTCCGAAGCAGTACATCCCTGCCGTCGAAAAAGGTTTCCTCGCTATGCTCCAGCGAGGTCCGATCGCGCGGTATCCCGTCGTCGGCTTGGCGATCGATCTCGAGGACGGCTCCTATCACGACGTCGACTCGTCCGATATGGCCTTCCAAGTTTGCGCCCAAACCTGCATGCGCGAGAATTTTTCCCGCACCAAGCCGGTCCTCTTGGAGCCGGTAATGAAGATCGAAATCGAGTGCCCGACTCAGTTCCAAGGAACGGTCGTCGGCAACCTCATTTCACGCCGCGGCATCGTCGCCCAAACCGAATTGAACGGCGCCGAAACTCGCATCGAAGGCGAAGTTCCGCTCTCCGAGACGTTCGGTTATTCGACCGACCTTCGCAGCATGACCCAAGGGCAAGGCACGTTTACTCTTGAGTTCGCTAAGTACAAACGCATGCCGAGGAATCTTGAGGAAGAGATCATCGCCGAACGCAAAGCGCAGTTCGCCTCCGTCTAAGAGGTACGGCGTCGTATGAAAATTACCAAGGCCTCGCAGGAACATTCCTCCGAGGCCTTTTTCTTTGAGCTGTAGGGAACGCCCTCTGTGGCGTTCCGCTTGCCCTCCGTGGCGTTCCGCCTCTCCGGCTTTGCAGGGCGCTGCGGCGAGCGCCGTCTTACCGCTTCACTTCAATCGCTTTTGCCCCTTCTTCTCCCGCCTTGAATTGAACATGCTGAAAGCCCTCGGCTCGAGTTTTAAGAACTTGATCAGTTGCGAGGGTGTCACGCAAAACCTTTCCGCGACGACGGCAAGATCGTCGTCGGCCGTCTCCAACGCGTCGAGCGCTTCGGCCAACAACGTCGGAAAATCATCATGTCCCGGATTGATTGCAATTTTGCCCGCCGCGCAGCGCAGACGCCATAATTCGCCGGGCAATTCCGATTTCGTCCCGGAGCGTCGATAGAGCAACGCGAGATTTACCCGCAATCGAAAGACCGCTTCGCGGAGATTTTCCTCTTGGCTTCGCCGCTCGTTCGCCTCGGCCTCTATTCCCGTCGGAAGGTGTTGAATTCGAACGGCTGTTTCGACTTTGTTGCGATGTTGTCCGCCGGGGCCGCCCCGCCGCAAACGATGCATTTCGCATTGCGTCAACAGAGTTTTAATTGGCAAGCCCGCCGGATGACGAGTTGTTTCGTTCATGGTTGACCGCCCCGTTCCCTCTCCCCTACGCTCCATGCCCAACGCCCTCTCCCCGATTTTCATCCTACCAGTTTCAAACCCGACTCCGCGAGTTTTTCGAGTATTCTTAGATTCACTAGTTCCGAATGCCGCGCGTAGTCGGGCGACTTCGCCGGGACGAAATGGTAGTTTATAGCGATAATGAATTTCTCCGGGGCGAACTCGCTGAACGTGACCGACGGTCCCGGTTGGCCTGTTGCAGCGTCGGCCACATGAATGCCTATTTCCGGCTCTGAGAAAACTGAACGAATCGCGGATGTCGCCAGGCGGACCGCTTCCGCCGAGGCGTCGGCCTTAACCTGTACGGTGAAATTGCGTCGAACGCTTGGCCGTCGGCTGATGTTTTCAATCGGCGCGTTCGCCAAACTCGAGTTGGGGAGAGTAACCACATGCCCCGCCGTCGTCCGAATCTTCGTCGAACGGAAGCCGATGTCCTCGATCACCCCGTCGTAGGAGCCGAATACGATTCGGTCGCCGATCTTGAACGATTGGTCCAAAACTAAAGTAATCGAGCCGAAAATATTTTTTAGCGTGTCCTGGGCAGCTAGAGAAACGGCGATGCCAGCGATGCCGAGGCCTGCAAGCCAAGCGCTAAGCTCGGCTCCGAAAACCGAGCGGGTGATATAAGTTGCGGCGATAATTAGAACGAATATCCGGAGAGATTTTCGGACCAGCGGGCCGATCTGTTTGTCGAGCGTCGAATTATTTTTCTGACTGATATGCTTAAAAAGCGAATCCACGACGGCGACCGCGTTATAGGCGTACCAGAAAAACGCCACGGAAAACAAAAACGCCGTCGTTTGTGAGGCAAGCGAGTCGAAGGTTGCGTTCGTTTTGACGCTCAATAATCCGAACTTCACGCCGAACGTCATCAAGGCCAAATTTACAGGGCCAGCCAAATCACGCAGCAATTTTGAAGCGGCGTCCTCCCCGTCTGACGCCACTCGCACAATGATGAGGGAGCAAATTTTTCCTGCCGCCAATCCCGCGAATATAGCTCCGAACAGAATCGCCCAATCCACGACGTTATTTTTTTCCCATAATCCCTGGGCGAAGTTGCTCACCTCCGTCAAGGCGGTCGAAAAGGCCGTATTGACGTCCCAGGCAGTTCCGGTGGCCGTTTGAGCGGTAGGAGTCATTCCTGTCCCCTTTGCCGCGACTTGTTGCGGCGACGACCCCGTCGGGCTGCCCAAGATCGACGATACCGACGGTCCGTCTAGCGCCGCTCCGCGGCAATCACTCGAAAACATGCCGAAGAAAGCGAAGCAGAAGAAAACGCGAACGAGTAGTATCTTTGAATTTTTCATGGCGTGGGTGATAGTAATAAAATGTTTCGATTGCCGCAATGTTGACCTCCCAAAATACGTGGAGAGGATGCAGCTAGATAGATGTGTTTTCTGAGTTATTTGCGATTAATTGCGTTGCTTCTGCGCATAATTTCACTGGTGCGCAAATTGTAAGAAAACGTGCGGATTTTTGAAAAAAAGCGTTGAAATTTGGCTGATTCTTATGTTATGATCCGGGTATGTTCAAGAATAAGTGTCTCCGACGACTACTTTCCGAATCTTAGATGCGCAAAAATAATTGCTGTTATTGCGCAAATAAGACATTTCCGAGAGCGTCTTCCTGTTTGTTGTTCCTTGCGATTACCCACCTTGAAGGAGCAAGCTACCGACTTTTGTTCGGAAAGTGATAAAGTGCGGGGCTCCTCCCCCCACCGTTATTATTCAGATTGCCATAAGTTCTCATTTTTCTTTCTTAGGGTCGTTTCCATTATGCATGCTTCCGTCATTCTCGACAAAATGATAGGTGACGTTCGTCGCCTCCGCCGAACGGGATTTACTCTCGTTGAATTGTTAGTGGTTATCGCAATCATTGGGATTTTGATTGCGCTTTTACTTCCCGCCATCCAGGCCGCCCGCGAGGCGGCTCGACGATCGGATTGTACGAATCGCATGCGTCAATTGGGGCTTGCGTGCCAAAGTTATATCGACTCGAATAAAAACTTTCCCCCTTCGGCCTCGGGAGCATTGGGGCCGGCTTGGAACAGTCCCGGAGGAACTCCCACTACGTCAGTTGCTCTCTCGTATTTGGCGTTAATTGCGCCGTACAACGAAGAGGCCGCCTTGATTAAATCCCTTGATTTCAGGCAGCACTGGTGGGCTGAGGTCAACCGACCGTATTATGAATCGGTTTACCTCTTGGCGAAGTGCCCTACCGCTCCGCAAGAACAGAAGGTTTATGATTCTGAACCTAACTCGTCTAGCATTGTGGTATTTAAGAATTGGGCGCCTCACTATTCCGCAATAAATGGCGGAAAAAAAACGATGGGGGATGTTACCGCGAGCGCTTCCAACCCTTATTCGGGAATTGGTTTTAGCAACGGCGGAAGTGGCGGAACGGCGATTAACGGTCTTATGTTTCCTGGCAGCAAGGTGGCTATCAAGGACGTGAGGGATGGAATAAGCCATACGGCTTTACTTGGAGAAATATCCTGGGATATTTCAGCAACCCGAGCTTGGCTCGCAGGGAGTCTTACTTGGATACCTGTTGCAAACGCCAAAGGCTATAACACATGGTGCTATTCCAGTCGAAACATATATTTTGGGATGAACGTCGCAAAACGCGATGGTAAAGCGCCCAATCCTGATACGAACACGGGAAGTGAAGATGTCGGCAATAATGACGTCAGCTTTGGTAGTCGGCATCGCTCCGGGGCGAACTTTGCCATGGGCGACGGTTCCGTGCAGTTTGTTCTTGAGAGCACTTCGGTTGACATTCTTCGTGCTCTAGCTAGCCGCAACGGAATGGGGTATTCAAAAGAATTTTTTGAAATGCCGTAATTGACATTGCGTATATTTCACTCGGAAATCCAAAAGGCTCGACGTAACGCGTCGAGCCTTTTTATTTTGACTGGTTCCCCAACATTGATAGATGGAATAGCATTATTGGGGGGGGTGGCGATTAGGGGCTTGGAAGTGTGATGTGACAAGTCACTTCGCCAAGTTTGTTGTGGCAATGTACCCGTGTTTCGCAGATAGCCAGCCAGTTTGAACTGAATTACTTTCGATGGGGAGTGCGCGAATTTTAAGAAAATCTGCGTGCGATTTAAAATAGGCTTGCGTTAGAAGGACATCGCGCGTTATGATCAAGGGGGGGATTGGAGATGGAAGTACTTCGGTTTTAGGTTGGTTTCGCGGCAGAGACTTCTACCGAAAACAGCGTGAGTTGGTATGCCTCCTTTTGTTTTTCCTAATAGATATTTTAGCGTTCTCACAGAGGCATGTGACGGTTTTGCGTTGATTTGCGATATGCTTCAACCGCATATATTCCGTCTCGCGAAGAAGTATGCCCACTTTTTGCTTTGTTAGCTCTTCCCCATGCGCCGCAGAGCGGGAGGCGGCCGTTTATCACGTCGCTCCGCTAGATGAAATCCCAGTCACTTTTCCTAAATAGAGGTGCTTAGACTATGAACGCTCTCGTCCGTCCTCAAGGCCGGGGTCGCAACGGCGACGAAAAACGCTTCTCCCGATTCGCATTCACGCTTGTCGAGTTGCTCGTCGTCATCGCTATCATTGGAATTCTTATTGCGCTTCTTCTTCCTGCAATTCAATCCGCCCGCGAGGCTGCTCGGCGGACCGCTTGTGCGAACAATATGAAACAAATGGGACTCGCCCTGCAAAACCACATCGATGCGCAGAAGATTTTGCCGTCGGACGGATGGGGGTGGTGGTGGGTCGGCGATCCGAACCAAGGATTCGGCGCCAAACAACCGGGAGCTTGGACATTCAGCCTAATGCCCTTCATGGAACTTCAAGGCGTATGGGCGAATGGAAAAGGGCTGGACGGAACGAACCTTTTGGATGCAATTCGCAAAACCTGTAAGACTTATGTGGACGTTTATCGCTGTCCTTCCCGTCGCGCTTCTACTCAGTTGTTTCGAGATAATGCAGATTTGATCGCCTATAATTGCTCCGATCATAACGATCCGGAACGATTGATTACCCGCGGCGATTACGCGGCCAATCGCGGCTCTATTACCCCTGTAAACTGGGGGCAAGGGAACGGCGTTTATGGTGACGAATGCGGGCCGGATAAAGGATCAAGTACTGATATCTATTCAAACGGCGCTAAAATGTCGTGGCCGAAAATGTCGGGTACGTTCCTAACTTACAATGAGGACGGTACGTCCATGCCAGGCACGAGCCCTCGTTATAACGGCGTGTTTTTAATTCACACGGCCTTCGCGCCCAAAGATATCACGGATGGGTTAAGCCATACCATCGCCTTTGGCGAAAAATTTTGCGAACCTGGCACCTATCTTGGCGGCGTTATCGGCGGAAATCGCGGCATGGGTGACAGCTACGAAGTTGAATGCTTGTTTTCCGGCTTCAATAATGACAATTCCCGCTGCACCAAGTTTCCGCCGAAAATGGATAGCAAAAGAGCGGAAAGCGATCTTTCGGCAAGTGAGTATCAGTGGCTCTTCGGAAGCGCACACTCTTCCATCATGAATTTTGTTTATTGCGACGGATCCGTTCATTCGATTTCCTACACCGTTGATAGAACTCCCTTCCGGCGCATGGGCGGTCGTTGCGATGGCAAGCTCGGCTGGATATCGGATAATATTGATTAGCTGGCGGTTGCTCAGCGGTTTTGATTACTTAGGCGGCTCGACCTTTTCGTCGTGCCGCCTTTTTCTTTTCCTACTAGCAACGAGGAAAATCGAAAAGCCAACTTCGGAACGGTCTTGAGACTCGAGACGGAAATCAGGAGGAAGGAGGGGGGCGAGTTGCGTGATTTTTAAGAATCGCTACGTTCGTTCTAAAAAAGGCTTGCCTTTTAAGTGCGTCGCGCGGTATGATTCCTAAGACTTGAGGCAATTACTTGCGAATTGTTTTTTGATTTTGCCTTGAGCAGCGTTTTCCGGCGACAATATGCATTTGCGAGACTCCTTGTTCGTCGCTTGCTTTTCTGCTTCCCCTGATCGCTTTACCGCAGTTCCTATCGACCGCTCAGTTATTTGGTACAGCGTGCTTGTTTCCGTTCTGCAAACTTATTGATTGAGTCATTTTGCGGCTTAATTAGCTATTTCCTTCATTTCGTCGGAGGCTGCGACGGGTTTTAAGCTCGAGGTTAGCCAAAACTATCTTCTTCTCTTTCCAAGGTGGTTTTACCATGAACGAGTTTGTTCGTTTCCGAGGCCGTGTTTGCGATGACGATGCGAAATGCCCTTCGCGATTGGCGTTTACTCTTGTTGAGTTACTCGTCGTCATCGCTATTATTGGTATCCTTATCGCTCTCCTCCTTCCAGCCATTCAATCCGCTCGCGAGGCTGCCCGGCGAATGGCTTGCGCAAATAATATGAAGCAAATGGGGCTTGCTCTGCAAAATCACCTTGATGCACAGAAAATTTTGCCGTCTGACGGTTGGGGGTGGTGGTGGGTCGGAGATCCAAACCAAGGTTTTGGGGCTAAGCAACCTGGAGCTTGGACCTATAGTCTTTTGCCTTTTATTGAGTATCAAGGGGTTTGGGCCAATGGAAAAGGAATGTCCGGAACAGCTCTTAAAGACGCTATTCGAAAAACCTGTAAAACCTATGTGGACGTTTATCGCTGTCCGTCCCGCCGCGCCTCGACAATGTTATTTCTCGACGAAGGAGACGTAATTGCTCGTAACTCCTCCGATCACCCTACCGGAGATCGTTTGATTTCTCGCGGCGACTATGCGGCGAATCGAGGATCGATTAACCCAATTAACTGGGGGCGCGCCAACGGCGTTTTTGATGATGAGGCGGGCCCCGCGTTTGGTTCGGACGATAACTTTTACTCCGCCGGCCAGACATTTACGTGGCCGGTTGTGACAGGTAAGTTTTCCTCTTATGCGGAGGAAGGGACTTCAATGCCGGCTGGGCCTCGCTATAACGGGCCAATTCTGGGGCATAACGCATTTGCAATTAAAGATATCTCTGACGGACTTAGTCGTACCATCGCGTTCGGCGAAAAATTCTGCGAACCGGCAACCTACTTGGGCGGCGTTTCCGGAGGCGGAAATATGGGAAATAACTACGAAACGGAATGTTTGTTCTCGGGTTTTAACAACGATAATTCTCGCTGCACCAAATTTACACCAAAGATGGATAGCCGATTAGTGACCGGTGGACTTTCGCAATACGAGTATGCTTGGCTTTTCGGAAGCGCTCACGCGTCCGTCATGAATTTTGTCTATTGCGACGGCTCCGTTCATGCCGTCTCTTATTCAGTAGATCTTACGCAATTCAGGCGAATGGGCGGGCGTTGCGATGGAAAACTTGGCTGGATTTCAGAGACAGTTGAATAAATTACTTGCCTTTGATCGCCAACGCATTTCAGGCGGTTCGACACTCTTGTCGATCCGCCTTTTTTGTGCGTTATCTGAGTTCAAAGCGACTGCAAATAGACTATTCTGATCTTAAGATTAACCATTATAAGATGTTGCGACTATGTGGCGTCGATTGCCTTTGGTTAAGTCAATCGATTGACTTAATCTAACGAATGACTTAGAATTGAGTAGACGGGAATTGCTTAAGGAGCGCCAGATGCCCGCAAAAACTTCAGTCAAAATAAGGCCCCGAAAACCTTCGTCGTTTGTTGCCGAAGAGGCTGCCCGCGCACGCCTCCTTCAGGCAGCGTTTCTTGTCTTCGCCCAGCATGGATTCGAGGCGGCCACAACGCGAATGGTCGCCGCCGAGGCCAAAGTCAATCTTGCCGCCATACCCTACTATTTCGGCGGAAAAGAAGGGCTCTACCATGCCGTGGTCCAATCAATGGTCGATCGCATCCAGGAGCATATGCGCCCCGGCATCGAGGCCGCTCGCGCTCTTCTAACCAAAGAAGCGCCTGCCCGAGATGAGATTATTAATTTGCTCGCCGCCATGCTGCCTGGTCCGATTACCATTTTCGCCGGACCGATGGGTCCCTATGTCGGAATGATAATCGCCAGGGAGCAACAGCAACCGACCTCCGCTTTCACGATTCTCTACGACGGCTACGTCCGCATCGTTCACGAATTGGGAACCAAACTGGTCGCTCGTTATTTGAGCATCGAGGATGAGTCTCCCGAAGCGATCATTCGCACTCATGCCCTTGCCGGGCAAATGTTCGTCTTCCTTGGCGCGCGAGCCACAATCCTTCGCCGACTCGGAAAAGAAAAATTCAACGAAGAAGACGTCCAACTCATTCAGCGCGTTCTAGCCGAACAGGTTCGCGCGACGTTAAAAGGGCTGGATTTGCTTGCCTCGCAATCGAAGGAGACATCGCTATGAACCGCAAAGCGCCGATCCTGGTCATTATCCTCCTGATTGCCGCTGGAGCCGTTGCGTGGTCGCGTGGTTTCTTTCGCTTACGAGACGAGGGTAAAACGCTCACGCTCTACGGGAACGTGGATATTCGGCAAGTGAATCTCAGCTTCCGCGTCAGCGGCCGCATCGCCAAGATGCGTTTTGAGGAAGGCGACTCGGTGAAAGCGGGCGATCTCGTCGCCGAGTTAGACGTACAACCGATCGAAGATGAACTCCGCGTGGCAAAAGCGAACGTCGACCAAGCGAAAGCGTCTCTACTAAAATTCGAGACCGGCAATCGTCCGCAAGAAATCCGGGTCGCTAAGGCCGTCGTCGCCGCTCGTGAAGCGGACCTCGACCTCGCAGCAAAAGACCTCGCTCGCGGAGTTCCGCTTGTGCCTTCCGGCGCGATTTCCAAGGCCGATTTCGACCAGCTTGAATCTCGCAAGACGCAAGCGGCGGCGAATCTCGCCTCGGCCAAAGAAACGCTCTCGTTAATTACATCGGGTTTTCGCGACGAAGACGTCGAAGCCGCTCGCGCCGCCTTAAAAGTCGCCGAAGCGAACGTGACGCAAATTGAAACTCGTCTTGCCGACACGAAATTATTTGCGCCGTCAGACGGCGTGATTCTAACTCGCGTAGTTGAACCCGGAGCGATGGCCGGCGTCGGGCAAACGGTTTACGCCGTATCGCTGACGAAAACCGTTTGGGTGCGCGCTTACGTCAACGCAAAAGATCTTGGGAGAGTTTATCCGGGAATGCCCGCGACTTTTCTCACTGATTCTGCGCCGAACAAGGCCTACAAAGGGCATATTGGCTTTATTTCTCCCGAGGCCGAATTCACGCCGAAGTCGGTCGAGACGCCGGAATTGCGAACCGCTCTCGTCTATCGGTTGAGAATCATCGCCGACGATCCCGACAACGGCCTGCGTCAAGGCATGCCGGTCACCGTCACCTTGCAGCCATCGCCCTCGAATCACAAGGACGGCGCTCAATGAGCCGAACGATGGTCTCCATCGTCGGAATGTCCAAAAAGTTCGATTCGACGCAACCTCCTGCGTTGGATTCGATCGACGCTCAAGTTCTATCCGGTCGAATCACCGGGCTAGTCGGCCCGGACGGCTCCGGAAAGACTACTCTCATGCGGCTCGTCGCCGGTCTTCTCAAACCGAGCGCAGGCTCCATTTCCGTTTTTGGTTTTGATTCGGTGAAAGACGCCGGCGCCATTCACGAAGAACTTGGATACATGCCGCAGCGTTTCGGCCTCTACGAAGACTTGACCGTCTACGAAAATCTCCGCCTCCATGCCGATCTTCGCGGCGTCGTCGGCGAAGATCGTGAAAAAACTTTTAAACGACTTCTCTCCTTTACCGACCTCGAACGATTTCAAAAGCGATTGGCCGGAAAGCTCTCGGGCGGCATGAAGCAAAAGCTCGGCCTTGCCTGCACATTGATCCGTCGGCCGCGACTCCTTCTGCTCGACGAACCGAGCGTCGGCGTCGATCCGATCTCGCGCCGCGAACTTTGGCGCATGGTCCGCGAGCTTCTCGACGAAGATATGGCCGTCGTTTGGAGCACTGCATATCTCGATGAAGCGGAACGCTGCGACGAAACCTTGCTATTAAGCTCCGGCCGTTTGTTATACGCCGGCCCGCCGAAAGAGATGACCGCCCGCGTTCTAGGTCGCTCCTATCAAATTCGAAACATTCGCTCCGGTCGCCGAAAAGTACTCACCGAAGCGCTGCGCCGCGATGAAGTCGTCGACGGAGTCATTCAAGGTCGAAACGTGCGAATTGTTTTGGCCAAAGGCTCTAGTCCGCTTGCCCCTACGGCGTTCGGCGCCGAGGCGGATGCGTCGGTCGTCGAAGTCACGCCGCGTTTTGAAGACGCTTTCGTCGACGCCCTCGGCGGAGGGCCGGGCGGCGATTCCTCGCTCTCTGCTCATATGGTTCAAATTCCCGACGACGGAAAAATAGTCGTCGAAGCCGTTGGACTCACCAAACGATTCGGCGACTTTACCGCCGCCGAAAACGTGACGTTTTCCATCGGCCGCGGAAAAATATTCGGGCTCTTAGGCCCCAACGGCGCCGGAAAATCCACGACGTTCAAAATGATGTGCGGGCTTCTCACGCCGACCTCGGGAACCGCTCACGTCATGGGGCTCGATCTTCAGATCGCTTCGAGCGAAGCTCGCGCGAAAATCGGCTATATGGCCCAAAAGTTTTCGCTCTACGGAGTTCTTAGCGTTCGACAAAATATGGAGTTCTTTTCCGGCGCGTACGGACTCTACGGACGAAACCAAAGGGATACCATCGACAGGATGGTCGAAATCTTCGGCTTAAAGCCCTACTGGAACGCTTCGACCGAAGAGCTTCCTTTGGGGTTCAAGCAACGTTTGGCTCTATCCTGCTCGGTGATGCACGATCCGGTCGCCCTATTTCTCGACGAGCCGACCTCCGGCGTCGATCCGATCACTCGCCGCGAATTCTGGTCGCACATCAACGGCATGGTCGAAAAAGGCGTCACCGTCGTCGTCACAACTCATTTTATGGACGAGGCCGAATATTGCGACGAAATCGCGTTGGTCTATCGGGGACGGATCATTGCCGCCGGATCGCCCGACGATTTGAAAGACGGCGTTCGCTCCGCCGACATGCCAGAGCCGACGCTCGAGGACGCTTTTATCGATCTAATCGAGCGTTTTGACGCGGAGAAGGAGCCCTCCTCATGACCCCAACCCCCGCTCCGCACGCAGTCGGAAGTAAATGGCGCCGCCTTCGCGGGTTAATCGTTAAGGAATTTTTGCAAGCCTTTCGCGATCCGAGCAGCATCATGATCGCGTTCGTCTTGCCGCTTATTTTGTTGTTCATCTACGGCTACGGAGTATCGCTCGATATAACCGATCTCCGCGTCGGACTCGTCGTCGAAGATCAAAGCCCCGAGGCGAAAAGCCTCGCCGATTCGTTCTCGGCGACGCCCTACTTCAACGTTCGCATGGCGAAAAATCGTCAAGTCCTCGAAGAGGAGCTAGTCGCCGGCCGTATCCGCGGCTTCATCGTCATTCCGGAATATTTTTCCGAGCGTCTGCTGAGAATGGACGACGCCGCGCCGATGCAGATCATTGCCGACGGCAGCGAGCCGAATACCGCCAGCTTCGTCGAAAATTACGCGACGGGCGTCTTTTCGGCGTGGTTGACGCAAAACGGCTATGATAACGCTTCCATGCAAAAAATGCCGGTGAAAATCGAGCCGCGTTTTTGGTTCAATCCCGAGCTAAAAAGCCGCAATACTTTGCTTCCCGGCAGTTTGGCGATTATCTTGGCCGTCATCGGAACGTTGCTCACGGCTCTGGTCGTTGCGCGGGAATGGGAACGAGGCACGATGGAGTCGATGCTCGTCACTCCGGCCGGCATCGGCGAAATCATCGCCGGAAAGCTGATCCCCTATTTCATTCTCGGCATGCTCTCGATGCTTGGTTCGGTGGTCATCGCGCGAATCGTTTTCGCGCTTCCCATGCGCGGTTCGTTGTTCGCCCTTTGTTTCGCATCCTCCGCCTTCCTCCTGGCGGCGCTGTGCCAGGGGCTCCTCATTTCCACCGTTACGAAAAACCAATTCGTCGCCGGACAGGCGGCCCTCATCGCCGCCTTCCTTCCCGCAATGCTCCTTTCCGGATTCATCTTCGAAATCGATAGCATGCCGATAGCCGTCCGCGCCGTCACGCGGCTCATTCCGGCTCGCTACTTGGTTTCCAGTCTGAAAACGATATTCCTCGCCGGCGATATTTACGCCGTCATTATCCCTAACGTCATCGCCATGCTTTGCATCGCGGCATTTTTCTTCTCCGTAACGTTACGGAAAACCTCTAAAACCTTAGAGTAATTCGAGCGCTCATGTTTCGTCGCACGTTATCACTGATCGGAAAAGAAGCCCAGACGATCTGGCGCGACAAAAAAAGTCGCGTCGTTTTGATCGTTCCGCCGATCATCCAAACGTTGCTCTTCGCCTTCGCCGTCACGCTCGACGTCAAAAACGTCTCCTTGGCCGTGCTGAACGAAGATCGCGGCAGGCCGGCCTACGAACTCGTTGAGCGTTTCCGCGGTTGCGGAACCTTTACGCACGTCACCTACCTCGAAAGCGACGACGAAATCCGCCCGACGATCGATTCGCAAAAAGCCTTGCTTGTTTTGCACATTCCGTCCGATTTCTCGCGCAAAATTACTCGCGCCGAACAAGGACAAGTCCAACTTATTCTCGACGCGCGAAGAACCAACGCCGCTCAAATTTGTCTCGGTTACGCTACGAAAATCGTCAATACGCTAAACCAAGAGCTCATCGCGCAAAATGGATTTAGGCAGGAGCAGGCAGTCGTCATGGCTCGCACTTGGTTTAACCCTAACAGAGAATACGTCTGGTTCACGCTGCCAAGTCTCGTCGTAATTCTGACGGCCATCGAAGCTTTGCTCCTCACCGGACTTTCCGTCGCTCGTGAACGAGAGCTCGGCACCTTCGATCAATTGCTCATCTCGCCCATGCAACCGATCGAAATTCTTATCGGCAAAAGCGTTCCTCCGATGATCGCCGGCGTGGGCGAGGGGACGTTTATCCTCGTTATGGCCGTTCTTTGCTTCGGAGTTCCGTTCCATGGTTCGCTCCTCACGCTCTACTTCGCCATGTTCGTCTATTTGCTCGCTATGGTCGGCATCGGGCTCTTCATTTCCAGCCTCGTCTTTACGCAGCAGCAAGCGCTCCTAGGCGTCTTCATTTGCATGGTTCCTCTCGTGCAGCTCTCCGGCTTCGCCTCCCCGATCGAAAACATGCCGCGATGGCTGCAAATCGCCGATAGCGCCAACCCAATGGTCTATTTCATGATTATCTCAAAAGGCGTATTTCTAAAAGATATGCCTTTCACGGCCGTTTTGAGCAACACGTGGCCGATGGCTATCATCGCTTGCGTCACCCTCGGAGCCGCCGTTTGGCTCTTCCGAAAACGATTGGCGTAAGTCGCCGATTAGCGTCGTTTTGGCGTTTTTGCGAGCTTACGATATTGCCGCAACGCTTCAAGAACCGCGTTCATGTCGTCCGGAATCGGCGCTTCGATTTCCATCGGACGCTCGTCTTCGGGGTGAAAGAATTTTACGCGCCGGGCGTGTAACGCCTGCCGTTTAAGAATTACGGCGCCGTCGCTTGCGTCGCCGACAATTTCGCCTCGCGTGATTTCAGAGCGGCCTCCGTACTGTTTATCGCACAGCACCGGGCAGCCGACGTGATGCAAGTGCACGCGAATCTGATGCGTTCTGCCTGTCTTCGGCGTTAATCGCATCGCCCCGAATCCGTTGAATCGTTCGACGACTTCGTAGAACGTGACGGCCGGACGACTTTCCGGATCGTCGCGACGAATCGCCATTTTTTCCCGGACGTGCGGATGCGGTCCGATCGGACAATCGATGACGTCCCGATCGCGATTCGGACACCCCGCCGTTATCGCAAAGTATTCTTTTTCAATCGTGCGATCGGCGAATTGCTTGGACAGCTTATGGTGAGCAATGTCGCCAAGCGCGATGAGAATGACGCCGCTAGTGTCGCGGTCTAATCGATGAACGATGCCCGGCCGCGTCGGCCCTCCGGCTTCGCTTAACTTGGTTCCGAAGTGATATTGGAGCGCTCCGGCCAGCGTGCCCGACCAATTTCCTCGAGCTGGATGCACGACCATCTCGGGCGGCTTATTTATGGCCACCACGAAATCGTCTTGATAGAGAACGTCGAGCGGAATATTTTCGGCCTTCGGCGCCTCGCGCGGCAATTCTGGAAGAACGAACCGCACTGTTTGCCCCGGCACGAGTCGATAGGAAGGTTTACCGCCCCGATCTCCGACGGAAACGCCCCCCGCCGATATTACTTTCCGCAGATGAACTCGACTGTAGTCCGGAAAATGATGCGCGAGAAATACGTCCAGCCGCCAACCCGATTCTTCAGGCTTGACGATTAGTTCAACAGGTTCCGGCGAAAAAAGACTCATGCGGCGGCGCCGTCCTTCTGTGAAAATTAAGTCGCCATAAAAAACAAAACGCGTTTGCCCGAGGGAAAACGCGCTTCGCGGTGATTCGTTTGCGGAAAGCTAATCCGCGTTATTTCGTCGCAGGTTGAACGGGCGAAGAACCGGCCGGCGCCGAGTTTTCCTTAGGAATGTTATCCTTCGTAAACTCCGGTAACTTCATACCGTCCAAAGCCGAGTCTTTTACGACGGGCTTCGGGTCGAAAACCGCGAATTTGTCGAAAAATTCTTTTGTGGATTTCTTTTCCAGATCGGTCCGACGTTCGGCAGCAAATTTCGCTAAGGGGCTCTTCGGCCATTTCTCTTGGACGGTTTTGTAGAGCTTCAACGCTTCGTCGACGTTAGCTTGGCATTCGGCGGTTCGGGCAAGTCCGAACGTCGCTTGCGATTGCACCTCCGCGTCTTGGCTCATTTCGGCGGCCCGGGTAAACGTCTTCGAAGCTTTGTCCAGTTCTTGCATGGCCAAGGCCTTGCTCGAAAATAACCGCTCCGCGCCTCCGCCAAGATACATGTTGGCTGCGGCGATCATGGCATAGGGGCTGCTTTTCTCGGTCGGGAATTTCTCGGCGACGCTCGTCAACATTTCTGGACGTTGATTGAGAAAACCGAAGTTAATTTGCTTCGCGATTTCTTGCGACGTCGCTTCGGTCTGACCTTTCCACCACATTCCGGCGATGAATACGGCGATCAATGCGATCAAACCGATGAGAACATGATTGGCGTAAGGCCGTAGATTATCTCCCGCGTTTTCCAACCAGTTTGCGAGGGCGTTATGTTGAAGTTCGTGGCGGCGTTCGCTTTTCATTTTTTGTTATTCCAATCCATTAGCTATATAGAAGTGTGCTGCCCGGACTCCGCCGGACGGATGAGTGAAATAAAGAATCGAAATTGCTTCGGCGGCCGATCGTCGCCGAGCCTCCTCCGCTCGAAGTCGCGAAAAATGGGCGGCACGGGGTTCGAACCTGTGACCTCCACGGTGTGAGGATTAAAAAGGCTTTGTCTTGTTTTCGTAAGTGCTTTTATTTAATGCACTTGCGATTTTTGGCTTATATACGATCTGACTGTTTAGCCGACTGAAAGTATATGAAAAAGTATATAAAACCTTGACCTCTATCCTGTAAAGTATATAACTATTTACACCGTGGCGGGCACTCGCCCATTTCCAATGCCCCGCAATTCTACTCTAATCGGTGGGATGCCTGCAAGATGGCTAAGAAAAATCTAATGGGATGGGTTTCCTCCCAAAAACAGTGGCAAAAACGGTATAAAGGCAAACTCTATCGAGTATCCCCCAAACAGTTGGAGTGCGAGCCGACTAAGGAATTGTCGCTCGACGCCGCCAATGATTGGTGGGAGAAAAAGAAAAAGGAGTTGGACGATGACGACGCCCCGCCTCCCCCTTCCCTGCCGATTCGCCGCTTTCTCCAAATCGCAGAATGGATTGAAACGAACCAAGACAATCCGTTCGTTGGGAATTCAAATGCCTCCCTCTTCCGGAGGTTTGCCGCTGACGAGGAAACGGCAAAGATCGAATGGGAAAAAATGATCGAGGCCGACAAAGCGATCTGGATAGACCGGATTAAAACATCGGGGATTTTCGCAAAAACCGAGACCGTAAGAGCCACGTCAAAAACGAATTCCTTGGATAAAGCGATCAATAAATTCCTGGGACATAAACATGCCGAAACTGTCGCCGATCAACTATCGCTTGGACGGTGGGGGTTGTTGCAGTCGTATCTGGATGAGTGGAAGGATTTCGTGGGGACGGTTCCCCCCGCCAAACTTGGCGCCGCTCATCTAATGGATTATCAATCCCGGCTCCTCGAACTCATCGGGAAGAAGAAAATCGCCTCTTCGACGGCGAACGGAAAGCTCTCCGCCGTCAAACAATTTTATCGTTGGCTCTACAAGACGGAGATACTGGATAAATTGCCCCGAATCATGGACGACATGACGATCACGGTTAAGGCGAAAAAAGTAAAAACGCTCCCTCTCGAATACATTAAAAAGCTGCTAGCGATTTGCGGCGACCGAGAGAAACTCTACGTTCTTCTTATGATGAACTGCGGTATGACGCAAGTGGACGTTGCGGACCTCCGCCAAGATGAAGTGGATTGGACGGGCGGAGCGATCACTCGAAAACGCTCTAAAGAGAAGGACGAAGATAACGTCCCGACCGTTCGGTATAAGCTTTGGGGGGAGACGTTTTCGCTGCTTAAAAAACAGCGGAGCAAACACAACGACTGGGCGTTGACCAACACGGAAGGCGGTAAACTGCGGACAGAGAAAATCGTTAACGGCAAATGGCATAAGACGGATAACGTCGGGGTATCCCTCTATCGGCTGATGCGGACTTACAACGAGAAGCAAGACAAGAAAAAGGAAGGGGAAAAGAAAGAGGAGAAAATTGAGCGGCAGCCGCTCAAACTAATCCGGAAAACGTCTGCGACCTTATTGCAGAATTCGTCCGATTGGTCTCAGTTTTCGATGCTGTTCTTAGGACACTCCCCCCGGGGAATTGCCGAGAAGCATTACTTTGGCTCGGCGGGAAAATCGTTTGACGACGCTATCGCTTGGCTCGGGACGCAATATGGTTTTTAGAAAGAGGGAGGCGGCTTTCCCCGTGCCGCCCGTGTTGACTGTGTAGGGTATCCCTATAACCTCTTAATAATTCCGTAAGGGGATGTTAGGGGTAACGGCATATAGGAAAGAAAAAGCAGCTTTCTTCCGTTTTCCGTCTTTCTCGAATTCCGATGCCTCCGGGACATGCGATGCGGCTAATAACACCAGGAGAGCGTGGTGGAAGCCAAACAGGTAAAAAAGCGAACGACGTGGAAACATAATTCCAAATCAATTGCACAAAGCCATTTCCGCTTTTGATCGGCGTTTACAATTGAATTGAGAGGGGGGTGGGCAATAAAAAAGCCAAGTCGGTAAGGACTTGGCTTTCATTAAAAAAACAAAAAATAGACTAGACTGAAGCAAACCCCGAGTCGTCATAGAATAAGTTCCCATCTTTATCTTTTTTAACCATAGATAAGAATTCGTCGAATTTTATTAATCGATTATCACATTCGGCTCCGTCGATAATATCAGCAATCTCATATCGGCGGTCGCCTACTATTATGCCAACATTCTTTTCAATAACATCCGCTAATGCTGCCATATAATCCTCGACTGACTCCTTATACTCGTCTATCATAGTTAGGTGCCGATTGCTCGGCTCCGTAGAGCATCCTAGCTCCTCATGTGTCGTTTCCATCCAATAACGCAAATTAACCAAGTCATCCAGATCAATTCTCTCATCATTCATTTCAGATTCTCCTGTTTTTTTCTTTGTCATCCGACAATCGGATGATCTAAATTATTTTACGTTGTTTTCTTAATATGTCTTGTTGTGTCATTTAATAATAAATTATTTATCAAATGCAATTATTATTAAAATTGTATTGGAGTGATCCGATCCATCCCCTAACGCCGGAAGACCGCTGGCGAACGCCAGTTTAGAGTTTTGTCGTCCGTGCCAAAACGACGGAATGACAAATGCCAGACGACTATTAATGGCATCGAGAACTGCCCCCGTTGCCGCGCAGCGGCAACGGGGAGGAACCAAGTCCTATTAATCCTCACTCGTTTCCAACCAACCGATTATTAACCGCACCGTCGAAAATTGGTTCGCTCGAACTCTTTCTTGCCGAATGTATTCGGCTTCGCCGAACAATTGCATCCAGAAATCAAAAGAGGGGCTGGTCTGACCTATCGTTATTAGCCCTCGACGACGGATTATTAATCAGATCAAATCGTCAGCCCACGCAATTCCTTGCCTCGGACTTCAATTTTTGTTTTTTTAAGGACTTAATAAGGGCTTTGACCTTTTCGATGGGCGGCTCGGGCATCGCCCTCCACGAAAGAATTGGGAAAAGCGATCACGCTATTTCGTGAAGATACCACGATTTGGGAAAAGGTCAATTGTTTGACCTCTCTTGCCGCTGACGCCGATTATTTACTTTTCTTGCAACAAAAAAGCCCGACCGATCCCGAAATCGGTGGGCTGTTTTCATTCTCTAAAAGTAGTCGTCACGGTTGAGGTTCGTCTGGGTGTCCTATGCCGTTTTTTTCTCGGTCAAGTGGGAGAAAGAGGAAGAAGAGAAGCAGGGTGAATGTTGCAAATATCGAATAGCTAATTTCAACGCTAATGACTTGTAGTATTATTAGTTTCAGAAATTATATTTGTTTTCTATTGACAAATGTTGCAGAGTTTCCTATATTACTGAAACAATAATCAACTGGCACGCCATGCGGCTCACTCCGGTGAGTCCTCTACGGCGTCCGCAGCCGCCACATGTCGTGGTCTCTGCTCCCCCTGCTCACGATCCGTCGTGAACATCACCCCCGTCCATGTTATTGGGCTGTAACGTCAACAAAGCCCTTTTGGGGCAGAAAGAAAATATTATGTCTACTGGATACGTCTATCGTGATTGTTTTGTATGCGGTGCCAAAGAGGCGGTGTTGGACTTGGCTGACACTCAGCCGCCTCTTCGATCCAGCACTTGTTCGCAATGTGGCTACTGTGAGGAGCATGGTGAGGAGACGAGTTATATCGGTTTCCGTTGCGGAAGTGACGAGCCGCTCAATCCAGAAATGTTTCGCCGGGTTGCTGACTTGATGGATAAAGAACGAGCTAGAAAAGGCAAGATGCAGTGATCCGCATTAGGCTACCATAGTTTAACGGAATCGCCAAAATGCCGCCATAAGAAATCCATCCGTGACATTTCATTCGTTCGCAAACGAGGCTTCACGACACGTCGGCGTACACACTAATACTTATTGATCTACTTCGGTCCTCCAGAATGCATGGGCTTTACGTCGCTTCCAACTACGGTTTGTTGGACGGTAGACGGCCCCTGAGTTTCCATCTCTTTGAATTCAAAGTCACGAGCCAAAGAGAAGCCGATCAAGATATTTCCACACACGATTAGTAATAAGCCAGGCGAAGCGGAAGCCAGCTTGATCTTCGCCGTTCCGACGCTTCCTTCAACGTCGTAATCTGCGGTGATGCCAATTAATGAAAGAAGAAGTCCAAGGACGATTTCCATTTCCCCAATTAACATTCCGGTGGAGGCGCTGACTAGCTTGGCAGCTAGAATCTTTTCGGTTCCTACGAAGCAAAGCGGAACTACTAGACCAAGAACAATTGCCAAGAATACGATGATTGAGGCAACGACGCTCACGCAATAAAATGCTGAAGTTATAGACTTCGCTACTTGACGTTTGTATTCTGGCGAAGACTGAGTCATGATTACTTTCCTATTGCGGTGATTCCATGCAAACCGGGGATCCCGATTCAGCGTCGAAAAATTGTATCGTACCCGTCTTTACGACCTGCGGCTCCGGGGTTAACGCTTTTCCCGTACTATTTCGAGCAACTGGACAACATGCTTTGCATGAAACGACCTTTATGGTCGTCTTTCCGGAGTTGTTATTAACAGAAACATCTTCCGGTTTAAGGACGGTCTGTTCAATATCTTCACCGTCTTGATTCCAAAGTCGAATGACGTAGCGGCGAGCATAGGTGCCGCTTCTGAGATTTGCGGCATCGTATGGCATGAAAAAAGAAATTTGCCTTTGCGTTGAATCGCTGACCTCTTTAAGAAAAACGTAATCTCGGAGGCCAGGATATCGTCCTGACGTATATGCCTCTCCTAAAGAAGTGTCTTTTGTGGGAACCGGAACCCATTCTCCGGAACGATTTTGGTATTCCATATGAGCGGAAACGTAGATTTCCCCAATGTTCGGCGGACAAACGACTTGAACATACATTAGATCGCCGACATAGAACCGATCTCCGCCGAGGCGAGTTCGGCTTGCAGTTTCTGTCGCTAACATTCCTCGGCCAACCAGTTTGGGAGTTTGCCCAAAAATAGAGGTTGCGGTTAGCGTAATGAGCAATGACACGAAGATTGCCATTTTCATGATAGAGTTCCTGTATCTAAATTCTCAAACAGGCGTTATACATATCCAAAACGTGAACGATGCTATGTTGCATGATAGCGTTTTTTCCACTTCTTAGTTGCGTTAATTACCTCCGACAAAGAAATTAATCTTCTTTAGTTCCTCTTCGATGAACTGCTTGACTTCTTTACGTGTTCTTTTACTGGATGGCACTTTTTTCGCAGCACTCAACTCCAAAATGCGACAATAAAGTCGTTCGAAGTGGTAGTAAAAAGAATTGTCGTTTTGATTTTGCCGAAAATCGATGATGTCGTCGTTGGCGATGACCCAATAATGTTCGATTTCAAAAGAGTAAATCTCCCACACAAGGTCAATATTAAGAACTTTCGACGCCGTGAATGTTCCCAGTTCCTCGAAAAACAGACACACGTACTCCATTGAACCACTTACGCCGTCATGATCCTTTTCGTATTGTTCGCAGACCATACGTCGTGCTTTCAACATCGTCTCGGAATTCCATCGCTTGTTCAAGATATCGAAGGAATTTACCAGATGGGAATCGTTTTGCAGCTTTAACTGCCGCAGAACAAAGGCGAAAGTGAATAGTACGATGAAGACCTGGCACATCATCCAAAACCATTCACTCTCCGCACCGACTATCGCAAAAGCAAATACTTGACTTTCCATAAAACACCTTCATTGCATGTGTGTCGCCGCAATCTTTAGTTGACTCATTCGACTGGACACCCTTTGTGCAACGTCTTTCCCTCTGGAGCCGAGGGGTATTGTTGTAGGTTCTCCGGCTTAATCGCTTTCACCGATTTACACGAGGGATAGTGATAAACCTTGCTCTTTATGCTTCCCACGAATTCATAGTCGGTAGGAGCAGATTGAACGTTTTTGTCCTCGTCCTCAGAGGCAGTTTTCGCATTAACGCCCCCAATATAAACTGGGGCAGTCCAGGCATCGTCTACATCGTCGCATTCATCAGTCTGTTCAACATGAACCAACAACGACTCCAGCACCCCTCGTTGATGCTTTATGGTCGTGGTAAGCTCTTGACCGCATTTGGCATTGCTATCCCATATCTTTTCAGCAAGATCGCCATCTCCAACGATATCTCGATAAATTTCGACCCTGTAATTGCTGTCTGGTTCATCCTCGTCGTTGATCCTGACCTTCACCTTCAAATCCGCCGTCCCCATATCACGCAACTGCGTCCCCATTGGCATCCCGTTAACGCTGAACCAGACGCTTAGGTTTTTGTCCTCGGTTGCGAAGCATCTACCGGCTTTGAGGGCTTTAAGGAGATTTTCACGAGAATAGGCGGCATTCAACCATACTCCAGTTCTCGCCGTCGTTAAATCTCCCCAGCTTTCTACGTGCGTGTCATGATTACAAGTCGGCGAAAGGTGCATCCCCTTATCCAAATAGAAAAACCATGTTTTTACGTCCTTAGAAATATCCGCATGAAAGTCATGCTGACCTTTCGTATGAGTTCCGGGACCGTTCACCACAGCTATTAGACGAACCCATCGATCTGCGTCAGCGACAAATCTGCTCCAGTCGTCTTCGTAGTTTTCGATGGTGCCGAAGCTTGAAATCCCATAGTCTTTTGATAGGTTCGCCGGATGATTGAACTGACATAAGATGATGTCATTTGGATGTTTTTTCTGGTAATTCGGCAACCATTCCGAGTACAACGCTCGGTAGTCGCTATTCATCTTTTTGGGGATGAGTTCTCTGATATTGAATACGTTCAGGTGATTTCCCTTGCTGAGAACCGAAAACTCCTGACCGAACACGGGTATGAAATCGTCGTACTCCTCTTCGCTTTCCTTCAAGAGGGTATCGAGCTTACTTTCGTCAATGAGATGATTATGTTCCGTGAGAGCGAGGTATTGGCAATGCCGAGCGGCGTACTCAAACGCTTGACTCGGCGTGCCGGCTCCGTCGCTTAGTGACGTATGTGAATGAAGGTCGCCCCATACCGCCTTCCATTCGTCGGACAACGCCGAGGATGACGTGAAGATGAACAAAGTCGCAACCAAACAGGTCAGGCGACTCCGAATAGAAACATCCGAAATGCGTCTCATGACTTTTTTCTCTTTTCTGCGAAATGGATTTGACGAGATTCTTTGCGGACCGAAATCTAGCTGACGCAGGATTCAGTTTTGACCGGGGATATTCAACTTTGCGATCTCCACTTGAGCGACTGCCTCCTTGAGTTCAGCTTGTGCTACTTTACAGTCGCATTCGTCCTGATCGGCTCTACTGACAGATATCGCTTTATCTGGCAAAAGTGCTTTGGATCTCTCCCATTCTCTCTCGGCTCGAATCGCTTTCGCTTTTGCGGCATCCAGGCGAGCGTTCGCAATCTCTAATTCCAATTCGGAACGGTTCATGTTTTTTCCTTTAAACTGTGCAAATGTTTCGTGCAAACTTGCTGCAGAGACATGCCGCTATGTCCGGCAAACTACTGAGCATGTCTCGGGAGTTTTCGCTTTCGTTTCTTCGCAAACGCCCTTTTCCATGCAGGCACAATATATTGCTTCAGGGTCTCTCGAAATTGTTCTGAAAAGATGCCTCCGACAAGTCCGAAGAACGCTCCGAATGCCCACCGAACAGCCGAGTTATCGCCAATTTGACGCATCCACGAAACGAAACGAACACGAAGCAACGGATGAAATACTTCGACTCCGACAAAGTAGCCTTGGTCGTCGGGCGGGAACTCTGACGAAGAAGGAGCAAGCGTCAAGCCTTGCGAGGAATTAGCCCAGTATTCCTGCGACTTTGGATTGGTGCGACCAATTGTGCCGTAGGGAACTACCATGTCGACAGCCGATGGCTGAATGAACCTAATTCGAATCATTTGTCTTTCATCAAGACTATCGGGCAGTCGAATTAGGTTAAGCGTTCGCAATGACCACTTTTCGGCAAGCAACGGTTCGGTTCGCTTTCGCTCGCAGATTTTGGTATTGGTTCCCTCATCGCTATAACGCCAACCGTTCGCAACCACAATCTTTTCAAGGATATCCTTCCATTTGTCGATCACCGGGCTTTCTGAATTTTCGCCTCCGGTCTTTTGAGCAAACTCGGAATACTCAGATTGGTAAAAGAATTCTATCTTGTCCAGCACATCTGCGGGATCGACGTCGGAATACTGCCACCGTACCGTTTCTCGAATTTCCCATTGTTTCTTGGGTTCGTTGATCGTTACTTTTGCGAAATAATTGGCGGGAAGTACCATAGGGGCTATCGCCTTCGGCGCTTCGCAACCTTCTTTGATGTTATTCCACACAGAAGCGACCTGACCAAACGAAAAGAAAACGACGCAGGCAAGGACGCAAGTGACTGGAACGATCCAGTTTTTCAACATCAGCCGAAGCACGTTCTGAAGCCATTTGGTGAGAACTCGCCAATAACCGACGCCGATGCCAACCGCTGCGAGAACGAGAACCGTCCAGTTCGCCCAGAGAATTGCCAGCAACGACGCTCCGCAAAAAGATATTGCCGCCAACCACGGAGTCGGGTCTCGAAAACGGTCGTTCCATCCCATACATCTCTCCCACGGTTACTTGAAGTCGGTTGACCGCCGGTTAGGTAGCCGTCTTTAAGTTTTTCGATTTGAGTTTCCAAGCGTGCATATTTGAATCCTGGTGATCGCCGTTATGATTGTACGGTCTGTTGCATACAAGGGAGCAGTTCTTTTTCGGGCATTTTAGTCCGTAGAAAACGACGTCTTTCGATTTAGCGGTACGTTTTGTTGCCCCGGTTTCTTGACTGACTTTGCGGGTTTCTTCGTTGGCATGGCAATCTCCGTCTGAAAACGAACGAAACAATCTCTTACGTTTGTAATCGAACGTCAAATGTCAGATACACCAAACCGGATCGTGGACAGAAGAGCGACTTGTAGAAAAGATGACAACGCCGTATAGCTCGCCAGGAGTGCGAAATCGAGAAGCAAATGAACTGAACTTCACGATACCATCAAAAGAATCGAACGCAAGCACGCAAGAAGAAAGTGCGGTGGTTTGGGATGATCTATCCCCGCAAGAGATGTGCCAAGGTGCATCTCGTTGACTTGACCTGTGACAACATGTTGTCACTATTGCCAACGATAGCTGGCGTAAAATGTCATTCATCCATAATAGGAGTCGTTCTCAAACAAACAAATGAGGGAGCGAAGTCTTTTGCGAGGAAACTCCAACATTGTGGCGGCGAGAATAGTTCTCAACGACTGGTGCGAGTAACGTTTAGTGTGAATTCTCTAGGAAGATGTTTTTTGTATTATTCTGTTGTTCTCGTCACTTCAATGATTGACACCGAAGTAATTTGGCGTATGATCACAAATCAGATCTCATCGAGTGACGCCTCTGACGTTTTTAAATTCCAATTGAGGCAGCGTTTCCGTCAACCCGAAGACATCACGTTCTTCGGGGAATCTCTATTGGTCTCGGGTGCGATTCAAACGAAGTTGTCCTATTCGACGGCTTTGGTGGTTTGCGGCACCACGAAGACTGGATTAGCTTATATCTGTCGTTTCTGCCATTTATTTTGCCCGCCGTCAACACGTTCGTAAGAAATCGTATCTTGCGGAGGATTGAGCATTTTACAGGTCTGGATGTCTTCTACTAAATATCAAACGCTTCCCCAAAGGCAGTAACTGTCATGAGAGCATCTTTTTTAGTTTTTCTTGGCGTCTTACTATCATTCTCCATGCCTCAAGAGCGATGCCTCGGAGGGCGGGCAACTGTTGGACCCTATGACCAGGATGTCACTTACACCATATGGAATACAAATGCGGTAGGTAAACGGATCAATGATCCCATCGAGGAAGACATCCCTCTAAAAAAGGGAGCATCTAAAACTGTATGGTACAACGGCAGTGATAGCTCTGTGAAGACTAAAACAACGACCAAAACTACATCTATAGATTATTTTGCGTCTACGTCAGTGTATCAATTAGCGGATCTGGATGCTGTACTGACGGCTTTGATCGGCTCGGGGCAAATAAGCACGCCATCCATTTTTGCAGATACGACTGGAGTCGCTCTCGTTGGGTATCTCGACGTTGGCGTGTATATATCGGGCGGAGGCGATTTTAGCTTTGATCCTGACAATACGACAGTGTTCAATTTCGTTAACGGAATATGCTCGGATTTACCGGGATTCTATATCGCTGCCACGACGGATACTGATGCGAATTACGACCAATACTTAACCTATGTAAACGGGACGGGGCCGGAAATCATTTCTGGGACAGGAGCAACTTGGTACACTGGAACTGCAATGGCTGAAGGACAGGTCACATTGTCTGCGGTTCCTGAACCAAGCACCTCTTTAATACTGCTTTGTCTGGCGCTGATAAACTTCTCGATGCGAAGAGTAAAATGCTGTTGGCTCTGGTTATAACTCCCAGAACGCCGAAATCACTCTTTGATGATATGAATAGTCAAAGATGATCCTTCTGTCTTTGGCAGTTCTTATTCAATTTAACGACACAAGGTCCGTCATGCCCCGTAATTTAATAATTTGCTTTGACGGAACGCACAACGAGTTCGGTTCCAAAAATACGAACGTCGTGCGTCTTGTTCAAACGCTTGAAAGGAACTCGTCTCTACAGCACGTCTATTATGACCCTGGCGTCGGGACATTGCCCGAACCAGGCGTTTGGACATGGCTCGGAAAAAAGATATCCGAGTTGTGGGGGCTAGCCTTCGGTTCGGGGCTGACATGGAAGGTCGGTGAAGCCTACTCATTCCTGATGGACTATTGGGAACCCGGCGATCAAATCTTCGTGTTCGGATTTAGTCGAGGAGCGTATTCGGCACGGATACTATCCGGGCTGCTGCATTCAATAGGGCTTTTGCCGCACGGAAACTACAACTTAATTCCGTATGTTTTGAGACTGTACGAGGCTGGAGGAAAAAAGAACGACAAATACTTCAGGCTCAACAACGAGTTCAGAAAGACATTTGCACGTCGGATTGACGAGGCGGACAAGTGCCGCCGTGTTCCCGTTCATTTTCTCGGACTTTGGGACACGGTATCGTCCGTTGGTTGGGCTTGGGAAAGAGGGCGATTTCCTTTCACTACGGAAAATTCGAGCGTCAATATAATTCGCCATGCCGTCTCTCTCGACGAAAGACGTTGGTTCTTTCGACAGAACTTAATGACGAAAACCGGCGATCAAGACCTACAAGAACGTTGGTTTCCTGGAGTACATTCCGATGTCGGCGGCGGTTATCAAGGAGAAGAAAAGGAAGGGGGGCTTTGGCGACTGTCATTTCGATGGCTCATGGACGAAGCGAAAAAGGCAGGGCTTCGGATTGATCAAAATAAATTGGATCACCTTTTGGCGGCTGGGACTTCACAACCCTGGGCGGAACCAAAGCATGAATCGTTATGGGGGCCGTGGTGGGTGGCCGAGTTCTTCCCTAAAATGACGTGGCGATCAAAGTTAGGAATTTCGCTGCCTGCCGTTGGACTAGGTCGGCATCGCAAGGTTCCAAAGGACGCCTTGATCGATCAGTCAACGTTGTTGCGAATTAGAGATGATAATCTGAATTATTCGCCGCACAATCTTTCAGAGAGATTCCTGGATGAAGTTCGAAAACTTTCGGAGATTCCCGACGCAAAACCGTATGAAAAGTGAGGGACACGTTCAGCGTAAAACAACCACGAGTCCGTCGTTTTCCGACAAAACATATCCTCTCAATCCTCTTCCTTCTCAATCCTACCTTTTCCAAGGTCGAACACCATCGACGTGACGTGGACGGTGAAGAACTTTTTGAAAGTCTTGTACGAGAGGTCTTTGGGCCACATGTCCGGATCGGTATACCACGTATTGAGTTCTTCGAGGAGCATTTCTTTGAAGTGTTTTCGAACGGGCTTTTCTAAGTCATCTCCTGATTCAGAGAGCAGAAAGACGGTTGGCTCTTTTTGAATCTCTTCAAGAGAAAGCTGGGTGTCATCCCACGAATTGACCCATTCTCGAAAAGCTTCGGTCGGGACGAGCGTAACGGCGTAACGGTTGATTTGTACGGGATCGGGCATAGGGAGGTTTATCATTAGAAGAATGTGTTTTAGTCTAAAGCTGTTCTGGCGGACACGCACCATCAGGAAGACTAAGGGGAGTCACTATTCGTTTTTTTGAATTAATGCGATACCCTTTTGCCCACGATTCGGCAACGGTCAAAAACGCATTCCACTTTTCTGGGCGTTGGTACTTCTTAAGACAAATCTGGATATAGCCTGCAAGGCTTTTCCATTCTCGTATCATTGCACTACCAAGGTAGAATCTCATTGCAGTCTCGTCGCAAGCACCCGCTAAAACCCCTGAGCAAGCCTCGTCGTAAAAATCGAGAAGGTATTCGATTGCGACGTGAAGAGGCACCGTTTCTTCTTTCTGATTGGGGAGTCTAGCTATTCTTTCAAACTCAGGAACATCTTCACCAGCATCAAGTTTTCTACAGTGATCCAAGTACGGGGTCAAATGTGTCGTAAACTCATTTGTGTTTGAGCGTTGCCAAAAGGACATGCTTTTTTCGACTCTCCGAACGTGTGAATTATGAAGATATTGTGATAGCCCAAGGATCACGCCAGCTACGGTTACTCCAGCGGCTAACGAACCAGGAAAAAGCTTCAACACTTCCTTTAGGCTTTCTCCGGCATACCAGTCAGAGGCCGGTATTCCGATGAAAACAAATACAGCGATCACTACGGCAAATGCCAAGAGTCCTAAACTTTTCGGACGCATAGTTCACCAACTCGAATTTAAATGGAATCTTTTGAAAACGACGGCCAGATTTCCTCACTCGCAATTTTTTGTATCGTCAGTTAATGGAAAAAAAGCCGTCACCTACCATATAAAATAGCTTGGCTACACGGCGTTGCAAGCAACGGCGGGAGGAAATGTATGTCGTGAAAAGCGACAAATTCACGCTTTTGACAATTTAGATGAGATGAACCGAGGAAACCACGTTAGCCATCGCTTTTCAGACTGATGAACGCAATCCCCCGTCAAACGCTCTAAAATCAATTTTAACGCATTGGAAAAGAAAAAACGACTAGAAGGACGTTCGGAGTCGTTTTAATTTAGCATGAACGTTTGATCGTTCTCCGCCGCTACCGTTTAGTTTCCGTCGTCTGCCCTGCATCTCAAATGATGTCAGTTTTTATCAAGCCGCCTTCAACTTCGCTTTCGCCGTAGAAACGGAACCAACTCGCTCACTTCATTCGTGTATTTTCGGTACTCTTCGCCGAACCGATTCTCCAGATATTCGTTTTCTCGCCTGATCCTGACTTTGAAGACAATGTAAGCGATAAGCGGAGTTAGAAACAGCAGCCACGAGCGGCTCATTAAGACGAGGCCGGGAATGATGAACACGATCCAGGCACAGAAGATTGGGTTCCTCGTCCAACCAAAGATGCCGTTCGTGGCCAGCTTATTGGAGTTGTAGGCGACCGTTGCGGCTCTTGCTGCAACGATGAGCATTGGTACGCCGACCAACAGCAGCACGATCCCGGCCGCTAAAAAACCAGTGAAAGGAACGACAGTAATGAGACAGACGCTCGGTCACAACCAAGTCGCCAGTCCGGCGACGGTGGCGTAAGCCCCCGCTGACACCATGATGCTCGGACCAACTCCCCATCGGCTGATTTCTCTGGTCATGGCTTTGTCTTTGATTGCAAGTTTTCTGATGTGGATCGGTCTTCGTACCAATAGCGGGCTGTGTATTCGTTGAATTTGTGTCGGGCGAACAGGAGGTAGAAGGCAGCAAGCAAAGTATTGGGGATGATGTGCCAATCGCCGTGCTTGTCGAACTTCCGAGCCGAATTGAGAGCCAAAGCCGGCGTGAGGCCCAGTTTTCGGGCCGTGAAGCGAGTGGCAAGCCGTTGTTTCGGGCGGCGACTTGCTCCGAGCCGCTTCAGCCGGGACAAGAAAGCAACGTCCTCTCCTATCGGCTTCGACTCATCAAATCCGCCGACCTCCAAGAACTCTGACCGCCGACAGAACCAAACGCCGCCATCCAAATGAAGCAGCCAGAGCGGCGGCATAATCAAGTACCAGGTCGCCGCAATCCCCAACGACCATCGCTCCATCGTAAGGCCGGTGGCACCGCCGATGTAGCGGGAGTCGGTCATCACGGTGTCAATGTAATTAAACGTTTCAGAGTGGATGCGGAAGTCGGCGTCGGCGAATGCCACGATTTCGCCCCGTGCGACGGCTGCCCCACCGTTGCGGTTGGCAGCGATCAATCGCTTTTCAACACGCTCAACCCGGCAGCCCCTCTGTGCCGCAATCAGGGGCGTCTCGTCCGTGGAGGCGTTGTCGGCGACGATAACCTCGATCAGGCTTGCTCCATGCCGATACTGATTCCGAGCAGCATCAACGGTGTCCAACAGCCGGGGCAGATAGACCGCTTCGTTGAAGGCCGGGATCACCAGCGATATCTTGGGGTTGTCGTGGTCCATCGCCTCCTCCATCAGAGATTCCCACCATGCAACTTTCCAAAATGATAGGCAAGTTGGAGTGCCATGACCAAAATGCCGAGGCCCAAGATGACGACATGCTTCGTTTGCCGCAGATCGAACCGGCCAACTCGAACCACCAGCACGTAACCCACAACCAGGTTGAACATCCCCCACAACACGTTGACCATCGCCGATGACAAGCCCTCGCCAGACGGCGATGCGAATCGGCTTTGGAATGGACTTCCCGAGATACCGTTGACCAAGTGTGGGATCGTGTTGGCGAGGAAGGCCCCGCCGAAGAACCAAGCAGTGATACCAGCATGTCGGCGTCATGGCTTCCTCCCCACCATAATGACAACTGGGAAGGCGAAGTGGATTCCGTCTTGCTGCCGGTTCGCACCAACGCCCAGGCGATCCACGCCGAGATCGTTCTCGAAAATGCTGCGGACCTTCTCGGCGTCATCGGGCTTGGTGCAAGTGGCCGTCAGCAATCTCTCCAACTCCACGCCGAGCTTGTAGAACGCCGTCTTCATCTCCGTCAGCCCGGCGTCATGGAACATCCCTGTCAGTTCACCCAAGAGTAAAGCCCGTGTATGGGACGGGTCACGCAGTTTCTCCATTCGGTCGTAAGCCTCGGCCTGTTCGGACGTAGACATGAAGACATCCACGACGGCCACTCTGCCGCCAGGCTGGCATACCCGCACCATTTCGGCCAGCACGGCTTCGGGTTCCAGAAAGTGGTGGAACGAGTAGCGGGTGATAACGGCAGAGAAGGACGCCCCGGCGAATGGCAACGGCGTCACGTCCCCGATTCTCCACTCCATGTTCGTCAATCCCATTGCCTGCTGCCGCTTTCGGGCCTGTTCGATCATGGCGGGGGTGATGTCGATGCCCGTGACGTGTCGGGCAACTCCTGCGACGGCACAGGTAATAAGGCCGGGACCACAGGCGATATCCAATACTCTGTCTTCTGAGCCGATTCCAGCCGTCTCGATCACCAGGCGATTGGTGTCTTCATCGTTGTGATGGGGCATATCCGAAAACGGCACGGCCTGTTTTGTGAACTGTTCCACGATCAGCCGCCGTTGTTCTTCTTGTTGGGTATCCATAATCCGCTTTCTTGACCTGATTGTGCTTATCGGGTTACTTGACCTTCAATCCCACAGTTGAAAAAGACGCCCCATAAATGATGCGACACAACAGGTCACGTCATGGTTCAGTAAACAACAGCCCAATCCAGATTGACATGGATGGTGGTTACAAATTGGGTTGGCGTCCACATTTGTTGACTGTTTCTTTACATTCTGTGATATGGATTTGCTCCACTTTTGACACGGAAGTTGATAGAGTTGAGCAGTTGGAGGTCAATATGATCGCATTCATTATAGTCGCCGCCCTCGCCGCCACCTGGGGGCTTTTGTGCGTTTATGAGAGGCTATAACCAACAATCTGGGCTTGTCTTGGGAATGTGTAGTACGAGTCGCTTTCATAATCCATGTCTTGCAAATCGAGCAACATTTGTTTCGCATCTACCTCGCCGACGAGTCCCGACTTAATCGCAACTGGTGCAATCTCGGCAGCCCCCATCAGCACGAACTCTATTGCGTCAGCCATTGAAATGATGGGCTGAATATTACACCCTCGCAATTGCGAATAACCGGACTCATGAAGCATCGAGAACAACTTGTCCCCAATGTCAAAATCAAGTCCCTGACGTTTTCCAAGTTCAATGAACAACCCATTGAGTTTCTCGATGTGTGCGTTGCGGGGCGAAGTCGTCAATGAGCTAGCGTGAGGCTCCTCACACGCAATTGCCCCACCGGACTTCAAGTATTTTCTTATGTCGCCGACAACACGTTTTGGATCGGTCAAGTGCATCAACAGCAACCGACAATATGCCAAGTCAATTGAGCCGCCAGGTAAATCCAATGTCTCGACTGTTGAACACACAAAGTCGATATTGGAAAGTCCGGCTCTATCGGCAGCCGCTCTCGCTATTTCGAGTTGCTTCTCGCTGGCATCGACAGCAATAACCCGTCCGCTGTTGCCAACCTCGGCTGCAATCCAGGTCGTCATCGATCCAGCGCCACACCCCAATTCGAGAACACATTGCCCTTCTCTCAGTCCGGCTCGGTTCAGGAATGCCCTGCTGTGTTCACCAAATACGTCGTTGATGAACTTGAGCCTATCAAACCCCTTTCGACCAACCTCCAGAACATATTCGCTCATCATGGAACCTCTCGCTCTATGTGCGATACATCGTGACATAAAATCTGATTGTCAATGGCTCGGCGTTCACTCCATCTCCCGCCAATTCGGCAGGCCCTTCCGCATTTCCTTCGTAGCGGCTTGGGTGTTGAACGCCTCTGGATCGAACGGCCCCTGCCATTCCATGAACTCCTCGTGCCGCTCGTGCTTGGGGTCGTTCAACGCTTCGAGATAGTCAACGTAGCCGTAGATTCCCCCAATATCTTCTGGCGGACACGCCCGCTCTCCTTCGACGCAAAGCGGATATCTGGTTCCCGTTTCCCTCTGGAGGCGTCCCTCGAAAAGTATCTCGTGTTCCCAGCCGTCGCCGAAATCGTATTCGTAATCAAAGCGGAACCGTTTACCGATATTGGGGATAATCTGGCTGATCTTCGTCTTTTGTGAATCGATGATCTCCTGCTCGTCGTTCCAACCGTCGTCAAGCATCTCTGCATCGCCGTAACGGACGTCGCCCACGATAAACTGATGAAGATGACTGTTCGTCCAGCCCATTGCCAATTGGATGTGTTCATGCAATTCGTCCAAGGAACAATCCTTCACTTGGATTCGTCGCCAGATCGGCGGGTGACTTTCCCGCAAGGTTATTTTGAATTGAAAGACCGTTTCGGAGGACGGCTTCGCCTTTTTCACTCCTTTGTCGGTTTTAATCGTTTTGGAAGATTCAGCGTCCGTATAAGTATCGAGAATCTTTTGAACCTTATTGGATAAAGCGTCTATTTTCTTTTCAAGTCGCTTGTCTTGCGTATGATTCGCCTCGGCGGCGAGGTAATCGCAAAAATGATCCCAATCATCCAGCGAAAATTGCACGGGCTGCTCGGTCGAAGCATTCCGAATAGTTTCGGCAAATTCCGTATCGAGAAACAAAAGGTCTTCAAGAAGAACCTTCCTCTCGGTAGCGGATAACTTCAAACCGATCTTGGAGCCAGGAGCGATATGTTTGCGATTAGCCATGATGAATTCTTCACATTTCCTTTACGGCGGAACGGACGGTTTTTACTCACTTTTGATACGAGAGTCGATAGAGTTGTGGGTAGGAGGATATAATCATGGCTGTCGTAATCGTCTTGGTCACTCTCGGCATAACTTGCGGTCTTCTATTTGTCTATGACAAGTTGTAAAAGTCGTTGCTCTCCAACACCCCGCTAAACGCTCTAAAATCAATTTTAACGCATTAAAAAAGGAAAAACGACTGAAAGGACGTTTGGGTTCGTTTTTTGTTGATTTTTGAAAATTGAAGCTCGATGTCAAATCAAGAAGTGCCTTCCTCATACCACACTGAAAATGACCATAATATCGGTCCCCAACTGCCGCCTGTCGCCGAGTGCTTTATTTCCACGATCTTAATATCTGGATGTTGCTCCAGCCAAGCGTTCATTTTTTGCTCCAGCAAAACGGCGTTATCCCTCGAATCATCGTGAGTTCCAAAAAGCGGCGTAGGTCTTACTGGACTCATCATCCAAAACAATTTGACCTTCATTGGGAATTCTCCTATCCAACTAGCGTTCAAATATCCGGTCGCCGCCGTAACACCCCTCCAAACGTCGCAAAATTGATTTTATCGAATTAAAAAAACGATCAGAAGGACGGTCGGATGCGGGTTTTTGAAAATGAAAGCTCGAAGAGGCGGTAACGTTCGTTACCTGGCTTCTACTCCAGATTCAAAGATTGCCAGCAGTACCAATCTGCATTCGTATTTGCTTCCGAGAAGGGCATTATTTACTCTATGTGTTGTACACAGCAGAGTAATTCCTTGGAGCGAAACGGCGTTTCATTTCAATGATTTGTCGGCACTTCATTTTTTAGGGGTTTCATGGCGTTTTCGATTTGTTTAATTTGCCCCTCCATATCTCTTACGGCGTTCCGAGACGGAAAATCATTACGGTTTTGAAAAAACTCTATGCTGTTTCGCAAATGCATTATAATCTCACCTCCGCAACGGTTAAGCCATTCCGACTTTTCGGCAATTTTCGTTTTGCCGAGATAGTGGATTCGTGCGGCGTGCATTGAACAGGCCAGGCGGTACAGACCTGCGGGATTTAGGAAGTCACCTCTACTCCAATCCGTAGATGTGTCAGCAATACGATTTCTAGCCAGTGCCAACGCCCCTTCTACTAGCATTGTTATATATTTTCTGTACAGAATATCATCTGGAGTTTCATTGACAATTGAGCTTAGCTCTTTCTCATCTCCTGCTTTGTATGCAATGTATATCCTCCCCAAATATCTACTTTCGGCGTCAAGCTCATCTGGTGGCGGTACAGTAGTGTTAAGCCCCTCATAAGTTAGTCGTACCATATTTGAAAAATTCAGATAGAAGCTAAACTTCTCCATGTCTTCCCCGTGACCAATTTTTGTAAGGATTTTTGCGAATCTGAGCGTCATTCTTTGAGTACGTGGCTCATGCTCCGCAAATAATAGGCAGGAGGTTGCATATAGTATTCCGCAGTATCCGATTTGTTTATCCATAATCAGACGGCCTTTTTTTACTGCTGTCTCATCTGCATGGTCTGGCAAATTATGTAAGACTATTTCGATAGCAGCTATATCCGCTTCCTCTTCCTGCTCGGTGCTGTAGGTATTTGCTTTTGTGTGCCCAAGCCCGATATGTGCAATTTCATGTGCAATCAGAAACTCAATTGCGGCTGAGGTGATTATGCTTGCTGTATGAACCACGTCCGGATCGTTATATTCTGAAAAGTCAGGTGTTGTATCATGGGTGTTATAGGCGATGAAAGATCTTTTTATCTTTTCAATAACTCCAGAACGATCTTCACGAGTTTTCTGAATAATGTATGCACAAATTGGTTTTGCCCATTGATGGAGATTGTGGGACGTTCCCGCTGGGAGCAGTATCATGTGACCGCCTCCGGGTGTGGTTATAACAGCAGCATCCAAAGCGTTAGAAGGAAGCTCTCCTGCGTAAACATCAGATATCTTCCGCTCGTACTTGTATGGGAGATTCCGCATAACATCGTCGAGCAATGGTTCAAGATGTCGTCTTGGATCGTAGTTGCTAACAAATTCCGCAATTTCGTTATGCGACAATTCCGGACGCAATTTTGCCGTCATCTCAATCAATTCGCTCTTTCTTTCGGGCGATAGAGGCCGCCCGCCGAATTTTTGTTCGTCCGCAACTCGAAAATACCATTCTTTAGCAGTTAAATCTTCGGCTTTCCGACTACCCGAGTAATGCAACACGTCGCTCTTGCCGTCGCTGGTTCTTCTTGCTTCACCTGAAAGTAGCCCAATTGCCAAGCCTACTCCGGAAATCACTACTAATACAATGCCGACTGAATGCCCCGTGAACAGAAGTCGTAGAATCGGAGATCGCATTGAGATAGTTGACGTTGTTCGACTGCGACGGAGCACCAGATACAAACCGATTAGTCCGCAAAGGATTAATCCAAATACCTGGAGGGTTCCGTGAACCCCTCTCCAAAAGATCGGGTTTTCAAGTAAGCTGCTCATATTCTCTCATCCATAGCGTAAATACATGTGCAACGTTTTATTTACATGCACTGGTAATGAAACGATACTCACTGCCTTCTGTCATATCCTGTCAGTGGGTTGTGGTGTTGTTGCATATTGGAGTGTCACGGCTTACAATTTCCACACGGTTTCTTCCCTGCCTGAATCGCTTCGTCCCTCGTGTCAAAATGCACTAGATTCTTCGACGAAATCTTGGCGGCGGATTTGCAGTCAGGTTTATGAAAGATTTCTGAATTCTTGGAAGCTATGTATCCTCCGATATTGGCGTCAGCCTGCGGATCGTCGGAGCGAGCGTCAACTTCGCCTTTTCCTTCGTACTTTTCAGCATGTTCTAAATGAACTTTCCAGTTGTTGGCGTATTTCGCAGCCAATTCCGGGGAACGGATCGCCAATAAGTTCTCTGCGTTATTCTCCTCAGCGGCTTTGGTGAAATTGAAACTGCCGGTAATGACCGTTTGCGAATCGATCACCATGATCTTGTTGTGAGCAATTGCATGTTTGGCGTCGATCCAAACTGGAATGCCGGCGTGCTGAACGAAGTCGGCGGAACTGTATTTCTCCGTTCGCTGGCTTTTGTCCAAGATCACTCGGACGTCAACTCCACGTTTATGAGCTTCGACGAGGGCTTTGGCGATAGGAACCGAGGTGAAACTATAGGCTTGAACCAGAACTGTCTTCTTGGCTGAGTCTAATTCCCGAACGACAGCTTCCGTGCAACCGCCCTTGGGGCTGAAATAGACTTCGACCGAGGACGGATTTGAAGAAGTTGCCGTCTGCTGCTGGGCTTGGCAGGAGGAAACGACGAGGACGATGAGCAGGATGGGGAGGAGTAAGTGTTTCATGGGAGTGGCGTGATGATTTAGCGATCACGGTGATAATTTTTACAGGCAAACGAATGAGCCGAACGTAAAAAATCTGTTCCTGCGAGTGCTAAATCCACGGAAATGTGAAATGTCCATCATAAAATGTGGCTTTCAGCCACTTCAGATCGCTTTGCCAATCAGCATTGGCTACAGAAAGATCCGTAGTCGGATTGCCTCGGCATTTGAAACGAATATGGTGTGCAATTGCCGCCAAACGCTTTTCAGAACCAGGGAGTCCCCATGTAACCATATACTTTTCGGCACCAACATTTGGAATTGTTCCGAGAAACGCTTCTCGTAAGATTGCATGACGTTCGTCTTCCGAAATTCCACTCTTCCCAACCTTGTAACCCATTGCGTGAATCGGACTTCGGAAAAACCAAGTTCTGCTATCCTCGGTTTCAACTAGAAAGTCGAGACCAAGTTTGTGTAGTTCTTCAACAGAAGCACCCATGTCGTGCAGTAAGGATAAGAAACTTTCTAAATGGTCGTTTCCCCAGCACTGAAGTAATTTCGCTGCATATTGGTCCAGAAAACGTCGATCAAGCTCGTTTTTTATTTGCCCTGAAGGCACAAGACATGATTTGACTTCCATCCACACAGGAGGTTCGACAAAATCGTCTTCAATCGTGATTTGGTAGGTTTTTTCCCTGAACCGAATTTCCTTTTCTATAGTCATGCAAATTTCCTCCTAAATCCGCTCGACTTTGCGACAACTTCTTATCGAAGGTTCTCTATGATTTCACTGAAACGGAGTTGATAATCTTATCCAATTTCCGTTGCCGTAGTATGCCTTGCCTTTCATCCACGCTAGATATTTCACTAGTTCACCGTCACGCCTCGTCCTCGGCGAAATAGTCCGAATCCGGTTTCTTGATCAAATAGGTTCTGTTCGTCGTCACGCCGATGTTATAGTCGATCATCAATTCCGCCAAACGCTTTCCGTCGATCAACACGATTTTCCGCTCAATTCGCTCGACGTACTCCACAGCGTCCTTTGAAAACGAACCGGTCGTCAAAAGCACGCCTTTTCTGGCTCGCACCCCTTCCATACTTCCGGTAAAGGCTTGAACCACAGGTCGACCGACCGTACCTTCCCAGCGTTTGGCTTGAATGCAAATCACGTCCAAACCGAGCTTGTCCTCCTTGATAATTCCGTCGATGCCGCCGTCGCCCGTTTTCCCGATAGCTTGTCCGGCGTCCGCCAACGATCCGCCATATCCCATTGCGACCAGCAAATCGACCACCAGTCGTTCAAAGAAGGCGGGCGAACAGGATTTCACTTGTTCCAATAAATCGTCTGCGAGAGCGTCTCGAAGGCTTTGGTAGGACGATTCAAGAACTTCGTCAGGAGTTTGGGTGTCTTCGACTTCGGTAGCGGCAGGAGATTCGTCGCCATCTGCAACAGAAGGTTGGACGAATTCGAGAAATGAAGGGAAACGTTTCAGGAAATGATAGTCGATTTTGATCGGGTTTTCTTTCAACACTTCCTTTCCTACATCCGAAATCTGCACGAATCCTCTTCTCGGGCTGGAAAGCAGCCCCGCCTTTTTGAGATAAGTTCTACTCCAGCCGATTCGATTGGGAACAACCGCTTGCTGTCCGCTCGGCAACATTTGAAGCCGTTCGGTTTCGGACAAACCAAGCTCGTCGGACAATCCGGCGACCACGTCTCGAATATTATGCTCTTTGTCGTCTGCAATGAATTTGAGCAACGGCAACATGAAACCTTGATAGTCAGGGATGGGCATGATTAGTTGGTTTTCTGATTTGTTCTACGGCTGTTCATCCAAGTCCGACTCAACTTGATCGGTCTCATTATCGGGAGCGGAACTGAGCCATTGGACCGTTTGAAGGTCGTTCGTGGCAGCCTTATGGAAATTCTCGAAGTCTTTTTCTGTATATAAACGAAAGCGTAAAGATTTTTCGGCTTTTACAGGGCAAACATCTTCAGGATGACTCAAACGTTCTTGCCAATATTGAATGTCGCCCGCAAAACGAGCATATTGCCAGGCGTATGCGAAACCATTTCGAACGGACACAAACCAATACCGCTTATCGTTGATGCGATACCACAATATTCGTTTTCCTAGATTACTCTCCTGCGTTACCAACGCTTGTCGAAAGTAAGAGGTAACCGCCGGATTGTCATTGTCGGAGAGGGCTGTATCCCAGTCGGACCATCTGATTTCGCTCGTGGGGGGATTCATTCGCCCACGAGCGATTGCTTGTCGTGCAATTTCTGGTGCCGGAAATACGTTTGTGCAAACAAGATATTCGGTATCCGTTTGTTCATCCTTGGATAAAGAAAGGCGACAACATACGATGTCCACTCCAAAGTTCTCGCTTAGCCATTCGGCACTCACCAAAACGGAATAATCAAAAGCTTCGGCGATTAGAATGATTTTTTGCCGACGATTGATGTTTTCCTTGTCTTCCTCAAGAAAGTTTTCTAATCTTTCTACGCCGCTTTCATCCAGTAATTCCAAAAAGTCATTCGGCTGCCAGTGAGCAATCATGGCTGCGTAGGAGATCGCTTGGAGCAAATGTAGCTTGTGGTTGTCCCGCTTTAGTTCAATGACGACGGAGTTTCCTTCTTCATCGAGTGCCAGCAGATCAATTCGATCCTGCACCGTCTGGGAAGGATGAACTTCGGTCTTTAGTAAAAAGAGCTTTTGCCCAATTTCACCAAAAAATGCGTCTGGATTGTTGGCTATGCACTTTTGCAGATCGCCGACTTCCCTAAAAGCTACGTCAGCGAGGGCCGGTGCCGGAAGTGATTCAAACCGTTTTTGTTGACGATCAATTCTTAACATTTGACTTACTCCGAAAAATGCCTTACTTCGCCACCACCGCCGCCGAGCGCTTTTGTATTTTCATTGCAATCGCTTTGACTGCGAAACCTCGCCTTGCACTACTCTTCCTCGATACCAAATTGCTGTTTCAGAAACTTTACCGTTCGTTCGTCCCTGATTTTGCAGACGATGTTCGGGTTGGCAAATACTCCTGAAAACGTCTTTGCTTGATTTCTCGGATAAGTCTGTTCCCATTTAATCCCTATGGGCCATTCTGAAAGCTCGGGGTTGTCGGCATTATTCTTTATCCCAGGCTGAACCAAAGGGAGATCAAAAAGGCATTGCCCGTCGACTTTGAAATCCTTCGCCATGACCGCTTCCTGCGTCACACTGCCGAATCCCACATAGCCGTTTCCTTTCATGTACGCAAACACTTTGTCACCGACCTTAAGCTTCTTCATCGCCTCGCCATAAATTTTCCCCTGCCCAGCGCTTAAAAAACCGTGCTTCATGCAGTCATCCCAATTCCTATGGTCTCCGTCTCCAACGTTCACAAACCAGTATCCGGACCACGCCGAGGGTGTGCGATGTTTCTTTTCTGCCTCGGCTGTTTGCCCTATGATGCGTGGCACCAAAGTCTTCATGCCCTCGCCAACATACTGTTTGATTTCAACGGCTAAGACTTCAGCAGGGTCCATCTGTTCGTTTAGAAACTCGACAATCCGCCGAAGTTCCGGCGGAATGCAGTCGGCCACGAAGAGCATCCGTATTCTACCAGCTTGAAGATTGGTTTTGACACGTTGCCAATAATCTTCCAAATCGCCGTCTTCGCCTAAGAAATCAGCAAGCGTTTGTTCGGGATCGGCACTGTTTTTTTCGAACTCGATTCGGATTTGCTCAACAGGCCAATAGACGACGGCGTTGGCTGCGTAATCCAACATTTGCCCAACGACTTCTCGGCGAATACGAGTGTCGCTACTTCTTTTTACTTCTATTAGAGTGGGAATGCCGTCTTGATCAAGGAAAAGGTGATCCACCGACCACCGACCACCGCCGAACTCCTCGGCGGGGATTCCCATCTCTCGTTTAATAAGCAACCAACGTCGAGGAGAATCCATATCTATTTGACTGCCGCTCAACAACTTCGGGTAATTTGCAAGAAGTTCTTGCAACAGAGCCTCGGAGTCGTAGACTTTTTCACCCATTTCAACAAGTTTTCCATCATCCTGAATTATAAAAATGTTATCGGTCATTAATGCACCTCCTTTTTCACCTAGCCATCACCACCGCCGCCATCACCAATACGCCGACTCCAACCAAAATCACCACCAAACACCCTCCCGGCTTCGGCAATCCATTTCGTATCAACCGACCGGCGTCCGATTCGTAACCGACATCACGTTTGATCTTCCGTTTCTTGTTCGTCCATCATCAAAATGGTTTCAAGGCGTCGGTGATACCGAGTTCTTTTTTCAATCGCTTCTTGGCTTTGGTCACGCCGAGAAGGGTTTTGAGGGACGGTTTTCGGTAGCGGAAGAGTTTCATGGGATCACACTACCCTCCAACTTGACGTCGAAAGTCAGCAACCTACAGGTTCCATATTGACTTTAGTTTGGTGACAAGCTCCGTTTGGCGACGTTTGATTACAACGGACGTCCATGTCTCTTCGCTAACCACCTGGGTCGTAATCTGAAATGGTGAAACACCATCTTTCGTGAAGTAACTTGCCTTCTTTTTGTCAAAATCGTAATTGCTTGCACTACTATTCTTCCGTCGGCTCAATATGACAAGATTTCCAAGACGATGAACGAGTTGCTCACGTTCAGCAGAAT
Organism: Thermoguttaceae bacterium; assembly: GCA_963665265.2. Classification (GTDB taxonomy): domain Bacteria; phylum Planctomycetota; class Planctomycetia; order Pirellulales; family Thermoguttaceae; genus CAXXHQ01. The sequence continues at coordinate 3,312,411 of OY762224.2, read as the reverse complement.
CAGGAAACCATGACTCCCACACACTCCCAGCCTTGGGTTGTTGAGGAAGAACATGCTCGATGCTAAAGACCCCATGATCGTAAGTCGCACCTCCTCCAGACAAAGCGGAGTCAAGCCGAAGCATAACGTATTTACGTACTTTGGGGAGAAGGTTATACACGTCTCCATCAAGAACACAGAGCATTCTCTCTTGTTCGTCCCTTGAGATTTTGAGCGGCGATTCCTCAGCATATAGATCAGCCATCTTCTGTATGGCATTTATTAAACGCCCATATCGCTCGATTCGTTCGTTAATGCTTGATCTCGTAAGCATCTGCATCACGGCAAGACGTTCAAGATTGGTGAAAAACAGCCGAAGTTCATCAGGTGCATTTGTATTTTGTGACATGTAGAGCATGGCCGAAGGCAACCAGTCAGCGTTGTCGATCTCGCCAAGCCACTTCAGAAGAGTATTGACATCATCTGCTCCCTTTGAACTCTCGTAATTGGCTTCTCTGATATCCGAGAATGCGTTGGCGTATGGGACGATTACATCATCAATCAGGGTTCTGGAATCCTTGACTTCTGACATCACATATTGCCTGAACTCTGCCAGGACAGTTCCCTTCAGTTTCAACTTTCGATAGACCGTCCGAATATGCGAGAAAAGGTCGGCGAACGACTCTCGGCCCAACAGTTCTTCCGTATCTTCCCAACGCTTACCGTATTTATCTTGTTCCTCCGATGAGACTTTGCCAACGATCTCCGACTTCAGGATATCGGCATGTGAAAGGTCAAGCCCACGACTGTTCAGGACGGTAAAGATGCGATAGGCTGACTCGAAGTCTGGAGTCGATACAACCACCAAGAAGCACTGCTTGATTACGAACTGAGCCAAGCGTTTGCAGGCGTCTTTCGGAAATTCCTTAAGGCGTTTAAAAAGAGAGGCTGTATTTGAGCGAATGTTCTTCTGGCTGTCACTTAGCTTTACCTCATCAAGCGATAAGAGTCCCTGCAACTGCCCCTCCTTCTGGATATAATCTTGAAAGAACGTGGCGTCACGATCCCGAAGAGTCAGCCGAAAACGGTCTTGGGTCTCCTCGACGGGATTTCCCTTCTCGTAGATGAACTCCGTAAGTCCTTTGGCAAAATCTCCGTCTGTCAGTGAACGTATCACGGACAGAAGAATCGCCAGGGTTGTCAGTCGTTGCTGACCATCTACTACGTCGGCATCAGGCTTATGGTCTTCCTTAATGACCACGATGTTGCCGAGAAAATAGGGATTAAGGTCATCAACTGGCTCATTCCCGTCACCAACGAAAGAAAGAAGGTCATCCAGAAGCTCCTCTGTTTGGTCTTGTTGCCATGCGTATGGACGTTGATACAACGGGATTCGGAAGACAAAATCCTTTCCAAAAATTTTCCCAATTGGATATTCACCACCCTTGATCTGAATGCGTGTCATGTAATGTGTCCTTCGGTAAATCGATTTGTGCGATATAAAAGCCGACTTATTGGTATCAATATTGCCTCTTCAACGCTTCCGTAATCGCCGAGAACGGATCCACTGTCGTTGATGACATCCATAGCAAACACGGCGACGGCGGACCACTCATCGGAATCGTCTTTGAATTCGACCTCTGCTCATGTCCGGTTTATTCGCAACTATCAATCCCCTTGATTTTTTGCAGCGACTCCCATGCTGCCACGAAATCTTCGCTGAGGTCAACCTTGTATTCCAAGCAATCCCTTAATTCCTGTGGAAGCTTCTCGATTGTTCTCACCATCGCTCTTGTGATTGCCAGGCAGTATACCTTGGGGCTTTCTGGCGAAAGCAAACGTTTCATCGCATCCACGAGTAGACGTAACCCAACGCCTTTTTTGGTGAATTTACGCAAGACGTAAAGGTTCACGATTGTCGGCAAGGACTTTCCATCCATGCCCTTTGACGAAGTTGCGACAGCCCCGATGACTTCACCCTGGTATTCTGCCACAGAAAAACCATCGCAGAGTTCGAGCCGTGTATCGTCGATAAAAGCTGGAACAATGCCATTCCAATCCTGTTGGGAAGCACTGCGAAAAAACCAACCAACTTCATTGAAGGTCGCCGTCCGTATTGTAAATTCTTTTTCAAATGGCATGTGAATATCCTCAAGGCTAAGCAACGCCGTGGTTGGCGGCCTATCAGCTCGTGTAGCGGAAGCTTGGATACTCAAGCTTCCGACCTTCCATCTTCTGTGGCAACTGGTCCTTCCCAATACGGTTGATAAATGGAGTGGCGGTACTGGAATGCCTCACGACCGCCCTCCATCACTTCGGTGATAAGCCGCACTACCTTTGGGTCATCCAAATTGCCAGTGACCTGTAATTGGCACTTATTGTCTTCAACTGCCCGTAAGACAATGGCTTGTTCAACATCCCCCAAGACCGGCAGATTGGGGTTATGGGTAGCGATGATAACTTGCCTTTTCAGCTTGATTGAGGCAAGTATTTTAACTACAACCTCACGGATCAGACGATTGTCCAAATTGTCCTCGGGTTGATCTATTACCAAAGGGCACGTTCCGTTCAAAAGAAGAATGGGAAGAATTGCACTGCAACGTTGTCCGGGGGAAAGCTCTGGCAGAGGGCGTGCCGTCGTCATTTCACCTGGTCGATCCATTAACCGGATTTCCGGCAGGTCGTCGAAGATAATTTCGTCAATTTCCAAGACATTACTGAGCCGCTTCTCATCTAGTTTTCCATCAGTGTCAGGAACGACGGGGAAGCAAAGTAACCCGTTTCGAATATCTTCTGGTAAACTAGTCCATTGCTCCGGAGACACTTCGGTTTGCTGTTTCTCTGGAGGAAGCCGTCGCATTCCCCAACAATGCCCGACAAAAAGAGCGGTCGCCGCTTTATCGATTTGCCCTGTTGTTACACTAGCTCGTTCGACACAAGGAAATTCTTCTTCTCCAAGCAAAGCATTTCGGAGCGTCTTTGGCATCAAACCGTCTTCAATGAGTGCGTCCGTGCGAACATCTTTTGACCTCGTATTTGGGGGGTATAGATGCCCATTAATCCATTCCGCCAATCCTCGTTTATCTGCCATCGGCCGGGCATCTATTTCGATCACAAGGGTTCCTGGGTCAAGCTCATGGCGTAGTTTTGTTGTGATCTCCGCCGCCTTCTTCTTTCGTTCTTCAGTGCGAGCTCTACACTCGGCTTCAAGATATGCAAACGTAGCGTTCCTTAATTGCATCTCTTGCGTCCATAGTTCGACTTGCTTTTTGTAGGACTCAAGGGCCTGAACAGATTCATCAAATTCTAGTTTTTTTGCTTCACGCTCCTTTCCACCTACGGGCAATCCTTCTCCAGCAAGTTTTTCTCTCTCGATCTTAATGGCGTCGAGGGTAGTCTTCCCGGCGTTGTCCGCAACCTGCGTTACTGCCGATAGCTCGGTATCAAGCTGCGTGACCGCCCCAATGACCCGAGCTTTGAGGTTCCTACTGGTTTCATCGCCGTCAGCAGGGGCTTTGACGAAATCTTCAAACGGAGAACAAAAGGGCAGAAGGTTCTTATCGAAATCAGTTGCTGCATTCTCGACTTTAACGAAGAAGTCCTCAAGCTGCCGTTTTTTATCCTTAAGGTCGAATTCATCGTAAAGCGTTTTCCAGTTATCTTCTGCTGTTTTCGCTATCTCGGCGGCTTTTGCCGCTCCGTCCAAACGTTCGTACTTGGCTCGAACGTCATTGGAATTAACTGCGTCATACAGCATTTTGCGATACGCATAAGCCCTCAACGGTGAGCCTTCTCTTGTTAGCAGACAGATTTCCTTTGCGATCCCAATTAGTACCTTTCTCTGTCCTTGCAGTTGCCCCACGAGAGATGTAATCTTTTTCGTCCTTGCTGCAACGTCTTCACCACAGAGGTTATCGAAGAGGTCACGGAGTTGCTCTGGCTTCTCGACCAGGTCTTCAATTTCATGCAATCGAAATATCTCTATCGGAAGTGAGACCAAGGGTATCTCTTTGTTATCTATGTCCGAACAAGAGATTGATTGGTGCCTCCCCGATTCGTTGAAGTATCTCGTGGAAAAGATGGCACGTTTTTGCAGGTACGCTCCTTGTTCATCCAGACAAATCCAACACAATCGCACATTGCAGCCGGAAATAGTTGCGTCGGCTCGTCGTCGGAAGTCATCAACAAATGGCCCTGAATCTCGATCCTCAAGAAACTTCGGCTGGGCGGCGAACGAGAGGGCTTCTATTGCAGCACTCTTTCCTGAGCCTCTTCCTCCTATCAAGCAGTTGAGGTTGCGAGACAACGACAAGTTAAACGAGTTGGATTCTGTGTCTGAAAATGGCCAAAAAGTCTTTGCTTTTGGGGAATCGGGGATAATTTCAATGCCGGAAATCCAGCAAGTTACTTCACCAGGAGATTGGACGCTAAAGCGTGTCTCTCCGTATCGAATACCCCGAGTGCGAATCTCATGGAACACATCTTCTGGAGATCGGGTGCTGGAAAGATTCGAAAGCTTCATAAATGGGACTTCGGCATTCTCCCATACACTTTTCCTCTCGGGAGAGTCGTCGGCAGTGATATCTGAAAGCTTGATGAAGGGGACTTCACCGCTCTTACATACAAACACGTCGTCGATTCGATGGGCGTCAGAACAAATAAGGGGAACAGCCCTACCAATTTTCTGCTCGAACCGATGAAGTCTCCGATAGTGTCGCCCAGCAGATATGTCGTGGACTTGAAGACCATCAAAACCGCAGCCGCCTATTAGTTCCAGTACCCTCAACGGAATCTCACTCTCGTTTGCAATCTCTTCCTTGATGCCCTCAATGCTCTGCTTAACTTCTACCATCTCCCACGAAGGCAAGACATCGTTTCGCCCCTTCAGTGACATAATTTCTAACTCACCGGAAAGGCGGGCAAACTCCGCTTCTGGTGCCCGGAACGATTTGCCAATGGCCTTTACAGTGCGGGCCTGAACTCCCTTTCCTGTGTCAACGTGTGCAGCAATGGCAATTGCTGGAGAAACCAAATGATGTCGGATGCTGTTCACGAAATGTTGAAGCGAACTCACTTCTAGCGGTCGCCCAAAGTCCCAGTCATTCCCAGATGCCTCTCGAATTGCATATGCAATGTTGCGATCGATAGTTGTTGGGGCGAAGATTAGTAAAATGTGAGCAGAAGTAGAAATGGAAGCATCCGAAATGGGAAATCTAACGTCGAGTTCAATTCCGGGGAGCACAATTAATCGAGAAGAGTTTCGATTGTCCCAGGCGTAAGTCGAAAGGCGGCAGGCATATGAGCAGACGTTGTGGTCGGTTATAGCTACGATTCCCCATTTATCACCTTCACAAGCCTGAAACGTGCTTAAAACGGAGTCTCGCCGGCGTATAAGCAGATCAAGGTAGTCTTCGATCGGAAATATGTTTTGCTCAATCAAATGAGTCTCGTATTCAAGAAAATTCCCTCGCAAATCTTTTGCGAGGGTAAGACGTTTTTTTTCCTCGTCCGAGAGGGCTTCAAACCTCTCGCCTTCGATCATGTCCTTTGAAGCTGGGCTATGGACATGAAGGTCGCACAGAAAGAATCTTGCTCTTTCGGCACCCAAGGTCTTAAAAAACTCTTTATTAGTTCTCATGCCAAGCCCCTATCTGTTTGAGATTTGCCAGATAAGAAAAGGTTCTGGTATAGATGAAAATCACCTCAACCCCCGATTTTACTTCTGTATGGGGGGTGGAATCAATAGCCCCCACGAGGGAGATAGATTCCTGGAGGGAAAGCGAATAATGGTGCGGCGGATGAGTCGGAGTTTCCGAGATTTTTCGGACAAACCAAATCCGCAATCAAAAAATCTCCACAAGTTTTTTCCCTCCTTACTCTCCTAAAGAATAAGGAGAGAAATATGACTACGCTCGACGAAGAAACGACAATCTCGGCGACTTGGTGGACTGCTGACGGACCAACGAATTCACACCACTGGCTTGAACCCGTCGACGGCTACATTCAAATCGAGATCGATGAAGCCCTGACTTTATCTCTGACCGGCTTTCAGGCACTCCAACTCTTGTTTTATCTGACGGGAGATTCGGCGATCGACATGGAGAATTTGCCGACGAGTTCGGATTCCTTGATCGCTTGGAAAAATGCCGAGCAGCAATCCGTCATCCGTATCAAATCCGTTTTTATTGGGATCGACTCAGAAACGAGCGAACGACTGGCGGGACTTTTGCGAAGATTGGTGAAAGACTCACCGTATTATCATTCAGTCGATCTGAAAGAGGTCAATTGGCGAAGAGAAGGATTCTGATCGTGAAGGCGGTGCGGGGTATGGATGGGCTTTCTCTAAAGAACATCATCGGTTTTTCTGGTCGCCATGACAAATCATGTCGATTACCACGGTACTCGCCAAAATCAAAACGTCGTCCTCACCGTCGGCAACGTCCACGCCGTAAGTATCCGTCCAAGTGAACCATTGTTTTGATACGACAGCTACGGTTCTACCGTTTTTGGTAAACGCATATTCGTGATCAAGAAAATCTCCTTCCGCCTCTAGGTCGTCCGGACCAGGAACATCCACCGTGAACTTGCAGCGAAACAGCGTGAAGAGCGATTTCTTAACGACGGCGACCAGTTCGGTATCACGACTTATCTCGTAAGTCGGTCCCCAAGAAAGAAGCTTCTCTCGAATGAACAGCAATTCCTTGTGATTCATGTCCTGAAAAGAAAGCTTTTTGCCAAAGCTAAAGGCTTTTCCGTCTACGAAAAACACATCTTGTCCTTGGTCGTTCTTAATGAAGAAGTCATCTCCCCAAGAAAACATCTTTTGTTTCATTACATAACGCATAAATCGCTGTCCCTTTCGATCTCGATGTTTTGAGGCTGACTTTCTCAGATCAGATTCGGCCATTATATCCGTTTCTCTGCGACGGAAAAACGGTCTGCTGCTCCCCTGGAAGCCCGCAGAATCGGAATACTTTTGCCAGTTACGACCGTCGATTTGACCAGAAAGTCAGAAAAGGCAACTGGAAGTAAACGAGCCAATTTTCGGTGGGGATTGACAAAAAAACAGCATCTACGAAAATACAAGAACTTGGGCGTTAATTCTATTAGCGATGGACACCTGCCCCGATCCGTCGCACCACGCCCAATAGCGAATTGCCCGTTCGGCACCTGCCCCTGCCGACGGGCTTTTTTGTTTCTTGATGAACCGTTAACGGTAACGCCAGATGAATGGCGTTCTGCTTGAGTATCAACGCTGAAGATGTTGGTTAAGTGCGACACATTCCGCATCCCCCGTAAACAAACCGAGAACCAAGAAAGTCCCCATTTGCCGCCGGGACGCCGAGACGATGAGAATGGAGTCGTTTAGAATACGCTAAGCGGAACATCGAAGAAGGACGGACCGCCGAATTCTTGCGTTACAATGTTCAACTGCCTCAATACCCCTAGAAGACCGTCTTTCCACAACACGCCACGTCCAGATTTGTCCGTAAACAAACTGATTTTATATTTTTCGATCTGGTCTCGAAGCATGACTGCGATTTCTTCAAGCGGCAAGTTGAACGATGAAAGCGATTCTGATCGCAGGTAAGACTCGTAGAATATGCACTCCGCCGTCGGCAATAATCCCTCGTATGTCTTGAGAATCTTTTGAATTGCATAGGTCAGAGATTCTTCGACTTCCAACTCAGGTTTTCTCTTCGCCTCCCCGTGCAGAGCCTCCAACAAATCTGGCAAGTCTGTATCGCCGTAGGCGGAGGACCAGTATGGAAGATATCGATACTCCTGCTTCCCAAGCAAAAGCAAATCGATTGCGTCTTCTTCTATCGCTTTGCGAACGATTTCGTGCGGGGTGATCGAAGACACGGTAGGACTGTATTCCTCCAAAGGCGGTTGATCCACATGAGCGGGGCTTCTTATCAATCGCTCGTTGCGGCGTTTTAATAGTCGGATCGTTCAAACGGGTTACGCAAGTATAGACCGCTCCTTACGAAAGTCGGAAAGACGGTCGGGTAATCGGCATGAATCGAATCGGCAACATCCCTAATCGAGTATGCTTTTGACATCTCCTGAGATGGTTCAGAAGGGACGTTAATGAAGAGTTGACGACGGCGTTGAGCCATTTGATCGGCATCCAGGGATAATCGAAAAGTCGTTGGCGGGAAAGTTGCGGCTCCTTTGGCATGTTCTCCACTAGAATTTTCTCAAAACGTGGATGGACACGTATCGCATAATCTATTTGATATAAAAAGCCTGCCTGACCAGACTATCCCCGCCATTAAACACAAGAAACGACAAAAAACATGTGATTTTTCTAGCGTGGATTGACAAAAAACTCGTTAGAAAAGAATGAATCGCATTGGGTGGAAATACTCTAGCGACGGACACCTGCCCCGCTCCGTCGCCCCGCCCAATTGCGAGTCGCCTGTTAGGAATCCTGCCCCTCCTAACAGGCTTTATTATTTCTTGGCGAAGTTTTGTTGGCTCCAATCACATGATCTTTGTGATGAACGAAATGCAACGCTAACGACTCAATCAAAACGTCTCCGCATGTTTGTTCGCACCAAAAACACGCCATTTCCGCTGATTATTCTAACGTATGGTTTTGAAGCGGAATATTGTAATGTCCGTTCAAATGGCGGGTCTGTAAATGAACGATTTTTCTCACACTGACATCCAGACAGTAACGAAGCGACTTGTCGCTCAAGCTGCCTCAACAAAGCCCCCCTGCGGCGAGGCTCTTGAGGAGGCTTGTCAACTCATTCTTGGATTAGACGAGGAAAATCAAAAACTGCGGGATCGAATCGTATCGCTCGAACATAAACGGGCAATCTGCGTGTCTGACTTGTTTCTGGTTCCGCTCGACGTAACGGAAGCCTCGAAAAATCTCCTCCACGCAGAAAACGCATTCCTTCTTCGAGAACACATTTTACATAATCTTGCCGACGGCATTACCGTTCAGGATCGAGATTTCAACATCATTTATCAAAATGACGCCATGCAGCAGGTGTTTGGCAGTCATCTTGGAGAGAAGTGCTACGTTTGCTACGAGAAGCGAACCGAGATGTGCGAAGGTTGCGGGGTGGCGAAAGCGATTCGCACGGGAGAAGCGACGTTGGTGTTACGTGCCGCCGCCAGCGCTGACGGAACGACCTCGTTTTGGGAAAACGCCTGTTTTCCTATCTTTGACAAAGATAAGAACGTCATCGCCGGCGTCGAAGTATGCCGGAACGTCACCACGAGGGTTTCGCTGGAGCAAGAGGTCAAGGACCGAAACATTCAGCTTGGACAACTCAATGAACAATTGAAGAGGCAGACGGATCAGCTTTTGGAGGCGCTACATCAACGTGAGGAGGCGGAAGAGGAACTGAAGTTGGAAATGGAACGTCGCCAGCAGGCGGAGATGCAGCTAAGACAAGCGAACAAACTAGAGGCCGTCGGGCAACTCGCCGCAGGCATCTCCCATGAAATTAATACGCCGACGCAATTTGTCGGTGACAACCTGAACTTCCTCCGTAGCGGCTATGATGATTTCAGAATAATTTTGGCTAAGTACAAACAAGCTCTTGGGACATTCACCGCCGCACCAGGTCATGAAGAAACTGTGAAGGCGATCGTTGAAGCGGAACAGGACATAGATCTAGGTTATCTCGAACAAAGCATCCCCGCAGCATTCGATGACGCTTTTGACGGAGTCTCTCGCATCTCCAGGATAGTTCGGGCAATGAAGGATTTCGCCCATCCTGACCGGCGTGAGAAGACCCCAGCGGACCTAAATCACGCTCTAACGACGACGCTTACCGTGGCGGGAAATTTGTTTAATAACATTGCGAACGTTGAAACGGATTTAGGACCGCTGCCGCAAGTGTTCTGTCATGTAGGGGATTTGAATCAAGTTTTCTTGAATTTATTAATGAACGCCGCCCATGCCGTCGCCGAAGTCGTGGCAAAGACAGGCGAAAAAGGTCGAGTCCGCATACGCACAAGACATGAAGGCAAAAATGTTCGCATTGAGATCGAAGACACGGGATGCGGCATCCCGTCGGAATATCGGGAACGAATCTTCGATCCGTTCTTTACTACGAAGGAAGTCGGACGGGGGAGCGGTCAAGGACTGGCAATAGCATACTCCATCGTAGTGGATAAACACGGCGGCTCGTTGACTTTTAAAAGCGAAGTCGACAAAGGAACGACGTTTACAATCCTGTTGCCGGTTCGACCTAACCATCTGCCTCCAGCTCCCCCTAAACTCAATTAGACTTTGAAGTCGACAGCATTTGTTATTGTGAGTGAAGCGAAAATCATCAACCAGAATCATGCAAAAATCAAAAATAAATCGCAATTCCGTCGCCGTTAAACTATCCGGAGCTTTTTTTGTTCTGATCGCTCTCTTAATCGCCGTGGGATATTTGGCGTTGAGCCGAACGCAGCAGGTAAATGAGGATATGTCCGCTTTGGTAAGCCGTCAGTGGTCGAAGGTTCAGTTGGCAAGGAAGGCTCTTGCATATTCCTCGGTCAACAACCGTATTACCCTACAAGTCTTCTTGATGAACGACAAAAGCGAGATTGACGCTCTGCTGTCCGAGCGAATTCAGAACACGGAAAAGATATCGGAGTTGGTCCGAGAGATAAAACGAAAAGCGGATTCGCAGGAGGAGCGGGATCTGATTGAAAAGGTCGACAAAACCCGAGTGCTGTATGTAGAAAGCTACAAACGAGCGCTTAAGTTGCAATTCGAAGAAGGGAAGCATGCCGAAGCAAGAAACGTCATGGCGACAGTTACGGCTCCCTTGTTGATTCGCTATCACGCAGCTTGGAATTCGTTTGTCCAATTTCAAAGCGACCAAATGGACTTGGCGGCTCAACGAGCGGAAGAGCGATACCAAACTGCCCGCAAGGCAATGTGGGCAATATTGGCTCTGGCTGTAATATTCGCTATCTCCATTATGGTTTTCGTTACAAAAAAGATCACCTCCGAAATGTCCGAGCGTTTTCGGGCGGAAGACGCCTTGCTTCAATCCCACGACGACCTGGAACTCCGAATTCAACGACGAACGGCGGAGCTTTCCTTGGCGAACGAGGCTATGAAAACGGAAATCATCGAACGTCAAAAAGCCGATGACGCCCGCATAAAAGCTCAAGCCGAGCGTGAGACGGCGGAGGCGCTTCTTCGAGAATCGCAAAAAATGGAGGCTCTGGGACAAATAACCGCAGGTATCGCTCACGAAATCAATACGCCCATTCAATATGTCGGCGACAACGCCCGTTTCGTGCAAGAGTCGTTTGAAACCTTCCAAGAAGTGTATTCCCTCGTTACTGACGTGGCCCAGGCGGCGAAAGAAAACAAGGTGACGCCGGAACTCCTGGATAAGTTCGTGAAGGCTAAGGAATCCAGAGATTTGGATTATCTTTTCGAGGAAGTTCCCGTCGCCGTCTCGCAGGCTTTGGAAGGAGTTGAACGCATTTCGCAATTGGTTCTTGCGATGAAAGCGTTTTCACACCCTGGCGACAAGGAGAAAATGAGTACCGACTTAAATAAAGCGATTGAAAACACGACGACTATGGCAAGAAATGAATGGAAGTACGTGGCGAATTTAAAGCTGGATCTCGATCCGAACTTGCCGCCGACGCCATGCTTTCGAGGAGAGTTCAATCAGGCCATCCTTAATCTGGTAGTCAACGCCGCCCATGCCATTGGCGAGATAAAATCAGATGAAATGGGAATAATCAGCGTTAGCACTCGCATGCTGAACCGCTTCGTCGAAATACGTGTCAGCGATACGGGAACGGGAATACCAGAAAACATTCGCTCCCGCATCTTTGAACCATTTTTCACGACGAAGGAAGTCGGAAAAGGAACCGGACAAGGGCTTGCTCTCGTGTATAGCTGCGTCGTTCAACGGCACGGAGGTTCCATAACATTCGAGAGTGAAGTGGGGAAAGGCACAACATTCATAATTCGCTTGCCGCTTAGTGCGGCGGATAATGAAAATTACGTCTAAGAACGAATGTCGGAGTTTAATCTACATATTTGCGACTAGCGGAAAAACATTGACGTCTTCCTATCTTTTCGACAAGATCACCCATTTTCGGAGACGCTTGGACGAATATCTCAGAGGAATTTGTCGCCGGTGGGGCTTATGATGTCTAAGATGACAATCGCTTCGTCGATCAGAGCTTCGAAATCCTCATACGAAATCCCGTCCTTCCCTACGGTCAAGGCTTGGGCATCGTCGCTTTTCAAATTGACATGTTCAGGCAAGGCCATTCTGATCTCGGGAAACACTTTAATAATGGCGTCAAGAACGTCGTTGTACTCTTTTACCGATTGAACGGAGACGTCGCCAAGTCGATTTTGAGCCGGTAAGCGAACGATGCTTCGCTTTAGGCTATTCAGTCGCAGTTGCAGGGGACGAAACATCGGAGACGGCATGAGGAGCATTCGACGACAGTGGTTTCGATGAGGCAAGCAAACGGCGAACACAATCAATCTAGGTTGTTCTTTTTCATTCTCCAAGCTAATAGTCACAGAGTTTTTTATCTGAACGATTTGGCGCTTTCACCGAAGACGCCTACGTGATTCGCCAGGGAAAATATTCCGCCGAAAGTCACTTACGAGGTCTAGTCATTCCGAAAATGCCGTTCATGCACATCGTCGATACGACCAACAAGGGGTCGCACCCGTCTCCGGGGCGGTTAATGAAGCACGCCGCCGACGCCAACAATTTTGCCAGTCTATATTTGCATAAGTGAGTTGAGTTCGTTTTTCCTGACGAAAATGTTACCGTCGGTTTTACCAGAAGCCTGACAATCGGCATATTGCGGCAAAACGGAACCCGCTTGTTCAAAACGTAGCTTGTAGCAAGGGCTGTTCGCCGGTGGAGAGATTGCTGAGGTGAGTGCAATGGTTCTTATTAAATGGTCAAATGATTACGCCGTCGGCGTTGCTGAAATCGATTCGCAACATCGAGAGCTGTTCAAATTGTTTGACGACTTGAACGACGCAATGGCTACTCATAAGGAAAAGCAGGTTACCGAAAAACTGCTCTCCCAATTGATTGACTTCTGGGACATGCACTGCAAAATGGAAGAGAACTACATGAAGCAATTCGGCTGCTCCGGTCTTCATGCACACCATTTCGCCCATGATGGGTTTAAGAAAAAGTTGCATGGCGTCCTGGAGAAAATGAAACGAGGGGAAACGATTTCCGAACTCGAATCGTTGCCGATTCTTCATGCTTGGTTGAGGGGACACATTCTCGGCACGGACAAAAAGCATTCGCAATGGATAATAAAGCAACAACGAGCGGCGATAGCCGAAGACTCGTCGGCTTATGTGAAGTGGACGGACGATTTCTCCGTCGGCGTTGCGGAAATTGATTCGCAACATCAAGAACTCGTTGAAATGATCAATACTTTACATGCTTCTATGACGGAGAACGTGCAAAGTCCGGAAACAACACGAATTCTCGCAGAATTAGCCGATTACACGCAGCGACACTTCAAAACCGAAGAAGATTACATGCTTCTCTTTCACTTTTCCGAATATGCGGAGCATAAACAAGCCCATGACGAGTTTGTCGGCAAAGTTCTTGATTTGCAGAATCGAGCAAAATGGGGAAGCGATCTATTAGGACTCGACGTGTTGGACTTCATAAAAACGTGGTTCGAGGAGCACCTCGTCGGGGTCGATAAGAAGTACATGGAGTGCTTCAAAGCCGCCGGACTGCAATAACGTTGAAAAAATACAAGAACTCCGAAGATCGCTCGGAGAAGCTGATGAAAACATTAGCTGGGCGACATGATATCGAGAATGGTGATTGTTTCGTCGATCAAGGTTTCAAATTCGTTATACGAAATTCCGCTTGTCACGCCTGCCAAATGGATGTGGTCGGGCAAGGCTACTCTAATTTCCGGATATTCTTTGATGATGGCGTCAAGAACGCCGTCGTATTCATGAACCGTCAGCACGGAGACGTCTCCCAGGCGATACTGGGAGGGAAGGCGGGCGACGTTTTGCTTCAGATCATCTAGTCGGTGTTGCAAAGAACGAAACTTGGTCAGCGGCATCATGGACGTCCGGAATCAACAGTTTCGATAACTGCATGAACGACTGCGGCGACATAATCTACTCTACGTTTTTTCACGTTGAGCCGTCAAAATATTTCGGAATCTACATGAAATCGACGACGCCTGCGACAAAAATGTTAACTGGCGGCTTTTTTGGGAAAAATGCAAAATTTCCCCCGGCGGTGACAACATGCTGTCACCGTCGATGCCGATATCAATGTGGACGAAATTGCTGGGGGGCATCTATCGCTAATTCTGCGAAACACACGCTACGTTCCGGGTCGGGGCAGCCGGACCGTAGCGGCGTCGGTTATCCACGGCATGTCGGTCCCTGCCATCTATGATTTTGCCGAACATATTCGTCGACGGAAAAGTTGACTTCTTTTTGGGGATTGCGTGCTTTGGCAAGACAACATTCAAGACCAAACCGAGCCGGAATTGCGTCAAGCATGTCAGAATTGACACGGGTCGCTTCATAGAGACCGGTTAAGCCCAGCTTCAGACCACGGTCCCCCGCTTCTTTTACGACGCTGGCGGCGAATCTCAACGCCGTTTCGTGAGAATCACCTTCCAGCTTGACGAGATTGTCGATCTGTTCGCAAAGCCATTGACCGTAATCTTCCAATGCTTTCAGGTAGATTTCATCCATTTTGCCCTCCGCACGATGTGCTGCTCTGTATTTCAAGTATAGATCGTCAGGCGAACATTGTTTTTATAAGGCTTCAACATCTTCCACCTCGGATTTTCTAGCGATGTTACAAATTTGTCGCTTCCCAATTTGCATGAAAAATATGATCAATATTGCCTTTTCCTTCCAAAACGGTTGTCGCATTTTTATCTGGCAGAAGTTTGTAATTTATGACGATGTTAGCCTTGGGTGGTATTTCTCCTGCTTGGCTGAGGCAATGTCGGTCAGTTGTCGCACAGTCAATATCGCATCGCCCTCCGGGTTCTTCCCTGCCTGGAGGGCTTTTGGTTTCTTGTCCACCCAACCTCTGGACCATTTTTTTCGGTGATTCAACGACAATCACACAACGAAATCGGAATATATTTTCGGCATGCAGGTCGCCAAATGGCTTGACAGGAAGTGTTGGTTGTATGTACAAATATATTTAACCTCGCAGGCGATTTCCCATGCCAAACAAAAAATCTACTAATATTGCCGACGTTATCGCTCAAAACTGCGTTGCAGGACGTTTGCGACTGATCAATCGTGTCGTGACGAGCCTCTATGATAACGCTCTCCGCCCGTTAGGCATCAAGGCCAGTCAATTCAACATCTTGGTCGTTGCGGAAAAGCGTGGACAGATTCTCCCCGCTCAAGTGTGCGAGTTTCTTCGGCTTGACGCTTCTACCGTAAGCCGTAACGTCGATCGGATGCGAGTTCAAGGTTGGGTAGAAGTGGTCCCAACTGACGACGCTCGGGAGCAACCTTTCCGCTTGACCGTAAAAGGGAGGAAGCTGTTGGAAAAAGCCGCCCCTGGGTGGGAGCAAGCACAAGCTGAGACGAAGCGGCTTCTGGGCGACGACGGAATCGTCCTAATCCGCAAGATGGCTAGCAAGCTGGGGTTTCCCGATTAACTGGATTTTTTTACCGCTATAGTTGCATATACAACAATAAGGATCGTCACATGAATTCAAATGATTTATCCGAAAAGGCGATAATCGATTACGGTCAAGCAGGCAATCATGCTTCGTCGCCCGCAAAACTGGACTCAAACATCTTACGAGCTTTGTGTTTGGAGTCCGGAGCCGATGAAGTCGGTTTTGCGAACATAAGCAATCCCGCCTTTGATAAGGAGCGAACCGAACTGCTGAAATACTTTCCGCCGACAAAAACCCTTGCCAGCGTGGTATGTCGGATGAACCGTGAGCCGATTCGGAATTCGGCCCGCTCCACGGCCAGTTTAGAGTCACATGAAACCGCCGATAGAGTTCACAAAGCATGTCACCGAATTGTTGCGGCGTTGGAACGGCAAGGCGTTCGTGCCGTCAATCCTTCCGTAGCCTTTCCGACGGAGATGGATAATGCGTCCGGAAAGGGATGGGCGGTATCACATAAAACGGTCGCAGTTGCCGCCGGATTAGGCCGAATGGGATTGCATCGATGCGTGATTCATCCTCAATTCGGAAACTTTATCTTGCTGGGAACGGTGCTTATCGACGCTGAAGTAAACGAATATGGGCAGCCGCTTATCGACGATCTTTGTCTCGGTTGTAAATTATGCGTGGCGGCATGTCCCACGGGAGCGATTTCATCCGATGGATATTTCAATTTCTCCGCATGTATTACGCACAATTACAGGGACTTTGCGGGCGGATTTACGAATTGGGTTGAGGGAATCGCCGACAGTAAGAACGCAGCCGATTACCGCCGGAAGTTTACCGATTCAGAGACTGCATCGGTCTGGCAGAGCCTGACCTGCGGAGGCGTTTATAAATGCGTCTATTGCTTGGCTGTTTGCCCGGCGGGCAGGGACGTCGTCAAGCAATACTCGACCGACAAAAAAAGCTATGTCAATGACGTTGTGCGACCGCTAAACGAAAAGCAAGAAACGATATACGTCGTTCCCGGTTCCGACGCTGAAGACCATGTCGCTCGCCGTTTTCCGAAAAAACGGATTAAACGAGTTGGAAACGGATTGCGTCCTCGATCCATCCAAGTTTTTCTCAATTCTTTGCCGTTGGTTTTTCAGAGAGAGAAATCGAAGGAATTGAACGCCATCTATCACTTCACATTCACGGGCGAGGAGGAGTTGCGGGGAACGGTAGTCATTCGAGAAGGAACGGTCCGCACAACTGAAGGGCATGAAGGAATTGCCGACCTGCGGATTACCGCCGATAGCCGATGGTGGCTTGGTTTCCTATCAAAAGAGCGAAAGTTGATTTGGGGATTGTTGCGTGGAAAACTCCGACTGCGAGGCTCGGCGAAATTGCTGGCTGCGTTCGGAAGATGCTTTCCTTCGTGAAAAATATCAATCCCTATGAGCCATTTTGTTTGAGGCAGTCTCCTACCCCTGCCAGCGTTCTTTGTTTCTTGGGGAGGCGGTTAGCCGACGATGATCACCGGATGTTCCGCTCCCAGTTCAGCAATTTCGTGCGAAGCTCTACAATGGTTTGCTGTTGGTTGAATTTGGTTGGCATTTTCTCACCACGCCGACGACAATATACTAATGTTCACTATTCGTCAAGCACATTCCCTAAGTCCAGTTTTTCGCCAATTTAGTAGGAAATCCCATGTGCGGACGGTACACGCTTCAAGAACTCAACGCCTTTCTGCAGATATTCGCCGTCGAGACGGAACTTGATTGGGAGCCGAGGTTTAATATCGCCCCCTCCCAATCGGTCGCCGTGATCAGAAACTCCGTTGATACCGGAATGAGGGAACTGGCGATGCTTCGTTGGGGACTGGTGCCGTCTTGGGCTGATGACATTCGCATTGGCAATCGCCTAATCAACGCCCGTGCCGAGACTATCGACGAAAAATCCTCCTTCAAAAACGCCCTGAAATCTCGCCGGTGCGTCGTTCTTGCCGACGGGTATTACGAGTGGAAAAAGAACGGCAAGCGAAAGCAACCTTATTTCATCAGGATGGCCGACGAACGACCGTTTGTATTTGCAGGGCTTTGGGAGCGCTGGTCTAAGTCCCAAACGACGATTGAGTCATGCACCATCATCACAACGACGCCGAACGAAGTTACCGCTGAGATTCATGATCGGATGCCGGTCGTTCTTTCAAATTCTTCCGCAACAACTTGGTTGGATGCGAAGGCTGAAGATACCTTCGATTTAAAGTCGCTGCTCGTTCCTTACACGGAGAGCGAGATGGTCGCAATTCCGGTCGGCTCCGCCGTAAATTCGCCGTTGCACGATTCTCCGGACTGTATTCTGCCGCAGCGGGAACTATTTTGACGTTCTGTCGCTTTGGCGGACCATCTTTTCCTTTCTGTCGAACAACCCGACAGAAAGGAAAAGAAATACCCCGCATATTCATCAAGCAAACGTCTAAATACCAGGACTGTCCATCCAAAACGGAGAACACATGAAACCAGAGGTTACTGAAAAGCTCAATGCCGCCCTTGACGAGCGAACCCGACGCTCAGTTGCCGGAACTCAAGAGAGCATTCACGTCGTCAGCATCAGAGACGACGAAATTGCCGTTATCTCCTACAACACGGACAAATCGCCTCGTCCCAAAGATGAAAAAATAATCTCGATCATGTACGGTCTCGGAGAAGGTCGCTATTGGGCAAGCAAGATGGGGTTTTACACCCGGGACGATGTCGAAAAACACGTTGAGGACGAGCGAAAGTATTTTTGGAAGAACTTAGAGAAAAACGGTCGCTGCGAGGGCAGATTGACGAAAGAGGAACTGGAGACGTTGCTGGAGACTCAGAACGATTAAAAAACAATCAAAAGTATCCGCTCGACTCCCCGACCATTTTTTTGTTTTGGATTCTCCAAATACGCTTCCAGGTGCCTTAAAATCGATTTCTAGCTCCCGGGTGCCGTGGTTCCAAGAAAAAGGTCGCATATTTTTTGGCTACCTTTCCGATCACAACAGTTATTACAGGAAATGTTATCGCACAAGTCGAACCAAAGTGATACGAAACACCCCGACTTTGTTCTGCCCGTCCTCATGCCAGGTTTAGATGTTCGCCACCTCGATTGGCGGATGACGTTCCGGCGTTTTTGTTAAGCCAAGCAGCTTTCGCTCTTCAACGCTCAGATTATGTTCGGCGACCCCATCCGGATCGCTATGCGACAGATTTGTGCGACGGTTGAACGCCGTCTCTTTCCGTGACATGAGAGCGGATATTAAGGGCAATGCTGAAAGAAAATGCCGCCATATCGGTCCGATTTGACGATTTTGAAATGAGACGGGAACTAGCGGTCGGAATTATAGGTAAGGGATAAAGATTGGCATCATTTGATAAGCAATTCCGATTTTCCCGTCTTCGTTTCTCCACCGCTTGGAAGGATGATTAGACCGATATGGCGGACATATTTTATTTGGCAAGATTTTGGAACGACGCAATCTTTCACGATGCACGGTGAATTGCGTCGGACGCTCGCCTTGCCAGCGCTTCTCAAAACATGCTGAGAAGGCTAATTATCGTAGCGTATTTCTCTTAAGATTTACGTTCTTAATCGTGGAAGCGATAGCGATTCTGGCAACTCCGCCTCTGGGTTGATAACTAAAAAAATCCTTTTTCGTTGAAGAACGAGCCGTATTTCTTGTCCTCTTTTTGGATGTGGTTAAGCAACCAATCAGACAAAAAATCCATGACTTGTAAGGAAAGTCCGATTTTCCCGTCTTCAAATTGCTTTTGAAAATCCGTCACTTTTTGCACGAGTCGCCTGTGCTCTTGTTTGTGAAAATCGGACGCAGGATAGCCGAATTGATCGAAATACTTCTCTTCAGCCGCAAAATGCGTTTTCGTATAATTTATCAGATCGGAGAAAATATTGCCGAGAACGTCTTTTCCCTTACCGGCGAGCATGGCGTCATTCAAATCTCTCACGAGCAGGATCAGCCTTTTATGGTGGACGTCTAATCCGGCTACGCCCACGCTCATATTTTCATTCCATACCAGCAATGCCATATCACGCACTCCTTATCTTTGGAGTTTCGGCAGGGAAGTTGAGTACACTCTTGAAGCCTTAACGGAATTCACCTGATCGTCGTAATAGAAGCCGGGAAATATCTGGACCACTTACGCATTGGCGTATTGATCTTGCCCAATCAACAATTTGTCGATGTCAAGAAGGATCAGCAATTCGTGATCTAACTTGACCAATCCGTTCAAATACTCCCGGCCCAACCCGGAAACCGTAGGTGGCGGCGGGGCGATTTGATCTCGCTTGACTCGCAAAACTTCGCTTACTGAATCGACGATAATGCCGACCGTTTTATTCTCGGACTGCAAAACCATAATACGGCTTTCTTCCGACTGCTCGCTCTCGGAAAGCCCGAAGAGAATCTGCGGATTGATCACCGGTATTACATTACTTCGCAAGTTCAAAACGCCCATGACGTGAGATTCGGCCTGGGGAATGCGAGTGATGTCGGTAAGGAGAATGATTTCACGCACTTTAGTAATCTCGATTCCGAACAGTTCTTGACCAAGTCGAAAACTAACTAACTGCAGCGTATCGAGACTTTCGTTGGCGGAGAGCGTTGTTGCGGAAACCGAACTGGTTGCCATTTTAATTTATCCTTTACGGAATTGTTGCTGGATAATCGATGAAACGCCAGTGAAGCGACGGAGAAAGCGTCTTCCGCCGTCGAGTCGACTCATTGTCTCGTTTCTGGTCGTAACACCGTCGGGCGCTATTCAAAACGACGGTGCGGAGCTAATAGGAGGGAACTTTCACTCCGCACCGTCGTAACATTACCTTTTCAATCACTTCTGCCAAGTTTTGGCGACGAGGACTCTTGGAAGGGCGTTGTCCTCGTCGCCAAACGCTTGGAAGAAAGATCACTATTCTATCAACCGTTACGAGCGATTACTTGCTCGTTTGAAATCGAGAAACAAGGTCTTTTAACGCAACGGATTGAGCTCCAAGCTCTTCGCTGCTGGACGCCAGTTCTTCGCTGCCTGCGGCCGACGTTTCCGTGACGTGGGCTACGCTCTGGATGGCCTTTGACACTTCGTGGGCTCCGGCGGCTTGCTCCACCGTCGCTTCGGCGATCTCGGCGATCTTCGCTGCAGTTGTCTGAACGGCTTCGATAATTTGCGTCAACGACTTGCCGGTCTCGTCACTAAGTTGAACGCCCTGCTCCACAGTTTGAGTCGATTCCTTGATGAGCGTGGAGATTTCTCGGGCCGCTTGATTGGATCGCTCTGCGAGTTTACGAACCTCGTCGGCGACGACGGCAAATCCCATGCCGTGTTCGCCCGCTCGTGCCGCTTCAATAGCGGCGTTTAAGGCCAAAAGATTCGTTTGGCTAGCGATCTCCGAAATCACTTGAATGATCTCGCTAATCTTTTGTGAACTCTCACGAATCTGGGACATTGACTCAACTGACTTTTGGACGGCCTTGCCCCCCTCCTCGGCCAAGCGATTGGCGTCCGAGGCGACTCGATTCGCCTCTGTGGCGTTCTCCTTCACGGCTTGGATCGAGCGTTCCAACTCCTCGATTGAGGCGGTCATTTCTTCGACGCTGGAGCTTTGCGTTTGAGCGCCTTGAGCCAATGTTTGCGAACTCTCGGCGATAATTCGGGAACCTTCGTTAAATTGCATGGCGCTGTCGGTAACTTGACCGATCACGCCGGACAAATCTTCCAACATCTTTTTAATGCCTCCGGCCAACTCGTCAACCGGTTCATCGCCTTCAACTCTGACTTGCTTGGTTAGATCGCCTTGGGCTGCGGCGCTGACTACATTGAGCAAACCGTCCACTTTGCGACGCAAGACCTCTGCTGCGGTACGCTCTTCGGCGGCTTTTTCTTCCTCTCGACGTTCGGTCTCTTGTTTGTCGGCGAAGAATTTTCGCAAGCCGTTGCCAAGCTGACCAAGGGCGTCTTCGCCGGTCACTTCGACCGACTTCGTGTAATCCTTTTGACCGACCTTGTTGGCGACCTCAAGGATGTGCTTAACCTTGCGATCTGCCTCGATCTGAGCTTGGCGATCACGTTCGGCGGCTTCCTTGATTTTGTTCATTGCGTCGCCCGTGGCGTCGATCGCCTTGTTGAGCGAGACAGCCATCACGGCGATTTCGTCCTTGCCGTCAATCTCCAAATGTTTGGAGTAGTCGCCGGAGGCGAAGGCGGTGATGACCTCGACAGCTTTGCGGATGGCGTTGACGATGCCCGTAACGACGAGGAACGCCAAACCGATTGCCGCAATAATCCCGATGGCGCTGACCGAGTACATCATCCACTTTGCGGCGGCGTAAGCTTCGGCGCTCGCTTCCTTGTCAGCAGCCATGCTCTTATTAGCGCCTTCGGCTATCGACTCCATGGCTTTTTGAGCCTTGTCGATGGCATCTTGCCCCTTCGTGCAGGAAAGAACTCGGGCGACTTCACAGGTGTTTTCACGAGAAAGTTTTTCAATCTTCTTATTCATCTCTGAGTAATCGTTTACCGCCCGAAGAGCCGCCGCAATTTCTTTCTTTTCATCTCCAGAGGCCGTCTTTTCAAGTTCGCTTAAGGACGTAAGAATGGTATTCTTTTTCGCCTCATACAACTTGGCGAATTTATCCATCTCCGCATCTTCCGTAGCCAAAATCAAATTCTTCTCGTGCCTCGCCAGGTGAGGCAATGCCTCACGGCAGACTGCAAGTTGCTCCAATCGCTTTGCGTTCGCCTCGCTCACCTTTAATGCGTCTTCGACACGTTGATTCTTCAGTTGATGCAAATTCTGGTATTGTTCGTCCGTGGATTTTGCGACCTTTTCAAA
The DNA here is from genome assembly GCA_963665265.2 of Thermoguttaceae bacterium. Classification (GTDB taxonomy): domain Bacteria; phylum Planctomycetota; class Planctomycetia; order Pirellulales; family Thermoguttaceae; genus CAXXHQ01. The sequence goes on along the minus strand of OY762224.2, from coordinate 3,289,956 downwards.
GAAATTATCGAGAGCTTTCTCTGCCGCTTCAAATTGAGCGACATGCTCTTTACCACGTGAGAGACTTCCGGCGAGATTGTTGGTTCCTTTCCGTGAATTATCTCGTACTTGACTGAAAATCGCCTCGTACTCGCCAAATGCCTTTTGAAATTCCGCAAGCTGTTTCTTTTCTTCTTCGTTGGATAGATTTTCCAACTTTTTCAATCGATCGCTCATCACCGTCTTGCGATCGGCGATTCGTTTTTCATAGAGATCCATTTCCTCGTCTTTCGTGGCCATAATATGATTTTTTTCGGCACGATTGATTCGGACGAGGTCCTCATTGATGTTGGCTGAAAGCAACGCCTTTTGCGACGTGACGTCAACAATTTCGTTGAGTTGATCGTCGATGCCTTTTAGCTTATTTAGCGAAAGGGCGGTCAACCCAGCGGCCAAAGCCGCTAATACGCCGACTACAGTGAACAGTTTGGTTCGGATGGAAAAATTCTTTAGCACAAGTATGCTCCTTACCTAAGAGTGATGGCACAAAACAAATCTGCACGTGATCCCCTCATTTGAGACATTCACAACGTAACTATTCGTTGCCTCGACGACAATTAATTACAGAAATGTCAGATTGACGGGTTTGGGGCTACGTTTAGATCGCCAAGCGCCCCGCTAGGGGTTGACCTCATACGAAGCTTGTGACCCCCATTAAGGAGAGCTTCTTGATGCTTAGGGTTGGTGAATCTGGAACTTGGTGAATCCGAAACGTTGAGAAAAAGTAGATTGCGGATGAGATTGTTGCAAAAAATAAATTGGAAAAACAAGCATTAAGCAGACAATCCCACACTCGCACCACACACATTTCTTCAATAAGAATTAGACTGCGTATCTCCTGCCAGAACTACCACATTTTATTCGGTCTTCGACTTATCATTCCCCCCTAGACTCCTTGCCGTTTATATGAAATATTGAATGACGCTACGTGATTCTGACCACGTCACTTATCGAGTTTTCTGAACCTTATCAAGGAGCCGTCGTGAGTCGTCCGGCATTATTCTTTGTAGTGGATTCAAACAGCGTGCGAAGGGCCAGGACAGCTTCGTTCTTTCATTCTCTTAACATAAAAGTTCTAGAAATCTCAGCGCCGACATTCTGTATTGTAGAACTTGATAAATATGCTCCAGACGCTCTTTTTATTGACCACAGCTTGTTTTCAGAGTGCAGCGAATTAAGGGAGTGGATTTTAAAGAATTATGGTCACAAGAAAAAGCCACTAGTAATATACCTTAATAGCAGGGAACAGAATGACATACAGTTCGAGCATGATGCGGACTTTACTTGGCCATGTGATTTAGAAGGGGCTTCATATCTTGCGAGGACGGTCACTTTTCTCAATCGCTCCGATCAAAAACGTTTTGAGGATTTTTTGAATCCTATTCCGTCTTTAAGAAATCGTGCGGATGTTGACGCCGAGAATTCACAATCCAGCCGCAGCGTTTTGCAATCCCTTCGTAGCATAATGGACTCGTCCTCGGACGCTTTTTTTCTCATTGAGTTCGCCAACGGATCCGTCAGCAGAGTATTAGATGCGAACGAGACGAGCTTTAAAATCGCAGGAAAGACAAAAAGACAATTACTAGGCATGGACGTCGGCTCGTTAGTACCCGTTGGATCGTCAAGCGACCTCATCGCCCGATGTCAAACGTGCATGCATACAGGGGAACCCCAATCCTTTGAAGAGAAATTGGCTTGCCCGTTTGGAATTCGTTACTTTTCAACAGTGTTGAATCCCGTAAGCAGTTACGATGGAGACGCTTTTTCCATCGTTGGTGCGAGGCGAGACGTTACAGAAAAAAAGACAGAGGATATCGCAATTAGAGCTAGCGAAGAAAAGTATAGAGATTTCTTTGAAGAGTCCTTTGACGGCCTATTTTTCACATCGCCGAATGGTCGCATTGTCGAAGCTAATCAGAACGTAGTCGGTATTCTTGGGTACTCGACCAAAGAAGAGCTTTATGCAATTGATCTTTCCAAGGATGTTTATGCATATCCAGAGGACAGGGAACGCATCCTGGAAAAAATCATTCGCTCCGGAAGAGGAGAATATAACGTATCAGTAAAGAAAAAGAATGGCGACGTCATAGTGGCTTACTGTGCGTTAACTGCGATGAAAAACAAACAGGGGGAAGTCATTCGCTTCCGAGGCGTAATTCGTGACGTAACGGAGAAAATCCGAAACAAAGAACGTAACGAGGCCTTGTTTTTAGAACTATCACACGCCAATCGATTGTCCGTGCTAGGCGAGTTGGCTTGTTGCATAGCTCATGACGTCAATCAACCGTTGGCGGCCGCCCGGACGTGGCTTGATGTCGCTAGCCGGTCCGTCATGAATTGTCTTTTGGACGACCAGCGTGAAATTCGTCTCGCCTTGGATCGGATTGGCGAATCTTTGGTCCATGCTACTGCGGTTGCTCAACACTTCAAAGACTATATTGGAAAAGAAAGAAATTCGGTCGCCCCCGTTTCGATTGGCGAGGCTTTTGCAGAAACAGTCGCATTATTGGAACATAAGATCAGAAAAGCAGGTATCGTGTTGGCTGTTGACATCCCCGATTCGATCCCTCGATTGTTGGGCGATAAAACGCTCGTTCAGCAAGTATTAGTGAATCTCGTCTGCAATGCCGTCGAGGCTATGGAGCAAGCGGATTGCTCGACGCCAACTATCTCGGTAAAAGCTCACACGGACGGATGCTTCGTTACGACTTCGATAAGCGACGTAGGTTGCGGAATTGACTTGGACTACAGTGAGATTTTCAACCCTTTCTTTTCAACTAAGCCGAATGGGCTGGGACTCGGGCTTTCGATTTGTCGCCGAATTATCGAAAGTCTCGGCGGTTCTATATCGGCTAGCAAAAACTCTTATCGAGGCGCCACCTTCTCGTTTACGCTTCCATGCGAATATCAAGAGGACACTAATCATGCCGAAAACTAGGATCGTATATCTTGTGGATGATGATTCCGCATTGGTAGAGGCCCTTGTTCACTTCATGGCGCCACTTGAGGCAAAAATCCTAGCGTTTGGATCTGCGGAGAAATTCCTCGCACATTACCAGCCGACTGGCCCCGCCTGCTTAGTGTTAGATATCAAATTGCCCGGGATGGGAGGATTGGAGCTGCTAAAACTATTCTCGCAGAGAAAGATTCAAATTCCAACGATCGTTCTTACGGGACACGGCGACGTAAAGACGGCCGTATCCGCAATGCGGAACGGAGCGATCCAGTTTTTTGAAAAGCCCTTTTCGTCGTTTTCTCTTATGGAGGAGGTAAAGATCGCTTTGTCCAACGATGAACGCAAGTGGACCTGCAGAACCGTAGATATGCTCGTTAAGCAAAAACTTTCGGCGTTAAAAAAAGGCGAATTGGACGTTATGTTGCGAGTGGTCAAAGGAAAAACGAATGTGCAAATTGCGGCAGAACTCGGTTTAAGCGTTCGTGGCGTTGAAGCAAGACGTTCCAAAGCATATGCAAAATTGTCCGTCAAAAGCAGAACACAGCTTCTTCAGTTCTTGAATCTGGACGCATTAATGATCGACTCTGACAGTTTATGTCCGGCTGCAAATATTTGATAAGGCGGTTCCAATCCGAAGAAGACCACATGATTCAGACTCATTTCCCTGAATACGAAAAACACAAGCTCGCTCACGACGAATTTCAACTGAGTTCGCAAATCGAGCGAATTGGGGCGCCGATTTACGGGGACTTGAATTAATGCAATCGTGGTTAGCGGTAGGTCTGTCAGACCGCCTCAAACGATTCCGTCGCAATCTCCTCAGAAGACCACAGAAAATGTGGATACCCTCGTGTTTTAACGGCAATTGGGTTTCCGTATCATCATCGTTTTTCCATTCCCCAGAAAATGCGAATTATTTCTCGTGCGGACAAGTAAAAAATTCGTTAAAAGATAATATGCGGGGTGAGCGGATATATCCCCAAGCGACGGATACCTGCTTCGGTCCTTCGCATTCGCTCAAGCACCGCTCGCCTGTTAGGAATCCTGCCCCGCCTAACAGGCTTTTTTGTTTTTAGATATCCTAGATTGCTCGATGCAAATTTGATGACGCAGTCCGTTTCTAGTCCCCCCCAAGCTCCATTCGCAACGAACCGCAAGACCATTTAACCAAAGTCACGTCCGTATTCTCGGCCACAAAAAAGTCCCGCTATTATGTTCGATCAAATCTATACAATCGGTCGCTTCTCTGTTTTTCCGATTCGAACGATCCTGCAACGCAAAGGCATATTTAGCATACTATAATTGCTTAGAGATCAAATATTCGGGAAGGGACGTATAAAGGCTCCATTCGTCAGCCAGCAACGCTTGCCGATGAAGCTCGAAACTGGCGGAATTTAACCCCTATAGAATTTGCGTGTTCTTGAGAGGCAAAAATGGTTCTCGTTCGTTGGTCAAATGATTACGCCGTCGGCGTTGCGGAAATCGATTCGCAACACCGAGAGTTGTTTCGTTTGCTTGACGAATTAAATGAGGCTACGAAAGGAAATGGCGAAGACGTCAAAGCATGTCTTTTGCAATTGATCGATCTTTGGCGGCTGCATTGCCGACTGGAGGAAGGGTATATGCAGAAATACCGTTGCTCTGGTCTTCTCGCCCACCGTTTCGCCCATGAAGGATTTGAAAAGAAATTGTCAGAGCGGTTAGCGAAGATGGAGCAAGGAGAGAGCATTGCCGAACTAGAATCGCTGCCGATGCTTCACGCTTGGTTGAGAGGGCATATCCTCGGCACGGATAAAAAGCACGCTCCATGGATTCTCAGGCAGCAGCAAAAAGGAGTTGCGGAGATCGTGTCAGAGTTCATGGTGTGGACGGACGATTTTTCCGTGGGAGTTGCGGAGATCGACGCACAACACCGAGAGCTTGTCGAAATGATCAACGCCCTGCAATCCGCCATGCTAATCGACACGAGGAGCTTAGAGGCAAAGCGAATACTTGATGAATTAGTCGAATATACGGCAAGGCATTTCCAATCCGAGGAAGACTACATGATTCAGGCTCATTTCCCTGAATATGAGGAACACAAGCTCGCACACGACGAATTTGTGGAAAAAGTGCATGATTTAGTGAGTCGAGCGGATTGGGGCACCGACTTGTTAGGACTGGAATTATTAGAATCGATGAAATCGTGGCTGGAAGAACATCTTCTCGACGCCGACCGACGATATATGGAGTGCATGAAAGACGCAGGTTTTGCCGCTTCGCCCTTGACTCCGTAGCCAACCGTCAAGAATTAACAGATTCCGTCAGCATCGTCAATTCCAGCGATGAATCTGGTATATCGATTCTCTCCTCCCCGCCAACAAAAAAGTCCCGGCGTAATTCCGGGACTTTTTCTTTCTTTTTAGTATTTTCTTCTCCAAAAATCTCTGGTGAAAACACTATATTATATTGCGATGAATAATATACAATATAATAGTAGTAATAAGACAAAATCTTCTAAAAGAAAAACAAAAAATCCGATTTCTCAGTTGGCTAAGGATTCTTTCGACGCATTCAAGCCTTTCATCAACATCTTTGACTGCGGCGTCCTGGGAGCCTTCTCCGTGTGTCATCTCATCACCAAAGAGGATTGGGTACTTTTCCGTCGGTATAAAAACGGTGAACGTGGCTTAAAATACGCAAACGGCAACGAATTCCGCCCCCAAAACGTCGTCCTCGACATTTACAGTCCTCGCCACGTCCAACGGCATCTTGAGGGAGGTGAAGTCAGCTATTATACGTCCGGAAGAGACGGCAAAGGGCTGATTTATCTCGACATCGACGCCCACCATTCGTGGCAAAAAGACGAACAAGAAGCGAAAAGAATTCTCCAAGAGCTTTTCCCCTTCGGATTCTTCCGATCTTCTAACCGTGGACAGAACGGTTATCTGAAAGTCAGCTACGTTTCTGCAATCGAATACAACACAGTCGTGGACCGTTTGGAGAAAAAACTGAGGACATATCTCTTATCCCGTGGGATTCTCTGCGATTTCGAGATCAAAGGATCGATCACGACGGATCGTAAGTCAGGCAGACTTGCAAAACTTCCATTTAACACGCCATATCGTCCATGCTTGAAAAGAGACGAAACCGACGATTGGACTGAAGCCTCCTTGGAACAGTTCAAAAACTGCCCGACCATCAATCTGAGACGGCTGGAGCGAATGGTGGACGAGCTTCCAATCGATGAGGAGAAAGTTCATCAAACGCTCGCAAAAAAAGAGCAACTTGAAGCCGAGGAAAAGTCCATAGAAACCGTCCAGCCAGTCAAACAGCCAACGGTTATTGCTCCAGTCGTTCCTGCAGTTGTCGCTATAGCTCCATCCCAACCAAAGCCGTTGGTCAAGCTGCGGAGAAGTCGGTTGAAGAGTGAATTTTCTTCATCAGAACATCCTGACGACGCTTTTCGTCGTAATTTTGGTGATTTGCTTCCTTTCGTTCGGGATTTTTATCGCCAGGAGCGTCGTTTTCCGTCATCCGAAGAGGCTTTGAATTGGCTACACGAAGAAGGACGGTTCTCTGGTTGTTGGGAAGACAACTTTGACCGCCGTGAAAGAAGAGTCGGTCAAATTCTTTCGTTCATCGAGCAAACGTTCGATCCTTCGCTGTTATCGTCGGGAAGTAGTTCGCTTTCATTGAAAAGCGGGAAGTATATGTGGTGGGTTCGCCAAAAGTTCGGTCAAACGTTAATCGCTCGGATTTCTGACGTTGATCGTTTTGACGCCAAGACGATGAAAGCTCCGACTTCAATCGTGAAAGTTCCTGCAGAATTCGTGGATACGTTCTTAACGGTCATCAATTTCTGTTTGAAAGATGATCCTCTTCAAAACCAAGCCGTACCGACTAATCGTATCAAAAAAATCTGGAACATGGTTAGGGGAGGATCATCTTGGAATCAAAAATACTTTCAAGTCGTGAGAAATCGACTTCATCGTTTGGGAGTAGTCAGCATTTTTGATCGTGAACATCATGTCGGAAAAGCTTGGAAGTGGGAAGTCGGAAAGAACATGCCCACGGATAGTTGGAGAGAAGATCAAAGAAAGTTAAGGGATGAACATCGGCTACCTTCTGAGTTGGACAAGAGCTTCGAGGATTTAATTAGTAATAGAGAGAATGAACATAATACCCTGTATCAACTCGTCGGAGATTTTTCGGTCCCATCCCCTTCAAATAAAGAAGTTCGACCTCCTCCTTGGTGATCGAGAAAAAACAAACTATAAAAAAGTTGAAAATCAGCTTCTCAAACGCTTGATGACGGGGAAGGTCCGTCATTTTCTTTGTTTCTACGGACAATCGGACATTCTGAAAAACTATAGCAACGGCTAGCTCATTCAAACCTTCAAAAAGGTAGCCAATTTTCGAGCTACCTTTTTTCTTCCATCTCCTCTTTGCGATCCGTATTCTCATCGGACCGTCTCCCTGATCGTCAACAAACGACAAACAACCAATCAGGGAGACGACCAAATGGCTTCTCAAGAGCAAATCCGAGAAACGATCACTCATCAGATCATAGAGGCTCTGCAAAGCGGCGAAATTCCGCCCTGGCGTCGTCCCTGGGGAATCAGTCCAAATTCAGGCTTCCCAACGAACGTCGTTTCTAATCGCCGTTATAGCGGCGTGAATGTCCTCTTACTGCGTTTGGCGTCGATGAAGCATGGCTTTTCAAGCAAGTTTTGGGCGACTTTTAAGCAGTGGCAAGACCTTGGAGGTCGGATTAAACGGCGTCCAGAGGACGTTGAGCCTGGGCAGTGGGGACAATCCATCGTTTTCTTCACAAAAGTGAACAAGACGAAAGTGGACCCGATCACTGGTGAAGAAGAGGAGACATCATTTCCCATTTTGAAGTCCTATACGATTTTTAACGTTGACCAAGTGGACGGACCTTTCGACCATTTGCGAGCAAACGATGAATCGATGACGGTCAATTCCAATTTCATTGATTACGAGCCTGCAGAGGAGTTGATCCGAAATGTAGGAGTCGATCTTCGATTCGGCGGCGACCACGCTTTTTACTGCAAAAGCGAAGATTATATCCAAGTCCCCGACAAACGACGTTTTGAACGAGAAAACGAATACTACAACACGATTTTGCATGAATTAACCCATTGGACCGAGCCACGGTGTAATTGGAGCGGCAATTATGCCGAGGGCGAGTTGAGAGCCGAGATCGGATCGGCTTTTGTATCGGCGGCTCTTGGAATTCCTCAAAGCGACAACTTAGACAACCACAAAGCGTATGTAGCGAATTGGCTTGAAGCCTTGAACAAGGACAGCAGATTCATCTTCCGTGCGGCTTCGGCGGCGTCAAAAGCGGCTGACTTCGTGCTGAGTTTCTCCCGACAACCTGAGCCTCTCGAAGTGGCGTTTTAGTTCTCCCTGGTGAAGCACGGGGCGGTGGTTTTGCGATCATCGCTCCGTGCTTTCTTGGACCAGCGAAACAACGGAGGAAGCAAATGAGCCAGTTTCAGTTGATCGTCATCGAATCGTCTTTGGCAAAAGGAGACCGTTTTAGCGAGATCGTTCGCCGAATGAACGAGAAGTTTCGCAATCAAGAACAATTCTTGATCCAGCTTGACGCCATTTGCACGGAAATTGCTTTCAAGATGAAGGGCAAAATGGACCAACTCGGAAACTATATTCGGGTTGAAGACAAACTGATCTTCAATTTCACGTATCTGACCGAAACAGCGATCCGAAGGCAAGTTGAAAAAACGACTGCCGTTCGGACCACATAACAGGAGGAAGAAATGAATTCACTTAAACGAGCCATTCGAGATAACCAACGTTTCCACAAATACGAAAAAACGCTCCGGCGTATCAGCCTTCGACATTTCGTATATCAGGACGAGGGTAAAACGGAAAAAGCCGAACGGGTCATCGAAAAGATCAGGCGTATCTGCGGACCGTGGTGGGCAAAGAGAAAGAAACGGCTCGAAGCGAAGAAAGCCAATGTCAGAACGTCAAAACGACAAAATGCCAATTTGGACCAGGAGTAAGAATATGCCCCTCTATGAGATCGAACAATACGAGATTCATGCCGCCACATTTCAAGTCGAGGCGAAGAATGAAGCCGAAGCGATCGCCAAACTCTTCAATGGCGAAGCGGAGTTTCAGGACAATTCCTTGGATTATGTGGAAACTGCCGAAGATGTCGGGCTTCCTGTCGAAGAGTATAGGGAACTGGTGGCACAGTTGCAAAAACTCGGGGTGACAGTCGGACCCGACGTAATCCCATCAATTCGCTGCATCACAGAAATCGGATAACGGACCAAAACTATGCCGCAGTACGAGGTTGAGAGATACGAACTTTACATTCAACGATATCGAGTCGAAGCCGCAGACGAGGTCGAAGCGATAACACGAACTTATCGAGGACTAGCGGACCTTGTCGAAGGATCGTTGGAGTTTGTGGAGATCGACAATGATAGGGGGATTTGCGTCGACGAGGCGATCGGCTTGGCAAACGAACTTTTGAAGATCGGCTCCATCGACTATTTGGACGTGGTCATCCCCGCCATTCGGAGCGTTAGGAAAGTTGAAGAAGAGGAAACAAATGGATAACGACCGAGCGAACGACATTCACGACGTTAAACCGAGTAGTTTGAGTCATTTGATCGGAAATAACCACGTCAGAAGGCAGGTTCAGGTGGCACTCGATGCGTGTTTCGAGGACCAAGTGAGGTTCCCCGATACATTGTTATCTGGACCTCCTGGATTGGGCAAAAGTACCTGGGCGAACGTTATATCCAAAGAACTTGCGGTCGATTTGCACGAAACGCTCGGACAATCACTTTCTGGACCTGCCGAGCTAAACGCATTGCTTCTTTCGACAAACGAGGGAGAAATCATTCATATTGATGAAGTCCACGAACTTCCGACCGAGCAGCAAACCACGCTCTTTATGGCGTTGGACCAACGGAAGTTGATCGTTCAAAACGGCAAAGGGCAGATGTTTTTGCCACTAGAGAATTTCTCGCTATTACTTTCCACGACCGATCCCCACAAAGTCCTTCACCCGCTTCGAGATCGGATGCGGCTAACGCTGGAACTCGAATACCTTACAGAAATCGAACTCCAGGAAGTCGTTCGGCGGCGAAGTAAAGCTCTCGGTTGGACCATTGAGGACGTTGCTCTTCCCGAAATTGCCATGAGAGGAAGAGGAACGCCACGAATCGTTTTAAGGATTCTTCAATCCTCTCGTCGTGTCGCTCGTAGTGAAGGTGAGGAACGAATTACCCTCGATCATGTTCGCAAAGCGTGTGAACTTGATCGGATCGACTGCCGAGGACTTACAAGCCAGGAACAAAAATACATCCAACTGCTGGGAAATAGTTCGTTGCGATTGAATGTACTGGCGTCGCTGATGGGCATGGCTTCAAAAACCGTATCCGACGTGATTGAGCCGTTCCTCGTTCGTTCGGGATTGCTCACTAAAGACAAGAACGGTTTGAGGCAACTCACCCAAGAAGGATTGGACCATTTGGCTAGAAGTCGTCAACAAACCGTCTAATTTCAGTAGAAAGTGAGTCAGATGATCGTTGAATTTAAGTCCGCCGTTACTGTAAGTGAAATGGCTCGGATGTTGGGATTGAGTCGAGCAAGATTTTATCAGCTTATCGGAACGGCGTTTCCTCATCCCGTTTATAGTGTGTCGACAAGGCGTCCACTTTTTGTAGAAGAATTGCAAAAAGTCTGTCTGGAAGTTCGGAGGAAGAATTGCGGGATCGATGGCAAACCGATTTTGTTTTACTCTCGCCGTCCTGGCGTTTCTTCACTAAAAAAACAAATCGGTTCCCCTAGAACCAAAAAGCTCCCCGCCAAGTATTCCAACATCATCAACGGTTTGAAGGGATTGGGAATGAGCGGCGTTACCGACCAGCAGGTTGAAACGGCAATCCAAAAATTGTATCCGCACGGAACGGTCGGCGTCGACGAGGCAACCTTAATTCGGACCATTTTCGTGGCTCTGATGCGTCAGAATCGTTAGCGTAATGCGTCACCATAATTGGCATTATGCAGTGAGTTTCATCAAAAACCTGTCAAAGGACTGTCCAAAATGTGTTCAGAAGCCCGTGAGAATTGTCACCATAATGTTTTTAACGGTCTATTCGTCGGAGCGGACGAGCCATCGCTCGTGTTGAAATACCTCCAAGGGAACGACTTCTCCGACAACACGAGGGAGGCGATATGCAACGACCTGCGAAAGTTCACCCGTTGGTTCTCATCCATCAATCACGAACGGTTCGCCGTTAAGCGGATCACCGTTCGGGACGTGGTTGATTTTCGAAACCACCTACATCGGGACCAAAAACAAGCCGTGGCGAGCGTAAACCGATGTTTAGTGACTATTCGCCGATTTTTGGATCATTTGGTTCGGATCGGCTATCTTCAGGCAAACGTCGCCAAACAGGTCAAGGAAATTCGCCGTCAACAACTGGCTCCGAAGGGACTTGCTCGTGATGAAGTGCGGAAATTATTGCGGGAGGTCGAATTGAGAGGTGACGTTCGAGCGAATGCCATTTTCCATCTGCTCCTATATACGGGAGCCAGAGTATCGGACATCGTAAATCTTGAAATGTCCGACGTTATGCTGACCGAACGAAGCGGATCGGCAACCTATCGGCGAGGGAAAGGAAATAAAGTCCGCACGGTGCCGATTCCGCTTTCCGCTCGAAAGGCGTTGGCGGCATATCTTGAAGTTCGACCACCCATTGTTACGGATTACGTTTTTGTCGGCGAACGAGGAAGTCTCACGACGGCCGGAGTTCAATCTCTTTGCCGCAAATACTCCGCCCTGATAGGAGTCAGGCTCCATCCGCATCTTTTTCGTCATACGTTTAGCAAAAAGTTTTTGGAGGACAACGTCAACGACATCGTGAGCCTCGCTCAAATTCTTGGTCATGAAAATATACAAACGACGGCTCGTTATTCGCAAAAAGACCAACAACAGTTGGTAATGGCGGCGGAAAACGTAACATATTGACTGTTTGCAGTTGAGTGACGGACCTCCTTGAAAAGCGTTTTTAACCAAACACCTTTTCAAGGAGACAAAAAATGATCGCAACTCGCAGCGTCCGCCAAGGACAAATTGAAATCGGAATCATCGAACACGAAGGACATGAATACTCCGCTCTCGGAGCGACGGTTTATGGGCGAGAAATCACCGCTTATCTGAAATTCAAGTGTGGTCACTTTTGGTTGACGACTTGGACAGGTGAGGCAACTTTAGATTGTCGTTCTGAGGTTATTGATCGATTTTGGAATGGCGGATTGGCTCTCATATTCCGTTTACCTCGTAGCCGATTCATCGTCGGTTACGCTCTCGGCGACGACGGAATGCTTTTCCGTGGCGAACTTCTCGACAATTGTTCAGAAGATGAAGCTAGTCGTCATGCTCTTCGGCTTTCTGAGAATTGGGCGGAAATCGACGCCGAAGATGAAGAAGCTGAGTTTGTTGAAGCGTGACCAGCAGCCTCGGGGATCGGACCGTTCCTCCTTCTCGTTCACCGCCGAGGTCAGATGTCCTCCAGTCGGACTTCTGACCTCGGGATCACCAACTCAAATCACGAGAGACCAAAATGATCATGTTGACGAAACCCAAATTTACGTGCGGTGCTTTGTTGTCAACTCCTGGAGCTTCTGAAGCGTTTCAACGAAACAACCAAACTCCTTTTGAATTCCTTCAACGGCACCTCCAAGGCGATTGGGGGGAGATGTGCCCCGAAGATAAGCTGTTGAACGACGAAGCCCTCGTCGACGGGAGTCGTTTGATGTCGGCTTATCAGTTGAAGGACAATACTAAAATCTGGTGCATAACAGAGGCTGTCGGAGAAAATGGACGGAGGGAATGCACCACTTTTTTGCTTCCAGACGAATATTGATCGGAAAAGAGAACAAGCCCGTCGAAATACTCGGCGGGCTTGTTTTCTTTTGGGACCGAAAAGAAGTTTGTTGCAAAAAAAGAAACAGAGAAATTCCAGCGGAAATCCCTGTAAAAAGGCTCCACTCCTAGGGCTGTTGGACAACACCGTCCCCGTTTCATTTTCAGGCGTGTTTCATTTTTGGATACTCGGAAACTCTTTCCGCTCCTCCGATTGCCTCAAAAACCTCCAATCGACCTCCTCGAAAAAACACCGACGAAAAAATTGCCAACATACCAGGGACTTCACATTACCCAGTTGTCGATCGACAAATCATCCTGCGGCACGGTTGCTTGTTGACACTGTCGTGCCTCTTCGTCCATATCAACGCCGAACATTCTTTTCAAATCCCTCTTCGCTTGCTCCTGATAAAATTCTTGATAGCGAATTTCCGGGGGATCGCTATTGAACAGAGAACTCGTCGAATCAAAAAAAGGATCGCCGCCGCCAGCTTTCCAAATTCGATATTCTTCAGGGCGAAACAACCAAAAAAGAAAATTAACGCCGCCCCAAAGTGCAATCGTGACGCCGCCAATGGCTGTTAAGCCGCCAAAAAAAGCGGGTAAAAACGCAGAAAAACCGCCGATGGACATCACGAACATGATGAAAATCCACTTGATGATGGGCAACCACATCATTCGCAACCAGATTACTTTTTTGGGCGTGCGTTCCATATCAATCTACTCCGCAGTCACATGTAATTCTTTGACGTTTTCGCCACGTTGAACCTTGATAACGGCTTCTTCACCGACCGGAAGCTTTCCCAATAGATTTGTCGCATCGAGCGTGTCCTTTGGTTTTTTGCCGTTGATAGCCAGAACGACATCGCCTGGTTGGACGCCAGCTTTTCCTCCAAGACTGTTTGGCAGCAATCCTCCGACAAATACTTTCCCTTGTTTTTCTGCCAGTTGCATTCCGAACATCGGTGCCAGTCTTCCTTGGACCTCCAGGCGAGAAATCGTCGTCGGCTTTGCCCCGTCAATCGTACTAATCTGAAGGAAAAACAACTCGGATATCTTTGCATTTGGCAGCGGCAAGCGAAATTTCTTTTCAAAACGTTCCGACAATCGGATATTCTCTTCCTTGAACACATCCGTGCCGTGGCGTTTCCCTTCTTTGTCGTTTTCAAGCCAGATGGCGCTCAAATTGATCGGATTTTCAAGATTTGCATCTTTCGCCCAAAGCTGAAAATGTAGTGTTCCAAATTTTCGAGGCGGGTCGTAAATATCAATGGTTAGGTGTTCGCCGCCGTACTTAACTACGTCAAAACTGGCTATTAAAGGAAGACCGAGTTTTTTTCCATATACGAGCTTGGAGGCTTTTTTTACGTCATTGTCCTTCTCCATCGGTCCAGGCGTAAAAACAAGCGAGTTCTCGTCACTTGAAATATTTCTCCTTTCAAAGAACGATTCCTTGAGGTCATTGGAATCGCTAAAATCGTGAACGACACGAAACATGCCGTTCTTTCCCTTAATAGCCTTAGCGTGGGGCATTGTAGAAAATGTAAACAGCTCACCCTCGAAATCTTCCTTTGGCGGTTCGGCAGTTTTTTCGATCTGAATTTTTCCGTCGCCGAATTCGGAAAGTTGAACAGTGAATCGATAAACTTCGCCCGTTCCTGTCGCATCGAGCTTGGTGACGATTTGCAGGTCTTTGTCGTAAACGATTTTTGCCGTTTGACCGGACTTGACTGCATCCAGCTTTGTATCTTTGCCGTTAACAGAAATCTCCGCTTTTCGGCTCACGTCGAGATCGATGGACTTCTTTTCGTCCTTGACCGTATATTCCGCCGTTATTGAACGACCTTTTGCGTCGACGGATTTAATAACCACGTCGACTTCGGAGGTTGAACCTTGAGCGGTTGTGCCAATAGGCATTACGAGGAACGCAAATGCCATAAACATGAAGAAACGCATGTATAACTCCTAAAAAAGCTGAAAGAACTATTCAATCGGGACGGCAATTTCCATTTCCTTGTCGCCACGGCGAATTTTGAAATGTACGGCGCCGCCAATGCTTCCTTTATGTCTCATGGAAAATGCGTCATCCTTGATGTCGGTTTTTTTCCATTGATGGCTAAGATTACATCTCTCTTTTGTAATCCCGCTGAATCAGCAAATTCTCCAGGGCCGACGCTGGTCGCCGAGAAAACGATGAGCATTGTTTGGTGCTACGGGATGAACTCCCGCTCACACTGGTGGCACTTCCACGCCTTACGCTTTATAGACATTAGACCAACGGCGACCATAAGCAATGGAAGTGAAATAAGTCCATCAGGGAACGAGAAAGAAAAAATACCGAATTTTACGATACACATGATGAAAAGAATGGTTCCCACGATGTTCCTGCCAAGATTGGGTGCCGTTGTCGGCATGAATTGCCCACCGCAGAATCTACATCGATGGGTCTGAATATCCATATACTGGCTCATGCGGTATTCCAGGGTCATAATCATCCTCTTGTTAGGTGTTATCACTTTAACCGACGTTTTACTGCCTCGATGGCATCTTTGTAGCCTCTTCGGTAGTCTTTGTTTTCGGTTGAACCTTTGGGATATGGAGTGCTAGCAAACCCAGTGTAGTCTTCATCACTTGCAGTATCTTTTATAGCATCGAGCACACTCAATGGAGATTCACCGTAGCGACGAGGAATGCTGAGCATATCGGCAGCAAAACGAGTTCCGTCGTCATACCCCCTTTTGTATGCAGCGGAATTGCCGCTCGACAGCATCATGATTAGAAGGACGCAGGCGACTCCGATCCACAGCCATTTATTCTTTGTCCAAGGTGGTAAGTTGCTCAAGGACAAGCCGGTTCCTTCATTTGTCGTTTTTAGTGTTTTCAAGACTTGCTGAACAATTGACTGCCTGAGTCCTTTAGTTCGCTGCCGCAGAACTTCATGTTGTATTGCGACGGTGGGCGGTGGGGCTACCGCTGTCGCTGCGTGAAAAAGCCCTTTAAGCCGTTGAGCCGCCACCCACTGGCTCATTCCCTCTTTCCACACTAAGTCGTTCGGCTGCAAATCTCCCGAAACAGCTAACTGTTTCAGTTGCACGGAAGAAACGGGACCGACTTGTTGACCGTTTTTTATGTAATACCACAGCACCGCCATTTGCACGCTCCCTTCTGGTAAATGAACGTCTGACGAGACGAGGTCCGAACGTTGAACGAGACTCGCACAAGGTCCGAAGGATGCCGAAAGCGGCTCGGGGTGACGCAGAATTTCGTCGAAGAAATCAAAGAAAAAGGGAGCGTCAAACCACGGCCGCCATCGAACCCCATCACGGGTACAGAACAGCACATAGTCGACGCTCCCAGACGGGGAGCGACAGACCAGCACTGCTTCCTGTAAAAGTCGAGGGCCAAAGGCCCAAGTTGATGGTTTTCGATGGAGCAGAACTGACTTTCGCAAGTCATTCAAATTGTGTCATATAGGCTTCGTTGAGCCTGAAATGTATCCTTTACTCGCTTTTAAGAAGAAATCCTCCGACTGGAGGACATCCGTCATTCTAATTTAGGTAGTTATGAACTGCAACTCGGACCCCACCAAGCTGAAATTGGACCAGAGAATATTGGCGAATTAGCGTGATATAGTTTGGGGGCTATGAACGACGAAGAGTTTACTCCACGAGTTTGTCTTCTCGTCAAAATCAAACCAATCATTTTGATCTTCGATCCAGCGAAGCGAACATTTATAGTTTTTACACTGGCTGTCCAACGGTCTGAAGTCCTTTACGATAGCACCGCATTTCGGACATTTTGTCAGCGGTGGCTGCCAAGAATCAGGCTCATCCAAAGCTTCCCAGTGGCTAAAGATATTTTTTTCGAACGAAATAGCGTCGTTATGAAAGGGTTTTAGATCGATCGTGGATTTTGTAAGTTGGTTCTGGAGAAAATAAATCTCAGCATGTGGTGTGTTTTTATGCTTAAGTTTCCAGCAGGTGGGGTAGTAACGCCCTTTATGCTTCTTGCCAATGCGGATTGCTTTTGGCGAGCCAGAAATAACCTCATTTGCCGCAGCACTTGGGATCACGAAAAAATTATCAGGGTGATTTCTTAGGAATAGCAACCAAAAAAAGCCATCGGGGTGGCAGGTTCTCAGTCTCAGTATCTCTTCGTAACGAATTGCCAAATCTGGGTCTCCAGATTTGAACAAAAAATATTTGGAAAATGCACGATTGCGGGGAACAGACTTGCTGGGTAATCGTTCCAGTGTGCGTTGAATCAAAGAGCAGACTTCGGTGGGCGTCATTTGTCGTGGCTTCTCCGTAGTTGGAGGCTTTTCAACTTAGAGCGGACCTCGTAAAACGAAAAAAGCCGCTTGGCGGGGCAGCGACCAAACGGCTTAAAGTTGAGTAAAACTCAACCAGAAGGGGTCCATTCAATCTATCGATGGCTGGCGGATTGTCAATCACTGGCGGAGGTGGGGGGATTAAACGGTTTATCTTCCATGCCGGATAGTGGCAGCCACAAATGACCTGTCTTGCCTCTCTAGGGCAAGCGGCGTTTGCTCCCCTTCTCGACCGTTCTTACTGCACCCACCAAAAACGATTGAACATCGCTGTTGCTGATCTGAGAAGAGGAGTGTTGCCAGAATCGGTCAGCCTACTTTTCAGCCGACTAGAAGTATATAAAAAGTATATAAACGTCGAAGTATATAGAATCCAGGCACGAAAAAACCCTTGTAAGTCATTATCCTACAAGGGTTTGTGCTAGTGGGCGGCATTGGACTCGAACCAACGACTTCCACGGTGTGAGCATGGCGCTCTAACCAACTGAGCTAGCCGCCCGATTTCGCGTAACTTCCAATTGCGCAACGATTTAAGGCCGTCGCGCTTTTTCGCGTGCTCGACCTTTCTTACACGCGAAAATAGCATTGTAACCAGGATTTTTTTTGAAGGGAAGCCCACCTCAAACGGTTTGTTCCTCAGGCTTTACGGACGTTCCGGGGGCGGTTCAAACTTCGGCGCCGTCGGCTCCAAATAGTCCGTGCCGAGCGAATAGCGGTTTGCGTCATTTTTCTGCCGCGTCGGCGGCCCCGACGAATAATCTGGTTTCAGACCGAGCTTCGGAAGCGAGACGTTTAACCCAATATCGTCGATATTTTGTCGGAATTCTTGGTCAAAACTGTCAAAGAGCTTCTTCAGCGAGCCGACGGCTTTGCCCGCTTTTCGCAGAGCGCTTGGCAAATCTTTGCCGAAAACGATCACGGCGATCGCCCCGACGAGGAGCAGCTCCGACAGGCTAATACCGAAAAAATCGTCCATGGCGTTTCGTAGAACTTGGAAATACAGCGCGTTCGAGGCGAAACGTTCATTGTAAAAACGACCCGCCGAGCCGTCAAATTACGGCGTTTTTCGCTAACCCAGCGGCCTTTGCGTAATCAAAAACTCTTCGACGATTTTTCCGCCGATCAGGTGTTCCTGGATGATCCGTTCCAAAACTGGCGGATCGCATTTCGCGTACCAAGCGCCCTCGGGATAGACCACCGCCACCGGCCCCCCCATGCACACTCGCAGGCAATTTGCCTTCGTTCGATAGACGCCCCCTTGATCGACCAGGTTTAATTCGTCCAGTCGCCGCTTGAGATATTCCCATGCGACGA
The DNA here is from genome assembly GCA_963665265.2 of Thermoguttaceae bacterium. GTDB lineage: Bacteria > Planctomycetota > Planctomycetia > Pirellulales > Thermoguttaceae > CAXXHQ01. Next base: position 3,271,398 of record OY762224.2, on the reverse strand, counting down.
GCGATTGCTCTTTCGTCGAGCAATTGGGTTTCGTCTGATCGCAGCAAAGGAAAATATGCCGTTTTAGCGTGGGGACGCCTACCCGCGTCAGCTTTTCTTGTTGGCGTTTAAGCAATTCGTCGTGCTCGCTCATTGCGATCGCCTCCGGTCAAGAATGGTTCGCCTATTCCTTTTTCCTCCTTGGAATCGTACCATATTGCGTTATCGAGGCAATACGGCAACTTGCGATATCCCATGACAAATCCTGCGGAAAAACGAACGGAATCGACGTCGACGATCGGCGAGCTGTTGGCCAAATTGAACGTTCGGCAATGCGAGGCGGTCACGCATGGTCGAAATCCGTTGCTTATCGTGGCCGGAGCGGGCACGGGAAAGACGACCACTCTGGTTCATCGCGTGGCTTGGCTCATTTCGCAGGGCGTCGAGCCGAGTCGGATTCTCTTGCTTACGTTTTCCCGTCGCGCCGCCGCAGAAATGCTCCGCCGCGCCGATTCGCTGGTCCGTAAAATTCAAATCGCCCCCCCCTCCCCTGCCCCGTCATTCAATTCTGCGGAGGCGAAGAATTCCGAAGAGGCGAACTTACTGTTCGACGATGAGCCGTTCGGGGCTTTGTCAGCCTCGACGTCCGGCCACGTTCCCGTCACTCGCGTTTGGAGCGGAACTTTCCATGCGGTCTCCGTGCGATTGTTGCGACGATTCGGCAAAGCGATCGGTTTGCCCGAAGATTTTTCGGTCCATGACCGAACCGACTCCGAAGACCTGATGAACGTCTTGCGAACCGAGTTGAACTTGGCGAAGACCGACAAACGGTTTCCGAAGAAAGGAACCTGCGTCGATATCTACAGCCGATGCGTCAACGCCCGCATGAAACTCGAAGAGACGTTGGCGACCGTTTTTCCTTGGTGCCGACAATGGGCCGATGACCTGAAAAAACTTTTCGACGCCTACGTTGACCGCAAAGAAAAGAACGGCGTTCTCGATTACGACGATCTCCTCTTGTATTGGCGAGCGCTCCTTGCTGACGAAGCCGTCGGACCGCGCATTCGCCGTATGTTCGATTGCGTTCTCGTCGACGAATACCAAGACACGAACGTGCTTCAGGCCGACATCCTAAAACTGCTCACGCCCGAAGGGGACGGTCTGACCGTCGTCGGCGACGACGCGCAATCGATCTACTCTTTTCGCGCCGCTACGATTCGGAACATTCTCGACTTCCCGAAAGACTTTCCCGCCGCCAAGGTCATTAAACTCGAAGAAAATTATCGCAGCGTGCAGCCGATCCTCGACGCCACGAATCGCGTCATCGGTTTGGCGAAAGAACGCTACGAGAAAAATTTAATCGCCACGCGGATTGGCGGACGAAAGCCTCAACTCGTTCATTGTGAAGACGAAAGCGACCAAGCCGAGTTCGTCATCCGAAAAATTCTGGAGCATCGCGAAGAGGGCGTCGATCTTTCGCGTCAGGCCGTCCTCTTTCGCGCATCGCATCACAGCATGCTCCTTGAAGCGGAGTTGGCCCGCCGTGAAATTCCTTTTCACAAATACGGCGGCCTAAAATTTGCCGAAACCGCACATGTGAAAGACCTTCTTGGCTTTCTGCGATTGGCCGATAATCCGCTCGACATGGTCGCCGGAACGCGGGTTTTGCCTCTCTTGCCCGGCGTCGGTCCCAAAAAAGCTCGACAGCTTATGGACATGCTCGGAGAGTCGGGCGGGGACTTCGTCTGTTGGACCAAATGGCGAGCCCCGGCCGACGCCGCGGAATATTGGGAAAAGTTGACGCATCTCATGCGGTCGCTTTCAGCCAGCAAAGAAGACTTAGCCTCGCAACTTAATCGAGTTCGCGTCTTTTACGAACCGCTTCTCGAAACGCATTACGACAACCCGGCGCCGAGACTTCGCGACCTGGAGCAGCTCGAATTAATCGCCTCGCGCTATCGCAATCGTCGCCGCATGCTTTTGGAATTGACGCTTGATCCCCCGAACTCGACGCAAGATTTCGCCGGGAAGCCCGACAAAGACGACGACTGTCTTGTACTTAGCACGATCCATTCGGCCAAAGGTTTGGAATGGGACGCTACTTACGTGATACACGTTTCCGACGGAAACATTCCTTCCGACATGGCCACGGGAAAAGAAGAGGAGATTGAAGAGGAACGCCGCTTGTTTTACGTGGCGCTCACTCGCGCGAAGAATTGGCTTTACGTTTGTTTCCCGTTGCGCTACTATTCCAGCTTTCGCTCCGGCGATTTCAACAGCTTCGCGCAGCGAACACGGTTTTTGCCCAGCGCGATTCTCGACGGCTTCGATCAGCGTATCGCCTCCGACGCAAGCGAGGAGGATGCCTTCGACGCCGACTTGACTCAAGAGCGAGTCCGAACGCACAGCCGCGACGTCCGCCGCGCAGCCCGCGACTTGTGGAGCTAAGCGAGAGAACGGACTTTCTTATTCATCCTGAAAGGATGGCTGTTCGTAGGGCGGGACATCGACCCGCCACGCTCGCTTCTTTCCTCTTCGTTCATCCTTGGCGTCCCTATTCCCTATGCCCCACGCCCTGCCCTCTACTTGCTATTCGCCTTTTCCGGCTTGAAATCTAAAACCGGCGTCAAGCCTTTCAGGTCAGTCCACAAGGTTCCTTGTCCGGCGTAGATCATCTTCAAATCGACGTCTTCGGGCAATCCTTGGGCGAACTCCCATTTAGTATAGGCGCTCGGGTCGCCGAAGGCTTTCACCGCCAATTCGAACAATTGCGCTCGCGCCTCTTGTTGCATTTTCTTTGCGGCGTTTTCCGCTTCACCAAGCGCGATGGTCTTCTGAGCGACGAGTTCGGCGCATTTTTTATCGATTTCGGCGACTTTTCGTTCCGTTTCGGCGGCGATCGTCGCCGATTCTTTTTGTCCCGACGCCTTTGTTTCGGCCACAAGTTTTTTAGTTCCTTCGTTGATCCTCGCCGCTTCTAAAAGCACTTTTTGTTCGGCTTCGCGTAAATTCGCCTCCATTTTAGCCGTAGTCGTCTCTTGCGCTCGCGTGAGTTTCAACTCCTCGGCGACGTATCCCTTTTGAATCGGTTCGCGCACGTCTTTCGATATATAAATATGACGGATCAACCCGAACAGCAAACTAATATCTTTCTCTTTTAGGACTTTCTGGAAGGCGACGTCAACGTTCTCTTGAAACTGCTGCCGAGAGTCGCCAACAAGTAAATCGACTGCTCCAAGCTTTGAACCGTTGTTTCGGCAAATGCTTTCACATTGCGGAATGATCACTTTTTGACGTACCGCCTCGATATTTCCGAAACTGCGAATGATGTTCGGAGCTTGCTCGGGCATAATCCCCCAAACCGCGCTAAAATCCATGTGAATTTTAAAACCGTCGCTTGAAGGAAATCCGATGCCCGTATTAGGAATCGGTTGCTCTTCGCCGCTTTCATCTAGTAACGTGCGGCCTTTTGAGTCCTTTATCTTATCCGTTGAAATTTCCTCCGCATTGTATCCGATCGAAACCACGTCGATCTGCATTTCGCGCGGATTTACCGCATAGAGTCCCGGCGGAAGCGTGTCGTTTTGAATTCCTGTTTTGCGGCTTGTCGCCGGGTTATCGGTCAAATAAGTCATCACGCCGACGTAACCGGGGTTAATATTCACCCAGCCCGAGCTTTTGAATTGCCCGTTCCCCATATCCGCCTGTTCGGCTTTGACGATTTTCACTTCATACCCGTAGGGGTTGATGCGATAGCGCCCAGGACCGAAGCAGCGTCGTAAAATTCCTTTATATTTCGTATCGCCTAAGTCGCCTTCCACTAAAAAGTGCCCGCTTGGAAGCGATTCGCCGAGCTTGCTCGTCACAATCGCCAATTCGCCGGTTTGAACGACGACGTCGTCAACCAACGTGCGTTCCCACCAAATTGGACAATAAAAATGTCGGCCCGGCCCAGGCATTTTCGACATAACGCCGATCTCGCCCTCCGCGGCGAAACCCTTTTCGGCGTACTTGTTTCCGTAAATCATCACCAACGGGCCTTTATACCGCAGGAGAAGGCTTTTTCCCTCGGGAACGTAAATGCGATTGATCGTCCAATCAAACGCTTCGTATGAGAAGAAGAATAACAAAACCACGCCGATCGTCGTCGGGCCGAGTATCTTTTTCAATATGTTCGCGTTCATCTCTTATCTCGCTTATGATGTCGCCGTGTTTTCGGCCGTCTTGTCATTGAAATTCAATCTTGAAGTTTTATCGCGCCGGGTAGGTCGCCGGCTGAGTCAACGGTTTCTCCGCGTGTTTGAAATCGAACGAACGGAATATGTCCGTCAACGGGCTGTCGGCCGTGTTGATCGTCATGCTGCGATAGGCCGGCGCGATCTTCCGGAACAACGTCCAGCGGGCGAACTCGTCTCCGTTACCGCTAAACGCGGCGATCGCTTTTTGCCAACCGGCCGCCTCCGCTTCGTTCGCAAATCGAATCACGTCGGCTTCCGCCTTTCCCTTCGCCATCACCGCCGAGGCTAAATCCTTTGCCGCCAATAATTTTTGCTCCGCCACGGCCAAACGCGTGTTCGCGTCGATCAGCGCCACTTCTTGCTTCTTTCTGGCTTCTGTCGTCACGACCACGACTTCTTGCGACGCCGCGACGATTTCGCGCTTCTGATTCACCGTTGCTTTTTGTATTGCTAGTTCGCGTTCTGCCGCTTGTTGATCGATTTCCTTTTTGTATTGCGACTCCTGCTGCAACGCAATCTGACGGCGTCGCACCGGATCGGCGATCTTGTCCGGAGGATTGATCGTCGTAATCAACGCTTGAATGACCTCAATGCCGTGTTCGTCGCACGTCGCTTTCATCGCTTTTTGAAAATCATCTTGGAAATTCGCCCGCGTATCGCCGGTAATGAATTCCTTACCCGAGTGATTTGAGCCGCGCAACCGGGTGTAGGCTCGTGCGTTCGGCAAGATTACTTTTGCGATGACTTCCTCGGCCAGCGATTTCTTTTCCCGCTCTTCGTTGAACAAGATATAGGTGGTCGCCGCCGTGTCCGGCTTCACTCGAAACTCGATGATCGCCTCAAGACTCACCCAGAAACCGTCTCGCGTCGGGAAGCCGATGTCTTTTAAATTGTAGCGTTGGCTGCGGCAGTCGATTAATCGCACTTCTTGAACATAGGGATTCAAATAATACGTTCCCGGTTCGAGCGTCTTCGATTGAACTCCGCGCTCGCCAGACTCCGAAACGAGTTGATTCGCGTTTTTCGGCGCCGACGCTGAAAGATTCGTTATTAAGCCTTTGAAACCGGCGGGAATCGTCACCGGATCGTGCAGTTCGATGATTTCGGCGAAGCTTTCGCGATCTCTCTCCGTGCCGGCGATCCAGGCGTTGATTGCATAGCGCCCCGGCGTAAGAACATTCTCGACGATCCCTTTTTGCGTGTCTTTCGAGGCGATCAATTCGCCGGACGGAAGGTCTTCGCCGTACAGACGCACTTCCACGCCTAGTTTTCCTTCGGGAATTTCAATTTGCGGAACGACTTGCCAATCCCATGCGTAAGGATTGAAGTAGTAGCGTCCTTCGGTCAGGACTTTCGCCTGCACCCCTTTATACTCCGGTCCCGGCGCGATCACTTTGCCCGGCTCCAAATCCATGCCGGTCTTGTGAACCAGCACGGCCATCTGGCGGTTAGGCACGTCGATCCGACATTCCTGGTAGATCGTGTACGGAATAAAAATGACGAGCAATATTCCGCCGGTCACGGCCAAGGGAAACCATTGCTTTAAGTTCGTGACGTTCATATCTGAAACTCCGAGGAAGTTCTTCCGTCGATTTCGCTACGAGCAGCGCCTGACTGCTCGCGGTTGCTCAGCAAATCTACCCCGCCAAATGGGCGGATGCAACTACATCCCCCCCTGGAATCGCCGACTTATAGAGCTATTCGTGCCCGGGAAGGGAATATTTAGCCAGGAAAGGCTATTGCTTCGTGGAAAACGCCATTTAAGCAAACGATGCGAGCGCTTGCCTGCGTCAGTCCAGTAGGTCAGGCGCTCTGTGCCTGACAGTCGCGGAGTAGTCGTAGCCCAACGAACTATCCTTCACGGAGCGGACCGTGCGTTCTACAATGGTCTTTTTGCCAAAAGCGTTTCCTGTCGGCATTCAGACGAAAGGTTGATCGATGCTCAATTTCACCGTGCAAAAGGATCGTTGCACCCGATGCGGGCTGTGCGTGTTGGATTGTCCCTCGCGGATCATCAAACGAAACGCTGAGCAGATGCCCTACATTTCCGGCGAAGACGAAGAGAACTGCTTGCAGTGTCAGCACTGTTTAGCGATCTGCCCGACGGCGGCGATTTCCATTCTCGGTTTCAAGCCGGAGAATAGTCTCTTGGCCTCAGGCGATTCGTGGCCGAGCTTCGAGCAAATGGACCGATTTATGCGCGGACGGCGGAGCGTGCGACAATACGCCGATCAGAACGTCAAACGGGAATTGATCGATCAACTGCTTGCGACCGTCGCTAACGCCCCGACCGGCGTAAACAGCCGATCGTTGACTTTCACCGTTATCGACGACAAGAGCAAGTTGAATCATCTTCGACAAGAAGTGATGAAAGCGCTTGTCGAAGCGTCGGAGGCGGGAAAGATTCCGCCTCGACTTTCCTATATCGAAAAGGCGATCGACGCCTACGTGGAGCATCGGGCCGACGTGGTCTTTCGCGGCGCTCCGCATGTTTTAATCGTCTCGGCTCCTGCCCAAGCGCCCTGTGCGATGGAAGACGTGCCGATCGCCTTGGCCTATTTCGAGTTGCTCGCCCAAAGCGCCGGATTGGGAACTGTATGGTGCGGTCTGCTCAAGTTGGCGCTCGAAACGGCGCCTGAGTTGAAGAAGCTTGTCGATCTGCCGCCGGACCATCATTACTACGCGATGCTCTTTGGCCGCCCTGCAATTCGATACGCGCGCACCGTGCAACGTGACTCCGCCGCCGTGATCAAGCGACCGACGCTGTAGCCGAGGCGTGAGAACGCGATTGTTTTTGGCCGATGGTAAGGGTAGGATGGCCTATCCTCGAAACGCAACCTTCCTCAACTGAGCGGAATATGTCTCATTCGAAATCAAAACACGACCAGCGCAAAGCGCCTATTGAACAATTCGCCGATGCCGAAGAGATGATCTCCGAGTATACCGAGACGATCGAAAACTCGAACGTTTCCGTCGAGGAGCTTGCGGCAGCTCTAGTGAATCGCGGCCTAGCCTTGGGCGAAAAAGGGGACATCGCCGGCGCCCAGGCCGACTTTACCGCGGCCATCGAACTCCCTAAGGCTCCGACTGCCGAGATCGCCAAGGCGCTCGTTTTTCGCGGAATCGTTTGGGGCGAACGCGACGAGACCGAAAAAGAGATGGCCGACTATTCGCAAGCGATTGAACTGCCCGATGCGCCGGTCGATGCGGTCGCCCATGCGCTCAATAATCGCGGCTCCGTGTGGGGCGAACGCGGTGAAACCGACAAAGCGATCGCCGATTATTCAAAAGTAGCGTCATTGCCCGGCGTGTCGATCGAGCGTCTTGCACGAGCCTTAGTCAATCGCGGTGTGGCGTTCGGCGAAAAAGAGGAGACCGACAAGGCGATCGCCGATTTCTCCCGCGTTATCGATATGACGGACGCCCCGGTCGAGGAATTAGCCTTGGCTTTCGTGAATCGCGGAACGGAAAGGAGCGGCGCCGGCCAGTGGAAAGCGGCGATTGCCGACTATACGAATGTGATTGACCTTGACGGCGCTCCGATCGAAGAGGTCGCTCGCGCTTTCGTCAATCGCGGAATGACGTGGAACGAAGCGGGCGATGCCGAAAAAGCCCTCGAAGATTTCTCCGTCGTGATCGAGTTGTCCGGTTCGCCGGTCGAGGAGACCGCGTTGGCTCTCGTTCATCGCGGATCGATTTGGAGCGAAGCCGGCGATGCCGAGGCGGCCTTGGCCGACTACTCGCAAGCGATCGAATTGGACGGCGCGCCGGTCGAAGAGGTTGCTACGGCGTTAATCGAGCGCGGACTGATCTGGGGCGAGCAAGGGGAATCGAAAAAAGAGATGGCCGACTATTCGCAAGCGATTGAACTGCCCGACGCTCCGGCGGAAGGAATCGCCTTGGCCCTGGCGAATCGCGGCTGGAATCATTACGAAAATAATCGCTTCGACGAGTTTCTTAAAGACACCCATGCGGCTTTCGAGAAGATGCCGACGTTGGATACCGCGGCGATTAATCTCGGACTTGCTTTTTTAGCCTGCGGACGAGATGCCGAAGCGGCCGACGCCTATCGGAACGCCGTCGAACAGTTTCCGACGGAAACGAAAGCGAACGGCTTGCCCGACCTCAAAGCGGCCAAAAAGAGTTGGCTTTCCGAAGATCGCGCACGAGCGATAATGGAAATCGTGGGACGTTAGAGCCTTCGCGAAAGTGACTCGTGCGGCGATTGCGAAATTTCTCTCGCCCTCGGCCCTCTCCCTTTTGGGAGAGGGAACCGTTGCGATTCTTACTTTGCCGCGATGGACGAAATCGCTTCGACGAAGTGACGATCAAGCGAGGAAAGAGCGGTGATCGCGATGCGAACGTATTTCCCGTTCGCTTTTTGCAGGCGGACCGAATCGCCCATGTATCCGGCGAAGCGGGCCTCCACTTGGAACGTGCCGCTGGCGTCGGTCCATAGGCGATAACGAGCGGCGTCGTTCTTTGTGAATGGCTCGGCCGATTCTTGTTTCTTTTCCGTCTTCTCCGGTTCTTTCGCGGCAGGCTTTTCGACCGGCGGAATGTTGAACGGATTATCCTCGTCCATTTGGCGAGGCTTCGGCTCGTCGGCCGGCTTCGGTTCCGTTTGGGGCGTCTCTTTCGGCTCCTCCTTTACGACCGGGGCGGGCGTTTCCTTCGGCGGCAACGGTTTCTCCTCTTCCGTTTTCGCCGGCGCTTGAGCAATCGGCGGTTGAGGAGCCGGCTTTTCGACCGGCGCTTCCGCCTTCGGCTCCGCAGGCTTGGGGGCGGGCGGCGTCGTTACTACCGGAGCTTTCGGGGGCTCGGGCTTCGGCTCCGATTTGATTACTGGTTTCGGCGTCTCCTTCGTCGTCGGCTTGGTAGCTTCTTTTCGATCTGGAGCGATCGGTTGAGGCGCCTTTTCCGGCGCTTTTTGCGGAGCGATCGGGCCGGTCGATTCGGTCCCGGTTTTATTAGATATACAGCATGCGGTCGGGGTGCAGCACGGAACGACCGGTTGGCAAGCGATTCGGGCTGCGCGAACGCGGTGACGGCAAAAAACGTGATCGAACAGCCTACCTGCCTGGGCGGCGTCGCTCCAGAGACAACCAAGAATAAATGCGGATGCGATAAAGAGATGCGTTTTGCGAATCATGGCGAGTTCCTATGTACTTCTCTGAGGGCTAGTGAACCGTTTTGCGGTTAAAACTCTTCGCAGGTTTGGCCTCGCACGGCCTTACCTGCGAACGGAAAACGAGCGTTCGCTGCCTCGGTATCAATAACGTCCCACTGGTAAAGAAAGCGTTATCCGTATAAAAATCTAGCTAACGGGGGAGTCAGAGAGTCGAGAATTGTCTTTTTTTGCTGTAGAATGTCAACTTACGTTCGGTTTTAGACGGAATTGGATGAATTATGCGGTCCGGGAGCGAATATTTTTCGGTAAAATGAACCGGTTTTAACGAATGAAGCGTCTAATATCGGACGGCCAAAAACGAATTACCAGAATAGAAAGTTAAAAGCGGGTACGAGGCGCGGAATAAACAAGATGCGATTTGTTATGCGAGCGCGCACCTGCAAAATAGCAAGTGAGAAACGATGACCAAAGTTATTACGCATTCGACGACAATTTTGACGGTGCGGCATAAGGGAACGGTCGCCATCGGAGGCGACGGACAAGTGACCGTCGGCAGCACGATCATGAAGGCCGACGCGATGAAAATTCGCAAACTCCTCGACGGCAAAATCGTTACCGGTTTCGCCGGTTCGACGGCCGACGCCTTTGCCCTGCTCGAACGATTTGAAGTGAAACTGAAAGACAATCCGGCGAATTTGATTCGCGCGGCGACGGAGTTGGCCAAGGAATGGCGGACGGATCGGGCCTTACGTCGCTTAGAGGCGATGCTGACCGTCGTCAATTCGAAGCACACGCTTCTCCTGACCGGCAACGGAGACGTGATACAGCCGACCGACGGCGTTTTAGGAATCGGCTCCGGCGGAAACTACGCCGTGGCCGCCGCGAGAGCGCTCATCGCGCACAGCGATTTGAACGCGGCGGAGATCGTTCGCGAAGCCTTGCTCATCGCGTCGAATATCGACGTCTATACGAACGCGAATATTATCTTGGAGGAGCTTCCGTGCGAGAATTAACGCCGCGTCAAATCGTGACAGAGTTGGATCGTCATATCGTCGGACAGCACGAGGCGAAGCGGGCCGTAGCCGTGGCGATAAGAAATCGTTGGCGTCGTCAGCAATTGGACGACGACATGCGGCAAGAGGCCGCGCCGAAGAATATCATGATGATCGGTCCCACCGGCGTCGGAAAGACGGAGATCGCGCGGCGTTTGGCGAAGATGACCGGCGCGCCGTTCATTAAAATCGAAGCCACGAAATATACCGAGGTCGGCTACTACGGACGTGACGTCGAAAGCATGATTCGCGAATTGGTCGAAAACGCCATCGGCATCGTTCGCGATCAGGAGCGAAAAGAAGTGGCAGAAGAGGCGAAGGAGCGAGTCGAACGGCGGTTGGTCGATCTGCTCGCGCCGACTCCGCCTGCGTTCGACGCTTCGCCCGACAGCCCTCATTCTCCGGAGCGGTTTGAGCATACTCGGGAAAAGATGCGAGGCATGCTTCGAGCCGGCGAATTGGAAAATCGCAAAGTCGAAATCGCGATCGATCAAAAAAACGCTCCAATGATGTTTCCCGGCATGGGCGGCGAGCAGATGGACTTCGATTTCCAAGGAATGTTCGAGAAGATCATGCCGAAATCGACGACCCGCCGCGAAATGTCCGTCGCCGAGGCGCGCCGCGTGCTTTTCGAACAGGAATGCGAAGCGCTCATCAATCAGGAAAAAGTGAACGCCAAGGCGATTGAGCTGGCCGAGAACATGGGAATCGTCTTCATCGACGAGATCGACAAAATCGTGGCGAGCGAGCAATCGCACGGCGCCGACGTTTCACGGCAAGGCGTGCAACGTGACCTGCTTCCAATCGTCGAAGGGACGACGATTCAAACCCGCTACGGATACGTGAAAACCGACCACGTTCTTTTCGTGGCTGCCGGCGCGTTCCACCGTGCAAAGCCGAGCGACTTGATGCCCGAGTTGCAGGGACGTTTCCCGATTCGAGTCGAGTTGGAGGATTTGACGAAAGAGGATTTCATTCGCATTCTGACGGAGCCGAAAGGCGCGCTAACGAAACAGTATACGGCCTTGCTGCGGACGGAAAACGTCGAGTTGGTTTTTCAGCAAGACGCGATTGAATCGTTGGCCGAGTTCGCCTTTCATGTGAATCAGACGTCGCAAAACATAGGCGCGCGTCGGCTCTACACGATTATGGAGCGATTGCTTGAGGAAGTCAGCTTCGAGGCCCCCGATATGCAGTCGGGACGCATCGAGATCAACGCCGCCTACGTGCGCCAACGATTGGATAGCCTCTCGCAGGACGAGGATTTGAGCAAGTTTATATTGTAACGGTTTGCTTATCAGAAGTTGCCTTTTTTTGACCAGTGGGGAATAAGCATGTTTCGGAATACATTCGTTCGAAGCGTCGTTTTAACGCTTGCCGCTTTCGGCGCCATTTCTTCGTCTGCGTTCGCCGCCAGGCCGACCGCGGCGCAATTGCTCCCCGATACGACCGTGGTGATTGCGACCGTTCGCAACGCCTCGGAGCTGTTTACGAAATTTCAAACGACGAATTTCGGACAGATGATTAATGACCCCCAGGTGGCTCCGCTCGCCGACTCGGCTTACTCGAAGTTTTCGCAATTTGCGAAACTCATGAAGGGCGACTCGGCGATCGTCTCGGCCGACGAGATCGTCGAGATCATTAAGGCGGGCGTCGGCGAATGCGCCGTGGCTGTCGTGCCCGTCGAGGGTCAAGAGCCGGCGTTCGTGCTCTTTATCGACTGCGGCGATCAGTTCGGCAAGTGTCACGCGATTTTCGAACGGCTTTCGAACTTTGCCAAAGATTCGGGCATTCCCGCCGATGAGGAAACGATTGGAAAAGACAAGGTTCTGATTTATGATTTGAATAAGAACGGACACAATCGATCGTTTTATTGCGAAAAAGATTCTTCTATCGTAATAACTACGCAAATGACGACGATGAAAGATATTCTCGCCGCATGGAATAACGGGAGCAATTCATCGCTTGCGAATAGCTCAAGCTATTCGACGGCGATGAGTAAATGCCGAGGCGGCGCGAACGTCGAGCCGCAGATGACCGGCTTCATCGACTACATCGGTCTTCTCTACGCCATTCCCAATCTTAAGTCTCAAACCATGATGTTTTCCGCCTTGGGCGTGGACGGGTTGATGGGGTTAGGCGGATGTCTCTATTTTGACACCGACGGATACGAATTTTTGATGCATGTGCACGCCCTGACCGATAATCCGCGAACCGGCGTGCTAAAGGTCCTCGCGTTCGATAAGACGCAGATGAAGCCGTCGCATTGGATTCCGGGCAACGCCTCCGGTTACGTGGCGTTAAAATGGGATTTTGCGAAGATGCTTTCTTCGCTGAAGACGGTCGTCGATAGTTTTATGGGCGACGGCGCTCTTTCCCGATTTCTCGCCCGCAATAACGGCTCGCTCGGAGTCGACGTGGAAAAGCAGATACTTCCCTTGATCGACGGGCAAGTCGAGATGGTGTCTTGGGTGGCCGAAAAAGGCCCCCAAGGGGCCGTGTACGGATTTAAGGTCAAGGATTCGGACGCGGCGAAGAAGATCATGGATCAAATTGCTAAGACGGTGAGCAAAGACGTTGAGAAGCATGGCGTGGAAGGAGGAACGTATTACGTCATTCCTGTGAAGGTTCCGGAGAATTTCCCCGACCCCGAGAATTTCCCCCATCCCGCGTTCGGTTTGTTCGGTGACATGTTTTTGTTTTCTCCGCAGGCCGGTTATGTTGAAAAAGCGGCGGAGCTATTTGCGAAGAACGAAAGCCCGTTGGCCGACGATTTGGAATACAAATTAATATCGAACAAGACCGAACGGATTTGCGGCGCGGCGGCTCCTTCGCTCTTTTCGTTTTCGCGACCTGAGGAAAGCTATCGCTATCTTTATGATCAAGTGAGCACGCCCGAGGGCTTGGAAAAGCTGAAGGCCCAAGCTCGTTTCAATCCTGGAATCCAAGGAATTCTTAACGTCGTGGAGGGAAACTCGCTGCCGCCGTTTTCGGCGTTGCAGAAGTATCTTGCTCCGACGGGCGCGGCCGTGACCGATGAGGAGACCGGCGTGCATTACGTCTATTTTTCGATGAAACGAAAAGCGGCCAAGTAAAAAATTAGTGAAAAAATGGATTGGAGGGGGCTGAAAAGTCGGTTTCAGCCCATTGCGTTCCGTTTTTCGGGAATTTATAATGAGTTTTTCGGTGGTTTAGGCCGGTTTTACCGCGAGAATTTCTAGCGGAATTTTCCTGGAACAAGCGGCGTTTTTCAACCGATAGAACTAATCGCATTCGCGACCGCTTTGCGGGGCGTTGGGAAAAAGTTCACGGCGGCGTAGCTCAGTTGGTTAGAGCAGCGGAATCATAATCCGCGTGTCGTAGGTTCGAATCCTACCGCCGCTATTTTGGCCGTCGAATAATTTTGAAAACCTCGCTTTTCCTCGGAAAAAACGGGGTTTCTTGTTTTTGGGGTTTGCGCCACTTTGCGCCATTTCGACGTGTTGTGCGCACGATTTTGCGCCAACTTTTCAGGATCGTCGATCGTTTCGCTCACGGCTTTCTCAAAATGCTCAGGCAAAACGCGAAGGTAGTGCTTTAGGGCTACTTTCGGGCTGTTTCCAAGCCATTTTGTGACGGTCTGAATCGGAAACCGCTCGATTAGCTCCGTCTCGCAGCTTCCTCGAAGAGCATGGAATAATTTTGGCCATTCTTTGACGCCCGCCTTCCAGATGATGTCCAGAAAGTCGCTCCGCAAATTCGTATTTCGCCACCCCTTAGGCGACTCGGCTTGCGACCGATGCCGGGAAATGACGTAAACCGCTCCCTCGGGCGCAAGCTCTTGGGCTTCCAACAATGGCGTGACAAGCTCGGGAAAGAACGGAATGAGGCGATATTGGCCGCCCTCGTGGTGCGCCGTCTTCGGGCTAGTAATTCGAATCGTCTTTTCGGCCCAATTAATATCGGTCCACTTGAGGGACAGGACTTCGGATGGACAGCGTAAGCCGGCAAACCGACAAAGTGCGATGATCGCTCGCCACTCGGCGTCGGGCGCATACTCCATCACCCTGTAAATCGTCGTGCGGTCAACGAAGACGTTACGGCTTTCATCGACGACGGCGTTTATCCGAACATCGGCGAACGGGTTCTCCGCAATCAACTTGCGTTTCAAGGCGGCCGCGAAAAACATCTTCGCCCCCTGCAATCGCTTACCGATCGTCGGCGATTTCAACCCCCGTTTCACCAACGCCTGTTTGTAATCCTCGGCGTCCGCCACGGTAACGTCGGTAAGCCGACAATTTGCCCCAAGACGTTCAATCAAAGCCTTTGCGTTTTGTTTCCAGATTTCTTTCGTTCCGGGCTTTACGTCATGGCGACCGTCAATAAAAGACTGCGTAAACCGCTCCAACGACATATTGTTTCGCTCGGGAGCTAACCCTACGGCCGACAGCTTGGCATGCAACTGGTCGCCTATCTCCCCTAACCATGCCGCCGTTTTCGGATCGACCGCCTGGCCGGCCAACTGCGACGAAACGATTTTTTCCACGTAGCCGCAAACGCTCTCGCAGTCCTTTTTCGCCATCCGGCCGAGCGTGATCGTTTTGCGATCATGGTTTACGTCATAGAACGAAATCCGTCGCCGTCCGTCTTTTCCGCAAATGAGGCTCGCCATGTTTTTTGTTTCCTTCCGTGCAATGCGTAAGCCAGGAATTCGCATTCAGTTCGTCGTGGTAATTCTAATTGCGGTAAACGTCTTTTCGATGGGCGACGCGGAGGATCAAGACGACGAGGCGTCGATCGTGAATCTCATAGACGATACGGTAATCTCCGACACGGATTCGCCAAAGGTTTTCGTCGCCCGCCAGTTTTTTAACGCCGTCCGGCCGGGGATCGTCGCTTAATGCTTCGACGGCTCGAACGATTCGACGTTGAGCGTCGGTCGGCAACTTTCGCAACGCCCGTTCGACCGAGGGCGCAAACAGGATTTCGTAACGCTGGGGCATGCTACTTCATCCCCAATCGGGCCTTCACGTCTTTTAACGCGACGGCGCCTTTTTCCTTGCGGGCTTTCTTCGCCGCTCGTAGGTCCGCTTCGTCTTCAAGAGCTTCGAGCCGGGCGAGGTCTTCAAGCGAAACGATCGCCGCGACGTTCTTACCCCGGCGTTGCAGAACCGCTCGTTCCCCTTGATAAATAACCCGGTTCACGATGTCCGAAACGTCTTTGCGAAGGTCCGCTATTCCGACTTCCATTGCGTTCGCTCCCTGAAACTAATGTACGTGGCGCCCTATATGTACATTATCGGTTAAAAACCGTCGGCGGTCAAGCCCGCAGGGCCGTCCGGTTCGGATTGTCCGAGGGGCTGCTTAAGGCTCGAAACGCCGACGGTATTGTCGCATCGAAACGTCATAGTTAAGCGTCGCTCGTCTTTCCCGCCAACTGTTCCGACTCGGCGGATCGGATGAAATTCAGCAAGGCGCGTCGCGCGTAATAGCATTTGGCGCCGATCTTAAATTCGCGAAGCTTTCCGGCCTGGACCAAATGGTGGACCGTTGCTTGGCATACGCCCAGCAGTTTCGCAGCTTCCCTTTGAGTATAGGCCAGCCTCCCGTCCTCAAACAGGCGGTCCTTCGGTCGATTAGTTCCTCTATCGGCCGGCTTTTGATCTTGTTCTTTCGCCTTGGCAATTTCCTCGGCGACCACTCGTAAAATTCGTTCGTGATCCATGATGATTCAAAATCTCGTTCCTCGGAATTGTTGCGCACCGTCCGCTCGGCCAAATCCGGTAACCTGCACGCAACCGCTTAATCTCCGTTCTCGCAAATTCTTTTTCCAAACCGCTCCCTCGCGCGAGCGAGAAAATTTCCTCGCTACAGCCCCGTCACTGATTGATTATCCCCATCGCATAGTTGAGGGAGGTGTTTTTCGGTTTGTATGCGGATAATTCAAAACCGAACGCCTCAGCCCACTCCTTTAACGCAACGATCATCTCCTTTGCCAACGCCAACCCATCCTCGTGATGTATACGTGAGGGGGCAGCCGCATTTAACGTGTCCAATGCTCGCATGACCGCACCTATGCTTTTGTCAACTTGGTCGAAGGGATAAACCGTGGGCCGAGGGCGGCTTTTTGCTCCGCCGATTGCATTTGCCTCCTTTATATTCTCGGGGGCGCTATGAGATGTCGGAGGCGTCGCTTTCGGCTCCTCCTGCGGAAGTGACGGCGTTAGCGAGTGATTCACGCCGCAGGCCAGGCAAAACCGCCCGCCGTTTCCGTCGCTTTCCCATTCCGAGCCGCAGTTACACTTGTCTGACGCATGTTTCGGCGATGCAACGGCACGAGGCGTTAACAGATACGATTTTCCGTCCATCCCGAGTCGGCAGGTGGAAAATTTACCACCTGGCGTCCCGGCTCTCAATCGAGCGATCGTCGGATGACTTAGCTTGACGATTTCCGCAACGGTTCGATCCGAAAGCGTCGCGAACTTCTCTAATACGAGTTGCGCAGCATGCCGCTTGTCTTTGTTTGTAAGCCGAACTCCGACGTGTTTTGCGTTATCGTCGATTCCGATGCGAATCGCATCCAACTTTGAGCCGGATTTTATGCGGCACGGCATACTCGTGCGGCCGATGGAGCGATACGCTTCTAAGCGATGGTGCCCGCATGCAAGCCATCGATGTCCGTCATCGTCTTCAACGATTAACGCGGGCTCCATTTCAGCGCCGGCCGCAATGGCTTCCGCGTAATCAGCCACGGCATTTTTCGATAAGGCGAGTCTGGTTTGGAGACTCAGGTCAATGCAGTCAAGCTCGACTAAAACTACGTCTGTCTTCTCACTAGGCGCTACCATCTACTTTCCTCCTGTGACGGTCATTTCGATTTGCGTTCTCTGAAGAACGTCCTGGCTGCAAAGGCCTGCAATCCCCTTCAAAGACGTCCGCTCCATCCTTGAAACGGGGGCTGCTGACTTGGGCTCCTTTTCTCGCAGAATGGCCAGTGCTTGCGATCGTCGCTCCAACTGTATTGCCGCTAGACTGACGCCCGTCTTCGGCATAACGACTCATCGCGTGACGTATTAATAGACGACCTGCGATTGCTGCATGATATACGTGTCTGTGGTGCAATTTCAATAGTTTTTTAAGAGCAATTAGTATTATTATCACATTCTAGAAACGCCTATTTGCATAACGCTGCACAGCGCTGCATAACACGGCAAACAAATTCTAGTCAATGCGGCTTCGGCAATACCATTTGGAGCGATATATGCATCGGGAAAATCTGTTTGGCGGTTGTTGCGAGGAACGAAAAAACGATCCGTTGCGTTCCACCGCATCTTGCTTCGGCCGATTCGCGCAAAGGACGCTTCCCTGGCGATGAGTTGCGTTTGCGCACCCCGTCCCAGTATTGCGTCGATCCGCTGCTGCGCACGCTACATGGCCGGAGCCACCGTCGTTCGACTCGCTTATATGTCCGGTTTTTTATTCATCGCGTGTGGACCGGGACGCAGCGTCCTTGCACGATCAACTACGTGCGCGTTGCCCGGATAAACCCGCCGTTACGCGGGAACCAGATTTTCGCGGCGGTTCGATCCGCCATAATCGATTCGCAATCCTCGCTTGCTACGACGCGCCGGGAACTGTCAACCGGCGGTTTCTTTATTCAAGTCGCCCTATTTCTGTTAAGAGGCTGCGCGACTTACGCCACCCCGCCATCATGATTGACGGCTTGCAGCATACTGTTCAAGCGATTGCAATGACGTCGGTGAACTCAGAACAAACAGCTTGCAATAAGCTGTCGGAAGAGTAGAATGTCGTCATCGATTCGCATTTTGAGCCGCCTAGGGATTCTTGCCCCTGGGCGGCTCTTCTGTTTTAGCCTACCGCCAAAAAAATGCAACCTTTTTTAATGAATTCGCAACGTAAACATACTTACGAACGTTTCAAGACACACTTAAAAACTGCTACATTTGTGATCAAGTGTAGCAGTTTTTAACTAAAAATCCTTACCTATTCCTCCTGTTTCGCCGTTAGCTTTTCTGAACAATCTGCCGAAATTGTTCTTCCCTGAAGAATTGCCAGCTTGGTTTCCTTGCCGAACATTTGAGTGGCCGTAGGCTTTTCTCGCCTGCGAATCATTTGACTCGGCCCTGAAGTTATCTATCCTGGGCTAACGCAAAGACCTCACCCCGCTCAGGCAATCTTCCTCCGACTAAAGATGCAAAAATGCCTGTAGTTCAAGGTTTTCATATGGACTCTTTCAGTATTGAAAGGATCTGACGACGTCTGTTTGCCAATGATGCCGCATCTTTCTTTTCGGTATCTACTTCATGTTTGAATGCATCATGAGCAATTACGGAGTCAATCGCGTTCTTCAATAGCTTCTGAAGATCTTCAGGCGCGAGCGCTTCTAGCTCAAACACATTGTCTCCATGTCTTTCCTTGAACTTTCTGTAATTGCTCGACTTTTTTTTGGCTTTCATTCCTGGCGGAAGCTTGAAGTCCGCAACCTGTTGCTTAGTTAAGGCGACTTTGATTGGTTCAATGTCGAAAATGTCGAAGTCGTCGCGAAGGGATCTCGCAACCGAATGCGCAATTTCTTCTCCGTCCGGATCAAAATCGCTTAGGATTAAAAGACACAACTTGTCTTTCCCGCTGCGACGGTATCTTTCCGCAATTGCGTACCTAGGCGGCAATGAGCAAAATCCGCGACCAATCGTCAACGGAATCGTGTACTGAGCCGCAATAGGGCGGATCACAGGAAAAATCGTGTTTTTCTCTCCGATAATTTCGATATGCATCGGCTGGCTTTGCATAAGATTTCGCCAATAGCCTTTAAATAAATTATTAAGTTCCCTACGCTGGAAAACCTGCACGTCCGCGAAAACATTCCACACATTCACCGGCCGTGTCGGATCAGAAATGGCGTTCATGGGAATCTGCCCCTCCAGTCTCGCCCGGGTTAGCAATTCCGTTAACATCTTATAGCATTGAGGGGTATTTCCGTAGCGCGAATTTAGCTTGGACGCGTGAGTTAATGGCGGATTGTTCAGCAGTCCATAATGAATCTGCCGGTCTGATAAGGGCCAAAAATTGCGCAGGGATTCCACCAACGTTTTAATCGCGTTCAGAAATGGCGATTTCGCCGGCGAGATCTCGGCCCTTCGCTTTCGCCCTCGGATCGTGATAGAGCTGTCCTCTAAACTACAGGCAACCATCTCCTCCCGAAACTTCATCAATGCGTGGTAAGCTTCCTCTGGATTTGCCGAAGCGACCTCTTCCCGAAGCTTCTCGTCAAACGTCTTTGCCCGCTGTCTATTGCATTCTGGCAACAGTTGCATAAACTTTTTTTTGCCGTCGTCGTCCTTGTTGAAATTTTGCACTATGCATGGAACTTCCTTGAGACCAACTATTTTCGCAGCCCTGAATCTGCGATGCCCGGAGATAATCCAGTGATCGCGAGTGATGATCAACGGTTCCTGAATTCCATGCGTCTTTATGCTTTTGGCAAGCTCAAGAATCTCTGTATCCTCAGGATCCACAGGGCGATAAAAAAGATTATTCTCGTATGACGGGTACACTTTCCGAATTGGGATATTACGAATTGGGACTTGTCCCAATTCTGCCACGGGCTGGCGATTATCGAGAGCGGCGTCGCTCTCGGAGTGCATATCGGCCAAATCTGAAATCGTTTTTCCGTTCATAGTTTTTTCCTTGAGGTAGTTTGGGGGGAATTCGCAACTGCTGTTCGATGCCGTTTTTCAGAATTTCAATGGTAAAATCTTCGTGTTACGCCAAGACGCTCACGGGAGGAGGTATTCCCCTACCAAATGCAATGCGGCTTAAAAAATTCGATAGCGATTCCTTCGTCGTATTGCGAGTTCTGCCAATTTGTTTGGCCTGACTAGCGACGCCTTTGCGATCAGACTTTGTCAAACGGCAAACGCTCGAAGCGAGGGGCGTATTACCTGCGCAGGTGCGAGAAAATCGCATAACTTGAGATGGGGCAATAACTGCCCTAACACGACTAATTAGCATGATCTGTACCTCTGAGTGCATCAAAAACTGACACACGCATGGTACAAAGCTAAATTTAGAAAAAAATCGTACTGTCCGGACGGACAGTTATAGTTTTATTGTTCCCAAAGATATTTGTAACGGCGAGCCTGTCTCAGCAGCCCCGCAGCCTTTGAGTCGTTTCCAAACTCATCAAATGTAAATTCGCGGGCGATTTCGATCTTGGTTCTCCCTTTGGGGACCTCTTTTTGCAATCTGCGACACAATCCTGAAACATGATCGGAACGAGGGAGAGGTTTCTCGATTTTCCGCGTATTTTTTTTATTTTTGTCCGTTTTGTTGTCCTGTTTGTCCGCTTTTTCGCTTTGCGACGTCTCATCGCAATCAGCGGAAGGATGACTGTTCGTTTGGGAGGCAACTAGATATTCACGATGGATGAGGACTTTAAGGCGTTCTATCTCCTGAAAATCAACGTATTTGAGTTTCCTCTGCATCCGGGCATACTGCTTCTCAAAACTATCAACCGTGATTCCTGACAAAGCCTGCCTCATTGTTTCCCCATTGACGTCAATAATCCAACCATGCAGTTCGTCAACTTGCAAATCGCTGACCCCTGTAATTTTTGAGCCAACCGCATTAGCAAGTTGGAAAACCAATTCATGGGCGTTCACTCCATATTCACCGCACGCAGACACAACGCCACCGGCTATCGATGCCAATTCCCGTTGGAATTTAGGCAACAAACGTCGCCCTTCATTGACCGCAAGCGCCAAGAGACGTAAATCCGTATAAAAGTGGCTGACAGCCTCCCCAAGGCTGTTCTCGATCATGCAGGATTTAAGATTACCGCGTCGAAGGTCTTCAATAAATCCAATGCAAGCATTTGCTAAATAGTTCAGCTTTCGGAGTCCGTCGGGCAACTTGTACTTTTTCATTTTTCCTGGTGCGCACCATCGGATATTTGCCGGATTCAGAGTGCGTGAAAACTCCAATTCGAGCAGGGTTATCTCAGGGAGGTCAATATTTTCCTGTTCTTCCATAAAATGGCCTTTATGCAATATTATGAACGAATCAAACCTGTTGCTGCTCAAGGAGACATAACCGAAAGTTGTGTTTTGCTGGGATTGAAAAGGGCGGAGTACTCTGGGGAAATGTGATTTGTTCAAGATTACATCAACCCAATGGAGTACGCCGACATGAACGAGCGTAACTTAGAAGCGTTGGATTTGCCAGTCCCCCAGTTGCGCGACATGATGACGGACATTCTTCGAAAGGGGCGAAGCGAATGCTGGTCGTGGTGATTGAAGCCGAGGTCGAAGAATGGCTCGCCGTCGACGAAGCCTGACGGACGAGAACGGCCGGCGGTTGGTGGTACTCAACGGCCATTTGCCCGAACGAAAGATAACGACGGGCGTCGGAGCGATCGAAGTGCGGCAACCGCTAGTCCTCGACCGCCGCAGACCGCGCAATAGCGTAGCCCAGAGCAGCCCGGCCCGAAGGGAAACGCCCAGAAAAGTGATTGGCCAATAAGTGGATGGCATTGTCTATTTCTTCGGCAGAAATTAGCGGAGGACAATGATTGTTGCGTGTTGCGTTGACACTGGCGAACAGGAAGAGTCCACGATATGCTATTTGAGTGGAAATTGGTCGGAATCTGCCGTTTACTGAAATGCGGAAACCGAATGAATAGGTATTGGCTCGAATCATTTGAAGCGTTCTTTAGGGCACATGGGGATGCACTTGTGGAAGTCCTTGATACTGCCTGCTGCCGAGAAAACTGGCTCCACGGCGAACTGTTTCGGTGGTTCAGATTTCGGCAGAGAGTGCCCACGTTCAAGATCGGTTCATTGGCTCTCAGCGACACACAGAAGGCCGACTTCTCCGCAGAAGAACCAATAGCATTGGTTGGCGAAGTTAAGCTGCTTGGGTGGGATTACCAATCAAAGGGGATTACCGGAGGGAGCATCAAACCAGTTCTTGAACGGCTTGATAAGCCAGTGACGGTTGCTGATCGTGACCTACTCAAAGGACCTTGGGGGCTGATTCCCGACTTTTTCAGGTTGATCGACTTTGTTAAGAGTCATAAACGCGAAGCCTTGCTCATTGTGATTGCGGACGAACGACGCAAAGACTTGAATGACTCTGCAATGGCCCGATCGCTTCGCCAGATCAATTTCGTTCGGGAATCTCTGGATATTCCCTTTGCTGCGGGGCTCATCCGCATTTGGACCATTCAAGCTGATGATCTGTCCTAGATTGAGATTAGTTCCACAATATTCATTCCTTGTCACTTGGCGTTGGCGACGATCATATAGCCTAGTTGTACGTGGGTCGGCGTGGCTGGCGAGGTGCTGGACCTCTTCAAGAGGGACGCCTTGTGAAAGCAAGTCGGTGATGGTCGTCACACGGAATGAATGCGGCATAGGCGGATTGGCAGGTCGGCGTAAAGTAATCGGCGTTTCAGCATTCGGCCGATGTCATTGCTGCTGAGACGGTGATCGGTAAATACTTTGGTTCGGCGAACAACGGACCGGAACAGCGAGGAATCCCTGGTGCATTGCTGAGGTTGGCAGCGGTGATGTACACAAATAGAATGCCTTGCAGGTCGTGGCGTACTAGGATTTCACGCGATTTCCCTCCTTTATCGAGAAATCGAAGGCGATCAAGCAACATCTTTTCTGTAAAAATTCGAATTTTATAGGCGGTCAGTTGGTTTCCATATTAAGGTAGATTTTTCCGGTTTCCCAATTTTCGGTTATTTCTTGGAGTACGGCGGAGATGAGTCGGAGGAGTGATTCTTCGTTGGGGAAGAAGTTAGCGACTCGGGTACGTCGTTGATTTCTTCGGTGAGATGTTCGAGCATATTGCTCGTGCGAAGCAGTCTTCGATGAGGCGAGGGCAATTGAAAGACGGCGAGGGCTTCGGGGACATTATTGTTCTTCGTCGCCGGCACCATCATCCTCAGGGCTGGGAGGCCTTCGGCCCGCACGGCGAGCCCCGAGGATGACAGCGCCGACGACGGCAGAACGAACCGGCGGAAGACTGATCATTAGGCAATCAGCAGTGAAAGGACTCGCCCCCCCCAAATGCTATGCCAGTGAGTTCTGCTAACATAACCATCTATCTCCAGGAATAACAGCGTCGCCACCAACAGGTCGAGCAAAGTCGGAAATCAGCCATTCCTTGACGCTTCCACCCCCGCTACATTGGGGCTGTCATGCCTGTTTGTATCTGGCATTGAACCTCCCCCCACAGTAAATTGCCACGGGTTCTCAGAAGCGGGATCGCACGGTACAATCCTGTTTGTGTAGAACATACAAGGAGTTGTACCAATGGCCGTGCGAAGAACTCTAGTATCGTGGATTGGTCACGCCGACCTCACGGCAATGGCTGGCGAATTGCCTGAAAAGGAACGCGCCCGGGTTCTCGACACTTTGAAGGCTAAGTCCGATTCCAGCCGGCAGGGGGGGCCTGTGCGGACGCTCCTGACAAGCGAATCGTTTGATGAAATCCATCTGCTGAGTAACTATCAGCCCTTCCTGGCTGAGTGGTTTGGGAAATGGCTTGGAGGGAACACCAAGATTCACCAAGTCAAGATTGAGAATCCGACAGACTACGCCAGCATTTTCCGAGCGGCCGACGCGGTGCTAGCGTCAATCGTAAAGGAACGTGGCGAAGAAGGCACTGAGTTGAGCATCCACCTCAGCCCTGGCTCACCGGCAATGATTGCGATCTGGGTATTGCTGGGGAAGAGCCGGTATCCCGCCACGTTCTACCAGACTCATGACGGACGAGCCTGGAAAACCGACATTCCTTTCGATCTTGCGTTCGATTTCATTCCCGAACTACTCCACTCGCCTGACCTTAGTCTCCAGCACCTAGCCGCTCGCAGCCCACAGGAGATTGTCGGCTTCAGACCCATTGTCGGCAACAGCAAAGCCATCCGACTGGCCGTGGGACGGGCACAAAAGGCGGCCATCCGCGACGTGCCCGTGCTGATTCTTGGCGAGACAGGGACGGGAAAAGATCTGTTCGCCCGAGCCATCCACGACGCCAGCCATCGGAGCGGTGGCCCGTTTGTCGCCATCAACTGCGCTGCAATTCCCCACGATCTCCTTGAATCCGAACTCTTCGGCCACAAAAAAGGCGCTTTCACGGGAGCGGCGGCGGAACATGCCGGGGCCTTCGAGCAGGCCAACGGCGGAACGCTGTTCATGGACGAAATCGGCGAATGCACCTCCGCCATGCAGTCGAAGCTACTGCGGGTGCTCCAACCGCCACCCGGCAAAGGCCCTTGCCACCGGGTCTTTCGCAGGATCGGCGAAACTGCTGACCGCAACAGCGATGTTCGCATCATAGCCGCCACCAACCAGGAATTGCTCCAAGCGGTCGAAAACCGCGTGTTCCGTGAAGACCTCTACTACCGCTTGGCCGTAATCACGTTGAAGCTACCTCCCTTGCGGGAAAGAAAGTCCGACATCCCATTGTTGTTGGAGGCCCTCCTTAAACAGATCAACGCTGACTTTCAGCACCAGGAGCCAGGTTACAAGCACAAATCCATTTCTGCCGCCGCCAAAGCATTTGTGCGTCACTACCTGTGGCCCGGCAATGTTCGGCAGCTTTACAACGTGTTGGTTCAAGCAGCGGTTATGAGCGCCGGCGAGACGATCGAAGCCTCGGATTTGGAAGCCGCGTTGGGGGTGTCTGCCAACGGACCACAGATTGATCCCTTGGACCATCCGCTGGGCGATGGATTCGACCTAGAAAACCACCTTCAGGATATACAGCGTCACTACTTACGGCGAGCAATGGAAGAGTCCGACAGCGTGAAAACCAAGGCTGCCCAGCTACTTGGAATCGCCAACTATCAGACTCTCGACGCCCAACTGAAACGGTTGGGCGTGAAATGGAACAAGTGAGGTCTGCGGTTCATGGAATGCATGGTTGTCCAGCAAGCAATGCGAGCTTTGGCACGCGAGTTGCTTTGTTGAGCAAATCAAATGAGCGCATTGCATGATACCGCCGGCCAGAGTGTTCACGGAGGGGTTGCCCCTGCCCGGTACAGCGAATTGGTCGGAGGTTCGACAGTGAAATCGGTCAACTTTGAGTTTCTACGCCCCCAATGGCCCGAACTGGCTTCGCTTGCCGGCTTTGCAGAGCAATATGCACACACGGATCCGGCCGCCGCACTGGTTAAGTTGCGAACATTCGTCGAACAAGTTGTTGAGACGATCTACGAGCAATTCAGTCTTCAGAAACCGGTTCAACCACGGCTGATGGAACTTCTTTCCGAAGATTCCTTCAGGTCTGCCGTGCCTCGCGTCGTCGTCAGTATTATTGACGCCGTCCGAATCCACGGCAACAAAGCGGCGCACGGCAACGAGGGCAGTACAGCCACCGTCCTTTGGTTGCTCAAGGAAACTCACAAGATCGCTCAATGGCTATTCCTCACGCTGGCCGGCAAGACCGAAGCCAGTATTTCTGCGTACCAAGAGCTAACCCCGGAATTGGCCAGCGGCAAGTCGAAGTCCGAACTCAAGCGAGAGAAGGTGGCCATTTTGCAGCGGCTTGCCTCGCAAGAGGCTCAGATGCAGAAGCTGCTGGATGACTTGACAACTGCCCGGCGGGAAGCAACCCACGCCAAGGCAACGGAGGAAGAGCTTCGCGTTCGTCTGCAAGCAGCCCAATTGTCAGTGAGTGTTCTGGACTTCAACGAGGAGGAAACCCGCCTCCAATTGATTGATACTCAATTGGCATCCGCCGGCTGGGATGTTAGACCCGGCAAGAAATCTACTGACGCTGTGGGGAAAGAAGTCCTTGTCCACGACCAGCCTACCGATAGCGGCGACGGCTACGCTGATTACGTCCTATACGACGACAATTCCAAACCGCTGGCCGTGATTGAGGCCAAAAAGACCGCCGTCAATCCGCAGGTTGGACGCACCCAAGCCAAGTGCTATGCCGATGGCCTGGAAAAGGAACACGGACAGCGTCCGGTCATTTTCTACACGAATGGCTTCGACATTTGGATTTGGGACGACGCCGGCGGCTACACCGAGCGAAAGCTCTATGGGTTTTATTCCAAGGACAGCCTCCAGTACCTCATTCGCCAGCGGGACAAACGTCAACAACTCACGGTAATCATCCCCGACAAGGACATTGCCGGCCGTCTTTATCAAATCACGGCGATCACTCAAGTCCTGGAACAATTTCAGAATCGCCGTCGGAAGTCGCTCATCGTGCAGGCCACAGGAACTGGGAAGACTCGCGTGGCGATTTCCCTCTGCGAAGCACTCAGCCGCGCCGGCTGGGCAAAGCGCATCCTGTTTCTCTGCGATCGTCGCGAATTGCGGAAACAGGCCCACAACGCCTTCAAAGCATTCATGCCCGATGAGCCTCGTGTGTACGTCAATTCCCAGACGTACAAGGACCGCGAGAACCGCATCTATCTGGCCACCTATCCGGCCATGATGAAGTGCTTTGAGGCGTTCGATGTTGGGTTCTTTGACCTGATCATTGCCGACGAATCCCACCGCAGTATCTACAACCGCTATCGTGATCTATTTCATTATTTCGATGCCCTGCAAATCGGCCTGACCGCCACGCCTCGCAAGGATTTGGTTGGCCCAAACACCTACCTCCTGTTCGATTGCGAGAACAACGATCCCACGTCGTTCTACGGCTATGATGAAGCCATCAATGACGTACCGGCTTGGTTGGCTCCGTTCGAGGTCCGCACCTTCACCACGCCGTTCTTGCGTGAAGGCATGAAGTACTCAAAGATGACGCAGGAGCAGCGGCAACAATTGGAGGAAGACGAAGTCGAGCCCGAGGCGGTCGAATACGAACAACGTCAGGTGGACAAGTGCATCTTCAACAAGGGCACTAACCGACTGATCCTCAAGAACTTGATGGAGAACGGAATCAAGGTCGATGGCGACAGCCGCCTGGGCAAGACGATCATCTTCGCCCGCAATCACAATCACGCCCTTCTGCTGCAAACGCTGTTTGACGAGATGTATCCGCAGTACGGCGGCAACTTCTGCCGAGTGATCGACAATTACGATCCAAGGGCAGAGGAACTTATCGACGACTTGAAGGGCGAAGGCAAGAATCCACTGCTCACGATCGGCATATCGGTCGATATGCTCGACACGGGTATCGACATCCCAGAACTCGTTAATCTCGTTTTCGCCAAGCCGGTCTACTCCTACATCAAGTTCTGGCAGATGATCGGCCGTGGCACTCGACTCTGCAAGAATCTGTTTGGCCCCGGCCAGGACAAGAAGAAATTCCTCATCTTCGACCACTGGGGGAACTTCGAGTACTTTGATGAACCGTTTAAGGAACCAGAAACAACTTCTAACGGCAAATCGATCCAACAGGTCTTGTTTGAAGACCGCATCCGGCTGGCCGAGGCTGCCATTGCGGTACAGGATCAGAAGTCTCTTGAATTGGCATGTAATCTGCTCTTGCAGGACGTTCGAGATTTGCCCGACACGACCCTGGCCGTTCGCGACAAGTGGCGCGAAGTCAAGACGGCGCAGCAGGACGGTTTCATCCAACAATTCGACGCGGCCACCAAGAGTATGCTTTTAACGGTAATCGCTCCCTTGATGCAGTGGCGGAATATTTCAGGCCGGCTGTCGGCCTACAAGTTCGATCAACTCTGCTGCAAGCTCCAAATCGCATTACTCAAGGGCTCGGCCAATTTCGACGACCTCCGCAGCGATTTGATTAACGGCGTCTCGCAGTTGCAGATCAACTTGAATCCCGTCAAGGAGAAGATCGCTGTTATCAATCGGGTGAAGAGTGGAGCTTTCTGGACGGCCCCAACGGTTGCCGCCATCGAGGATGCCCGTTCCGAGTTGCGGGGCGTCATGAAGTATCACCAGACCGGTGGCGGCGGCACGCCCTTGCCGCCCAAGGTACTTGACATTGCCGAAGACGAAAGCCAGATCGAGCAAACCCACTATCGTCCCAAGCTCGCGGGCTTGGAGCTAATCGAATATCGCAATCGCGTGCAGCGAGTGCTTACGCAACTGATCGATTCGACTCCCCCGCTGCAAAAGATCAAGGCCGGCCAGCCGGTCAGCAAGGATGAACTCGACAAGATTGCCGCCTTGGTCTTGGCCCAGGAGCCGGACCTCGACTTGGCCGATCTCTTGGAATACTACCCCGAGACGGCCGGCAATCTGGCCACTGCCATTCGTGGCATCATCGGCTTGGATGCCGAGACCGTGAATGCGAAGTTCACCGACTTTGCCCAACAACATAAACTGAACTCGAACCAACTTCGATTTCTCGATCTGCTGAAGAACTACATCCGGGATTACGGCGCAATAGAATTGGACCAACTCTATGAGTCTCCCTTCACAACGCTCGACAAGGACGGCCTTGATGGCGTCTTCCCGGATGGACAGCAGGCCGACGAACTGATTGCCCTGATCGAATCATTTTCCGAATCATCCTGATTGGCGATCGTTAGCCAGTACATCCCGACACGACACATTCGTCTTCCACAAAGCACTTTCGACATAAGCGTCACTAATTCCAAGGACTGGATACTGCATGATTACCGGCAAGCTGAGGCAAGACGTGGACCGACTTTGGCAAGAGTTTTGGACCGGCGGAATCACTAATCCGCTCACCGTCATTGAACAGATTTCCTTCCTGATGTTCTCCCGGATGCTCGACATCCGCGAGAACCTCAATGAGCGGAAGGCCAAGCGGCTCAAAGACCGCTCCCAGGCCAAGATGATCTTTGGCCCTGACCAGCAACATTTGCGATGGGGTAATTTCAAGCATGAGGAAAACGCGAAAGAAATGCTCCGCGTTGTCCGCGAAGAAGTCTTTCCACACTTCCGCACCGTCGGCAATTCCGGCTCCACCTTCAGCGAGTACATGGCTGATGCCCAATGCCTCATCCAGAAACCCAGTCTTCTGGTGTCGGCCGTGGGCATGGTCGATAAGCTGCCCATCGAGGATAGCGACGCCAAGGGCGATCTCTATGAATACCTGCTTGGCAAGCTCACGACCGCTGGCATCAACGGGCAATTCCGTACACCGCGCCACATCATTCGCATGATGGTGGAAGTCATCGCCCCCAAACCGACCGACGTGATCGGCGATCCGGCTTGCGGTACGGGCGGTTTCTTGGCCGGTGCGCTCGAATACATCTTCCGCACCAACACCACGAAGGCCGGCATCATCGAACGCGAGGATGAGGACGGCAACAAGACAACGATCTATACGGGCGACAAGCTGAATCCCGACCTCCGCCGCCACGTTCAGGACGGCATGTTTTTCGGCTTCGACTTCGATGCGACCATGTTGCGCATCGCGTCGATGAATCTGATTCTCCACGGCCTGGAAAATCCGAACATCCACTATTGCGACACGCTGTCGAATACCATGCCCGAGCGGTTCGCCGAACTGGCCACGGAACATTTTGACGTGATCCTGGCCAATCCACCGTTCAAGGGAAGCCTCGATTTCAGCGACGTGCATTCATCGCTCACCGGCAAAGTTAAGACAAAAAAGACCGAGTTGCTGTTCCTGATCCTCATGCTTCGGATGCTCAAGACGGGCGGCCGGTGCGCCGTGATCGTGCCCGATGGCGTGCTTTTCGGTTCCTCGACTGCCCACCAAAGCCTTCGGCAGGTTCTTGTGGACGACAACCAGCTTGAGGCCGTGTTTTCCCTGCCGGCCGGCGTGTTCAAGCCCTACGCCGGCGTCTCGACGGCCGTGTTGGTCTTTGCCAAGGGTGGCCGGACCGACAATGTTTTTTACTATGACGTGGAACGCGATGGTTACAGCCTTGACGACAAGCGGACCACCTTGCCAGAAAAGGACAAAGACGGCCGGCCCAACGATGACCTGCCCACCGTGGTGGAGAAGTGGAAGCAATGGAACGGCGGCCGGGCGAAGAAACAGTTTGAAGATCGGACCGCCCAAGCGTTTTTCGTCACCCGCGAGGAAATTGCCGCCCAGGGCTACGACCTGTCGATCGGCCGATACAAGAAGCACGTCTATACACCACCGGATCACGCCCCTCCAAAGATGATTCTGGACCGGCTGAAAGGTTTTGAAAAGGAAATCGCCGCGGATATTCGGAAATTGGAGGGAATGCTTCGATGACCGAATGGCCAAGAACCACAGTTGATGAGCTAGCTGAACGTGTGGACTATGGGTTTACAGCTTCAGCCACTGTCGATAGCAGTGGCCCAAAATTCCTGCGAATTACCGACATTCAGGCTGGAGACGTTGATTGGTCAACTGTGCCATACTGCTCGTGCGGGGCGGGTGAACTTGCTCGATACGCACTCGCGAAGGGAGACATCGTGTTTACACGGACGGGAGCTACGACAGGTAAAAGCTACTTGATCCGTGAATGTCCCCCTAACACCGTGTTTGCCTCATACTTGATTCGCATCCGCCCCAAGTCTTGCATTGACTCACGGTATCTGGCGTACTTCTTCAACACGCCGGACTACTGGGGGCAAGTTGCTTCACGTGCGCAAGGTGCCGGACAGCCGGGTATCAATGCTTCAAAGCTGAAAGAGCTTACTGTGCCCATTCCACCGTTATCAGAGCAGAAGCGAATTGCGGGAATTCTGGACCAAGCGGACATCATTTGCCGGAAGCGGCACCGAGCCATTCGGTCTGTGTCGGAATTGCCAATATCTGTCTTCCGCGAAATGTTTGGGACGGTTGTAACAAACTCGGCCAAATGGCCCGTAGAGCCGTTTGAAGCTGTTTGCGAATCGAGACTGGGTAAGATGCTTGATTCAAAACAACAGACAGGATCGCATCGCCGTCCCTATTTACGAAACTGCAATGTCCAGTGGGATTCGTTTGACCTCGGTGAAGTGCTCGAAATGGACTTCGACGAAGGAGATCGCGAGGAATTTGCACTAATGACCGGCGATGTTCTGATCTGCGAAGGCGGTGAAATCGGGCGATCCGCGATTTGGCGAGGTGAGTTACCTGAATGCTACTTCCAGAAGGCGCTACACCGAGTGCGTCCGTATAAAGATAAAGCGGTCTCTGAATACATCCTTCATTTCATGTGGGAGATGGCGAGGGCCGAGGGTTTCCGGGAAGTGACTTCCCAAGCCACAATAGCCCACTTGACCGGCGTAAAACTCAAGCGTCTCCTTGTTCCGCTACCACCAATCGATCTTCAACGAGAATTTGCTAACCGAATCGCGGAATGCACACAGCTTCATCACAAGCTTCAACATGCTGACCTGGAGGCAGGTCAACTATTTGATTCTCTTGCTCAAAGCGCCTTTCGCGGGGAACTTTGAGAATGATTTCAGAACCACCGAAACTCGGCAATACGAGCATCGACGTTGTGACAAGCCTGGCCAAGGGCGTCACGGGGGCAATTCCAATCGCGGGATCGCTTATTGCCGAGATCGTTGGCAACATCATCCCGAACCAACGCCTCGACCGAATTGCCCGGTTCCTCCAACTCCTGAACGATCGCCTGGACGGAATTGAGCAGTCCCTTCTGGAAACGCGACTACCACAGCCGGAAGTCGTTGACCTGCTGGAAGACGCCTTTACGCAGGCCGCCCGAGCCACGACGCAGGAACGATTGGAACACATTGCCAGTGTCGTCGCCAACGGTATTTCCGCCGAAGAACTGAACCAAGCCCAAACCAAGCGGATGCTATGGCTGCTTGGGCAACTCAACGACGCGGAAATTGTCATCCTTCGCAGCAGATTGGCACTGACGCGCGAAGACATCCACTTGGACGCTGATTTCAGGAATAAGCATCAAGAACTCTTGGCCCCCGACGCCACGCACATGGGATCGTCCGAGGATGAGTTTGAAGAAGCGGCGTTAAAGACGAGTTATCGATCCCATCTCGATGACCTGGGACTCGTTCGAGTACGGTTTAAACAGCCACGACGCGGCGAACTTCCCGAGTTCGATGACAAAACAGGCATGTTGAAGGCCAGTGGCACGGAAATCACGCGCCTCGGCAGAATGCTGCTTCGTCACCTTGACCTGATTCCAGATTGGTACATGCGCTAGGCCAATTCCGCAGAATGCAGCCCAGCAACAAACTCGGCTGTACTGTCACAAAAGCCGTTGTGTCTTGCGTCGAGCGGTCTGCCATTATGGCAGGCAGCCATCCGCAAGAAGCACGCATATTGGGCAGTATATGGCGGCTAGGCAATAGCATGGACGCTTGAATAGTTGTTCTGCCGGCAGATTTTCGTTTGGCATAGAACTTGCTTCATATCAACGCCATCCTCGCCAACGTTGTGGTCAAACAATGTAGGCGTTTTGCTGCACCACAAACCTGTTGTCGGAGCCGTTAGACAAACTTGCGGAGACCTTTATGGACTTCTTACATCAAGACTTTCATCTTTCATCAGACCAGACGGTCGTCGTCACGTTGGATAAGCAAGCCAACGTCATGTTGCTGGACGATAGTCAATTTCAGAACTATCGCGCTGGCCGTGGCTTTCGGTACCACGGTGGCTTGGTAAAACAATCGCCAGTTCATTTGTCGCCGCCACACAGCGGGCATTGGCACTTGGTAATCGACCTAGGCGGAGCAAGCGGAACGCTTCGTCATTCCGTGACCGTTGTCGGATAGCAAACAATAGGAGCCCTTATGCCCGTATTCATTTCTCACCGAACCCAAGACGATGACAAAGCACAAGCCATTGCTCTTCGGCTTCGCCAGCACAGTATCACCTGCTATTTGGACGATTTTGACCCGCGATTGAAGTCCACGCAGCACATTACGTCGCTATTGGTGGATGCCATCCGTCGCTGTACACACCTGATGGCGTTGGTCACGGATGCGACCCGAGAGTCCTGGTGGGTGCCGTTTGAAGTGGGCGTTGCCCGTGAGGCACCGCGGCGGATTGCAACCTACGACTCCAGTACTTCGACTCTCCCGGAGTATCTGACTGAGTGGCCTATCTTGACACAACCCGCTCACCTGGACAAATTCGCCGAAGCCTATCACCGTGACAAGTCGGCTCAGCCGCTCCAATTGAAATATGCAATGGCATATCGCAACATCACAACACCAGATGATTTTCATCGCGAACTGAAGGCATCGTTGGGACAACGGTAGAAAGCAGGAAATAGTGAGCACATACGGCAGCCTTTACAGCCAACCGTACCAACCGGTCAAGCCTCGGGTGTTTGTCAGCTATCACCACGATAATGACCAAGTATGGTATGACTCCTTGGTCCGGTCGTTTGCCAACACCTATGATTTGGTCACCGACCGATCTCTGAAAGAGAGCATTGACAGCGACAACGTGGACTATGTCATGCGGACCATTCGCGAGAACTTCATCACCGGAACATCGCTGACGATTGTCCTTTGCGGTACCGAGTCTTGGAAACGCAAGTACATCGATTGGGAAATCAAGGCTACGCTCGACAAGGAACATGCGCTGCTGGGGATCCAGTTACCGACCTTGGTTGCCGGTTCCAATGGTCTTGTTACCATACCCGCTCGGCTGCACGACAACATCCAAAGTGGATTTGCTCATTGGGCGGGCTGGATCACTGAACCAATAGCGTTTGCCGGTGCCATTCAAGCGGCTCTGGCGAAGTCGAAGAATACCCGATCGATTGTCAACTCGCGTGACATGATGGGAAGGAATCTATGATGGGCTACCTCTTAGCGCTCTTCTCGCAAGCCTCCTCAAGTCCGACTGGTCCATTCCCGGACACAGCATCCGTTTGGAAACAGTTCATTGGTATCGGCCTCGATGGCTGGGCGATTCAGATCAAGATTGGGCCGGTGATATATATCCTGGCCGTGCTTGCCGTGCTGTTCCTCATCTGGTGGAATCGGCGGACACTACCAACGCTATTTCGGCAGTTCGAGATGGTTGAAGCGGAGACGACGATCTTCGGGCTTCCAAAATTCACGGTACGAGCCAATCGTGAGAATGTAAGGATCGCATACGAAGCCTGGATTGAACTCATCACGCGGAAGGCTGGCTTGCCGTTCGATGAGGAGCACGACACCATCGTGGAAGTCTACAACTCTTGGTACGAGTTATTTAGCAAGTTGCGATCTCTGGCGAAAACCGTTCCGGCGCACCGCCTTGCCACCTGCCCCGACTCGCAACGACTTGTTGAGATTATGGTTGAGGTCTTGAACGTCGGAATCCGGCCTCACCTAACGAAATGGCAAGCCAAGTTCCGACGCTGGTATGACAAGCGTGCTTCAGACGAACCCGACAAGGCTCCTCAGGCGATTCAGCGAGAGTATCCAGACTACGAGGCGCTCATTGCTGATCTGAAACAGGTCAACCAAGGGATTGTCGTTTACACAAACTGGCTCCGAAAGGTTGCCGGCGGGGAGAAGCTCTCGGCAAAGACGGCTTGAGATGACGGGACAAAACACATCAGAAGTATTGGAATCCATTGGGTTGACAACATGCCAAACGTGAATGACTTTCTGCGCGACGCCGTGAACGAGATGCCAGCAAGCCTTATTGACAAAGGACTTGCACTGCAATTCCTTGAAGTGCCGGATGCTAAAGTGTCCGAGGCAGAGGCTTTTGACCTCAAGGAAAAGCAGGCTCTCCAGCTTCTGGAATCGGTCGCCAAGCTCTGCGAGTGCCAAGAGACATGGAACACTCTCGTCAAAAAGCGACTTGCGTCGGCAGAGAAGGCAATGAGGTATTTACTACCAGCCCACCGGGACCATATTCTGCACTCTGCACACCTTTACCTCCTCGGGCTGGCTCTGTATTTCAAGATGCTCCGGCCGGATGGTGCCCTACTTGCGGTGATTGCCGATACGCATTGGTGCGATGCACAGGCGCTCTTTAGCTCACCGCAACTGTCGTATTCGTGCTTTCCAAGCCTATTCACACCGGGAGAATCGCTTGAGCAGACCAGGAAAAGAATTCCCGGAGTGTTTCCAATCCCAACTGATGACATAAATCGACTGTTGACTGACTGCCCGGCATGTTCTCCTTCGGATCGTGCGACTGATGCGGCTTCTGGTTTGGCTGGAGCGATGACGCCTTACTTGAGGTGTTGCGGGCCTGGACGACACATTATTGAAGCCGTCAATGAAGTGGCTGATGCTGTCGCCGACCTCGATGCAAGAAGCCTCTGTGTCTGCGATCATTACCCTCACACTGTAGCGGATGTCGATGCGATCTTTCAACGACGATGGGGACTTGCGGCCATCCTCCATGATGCAGCATACCCACTGGAGCTTGCCTCAAAACAAATCGAGGATTATGTCGGCGAAGCGGTTGGGCAGCTTGGCTGCTCAATCTCACCATGCAAGGCGTCTTTCGGGATAACACTGAACTGCCTTTGCGATTTTGTGACTCTCCCGCTCATTCAGAACGTCTGCTCGGAACGCTTCAACAATGAAATGTTTGTGGACAATTCGATAAAGCTATTGGCCACAAATATCTGCCACAAACTCCATGTCCAATACTCACCGGATACGTTGGCAAGGATAATGACCGCATGGCTTGAGTCCGGGTTACATGCCGGCAAGGTCGATCATGGTGTGTTTTCATCCCTATTGATGTTGCGGCGTATTAACCACGAAATCGCAAACCGCCTTGGTGGTCGTCGGCTCGACCGTGAGCTTG
This sequence comes from Thermoguttaceae bacterium, assembly GCA_963665265.2. GTDB lineage: Bacteria > Planctomycetota > Planctomycetia > Pirellulales > Thermoguttaceae > CAXXHQ01. Next base: position 3,235,390 of record OY762224.2, on the reverse strand, counting down.
TTTACGACAATCCCAATCGCCGGGTTACAGAAAATCATACCGCCTCAGCCGTTGAATTCTTCTACGTTGAGTGTGTGGACGCGGCCGCAGCGGTCTACTTGCATAATTCCCTCAAGTACATCGACTTCATTGGCAAGGATGGAGTTGATTTTCGAGACCATCCGATCGCGTGGATGCTTTTTTTGTGCGATCAGCTTCAGGAGTGGTTGCGGCCATCGGGCGATCCCTCCGAGGACCGGATGAAGCTGTTCAAGGAAGCGGCAAAATACAGCCTGATACTCGATGGTGCAAAACTGGTGTTCCATTATCCAGGAGATTCAGACAAGGTTGCAGCAGACTTGCGCAAGCATCTCCGTCTGTTTGGAGAAGATTTTATCGTTCACGGAAAGTGACCCTATCTGGAGGAGTAAACGCTCATGGCTCGACCATTTGACGCCCGTGATATGCACCCCGCCGACATTCTTCTCTACCGCTCGAACACCTTGATCGGCAAGGCAATTCGTCTCCTGGACGATGCCGAGGTCAGCCATGCCGGGCTGCTTGTGGACAGCAGCACCGTTGGCGAGGCACTGATGAACGGTGGGCTTCAGCGGCAGTCTTTGGCAGTCAGCATCGACGACTGCGAATGGGTTGCCGTACGGAGGTTGGCAAACCCGCCCCCAATCATGCAGCCCGTGCTGGACTTGGCCAATGAATATCTGAACAAGGGCGAACGTTACGCCTATGGGCAGATTCTTTTGTTGGCAGGAATCTGTTTGCTTCGTCGGACGGAAGGAAACAGTCCGCTGGTGCGACGTTTGGCGAAAGCAGCCATCGACAAAGCGGCTGCCTTTGTCGCCTGGTGCCAGAGCAACGGAAAGCAGCCAATGATCTGTTCGGAATTCGTGTATCGCTGCTACGACCTTGCCGTGGAGAGCGACAACGATCCGTATACCATTGAAGTTGCCGAATTCCGTACGGCCGAATCGCGTCCCCGACTGCTCGGCTGGCGGCGACGGAAACAAGCGGACGCTGTGTCTTCCGCAATCCCGCCCGACAGTCTGGTTGGCCGCCTCCAAGCGGAGCACGGCGACCTGGCAACAGCCGTTGGATCACCCAAGGTCATGATGGCCGCCTCGCCGCCGATCGTCAGCGATACCGAGATTGACTTGCTCATCGAAGCCTATCTGGCGGAATCGTCGGGCAGCTTGCCGAAGGCGGCTGCCAGAACGATGGAAGCAGGTCCCGAGGTAACGATGGACGACCTGCGCTATTCGGTCGCCGGCTTCGCCGCCGCCCTTCACGATACCACCAGAGGCGGCATCAAGCTTTGTTCGGGCGTATCGAAAGCCGCCCTGACGGCCGCCGACGCATTGGAGGACTTTTCCGCCGACTTTGTCACGCCCGGCGATCTGTTCAGATCGTGTAGCCTAGCTACAATAGGGAAATTGCAGCCCTAACAATGGCCAGCCACGGCATGTCACGAACATGATCACCTCCATATCTATCGAAAACTTCAAAGGCATTGGCGACCGGATTACCGTACCGATTCGCCCCATCACGTTGCTTTTCGGCCCCAACAGTGCCGGCAAGAGCAGCATCATGCACGCGATCCACTACGCCCGAGAAGTGTTGGAGCGTCACAATCTGGACGCCGATCAAACGCTCACCGGTGGTGAGTGCGTCAACCTGGGCGGATTCCGTGAATTGGTTCACCGCCACGAGCCAGGCCGCCAAGTCAAGCTGCGGTTTGATCTGAATCTTAGCGGCGTCAAGTGGCATGAACAGTTCCCCGTGATGGAGTTTCCTTTCGAGTTTGGTACTTCGGAAATGGATCTCTCCACGTTAGGGCTTGACGTCATGTCAGGTTGGGTCGAAGTGACTGTCGGATATGACAATCCAGCGAGCGACCAGCAGCCCGTCGTATTATCGTATGAAGTCGGATTGGATAACATCGAACTCGCCCGAATCGAATTTGTGCCCGTAAGTGGAACAGCAACTGACGTGGAGAGCCAAGCGATGTTGACCCGCTTGAATCTGCGTCACCCGGCGATAGTATGGCCTGAGGAACGGACCGATTCGGCCGGCCCTATCGACTTCCTTTTCCCAGAGTTTCGCCCTTTTCTGGATTCAGTGTATTTTGGCGGAGATGAGTTGGAATCTCCATCAGCGACTGAACTCACGGCAATCGCTAACGGCGACAGAAGCGATCTCAAAGGCATGGTGGTGTCGATTCTGCACGATCTTGGCGATTTCGCGACAAATACCATCCGGGTTGTGTCACACGAAAAAGACGGCATGCGGATGAAGCTTTGGGTGGGGAAGAAGCGGGACTCCGGCCAATTGGCATTCTTTGCTGCTGCAATGGATCGGCCGGCAGCCGTTGCCGATGATGTTGCCCAGAACCTTCTTCAGGGCTTACTATCCGGATTCCTCGACCGCGAAGACATCCTGGTTCGGATTGTTGGGACAGACGACGCTTTGCCGACGTGGGGCAGACGCTTGCTGCTCGACTTTTCGGAGATTCCCATAGAGCATGAGGAACTGAGTGAGGAGGAACTTGCATCGGCCCGCGATCGATCCTTGGAGTTCGTCGAGCAACTTCTCACGCGACTCGTGACAGGGCCAGGCGAACTACTGCGGGAGCTTCTTGTCGGTTTTCGATATGTCGGCCCGATGCGCGATATTCCCCCAACCGACCACTCCCCGCCACGATTCCCGGAGCCGTCTCGCTGGGCATCGGGCTTAGCCGCGTGGGACTTGCTTGCCGACACCAAACGTAGTGACCTGATCGCCGAGGTCTCCGCGTGGCTTTGGAACGAGGATCGCCTCAACACTGGCCATCAATTGATTGGCAAGCTTGTTCGTGACATCGAAACCACATTTCAAGAAGAGATGCTTCGACTCGAATGGGAGGAGGAGACTCCTTCCGCGAAAATGAAAGAAGTGCTTGCCGAGTTAGAAAAAATGCCGTTTCGGCAGCGAGTGTACCTGCGGGATGTTGAGAGGAATGTTGATTTGCCTCCTTACAGCGTCGGCACGGGTATTTCCCAAGTTGTGCCCGTAATCGTCGCTGTCCTGGCCGATGGGACATCGGCTGTTCAACTCGAACAACCGGAATTGCATCTTCACCCCACTCAGCAAGCCGCCGTCGGCGATCTACTGATCAAGGCGGCCCTCGACGAGCCACACAAGCTTCTCCTTGTTGAAACCCACAGTGAGCATCTGATTCTCCGTATCCTGCGGCGCATTCGACAAACCCATCAAGGCCAACCATTCAACGGAATCCCTGTCAGCCCGGCGTGTGTGATAGCCGTCTACGTCGAGCCAAGGGACGGACAAACCAGCCCATTTGAAATTGCCATTGGAGAGGACGGAGAGTTCCTGCAACCTTGGCCGGATAAGTTCTTTGATCAGGACTACGAGGAGCGATTCGGCTGATGTTGACGGAATACGCTCTGACACCGCATGTTTTCGACGCCGACCACAACGCTGCCAACTCAGAATGGCTGAAAGAGCTTCGTTCGTTTGGGGAGCGATTGCTACCCACAGGCACAAATCGTGTCCATAACAACGTGGTGTCGGATCTGTGCGACGCTCATTGGTTTGCGCAGGAAATAGCACCGATGATTGACACTCTTCAACGGCAGCAAGACGAAGACGTACACCACCGACTTCCCGCTCTCGACTTATTAAAAGCCATTCGTCCGCAACTTGAACGGCATCTGGTTTCTCGCCCCTTCACTGACGGCATCTGGCCAGAAGACGAGGAAAGTTGGGCACGCGAGGCTGTGGCTTCGAGTGAGTCAACAGGCATCGCCATTCATCGGGTCGTAACCAGTGCCCAGCTTGCGACAACTCAGGATTGGACCAGCCTCAAAGATGCGATGACCGAAAGGTTTTGGGAACCCGTTGCCCCGGTAAGCAACCCAAGAGCCGAACTTGCGGAGCAGCTTGACCTGATTCGTCGTATGACGGCGTTTTACAGCTTCCTTGCCTTTGCAAGTCCTCACATCAGTGCGCAAGGAGCGGGAAAGGACTTGAGGTTTGCGATAGGTCTAGCTGAGGCCGCGTTTGCACGGCCAACCCAATTTCCGAAACTCATGCGAATTGATTTTCACACGGAAATCTACGGAAGAGACGCGGCGGAGCGACGGGACCAAGCCGAGAAAATCCTCGATCGAGTGCATAATGCTATCGGAAACGATGTTGGCATAGTTCGCTTGTTCGTTTGGCCCGACGTCAAGGAACGTCGCCTCGTAGTTGGCCACTCGGATGGAAGCGACAATACACCAAAGACGGCCTGGGCCGTCGCAATGACGCACGTTGCGCGGCCAGACACAGACAACCCTCAACGTGACCGACATACCTTTTCGGTTTTACCGCGAGCGGAAGTGTCCCGACTTGCCAGCGAACTGTACAGTAACATACACACTCGCCCCTGTTTGGGCAGTCCATTCCGATATAGTCGTTGAGACTCTTTTCTTATGAAAGCTGTGTGGTGGCAACGGTTGAGTGCGTTGGTTCCAGTTCTACGCTACGAGCCCCTCGGAATCGGCGTCAACAACCCTGTTGGCTAACCTTCCAACTGGATCAAAGTTGGGGGGAACGTCATCACCGTTGGCGGGCGCAATACGGCGGGATGAAGGCAGAGGAGGCGAAGCGTCTGAAATCCTTGGAGGAGGAGAATAAGCGTCTGAAGAAGCTGCTGGCCAAGGCGGAGCTCGACAAGGCGATCCTGAAAGAGGCCTTGGAGGGAAACTTCTAAGCCCTGTCCGCCGCCGAGCGATGGTTTCGCACGTTCAGCGCAAGTTGGGCGTGTCGGAGCGTCGGGTGTGCAGGGCGTTAGGCCAATCTCGATCGAGTCAACGCTACAATCCGTCGGAGAACGATGAGGAGAAGCGTTTGGTATCGGAGATGCTGTCTTTGGTCGGGCGTCATCCTCGTTTCGGCTATCGCCGGATTTGGGCGGTGCTACGTCCATCGAAAAAGCGTTCAGCGTCTTTGGCGCCGAGAAGGCTTCAGAGCGCCGCAAAAACAGCGAAAGAAGCGGCGTTTAGGACATAGCGACAATAGTTTGCGTTCGGCGAAAAGCGGAACGTAAAGACCATGAGTGGACGTGGGATTTCATTCACGATTGTACGACGAACGGTCGCCCGATCAAGTGGCTGTCGATCATGGACGAGTATACGCGAGATGTTTGGCGTTGGAGGCGGATCGCGGCATAACGGCGGAGAAGGCGATTGACGTGCTTGCGGAGCTATTCCATCTTCGCGGCGTTCCGCAGCACATACGTAGCCGATCGCGCTGTGCAGACGCACGTGGTTGTAATGTGCGACGTAGCGGTCAACGGTTCGCACTGCGCCTACAGCGGATACTCGAACGAAGAACGGATGATTGCCTGCCGCTCCCAATCTTCCAGCCACCAGTTGCGCGGCACCTAGCCGTTATGCTCGTTCCGCTTGCCGTAGTGCTCCTTCCAGTCGAGAAGCTTGCTCTGGGCGATGCCCAGCCAGACCACGAACTTTCGGACTGGAATCTCCGTCCGCTCGTGCCAGCGTCGCAAGTAATCGACGACTTCATTGTGGGGGTCGTGGAGAACCCAACATCCGTTTAGAGTTCCCCATTGAGTTTTTTTGCGAGGACGTTCTCCTCCATCAGTTCGGAGATGACTCGTTCTTCTGAACGAGCTTGGCCCGCAAGCAGGCAACCTCTTCCTCCTGGGCCGAAAGCCGCCTCGCCGGCCGGGAAACGGTCGATGGAGACGTGGGGGATGACGCTTTGAATTCATTCATGAAGGACTCCTTGAGGGATCGTTTTCCGCCCCCGTTCGGAGTCCGTCAATCCTGGGTTAACGCACTTGGGCACGGGCCAAAGTTGTGGAGTTCTGGTCTGAGTACACCGGCATCATGATTCGTTCAATATGACTTTGCGGATAACTTTTTCTATATCTTGAGAGGAAATTCCTCCATTCGCTGATTCACTTGTGACGATCAACGTGCCGTTTTCACCCTCTCCTTCTTCATGCAGCAGGATGCCGTTGTCTTTATACCAATTGAGCTTCTCTTCCCAGCGCCTAAGGTAACTCGGAACATGCAGCATGCCGCAGTGTTCCCAATAAAATGTTCTGCCCGATTCGATATCCTCAACCGTAAAATCGGGATATTTTGTGGTACTGCCGATGGTCAAAGGACGCTCGTACGTATACTCGACCTTCAAGGCGGAAAGCCTGTCAGCGATGATCACTTCAGATTTTGACCGAACCATTTCACCGCGTGCCGTTCTGTGGATCAGATTATCTTCGAAGAATCGTCCATCAATATAAATCGGCGATGGCACTTCAAAAAGATTTGTCAGTCTGCAGACCGTCTCGGACCTGGCGTCTGACGAATACTTACGCAGATTGCCGCTGGCTCCTTGGTGCAGAATAATCACTCGATTTTTCTGCCGAGTCAGGGCAGTGTAGAGCAGCTCTCTGGAAAGCAGGCGGCACGGATTTGGCAGAACCAGAATGACGGTTCCAAACTCGCTGCCTTGAGACTTATGCACGGTGAGAGCATAAGCCAACTCTAGTACCGGATTTGCTTCTTCTCCAAAATCCTTAGCAATGAAGTCGTATTTGAAATTTGGCTGTGAGGAGAATTCAACCTCGAGTTTCCAACGCAGATCTGGCAGACCATTTTTCCAAAAAAAACCGACGACCATCCCGATCTCACCGTTTGCAATGTATGGGTTGTCCTTTCTCGGATAGACCTTCCGGTGGCAGTTCCATGGCATTTTAGGATCGGTATTCGCTAAGTTGATAACCTTGTCGCCATAGACTATCTCTTCTGGCCCCATCGGCTTGGGGTATTTCCGCCGTTTGGCGGCTCGGGATGAATCGATTAACTCTTGCCTGAACTGTTTGTGAATTAAACGATTGATGTCGGGAACACCGTGCGCCCCTGAACGAACGGGTGACAGTATTTGCCAGCCCTCGGACTGTTCGGCTGAACCGAAGTTAAAAAATCGCATCCCATTCCAGTCTTTCCCGCCCAAGGACTCGTCAAACTTCAGAATGTCATTCGGACCTTCAAGACCAAGTTCATCAACGAGAACGGAGACCAGATTCTTTCTGAGTTCATCCGAGGAATTCCATTGAACAAAGCGGACATGCTTGCTCTTTCCCAATTTGACGATTTTGTCGAAAACATCGTCCTCACCCGGAGCGATCGGCGATCCGCTGAACCATTCAGCGAACTGCAAATCTTCGCGTTCTTCACCGGCCTGTCGTCTGCGAATGGTTAGTTCGGCGTATCCAGGGGCGACTCGTGGAAATTGTTCCATAATCCCGTCGGGCGCGAGATGCTTGATCACATCAACAAACGGACGGCCTACGCCAATCGGGGGAAGCTGTCTGGGATCGCCAATCAGAATCAAACGAGGAACACCCTTGAGTGCCTGAATGAGTGCAGCCAACATCTCCTCAGTCAGCGTTGATGCTTCATCGACTATGACTGTTCGAGCCCCAGCCTCGGCAGATTTTTCCGATAACTTGTAGCGACCTGTGGAGCCGTCATATCGGTCGGGGCTGAGGAACTGAGCGACAGTGAATCCCTTCAATTTGAGGTCGCTGGTGGATTGCTCCATTCGAACACGCGCTTTCCCGGTTGGAGCCAGAAGCAGAATGTCACCTTGCGATATCTGCGGATGAGAACACAGTACCGATAGAAGAGTGGTTTTCCCTGTCCCTGCAGGTCCGATAAGAACACTGAGGCGGGATTCGGCAAGTTCCTTAAGTGCCGCCGTCTTTTCTTCACGAGCCTTTTCCTCGAGTTCGTCGGAACTACCCACGCCGTGAACATCAAGATGACCGTCTAGAAGGTGCTTCCAATCAGCCTCGACAACCAATCGATTTCCTTTAACACGTTTTTTGATTGCGGAACGAATCACATTACCCACTTCGGCTAAACGGGCAAGCTGCAATGCAGGGCTACCATCTGCCAGAGGCGTTTCAACTATGATTTCAGCAAACTTGTCCTTTGCGACATTGATCAAATCGCCGTCGACTTCGCACCCTGGCTTGATATCCAGCTTCCGAATCGCGAGCACAACCTGGTCCTGGGGCATCAGAGAATTACCAGCGATAGCTGCATCCTCCAAGGTTTTAACGCTGAGAGCACGCACACGGCGGGCATCTGTTCCTGCGTCCAGCGCGGTTGGCTCAGGTAGAGGGTGTTTCTTCCGGATGGTCTCGTCAGGGAAAACACCACGGTCAACGGTCCAGACGCTTATTGGCGTAGCTGTCAGCCTTGTCGTCTCATAAAGCAAGTAGGGATTGGTTAATATGGACAGATCTGCGCAGTCGATATTCGCCTTTTTCCGTTCCTCCTGGACATATATCGTCGTCGCCTGTTCTCTGCTGATTTCAAATCGGCTTATCAGTTTCAGGAGATTTCGGCGCTCTTCGGGAAGACGGCTCCATTTCGTTTGAATGGTCGTCCCGATCCCTTTGGCAAGATCTTTAGGCAGGTGCTTTTGAGGGGCTCTGAGAACTTGATCGACCATGGGCCAAGGATCGGCATTCTCTCCGACATTGTCAGAAATCTGTCGAGCGACAAACGTTCCAAGGTCAATGCCAAACGCGCAAAGCGCCGACGCGAGCCCTGGGCACGGCCCTCTGGCCGTCCATAACTCTCCGACTCGTTGGTCAATCCAGGCCAGGCACTTTGCCCATGGTCCAGGTGAAATTTCAATAGCTTTCCTGAGAGATTCCGCGCAGGACAGTAAGGAAGCAATTGCTGCGTCGTGGGTTACAAGCTGCGAAGCGTGTGAGAATTCAAGAAGCCGGTCATCTGGTGAAAATGCGGCGATAGATGCAGTGTCAAAGTCGTGATTGTCAGCAGCCCATTCCAGTGCCACATGGTAAGGCAATAAGAAGCCATCTTTGAAATCGGGCCTTATAGAGTGCTGCACCATACGCTCCCAAAGCATGGACCGCAGCTTTCCTTTCAGCTCCCTGGTCGAATACTGGTACTCAACTCCTGGGGACACATGCAAAACCCGACCTACGCCTACCAGGATTCTCCTTGCCCCGACATCTTCGACAAATGGAACCTGCTTGGCGTAAAAAAAACAGAGTGATTCATCTGGTTTAATGTGATCACAAAAGCAATCTGAGAGGGCCTTCTGGTTCTCTATGGTTTGTATCCACGGCGAGGGAAATCCTAATTCCGGCTCGGGCCGCATATCCAAACCGTATGTCTCGCCGAGTTTATTCATCGATTCCCGCAACATCCAAGCGAATGGGACCGCAGGAGCGGAATAGGCGGGATGGCGTAAATCGGTGGGAGCGAAGTGTCCGTGACTCTCCTCGGATGTGTGCTTGTACGGGTGGTTGGCGACTCTCGTGTATTCGAATGGCGACATGAACGCGCCCCGCTCAGCCACGCAACAAGGCCATTTCTCTTGAGGCAAGTCCGCAAGCGATTGACCGGCGACCGCTTCCTCGGCGATATCGTTTCTCTCCTGCCCAATCCGTTTGAGATTGAGGCAAGCCCCGTTAAGGCGTGGATTGGTACAGACTCGTCCATCCCAGCCGGAATCGTGCCAAGGCACGCGAATAGATATGTGCTTTTTCGGATACTTCATGATCCCCCCAGAGTCATTCCGCCTCATCCATATTGACCTTCAAATCGTGAAGGTGTGTCTACGAAGCGGATACCGATTTGCTCGTCACCGAGTGATATTGGAATCGCATAATGAGTTATTGTCAAATGTTGTGTACGGGATTTTTTAGGTGGCGGTCTCTAGAACTCTGATTCCGTCGGCGAAGGGAATCGTGGCGAACGTCGATTCGATCGGGTTCGTCGTTTGCAGATGAATCCAATGCTCGGCTGGGAAGTCGTAGAAGGCCAACAACGCTAGCTGGTTCACAACATTACGGCAGAACAGTCCCACCCAGGATGACATCAAAAGGAACATGACTGCCAATGTGCGCGGCTGGATGAGTTTTGTTATACCACTGCTTGCCATCGAGTATCTTTCACTGGCTCACCGTGCCGCTACAACTGTTCGTAGAGCGCCTACAGCGGACCAGATGGCGATTTGTTGACGGCAACCTAGCGGGAAGAACTCCCTAATTTAACTTTCAAAAACTTTGCTTCGTGAGATACAGGAGCTAGGTACCTATCTGAAAACTATTGGGCGGGGGAGACGGTTAAAATTTGGAACGCATGGGGCCCCCTATACAAAAAGTGGTGACAGCCGCAAGAATTTTCGAAGTGCCTCTCCCCTATTGCCGAGGAATTTGGCCCTAACCTTCCGTGACTGAGTTCCCCAGAAACGGATCGTCTTCCGCCATGTGACCTTGGAAGTTCTCTGCCAGCGCGTCCGCGGCGTCCTCCGGATCCATTTCGTTTATCACGGACCACTCCGCTTCCGCCATGTCCTCCACCGTCTCCTCCTCTTCCATCAGCACCGTCTTCAACGCCGCTTCCTGGTCTCGCCAATCCGACACTTGAAGCAGAGCGTGAATCAGTTCCTCCCGATAGTTCTCCAGGACTGGAATGTTGGTCCGTTGCAATCCCACCCACGCCAGTTGCAACGCCGCCAACATCGACGGATCCGTGTCCTCTCCTAAGCGTTCCAGATACTCCGTCGCCAGTTGATTGAGCGGCAACTTATTCAGACGTTCGATTTCGGTCATTGCGAACTACCTTCAGAAAAGAACATGCGAAAAGGAGACTCGCCGTTTGGGATTGTACTTTATCCGAACGATGCAGTCAGGCGCCCTCGCATCGAAATCGCATTAGGTTCGCTCTGAGGAGTTGTAACGGACTACTTCAGCAATGCTCGCAACGCCGTACGTTCTTCGGGCGACAAGGCGGCCAATCGGCGAAAGAGATATGCAAGATCGCTTGCCGACGAAGTGATTTCAGAGGCAGTCAAGGAGGGGCAATTTTTCCCTTTTTCAGGGTGTGCGCACGATTTTGCGCCAATCGATTCTTGCGTTTGTCCTAACTCGCTTGTAGAATCCGGACTTATGAAATCGTCGTCGAATCCTACCGCCGCTATTTTGCGACGCGTAAACTTTCGTAAAACCTCGTTTTTCTCGGTAAAAACGGGGTTTCTTGTTTTTGGGGTTTGCGCCATTTCGACGTGTTGTGCGCACGATTTTGCGCCAACTTTTCAGGATCGTCGATCGTTTCGCTCACGGCTTTCTTAAAATGCTCAGGCAAAACGCGAAGGTAGTGCTTTAGGGCTACTTTCGGGCTGTTTCCAAGCCATTTTGTGACGGTTTGAATCGGAAATCGTTCGACAAGCTCCGTCTCGCAACTCCCGCGAAGGGCATGGAATAATTTCGGCCATTCCTTCACCTTGGCACGCCAGATGATGTCCAAAAAGTCGCTACGCAAATTCGTATTCCGCCACCCCTTAGGCGACTCGGCTTGCGACCTGTGCCGCGAAATGACGTAAACCGAACCCGTCGGTACGAATTCTTGGGCTTCCAACAATGGCGTGACAAGCTCGGGAAAGAACGGAATGAGGCGATATTGGCCGCCCTCGTGGTGCGCCGTCTTCGGGCTAGTAATTCGAATCGTCTTTTCGGCCCAATTAATATCGGTCCACTTGAGGGACAGGACTTCGGACGGACAGCGTAAGCCGGCAAACCGACATAGGGCGATGATAGCGCGCCACTCGCCGTCGGGCGCCGCGTCCATAACCTTGTAAATCGTCTCACGGTCAACGAAGACGTTGCGGCTTTCATCGACGACGGAGTTTATGCGAACGTCGGCGAAGGGGTTCTCCGTAATCAGCTTGCGTTTCAGCGCGGCGGCGAAAAACATCTTCGCCCCCTGCAACCGTTTTCCGATCGTTGGCGTTTTCAAGCCGCGTTTCACTAATGCTTGCTTGTCGTCCTCGGAGTAAGAATTAAGCATTGACATGGTTAATGCTGCGAAGACTTGCTATTCGTCACGCTCTTGAAATCCCCTAACAATAACCGCTATCGTCTTGCCTAAACAATATTCAAACGCCTATTGAGGTACAATTGCTCTCTGTTTTTTCAGATACGGATAATTATGCAGGAGCAAGCGAAAGTTTATATCTGCAATACGATTTATTGATTGCGCAGGATTCGATAAGGACACGGATATTGACAATTCCCCGCCATCGGCTACAATCGGCGCAAATCAGTGCGATTTCGTAACGGCGGGACTAAACGGAGCTAACCGATGCGACCATTCATTCGCAATGTTTTCTTTGCGCTGGGGGCGATTTCGCTTTTTCTTACTTTGGGGACTCCAACGCAGGCGGAAACTTGCGATCTTGAGTTGAAACTACTTGAGCCTGAAGATTCGTCGAACGCTTCCTCGGAATCGCCGGAGTATTTGTATCGTCAGACGTATCCGCAGTCTTTTTATCGCCAAATGAACGTCGACGCCAAAGGAAAAGTCACCTTTGTCGGCAATGAGGAATCGGTTGAAAAGTTCAAAAAGCAGGTGAAGAAAGAGCCGAAATACAACGCAAAACAGCCGTTTTTCGGCGTTGCCAAAATAGGTTCGCAGGAGTATCTCTTCGTTTTCGACTCGGCCGTTGCGACGCCTTCTGAAGATAAAAAAGCGGAAAAGAAGGAGGTCGCGAAAGAGGAAAAGGGGAAGAAGGAGGTCGAAGCGGCCAAACAAGAATCGAAACGCAAGTCTTTCAGCGAATGGATGTCGGCCGCGTTATTGGGCGAGACGGTAAATTCGAATGACGCCCCAAAATCTGATAACGCATTGAAACCCGACGTTAAATCCGTCAAGCTCGAACGTCTCTATTTCGATCTTAACCGGAACGGCGATTTAACCGACGACAAAGTTCTCGAAGGCAAGATTTCCCACGAGAGTTCGTCGAGCGAATACGCAATGTACAATCTAACTTTTCCTCGCATAGAAACGACGATCGACGTCGCCGGATCTTCGGTCAAGACCGCGTTTTTCGTGTCGTTGGACTCGCAAGCTTCTAGTAACTTCAATTACGATTCCGCCAGCATTAACGCCGGGGCCTACCGAATAGGCGAAATAACGCTCGACGGGAAAAAACGTCGCGTCGTATTAACGGATACCAACAGCAACGGCCTATTCAACGACGAATTCGGCGTGCTTCAAAACGTTCAAGGCGCCGAAGATCAAGTTTATCCTCAGCAAGGCGACTCCATGCTGATCGATCCCGGTCGGCCGAGCGTCGAAAACGCCATGTCGCCCTACGATTTATCGGAATTGGATTGCCGATATAACGTCGGGAAAATCGTCAGCATCGACGGCAGATATTACGAGATGAGCGTTTCGCCCGCCGGCGACAAACTATCGCTGGAGCCGTCGAAAATCGCTCTGGGGGCGATAACGAATCCGAACGAAGAATACGTAGCGTTAATTTACTGCGACAAAGGCTTATTGAAAATCAAAGGCAAGAAGGACGTTCCGGTCGCGGTTCCTGAAGGCGAATGGAAGCTTTTATCCTGCGAGATCATCAAAAGAGAAAAGCCGAAGCCGCTCGATCCTCCGAAGATCGAAGCAAAAGACTCCTCTTTGGCAAAGGCGTTCAAGCAGTTCGTTTATTCTCAAAGCAAATCGAAGCAGAACGAAAAGCTTCCTTCGATCGTCTCGGCCGACGGAACCGCTAAATATCGCGCGGTTAAAGTAGAGAAGGGCAAAACCTCGGTAATGCCTTTTGGGCCTCCGTACAAGCCGACTGTCACTGCTATTCGATTCGGAGGCCAGCCGGACTTTCAATTGACTATGACGTTGGTCGGATCGGCGGGCGAAATATGCGGCAGCATGATTTGCTTTAACCGCAGACCCGGCGTGCCGCACTTTGAAATAACCGATCCGAAAGGGAAAGTCGTCGAACAGGGCGACTTTGAGTATGGCTGAGGTTTTACTTGCCGGCGCTCGTGGCGAGCGCCATCGGATCTAGCAGAGGAGTATCACATTCGCGTTAAGATGAAAGCCGATCCCTTTGAAATCGTCGAAGAAAACGACAGCGTGATTAAAGTAAAGAAATAGCGTAAAATCTCCCTACTAGGAAACTAAAGCCCGACGGAAAACCGTCGGGCTTTTTTCGTATATTAGAGAGAAAAAGAATCGGCGGCAAATCGGATATTGACAATTCCCCACCTTCGGCTACAATGTGACGCACATCAGTGCGATTTCGTAACGGCGGGACTAAACGGAGCTAACCGATGCGACTATTCATTCGCAATGTATTCTTTGCGCTTGGGGCGATTTCGCTTTTTCTTACTTGGGGGACTCGAACGCAGGCGGAAACCTGCAATCTCGAGTTGAAACAGCTTGACGCCGAAGATTCGTCGAATGTTTCCTTCGACTCGCTTGAATTTCTGTATCGCCAGACGTATCCGCAGTCTTTTTACCGTCAAACGAACGTCGACGCCCAAGGCAGCGTCACTTCGATGGGCGATGCGGCGTCGAATGAAAAGTTCAAAAAGCTGGTGAAGAAAGAGCCGAAATACAACGCAAAGCAACCGTTTTTCGGCGTCGCCAAAATAGGTTCGCAGGAGTATCTCTTCGTTTTCGATTCGGCCGTTCCGACGCCTTCCGAAGATAAAAAAGCGGACAAGAAGAAGGAGGACGCGAAGGAGGAAAAGGGGAAGAAAGAGGCCGAAGCGGCCAAACAAGAATCGAAAAGCAAGTCTTTCAGCGAATGGCTGTCGGCCGCGTTGTTCGGCGAGTCGGCGAAGTCCGCTCGTTCTCCGCTAAATGCCGAAGCGAAGACTACTGCCGGGAAAGTTGCCAAATTTGAACGGCTTTACTTCGACTCAAACCATAACGGCGATTTGACGGACGACAAAGTCATCGAAGGGAAAGTGCAACACGAACAAAGCTCCGCCAGTTTTTCTTACGTCAACATCACTTTTCCTCGAGTTGACGTGATGACCGAAGTCGACGGAGCGGAGCTAAAGACCGGGTTTTTCTTCACCGTCAGCTCGCATTCTTCGGGGAACTCCGGTTATTTTTCGGCTCAAATGCGATCGTCGGCCTACCGCATCGGCGAAATATCCCTTGACGGAAAAAAGCACTGTGTGGTTCTGCTTGATTTCAACAGCAACGGCCTTTTCAACGACGAGACGAAAATTCTCGACAACGTCATGATGGACGACGGCCAAATCTATTCGCAACAAGGCGACTCGATTTTAATCGATCCAACGCCGCCGAAATCCGGCGTCTATTTTTCGCCGTACGACTTAACCGCTTCGAGTTATCGCTATAACGTCGGCAAAATCATCTGCGTCAACGGAAAGTACTACGAAATGCAAGCGTCGTCTTCGGGCGACAAAATTTCGCTCGAGCCGTTGAAGACGGATATCGGCAGCGTGACAAATCCGAACGAGGAGTACGCCGCGCTGATTTACGGCGACCAAGGCATTTTGAAAATTCAAGGCAAGAAGGACGTTCCCGTTGCGGTACCTGTCGGAGAATGGAAACTTCTGCAGTACACGATCACTAAACGCGAGCAATCCGCTCCGGCGAATGCGGACGCGAAAGAATCCTCGTTGATGAAGACGTACAAGCAGTTGGGCGGCGTCAAAGGCGCCGAAAAGGCATCGTTCGTCGCCGCCACCGGAACTCGAGGGTGCAAGGCGGTAAAAGTCGTCAAAGGCGAAACCGTTCCGATGCCTTTCGGCCCTCCCTACACTCCTCACGTCACGGCGGCAGTTTATAATTCGCCCTCCGACGTTCAACTTGCCATGTCGCTAATCGGTTCTGCCGGCGAAGTATGTAGAAACATGACTTGCGATAACCAACGACCCGGCGCGCCGCACTTTGAAATAACCGATCCGAAGGGGAAAGTCGTCGAACAGGGCGACTTTGAGTATGGCTGAGGTTTCACTTGCCGGCGCTCGTGGCGAGCGCCATCGGATCCCGCGGAGGAGTATCACGTTCGCGTTAAGATGAAAGCCGATCCTTTTGAGATCGTCGAAAAAAACGACAGCGTGATTAAAGTAAAGAAATAGCGTAAAATCTCCTTGTTAGGGAACTAAAGCCCGACGGAAAACCGTTGGGCTTTTTTTATCGCTATTGCGCGTTGCGAAGGAAACGGACGATTACTTTTTCGGATAACGCGTATTTCCGACTCGCCGCGTCACGCCGATTCGGTCCAAGTAATCTAAGAGCGGCAAGGCAAATTTCCGCGTAGTATCCAGTAGGTATTTAAAATCAACGCTTTCCAGTCGTCCTTTTTCTTGGAAATGCGCCGCGACGATTTCCTGCGCTTTTGAAATCGCCTCCTGATGGAAGAGAATTCCGTTTTCGGTTCGGACCAAGCGTTCATGTTCGCACAAGACGCGAAGCCGTTTTTCGACCGTCGACGCGCTAGCGCTCAGTTGGGCGGCGATTTCCTCGATGCTCGGCGGAGCGAATAGTTTCGCCCTATATAAAGCGTCGATAGCGTCGAGAGTCTGTGCGTCGTCGTTCTGAAGAGCGCCGTGATGCGAAGGAAGCGCCAAGCGTCGAAAACGTTCCACGACGCGTCCGCTCTCCATAAGACGGGAAATGACGGCGTCGAAGATCGGTTTCTCTAGCGTCGTCAAGCGTCGCAATTGATCGTGAGCGACGCCGGGGCTTTCGGGCGCCTGTCTGTGGCTCTCTTCGATATGTGAAACGATTTTCGCTGCAAGATCTGCCGCCGTTTCTTCATGCACGAAAAGGTTTCCCGCTGCGGAAAAGATTTTCTTTGCGGAGACCAAATCGGCAAGAATGCCCGACGTGCGATCCGTATGCATTTTCACGCGAACGGCGACAGTCGGAGCGTCGATTGCGAACGACTCGGTCTTGCGTACGCAATACTCGACGAAAGAGCGTTCGTCGCATATTGCCTTGCGTCGGGCATGCAAATCTTCCGAGACGCCAGGGCGATTTCCTTTATATCGACGATCGACCGCCTCGACGATTTGCCCGCCGCCGACGGTTTGCGTAGGCGTCGGCGTTCGCAAAAGGAAATGGTCGCCCGGTCCCGCGACGACCGGGGATTTGGTTCGGATTTGCACGAGCGCTTCCGCGCCGCCGTCCATAAACGCGCCGCTAAGAGGATAGAAAAAGGCGGCCGTTTCGGACGTTCCGACGTGGAATTTCACTTCACAACCGCTTTTTAGTCGCAATTTTTCATGGGGCAGCAGCTTTAACGAGCAGACGAACCATTCTTTCGGCGTAAAATATCCGGGCAAAGTCAACACGTCGCCGCGTCGAATATCGCGGTGATCCCAACGCCCGACGTTGATCGCCGCGCATTGTCCGGCCAAAACTTCGCCGGAGTCTTGGCCATAGACTTCGATTCGTCGTATACGGCCTGATAGATTTTGCGGAAGCAGAACAACTTCGTCGCCGACTCGGGCCATGCCGGAGACGGGAATCCCGGCAACGACGGTTCCGTATCCCGGCGCGGTAAAGACGCGCTCGATCGGCGCGCGAAAAATCCCGTCGATTCGTTTGGGAAGGATTGAGCGGGTTAGCTCCGCAAGCGATTCCAAGAACGGATCGAAGCCTTCTCCCGTGACGTTCGAAAGCGGAAAGATCGGCGAGGATTCTAAAAAAGTTCCCTGCAAAAAACTCCTCGCTTTAGCGACGACTTCGGCATGTTTCGTCGGTTCGATGCGATCTATTTTGGTGATTACGACGAGACCGTGTCGGATTCCCAACAACGAAAGAATGTCGAGATGCTCGCGGGTTTGAGGCATTACCCCGTCGTCGGCGGCGATGACAAGAATGACGGCGTCCATGCCGACCGCTCCGGCGACCATCTTTTTGATGAAGTTCTCGTGTCCCGGCACGTCGACGACGCCGATTTGCGTATCGGCGATCATGCATGGCGCGAAACCGAGTTCGATGGACATGCCGCGTTCTTTTTCCTCCTTCAATCGATCGGTGTCGCAGCCGGTTAGGTTCTTCACCAGAGCGGTTTTGCCGTGATCGATATGCCCCGCCGTACCGACGGTAAGATTGATACTCTTCACTCGCAAATCTCCTGAAAAAAGCCGCTTGAAAAGTTCATTGAGATAGCGAGGCGACTAGCGAGTCGATCAACGACGGCTCTTCGCCGTCGAGCAAAGTTCGCGGATCGAGCAAGACTCGACCGTTGTGAACGCGGGCGAAGACCGGAGGAGACGACCGACGAAGCCGGGCGGATATTTCGCCGGATTCGATCACGTCGGAGCGAATCTCGACAAGCCGCGTAGCGAGATTCTGGGTCGGCAGCGAGCCGCTTCCCATCTGGGAATAACCGTCAATCGTTTCGGCGGAAACGCCAGGAGCTTGCCCTCGAACCTCGGCCGCGATCCGTTCGGCCTGCGCGGCGATCTCATCTAAAGGACGCCGCAGCATTCGCAGCGTCGGAATTTCCGCAAGGGCTATTTCTTCGTCCAGGAAAAGTTTTAGCGTGGCTTCAAGCGCCGCGAGCGTCAGCTTGCCGACTCGGAGAATTCGGGCAAGCGGATTCTTACGAATCGCTTGTACGAGGTCTGATCGACCGAGAATGACACCTCCTTGACTCGCCCCGATTAGTTTATCGGCGCTTGCCGTAACGAGATGGGCTCCCGTCTGAAGCGACTCTTGCAGAGTCGGCTCTTTTTCGAAGCCGAATCGCGAGAAATCAATAAGCGGTCCTGCGCCGAGATCGTCGATGACGACCAGCCCCCGTTCGCGACCGATGCGCACCAAGTCGGCGAGCGACGTTTCCGAAGTGAAACCGGAGATTTTGTAATTGCTAGGATGAACGCGAAGAATTGCGGCCGTATTGGGGCCGATCGCGTTTTCATAATCACGAGGATGCGTTTTATTCGTCGTTCCGACTTCAATTAATTTTACGCCGCTTGCAGCCATGACGTCGGGAAGGCGAAACGAACCGCCGATTTCAACTAGTTGCCCGCGTGAAACGATCACTTCCTTACCGGCCGCGACGGAGTTCAAGACGATCGACGTCGCGGCCGCGTTATTATTAACGACCGTCGCCGCTTCGGCGCCGGTAAGTTGACGGAGTAGACGTTCGATCTGCGCGTCGCGTTTCTCCCGACTTCCCGATTCGACGTCGGCCTGTAGAAGCGAATATCCGCCGAGTTCCGATTGGATTTGCTTTAAGACCGAGGGAGCCAAAACGGCGCGACCTAAAGCTGTATGCAATATAACGCCCGTCGCGTTGATCACTTTGCGATAATAGGGCGCCTCAGTCGCTTCGACGCGACGCCGAGCCTCGTCGAGAACGGAGCGTCGCAATCGCTCTTGCACGCCTTCGCCGAAACGTTCCGGCGAGTCGTCAGTCGAACGCAAAAGCTCCGCTCTGACTTTATCGACCGCCGCGCGAATGGAATCGACCAATAAACGCCTTCCGATCGCTTGAGCCCACGCTTCCGACTGGGCGACTTGGATAAGACTTTCGACGGACGGAATGTGACTCAATAGATTCTGATTCGCAGACGACATGATTCAAATTCCGCCTTGGGAACCGCGTAGAGACATCGCACAAGCAAGTCGAGTTACCTTGAGGGAGAGCCGACCGACGACGCAGTGTGAATTGTATGTGATAAAACGCCCTTTTTCGATAAGGAATTAACGTATGTATTCTATCTCATTCTCTTGTGCGAAATCAAGTAGAGCGGTAGGATACTAATGTTTCGGCAGGAAATGCTATTCAGGTCTTTTTGAGGCAGATTCATGAAACGCATCGCGGATTCAGGACTCAAAGAAGTGGTCGCCGTATACGCGGGACCGGAAGCTCGTCTCTGGGAATTAGTCATGGGCCGCCAAATCCACATCGGCGGCTTTCGATCTTCCGTCGCTTTGGCCGAAAAGGCGGGGATCAGGCCGGGATGGACCGGCGTCGACCTGTGTTGCTGCACCGGCGAAGGAATGCGTTTTCTCGTTCGTCACCTCGGCGTTTCGCATATGCACGGCGTTGACGCAACTCAAGCGATGACGGAACTCGGCGTCGAACGTTGCCGCGAGGAAGGACTTGCCGAGCGAATCAATTTCACGCAAGGAGACGCTTGCCGCACCGGCTTACCGAGCGACGAGTTCGATTTTGTTTGGGGCGAAGACGCTTGGTGCTACGTCGAAGATAAAAAAAGTCTTATCGCCGAGGCCGTTCGAGTTGTGAAGCCCGGAGGCGTCGTGGCCTTCACCGATTGGCTCGAAGGCGAGACGGCGTTTAGCGACGCCGAGGCCGAGCGTTTTTTGAGATTCATGAAATTTCCGAATCTGCTTCGGCTGGAAGAGTACGTCTCTCTTTTGGAGGAGAACGGATGCGAAGTTCTAACGGCCGAAAACACGGGGCAATTTTCGCCGCATATCGACTTGTATTTGAAGATGCTGGACATGCAATTGACTTACGACGCGCTGCGGATAGTAGGTTTCGACATGTCGGTAATGGAATATTTAGGCGCCGAAATGGCATACGCGGCGGAACTCGGCCGCGACGGTAAAATTATTCAAGGCAGATTCGCGGCGCGAAAGAAGTCGTAGCGAGAATTTCGTCGGAGATGAAGGGTCATGAGTAAAGCCAATTGCGGGTGTAACGGATCTAAGAGAGAATCGGGGGATCCTTGCGCTTGGTTCGACGGAATGATCGATCGTTGCTACGAATACGCGACGGACGCGAAATCGCGCGGACGTCCGATCGTGGGAATTCTGTGCGAATATACGCCGCGAGAGTTGATCATGGCCGCCGGTGGGGTTCCGATTTGTTTATGCGGCGGATCCGACAAGACGATCCCCGCCGCCGAGAAGAGTCTTCCTGCCAATCTTTGCCCGTTAATCAAATCAACCTTTGGGTATCATGCGTTAGGCAACAATCCGTTTCTCGAAATGGCCGATCTAGTGGTCGGAGAAACGACCTGCGACGGCAAAAAGAAGATGTACGAGATGATGGCGGAGACTCGCCCGATGCATGTGCTCGAACTTCCGCAACGAAGCGACGGCGGCGCCGCGTTAAAGTATTGGCTTCAGGAGCTGCGGCGATTCCGCGTGTTTTTAGCGGAACGTTTTGACGTCGAGATCACGGACGAGAAAATCCGCAAGGCGATAACGACGTTAAATAAGGAACGCCGGTTGCGACGTGAATTGGCGGGCTTAATGAAATCGGATCGCCCGCCGCTCGTCGGTCGCCAAATCCTTAACTGCAAAAGCGTCATTTGGGGCATGCCTGACGTCATGCGGGAATACAAGCGGATCGTCTCCTCGATGCGCAAGAAAGTCGGCGAACCGCACGACGGCGTCCGGGTATTGATGACCGGCTCGCCGATGGTTCACGGCGCCGAAAGAGTTCTCGACATCGCGGAACGAAGCGGCGGTCTCGTCGTCGTTATGGAAAACTGCACCGGCGTAAAACCGCTGCTCGACGACGTTGACGCAAAGGCCGAAGATCCGATGCGGGCTCTCGCCGAAAAATATTACCATTTGCCTTGCTCCGTCATGACGCCGAACTCGGGACGGTTTGAATCGATTCGGCGTTTGGTCGCGGAATATCGGTGCGAGTGCGTCGTCGAACTGGTTTGGCAAGCTTGTTTGACCTACGACGTCGAATCGCATCGGGTAAAAAAATTCGTCGAAGACGAACTCGACCTTCCTTATCTTCGCATTGAAACCGATTATTCTCCGTCCGACTCGGCGCGAATCGCCCTGCGGGTCGAGGCTTTGTTCGAGACCGCGTTGAGTCGACGTCAATGAAAACAATCGCCTATTGCAATCTTTTCATTTCTCCGGAGTGGATCGCCGCGCATGGTTTTGAACCGCGCCGATTGCTTCTTCGTTCCGTTGCGAGAAATAGCTCGTATTCGGCGTTGCGAGGCGTGTGCCCTTTCGCCGCCGCCGCGATTGAGGCCGTTGACGATTCGATGGCGACGGTGTTGACGTCGACATGCGACCAGATGCGTTACGCGGCCGCTTTACTTACGCATCGCGGAGCCGCGTCGGTCTTCTTGTTAAACGTTCCTTCGACTTGGAAAACGGCCTCTTCGCGCGAACTATATCGTTCCGAACTCGAACGACTCGGACGATTTCTCGTCGCGCTAGGCGGCGGGGCTGCGACGAACGATGCGCTTGCCGAGATTATGTCGAAACGTGACGCAGGCGTGCGCTCCGTGGGAGAAAACGACGCAGAAACGTTTTCGTCGGTCGGCATTCCTTTGGCGGTCGTCGGCGGTCCGTTTACCGACGACGCCGATCGTTTTTTCGCATGCGTCGAAAAGGCCGGCGGGAGGATCGTCTTGAACGCGACGGAAGGATCCTCGCTGCTCGGACCGCGCGAATTCGATTTGGAGAAAATGAAATCTGACCCGTTCGGCGAATTGGTCGACGCGTATTTCGACGGAATTGCCGATCCATTTCGCCGACCGAACGATATTTTTTACGAACGTTTGGAGCGCGGCGTACTTGAGGCGAACGTTCGAGGAGTGATCTTGCGCCGTTACGTTTGGTGCGATATATGGCACGCGGAATTTCGACGGATCTGCGAAATTCTGGGAGTTCCGACGCTCGAGATCGACGTGGCCGCAGACGGAGCGGGGGAAGAAAATCGGATGCAAGGTCGAATCGAAGCCTTTATGGAATCGCTTCGATGACCGATATGCCGAGGAAAATCACGATAGGCGAATGGAGAGGCCGTTATGACGAGCTTCAGGCCGCCGGCTTGCGTGAACCTATTTACGGCGGCCCGCTCGCACGCCACGTCGTCGACGGATCTAAGCGGCTTCTCAAACTTCAGTTAGACGACTCGCCGGCCGCGTTGCGATTATGGAACTTTCTCCTTTCCGAGGAAGATCGCTTAAAGCTCGCGATTTCTTCAGATCGTAAATTGGTCGGCGCGATGAAGGACTTGGGAACCGTGCCGGTGATGGCCTTCTCGTTCGATAATCTAACGGCGTTTTATCCCGACGGGGCCTGGTGGCTGCCGTGTCTATTGGAAGACGATCCCTGTTTATTGGACGCGGCCGACGCGTTGGGAATCGACGATTCGTTTTGCCCTGTCCGCGCCATGTTGGGCGCGTTCGTTCGCGGCGATCGTTTTCCGCTTCCCGATTTGCTGATTTGCAGCGTCGGCGCGACCTGTGACGATTTCTCGGCAATCGCGCAACGTTTGGAGTCTTTAGGCCGTTCGATCATGTGGTGGGAGATTCCGCATCGGCGAAGTCCCGACGCGGGAGAACGAGGAATTCTTCTTCCCGGCGGTTTTGAAGCGCCCGCATCGCAAGTCGCTTTCGTGAAAAAGGAGTTAGAGCGAGTTCGGCGTTCGCTGGAAGATTATGCCGGTAAAAAACTCTCCGGTGAAGCGCTCGCGGCGGGCGTTTTGAAGGCGAACGAAGTGCGCCGCCGTTTGAATCGACTTCGTGAGTTAGTTTATACGGCCGAGCCTTGTCCGTTACCCGCTCTCGAAATGCTCATCGCGGAAATGCTTGCGATTCATTTTTGTTCGGATCAAGACGAATCGCTCGCCGTTCTGGCCGATTTGGAGGAAGAAGCTCTTCGGCGAGTGAATGCAGGACAAGGAGTTTTAGCGACGGGGGCCGCCCGTATTTTCTGGGTCAACCCGGTCGCCGATTTGCGTACGATGAATATAATGGAAGACGTCGGCGGCCGCGTCTGCGGCACGGATTACATGTTTTGTCACGCGCTCGATCCGATTCCGACTGACGTGGATCCGATGGAAGCGTTGGCTCGAGTCGCGTTGGCCGATCCGATGATCGGCTCTCCGATCGATCGGGCACGTCGCATATGCGCCGACGTTCGCCGTTTCGGCGCTCAGGGGGTGGTCATTTCCCGCATTCCCGGCGCAAGTCATTGCGCATTGGAGGGAGCGATCATCGGAGAAATTGTGCGTGATGAGTTGAATATCCCGGTTCTCGAAATTGAATCGCCTTCAATTTCCGACGCCTTCGAGCCGGCGCTCAGAACCCGACTTGAGGCGTTGATTGAAACAGTGAGGAAACAGCCATGATTTGCGCGGGAATCGACGCCGGCTCTCGAACGACGAAAGTCGTTTTGCTCGACGGCGAAAAGCACGAACCGATCGCCTTCGGCGTCGTCGATCAAGGCGTTGAGCAGGAGAAAGTCGCGGAAGAATTGCTGAAAAAGCTTTTGCGAAAAAGCGGGGTGAAACGCCGTCAGCTCGATATGGTCGTGGCGACCGGCTACGGAAGAAAACTGATTCATTCGGCTGACGTCGCGATCACGGAAATCTCGTGCCAGGCTTGGGGCGTGCGTCATTACGTTCCGGCAGCTCGAACTATAATCGATATCGGCGGCCAAGACAGCAAGCTTCTCCGCCTTCACGACGACGGAACGGTGGCCGATTTCGTGATGAACGACCGCTGCGCGGCGGGCACCGGCCGCTTTCTTGAACTGCTCGCCGCAAGGCTCGGCGTTCGTTTGGCGAAATTGGGCGAACTTGCCGAACGCAGTCGATGTCCGGCAGTGATCAGCAATATGTGCGTCGTCTTTGCCGAATCGGAAATCATCGGTCTTCTCGCCTCCGGAGTTTCGCCGGAAAATATCGCAGCAGGAGCGCAACAATCGCTCGCCTCTCGGGCAGCGGCGATGTCAGGTAAGAAACTCGACGAACCGATCGTTTTTACCGGCGGAGCGGCCTTGGCCTGCGGGATGGAAAACGCGATCTCCGAAGCCCTTGGACTGCCGGTGATCGTTCCTCCTCGCCCCCAATTGACCTGCGCGCTGGGAGCGGCCGTCCTTGGTCATCGCCGAATGTCCGGACAAAAAACGCCGGCGCTCTAACTTTTGGCGTTATGACGGCGTTTTTGAATTTCACGTCGTTCGTTGAGGAACGTCGCTTTTTGAGGAAATGTTGCAATGGGATTCAATTAGACTTACAATAATCACGGTTCGCTTTTCAATTATTACGCAAGACTTCGGCAATAATGATCAAAGATTCTGAAAAACGTAAACGAGTGATGGAACGCTCGATGCGATTGGGGCATTGCATATGCAACGCGAAAAAGCCTTGTCCTTGCGACGTGCTCAAACAGCACGATGTTTGCCCTTGCGCCGGCGAGAAGTTGGATGCGCCCGTCGAACCGGCGCGATTGACCGCTTTGGTCGAAAAAGCCGGTTGTGCGTCGAAAATTGACGCCGCCTCGCTTCGTCGCGTTCTTGTCGGTCTTCCGGTTTTTCATGATCCGCGGGTTTTAGTCGGCGCGCAAGCGGGCGACGACGCCGGCGTTTATCGGTTGAACGAAGATACGGCCCTCGTGCAAACGGTGGACGTGTTTTCGCCTTCGACGGACGATCCCTATACCTTCGGCCAAATCGCCGCCGCTAATTCGCTAAGCGACGTGTATGCTATGGGCGGGCGTCCTCTAACCGCATTGTCGATCGTCGGATTTCCGATCGAAAAATATTCGGAAAGCGCGATGCATGAAATCTTGCGCGGCGGAATCGATAAAATGGCGGAAGCCGGAGTTCCGGTCATTGGCGGGCATTCAATCAACGACGCTGAAATCAAAGCCGGTTTTGCCGTAACCGGAATCGTTCATCCGGATAAAATCTTCGCCAACGACGGCGTGCGGCTTGGCGATAGCCTCATCCTCACCAAACCGCTGGGAACGGGAATCATTTGCTTCGCCGCGCAAATCGGGCGCGCGCCGATCGCCGCCATCGAAGCCGCCGCTGCGTCGATGGCCATGCTCAATCGTCGGGCATCTGAACTTATGATCGATTACGGCGCAAGCGCCTGCACCGACGTCACTGGATTTGGGCTCATGGGGCACCTCAACGC
Source organism: Thermoguttaceae bacterium (assembly GCA_963665265.2). Classification (GTDB taxonomy): domain Bacteria; phylum Planctomycetota; class Planctomycetia; order Pirellulales; family Thermoguttaceae; genus CAXXHQ01. The sequence continues at coordinate 3,209,659 of OY762224.2, read as the reverse complement.
AATGGCCGCCGCCAGTCGCGTCAACGTCGAAATAATTTGGGATTCTCTGCCGCTTCTTCCGGGCGTAGCGGATTGTTTGTCGCAAGGAATCGTCTCCGGCGCCGTCGAACGGAACCGAGAGTCATGCGGCGATCGCCTAACGGCCGATAGAGAAATTGAGCCCCCGATGCTGGATCTTTGTTTCGACCCTCAAACTTCCGGCGGTTTGCTGATCGCCGTTGCGCCGTCCGCCGCCGATTCGCTCGTTGCGAAATTACATGCCTCGGGCATGACGAATGCGGCAGTGATCGGCCATGCCCGCGAAGTTGGCGATGGAAAAGTGTTTCTAAAATCGAACGGAAGCAGTTTCATTCGACCTATTGAACATGCACCGCGACGGCCCGGCTCAAATTTTTCGCCTTCCCTCGTCAAGGAGAACGCCCCAGTGAAATGTTGCGATGCAGGACATAATCCCGATCATAGCGTCGGCGACGCTAAGGGGGCGACGCTAGCAAGTAGAAAATTCAAAGAATTTTTGCAAGCGGCCAACGCCCCCGGCTCGCTCGACGCAAAAACGAAGCAAGCGATCGCCCTTGCGCTTTCGGTCATGGCGAAATGCGAGCCGTGCGTAAAGGCGCATGTAAAAAAAGCGAGACAAATCGGTTTTACCCAAGAAGAAATCGACGAAGCCGCGTGGATGGCGGTCGCCTTCGGCGGCTCTCCGACGATGATGTTTTACAATGGACTTGGAAACGCCGATTAAGAGTGGCATATGAACTTAAAACGCGGATTAGCGATGGTTCTCGTGGCGGCGTCGGGATCGGTTTCGCTCGCCTTCGGTTTACATCGCCATTCTTTCACGTTTGAAGAAACGAAAGAAAAATCCGTGTCGATCGCCGTCCCTGACGCCCCCTCGTTCGGGCAAACGCCGTTCGGTTCGCCGCGTTCGGGCGACGTTCCGTCAGGGATGGGACAAGGAAACGCCCCGCTGGGGCTAAAGTATGTGACGGCCAAGGAAAAATATACCGAGTTGTCGCAACAGCCGGAATCCGTCGTAGTCCGCGAAGTGACTTATGGCGGCGTCGTCCGATTGGGTAACGGACATTTGAAACGCACGTATAGCGGTAAGCCGCCGACATTGTGCCCTACGTGAGCGAAGTAAATTCGGCCATGGCGTCCATGGCCCAGGCTGTAGCGTCAAGCGGCGGTGAACGGTATTGATTGTTTCGGGTAATCCGGTTTCGTCAAGATCGCATAAATCGCAAAAGAATCTTTTGTTTTTGTTTAAAACGGAGGCGACTGTCGCCTGGTGACGTCCCTGGTCTTCAAAATCAGTGCGGGGCTCGCAAGGGTCCTGGGTGGGTTCGATTCCCATTCGCCTCCGCCATTTTTCCTTCATGCCGAAACTTTCACGAACGAAATCGACTGCGAAATGGGCCACTTGGCGATGGCCGATTCAATTCGGTTTTTTAATCGCTTGGCTAGATCCGTTTCTCCTTCGCCTGCACTCGGCATGCGGACCGGTTTTTCATTGCTATTCTTGCCCGCTAGCGACCTTCGCCTGCCCGATCGGAGTGATCGCCAACTTTAGCGCGATTCACGCCGTCCCGTTCGCGGCGTTGGGCGTTTTGGCTCTCGTCGGAGCGATCTTCGGCAGCTTCGTTTGCGGATGGGCTTGTCCGTTCGGCTTTTTGCAAGACTTGCTCGCTAAAATTCCGACCCCCAAGTTCGCCTTGCCCGGTTGGACAGGCTGGTTTCGTTACGTGACCCTCGCCGCGTTCGTCCTCATTATTCCTTATTCTTTTGGCGAAAGTCATCCACTCTTTTTTTGCAGTCTTTGTCCGGCCGGCGCCCTAGAAGCGGCCTTGCCGAACGTCGTTCAACAAGCCGCGACGGGGCAATCGATCGTTTGGCCTTCCGAAATCAAGACGATCATTTTCTCGGCATTTGTTATCGCCTCGCTCTTCACTTGGCGGCCGTGGTGTTCGGCGCTTTGCCCGCTGGGCGCTATTTACGGCTTGATGAATCATTTCTCACTTATGGTCCTCCGTTTCCATCCTGAACAATGCCAAGGTTGCGAATCGTGCCGAAGCGTTTGCCGCGACGGAAAAGACGCCGAGTTTCGCGCTGATAGTTCGCGGTGCGTTCACTGTTTAGAATGTTCTCGCTGCAGCGCATTAAGCGTGGAGACAATTTTCACTCCCATTGCGATAAGCCCCACTGCGGATCGCGCGGATTAAAGCGAGGGAAAAGTCTTTATGCCAAGGACTGAATTTTCGTCCGTGTATGCCGATGTAATGCCAATTCTAATTTGAAACTGCGCGTTTGAGGAATGGGATGTTGCAGGCTGTTTAGATTAGCTTTGGGGTAACGGCAGCTTGCGAGGCGTTGATTGACGCTTCAGCTAACTCTTCGTAGTCGGCGTACGCCCGATTCGAGCAAAAGCGAATCTTCAGATATTGCGATACATTTTCCATCGGATTCAACTCCGGTCTCTCGAACAGAATTTGCAGTGCAGTAACGTTCTCCGGTAACTGTAGTTGCTTGCTCGTCTTAAAGTCCGTTCCTTCCCCGATCACCACGGAGTGTACCTGTGCCGGTTGCCTCTTCGAGAACTATTCCAAAAACGATTGAACCACATCTGTGATTATTCGTGGGCTAAGCAAGCCTTTTCGCGGCCGGTTTCGGAACATATCGCACCAAGCGACCAGGGACGCTTTCCATCTAGCAGTTGGGCGTGAGTCTTTCGGAGCTAAATCATTAGTCCGTGTGCTTGCGGACCAATGCTAGCTTCGGCTTGAAAAAAGATGCGCAGCGGACGACAAAGGACGAGCTTGAGGAATTTCGGCAAGTTGTTGTCGGAGTTGGGCTTTGAACGCCCTTTGCGATTGAAGTTCCCCCCATGATCCTATTTGGGATCAAAGTTGGGGAGCACGTCCTTTTTTGACCGGGAGACGCTTTTCCAGCCTCCCCCGCTTGGAAACTAAGGGGAGATTCTGATACAATAATGGGCTTTCTAGGACCGAGCGAATGGCGATGTATTCCTGAGCGGGATTACGCCGCATTCCGCCACTACAAAATACTTTTCGGTGCGGAGAGCAAACCTGTGACTAGCGAGTCGATGAACAACGCGGAAAACCAGACCCCGGAATCTTCTTCCCAGGAGCAATCCGATACCAAAAATGCCTCGCTGAATTCTGAGCAAGCAGGAGTGGACGCCTCCCGGTCTCGAATTCTGATCGGTTCTCAACGCGATCCGGACGCTTACCGTCCGAAGCCGAAGCAAGATTGGACTCCTACCGCCGAACCGGATTCCGTCGCTTCCGAGGATAAAAAAGAAGCGGCTCCTGGCGACAGTCTACCTGCCAAAATAGATCGCAAGCCCAGCCAGGAGCGTTTGACTCTTTCCGAGGCGGCCTTAAACGAAATGATCGATGAGCCGGCGCCCTTGCCCGCTCTTCCCGAGGGCGCGAAGCTCCCCGCGACGCCTGGCCGCATTCCGCCGCCCAACATTCGCGATCGCCTCTCGCCGGAATTGGAAGCGGAGTTGGAGCAAGCCCTCGGCGGCGCATCGCTCGATGACCTTTTGACCGGCGGCAGTTCAAACACGTCGCGTGCCGACGAAGCTCAAATCGAAGCCGATTCGAAACGCTCGGCGACGGTGATCGCTCTCCGCAAAGACGACGTGTTCGTCGAATTGGGAAGCCGCGAACAAGGCGTCGTACCGATCTCGCAATTTTCAACCGCGCCGAAAATTGGCGACGTCGTGAAAGTCGTTGTCCAAAAATTCAATCCCGACGACGGGCTCTACGAGCTTTCGTTGCCGAATATGTCCGTTAAAGTCGAAGATTGGTCTGACTTAACCGCAGGGACCCTGGTCGAAGCGAAAGTGACCGGCCACAACACCGGCGGTTTGGAATGCACGGTCAACAACATTCGCGGATTCATTCCGATGAGCCATATCGCTCTCTTCCGCGTTGAGAACGCCGCTGACTTCGTCGGCCAAACTTTCACTTGCTTGGTGACCGAAGCGAATCCCGAACGCGGCAATCTGATTCTCAGCCGCCGCTCCATTCTAGAACGGGAAAAAGAGCAAGTTCGCAAGCAGACGTTGGACTCGTTGCAGCCCGGCGCCGTTTGCGAGGGACTCGTTCGCAAAATCATGGATTTCGGCGCCTTCGTCGATCTTGGCGGCGTGGACGGTCTAGTTCACATCAGCCAACTCGGCTGGGGACGCGTTCGTCATCCGAGCGACGTTCTGGCCGAAGGTCAAAAGATCAAGGTTCGCATCGAAAAAGTCGATCCGGAAACGGGCAAAATCAGCTTAGCTTACCGAGATTTAATGGATAGCCCTTGGACGATGGTTGAGCGGAAGTATCCGCCGCAATCGATTATTCATGGCAAAGTTGTTCGTATTATGGATTTTGGCGCCTTCGTCGAGTTAGAGCCTGGCGTCGAAGGGCTCGTACATATCTCGCAGCTTTCTCACAAGCGAGTTTTCCGCGTTTCCGACGCTGTGCAAGAAGGGCAAGAAGTCGACGCTGTCGTCCAGTCGATCGACGTCGGCGCCCAACGAATTAGTTTGTCGATCAAGGCTCTTTCTCAACCTGAACCGACGAAAAAGGAAAAAGAGGCTGCGGAACGCGCTGCGCAAGAAGAGGCCGCCGCGGCGGAATCGGTCAAACCGAAAAGCAACAAACCGAGTAAGCCCCTCAAGGGCGGTTTGGGCGGATCGACCGGCTCTCAGTTTGGGCTGAAATGGTAGAAATCGTCCGCCGAAAATGCGCACGGGGCGCGAAAGCTGCTCGCGCACGACTAGTTTCACTGGGATTAGTAACGCCGAGAAAACGTCGCCTCGAAGGTTACGAGTCTTCACCGACGATGAGGTCGTTTTCGGCGAGCATTATGAAGTTGCGAGTCGCCAGAGTTTCTTGAGCCATCTCGATGTTATCGACCATCAAGGCCACGGCGGCTCGATCACGAGGACGGTGCAATAACGGATAGGCTTGAACGATGTTAACCTCCGCCTGAAGAAGCGCCGTGCAGATTTCTAATAACGGTTGCGGCGAGTCGGGCAATTCGATCCCGAGCAAATCGCTCTCAATTATCGCTAAGCCTGCCCGCTCTAATATCTCTCGCCCTTGCTCGGGATGGCTGAACAGAAATCGAACGAGCGCGGTTTCCGAGGAGTCGGAGATAGATAGAGCGACGATTTTGACGCGGCTTCCCTCGAATCTTCGCAAGACTTCGAGTAATTTGCCGACTCGATTCTCTAAAAAGACGGTAAATTGACGGATTACCGGGTAATTGCGTCCGCGCATGGTAGATGAGCCGACGGCCGATTGTTCAAAGCTCATGCGATGAATCCGTGTTAATGGCTGAAGGGGAGCCTGTATTCTATAAAACGGCGCCAAGTCCGTGACAAATAAGCGGCGCTATCTCAAGTAGAAGATTCAAGCGTAGGACGCGAAGCTACGACGCAGGTGCAAAAATGCGGAGGGCGGGCTATCGCGGCGATCGCAACGGAATAAAATAAAGGTCGCCACGATTGTTTTGCAGTCGAATCAACATCCAACTATATGCCTGCTCGAAGGTTCCGTCAACTGGCGGGCCGTCGGCCACCCGCCAATGCTTACCGAACATGAAATCGAAATCCGCGTCCGCTACCCCGAGTGCGATCCAATGGGGTTTTTGCACCACTCGCGGTATTTTATCTATTTTGAAATGGGGCGTACCGAACTTCTCCGCGCTTCTGGAGGAAACTACCGTCGCTTGGAAGAAGAGGGCGTTTTCGTGGTGGTGGTCAAGGCCGAGTGTAAATACCACAGGCCGGCCAAATATGACGACGTGCTGCGGCTCCGAACGACCATATCCAAAGTTTCTCAGGTCAAAATTGAACACACCTACGAGCTATTTCGAGATTCGGAAAAGCTTGTGACTGGCCATATTACGATGGCGATGGTCGATCGAGAAGGTCGAGTGCAACAGGTGCCCGACTGGATGCTTCCTGCCGAAGAAACGCTGGTGGAAGAGCCAAAGTAGGCGGCGCTTTCGCCGCATCCTTCAACGGATCTGCGGAATAGGTCTGCTCGCCGCATGGACTTTCGCTCCAATGCGGACGGCCGACGACATCGTCTTCCGGTTGAGCGGTGGATACGTGCGGAAGCGAGACGTAAAAAATAGAGCCTCGCCCCGGTTTAGAATCGAGCCAAACTCGTCCGCCGTGCAGATCGACGAGTTTTTTCACGATGGCCAAGCCAGCTCCGGAGCCCTCGTATTTCTTTCGGCTGTGCAGACGACGGAACATGCGGAATATAACGTCATGGTGCTCCGGATCGATTCCCAGGCCGTTGTCTCGAACGAAGAACGTCGCGTTTTCGCAAACGCCGATCTCGATGAACGGCGTTTCGTTTTCGTTATACTTCATGCCGTTGACCACGAGGTTGCTCAGAATCACGCCAAGCAGGCGCGGATTTCCTTTGACCTCCGGTAGCGATTCGTGGAGTTTTACGCGACAGCGGCGCCGTTCCAACGCCGGCGTTAACATCTTGAGCACATCGAAAGCCACGGCGTTTAAATCGACCGTTGTGGTCGTGAACTCCTCTTTGCCGACTCGGCAGAGATACGCCAAGTCGTTTATCATATTCTCCAATCGATCGCAAACGTCGATCAACGATTTTAACCGCCGATTGCCGGTCTCATCCAACTGGGCTCCGTAATCTTCAAACAGCATTTCGCAATACGAACTGACGCCTCGCAAAGGCTCACGAAGATCGTGTGCGATCGTGTAGGTGAATTCCTCAGTCCAAGAGCGCTGTTTTTCCTCATCGGAGACCGGGGCCGCGTCGTAGCGAATACGACGCTTTCGCGGACGCGGTATCGGCTTGAAATGATCCGCCGCGACCTCTGTTTGTCGAACGGCGATTTCGGCGGCGTAGGAGGCGGGCTCGCGGCTGCGGACGTCGTCGGCGTCAATGTTTTTGCGTTCAATGGCCCGGCGAATCGCGCCGGAAAGAGACTCGGAGTTCAAACCGTCCTTTATTAAGTAGTCTTGTACTCCGCAACGCATCGCTTTTAAAGCGAGCGACTCGTCCCTCAATCCGGTGAGAATGACGATCGGCAATTTCGGCGCCGCATGAAGCAAGGCGACTGGAACGGCAAGAGCATCTGAGTTCGGCAGTCCCAGATCGAGTAATATCGCGTCGAACTTCTCATGCGAAAGCAGTCGCAACGCCCCCGAGATGCGATCGACTCGACGAACGTGAAACACGCCCCAGTTCGAAACGCCGCGAGCTCGGGCTCCCAGCAAAAGCTGTTTTAGCCATCTCGAATCGATAGGGTCTTTCGAATAGAGCAATACGCGGTAATCGCTCCAGTCGTGTTTCGACTTCCGTGAACTCATCGTCTTGGATTCGCTTTCCAACAGCAATGTTCGTGAGACGGAATTCGATCGAAATCGATCAAAAACCCTCGATACAATGCGCAAATTCAGGTGGGAACGCTAGGCGGGCTAAACTCAATGCAGAATCTCTATCGGGAAGCGACGCTTCCGTTATGCAAATGTAAACGACGATCAGGCGGGGTCAAACAAAAATGTCGAATTATCTTGCCGAAAATGCCCTCCTCACGGCACGTTGACGAAAATGCCGATTACGCCGGATTTGTCGAGCGTAAACCAAAAACTTTGCTGACGCAGTCGTGTTTCGGCCTTTCGACCGGGGGTTGGCTTTTTCGTCGTTTCGCTTTAGGATACGACGCGGGCGAGAACGACTTTTTTGCAGGATTTCATCCGCTATGCCGCATAAACATTGGACGCTGTTAAATAACGAAATCGTGGCCGACCATCGTGTTTTCCGAATTCGCCACGATAATTACCGGTTTGAGCCCACGGGCGCCGTGCGCGATTTCGTCGTCCTCGAATGTCCCGATTGGGTGAACGTGGTCCCGGTTACCGACGACGGTCAGATCGTCTTTATTCGGCAGTATCGCCACGGCATTCGTTCGACGACCTGGGAAATTCCTGGCGGCGTAATTGACGGCGGAGAAACGCCTGAGCAAGCCGCCGTACGCGAACTTCGCGAAGAAACCGGATACGTGCCGCAAAGCGTCCGCTATTTAGGAAAAGTTAGCCCTAATCCCGCCATTCAAGGAAATTGGAGCCACACGTTTTTGGCCGAAGGATGCCGGTTAGAGGCCGATACGCATTTCGATCCTTTCGAGAGCATCGAAATTGCGCCGCGGCCGAAGGCCGACGTTGATTACATGATTCGTTCCGGCGAAATATGCCACGCGCTGATGATCGACGCGCTGACGTTGTATCGGCTTGACGGATTGACTGGAGCGGGGCAGTAACGCTCCGAGATGAACGAACGATGCTCGAAGCGGAAGATAATCAATCGATAACGCCGTCGGAGGTTCCATCTCGGCCTCCCTTGGGACTGCCGAACGGAAGCGTTCGCGCTCTCCTAACGCTTATGATTGCGACTGTCGTGATATTGCAGTTGTGTCGAGGCGTGCAAGTCGAATTGCTTTGGACTGAAACGTTGATGATCGCGCTAGCGCATTATTTTACCTCACGGCGGTTAATCAAACTTCCTCCCGAGGTTATTGCTAAGTTGACGTCGGAAGGAAAAATCGATGAGGAGCTTCGCCCGCTCTTTTTACCTCGCTATACGATTCGGATAATTCTGATTGCGGCGTTTCTCGGCGTGGCCGTTTATCTCTTTCATGAAAATCGCCTTTTTCATTCGCAGGCTTTATCGATTCTGGGCGTGGTATTCGCCTACGTGCTGGGCGTCGTGGCTCGAATTCGCACTGTTCGCGGCTGGGAAAACCTGAAAGCGCTCGTGGTTCTCTCCGTGACGATATGCACGGCGGGAGCCTATCTGATTGGACGGCCGGACTTAGTGCCGCAGCAGTTGCGCGACGTAACCTTGGGGTTGACGCTGTTTTACTTTGGCTCCAGATAATTGGGAAACGGGCAGCCTTCATTGCCACGCAACCGTGATCGTGAAGCAGTTTTCTTAAAAGCACGGTAGCGTGGCCCCGGCGTCTGATGCGATCCAGGAAAAGAGAAACCATTCTAAACTTGGCGACCGATCGCTTCGAGTAATGCCGACTTCAGGTTTGAATGGCGGAAGACGTAGCCTGCTTGTTCGAGTTTCATCGGCGCGACCTTCGCTCCGGAAAGGATTAGTTCACGACCTAGTTCGCCGAACAACGCATTTATGAGGAACGCCGGAGTAGGAATAATTGCCGGGCGGCGCAGAACTGCGGCAAGCGTTTTAGCGAACTCGACGTTGCGAACCGGTTGCGGCGAGACGACGTTGACGGGGCCGACGATGCGTTCGTCGGTGATCGCCTTTGAAATGACTTCGATCGCGTCTCTCATCGAAATCCAGCTTACGAATTGACGACCGCTCCCGCTTCTGCCCCCGAGTCCGAGGGAAAACGGGAGGATCATCTTTTTTAGCATACCGCCATTGGAGGCTAAAATCGCTCCAAATCGGAGGTGAACGACGCGAATGCCTTGCGATTCAAGCGGCGAGGAGGCCGCTTCCCATTGCCGCACGACTTCTGCCAAGAATCCGTCGCCCGCCGGGCTGTTTTCGTCGAGCGCTTCGTCGCCCCGATTTCCGTAAAACCCGACGGCCGAACTGCTGATGAAAACTCGAGGCGGCTTTAAAAGCGAGAGAAGTTTTTCGCAAAGATTTTTCGTTCCTTCGACGCGACTGGTCAGAATGCGTTCTTTTTTCGCCGAAGTCCATCGTCCTCCGGCGATATTTTCTCCCGCAAGATGAATAACGACGTCCGTTGCCGATTCAGCGAGTTCAAAGTCATTACGATTCGGAATGCGGCGAATTTGCGAGATGGAGAAACCTTGGTTTCGTAAATGCGGAATGAGCGCGCGCCCCACAAAGCCCGAACCGCCTGTCACGCCGACGGTAAGCGAAGCGTTTAAGTTCGACGTTGAAGCGACGGAGTTCATGCGTTACGCCTCCGGTCAAGCGATATCCAAACTTCAAACCGGGGTTACCCGGCTTTATTCGCAAGCAACACGCCGTTAAGAAATAGGTCAAGTATTTGATTCGGATTTAGCTCCGTGGGCTCTCTACCGGCTTGATCGTGCATTTCAATCAGTTCGACGATAGCCGCCAAAAAACATCGGCCGAGAAATATGGAGTCGACTGAACGAAAAACCTTTTTTTGAATTCCCTCGTTGATAATCGCCGCGAAAATCTTTGTGGTGTTTCCGCGAACGCAACGTTCTGTCGGTTGTAGGGCGGCTCTTGCGTCGTCGCTGTTCATGAGTGCGCGAAAGACCGCCTGCTTCTCGGCGAAGTTCTGGAAAAGCGCCTCGATGACGCCGCGCAATTTATCGACAGGCGGTAAATCGCTTAGCGCCACTTTTTCCGCAGCCGTTCGAGCCGGTTCGACGACTTTATCGAAGACGAACGCTAAAAGGTCTTGCTTGTTTTGAAAATAGTTGTAAAGGCTTCCTTTGGCCACATTGGCCGCCGCCGCGACTCGGTCCATTGTTAAACCGTCAGGACCGTGTTCGTGCAAAACGGCGAGAGACGCTTGATACGTCGATTCTCGCATTATTTCGTTGAGAAGTTTTCGGCGTGTTTCGCTTAATCGTGGCATGTCTTTAAATGCAAATCGAGAAAAGAAGTCGCGGTAAGAAAAGGAATACGCAACGGGAAAAGTAATTTACGGCGAAGCCTGCGCCCAGAGCCTTATAGGCCGACTGCGGCTTCATCTGAAAGCGGCACGTACAAGTCTTGTAGTTCTTGCGGCATCGAACGAGGGCGACCCGTCTTCATATCGACGAATATCCACTCCGTCTCGCCTGTCACAAGCGTTTCTCCGTCCGATTCTCGGACGAACTTATACCTTCGGACTGAACGAACTCGACGAAAATCCACAACCCAAGTTATGGCGACGATGCGATCTCCAGCGAAAGCGGGACGCAAATAGACGACGTTATGTGAACGCGCTACCCAAGTTGCGTCAATCTCGGCCGTTAGTCGTGCGCAACCTGACTCCTCATAGTGCATGATCGCGACGTCTTGCATCCATTGCACGTAAACAACGTTATTTACGTGTCCGTTTTCGTCAATAGCCGACTCAGGAACGACTAGCTCGTGTTTGAAAATAGGGGGCATAATTGTCAGTCTGGGAATTTCTCTCTCTGTCGCCGGATCTCCCGTCAGCAGAAACCACGCCCCGCCTCACAACTAACGTCTATTTTCGCAAAATTCGCCGCAAGGTCAATACCCATAAAGAGATCGTGTCGTCGCAATTAACTCATGCGAGAAAGGAAAACCGATTGAAATTGCGTCAACTGAACGCATTTGATAAGCTTTTATGAATATAATGACGATAATGTAATCCGTCGTGACATCGCGGCGATTAGCAAAAAACGCGAAATTAGCACGAAATGAAAGACTTCTTAGCCAACTTACTTGCCGTTGCGGTGCTTTCGCATGCCCTTTGGGGGTGCTGCGGACATCATGCGCACGAGGCGGGAGAAGCTCACGACGTTACTCTTTCGGGTTTCGCGAATACGACCGATTTCGGCGATTGCTCCAAAGGGCAACTCGCCGTCTCGCACAACGAATCGCCCTGTAAACAGCCGTCAAATGACTGCAAAGAAAACCGTTGCCAATTCGTTAGCGGCTCCGTCGCCGTGCAAATGACGATGGCCGTCCTAACGGTCAATCTCGCATCGATGATCGATTCGCAACGAATCGAGGCGTCTTTCCAAAGCTCTCCCGTAGCGGATTCTCTTCCGCACGTTCGCACGCATTTAGCTAAGCAAGTTCTTCTCGTTTGAACTTCGCCGCTGCGCATTCTCGGTAAGTTCGCCGTCTTCGGCTTCATTTGTTTTAGTTCGGGATCGTACTATGTCTATAATTCCACCGGTTTCCTCGAAGGAAAAACGCAGCCACCGTCGTTCATTCGGAACTGTCGTCGCCCTCGTCATCGCCTCGGGGCTCGTTTTCGGAGCGTATTTCGCCGCACCCGATTTACTACGACGTGCCGGTAAAACGCACGCCGAATCGGCCGAAACCGGCGGACATGATCATGAATCAGAGGCCACCGAAGCCAAGGAGGCCAAGCCGCACGCAAAGGTCGCCGCCAACGCCGAAGAGAAACACGACGAGCACGGCGAGGAAGGAGCCGACGAACACGACCATGAAGCCGAGGCGTCGACCACCCACAAGCACAAAGAGTCCGAATCGGTCAAGCTTTCCGAGACGGCTCAAAAGAACGTGAGCCTTTCGTTGGCCAAGGTCGAACGACGCGATTTTTACCGAACGATCTCCGTGCCAGGCAAAGTGGTCGAACGACCGGGGCGATCAATCGCCCAAGTTTCCGCTCCTCTAACCGGCACGGTAACGAAAATTTTTCCCCTCCTGGGAGAAACGATCATGCCCGGCCAAGTCCTATTCTCCATTCGACTCTCCCATGAAGAGGTCGTCGAGGCCCAAACGGAATTCTTGCGTAGCGTGGAAGAGTTGGAGGTCGTCAATAAAGAAATCCTGAGACTCGAAAAAATTGTGGCTGAAGGCGCGATTCCCGGCAAAACCCTATTGGAACGCAAATACGAACGGCAAAAATTAGAGGCCTCGCAAAAGGCGCAACGCCAACGTTTGTTGTTGCATGGACTTTCGGAGGAGCAAATCGCCTCCGTCGTCGATAAACGGGAGTTGCTTCGCGAAACTACCATCCTTGCTCCGCAACCGACCGAAACCCTAGGTAAGGGGAAAAACGCTTCTTCCAAGTTCTATCAACTCGACGAGCTAAAAATTTCCGAGGGGCAATACGTTCGCGCCGGCGATCCCCTCTGCACCCTTTCGGATTATTCGATTCTTTACATCCAAGGCAAAGCCTTTGAACAGGATATGGTCGTTTTGGAACGTTTGGCCGGCGAAGACGGACAATTGACCGCGAAGCTCGAGTCGCCCGGGCGAACGGAGCAATCCGAAAAAGGATTACGCATCGCGCACCTTTCGAACAAGATCGATCCCGAGTCCCGAGCGTTTAATTTTTACGTTACGCTGCCGAATCAAGTCACCCGAGATCGTTCGGCCGACGGACATCGATTTTCCGATTGGCGTTACAAACCCGGCCAAAGCGTTGAACTACGAGCCCCGGCCGAACGCTGGAAAGATCGCATCGTGCTCCCCGCCGAGGCGGTCGTGCAAGATGGCGCTGAATCCTATGTTTTTGAGCAAAACGAAGGGCATTTCGACCGTCGTTCCGTTCACGTCGAATATCGCGACTCCGATTACGCCGTCGTCGCCGACGATGGTTCGCTAACGCCGGGCAAGACCGTTGCCGGCGGCGGAGCCTACCAAATTCACCTTTCGCTCAAAAATAAATCCGGCGGAGCGCCCGACCCGCATGCCGGACATAATCACTAAAGTTGAGCGCGGGGGTACGAATTTTTATGCGTTGAAAACCAAGGAATTTTCGATGTTAAACGCGATAATCCGTTTTTCGTTGCAACGCCGGGCGTTGGTCATGGCGGTCGCTCTGCTGATCATGTGCTACGGTTCTCTGCAAATCATTAAGTTGCCCATTGACGTTTTTCCCGACTTGAACCGTCCCCGCGTCGTCGTTATGACAGAGGCGACTGGAATGGCCCCCGAGGAGGTTGAAACGTTGATCACGTTCCCCTTGGAAACGGCTTTAAACGGTGCGACCGGAGTGCAAACCGTTCGCAGTTCCTCGGGACCGGGCATTTCGATCGTGCAAGTCGAATTCGACTGGGGAACGGACCTGAACGTCGATCGGCAAGTTGTGACCGAAAAACTTGCCGTCGCCGCGGAGCGTTTGCCGAAAGGCGTTCGCCCGCAACTAACGCCGATCTCCTCGATCATGGGACAAATTATGATTGTGGGGCTTTGGAGCGAGAACGGCGCGACTTCCCCGATGCGGCTTCGTGAATTGGCCGATTGGGTCGTCTCGCGGCGTTTGCAAACGATCTCCGGCGTCTCGCAAGTTATTGCGATGGGAGGCGAACGAAAGCAATTCCAAGTCCTCGTAAATCCCGACGACATGAGACGGTTTGGCGTAAAATTAGTCGAGGTCGAGACGGCGTTGGAGGAATGCAACTCGAACGTTACCGGCGGATACGTCAATTCGCTCGGGCCGAACGAATACTTGGTGCGGGCCTTGGGCCGAGTTCGGTCCATTGACGATTTAAGAAACGTCGCCGTGAAAATTCGCGACGGTCGCCCCGTGCTCATGCGGCAAATAGCGAATGTGGCCGAACGAGGACAAGTCAAACGCGGCGATAGTTCCGCCTTCGTCCGAGAAGGGAACGGGTTTCGCGGCGGCGAAGCCGTCGTTCTTACAATCAACAAACAGCCAGGCGCCGATACCCGACAGCTCACCGACCGAATCGTCGCTGCCTTGGCCGACTTGAAGTCGTCCCTCCCGGCCGACGTTGAAATCGCGCCAAATCTCTATCAGCAAAAGCAATTCATTGATCTTGCCGTGGCCAACGTGATGGCCGCCCTTCGTGACGGCGGAATTCTCGTTGCCGTGATCCTATTTTTGTTCCTACTCAACTTTCGCACAACGTTCATCACTCTTACTGCCATTCCCCTTTCCATCGTCGTGACGGGATTGATTTTCAAGTGGATGGGCATGTCAATTAATACTATGACGCTGGGGGGAATCGCCGTCGCAATCGGGGAACTAGTGGATGACGCCATCGTCGACGCCGAAAATATCTTTCGTCGTTTGCGAGAAAATCGACTCCTCGAAAAACCGCGTCCTGCCATCGCTGTCGTTTACGACGCCAGCTCCGAAATTCGGAATTCCATCGTCTACAGCACGTTAATCGTAGTCCTCGCTTTCATTCCGCTCTTCGCCCTAAGCGGCATGGAAGGTCGACTCTTTACGCCGTTGGGGATCGCCTACGTCGTTTCGATTCTTGCCTCGCTAGTCGTCTCTCTAACGGTTACCCCGGCCCTCTCCTATTGGCTTTTGCCGAACGCCAAGGCCGTGGGACGTGAACGAGATAGCTGGCTATTGCGAACGTTAAAAGCGATTGCCGGAAAGACCATCTCGACCAGCCTCCAGGCTCCAAAGCCGATTCTCATCGTCGCTTTCGCCGCGGTCGTCGCATGCGGCTTCATCGTCGCGCGAATGGAAAGCGATTTTATGCCGCCGTTCGACGAAGGCGTCGCCCAACTTAATATCCTACTTCCCCCGGGCGCGTCGCTCGAACGTTCCAAGGAAGCCGCGAGAACCGTTGAGCGCCGGTTGCAAAAAATCGCCGGAGTCCGCGAGTTCGTCGTTCGAACCGGTCGAGCCGAAATGGACGAACACGTCATAGGCGCGAATATGAGCGAGGCCATCATCACTTTCGATCCAAACTCTGGGCGGACGCGAGAAGAGACTTTGGAGGAAATCCGGGAAGCTATGGCCGACATCCCCGGCATCGTCGTTAGCGTCGAGCAACCGCTGGCGCACCTCATTTCGGCGATGATTTCCGGCGTTCAGGCTCAAGTCGCCATTAAAATCTTTGGTGACGATCTTGACACGCTTCGGCAAACGGCCGAAAAGATGAAGGCGGCGATTACCGGGGTTCCGGGAATTAAGGACTTGATGATCGAACCGCAAATCTCCATTCCGCAATTGCGCATCGAATGGAACCGAGAGCAACTGGCCCGATATGGATTGCGAACCGGACAGGTAAACGAAATTATCGAAACGGCCATGCAAGGAAAAGTTGTTTCTGCGGCGCTTGTCGGCGAACGTTCCTTCGATATTCTGCTACGCTTCGAAGACGCCTATCGAGATAAGTTGGAAAACATCCGCCGCATGGCGATCGAGCTCCCCGAAGGAGGATTCGTGCCCCTTTCCGAATTGGCGAAGGTCAGCGAAGGAGCCGGGCCGAACGGCATAAATCGGGAACAGGTTCGTCGCCGCATCGCCATTCAATGCAACGTGACTGGGCGAGGATTGACCGACGTCGTGCGCGATATACAAGCCAAGCTTTCCCCCATCCAAAAAACATTCCCCACAGGGTACTTTGTCGAGTACGGCGGGCAATTCCAGAGCCGCGAATCGGCCTCGCGATTAATCGCCGCGCTGTTCATATTTTCATTGTTAGGCATATTCCTCGCGCTCTATGCGATGTTCCGCTCGACGAATTTCGCCTTGCAGGTGATGGTTGCTCTTCCTATGGCCTTCATCGGAGCGGTTGTCGCTTTGATCGTGACTGGTCAAACCCTAACCATCGCCGCGATGATCGGATTCATTTCCCTCTGCGGAATCGCGGCTCGAAATGGCATCCTTCTCCTCGATCACTATGTCCACCTAGTTCGCGAAGAAGGCGAAACATGGTCGCATGAAATGATCATTCGAGCCGGCAAGGAACGCTTGGCGCCGGCCCTGATGACCGCCCTCACTGCGGGAATTGGTCTTGCTCCTCTCGCTATCTCCGCCGGCGAACCAGGCAAAGAAGTTCTTTACCCCGTGGCCACCGTCATTATCGGCGGACTAATTAGCGGAACCGCCCTTGAGTTTCTCGTTCGTCCGGCGCTGTTTTGGACGATAGGAAGGAAGGCGGGCGAAGTTGTTATTGCCGGTAAAAACGCGGAAATTATCGATTTGAAGTAGTCGAGACGAATTTGGGCGGACTACGCAAGGATTGCGGACGCCGCCGCAATTTAATAGGACAGTAAATCGCAAGGATGCGAAGAATTATGAAACGATTCCTCAAAGCAATTTTGCTTTTTCTGGCGGCGAGCTCTGGCTCCGCTTCGGTCTTTGGACAGATTTCGAATCTGCCTGTTGGCGCTCCGGAGCTGGCTTTCTCGCAACCGCCGCTCCCCCCCCCTGCCCCGTTTTCCGGTTCGTCGATAAACGCTGGGCTCCCCCCCATTACGATCGACGAATTGGTTCGGCTCGCAATGGACGAAAATCCCACGATCTCCCAGGCGTCGATGCGGGTTCGAGCTATGGAAGGTTCTCGATGGCAGGCTGGCCTGCTCCCCAATCCAACCGTCGGATATATCGGCGATGAAATGGGTAATGAACATACCGCTGGCCAACAAGGAGGTTTTCTTCGTCAGGAAATCGTCACCAACGGCAAACGTCGCCTCAGCCGTAACGTGGCCGACCATGACGTTTCTCAAGCTGAATATTCCCTGCAAATGCAACGACAGCGCGTGACCAACGACGTCCGCGTCGGAGCATATGAGTTGATGATTGCGCGTCGTGCGGTTGATTTGAATGATCGACTTGTTGGCGTCGGCCAGGCAAGCATGACCGCCGCCGAAAAGGCCTTCGCCGGAAAAGAAGTTAGTCGGGCCGACGTTCTCCAAGCGAAGATCGAGTTGAACGCCGCTAAAATGCAATTGGAGAATTCTCGCAATCGGCAAGAATCGGCATGGCGAAAATTGGCGAGCGCAATTGGAACGCCTTCGATGGAGCCTCGCCCGATCGCCGACGAACTCGAACGTTTTCCGACGGAACTAAACTTCGAGGCCTCGCTTTCCTCAATCACCGCTTGCAGCCCGGAGATGGCCAAAGCCCGTTGCGAAGTGGAACGCGCCCGCGCCGCTTTGGCTCGTGAGTGCGCCGAACGAGTTCCGAACCTGGATGTCGAGGGCGGCTTACGCTACAACAACGCATCGCGCGATTCGGTTGCCATGGTGCAGGTAGGCGTGCCGATACAGATTTTCAATCGGAATCAAGGAAACATCGCCAAGGCCCAGTCTGAGTTATCGGCAGCCAGTTATGAAGTGAAGCGAACGGAGTTGGATCTACGTTCACGGCTTTCCGAAGTCTTCGCTCGACATACCGACGCCAACGGTCAGGTCCGATGTTATCAAGAGGAGATGATTCCGGACGCGAAGAAGTCGTTGGAAATCGCACAGTTCGGATATACGCAAGGCGAGTTAAGCTATCTGGCCTTATTGACCGCGCAGCGTACGTACTATCGCGTTAATCTTGACTACCTCGAAATCCTGCAAAATTACTGGACTACTCGCGCGCGAATCGAAGGGATGCTTCTCGAAGGCGGATTATCTCGCCAGTAGTTTCCATCTAAATTCCGTTCGAGATAAACGTAGCTTCTTCAGCTTTAAACTGTGTTGTAAGGCAAGCGCCTGAACATTTGCGACCCGATCATTATTGCTCTTGAGGCTCCGAGACGAATTCATGCTAGCGCTTAACTGGCAAATTTCGACGTTTTTAAGCCAAAAGCGGCGTTTTTCGTTCCCAATTCGAAAATATCAGGAAATCTTCAAATAAATCTTATTTCCGTTCCTGAGCGATTTTTGTGCTAAAAGTAGCGTTTTTGCACGAAAGCCGCACTTCTTTCTCGTCGATTAGGGATGATCCCGCCTTGCGTCGCTCGTTTCGGCAGTGTACGCTACATCCAACTAGTGAACGGCGACTCTCGGCATTCTTGGCCAAACAGTCGTCGTTTATGTAATTAAGGAATTTGTTCTAATGGCTGAAGGTACTATTAAAAGGTTGACGGACAAGGGCTTCGGGTTTATTGACACCGGAGGCGCGAAGGACCTGTTCTTCCACTCGTCGAGCCTTCAAGGCGTCAGTTACGACGCTTTGCGCGAAGGTCAAAAAGTGTCGTACACGGAAGGTCGTGGTCCGAAAGGGCCGTGCGCCGAGAACGTCAAGCTCGCATAGTTTTGTATAACGTGCGGAAGTCGTTCGACATGATTGCTTTTGATTGCTTCCGCATATTTCAAAACCGCGTCGCTAATTTAGCGGCCGGCGACCAAGAGGGCGGAACCCACGCCAGGCTTCGACAGTCGACCTATTTTTGATCAATTGTCGGTTCTGCTTGCCGTGCGTTTTCCCTCGGCTAATGTACAACGAAGAGCCCCATCGTAGATGCGGGCTCTTCGCGTTTCTTGAAGTCCTTTGAATTCGCAATCGCCGAGAAAACGTTCATTGCCAAACTCAGCGTAAAGTTTTCCGCCCTGCTTTCTTGAGAGAAAAAATACGCCTGGCGCGATTCGAACGCGCGACCTACGGTTTAGGAAACCGTTGCTCTATCCCCTGAGCTACAGGCGCAAATTTTATTGCAAGACGAATCCCAATTCAGCGTTTCATTGAGTTGAATAAATTGATACCTGCAAATCGACGTATCACCGAGGAAAACCGCAGTAATGAGACGATGCGATGACTGTTGAGCGAGAAAATAGAGTGGGCGATGAGGGACTCGAACCCCCGACATCCACGGTGTAAACGTGGCGCTCTAACCAACTGAGCTAATCGCCCGATCGAAACCGGCTCCGTCATTCTGCGCCGAACGACGGCCTGCACTATTTTTGAGTCACTTGATTGTATCGAAATTTCGCCGCTCGGCAATTGGGGATGAGTGCGGGAAATGCTTCCATCCGGAAAAATCGGCTATTTCGTCGCCTCTTTACGAAAGATTTTTCCAGTTCCGCAGGCCTGAAAACCGAGTTTTTCATAGAGATTCGCCGCCGGCTCGTTGTCGGCCATCGTTTGAACCTCGACCGTGGCGACGCCTTTCTTTTGGAATTGGCGAAACGCCTCGCTAAGGACGAAAGTGGCAAAACCGTTGCGACGTTGCGAGGAATGCACCTCCATCGCGATAAGGCCCACAGCCGCGCCGAAACCGTTGGCGCCGGCCGGGCTCATCGAACGAAACGTCGCAGTTGCGATCGGCACGCCGCTGCGGGGGACTAAGACGTAGCGGATTAAATCGAATTCATTCAGCGTACACGCGTCCCACCAGTTTTCAGTTGGCGCGTCGTCGAGAACTTCAACGACCATTTGACGACGGATTTGAAATTGGCGGCGATCGATAACCGCTTCAAAACGCTGTAGGTCGAGCATCCAGCCTCGAGTCCCGCCGATTACGGAATAGCCGTTTCCCTCGAACGTCCGCCGCATCAGACCGTCGGAATCCAAAATGCCCGGTAATTCGCTGCCGCCGTACAATCCCAGATAAAACGGGTTAAGCGGATGCAGACAGCCGCCGTAGAGCGTTTCGGCGCCGCGGCTACGTAAGTATTTTTCGCAGCGTTCGAGCAAGCCAGAGGCGACTTCGTCCCTTGCGCAGTCGGGAGTGGCGACGATCAAACAAGTCGAGCCCATCGCCGTTTCAATGCTGTTAATTTGGTCGTTCGGACCGAAACCGGCATGCGCAAAACCGACGGGGCGTTCGCCGTCGAAGGCGAGAATCAAACCGGGATAATCGAAGTAGAGTTTGGCGAAGACAAGCTGTTCAAATAAATTGACTGATACAGGTTGCAAATATCCAAACTGTCCGGCCTGCGATTGCCAAAGCGAGGCGATTATTGGAGGATCGGTATTGCGAAAATGCCTAAACGTCAACATCACGTATCCTTCAAAACTTTGACGCGTCGCTCTTGGGCAGGCCTAGCCGGGCGGGAAAACATAGTTGCTAGAAATCGGCGAGCCAATATTCGTTCATTTCGTCAAAAGCGTATAATCTGCAAGATTATAGGATTTTGAGGGCGATTTCGCCAGTCGGGTTGCGTTTTCGGCTAAAAACCTCTATTTTTTACCGTACTATCGTTTCCGTCGCACAAATTGGTCGTTTTTTCGCAGCCCGCTTATGGCCGAAACGCCTTCCACGCAACATATCCCCGTTATGCTCTCCGCAGCGCTCGAATGGCTTCAGCCGCAGCCGGGCCGGGTGATTGTGGACGGGACTTTGGGCGGCGCCGGGCACTCTCGTGCGTTGGCCGAACGCGTCGCTCCCGACGGGCTTCTCATCGCTCTCGACCGTGACGCCGGGGCTGTGGATGCCGGTGAAAAACGCTTGGCGGGCTTACCGTTTCGCATCGCCCAGGCCAATTTTTGCGACTTGCCCGAGGTCTTGGAACAGTTGCAGATCAAAACGGTGGACGGCATTCTGCTCGATCTCGGTCTTTCGAGCGATCAATTGGCCGACGACGACCGCGGTTTTAGTTTTCTTTCGGACGGACCGCTTGATCTTCGCTTCGACGTGACTGAAGGGGAGCCTGCTCGCCGGTTGATTAATCGGCTCAGCGAAGAACATTTGGCCGACTTGATCTATCATTACGGCGAAGAACGTTACAGCCGAAGAATCGCCCGCAAAGTCGTGGAAAGACGGCGTGAAAAGCCGATTGAAACTTCCCGTGAATTGGCGGAACTGGTTCGACGCTGCATTCCGCGCAGTCCCGATACGCAGCGAATTCATCCGGCGACTCGAACTTTTCAGGCGTTGCGAATTGCCGTCAACGAGGAATTGAAATCGCTGGAGATTGCGTTACGTCGGTTGCCGGACTGTTTATCGTCGGGCGGACGGATCGGAATAATCAGTTTTCATTCGCTGGAAGATCGGCGAGTGAAAGAGGCGTTTAAGTCGGATCCGCGATTGAAGCCGTTGACGAAGAAGCCGGTCGTGGCGGACGATGCGGAGACGGCGGAGAATCCTCGATCGCGGAGCGCGAAATTTCGCTTCGCCGAGCGGGTTTAGGCGGGATAGTTCGACGCATCTTAGGGCAGAGCGAAATTGCCCCCGCGGAAGGGTTTCTGTTCACTTTCTCGCAACGTTTTCACGGTGTTTCTTGCATTTCATCGCTCACGGCATTTAGTTTTGCGCAAAGGGAAAACCGTCTAACTACTTCTTGGCGTAACTGCGGAGTCGTCCGCACATGGGTATTGACGGCGGCCGCTGAAGTGCGGTATATTCCGCACATGGAGACGCGACGCTTTTCAGGCGTTTCCGATTTTCGAGGAAGGCTCGTCATGCCGAAGTTCACCGAAGGCGAATTGGAAGTAATGCGAATTTTATGGCGGGACGGCGAATTGAAGCCGGCCGACATTCTATCGCGATTTCCGCGCGAGATTCAAAACTCCTCGCTTCGTTCTTACCTTTCGATCTTACTCGAAAAAGGGCACGTCGTTCGACGTCGCGAAGGGAAGGCGTATCTTTATCGCGCGAAAACACGACGAGAATCGACGTTTCGAAGCATGCTGCGCGATCTTACCCGAGTTTGTTTCGACGGTTCGGTGGAAGGTCTGCTCTGTCAATTGATTCGATCAGAGAAATTGAGCGAAGAGGATTTGATAGAGTTAAAACGCGTGGCGGAAGAAGATAATACACGAAAAGAGTAGCTAACAGGATTAAGGAGCGTGAGCGATGGATTTGTCGTCGTTTGCATGGGGTTCCCTGTTCGTTAAGATTTCTCTGCTGCTATTGGCGGCGTGGATAACTCACTTTGCCGTCGCAAAAACGAATCCGCGATGGCGGGTTTTCTTATGGCGAGGAACGGCGCTCGGATTTCTGCTGGTGCTCGGTTGGACGGTCGGATTGCCGAACTGGGCGATTCGCGTTCCGGCGCCAAAACCGGTCGTAGCCGTCGTGACCGAAATTGCCGAGCGATTTCAAGAAGATCGATACGTTCGTTTCGATCCTCGCACCTTCCAAAAACCGAAGGAGTCCGAGCCTTCGCGACCGATCGCGGCGCCTCAAACGGAGACGGAGAGCGTTTGGCGTTCGCTAACGGAGGCGTGGAAGTTCGTTTCGGTTGGGCAGATTCTGGCCGGCGCTTGGGCGATTGGTTTTTTGATCTGCGCGGCCCGACTGATACGCGGGCGGGTCGGGCTATCGAAGTCGCTACGCGATTCAAAGCCGGCGCCGGAATCAGTAACGGCGATTGCACGAGACGTCGCCGAGGGACTTTCGGCGTCTTGGCCGATGCGGGTGCTGTGTTCGTCGCGGTTTCTCGTCCCTTTTTTGTATGGGGCGTTTCGGCCGACGCTGGTTCTGCCCGACCGGATGTGCGATCCCTTTTATCGGGGACGATTGACGGCGATTCTTGCGCATGAATTATCTCATGCGCGATCGAAGGATACTTTTTGGGCGTTCGTTATTCAAACGGTCTCTTCGGTTTTGTGGTTTCATCCGTTGGCCTGGAAGATCGGCGCGGCGCATCGGGAATCGTGCGATGCGGTTTGCGACGCCGTGGCGGCGGCCTATTTGGGGAGCGTGCAAGAATATAGCAGGACGTTGGCCTTCGTGGCGCTCGAGGCCGCCGCCGGGCCAACCTGCGGTCTGGCAATGGCGAAACGTTCCGACGTGCGACGTCGCCTAACGGCATTGTCGCATAAGTTGTTCGACACGCCCTTAAAACGTCGGGCGGTCGTATGCATCGCTACCATAGGAATCTTGGGGGTCCTATCGCTGGCGCTAGTAAAAATCGTGGAAAGTAATGTCGGAGTGAAGCCGAAGTTTGAAGCGACGAAATCGGACCCGTATTCGAGGGCAAGCAGAACGATTGCTCCAACAAAAGAGATCGTCTATTTGGATCCTCACACGATCATCGAAGGGACGGTAAGAGATCCGAACGGCCTACCGATGAATGGCGCGAAGGTCGCTTTACTTCGGCTACCGATAGGTAGTCAAGGCATAACGTCGCGAGATACAGACGAGGCAGGGGGCTTTCGATTGACGGTTCAAGATCGTGCCGGCTACTGCGTAGTGGCTTGGGCGCCGAATTTCGGAGAAGTTTTGCATGAGATTCGATCTTCGGAAAAGCGGCAAACGGCGGACATTCAATTGGCGGAGGCGAAACCCGTTCGATTAAGAGTCATTGATGAGGAGGGGCGACCGATCGCCAAAGCGATCGTCGATTCGCCGATTACGGAAGAGGGGCTGGGGTGGTTGACGAAGGCGCTGTCGTACAAAACTGACGCGAACGGGGAATGGAGCGTGATGTGGAACGCAAACAAATCGCGATATTTTCGCATATCCAAGTCGGGGTACGGCTCAATATGGAAGAAACTCACGCCAAGCGAGAAGCCCTACGCGATAACGCTCGGCGATGCGTTTTGGAATGCCTCGGGAAAAGTCATCGACGCAGAGACGAAGCAACCCATCAAGGAGTTTTACGTCGCGACATGTGAGTTGATCGGCCCCGATGAGATTATCATTCGCAACACCGTATTCAATCCGGACGAACTTGGGCAATACAACACGGCATGGGATGAGCAAAAGTTCGCCGGACCAATACGAATTGAAGCGAACGGATACGCGCCAAGCGAAATACGGACTCTCCAGGCGGGAAAAAAACGTCCGACAATTAATTTTGAATTATCGAAAAAGGCGAACATTACTGGGGCAGTGGTTTCGGAATCGGGCAAGTCGATCATGGGAGCGCAAGTCGCCATATCGACCGAATTGCGAACGATGCTATTTCCCTCGCGAGGCATTGTGCACTCGCAAGCGGGCTTGCACGCATACACGGACAAAAATGGGGAATTTTCGTTTCGGCCGCAATCCGAGCCGTTTACGTTGATAGCCTTCCATCACGAGGGCTTCGCAATGATTCACGAAAGCGAGTTTCAAAAGGACCGAAAGATCGTATTAAAACCGTGGGCCCAGGCGAAAGGAACGGCGTATGTTGACGGAAAGCCAAGCGGCGAAGAGCAAATCGTCATTACGCCGTCTTTTTGCATTCCGAGAGAAAGCGGGCAATACACGCAAACTGAATTGCCGATACGGCGGGTGAGTTACACCCTCACGGAAAAGACGGATGCCGCCGGACGATTTGCGTTCGAGCAAGTTCCGCCCGGCAAGGGGACGGTCGTTCGACAAGTGGAAGTTGCGGCGGGGGGACGCATGCAGAACGTAAGGGAAGTGAATAAACAATCGTTTGAATTCGTATCCGGCAAAACAACGCGTCTCGATATTCGGGACGTCATTCGGGAATCAATCGCGAATGAGCCTGACGAGGAGAGTAAAAAACGTTCTGCGGAGACGGCGGCGGACCCGTGGAAGGCGAAACGCATCGCATGGATCGGCGGGCGAAAATTACGCGTAAGCGGGAAGGTGACGGACGCGGAGACAATGGATCCGATTCGAGACTTTGCGATAATAGTTAAGAACGAGAGAATGCAATCGCCCGAGTCGGCCTTTTACCAAGATTTTCTCAAGATCAGTGACTCGGCGAATGGAGCTTTCGACGAAATCGTTTTGAAGGGAACCGCGGAGACAATCCTGCGGATAGGGGCGGACGGTTATCTGCCTAGCGAAGATATTACGATTCCGGACGGTGAACGGAAAGCGAGCGTTGATGTGAAGCTGCGAAAGGTCAAGCCTCTCCGCGTAGTTGTGCGAAAGGCGGACGGAAAACCGGCGTCCAAGGCAAGTTTGACTATCCTCCGCAATTCTGCGAAGCCGTTCCAATGGGAAGAATGTCATTTGGCTTTCTATGAGTCATACAGAGCGGCAAGTTCAGTCGGCGAGTTTTCCATAAACAACTATCCGAGCGGACAGTTCACCGTATTCGCCTCAGATTATGCGGCCGGCTTTGCGGAAATTTCGGACGAGCGGCTTCGAGAGAAAAAAGAAATCACGCTCCTACCTTGGGGGCGAGCGGAAGGAAAGCTTGATTTCAACGGAGAGGCCGGAAAGTGGGAATTTATCCAATATCACTATCAATGCAAAAACAAAGAATTGAACGATTATCTCTCAGCTAGTGAGACCTCCCCAGGGGGCGTGTTTTGTTTTGAAACGGAAACGGACGAAGAAGGACATTTTCAATTCGCCAAACTGCCGCCGGGCGGAGCTGTGTTCCTTCAAAGACGGCTAGAGCGCTTCGCACAACAACAAATGTGGGAGACGGTCGCCAAGCAAGCGGCGGTAATTAGCCCAGGCGGAACGACGGAAGTGACGATCAAGGGGATCGCCGGGCCGCCATCGACTTCGCGCAAAGCCAAATCGGACCAAATACTCACTGAGGGGCCGCTGGAAGAAAAAACCGCCTCGCCCCCAAGCGAAGAGCAAGCCGACAAGGCGTCCGACGATTCCGCTCAAGCAGAGCGGAAGAACCTACGAGAATTTCACGTTCGAGGAACCGTTATTGACGCGGAGACGAAGAAGCCGATCCAACATTTCTTCGTTTTTGAAGGAGAGGCTCTTGCGGATTCGGTGAAAGACATAGGTTTGCGGCAGTTGCATAAGTCATTTAATTCGAGCGACGGAAAATATGACTTGACGCTATCGGCCGGCGAGGCGACTCGAAAAGTCGTGCGAATCGTGACAAGCGGGTATTATCCGAGCGAATCGAAATTTTTCACTCGCGACGAATTAGAAGCGACGTTCGACGTGGCGTTGAAAAAGGGGAAGTCGATCTCCGGAATCGTCAAAACGGAGGACGGTCGGCCCATGCCGAATACGGAGATAGCTTTTCAATGCGAGTCAGTTCAAGCAAGTTCGTGGGACCGATATGCGGATATCCTGCTATCGGATCGCGTCAAGACGGACGAGAACGGGGCTTTTAGTTTGCAGTGCAATTCTGACGGCCCCTTCATGTTGTTTGCTCGAAACGAAGACGCAGGATTCGCGAAAATATCCGCCGAGGACTTCTCGAAGGCAAACGAAATCGTATTGCGGCCCTGGGGAAAAGTGGAAGGAAAACTGACGTTCGGCGATGAGCCGGGAAGGAACGAGCGGATTTGGTCCCGTTTCGTGATGAAAAACGACAAATCGGAAGCGTATATTGCCGCAAGAAGCGAAGAGTTCTTTTTTCAACAGGCGGGCGGGATAATAACGGACGGAGGCGGAAGGTTTTCGTTCGCCAAACTTCCGCCCGGCGAAATGGAACTTTCACAGCGGAGATTGAAACCGGACGGAAGCAAGGACGAGTGGGAGACGGTCGCCTCGAAAACGGTTGAGGTCACTGCCGGAGGAACCACGAGCGTCACTTTGCGGGGGATCGCGCCGCCGAAGAAAATTGTCGTGATTGACAAAGATTTGCGGGCGAAACTGGTATCGGCCGAGGCGGGAAGGGATGCTGTCGATTCGCAATTGAATTCGGAAGGTAAAACGTTTGCCAATCGGTGGAGGATATTTCGTGAGGCGACGGAGACGGCGAATACTAGCTCAAAGGCTTCCCAGGATAAGCGAATTGAAGCGTGCTTAACAATTTTTCGCTATTATGACTTGAATAAACAAGAGGCGGACGAAATGGCCAAGGCCATGTATTGGCTGCACCTCATCGGCAAAGCGGCGGTTCCGCGTCTATGCGAAGAACTCGATCGAACGGATCGCGGAGAAACGATGATCGCACTGGCGTTTACCCTCCGCGCGATTGGCGATCCGCGGGCGACTCCCACGTTGATTCGAGCCATACCGCGTTCGGCGAAATGGCAAGGCGTATTTTTCGGACTTGACGCAAGGACGGGGAGCGAGGCCGTCAACCAGTTTCTTAAAAAATACTGCATGAGCGGGGTCGCGGAGGATTATTCGGACTATGTTCGTGCCGTATCGGTTGGGGCTCCAGGGCTGGAGATTTCGTCGGCGTTGTCGCGAATTACCGGAGAGAATTTCGGCGAGCTAAGTTTACGAATTGATCGATATCTCGGTCGTGAAAGCGACGAGAATCTGAATACGGCTGATGTATACGTTCGCCAAGCGCGACTATGGGCCGATTGGTGGGCGAAGCATTGGCAGGAGTACGTGGCGAACGAAGAAGACGCGCAGTTGAAGCGAATCGAAGCGGAGTTGAGCGGTCGCAAGGAGAAATAGGCGCCGAAAAGTTAGGCGTAGTGGACAGTGGACAGACAGAAATGTCCGTCCTCCTACCTCTTTTCGCCGACGAAAAGGTAATACGGGACACGACCGATGGGGAAATAGGGGATCGAGGCCAAGTGCTCTTCAAATAAGAGCTGCTTAAATCGATCGTGCAAATAGGGGACGTGATCGGGCGAAAGATGCACGTCGTCACATTGGAACCAGAGCGGCCAGAATCCTCGCCGCAAGGCGGAATGGCGGCGTCGATCGGCGGGCGGGTTCTTTCTCGACACGTAAAAATCGACGACGGCGATCAAACCCCCGGGACGCAGCATGCGAATCGCGTTATCGATCGCGGCGAACCAGTCGGGAATCATCGTTAGCGAATAGGAAAAGGTAACCACGTCGACCGGCGTCGGCGGCATGAATTGAATCGCGTCGGCGCAGACGACATGGACGTTTTGCCAACCGTTCGCTTGAATTCGCGATTGGGCGCGGCTTAAAAGCGACGCGGCGAGATCGACGACGTAGGCGCGACTCAACGTTTTTAATCTCGCGCCGAGAAATTCGAGATTTCCGCCCGTTCCGCCGCCGAGATCGACGAGAACGCCCCCCTCGGGAAAAGTCACGGCCTCGAACAGCTCGCGACGGCCTTGGAGCAATCGATCACGAAATCGATCGTAATCGTCGGCCTGACCGGAATAGAAACTTTCCATGCGTTCGGCATGATCGGCGCCGCGATTGGGTTTTACGGCAAGGTGGTACAGCGTTTTCAAGTCGGCGAGAAGAGCGTTCATCGTGTTTTCCGAAAAGGAGAAATGGAACACGGCGGCGGGCGTGGGGAAAGGTGACCGCACGCCCGGCAACGCCGCATTTTTGCGTCAAACGGCCAAGTCGGCAATGTAGAAGCTACCGTAAGTGTGCACGCGGCATTGATGATGCAATCGCGATGCAAGTTCGATATCGTAGGCGAGCAATTCGCCGACGGAAGTTGAACGGCCGGCGAGAGTGACTCGGGCGCGATCGACGAAATCGGCGCTAAGGCCCCCGCTTCGCCAAATAACTTTCGATTGCGGGGCGGCCCGATTAACGATCGCTTGCCACTCGCTTTCCAAGGCGGGAAACAAATGGCTGGAGAGCCAATCCATGTGGTCAAGCAATACGAACTTGCTTACTTGAACGTCGTTCTTTTCGAGGAATCCCTGAACGGAGTCGGTTGAAACGCGCACGCGATCGGCGAGGCCCTCTTTGAATTTCTGAAAGTTGTCGGGCTTCAAATACTCGGGGCAGCAATCAGGGGAATAGGCTCCGGTGAGATATACTCGCCAGAAATAGTTATCGTGCAAGGGAAGACGCGCGAAGACGGATTCGAGGCAATCTTGGAGAAATTTCAACAAGCCGCCGCCATATTGCGTTTCGACTTGTTTGCGTTGGGCTGGCGGAACGCCGACCAACGAGAGGGTGGCGTCGCGATTCATAATGAAGCGGACGGGAGCGGTCCAGAATCGGTCGCGCAATTTGTTGTCGTAAATTTCCCGTTGTTCGGAAGTCGTTTTCGCTTCGAGGATTTCGTTCACCCAGGGGCGGAGTCGAGCGACGCGATCAACGTAGTAGTTCATTGCCCAGGCGAAGGCGCCCGACGAGCCGCGAAAGTAGAACGAACGGCGGTTGTCGGCGTCGAACAGACTGATCCATTTATCCCAATACTTTTGGGAGTTTTGCGAAAGAACGGACCGCAAGACGTCGTGATAGACTTTTCCCGCGTTTTTGAGGCGGCCTCGTCCGAACATGTCGAAGAAATCTTCGTATTGAAATTTTCGGATGGCGGCGAGTTTCAGTTCGAGGAGCGCGTTTTGTCGCAAATTAAGATCGACGGCATAGACGTTTTTCGGACCGAGCAAGGCGTAGTCCAAGGCGTTGCATCCGGCCGAGGTGATGACCAGGACCGAATCGTCGGAATTGATGTTGAGGGCTTCGCGGTCTAGGCGGGGATCCTCCCAGCATGTGTTATAGACCAGATTCTTTGAGTGAACGGCCTTGAAAGCGAGGCCGTTGGCCCATTCGATGAGCGACATGATCGTCTCCTTCGACGTCGTGAAAAATGATCCGGCGGTTAAGAAACTTCGAGCGAAATCAGTCCCGACCGAGGCTCCGGCGTGACGGCGAGCAGCGAAGCCAAACGATTGCGCGAAGGCAATCGATCGGCGCGTTCCCAAAATCGCTCGAAGAGGTATTCGATGGCGTAGGCGTCGGCCGCTCGCGCGGCGCCCTGCCTCATTTGTTCGTAGCGTTTGAAGTCGGTCGCCGCGATTTTCATCTCTTCGAAAAGGAGATCGGAGCGAAGGTCCGGAACGAAACGCCCGGAGCCGAAGCAGCGAACGATTCCGACGAGGTGCGAATCGGATTGGCCGACGACGGCAGGAGCGCCGGCGGCCTGCATTTCGAGAAAATATCGATGGAAGGCGTCGGCCACGGGCGGAAGCAGCAAGGCGTGGGATTCGATTTTTGCCGACTCCCATTCGGCGTCGCTCCAGACGACTGCCGTAAGATTACTTCTTGCGGCGGAGGCCTCACGTAGCGATTCGGGAAGAACGGCGCCTTCGTGAATGATTTTTAGTCGAGCTTGCGGCGCCTCGGCCACTAGCAAGTCGAACGCTTCAAGAATCCACGGAAAATCTTTGTCGTTTGCCGGTCCGGAAATGTGGACGAACTGGAACCGTTCGGCGTAAGTGCGTGATTTTTGCGCGTTAATCGCCGCGGCGGCGGTTTTTCCTTCGTTTTCGACGCCGAGCATCAGCGAGACGATTTTTCTCGAATCGACGCCGTTTTCGGCAAGCGCGTCTGTCATGGTCGGGTCGGGAATGATTATTTCGTCGGCGATGGATAAGAACCAAGAAAGATACTTTTCGGCCAAGCGTTCCATACCGTGGTCGCTGGTCAAGTGTCGAACGAGGCGGGAATAATCCAGATGGAAAAGGACGGTCGCGCGCAGTCCGAGCAGCTTCGCGGCGAGGAGTCCGAGAAGCCCCATCGGGCCGGGCGTCGAGATAATAACCTCGTCGAACTGGCCGGCTTCAAGATATTCGATAACGTCCATAAACGGCGGGATGGCGACTTTGACATCCTGGCATTCGGGGAGCGGAATCGTCCCGAGCGGCTTGAAGTTCTTATGATTGGGCGTAAGCGTTTTCTCGGCCAAGCATGTTAAAACGGTAAGCGTTCTTGCGGTGACTTTCGCTCGCTCGACGTATGACTCGATGGTTCGAGTGTGAACGACGTCTTCTTCCCAGCAGTCGGCGATCCAGGCCTTTCCGCCGGGGCGAGCGGCTAGGTGACTTGTGGCCGGGAACCGCCGGGCCAAGGCTTTTAGAAACGGCTCGTCTTTATGTTGCGCCGAAAATGCGGTGAAGTAGGGAGCGAGCCCTCCAAGTACGGGTACGAACGAGGCGGCTGTTTGCAGGCAGTCGATAAATCGCCCTTCCTGAAAGTATTTCGTCATCTTCCGCAAGAAGGCGTAGCTGAGAACGTGGCCGATGCGCGACGCGGTTTGGAAAGTTTTGCGTTCGTCAAGGGCGTTCGCTTGCGAGGGCGATTCGTCCTTTTCGTTGAACAGCGAGGCGAACTCTTCGAAAAGTTGCCGTTCAATGGGGTTCAGGCTTTTTAATCGTCGTGATTGTATGATTTGCGATGCGAAACCGGGAACGAAGTTCGTCCAGCGGCCAAGCGATTGGGGCAAAGCGCCGTCGAGCAGCGATTGAAACAGGGCGGAGATGAGGCTGTCGCCCTTGTCGTCGGCGGGAATAAGCTTTTTTGTGTAATAGTCGAAGGCGATTTGATACAAACTGCGGCCGAGTCGAAGGCTCCCCCCCGAGGCGCCGCCGGCTTCATGGTCGCCGTTGCGGAGGAATTCTAAAAATTCTTGGACGGACGAAGCCGCCGGCGTATGGGTAAAGGCCGAGGCCGTATAAAGTCCGCTGTGATCGTCGCTTCCGCCTGTGAAATGCTTTTGCCACGGCTCGGAGCCTTGCGGCTCGATGTCGTGTCGGTCGGCCATTTCCTCGATCATCGACGGAGTCAGATTGCGAAACAAAGTTCTCGCAATATCGGCGGCCCGCGGATCGCGCGAGCCGTTCACTCCTTCAAAGCGATTGAAGAGGAGGATCAGTTTTTCGACGTGGCCGACGGTCAATCGATCGTTGATCCGAAAGAGCGGGTGGGTAATCGTATGGATGATCTCTTCGGCGGCGAGATACTTTTGCAGGTCGTAGATATCGCCCCGCAATTCCTCGATCATGCGGAATTGCTCTTCGTCGATTCCCGAGGCGAGACAATGAATTTTGCAACCGTCCTCGGGAAAGTAAGTCGTAATTTCGACGGAGAGAAAAACGCCGGGAAGATGGGCGATTTCGGAGCAACCATCGATCGAGTTGTGATCGGAGATGGTGATGAAATTCATGCCCCGTTCGCGAGCGCGACGGTAGACGTCGATCGGTTCGACGAAACATTCCGAGGCTCCGATGCGTCGCAAGAGCCATTCGCCCGGACGATCGGAGAATTTACTGTGTACGTGTAAGTCCGCTTTAGATCTCATAACGCAGTGTTGCATGGACCGTTCCTCCTTGAATTGTGGAATTGACCGCCATGTCATTCACGATTGCTGAACCTCGGCGCGGCCATTCGGAGCTCTGCGCCGGCGTTCGATTTCCTCATCGGCAATCGCTATGTTAAGTATTCAACCGACTAATGAGCGTCTGATTAGCGAGCGGAGAAAAAACTAATAAATGAAGCGCCAAAGGGAGTTAAACAGGGCAAATCTGCGAAATAATCGAAACCGGACTTTGTTTAACGAATATCAAACGAAAGCAGCGCCGGACTCTAACTTTGCGACGGCGTATTTTCGGATAGAATACGAATGGAACGCACCGAATGAGGGCAAAGAAATTTGGTTCATCCGAATATTGCGCATTTTTAGAGATCGCCCGATTTCTCCCTGCGTTAAACCAAACCGATTTTCGTTGGAAATTGGGCCAGGCATTCCGTTAGGATGCCCCAGGAATCGTTACAGCGAAATCCGACTCGATTTTACCTCGTTATCTGGCTCTGCCGGGAAATGAGCTGGTCGCACGGTACCGCCGTACGTCGACGAAATGAACGAGGCCGAACCTAGCGATCAATTAACTTACGGCAATTCGCCGATCCGTGTAATTTCGATTTTTCGGCTTAAAAAGGCGTCCATATTCTTTTTTGCGTTCCGAATTCATCAACCTAAGTATCAGATTCGTAATCATGACGGACGGCATCCTGATAGCGTCTGCGGCGCAAACCTCGATAATGAAAAGCCCCTTTCTAAGACGAGGCGTTCGCCTGTTTCTACTCTACGAGAAATATGTACGCAAGTTCCGGATGAACCAGATATTTATGGTGGGGCTCGCTGCGCTCGGCCCACCATACAAACTACGGGTCGCGGCTAAATAGAAGCAAATCGTCATGCACAGAGTGCATGACCTACTTATTAATACATGCATTTCGCCCTATCGATTTGGAGAGACCAATGATTCGTAAAATGATCGTTACGACCGCGGCGACGTTCGTCGTGGCGTTTTTTTCCTCCGTTTGCTCCGCCTATCATGAAGGGGGACATAACATCGTCGCGGGCGTCGCCTACGACGAACTCAAGAAGAACGATCCCGACGCTTTGGCCAAGATCGTCGCTATCTTGAAAAAACATCCGCAATACGAAGATAAATGGCTGCCGAAATTGAAAGACGTTTCGGAGGATTCTCGCGACCGATACATGTTCATGCTGGCGGCGAATTGGCCGGACGCGATTCGCAAAAAGTCGAAAGAATGGGATCATCCGACATGGCACTACGTCGACGTGCCGTTCAAGCCGGCGGACCAATCGGAGTCGCTAAAAACGCCGATTCCGGAAGGCGAATATCTCGACTTCGGTTATTCCAAGAGTTTGGAGATTGTGAAAGACGCTACAAAGTCGGATGCGGATCGCGCGATCGCCATTTGCTGGATATTGCATCTCGTCGGCGACGTGCATCAGCCGATGCATACGTCGATGCTCTTTACGAAGCAGTTGCCCGAGGGCGATAAAGGGGGCAATTTGGTTTTCGCCAAAACTTCGGACGACGGCGAGGCTAAGGCGTTACATTTCTACTGGGACTGCTGGGTGTTGCCCGGCTATCCGAAATACCCTGAAACGGCCGAGAAAATCAAGGAGCTTACGGCGAATCCGGAATACGCGAGGGAAAAAATGCCCGAGGCGAAAGAGTTGAAACTCGACGAATGGATCAAGGCAAGCCACAAGGTCGCCGTCGAGGAGGTCTATTGCAACGGAAAGATACCGGCGAGCGTGAAGAAGGATACAGCGCCGACGTTAAGCGAAGAGTATCAGAAGAAGGCCGTGGAGACGAGCGAGAGGCTAATTATGCTGGCAGGTTATCGACTGAGCGACGTGTTGGCCGAGACGTTTGCGAAAGAAAAGAAATAGAGATCAACGATATAGCATAGGGATTCGAGGACAGACAGGAATCCCGAATAAAAAATCCTTGCCCCGACTTCAAACGCCAGGGCAAGGATTGAACCTCAATAGTGAGGATGAAGACGTAGTTATTTCTTTTGCTGATCACGAAGGGCGGCCATGACTCGGTCGGTAATGGCTTGAATCAAGGCCTCTTGATCGAACGGCGCCGCGGCGGACTGCTGCGGGGCGTTCGACGGCGCCGCGGCGGAGCCTTTCGATTCGGAGCCGGCCGCGAAATAGTTCGGGCTTTGGAACGCACGGGGCGACACGCCGCTTTCTTGCCAGCTCGCCCGAAAAACGTCGTTGGCGCAAATGTCGCAGTTCTGCATCTCGGTGCGTGGGTCTTTGAATCCCCATTTGCTCTTTAATTCGAGCAACGCACGAGCTTCCGGCTCGGTAAAGTAGCTCACGTTGCCAAGGCCTTTTGCCAACATGAGGATGCGGCAGTAGGCGTCAAGAATTTCCGTCTGCCAGAAGGCCTTTTCGACCGTCTCGCCGTAGCTAACCGTGCCGTGGTTGGCCAAAATGATGACGCTCGTTCGTTTGACGAAGGGGAGGATCGTATCGGCGAAGTTCTGGCCGCCGGGGATCTCGTATTTCGTAATCGGCACGTCGCCGAGGAATATTTCGACCTCGGGAAGGACGCATTGCGGAACCGGCTCGCGGGCCACGCCGAAGGCCGTCGCGTGCGGCGGATGGCAATGGACGACCGACTTGATCTCCGGTCGCTCTTTCATGATGGCGATATGGAGCAAGATTTCGCTCGTGCGTTTGCGTTCGCCGGCGATTTGCTTGCCGGTCATATCGACGACGCACAAATCCTCGGGCTTCATATAGCCTTTGCAAATGCCGGTCGGCGTGCAAACGATGCGGTCCTCGCTGACGCGGTAAGAAATGTTACCGTCGTTGGCGGCGGCGAATCCCTTTTTGTAGATTCGGTCGCCGATGTCGCAAATTTCTTGTTTGATCTTTTGAATGTTCATCGTCGTTCAGGCAATCTAGTTGCTTAACAAGGTGCTGGGGAAGGCGGGATTCTTTGAAGTTCGAAACGAACGTTCTTCAGCCCGCGAAACTCGCGGGGCGGAGGTCGGTTCGACGGCGTTCAAAAAACATGTCATGGCGGGAATTGTTTTCTTTATTATTCAGGTTGCGGCAAATCGTATTCGAGGGAATCGAGGATTGCTGCGTTATATGCGTCTAAAGGAATCGGATCGGGATGGAACGGCATGGCGGCCTCGCGTCCCTCGCTTAAGGCGATGCGGCAGCCGAGACCGGCCCCTAATACATCATAGGCTACGATTTCCTCGAGCCGAGGCTCCTCGTCCCCCGCTAGGTTGGGCCAATTTAACGGACGAACCAATTTTAACGATGCTCCCCGTAATGTCGGGTGCATTCGACTCAACGTTACGGAGCCGATTACGTCGCCGATTCGCATGGTAAACGCTTTCGAGGTTCGTTAGTTTGCAAGGACACGCCGGTTACAACTGGGCTCGCGGCCAAACGGACGTAAGTTGCCTCTTGCCGCTAGCGCGGCCCAGGTTCAAGAACCTGGGCTACCCTGGCGCCTGGCAAGCACGCGCCCTACGAATTAATTTAATCGATCTCTAAATACCGGGGGACATTTTCGAGCGTCGCACGAGGCGAAGCGCTCGACGATTCTTTTCAATTGGTAAAACGGAAATTTTTTCGGCGAAACGACGATCACATTTGCCCCCACGGCGTCGGCGTCGCGTAAAAACTCGTCGGCGTCCGACACGAGGACCGCACGCACGCCCTGCTTGCGATTAGCAAGGCAAAGCGCCGCAGCCGTGTGGGCCGTGACGATCACGACGACGGCGTTCACCTTCGAGGCGGATTCGGCCGTTCGGTCGCTCGTTTCAATCAAACAGTCGGTCGAGCGGCAATCAATCCGCAGGTCGGTCGATTTAATGGCCGAGGCAATTTCTTGCGGACTGGTCCGCGTTCGCGCGGCGATGATCGTCAAATCTTTCGGCGTCGCCGAGCTAACCGCAGATACAGCATCGCCGTTTTGTTTCTTCGCGGTCGGAACGGCCTCAAAAACCAAGTCGATGCGGCGTTCACGCAGTTCATCGCGGGCCGACGGGGTGACCACCGCTTTCGGTCGGACGACAAGACGACGGACTCCGCCCAGCCGACCATTTAAGTCAGCTAGCGTGACGACCGAGCCGGCAAT
This sequence comes from Thermoguttaceae bacterium, assembly GCA_963665265.2. Taxonomy (GTDB): domain Bacteria; phylum Planctomycetota; class Planctomycetia; order Pirellulales; family Thermoguttaceae; genus CAXXHQ01. Next base: position 3,173,410 of record OY762224.2, on the reverse strand, counting down.
GCGCAGCTCGTCGGAATTCGCGTCTCGGAGTTTTGTCAAGTCGCCGTTCATTCGTCCGCTATTCCAATCGTTGACCAACGCACCGGCGAAGTGTCGCTTCGCAGCAGTTCCCGCGTGGCGATGCCGTCGCTCGTCACAATAACCAAATCGCCTCGGCCGGCCCCCAGTCGATCGACGACCAAGATCGGATCGCCCTCGACCGACTTTCCGTCGCCTTGCAGCGCCATGACCAACAACAGCTTCGCTCCTTGCATCGAAGGATGCTTTGCCGTCGCGGTGGCTACGCCCATGACTCGTCCGACATACATCGTGGGGAATGGGGGCTAGGGGTTAGGAAACGGGAAAAATAACACGCTAAATTATTTACCGAGGATGCACAAAGCGTCGGCCAAAGCGCAACGTCGTTCGCGCGTGTAGGTCAACGGCGTCGTGATTCCTTCGCCGGTCGGTCCGGCAATCGAGAACGAAACGTATCCTTCGCCGCCGAGACCGAGGCCGGCCGTGCTTGGGCCGTTCTTCACGAAAATCGTCGTATCGACCGCTTTGCCCATCTTCGTCATATTGTTGACGTCGCGGGAATGGATGATGGCCGTGTGACGGAAGCCGTGTTCGCTCTCGCGGGCGCGTTCAATCGCTTCGTCGACGTCGCGGCAACGAACGAACGGGAGGAACGGCATCATCTGTTCGACGGGAACGAACGGATTGTCGAGGCTCGTTTCGCCGAAAACGACGAGCGTTTCAGGCGAAACGTTCTTACCGGCGGCCCGAGCCAACACGGCGGCGTCTTTGCCGATAAAGTCTTTGTGCGGAACGTTGTGCTTGTGAGCGCCTTCGCCGACGGAAGTTATGGCGGCATTAGTCAAGGCGTCGACTTCTCTCGCGTTGAGGCGAACTGCGCCCGCTCGCTCCATGGCGGCAAGCGCGGCGTCGAAAACGCGATCGACGACGAAGACTTGCTTTTCGGCGATGCAGAGCAAATTGTTATCGTAGGCGGCGCCGAGAATAATGCTTCGCGCGGCAAGGTCGAGATCGGCCGTTTCGTCAATAACGACGGGCGGATTGCCCGGCCCGGCGACGATCGCGCGTTTCGCTTGGCTCAACGCGGCGCGGGCGACGGCCGGTCCGCCGGTTACGGCTAGTAAATTCACGTCGCGGTGCTTGAAGATGGCGTCGGCCGACTCCAAGGTCGGCTCGGCGATGATCACGGCGAGGTTGTCGATGCCGAGGTCGCGGTAAATCGCTTCATTGAAACGGCGCACGCCTTCGACGGCGACGCGTTTTCCGCTCGGATGCGGGTTGAATACGACCGTGTTGCCGGCGGCGACCATCGAGATCATGTTGCCGGCCAACGTGGGAAGCGAGTGCGTGACCGGCGTAATAGCGCCGATGACTCCGAAAGGAGCGTGTTCGATGACCGTTAGACCGTGATCGCCGCTAAAGGCTTCGCTCTTTAAGAATTCGACGCCCAAGGCTCTGGCCCCGACCGTCTTCAGTTTGTCGATCTTGTGTTCCAAGCGGCCGATCTTCGTTTCTTCAAATTCCATCGTGCCAAGCTCGACGCACGATTCGGCGAGGATGCGTCGGATGTGGGCGATGGCGTGGCCTCGTTCGGCGATAGTGCGTCGGCCGAGCGCTTCGTAGGCTTCGCGAGCGGCGGCCACCGCTTCGTTCACGTCGGTGAAAATGCCGAGGCGGCCTTGAAAGCCTTTGCTCGGCACGGCATGTGCGCCGGCGTTGAGTCGGCTTAATACTTGTTCGACGACGTTACGTATTAAAGTTTCATCAAGGTGCATGATTTATTGTTTTCCATCGAACAGGTTCGTGGCGGAGCAAACGCTCACGCCCATCAACTCTTGCCGCTAAAGCGGCCCAGGTTCACGAACCTGGGCTACCCAACCGTCATGCACGGAGTGCATGACCTACGGTTTTATTCTTGGCCGCCTTCGTACACGCATGCGTTTTCGACATGCACTTGGTCTATGATTCCGATAATCACGGTATCGACGGGAAGGCTTTTCGTTTCGGGGGTTAATCTGGCGCTCGACCCCTGCGTGAGGAGGACGAATTCGCCCATTCCGGCGCCGACGGTATCGACCGTAACCAAAACGCGGCCCGTTCCGACCAGCGCGTTGCCGTTCTTCGCGTCGATCCGATACGGTTCGACGGTCAAAAGTTTTCGGCCCGTCATCGAGTCGGTTTTTTGCGTCGAAACGACGTGTCCGGTCACTTTCCCGATAATCATGGTTGCGTTCCCTCTATCAAACGGGCCGCCGCGCGAGCGACGATCCATTCTTCGTTGGTCGGAACGATCCAGACTTGCGTTTTCGCCGCGTGCGGACTGATTTTCATTTCGCCCGAGGCCGTAGCGTTTAAAGCCGGATCGATTTCAATACCCAATTCATTTAAGTCGCGTAAAATTGCTTCACGAAGCGAGGCACGGTTTTCGCCGATGCCGCCGGTGAAGACGATTGCGTCGGCGCCGCCGAGTTCGACCAAGCAAGCGCCCAAATGGCGTCGCGTTTCGCCGACGAAGACGTCGAGAGCCAGTTGCGCCCGGGCGTTTCCTTGCGCAGCCGCTTCGGCCAAGTCGCGGACGTCGCCGCTCAAGCCGCTAAGGCCGAGCAAACCGCCTTGCTTCGAAAGCAACGCGAGCGTTTCGGTCAACGTTTTACCGGTCTTTTGCATAAGAATCGGTAAAACGTAGGGGTCGATGTCGCCGGCCCGATTGTTTTGCGGCAGTCCGCTTTGGGGCGTGAAGCCCATGCTGGCGAACATGCTCTCGCCGTTTCGAATCGCGCACAACGAACTCGAGCCGCCCAAATGGCACGAAACGATTCGCAAATCGCTCCGGCCGAGCAGTTGGGCCGTCCGCTCGGCGATGTAACGATGGCTCGCGCCATGAAAACCATGTTTTTTCAGCAGCCAGTCGTCGGCCCATTCCTTCGGAATCGCGTAGTAGCGATTTCGGTCGGGAATGGTTTGATGGAACCACGTTTCAAACACCGCCACGAGCGGCATCGTCGGAAAACGCTCGGCCAACGTTCGCATGGCGGCGATATACGGCGGATTATGCGCCGGTGCCGCTTCGTTCATTTCCTCCATCGCGGCGAGGACGTCGGGCGTCACTCGCCGGACGCCGGAAACTCGTCCGCCGTGGACCGCTTTGAAGGCGATGGCCGCCACTTCGCTCGCATCTTTGACGCAACCGGTCGCCGGATCGGTGAGTTGGGCGAGACATTCCCGCACCGCTTCGCCGTGGTCAGGAACCGGGAGAGTCTTTTCCGTGCGGCAATCGCCGATCATCGTCACGCAAGGACTTTCGGCCGCTCCGATCCGTTCGATTCCGCCGCGCGCAAGCTGCGATCCGTCGGGCATGTCGAGCAGCCGAAACTTGAAACTGGTTGAGCCGATGTTGGCGACCAAAATTTTCATCGCGATCCGTCTCCTTCGGACGCAGCGGCAAAAAACGAACGCCTTTCAATTACGAAAGGTACGCTTCGACGATTCCTTCGGCAGGGCGCGGAATAATATGGCTGGCGACCAATTCGCCGGAACGCGAAGCGGCGTTGGCGCCGGCTTCAACCGCCGCACGAACGCTTCCCACGTCGCCGCGAACGACGGTCGTGACCAAGCCTCCGCCGATCTGCACGCGTTTGACGATCTGAACGTTAGCGGCCTTGGCCATCGCGTCGGTCGCCTCGACCAAAGCGACCAAGCCTTTCGTTTCCAATAATCCAATGGCGTCTTGCATAATATCGTATCCCTTAATGTTCGATGATGTTTAAATTAGTTAGCTTCTTGAACGTGAATGCGGGCAATCGGTCGGCGAAATTACTCGGCCGACGATTCCTTCGAGCCGGCGGGCAATACGACGCCGAGGTCTTCGTGCGGACGCGGAATCACTTGCACGCTCACGACTTCGCCGATGCGACCGGCCGAGGCGGCCCCGGCGTCGGTGGCCGCTTTCACGGCGGCGACGTCGCCGGTGACGAACGCGCTAACCAAACCGCTGCCGACTTTGTCCCAGCCGAGGAACTCGACGTTGGCGGCCTTCATCATCGCGTCGGTCGCTTCGACCAAAGTCACGAATCCTTTGACTTCGATCATTCCCAACGCTTCCATCGCTTTTCCTTTACTCATAGCTAGTTACTCCAAGAAGAAACATGAACGCCTTCCGTTTCGCGGAAGGCCGAACGAGGAGACGTAATAGTATTAAGTTTTAATCAACTCGACGCGGTCGGCATGATCGATGTCACATGCGTTTCCTTCGTCGGTGTCGAGGTGAACTTCCAATTTAATTTTTTCGCCCACGCGAACGAGTAAATTCTCGAACGTTACAGCGCAACTTTTTGCATGAACGCGGAGCGACATGCGGTCTTTATCTTTCACGCCGTAATAGGCGGCGTCGGCGGGGCCCATGTGAACGTGCCGCTCGGCGCGAATCACCCCTTGCTTCAGTTCGACCACCCCTTTCGGCCCGACGATGACGCAGCCGGGCGTTCCGGCGACGTCGCCGCTTGCGCGGACCGGTATGTCGATTCCCAGCGAAATCCCGTCGGTAAAGGCCAATTCGACTTGGCTTTCCGGCCGCGTCGGACCCAATACCCGCACCGAAGGGAGCATGCGCCGGCGAGGACCGACGACCATGACCGTCTCTTCGGCGGCGAAATAGCCGTCTTGAAATAGATCTTTGGCCACCGTGAGCTTGCGCCCCGGGCCGAATAACGTTTCGACGTGCTCGTCGGTCAAATGAACGTGCCGAGCCGACACGCTGACGACGAGGTCCGGCCTGTTCGGCGCTCCGCCGACTTGCGCGAGAACGATTTCGCGCACAATCTGTTCGACGAAGCTACGATCCAACATCGGAGAAGAGAGAGAAGTCATAGGAGCTTAGTCAGTAGGTTGCAAAAGGTTACGATAAGGAGAAGGAGTTTTGAGTCGCGGCGATTTCTAAGTGGACGCCCGACTCACGGAGTCGCTCGCGATGATCGACGGCAAGTCGGTCGTCTGTCACTAACCGCCCGACTTCATTCAAGGGGCAAAGATGCGCTAAACTTTGCCTGCCAAATTTCGTGCTATCGGCGACGATGATCGTTTCTTCCGCCGCCCGCATCATCACGCGTTCCGTTTCGACCAACAGTAAATTGTTGTTGAAACAGCCTTCGTCGCAAATTCCCGCGACGCTCAAAATGGTTTTTCGCACTCGGATCGCGGCTAAGGTGCGGTCGGCGTAAGGACCGCGGGCCACTCCCGTTTGAGGGCAAATGTTTCCGCCCACGAAAATCAGATCGCTCTTTGGATCGGAGGCGAACAAATTGGCCGTAGGCAAGGATGTCGTCACGATATGTAAGGGGCGACCGACCAAGGCCCGAGCAACCTCGAAAACGGTGGTTCCTCCGCCGAGGAGGACTACATCGCCGTCGTTGACCAGTTCGGCCGCCTTTCGGGCGACCGCCTGCTTTAACGACCAGGACTGGTCTTGCAGGGAGTCGAAATGCGGTAATTGCGGAGCGAGGTCGAGATACATGGCTCCACCGTGGATTCGGCGAAGACGTCCGTCGCTCTCCATTTTTTCCAAGTCGCGCCGCACGGTCGATTCAGAAACGGCCATTTGTTCGACCAAATCCGGCAACCGGGCGAATTTATGCTGCCGGATCATGTCCAGCAACCGCGATCGACGCTGTTCCGCACGCATTATGAACCCCAACTGTAAACGAGTCTGATTTTAGCAATTATGACAACTATAAGGCCGAATCGCAACCGTTTTCCGTCAATAAATGACGGAAATGCGTCACTCCTACGAGAAACCGATCACAAAACACATCCTTCTTATCTTTACGCTATGGCAATGGAGAAGCGCTCGCTTGGCAAGCGCCGCAACGCCCGGCTAGGGCAAGAGTTCCCAGGAGATGGGCTTAGAAAGCGTTTTGCGCACAGGACAAGCGTCGGCGACCTTGGCTAACATCTCGCGTTGGGCTTCAGAAAGGTCCCCTTCGATTTCTACATGGTGGCGGAAGACAGTCTTCGTCGGGTCCGAGCGGTCGAGTTCAACCTTGGAAACGACCTTTTCGATCGGCATGGAATGGTTGTCGGCATACGTGCGGACGTACATGTTGAGGCATGCGGCCAGCGCGGCTTCCAGCAGTTCATGTGGACGAAAACCGGCGTTTTGCCCGCCTTTATCCTGCGTCGTATCCGCGAACAGCTCATGCTCGCCGTCTGAAACCAGCGTTTTCAACGGCTCTTTTTCGCTAAAGGCTGTAATCATCGAATGATCTCCGAGAAGTCTTCGATCTAGGAATAAAAACCAAATTCATAGGCGGCGTCGAACATGGCGACCACGTTTTCCGGAGGAACGTCGGCCTGGATGTTGTGAACGCCGCTAAACACATAACCCCCGCCGGGTTTCCAAATTTCTACATTGCGTCGCACGTGCTCCCGAACTATTTCAGGCGTGGCGGTCGGTAAAACATGCTGCGAATCGATCGCGCCCCCCCAAAAAGTAAGTTTCTCGCCAAATTTCGGTTTGAGTTCGAAGGGAATCATACCGGAGGCGCTGATCTGCACGGGATTCAACGCTTCGACGCCATTATCGATAAGGTCCGGCAAAAAGACCGTGCATGCGCCGCATGTATGATACCAGATTTTCGCATTTGTTTTAGCCCGAATATGCTGAATCAACTTTTTGTGACGTGGCTTCACCACTTCTCGGTAAAAACTCGGGCTAAAGAGGGGGCCAGTTTGCCCAGCCAAATCGTCGCCCAAGGTAATCACGTCAATAATGTCGCCGACTTCCGCCAAAAAACCGTCAAACCAATCGAGCCAATACTTTAGCATTCGGTCGATCAATGCCTCGCAAAACTCTGGCTGATCGGCCATATCCAAAAACCAACGCTCCAAACCTCGCATGTACCAGCACGTTTCGTAAACCATCCCGGCAATCGAGCTCACGACGGCGTACGGCGTGTCATTGAGAATGGCCATAGCTTGTTCACGCAACCCGACGAATCGGCTGCGATCGGTTCCCTTCGGAAACGGATAGGCGGCCAAATCCTTTAACGTGGCGCCGTCGAGCGGGTGATGCGTAATGTCCATATAGTTCGGCCGGTCGTCGGGCATCGACCAGACGACGCCGAACTCGTCCGTCAAATCATGCCAAAGGCGGCCTGCCCGCGTGTTTTTTTTGACTTCCCCGTCAAAGTGCTCCGGATATTTTGTCGCGATATACCGAGTATCGACGTGAAAACGCCGCAAGAGTTCCTCGCAGGGGCGGGAAAGCCGTTGCGGCACGTCCATAAGCGTCGGCGAAGGATCGTTCATGCCGAGATGGGCGAGCAACTTTTCGTAGGCGAACTGGTGGATGCCGGTGAGGTTCCCCCCGAAGTCGATCGGAATGCGATCCGTCTCTTCGTGATTCAATGCGCGGAGCAACCGCTCGCGTGACGACATCGTTTCTTGCTCGGACATGGAAACGCCGCTATTTTTCATCTATGTCGTCTTTTGCCGTCGGCAAAGGGAGCTTGTCAAAAAAGACGTCGAGAGCCTTGAAAAACTCTTGCGGAGGAAAATCATTGTGATCGTGACCGGGGATTCGCAAAAACTCTTTTGGCCGATTGGCGGCCGCGAAAAGTCGCTCCCCCTCCGCTATCGGGATAATTGAATCAACGTCGCCGTGCATCTGCAAGAGCGGGCCGTGGTAATTCGCTATCTTTGCCGCCGAGTCAAACCGCGATCGCATTAAATACTGAATGGGGAGTAGACCATAGTGATGTTGCGCGACCGAGCGAATATCTCCAAACACGCTTATCAGGACCAGTCCGCGGGCGCCGTCATTGGCGGCCAAATCGACTGCGACGGCGCCCCCGAACGATTCGCCCATGAAGACGATGTCGGCCGGGTCGATATTTTCGCGTTTCGCCAGCCAATCGCGGGCCGCTCGAGCGTCGGCGTAGACGCCCGCCTCCGTCGGCTGGCCTTCGCTACGCCCGTAGCCTCGGTAGTCGAAGATAAAGACGGACGCCCGCATCGATTTATGCAGCGCTCGCAAAAAATCGGCGCGGTGAGTAATATTTCCGCCGTTCCCATGCAAAAAAAGTACGGCCCCCCTGGCATTCGGACAGGGAACGTACCAGCCATGCAATTTCACGCCGTCCGACGCGGCGAAATTAACGTCCTCGAATGGGAAACCCGTCGGATTCCATTCCCCTTGCGGATATTTTGAGGGAAAATAGATGAGCGATTCTTCAAAAAACATGAGTGTTCCCAACATGGATACGACGATCGCGGCGATGAACAGTAATACGCGAAAAACGCTGCGAGCGAATCGCGATTTGCGAGAAACGGGGAACGGCGATCGATCCATGACGCTGCCTTTTGGACAAGGAATCGGACTGTCCCGAATATCGTACACGAAAAGTAAAAAAAAGTCAGCCGGGCGGAAAAGCGGCGATTTGGTCCCCTCGGGGTGAATTTTTCGATAAAATATCAAGCAAAGTAGGCAATACTTGACTCTGCGGAGCGAATAGAATGATGTTGTTGTGGGTTTTCCATCATTCCCCTTTACATAATTAAAGAAAATACCATGCTCTCCCTCTTCGGCGCAACGGATTTTTCGCAGTTGTTTGATCCGTCAAATCCAGCTTTGGCGATGATCGTCGCTATCGTCGCCAGTGCGACCGTCGTAACGATCATCACCGTGACCAAGATGCGGATTCGCCACCGCGAACGGATGGCGATGATTGAGCACGGCATGCATCCCGACTACGAAGTTGAAGAAACGCCGCCGGATTAGACCAGTCGAGCGTTGTTCGCGTGCCTATCAAAAATTGCTTGAACGGCGTTTAGTCGTTTTTCCTCTTAGATATTCAGAGAGTAATTATGAGTCCGCTTTTCGCCGAACCGTCGCTACTTCCGTTTATTACCACCTCCCATTTGCCTTTTTTGGTGGCGCTCGTGGCGATCGTCTCTGGCGGGATTATTGCCATAATTAAGATATTGATTCGGCATCGTGAACGTATGGCAATGATCGAACGAGGCATGCATCCCGACTTTGAATACGAAGATGCCCCGCCAGAAGATGCCGCGAACGAACGACAGTAGTCGCTTCGGATGCGAATTCTAATTGCCACTATACGCGGCGAACGCGTTTGTACTTTTGGGACAACGACCGTCGGGAGATTTTACGTGCGTATTCCGTCTTTTCTATGCGGAGCGATTCTTTTAACAGTTTTTTCCGCCGACGGGGCGGCTCAGGTCGGGCATCCGAAGCCGAAGATCACGATTTCGAAAGAGACGACGTACATCACGGAGCCGGTCCGCGCAGACGGCTACGTCGACTATCAAGCGGCGCTCAACTCGCGTTTGAACGCCGGAGTCACGCCGGAGAATAACGCGGCCGTGCTAATGCTCAAGGCCGTCGGCACGAAAATCATCGACAAGGCGATCAGGGCGAAGACATTGGAAGCGCTGGGCGCAAAAGATTTGACCGAGGACGGCGAGGGTCTCATAAACTTTATGGAGTTTATCGCTAAACGCCATGCCGATCAAAGCTCCGCAACAAAACAGATCGAGATCGGCAAGGAGGTTGACGTTGACGAGGAGGAGCATCAAGCATCGACGCGGCCTTGGTCGAAGGAGGAATTTCCGCGAATGGCCGACTGCTTGGCAGCGAACGAGACGGCGCTAAAAACAATCGAGGAAGCGTCGAAGCGACCGTTCTTCTGTATTCCTCTTACGGCGCCTCAAGGCGATAACGAGATTAGTTTCGCAAATACAGGAGCTTATGACGCTTCTCGGAAAGCCGCATTTTTGCTCGTCATCCGCATAATGAATCGCATGCAAGCGAATCAATCGGCGGAGGCCTGGCAAGATGCAATGGTATGCCTTCGTTTAGCGAAGCAATTTGAACGAACTCCTTCGTTTACAGGAAAACTCGTCGCGCAAATCTGCTATGCCACGACGTTCGATGCAATGCAAAAGATGGCATTGACGGAGAAGCTGACCGCGAAACAGGCAAAACGCTTCGGCGACGAAATGGCCGCCATTCCTGTAGAAATTTCTTACGATACAGCTTGGAACGTTGATGCACGGATCGACGCGATTCACTGTTTTCTACAAGAGGCGTTTCAATGTTACCGTTGCGAGGATGAGGGCATGGTTTCAAAAAAGATTTCCCGGGACACATATCAGTTTCCCAAATCTTCGGTGCATCAAGCGTTGAAAACGCTTCTGATGCAAACTGAGATTGATTGGGACGAAGTTTTACGACAGACAAACGCTTATTTTGACGAAATAAACCAGGAACGAATAAAAGCTAAGTGGAATTCTCCGCAGCTATCGAATTTTAAGAAAATCACCAAAACGCGAGCTGAGGCCGCCGTCGCAATAGTGACGACCGACGAGTTCAATTTACGTCAAAGAACCCCGCTAGAACACGCCCAACTATTTGCGGAAATCCATTTTGGCTTGCTTGCAGACATGCTTACCCCGGATTTGATGACTCTTGAGCCTCGTCTTGGGGTCGAACGTTCCTTCGCCCGTTTTTCGTTAGGGTTGGCCGGCTATCATGCGGCGCATGGCGTGTATCCGAGGGAATTGGCCGAGTTGACGCCGGAGTTCTTGCCGGAGTTGCCGAAAGATCCGTTTTCGGAGAAGAACTACATCTATAAGTCGTCCGAGTCCGGATACGTTCTCTACAGCGTTGGGCCGAACGGAAAAGACGACTGCGGCAAGAATTATTCGATAAATGCAAGTGAAGACGGCAGGCCGGTTCTCAAGGACGCCGACGACATCGCGATACGTAAATGATTGTCGCTTCGCGACGCGGATTATCGCGTAGAGATCGTCGAGACGGAGGGAGAGCAAATTGGTTTAACAACGAAGCGCTCAAAATACACGAAAAAGCAAGAGATTTTCACGCGGAGGCGAGGGGATAATGCTTAACGGCGTAGGTGTAATCTTATGTATTCCGGCCGGCCAGAGTTTCATGTCGTAGCAAAAAATAAAGGTGCCTCTAAGAAAAGACGCATTTTGTTTTCGTGAAGAACCTGGAGCTTGGAAAATTCAGAAAAAGTCAAAGAACGCGGCATGAGCGTTAAGAAAATGTATGACTCAGCTGACGATGCAAATAAGTTTCCTTGAGACGTTCTCAGTTTGAAATCTTCAATCGTTCGTCGTAACGAGGGTTGAAAATGCTTCTCCATAGCGGAAATTCGGTATAGGGGCGATCGTCGGTGATGATCGGCTCGTCACGAACGAAGCCGACGAGGCTTTGCGGTTTCATGAGGAAAAGTCCACGCAGGCTTTCCACTGACGAAAACATCGGTTCCCACTCGTTGAGGTCGTTTAGAATTTCCGTCGGATCGTCCACGTTGACAAATTCGTTCCCGCTTGGGGCATCTTCGTTCTTGTATCCCATCATGAAGAATCCCGGCGCCGGCAGGGCAAGCCCTCGCCACACGGAGGCGTTCGGAAAGACGCTGACGAAAGTTTTCATGATCATGCGCATTTCGTCGCCTTGGGCCGAGGGAATCCATAGGCAAAATATGCCGTGGTCGTTTAACCGATCTTTGCAGAGTTCGAAAAATTCCTTCGTATAAAGGTTTACCGTTCCCGCGCTCCAGATAGGCGGAGCCGGATCGACGTTGATGATGTCGTATTTTTTCGGGCGCACAAGCAAGAAATTGCGCCCGTCATCGGCAAAATGTCGAATGCGAGGATCGGCCAAGACCTGATCTGCGTCCGCATGAAAAAACTTAAAGCAGTCGTAAACGTCCGGCGCCAGTTCGACCACGTCGCACTGAATCGACTTATGGGAACGCATGGAGCGCACGGTCGTGCCCATTCCGAAGCAAATAACGAGCGCATCCTTGGGATTTTTATGCAACATCAAAGGGAGATGGGCCATCAGTTTCGTCTCCGCGCAAAGGTGAGTCATGCCGATGCCGTTTACCCAGAGACTCTTTGTGAAGGGCTGCCCGTCAATGCCGACCGCAGTGGTCGTCGCCGCGGCGCTTTCTTTGTGGAAAAAGATTTTCGCCTCGGCCGCATGTTCGCCCATATATAGTCGGACCGATTTAGTCACGGCGTCCATAAACGGGTCCGGCGAAACGACGGCCAGCCCGATCAGTAGGGCGCCCCCGGCGACGGCGGCCGCGACCGAACGCGTTCGCCCTCCGCCGACGGATTCATAAATATAGAATGCGGCGGCGATCAGCGCGTTTGCGGCGGAAAGCGCCAAAATCGCGCCGCGAGTGCCCAACAATCCTATGAAAAAAAAGCCGCAAATAATCGAACCGAAAATGCAGCCGAGCGTATTGAGCGCATAGAGTCGCCCCACCGCCCTACTCGTTTCACGTTCGTCGGCGACGTAGCATCGGCATACCAGGGGAAAAATCGCGCCCAAAACGGTCGTAATCGGAAATACGACGAGGAGAGGAACCGCCAGAACGTTTTGCAGCCGCATGTCCAAATTAAAAGTCATCGGTTCAAAGGCGGAGTAGACGAAAAGTCCAAAAATTCCATATGCGGCAATGAAAAATTGAGCGACGCCGAAAAGTCGTAGCGGCCGTTTCGATCTTTCCGCCAAAGGGCCGAAAACAAGACTTCCAAGTCCCACGCCGATCAAATACGCCGCGAGCATTGCGCAGAACGCGTAACTCGACGTTCCCACGAAAATCTGAAAAATGCGGGTCCAGGCGACTTCATAAGCCATAGCGACGAATCCGCTGGCCGCATAAGCGAAGCCCACCCATCGCCGAACGGACGCCGAATACGGCGAGACCGCCTTCGCTTTGGCGACTTCGGCGGACGCGGCGTTCTCGTTTTTTGGCGAGTCGCCGAGAACGAGGAGGAATGCGAGAGCGGCGACGGCGATTGAAATCGTCGCACCGATGCCGAAAGTGACGGTCTCGCCCCAAAGCCCGATCGTCGCGAATCCTCCCCCCAAAACGCCGACCACGGCGCCTAGCGTGTTCAGGCCGTAGAGAATGCCGATTCTCGCGGCGAAGCTCGAACGGAATTTCGTCGAATACCCGCTTAAAACGGGCAACGTGCCGCCCATCAGGCAGGCCGGAATCGCCATCAGCACGAACGCCATGACGCATTGGAAAACGCGTAACGCCAAGCGACTCTCGGAGAAAAGGCTATAAAACAGTTGATAAACCGGACCGAGTTGCAATAAAACCGTGGTTAGAGCGACCGCGGAAACGGCCACAGCTAATTCCAACCCCGCATAAAGTCGAAGCGAATTCTTTGCCCCGAGCGCAAAGCGACCGATTGCGTAGCCGCCGATCGCCATGCCGGCCATAAACGCCGCCAGCACGATCGAGGTCGCGTACACGGTGCTGCCGACGACGCGAGTCAATATTCTCAACCAGACGGTCTCATAAAGTAATCCGCTGATTCCGGACAAGAAAAACAACGCGTAGAGAGTTGCCGCCTTCCATGATTGCCACGAGGATTCTTCCGTCACGATATCCATAGAGCGAGTTTCCGCTATAGTAAAAAGCAATGGGTGATTAATAAAATCTTTCTACAATGTAAACTTGCCGCTATCAAAATATAAACGTCGCGATTCTAAGACGAAAGAGGGGGGGGCTTGCAAACGGTCATGTAAAACTAGCGATCTTCGTAGCCTGTTTCAGACCTCTAATTTAGCTGCTTGTGTTCTCAGCAGACGGTTGGCTGAGCAAGAGCATTTCTCGGTTGTCCACGTGCTGACTGAGTGCGACGGTTTATGTTCCGCCCCCCCAATATCCTTCCATGCATCCTGGGGCTGGGGGCAGTAATTTGCCGATCGCGCTTGCTATCCTGCGGCAAATAGTTGCCCCACAAAAATTTTCTTGACGGATTGCGCGAGGTCACGTATCTTGGTGGTTCTGATCATATTTTTCCTTTTCACGGCATTAACCATGACCCGATTACCGCCTTCGTTTTCCATTCTAGCGGCAGTTTATACTTCGATTGGCCTTGCGGTTTTTCAATGGACGGCATCGCATTGCGTGGCACAGGAAATACGCACTCCTACGGCCTCGGCCGCCGCGAAGGTCAACGGTCCGACCGTTTTCGGCGTCCGTCCCGGCTCGCCGGTGCAATACAAGATTCCCGCGACGGGGACTGGAACGATTCAGTACTCCGTCGATAATTTGCCGGCCGGACTTTCGGTAGATTCGTCAACCGGCATGATCACCGGCTCGCTGGCGCAAGCGGGTAATTATTCCGTTACGCTTCGCGCCGTCAACGCGTCGGGAACCTCGACGAAAAATTTTACAATAAAGGTCGGCGATACGATTCAATTGACGCCGGCGATGGGCTGGAATAGTTGGAATTGTTATGCGGCATCGGTGACGCAATCGCAAGTCCTGGCCGCCGCCAACGCGATGGTCTCGACCGGGCTGATCAACTACGGCTGGACTTACGTGAACACCGACGTCGGATGGGAAGGCGTTCGCGGAGGAACGTACAACGGCATCCAAGGAAATTCAAAATTTACCGATATGGCTGGCATGGTAAATACGATTCACGGTTTGAATTTGAAGGCGGGCATTTACTCGTCCCCCTGGGTGTCGACCTACGAAAACTGGTGCGGCGGAAGTTCGAATAGCGCTTCAGGGACTTGGTCTTCGAGCACGGGCGGAAATTACATGGGAACATATCATTTCGATACGAACGACGTCGCCCAATGGACGGCCTGGGGCTTCGATTACTTGAAATACGATTGGTATCAGAATCAAGTCGCTGAAACGCAGCGCATGGCCGACGCCTTGAAAAGCAGCAGCCGCGACATCGTCTATAGCTTGTCGAATATGGCGCCTTACGTCAACGCGGCGAGTCTGTCAAAACTATCGAACTCTTGGCGAACGACTTGCGACATTACCGACAGTTGGAATTCGATTTTAAACACCGGATTTAGCCAAGACGCTTGGGCCTCATACGCTTCGCCGGGGCATTACAACGATCCCGACATGCTCGTCGTCGGCTATGTCGGTTGGGGATCTTCGCAACACGCCACGAAACTTACCGCCGACGAACAATATTTGCATATTACGCTGTGGAGCATGCTCTCCGCGCCGTTAATGATCGGCTGCGATCTTTCAAAAATCGACGCGTTCACCTTGAACTTAATGACTAATTCCGAGGTAATCGCCGTCGATCAAGACTCTCTCGTCAAGCAAGCGACTTGCGTAAGTCGAAATGGAAATCTTCTGGTCTACGAAAAAGAGTTGGAGGATGGAACCAAGGCCGTCGCGTTATTTAACCTCGGCAGCACGGCGGCGATAGTAACGGCCGATTGGGAAGACCTCGGACTTTCCGGCGACCAACTTGTTCGCGATCTTTGGCGCCAAACAGATAAGGGCGTTTACGATGGGACTTTTTCCTTTACCGTCGCTTCGCATAGCGCCGAGCTTTTCAAATTGACCGACGCGGACCTCGTAACGCTGGCCGTTCCGGAACCGTCTACCTTGGGAATCATTCTATTTGGAGCGGTCGCCACGCTCTTCGTTCGTCGCCTTAAGAAATACAACTAACAAACATAGAACTACGCCCATGCGATCGCACGGTATTTTCCTTTTCATCATCGTCGTCATGAGTTCATTGAACGTTCGCGCTGCTGACGTTTCTTGGAACGCGGCGTCCAGTAACTTTGCCGCCGCCGCGAATTGGAGCTCCGGCGCTTTTCCCGGGACCGGCGACGTCGCCTACGTGAATAACGGCGGCACTGCCGTCTTGGGCGCGACCGCTCCGGCTAATACAATTAGTTCGCTGCGCATTGGCAGCTCCTCGACCGCCGTCGGCACGCTGAACCAAACCGGCCAATCGTTGACCGTTTCCGGTGAAATCTGGATTGGCAACGGCGGCGGAAAAGGAACGTTCAATATGTCGGGCGGAACCCTCAACGCGCAAAGTTGGCTCTCCGTCGCACGCCATTGGCCGCTCACCGATCCCGTCGGCACGACCTCGACGTTCAACTTTTCCGGAGGAACGGTCAATAAAGCCGGCAGCAGCGACGTCAACATCGGCGAACGCGGAACGGGAAATCAAGGAACGCTCAGCATGAGCGGCTCGGCCGTTTTCAACGTAACCGCCGGCAACTTCGTCGTCGGCGCCGGCGACTCAGGACTTGCGGGCGGGCTCGGCGTCGTCAACGTCGGCGGAAACTCGACTCTTAATCTCGCCACGACCGGCGTACTTCGAATCGGCTCGATTGGCGGCGGCGGGATCGTCACTCTCAATGGCGGAACCGTCAACCTTACTTCCTCCGGCACTACTTGCACGTATCTATTTGTAGGCGTCGACTCGGCCGGTGGAACCGCAGGCGTCGGCTCGCTCGTCGTAAACAGCGGCTCGTTGAGCGTCAGAGGTTGGTTCTGCGTCGGAAGAACTTCGGGCTCGGGAACCGTTACGATGAACGGCGGCACGATCACGAAAACTGCGGGCGAAGGCGATCTCATCGTCGGCTCGGGCAATCCTTTCAATACGAGTACGGCGGCCGGAACCGGAACTTGGATTCAAAACGGCGGTTCGCTCCACTGCGAAACGCGAATCGTGCTTGGGCAAGCGGGAGGAGCGGGAACCCTTCGATTAAATGGCGGGACTCTTCGCGTGCTGGCCGTCGGCGGCGGAGCGGGCGCAGGCAACGCCTACTTTAACGGCGGCGTTCTCCAGGCGGCCGGAACCGACGTTAACATCCTTAGCGGATTAAATAACGCCTATGTCCAATCCGGCGGCGCAGTCATCGACACCCAGGCCTACGATGTTTCCATCTCCCAAGCATTCAGGCACGACTCAACAACAGCGACGGATGGCGGATTGATCAAACGCGGAGCCGGTTCGCTCACGCTCGACGGCGTAGTAAAATATAACGGCAATACCGTCGTCAGCGCCGGAACGCTTATCATTGCGCAAGGGATCGGCGCTGCGGGCACGAAACTCATCGACGTCCAAGCCGGAAAAGCGGTTCTCCAATCGACTAACGTGAAGAAAACGGACCTTGTTGTGCAGACCGCCTCGAACGCGACCTTTGAAATCGCGGACGGCTCCCATACCCTGAATTCAATAACCGGTTCGGGCAGCACGATAATCTACGGCGATTCGACGCTCGTCGTCGGAACGCTCGTGCAAGATATGCTGATCCTTGGCGGTTCGAAAACGTCATCCGTCTTGACCGCCGCCGCACAAAATTCGATCTCGTCTCCGGCGAGCGTTCCTGAACCGAATCTATTGACGTTAGCTCTCGGCGGAGTCGCGTTGGGGCTGCTCGGAAAACGGTTCCGCCGCCGTTCTGAAGTCTGAACCGAAGTTGCGGCGGAAGATAGAGTTTGCGAAGCGACATAGCGAGGAGCGAACTCTACTATCGAACGAGCGGACCGACCGTCGCTTTCGTCACTCGCAAATAATCGTCGGGCGAAAGCAGCATTTGCGATCCTCGCATGCCGGGCGATACGGAGATCACGTCATATAGTTGCATCTGCTCTTCGGCAAAGACAGGATAGTCTTTTTTGGCGGCCAAGGCCGTCACTCCTCCGCGAACGTAACCTGTCAACGGTTGCACTTCTTTCAGCGAAACCAGTTCGGTCGTTCGATTTCCGCTCAAACGGGCAAGCGCTTTGAGATCGACTTCAGAGTCGGCGGGAACGACGGCGAATAGAACGCCGTGTTTGTCGCCGCGCGCAACCAGCGTTTTATAGACCTGTTCCGGAGGAAGACCGATCTTCAGGGCGACTTTATCGGCGCTTAGGTCGTCGAGATCTATTTCGTACTCGCGGATTTCGTAGCGTATGCCGAGCGAGTCGAGAATGCGCATGGCGTTCGTTTTCATTGAAGTATCCACTCCTTCCGATTCATCTCCAAAGGCGATTCGCGATTAGCCAAGCGGTCGGAAATGCCCGTAACCGATCATGTATGCGGTGACAGCGAAAAAACTGGCTCCGGCAAGCGGCTGACCGAATTTTGGCCATCGGAGCATGGCGAACATGAAAGCCACAAGGATGACGGTAACGCCGGCGTCGCCCCAAGGAACCAGCGGATAGGCGAAGGAGACGCGGGAAAACGGCCAAAGGAACGGCACGCCCCAGACCGGTAGATTCCTTCCGATCGAAACGAAAGCGTCGGCGGCAAGATGGCCGTATGCGGCCGCCGCGCCCACGGCCATCCATATTAGCATTTCCTTGCGGGAATTAATCGGCGAATCCGCTTGCTGCAAGAGGATATCAAACGCCTGCCAGCGTTTGGCGAGCGAATATTGGACGGTATCTGCGACGCGGAAATAATAGAAGATTGCCCCGACTGCGGCGGCAAGCGCTCCGGCGACGAGGAGATTATGGCACCAAAGCCGATGCCCGTCGGCGAAGAGAGACTTACCAAGAAGGATCGTCAAACCGTCGAAGTCGGGCAACTGCGAGGCGAATCCTGCCCAAGCGACGACTTGCCATCCGTGGCGTCGTTGCAAACCAAGAGCTAATGCGCCGTTGACGCCCATCATCGCGTGTTCAAAAGTCGTCATGAGCGGTCGTTGAAAACGGGCGAAAACGGGAAGTGAGAGAACAGGAAGAGGAAACGACGCGTGTAGAGCTAACGGATTCAGCAATTTAGATATTAATGCGACAGAGCTATTTTTGCAAGTCGCGCAAGTAATTATCAAGGAGACGTCGACTAATTTCAAGTCGGCGTATGATGCGTTCGAGAAGATCGCCTGCTCCGTCAAGATTCCTCACGAAGCTATTTCGTTCTAATTCACGTAAAGGTTCCGCCATGATCGAGAGTCCGCATGATGCGCTCGCCTCGGCGAATGTATGCGAGATGCGTTTAATCTGATCGGCGTTTTGAGATGAAACGGCGGAACGCAATTCTTCGATATTCTTCTGACTTTGATCGAAGTACATGTTTATCAAATCTTGAGCGCCTTTGTAATCGTCTTTGGCGATCAGATCGAGCGATTCCATATCCAATGCCGATGCCGGATCGAATTCATCAGAATCAAAATCCGCTGCAGTTGCGTCAATATTTTCAGCAAGCGAGTTTTCTCCGAATCCCCGATTGGCTTGGCGTAAGTCGGACTCTCGCGATGCGCATCTTGACAAAACTTCTTCCAATTCTTGTTGACGCACAGGTTTGCTAAGGTAGTCGTCCATGCCGATGGCGATGCATTTCTCGCGATCGCCCTGAAGGGCATGCGCGGTCATCGCGATGATTGTTACGGGACGAATGTTTTCTCGCGTTTCATAAGCGCGAATTAATTTCGTCGCTTCGTAGCCGTCGACCTCGGGCATCTGGCAATCCATTAGGATAACGTCGTATCCGACGGTGACGTAGGCGTCAAACGCCTCCTGACCGTCTGACGTGACGTCGGCGCGATACCCGATTTTCTCCAGAAGCTTTTGCGCAACTTTCTGATTGACGAGATTATCCTCGGCGAGCAAAATACGGAGCGTTTTTTCAGGAGACGCGAGGATTGCAGGGCGTCGCTCGCTAGGCGGATTCTCCATGCAGTCTTCTTTTTTCGCGAGTTGGGTTTTTACGGTAAAATGAAAAACCGATCCTTCGCCGGGTATGCCGGAGCTTTCAACCCAAATCTTACCGTCCATCATTTCGCAAAGTCGTTTGCAAATCGCCAGCCCCAGTCCCGTTCCGCCGAAACGTCGAGCGGTCGAAGAGTCCACTTGACTAAACGGCTGAAATAGTCGTTGAATTCGATCTTTGGGAATTCCGAGTCCGGTATCGCGCACGGAGAAATGCAATTTCCAATTATCCCCTCCGCATTGTTGCGCGGAGATTTCGAGAGCCGTTTCTCCTCGCTCCGTAAACTTCACCGCGTTGCCAAGCAGATTTACTAATATTTGTCGTAATCGCGTGACGTCTCCGATTACGTATGGCGGAACATCCGCGGAGAACGTTTTCCGCAGGAGGATGTTTTTCTCTTGCGCCTGGACTAGGATTAAATCAAAGGCTTCGTCAACGCATTGACGAAGCGAAAAAGGCTGATTCTCCAACTCCAGTCGTTCCGCCCCGATTTTTGAAAAATCGAGAATGTCGTTGATCAGCGCGAGTAGGATTTCTCCGCTCGAACGAATCGTTTCGGCAGCCTCGCGTTGCTCGAGATTCAATTTTGTATCAAGGAGAATTCCGGTCATGCCGATGACTGCGTTCATCGGAGTGCGGATTTCGTGGCTCATCGCGGCGAGGAATTGATCTTTGACTTCATTCGCCTGACGCAATTCCTGATTAACCGATTTTAATTTCTCGCTCGCGCAGCGCAAAGCGTTTTCCGTTTTCTTGCGTTCGGTGATGTCGACGAAAGTTGAAAACACCCAGTCTTTTAGGACGATGCCGGAAATGATCATTTCTCGGATCCTGCCGTCTTTGCAGGTGATGTGGTATTCCTCCGCTTCGACGTCTTCGCCGCTAGCTTCGGCGTTCAGAACGGCTTGCTCCCAATGCGCGCGAACTCGCTCGCGATAGCTCTTGTTCGGATAGGCTCTCAGACACCACTCGTCCATGGTTGGAACTTCTGTCGCGGAGTAGCCGAAAACTTTGTAAAAACGCTCGTTTCGGAACGTAATGACTCCGTCCTTATTCGAGCACGCGATAGGCATTGGCGCGTTTTCCAAGAGTTTCTGGAATTTCTCTTCGCTTTCGCGGGTCTTTGTCTCCGCCTTCTTCCGGCCGTCTATTTCCGCTTGCAGAGATTGATTTGCGAGGCTCAGGCTTTGCGTTCTCTCCTCGACGCGTCTCTCAACCTCATCGTAGGCGTTCTGCAGTTCTTTTTGAGCCGAGACGAGGCGGATTCTTTCTTGTTGTAGCGCTTCGTTTACTGAACGTAATTGGCTTGGACTCGGAATGGCCAAAAGCTTGGGAAGGGTCGGCCAAAGCACGACCGCCGTCGCCACGGAGACGACCGCACAAAAGGTATCGACGGTCGCTTGCTGCCAATCGACTTGCCTCCATAGACCGATGACGTGCGTGATATGCGTCGAGCCGCAGGCGAGGATGAAAGCGCCGAACAACGTAATCACCCAGGAAAACGGCATGTCTTTGCGTTTTCTGAGAAACGCGATTAAAAAGATCGGAATAGAAGCGTAAGAAACGCCGATTAAAGCGTTCGAAATCGCCATAACCATCATTAGAGTCGGCGTCATCGTTCCGATCTTCGCGTTTGCAATTTCCATCGTTCCCGGCATGAAAAGCATTGGGCCCACGATCAAAGCGACCAATGCGAGCGCGGGCGCGGCGACGCCAAGAAGTATTTCGACCGATTTCATTAAAAACGACTTGCGGGGAAATACGGATCGCAAATTGCATGATCTTAATCGGAGGCTGTTCGTCACAACGAAAAGCGAACTGAACGCCATTGCCCCGGCGGCGAACATAGGAATGAGCAATCCGTAGGCGGCGATTGGGATCAGAGCGATGTTGTAAAACAACGCCCATATAAGATTTAGGATGATTGTTTGCGAAGCGGCTCTGGAAAGCGTTATGGCGCGCGCTAGTAATGCGAGATCGCCGCTAATAACGGTGACTCCGGCCGCTGCCGAAGCGACGTCTGAGCCTGCTCCCACCGCGATACCGACGTCGGCTTGGGCCAAAGCCGGCGCGTCGTTAACGCCGTCTCCGGCCATAGCGACAGTCGGACATGTGAAGTTGGCAAGCGTTTCAGAAGTTTGGAGTTTTTTGACTGCGTCGACTTTAAGGGCGGGCGAAACTTCGGCGATGACCCGCTCGATCCCGACTTTACGCGCTATTGCGTCGGCGGCTTTTTGATTATCGCCCGTTATCATTACCACTTCGAGACCGAGGCGTCGCAGATCGTCGATAGCTTCTTTCGCGCCAGGCTTGATCGTATCCGCAATGGCAATAAGGCCGATCGGTTGAAAAGCCCCTTTTCCTTCTCGCGAAGCGACAGACGCGATCATCACCGTCTTTCCCTCGGATTGCAGTCGAATGAGTTCGCCGCGAAGAGGGTCTAAATCGACGCCTTCATTCGTCGCCATTCGAGGATTACCGAAAAGCACGGTCCGATCGGCGAAATCGGCTCGGATTCCAAAACCGCCGAATTCGCGAAATTCTTGTATTTGATCGAGAGTTCCGCCTTTATCGCGCCAAGCTGCGACGATAGCCAGGGCGATGGGGTGCGATGAGCCGTTTTCGGCGCAGGCGGCCGTCCGCAAAACCTCGTCGCTCGAATTCGGAATGATGGGAATAACGTCGGTCACTCGTGGTTCGCCGCAGGTAATCGTTCCGGTTTTGTCGAGGGCGATAATATGGGCTCGCCCTAAAAGCTCCAGCATTTCGCCGTTTTTAAACAGAATGCCGTTTTGGGCTCCTTTCCCGACCCCTACCATGATCGCCATAGGCGTGGCGAGCCCAATGGCGCAAGGGCAAGCGATGACAAGCGTTGCAACTGCGTTGGTCATCGCTTTCGACCAATCGACGTGAGCGACTTCAAGCCATCCCCAGAACGTGAATAATGCGACGGCGATGATGACCGGTACGAAGCGCTTGCCGATTTCATCGGTTAATTTTTGGATTGGGGCTTTACTGTTCTGCGCTTCTTGGACTAATCTTGCAATCTGCGCTAGAACGGAGTCGTTTCCGATCCGAGTCGCTTCGAACTTAATCATGCCGTCGCGATTGATCGTCGCTCCGATCACGGCGTCGCCAGGCCCCTTTTCGACCGGCATCGATTCGCCGGTGATCATGGATTCGTCGAAGGCAGACCGTCCCTCCCGAATAATTCCGTCTACGGGCGTTTTTTCGCCCGAGCGAACAATTACGCAATCGCCGACGACGACTTCATCAACGCGAACGTTTGTTTCCTCGCCGTCGCGAATCACGCATGCGATTTTTGGTTGAAGGTTCAAAAGCGTTTTTAAAGCTTCGCCGGCGGCGCCTTTCACTCTCGATTCTATGTATTTCCCGAGCTTTACGAGGGTGATGACGGCAGCTCCCGTTTCGTAATAGACGTTTTGGCCGGGAATGAGCCCTAACGTAACCCCCAGGCTCGAAAAATAGGCGGCTGACGATCCCAAAGCGATGAGCACGTCCATATTGGCCGACCCGTAGCGGAGCGTCTTCCATGCCCCGACGTAGAATTGCCGCCCGACGCCGAACTGAACGACGCTCGCGAAAAGCAACATCACATATTGATCGTATTTAAATCCGACAAGCCGAAAGTCTTTCGCCATGCTGAATATAATGAGCGGCGCCGTCAGCGTCAGCCCGAGCATGAGCATGCGTTTTTGATATGTTAAGTCGACGGAGCGAAAATCTCCTGCAACGCATGCGTCGTTTTCAATCTCTTCGCTTCGAATCAGTCCCAAACCAGCATTTTTCGTCGCTTCCGCAATTTCGGCGACGCCCGTCATTCCGGCAATGTATTCGACCGTAAGGGACTGTGACGCTTGAGAGACTTTTACGGAAATGACTCCGTTGATTTCGGAAAGAACTCCTTCCAGAGCGAGTGCGTCAACGGAGTCGTCTAGCCCGACGACAGCCAGTTCCAGTTTGCCGACGGCGACGTTGTAGCCAATGGATCGAATGAGAACGACGAGTTTTTTTTCGTCGATTATGCATGGATCGAATTCAACGCTCAATTTCTCGCATGCAAAATCAATCTGCGCAGCAAAGACCCCGGGCGCTGAGCGCACGTTCGACTCGATCCTTGCCGCGCAATTGCAGCAGGACATTCCGACGATCGGCATTGTCGCGGTTTTTGAACGAATCATTTCTAGCCGAATATTTTAGAGGCTTCTCGCAAGCGTCGATTGCCCGGGAGTAACCTCGGATAAACGGGAATACTATTTATGACAACAACATTTCGATGTTGGCGATTTCGTGATATCGCCCGTCGCGGCTCTGGAAATTCCTCCGTTTAGCATCATCATGCCCATCACGATCAGCATAACTCCTGAAGCGTGCACAAAACGGCGAGACAAACCAGACGACATGGCTTGTGCGACGAATCCGAAACCAAGTAAAACGGGAAGGGTTCCAAGACTGAAAACGGCTAAAATAAAAGCCCCTTCAATTGCATCTCCGTTGGCCGCCGCTGTCACGTACATCACTTGCAACGGACCGCAGCCCAACAAAAAGCCGGAGAAGAAACCGATGAAAAAAGGGCTTCGGCTGTTTCGAGTTCTTTCCCCCGCGTACCGAATGAGCGTAACAGGTTGACGAAAGCGAAGTTTTTTGAGCGGCCCCAAAAAGTCGAGCATGCTTAGGCCGAAAATAATCAGAAATGCTCCGGCTAGCCCGACGCTTATTCCGGAAATTAGCGGCGTGATCTGAAATATCGCTCCCATTGCGCCGAACAATCCGCCGAACATCGCATACGACAAAGTCTTGCCAATTCCATAGGTTAGATGCGAAAGAAATGCGGAACGGTCAAGGTCTTTGTTTTGCGAGGCGTAGCCGACGACGAACCCGCCGCACATTCCAACGCAATGCAGCCCCGTCAGTAGGCCGACGAAAAAGATCAACCCATACCCGGCTTTGGAGTTAACTTCAGGCAGGTTAAGCGAGCTTCCGGCTATTCTTGCGCATACGATCGCTAAAACTAGCGTGGTAAACGCGAGAATCGACTTCAAGAAGGCGGCGAGTTTTTTTTCCGGCGCTTCACTTAGAATTCCGGAATGATATCCAGCCGCGTCTAATTCTTTTAAGATGGTTGAAAGACTGGTCTTTTCGTCGTCAAAGCGGATCGAGACCGTTGCGGATCTAAAATCGGCATTGACGAAATCGACGCCCTTGCATTTGCCGATCGCATCTATAATGCGATTCTCGCATCCTTCGCATCGCATCCCCGTAGTCTTAAATTTCGCTGACGCAATCATGGTGAAGTTGTTTCTAAAGCCTTCATAGCGTAGTAACTTGCATTCGTCGTATGTTCGCCTCGCTAGAAGCGACGATCGCTGACGGGGGCTGGTCCGACGATATTGCTTGATATTAGAAAAGGTAGGTTATTTCGAGCTAGGATCAATTCAAGTTTCTTTGCACGCAATCGCATGCAATTTGTCAGTGACGGCTTCAGGGCGAATCGAAAAGGAATTTTGGCCAAGAATCTTTTCGCAGTAAGTCCATGCCGAACCTGCACGACGACCTATTTCTCGTTATAATGGATGCCGCTAGCCGGATTTTCGTCTGATTTGCGTACATCGGAAAGATTTTTAAGCCGCCGTAATGTCGAACCTGTATCTACTTGAGAAAGAGATTGGCCGAACGATGCTGGCCGACCGGCATCGATTTTGGAGGCAATTGCGCGCGTTGAAGGACGAATGCGAAATTGGCCAATCGCTGACGACGAAACAAAACGAGCGGCTTTCCAAGTTGACCGACGCGGTGCGGCGTTCCGCAGCCGTGCAGGAGACGCGGCGACGTGGCGTTCCGATTATCTCATATGACGACGAACTCCCGATTTCCGCCAAACGCCAGGAGATTGCAAAAGCCATTCGAGAGAATCAGGTCGTAATCATTTGCGGCGAGACGGGATCGGGCAAGTCCACGCAGTTACCGAAAATCTGTTTGGAGATGGGACGCGGAATCGACGGGCTAATCGGCCACACGCAGCCTCGCCGCATCGCCGCAAGGAGCGTGGCGGCGAGAATCGCAGAGGAGCTTGGCTCGCCCTTAGGAAAAGACGTTGGTTTTAAGGTTCGCTTCGCCGAATCTTTATCTCCGCAAACGTATATCAAACTGATGACCGACGGTATTTTGCTGGCCGAGACGCAGGGCGATTCTTTTCTAAACCAGTATGACACGATTATTATCGACGAAGCGCATGAACGGTCGTTAAACGTCGATTTTCTGATTGGATATATTAAGCGCCTGTTGCCGAAACGTCGCGATCTGAAATTGATAATCACTTCGGCGACGATCGACGCTGCGAGGTTCGCCGCGCATTTTTCCGCCCCCGAGGGCCCTGCCCCAGTCGTCGAAGTCTCCGGACGAACTTACCCGGTCGAAGTCCGTTGGCGTCCGCCGACCGAAGACGAAGACGGCGACGAACCCGACTTGCAAAAGGCGGTTGCCGCCGCGGTCGATGAAGTTTCGGAAATCGATCGGGGCGATATTCTCATTTTCATGCCTACCGAACGAGATATACACGAGACGGCGAAGAACTTGCGAGGACGATCATCGCCGGGCGATCCGAACGGCCGCATGACGGAAATTTTGCCGCTCTATGCGCGGTTGTCGATCGCCGAGCAGCAAAAAGTATTTCAACCGGGGGCGAAGCGTCGCATCGTTATCGCCACGAACGTGGCCGAGTCTTCCTTGACGGTGCCGCGAATTCGTTTTGTTATCGATCCGGGCACGGCCCGAATTAGTCGGTATTCTCCGCGCACGAAGACGCAGCGATTGCCGATCGAAGCGGTTTCCCGCGCTTCGGCCGACCAACGCAAAGGGCGTTGCGGACGTATCGGGCCAGGCGTTTGCATCCGACTATTCGGCGAGCAGGATTACCTTGCCCGCGACGCCTATACCGTCCCTGAAATTCAACGCACCAATTTGGCGGCCGTCATTTTGCAAACCAAGGCGTTGCAACTTGGTCCCATTGAGCGGTTTCCCTTTATCGATCCGCCGAAGCCCGAGGCCGTGCGCGACG
Organism: Thermoguttaceae bacterium; assembly: GCA_963665265.2. Classification (GTDB taxonomy): domain Bacteria; phylum Planctomycetota; class Planctomycetia; order Pirellulales; family Thermoguttaceae; genus CAXXHQ01. The sequence continues at coordinate 3,146,814 of OY762224.2, read as the reverse complement.
GCTATCGCACGTTGATTGAATTAGGCGCTGTAAACGCAAAGGGCGATTTGACCGACGTCGGGCGTCAGCTTAGTCGGCTGCCGGTCGATCCGCGCATCGGACGCATTCTACTGGCCTCGGCCGAAGAAGACTGTTTATATGAGGGGCTCATTATCGCATCAGCGATGGCCGCCCAAGACCCTCGTGAGCGTCCGCTCGAAAAACAAGAGGCCGCCGACGCCTCGCATGCTGCCCATTCCGACGATCAATCCGATTTCGTGAGCTATTTGAAGCTGTGGGATTTTTACCACAAACTTCGTTCGGATTTATCGCGCAACCAATTGCAAAAAGCCTGTCGGCAAAACTTTCTATCGGCGACTCGCATGCGAGAATGGCTCGACGTGCATCGAGAGTTGATGGAGTTGACGCGACAAGCGGGGCTGCTGAAAGGATTGGACTTCGGCGCCTACGTCGCTGCGCACCGTGTAAGGAGAGGCCGAACCGACCGTGAGCAGTACGACGGCGTGCATCGCGCGATCCTCACCGGCTTGCTCTCGAACGTCGCCCTGCGCGGCGATAACTACGATTACACGGTGGCGGGCGGAGGAAAGGCGCATGTTTGGCCCGGCTCGGGCGTGTTTCAGCAGAAACCCAAGTGGATCGTCGCGGCCGAGTTAATCGAAACTTCCCGCCGATACATGCGCACCTGTGCGCAAATCGATCCGAATTGGATTGAACGAATCGCGGAACATCTAATAAAAAAAGCGTACCACGGGCTGCATTGGGCGCCTGGACAATGCTCCGCGATGGCCTTGGAGCGCGTTACGCTTTTCGGGCTCACGATCGTCGGCGGGCGGCGAGTTCACTACGGACCGATCGATCCGACCATGTCGCGACATTTGCTGCTCGAACAGGGGCTCGTCGGCGGCCACATGGAGCCGAAGCCCGATTTTCTCATCAAGAACGAAAAGTTGTTTGAAGAGTTGCAGATTCTTCAAGCGAAACTGCGACGCAACGATTTACTCGTAAGCGATCTAACGCGGTATGAATACTACGATCGTCGCGTCCCGGCCGACGTTTACGACGGAGCCACGCTTGCGAAATGGCTTCGCGGCAATAAACACGCCCTCACGATGACGAAAGAGGACTTGCTCCGCGAGGAAGTCGCCGAAGAAAAGGAAAAAGAGTATCCCGACGCCATACTAGTTCAACATCTGAATTTGCCGCTCGAATATCAGTATGAGCCGGGAACGCTAAACGACGGCGTGACGCTAAACGTTCCGTTAGAGGCTTTGAATCAAGTGGCGCCGGAGCCGTTGAGTTGGCTGGTTCCCGGCATGGTCGAGGAGAAAGTATTGGCGCTCATTCGATCGCTACCGAAGGCATTGCGAACCCAGTTCGTTCCCGCGCCGGATACGGCCAAGCGAATTGCGCCGACGCTTCGTTTCGGCGAAGGGGACATCCGCGCGGCGGTGGCCAAGGCGTTGGGGAAAATGATCGGGACGAGAATCTCTCCCGACGATTTTCAAGAAGATCGGCTTCCGTCCGAATTAAAAATGAACGTGCGAGTGACCGACGCCGACGGATTGCAGTTGGCCGCCGGGCGCGATCTGGAAGCGCTTCGCCAGGAGCTTGGCCAACAAGCGGCCGAGAGCTTTTCGCAAGTCGATGATCCGGAGTGGACGAAAGACGAACTTAAGAGTTGGGATTTTGATTCGCTCCCCGTGGAACTTGAATTCTCCCGCGGGCGGCTTTCGGTGAAGGCCTATCCGGTCTTGATCGACCGAGGCGAAACGGTTTCGCTCCGATTGGCCGATTCGGCGGCCCGTTCCGCGCATGAAACGCATTTCGGGCTTCGCCGGCTTTGTTTTCTGGCGGCTCGGCGAGAATTGAAGTCGCAGGTCGATTGGTTGCCTAATCTGAGCAAAATTGATTCTTTCGCTTCGACGATTCCGAATTTCGATTTGCGAAAACGACTGACGGAATTGCTGGCCGACGTCGCGATGGTGGCCGATCGTCCGACCCCGAGAAGCAGGGAGGAGTTTGCGAAGTTTCTGGCCGAGGGACGTGAGCGGATCGCTTGGGGCGTGCAAGAATTGGCGACCGTCGCCATGCCGATATTTGAAAACTATCATCGGGCGAATCTTGCGATTGAGGAACTTTCTCGACCGCCGGCCGCCACACAGATTCCCGCCTTACGCTTAGGCGGCGCGATGCTGAAGCCCGCTCCGGCGGCGAAGAAAAAACCGGGACTATTGGGCGCCGCGCCGAAAGAAGCCTCGCCGATCTCGCGTCTACAGTACGCTATTGACGACGTTCGTGCGCAGATCGCGCGGTTGACCGATCCCGAGGCATTTTCCAAAACGCCCTGGGAATGGCTGAAACAATACCCTCGTTATTTCAAAGCGATTTGCGCGCGATTGGAGAATCTGCCGGGCAATATCCAACGCGATTGGGAAAAATTCGAAGAGTTTCAGCCGCGCTGGACGCTCTATCTGGAGCAAGAGCGTTTGCGACGTTCCCAGGGCGTCGTTGATTTGGAGCTGGAGCAAATGCGTTGGATGCTCGAGGAGTACCGCGTTTCGCTCTTCGCACAGAAGCTAGGTACGGCCGTCCCTGTCTCGCCGAAACGTCTCGATCTACAGTGGGCGAACGTGCTGGGCTAGGCTGCGGTTCCGCCTTTGCCTTCCCGTGCGGCTCTGACTTTTATAATTTCTATTCTTCGCGACAATTCTCGTTTCGTAACCTGAAACGTCGCAATTCTTTCGGTGATCTTTATCTTTTCTTTACGTCGAGCCCCTCGGTTTTTACCCCGTTTTTAGATCGATCCCTGTAGGATTCCAATAGAGGAATTCAATTGCTCAGGTCTTCTTGGTCGGACGTTCGGCGAAAAGAAGCTTTGAGCTGCGATTCCTTGAAGAAGCGACAAGGAATAGGTGAAACATGGACTTGATTTTCTTAACGGCGATTTGCGCGTTCTTCGCCCTATCGTTCGGATTGATTCGATTGTTGGACCGCATTTAAGGAGCGTGTGCAATGGGAAACTTGATTTATTTGATCGGCGGATGCGTCGCGGCACTTTTGCTCGCGTATCTGACGATCGCATTGTTGAAACCGGAGTGGTTCTCATGACACTTAACGCTTTTTTGCAGATTGGCGTTTTCGTCTCCGCGCTGCTCGCCTTGGCGAAGCCGCTTGGCGCATACATGGCCCGTGTGTACGAGGGCAAGCCTTGCGGCTTGGACCGCGTTCTTGGCCCGATTGAACGATTGACCTACCGCGTTTGCGGCGTCGATTCGGGCAAGGATATGTCGTGGAAAACTTACGCCTTCGCCTTTTTGGCGTTTAATCTGGTCGGCGTCTTGGCGGTTTACGCCATGTTGCGATTGCAATATTGGATGCCGCTCAATACGCAAGGCATGCCGGGCATGTCGCCCGACTTGGCGTTCAACACGGCCGTCAGTTTCGCCACGAATACAAATTGGCAAAGCTACGGCGGCGAATCGACGTTGAGCTATCTTTCGCAGATGTGCGCCTTGGCCGTGCAGAACTTCGTTTCGGCGGCGGGAGGAATGGCCGTTTTAGTCGCCCTCATTCGTGGCCTTGCTCGACGTGAAGCGAAATCGGTCGGCAACTTTTGGTTCGACTTGGTTCGCGGAACCCTCTATATTCTCATGCCGCTGTCGTTTGTTCTGGCGTTGGTTTTGGTTTCGCAGGGCGTTCCGCAAACATTTCACGCCTACAAGGATGTGGCTCTCGTCCAATCGACGAAAGATGCCGACGGAAAGACGGTCAACGTGCAATCGGTTCCGCTTGGTCCGGTAGCCTCGCAAATCAGCATTAAGCAACTTGGTACGAACGGCGGCGGATACTTTAACGTCAATTCCGCGCATCCGTTCGAGAACCCAACTGCCTTTAGCAATTTCCTGGAAGTCTTGGCGATCCTGCTGATTCCGGCCGCACTATGCGTCACTTTCGGCAAGATGATCGGCGACGTTCGACAAGGTTGGGTGATTCTTGCCTCGATGACCGTAATTTTCGTTCCGCTTTTGCTTTCGTGTTATTGGGCCGAGCAAGCGGGCAATCCGAGTTTGACATCGCTCGGCGTCGATCAACGCGCGACCGATTCGCAGCCCGGCGGAAATATGGAAGGGAAAGAAGCCCGATTCGGCGTCGTTCAATCGGCAATCTGGGCGTCGGCTACCACGGCCGCTTCAAACGGAAGCGTCAACGCGATGCACGATTCCTTTACGCCGATGGGCGGGTTGGTCGCCATGTGGCTGATCCAACTTGGCGAGGTCGTTTTCGGCGGGGTCGGCAGCGGCCTATACGGAATGTTGGTCTTCGCCGTCATCGCCGTGTTCGTCGCCGGTTTAATGGTCGGCCGAACCCCGGAATACCTCGGCAAGAAAATTGAAGCGTTTGAAATGAAAATGGCGGCATTGGTGATTCTTATTCCGCCGTGCGTCGTATTAATGGGCGCGGCGGTCGCCGTTCTAGGCTCGTGGGGAACCGCGTGCGTCGCCAATCCCGGCGCGCATGGATTTAGCGAAATACTGTACTCCTTTTCCTCGGCCGGAAACAACAACGGCAGCGCGTTCGGCGGACTGAACGCCAACACGCCGTTTTACAACGTCGCATTAGGAATCGCTATGCTGGTCGCTCGTTATTGGCTGGCCATTCCCGTATTGGCGATCGCCGGCTCTTTGGCGGCGAAAAAAATAACCCCGGCTAGCGCGGGAACGATGCCTACGCATACGGCCTTGTTCGTCATTTTGTTGGTAGGCGTAGTAATTCTCGTCGGTGCGCTCACGTTCGTTCCCGCCTTGGCGTTAGGTCCGATCGTCGAGCAATTGACGTTAATCCAATAATAATCCTGATATGGAAACTTGTAATATGTCCTCGAAAAAACGTTCGTCATTCGAATGGGCGATCATTCAGCAAGCGATCGCCGACTCGTTTAAGAAGCTGGATCCGCGCCGGCAGATCCGCAATCCGGTCATGTTCGTCGTTTATGTCGGCAGCATTCTGACTACCGGCTTATACGCTCAATCGCTTTTTGGCGCAGGCGAAGAGAAACCGATTTTTATTTGCTCGATCTCCGTTTGGCTCTGGTTTACCGTCCTCTTCGCCAATTTCGCCGAGGCGATGGCCGAAGGACGCGGAAAAGCTCAAGCCGACGCTTTGCGAGCGGCGCGAACGCTGGTCGTGGCGAAGCGATTTCGCTTTCCCGTGAAAGAGGCCGAGGGATGCCGCAATTTTCAAGAGTTGTTTCGTAAAGGAATTCTTGAGCCTGTCCCGACGACCGATTTGAAAGCCGGGGACGCGGTTTTCATCGAGGCGAACGATTTCGTTCCCGTCGACGGCGAAGTCATTGAAGGAATTGCCTCGGTCGACGAGAGCGCGATTACCGGCGAAAGTGCGCCGGTCATTCGAGAAGGGGGCGGCGACCGCAGCGGCGTGACTGGCGGAACTCGCGTCCTATCGGACTGGCTGATCGTCCGCGTAACCGCCAATCCTGGCGAAACGTTTTTAGATCGCATGATCGCGATGGTCGAAGGCGCCAAACGGAAAAAGACTCCCAATGAAATCGCGCTCGATATTCTGCTGGCAGGGCTAACGATAGTATTCTTGCTTGTATGCGTTACGCTTCTGCCGTTTTCAATATATAGCGTGCAAGCGGCCGGACACGGCTCTCCGATCACCGTATCGGTGTTGATCGCTTTGCTCGTCTGCTTGATTCCGACGACTATCGGCGGTCTCCTTTCGGCGATTGGCATCGCCGGAATGGACCGCATGGTTCAGGCAAACGTCGTGGCCATGTCGGGCCGCGCCGTCGAAGCGGCCGGGGACGTCAATGTCCTTTTGCTCGATAAAACAGGCACGATCACGTTGGGAAATCGCCAAGCAGTCGAATTCACGTCTGTCGACGGAATTGATGGCGCCGCCTTGGCCGACGCCGCGCAACTTTCGTCGCTGGCCGACGAAACGCCCGAAGGACGCAGCATCGTCGTTTTGGCGAAGTCAAAATACAATCTTCGCGGCCGAGACGTGAACAAAATGCACGCCGAGTTTATTCCCTTCACCGCGCAAACCAGAATCAGCGGCGTTAATTATGACGGTCGGCAAATCCGTAAAGGCGCGGCCGACGCCATGCAAAACTACGTTCGCAGTCGCAACGGCGATTTTCCCGCCCAAGCGCAAGCCGAAGTCGAACGCATCTCGAAGCTCGGCGGTACGCCGTTGGTCGTCGCCGACGGTCCGAAAACGCTAGGCGTCATTTATCTAAAAGACATCGTCAAAGGCGGAATTCGCGAACGCTTTGCCCAAATGCGCCAAATGGGAATTCAGACCGTAATGATTACCGGCGACAATCCGTTGACGGCGGCGGCCATCGCGGCGGAGGCCGGCGTCGATGACTTTTTGGCCGAAGCGACCCCAGAGGCGAAACTCGCTTTGATCCGGAAATATCAGGCCGGCGGCCAACTCGTCGCCATGACCGGCGACGGAACGAACGATTCGCCCGCATTGGCGCAGGCTGACGTGGCCGTGGCCATGAACACCGGAACTCAAGCCGCCAAAGAGGCAGGTAACATGGTCGATTTGGACTCCAACCCCACGAAACTAATCGAGATCGTCGAAATCGGCAAGCAACTCCTTATGACCCGCGGCGCCTTAACGACGTTCAGCTTGGCCAACGACGTTTCAAAGTATTTTGCGATCATTCCGGCCGCTTTTGCAAGCACGTATCCTGTGTTGAACAAACTAAACGTGATGCACCTCGCGACGCCGACGAGCGCGATCCTTTCCGCGGTAATCTTCAATGCGTTGATTATCGTGGCTTTGATTCCCCTGGCTCTCAAAGGAGTGCGATATCGTGCCGTCGGCGCCGCCGTTTTATTACGAAACAACATGCTTATTTACGGACTTGGCGGGCTGATCGTCCCGTTCATCGGGATCAAGCTGATCGATATGATTCTAGTTGGATTGCATCTGATCTAGTGAAGAGGCGAATCAACGTTGCCGCCGCCTTTGCGAGTGTAAGCCAACCAATAATTAAAGGATATCAAAAATGTTTCGAGAAATAGTTAGGCCGTCTTTAACCGTTTTCGTCGCTCTTACCGTCCTCTGCGGCGTAGTATATCCATTGCTAGTAACCGGGGCCGCTCAAATTGCCTTTCACGACAAGGCCGAAGGAAGCTTTATCGTCGATAAAGACGGTAAAGCGGTTGGTTCGACGCTGATCGGTCAGCCCTTTACCGAGGCGAAGTATTTTTGGGAACGCCCTTCGGCCACTCTCCCCTCCCCTTACAATGCGTCGGCGTCGAGCGGATCGAATCTTGGTCCGACGAACCCGGCCTTGGTTGATTCCGTTCGAGCCCGAGTCGAAGCGGTAAAAGCGACTTCGACGGACAAAGAGAAGCCCGTTCCGATCGATTTAGTTACCGCCTCGGCCAGCGGCTTGGATCCGCACATTAGCCTCGCGGCCGCCGAGTATCAGGTCGCCCGGGTGGCCAAAGCTCGCAGCATGACGGAAGAGGCCGTCATGCAGGCAGTCGCCCGACATACTTTGGACCGAACCTTCGGCCTACTAGGCGAACCCTGCGTCAATGTCTTAGAATTGAATTTGGATTTGGAAACCTCGTCGCATTAACCGGCAGAGCAAACGTATGACGGAAAACCGTCCCGATCCTGACGCCCTGTTGCTTCGCGTGCAATCTGAAGAGGCAAATAGCCGACGCGGGAAGCTAAAGATATTCCTCGGCGCGGCGCCGGGCGTCGGCAAAACCTACGCCATGCTCGAAGCGGCTCGGGCGTTGGCCAAGGACGGCGAAGACGTTCTTATCGGCTATGTCGAGCCTCACGTTCGGCCCGAAACGCAAGCGCTCGTTCTTGGCCTCGACGTTCTCGCTCGCCGGGAAATCGCCTACGGCGGCGCCAAGCTTTTTGAATTCGATCTCGAAGCGGCGTTAGCCGCGAAACCTCGGATCATCGTCGTCGATGAATTCGCCCATACAAACGCGCCCGGTTCGACGCACGCCAAACGTTGGCAAGACGTGATGCAATTGCTCGACGCGGGCATCGACGTACTAACGACGCTCAACGTCCAACATTTGGAAAGCCTGAACGACGTCGTTGCGCAGATCACCGGCGTCATCGTGAAGGAGACGGTTCCCGACTCGGCGTTTGAACGGGCCGACGATGTGGAATTGGTCGATATCGCGCCTGATGATCTTCTAGAGCGACTTCGCGAGGGAAAAGTCTATTTGCCGCAAGTTGCCGAACGAGCGGTCAAAAATTTCTTCGTTAAGGGAAACTTGATCGCTTTGCGCGAATTGGCGTTACGGAAAGCGGCCGAGCGAGTCGGCGCGCAAATGGACGATTACCGCGAGTTGCACGCCGTTTCGCAGACTTGGGCGGCGCGGGAAAGATTACTTGTTTCCATAGGTCCAAGCCCTTTTTCGGCCCGATTGGTGAGAGCTACGCGGCGGATGGCTGTTGGATTGCGGGCGCCCTGGATCGCCTTGCATGTCGAGACGCCTGACGACGCGCATTTCTCCGATTCGCAGCGTGAACAGCTAGAAAAGAATTTGCATTTGGCCGAGCAATTGGGAGGCGAAACGGCCACAATCGCCGGAAGCAATCGCGCCGACGAGTTGTTGCGCTACGCTAGGAGTAGAAACGTCACGAAGATCATCGTCGGAAAATCAAAAAAGCCGCGGTGGAAAGAATTCCTATTCGGCTCGATGGTTTATGAACTGACTCGCAAATGCGGAGACATCGACGTTTACGTGATTAGCGGCGATCCGGAGCCGACGAGTAAACCCGACGTCCGGCCTGCAGCGGCCCAAATGCCGCGTCGCGGCTATCTGGCCGCCTGCTTCATCATCGCCGTTTGTACGTCGATCGGTTGGCCGACGCACTATTTTTTCGACCCAGCCAATATCGTGATGATCTACCTTTTGGGAATCGTCGCCGTCGCTTTGCAATTCGGACGAGGGCCCGCCGTTTGGGCGGCTATCCTCGGCGTGGCCTGTTTTGACTTCTTTTTCATTCCGCCGCAAATGACGTTTGCCGTCGCCGACACTCAATATCTATTTACCTTTGCAGTCATGCTCTTTACGGCTGTGGTCATTAGCACGTTGACCGCTCGCGTCAAGTTTCAAGCCGAATCGGCGCGTAGCGGCGAACGCCGAACGGCTTCGTTGTACGCGGTTAGCCGAGAGTTGACGGCGCTGCGCGATCGGGACGAAATCGCCCGTTCCGCAGCTCGCCTCGCCAAAGAAGCTCTGGACGGCCGAGTCGTCGTCATGCTCGCCGACAAGGAGATGCGTCTTACGCCCTTCTCTGGCGGAGAAGACAACGGGATCGGTTCGCACGATGAGGCCGTCGCTCGTTGGACCGTCGAACATGGCCTAACGGCCGGTCGAGGAACCGCCACTTTGCCCGGCGCGCAAGGTGTATATTTTCCGCTCAACGCCGCTCACGGTTGCGTCGGCGCCTTAGGCGTATTTCTTAATGATTCGAAGACCGCGCTCGGCTCCGACAAGATTCGCTTACTTGAAACGTTCGCCGGGCTAATTGCGATGGCCGTCGAAAGAGCCGACCTCGAACGCGAAACGGAACGCATCAAGCTACAAATGGAGACCGAACGGCTACGCAGCTCTCTGTTGAGCGCCGTTTCGCACGACTTGCGAACGCCGCTTTCCGTCGTTACTGGGGCAGCGAGCGTCCTTTCGGAAGCGTGCGAAGAACTCCCTCTGGAAAAAAGAAAAGAGCTTTTAGACTCGATTCTTTCCGAGGCGGAAAGGTTGAATCGTTTGGTCGCCAACTTACTCGATATGACGCGACTCGAAGCGGGCGCATTGACGGCCCGCAAAGAATGGACGCCGCTCGAAGAGGCAGTCGGATCGGCGTTGACGCGAATGCGACGGCAGCTTGCCGGGCGAACGGTCACGACGAACATTCCCGCAGAGTTGCCGCTCGTAAAAATCGATGATTTGCTTATGCAACAAGTTTTTATCAATTTGTTGGAGAACGCGATCAAGTATTCACCTGCCGGTTCGCCAATTGATATTTCAGCAAGCAATGACCGCAACTCAATCATCATCGAAATCGTCGATCATGGAGCGGGAATTGCCGAGCCTGATTTGGAGAGGATTTTTGACAAATTCTATCGCGGAAGTTCGACCGCCTGTCAGCCCGGCGCCGGCTTGGGCTTGCCGATCTGTCGCGGCATCGTCGAATTGCACGGCGGCCGCATTTCGGCTGCGAATCGCCCCGACGGCGGCGCGGTCTTTCTATTTACGTTGCCGTTGGACGAAGCCCCGCCATCGGTGGCGATTCTTAAAGAGGAAGCATAGAATAAGAAAAGCCTATTCCGCGCAAATGAGATAAAGGACGATACCGATGTCCGTCGACGGTCCGAAGATTCTGATTATTGAAGACGAGCAAGAAATTCGCCGATTTTTGCGAATTTCGCTCGATAGCAACGGCTATCGACTCGTCGAGGCGGCGAACGGCAAAGACGGCGTCCTGCAAGCCGCTTCGCAACAACCCGATTTGATAATTCTGGATTTGGGATTGCCCGACGTCGACGGTATGCAAGTCATCGCGCAAGTTCGCGAGTGGTCGCAAATCCCCATTGTCATTCTTTCCGCTCGCGGTCAAGAGCATGAAAAGGTCAGTGCGCTCGACGCCGGGGCGGACGACTATCTTACGAAGCCGTTCAGCGTCAGTGAATTACTCGCTCGACTTCGGGTCGCCTTGCGACGTTCCTCGACGGTGAAAGGGGATTCCGGAGAGCCGATCTTTGAACTAAATGGCTTGAAGGTCGATTTGCCGGCACGGCAGGTTTTCGTTGACGACATGGAAATTCATCTCACGCCCATCGAATATCGGTTGCTCACGACGCTCATAAAATACGCTGGCAAGGTCATTACGCATCGCCAGCTACTTAAGGAAGTTTGGGGACCGGATAGCGTTTTCGAGACTCAATACCTTCGCGTTTACGTTGGGCAACTTCGGCGTAAGCTCGAATCGGATCCGGCGCAACCGCGTTTTCTTCTAACCGAACCCGGCGTCGGCTATCGCCTCGCGACGGGATAAAAGGAAACTACGGTCTCTTACGGCGCAAAAGCCGGCGTTTCTATAAATCTTGCGTTCTGATCGTAGCTCAGATCTACCGTTACGAAATCTTTAAGGACGCAAGCGGTTTCAGCAGGCTCGATATCTTCTCGCCGGCTACTAACTTCTTGACGACGTTCTTGCGTTGATTGACGATTGAGTTTGACTCCTCCGAAGGATTCGATGCGAGGCTCGCAATAGCGAGAGTCGCTTGTTTCAACGCGGCTGCGCGAACGGCGACCGTCCGGAAATCGTTCATTGCAATGGAAGCTATCGGAGCGACGAAAATATCATTGATATTACGACGACTTGCGACGTCGCGAATCAACGCCGCGACGGTTCGTTGCTCAGCCGTTAGCGTTTTCAGTTTTGAGGACGTTTGCGTTATGAAGTCATTCGTAGCCGAATTGACGGCGTTCGATTCGGATGCGACGATCGATGCGGTTGTGACGCTTGTCTCCGCGGTCTTACCGGTAGTTGATGCAGTTGACCCCGTCGCAGTTCGAGAAATTATCGCGGCGTCCGATACGGCGGTTACCTCTGTAACGATTGATGCCGCAGCCGCAGCGCTCGCCGCTGATGAGCTTTCAGTCGATCCCGTTCCGCCGAGAATTAGCGAATCGGCGACGAGAGTTCCGACGACTAAAACGGCGTCGGAGCCGACGGTGACGGTCGTGGCCGTTATGTTTCCTGCATCGAGCGAATATCCTGTGCCGGATACCGAAACCGAGCCAAATGTGACGCCGGTAAGATCATTGACGCTAGAAAGACGCGAGGCCCCTGTCGGGAATACGATGTTCTCGCCGGACGAAGGCGCGACGTCGCCGACCCAATTTTCGGCGGTCGACCATTTATTGTCGTCTCCGCCGCCGTCCCACATTCGCGTTGCAGTCGAAGAAGCGACGAGCGAAGTGACTTGCGCGGCGGTCAGCGCCCGGCCGTAAATACGGAAATCATCCACGCAACCGGCCAGCGACGGATCGGCGGAAAATTGCGAATCGCCGATATAGTTTTGAGTAGTCGTTCCAAGATTCGACGGACGGTAGGTCATGCTCGTATTCGTTCCGACCGCGACGCCGTTAATATAGAGCGTGCAGGTATTTCCGGAGAGCGTGACGGCAATGTGCGTCCAAACCCCTGTCGAAATCGCCACGCTGCTATTGACGACCTGTTCGCTTCCGCTTGAAGTTTTAATTGCGAAACGCGGCTTTCCGGTAGAAACTTGCGGAGACAGAAACATGTAGGCGCTCGTCCCGGTTCCGAAGTCGAATATACGCGCCCAATTGCTTACGGAGCTAAGTTTGACCCATGTGGCGATTGTGAAGTTCGCCAGTCCGCTGACAATGCCCGAAGGGAGATTGGCGGCGCCGCCGGTCAAGTTCAGCGATTCGCCCTCGACGCTAGGCAGGTAATCGTACGCTCCGGTAAGCGTGGCGTTATTGCCGTTGCCCGACGAGTCGATCAATGTGGCCATGGCTGGATAGCCGTCGGCTTTGTAAACGACCAGCGCGTCGGAAATCGAAAGGACCGTGTCGGCGAAAATGGCCCCCGACGAAACGCGAACTTCGGCCTGGCCTATCTCGGAAGGAGCTGTATAAAGCCCCGTCGAAGTGATCGTGCCGCCGCCAATGACCGACCATGTGAACGTCGCGATCATCGCATCGCCGAATTGATCGTAGGCCCATGCGGAAAACTGCTTGGTCTTGTTGACGTTGACCTCAGCGGTTTTCGGCGACACGGCCGCCGTCGTCAATGTTTGTACCACCGTCACGTTGATGACGCTCGAAGTGACGAACAAACCAAACGAATCCGTGATTTTTACGGTGAGCGCATAGCTCCCGGCTTTGGAAAAAGTGGCCGTGGCGGTCTTACCGGCGTTCGTTCCGTTGCCGCTAAACGAGACGATTCCCGGTCCTGTCGCCGCCCAGAAGTACTTCAAACTCGTTTCGCCGCCGTCGTCGGCCCCGAGTACGTTCAATGTCGTTGAATTGCCCGTAACGGTCGTCGTCAAAGCGGTCGGAGCGACGGAGATCGTCGGCGCGGTCGTGACGAACTGCGCAGGCGTCAACGCTTGATTATAGATGCGGAAGTCGTCAATTTTTCCGTCCAAGGCCGGGTCGGCCGTGAATTGCGAATCGCCAATGTAATTTTTCGTCGTGCTGCCCAGGCTCGAAGGCGTGAGCGTCATCGTCGTGTTCGACCCGACCGCGACGCCGTTCATGTACAGCGTGCAAGTATTTCCGGAAAGCGCAACGGCTACGTGAGTCCAGACGCCGATGTCAATTCCGACGGAGCTATTAACGATTTGTTCGCCTGAGCCGGTCGTAATGGCGAAACGGAACTTGCCCGAATACGTCGTGAGGAACATATAGACGCTCGTGCCGGTTCCAAAGTCGAATACTCGCTGCCAGTTTGCCAACGAGTCGAACTTCACCCACGAGGCGATCGTGAAGTTCGTTAGCCCGCTTACGATGCCGGTCGGAAGACTGGCGTAACCGCCGGATAAATCCAACGCGTTGCCGCTGTAACCGCTGACGAAACTATAGGAGCCCGAGAGCGTGCCGTTTTTGGCGTTCCCTGACGAATCGGTCAGCGTCGAGCCGGATGTCGAATTGCATAGATACCATGCCGCCGGCGTGAGCGAACTTGTCGTCGCGCTCACGGTCGAAGCGTAAGCGGAGTAATTGCCGTAGGCGTCGTAAGCCCGAATACGGAAGTAATACGTCGTTGCAACGTTCAAGCCGGTGACGCTTGCCGAAGTGGAATTGGCCGCGACCGTTTTGCTTGCCGTGTTTTGCGTGAAGGCCGAGTTGGTCGCCCATTCAATCACAAATCCGGATTCGTTGCTTGAGTTGTCGGCCCAGGTCAAATTGACTTGCGTGGCCGAGGCGACCGTGGCCGAGAGGGCGCTGGGAACCGAAAGCGCCGCAGCGCTGAGCGACGTAACCGTGACCGTTATAGAACTCGTGACTGAGAGTCCGCCCGTGTCGGTAATGGTCGCGGTAAAAACGTAGGTTCCGACTTGCGTGAAACTTGCGATCGTATTCTTTGCCGCGTTTGTTCCGCTTACGCTATAGGTCACCGTTGCGGGACCGGTCGCTGACCAAGTGTAAGTTAGGTTAGATTCGCCGGAGAAATCGGCGCCGAGAACTCCTAAATTGGTCGTCGGTCCGACCACGGCGCTCGGCGTCGCCGAGGCGGCGGTCGCTACGGTCGGCGCCTTGTTCAAACCGACAAACGACATTTCGCCGACTTGCAAACCATAAGTTGTTCCGCCGTAATTGGCCGTAATGTTGAGCCGATAGTAGCGATAGGCCGTGCTATTCGAGACGGCGTACTGCTTCGTAAGCGAACGCGTTGCAAAGACCTCGGCCGAGCGCGTGTCGAGCGTCACCCAGGTCGTGCCGTCGTTCGAGGCTTGGAATTGCCACGCGGCTGGATCAGTCTCCTGCGCGTCGGCCGCGCTCGTTACCTTGTAACTAACGACCGCGCTCGTCGTTCCGGAGCCGAAATCATATTGCAAGGTTCCGGTTCCTCCGACGTCGCTGCTGGCCCAATTTGTGCTCGTCGAACCGTCAAAGGCGTTGCTCGCCGGCTCGGCCGAAAGCTGGGAACTGGCCGTCGCTGTACCGCCGGTCGTCGGATTATTCACGGCGACCATCAACTTCAGTTCGCCCAATTGGAGCGCAGCCGAATCGCCGTTGTTGGCCGTGATGTTGAGCCGGTAGTAACGGAAGGCGATCGTGTTGTTGAGCGAGTAAAATTTCGTTTGGCAACGGTTTCCGAAAAGCTGACTCGTTTGCGTGTCGATAGTAGTCCAAGTCACGCCGTCGTTCGAACCAAGAAAAGTCCAGCTCTTCGGATCGCGCGCGGAGTAATCGTAGGCGCTGGTCAAAACGTACTGCGTTACGGCGACGGCCGTCCCCGCGCCGAAGTCGTATTGGAGCCAACCGGTCGTCCCCGTGCCGTTATTGTACCATTTGTCGGTCGAAGAATTGTTGAAGGCGTTGCTGGCCGGATATGTCGTCGACTCGCCTGAGGAAGTGATGGTCCCAGCGCCGACCGCGTTGAACAGGGTCGGCATTTTGACCGTCACTTTGACCGTGCTTCGCACGAATCCCCCGGCCGCGTTCTTAATTATGACGTTGAGGACGTAGTCGCCTGCCGCCGAAAAGTAGGCTGTCGTATTTTTTGACTCGTTCGCGTCATTTGCGCTAAACTTCACGACCCCTGGTCCGATCCCCGACCATGTGTAAGTCAAATTCTTTTCGCCCGTAGCGTCTTCGGCCAGGGCGTTCAAATTGACCGAGCAACCGGTCGCTTGGCAGACGAGAAGCGTCGAAGCGGCGGTCGCGGCGGTGACGACCGTAGGCTTCGACGCGGCGTTCCGAGCGACGTACTCAATGTTCGGCGTCGACGGAGTCGTCATGTCGGCGCCAAGATAGTAGTCGAGCATGTTCGATTGGTAGTAGCCCTTCGTCGTCATGCAATTGCGGTATTCCGGATCTTGCGCCAGCGAATAAATGCGATAGTCGCTAGTGTATGTGGTCGTATAGATTTGCAGCGCCGTGTGATCCGATTTTTCGTAAATGATCTCTTCCCGCCAATCTCCGAAAACGTCGGCGTAGAACGTAGGCACATCTCGCCACGTTGCAGTCGCGCCGGTTTGGTATGCTGTTAATTCGCGGTCCCACCATCCGTTCGCGTAATTCCAATGAGCCAATCGAGTGTCGTAGAGATGCTCGCCTAATAGATCTCCATCCCACCAAATTCTCAAGTTCGGATAGACCGACGTAGTCCCGGGCGTTAACGTGTCGGTCTCCACGTTCGTAAAAGTGCCGGCCGTGGTCCAGGCTTCATAGCCCGCGTAATTCGGATCAATGTCGGCAACGAGTCCGCGTCCGACGTCATAGACGCCCGCCGAATGCGTCCAGATCATTTTTCCCGTCGCGGCTTCGTAAAAATATTCCGTCAAGCCGCTAGC
Source organism: Thermoguttaceae bacterium (assembly GCA_963665265.2). Lineage (GTDB taxonomy): Bacteria > Planctomycetota > Planctomycetia > Pirellulales > Thermoguttaceae > CAXXHQ01. The sequence continues at coordinate 3,130,724 of OY762224.2, read as the reverse complement.
GTTTGTTTGTTGAATGCCGTAACCTTCAAGGCCGGGACGCGACGGATCGAAATCGCCGATGTAGAACCGATCGCCATGAGCGACCCCGGAATCGGCGAGCGTGTAAAGAAGCGTGCCGTTGTCGTCGATCACGTAGCCGCCGTCGCATATCTCGTCTTTTCCGTCTAAATCGACGTCGACGATACGAATCGAATGAAAATCGGGGCAATTTAAACTTCCGCGATCCCATCTCCAACGCTGCGTTATTGTCGTTCCGTCGTAGTCGTAAGCGACGGCGACTCGGTTGAAGACGCGCGCCGTGCCGACGCGGTTTTCCATCATCGCGATCAAACTCGGATGCGTGCCGTCCAAATACCCAATGCCGACTTGAAGATCGAGCGCTCCGTCGGCGATATATTCCTCTGGCAAGGCGATACGCGATCGTTCCGCTCCGGTCAGACCGTCGATAACGGAGATAAATTGATTGACTCCCCCGGGCGTCGTAAGCGTTTTGCCGTCGCCGAATACGGCACCGGTCGCCGTTTTCATCAACACTTCTGCCCGGCCGTCGCCGTCCATGTCGTAAACCGTGACGCCGTCCTTGTCGTCGATGTCGATCGAACCTTCCGCGCCGTCGTTTTGGTCTTCATACGTACTGTTCGGTCCCGTATCAATGCTCCACAGAACCGTGCCGTCAAGTTCGTACGCTTGAAGTTTCGCCGTATTGTCGGCGCTGCTGGTGGGCAGCCGATCGACGATGAATTCGTACGCGCCGTCACCGTCCAAGTCACCAACCCATGTGAAATGAACGTAATAGTCGCCGATGTTTTGCAACGGAATCGAAAGGTATTGCCCGACGGTCGCATCCGCTGCCAACGTGAACGATTCACTGGCAGTTTGTTCAACGCCGTTGACGACCGGACAGACGTAGTACGCGTTCGAGACGGCCAAGTTTGCGGTCGTATCTACGTAGTTCGTCCCTCCAGTCAAAACCGTTGAGTTGAGTTTTACGGCCGCGGCGCCGCCGGCCGAACGATAGACGTTAAAACCGACTCCGGATGGATCGAGCGCAAGTAGACGCCAACTCACGAAAACTTGACTCGTCGCCGACCGAACGGCCACCACACCGCGATCAAGATTTTCCATCTCCCGGGTCGTCGTGACGGTCGTACTGGCGGTCGTGGCGTCCGTTGCGGTAGAAACCTCAGCGGCGACGCTCGCCGTCGCCAAAATTTCGTCGGTAAGAGAGGATGCGCTTAACATCCATCGCGGTTCGATAGTCTCAAACCGCAAAAGACGCGAACTATCCCGGCGTCCGCGCTCCTCATTCGACTTTTTTCCGATCAAACCGCGAAATGCTCCGTTACGCACTTTTTTCCCAAACGACATTTGTTTTTCCGCCAATTGGATGAGTGAAATTGAACGCTTTGCGCTGCGAAAAGGCGCAGCAAAACCCGTAGACGCCTATTTGCGCCTCCAAACGGGTGGGCGGTTGCTTCGAGCCGCTTCAGGCGTCCGAGCCTAACCCGATTCCAGGGATCGGAACGTCGCAAAACTCGTACGGAAAAGTACGTGGGATAAGTTGGCGACAAAGAAATTCCAAATAGGAAACGGTCAACTGGCAATGGCGACTTGAACGCAACTTTGGCGAGAATCCCCGCCATCATCCATGTGATCCGTCACAGGACAATATTTAGTGTAACCCCGAAATAAAACAATTGCAACGAATTTGTCGATCGTAAATGACTGCGCCGCTTAGAGATGCGGTTTATGCGCATGTGCGTTTCTTCCGCGCATTAAATACATCATCGAGATATTTTACGTTTGGCCGAGGCCTTCAAACTGTTTCATACGCTTAATGACGCAATTCGACTCGCTTGCCATTTCGTTTGGGATGCACTTAGAACAGATGCTTTCCGGGCGATACATTCCCACCCAAAAAGTTCCGATTTGCACTCGAATCGCCGCTTTAGCGAGTTCTGTAACTACATAAAAAAACCCAACTTACGAAGGATCGTAAATCGGGTTTAAGGTGGGCAGGGCCGGGATTGAACCGGCGACACCAGGATTTTCAGTCCTGTGCTCTACCAACTGAGCTACCTGCCCATCGCTTCCCGAAAGAAGCGAAAACACCCATTGTAACTGGGCAACGTGTTTTTTGTCAATTCGGTATCGGACGTTCCGGAAAAGCAAATCCAGAAAAAACGCCCGCTGACGGAATAACGCCGTAACGCTCGGCGGAATAAATAGTTAAGATAATGGTTATGCCGGTTTTTTTCGTCCGTTCCCTCACTTCTCCGTTTTTTTCGTGATTCCTATGAAAACGACTCTTATTCGCTCCGCAAAGTTCAGCCTTCTTTTGGCTATGTTGTTTGGCTGCCTCCCCATGTTTGCCGCAGCGGCTGAGGAAAAGTCGCTACCGACTCTCTACCTCATTGGCGACTCGACCGTGAAGAATGGCACGAAAGGTCTGCAAGGGTGGGGCGATCCGATTGCCGCCTACTTCGACAAGACGAAAATCAACGTGCAAAACCGCGCCCGAGGCGGTCGCAGCAGTCGAACCTATCGGACCGAAGGACTTTGGGACGCCGTTCTCAAAGATATAAAGCCGGGCGACTTCGTCATGATGCAGTTCGGGCATAACGACGGCGGCCCGCTCGATAAAGAAAAATCTCGCGGCTCCATTCGTGGCAATGGCGACGAGACGAAGGAAGTCGCCGTTCCCGACTCTGACAAAAAAGAAACCGTCCATAGCTACGGCTGGTATCTTCGCCAATTCGCGAAAGAGGCCAAGGCGAAAGGCGCAACGCCGATCGTCCTTTCGCTCATTCCTCGCAATGATTGGAAAAACGATCATGTCTTGCGGGCGTCCGAGGGCTACGGCGCTTGGGCCGCTGCGGCGGCAAAAGCAGAAGACGTTTCCTTTATAGACCTAAACGGAATCGTCGCCGATAAGTACGATAAACTTGGCCAAGAGAAAGTCAAAGAGTTCTTCCCAAAAGAACACACGCACACTAGCGTCTCGGGCGCGGAACTCAACGCTTCAGCTGTCGTCGAAGGCGTAAAATCGCTAAAAGATTGTCCGCTCAAAGATTATCTCTTACCGAACGGTCCGCAAATGACTGAGATGAAGACCGAGAAAAAAGCGGAGAAGTAACGAAACTCGCTTCGTAGCTTGTCTAATGCGTACTTACGGAACAAACGGCATAATCTGTAGGGTGCGTGCAGGCGCCACCATGGGGTCAAACGCGGCGATCCCCGCCAATTTCTGTCCCGAAGGGCCGTCGCCCTCCCTTCAGACGCTTATTCCGCATTTGCGAATCAAGACAGTTTTTCGCGTCAATTCTCTTAGGCAAACGGCGCGGCGCCCGCTCGCAAAAATACTCTCGAAACGGCGGAATGGTCGATACTTACGACGTGATGCGTAGCATTCCGCGCCATTTTTGCGCGGCTACGCGTCGAGCCTTTGCCCGTTGACGTATCCGCCATGTCTCTCGAACGCAATTTGAAACGCGATCTAACGGCGTTGGTGTTTTTGGCGTTGGTCATATTTCTTGGCGCGGCGTTGGTCAGTTACGACCCCGCCGATCCGCCGAGTTCGCTGGTCTATCCGCAGAACGCCGAGATACAAAACGTCTGCGGACGGTCTGGCGCAATGGCAAGCGCCTTGCTCTTCTCGGGATTCGGAATCGGCGCCTATTTCGGACTGATTTCGTTGGCCGTCCTCGACGTCTTCCTCCTCATGCGTCGCGAGATTACGCATCCGTGGGTGCGATTGATCGGCTGGCTCTTCTCGTTGGTGGGCTTAACGACTTTCGCGGCGTTGGCGTTTCCTCAATTCGCGCCCCCTTCCGTTTCGGGTGCGGGCGGATTGCTCGGCCTGACCGGGCGCACCGTTCTTGAAATGCACTTCGCGCGAATCGGATCGTATATCGTCACTCTGAGCGTGCTCGGAGCGGGCTTGCTCCTTTGCACCGACTACGTCCTTGTCCATTTCGCCTTCTGGGGATTGCATAAATCGTCGAAGGGAATCGGGCGTGGCGTTGCCCAGGTCGGCGCCGCCTATGCGCAGAAACTCGCCAAACGCCGGACCGACTTGGACGACGTCCAGTTTGACGACTCCGTCGAACCGACGATTCGCGTCAACAGGCAGGCCGCTTCCAACGTTTTTGTCGACGTCGAAGATGAGGAAGTCGCCGAACCCGCGGCGAGCGAGGCCGTCGAGGCCGATGCGGTTGAAGAGAGCGAAGAGATCGCGGCCGAGGAAATCGCCGTTCGCAAACCGGTCGAACCGAAGAAGAAAAAACTAGACCGTAAAGAGTTGATCGACGAGTTGGATGCCGCCGCCCCTCCGAAAGACGTCGATTACACACTGCCAAGTCTCGATTTGCTGCTGCCGGGCGAGGCGTTTTGCTTCGAGGAGCAGGAAAAAGAAGTCCGTCGTCGCGCAAAGGTCTTGGAAAAAACATTCGGAGATTTCGGATTCAACGTTCGCGTCGTCGAAATTCAAACCGGACCGGTCATCGCGCAATACGAAGTGGAACTCGAGGCCGGCTTGCGTTTGAGTAAAATCACTTCGCTTGCCGACGATTTGGCAATCGCATTGCGAGTGCCGAGCGTCCGCATCGTGGCCCCAATTCCCGGCAAAAATACGGTCGGCATCGAAGTCCCCAACACCGATCGGCAAGTCGTGCGCCTTCGCGACGTGATGGAAGAGGCCTCGGCCAAGACGCAAAAGATGCGCATTCCGATTTATCTTGGAAAAGACGTGGCCGGCAGTCCCTTGGTCAGCGACTTGACGACCATGCCCCACTTGCTCATCGCCGGTCGAACGGGCACGGGCAAAAGCGTTTGCTTGAATTCAATCATCGTCTCGATGATCATGACCCGCCGCCCCGACGAAGTTCGCATGCTCTTAATCGACCCCAAAATGGTCGAATTGAGCCAATATAAGTCGTTACCGCACTTGATGCACCCGGTCGTCACCGACATGCGTAAGGCCGAGGCGATTCTCGGCTGGGCCGTCGAAAAGATGGAAGAGCGTTATCATCTTCTCGCCCGCGCCGGCGTTCGTCACATCAGCGTTTACAATCAGCTTGGCGAAGAAGAGTTGATGGAACGCATTCAGCCCGAGGACGACGAAGAGCGAAAGCAAATCCCCACCAGCATGCCGTACATCGTCATTGTGGCCGACGAATTGGCCGACTTGATGATGACCGCCGCCAAAGAGGTCGAAAGCCACATCATTCGCTTGGCCCAAAAAAGCCGAGCGGTCGGAATCCACCTTGTTCTCGCCACGCAAAAGCCGACGGTCGACGTCATCACCGGTTTGATCAAGTCGAACTTGCCCGCCCGTATCTCGTTCCAGGTGGCGAGCCGCGTGGACAGTCGCGTCGTCTTGGACGAAATGGGCGCCGACAAACTACTCGGCAACGGCGACATGCTCTTCCTCTGGCCGGGAACGAGCACGCTGTTGCGCGGACAGGGAACGTATCTAAGCGACGACGAAATTTTGCGGGTCATCGGCGCCGTGGCGACCGATACGCCGGAATTCGTCACCGAATTGGTCCAATTGAAGACGACCGCGCCCGAAGGCGAAGGAAAGAAGGAATTCAGCCAACGCGACGATCTGTACGAATCGGCGATTGAAGTCGTGATTCGGGAAGGACGCGGCAGCGTATCCCTCTTGCAGCGTGCGCTGGGCATCGGCTACGGCCGCGCCGCGCGACTGGTCGATTTCATGGCCGAGGACGGCATCGTCGGAACGTACAACGGATCGCAAGCTCGTGAAGTGATCGTCACGATGGAGCAATGGGAGGCGATGCGCGACGGCGGCGCTGCGTCTGCGGCGACCGCGCCGACGCAAATGTCGCCGGCCGTGGCCCCGACGAAGCCGCGCCGCAACAATAAGATTCAGTTAGCCCCGCCCAAGCCCGACCCGATCTTTGACGAGAACGACGAACTTGACGACGCCGAAGAGGAAGCGTCGTTTGATGAGGACGACGAAATCGAGCCTCCCAAGCTGGCCAAAGCGAATCGCAAGCGCCCGTCTCAAGCGACGACGCCGTTTGGTCCCGAGGACGACGATTGGGATGATGACGATAAATCGAAAAAGGACGACCGAGAGTTCATCGACGATGATGACGGCGATTTAGAAGACGCCTATGACGAAGAGGAAGAAGACCTCTTCGACGAAGATGCCGAGGCGGAGGACGATGAATTTGAAGACGAGGAGGAAGCTTCGGACGCCGACCCCTTGATCGTCGATGAATCGAAACGGCGCACGGTGAAAGATCCGAAGCGAGGCAAAGGTCGCGGCGGCTGGAAGGCCGAAAGCGCGTAATTCGCCATTTTGCGAATTCTTAGCGTGATTAAACGTAAAGGGTTTGCATGCGAGGCATTTGACGACGTGCAGCTTGGACTGGTACATTCCATTCTCGGCGGTTGGCTCGTTATGTCCCTTACAAATGCCGTCAGTCTATGCCAAAGCGGGTCCAGCAGAATAATGCCGCAGTTACATCATGAAGTAGGGCTTGTCATTTTTTCTTTAAATAGTTCAAAGTCCACATGAATTTGCATTTGTTCGCTAGTTGGAAGGGTACCAATATGCAACCGTTTCTCAAATGGGGAAACCTTACACATCCGAATGAGCGACTCAAGCGAACGAAGGCCGTGCTTAAAGGAAGGTACGCCGAGGAATCCGTTGACAATTTTGGGATCAATGTTCGCTTTTCCGACCGAGTCAATGATATCTGGCTGGTGTTTTTTCAAAAACTGCCGCAAAAGCAATGCTCTTCGCATAATATACATTCTATCATCTCTACCGTCAGCAGGTTGGTGGATGCCTAAAAGATTCATGTGTCCTCGTAAGCGGCTGACGAAATCTGGTCCCTTGGCTTCGATAAAATCTCTATTTCGCATGCGTCCGTTGAGCATATCAAAACTGTGATTAACGCTTCCGAGAAAGATAAGGATTGCTGGGCCAATGTTAAAAGTGGAATCTCGATCCTTAAACTCTCCATCTTGCATGGGGGCGAGAAAGTACTTTAACCAACCAAAAACGCGATTATCCCATGTTGTGTCAAATTCATCGATAAGAACCAGCGGGATTCGTTTGCTCAATCCAATATCGCGAATCTTTTGGAAAAACATTGCCAGCTCTTGCACGCTTGTGAACTGAGAAAGATTGGCGACGGACGGTTGATCTAAAGCGCCAAGCAGGTTGGAATTTCGGGCGATTTCCAGCACGCCAAACGATTTGCCCGATCCGGGCGGACCGAAAACGGCGATCGAAAGAGGGTTGTTCTGTGATTTACTCGCGGCGTACGCTTGCATCAGCGATTGTACTTCCCAAAAACCTTCAAATTCTTGGCGATCCACGGATAATAATTTATCGCCGAACTTTATTATTGGAAATTTATATTGTTTTTGAATCGCTTCTTCTCCGTTCAGGACGAGTTTCAAACTGATATTTCTGAGCTCGTCACCGGCAATTACAGACATAATTGACCAGTGATTTGGAGCGGCAGGAACTGAAACGGTATAAATTTCCTTGGGAGCTGAAAAATGTGTTGGACCGGATGACAAGGGAACGTTATTTATAATATTTGACGCCCATTGGGGATCGAAAGTGTTTGAAGCTGTGTGATCCGGGAGTTTGGCGTAGCCATAGCGATCTAATACTGCGCAGCGGCGAAGGCCGCATTTAATTCCTTCAATAGGGGACGCACCTTTAAGCAAAGCTTCGGCTGCGGAGACCGTTAGTAACGACGCAAAGCCACGCATGCAGCCGTTTGAGTTTGGAGAATAGCGATCGGAAGACGTCGCGTAAAGCAATTCGCCGTCCTTGTCTTGCTCACGATAGATATATGCGGAATTGGCTTGCCCCTGTATTACGATAATTGTCTTGTCAGGGGGAGCGTGGAGTAATTGCATCAGATCAGTTAGGAACAGATTGTCGTGGGGGAGCGAATTCTGGCGAACCGCTCGGCAACAATCGGCAAACTCCTCCCATGAGCTATTGACGTTGATTTGCATGCCAAGTTCTTGTAAGAACTTGGATTCAAAAATGATAATGCGATTTTTCGAACGTTTCAGATGGGAAAAAATTGGACTCTTAAACCAGCGCTCATTAACGTTCGCGCTTGCTTCGCACTGAACGATTATATGCTCGAATTTCAATTTTGGGAAACTAAACAAAGGCATCGAAATGTCGACATGCGCTATCGCAATATCATTATCCAAATCGATGCTTGTACGTCGTGCACGCATCGGAGCCAATGTGTGCGGGTAGTTCACTTCGAGAGTTTTGGCAATCAGTATTTTTTGTTCGCTTGCTCCAGTACGCGAGGTCTTGGTTATCTTTTCCAGTTCAAAAGTTGATATTAAGCTTGACGGACTTGGCAGCGAATGCCGCAGTATTTCGCAAGTGACGCCGGGCGGAGAAATCGCGATCATCGCGGATTCCAAGAAGGAGACTCCAAACGAAGATTCTTTCAATTCATGAGATGCGGTCCCGGATACGCTTGGCGGCAACAGAAGAAAATAACGACGATCGTGTCCAATTAAGGCAATCTTGGTTGTAGTCATTGCACGACCTCCTGTTGATGATCGCGGCATTTTCTGTTACGAAAGCACATGACGCATGGCGGATTATCTTTGTCTGCGTTGCGCATCTCCGCTTCGACTTGGGCAAAGACTTTCCTCGCGGCGTTTCTCGCGAGAGTTTGCATTTCTTGGACGACATCTTCTTTTGAATGCCGATACGCCTCTCGTCGTTGTTCTGCGACGGATAAACAGTGAAACATACCTTGAGTCAATGTTTCGAGGACGAGGGAGACGGACATAAACGGACATACGATTCTTTCGCGGCGTCTGCTTCGAGCGGCGGCGAATTTATGGAAATTGCGCCATGAAATATCATACTCATTAGGTTTGATCGATTTGAAGTTGAAAAGGCTTTTGTGGCCGTGAAAATCATAGAAATCTTTTCTCGCCGGAATGCCCGCGCCGTGTTTAGCACGCCGAACCGCTCGACGAGTTGAGCAGATTTCTTCGATAAATTTTGCGGCGAGGTTAGGACTATGAGTCGATCGATCCACGCCGACCATCCAGGATCCGCTGCAGCAATATCCCGTTAAAGCCGATCCCTGCTGTGTTGAGGCGGAGTTGTTTGCACAAAATATTGAGGCTAAGGGGCGATTAGCCAGTTCCGCCTCAATGAGTTCAATACGAAAGAAGTGCCACTCAAGCAAATATTCCGCATCGCGCAAATCCATGCCGGTCGCCGCCGCCATGCGTCGCCAGAGCCAACATTCTTCCGCGATTTCGTCCGTCGTTTTGTTTTCGCACATTGAATTGTCGCGTCGCCTTATTCCTCGGCCAACTTGGAAAACCGTGGACTCCTGGACGATTGTTCGCAAGCTTTCGCCAATTTTCCGCATCCACGTTAGTTCGGCATGCGCCGCTGATTTGCGTAAAAATTCGTTTTGGCTTAACCACTGGGTTATTTTCTCGCAACGGACTTTTGCCTCTTCGCACCATAATTTCAAATCTTGTTGAAAATTTAACGATAGTTTTTTTTCGTCTATTCGATATTCGTACGCGGCTCGTATGCGAAGCAACGTGCGAAGGAATCGAACGTTGGCGTCTTGGATCGCGTGAATTATCTCTTTACCGACATAATCGGTAGAATTTGGATTTATAGAGAACGTCCCCATAGGGAAAAAGGGGATGGGGTATATGCACAGATCGTCATTTTGCCGTTCGTCGTTTGAGTTGAAGGTTTTTTTGAGACGGGGCGATAAAAGGTCCTGCCAACTACAATACCAATGTCGAGAAAAAACAGCCCGTTTCGTATCTTTATTCGTCGTGCGACTGGGCATCAACTCTTCCAAAACGAGAAACTGCAGCAGTTGCAATGCAAGCGTAATTGGGTTGTTTTGAATAAAGACTTCTTGATCGGAAGGGGCGGCGTCTTTTAGCAGCAAGGCTCCTTGAATGAGAAAGTCTTCAGTTGCGCCGAACGCCCAGCATAGCTCTAGAAATCCGCATTCCGCTGAGGAAGGAGTTTCCATGTCAAATGCGAAACCGATAAACTCATTTGTCGATTTAAGAACGCATTTCATAAAATCGACGACCGTGGATATGACCGAAGCGTCCTCTCCTGGGCTATCAAACCATAGTTGGGAAGTAAGCCTAGCCCATGTTCGGGGAAGGCGCGAGATATAATCGTCCCACTTCCATTCGAGGCAAGAATCGCCGAAAATCTTCGTAACCGATTTGCGATTAAAGCAAAATAATCCGTAGTCCAAATAACTCGGGCACGCCACCATTTCCGATTTGAAATTCCAATGAAGGCTTTGTTTTGCGTCTGATTCGTCGGTCCGCATAAGTCTCGGAGAGGTCGCTTTTTCCAACTCCGTTATTAAATAATCCGATGAAAATTCCACATATTTAGAATTGCTTGGCGAATCGTCGGCATGAGGCGCGTGAATATACGCCTCAAGGGATAATAAAGGATGCTGACGGTTGATTGGTTTGGCGTTTTTAGCCGAGTGTTGAGTCGACGATACCTGTAATTCCCTAATCCACCATTCGTCGATGTTTAGTATCTTGACGTTGGCTTGCGGGATACGGGTGATTCCGGCAGCAACGTCCAAGAGCGTTCTGTGTATTTCATTTTTTGAGAATCCGAGTGTTTTAACTGGATAGGCGAATAGTTTTTTTAAATTTTTCCGCAACTTTCGGTTGAATTTCTTTTCAGCGTCGTTTTCCGCTAAGAGTTGAAGCGTAACTCGAACCGGTCGCGGATTCCCGGCCAGCAACCCGCGATAATTCTCGAGGCCTGAAATGATGCGAAGAGGATACGAATTATTTGCGCAGACGACGATTTCGCGAACTTGACGGTCGGGAGAGTGCCCTCGGGCCTTAATTATTCTGACCGTTTTGTGCAGTTGGTCATTCACGGAAACATGGTCGAAGATGATCAGATTATCGGCGGCGAATGATAACGGTTCCAGCGCCGTCATATAATCTCGATTTGAATCTTTTTCAAGCGTAACGAAAATAGTCGCGAATTTTCTAGGCTTCTTATCGCAGCTTCCTGTTTCCCGCTTGATTTTTTGTATTTCTTCCATGTCACGACTCACGCCGGAAAGACTTTCTTCGCGAATGCTGACCAGGAGATTTTCGATGAGTTTCGACCATTCCGCTGGCGATAGCGTCGTTAAAAGATCGGAGAGCCCGTCAATAGCCACTCGCTCGATTTCCGATTCGCCTATTGCATACCGAATCTCTGCAAGTAGTGTATTCAGGTCGAGGTTAGAACGCCGTCGATAAATCGTGTTTATGCCTTTTAAATTCGTAATCTGATCAAGATCGGCAGGAAATACCTGGCATATGCGAGACGGACGGTTTTCAAAATTAATGTATAAACTTTTTTTTACCAGATTTTCGTTTTCGTAACCAAGTAGAAATTGCAATGACGCCAAAGTTTTTCCGGCACCGGACTTACCGATTATGAGAGTTGTTGAGCCGACGCGTAAGTTTTTTGCGAGAGAAGTCTTTTCGAAAAACTGATTTAAGATCATTCTGGTTGGTTGCGCCCAATGCTCGGAGGCCCCTGATAGCATTTGATCAAGACCGGGAGTTCCTGTTGACAGCCTTTCGGATGTTTCCTCGTTTGGCAGATGTTTCCATTTTTGCAGGTTGCCGATTTTGAAAAGACGGGGAGGAGCTAGTACGATAATAGATTGAAATTGAGATGATTGGGAATACTGTTTTAGTATTTTATTCCGTATGGAAAGCAACAACGGCTTAAATGTCAAAATCTCTCGTTGATTATCTTGGTTAATTGTTGCCCACGTGTACTCGCCGAGAAGCACATTGGAATCTTGCGATTTCGTGATTTCCATTGTGGAGCGTCGGCTGGACGCCTCCTGTTTCTGCACGCCGAGACGGATTACGAAATCAGCGACATGCTCTTCGTATGCCGACGAACGAGAATCCGTTCGTTCCGCCAACAGAAACAATAATGCAAGAGCGTCTTTGGGAAACAATGTTTTGCATCGTTCGATGATCTCTTCGAGATTCCTTCTTCGGTCCCCTTCCGTAACGCTGTCTTTGAGTAACGCCGTGATGTTGTCAATGACTAGAAAGACGAGTTCTTTCTTTGAACTATGACGCCAATCGTCCGCAAGTTTAGTAAATACGGGATTAATTAGTTCGTCGGCTCCGCGAGTTGGTTGCGGAAGCGCGCTTTCCGAAACGTCAATCAACTTAACTCGGGTACCGTCAAAGACTTTGTCCGTATCTCGGAACCACCCATAGTCGGAGTAGCGTTTATGGAGAACTGAGTTTTCATGCGGCTCCGCAGCGACGAATTGTTTGCTCGTACTAACGTAGTACAGTTTTGAGTTGTCGTGAGCGTACATTAACGCTCGGACTACGGATAGAGAGAAAACGGTTTTGCCGCTCCCGGCTGAACCGGTAATAAGGATGGAGGATCCGCTTGGAAAGCCGATTTTGTTCAAGCAGTCGTTATTCTTAAATTCAGATTCACCGAACAAAGTGCGAAAGCCAAATAGGTCCGGGCAATACTTCTTTGGAATAGGCATAATGGTGATTAGGAAGAGTAATGAGTTGATGACAGAGAAGCTTTGGCGATGTTTATTTAATCCGTTTTGAACGTCGCTGGCAATCCTCTCTGCATAGGGGGCAATTTCTTCGCACGTGGTTTGCCGCAGATTACAAACTAAAAGAAACGAAACTACAGGGCAGATAGGGTTTGTGAAACGCAACTGGTTAGCGACCATGCGATTTTCTGGTTAATATGCACCTAATTCTTCATGAATATGAACTCTGGCGGAGTTAGCCGCATAGCCGACGCGAAAAGTATTTCCGTTATTCGGCAGGATAATTCGTCAGTGACTTCTCCTCTTTTTTCTTTTCTTAAAACACACATGCAATGCATGACAGAAGAGGTGATTCAATTGACGTATTAGCGACATTCAACGCCGATTTGCGTTCGATTTGTAAACACATCGTCAGGAAAAGCCCCAGTCATGGTTTCAGCCGGGGGTTCTCGTAAGCTGAAGTGTTGCGAAAACGCAACACTTGATCGTTGCGGTGTAGTCTTTTCTCGCGTTACTTCAACCATGCAAAAATACATGATTTTACGCATCTCTCAGGATGATAACGCGTTACGGAAACTTGCCCCCCTTTGGCACGCGAAATGCACTGGTGTCCATCGTGTGACGCTTATCAGATTGGACGTCATGCGGAGCCGACAACCGAAACTAAACGACTTTTTTCTCCTGAGAAAAGAATGCCGATGGACTAGTTCGGACGATGCGGACGCCCAAACGAATCGACAGCCTGCAACTAGGAGGAGCGCCGGACGATGAAGAAACATGGAATTAAGCAGTTGGATCCGATTTTTGACGCCGCCCAGCTTGATTGGCTCATCGTGTCCACGAAAGAATGTCCGACTTTGGAAGAAGAGCAGACCTACGCCAACACCTATTTTCGTCCGACGCACGATCCGAGCGGAAACGACAAATCTTACGTCCGCCCCGTGTACGTGCGACGGAGTCGCCGCCGCATCCTCTTTTACCAGCAATCAGGCGTCGAAGTGTGATTCATTCGATGAATAATTTTGCAATAGTGTTTTAAAATAGCCCCCAAAGATCTATTGCGACGGGGCGACGAACGAATCGTCGTTACCCCGCTCGCAATAGAATGAGATATAGTAGATGCCTTCGGATTTCGCGTCGCTTGGAACAGAGCAAGTGACGACGTGGAGTCCGAAAATCGTTCCCCTCAAGGCCGAACGAAGCAAGTCGCCCGTTTCGTCGCATGCCCTAGCCACGGATTCGCTTCCCCTCCTGGTTATTCGGCTGACGAATTAACGATCGACTCTTCGTTCGGCCTTTCTTTTTGCGTTGAATCGGCATTTCTTCAATGCCCCCTTTTAGCGTTCGCGGATTGTTCGCCAAATAATTCTTGAATTTGGGCCAGTTCGTCTTCTATTCTGCTCACGTGGTTTACGTTTTCCAGCGACCGTTCTTCGAGCAATCGTTTTTTGCGGCCGCTCAACCAATCAGGAGGTTTTTATGTTTTCTCTATTGTTACGTTTTGTTTCCGTGGCGTTGCCTTTTTTGAAAAACGCGAACTTGAACGACTCGTCGCAAATGCGAGAAGTTATGCGGTCGATCTGTAAGTTGCTCTCGACCGTGGCCGATAAAACCAGCACGCTCATCGACGACGCCTGCGTTTCAGTCCTCAACGCCGTCGTAAGCGACGACACGGCATGGCAAGATGTTTGGAATCTGTTCCATTCGTCGACCGACATGACCAAGACCGCGTTGAATTCACGTTTGACGGCCGTCGTTTCGGCGAGCGCTCCGCAGGTGCAAACGGGATCGATCGCGTCGAGCGTCGTCTCGATCGTCGCGGCGCTCAAAGCGTTCATCGAGTTGATCGAATGGTTGCGCACGCTGTTGCCGACTCCGCAACCCTCGCCCGATTCCGATTCCAAAAATGACTCCGGCGATAATCGGGCGCCCGACGTCCCCCCCACGCCGCTTACCTAAAGCGATTCACTGCGAGGCAAACAGTCAGAAACAAGGGCAAACGATGAAATTCATAGTACTAAAATGGGCGATCGCGGCTGCGGCATTCGGTGCGGCATGTGCCGCCTTCTATTTGCTGCGAGAACGCGACCTGACGAGCGTCAGTTATGAGACAACCGCTCTGGCCGTTGAAACCGATCGGCCTCGGCTCTTGGCGTCCGTTACCGGGACGGGAGTATTTATTACCGCCGATTTGCCCAAGTCCAATCGGCAATCATGGTCAATCGTTCACGGAGCTTCCGGAAAAGGCGAGGCCGTGTTCGTATTAGCCTCGTTCGACGGCGTTGCAATGAAGATTTGGCAATATCCGCTACAAGTGGACGGCGGCGCTCCGAATCCGACGCCCGAACCAAGTCCCGCGCCGTCGCCCGTTCCGCCGACGCCGGATCCCGCTCCTCGACCGCAGAAAATCGCGGTTACGATTATCGAAGAGTCGCACGACCGAACTCCGGCTCAAGCCGGAATCATCGCTTCGCAAACCTTGCGAGATTTTGCCAAACGAGGCGGCCACGCCTTTAATTCGATCGACAAAGACGTGCGGAATTCCGACGGAGCGTCTCCGGTACGATTCAAACAATGGATCGACTACGCCAACTCAAAAAACGTTCGGCTTCCGTACTTGTTTATCACGACGCTCGACGGCGGCAAACTCCTTTGGGACGGTCCTCTTCCGGAAAACGAGAATGCGATTCTCGCCAAGATGAAATATTACGGCGGCGAATCGGCCAACTCATCTTTCGAACAGGCGTCGTCAGAAAAGCGAATTTGTCCGACCGGCAATTGTCCTTATGCTCGATAGGAGAACGAGATTATGAATATGGAAGAAATTTACGCGGCCGGAGAAGTTCGATTACTCGGAGGCTGCTCGCCCCGTCGGCATGAAGTCGGTTCGCTTTTTGCCGCGTTTCAAGCAAGCGAAAACGCAACGGTCATTCCGCGAAGCCAATGGCAAACCGTTTCCTTGCGGGGCATGATCGCTGAGATAATGGATCAAGACGGGCAAGGCGCTTGCAACGCCTTCGCCGCCGTTCAATCGCTACACGGTTGTCGGGCGATGGAAGGATTGCCGTTCGTGCAGCTTTCGCCGGGAAATCTGTACGGGCGAATTAACGGCGGGCAAGACGGCGGATCATCGCTCGGAGACGCTCTCGCCGCATTACGTGACGAAGGCGTATGCACTGCGAAAACTATCGGGCCTTTGCATTGGGACGATAGCGGGAGGAATCCTTGGCCGGAAAGTTGGCGTGACGAAGCGACGAAGTTTCGCATCTTGGAGGCGTTCGATTGCCCGACCTTCGATCACATCGCGTCGGCGTTGCAATGCGGTTTTTTTGTCGATTACGGTGTCTTCGTCGGCCGAAACTTTGAGCCCGACTCTAGCGGCGTAATTCCACGTTATCGAGGCGGTTCCGGCGGACATGCAATGTGCGGCGTCGGTTTGACCCTCATCGACGACGTTTGGCATGTCGAGACCGCCAATTCCTGGGGAAAAGACTGGGGCGACGCCGGTTTCTGCTACGTCCCTGAAAGCTATTTTGAGGGCGATTTTAACGACGCCTGGGCCGTTCGCGCCTCGACTTGGCAGGAATAGAAATTGTGAGTTGCCTCACAATTTCGCAACGGAACGACACTTAAGACGCCTACAATCGGCATAAACCTCGCCTCTTTCGCCGTTGGCGAGGTTTTTTCGCGTCTTATGCTATTCTAAAATGGGAATTCCGTTTATCATAAATGGTTTCGTCGGCTGGGGTTGCGGAAAATTAGTTTTTTAACTTCCCTATTTTTCGGCCTGACTGTCATTTAGAAGTTCACTGCCATGAAAAAACTGCTCGTAACGCTGATTAAAATCGGACTCTCGTTAGGCATCGTCGCTTTCTTGATTTGGAATTCCGTTCGAAACGACAAGTCAAACGCTTTTTCTAATCTGCTTCATGAGCCGAAAGATTGGAAGATGTTCGTCGGCGCCTACGTAATGTGCGCTACGGCCGCCCTCATTACATTCGTGCGATGGTGGTATCTTGTTCGTTCGCTAAACGTCCCGTGCAAACTCATCGATGCTCTTCGAATCAGCTTCTGGGGATATTTATTTAATCTTGCGCCGTTAGGAATTGTCGGCGGCGATTTAGTTAAAGCTGTTATGCTTTCGCATGAGCACCGACAGTTCCGTCCGCATGCCGTAGCCTCGGTCATCGTCGATCGAATCATTGGGCTCTACGTGCTGTTTGTGGTTTGTTCGGCGGCAATGTTCCTGACCGGATTCGCGGGCGGCGGAGATCCGCAATTGCAAAAAATTTGCTTTTACACCTATGTCATTACCTCTGGCGCAACGGTCGGCATCGCTTTGTCGTTATCGCCCGTACTGTTTAATGAGACGTTGATCGGCGTGTTGGAGCATTTGCCGAAGGTTGGCGAAATCCTGACGAAACTTATCGAAGCTTGGCGAATTTATCGCAATCGACCGCTTGTCCTATTGAACGCATCGCTTATGACTGTTCCGGTCCACTGCTGTTTCGCCGTCGGAATATATTTGATCTCGCAAGGCTTGCCGGGCGACGTACATTCGCTTAATACGCATGTTCACTCTCTTAAGGCGCATTTGGTGGTGGCCCCGCTTAGTTCCGCCGCTCAAGTAATCCCGCTTCCGATGGGACCGCAAGAAGGCGTTCTGGACTATTTATACTCGGCGGTTCCAGAGGCGGGCGTCTCTGTCCCCGCCGGCCAGGGAATCATCGTCACGCTCGGCTATCGCCTAATGACGATCTGCATCGCCGGACTCGGTATTCCGTTCTACTTCCGCAATCGCGGCGAGGTTTCTCAAGCGCTTCACGAAGAGGAAGCGATTGAGGAAAAGGAGAGCAAACATCGAAAGCCCTAGCGTTTCCTCGTCGCAAGCTCGGCTTCGTACGTTGTGAATCCGCCGGAGAGGTTCCGCGCTCTGAAACCGTTCTGCAATAACACGCGGACGGCCAAATAGGAAGTTTGGCCTACCAAGCAGTGAACCCAAATTTCCCGATCACGCGGCAGCTCGTTCAGTCTCGATCGAAGCTCGGCCATTGGAATTCTCGTCGTGCCCTTGATCGCTGCTGCGGCGACCATTGCCGACGGGCGAACGTCCAGCGTGAAAGGTTGCGACCCTTTTTCCGTAAGTTCAAACCACTCGCTCCACGACCCGACGGGCATATCGCCCCGCATTGCGTTGCCAGAAACGAATCCAGCGATGTTCGTCGCGTCCTTTGCGCTCCCAAATTGCGGGGCATAGCATAGTTCCGCCTCTTCAAGATCGTAAACCGTCGCTCCATGTTGGATCGAAACGGCAATCACGTCGATTCGTTTATCGACGCCCGATTTACCGAAAGCTTGTGCGCCGAGAACGCGACCGTCCTCAGGTGAAAAAATCAACTTGAGTGTGATTCGCTCCGCTCCAGGATAGTAACCTGCATGATTGGCCGAATGCGTATAGACTTTTTCAAAGGGGATACCTGCGCGAATCAGAGATTTTTCGGTCGCGCCGGTCATAGCGAGGGTTTGCTCAAAGAATCCGACGATCGAAGTCCCTTGCGAACCGCGATAATGAACCTCTCGCCCGCAGATTGCGTCGGCGGCAAGTCGCCCTTGCCGATTCGCCGGACCGGCCAAAGGGATCAATGCGGGCCGTTGAGTGACGAAATCAACGACTTCGACAACGTCCCCCACGGCAAAGATATTAGGATCGCTCGTCCGCATCTTCTCGTCGACGACGATTCCGCCCATCGAGCCAAGCTTTATGCCCGCCTTCCCCGCCAAAGCTACGTCAGGCCGTACTCCGATAGCGACGATAACCAGGTCCGCCGGTATCTTGTCTCCGTCGGCGGTCGCAACGGCCAGACCGTCTGAAGTCTTCTCAATCTCCGTCACTTCAACCGCCAAACGGAGATTGATTTGATTCTTTTGCGCCTCGGCGGCGATCGCAACGACCATTTCGGGATCCATCGTCGGCATCGCCTGACTCTGCTTCTCAAGAATGGTAACGACCAAGCCTCGGCGAGCGAGGTTCTCGGCAGTCTCAAGCCCGATGAATCCTGCCCCAATGACGACGGCCCGTCGAGATGACTCCGTCTGCAGTTTGGCGCAGATGGAGTCCATATCCTCCATGTTTCGCAAAGAAAAGACGTTCGGCAAATCGATGCCGGGCCAATCGGGGCGGATTGGCTTGGCTCCCGGCGACAACACTAGGTAATCGTAACGCTCGACCGTCGTGATTCCTGTCTCGAGATTGACGACTTCAATCGTCTTTTCTGAAGGTCGAACTGCCGTCACCTTGCAACGAATGCGAACGTCGATATTGAAAATTGCACTAAATCGTTGCGGCGCGGCGACGAGGAGTTGGTTGCGATCCGAAATTACTCCGCCAATGTAATATGGTAAGCCGCAGTTAGCGAAGGAGACTGTCGAGCTACGTTCGAAAATGACGATTTCGGCTGATTCATCGAGCCGACGCAATCTTGCCGCGCAAGAAGCTCCGCCCGCCACTCCGCCGACAATCAAAACTCTTCGCTGGGACATATATGTAATTTTTTCTGGGGGAATAACAGTTGACAACTTGAATGAAATTTTTCTGGGCGTCTCTCTGCTAAAACGCCCTAAATAGGTTGGATGCTCAAAGTGCCCTTGGGGTTACAAAAGTAAAAAATAATACGGCCGGTCACTTTATGTTGACAATTATTCAGAAAGGGCGATAATGGTCGTTACGTCTCATCCTTTTTGGTCTTAATAGTGCGTTTTCAGTGTCCGCGTTCGGCTTTTCTTTTCAAAAAAACAAATTAAGGTCCGTAACAGTGACGTTACATGCTAATTGGGGGAATTCTCCAATGCGATCTTTTCTATTTCGCCATAACCGCGCTTTTACCCTCGTCGAGCTTTTGGTTGTTATTGCGATCATTGGCATTTTAATCGCTCTTTTACTTCCGGCAATCCAAGCTGCTCGAGAATCAGGAAGAAAATTGCAGTGCGCAAACAATCTGAAGCAAATTGGCATCGCCATGCAAAACCACCTCGAATCCCAAAAATTCTTGCCCACGGGTGGTTGGGGGTTTTTATGGGTGGGAAGCCCCAATCGAGGATTTACCACTCGCCAGCCTGGTAGTTGGGCTTATAACATTTTGCCGTGGCTCGAAGACATTCATCTTCACGACACCGGGAAGGGGCTTCCCGACGACGAAACGAATGCGGATGCTAGAGCGGCTGCGACGCAAATATGCACGACTATAGTCTCCGCATTTAATTGTCCCACGCGCCGACCTAATCAATTGTTTAGAAATTATTACGCGACGCCCGTAAGGCCGAGTCTCCAGTTTGTCGGGGTGAACGCCAATGACGCCGAGAAGGTTTCACGCTGTGACTACGCCGCGTGTCGAGGTTCATTCAATAATTGCTACTACGAGGAGATGAGCGGCGGAGGAACTATGCCGAGAACTTATACCGCAGCTAATGGGTTTTGGGATACCGCTACCTACCGAACGGCAATGAGATCCGATAATTGGGACAACGGCGCCGTCGGTTGGCATGTGACCCGCGCGATAAAAGACGTGCCCGACGGTTTGAGCCATACTTTGTTCGCAGGCGAAAAGTTCATGTGGAAGCCATATTATTTTACCGGCCAAGATCCGGGTGATAACGAAAGCTCGTATGTCGGCATGAATAATGATACGGTTCGTTGTGCACAAGACGAAAGTAATCCTTCCCGCACTCCGCAAGATTTGCAGCCGAAGCGTGATTCCGCAGGCCCTATTACCGATAATGATTCGACGAAGCCGCAAATGTTTTGGTCTTTCGGCAGCGCCCATCCATCAGCTCTTAACATTGTCTATTTGGACGGTTCCGCCCACAGCATTTCCTACGACGTCGACATGATCGCTTTCAAATCGCTATGTAGCCGCATTGATGCGAAGAGTACGGATTCTGCACGCCGGTTGGCGACTCCGCCGGACTAACCATTCGCCAAACGCCCTGCGGCTTTTTTTCGATGCGTTCACTCAACGATGTTTTCGCTTCGTTGGCCAGCGGTCGGTTTCGCTGCAGAATTCGGTTGACTGCTTAGGGTTGTCCGTATCTGGCCGAAAAGTCGCTCACGACTGTTCCGCCCACCCCCTCTGCTGGCTAACCTTCCAAATGAATCAAGGCTGGGGAGCACTTCACCCAAACCGATTCTCCAGTAACTCCTGGCACAGAAAACGGGGGGAGATCAGAGGCAAAGATTTCAGGGATACATCGGACGACCGAACGTACGCCCCCAGTGAGTTAGACGCAGATTGACCAGTTCCGGTTACAACGGATCTCTGTTTCGCATCTGCGAGTATATAGCCCGTTTTCTAGAAGCTTTCGAACTTTCAAACCGCGCAGAGAACTTTAACCGCGCCCCACAAAAAACGCCCTGGATTAACAAAGCTCGCTCTAGGCTGCAAGATCAATCGTGTTGCCAATAGCGGAATCCGTGTGCTGCGAGCCGACAGTTTCAATGATCGAAGCGTTCATTTCAGTGGGTGCTGAATCTTTTACAGATTGTTTGTTCTCATGTTTTGCAAGTTTTACGCGAGCCTTTGAATCGCCCCCCGAAGCTTCATCAACTGTTTCGGAATGCGGTTCTTTCGCCTCGTGAGTCGCACTATCGTTGGCAGGGTTGGAGGAGGCGACTGCGGCCTTGGTCGTCGCGGAACTGCCGAGGACTCTTTGGGTATAGAGTGAGGCGGCTTTGCTAATCGCTGCTGCCGACGAACTGACGGACGAGACGGAACTGGTCGAAGACATGCTATTTTCCTCGATTAACGGAAAAATCTCCTCGCCAATAGGGGAATCGACGTGGCTTGCGGAAAATATAAGGCATTTGAAAATAATTCGGTAGTAGCGGTTGCGACGGCGTTTGGCGTATCCACGCATAAAAAAACGCACCGACGAGAAAGACTTCCCGTCGGTACGTTATGATTCAAATCGCTATCGCCTGGAAGGTTAAACCTCCGAACAATTATTTTTCCCGCTTATGCACGGTTGCGACGGCGGAGGAGTCCGAGACCGACGAGGCCGGTCGCGAGAATCGCGACGGTCGAGGGTTCCGGAACGGCGGTCAAAGTTCCGGCGGAGGTGCTGAACAAATAGTAAGCGCCGTTGGTGTCCGCGACAGTCGACCAATAAGTGCGGTCAGATGAAGCGTTGAAACCGGCAACCGAGAACGAGCTGCCGTAGGTAGTTGTCAAGGTGCTACCCACAATCGACCAAGTGTCGCCGAGAGTCTTGGAGGCGTTCGTGAGATCAAGGTTTAGGATGCCATTCAACGCAACGACGCCCGTACCCGAAATGCTATTGTTGACGCCTGTCGAACCGATCACGAAATTCATGCCATAGCCGGAATCCAAAGCGAAACGAGCTTGGGTGGCGTTGGCGAGAACAAGGCTGCCGGTGTAGGTGTTATTAGCGGAAGCGAAATGGAGCGTTCGCACGGCTTCGGAGCTGCCGTTGCCGACGATCTTAATCGTGCCCGAGCCGCTGATGGCCGAGGTGATATAGGTCGGACCTTGAATGTGAACGCCCATGCCGCTGCTGCCGATGGCGAGGCTTCCAGCTAAAGTGAATACGTTTGTGCTGCCGGAACCGTTGCGGAGGTTGCCTCCATCGATGGTGAGGTTATTGACAGTGATAGTCGAAGAACCAACATCTTTGAAAATTAAAGATGCGTTCAAATCGCCAGTAAGAGTGGAGTTCGTGCTAGTAATCGTCAGCGAGTCGCCGGCAAAAGTATAGTTGATGCTAGTGGTGGCCGGCGTGCGCAGTAGAAAACCTGCGTTGTAATACGAATTTCCGGCAGCCGGGGCCGTCGCATCGCTCCACTTTCCGGCCCCGTTAAAAGAAGTGACGGCGCCGTTAACGTCGCCGGCGGTCATACTGATCGCGCTAGCAAACAGGTTGCTGGCCAAGCAGAGCGCCAAAACGGCGCAAATCGAAAAACAAGCGAATTTTGATTTCATTGTAATGCTTCTCCTAAGTGAGAAAAAAGTTCCCGCAAGTTCAGCGCAAAGAGAAAAGGCAAATTGACTGGCCCGCCAAACAACGGCGCTCGAAAAGTAAACCAAGGACGAATCGCCGCATAAACAAAAGCGGGAAACGTAAATCGAGAATTTGCCGAGCGGCGGCACAAACAAATAAGAGGATGGAAGTAAACTCGAAATATTTATTCCACCAACGGGAACGCTGCCTCGTGTTCAAATAAGACAAAATAACAGTTCAAATGCGACAAATTCCTCAAGGAATAGCGCAAACACAATATCCTTGAACATGATTTTCTCATGTCAGTCTCATTTTGTCAAGCAAATCCCCAAAAAACCTCGTATTTGCGGCAACCCACATTTGTTACGCAAATTACTAGATCGGACGAAACGAAATGTGACGCGCCCTTCTGAAGAGACACTGAAACAGTTTCAAGAAAGAGCATAAGCCACTGTCAAACAGTGGCTTATGCTCTTTCTCATGATTCTTTAAAAGATTCAGCAAGAATCATCAGCGGAGAGGGCGTGATTCGATTGGCTGGTTTTTCGTAAGTTGAGAGGCAATACGGATTTGCGTCGCAAGTAATTTCGGGGTAATGATTTGCGGCTTTCTAGCTTCAACGGAAACTTATGGATATTTACGGCTATTTGTTAGCGAAATAGCACAAAAATAGCACAGCGGCGAGAAGCGTTCCTGCCCTGTCGCCGCCCCCGCACTTTCAAACAGGTTAGCGTATGCTTCTGAGCATTTCAACTCCCTGAATGAAGTAGGGGCATGCGCTGACCTTCGCGAATTCCATGCGTCATCGCTCTCGGCGCATATCCGTCGAGTGGACTGGAATTTGACGAGGTTTCGCGGTTGATCGAAGTCGAGGCATCTTCAGAGTCACCTCTCCCGCCTTCGTATGCAACTTCCGATCGTAGCGCCCCGCTCGCGTGTCCGTCCGATCCGAAGTCTTCTCGGAATAATCGTCGGGGAGGCCCCTTCGTTTCGCTAGTCCTGAAACTTCAACATCTCATTCCTACCAAGCCAAGGGCTGCCCTTCAATCTGCGCATAAATGCAGACGTTACCCCTTCTTTAGGAAAGAGACAAATAATCTCACCTTTCGTTCGGACCAAGTTTTGAGGAAAACGTCAAGCGATAAACTGAAGACGCGGAGACGTCAGCGCATGATTTTCCAGCCGGTTCCGCGAGTCTCGTATCTCATTCGTCGGTCTTGCGTAACGGAATCGACGGCTAACCGAACGCTCTCGGCGTCCCATTGATCTCCGACGACGACGGCTTGCGGAAATAAGTCGAGGGCGGCGGTAAGATTTTCCCGCAAGCGTTCCGCTTGTTGGGCGACATCGATAAAGACTAACTCGGGCTGCAAACCGGCCTCGGCGATTTCGCGCATACCGTCTTGGAAATTTGCGCGAACGGGAACAATTTGATTTCGCTGCTCCCAAGACTCAGCCAAAAACGTCTCGAAGAGAAAGGGAAGGGATTTGGCCAATTCAGGATCATTGACGCAATCTGAACCGCTCCAATCATCCACGGCGATGACCTTGGCTTGAGACGCGACGTTTGCAAGGAAACGAACGGATTGGCCGGTCCAGGCCCCGACTTCGACGATTAGCTTAGCGGTCGCCGAGAGTCCCCGCAACAGTTCCTTCGCGTCGGGCGAGATTCCGCCGCGTTCAGGGAGCGAAGCGGAGAGGGGTTTTTGCTCCGGCCAAGCATGCTCTCGTATGAAATTATCCAATGCTGGCTGCGATTCGACCGAGGCGCCCTGTAGCGTTGAAGCGGGTTTTTCGCCGAAGTTCAGCGTGAAGGATTGGAATCTTGACCGCTCGATTCCCGCGTCCTCCCAACCGAATTGCGCATATCCGATATGCCAGAGCCGAATGCTCGTATCGGCCATAATGCGGAATCCGCAATCCCGCGCGCGTTGGCAGAAAGCGTAATCTTCGGCCAAATACCAATATCCTTCCTCGATCTTACGAATCATCGGTTGAAAGAAAGGGATCATGGCATGGCCAAAACGCTCGTTGCACGTGGGCAGCTTCAGCTTTCGCTGAATCGTTAAATACGCTTCGCGTCGAATCAGCAAAAAACCGGTTCCGGCGTAGAGCAGTTCCGTCAGACCGCCATGCTTGCCGAAGGTCATCGAAGGAGCGCCCGGCATCACATGGCAGGCCAACGCCAATTTATTTTTTTGCGGATAGACGCCGGCGACGATCGGCAAACCGTGCGAACGCAGTTGATCGATCGCGTTCGGATGAAAACCGACGTCGGAATCGATCCAGATGGTTTCGTCGTATCCTTCCAAAAGAGCGTCGGTGGCCATTTGATTGCGGCCTTGATCGATGGCGGCGTAGCCGCCGACTCGGCGGACCTCATACCCGCGACGCTCCAGCTCCTTCAACGCTTCGTCGCAAGCGGGATGAATAAATCCCGCAAACGGGACGAGAATCACGCACTTGCGCGGGTCCATCGGATGCAACGGGGGACGCGCGGGAACGTTCACGGCGGGCACGACCGGCGGCCCCGAGAAATTACGCATGCCGGTGATGACGACTTGCTCCTCGGCGGAAAAGCCGGCGAATCCCAAAACCTCCCGCACGCCGGCCTCGGCGGTCAACACGTCGGTGTCGTACACGCGGAATTGATCGGGGAAGCGATTTGCCAGCTCGTCGGCGAGTGAATAATACTCGTCCCAATAACGTCGAGCGCCTTCGACGCGATCTTGCGTGTCGTACTGAGGGAAGATGCGAGACCAGAACGGGTCGTGCTGCCAACCGGGCCCCGGCTCTTCGGCCCAGTGGTTCACGGCGCACCGCGGATTTTTATCGAGCGCGGAGCAATACCCCGCGACGATTTCGTCTTGCGGGCGTTTTAGGCAAATCATGCGGATCGAGGAGTCGAAATCGACGGCCTCTTCGACGTAGGGGAGGTAAAACGACGCGACGTCGCCGACGACCCGCGGTTTGCGGGTGGCGAGAATTCGAGCGAGCCGGTCGCGGATTCCCGGCGCATCGGGCTCTCGTCGCCAAGGGAGCAACGGCCATTGCTCGAAAGAGACGGCCGTATCGCGTTGCGAGTTAAGCGTTTTCGCCAAGAGTTGCAAGCCGCACTGCCCGGCGCCCAACCCCAATATAATGCGTCGCGTCATAATAAAGCCTGCTACGTCAAAAGGTGCGAATGCGAAAAAACCACAAGATGTCTTGCCTAAGTATAATAATGCACACTATGGAGGCGATGCAGATTTGGTTGCTACGTCAAAACATATTTTGCATTTAGGAAGGATGAGGCGCAGGCGTTGCACGGCCGCCATCGATAAGTTATTCTCATCCAAAATCAGCTCGTCAAGTTGCTTCAACCCCTCTGCAAATTTCAAGTCCTCGTCTTGAATTTTTGTGGCCCTTAGATCCAGACTGCGGAGATTTCTTATCCCGTAAAGAGAGGTAAGGCCTCGACCATGAATGTTCGTTTTCATCAATTTTATGCGCAGACCGATCGCCCCTTTAAAATCACGAAGAAATTGCAGACCGTCGTCACCAATAAGGGTTTTTGAAAGATCAAGCCTCTGCAGGTACTCTTTATTGCATAAGTTGATTAAACCAGATCCTGATATGTTCGTCGAACTCACATCTAAATCACGCAGATCATCAAGTTTTTTAAGAAACTTGAGACCATCGTCTGAAATACTTGTCTCGAATATTTCCAAACACTGCAAGTTCTTCAAGTGCTGTATAAAACGCAATCCGTCATCTGTAAGCCTGCTCGCACTAACATCCAGTTCTTTTAGCTCTAGTAGGTCTTTCAGCGACGCTAGTCCTCGGTCGGAGATTTTCGTGTCTCCAAGATATAACACACTCAATTTTTTGAGGCTAGAAATGCACGCAAGGCCTCTGTCACCGACAAAGGTAGATCCGATATCAAGCTTTCGGAGTTCAACAAGTTCAGCGATATATCGCATTTCTTCGTCAGAAAGCGTGGCGCCTGAATTCACAAAGTTCAAATAATGCACATTGGGAATATTCCGGAGCGACGCCAACGCCGTCCCGGAAACGTCACATCCAGCGAGATCAATACTTACCCCCCCCTCATGATCCTGTTTTATTGAACCGCCCATCTTGTGAATCGATTGGGCGGCCAACTTGGCCGGATTTTGTCCAGATTCCCTTGTGTCCTTCGAGCAACCGCATTCGGTCACGATTACCAAAGCGGCAAAAGCTAGCACTATAGTTCGAATAATTTCGTAACGCATTCTCATGAAATCTCAAATAGCACAATGTGTGCTGTATTTCTAGTGTATAAGTAGATTATTCACTCTTAATCTGTTTCGTTTAAAAATACAATATTCAACTTAAAATCAATGAGATTCGCCTTTTAAAATATTCCTATTTACTACGATATTGAACGTTATACACGTCGCCGCTAAAACGCATGAAATGTAGACTTCGCTGACAAATGTGAATCATTATTTATCTAGTCCCCAAAGCCGGACGAGACGCGTCAGCAATACCCTATTGAAATAAACTGTCAAAATTTGATCATGTTTGAGTACATCATTGCTTTAATTTTATCTTCAGTAAGTGGATCGTCTATTTTGTATTTCTCAGCAGTTCCACCATTTTCCGCTCCTGACGCCACGTTTAGCGGTCCACCACTGCCCAATAACCAATCTTTAACATCACTGGTCGACTTGCCTTTCAATAATAGCCGCAAAAATTCCCTACATGCTGTAGTTGCTGCGCTAATAAAAGGTTTCGTATAGTCATTTTGTTTATCGTCAACAGCGTGTTTATCTACATCCTGTGCGGCATAATCCTGAAACTGAGTTATTGGCCCTGAATAGCCTGACCGCACAACATGTGATGGACAATATAGGTCAGCAATTGTGTGCATTGCCTTACCGATCTCCAATCCGCAATTCTCTTGTGCTTTGTCTATCTTTCTAACTAACGAGTTATACATATCAGGATCATTAGCTGGAACCGACTTTAGATCATTACGTAGTGATTTAACCTGTTCGTAATAATACTGCGCTGCCGTATACTGATCGCAAATCCATCTACTTATTTTCGATACCATTGTTTTTACAGTATCTAAGGAAGAACTTATGCTGTGAGGATGACTTGTCATTCCATGCCTATACACCGTTGATCCGAAGTGCGTGTCAGCTGTTTGAACGAATAGGTTGTCTAAAAGGTAAGTCGAACCGGCGTACTTCTCGGCTGCAAGTGCTTCCGCACTGCCAATATATCCATCAGGGAAATCAGTCCATTCTGAACCATATATCAAGCCTTTTCCAAACGACGAATTAAAGGCACCCCAGAATGTGGTTACTGTGATTCCTAGTTCTTTTGCAGCGTTTAATGAAATAGTTTCGTGTACGTCGCCTGCTCCCCAGATTTTCCATAAACCGGTTGGATCCGTCGCATTGAGAGGCGAGTTTCCGACGTAGCGATACAGGTTGGCGTCGCCGCCGTTGAAGCTGGAAGGATCCTTTGACGTCCACGAGCCGGTCTTGGAGTCATACCAGCGATTCAAGTTATTTTGCAGTCCGGTCGCGTCGTCGTGCAACCGGCCGGTGAAGCCGAACACGCTATCGACGGCGGCGGCAAGACCGGTCGCCGGGTTCGTCTCGCTCTTCAGATTGCCGAAAACGTCGTAAACGCGATGGTTGACGACTGAAGTCACGCCCGTCGCCGCATCTTGAACGGCTAAGTCGCGGACCGAGCCGAGATTGTCGGTAAGCGGCCAAACCACCGTGCCGGGCGAGGTAACGTCATAACCGGATTCGATCTTGGTCAATTGCTCGTCGGCCAAAATCTGATCGACCGCCTGCGGGTTCCATAGATAGCGATGACTGAGGTCGTCGCGGGTCAACGTTTCGTCGGCCTCGCCGTCGAACTGCAACGCGATTTGCTTGCCGTCGTAGGCGAAAGCCTTGGCCGTCGCCGCCGCTTCGCCGGCGCCGTCCGCGTCGAGCTCCTCGCGAATTAAGCGATTCTTGACGTCATAGAAATATTTGACGTCTTGGCTCGCCGCGCCGCCGTAGGTGACGTAGGAAACGACTTCGGTCAGCCGATCGCGATTATCCCAAACGTAGGCCGTCACGTCGGAGTCGCCTGCGTCGAGGAGTCCGTCGGCGTCCTCGTCAACGAACTTGGCGACGCGATTTCCTTCGGCGTCGTAAGCGTACGCATACGTGCCGTCGGAGAGAATTCGGTTATCGGCGCCGATCACGTAGCCGCCGCTCGTGCGGTTGCCGTTCGCGTCATAGGTATAGGATTCGTCGGACAGCGTACCGCTCGAATAGCCGGCGCCGGTCACTTGACCGCTCGCGTCATAGGCGTAGGTTGCGGTTCCGTCCGCCGACGTGCAAGTCGCGATTAGAGCCGCTTCGGAAACGTCGCTTACGAGATTCGTCAAGTCGATTGTATTAGCGTCATACGACGAAACGAGGTCGAAATAGTCCGCGGTTTGCGAAGCGGTTTCCAACGCGGCCGTCGCGTCGTCGGAAGCGTAGGTCCACGCGTAGTAGGCGAGGACCGTATCGCCTTGGCGGTGCGTCAGGCCGGTCAGTCGGCCGAGCGAGTCGTAGGTATAGTAGCTCGACGCCACGTAGGAGCCGAGTTCATACCGGTCGATCGAAACGACGTTTCCGGCGGAATCGTAGGAGATATTAACCTCTTTGTTCGCGATGGAATTACTTTCGTCGCCGCAATCCTGGATGATTTGCGTCAATTTTCCGTTCGAATCGTACGCGTAGTAATTAACGTAATCCATGACGCCGTCGATCATCGCGGCGACGCTCGTCGGATTTTCGTTATCGTCGTCGTAGGTATACGTGAAAACGACGGTCGGATCGCCTTCGCTCGATTGCGTGACGGAGATTTTACGCCCCTGCGGATCGTACACGTAGGCGATCGAGGAATAGTTATCCGACTCCGAAAGAACGCGTCCCTGCGAATCGTACACGTAACTAAACGAATTGATCGCATTTAGTTCGGCGTCGGCGTCCGTCGCATTTTCGTACCATACTTCCGAAACGACGCGTCCGGCGGCGTCGAAGGCGTAGGTCGTAACTCGGCCGTTCGCGTCGGTATAACGCACAAGGTTGTCCGAGTCGTCGTAAACGTAGAGCTTAGAGTTTCCGAGCTCGTCGCTCACGCTCGTCACGCGGTTTGAATCGTCATAGTTCCAAGTCGTTTCGTTCGCGGTCGGGTCGGTTAAACCGATAAGATTTCCGGCGTCGTCAAAGGAGGCGAGAATCCCGTTTCCGAAAGAGTAGGACGAACCGGGAGCCGCGCTTTTCGCCGCGGCGGTCGCGGCAGTCGCGGCGGAATCCGAATTCCCCTTTAAGACGGAATTATTGAGATTAGGAACTTTGTTCGCTCGAGGCGTCGAGATGTCGAAGCGAGCCATCCAGGGGACATATCCGCCGTTCACCGTCATGTTCGCGGCCGTAGTGGGCGCAAGCCAGGCGAAGGACGAAGTCGTCACCGAGTAGGAGGCGAGCCACGGCGCGCAAGCCGTGAAGTTATAGTAATAATAACCCGTTCCATGGGGGATAAGCGGCAAAGCTTTTCCCGCTTCGGATGCAACGATACTCTTCACGCCGGTCGCCGAACTGAAGCCCAGCCCGCCGAAATAGCCGTTGTGCAACGAACCGTTCGTTTCCGCCGGGTTCTGAAGACCGTTGGGGCACGTCGTCAAAACGTCGGCGCCGTACGGGTTCGAGCCGCTGGGGCGTCCGTAGTAGCTGTAGTAGCCGTAGTAATACCCGCCCCACCAATACCACCCGTAACCGCCGTCGCTGGTCCAGGAATCACCGTAACTATTGGAGTACGAAGTGTGATCCTTCTCCCCGTTCGAGTACGTGTAAGTGGCGCTTCCCCAGCTGCTGGAAGAGTATCCCCAGTGGTAATAATCGTCGTACGTGCTGGAATAGACGGCGTTGCCGTCGGAATCGTAGGTGGTCACGAACGTATCGATGCAGTCGTAGTCGCTGTTTTCATGAAACTTAGAATGATTATTCGACTCGACGGAATCGTACCAGTAGTAAGAGTCGGAGTTACCGAAGTTATTATCCGCCCAATCGTAATCGCTGGAGCCGGAATAATGCCTGGACTCTTGCGACGTTCCGGAGGTCACTAACTGCCCTTTGGAATTTCGCGAACGCGTGACGTGTTCGCTGAAGCTGCCGTCGTAGTACAAATCGGAGGAGGCGGACATGCGGTAGTCCGAGTTGTATTCGCTTTCGCCGTAGTAGCCTTCCGTGTAGGAGTAGTTGGAGCCGGACGCATGAGCGCTAAAATGCGTGGAGGCGTGCGTGGATCCGCTTGAGGAAAGAACTTGAGATTGCACCGACCAATTATCATTTTTGTTCGTCCAAACGGTGCGTTGATAATAGGTAAAGTCGCCGCTTCCTTTTTCGCTGTACGCGGAATCGGCAGCATCGTCTCTCGACCACTCGTAGTGGTCGCCGCTGTCCTCGTCGTGCGACGACCACGCTCCGCTGCCGGAGCCGGAATAGGAATAATTCATTCCGCCCTCTTCGGTCGTCGTGGCCGATCCCGACGTAATCCAGTGCGACCAATAATCCACGACTTTGAGATTGCTGGAAGTCGAATATTCGCGGTGAGCATCGCCGTGCCCGCTCGCGCTCGCCGATCCGGAAACGGTATAAGAATTACCCGCGTAATAGCCGTAATAATAATACGGAGACGTGGACCAACTATAATTTCCGCTTTCCGCATAGGACCAATGGTCATTTCCCGTTCCGGAGGCGGAACCGCTGCCGGTCAAATCCTTCCACTCGCCGTTCGCTCGGAGTTTAGATCCGACGGTGTAGTAATATGAGTCGCTCGAGTCGCCGGAGGCCGACATCGTTCCCGTAATGCCGCTCCATCCCGCCACGGTATAAGACTTCGTACCGGAGTACGAACCGGAAGATGATCCGGAAGCGGTCGCCGCCCGACTGCCGGATTGCGACCAATTGCCGCGGTAACAGGTCGCCGTCGTTTCATACTCATACGACGAATCATCTTTGCCTGACGCCGTAAAATTGCTGGGAACGCTCAAACCGTTCCAGTAATAGTTTTGATATCCGTTGACGGGAATATCGTATCTATTGACCGTCATCGAGCCTGAACCGACGTAGGACCAGTGGGTTTCGCCGCTTCCGCTCGTGCCGCCTGATCCGGACGCACCACACCAAGTGTCGGTCGTAATATTAAGGGAATAATTTTCCGAGTAGTTGTACGACGAATCGTCGAAACCGCTCGCCGAAGCATTTCCTTGAGCTTCGCCGTAGTAAACGGACATCGAACTAAACGCCCCGCTGGCCGAGTATGAAGCGTGCATCAAGCCGGATCCGGACGCCGTCGCCGATCCGGACGCCGCTTGCCAATCTCCGTTCAAATCCAAGGCGTATTCTTTTTTGGAGATAAAATTCGTTTCATCCCAACCGTTTTCATCCACTGTCCCGTTTAAGTCGAATCCGCTTCCCAATTGGCTATTTGAAAAGGCGCCGGTTCCGTCAAAATCTCTCCAACTATGTCCGCTTCCGGAGGCCGTTTTGCTTCCGCTTTCCTTCCAATACCCGTTATTGAACTTCGCTTCGGTTTTGAAGGAGTAAGAAGAGCCTTCCCAGCCGTTTTCGGTTACCGCTCCCTCACACGAGGATCCGTAGACGGTCGACGAATAATCCCCTTCGCCGCTGTATTGGGAATACGTGAATCCGGAGCCGCTCGAACCGCCCGTGCCGTTCGTTTCTCGCCACGATCCGTCAGACTCAATGTCATAGTTTTTCACATAGGAGTACGTTTCGCCGGCATGCCCGGACTCCGCAAGCGTTCCGGTAGTCGTGCCGTCTCCGCGCCAGTTAGACCGGGTATAGCTGCCGCTTCCGGAGTAGTCGGAGCGAGAGGAGCCGTAAAGACTCTCTGTTCCGCTGCCGCTGGTCGTCCACTCGCCGTCGCTATACGACGAGTCCGTATCGTAAGAATAGGAATATCCGCTTCCGCTGCCGAACGAGAATTTTCCGGCGATCTTGGAGTTGTAGTAATTTCCGGAGGCGGAATAGTCTCCGCTGGCGGAAAGAGTTTGGTAGCGGTAACCGCCTCCCGCGGAGAAGCCTGTTCCGCCCGACGACTCCCAATCGCCGTTCGCCGCGTTCGCTTTATAATATAACGAGAAACTATAGGAATCATCGGCGTTACAATTTTCGCTACGCGTTCCGGTCGCGGAATAATTATTCCAAGAAGAGTCGACCTTTCCGCTCGCGTGCGCGGAGAAGAGCGACTGCCCTCCGCTCGTATTAGTTTGCGATCCCGAGTACGACCAAACCCCGCCGATGGCCGTTCCATTCAGATTATAATTGTAAGAGGAGTCCTCGCTGCCGGATTCCGCGAAATCCCCTCGCATTACGTCGTAATCATTGTCCGTCGAATTATAGAATGCGTAATCGTAGTGGACATACGACCCTGATCCGGAGTAGGAGGAATGCGAACTGCCGCTTCCGGAAGAGACTCCGACTCCGCTCTGAAGAATCCAGTTCCCGTTAGACTGCGAATAGGAATTGTTTTCGTTGAAACTTTCCCAAGTGCTGCCGCTTTCGCTTAACGCACCGCTGAAGCTTTGAATCACGTCATGTTCATCGAGGAGAGAAACTTTTAGCGACGTGTAAGATCCTGAACCGGAGTACGAATAAGAATCCTCTCCGCTTATAGTTTCAACGGCGGAAGAAGTTCTGCCGTCATAGTTATAAACTCTTCGATCGTATCCATTTTCCGAAAAAGTTCCTGACATGGATTGGGAGCTATCGCTATAGGCGTATTGGCCTGCTCCTGAATACGCTGAATAGCCGTATCCGTTGCCGGCGGTCCAGCTAACGGAGTTAACGAACGCCCAGGTTCCATCCGAAGCAAGAGCGTAGGAATCAGTTTCGCTATATATTTCGTGATCTGAGCCGTTTTCCGACTGCACTCCCGATACGCTATAGGACTGGTCGTCATCGGTCGAGGAGTCGGCGTACATACCGGCTCCTGAATAGCTATAATATTGTTCCCCGGAATTTGCGACCGTTTTCGATCCGGATTGCGACCAGCCTGAGGCGCTGCTCCAAGTTGCGGTAGCTTGGTAAGAATAGACTGACGCGTTATTTCCGCTTTTGGAATAGCCGCCGCTGATCGTTCCGCCGCTTGCCGAGTAGCTATAGCTGCCGCCTCCGAAATACTCGGAAGACCCGCTACCGCTTCCCGAGGAGCTGCCGCCGCCGGAAGTCATCGTCCATGCGCCGGTAGTCGCCGTTCCCGCGTAGGAGTAATTCGATTGATACCGATAGGAGCTTGCGTCGAATTTAGTCCAACTCTGGGTAATGCCGTCCGTCGTATCATCGCCAGTCGAGTTTGAAGTTTGTGAAAGAGCCTTTACGTTTGACGCGGATCCGGAAGCGGTCCACGTTCCGGACGAGAGTGCGTAATAAATCGCATACTGGTATGAGTTGGAAGGACTATAAGTCTCGCCGCCGAGGACGCTATTGGCGGTCGTGCTTCCCGAACCGGAGCGGCTGACCCCGGCGGACGTATAGGATATCGTGTCCGAGTTGCTAACCGTCTGCGTCCAGTCGCCAGTTACGCCGTCGACGACGTATGAGCCTGCGGCTTCCATCGAAGCGACGACCGTGCAAGTGTAGTAAGAGGTCGAAGCGGATCCGTAGGCGCTGAACGTATAAGTGTAGCTCCCAGCAGCGTGAGGAAGCGACGTTCCGGAAAGCATAGCGATGCCGTAGGTCAACGTGTACGTTTCGAGGTAGGTCCACGAATTGTCCGCGTTTAAAGTAGCGGTTATCGTTAAACTGGATGCGTCTGTTTCACGCACGGAATAACTGGAGTCGCCGACGGTGCAAACGTAGTCAAGAGTCGTCGTGACGGTTCCGGTGTTCGAGGAGTAATTCCCCTTCGTCGTTAGAACGAACGCTCCCGGCGCGGCGACGGAATTCGGAGTGACGGAATAACTACCGCCGTTAACGGTGACGACCGATTGCCCGGTGATCTGCCGATAGTGCTGGAGCCCCGTTCCGCTCGTTCCGGAGGAGCCGAGCATCGCTTCCCAATACGATTCCATCCAAGAATCGCCGGTTCTCGCCGAAGTCGTCGGAGACGCAACGACGACGTTTATCGATTTGCTAACGCTTACGCCGTCCTTTTCGGCGGTGATAGTAACCGGCATCGACGCGTTCGGCGCGTAATACGTGCCGTCGGCGCTAATGGAGCCGGCGGTGGCGCGCCAAGTCACGGCGGAGTCCGATAAATCGGAGGCGGTCATTGTATTGCCAAATTGATCGGCGTAAAGGAGAGCAAGCGAAACGGAACCGTTCGCGGCGACGCTATTCGGAGCGTTATTAAAAGAAACGGTCGTTAGCGTCTTGGTCACGTCCACCGTTACGGATGCATACGTCGCGACGCCGCCTTTGTCGGTGACGGTGACTTGCAAAGAATAGGATCCTAAACCGTAAAACGTAACGGTCGTATTTTTCGCGCCGTTCGTGCCCTCATCGGCGAAAGTCGGCGTAGCGGCATTACTTGTTTGAGACCCTACGTTCCAGGAATAGGTCAGATTCGACTCTCCGGAATCATCCGAACCTAATACGGTAAGAGTCGCGCTCACGCCGTCCGCGTTCATCGTCGCGACGGCCTCCACCGAAATCTCCGGAACGGAGTTGTAGGCGGTAAACGTTTTAGAGGCCGTTACGCCTCCCGAGGCCGTGGCCGTAACAGTGACTTCCTCGTAGTAGTAAACTTCGTCGGAGACGGTCATGAGTCCTGAGGAATCGACGGTAAAGTAATCCGAGGCCCCTGAAGTCCAGGTGCAGGCCGGAGCGGACGCCATAACATGACCGAATTGATCGTACCCGACGGCCTCAAGTTGATAAGATGCGCCGGGAGTCAAATAGTAGTCATCAAAGCTTTGGACGGCAATACTCGTGAGATTCTGGGAGACGGTCACGACGACGTCCGTCATCGTGGCAAGCCCGCCGGCATCTTTAATCGTCACGATGAAGCGATATGTGCCGATGGAGGAAAACGATGCCGTGATGCTCTTATTCAAGTTATCATTATAATTACTAAAACTGGGAGTTGATGCGCCTGGGGTAAGAGCGACCGCTGTCCATGAGTAAGTTAACAAGCCTTCTCCGGCGTCGTCTTTACCTAGCACGGAAAGCGTTGCCGAACGCCCGTCCGCGCTAATTTCCGCTTTTGCGGCTTGGTCGATCTCCGGGCGAGAATTCGTCACATATACGGTTCCGGCGCCGTCGCACTGCCGAGACCCGTTTTCATCGTAGCAAGTGGCGGTCACTTGAATTCCGCTTGAATTGGACTCTCTCGACGGAGCTGTCCAGAGTCCGTCTTGGGTGACAGTTCCCTCGTTTGCGGACCAGGTAAACGTAGGTTGAACGGCAAGCTCGTCGCCGAACTGATCATAAGCGATCGCGGAAAACTGTTGCGTTCCCCCGGACGGGACGATCGTCAGTTGGGGATCGACCGAAATGCTCGATGCGACCTGTTCAACGTTTAAAGTCACTTCTTCGCTTTGCAAGCAAAACTCCGTCGAGCTGGTGACGGAAACTCTAAACTTATATTCGCCGGCCGCGAAAAGGCTCACCGTCGAATTATAGGAGCTCGAAGAGGCGTTAACGGAGAACTGGGGATCAGCGGCGCCCGCCGGCTTTGAAACTACTTCCCATGTGTAAATCAAATCCGAGGCGTCAAGGCGAGAACTCGCCCCCACGGAAAGATACGCGGTAACGCCTCCGTAATAGGAAACCGAGGCGGGAGTCGTAAACGTCAGTGCGGCGTAATAATCGTCCTTTTTAATTAATGCGACGTCATTGCCGGAGAAAAATTTGCCGGTTTCGGCATTGTAACAATAGGAAATGACGTAGTTCACATTGACGGCCGAGCCTTCGGCGATTTCTTGTGTCGTTTCCTCGCCTGAAGCCGTTCTGATTTTCTGGCCGAACCTTCCCTGAACTGAATCAGTTCCGTCATTTTGAATGATGACGATGGCCAATTGGCTGCCGTCTCCGTCGTCGCCAAGAAGCGTGAGTTCGGCGTCGTAGATCGTCACACGCCCAGTCACGACGACTTGCCCGAAAGGTCCGTAAGGAGCGCCAGTGCGGTTAACGGTAGTTTTTAAAACGGCGCCAGCGTTTAACACAAGGTCGCCGACGCTTATGGTCGTCGGAGAACCGTTTTCAATAGGGTTCAAAACGCCGCCGCGGTCGATGGTCACGCCGTGTGAAGTAGAGCCGTTGCCGACGAGCTCCGCATTTCGCACGAGCACATCGCCCGTCGCGCTCGTATTTGAAGGATTTGAAATCGTCCCCACTAAATTCATCGAACCTGAACTGATTTCGGTGTATCCCGTATAGGTATAGGTATTCGCCGAATTGAAAGTAATGGTTCCCGTCCCCAAATACTTCAAGCTTCCCGTGCCGGAGACGGCATTCGCGAACGAAATGTCCCCCGCCGGAAACAAAGTTAACACTCCATTGTTGACAATTGCTCCTAAGACGCTTCCAGTCGTTAGCCCGTCGCCGATTTGCAGCGTTCCCTGACTGATCGTAGTCTCTCCTGTGAACGAATGGACGGCGGTTAGGATCAAAGTCCCTGTGCCACTCTTGATCAATGAGCCGGATCCGCTGATCACGCCGTCATAGGTTTGAGATAGCGTTGTTTGAAACTTCAACGTCGCGTTGTTGACGATATTTCCGACGATCGATCCGTTGCCGAACTCGTTTCCGACCTGCAGCGTGCCTCCCGCGACCGTAGTGGCGACGGCTGATTCATTCTTGCCCGACAGAACGAGCGTTCCGCCGCCGCTCTTCGTTAGCGCGACTTCTCCGTAGCCTTGGCCGACTTTGATTGATCCGGCAAAAACATTCGTCGTGTTTTGATTAACATAAACTTCAATTGAAGCGACGTCCGAGTCGGAGTTTTCGATGACGCTTCCTGAAGAAGCGGTTATCTTTGAAACTACTAACTGGAAACCGTTTAGGTCCAAAATTCCGCCGTTGGAAAGCGAAAGAGACGTAAGAACGGAAGCAGCTCCGATCTTCAACGTTCCTGCGTCGATTTGCACAGTATGGCCGGACAGGCCATTGGCGAGCGTAAGTAAGCCGTCCCCCGATTTCGTAAGCGAACTGGCGTTCGCGACGATCCCGCCGGACATAAGCAAGCCGGAGTTCTTAGCCGCTTCGAAGGCCGCAGAGTTCGCTATCGTGACGTTTAACGAAATCTCGCTTTGAGCGTTTTCCGCCGACAAGGAGATTCCGCTATTCAACGTTATTTCGTTGCCTTCCAATTTCACGTTGTTTGCGGTGATCTTTATCGAATCGAAAACCGTTCCGGCAGAGAGATCGTTGTACGTGACGCAAGCGTTATCAAATTCAATAACATCGCCTGCTTGAGGGACTCCGTTACTCCAATTTTCTGCGACCGACCACAAGTTGGAACCGGCTGAGCCTGTCCAATGGCGGATGCAGAGAGCCGCTTTTACAGTTGCGACGTTCGACGGAGGCGAAGTCAAGTCGCCGACGACGGCATACACGCGGAATTTATTTGTCTTAGTTAGATCAAAAGGCGAATTAGGCGAAATCGTTGCCGACGAAGAAGTTGACGTCCCTATTGCAAACCAGTCTCCGTTCGAGGCGAGTTGTTCGATGACGTAAGAAGTACTTTGCGTGGAGTTGTAATTCCACTGTAGGCTGACTTGGTTAACGGAAATTGAGGAAACGGATAAGTCGGTCGGAGCGTTTAAGTACGTCGTCGCAAATCTGGAAGCGCAGTACGCGGAGTTCTCCGTCGCGCTAGTTGCCCGAACGCGATAATAATACTTCGTTCCCTCGGTTAAGTTCTGATCGTCATAAGATAACGTATTAGCAGGACGAGATATCAGCGGCGTCCAGTCAACGCCGTTAAGACTGCGCTGAATTTCAAAGCCCGATTCGCCGTAGGAGTTGTCGGTCCAGGCAAGATGGATTACGGAGGTTGAAGTAGCCGTCACCGCTAGGCTCGTCGGCTGTGCGACGACGTTCGTCGTAGCCTGAGAGTTCGTTTGGCCGTTGCTGATCGTAGCGATAAGAGCGCCGTCGACGGCGTCGATGTTGGCGGCTGGCGCGAATGTGACGGAATGGCTTCCCACGCTGAGCAAGCTGGAAGCGCTAAAGACGTAGCTATCAAGAATTTCGCCGGTTGAAGCGCCGTTCGCCGAGCGATAGACGTTGATCGTAATCGGACCGCTGATGGCGTCGGATACTTGATAGGCCAAGGAATACAATCCGCTTTCGCCGGAATAGCTGAAGTTGGACAAATCTAGCTTGGCGTTCAACGTATTGGCGCATAGATACGTCGAACTGCTTTCCGCGGATAAGCTGTAGGCGCGAGCGCGAAAATATACGAGTCCGTCGGGGAAGAACAGCGTTTCGGATCCCGAACTTGGATCCCAATTCCAATCTAAGGTCCGGTAATTGACGCCGTCCGCCGATCCCTCGAGCATTATCGCGTCAATCGTCGGGCTAACGCCGTTCCAGGAAGGAAGCGTCCATGATAACGTCACTTCCGTATCGGA
Organism: Thermoguttaceae bacterium; assembly: GCA_963665265.2. Taxonomy (GTDB): domain Bacteria; phylum Planctomycetota; class Planctomycetia; order Pirellulales; family Thermoguttaceae; genus CAXXHQ01. The sequence goes on along the minus strand of OY762224.2, from coordinate 3,091,469 downwards.
AACGACCGTCGCGGATAGGCTCGTAAGAGCTTGCGGCGCGGAAACGTGCGACGAGTACGAGGACGACGTGACTCCGTTCGAAACCGTGACCACGAAATCATACTCGCCGACGGGCACGATATCCATGTTAACGTACCACGGCGTGTTTTCGTTGTAGTGCGATCCGACCGATACGTCGCTGTCGGTCGTGGTCCAATAGGAATACGTCGTGCCGTCGCTCGAAACGAGCGACGCCTCGATCGTCACCGAACTGCTTTGCATTCCGGAAACGTCATAGGCGACGCCGCAACGTCGGCCGTCGGAATCAACGATGAAATCCACGTCGGTGACGTGTAACGTCGAAACGAGGCTTATCTCGGCGGCGGTTGAAGGAGCCGAGCAGGCGACCTCGTAGGCGATAACACGGAAGGAATACGTCGTTCCCGCAGTAAGTCCGGAGATGGTGCATCCCGACGAATTCGCCGGAAGGAACCCGTCAATAGTGCGATAAAAATGCACGCCGTCCGTGGAGCGTTCAACGACGTATCCCGATCCTGCGACGGCATTGTCGGTCCACGACAGACTCACCGAAGTATCTGAAAGCGCCGTCACTTGAAGATTCGTCGGAGCGGCGGGGGCCGAGGCGAAGGCGTGCGCCGTCGCAACGGAATCGCCGCAAACGACTTCGCAAATGACGTATTGGCTTCCTTGAAGCGTCGCAAGAGCGCGGCTGACCGAATGCGTTCCCGCAGCAAATAAATCGCTCAATGCGTCTTCGCGAATCAGCGAGCCTTTGGTCAAACCGTTCGCCGAGGAATAGAACCGAAGAATCACTTTGTCAGTCGCGGCGCCGGCTACCGTAAACGTAATATCATACATGGCTCCGCCGCGAGAATCCCTGCCAAGAGTCAACGTTCCGGTCGCGACTTCGCTCGGCAAATTGTCGTCAACTTCGCCGAAGGCGTTCAGGCGCGGCAGGCCGGCGAGGGTCCAACTAGCGGAGGCGCCCGAGAAATTCCATTCGCTGCCGCTACGGGTATAGACGGCGGCTGTATTACTGGCTAGCGAGTCCAAGGCGACGGAAGTGACGTATGAATTGATGCCGCCGACGCCATTATTCGTAATAGTAGCGACGTTCAGATAATAGCAGTTCGTAATCGTTCCGGTAGTTGAGCTTGCTACCCCTGCAAAACCGCCCACTCGAGCGTAGGACGAATTCCCGGTTACGTCGCTGAGCGAGAAGCAGTCTGTGACGCTTCCACTTTGGCAGTATCCTATAAAGCCTCCGATATATGAATTGCCTGAAACGTATCCTGTCGAGTAGCAATCGTCAATTATAACTGAGGCGCCGTTTATATGGCCGATAAAACCGCCGACGCTTTGCGTGCCGAAGACGGATCCTGTCGCATAGCAATTATGGGCGGCAGATGACGCAATAGCCAAACCCACAAGCCCCCCGACGTTGGTCGTTCCGCTAGCCGAGGCAGTGGAATAAGAGTCCGTTATCGTTCCGACGTCGCCAATTTCTCCGACGAGCCCTCCTACGCAACCTGCGTTGGAATCTACCGTCCCCGCGGAGCGACACCGTTGAATAACTCCCGAACTCCATCCGGTTATTCCCCCGACAAAGCCATTGGCGCCCCTAACGCATCCGCTAACGAAACAGTCTGAAATTGTTCCCCAAAGGCACTCGCCGGAAATAATGCCGACTAAGCTATCGCCGGATATGTTGGCATTCTCGACGCGCAAGCGTTCAACCTTGCCCCCTTCCCCGACAAAGCTAAACAATCCGACATCGTAGGAATCTTCGTAATTGGAGTAATTGACGTACAGATTAGAGATAACATGACCGTTGCCGCTGAACGTTCCGGTAAATCCGTCGCCGTAACCGATTGGCGTGAATCCGCGATAGGTTCCGGTCGTCGAATCGTAGTTCCAAAGGGCGGTGGCCGAGGCGTCGATGTCGCAGGTGAGAAAATAATTGCCGCCGAGGTTGTTTTGGATCGCCTGCAATTGCTCGACGGTGGAGACGGCCGTGTAACCGGCGGGGTAGACGGTAAGCGTGACGGCCTTCGCTTCGCTGGCGTTGCCCGCCACGTCGTAGGCCACGGCGTAGATCGTGTACGTTCCGGCGGTGAAAGATGATCCCGAAATCACGGCGCTAAACCCGTCGCTGCCCGACATGTCCGGAATCAGATATTGTAACGCCCCAACTGCGTCGTAGTAATAAAATCGGACTGCGGCCAGATTGGCGTCGCCTGCGGTAACGCCGTCAAGAGTTAGCAAGATTTTGTCATCGGTCGAGTTGACGATCCAATTTTTCGATTCGGCGAAAGTTCCGATCGTCGGCGCGGCGAGCGATTGGCTTTCGGTAGCACAGAGGTGCGGCAGGCCGTCCTTCATGTACCACGCAAATGAGGCGTCATAATAGTTGTCAAACAGACTAAGGACAGTATTGAACGTCCAGCTGTTGTAAATGCCATTTTCGTAATCAGACAGACTCGCCAACGCGTCGAGCGTGGTTGCCGCAGTCCCCGTAATCGTACTGGTTCCGCCCGTACCATGGTTCGTAATCACGGCGGCGGAATTGTACACGCAATTGGAAACAGTCGTGCCGGTACTTTTTAGACCGATAAAGGCGCCGATGGACGCCGAGGAGGCGGTTCCCGTCACATTTCCGATCGCAAAGCAATACGTGATGGTTCCGCTATAGCTATATCCGATGAATCCGCCTACGGAGTTTCCTGTGCCGGTAACGGTTCCCGTGGCGTAGCAGGCGGTAATCGTCCCGGCGGTTCCCGGTCCGCTCGAACCAATAAATCCGCCAATATATAAGTTGCCGTTAACATTGCCTGTGGCGTAGGAGTTTGTAACGGTAGCGGCGGCCGCGTTCGAGCCGATGAATCCGCCGACGAAATAGCTGCCGGAAACGCTTGCCGATGAACACGACAGACTGACGACTGCGGATGTGCCCGTCGAATAACCGATAAGCCCGCCGCTCCAATTTGCCGAAGTCGTAACCGTCCCCCTCGTGTAACACTTTGAAACCGTTCCGTAGTTATAGCCGATCAAACCGCCGACGTAATTGGACGTGGACGAGATGCTTCCTGTCACGTAGCAGTTGATAATTTGTGCACCCGCGTCGCATTGACCGACGAGTCCGCCCGTTTTCGAGCCGCCGACAACGCTCACGTTCGTCAAGCCAAGGTTCCTCACGACACTGCCGGAAACCACTTCGGCGAATAATCCGACGCCGGAGGTCGTTTGACTGATTGTTAGATTTTTTATCACGTGGCCGTTACCGTCGAACGCGCCTGCGAAGTTAGCGATCGGAGTGAAATTTGTAATGCCGGCTGCTGCCAGATCGATATCGCACGTTAAAAAATATTGGCCCGCTGATGTTACAGTGAGAAGTTGATTCGCCGTCGAAATGGCCGTATAGTCGCTGCTGAAAACGGACAGTTTCGTTGAAACGATCGAACTCATTGCGCCGGATTCGTCCACGGCGACCGCCAAGATTTTACGGCTGCCGGTCGTGGAGAACGACGTCCCTTTAACGTTCAGTTTCCAGCCGTCGGAGCCGGCCGCGTCCGTGCCGAGCAATTCGCTCGCCACAGGCACCCCGTCGCCGTTCGCGTCATTGTAAAAGAGAACCTTAACGATTCTCTTGTCGTCAAATCCGGAGAACGTCAGGGCGACGGAGTCGTCGCTCGTTTGCTTGACCCAGTCTTTGTCGGCGGTCAAGTTAAAAGCGATCGGCGCTGCGTTCTCGGCCACGTCGTTGGCCTTGATGAGAAGCGGCGTTGAGTAATCGCTAAACGACCATACGGCCGAGGACCAAGTGTCGAAGATATCCGAGTCGGAGGAATATAATTCACGCAGCGAGGCGGAGGAAATTCCGTCGCCATTGTTATCAAAATCGATAGACGTCGTCGCTTCGGAGCTGTAATAGCAATTTTTAATGTTCGAGGGATAGTATCGCATTCCTGCGAAGAGGCCGCCGTAACCCAGAACGGCGTCCACGCTTCCGACGCTAAAAGAATCGGAAATCATCGCATCAGGACCAATTTCTCCTACAAATCCGCCGCTGTTAACTAAACTGGCCGTTGCGTGGCCGGTGGCGAAACAGTTATCGATGGCTCCTCCGCCATCGAGGCCGACGAATCCGCCTATGTCCCATTCGCCGGAGGCGTTTCCCGTCGCGTAACAATCGACCACGTATCCGCTTCCGTCGTTTTGACCGACGAACCCGCCTGCGATTTGGTTTCCCGCCGCATTTCCGGTCGCGAAGCAACCTGAAATTGAAGCGGAAGAATTCTGCCCGACAAATCCTCCTGAATGAAATCCGCCATCCACCGAACCGGTCGAATAGGAGTCTTTGATGGAACTCCCTCCGGAGTTAATGCCGACGAATCCGCCCATTTGATCGCCGGTCACCCAATTGCCGTTAAAATTGTTGACGCAAATCTCGACGGCGGCATGACAATTTGAAATGACGGCCAACGCACCGACGTTTTCTCCGACGAAACCGCCGATGACGCCTCGCCCCCGGATGCTCCCTTCCGCGTAGCAATCGCTAATGACGCCGCTGTTCAACGCGACGAATAAACCGGTAGGCGGTCCCGATTCCGTGTATCCGACGATGTATCCTTGGACGTAGCAGTTTGAGATCGTACCGGCCGAGGAAACGGCGAAGCCGCCAACGGAACCGTCTCTATTGATGGCGACGCTTATTAACCCCAAGTTTTTCACGACGCCCGTGGCATTTACGCTATTAAACAAACTAGCGTCCAGATTGCTAATCGTGTGTCCGTTTCCATCAAGGACTCCGGAAAAATTACCGAGCGAAGTGAAGCCGCCAATGGTCGTAGCGTCAATATCGCCAGTAAGATAATACTTTCCGCTTAGATTGCTAGAAATACCTTTCAGACCATCTAGGTCCGAAATGGCCGTGTAACTCGTCGGAAAAACGGTCAGCTTCGCGGAGATCGCGTCCCCTTCCTCATACGCGCCGTTTTCATTTTGGCTGACGGCGAAAGCAAGAATCGTATGCGTTTGTCCAACGCCGGAAGTGTTTGTAAAGGTGTGGGTCAGCGAATACGCGCCTTCCGTAGCCAATCCGCCTCCAAGGGACGTGTCGCCGGAATCATAGATGCCGTTGTTGTTCGTATCATCATAGATTTGCGCCCAAACGCCGGTAGTCGTCGAATCGGCGTCCGCTAAGCCGGAGACCGAGATTTCCACGGTCTCTCCGGACAATGCCAAATCCTTATTTACTGAAACTGCGCCGATCGTCGGCGAGATGCTCAACAGTTGTCGGTCTTCGAGCGACTCAATACGAAGATTACGGGAGAAAAGGCCGTCTAATCGTCGTCGGTCCGCCCTCTTAGATGATTGCTTCGAATCCTGCTTATTTCCGCGCATACGAAAGAACGACAACATGGCCCGTGTCTCCACGAAGTAAGGTTAAAACGGTTGGACCGTTGAATGGACGCAGTGTGTAAAACGTTAAGTTCAGAAAAGTCGCCGAAGCTACCGCCTAGCTAAAGTGCCGAAACACTTCGCCCCCTGCGCTTGCGAGCGCACCCGCACGACCCGCCGAACTTCGGCAGTCTATCAGTTCGAAATAGATAATTCAACCAAACGACTTATCGGAATAGACGTAATTAACAAAAATCATTTATTGGGTTTGCAATCAAGGGGAAGAAACTTATCTAATTTAACAGCCAGTTACTGTATGGCATTTTGTTAGGAGTATTTTTGTCAATCTTCCATATCTAAAAAAGCCCGACGCCAAAACGACGTCGGGCGGATAAGTTGAACGCCACTCTCAATTAAGATTGTGCCGCAAAATTCTGCGATGCGGCTCCCGTTCGGCAGGCCCGGTAGTCAGGGGAACAAAGCCCAGCCGGGCGATGCGGCCGGCTGGTTCGCCGGTAGCCCGCGAGATCGCGCGATCAAGCCGTCTTTGTTTTGCGGATATCGCCCGAGGGGCCGTCTCAAAAAAATACGAGTCGGCATTACACATCGATATTGCTCCGGTAATGGTAAGAATGACGGCAATGCGTTTGCCGTTGGGAAAGAAAAACGCCGCCCGCCGCCAAAAACTGACGACGGACGGCGGTCACGGAGGCGTGACTATTTGAACCGTTGGCCCGAGTTATAGGCGTCGATCCATTCGTCGAGATCGTCGGCCGCCCGATCCAAGGCCGCGTGGACCAAAGCGAGAACGTCGTCGTGCGTTCCCTCGTTATTTTGCAGCCAGATCAAGTAGCCGGGGACTTTCGAGGTGACTTCGTCCAGCGTTCGCCCGCGATGCTTGCCGAAGTTGAAAACGACTTGGCCGGCGTTGTCGAAGCGAAATCGGCCCGCCAAATCGGGCGAAGCGAACATCTTGGCCAACTCCCTCGCGTTGCGAGGTAAATCGGCGTGCCGAGCGATTTGAGCGTCCAAAACGGCCGCGGCGGCCAAGACGTCATCGACGGCCGAGTGAGCGCCCTCAAACGCTTGACCAAGATAGCGGACGGCGGCGCCGGTTAACGTTCGCGGATCCATTTTGTTATAGATTTCGAACGAGTCGATGACCGGCCGATTGGACAAATCGAGCGTAATGCCGCACCGCTTGAATTCTTCGATTAAGAGCGGCAGGTCAAAACGCTTAGTGTTGTAGCCGGCGATCGGGCCATGATCGCCGATGAAGTCGCGAAATTCCTGCAAGATTTGCTCAAACCGCGGCGAGTCCCTTACGTCTGCGTCGCCAATCCGATGGACAGCCGTCGCTTCCGAGGGGATCGAAAAGCCCGGATTCACGGTTCTGCCGTAAATATCGGATTCTCTGTCCGGCGCAAAGCGGGTACGCCGAAAAACACTGTCGGCGCAAAAACAAAGCCGTCAAGGTTTTACGTTGACGGCTTTGAAATGAGCGGAGAGGGCGGGATTCGAACCCGCGGTACAGTTTGACCCGTACATCGGTTTAGCAAACCGACGCTTTCGACCACTCAGCCACCTCTCCAAGTCGAAATACCGTAATAACTTAGCGTTTCATATCACACCCAAGATCTGTCCGAACTTTAGAACACGACAAGTAGTCCAGTTCCAAAGTTCGCCACCCCCAGGCGGGGAAACGCCTAATGAATAACGGCTGAAAGTACGTCCAAGTTTAATTGTTCCCGGAAAAATAACAAGCCCTACGAAAAAGCGGCGAAATCCGCGAAGAAACCGCCGCTTTCAAGCTGCAAATCTACTGTTGCGCTCGCGTGGGATCGTCGGCCGAAACGGCGCCGTCCGCTCGGTTGCCAAGCATCTGGAATACTTTTTCGTCGATGTTGTGGACGATCGCTTGGACGTTGCCGTCGCCAAACAGGAAGTTCGAGACGGTAGGGTGACTGGAACCGAATCCTCCGACGTACAAATCCATTTGGTCGGTTTTCGAATTCACCTCCGGTTTCTTCGTTTCGTCGGGCTTAGGCGCCTCGGGTGTCTTCGTTTCCTCGCCCGAATCGGCATAGACCTCGGCGTCAGGTTTCGGCCAGACTTTTGCAACCATTTCGAGGGTTCTGTTCGGATCAAACGTGATCTTCGCATGATCCGTATTGCGTAACGTGGCGCGAGTTCCCGACATCCAGCCAAGGTCGTTTAGATCGCAAATTTTTTCGCCCACATAAAGAGTATGCGAAACGCCGTCTGTCACGTCTTCACGCTTGATATGACTATTCAAGAACAAAACGCCGTCGTTTTTCGAATCAATCGGCGTTTCGACGCCTCCCGTGCAACCGGCGTACATGCTGCGGAAAAATCGCTCCTCCTCATTCCGGGTGTATTCATCGTGCGGCGAACTAGGGCAGCTTACGATTCGCAGCGGAATCATGCGAACTTGCGCGTTCTTTGCGTCGTAGACGCCGGATTTGAAGTCGATTTTCTGATAGAGAGGCTTCTCCTCGATATACGGAAGAATCTTTGTGATCCAACTATAATGCTTTCCTGCGGCAATGTTACGGATCGGCCCTTTATCGTCTTCTACGCCCGAGGGCAACGAGCCTTGGGCAGATTCGTATTCGTTCAACGCGACGCCGAGATTCATCAGATTGTGCGTGCAGGCCATCCTGCGGGCCGATTCCCGCGCCGCTTGTATCGCAGGCAGAAGCAAGGAAATCAGAATTCCGATGATGGCGATCACGACGAGCAATTCCACCAACGTAAATGCGGCTTTTTTGTTGAGGAACATGGCAAGACTCCATTATAATCGTTGAATGTTTTTTAACTTCGGCATACGAAAATAGCGCAAAAAACGAAAACAATTAATTCGCGAGCGTCGTTTGACGTTCATAGGCGACCGTTGCTCGGCGCTCCGAATCGGCGGGAAATTGCGCCGTTACCTGAACGACTCCAGGCTTTGAGTTATCCTCGGGAACGACTTTGATTTCGGCGACGCCCGGCTCCTTTTCGCCATGCTCTTCGATGGAGACGATCCACCGTTCGCCGCGATACTTAGGATTCTCCGCAAGAGCGACGATCGCTTTTTCCATACCGCCTTGCGCAATCCAGTCGGCTTGAATGCGGTAAAAAGCGTCTTGCGTCGTGCGATGCGAAGTTCTCGCATATACCAAGCCCGCGGCGCACAAGGCTCCTACGACGACCACGCAAACTAGGGCCACGATCATTGCGACGCCGCTTCGTTTTCGTTTGGAATTGTTCATGGTTTCGTCTCGCTTATCAGTTCTATCGGCTTGGCGAATTTTCCGAATGCGGCGACGATCGAAGTCGTCGGCATACCGCGTGCAGAATCTTCGGAAGTGATTTTCGCGCCGACCAGCGTCGCGCCGCCGTCTGTTTTAACGGAGTCAAACTTGACCGTAATGGCCTTACCGAAATGAAAGTCGTCGTCGCTAATTGTCCCGTTCGGCGAAGTTTCGTTTCGCGTCACGGAGCCGTGACGTTCGACGTAAGAGATCGTCCGCACAATCTCGGAAAACTCCGTCCGGCGAAGGTCGATTCGGCTTCCGTCGAAGGAAATGTCGATCGATTCGGCGAATTTTAGGTCGCGACGAAATTGCTCGGCGAATCGAACGACGGCGTTTTGAGATATATAACGTTCCCGATTAACGTCGTTTGTTCGAAAGGCGACGGCCAAAAGGGCCACGGCGACCCCGCAAATGACCGTCGTCGCCGAGATCACGACGAGTGTTTCGAGAAGTGAGATTCCGCGATGGAGATTCCGTTTTGATAATGTCAGGTTAAGCATTTAGCGCCTCCGAATTTCGCTGGGCCGATCTTTTTTCGGCGGGAGAGTCCTTTTCAATCGGTTCTATTTTCGGTTTGGAGTCGGCAGGCATTTCAGGCTTAGACGCCGCCTTTGCGGCTCGAAATCTCCAAGTCGTCAAGCGAACCGGACTAACCGAATTGCCTCCGTGATCGTTCCAAGAAAGCGTTAAACTGATTTTCTTTTCCGACACGTCACTTTCGCCTGGAACGACCTCGACATTTAATTGGGCGCCGGGCAAAGCGTTCCTCAAATCAGGCGAGAGTTCAATTTTCTCCGCCGAAGTCGAGGAGAGTTTATCCCAAGGCAATGCCGTCAGTCGCTCCAAGATATTCTCCGCTTCCTGGAGCGCGGCATGTCGGCGTTCGATTTCACGACGCTGTACGGCGGTCGCACTCATATATTGGAGCGAAATCGTGCAGACGGTCGCCAAAACGGCGACGGCCGCAATCGTTTCGACGATCGATACACCATGAGGTAAGCGTTTCATATTTTGTTTCCTGAACGTCGCCTCGAAGCGAGACGATGAAATTGACTTAGTAACCGGCGACCAATCCGTCAATAATTTTTACGAGGAACGAAAAGACGGAAGTGGCGACGAGAGTCGCCATAAAACCGCCTGCGACTATATAGGAGGAGAACAGCACGCCTCGAAGTTTTTTTACGCGTCGCCCGATGAGGCGACGATTCCTTTCGGCGAGCGATTCCAATACCCAAGCGAGGTTTCCGGTCCGTTCGCCCGATCGAACGGCCTCCGCCTCTGCCTGCGATAGCACGCCGCTTTTTAGCAGGGCGTCGATCCACGATTCTCCGCGATCGATGAATAATTGAGCTTGTTGAAGACGGCGTCGCATGCCCACATAGGGATAGGATTTGCCGAGCACGGCCAGCGCTCGCTCGAACGGCCGATTATTTTCGGCGGCGAGGATTAGACTCTCCAGCACGTCGGCTTTGCGTGAAGCTCCGGTAAGCCATTTCCCTTCGCCCGGTATCTCGATCGTAAGCGCTCCCCAATTGCGTAAAAGACAAAATACGGCAAAGGCGAACAAAGCGAAGACGAGCAGGATAATTGACGGGGCAAGTAAATCGGAAAGCTGTATCAATATCTGCGTCGGCAGAGGCAGTTTCATGCCGAAATCGACGGAGATTTTTTTGAAGGAGGGAATTACTTTAATAATCGTAAAAGTCATGATTCCGACGGCGAACAAAAGGATGCTTAAGCCGACGAACATCGAAGTAACCAAGGCGAACCATTCGTTTTTCCGGTCGAGAAATCTTCGCAACGCCTTCGACATCGAGTCCGTGGCGTCTCCTATGCGGATCATATAAGGGGCTCCGAACGGAGCGATGTTTTTCGCTTCGGCGATGACTTCGGCCAACCCGCGTCCCTGTCGAACCCGTTCTGCCGCGAGTTGGGCGTGATAGCCGCCGAACTCCCGAGCGAAGGCTTCGATCGTCGGTCCGAGCGGCATTTCGTTTTCAACGGCGATCGTTAGCGTTTGCATGAACGCGACGGCTCGATTCGCCCGCTTGCGCCTCCAAAAGTCGATCGCGAAACTGACGAATACTAACCACACAATAATGCCGAATATATTGGCGAAAAAAGCGCATGCGACGAGCGAACAAATAAAACCGATCGCCACGCCAAGTAGAAGCACAACAGGAGCGACGACGTTGCGCCACAGATTTGAGATATAACCGGCGAAATTTTCGACGCGACGCAGACGCACGGCAACTCGGAATGCCGCGCGAACGCCCGCTAACACGATGAGGGCGACAAGTGCAATCGATAAAATTGCGTAATACATGTTATTTACCCCCGGTTAACGAGGTAATTAGGGAAACTAACGGCATTATCATCGCCACGGCCAGAAAAGGAACGTAGATGGCGATCATCATGGAAAGAATAGGAGTAACGAACGCCTCGAAAAATCCGCAGTTGGAAATCGTTTGCGTTTCGTAGAGATCGGAGGAAGCACGCAAGGCCTTATCGAGCGAGGCGTTCTTGGCGCCCCAATCGCAATAGTTCACCAAGCAGGGAGGAAACAAGCGCCGGAACGTTCTGCTCTCCGTGAACGGCATTCCGGTTTCCGCTTCCGCGGCAATTTTTAAACACGCCTTCTCCATGCGTCGATCGTAGAGAACGGGAGCGACCGCTCGAAAGGCGGCGGGAACAGGCACGCGGTTATTTATTAGTTCGCCGAAGAATCGGGAAAAGCCGGCGTATCGAACCGCGCGACTCGCCCTGCCGGCGAATGGAGTTAAATAAGAAATGCGGGCGAAATGTGAAGTAAATATTGACGGAGTCATCGAAAGGGGCGCTGCAAGGAGCCCGACGGTAATCAATGCGATGCCGACGATAATATACGGCGGAGAATAGAGAAATACTTGAGTGACTGCGGGAAGCCTGAGGCCGAATTCGTGAAAAAGCTGCTTAAATGTCGAAGCTATTCCGACTTGAAACAAAAGAAGGACGCCTAAAAACACGACGAGAAGGATGAGCGGGTATAAAACGCTCGTTATCATTTTTCGCCGTAACTCGAGCATATTTCGTTTAACGGCGGAGTATTCGCGGATAAGGCCGGCGAAATTGGCGAATTCGATTCCGCCGGCCTTAGCCGCTCGCAACGATGCGGGAAGACCTCGATCGACGAGCGCTAATGCGTCGGGCAACGAGCGCCCGTGCTCCAACTGCACGGCGATTCGCTGAGCCGCCGCTCTAACTTTTCTATTGGGAAACTCGGCCGCCCAAACGCGGAGTCCCTCGGCCAGCGGCAAGTTCGCCTGCGCAAGAGTCGCCACGCCGTCATAGAGCGTCGCCGACTCGTCGATTGACAATCGAATTGATTTGAATATTGTCATGAGAATTCGTCTCTCACTTAAATTTCAATAGGAATAATCAGACCTATTTTCCCGCAAGAGCCTTTAACATTGCCGCATACGGCATGATCAGAATTAAAGCGTAGATCAGGGTGACTCCTCCGGCCGCGAAGACCATGAAGGCCGCTGGCAACAACGCTCGGAAGACTTTCGATTGCCGCTCGGCTCGATAGAAAAACATATTGGCGGCGCTTTTCAACGATCGATGTAACTCGCCAGCTTGAGTATCGGCGAATAACATCCACTGCAACATTGGGCTAAAGGCGAAAGGGGAATTACGCTTGAGCAAGTCTTGGCGACCTTGCAGGAGGGCCTCGGCCGATTTTACGGCGGCGACTATTAAGCGACGATCGCCCGTCGCCTGGGCGGCCAACGTTATAGCCTCATGTAAGGGAACTTCGTTTTCCAGCAACAAACCTGCGTTTTCGGCGAAAGCGGCAATTTTAAAATTGTTTTGCATCGAGCCGACGGTCGAGACGCCCGGCAGGCGCGAGAACGCCCCCCCTGCCCCGCTCAGTCGACTTGCCCAACGACGAATAAAAAAAACCAAAGCGAGGAAGAACGCCGGTATAGCGATTCCCCAAACGACGGCGTATCGGCCAAAGAAAGCGAGCGAAACGAAAACTCTCGAATTTACAAGATTCAAATCGTTGAACGAAACGGCCAAACTCGGAATGATGAATCGGCACATTAAAGCGAAACATGCCCACGCAAAAGCGATGACGACCAATGGATACGCGATAGCCGATGCCACTTCGCCGCGAAGATCTGCTATGCGACGATAGCAATTCGTCGTCGATTCCAATGCGGCCGGCAACCGATTCGCCTTGGCGCCGGCCGAGATCGTCGCGGAAAACACACGTGGAAATCCGAGAGAGCGGTCCTCGATGATTTTTTCGAGCGGCTCCCCTTTTCGCATTCGAGCGGCGACCGCCGCCGTGAGCTTTCCTAATCGCCCCGGAGTCTCTTTTGCGAACGCGGCAAGATTATCCTCGATAGGAACTCCGGCATGCGTCAGGGAGACGATCTCCTCGCCGAACGCGATTACTTGCTCAGCCGACAACTGTGCTGCCTGATTTGAGTTATTCACGAATTCATCCACAGCAATCCCCTTCGCTTTTGAATTTGTTGGTTCGCCGCCGGAAAAAATCCGCTAGCGGCGCTCAAATCCCAAAACGCGTCTTACTTCCGCTTCCGACGTGATTCCTGCCGCAACCGCGGCGCTCGCCTGACTGCGGAAATCGAGCATCCCGGCCTGCGACGCAATCCGTTCTATTTCGGCCGAATCTGCGGCCGCCAATGCTGCTCGCCCCAACTCGGTATTCTTAATGCGCAATACTTCGACCAGGGGAAACCGACCTCGATAGCCGGTTCCGCAACACCTCTCGCAACCTCGAGGCTCAAGGGCGTCAGCCGAGTTGGCGTTTGAACGAGAAGCGGTCGCATCCGCCGTCGACTTCGAACATTCGCAAAGTCTACGCAATAATTTTTGATTCACGACGCCGAGTAGCCCGCTACGAAGGACATACGGCTCGATATCCATTTCCAATAGACGACTAATCGTTTCGGCCGCGCTCCCCGCATGAAACGTGGTTATCACAAGATGCCCGGTCAACGAGGCTTGCAGGGTGGCCTCAGCGGTTTGTCGATCTCGCATTTCGCCTACCAAGATCACTTCCGGATCTTGCCGCATCATATAGCGCAATGCCGACGATAGATCGAAACCGGCTCCGGGAGACACTTGCGTCTGGGCGACGCCGTCCACGGCAACTTCGACAGGGTCTTCAATCGAGGAGACGCTTCTCATGCCGTCCGTTTGATTCATTATTTCGCGAAGGCAGGCGTATGCCGAAGTCGTCTTGCCGCTTCCCGCCGGACCGGAAATCACGATCACGCCGGAGGTTTCAGTCAGCATGTTTCGGAGATCGGCGGCCGCGCTCTCCGAGAATCCAAGCTCCGCAATCTGCTGATAGTTTTTTTCCCCGCCGAATAGACGAATCACGATGCGTTCGCCATGTAAAGTTGGAAATGCGCTGACTCGCATCTCAACTCCGCCCGCCGAAGGAATTCGACCTTCCTGCGGTCGATCCGTATAGTAGGTCAACAATCCGCCCATGACTTTGATGCGCGTAACGATATTGAGCGCCGTCGACGATGGAAAGACGAAAGCCGGCGTTAAGACTCCGTCAATCCGAAATTTTAATTCTAATCCTTGCGGACCGGGCAGCAAATGAACGTCGCTTGCTTGGGAAGCCTCGGCCTCGGCGACAATACCGTCCACCGCCTGGACCGCATAAAGCGAATCCTTGGGATCGAAAGACGATATTCGTCGGGAAAATGGCGTTACAAGCGGTTGAAGCATGAACGAGTTTCTTTCGTTATTGCAAAAGACTCTTGAAAAATGATGAGGTTAGCCGCCCTGATTTTAACCGAGCTCCATGTTTTTGCACGATTTAATTCAAACAATTCGATACGCAACTCCGCTCCAAAAGACGCCTTTTGCGTCCAACCATCGGATGCTATATTCTTAAGGGCATGATTTTTTGGCGTCGGTCAGTCGGCAAGCGCTTAAGCCATGTTCACTGTCGCCGCAACTCCTTACTGGCAAGGCGATTACGCGCCCGTAGCTCAATGGATAGAGCAACGGATTTCTAATCCGTTGGTTGCAGGTTCGAGTCCTGCCGGGCGTGCTTTTGCGTTTTCCGCTTTCTTATTCGCCAGGGCCCCAGGGATATTTGACGAATCGGATTAAATTTTGCGAAACGCCTCTCCTCTTCCGCGTTCCTCGCTCCGCCTCCGCCCCGTCACCCCTCCAACTTTAATGAGATCAAATTCGAACTTCCGAACCGTCTGAGAAAAGAAAAAGGCCGCTCCAACGTAAATTGGAAGCGGCATTTCAAATAGCATCTCCTAAAATAATCGACGGCAAGCGGACCTGAGATCGATCATTCCGCGGCAAGGTTCTTTAGCACAGTCTGCAGAATTCCGCCGTCGCGGTAATATTCCAACTCAACAGGCGTATCGATGCGGGCCGTTGCGGTGAACTCGGTCTTCACGCCGTTCGGGGCGACCGCGACGATCTTTAACTCGGCGCCAGGTTTCAGTTCGTCGTTCAAGTCGGGAACGTCATACGTTTCCTCGCCGGTCAGATTGAGCGTCTCCCAGGATTGGCCGTGCGCCAATTGCAACGGAAGAATGCCCATTCCAATTAGATTGCTGCGATGGATGCGTTCAAAGCTCGAAGCGATGACAGCTCGAACGCCAAGGAGAAACGGACCTTTGGCGGCCCAATCGCGGCTGCTGCCTGTGCCGTATTCCTTGCCGGCTAGAACGATAAGCGGCGTCTTTTCTTCTCTGTATTTCACCGATGCGTCGAAAATCGACATGATCTCGCCGCTTGGCAAATGGCGAGTGACGCCCCCTTCAACGCCGCCCGCCAAGAAGTTGCGAATGCGGATGTTGGCGAACGTGCCGCGAGTCATAATGCGGTCATTGCCGCGGCGCGAACCGTAGCTATTGAAATCCGTTTGGGCGACGCCTCGCTCTTGAAGGAATTTTCCCGCCGGGCTCTTTGCTGCGATCGAACCGGCCGGCGATATATGATCGGTCGTGACCGAATCGCCGAGAACGGCCAAGGCTCGAGCGCCGACGAGCGGCGTGATTGCGGCGGACGCTTTACCGGCTTCGGCCAAAAACGGCGGCTCTTGAATGTAGGTACTGGCCGAGTCCCATGGGAATTGCTCGCTTTTCTTCACGGGAATTGCGTTCCAAACGGGGTTCGACTTAAAAACGTCGCCGTACTGCTTGCGGAACATTTCGGGTTGAATCGCCTGAGCGGAAGCCTCGGCGATTTCTTCTTGCGTCGGCCAAATATCTTTCAGATACACAGGTTTTCCGTTCGAGTCATTGCCGATCGGTTCCTTGGTCAAGTCGAGCTGCATTGTGCCGGCCAAAGCGTAGGCGACGACCAACGGCGGCGAGGCCAGGTAATTAGCTTTGACAAGCGGATTGACGCGCCCTTCAAAATTGCGGTTTCCGCTCAAAACGGCGGCGGCGACCAAATTACCGTCGGTAATCGCCTTGGCGGTCGCTTCGGGCAACGGTCCGCTGTTGCCGATGCAAGTCATGCAGCCGTAGCCGACGACATGGAAGCCGAGTTGCTTAAGCGGCTCCATGAGCCCCGTCTTTTCTAAATAATCGGTCACGACGCGACTGCCGGGCGCCAAGCTGGTTTTAACGTGCGGCTTTGATTTTAGACCGCGTTCGACCGCTTTTTTAGCCACTAGACCGGCGGTCAACATGACGTCGGGGTTGCTCGTATTCGTGCAACTCGTGATCGAGGCGATGACCACGGCCCCATGTCCGATTTCCCCTTTGCCGTCGAAATTGGCGGTCTGCGAAATCTGCGATTCGGGCAAGGCGAATCCCCGCTCTTTGACCGGCGCCTTTAAGGATTGAGCGAACGACGCTTTGGCGGCGGCCAAGGCGACCCGATCTTGAGGACGCTTCGGACCGGCCAAGCTCGGCTCGATCGAGTTAAGGCTTAAATGCAAGACTTTGGTATAGTGCGGAGCGGGGGCGTCGGGATAGCGGAATATCTGCTGTTCCTTGGCGTAACGTTCGACGAGATCGACTTCGGCTTCGCTACGACCGGTTTCGCGGAGAAAAGCGATCGTCTGATCGTCGATCGGAAAGTAGCCCATCGTGGCGCCGTACTCCGGGGCCATATTCGCCACCAAGGCGCGATCGGCGACCTTCATGCGGCTCAGGGCCGGGCCGAAGAATTCGACGAACTTTTCGACCACGCCTTCGGCTCGAAGCATCTGCGTGACGGTCAACACTAAGTCGGTGGCGGTCGCTCCCGGGGGCAATTCGCCGCTCAACTCGACGCCAATTACCTCAGGGGCGGGCATATAGAGCGGTTGCCCGAGCATAACGGCCTCGGCTTCGATTCCGCCGACCCCCCAGCCCAAAACGCCGAGTCCGTTTATCATCGTCGTGTGACTGTCGGTCCCGACGAGCGTGTCGGGATAGGCCACGGCGCCGTCCGCGTCTTTGCCGACGAAAACGGCCTTGGCCAGAAATTCCAAATTCACTTGGTGAATGATGCCGACCGCCGGCGGAACCACTCTGAAATTACTGAATGTCTCTTGTCCCCAACGGAGAAACTCGTATCGTTCGCGGTTTCGTTGAAATTCGACCTGAACGTTTTGATCGAGCGATTCGTCGGTTCCGAAGTAGTCGACTTGGACCGAATGATCGATGACCAAGTCGACGGGAATGAGCGGATTAATCTTTTGCGGATCGCCGCCTAAGCGTTTCATCGCTCCGCGCATGGCCGCCAAATCGACGACGGCCGGAACTCCGGTGAAATCCTGGAGAATGACTCGAGCGGGCTTAAAGGGCGTTTCCGATCGTGAGGGCGCATGCGGATTCCACCCGGCCAACCGCTTTACGTCGTCCTCGGTGACTTGAAATCCGTCGCAATTACGCAAAGCCGATTCGAGCAAGACGCGAATGGAATACGGCAGCGTTCGGATTTGCGTCAGCCCGGCGTCTTCCAAGCGGCTAAGCCGATAGATGCCAAGCTCGCCGGCCAGGGAATGAAAAACGTCACGAGCGGAAAACGGATCTCGCATGATTCGTGTCCTTCAATATTCTTGTAGGGTGGGCCGAGTGAAGCGAGTCCCACCAGAGCCTTATCTTCGATAGTCGCTGCCTCGCAAAAGCAGCGTCGCAATTTAATCAACTATTTCGCCGACAAAGGGCGTCCATTCCGCCGGCGGCGGAGCGACGACTTGCACTCGGTCCTTAACGGCCGAGTTGTAGAAGTCGAGCATGCGCGCATGGAGAGCGATTTTTCGCTCTCGAACGTCTTCAAATTGCTCGCCGAAAGGGACATTTCCGCCGTAAAAACCGTCGCCAAGGAGGGGGTGCCCCCGCGAGGCCGATTGAACGCGGATTTGGTGGGTTCGCCCGGTTTCGAGCGTGATCTCGAGCCAGGTTCCCCAATCGGCCTGGGCGAGAACCCTATAATGTAACACAGCATGCCGACCTTCGGAATGGCTCGGCGGAACCACGATTGCCTGCGGAGTACCCGGAATTTTGTGCAACCGGTCCTCCCAGGTCCCCGAGGCTGGTTCGACGTGCCCTTCTACCAGAGCCCAATAGATTTTCTTGACCGTTCGGCGTTCAAATTGAGACGAGATCTTCTTCGTGGCGAAATGCTTAGTTCCGAATAGAATTACGCCCGAGGCGGGACGATCGAGCCGATGCGGGATGCCGAGATAGATTGGTTCAGGCTGTTGCGGATCTTTCGACCGGAGATACTCTTTGATGCGGACTTCAAGGCTGTCGATCCCGGGGGGGGCTTGAGTGAGGACTCCCGAGGGCTTGTTGACCGCCAAACAGGCGCCGACTTCGTAGAGAATATTTATTCTTTGAGCTTCCATCCTCTAAGTATGAAGATCATGCGTGCTTCGGGCAAGGCGGCGATCTTTCAATATCCGCAAGGCTCTATCTGAAAAGCAGTTACGAACAACGCCCTACAGCGGATTCTTTGCTCAAAAAGGGGGGTTCCAGCTGGAAAGATGTTTGCTTTACACAGTATTTAATGCTAGATACTTGTGGGTCAAACTCTGTCTTTTGCCGTGGGCGAACGACGGAGCGCCTCCCGCCGAACATCCCGCCTGTGAGTTTGCCGCGATAGGCCCGACTTGGTCGCCGTCGGCATACTCTCCCGCCCGCCTTAGATTTCGCTTGGATAGACGCGTATGATTTGCATTATCGGCTGCGTAGTCGTTCTCGGCTCGATCCTCACCGGCTTTACAATGGCCGGCGGGCATATCGGCGCGCTTATCCACCCGTCGGAATTTGTGACGATCGGCGGCGCCGCTTTCGGCGCTTTGATCATCATGGCCCCGAAAAAGGTCTTGATCGACATGTTCAAAGGCGTTATCCAATGCTTTAAAGGATCGCCTTATAACAAAGCGGCCTACGGCGACCTGTTCAAACTTCTGTACGATTTGTTTCGCTTGGCGAGGCGTGAAGGTTTGATCATTCTGGAATCGCATTTAACCTCCCCGCACGAGAGCACGATATTCACGAAGTATCAAAAGGTGTTAAGCAACCATCACGCGATCGAGTTCATATGCGGCTCGCTCTCGCCGGTGTTGGACGGCACGGTGAAATCGGAGCAAATGGCCGGCATGCTCAAAGGCGAAATCAATTTGATTTCCGAAGAACACCATTCGGCGATGATGGTTCTCTCGAAAACGGCCGACGGATTGCCGGGGTTCGGCATCGTGGCGGCGGTGATGGGTATCGTCGTGACGATGGGCGCCATTAACGGCCCCGTCGAAGAAATCGGTGAAAAAGTCGGCGCCGCGTTAGTCGGCACGTTTCTCGGTATTTTGCTTTCCTACGGCTTTTGCGGTCCGTTCGCCACGCAATTGGAATTTTTGGCCGAGGCCGAAATCATGTATTTCCGTGCGGTCGCTACGGCCATTCAAGGGTTTGTGAACGATTTAGCTCCGAAGGAAGCGTTGGAGCAAGCGCGACGTAGCGTCGGCGGCGAAATGCGATTCAGTCGCGAAGCGCTCGACGAATTGTTCAAGGAAGTCGAAAAGACCTAATCCCCGCACTACGAAACTCATTGCATGAAGCGAGAATAAACTATGGCGGGAGGAGGCGGCGCATGGAAAGTGGCGTATGCGGACTTCGTGACGGCGATGATGGCCTTCTTTATGGTCATGTGGATCGTCGGACAAGCTAAGCCGCAGGTGAAGGAAGCGGTCTCGCAATACTTCAACGACCCGTTCCACACTTCTCCGAAGCCTACGACGGAGGGATTGCCCCCTACGACTCGCGGCATTAACATGCCCTTCCAAAAGAGTTCCGGCGAGAGTATGAAAGTGCCGAAATTCACCTCGGCCCCCGATAAGAAGACGAACAAAGTGCGGGGACAGAAAAACGTCGAGCCCGGCAAAATGAGCGTTTTCGTTTTGCACGACGGCAAGCAAGATCGCACCGGCACGATGGTCCTTTTTGAAGAGTTGTCCGCCGAATTATCGCCCGAGGCGAAAGACACGCTCCGTACGTTCGCGCCCGTTCTGCAAGGCAATCGGCATAAAGTGGAAATTCGCGCGCATGCGACGAAAAAACCGATGCCGGAGGATAGCCCTTATACCGACGCCTGGCAGTTATGCTTCGCCCGATGCGAAGCGACGAAAGAATATCTCGCCCAGTTAGGAGTCGAACCGGAGCGAATGAGAATGAGTCAGGCCGGTTCGACCGAACCTTTCACGTTAAGAGCCGACGCGAACTACAAGCGAAACTCACGCGTCGAAATCTATATGCTCGACGAAATCACCGAAGATTTAGTGGGAACGGCGGCCGAGCGTTCCGAACAATTCCAAACCCCGGTCGGAACCGAAACGCCGAAAGCCGCGCCCGATAAGGCGGCGGAAGAGGCGAAAAAACGTTCCGAGGCGCCTCCGACTGGAGCTGCCTT
Source organism: Thermoguttaceae bacterium (assembly GCA_963665265.2). Taxonomy (GTDB): domain Bacteria; phylum Planctomycetota; class Planctomycetia; order Pirellulales; family Thermoguttaceae; genus CAXXHQ01. The sequence continues at coordinate 3,070,839 of OY762224.2, read as the reverse complement.
GGGAGGAACCGCGACCGAAGGCGCGATTGCGGGAGTTACTACCCAGGGCACGACGGTCGGAAGCGTGAATCCGAGCGGAACGACTGCTCCGGCCGAAAAACCGACGCCGAACCCGAGCGGCACGGCGAAAAAACCTTAAGAACGTCGCCCACGCCGCGATTATCCGTAGCGGCCGGTGATGTAAGTCTCCGTCTCGGGACGACGGGGATTCATAAAAATATCGATCGTCTTGCCGTGTTCGATCAATTCGCCCATCAGCATGAAAATGCACTCGTGACTAGAACGCCGCGCCTGCCCCATGTTGTGCGTCACCATGACGATCGCGTATTTCTCGCATAGCGATTCAATCAAATCTTCGATACGTTCGATTCCTTCGCCGTCTAACGCCGAGCAAGGCTCGTCCATCAGAATGACGCGTGGCTTGAGCGGCAACAATCTCGCGATGCAAAGTTTTTGCTGCTGTTCAAGCGTCAATCGAGTGGCCTTCTCGCGGAGACGATCTTTCACGTCGTTCCAAAGTTGAACGTCGCGCAAAGCCGATTCGACCATCGAGTCCAACTCGTCGCGTTTGATCGCCCGCCGGGCGACATGCGTTCGGACGCCGAATAGAACGTTTTCGTAAATGGAAATAGGCAACGGATTCGGACGTTGAAACACCATGCCGACTGAACGGCGAAGTTCGCTTAACGAGACGTCGCGATCGTAGATATTCTTGCCGAGGACTTTGATTTCGCCTTGAGTCGTTACGTTCGGATATCGCTCGTTGATGCGATTAAAACATCGCAGAAGCGAAGTTTTTCCGCAGCCCGACGGACCGATCAACGCGGTGATAACGCCTGGCGAAATACTCACGTTCACGTTTTTCAGCGCGTGGAACTTGCCGTACCAAAGATTTAAATCTTTGGCTTCGATACTAAAAACGTCGGAGGACCGCGAAGCGGGCGAATCGTTCATTAGCCGAAGTCCCCCGTAATGTAACGCGCCGTAAGACGCTCCTTCGGATCTTCAAATATCTTTTCCGTCTCGCCGAATTCGACAAGTTTGCCTGCGCTGAAAAAAGCGACGTGGTCGGCGAGCCTTCGCGCTTGCTGAACGAGATTCGTCACGAGAACGATCGTCATTTCGTTTTTCAATTCGCGGAGAATTTCCTCGATCCGCATCGTGGTGACCGGATCGATAGCGATGGAAAACTCGTCGAGGCAAAGAATTTCGGGCTGAAGCGAAAGCGCGCGGGCCAGCGTAAGCCTTTGCTGTTGCCCGCCCGATAACCGCGTGCCGAGGAGATTGAGCCGATCCTTTACTTCGTCCCAAAGCATCGACTGCCGGAGACATCGCTCGACGATTTCCTCGAGCTCGGCGCGATCGTTGATTCCGGCGCGACGCGGGGCGTAGGCCACATTTTCAAATACGGTCAGAGGCAAGCCGACCGGAAGCGGAAAAACCATCCCCACGCGGCGGCGAAGCTGGTAGACGTTTCGCATTTTGAAAACGTCCTCGTCGTCCAACGCAATTTTGCCGGTCACTCGCGCCGATGAGGTGAATTCGATCGTGCGGTTTACGCAGCGCAATAACGTAGTCTTGCCGGAGTTCGCCGGACCGATGACCCCGAATATCTCTCTCGAAGGCATTTCGAGCGAAACGTCTTCGAGAGCGACTTTGCCGTCAAATGAGACCGAAACGTTTTCAAAATTGATCTGCGTCATCGCGTTTACCACCTCTTCCTGGAACGAAGGTAAACGCGGAGTCCGATCGAGGCGCTGTTAACTAACAGAACCAGCCCGATAAGCACGACGGCGACGCCGTATTGCAGTTCGTCGCTCGCGCCTTGCACCTGGGTGGAAAGCGTGAATAAGTGCATCGAGAGCGCCATGCAGCGGTCGTGAATTCCATAGGGAAGAAAGGCCTGCCAGCCGTGATCTTTCACCGGAGCGTAAAAAACTGCCCCGGTGAAAAGAATCGGCGCGGTCTCGCCGGCGGCGCGGGATACTTGCAAAATCACCCCGGTCAGAATCCCGGAAACGGAATTCGGCAATACGATCGTGCGAATTGTTTGCCATCGCGTGGCGCCGAGGTTCCAACATGCTTCGCGAAACGACGTCGGCACCGCCGACAACGCTTCGCGCGTGCTGGTAATGATGACGGGCAACGTCATGACGGCCAGCGTGCAGGAGGCTGCCAAAAGCGATTTGCCCATGCCCGCGAACAGCACGAACGCGCCCACGCCGAATAAAGCGTGAACGATGCTGGGAACTCCCGCCAAATTGACGACCGCTAAATTGACGAAGCGAGTCATCCAACTATCTTTGGCGTATTCGTTCAAATAGACGCCCGCAAGAACGCCGATCGGCGACGCGATCAACAATGAGAAAAAGACAAGGAAAAACGTTCCGACCAACGGAGCCCAAACGCCCCCAGCTCGCATGTAATCCTTGGGATTTTCTAAAATAAAACTAAGCGAAAGAACCGGAGCCGCTTTGACGAACAGGTAAACGAGAATCGCCAATGCCGGAACGGCTAAAACCCAGGCCATCGCCATAAAAACGTACTTGGCTATCGATTCCTTGATCTTCTTGCGCCGTTCAAAAGGCGAAGGAGTGAACGGTTCTTTGTGCGTTAGCCGAACGAATTGCCCGGGCCGAAGCGTTTGCAAATCTGTTCGGACGGCGGCTCCGAGCATGTCGCGAGCCACGGCAAGGCCGCGCCACGGAGCGGTTTCTTGCCCGTCGCCTTCGGGGCCCATTGGCGACGCCGTGACGTTGACGAAAAAATCGCCGACGGATTTCCGCTTGGTTCCGACGCCTGCTCCCTCTTCGCGGCATGCGATTTCGATGAAGCGGGGGCGCCCCTTCCCTTCGCCGAAATGCTCAACTTGAATCGCCGAGAGAGCGTCGGACAAGGTCGAGTATTCGCCTAAAGTTTCGACGTTTGCGCGACCGCCCAACGCGCCGGCGGCGTTGCGGAGCAAGACGTATTCAAGTTTTGCGGGTACTTCGGACATATATAATCTCGAGCCGCCCTGGCCTCTATTCGCTTTTCTCGGCGCGAACGCCTTTAACGATCAAATCCGCGGTAAGATTGACGGCGAAAGTGATGATGAATAACACGACGCCGATGACGAACAACACGCGGTAATGCACGTCGCCCTTGACGACTTCGCCCAGTTCGGCGGCGATCGTCGCGGTCAACGTGCGGATCGGGTCCAATACACTTTGCGGAATTCGGACCGAATGACCGGTGGCCATGAGAACCGCCATCGTTTCGCCGATCGCTCGACCGACCCCCAAAAGAACTGCGGCCAGGAGCCCGTTTTTGGCGGCGGGAAATAATACCCGATAAACGATCTCCCAACGGCTGGCGCCCATCGCCAATGCGGCTTCGCGATAGGAATCGGGCACCGCCTTCAGCGCGTCTTCGCCGACCGAAACGATCACCGGCACGCTCATTAGCGCGAGAACTATCCCGCCGGTTAGCAAATTGATCGGCACCGAGGCTCCCGTAAGGTCCATCACCAGCGTCCCAATCAGATTGTAACCGATGAATCCCCAAACGATCGAAGGGATGGTCGCAAGGAGTTCAATTGCGATTTTTAAAAACTCACGCAATTTTCCGCCGGCGAATTCGGAGATATACACCGCGGCCCCAAGACCTAACGGCATGGAGATCGCCACGGAAAGACCGGTGACCGAAAGAGTGCCGACGATCAACGCCATGATGCCGTATTGAGGTTTAACGTCGGAAGACGGTTGCCAATTCATGCTCGTGAAAAACGCGATCCAATTTATCTTTCCCAAGACCGGAACGGCCTCGCGAAAGATAAAAAAGAAAATCGCGAAAACGAACAAAATCGAACTCCATCCGCAAAGCCGAATAAGCGCCTCGATTAACGGCTCGCAGGAATCCATAGCGGTCCGAACGAGCCGGAGCAAGGAAAACGGTTTCGGCTTTTGAGTCTTATGATTTGACACAGTTATCTTTGTGGGGTGGGCCGAGCGTAGCGAGTCCCGCCAATCAATTCAAACAAGGAGCCTAGAACAACGGGACGTAACCCATCTCCAACACAATTTTTTGTCCCGCGGGCGATTTGATCCACTCCAAGTAGTCTTTAACGTGCGTCGGCAATTCGCCGACGGTGTATATCAACAGCGGACGCGAAAGCGGATACGAACCGTTTTGCACGTTTGCAACGGTCGGCTCGATCCCCTCCCCTCCTTTTTTCTTCGAGAGTTTTAACGCCTTAACCTCGTTCGTTTTATAGCCCATGCCGCTATAGCCAAGCGAAAGCGGAGCGCGGGCGATCAGAGCGACGACGTCTTTCGAACCGCTTTGATCGACGGAGCCGAGTTTGTAGTCGCGTTTTTTTCCCAGGACCGCCTCGCGGAAGAAGGAATACGTTCCGGACCCGTTTTGACGACCGACGCAGACGATTTCGTCTCTCCGTCCGGATAGTTTTACGCCAAGCTGAGACCAATTGACGATCTTTCCGCCGTCGCCGTAGATTTCGGCGAGCTCTTCTAAAGAAATCGCATCGAGCGGATTGTCTTTTTGGACGAATACGGCCAGGGCGTCGTAACCGACGATATGCTCGATAGGAGCAACCCCGCCATGATTTTCCTTAGCCTGGATGAGTTCCTTGTCTTTCATTGCGCGGCTGGAGTTAGCCAAGTCGCAATTGTTTTGAATCAGGCTGGCGATGCCGACCCCGGAGCCCCCCCCCAAGACTTGCGGAATGATTTGGGGGTGCGATTTCTGAAAATTTTCGGCCCAGGCCTGAGCGATGTTGACCATCGTGTCCGAACCTTCGACGCGAATAACAGAATTGGGGTTATGAGCGTCGCCGCCGCAACCAGGAATCGCTAATCCAATCAAGACAATCCAAAGCGAGATCGAGCGGCTCATTTTCAAGCTGCCGGAAGGGCGTTTGACGTTCAAATCCGTATGGAAGTCGATTATCACAGGTTCCCTGGTCGCCGCGAGTTGGTCTCGAAACCGACTTTCGCCCGTGGAAAACGGGCCAAAAAAACGTATTTAGAGTTGTCGGGCAATCTTTGAATAGGATTTGGTAAGCGCTGGTCCGGGGGGAAGGAAAAAACGCGTTTTCAAAGGCTCGAAGAACGCTTTAGTATGCCCGATGGGCCCTCCCTCCGTCAAGGCGCCTGATCGATCGACCGCGGCTTCCGCAAATTGCCGTAAGCATAAAACGGGTAAGAAGTTTGCCCTGCGACGAAAATACGGATTAATTGCGTAAAATCAATGCGCCGCGCGTGCAATTTCAGGAAGCCTTGATATAATTCATAACTAGCGAAGGCTATTGAGGCCGATGCCGCTAAACGGTCTTTTTTGCTTTCAAAACGCGATTGAAAGACCTAAGTGCTCACGTAGCGAGCGAAGTAAGAACTTTTACCCAATTAAGCCTGCAAACCAACCTGCTTTAAGACGATTTAATATCGACGAGGGACGAACTTTCGCCGCTCGTTCACGCCTATCAATCCCCCCTCAAAAGGAACCGGTTATGAACTGCATGGTTTCCTCGCCTGCCGTTTCCAAAAACAGAACTCCACAGCGCGGTTTTACCCTGGTCGAACTCCTCGTGGTCATTTCGATCATCGGCGTTTTGGTCTCGCTGTTGTTACCGGCGGTTCAAGCCGCCCGAGAAGCGGGACGACGTGCCCAATGTAGCAATAACCTGCGAAATATCGCCTTGGCGGCAATAGGGCACGAAAGCGCTCACCAATATTATCCTTCCGGCGGCTGGGGTTCCCAATGGGCGGGCGATCCGAAGAAAGGCTCCGGAAGCAAGCAACCGGGCGGGTTCTTCTACGGCATCTTGCCATATATGGAATTGGCGGCTTTACATGACCTGGCCCCGTCTAAAAGTTCCGACTTTACTTACAACTCGGCGGCTCGCGGCAAGATGCTCCAAACGCCGATTCCCATTCTTTTTTGCCCGTCGCGAAGAATGTCCGCGCTCATAAGCGGGGGAAACACCTCATTCGTCAATGCCACTCTTGACGCGACGCTAGGAGTTTGCCGGACCGATTACGCCGCGAACGGCGGCTCGATCGTGACTCCTTACGGCGCAAATACCCGAAGCGAAGCGTGGGGAGTCGGACCGGCAACGGATGCGGACGCCAAGGCCGGAACCGGCTTTTACGCCGATATTATCACAAGCTTCACCGGACTCGCCTACCAGCGCAGCCAAATCCCGAACGCAGATATTTCAGACGGAACAAGCACGACGTATCTCGTCGGCGAGAAGCTTGTCGCAAAAGAATTTTATCTCGCTTCCTCCGACGGTGATGATAACGCAGTTTTGACCGGCGACGACTTCAATTTAACCCGATACACTGCGGCTATGGTGGCCTCCGGAACTAAAGAAGCCGGCTCCGCCACTAAGGGGGACGTTATCACCGATCCGGCTGGGCCGACAAGCAACCTTTCTGATTCCTCCGTCTCCGTAACTTCGCTTTGCCCTCCTGCCCAGGATAGCCGAAAAAATACGCTTATCGCCTCAAAAGATTTTTATATGAATCGCTATAACCTATCCTTCGGCAGCGCCCATTCCGCAGGTTACCACATGGCTTTCTGCGATGGACACGTTTCGCTCCTCAATTTTACAATCGACGCCAAATTGCATTATAGCCTTGGCAATCGCAAGGATGGCTTGACGGTCGACATGACAGGTATGTAATCGAACTGGCGCTTGCAAAGCGCCTTTCATCGAGAGGAACGAAAGTTCCCGCTCCCCTCATGACGAGACGGAATATGCTTTATTCAGCCCGACTCGGCTTAACGCCCCGTCGGGCTTTTTGCTTTTCATAAGAGTTTTTCATTTGCATTTCGCGAACGCTAATGGCTATAATGCAGGCGGACGCGGACCTCGAGTTTTGCAGCCGGCGTAGCTAACGACTTCTCTCGCTACGAATATCGGCGGTGAGAGAGTTTTTCGGCGGCGCTTGGCGCCCCTTTTCGTTTCTCTCGTCTTTTGCCGGAGGTCGAACCATGAGCGACAGTTCTTCCCGTAATGAGCCGAAATTTGCGGCTGCCGCCGAACGGAAAATGCAAGCCTGGGCCAAAACCGCGGAAATTCATGACCGCTCGATTAGCCTAGGAGAACACCTTCGAATCGATCGCCCAATCGAGGCGTTCCTTACCTTATCCCGGGAAACCGGCGCCGGGGGCAGCGAAATCGGCGAACGCTTAGGCCAAATCATGGGCTGGAAGGTGTTCGACAAAAACATCCTCGACCACATTGCCGAACGCTTGCGCTGCTGCCGACAAATGCTAGACCTCGTCGATGAAACGTCTAGCAATTGGGTCTACGACGTGCTAGGAACCTGGATGGACCGCAAAGTCGTTCCTCATGAAACGTTCGTCTCGCAACTCACCCGCGTGGTGCATACGGCGGCCAAAGGAGGACGTGTCATTTTCGTGGGACGCGGCGCCCAGTTTTTGCTGCCAAGAGAAAAAACGTTCTCGGTTCGCATCGTCGCGCCCGAATCGCACCGAATCGCTCGTATCCGCCAGTTGACGGGAATGACCGAAAACGAAGCGTTCCGCTTCGTTCGAGCGACCGACGCAGGTCGCCGTGAATTCGTGCAACGTTTCTTCCATCATGACGTCAACGATCCGCACCTATACGACATGACCGTCAACTCGCATCAATTAGGAATTCAAGCGGCCGCCGAGGCCATCGCTTCAGCCGTATCGCAATCCCCAAAAATGGCGATGGTTTAAACGCAGAGTTTCGAAAGTTACTTGTGACGTTGAGACGTTAGCCCGAAGGCATGTGCGTTTGAGCGTCTTGCGCCTTGTTACGTTCCGGTCAACTCGCGAAACTGCCGTTCAAGAAGCGAGTGGCTGTCGGAAAGAACTTCAAAGTCGTCGCGAAGTTGGCGAAGCTGCGCCCGTAGCTCCTCAATCTCGCTTTTCAAAGCGTCGTCGTTTTGAGGAGTCGCAGCCGCACGCGGAACAGGCGTTGCCGTCGGCAAATCACCTTCCTCGTCTGTTTCCGTTTGAAGATCGGAGGCTGAATAACCGGCGTATTTGGCGTGCAAGGCCTCAATCTCGCGTGGCTTGTAGAGCGCATGCGTGACGACTTGGCCTCGCCCTTCCGGAGTTAGAAAAAGAACGAGGCTCTTCGCCGCCAACGCTTGCAATATGCTCCGAAGAGCCGCAAGATCGGCGATCGGCTCCATCCGCGACGCTCGACCTCGCAATTCGCCGATCGTTTGATCTCCGCGCAAAAGAAGCTCCGTCATTACGGCAAGCTCGATTTTATCGACCCCCAGCCATTCATAGAGATAGTGGCGATACTTCGCTACTCGCCCCGAGCCTTCAATCAGCCCGACGGCTCCCATCTCACGTAAACGGTCAAGCGCCTCTTCCGCGTCGGCGGGCTCAATCTGCATGATCGGACTGCGGTTCGTCTTCTGATTACTTCCCACGCAAACCGCGTTCAACGAAAGCGGATACGCGTCGGGCGTCGTCTTCGCCTTCTCCGCCAGTACGCCCACGATCCGCCGCTCCAAGGAGCTAAGCGCCTGCCATCGGACCTTCGGTTGAGTCGATTCAGAAGCTGCGTCGTATTCCGTCATTCGTAAGGTTCCAAAGTTAAATTACTTGATCGTCTTGTGCGAAAGTAAACTATGCGTCGAAATGCTCGCAAAACTAGTAGGAAATCTCGTCTTCAAAAAAGCAAATGCATTCTTTCCCTGACAAGAAGCCTGATTGTAGTGGCGAAGTCGAACACTGTAAAGCCGATGCTTTTCATGTAATACGGCGAAATCGTTAAGTAGACGCCGAGATGCTCCTCCAAAAAAACCTAAGATTGAATCGCCGCGACGCCCCGCGGCCATATAAGCCTCAATCACTTCAAGGAGATATCGGATGAATCGGTTTCGTTTTTATTGGACGCTCGTCGCCTCAGCGACGATTTTCCTGTCGCTTTCCGCGTTCGCGTCCGCAAAAGACATTGCCGCCGTCACGGCCGATCAAGCGATGCAAATGCTAAAGGACGGCAACACGCATTTCGTCGCTGGCCATGCGTCGGGAAAAGACGTGAGCGACAAACGACGCCAAGAACTCGCAAAAGGGCAGCATCCCTTCGCCGCCGTTTTAACTTGCGCCGATTCTCGCGTTCCGCCTGAATACATTTTCGGACAAGGCTTGGGCGATATTTTTGTCGTGCGAGTCGCCGGAAATGTGGCGGAAACCTACTCGCTTGGATCGATTGAATACGCCGCCGAGCATTTGCATACCCCCTTAATCGTCATCCTGGGCCATGAAAAATGCGGAGCAGTCGCGGCCGCCCTATCCCCGGAAAAGCCGGAGGGAAATTTGGGCAAACTAATCGGCGAAGTTAGCCCCGGCCAAAATCTACCCAACGAAAAAGACGCCGCTCAAGCGACTGCCGTGCGCAACAATCTGTTAAAACAAGCCGAGATCGTGGAAACAAAAAGCCCCGTCATTAAAAAACTTATTGAAGAGAATAAAGTCAAAGTCGTTCCGGCCCTCTACCATCTGGATTCCGGAAAAGTCGAATGGCTCGACGATAAATAGTTCTCGTTTGAATAGTCGCTAAATAAAAAACGACGATCGCCGCGCGGTAATTGCGTCGTGATCGTCGTTTTTCTTTTAGCCTTCGCAAGGCGCGTTCGCCGGTTGAGCGTTGAGAATCAATTCAATGTTCGTTAAGAGTTGATCAAGACGGAACGGTTTGTATAGAACGGCCTTTAAACCTGCTTGCCGAGCTTTGACGATCGTATGCCCCGGATCGTAGCCGAAGCCCGTCATCAAAATAAACGGCAACGGATCGAGCAATTCCTTCAGCTTCATCATGAATTCGTAGCCCGACATGTCCGGAAGCTTGATGTCGGAGATGACGACGTCATAGTCTCCGTCAACTAAAGTGCGAACCATGCACAACGCTTCGGCGCCGTCATGGGCGGTCTCAATCACGCAACCGTATCGCTCCAAAAGTCCGTGCGCTGCCGTCCGAACATTTTCATCCTCGTCGACCACGAGAATTCGTCGACCGCGCAACCGCTCGCGCTCGTCGACTTGCGTAAGTTGCGGATGCGCTTGCGTCGGAGCCATTTTTTGGCCGACTTTTTGAATCACTTGCTTGATGTCGCGCGCGTTACGCAATATCCGCTGTAACCGTTCGACCACCTCCGGCTCGTGGCCGATATACCGCTCCATCACGTTCACGGCGTCGTTCAGAATTTCGTCGACCGGCAAAGCGACCGCGCTGTGAATCGCCTCGACGCTCTCGGCTGCGGCGCTCACCTTTTCGGCCGCAAGCAGCTCAAGGGTATTCAATGCGACGGCCACGTCGCGGCTAAAAATTTCCAAAAATTGTAAATCGCCTTCGGAGAATGCCCTCGGCTCCGGGCTCTCGACGTTGAACGTGCCGATCACTTCGTCGTGTAAAACCAAGGGAACGGTTAGAGAGCTTTTCGCCCCGCGCGCGCCCTCCAAATAGAGCGGATCCTCCGTCGTATCTTCGCAAAGATAGCTCTTGCCCGTCGCCGCGACGAAACCGGTCACGCCGTTGTTTTGCGGTTGGGCGTAAAGCAAACGACTCGCGGCCTCCGGCTCCATCCCCACGGCCAAAAGCGGCTCCAATTTGTTCGTTTTCGGATCGAGCAGGCGAATTTCTACCACGTCGAAATGCAGCAAGTCGCGAGTAAAGTGCAGAATGTTCGCTTTAAGAAGTTCGATGCGATCTTCCACCGCCATCTGCAATAACTCGTCGGGCGTAAGGTCCGCAAGCTCCATGCCCGCCTGATGAATGGCGGCAAGCTTCTGCTGTTGATGAACCTCGTGCGTCACTTCGCGTATCGTGACGATGAGGTGCTTCGACGGACCTTTGATTTCCCGAACAGGCGCCGCATGAACCTGGTAATAGCGACTCTCGCCGCTGCGCAAAGTCGAGTTGGTCGGTTGCCCAGTGGCCAATGCCGTATGGAACGGACAGAAATCGGGGCCTAATATTTCCGGGCTGCCGAGCGCCGTATAAAAATTCTCGCTCACCACGCTCTCGCGGCGGCTCCACTCGCTTAAACGCTCGTTGTGCCAAATGATTAAATTGTCCGAATCGAGCAAAACCAAGCCGTCGGGCATTCCTTCGAGAATTCGCTCGTTTTGCAAAAGACGCCCCATATCGAGCGTCTCTTGTAAAAATTCCGACGAGATGTAGATGCCGTCGAATTGCTCCCGATTCAGAATGGCCAGCGCGCGAATCGGATTTTGCGCGATGACTACCTCATGGGAGGCCAGAGACTCGCCGAGCGAACGTTCAGCGTTCTCTCGAGAGTCGCAAACGATCAAAATTTTCGGTTTCGTTGACAAGCTCGCTGTAATCCTACGAAATACCGCGGGACGATTCCAATTTCCGAACCGCCGCCGCAAAATCCTTCGATGTAAGCCTAATCACGAAATGCACAGGATTCTTGCCGCATCCTGCTCATTATTCGCAGTCAAAACAACCGCAAACGAACATATTGCGACTAACACATTATAGGGGAAATGATCATGGCGAACAACAGGATTATTGAGCTCAATTTCCGACATTTTTTGACGCTGACCGAGAAAACTCCCTCAACTTCCCATTGCAACCGGAAATAAAGCTCTCCTCTCCGCTGAATCATGCCGACGTCGTTTATCCTTTTACCAAATAATCGACGAGGTTTTCCCTCAATTCGGCGTCTCAGACAGGGGCATTGCTCTTCAGACGCTTATTTTCTTCATCGACCCAAGTCCCCGGGATCGCCGCATGGAAAATAGGCGGAAAATTCCGTTTTCGCCGTCTGCGGGAACTTCGACGCCTGTATACTCCGCGCAAAACGTACGTTGCGCATGATTCTTGCCCCGCCGTACGCCCAAAAAACGCTCCGGGGTATTCTCACCTGGACGCTCGAATCGGAATTATCGCTATGGAACGTCGATTGCCCGACCGCTTGTAGTCGACGCGTTTTTGCGACCGATTTTTAAGATAAGCGGTAGTTCGAGATTTCCGCGCTAATGCGGTGACAAGCCCGAGGTGAATTATGTGGCGAGCCTTATTCCTAGCGATTGGAATTTTCATGATCGTAATCGGCATTCAATGCCTGGGCGTCGCGCAGTTCGTCTTGAAAAGTCGAGAATCGGCCGACTCGGCCGTAAGTATTTTCGACGCCGCCGCTTCGCTCGGCCCGCAGAAAGTCATCTCGCCGCCCGCCTGGGCTCCGTGGAGCATGATGGCCTCCGGCGCCGTCGTCTGCCTCTACTCGTTCACCATTCCCAAACGCGTGGCCGGAAACTAACGTAACGCCTCAGAGAAATCGCATCCTCCGGAAAACCGCCCTCCGCGATGTCCCGCAGCCTTCCGAACGGCACAGAGGCCGTTCCTTACAAAGCGCTCTTTACGAAACGCTGCCCTCGCTGATTGCTAACCGCTGAGTGCTGCTTGCTTCCTCTTACTGATGCAGCGCGACGATCGCTTCGACTTCGACGGCCGCTCCAAGCGGCAAAACGTTCGTGCCGACCGCGCTTCGAGCTCCGACGCCGTGATCAAGACCGAACACCGCGGCGATCAATTCGCTCGCCCCGTTCAAGACGGCCGGCTGCTGCGTGAAGTCAGGCGTCGAATTAATCAGCCCGAAAATTTTCACGACTTGCTTCACGCGGTCCAACGAGCCGAGATGCGCTTTGAGCGACGCGAGAATGCCCAAGCCCGACCACAACGCCGCGCGTTGCCCCTCTTCAACCGAAAGATTTTCGCCAAGCCGGCCCGTGATTATCTTGTCGTCCGGCGTGATCGGCAAATGACCGGCCGTGAAAATCAAATCGCCATGTTGAAGGAGCGGTTTGTAAAAACCCTTCGGCTGCGGAGCCGCAGGCATCGTCAAACCCAACTCGGCAAGTTTTTCGCTCAATCGTTTGTCGGCCGACATGACGCTCTCCCTTGTTGAAAACCTTGATCCCTCTCCCCGAAACCTATTCCCTGGCTTAATCAATCACTTTATTTAGCGGATACTCGACGATTCCGCGTGCTCCGGCCGCCTTCAATCGCGGTATGATTTGACGAACGACCGACTCGTTGACGATCGTGTTGACGTCCACCCATTCGTCGCTGGCCAAGTTCGACACGGTCGGATTTTGCAACGCCGGAAGAAGCGTCAAAACGCCTTTCAATTGATCCTTCGGCACGTTCATCATCAGACCGACTTTTCCCTCGGCGGCCATCGCGCCTTGGAGCATAAGAACGACGTCGTCGATCTTTTGTTTCTTCCACGAATCGGCGTAGGCCGCGCGATTGGCAATGAAACGCGTCGTGCTCGTCAAAACCTCGTCGAGAATGCGTAGATTATTCGCGCGAATTGAACTGCCGGTCTCGGTCACTTCGACGATGGCGTCAGCCAAACGCGGCGGCTTCACCTCGGTCGCACCCCAGCTAAATTCGACTTTCGCCTTAACGCCGTGCTTGGCCAAGTAACGCTGCGTCATGCCGACCGCTTCCGTGGCGATCCGCTTGCCTTCCAAATCCTTCACCGTTTTAACCGGCGAGCTTTCCGGAACGCAAAGAACCCAACGCACCGGCCGACGGCTCACCTTCGAGAAGATCAACTCGGCCACTTCATGAACGTCCGAACCGTTCTCCATGATCCAGTCGTAGCCCGTCAATCCGGCGTCCAAAACGCCGTCTTCGACGTAGCGGGCCATCTCCTGAGCGCGAATCAACAAGCATTCAATCTCGTCGTCGTCGATCGTCGGGTAATAGCTGCGCGAGCTAAACGTGATCTTATAGCCGGCGCGGCGGAACAATTCGCCGGTCGCCTCTTGTAAACTGCCGGCCGGAATGCCGAGTTTCAATACGTTGCCCATGGGCTTGTCTCTCTTCGTCTCTGATATTATCTGAAAACTTAGTGTCTTTGCGCCTTCTCGGTGAAGCGATTCCAGCTAAAACTTTGCGAACGCCGTTTGTCGCAACTAACGACTATCGCGGTTCTGTTAGCCGTTCGCCTTCATCCTTCTTCTACTTCTTTCCGTACACTTTTTCCGGATCGAAAACCCGTTCGCCGATGACCTTTAGGCCCTCGGGCGTGACCTCACGGAAGAAGCAGCTCTTATAGCCTTCGTGGCAAGCGGCGCCCCCGATTTGATCGACCTTCAACAGGATCGTGTCGCGGTCGCAATCGACGTAAATCGCTTTAACTGTTTGCACGTTGCCGCTCTCTTCGCCTTTGCGCCACAATTTTTGGCGGCTACGGCTGAAATAGACGGCTCGCCCCGTCGCCACGGTCTCGGCGTAGCTCTCGGCGTTCATATACGCCTGCATCAGCACTTCGCCGGTCTTGTAATCTTGAGCGATAGCGGGCAGCAATCCGTCGCAACGCGAAAAATCGGGTCCGTTTTCTGCGGAGGAACTCATAACGACCTTCGGGGTAATTGTGAGAAATAGAAATATCGTAGGTGGCGCGCTTGCACGCGCCGCAAACCATGAATCTCGGTGAAAATCTTGGCGGGCAAATCTTAGGTAGGCGCTCCCGCCGCAGGCGCGGGTGCCACGGGCTGCTTGCCAGCCCGTGCTCTTCTCGAGAATCCCCCCGATTCCGTCGAGGGCTATTCCGCGAAACCTATATCATACCAAGCCGGGGGATATTTTCCACACACCCCTCCGTATGGCGGTTCAGTAACGTTATAAATGCTCGCCGTCCGCTTTAAAAATCAATAGCTGCTTGGAGATAAATTTTGTCGAAAAGGTTCGGCGCTAATAGACCAATTCAGTTCATTCGCCATCCTCGGCTTGATTTCGATCATCAGTAGTTGCATCCAACGTGAGGGAAGACCGAAGATGTGCGGCGTTCCGTTACCGCCCCCCCTAAAAATGGGCGACGGAACAGCCAAGTTGATTGTTAGGGCGCAAAGCCCGCGATAAAATAGAACCGCTTCTCGGTGAACGACTCAACCGCTCGATACATCGCATTCGCGAAAAATCTCCCCGGCTTTCCCTTTCGCCAGTCGCTTTAAGGACTCTCCGTTATGTCAAAAACCGTACAACTTCCAACAGTTATCGCTTTCCTATTGGAAGTCTTTTTTTGCTGCGCGATCTATCCGAACCCAACTCACGCGGCCATCACATTCACGGGAAGCGTCAGCCCAAGCTCGACCGCCTCGTGGACTAGCACGACCGTCGGCTATGTCGGTTCCTCGGCCGCCGGCTCAATCACCGTGGACGGCGGAAGCAGTCTGACCTCCTCGATGTGCTATATGGGCTACGACCTCGGCGCCTCGGGTACGGCGACGATTAGCGGAACCGGTTCGACGTGGGCGAACGGCGGCGAGCTAACCATTGGCTATCAAGGGACTGGTACGCTCAACGTTACTTCAGGCGGCTCCGTCGGAAATCCGGCTTTCGTCGGCAATGCGTACGGATACGTCGGCTACGCTAGCGGCTCTGCCGGCGCAGTCTCCGTCTCTGAAACCGGATCCCAATTTGCGATTAGCGGTTATCTCTCAGTCGGTGAGTCTGGTATGGGATCGCTGAACGTTACCTCCGGCGGCTCCGTCGGAAGTATATACGGATACCTCGGCCATAATAGCGGCTCAGTCGGCATGGTCACGGTCTCGGGGACCGGATCCCAATGGAAAAATGGCGGGAATCTCTACGTCGGATATTATGGCACGGGATCTTTCAATATCACGAACGGAGGTTCCGTCGGAAATGCTACCTGCTTTGTCGGTTACCAAAACGGCTCTTCCGGCACAGTCACTGTTTCCGGTTCCGGTTCGCAGTGGACGATTAACGGATATCTCTCGCTTGGCGAGGCCGGCATGGGATCGCTCTGCATCGCTGACGGAGGTTCGGTTTCCGTTTCGGGAGAGACTATTCTCGATACCGTTGGCAAACTTACCATGAGCGGCGGAACGCTTTCGACCGGTTCGTTTTGTGCGTCCGCAAAACTAGTGAGCGGAACCGGCGTCATTAACGCCCGAGGACTCGTTTACGATCTGAACTTAACTCTCGACTCAACGGCAAGTCTCGTTCAATCCCTCGCTGCCCCTGGCCTAACCATCAATCTGGATTTGGCAAGCAATCCCAGCTCAAACGGCTACTTGGGAGTGAATACGGGATCGATTTCGATTGCGAACGGCGTCGCGGTGCAATCGTCGTCCGGATACGTCGGCTACTATAGCGGTTCGGTCGGCTCAGTTACCGTTTCCGGAACCGGATCGCAATGGAAGAATAAAAGTTATCTTTACGTCGGTAATTCCGGAGCCGGTTCGCTCAATATTACCTCCGGCGGTTCCGTCGGAAATGGACACGGATACGTTGGCTACAATAGCGGCTCGATCGGCGCAGTTACTGTTTCAGGAACAGGTTCCCAATGGACGAATCGAGGTTCGCTCTACGTTGGTTATTCCGGCACAGGAAGCCTGAACGTTACTTCCGGCGGGGTTGTCAGTAATGGGTACGCTTACGCTTGCGTCGGTTATAACAGCGGGGCGGTCGGTACGGTCGAAATTACCGGAACTGGATCGAGATGGACTACCGCTTACAAACTCTACGTCGGGTATTATGGTACGGGCGCTCTCAATATTACGAGCGGCGGCTCCGTCAGAAATTTAGATGGCATCGTCGGCTACCAAGACGGCTCCTCCGGCGCGGTCTCCGTCTCCGGATCCGGCTCTACATGGACGAATAGCAGTGATCTCTACATCGGTAATGCCGGCGCCGGAACGCTTAGCATCGCCGACGGCGGTTTTGTTTCCGTGTCGGGAACGACTATTGTCGGAACCGCCGGGAAACTCACCATGAACGGCGGAACGCTTTCAACCGGTACGTTTTTCGCGTCCTCAACCGAAGTGAGCGGAACAGGCGTTATTAATACTCGAGGATTCGTTTACGATTTAAATTTGACGCTCGACTCGACGGCAAGTCTCGTTCAATCTCTCAACGTCTCCGGCATAACGATTAATTTAGATTTGGCGAGCAGCCCTAGCGCAAACGGCTATCTGGGAGTGAATACGGGGGCAATCTCGATCTCGAACGGCGTCGCAGTGCAATCCTCTTCCGGCTACGTCGGCTACTATCGCGGCTCGGTCGGCTCGGTCTCAGTCTCAGGAACCGGTTCCGCATGGAAGGATAGCGGCTATCTTTACGTCGCTTATTCCGGCGTCGGATCATTGAATATTACAAGCGGCGGCTCCGTCGGGAATACTGCAGGCTACGTTGGTTACAATAGCGGTTCGGTCGGCTCTGTCAACGTCTCAGAACCCGGCTCGAAATGGATGATTAAGGACGCTCTCTACGTCGGTTATTATGGTTCGGGATCGTTGAATATTACAGACGGCGGCTCCGTCGGATGTCCGAGCGGATTCGTCGGCTACAATAGCGGTTCGGTCGGCTCAGTTACCGTTTCCGGAACTGGATCTCAATGGAAAAACAGTATGTATCTCTACGTGGGACGTTGTGGCACGGGCATTCTTAATATTACGAACGGCGGCTCCGTCGGAAATTATATCTGCTACATCGGCTCCGCTAGCGGCTCGGTTGGCGCGGTCTCCGTCGCCGGAACGGGCTCCAGATGGAACAATAGCGGCGCTCTCCCCGTCGGTTTTTCCGGCGCCGGTTCGCTCAATATTACGAGCGGCGGCTCCGTCGGAAATTTATACGGCTATGTCGGCTACAATAGCGGCTCAGTCGGCGCGGCCACTGTTTCGGGAACCGGATCCCAGTGGAATAATAACGGATATCTCTACGTCGGGTATTATGGTACGGGCGCACTCAATATTACGAACGGCGGCTCCGTCGGAAATTTGGATGGCGTCGTCTGCTACCAAGACGGCTCCTCCGGCACGGTCTCCGTCTCCGGTTCCGGTTCCGTATGGACGAATAGCGGCGGTCTCTCCGTCGGTAATGCCGGCGCCGGAACGCTTAGCATCGCCGACGGCGGTTTTGTTTCCGTGTCGGGAACGACTATTGTCGGAACCGCCGGGAAACTCACCATGAACGGCGGAACGCTTTCAACCGGTACGTTTTTCGCGTCCTCAACCGAAGTGAGCGGAACAGGCGTTATTAATACTCGAGGATTCGTTTACGATTTAAATTTGACGCTCGACTCGACGGCAAGTCTCGTTCAATCTCTCAACGTCTCCGGCATAACGATTAATTTAGATTTGGCGAGCAGCCCTAGCGCAAACGGCTATCTGGGAGTGAATACGGGGGCAATCTCGATCTCGAACGGCGTCGCAGTGCAATCCTCTTCCGGCTACGTCGGCTACTATCGCGGCTCGGTCGGCTCGGTCTCAGTCTCAGGAACCGGTTCCGCATGGAAGGATAGCGGCTATCTTTACGTCGCTTATTCCGGCGTCGGATCATTGAATATTACGAGCGGCGGCTCCGTCGGAAGCTATTCCGGCTACGTCGGCTACAATAGCGGTTCGGTCGGCACGGTCTCCGTCTCAGGAACCGGCTCGAAATGGGAAAATCGCCAATCTCTCTATGTCGGACTTTCCGGCAGGGGAACTCTGAATATTACCTCCGGCGGCTCCGTCGGAAATACTTCCGGCTACGTCGGCTACAATAGCGGTTCAATTGGCGCGGTCAATGTGTCGGGAACCGGTTCAAAATGGAATAGCGCCAATAATCTTTACGTCGGGAGCTCCGGCGTCGGAACGCTAAATGTTACGAACGGCGGTTTCGTCGAAAATTCATACGGCTCCATTGGGAACGAAAGCGGCTCCTTCGGTACGGTTAATGTGTCGGGAACCGGTTCCCAATGGAACAATAGCGGCGTTCTCTACGTCGGTCTTTCCGGCATGGGACGGCTGAATATTACGAACGGCGGCTCCGTCGGAAATTCTTATTATGGGTACGCATGCGTCGGTTACGATAGTGGTTCGGCGGGCGAGGTCACCGTCTCTGGATATGGCTCCCGATGGGCCAATATCGGCGACTCCTCCGTATATTATTATAGTGGTTATCTCTACGTTGGTTATTACGGAACGGGCTCGCTGAACGTTACCTCCGGCGGCTTCGTCAGCAATTCAAATGGTAACGTCGGCTTCTACAGCGGCTCGGTCGGCACTGTCACCGTCACTGGAAACGGCTCGCAATGGAACAATAGCGGTGATCTCAGCGTCGGTAATTCCGGCGGCGGAACGCTGAGTATTACCTGCGGCGGATCTGTTGAAAATGCGTACGGCTACGTCGGCTACAATAGCGGATCAGTTGGCGCAGTTTCGGTTACCGGAACCGGATCCCAATGGAATAATAACGGTTCTCTCTATGTCGGTTATTCCGGTATGGGATCACTGGAAGTAACCTCCGGAGGGTTTGTCGAAAATTCGTACAAATGTGCATACATCGGCTACTCTGGTGGGGCGGTCGGCGCGGTCACGATTAGCGGAACTGGATCGAAATGGGGTAATGCCTATAATCTTTACGTCGGTTATTACGGCGAGGGAACGCTCAATATTATTAGCGGCGGCTCTGTCGAAAATTCAGAAGGCTACGTTAGCGAATGGAACGGCTCCTCCGGCACGGTCACCGTCTCTGGAAACGGCTCCACGTGGGCGAATAGAAGCGTGCTCTACGTCGGCGGATATGGCGAAGGAACGCTCAACATCGCCGATGACGGAGTAGTTTCGGCAAACTCCGTCGCGATTGGAACGGCCGGAGTCGTTCACTTGACGGGCGGCGCCCTCGTAACGTCGTCTCTTACGGGGGCGGCAGGTAATTCGATCTTCAACTTCGGCGGCGGCATATTAAAACTGACCGCAGCGGCGACCGTCGCCTTACCAATGACTCTCACCGGTACGAACGGAAACGCCAACGTCGATACGAACGGCTACGCCGTCACCCTCTCCGGCTCGCTTTCCGGCGTCGGCGGCATGACGAAACTCGGCTCGGGCGTGCTCACTCTTACCGGCACGGAAACATTTACAGGTCCTCTAAACGTGAAGGCGGGAACGCTCGTTCTCTCATCGACCGAGAAAAATCCCTCCTCGCTTGATGCCGAGACTGCCGCAGGTTCCACTTTATCCGTCGCCGGAGGAACGCACACGCTCGACGCAATTACCGGAAGCGGAACGACGATCGTCTCCGGTTCGGCCGTGCTGACCGTCGCTTGTCTTGTGCAAGACTCCCTCGTTCTGGGCGGAAGCGGGGCTATTGAATCCGCCGCGGTTATCGAAGAGCCGACAATGGCGAGCGAATTTACGACGCAGGCCGTTCCCGAACCTACCGGCTTGGCTTTTTTGCTCCTGCTCTGCGGCGTTAGCGTTGCGACGATTCGGCAAATGGCAAAAAAACGGTGAGCAACCGCTTTGCCCCTCCAGCTACCCAAGCGGTTGACGCGATGAGTGGCCCAAATCGGGCGATTGACGGCCCCCCGCGCGGTGATTATATTGCAGGGTTGATTTTCGCCTTCATCGCTTTCATCAGGAGGTTGCCGTGACATCTCGTCCCCCCCTTCGAGACGCATTTGTCCGCGCCGTTTGCGGAGATATTCCCGCTCAGGAAGTCGGCTTCGCGCATTGCCACGAGCACACCTTCATTTTGCCCGGTAAAGGTTCTGAAACCGATTCGGACATTCGTCTCGATGATTTCGATAAAACCGCCGCCGAATTGCGAGAATTTCGCGCAAATGACGGCCGAACCATCGTCGACGCCCAGGCGATCGGCTCCGAGCGAGCGCCGAAATTGCAGAAGGCCGTCTCCGAGCAAACGGGCGTAAACGTCATCGCTTCCACCGGGTTTCACCGCGCCTCGTACTACGACGCCGATCATTTTCGCTTTCAAGAGCCGAGCGATAAGCTGGCCGAGCGAATGATTTCCGAAATTACCGAAGGAATGGCAATTTACGCCGGCTCAAGCGTCGTCGAACGAACCGACGTGAAAGCGGGCGTCATCAAGTTCGCCAGCGATTATCACGTCATCGACGAAAACACTAAGAAAATTGCCGAGGCCGTGGCCGCCGCCCACCTCGCCACCGGCGCCCCGATTCTCACGCATTGCGAAATGGGTACCTGCGCGATTGAACAAATCGCGTTATTTGACAAGCTCGGCGTGCATCCGACCTCCCTCATGCTCTCGCATTTAGATCGGAATTTGGACCTCTATCTGCACGAAGACGTCGCCGACACCGGCGCCTATATCATCTACGACGGCATTTCCCGGGTCCATCTGCATACGGACCAGGAGATCATCCAGATCGTTCGTCGTCTTTTAGAAGACGGATATGGCCGACAAATTTTGCTCGGCATGAACATGGGCCGACGTTCGATGTGGAAATCGTACGGCGGCGGACCGGGCATCACCTACCTCGGTAACGTCTTCTTGGTCAAGCTGCGCCGCGCCGGTCTAACGACTGAACCGATCGACGCCTTTATGACGCGCAATCCGGCCGACGCCTTGGCCTTCCGAAAAGTGCTGCAATAAGAATTAGACAGCGGTTTACGCCGTCTTCTCGCCGCCGCCGGCTTTCGCCAGCCGCCAGACGATCTTCAAGAACGACTTTAACGCGGGCGATTCGTCGCCCGGTCGCCATAGAACGGCTAAGTCGGTCATCGGCTCCGGCTTTGTGAACGGACGATAGGCCACTCCTTTGCGTCGCAGTTTTTGCATCGAGCCGGGCAACAACGAAACCCCCATTCCGCCCGCCACAAGACTGACGAGCGTTTGCGTGTCGAGCGCCTCTTGTACGATTCGTGGGGCGAAACCCGCTTGGGCGCAAAGACTCGACACCTGATCGTACAAACCGGGGCCGTATTTTCGCGGCACTTGCAAAAACGGTTCGTCGGCCAACATCTCAGCCGAAATTCGCTTCCGCTTCGCTAACCGGTGATTCTGCGGCAATGCGACGACGAACGGCTCGCGCCAAACGATTTGCATGTCGAGCGATTCGGCGCCGACCACCGGCGGTCGCACAAAACCTACGTCGATCTGATGCGATTGAACCGCCTCGACTTGCTCCTCGCTCGCCAAATCTCGCAACGTCAACGAAACGTCGGGAAACCGTGATCGCATCATTCGTAAGACGTCGGGAAACTCGCCGTAAACCGCCGAACTAACGAACCCGATGACCAAGTGCCCCGTCTCGCCTCGCGCGGCTCGCTGCGCGGCAAGCGTCGCTCGTTCCGCCTGCTCCAGCGTCTTTTTCGCTTCAACAAAAAAAGCCGCCCCGGCAGCCGTCAACTCGACATGCCGTTTCGATCGTGAGAAGAGTTTAACGCCGATCTCCTCTTCCAAAGCTTGTATCTGTTGACTCAACGGCGGTTGGGCAATCCCCAACGCCTCGGCCGCACGACCAAAATGCAGCCTCTCGGCCACTGCCGTGAAATAGCGAAGATGACGTAGTTCCATCGTTCAGAACCAAATATCAAGGAATAGATTGAAATATCGCGGGCGTTCCGCATCCCAATCAATAATACTTTAAATATATCAATGATGCAATTATAATATATTGGACGTACTAGCCCCGCTCGGCTACGATTGATAAGACGACCTTCGCTCATTCACCCGTCGTCTTGGAGATTACCGAGCATGAACTCAAAGACTGCCGCCGCCGTCACCGTCGAAAAATGGGCGGAAATGAATGCGAAAGGCGTGAATCGCGCTGATTTGCGGAAGACCGGGCCGATGATCGCCCTTTTTATCACCGGCTTTTGCACCTTCGTCGGACTTTACGCCACGCAGCCCCTTTTGCCCCAGTTTCGGGCTATGTTTCACGTCTCGGAATTGGCGGCCAGTTTGACCGTGGGCGCCACTGTATTGGCCGTTTCGCTGGCAGCGCCCTGGATCGGGTCCTTCGCCGACGCCATCGGCCGAAAACGAGTGATAGTCGCCGCAATGATCGGCCTTGCCGTTCCGACCTTCTTAGCCGCCACTTCCGCCAATCTCGAACAAGTAGTCTTCTGGCGCTTCTGGCAAGGCGTTTTTACTCCCGGCATCATCGCCGTCGCCATGGCCTATATCAGCGAAGAGGCTCCTGCAAACTGCGTCGGCTCAACAATGTCCACCTATATTTCAGGCACTATCGTCGGCGGTTTCGCCGGCCGCATGATGACCGGCCTCGTCGCTTCCGTCGCCGGTTGGCGAATGTCGTTCGTCGTGCTTGGAGCCGCCACGCTTGCCGGAGGATTGGCTACTTGGAAGTTCCTACCTCGCTCGACGCAATTCGTTCGACAGCGAAATTTAGGTGCTTCGCTGCGAACGTTGCCCGCTCATTTGAAGAATCCGCAGCTCTTGGCAGTCTACGCTGCCGGTTTCAACGTTTTGTTTTCGCTGGTCGCCGCTTTTACCTACGTCAACTATTACCTTGCCGACAAGCCGTTCAACCTGGGACCAGTGGCGTTGGCCTCCATTTTCGCCGTCTATCTTGTCGGAGCGGCCGTCACGCCGATCGCCGGAAAGATTTTAGACCGCGTCGGAAGTCGTGTCGCCTTGGCCGGCGCCGCCTCCGTTACCGCCGGCGGTATGTTGCTAACCCTCGTGCCGCAAACGCCGATCATCATCGCCGGCTTGGCCGTCGTCGCGTCTGGCGCCTTCGCCTGCCAAGCGACCGCTTCAAGCTACGTGGGCAAAGTCGCGGGAAAAGCCCGCTCCTCGGCCTCCGGCCTCTACGTCGCCTTCTATTATTTCGGCGGATGCGTCGGCTCGATTTTGCCCGGCTTCGTTTGGAAACAAGCCGGCTGGACAGGTTGCGCCGTTATCGTCGTCGCCGTGCAAGCGTTGAGCGCCGCAATCGCTTGGCGTTTTTGGAAAAGCTAACGCGAGAATTTCTCCTCGCGCGACGAAGACTCAAAAAAATAACGCCCGACGCGAATATGACGCATCGAGCGTTTTCGGTTCTAAAACCACTGCGGCGCTGAGCAGCGACGAGCGATCTTACTTATAGCTCAATCCAAATCCGTAAGGGAACAACGCCTTCTCCGCGTTCTTGTCCCCCACGTTGATCGGAATTTGATCCATCGATTTCGGCCAAGTGCAAGGAAGCTTGCCAGTCGGCTTGTAATCGCCGAACAGCACGTCCCCCACGCCTTGCCCTTCAGTCCCCGGCAACCACGCGGCGACGAAGGCGTCGCACGATTCCAGAGCTTCGTTGATGATCAACGGTCGACCGGAAAGAAGAACGACCGTGGTCGGAACGCCCGCGGCCTTCGCCTTACGGATCAACGCCACGTCTGCTTTCGATAGCGTCAAATCTTTCCGATCCCCCTTCATTTCAGCGTAAGGCTGTTCGCCCACCACGACCACAACTGCCTCGGCTCCCTCCAGATCGTTGCCGTCGGGCGAATAGATCACTAACGTCGACGAACTGACCGCGTTTCTGACCGCGCCGTAAATTGTCGTGCCGTTCTTAATCGCGTCGCCCGGCTTTCCTTGCCAAGTGATCGTCCAGCCGCCGCATTGAATTCCAAGATCGTCGCCGGCCTTGCCGACCACATACACCTTTTTCAACTGTTTCGACAGAGGAAGCGTGTTTTTCTCGTTCTTCAACAAAACGACCGATTGATGAACGCACTCACGCGCAACCTTGCGATTCTCGCCGGCACCAATCGTCCGCAAAGCGTACAACGCCGTCTTGCCCGGATCCGAGAATTTCGGCTCCTTGGGCTTTTCTGCAAGCTCTTCGTCCGCCTTAGCGACGGCCGCGTCTTTTTTCGCGTCAGTCTTAACCTCAATTTTGTCGATCTTCTTCTCTTCCGCCTTTGCGTCCGGCTTCATTTCCTTCGCCGTCGGCGAGTCCAATTTTTTCGCGACCGGTTTCATCGTGGTCGCGGGAATCGCCGCCGGCTTCTCCGACTTAGGCGCTTCTTTCTTCGCCGTCTCGGCCTCCGGTTTTTTTGCAACGAGTACGTCAACCTTCTTTTCAACGGCTTTCTCGTCGTCCTTGGCGGCCTCCTCCGCAAGCTCCTCCGGCGTAATCTTCTTATCGGGAACCGGAGCCGTGATCGGGTGATGGAACGTGCCGAAGGCGTATTTCACGCGAAGGATGCGCGTTACCGCGTCATCGATCCGCGACATCGGAACCTTGTCAGCCTCGACCAATGCTTTCAGGTCGGAGATGAACTCGACGTAGTTGTTCTTTTTGTCCGGACCGTTGGGAATCATCGCCATATCAATTCCCGCGTTGATCGACTTCTCGATGCAAGCTTTAAAATCGGGCGAGAGTTGGTCAATCGCCGCCCAGTCCGAAACCAAAAATCCCTTGAAGGCGAGTTCGCCTTTCAGCACGTCCGTCAAAAGATGCTTTTGACCGTGCATCTTCTCGCCGTTCCAACTGCTGTACGAAACCATAATCGTTCCGACGTTCGCCTTGACGGCCGCTTCGTAGCCGGGCAAATGAATTTTACGCAGCGTCGCTTCGTCGCATTTCGTGTCGCCTTGATCGACGCCGCCGGTCGTTCCGCCGTCCCCCATGTAGTGCTTGGCGCAGGCGACGACCGAGCCGGGACCGTCAATGAACTTTCCTTGCAACCCGCGAACGTAGGCTTCGCCGAGACTCTTCGCCAGTTCAGGCGATTCGCCGAAACTCTCGTAAGTGCGTCCCCAACGTTCGTCAAGCGCGACGGCCAAACACGGAGCGAAGCTCCATTGAATTCCGGTAACTTTGACCTCGTTGGCGACGCAACGAGCCGCCTTTTCAACGAGCTCTGCGTTGCGGGTCGCGCCCAATCCGATGTTGTGCGGGAAAATCGTCGCGCCTTCGACGTTATTATGACCATGCACCGCGTCGATCCCGTAAAGCAACGGAATCTTCAACCGCGTCTTCAGCGCGGCCTCTTCAAACTCGCGAACCGATTTCGTCCATTCAAACGGCGAATTGTCCTTGGGATCCGATTCGCCGCCGCTCAGAACCGAGCCGAGAAAATACTTCGCTACGTCGCCTTTGTCTTTGATAGCGGCCGAATCGACTTGCGTCATTTGGCCGATTTTCTCTTCAAGCGTCATTTGCTTCAGAAGTTCGGAAACCTTCGCCTCGATTCCCGCATCCGATCCGAGCGCCGGGCCGCTTTTCTTCGCCGCCTTTTTAACCTCTTCCTTCTTCTCGTCTTTCTTCGCAGTGATCTCTTTTTTCGGCGATTCTGCCTGTTTCGCCGACTCTTGCTTTTCCGACTTCTTCGGAGCTTCTTTCGTCGGCTTGGCCTCCTGTTGCGCAAACGAGACCGCGCCGATCAACGATGCGACCATAACGGCGCACATCGAAAATACCGCTTTTCGGAACGTCATAATTACCCTCGGATGTTCAATGTCAAATAGGAATTTCTGAATGACGATGGTGAAAGGAGACTATTCTATTACTCGCCAAGCAAACGTTTCACGACCGGCTCCGCGGCCTCCGCCCAAATCTGATAACCGTCACGCGTCAAATGCAACTTGTCGGGCAGCATCGAAGAGCCGATAAAACCGTCTTTGTTGTAAAGCTTATCGCGAATGTCGAGAAAGAAAACGCTTTTATCGTCAGCTAATTTGACGATCCGCTCATTCACCTCGTCGTTTAGCTTGCGCTTCGGGTCTTGATCGTTGGCCCCGCGAGGAAATATCGCCAACAACAATACTTTCGTTTGAGGCAATTTCTTTCGTAGCGACTCGACCACCGCCTGAACGCCCTTCGCCGTGTCTTCCGGGCGGTTGTCGTCGCGGGCGTTGTTCGTTCCGATCATCACGACCGCCAATTTCGGCGAGATGCCGTCGATCGAACCATGCTCCAGCCGCCAAAGAACGTGTTGCGTGCAATCGGCGCTAAAGCCGAGATTCATCGCTTTGCGATGTCCGTAATACTTCTCCCAAACGTCTTTGCCCTCTCGCTCCCAATAGTGCGTAATCGAGTCGCCGATGAAAATCAAATCGACGTCCCCTTTCTTCGCGCGTTCGGCGTTCGATTCAAATCGATTTTTCCACCACTTCACGTCACTTCGTGAAACGGGAATCGTCGGGTCAGCCGGAGCCGCTTGCGTCAAAGAAATCGGCGACGTCAAAAATACGACGAACAATACGGCAAGCGAAACAAACTCGCGACGTCGCATGAAAAATCACTCCGAACCAAGCAAAAGAAGACAGACTGCAAAAGACAAAAGCAAACCCGGAATAAGACCCTATTATTGTATTCGCTCGGCATGCACGTAGCTAGCGCTTCGCCGAACCGCCGCCCCGTCTATCCGGCCTGCGTCAATCCGGCGTATATTATCGGCCGCCGCCGCGGTCCCGAGTTGAACCGCCTCCAAAACGCTCCGGCCTTCATGTAAACCGCAGGCGATTCCCGCCGCTAATGCGTCGCCGCAGCCGATCGGATTGACGACCTCTTCGACCTCCGGCGGATATACGCGGTACGCTTCATTCGCCGAAACGACGTAAGTCGGCTTTTCACCCTGCGTAACGACGATCCATTCGGCTCCGCGCGATACGATTTCACGCATCCCGGCTAGCGCCCGCTCTTCCGTGTCCAGCGTTTTTCCCAGCGTTTGCCGCAACTCCTCAAGGTTCGGCTTGACCACGAAAGGGCGATGCTTCAACGTCTTCAAAAGCCCTTCGCCGCGAAAATCCAGTACTGTCCGCCCCTGGGTTTTCGCAATTAATTCCTCGTAATATTCCGCCGAAGCGTTTTCCGGAAGAGAACCGGTAAAAATGACGACGTTCGCTCCCCTCGCTTCCTCAAAAAACGCATCCGAAAAGCCGTTTAACTCATCCCGAGACATAGGAAGCCCGTTTTCCACCAATTCAGTCACGAATCCTTGGCGACGGTCGATAATCGTCGTGCAAACGCGAGTCGCCGCCTCCGTTTCAATCCACCGACAATCGGCCTGTAACTCGCGCAGCTCTTCGACCATTCTCCGTCCCGAGTCGCCGCCGAAAGGCGACAAAATCCTCGTCGAAACGCCAAGACGCTGCGCCGCCAATCCTGCGTTTATCGCTTTGCCCGACGCCCTCCACAGCGCCTCTTGCGCACGATTCACCTCGCCGATGCGAAAACCGTCAAACGTTAAAATCTTTTGTAGAGCGGGCGTTAATCCGGCGGAAAGAATCACCATGCGTTCTCCAAAACGGCGATCAACTCCGCATCGTTCAATTGCTTCGGATTGCCGCTCATGCTGTTACCTCGCGAGTCCTTGGCCAAGTCGGGAATCAACTCCTTCGCCACCCCCACGTCGCGCAACCGTCGCCCTATCTTCAATCGATCGCACAACGCCGATACCCTCTCGACTAAATAATCGACCGCTTCTCCCGCCGAAGCGAACATACGTTCGAACGCCGCTTCGCTGAGCCGCGCAAATTCGTTCAAGCGAACGTCGCGATTGATCGCCAGCGCCGTCGGCAGCATCATCGCGCAGGCCATGCCGTGCGGAATCCGACAGTGAACTCCCAAGGCGGCCGCCACGCCGTGCGCGAATCCTAGCCCCGCGTTCGCCAACGAAACGCCCGAAAGCAAAGCGGCATGCGACATCGCGGTGCGCGCCGACTTTGAATCAGGACGCTTGACCGCCTCTTCCAGTGCGATAAATACGCCTCGAATGCCGTCTAACGCCAACGCCTGAGGAATTGGTTTCGCTCGAACCGAAACGTAGCTTTCGATAAGTTGCGTGATTGCGTCCATTCCGCTGGCCGCAGTCGTCTCCGCCGAAACTCGAATCGTATACTCCGGATCGACCAACGCGACTCTGGCCATGATTCGATCGTCGCGCAAACTCTTTTTAAAATGCGGCGAGTAGGATGAGATGACCGCGTTTTTCGTGGCCTCGGCCCCCGTCCCCGCCGTCGTCGGAACGGCGATGATCGGCAACGGATCGTTGACGATTTTCAAATCCCGCCCTACGTTTTCTAAATAATCGCGAACCGTGTCGCTCTGAGTATTCGTCGCCATCGCGGCGGCCGCCTTCGCCAAATCCATGGCCGCCCCTCCGCCGAAACCGATCAGCAGGTCCCCCTCCCCTGCCCCTCGGGACCTCAACGCCGAGGCTAGATTATCGACGTCCGATACCTCCGGTTCGTGTCGAATCGAAGTTACATGGTCGGCCTCGACGCCTTCGGCTCGTAAGCAATCGATCATTTCGCCCAGCCACGGCGCGGCGTTCGCTTCCGACATCCCCACGACGATGAACGCACGACGCCCCAACGCCTTGGCATATCCGCCGATTTCTTTCCGACGCCCCCAGCCGAAAGCGATCTTGCCCGGCATCACTAAATCGTATTGCGTCAGTCGTTCCATGAAAAATCCTTCAACCGGCGAATCGGTTTTTTTACCGCAAATCAAGGCGCAGCTCGAAGCCGTAGGGTGGGCCGAGCGCAGCGAGTCCCACCAAGTTCTGTAGGGCGCGTGCTTGTGCGCACCGGGGGCGGATGCTTAGTATTTTTGCTGTCAATTTTGATTGCGTGCCATTTTTTAGGGACGTTCACGTCCCTTTCTCGGCCTTTAGGCCGTCACAGGCCCGACATTTACGTCGGGTAAAATCGCTGCAATATTATACGAACCTGTCAGGGCCGTTCACGGTCCTCCTGAAACGCCTGACAGGTTTTTATAGGACGCGATTGCACGCGTCGCCGGCCTCTCGTCATATTACCGCAATTCGAGGCTCAGCGCTCCGTCGAGAACCAATCGTAAAAATTCGCGGTTGCTCTCCAATAAGTCCGGCAAATCGGCCATCTCTTGCGGTGTAAACCAATGGATCGATTCCACCTCGCGGGGATTCCCGACCGGCTCCTCGCCCTCCGGCATCTCAGCCAACCACCAAGCTAGATCGACTTTCCAAGGCGTAACGCAATGCCAAATGCGTCGCAACGGCGTTACGGAAACGGAAATTTCCTCCAAAAATTCCCGAACCAGGGCTTGCTCCTCGGTTTCCCCAGGCTCAATTCCCCCGCCAGGAAAACAATAGACTCGCGGAGCGACGACCTTGTCCGAACGACGAATCACGAGCATGCGGCCGTCACGAACAATAATGCCGACGGCGCCGCGCCGGCCAGGATCGTCAGGTATGGTGGGGTGCATAATGAGAAAGCCGTTATCCGTAGGGCGCTCTGAGAGCGCCGCTGTTTATCCGATTAATAGGTTGTAGGGTGCGTGCTTGCACCAGCGGTAGGTCATGCCTACCAGGAGGACAGACATTCCTGTCTGCCGCTCGCCGTCGGGTGGGCAGAGCCCAGCGAGCCCCGCCAAAATACTAACACCGATTATAGAAAATCGCTTGGCCGTGGGAACCGGGGCGGATTCGACTCCTTCGACCGAAGATGAATAATAGAATTTTTTTCCAACGGGTCATTGAGCCTATCATTGCAAACGCGGTAGAATCTAGGCACGGCGCAACGCTTTTCATTTGCAGGGAGTCTCTTCTTATTGCGTCCGCTCGCCGCCGCGTCAAAACGGCGCTTCGTTTACAAAGCGAGATACCAGCAATTCCTCTTCTTTTCAAGGAGCGTGGCTATGTCCAGTCAATGCGTCATCAATGTCGATCTGGCGGCCGTTTACGACAAACCTAGCGGACCGAAACGAAAATTTCTGACGATGCTCGCTTGGGGCGATTACGTCGAGGTTCTTGAAGTGACCGACGAATACGTGGCCGTGAAAACGGTCGTCTTTAAAGAGCAATTGGACGGAAGCATTTTGTACGAAGACGCAAAAGGGTATATCGCTCCTTCGCCCAAAGCGAAAAAGGCCGACGGCACGAAACTTACTCCTACCGACGTGGTAATTCCTCGCGAGAACAATCAGGTTTTGAAAGTGAATTTCGTCGACGTGCAGCAAGGAGACGGCATCGTCATCGAATCCCCCGACGGCAAAACTATTTTAGTCGACGGGGGCGATAATCAACTCTTCGCCCGCTATTTGGCGGATAGATATCGCGGCACCAGCCGAGCAAAACCGAAGGAGATCGATTGCCTGCTGGTAACGCACGGCGACGCCGATCATTTTACGGGCCTTGTTGAAATCTTGAAATCGGAACGAAACAAGGAAGCGAAGAAGAAACTTTTCATCGCCCCCAAACGAGTTTTCCATAACGGACTCGTCAAACGACCGGAAAAAGTTAACGGAACAAAACTGTCGGCGGAAGAACAATTAGGCTCCGTCCAAAAAGTCGCCGGCGATACGATCATCACGGGCTTGGTCGAAAACTTGCTTGACGTCCCCGACGAGGAGATGAACAAAAACTTCCTTGCCTGGAAAAAAGCCTTGGCCGCCTGGAACAAAAGAGGCGAAATCGAATTTCGACGCCTTTCGTTCGGCGACGATAAGGCCTTTAAATTTTTTAACGATAAAAAACGCGGGCTGGAAATCTCCGTCTTGGGCCCGATCCTCGCGAAACGAAGGGGAACGACCGGCCTAGCGTTTTTGCACGAACCGCCTCCGGGGCCTCGCCTCGGTCACGACTCGCTCAATACCTCGGAACCCGAATCTAAAAGTCTTTCGGTTTCGCATACCATCAACGGGCATTCGATCGTCTTCCGCTTAAGCTACGGGGGGATAAACTACCTTTTCACCGGCGATTTGAACGACGAAGCAGGCCGCGCTCTGGTCCGCAAGAGCGAGTCTCAAGCAATTAACCTGCGATCCGAAGTGCTTAAGGTTCCGCATCATGGTTCCGCCGATTTTTCGAGCGCCTTCCTCGATCGCGTCTCGCCGATCGTGAGCGTGATTTCTTGCGGTGACGAATCATCGCGAAAAGAGTACGTCCATCCACGCGCAACGTTGCTCGGCGCCCTTGGTAAACGCTCCCGCTTGGACGAATCGTTAATCTTCGTCACCGAACTCGTCGCTTTTTTCCGTGCGGAAAAAATGGCGAAATTGTCGGACCCGAAGAAGGCGAAACAGCGAGGCGAATTTTTCGCCTTTAGTCGAGCGGCGTTCGGAATCGTTAAAACGCGAACCGACGGAAAACGATTGCTCGTTTACACCGATAGCGGCAAAGCCGACCTGAAAGAAGCGTATTGCTACGCGACGGACGAAAACGGAGAACAGGTCCCGACGTCCATAATAAAAGCGTAGAAAATAGGGGCGAGGTTTGATTTTGAGGGACGTTCACGTCCCTTCCTCGGCCTTTAGGCCGTCACAGGCCCGACGTTTACGTCGGGTAAATGCGCCGCTAATTATTTATATCTTTGAGCATGGCGCTTCAGTAGGATCGTGAACGATCCTACTGAAGCGCCTGACGATATACCCCATCGCTATACCCGATGAATTACGAATCGAACGCCTTCTCGCTCCGCTTGCCTTAGCCCAACGGGCTTACATTAGACAGCCTAGGGTTGCCGCGTTTCGCGGCTACCCTAGGAAACTGATTTACCCGCCCCTACGAAACCCCATCCGGGGTTTCGTAGCCGGTCGCGTCGGTACTTTCGTCGGGCTGGGCGTTGAAAACGTCGGCTCGTTCGACTTCATGACTTCGTTGTAAATGGATCGGCAAGCATTGGTCATCTTGCCCAAACTTTATTCGACGAGTTGTTCCAAAACTTGAGCAAAGACGCTAGGATGCACCAGTCGGGCGCCTCATCTGCTCGCTACGCCAGTCCAATCAGGTTGAATTCACAGAAAGAGGATAGCGCTCTTGCTTTGAACGCTAATTTCAAGTTGCGTATTTCACCGGAAAGCATGGAGCAGATTTCGCTGGAGCTTTTTTATGGATAACTTTTGGACGAGTTTCATCTTTGCCGGATTGCGAGAAATTTCCCTGCTCTCTATTGCTGCAATTCTGTTTTGTCTTTCCGGCAGCTCTTTTATTTATTCATGGAAAATGTTTTTATTCGGGATACGCAAGATTCTTTCGGAAAAACGAAATCTGAACCAAAGGCAATTTGTAAGTAGCGTTTTTTTCTTGGTTTGCAAGTGCGCTTGCATTATTACTGCAGGATGTTTGTTAGGTAAACTATTTGTAATGTATACATTTCCCATATTATTGCAGGCATCGCATTGAGCAGGAGACGCCGTCGTCGTGAAAATGTCGATTGGCGCTTAGGCGAATCAAGCCGATTGCCTAAGGCGTCGTACGGAAAACCTGCCGACGAGCGGCGTTCGGAATCGTGAAAACGCGAACCGACGGAAAACGGCTGCTCATTTACACCGATAGCGGCAAAGCCGACCTGAAAGAAGCGTATTGCTACGCGACCGACGTAAACGGAGAACAGATCCCGACGTCCATAATAAAAGCGTAGAAAATAGGGGTGCGGTTTGATTTTGAGGGACGTTCACGTCCCTTCCTCGGCCTTTAGGCCGTCACAGGCCCGACGTTTACGTCGGGTAAATCCGCCGCTAAATATTTATATCTTTGAGCATGGCGCCTGTCAGGACCAAATGCCGTGCGCAACGCGGAACGCCCCCTTTGTGATAAAAGGGGGAAGAGTGGAATTCCTTACCCCGAGGTGATTGAAACCACCCCCACGGAGAAGTACAATTGGGGTTAATCGAGTCGCTTTTCGTCCCAATGGGCGCCCTTCTCAAACGGCAGGCGGAGCTAATTTATCGCAACCATGACTCCAGAAGAAAAAGCCCGACAACAAATCGACCGGCAGCTCGACGAGTGCGGATGGAAGGTTCAGAATTACGACGAGATGAACATTTCGGAAAGTCGGGGCGTTGCGATTCGTAGTTTTCCCTTATCGACCGGCTTCGCCGACTATCTTCTCTACGCCGACGGAAAAGCGATCGGCGTCATCGAAGCGAAACCGGAAGATCACACGTTGACCGGCGTTGAAACGCAATCGGGAAAATACTTGGTCGGCTTACCGAAGGGGCTTCCAAATTACCGCCTTCCGTTGCCCTTCGCCTACGAATCGACCGGTATCGAAACTCGTTTCACCAATTGCCTCGATCCCGATTGCCGAAGTCGGGAAGTTTTTACGTTTCACCGACCGGAAGAATTGATTCGCCTCGCCACGCTTGACGATCAACTCCGCGCGAATTTACGGCGGATGCCGGAACTAATTACCGACGATCTCTGGAAAGTTCAGATAGACGCCGTTCGAAACCTGGAAAAATCGCTTGCCGAAAACCGTCCTCGGGCCTTGCTTCAAATGGCGACCGGCAGCGGCAAAACTTTTACGGCTTGCACGACCGCCTATCGACTCATCAAGTTCGCCAAAGCCAAGCGGATTTTGTTTCTCGTGGATCGAAACACGTTGGGCAAGCAAGCCCTGAACGAATTTCAACAGTACGTAAGCCCGTACAACAACTTCACGTTTACGGAAGAATTCACGGTCCAACGGCTCCAACGAAACACGATCGATTCGGCCGCAAAGGTCTGCATCACGACGATCCAGCGTCTTTATTCGATCCTCAAGGGGGAAGAAGCCTTCGAGGAGGAAAATGAAGAGGCCTCCATGTTCGAAGCGGCCACGTCGTTAGTCAAAAAGCCTTTGCCGGTCGTCTACAATCCGAAGGTTCCTATCGAATCGTTCGATTTCATCGTCATCGACGAGTGCCATCGTTCGATCTACAACATCTGGCGACAAGTCCTGGAGTATTTCGACGCGTTTCTCATCGGCCTGACCGCCACGCCGACGGCCCAAACAATCGGCTTTTTCAACGGCAACCTTGTCCAGGACTACAGCCATGAGAAAGCGGTCATCGACGGCGTGAACGTCGGCTATGACGTCTATCGTATCGAGACGAAAGTGACGCAAGGCGGAGCCAAGTTAGCCAAAGAGCCGGGAACGTTCATTCCGCATCGTGATCGCCATACTCGCCGAAAGCAACTGAAGGAGCTTGACGACGATCTCGTTTACGGCGGCAATGATTTGGATAGAGATGTCGTGGCCGTCGATCAAATTCGACTGGTCATCCGCACCTTCAAAGAACGGCTCTTCACCGAAATCTTTCCCGGTCGAACCGAGGTTCCCAAGACGCTGGTTTTCGCCAAAACCGATCTGCACGCCGACGACATCGTTAAACTCATTCGCGAGGAGTTCGGTCGTGGAAATGAGTTCTGCCAAAAAATCACGTCAAAGACGACCGGCAAAAAGCCCGACGATCTATTGAACGAGTTCCGCAACTCCTTCTATCCTCGTATCGCCGTGACGGTCGATATGATCGCCACAGGGACCGACGTGAAACCGCTCGAATGCCTGCTTTTCATGCGAAACATCAACTCGCTTTCGTATTTTGAGCAGATGAAAGGGCGAGGTTGTCGAATTATCAAGACGGACGACCTGCAAAGCGTCACCCCCGACGCCAAAGAGAAAACGCATTTCGTCATCGTCGATGCCGTGGGCGTATGCGAGAGTTGCAAAACGGTCACGACGCCGTTGGATCGAAAGCCGTCCGTGTCGCTCGAAAAAATCCTCAACATGGTTGCGGCCGGCGCCGTGAGCGACGATATCTGTTCGACGTTAGCTTCTCGCCTTACCCGGCTCGATCGCCAGATCGACGACTTATCACGAAAAAAAATCGCCGAGGCGTCCGGCGGCGGCGATCTTTCGAAGTTCGCCCATCAATTGCTCGACGCCATTGACGATGACGCCAACCTCCGCCGAGCCGTCGATAAGTTCGGCCTTGCTTCGGCGGAAGCGGTCACCGACGAGCAACTTGCCGAGGTCGAGCAAGAGGCGATGCAAACGGCCTTGAAGGCGTTTCACAATCCTAAATTGCGAAAGGCGATTCTCGACGCCTCGGATTCGCTGCAAATCATCGACGAAGTGACGCAAGACGAACTCCTTTCGGCGGAAATAAGCGTCCAGGCGACCGAAAAGGCTCAAGCGGTCGTCGCCAATTTTCGACAGTTTATCGAGGAGCATAAAGACGAAATCGAAGCCCTGACGATTCTCTACAGCCGTCCCTATCGGTCGGGCTTGCGGTACCGCCAAGTGAAGGAATTGGTCGAGGCGGTTCGTCGTCCTCCGGTATCGGCCCCTTTGGAGCGGCTTTGGCAAGCGTATGAGGCCATAGAGCCGGAAAAGGTCCGCGGACATGGCGGTCGCCAGTTGGTTGACGTGGTGGCCTTGGTCCGTCACGCTCTGGACCCGAATTCTCCGTTAATTCCCGTGGGCATGACGGTCGAAGAACGCTATCATGGATGGCTTGCCCGGCAAGAGGCGGCGGGCAAGAAGTTTACGGCCGAACAACGGAAATGGCTCGACGCCGTGAAAGATCATATCGCCAACAGCCTCCATATCGAGCAGGACAATTTCGACGACCTTCCGTTCAACCAGATGGGCGGCCTCGGTCGGGCGTATGAACTGTTCGGCGAAGCGTTGAACGACATCCTTGAAGAACTGAACGAAGGACTTGCGGCATGAGCGATGGTGAAGCATTACCGAAAGGATGGTGTGGTTGCGTGTTGGGAGATATGCTCAAAATTATTCGAGGAGTTTCTTACAATAAGAACCAAGCGTCATCGGTGCCATCAGAAGGCAACATCCCAATTCTGCGAGCAACGAATCTTAGCGAAAATCTTGATTTCGATGAATTAGTCTATGTTCCAAAAACATGCGTCTCTGACGAGCAGCTATTAAAGATTGGTGATATTGTAATTGCCGCATCGAGCGGTAGTCGCAATATTGTTGGAAAAGCAGCTCAATTGAGACATGACTGGCACGGATCATTTGGGGCTTTTTGTTTCGGATTGCGTGTGAATTCCAAGATCGTCCCATCATTTATTGCACTTTTTTTGCGAAGCCATGAATATCGCCATCGTATTTCCGATCTTGCGGCGGGATCGAACATAAACAACTTGCGGCGTGACCATATAGAGTCCTTTCCGTTTCGTTTGGCTCCTCTTCCCGAGCAACGTCGGATCGTCGCCAAGATTGAGGAGCTATTTTCGGATTTGGATGCCGGGGTTGCTGCGTTGGAGCGGGCAAAGGCCAAATTGAAGCGTTATCGAGCCGCCGTGCTGAAAGCGGCCGTCGAAGGCAAACTGACCGAGCAATGGCGTGCCGCAAACTCCCCTCGCCCTTTGGGAGAGGGGCAAGGGGTGAGGGGCTGCGAATCCGAAACCGGCTCGCAACTTCTCGCCCGCATCCTCAAAGAACGTCGCAACCGTTGGGAAGCCGACCAACTCGCCTCCTTCGCCAAAGCGGACAAAACCCCGCCAAAAAATTGGAAGGACAAATACAAGGAGCCTGCGGCTCCCGATACGACGAATCTGCCCGACTTGCCCAAGGAATGGTGCTGGGCAAGGATTGAAACCATTGCCTATGTCACCAAGTTGGCAGGCTTTGAATATACTAAATACGTTCACTACGATCCTAAAGGTGATTTAGCAGTTATTAAGGCTGAAAACGCAGGAAGATTTGGATTCAAACACACTGTTTTTTCTCGTGTCATGTCCTCTTCCATTGCTCATCTGGAAAGATCGCAGGTTGTCCCTGGCGATTTGCTCATGGTGTTTGTCGGTGCCGGAGTAGGGCAAGTCGCAATGGTGCCGGATGACCAACCGTACTTCCTGGGGCCAAATATCTCTATGATTCGAGTATTGTCGCCATTTGTAAATCACCATTTCTTAGAGCAATATCTTCGTTCTCCTGCGGGTTTTTCTCTTGCGATGTCTTTTACCAAGGCTGTCGCTCAACCGTCACTGTCAATGGGTACAATACGACAGATTCCGGTTGCCATTCCTCCAATTATTGAACAGAAAATAATTGTAAATGACCTGCAGGGTAGATTGGATTTGTTGGTTAAATGTGAACTTGAAATTGAACTCAATCTCAAGCGAGCCGCTCGTCTTCGTCAAAGCATTCTCAAGCGGGCATTTGAAGGAAAACTCGTCCCGCAAGACCCGAACGACGAACCGGCAAGCGTGCTGTTAGAGCGAATAAAAGACGCCAAGACGCCGTTGAAAATCGCATCTTCTCAGAATAAAGTAACTCGCGAAATCTTCTTTCGACGGGCGACCCTTGTGTCTTATGCTATTAGGCGTTTGGCTAAAAGCAAGTCATTCGGACGAACGCAACTCGAAAAAACGCTGCATATCGCTCAAACTCACATAGGACTAGAGTTGGATTTCGTTTTTGAACGTTACAAAGCGGGGCCGTTCGATAAGTCGATTTATCGACTCGAAGGAGCCGCAAACAAAAACGGATGGTTTGTCGCAAAAAAACGAGACGCCGGTCGAGTCGATTACAGCGCTAGCGTCAAGACCGATGAGATGTGTAAATTTGCCGTGAAGTATCTTGATAAAAAACAATCGGACTTCGATCGGCTCCTTGGACAAATCGAAAAAATGGACGTTGAGCAGGCCGAACTGTTCGCGACTACCTACGCCGCATGGAACGATTTGCTGATTGACGGTCGTGCCGTCTCCGAAGACGCCGTCGTTAAAGAAGTTTATGATTGGCATGAAGCGAAGAAGAAATTCGACCGTGCAAGGATACTTAACTGCATCGAATGGATGCGAAAAGAGGGCTACGTTCCCACGGGAAAGGGGAGAAGAACGCTCGTGTTTGTGAAGGGGACTGCCGGAAAACGATCGGGATCGAAAAGTAAAACGAGGCGGAAAGTGAATACGAAGAGTTGAAGTTTGTATGTTTCAAAAATGATGCGAGAGCCGGATGAATCGAAGAACCGCAGTTGAATTTAAGGGATGCGTTCTCCATGATAAGAATTGAAGACAACCTTTTGCTTAGAGAGCATCGTTGGGCCACGGGACAAGATGAGAACTTCACCACGGAAGCCTTCGCCCATCTTCTTCGATGCTTACTGCGATGTGATAAAGCGGCGGGACTCGAAATTTTAGAACGTCTCACGAAAAACAATATTGCGGAAATGAGAATTGGAACGGATCCGATTCTTGTCGTTACGCAGTTTCCAACCAAGTATGGTTATCCCGACATCGTAATTCAGTCGGCGGATTTCGTCGTTTTTTTAGAGAACAAGATTGAAAGCGGCGTCAATGAAGAACAATTGGAAAATTATCGACAAGCCTTAAAGGAACACCACGCCGAATACAAATGCCTTATCTTGTTGACTCGTTATCCGACTGCTCAGAATGACGCAAGTGATCCCTTGCCATTTCGAGTTCACCGATGGTTTAGAATTTGCGATTGGTTGGAAGAGTTTGATGACACACGGATAAAGAGCGAGGAGGGGAGATTTTATGCAGCACAATTCATTGACTTTCTGAAGCAAAGGTGCATTGCCATGCAAAGCGTTCACTCCAATTTGATATCCGGCATTCAGTCGATGCAAAGCTTACTCATGATGGTTGAGGAAGCGTTGAACGGATTAAAATTAAAAAATAAGCAAAGTAAAACATTGCGATACCTGGGGTTTTATGCCTGGGAGCATGAAAAAAAGGATTATTGGATCGGAGTGTCGTTTAAGGAACCAGGAGCGCTTCGTTTTGAAACAAATAAACTAAAGATCAATGTTCCGTTAGCTAAAAAGAATGAGCTTGGGCAGGTCGAACCGAATCCCGATAACGCATCTGATCGTATATGGATTAATAGGCTCGATTTTCTTGACAGCGGTTTTTTTGAGTTCACAAGGTCTCGTCAAATGGAAGAAGTTGAAAATTTTATTCGGATATCCATGACTAACGCAGAAAAATTACGACTGCAGAGAAGTCCTTCAAAATGAACGTCAGCTTGAAGTTCAAAATCATCTTTGCGAAGAATACATCGCAAAAATGCTTTGTTGAACGAACTCGAAATTAGAACTCTATCAATTGCTTTCCGCCCTCAAAGAAAAGAAACTATACCGATACCGGAACATATTGACGCAGAAGACTTTAGGGATTTCATTGTTTTCCTTTGAAATCCACACACCCCCCGATAGACTGGCATTCTGAATACTATGAGCGCCGCCACGCAAAGCATCGTAAGTAAAGCCTGGAACTTCGCCCACGTATTGCGGGACGACGGGCTTTCGTACATGGCCTATACCGAGCAGATTACGTTTCTGCTCTTTCTGAAAATGGCCGACGAAATCACCAAGCCGCCCTACAACCGCAAGCCCATCGTGCCGCCGTCGCTCGGCTGGCCGTCCTTAATGAAGCTCGACGGCGACGAGTTGGAGACTCGCTACCGCCAAATCCTTGAAGAACTTGGGCATAAGCCGGGGATGTTGGGCGAGATTTTTAAAAAAGCCCGACCGGAAATCCAAAATCCCGCCACGCTGAAACGCTTGATCGTCGATTTGATCGACGCCGAGCAGTGGTCGAAAATGGAAGCCGACGTGAAAGGAGATATTTACGAAGGCTTGCTGGCGAAGAGCGCCGCCGAATCGCCGAAGGGAGCCGGTCAGTATTTCACGCCTCGGGAACTAATCAAAGGGATCGTCGATTGCGTTCAACCCACGCCCGACGACACGGTTTGCGATCCGGCTTGCGGAACCGGCGGTTTTTTGCTGGCGGCTCACGATTACGTGGCGAAAGAGTTCGGCAAAAAGCTCGATCCCGATCAGAAAAAACACTTGCGGAAAAAATTCGCCAACGGTTGGGAGTTGGTGCCGAACACCGCCCGACTGTGCATTATGAACCTCTTTTTGCACGGGATCGACGCCGATCCGTGTCCGATCCGCTCGGGCGTCGATAGCTTGGCGAACGATCCGGGCGACCGGTTCAGCTTGATTTTGACCAATCCGCCGTTCGGCAAAAAAAGCAGCATCGCCATCGTCAACGAAGAAGGCGATCTGGAAAAAGAAGATCACAGCTACGAGCGTCAAGATTTTTGGACGACGACAAAAAATAAGCAACTGAACTTTTTGCAGCACGTCAAAACGTTGCTTAAGATCAACGGACGTTGCGCCGTCGTCTTGCCGGATAACGTGCTTTTTGAAGGCGGAGCGGGCGAGACGGTTCGCCGAAATCTTCTGCAACAGTTCGACGTTCATACTTTGCTTCGGCTTCCGACCGGCATTTTCTACGCCCAAGGGGTCAAGGCGAACGTTCTGTTTTTCGACGCCAAGCCGGCCCAAGAAAAGGCGTGGACGAAAACGCTTTGGGTGTACGATTTACGCACGAACATGCACTTCACCTTGAAGACGAATCCGTTGCAACGGTCCGATTTGGACGAGTTCGTCAAATGCTACAATCCCGCGAACCGTCATCGACGACGTCAGAACTGGAGCGAAGAGAAACCGGAAGGACGTTGGCGGTCGTTCGACTACGACGAGCTAATCAATCGCGACAAGGTGAATCTCGATATCTCCTGGCTGAAGGATAAGAGCTTGGAAGATTCGGACGATTTGCCCGATCCTGACGTACTCGCCCAAGAGATCGTGGAAGACATGCAAACGGCCTTGCAGCAGTTCTCGGCGGTAATGGACGGACTAAAGGATTCATGACGCGAAGAATGCTTGTTGACGGGACTCGCAAAGCGAGGCCCGCCCTTCAATCTTCATCCTTTACGCTCCTCGCCTAACGCCCGCCTTTGTGTTCTTTTGCGGCCATTAAATATGCTACGTCCTCCGCGGTGAAAAATTCGCGTTTATTCGCGTTCATTCGCGGTTTCTCTCGTCTTGCTGACTACTGAAAGCTGATCGCTGACCGCTCTTGAAATCGGGCCACGTCTTCCGCTAAAACTATCCCTGAATCACCTTGTATCAATGCG
Organism: Thermoguttaceae bacterium; assembly: GCA_963665265.2. GTDB lineage: Bacteria > Planctomycetota > Planctomycetia > Pirellulales > Thermoguttaceae > CAXXHQ01. The sequence goes on along the minus strand of OY762224.2, from coordinate 3,029,378 downwards.
CCGCGTTTTTTTAACAATTCCGCTTCACCGCACAAAACTGCCGAGAATATGGACACCCCTCCGATGCGAGCATTCCTATCCTATTACTAATTCAATACTTACAAAACCGAAAATTGCTAATGCGTCCATTTTCTCCGCTCATCCGCCTTCAAAACAAATCGATTTCGTCGTCATAACGCCCTTTTATGTTTTAGCGCTAAACCGAAAAGAGAAATGGATGCCGTCCGTTTGCGCGACCTAGCGCACAGCGAAGAAATGAGCCATAATGCTTTCAATCAGAAATTTCGCGTACTTAAAATATGATCGTTTTTCGAGAGTTTTTTCCCCTCGCTGAAACGGACGAATTCTAGCCGCGAAACGCGCGCCAAAATGGTTAACCTCGCCCTCGGCGAAGAGAATGCAATAAGGAACAAAGCGATGGGATGCAATTGCGGCGATCATTCGCACCACGAACACGGCCATGACCGAGAGTGCAATCATGAAGAGGTGGATTACATGCTTGCCGCGATGGCCGAGCATTGGGAGCATGTCGTACGTATTTATCGGGAGCTGGAAGAGAAGCGTCCGATCATGCTCTACGACATGCAAGAGGGGCAAATTTACGCCTGCCCTTTCGACAGTTTCAAGGCCGGCATGCCGGAAGACGCTCAGCCCGCACTGAACGAGATTTACGAACTGGCCGCACGCGAGGATAAAATGGTCGTCTTCGTGCGCGATAACGAGGCCGAGCAATTGAAGTCGTATTTGCTCGACTATAAGTAGGAAGCACAGCTTGAGACGCAACCTGTTTTGCTGCATCCCCCTATGCCCTACGCCCTATGCCCTACTTTGCTATCGCCCCGGCGGGGTAATGCCGATCGGCGAGAGACACAAAATCGGAATCAGCAGCGCGAGCCAACCGAGCGCGCGGCGGAAGTTGTTAAGTTCAATACGGTCGTCGGCCGTTTCCGGATGATCAACGCCAAGCAAAATAATGACGATCAACATGACGATCCAGCCGTATTGCTCGGTCAACAGCACAAAAATGATGGAGAGAATCAATACTCCGCGAGCCAGGGAATGGGCGCCGCGATCGAACATGGCGTAGGCGACGTGCCCGCCGTCAAGTTGGCTGATCGGCAGCATATTGAGGCCGGTGATAAAAAGCCCGACCCAGCCGGCCATGAGATACGGATTGAATTGGTTCAAAAAGAATTCGGTCGGCGTAGGATAGTCGGGCCGCAAGTATTCAATCAACAATTGCATGATCAGCGGATTGTGAAAGCGAAAACCTTCTCCGACCAAGGGAGCGGTCGGCAGTTGCATAATTCCAATCCACATAATCGGCAGCGTGACGAGCAAGCCGGCGCCGGGGCCCATCAGGCCGAGGTCGAACAATTGTCGCCGATTCGCTTCGGAGCCTTCAAGGCTAATGACGGCGCCCATCGTGCCGAAGGGAAGAACCGGCACGGGTATGAAATGCGGCAATCCGGACGGAAGTCTGTAACGACAAGCGAAAACAAAGTGCCCCGCCTCGTGCGTGACGAGAATCGCCATGACCGATAGCATGTAAGCTAGACCTTGCCCCCATTTCCATTGAAGCAAGACGAGCGACTCGTTTAGGGCGGGCGTAAAACCTTGCGGCAGGTTTTGCCAGAACGACGCCCAGGAACGTTCAAAGCCGTCTAAATGGGAGAATGGCTTCCAATCGACGGCTCCGGTCCAGAAGGTCGAAAGGCAAGTGGCGAAAAATAAAGTTAGAGGCAGTCCGACGGCGCTAAACGAATACATTGAAGCGGGTTTCGCTTCAACGGCGGACGAGGTCGGAACGGCTACGGCCGATTGCGGTATTTTTTCTTCCATAAGAGAAGAATATACCGCATCTTTGATCGGGGCGGAAGTTCCGCGAAATATCCGCCCAGTTTAACGGCCTCCGCCGCGATTACCTTGTTGTTGGCCGCCAGTTCGGTTCCCGGTTTGGCCTCCGCCGCGATTTCCTGTTTGACCGCCGGTGCGGTTGCCGGTGGCGCCTTGCTGCTGGCCGCCTTGACCGCCGCGGTTGAATCCGCCTTGGCCGCCCATTCCGCCGCCCATCATACCGCCGCCGAATCCTCCCATCATGCCGGGATTAAATCCGCCGCCTCCGAAGCCGCCAAATCCGCCGAAACCGCCTTGACGGTTCTGCTGGCCGTTGCCGCCGGAACGATTACGATTCGAACTGGAAGAGGTCGAGGGACCGCTCCCAAATTGCACGGAGTCGCCGCCGTAGGCGTTCAATGCGCGTTGCAGTGAATCGCGGCTCGAATGGTGAAGCATAATTACGCGAACCGATTCGTTAGATTCAACCGAGGCGACGTCAAGTTTTTCGACCAAAGCCTTCACTTCATTGAAAAGCTCTTCCGGAGCGGCGACTACCAACGAATTCGTGCGATCGTCGACGCTAATCGTCATTTTCGCCGAAGTGTCGACCGACTGTCCGCCCCGTTGTTGATTATTATTGCCGCCGCGACCGCCGCGCATCATTTGCTGGAAAAAGTCTTGAGGGTTCCCGCCTTGTGCGCCTGGTGCGTTGTATCCGAGCATACGATCGGCGTAAATTTGCTTGACGACGTCGGCGACCGAGCTTGCGTCGGTGTTTTGCACCGGAATCATTCGCGCCTTCGAAGCGACGACCGATTCCTCTGGACTTCCTTTTTGATCAATCACTTTTAGCAATTCTTCGATGGTGGCGAGATCGCGAGAGTTGGCTTGAACCATTAGCGCGTTCAAGCGACTGTCGGGCGTTATGCGGATCGTACCCGAGGTCTTCACCGTGGCCCCGGAGTCGTCGCCGCCGCCGAGGAGCGCGCCAAGCATATTTCCGCCGGGCATGAATCCGCCCATGAAATTGCCCATCATGCCGCCGCCGTTATTGTTGTTGTTGTTGTTCGCGGGAAGCGTTCCTCCGCCGAGCATACGATCGAGGAGAGTGGCGGCCAATTCGGATTGGGCGTACTTCAAATAGAACACCGTGTACTCAGCGCTGTTCGCCGACGCGCCGCCGGCTAAGCTGAGCAACAAGCGTTCAAATTCATCGAGGGCTTTTTCATCTTCCGAGGCGATGACCACGCCGTTCGGACCGGGCGAAACGACGATCGGAGCCGCCTCGGCGGCCGCATCAGCTTTGTCGTTAGCAGCCGCCGATTTCGCGGCAACCTCCTTCGCGGCCGGTTTTTCCTCCGAAGCGAATCGGAACGCCGAACTCCAAGAAGATCGTGCCGAGCGATCCTCCGAATCATTCGCATCTTGACCAGGACGAGCGTCGGAGGCGGGCGTGGCGTTCGTCGCGTCGTTCCCGTTAAACGTCGCGTCGTCGTGCATCATCGGACCGGGACCATGCCCTTCGTCCATATGATTATCGTTGTGATTTTCATTCATCTGCCCTTCGTTCGTATCTTGTGATGAGTTTTCATCATCTTCTCGGTTCAACGCACGCTGAGGAATGTTCGAATCATTGCCCGGCTTGAAAGTTTTCGCCGGTTGAATGGAAGTGACGATACGAATCTTGTTCGCATGAGTCGTCGGCCAAATTTCTTTAATGCGGTCCAGGGCTACTTGCGAAGAACGCGGAGAGATCGGAACGATACGAACTTTTCCGCCCAAGTTCGACTTTTGGAGGTCTCCTTCGCCCATCTTCGAGAGCATGTCGCGGGCTTGAGCGATTTGGGTCGCCGATCCGCGAATCACAATCTGACGCATAGCCAAGTCCGCCTCGACTTGCGGTCCAGAGCCTTTACTGTCAGTTGTGGCGCCGAGCATTTTACTCAGTGAGGCGGCCGCCGTTTTCGGGTCAAGGACCCGCAATTTCACCACTTCGACCATCCGCGCGTCTTGTTGAAGTTGAGCCAAGGTTGCTCGAATCGTCGCTTGTTGCGAAGGCCGGGCGTAGGCGATTAAATTGTTCGTCTTCGGATCGACGGCTAGACGGATATCGGGCATACCCGTCAAAAGCGTTTGCAAGACGGCCAAAGCCGATTGCGGATCTGCCGTCGTGATCGGATAGGTTTCTAATTGCGGCTGCTCGTTTTTGCGTATTCCGGGAGCGACGCCCATTTCATTATCGCCGCCGTCGGAACCGGGAACGTCGATGATCTTCAGAATCGCTTGCAACCTCGCGATTTTGTCTTGCTTCCCCGTGACGAGCAAACGGCGCGAACCGGGTTCGGTCACGATCCGTAGCGTGCCGTCCGCAAGCGAGGTCTTGTCTTCGGGCATATCGAGCATTTGACGAATGACTGGCATAGCTTCGCTCGGCCAAACGTAATGTAAATCGATTGCGCGAAGCGGTCCGGATGCCGTTCCTTCCGGGTCTTCAATGCGCTGAATCACGGAACGAATGTCGCGAAGCTTTCCTGCGGCCTCGGTGATAATAATTTGTCGGGAACGCGGCAAAGTGATGACCGAACCTTGCGGTCCTAATAGTTTTTCCACTTCTTGCTTCGCTTCGTCCGGCGTCATTTTTTCCAAATTAAACACGACGCGAACGATCTCGTATTTTCCGCGATTGTCCAACTCGTCAAGTGAAATCGGCGAGATCAGATTCGCGGGAATTTCGTTCGCGAGGTTGATCAGCATCAACATTCGATCGCGGCGAATAAGAGTAAAACCTTTGGTTTGCAAAATGCCGTTGAGCAAGTCGATCGCTTCGGCCGGAGAATATTCCCGGTCGTCGGAGTAGTTCAACGTGCCGGGGGGCGGAGCGTCCATTACCAACGAGCAACCCGCTTGCTGCGCGAACCAATCCAAAACGTCTTTCCAGGCCGCATAACGAAAATTGAATCGAACTTTATCGGAAGGACCTGACTTAACCGGCGGCTTCGCCGATTCGCTCGTCTCGGACGACTTGCTTGCGGTTCCAGCGTCAGTTTTCTTCGCGCCAACCTTGTCGTTGTCTGATTTGGGCGATCCGAATCCCGCGACTTTTTCATCGCCGGACTCCGCCTTTTTGACCTCAGCGTCATTCGACTTCGAGCCGAATTTTGTCGTTTCCGACTTCGCGGCGCCGGGACGCGCAAACGACTTTTTGGGGGCGTCGAAGGCGGTTCCGTTGCCGTTACCCGAGTGATTTTCGTCGGAAGCGGATTCCCAACTCGAACGTTGAGAGTCGGTCAGCAACGATGCCAGATTGCGTTCAGTCTCCGCGCGAATCGTTTCGGCTTTCTTAGCGTCGGCTCCGCGAAGCGCCTTTTCTTGGTTTGTTAATAGTTCCGCCGTCTTTCGCTTCTGCTCGTCGGTGAGTTTCAAGCGATCGGCCGTATCGGGATCAGCCAAAGCCGCCATTCCTTGCCGACGCAACTTAATTCGCTCCAACTGGCTTTTTTGCCGTGGGGTAAGAATGTCAAACCCTTTGTTTTCCGACTCTTGGCGATACGCTTTAATTTGCATTTCCCGTTCGTTCGCCGGCAATGTTTTCGTTTGCAGCACCAATTCAAGCGCATCTTGCTCGCGTGAATCGATCAATGCGGCCAATTTCGCTTTTTGGTCATCGTTTAGCTTGAGCTGTTGCGCAATGTCAGGATCGGCCGTCAGAGCCAGCGCTCCCACGAAATCTTGATTTGCCGCGTATGCAAAAGGGGCGACGAACATTCCGAAAAGGAACGCAAGGGAAACGATCAACAGGTGTTTTTTCAAAAGTAGGCCCATTTCGAAATTCTTCACTTTGAGAGACCAACCCGACTTCTAGACGCTGGCGCGAAGGAAGCGATTAGGAACGCAACGCAGACAATTACATCATCGCCGACTATATCTTCAACAACATTAAACCCCTGATAGGTTAGGAGGTTTCGGTCGGCCGTATTGACTTTGCACGCTTTCAACTTATGTCACAACCTAATTGGGCTTTCACCCCATTATTTATTCCGGAAAGCGTCAAAAATGTTAATTTGGGAGCTTTACCAACCCCCTTTATCGTATTTAAGTTCATTTTTTGAATCGAGCGAAATTCACCAAAAAACCACCCTATTGAGCGGTGCAATGAATATCGCCGCCGATACAATCGGAATTGCATTCAAATTCCGACTATGCGAAAGGCAGACAATCCTCCCGGAAGGCAACCTTGTTGCAAGGCCGCACCCGACAATGCGTGGAATACCGCGCGCGAAGATACGATTGACTACAATCAATATCGCAAAAATTGCCCACTAGCGGCCCGTCGATTTTCAGGCGTATAATGCAAGCTGCCGCAATGATTCAGATGGAAAAGCAAATCGAGGACGCCGTCATAATGCCTGTTCCCATGGAGCTAGCTCGGATCATCATCAGCGAGATCAACGATCAGCAGGTGATCTATCTGAAAGAGATTGACGGCGACCGTTCGTTTCCCATTCTCATCGGCTTCTATGAAGCGTCGAGCATCGACCGCCGCGTGAAAGGATTCCCGGCCCCTCGTCCATTGACGCACGACTTGATCGTAAGCATCGTCGAAAATATGGGCGGAGAGTTGCAAGACGTGTTGGTGACTGACATCAAGGACCACACGTATTTCGCCAAATTGCGAGTACGCATGAACGGCGAATTGATTGAAATCGACGCGCGTCCTTCAGACGCAATTGCGGTGGCGGTAACTTGCAGCCCCCCTTTGCCGATCTATGTGAACGAAGACGTATTGAACGACGTTCTCGGCGAAACGCAGTGACTACGTTGAGGCGTTTCGTCTTGCCCTCGCCGTGCATGCACCTCGTTTCATTACAAGCTTTTCGGACAAAAAAGGCCGCGACGATCGTGCGGATCGACGCGGCCTGCTAATTTTCTTGCGAAGAACGTCTATTCGGTTATTTGCCGTTCGCCAACAGCGCGTCGGCGAATTCTTTTTTCAAGGCGGCCAAGGCTGTAGAGCCTTGCTTCCCTTCAACCACGACGTTCACGCGGACTTCGCTCGTGCTAATCAATTCGAGATTGATGCCCGATTCGGCCAAAGCGCGGAACATGCGACCGGCCACGCCGCTATGACTCTTGATGCCGGTCCCGAAGACGGAAAGCTTGGCGACCGAGCCGCCGGAAACCGGGGGCGCACAGCCTAGCTCGGCGGCGATCTCTTTTGCCCGGGAAAGCGCTTTGTCCGCATCGGCGATTGGAACGGTGAAAGCGATATCGGCTCGATCGTCGCAACCCATGCTCTGAACGATCATGTCGACGACGATTCCGCTCTCGGCCAGCTCATCAAAAGTTTGCGCGGCCAAACCGGGCATGTCGGGTAGACCGACGAACGTAATCAACGCTTGCGTTTCGTCGAGCGTGATATCGTCGATAATCAACTGCTCCATGCGTTCCATATTGGCGATTTTGTCCAATCGAGCCACTAATTCCGCTTGATCGAGAACGAACGGCGAAGCCTGAGTCCCGGTCGTCGAAGCTTTCGGCGCGACGTTTAAACGGAACGCGTTGTGAACGGTGCGTAAAGCCTCTTGGGCGAATTGTTTGGCGACGAGAACCGAGATTTTAATCTCGCCCGTCGTAATCATTTCAATGTTAATGCCCTTTTCGGCCAACGAGCGGAACATGGTTCCGGCGACGCCGGGCTTCGTGGCCATCCCTAAGCCTACGACCGAAATCTTTGAGACGTTTTCATCGCAAGCCGAGACTTCTCCGCCGATTTCCTTAATCACCTTGCCGACGATGCGTAGCGTGGCCTGCAAATCGTCCCGATCGACGGTGAAGGAAAGATCGGCTAATCCGTTGGCGCCTCCGCTTTGCACGATCATATCCATCGAAATGCTTTTCGTGGCCAGCGGAACGAAAATGGCCGACGCGCTGCCGGGACGGTCGGGAATTCCCCGAAGCGTGATCCGAGCTTCGTCCTTTATCATCGCCGCGCCGCAAACGGGCATGTCGGCGTCTTCCGGATCGTGAACGATCATCGTGCCAGTCGCGTCGCTAAAACTGCAACGCACGTGAATCGGCACGGAAAAGTTTTTGGCGAACTCAATCGAACGATTGTGCATGACGCCCGCTCCGGCGGTCGCCAACTCGAGCATTTCGTCGTAGCTGATTTGACTTACTCGCCGAGCTTCGGGAACAACTCGCGGATCGGTCGTATAGACGCCGTCGACGTCAGTGTAAATTTCGCACATCGAAGCGCCGAGCACGGCGGCCAAAGCCACTGCCGTCGTATCGCTTCCGCCTCGGCCGAGAGTCGTGATGTTGAACTTATCGTCAATTCCTTGAAAGCCCGCCGCTATGACAATTTTGCCGGCATCCAAAGCTTCGTGAATACGTTCGGTCGAAATGCTCAGAATTCGAGCTTTGGTGTGAGTGCTGTCGGTGATTATTCCGATTTGCGCGCCCGTCAAACTGATCGACTCGTGGCCGAGCGAATTGACGGCCATCGCTAGAAGAGCGACGCTGACTTGCTCGCCGGTCGAAAGGAGCATATCCATCTCTCGAGCGGGCGGCTCGTCGGTTATTTCCTTCGCCAAGTCGATCAGCACGTCGGTATTTTGGCCCATCGCGCTGACGACGACGACGACTTGGTGACCTTCGTTTTTGGCGCGAATCGCCTTCCGCGCCGCCGCTAAAATTTTCTTACTATCGGCGACGCTGGTGCCGCCGAACTTCTGTACGATAATGGACATGGCCGTGTCTGTATTGGGTGGAGGGAAAACAATACCAAATCGAAACTTACATATTACCTATATTTGAATGGGTTATCGAGCGGCTCCACCCCGCTCCTGCGGAAAAAATGGCGTTTTAACGAAACCAGAGCGGAATCAAACGCTCAAGTAGTCACAAAGAGGGGTGGCGACATTCCGCATTGAATCGCTTGCCGGACAATAAAAGTCAACGCCCAACCAATTCCTATTTGCCCAAAATAGACTGCGGTTTTAAGAATTCCGGACTCGTCGGCTTCAGAGGAATGTTGCGACGGTTCGGCTGGTAGAAAGTCGTTCGACAATGGTATTGCGGCTGAAACTCCGGCCCGACGTCGAGCAACGATTCCGAAGACCCCACGATCAGATAGCCGTCTTGCGACAATTGCTTCGCGATCCGCTGAAAGAGGTCTTTTCGCGGTCCCGGATTGAAATAGATCGCCACGTTCCGGCAAAATATCACGTCGAAGAATCCGACGTCGATAAACGGCTCCAAAAGATTGCGGCGTTGGAACGAAACCATTCCGCGAATATGGTCTTTCACCCGCCACTTATTGTTCGGTTCCGAAGCGAAGTACTTTGACAGCCACTCGGGCTTCATGCCGCGTTCGATTTCGAACTTTTCATAGCGCCCCAAGCTCGCCTTCGCGATGGCCGCCGGCGAAATGTCGGTGGCGTGAATCATGACGTCCCATTTATCGATGTCGAAAATGGTTTCGCGCAAAGTCATTGCGATGCTATACGCCTCTTGACCGGTGCTCGAGGCCGCCGACCAAATTCGCAGACGTTTCGACCAAGCCGTATTCGCCTTGGCGTCGATAATGTCGGGCAGTATTTTATTTTGCAACGCTTGGAAGGGAGAATCATCGCGAAAGAACAACGTCTCTTGCGTGGTGATCGAATCGATGATTCGATGCTGCAAGAGAGGGTTTCCTCCGTGCCTGGCTTTGTGGCAGAGCTCCGAGTAGGACGCGCACTCTTCGGCGCGCGCCAACTCGGCAAGTCGACTTTCGATGAGGTATTCCTTCCCCGAGTCGATGATGATGCCGCACAACTCCTCGACCAAACGGGCGACGAATTGGACGTCGTCTGCGGTCGCTTTCATGCGGTGGCCCCTTTTCTGATCTGCCGTACAATTTCTCCGGCAATGTCAGAAAGCGGGACGACGACGTCAACGACGCCTTGTTCGATGGGTTCTCGCGGCATACCGTAAACGACGCACGATGCGGCGTTCTGCGCGATTATCGTCGCCCCGACGCTCTTCATCAGACGGCATCCGGCGGAACCGTCGTTTCCCATTCCGGTCATAATCACCGCCAACGCGTTCGGCCCGTAAATCTCCGCAACGGAGCGGAAGAGATAATCGACCGACGGTCGGCAGCTATTTTCAGGGGGATCCTCGGTAATTACGACGCGAACGGCATCCTCGTCGCGCCGTAGTTTCATATGGCGTCCGCCCTGAGCGATGTAAACATGTCCCGGCTGCAAGGCGTCGCCGTTTTCCGCCTCTTTGACCGGAGTCGCGCAACGCCTATTCAAATCATCGGCGAGCGACTTCGTGAAGACGGGCGGCATATGCTGCACGATCAACACGGGAATTTCCAAAGTTTTCGGCAATAGCGGAAGCATTTCGGTCAAAGCGGGCGGCCCGCCCGTCGAGATGCCGATTGCCGCGATTTCTATTTTTCCGCGAGATGCCTGCGTGGCGTGACGTTCCATCGGGTTGAAACCCGAGACGACCGGGCCCATCGCCGACGACGGCTTGCGATCGCCGCCGCTACGCAAAATCTCTCGTATACCCCGGGTGCGACTGTACGCCGCGATTTTATGGCGTAGTTCAAGCAGCAAATGGGCTTGGTTCTCTTGCATCGACGCGCCCGAGGGTTTGACGATGAAGTCGAAGGCGCCAAGCTCCAAAGCTTCGAGAGTCGCTGAAGCCCCTGTCGTCGTGAACGCGCTGAGCATGATCACGCCGACGTCGGTTCCTTGTTCTTTCAGGCGTCGCAACACGCCTAATCCGTCCAGTTCCGGCATTTCCAAATCGAGGAGCAGGAGATCGACCGGTGATTGCGACATTTTGTCGAGCGCAATCTTTCCGTTCGCCGCCGATCCGACTATCTGAACGCCTGGAATCGTGGACAATAATGACTCGGCGATCTTTCGATACGTGATCGTATCGTCCACAATCAATATGCGTAGTACGTCGTCAGCCATATTCGATTGCCGAGGTTAAAGGTGATTGTTTCGGATCAATTTCCAATAGAAGGGCGGAGCGATCTCCGCCCCTTTATCGTCGTAATTAAACCTTGAATTGTCCCATCAACGATTGGAGATCGGACGAAAGGCTGGACAGATTCTGTCCGGCTCTTTGGGTTAAAGCGGCGCCTTGCGACGATTGCCGAGCCGCTTGATCGACGGAAACGATCGTTCGGGTAATCTCTTGGCTGGCGGTGGCCGATTCGGCGACCCCCTTCGACACGGTGTCGGCGGCTTGGGCGGTCTGGGCGACGTTTCGGGCAATCTCTTTCGTCGTGATGCTTTGCTCTTCGACGGCGGAAGCGATCACGCGAGAAACCTCGTTCACCTTCTTAATGACTTCGCTAATTTCGCCGATTGCGTGAACCGTGTGGTTCGTGCATCCTTGAATGCTTTCAATGCGTTGGCGAATGTCTTCGGTCGCCGTGGCCGTTTGCTTCGCCAATTCCTTGACTTCCGTTGCGACGACGGCGAAACCTTTGCCCGCCTCGCCGGCTCGAGCGGCTTCAATCGTCGCGTTCAAGGCCAGAAGATTCGTTTGCTCGGCAATATCCTGAATCACTTCGATGACTTTGCCGATTTCATTGGCGGCCGAGCCAAGTTCGTCGATTTTCTGATTGCTCACGTTGGCTAATGAGGCGGCGTTGTCGGCCACGCTAGCGGCCTGTTCGGCGCTCTTCGCAACTTCGCCGATGCTTGAGGTCAGCTCTTCGATCGAAGAGGCGACGACGCGAACGTTCGTGGACATCTCTTCGGTCGAGGCCGATATATTTCGCATGTTCGCCGACATCTGTTCTGCGGCGGCGGCCACCGTGGCCGACTCTTTCGTCGTCTCTTCGGCCCCGCTCGCCAATTGCGCGGCGGTCGATGAAAGCTCTTGAGACGCGCCGGACAACGTCTGGGCGTTCGTTGCGACCTTCGAGACGGTCGTTTGCAATTTGTTCAAGAAGGTGTTGAACCAGTGTGCCAAGGCTCCGATCTCGTCTTTGCCGGTCACTTCCAAGCGCTTGGTCAAATCGCCTTCTCCTTCGGCGATGTCGCGCAAATTGGCGACGACCTGGTTGACAGGCTTCGTTATTCCCTTGGTAATGACGAACGCGGCGGTGCAACCGATCACCACGCCGAAAATCAAGGCGAATATCGTCATGTAAGAAGAAAAACTGACGATCGAGTTCACGCTGGCGACAGCGTCGCCGGCCGCCGTCCAAGCGTCGTTTTCGGCCGTTTGGGCGTTCTTAATTACGGCTTCGCCGCCGGTTTTCATCGCCGGAAGAATTTCGTCGTACAGCTTCGAGTCGTTCGCCTTCCAACCGTTCGCGGCGGCGAGATACTCTTGAGTCGCTTTATCGGCGGATTCAATTCTCACATTATCGTCGTTGGTCAACGATACCTTGCGAAGATCTTCGTAAAGAGCGTCGAGCGAGGAGATTTTCGTCAACATCGCTTTAAAATCTTCCGGGCGCTTGTCGAGCATGTACTTAATCGCGCAAAGACGAGCCACAGGCGCCGTCTGTGCGACATCCGCCACGATGAAGACGGCGTCGGCGATTTTATCGACCTTAGCCTGCTTGGCGTTAAGGTACTCGTTCGCGGTTTTTATCAACGACGTCCCCGCTTCTGAATTGGCCTTATCCAAAGCGACGACGGCTTCTGAACTCGCGTTCTTCAACAATTCCTCGGCGTATTTCGCGGTGACTTCCGAGTAGGACTTGGCGGTCTTAATTGCGGCTGCGATTTGCTGCTTTTCCGTTTCATCAGGGTGAAGCTTACCGAGCTCGTCGCAATACTTTTCAATAATGTCAGCCATTTTGGCGACGTATTCGACGTATTTTTTGTCCTTCTCGACGTTCAGCTTTTGACGCGAATATCGCATTTCCCAAACGCAATTGACGATTTTATTCACAATCGCTAGCGCGGTCTTCGCTTCCAAGTATTCGGTCTTTTTCGAAGCCATATAATTGTCGGCTTCTTTACCGACCGAAACGCCCTTCGCTCCCATCACCGCGTAGGCTTCGTCGCATAGCTTAATCGCCGCGACGCCTTGGTTGTAGAGCTTTCCCCATTGCTCGGCCATGCCGCGAACGTCCTTCGACTTTTTGGCGAGAGCTTCGTCGTCGTATGCTTTGGCGACGACGTCGACTTCGTCAAGATATTTATTCAACGAGGCCAAGTCGGTCATCGCCTGCTTCTGAATCTCTTCCTTCTTATCGAGAAGGTATTTCTTTTCGCCCAAAATGCACTCGAAGGCCTTCCGTTCGACGCCGGTCGAATTCTGCACGGCGGCGAGATTGTGTTTGTCCATCGACGTAGCTTTGCTTCCGACGCTGCCGAACATAATAAGACAGGTGATTCCCAACACGGCGAGAACGCCGGTCACCACGCCGAAGCCCGCGAATAGTTTCGTTCCGATTTTCAGATTACTTAGCATTTTAGGACCTTCCGAATAACACGTTAGTAGGTTTATTTAATCTCCGCTCGCGTTCCCTTTAACCCGTGCGGCGAAATACTCGATACTCATCCGCGATTTTTATTCTCATCCGCCAAAGCGGTTTCAATGTCTAAAATCACCAAAAGCTCGCCGTCCAGCTTGTAAACGCCGCGAAAGAAGCGTCCGTCGACTCCGCTTAAGTTCGCAGGCGGCGGCTCAATTTGATCGGTCGAGGCGTTGACCACGTCTCCGATGCGATCCACGAGCAAACCGATTTGCTCGCCTTTGGAATTGACTATCACGTTCCGATTCTTCGGCGTAATCTCGATCCTTTCCAATCCCAAGATCGTTCGCAAGTCAACGACCGTCACAACTTCGCCCCGCAAGTTGATCACGCCGCGAACGCATTCCGGAGCTTGCGGGACCGGAGTCAGCTCCAAGTGACGGTTGATTTCTTCGACTTGCAATATATCCGCGCCGAGATGAAGATCGCCCACGTAAAACGTGGCGAATTCGACTTCCGTCCCGACGAATCCGTGCTGATATTCTTTTACTGAGTGCATAATTCTTCACCGACGCCTTTCGCGTCGCCCTGAATTTCGTTAAACCAAGCTCGCGGCTCGTTTTCGCGTTAGTTTCGTGACCGCTCCTAGCAACCTTTCACGATCGAGCTTTACATGGTATTCGTTGAAACCAACTTGCGATCCGTGACGCATATCGTCGTCGCCGGCCAACGATGTGACCGCGATTACGGGAATTTCCTGGAATCGGGGGCTTTCTTTAATCACGCGGCATAACTCAAATCCGTTCATCCTCGGCATTTCAATGTCGCTGATCACTAAACTGACTTCTTTATCCGTCGCTTGAAGAGTCTCCCAGGCGACGGCTCCGTCCTCGCAAGCGATAACGTCGTAGCCTTCCGAAGTCAGGAATCCGCCAAGCTGCTTGCGGAAGAAGTCCGAATCCTCGGCCAGGAGAATCGTCGTCGAACTTGCACGTTTTTTGACTTCTTCGGTTTTGACTTCAAACCAACTCGGGTGCGACTTTTGCGTGATTTCGTATAAATCGAGCAAGCGAGTTGCTCGTCCGTCTTCTACGATCGAACCGATAACGCCTTGTTCGCGTAGCGTGACGGTATCGACGTCCACCGACACTTCACGGATATCCACTAAACGAGGAACGACCAAGCCGACTTCGCGCTTCATCACGCTGAAGACGAGAATGTGCAGAGTAGCCGACTCCGGACCTGCCGAGGCTGAAATGCAGTTTTCTAATCGCAAAAGCGGCAACGACCCGCCTCGATATTGAAGAACTTCCTGGCCGCCGACGCTGTCGATCTGATCGGCTCGAATTCTCTCCAATCGAGAAATCAACTCCATTGGAACGGCGAATTGCTCGTGGGGATTGTTCGTGAACAGTAAGACGACTTGCGAATCTTCAGCGGATTTCGCGGCGCTATCTTCAGTTCCGGCCTCCGATTCCTCTTCCTGGTCAAGACGCGTCAAATGCGTGTAATTGGCGATGCCGGCGACGTCCAAAATCAACGCCACTTCGCCGTCGCCGAGAATCGTCGCGCCCGACAAGCAAGAGCAATGTTGCATATGTCGTCCCAAGGGCTTAACGACGATCTCCTCCGAATCGTGAAGTCCGTCCACGATCAGGCCGTAGTGCAATCGCCCCGACTCGACCACGACGATGTTCATCGCCGCCATCGAGGTCTCAGGCCCCGACGAGGCCGAATTCGCAACGCTCATAGCCGAGTTCAATCGAACGAGCGGCAACAATCGACCTCGCAGTCGAAGAACTTCCGCGTTCTTCACGTGCTGAATCCGATTCCCTACTTCGCTAGCCTTAATTCGAACGAGTTCGCGTATGCTCGTCTGCGGAATTGCGAAAGGCTGATTGTTCGATCGCACCACCAACGAGGGAATGATCGCCAATGTAAGCGGAAGCTTGACGTGGAACGTGCTTCCTTGTCCGATTTGCGTCTCGACGTTGACCGTTCCGCCGAGCTTTTCAATATTCGTTTTCACTACGTCCATCCCGACGCCGCGACCGCTGACGTCGGTAACGCACTTCGCCATCGAGAAACCGGGCTTGAATATCAATTGCAAGGCCTCGCGGTCGCTCATCTCGCGAGCTTGATCCTGCGTAATGATTCCTTTTTCAACCGCATGTGAGCGTAATTTCGCGCCGTCGATGCCTTGGCCGTCGTCCTTGAGCGTTATGTTCACCTTGCCGGCTTGATGGAACGCACGAAGCGTCAATGTCCCCTTGGGCTGCTTGCCGTTTCTCTGCCGCACATCGGGAAGCTCAACGCCGTGATCGACGCCGTTCCGTACTAAATGCGTCAGAGGATCGCCGATCGCTTCGATGATCGACTTGTCCAATTCGACTTCCGTTCCTTCGACGATCAGTTCGCATTGCTTACCGAGCTTGTTGCTTAAGTCGCGAACGACTCGCGGGAATTTATTGAACACGTTCCCGACCGTCTGCATGCGAGTCTGCATGATCGCTTCTTGCAACTCGCTCGTAATCTGATTGATTCGCGCGGCCACCGAATCGACGTTCGCCTTCTCGCGCGAGTTCACGACTTGCAACAATTGATTACGAGCTAAAACGAGCTCGCCTGCCAAATTCATTAGCCGGTCAAGGACCGTCACCGAGACGCGAATGTTTGCGTCGCCGCAGGCGCTTGATTTCGCATGGTTCGCTTCATGGACGCTTTCGGCGTTTTCCGTCGAAGGAGTAACTGCGTGCGTCTGCTCCGTGACGGGAGCAGGATCGGCGTTTTCCGCCGCGTAACTTTGAGTAGTGCTCATGGCGCCGCTTTCGGAAATTGGTTCCGTAAGTTCGTATGAAGATGACGAAACGACCTCTTCAGCCTCAGCCGCCGGCATCGTCTCGTCGGAATTGTTTTCGGTATCGAAATCGGTGACCGGAGATTCGACAGCCGATGCGATTGATTCGGCCGGAACGATTTCCGGAGAAGGGGACGCGACTGGAATTTCCGCCGGGCTCGTTTCGCTCGTCACGCAAACAGAATTACTTACAGGCTCCGCGACGGGCGGCTTATCGACCGGCGCTTTCGCCGCCGCGACGTAGTCTCCTCGCACTATCGCCTCTAACGCCTCAATGTGGTCGTTCACGACTTCTTCATTCGAGTTCTCGATATCGTCGAGTAACTCTTGCAAACGATCCGCCGCGTGCAACATCACTTCGACGTTTTGAGTTTCCGGAACGAGTTTACGCGAACGAACCAAGTTCAAAACGTTTTCAAGATTGTGGGCAAGTGCCCCGAGAGTCGTAAATCCGAGAAATCCCGCCGCGCCTTTTATGGAATGGATCGCGCGAAAAACTTGATTGACGAGTTCCTCGTCGATGTTTTCCCCTGCCGCTTCGATGGCAAGCAACTGGCTTTCGATGTCGGAGAGGTGCTCTCTCGATTCGACTTGAAAGTCGCTGATCAGTTGCCGTTCTTCGGGCGAATGCATCTTCGCGAATCCTATGATCAAGATGCGACGCACGTGAGCGTCGCGGCGTCGTTCGGCGAGGGAGTCTTTCCGCTCGTCGTCGGACGGCCGTACGTAACGTATTGCTACGTAGGCGTTGGCGGGGTTAATGCGTAATCAAAAATAGCACGAAAACCGACGCACGCGTTAAATCTTCCGCAAAAATAAACTAACGCCTAGAATCCGCATATCTCTTATGCCGTAACAAAGAGCCAACTATTCGAGTCGCGTTAACCGGCATTTATTCGCAAAAACTAGCGCGACCGTTCCGCCAGTAACGATCGTAATGGACTATTAGCTATTTTTGTTATGGAGAAGCGACATTTATATTAACTCGCAAACCTATCTGATTAGTGCGAGTTGCACCTCAAAAAAACTTCTCGGATTTCCTTTCTGACTCTAAAATATTTCTCGCCGTTCGGGCTCGATCGACCTCCCTTCTTCTCCTCCCGGCGAGACGGCGCTCCCGCTGGAACCAATCTTGTCATAATCCGGTCGAAAAACGCTATTGCCGGATTTACGTATGCGGAATAAACTGACGCAAAAGCGGTGAGGCTTGAAGGTTCCTTGCCTTTTGCGGAACCGGATGCCGAATTCCCCGCCGCGAATCGCATCATGAGCAACGACAAATTGCGTCGTCGCGTCGCGCTCGAAGCCGCTCGTTTGATCTTTGAACGGGAAGAGCCGGGCGTTTTTCAAGCTAAACGCATGGCCGTCAGGCGTTTTCACGGCCCTCACCTGAGATTGGCCGACCTGCCCTCCGATCGCGAGATTCGCGAACAAATCGATTCGGTCGTCCAATTGATTGAGTCGAGAAGCGAGTCGCCGCCGCTTTTCCCCAGAATCTCGCCCGATTCTCTCGCTTCCCCAAAAACGCTCGATCGCTTCCGTGCGTACGAAACTCTTCTACTTCCACTAGAAAATGTGAAAGAGGATCCGCGCACGCACCCCGAAGGAGACGCGCTCTATCACAGTTTACAGGCTTTTGAATTGGCCAAGGCCAAACTGCCTTACGACGAGGAATTTCTGCTGGCGGCGTTGTTGCACGATGTGGGAAAAGCGATCGATCCTCGCGACCATGTTCAAGCGGGACTCGAAGCGCTTGAAGGCCACGTTACGCCGCGCACCGCATGGCTCATAGAGCGCTGCACGGAGGCGGCGTGTTTGCTCGACGGAACGCTCGGCGCTCGATCGCGCCGCCGTCTGCAACAACACGAGAGTTTCGACGAATTGGTCCTTTTGGCGAAATGCGATCGCAAAGCACACGCCTCAGGCGCCGCCGTCTCCGAGGTTTCAGAGGCGATGCAATACCTGCGCGATTTGGTCGCCTTCTGCGAAGCGTAGCCCTCATCATAAAAAAAACGGCGAAAACGCCCGCGAGAGACGTTTCCGCCGCATCCGTTTTTCGTTCAATCAATTCGTCGCTTAACGCTTGATCAATTCCCAATTTTCGATAATCGTTTCGGCGCCGGGCGTCAGCTTGCGAAGCTTTTCGGCGATCAACGCCTTTTCCGAAACCGAGGCCTTGCTCAACTTCTTCTTATAGGCGGTCAATTTCTTACGACGATGACGGCGACGCTTGATTTCTTGTTGTCTTTCGCTCACCTATTTCTCCTCTATAGAAAAAACGAATTGCTTTCATGGAACGCCCCGCTAGCGGGGATGAAAAGCCTATTTATAGCAAACACTTAGCGTTCGGTCAATCTACGTTCTTCAAGCTCAATCGCCCTTGCTCCTTGCGGTCGGCGTGTTAGACTAGAGGCTTAGATCGGGAGCGCCTACTCTCCCGCATCTTACTGGATAGGTGGCCGAGTGGACTAAGGCGGCAGTCTTGAAAACTGCTGTACGCTTTGCGTACCGGGGGTTCGAATCCCTCCCTATCCGCCTCCTCCAAAGCCGGCGACGTAACCCGTTACCGGCTTGAGTTTTGCGCAGAACGGTTTTAATCCGTTCTATAGCTTCGCGATTATTGCGACTTTTCACTTTTTCGAGGTCTCGCAGTTTTTCAACGAAAAACCGCTCATCCGCATCTAAGGACTCGTTTTCATCATGGCAAAGATATTCTTGGCGTGGGAATTAGGCGGCGGCTCCGGTCACCTCGTGAATTTTAGCCTTCTCCTCTCACGTTTAAGCGCCCAGGGACACAAGGTGTTCTTAGCTCTGCGAGATCTCTCCAAAGCCCCGGCGATGTTTAAGGACGTCAACGTATCTTATCTCCAGGCTCCTTATCAATCGGGGCGGCCAAAGGCCATGTATGAGGTCGCCAGAACCTTCGCCCACATTATGTTTAATATCGGTTTCGGCGACGTCGATGCGTTGGATACTATGGTTGACGCTTGGCGCAACTTGATCGAGATGGTCGGTCCCGATTTAATTCTCATCGACCACAGTCCTACGGCGCTTTTAGCGGCTCGAGGATACGACGCCCGCCGAGTAATCGTGGGAAACAGTTTCTCGTCTCCGCCTGACTGCAATCCGTTTCCCGACATACAACCGTGGTATCCCGTCGATCCCCAATTGCTCGAAGCCGAAGAAATGGCGTTAAACAACGCCAACCAAGTTTTACGCCGTCGCGGCCAGCCGACGTTGGATCGACTTGGACAACTTTATGGCGAGATCGACGAACGTTTATTGACGACCTTGGCCGAATTTGACCACTATCCAATGCGCCCGGCGACTCAGTACCGAGGTCCCTGGATGCCGTCGGGGGGCGAATCGCCGAGTTGGCCCGAGGGAACCGGAAAGCGAATTGTCGCCTATTTGAAGCCGTTTCCGTCGTTGGCGCAGCTTCTCACTCTATTAGCACAAACAGATTGCCCGACGATCGTGCATATCGATCCTTGTCCTCCGGACGCGCCCCAACGATTCGGCGCTCGGAATCTCCACATCGAGACGCGAAGACTTGATCTCAGCCGCGTCATTCAAGAGGCCGATGCGGCGCTTCTGAACGGCACTCACGGCGCGACGGTCTTGACGCATTTAGCGGGCAAGCCGGTCATGCAGTTTCCGATCGTTTTAGAACAAGAGCTTAACGCCCGAGCGACCGCTCGGCTTGGCGCGGGCCGAATAGGAACGATGCAACCGTCCCCCGCATTGGCCGAGGAACTACAAGAATTTTTGCATAACGACTCCTACGCGAACGTCGCCCGACAATTTGCCGCGAAATACGCGAATCATTCGCCCGACGAACAACGTGAAGAGGCGATTCGCATTCTCGAAAACTTATTGAAGTAATCTGCTTCGCATCGCAGAGTAAATTAACGGCGATTACTTCCCTAGCATTCGCTTAACGCGGTAAGCTCGAGGTCTGTCGCGAAAGCTTTTTTTGAAATTGCATCGTCGTTTTCCTTTCGCTGGAAACGAGCGAAGGACGCTGCACGCCCGTTTCTTTGCTATGTGAATCTGAAAAGAGGAACGGAAAAACCACTTGCATGGATTGCGCCGAACAGTATAATCCACATCTAACTTATCGCGCTTTATTCGATTAGCGAAACTTCTTGTTTGAAGCAATCGCTTTGCCCTTCGATTTACACACGATTTGCAACATTGAAAGAAGGCTGCGTTTCTCGTTTTCTTCTCTTGATCCGTCGACGTTGCGTCAAGCCTTATAGTCTGCGCGTTCGTTCGACTCCCTCAACTCTCATGTTTGAAATGCGCGTTCGTATTTGCCCGGTCAATTTCAATCGTTCGCCGCGATTGGTCTCTATTTCACATTCGCAAAGGATTTAAGCGATGCGTGAGCCTGCTGCTCTTTGGAACCGTGCCCTTACCGGTTTAGGACTCAAGTCGAAGAAGAAGTCCTCTCATACCGCCAAACCGCAACGGATGCGGATGTTTGAACCTTTGGAACAGAGACAACTTTTGTCGGTCGTGTCATGGACCGGTCTTGGTTCTAATAGTAACTGGAGTACGGCGGCGAACTGGTCAACCAATTTGGCTCCGGTCGCAGGCGATCAATTAATCTTTTCCGGTTCGACGCGAACGGCGACCGTTAATAATTTAACCGCCGGAACGTCATTTAAATCGATCGAATTTGCCAGTTATAATTTTTCCATAACGGGAAACAGTCTCACTTTGACTTCTGGAATCATCGTTGATTCGGGAGTGTCGGGATCGAGCATTTCGGCGGGCCTCGGCTTGAACGGCGCTTGCACCGTAAACGTCGTCAACACAAGCATAACCATATCGTCCGCCGTAAGCGGAAGCGGTAGCTTGACCAAAACCGGCGGCGGCACGTTGATTCTTACTGGAACCAACGCATACTCTGGCGGAACGACCATATCGGCCGGCGCCCTTCAAATCGGCGCAGGCGGAACTGCCGGAAGCATCGTCGGCAATATCTCTAATAACGGTCAGTTGATCGTTAATCGAAGCGGCGTCTTGACTCTAAGCGGAAACATCGGCGGGAACGGAAGCTTGACGAAATTGGGCTCCGGAACGTTGGAGCTTTTAGGAACTAATTATTACTACGGCGGAACGACCATCAACGCCGGAACCGTGAAACAAGAAAACGATTCCGCCTTGGGTTACGGTAACTTGACGATGGGCGCCGGCGTGCTCGACATGAACGGGCACGACGCCAACGTCACGAGGCTAAACGGCGATTCAAATGGATCGATTGCCAACAGCCTCGTATCGTCCACGGCGACGCTCAACGTCTATGAAGGCGGTAATTTTCAAGGCGCCGTCACCGACGATCTTGGCGGCAGTATGGCTTTGCACTATAGCGGAAGTAGCTCCCTGCTCCTCGGCGGATACAGCAATTACTGGGGCGGAACGACGATCGACGGCGGCGCCGTGACCTTAGGAAGCTCCTGGGGCTTGGGATACGGAAACGTAATGCTCAACGGCGGAATCTTGGACCTCTCCGGAAACGACTTATGCGTCTCCGGACTTAGCGGCTCTTCAGCCGCCATGGTCACCAGCTATTGGGGCAATGCAACCCTAAATATCTGGAACGGCGGCGACTTTGAAGGAACGATCGCCGACGGCTACGGCGGTATCGTCTCTCTATATTCGTCGGGTAATTTGAAATTGGGGAATTATAACTACTACACCGGCGGAACCACGATTAGCGCCGGAACCGTGACTATTGGAACCGAGATCTCGTTGGGCTACGGCAACTTAACGATGGGGGGCGGAACCCTAGACTTAGCCGGTCACAGCGCCTTCGTCTATGCGTTGAACGGCAGTTCGAGCAGCGTTATTACGAACAACGGCGCGGCGGCGACTTTTAACATCTCCTCCGGCGGATCTTTTGCGGGTCGAATCGCGAACGGCACGGGCGTTTTGGGAATTTTCGCCTCGAATTCACTCACCCTCAGCGGCAATAACGCCTATACCGGCGGAACGACGATCAACTACGGAACTGCGACACTCGGAAGCGATTCGGCGCTTGGCGACGGCGCCCTGACGCTTTACAGCGGCACGGTCAATTTGAACGATCATAATTTGACGGTCCGATCGCTTAACGGCGACTACCCCTCGTTGATAACGAATAGCCTGGGCTCTTCCGCATTAAACGTCACTGTCGGCGGCACGTTCGCCGGTCAAATCAACGACGGCCAAGGCGTAATTTCTTTAATGACGTCCGGTTCTTTGATTTTGAGCTACCACAATTCCTATTCCGGAGGAACCACGATTGCTTCGGGATCTTTGCAAATAGGGGCCGGCGGCAGAGGCGGAAGCGTTTCTGGACCGATTCTGAACAACGGCCAACTTATCATCAATCACGATTACATCTCCTTCATGAATTCCGCGATTAGCGGAACCGGCAGTTTGACGAAGGCCGGAAGCGGCGCCCTGTATTTAACCGGCGAGAATACTTACTCGGGCGGAACCACGATCAGCGGCGGAATGCTTACATTAGGCTCAGGAGGTTCAACCGGCTCGATCGTCGGAAACGTAGTGAACAACGGGCAATTTTGCTTTGATCGCGCCGACGACGTCACTTTCAACGGCATTATTAGCGGCTCCGGAAGTCTGACGAAGTTCGACTCCGGCACGTTGATTCTGACGGGAGCGAACACGTACACGGGCGGAACGACGATCTACTCGGGCGTAATGCAATTAGGAGCTGGAGGATCGACCGGCTCGATCGTCGGAAATATAGTCGACAATGGCCAATTGGTCTTTTATCGATCGTCAGCTCTCACCTTGAGCGGAGTAATTAGCGGTTCGGGCGGCGTAACCCAAAAAGGAACCGGCGCGATTACGCTCTCCGGCGCCAACTCCTACGCCGGAGGAACGACGATTTCCGCAGGAACGCTAAGGCTTGGCAACAATTTCGGCGTCGGAGCAGGAGCGGTCAACATTGCCTCCGGAGGCTCGCTGGATCTGAACGGCTATTCACCGACAATTAACGGTTTGAACGGCTCAGGAAGAGTCAACAATACAAGCGCGTCCGTCGCTTGCACGCTCACCAGCGCAGGCAACGGCGTTTTTTCCGGCATTATCAGAAAGAATATGTCGGTATCGAAAAATATCTCCCTGCTCGTCGCCTCGGGAACTCTTAACTTAAGCGGAACGACCACGCTAACGGGAACGACCAATGTGACCGGCGGAAACCTGGAATTGTCCGGCGGAGCCTTCACTTGTTCCGGCGGCACGACGATCGAGGCAAACGGAACGCTACGATTGAGCGGCGGCGCGGTTTCAGGCTCGATCATTGATAACGGAACCGTCGAGTTCTCAAACTCAAAGCAGGTCACACTAGCCGATGCAATTAGCGGAACAGGAATTTTGCGCAAGGTTGGCCCCGGCGAAACGATTCTTAGCGGATCCAATACGTTCTCCGGAGGAATGTACTTAACGGCCGGACTCATGACGTTGGGAAGCGCCGCGGCTTTAGGTACGGGAAGTCTCACGATCGACTCCGACGCAAGACTAGACCTGGGCGGCTTCAGTAACTCGTTGCAGCCCCTCACTACCGTTACGCTTATTGACGGCGATATTGTCAACGGCTCTCTTGCCGCGAACTCGTCGTTCGACGTTCGAAGCGGAGCTATCTTGGCCAATCTAGTCGGCGCAGCAGGATTGACGAAGAGCGGTTCGGGCGACGTTACCTTAACTGGCGCAAACGCCTATCTCGGACCGACATCGGCGTTGGACGGCGTTTTGTACGTAGGCTCAAGTCAGGCGCTTCCGGCCGGAACGGTCGTGACTGGCCCTGGAGTCGTCGTTTACACGCAAGACCTGTACTGGAACGGCGGAAACGGAGGCTGGAACGCCTCGAACGCGTGGCATTATTCAAACGGACAGTTGACGTCTTGGGTTGACGGTTGCAACGCTTACTTTACCGGAGGCGGAACGATCACAATCTCCGGAATTATCAACGTCGCGTCAATGCAATTCGCCTCGGGAGACTATTCGATTTCTCGCGGCCAAATCAACGTTTCCTCGTATTGTCGAGCTAACTGCGAGACGGGAACGACCATAATTTCGTCGGCTATTGCCGGAGACGGATTGCTCGAAAAACACGGCGAAGGCGAACTCAAGTTCGTCGGTTCGTCGTCGTTCACCGGAGTGGCGTGGAGCACGAACGGAACGATGAATCTCGACTTCGCCTCCATGCCTACTACGACGCCCGGGCTCTGGCTCGACGGCGACGGCGTGATCGTCGGACCAGGCGCGATTCAGCTTTACGACTCGTACATATACGACGCCCTCCGCACGCGGTTTGACGACAAAACGATCACCCGAAATGAGATGATCGAGATTTTGTCGACCGTCGCCAATCAGGATTCCGTGATAAGCGCCTCCGAATTAAGCGATTTGCAAGCGATCGCCGACAATGCGAAGTTATTGAACATGGCCGACTACGTCTACTCGTTGCTCAATTACGTGGCGAACGGAAATGCGGCCAACTCGCTATACCAGGGCGCCGCTCTCGGTAATCTCGCTGCAGGCGACGACGCCTCGAAATTGACGCTTCTTACGAATAAATGGTTCCTCGGATCCGACCGACCGTACACCGAAACCGGCGGGTACCAACTCGTTTCCGGCTCGCTGTTCGTAAACGAGCCGACCTGGAAAGACATGGGGCAAGGTTCGGTTGGAGATTGCTGGCTGATCTCCGGACTCGGAGCTTTGGCCGACGCTTCGACCGATTGCATTCGCGATATGTTCATTGATAACGGCGACGGAACTTGGACCGTTCGATTCTACTACAAAAGCGGCACGCTTAGCGCGCCCGTTTTCACTGCGGAGTACGTGACAGTCGATAAATACTTGCCCATTTACGATAATACTACTTACGCGATCTACGGAACCTCGGTTTACCAAGGCTGGAACTCCGATTACGCAAAAGAGATACCCGGCTATCCGTCCGTCTCCGGCGACAATCTATATAACAATTCGAGCAATGAATTGTGGCTCGCCCTCGCTGAGAAAGCCTACGCGCAATGGTGTGAAACAGGCCATGCGTCGCGTACGACCAAAACGGTGGATTACACCGGTTTATCCACAAGCCGCAATGACTACGCCAGTTTGAACGCCGGCCAAAATTCGGAAGTGTTCGAAGCCGTCATCGGGCGCAGTTGTTGGACTTCCGTAACCGGCTCCACTATAGCCGGCGCCTTGAATAGCGGCTCCGCGGTAGGTAAAGGGAGACTGCGAGATTCGTCCGAGGCGAATCTCCTGAAGTACAACTTGATCGATAGTCATGGCTATCCTATCGTTGATTACACGTACGATTCGACCACGGACACCTATAATCTCATTCTCAAGAATCCCTGGGGATATTACCAACCCACGCCGATCCCCTCTGCCGAATTTGACGTGATATTCATAATTAACGCTTCAAATACGACGCCTGCCGATGCGACCCTCGCCGCGGCCTCGGAGTTAACTTACGCTTCGTGCGACGCAACGCCGCCGTCCGCGACGGCGTCCGTTTTTGCTAGTTTTCCGTTAGGCGTTTCGAGTAATCCGGGCGAAGTCCGACTCAATACTCGTTCGCAAACTCCAAGCTATTCGCCGACCGCTTCGACGACCGTCCGACCTTGGTTTGCAAGCGCCTCTTCGCAAGAGCGAATTAACGACGCTGCGGTTCGCACCGATGCCGTCGTATCGCTGTTCGACGAGTCTTCTGCGACTTTTTCTTCAACCGAAAATTACTCCTCGCCTGAAAACCTAAGCGATCGCCTAGCCGCCGTCGCTATGCCGACTACTACGGCCAGTTACGACGCGAGTGAGGATTTCGACGCGTTACGGCGTCACCGCCTTAACAAAATGGCCAATCATTTCGGCGAGGCGGTCGATGCAGTGCTTGCCGAAGAGGAGGACGTTTTGGTCTTACTCTAAGACTCCTCTCTTTATAAATCATCTTTATCGGGCAAGCGGCCATCGCTTGCCCGATAAAGACAAAACAACCGGATTTCGTCGCAACGTCTATGCAAGATCATTGGCCCGCAGTCGGATCAGTAAGATTCCGACTCAAGCTTTTCACCGACGAAAATCGGCATGCGAAAGCTGCGAGTCATTACGCGATAATAATGCGACGCCGGACGCGTTAGCACGTATGCGTGCGGCTGATTGCGCTCGTCAAACGCAATCAATCCGCGAACGCCTCCCTCGGGAATCAAATACCAAATGCCGTTCTCCACGCCGAGCGTGGCGGGAACGTCGACCAATTCCGTCCGTAGATTGCTCCACAGCCCCGACGCCAAACTCTCGTGCCGACTCCAGCCGCCGCGCGGCAAACGGCTTTTGTTCGATCGATTCCCCCAGGCGACGAGCGTCAACCGTCCGTCGAGCCAAACCGGCAATTCCGGCTGCGCGTCGCGAAACAAAAATCGCCACTCGCGAGCCGCCGTCGGCTCCCGCAAAAAAATCCGTTGCGGCCGGCTCTTCAACCAACTCTCGGGCAATTCGGAAATAGGTAACGCAATTCCCTGGCACATTTGCAGTTCTCGCCGCTACGGGTCTAAAAACAGGTCTTGCCGTACACGTCGCAAATGTCGTAGGCGTTCGTTCGGTCGGCGTAGATGTCGTCGACCGGCAGCGTGGCGCCGCTGCGCAACATAAAACGGCCGACCTGCTCGTTGACCTGCCGTTTTACCGCGGCGACGGCCTTCGCGCGGCGATCTTCCTGTTCAAATAAGCTCAATTGCACGCAGTCGCGCGACGTAAGCCCTTCGGCGATCAAATGCATATAAGAAACGGCGACGCCCGGCGGAGCGCAAACTCGCAGCAATTGCAGACCGGCGGCGTAGAGCGTCGCAAAGTCGGCCGTGGCGCAGGGGAGTCGCACCCGCCACGCCAAACCGCCGCCGTCTTTGAACGCCAAATCCATCGCCAGTTGTTCGCTAAACACTTGATGATAGTCGAGCGCCTCGATTAACCGCTCAGTGTTGCGCGCGGTCCAACCTTCCAGCCGGGCCGAATCGGAGGTCGCTTGGCCAAGGCTGCCGCCGCGACTAAGGTTTTTGTGCGCGACGCGGGAAACCGCCAACGGCAACGCGATCGTCCCGTTCAATTCCCACCACAAATCTTCGCCGCGTTTCGTTAATAGACGGCGAATAAGGCGACGGTCGGCATTGACAAAATCGGTGCAGGTGCGTACCCCGTGATCGGCGAGTCTTTTGGCGCTCCGCCTCGCCACGCCGGTAATTTTTTCGACAGGCCGATCCCGCAACAATTCGGCGATCGCCTCGCCGTCGAACGCGACTTTACAGCCGAACGGTTTCACCGAACTCGAAGCTAACTTGGCCAATGTTTTCGTGGCGGAAAGCCCGACGCTCACCGGCACGCCGACCTCGCGCAAAACGTAACGCTGCAACTCTTCGGCGTCGCGCAATTCGAGACCGCCGGCGTCGAAAAACGCTTCGTCGATCGAGTAGAACTCGACGGCAGGACTAAAACGGCGCACGGCGTCGAGCATGCGACGCGAAAGGACTTCGTACCACTCAAAGTCGCGTTTTACGAAAATCGCCTCCGGGCAAATGCGCACGGCGTCCCAGATCGCCATGGCGGTCGTTACGCCGCGAGCTTTCAACTCGTAACTTTTGGCGATGACGCAGGCGCCTTGGTTGCCCAAGACGCCGACCGGCTGCCCTCGCAAAAATGGATGCCGCGCTCGTTCGCACGAAACGTAAAAACAGTCGGCGTCCATGTGTCCGATTCGAGATTTCATGCCGACCATCATACATATACATGCGTACACTGTCAAGACCGTAAAAATTACGCCTACGCTTCGAGAAGATGACAAGAACTCGCGTCCGTGGTAGATTGACGCAAACAAAAGCGACGTTCGAGCCAAAGGCGTAAACGCAATGGACGCATCAGCTATACGGGAACGCTAATTCTCGCTAATCGACGCTGGCGAGAATACGGCCAAAGCCGATTTATAAACTTATCAAGGCGGGCATAAAGATGGATGAAACTTATCGGCCAAGAAAATCTTACCGAAATGAAGCTATCGCTGGTCTAATTATTTTCTTTGGCATGTTCGCTGCCAACGTTGGCATTTCCCTTCACGACGGAAAGATTTCTGTCTTAATCTTCATTGGCGGCTTCTGGGCGTTTTTGATCGGGTTATCAGTGTGGACGCTACTTAAGTATTATCGCGGATCGCTGACCATTCAAAACGGACTTATTCGTCAGAAAGGCGTCGTTCAAGAAAAAACGTTGATCTTAGACGACCTTAAGCGCGTAATATGGAAATGCCGGCCTCACGAGAAGATTATCCTCAAAGGCGACGCAAAAACTATCAAGATTTCGCTCGACCAGTACTTGGCCGAGCAGCGTCTTGAGATTATTCAATGTGTCCGCTCTTCGGCTCACCAAGACGTTCAGCAAGATTGGGATGAGTTCAACTTTAAAATCGTCAAACATTATGCTCACCCGACGGAAGAGCGACCAATCCAAGAAGGCGATCGAGTTATCACGAGAAATTCCTATAATAAATATTTCGCTCCCGCCGCCGTTCTCGCCACCGTTTTAGGAATCGGATTCGCTTGGCATTTAGGGCAATTTCGCCTGCTTCTGGTTCCGATTCCAATTCTATTTTTTTGGGGATTATTTTGGCGAACATGGCCGGCCCAATATGTAATCTCGCAGCGTGACCAAAAAAGGGAGCATGAAGCTATGCTTGAGCTGGGGGGCTGTGTTGGACTCGTAATAGCGGGACTAACGCTTTGGTATTTTGCGAAACCTTTCCTCCCTTATCCGATGGTTTGGGGATTTGGCGTTGTTTTTGTCTGGACTGGCGTGCTTTTAGTCCGGCTCCATCGCTTTGAACAGAGGCGGTTATGCCAAGACGCCGAAGAATGGAAACAAGCCGCTAGGGAATGGGAAAAAAAAGAAGCGAAACGTGCGAGCGGAGAAGTTTGAGCTTAGCCGCAAAAGGCACGAGGAAACGCTAATCGTCGCAAATGGAAGGAAATTACCGCCCATTCGGCCTTGCAGATAAAGGGGAACCGTCATGGTCGATCGCGAATGTCGAAATCGGTTGATAAATGCGATTACCCGCTATGCGGGAGAAGAGATAACGGCGTTCGCCTTTGACGACGAGATATCTGAAATTGAAACAAAGGACAAGACTGTTCGGCACATCGTTAAATTATTGTGGCTTCACTACGACGACTGCAAAGATCACTTGGCCGGACTTTCAAAAGGAGAGTGGGACTACTTCCAGCGACTCGTTCTCCTCCTACATTCAGAAGCGGAAATCCATACAGTATCCGAACGGCGTTGGTCGCTACGACAACTTGCCGCCGTGGTATCTTTGGCAGCTTTCGGTTGGATAGTTTATCAGCTCGGAATAGGGCAACACCTCATAGCGTTTGCTTTTCTTTTTGGTCCTATATCGATTGGAATTTCTTATTGGCAAAGGCATTCCGAGGCCAAACGACAAACGGAACGGCCTGAACTATTTCCGTTCAACGCCGTTTCTCAGCTCCGCCGTATTCGGCGGACGGTTCCTGGATTTTCAAAAAAACGACGTCCGGCGGAAACGAAAATCAGAAACGTTCACAGCGCTCTTGGAGTCGTCGCCGCTTACCTCAACACGTACGCCTTGTGGTCGTTTTTTTCACCATTAATTTTGTTGCTTCAAGCGCTGCCTGAGAAAGCCGCAACCTTACAAATCCAAGAAAACGCCGAACTGGCGACGACGTAGAAACGCGCCCTCGCCCGCTCTCTCAAAAAAGAGCGCCAAAACGTCATAAACCCAACGTATTTTACCGATTTTTCCGGCAAAATTCAGGTTTCGCAGGGCGGCCGAGCCTCGCCCCGCTTGCTTTCCCTTTCCCCGCATTTTACATTGACGGATACGCGCATCGGTGAAAACCCCAGACTGCGGGAAGCCGGCGCAAGCTAATCAAAATTCATTTTTCCTCAAACCCTGAGCGTCGCCCTATGCCTCTTGCAAAAAAAGATATTGTTCAGCAGTACGTCGAACGTTATGGCCAAGAGCCGCCGTTGGTGATTCGCGCGCCCGGCCGCGTCAACTTGATCGGCGAGCACACCGACTACAACGACGGGTTCGTCTTTCCGTTGGCCATTAACCGCGCGGCGTGGATCGCCTTGAAGCCGCGTTCCGACAATAAAGTCGTCGTCTATTCGGTCGACTACAAAGAGACCAAGGAGTTCTCGCTCGACGGTTTAACGACGAACGGCAAAGAAGGCTGGATCGAGTACATCAAGGGCACGGCCTGGGCGTTGCAAGACGCGGGCTACAAGCTCTCGGGTTGGGAAGGCGTTCTGGCCGGCGACGTTCCGCTCGGCGCCGGTTTGTCCTCTTCGGCATCGTTGGAATTGGCCACCGCTCGGGCGTTCGCCTCGGTCGGCAATTTGCCCTGGGACGCGGCCGTCATGGCCAAGCTCGGACAAAAGGCCGAGAACAAATGGGTCGGCGTCAACTGCGGTATCATGGATCAATTGATTTCGGCGGCCGGCAAGGCCGATCACGCGCTGTTGATCGACTGCCGCACGCTCGCTTCCGAGCCGGTTCCGTTCCCCGCCGGCACGGCCATCGTCGTTTTGGACACTTCAACTCGTCGCGGCTTGGTCGATTCAGCCTATAACGAACGTCGTTCGCAATGCGAGGCGGCCGCCAAGTTCTTCGGCGTGAAAGTGTTGCGCGACGTGACGATCGATCAATTCAACGCCAAGGCCGGCGAATTGGACGAGATGACCCGCCGTCGCTCGAAGCACGTCATCACCGAGAACGACCGTACCGAAGCCGCCGCCGTCGTGATGAAGAAAGGCGACGCCGTCTCGCTCGGCAAGTTGATGAACGAGAGCCACGAAAGCTTACGAGACGACTTCGAAGTGTCGAGCGACGCCTTGAACGCGATGGTCGATAACGCTCGGAAGCATCCAGGCTGCTACGGCGCCCGTATGACCGGCGCCGGTTTCGGCGGTTGCGCCGTGGCGTTGATCGACGCCGCGCAGGCCGACGATTTCGTGGCGAAGACCTCGGCCGGGTACGAAGCCCAAACCGGCAACAAGCCGGCGGTTTACGTTTGCACCGCGACCGACGGCGCCAAAGAAGTGTAACAAACGGCGGAAACGGCCTCCCGCCCCGCATGCACGGCGCTCGCAAAGCGCCTGCGGAACAAGCAGGAATGCCTATCCTCCTACGAATAAATTAAAACCGCGCGGTTTCCTCGTGAAGCCTCGCGGTTTTTTTATGTTTTCCCGGGGGGGCATATTTCTGCGGAATCGCATATAATATCAGCGGTCCGTCGACGAATATAGATCAGAGAATCTCTATTCAATTTCAAACCGCAAAGGCAATCTGCCGTTATGAAGCTATTCGCCTATCCTCTGTCGGCCGCCTTGGGTTTTTTGGGAGTAATGTTCGTCGCCGGGTCGCACGGCGCCGCGGGCCGAGTCGTCGTCGGCGTCGTTCTTCTAACGGCCGCCGTCGCTTTCCTCTGGCTCGCCTTGATGAAACCGAAACCCGTCGAGCACACGATCGTGCAGAAAATCGATCTAAGCGGCGACGTCGCCGTCGAACAAATGAAATGCAAGTCGTGCGGCGGAGAATTAAACAAGGATTCCGTCGCCGTCCGCGCCGGAGCCGTCTTCATTAATTGTCCCTATTGCGGATCGTCCTACCAACTTGAGGAGGCGCCGAAATGGTGACGTCCGGTCGGTTCGGGCGTTTCGCATCGCTCCTATTTCATGCTGTAAGCGAGGACCTCCGCGCTTGGCGTGCAATAGCGAAGTTGCGAATCTCTCGACATAGGCCGATGAAAGCGTATCGCTTGCAAAACGAAAACGGCCGCCGAATCGTCCACCTGCGATGGAACGCCGATCGCTCCGGCACGCTATTTATCGACGCCGTCGACGCGGTGCGATTGAACGCCTCGGGCATGCTCCTGGCCTATCTCGCCTTGGAAGGAATTCCGCGACGCGCGGCAAATATCTTTCATAAGATTCAATGCGGCGACACGTCACCCGAAAACGAATCGCATCGCGAAAACCTTCAGCGCTGGCTAGATCGACTCATCGGCTTGAAGAACGCTTGCCCGACCGATTGCGGCAAAAACATGGACCGCGTTCCAGCGTTCTCCATTACGCCGTCGGCGCCGTATAAAGCCGACTTCGCGCTAACCTACGCCTGCAATAACTCGTGCTCGCACTGTTACAACGAAGCGTCGCGAAAACAATGCGGCGCGACGTCGCTCAACCTCGCTCAAGAAAAACGAATCTTACTTCGTTTGGCCGAGATCGGCGTGCCGCACGTTATCTTTACCGGCGGCGAACCGACCCTCTCCCCTCACCTCCCCGACCTCATCGCCGAAGCGAACCGCTTGAATTTAGTCACAGGCTTGAACACGAACGGGCGGCGATTGGCCGATCTCGCGTTCGCCGAAAAACTATTCAATGCCGGCCTATCGCATGTGCAAGTGACGCTGGAATCGGACGACTCGCAAATCCATAACGAAATGACCGGCGCCGACTCGTTCGTGGAAACTTGCCAAGGAATAGAAAACGCCGCGACGGTCGGACTGCACGTTCTTACAAATTCAACGTTAACTCGCCGCAACGCCGAGCGAATCGATCGACTCCCCAAGTTTCTCTTTGAACTTGGCGTGCGCACGTTCGCCGTCAATCACATGATTGCGTCGGGCTCGGGCGTCGATCATTCCGATTCGCTCGACGTCTATGAATTGCCAAACGTTCTCGCAAAGCTCGATGCCGAGGCCAAACGCCTCAAAATGCGTTGGCTGTGGTATTCGCCGACCCGCTACTGCGAGTTTTCGCCGATCGCGGCTCAATTGCCCGCCAAGCGTTGCAACGCCGGCGAGTATTCCATTTGCGTCGAACCGAACGGCGACGTCCTGCCCTGCCAATCGATGTACGTCACGACGGGAAACATTTTGAACGACGATTGGCGCTCAATTTGGAACGGCTCAGTTTTTGAGCGGCTGCGCAATCGTACGACCGATCCGCTGTCGGCCGGTTTGCCTCCGGGGTGTTTCGAATGCCCCGACCTGCAGTTATGCGGAGGCGGCTGCATGTTAGAGATTTTCCGCCAGCCGCGGCTAGCGCACTTTTCTCATCTATCGGAACGCGAGTAATGAGCATAAAGAAATTCCTCCAAAAACGATTGGCCCGCCGAACGCTGAGCGAGTCCGATTCCGAAATGCTGCACTATCGGCGGTTCAAAAACGGCGCCTCCTCACGATTCCATTTACGAATCGACTCCAACGGCGAAGGAATTTTATTCGCTAACGCCAAGAGCGCCGTCCGGCTCCATCCTTCCGGCGCAATCATCGCCCAAGGAGTTCTCGACGGCCTGAACGACGATTCGCTCCTAAAAGAGTTGCGAAAAGCGTTTCGCAGCGTTAACGATACGCAAGCGCGGGAGGACATTCAAAAAGTTCGTAAGCTAATCGAGCGTATGGAGGCGTCCGAAGTCGAGTTTTCGCTAAGTAATCTTGCCGATCCGACGTTCGCTCCGGAGTCTTCGCCGCTCTTGCGGCCGCTAACCGCCGACGTCCCGCTCTGCAAACTGTCGTCCATGGAGGCGATCTTACGACGTCTTTGGGCGGAGCAAATTCCGCACGTCACGATTCTCTGCGGAAACGATCCCGACGAGGCGGATTTAATTCGAGCCGTCGAAAAAGCGGAAGATATCGGACTTATTACCGGCGTTCGCGGCCGTGGCTCCGATCTACGACCGTTCGCTCGAGTTCAATCGCTTGCTCATGCCGGCCTCGATCATCTCGACGTCATTTGCGCTTCCGCCGACGAAGAAAAGCACGACGCTCTATTCGGTCCCGGCGATTACGCCGCCGCCGTGCAAACTCTGGTCGCCGCAAGGCGGCTGGATGTTTGCCCGACCGCCCTCATTCCGCTCCTCAGGATCACGATGGAGTCGATTGACGGTTTGCTCACGGAATTGACGGCGAACGGCGTGACGAACGCCGGCATCTTTTCGCTCGTCTCGCTAAACGTTGCGGCCGGGCAAGGCGACGTCTTTCATCCGGACGAAATCCTGCAAATTTTCGAAATGATCGAAGACGCCGCCGCGCGAAACAAAATGAATTTGGTCTGGCATCCGCCTACGTTATATAAGCCCGAAGAATCGACGGCCATTCAAGCGATGCGGGGACCCCGAACTAGCGGCGATTTTTCCGTGCGAATCGAACCCGCAGGCGACGTTTTCGTCTCGCGCGGTCCGCGCGTATCCGCCGGCAACATTCTCGAAGAATCTTGGGAGAAAATCGCCGCCGGCCAAGTTTACGCGTCTTTTCGCGAGCGAATGGAATTACGGAAACGCTGCGACGCTTGCCCAAGCTTGGCGCTTTGCGTAGCCGATTGTTTCCTCTTGGCGACGTCAAAGGTCGAGGAGTAACCGCCGATGAAACGCCTTCATGATGTTCAACGAAGATTCTTCTTCATGGCGTCGCTCGCCTATGCGAGTCTCGTTCTTCTCGGCGCCGCGCCCGCTTCCGCGCAAAACTATCTCTTCGGCGTGCCGAAGTTAAAAATGCTGGCGACGATCAAAACCGACGGTTCTACGTTAATTGACTACGACATCCAATTTCACAACGAAAACAATGCGGATCCGATCGACGTCGTCGATATCGGCGTTCCGCACGAAAATTACTCCATCGGCGAAGTGAAAGCAAGTCTCGACGGTAAGGAATTGACCGACGTTCGACCGTCGCAATTCGTTCCCAACGGTTTTGAAGTGCATCTGGACAAGCCCATCCGACGAGGCCGCGACGGAACGCTGCGAGTCCAGTTCGTCATGCCGAAGATGCTCTATCAAGATACGACTCGCGACGATTACGCCTCGTTCCGAATTACGCCGACATGGTTCGGCGACGCCTACGTCCTTGGCAACACGAACATCGAAATTTTCGTAAGGCTCCCCGACGGCGTGCAGCCCGACGAGGTCTTGCACCAAGGCCTGCCATTCACAAGCAAAGCGAAACGCGGCGAAGAAACGTACGTCTATTGGCAATTTCCGACCGAGCGTCTCACCAAGCCTCACGTCGTCGGACTCTCGTTTCCCAAACGCGGAGTCGAAAACGTCATTCGCCAATCGGCGATCGATTTGCTCGTCGAGTGGTTTTCGCATTCGGAAGAGGCTCGCATTATCGCCGGGTTGGTCTTCGCCGTGCTATTCGGCGTTTTCTTCTTCCGCTTTAGCGGCGGAACAGGCGTAACGGTCTATGTACTCGTCATGGCCGGCGCCGGAGCGCTATTCGTATTTCATCCTGGGTGGCATTTAGCGTTAATGCCGGCGCCGATCCTCCTGATCGGTCTCAACGAATGGTCGCTCCAACGGCGAAAATCGCACTACATGCCGCCGATCGCGCAAACCGACGGAGGCGGAATCAAACGCGGTCTAACCGCTCCCGAAGCGGCGGTTTTGCTTGAACTCCCCCTTTCCAAAGTCCTCTCGTTGATTATCTTCGGCCTGCTTAAGAAAGGCGTCGCCCGTCAAGTCTCCGCCGATCCGCTCGTCGTCGAAATTAATCCGGAATTCACCCCTCCGAAAGAAATTCTAAAAGACGCCGATCGCGACGCCTTTTATCGCCAAGCGGGCATGGACAAAAAAATCGTCATCCACGCTTACGAGCATGCTTTTCTATTCCTCTTGCAAACGAATCTGAACGTGCCCGTAAAGGACGTCAATTTTTCGTTGCCGATGAAATGCCTCGTTCAAGCGACCGCCGCTAAACTGTCAGGCTTCGATCTGGCCCAAACGAAGGAATACTACTCCTCGATCGTGAAAAGAGCGGCGGAGCAGGCGGCGGCGATCGGCGACATTCCGCAACGCACGGCCACGATTGACCGAAATCTCGAATGGATCCTGATGGACGACTATTCTCCGACGGTATTCGATTACGGCGGAGGAGGATATCGCCCAATTTGGACTCGCGGCGGTTACATCGGCCCAATGACGACGCCCGCAGGGGGCGGCCTCGGAATTCCCAGCGGCGAGCCGAGCGTTACGCCAAGCTTTACCGACGTGGCTGCGTCTTTCTCCGGCTGGGCCGAGAATACGATGGGCTCGCTGGCCGACTCGGTTTCGCCCGACTTTTTGCAAACGGCGAAAACGACCGGCGGATTCCTCGATCTCAGCTCGGTCGATCGCGTAACCGGTAATATCCTGGAAGCGATATCGGACGGCTCGTCCGGCGGCGGGGGCGGTGGAGGCGGCTGCGCGTGCGCCGGTTGCGCGTGCGCCTGCGCTTGCGCCGGCGGAGGCCGATAATGAACGACGCGCCGGCAAACGATTTTTCGCTGCCGAACCAAAAGTTTCTCGTCGAGCAATCGCAACGATCGGCTCCGGCGAGGGCGAGGCTGCTACGCAACGTTGACATAGCGCGCCGCCGTTCAATTCTCGATCTGGGTTGCGGATACGGCTCAGCGGTCGAGGAACTTACACGACGCGGCTGCGGGCGCGTCATCGCCTTCGACCGACGTTTCGACGCTTTGCGCAGTGAGGCCGCCGCATTCGAGTCCGCTTTTCGCATATGCGGCGACGCATGCCGCTTGCCGTTCGCCGACGACGCGTTCGATTTAATCTTTTGCCAGTTCTTTTTTCTTTGGGCGAACCGACCGGCCGTATTCGACGAGATTGCTCGCGTCTTGCGAAAGCGAGGAGCGCTTACTGCCGTCGAACCCGATTTCGGCGGCATGATCGAATACCCGCAGGCGACGGCGACGCGAGATATCTGGATCAACGGGCTGCTGCGAGCGGGCGCCGATGTTTCGGCCTCTCGCCGAGCGATCGTCGAACTGCGACGACGGGGATTCGACGTCGAAGTCGGCCTAAGCGATCGGATTGAAGAGGCGAGCGACGCGCGTTTCGATTGGCTCGAAGAGTTGCCGCTCGACGATGAAGAGCGTAAAAAAGTCGCATCCGCTCGATCTGCGTACAAGAAGATTTCCGCCGAAACAATCGCGCACCTGCCGCTTCTTCTCATCACGGCGACGAAACAGTAGCAAGCACATTCCATGTGCTGTGGCCAACACAGGGCGCTCGCTACCTGTTACGCCAAAGAATAATCCCCGTTTGCCGCATCCTCGTCCGATAGTTCGCCGTCCAGCCAGACGATGGCGGCCGTCTCTCGCAAGCCCTCTAGCTTTCGCTCGTTCATTCTCTCACGAGCCGACGAGGTCAACAAAACGTAAGTCCTGGCCGCCCCCGCTCCGCCGTAAGGCTGAACGCTATAGTACCGATTCAAATACGTATTCACGTTGCAATACAAACTGAGTATGTCGTGCGTCAATTCGGCGTTCAGACTTCGCGGATCGCCGGTCGGCTCCAGCAAAACTTGCAACGACGAATGCGGATTCGCCTTCAAGCAATCGGCGACCAATTCGCAAACCGTTCCCGCGTCTCGCGAGAAATCCGAGCTTAGTAAATGCAGCGTGAAATTCACCGCTCGTCGCTCTGCAGCCGGCATCTCGTAATCGCTCTCGTCGAGATTGATTTTTACGCCTCGTTCGGCAATTCTCGGCGCTAGATTCTCCGCTCCGCTCAACGATGAATAACCGCCTGTCGAAATCGAAGCTCTCTTGCCGTCGCATGCGTCGGCCAACAATTCAGGCTCAAGCCAAAAAGGCTCCGGCTCAGGCGGGGCGTCGAACGAAGTTCCCAACGCTTCTTCCGCATCGATCGAAAGCGAAACGATTTGCTCCAAGTTCAGCGAAGGCGTTTGCAAAACGTAATACGGAGGTCGTACTTGATATTGTAAGCCCAGACGCCCCGCGTTTTCCCGAAAAGAAGTGCCGGGCAAAACCGAAAGCTGAAACAACTGAAATTCCGCCTCGCCTTGAAATCGACTCAAATATTCAATCCCGGAACGCACAGTTCTCGGGCAATCGCCGGGCAGGCCGAGAATCAGATCAAGCCGGGTGCGAATGCCCGCTTCTATCAAATTCCGAACGCCGCGTTCCCAAGCTTCGAGATTCACAGGGCGTCCCATCAGCTCTTGCGCTTTCGGATTGACCGACTGTAAGCCGATCTCCAACTCGTGGAAATTCGCCTCCCTCAAGAGCCGGGCCGCCTCCTCGTCGATTCCCTCCGCGCGTAATTCGCCGGAAAACTTAACCCGTCCGTCTTTGTTCTTTGCCGCCAGCATTCGGAGAAAATCGTGAAAATCAACGCGTTGATTGATCGTCGGGTCGAGAATGAAGATTTCCTTGACGTCGTGCTCCAAGGCGAAATTAACGTGCGCGGCGACTTCGCCCCCCGATAACGAACGAATCGAATGATGTTGTTTCGGGTAGTAACAATAACCGCAATGAAAACGGCAGCCGCGCGTCGTCTCTAGGAAGAGAGTCCGACCGGTCGGCGGCTCCAAAATTCCCTCAAAATACGGCGACGCGACGTCGTCGAGATGGGCGAGCGGCGCCCGTGGAGCCGGATTTCTATTGTTCTTATGCCACAGACCGGCAATCTTCGGCCAATACTGGTCGTTCGAACATGCGTCTAAAAACTCGGCGAACGTCGCCTCACCTTCGCCGATAACGGCGTGAGTTACGGCGTCGTTTTCCAAAACCCAATAGTTATCGAGCGAAATTTCCGGTCCGCCGAGAACGATCAACGCGTTCGGCAATTCATCGCGCAACCGTTCCGCCGCCCACAGCGTCCGCTCGACGTTCCAAAGATAACAGGAAAAGCCGATGATCTTCGGATCCCGAGCCGCAATTTCGGCGACCAATCCGCGATCGCCGAGCGTGTTGACCGAGTTCTCCGAGAGAATTTCGATATCGAAATGCCGGGTAAGCCCTTTGCGATGCGCAAAAAGCTTCAAAAAACCCGCCGCAAGCGGAACGTTGCTCCGCACCGGATACGGCCCGACCGGCGGAATCGGCAACTGCGCCAAAACGACTTTGCTACGCGAATTTCTCATGCGTTTTGAAGCGGAAGCCCGCCGGTCTCTTATTTTTCAAACAACGTCTCTACCGGAACGATCTTCACGTTTTCGGCCTTGATCCCCAGCGGATACTTGACGATTTCCTTATCTTCCTCCAAAACTTCCTTCGATTTCGGAGTCGGATACTCGAACGAACTCGGCTCGCCGCTGACCAGCGCTTTTTTCAACGCCTCGGCGTCTTTCGTCACGATGACGATCTGCAAATTATCGTATTGCAAATATTTTTTCACGGCGGCGTTGGTCTCGGCGAGCGAAAGCGACTTGATCGCCGTGCGGAAGTTCGCCAAATGGCTCCCTTGCACTCCGTAAAACTGATCGTCCAAAGCGTAAGCGAGCTGTTCCGAAGTCGTCGGCGCGAAATTCAACACGTACGTTTTAAGAAAGTTGCGCGTCGTGTTAAAGTCGTCTTTGGTCAATCCGACGTCAATAAACTTATGCAATTCACGGACGGCGGCGCGAAGCGCAAAAACGTTCGCTGCATGAGGAACGGGACGAATCCACATTTCAAAGATCTGCTTTCGCAAAGATGCGTTTGCCGGCGGAACCGTC
Organism: Thermoguttaceae bacterium; assembly: GCA_963665265.2. Classification (GTDB taxonomy): domain Bacteria; phylum Planctomycetota; class Planctomycetia; order Pirellulales; family Thermoguttaceae; genus CAXXHQ01. Next base: position 2,989,666 of record OY762224.2, on the reverse strand, counting down.
AGCGCGCCGCCGTTCGGAAAGCGTTCGATATAAGAATAGTCGCCGTAATTTAGGCCGCGTTCTTCGCGGAGAACTTGATACAAATGACTGCTCGAATTGCGATGCTGGCCGAACCAAGAATCCGCCAAAGCTAAAGCGTACCAGTCGGGCTGGTTGCGAAGTACGTCGATCGGATAGCCGAGGCTCATCGCCGTGGCGATGCACGGCTTTTCAACGATCGTCACATGAACGCCTTTAATAGGCTGCGGCGAAGGCGCCGAAATGACCGCCGGCTTTCCCGACGGCAGTTTCGCCAAATCGGCCCGCAATTGATCCAGCGTCTTCGGCGAATAGCCCCCGGCGATGCCGATCGTTACGTTGTCGCGCGTATAATATTTTTTGTAAAACTCGCGCACGTCGTCGAGCGTGACGCTTTTGACGCCGGCGATCGTCCCCGTCGGAAGATGTCCGTAAGGCGTTCCGTGAAAAATTGAGTTGTATAAGACTGCCTTTCCGAGGTCTTCGTCCGACGAATAGCGAAGCGTATTGCTAAGATAATTAAGAGCCGTCTCCTTGAGACGTTTGAGGTCTTCTTCCTTGAACGCCGGCTCTTCGATCGCCTGAAGAAGCAAAGGATAATACTCGGCGAGGTTGTCCTTGTGAACCCGACCGCTAATGACGGTCATCTCCTCGTTCGTCGTCGCGCCGTATCCGGCCGCCAACGGGAGCATTTTATCCAAAATCTCTTCGTACGACAGTTTTTTCGTGGCGCCCTTCGAAATCATCTCGGCGGTCAACGCGGCAAGACCTTCTTTGCCCTGCGGATCGTTTTGCGAACCGACATGAAACCAAATGTGGAAAGATACGCTCGGATCTTCGGAGACCGGCAATGCGACGACCTGCGCCGCCGGCGCTTTCTCCGCGCACATCGCCCGGCCGCAGTAAAGCGAAAGAACGACGAATGCAGCCGCTCGAACGATATATTTCACGCGAACGGCGAATTTATTGAAAGTAAAAAGCATATTATTGAACTCCTTTCAAAACGGTCACGGTGCGACGAGTCGGCTGATAATACGTTTTCGCCGCTTCACGAACGTCTTCGGGCGTCACTTGCTGGATCGATTCATAAAGTTGATCGACCGCCTTCACGTCGCCGGTCATCGCCACGAACCCAACAAGAGCGTTCGCCGTTTTCTCGGCCGAATCCAACCCCATCAAAAATCCGTATCGTTTGCCTCGCTTCGCCTTTTCAAGCAACTCGGGACTCACCAATTCCTTCTGGAATTTGGCGATTGTCGCGTCGATTTCCCCTTTCACGCCGTCCACGTCCTTTTCATCCTTAACCATGCTATAGATAAAGAAAAGAGGCATGTCGCGATGCATAGGAACGTCCGAGGCCAAAAACTCCGCCTTTTGATCGCGAAGAACCAGCTTCTTTTGCAGTTCGCTCGTCGAGCCGAAAGCTAACTCGTCCAGCAACAGAGAGGCCGCATAAAGCCGATTCGTCGGATCGAACGCCGCCCCTTTATAGGCGAGACAAAGAATCGGCAGAGTCTTTCCCGGGTACTTCACTTCTAACTGCCGCTCGGCCTTTTGTTCCGGCTCCGGCGTGATTTTCGGAGTCTCATACCCCGGCTTCCATGCGCCGTAGTATTTTTTGATTAGCGCGAAGGTCTTCTCGGCGTTCGCGTCGCCGACCACAAGAATAACGACGTTCTCCGGTCGGTAAAATCGTTTGAAGAAAGAAAGGGAGTAGTCATAGGCCTGAGGCATCGCCTTGATGTCGGCCTCAAACCCCATCGTCGTATGTTTGTAGGTATGCTTGTCGAAAGCGCAATCCGCGACTTTCTCCTCGAGGAGCATAAACGGATTGGAAATTCCTTTGCGATATTCGCCGTAGACCGCTCCCGCTTCGGTTTGAAAGGCGGGCTTTTCATAACTTAAGTTTTGAAAACGGTCGCTTTCGATCTCGACCACTTTTTCCAAATCGTCCTTGGCGAAAGTCATATGGTACGCCGTCACGTCGTCCGAAGTGAAAGCGTTCGAATGCGCGCCCAAGTTCGTCACAATGCGGTCATATTCCGGCCCGGGATAGGTTTTCGTTCCGCGAAACATCATATGCTCGAAGAAATGAGCGAAGCCCGATTTACCCGGCTCAACTTCGTCCCGACTTCCGGTTCGAACGACGGAGAAATAAGTGATCAACCCTGGACTTGGCGCATTGACGACGATCGTCTTCAATCCGTTCGGCAAAGTCATCTCTTGAACCGAATAGGGAAAGAACTTTTTTTCGCCGGTTTGTTTTGCGCCATCGGCCGCAAATGCGGTCGAAGTGACGGCGAGAAACGCCGTCGCGACGAATACAATAAGCCGATAACCTCGCAACGAATCTCGCAATCGACGGCGATGGACGAATTGTTCTCGGACGTGCATGGAAAAGCCTCCAATTTGCTTTTTTCACTCCAACTCAAAACCGGCGACAATTCAGCCGATTTCAAACCATCAGCATATCTCAAGTCATATATTTCCGCCAGATACTCGCCATTTTCGCCGTAGGCTCCTTATCATTGTTGACTTACGGCACGATTATCCGAAAATATCCATGTACCTGCGATTGCCTTCTAAAAGTCAGATTCCCCCGCCTTAACAAAGAGTCCGCTCGGAATGTTCTATTTGCTGTTATTGCCGATTGCATGGATTGGACATGCGTTTTTTTGGATCGGATGCGCCAACCGACTTCATGCATTGGAAATTCGTCATGCCGTTCTTAAACCAATTACCGGAATGTGCTTCCTCACGATGGGCGTCGGTCCGACGCTCGACCTCGCGTCGGCTCTTTTCGGCCTCTCCCAAACGCCTTCCGCCGCCCTTTGGCGAGGCGAGCCGTTCAGCCTCGTTCCCGTCCTCTCGGCGTACTTGATCTTTTGCTGGACGATCGCCGCCGTCACCATCGGGCGTTGGCTCGCCTTTATCGTCTTTTACCGAACCCCCGACGTCGTACGATTCGTCGGATGCCGAAAGCTCGATTTGCATCTGCCGTCGCGCGACGATCCGGAGTCGGAAAATCGCAACTCGCCGTCGGCCTACTGGCCATATAATCAAGCCCTTTCGCTCACCCTGACCGAACTGACGGTCGAACCTCCCCGATTGCCCGCGGAACTTGACGGCCTGACAATTTTGCACGCCACCGACTTCCATTTCACCGGTTTGATCTGCAAACGTTACTTTCAGGAAATGACTCGGGCGGCCAATGATCTGAATGCGGATTGTACGCTGTTAACCGGCGACGTCGTCGATAACCTCAACTGCGTTCCCTGGATCGGCGACACGCTCGGAAAATTGAGAAGTCGCTACGGAGTCTATTTCGTGCTCGGGAATCACGATTCATACCGCAACCCGAAAGAGATTCGTTCGGCGATGATCCGAACCGGACTGATCGATCTTGGCGGCCGATGGCAATACGCCGAATTTCGCGACAAAAAAGTGCTTCTCGCGGGAAACGAACGACCGTGGTTTGATTGGCCCGCCGATTCCCCGGCCATTCCCCGTCGAGATTCGGAATGCGAGCCGTTTCGCGTCGCCCTAGCGCATTCGCCCGATCAGATGCGCTGGGCGCAAAAGAACGACATGGACCTTTTATTCTGCGGTCATACGCATGGCGGACAGATTTGCGTTCCGCCGTTGGGTCCGATCTTAACCCCTTCGTTCAACGGCGTTCGATACTCTCGCGGATTGTTCTATAACGAACCGACGTTGACGTTCGTATCGCGCGGCATCAGCGGCGAAGAGCCGGTACGCTGGAACTGCCCGCCTGAAATCACGCTAATGACGCTCCGCGCGAAGTAAGCGAACGCGTTTGACATGCCAAACGCGTTAGAGCCGCCGAAGCCTCGACGCCGACTATTTGCCGATGAAATGCCCCATCAGCTTCCAGCCTTCCTCGAAAACGAGCGAGGAGTCGTCCGCCGTCTTTTCGTCATACTTCGTCGCCTTGTCGGCCGCGACGCCTTTGCCGGCCATGCAAAACGGAACGAAGCCGTGACTGTGCGTCTTGGTGCGAATCGGCGTCGGGTGATCGGGACTGACCAGAATGCGGTAATCGCCGTGCTTCTTCAACGCGGCATGCAGAGGAGCGACGACGTGCTTGTCGATTTGCTCAAGGGCCTTCACCTTCTCCGTCGCGTCTCCTTCGTGCGAAGCTTCGTCCGTCGCTTCGACGTGAACGCAGACGAGATCGACGTCGTCGAGAGCCTCGACGGCGTAACGGCCTTTGGCGGCGTAATCCGTGTCAAAATACCCGGTGGCGCCCGGAACGTCGATCCGTTTCCAGCCCGCCAAGGCGCCGATCCCGCGCAATAAATCGACGGCCGTAATGATCGCCCCTTTAACGCCGTAAGCTTGCTCGAACGGAGCTAATTTCGGCGCGCTGCCGAGCCCCCACAGCCAAATATTCGTGGCGACCGGCTTGCCTGCCTTGCGACGCGCGACGTTCACCGGATGATCGGCGAAGATCGCCACGCTTTCGCCCATCAAACGTGTGAGCAGATCGCTCCCCGGTCCGCGCGGATAGTCGTCCAATACCGATTGATCGGTCAAATCGTGCGGCGGCGTCGTGCGCGTGTCCATCGAAAACGGGGCTTTCGCGGAGCCGCCTCGATACAGCAGCAAATTGCGATAGCTGACGCCGGCATGGAATTGCAACCGGTCGTCGCCAAGCTTCTTTTGCAAAGCGTCGATCAGGTCGGCCGCTTCCTGGGAGGAAATCTGGCCCGCCGTGAACGACTTCATCATTTGGTCTTCGACCGTCACGATGTTGCAGCGCACCGCCCAATCGTTCGGACCGAGAGAAATTCCCATCGCCGCCGCTTCCAAGGGCGCGCGACCGGTGTAATGAGCGATCGGATCGTAACCGAGCAAGCTCAAGTTCGCCGTATCCGATCCGGCGGGCAATGAAATCGGCGTGTTGTCGGCGCGACCGACGACGCCTTCCTTCGCAATCGCGTCCATGGCCGGCAAATTCGCGACCTCCAGCGGCGTTCGGCCGCCGAGCGACTCGAGCGGTTCGTCGGCGCAGCCGTCAGGAATGATTACAGCGTACTTCGTCATAATGCGTTCTCGTTTCTCCGTCGCGTCGCCGCGCTATCGCCTCTTCGCCAGCCAACTCCCAAGTTCGCTAGTCTCGCACTCGCATCCGAACCGTTCCCGGATGCACGCTCGAAAGCATATTGATCGCCTGCAATGCGTCGCGCACCATGCCTTCTTCCGTATGATGCGTCATAATGATTAACGGAACGCAGCCGGTTTGCGACTCGTCCGTTTCGTGTTGAATGACCGACGCGATCGAAATTTTATATTTACCCAAAACGCTGGTGATTTCCGCCATCACGCCGGGTCGGTCGTCCACGTTCAACCGCAAAAAGTATCGACCGGAAATCTTCGCCGGATCGCGAGGTTGAATCGACTGCAAACGATTCGGCGACCACAAATTCAATACGTTGAACGTGATGGCCATTCGACCGAGAATCGTTCCGATAACGTCGGAGACGACGGCCGAAGCGGTCGGCATTTGACCGGCGCCGAGCCCATGAAAGAACACGCGGCCGACGGCGTCGCCGACCACCCGCACCGCGTTATACGCTTCGCGAACCTCGGCCAACGGCGTTCCTTGTCGCACCAAAGTCGGCGATACATGCAATTCCAATTCGTCGGAGACGACGCTCGCCACGGCAAGCAATTTAATGCTGTAACCTAGCTCTTTCGCGTAACGCATATCGACCGCCTCGACGACGTCGATGCCGACGCGGGGAATATCGCTCCATTTCACTTCGGCGCCGAACGCCAAATGCGCGAGAATCGCCAATTTTTGCGCCGCGTCGCTTCCGTTCACGTCCATCGCCGGATTCGCTTCGGCGTAGCCTCGTTGCTGTGCCTCGGCCAAAGCCGCCGCGTAGTCCGTCTCTTGCTCCTCCATCTGCGTGAGAATGAAGTTGCTCGTCCCGTTCAAAATCGCATGGATCGACTCAATTTGGTTGGCAACCAGGCATTCGTTGATCGAGGCGATAATCGGAATTCCGCCGCCGACCGCCGCTTCAAAAGCGATGCTCCGCCCTAACTCGCGGGCGCGGGCGAACAATTCTTTTCCGTGCTCGGCCAACAAAGCCTTGTTGGCCGTCACGACGTTCTTGCCGCTCTCCAAAAGTTTCAAAACGATCGTTCTCGCCGGCTCCAATCCGCCGACTAACTCAATCGCGACGGAAACAGTCGGATCGTTGAGAACTTGATTCAGGTCGGTCGTCAAAATTCCAGGCGGAACATCGACGTTTCGCGCTCGCTTAATGTCGGCGTCGACTATATAGGCCAATTCCACCGGCCGACCGGCACGCGCCGAAATCCGGTCTTTATGCTCCAAAAGCAGTTTCGCCACGCCGGAACCAATGGTGCCGAAACCAATTAAGGCGACTTTCGCTGTGTCCATAATTCCGTCCTGTCGATCGCAGTCAACAAAAAGGGGGGGATTATCATCCTGCCAGGCCTTATACGGCCAAATATGTTCTCAAATATGGATCATTCCACGAGCTATTGCGGCTACGTTTGGTCTGAATCCGCCATCGTAGGGCATATTACGCTCCACCGTCAAGCTCTCCGCCAAGAAAAATGCGTGGAACTAATTGATAGCAAACGAATTGCGCCTTTTCACTATTACCCAATTTGCCCTTATCGATTCCTGTCTTCATTCGCCCGTCTCGAAATCGACGAACATTTCTCCAACCCATTCCGCACATAATTCATAAACAATGTACTAGAAAGCAATTAGGACGCTTTTTTGGGGCGGCGGAATATATTGTCTTCGACTAGGGGAAGAATATGTACGGTGATTTTTCGGCAGGGTCTTCCTAGATTCTCAACCTTTTGCGGCAAAAAAAGTAGATTTCCCCTAATAGTTTACGTAAATTAACTATATAGGTGAATGAATCAGATTGTGATTTTCTGCTTTTCCGCTGAGGAAATGATGACTCACGAAGTTGTTCGGTCTGGATCGAGCGTTAGCGCCGCAGAAGACCTTGTGCGTATCCTGCCTCGAATCATGCGGCATGTGTTTTCGGTCGACGGCGATGCGTTGGCCGAGTTGCCCCTTTCCCAAATTCGCGTTTGCAACGCTCTTTTGGACGGCCCGCGAACGATGTCGTCCCTAAGCCGGGAATTCAACGTAACCCTGAGTGCTATGACGCAAACCGCCGATCGCCTGGAACGCTCCGGATACGTTCGTCGCGTCGCCGAAGACGGAGATCGTCGGGTGCGTTGCCTGCAATTGACCGAACATGGCGAGAGCATGATGCGTCAAAACGACGAATTGCGAATGCGACGCGCCGAGGAATTGTTACTAAGACTTAACCCGGAATTGCGATCAGGAGTCATTAGCGCGTTCAAGCTGCTTGCTCGCGAGGCCGTCAAAATGTGGAACGAGAATTCGCATTCCGCTTCGGCCCGACAAATGCGATGGGACGAGACGTATCTCGGAGGTCGTGAAGTTACCCCGAAATAACCGTTTCCTAATACGATTCAGTGATAAAATAAGTTTACGGAGAAGGCATCGCCTGCACGCGGCGTTTCGTCGCCGCCCGGCGAATTTTCGAGAATTGCGAACATGAACAAGAAAACCATTATTAGCGTTTCCGTCGCGATCGTCGTCATTGTTGCCGGCGTCGCGTTCTACAAAAACCGTAGCACAAACGAATTGACCGTCACGCTTCGCACGACCGAAGTCGTTCGCGGCGATCTCGTGTCGGTCATCGAAGCCACCGGCACATTACAGCCCGAAGACGTCATGGACATCGGCGCTCAAGTTACCGGAAAGGTAATGGAGTTCGGCCTCGATCCGAAAACTCCCAGCGGCCGCGTCGACTTCTGCTCCGAGGTGAAGAAGGGGCAAGTCCTCGCCAAAATCGACGATACTTATTACAAAGCCGAAGCCGATCAGGCCGAGGCCGCGTTGGCCCTCGCCAACGCCAACCTGCTTCAATATCAAGCGAAGCTCTTGCAAACGAAAAACGAATGGGAACGCGCGAAAAGCTTGCTTCCCGATAAAGCGATCGCGCAGACCGACTTCGACACCGCCGTGGCGAACTATTATTCCGCCGAGGCGAACGTCGCCGTCGGAAAAGCCGCCATCCGGCAAGCGCAAGCCGCTCTCGACACGGCGAAGACCAATCTCGGCTATACCGTCATCACCTCTCCCGTCGACGGCACCATCATCAAGCGCCGCGTAAATCTCGGTCAAACCGTCGTGTCGAACATGAGCGCTTCGAGTTTCTTCCTTATCGCCAAAGACCTTCGTCGTCTGCAAGTTTGGGTGACGGTCAACGAGGCCTACATCGGCTCGGTGCAAGTCGGCATGCCCGCTCGATTCACGGTCGACGCCTATCCCGGCGAGTTGTTCCAAGGCAAAGTTATTCAAAAACGCCTATCCGCCACGATGTCGCAAAACGTCGTCACCTACACCGTCGTCGTCGAGACCGACAATTCCAGCCTCCGACTCTTGCCTTACCTGACGGCCAAGTTGCAATTCGAGGTCGAATCGCGGAAAAACGTCCTCAAGGTTCCGAATCCCGCTTTGCGTTGGAAGCCGAAGACGGAGCAAATCGCTCCCGACGCGCGAACGACGGTCGAGGAAGAGAACGACGCGAAAATCGCCTCGGTTCCCACCGAAAAATCGAACGCTCCCAAATTGCTTAAAGCGAAAACGCAAGATGACGAAAAAGGTCGCGTTTGGGTCCAGGACGGCGATTACGTTCGTCCTATCTCCGTCATCGTCGGTCCGACGGACGGCGCGAATACCGTCGTGTCGGGCGAGAAAATCAAGGAAGGCATGGAGATCGTCGTCAACGAAGCCATTATCTCGGCCGACGGCGGAAACCTTAGCAATCCGTTCCTTCCGAAATTTCCGTCGCGGAAAAAGAAATAACGCACGGAGACGCCTGACATGGACTTGATAACCTTAAAAAATCTCGAAAAGACCTATTACCTGGGCGAGATCGACGTTCCCGTTCTCAAGGGAGTTTCGTTGACTATCGCCAAGGGCGAGATGGTCGCGCTAATGGGCGCCTCCGGCTCCGGCAAAACGACGCTGATGAACATCCTCGGATGCCTCGATCATCCGACCGGCGGCGAATATTGGCTCGACGGCCAAGAGATCAGCAGCCTTACGCCGAACGAGCGAGCCGTCGTTCGCACCGACAAACTCGGTTTCGTCTTTCAAAGCTTTAATCTCCTAGCCCGCACGACGGCGTTGAACAACGTCATCATGCCCTTGGACTATTCCCTGCGCCGGCCCACTCCCCATGAAGCGATAGCGCAGGCGAAGGCTTTGCTGCGACGCGTCGACCTCGGAAACCGCCTCGACCACGAACCCTCGCAAATGTCCGGCGGTCAGCAGCAACGCGTTGCGATTAGCCGTTCCTTGGTCAACAACCCTGCGATTCTGCTCGCCGACGAACCGACGGGCAATTTGGATTCGCATACCAGCGTCGAAATTCTTCGAATGTTTCAGGAATTGAACGAGGAAGGCATTACCGTCATTCTCGTTACGCACGACTCCAAAGTGGCGAGCTATGCGCACCGAACCATTCGCATCACCGACGGTTTGATCGAAGACGACGGCAAAAGCGCGAACGGCACAAGTCGAATCATCTTGCCGAAATCGGCGTTCGAATCGTCGCATGCTTCGCCTCGCAAGTCGAACGGCGACGGAGCCGCCGCCCTGTCGCGCTCCGCCGAGTCGCAAGCGGTAGCCACGGTCGAATGCGTCCCCGCCTCGACTTCCTCGACTGCGCTTGCCGTCGCGAAATCCGACGCCGCGCCGCAAATCGTCGCTAAAACGACTCTCGTCGAATCGTGCGAAGAGGACGAAGTCATTCCCGCTTGGAAATTGGCGGCCGCCACGCACCTTCCTCCCACGTTGCTCACCGCCTTAAATGCGCTGCGACGCAATAAAATGCGTTCCGTGCTAACCACGCTCGGCGTCATCATCGGCGTGAGCGCCGTCATCGCCATGACCGAAATCGGCGCAGGCTCCTCCGCGATGCTGCAAAGCACCATCGCGACGATGGGCGCTAACACCCTCATGATCCAGGCCGGTTCCGCTCGTACGGGCGGCGTTTCCATGGGCGCCGAAACCGCGATCACCCTCTCGCCCCAAGATTGCGACGAGATCATGAAACAGTGCCCCGCCATCGCCGCCGCCGCTTCCGTCGTTCGCATGCGTGGAAGCGTCGTCTATAACGGCAGAAACTGCACGCCTATGAATTTGATGGGCTCATCCCCCATGTACCTCGAGGTTCGCGATTGGACGAACATGGACGAGGGCGAAATGTTCAACGACGGCGACGTCAAAAACGCCAATAAAGTCTGCGTCATCGGCGCGACGGTAAAAAAGAATCTGTTCGACGAAGACGAATCGCCCGTCGGAAAAGACATTCGAATCGCGAACGTGACTTTCCGAGTCGTTGGCGTCTTAGCTAAAAAAGGCGCCAACATGATGGGCTGGGACCAAGACGACATCATCATCGCCCCTTGGACCACGGTTAAGTTCCGCGTCAGCGTCAGTTCGATGAACACGATGAATCTGTCCGCGGCGGCCGCGGCGGCCGACGCCGTCAATACGATCGAAAACCTCTACCCCGCCGCCGATTCGCTCTATCCCTCGCAATCGACGACCGAGACGGCCAATACGCCGCAAATCGTGCGGTTCGTCAACGTCGATCAGATTTTCGCCAAAGCCATTTCGGCCGAGCATGTCTCAATCGCCGTCGATCAAGTCTCCGAGTTATTGCGAGAACGGCACCGCTGCCCAAAATCCGGCGATGATGACGATTTCAATATCCGCGATATGGCCGAACTAAGCAGAATGCTTTCTTCGACGACGAACGTCATGAGCGGATTGCTTTTAATCGTCGCCCTCATTTCCCTCGTCGTCGGCGGCGTCGGCATCATGAACATCATGCTCGTTTCCGTGACCGAACGAACTCGCGAAATCGGACTCCGCATGGCGGTCGGAGCCCGATCGTATCACATCCTCCGCCAATTCCTCGTCGAGGCCGTCGTGCTTTGCTTGTTCGGCGGCGCGATCGGCGTAGTCGTCGGACGCATCGCCTCGATCGTCGTGCGTTACTTCATGCAATGGCCCACCGCCATTTCCATCCCCGCCATCGTCGCCTCCGTCGCCGTCTCGGCCTCGGTCGGCGTCATCTTCGGATTCTATCCCGCTTGGAAAGCCTCGCGGTTAGACCCGATCGAAGCGTTGCGTTACGAATAATCCACGAGCGATCGTCCACCGACGGAGCGGAACATGACGCGTATTACGTTCGGACTCCTTGCCGTTTCCTTTGCGTTGTTCCTCGGCAGTTTCGCAAACGGCGAAGAGCCGCGCCGGGAACTCCTTTGGCCGAACGGTGCGCCCGGCGCCCGCGGCGATACGGCCGACGACAAACCGACGCTGACCGCCTATTTACCCGACGCCGAAAAGGCCGTCGGCGCCGCCGTCGTTATTTTCCCTGGCGGCGGCTACGGTCACTTGGCCCTCGATCATGAAGGAAAGCAAATCGCCGAACGCTTCGTCTCGATCGGAGTCGCCGCGTTCGTCCTCGAGTACCGCCATAACGGCCGAGGATATAAACATCCGGCTCCATTGCAAGACGCGCAGCGCGCCGTCCGCACGGTCCGCTCCCGCGCAAAAGAACTGCACGTTAAAGAGGACCGCATCGGAGTGCTCGGCTTCTCGGCCGGCGGCCACCTCGCCTCGACCGTCGCCACCCACTTCGATCAAGGAAACGCCTCCTCCGACGATCCGATCGAACGAATCGGTTGTCGGCCCGATTTCGCGATTCTTTGCTACCCGGTAATCACGATGGGCGAAAGCTCGACGCATAAAGGTTCGCAAGACAGCCTGCTCGGCAAGAATCCCTCGCCCGAAACGTTGCGCAACCTCTCCAACGAAAAACAAGTGACCGCCCAAACGCCGCCGACGTTCCTCTTCCATACCGACGCCGACTCGACCGTCTCCCCCGAAAATAGCGTCGCCTTCTACCTAGCGCTACGCCACGCGCAAGTGCCGGCCGAACTGCACATCTACCGCGCCGGCCGCCACGGTCTCGGCCTCGCGCAAAACGTCCCCGGCACGTCCCTTTGGTGGAAAGATTGCGAAGCCTGGATGCGAGGCCTAAAACTTCTCGATACAGTCGAAACAAAATAACGGTTCAGGCGAACTCCCGAAAAGTCCCAACGCCTGTAACGCCGCAGTTATTTTTCCACGAAGCGCACGAAGCACGCGAGAATTTGCCGTGACTTTCATCCTTCATCCTTCATCCTTCATCTCCCCCTTGCTTTTCCAAACTCGCCTTTTCCTTCTGGGATAAACAGGATACCCAGGCAATATATGCGGGCCAAAAAACATCATGTCATTAGTGAACGACGCAACGCACACGCCGCACCCTACCCATCTTCCGCTAAAAGTTCGGCAAAATTGTTTTTCTAACCCCGGTCGGGTCGATAAGTAGCCTATGTGCGTTTCCAGATTGCCGCTTGGCGATCGACCTGCCGCGGTTGCCGCAATCCGAAAACGCCTGGTTCATTAATCCGTTGACGCAGCAATAAATCGACCATGGCCCAGACAACCGATTTGCTGGTTTTGAAACTGATGGAAAAGCTCAGAGACGTTGACCCGCGAATACGGCGCAACGCCGCCGGCGCTCTGCGGATGCAAGGCCCAAAGGCCGCCGCAGCCGTTGACGCCATCGCCCAACTGCTCGACGACGCCGACCCAAGCGTTCGTCGCGAAGCCGAGCGAGCGGTCGATCAGTTGCGAGTTCACCTCGCCCACGTCTAGCCAACTACCTGCTTTCTTGCGACAATTGCGGCGTTTGGGCGACTTCCGCCCGGGCGTCGCGTTCTTCGATCGCGTCTTGTTTCGGCCGCCTTTATCATCTCGCCGCTAATGAATCGCTCCTTTGACCTCCTCGGACTCGGCATAACTGCCGTCGACGATCTCCTATACGTTGATAACTATCCTCCGCCGGAATCGAAAATCCGCGTGCGGCGGCGCATCCGTCAATGCGGCGGGCTGACCGGCTCGGCGATGATCGCAGCGGCGCGCCTCGGCGCTCAATGCGCTTACGCCGGCCGACTCGGCGAAGACGAACTCTCCCGATTCGTCATCGACGCCTTCAAAAAAGAAGGCGTTTGCGTCGATTTCGTTCGACGACGCCCCTCTTCCAGCCCCGCCTACTCCACGATCATTGTCGACGAGTCCTCGAAAACGCGAACCGTCTTCTCCGAAATTTGCGAGGAAGTCGGACCGGCCGTCGATTGGCCCGAGGAATCGCTCATCAAAAACGCCAAGACCCTGCTGATCGATCATCACGGGATACCCGGAACCCTCCGGGCCGTGCGACTCGGCCAAAAGCACGGCATTCCGACCGTCGCCGATTTTGAACGCGATCCGGGCGAAGGCTTTGCCGAACTACTGCCGATGGTCGAGCACTTGATCATCTCCGAGCGATTCGCCGAGGAATTGACCGGCGAAAAAGACGCCATGAAAGCGGCGAAAAAACTATGGTCGCCGACCCGAAAAGCGGTCGTCGTCACCTGCGGGCAAAACGGCGCTTGGTTTTTGGAGCGCCCCCAAAGCGAAGCGTCGCACTCCCCTGCCCTCTCCGTCGAGACGGTCGATACGACCGGCTGCGGCGACGTTTTTCATGGCGCGTATTGCGTGGCGCTTGCCGAAGGAAAAACAACGACCGATTGCGTCCGTTTCGCTAGCGTGACGGCAGGATTAAAAGCACGAAGCCAAGGCGCAACCGCCGGCTGCCCAAATCGCGCGGAAGTGGAAAGCAGAATGTAGGGCGTCGGGATTAGGGCGTGGTGATTAACGGCGTTAGCTCCTTGTTTCTAGGCTCCGACTAGTAACTCACTATCTCCGCACGGCTCCCCCGTGCGACCATCCTGAAAGGATGGCAATTCTTTTCTCTCTTGTTCCCGCGAGGCTCCGCCGGCGACCATCCTGAATCTCCCTCGTTACCAGGCTCCGCCTGGTAACGCACTGTTCCCGCATGGCTCCGCCGGCGACCATCCTGAATCTCCCTCGTTACCAGGCTCCGCCTGGTAACGCACTGTTCCCGCATGGCTCCGCCGTGCGACCATCCTGAAAGGATGGCAGCCATTAGCCCCGGGTCGCGCAGCGCCCCGGGGAAAAAGAATCCCGTACAAAAATCATCGACCCCGGAGGGGTCGCCGCAAGGTTATTCAAAATATTTCGGATCAAATTCGATCCCAACCTTGCGAAGCATTTCGAGCAATTCTTCTTGATACGATTTCTGACGGTGATGCTTTTCTTGATTGGCGACGTAGTTTCGCACTGGTTCCCGGGCCGTTCCGCTTACGGTGAACGCGGAATAGCCTTCCTGCCATGCGAAATACGGCGCTTTCATCGTGTCGTGAACCCAAACGGTCGAGGCTTTTTTCATTTCTCGAATCACGTCGCACAGACAATGCGTAGCCTTTAATCCAAGAAGAATATGGACATGGTCGGCCGTGCCGCCGATTCCTTGCGGCAATCCTTCGAGTCGGCGGATGACTCCTCCCAGATATTCGTGCAGGTGGGATCGCCATTCCTCGGCAATCACCGGTTCTCGTTTTTTTGTTCCAAAAACCAAATGGTAATGAAGAGAGAGGTAAGTCGAACCCATGCCAAATCCCTTTTGAAACGCTTCGGCCTGCTTCGCTGCGACCCCTTCGGGGTCGGAAATAATCATAACGCATCTTTTCCGGGGGTCTCGCTGCGCTCTACGCCCCGGCTAATAGCGGCGAACCCTCCAGGTTCGATCGCTAAAATCGGAAGCGTCCGATCCCTCGTTACCAGGCTCCGCCTGGTAACGCACTGTTCCCGGCACGGCTCCGCCGAGCGACCATCCTGAAAGGATGGCAGCCATTGGTTTGTAGGTCATGCACCCCGTGCATGACAACTTCTTTACCCAGCTCCGTAGGTCCAGGCACTCCGTGTCTGACAGGAGAATCTCCCTCGTTACCAGGCTCCGCCTAGTAACGCGCTACCTCGGCACGGCTCCGCCGTGCGACCATCCTGAAAGGATGGCAGCCATTAGCCCCGGGTCGCACAGCGACCCGGGGAACGTAAACGCAATATAAAACGACCCCGAAGGGGTCGCAGCATTCCGCCACGTGTTCCCCCAAACGCTTAGCATCTTCCCGTCATCAAAGTCCGTCGCGCGGCGTAATGGTAAAACGCTGTCGATAAGGCGACCGCGCTCGACAAAACCGCAAGCCCGTTTCGTAACGCATTACTCAAAAACAGCGTGGGTTTCTCGCCGACTTCTTCGGCGAACGCACAGTCTCGCCACATATTCGGCCGTTTTCAGGCAAATGTCGTTTGAACATTTGCCCACTGACGAATCTATGGACTAGCACATTATTTGAGGACATATTTGCTTGGAAGATGTTTTTTAATCACGATCGAGAGAAAACGAGTTGTGATTTTCATCTGCTTGTATTTGAGCAAGGATTGATGAGGCTAAATCTCTTACAATTTGCATTTGCGGATGTTCGATTAGAGAGTCTGGCTCTAGGGATAAAAAGTCATACTTTACCTTGTCAATAAGTAATCCAAGCTCGTTTAGTTTGGCGTAAACGTTTTTACTGAAAACTGCCGAGAGTATCCCTCGCTCCAAATTACTACTGAGTCCACTATCATCAAATAATCCACAAATTGCCTCAGAGAAAGAGGATATTTCAGGTCCGGAGGTTGCGAGCCAAACTCGACGCTGAAAGTCGATATCGGCAAGCTCTCGGAGTCCTTCTATTACCTTTCCTTTAAATATTTTCTTGTAACCAATATTCATTTCTATTGCTTGCTATCAATGAATCTACCATGCGAAGGTCGTCGTTGGTAGCTACCTGCTGAATCGTTCCCGGCGAAGATGACAACTGCGTCGGGACGTTCGCATAGGGAAGCCCGGCAAAAAGACTTTTGTTATTATACGCCCAAGTTTGTAGGTTATGCACCCCCAGGGCGATTGCGCCATGATAGGCGATTTGGTATGGCCTAGGCAAGGCGATTCCGATTTCTTTCCGAAGGACGGCGAGAGCGTGCGATCCGCCGAGTCGTCGGAGTCGAAAACATGTCGCCGCAAAAGTCCGCCGCCATCACCGATCACTTCTCCAGTCTGACCAATCCTCGCCGGAGGAAGGTGACGTATCCGATCCCTCGTTCCCAGGCTCCGCCTAGTAACGCGCTACCTCGGCGCGGCTCCGCCGTGCGACCATCCTGAAAGGATGGCAGCCATTAGCCCCGGGTCGCGCAGCGACCCGGGGAACGTAAACGCAATATAAATCGACCCCGGAGGGGTCGCCGCAGTTTGTAGGTCATGCACCCCGTGCATGACAACTTCTTTACCCAGAAGCTACGTAAGTTTTTTAGCTGATAATTTTTTTGCGGGCAATTTCTTCCTCAGCGTCTCAGCGTCTCGGCGTCTTGGTGACTTGGTGGTGAAAATTGCGCCTTGCGTTAAATCATTCGCGTCGATTGGCGTTCATTCGCGGTTATTTCCCGCGTCCCCATCCCCTACGCCCAAATCCCTATGCCCTACGTTGCGTGCATTCGTGGTTTCGCCTGCCGCGACCTTCATCCTTCATCCTTCATCCTTCATCCTTCATCCTTCATCCCTCATCCCTCATCCCTCATCCCTCATACTTTATCCTTGTTTTTGTGCCACGCCTTCCGCTAAAACTCTCCTCTGAATCGCCGCGCATCCAGGCGACGCGTTCTTTGACGACTCGACTTTCCCGCTTGCCGCAAAAAACGCGCGCGCCGTCGCCTTAACTCCTTTCCTCTCGGTCCGTTTTCCGTGCGAAAGGCGCTCGGCAAGCCCCGCAAAAGCTATCGCTTCAATCCTTTACGACTTGCGAACGCAAAACGAAGAATCCAAGCAAAGCCCTGTCGAATTATCGTAACAAACAGCCGCAACCAAACTTATGACTACCAACTTACTCGCAAACTGGAGAGATTATGAACGCCCCGCCGTTTTACGTTTCCCTATCCTATTGTCCCATCGGTTCTTACGAATGCGACACTGCGAGGAAGCGTCCATATTCTCCGGCATCGTCGTCGAAAAAACCTTGATCGCTCGGAAAAACAGCCTGTTTGCTTTTACGAGCGGAGTAATAAAGAAAATTCGACAAGACCCGTTCACCGTGACTTCAAACGCCGCCAAAAAATTCAGTTACCAATTACAAATCAAATTTTTTACGAAAAAAATTGGGCCGCGCGCTTCCGCGTTGTTCCAGCGAACAATTTATTTTTGAAAGGAGAAGCCATTCCTTCCCAACGCAGTTCCAGATAAAGAAGCCTACCCCAGCGACGTTATTCCTTGGTCGTGGATCACGACTCCCCCACCGCGAATCCTTGAATGGCAATCAAACGATTCTCCATTCGAAAAAAAATCGCGGACTTAAGAATAACGCTTGCGGAATATGAATCGACTGATATAATTTTTGGCAACTTGTCGTAATTTGATCCTGGCGGATTTTCTTATTTCAAAAGTTGCCTAAGCCATTGATCGCGCGCATCAAGCGTTGCGTTTAATTTCGGCGTATTAGGCGGTGAAAAAACGGAAGAAGGCGGCGGCTTTCCGGTTATCTGGTCGAATCCCTTAGCGTCACGCATAGGGTTTTGTTTGCATTTGCGCGCCCCCCCATTTCCTCCAGCGTGGAAATATTCGCCAATTTTCGTCATACATTTATTGGACTGCGTCGTTCGCGGCGCCTTATCCCATTTCCGTAAAGGATTTCCAGAGATGCGTACTTCCCAAAACTTATTGAGCCGCGCGCTTGCCCGATTTGGATTGGCCTCAAAGAAAAAAGAAGAGCAACGCATTAACCACTCCTCGCGCACATTACGATTCGAGCCGTTAGAACGGCGTCAACTCCTTTCCGTGGTGACGTGGACCGGACTGGGAGCCAATAATTACTGGGGAACCGCGGCGAACTGGTCGACGAACGCCGCTCCCACTGCCGGCGACGATCTGGTCTTCACCGGCTCGACTCGCACCGCCACGGTGAATAACCTCTCGTCCGGAACGCCGTTTAATTCCCTTGCGTTTCGAAGCAATAACTTCTCTGTTTCAGGCAACAGCTTGGGCGTTCTCTCGTCGCTAGTCGTCAATGCGGGCGTATCAGGGACAAGCATTTCGTCGAATCTCGTCTTATACGGTTCAACGCTTGTAAACGTCAATTCTTCAACGCTGACTATTTCGTCCGTCGTTAGCGGCATCAGTTCCGGAGTCGGCGGCATTAATAAAACCGGTGCGGGCACGCTAATTTTGACGGGCGCGAACACGTATACGGGCGGAACGACCATCTCGGCCGGCGCGCTGCAATTGGGCGCCGGCGGCGCGACAGGCTCGATTGTCGGAAACATCCTCAATAATAGCCAACTTATCGTCAATCAAACCGGCAGCTTATCGTTAAACGGAACCCTTAGCGGAACGGGAAGTCTAACGAAATCAGGATCCGGAACGCTTTCCCTTGCAGGCAATAATTACTTCTTTGGCGGAACGATGATCAATGCCGGAACCGTGAAGCAAGAGAGCAGTTCCGCTTTAGGATACGGCAATTTGACGATGGCCGGCGGTATCCTCGACTTGAACGGACACGATGCGAACGTCACTTGGCTTACCGGAATTTCAGGCGGATCTATCGCTAATAGTCTTTCTTCCGCAACCGCAACGCTTTATATCTATGAAAGCGGAAGTTTCGAAGGCTCGATCGTCAACGACCTCGGCGGAAACGTGGCCGTGCATTTTGTGGGAGGAAATGGAAACGGCTCCCTCTATCTCTCGGGATACAATAACTATTGGGGCGGTACGACAATCGACTCCGGAACCGTGACCCTGGGAAACTCCTGGGGATTAGGCTACGGCAACGTGACCATTAACGCCGGAACGCTCGACTTAAACGGAAACGATCTCTACATTGACAGCCTTGACGGCTCCTCATCCGCTCTCGTTACAAGTAACGGCGGTGATGCGACTCTCTCCATTTGGAACGGAGGCTCGTACGCAGGAGCGATCAACGACGGCTATGGCGTTATTTCTCTCTACTCGTCGGGAAATTTGTATCTTGGCAATGGTAATTTTTTCTCGGGCGGAACCACCGTCAGCGGCGGAACTCTTACGCTTGGCACCGACGTTTCCTTGGGCTACGGCAACGTGACGATGTACGGCGGTACGCTAAACCTCAACGATAATGACGCCTACTTCAGCGAAATCCACGGGAGCGCCAACTCCGTCATAACGAACTCGACGGGCGTATCAACCTTATATAATTGGCATGGAGGCGATTTTTACGGAACCATCGCCGACGGCGGCGGACAACTCGGCCTCAACCTCTCCGGTTCTTTATTTCTGACCGGTACGAATACGTATACCGGCGGAACGACGATCTCAAGCGGTACGTTGGAAGTCGGCTCAGGCGGAACTACAGGCTCCATCGTCGGAAATGTAGTTAACTACGGAAACTTGCTCATCAATCGTTCCAATTCGTTTACTTTCTCCGGCGCGATTAGCGGCAGCGGAAGCTTGGTTAAATACGGTTCCGGCACGCTTATACTCACAGGCGCGAATACTTTCACCGGAGATACCTATATCAATTCCGGAACGCTCCAAATCGGCGCGGGCGGAACGACCGGCTCCATCGTTGGAAACATTTCGTCCGGCGGACAAGTTATTTTCAATCGCTCCGATAACGTAACCTACGGCGGAGTCTTTAGCGGCGGCGGAAGTTTGACTAAATCCGGCTCCGGAACGTTGATCTTGACCGGCGCAAATACCTATTCCGGCGGAACGACCATCACCGCAGGCGCTCTGCAGTTAGGAAATAACTCCGCGACGGGAAGCATCGTAGGCGACATCGTCGACAACGGCCAATTGATCGTCAGCCGAACCGGCTCCCTTACCTTAAGCGGCGTCATCTCCGGCAGCGGAAGCTTGACTCAATCCGGTTCCGGCTCTCTGACCTTAAGCAACTTTAGTTCCTATACCGGAGGAACGACCATCGCTGCGGGAACCCTGCAACTCGGCGCCGGCGGTCGAGGCGGCGGAATCGACGGAGCGATTCAAAACAACGGTCAACTCGTTATTAACCACGACTACATCTCCTTCATGACCTCGGTCATTAGCGGCTCAGGCAGCCTTACCAAGGTCGGTAGCGGCGCCGTTTATCTAACGGGCGCCAATACCTACACCGGCGGAACCACCGTCAGCGGCGGCAAACTAACGCTCGGGGCGAATAGCGCTACCGGTTCGATCGTCGGAAACGTCGTCAATAACGGCGTCTTCGGATTCGATCACTCCGACGACTTTACCTTCGCCGGCGTCATCTCCGGCAACGGAAGCGTCGAAAAATACGGCAATAATACGGTCATCTTCACCGGAACCAATACGTACACGGGCGGAACCACCATCTCGTCGGGAACGCTGCAACTCGGCACGGGAGGAACGACCGGTTCGATCGTCGGAAACATCGTCGATAACGGAGCCTTGGTCGTCAATCGCTCAAACGTCATTTACTTAAACGGCGTTATCTCCGGCAGCGGAAGCTTGTCGAAATACGGCTACTGCTGGCTCTCTCTCGGCGGCGCTAACACCTACACGGGCGGAACTTATATTGATTTCGCGACAATCTCGCTCGGAACGAACACCGCCCTCGGCACAGGCGCCGTTACGGTCAACGGAACAATAGACCTAAATGGGCATGCGCCCACGATTCGCGAACTAAGCGGTAAAGGCGGTATCTATAGCAGCAATTCAACGACAAACGCCGCCCTTTATACGGTGGGAACATCCACCTTCGCCGGAGTTATTAACGGAGCCTCCTATTATCGGCCAATCTCCCTCGTGGTTTCCTCGGGAACGCTGACTTTGACAGGCGCCAATACCTTCACCGGCGGAACGACCGTCGCGTCGTCCGCAACGTTGCAACTCGGAGGCGGTTCGCTCGCAAGCTCCATCGTCAACAACGGCACAGTTTCATTCATTAACTCCGGCTCTATGACCTTAGATGTTTCCATAGCTAACTCCGGCACGATCAACTTGGCCAACTCGGGCAAGCTCACTCTGAACGGCGTTATCAGCGGTTCCGGGAGCGTGATCAAGACGGGAACCGGCGAAACGGTTTTGAGCGGCGCCAATACAAACACGGGCGGAATTTACCTCAGCGCAGGCTTGGTCACGCTCGGCGGCGCTACGGCGCTTGGAGCCGGCAGCCTCACGATCGACGGTGACGCAAGACTCGACATGAACGGCTTCAACAACGCCTCGCAGCCGCTTACCTCGGTGCTCCTCGTCGACGGATACATAATAGACGGCTCATTGGCGGCAAATTCCGCCTTCAATCTTCAAAACGGATTGGTTACGGCCAATTTGGTCGGATCGGCCGGCTTGACGAAAAGCGGGTCCGGCACAGTCACGCTCACCGGCGTGAATACCTATCTCGGCTCGACCGTCGCGATTGGAGGCGTCTTAATCGTCGGCACGACCCAATCGCTCCCGCCCGGAACGGTCGTCACCGAAGCAGGGGGCATCGTCGTCTATACCCAAACGCTGTATTGGAACGGCGGAAACGGCGCCTGGAATTCTTCCTACGCTTGGCATTACTCCGACGGAACGCTCGCCTCTTGGGTCGACGGCAGTAACGCCGTTTTCTCCGGCGGCGGAACGATCACAATCTCCGGCTCGGTGAACGCCCTCTCGATGACCTTCGTCTCCGGAAATTACGCCTTCTCCGGCGGCCAGATTTCGGTGCCTTATTTCAACAATATCAATACCGGGTCGGGCACGGTGATCGTTTCGTCGGCGCTTTCAGGCGCAGGCGTCATCGAAAAGACCGGCGCCGGAGAGCTGAAATTCAACGGAACTTCCACGTTCGCCGGTGCGGGATGGATGAAGGATGGAACGTTCAACTTGGACTTCTCCGCCATGCCGTCGGCGACTCCCGACATTTGGATCGACGGCGATGACGACGTAATTGGGCCCGGCTCGCTCCATTTCTCCGATTCAACCGTTTACTCAGATGTGCATGCCGCCTTCGCCGACGAGACGATTGACCGCAACGAAACGCTCGCGATTCTTCAGGCGTTGGCCGCGCGGGGAACATCGATTACCGCCGCCGCGTTCAGCGATCTGCAAACGCTCGCCAATAACCCAACCTCTTTTAATATGCTGGATTACGTCCATGTCCTCCTCAGCGACGTTGCGATCGGCAATACCGCAAACGCCCATTACCAAGGGCAAACGCTCGGAAATCTCGCCGCCGGCTCTACTTCAACGCAATTGACGAACCTTACGAATAAATGGTTCCTCGGCCTTGATCGTCCGACGGGCAGCGGCACGTATACCCACATCTCCGGCAGTTTGGCGAACGCCGACGGCTTCACTTGGGACGACATGAAGCAATCGTCAATTCTCGGCGACTGTTGGTTTATCGCTGGCATGGGCGCCTTGGGCAACGCGTCCCAAGAAGCGGTATCTAATATGTTCATCGACAACGGCGACGGCACTTGGACGCTTCGTTTCTACGGCTATAACTCCGGCGTTTTCACCGCCGATTATGTGACCGTCGATCAGTATTTGCCGACAAATTCGTCCGGCGTTCGCATTTACGCGGCTTGGACGAACGGACTATGGATAGCTCTTGCCGAAAAGGCCTTCGCCCAATGGTGCGAAACCGGAAAACCGTATCAATTTTCTAACGCTCGAGGCACGACGAACGCCTACAGCAGCCTTTACGCAGGAACGCATTCTGAAATTTTTTCCGCTGCCCTTGGAAGAGGCTGCTCCTCGGCCACGACCGTCAGCGCATACTGCTCCGCATTGGATAATGGTTACGCCGTCGGATTTTCTTCGCCGTCCTCATTAGTAAGCGGCGTCCCAACGTCGAAATACGGTCTATACAGCAGTCATGCCTATACCGTAATCGGATATTACTATGACTCCGCCGCCGCGGATTATCGCTTCATCGTCAAAAATCCTTGGGGGACAGCTCACCCGACCGATATCCTTGGAAGCGATATCGACTACCTCACTATCGCTAATCCGGACGGAACGACGCCGGCTGAATCGAATTACGCTACCGCCCCGCTATATGCCGCCGCCTCGACTGCGAGCGAGATAACCTCGACTCCGTTAACTTTCGCCGATCCAAAGTCGTATGCGCCGCATAACGAATCGACTTTCAGTCGTTTTGCATCTCCCTCTTCTTTCAATAGCCTGTTTGAAAGCAAGTCGAGCTCCGAAGAAACTCGAGCGCGAACGTCCATCTTCGCCTCGTTGTTCGACGATACGAAAACGCATATAAACTCATCCGCAAACCGCGAATCCGAAGGGACCGTCGCGTCGGACGGCTGGTTGTCCGACGGCCCCCTAACGACTTTCGCCGAAAACGCCGAGACCGCTTCGAATTTCGAAACCATGCGCCGTCTTCGCGACCATAAGAAAACAAAAAACCTCGATAACGCCGTGGATTCGGTATTGGCCGAATCGGACGCCGTTTTGGTCTTACTGTAAGATCGCCTTGCCGGCCGAAACCCCATAAATTTGCTACTTTTTTAAAATCCCCGCAATTGAAGGGAGGTCTTAGTATTTCCCCGGAACGGAATCCGGGTTGCGCCAGAAGAGATCATCCGACTCCTCCCGGTCACGATGACCGCAGAAAGACCGGCGGACGATGAATCCTTGCTTCGTTAGTCGAGGCGGAGGAGGAGAAAAATGGCGTTTTCGCCTGTTTTTCAGGCGATTTCCGGCCATTCCGTGAATTAATTGCATGCGGAACCGTTGCAACTTGCTCTTGCGACGGCGTCGGCAGGCCCGGTAAAATTACGGTTTGTATATTTGCGGGCCGATTAGTACGCGAGCGTGGCAACTTTGAGCGATTTACGAAAAAACTTGCGAGTGATGATCGCCGACGGAATGACCGCCAATCTAATGGTTGGCGTGGGCGAAAACTACTTTCCCGCGTTCGTCTTGGCCGCCACGGGAAGCCAACTCGCCTGCGGTTTGACCGCATCGGCGCCGTTGGTAATCGGGGCGGTCATGCAACTCGCCTCACCTGCGCTACGACGTTGGATTCGCTCGTATCGCACGTTGGTGACGGCCTGCGTTATCATTCAGACGCTTAGCTTTCTTCCGCTCATTTGGTCGGCGTTGCGCGGCTCCGGCTCCGTGGCCGTTCTGTTCGCCGTGATCTCGGTATATTGGGCGTCGGGCTTGACCGTACTGCCCGCCTGGAATGGTTGGGTCGAATTGCTCGTTTCAGAGAGGATTCGCACTCGGTATTTCGCGCGAAGGACTCGATTCACTCAACTTGGTTTGCTGATCGGAATTTTATCGGGTGGAATCGTTCTTCAGATTGGCGCACATTACGACTCTCGATTGAACGCCTTCGCCTTAATTTTCGTGATTGCGGTTGTGAGCCGCATGGTTTCCGCCTATTTTTTGACTCAACATGCCGACCGAACGGCGGACTCCAGTTCAGCCGGCTTACGCGAGATATTCGGCGACTTT
Source organism: Thermoguttaceae bacterium (assembly GCA_963665265.2). Taxonomy (GTDB): domain Bacteria; phylum Planctomycetota; class Planctomycetia; order Pirellulales; family Thermoguttaceae; genus CAXXHQ01. The sequence continues at coordinate 2,965,067 of OY762224.2, read as the reverse complement.
GGACGCCTAGTCCGAACGGGCGGACAAGGAACGGCGATCGTTTACGTTCTCCTTGCCCAGTTCGCCAGTCAGATTGCCGGACCGTATTTTACGCCGTACATGTTGGGACGATTAAAGCTTCCTTATGCCCAATACGTCTTCTTGATTTCCGCTCTGTACATTAGCAAGGTAGTCTTTTTACCGACCTGGGGCCGCGTCATTGAGCGAATCGGCCTGCGACGCGTCTTATGGATCACCGGATTGGCCATCGTTCCGCTTTCCATGTTATGGAACGTGTCGGACTCAGTCGCCTATCTTGTTTGTTTGCAAATTGTTGCGGGCGTCGTTTGGGGACCGTTCGAATTGGCTTCCATGCTGCTTTTATTGAATTCCGTTCCGGCCTCCCAAAAACTCGGCGTTTTGACCGTCAATAATCTCTTTAACGCCTCAGCCTATATGCTCGGTTCAATCTTCGGCGGCTGGATATTATGGAGTTTGGGCGCCGAAGGCTACCATTTAATTTTTGCCGTTTCTACGAGCGTCCGGCTTGTCGTTTTCTTAGCTTGTTTTCCATTGCCGGCGATTGTTCGGTCTGTTACGACTCGATTTGCCGACAACGCCTCCGAATCACTTGAGCCAGAATTCCTTGTTCCGCATCCGCATCTCGCTACGGAACGACCGGCGAAGAATCTTACGCCGCCAATCGCCAGCTTGTCAGAAACTGCACAGCCTTAAGAACGCGACGGCACGCGGCGATATAAAAGCCGGGAGCGTCAGAAAGACCTCTCCCGGCGTAGTTTCTATGCTTGTTAGCGATTGCGAACTACTTCGCCGTTTTTCGTCGAACGATTTTTCGTCCTGCGAAGGTCGTCAGTCCGATTAACATGAGGAGGTAGAAGGACGGTTCCGGCACGGCTTCGGCCGAGGCGCTCTGCGCCGCGATCGTCTCGCTCGGAATCATGCTCGATACGTCGCCGCCGAGAATCAACGAATCTTGCACTAAGATGGCCACGGTCAACACGGCGTCGGCGCCGACGGTCGTCGTGCCCTCGCCGGTAATCGAGGCGAGCGTGAAGCTGCCGGCGGCCACGGCGAAGGCCGAAGTCGCCTCGGTCGTCACAACTAAGTCGTTTTTCGTTACGTCCGTGGAAGATAGAACGGCCGTCGCGCCGGATTTCACGGCGATGAGGCTCGTGGCTCCGTCGGCGATTCCGCCTTTCAAAATTAACGTTCCCGCTTCGACTGTCGTCGAACCGGCGTAGGCGATAGTTCCCTTGACGGTCATCGCGCCGGTTCCAATTTTCGTTAACGATCCGGAGCCGGAAATCGTCCCGGAGAAGGACGAAGAGCAGTTCGTTTCCCAGTCGCCGACGGTGAGGGCGACGCCCTCGAGCATAACTCGCTGGCCGACTGCGTTCGAGGCGTCGTTTAGCGCCTTGACGGTCGCGGCGGACTGGCCGGAGAAGGAGAGCGCGGTATTGCTCGCCATGACGACTCCCGCGCTATAGGCGATAGAGCCGTTTCCGACGACGGAGAGTGCCCCCTCGTTGATCGTTGCAGTGCCGTAAAAAGTCGTTACGCCGGCGAGCGTCTGCGTGCCGGATCCGCTTTTGACGATTCCGCCCGCCCCCGAGATGGCTCCGGAATACGATCCGGAATTATTGGAGCAGCCGATTGTCAAGGTTGCAGTTCCGAGACTGATCGAACCGCCAGTCGTTCCCTCGGCGTTGTTGAGGGAGCCGATGACGGTCGAAATGCCGTTGAGGTTCAACGTGCCGACGCTCGACAAAATAACGTCGGTGCCCGTCGGGAGCGCGCCGGTCGTGGAGAGACTAGTGCGAAATTGGCTCACGATTGTGGAGTCAAGGATGTTGCAATAATTGCTGCCAATACCGGTGCTCTTATCGAAGGCAAGCCCCCATCCCTTGGAGTTGACCCCGCCGTTGCACGGCCCGCCGGTGCCGCTCTTGCTCGATAGGCGGATTTCAATGGAATGCCAACTGCTGGTCTCAACGGCGACGGAGCCGACGGCGGTGTTGCTGACGCTCGTGTCGCTAAGGACGGTTTGGCCATCGACGATTACGGTAATGGCGTCTTTGTAAGATTCCTTGAAGTACCAAGTTGTGGCTCCGTAAGTCCCGTTATACAAGAAGCCGGTGTAAATCCAAGTCGTTGAGGCGGAAATCGTGCTAGCCGTAAGCGTAGGGCCGCCTGTCGAGAATGCCCAGCCTGCAGGGGAGTCCGTAGAGTTATAGGAATTGATTGAACCAACAAGGAGTCCGGTTTGTCCGGAGCCTGTCGCTAATTTCAAAGTTCCTGCCGTAATGCAGGTGGCGCCTGAATAGGTTTGGGCGTTAGCGACGGTGAATGTGCCGTTTCCGACCTTTTGAAGGCTCAGGTCGCCCCCTGTATCTTTGACTACGCCGGAGAAAGTTGAGCTTACGTCATTGGATCCGACGGATAACGTCGCGACTCCGGCCGCCGCGTTATCGACGATGCCGTAGCCGGTGAGAGCGTTAACGGTTTGATTATATCCGTTCAAATCAAAAACTGCGGCTGGATTGATGGAGAGGCCGCCTTGTCCGCTGCCGGAAGGAAGTACATTAATGGTCGCCGCTTGAAGCGTTCCCGCACCAACGATCGTTGAACCGGAGTAGGACTTAGCGGTTGTGAAGATCAGCGTTCCCACGCCTTGTTTGTTGACAGCCCCAGTGCCTGTAATGTCACCGACGAAAGTTATCGCATATCCGTTCGTATCAAACACTGCGCCGGAGCCGGCTGTAGCGACGGCACGCGTCGCGGTCGGATCAAAAGCGGAGAGGAAGCGAATGCCGCCGCCGTTAAAAGTAAGGCCGCCCGATCCAAGATTGCTAAGCGAGTTGACGGCGAGATATCCGCCGGAAAAGATCGTTCCGCCCGCGTATGCGTTGGTTCCGGTAAGAGTTTGAACGGAATCGCCAACCTTGTTAAGGGCGCCGAGCCCGGAGATGACTCCGGTAAACGTGGCGGAAGAACCAGCCTTCGATCCGACGGCCAGGGTTCCCGAGCCGAGAGTGACCGTTTGGCCGGTAGCTCCTGACGCCTGAGTCAGCAGTCCAATCGTGCCGGTGTAGCCGTTCACGTTGAGCGTGGTGTTCGAAGCCATAATCAACTTGCTGTTGACTAGGCCGACGCCATTGGCGGTAAAGTTGATCGATCCGACGTTGAGATTCGTGTCGCCGACGTAAATGCTGGCGCCGCCGATATTGAAGTCGCCGGCGTTGTTTTTGACGACGCCGCATAAATAACCGGTAAGGAGACCGTCGAAGGCGGACTTATTGCGCACGTCCATCATTACGGCGTTCAAGGTGACGGAGCCGGAGCCGGCGAGAGTTAAGGAGCTAATATGTTGATCGACGGTTCCGCTGACAGTGAGAGTTTTGCCCGAGGCGACGGTCCAGGTTTGGCTGCCGCCGAGCGTAAGTTTAGTATTGATCGAGGCGCTTTCATCGGCTTGGATGCCGCCAACGGTGACGCACATCGTGCTTCCGCTTCCTGCAAGCGTATAGCCGGTGGAACTGAAAGTAATGCTATGCGCGCTGAGTCCGCTGGTAAGCGTAATCGTTCCGCCGCCGGAGTTGGAGAAGACGGCCGCCTCCTCGCCGTTGGCCCAGGAGACCGATGCGCCGGAAGAAGTCCATTTCGATTGGGAGGTGGACCATGTTCCGTTGCCGCTCGTCCAAGTTCGCGTGCCGGTCGCGCCAGCATAATAGGCTTGACTATTGATAACTTCAATCTGACGATTTACAGCAGTCGCATAGGAGATTTTGTAATAGCCTGCATCGCCGGAACCACTCCCCCAACTATTTTTCACGACGAAGTACCCGCCGCCAGGCACGGAGACCGAATCAACAAAACCGACAATTACGACGCCGTGCCCGCCGCGAATATTCGTTGATGTGTTCGGATACCAATCAATGTCGACGGTAATGCCGACTGTCAAAGGGCCATAGGCTTTGAGAAGTTCTTTAATAGGAGTAGCCGAGCCGCTCGAATACGCATAGTATGTGTAATTGGAGTCGATTTTGCAGGCTTTGGATTTCCAGTCGGTAGAACTAATTGCGTCCCAATAGGAGGAAGTGTTTCCCGTCCCGAAGGGAACTTGGGTCTCGGTAAGCATGCCGTTAGAAGTAAAGTAATCAACTGCGGCGCTCATTGAGCCGCCGTCTGTATAATCACCAATTCCTGCCGAAGCGAGTTGCTGTTCGGAAAGATCGATTGATGTCAATCCGGGAGAATTAGTAGTTATCTCATATACCGACTCCAGTTGCGCAACGGACGAAAACGCCCAACACATGCCAGTGCTACCTTGATTTTTGATCGAAGTTACGTAGCTGACGCCGCCGACGTTGCGCCAATCAAAAGTTTCAGCGCCAACTTCGTCGATTGTGAAAAACAGAACGAATAAGGCGATAAACAAGTTTAAAAAGGAGGAGGCGCGAACGCAGAAGAAATGCGTCATCATTTTCACCGAGAAATTAAAAATAGAGAGGATACTAGCGGCGATCCCGCGATAATTTAGCCGCATAGAACCGATGAAAAAGTACTGGCGATAGTTCGAGCGGCGAAAAAACAACGACAAGCTCCCATCGAAACAATCGTGAATATCCAGAATAAACGACAGGAAGTCAATCCAGAATCTATCATTTTTCTGCAATTTTAATTATTTTTAGACAATCCCATCCAAACCGAAACAGTGGGACAATTGCCGCCAAGACAAAGAAGGAATAGAGATTTACGCGTAACGCTAACCGTCATAGAGAAACGTAGATGCCGCAAAAGGCGACGACGGCATAAATTATAGCAGCCTCCAATCCGCTTACGAATCGCGAAACAAACGCAGTAAATCACTTCACACTTGCGTTTTTTTCGCAAGCGCCGCATCTCGTTTTTTGTGCATAAACATGCGGAGCATGTAGAGTGGATTGCCTATCAAATAACGTTTCGCCTTGTCTTTTGGCTGTTGAAAGAGCCGCCAGAGCCATTCATGCCCGGCACGGCGTATCCAGGCGGGCGCGCGAGAGACGTTGCCGGCCCAGTAGTCGAACAGCCCACCGATTCCGAGACAGAGCTTCGTTTGCAAACGAGGCATATTTTCGAGAATCCAGCGTTCCTGCAAAGGATTGCCCATACCGACAAGAAGAACGTCCGGCTTGGCGGCGTTGATCGCTTCGATCGCTTGTGCAAGAACCTTGGCGTCTTTTAAGAATCCGTGGTGAATGCCGCACAGATTCCAGCCGGGAAAATTCGACCGGGCATAGACGGCTGCTTCGGCGACTGTCGCTTCGTCACCGCCGAGCATGAAATAAGAATAGCCGCGATCGGCGGTCACCTGAAACAGAGACGGAGTAAAATCGGTTCCGACGAGATTCGCGGCCATGCGTACTCCCCGCAGTCGGGCCGCCCAACGAACGCCGGTGCCGTCGCCGAAGACAAAGTCGGCGCTGTTCAACGCATCGCGATAGGTCGGATCAGCGCAGGCAAGGTTCAACGTATGCGCATTAACAAAGAAGACGCTTTTGGGACGGCCGGAGCACGTCTTAATACATTCTTCGAGCAATTCGACGCCGCGAGGAACGGTCACATTCCAAATCCGCACTCCCAGCGCATGAAAACGAGCGTCCTGCGTCTGCGTCACGCTCTCCGCGGCGACGGTTGTTTCCGTATTCATCTTTCAGAGCATCCGCTGTTGTCAGAAATTGCACAAAACGATTATGCAATTATAGCTCGCGATTAGGCTCGGCGACGGGCGCAGAACGGCGTCGCGTGCGGTTCCATTGATGCTTCGGATGGATGATCATAGAGAGGTAAATCGGCACTTTTCGGGCGATATAGCGGGGTGCGGAGAGAATCGCGGAAAAAGGCGCTTGGCGGCGGCAGTACAACGCCCAACAGAGAAAAAAAGCGGTCGCCGTCGCCATTAACGCGATTGTCGCAACGACGAGCGGCGCGTATCGACCGGCGACAAGTCCAAAAAGTGCGCACGCCGTCCAACAAGAAACCCCAAGCGTAAACAGGAGCGCGAGTGGCGGGATACTAAGGTCGGCGGCGACCCAAGCAAGCTTTCCGTCGCGGCGACGCAAAGCGTCAGCCAGCAAGTTCGGGACTTCATCGCGAAGCGTTTGAAAATGCCCTTGCTCCCAACGACGGCGCTGCGCGGCGAATGCCGCCGGGTCGGGTGGCAATGCGCTAGCAACCTTCACCTCGGGAACGAACCCAGGACAGAACCCCGCCTTCACATACGCGACGCCGACGTTCAGATCTTCGGCCAAATGCGAGCCGGCAAATTGTCCTTGCTGAATCAAACTCCAGGGAATAGCCATCCCCGTGCCGGTCAAGCGACAGGGTGCGCCGAGCCTTTTCAGACCGAGCGGGCGAATCAAGTTCGTAAAGTGATTAGCGAGAATCGCCAGGAAACCCATAGCGTCAGCGGGCGTTTCGCGATCGGTCAGATTCAAAGCTTGAACGGGACGACGCAACTTCAACGCACGCTCTTTTAAGACGCGAACGGAGTTATCCGTCATCAAACAGTCGGCGTCAAGGATAACGACGACGTCGGGCGGAGCAGCGACAAGCCGTTCCAGCGCAAAGTTCAAGGCAAAACCTTTTCCTCGCAGTTCGGGATCGTATCGAACGGCGACGTCGACTTTTTCTCCAAAAGAATAGGCGATCGAAGCCGTGCGATCATCGCAATTATCGGCCACGACCAAGATACGCTCGTTTCGGCCAAGCGAGGGCAATAAAGATTGCAGAGTTTGCGCGATAGACGTCTCTTCGTCGTGGGCGGGAATGACAACGACTGCCGAAGCGGAATCAAACTCGCTCGTTCGCTCTTCAGCGGAAAATACCATTTTTCGCTTAGATTCAAAATAGGCGATGGCGGCGGCAAAACATTCGACTGCAAAGATCAACATAGGCGTCATAATAATCGTTGACGCGATAAACAGTCCGATTTCTAGCAAAGTAATCATGGGCGCTATCCCGAATTCCGTAGCCAGTTATTCAAAACTACGCTTCTCAATTAATCGTCTCAGAAATCGACCTGGAGCTAGGAGCGGTTTTCTCAACGGCGTGCTCCGGAGCCAATCGAACGTCCGTCGCCATTGTCGGCGAAGCGTCGCGGCGGCCGGACGAACGTCAAAAACGCCCTCGGCCAACGGTACGGCGTCAGACATGAGATGAAGTTTGTATTCCTCGGGGCCTTTGCCCATATCGATGCGAGTAACGCCATGATTTTCCGCCGCTTTGGCCGCGCCAAACCATAGCAATAGTCCAGGCGAAAACTGTTTGTATCGTTCGCCATACGAGGAAAACCACGCATGCAACATACCGTGCGAACGCATGCTAAGCATGACGGCCGCCAATTTGTCATTCACATAGAGCGTCGTCAGCAGACCCGCGAACCCCTCGTCGCGTCGTTCCAGCAGATTTCGCAAAGTCGTCTCAACCCACGGAAAGGAGAGAACGTCGGTCACGCCCGAAGCTTTGTATTGCTTTCGTTTCCATTCGATGAGCGAGTTCATCGTTTGCGGATCATCGTCGTTCCAAACGATGCGAACCTCCCCGGCGTCTTTCTCGGCCTGGCGCAGTTTTCGATTTATTCGTTTGAAGGAACTTTTATGCGCGCTAATCTGCACGTTTTCGTAGCCGGCCCAACCGGCGGAAAGATCGATGTAAGGCGAGGCGCCGACGTGAACGTGATACGGGGCAAATTGCCCTTGGTCGGCCAAGAGATGGTCAAATCGCCATGATTTCAGATTGCAACGTCTCATTAACTCGGCGGCGTTCCATTCGGCGGCGTCACGAATGACGACTGCATGATAGTCGGAAAGTCGGCCTCCTATAGGCACGGCGGCGTTTTTCGCCGTTCGATGAAAAGGAAAGAATCCGACGGGACCATGCGGACCTTCAATGACCGCTATTTCGGCGTCCTCGCGAATTTCGCCGATCATTTTCGTAAATTCGGGACGAAAATACGGACTGGCAAAGCGAGAATCGGCTTCGACTATTTTGAGCCATTCGACGGCAAGGTCGGCGGAAAGCTCTCGGGCCGGAATCAGGCGAACGCCGTTCATCGTTGACTCCTCGTAACAATCGACGGCAAAGAAGCCTCGTCGTCTAGGCCGAAGAACGCGGCGCTTACGATTCCGCAACCGATGACGAACGTAAGGTAGTTTTCACCGACCATGCCCGACTCGAACAATGCGCTCACCAACCCGAAGCAAAGCATGCCGAGGATGAAGCCGGCAAGGGGCGTCGCAGTTTTTCGATAAACTTTAAGCGAGTAGCCGATTCCGACAAGGACAAAACTAAAGAGGATTCCGGCGCCGATGAATCCGACGCTGAGGACGGTTTCCAAATAGCCGTTATGCGACTCGCGGAATTTCCAATGAAGATGATCGGATATCTCATCAATACGATCGACAGACCAAAACGACTCGTAGCCGTGTCCGCAAAGCGGACGAGCGACTGCGTAGTAGGAAAGTTCCTCCCAAATCGGCCCTCGACCGGTGAAGGCCTCGGAGTCGCCGTCGTCACGGCCGAGCATAAAGGCGGCGCTAATTCTATCTTGAATCCTCTCGGAAGTAATTGTGACGAGGAATCCGCCGAGCGAAAAAACGGCAGTCGAAAAAACAACAACGTAACTTAGACGACGAAAGTCGGCCCTGGCAAGCCAACACACGGAGGCGCCAAAGGCGAAGGCGGAGAGTGAAGTTCTCGATTTGGTGAATAGCAACAGCATGGCGCCGCAAGCTGCGATCGTATAAAGCCAGTTTCGGATTGTTTTCGACGATTCGTCGTTTGCAAGTAAGAAAGAAGCCAACGCGAAAATGGCGGTCTGCACGCCTTGGGTGTTAGGATGAACGGTGCCGGCGAAACGGTAGTCGCCGCGCCAAGGAGTGAACGTTCCGCAAGCGAATTCGGTCAGGAGTCCGAGAATGACGAACATACCGCTCGACGCCCAAGCGATCATCAGAATTTCTCGTGGTGAAAATCGCTTAGCGATTCCTAGAGCTCCAACGAAGAGAAAAACGAGAACGGCGACCCTACGAAGAGTCGTACCGGGATCGACCGACCAAAGAACGCTTATAGCGGCCCAGGCGATGTAGGCGACGCCGAGCGCAGTAAAAAGCGTCGGGCGCCGAAAAGATCGACCATCGTGTTGAAAGAGAAAATAGAGGCCGACCGCTCCAAGCATAGCGAGCGCAGAGCCTTTTAACGCGTTGCCGCCGGAGGCGACCGTCGCCGATTCGTTCGCCCAGGGAGCGAATTCTTCGTACAGCGACGTACGCACGTCATGACTAACGAAAAAAAACACCGCGACAATCAGCGCAACGACGACGATCAAACGTTTTGAATTCGTTTGCTCGCTCACGGCGGTCGTCTGTGCGGTTATCGCGGACATTATTGGAATGTAATATTTGGGAAGTTAAAGGGTCGTTTCAACCGAGGCGTCGGGCAAATACGTTTCGGCAGCGCCTGCCGCCGTAGAGTTCTCAGCGAGGACGTTGCGAAGCATGTGCCAACGCCAGGCGGCGCCGACGGCGCGACTCATCAACATAGCCAAAGCGATACCCAACGTGGAATAGACTTTTACGAGAGCGGCTGCGGCGACTAGAGTGACGACCATTTGCACGGCGTCTGCGGCAAAATTCGTCGCAGGGCGTTTAATTGCCAAAAGGCCGTTCATAGCGGTCAGGCCGAAGGCGTCGAGCAAACCGGCGAAAGCGAGGACGCAAACCACTGCCCCTGCATTGGCATATTGATTGCCGTAGATGAATTCGACGATAAAGTTTCCGAAGAAAACCGTAAACAGACTGAACGCGCCGAGGACGACGGTAAATATCAAGGCGGTTTTTTTTAGAACTCGCACGAGACCGCGTGAGCTTTCGGCGGCATAGGCCTCGGCGGCGCGGGGAGTGACGTAATTGCATAGGCCAATGACGAATAAATTCGAGAGGCCGACCAAGTGATTGCAGGCGCCCAGCTCGCCGGTTTCGGCTCGACTATGCACTTCCGCTAAAAGCCACGGCAAGAAGTAGGCGGAGAGGCCGAAGAGCTGACTTGCGAGTCCCCATTTGCCGAAGGCCCAATTTTCACGCCAATCGGCGACGATTCGCGAGAAATTATATGTCATGCGAATTCGCAGCGTTAAGAGGGCGACGACAAGGCTGGGAAGACAGGCAAAGCCCATCGTGATATAAGCGGTGGTCGTCGTCAGTTTTGACGTATATGCCAAAACGGCGATAACGAGGATTTGCAAGGCCGAGGCGACGCAATCGAGAACCGTTGCCAAACTAATTCTCAGATGTGCGAAGGCGAGTCGCCGGGCATATTCTCTCGCCAGAAGCAGCGGAGTAACGCATAACAGGGTCCAACCGACGGGCCTGAACTCTTCCGGACCGAAGCCGGCGAAGACCGCCGCATCGAGCAGAAGAAGAAGCACGGCCACGGCGACCGAAGTAGCAAGTTGATGTATGAGCGAACTGCCGGCGTAGGAGGCAAGCTCATCGCCGGTTCTTCGTCGGTGCAGAATCGTATAAGGTACGGAAACCAGATTTCCTTGGGCGGCAGTAACGAACAGAACGACGGTCCAAGCAAGAAAATAGACGCCTAGCTCCATCTTTCCGCACCAACGCGCGACGGCCCAGGCCGTAAGAAAGTTCGTGGCGCTTACAATCGCTTGATCGACGATCGACATGGCGCCGCGACTAATCTCGAAATTGAGAAACGCGAACGAGCGACGTTCCGACGGCGCCTCCGGTTCAGTGGTTCGCGTTATCAACGGTCCGCTAAGCATAGGCCAATGTCCTGAGTTATAATTTTTCACTTGTCGAGAAGCCGGGACGCATGCTGCGCAATACGCTGTACCAGCCGCCGAGCTTCGCTTCGAGCATTCGGGGTGAGTCGCTCTGTTTCACGTTGAAGCGGCTCCAATAATAAGGGTCGCTTTGCGGCACGATCAGTTCGGCGTCGGTCGTAAGCGCGCAAGAATACCCGGTCTTCTCCGGACCAAATCGCATTTCCGATCCAACTAAACCGAAAGGATAGGCGAAAGGAGGCGTTTCGATCCCGAACCACTCAAGCAGCTTTCGCTTTGATTCGCGCAAATCGTCGAAAAACGCGTCCGGTCGGCCGCGATAATCCAAATGCCGGTGCGTATGACCGCCGACTTCGATCAACTTCGATTCAAGCATTTCGACGCATTGTTTTTTCATTAAGGACCGCCATACCGAGGGCTCCGCCTCCGTACGCCCCGCAAGACTCCAATCGTCGAACGGCATCGGTCCTTCGTCGTCGAGTAAATCGGTGACAAGGAAGACGGTCGCGGGTATCTTCAATTCACGCAAGATCGGCCAGGCGTATTTATAAACGCATTGGTAACCGTCGTCGAAAGTGACAACGAAAACACGACGCGGAATCGTCTCATGATTGCGACGACGCTCCAGGGCCTTGCTCAACGGCCAAGCCTCGAAGCCAAGCGCAAGAAGTCCGGAGAGTTGTTTGCGAAAGCGTTCCGGCGTGACGTTCCATGTCGGAGGGGATGACTTCGGCTCGGCCGGAGCCACGCGATGGTACATAAGCGCCCCAAACGCTTCTTTTTTAAGTTCGCCAAAAGTCGCATTCAGAAAAATCGATCCGCAGTCAAGCGCTTTAGAAGCGATCGCATGAAAAACCCTTTTTTCTCGACGCGATTCCGTTCGTTTCGCAATTTGAATCTCGCCGGAAGGTTCTAATCGCCGCGCGGCGTCGTTCGACTTTTCCGTCTTAGTAATCATTAAAGAATCACGTCTTGGCGACGCCCCCCCAAAGCAATCTCTGATTCGATGAGCGAGGTATCGGTTTGCGCCCCGCCAGAGGTCGTAAAACCGTCCGTCCGCAAATTCTCTAGGTCAAAGCGTCTATTCGGCGACGCTTTTCGCATAGCAGTTTCATAGATTTCGCGCATCCGTTCGCCTTGAACGGACCACAAATATTTTTTTGCCCGAGCGACGGCGCCGTCGGAAAGGCGTTTTAACGTTTCCGGCTCATTGACCAGCGTGCCGATTACGTCGGCGATGCGGCGAATCGCGACTTTCGGCGATTCAACCGGGATGCGTACGCCGCAGCTCTCGTCAATAACATCGTGCGCGCCTTGAATGTCCATGCAAAGTACCGGAGTTCCGGCGGCAAGCGACTCGACCAATACAGTGCCTGTAGTATCTCGCAAACTAGTGAACGTAAAGATGTCAGCCCAATGGAATTGTTTTTTCGCCTCGGAATGCGGAATCCAGCCAAGCCATTGAATCCTTGAATCAACGCGCAGTTTCACGGCAAGTTTTTTCCAAGACGTCGCCATTTTGCCGTCGCCGAGTATGCGTAGCTCGAAGGATATTTCCGGAGGCAAAGCCGCCAAAGCTTTCAAAAGAAGCGGCAACGCCTTACCAGGGGCGAACGTTCCTGACCAGAGAAGACGTAAAGGAGCGTTTGGATCGCGCAACGGGCGTTCCGAATCGATGCATGATTCAACGCCGACGTCGGAAAGGAGACGTGATTCGACGCCGAAGTAAGTTCGAAGGTCTCGCTGAGAGGTGGTCGTGGCGCTTACAAGACAGGTCGCTTTCTTCGCCGCATCGTGGGCTCGCCGATTGAATCTAAGTTGCCAGGAGTTTGCCAAGTTACGTAATGATTCTTTAACAAATCCGCCGTATCCCGCCTCGGCGATGAATCGCCAAGGAAAATTGTGCGTCCCGCCGACGGGGCCCCAGACGAACGGACAATCCAAACGCCAAAGATAACTCGGCTCGCGGTAACCGCAAAACGTGAGTTGATGCGCTAAATCAAATCCGATTTCTTTGTGCAATTCTTTTGCAACGGCGAAAGCGCGACGCTGCCAACGATGAAGCGACCAGTACCAGATCGCAGTTTGAACGTTCCCAAGCGACCACTCCCAAGGACGCATCGGAACGTAAACAAAGTTAAGGCCGGAAATACGCCCGTTCTCACGAAAATAGCGCTCCATGTCGGGAGCGAATTCTCGCTCCTCGGTAATAACCCAAACGTCGAAATCGCGTGCAGCCTGCACGGCGCGCCGCCAACCGACCGCCGACTCGGAGCCGCGGTACGGACTGCAAGCGTATGCCATGATGAGCAATCGCGGTCGGCGTGTCGCGGAGTCGTGGGACATAATTGATTAAAATTGGCGGCGGAAACAAAAACGATCGGACGTCGAAGTTACTTCGGACGGCGAGGGAGGTCTGCAAAGCTCGGCTCCGAATCGACTGCAGCGCCGGAAGCTTCAACACTCCAAAGAGAGGACGGCGTTGCGGACGGCTCGCCGCGCAACTTACCGGCGAAAGATTCCCAGCGATCAAACGCCAAACAGAAAGCGATCGCTCCGAACAAACCGAATGCGAATCCAAAGGCGAGTACAATTTTCGTCCGCGGACTGGCGGCCTTAATTTGGTAGGAGGCCGGCTGCGCGACGGCGATGTTCGACATCCGCTCCGTTTGCAACGCCTCGTCGATTCGAGCTTGCTCGGTCGAAGCGGAATATCGACGGTATTCGGCGTCGGCCAAGTCCGTCTCGCGTTGCAAGGAGGCGATCCTCATTTCGTCATCGGTCAGTTTTTTTAACTCGTCGCGCGATGATGCGATTTGCGTTTGCAGCTTCTCCGACTTAGCGGTTAGCGAAGCCAAGAGGGTCTCTTCTTGCATCAGCTCGGCTTGTGCCTGCTGATGAAGTCGGCCCGGCTCTTGCGTGACCTGAGTTCGAGTTCTATCTTCCGAATCGAGCAACGCTTTCGCCTCGGCGAGCTGTTCGCGAATTTGAAGCATCCGAGGATGATCGTCGGAGTATTTCGTCGAGGCCTCTTTTTCGCGAACTTGCAAGGCGTAAAACTGCTCGCGAATTTTGTCGGTCCCTTCGTTACCGTAGCCGGATACTTTCTGAGTCACTTGGAGAGCGGGGAGCGCTTCCAGTTTCGCTTTGAGCGATTTAACTTTCGCCTCGGCCGAAGCCCGGGCCGTTTGCGTCTGCGAAAGATCGTCCTCCATTTCGCCGGTCCGTTTGATGAGCAAACGTCGTTGCTCGTCGGCTTGCGCTAAGCCGGTCGTGTTTTTCAAGTCGCGCAACGCCTTTTCCTTGCCGTCCAAATCTATTCGCAATTTTTCGGTCTGCTCGACGAAGAAGTCGTGCGAACCGTGCGTGCGATTCAAGCGGACATGCGCTTCTAGGTAAACATCGACCAAGGTTTGGACGATTTTTTGCGAAGCGGCGGGACTATAACCAAGATAGGCGACGTCGATGACGTTAGACCTTCGCGCCGCCTCGATGGTGAAATTCTTCAATAGCGTCTCAATAAGCCGTTCTTCGATCGACGAATCAAGCGGCTGCAATGCTGGGCCGGAAGGCTCCGCCTCGCCGTACAAGATCGGCCCAGGGCCAAGTCGTTGAGCGACTTTCTCCGCAATATCGCGGCTTTGCAGAATATCGACGACCGAGTTTATTTCGTTTTCGCGTGAAAGAGGAACGGCGACGGCCGTGTTTTGCCCCAACGTGACGGTGGGATCCAAGGTCGAGTTTTCTCGGCCCAGACGGACCAAGAGCTTCGCGGCGGACCGATAGAGTCGCGGAGTAACAATGAGGAAACCGACCGTTAGCGCAATGACGACGCCGAAAAAGACTAGGCCTTTTCGGCCATGCCGTCGAAATGGTCGCAGTAGTTGCGGTGAATCGAACATAGGGATATTCCTAGTTGGAGCCATCTTTCGTAGGTCGAAGGCGCTCGGTTGCGTCGGAGGCGGGCAATGCGTCTTTCACAGCCTCACGCCAGGCCAAAGAAAAAACGCTCGTTGGATTATATGCAAGGGCCGATCATCGAAACGGCTTGGACACTCGTTCGCCATTTTCACAATTACCAAGTTTTTTGCGCCAAGGCGTTCAACGCAACTGCATCTTTCGTAAGTTGCTTACTGATCGAAACGTACGCGGTGCGATTCGGATTAAAACAACCGGCTTCTCGTTCCAAAGGTCACGTTTTTTGGAATCGCAAGCTTGCCCGGACACCTCATTGGACGAAAAAATAGTCTGGTTTTACTGACAATAATGATTAAGCGAGCAAAAAGCCCAGTTGTTAGTATAGATAAAATAGGCAATCTTCAGTATAATCGAGCTTGTGCAGGAAGCAACCGAATACGAATTACGGCAGATTCGAAGCTAATTGACGCAATCCCGGTTCCAAAAAGCCGGCGAGCTGCGACGCGATCGGTTTGAGTGGAAATTCGCCCCCCAGATAGCTCCGTTTGGACGATAGTAAACGGACCCCGCCTTGAATTTGCGATGAATTAAGCGGCCCACGTTCGCCGAGCGGGTATGCGCCGCGCTGATTCGATACCTGCGGAGAGAAAAGAGAAATGGCCAGTCACCTAGCAGCGAAGCCGTCTTTTGAACCGTTCGCGTTTGCGAACGTCGAATCGGCATCTCGTTCTCGCGCCACTCATTCCGAGCGTTTACGCATGGCTTGGGACATTTTTCCTAAAGCGATGCTTCTCTTCAATTGGAAAGAAATGCGGATTACCGAGGCGAACTCCGCGGCCTGCGAACTACTCGGCTGCAAACGCCATGAGGCGCTCACGAAGAAGCCGGAGCAAGTTTTTTCCAAAGGATTCGTGCAGAAGTTACGATTGGCGGCCCTTCGAGGAGGAAAATTCGCCTCGCGTTCGATCAAACGGCATGACGAGCGCTTTATATGGACTGCCCAACTGCTACAAGATTGCGGCGAGACTTTCGTCATTTTCGCCGAGAAGCGAACAGCACAAACTGACCGACGCGTGAACATCCCGGCCGTATCAGCGTCACGAGAGGTATCTTTGGCGCAAACGGATCCGTTGACGGGCTTGCCAGACCGTCGCGCATTCACCGAGCGTCTCTCGAAAATTTTCACGGCGTCGCGTCAGGATTCGGCTTCCGATTTCGCCGCATTGTTCATCGACGTCGATCGTTTCAAGGAAATTAACGACCGATTCGGACATTTGACCGGCGATCAAGTACTGCGAACAATTGCTAGACGACTGACCGATGCGGTGCGCCCAGGTGACGTGGTGGCTCGATTCGGCGGCGACGAGTTCGTGATCTTTTTGGACCGATTGCAGGCGGCCGAGGCGGCGGAATTGATCGTACGGCGGATCGCCAAGCGATTTGAAAAGCCAATCATCGTTGACGGACGCCGACATATCGTCGGCGTAAGCGTCGGCGTGGCGAGCGGTCGTGAGAACTTCTCGTCGCCGATTGAAGTGATTGAAGCGGCCGACCGTGCGATGTACGCGGAAAAACGCCGCCGATCCAATTCCACGACGAAATTGACTTGCCCATGCGGCGCGATTAAACCCCGGTGACCATCGAGTTCACATATCACCAAACAAAACGAAAGCGGCGTCATTTGAACTTTCAAATGATGCCGCTTTTTATATAAACCGCCGATGAAATCGTTTCGATTACGCGCGACGACGAATCAATCCAAGCCCAAGCGCCAAGCTCGAAACAAAGAAAATCGCGACCGCCGAAGGCTCGGGAACCGGAACCGCCGACTGCGTGATCGAGAAATTGAAACTAGTGGTTGACGGAATGTTGATTTGGAACGACATCGTGACGGAGCCGCCAGGAGCCACGGCGTTAGGCGCCGAGAATGTGAGCAGGCTCGATGTCTGATTCACGGTGTTAAAAACGTTGCTGGTCGCTGTACCAGCAACAAAACTATCTCCAGCCGAGGTATTGAGCGAAATCGTATAGCCGGTCCACGCGAAGGCCGTATCGTTCGTAACGGTCTTCGTCACGGTAAAGGTCGGATCGCTGTCTAGATCACCGCACATATTTACCGAATCGTCGCCAATGGCCAGAATGTTTTCCGTAAGAGCGAGCGTGTCAGTCCCGTAATCATACGACCAAATGTGCTTTGCCGTCTTCGGATCGTCGGGGAAGCTGCAGAGGAACGAGTCGGTGACAATGCCGGCGAATGCGCAAGTCGCCGCGCCAAAAACGACGGCGAACGCTAACAACGCAAAAAAACTTTTTTTCCCCATATTAAATTCCTTGTATTAAGCGTAACGAAGTGGGATAAGGAAACGCTGGCGGCCGATTCTCGCAGCGCCTTTCGTTTCATATAAAACGAAGCGAAGAACGCAGCAAGAATCGGAAATCTAAAAGCAAGCGTCTTCTTAGACGCAACAGACGGCTCTCGGCAAAGAATATCCTCTCAAGGCTGATCAATTCAGCAAACTCGAGATGACGAGAGTAAAACGACGCTGCCTCAGCAAGGGACGAAAAGCTGATGTAAGTCGAATGAGAAGTTTATCCAGGTTGTGACGCTAGCATAATGCAAGAGGCCGGGGATTGCAATCCCCCCCGAAAGTATTTCTTGAATCAAAGAGGATCATAAATACTATTGCATCCGCGCCCCTCCACCCTATCGAGCGTGAGACTTAACCCAGATTTACATCAACGCCGCAATTTTGAGTTTAATGCTAATTCCTTATCGCGGCGATTAGCTCCGCCGCATAGTCGCCGATCTCATTCAGGACCGCCGCGCGATCTTTTTGCCCAACCTCGGCCATGCGACGCACGACGGCCGAGCCGACGATCAAACCGTCGGCCACGGGAGCCAACATCTTCACGTGTTCCGGCTTGCTGATTCCGAAACCGATGCAAATGGGCAACTCGGTTTGCGACTTCAACCAAGCGACAGCTTCAACGACGCTAGCCGGTAATTCCGTTCTCTCGCCGGTGATGCCGGTCACCGAGACGTAATAGATAAACCCGGACGTGTTCTCGGCAATCCGTTTCGCCCGATCGCGCGGAGTGGTCGGCGTAATGAGTTGAATCAATGAAAAGTCTTCCTTGCGACAAACGTCACGCAGTTCATTCGCTTCGTCCACGGGCAGATCGGGAACGATCGCGCCCGACACCCCTGCGTTTTTTGCGTCGACCACATAACGCTCAAGACCGCGACGCAAGACGATCGAATAGCTGACCATCGTGACGATCGGCGCGTCAATCGCGGCGGTCGTCTTTTCGCAAGTCGCGAAGATATCGGAGAGTTTAACTTTGTTATTCAGCGCGCGCGTGTAGGACGCTTGAATCACCGGTCCGTCGGCGACGGGATCGCTGTAGGGAATTCCCAATTCGCAGAGGTCGGCTCCGCGAGAAACCAGTTCGCGAATGACGTCGGCGGTGAATTGCAGATCGGGATCGCCAGCCGTCACGAACGGCATGAACGCCTTGCGGCCGGACGAGCGAAGATTCTGAAACAGCGTATCAATTTTGGACATCGTATGATTCCGCAAAGAATTAACTTAGTGAATGAATCGCGATTAGAACTCGACGCCGCGAAGCCGTGCAATTTCCGCCGCGTCTTTGTCGCCTCGGCCGGAAAGGCAAATCACGACGATTTCGTCGGCCGAGCGTTTTTTCGCTTGTTTTATGCCTTCGACGACGGCATGCGAACTTTCGAGCGCGGGAAGAATTCCTTCGGATTTCGCCAAGGCGTCGAAGGCGGCGAGCGCCTCTTCGTCCCTAGCGTTCGTATAGGAAACGCGTCCGCAATCTTTCCAATAGCTATGTTCCGGACCGGTGCCGGGATAATCCAAGCCGGCCGAAATGCTATGCACGTCGCTCGTCTGGCCGTCTTCATCTTGTAAAACGTAGCTATAGCTACCGTGAAGAACGCCGGGCTTGCCGTAGCAGAGCGTCGAAGCGTTGTCGCCAGGGTTAGCGGAGCGGCCGCCGGCCTCGACGCCGAAAAGCTCAACGCCCGATTCTTCGATGAACGGATAGAACATGCCTGCCGCGTTGCTGCCGCCGCCGACGCAAGCGACCACGGCGTTCGGAAGGCGGCCGAACCGCTCCTTGCATTGAGACTTCGTTTCACGACCGATGATCGATTGGAAATCGCGGACGATCTGGGGAAACGGATGCGGACCGACTACGGAACCGAGAATGTAGTGCGTCGTTTCGACGGAACTCATCCAATCGCGAAAGGCTTCATTGCAGGCGTCGCGCAAAGTCCTCGATCCGCTCGTCACGGGGCGAACTTCGGCGCCAAGCAGCTTCATACTGAACACGTTTGGACGTTGGCGACGAATATCCTCTTCGCCCATATAAACGACGCATTCCAAACCGAAGCGGGCGCAGGCCGTCGCCGTGGCGACGCCATGCTGACCGGCTCCGGTTTCAGCGATCACTCGGCGTTTACCCATGCGAACGGTCAAAAGAGCTTGCCCAAGAGTATTGTTGATTTTGTGCGAGCCGGTGTGATTGAGGTCTTCGCGTTTAAGGTAGATTTTGGCGCCGCCGCATTGTTTCGTCAGCCGTTCGGCATAGTAGAGCGGCGAAGGGCGCCCCACATAGTTGACGTACAGATCGCGTAGTTCTTCATGAAATGTCGGATCATCTTTCGCCTTGGCATATTCGGCGACAAGTTCGTCCATCGCCCGGGAGAGGGTTTCCGGCATATAGCGTCCGCCGAACGGTCCGAAACGTCCGGCGGCGTCCGGTACATGCGTCGATGCGACTGTTTTGGCCGAACCTGCGGAAAGCGTCATATTCATATGTCCTTTCAAGTGGATAATCCGTCAATTGTCAGGGATAACGGCAAGGAATAAAAGAGGGGAAAAGGGCTTTGCCGTCGGAAAAGGCCGCACGTTCATTCATCACGGCGGCTGGATATTTGACTCGTCAGTCGGTCAGGAGGTTCGGGTAGAGGGGATTTCCAGTAAAAACTGAGCGGTATCTTTAATGCAGCTGCGCAAAATACGGTTTCGCACTAACCGCACCAGTATGGCGCCATCAGGAGATTCGGCGTAATTTTTCCGGAAAATTAGTGAATAAACGTCAAGGAAATTTGCGGAATCGGCAGACGTGTAATATGAATTTAATGTACGCAAATACGCACCTAAGCGCCCCCACCTTCGGATTATTCGATTTCGAAGAGGGGAAAAACGAATCCAGATATGGATCGGTCGATAAAGTCGGTTTAATGTCCGCAACGGAATCTTGACATGCCCACCATTGAGCGAGCGATCGACGCGAATTTTTTCAACCTGATCCACCACGTCGCCGGCGCGCAAATTAAGAAAACGCGTGAGCAACGCGGCGAGATTCGCAGGTCCTATACCGCCGTACACAAAATCGCTCCTGGCACGTTCACGTCGATTCCGGAAGAGCAGATGTTCATTCCGGTTCAATGTCACGATTTGACGCGAAACGGCTTCTCTTTTTTGCTTCCCGAGACGCCCGACTTCACGGGCTTGGTCGCCGCGTTCGAGCGCCCGGACGAAGTCATCTACGTGGCGGCCGAGATTACCCATTACGAAGACGTTTTGGTGAACTCCGACGGATCGGTCGAGCCCGCGGCGGACGAAAAAAAGACCCTCGGCGGCAATCTCGTTAATCGCCGATTCGCCACGCCGATGGTTCTCGTGGGCTGCGAATTCACGGAACGGATGATGAAGTCCGGCGCGTGATTGTTCCGAGTCTCTTCATTCTCGGGCCAAACGCGGCTACAATGTAGTGAGCCTTCTTTCCCATTCTTGGCCGTAATATATCGGTCGTCGATGTGAATTGATCATGCGCATGCAGTACGTTCGCCGAACGACATCGAGTTTAGGTTTCGCCGCCGCCTCGCATCTTCTTGCATGCGTCTTTTGCTTAATCACGTCGCACGGTTACACGGCGGAGCCGGAAAACCCGCCCGCGCTGGAAGCAATTCGCGACGACGCCGATCTCGCTAGGCGCTACGTCGGCAAGCGGTTTACGCTCGAGTCGGGCGCCGACGAACGTTTGACTCGTCGCTTTGCCGCCGAGTTGGAGCGCGATATGGACGTCTTCGCCGTATTGCTGCCGCCTCGCGTGAAAGCGGAACGTCCGATTCGAATTGAGCTATTCGGCTCGGCGGCCGCATACCGTCGTCGTTTGGAGGAATCGCATATTGCGATAGTTACCCCGGCTTGTTTCATCGCCGGCAAGAACGTCATTCTGGCCGGAAGCGAATTAGATCGCGTGGCCGAAGAGTATGCGAGCATATCCGCAAAGCATGACGCTTTACGCGACGAACTGAAAGATATGGAGTCGCGGAGCCGACGCGGAGCCGTTAATCGCGATTCCGAGGCGAAAGCGTCCGGCGATCGACGTGAATCGTCGCAAGTCGTTCAAACGCAGCGTCGCGCTACGCAAAAAATTATCGAATCGAAACGACGAGAGATCGCGCGAGTCGAACGGGAGAACGAAGCGAAGATAACGGAATCGCTCGGCGATTTGCAGCGGCGGCTTCGCCATGAACTGTTTCATGCCTACGTCGAGAATTTCGCTTATCCTTCGTCGCAATACGCAATGCCGGTTTGGATGCAAGAAGGGATGGCGAAATCGGTCGAGACGGCCGACTGGAAAAACGACGGGGTAAATCCGCCCCGTTTCGGGCGAATGTCGCCGGCCGATCGAGAGAGGCTTCGCCGTGATCTTGGCGGGGCGAATCCGCTTTCTCTTACGGAATTGCTTACTGCAAAGTCCGACAAGTTCCACGCCGACGAAAACTCGATGGCCGACGAGGCGGGGCGGTTCTACGTTTACGCCGCCGGGCTCGTCTCGTATCTTGCCGAGAAGTCCGACGCACTTACCCCCGAAAAGCTCGTCACATTTCTTTCGCCTTCCGAAGAGAAGAGGTCGAAGGTCGAGCGATTCGAACGGCTCGTCGGCGAAGGGCTGCCCGCTTTTGAACGCCGCTGGCGCGAAGCGATGATTGCGAACGAAACAAAATGAACTCCACGCTAGGAGCTCCCGACTATAAATTTCTAACCAACCGGACCTGAAAGTTATTTTTTCTCGCGTACGTCTTCGGCAAAGGCTTTAGCGTTGAGGAACTCGCCCGTGGCGTGTTTGGTAAGTTCATTCCACGGGAGCGTTTTGCCGGGTCGGAAGACCTGTTCAATTAAAAACGTTCCGACCTCGAGCTTATTCGTGTAATAGACGGTAAACGGATCGTCGGAAGATTTAAGCACGTCTTTGACGATCTTATGGTGCATTTGAGAAGCGAACATGTCGCCGAGCATATAGTTGTGATAATAGACCGGCGCGCCGATTATGTGCATTTTGGCGGCGTAGTCCGGCTCGTTTCGTCCAGGCGGAAGTTTTACGAGTTGATAACGTTCGACTAGCCGACCCCAAAGCGCGTTGAGATCTTGATCGGGATTTTCGTAGGCGCCTCGCTCAAAACGGTACATCACCTGGCACCATCGCGAGAAGAATAGCATGTATAGACGTCGCCACTCGGCAAGCTGCGTGCGAAATTGCGGGGCGTCGGAGGCGTTCGCCCCCATCGCCGATAGCCATTCCTCGGACCGGGGAAATCGCTCGAACATCATCGCAATGCCTTCGGTCGTCAACGAGTGCGAATAGGTGCGAACGGCGTAGGGCAAATCGCGCGAGACGTATTTCGAATAGGAGGCATGTCCGGACTCATGCAGCATCGTCGAAAGCCAACGTCGGCCGGGCATAACGTTGGCGAAAATGCGAACGTCGCCTTCGCGGTCCAACTCGCAAGAATAGGCGTGCGGGCTTTTTCCCGGCTTATCGTAGAGATCGCTTTTCGCGAGAACGTCGTCGATGGGGAGGCCAATTCCGGCGTAGAACAAGCGGCTCGCCTCAACGGCGTCGACGCTTGCGTAGAGTTTTTCCTGTTCTTCGGTGAGCGAAAGGGGCGGCTCTTGCAGGAATGCGTCGGAATAATGCCAGGGTTGAATTTCTTCGGGAGCGATTCCGAATTTTGCGGCGATTTCGGCGTCGACGGCGGCTTTCGCCTTGCGGAACGGTTCGCGCGTGCCGGCGTCAAGATCGTCAAATAGCCGGTCGATCTGCGTCACGTCTTGTTCGTTCAAGTAGAGCTGCATGGCTTGGAAGTTATCGAAGCCCATTTGCTTCGCCGCTTCGTTGCGAAGGCGGAACAACTCTTTCAGATCAGACTCGACGATTTTGCCGACCGTCTTGCTCGCTTCCCAGGCCGCTTGCCGCTCTTGCGGATCGTCGGATTTCAGAAGAATACGTCGCACTTCGTTGTCGGTAATTTTTTTCCCGTTCACTTCGGCGCGAAAGACGTTAAAGGCGGCTTCAACGGCGTTGGTCTTCTCCACGATTTTTCGCAGGAGCGTTTTATCAATTTGATTTCCGAGGTATTCGCGATAAATTACGTCGATTTCGCGGCGTAGAAGGGGATCGGCGACCTGATTTTCCTTGATCGCCTTGAGCTCCTCGAAGGATTTTACGTCGCCGAGGGCCGCTTTGAGTTTGAATTCAGCTTCTTTCTTACGAGCAAAGTCTTCTTTGGCGCCGGACAGCGAAGCGGCGTACCAGCATTTCGCCGCATCGGTTTCGAGCGGGCGAATTTCCCGTTCGAATTTGGCGATGAACGCTTTGGCGCGAGCGTCGGCGTCGTTTTCCTCGGCGCCGAACGCGCAACAAGCGGCGAACGCCATGACATAACCTCCGCAGAGCACGACAAACAAAAGGCGAACCATGTAAACCTCGGCGCGATCAAACGAAACGTGAATCATAGACTTCGATTGTATTATCCGGGAACCGGCGTTGAAAACAAGGCGTCCCGTGCCGCTTAGACTCGTTCGGAAGATTCCTCGTCGGCGGCGAGGCGAACGGCGGCGGCCTCTTCTTGCTTCACTTCGTTGAGCGCGCCGATCGAGAGGACTTCCGGCCATTTCCATGCGCAATAGAAGACGGCGGCGATAGCGCCGAATCCGCCGAGCAAGGCGGAGCCCATGGGCCCCATATACTTTGCGGTCAAACCGGACTCAAAACCGCCCAAGTCGTTCGAGGCGACGATGAAGATGTTGTTTACTGCCGAGACGCGGCCTCGCATTTCGTCGGGCGTTAGCATCTGAACGAGAGTGTGTCTCACGAGAACGCTAATATTATCGCATGCGCCGATTAAGACCATCGCGAACATTGAGAGCACAAACCACGTCGAAACGCCGAACACGGCGGTGAAGAAGCCAAACCCTGCGACGGCAGCCAACATGGCGAATCCGGCTTTGCGCATTGGCGGTAAATGAGCGATGAGCATGGCCATGCCCACGGCTCCGACGGCCTCGGCCGTGCGCAATAATCCCAGTCCGAGCGGTCCGACGTGCAAAATATCTTTTGTAAATACAGGAAGAATATACGTTACTCCGCCGAACATTACGGCGACGAGATCGAGCGTAATCGTCGCCAACACGAGCTTCGTGTTCCAAACGAAACGAACTCCGGCCATAAGCGAATTCCAAGTGACCGTCTCTTTCACTTCGGGACGCGGCTTATGCCGGATCATTAGGGCGAAAAAGAATGAGGCCACGCGACAGACAAGAACCGCGGCGAAAGTTTCAACGACCCGCATTTGCGTTCCAAGAATCGCGCCGCCGACGACAGGGCCGGTCATCGTGGCAATTTGAAATACGGAGCTATGCCAAGTCATGGCGTTGGTGAATTGCTCTTCAGGCACCACTTGGATTAGAAGCGCGGCACGCGCCGGTCCGCCCATAGCTTGAGCGATGGAGCCAATTCCAAGCGCAATGTACATACACCAAATTGGGCCTTGGAAAATCGCGTTCGCCAGGAGGGCGGTGCCGGAAATCGCGCCGATGCCGATCGTACAAATGATAATGTTTCGACGATCGTAGCGATCGGCGATTTGCCCGCCGGCAATGGCCAAAATAATAACCGGAATAGCTTGAAACAAACCGACCAAGCCAATGGAAAGCGGATCGCCGGATTGATCGTAGATGTGGACGCCTACCGCGACGGTTTCGATCATTTTTGCGAAAATGACCAAGAACCAACTTGCCGAGTAATTGCGAAAGTCGGCGTGGCGCCAGGCGGCGTAAGGATCAGAACGTGAGGGAGGCTCCCTATCGGAGATCATGGATAAACCACTGTTTTTTTGAGGCGGGAACGTCGGTTCGACGAATTTGGCCCGCCGACGTCATATCCTATTGTGGGCGATGGACGCTTTGACATCAAGAGGAAACGAAAGGATAATAAAAGGTTCATCGGTAAATCTTACCTTCCCCCCGAAGCGCCGAGAAAAAATCGTCATCGAGGTTCCATTTTGGCACGAATTATATTGAAGCCGCGCAAAGCCCAGCCTTTCTACGCTCGCCATCCGTGGGTTTTGGCCTCGGCCGTCGAACGCATCGAAGGCAAGATTGAAAACGGCGACGAGGCTGAACTTTTTTCGGACAAAGGCAAGTTCATCGCTCGCGGTTTGTACAATGCGAACAGCCATATTCGCATGAGACTCTATTCGTGGATCGAAGCGGAACGGTTGGATGACCAATTTTTCGCTTCAAGATTGCGTCGGGCAGTCCAGTTTCGTAAAGAGCTTGGCTATGACGATCCGAACGGCGCCGCCCGACTCGTGTTTAGCGAAGGGGACGGCTTGAGCGGCCTGATCGTCGATCGCTACGCCGATTGTCTCGTCGTGCAAGTTACCGCCTTGGCGATGGAAAAAAGGCTTTCGGGGCTCGTGCCGCAACTGCTCGAAACGACCGGGGCAAAGGGAGTCGTCGTGCGAACGGAGAAGGGAATCGCGATTGCCGAGGGAATAACGCTCAAAGACGACTCGCTCGAATTATTGCGAGCGGGACAAACGCCCGAAACGCCCGTCGAGTTCCTCGACGGCGGATTGCGGTTCACGGCCGACGTTTCGACGGGACAAAAGACGGGCTATTACCTCGATCAACGAGAGAATCGCAAAGCGGCGGCCGGTTACACGCGAGGCCGAAACGTTTTGGACATGTTCTGCTTTAACGGCGGATTCGCGCTAGCCGCCGCGTTGGGCGGCGCCAAGGAAGTCCTGGGCGTCGACTCGAGTAAAAAAGCGATCGCGCAGGCCGAAGAAAACGCGCAGCGCAACGGCGCGTCGAACGCGCGTTTTCAAGTCGGCGAAGGTTTCGAGACTCTGGAGCAATTCGCGTCGGAAGGCCGGCGGTTCGACGGAATCATTCTCGATCCTCCAAAGTTCGCGCAAAGCCGCAAAACGCTGAACGACGCGATGCGAGCCTATCACTGGCTGAATCGCTTGGCGTTAAACGTGCTTGAACCGGGCGGAATTCTTGTGACGTGCAGTTGCTCCGGCCGAGTGACGCGGGAAGATTTTCTCGACATGCTCGTAGGAGTCGCCCAACATACGCATCGAGAAATTCAAATTTTGGAGCAACGCGGAGCCTCGCCGGACCATCCCACCCTCACATCCTGTCTCGACGGCGAATATCTGAAATGCGTTATCTGCCGAGCGCTCTAAAGAGCGCCGATGAGGAGCGAATCAACAGCCCTCGGCCTCTAATTTTGAGGCCATGGCGCTTGCTGCCCCCATTCTGGGCCATACAGTCAGCGTGTCTTACCGCATCTATAAAGGATTTCCGGCCAAAATAATCGGAATAATCCGCACGATCGAAATCAGTCTTATTCCAGACAGAAGCGTTTACACGAAGTGCATTTCTTCTATTTGCTCAACGTAAGAAACAACCTAAACTTCCATAGAATTACAACTTGGCGCGGGGCCTTGCTCGCTTGCCGTTTTTTTACGGAACTCCAAGCAATCCAAGCGACTCCTCGCATCAACCAAGCATGAGAGATGCTGCTTCGTCGAGGTAAGGATTAGCGATATGCGCGTCGAATACATCAATCCGTTTATCGCGTCAGTGACGAACGCATTTCAGACAATGCTGAACTGCGAGGCGCATCGAGGCGCCATTACGCTTAAAGACAACTCCTCGCCGAAGTTTGAAATCAGCGGGATTATCGGTCTCTCGGGAAAAGCGGTCGGAACGGTCGTTCTTAGTCTTTCCAAAGAAGTGGCAATCCAAGCCGCCTCGACCATGTTGATGTGTGAATGCACCGAAATCAACGACGACGTGATCGACGCGGTCGGCGAATTGACGAATATGGTGGCCGGAGCGGCCAAAGCCGAGCTGGAAGAATATCAAATGATGGTTAGCTTGCCGAACGTGATCACCGGCACCGACCACGAAGTTCGCTTCCCGTCCGACGTTTCGCCGATATGCGTTCCTTTCTCGACGCAATGGGGGGGATTAGCCCTGGAAGTCGGCCTTTCCCCCATCCGCGAGCCTGTCTCCACCTAATCGACAGCCACGCAGATATCCGCACTAGCCCAAGCCCCCGCCAATCGCGATAATCTTTAACGATAACGCGGATTCGGTAAAGTTCCGCCGGCATTCTGGACGATACAGGGCACGACTTCATAGTTTTCGCCAAAATACGCCTTTTTGAAGGCGATCGCGGCAAGACGCGGATTTCAATGGTGACATAAGCAAAATGCCCTCTCCCGACCTCCGTAAAGCCGCGATTTTACTTATGAGCTTGCCCGACGATGTGGCGGCGCAGCTCATGGCGAAGCTCGAACCGAAACAAGTCGAAGCGGTCTCCATCGAAATCGCCAAGATGTCGGGCATTAGCGGCGAAGAGCAAGAACAAGTCATTCAGGAGTTCGGCAACGCGAATCCGAACGTTCTATCCGGTCGCGCGGGCGGTTTGGAAGTCGCCAAGCGACTCGTCGAACAAGCCCTCGGCAAAGGCGCCGGCGCCACGCTCGACAGCGTTCGCCAATCGATCGAAGCCCTTCCCTTCGGCTTTTTACAAAAGGTCGATAGCCAAAACTTACTCACCTTCATCATCGACGAACATCCGCAGACGATTGCGCTTATCCTTTCGCACCTCACGCCGCAGCAGGCGGCCGATATTATCAGCGGTCTTCCCGCCGAACGACAACTCGCCGTTATTCGCCGCGTGGCGACGATGGGCCAAACCAGCCCCGAAATCATCAAGGAAGTCGAACGCGGGTTGGAAAACCGTATGTCGAGCGTGATGAGCCAACAATACGAAAACGCGGGCGGCGTCTCCAGCGTCGCCGAAATTCTCAACGTGATCGATCGAGCGACGGAGCGCAGCTTGCTCGAAAATTTGGCGCAAGAGGATCCGGAGCTCGTCGACGAAATCCGCCGCTTAATGTTCGTCTTCGACGACATTAACAAGCTAACCGACCGCGACATCCAAAACTTGCTCAAGAACGTGGAAAGCTCTCAATGGGCGATGGCCCTCAAAGGCGCAAGCGAAGAGCTTCGCGACAAGATTCTCAAGAATATGTCGAAACGCGCCGCCGACATGCTCCGCGAAGAGATGGAATACCTCGGCCCGGTACGACTCTCAAACGTCGAACAGACGCAACAGCAGATCGTCGATATCGTTCGTCGCCTCGAAGACGCCGGCGAAATCACGACGCACTCCGACGAGGAAGAAGAGCAATTCATTCAATAAGGTTTCGAGGCGGAAGCTCCGCCTCGCCGCCTTATTGAGCGACCAGAACCGCGTTTAGAACCCGTTCTAGCTCCTTCGGCCGCACAGGCTTGCATAGATAGTCGTCCATTCCCGCCCTTAAACACTCTTCCCGGTCGCCTTGCATGGCGTGGGCGGTCATGGCGATGATGTGAATCGGCGCTCGCCCGCTTTCCTTTTCGTTCATACGGATTTGCCTCGTCGCTTCGTAACCGTCCATCTCCGGCATCTGGCAATCCATCAAGATGACGTCGTAGGGAATCTTCCGCAACGATTGCAGAACTTCAAGTCCGTTGGCGACGGCGTCCGCCCGATGGCCGAGATTGAGCAGCAGTTTTAAGGCTACTTTCTGATTGATAGGATTGTCTTCGGCCAAAAGAATGCGTAACGAGCTTTGCTGTTCGAGTTCTCCCGGGCTTTTAGGTCTTGCCGCCTTCGCCGTCGACGATTCCTCCGATATTAAAGGTTCGGTTTGCGCCGCATGCACGGTGAAATGGAAAGCCGCCCCTTCGCCGGGAACGCCCGAGCTTTCAACCCACATCCGTCCGCCCATCATTTCGCAAAGTCGGCGGCTGATGGCCAAACCTAAGCCCGTTCCGCCGAATCGTCGATTATTGGCGTCGTGAACCTGACTGAAAGACAAAAAGAGACGGTCTTGACGATCGGCGGGAATCCCCAACCCCGAGTCTCGAACCGTAAAATGAAGTTCATATTGGCCGTCGTCGAGTCGAGTCCCCCGCATCGAGAGCGATACTTCCCCCTTTTCCGTGAACTTGACCGCGTTGCTCAACAAATTGACGATTATCTGACGCAATCTCGCAAGGTCGCCGATAATCCAAGCGGGCGTTTCATCTAATATGCGTCGACTTAATTTGATCCCTTTTTTCTTCGCGCTCGAACTTATCAAATCCAGCGACTCGTCCAGACAGCGCGTCACGTCGAACGGATGTTTATCCAATTCCATTCGTTCAGCTTCTATTTTAGAAAAATCGAGAATATCGTTGATGAGAGTCAAAAGAACCTCGCCGCTAACCCGAATCGTCTCGGAATAATCGCGTTGTTCGTCATTTAGTTGAGTATCGAGCATCAAACCGGTCATTCCGATAATCGCGTTGAGAGGAGTTCGAATTTCGTGGCTCATGACGGCAAGGAATGAACTTTTCGCCTTTGTGGCGGCCTGAGCTCGCAACGACAAATCGTTGGCGTGAGCCGTCGCCTCTTCGAGGCGACGATTTGCATCGCGCAAATTCGCCTCGGCGCGTTTCTGGGCTGTAAGATTGACCGTCACGCTCAAAACCATTATCTGACCTTGATTCTCCAGCAATTCGGCGGAAAATAGACCGTCCAAAAATTCGCCGTTTTTCGCCAGCATTTTCAATTCCATTCCCGCGACGCGACCTTGGGCGTTAAGCTCGTCTGAGATTTTCTCCATTACGGTGGGCTCTTCGAAAAGTCGCGTTTCGTCAATCGTCTTGCCGACAATTTCCTCGCGAGAATAGCCGAGCTGATCGAGAAACGCTTTATTGACGTTTACGAACTTTCTATCAGGCCGCGAACTGACGGTTATTAACGCGGGGTTTGCGTCGAACAATTTCTGGAACATTTCTAAGGCCGCCTGCTGAACCGACAAATCCTTCGCAATGACGAAAATGCAGTTCGCGCCGTTCCACTTGCCCGACCACGCGCGAGATTCAGCAGGCAGCCGATCCCCGTCCTTCGTCTGCAAAGGTAGAGGGCAAGCGCTTCGCTCGCCGTTGAGCATGGCGGCAAAGCTCTTCGACGCCTCGTCGCGACATTCCAGCGGATAAAATGCATCCCAATGCATTGCCTTCAACGCTTCTTCGTCGTAACCAAGCTTCAGCCGGCACTCTTCGTTCGTGAAAAGAATGCGTCCGTCCGTCGATGCGACCACGATCATGTCGTCGACCGACTGGAAAAAGCTGCGGAAATTCTCCTCGCTCGATTTGAGTTGCTCCTCAATTCTCTTGCGTTCGGTGATATCCCGACCTACGCCGAGCAAACCGATTACCTCTCCCTCCAAGTTTTTCAGAGGAGCCTTATACATGTCGTATGGGATGCATGAGCCGTCCGGAAATTCAAGACACTCTTCATTGCGACGCGGCTCGCCAAGCTCCATCATAATGCGGTCTTGACTGCGAAAGAAATCAGCGGCCTCTTTAGGGAACATGTCGTAGTCGGTCATGCCCACGACGCTATTCGAATTTCGATTGACTAATCGACAAAAATGCGGATTGCATCCCAGATATTTTCCGTCGTGGTCTTTGAAAAAGACCATATCGGGAATCGACGCCAACAGTCCCGACAAAAGGACCGTTTTCTCCTGCAAAGCCGCCTCTCCTCTCTTCCGCTCCGTGATATCGATAAACGTCACCACCGCTCCTACGAGCAAGCCGTTGCGGCGTTGGGGATACGACCAATATTCGACCGAGAAGGACGTGCCGTCCGAGCGCCAGAGAACCTCATCGTCCACATGCGATCCCTCCCCTTTTTGGAACGCCCTAAAAATATGGCACTCTTCTATGGGGAACGGCGTTCCGTCCGAACGCTTTGAGTGAATTTGCCAATGCATATTCTTTCCGAGCAACTCGGAGGGACTCACGTATCCAAGCATTTGCAAACAGGCGTTATTGCAAAACGTGCAATTGCCGTTCATGTCGAGACCGTAGATCGCTTCAGCCGTCGAGTCGAGCAAAAGGCGTATTTCGTCTTCCTTTTCAGTAAGCGCCGCCGTTTTCTCGGTAAGCTCCATCGCCACAAGCTTATACTCCTCCGTCAACTTCGCGGCAATCTGCAAGGCTTTGAATCGCGTATTCCAAAAGGATAAACTCAGCCCGAACAGCAAGAGACTTATGCTCAATCCTCCAAACGACGTTAGCCAAATAATGCGGTGATCGGTCGCCTCGGCGCCCTGACCGAAACGCAATGTCCAACGACGGTTGGCTAAGTTAACCGCAGACTGCAAAACCAACTCCGGCGCCGTCGCCAGACTAGGCTCTTCCGCTAGTTGACTGTCGTAGAGCAAGCTCTTGGCGGAATCTTGTTCACCGTCAAAAACCTCCAGCCGAACGCTCTTGCCGCTCTCCATTTCCCAACTGCCGAGAATTCCGTGCATAAGATCGTTCATGTGATACGGACAAAAAACCCAGCCCAGAATGGCCTCTCGCCGCTGAGCGACGGTTTCAATAGGCAGCCCTCGTCGGTACGCCGGTACATACATCAAGACGCCGACCTGAACGTCCCTATTCGCCTCCTGTTGCAAAACGACCTTGCCCGAAAGTGCGGTGGAGTCCTTATCCCTCGCCTTTTCCATCGCTTCGCGACGCACCGGCTCGGAAAACATGTCGTATCCGAAGGAGCGGCGGTTGAGATCCGTAAAAGGTTCGAGATAAACGACCGAGGTATACGTCTCACGTACTCCTTCCGGCCAAACATTGTAATCAGAAAAGCCTTCTCCCCGGATTTTTTCGATATGCCGCTTCAAATCCTGGGGGGCGATCAGCATAACGAAGCCAAAACCTTGAACCCCGGGAAGCTTTTGTTCGACCTGCTGTCGCTCGGTAAATCTTCGCCATTCCGCTCGAGTGACGTCGTCTGAACTCTCATAAAACGCCGCCTCGCTACGCAACGCCTGCTCTTGAACGTTTAAACGTTCCAATAACTTGCGGCTGATTTCATCGGCGGCAAATATGAACTTCCGCTTCGCATCCGAATGCGCGCTCAAATGAAAGTAGTAAGCCGCCGCCCCGGTGCCGATCAAACCGATCAGCAAAATAGCGCTCGCCCGCCAAATACTCTGGCGAGAAAAGCCCTCTCCATTTTTAATAGAGGAGGAAAGAACAAGATTCTTTCCGCCCTCTGTTTGTTCGTTCATGTTTCACCAATGCGTTAATCCGCGGCTTCAAACTATGGTCGAGAGATTTCTACACCCAACCGCTTGAACTCTAGGACAAAAATAGCCTCAAAGCGTTTGTCTATCGTCATGAAAGAAAGCGGAATCGTTCATTGCCTCGACTTCTCCGAAAAGAAGTTATTTTAGGTTTGAACAAGCATGAAAAGCAGCGGCAAGGCGCCGCACTATTTACGAAGCTCACCTTGATAAAACGGGCGATGCTCCGTAATGCAGTCGAGAAGAGAAGCAAAGAGAGGAGGAACGTGCGATTCGCTTTAAGTCACGCCAATACCGGAGAATCCGCCTCGTACAGGACATGTACGCAACCGGATCGTTCTTCCCCGCAAAGGCCCCGACCTATTTACGAAAGAAGCGGCAAAGAAATATTGAGAATTAACTCTTCGCATCAGAGCATATCGATCATGGCAAACGCCGGTTACGCGGAGGCCTTGATCTCCGCCAATTCCTTTTCGGCGGCGGCAAGCTTACTTTCAAGTTCCTTTAATTCTTTTTCGTCGTCCATTTGCTTTCGCGCGCCGGAAACTTGTTGCTTGAGATCGCGAACGCGTTGATTCAGCAAATCGATCCGTTTCTTCGCTTTTTTATCCATACGACGTATTTCCGATAAAAAATTCACGGGAAGTAATCATGCTCAAGAAGTTCATCTATTATAATGCGCGCATGAAAAACCGCCACAGGGGGCTGCGGCGGTTTGCTTCGTTTTTGTCGGTTCGGACGGGATTATTGCATCCCGTTCGTAGCCACGCTGCGATTGAGCGTCGCGCTTATCGGACGCTTAGGAACCTGGACCGGAATCGGCTGGATGTCAAAATTTATCCCCGCCAACGATTTGACGGCGGTCGGCAACGCGTTTTTGCCGTCCGTGGGCACATCGACCGGTTGGGCGCTGAACGTCCGCATGATTGCGTGAATCTTCGGATTGATTTCAATGCGGCCGTCGGGCATCGGCGTTCCGACGCTCTCGAAGCTTCCGACGGTCACGATGCTCGCATAGCGATCGTGGAATTCGTACGCGTCGTAACCTTTCATGCGGAGCGCCTCCGTCAATTCATGCGCCTTCAAGGCGGCGGCGTCCAAGCTGCTGTTCATCTTCTTTTTGCCGCTTTGAATCGCCGCGATTTCTTTTTGGTCGATGATGACTTGTCCCTTAAACGTCGCCACTTGAACGGTGTATTTTCCCGTGCAGTTTAACAAGCTATGGGGAACGTCTTTGTTAATTTCAACGACCAACGGATCCAAATCTCCGGTAAACCGCTCCGCCGGAAGCAACGGATTCGTGGTCACGAACGCATGGCCCATCGGGCCTTTCTCTTTTTTCGAACTGTTGATTTGATCTTGCAGCGTTTTTTGGATTTCCCGCCAACCGGCCAAAGACTGATTCGTCGAACGCCCGTCTTTCGTTTTGAGACAATCAGGCTCGGCGTATTTTAGTTTTTTCAAGACCTTCTGCGCTTCCGAATCGTCCACCGAAGCGTAATTACCCACAAGAACCGCAACCTCTTTGATCGAGTCGCCGGAGCGATATTTCATTTTTACCGGCGCGCCGAAGCGATCGACGCCGCGTCCCTGAGCTTCTTTCAAATTGAAACTCATCTCATGCACGTAGGCGGGAAGTTTGTACTTTCGTCGCAACTCTTCAGCAAGGCCTTGGGCTTGTTTTTCCGCCCCCTCGCCGGAAAAGCTGCACGCGACGATCATCCAAGGGCCGTTCGCCTCAGAGATGGCGTAGCTGCCCTCCGCATCGCCGCCTGACGCCTTGGTGATGAGATTCGACCAAGGCGGCGCGGCTTCGGCGAAGCTCGCAAATCCAATTGCAATAAAAAGGGTCGCAAAAGCGAGCCGGAACATCCTTTTTCCGCTCATGACAACAACTCCTAACGCTTATTTTGGACATTCTCTCTTGCGCGGCGAGAATCATCTCCCTCCGAACGAACGGGCAAAATCTATCAAATTACCCAAAGTGAAGCTAGGTCGATTTTGCAATTTTCGCGTTTTTCTAAACTTTTCGTGTGACGCTGCCGGATCCACTACAGACTTCCCAAACAACTGATCTTGACACGACTTACAGTTTGTCGACAATCTAATCGTTAAGGCAGGGGGCATTTTCTCCTTTTTAACATTATAAGGGTCGCGGCATGTCTTTCGGCAAACGCATTGCGGTCATTTTGTTGGCGCTTCTTTCTTTCCGCGCTTCGAACGCTTTCGGCGTGATCTACCAATGGGAATGGGTCGATTCCACGAACCAGAGCAAAGGAAAGCAAGCCAGCACGACAGCCTGCACGGACGGCGCAAGCGTGAATGCCGCAGCGGGGACGGATCTTAGCTCGCGAAATCTCACCAAGGCCTATCTTATCGGCTACGACTTGACCAGCACAAACTTTTCAAAAAGCACGCTCACGATCGCCGACTTTTCAAAAGCCACGTTGACCAGCGCCAATTTCACGTTGGCGAGCATGGCGTCGGCCACGCTGACCAGCGCCAACATGAAGCTTTCAACCCTGTCGAGCGCGACGATGACGAACGCCACGATGAACTTGGCGAACTTAACTAGCGCACAACTGCTCAAAACGAATTTAACGAGCGCCAACCTCACGTCATCGACATTGACCGGCGCCAACCTGACGCTGTCCAATTTGACGAGCTCCACGCTGACCAGCGCCGTTTTTTCCTTGTCGACGCTAACCGGCGCGACGTTCACCGGAGCTGCAATAACCGGCGCGACGTTCACCGGGGCGACGGGCTTCACGGAATCGCAACTGAAATCGACCGCCAGTTATAAAGCCAACGACATTTCCGGAATCATCAACGTATCGGGCTCAATGAGCGCTTGGACGTTCACTTCTCAAAAGTTGATCGGGGTGGATTTCTCTTCGGCCGATCTTTCCAGCGCGGAAATGACTTTGGCGAATTTATCGTCCGCAACGTTGAACGGCGCAAATATGTCGCTCGCCAACTTGACGAGCGCAACGCTGAAAAACGCAACGCTAAAGGCCGCGAATTTTCAAAACGCCACGATGACCAGCGCCAAGCTGAACCTTTCCGATTTGACGAGCGCGACCCTTACCGGCGCGACTCTTCGGTTAGCGAACCTATCGAGCGCGACTTTAACCGGCGCTAATTTCACGTCCACGAATTTGACGAGCGCCGCCTTCGCCGGAGCCGATATTTCCGGCGCGAATTTCACTAGCGCGACGGGATTCGATCACGACCAATTATCTTCTACTTTGAGTTATGCGAACAAAAGCCTCGCCGGCTGTAAATTCAATTACTTGACGATGGCTGGAACCGGTTGGAATTTCTCCTCGCAGAATCTCAAGGGCTCCAGTTTCGTCTCGGCGAACCTGACGAGCGCGCTCTTCACGTCGGCGAACCTGACGAGCGCCGATTTCACCCTCGCGAATTTGACGAGCGCCAATTTGAAAAACGCGACTATCTCCGGCGCGACTTTTTCCGGATCGGCCTCGCTGAGCAAGGCGCAATTTGAATCAACCTATAATTATTCCGCAGCCGACATGGCAGGAATTCAATTTCTGTCCAAAGACTTGTCCGGCTGGAATTTTAGCGGTCTCAATATGACCGGCGCGTCGTTTTACGGTTCGACGTTAACCGGCGCGACCTTCACGAACGCTGTCGTCAAAAACGCGAACTTATCCGGCGCCGTCGCCAATGGATTCACCCAAGCGCAACTTAAGGCGACCGCCAGTTATGCAAACAAAGATTTGACCGGGGTCAACCTCACGGCCAACGATTTGACCGGCTGGGATTTATCAGGCCAGACGCTAACTTATGCGATTTTGACCGGCGCTACCTTAACTAACGCGAAAATCGCCGGCGCCGCGTTCTCGGGGGTCACCGGGTTCACGCAGACGCAACTCCTCTCAACCGCGAGTTATCAGTCCGGCGATCTGTCGCAGACGAGATTCAACGGATTGACGATGAACGGCTGGGTTTTCTCCTCCATGACGCTGAAATCCGCCAGCTTCTCCTCGGCCAACTTAACCAGCGCCAAGTTCGCCTCTTCTAATTTGACAAGCGCCAGTTTTTCCGGCGCTACCCTCGCCGGTGCGACGTTCACCGACGCCGAGATCGCCGGCGCAAACCTGTCGAACGTCACGACGAACGGCTTTACTCAAGCGCAATTGGAATCGACCGCCAGTTGGAAAAACAAGAATCTCGCCGGGGTCACGCTTTCGTCTAACGCAATGTCCGGCTGGAATTTCACCGGCCAGAACTTGACGAACGCCAGTTTCCAATCCGCCGCGTTAACCGGCGCGACGTTCACGAACGCCGTTATCGTCGGCGCGAATTTTTACAACTCGGGCCTCTCGTCCGCGCAACTCGTATCGACGTTGAGTTACGCGAACAAAACGCTGACGGGCGTCAACTTTCGCGGACTTGCCTTGTCCGGATTCAATTTCACGAGCCAAGACTTAACTAACGCCAACTTTCAAGCCTCGTCAATCACCGGGGCGACGTTCACCAACGCCGTAATCGTCGGCGCGAATTTTTACAACTCGGGCCTCTCGTCCGCTCAATTAGTTTCGACGACGAGTTACAAAAACAAGAACCTCGCCGGCGTAAACTTCGCTGGTTTGACCATGAACGGTTGGAATTTCGCCGGACAGAATTTGACGAGCGCGGCGTTCCAATCCTCGAACCTCAGCTCCGCCGTCTTGACCGACGCGACGATCACCGGCGCCAATTTCAGCTATACGGTCGTCGGAACTACGAAACTCACCCAGGCGCAATTCGCATCGACCGCTAATTACAAAAACAAAAATTTGAGCGGCGTATATTTGATGGGCGACACGCTTGACGGTTGGAACTTCCAATCGCAAAATTTAACCGGCGCCTATTTCACCGCTTCCACCCTTTCGACCTCCAAATTCGACTCGGCGACTCTTACCAAAGCGACGTTCCAAAATGCGATCGGAACCGGCGCCACGTTCACCTCAGCCATTTTAACGAGCGCAAGCCTCCTCTCCGCTACCCTAATTAAGTCGAACTTAACCTCCGCGACTTTGACCAGCGCGTCGTTCACCTCGTCTATTATGACTTCGGCCACGTTCACCTCCGCCACGATGGTTAACACCGCGCTTACTAGCGCCGATCTGACCGGGGCGACGTTCACCAAAGCATTGATGACTAACGCCGACCTCTCCAGCGCAACCGTCACCGGGGCCACGTTCTCCGACGCCGAGATTACCGGCGCCAATTTCAGCCGCGCCACCGGATTCACGCAAGCGCAATTGGCTTCGACAAGCAGCTACAAAAATAAAATCCTCACCGGCGTCGGATTCAAATACCTTACTCTCAGCGGCTGGAGCTTCGCTTCCGTCGATTTATCGAACGCTAGCTTTTACGGCGCAAGCGCGGGCAACGCCAGCTTTTCCGGCGCAACTTTGCTCAACGTCGATATGACCGGCGCTGATTTGACCGCCGCGAATTTTTCCAAGGCCAATCTCTTGAACACGTATTTTTACGTTTCCACGCTCACCGACGCGACCTTCACCGACGCCAACGTGCGTTACGCCAATTTCGTCGCTGTTTCAGGTTTTACGGAAGCGCAACTACAATCGACCGCCAGCTTCAAAGAAAAGAATCTGACCGGAATCATTTTCGTCGCCGACGAATTGAACAGTTGGGACTTCTCTAATCAGAATCTCAAGGAGGCGTCGTTCTACTCCTCAAATCTGACCTCTGCGAATTTGTCCGGCGCAAATCTCTACGATACTCTTTTGTCGGCGACGAAACTCGGTAGCGCGAATTTTACGAACGCCGAAGTCAGTTGCGCGAAATTGGACGGAGCCGTCGCTTACGGCTTTACCGAAGCCCAACTTAAATCGACCGCAAGCTACAAAAAGAAAGACCTCTCGGGCATTCAACTCGCCGCGAACGATCTGACCGGCTGGAATTTTTACGATCAGAAACTTTGGTTTGCCAGTTTTAAAGGGAGCACGCTCACCTCGGCCAACTTCACCCAAGCGGACGTTCGCTACGCCAACCTCGCCTCGACCGTAGAACTAGGCTTCACGCAAGCCCAACTCAAATCGACCAAAAGTTACGCCAACTTCTTCGACCTTTCCGGCATCAACCTTAGTTCCAACAATTTGGCCGGCTGGGATTTTTCCAAGCAGAAACTAAACTTCGCCGATTTCACCAGTTCCACTTTGACCTCGGCGACATTCACCGACGCCGACATCCGAGGCGCCGTCCTCTCCGGCGTCGTCGCCAAAGGATTCACGCAAACGCAATTACAGTCAACCTACAGTTATAAAAATAAGGACTTACTCGGTGCTGACTTGTCGAACAACAATTTGGCTGGCTGGAATTTCAAAAGCCAAGACATTTCTTACGGATCGTTTATATCCTCGACGCTAACGAACGCGAATTTCTCGGGCGCGAACCTTGCTTTCGCGTACTTTTCGGGGGCGACGCTCTCCGGAGCCGACTTAAGCTTTGCCGACGCCCGAGGCGCCTCGGGGCTCGACCTTACCGGCGCGACCGTTACTAGCATGATCGGAACCGACGGCTCGATTTCGGCCCTCAATTTAACGTCCGGCCAAACGCTCGCCGTGCACAACAATCTTGGCGATTCGTCGAGCAGCGTTTCTCCGATCGCCATTAAGATTAAGAGTTCACTAACGATCGCGTCCGGAGCCACGTTGAACGACGTCTTCGACGGAAACGACTGGAATTCGACGATCTCCTTCGATTCAGGAATTTCCGCATCGATCGCCGGAACCTTGAGCCTGACCGTCGCAACCGGGTTAGATCAAAATGCGATCGTCGGCCAAACCTACAAGCTCTTCGACTGGACCGGCGTTACGCGATCCGGAACGTTCGCCGTCTCGTCAAACGTTGTCTGGGATTTATCCTCGCTCTATACGACTGGCGAAGTGACCGCCCTATTAAACGGCGTCACAGCCTTAACGACCTGGAGCGGATCGGCCGGCGGCGACGCGAGCGCCGCGGCAAACTGGTCCGGCAAAACCCTCTCGTCCGCCTCGACGCTCGTTTTCAGCAACAATGCGACTTCCTACGCGCCGGTCTTCGGCTCGGCCTTAACCGTTAACGGCATTATTTTCACCAATTCGTCGACCTCGTTCACGTTAAGCGGAGCCAAACTCACGATCGCCGGAAGCTCTGCCACGACGGTCAATGCGTCAAGCTACGATCAGATCATTCAAAACGCTTTGCAACTTAGCTCCTCCTCGATCTTCTCGGTCGTGGGAGTCGGATCGCTAACTCTTTCCGGATCGATTTCCGGCTCGGGAAGTCTCACGAAGACTGGCTCGGGCGTTTTGATTCTCGCCGCCGACGCCATGCAAACAGGCGCGACGATCGTGAAGGGCGGAACCCTGCAACTTACCGGCGACTCGGACATTACCGGCGGAAACGTCCAAAACGACTCGCTCTTGAAAATCGCGGACGGAACGCACACGATCACGACTATCACCGGGTCGGGAAAAACCGTCGTCAGCGGCAGCGGAACGATCGTCGTCGGAACGCTCGTTCAAGACGCGCTTATCCTCGGCGATTCAACGTCGTCAACCGCCGCGGCCTCCGTAGCGACCTCAACCGTAGCGGTGCCCTCCTCCGTCCCCGAACCGATCGGCCTCTGCATGACTATCTTCGCCATCGGCTGCGCGATCGGGTTTATGAGAAAACACACTTAAGGTAATTTGCATGCCATCGCCCACTCGTTACTTGGAAATAGTTTAACGATAGGCGTTCTGCATTAATAATTCCATCGAATCCCGCGTTTGCGGAGGTCTTCGGCGGCGGCCGCCGCGTTGGTGTAGAGAACGGCGTCGAAGCCGGCGGCTTTCGCCCCTTCAATATGGCCGGGCACGTCGTCGATAAAGAAAATCTCCTCGGGCGCATAGCCCGCCAACTCGGCGGCTGCTTGAAAAATCTTCGCGTCGGGCTTCGCCGACTTTAATTCGTAGCTCAGCGCGAAAGTCTCGAAGCAGCCTGAGAGAATGCGATACTTCTCAAAGCAATACTTCCAATGCGCTTCGCAAGTATTGGACAGAATTCCCATAGGGTAGTCGGTCTGGCTTAACTGGGCGACGATCGGAATCATTGACGCGTTCGGCCAAAAGATTTCGGTCCCGGCTCGAAGCAATTCGTCAAAGTCGGGCCGAACTCCCGCCGCTTTACAAAAACCGTCGTAGAAGCCTTGCGAATCGATTTCGCCCGACTCGTACTTGCTTTGCAGTTGCAGGCCGTCGCGAAAAAGGATTTTTCGAACCGTCTCAGTCGAGACGTCCGCAGCCATCGCCAACTGGTTAACCATCCGCTCGACGGAGAAATCGATGAGAACGCGTCCCAGATCGAAATAGAGAAATTTCACGCTCATGCCGAAAATACCCGAAGTCGTTTCATTGCAAATTGATATGGCGCCCCGAAGGAACTGTAAAAATAGCAGTTTTCTAGCGGTTTTCCAGACCCTGCCGCCGGAAAACACGCCCAGAAGGGGCTACAACCCGAATTAAAACCGATTTACAATAAAATATTCCGCATTCCGCAACATTCCGCCTTTAGCGGACGGCCTGTCGGCGGCGAACCTTTTCGCTTGGCTGGCCCTCAATCGCGCTAGAGGCACGTTTTTTCGAGAGGATTTTTCCATGCGTTCAGATATGGTCAAATTGGGCGACGCTCGAGCCCCGCACCGCAGCCTGCTTCGCGCCACCGGCGTTAAAGACGAAGATTTTGGCAAACCGTTTATCGCCATTTGCAATAGCCATATCGACGTTATCCCCGGACACGTTCATTTAGACAAAGTCGGCGAGTTCATTAAGAAATGCGTTCGGGACGCGGGCGGCGTGCCGTTCCTCTTCAACACCATCGGCGTCGACGACGGCATCGCGATGGGCCATGCGGGAATGAAGTACTCGTTGCCCAGCCGCGAAATCATCGCCGACTCGGTCGAAACGATGCTGAACGCCCACTGCTTCGACGGCGTGATCTGCATTCCGAACTGCGACAAAATCGTGCCAGGCATGTTGATGGGCGTGATGCGAGTGAACATTCCCGCGATCTTCGTCAGCGGTGGCCCGATGGAAGCCGGCGTCGGTTCCGACGGAAAAAAGATGGACTTGATCGACTCGTTCATTGCGGCGGCCGCCAAGCAGAACGGCAAAATATCGGCCGAGGAACTGACCGCCATCGAAAAGGCCTGCTGCCCGACTTGCGGATCCTGCTCCGGCATGTTCACGGCCAACAGCATGAACTGCCTTTGCGAGGCCCTGGGCATGGCCCTGCCGACCAACGGCACGTTGTTGGCTACGAGCGCCGAACGAAAGAAACTTTATCGCCGGGCGGCGCAACGCATCGTCGAGATGGTCATCGAGTTCAACGAAAAGGGCGAAGGGCACGGCCTTCTTCCTCGTGAAATTTGCACGCACGATTCGATCGACAACGCGATGATTCTCGACATGGCGATGGGCGGAAGCACCAACACCGTTTTGCACATGTTGGCCATCGCGCGCGAGGCGGGCGTCGAATACGACATCGAACGCATCAACCAACTCAGTCGGCAAACGCCGAACGTCTGCAAACTGGCTCCCAGCAGCGGCTATCACATCGAAGACTGCCACAACTCGGGCGGAATCCACACGATTTTGGGAAGCATCCTGCGCGGCTGCCCCGGCCTGCTCAAAGTGAAATGCCCGACCGTGTCCGGCAAAAAAATCGGCAAGAACATCGCCGAGTACGATATTCGCGCGAAGAATCCGTTGAAGAAAGCGCTCGAGACGGCGGCCGTCACTCCCGGCGGCGTTCGAACGCCCGAGGGAATGAAAGCGGCGAAGAAATTCAAAACCGTCGCCGAATTGACGCCGGAAATTTTGGGTTTCGATCCGTACGACTGCATCCGCGAAGTTGATAACGCTTACAGCAAAGAAGGCGGATTGAGCATCCTTCGCGGCAACTTGGCCGAGAACGGCGCCGTGGTGAAGACCGCCGGCGTAAAGCCGGAAATGCTCCGCCACTCCGGACCGGCCGTCATTTTCGAGGCCGAGACCGAAGCGTACGAAGGAATCGTTAACGGGAAGGTGAAAGCCGGCGACGTGGTCGTCGTTCGCTACGAAGGTCCCAAGGGCGGCCCGGGCATGCAAGAGATGCTCGCTCCGACGACGGCCATCAAGGGGATGGGACTCGACGATAAAGTCGCGTTGATCACCGACGGCCGGTTCTCCGGCGGCACGGCCGGCGCCTGCATCGGCCACGTTAGCCCCGAGGCGGCCGCCGGCGGCGTCATCGGACTCATCGAACCCGGCGACATCATCGACATTGACATCCCCGGCCATTCGCTAGGCGTTCGATTGAGCGACGAAGAACTCGCCCGACGCAAAGAGAATTGGAAACCGCGTCCGCCGCGTTTCACCGCCGGCTACTTGGCCAAATACGCCGCCCTGGCCACCAGCGCCGACACCGGCGCGATTCTCAAGTGGCAACAATAGCGAATAGATGAAAGCGGAAGGATGAGGGATGATTGTCGCCTAAACGCCCTCATCTTTTCAACCGCCGTTGAGTAAAAATCAAAAAGCCTCTCCCAAAACGGAGAGGCTATTTTTTTCGACAAGCATAAAGCGTATCCCTGATTCCCACCGCAATTCATTTGAATCCGGAAATCGCTCTTCCGAGTCCCGAAAGGGACGGCATATTAAAGCCTTGGGCGATAGCCCAAGGAATACTTTTTTACCGGCGCGCGCAGATCACTTTCAAAGCGAAAGGCCGCGGAAGATACTCCTCCGCGGCCTTTTCATTTTCAACCTACGTGTTTTAAGACGTTTTACTTTTCCGCCTTCTTCGGCGAGATGCGGATGACCGTAAACGAGTACGGAGGCGCCGAGTATTTAAACTTCTTATCGACCGTAATCGACGACGTTTTCGGCTCGACGGTCAGCGGCGTCGGGAACGTGTTGAGCGCTTTCGGATCGCCCGACATGACCGTTTTCGTCGCCTTCGGATTGAAGTCGGCCAAGTCCAACTCGATCTCCGCCGCGGCGCGAACCGGTGAAACGTTGACGATCTTCACGATCACGTCGCCCGTCTCTTTGTCTTTCACGGTCGAAGCGGCGAAGACGTCGCCCGATTGATCGACGATCTCTTGAATCAGTTTATCGTCGAGGTAGCACTTAATTTTTCTGCCGTCGACTTCAATCTTCACGTCATACCACTTCTCTTTTTCAACCTTGCATTTCACTTGCTCGCCGATGACGCCGCGATTTTGCGGACCGTTTCCTTTTTGAACGGCGCTCGAGACGTTTCCCCAGCCGCCGACGTTCCACCAATAATCGTCTCCGCCGTCAACCGGACCGAATCCGATGAGGAATCCTTCCGCCCCGCCGGTCTTCTTCGCTTTGACGGTAACGACGTATTTTTTCGCTTCAAACTGCGTTTTGCATACGGAGACGGCCGGCGCGGCGTTCGACGTCTGACGGTAAACGCCGTCCTTCGTTTCCCATTTACCGCTCGTCGCTTTCCAATTCTTCGCCTCTTTATCGAGCTGCTCGTCAACGACTTTCTTATCGCCGACGGTGACGACCAGATCCTTATATTCAACTTCCGTATTCCAGGCGCCGAGGAAAACGCCGGCCTTGTTCGCCGTGCGCTCGGCGGCCGTATAGGTCACTTCGGTCGGCAAGTAGGTTTGACCGGCGTTCTGCCCGAATAGCTTTTGCACATAATAATTAACCGTCGGAACGACCACGTCGTTGGTGAAATAGATTAAATTCGGATTCCATTGAGTATGACGGTCTTTACCGAGCAGCGGCGCGTACGAAGCGAGTCGCACGACGTCGCCGTTACGTTCCAACGCGGTCATATATGCCGCCTCGGCCAGCGCGTTATACAAAGTGTTTCCCTTCGAGGCGTATTCGCCCAA
The DNA here is from genome assembly GCA_963665265.2 of Thermoguttaceae bacterium. Classification (GTDB taxonomy): domain Bacteria; phylum Planctomycetota; class Planctomycetia; order Pirellulales; family Thermoguttaceae; genus CAXXHQ01. The sequence continues at coordinate 2,920,853 of OY762224.2, read as the reverse complement.
ATAGACTTTCGATCGACTGCGGTCGTAAGAATCATAACGATTCAAATTCGCCAAGAACCAATCGGGGGCGTTGTAATAGTGTTCGTCCACCATCGGAATATTGAGCTTATTGGCGAACTTCCAGCCCAGATCAAAATCCTCGCCCGAAGAAAACGGTCCGACCGTGCCGACGACGATAATGTCAGGATACTTGGCCTGAACGGCCTTCATGATCATCTCAAAACGTTCGCGGAAACCCTCAGACTGCAAATCCTCGTTCCCGATGCCGAGATACTTCAAATTGAACGGTTTCGGATGACCGGCCGCGGCGCGCTTGGCGCCCCAAGTCGAAGTCTCCGGCCCGTTAGCGTATTCGACCAAGTCCAAAACGTCTTGAACGTAGGCGGGCATATCCTTCATCGGAATGCAATGCTGACCGCCCGGCGAGTTTTGGCAGCAAACGCCGGCCGCAAGCACCGGCAACGGCGTGGCGTCGATATCCTCGCAGAATTGGAAGTATTCAAAGTAGCCGAGTCCGACCGTCTGATGGTAATTCCAAATATTGAACTGCTCTTTGCGCTGCTCGATCGGCCCGATCGTGTCCTTCCAACAATAGATGTTTTCCAGTCCGTAACCGTGCGCTAAGCAACCGCCGGGAAACCGAACAAATTTCGGCTTTATCGCGGCGATCGTCTGAGCCAGGTCAGCCCGCAATCCGTTCGCATGATTCTTGAACGTACGTTGCGGGAACAACGACACGACGTCGAAATCGTAAGTCCCTTCTCCGTTCGCCAACACGACAAGCTTGGCGTCGGCCGAATCGGCGAGAACCGAAAGCACGGCCGTGTATTTTTGCCATTTGTTGGTGAGCGCGGGGAACTTCGCTTCGGCGATCACGTTGCCCGACTTGGCCACGAGACGCACGACGACCGGGGCGGCGGCGCCGGCCGTCTGACGAGCGAAGAACGATAGATCGTATCTTTCGGCAAGCACGACAGGCACGCCGTCAAATCCGGAGTTCGCCATTCCGACGCCCTCGCCCGCCTTCTCAACCGTCACTACGGCGTAGTGCGGATTGTTCGCGTGAATCGGCTCGGACTTGTCGACGGCAAGCTTTCCTTTTCCTTCGCCGAGAGCGACTAACGACCAAGCGGTCAACGAGTTCCATTTGTCTTCCCTACGCCGATTGCGAGTATCTTTTTCCGAATACTCGAACGAACGGTTCTGCACTAACTCGGCGTAAAGCCCGCCGTCGGCGGCGTAATTGATGTCCTCGAAGAAAATGCCGAACAAATCGGGACTAATCTCTTTCGACTGCGAGGAACTGATTTTCACCGTTGCGGGAGCGGCGATTGGTTCGGCTTTTTTGGCGCTCGACTTGGCCGATTTTTCCGTCGCTTTTTCGTCGGACTTTTTGTCGGCCGCCTTCTCTGCGGTCTTCTCGTCGTTTGCGGCTGCGTCATCGCCCTGCTCCGCCGCAGGCTGAGCCTTGGCGCCATTCGAGTCGTCATCTGCGGCGAATGCGGGCAAACAAAATAGCGAGAAAACAGCCAAAAAAATGGCGGCAAGCAGAGTGCGTTGAGTCATGTTTCGCTCTTGAAGTGAAAAAGGGAAAGCCGAACGGCAGAAATACCAACAATTAATCGGAAGAAATAAGTATAACTATTCCGCAGGGCGGCGCAAATTGCCCATTCCATTGAAAATTGCCCCAACCGATGCAAGATATTCCCCGTCTCCGTCTATCGGCAACCCGCGCCTATGCCCTATGCCCTATGCCCTATGCCCTATGCCCTATGCCCTATGCCCTATGCCCTATGCCCTCCCCGCTTCAGACCGAACAAGCAATTTTTCCGCAACATGTCGGCATAACTCCCGCCGCACTCCCCCCATGCAAATGGTCATCGGGCCGGATTCGTCCAAGCGGTCGCAAACGGTTCCGCAAACTCCCACGGCAAACCCCAATTCTTGAATATGTCGTAAGAAGTTCGGTGTCCGTCCGATAATCCGACAAAGCGTGAACGAGGCGCCCGGCGGAAGCTCGGCAAGCGAACTAACGTCGTTTTCAGGCAGACGCCCTTCGGCCGACGGAATAGGATCGCCGTGAATGCCAAAACGCGGACAATCCAAATAAGAATCGATTTTTTCGAGCAGCCAAGGCGAAACGCTATGCTCAATGTATTGCGATTGTTCGTGAGTTTCAGCCCACGTTAAGTTCAGCGATCGGTGCAAAAACAACTCAATGAGCCGATGCGAACGCAATGTTTGCAAAGCGACTCCCCTCCCCTCCCTCGTCAGTTCCGCTCCGCGATAGGCGACGTATTTAACGTAACCGTCGGACGCCAAGCGTTGAAAAGCCACCGTGGCCGTGGCCTGAGCGATCTTTAATTGCTTGGCCACGGCGCCGGTCGAAACGGTCGGCTTGCCTGCCTCTTCGCCGAGTTCATAAATCACACGCAAATAATTTTCGACGGTGGGCGTTCTCATGCGTTCGCTCGGCGGGAAAACATCGGCGGGGAGAAGCGTCGCGCGACGGTTGCGAGTCCGCCGCGCGACGCCGTAATCCAGATGCGGCGCTCTCCTCGACGACTCCCGTGGCGATTCGTCCCCGAAGAAAGCATGTACCTATATTAATGAGATAGAGTCTCATTATCAAGCTGAATCGCCGCACTAAACCGCATGACGGGAAAATACTATTTTAGACGACTAAATCTGACATTATTCCGCCTTGAAGGTGGGGCGAAGTCCCGCCAATCTTCTCCATTTCTGAAGTCTCCTCGGCAAACGAACAGATCTGCCCCGTCGCAAAATCAAAAGTGCTGCGGAATCGCGGCCCCCCTATGCCCCACGCCCTACGTACGCTTACATCACCGCAAAGTAGTTCTCCACGGCCTTGTCGAAGAAATCATCGCTCAGCTCCATAGGGCGGTCGTAATAGACGCAATAGTTTCGGACCTGCAAGAGCAAGTCGCGCGGCTGGCAGAATCGAAACGGTCTATTGACCTTTTTGTAATGCGTTTCGATCAGATAACTAATCGGCCCTTCGTCGTACTTCATGCCGAGTTGCGGAGCCATGATCCGGAACAGCTCGCGAAACTCTTCTTCGGTCGGATCGATCACTTCGATCTTGTACGGAATGCGGCGTAAAAACGCCTCATCGACCAAATCGCGCGGCTCCAAATTCGTCGAAAAGACGATCAACTGATCGAACGGCACGCTGATCTTCTTTCCGTTCGGCAAACTGAGAAAGTCGTAACGTTTTTCCAACGGCACGATCCAGCGATTCAACAACTCGTCAATTCGCATCCGTTGCCGACCGAAGTCGTCGATGACTAAAGTGCCGCAATTACTCTTTAGCTGCAACGGGGCTTCGCAAATGCCGGTCGTCGCGTTTATCGACACTTCCAACTGTGACATCGTCAATTCGCCGCCGGCCACGACCGTGGGACGACGAATGCGGACCCAGCGCCGGTCGATCTTGCTTTGATCGAGCAGACTTTGCGAACCAGGCAACGGCGCCTCGACATGAACGACCGAATCGAACACGCGAATGATTTCGCCGTCGATGCCGACCGCGCGAGGAATCCAAATGTATTTGCCGAACGATTCGGTCACCCGCTCAGCCACGCTCGTTTTGCCGTTGCCGGGAGGGCCGAACAGAAACAGCCCGCGTCCGGAGTTAATCGCCGGTCCGAGCCGATCGAGCATTTTTTTATTTAGCACCAAATCTGCGAAGGCGCGATGCAGATCCTCGGCCGACGGATGCTGCGAAGTGAGCGACTGAGCGGCGACGCTCTCGATATAATCGCTCAAGGCGACCGGAGCCGCCCCGAAATACGTGCATTGCTGCGTATAGCGCCGCGCGCGTTCTCGGCCTAAGTCGGTGAGTTGATACTGGAAGTCGTTCATCGGGGCCGACCCTCGATGACAAACTAGCTGTTGATTCTTCAATTCACGCAGCAAAGCGTCGACGAGCACGAAGGGCAATTTAACTTGATCGGCCACGTCACGTCCGCAGGCGTCGCCCCGCGCCAGTAGAAACTTCAACGCCAACGCCTCCACCTCGCTGTCGGTCAGCCCCGCTTGGCGAAACGTCTCCGGCTCCTTCGGCAGGAAATCGTTTTTCAAACGCGTCGGCTCGTCGTTCGAGGACGGCGTTTCGTTCGATACTTCGGCGTCTTTGACCGCCAGCTTTTGAATGCGAGCCAACATCGCCTCAAGCTTTTTGTCGGGCGAGTTTTCGTCATCGTCATGCGAAGGGGCCGAAGCGGCCACCTGCGCTATTCCGTCGCCGCTCGCCAGTTTCGCCAAAAAATCGTCATGCGTCTCGTTTGACATAATCCCGCTCGGTAAAGCCGCGATGTTAAACTATTCGGTTCGCCGCCGAAAACGGCGATAACCCTATGTCTAAATCTAGCTTTCGGTCGGCGCCGTAAACCAAAAACGCATCCTTCTTGCCGAATTCCCTGCGTCGTTTTCCGGTCCGATTGGAACGATTATAGTAGTAGTCACGCTCAGCGTTCCGTGACTGTTCCATAGAAAGCACGCCCTGCGTCCGGTAAAACCGCACCTGCGGAACGGCTCTCGGAGAGCGCCTGCTGCAAATTGCGTCAAAACCATATAATACGTGTTTCAACGATCCGGAACCCCATCGCTCGCGACTATGTCAAAACAACTCCGCATCGGGGCCGTTTGCTACCTGAACGCCAAGCCCCTTATTCATCGACTTGCCGAGCGCCTCCCCGAGGCCGAGGTGATCGTCGAGGCGCCGAGCCGTTTGGCCCGCGATCTCGCCGAGGGTGCTCTCGACGTCGCGATGATTCCGTCGGTCGAGTTCTTTCGCGGCGACGGATACCGAATCATTTCCGACGCCTGCATCGCCTGCGACGGGCCGGTCCTCTCCGTAAAACTTTTCGGCCGCGTACCGCCGAGTGAAATTAAAACGCTCGCCCTCGACGAAGGCTCGCGCACCAGCGTTGCGCTCACGAAGATATTGCTCCGGGAGCGATTCGGCGTAACGCCCGCAACATGCGAACTCCCCTTGGACGCCGAGATAAACGCCGTCGAGGCCGACGCCACGCTCTTAATCGGCGATCGAGGAATCACTCGGCCGGCAGGCGATTTTAACTTCGTCTGGGACTTGGGCGAAGAATGGACCCGTTGGACCGGCCTTCCGTTCGTCTTCGCCTTGTGGATCGCGAGAAAAGACCTCCCGCCCGACGACGGCTCGCTCGTCGCCGGACTTTCGGCCGCGCGTGACGACGGCGTAAACCGGCTCGAAGAAATCGCGACCGCCGAAGCCGCGAAAATCGGCATCTCGCAAGAAGAAGCGTTAACCTACCTCCGCGATCATTTGAAATTTGGCTTCGGCGAACGTCAAAAGGCCGGTTTATCGCGTTTTTTCGAGCTTGCGAAAAAGAATTCTTTACTCCCCAGTTCAGCGACGTTTGAAATATAAATTATCGCGTTCCTATTGCGTCTATGCAAAACATTTTAGATAAAGCGATCGCCGGCCGAAGAATCACGCCGCAAGAAGGCCTCTCCTTGCTCGAAAGCCATGAGCTGGCCTCGATCGGCCGCGCTGCCGACGCCGTCACGCGCCGTTTGCATCCCGAGTCGCACCGCACCTACAACGTCGATCGCAACGTCAACTACACGAACGTCTGCACCAGCGGTTGCAAATTCTGCGCGTTCTCCTGCAAGCCGGACGATTCGCGCGGTTACGTCCTTTCGCAAGAAGAACTGCGCGAAAAAGTTCGTGAGACTGTCGCCCTCGGCGGCGATCAGATTCTCTTGCAAGGCGGCCTCCATCCGGACCTCAGCGTCGATTGGTACGAGGCGATGCTGTCGGACTTAAAATCGCATTTCCCGACGGTCAACGTTCACGGCTTCGGCCCTCCCGAAATCGAACACATCGCCAAAACGTCGAACCTCGACGTAAAGACCGTTTTAAGTCGGCTGCAAAAGGCGGGCCTCGGCAGCCTACCAGGCGGCGGAGCTGAAATCCTCGTCGACCGCGTCCGGCAACTGGTAAGCCCCGGCAAGGCGTCGGCCGACCGCTGGCTGGAGATTTGCCGCGCATGGCATGAGTTAGGCGGGCGGGGCTCGGCAACTATGATGTTCGGTCATGTCGAAACTTTGGCCGAGCGAATCGAGCATCTAGACCGACTAAGACAATTGCAGGACGAAACGGGCGGTTTTACCGCCTTTATCGCTTGGACGTTCCAGCCGGGCAATACCCAACTGGCAGATGCCCCCAAACTGGGCGTTTTCGACTATTTGAAGACCTTGGCCGTCGCTAGATTGTATCTGGACAATTTTCTTAACGTTCAGGCTAGTTGGGTGACGCAAGGTCTCGCGATTGGACAATTAGCTATGTCCTTTGGAGCAAATGACTTCGGTAGCGTGATGATCGAAGAGAACGTCGTCGCGGCGGCCGGAACCTGCTTCCGTGCGACTGAGATTGATATTTGTCGGATGATCCAGGAAATCGGATTCCAACCTCGCCGTAGGAACGTTTTTTATCAGCTTTACGACGCCTCGCCGAACGACGTAAGGTAAGATTTCGTATAGATTTCCCGTGCGTTTCCCCCCGCTCATTTATTACTTTCCTCGTCGCTTTCGCTCTATGATTAGCGTTCACGGATTAACGAAGCAGTACGAAGACGTTAAACGCGGTCGTTTAACCGCGCTCGACGGGCTTTCGTTCGAAGCGAAACCGGGGCAAATTTTCGGGCTTCTCGGTCCGAACGGCGCCGGAAAGACTACGGCCCTGCGGATTCTCAGCACCGTGCTCAAACCGACCGCCGGCAACGCAAGAATCAACGGCCACGACGTGGTTCTACATGCCGACGCCGTCCGCCGCTCCATCGGCTTCATGTCGATGAACACGGCCGTATACGACCGCATGACCGGTTGGGAGATGGTCGAATATTTCGGCCGACTCCACGGCCTCGCCGACGACGAACTGCACGACCGCATGGAACGCCTCTTCGAACGCCTCGTGATGAACGACACCCGAGAAGTTCTCGGCGCGAAAATGTCCACGGGCATGAAACAAAAAGTATCCATCGCCCGAGCGATCATTCACGATCCGCCGGCGCTGATTTTCGATGAAGCGACCTCCGGCTTGGACGTCCTAGTTGCCCGCGCGCTATTAAAAAACGTGGCGGAGCTGCGCGACCAAGGAAAATGCGTTCTTTTTTCGACGCATATCATGCGCGAAGCGGAAAAGATTTGCGACCGCGTGGCGATTCTCTATCGCGGTAAGATTTTGGCCGAGGGATCGCTCGAAGAGTTGCGCGAAGTTCACCATGAGAACGACCTAGAGGAATTGTTCTTCCAACTGATCTCACGGCATGATGACGAATTAAAATCGGTCCTCGAGACGTCGACACTCGCATAAAACATGAAATACGCCAACGTCAAACTAATCCTGAGCCGCGAAATTCGCGATCAACTGCGAGATCGACGCACGTTGTTCGTCATTTTCGTGCTTCCGGTTTTGCTGTACCCGCTGCTGGGCACGACGTTGATGCAGATGTCGCAGTTCCTTCGCGAACGTCCGACGAAGATATGGGTCGTAGGCGAAATGCGGTCCCGCGATCTTCCGCCGCTTTTCGTGAACGACAAGTTCGCCGACGAATTATTCTTGGACGCTGATCGATCGCGATTGCTCGAGCTGACGTTCGCCTCCGTGGAAAGCAAGAAACAGAAGAACGTCAATCCGATCGCCAAGAAAGACTCGGAGAAAAAGGCGGCCGCGCAGCAGACGGAAAAGACGCCCTTCGACGAAGCGACCGAGAAAGTAAAGTCGGGCGAATACGACGCGGCGCTCTATTTTCCGCCTGATTTCACGAAGCGAATCCGCGAGTTCGGCGAATCGGTCCGCCGCGCGACCTCACGTTCGGAAAACGCCGACGAAACGGCCGCCGAAAAGAAACTGCCGCAAGTTCCCAATCCGGAAATCGTTTACACGACGGCGAACGAAAAATCCCAAATCGCCTTCGCGCGACTTTCCGAGGTTTTGCATAATTGGACGGAAAACGTCGGCAAGCAAAATTTGGAGGCGAACGGACTTTCACGCGAGACGATGCGGCCGTTCGTTCTCGATAAAAAAGACTTGGCCGCCGAAAGCGGCCGACGCGGAGCGGCGGTGTGGGCGAAAATCCTGCCCATGCTGCTGATTCTCTGGGCGCTCACCGGCGCGTTTTATCCGGCGATCGATCTGTGCGCCGGCGAAAAGGAACGCGGTACGCTTGAAACGCTTCTTTGCAGCCCGGCCACCCGAAGCGAAATCGTCATCGGTAAATTAATTACCGTGGCGCTGTTCAGCTCAATTACGGCCTTGCTAAATCTGGCTAGTCTCGGTCTAACAGGCTTGAGCGTATTACACAGTCTTCCCGGTCTCGTTTTACCCTCGCACTATTCGATTCTCTGGCTTGTAATCTCTTTGATTCCGATCTCCGCGCTCTTTAGCGCGCTTTGCATCGCCTTGGCCGCCTTAGCCCGCAGCTCAAAAGAAGGCCAATACTATTTGATGCCCTTACTGTTGATCGTCATGCCGTTGGTCATGCTGCCTATGTCGCCGGGCGTCGAATTGAATCTCGGCAACAGCTTGATTCCCGTCACGGGAATCGTCCTTCTTCTGCGCAGCTTGATGGAAGGCAACTATCTCTCGACGCTGCAATATTTGCCCGTCGTCTTCGGAGTTACCGCCGTCGCCTGCGCCTTGGCGATCCGCTGGGCGGTCGATCAATTCAATTCCGAATCGGTCCTCTTTCGCGAAAGCGAACGCATAGACATCGGGGTTTGGTTGCGGCATCTGCTGCGAGATAAAGAAGATACTCCAAGCGTGGCCGGCGCGGTTTTTTGCGGCGTCATTATTTTGACGGCCCGCTTCTACATGAATTTCGCCGCAGCGCCCCCCGATAATTTCCGACAAGTAGCCATCTCGATCCTCGCCACGCAACTGGCCGTCATTTTGACTCCGACCTTGCTGATGGCGATCGTCATGACGAAAAACGTCCGCAAGACGCTGCTGTGCAATCCGCCGTCGTTTCAATCGCTCTTCGCCGCCCTGTGCCTAGCGATTACTTTGCATCCGGCAATGATCTGGCTGCAAACGGTAGTCGGCAAGTTGTATCCAATTTCCGAAAACGCGATGGGCGTATTAGGAAAGATGCAACAAATTTTCAACGACGCTCCGATCGGCTGGCTCATTTTCGTTATTTCGTTCGTGCCGGCCGTCTGCGAAGAACTGGCCTTCCGCGGCTTCGTCCTCTCCGGGTTCCGGCATGTCGGCTACAAATGGCGGGCGATCGCCTTTAGCGCGTTCTTTTTCGGCGTCACCCACGGCATCGTTCAACAATCGTTGATAGCCTGCATCGTGGGCGTCGTCATCGGATTCATCGCCGTGCAGTCGGGAAGCATTTTCCCCTGCATGTTGTACCACTTCGCCCACAACGCCTTGGCGATGCTGAATTCGCGAATTACGCCGGAACTCTGCAAAGAGTGGCCGATTTTGAACGTCTTCATCGAACAGCAGGAATCCGGCGGACACGTCTATCCCTGGCAACTGACCGTTTTCTGCGGAATCGTCGCCGCGGCGATATTGCTGTGGTTCGGCACGTTGTCCTACGCCAAGTCGTCTGAAGAGACTCTCCAGGATTCGATTAAGAACGGCGAACCGCCCGACGAAGAAGGCGAAGCCATCTCGTCAAGCTTGGCGTCTCTGATAAAATAAGACGCAGCGGCCGCTGGCGTTTCCCGCGCCGCATTCCTTTCGAGGCCGTTCCATGCAAACCGATCGAGAAATCTCTCGGATTTTACTCCGCGCGCGAGTGATCGCGCCCGTCGAATCCGAACCGATCGACGACGGATTGCTGACCGTTCGCGGAGAGCGAATCGAAGCAATTTCTAAATATGCCGGCGAGGCCGACGCGATCGACTTAGGCGACGTCGTCGTTCTGCCGGGCTTCGTCAATTCGCACGCTCATCTTGAATTCAGCGACGTCGAACGTCCGCTCGGCCGAGCGAACATGCCGCTCCCCGATTGGTTGCAAATGACGATCGCCGCGCGCGGCGCTTGCTCCGGCGACCGATCCAGTGCGATCCAAGCCGGCCTAGCCGAAAGCCTTCGATACGGCGTAACGTTCGTCGCCGACGTGGCGCAAGCGGATTTCATTGCCGACGATCGAGAACTTGACGGAATCGCTTTCCGCGAGATCATCGCTCCGACGCGTGGCCGATTTGATACGGCAGTCGAACTTGCGCAAACCATCTGCGAAACCGCAAAACAACAGACCGGGCGTTGGCCGTGGGGGATCAGTCCGCACGCCCCCTATACTGTTCCGCTCCCGTTATTGGAACGAATCACGCCCCTGGCCGTTGCAAACCGCACGCCCATAATGACGCACTTGGCCGAGTCCCCCGACGAGATTCAATTACTAAGCGAAGGAGCAGGACCGTTCCGCGATTTTCTTGAAAGCATGAACGCCTTCGACGCCGAGTTACAGCCGGCGGGCCGGACGCCGATGGACTATCTTAGCGCTCTCGCAAAAGCCGAGCGAACCCTCGTCGTTCACGGAAACTATTTGAACGACGCCGAAATTGACTTTCTCGCTTCGCGACGGGATCGTATGTCGGTCGTCTTTTGTCCGCGTACGCATCGGTACTTCGGCCATGCTCCCTATCCGCTCCAGAAAATGCTCGACGCCGGCGTGAGAGTCGTTTTAGGGACCGACGGCCGCGGCTCGGCTCCCGACCTCGACGTTTTGGCCGAGGCGCGATTCATCGCGCAGCATTTTCCTGACGTTGAAAGACGAAAGATTTTGCGAATGATTACGCTCGACGCGGCCGAAGCTTTAGGCCAAGCGGCGACAATCGGCAATTTAACGCCGGGCAAACTCGCGAACTTCGTCCTCGTTCCGTTCCAAAAAGAACACGGCGGAGATTGGCTCTCCGCCGTGCTTGAATCAGACTCATGCGTTCGCGAAACGTGGCTTCGCGGGCAAAAATATCTCGCCTAGCCCGACTACCGTTTCTTTCTCGCAACAAGTGCCGCGCAAACGCCGAGCAAGACCAATGTCAGCAGCGTCGCAGGCTCGGGAACGGCCGAGGGCGAAGCGGCCGCAGCCGAACCGTCGCCGCCGAGGATGAGCGTATCTTGCACCAGCGTGCCGACGACGATGACCGAGTCCCCTTCGACGACGGTCGTGCCGGAGCCGGTAATCCCTTCGACCGTATGGCTGCCGGCAAGGATTTCAAGCGTCGCTTGGTTTTTAACGGTTCCGTGAATCTGGCCAGTCGCGTCGAGCGCCAAAACGCCGGCTTCAACAACCGTTCCCCCCGTATGCGCGGCCGTGTTTTCGAAAACGAGCGTGCCGGTCCCCTTTTTCGTCAATTGGCCGGCGCCGGAAAGCTCGCCTCCAAGGGTCAAAACGCCCTTCCCGCCGACGGTAAACTGCGTTTTGTACGCAAGTTCCAGGTCATTGCCGATATACTGATCGTTGGCCGAGAGGGAAGTCACGTCCGCCGTATCGTGAATCTCGATCGAAATGACAGGAAGATTCGGATCGTCAATAATCACATTCGACGTCGTCGATGCCCCGGTGGATGCGGGACTATCGGCAAAGTCGTCGGGATAATAGGGGAAATAGTCATGCCCGTTTATTACCAAACCGGGCCAAGTCGTGTTTTTCAACTTAATCTTCGCCCCGCTAAGAGTATGCTCGCCCGCGGCGCCTGTAAATGCGATGCCGGTGAGCGATAGTTCGGTCGAAATGTTTTGCGAGACAGGTTCGTGCGCGACCGACTCCGAATCGAACACAATCATCGAGTTGTCGCTAGGCGTTCCGGTCGACCAATTCGCGGCGTCGTTCCAGCGTCCGCTTTTCGCCCCCGTCCATCGCGTGGCGCCTAAGCCCAAACACCTACTCAATAAACTTACTTCGCCGGTCGAGTAGAGCTTCGACGTATCCCAAAGATAATCGCCGGCGATGCCGAAAGAGCCCGTGCGAGAAGCGCCGGTCCAATCGAAAAGCTTATACGTTTTTCCGATCAGGTCATCGGTAATCGTCCCCGCTTCAAATCCCAAGGCCAACTTGCCGTTCAAATTAACGACGGCGTTCTTTACGAAGGAAATCGTCGAATTCCAAGCTTTCGTTCCGCTCAAAACGAGCGCCAACTCGCCGCTCGCGTCGGCGGAAGAGGAAAGGGTGAGACCGTTTTGCACTTTAATCCCAACAGGGGCGATGCCGCGTGCCGCATCGCCGACATGATTGCGAATAATAAACGAGTCGCCGGCTGCGATATTTAGACCGTTAACGGTTCCGTCGGCGTAAATCATGTTCGTCGTGATTGCGCCGGTCAAATTCACGTCCGTGGAGCCGCGTAGATCGGCGCCGGTAAAATTCGCCCCTTTCAAATTCGCCCCGGCAAATCGCGCGTTTTGAATAATCGCTTTCGAGAAGTTCGGCGCGGCGACGGAAACGCCCGCATTGGCGGCGGTGAAATCGGCGTTAACCAACCAAGAACTGGAAAAATTGGCGGAGCCTAGATTCGCGGCCGTGAAATTGGCGCGTTTAATAATCATGGAGGAAAAATCCGAACTCCCCAAGCTAGCCGCCGTAAAATTGGCTCCGTAAAGGCGACCTAGTGAAAACTCGGCATGCTCCAACTGCGCCGCCGTGAAATTGGCGTCGTAAAGCAAGCTACTAAAATACGCCGTGCCGATCTTTGAGGCCGTAAAATTCATGTTGTGCATGGCGGCATTGGTGGAAAACTCCGCGCCGTTAATCGTCGCCCGGGAAAAATCAACGTTACTCAGCGTCGCATTGTAAAACGTGGCCATTCCGAGAGTCGCCGAAGTGAAATTGGCGCCGGAAAGCTCGGCATAACTAAAATTGGCGTTTCCTAATTTCGCCGCGGTAAAATTCGCATTGGTCAGATCGGCCCTCTTAAGCCAAGGCTCTAGATAGTACGGCAGAAAAATTGGAAAATCCGTAACATCGAAATCCGTAGTTTCGTTCTCTCCCACGACTCCAAAAACGACAACCTGGTTCAAAGCTGACCAGTTAGAAGAAATCTCGCTAAAATCGGCGTTTTCCAGATTCGCATTCGTGAAATTCGCGTTGCGTAGAGATGCGGCGATAAAAATTGCTTCCGCTAAATCGCTATTCACGAATACCGCGTTATCCAAATTCCCTTGTTCAAGATACGCCCGACGCAGGTTTCTGTTCGCAAGATTGGCGTTCGGCTCGACGTTCGCCGTTGCGCCGTCAACGCAAAGCTTGCCGCTTAAAATTTTATAGCTAGAAATGTAAACTCCGCCGGGATAAGAAAACGAGTCGTATTCCCATTGATAGATGGCCGCCGGGGCGCTTTGAACGGCTAACAAACAGGCCGCAAAGCCGAGAACGCGTAAAAACGACTTTACTTGATAAAATTGCCGCATAAAAATTCCCCCCAAGGAAATTTAAAACAGTAAATTTTCTATTCTCCAAGGACGTCAATTATTCGCCGTTGCGGCCGCTTGACGCAAGCTGCTTTAGCGTTTTCTTTTCGCAATAAAGGCCGCGTAAACGCCGAGCAAGCCCAGCGTCAGCAGCGTCGCGGGCTCGGGAACGGCCGAGGGCGAAGCGGCCGCAGCCGAACCATCGCCGCCAAGGATGAGCGTATCTTGGACCAGCGTGCCGACGACGATGACCGAGTCGCCGCGGACGACGGTCGTGCCGGAGCCGGTAATCGTTTCAACCGTATGGCTTCCGTCAAGAACTTCAAGTGTCGCTTGGTTTTTAACGGTCCCGTGAATCTGGCCAGTCGCGTCAAGCGCCAAAACGCCGGCTTCAACGACCGTCCCGCCGGTATGCGCGGCCGCGTTTTCTAAAACAAGCGTGCCGGTCCCCTTTTTCGTCAATTGGCCGGCGCCGGAAAGCTCGCCTCCAAGGGTCAAAACTCCCTTCCCGCCGACGGTAAACTGCGTTTCGTAGGCAAGTTCCAAGTCATTGCCGATAAATTGGTCATTTGCCGACAATGAAGTCACCTCCGCACTTGCACAAATAGCGTTAACAATAGGAAGATTTGGATCGAGAATTACTGCAGTCGACGAAATCGCGGACGAAGTTGAAGCCGAAACAGAATTCTCCGTTAAGTCGTCGGGATAATAGATGAAATCGTCAAGGTCAAACATTACTAAATTGGGCCCGGTATTGTTTAGTAACTTAATCTTTGCTCCGCTGAGGGTGTGTTCGCCAGAGGCGCCGGTAAAAGCGATACCGGAGAGTGAGAGCGAAGCCGATATGTTTTGCGACACAGGTTCATGCGCAACCGACTCCGAATCGAACACGATCGTCGAATTTTCGACAGGCGCTCCCGCCGACCAATTTGCCGCGTCGTTCCAGCGCCCGCTTTTCGCGCCGGTCCATCGCGTGGCGCTCAATCCGTAGCAACTATTCAATAAACTTACTTCTCCAGTCGAGTACAGCTTCGAAGTATCCCAGAGATAATTGCCGGCGATATCGAAAGAGCCTGTGCGCAAAGCCCCAGTCCAATCGAAAAGTTTATACGTTTTTCCAATCGCGTCAGCGGAAAACTCCCCTGCTTCAAATCCCAGGACCAATTTCCCGTTCAGATTGACGATGGCGTCTTTCTCAAACGAAATCGTCGAATTCCAAGCTTTCGTTCCGCTCAAAGCCAACGCCAGTTGGCCGATCGCCGCAGCGGAAGAGGAAATGGTCAGGTTGTTTTGCACTTTAATCCCAATAGGGGCGATGCCGCGCGCCGCATCACCGACATGATTGCGAATAATAAACGAGTCGCCGGCTGCGATATTTAGACCGTTCATCGTTCCGTCGGCGTGAATCATGTTCGTCGTGATTGCGCCGGTCAAATTCATGTCCGCTGAGCCGCGTAGGTCGGCGCCGGTAAAATTCGCCCCTTTCAAATTCGCCCCGGCGAATCGTGCGTTTTGAATGATCGCGTTCGAGAAGTTCGGCGCGGCGGCGGAAACGCCCGCATTCGCGGCGGTGAAATTGGCGTTAACCAACCGAGATCGCGAAAAATCAGCGGCGCCTAGGTTCGCGGCGGTGAAATTGGCGCGCTTTATTATCATGTGGGAAAAATCCGAACTCCCCAAGCTAGCCGCCGTAAAATTGGCTCCGTAAAGGCGACCTTTTGAAAAATCGGCATGTTCCATCTGCGCCGCCGTGAAATTGGCGTCGTAAAGCAAGCTACTAAAATACGCCGTGCCGATCTTTGAGGCCGTAAAATTCACGTTGTACATGGCGGCATTGGTGGCAAACTCCGCTCCGTTAATCGTCGCCCGGGAAAAATCAACGTTACTCAGAATAACATCGTAAAACCTGGCCCGCCCGATAGTTGCCGAGGTAAAATTCGCGCCGGAAAGCTCGGCATAACTAAAACTGGCGTTTCCTAATTTCGCCGCGGTAAAATTCGCATTGGTCAGATCGGCCCTCATAATCCAAGGCTCTAGATAATACGGTAAAGCAATCGGCACGTCCGTAGGAATATTTGTCACGACGACTCCTCCGTCATCGCCAACTTGGTTCGTAATCACAGCGCTGGAATACGGGGAGCCAAAATCCGCGTTTTCCAGATTCGCATTCGTGAAATTCGCGTTGCGTAGCGATGCAGCCATAAAATCCGCTTCATATAAATCGCTATTCACGAAAACCGCGTTATCCATGTTCACTTGCTCAAGATACGCCCGACGCAGGTTTCTGTTCGCAAGATTGGCGTTCGGTCCAACGTTCGCCGACGCGCCGTCAACGCAAAGCGTGTCGCTTAGAACTTTATAATCAGACACATACACTTCGCTGCCTGATAGCGGGAACGAGTAATATTCCCATTGATAGATCGCGGCCGAGGCCGACTGAACGCTTAACAAATAAGCCGCAAAGGCAAGAACGCAAAGGAACGACTTTAACTGATTGAATCGCCGCATGAAAATTCCCCCCAAGGAAATTTAAAACAGTAAATTTACAATTCTCCAAGGACGTCAATTATTCGCCGTTGCGGCCGCTTGACGCAAGCTGCTTTAGCGTCTTCTTTTCGCAATAAAGGCCGCGTAAACGCCGAACAAGGCGAGCGTCAGCAGCGTCGCAGGCTCGGGAACGGCCGCAGGCGAAGCGGCCGCAGCCGAACCATCGCCGCCGAGGATGAGCGTATCTTGCACCAATGTGCCGACGACGATGACCGAGTCGCCGCGGACGACGGTCGTACCGGAGCCGGTAATCGCGCCAATCGTATGGCTTCCGCCGAGGACTTCAAGCGTCGCCGCGTTCTCCACCGGGCCAGACACCTGACCGGTCGCGTCCAGCGCTAATACGCCTTCTTCGACGACCGTTCCGCCGGCATGTAAGGCCGTGTTTTCTAAAACGAGCGTGCCGGTCCCTTTTTTCGTCAGTCGGCCATCGCCGGAGATTTCGCCGCCAAGGACTAATTGGCCGACGCCCGCGACGATGACGTTAGCCGTGCCCGAAATAGAAACGTCGTTGCCGACATATTGATCGTTCGATGAAGCGTTGACGATGCTCGGCGCATCGCCTTCCAATTTCAAGGCCGGGCCGCTAAGAACATGCGATCCGGCGTTAGGGGCGAACATCAGACCTTTCAAGCTCAGCGGACTGGCGACGTTTTGCACTATCGGTTGGCGAGTCGGCGACGTTGAGTTGAATTCGATGATCGCATCAGTCGTCGGCGCCCCGTTCGTCCAGTTCCCGGCATCGCTCCACATATTGCTCTTGGCGCCGGTCCATTGCGTGTCGGAAATGCCCGATGCGTAGGTCAACGTCACTTGGCCGGTCGAATAGAGTTTCGACGTATCCCAAACCGCATCGCTCGACACGGCGAACGTCCCGGTCGGCGTAACGCCGGTCCAGTCGAAGGCCTTGTATGTTTTTCCAATGTCGCTCAAGGCGTCCGTCTTCGAGGCGAAAGCCAGGCTCAACGTACCGCCCAAGGATACGGCGATGCCCGAGTCAAAGGAGATCGTGGAGTTCCAAGCGGCGCCGTCAAAAACGAGTTTCAGAGTTCCTGATTCGTCCATCGTCATACCATTTGTTACGTGAACGGAGATGGAGGAAATCGGTGAACTCCACTGCCATTTTGAAACAGCAGGTGAATAGTTTCGCACGACAATGGACGCATCGTTCGTCAGGCACAGGCCTTTTATAACGCCAGCCGTGCCAATCGCGTTAGTCGTAAGGGCCGCAGCAAACTCCGTCGAGGAAAGATTCGTGACTCCTCGTAAATCTGCTCCCCGCAAATCGGCGTAGGTTAGCGTTGATCCGTAAAAATTTGCATTCCAAAGACATTGCCCCGAAAAATTCCAATTCGTCAAGTCCAAGGACCACAACTGAACTCCGCGAAGGTCTTTACTTTTGTAACTTGCCGTACTCCCCAATTGCTCCTCGCTCAGATCGCAAACTCCAAAATCGGCTCCGGAGATATTCGCATCGGTCAATTCGGCGCCAGAAAGAGTCGAATTAACAAACTTCGAATCCGTTAGGTTCTGCCCGGAAAGGTTGACGCCGGTAAAATACCATCCAACGAAACTTATGCCCGTTAGACTTTTATTTTTGTAATTCGCCGTAGTATACAATTGCGATTGCGTCAAACCGCAACCCGTAAAATCGACGCCGGTCACGTTCGCCTCCGTCAGATCGGCTCCTGTTAGGTCGGCATAACATAACGTGGCGTCAGCAAGATTCGCTTGAACAAGAATTGCGTTTGTCAAAATAGCGGAATACATATTGCCTCCACTTAAATTCTGCCCTGAGAAGTTCCAACCGGAAAGATTGTTGGCGGCAAAAGAGAGATTTCGTAAATCCTTGCTCTTGAAATTTTTAGTAGAGTAAAGCTGCGAAGCGCAGAAATTACTGTGCGAGAAATTTGCTCCAGTTATGATTGCATCAAAAAAATTGGCGTCCGCGACGTCTGCTAAAACAAAATCCGCATTAGCTAGATTCGCTCCGGTCAAATTAGCGTTCGTCGAAACGGAACCTTCAAGATTCGCGCCGCTTAGGTTCGCGTATTCCAGGCTTGCGTTAACTAGTTTTACGGAAGCGAGAACAGCTCCGCTAATATCTTGGGAAGCGAAATCTCCGTCTGATAAATCGCAGTTACGCAGTCCGATTCCATGCAGATCCTTGTTTTTATAGTCCATCGTGCTACATAATTGCGTCAAAGTTAGATTGCCGAAAAACGAGGCGCCCGCAATCGTCGCATTAGTAAAAACAGCATCCGTCAAATTGGAGGCATAGTCATAGGCATACGCATAAAAGTTTGCTTCAGAAAGATTCGCCGATGTAAAATCAGCGCCGCTAAGATTTGCTCGAACGAAACTTGCATGACTGAGATTTCGCTCGGAGAAATTTAGACCGGCAAAATTACTATTGCTTACCGATATACCATGCATATCCTTGCTCTTATAACTCGCCGTGCTTAACACTTGAGGAGCATCGATGTTACCAAGTACCGCATCTGTGACAAGAGCATCCGTAAAAATTACGTTTGTCAACGAATTGCCGCCAAAAATTGCCTTGTCAAGATTTTGACCTGCAAAGCTCCAGCCAGTTGTATCGATTTTGTTTAGACTTACGCCTCGCAAATCTTTATTTTTATAACTGGCTGTGCTGTAGAGTTGAGATGACGTTAAATCAGTCTGGGAAAAGTTTGCGCCGGAAATGACAGCGTTGTTTAAATTGGCTCCCAAAAACGTAACCCTGGAAAGATTCGCATTGGATAGGTCAGCGTTAGTGAGGTCAGCGGAGGAGAAAGACGCCCCCGTCAAGTCTTGTCCTGCGAAATTCCATCCGGATAGATCGTCATGCAAGAAACTGACACCAGTAAGGATTTTGTCTTTGTAACTTTTTGTCGAATATAGTTGATCTGCCGTAATGTTGGCGAAGCTGAAACTAGCGGAGGCGATAATAGCGTCACTCAAATCGGCATTCGTTAGGGTAGCGCTGGTTAGCGTCGCGCCATTAAAATTCGCCCCCACGAAAATTGCATTCGACAAATTTGCCTTACCAAGCTGCTTGCCTTTTAAATAGGCCTGCGTTAAGTTTAGTCCGGCTAAATTCGCATTTAGCCTAGCGTTTGCGTTCGCTCCATCCACGCAGAGCGTGGAGCTTTGCACGACGTTTCCCGCAGAGTCGTATTCCCATTGATAAATGGCGGCCGAGGCGGATTGAACGCCGAAGAAGCAGAGCGCAAGCGTGAGAACGAAGAATCGAGGCGCAAGGCGATGATTGCAGAGCATGAAAAATCCCTGGCGAACCTGTTGTGTATATTGTGACTTCAATCGTTATTGCGAGAAGCTGTCCCGCCGCAATGAAATAGCGCGAACCGCGAGCCGAGCGGAATCCCCAAGAGGCCCCCGCCGCCGGCGTCTATTATCCCCGATCGGAGAGGGCAAATCAATCGACGGCAGCTAAAAAACCCTTTTAAACGCCAAAAGCTAACAAAAATCGGCGATTACAGCCGCTTCGACCCGCCCAAGCGTTCCCCCCCAGTCCCTATGCCCTATGCCCTATGCCCTACTTTTATTTCCGCTTCTTTTCTTCCACGACGGTTCGCTGCCATTGTTCGATAAGTTGCAAAGCGGCGAGCGGGGTGAGGTTATTCAGATCAGCACGACGAATTTCTTCGACGACCGGGTGTTCCGGCGCCTCGAAAAGCGTCATCTGCACATGCGCCTTCTTCGTAATCGAGATATGAGGCCGAGCGATCTTCGCACGACCTTCCCCGTCGAGATGCTCCTCTTCCAACTGTGCAAGGATTTCCTTGCTCCGCGAAATGACTTCGCGAGGCACGCCGGCCAATCGGGCGACGTGAATGCCGTAACTTTTGTCGGCCGCCCCTTCGATGATCTTGTGCAAGAAAATGACTTCGTCTTGCCATTCGCGCACCGCCACGTTGTAGTTCTTTATGCCCGGCATCGACTTTTCTAAGTCGGTAAGCTCGTGGTAATGCGTGGCGAACATCGTGCGGCAGCCGACTCGATCGTGAAGATACTCGACGACTGCCCAGGCTAACGAAATGCCGTCGTAGGTGCTCGTGCCGCGCCCGATCTCGTCCAGAATGACGAGGCTGCGCGGCGTGGCGGTGTTCAATATGCGGGCCGACTCGGTCATCTCGACCATGAACGTGCTTTGACCGCGAGAGAGTTCGTCGCTGGCGCCGACTCGGGCGAAGATGCGATCGGCCACTCCGACCACAGCCGATTTGGCGGGCAAATAGCTCCCAATTTGGGCCATGATCGTCAACAAAGCGGTCTGGCGAATGTAAGTGCTTTTACCGGCCATATTCGGTCCGGTGATAAGCAAAATGTTTCCGTCCTCGGCGCCCATCTTTGCGTCGTTCGGCACGAACGTTCCGTCCGGCTCGAGAATATCCAAAACCGGATGGCGGCCGTCGATCACGTTCAAAACCGGCTCTTCGACGACTTCGGGGCGACAGTAGTTTCTATAGCGGGCCAAGTCGGCCAAACCGACCAAAACGTCCAACCGCGAAAGAGCGCCGGCCGAGGTCTGCATCCGTTTGCGATGGGCGGCCGTCGCGTCGCGCAATTTCAGGAACAGATCAAACTCCAACTCCTTCGAGCGTTCGTCGGCCGTGAGAACTTTTTCCTCGTACTGCTTCAACTCGGGCGTAATGTAACGCTCGGCGTTTTTGATCGTCTGTTTGCGAATGTATTCGGCGGGAATTTTGTCGCGGTTGGCGTGCGTGATTTCAATGTAATAGCCGAAAACCGAATTGAAACCGACTTTCAGCGTTGAAATGCCGGTCCGCTCGATCTCTTTAGCTTGGTATTCGGCGATCCATTGTTTACCTCCTTTAGCCAGTTCGCGAAGCGCGTCCAACTCAGTATCATAGCCGTCGCGAATGAATCCGCCGTCGCGGGCAAGCAAAGGGCAGTCATCGGCCAGCGCGGCCGACAACTCAGCGCATACGTCGGCGCAAACGTCGATCGTCGCGTTCAACTCCTTGAGCAATTCGCATTGCGAGTCGGCCAACTCATTTTTAATTTCAGGCAGAATTTGCAGCGTGCGCCCGAGGAAATTCAAATCGCGAGGTCCCGCGCGACCCGTGGTGACTCGGGCCAGAAGTCGCTCGACGTCGTAAACTCGCCGGAGCATTTCTTGCAGCCGTTCGCAACGGGCTTCGTTCGAGCGCAATTCGCCGACGGCCTCTTGGCGGACGCAAATGGCCGTCACGTCGGTAAGCGGGTTGGCCAACCATTCGGCCAGCAAACGCGAGCCCATCGCCGTAACGGTGCGATCGAGAACGGCCAAGAGCGATCCTTCGCGTTTGGAGTCGCGGATGGTTCGCGTCAACTCCAAACTGCGTCGCGACGCTTCGTCGATTTCCAACGTGCCTGCCGCACGGTAGGGAATGAGCCGATCGATATGTTCGAGCGAGCTTTTTTGCGTTTCTTTAAGGTAATCGAGAACGGCGCCGGCGGCGCGGAGAGCCTGAGCGTCTTCGGCCGAATCGGTGAAGCCAAGCCCGTCGAGTCCGCTAACGCCGAAATGCTTTTGCAAAGAGTCGCGCGCCGCATTGAGAGCGAACGCCCAAGCCGGACGTCGCGTTGCCATCATCCGTTCTGCTAAGTGGCTGGGCAACGAATCGCCCTCTTCGGAGAGAAGGCATTCGGCCGGGGCGATGCGCGCTAATTGATCGACGATTTGCGGGGCGGGAAAACTCGCGGCGACGAAGCGACCGGTGGAAAGCTCGACCCAAGCCAGCCCGACCGTCGCGCCCGGCGCGATCGCGGCCAAAAAGTTATTTTCGCGAGGGTCCAAAAGAGCGTCGTCAACGACCGTGCCCGGCGAAACGATCCGCGTCACTTCGCGACGAACGAGCCCTTTGGCTTTCTTCGGGTCTTCGACCTGTTCGCACACGGCCACGCGGTAGCCGGCGGCAATCAGTTTTCCTAGATAACTTTCCAGTTGATGAAAAGGAAAGCCGGCCATCGGCGTGGCGTTTTCCCCTTTTTCGCGACTCGTTAGAGCGAGGTTCAATACGCGAGCGACGGTTTTCGCGTCGTCGTGGAACATCTCATAGAAATCGCCCATGCGAAACAAGAGCAGCGCGTCGGGGCACGCTTGTTTCGCTTCCAAATACTGTTTCATCATTGGGGTTATTTGCGTCGCGTTCATGAAATTATGTTAGCAAAAACGCTCGAAAAATCGATGGGGGGCCATTCTCCGTAAAAACCGGCTCAATCGATAGTTACGCGCTACGCGACCCCGCATGAACGCCAAAAAACGACTCTGTTTATTCTTTTCGCCGTCGCAGCCGCCCCCGCCGCGACGGCATTCCCAACAAAAGATTCTTGCCGGAACTTAACGTACTCTTCACAAACTCTTCGCAAAACCCTGACACGCCTCGGTCAGAATGCGAAGAACTTGATGAGGGAGGAAAGCGTTCCTTCCGCGTCGTCTTCACGCAACAAGATACGTCCATCCAAAGAGGCAGCGAGAAACCGGCAACCGAACGTCGTGACAAACCATTAAGCGGTTCGACGTTTTCTATTTTGCCGGCTCTGATGCGACAATCGCACAACGAAAACCATCGCAGGAATTCGCCGCGCGGTTGTATCGCCATCCCCGCCCCCATGATCGTCGCATCGGCGACATCTCAACGGCAAGCTCAATGCGTTTTCGCTTTGGGGTAACGCCAAACGTCTTTATTTCTCGCAAAAAAATTTGGTTATCACCTTCTTAGGAACAGAAAATCATGAAAAAAATCGCCTTCCATTTGTTCGCTAGCGCACTAATCGTCGCGTCCGCTATTTCTTCCGCCAACGCCGGAGCAATCGCGGCTTGGGACTTCTCGGGAATCGCCGGAGCCGTCGGTTACTTCGGACCGTCCCCTATGGCTGCCGCGTCGACGGACGCCAACGTTACCGTCGGCGGACTCACCCGCGGCTCGGGCATCGCGACCACGGCCACCGGAGCTTCGTACGCTTGGGGAGGTCACGACTTCCAAAACGCCTCTGCGTCGGCGGCCATCGCCGGCAACGACTACGCCACGTTCTCCGTAACCGCCAACAGCGGTTATGAGTTGGCCATCTCCGGCTTCTCCGCGTACAACATTCGCCATTCCGGCACAGGACCGAACACCGGTCTGTGGCAATACAGCTTGAACGGCGTCGATTTCACCGACATCGGCACGTCGTTCTCCTACGGCGCGGTGACCACGAGCGCCGGCAACACGATGGCGGCCGTTGATCTCTCCGGCATTTCCGCCCTCCAGCACGTCGCCGCCGGATCGACCGTTACCTTCCGTATCGCCAGTTGGGGTGGCTCGGGCGCGAGCGGCACTTGGTACCTCAACGACCCGAGCAAAACGACCGCCGCTGACTTCACCGTCAACGGTACGACCTCCGCCGTGCCGGAGCCTTCGGTTTGCATCGTCTTGGCGTTGGCCGGGCTCTGCTTGATTCCCGCCGTTCGTCGCGCGAAGTAAGTCACTCCCCGCTATTTGAGCGAATCACCCAAGCAATCGGCCCGGAGAAGCGAGTCAATCGCGACTCCGGGCGCGATTGCGTTACGAATCATACGAATCATTTGACTTTCCGATCATCTAGGTGTTTTTCATGCGTAAAACTTTAGTTCTCCTAAAAACGGCGATTATTCTCGGATTGATGATTGCCGCATGCGTCATAACGAGCCGCGCGGCCCGCGCCACTGATGCTGATTACGTCGCGCCGACCGGCTATTACGATTCCGCGATCGGGCTGACCGGCTCCGCGCTGAAAGCCCAGCTTACGACTATTATGACGACCGGCTTCGTCGCTCGCAGTTACGGCGACTCCCGTTACGCCTTCGCCGTTACCGACAAAGACCCCAACAATTCGAGCAACATCCTTCTCATTTACAACCGCGCTTCCGTTAGCAGCACATGGGACGGAGGATCGACGTTCAACCGCGAACATACCTGGCCTTGCTCGCTGCTCGGCATCGATACGCCCTCGAATAGTTATAAAGGCGTCGCCAGCGATTTATTCATGCTGCGTCCTTGCGACGACAACATCAATTCGTCCCGCAGCAACAGTCCGTACGGAACGACGACTAGCTCAGGAACCTACGGATACAAGACTAGCGGCTATTGGTATCCCGGCGACGCCGACGCCGGCGACATCGCCCGGGGAATGTTTTACGCAGCCACTCGCTGGAGCAGCTACAATAACCTGACGCTTGTGAACGGCTCGCCCAGCACGTATCAAATGGGCGATCTACAGTCGTTGCTGAAATGGCACTATACCGATACCCCCGACACGTTTGAACGCTATCGTAATCAAGCGATTTATTCTTCGACGCTCAACCCGACCTACTATCAAGGAAATCGCAACGCCTACATCGATCATCCCGAGTACGTTTGGTCGGTCTTCGTCAATCAGCAGAATGATTCGCAAATCACGGCAAGTTCGACCTCGGTTAATCTTGGTCGAGTGATCGTCGGCTCGTCCATCGGCACGCAATCCGTCACCTTGAATAAAACGGGCACGGCCGGAACCTATTATTCGGTGACCGCCTCCGGCGCGGCCGTTTCGACCGTCTCGGGAAGCTACAACGCCTTCGCCTTGAGCTCGGCCGCTTCGACCGTTTTATCGAAATCGGTCAATCTAAGCCTTAACTCGTCGACGACGACGGCCGGACGAAAGTCAGGCGCAATTACCGTCGACAACCTCGACATTACGACCGAAGGCGGAGCGGGCAAAGGCGCCAACGACGCCAACGACGTCGTCACCGTTTACTCCGACGTCGTCGATCATGCCTCGGCTTCGTTCGCCGGCTCGACGAAGAAGACGGCCGTGACCTTGAACTTCGGCACGCTTGCGATGAATAGCGGCAAGCACGCCTTGGCCCTAGACGTTTTCAATCAAGAGCAAACCGCAAGCTACACCGCCGCCCTCGATTTGGATTCGTTCAGCCTCACCGGCAATTCGAGCGTCTTCTCCAGCACGCTGGCGACGTTCTCGAATCTAGCGGCCGGCAGCTCCAAAGAATTCTCGGTCTATTGCGACACCGCAACCGCCGGCACGTTCACGGCGACCTATTCGCTCGTTTGTTCCGATGAGAACATCGCCGGAGCGCAAACATATTCGCCAATGACCGTCACCTTGACCGGAACCATCGCGGCGGTTCCCGAGCCCGCCGTTTGCTTAACGCTCATCGGTCTCGGCGCGGCGGCCTTCGTCGTTCGACGCCGAAACGCGAAGTAATCGATTTCGCCTGGAATGTCGAGTTGAAACGTAGCTCCGCCTTCGAAACAAGGCGGAGTTTTTCATTTCTTGGGCGAACGCGAGGAAGAGTCGCCTTGGCGTTGAATCTCACGCATGGCGTAGCTGATCGCCCGAAGCCGCTCGGCGGCGGCGGTAGAGATGTCTTTCACTTTTTCGGCCTCAGCGGCCTTTCGCAAACGATCGTCGAAGGGTTCCCAAGAGATGACCCAATTATCGGCGTCAGCGGCCGACTTCACCTGAGCGATCATTTCGTCGAGTTTGGCGAGCCACTGGGCGTTCGGCTCGCATTTGCAATTAACGTAAGGACCGCGACCGTAACGAACGCCGGGAGCCGGAGGCGGAAGCTTCTCGCCGGGGCGACGTGCGACGGCCACGATGCCGGAAATCGCCGCGATGGCGGCTCCGACGACCACAGCCGGCCAAATTTGGAGCGCCGCAAAGACTCCGGAGATGACCAACGACGCGCCCGCGGCTATCCAAAACGGCAAGGAGGCGGAGCCGACGGATTTTTTTCGCGACGCCTCTTCTTCCGTTTCCGGTTTCGGCTGGGGAATCTTGGCGATAACGACAGTGATGTTGTCCGGACCGCCGCGAAGATTGGCGAGGTCGATCAAAGCTTGCGCGGCCTCTTTCGGCGGCAAGCATTTCACGACGGCCCCGATTTCGTAATCTTCGACTTGACCGGAAAGCCCGTCGCTGCAAAGAAGGAAAGCGTCGCCCGGCTCGACGGGGTGCGGTCCTTCAATATCGACCTGGACCTTCGGATGCGGACCAAGCGAGCGGGTAATTATGTTCTTAGAGACAAAATTCGGAAATTGCCGATCGAAGTTTTGGCCGTTTGCCCGCAGTTCCCAAACAAGGCTATGATCGAAAGTCATCTGCGCGAGATTCGCCCCCCGCACTCGATAGACGCGACTGTCGCCGACATGGGCGAGAAGAGCGCCTTCTTCGAGCAAGGCTAGCACGGAACAGGTCGTGCCCATCCCCCGAAATTCAGGACTGGCCATTCCGCGGGAATGAATCTGGGCGTTGGTCTCCGTAACGGCCTCCAGCAATGCCTCGGCAGGCTGCTTGTCGCGGAGCTTATGATAGGCGAGCGGGATGGTGTCGACGGCAATTTTGCTCGCCAATTCTCCGGCGGCATGGGCGCCCATTCCATCGGCCACAATAAATAGATGCCCCCGCGCGGCGAAATCTTGCTCAGAATTCGCCAAAAAGACGCAGTAGTTGTCCTGGTTATTTCCCCGGCGCAGACCGACATCGGTCAATGCGGCGTGTTCCAGGTTCTGTTTCCATCCAGGAGGAGGCATTGCGGCGGCAAAATAGAGGCCTAAGAGGAACAGGGTAATATGCGGCTCCGTCGTCCGCGCTTTCAATATAACCCCTAATTCGGAATATCTCCAGCCCAATGATAGCATTGTAAGAAAACTTCATCGCGGTTTTTGCGGCGGAAACCAAAAATGAATTTTCGCTATGGCGATGATAGCAGGCATTTGGGTATACTCCCGCCCGCGTTTTCGTTATTGGGTCGAAGTCGTTTGCCGAGTTTTTCAGCATGGCCGAACCGCGAATAAAATGGTTTGCGTTCTCCGAAAAGTTCAATGGGAAAGCCGTTTGCCCGGCAATCGTATTGGCTTTGCTGAGTCTTTGCTCCGGCGGCTGCGTGGAACGAAGAATGACGATTCGCACGAATCCGCCCGGCGCGTTGGTCTATGTGGACGATTATGAGATCGGCACAACGCCCGTCTCTACGAATTTTACCTACTACGGCAAACGAAAAATTCGAATTGTGAAGGACGGTTACGAAACGCTGACGGTGTTACAGCCGGTTCCGGCCCCTTGGTACGAGTACATGCCGGCCGATTTTATCGCCGAGAATCTGGTTCCGGGCAAAATCCGCGATCAACGGACGCTTGATTATCAACTCAAGCCGCAAATGGTAATGCCGACCGATCAACTCCTCTCCCGCGCCGAAGGCTTACGTCAAACGACCCACGGCAGTGGAGCCGGGCGCGTCGCCCCGGCGGGGATGACCGCGCCGCAACAGATGCCGCCGAACGTGGCCGAGCCGATTCCGACCGGTCCGCCGCAAGGCCAGTACCAATATCCCATTCAAACGCAACCGGCGATTCCTCCGCAATCGCAACCGCAGTATCCGTATCAGCCGGGCTATCAAAGCCCCGCTCAATCGGCGCCGCAGTATCCCGCGCAACAACAATATCCGGCAGGCGGCCTTGCGCCGAACTACCAGCAAGGCGCAGGGGCGGCGCCAAGCGTCGGCAGCCAGCCGATGTACCAGTTGCCGAATTAGTCTTGCCCGCGTTATATCTTTCCATTTCTTACGCCTAGGATAGGTGATCTTTCATCACTTACATGCAAAATGGCTAAGAAAACGACCATGCGTTGGATCATTCGGACCGGGTTTCAGATTTTTACCTTTCTGATTTCTACGGCTCGCCTTTGCGGCCAAGCCCCGGAGGCCCCGAACGTCAATCTCGTCACGCCGACCCTGGGCGGAACGCAATTTTGGGCCGACCAACGGCTATTCCAGCAATACCGCATTCAAAAAAACGTCGTAACTAATCATTTTCGGCTTCTCGACCCCAAGGACCGGCGTCTCGCTTGGGGATCGTACGAAGCATGCGACGCGGCGCTGGAACGAATCATCGCCGATCGACGCTTGTCGCCAATGAAGGGGCATGCCGTGATCGTGCTGCACGGACTCGGCAGTTGGCGCGCGCGAATGGAGTCTCTTGCCGAGTATCTCCGCGTGAACGGCGGATATCAGGTTTTCAATCTGACCTACCCCAGCACGCAGGCCGACATCGCCGCGCATGCCGAAATGCTAGCCGCGATCATCGATCGCCTACAGGGAATTGAATCCGTCGATTTCGTCGCTCACAGCATGGGCAATATCGTCGTGCGGCGCTATTTGTACGAGGTGCAAAAAAAAGAACGACGGGCCGAGGAATCCGGTTCGGCTGCCGACAAAAAAAAGAGTCGTCACCCGGAATTTCATCGATTCGTAATGCTCGGCCCTCCGAATCATGGGGCGTCGGCGGCCGAGTATTTCGGCGACAAAGCCGTTTTCAAATCGGTCATCGGCGATGCGGTAAAGGAGCTTGGACCCGATTGGCCGGAGTTTGAAAAACGCTTGGCGACCCCAAATTTCGAGTTCGGAGTGATCGCCGGAGGCAAAAAGGGCGAGAAAGGGATCAATCCTCTATTCCGAGAAGATAATGACGGAGTACTTTCCGTCGAAACGACGAAATTGCTCGGAGCGAGAGACTTTGTCGTACTACCCGCTTTGCACACCTTCATGATGGACAACGACGAGGTGCAGGTCTGCACTCTCAACTTCTTAAAGCACGGTTACTTCTATTCGGAGAAGGAACGAAAGCCGATCGAGCGTTAAAACGGCGGTCGAAAGCAAACCACGCCCCCCTCTTAAGCAGGCGTCCCCGCCAAAATCACGACAATTACTTCCGTCAATTGACGTTCCGCCCCAAGTAGGTTAGATTGACGGATTCTGTAGCGACGGGCTGCAGGACGGCTATGTAACCGCCCCTGCCGCCTATCCTTACGTTGTTTTCATGCACACTCAATTTGCGCGCGATGCGCCGCGATTTTTTCACCACCGGGTATTCCTATGACGTTCGTACCGAGTCCTTTGGAGCAACTCTCGATCAACACCATCCGCACGCTGTCGATGGACGGCGTCCAGGCGGCAAACAGCGGACATCCCGGCACGCCGATGTCGTTGGCCCCCGCCGCCTACGTGCTGTTCAACGAGATCATGAGCTACGATCCGCATCAGCCGGCTTGGCCGAACCGCGACCGCTTCGTTCTCTCCTGCGGTCACGCCTCGATGTTGATCTACTCAGTCTTGCACCTTTCCGACGTTAAACAACTCGGCAAAGACGGCAAGCCGACGGCCGAAGCGGCGATTTCGCTAGACGCGATCAAGAAGTTCCGCCAATTAGACAGCCGTTGCGCCGGCCATCCGGAATACCGACATGTTTCCGGCGTCGAAGTGACGACCGGCCCTCTCGGCCAAGGCGTCGCCCACAGCGTCGGCATGGCGATGGCCTCGAAGTGGTTGGCCTCCCGGTATAACAAACCCGGTTTCGATCTGTTCGGCTTTAACGTGTACGCCCTCTGCGGCGACGGAGACATGATGGAAGGCGTCAGCGGCGAAGCCGCCTCGATCGCCGGCCACTTGAAACTCTCGAACGTCTGCTGGATTTACGACGACAACAAAATCACGATCGAAGGCGAAACGAAGCTCGCCTTTTCGGAAGACGTCGGCAAGCGTTTCGAGGCCTACGGCTGGAACGTCGCGAAGGTGGCCGACGTAAACGATTTAGGCGCCCTCCGCGCGGCGATTGCCGGGTTCCAAGCGACTTCCGACCGTCCGACTTTGATTATCGCGAAGAGCGTGATCGGCTTCGGATCGCCGAACAAGGCGAATACCCACGGCGCGCACGGCGCTCCGCTCGGCGATGAGGAAATCCGCTTGACGAAACAAGCCTACGGCTGGCCGGAGAACGAAAAGTTCCTCGTCCCCGACGAAGTGAAGAAAAACTTCCAAGACGGCGTCGTCTCGCGAGGCGGTCAATTGTTCGCCAAGTGGTCTTCGATGCGTGCCGACTATGCCAAGAAATATCCGGAGTTGGCCGCCGAGTTAGACTTGATCGAAAGCGGCGATTTGCCGGCCGATTGGGCGGCGGACATGGCTCCGTTCGCCGCCGACCCGAAGGGGATGGCCAGCCGCGTTTCGTCGGGCAAGGTGCTCAACCAAATCGCCAAACGGGTTCCGTGGCTCATCGGCGGATCGGCCGACTTGGCCCCCTCAAACAACTCTGCCCTAAACTTCGATAAAGTCGGCGACTTCTTAGCCGACAACTACGGCGGTCGCAATCTGCACTACGGCATCCGAGAGCATGCGATGGGCTCGATCGCCAACGGCTTGGCCCTCTGCGGCTTGAAAACCTACGGCGCCACGTTCTTCGTCTTCAGCGATTACATGCGCCCGCCGGTTCGCTTGGCGGCAATCATGGAATTGCCGGTCTTCCACATTTTCACGCACGATTCGATCGGCGTCGGAGAAGACGGCCCGACGCATCAGCCGGTCGAACACCTCGCCTCGTTGCGCGCGATACCGAACTTGTTGGTCCTTCGCCCCTGCGACGCCAACGAGGTGAGCGAAGCCTACAAAATCGTGATGACGCAAAAGCGACGTCCGTCGGTCTTGGTTTTGACCCGTCAGAACCTCCCGACGTTCGATCGAACGAAGTTCGCTCCGGCAGCCGACGCGGCGAAGGGCGGCTACGTGTTGGCCGACGCCCCCGACGGCAAACCCGAGGTCATTCTCGTCGCCACCGGTAGCGAAGTCGCGACCTGCGTTTCCGCCTACGAGAAATTAACCGCCGAGGGCTTAAAAGTCCGCGTCGTCAGCATGCCGTGCTGGGAATTGTTCGACGAGCAATCGGCCGAATATCAAGAATCGGTCTTGCCGTCGAACGTGACGAAACGCGTCGGCGTCGAACTCGGCCTACGCATGGGCTGGGATAAATACATCGGCCGATGCGGCAAGTTCATCGGCATGAAGGGCTTCGGAGCTTCCGGTCCGGTCGAATTGCTACTGAAGCATTTTGGCGTCACGGTCGACGACGTCGTCGCCGCCGCGAAAAGCTTTAAATGATGCCGTAACTTAGCTGCCAAACTATTTTCATTCGCACGCCCGGCTCTCATCAGTCGGGCGTGCGGATTTTTCCGACCGCGGAACGGTTCGTCAATCATCTAGGACTCCAAGAAGAATCGCGGTTTTCATGTCGAACGCAGCGCCGACTCCGTCGCGCGATCAGATAGCCGATCGCTATCTCTCGCAATTGCCCTTCGCCCCCTATCCGCTTCAGGAAGACGCGCTACTGGCATGGTTCGCGGCCGAGCAAGGGGCTTTAATCTGCGCGCCGACCGGAACGGGCAAAACCCTCATCGCCGAAGCCGCTCTATTCGAGGCGTTGCATACCGGAACGACCGCCTACTATACGACTCCGTTGATCGCGCTTACCGAACAGAAATATCGGGAAATGCGCGAAGCGGCGGTCCGCTGGGGCTTCTCCGAATCGGACGTCGGACTCGTCACCGGCAATCGCAAAGAAAACGCCGACGCGAAAATCCTCGTCGTCGTGGCCGAGATTCTGGCCAATCGGCTTTTGCACCGCGAGCAATTCGACTTTAACGACGTCAGCGCGGTCGTAATGGACGAGTTCCATAGTTTCGCCGATCCGGAACGCGGCATCGTCTGGGAATTGAGTCTCGCCCTCCTCCCCCCGCATGTTCGCACGCTCCTTCTCTCGGCCACGGTCGGCAACGCCGCCGAGTTCGTGCAATGGCTGCGGATGAGTCATAAACGCGAAATCGAGCTTGTCGAAGGAACCGAACGCAAGGTTCCCCTCTCGTTCTATTGGGTCGGCGACGAACTACTCAACGAACATCTGGAGGAGATGGCCGACGGCGACGAAGTAAACCGAAGAACGCCGGCCTTGGTCTTTTGCTTCAACCGCGAGGAGTGCTGGAACGTCGCCGAGCAAATCAAAGGAAAATCCCTGTTAAACGGCGATCAGCAAGCCCGCTTAACCGAAGAGATAAAACAGTACGATTGGTCCGAGGGCGCCGGCCCGAAACTAAAACAGATTCTCTTACGCGGCGTCGGCGTGCATCATGCCGGCGTCTTGCCGAAGTATCGCCGCATCGTCGAAGAGCTATTCCAAAAGAAGCTTCTCTCCATCGCCGTCTGCACCGAAACCCTCGCCGCCGGAATCAACTTGCCCGCCCGTTCGGTCGTTCTGCCGAATCTGGTAAAAGGCCCGCCCGACAAACGTAAAATCATCGATCCGAGCTCAGCGCACCAAATTTTTGGCCGGGCCGGTCGCCCGCAATTCGACAGCCAAGGTTACGTCTACGTTCTCGCTCACGAAGACGACGTAAAGATCGCGCGTTGGAAAGAGAAATACGACCAGATTCCGGAGACGACCAAAGACCCGCAATTGCTCCGCGCGAAGAAAGACCTGAAGCGGAAAGCGCCGAAGCGTCGCACCACCGAAACCTATTGGAACGAAGCGCAGTTTGAAAAGCTCCGCGACGCGCCGCCGGGCAAACTCTACAGCCGAGGCCCGATTCCCTGGCGCCTATTGGCCTACATGCTCGAAGCGACGCCCGAGGTCGAGCCGATTCGCCAATTGGTCGCTAAACGTTTAATGATCTCGTCCCATATCGAGGCAGGCCAAAAAGGACTGGTCGAAATGCTTCTAACGCTGCATCGGGCAGGCTACGTCACTCTCGAGCCCACGCCGCCGAAACTCCCCGATCCAGACGAATTGAAAGCCGAAGAAGAGGCGAACAAAGCGGCCGAAAAAGATAAGCCGAAGGTTCACACTTTCGAATCGTTAAGAATCGATAACCTTTTCGGCAAAACAAGCGCGCCTCCGTCATTCGCCGCAGCCGGGACGCCCGAGAAAAAGGAGCCGGTCGGTCCGCCCCCCTATCGACCTGAGTTCGCTCGACCGACCGACGAAATGTATAAACTGCATTTGTTCCGAGGCGTGAATCCGCTCTACGGCGTCTTCCTGATCAATCAACTCGGCTCGGCCGACCGCGCCGAACGCATTCAAGCTTTCGAAAGCGTGCTCGAGTTGCCGCGTTCGTTGGGCTCCGCCGTTCGAGTTCCTCGTTATGACGAACTTCCGCCGGGCCAATTGGCGACGTTGCGCATCGATCCGCTCCTCCTTCAATTAGGTTTGGCGACCGAAGAGGAACTGCGATTGCCGACCGACGAAGAGCGCGAATATCAGCGTTCGCTCCCTCCTGAAGAGCGAACCTACCAATTAGCCTTCGCCGACAAGCTCCGCAGGCTGTTCAACTACGATTTTCCGCATGTCCACGATCTGCGCACGTCGCCGGTTTGGGCGGCGGGCGAAGTCATGGAGTACGGCAATTTTAACAAGTACGTGACGAGTAAGAATTTGCACAAACAGGAAGGAATGATCTTCCGACACTTGCTGCGAATGATTCTGCTTGTCAAAGAGTTTATGCAACTGACTCCGCCCGATGCGACCGAAGAAGAATGGCGAGGCGACCTGCGGGAAATTTCCGACAAACTGACGGAAATTTGTCGCGGCGTCGATCCAGCCAGCGCCGACAAAGTCCTGGAAGAAGCCGAGCAGGAAGCGCCGAGCGGTCCGACCGAACAAGAAATCGACTGAACGAATCGCTAGTAGCGCCCTTCTCGAAGGAGATGTTCAATGGCCGAAGCAAAACGAAGACCAGTCGCCCTGGTGACCGGAAGCGGCAAGCGTCGCTTAGGGAACGTCGTGGCCGAGGCCTTGGCCTTAAAAGGCTACGACGTCGCTTTGCATTTCTATCGTTCCGAGAAGGAGGCTGCTGAAACCGTCGAGCGGATTCGCCGCCTGGGCGTCATGGCCGAGGCTTTCCAAGCCGACGTCTCGCAAGAGAATGAAGTCGCTTCGCTTTTTGAAAAGGTTAAGGCGAAGTTCGGACGTTTGGACGTTCTTGTGACGACCGCCGCGATTTGGGAGTCGAAACCGTTCGACGAGGTGACGGCCGACGACGTCGATCGTCATTGGAAGGTCAATGCGCTCGGCACGTTCATCTGCTGCCAGGCGGCGGCCAAGATCATGGTCGCGCAACCCGAAGGGGGAGCGATCGTCACCTTCGGCGATTGGGCGGTCGTTCGTCCGTATCGCCATTACGCGGCCTACTTCCCCAGCAAAGGAGCCATTCCGACGATGACTCGCATGTTGGCGGTCGAACTGGCGGCCAAAAATCCAAACGTGCGAGTGAACTGCGTCGAACCGGGACCGGTAATGCCGCCCGACGATTTATCCGAGCATGAAGTGAAAGGCTCGGTCGCCGGAACGCTTCTTAAACGCCTCGGCCGCCCGGAAAACGTGGCTCAAGCCGTTCTATTTCTCATCGAAAACGATTACGTGACCGGCGTTTGCCTGCCGGTCGACGGCGGACGATCGGTGGCCGGCGACTGACGTTTTTTGATGCAGGATTTCCTCGTTACCAGGCTCTGCCTGGTAACGCACTGCTCCCGCACGGCTCTGCCGTGCATACGCCGATTAGTCGCCTTGTCCTGCAAATTCCGTAGGGCGCTCTGTGAGCGCCGATGGCAAAACGAAACCGCTGTCATACAACTCTTTTCTCGCAACCCTTTCGCTTCCCATGCAATCTTTCGCAATTAACTTGCCGCTCCTCCTCATCCTGAAAGAATGCCAACCATTAGCCCCGGATGTGCAACAACCCGGGAACAGCTTAATACGGTTCCCAGTTTGGCCCGGCGCGTTTTCGGTCCCTATTGCATAAAATATGCCATTGGCGTAAAGCTTATCTTTGAGCGGCATTCATGCCGCTTCCTCGGCCTTCAGGCCGCTTAGCTCCCGGCATTTATGCCGGAGTATGCGAAACACGCCCCCAAAAAACGCCTTGGCCGACAAAAGCATAACCCCGGAAATCGCCGCCCCAAAATCCCTCCACGCATTATTTGACAATTACTCACGCGCCCCGTGACGAGCAACTGAGCGTTGTGGGCGAGAATCTAGGAGGCCAATTATCAAAGATCAATCCGACTCTGCGGCTCAGCCGCTTTGACGCTCCGCCAAAGGATTGTGCGGCGCGACGAACGCTGTTATTGCCGCTTCGTAGGTTTTACCAAGGTCCGAGACGGCTCGTGCCGCAAATTGTACTTCATGTCCGGCACATAAATAGCCATTCACCGCCCCATGCGTTACAACCGGCGGCTTTGTAATGTACAGCCAAGCTTCTCGCAAACAAGAGATAGATAGGCCCGCTTTTTTGATCTGGTCGGCAAATTTCTCTACCGCCAACCGTGTGAGCAATCCATCCGGCGAACTTTCCTCGCTCTCTTCCGCGGCATGTAGAAGATCAATTTCAACCGCGTCAAGGTGATCAATTACCATGCCAAACAACCAATAGCCGTCGTAGTCCGAGTATCGACTAGCGTATGTGCTAAGAAAGTTGTGCAAGGCGCTGGATATTCTTCGACGACGCGCCATGATGCTCACTTGAAGGTTAAGCCCAGTTCTTCAGCAGCCCCGAAAAAAGCCTCTATCAGACGGCGTTTTCACCGTACGTCCATCTTAGCGCTGAGATGTGAGCCTCTGCAACTACTATATGCGACATGTCGGGCAGTCTTTCCGACTAGTCACGGGCCCATAACACGATCGCCAAAAAGCTTGACTGCGTTGGCCCAGGACTGACGGACTCCGGATGGGCCGATTTTACGCCGCAACGACCGGGGCTATTTCGGACTAGCAAATATCAACCCGATTAGCGTTCCGCCAATCTCTCCTCTCCAACTCTCCGCGCTTCCGTGCCTCCGCGTGAAAATCTTGCGACTTTCATCCTTGCTTTTGTGCCGCCCTCTCAGCTAAAACGCTTCCTGAATCATCGCGTATCGCTGATACGCGCTGTTTGGCAATTCGACTTCTCCGCAAATTTGCGAAAAACGTGCGAGCCCTCGCCATAAATCCTTGCGAAACGACCTGTAGGGAACGCCCTCCGTGGCGTTCCGAATTCCAAAACATATTGCCCCCTAACCTCTTACGACTCGTGATCGCAAAAAAATGCAAACTTCGACCAATTCAAAAACTCGCAAACTCGCTTACGTAAAGATTGATCAGCCCGAGACTTACGGCTCCGCCGCCCCGCGAAAACCGTCGAGATTATGGACACCCCCCTTTTTTTCGTTTTCCTATCTCTTTACTAATTCAGTTGTTACGAAAGCCAATATGACGCATGCGTCCATATTCTCCTCAAACCTGCCACGAAAGAACTCATTTCCGCAAAAGCATCTCCTTTCCTGCTTGGCCTTTTTGCGCTTTCCCAATCCTTCGCCGCCTACTCCGTTCCGTTATGTATCCGCCGACGTCCTCGAGGCCGTCACAAGCTCCAAAGCATCGTGCAATAATCCAACGCTTCCGAGGGGAATCAAATTCAGTTAAAATCAACGGCGTCTTGCTTTTCGCTTAGCGACTTCCGCAGGCCCTCATCATTTTTTCCAAATCATCGGTCAGGTGAACTTATGCGCTTATCCTCAAAAACCTCGATTGCGTTTGCAGGAATCGTTTTATTCATGTTCGGCTTAACGGCCAAAGCCGCTGACGATTCCGGCGTAAAGATTTGGGAGGAGTCAGTCGTCATTCCGACCTACTTGGCGGGCGAACCCGACCCGAATCCGATGTTCTACATGGGTCGCGCCTATCAAGGCGCCGAAGGTCGCGTTTATCCCTATCCGCTTTACGACAAGCTGACCGGCCAAAAAGCGGATAAGACCTACACGCTCGTCTATTTGGAAAACGAATTCGTCAAGATTGGCGTGATGCCTGAAATCGGCGGACGTATTTTCTCGGCGGTCGACAAGACCAACGGCTACGACTTCTTCTATCATCAGCATGTCGTCAAGCCGGCGTTAGTCGGCATGATCGGCGATTGGATTTCCGGAGGCGTCGAGTGGAACGTTCCGCACCATCACCGCACGTCGAGTTCGCTTCCCGCCCAATATCGCATCGAAAATGGCGAAGACGGCAGCAAGACGGTTTGGGTGGGCGAATTGGAATGGCGACACCGCATGCGCTGGGCCGTCGGTCTAACGCTACGACCGGGCAAGTCCTATCTCGAAGCGTCGGTGCGGGTCGTTAACCGCACGCCGACGGCGAACACCATGCTCTACTTCGCCAACGTGGCCGTTCATACGAACGAGAATTATCAAATTATATTCCCGCCGAGGACGGAATACGTCACGTATCACGCTAAGCGCGAATTCGCGACGTGGCCGATCGCCAAGGGAAAATTCGCCGGCGCCGATTTCGGCGAGGGAACCGACGTCAGTTGGTATAAAAACCACGACGCCGCGAATTCAATGTTCGCCTGGAACTACGAAGACGATTTCTTCGCCGGCTACGATCACGGTAAAGAGGCAGGCACGATGAGCGTGGCCGATCACCATGTCGTGCCGGGCAAAAAGTTCTGGACCTGGGGAAACAGTCCCGCCGGAAAAATGTGGGACAATATTCTCACCGATAGTGACGGCCCTTACATCGAGTTGATGGTCGGCGCCTATTCCGACAACCAACCCGACTATAGCTGGATTCAACCGTTCGAAACGAAGGCGTTCACGCAATATTGGTATCCGTTCCGCGGAATCGGCGGCGTGAAAAACGCCAATTTGGACGCGGCCGTCAATCTTGAAATCGTCAAAGCCGAGCCGGCGAAAAACGGCAAAAGCGATTCGACGAAATCGCCCCGCATGGCCAAGGTCGGATTCTACGCCACGTCGCCGCATCTGGCGGCGTTCGCCAAATTGACCGCCGGCGACAAAGTTCTGTTTGATGAAAAAATCACGATCGATCCGGGCAAGCCGTTCGTCAAACAAATCGCCGTTCCCGAGGGAATTGACGAACACGACTTGCGCGCGTCGCTCTCCGAGGCGGGCCGCGAGCTAATCGCTTATTCGCCCGTGAAATTGAAAGGCGAGCCGATGCCGGAAAAGGTCGTCCCTCCCCTTGCTCCCAAAGACGTGAAGACGGTTGAAGAATTGTATTTGATCGGACAGCGCATCGATCAGTTCCATAACCCGGCCTTGGAGCCTGACCCGTATTGGCTCGAAGGTCTCCGCCGCGATCCCGGCGACGCGAGGACCAACACGGCCCTCGGCATTTACTATCTGAAACGAGCGCGATTCGCCGATGCCGAAAATTGCTTGCGCACCGCGGTCGACCGCTTATCGAAAAGCTATACCAGCCCGAAAGACGGCGAGCCGATTTACTACCTCGGCCTAACTCTGCGCTATCTCGGAAAACCGGACGCCGCGTTCGATTCGTTCTACAAAGCGACTTGGAACGAAGCTTGGGCGTCGGCCGCCTATTACGAAATGGCGGAAATTAAATGCGAGAAAAGCGATTTCACCGCGGCGATCGAATACTTAGACCGTTCCTTGGCCGCCAACTCGATGAATCCTCGCGCGGTAAATCTTAAAGCGACCGCGCTGCGCCATTTAGGCAAGTACGCCGACGCGCAAAAAACGGTCGATGCGGCGTTGAAGATCGATCCGCTCGATATTCGAGCGTTAGTCGAACGTCATTTGGCGAAAAAATCGGCCTCCCCCGAAGCGACTCTAAAGAACACGATGCGAGATTTCCCGGCCGAAGGACTAGAAATCGCCTCCGACTTCAGTCGCGAGGGCCTCTGGCAGGACGGAATCGACACGCTGCAATTGGTCATCGACTCGGCGACGGATAAGGCGAAAATTTCGCCTTTGACCTACTACTATCTCGGATATTTCACCGAGCGGCTCGGCGATAAGTCGAAAGCGGCCGGTTATTATCAAACGGCGTCGAAACTCCCCATGGACTATGTATTCCCGTTCCAAGTCGAGGTGATCGACGCGTTACGAAGCGCAATGGCCGCCAATCCGAAAGACGCGCTCGCCGCCTACTACTTGGGCAACCTCTACTTCGATCTACAACCCGACGAAGCGATTCGTCTGTGGGAGCGCTCGCTCGCGATTGACGATACGAACGCCGTCGCCCATCGCAATTTAGGCCTCGCCTACTCAAAGAAAGAGGGCGGCATGCCGAAAGCGATCGCCGAATTGGAAAAAGCGATCGCCGTGAGCGACAAGTATCCGGTGCACTCGTTTGAGTTGGACCAGATATACGAAAAGGCGGGCGAATCGCCCGAAAAACGCCTTGCCGCATTGGAGAAAAAACATGCCGTCATTCTCAATCGAGATGACGCCCTTTCTCGCGAAATCAGCATGAAAGTCTTCATGGGCAAGTGCGACGAGGCGCTTGCGCTGATGAAGGATCGAAAATTCAACGTTTGGGAAGGAGGCGCTCGTTTCGGCGTTTTCAATTGCTGGACCGACGCGCATCTCTTAATCGGCCATAAAAAACTTGCCGAGAAGGATTACTCGGCGGCGCTCAAGGAGTTTCAAGCGTCGATCGATTATCCGGTGAATTTAAGCGCCCCCAAAATGAAACGAGGCGGCCGAACCTCCGAAGCTCATTATTGGATCGGCGTTGCCTTTGAAGCTCTCGGCGAGAAAGAGAAAGCGAAGGCGGAATTCACCGAAACTGCGGCGGAATTGTCGAAGGCCGACGCCGACGACGTGGCGCCGACCGCCCACACTTCCGTCTTGGAGTTCTACCAAGCTCTGGCCTTGCGAAAACTCGGCCAGGAAGACAAAGCGAAGGCGATTTTCACGCAACTTGTCAAAGCCGGCGCCGACGCGTTGGATAAAAAGGACGAAATTGATTTCTTCGGAAAATTCGGCGATATGCCGACGGAGAAAATGCGACAAGCAATCGCGCATTACGTGATCGGACTTGGCCGACTCGGCCTTGGCGACAAGGAAGAGGCTCGCAAGGAATTCGAGATCGTTTTGAAAAATCAACCCGATCATCTCGGAGCGAAGACGGCCTTGTCGAACGTCATACAGTAGGCGATTGCGACGTCGTTAACTAATTTCCCTCACTTTCCCCCGAGCTTTCATGGAAATGATTAAAAAAGTCCGATCCGTTAAGTTCGGTTTTAACTCGTTGCTTTGCCTCGCCGCGCTGACCGCATTCGTCGGTCAGCCGGCAAAGGCGGAACCGACGCCGGAGTTGCTAAGCCAGCCGCTCGACATTAGCGGCGACTTTCACGATTTCAAAAACACGTATTTCGTGGCCGACCGATTGACGAAATTCGATCCCGCGAAAGCGGAAGGGGATGTTTCGTGGCGCCAAAACGTTTATGAAGTGCGGCGAGCGTTCGACAACGACATGGCGTTTTTGACGCCGACGAACGGGAGCGTTTTTCCGAACGGCGAATACGAAGTCAATCCGCAATTGCCGTTTTCGCTGCAATTCGTTTCGCCGCGAACGGTTCGAGTGCGCATGAAAACCGGCTTGCCGGCAAGATCGCAAGGCCCTTCGCCGATGCTCGTCGGAGAGCCGCCGATCGATAAATCGTGGAAATACGAGAAGATCGAGGGCGGGCATCGCTATTCGAGCGTGTGCGCCTCAGTTTCGATCATGGAAAAGCCGTGGCGTATTGAATTTCGCGACGCCTCGGGCAAACTGCTAACGAAAACAAATGCGCCGGCGGACAATTCCGTTACTTACCGACCGATCACGCCGTTCTCGTTCGTGCGGCGAAACTCGGACTATTCGCGAAGCGTGGCGGCGTCGTTTTGTCTCTCGCCCGACGAAAAGATTTTCGGCTGCGGCGAATCGTTCACAAAACTCGACAAACGCGGGCAGAAGGTCGTGCTTTGGGTAAACGACGCTAACGGCGTGACGAGCCAAGCGATGTATAAGCCGATCCCGTTTTTTATGAGCAGCCAGGGCTACGGCATGTTCATGCATACGTCAACGCCGATCACTTGCGACTTCGGCGCGACGAATTCGGCAGTGAACACGCTAATGATCGGAGACGATGAACTAGATCTGTTCGTTTTCCTCGGCGAGCCGAAAGAGATACTCGATGAATACACGAACGTGACGGGAAAAGCGGCAATGCCGCCGTTATGGTCGTTCGGCTTGTGGATGAGCCGGATCACGTATTTTTCCGAAGATCAAACCCGCGACGTCGCCGCGAAATTGCGCAAGAACCAAATTCCTTGCGACGTAATTCACTTGGACACCGGCTGGTTTGAAACGGATTGGCGCTGCGATTATCAGTTTTCGACGAAGCGTTTCAAGGACGCTCCGAAAATGATTTCCGATTTAAAAAATGACGGTTTCCATATTTGCTTATGGCAATTACCGTATTTCACGCCGAAGAATCGGCTCTTTTCGGAAATCGTCGAGAAGGGGTTGTCCGTGAAAGACGGCAAAGGAAATTTGCCGTATGAAGACGCCGTGCTTGATTTCTCGAATCCGGATTCGGTCAAATGGTATCAGGAGAAGCTGGGCGACTTAATTCGCCAAGGAGTAGGCGCTATTAAGGTCGATTTCGGCGAGGCGGCTCCGGTTAACGGATTGTTCGCTTCCGGCCGGACCGGCTTTCACGAGCATAATTTGTATCCGCTGCGATATAACAAAGCGGCAGCCGAGGCGATTAAAAACGTCTCGGGCGAAAACATCATCTGGGCGCGCAGCGCCTGGGCCGGCAGCCAACGCTACCCGTTGCATTGGGGCGGAGACGCCGAAGTTACCGACGTGGGAATGGCCGGCGAATTGCGAGGCGGACTTTCGTTCGGCTTGAGCGGATTCGCGTTTTGGAGTCACGACGTCGGCGGATTCACCATGCGATCGCCGGCCGAATTGTATCGCCGTTGGCTCCCCTTCGGCATGCTCGCGTCGCATAGTCGTTGCCACGGTCAGCCGCCGCGCGAACCGTGGGAATACGGCGAGCGATTCATGAACGACTTCCGTGCTGCGGTCGAAATGAAATACAAGTTAATGCCCTACGTTTATGCGCAAGCGAAAGATTGCACGGAACGCGGATTGCCGATGCTTCGCGCCTTGTTCGTCGAGTATCCGAAAGATCCCGGGGCCTGGCTCGTCGAAGACGAATATCTTTTCGGCTCCGACATGCTCGTCGCGCCGCTTTTCGAAGCGAACGCGACGGAACGCAACGTTTATTTGCCGTCGGGCAAGTGGATTGATTATCAATCGGGCGAGGTCTACGAAAGCGGCTGGCGTAAAATCGCCGTCGGATCGATTCCGGCGGTCATCCTGGTACGTGACGGAGCCGTTTTGCCGCAGATTAAGTTGGCTCAATCGACGGCGCAAATGGATTGGGCGAAATTAGATTTAGTCGCCTATGCCGCCGACGCTCAACAAGCGTCCGGATTGGTTTGCCTGCCGTCGGACGACAAATTGCGCCGCGTATCGTTAACGAAGACGAACGGCAAGTTCAACTTGGACTCCGATCCGTTCGACGGGAAAACTATTTTGACGCCGACTGCGCCGGAAGAAACGCGATAAGCCCGCTACTATCGTTACTTACTTAACCACGACCGCTCGACGAAAACCAAGCTCTTCGGTAGTTTGGTTGCCGCCGACGTATCAATCCGCTCGATTTCGCCGTACATTTCACTTAGCCCTCGAAAAACGGTTTTGTCGTGAAAATCTGGATATTCTCGCGTCGGGAATAGTTGCCGCCGTTACCGACGACTAATTCGATAACGGAGGTTTTTTATGAAAAAATG
Organism: Thermoguttaceae bacterium; assembly: GCA_963665265.2. Lineage (GTDB taxonomy): Bacteria > Planctomycetota > Planctomycetia > Pirellulales > Thermoguttaceae > CAXXHQ01. The sequence continues at coordinate 2,878,350 of OY762224.2, read as the reverse complement.
CGTTCTTTTTGCCGCCAGCTGCGTCGTTTTCGCCGCCGCATCCATTTGTTTAGCCGATTCCCCTAGAACTTACGTCGATTTCGATCCAGATTGGCTATTCACGAAAGGCGATTTCGGCCGGGCCGTTCAGCCGGCATATGACGATTCCGCGTGGCGAAAACTAGACGTTCCGCACGATTGGAGCGCCGAAGGCCCCTTTGAGCAATCCTACGGAAGCGCAATCGGTTTCGCCCCCGGCGGCATAGCATGGTATCGCAAACATTTCACGGCCCCCGAGAGCTGGAAGGGGAAAACCGTCATCGTCGAATTCGACGGAGTCTATTGCAATTCCGAAGTCTGGATCAACGGTCAATTTCTCGGACGCCGACCTTACGGCTATTCGAGCTTCGAATACGATCTAACCCCGTTCTTGAAATTCGCCTCGAACGTCAAAAAAGTTACTGAAGAAAAAAAATCGAACGACGACGAGAATTCCGACGAGGGTAAAAAGGTCGAGCCGAAGTTCGACGGCGATCCGGCCGACAACGTAATCTCCGTTCGCGTCGACCATTCGCGTCTGCCGGACTCGCGCTGGTATACCGGTTCGGGCATCTATCGCCATGTTCGCGTTCGCGTGGTCAATTCAGTTCGCTTCCCGACCGGCGGCGTTTTCGTGACGACTCCGGACGTAAACGGCGATGCGGCGACGATCCATATTGAAACGACGGCCGAAAACTCGACGGCCGATAAGAAGTCGTATTTGCTTCAAAGCGAGATCGTCACTCCCGACGGAAAAACAATCGCCCTGCGAGCGCTGGGCGGTTCCGTTACGCCGAAGTCGCGTCACGCCATTACGCAAGATGTTAAAATCGCCAAGCCGGCGTTATGGTCGCCCGACTCTCCGGCTCTTTACAAGCTGAAAACGAAATTGATCGTCGCTAACGAAGCGGTCGATGAGGTTGTCACGACGTTCGGCGTTCGCTCGTTGCGATTTGACGCCGACAAGGGTTTCTTCCTCAACGGCAAGTCGATGAAGCTTAAAGGCGTCTGTCTGCATCACGACGCGGGTAGCATCGGCGCCGCCGTCCCGATCGGCGTATGGGAGCGTCGGCTACGAATTTTGAAGGACATGGGAGTGAACGCGGTGCGGATGAGCCACAATCCGCCCGCTCCCGAGTTACTCGATCTTTGCGACCGGATGGGTTTCCTCGTCAAAGACGAAATCTTCGACGAATTCGGCTTCGGGAAGAACAAATGGGCAGCCGGCTGGAACTCCGATCTGCCGTCCCGCTTCGGCTACAGTGAAGATTTCGCGATTTGGTCGGAGCGCGACGCTCACGACATGATCGTGCGCGACCGCAACCATCCGTCGATCATTATGTGGAGTATCGGAAATGAAATCGACTACGCAAACGATCCATATTCGAACCCGGTTTTGGGAAAAGAATATAAACCGGAGAATCCCTCGGCCGAATACCTAGTGAAATTCGGCAAACCGCTCGTTGAGGCGGTGAAAAAGCTCGATAAGTCGCGACCGGTGACGGCGGCGTTGGCCAACGTGCCGATGTCCGACGCGGTCGGCTTCGCCGACATCTTAGACGTGGTCGGTTATAACTATCAGGAACCGCGTTACGCCGAGGATCACAAAAAATATCCCAAGCGGTTTATCTTCGGCAGCGAAACGGGACACGGCTACCAGCAATGGCTGGCCGTTCGCGATAACGAATACATTAGCGGCCAATTCTTGTGGACCGGCATTGATTATTTAGGCGAAGCGTCGAAATTTCCGAATCGGGCGTCGAGCGCCGGTCTACTCGATCTCTGCGGCTTCAAAAAACAGATGGGCATGTTCCGCGAAACGCTGTGGAGTGAGAAGCCGGTTATTTACGCGACCGCCATGAAAGGCTTCCCCCGTCGTCCCGGCGAACGCGGCCGAGGTCCATGGCAAGCTCCAGGTCAAGCACCCGGTCCGGGAGGCACAGGCCCCGATCAGAAACCGCCGAAGGACGGAACGTCCAAAGAAGGCGATCAAAAGCCATCAAAAGAAAGCGAACCAAAGCCGTCGAAAGAAGGCGATTTGAAAACCGCCGAGAAAAAGTCGCCGGCGGAAGAAGCGGCGAAACCGTCGCAAGACGGGACCGTTAAGGCCGCGGACAAGAAGCCGCCCATGCCGCCTCGTCGACGTTTCCGTCCGCCGACTGAAAATTGGAATTTTGAAAAAGGCGAAGACGTCACTGTCTTTTGCTCGACCAACTGCGAAGAAGCCCGGTTAACGTTGAACGGCAAAACGATCGCCACGCGCAAAGCTTCCGAGGGCCGGGACGGCATGATATTCTTCTCGCTTCCTTTTGAACCAGGAACGCTCAAAGTCGAAGGACAGAAGAACGGAAAGACCGTCTGCGAATATGAATTAAAAACGGCCGGCGCTCCGAAGAAGGTCGAATTGATCGCCGATAAGGCGGAAATCACGGCCGACGGGCAAAGCGTGTGGCACGTCGAGTATCGCATAACTGACGAAAAAGGCGTCCGAATCGTCGACGCGAAAAACGAAGTAACTTTCGTCGCCGAGGGTCCGATTCGCTTGCTTGGAATTGGAAACGGCGACGTCGCCGACATAAGTGACGGAAAAGACGCCAAGCATGCGGCGTTCGAAGGTCGCGGATTGGCGATCTATCAGGCGACGAAGACGCCGGGTAAAGTAACGCTAAGGGCGACTTCGCCGGGCCTTGAGGACACCTCCGTCAGCTTGACGGTCGGCGAAGAATCCGGAAAATAGTTAGTCGGAAGGACAGTTTTATATGAAGCGCCGGTTATTTTTGATTCTTTGTCTGCTTGCCGCGTTCGCCGGAACGTCCGTCGCCGTTTTCGGCGACGAACCGAAGCGAGCGGAGCCGAAGGATTGGAAACTCGCCGACCTTCGCCTCCGCGATCCGTTTATCTTTCCGGACGAAACGTCGAAAACGTATTATCTCGTGACTTCGCGCGAATGGTACGACAAGGACGGCGTTCAAGGCGTCTCCGTTTTCGCAAGTAAAGATTTGGAAACGTGGCGCGGGCCGATTCCGGTTTTCGACATTCCGAAGGATTTTTGGGCGGCTGCCGGGATATGGGCTCCGGAACTGCACAAGTATAAAGACAAATACTATCTTTTTCTGACGTTCTACGACGATCCGGAGAATAAGAAGGCGCATTCCGATTGGCCCGACTCGAAGAAGCGCGCTTCGCAGGTTATCGTCGGCGATTCGCCGCTTGGACCGTTCAAGCCGTTTAAGAACGGGCCGCACACGCCCGAGGGGATGTTTTCACTCGACGCCACGCTATGGGTCGAAGACGGCGTTCCCTATATGGTCTTTTGTCACGAATGGGTTCAAGTAAGCCCCGGCACAATTAACGTCGCGAAGCTGAAAGACGATCTCTCGGCTCTCGACGGAAGCGATACGGTTCTTTTCAAAGCGAATGAGGCGCCTTGGGGAAAAGCGAACCGCGTGACCGACGGTCCGTTCCTTTACCGAACGAAGACCGGCAAGCTGCTTATGCTCTGGTCGAGTTTTTCAAAAGGCTACTGCGTGGGAATCGCCGAGTCAGAGTCGGGCAAGGTAACCGGCCCCTGGATTCAGCAAGACAAGCTCCTCTTCCAGCATGACGGCGGCCACGCGATGATCTTCAAGCGTTTCGACGGCCAATTGACGCTCGTCTTGCATCAGCCGAACGGCGGCCGAGAGGAACATGCTCGCTTGTTCGATCTGGAAGATACGGGCGACACGGTAAAAATTACAAAGCCGTGGGTCGCCGCGTCCGAAATTGCGTCTAAACCGGAGGGCGCTCTCGCAACGAAACCCGTTTATCGCGACCCTGTCTTCGATGGCCCTACAGATCCCGTCCTCTGCTGGAACAAACAGGAAAAAAAATGGTTTATGTTCTATACTAGCCGGCGAGCGAACATGCCCGGCTTGGAAGGAGCGTCTTGGGTTCACGGCACGAAGATCGGCGTCGCCGAATCGTCGGACGGCGTAAACTGGAAGTATCGCGGAACGGCCGACATTGACTACGGAAAAAGCGACTACACGTTTTGGGCGCCGGAAATCGTCGAACATGACGGCAAATACCACATGTATTTGACCGTCGTTCCCGGCATCTTCAAAGACTGGAACGCCTCGCGCGATATCGTCCACTTAACGAGCGACGACCTGCTCAAGTGGAAGTACGAATCGACGTTGAAATTATCCGCCGACCGCGTGATCGACGCTTGCGTTTTGCGATTGTCGGACGGGACGTGGCGAATGTGGTACAACAACGAGCGCGATCGCAAATCAATCTACTACGCCGACAGTCCCGATCTGTACCATTGGACCGACGGAGGAAAAGCGGTCGGAGATCAGTCGGGCGAAGGGCCGAAGACGTTTCACTGGCAAGGCAAACAGTGGCTTATCACCGACGTATGGCGAGGCTTGGCCGTTTATAGCTCCGACGACGGCTTGAAATGGAATCGCCAACCTGGCGCCAATCTCTTGCAAACATGGGGCGTCGGCAAGGACGATCAAGACATCGGACGTCATTGCGACGTCGTCGTTAGCGGCGACCGCGCCTTTCTATATTATTTTACGCACCCAGGAATTCGCACCGACGAAAAAGAGAACTTCGCCGAAAAACGCCGCAGTTCCATCCAAGTCGTCGAACTAAAATACGCCGACGGCAAAATCACCTGCGACCGCGATCGCGAAACGTTCGTCAAGCTGATTCCGCCGACCGAAAAGAAGCCTTGAGCGAGTGACTGCGATATGGAACGGACGCCAAAGAGTTTTAAGTTTTCGTTTTTTCGCGGGTCCCTCTTCAAACGCCTATCCCTTCGCAAGAATAGCCTCTCGGCGATCATGTTTTCCATTACTATAGTTTTGCTTTTCTCGACGTTCGTTTTTGCCGCGGATCCGACGGCTGACTCAGCGCCGAGAATCCGATTAAACACCGTCGGCTATTTTCCCGACGCTGAGAAAAAAGCGTCTATCTTCGGCGAATGTCGAGAGTTCGTCGTGCGGCATTCAAAAGACGGCGTCGAAGTCTTTCGCGGCGCCGTAGGCGAACCGATCCGTAACGCCGACACGAAAGAAAAGCTTTTTATCGCCGATTTTTCAGCCGTTAAAGCGCCCGGCGAATACCGTCTAGAAGCCGAAGGAGTCGGCCGCTCCGCCGACTTTCGCATCGCTAGCGACGTTTACGACGAACCGTTCAAAGTCGTCCTCCGGAGCATGTATCTTTGGCGATGCGGCAAGGCGGTTTCCGCAACGTACAAGGGAGTTGCATACTCGCACCCCGCTTGTCATACGGAAGACGCCTGGACCGATTTCGTCAACGGTCGTCACGAGAAACAAGACGGCGTCGGCGGTTGGCACGACGCTGGCGATTATAACAAATACGTCGTCAACGCCGGCGTGACGGTTGGAGTCATGCTTCGCGCCTGGGACGATTTTAGAATTCCTTTGAGTAAAGTGCGAATCGGAACGCAGAGCGGCGACGATAAAACGCCCGACTACCTCGCCGAAATCCGTTGGGAACTTGATTGGCTTTTAAAAATGCAAGCCGACGACGGCTCGGTCTATCACAAACTATCGACCAAAACGTTCGGCGGTTTTATTTCGCCGGAGAAAGAAAAGACGGAACGATTTTTCACGCCTTGGGGAAGCGCTGCGACGGCCGACTTTGCCGCGATCACCGCCATGGCCTCACGATATTATCGGGAGTACGACGCCGCTTTCGCCGATCGTTGTCTTGCCGCTTCCCAAAAAGCTTACGCCTTCTTGCAATCGCATCCGGAAAATCATAACGCCGACCAACGCGGATTTTCGACCGGCGCGTACGACACCAAAGACGCGGACGATCGACTTTGGGCGGCCGTTGAACTTTGGGAGACTACAGGCGACGCCAATTTCTTGCGAGATGCGGAGGCACGCATCGAAAAATCGGGCGCTTGGTTCGATCACAGCATGGATTGGGGCGAAGTGAAAAACCTCGGCCAACTGACCTATCTATTTTCCAAAAAAGACGGCCGAAACTCCGCTCTCGTCCAAAAGCTTCGGAGTAGTCTACTCTACCTAGCCGACGAACTCGTGAAAGAGCGCGACGTGCATGGATATGCGCGACCGTTCGGCGAAAAGTATTTCTGGGGATGTAACGGAGCGGTCGCCCGACAAACGACGATTCTTCAGGCCGCTTATCGCGCAACGAATAAATCGGTCTATCGCGACGTCGCGATCGACGAAGTTAATCACCTTTTTGGCCGCAATTGCTTCGGCCGTTCGTTCGTTACAGGCCTGGGCGATCACCCGCCGCTGCATCCGCACGACCGCCGCTGCGAAATGAAGGGGGAGGCTTGGCCCGGCTATCTCGTGGGCGGGCCGCGGAAAAACGCCTTCGATTGGCGCGATGTCCAAGGCGACTACGAAACGAACGAAATCGCGATCAATTGGAACGCCGGCCTCATCTACGCCTTGGCCGGTTTTCTTGAATCGCCCAAGTGACCCATTGGCCACATCCCGCGACGAAGCGCTTTCAGCGCCGGAGGATAGCAAAAGAATTATTCGCCCGGGTGGACTGTAAGACAGCGTTTTCCTACGATATACAACGTATTCACAATCGCTTTGCATATTACAAGGAGAATATCTATGTCGCTGGAAAAAGTTCTATACACAGCCCACGCTCAAGCGACCGGCGGTCGTGAAGGACATGCCGTTTCTTCGGACGGAGCGCTCGACGTAAAACTAACCACGCCAAAGGAGCTGGGCGGAAACGGAGCAGCCGGAACGAATCCGGAACAACTCTTTGCGGCCGGTTATTCAGCGTGCTTTCTCGGGGCAATGAAATTTGTGGCGATGAAGGAAAAAATCACTCTTTCGTCCGACGTGACGGTCAAAGCCGCAGTGGGAATCGGACCGTTACCGACGGGTTTCGGGATCCAGGTAGAATTGAATATTTCGACAACAGGCCTAGCGAAGAATGAGGCAGAGGCGTTGGTCCAGAAAGCGCATGTCGTATGCCCCTACTCAAACGCAACACGGGGAAATATTGATGTAACGCTCGTCGTCGAGTAGCCAGCAACACGACCACCGCAGACAAGACAGGCAATCTACGCGAGCTTTAGCGTAAAATTCGCTTTTCCCGACTCTTCCGATAAAAACGCCCGATACAGAGTGTTGAGCGAAGAAACAATTTCGCCGTGCAAACCAGACTCACGACGAAAAGAACGCTCGTTACGGGCTATTTCATCCCCTGAAGAGGAGGGAACGAGGGATATGAACACGCTTATAATTAGCGGCATGCTCTTGAGCATGCTTGGCGGCTGCGACAGTTGCGGCTCCCGATCGAATTTTATGCACCCCTGCGTGCCTCACACGTCGAGTTGGAACGACGACTGCAACGGAGGCGATTGCGGTTACGCCGTTAGCCGTCCGCGATGCGGCAGTTACAACGTATGCGGTTCACGTTCATGCGGAAGCTGCGGCGACTGTGATTCGTGCGGCAGTTGCAGCCGTCCGCGGGCCTGCTGCGGTTTGTTGACGCCTATCGCGGCCCTGTTCTCTCGCGAAACTTGGTCTTGCCACGGTTGCGGCGAACGCTACTGGGGCGATTGGTACAGCGATCCGCCCGATTGCCACGATCCCTGCGATCGATGCGGCAATTTCGTCGGAAACGGCGGCTGGAACGGCTGGGGCGGTCCCGCCGTAAAAAGTTCAGGAGGATGCCGTAACTGCGGCGGCGGAAGCGTTACTAATTACGGTTCCTATGACGATGGCGATTACGTTTCAAGAAACGTTCGCACGACGGCTCCGACGACGCGAACCGCTCGTCAGCAGCCGACGTTAGCGCCGCAGGCCCCAACTCGGGCCGTTCGATAAAACGTTCCGATAATAAGACGCTGACAAAAAAACACCCGCTGGCGCCTCGCCCGCGGGTGTTTTTATTGACTGCCTGGGAGCATAATGACTGCATCATGAACGGAATAGAAGCCTTTATCGAGATTCTGGCGCAGTATAACGTCCGCTACGTCTTCGGCAATCCCGGCACGACCGAGCTGCCGTTGAACGACGCCCTCGCGCGAGACGATCGTCTCGAATACATCCTTGCTTTGCAAGAAGTTCCCGCCATGGCGATCGCCGATGGCTACGCTCAAGCGTCGGGAACGCCGGGCGTGGTCAACGTGCATATCTGTTGCGGTCTCGGCAACGCCATGGGAATGCTCTACAACGCGTTTCGAGAAGGAACGCCGTTGATCGTCACGGCCGGTCAGCAGGATCAACGCATGGCGTTGGAAGAGCCGATTTTGTGGGGACAAATGGTCGAAACCGCGCGACCGTGGACGAAATGGGCTCACGAAGTACGCAACTCTGCCGAAATTCCGACGGTCCTCCGCCGGGCCGTGCAAACCGCATTGACTCCGCCGTGCGGTCCGGTCTTTCTATCTCTGCCGCTCGACGTTCAGTGCGAACTTTTCGCCGGAGAGACCGCCGATCTTCGACGCGCGCCCGACCTAAATATCGAAACGACCCCGCCGAAAGAGGCCGTGGAGCGCGCGACGGAGGTATTGGCCTCGGCCCTATCGCCGGGGATACTGGTCGGCAGCCGCGTTTGCGAGGCGAACGCCGTCGCCGAATTGGTCGCCGTCGCCGAAAGGCTCGGCGCGCCAGTGATGCATGAAGCGACGACATCGCACGGGCGTTGCAGTTTTCCCTCCGATCATCCGTTGGCCGCCCCGCCGCTGCCGTTTTGGTCGCCGGAAGTTCGCCGACGTTTGGAAGACTTTGACGTTTTGCTGGTCGTCGGCATGAAATTGATGCAGCAATACATTCGCCATGAGCCGTCCTGCCCGATTCCCGCGGGCGTTCGCCTCATTCAGATCGACGAGAATCAATGGGAGTTGAATAAGAATTATCCGCTCGAGGTCGGACTACTCGGCCATCCCCGGCCTGCGCTCGCGGCGCTTGCAAAGGAAATCCGCGCGCGTGCGACATCCGAAACTCAAGCGACGGTAACAGCCCGCATCGTGCGCTATGAAAAGGAAAAAGCAAAACGAATCGCTTCGCTTCGCAAAGACGCGGCAAGATTTTCGGCAAATCGTCCCGTCGCTCCGATAACGCTGATGGATCAATTATCCGGAATTCTGCCGTCGAACGTCGCGGTCATCGAGGAATCGCCCACGACGACGATGGGAGGATATTTCGAGCAAGTCGGCGCGTTGAAAAATACGACCGGCTATTTCGCGCAGCGCGGTTGGGCGTTGGGGTGGGGGCTCAATTGCGCGATCGGCGTGAAGATGGCCTGGCCTGAGCGTCCCGTGTTGGCGCTCATAGGCGACGGTTCGGCGATGTACGGGATTCAAGGACTTTGGACCGCGGCTAGGTATCGCATTCCCGTCACGTTCGTCATTTGCAACAACACGGAGTACAAGATTCTCAAGGATTGCGGAAAGACGTTGGAATTGGAATCGTCGCACGTCGAACGCACGGTAGGACTAGACATCGTCGATCCGGCGATCGATTATACGGCGTTGGCGCGATCTTTAGGCGTCGAGGCGATTCAAGTTACAAGCGCAGCGGAGGCTGCCGACGCCGTGCGATTTTCGTTCGCGGAGAATGCGTTGAGTGTAATCGAAGTTCCGATCAAACGCCCTGCGTAAATATCTTCGTACCGAATCATTCGCTTAATTTAAGTCCTCATGCTCGGCAGGTTGAGGGACGAGAGGCAACTCAACGAGGACAGAAGTGCCGTCCCCTTCGGCCGATTGGATGTCGGCGATTCCGCCAAGCAATCGAGCGCGTTCCCGAATTCCTCGCAATCCAAAACGGCTGGAATCGACGGCGGCGGGGTTAAAGCCGATTCCTTCGTCGCGAATCTTAATTCTCAAGCAAGAGTCGTGCTGCGAGAGCTCCACTCGCACGAAATCGCTTTGGCTATGATTGCAGGCGTTGTTCAACGATTCTTGAACTATGCGAAAAACGGCGGTTTCGAGCGGGGGAGCTAAACGGCGGAAAGTAACGTCGTGCTTAAACATTATGTCGATGCCTTTTCGCTGTCGGCATTCGCAAATCAAATAATCGACGGCGTCGACGACGCCCGCTTCGTCGAGAATCGGAGGCCGAATGCCGCTAATCAGTCGGCGAGTCTCGTCAACGCTTTGTCCGATTAGCTCAAGGGCGACATACAAGTCTTTTTGGGACAAAGTGCGTCCATCCTCCTCTTCCCGGCAAAAGCTTTCCATATGAAAACGGGCGGCGGTAAGCAACTGCGCCAAACCGTCGTGAATTTCGTAAGCGATTAATTGACGATCTCGCTCGTGTAGATCGATAAGTCGGCGCAAGAGGAGTTGCTCCTCTCGCAGCGCTTCGTCGGCAAGGCGTTGCTCGGTAACGTCGGTGCAAATGGCCATAACATACGCCACCACGTCGTTTTTGACGATCGGGACGAGGCTACAGGCCCAATACCGTCCAAAAACGTCGGCCGCCTCTCCAGTTTGCACGAGATTTTCTTTGAACGCCTTTCGCAGCGCTTCGCGAGTAAAATCCAAATTCTCGTCGCGTAGATAATCAAGGAAAGAAGTTCCGCAAATAATTTCGCCGGAAACGCTATGACGCTCTCGGTTCGTGAAAATAATTTCGCCTTCGACGTTGGAAAGGAGAAACACCATATCGGGCAAATTGTCGAAGAGGCTGCGAAGCTTCGCCTCGCTTTCGCGGATGCGATCGGCGGCGGTTTTGCTCTCGGTAATTACCGCGCAAATGGCGAGGTATTCGTTCGTTTCGTCATCGTCTCCCATCGGAACGACGCGACAATCCCACCAATCGCCGTTTTTGTCCTGCACTTGAACGCATTGCATGGTCTTTTCGGAGACGCAGCGTTCCAAGTTTTTGTGAGCCGCCGCCAAATCCTTCACGGCTATGAAATCAAAAGCGCTTCGGCCTTGCACTTTTTCGGCCGTAGCGCTTCGCTGCGGTTGATTGAGGTACTTGATCGCACCGTCCGCTTCGAGCGTGACGACGAGGTCGGGAAGCGATTCGATCAGCCGGCGCAGTCGCGCCTCGGATTTTTGCAACGCCTGCTCGGCGCGTTTACGAGCGTCAATGTTTTCGACGATGATGACTCCGTACGTCGGGTTACCGTCCGAGTCGCGAAGCAGAGAATTGCTCACTCTCGCCCAAATCGAAGACCCATCAGGTCGAATGTACCGTTTTTCAATTTGAACGTAGTCCGCTCTACCGGAGAACAACTCCTCCATTCGTTTTTCTTGTTGAAAAACGTCGTCAGGGTGCGTGAAGAGGGAATAATGTTTTCCCGCGATTTCTTCCGGCTTTCGGCCGAGCATATCGGCCAAAACGGCGTTCACTTCAAGATAATTTCCATGCACGTCGCCAAGAGCCACGCCTGTGGCCGCATTTTCGACGATGGCGCGATATCTAGCTTCGCTTTCATGCAAGGCGACTTGGACTCGACGTTTTTCGCGTTGATCGCGGACGACGGCGAAAACGACGTCTTCCCCGTCCCATTTACCATAGGTCAATCGCGTTTCAACTGGAATGATAGCGCCGTCCTTCGCCACAAGGGGCAAGTCGCTAAGACGCGAGCCCGTAACCGGAATGTGCTTCAGACGGGATCGAACGCCGGGCACGTTCGCGGGAACATGAAAAACGTCGACAGGATTTCCGATAAGGTCTTTGCGAGAATATCCCAATATATTTTTCACCGCTTGATTAACCTGCAAGACGGTGGCGTCCGCCTGCCGAACTATGAAGACCATATCGTCGAGGGAATGAAACATTGCGAACAAATTGCGTTCGGCGGTTCGCATATTTTCTTCGGCCTGCGCGCGGGCCAAGCCGCCGCCGACTCGGAGAGCGATCGATTCAATTGTCTGTATCGCGATGGGGGGTAAGAAGTCGAAAATTCTCGATCCAAGGCTTAATGTGGCAATCAGTTTACCTTCGACTAAGATAGGAGCCACTATCGTCGCTCGCAAACCTTCGGCGACGTTCTCAGTGCGATACGGCTCCGCATATTCGCCGCCGTGCAATATGAGCGTCTTTTGGAAAGGCATGCCGTTTTTTTCGTAAATAGCGCGTTCAATACGCGAGACGGAGGTTATAAACCTTTCCGAATTACCTTTTGAAGCCGCAAGAACGAGATCGCCGCTATCTTCCTCGACCAAATAAATGCCGCCGCAATCGATTTCATTGATGGTCGTGGCGTATTCCAGAACCGCATTCAACAAAGAGGAGGCGTCGTCGGCCGCCGCCAGCGAAGCGTTTAAATCCCGCTGCAATTTCAATAAGTCAAGCGCGCGTTTTTCGCCGCTCACGTCAAATATGATCCCTTCCATGTAGCGGAATTTACCGTCCTTGTCAAAAATTTTCCGACCAGAGACGCGCGCCGTGAATACGGACCCGTCCTTTCGCTTCAAATCGACGTCCACTCCGTTCACCGTCTCCGGCACAACTCGCAACATGTGCTCGCGATCCTCCGCTCGGAGGTAAAGATCCCGAGCGAGATCCAATTTTTTCAATTCCTCGCAAGAATCGTAACCAAGCATGTCGGCGAGAGCCTGATTGGCGAAAATCATCCGACCTTCGGGAATAGTGCGAAACATGCCGAAAGGGAAGTCATGATCCCTCATGATGACAGGCGGAGGCAACGCCTGGGCTTCTCCGTCGACGCCCCTTACGCGGCACTCCGCGGCGAAAAAACGCGCGGCCCAAGAATCGTCATCGTCCGTTTCTAGAAAAAAGTCGTCCGCGCCTGAGTCAACGTAATCCTTAAGAAAGCCGCCTGACGGCATGGCGACTCCGATCAGAACAAAGGGCGAGCGCGGAGCGGGCGTTAGTCGCAGCGCTTGCAGGACGCTGAGACGCTCATTTCGCTCAGCGGATTCGTCGCATATGACGACGATCGGCGCCGAAAACGAATGAAAGGCCTCGAAGAAATCGGAACGAGAATCAAAAAAATGTAAGAAGTATCCACGGCGTTCCAAAACGGCGATGAGTCTTCGTTGCCAAGCCGACGATGCGCCAAAAACAAGTGCGTTCATATTGTTAAAATCAAGCCATCAGAAGCGGGGGAAAAGGAGCGGCGTTCTTCGGATTTATCGATGCTGATGCGGCAAATGATCTTTACCTATGCACACTCGGCAAGCGGATTGACGCCGGGAGTAAGATCGCACTAGGGAATCAGGATTTTCCGCAATTTCCAAGCCAAGGCAAACGAGTCGCTTAAGTCTCGGAACGGTTCATCAACCGCATAAACTCATCAGGACAATTGTACGCATTTTCGGGGCTCCCCAAAAGGTTAGATTAGGCGAAAACCCGATTTCGCGCAAATCTACCGGGGGGCGTCATCGGCGACGGATGCCGACACGTCTCGACGGAAGATATTTCACAAGAAAATCGCCATTTTCGGTTGTTCTCGGTCATGTTGACTTTCCGCATCCGGCGGTGAACAATTTCCAGTAACGCAACCCGTTCCCTGAAAAGACGCTTCCCCCCGGACGTTCGGCGATTCAATGCCGGCGGCGGCATTTTTGGAAATTGCGTAATGCTTGATCTTCTCCGAAGTTCCATACTCGTTTCCATATTGACGATGACAGCTTACGACTCCGATATCGCGAGGGCCGCGTCGGACAATCCGTTTCCGCAGCGAGTTCGTGCGCCCGATTTTCCCGATAACGCCCAATGGATTAACACGCCAAGCGCAATACGTCCGGCTCAACTCCGCGGGAAGCTTGTGCTTATAGATTTCTGGACGCTCGGCTGCATCAATTGCATGCACGTCATTCCCGAGTTGAAAAAACTAGAACGGCGTTGGCCAAACGAGATTATCGTGATTGGCGTTCATTCGGGCAAATTTGACAGCGAGAAAGAAGACGAGGCAATCGCCCAGGCCATAAAGAGATTAGGAATCGAGCATCCCGTCCTAAACGACGCAAGTTTTGAAGTCTGGAATTCCTTCGAGGTACGCGCCTGGCCGACCTTGATCCTAATTGATCCTCAAGGCGACGCCATCTGGGGGAAGAGCGGCGAAGCCTCATTCGAAGATATTAACGAGGTTATCCGTCAGGCCGTCGCTTACTATAAAAAAAAGGGCGAACTTGACATTCAGCCGCGTCCGGCTTTGGCTAAATCAGTCGAGCGAGACGCCTCACGCCTCCGATATCCCGGCAAAGTCCTCGCCGACGACAAAGCCCAACGCTTGTTCATCGCTGACTCGGGAAACGATCGCGTTCTCATCACGGACTTTGACGGAAAAGTGAGTGAGGTGATCGGCGGAGCGGTTTCGCCTTCCGGTCGAAGCGCTGAAATGGCCGTGGACGGCCCCTACTCTTCCGCGACTTTTAACAATCCGCAAGGGATGGCTTTAAGCGGCGACTTTCTGTTCGTGGCCGACGCCGGCAATCACTTGATTCGGAAAATCGATCTGAACAATCGCACAGTCTCGACCGTCGCCGGAACGGGAAAGCAGAATCGAACGCCGCTCTCGCCGGAGAAACGCTACCCGCCTTTAAAAACAGCCTTGAATAGTCCTTGGGCGTTGTTCGTCCGGGGCGAAGAGATGTACATTGCCATGGCCGGGCCGCACCAGATTTGGACAATGAGAATCGAGGGGGACGCCATATCCGTTTTTGCGGGAAACGGAGCTGAAGACATCGTTGACGGCGCGCGGCTCGGCGCTCGTCCTTATGAACCAGGCGCTTCGTCATTCGCACAGCCAAGCGGTCTAACCGGCGACGACGCGAATCTATACGTCGCTGATCCCGAGGGGAGCTCCATTCGCGCAGTTCCTTTCGACCAACGCGGAAAAGTTCGCACAGTTTTAGGAACCTCGAAGCTCGCACAGGCGAGGCTCTTCACGTTCGGCGACGTTGACGGCCCGGCCGACGTCGCCAAATTGCAGCATCCGCTCGACGTCTCCTTCAAAGACGGTTTCATATACGTTGCCGACGCCTATAACGATAAGGTAAAGATTGTCGACGCGAAAACGGGGAGCGCCCGAACGCTTTTCGGCAAACGCGGACAAGAAGGAGACGCGGAATCTTTGGACGAGCCGAGCGGCGTCTCAATTGCGGGCGATAAGCTTTTTATCGCGGACACAAACCGTCACGCGATCAAGGTGTATGACCTGCGCAAACGAACGGTCGCATCGTTAACGATGCGGTTTCCCGACGACGGCGAAAAAACGCATGAAGCGGCCAAGAAATAAATCAGGCCGACGACGGAGGGCGCCGGCCTGGGAGTTGTCGCACACTAGGAGTCACAAAGGAAACTGTCTTCCGCCGCTATTTCGCCTCGGAGTATCGGCGAGCAGGGCGGACAATATTTCAATCGATCGCTAAAGGATTAGCGAGTCACGTAGGCGGTGCCGACGACCGGGGGCAAAGGAGCCGCTTGAGTCGTTTTGGGCAACGGAGCTTCGGGAGCCGGGGCAGGCGCCGGAGCGGGTTTCGCAGCCGGAGCGCTTTGCTGTTGCGGAGCTTTTTCCCCGCCGCTGCAACCCGAGCATGAATAAGTCACGACCGACTTATATACCGGAACCTTGCACGTGATTTCTTTTTTCTCAAGCGTCTTTTTATCGCGAATTTTGCCGCATTTCGGCGTAACATATTCGCGATTTTCCAAAGCGGCGCAGGGTCCGCAGTTTTTGCCGTTGCAGCCTTGGCAAGTCTGGCAAACGGGTTGCGGTTTTTCGGCGGTGCATGCGGTGCATCCTTCTTCTTCGCAGCAATGCTTGCATTGCGGAAGGAGAGGAGCGAACTCTTCGCAGTGAACGACCCAAACGGTCTTCTTCACTTCTTTCATTTCGCAAACGACTTGGCAAGATTTCTCACAGGGCGAGTTGCAACCGCAACTCGCACAGCAGGTCGGCGCGCCTTTAGTTTCGACGCAAGCGCCGGGGACTCCGCCCCCGTCAAAAGCCGTCGCGGCATTGGCCAACATGAGGCCGATCGCCATCGATAGCAGTAAGGTTCTCATCATTTTATCTCCATAGAATACGCGCTCGTGAGCGCGGACATTTCATAAATTTACGCGATCAACATTTGCGAACGTGCTCGATTTCTTAGAAATCGATCTGCGCTCGCACTTGAACGATGTTCAAGTCGCC
The DNA here is from genome assembly GCA_963665265.2 of Thermoguttaceae bacterium. Classification (GTDB taxonomy): domain Bacteria; phylum Planctomycetota; class Planctomycetia; order Pirellulales; family Thermoguttaceae; genus CAXXHQ01. The sequence continues at coordinate 2,862,243 of OY762224.2, read as the reverse complement.
TTCGCCGGCACCGCCAAACCGATTAATGCCGGAGTGAACGTATTCGGCCATCACGCGGGTGTAGGGGTTCAAGTACCAGTTTACGCCGAAGGTGTTGTCGCCGACGGTCGATCCGCCCGCAATCGCTCCGCCGTCGTAGCAATCTAAGTAAGAATAGCGGTACTTAAGTTCCCAAGCGCCTTTGCCCATGTAAACGTTTCCGTCTTCATCACGAACGCGGAAGAAGTTTTCGTAGGGCTTAACACGATCAAACACGCCCGACTTGCGATTGTACGGACGATTCTCGCCTGTAAGGAAGTAGCTTACTTCGACGTAAGCGCTGTTAATCTGAGCGTCGGAGTGCGCGCTACGGTTAATGGCGTTGAGCATATATTCGGACTGAACGCTGAACGGACCGTAGACGAAAGCCAATTCCGTCCCGAGCATGTTACGTTCGTTCACGTCGGTCATCGCGGTCGGCGTGATCGCGGTCGCTAAATGCGATTCAGGACGATAGCTCATCGAATATTTGCTTTGGAACGGATCGCGGTAGCTATAAGCGGCGCCCAAATGCAGCAAACCGCGACCTTCGGTGGCTTCGTCGTACCACGGCAGGTAGGTGGCTCGCATTGTGAGCGCTCCGCCAAGATCGTCGTCTTGAACGATGCCTGCTCCGGCCTTTTCTGCGAAACCGCCGATGGCGTAGGTCGCCGTCTCGGCTTCATTATTGCCGTAGGCCATTACGCCCATGTGACGCGAAGGGGCGATCAATCCGCCGCCCGTCGAGCGTTCCATGAACATATCGTATTGGTCCGGAGTCAATTCGTCCAAACTAAACGGCTCTTTGAAATGGCCGACTTGAACGTTCTGGACGATCGGCAAATCGGTGACTGCGAAGTATACGTCCTTCGCGACTACCGCTTCGCCCGCGAAATCGACTTCGACTTTATATTTCATAACGTCGAAGCCCGCTCCGCTTGCGTTCAAACGAAGTTGGCGGAATTCGGTGCCGTTCTTCTCGTTAACGCGAGCCTTGTCGATCGCGTCCTGAGTAAACGCCGCCGTGTCCCAATAGAAGCGTCCGCCGACCGCCGTGCTGAACTTGCCGGCCGCCGCCTTCTTATCCGCCGCCGCTTTTTCGTCCATCTTCTTGATGGACTTCTCCAAGTCAGCGATTCTTTTCGCCAAATCGGCGTCTCCGGCGGGCGCGGAGACGAAAGTCCCTTCGGTCGACTCCATCGCCGTTTCCGTGGCGGGAACCGACTGGTTGGCGTTCGCGGTTTGATAACCGAACGACGCCTCGTCAGTCGCTACATACTGCGCCTGGGAGATGCCGCTCATTCCGCAGCATAGAGCTGCGGCCAGCATCCAGGCTAGCCATATCTGGGTCCGTCCGTGCATAACATTTCCCCTAAAAAAGGAATTATGAGGATGTGCGGGCATCCTTCTCTATACGCATGCTCTACGTGCGGCTTACCCCTGGCCGCCATTCGTTTCTCTTCGGTGGGTCTTACCGACAACTCGATTAGGATTTGAATATTCCTTATTCCGATCAAATCGCAAGCAGCTGTCGCGAAGCGAACTGTCGCTCCTCTTAGAATCATTGTCGGGGTCGCTATTCCAGGAATTAAACGTCCAACCGGATAATCTCTTTCGCGCTTTTATCGCGATTATACGGGGGCAGTATTTCCCACAGAGGCGTTAAGAATTACTTAGGCGAATTAAGAAGACGAACTCGCGAAAAAGAAGTTTGGCGATAAGCGAAGCGAATCTTTACGCCATCGTTAAAGCTTAACAGAAGGGCGAAACTCGATATACTAGTTTTCAATCACTAACGTCGGGGTTTCATCGCATAATTCGCTCGTTGCGCCGAGGTCTTTGCCCCCTTCGTCCGATAATACCCGAACTTCATACTTTACGCCCTGGGAAAGATATAACGGAATTCCTCGCTCGTTCGTCCTGGCGTCGGCAAGTAACTGACCGTTCAGCCGCAACGAAAAATGAACGAATCCCGTCGTATGAACGGGGTTTTTCGTTTTAACCAGCGTCTCTCGCCGGTCGCCGTAGGTCGCCGTCACGTTTTCGGCGGAGCGCGAGCGGTCAGCCAAATTCCAAATCAAGGGAAACACGCAATCCGACTTTTGCCAACTTACGGCGTAAATCATGTGCATCGGGTCCGTCGCATCTTTCGCCCCACTTGCGTTCTTCAAAAACCAAGTCTTATCTAAAGGCCCCGGCTCGGACGCACCGACCGCTCGCCATTGTCGATCCCAGATTTCAACCCAAGAATGATTGCCCGCGTGATTTCCGTTCGCATCGCCTTGCGGAACAACCCAACTCGGCGTTGCGACAAGCCTCGCCGGAACTCCGACGCATCGGCAGGCGTCGATTAGAAGAACGCTTAAACCTGTGCAACTCGCATAACCGGAGGCAATCGATTCGCTCGGCGATTGATTGGGTTTCGGTCGCTTTGTCGGATGATACTGAACGTGTAACTCAGCGAAAAGCTTTTCGTTCAATTGCAACGCCGCTTCGCTCGAAGTTTCGCAATTAGCCGTCAACTTTGCGGCGATCGGTCCAAGTTGCGCTCGCCACTCCTCGCGTTTTTCATCGACGTTGGCGTACGGCAACACTCCGTTCCTAAAGACTTCTTCAGGAATATCCTTTTTCCAACGCGCCCGCTCGAGCGATGCGTAAGCCGCGTGAAGATTCCTCCGCAAAAAGTCCGCATCGAGAGTCATTAAATCGCCGTCGGGCATTCCGGCTATAAGAAAGCAAGCGCCGTCCCTTTGCGACGGTCGGGCGGTCACAATCACTTCGGCGAGATAATCAGCCCGATCGCCGGCCTTCCCAAATGCTTCAATCAAAGCGACGCGACAGCTCTCCGGCGCGACTGCGATCGCCTTTTCCTTAACGGACATTCCCGCAGAAACCGACGAGAAGTCGGATGCAGTCTCTCCGAAGAGGACGGCGCCGAACAAGCTGACCAGAATCGCCGCCGAAATCGAGATTAAGCCCCAGGTTTTCATCATGGAAATAATCGTAAGAAATAATCCATTCGGAGTAAATGAGCCGCCTCGAGGGAAGCGATAATAAATGGATTTTCCGAGGCGACAAGCGGCGCTCAAGCAATCTCGTGGAAATAGTAGGCTGTTTTCCAATTCAGCCCTGCGAATACTCCGCGTCGCATAACTTCCGCTAATGTTAGTTTTAGTAATGCTAATCACCTATTGACATAAGACCGCCTAATGGTAACATAAGGTGGTACGCCCAATTAGTTCGCGACGGAGGCAGGAATTTTCGGCGAGATATTTTCGCTGACCGAGCTTTCGTCGCCGTTCGCGCGAAAGTTCGTTTTTTATCGGAATATCCTCAATTTGCTGACCGCGTTTTTATGCGATTGGTATAATAAATGGATTGCCGCCATGTTAGCGGTGCGTGTTCGTCCCGCCGCGTTAAGAGGACTCTCCGCATCACGAGCGTATCGAATTTGTCGCACGTCGCAAAAATGTAAGGCGTCGATACGCCGCGTCATTCACGCTGATTGAACATCGTCCTTTGCCGATCGATCGCACGTTAATTTGGCGTGCGAGCGTCACAATCCGCACAAGCAAGGCTCTTCGTCCGCCGACGAAAGCGCCCTAATAAATCACCGTACTAATTCATTAGAGAGAATTTGAGAGAATCGCATGTCAAGCTATCCCAATGCGCAGGGCTTGTACGATCCCCAGTTTGAACACGACGCTTGCGGCATCGGAGCGGTCGTCAACATGTCCGGCCGTCGCGATCACGCCATCATTGAATACAGCAAGCAAGTGTTGCTGAATCTGACGCATCGCGGAGCCGCAGGCGCCGACAACATCACCGGCGACGGCGCGGGCATTTTGATGCAAATTCCGCACGCCTTTTTTCACTCGCTCAGCTCTCAACTGGGATTTTCGCTACCGGAGCCGAATCAATACGGAGTCGGCATGATCTTCTTGCCAAAAAACGAGGAGTTACGCCGCAAGTGCGAAAAGATTCTCGAAGAATCGGTCGCCAAAGAAGGTTTGAAGACGATCGGTTGGCGCGACGTTCCGACCGATGATTCCTGCTTGGGCGAAATCGCCAAGAGTTCGGAACCGTTTGTCCGTCAGATGTTCATTAGCGGAGAAGGCAAAACGGACGAGGATTTGGAACGCCGTTTATACGTCGCTCGCAAGATCGCCGAAAAACGCGCGATCAAGGAGCTAGGCGACGCGGCGAACGATTTCTACGTCCCGACGATGTCTTGCCGCACGATCTGCTACAAAGGGATGTTCCTCGCCTATCAGTTGTTCGCCTATTATCCCGATTTGGGCGACGAGCGGATGCAGACGGCCCTGGCCGTCGTTCACCAGCGTTACAGCACGAACACGTTCCCGAGCTGGCGGCTGGCCCAACCGTTCCGCATGGTGGCGCACAACGGCGAAATCAACACGCTTCGCGGCAATATGAATCGTCTGACGGCCCGTGAAAAAACGATGTCTGCCCCGCAGCTGATCGAGAATCTTTCGGAGTTGTTCCCGGTCGTGCAACCTGGCGGCAGCGACTCGGCTTGCTTCGATAACTGCATGGAGTTGCTCGTGCGCGCCGGCCGCTCGGCTCCGCATTCCTTAATGATGATGATGCCGGAGGCGTTCGGACCGCGTTATCACATTTCGACCGACAAGCGCTCGTTCTATGAGTATCACGCCTCGATTATGGAGCCTTGGGACGGCCCGGCTGCGATGGTCTTCACCGACGGACAACTGGTAGGCGGAACGCTTGACCGCAACGGACTTCGTCCTTGCCGTTACGTGGTGACGACGGACGGCCTCGTCGTATTGGCGAGCGAAACCGGAGTCATCGAGTTCCCGCCGGAAAAGATTCAGCAGAAGGGGCGTCTTCAGCCGGGACGCATGTTTTTGGTCGACACTGAAGAAGGTCGAATCGTCGTCGATAACGAGATCAAAGGCAAGATCGCGCGTCAGAAGCCGTATCGTCGTTGGCTCGACGAGAACAAGATCGAGCTTCGCGGATTGTTCCAAGCTTCGCAGCCGCAGCCGCTCGACAAAAAGACGTTGGCTCAGCGTTTGCGAGCGTTCGGCTACGATCGCGAAGATTTGAAAATGGTGTTGGCTCCGATGGCCGCCACCGGCCAGGAGCCGGTCGGTTCGATGGGTAACGACGCCCCGCTAGCGGTTCTTTCCGATCGTCCGAAGTTGCTGTTCAACTACTTCAAACAACTTTTCGCGCAAGTCACGAACCCGCCGATCGATCCGTTTCGTGAAGGCTTGGTGATGTCGTTGATGTCGTTCACCGGCAAACAGCGCAATTTGCTCACTGAATCGCCGGAGCATTGCCGCCAATTGAAACTGACGCACCCCATATTAACGAACGAAGACATGGAGCGTCTTCGTTCGGCGAATCGTTCGGACTTTAAGGTGGCGACGATTCCGGCCTTATTCGACGCTCATGCGAAAGACCCTGCCGCCGCGTTGAGCAAAGCTCTCGACGACCTCGTTAACGCCGCGGAAAAAGAAATCGCCGACGGCGCCTCGTTATTGATCATCAGCGATCGCGACGTTTCGGCAGATAAAGCGGCGATTCCTTGTTTGCTCGCCGCATCAGCGTTGAACCGCGGCCTGCTCGAACGCCGGTTGCGCGGCGAAGTCGGCATCGTGATCGAAAGCGGCGAGCCGCGCGAAGTCATGCACTTCTGCATGCTCTGCGGTTACGGCGTGAACGCAATCAATCCGTATATGGCCTTCGAGGCGATCCAGAAGCTTTACGAAGACGGCGACTTGGCGAAATCGACGCCGATCGATCAGCATATCGATCAATATATCACCGCCGCGAAGAAAGGCATCTTAAAGACGATGTCCAAGATGGGCATCTCAACTTTGCGAAGCTATCATGCCGCGCAGCAGTTCGAAGCAATCGGTCTCAATCATGCCGTCGTCGAGAAATACTTCACCGGCACGCCTACGAAGATCGAAGGTTGCGATTTACGAGTGATCGCCGAGGAGGCGTTGCATCGCCATCGCAACGGATTCAATCCGGCCGATCCCGGTTCGATGGACCTGGATTTCGGCGGTGAGTATCACGTTCGTCTCGACGGCGAAAAGCACCTTTGGAACCAAGAGACGATCGTCAAACTCCAGCACGCCGTGGTCAACGACGATCGCAAAACGTATGACGAATTCGCCAAGGCCGTGAACGATCAAAATCGCAGCTTGATGACGCTTCGCGGTTTGTTTGAATTCACGCCCGGCAAGTCGATTCCGCTGGGCGAAGTGGAGCCTGCGACCGAAATCGTCAAACGGTTCAACACCGGCGCAATGTCGCACGGCTCGATCAGCCGCGAGGCTCACGAAGCTTTGGCGATCGCCATGAACCGGCTGGGCGGAAACGCCAATACCGGCGAAGGGGGCGAAGATCCTAAGCGTTACGTTCCGATGCCCAACGGCGATTCGATGAACTGCGGAATCAAGCAGGTCGCCAGCGGCCGATTCGGCGTGACGATCGAATATTTAGCCGAAGCCAAGATCATCCAAATCAAGATGGCGCAAGGGGCGAAGCCCGGCGAAGGCGGACAGTTGCCTGGTCACAAAGTGAGCGAGGAAATCGCTCAACTGCGTCACTCGACGCCCGGCGTTTCGCTGATTTCCCCGCCGCCGCATCACGACATTTACTCGATTGAAGATCTCGCCCAGTTGATCTACGACCTCAAGTGCGCGAATCCGGGCGTCAAGGTCTCGGTGAAGCTCGTAGCCGAGGTCGGCGTCGGAACGGTCGCCTCGGGCGTGGCGAAAGGAAACGCCGACGAGGTTCTCATCAGCGGTCATGACGGCGGCACCGGCGCAAGTCCGTTGTCGTCGATCAAGTACGCCGGCGCTCCGTGGGAGCTAGGCTTGGCCGAGGCGCAACAGACTCTGGTTCTTAACGGACTGCGCGACCGCATTATCGTTCAGGCCGACGGCCAAATGAAGACGGGGCGCGACATCGTCATCGCCGCGTTACTCGGGGCCGAACGATTCGGATTCGGCACCGGCGCCTTGGTTTCACTCGGATGCTTGTTGATGCGAAAATGCCACTTGGGCACCTGTCCGGTCGGCATCGCCACGCAAGACAAGAAGTTGCGAGATCGTTTTTCCGGAAAGGCCGAGTATTTAGTTCGCTATTTAACGTTCGTCGCCGAAGAGGCCCGTACGATCATGGCCGAGCTCGGCTTCCGCACGATGGACGACATGATCGGACAAGTGAAACGCCTCTCCTGCCGCAACGCGATCGAACATTGGAAAGCGAAAGGCTTGGACTTCTCGAAAGTCTTCGCCGAACCGGTCAGCAACGGTTGCGAACTACGTTGCGTGCGTCCGCAAACCGATCAGCACAAAGATCACCTCGACTGGTCGATCCTCAAGCAAATCGAAGCGGCCATCGAAAGCAAGAAGCCGGTCCGTTTGCAGCTTCCGATCAAGAACACCGACCGCACCGTCGGCGCAATCTTGAGCAACAAAATCGTCAGACGTTGGGGGAGCGCCGGTTTGCCCGAGAACACCGTTGAGTTGAATTTCACCGGCTCGGCGGGACAAAGCTTCGGCGCTTTCCTCACGCCAGGCGTCACGCTCTCGCTAGTCGGCGACGCCAACGATTACCTTGGCAAAGGCCTGTCGGGCGGCCGCATCATCGTGCAAACGCCTCCCGGTTCGCCGTTCGATCCGAAGGAGAACGTCATCGTCGGCAACACGCTGCTCTACGGCGCTACGACGGGCGAAGTTTTCATCAACGGCTTGGCCGGCGAGCGCTTCGCAGTTCGTAACAGCGGCGTCACCGCCGTCGTCGAAGGAGTCGGCGATCACGGTTGCGAATATATGACCGGCGGCGTGGTCGTCGTTCTCGGCAAAACTGGACGCAATTTCGCGGCCGGCATGAGCGGCGGAATCGCTTACGTGTTCGACGAGCACCAGCTCTTCGACACGCTTTGCAACCTCGACATGGTCGATCTCGAATCGCTCTGGCACGAAGAAGATTTGAAAAAATTGCATAGTTTGATCAGCCGCCACTACGAATGGACCGGCAGCGCCCAAGCGAAACGCATTTTGGATAACTGGCTAGAGATGTCCGGCAAGTTCGTCAAGGTGATGCCGATCGATTACCGCAAGGCGTTAGAGAAGATGCGCGAACAAGAACGCGTTCGCGCCGATCAAAGCCAAGCCACCGAAGAAGTATTCCAACGTTAAACAACACAAGTCCCTTACGAAAGAAACGACGGAGTCGAGCGCCGAACGATCGGCGTCCTCCGTCAAAAGAATACATAAACGAGAGTTAAGCCGCGGTCGTCGCGGAGGAGATTTCAATGGGTAACCCCACTGGATTTATGAATTTCGCCCGAGCCGATATCGAGCATCGCCCGATCGCCGAACGGATCAAAGACTGGTACGAGATCGACCGTCTTCTTGCGGCGAAAGTATTGAACGAGCAGGCCGCCCGATGCATGGACTGCGGGATTCCGTTTTGCCATGCGGCCGGTTGCCCTGTGCAAAACCGCATTCCCGAGTTCAACGATTTGGTTTACCGGGAACGTTGGCGAGAGGCGTCGGACAATTTGCACTCGACGAACAATTTTCCCGAGTTCACCGGTCGGGTTTGCCCGGCGCCGTGCGAAGCGGCTTGCACGTTGGCCTACAACGACAAAGCCGTCAACATCAAGCAAATTGAATTGCAAATCGTGGAACGGGCTTTCAAGGAAGGCTGGATCGTTCCGCTGCGTCCTAAGACGCGAACCGGGAAGCATGTCGCGGTGATCGGCTCCGGCCCCGCCGGTTTGGCCGCCGCGCAGCAACTGACCCGCGCCGGCCATTCCGTCGTCCTCTTTGAAAAAGACGACCGACTGGGCGGCTTGTTGCGTTATGGCATTCCCGACTTCAAACTCGACAAGCACGTCATTGATCGACGTTTGGAGCAAATGGTTTCCGAAGGGCTGCAATGCGAGCCGGGCGTCAACGTCGGCGTCGATATTAAAGGCGACGAGTTGCTCAAGAAATTCGACGCGATCGTCCTGACGATGGGCGCCGGTCAGCCGCGACCGTTGCAAGTTGCCGGCTCGGACCTGAAGGGCGTTCACTTCGCCATGGAGTTCCTCTCGACGCAAAACCGCCGCGTGGCGGGCGACGCCGCGCTGAACGGAGCTTCCGCGGCCCTAACGGCTAAAGGCAAGCACGTCTTTGTGATCGGCGGCGGCGACACCGGCAGCGACTGCGTGGGCACCTCGATTCGTCATGGCGCAGCCTCCGTTCGCCAACTCGAGATTTTGCCGAAGCCGCCGGAGGGAAAGAATTCCGAAACGCCGTGGCCTTTCTGGCCGAAGATCATGCGCACCTCGTCGTCGCATGAGGAAGGCTGCCAACGCCAATGGAGCGTCCTAACCAAGGCGTTCGCTGGCAAGGACGGGCAAATCACCCACATCCAAGGTTGCGAGGTCGATTGGGTCCAAGGTCCCAAGGGCTGGCAAATGCAAGAGCGAGCGGGAACCGACTTCACCTACGAAGCCGACTTGGTTCTCATCGCCATGGGTTTCGTCCATGTCGTCCACAAGGGACTCGTCGAAGGCCTCGGCGTTCAACTCGACAACCGCGGCAACGTCGTCGTCAATAACTGGACGACGACCGTTCCCAAGGTCTTCGCCGCCGGCGATACGGTTCGCGGCGCATCGTTGGTCGTCCACGCCATCAATCAAGGCCGGTTGGTCGCTTCGGCGGTAGACAAATACTTGCGGAGCTAGGCAAGAGGTCCGGTAAGAATTATCATGACGACGTTTCTCAATACCGGGAAGCGTCGTCGTTTTATTGCGCGTAGGGCGATTCTAAATCGAAGGGAATAGCGTCATATCGCTGGCTGCCGATCATGGCTCCCGTTAATCGCGACGGCGAGAATTCGTCCCCGCTCGACGGATAATAACATTCAAAACAAACGGGGCAAAGGCACTGCACCGCGTTCGTCGGCGGACGGCGAACCCAGTCCGGAGCCCAATCCCAACGACGGTTTTCGGCCGAACGCTGCACGCGGCGACATTCCCCGCACTGATGAATGAAGAGATTCGAATCTTCGTAGAGCGAGAAGTCCGACGAATGCGAGGGACGAAGCAACTCGTCATGAGGTTGCTCTTGCTCCAGGGAATTGACGACCAGCAGGCCTCCGCCGTTAGCCAGCGGATACGCTTTCATGTTCATGATGCGGCGCAAGTTCGGTCCCGAACATTCGTAACGCCGCTCTAAAATCTCTTCGGAGAGAAGGCATGCGTAAAATTCTTGCGTATAGAACGTTTGCAGAGGCCCGCTGATCGCTTCAAGAACATTGCAGCCGAGTCCCCACCGCGAGTCGAATGATTTGTCAGCTCCGTTTTTCGTCGCGAAATCATGCCATGCTTGATTGACGTAGGCCAAGGTGAAGTCGGGCCAAATGCCGTAAACCGCGCAGGGATGTCGATCAAGCTTTTTCAAATCGAAGCCGCGCAATAGCGCGACGAAACGAGCGTCGCAATCATTTGACATTATTTCGCTCCTCGAAGGCGAGTCAAAAAAGTTCGCCGATCAGGCCGAGTGAAAATCGAATGGGGAAAAGGAAACCGCGCCCGGCATTTTTTGCCGAGTGAAACATAGCTTTTTTGACCACCTGGAGCGCAAAATTGAGAAATACAACGCAAAAAGTCGCCATTGCTCACGAGATTTTGTCAAAAACATCTGCAATAAACCAGCTTTTCCCCCGCCCATGGACTGATTTATTCAATTTCTTGATACAATTAAAAGCTGACAGAAAATCCGAATTTCGGCGGCTATAATAGTCAAAAACAAATTGGGAGCTCCCACATGCGCAGAAGCGCGGCGGCAAAATATTCGTTGTGCGGAATTCTTTGCCTTGCGACAATATGCGTCACGGCATCGGTCTACGGCCAAACAAAGAACGCGACGGTCGGCAGAGAGAAATTTCTATTCGACCGTCAATGGCGTTTCATGCTCGGCAACGCCAAAAATCCTGACCAGGATTTCGGCTACGGCACATCTAAGCTCTACGCGAAGGCGGGCGAACTACAAGGTCCCGCCGTTCCGGGTTTCAATGACGGAGATTGGCGCATGGTCGATCTCCCTCATGACTGGGCCGTCGAACTCGAATTCAAAAATCACGACGACGACGACTTGCTTTGCCACGGATTCCGCCCGGTCGGCATTCAATTTCCCGAGTCTTCGGTCGGTTGGTATCGCAAGACGTTCATACTCTCTCCCTCCGACAGACAGAAAAAAGTATATCTCCAATTCGACGGGGTATTTCGTAACGCGAAAGTCTTCGTTAACGGTTTCGAGTTGGCCGTCAACCAGAGCGGATACTCCGGCTTTACGGTCGATATGACCGACGTCGCCCATTTTCGCGGTAAGAACGTCGTCGTCGTTCGCGTTGACGCCTCGCAATATGAAGGCTGGTATTACGAAGGCGCCGGTATCTACCGCCATGTTTGGCTAGTTAAAACGGAGCCGACGCATATTGAGTCCGATTCGCTCTGGGGACGCACAAAGATTGAAGGCGACCGAGCCGACGTTACTGCAGCGTGCGAAATCGCAAACGACTCTGCCAAAGAAGTTCGTCCTGTTGTCGTATTCTCGCTCGTAGACGCCGCCGGAAAAGCAGTAGCGACGGCAACGGCAGCCTCGCAATCGATCCCGCCCGGGAAAAAAGCGGACGTGCAAGCGAATCTAAAATTGGATTCGCCGCGGTTGTGGTCGCTTGAGGATCCGTACCTGTATCGTCTCATCTCTACCGTATCTCTCGACGGCAAAGAAGTCGATCGCCTCGAAGTGAATCATGGCGTTCGTTCCATTCTCTGGGACGCCCAGCAAGGCTTCTTGTTAAACGGCAAGCGAACGCAAATTCAAGGCATGTGCTGCCATCAGGATCATGCTGGCGTGGGAGTCGCGTTGCCCGACCGACTGCAATCATTTCGCCTGGAGCGCTTGAAAGAGATGGGATGCAACGCTTATCGTTCAGCCCATAATCCTCCGACTCCGGAATTGCTTGACGCCTGCGACCGTTTGGGAATTCTGGTGATGGTTGAAAATCGACTTGCGGGTAGCAATCCTGAGGTCCTAAGCCAATTGACGCGAATGATTCGGCGCGACCGAAGCCATCCAAGCGTGGTGATTTGGTCGCTTTGTAACGAGGAATGGAGAATCCAAGGCACGACGACCGGCACGCGGATCGCCGAGAGCATGAAGCGAGCCGCCTCGAATTTGGACGATACTAGGCCCTTCACTGCAGCAATGAGCGGCGGCTGGGGCTGGGGTTTAACATTTGCCGTTGACGTCTTCGGATGCAACTACAAAACGCACGGCGACATTGACGCCTTGCATCGCGATATTCCCCATCTGCCGATCGTTTTTAGCGAAGAAGGCTCCACGCTTTGCACTCGAGGCGAATACGTCAACGATCCGCAAAAAGGTTACCTGGGAGCTTACGACGTCAATGCTCCGGATTTCGGAGCGACTGCCGAGGGATGGCTAAAGTATGTAATGGAACGTCCCTACGTCGCTGGAGCCTTCATCTGGTCGGGGTTCGACTATCGCGGCGAGCCGACGCCATATTGTTGGCCATGCGTAAGTTCTCACTTCGGAGTTTTGGATACTTGCGGATTCCCAAAAGACAATTTTTATTTTTACCAAGCATGGTGGACCGATAAGCCCATGCTTCATCTCCTGCCGCATTGGAATTGGTCGGGCAAAGAAGGCAAAGACGTCAACGTCCGATGTTTTAGCAATTGCGACGAAGTAGAGTTGTTCCTCAACGGCAAATCGCTCGGAAAACAAAGCACGCCTCGCTATTCACATTTGCAATGGAACGTTCCCTATCAACCTGGAGAACTCTCGGCCAAGGGGTATAAGAACGGCAAAATCGCGGTGGATGAAAAACAAGAGACCGCCGGAGCCCCCTTCGCCGTAAGATTACAGGCTGATCGCTCGAAGATTCGCGCAGACGGCGAAGACGTTTGCGTCGTAACCGCCTCGATTGTCGATGAAAAAGCGAGATTCGTTCCGACCGCGAATAATGAAATCTTATTATCCTTGAGCGGGTCGGCCCAAATCATCGGCGTCGGCAATGGCGACCCAAGCAGTCACGAGGCCGACGTATATCCCCGCCGAGTACCGACGAAGAGTCTCAAGCTTTCCGCCTGGAAAATGAAAGACTTACCGCGTCTCTCGTTGCCTGAAAAACCCGATGCCGCGATCGATTTGAAAGATGTTCGCGAAGTGAACGTGACGGCAATGGAAGGGCAATTAAAGCCAAATCAATCTGCGCTCTTCGTCACCGAGTTCATACTCACCGAAGACGACCTCCGCGCCGACGAATGCATTTTCTCTATCGGCTCGATTGACGACGACGGCTGGCTTTACATTAACGGAAAGAGCATGGGCGATTCTCACGATTGGAGCGAGTCGCCGTGCTTTGAAATTCGATCTGCTCTAAAGCCGGGCAAAAACGTCTTCGCGCTCTATGTGAAAAACAACGCGGGGCCCGGCGGATTAAGTCGAGGCGCCTCGCTGACGCTGTATCGTTCCGGCGGCCAATGGAAGCGTTCCGCTTTCAATGGTCTCGCGCAAATCCTCGTTCAAGCCAAAGACAAACCCGGCCAAATCATATTGAAAGCGAACGCCGAGGGACTGAAAACCGGTGAAATAACCATCGAATTGCAACCGGCGACTCCGCGTCCTTCGTTATAATTACCCGCCGAACGGCGTTACGTATCGACCGATTTTCATATAATATTATTTCTCTATAAAGATAAGGACACTTGCCATGCAATATCGAAAACTGGGAAAGACGAACATTGAAATATCGGTCGTCGGCTTCGGCTCTTGGGCGATTGGCGGTTGGATGTGGGGCGGCTCGGACGAGCGAAAAGCCTCCGACGCTTTGAACGCCGCGCTCGACGCCGGAATCACGCTCATCGATACGGCGCCCGTGTACGGTTTCGGACTCTCCGAAGAGATCGTCGGACGAACGATTCGCGAACGTCGTAAGAATGTGGTTATCGCCACGAAATGCGGCCTCATTTGGGATCGCGAAGAAGGAGAATTTCACTTTCATTCCGACGAGCAAGGCGTTTCAATGCGCCCGTCCTCGAAAAAAGTTTATAAGTGCTTGCGGCCCGCTTCCATCCGTCAAGAAGTCGAAGCCAGTTTGCGCCGCCTGCAAACCGATTACATCGACCTCTATCAGACCCATTGGCAAGAGAAGACGACTCCCATCGCCGACACCGTCGCCGAGTTGCAGAAACTGAAAGAAGAGGGGAAAATCCTCGCCTTCGGCGCCTCGAACGCCAACGTCGAACAACTCAAGGAGTACGGCGAAGAGCTATCGTCCGATCAAGAGCAGTTCAGCATCCTTGACCGCAAAATGGAATCGAACGGTTCGATGGCCTATTGTCGGGAAAATGACGTTTCTGTGCTGGCCTACTCTCCGTTGGCGAACGGCCTTCTCACGGGGAAAATCAGCCCGGATCGTCAATTCGGCCCCGGCGACCTTCGCAAAATGAACATGCGATTCCGGCCGGAAAACATCAAGAAGATCAACGCCCGGCTTGAAGCGATCGGCACGATCGCCGAATCGCACAACGCCAACATCGCTCAAACCATCATTGCATGGACGATCGCGCAACCGGGTCTCACTTGCGCTCTCTGCGGGGCTCGAGACGCTGTTCAAGCCGCCGAAAACGCCGCCGCCGGAGCAATCGTCCTTACCGAAGAAGAAATCGCCCAAATCAACGAAACGGTAAAACTCTAAGCGAGGGCCGCCGGTTCCGCAAATTTACTCCGAACGACGAAAGACGCCGTCTTCAGTAACGACGGCGTCTACTCGTTCGTCGTTTTCCGACATCGGCGTCGATTCGACTATCTGACTTGCGAACGCCAGCCCGATCCGCTTCGCATCCGTTCTTGTTTTCTTGAAAAGGCGATCGTAGTATCCCTTTCCGTGCCCGAGTCGGCCGCCGCATCGGTCGAAGGCGACCCCCGGCGTTAAAATTAAGTCGAGCGATTGCGGATCGACTTGCCGAGAGGCGTACGCCCGCCAATCCGCCGTCGGCTCGATAATGCCGAACGCGCCCGGCGCAAACGCGTCTCTCCGTTCCAATTCGGCGACGTCTTGCAGATGAAACAGCCTCAATTCGTTACCTTCGCAATAAGGAATAACGATCTTCTTGCCGGCTTCCGCCATGCTTGGCAAAAATAGAGTCGTCGCCGGTTCCGTCGGCATATTCAGAAAAATCATTACTGACTTCGCGCTGCGGTACTCCGCCAATTCAACCAAGAAACTCCATATCCGTGCGTCCCACGCCGACTTTTCGGTCAAAACGGCCAAATTATCAGCCATTAGGCGACGCAACGCTCTTTTTCGCTCTCGAATTGTCGGCTGATCTGGTTTCATGGCGATGCACGTAACCGCTTATTTCGTTAGCAGTTAACGAATATACGGGAGGATTGCGAAGCAAGACGATTATTAATTCTTCCGAGAGAAAGAAAAAAACGTCCCTCTCTCCGCTGAATCATAGGTCTCGCCTCCTTTTCTAACCTATTTTTACTGAGAAATCCATCGCCCAAGGGAATCGAACGGGCATGGATCGTGTCGTCGAATGACGTCGTTCGTCTTTCGATACGCTAATTTTTTCGTTTTCGGGAGGCGTCCGCTCGCTTCCTAAATAGATGAAATGACGACTGTTACCGCGCCGACGAACGCTTCGAGGCTCTCGGACGTTTGCTCGAAAATTAACGAAATGTCCACGCTACCCCACATCGCGCTCCGCGTCGTGGAGGTGGCGAACGATCCGGATTGCAGTTCGCGCGATCTAAAAAAGCTTTTGGAATCCGACGTTGCGCTTAGCGCTCGAGTTTTACGATGCGTCAACTCGTCGGCCTACGCTCGCCGAACGACGATTACGAACCTCCAGCAAGCCATCGCCTATTTGGGTCTAAAGCAAATCCGTAATCTCGCCTTGACCGTCGGCGTGAGCGGCCTGTTTCAAGGCGAGGCTTCCGTCGGCCACTATCGCCGCGCGGACCTCTGGAAGCATCTCGTGGCGGTGGGAATTTGCTCCCGGCTTTTAGCGATGCGACTGCGAATGAAGAATTTTGAGGACGTGTTTTTGGCCGGGTTAATGCACGACGTCGGAATCGTGTTGGAAGACGAATATTTACACGACGAGTTCGTCGACGCCGTTCACTCATTGAACGAGAAATCGAACTTACTCGTCGAAGAACGAAAACGCATGGGTTTCGATCACACGCAGCTTGGCGAAGAGATGGGCAAACGCTGGAAGCTGCCCGAAGGGGTCGTAACCGCAATCCGTCGCCATCACGACTCGAACGAAGTCGTCGGAGAACTTCAAAGCGAAGTTCGCTGCGTGGAAATCGCTAATTTTATTTGTTCGCTAAAGGGGGCGTCCGCGGTTGGTTTGAATTTAGTCGCCTTTCCGCGAAACGCGATTAACGCGTTCTCGCTGTCGAAAGACGACTTGATCGTCCTGGCCGACGATTTAGAAAAGGACATCTCCGCAAACGAGGTATTGTTTCAGCTATGACGTTCCAAGGAATGGATTCAATCGCCGATCGATTAGACGACCTATTCGAGCAAGAGCCGGTGGTGGCCGATCCCAAAGGCTACCTAACTTCGCTTGCCGGATACTTCGGCGAAGTCGCGCCTCGGTTACTATTTTTCGCGAACGAAGACGGACGCATCGAAGCGTTGCAGAATTTCGAGTCGGACGACGGACTGTCGGCCGCCAAAGAAGTCGCCGAAGCGCTGCGTCCGTTTTCGCTCGTTGATAAGGTCACGTTCGCGCCGTTCGAGAGCGAATCGAGGAAAGAAACGATTTTCAGCCTTCGCATCGTCGGCTCTCCCGTCTCGAACATCTTTCTCTGCGGAGCCTTGAGCAAAGAGCTAAACCCGCACGAAGAAAAAAAGGTGCTGAAGGCGGTGCTGAAAAACGCCGGCAAATGCTCTTGGGCGGGACTCTCGGCCGAAGTTCAAATCAAACGACTTGAGGCGAAAATTCGCCAGCTTTCGATCGAGCGCGAGACTCTTATGTCGGCGCACACCGAAGCGACCGTCAACGCCATCGAAGAGCAGCAGAAACGACTCCGCGAAGAACGGCAACGAATGGCCGTCGAACAGATTTGCGCCGCCACCGAAGCCGCGAACAACGCGAAGAGCCAGTTTTTGGCGAATATGAGTCATGAGATTCGGACGCCCTTGAACGCCATCCTCGGTTTTACCGAGCTGCTTCGCAAAGGCGCCGACGAAAATCCCGCCGAGCGAAAAGATTTTCTCGATTCGATTTACGATAGCGGCAAGCATTTGCTCGAGCTGATCAACGACGTGCTCGACCTCTCGAAAATCGAAGCGGGGCGAATGCAAATCGAAAAAATATCCTGCTCGCCGCACGAAATCGCGGCCAGCGTCCTTTCGTTATTGCGAGTTCGCGCCAGCGAAAAGGGCCTCTGGCTAAAATGCGAATGGCCGGTCGGCGTTCCGGCGTCGATCACGACCGATTCCTTACGCTTAAAGCAATTGTTGATGAACCTCGTGGGAAACGCGATCAAGTTCACTCAGCGTGGCGGAGTCCGGATCGTATGTTGGTTCTCCCTTGAAGGCGGATCGTCGCGAATGACCTTCGACGTGATCGATACCGGCGTGGGCATTCCGCCGCAAAGCCTGGAGAGCATCTTCGACGCCTTCGTCCAAGCCGATAGCTCGGTAACTCGCAATTTCGGCGGAACGGGACTCGGTCTGGCGATTAGTCGAAAGATCGCCCGCGCTCTCGGCGGCGACATCGCCGTGAAAAGCGAAGTCGGACGCGGAAGCGTATTTACGGCGTCGATCGACTCGGGACCGCTTAAAGGCGTCGATATTCTGCCGGAGCCGACCGCCGACGCGATGCGATCAGGCCGCCCCCGAGAGAAGCAAAACGATATCTCCTTGATCGGATCAAAAGTCCTCCTCGTCGAAGACGGTCTTACAAATCAGAAATTGATTTCGTTGGTTCTAAGAAAAGTCGGGGCCGAGGTGGAGATCGCCGAAAACGGCCGTATCGGCGCCGATCTGGCGATGCAGAAATCCTTCGACGTGATCTTGATGGATATGCAGATGCCCATTCTCGACGGTTACGCCGCCGCGGCCGAATTGCGGTCGAACGGCGTTCACACGCCGATCATCGCGCTCACGGCGCACGCCATGGCCGGGGACGAACGAAAATGCCTCCGCGCGGGATGCAACGCGTATCTCGTAAAACCGGTCGACGCCGACCGACTTATTAGCGCCGTCGCCGAAGCCCAATTAAGCATGAAAGCGCCTTTTATCGACGGAGCCATCTTCAATGGCGAAGATTCGGCCTCCGTCGGCTCCTCGACAAGACAGAAATTGTATTCGACCTTGCCCGTCGACGATCCCGACTTCCGAGAAATCGTCGAGGAATTCGTGGAGTTCCTCAAAGAATACGTCTCCGAAATGCGAAAGGCCTACGACGGAGGCGACTACCAAGCGCTCGCCGTGCTTGCCCACACGCTTAAAGGAACGGCGGGAACGGCCGGCTATCGCGCCTTCAACGAGCCGACGAAGCGTTTGGAAATGGCCGCGAAAAGCGAAGATGAAAATAGGACCGGAATCGAACTTGAGGCGGTCGAGCGTCTGGCGTCGGCTGTGGCCGTTTCGAAAGACGACGAACCCGAGGAAAAAATCTAACCGCGAGCGTCGAAACGACGCACTCTTGGAAAATAAATTATGAGCCAACCTAAAGAAATCATCGCCGTCGATTCATCCGACGTCTCACTGGAGCAAAGAGTGGAAATGGTTCGAGCCATGTTTGGAAAGCCGCAAGTCGGTCTCTCTACGGAACACCTTTCGGCCGAAGCCCGCGATATCGTCGCCAAGCCGCGCATCGCCGTCATCGACGATCAACCGATCAACGTCAAGGTCGTCGAAAAGTATCTCAAGATGGCGGGCTACGAAAAATTTTACGACACGACCGACGCGACCCAAGCGACGGCCATGATTCGACGCGAACGCCCCGACGTCGTTTTACTCGACATCATGATGCCGCACGTCAGCGGTTTGGAAATATTGGCCGAGCTGCGAAACGACGAACAGTTCGTAGATTTGCCCGTCATTATTTTGACCGCCGTAAGCGAATCGCAAACGAAAATGGAGGCTTACAAACTCGGCGCCACCGAATTCCTCCAAAAGCCGGTCGATCCGGTGGAGTTGGAAATTCGCCTACGCAACGTTCTTGTGGCCAAATCGCAACAAGACGCCGTCAAACGTTACGCCACCGAGTTGGAACGCGAAGTCGCCATCCGCACCGCCAAGCTCGCGCAAGCGCATCACGAAGTCGTTCGCTGTCTCGCCCGCGTCGGCGAATATCGCGATAACGAAACCGGCGACCATATTACACGAGTCGGAAAATACTCCGAGATCATCGCCAAGCACCTGGGATTGCCGAAAGAGATCGTACGTCGGATCGGCGAAGCCGCTCCTCTACACGACATCGGAAAGGTGGGCATCCCCGACTCGATTTTGCTCAAACCGGGCAAACTCGACGAAGTTGAATTTTCGGAAATGAAACAGCATTGCGAATACGGTCGAGTCATGTGCTCCATGACCGATACGCCTCAAACCAAATCGCACGCCCGGCACGGTATGGCAATCATCGCCGAGAGCGTCTCGCCTGTTCTTAAAATGGCTGGAACCATCGCTTTCTCGCACCACGAACGTTGGGATGGAAAAGGATACCCCAACGGACTCAAAGGGGAAGAAATTCCGATCGAAGCTCGAATCGTGGCCGTCGCCGACGTCTTCGACGCCCTAACGAGCAAACGCCCCTATAAACCGGCCTTCTCGCTGGAGCGTTCGCTTCGCATTATCCGCGAAGGAAGCGGAACGCAGTTCGACGCAAACGTAGTCGATGCGTTTTTCTCCGGTTTAGAGGAAGTTACCGCCGTCCGCAACGAACTCGGCGACACTTCGCAGGAGCCCGAAGAGGATTGACGCAACTCCTTTCAATAAAGGCGTTTAACGCATTCCCTTACCCTGACGAGTCCGTCCGAAACCGCGGTCTGGATATTGCATTCACACGTCCGAACGTTCATAATAACCTTATGGACGTTCGGACGCGTTTCATTGACGTCAAAAACGTCTCGCCCCGAAAAGCCAGCCCGCCTCTATCGCCGTATCCGCTTTCCAGCCTTGGAGTTGCGTTCTATGGCGAATAGTTTTTTTAGGAGTGCCGCCGTGCCGCAGCGTTTTTCCTCGATTGAAGCCGCCGTTGAAGCAATCGCTGCCGGTAAGATCGTCATCGTGATGGACGCGGAAGACCGCGAAAACGAAGGCGATTTCATCTGCGCCGCCGAGAACGTCACTCCTGAAATGGTCAACTTCATGATCACTCACGGGCGAGGCCAGCTCTGCATGCCGATCCTTCCCGAAACGGCGAAACGTTTGGATTTGCCTCTTGTCGTGGAAAATAACACCGCGCCGCTGCAAACCGCGTTTACCGTTCCGGTCGATCATTGCACCGCGAAGACCGGCATCACGGCTCAAGAACGCGCGAAAACGATTCAAGCAATTTTGGATCCTGCCGCCAAACCGACCGATTTCGTTCGCCCCGGGCATCTTTATCCGCTCATTGCGAAAGAGGCAGGCGTTTTACGCCGCGCCGGACATACCGAAGCGACCATTGATCTTGTTCGTCTTGCCGGATTAAAACCGGCCGGCGTTCTCATCGAAATACTCAACGAAAACGGCGACCGCGCCACGCGCGACGAACTGATGGCCTTGGCCGATAAGTTCAAAATGGAGATTATCTCCATCGAGGCTTTGATCCGCTATCGTCGCCGCAGCGAAAAATTAGTCTACCGCATCACCGACGCCGATTTGCCCACGAAATACGGCGAAGGGCGCATCGTCGCCTACGGCGTGAAATTTGAAGAGCAAGAGCCGGTCGCCATCGTCATCGGCGATCCGAGCAAGGCCCCGCAGCCGCTCGTTCGACTACATTCATCCTGCTTCACTGGCGATTTACTCGCTTCCTTGCGATGCGATTGCGGCGATCAACTCCACTTGGCCTTGAAAATGATCGCCGACGAAGGCGCCGGCATCGTCGTCTATCTTCCGCAAGAAGGTCGCGGTATCGGATTAGTGGAAAAAATCAAAGCTTACAAGCTACAGGACGAAGGACTAGACACGGTAGAAGCGAACATGGCGCTCGGCCATCAGGTCGATTCCCGAGACTACGGCGTCGGTATCCAAATTCTCAAAGACTTGGGTCTTTCCCGCATTCGACTCCTCACCAATAATCCCAAAAAGACCGACGCATTCATCTACGGCGGTTTCGACCTCGAAGTGGTTGATCAAGTGCCGATCATCTGTCCGGTCAACGAGCACAACGCCCGATACATGGCCGCCAAACGCGACAAGATGGGCCATATCATCCCATAGGCCGAGCGGGGCGAATTCAACTGTAGAAGTCCATCCAGCGTGCGGACGCCGAATTAATCGGCACGATCGTTAATCCTTTCTTAAAGGAATGCGCTTATCAGGAAGTTGTCCTGCCGCGCAGCTTCATTAGCCCGCTTTTCTCCTAAATACGGCGTATATTTGATGCGATTCCGCCGTGTTTCGCTGAATTCCTGCCTTAGCCTGCGCAACCGATATGATCGGCGCTCCCGCCCCAACTTCCGACATACGTTTTTACAGCCGCTTAACGTTCGCGGCTTCGCTATTCATCGCGACCGTCCTAACGACGCTTGCCTTGGCCGATTCAGCGAGCGACTCACAATCCAGTGCTTCCGCAGTTTCTTGGGCGCCCGGTTACTTCATTCCAAACGACGTCGAACTGTCACGCCGTTTCGCAAATTCCGAATGTGCGATTGAAGAAGCGTTATTTCGAGACTCGGCGGATGGCCGCTTGGACGATTTCACGCAATTTCAAGCGGCAATCGTGGCTGGCGGCGAAAGCGACTTGGAAGAACTAAAACGGTATGAATCTGCATTCGCCAAATTAGTTCAGAAATTCCGCTCCGAACGTCAAAACACGAACGCGACGCCGGAGTTAGTTCGGGCCGCGTTCGAATTCATGCACAAAAACGTATTTTACGGCGGCTACCGGATCGAAGCCTCGGACCCGCGAACAGTTCTTTCGACCGGAAAGTTTAATTGCGTCAGCGCCGTCACGCTCTTCGATTGCATGCTCGATTCGCTCGGCGTTCCCGCATCGCCGTTACGAATGCCGAGCCACGCGATGAGCCGCGCATATTTGTCCGACGAAATAATCGACGTCGAAACGACCTGCCCAAAATGGTTCGAACTCCGAAACGATCCCGAGAAACGGGCCGAAATCGCCGCAAAAGCTTCCGGAACGA
The DNA here is from genome assembly GCA_963665265.2 of Thermoguttaceae bacterium. Classification (GTDB taxonomy): domain Bacteria; phylum Planctomycetota; class Planctomycetia; order Pirellulales; family Thermoguttaceae; genus CAXXHQ01. Next base: position 2,839,810 of record OY762224.2, on the reverse strand, counting down.
CCGGCGCCTCCGTCGAAAAAGACGCAAAACCAGTTACGACCGTGCAATTAGTCGCAATGATTTACTATAATCGCGGAGTGGATTACTTGGCGGCCAAAGAGTTCGCCCAAGCGGCGAAAGCCAACGCCAAAGCCCTGCGGCTCGATTCAACGAACGACCTCGCTCGCGGCAATTTTTTAGCGACGGTCAACAACTGGTCCATCCAACTCGCCGATGAATTGCGTTTTGAAGAAGCAGCCGCCGCGCTAAAATGCGGCCTGAAATTCGCGCCGGCGTACAAACCCTATTCGCAAAACTTCGTTCACGTCTATCGATGCTGGGCCGAACGATGCCGAAACGAAGGCCGTGCCGACGAAGCCGTCCGACTTCTGCGAGACGCGTTGCAAACCATGCCGAACCAGCCGCAACTCGAGGCGTTCTTGCGCGACGTAGCCCAATAGCCGAAACGTTAAATTCCTCGTGACGATCCGGCGTTACTTATTCTTCTTTTTGAGATCAATGACGTCTTGAAGTATGAACGGCTGCGGCATAGGCTCGTCAAGCTGATTCAATAGCTTCTTGTATTCAATCAAATCGTCGTACATATCATCCACCGTCAGTTCATGCGAACCGAAGTCAGGATGCGCGTCGTACACTTTTCGCCAAAGCTTGAAGCCTTTCTCGAACGCCTCCTTCGAGGCTAGGAGATCGGCGTCGCGGAACGCTTTCTTGCCGAGATAAACCCATTTCGAGGCCTCGACGGCGTCGGCGGTCTGCTGAACCTTCGCGCAAAGCCGCCAATACTCGAAATTTACGACTCCGCGATAAATATCAAGATCGCTTATCAATTCGCGATGTTTATTGGCCTCTTCAAGCAGCTTATTTGCCTTCGTGCGATTCGCTCCGCTTAAGCGGCGCACGACGTCATCGTCGGTCACTTTGAGAATGGCCTCGGCTTGAACGGCCAACTCCAGTTGCTTCGCGGTCCGGCGTTCAAAAGGCGTTTTCGCCGCTTCTTTTTGCTTGTCGGTCAACTGACGTTCTTTTTCGCCGACGATTTTCTCGCGCAGACCGGGCTGCAACTCATCAATCTTCGCCGAGATTTTCTTAAGCTCTTCTTCGTGCATTTCCTTGTCATTTAAGTACAAGTCGAAACCGAAGGAGCTCGGAACCGGCTTTGCGCCAAACGCATGCCATTCCTCGCCGGCCGCTTTCCACGCTTGGCGCAAAACTTCGCCGAACGTCCCTTCTTCCTGCAACGCCATGGCGTAGTACATCAGACTCAGAGCCGGCTTATTCAAGGCGACCAGCATGCTGGTCCCTTTTACGTTCCGCTGCGATTTTTGCGAGACGTCGAGCGCGCGATCGTGCCATTCTTTCGCCACGAGCCAACTGTCGCGCAAAGCGACGGGGCGAGAGCCATGAAAATCGTTGTCGGCTTTGAAGAGCCGGCGATACTGGATATGCTCGTCGGCGCGTCCCATCTTTTCGCCTAAATACCGCCCGATTTCAAACGGCAACGTCGGCTCAAGTTGATTGTAAGCGATTCCGTCCTCCATAAAATGAACGCCGGCGATGATCCAACGATATCGTACACGATAGTCGTCGAATTCGACGGCGACGTTGTATGCCAGATTCCAACCTTGGAAAATCCAAACTTTGCAGAAATTCGGCTGAATTTTGATAATTTGATTGAGCGTCGCCGAGAAGTTCGCCCAATCTTCTTTCATCTTATAATCGTTGGCTTTTTCCCACAGCACGGCCGAAGCCACTCCGCGCAGGCCAAGCGTCACAAGCTTAAGCGTTTCGCTCGTCGGATCGATCTCGCCGATTTGCGTCAACGCCAGTCCTTCGCGCGCGCGAACCTTCGCCAACACTCCGCCGTGCGAACCGGGGTTGTCGCCGGCTCCTTCCACGGCCGGATGACCGAACAAATAGAGAAACGCCACCAATACGGCGATAATGAGCAAATAGCCTATTTTTCTGACAAAATTCGAACGGGATTTCATCTCGCCACCTCACGAACTTTAAGGCAGAAGCATGCCGCAATCACCGTCGGAATGACGAACGCTAGCAATATGCAGGTGTATCGCAACACGTAATCGCCCGGAATGTTGTACCCGTATGCGACAAAATCGACGAAACTGAACTGGCCGAAGTCGGGCACGACATGCCCGGCGATTTTCAAAAAGCTTGCCGCGATAAGATCCAACCTTTGCACGACGGTCGTCAGCAAGCCCGGCGTCATGTCGCCGGTGATGCTCTCTTGCGTCAGCATGCGAACGACCGACTCGAACGGTCCGCCGCCGTAAGTCTGGCGGTTGGCGACTTGTGTCAGGAACCCATGAAAGAATCCTCCGGCCATAACGCCGAGCGAAGTGACCATCGCCACGGCGCCGCTCAAAAACGTGCTGCAAAAAACGCCGATCGTCAAGAGCAAGACCATCTGCATCCAAATGCCGTAAAACCCTTTCACGAAGTTCAGAGCGAATGACTCGTCTTTCGCATGCAGATAGAGATCGGCCTGAGCCGCGCCGAAGTACTGCATTGGCTCGTCGCACCGGACGAGCACATTTAATTTGCCGTCAACCACCACGTCTTTAAAAATATCGATCTTCTTTCCGTTCGCGTCGGTAAACGTTCGCGGAATGAACTGCTGATCGACCTTGTAATCGCGGGCGGTAAAGCCTTTCGCTTCGTATTTTTTGCCGGTCTTCGGATTTTGTAAAATCAGACTTCCCGCAAGTCCTTTCTCGATAGTTCCTTTGTACGAACGGTAGACGCTCAGGGTCATTTCGACCGGCAACTCTCGGCCGAACTGCTCTTCGGTGATTCCGGAGAACGACCACACGGCCGCGGCCATCGTGCCGCCTTCGATATAGCTGCGGTAAGTCCATTCCTTGCCGACGTTGATGCCTTTTTCGGCCGGCTGGCCCGTTCGACTCAAAAACGAGAGTTTTCCGTAAATCGGAACCCGCGCCGTTAAAAGCCCCTCCGGACGCGGATCGACTTTGTAAGTAACTTTATCGCCGTTCTTCTCTACGGCGACGTTGTGCCAATGGCGTTGCTCCAATTCCATCTTCACGGCGCCCGACGGCAAAACCCGCACTTCGTGCCGATGATTGTTCGTCAGCCCCGTTTTGCCGACCAACACGGCGTTCGCCCCCGAGTCGCCTTCCTCCGGTCGCAAGTCGGCCGAAGTCAACTCGTGACGGTGCAACAAACCGCGTTCGACGAAAACGAAGCTCAACGCCCCCATCGCAGCGAGCAATAGCGTCCCAATCAACGTAAAGCCTATTATTCGTCCTAACACAATTTCCGACGAACGAGTCGGCTTCGTCACGATCGTGTGCAACGTGCGATTTTTTATGTCCGTCGGCAAGCTCATCGTGCTGAGAAGCAAAACCATGAGCAGAACCAAATAGCTCGTCGAAAGCAGAACGAACTCGAGATACAGTTTGGCCGGATCTTGACTCCGCGGGTCCAAATACCATCCTGCGAAAAGAAGCAAACCTAAAAAGATGGCAAAGACGACGATGATGCGCCGACGCAACGATTCTTTTAACGCTAATACCGAAAGCGCCCAGATGCGACGAGGCGAAATGCTCGCAAGGTCGTATGCGACCCGAGCGAAGGTTTTCCACGTCTTCGTCAAACCGACCAGCGGGCCAAGCCGAACCGCCGAAACCGCCCATCCGAAAAAAAAGAGTCCGGCGATCGAAACCGCCATAAACAGCGCCCAATCCAGCAACGCTTCCGGAAACCAAATCAGAAACGGGACGGCGTTAGATAAGTCGATAACCATCTGGTATGCATTCTCGTTTCAAACGGAGCGCTCGGGGTTCGTCGGACCGACTCACGAGTCCCGCCGAATCGCCCAGGCGAAAAAAGCATTGTAATAAACAAATACTATCGCGGCGTTAAAAAACCGTTTTTTGCGGACAAAAACGCGTCGCCGCCCAACTTGGATCGGCTAGCGTCGGAATCGCGCCGCTTAAGAAAACATCGTCTGTTCGCGATCCGGCCCGACCGATACTATTTCTACGGGCCGACCGATCAATTGGCTAATTCGCGCCAAGTATTTTTTCGCGTTTTCCGGCAGTTTCGAGATTTCTCGCACGGCAGTAACGTCCTCCAACCAGCCGGGCGCCGTCTCGTAAACCGGCTCAACGCGTCGAACATCGTCTACATGACTGGGAAAATGCGTAATCGTCTTGCCGTCCAGCTTGTAGGCGGTGCAAATCTTTATTTCTTTCAACTCGCTCAACACGTCCAAGAGCATGACGGCCAGCACGTCAACGCCGCTCAAGCGGGCGGTATACCGGGCCGCCACGGCGTCGAACCAACCGCAGCGGCGAGGCCGCTTCGTCACGGTCCCGTACTCGTTGCCGCGATCGCGAATATGCTGGCCGATTTCGTTGTCCTGCTCGGTGGGGAACGGGCCGCCGCCTACGCGCGTCGTATATGCCTTGATAATTCCCACTACTTTCGTGATATATCGGCCAGGAACGCCCGACGCCCCCGACACTCCGACGCCCGAGCTGTTGCTGCTCGTAACGAACGGAAAAGTGCCGTGATCAATGTCAAGCAACGCGCCTTGGGCGCCTTCGAACAAAATGTTTTTTCCCGCGTCAATCGCATCCAAGAGAAAGACCGTCGTATCGGCCACATGCGGTTTCAGCTTCTCGGCAAAGACGGTGTATTGCGAGAAAATCTCGTCGGCGTCGAGCGGCTTCCAGTTCGGATCTTGCGTGAAAGCGGCCAGAAATCGATTTTTCGCCTCGACGATCTGCCGGATGCGGTCCTTTAACTCCGGACGGTATAAATCGCCCAGTCGAACGGCGTGCGAGCGACCTACCTTATCGCGATAGCAAGGCCCGATGCCGCGCATCGTCGTTCCGATCGCCTCGCCCGAGGTGCATTGCGTATCGAGCAACCGATCCTCTTCAACATGCCACGGAAAAATGACGTGCGCGCGGTCCGAAAGCATCAGATTTTCGGCGACCTTCACGCCGCGGGTCGTCAAGCTCTCAATTTCGTTGAGCAAGCTTGCCGGGTTGAGAACCACGCCGCCGGCGATCACGCATTGGACTTCGGCTCGAAAAATGCCGCTGGGAATCAACGAAAGCTTGTACTTTTCGCCGCTGCGAACCACCGTATGGCCGGCATTGGCGCCGCCTTGATAACGAACGACGATATCGTGTTGTTCGGTCAGCAGATCGACGATCTTGCCTTTAGCTTCATCGCCCCACTGCAATCCCACGACGCATGTAGCAGCCACCGGTCGGTCCTCGTTCTGTGTTCGGTTTCGGCGGAGTAAATTGCGAGCGACGAACAATCGTAATTCGCAATTCCCAAACACTTTAATGTATTAGAGGAGCGACCTGCTGGCAAGCCTTCTCCGCCGATCTTCGAGGGTTGAAACTCAAAATCACCCCTACAAAATGGTGGATCGTTTTAATGTCGTCGATTTTACCAATTAGAGGCGTCGTTTCGCCCCGAATTGCCCGCCGTTAGCCAGGCGTGGACGTCGGTAGCGGCGGTTCGCCCCGCTCCCATCGCTAAAATGACGGTGGCGGCCCCGGTTACTATGTCGCCCCCCGCCCAAACGCCAGGCCGCGACGTCCGCCCCGTCTCGTTCGCCACAATGTATCCCCATTTATTGAGATTCAAACGGTCCGTGCTTCGCGTGAGAAGCGGGTTGGCGTTCGCCCCGATTGCAATGATCGCCATATCGACGTCGAGCAGGAATGTGCAGCCCGGCTTCGGTACGGGACGCCGCCGCCCGGAGGCGTCCGGCTCGCCCAACTCCATTTCCTGACACCGCGCTTGACGAATCATTCCTTTTTCGTCGCCAAGGTATTCCACCGGCGCGCAGAGCATTTTGAAGATAATCCCTTCTTGCTCGGCATGATGGATCTCCTCGGCCCGTGCCGGCATCTCGTCCATCGAACGGCGATAGAGAATATAGACATGCTCGGCCCCCAATCGGCGAGCCGTTCTCGCAGCGTCCATCGCCACATTACCGCCTCCGACGACGCAAACATGCTTGCCGCGCACCACCGGCGTATCGTATTGCGGAAAGGCGTACGCCCGCATCAAGTTAACCCGCGTCAGATATTCGTTGGCCAAATAGACGCCGCCGAGGTTCTCGCCGGGAATTTTCATCACTTGCGGCAGTCCGGCTCCGACGCCGATAAAGACCGCATCGAAATCCTCGGCCGAAAACAGTTCGTCCACCGTGATCGACTTGCCGATAACCTGATTCACCTCGAATTTCACCCCCAACCGCTCAAGATACGCCACTTCGGCCGCGACGATGGCTTTTGGCAAGCGAAATTCCGGAATGCCGTAGACCAAAACTCCCCCCGCTCGGTGAAACGCCTCGAAAACCACGACTTCATGGCCGAGCATCGTCAGATCGCCGGCCAAGGTGAGCCCCGACGGCCCCGCCCCGACGACCGCGATCCGTTTGCCGGTCTTCGGCGCCTTCTCCGGTATCGTGATTGCGTCGTGTTCCCGTTCGTAGTCGGCGACGAATCGCTCAAGCCGCCCCACGGCGACCGGCTCAAATTTCTTGCCGAGAATGCACTTCGCTTCGCACTGCGACTCTTGCGGACAAACTCGACCGCATACGGCAGGTAGGCAATTCGCCCGCTTAATCGACCGAGCGGCCTCGATAAATTTACCTTCGCTCACCAATCCGATGAAACCGGGGATATCGACGTTCACCGGGCAACCCTCGACGCAAAGCGGCTTCTTGCACTTCAAGCACCGAATCGCCTCCGTCTTCGCGTCTTCCGGCGAATATCCCAGAGGCACTTCGTCAAAATTATGAATGCGAGCTTCCGGCGCTTGCTCCGCCATCGGAACTCGCTTCGATCGGTCTGGCTTCGATTCAGACATTTTTCGTATCGCCTTCGGATTATCTTGATCGCCCGTTACGACGCCGCCTCTTGAATCGCGCGGTCTAACGCGCAGCCTTCATGCTGAACGTATACTTTTTGCCGCGAAAGAAGCAAATCCCAATCTACCAAGTGACCGTCGAACTCCGGCCCGTCAACGCAAGTAAACTTCGTCTCCGCCCCTACTTGAACACGGCATCCGCCGCACATGCCGGTGCCGTCAACCATGATCGAATTCAAACTCACGACGGTTTTCACTCCGAACGGTTGCGTCGTCTTCGCGCAAAACTTCATCATCACGGCCGGCCCGATCGCATAAACGCAGCCAATCTTTTTCTCCACGTCCGCCTCCAACAGCTCTTGGAGCGGTTGCGTGACTAAGCCCTTTCGTCCGGCTGTCCCGTCATCCGTCGTAATGATATGCTCGGAGCAAATAGCCGGAACGCGATCGGTCCAAAACAACAATTCTTTCGACCGGGCCGCCTGAACGATAATCACTCGGCTGCCTCGTTCATGAAAAGCCCGAGCAATCGGAAAGATCGGCGCGATTCCGACGCCGCCAGCCGCCATAACTACCGTGTCGTAGGGTTCAATTTCCGAGGCCATGCCGAGCGGGCCGATGAGCGCGTAAAGATCGTCTCCCGCGTTCAACAACGAAAGCTTACGAGAACTGGCGCCGACGACCATCACGACCATCGTAATCGTCCCTTGATCTCTATCAAAGTCCGCAATGGTAAGCGGAACGCGCTCGCCGGTCTCGTCCGCCATCACGACCACGAATTGACCGGGCAAGGCCTTTCTCGCAATTCGCGGAGCTTCGACCGTCATCTCGAAAATTTTGGGAACCAACTCCCGCTTACTCAAAATCTTGTTCATCTGCGTTCTCGACGGCGTGAATGGCGAAGACAGGCGGTGCAAATTAGAAAAGAGTTGTCACTAGGAGCCGACTCGGTTCCCTTAATTATAAAACAGGCCTCAGAGATTCCTATAGGCAAAACGCCGAACGGCAAGATAGCTGAATTCATTCCCTGATCGCAGATCAACTAGGAGTCTTTTTTTCGGTTTGTGTAGAAGATTCTCAGCCCGCAAAAAATAACCACGAGGCTTAGAAGCATTCCCGCTGCGGCAGGTCCCTCGCATCGCGGATATTGAGACTGCAATATACCGACCATGAAGAGCAAGACTCCGCTCAAAACCGTAATTGACGCGGCAATATCTCGCATATTCGCTCCCCTTTGAAACGCTAGGAGTTTGCTCAAACACTGCATCTTTCGCCCAAGATAGCCTGGTCACTCTCGGAAAGTCAATCTACCCCCTCGGAAACTGCCGGCAGTACTCGTACATCGCCATGACGGTGGCCGTGGCGGCGTTATGAGCGAAAGGCAAACCGTAAACCGGAATCTCGATCGTGCAATCAAGCATTTTTAAGATATCGTCTTCAATGCCGTTCCGCTCGTTGCCGATGACCAAGGCGACGCGCCGCGGAAATGCGAAGTCGAATATGCACTGCGAGTTGCTCGTCTGCTCCAGCCCGACCAGTCGATAGCCATCTTCGCGCAACTTTTTCAAAACTGGCGGCAAAGTGCGATGCACGTCGATAGGAAGCGTTTCACAGGCGTCTCGAGCAATCTTCCCCATCACCTTCGCATTGCCGCAACAGATAAGCCTTTCGACGGCGCAGCATCCTGCCGCCCGAGCGATCCGCGAGAGATTCACGTTACTGCGCATCGGAGGACAGGCGACGACGATCTCCCTCGGCCGGTCGAGGGGACTTGTTTCTTTATGCCGGAGTTGAACGAAGTCTTCGTTTTCGCACATAATTCGACTGAGATAAGAAACTGCTTATCAACACGAGTAAACACGAGTTTTTCGACGGGGCGCCAGGAGCTTGCGTTTGGATACGCAAGCAGGCTTGTCCTTGCCGCCGAACAACCGTTCGACGAAAAGAACAAGCCTGCGAGTGATTTGCATAAGATCGAACGAACGAAAAGTTCGAAACCGATCGATAAAAACCGGAATCCCGATTAACGCTTCGAGAACTGGGTTCCGCGTCGAGCGCCGCGAAGACCGTACTTCTTGCGTTCCTTCATACGACCGTCGCGGGTCAACATGCCGGTGTCGCGGAGACCGGGGGCAAGAGTCTCGTCAATCTTCTTCAAAGCGCGAGCGATGCCGAGCTTGCAAGCGTCGGACTGACCAGTGATTCCTCCGCCGTTAACGCGGACGATAATGTCGAATTCAGCGACCTTGCCAGTCTGCGTCAGAGGGGCGGTAACGGCCGTCTGATGTTGAACGTTGGCGAAAAATTCATTGTACGGGCGATCATTGACCGTGATCTTGCCGGAACCAGGGCGAACGCGCACGCGAGCAACGGCCGATTTACGGCGTCCCGTAGCCAAAATGTCAGGAGTTTGAACTGCCATGAGAGTCCTTTATCAAGTGATTCGGCGACGAACGCGGCTGCGACGAAAAAAATCCGTTACGACGTCGCTCGTTCGTCTCGTATTTTTATTTCTTTTTTCCCAATTCGAGCAAACCCGGAGTCTGCGCTTGGTGCGGATGCTCCGTACCGGCATACAGCTTCAGCTTCGACAGCATCTTAAACGCCAACTTGTTCTTCGGCAACATGCGACGAACGGCCTCGCGAAGAACCATCTCCGGACGGCGCTGCAAACGCTTGCCGGCGATTTCCGTCTTTTGTCCCGGATAGCCCGTGACCCAAGCGTAGGTCTTTTGGTCCCATTTCTTTCCGGTAAACGTCACCTTGTCCACATTCGTGACGATCACGAAATCGCCGGTATCGACATGCGGGGTGTACGTCGGGCGGTGCTTACCCATTAAGACCATGGCAATATCGCTTGCCAGACGTCCGACCACCTTGTCCGTCGCGTCCACAACCCACCAGTTCGCCTGAAAGGTTTCAGGCTGAGCAACATAAGTCTTTGTCTTGATCATAGGTATATCACCACCTCATCTTGGAAAACCCACAATTTAATTTCTTATCGGTCGGCTGGCAATAGATCAGTCGGCCTTGGAAGGAAAGATTTTCCGTAATTTTTCCTTTCCCCCGCCCATAAGAACTATTCGCAAAGGGTCCGGCTATCCTAACAGACACCCCCCCCTTTGTAAAGGCCTGATTCGGCAAAAACGGAAACACACAGCGCTTTTGCAGGTTATGCCGATTTTCCAGTGGAATTTTCGCATTTTGTCGCTGACTTTGCCGGCTAGTTGCTTTCACGCATTCGCCAAACTAGACTTGAACCAACAAGGCGGTTCGCCAGCATTTGGAGCGGAGGGGAATGTTAGAAGGTCCGCTTTATTCCTTTTATTTTCGCGTAAACAACAATGATCGTCGCCGAACAAGCTAAAGCTGGAAAAGTCATCGCCGTCATGCCCGCCTACAATGCGGCGCTTACCGTGGAAAAAACCTTCCGCGACATCCCCCCCGGAACGGTAGACGAAGTTATACTAGTCGACGATCAGAGCAAAGACAATACCGTCGAAATCGCCGAAAAACTTGGCATCACGGTTATCCGTCACGAAGTAAATACAGGTTACGGCGGCAACCAGAAGACCTGCTACGCCGCCGCTTTGGAACGCGGCGCCGACTACGTCATCATGATCCACCCCGACTATCAATACGATTCGCGGATCATTCCTTATGCCGTCGGTTTTTTGCAAACCGGCATCTGCGATGTCATCCTTGGCTCTCGAATACGCACTCGCCGCGAAACGCTCGAATGCGGCATGCCTATTTGGAAGTATATCAGTAATCGATGCTTAACAATTTTCGAGAACATTTCGCTTGGCCAGAATCTCGGCGACTTCCATTCCGGTTTCCGCTGCTATACGCGAAAAGTCCTGGAAACCCTCCCCTACGAAATTAATTCCGACGATTTCGTCTTCGATACGGAGTTTTTGGCGCAAACGGCTTACTTCGGGTTCCGCTTGGGCGATTGCCCCATTCCCGTCCGATATTTCGACGAAGCTTCGTCAATCAACTTCAAACGAAGTTTGACGTACGGCATCCAAACGGTCGTCGTCATGGGCAAATTCCTGCTGCAAAAAACAGGCTTGGGCAAGTTCAAGATATTCGATAAAAACCTGAAGCCAAATAAGTAACGCCGACACTTCCTCAAAATAGTCGACGTAGCTCTTCGATCAAATTATCGTCTTGCGCCTTCGCTCTACATTTTCTTGTAGATGTATATCGTCTCGTAATTTTCATTATAGTCTTTCGTTTTTGAAAACGAACGTAGCGTGAATTCCGGCCGCGTGCGCATGTCAAAGAAGACAAGGAGTCGGTCAATCAGTTGATAATCGAGGTTTCTCGCCTTCTTCATTTCCGCGATCGACTTTTCAATATCCTGCCGTCCGAGAGGCCCGAACGCGATCATGTAATCTGGATTACAACCTCCGAAAAAATGGGCTGGAGGTAATTGTCTAAATTGCTCCTGATGCGACGAGAATACGCCGTTTTGCGGGGCGCTAAGGTGCCAACAGTAGGTCGGCGTCGGCGCATGATACATTAATGGCGCCTCGGCGTCGTCGCCAGGGAACGCCCAAACCGTTTGCCCCTTGCTAACGTGCTTGTTTATCCAATCGGCCGCCATTCCGATCGAGGTTTCCCGATCGGCGAATAATTCCTTGGCAAATTCATAAGGTCTCGATTGCCAATCCTCGCCGGTAAACGGAGAGCGAATTCTAGTGGATTCCTCCGGGGGAATTGGATGATTAGCAATGTTCCAGCCAAAAAAGAACGGAGCCGTGACAAGCACAATCGATATCCAGTGGCGGGCTAACGTGGCTAGCGCATATGCCGATAAAACAATGCACAACGGAATGATCCCGATAATATATCTGACGTCGGCCCCGTAAGTAAATTTCGGCGGTTGCGGCGAAAGAATCACCACGCAGAGCACGTAAGAAATCAAAGCTACCGCTCCGCGCAATAACCACTTATTTCGAGTCATCCAATAAAGCGGAATCGTCGCGAGCATCAATATACCCACCCCGAATTCGCAGTAATTGATGTCCTTGAAATGCCAATAAACGAGAATCAGTTTATCGACGATCCAATAGCGTTCCGGCATCGGCGGAACCGTATTTGCCCCCATCGGATTGTAAAACTTCAAAATCAGCAACCCGGCGATTAGTTGCGAAACCAACACAATCGCCCAGTTCGAAACGCTGAGAGGTTTCTTTTTTCCGGAAAACAAAAAATAATCGCAGGCTATCGCAAAGTACAAACCTGCGTACGCCAAATAGTGCGTGTACATCAACAAGATTGAAACGACGGCCAGCCAAATCACGCCGCTTCGCCGCCCGTTCCACTCGACGTATAAATACGCGACGATGACCGAAAGCAGAATCGCCAGGCCGTAATAACGGCATTGGCGACAGTAGAGATAAAGCGAAATATTGCAACATATCGCAATAGAGGTCGCTATCCAGGCCGCCGTAGAGAACTGCGTTTTTTTCATCCAGTAAAGCATAAAAGCAACGGTCGCCAATCCGCAGACGGCGAACGGGAAACGAGGCCAAAATGTGCCGGTTCCGTTTCTTCCAACGAATGGCGCCGCCATATAGAGTGACAACGGCGGGACATACCGCCCATGCAAATTTTTCAGCAAAGAACCATTTCGATACGCATATAAATTGTGATCAATTAACGCCAGCGAATCGCCGGTTCTGGCGATGCCTCGCGCATAGATCGCCGTTTCCGCCTCGTCGCCCCAAAACGGATAAAAACCCAATTGAAAGAACAAAAAGAAAATCGAAACGAGAAGCACGACCGCGCTCAGAGCCGCGCAAACTCTCCAGTCGGCAGGTACGTCTTGAGGATATACGAGAGGCGGAGTCTCCGGTATTTCGACGCGAACGGGGGCGGAATTCAGCGTTTCCGCGCGGACGTTTGAGGAGCGTTTTTTTGCCACGACCATTTACCAATTCTAAACTGACGATTTGCCTGAACCCCGTCCCCCCGAAACCACAAATATAATCGGCTCCGCTCTTTTTCGCCACTATTCAAAAAAGGGATCATCCCCAACTTGCGCGCTTACGCCGTAGCGGAGGCGAATATTCAGTGGCTGGGGAAAACGAAAACGGCCGCCCCGCTTACGTCCAAAGTCGCTTTAACCGCTTGAATCGTGTTGGCTCGGCTCTTTCGCCGGGGATTTACTCGCAGCCATCCTTTTTAGGAACCTTTTCATTCTCGACGTTTGCGTCGCAGACGTCAGCGGCATGCCGTGCGCCGAAAGGCGCCTCTCGGTTACGTCTCTGAGACTTAGGTCGAGGAATTCGGAACGCAAAAAAGAATATGGACGCCTTTTATAGCCGAAATATTAATTTTCTTGGTTTCGACGGATCGCCGTAAGTCGTTAAATTGTAAAAGGGCAAAACTGCAAAATCATCGCGGCGAGTCGTTAATTGTCAAAGAGAGAGTCTCATTTCTCCATGACGATCCAGAGTATCGTAACAGAAAGCATGGCTCAATTTCCAACAAAAACGGTTTTGCTAGAACCAGGCAAAAATTGGGCGGTCATTAAAAGGACGCAATATCCGAATGCACACAAAAAAGACGGAGAACTGCGAAATAAAGCCTTTCTACCCCTATGCCAAACGTCCTACAGTTTCGTTTCGGCGATCCGATCCGCCAAAGCGACCGCGTCGAACGATCCGCTAACCGGAACAAAACGACATTCGCTCAGGCTGCGATACCAAGTGTTTTGGCGTTTCGCTAACTGCCGGGTGTGCAATTTCACGAGTTCGACAGTTTCCTTCCAATCCCGCTCACCATGCAAATACTCAATCACCTCGCGGTACCCCACCGCTTGTGCCGCCGTCTTACTCAACGCCGCCGGTTCATCCAATAAACATTCCACTTCCCCAACTAAACCGGCGTCAAACATTTCGTCAACGCGACGATTGATGCGATCGTGCAACTCCGCCTTCGGCCAATCGAGAACGAAAACTCGGCATGAATCGGCCTCCCGTCCCGCATCAAATTGCTTCTGCAGAACGCTAATCGGCACGCCAGTCGTTTGCCGCACCTCCAAAGCGCGAATCAAGCGCTTCGTATCGTTCGGATGGAGCCGCGCGGCGGCGGCGGGATCGATCTTCGCAACTTCCTGATGCAACCAATCCGGCCCGAATTGCTCCGCGGCCTCGAGCATTTCCCGGCGAAACTCCGGATCGGCGGGCGGACCTTCAAAAATCCCCCGCAAAAGTCCTTTAAGATAAAGCGGCGTTCCTCCCACGAAAATCGGGGCGCGATTCCGCATTAAAATATGCTCGACTTTGCGTTCCGCCATTCCGACGTATTGCGCCAAGCTAAAATCCTCGCTCGGTTCGACGACGTCGATCAAATGGTGCTCGGCCGCCCGAAGTTGCTCTTCGGTCGGTTTGGCGGTTCCAATGTCCATTCTGCGATAAACGGCCATGGAATCGAGCGAAATAATCTCGCCGTTGATCCGCCTCGCAAGCTCGATGCCGACGGACGACTTCCCCGAGGCGGTCGCCCCGACGACGAACCAACATTTTGTCAATGGTACGGTCATGGGAAAAAACTACGTTTTATCTTGCAGATGCACGAGGCGAACCTCGGCGGTATAATTCGGTCTTTAACTAATATGGCGCAACATTTGTTACGTCGTCGCCTTGATAGACGAATTTGGAAAAATGAACTCGGACTCAATTCTAGCTCGACTCACCTCGGTAATTGAAGAGCGGAAAACGCGACTTCCGGAAAATTCTTACACGACGACCCTTTTTGAGGGCGGAACCGAGGCGATCGGCGTGAAAATTATCGAAGAAGCCGCCGAAACCGTCGACGCCGCACGCTCCGCCGCCAAAGATCGCGAGCACTTTATCTACGAGTCGGCCGATCTCCTCTTTCATCTTATGGTCATGCTCGCCCACTGCGGCGCTTCGCTCGCCGACGTCGAAGAAGAACTCGAGCGACGATTCGGCAAATCCGGTCTGCGCCGCTAGGCGACCTCAATTGCGATCCAAACCGCGAAAGTCCGTAAAACGATCCCCCTCAACGGACTTAGATTTCCCCAAACCATCATTTATGCGCGGCTTGGCCGAACCATTTTTCTATAATTTTAATAGGGAAGACGCTTCTCGTC
Source organism: Thermoguttaceae bacterium (assembly GCA_963665265.2). Lineage (GTDB taxonomy): Bacteria > Planctomycetota > Planctomycetia > Pirellulales > Thermoguttaceae > CAXXHQ01. The sequence continues at coordinate 2,824,794 of OY762224.2, read as the reverse complement.
CCTATTCACGCAGGAGCACGAATCATGAACGCCTTTTTGAGCAGCAGGAGGGGAAATCATGAACGATCCGCACAACGATCCCAAAATGATGGCGGCAGCCGAAAAGAATATGCACGCTTGGGCGATGTCGGAAGAAATCGCCGATCGAGCGCTCCATGGCCGGGAAATACATTCTTACGACGTTTGCGTAACGATTTCCCGAGAAACCGGGTCCGGAGGGAGCGAGATCGCGCTGCGGCTCGGTAAAAAACTGGGCTGGAACGTCTACGACAAAAATCTCCTTGACCCGATCGCCGAAAAACTGCAATGTCAGCCCTACATGCTCGACCTCGTCGACGAAACGCGGAGCAATTGGGCCTACGACGTCCTCGGCACGTGGATGGACGATCGCGTCGTTCCGCACGAAAAATACGTGCTGCAACTGACCCGAAGCGTTCATTCGCTGGCAAAAGACGGTCATGCGATTTTCGTCGGACGCGGAGCACAGTTTTTACTTCCTCGCGATCGAACCTTCGCGATTCGTATCGTTGCGCCGGAATACGCTCGAATCGCCCGAATCCGCGAAACGATGCATCAAACCGAAGCTGAGGCTTCGCATTACGTGCGTGAAACGGAAGCGGGGAGACGCGAGTTCGTCGAGCGATTCTTCCATCACGACGTCAGCGATCCGCATCTGTACGACATGATCCTCAATTCGCACACGCTCGGATTGGAGGCCGCCGCGGACATTATCGCTAACGCCGTTTGCCGAGTCGCAAAGCTAGAATGCGCGATGGCGTAATATTAGAGATCACGGATTAGGGCATTAAGAGGAGTTCGCTCCCCAAATGCACGACGAGCAAGCGTCCGACATATTTTCATGCAAGCAAGGCATGGATTAGGGTTTCTTCTTTTCCAATTTCAACCTAGGATCGGAAAGATCCAGTCGGTACATGATCTGGTTGTAGTTATAGCGGGGCGTGATTCTCGGATTCCCGGAAAACGTATCCGCGTAAGTTCCGTCAAAGTAGATGATCTTGCCCTCCTGCTCATCAAAAAACGGATGATGCGCAGGATTGTAAAACGTGTATTTATCGTGCGTGACGATCTTCCTCGCCGACGGCCAAGGACCGACGGGCGAATCCGCTTCGGCATACCAAACTTCGCCGAGATTCGATTGAGAGCCTTCAATCTCAACAGCGATCATGATCCATTTCTTTTTATACTCGTTCCAATGAATCGAGCCGCGATGGAGTTGCACTCTCTTACCTGATTCGACGTCGCATGGATGAAACCGGGCCTCGCTCTCTTTGATTAAACCCGCTTTATACAGTTCGCGTTCTTCGTCTCGTCCGACAGGATCGGTATTCTCCTTCCATGAATAGACGAGGCGTCCTTCGGCGTCGCGATCCAGAACCGTTTTTTCTTTTCGGAATTTTTCGCCCGACTTCAAGCAGGTGAAAGCCTCGTATTTTGTCGGGTCGAGAAGTTCACTCCATTCGGCGCGAACGCGAATATTGGCGAAGGGCAACGGAAACATAAAGTATTCCATGCCGTCGTCGCGCCACAAGAACGGATGTCCTTGCGGAAACCGCCACTTCTCTTTTAAATCGAGTTCTTTGATTTTTTTGAACAGACCTTCTTTTTCATCAAAAGCGACGATGCCTTGTTCGAGCGTTTCATCCATACTTTTTAGCCGCATGAATCGGGCGATCAGCCGCTCCTCGCCTTGCTCATCCTTGATTTTCAAAAGCCCTTCGATCCAAACCGGCCCCTCGCCGGGTATCGGGCAAACAGGCCGACTAAATCCTTCATCGTCGCGGAAGTATTCCAAATTGACGCCGACCGACGGAACGAGGCCGCCCTTTCCAGGCAAGCTCGATACGGCTCCGGATACTTTGAACAATCCGAGCGGATAGCGGAGACGGTTCGTGTCGCCCCAGAACCAGAAGATTTTCCCGTTCCAAACCTCGGCCATCGTCCCGTCTTGGCCAAGCACTTCGGCATTTAAGAGGGGCTCCTTGATCGACGTTTTTTCGCCGAGCAGGACGCTGTCGCGGTAAATGCCGGCGCCGGTAAGGCGGTACAAACGCTCGGCTATGTTGATCCGTTTGAGTTTGAGTTCGGCCCGACCGCCGCGCCGAGTTTCGAGCGTCACGCCGCGATAGTCAAAACCGTCCTTCGGAAATTCATAACCCTCGCTTTTCACGTAGAAGAAGACCTTGCGATCCATCATGCCCGGCTCAAAAAAGGCGACTACGCCGGCGCTGTCGGTCCAGAACGAAATATCGTTTACCGTTTTTAATTCGACGCAGGGAACGCCTCGGCCAGTCGCCTCGTCAATGACGTGAATGACGAAGAAGTCGCTCGAGTCGATAGCGATGTTTTCACCGAACGGCACCGCATATGCGACAAGATGAAATGCCGACAAAACAATAAAAAAGCCGAGGCCACATGAGGCAAATAGCGTAGACGTCTCCGTCCAACTTTTCCGTATGGATGAAAAAAACAACACGGCTCTACTCCTATTTAGAAATCACCGCGCGGGTTTTTTGCGCTCGGAACGCTACTAAAGCGGTCCCACAGATTATCGAACCATCAAATCGGCCTTCCCCAGTGCAAGTAATTAAAAAGGTCGGTAAGCCAGGGATGCGACCAGGGGTTCCATGTCGGGTAGGCGGCCGAGAGGACCGAGACGACGAGCAAAGCAAGGGCCGCTCCCCTGCCCCATCGCTTCGCGGCCAAATAATCGACCGCCGGAGCCAGCGTGACGATCCACAGCGGAATAAGCCAAAACGCCCAGCGAAAGCCGCTGCTCATTCCGCTGTAGTTCCGTTCGCGAAGCGGACGCATCACGTAAAACGCCATGCAAACGATCGAAACGGTCAAAATCGCAAAGGCTGCTCCTTGCAGACGGCGATCGTCTTTTTGCAGTAGCCAGGCGAAGCAGCCGATGACGCTCAGCGCCCAAATCGGAGTGAGCGAGAAAATCCCGTGGTGGCCGACAAGAACGTTCGTGGCGTAAACGGACTGCAAAGGCTCGCCTTGATCGACGCTGGAAGGATTGCGCCAATAACTTTCAACTTTTTTGCCGCGCACCTCGTAGCTGTAATCGTACCAATTATCTTTTTCGCCGCGATGGGCGTAGGGAATGGCCAGCGTGCCATGAACGACGTATTGCGGGAGAAAATAGGCGACGGCGACCAGGGCGGCCGCAGGCGCGAACGCCGCAAGCGTCGGCTTGGCCGAGCGCCAAAGCAACGCGACGGCGACGAAAGCGAAAAAAGCCAACGCAGGCAAATCCATGGCGACGGTCATCGTCGCGAAAAAACCGGCGACGGCGAAGTTGCGCAAACGACGATCGCCGTCGAACAAAATCGGCACGATCGCATGCAGCGTGACGATCAAACAAACCGCGGCGGGAACATGATTGTTGATGACGACCGAGAACGTCGTTAAAAAAGTTCCGAACGCGGCGGCCGCGACGCTGAAAATTCTGCCGAAGTCGGTCTTCCCGAAGCGTTCGATCAGTTGCGTCAAGAAAAGGAGCCCTGCGATCATCGGTAAGACGTTGAAAAGCACGAGTAAGATGCGTCCGATGACGAAGGGATGAGTCCCGAGGGTCCATCCGGTCGCCTTGTAAATTACGGCGTAAACGCCGGCGATCAAAACGGAATACAGAGGCGGCTTGCTCGAATAGAGATGGCCGTCATGTTTCACCATATCGATGGTGTTCCAATTATGCTCTTGGATAACTTTATCGATCGCCATCGGCGCGCCATCGACTCGCATTTCCGGCTCGACCAGCGCGCGGGCCGCGCACAATCGGCTGCGATCGTTCGCGCTTAAGAAGGGACGACGCATGGCGGCGTCCTCGGCCAGCGTCTTTTCCTCAGCCTGCAATTGCTTTTTGATTTCTTCGGCCGGGAGCCCTTTCGACGCAAGCTCTTGCCGCTTTTCTTCGAGTTTCAGCGGGATTTCGTCAAGAAGATTTTCGGAGACGGCAGTTCGATCGACGGCGTCGACCGCGAAAACTCGCCCCAGCATTAATCCAGCGCTCACGCAAATTAGAACGGCGTAAACGTAGCGTCGCAATTCGGAGTGAGCGAAATCGGTTGACGGCTGCATAGATGAGCTTCCTTGCCAATTATTTACGGCATGCGATCGACGCGGACTGCGGCTCCTGCAAGCGCTCGTCTTACGATTTCTCTTCTTTCGGCGAAGAATCGACGCCGATCTTTTCGCTAATCGAATACGAACGGCGCTCCGGCCGGTGATAGGAGATGAATAATTCGCCGAGAATGCCGACGGACAAAAACTGCCCGCCCATCAGCAACAAGGCGACGGAATAAAGTAAGGCGGGCCGCTCGTGCAATTGGATCGGCGCAAGGCCGAAAACGGGTATTCGCGAAACGAGCCAATAACCGGCCAAAACGGTCATGATGCCCGCCCCGATCACAAAGGCGAGCAAGCCGATCGAACCGAGGATATGCTGCGGACGTTGGCCGAAGGCCGTCAAAAATTTGACGGTCAGCAAATCCAAAAAGCCTTTGACGATTCGCGACACGCCGAACTTCGATTGGCCGAAGCGACGCGGTCGATGCTTGATTTCAATTTCGCCGATACGGAACCCGCGCGCGGCGGCCAAAGCCGGGATGAATCGGTGCATTTCACCGTAGAGACTAATCTCGTCGAAAATTTCGCGACGGTAGCATTTCATGCCGCAGTTGTGGTCGTGCAATTCGACGCCGGTTAACCAACTGACCATCGCATTGAAAACTCGCGACGGAATCACCTTATTCCAAGGATCATGCCGTAGTCTTTTCCAACCGCTGACAAGATCGTACTTGTCGCCAAGGGCGGCGAGGAAATGCGGAATCTCGTGAGGATCGTCTTGAAGGTCGGCGTCGAGCGTCACAACCAATACTCCGCTCGCGTGGGAGACTCCAGCGCTCAACGCGGCCGACTTGCCGAAATTCCGTCGAAACCGCACTCCTCGCACCCGCGAATCCTTGGCGGCCAACCGCTCAATGACCTGCCACGAATCGTCAATCGAGCCGTCATCGACGAAAATGATCTCCATGTCGTAGTCGTTCGCGGCGGCGATCTCGGCCAACTCCTTGTGAAGCGGCTCAAGACTTAATGATTCGTTATAGGTCGGTATAACTACGGAGAGCATGTTCTTGAAACAAGGATTGCGGATTTGTCAGGCCTGGAACGGCGGGCGAACTTGTTTCGACGCTCGCCGAGCGTTCGAAGGACTAAGCCGTTTTTCGCAACAAACGGACAATATATAGGATACCAAGAAAACAAAGTTCCGACACCACCCAAACGATCCGCAAGACGGCGCTTACCACGGTCGCCAAACCGGAATCGACCGGAAAAAAAGCGGAGATGAGCTTTATAAGAATCATGTCGCGCACGCCAAGCCCGCCGGGTATAAGCGAGAGAAAACCTGCCACAAAAGCCAAACTCACGCAGGCGACAAGTTCAGGAAAGTCGGCGACCAAGCTAAAATCGCTTACGCCGACGGCCTGAAACAGCGCCCACAGACTTAGCCCCATCCCCCCCCAGGTCAACGTGTCGGCTATCCAACCGGCGAACATCGTGCGATACCGAATTTGGGTAAGGTGCAGACAGTTTTCCGGATGAATCTTATCAATACGAAAAAACCAGGCTAAGCGCCGAAAAACAGGCGGCAACGTAGGCAATCCAGCAGCAATCATCAGGCCAACGGCGCCCCAATACAAAGTTCGTTCTTCGCGAAGTCGATAGGAAAGGATCGCCGCGGCCCAAAACGCGCCAACCGTCATCATCGTGAGGGTTTCATAGAAAACGCTCACGGCGGCCAACCCCACGTCCACCCTCTGGCTGCGAATCAAACTGGTGCGAAGAATCACGACTAAGGCCTTGCCCGGCACGTACTTACCGAGATGACCGGCGTAATAAGCGTAAATTGTTTCGCCTAGCTCCGCTTTTTGTCTCAGGACTCTCAGAATATAATGCCAATATAAGCAGGCTGGGAGGAAGCCCAATAGATACAGCCCGCCTGACGCGGCAAGCCATATCGGATGAAAACTCCAAGATCGCTCGCCAATCTGCGCAACCGCCTGCTTCAACGTGCCGCGAATGAACCACGCCGTCGCTAAAACGACGAGCAGTTTCACCGCAAACACAAGCCATTTTTTCCAGGAATGCGCGGGCATTGTTCGCCTGATTGGAATCCAAATCAAAGTGGCTGCCGTATCACAACTTCATTGTACCCTTCGGCGAAATAAGCCGAAACCCTGCGCGACTTCGCGCTGATGACGTTCATTCAAACTCATTGAAAGGAAAAGCATGGCCAAGAAAGCCTCCGCCCGTCACATTCTCGTCTCAACCAAAGAAGCCTGCGATAAGCTCAAAGCCGAGATTGCGGCCGGCGCCGACTTCGCTGAAGTCGCCAAAAAGCATTCCCTCTGCCCCTCGGGCTCCGAAGGGGGTGCGCTCGGTGAATTCCGACCAGGTCAAATGGTCGCCGAGTTCGATAAAGTCGTCTTCGGCGAAGAAGTCGGCAAGGTTCACGGCCCGATCAAGACGCAATTCGGCTTCCACTTGGTCGAAATCACCAGCCGCACCGACAATTAATCGGAAGCCTCCGATTAAAGTTCACGGATCCAGATGTTGCGAAACCGCACATGGTTGTCGTGGTATTGCAGCTTGAGAGGAAGTTTATCGGCGTGGGGGGCGTACTTCGGAGCTTCGTAGTACGAAGTCGCCCCTTCGACTTCCGCGTGATCTTGCACCAACACGCCGTTGTGGAACACGGTAATATAGGCCGGCTTTTGTACATTGCCTTTTTCTTCAAATCGCGGGGCGGCGAAAATAATATCAAAGCTCTGCCATTCTCCTTGCTTGCGCGAAGCGTTCACCAAAGGCGGATGCTGTTTATAGATCGCTCCCGCCTGTCCGTCGGGGTAGGTTTCGTTTTCCGACGATTCGAGAATTTGAACCTCGTATAACCCCATCAAAAAAACGCCGCTGTTGCCGCGTTCTTGCCCTTTTCCTTTCGCCTCGGACGGAACCATCCATTCGACATGCAATTGGCAACTGCCGAAAGCCTTCTTGCTGAAAATATGGGATTGACTGGCGACGGCCGCGCCGTCTTTGACGCTCCACTTTTCTGCGCCGTCCCATTTCGAGAGGTCTTTCCCGTCGAAAAGCATGATAGCATCGGCCGGAGCGACTCCGACGGATTCGCCGGGCGCAACTTTTTTCACAGCAGGCCAATGCTTGCCGCTAACGTACTCCCTCAAATCCTTGGCTTTGACTGGAGAAGCGGCTAAAATCAAAATCAGAACGGTAACGAATTTCGCCTTTTTCAAAATCCGCATATTATTGATCTCATTGCGGTTTTCGACATGTTTAGATAAATTTCGTCCGCGCGAACTATTCCCGCACAACGCCTTTTGTTTCGGAGATAATACCAGTGACGCGAATCGTTACGTTCGTAATCCTTGCGGTGATATTGCTCGGCGTCGCGCTATTATTCTTTCAGTTAATGGCCGACTTTTTATTGCCGCTTTTCATTTCCTTGTTGCTGACGATCATCTTCGGCCCCCTCCATCGAAAACTGACCGCGAAGTTCAACGGCCGAGTGCGATTGGCCGCGCTGGCAATGACCATCGTCGTTACGGCCTGCGTTTTGGCGCCCGCCTTCTTCCTTTTCTATCGCGCCGTCAAGGAAGGTCGCTCCATTTACACTATTCTCGCCGGCGCATCGGCGTCATTCAAGGATCGCCGCCCCGCCCCGCTCCGCGTTTATCCGGGGCAAGATGATCAATCGGCGCCGAAACCGGACGATCAGCGAGAGTGGACGGTAGTTCTCTCTGAGCGCGTCGCCGAAGCGGCGACGAAGCTCGGCATGGAAACCAAAGCGGACGAGTTGCGTCAAACGTTGCAAACCAAAACCCGGGAGTGGCTCACTCCATTGGCGGTTAGCGCGGGACAGTTCGCAGTAAGCGCCTTGGTCGGTCTGATCGTGACGCTGGTTTCAATGTATTATTTTTTCGCCGACGGCGCGGGAATGATCCGTACAATTTTGCGACTTTCTCCGCTCGACGAAAAGTACGAGATTCAACTTGTTAATCAATTCGCCGACATCGCGCGCTCGGTCGTGCTGGCCGCCGTCTTGGCCGCCATGACGCAAGGTTTTTTGGCGGGAATCGGCTTCTATTTCGCCGGCGTCAAACCTGTCTTTTTGCTCATGGCGTTGACCATGCTTCTGGCGATGATACCGTTCGTCGGAGCGGCCGGCGTTTGGCTACCCGTCGCCCTCTGGCTGCTATTGATTGAACAACGGCCGGTCGCGGCGACTTGCATCGCCCTGTACGGAGCCTGTATCGTTTCAACGATCGACAACGTAATCAAGCCGTGGGTTCTGCACGGTCGCTCAAATATCCATCCGTTGCTCGCCTTATTGAGCGTGCTCGGCGGCGTCAAAGCCTTGGGGCCAATCGGCATCTTTATCGGTCCGATGGTCGTCGCCTTCCTTCAGACGCTTCTTGTTATGCTCAATACCGAGATAAACGCCATGACGAACGTCGAATCCGTCCCCACGCACAAAACGGCGGAAATTCCCGATCGCTTCTAGCTCCGCCCCCCCGCCATTGGCTTTTTTTGCGATTTGAACTCGCGCCAGTTAAGATAGAAATACGTTATTCCTCGTATTTTTCGGAGACCCCAGATGATCGCTCCTATTTTATCGCTGGCCCTAGTCGCGTTCGGCATCAACGCCGGTTGGGAAGCGTCGTCAGAAGGCGGCACGGAATATATCATTCAGCTCGACGCTCAATCGCTCGAAGCGTTGAAGAACGGTTCGCCGCTGCAAAGCGACGTTCCGCGCAAGGCCGGCGAAGTGCGTTCGTTCCGGCTCGTCGTCAATAATGCCCCTCTGCCTCAAGAGGATCTTTCCGTTAAAAAAGCCAAAGACGACACACAAAAGGAGAGCGCTTCGTCCGAAACGACCGACGAAAAAAAAGCCGGTTCGCTCTTAACGCCTCCGACTTTGGACCAAACCAAGCCATCGAACGCAAAACCGCTTCCCGCCGATCCGGCCGTCTACCAGCAGACCGACTCCTCGGCAAAAACTCCCACGGAGGCGACGCAGGAAAAATCAAAGCCGTCTTCCGAACTCGCGAACGAAAAGCCGGGCGCCGAAACCGCCAAGCCTTGGCTGCCGCTTACGCTCGTCACGTTCGGGTTCTTTCTTTCGCTCGGCGGAAACGTCTATCTCGGCTGGCTCTTCGCCGAGTTGCGCAAAAGGTATCGGGAGGCGATCGCATAACAAGCTCGCCCCCCCTATTAGATTCGCAAACCCGCTTCAAAACCAAACGAAACAGTCCCTTTTGGATTGACTTTTCTCCCCTAAAGCGGGATATTCGTAGATTGAAGAAGTGGATTACTTATCCCTATGAGCCTTTGGGGTTTTGCCCTTCGCAAATCGATCTCAAGGCTATTGCGCCTCGCCTTTTCTGAAATTAGCTCGCAACGACGCGATGTCGCACCTAAAAGAGTTTCGCTGAGTTCATTTTGCGGTTAATATCCGTCAAGTCGGCGCAGTGACGAAGTCGTCTCGCAATGATTGCCGAGCGGCGCCATTTTGCCTCAACTTTTGACTTTTTTTAGGGCGTACTTCCCCTGCTCGGACAGCCTTGAGACATGACTTTGCGTTCTCTTCAATTGCGAGCGCTCCCCGTTTGTGCGTCGTTCGTTTTGGCTTTTCTCTGCTATGCCGACGTCGCGAAAGCGGATTCGTTTTCTTGGGCGAACGTTGGCGGGCTTAGCTATGTTACTCCGATCACGAGCCAAGGCACGTCCGGCATGTGCTGGGCGTTCGGCGCGACGGCCGCGCTCGAGTCGGACTATCTAATTACTCGCGGCGACGTAAGCTATACGCCCGACCTCTCCGAACTGCAACTCGCCAACGCCAACGTCGGCGACTATTCCGCCGGCGGCTATGCCCAAAGCGCCGTGGCCTATTGCGTTAGCACAGGACTTTTACGCGAATCGGAAATTCCTTGGAGCTCTACGTATTCGTCGACCGCGTGGGCAGCCGTTACCGCCACCAGCGGTTGGCAATCGAGAGCCGTCAAATCCGATGCCGCAATTTCCAGTTGGTATTCGCCGAACGTGGACGCCCTGAAGTCGTATCTAAAACTTTACGGTCCGTCGACGATGGGCCTTAACGTCGGCCAGGATTGGTACTCGCCTTCCACCGATACCTACGGCTCCGGCTCCGACGGCCATACCGTTTGCGTCATTGGCTACGTCGATAACGCATCCCTCGCCAACGCCGGCGGAGGGTACTTCATCATAAAAAACAGTTGGGGCGGAACCAGCTATAACTATGTTTCCTACGCCACCGTAGGAACAGGAACCAAAGGGAATAAAGACGTTTGCCTCTTTACTACCCAAGCTTACATGACAGGCGCGACCGGCACGCGAACTTGGACCAGCGGATCCGGTTCATGGTCCACGAACGCCGCAAAGTGGACGTCCTCCACAAGCTCTTCGGTCGCTTGGGCCAACGGCGAAGAGTCAGCGGTCTTCTCCAACTCCGGCGGAGGAGCGATTACGCTTACCAGCGGACTCAGCGCACATAGCATCACATTCAGTTCAACGGGATATACGCTCGCCGGAAGCGGAAGCACGATGTGCGTCACCGTCGGCGGAATCAACGCCAACGAAAGCGCCTCGATCAATACGAAACTCACCCTCGGCGGAAGTCAGACCTGGTCAGTCGCCGCGGGCAAAACGTTGACCGTCAGCGGAACCGTCGATCAACACATCAGCCAACTCACCCTCGCCGGTTCCGGCTCCGTCACCCTTAACGCCGTTATGTCGGACATACGCAACAAGTCCGCCTTCGACGGCCTTCTCACCGGCTACCAATGCGGGGTCGTCAAAAATAGCACGGGCGACCTCAACATCGGCGGCTGCAGCATCTACTGCGGCGATACGAGCCTCAACGTCGGCACGATCAAATTCGCGGCCAACGGCGTCGGCCTCGTCAACAGTAAATTGATTATGGCTTCGAACACCACGCTCAACGTGAACGGCTATACCGGAACGATCGGGCTCCTCACGCAGACTTCCACGGCCATCGGCCAAACCGTCACCCTCGGCTCGGGCACGTTGGCCGTCGGATCGAAGGCCGGCTCGTCCGCCGCTTTTTCCGGCGTGATCTCCGGAATCGGCGCGCTCAACAAGGTCGGCGACTCGGTGCAAACCCTCACCGGAACCAATACGTACTCGGGCGGCACCCTCTTCACCGGAGGTTATCTCGCCGTCAGCTCGCTCAGCAATCTCGGCTCGGGCGGCCTCGCGTTTAACGGCGGAGGACTCCGCTTTCTCTCCAGTTTTGACCCGACTGCGACGCGTACCGTCACCACAACCGGCTCCGGCGCTCAGCTCGACGTAGGCGGCTTAACCGTCACTTTCGCAGGCAACGTGACCGGCACGGGCGCCATCTACAAACAAGGAGCCGGAACGTTGCGCTACTCGACGGCTAAGACATATATTGGCTCAACCGTCGTCTGCCAAGGAACTCTTCAAGCCGCTGCGGCAAACATATTACCGAACGGCGCCGGTAAAAGCGGTCTTAGCCTCTCTCCCTCCGCCTCATTTGATTTGAACGGCTACGACCAAACTGTTAATGCTCTGACCGGCTACGGCTCCGTCAACAACTCGGCAGCCGGAACCGCCATGCTCATCGTCGGCTCCAACGGTGCGACATCCGCCTTCTCCGGCGTAATCAAAAATACGGGGGGCGACCTAAGCCTGCAAAAGGTCGGAGCGGGCACGTTCACCGTGGCCAACGCGCAGAACTATTCCGGCGCCACTTACATCACGGCCGGGACTTTGAAACTCGCCTCGGCATCCGGCCAAACCGGTCTTCTCGTCGGCTCAATCGCCTCTTTCAACTCAACCGCAACTCCGTCAAGCTGGTCGGCGTCCTCGAGCGGTCCAACTTTGCTGGAAAGCACGATCTCCGCGAATACGACTTGGGTCTATTCCGGTAATATTTACGTCGCCGCCGGCGGAGTAGATACGTGGTATTTCAAAGAAAACTATAACAACGCCATCGCCCTCTCAATCGACAGCCAAACCGTCCTCAGCGACTCAAGCGCCGTCAATTCCGCAGTCGGCTCGATCTCCATGTCCGTCGGCTGGCACTCCATCGAAATCCGCATCTCGTGCAACAACGGAACGGGCGGCCCTTATAGCGGCGGAGTAAACGGCAACGGCTGGGGACTCGCCGTCGATCCGACGACCGGCTCCGGCTCCTCCTACCGCAGCATCCTCGACTCCTCGATTACAAGCCGACTTGCCACGAGCCTCAGCACGACTGCCGCCCTCCCCGGCGGAACCGACGTGATTATGTCGAACGCCACGAAGTTCTATCTGAACGGGATTTCCACGACCGTCGGCTGCATCCGCGACGCCAGCGGCGCAACCGGCCAAACCGTCATGCTCGGCAGCGCGATCCTGACCGTCGGCGGATCAAATAAATCCGGCGTCTACTCCGGCTCTATCACTGGCATCGGCGGCCTCACGAAAATCGGAACCGGCGTTGAAACGCTTCAAGGCGAAACTACCTATACCGGTACGACGACGATCAAAGGCGGAACCCTTGCCCTCGTCGGAAGCGGATCCCTCGCCAATAGCGCGGCGATCGTCATGGCGAGCGATACGACCCTCTCCTTCTCCGGCGCTTCGACCGCGACTATAAAGGCGTTGAACGACGCCTCCGGCGCGTCCGGCCAAAACGTCGTTCTCACCGGCGTCGCGCTCACCATCGGCGATTCGGACAACTACGCCTCGACCTACTCCGGCGCGATCTCCGGCTCCGGCTCCATCACCAAAGCCGGCTCCGGGGCGATGACCCTAAGCGGAACGATCGCGTGCTCCGGCTCCGCGCTTGTCGAGGCGGGAGCGCTTACCGTCGCCGGCGGCATTGCCGAAGGAGCCGCAAACCTAATAACGGTGAAATCCGGCGCGGCGGCCGTTCTTTCGTCCGTAAACGTAACGAAGAGCGACTTAACCGTAACGACCGAAACCGCTTCGACGTTCGCTGCGGAAAACGGCGAGTTTACGCTCGGTTCAATCATCGGCGACGGTTCAACGGTCGTGGGCGCGAACGCCGTGCTAACTGTTTCCTGTTTAGTGCAAGACACCCTGATTCTCGGCGGCGACGTTGCGAGCGTGATTTCCGGCGCGACGACCTCCGCGCAGACTGCGACGTCTGAATCGGTTCCTGAACCGAACGTTTACATCATTATTCTGCTGAACTGCCTGATAATCGCCTCCAGCCGCGTCCGTATAAGAGGAAAGTGAATCCCCACTGGTGAATCCCCTCCATAAATTCCCCCCAAATGAGAAAGCCCCCCTCTTTTTTACTCTATGTAACAAAAAAAGGGCTTGATTAATTACTGCCTAATCATGATATTATATAAGTGAATAGGGGGGGATGCGATTGTCATGCTTTTTTGTCATTTTTGAGCAACGTTCGCGACAGTTACGGATTCGCTCCAAGAAATTAATCCCACTCGACGTTTTACCGCAACCGCTTTTTGTGTTTCTACGTCGATAATTTCTCTGTGCGTTTCACCTTAACGAATTCCCCGCATGATGATGCGAAGTTAAGCCAGTTTGCGCCGAAGTTAGACATTTTTAAGGGCATCTTCCCGTTCTTGGATTGTACGGTGAGATATGACTATGCGTTTTCTTTTCCGTCGTGCGCTATTGGTATGCGCTTCGCTCACATTGGGTCTTGCATTGCTTAACGACGTCGCTAAAGCAGAGTCGTTTTCCTGGGCAAATATTGGCGGCCTAAGTTACGTTACGCCCATGAGGAACCAAGGCGGTTCCGGCATGTGCTGGGCGTTTGGCGCAACGGCCGCGCTCGAATCCTCCTACATGATTACTCGCGGCGACGTAAGTTACATACCCGACCTCTCCGAATTGCAACTTGCCAACGCCAATGTCGGCAGTTATTCGGACGGCGGTTACTCCGAAAAATCTGTCGCCTATTGCGTTACCACAGGCCTTCTTCGTGATTCGGAAATTCCATGGAGTACGGAGTATTCCTCCACCGCTTGGGATGCGGTTACCGCCACGACCGATTGGAAGAATCGCGTCGTCAAGGCAAGTTCCGCCATCGCAAACATGAATTCCTGGTATTACCCCAACGTCAACACGCTTAAGTCGTATCTAAAATTATACGGTCCTACGACGATTGGTATTACAGTTGGCCAAGATTGGTATTACCCAAGCTCAGATTCTTACGGCACTGGCACTGGAGGACATGTCGTTTCCGTCATCGGATATGTCGATAACGCGTCCTTGACGAACGCCGGCGGCGGGTACTTCATCCTTAAAAACAGTTGGGGAGGATCTAGCTATTACTACGTCTCATACTCTACAGTCGGCACTGGAGCTACAGGAAACAAAGACGTTTGCATAATCACAGGTCAATCATATTCGGTCGGCGCGACCGGCACGAGAACTTGGACGAGCGGCAACGGAACATGGTCCACCTCCCAATCGAAATGGACTTCTTCCGGCGCATCGGTCTCCTGGGCCAACGGCGAGGAGGCGGCCGTCTTCTCCAACTCCGGCGGCGGAACAATTACGCTTACCAGCGGACTCAGCGCGCATAGCCTCACCTTCAGCTCCACGGGCTATACCCTTGCAGGAAGCGGGAGCACGATGTGCGTCACCGTCGGCGGAATCAAAGCCGATGAAAGCGCCTCGATCAATACTAAACTTACGCTCGGCGGCAGCCAAACCTGGACCGTCGCCTCGGGCAAAACACTCACCGTCAGCGGAACCGTCGATCAACATATTAGCTCCTTAACTCTCGCCGGCTCCGGCTCCGTCACCTTGAACGCCGTAATGATGGACGTGCGCAATAAGTCCGCCTTCGACGGTCTCCTTACCGGTTATTTATGCGGCGTCGTCAAAAACAACGCCGGCGACTTCAATATCGGCGGCGCCAGCATTTACGTCGGCGACACGAATCTCAACGTCGGATCGATCAAGTTCACCGCCAACGGCGTCGGCCTAGTCAACAGCAAGTTGATTATGGCTTCGAACACCACGCTCAACGTGAACGGCTACACCGGCACGATTGGACTGCTGACTCAGGCGTCAGGAGCTACCGGCCAAACGGTCACTCTCGGCTCGGGAACCCTGGCCGTCGGATCGAAGGCTGGTTCTTCCGCCACGTTTACCGGAGTCATCTCCGGGCTCGGCGCCCTTAACAAGGTTGGCGATTCCGTTCAAACTCTTACCGGGACCAACGCATACGCGGGCGGAACGATCTTTACCGGCGGATATCTCGCCGTCAACTCGCTTAGCAATCTTGGATCGGGCGGCCTTACTTTTAACGGCGGCGGCATTCGCTTCCTCTCCGCTTTTGATCCGACCGAGACGCGTGCCGTCGCCACAGCCGGCTCCGGCGCGCAAATTGACGTCGGCAACAACATGGTCGCCTTCGCCGGCGACGTGACCGGAACAGGCGCAGTCTATAAACAAGGACTAGGAACGCTACGTTACTTGTCCCCCAAAACATATACTGGCTCAACGGTCATTAGCGCGGGAACGCTTCAAGCGGCGGCCGTTAATGTACTTCCTTCCGGCAGCGGACAAAGCGGCATCATGATCTACGCCGCCGCCACTCTTGACCTGAACGGCTATAACCAGACCGTCAATGCGATAAACGGCTATGGCATCGTCGATAACGCGGCGGCCGGAGTCGCGACGTTATCCGTCGGATCCAACGACGTAAGCTCAACTTTCTCCGGCGTAGCCAAAGATACAGGGGGCGACCTGAGCCTTCAAAAGGTCGGAAACGGCACATTCACCGTCGCTAACGCCCAAACCTATTCAGGCGCCACCTGCATTACGGCAGGAACCTTGAAATTAGCGACAGGCTCCGGACAAACCGGCCTCTTCGTCGGCTCCGTCACTGGCTATAATTCGACTTCCAACCCAACAAGCTGGTCCGTTTCAGCAGGCGGCCCCACGCTTACGGCTAGCACGATTTCCGCCTCAACGACTTGGATTTACACCGGCTTCTTGTATAACGGGACTTACGGAGCCACAACTTGGTACTTCAAGGAATCTTACAAAGACGCCATTACCGTAATCGTCGATGGCCAAACCGTCCTTAGCGACACGAGCGTCAGCAACACCGCCGTCGGCTCCGTCGCCGTTGAGACCAGCAGTTGGCATTCCATTGAAATCCGCCTATCGAGCAAGAGCGGCACCGGCGGGCCGTGCAACGGCGGGGTCAACTCCAAGGGATGGGGGCTTGCCTTCGATAAGAGCACCGGTATTGGCAGCAATTATTGCAACATCCTTGACTCCACAATCGTGAGCCAATTTCGCACTAGTCTCTCCACGACCGGCGCGCTCCCGACGGGCACCGACGTTATTTTGTCGAGCGTCGGCACGTTGAACCTCAACGGCATTTCGACCGTCATCGGCTCCCTCAACAACGCCGAGGGAACGACTGGCGGTTCGATCAGTCTCGGAACTGCAACCTTGACAATCGGCTGCTCCAATAATTCCGGATCGTATTCCGGAGCCATCTCGGGGGCGGGCGGAATCGTCAAAAGCGGATCCGGCACGCAGACGCTCGCCGGCGTAACGACTTTTTACGGCACTGCAACGATCAAAGAGGGCGCACTCTCCGTCGTCGGAAACGGCTCTATCGCCTATAGCGCGGGAGTCGTCATGGCGAGCAATACCGCGCTCTCCTTCTCCGGCCAGTCCGCCGCGACCGTCAAGGCGCTAAACGACGCCTCGAACGCAGTCGGCCAGCGAGTCATGCTCGAGGGCGTCGCCCTCACCGTCGGCGACTGGGAAACGAACTGCTCTTCGTCCTTCTCCGGGGCGATTTCCGGCTCCGGATCGTTAACGAAAATTGGAACCGGCGCGATGACCGTCAAGGGAACTATCGCCTACGCCGGTTCGACGACAGTCGAAGCGGGAACGTTAATTTTGAAAGGCGGAATCGCCGACGGAGCCACGAGCCTCATCGCCGTGAAATCCGGCGCGACGGCCGTTCTATCTTCCACGGACGTAACGAAAAACGACTTAGTTGTGACGACCGAGGCGACTTCGGCCTTCGCCGTGGCCGCCGGCAGCTTCACGCTCGCCTCGATTACCGGCGAGGGCACGACGACCGTCGGCGCCGACGCCGTGTTGACCGTGGCCATCTTAGTGCAAGATTCGTTGATTCTAGGCGGCGACGTAGCGAGCATGATTCCGAGCGAGACGATCGCGGCGCAGAGCGCCTCGGCCGAAGCCGTGCCGGAACCGTCCTTCTGCCTCCTCATATTGATCGGCCTGACGACCTTCGCAGGACGAAAAATCGTTCGACGAAAAACGGCGAAGTAGTTCGCGACCGCTAACAAGCATAGAAACTACGCCGGGAGAGGTCTTTCTGACGCTCCCGGCTTTTTTTGCGCGTTTCCTGCGGAAAAACCGTCGTCTGTCCGCTCCGTTCCGTTTCTGCTACAATCATCGCCAAAGGATTGGACGCAAAATATCTATTCAGATTCGGCGAGAAAATGACGGCGCATTTTCGTGTTTTGACCGGTCCGCCTCAGTGCGGCAAAACAAGCCTCTTGTTAGAGGAATATCGGCTGCGCCTGAAAACCGCCGAACCTGGCGCCTGCTTATGGATCGCTCCCACCGGTCGCGCGGCTGCCTCCGTGCGCGATATGCTTTTAAACGCCGACCTTCCCTGCTGTTTCGCGCCGGGAATCATGACGTTCAAAAAATTCGCGCAGACTGTCCTCGAGGCGTCTCACAAACCAATTTTGCCGCTCAAGCAGGCGATGAAACGTCGTCTCGTTCGCCAGATTCTCGACGATTTGCTGAGTCAAAACCGTATCGCTCATTTCAAAGCCATCGCACAAACTGCCGGACTCGTCGATCTCATCATTGATTTCATCGGCGAAATGAAACGCCTCGAAGTTTGGCCCCAGGACTTCCTCAACGCCTGCCGCTCGCGAGGCGCCGCCGCCAAAGATGACGAACTATTTGAAATTTACGAGGCCTATCAAGATTCATTGCTTCGTCATAACCTTTACGACGAAGAAGGACGGTTTTGGCAAGCGCGTGACCGCTTGCAACAGGGGCAACGCCGCCCCTACGACGCCCTCCGCTGGGTCGTCCTCGACGGGTTCGCCGATTTTACCAAAACCCAACACGAAATCCTGCAGATTCTCGCGAGCTTCGCGGACGAAATCGTTGTGTCGCTCCCGCTTGAGGATGAGCCCCGTCGCGACGATCTTTTTTCAAAGCCGCTAAAAACCTTAGATGAACTGCGTGAGCGGCATAAAAACGACTTCTCGCATCGCGTCTTGCCCCGTCCAGCGACGTCCGCTTGGCCTGCGCTACGCCATATCGAACGGCGACTATTTACGAATCCCCGAACGCCGGAAGACGCCCCGACGACCGAGGGCGTCGAAATTATCGCCGCCGCTAAGCCTTCCGGCGAGCTTCGACAAATCGCCTCAATAATTAAGCGTATTCTCGTCAAAAAGCTCGCCAACCCCGCCGATATCGTCGTCGTCTTTCGTTCTGAACAAGAGCCGGGGGGAGTCGTCGAAGAAGCTTTTTACCAGCACGGCATTCCAGTCGCTTGGGAACGAGGACGTCCTTTAATTCGCGAACCCGTACTCAAAGCGTTGTGCTCTTTTCTGGATTTACACTTAAACGATTGGCCGTTCCGCGAACTCCTCGCCGTCGTCGGAAGCAACTACTTTCGGCCCGAATGGACCAGTTGGGAAAACGGAGCTCGACTCGCTGAAATTGAGCGAACGATTCGCGATGTTCGCTTGTCGGTCGGTCGTGACTTGCTATTTTCCGAACTGCGAGATGCAAGCGAGTTTGAAACCGCCGCCAAACGCTCCGACACGGATGACGAAACGCTCGCCTTGCGAATAAAAGCTCGTTCGCGAACGCTAGAGACGTTGCAAAAACTGGCCGACGCTTTCGATGCCTTGCCGAAAAAAGCGTCGCTAGGCGGTTGGGCGTCCGCTTGGCGAGCCTTTGCGCTCGACGTCGGGTTGTTGCCCCAAACCCCTTCTGAACTCGGAAATGGCCAAAACGCCAGCGACGATGCGGCGGACTTCATCGCTTGGCGACAAATGTCCGAAGCGCTTGAATCGGCCGACGAACTGGCGAAATGGATGGGCTCTACGCCTATCGAGTACGACCTTGCCGAGGCGCACCGAATTCTGGTCGATTTGCTAAAAAGCGAACGCATGCCGATCGTGGACGACGGAGCCGGTCAAGTTCGAATTCTCTCCGCATTATCCGCGCGTTCGCTTCAGATCCCGTATCTTTTTCTCGCCAATCTTACGGAGAAGTCCTTTCCTCGCTCCGACCGCGAAGATCAATTCTACGGCGAAGCGGAACGCATTCGACTCATCAAGCATGGCTTACCGCTCGCCGCGCGTCATGATCGCTATCGAGAGGAAATGCTCCTTTTTTACGAAACGCTTCTACGAGCGACGAAGCGCATCGTGTTGAGCTACCCTGCGTTGGACGACGCGGCCAGACCTCTATCGCCAAGCTCTTACTTAACCGAGGTCGAGTCGGCCTGCGGCAAAACTCGAGTTCCCAAAATCGAATCGGTCGATTTTCGGCCGATCCCGCTCGACGAAGAGCCGCTCAGCGCCGCGTCATTTCGCGCAAAAGCGATGGCCGACGCCGTTGCAAGCGATTCTAAGTCGAGAGGCGTCGAGCTTCTTGCCGGTCTGTTTCAATTTGCCGATGACTCGTCTTCCAATGACGTTTCTCGGCGAACGCTCGCCGACGCCGCGAAGAACGTCATATCGGGACTTGACCTCGGCGCCGGTCGCGAGAACCGAACCGAGTTCGGCGTCGGAGAAGGAATGCTCACGACCGCTTCCGTCGCACACGATCTGAAACGCCTTTTCCCGGCAGATCGAACTTTCGTCGCCACAGAGTTAGAAAGTTATGCGGCATGCCCGTATCGATTCCTAATGAGTCACGTTCTGAAGATTGAACCGCTCAAAGAGGTCGAGCTCGAAGCCGACTTGATGCAACGAGGATTTCTCTTGCACGAGATTCTGTCGAACGTTCACCGGGCGGTCAACGAACGTTTGGGACGCCCCGCCTCTCCGTGCGAATTAGACCGCGTCGAATTCAACCGGCTCATGGAACATACGATCGCCGATCAGTTTTTTCGCAAGTCGGCGAATCCCGTACGTGACGCATGGCGGGAAATTGATCGCCGCGTCATCTTCCGCTGGCTTGCCGACTACTACGAACGGCATGCTGCCTACGACGAAATATGGCGCTCGCTCGAAAAACCGTTGGTTCCGACCTATTTCGAGGCCTCCTTCGGCAAAATGCGACGCTCCCATGCGGAAACCGAAAAATTCGTCGATCAGCCTCTGGAATTAGACGCCGGCGAAGAGACTCTGTACTTCTCCGGTCGAATTGATCGAATCGACGTCGGCGTTTGCGACGGCGAACCCGTTTTCGGCGTCATCGATTACAAAACCGGAGGCGGTTCGAAGTTCGACGCGAGGAAAGCCCTACGCGGACTCTCGTTGCAGCTTCCGCTCTATGCGCTCGCCGTCGCCGATCTATTCCTTTTCGATCAAGACGCTATTCCTTGGCACTTCGGTTATTGGAACGTGGCGAAAGGCGGTTTTCCGAAAAAGCCGTTTCTGTTGTACCATCCGGCCCAAGGAGGCGCCGAGCCTGAACCGGAATGGGAGGACTTGCGTTTACGTTTATCCGAAATTCTTCTCGCTCTGGTGCATGGAATTCGACGCGGCCGGTTCCCCGTCTATAACTCCGACAAACGATGCACCGGCTACTGCGAGTTTGCGAAAATATGCCGGATTAATCCCATACGCTCCTTGGACAAAATATGGAGCGTCGAACGGCCATGACCGCAAAAGAAATTAAATACACCGACGAGCAATCAAAAGCGATTTTTACGCATGACTCTTCCGTTTCGCTCTCGGCGGGCGCCGGTTGCGGCAAGACCTTCGTGCTTACCGAACGTTTTATTTCGCATTTGGAACCGAGAGGCGACGACCCGCACGATTCCGCTGACAATAAAACGCCGAGCCGAGCGCCGTTAAGCCGGATGATCGCCATCACGTTCACCGAGCGTGCAGCCCGAGAAATGCGCGACCGCATCCGCTCAAAATGCAAAAAACGACTGCTTGAATGCTCCGACGAAGAGGCCAGTTACTGGTCCGAACTGATCCGCGAGTTGGACTCGGCCCGAATCAGCACAATCCATTCATTTTGCGGATCGCTCTTGCGTTCGCACGCCGCCGAAGCCGGCTTGGACCCGCGTTTTCAGCTTCTCGAGCCGGCTCAAGCCGATACAACTTTGTTCGACATCGTCGACGCCGAACTTACTAGCCTTCTGGCGAACCACGACGAAATAGTATTGGAACTTCTTGCGGCGTTTAGTTTGCGCGAACTGCGGGAAATGATTTCTTGCGTTCTAGCGCGACGACAGTACATCGATTGGGACGCTTGGAACGGCAAATCCGCTGATGATCTCACAAAAGTTTGGGAAGAGTTCTGGCGAACAGAAACTCTTTCCGGCGGAATCCTCCCGCTCCAACGTTCGCGCGTCTATAAGAATTTACGCGCGATCTGCCTGGAGAAGGCCGGCTGTCAGCCGCCCCTGCAAGACATGCTGGCCGAAATCGAACGCCTTTGCGACGATTGGGAGCGTGAACCGCTCGCCGCCGAATTCGCCTCCGCGTTTCATGAAGCGGCGAAAGTGACCGGGCCCGGAAAGAAATCGAATTGGGCGGCGCCCGAGGATTACGACGCGTTCAAAAAGACCCGCGACGAGTTTGAAAAACTGCTCAAAATGATTCCCATTCGCTTCAACGGATCCGAGGCGAGGATTTCTGCCCAAACTGGCCTAAACTTGCTTCGTATCGTCGGCAACGTGGCTGCCGCCTACGATAAGAAAAAACGCGAATTGGGAGCCCTCGATTTCGACGATCTGTTGATCGAGGCGAAAAAACTCCTCGTCGGGCCTCAAGGAAAGGCTCTGCGAAAGCGACTTGCCTCAGAAACGCGGTTGCTTCTCGTCGATGAATTTCAAGATACAGATCCGCTCCAGGCCGAGTTAGTCCGCGCACTATGCGACGGAAAGATTCAGGACGGTAAATTGTTTTTCGTCGGCGATTTCAAGCAATCGATCTATCGTTTTCGCGGCGCCGATCCGCACGTCTTCCGTTCGCTTAGCGACGAGCTGCCCGCGAAAGGGCGATTGCCGCTCTCTTTGAACTTCCGCAGCCAAAAAGGCGTTTTAGATTTCGTCAACGCCTTGTTCGTTCGCGCCTTGGGCGACTCCTACGAGCCGTTGCGAGCAAGCCGCGAACAAATCGCTCAGCGGCCCGCCGTCGAATTTCTCATCGCGACCGATGAAATTCCGCCCGAGGCTATGGAGGACTATAGCGACGAATCGCCCGACGGCGGCGAAGATGACGACGGCCCCTCCGTTCGGTTGCGAAAAATCGAAGCCGATTGGATCGCCCGACGCATCCGAGGCATGCTCGACGGCGGCGAAAAGATCGTTTTTGATCGAAACGCGTCTTCGTCAGAAAAAGCAACCGAAAAGTCGAACGCCTTGCGTGAAGTTCGGCCGGGCGACGTGGCCATTCTATTCCGCACGCTAACAAACGTCGAATTTTACGAAGAGGCTCTGCGTCGATACGGGATCGACTACTATCTCGTCGGAGGACGCGCGTTCTACGCGCAGCAGGAAATTTACGATCTGGTGAGCCTTCTCCGGGCCGTTGACGGAACCTGCGACGACGTCAGTTTGATCGGCGTGCTGCGTAGTCCCTTTTTCAATCTCGACGACGAGACGATTTTCTGGCTCGCCCGCGCACCCGGCGGCGTTTCCGAGTCGCTTTTCGCCGACGCTCCGCCGCGTAATTTATCAAAAGAAGGGCAAAACCAAGTTCGCTTCGCCTCGCAAACCATCGGCTTCTTGCGCGCAAACAAAGATCGAATGTCGGCGGCCGATTTGATCGACTCCGCTTTGGAACGGACCGGGTTCGACGCCTTGCTCGTCTCCGAATTCATGGGTGAACGCAAATTGGCGAACCTTTACAAACTTATCGATCAGGCCCGTAGTTTCGATCAGTCGGGCGCGTTTCGCCTAGCCGACTTCATCACTCAGTTGTCGCAATTCATCGCCCGCCAACCCGACGAACCTTTGGCCGCCACGCAATCCGAATCGATGAACGTCGTGCGTCTGATGACGATCCACCAAGCGAAAGGTTTGGAATTTCCTATCACCGTCGTGGCCGACGCTGATCGCAAGCGAAACCTCAAAGGCGAGTCCGCCGCCTTCTCGCCGACATTGGGACCGATGGTCCGAGGCTCCGACTCCGTCGACGGCTACAAACTTTATCGGCGAGTCCAACTCGACGAAGACGCCGCCGAGAGCGTTCGTTTGTTCTACGTCGCCGCTACCCGCGCTGCCGACTACCTTATCATTTCCGCCGGCATGTCCGACGTCGATGCGCCGAAAGGCCCCTGGATGCGACTCCTTGGCGAACGTTTTGATTTACGCACGGGAAGTTTTAAACCGTTCGGTTCCGACGACGACGTTTCTACGGCCGTTCGCAAAGCCGACGACGAATATCTCGCCTTAGGGCTCTTGGCCAAAGCGACGCTCGAACGCCCTGCGCTTGACGGCGAACCGAACGACGCCGGCTCGCGTCGCGATTTGCGAAAAATCGTCGAGAAGGCTTTAGCCCTTGCCGCCGAAAAGAAAGGGCGAATTCCTCCGCACTGGGCGCCGCTCCCTGCCGACGAGTCAGCGCGTCGGCATTATTCGTTTTCCCGTTTGCACGGAGTTTTTCAACGGCAGTTCGCCCATGCATCCGTCGAAATCGTCGATGCCGATCATCCCTCCGCCGCATCGCACGACGCTCTTGGCCGAGGAACGTTAACGCACGCCGTCTTGGCCGAAATCAACTTCGCCGATCCGGTCAATGTCGTCGAAATCGCCAATCGCCTCGCCCCGGCCCATCTTAAAACGCCCGAAGCCGATCTCCCCGCCGTCTTGGAAATGTTAGAGCGCTTTCTCGCCTCCGATCGCGTAAAACAACTCGCCGCGGCGAAAAGAATATATCGCGAATTGGAATTCCTTTTGGCCTGGCCGCCCGAAGGGACCGCCGAAACCAAGAAATACGTCCACGGATATATCGATTGTCTCTACCAAGATCAAGACGACGCCTGGCGGTTGCTCGATTTCAAAACGAACGCCGCTTCTTCAAAAAACATCGAGGAAATTGCCAAGAAATACGAATTGCAGATGGCCCTCTATTCGCATGCCGTCGAAAAAACGCTCGCCGTCGCTCCCGCCGAAGCCTGTCTCTGCTTCCTAATGTCGGGCCTCGAGCGGCAGTTCTCCTGGACGACCGCCGAAAAAACAGCCATACTAAATCAATGCGACATGTTAATGCGATGATTGTCGGCGCTTAAAACGCCGTATCTGCCGACCGCACGAACAAAACATTTTAATGATGCCGAACAAAGATAGCGACATTCGACGGGAATTCGCCGTGGATGCGGTGAAGAAGCTCCGCGACGCCGGTTTCCAGGCGCTCTGGGCCGGCGGATGCGTGCGCGACATGCTCCTCAATCGAACGCCGAAAGACTACGACGTGGCCTCGAACGCGCTTCCCGAACAAGTTCGCGACGTTTTCGGCTATCGTCGCACGTTGGCCGTAGGCGCGGCGTTCGGCGTCATCACCGTTTTAGGTCCAAAAGGCGCCGGACAAATTGAAGTCGCCGCCTTCCGTCAAGATTTGGAGTATAGCGACGGGAGGCGCCCCGACGGCGTCGTATTCTCAACTGCCGAAGAAGACGCCTTGCGCCGCGACTTCACGATCAACGGCCTTTTCTTCGATCCTCTCCAAGAGGAGGTCATCGACTACGTCGGCGGACGCGCCGACTTGGACGCCAAAATCATCCGCGCGATCGGCGATCCGTTCCAACGCATCGCCGAAGATAAACTCCGCATGCTCCGCGCCGTTCGATTCGCCTCGGCCTTCGACTTCGCCGTCGATCCGGCCACGTTTGAAGCTGTCCGAAAGATGGCCGACCAAATCGACGTCGTCAGTCCTGAACGCATCGCCATGGAAATGCGTCGCATGCTTACCGAGTCAGGCCGCGCTCACGCCGTTCGTCTCTTAGTCGAAGCCGGATTGGCCGCGAGAATTCTACCGGAGATCGTCGCCGACGGCCCCGCGAGCAATCGGCTTACGGAGGCGATCGCCGTCGTTGCCCGATTGCATGAACCAACTTTCGCCGCGGCCCTCGCCGCGCTCCTGCGTCCGTTCGCCACCCTCGAACAAGCCGAGGAAATTTGCCGACGCTGGCGAGTCTCAAACGACGAACGTGATCGACTCGTTTGGCTGCTTGAGCATAAAGATTCGTTGCGATCGCCAACATCAACGCCTTGGTCTGTCTTGCAACCGATGCTGATAGCCGACGGGATCGGCGATTTGCTAAACCTCCTCGAAGCCACATCCGCAGAAGCGGCCGCAGATGCCGCTTTTTGTCGTAATAAACTGACGCTTTCGCCCGAAGAATTAAACCCGCCGCCTCTAGTCACCGGCGCCGATCTACTCGACTGGGGCGTTTCTCAAGGCCCGCAATTCGGAGCCCTTTTGAAAAAAATCCGCGCCGCGCAACTCGACGACAAGGTTCACTCAAAGAACGAAGCCAGGCTTCTTGTCGATTTATAATACCGATTTGTCATCGCCATAAAGTAATCACATGAAAAAACGCAAGAAATCTTCAACTCAGGAACAAATCTCGCTCCCGAAGCCCTCAAGCCAATCGGTTTCGATTTCTAAACGAACTATTCTCAATTGCGGCGCTATCGCGATATTGACCATCCTGGCGTATTGGCCAGTCTTGCATGGCGGCTACTTGCTCGATGACGACGTCCTATTAACGGAAAACGCCCTTATTCGCTCTTCGAGCGGCTTGTTTGATTTTTGGTTTTCGACAAAAGCGACTGACTATTGGCCCGTCTCGAATTCGGTCTTGTGGCTGGAATGGCGAGCTTGGGGCCCTGAAAACGTTACCTGCTTTCATTGCATGAATGTCGCATGCCATATTACATCAGCTTTATTGCTTTGGGCGCTCTTGCGGCGATTAGCAATACCTGGCGGCTTCCTCGCTGCTCTACTATTTGCCGTTCATCCGGTAAACGTCGAAGCTGTCGCATGGATTACTCAATTAAAAACTGTTTTGTCACTTGTCTTATTTATGCTCTCGATTCTGTGCTACGTATATCATGAGTTTCCAGATTGCATCATTTCGCCGCGTCGCGGAAAAAAATTATACTCGGCCAGTTTTTTCTTTTTCGCAATGGCCATGTTAAGCAAAAGCTCCGCAGCAGTTTTGCCTATCGCTTTGTTGCTTATTGTCTACTGGAAACGCCCGCTCCGATGGACCGACGTGCGAAAAACACTTCCCTTTTTCGCCTTTGGAATTGCGGCTTCTTTTGCGACCTACTTCTTCCAACATCCAAATCTGACCGAAACAGTCCGACACGCCGGGTTCCTGGAACGATTTAGTGACGCTGGAACGGCAATTTGCGCTTACGTCATCAAAGCGACGCTTCCCGTTAATCTTTGCTTTGTTTATCCTAAGTGGAGCGCGAGCGAATCGGAATTCATCGGCATGCTACCGTTACTCTTCGTTATCGCGGCCACTGTGACGCTTTGGGCATTACGCAGAACTCAAGCTAAACCGTTTTTCCTTGTTTGGATATTCTATTGCGCAGCGTTATTCCCTACGCTTGGCCTTATTGACGTGGGATTCATGAAGTATTCCTTGATCGCCGACCGCTATCAATACTTCGCGATCCTGGGCGTGGCGACTCTTGTCGGCGCCGGCTGGACCGTTTGGATTCAGCGACGTAGCGAGAAGTCGAGAAAAACATTCGTCGCCGCCAGCGGCTTGCTCATTACTGCTCTGCTCGTTCTCACAATGCAACGCGCCGAGATATTTAGCTCCGCCCCCTCGCTTTACGCCGAAACTCTCCGGCAAAATCCTACTTGTTCGCTCGCTCACGTGAATTTCGGTCAGTATCTTCTTAACGAACGGCAACCCCAAGCCGCAGCGGAACATTTCATCGCCGCTTTGAACATTAACCCCGATAATTACCTCGCCGTCGTCAATCTTGGATCCTGTTATGGGTACCTCGGAGACTCGCAAAAAGCGCTCGACTTTTTCTCCAAGGCAGCTAAAATGCGTCCAAAAGATTTCGCCGCATTTTTCGATCGCGGCATCATGTATAAGACGCTTCAGAATTATTCAGCGGCAAAAAATGACTTTCAAAAGGCTATCGAACTTCAGCCAAGTTTAACGGAAGCGCATTACCATTTGGCAGTTTGTTATGCCAAATTGGGCGAAAAGCCTCAAGCGATCGAAGAGGCCGAAAAGGCAATTTTTTACGCTCATTCACAAGGAAAACAACGCACGGTCGCCGTCGTAACGCAGTGGCTTAAGGAATACCAAAGTCGATAATATCTACTAGCTTATTGCTGTTTCACAGCGGTTTTTGCGGCAGCAAATACGACATCCGCAAACTGGGCGATTTCAGAAGACTATACTGATTCTAGGATTCGCACAAAAGCCCCTTCGTCGTTCATCGCCTCTTCTCGCGAAAACCAGTTGACGAAATGTCTCGTTAGCGGCAAACTGAGTCATGGCCGCTTGTTTTCCTTCGCCAGCATCATCGCTAGGAGTCGCCATATGAAGTCATATTTCCGTTTTGCAGCCGCGTGCGGAGTTGTTGCGATCACGTTGTTCACTCTTGCCGGTTGCGGCAAAGACCAATCGCAACCTGCGAAGCAAACGAGCCAAACGCAAACCGGGGAAAAGCCGGCGGCGTCCGAATCGACTCCGGCCACACCCGAGAGAGAAACCGTCGCTCGCGAAGAAAAGACCGCCAATGCAGGCGGCGCCGCTTCCGCAAAACCGTCCTACTCAAAAACGACCGAGAACCAATCCGCCGTCGCGGCCAAGAAGTCGATCCCGGCCTCCAAGATTTCCGCTTCAAAGTCGGCCTCTGCCAAAGCAACGATGCCCAAGGTCGGTCTCTCTGAAAAACTCAAGGCGACTTGCCGCGTTAAAGTCGGCGACGTAATGCCCAACGCCGAACTTGCCGATCAAACCGGCTCAAAGAAGCCGCTCAAAAGTCTCATGGGTCCCAACGCCTCGGTCATTATCTTTTGGGAAACCGAAAACGAACCTTTTACGCAACGATTGATCGAGTCGGCCTTGAACGACCTGCAAATTGACGTCGCCGACGCTTTCGCCGACCGAGGAGTCGCCGTCGTCGGGATCCACGTCGGAGGAACGTCCGATGCTATGAAAAACGGAAGCAAGAAGGCGGGAGCGACCTTCACTCAATTGCACGACGCCGACAAAACGTTTTTCTCGACCGTCGCTGTCGAAAGACTTCCCCGCGTTTATCTCGTTGACGGCTCCGGAAAAATCCTCTGGTTCGATACGGAATACGCCCGCGGAACCCGGCTCGCCATGCAGCAAGCCTTGGCCGCCGCACTTACCGGAAAATAGCGAGCGTTCACCCCGCAAGCTTAGTACCGCAAGGTCGCCTGTCCGTAAACCGACGCCGCCACTTCGGTGCCGACGACTCCGGTGTACGGATCGCCGTTGTATTCCATGTGCGCCCAGTCGAGCAAGTTCCTGCCCACGATCGTCAATTCGAGATTTTTCGTCGCCTTCCACGAAGCTCGTAAATCCATCACGATATAGTACGGAACCGTCGTCCCCTCGATGTTATCCACGTATCGCGTGATCCAGTCGAATTCCAAGTTCTTTCGTACGTCCCACGACGATTGAAAATATACTTGGTTATGCGGACTAGTGGCGTTCGCGAATGATACGCCTTGACTTGCCGAAGTTCCGTCGTAAGAACTCATGTGCGGATCGAGCCAAGTATAGGACAAGTGCAAACGCCAGCGTTCGCTCGCGCGGTAGTCGGTCGCCAATTCCACGCCGTACACTTCGCCGCATGCGTTGTTCACGATCGTATTCGGCACAATCATCGCTCCGTCGCCTCGAATATACGGCGTGAACGATCGGACGTAATCGCCCTTATCGTAGCGATTAGCGAAAGCGCTTAAATCCCAAGAAAAATCGTCCGTCGTCTGTTCTCGAAATCCCATTTCAAACGCCAAAGCGTCCGTCGATTTCAACTCTTTCCCTTCTCCTTGCAAATACGGAATTACGACGATCGGCGAATAGGCTATCGGCGGAGAGTACGTGTTTAAATCCTGCTCCGATCGCGTGGGAACGTGAACCGCCCTGGAAACTGCCCCCCAAATTGAATGTTTTTTGTCGGGCGTGCAAAGCAAGCGAACCGTCGGCTGAAATTCAAAGTTCGTGAAATCGTTATGCTCGAATTTTGACCCAAGCGTTAAAAACCACAAATCGTCTTTGAGCGTTATCTCGTCTTGCGCGAAATAACTAATGCGTTTATATGCTCGACTCGGATCGTCCAAGTAAATGCCCGGGTAAGCGTTTTCCACCGCGTCTTGCACCACGCGATATCCGAATCCCCAAATAAATTCATGCCGCTCGGCAAGAGGAAAGCGATGCTGCAAATCCAAGTCGAACGTATCGACCGTATAGTGTAGCGGAAGCGAACCGTAAAACCTCGCCGTTCGATCGTAATAAACCTGCGTCGAAACGTCGCTATCCGAATCGAAAACGTGCTTCCAGCGCAAGAGAGCGTTTTGACCGTCGAAACGTCCTACGTTGTTTGAATACGTGACGAAGGGATAATTCGCCGTGCTCCAAAAGCCCGGTGATCCGGAGTACCCGTTATAGAAATCGCCTTGGAATGTGATTTGGTCGTCAACGGTCCAATTATAATCCATGCGGAAACCGCCTCGCCCCTGACGCGTCGAGTCGTCTACGTCCAGCCCCGACGAATTGTAGCCGCCGCTTTGCTCGTTCCATTTGCCGTACACTCTGTATGTTCCGTTATCTCCAAGCTTGCCGCCGTAACGCGCCGTCGAAAAACCTAAATCTTCGGTGCCGCCGCCCGATTGCAGTAACGTTCCTTGCGTCTCTTTTGAATTTTTCGTGATGATGTTAATCACGCCGTTCACCGCGTTCGACCCCCAAACCGACGCCCCAGGACCGCGAATCACTTCTATACGTTCCACATCCTCGAGCACAACGTCTTGCGCGTCCCAATACACCCCGGCAAAGAGCGGATCGTATACCGTTCGACCGTCAATCTGCACAAGAAGCATATTCGACCAGCGTTGTTGAAAACCGCGAGAGCTGATTGCCCATTTGTTGCCGTCGATTCGCGCAACCTGAATGCCCGGCGCCATCCGAAGAGCGTCTGGAATGTTCTTTACGCCGCTCCTCCGTATCATCTCGTTCGTAATGACGAAAACGGCCGCCGGCGATCGGCCAACCGTGCTATCTTGTCGAGATACTGTAGAGACGGGCATTTCTAACGCCGGCGATTTCACTTGCACTTGAGAAAGCTGAGCGATGTCCATGTCGAGCAGGCTTTTCACGTCGTTCGGATCGCTCGTCGCAGCAACTTGCGAAGCTCCCCCTTGCTCGGCCTCGCCCAAATTCGTCTCATCCCCTCGGGCCGATATGCAGAACACCGCTAAAAGAACGCAAAACGTTCCCGCCCCGACGTAAATAGATCGTGCTCTATTAATATTTCTCACCCCTCGCTCCTCATCCGAAGCTTGAGCGTCCGTCTCGTCGTGCATCTCGACGAATCGATTACGCGGGCGTGCTCTCCGCCAAAGGACAGCCCTCTCGTCTGGCTATCGAGGGCGGATTCTTTCCTGTCCGCCCTGGTTGGGTAGGCGTTTTGTGGTAGGCTCGTGCGGAAGGAATCGGCCTTCGTCCCTCTTGCTATCGGCATTTCCGAAAATATCGCTCAAAGCATTTTTTTCGGTATGAACGGCATAAATCACCTGCAATTCAAACCCTTCGCCCCCTAATCCGTTTTCTTTCATTAAGCGGAAAGTTCAACGCGCCCCGCAAGCTTCTGGCCCTCCGAATTTCGATATAATGTCCATGTACGGACGATCCGTTTCCTCCAACAATCAAAGCCCCCATGCAATACGAAGTCGAACTTAAATTCCCGGTCGATGATCTCGGCCGCCTCGAAAAGGAATTGAACGCACTCAAGGCGGAATGGAAAAACGTCCAAACCGAAATCGACTCTTATTTTGCGCACCCCTCCCGCGATTTCAGCGTAACCGACGAAGCGTTGCGAATACGTTCTCGAGGGGAAAAAAACTTCATAACCTACAAAGGTCCGAAGATCGACGCCACGACCAAAACGCGGCGTGAACTAGATATTCTTTTGCGGGACGGCGCCGAGGTCGGACCGCTCTTCCGCGAGCTGCTCGAAGCTCTCGGCTTCCGACTGGTAAGCGATGTGCGAAAGAACCGCCGCAAAGCGTTTCTTATGTGGGGCGAGCGACGTGTCGAGTGTTCACTCGACGACGTCGAAGGAGTGGGAACCTATTGCGAACTGGAATTAATCGCCGAGGAATCCGGCGTCAACGCCGCTCGCGAAATCCTCGTTTCTCTTGCCGCCCGACTCGGCCTGTGCGACGCCGAACGCCGCAGCTACCTCGAACTGCAGCTCAATTGTAACCAAGCCAAGTAGGTTCGGCTCGCCATATCTAATGAAGCGCGCGTTGCCGCGTAAGATGCCTGAAGAAGGCTGCTTATATTAGCGGAAAAAAACTCCGCTAACTACCCCCGAACGCATGGTTTCAAATTGGCATTGGTATTATATTCGACCACCAATGTAGTAAAAAATATCTCGTAAGATTTGGCCGGTGAAACTCTTCCGGAGCAACTACCTATTTCGCTGATCTTCAGCAAGTATCTCTGAGTCGCCGCCAGAATTAATTATTCTGATTTATCACGTTTCGTGCCGTTGATCAATTTATTTCCACGCCAACAATCCCATGCCGACGACGGTAACGACGGCGCCGAGGCCCGCTCGCCAACTGACCTTCTCTTTATAGACGAAGATCGAGAACGGCAAGATAAGCACCGGCATGGTGTTGATGATCGTCGAGGCCACGCCGACATGACAATAGTGGATCGCTTCAAGGCTGCAAATGACGCCGAAATAGGGGCCGACCGTCGTTCCGCAGGCGCAAATCGCCATGGCTTGCACGTTTTTCACCGCCTTCACTATGGCGGGCCAACGTCGCATGACGGTGATGAGCAGGATGAAGGCGGGGATCGCTCCCAAGACGCGAATATACGTTCCGCTTGAAGGATCGCAGCCGCTGACGCCGGCCTTCGTGAGGACGTTGCTAACGGCGCTTGCGACGGCCGAAGTCAAAGCTAGGCCGACGGCCATAGCGAAGTGACGTCGCACGTGCGCTTCTCGCGGGGTCGGCGGTTGCTCCATGACGACCCAGCAGACGCCCGACAGGGTGACCGCCATGCCGAGCATTTGCACGGCGGTCATTTGGTCGCCGAGGCAGAACCAGGAGATAATCGCGGCGATAGGGGGTCCCAAGGCGTTAATCAGCAAGGCAAGTCGGGGCCCGATAATTAGAAACGCTTTGAATAAGCAGACGTCGGCCACGAAAAAGCCGAAAAAGCCGGACGCAAGCAGCCATCCCCACGTCGTCGAATCGACGTCGGTCGGTAAAATCAGACCGCGAAAAACAAGTCCATGAACCGACAAAAACACGGAGGCGAAAACAAGCCTCACGAAACTGATCGGCAAAGCGCCGACGTGTTTGCCCGCCGAAGTCCACGCCACAGTCGAAAGAGTCCATAGAACGGCTGTAAAGACGGCGACTAGCTCACCGTAATGGGCTGAATGCATATTGCGTGCGGTTTCCTAGTTACCAGGCGCGGCCCGGTAATGCGATGGGACTCGGTTTGAATTGATCCCCGGGCGGCGCCCAGGAACCAGGGTAATCGTTTCGGCACGCCGTTTTTATTGCTTGAGCAACTCAAGTCGCAGCAAATTCAACGCTCGTTTTCCCAGTAAAATTTTAAGCAAAGCAGGGTGCGATGCGTAGGGGACCGCATGCTCGACCGAGTCGCCGTTGGTCGCCAAAACGACCGGCACGGTCGTCTCCTTTTCTCCGGGCTGATTTGAGCCGGAAAAGTTCTTCGGCGTCGGACCTACGACAATCGCATAATCGGTTCCGAGCGTTTCGCGGATTTCTTTCGCCGCTTTCGTAAAAAAATCGCCGTCCGCTTCGTTCAGCGCGGCGGTCGGCGCGAACGCGCATAAATCCTGTTTGTCGAAAACCGTCACGCAAGCCCGAACTTCTTTGGCTGCGTCGTTCGTTTCGCCGAACCAATCGGCGATCATGCCTCGCGTGCCGATTTCGACGACGGCGAGCGTTTTTTTCTTCTCTTTAAGAAGGCGAACGACGACTCCGTGAAGTTCG
The DNA here is from genome assembly GCA_963665265.2 of Thermoguttaceae bacterium. GTDB lineage: Bacteria > Planctomycetota > Planctomycetia > Pirellulales > Thermoguttaceae > CAXXHQ01. Next base: position 2,791,252 of record OY762224.2, on the reverse strand, counting down.
TCGTCTCCCTCGCCGAAGATCATATCGCCCAAAGAATCGTAGATGGTTCGGACGGTCGGCTCCAGAATTTCGTCGCATTCGGCGTCGGTCGTTCCTTCGGCGACGAGTCGTAGGCTAATCGTCGCTTTACTTGCCGTAATTCCGACAGTCGGATTCCTTCCGCGTCGAATCAAGTCGGGGAGCATTTCCTCGACTTTGCTTTCGCCCGCCCCGAAAACATGAATCACGCGTCGGCGGATGATCCGCGTTTCGCCGGACATTTCTCGAATTGCCGGGGCGACCGTCGCGGCGAACATTTCGTAGGTTTCGGCGGGAACGCCGGGCAAGGCGAAGAATCGGCACGCCGTTTTGCCGGTTCGCGGAATGTCCAAATCGATTCCCGGCGCGGTTCCGTGTTGGTTCGGAATCACGCGGCTTCCTTCGGGAAAATAGGCTTGCACGTCGTTCGACTTAGGCATTTCACGCCATCGAGCGGCGAATAAGGCCTTAATTTGTTCAAAGGCCTCGGGATAGAAGGTTAAGGGGCGGCCGGCGAGTTCAGCGAGAATCTCGCGGGTCAGATCGTCGGCCGTCGGGCCGAGTCCTCCGGTGGCGATCACGAGGTCGGCCCGTTCCGTCGCGCGGCGGAAGACGTCGAGGCAAGGCTCTCGTTCGTCGCCGGCGGTCGAATGATAAAGAACCCGTACGCCCAATTCCTCGAGGCGTTGGCTTAGCCATGCGCTGTTCGTATCGACTTTCGCCCCGCTTGTTATCTCGTCGCCGACCGCCAGAATTTCCGCAATCATTTCGTTTTGCTTTCTCGCAACAAAAATCGAGGGCGACGGAATGCCACGGCAGCGCATTCCCTACAGACGCACATACGCAGCCACGGAACGCCACGGAGGGCGTTCCCTACAGACGCACATACGGAATGCCGCGGAGGGCGTTCCCTACAAAAGAACCAGAGCGATTTAACGGCGAAAAGTTCGCTTAAACTTCGGCCGAGAACGAACTGGAGCCGTTTGAGTTGTTCGGCGACGGACCGAGCAGGCGCTCAAAGTCGCGATCGTCGATCGTTTCGTTTTCTTCCAGGGCTTTTGCCAACGCTTCCAACTTTTCGCGGTTTTCGACCAGCGTTTGCGAAGCTTGGGCGGCCGCCTCGCTGAGGAGCCGCATTACTTCCTCGTCGATGATTTGCGCCGTTCGTTCGCTAAAGCGTCGCGGTTCGGCCATTTCGCGGCCAAGGAACGGGTGGTCGTCGACGTCGCGGAACGCGCTGGGGCCAAGCTTCTCGCTCATTCCCCAATGCGTCACCATGCGTCGAGCTAATTGCGTCGCCTTGTTCAAGTCGTCTTCGGCGCCCGCGTCGCGCTCGTTGAATACGAGCCGCTCGGCCTCGCGTCCGCCGAGCATAAACACAAGCCGCGACTTCAACTCGCTCTCGCTGATATTCATGCGGTCTTCGGCGGGCAAGAGCTGCGTAACGCCCAGGGCCCGGCCGCGCGGAATGATCGAAACCTTATGCAATCGGTCTAGTCCGGGCAAAAGCCACGCCAGCAGCGCGTGGCCGGCTTCGTGATAGGCCGTCATCGACTTTTCTTTGCCGACGAGCATCTCTTCACGCTTCGCGCCCATCAATACTTTGTCGCGAGCGTAATCGAAATCGACCATCGAGACCTTGTCTTTGTCGTTTCGACTGGCCCAGAGCGCCGCTTCGTTCACCAAATTGCGAATGTCGGCTCCGGTTAATCCGACCGTTCCTTCGGCCAAGCGGCGCAGGTCGACGTCGTCGGCCAACGGCACTTCACGCACATGAACGCGGAAAATTTCTTCGCGTCCCTTCAATGTCGGACGATCGACGGTTATATGTCGATCGAATCGGCCTGGACGGAGCAATGCCGGATCGAGCACATCGGGACGGTTCGTCGCGGCCACAACGATGACCGATTCCGTCGGCGTAAAGCCGTCCATTTCGCTAAGAATTTGGTTGAGCGTTTGTTCGCGTTCGTCGTGACCGCCGCCGACTCCGGTGCCGCGGTGTCGGCCCACGGCGTCGATCTCGTCGATGAACAAAATCGCCGGGGCGTTCTCCTTGGCCGTGTTGAACAGGTCTCGCACGCGGCCGGCGCCGACGCCGACGAACATTTGAATGAATTCGGATCCGTTGATGGCGAAGAAGGGGACTCCCGCCTCGCCGGCCACAGCGCGGCCGAGCAGCGTCTTGCCAGTTCCTGGCGGTCCCATCAGCAAAATGCCTTTCGGCACGCGAGCGCCGAGCCGTTGGAATCGGTGCGGGTTTTTTAAGTATTCGACGATTTCCTGCAAGTCGTTCTTCACGTTTTCCAAACCGGCCACGTCTTTGAACGTGATCGGCTTGTCGCCGGCGTCGTAGCGCCGGGCGCCGCTTTTGCTGAAACCGCCCAGCAAACCGCCTCCCGAGAAAATCGAGTCGCGAGCGCGGCGGAACATCAGCCACAGGCCGAAGAACAACGCGAAAGTGACGAGTAGATAAATGCTCATCACCCAAATCGTATCGTTTTGCGGCTCCTTGGCCTTATACTTCAGGCCGACTCGCTCGCGAAGCAATTTGTCGAGCTGATCGTCGGCGAACGAAGGGGTCGGCAACACGGTGAAGAATCGCTTATCGGTTTCGCCGTTTTTCGCCGAGCCGGTTTTCGTGACCGCCGTCGAGGATGCGGTTTTTTCGGCGGCGGTTTTATCGGTCGATTTCGCGTCGCCGCCGGCGTTCGGTTTTTTGGCGGGGAGGTTTACATATTCCCCTTCGATTCGCGTTCCTTCGATCGTGACGGACGCGATGTTGTTTTGGTCTAGTTGATCGCGGAATTCGCCGTAGGTTATCTCGGCGACCTTCTGGTTGTTCGTCGTGAAGAACATGACGGCGATGACGGCCGTGACGATGAGCAGCAGCCAGAGGCCGGAATTGCGCGGCGGATTGTTTTGCGGCGGGGTCGGACCAGGAGATCGCGGCGAATCCATATTGTCTTTTTCGTTATGAGATTTGGAGTTGTGTGAATTTAGAATTATACGTCATCCTACGCCGCTTGACGAGAAACCCCCCATTAGCGTTTTTCGGTTTAGTCTCCATGCCGCAGGCATGCGCGTCCTCAGGGAACGCCCTCTGCGGCTGCGGTATTTGCGATCTAGGGAACGCTCTGCCCTAGCGTTCCGAGTTCCGCTTTTCCCGCCAAAATAAAAAAGCCCCATGCGAATCGGTTCGCATGAGGCTTTGGAGATAGGTTTTTCAGTAGCTTTTCGCGAAGTAACTAGTGAACCTCGGCATCGTCCAGCGGCGAGAGAACGGAAGTATTTGGCGTCGGCGAAATGTCCGTATCGGTAATCGACCGGTATGCCGGAGTCATAAGTTGAGCGAACACATACGGCGCTATATCGTCGCTAATCGTTCGGGAGTGATTGTCACAGAAAGTCACGACGCTAATGTTGCCGTGTTGCGAGGTAATTTTATCGCCGACGTCAACGCCAAAGTTGACGTAGCCGTGCATGGCGTCGTTTGTGTCAACAAGGCCGTTCCAGTTGAACCCTAGATTAAACGGAGTCATAGAGGCGTAGTAGGCTGTCGCCGAGGAAGTTGTAACAGTAGCTCCTCCGTCGGCCCAGGCAGTCAAAGAGGCGGGGGACGTGCCTATTGCGGTGGTTAGAGTTGTCATAATCGACAAGTTCTTCATGCGGGCGCTGGCTCGCTCACCAATCAAGACCGTGTTGGAAGAACCGTCGTTGGCGGAGAGGTAGTCAGTGCCGACTTTCGGTCCAGTGGGCTGGCCGCCAACTGTTACAGTGCTGTAGAGATCGAAGCAGACGCCTTCCGTTCGTTGGTCAAATACGTTTCCGGCCGCTGGAAGAGTTACGTTGTCGAAACGGCGACCGGTATTAACGCGATAGGAGAGCCACGTCGCGCCTGGCTCGACGGAAATCGCCGGATAGCTTGGACAAACCGCCACGGGTAGGTAGGCGAATGCAGGAGCGTTTGGATTTCGTAGCGTGCTTGTCGCATCGGCAGTAGTGGTGGTTTTCCAAATATCGTACAAATCATTTCTTTCGAGAAGCGGCAAAATGCAGGCAAGCCATGAAACAATAGGCGCTCTCGCGGCTGCCGAAGTATCTTTTTGCAAACGATTGATGTATCCCGGAAAATACTTGTGCGCCGTTTCAAAATTAAACATTGCCGTGCCGAGTTGGTGTTGATTGTTCATACACTGCGCTCGGCGTCCCGCTTCGCGGGCCATGTTGACGGCGGGCATCAGCAAGCCCACCAGCATGCCAATGATCGTGATGACGACCAACAATTCGACCAGCGTAAAACCTTCTCTTTTCCCGCGTCGCATGGTTTGGCTCCTTAAAACGCCCAATTCAATTAGCGGCGAATGAATGGTCTCTCGTGTTTTTCAAGCGGCTGAGGGATGGACGGTTTTTGCGGCATCCCAAGGATAAAGGAAGAGGGATGAAGGATGAAACATCTTTGCGAATTTCATCCCTCATCCTTCATCTCTTATCCATTTGCCTCTACCGGCAATTTTCATTCATTTCCGCAAATAAATCAATAGAAAGTCTTGCCAGGAAACGATTTTCGGCCGATTGCATTTGATGAACGACCTCTAGCATTGGTTTTGCCGATCAAAGCGGATTGCCTGTTGCGAGCTCTCCGGGCGAAACCTGCATTAGGGGGGGAGCTGTCGGCGAAACTCAAACTGGCGTTTTTTCCCGCAGTTTGCTAAAGTACGAAATGTAAGGATGAAGGCGGAGGGATGAAGGATGAAAGTCGCGAAGATGTTTCATCCTTCATCCTTCATCCCTCATCCTTGGCGCTGCATTGGCCTTCTGTGTCCTTGGTGAGCCTATGAAAACTAATCGTCCTACCGGTTTTACTCTTGTCGAGCTATTGATCGTCATCGTCATTATCGGCATGCTCGTCGGCATGCTGTTGCCGGCCGTCAACATGGTCCGAGAGAACGCTCGCCAAACAGTCTGCTTGAATAATCAGCAAAACGTCGGCAAAGCGATCATCGGCTACGATTTGGATAAAAAACGTCTTCCTTGGGCGATCAGTGAGGTAAGATTACCGTCCGGTACTACTGTTCCTTACACTTGGGCTTTGGCCATTCTTCCAGGCCTTGGCCGACAAGATGTTTGGAACGATTTTGCGAAAAATGGCGTGGCGAATCTCCCAAAGAGAATTGACGTGTTAGTTTGCCCGAACGATCTTTTGAAAAATTCTCGGGATAATGCGTTGAGTTTCGGCGTTAACTGCGGTCCTCCTAACGATACGGGGGACAAAACGACGATCAATACAGGCCAATTTCGCGTCAAAAATTCATCGATTACGACGACAAAAGTCTCCCTGGCCGATCTAAGTTCTACGAATCGCATCGCTTTGTTTTCGGAACGAACTACGACGGCTTCGTCTCAACAGCAATTTACCTATCCAAGTTCACCGACTTCGGTAACGGCTACCGTACTTGATCCTATAGGATTTTTGCTTAAGAACTCCACTTACGGCGCGATGGAAATCAGCGCGGCATTGCCTAGCGCTCACCCCGGCATCACGATCATGACCTTCGCCGACGGACATACAGAAAAAATGACGAACAGCCAATCTTTTAACGACGCGAACATTCAGCGGTATCCGTAATAAACGCTCGCGTTCACCGTTACATGGATATTCCTGCGGAAGAGATACCTTTTCCGACTGTCCAAGACGGATCGGGAATTATTGGAGGGTTAAGCATCCTTTCTTATTCAAACAAAAAATCGCGTTGAATAACGCCGAACGATTCGCGCCGAGCCATACAGCCCGATCCCGAACCGAGGCTCAACCGCCTGACGCCGGTCGTCAATCGAACATGTCGTTCTTTTACCAGAAGACCTCTATCTTCTGGAGACCCATCCGCTCGTAAAACTCCGTTTCGTTCGACGCGGCCAACGTCTTGCTCGGCCATCCTCGAAAAGTTCGGCCGCCGGCGTCAGCGGTTGGCCCTTCCTCTTGAATATCCGCTTGACCTGGAAGCTGAACTTCGACGCCAGTTGCGACGGCGTCAAATCCTTCTTCTGCGCCGCCAACGCGGCGCACGCCTTAAACGACGACATATTCGTCTTGCATTTCTTCCCCTCCCGATTCCTTCGCAAAACAAGGAGAATTCCTGATTTAACTTATTTAGCGAACCAGGACCGTCGAGACGGTATAAGCCATGCTATGCTTTGTCAGGTGACCATTTTGCATCCTAAGATTTCTCTTTTGCAATGTTTGTTTCTCAACGTTAGTTGAAAGTGCATGACCGGGCAAAAAATCCTGTTCCGTCGTTCCATTCTTGCGGCCTCGTTCACGACGGCGGCTCTTTCGTTCTGCGCGTCTAACGCCGCCTTGGCTGGTTCACCAAAACCAAGCGACGACGACTCCGGAGGCATCTTCCAATACCGAAGTATTCAGAGCGGCTCGGCGAAAGACTCGAATCGATCGAGGGCGTCCAATTTTTCTTTATCGCAAGAAAAGCTCCCTCGTTCGGAACGTAGCGGAGCGGATCGTTCAGCTAATAACGATGACTTCGCCGACGTCACGCGTCGAAGTGAACAAATTTCGCCTGACCGAACCGATCCATTTTTCGGCCAAGAGGGTCGCCCCGCTTACCAGCCGCCGACGTACCAGCAGATCGAGTACGACCGACCTACCTACGTTCTTCCGAACGACCAACCGCCGACTTGGGCGTTGGACCCGGAAAAACGTCCGGTCTACGAGCGACCGATGTACGAAAAGCCGGACGACAGTAAACCTCGCTATCAATACGATCACTCGGTCGCCCCCTCCGAATACAAACCGAGCTACGAGCAGCAGGCCTACAGGGCCCCTAACTACAACGATCGAGCCTACACGGCCCCCGCCTACGATCACCCAACCTACGATCAATCGGCAATTCGAGAGAACCGCCCGGAATACCTCGGCCCGACCTATCGCCCGGAAGAATACCGCGCCCCTGTCGATATCCCGCCCGAATACATCCGCCCCAGCGACTAACTTCTTCCCCTTTGGCTAGAACTGAACCGTTACTCGACGAAAACGTCGGGCTTTTCTCCGCTTGACCGAATGCGTACAATTTTCATTCGGCGCACTGAGCGTCAAGATTGCGCGGAAGGTCCGCCCCGCGCCATCCCCAGCGACTATTCTACTCTACCTTGGCGAGCGATTTCATGGCTGCGGCATCAAACGATTTTCGGCAAACGCGATCCCTTGAAGAAGTCCATCGCTCCGTTCCCATTCCTCCTAAACGCGGCTGGCGTCGTCTTTGGGCATTCGCCGGACCGGCCTATTTAATCTCCGTCGGATACATGGACCCAGGCAATTGGGCCACCGACATCCAAGGCGGCTCGCAATTCGGCTACCGCTTGCTCTTCGTCCTCGTCATGAGCAATCTCATGGCCGTCCTACTTCAAACCCTGAGCGCTCGACTTGGACTTGTCACTGGTCGCGATTTAGCCCAAGCCTGCCGCGACGATTACCCTCGCCCTGTCACCTGGGTTTTGTTCATTCTCTGCGAAATCGCCATCGCCGCTTGCGACTTGGCGGAAGTCCTCGGCTCGGCCATCGGTCTGAATCTCCTCTTCGGCATCCCGATGCTCTGGGGGGTCATTCTTACCGGCAGCGACGTTTTTTTTCTGCTCCTCATTCAAAAGGCCGGCGTTCGTAAACTCGAGGCGTTCATTCTCATGCTCGTCGGCATGATCGGGCTTTGCTTCCTCTTCGAACTTTTTCTCTGTAAACCGTCCATCGCCGGAATCGCCGGCGGCTTCGTCCCTAAATGGCTCAAAGGCGAAGAACTGTACGTCGCCATCGGCATCATCGGCGCGACGGTCATGCCGCACAATTTATATCTTCACTCCGCGCTCGTGCAAAGCCGCAACGTCCGTCGAAGTCGCGAGGCCGTGACCGAAGCATGCCGCTTCAACTTAATCGACTCCGCCGTCGCCATGAACGCCGCGTTTTTTGTGAACGCCGCCATATTGATCGTCGCCGCCGCCACCTTTCACGCCAACGGACATACCGTCGCCGAAATCCAAGAAGCCCATACACTCCTCGAAGGAACTCTCGGCTCCAGCATCGCGCCGATCGCCTTTGCCCTTGCGCTCCTTTGCGCCGGTCAAAGTTCGACCGTCACCGGTACCTTGGCCGGACAAATCACGATGGAAGGCTTCCTGCAATTCCGTATCAAGCCCTGGCTGCGCCGCCTTGTCACGCGCTCATTGGCCATCATTCCGGCCGTCCTCGTCATTATCTATCGCGGCGAAAAAGACGTTTACAACCTCTTAATCTTTAGCCAAGTGATTCTTAGCGTTCAGCTTTCCTTCGCCGTGATTCCGCTCATTCGCTTTACGTGCAGCAAGCGAAAGATGGGCCCGTTCGTCACTCCGCTTTGGGCGCAAGGACTCGCTTGGCTGACCGCCGGAATCATTATGTCGCTAAACGGAAAACTCGTCTACGAAGCGATCATCGACGCGCTCGCCTTCGCCGGCGAATATCGCTGGATCGTCGCCGTCACATGCATTCCGATCTCCTTCGGGCTAATTAGCCTGCTCGCTTGGATGACCTTGCGCCCCGAAGAAAAGCCCAACGCCGAGGAAGAAATCTCGGCCGAAGACGTCGTCGCCCGCGCTATCGGAATGCAACGCCGCTTCAAACGCATCGGCGTCGCGCTCGAAGCGAAGTCGAGCGATTCAAAAATGCTCGCCGAGGCCGTGGCCTTGGCCAAAACCCATCGCGCCGACCTCGTCCTTATGCATATCGTCGACGGCGTCGGCGGAACTTGGTACGGAGCACAAACCGGCGACGCCGAAAGCCGCGACGACGAAGCCTATATCGAAGCGCTGCAGACGCGACTGCGAGCCGACCTCGACGAAAACGAAATTAAGAGCGTCGAAGGAGTTTTAGGATACGGCGACGCCTCGACCGAACTCGTCAAGATCTCGAAAGAACGAAAACTCGACGCCGTCGTCATGGGCGGCCACGGGCACCGCGGCATTATGGACCTTCTCTATGGTCAAACGATCGACGGCGTGCGCCATCGGTTAAAAATTCCCGTTATCGCCGTCCGCCAAGGCGATGGTTAAGAAAGCGACCTCGCGTAATCGGACGCTATCGCCGAAGAATCCGTTTGAGCAACATTATTCCGGCGACGATGAATACGACGTTCCCCGTCCAAAACGCGATCGGCGGCGCCGTGCCGGCCGTCGTCATCTTGTCGCCGACCATTAAAAACGGATAGTAAATCGCCAGAATCGGCAAAAAACAGACGAAAAAATTCGTCAGCACGTCCGAGTGCCGCCGCAACATCGCTGCGGGAATTCCAATCAGCGCGAAGCATAGACACGTAAACCCGTTCGACAATCGCCGATACGTTTCCGTGCGAAGACGATTCGTCGACCTGCGAAGCTCCTCTAACATTGCCTGGGGAGCGGGCGGCATGTCCCTTCCCGTCGCTTGCGTCACCGCTTCCATGCGTTCCAGCGGCTCCATGACCGCCTGCAACTGCTTGAGCATGCCGGGTATTTCTCGCATCTCCACCCAATCGCGATGAAAGTCCGGACGAGCTTGGGGCTTAATCGGAATCGATTGCGTATTCGCGCCTGTGAACGTCACCCGTAAACCGCCGTCCATCGTTAGTTCGCCGTCAATGCACGTGACGTTCAAAGCGTGATTCGCCAAGTCCGAATGGAACTGCGCCTCGGCTGCGGTAATCGATATGCCCGGATTATCTTTTTCGCCCTTTATCGTGATTTTCGGCTGAATCAAGCGATCGCCTTCCACTCGCTTTACGATCACTTCAAAACGATTATCCGGCGAGATAAACGATCTATCTTTCTGCAGCTTGCTATAGGCGCACTCCTCGATCGACTCGGCCACGACCCGGCGCAAATTCGGCCTCTGCCAAAACGCCGCCGCCTCTTGCAACCATATCACAAGCATACTTAGCAGAAAAGCTAATATCAGCGTCGGCCAAACCACCGCCATCGGATTTATACCTAACGACTTGAGCGCGATGACCTCGTTCGCACCGTTCATTCGCCCGTACACGCTGCTAACCGAGTACAGCAAACTCACTGGGATCGTGATGCCTAACATCTCCGGCATCATGTACGGAAGAATTCGGAAAATTACCTGAGGCGGCAGCCCCTGACGCATTCCCTCCTGCAAACCCATGACTAACGTTACAAGAAGAGTCAAGGCGAATAGCGTCACAAGAAAATACTTGATAATTTCAATGACGACGTAACGCGTGAAAATAAACATGGGGATTGATTGTGGCGGCGATCAAGCGGTCGGTCAAGACTCCGCAAGCGGCGGCGGGCAAACAGGATGTTCTTTGATAATAATGCCGCGAACGGCGACAATATCCCTCAGCCCCATACCCCTCTTTTCGGATTTACTCCAGGGACATAAGCAATACTGTTTACGACGGCGGTAATCTTTATACCAGTTCCGTCTCCTCGCCGCATGGCCACCACGACCGAAAGTCATGCTTAGAAACGCAATTCCTTTACCCCATATCTCGCATATTAACCAGTCTTCACGGAAATATTTAGCTTAACAAAAAAACCTTCCCCCCTTGACCATTTTGCACGCTAGCAATCAGAATAACCTTTTGGCCGTGCGATCTTCCCGGGCCTGGGGGCTGTTTCGCCCGATCCGCAAATATTTCAACGGTTGACGACGTTTATGCGAACTACGTTCCGCTCGCGCCGCGTAGGATACTATAACGACCTGCGACGCCTCCGGCGCCACGACGGGCCGAACGAGCGAACAAAAGCGACGGCTTACGGCTGAGCCGCGCTTTACGTTTGACGAAATCACCGTTTGAACGCTACGAAGGAGTATTACATGCGTTCGCGAAAATCCGCTGCGATTGAGGAAGTCCAAGCGATCAGCGACTACGAGCGATGCCGAACGGCTTTGCTCTCCGACGAATATTCGGCTTGCCTGGAAAAAAATCTCGCCTATTGGGCGATTCCCGCAGACCGCCGTTTACCCTTGGCTTTTCTGGGGCGTCCGTTGCGCGATTTATTAAAATCCTCTTACGCCGATCTCGCGCGAACCCCTGGCATCGGCCGAACGAAAATGCAATCGCTCGTGAAATTGCTCGCACGGGCGGCCGATTCCGATCCTTCAAACCTCCCCTCCGCCGATCAGCCGAACGCCGCCTCGATCTCCTCTTTGCCCGCCGCCTCTTGCGAAATCGACGAATTCGATCCTGAATCGGTTTCCGAAATGACTTGGGCACAGTGGCAAGAAACGGTCGTTAAGCACGACCTCGGCGAAGAGACGGTCGGCCGGCTCGTCGAAAGTTTGCAACGAGTGACTCGAGTCATCTGGAACGCCCCGCTTTCCAAGTTTCTCGGTTGCACTCTTGCCGATATTACTCGCATGCGCACCTACGGCGAAAAACGCGTTCGCGCCGTGCTCGAGGCCTTTAGCGCGGCCCATCGCCTCGTCGGCAACGCCGATCCGAATTCCAATCTTACCGTCCGAATCATGCCGCGACGAATCGATCATGCCGAACGGTGGCTCGGTCGTTCTTTGCAAAAACGCGGCGTCCCCTCGGAGCAAGAGCTTTTTGACGAGTTTATTCTCCCGATGCTCGACCAAATCCGCATCGATTGCTCGCATCAAATCGTCTTATTGGCCGAGAATCGGCTCGGCCTCGCCTCGCCGATCGTCAGCGTTCGGCAAACCGCGCGACAGATGGGCCTTACTAGAGCGCGCGTTTATCAACTCCTCAACGAAATAAACGACGTTATGTCGGTTCGTTGGCCGCTGGGGCGACATCAAGCCTACGAATTGCGAGACAAGTTCGTCGACGAAGGAGCCGAAGTCCATTCCGATCCGCGTTTCCGCCAGTTCGTCGCCGCCGTCGAATTGTTCTATCCCGGCAATCGCCGAGGAGCCGACGGAGCCATCGACCGCGTCGACGAAGAAGACGAAATGCAAGATCGCGCCGAGGCCTTCGCCGAAGCCGTCTAATCCGGACAATAACCAATTACTTTGTGGATTCCACGACGTAATCGCCGACTAGCCGTTCGCGCCTTCAATCACGGCCAACGCCGTTTCAATGCGGCCGAACGGTGCGCTCGCCTGAACGCCTGAAATTCGCGAGCGGATTCGTTGCACGGCCTCGACGGCGATCGAAATGCCCATCGCAAGTTGACCTTCTCGGCTTTCAACCGACGCCATCCGCCGCATGATCTCGTCGGGCACGACTACCCCAGGCACTTCGTTTTGCATGAACGACGCGTTGCGATAGCTCACCAAAGGCCAAACGCCGGCGACGATTGGAATCGGAATGTCGGCGATTTTGTCGAGGAATCGCAGCAATGCGTCCGGATCGAAAACCGGTTGCGTAATGGCGAACTCGGCCCCCGCGTCCACTTTACGGCGAAATCGCTCCAATTCCTTCGCCTGATCAAGTGCGTTCGGATCCAATCCGACGCCGATCACCGCATGCGTGGGCGGATCGATCAATTGCCCGCCAAGATCGACGCCCCGATTCAAGCGGCGTTGGACCGCCGCCATGGCGATCGAATCGGCGTCGAAAACCCCGGTGGCGTGCGGATAGTCGCCCAACTTCGGCGGATCGCCCGTGATGAAAAGTATGTTCCTAACTCCGCATGCCGCGCAGGCCAGCAAATCAGCTTGCATGCCGATCAAATTGCGATCACGGCAGCAAAAATGCAAGATCGGTTCAATGTGCGCCTCGCGCCAGATCCGTTCGGCGGCGATCAACGACGAAATTCTCGCGCTCGCTCTCGGACCGTCGGGGAGATTGACGGCCGATACCCCTTTCTCCTTCAATTTCCGGCTCTTCTCGATAATCGACGTCAAATCATAGCCTCGGGGAGGCGTCAACTCGACCGTCGTCACCCATTCCTTTTCTACAAGCATCTTCGCCCAATGCGAACGCTCCGCTAACGGAGAAGGATCGCAGCCTTGAACTTTCTGAGCCGCCTCCGATACTACGACTTTCGTTTGCATGCGGGAAAGAGGCTTTACAGTTTGCGCCATCTCGCGAATGTGAGCGGGCGACGTGCCGCAACAACCGCCGACCGCCGATACGCCCATACTTACGAAACGCTTGGCGAACTCGGTGAAATACTCCGGCGAAGACAAATATATATGCCGGTTCTCCACTTCTTTCGGCAGTCCGGCGTTCGGCTGCACGATCAACGGCAAATGCGTTGAGCGAACCGCTCTCTCTACGGCGCTTAGTAGTCCGTCCGGCCCGCATCCGCAATTCATTCCCATCGCGATCGGCTTGGGAACGTCAACGGGCAACGGAGACAACATCAACTCGACCGATTCGCCGGCCGCCGTCTCGCCGTTGTTCGCAACGACGAATGAGAGAACGTAGGGAACCGTCGGCCGAGACTTCATCGCCTTCGCGCAACGCTCGATCGCTTTGCGCGAAGGCTGCGTTTCAAAAAGAATGAAGTCGGCTCCGCCTCCGATAAGCGCGTCGACTTGCTCGACGATCATCGACTCAATTTGATCTTCGTATTGCGGTTGCGCCGGAAGCGGTCCGATCGAACCCGCCACGTATATCTTGCGATCAAACCCGTTTGCAATCTCCTTGGCGTTGCGCGCGCCGGCGGCGTTGATTTCGCAAGTCTTTTCGGCAAGCCCGAACCGCCCAAGCGCTACCCGGTTGGCGCCGAACGTATTCGTCGTTAATACATCAGCTCCCGCCTCCGCATATTCTGAGTGTATGGAACGAATCAGCTTCGGATCGGACAAATTTAGCTCGTCAAAGCAGCGATTCGTAAAAACGTGATGCGCATAGATTTCCGTGCCCATGGCTCCGTCAAAAATCAATAGTTCGGTTTTAATAGCGTCGGCAAATGAAGAACTAGACATGGGAAATCGTTTCGTTTGATGAAAACGGCGACGGCGGAGCCCCCGCCGCGGCTGGAGTACGAATCGCGCCGACGCCAAACATAGGGCAACGCGCACGACGGGTCATTTTTTCAAAAACCGGCGATTCCCACAAGAGGAGTCGAAATCTGTCGAATTGCCCATTAGTCTAGGCCGTTCACGCCCGGCAAATTTCACAAGCCCCCCCCATTTCGGAACGCTTTGTCGACAAAACGCATCATTTTCAGGTCCATTTCCTGATTAAAACTCATTTCAACCCTCTTTTTCCCTGTAATCGGATCCCGCAAAAAAACATCGCATGCAAATTATTCTCCAGCGCAAGTCTGACCTATATTTGGAACGAGGTAAGAAGTTTCGTACGCGGATAATAGGTGCGCTGATAATCCAATTCCCCCTATTTACGAAGGGGCTGAAAATTCGTGGCTGCAGAAACTAAACGCATGGAAGTACGGTCCCGCAAAAAAGTCCTTGTCGTCGCAAGTGATTTGGCGACGCATTCGGATTTGCGGAGGATTCTCTGCGCTTACGAAGAAGAGAATCGCAATTTCGGCGGTCCTCTCGTTTCCTTGTACAAAGATTTGGAAATTGAGTCGGCTAGTCACGGTCCTGAAGGCTGGACGCGACTCCAAGAATCCCTTCGACGCAATCAACCTTTCGTCTTAGCGGTGATCGACGCGAAGGTGTCGGGGGAATGGGACGCCGCCGAAACGATCATCCGACTTTGGAGCGAAGATCCGTTATTGCCCGTCATCCTTTATAAGTCGAACGGATTTACCGCCGAAGAACGACGCGACGTCCTGCACCAACTTGGTTATTCCGATCGCTTCCTATTCGTCAATGGAGACTCCGACCCCGACGTCTTCCGGCAAATGACCGCCGCGCAAATCGAACGGCGATTAGTGCACTTGGCGACCGCGAATAAACTCGCCTCGTTGCAAAGAGACTTGGAACGCGCGCAATTGGATCTACGCGAATCCATGCAGACGAAAAACGAATTTCTGGCCAACATTAGCCACGAGATTCGCACCCCGATGAACGCCATTCTCGGATTCACTCACCTGCTCCTCAAGGAGCCGTTGACTGAGCCCCAATTGGAAAAGCTTCACTACGTTCAAAACGCCGGCGACTCGTTGATGATCATCATCGACGGCGTTTTAGACTTCGCCAAGCTATCGGCCGGACAGCTCCGACTCGCGATTACGCCTTTTGAACTGGAATCGGTGTTGAACGACGTCGCCTCGGCGGCGGGTCCGCTCGCCCAAGAAAAAGGGTTGGCCGTCGATCACCAAGTCATTTCGAGCTCCCCGCGTTGGTTCTGCGGCGATCGCTTCCGCATTCGTCAGATTTTGTGGAACTTAGTGCAAAACGCGGTCAAATTCACCGAACACGGCGCCGTTCGAATCCAAGCCATCATCGATGAAGAAACCGACGACTCCGCGACGATTCGCGTCGTCGTCACCGACACCGGCATCGGAATTCCGACCGAACGGCAAAAAATCATGTTCCAGAGCTTCGCCCAGGCCGACGGCTCCCTCAGTCGGCACTATGGCGGATTGGGGCTCGGGTTGGCCATTAGCAAGCAATTGGCCGATTTGATGGGCGGCCAAATCGGCTTCCGTAGCCCTCCCGGTCAGGGAAGCAGTTTTTGGTTCATCTTCACCTTGCCGAAACATCAGGGCGCAAAAGAAGGCGATCAAGCCTCCACGCCGCCGACCACCCTTAACTACGGCTCAAAACGCTCCAGAATCAGCGGAAAGCCGAACGTGCTCGTCGTCGAAGGCGAATACTTCCACCGCACGACCGTCGAATTGCTGCTCGGACGCGCAGGCTGCTTCATCGATTTAGCTGAAAACGCGCAAGACGCTCAATTGATGCTCGAAAAGAATAACTACGACTTGATCTTGCTCGACTACGCCTTGGACGGCTTGAACGTCATTCGTTCGATCCGACAACGCGAAGAGGGCGCCTCGCGCTGCACCCCGGTCGTCATGCTCGCCGCGCAAAGCTACGCCGCCAAACGCGTCGCTTGCCTCGAGGCCGGAGCCGACGAATTCGTCGTGAAGCCCTGCACTCCGGAAATGTTGATCGGCACCGTGTGCCACTTCCTGCCAGGATTGCAACTCGGCGACGGAGGACAAGCGTTTGAAGACGAAGATCGCGAAAAACTTCCGAAAAACGAAGAAGAGTGCTTGAGCGCCATCTGCATGGCCCTCGAAGAAGAAAACTTCCCGCAATTGGAAAAAACGGCGGGACACCTGAAAAATATGGCGACAAGAAAAGGCGAACGAGACGTGGCCGACCAAGCCACGCGCGTTTTGCTGTCCGCTCGAAGCCACGAATTGCGAAAGACGGCTTTGGCCGTCCAACGCCTGCAAAGCGTGATGAATCAAGGTTGTTGCGCCGTGCCGGGGCAGAAATCCGGCGGATCGGTTTAATGAGCCGCGTAACCGGCGAACGCAAGATGCGATAATGCGATATGGGAGGCCGAGAGATGCGTTTTTTAATAGTTGACGACGACAAGGCATGCCGCGACATCCTAAAGGCGATCCTATCGCCTTACGGACAATGCGACTTGGCGATGGACGGCAATGACGCCGTGCATCGCGTTCGACTCGCATTGGATGAAACGCAACCTTACACGGTCATGTTCTTAGATATCATGATGCCCGGCCTGGACGGCCATGAAACGTTTGAAGCCATTCGCGGGTTGGAGCAAAAGTACAACCTGAAAAGCGGCCAAAACGTTCGAATCGTCATGACGACCGCCCTATCGGACATCGAGCATCGCTCCCGCGCCTTCGAGGCCGGTTGCGAATGCTACGTGACCAAACCATTTACGCCCAAACGAATCCTCGAACAAGTCAAAGCGTTAGTCGGTGAGCTGCATCGACGACCGCCTCCTGCTCGCCCCACGATTTCCCATTCCGTTACACCTGCTTCTTCATCGGAGTCGACAATGCCTTCACAACGATTACGTTTCCTCGTGGTTGACGACGATGGCGTTTGCCGCGCTTTGATCAAGGCCATCCTTTCCCCCTACGGCGAATGCACCTTCGCCTATGACGGACAAGAAGCGGTCGATGCGGTACGCTTGTCGCTTGAAGACGAGCATCCCTACGACTTAATCACCCTCGACATCATGATGCCGGGAATGAACGGACACGAAGCATTAAAGTGCATTCGCGATCTCGAAAACGAAAAAAATTGCGGCGGCTCCGACGGCGTGAAGATTATCATGACCACCGCTCTCCGCGATTCAAAGCATTGCATCCAAGCCTTCCGTGAAGGTTGCGAATGCTACGTCACGAAGCCGATCAACGAACAAGACCTACTTCGGAAAATGCGAGAATTGGGCGTAATGGATAAAATCGCCGCCCGCGCAAACGCCAACAATTAATGCGGTTACTCGCAACTCGTGTTTGAAAAAGCCTTCGCACCCATGCGAAGGCTTTTTTGTGCATCGGCGGTAAGCAGACCACCCAAAAGAATGCAAAACCAGTAAATTTGACGCGATTTCGCCGACAAGGTAGAATTACATAGCGTCGGTGGCGAGCCTAGTTCACCTTTTCCGCCTCCTTACTTAGCGGCAAGCTACCGCGTTTTTGGTCTAGCCCAAAAATGCTCCAAACTCCGCCGAAAACAATCCTTTGCCCGCGTCGATCCTTTTCACAGCGAACGACGTAGTATATCGCGGGAAATCTTATTGAATTCGTGTCGTCTTTTAGCGAAAACGACGCCGAAGAGACCTTTAGCAAGGCTATTCCATAAGACGTGTTCAATCTCTTCGGATGGCGAACGATTACACCTATAGGGGGATGGCATACATATGGCAGGAGATCCAAATTCTAGCGCGCGAATCAACCGCGCCGCGGCCGAAGCCGCCGGCGAGGTGAATCCGCGCGCCGGAACCTCCTCCGCACGAATCCAGAACTCCCCCAATACAGTAAATTCATCGAGACTCCCTGTCGCCGCCCCGCTCGACGCTCCGTCTCACGTCTATTTGCCCGACGACCAGCAAACCCTAATTTCGCGTTCCTCTCCGTTACGTCCGACGAATCTTTCCGACTCAGCCTTCCGAATCGCCGAAGGACGAATCCTTCCCGGCGATTCCCTCGAGTACTTCGAGCTTCAACAGTACGTCGGCGGCGGAGGAATGGGCCGCGTCTTTCGAGCGCTCGACACTCGTCTCTCGCGTACGGTCGCTCTCAAGATCCTTTGTCCCGACCATGCGACCGACGATGAAACCGTGCAACGATTCATCAATGAAGCGCAATCGGCCGCCCGATTGGCGCACGAGAATATCGTGCAAGTCCACTACGTCGGCGAAGATCGCGGAATCCATTTTATCGCCTTTGAATACGTCGAAGGAAGCAACGTTCGCTCTCTCGTCGAACGCCGCGGTCCCCTGACGGCCATCGACGCGATTTATTACGTCATGCAAATCGCCGAAGCGCTTGCGCACGCCGCCTCGCGCAACGTCGTTCACCGAGACATTAAACCTTCAAACGTGATCATCACGCCCGAAGGCCGCGTTAAACTTATCGACATGGGCCTTGCCCGCATGGAGCGGACCGATCAAGCGGCCGGCGAGTTGACCGCTAGCGGCGTCACGCTCGGCACTTTCGATTACATCTCGCCCGAACAAGCAAGAGATCCCCGCGAAGCCGATATTCGTAGCGATATCTACTCCCTCGGGTGCACGTTGTATTTCATGCTCGCGACCCGACCGCCGTTTCCCGAAGGAACGGCGTTGCAAAAGCTTTTGCGTCATCAGTCCGAAACGCCGGCCGACGTCCGATCGATCCGTCCCGATTTGCCGCCCGCTTTCAACGATTTGTTGCAAAAAATGTTGGCGAAAGATCCCGATCGCCGCCAACAAACGCCCGGAGAGCTAATCGACGATTTAGTCGAACTCGCGCAAGGGATGGGCTTTAAGCCCGAGTCGTTCGGACGACGCTTTTGGAACGTCGGCCCAAAGCCTCGTGAAACTTTTATAGCACGACATTTGCCCTGGCTCGCCTCGGTCGTCGCGCTAATCCTCATCGTATTAGGCCTCGAGGTTTATTGGTCCTTAGCCACTTCTCCGCGAAATAATTCGTCGGTCGGCGACGCGCCGACCATAAACGACGATTTTGCGCCCCGCCCCGCCCCAATTCCCTCTTCTCGCAATCCGGATCGAAGCGACGAGGGCTTGAAAAAATCAACCGAGCCGCGACGAATCCCAAGTCCGCAAGAAGGCGAATCGTCCGACAAAAGAAGCGTTTCGCCGCAACGTCGCAACGACGAAGTGCGCACTAGCGAGCCCCCCGTCAGTGAATTTCAATCGTTCAAACCCCTCCCTTTCTTCGACGAAGACGCCAAGTCTTTAAAAATTGCGCCGAAAAAAGACTGGACGTTCGGCGACTCTTGGCCCGATTCTTCCGTCTCCCCTTCGTTCAGTCCTTTGTCTCCATCAACGCCGTCGCAATCCGACGATGCGAAATCAGGCCGTTAATTATTTTTCGCATAGCAGCTTTTGTCCCTTCGGTGGCTAAATAGCGGCTCTAGATCTATAATTTCTTCTCTGCGGCTCCCTCTCCCCGCTCAATTTACGTCCGCGCGAATAATTTCGCTCTCGCCCACGAATATTCCATACAAGGAATCATCGCCACGCAGCCGAAAGCCACGCAGCCCATGCCATCCCCCCCGCGCACGACAATTCGCAAACGCTCCGACGGCTTTACCCTCGTCGAGCTGCTCGTCTGCATCGCGATCATCGGGCTGCTCGTCTCTCTGACCTTGACCGGCGTTAGCGCCGCTCGCCTTGCCGCACGACGCACCGCTTGCTTGAACAATCTCCGGCAACTCGCCCTGGCCTCCCAATCGTTCGGCGGCGCGCACCTGCGCTATCCGCGAGGATACGACAAAAATGGTCGGGACTTCCTTGGAAAAAGTCCGCGATATTGGATGGACGACGTAATGCCCTTCCTCGAAAATAACGTCAACGCCTTTGTCTGCCCCGACGATACCGCCCGCAAACCCTTTAAAGCGACTTCCACGCTCGTCTTGAGTTACGGAATTAACTCTTTCCGTTTTTCGGACGAGGGACATTGCTTTTGGTACTCGGTGCCCTTGGCCTCGGTCCATGCGACGAGTCGCGTCATTCTTTTAGCCGATTGCCTTCCGCAAAAGTTTTATGTCGGCGGCGGAACGACCTTCTCGGAACCGGTGACCAACGTTAGCGCTCGACATGCAGGATCTTTCAACGTCGCCTATTGCGACGGCCACGTCGAAACTCGCTCCGAGACGACGCAAAACGATTGGGACGCCTCACAGGAATGAAAGCCGCCGTCTCATTATTGCTGGCGAGTACCGCAAAGCGGCCACGCTTCTCACGGCGAGTCCGCTTAATCATCGTCTTAGCTTGCATCGCGGCAGCCCTGCCGATCGCTTGCAGCCGAACGTCAGAACCGCAAACCTCGGTCTCTGCGTCAAATGCAACCGGAGCTTCCAACAAAACGCCCTCGCATCCGCTGCGCATCGTCAGTCTTTGCTCGGCCGCGACCGACGCCGTCATTCAATTCGGCGCCGCCGATCGGCTCGTCGGAGTCGACCAATACAGTCGAATCGCCCCCGGCGCCGACAAGATTCCCGTCGTCGGCAAAGGAAGCGCCGTCTCCAAAGAAACGATCGCCGCTTTACGACCGAACCTCGCCTTCGTTTGGTATTACCAAAACGACGTTGCCGCCATGTTCGAGGAACTAGGGGTGCCGACGATTCGAATTCGCGTCGCCCGAGTCGCCGAGCTTCCCGACACGCTACGGCTGATCGGCGAAAGCCTCGATTGCCGCGATCAAGCGAATCGCGCCGCCGAACGAATTCAGAAATTTCTCGACTCGCACAAAGCGACTTCCGCCGTAGCCGGCGCCCCAATAAAACCGCGAGTATTTCTCGAAATGTACGGCCCTTTCAAAACAATGGGGCGAAATACCTACGTCGACGATCTCCTGAATTTGGCCGGCGCCGAGAACGTGGCCGCCGAGGCTGAAGGATCCGTCATTCTTTCCGCCGAAAAACTTGTCCAATCCGATCCCGGCGTCATCCTGCGTCTTAAAGACCTAGGCGACGCGAAAATCGCTGAACGACCGGGGATAGACTCTTTGCTAGCCGTCCGTCAAAATCATATATACGACGTTGATCGCTACTACCTCACCGCCGGACCGAGCCTCCCCGAATCCGTCGAAAAATTGCGAGCCGTCATCGCCCGAGCCGTTTCAAATAACTAGAAGCCGACCATGCCGTTCCATCGAATCACCTATAACGAAAAATATCGATTCGCCACGCTGCATAATTTCGGCTGCACGTTTCGCTGTCCCGTCTGCAGCTATAAACTACGCAGCGGCCCCGACGGAACGCCCGGCTTCGCTTTCCCCCGGCCAACGCGTTTTCTGAACGTCAAAGAAATGAAGGAGACGCTCCGCTCGGTCGCCTTGGATAAAATCTTCTTTATGGGCGGCGAGCCGACCGTCGCGCAAGACTTGACCGAAATGCTGGCGTTCGCCAAGCTCGAACTCGGCGTTCAAACGTTCCTCGGTCATACGAACGGAAGCCACTTGCCGCTGCCGAATCTAGACGGCGCGAACGTCGGCATCAAAGCCTGGGACGACGAGGTTCACCTCCAATACACCGGCTGGGAGAAAAAAACGATCTACGCGAATTTCGCCGCCGGGTTTCATGCCGGCATGATTATGAAGGCGAATGCCGTCTTTGTTCCCGGGTTGGTTGACGTCGATCAACTCGAAAAAATCGCCGCCTGGCTCGCCTCGCTGAGTCACGACATTCCTTTTCACATCATGGGCTACATCCCCGTGCCGGGCCAACCTTATTCGCGACCGACCGACGAGCAAATGGTCGAAGCCGCCGAAGCATGTCGCAAGCATCTGCGGCAGGTGAACGCCTCGCACTTGACTTCCGATGAGGCGTTGAGCTTACAGGCGAGAGACGATCGCTTCGCCGTGAAGCAGATTGCCTAAAAGGGGATTCTTGCATGGCGAACACCGAATCCTTCGCAGCAAGATTCGCTCTGCCGGTTTTGTTCTGCGCAACCGTCGCACTGACCGCCTGCTCCCTCTTCGTCGGAAGCGCCAAATTATCCCCTTCGCAAACGCTGGCCGCTCTCGTCCATCCCTATGCAAATTCGTCGATCGATGCCCTTAACGCCGATACTGCTGCCGCGAACGCGCGGCAAATCATTTGGAGCGTTCGCCTGCCTCGCGTTTTGCTGACGTTCGTCGTCGGCGCAGGCCTTAGCCTTGCCGGACTCGCCGCGCAAACGCTCTTTCTCAATCCTTTGGCGACCCCTTACGTCTTAGGCGTTTCAAACGGCGCTGCCGTCGGCGCCGTTTTCGCCGCGCTCGGCGGAGCGTGGCTCGGGCTCTCGCTCGAAAAATTCGCCGTCCCTTTATTCAGCGTCGCCGGCGGAATCGCCGTCGGCTTATTCGCCTACGTCTCGGCCCGACGCGCCACGCGATTTGGCGCCGCACTGCTCCTGTCAGGCGTGGCCGTGAGCGCGTTTTGCTCCGCCTTAACCGCTTTTGCCCTCTACGTCGCCGACGAACGACTGCAGATCCTCGTCTTTTGGCTAATGGGCGGTTTCTGGAACGCCTCTTGGAGCAGCGTTCTCCTTACGACCCCCTGCGTCGCCGCCGCCTATTTCGTCCTTTATCGAAACGCACCGGCCCTAAACGTCCTTTTGGCGGGCGAAAGAGCCGCCCTCGACCTCGGCGTCAACTCCCGACGCCTGCAAAAAATCCTCCTCGCCGTCATGTCAATCGTCGCGGCCATCTGCGTGGCCGTCTCCGGAGTCATCGGGTTCGTCGGACTTGTCGTTCCGCATACGGGCCGATTGGTCGTCGGCGCCGATCATCGTCGTTTGATCCCCGTCGCCGCGATCGGCGGCGCCGCCCTGCTCCTTGCGGCCGACATGCTCGCTCGAACCGTCGACGCCCCGGCCGAAGTCCCCGTCGGCGCCTTCACCGCGTTCATCGGCGCCCCCGTCTTCTTGCGCATGCTCCGACGCCGCGCGAATATGGGAGAATGGCAATGACCCTCCGCGCCGACGCGATCACGTTCGCCTATCCCTGCGGCACGACGATCTTGCACGACGTCTCGCTTGCCCTACGCCCCGGCGTCGTCACCGGTCTGTTCGGACCCAACGGCTGCGGCAAGAGCACGCTCCTCCGTTGCCTAAACGGATCTCTCCGCCCCCGACAAGGCGAAGTCACGCTCGACAATCAATCGATCGGAAAATTGTCGCGGCGAGAAATCGCCGCACGCATCGCCGTCGCCCAACAAGATTCCCCCGCCGACGTCCCCTTCACCGTGCGACAAACGGTCATGCTCGGCCGATTTTCCCACAATGACGGATGGACCGACGAATCGCCGAAAGATGTCGCATCGGTTGAAAAGAATCTCGAGCGACTCGGCGTTTTGGCGTTGGCCGAACGTCCCTTCGGCCGTTTAAGCGGCGGCGAACGACAACGAGTCGTCATCGCCCGGGCGCTCACGCAATTGGGCGACGTGCTGCTCCTTGACGAGCCGAACGCGCATCTCGACCTGCGTCATCAACTCGACGTCTATCGAATCGCCAAAGAAACCGCCGCCGAAGGAAAAGCCGTCCTTATCATCTGTCACGACCTTATTTTGGCCCCGCTGTCGATCGACGAAGCGGTCGTCATGCGCGCCGGGCGAATCGTCGCGCAAGGAAAACCGCACGAAACCCTCTCGCCGGAGATTATTCGTGACGTTTTCGAGGCCGACGTGGAAATTAACTGGAACGCCTCCGTCGTTACTTGCGACACGGGCTCAATGAACGCCGATTAAATCGCCGTGAATCCCCACCTCGGCGAGACGATAATCGTCGGTGCGTGATACGCCCGAACGTAAAGCGATTTACTTGACCTCTTCGCCTAAGTTTGTTATCAACTTGACCGGCGGTGGCTGATGCTTCAGTAAGAAAACGATGTTAAAATGCCAATATCGATCCCCCAAAAACTAACAGCAAAGCGATAACATGGAAAGCGGCAGGCCTCGATTGAAGAATGCCTTTGAAGTCAAGGATCCCGATTACGAATTGAGCCCCTTTACCGGAATGTCGCGGCGGCATTATATCGAATGCGCCAAATACGTTCTGGAACGAGCGTTCAAACACGTAAAGTCGTTTGACGACCCCGTCGTGTTTCCGACTATTCCCGGCAGCAAATCATATCCCCAGCCGAACGATCCGCCCTGGCGCGTTCGCTCCCACGAGTTCGAGGCCTTGGAACGCACCTTCAATCTCGCGGCCCCGCTGATCCATGTCGATCCGCAAATCAGCGTCAACGGCTTCAAACTGCGCGATTATTACCTGCGTCACTTTTACAACGCGCTCACGCCGGGAAATCCGAACAGCTTGCCGATGCCCGACGAACTTCCCGACGCAACCTATCAATTCACTTGCGAATTCGGCGGCTTCACGAAAACGATGCTCCTAATGCCGGACGTTCTTTGGCCGCATTGGAACAAGAACCAGCAGGATGAAATCGCCGCCGCCATCTCCAAGTGGGCGCATCATCGCACCACGCAGAACAACTGGCGATTGTTCAACATCTGCGCCCTTTCATGGCTGAAGCTCAAAGGTTACCCGATCGATGACGATCTTCTGAAAAGCCACCTGCTTTGGATCGCCTCCTATCATGCCGGCGACGGCTGGTATCTCGAGCAAAGCTACAATTATTACACCATCAGCCTGTTCTTGGTTTACGGCACGATTTGGAACCGCGCCTTCGGCGACGAATATTATCCGGAAATCGCCGCCGTCCTCGAAAAAAGCTTCGACGAGTTGCTCAAGACCTATCCGAACTTCTTCGGTCGCGACGGCTACATCAATATGTGGGCGCGAAGCATCTGCTACCGCCTCTGGATCTCCGGCGGATTTCCGGCCTCGTTCATGCTTAAATCCAAACCGTTGGATCCAGGTTGGGCAAGACGCCTTTGCTCCGGCTCCTTATTGCAATTCACCACGCGGGAAGACTTCTTCGTAAACGACGTCCCGGCGCTAGGATTCTACAGCCATCGCGAATTCGCGATCCAGAATTACAGTTGCCCGGCCAGTCCGTTTATTATGTTTCTTCCGTTCATCGCGCTGGCGCTTCCGGAAGATTCGCCGTTCTGGACCGCCAAGGAAAACGAAGGCCTCTGGACGCAACTCGGCGCTCAGTCAAAACGCACCGTGCTCGAAAAACCCGGTCTTGCGCTCGTCAATCACGGCATCAGCGGCACGTCCGAAATCATCTCGGGCAAGGTGTACGACGACGATTGCAACTATTCAAAACTGGTCTTCAACACCCATTTCCCTTGGGAAAACCGCAATCCGCAAGGAGGCACGTCGCAGGAATATTCATTCCGTAGTCTAGACCCTCGTGATTTGAGCGGCGTCGACACCAACTTTTATTTGACCGGCCGAGCCGTCGATAACGCCGCCTCGCGAGACGCCGGTTATACGCCGTCGCAAAGCGTCCTTTTTAACGGTATCCGCGACGGCGTGCTGTACCGACAACTGCTCATGCGTAAACCGCCGAACAACGGCGTCGGCTACATCATCGACCTCGCCGAAATCACCGTCCCGGGCGGCGTCATCCGCGTCGACCGTTGTCGGCTTGCCTTCGAGCACGAACTCACCCTTGGGCATTTCGGGCTGCCGCACATCGACGGAAAGAAAGCCGAGGTGCGCACGTTCGAAGATTCGCAAAGAATGGGGCTCGTCGCCTCCATCCCCGGTCGACAAACGGCGTTCATCGCCTATCGAGGCTGGGACTCCATAAAAGCGCAAGTGCATTCCGGCTTAAACTCCGAATCCGAAGAAAGCACGGTCATCGGCGCCTATCGCAAACGCGCCGCCAAGAATCCGAAAATGGAACTAATGATCTCCGTCATGTTGCACAAAACCGACGACAAGGCATGGACGGAAGAAGAATTGTCGCCTATAAAAAACGTCAGACTAATGGACGTCATGCCTTCCGGCTCGGTCATCGGCGCGGAACTCACGCTCGTCGACGGCTCCAAACAGATTGTTGATTTCAAAGATATTGACGGCTTCAAATCCTGTTGAGTAACCATGAAAATTGAACACGTCGCGTTTAACGTCGCCGATCCTGTCGCTGTCGCCCAGTGGTATTGCAAACATTGCGGACTGCGCGTCATTCGTCATATCCCGCAACCCGTACAAACCCATTTCCTCGCCGATTCGGATTCGACGGCGCTAGAGATTTACTGCAATCCGCCCGATCAGATTCCGGATTACTTCAAAATGAATCCGCTGCAATTTCACCTGGCGCTGGCCAGTTCAAATCCGGCCGAGGACGCCGCGCGTCTCGTCGAGGCGGGCGCCTCGATCGTCGAGGAAGTGCGCCCGGCCGAAGGCACGCTTCTCATTATGATGCGTGATCCCTGGGGATTGCCGCTCCAACTCTGCAAACGCGCTCAACCGCTTTTGCCGCCCGGCTAACCGCTTCTTTACGTAAAAGCGCCTTTTCAAACATCAGACCTCGCATGTCCGCCATGAAAATCCTCTCCGCAATCGCCGGCCTAATCCTGTTGTCATTCGCCACCAACGTCCGTGCCGACGCGTTGTCGGTAAAAGACGCCGTCTCCGGACCAACCGATTTTCCACTCGTGGTCGCCGGAAAGGCCGCCGAAATTCTAACCGACAAAGATGATGCGACTGTCGTACGCATCGCAGCCGGCTTGCTCGCCCACGATATTGAGCAGGTAACCGGCGTTAAGCCGAACGTCAGCGACGTTCCCCAACTCGCGCCGGTCGGCTTCGTCGTCATCGCCGGAACGTTAGGAAAAAACGCGCTCATCGCCGATCTGATCAAGCGAGGCAAACTCGACGTCAAAAGCGTCGAAGGGAAATGGGAATCGTACGCAATTACTACGGTGACCGATCCGTTTCCCGGAGTAACAATTGCGCTCGTCGTCGTCGGAAGCGATCGTCGCGGCACGGCCTATGGCCTTATGGACCTCTCCGAAGCGATCGGCGTTTCGCCGTGGGTCTGGTGGGCCGACGTCGCCCCTCTTCCGCGCAAAAACCTCGTTATTCCCGCCGTTTCGTTCATCCAAGGAACTCCCTCGGTAAAATACCGCGGCATTTTCATTAACGACGAGGACTGGGGCATCCAACCTTGGGCCGCCAAAACGTTTGAACCGGAGGTCGGCTCCCTCGGTCCGAAAACCTACGCGAAAGTTTTCGAGCTGCTGCTCCGGCTAAAAGCGAATTATATCTGGCCCGCGATGCACGAATGCACCCGCGCGTTCAACTCCATCCCCGAAAACAAACGCGTCGCCGACGACTACGCTATCGTCGTTGGCAGCTCGCACGCCGAACCGATGCTTTTTAACAACGCGACCGAATGGACCTTGCCGAAAGACCATTGGAATTACGAAACTCATGCCGACGAGGTGAAAGCGGTCTGGGAAAAACGAATTCAAGAAACCGGCAAATACGAAAGTTCGTACACGATCGGCATTCGCGGCATTCACGATCGCCCCATGCAGGGCGGAAAGACGACCGCCGATCGCGTAAAGCTCATCGAGCGAGTCTTCGCCGATCAGCGAGACCTCATCGCGCGTTACGTAAACCCGAACGTTGAATCAGTCTTTCAAATCTTCGTTCCCTATAAGGAAGTCTTGCCGCTTTACCAAAATGGCCTCAAAGTCCCCGACGACGTCACTCTAGTGTGGGTCGACGACAACCACGGTTATATTCGCCGACTATCTTCCGACGAGGAGCGAAAGCGCCGCGGAGGATCGGGAGTTTACTATCATCTGTCCTACTGGGGTAAGCCCGAGGATTATCTTTGGCTCGACACGACTCCGCCCGCGTTGATTTGGGAAGAGATGCACAAAGCCTACGAAAACGACGCTCGCGCCGTTTGGGTCGTCAACGTCGGCGACATTAAGATGAGCGAACCCGGTAT
Organism: Thermoguttaceae bacterium; assembly: GCA_963665265.2. Lineage (GTDB taxonomy): Bacteria > Planctomycetota > Planctomycetia > Pirellulales > Thermoguttaceae > CAXXHQ01. The sequence continues at coordinate 2,763,334 of OY762224.2, read as the reverse complement.
GGAGTTCTTTCTTCGCCTTGCTTGGAACGTCGACGCTTGGGATGAAAACTCGCAAATGACGTTTTTAAAGCAATGGGCGGCCCAAAATTTTGGGTCGGAAAACGCCTCTGAAATCGCCGAAATCATGGACGAATTCTACCGACTCAACTTCTGCGCCCGACCTGAACACTTGCATTTAACCCAGTTCAGCGAGAACTATGGCGAGATCGAGCGGCGCCTCGACCGCTTCGCTAAATTGGTGAGCCGAACCGATGCGATCTACGCCCAGCTGCCGCCGGAACGACGGGACGCCTTTTATCAACTAACGGTCTATCCCGTTCGCGGCGCCGCTTTAGCGAATCAAATGCACTTGGCCCACGACGCCGACAAGGCGATGCTCGCTTACGAGCAAATTCAAGCCGAAACCAAGTTTTTCAACGAAAAGATCGCCGGCGGCAAATGGCGCAACGTCCTTTCATCGAATCCAAGAAATCGACCTGCCCTTCGCAAGCCCGATTCAAAACCGCAAACCGCGTCAACAAATTCCCCTTCATCCGAAAAAGAGACGCCCGACGCCGACGGCATCGCCTTTGAAGCGGAAAAACCTTCGCGCATGATCGCCGGACGCGAATCGACTTGGAAAGTCATCCCAGGGCTGGGCCGCTCCGGCGATTGCGTCGCGCTGCTGCCGACGACCGCGCCCGTCGACGGTAAAGCCGCCTTGCAGTATGAATTTTCTTCTCCACAAACGGGCGAAGTAAAAATCCTCGTGTATTGCATTCCGACGCTCCCGCTCAACTCCGCCCACGGCATGCGTTATTCAGCGGCGATCGACGAAGAAGCGTCGAAAGAAGTCAGCATCGCCACGAAAGAGTTCGACGCCGCCTGGAGCGCGAACGTCATACGCGGGGCGGCCATCGGTTCGACGAATCACTCCCTCGCCAAAGCCGGACGACACACGATCACCATTCGACCGCTCGATCCCGGGCTGGTCTTCGACAAAATCGTCGTCGATTTCGGACATACGAAGCCCTCGCAACTCGGCCCGCCAGCCAAATAGCCGAAATCCGTCGCGCTGTCGTGAACGTCCTCCCCGACGATCCGCTCGTCGTCCTGCGATTTACCCCTACTTCGGCTTCTTCACTTTTTTCATCGGCCCGACGGTCATCGTCATTCCTTGCGCCAACGGGTATTTGGCGACGACCGTGTTCACTTCTCCGACGCCCAAAAGGGCGATCTCGTCCAAATCGTCTTTCAAAGATCGGTATTCTTGCCGATAAACCCAATCGCCGCCGATCGAGAAAAGCCGACTCCTCGGCCGCTCGCCCGAAAGAACCACGCGCGAGCGAATCTTGCTCTTCGCCTGCTCGACTTCCTCGGCCGTCACCCCCTCGGCCTGAACCTTCTTGAAAATGTTTTGAATGATCTGCAAATTCTTCTCGGCAAATTGCGGATCGCAGCTCATGTAAGTCATCATCAATCCCGCGCCGTGAAATTCGCAATGACTTAACGACGCCTGCTCGGCCAAACCGGGATCAAGCATTTCCCAAAAGAATCGGCTCCCCGAATCGTCGCCGACGATGACCGAAAGCAGCTTCGCCGCGTAGCGATCCGCCGCGTCCGCGCTCGGCCCCGGCGAAAGAAGCATCGCGTACTGCTGGCTGGCCGAATCGCGAGTCAACGTCAAAAAACCATCGTGCGACTTGGCCGGCCCGACCTCGCGCGGCGTTTCCGAAGGCGTCCAAGCCCCGCAACGCGACTCGACGACGCGAATCAGCTCGTCGAAATCGATTTTGCCCGAGGCCGCCAATATGATGTTGTTCGGCGCGTAACGACGCGCGAAATATTCGCGCATTCGTCCGACTTCCAACGCCTGAATGCTCTCGTGCGTTCCCAACACGCTGCGTCCGAGCGGATGATTGCCGAAGAAAGCCTCGCGAACCTTCTCGTCGGCTCCGAACGGCGGCTGATCCTCGTACATCTTGATTTCTTCGAGAATCACCTGCTTTTCCATATTGAAATCATCTTCCCGCAAAGACGGTCGCAATATGTCGGCCAGCAATTCGACGGCCGCGGTCTGACGCTCCGGCAAAACGGCCGCGTAATAAACCGTGTTCTCCTCGTTCGTGAACGCGTTGTAATGGGCGCCCATCTCGTCGAATTCGCGATTCACGTCCTCCGCCGATCGCGTCGGAGTCCCTTTGAAAGTCATGTGCTCCAAAAAGTGGCTCACTCCGGATACGGCGTCGTTTTCGTCGCGCGATCCCGCGTTCACGAAAAACCCGACGGCCGCCGAATGCGCCTCGTCGTTTCGTTCGACGACGATATCCAATCCGTTCTTCAGCGTGTGCTTAAGAAATTCCACAGGGCGCCTCCAATTCGCTCGGTCCGAGAGTGACAATCGTAAAATCGCACGGAGGATGTTCGGCCAAATACGCGTTTATGCTCGCGCCAGTCAGCCCGTCGACCAACGCCCCGACTTCATCCAGCGTTCGCGCCTTGCCTAAGTGATACCAATCGTAAGCGATCGACGAGCTGCGCGAGCTGCTCGACTCTTGCTGCATAATTAACGAACTTTTGATCCGCGCCTTCAATCGATCCAACTCAAACTCTTCAATTCCTTCGGCAATGCGAACCAGTTCGCCGACCGTGACGTCGAGCGTCTCTTGCGCGCGATCGGCGCCCGTTCCGGCATAGCAGAAAACTCCGCCCCGGTGCTTCAACGTGTGATACGAAGCGTAAACGCTGTAGCACAGCCCGCGCTTCTCGCGAACCTCGGTAAAGAGCCGGGCGCTCATGCCGCCGCTCAACGCGCCGACCGCTCCCCAAGCTTGAAAATAGTCCGGATGGTTGTACGGCACGCTCGAATAGGCAATGCCGATCTGCGTCTGATTCGAATCGAACGGAATATGCAAGTATTGTCCCGTCGGCGACTTCTCGACGATCGTCTCGCGCTCGACCGGCTTCCAATCGCCAAATAATTGACCGACTTGATCCTTGAGTTCCTCCCAATCAATTCGCCCGGCCACCCCCAAAATCGTCTCGTTCGGCGAGTAACGCCGACGCACGAAATTCTGAATCTCCTTATGCGTGACGGCTTCGACCGCCTCTTGCTCGCCGTGCGAGGGTCGCCCCCAGGGAAGCGGGTAGTGCCGACGCCGCAACTCCTGCATCGCCTTTTGGGCCGGTTCGTCCTCCACCGCGCGAATCTCCTGCAATATGCCAATCCGACTCGCCTCAAGTTGATCCTCGGGCAAGTGCGGCCGTTGCAGCAAATCGGCGAAAATCGACAAGGCCGCCGGAAGATTCTCCGACAACGTCGCCCCGCCGTACGACGTGTGGGCGTTCGTCACCGCCTCGCTCCGCTCGACTCCAAGATTGTCCAGATCGACAATGAACTGCCGACTGTCCCTCGGACCGGCCCCACGCAAGGCCATCTCGCAGGTAAAGCTGCTAAGCCCGCAACGGTCGAGCGGGTCGTGTACGCTCCCCGCCGGCAAAAGAAACGTGAACGCGGCCGATTGCAGGCTCGACATCGGCTCGGCGACCAGCGTCAAACCGTTAGGATACTGATGCGAAAGTATGGTTTCAGGCACGGTGAACTCAGTTTTGGACGATTTGAGAAAAAGCCCTGTCACGCCCGCCCCTCCGATAGAGGGTCGAGCCCAAGGCGCAGTTCAACATTATAACAGATTTCCCTGGCCTGCGAGACGGGCGAAAAAGGAGATATTAACAGTGGAAATGGTGGAGAAACGTCGGAACAGGACTTGCTCTCTTCTTTGAGCGACTCTACTCGCCACCCGAGGACGCAGCATCGGCTTGAGTCATTTTCTTTTGTTCGTCCGACGCGCGGATCAACTTATAGATTGGTTGATTCTGCCAAACCACGCCTTTTTGAAGGTCAAACCACTCGTAGCTCGCCTCGTATTTGTTCTTAAGCGTGAGAGTGTGCCGCCATTTCGATCCTTCCGTAAAAGTCAAAACGCGAAAGTCCGGCGAAATTGAAATGGAAGTTATCGCCGGGCGCGGCTGCCCTGCTTGAACAATGTCAAACGGCCGCTTGGGCGTATAACTGCTATCAATTACCATCCAATAGCCAAAGCCGTCTTCCCAATGCCCCAGCCAAGTTTTCGCGTCGAACGGCGCTGCGTCCCAAGGCGATCCCTTTTCGATCAAAACGTCACCTCGCAAACGGGCCGTCGCCTCCTCCGTAAGCTCGTCATACCTAGCCCGATTTTCATAAGTCGGATGATATTGCCGATTAAGCCCTCGCCAAATCTTAAGCGTGCGTTCAAGATGCCCGTCCTCAATCTGCTGAAGAGACGTGTCGATTAGCCTGCCCGTCGCTCCCCCATACCAAGCGTTGTAGTTGAACGTGAAAGAGATCATCGAATGAATCCAGACGCATACGGAAATCGCGGCAATCGTAAGTAATCCGAGGAAAACTCGCAGCACGCGTCGATTTTGAAATTCAGACGCGATCCAACCAATCGGCAAGCCGAATATGATCACAATGATTAAAAATTCCAATAGCGTCATGAAAAGATATCGTCTTGAAAATGGAATAGGAGAATCGTCTGACAAACCATGTCTCTATTTTACCAGAGTTCTTGGCAATGCGAGACGGGCAAAAATGCGAAATGCTGGGTTTGGGTCTTACTTAGTTGCGCCGAAAAATCCGCGAGCACGTTCACCGAAAATCGACTGTCCGAACCAAAAACGTCGTATCGCCTCGGAACGACCAAGGACGGCGAATCGTATTCGGCTCAACCGCCATATAATCAGGTCGAACCGACGCGCCGGCGAAATTCGGCAAACCGAGAAGCGTCGCCCCAACCTCCAACGTTAAGCGGTCAGAGCGGGCAACGACGAATCGAACGTCGGTCCCTTCCGACGGAAAACCACGAAACTTCACGCTCCAACCTTTTCCGCCTCCTTCTAACTTCTGCCCGAAAACCTCGGCCGAGCGAACGTCGGCGTCCGATGTGAGTCGTACCGTCACCTCGAGCGGACGCTCCTTCATCGAAATATGGATCGTTACGATCCGCCCTTCCGCGGTCACGACATCCTCGACAATTTTCGCCTGGGGAGCTTCGTAAGCCGCAACCGGAGCAGGCGCTTTCCAATATTCCCGCTTGTCGGTCGAGATAAACTCGGTTATCGCCCCTCGCCTCGGTCTAGCGCCGTCCGCCGTGAAGAAACGGGATGTCCACTCGTCCAACTCGCCGTCGTAACTAAACCATGCCGCTCGCCCCGTGTCAAAATTCATTCCGTAGGCGAGGCTGTTCAACCTCGGCCGCTCCGGCGAAGGGCCGCTATTGACCGCGCCATAGATCAACATCGCAGCCCCCAAGCAACCCAGGCATATGGCCAGCCGCCGACCGCAAAGCAAAACGACCAATAGAATTTGCGGAACGATCAATCCCAATATCAACGACATGAGCAAAGATAACGCAGGGGCCGTCATCACCAGAACCGTCGCAAGGAACGTCGAATAGGCGGGCACGACTAGCACGAGCCCCGGAACCGCGAATACTCCCAGCAAATAAGCCCGCATCGAAGCCGGCTCGTCCTTCCTTCCCAAAAAGGAAACCGCCAAACCGAGTGCGGCAAATAACAACGGCCATGCAGCCAAATAACTCCCGCTCGGCAAAAAACATTGCATTCCCAAAAGGCAAAGAGCCCACCAGAACAGCGCGCCTGCCGCTAGATTCTCGCTTCGCAGACGACTTACGAACCCCTGATAGCAAATCATAAAGACGCTAACCGTAAGAGCCGCGAACGCCCAGCCGTACAAGGCGTTATGACTCACCGCAATCAAATCAGGCAGACGCGTCGCTCCGCTCGCATATTGCGTGAATAACTTTCCCGGTCCATAGACGGCAGCGAGCGCGAGCAAAACGACAAATGCCGACGCTACGGCGGCGAGAGCGAAAGCGAGTATCCCGCCCAAAAAGCCGGAGATCGTCATTCGGCCGCGCACTGCCCCCAATAACACGGCCAACGCAAACATAATCCCCGACGCCCAAGCGATCGATCCGCTCCAAGCCTCAGGATAGGAAACGAGCGTTGATCCGGCGACGTTGAAATAGACCATATCGGGTTTCGCCAAATCGCCGTCCAGCGGAAGATTGCCGAAATGCTTGGCGAACCCCAAAGCGTAAGATCCGTGGTTCTGAAGACTGGCAAGACTCAAATGATCCGATGAGTCATTTTTCGTATGATACCAGCGGAAGTCGTCGACGAAGGCGACGTTAAAGCCCTGCAACCCTCGATCTCGAGCGATCGAAAAATCTGAATTGAACGGAAGCGAACGATATACGCCCGCCATCAGCGAGCTGGCGCGAATGCTAACGCCGGCCTTGGCCGCCTCCGACATAATCCAACCGTTGTTCCGACTGGTTTCAAATAAAAGCGAAGGCCCGGAGCAACCTCGCGCCTCCAAATTAAGAACCACGCCGGTCCTATCCGCCCAACGGCTCGCAAAAAGTTTGCTCGCCCCCGCCTCCCCGGCCTCTTCTCCGTCCGTAAACGCGAAAATCACGTCATTTTTCAGAGGCCGCCCCGCCCTCAGCGCTCGCGCCGTCTCCAACAGGGCCGCGACTCCGGCTCCGTCGTCCGCCGCGCCCGGCCCGTAAGGAACCGAGTCGAAGTGCGCCATCATCATGAACGCCTTGCCGCTTGCGGTCCCCGGAATTCGACCGATCACGTTCGTCGTCACAAAAATCGTCTTGTTCTGAACATGTCGGGAAGTCTGCGTCTCCGCCTCCACATGCATTTCCCGTAGCGTATCGAGGATATAATTGCGCACCGCCTCGTTAGCCGCCGATCCCAACGGATGAGGCTCCTTCGCTATCTCTTTAATGTGGCGCATCGCGCGCAACGCCGAGAATTCCTCCGCCAGCGCGTCGGCGGGAATCGGCAAAGGAGGCGACAACGAATATTCGACGAATAATCCGACCGCGAAAAAACTCCCCGCGACGCAAAGCGCCTTAACGAAACCGACGCAGTTCTGGAAAGCAACTTTATCCATCTCATTAAGTCTCATTCACATACAATTACTGTTGCCAGCGAACAAAATGATTTTGACGAGATTCAAGGAAAAGAAACTTTTGGTTGAGAATTACCCTCATCCTCGCGTCTGAATGTTTCATCGATAGAGTCGGCGGCGCCCGAGCTGAAATGAATAAGTCTCTTTGCTCGATTTCGAGCGGATTTCAACGGCTCTAAGCGCGAAAACGGCGGCGGCGAAAGAGACGGATTAAAACGGCTAACCGTCCCGCAGGCCGGACACTTTTTCCTTCTGCCGACTTGTTCCTTCGTTAGCCGGTATCTCTTCCCGCAAGCGCATGTGAATTCAAATGCCATGTTTCATCGCCTCGACGAGATATATCCCGGGAAGAATGCCGCATTATAGCGGATTTCTCCGCAGGCGCACTGAGCGAAAAAGCGTATAAAAGCGTCCGCTAAGCCTAAATTACGAGGCTTGGGCACTCCCCAAAGGTTCTATATCTCAAACCAAGCCCGAATTGTCATAAATCCTTGGCTCTCGCCTCGAGGACGTTGTTTGCGAGCGATCGCCCACCTAAATCAGACAGACAGGCGGGGTCCCGGTCAAAATCCTAGCCGAAGCGTCCAAACCGTCCGGCCAAGCTATTCCCCTCGTCAATCTGCGTTTGCCCTCTCGTCATAATATCCCTCAAACCCGTTCCGAATCGAATCTTACGCATAAGTCGGCAAATATAAATATCTTTAGAGCGAATGAGCGCCGACGTCCGATTGTATGCTACCGGCGCGGACTCTCTATACAGATCGCGCCAGGCGTCATTTTCGGTACATGAGTTTGCAGCATATACGGATTTCCCTACAAGAACGCGTCTTTTATGACGAATCGAAGCCTGTTTTCCCGTTGAGTAAATAGGCGCCTAAGACGTGCTTGAATTGAAATTTGTATCAGATTGGTTTTTCGCATAAAGGAACGGCTTCGTGTCCAATTCCCTAACTGTTTTGCTGCCCGTAAAAAACGCGCAATCGACGCTCTCGGCAACTGTCCAAGAGCTTTTGGAAGTCGTCGCCGAAATGTCCGAGCAATTCGAGATACTTATCGTCGACGACGGGTCGCAAGACGCTACGAGCGAAGTCGCTCAGGAATTGAAACGAAGCTATCCGCAAATCCGAACCATTAGCGCCGGCTCCTCGCTTGGCCGGGATGAGGCCATCCAAGCCGGACTACGCAACAGCCAAAACGACTCTGTTATTATCCGGGAGGAAAACGGCGGACACAGCCTAGCCGAGATCGCCAAAATGTGGCGCTCGAACGCCCGCATGTCGCAGCAGTTCCACAAAGCGCCGAACCTCGGCGCCATGCAAAACAAGACGCCGATCATTTGCCGCGAAGGGGGATATCGCCTAATCGACCGGCGAACGGCCCAAATGTCGTCGGTCGCCAGCCGACCGGCTCGCCCCAATTACCTCGCCCGGCTCAAACAGCTTGCCTTCGGCGAATAACGACTTTTCCGATTTAGCGGATTATTCACATAATACTACGGGCGGCCTTTCGAGGTCGCCCGCCCGCTTTTCTTGCTGTCCAAATGCAGCGCCGCAACGCATCACTGTTGCATTTTGGCGACGAATTCTCCGCCGCTTTTCCGGCAACCCATGCTCCTTGCGACGCAACCCCTTTCACAACAGACGGTTAGGATTTTCGTTTACTAAGGGGGGAGTTTGGCATCCAACGTGCTTTTAGTTCATGGCGTCAGCGTGATCGTAGTTCGCCGGATCTTCGGCCGGCGGATACGAAGGTCGGGAAGACGTCCGATTCACAAGCAGTTGGAAAAGCAGACAGCCATGAGCAAGCGAATCTCGAAAAAAGTCGTTCGTAAAGAAGCCCTCTCCGATGCGGCTAACCTCGTCGAAGAAGATGTAAACTTAATCGATGACGAGTTTGAAGTCGATGCGAACGACGAATTGGTCGAAGACCCGACCGAAGAAGCGCTCAACGAAGAAATCAGCGAAGTCGTCACTGGCGACGACGATCAGATCGACGACCCGATCCGCATCTACTTGATGCAGATGGGCGAAATTCCGTTGCTTAAGGCCGCCGAAGAACTCGCGGCCGCCAAACGCATCGAAATTTCCCGCTGGCGTTTCCGCTGCTGCATGTTGGCGAACGACTACGTTCTCCGCGCGGCGATGACTTTGTTGGAAAACGTTCGCGATAACAAACTTCGCTTAGATCGCACGATCGAAGTTTCGGTCATCAATATCCGAGAGAAGAAACGTCTTCTTAAGATTATGGGCCCGAACCTTTGCACGTTACGTCATCTTTTGGAGCGGAACGAGACCGATTTCGCCTTGACGATGCGCCGCGGCGCCCCGATTAAAGAGCGACGCCAAGCTTGGCGTCGCATGTTGAACCGCCGCGTTAAGGCCGTCCGCTTGGTCGAAGAACTTGGCCTCCGCACGCAGCGTTTGCAACCGTTGTTGGATCGCGTCGTCCTGATCGCCCAACGTATGGAAGCGATTAAGAAACAATTGAACGCGACCGATCTTAGCGAAACCGACGCCGTCGTCCTGAAGAGCGAATTGCGTCAGTTGATGAAATCGACCTTGGAAAGCCCTGCCACGTTGCGGCGCCGTTTGGATCGCGTCTCCCTCTTACACAAAGAATATGAGGCCGCCAAGCGTCACCTCTCGGCCGGAAACTTGCGTCTGGTCGTCTCGATCGCCAAGCGTTACCGAAACCGAGGATTGAGCTTCTTGGACCTGATTCAAGAAGGCAATACCGGTTTAATGCGGGCCGTCGATAAGTTCGAACATAATCGCGGTTTCAAGTTCTCGACCTACGCCACCTGGTGGATTCGCCAAGCGATCACCCGCGCCATCGCCGATCAGAGCCGTACCATCCGCATGCCGGTCCATATGATCGACACGATGAACAAGGTTCGTCAAGCGACCCGTGAATTAATTCAGAAGAACGGCGGCGAGCCGAGCTTGGAAGAAGCCGCTTATGAAGCCGGGATCTCGACCGACGAAGCGATGAACGCGATTCGCATGTCGCGACAACCGCTGTCGCTCGACCAACCGGTCGGCGACCACGACGACAGCTACTTCGGCGAATTTTTGACCGATCATCGCGAAGACGATCCCTTGCACGGCATTCAACAAGATACGCTCAAGAGCCGTATCGATGAAGCGTTGCAAGCCTTGGACTATCGTGAACGAGAAATTATCCGCTTACGTTTCGGCTTGATCGACGGTTACTCTTACACTCTCGAAGAAGTCGGCAAGATTTTCTCAGTAACTCGCGAACGCGTTCGCCAGATCGAAACTAAGGCCGTCCGAGCGTTGCAACACCCGGTCCGCGCTCGCAAACTCATGAGCTTCGTCGAGGGGTTACCGATCGTCGATTCCAACGTGAACGCCGCCGCGACGGTCAACGCTTAATTTTGGATTCGCTTGCGTCGAATGGTTTATTTGACAATAGGGTTCTCGCTTGTGCGCTGCGTGCAATGAAGGTCTTCACCGAAGAAAAGTCATCGGCGTCATCCGCTTGCAAATGCCGTTGACGAAGACCTTCGCCTTCCTAACCGCGGGAAGAACATTTGTTTCGCCGTCGTTCGCAAAACTCCTAAGTAGTATGAACGAGAAGACTGAATAGCGAACGGCAACCGCCTTGTAGGCGTGTTTAAAGCGAAACGAACGTTCTCTCCCGCGGTTTTTTCTTTGCTTTCTTGATTCGTCTACATGCGGAAAATGCGGAATATTCCGGACGTAAGGCCGGCCGTATCTTGCCGATCTTGCCGAAAAAGCTATGATTGCAGACGAACCTTACGATACCCCCCGTTCATTTTGCCTGCCGCCGTAAGGCGTTTCGCTCTCTAGGATAAATCATGAATCAACCGGCGTTAGTTCCTTTCGGCGAAGAAGTTCGTTTAAAAGATTACGACCCGTCCTACGTCGGCGGCGTATCGAGTAAGGCCGTCGCGAAGAAAGAGATGCAAAAGAATCTAGAGGCGATGGCCGACCTTAGCTATCGTCTTTACGCCGAGGGGCGACGGTCGCTTTTGCTCGTCCTCCAAGGCATGGACACCGCCGGCAAAGACGGAACCATACGCCACGCCATGCAGGCGTTCAATCCGCAAAACTGTCAAGTCACTCCGTTCAAACAGCCGAGCGTCGAGGAGTCGGCGCACGATTTTCTCTGGCGCATCGCCAAAGCGACTCCGCGCAAGGGGTATGTCGGCATTTTTAATCGTTCGCACTACGAGGACGTTTTGATCGCCCGCGTGCATGATCTCGTACCGAAGTCGGAATGGAAGACCCGTTACGAACGCATTAACGCCTTTGAAAAAATGCTCGACGACGGCGGAACGTCGATCGTCAAAATATTCTTGCATATCGGTAAAAACGAACAAAAGAAACGTTTGCAAGCCCGCTTGGACGATTCGTCAAAACGTTGGAAATTTAGCAAGGCCGACATCGCCGAACGGCAATATTGGTCGGATTATCAAAAGGCCTACGAAGCGGCGCTCACTCGATGCAACACCGCGCATGCCCCGTGGTACGTGGTGCCTGCCGAAAAGAAGTGGTATCGCAATTTGATCGTTACGCGGATATTGCGTAAAACCCTAGAAAAACTCAACCCGCAGTTTCCGCCGCCCGAAGAAGGTTTGGATAAAATCGTCATCGAGTAACGCCGGTCGACTTTCACGTCGTCATTTAGCTATACAGGGACGGATTCATGAAAACCCGTAACGAATCGGTAAAGTCGCAACGCCTCTATGTCGGCGTTGACGTCGGCGGAACGAAAATTCAGGCGGCGCTCGTTCGCGAATCAGGGCAAATCCTCTGCCGCGAAAAACAATCCACGCCTCGCCAATGCGGCCCTGAAGCCGTCATCGAAACGTTGATCAGAACGATCGATCTCGTTTTGCGAAAGGGAGGCGCGCGCGTCGCCGACGTCTCCGCCGTCGGCGTGGCGATTCCCGGCGTCGTCGAGCCGAAACGAGGACGCGTTTCTGCGGCCCCAAACATCGACTTGATCGGCGTTTCCTTGGCCTCTGCCATTCAAGAGAAATTCAACGTGCCGATCGCCGTCGGTAACGACGCGAATTTCGGCGCGCTCGGCGAGAATTGGTTGGGCTCGGCCCGCGGATCCAAGAGCGCTTTCTACATTTGCGTGGGAACCGGTATCGGAGCCGGTATAGTTCTGCGCGGCAAGCTCTGGCGAGGCGAACGAGAATCGGCCGGCGAAATTGGCCACACGATCATGCAAATCGGCGGCCCCAAATGCGGTTGCGGCAACTCCGGCTGCCTCGAAGCGCTGGCCAGTCGCACCGCAATCGAACGAGATTTACGCGAAGCCGTCGCCGCGGGACGCACGACTCATTTAACCGAGCTTTGCGGCGGCGATCTGAGCGTCATTCGCAGCGGCATGCTTGCCAAGGCCCTCAACGAAAATGACGAACTGGCGGTCGAAGTAGTCAGCAAAGCCGCCCAAACCCTCGGCATCGCCTGTTTGAACGTGCGTCACGTCGTCGATCCGGAAGTGATCGTTTTGGGCGGAGGCGTCATCGAGGCTTGCGGAGATTCAATTGTTCCGATCGTTGAAAGGATAGTAGCCGAGGACCCGCTTCGCGGTGCGCGTGAAAGCGGCCGGATATTACTCTCGGCCTTGGGCGACGATGCGGTCACGCTCGGAGCAGTTGCCGCGGCTCGAACCCTGGTCGGACGCAATCCTTTCAAAAAACCCGGGAAAGCGACGATCTTCTTGCCCACGCTCTCGCTTGGAAAAAACGGCGAAGTGGCCATCGACCGTGAAACATATTCCGAAGACATTTACATTCGCGTGGACGGAAAAGTGAAACAGCGAGTAAATGCGGATTTAACTCGCCAACCGACCGACGCAATTTCGGTCGATGCGATTCGCCTCGCCTGCAAAGGCGGACCGGAAATGCTGTTTATCGGCGAGCGAACGACCGGAGCCGCGAAACTTAGCGACGCGGCAGCGAGATTCCTCTCCCAACGCGCCATTGACGTCGAAACGCTTCCCCTGGCGAAGGCCGCCGAGAGCTTCAATAAATCAAAAGCGAGAAAGGCTTTTTTAGTCGTTTCCGCCTCAAAGTAAGGAAGGTCGGTGCGCTACCCGCGAGCCGCGAGAAATCGCTCAATCGCCTCATTGACCTCCGCCGGGCGTTCCATCGGCGACATATGCCCGGCCTGGGAAATAACGACGCATTCGGCCCCGGGAATGGCGGCCGCCGTCGCACGCATCTCGGCCGGCGGAGAAATGCCGTCGTCCTCGCCGACGACGATCAACGTCGGACTGGCGATGTTCTTTAGCTCAGCCGTAAAATCATCGCGTTGCGCCATGCCACGCGCCGCCGCTGCGATTCCTAACGGCTTCGTTCGCAGAATAACCTCGCGCAGTCCCGCCGTTATTTGCGGACGTTCCCTTTGCGTATGCGAAGAAAGTATCTTCGCAGGCATCGATTCGGCAAGAAAACCCGCTCCTTCCCTCACGACTCTCTCGGCAGTCTCAATTCGAGCCGCCGCCCCGGTCGGAGCGTCGTTCGCGGCGCGAGTGTCGCAAAGAATCAGGCCGGCTAATCTCGCGGCGTACTTTCTCCAAAATGCGAAGGCGATGTAGCCCCCCATCGACAGTCCGCAAACGAAGACCGGAACGCGAACCCCTGCATGATCGAGAAGCAACGCCAAATCGTCGGCGAAGCGGTTCATCGAAACGACGCCCGAACTCGCTTCACTTTCGCCGAAGCCTCGCAAGTCGGGAGCGATCACTCGATACTTCTTCGAAAGCGCCTCGATCTGAGCGTTCCACATCGTATGATCAAGCGGAAACCCGTGAACGAGTAGTAGAGGCAAACCGTTTCCTTCATCGACGTATTGAAGGCGAACGTTTTGGACGGTGAAAGAGTTCATCGTTATTCTCTTGAGCGGGAGAACGGATAGCGATAAAGCGAACGCTAGAAGTACCTTGGTAAGTATTATTCTAGCGCGCGGAGGGCGAGACGAGAATCCCCCCGAAATGCAGACGCTGAGGTTGAACGCCCCTTGCGCGACAATTTGCGTCGGTCTGATTGCAATCTCGCAATATGCGGCGCTTCGATCTTTTACGTCAACCTATTTCGCCCTACTTGGCGTTCGATTGCGCCTTTACGGCGGCCGCTTTTTCAAACTTATCCAGATTGCGTTTTATCGCGCCGGAATACGGGTCCAATTCAACCGCCCGGCGCTGAGTTTTCACCGCGTCTTCCACGTCCCCTTTGCCAAAGTAAACGCTTGCCAGAGTATCGAGATATCCGCCGCTCTCGGAAGTCAGTTCCATCGATTTTTTTGAATGGGCCAAAGCTTGATCGAAATCGCCCTCCGTATTTCCGATTAGCCATGCGTATTCATTATACGCTTCGGCGCTCTCCGGGCTGGCCTGGATGGTTTGCTGCAATTGGTCCGCCTTTTCCCGAATGCGATTTATCGTCTTCTCTCGATAATCCGCCGTGGCGTTCGGAAATCGATACGCGGCGATCAACGCGTCTATTTCACCGGGATCTGAAGTCAATGCTTTTTCCAAGAGCTCTTTTTGTTCGTCCGGCTTATTTTTCGCCTCGGCGACGCACGACTGAAAATAATACATCCGCGCCCAAGTCGCTTTTAGTTTATTCTCGCCGTACGGCTCGTTGAGTTGCCGCCTTCCCATCGGCGATTTCAGGCACCCTTCCAACGTCGTCGCGGCTTGCCCGTCGTCCCCCTGATCATGTAAATACTCCGCAAAGAGCGAACGCACTTGCACGACGAATCCTTCCGAATCGATCGGACGGTTCACGACGTAATCGTATTCACGTCGCGTCCACTCATGAAGACCGCGTTGCTGCAAGAATCGTGCGGCGTTAAAATGCCGTATCAGCGACAGGCGATCCTTGCCCTGATACATATCGAACGCGGTTTGAGCGGTCTTCTCCGCCTTTTCTTTGTCACCTCGCTCCCCGTATCCCCACGCTTGCAAGTACGTCAGCCGGCTTTCTCCCCGAATTTGCAACGCGAATCGCTCGCAAAGCTCGTCGAACGATTTCCAAGCTTTTTGTTCCGTCAACCATGTCATTAGATCGGCAAGAGTGTCAGGATCGCCTTTTTCTAAATCAACCAGTTGTCGCGTCGCTTGAACGACGGCCTCCGACTCGCCGAGTTTCTTCAGCTTCGCAATTCGGAAACGCGCAAGCATAGCGACAATTTCCGGACCGGTCTCTTCGGAGTTCTTCTTCGATAACGCCTCTTCCGATTTGACGATCTCCTCGAACCGCCGAGCGGCCTCGCGAGGATCGTCGAGCGTGTCAAGCCATGCGGCGATCCATACCGCCCCGGACCGCTTACTTTGCGCGACGATCTTCTTCATCTTCTCGACTAAAGCGTTCGCCGGTCGCTCCCACTTAGCCTCGCGGCGCAAGATCTCCCCAGCAGCAACCTTTGAAATCAAAATGGACGAGTCGTATTTCGCCGCTCGACATAACGAAAGCAGTAACTTTTTTTCGCCAAGGGCTTGAATCGCGGCGGCCCTTCGCTCGACCGACAACGCGTCATAACCGCGCAAAACGTCTTTCGCCTCCGGCGGATCGTCGGGATCGGCCCAATCGACTCTCAAAAGCTTCAAAAGATATTTTGCGCGTGTCGCTATCTCGGCGTCCTCGTTCGTCGTTGCGTCGCTCAACGCTTCAAACGCGGCGAATCCGATCGCCGCCAACTCCGTTTGCGCCCTTTCCCGCGCGTAGTAGTCGCGGTCGCCCAATTGGCGGATCAGATTTGCTATGCGAGAGCCGTTCGCCGGCGCAACCGCTTGCGATGACGTTCCCGATGCGCTCGCTTGCTTTGCGTCGTCGGCGAGAGCCTGCGTACTGCCGTCGAAAAATGTGAAAACGGCGATCGCCGTCAGTGAAATTGAAAGGGTGATTGTTCGCATTATCGTCGTCTCGCCGTCGAAGGAAGCGGCGGTAGTCGGAAATTCGCACCTAACTCGAAGCCATGCTCCGAATTATACCATTTTCCCTATTGGCCGGTTTTGCCATTCCGAAAAAATTCTCCGATTTCCTTCCTCATGCGTAACCGATCGTCGCTCGCCGCATCGAACTGTTTATGAGCGAAATTTAACAGCCGTCCGCAAGGGAGATGCGAATGAGGAATAGAAAAGGATTGTCAAAGGGATATGTTCTTACGGCTATCACGATTCTAGCCGCCGCGATTTCCTCGCCTGCGGGGTTTTGCGATGTTTTGTTTCCAGCGCAAGGAGATGTGAAAATGAGTCAGACAGCGATAAAAACAAAAATCATTCACCTTAATGAAGCGAACTTCGCGGAAAAAGCCTTACGGGCCGAAGGACCGACCCTAGTCGATTTTTACGCCGATTGGTGCGGCCCCTGCCGCGCATTGGGATCGATCCTCGAAGAGTTCGCCGCCGAAAATCCGAGCGTCAAAGTCGTCAAGGTTAATGTGGACGAGAACCCGCGATTGGCCGCCGACTTCCGTGTTTCGTCCATTCCGCATCTCGTCGTCATAAAAAACGGTCGAGTAACCGCCCAACATTCAGGGATCGCCGAAAAAACGAAAATAAAAACATTAGTGACGAGGTAGGAGCGTTATGATTTCGCCTCGCCGCATTTTGCCGCGAGGCGATTCCTTTGTCGTCTAATACAAATCGTTAAAATCGTTACGCCTGCTGTACAGAAGCCAGAGAACGAACGGGCCGCCGGCCAACGCCGTGATAATCCCCAGCGGAAGCTCCGCCGGCGCGATAATTGTTCTGCCGAACGCGTCGCAAACCACGAGAAACGCTCCGCCAAGTAGGCACGAAGCGGGCAATAAACGCCGATGATCGAATCCGAGCGTCAATCGGCAAACGTGCGGCGTCATCATCCCGACGAAGCCGATCGGTCCGCAAAACGAAACGATCGCGCCTACCGTCAGCGAAACGGCAAAGTAAATCAACTGCCGAGAACGTCGAACTGAAACTCCCCTGCTTGCCGCGAAGTCTTCGCCGAGCGAGAGCAAATTCAATTCGTTCGCCAAATAGGCCGCGATCAAACATCCGGCTGCCACGAAAGGGAAAACGGTCAACACGTCGCGAAAATCGGTCACGCTTTCAATGCCTCCCATTACCCAGCGCAACATCCGTAACGTCCGCGTGAAATCGGCTACGTATTGCATCAGAAGAATCAAACTAGAAAAGAAAAAGCTAATCGCCACTCCGGCAAGCAACATCGTGGCGTTAGTCGAACCTTTCGGCGCGCGGGTGGCGAGAATATACACGACCGCAATCGTCGCCCCTGCTCCGAGAAACGCGCAAATCGTCACGCTCGGAACTCCAAGCGCCGAAAACAGCCAGCCCTGTTGAATGCAGATAGCCGCCCCGAGCGAAGCTCCGCTCGACACGCCGAGAGTGTAAGGAGTGGCCAACGGGTTTCGAAATAACGCTTGAAAACACATCCCGCAGGCCGAGAGTCCCGCTCCGGCCAGAAACGCCATCACCGTCCGCGGAATGCGCATCTTCCATAATATATCGATCGCAATCGGATCGTCGGCCTTTCCCCACAACGCCGAAAACGGGATCGGATACGAACCGATGAACGGCGCGACGCAAATCACGACCGCCGCGAAGGCGAGCAATGCGGTAATTATCCAGCGTCGTTTCATTGTTGCGAGCCCCCGTCGTTCCCCGCCGATTTCAAGCTTTCGCCAGGCACGATCATCGAAATCTCCCGATCCGGATGATCGACCAACGTCAACTCCACGTCGTAAATTTCACGCAAAGTCTCCGCCTGCATTATCTTTTCCGGCGGACCGTCGAACGCCTTTTTTCCGCGTTTTAAGGCAATAACCCGATGCGTCTCCAAAACGGCGTGGTTCAAGTCGTGTGTCACGCTCAATATCGTGATTTCTCGTTCGCGGTTCATCGTCGCGATCAGCGACAAGATTTCCTGTTGATGCCGATAATCGAGAAACGTCGTCGGCTCGTCGAGAAGCCAAATCGGCGCGTCTTGCGCAAGCGCGGCCGCGATATACGCCTTTTGACGTTCGCCGCCGCTTAGCGCGCTCATCGTTCTCTCGGCCAAATCGGCCACGCCTACGCACTCCATAGTTTCCCGCACGAATTGCCGATCTTTTTTGCTCGGCGGCGCAAACGGCGAAAGATGCGGATACCGGCTCATCAGCAAAAACTGCTCGACGGTAAACGGAATTTTGCGTCCGTCCGCCTGAGGGACGTAAGCGATCAACTTCGCCAAATCTTTCCCATGATAATCGTGCCGTGAACGCCCTGCGATGAAGATGTCGCCCGTTCCGCCGGAAAGCAAATTATCGCAGCATTTTAAAAGCGTCGTTTTTCCCGCTCCGTTCGGCCCGACGATCGTGGCGTATTCTCCGCGCCTTAGCGAAAACGAAACCCGATCAAGAATCGTTCGTCCGTCGTAACAGTAACTGAACTCTCGAGCTTCGAGAACGACGTCTCCGCTTAGCACGTCGGTCATGGCTTGCTCCAATCCAATTCCGGGTGCAAAACGCGGGCTAAATCCTCGGCCAACAGAATAAATCGCGGACCAGGCACCGTGGCGTAGTCGGCGTCGAACAAATAAACCCGCCCGTTCTTCACGGCGTCAACCGTCGAAAGCGTCTCCCAATCAGCGAGCATCTCCTCTTTCGACAATCCTGATTGATTCAAGCCGGGCGAAAGATCGATGATAACCTCGGGATTTAATTTCAATATTCCTTCGCTCGAAACGAGCGGAAACGAAACCGGACCCTCGCACGAAACCGTCGCTCCGCCGGCCGCCGTCGCAATCTTGTCAAAAAAACCGTCCTTCGAGGCGACATGCACATCGGCGATCCGCCGCGCGCCAAGCGTCCGCTCAATTACAAACAGCGTGCGAGGCCGAGGCGAATCGGCGGTCTTGCGCCGCAAACGCTCCAATCGGTTTTCTATGTCCGTCGCCAAGGCGACGCCCCGCGATTCTTCGCCGCAGGCCCGACCGACCTTTCGGATCGACTGCAAAATGGCGTCGAGCGTGAGCACGTCCGCGGCAATCGTTCGCACGCCAAGTTTCTCGAACCCGGCGAAGGCGTGATAGTTGTCCTTCAATACCACGACTAAATCTGGCTTCAACGAAGCGATCGTCTCGTAGTTCGGGTCGAAAAAGCCGCCGATCTTCGGTTTGCTTTTCGCCTCCGGAGGATATTTGCAGAATTCCGAGACTCCCACGACTCGCTCGCCAAGCCCCAAGGCGAACAGCATCTCGGTAATGGCGGGCGACGACGAAATAATTCGCTGCGGAGCCTCGGCCTTCGTCGCCAAAATCGCCGTCGGCTCCGGCAATCGATCTCGCAAGAAAAAGCTCCCCCCGAACAAGACCGCGATCGAGGCGAGAAGTACGGTTCGGGAGGCCATATCGGTTGGGAAGGAACGGCTTGGGGGTAAGCGGACAATATCGGCAAGACCTCGATTGTACCAAAACCCGTCGCTCAGCTTTAGTGCGGCCCGGTTATCGGTTGCCACGTTGGCTTGCGGTTTTGGGCGCCAATGGCTGCTTGTCAGCCAGTGCGAAAACCTTGCTGAAAGCCGCTAGCCCCGTCGCAGAACCCAATGGAGAGCGGGAGATTTCCCAAAATTCTACTCACTTCGATGACGAAGTGTCGTCAAAACGACCGCAAACCACATCCAGCCTAATTCAAGCGAACGAACACAAGTCATTACAAGAAAACAACTTACTGTTCTCCCAATGGAATTGGCACGCTGAGTGCATCTTATAAAAAATCAGTCAAACACTCCTCCCTCGTTACGAAAGGAACACGTCAATGAGAAGGATTTGCTTGGGAGCGTTTTTTGCGACCTTTGCGTCGCTCGTTTGGCTTGCGTCGTCCGCTTCGGCGGGCGAAAACCACGTTCGCTACGCCGACTATGGCGCCCGCGAACATGCCCCTGTCGTCGAAGTCGGGCATTTTTACCGTGACTACGACGGCGACGGCTACTACGAATATCGGCGACCGGCTCCGCGTTACTACGCCCCGCCGCCCCGAACCCGAGTAGTCGTGGTTCCCGAACCGGAAGTTTACTCGCCGCCTCCGCGTCGGTATTACTACTACCAACCGGCGCCCGCGTCGGGGTTTTACTATCGAGGTCGCGGCGTTTCGATCGGAATTGGTTTTTAACTATCGGAGTTCAATGAACCCAAAACGCTACGGTATCCTGTCTGCAATTTAGTGATTAATTAGCTTACAAACGAAGGCGTGTTCAGGGTATTGTTTTTGAGAGTCGGGGATGTATCCCCGCGCCCGACTCTCAAAGACCAGCCCCGGCACGCCTAACGTTTTTCTTGCGTGGACAATTAGCGCGCGCTCTGCTAATCTCTACCCATCATGATCCACCAAGAAGATTCCTTCAAAACCTCCGACGGACTTAATCTCTATTCCCAATCGTGGCGTCCCGACGGCCCCTGCCGCGCCGTCATGCTGATTTCCCACGGAATCTACGAACATAGCGGAAGACATGCCAGACTTGCCGCCGAATTGGTCGATCACGGCGTCGCAGTCTACGCTTACGACCTTCGTGGTCATGGCCAATCGCCGGGAGATCGCATCTTCGTCGATCGTTTCGAGCAATTCACCGACGACCTCGACCGCTATTTGAAAATTGTCGCTGAACGCGAGCCAGGCAAGCCGGTCTTCCTCATGGGCTACAGCATGGGCGGCGAAATCACCGCCTACTACGCCATGACTCAGTCGCCAAAGGTCCGTGGCGTCGTCTTATTCTCCCCGGCCTTGTCGGTCGGCGGAAAAGTCTTTCCCGTCCTCCGACATCTCGCCCGATTCGCAAGCTGGGCTTTTCCCAACCTCCGAATCTTCCGGCTCGGCTCGCGTTTCGTCTCGCGCGATCCCGAGGTCGTGGCCGCCTTTCGCGCCGACCCATTGGTCTATCACGATGCCTTTCCCGTTCGCATCGGCGGAGAAATCTTGCGAGTCGCCAAATGGATCCAAGAGAATATGGAGGCGTTTCGCCTCCCCGTCTTGCTCTTGCACGGAACCGGCGACGTCGTAACTTGCCCCCAAGCAAGCCTCGCAATGTACGAACGGGCCGCCTCCGACGATAAAACGCTAAAACTTTACCCAGGTCTCTATCACGAGCTGTTCAGCGAGCCTGAACGCGAGCAGGTTATCGGCGATCTACTCGCTTGGCTCGAAAAACGAATCGATTAAGCGATTTTTTCGTCATCTCGCTTCCGTCCTGTCTCGCTTTGCATTTTGCCGGGTTTTCTGCTAGAATTACCGACAGATCGAAACCGAAAGGTTATGTTTTGCCCCCGGGGGCGAATTGGATTCGACCGGATAGGTTGATTCGTAAGCGGCGTGCCGTGGTTGGTCAGCAGGCCACGTTAAAAGCAGACCATCATTTTAAGTGCTGAGCCTAAGCTCTCCTTGGCGGCCTAACAATGACCGCCCCGACTGATGACCTTCGCCGGAGAGGTTTGAAAGTCGGACGCTAATTCCGGACCGTCTCGGGTCGCTACGGAGCACGCCCGAGATTAAAAAAGCTCTCTGTTAGTCTGAGGAATACCCTGTCGATTGGGGCTTCCTCGAGATGAAACTAAAATAATCGACTACGTACGTAGAGACTTACGTTGAAATGTCGCGGGACGCGGGTTCGATCCCCGCCGCCTCCATTGTGTGGACGGCCGTATATTGCTGAACGCCACTGCACAGCCCTGCATTTCTCGCGGAATGCAGGGTTTTTGCATTTCTTGTTGTAGCGTTGTGCAGTGCCAAGCTGTCCCACGCTGCGCCGCTTTTTGCACCGGCTGTTTTCAATTTGCACCGTTTTGCACCGCCACCGCAGGGGCGCATGAAAAGACCCCGATTTCCAAAGGAAACCGGGGTCTTGGTTTAGTTCGACGATAGGTTTAGCGGGCAGAAGATTCTTCACGCGGGACCGGGGCCGGATTGCTTGCCACAGGCCCACCGCCCGACGCCTGATCGAAGTGACTCTTACGCGCGAGGGCGTAATGCTTTAAGGCGACTGCGGGGGTATTTCCCAGCCATTGCGTCACGACGTTGATGGGGTAATTATCCATCAGGTCTGTTTCACAACTCGCCCGTAGCGAATGAAACAGCCGGTCCCACGGGACGATATGTGCCCGCAGTATTATTTTGAGAAAGCTCGTTCGGAGGTTTGCATTACGCCAGCCGTTTGGACTTACTGCAAGGTGGCGGTAGCGGCTAATCACGTATTCCGCGTTGTCGGGGGCCGCCTCAAACGCTTCTTCCAGCGGTTGTCGGAGGTCGGGGAAGAACGGTATAGCGCGCCGGTCGCCCCCGGCAAAGTGGGCAGTCTTCGGTGAAGTTACCAGGATTCGGTCAGAGTTCCAACCGATCGCGTCCCACCGCAAGGAAAGAACCTCGGACGGGCAACGGAGGCCGCCAAATCGGCATAACGCAATTAACGCCCGCCATTCCGCATCCGGGGCGGCGTCCATCACTTTAAGAATGTCGTCCCTCCTGACATAGGGCCGAGTCTGCAAATCGATGACGGCGGGCGCCCGTATGCCGTCAAACGGGTTGGACGCAATATACTTTTTCCGCACGGCCTCCGCTAGAAATTGCCGCGCGGTCGTGACGTGTTTGCGAATAGTGTAGGGGCGAAATCCTTTTGCTACTAGAAAATCTTTGTATCCCTTCGCCCCGTCGTGGTCGATCAGGCGAAGCGGTCGCTCCGTGCCGAAGTAGGTGTTTAGTTGCCTTTCGGTTTGTTTCCAAATGCACTTGGTGGCGTAGCACACGCTCCCTTCGTTTTGGATGTAGTCGGACACGAATTCGCCAAGAATGGCATCTGTTCGTTTTGGGATTAATCCAACCTCATGCAGTTTGTCGGAAAACTCGTCCGACAGCCCGCCTAGCCACGTTGCAGTTTCAACGGGAATCGGTAGCTTTGCGTTTCTTGACGAAATAATCGTCTCAACGTGCTGCCTGAATTGTTCCGCTTGCTTCTTCGGCATTTTTCCAAGACGAACCGATCGTCTTTTACCGTCGAAAGAAAATTGTAGTCTCCTCGTACCGTTGGCGTCATTGCTGATTGAAGCCATTCGTCTCTCCTTTCAGAGATTCGACGTACTGTTGTACGTCATTAGGTTGAAAAAGAACTTTCGCCCCAATTTTGACGCATGAAATCGGGCCTCGCGGAGCCGTCAGCGAATGCAGCGTTCGACGTGAAATCGAAAGCGACTTCGCTACTTCTTTGGCGTCAATCAGCATTCTATCCATTCTGTCACTGTTGTAAACTAGGCTTGTTGGGTCGTTTAGGCGTCAACGTGAGTTGCTTGGAAGTTGGGATAGAGTCGAGCCGTACTGGCTGAATGGCAGCCCCGGCCGAAAACTGCTAGGTTAAACGGGTCCGTGGCTGAGTCGTTGTCGGCGTCTATCAGATCACAAAGATGGTCAGTGTCTTCGGGGATCAGCACGGTAGTGATGTATTCCAAATCAACTGCCGGCATGTTCGTAACGTCCCCAAAGTTCTTTACGCGCTCGTACAGGTATTGGTCGCCGCCGAGGTAGGCTAGCACCTCGTTGGGCGAGAAGATTCCACTTCCGGGCGTCGCGGCGCGAATCGTCCCGGCGATATTTTCTAGTTTGTCGATAATTGCGTTGAATTGCTCGTTAGTCATCGCCCACCTCGCACGGCTTTGATTACTCTGTTCATTGCCTCGCGCACCCAAGCCGGGAATTGATACGCCCGCACTTCAATCACCGCGCCCGGCTTGGAGATCACCTTCCCGAGCATTTGCCGCTCGCCCTCGCGTAGAAACTCGGCCGGCATCGCCACCGGACGGATTTCGTCGCCGGAAGTTGGGTAGTCGTAGTTCATGGTGCGGCCGTAGTAACTAATGGCCGCGCAAAGCTCGCGCATGGAAATACCGTCGCGAGCCGCTTTGGCTTCAACGATCATGCGGACGCCCTGGGCGTGTTTTCCGATGCAGCCGAGTTCTCGCCCGTTCATGGGCATCGCAACGCTGCCCTTCGCGCCCGTACATACGGTTCGATCAAATGTTTCGCATGTTTCATGGTATTCTTTAGCCAATTCGTAGGCGGTCATTGCTTCCTCGCATATTTGCTGTTCCAAGGTCGCGGTACGAGGATCGCATCGCCTCCGCTGGCCCGCCAAGCGTTTACGTTGTCGTCACAGTCGTCTACCAACAGCCGGCCTGGGGCGGCAAGCCAATGTTTCTCAGGCGAGATAATCAGCCGGGGAAAGTATTGCGGGTAATGTTCCTTCACCCAGCGGGCACGGCCGCCGTAAGCTGCCGCCGACATAATTGAGGCCGTTAAAAAGTAGACATTCTCTCGGCCGACTTCTCGCTCTGCCCTTTGGATGAAATCGTCTGCATCAGGAGTTTTAGGAATCCACTCCCAGAACTCCTCATCGGAACACGGACGAAGGATTTCTTCGCGAGGCAAGTCAATGACTTTTTCAAGCCGGTACTCGCCGAGGCAGGCCGGATTTTTATAGGGATCGTCGATGAAGAGTGAGGCATACAGGCTATTGTGAAAATCAGCCAGAACGCCGTCAACGTCGAGAAAAATTGTTTGGATGCTCATTGTTGGAGACTCTTTGCGGCGTTCTTCAGGGCTACTTGAAGCGTAATGAGATCGGCGGTAACACATTCGTCACGGAGGACGCGGGCCAATGCAGCTAGAGTAAATCCGTCTTCTTCTGTCGTCGCTTTCAGCGTTAGCTTTTGGCACCAGTCGTTTAGGTCTCGCGCGTCGGTGCCCTGTTCTGCTTGTTCTCTGATGTTCATGGTAGGTCTTTCCGTTCGACGACGCCATTCTGCTCTAAACAAGTCACTGCCGAGGCGGCTATTTTCAGGATTTCACAAAGAGGGTGTCGGTCCCCGCCCATGAAGGCGTCTTCGGCGTCGCGTAATTTTACGCGAAGAATCGTAAGCCAATCGCCGACACTGTGCTTGTGGTCGCCGTGTTTAGTGTATTGGTATTCGCGTTCAGCGTGTATTGCGGCGTAAACTTTTAAGTGATCCATCAATACCTCTGGGTGTAGTTGCAATCTCTGCAAATTAGTTCGAGGTGGTCGCCGTTCCAGTACGGGTAGAGAGGCGTGTGATTGCTGTCGTTGCCGCAGGTTAGCGGGTGTCTCGCATTGAACGGTTCCGGGGCGATTCGATCCGTTTGATGCAGCGAAATTGCGTTCATTCGGTCCAGGGCGGCCTTGGCCGCCTCTGGCAAGATTTCGGTTATATGCGGCCGAGCATCGTGCCACTTACCGCCGATCTTAACTCGGCCGCCTGGGGACCACTCTTGAATCACCATCTCCCGAAAATCGCCTGGAAATCCCTCGTTCCAATAGCCGAGGAAGCGGGTTCCAGCGGGGTGGTCATGGTAATTAATTTGCATCTCTCGAACTCCTTGCAGCTTGTCGCGTGCTGTATTGTTTCTCGCGGTGTTCGGCAACTGTTTTTCCATGCTTATCCCGCATGTCCCACTGATGCGGAAATCCGTGATCGCAGTACGTCACCGTGTCCGGCGTAATGACTACGCCGTCTTCAGTCTGCGGGAGGCTATCTCGCAGGCGAGCAATCTCACCCCAAAGGTCGGCTAGCAGTTGGTTTCGTTCAAGGTCGGCACTGAAGCCGGCCAGCAAGCCAGATTGGACGTATTGACGGTAACGATTACTTTCTTGTTTTGCCCGGCTGAAATCCACTATTTCCACCCCGTTCGCTATAGGTTTCTTTTGCGGGCCAGTTGGTTCGCCCGTCGCGGACGGCATCGACATGCTCTTTTAACGCCTCCGGCGTCAGTTCTTTTATGTCAACAAACAACCAACCCGGAGGCGTGTTCTCCGGCTCGGGTCCGACGAACACACCGAGGTGATCTTTAAGCGTGATTATCCCGCCGCCGTTGGCGATAATCATTTTGTAGTAGTCGATCACGGCTTCCCCACCACCGACGTGAAAATGCGTACCCAGGTAGTCGATTTCGCTAACGAACGCTCAACCTTGGCGATGGTAAAGTGCGGGAGGTCTGTCTTGATAAGTTTCTGATTGCCGGCAACTGCCATCCGGTCACCGAGGTCGTAGGCGACACTGGGACACTCGAACTCAAACGTGCCGCTCGTCGCTACGCGAAGGGGCGCATTCTCGCCCTTTCTGCTTCGCTGCATCGCCACGCCGAGGAATCGCTTCTGGAATTCCTCTTCGCCGTGGGCGGCGACGACATTCAGCAGTTCGGCAGGCTTCGCGGTGCCGTCGTACCAGAGAAGGTCGCCGATTTCGATGATCGTCTCCGGCAAGACTTCGGCCACGACCGGGTTAGTTTCGCCGTAACGCCAACGCATTCTGTCCATCAAAGAGTCTCCAAATCAGTTAAAAAAGTGTCCCAACAATGCGGGCATTCGATTTCCATGTCCGTGGAGGCGTCGGTTCCGTATTCGCCCGGCTCGATTAAAAAGTCGTTGTAAAAGTCGGGATGCTCTTTCAAAATGTCGAAAACCTGCGCACAGTACGGGCATTCGACGTTTAGAACGGCATTATTGTTGTCCCAGGTCGCCGTTGTTTTATCCATGTCATTTCTCATTGATTAAATTGCAAACGCCGCCCATCCTACTTTCAGTTAAACGTCTTCAACGTTGAGGGGTGATAAGACCCCGTTGGTTGCGTCATGTTCAACCCACTGGTCAGATACTCGCCGCTTATCATCGCAGCTTTTTCAGGAAGGCCCACAGTCCCGAGGGAGGCGGCGTTTGCTAGACCCTTGTGTAATCCTCGCCGCCGTAGCCCAGCCACATACGCCGGAACAAGGCAAGAATGGTTTCTTTTGATTCGTTGCACTTGATTCTGAGCAAGGTTTGCGACTCTGGTTGCTCGCGTCCGAGCTTAACCAACGCCTCGTTTTGCAACTCGCCACGGCAAACGTCTCGGAACGCCGTCAGCGCCTTAGCAACCGTCGCGACAACCTCGCCGTCGTCTCGCACGGGTAGTAGTTCCGATTTGTCACCGAACCACTTGCAAAAGTAGCAGAGTTGATCGTCGCTGGTCCCGTCGAGTTCGGCTTGACAACTTGGGCAATACATTTATTAACGGCTTCCGATGTGAATGTCCCCGCAAAGGACAGCGGCGACAACCAGGACGATAATCATAGTAAACAGGACGCCCGACACGAAGCTTGAGTCGCCTAAAAAACCGCTCACGCCCTCTACGGACGCGATGACCAGTGCGATCGCCAGGAAAACAATAATTATGGTTGCGTACATCTCTTACTCTCGGCGTAGTCTTTTAGGACTTCAAGCATGGGAACGCCCTTTTAATTGCGTCGATGTCGGCTTCATTTTGCGGCCCGTGGTCAAAGATTCGGTTTGCGTCCTCGAACGAAACCTCGGCGTGCTTGGCAAAGTGGCTGACTCGCCACCCGAGTCGAGCCATTTCGGCAAAAAGCAGCTTGTGCAGTTCGTTTTCGTGGACAAACGAGGCGAGTCCGCAGGTTGGGCAGGTTCTAATCATCTCAGGCTTCAGCCGTATGGAGGAGATATTATTAAAACAATAGAAAACGTCTTCTTGCGAAAGGTCGCTTTCAACTTCGACAACGGTTAATAGGAGTACGGGGTCATAGAACATCTGAATGTTCATGCACCTTCGGAATGCGCCCCACTTACTGCTTATAAACCCAAGAAATCGTCTTAGATTTAAGCTTCCTCCGTCCGCAACGAATGCCCGCAGGTATTTGTCGTAGCCGAGGCCGACAGTGATTGAATCAGGCAGTTCTAATCTGTATCGCATAGGGTGTACCCCGTTCTGGAAGTATGCAACTATGCCGATACGAGGTTTCACGGGCTGATGAACCTCACCGGCACCCAAATGTCTCCGTAGCGGAAGAGGCAAGCGTAGCGGTATTCAACGTCGGCAAACTCTAACCAGCGGGTTTCACCTGCAATTGTTAGAGGGAGCCAAAGGAATTGGCGGAATACGCGGTGTTCTCCAATGCACGGGCGTTTTACGTTTTTGTAGAATCTCATTTCAAAGCCGCCAAGATCGCTTCAACAGCGGTTTCCCGGTAAGTGTCGCTAATGGGCGTCCCTGCTTGGGTGTACGCAAACCAGCATCCCTTGTCCTCGTGCCAACATGGCTGGATACGCAAT
Source organism: Thermoguttaceae bacterium (assembly GCA_963665265.2). Lineage (GTDB taxonomy): Bacteria > Planctomycetota > Planctomycetia > Pirellulales > Thermoguttaceae > CAXXHQ01. The sequence continues at coordinate 2,735,166 of OY762224.2, read as the reverse complement.
GTCTCCATCGCTTTAACGGCGATGCGGATTTGCGACTGCTTCAATTCGTCAAGGAGTTCTTTCATGCTTTCCTCGCAGCTAATTCCGGAAACCAGTTGTCAGGGCATCGAGCGATTATTATTCGGCTTTGGTTGGCGCATTGAGTTCCCCCGTACTTACACCGCCATAGCTTGTCGGTGGAGTCCCAATGCACCGCGATATAGTTTGTGTCCGCTCGGTTGATCCGGGTAAGGTAGTAGCCGGATGGACGCTCGGCCTCTTCGACATCGGCGATGGCTGCGTCGAGGTTATCCCAAATTGCGTCCATCGTCCGGCAAGCCAGTTGAACTACATTGACGGCGTTAATTAAGTTTTGAATGTGCGGTTCCATCATTTACTCCGGGTATGTCAGCGAGCCAGCTTTGCGGCCTCGTCCTTAATCGCCTGTTTTGCGTCTTTGATGCGTTTCCGCATGAGTCGGAAGTACATCGCCGTTACTTCATCGGCCTCGTCTTCGGTTAGCATGGGCATGTTGTGGCAAATCCCAACCTGATCTACAAATTGAAAGGATATGCGAAATACTCCACGCTCATCTTCGTGCTGAATGGCTTGTTCGGCCTGTTCCGCATGTTGCAACCTGCCTAGTAATTTCATTTCATCTCCTAAAATGGCCCGTTAAAATCGAAGTCGTCGTCAATCCCAAGCTCGTATCCGGGGTAACAAGCGTCAGCAAGCCTTTCGAGATCACTGAGGCTTCCGGCAAGAGAGTCGCCGCGTTGAGCCGCCTTGCTCGCTTGTTCACCGAGGAATCTGCGGCCCTTCGCCAAGGCATCCCGTTGTTCGGGGTATTCTTCTTACATTAAGCCGCCTTAGCATCGCGGCGGTCCCATGCCGCGTTGATCCCGTAAATATGCCAGGAAGCTTTCTGCCACCCAGTTGTCTCGCGGCGAACCAGTCGCCTCGATATAAATTTTCCGCCCCATGAAAGTGCGGTCTGGTATTCTGATTAGCCTTAGATTTTTAACAAACTCGACCACTTCAATGTCCATTATTTCAGATTCGCCTCATACGCGACGGGACCGTCCTCCCATTTGAAGAGCTTCGGACCCTCCTCGGTAAGTTCGACGAATGTGTTAAGATCGCGTGCCCAAGTGCCGGTGTTGACGTGCCAATCCTCGTAGTACCCGGCTTTGTGGGTGTGGCCGGAGATCAGCCATTTGTTACTCTTCTTGAGTTCTTTCAGCTTCTCGAACGGGCTGGGGGCGCCTTTGAGCTTTTTGTAAGCCCGGTAGGCCGCCTCGAAGCCGCCGAGCAGCGTATCCTCCAATGCGCCGAGCGAACAATCCGGGCTGTTGTTCTTGTCCTCGGCCAAGCCGGTCAAGATCGCGGTCAAGGCCCCAAGCCCGATGTTTTGGCACGAATCGTCGGCTTGGTGCCCGTGCATCAGGATGGCGTCCCAGTAAAACAATTCCTCCCCCTGCGGGTGAAACACCGGGCGGCCGGGGCCGCGCCATCGCCCGAAAATAACCTCCGCCACGTCGCGGAGGTGCATATCGTGATTGCCGGTGACGTAATTAACGCTCCTGCGGGAGAGTTGCAGCAACAACGAGTCATAAGCGTTGGCGATGTCGCCGAGGTTGCACTGCCACGTATCAAACAGGTCGCCGAGGATGACAAGGCGGCGGGCGCCTACGAAATCCAAGAAGCCACGGAACGCTGTTTCGTTCTTCTTGAAGTTGTCGCGGGGGCCTTTGTCGCCGAGATGTAGGTCTGAGACTATGAACATTGGTTTATCGCTATGATTGCTTTTGTGATTGCTTCTTGAGGAGTGGCACCCGTGCTAGAAGCTGTGTAATTCGAGTTTTCGCTTTGGGCGATGTATAGGCCGCCGACGATCTTGCTATATGCCACACACTCAACCTTATCCATGAGCAGGCCGCAGTCCACCCAATTGTCGCACGGGTTCCAATCGCGAACCCGGCGTATGAATCTCACGCCGGGTTCACGAAAGAAATCGCCCGCAGAACTTCGTTTAACTCGCCAGCCCAATACTTTGGCGCTGGCTAGTCTGATGTCTTCCATTTAGAACACCGTATGCTCGGTGACGCGGGCCTCGCCAATCACTGCCCCGGCGGCCGTGATGAATTCGTCGCCGGCATAGTACGCTGCCACTTTGGCGAGTTGCGTCAGGTCGTAGATTTCGGCGGCTATGGCGGCGGCCATTTCCGTGCTTTCCGGTTCGCACTTTTTCAGGTTGTCAACGGTTTTGTTGAGCGCTCGAACGATCTTTTTGGCGTTCGGGGCCTCGTTGAAAAACAAAACGCAGGTCTCGCCGTTCACGGGAGAAATTCGCAGTTGAAACATGGTTTCCTCAGTTTGAAAGAAAGGTTTGAACTTCGTCCCACCGCTCGGCGGCTTCAGAGAGCGCTTCGCGATCGTTCCGTTCTCGGGCCGCTGAAGCGGCCCATTTATCCTCGTTGCGGAGGGACTTTACAGCGTCCTCAACGAGACCAGATAATATTTCAGGGTTTAGGGCGTCGAGTTCCCAGCTTTCGTCGCCGAACTCGGCGATGTAGGTCGAGGAACGGGAGTCGGTGATTTTGGCCGGATTGGGCGGCGGGTCGTACTGCTCGATTTGGTCCATGTTCAGCGCGATTCGCTGAAAATTAATATCCGCTCCGAATAGTTCCAACCGCTCCTTAATGTCGCGGCTCATATCTCGCCCGCTCGGGTCGTGGTCGCCGAGGTGGAGAATAATAGGGGTCTGGCCGTCTTGGTTGTAACAGCGAAGTCGTTGAGCGGCGACCCACATTTCCGATGCCGAGGTGTAGCCGCGACAAGAGAAATAGTTCACGTCGAGCTTTGAGCAAACCCGTTCGATGACGCCGACCAAGGCGTCTTTCTCGATCCACACCTCCGGCCGGTAGCGTTGATCCGCCCACTTATCGATCGCGTAGGACGCTTCGCAGGAACTGATGATGTCGGACGGGGCATCCCAATGCGAATTACCTCGCAGGTTTCGCGTGCGATCGACGATCGCTTCCCAATCGATTAGCCCGGCTAATCGGGCGTCGTTGATAATTGAGCCGAGTCGCTTGTACTCAGTGTCTTTATTTGCTATCAAGTCGCGAGAAACGAACTGGTAGTACAATTGACGCAGCGTAAGGTCATATCCCGCATCTTGGTACTCAGCGATGATTTCGTTCGCCAGACGAATAATTGCTTGGCTGCCTGTGCTGAACTTCTTTTCTACGTAGCAGATTTTAGGCATGGATGTGTTCCAAAACGTCGTTTAAGTTCGGGCCGATTTTGGGTAAACCAAGGTTGCGGAGTTGTTCGTCTATCTCTTCGGCGGCGGTCAGCGATTCAAACCGCCCGGTCGGGTCGTACTTGACTTGGCGGTCTACGAACAAACCGATCGCCGGAAACTCGATGTCAAATTTTGCCGAGGCGTAAAGCAATCCGGTTCCTATCGCGCTGTCTATGGCCGACGAGTAAAACGCCTGCAAAGTCAGCGGCGAGTCAGTCACGACCCAGACGCCCGCTCGCAACAGCTTTTCCTCGGTGCGTAGTTGTCGCGAAAAGCCTTCGACCTGATCCCAGATCGTCGGGCGCCTCCCCGCATACGCGAAAAGCTTTGCCCACTCTTGCACTAGTTCAATCTGCTTGTTCTGTTTCTTGAAGTGGGTGAAGATTTCCGCCGCCAGCGTGCTTTTGCCGACCCCCGGCCCGCCGTAAAGGTTTATACGCATAGCTCTTCGACCTCCTCTAAGGAAAACGGGCGAAACTCGCCGAGTAACGCTTTAGCTGAATCAACGCCCACATCTAATCGACGCGGGATTCGTTCCAGCCGCCCGTGGCAGTGACCGTGCAGGTGCCGGGAGCCGTGGTAACTCTTGTCCCACTCCGCAAGCGGGAAGTGACACAGGTGATAGCTCACGCCGTTGAACTTCCGCACGGTCATGTCGGCCGACGATGAAAAATGTTTCTCAATTGATTTCGGATCGTGATTGCCGCGTATCAGATGCACTTTTCGGCACCGAATTGCGGCCCTGAGCGACGCCATCCGGTTTGGTCGCCAGATTACATCGCCCAGCAGCCACAACTCGTCATTCCTGCCCACCACTCGGTTTATGTTGTCTAACAGTATTTCATCATGCACCTCAATTCCACGTATGCGGGCTATATTCTCGTGCGCTAAATGCGTGTCTGCTGTGAAGTAAATCATAAAACTCCGCCCGGCGTTTCCGCCCTGGCTAACGTCGGGCGGAGCACCCGCTTCTATGCGGGCGCGGCCCTAACCATAATCTGTTTTCCAAAGTGCGTTCGGTTCAATGTCGGGCGGCTTGTTACCCGGTTCCGCCGGGACGCTGTATACGCTAAGGATTGGGAGAAGCAGCATTCTCGCCTCCCGCTTGTGTTGCGTTAGGGGCCGCCGCTTTTGCGGCGGACAAAAACAGATAAATGTCGTTCAGATAGCCGATATAGCCGCCGCGTCTGCTCTTCGGGATGCCCTCGAAAAGCTCGCCTACCGCGTGTTCGACCTCTTCTGCTTCTTGTTTCGTAAAATCGCCTTGGGCCATAATTAGTTCCTACCTGTGTAGAGGTCGCAAAAGGTGTAAAAGGTATTTTATCAGTGAGGCGAGGACAAGATTCTTCGTGATCGGCCGTTTTACAAATGGCTTTCGATCCATTCAATCGCCTCCTTAGCCCGCTCGATGTATTTGGCCGCCTGCTCGGGCGTACTGAATTCTTTACAGTGGGTTCTTTGCACGTTCGGTTCGATGTCAATGCGATTGTCGAAAAGTCCGTAGTTGTAAAGATTTCCAATTTTGAAAGCTCCTTGGCCGGCAGTTTCAAATCTTTCCGCCCGTAGAACTTTCATAATCACGACGTTATCGCGCCGCTCGAATTCAGCTTGTAGAGGTGAGTTGATTCGCTTAATCAACTGCTTGAATGCTTCTAAGGCTTTGGCGGCCTCGTCCGGCGTGTCGTATGTGTCCGGGCTGGCCCTGCCATCTCCGCGCGTATCGTCACCGCGAACGTATAATCTGGTGCCCATGAGCTTGGGCCGGCGGTTGGAACAAATGCTGTAGTCGGCATTTTTGGCTAGAAACAAGGCGTTGCGCTCCTCTGGGAGGCACCGCAATGACTCATCTTGCTCAAGCACCTGCGCAGTGAGTTTGCACCCGGCCAGCGTGAATTTAACTTTCAAGCGGTTCCCGCCGATTGTTTCGGTTTTCTCTTTGTTAGCAATCAACTCGGAGAAGGTCGCAACGGCTTGCGTAGCGAGGTCTGCATTTATGTAGGTGTAGGCGGCATAGGAACCGAGGCTCGCCACAAACGTCGTGCTTAATGCGGTCTTGTCGCCGGGCGTGAGGGTGAAGCCGTTTAGCGACCGCTTGGAAAAGTTCGAGACGCATCGCAGCGTGTTAGCGAAGACAGTCGCGCCGATTTGCTTGAAGGCGACGGTCAGGTCTTCGCCTTCGGCCAGCGTGTTACTCTCCGGCAAGCGACAGTTGTATTCTTCGACTAGCTTCTCGAAGGTTTGCTTGGCGTTGGTTGCGTCAGCGGGGTGTGCATACGTATAAGAGGCTGTAGCCGTGTGACCGACAATAAAGCCATTGCCACCGAAGTTAGTGGGATAGGGCGGGGTAACTATTTCAAGATGCAGTCGGTTATTCATAGCGGCGTAGCAGTCGCCTCCGTCGCGTTCGAGAACTTCTGCCACCAGCGTGCGACCGTCTTGCGTAAACTTAACTTTAAGCATGTTTCACCAAACGATAATTCCGCTTGCGTACCAACCGTCCTTGCCTTTAACGATTGCAAATCCGTAATACTTGCACTTCCGATTCAATATGTTCCAATGAGGCGGGGACGCTCTCCATGCGTTAAACACTGCCCCGGCGTCCCCGCCTACTGCCGCCACTTCGCCCACCGCACCTAGTTTGCTCGCCTCTTGGAAGCGTCTTTCCCAGCCCGCATGCCCCATCACGCCGGTGCTGGCCTGTTGCTCCGCATGCTCTTGCGCTAATCGCTGTAAGAGCGTGTGCGGTTGGCCGGATTGCACCGACGTAACGGATGCAAGGAGGAGAAGGAGAGCTTTAAGCATTGGCTTGTTCGACAAGTTTGCAGAACGTCCAAAGAGCCGTCGCAGCTTGCTCTTCATTGTCAAAGCGGCAAGCCAGGAGGCCGGAGTCGCCGGGGCAGACGACCAATTTATTTCGGCGCATGCTCGCGACAATGGAGCCTGTTTTGAGCATTTTTCCATAAATCGAGGCGGACGGAGCAGACTTGCATTGCAGCACTTGAGCCAGTACTACGTTTCTCGCCCGACCAAACCAGACTTTGAGCTTATCACCGCCGACAGTGCCCGCGTCTTTTAAGTTGATGTGGGACGTGTCGGCAAGGGCTTTTTCAAATGGTTCAAAGTCGCCGCCATAAATTGTATTATTCTTCGCAGGCTCCTCATCAACTGCTTTTGTCTTCCGGATGTAGAACACTTTGTCGGCTACAAATACCTTGAGCGGTGAAACCTCGTTTCTATCGGTTGGCCCGATCGGACAGCATAGCGGAGACTGAACCGTTTGAATGAAATAGGGCGGCATTGCGAACTGTTTTACCCGTTCAACCTTATTCAACAGCCCGTTATTGCAGTGATAGAGGTACGTGGCCGCATCGGGGTGATTGACGGCGGTAATCATCGCGTCAAAGACGCTGAACGCCTCTTGAGCTTCTTTCGCCGATGCGTATTCATGTTTTGCAATCTCGCCGTCGCGGAGTTGGTTGCTTCCACGGATGTAGAGATGCTTTCCGTAAATGCCCGGTCCTCCGGCGGTTTTGATGCTGAAGCCGCCAAGTTGAGCGATCGTTTTTCCGCCAATTGATTTCTCTTGTTTCAGGACTTGAGCGGAAAGATTACTCCCGTTGAACCAGAACTTAACTCGTAATCGACTGGCGGAAATATCGCCGACAACCTCGGAGTTGGCCTCTTTGGCCAATCCGACGAACCGCTTCAAGGCTTGTTTCGCCTGCTCCGCCGACGTGTATGTGTAATTATCTTCGCCAACTCCGATGTAGAGACGCTTGGCTGCAAGACTTATTTTGCTGCGGCATTGCAGCGTCCAATCGTCGTCGTAATAGCACTGTTCCAAGTTTTCTGCTATGACCACGACTTTGAGATTCTGGCCGGTGCGGATAAAAGTTATGCCGAGTTTGGGTCCGCTGACGTATTCCTCTTCGTAGTCGTTGGCCTCTTTTATGAGTTCGCTAATGTTACTAACGTAATTCGACGCCTCTGTGTCGGTGGCAAACGTCCACTCAGCGACGCCGGGGGCGGCGTTTAGAAACGTGCCGCCGACAAACGCTTCTTGACCGGGGATGATCGCCCATGAATCGCGGCAAACGATCGGAAGCCCGGGGGCGACGTTGATAACCCTGGCCGTGACGCGGGTGCCGTTCTGGGTGAACTCGACCTTTAGCCGGTCGCCGCCAACCGTGACGCTCCCCACGCTCTCGATCAACTTGATAAAATGTTCTTGGGCGATTTTTGCGGCCTCTTCATCCGCAAACGTGTTGGAGACGATGTTACTGTCCGCGTCTCGGTCTCGCCCCGGCAGGGCCAAAATCCCGACACCCATTGCCGGGAAGTCGCCAGAGCGGAGCTTGTAGCCACGGGCTTCGTTAATGTCCATCGCTCCGCGAAGGCGATCGGGCATAGCGACCGTTTGGGCGTAAAGTGTACTGCCAACGCGGGCGAGCCGAACTTTGAGTTCACCGCCGTATTCTTTTCCGTTGGCGATGTAGGCCAGCGGCATGAGGTCGTCCATGAGTTTTACAGCCTCTTCAACGGTCTCGCAGTATGTCACCCCGCCGGGAGCTAGCTGAAGTTTGGGCGTGCAAATCTGCGGAAAGTTGCCGCTGCTTACGACAAGCGTGCCGAGCGTGTCAGGCGTGCCGAGCCGCGTCAATTCGACATTGCCGATGAAACGCTGTTGGGAGTTTGCCTCCTCAACGGCTTTTTCAAAGTTTGCCTTGGCGGCTTTCGCCTCCTCGGCGGTCCCATACGGCCGACAGGTGACTTGGCCCTCACAGACGCTAAGGCAGTTGTCGCTCAGAAATCGATGTTCATTTCCGAACACGATTTTATAGCCAGCATACGAGATGCTGGTTAAATTGACTTTTACTTCGGCTGCAACTGCGTAGAGACAGGGGCCGACGGTGCTGAATTGAATGCGAAGCATAGTAATCCGATCATCGGTTCCGGGTCGCCGCAGTCACAGAACCGCTCGTAAGCGTCTTTGCAACTAATTGGGCACTCGGAACAGCGGTAGTTGTAGCAAAGGGTGCAGGTTGAGTTGGAAATAATGAGGGAGTCGTGGCCGTCTGACAGGACGGACTCGACCAGCAATAAGCCATGCCGGTCGAGATTTTCTTTTCGCAGGCCGCGCCACTTGCTTAGGGCGGCCGGAATCACTTCACTATGAGGAACTCGCTGAACGGGTCTCGGGAAGAATTCTGTTTTCCAGCTTCTTAGACTCATAGTAGGCTCGAATGAGTTTCACCACGCCCAAGGCGTCGGCGACGGCCGTGTGGGCAACGTCTTCGGAGATTCCGGCTCGCGAGTAGCATTGCGACGTACTCGGAATCGCACCGTCGATCCACGGTTGAAAGTAAAGCATGCCGGGATCGATGGCTCGGTGCCGAAACGGGATGTCGAACCCTGGGAGCTTCTTTAGGAATTGAAGATCAAAAGAACCAAAGTTCTTGCCCGCCGGCGTTATTGATTTCCCATCCCAGCCGCACCCAGCCAGCCAGCGACAGAGATGCCCAACGACTCTCCTTGGAGTCAAAAGGATTGAGGTGCCGGCGAGTTCGTAAAGCAGCTTGGAGTTCATCGCGAGGGCGTAGGGCTGTCCTCGGTACTCGTCGTGCCCAATTAACGCGCGGAAAGTTTTCAACTTTTCAATCGGCGTCGTCCAGTCTTCCCACACTGCGCCGATTTCGAGAATCTGACACGTTTCAGGGTCGAGGCCAGTTGTTTCGATGTCGATGCTAACGTATGGTGTCATTGAAACATCTTTCCGAAAAAGATTTTGTGCAACAGTTTTCGCGTCAGCTTGAAGTAGCGAGCCGCCCCGCCAAGCAAGCCAATCGCTAACGCCGCGCCAAAGCCTTGTGCCAAGGCCCCGGCATTCGCGTATAAGAGGTAGCCGACGCCGGCCAACGCCGCTAAGGCGATTATGACGACGACGCCCGCTAACATTGCCTCAAGGAGAGTTTTCATTTATTGGTACTGCTCTTGAAGGGATTTCTTGAAATAGGCGGCGACCATCTCGGACACCGACTTCTTTTATTTGTCGCCACTGCTTTGCGTGTTTTTCGCAAGCCTGAATAGCTTTGTTCTTGGTCTTGTACGGGCGTCGCTCCCAGGCGAAGTCCCAACCCGTGTCCGTTTTGACGCAAGCGTAATAACAGGTCGGAACCCGAACGCCCCCTACGTCGTCACAGCGGGTTATGCGGTAGTTTCCCGCTCGCCAGATTCCTCGTCCGGCTGAGTAGAATCTAAGGCTCTTTGCATCTCGTCGATCTCCCGCATCACTTGCCGCATTTTTGCGGTCAGGACTATTTGTTCGGCTTCGAGTTCTTCTAGCGCGACTCGAAGTTGCGACTGCTGCGCTTGGCTGCTGATCCGCAGATTGGACATTCGTAGTTCCTTGTTTCATATCCGCACTCACAAATCCGCGTAAACGAGGACGTTATCGATACGACGGATGGAAACTTTCCGTCCCTTGGAGTTGTAAGCGAAGATGACTTTATCGCCGAGTGCGTTGTGGCCGATCGCCTCAACTTGCCCCAGTTCCAGATGGATTTCTGAGCCGCGTCGAACAGGGTAGGCGATTCGATTACCGGGATTGATTTCACGATCAAGCATGTCTTTCATTGCTGTTGCCTGCTTGTACATTAATAGACGTTTGGCCAACTGTTTTGAGACGCAGATTTCATAAACTTTCCCGTATCTTTTCGCAATAATTTTTATCAAGCTCAATTAGCGTGCAATTGCGGTTTTTTGCTTGACAGACACGGAGCGTCGTTCCCGTCCCGCCGAACGGGTCTACGACAGAGTCTTTTTCTTTTGTTGAAAGAAGAATGCAACGCTCGACCAGCCCTTCGTGCAATTGCGTCGGGTGCCACGAGCGACGTTGTTTGCTGTTGCCTGTTACTCGCGGAAAATCAAAAACATCGCCGGGAACGCGGCCGCGCGGGTCCGCTCGTTTGTCCCCGTTCTGTTGTCGCCAACTCGGAACGCGAATGTTATCCGGATAGAGCGGGGCGTCTTTGTGTTTTAATCGCCATAGCGGGCGATGATTGTTACCAAGGTCTTTTTGATTATGCTGCCCAAACGTGATGGTTTGCACGCACGGCTTGAATTCCCACTCATCCGGCAGAACTCGCCGAACGATGTCGGCGAGTTCTAATGTCCATCGCGAGTTGAAACTAAGCCAGATAATCGGAGCGTGATTGATAAACATATCAACGCACGTCTCCAACCAATTCACGTAGTCGGAACGTTTGTCGCGGTACTCGCCGTATCCCAAGTCGATGTTGTCCGGCGGATCGGTGAATAGGCAATCAAACTGCCCAAGCCCTTCAAGAACCTCAATGCAATCTCCGCAGATCACATTAGCGGAAGTATTGGGGTCGTGTGACTTCATTCATCCATCCGTCTGAAATAGCTGAGTTCTGGGCCGCCCATTCCAACTCCTCGCATTTCTCGGGAGGGAATACCGTGTTGTTGATGATTGCATCCCAACATTCTTTGCAGCGAGCAAATAAGCTCTCTTGCCACTTCTTGCTGACTCGCGCCCGGTGAGTGGCGACGCGAAGCTGCGGCGGAGTTGCGGGTTTAGCAACGATCTCTTCAATGCAAGTGACGAATTTCTCGCTACCGACTTCTTCACCGAGAAGCCAAGCGTAAAGGGAAAGCTGGTCCGCGTAGCTGTCGTTACAGCCCTCCATGCAGCCTGCGTTAATTGTCAGGCCGTAGTGATCGTGCGGCATGAAACCCGAGTGGGCTTGCATGTGGCTCTTCGACGGCTTGCCCGTGAAGGCGTCCCGGCAAAGCATGTAGCCTTTGCTAGGACTCGCGGCGTACTTGCTGCAATAGCTCCGCACCTTCCAGTCAAGGATGAGCGAGTAATCGGGGAAGACGATCAGCAAGTCGGGCTTGCCCAAGAGCGGAACGCCGTTCACCTGTCCTGTGACGGTGAACTCCATGCGTGGTTCCTCCGACGCTTTTTCAATTAACGCAAGCACGTCAGCGAAGGCCCCGCTTCGCACGTAACAATCGAAGACGTACTTGCCGTTTTCTTTTGCCCAATCGCGGTTCTCCTCGTCAACTTGCGACGTGAAGATCGCGTCGAAGTCGAATTGGGGTTTGACTCCTTTCCCCCAAATAAGTTCCGCGATCGCGTTCTTGCCGTAGGCGTCGAAGCCGGAGCCGATTGACATGGGTTGCGTTTGCGGCAACCGCCCCGGCCGGCACTCGGCCAGATGCTTCAAATAGAACTCCTGACGGTCGGTGTGAAACAGCGTCAGGCTGGTATAGCTCAGATATTCGGGTATTCTCAAGACTCATTCCTTATTCTGAAATAGCGAGCTTCGCGAGGAATGCCGTCGTTGGTAAACTCGCGATATTTGAAAGTGATTTTGTCCCCGGTTTTGAAATAGCGGCCTTGCGATTTCACCTCATCCCCGGGGTTGTTGATGGAAAGCCTAACCCCCTCGGCGTCTTCCCAGGCCCGCTCCTCGTTCGTCATGCCGGAGAGTTCTAATCTTTTCCCGCGATAGTCGAGGATTAACGCCCCGATCATGCCGGAGAGTTTGCCCTTACCAGCTATGAAGCCTACAAGCGTTCCCTCATCATCTGAGCAAGGCTTGTATTTCAGAATGCCGGCGTGTCGCTTGGGCTGCCAAGGAGCGTCCGGGTTTCGTAAAATGACCCCTTCACCGCCCTTGGCGACGACTTGTTTCATGTAATACTCGACCTGCTCGCGGGCGGACGGCTCAAAGGCGGTCAATTTGATTTGCTCGTGCAGGAAGCAAAACTTGGATTTGAGCTTGCGAAGGAACTTCAGTTCGTCTGCAAACGTGCCGGTCGCGCCCGCTGCGGGCGCTTCCATCTCGGGAATAACCAGTTCGAGATTGGGATTCTTGATCTCGCCCGGCGTAAGCATTGCCGCCCACGGCGGTGACGAGTAGACGGCATATTGAATGTCTGTCCACCGAGGATCGAACGTCTGCTTGCGGCAGATCGAGACCGTCTTTTGAAACTGTCCGCGCCCGGCCCATAATTCGCCGTCAAGCGGGAATAGGGGGAGGTTGTCGAGGAACCACGGCGGGGCGAAAATCGGATTGCCGTAACGGGACCATAGGCCGGTGGCAGTCGTCTCGCGTAGTTTAGCGGCGTAAACAATCTCCGACGTTGATTTGCCGCGAGAGATTCCGCCGTCCCAAAAACAGCGCATACCGTCGAGTTTTTCCGACATGAGCCAGCCGCCGATTCGGTGTTTATTGAAGTCGATCGGCGTGGCGAGTTGTAGGAGTTCGCGTTTAGCCACGGGACCGCTCCTTTAACCGCTCCTCGACGGCTTCAAGGCTGCGACTTACTTGACGCTGGGGTATGCCTGTTTTCTCTTCAATCTCCTCCTGCGTGTAACCCTGCCGCTTGAGGCCAACCACAATTTTCTCGTCGTCGGTCACGCAACAGGCCAGAATCTCCTCGTAAAGCTCGTTGCTGTGGTCCGACGCCACTGCAATATCCGCGCGTGTGAATTGAAGATCAACCTCCTCCCCTCGCTTACGAAGCCTGCGCTTGGAGGTTTGTGGGACGCGGATTTCTCCCTCTTCTACTAGGGACGCCTTGACAGCGTTTTCGACGGCACTGTAGAGATACGCGGGGATGTCTTCAGCGTTGTTCACTTTTTCGGCCGCCTCGACGAGGCCCAAATAGCCGGCGGATACCAAGTCGTCCTTGAAGAAGGCGAACTCGGGGAACTGCTTGAGAACGTGCCCGACGGCGGCGTCCACTTTGTCCATGTTTTGAGTAACAAGTTCATCGCGCGTCATTTAATCACCCACAATCGTTTAGGTTCAAGAAGTAAAGTCTTAGATGGTTGTTCAAGATCAGGGTCGTAGAATACGCCTCGCTCAAATGCGACTGCGTGCCACGTAGGTGTTGTGCCGATGACAACTCCCCGCTCCGCGTGAAGAAAGTCAGTAAAATCAAGAAGCCGGATAATGCGGCTTCTTCCGCATGGTCCGTCGATATTGGTAGCCGGGTCGAATTGCGTCGCGGTCTTTCCTAGCGACCACGCCGCTCGAACGCACTCCTGGCTAAGATGCCCCCGCCGATCAGTCGGAGGAAGATTGCCAGGGAAGATTATTTCGCCACCGTCGTGCCCAACAATATCGAAGAATCGCCTCAAAGAAATATCGAGAGCCATTGACCAAGCGGCTGCCATGCACAGCCAGCGCTCCGGCTTTCGGATCATTTGCATAGGTCGTTAATCATGCCCTCCACGTCAATGTCCCAGGATTTCTTCCAGTAATCACGCATATTTGGCGGGGCAAAGAGCCTGTCGTAGTTCTCTTGGTTCGCCCCGGTTAGAATCCACACGCCCAGTTGGTGTCGCTCCCACAGCGGCCACTTTTGTTTTTGCGCTTTGGTGAAGGAATAACGCCCCTCGACCTTCACGTCCACCCAGCGCTGGCCAAACTGAGGGTGCCAGCAATAGAGATCAGGCAAGCCGGATTGAAAGGCGTTGCCGATGATCCTCTCAACAAGCCAGCCCCGTTGCTCAAGATAAGTAATGAGCTTGCCTTGAATCTTGTATTCGGGGCCGTGGCTCACAGCCAAGCTCCGTTTTGCCAGACAACCTCGCGTATGTCGCTACCCAGACTGAATCTGGTTACTTTGACGATGCGAACAGCTTCGCCCGCAACGCGGCTGTCGCTGACGCGGATGCTCGCAATCGCACGGCGGCGGGCCTCTAAATCCTCTTTGCTTTTCGCGACATAGGCTTCCTCCTCCGTGAACCAAGTGAAGCAAAGAAAGCGGTGCCGATTCAAGCAGAGCGACCGCGACACCGGGTAGACGTTGCACCAAACCCAGTAGCCGGTTTCCTGGTTTAGTGTCTCGATGACATACTCAACGCCTTTGTTTTTCTCGCGCATTTCAATTGATTTCCTTGGTAAAAGTAACTCTTCAAATTCTTCGGTGATGTACATAATCATTTGCCTATACTTAAACCAGTATTTCCACGCGGAATTAGAGTTAGAATTATTTATCCGCCCATGTCGTTGCGTTGGTCATCCACTCCATGCCGATCAATGGCACCTTGTCCCGATAGCTTTCAACTGTCTCTTTCACGATCTTGGCGGTGCTGTCGATGAAGTCCGGCCGCGTCACACATAGCACTTCGTCGTGGACGTTCATGGGGGCAACACACCAGTCGTTCACGCCGCTAGGTTGTTGGTCCCAAATTCGCCGTTGCAGGCGTTTGGTGATCTGCGCGCCCGGAGATTGAATTTCGTGATTTGCCGCCGCTCGCATGTTTGCGGCTTGAATAGCGAACGCCGCCCCGAACACGGCCGAAGTTGTCGCCCCCGACGCAAACTGAACGCGGTCGCGGCGAATTACCTTCAAATCGCTCCGCCAGTGCTTAGGCGGCTTTTGAGCAAGAAGGAACAATTCGCGCGAGACCGTGTTTTCCAACGTGAAGTAGCGGCGAAAACCGAGAAACGATTCGACGTAATCCGCTGGGTCTTTCCAAACAACCTGCTTGTTGGAAAGTTGCCGCATCGAGCAAAAGGCATTAAAGACTTTTTCCCGGGCCTTCTTAACGCCTGGGTATCGCTTCTCAAAATCAGCAAACGCTCGCTTCGCGTCATCGGGCAAGACCGAGAGCTTTTGCACAAGGGTGGTCCAATCGCCGCCGTAAATCATGGCGAAGACCCCTTGCTTGCCCTTAGAGTAGAGATCATTGTCGGTCTTAGCCGTCGCAAGAATTTGTTCGTAGGTGTGGCCGGGAAATAGGGCCATTGCAAACAGGGCGTGAATCTTCTTCCCCGCCAGCAAGTCTCGACGCAAATTCTCGTCTTTATAAACGGCCTCGGCCAGCGTGACTTCAAAGCTGTCAAAGTCGCCAAGGCAAAGCTGATAGCCTTCCCAAGACAGCGGGAAGACTTTACGAACTTCGTAGGAGCGATTGATTCCCTGCGCATTCAGCCCGTCTCCGCCGCTCATACGAGACGAAAGCGTCCCGATGATATTGAAGCTGGCGTGAAACTTGCCGGCGCGCAGGAGCTTATCGTAAAGTTCAATCTCCTTTTTGGCGAATTTGGCTTCAAGGAGAACTTTCGCTCGCGAGGCTGCCGGGTGCGGCCCGGTGTGCATCTGGCCGGTCCCGCCGCATCGCGGGCAGTTGGGGCCGCAGTCGGCCATGCCGCACGGTTCCTCGCCCATGTCCCAATCGCGGATCGCTTCGAGCATCGCTTTTCGCGTCGTCTCGGCGATGATTTCTCGCTCGGTCTCGTCCATCACCTCGTAGAGATAGCGACGAACCTCACTCGGCTTGTTGATATTAATGGGGCTGCTAGCCGCCTTCGCCACTGCTGATTCTTTAAGTTTCCTGATGCCCTCAATGTCGATCTTGAAGCCATGCCAACGGACGGCCGCCACCATGCAGGCGAGAATAGAGTCATCGTCCCCCGGCTCGGGACAGCCGAAATACTTGTCCAGTTCTCGTGTATAAACGATGTCTTTCTCGGCGTAGATTCTCGCCCCGACGTTATCCCGCCAATGCTCCGCGTGCTTCTTTATTAAAGCTGGCCACGCATGACGAATCTTTTTGCCGGGGTACTCGACGGCCCAGCCGCGCGATGGGTCGCTCACTGCTAAAGCTGTCGGAGCGAAGCCGGCTTCAATCGGTCGGCCGGGCGGCTCCACATCCTCGTAGTGATAGTCCGGTTTCAGCTTCAGCACATACTCAGCCAAAAACTTCAAGCCGGACGCCGCGCTGAATCGCAAAACGACATCTTTGAAATCGGGGTCGATCCAGCCCGCCTTCTCACGCGGGAAAACGTGCCAACGCGGCGCGCCTTTTTGTCCGCGCGCGAAGTAAATGTCATCGAGCTTGACCCGGCGTTCCAACTCCTCGGCCAGTGCGTAGGCAAGAGACGCGGGGACTTTGCGAATACGGATGTCTTCGCGAGCCATTAAGCTCTGGAACGGCCCTTTTCGAGCGTACAAGAACAAGTCAAGCGCGTTCTTCGGCTTTAAGCAGGGGCCGTCCTGCCCCTTCGCCTCTGTTAAAGCGATCGCTTCAATATGCTCAACGGGAATCCAGTCGGGAGGCAGCAGCCGCCAGATGGTATAAACCTTGCATAGGTGAAACATATCAAAGACGAGGTTGAACCCGATCAAATCGTGTTCTAAAAGCGATTCGATTAAGTTCAGCGTCTCACGCACGGGCTTAAACCACACGTCATGTAGCGTGATTGGCCCGTCATCAAACGCATATTGCAACAATACGGCCATGCCGTGCAAGCCGCATGTTTCAGAGTCTAAGCGTAGGCGCATATTATC
Organism: Thermoguttaceae bacterium; assembly: GCA_963665265.2. Taxonomy (GTDB): domain Bacteria; phylum Planctomycetota; class Planctomycetia; order Pirellulales; family Thermoguttaceae; genus CAXXHQ01. The sequence continues at coordinate 2,718,539 of OY762224.2, read as the reverse complement.
AGTGCAAAAGAGAGAGAGAGTTCTGCACAGGTAGAGAATGAATCCCGCCAAATACCTGTCGCCAAACGAAAGAGCGCTTGGGCTTATATAGCTATAGACGCCTCTGGGCTGGTTTTGAGACTCTAATTTTCCGGTTTCTTGAAAATTTCTTCTTTTGAAATATCCCCGACCACCCACAGCCCGAGCCTCAAGGCATCTTCGTTGAAGCCTTGCTCAGTAAGGGTTCGCAGCATTTCACGAATCTGCGTGCAAGTGGGGCGCCTCTTTGAGACGGATTTCTTTCCGGCTGCCAGTTCTCTTGCGTACTTGACTCTACTTCCGCGATACCTGATTACTTGAAGTAGTTGCGTGGTATTTAGTTTTCCGCAGGCGGCCATTTGCTGAATCTCACCTGACAACCTGAGAAGCCGGAGGCGAATTTCGACCCAGACTACGTTTCGATTCATGGCCTTTGCGATTGAGCGAATCGACCCATCCGGGTAGAGTCTCCGGATTGCCTTGGCTTGCTCCAGGATATTCAAGTCTTGGCGGTCCAAGTTTTCCGCAAGATTGGCCTCCGCCCCCGCCTCACAGATAAAGGCGGGGATTTTCTTTCGGCGGAGATGATACCGCATCGCCGTGTAACGACGGTGGCCCGCGACAATCCGATATTCGTATGGCCCGTCGTATGGCTGCAAAATGATTGGCGTAAGCAAGCCGTGCGCCTCGATCGACTTCGCAAGCGGCGCCGTGCTTTCGATCGAAAATGATCTACAATTAAAGTCCCGGTCAAAGAAAATATCTTCGATCGGGACTTCGATGACTTCATATTTCATAACGCTTCGGCCCCCGTTTCTCTCCGTCGTGTCGGAGTTTAATTGGCAATCGCCACGTCACGCCGTTCCGGTGGTGCATGCCGTGGATTAATTGCACCGGCTCGCGGTAGCCCGCCAGGGCGTTGAACGCAAAAGGATCGGTTCCCGGCCAAGCACCGTTTATTAATAATTCGCCTTCAACGTCAGCCAGGGCGGCAGATACGTGGTGATGCCCCATGACGAAATAGCGGATTCGCGGCAGGTCGGCCACGCCGCTAAGAGCGACGAGATTCTTTTGCCGCCTTTGCATCCCGTAGAACGGCACGCCCCCGTTGCTTCGCACGTCATCGCCGTGCGAGACGTTGACCCATTGGCCATTAATCTCGACGTTAGCCGACCAAGCATCGGGGATGACAAACTGCACATTCTTCAGATCGCCGCAATGTAGAGAGGCCGTCTTGTGGACCAGATAGTCCCAGTTTTCGTTAGCTCCGTAGTAATCCTTCTTCTGCGTGCGCCGTCCGTGGTTTCCGGACAGGCATACCACTCGCACCGACTCAAAATATGGAGCCAAATCGCGGTACATCCTCCCATAAAGCCCGCCGATCGCCAGACAGTTATCGAACTGGTTTCGGAAGTAGGACCGCTCTACGGCGCGGTGAATTTCGCCGCACGTAGAGTCACCGTAATTCAAGATGGTCAGGTGGGGAAACGTGAAATTTGTTAGCGTCTCTTGCGACCACTTAATGATGGATTCGACGTAATGCTCCGCCCGCGAGCAAGAGATACGAAAGTCATACTCTTCCAGCCCACCCACCTCGCTGGGGCGAATAACTTGGTCGTGGTGGCCGTCACTAATATGAACGACCAAATGCTCTTCCACGGCCGAAGTGGGTTTTCGCTTACGTGCGTCGGGTAGCGGTTTGAACTGTTGGACCTTGCTTTCGAGTTCCTTGGCGATTGCCGCAAAAAGCCCCTCAATCCGGCTGTTCGATTGGCTCTTCTTCCTCTCGGATCGCAGTTCGTCTTTGAGGTGGGTAATCTCCGCCTCAAGCCCGCGAATTGTCTCCCCGGCCGCCTCGTCCGGTCGCGTCACAGTCGGGTATGCCCGGCCGGTTACGATGTCGCTTACCATTGATCGCGAGATGCTGAACTCTTTTGCCACCTCGTCCTGCGTTTTCGTGCGGCACAATTTAACGATCTGTTTAACTTGTTGCTTTGTTAGCATTTAACCCCTTCCAAATAATTGCGAAACTCTCCGCCGTGGCCGGCAATTTGAATTTCAACGTCACGGTGAGAAATTTATTCTTCTGCTCCTCGTAGACCTGAGCCTCCGCGAAGTTGCCGCTTTTCAACAGGGCTTGGCCCTCGTTGACCAAAGCCTGCGCTACACAAGCCAACGCAGCGTCCCGATTCACCGTTTTAAGCAGTTGCAGAAAAAGCCGGATACACGTCGCCCCAGTTAATGCCATTGAACGCCTCCCCCATTGTCATAAGTTCAAGTTTTCGATTGCTCTGAATGATGTCCAGCACTCTTTCGTCAGACGGCAGATGCGTTAAGTCCACGATCGTACAGCCCCGATTAAAGTCCGCCCCAATACGGTGAATGCGGTCCTCGGACTGAATGCGGTATTCAGGTTTGAGCGAATTGCTCCAATAGACGGCCATGCTGGCCTCGGTGAGCGTTAAACTCATGCCGCCGGATTCAGGATGGGCCACGAAGGCGACTTTGAGGTTGTCGCGGTTTGCCCAATAATCCAAACCTTGTTCCTCGACCGGCTGCCCGTCCGCCCGCGTGACTTGATAACCGCGCCCGTCGAGTCGAACAACGTCCCACCCCTGCTTGCGGCAGAGATTCGTCACCCGGTCAACAGACCCGGTAAAGCCCGCGAAAACAACAATACGCCCTGTGTCCTCACATTCGTCCAGCAAATCTTTGAGGGCGTTTTCCTTTGGGCAAGGAATTTCTTTCGTTTCACGAATGATCTTTGGCATCTGGCCGGAGCCACCGCACACCGGGCAGTCCACTTCCCGCCGCTCAAGCGTGGCGACTTTTTCCGGCGTGAGCATATCAATTTGCGAATAAATCTCCTCGCCGGTGAACCACTCGTAGACTTTTCCGTCCTTGCAGTGGGTGCATTTCGCCGTTCCATCCACTTTTTCCCGGTACTGGAATCCGTCGCTCAACTCGCGAAGCAGCATCATGGCCTGTACGGCGCTCGGCGAAGATTGAACAATCGCTTTGGCGACACGGAGAACGGACGCCGAGGGTTGACAAACGATTTTGCGATAATGCTTCTCAGGCAGAGTTAGGCAATCTTTCTTATGCTTAATTATCACAAGGCCCTTCAATCGCTCGTACATATAGGCGACTTCGTTTCGTGACGGGACAAAACGGTGGTAGTCTCCGTCTTCGTGCGTGTGAGGCCCATCTTGCTCAAACATGCCGCACACATCGCACTTTTTCTCGTCGTCTCGCCAGCCGACGCGATCGTTGAACGAGACGCCGCCGTCAAACTGTTTGAGTTCCAAGAACGCAAGCCGGCGTTCAAGGGCCTTAGGCGAACCTTCTTTCAGGAAGCCAGGGTAAGCGATCTCGCACTGGCTGTACCAATCAACTGGCGTTTTCGGCGAGGGCGTACCTGACATGAGAATGACGTAGCCGTCGTTGCCGTACTTGGCCCGAATCGCGTCGGCTAAGTTTTGCGCAGCTTGCGTTCGGAGCGCGCCGGAGGTTTTCACGCGAGACGATTCATCGAAAATGACGCCCTGCGGTATCTCCGCATTTTCCTTCATCTCGCGAACAAGACGCTCATACGTCAGCATCTTCACGCGGATACTCGAATCGAGATTCCACTTCCGCAACTCACGTTCGATATTGGGAAGGGAGGATTTTGGCCCCACCCACCACCAATCTTTGACGCCAGATTGCTCCATCACTTCTTGCGCCGAGAGCGTCTTGCCGCAGTTGTGGACGACGAACCCGTCCGCCACGAAGTTTCGATGCGGGTCTTGCATCACAAGATCATAAACACGGCACGGGGTATCAGTGGTAACAGATTCCACGGCTACCGGGCCAAGCTTTGCCAAGAGTTGCTGCCCCGTCTCTAAGTCCAACGCGGAGACCGTCTTGCCAGACACGTCAAAGAACTCATGGTCCGGCGTGACGCATGTGGATAAATGCCCCGCTACAACCTTGACGGTCCGCTTGACGCCCTTATCGATCGCTTTGATAACGCGGTTATAGACAATTGCGGCCCCGTCCCATGACTCGACATAGTAGTCTTTTTCCGGCTCGGCCGCCATGAGCGACGTAAGCTGCGATAAGGTGGTTGTAAACTCAGCAAAAACTCGGTCTGCCACAGCTGCCTTAATAACAGCTTCTCCGTCAACGCAACCCATCTCGGCGGCCATGATACCATAGTGATACGTGAGGAAATGGTCCGCGAGTTCCCGCTGATGATCCATGAGCGGGCGAGAATAGGCGTGCCGAATTATCTCTCGGTCGAACCACGCATAGGTGTCCTTACCCATCAGGTAATCAAGTTGAAAGCGATTGCGTGGCGTGTCTTTGACCGACCACATCTTTCGCGGCGGATCGTCGTTGCCATGCCACTTGCTTCCTTCCATCGCCTTGATTTCTTCTTTCAACGCGAACGGAGATTTGAGAAACAGGATTCTCCCGTCTCGATATTCGATCTCGCCCGATATTTGAATGAGAGTGCCTTTTTTAGTTTCCGTTATGAAATTGACTTGCATCAGTTGCCCCACGTAGAAGACCGAAGAGAAATGAACGACCGCGCCGCTTGAAGCGGAACCGTCCACGTTATTTGCCCTTCAAAAGAAAGAGTTGCCCGACAGGTTTCTTAGCGTAGTCAGACCAGAGGTTGTAGTTGGCGGCCTCGAAGATTTGCATTACCGCCCCGTAAGCCGCCCGCGACTCAACGCGACTTAGACCGTCCACGACTGCCTGTTTCCACTGGGCGAGAGTTGCGGACATAATGACGCAATAGACGCCCGGGGCGACCGTTTTTGCCACGGCGGCCGGGACACCCGTACTGACGAAAGGAAGAACGTCTCGCTCGTTCAAGACGACGAGAACGGAGGCGAAGCCGTGGCCAAGAAAGCCGTCGAAAGAAGGCTTCGCCCCGCGTTCCGTCAGAGACTTCAAACACGCGATAAACCGCTCGGCGTCCGTAAGTTTCTTGATACTGCGGTCAGCCCCCTCGGCTAAAGAGTAGCCGAGCATTTCATTTGCCGCAGCGAGAAGGTTCTTGAAATCATACGTAGCCTGCGCGACGAGCATAGCATAAGGTAGCTGCATCGAATTTCCCGCGTGTAGAAGTATGTTTTTATAGCTATAAATAGATATAAATAGCTATAATTAACGAGCGCGACGCTTCCCGCCCTCGACCTTGGTTACGCCTTCCGACTTGGCGGTGACGAACTTGGTCGCCTCCTGTTCCATCGCCCCCGGGCCGGGATTGCTGGTAAACGGAGTAGAGCAAGGGGCGAACTCGGGGACGTGCCAGGAGAACTTGCCCTTGTCAACCAGCCGGGAGGCCAGCGTCACGGGTAGCGGGCCACGCGGCTGAATCGAGTCCACGTTCTTTCCAGCGGCCTTGGCCGCGTCGATGTCAGCCTGCGAAATCGCGCAATACCCGTTTAAGGTTTTTGCGGCGGCACGTAGCGACTTTGACCCGAAGAAGAATTCGTACAATTCGCCGGTCGTGCGTTCGAGTACGAGATAGGAAATTCCGTACATGCACCCCGATTCGGATTCGGCGGAAGTGTCCTGAATTCTCTTGAACTCGTCGCTCGCCGAGTCATAACTAACGATGATCGCGTCGGTGTCAGAGAGGTCAACGGCTTTCGGCCGGCGAGCGATCGGAATAATGTCGATAGAATCGCCCAAATCGACGATTTCGTCGTCTTTCTTCGGCACTCCGAAATGGCCGGGGGAGATTAACTGCTTGTCGATCGCCCGCCCCTTGGTATAGAGTTGGATGCGGGGGAGGAAGTCAGCACCCTTGGCGAGTTCGTCATAGATCGCCGACGTGCCCACTTGAGGAACATTCACTTGCGGAATTGTCAGATCGTTGCCCATAGTTTAGAAGATTTCCAGTGTTGCCTGATTTGAAGAATGCGGCCTCCTGCTCTTGGATAGATTCCTTGTCGCCGTGCAATGCCCACTGCAAAGCGGCCTCCCAAGCCTGTAATGGCGTTAGAGACCTCGTTATCACTTCTTTCAGCCCGGCTTTTAGAGTCTGTTGTTCCGACTCGATTGCTTTGATTGTTCGCAAGAAGCGAACGGGCTGAAACCGCTCTGCGAATCTCTTGTTGAAATACTGTCGCTCTTTCTCCTGTTGTTTGTCCCTTAGCACCTGCTTCACTCGCGTCACAAACTCCCTGCAAGTGATGAGTTGCGTTTGAGGGAGGAATTCTATCTGGCGGTCTCGCGGGAGCTTGGCCAGCCAAATAGCCATTTCCGTCTTAATTTCCCCGCGAAAAACGGCCTCTTGAATGTCGGGGGCAAGTTGTTTTAGATGAAGAATCTTTTCGACCCAGGCCGGGGACTTCCCGACCACCTCGGCCAAGTCATAGACGGTATAGCCCTGGTTCTTCTTGTGGATAGTCAAAAGCTGCCGGTAATAATCTCCGGCCCGCGTCTGAAATTGATTGGCGTTTTCCGTTATCTGCAACGCCCGTTTCTTCTCCGCCGAGCAAGGCGGATAAATGACGCACGGAATTTGCTTCAGGCCCACATCTTTGGCGGCATTAAAACGCCGGTTGCCCGCGACCACTTCGTAGCCGTCCCCGTCGGTGACGACGAGAATGGCGCAGATTACGCCGTATTTCTCTACAGACGCTTTGAGTTCTAAGTAAGAAATGTCGGATTTTAGAACAGGCCGTAAAAGAGTCTGCGGCCCGCGAATCCTATCAATATCAATTAGTTTTGCCCTCATCTCTGCCCTCAACCTATTACGAGTGCCAAAAACGAATTTTTAGACAAGAAATCTAAGAATTTTCAGAAAAAGTTTTCCTAGAAAAAGTTTGAAATTAATGTCTAAAAAAATCGTTTTGGCACTCGTAATAGGGTAGGAGGCAGACACCAAATGCAACAAGTTGATGTGGCGATTATCGAATTTCTAAAAAGCCAAGGCGTGGCGGGCGATCTACTCGCCCAACTCGGCCCCGAGATGGAAGTGCAGGTCAATGTAATCGGAGGCGAGCAACTAGCTGATCGTCCGGGCGTCTTCACGGACGGTTTGGACAAGTGGTGGGCGATTCGGCGGCCGAAGAAGGCTTACGACGATCCGGAGTGGGCCAGCTACGATCTCCCCTGGCCGCTCGCTAAGTATGCCACAGCGATCGGGCGCACCGGCTGGAACTGGGTTAAGCGGCGGTCGGAATGGGTCTTCTTCGATTTCGATGACATCACTTCTCACGCCGGGGTTGGTGTCTCCAAAGAGGAACTAGACCAGATTCTCGAAAAGGCCCAAAAGTTGCCCTATGTCGAGGTTCGGCGCAGCACTGGAGGGGCTGGCTATCATCTGGGAGTGTCACTCGACAACATCCCCACGGCCGATCATACCGAGCATGCCGCCCTGGCCCGATGCGTGTTGGGCAAGATGAGCGTGGACGCCGGGTTCGACTTCGCCGCCCGCGTTGATAACTGCGGTAATAACTTCTGGGTTTGGCGGCGTGACATGCCCGCTAACGGTCTTGAATTGCTCAAGGCGACCGATGCCAAGCTAACTGAGGCCGACGTGCCTAACTGGCGGGATCACGTTGACGTGATCGCCAAGCGTCGCTCAAAAACCCGCGTGCAGGGGGCCGACGAGGCCAAGCTAGACGACCTTGCGGCCAGTCAGAAAATTATCCCGTTCGACGAGATGCACAAGCGTATTCTCGACGAACTGGCCGCCACCGGCTACACGGTGATCTGGGACGCGGACAATCACCTTCTCACCACGCATACTTGCGCGCTAAAAGAGGTCAAGGAGCGGCTGCAACTTTCCGGTTATTTCGAGACGATTTCCGAGGGAAAAGACCCCGGCACGCCGAATTGTTTTTGCTTCCTCCGCCCGAACGGCGGTCTCGACGTATTCCGCTTTTCTCCGGGAATCACCGAGGCGCCCGGCTGGCTTCAAAGCGAGGGCGGCTGGACGCACATTCCCTATAATAAGCGGCCGACGCTCAAACAGGCGGCCAATCTTTACGGCGGGAAAAAAGACCCTGACAAGCCAAATACCTACGTCTTTCCCGCCGAAGGTGCGGAGCAAGCTGCCGCCCTCCTCGGCGAAACGTTAGCCGTCGATAGCGCAATGCGCGACCGAGAAATCACAATCGCCGTCAAACGCGACGGGAAACTAGTATTCTCGTTTGATCGCGTCAAGAAGACGGACGGAAAGATAAGCGGCTGGATCGCCGATAAGACCCGCTGGGTCCGAGAGGGTGAGGCCACCGTCGAATCCGAGTACGACGCGGATAAATACGACAATCTTATTCGCACGACAATCTCAGAGACCGGCGATCGAATGGGCTGGTTCTTGAAGAGCAACGAGGGGCGATGGCTGTCCGTCCCCAAAGACGACATCCGCGACGTATTGAAGGCTCGTCACCCGGCTGACGCCCAATTCATCATCGCCGACGCTTGTGAAATGCCGTGGACGGACGTGAGTATTCCGTTTGCGCCGGAGTATCCGGGGGGGCGACAGTGGAATCGGCGCGGAATTCAAGCCGCTTATGAGGCTGCCGACCTAAAAAGCCTAGACGAGGCGCATCACCCGCATTGGGACGCCGTTCTCAGGCGAATTTTCCGCGACCTGAACGGCCCATTAAAGAAATCCGCGTGGGCACAAGAGAACGGAATACTCACCGGCGGGGACTACGGCCTCGCCTGGGTGGCAAATCTATTTCGCCACCCGTTTAGCCCGTTGCCTTATTTATTCTTCCACGGTGGCGAGAATTGCGGTAAATCGTCGCTCCATGAGGCAATCAAGCTCTTAATACCGGACGGCGTGACTTCAGCCGACGACCCGCTAAAAAACCAAAGCGGTTTCAACGGACAGCTTCGGGACGCCGTTCTCGCAACGGTCGAAGAAACCGACCTGTCAACGACAAAGAATGCGTTATTGCGCATCAAAGACTGGGTGACGGCCAAGACATTTTACGTTCGTCAAATGCGCACGGACATTTACGGCCAGCCGAACAAATTGCACTTCATTCAGGTCGCCAACTTCCGGTTTCACTGTCCCATTTTCCCAGGCGACACTCGCATAGTCGCATGTTACGTCGAGCCGATGCTGCCGAACGAGGATATCAACAAGGACAAAGAGCTTCTGCCCCGATTAATGGAGGAAGCTCCGCATTTTCTTTACACGCTAAAAAATATCCCGCTGCCGGAGCCAGTTGGGCGACTTCGTTTGCCAGTGATTGAAACGGAGTCCAAGATAGCGGCTCAAGAGAGTAATAAAAGTCCTCTTGAGAATTTCATCGACCACGAATGCGAATTCGATCTTGGGGGGAAAGTCCTCTTCAAAGAATTCTACGAGCGGTTCTTCGACTGGCTCGACGCCGACGACAAACCGCACTGGGGGCGAAAATGGACGAGTAAAGCGATGCCGGAGCGCCATGCCACGGCTCGCGGAACTGACCATAAAGTATTCATCACAAATCTAAAATTAAAGGAAAAGAAATGATCGTAGGGCTGGGGCACTATTCGAGAACTGGGAAAGACACGTTTGCGAACTATCTAATTGAAGAGTGCGAAAAGCTGGGCATCAAGGCTATTAAGCAATCTTTCGCCTGGGAACTAAAGCTGGTTTCTCACGAACTTTATGCGTGGGCCGGTTTGCGTGAACCGGAGTTCTATGAGACGGAAGAAGGGGCGGCCCTCCGAAATATAAAGTTGCCAGAGCTTAATATGTCCCCGGTCGAGGTTTGGGTCGCCCTCGGGACCAAAGCTATTCGCGAGAACGTCTACGACCGAACTTGGCTTGACTATCTGCTAAAAAAAGTGGTCCACGCCGACGTACTTATCATCCCCGACGTTCGCTTCCCGAATGAAGCCGAAGCGGTGAAAGAACGCGGCGGCTGGCTTATTAAAATCGTTCGCCCCGGGGTCGAACCCCGCCAAACCGTAGCCGACCTAGCGCTCTGCGATTACCGGGGGTGGGACGACGTTATCGGCGATGAAGACATTCGGACGCTGCGCAATGAGGCCAAGCGTTACGCGGCCAAGTTGGAGGTGGCTTGTGCATAAAACACTTGGGCACTTAAACGGCAACCTCCTGGCGGCGATTGATTATGAGACGACGGGAACCAACCCGGACGTTCACGAAATCGTTCAAATCGCCGTCGTCCCGCTGGACGACGGCCTCGACCCGCTTCCGATTCGGCCGTTCTATACCTGTATCGCGCCAAAGCATCCGGAGGCGGCTGATCCCTTGGCTATGCGAATTAACCGCCTAAGTTTGAGTGAGCTTTCCTACTATCCGACGCATGAACAAGTCGAAGGACAGTTCTTAGCGTGGCTCGAAAAGCTGGACTTGACCCTCGGGCGGTGTATCGTCCCGCTCGCCCACAACTGGTCATTTGAGCGGGAGTTCAGCATTAAATGGCTGGGACGCGGCCTCTTTGAGCGAATCTTTTCCCCGATCCCACGCGACGCTATGGGCTTGGCGTGCGCGGTCAACGATCGGGCGGCGTTGTGCGGCGAGAATCAAGTTTTCAATCGCGTTTCGCTCACCGAGTTGGCCTCGTATCTCGGCATTGAAAACCCGCGACCGCACGACGCTCTGAATGACTGCATCGTCGAGGCTAAAGTTTATCGAGACCTCTTGAAAGGCCAATGGTGGTATTGATGGCGACTCTAAGTTCGCTCTGGCTAATGATTCAGCGGTGGCTAGACGAGATTTGTCTTTGTATATCGCTTCCTGAACAGCCTTCAGAAGTCAGCAAGTACGCCGGGGTTCTCATTGAGATAGTCCCATGCGAAATCGGTAATGTTGTACGGGAATCTGAGCGGTCCCTGGGAGACGTTAGACACGCGACTAATAATGCCAGCCTGCACCAAAGTTGCGACAGTTCCGTCACCGATATCAAAATTCTGAGTGCGGGTTTGCCCGTCTATATACCCCTTGAGAATAAGCTTCTCATTGTGGGTAAGTTGATTAAGCCGCTTTCTGCAACTTGCTGCAACGTCTCTTCTTTGTATCCATTTGGACAAGAAACCCCAGATAACAGCAAGAATTTGCGAGAAAAGAACGCAGATTGAAAATAGGAAAAGGGCCGCGATAATCCAACGAAATCGCTCAAGCCCAAGCCAGCTTAGAGCGTCATTTGATAACAGAATTCCACATAGAACACCTGTGGAAACAAACGCGAAAAACGGCCTTTTGAGCCACTCAAGAACAGAAGTCCAATCTTTTAAAGGTTGCATCGCCAAATCACCCTGCATTGAACGCCGACGAGTAAAACAGCATTCGAGCATACTTTTATGGAGTCGTCAACACCGAAATATCGGGGGGAGTCTGGGAGTGATAGCCAAAGACGACGGGACGATTATCTTTCACAAACGCGAAACGCCGCCTGAGCTTCCAGGCTACAGGCGCAAAAGTAAAGACCCGCACTCTTACGAGTGGCGGGTCTTTATTCCTGAGTACAGGTTTTGCAAGCTGCGGGAACCGAGGGATGTTCCGCGAGACGACTGCCCGACCTGCCTCAAAAGAATCTACGTCTGTTCTAAGGGCGGAGAGTGCGCCGGCTGCGACTCACCACTTCTCTAACTGGCAAAACTCTGTGGCCATTCTGGCCTTATTGAATACGGCCGGCCCCTCTGAAACGTGGCACCCGCATTCGTTGCAGGAGCCGTTCTCAAAACGATCGCATGCTTTGCAGATCGTCAGGATGCGGTCAACATCTTCATCGCTCCGCACGGGCCGCCCGGCCATAATCCAAAAGCCCACGGCCTTGGCCCATTTTGCGGCCTTACTCGGCATTGTGGATAAGGACATTGTTGCGACCTCCGCCGATGTTTTTAACGACTAAACACTCTGAGAAATCTGTCAAAGCCGTTCGGAACACCTTGACGCCGTATTGAGACAGCTTCTTTCTTGTCTCTCTCGTCAGCTTCGCTTGTACGTCGCCGACGAGATGTTCTTGCAAATAGGCCAGATCGTGAGCCGTCACGACGTGCGTAACGGCCACCAGCGTTATGTCCGTCAGCGTGTCGCTCACATCCCAGTTCCTCGACAACGCGGCCACCACGTCGCGGATCGCATAGATGACGACTCCGCCCACAACAACCTTTTTCCCGTCTTTCGTTTGAAGTGATTGCGATGGCAGATTATGCGTCTGTCGCGCGACGGGTATTACTTCGACTTCAGTGACGATCGGCCAGTAGATATGTAATCCTGGCTTCATTTCAATTGCCGTTCTTCCGTGACGAAACCGAACCCCGCCGTGCGTTGATCGCACAATGACGAGCCTCGGAATAAATTTGGCGAACCACTCCGCAATCCACCCCACCCACGCTAATGCTGAGTCCACCCCTACCCCCGAGTCTGAAGCCATGTAAAACAATCGCGTGAAGCCGCCAAGTAAGCCACCATCTCATCCGGTAGCCTGTCCGCACCGGCCGAGACCATCGCACCCCAACATGCCGCCCTGGCGACTGAATAGCTGTTGTAGCAATCAGGCCCGACCCCGCCGTTGATCCGGCGGAAGTCATCTTCGATAATGAGCATCTGAACGGGCCAGTTAAGGCCGCCAATCCGATGGCCCGGGACAACGCTGTCCAGCAGATTGAGTTCTAAATCGAAGTTCCCAACCCCTGGATAATGAGAGTTCAGCCGAACCAATTCGGTGAGGATTCCGTTATGCACGCCTATGAACTGATTGATGAAATTAGCCGTAAGCCTCATACCGCCCCCGGATAAGTAAAAGCAAGCCCGGCGCCCATCTTTTTGAGTTCCGTGTCGTATTCAAATACGAAGTCCGCGACTTGTCCGCCTTCTTTTGCAACCTCTTCAGACGTGCCAAACAGCGCGTCGGTGCTGAAGACGAGCTTGTCGTCCTTGATGCCGGCCAAGAGCGTAGAAAGCTTTGCAGATTTCTTTGCACTGCTGGACGTGTCAACGATCGTCGTCTTAGCGATGTCGATTACCAAACTACCGCTACCGCCGAAGCCGGATTTCTGCGACCAGTCAATTGGTTCCGGTCCTTTGTAGAGGTCGTTCTTCAAATTCGGCGTCGGACGCTCTTCCGTGGAAATGAGTCCTGTTTGCGAGGCGGCTTCTTTCGCCGTAAACCCGCTATCCGTCAATGAGGCGTCTCCCTGATCGCTATTCGGGCCATAGATGATATTGGGACCGCCGACGAATATAGCGCTGGAAAAGTTAATCTTCGTGCTGCCAACCGGCAAGTCGCCCACGGCCCGCGCCCCGATACGAACTTTGTCAGCGTCAATATCTGCCTGCGGCGGCCACGTCTTCGTCGCGGGAAGATCGGCGGGCCAATACCACGCATATTGCGACATTTCCCCGGCCGCCACAGGGACGACGCACTCGAAGTCGATGCAGCAATCATTGGAGTTGTACTTCGCCGACTCAACGACGGCCTTGACGGCCCCGTTGGCGACGTAACCAAAATCAAGCGTAACGGCGTCGAACGTCTCGATGTTCAGCTTATGGAGCGGCGTCGAGAACTTAACCCGCTTCCATGTGACCGACTTCCGCATCAACCAGAACGTCGCGACCTTGTAGATGATTTCCGGCTGATTATAGATGTAGTAGTCGTAGGATTGCTCCTTGACGCCATACTTGACGACGTTGTGACGCAGAATCATCTTGTGGGTCACGGCGTCCTCAAGTGACGAGTACGTCGCCGTGTATGCCGATCGCCAATCAATTACCATTTTGGTAATTAAGTCCTCGGTCGGCGTCAAAGAGACTTCGACCCCTTTCTCGATAAGAATGTCGTCAAGTTTAATCGTCTCAGCGGCAGCCGGTTCCTCCGGCAGATACTTCAGGTGAACGACGCCGGAGTCGATCCAAACGGCCAAGCGAGCCTGCTCCGCGAGTTCCTGCAAAAACGTGACGATATTCTTGCGGGCGAACACGACGAAGTTCGCCGGAAAATTAGCTGTTCGCGTCTTTACGTGTGCGAAGCTCGCGGCGTCGCACGACAGGCTGGAATACTGGCCGACGAGGTATCGGATGATGTCCGCGATATTTGGGCCGACCGTCGATTTGAACGTAACGTAAACGTCGTCCGTCCACGTCTCAAGAAGCCCGTCTGCGCGATACTCTCGCCAGGAAAGCGGTTTATTAAGGACCACCAGCGTCGCCGTAAAGACGCCGTAGTCCCTCGTCTCGATCGAGTACCACGAGGACGGTAATTCAACGAGCTTGCTAACGCCGCCGATCTTGCGGAAGCCTTTGACCGATAGGACCGTTCCGGGCGTGATGGACGCCACGTAATACTGCTTAATGTCCGAGGCCAGCCGAACAGGCGTGCCCGGTTCCTCCCAACAGCTTTGCAGGATTTGCGTCCCGTCGCTTTCGGAGTCCTTCACTACGCCGGGGGTGAGTACGCCCGCAAACGTGCGATAGACGGGACCGTCTTCGTCGATTACGCCCAAATCGTCGTATGTCGGCGTCAGGGTGCGGGCGAAATGGTAATAATAGTCGTACTTCCAGAAGTAGTCGTAAAGCGGCTCATTGAATGCCGAATACGTATGAAAGTCTAGGTTTCGATCACCGTAAGATGACGCTGCGGATTTCGGAGCGAGCGAGCCGGCTTGATAGCGAAAACAAAAGCGTTCCGGCTCTGGGGAACCCCCGCATTCAAGCTTCTTCACGGACGTGTCGGCGGTCGTGACTGCGGTTACTTCGTCCGCCAACGCGCGAGACGCGATCGTAAACTCCTGCCCGTGAAACTTCCCGTAGAGAACGGCGTGCCCGACGCGAATCGTGACAAACTGGTCTTGGGGAAAATCCTCGCCGCCAAGAACTACAAGCGGGTTTCGGCCGAAACAACTCTCGGCGGCCTCGTCAACTTTCGCCTGCCGGGCCTCGGCGAGCTTGCGCTTTGCGCAGTCAAGACCGCGTTCTTTCTCGTCGATCTCGGCGCATACTGTAGCGTACTCCGTAATGATTTGCAGAATTTCTCCCTCGCGAAGCGAGTCTTCTTCCGCCGTATCTGTTAAATTAACCGCGTCTCCGGAGTAATTCTTGACCGTAAACTTAACCCACGGTTTAGGGGCAATCTGATATAGGGAACTCCCTTCGTCCCAGGTATGGCCCCAGGCGCAGTCGAATGTCGAAAGCACCTCCTTGATAAAGTCGCGTTTCTCGCGCGCGATGAAAAGAGCTTTTTCCTGCTCAAGAAAATCAACGCTCGGCGAATTTAGATATTCCGCCGTGTTCGCCAGCACTCCGACGCCGGTTAGCGTCGTTCCCTTCACGCAGAGGTCGATAGGAAGCGTCTTGTAATCAATCGCCGTGCCGAATACCATCGGCCAAGGCTTGCCGACCATGCTGGCCGGCAAATACGAGAAATTACCCTCTTCAGCGCTGAAACCCGTTTCGAGATTCTCCAAGGGAGAAAGAATAGAAAATGAAAAAGTCCGCTCGTGGTCGTTCCACTCAATCGGCGTGCTGACGACGCCGCTAAAAATCAAGAACTTGTCCGACAGGTCAAGGCCACGAAAATACTGATATACGCGCGCCGGGCGTTTGTGAACGTCGTGCGCGTCAAAGATTCCTTTCAGCGAGCCGTCTATATCGCTCACCTTGATCGAAAGAGAACTTGTGCTGCCGCTGCCGGAGACGTTGATAACGCTGTCCAAGTCGCCGACTTCAAGAATCTTGCCAGGAATGTTTCCAACGTCAGCGTCGGCATAGGAAAGCGTCGTGCCGTCCCGCCAATCCACTTCAACAATGATGATGGGTTCGACGCCGCATCGCGTCTTCAACTTTTGCAAACCGCTCGCAGAAATACTTCTCACTGCTCTGTCCCCTCAAACTGCAATGTGATTTCTTGACGCTCGCCGGAGAGATTCCCGCCCGGGGCCGCCCTCGCAACTGTCGCCAAGTCCGGGTCTTCCGTAAAGTAGCCGACCCAAACGCGGTTGTTGTGGTCAGTGATCTTTATTTGGCTAGAGTGGTAAAGCCGCAGAAAGGCAATTAACTCCGCCCCCTTTTCCCGAGTCAAAACAAATTGCCAAGTGAGCTTTTTTCGTGTCTGCCACTTCTTAACGTAGGCGTACCGCGCTCCTGTGGCCGTGTAGCAAGTCGCCACCTCGGCTACCAACCCCTCACCGTCTTGAAACTCTGGATTAGGTAAACAGGTCGTCGCTTTTAGAAGCGGGTACGGAGCTTGTAAAATTAGCATCGATCCCCCTCGAACTCGAAGCCCACGGAGTAGTAGCCATGATCTTCTTTCGCGTCGTCAATCTTCGTCACTACGCCGGACCAGAGAAAACCTTCCCAATCCAGTACGTCAATTTCCATGCCGAAATTATCATTTAGGAACTGCATCAGTTCCCGGCTTTTCGCCCGCGTCACCTCGAACCGCACGGTAAGAGTTTGCGGCTTCGGCCACGACGCCCCCGCGTAAACTTCTAGCGTTCCCCGGCGGGTTTCTCGTTTTATGCGAACTGGGTGGAAAGATTCCTTATTACCGAACTCGGGCGGCGTGATAATAACCGTGGTAGCCCCGCGAAGCTCAAAGTTCCCCGGCGTCACGGAGAGCGGCGGCAAACCGATCGGAGAGTAGGTTTGGGAAAGTGTTTCCGCCGTCAAGTGGATTGCAACGGCGTCGTCAAGCGTCAATGAATCCGACCACGCAAAGGCGACATTGCGAACAATCACAAACTCTTCCGCGAAAGCAAGCCCGTCGTCCGCAGGGATGCTAGACGATTCGGGCAGATTGTCAGCGAGCGGCAGCGAATCAGACCAGCGGAAATTCCGATATTTAACAGGCTGGCACGAATCGCCAAACGTAATCGAATCGCCCCAGGCCAAATCGCGGGTCTTCGCCGCAACGAACGATTCAGAAAACGAGATCGTGTCTACTATCGAAACAGGCTGATCGCGAACAATCACGAACGACTCTGCCAGCCCAAAGCCATCCGAGATGCCGACGTTCGGCGTCTGAACGCCGACGCTATCGGCAAATGCGAGAGAGTCCCCGAGCGTAAGGTTCGTCGAAATGCGAGACAAAACCTCAACGACTTGCTTCGTCACCCTTGCCGTTTTTACAACGGGGCTGTAACTAAGCGTCTCGACGTTCTGTTTCGTGACTCGTAGCATATTAAACCTTCACGCCAAATTGAGAATCGCTTAATCCCGAAGAGGTCCAAGCGGCGGAAGTAGCGGGGTCCGCCTCGACAATTCGAGAGTAGTTCTTGAACGCCGTTGACGAGACGGTTTGTGCCGTTCCGTCGCTCTGCGTAGAACTGCTTTTTACCGGCAGATACAAGCCCGTCGAATTGTCCTCGGTTCGAGCGATCGTGTTGATCTGCACCCCGTTGATTGTTCCGTCCGCCGTGGCCCCATAGGTCCACAGATCAAGGCCAGAGGTCGTATTCACGTAGCTTGTATCGCCGTCGCTCGGATTCTCGCTAACTAGCGAGTGGTGGCTGGTTCCGGCGCTCGGCGTCCAGCCCGACGAGTCGCCGTCTCCGGACGGCGAAAATGCTTGTACCCGCTGAGGCCCGAGGATCGACGACCCGCTGTAAAAGTCGTCGAAAAGAACCGTCCCCGTCGTCGCCCCTTGCAACGTGAAGGTAGCCGTTGCGCCGCGAGAGATCGTAGCTGTTCCGACTTGCGTTCCATTTAGGTAAACGGTAAACGCCGTAGCGGTCGCAATAACCTCGACGTAATACCACCGCCCCGAGACGATAGGAGCGGAGGCCATGTCGCCTATCGTGCCGTTTGTCAGATACCCCGTCGCCCGATTAACTCCGATCCAATGTGTGGAACTTGGAACGTAAGCAAGAGTCGCCGTCCCGGTTGCGGAGGACCAAGTATATTTGAACGCGAAACCAAAAGAGATTGGAGTAATCGCGCTCGAAAACGTATGGACTAACGAACCCACCGAGGAGGCGCCGGCAATCTCCAACGCGCACCCCGAGAGACGGCCGGAACGAAGCGTCATCAACGATGAATTCGTAACCGTGTAATCGAGATCAAGCCCGCTAGGGGCGGCATCCGCCGCCCCGTAGCGTTCAAACCCTTCAATCCAGTTAAGCATTGCTCCCCTCGATCGTGTAAGTTACTCGCCACACTTCGCCGTTTGTTACCGTTTTCGGCTCGTCGGCGGTGTCGCCGCTGTTGCGGAAAGTCGCCAAACTCAGCAGGGTTCCCGCCGTGCCGCTCTTCGTCGAGTCGGACGCGACAAAGAAACCTTGAACCGTCCCTGCGGCGTTAAAAGTAATCGTCGCCGCCGTCGCATTCGCAAGCACTTTCGCCCCGAGCGAAGGTGACCACTGCACGCGGGCCGACTCTGAATAGGCCGTCAATTCGACCCAACCCGCGTGCGACGCCAACGTGTCGGCCGTGCTTACGGCCGTAAAGCCGGTCGAGTTGATAAGCCCGATGAACCAACTTGAAAGTTGAGACGCCCCCAACGCGGCGGAAGAAAGAATATAATTGATGCCGGCGTCCGAAATCGCATTGGTCAGGTCAAAGGCGTCAATGCGCTCGCTCCCGATGAAACGCTCGACACGATATTTCCCACGAAACCCCATACTAGATTTCATTAACTAAGCCCCTTAATGGAAGATGCCCCGCGTCGAAGCTCCCGGTTTAACGCCGTCACGATCTCGCGGGCGGTTTGTGAATTTGTTTGCCCCCCGGTGACGTTGATAATCACGTCGCCGGCGATGCCGGTGAATTGGCCGCTCTCGCCTTTAGCTGCGGAAGCCGGCATTAGAAGTTGGGGATACCACGCCGAAACCTCGTCTTCGAGTTTCGGCTTCTCGTTTTTGAAACGCGAAGTCGGCGTCTCATACGGCTGGGTTTGTCGATACTGGTCTTTTTCCGCCGGCGTCAAGGCTTTTTCATAATTCGCCTTGATGGCCTCATCGGCCTCCTTTAGCTTCGCAGAAGCGGCCGCCTTATCAGCAAGTCCGCTCATGGCGTTGGACATGCTTTGTCGCATGTTGGAAGTGTTGAAATAGTCGATCTTTTCCAGGTCTATTGACCTGGAAGCATTTTTCAAACTTTCAACAACCTGCGGCGTTAGTTGCGAACTAGAATTTGCCTGCCTGACGGTCTGCCACCAAGTTTCATAGTTGTCACGATTCCCAGACGCTTGCGGGGTCATGTTAAGCCCAAGCGACTCCGCGATAGTATTTCCCGCGATTGGGCGTCGGGCCAGCTCGGTGGCTACTTTATCGCCAGCCTGTCGCGCGGCGGCCTCGGCCGCGTTGCGTTCAATCTCGGCCTTTGAAACGGCGTTCGTCGCCTCTTCAACTTGCTTGACTTGCTCCGTTCTCGACGTGTCCGCCGAGCCGGCGAGCTTTCCATTCAAATTAAACTGCGTGTTTAACTTGAAGACTTCGGCTTCAAGCTGGTCGTGAAGAGATTTTAGCGCTTGAGGCGCGACGGTGATCGTCTGAACGTCTACCGAACCCTTCAACTGTTGAAGTTTAAGCGTCAACTCCCGCCATACATCGCTGGTTCCGAGGTCTTTCCCGGTCGCCCTCTTCGCCTCTTCAATCAAAGCGGCAATCTTTGCGGCGTCCTCCTGAGCCTTACCGACATTTACTTGCCGCTCACTCTCGGACAATGCCTTTCCGCTCGAATCTGTCGAGCGGATATTCTTGTCGTAGTCTATTTTTAGGGCGTCAAAGCGAGACGCATAGGCGTCAAACTTCGCCTTTTCGGAGTCAGCTTTCTTAGCTACGCCGGCCTGAGTCGCTTGATATTTCTTCTCCGCCTCGATCTTTTTATTAGTCAAGGCGATTAACGCGGTCTCGGCCTCGGCGATACGGCGCTTGTTCTTTAGCTGTTGAGCCGCCTGCAAATTCTCTTGCAGCAGTTGCTCGGATCGTTTGAACGTCTCTTGCCCCTGGGAGTAGTCCTTCTCCGACGTAGCGCCGCCGACTTCCTTGAGAGCTTGGTCAGCAAGGGTCGCCGCCCGCTTAGTATTAGAGTCACGAAGCCGCGTGCGTCCGAATCGCAACGTGTCAATCTCATACTGAGTGTCACTTTTCTCCGCCCCCAGTGACTTGACTCGTCCCTGCGAAGTGACGATGTTCTCGCGGGCCTTTTTCCCGATCGCGTCAAAACCATCGGCAATTGTCCGAAATTCCGAATCAATACGCCCCATCGCGGCCTTAGCGACCGCTTCTTGCGTCGAGGCCAAATCCTTATATCCGGTCTGCAACGTGTTTAATTGCTTGCCGTACTCCGTCGTATGCTGCATCAAGCCCTGAAGAACTTTATGATTGGCGGTCTCCTCCGCCTTTACTCGAAGCTGGGCGTTTTCCTCGACGGCCTTTTTCCGCGCGGCGTAAATCTCTCGCTCTTTCTCCCAAGACTTCGTGATATACGAATCAATCTGCCGGCCAAGAAGATCGCCGATCCCGTAGGCGGCTTCGGCCATGCCGGCAATCCCGGCGACCGCTCCAAGTTTTTGCATGCCGCTAGACTTGCCCGTAAACCCGCCGGGCGTAACATTCGTCGTTGAGAGTCCGGTAATCGGATTTCGAGTAGTCGTAGACGATGCAGCGGAGTATTGCGCGGCCCCGTTCAAAATGGCCCGCATATTTTGCAGCCCGCCCATTGATGCGTTGGCCTTCATGGCAAGGAAAACAGCGGCCAAACCGCCCAGCGTCGGAATAGCTACCTTTGCGACATCCAACAGCGTGCGGAGAGCGTTGACGCCCGTGTCTAGCGTGCCCGACCAGGATGCGACTTGCGCCCCGGATTTTATCAACGATTCTCCCATCTCCGTGGTGAAAAAATTCTTGATCTTCGTGATTTCGGCATTGAGCTTTTCGGCGTCCGTCGCCATGAACTCACTGAGCTTTTTGCCAAGCGTCTCCGAGGAGACGTTTTGCGTCGCCTCTAATCCCTGCGTGTATTGCTCCAAGCCGGAGCCGGTGATTCGCAAAGCTCCGTTGAGAGCGCGAACGTTCGGAAATAATTTCGCCAATGAATTAGCGGAGCCGTCAGTCGCGTTTCGCAACTTAACCAGCGTGCCTCCGAAACCTTCGGCGTAAAGCATCGCGGCCCCGCTCTCGTAGCCGAGGCTTTTAATGACCGCATCCATATCTTGCGACGGCTTCAACAACGCTCCGAATACACCGCGCAACTGCGTGGCCGCCTCCGACGCCTTAACCCCGCCGATCGTAAGCGCGATGAAACCGGCGTTCAATTCTTCAATTGATACCCCCGTTTCATTCGCCAAAGGAGCCACGCGACTAAACGAAGAAGCAAGCTCGCTCGCCCGAACACGACCCAATTCAATCGTTTTGTCGAACTGGGCGGCAATGTTCATCGCCTCCCCAGACTCTTTGCCGTAGGCGTTCAGCGCCCCGGTCAAAAGCATAACTGAGTCGGCGGCCGTGCTGGCGGAGACCTTGGAAAGCGTGAATGCGGCGTTTAACAAGTCGGACTGTTGCTTCGCGGTGACGAATTGATTTGAAATCGTCTCGTACTTTGCTTCGGCCGTATCATCAAGAGGCGCGTTGTACTTGGTCGAGAGGCCGACAATATCGGACGCAATCGTCTTCCGGCTCTCATTCGGAGAAATAGCCCGAATCTCAGAAACCCGTTTCTCCAAATCCATCGCCGACTGAAACGACTCCCCAAGCTCCGAACGAAAAGCGCTCAATGACCGAACAAGCAACTGGGTCGAAACAATGCGAGCCATCATCCCCCAGGATACCGTGAAACTTTGCACCTGCTTCGTCGCTTGTTTCAAACTCTGATTTGCCCCGAGATTTTGCAGTCCCGCCCCGGCGGCCGACCCGAAACCCTGCAACCCCTGCGTGGTGGATTTCATGTTGGCGTTAAACGCGGAAAGAGATAAGCCAAGCTGGTTTATCTGCGACCCAGAAGCGTTAAACTTGCCGTTAGTGGCGCCGAGCCAGCGGCCTAAGTTCTCCGCCTCCTGGCTTGTCTTACGCATCAGGTTAATGGTGGACTGGTCGGCCTTATTGAACGCCCGCATATCCATAACAGAACTGCGGAGAGTGCTGTTATACTTGCCCAATGCCGCATCCAGGCTTTGCAAGCTAGCGATGGCCCCCGACACGTTGAAGCCGATTTTAGAATTAATGTTGTCCATTAGACCGTGTACTCTTTTTCAGACAGCTTAAAACTTGCGGAAAAGCTCACGCTGCCAAGATAGTTCTGGTACGCCGCCATTGCGATTTCTTGAAAACGATAAGGCCCGGGCTTTTTTAACGGAATTGGCGGATTGACGTTTTCGTACTCGTTCGTGATGAGATGCCGCAAAGTAGTCGAATAAGAAAACGTATAAACCCCGCTTGCCTTGTCGCAAACCACGCCCCCTTCGCCGAGAGATTCGCCGAGGGGGATTCGATTCGGCGCATTGGGCGCCTGCCCCAAATCGACGTGGTAATCTATGCCCCGCGCTGCGATAAGAAACGTCGCCCGGGCCGCCCCGCTCCAAACTGGAATCTCGGCGATAGCCGCATTCAGCCAGACGAACGCCCCTTCAGCGAGCGTCCGTCTAAGCTGTCTGTCAAGCGAATCCCGTATTGCCCGGATATTTAGAGTTGGAGCCTTGAGGATTGCTTCAAACATTCGTCATGCTCCGTAACTTGGTCGAACGCAAGAATGAGCGCCTGCTGGACGGCGGTATTTTCGTCCCATGATGTGTGACGAATGCGAGGCGGCAGGATGCCGACGCGCCTACACGCCCGCCAGATCGCATATTCCGACGTGCGAAACTTCGGCAAGCTTAGTTCTCTTGCCCCTGCGCTCGACCTTGTAGAAAAACATCGCGCGCCTGTTGCAGCATGTTTTCGTCCAGGGCGTTGACTCGCTGAACGAGTTGCCAAATCCAATCAATCTCTCGCGGGAGCAGGCCCCCGGCGGCTAAGTCTTCGTGCCAACGAGGCCACGTCTGCGCGTCGTCCGGTTTGAGCAAATCCCACTCAATTTGCGACGGTTCCAGAGTCTTGAACACCAGGAAGCCGGCTTTTTTTTCGTACCAGTTCTTCTCAGACATGGCAAAGTCGGCGTTTCGGTCTTCAACCGTCTGCCCCCTGACCAGTTTTGTCGGAGGCTTGGGATACGGGCAACGGTCGTAAAACTCGTCGTAGCTCATAATGGCCGACGCCTTGAAAACGATCTTCTCGTCTCCGCGAGGCAAGACAAGAACGTCTTCGCTCTTTATTAAACTTGGATCAATTCCGCCAATCTTCATCGTTTACCCTCGGTTTATAAAACGCGGCGGCCCGAGGGCCGCCGCCAAAGATGCCCGCGAATTAAACGCGGGTGTAGACAGGTTCCGTCACATTACATTTGCCGCTGCAAGTGACTTTCGACTCTTTCAAGTCGAACTTCAGCGACTCGACGCGGAAAGTCTCCAAGAGAATCTCGTCGGTTTCCGACGTTCCGCAAGGCGGGATATGTTTAATAAAAACATTGACCGCATACGGCTCGCAAAGATCGCCAGTCGTCACCCACATTGAGGCGGCCCCTTGCTGCTTCAGGGCGTCACGCGGAGAGATTACCTCGTTCGTCCCGGTGGTGGCGTGTTCAAAATCAAAGTCAAGATCGACTTGCAGCGGTTCCTCGTCGCCCTTCTTGACGTAATCGAGCTTACCGCGATTTTTGCGGTATTCGTAGTTGATTTTCTCCTCAAATGAACCGTTCCCCTCGCCGAGCTTCAATTCGACTTGCTGCGGCAAGAACGTCACGGCGTCACCGCTCACCGGCACTTGAGTTACCGGAATCACGGGCAAGAACGTCACGGGGACGTTACCCGAGACCGCTGCCCCGACCGTTTGGATGACGTAAATCTGCGATTTCGTTCCAATCTTGAAACGCACCCCCTTTTGCAGAAGGTTCGTTCCCGCTGCGGTTCGCACCAACACGTCGCTCAACGAAAGTGACGAATCGCCGGCGGCCGGAGTCGCCGTCTGAACTTTGGCGGAACCGCTCGTTCCGTCTTGGAAACACAAATCCGCATTCTTCAAATCAAAAAGCGCCATAGATCAAGCCCCTATATTGTCATTGCGTAGCGCCCGTCGAGCATGACGTACTCAAGTTTGTCCACAAGGTTTGGTTGCCCAAGAGGGATAACCTTCAGATCGCCGGCAAGCTGCAAGCAGCCCAATAGCGTTCCGTCGTCCCTAAAGATGGAGAGGGGCTTTAGCATCGCCTCTCGAACTTGCCCCACGAACTTTGGCTTGTCGTACCGATTGCCTTCGAGCGAGAATTTACAAATCACATTGATGTCAACCCGCAACAAACTGCCGCCCTGCAAAAGCCGCTGATGCGGGCCGACTATTCGCACTTCGGCGTAATTAACGTCGTCGTCGCCTGGGGCGTCTAAACCCGCGACGAACACGGCCACCGCCAAACTTTTGAAATACTTTGACAGCGACGAGAAAAACCAGAGGTCCATTAGATCGCCTCCGCCCGAATCTGGTACACGAAGTTGTCCTCGGCGACAAACTCCTTTACCTCGTATCTCACGCCGGAATAGATGATTGCGTCCTGCAAACGTATGGTCGGAACGTCCCGCTTGTCGATCACAAACAGCTTAGTTTTCTGCGTGTAACGACCGCCCTTGTTGAACAAAGTCGCGGCGCCCGAAGTCTTGGTCCACTCGGCCCTCTGCCACGTTGCCGGATCAGCGGAAAGCGCGCGTTGTACCCGAGTCGTGATAATGGATTCTGAAACCTCTCCGGTATCTAGGTTCACCGAGGAATTAGATACCTGTCGAAGTTCAAGAGGTACGCCGTGGCGTCGCATCGCCGAATATAAGCAAAGACGTGCGGTGCGTCGGGCGTTTAATTCAGAGGGGTACATTAGGGCGCCGCCGGGAAGTTACATGAGCCAAGAACTTGTCGAACAGTAAGCGCGGTTTCAAGACGTTCGATAACAGCCGTGTTTCGAGCGATTACGTCGTTTGCCTCCCTGATAAGCGGAAGCACCAACTCATCTTGGCGTTTTTCCAAATCGCAGATGCGTTGGTTAAGCCTCTCTTCGCGTCGCCAATCCCGAAAAATGAAAAAGGCGAAGACTGCGGCGGAAGGGCCAAACGCCTTTGCAAACCAAATTAGTGTGTCGAGGTATTCCATCACGGCCTCTCGTCCTTAAAGAAGCCCCGGCCCGAAGGCCGGGGCATGTTTGCGAAAGAACAAATTAGCCGAGCAAGACGCCCGCCAAGTCCTCGTCGAGAACCTTGACGCCGCCCAACACATCCACGTTGACGATCGTTCCGCCCGCATGGATGTCGTATTGGAACGTCACGCGAAGAGCGATTCCGTTTCCGCTCATCACGGCCGAGGTCGCTCCGTCATTGGCCGGGACCAGCGGACGAGTAACGAAAGCAATCGCGTCCTTGTAAAGCGGGACGTTATAGGCGCCGCCAGGGCCGGGGAACGCAAAGGAGTCATCCGCCAAACCGACTTCCAACGGGCGATCAAGCAAAATCTTTTGCTCACCGGCGGAGACGCCGGCCGACGATTCGATGATCGTGTAGACCTGACGCGAGCTTCCAGTTCCGAAAGCGATAAACTGCCCGGTCGCCGGAGCGGAAGTCCAGCCGTCGAGGATGATTTCCTCGTCGTGTTCAGCCGCATAAACCCCCTTGACCGTAGCGTGTTTATACACCGTGATCGCGGCGGACGCGGCAGTGCCGTATTTGTTCGGCTCGTTCAGCGTAACCGCCGTGGTATCTCCGGCCGCCGTAACGGCAGCAGTAATAAACGTCGGTTGATCGTTTCCGGCGACCACGGCATACTCGCCAGCGACGGCCGCGTAGCCAGTGACGGAGACGGCTTGAGAACCCGTAAGCCCATCGTCAGCGGCATTCGTGACCGTGCCCTTGGCGACATCGCGCCCGGCGGTTTCGGCCGAAGGGACGTTTTGCGCCAAGTACGTCTGGAAACCAAGGATGTAGCCAAGATGACCTTTCGTGACGGCCGCCCCGCCGTCGCCGCGCTTTGAAGCGTCGGTGAAATCGTCACAATCCAACAAAGCGCTCTCGCTCTCGGAACTGAGCAACAGGCTGCGTCCCTCAAACGGGACGTTGCTGTCGTTCAACTTCTGCCTCGCTTCGAGAATGAACTTCTTGGCGTTGGCGGAGGTCAAGTTGTTCAAGCGTCCGGCACGGTTGCCGAGCAACTTGTGCGCCTGCCCCAGAATAGCGCGGTCGATGCCGCGCGCAATCGTCGTCACTGCCGGAGCGAGATACCGCGCAAACAAATCCGCCCGCGCCTTCGCCCGCTCGCCGTCCTTAATGACGAACGCGACGCTAAAACGCTGGTCAAGTTTGACGGGAATTTTCGTGGATTTCGCGTCTTGAAGTTTCAATCCGCTGGAATCGTTCGTGCGGGTAATTTTGAACGCTTGCGGCTTCGACGTGTTGACCGTATCGCCGAAATCCGCAATCTCCATCGAGAAATCACGGTTGACCAAATTGGCCACAACCATGTTTTCAGAAAGCAACGCCAACGCCTCCAACGCCCACTGCTCAGGAATCAAGGCGGTGTTGTCGTTCGCATAACACACAAATTCGCAATTAACGTAGTCACGCATAAAGATATGCCCCTAGATACACTGCTGCCCAGAGAGAAAATTACTTTTTACGGAGTCCGAGAGCTTCCGGGTTCTTCTTTCGGATTTCCATGTACTGCTCGGGGGTCATCGTCTTGTAGTCAACTTTGCCCCCGGTGCCTTGGGAGGGATCACCGCCCAGGCCACTGGCGACCACAGACTTGAAGAGGTTGCCCCATTCGGAAGTTTTTTCCTTCATGCGAGCAATCGCCTCAGTCGGGGTCAACAACAATTTGACAGGCTGCCCCTTGTCATCCACGTCATCGAAATCAATGACCGTTTTGAGATTTCCGGTCGGTTTTCCATCGACTACCTCATCCGTCATTCGAGCTAACGGAGTAAGTAACGTAACCACTTGTCGAGGATTGAATGCGTCGGGAGCCGCCGCTTCCAAGATGTCGCGGGTGGTCATTTCCTTGACGTAGCGTTGCTGCAAGCTTTCCTTGTCTTTCTTCAGCGTCTCAATCTCTTTGGTCAGAGAATCTTGAAGCTGTTTCTTCTCGCGTTGCAACGCTTGTTCCTTCGTCATCGACGCGCGTTTAACGTCGTCAAGGACTTCGGCGAGCTTCGTTCGCTCTTGCTCCGTCATCGAATTGCTGTTCGACAACTCTTGCAATCGCGACTCCATGCTCTTCAATTGGCTTTGAAACTTCGCCTTCTCCTTTGCCATTTCGGCATTGAACTTAGACTGAGGCACCGATGGCTCGGCCTCACCGGCAGCAGCACCCGCACCAGCATCGGCGCCTGCACCGGCATCGCCGCCAGCCGCACCGGCATCACCAGCCGCTCCGGCATTCGCATTGTCGTAACAAATGAACTCAGCCCACGGTTCGTTGGACAAAAAGACTCGCATTCAACACCCCTGCCCAGCATTAAGAAGCCGCCAAGACGCTGGTATTCATGGCGGAGGCCCGGCGTTTAGAAATTCGCGGCGACTCCGGTTATCGCGGCGAAGGCCCGGCATTAAAGAAACTGTGACGACGCCGGTTATCATCACTAATTATTAAGCGCGAACCAGTCGCACTCGATTTCCGCCTCGAAGCAGCGGACGCAAAAGATTCCACGCTTCGGGAGACGGGATCATGTTGATTAAGTGTTCAATTGGGCCGAGAGATCGGTCGTACATCGTCTTCACGCTCGCAATTGTTTCAGACGTAACGGCCAAAGACTCCAATTCAAGTTCAGGAATCTTTCCGTCAAGCAACTCCGCCGCCACTAGATAGGCGGCTTTGCGAACTCGTTCGGGAACTTCAGTATCCGGCTGTCGAGGAAACTCCAAGACTTGATCTATGGCGGACTTCTGACCGAGAAAATCCAAATCGTCGATCAAGCAGCGAGCGCCGAATAGCGCTTTTTCTTTTAACTCGGTTGTCGCGTTTGTCCAAACATCCGCATGCAACCTCGCGCCGAAGAACTGATCGGCCTCCTCAACTGTTCCGTAGAAAGAGGTGTCAATCATTTTCCTTCGCCCCGCACTTTTGGTTTTGTCGATTCGGAAAGCGTCGTGTCTTGCGAGTTGGCTTTCTCGCCCTTCGCGGCGCCGGGGTCGGCTGATAAATCACCGACTCCCCTAGCCTCCGCCCCCGCCCCGCCGCCCGGGGCCTGAGCCAGAGCAATCCGCTTAACTCGCTCCGCATGGTCGTCGCGAGCCACAAGATACTCGTCAATAGGCAGGCCAAGCGCTGCTATTCCAGCCAACTTGTCGCCGATGTAACCTTCTTGGTGGGCGGCGTTGATTACTCCCGGATCGCTAGTTGTAAACTTGGCGTCCTCGATTTCTTGCAGAATCGCAGCAAGTTTGTCCGGTTTAACTTTTCCACCGAGAAGCGTAACGGAATTTGTTTTCCAAACCTCTTTACGAGCCAATGCACTGGGAACGCCCGCCATTAAGTTTGTCAATTCCTTTGCTTCGTCAATACGCTGCGAGTCAGTTTTTAGGCTGTACTTCGTCGGGTATTCAATGAGAGGAATTTTGCGGGCGCTCGGCTGCGTATTCTCGTAAGCCGACCAATACTTGGCGATCTTTCTGTCAGCCGTTTGAAGTTGAAGTCCGAGGTAGGATAACCCGGCGTTCAAACCTTGATTATCAATCTGCTTTGACTCGGCGGACACGCGGCCAAGATTCTCAACCGCCAAATGAACGATCTTACGAATGGCGTTTTCGAGTCGATCTTGTACGGAAAGCGATGCGTTCAGCGGTTCCGGAGACGGGTGGATAAATCCAGGAGGATTAGCTTTCAAGTCGTAGAGAACGCCGTTCTTGGTTCCAACCTCGTTCTCTTCTTCGTCTTCCGACCCTTTTAAGTGAGACCCGCCGTGACGTTGTAGATCGCGCTGTTCGACGTAAAACGGAAAGTTTGCTTGGAAGCAGTAATCAATATCGATCGACGTAAGATTTAGTAACGCGATCTGATGGTTGGCGACATCCTCAATAATGCTCGGAATGTCGAGCAATACAAAAGGAATCTCGCGTAACTGTAATTGAATTGGCGAGCCAATCGGTGCGTTACTGGAATCAAAGAATTGAGTGAGTACCCAACCGTCGTCGCCGATCCAAACTTTTCGATACCGCTCTTCCTCGACAGTCGGCAGGCCAGTTACCGAGTCATATTTTAGAACAGTTTCCCGGAGGTAGACCGCCTTAAATTCGCTTTCGTTTGCTACCGGATTGTACGCCCAGTTAAGAATATCTTCGCATCGATAGCGATAGACATAAGGATTTCCTGCTCGCCCGGCCAGCGTTGACGGCTGGCTCGCCGGGGCATCCACGTAAATCCCGACGCGCCCCATCACCATGAGTTCCGTCAGAACATCCATGCCGAGAAAAATCTTCATCGACTTTCCGCGATTATCGACGCCTGCACCCAGGCCATTGCAGGCATTCATGTATGCCGTGCTGCCGTCCCGACGAATCACATCATCGAGCCGGTCGTAAATGCTATTACGAATTTCGTCGATCGCCGCAGCAGCATAAGTAGGGATGGGCGTCCACTCTCGGCGGCTGCGAAATTCCTCATCGGTTTCCCGGCGAAACTTTTTTAAGTAGCGATGCAAAAAAGAATCGCCACCGTCATACGTCAAACGCCACTTTTCGTAATCCGTGATGTTTTTTGCATAATACGGATGCCAACCTAGCGTCGTACTCATTTAGGATACGCCTCTTTCACGGACTTAATCATGTCTGCCCACTGTGTCGTTCCGTTGACGCCATCCCAATAGATCATGTCGAGTTGATCGGCAAGTGAAGGGTAGGCCGACCTCCGCTTATCTGCGTATGACGGCTCATATTCGACATAGGATTCTGCCTCGTTGCCAGCAGCGACCCACGCAAGGTATTCGCGATAATCCGCGTTGCGTTCGTCGGCCGGGATTGCCGAGCCGTCCTTTAACAACGAACCGTCTTTTTGAAGTTGGTAATTACTCATAATTCAGCATCCGCCGTCCATTGAAATCTTGCGTGCGTACTGGTGTTGATCGTAAAATCACCTGCCGTCGGTGAGAACGAAAACATACGCTCAGATGCGTTTCCGCCTTGTGCTGCTCGGCCAGCAACGTAAGAGTTAAGAGAATACTCCGCCGCATAGCCAGATAAACCATTGTAAAACGAGTAGATAGTTACGGTCGGTATGCAGCGTTTCGGAACAGAAAAATCAAAATCGGGCGCATATAAAAACCAACCATTGGTCGAGGATATGTACCGAGAACAAAGTCCAGCCGTCACCGCTGCGGTTCCAGGAGCTACGCCCTGGGCGTAACTTTTCTCAAAATAACGCAAGCACTTTTCAAGATCACCCGCCGGATCATCCGACCAAGTTGGTGCTGTTGAGCCAAGATAAAGTCCCGCGTCATGTACTGCAAATAGTTGACTTTGCGCGGTAGCCGTATCTGACCAGAAAATTACAGCCAAATTGGTAACTGAGCTTGTGACATTGGCTGTCAAAGTTACCGTTTGCCCACTGGCGGCGGATAATGAAACTGATCCGTGATTCAGCACCGCAGCGTTAGCGATGAAAAAATTACCAGCGGAATAGGTCGTGCTGGTCCAGTTATTCACAATATCTCGCGTGACCGAATCCGCAGTCCCCGTCCATCCGATAATGGCGTAACGTGCGGTAATCGCCGCTGAAGACGAGATACGCGCGGAGAGAGTCACGGAACTCCCACGAGTTGGAATACTGGCCCCTGCCTCGACAAATTGCACAAAGCCAACCTTAGAGGCAGTTGCGGACGACTGTTGAATGACGCCGCAGTATTGTCCCAGCGCTTCACCAGTTGCTTGATAACAATTCGCGCCATTCTGCGACAACACGATCCAGCGATCGGGGCCATAAGCTCCGTCACTTCGCGCAGTTGCTGTTGTCGGAACCTGTCTTTGCCAAAGACGGAAGCCGCCGTTAATAAGCAAATTAGGTTCTGGTCCCCCTGCGGATAAAAGGCTCCAATAAGAAGCATTGGTTGGTGCGTTCCCCGTATTAGCCACCGTGCAATAATAAGCGGCCCCATTGTACTGCACAGCGTCGCGAAACAGATACGCCGTTGTTGAAACCCACGCCCCCTGCCAATTGAGGCCAGTTATGCCCGTAGTACCTGTGTTGCCAGTGGCTCCGATGGACGAGAACAACGACCAATAGACGGCATCAGTCGGCAGCGCACTAGAAGTAGCCATTACGCAGATATACGTTGATCCGGCGTAATACACCAAGTCATGCAGCGTGTAAGATGTGCCCGACGCCCATGTGCCTTTCCAAGTCGTGCCGGCCGCTCCCGCGTCGCCCTTGGAGGCGAGGACGGACCAATAAGTCGCGTTCGTGGGATCGTTGCCCGTGGTCGCGGCCACGGCGATGTAGGCCGAACCGCTGTAACTCACGGCGTCGTTGATCGCGTAGGCGGTCGCGGCATCGTAGGCCGCGCGCCACGTCAAGCCGCGATCGCCGGTCGCGCCGGCCGTTCCCGCCGATCCCGCGTCGCCCTTCGAGGCGAGGATCGACCAAAACGCGGCGTCCGAGAGAAGGGCGCTTGAGGTCGCGGCGATGCAAATGTAGGCCGACCCGCTGTTGGAAACGGCGTCGCCGATCGCATACGCGGTCCCCGAGGCCCAGGCCCCGCGCCAAACAAGCCCCGGCGTCCCAGGAGTTCCGGCCGTGCCGGCCGCTCCCGCGTCGCCCTTGGAGGCGAGGACGGACCAATAAGTCGCGTTCGTGGGATCGTTGCCCGTGGTCGCGGCCACGGCGATGTAGGCCGAACCGCTGTAACTCACGGCGTCGTTGATCGCGTAGGCGGTCGCGGCATCGTAGGCCGCGCGCCACGTCAAGCCGCGATCGCCGGTCGCGCCGGCCGTTCCCGCCGATCCCGCGTCGCCCTTCGAGGCGAGGATCGACCAAAACGCGGCGTCCGAGAGAAGGGCGCTTGAGGTCGCGGCGATGCAAATGTAGGCCGACCCGCTGTTGGAAACGGCGTCGCCGATCGCATACGCGGTCCCCGAGGCCCAGGCCCCGCGCCAAACAAGCCCCGGCGTCCCAGGAGTTCCGGCCGTGCCGGCCGCTCCCGCGTCGCCCTTGGAGGCGAGGACGGACCAATAAGTCGCGTTCGTGGGATCGTTGCCCGTGGTCGCGGCCACGGCGATGTAGGCCGAACCGCTGTAACTCACGGCGTCGTTGATCGCGTAGGCGGTCGCGGCATCGTAGGCCGCGCGCCACGTCAAGCCGCGATCGCCGGTCGCGCCGGCCGTTCCCGCCGATCCCGCGTCGCCCTTCGAGGCGAGGATCGACCAAAACGCGGCGTCCGAGAGAAGGGCGCTTGAGGTCGCGGCGATGCAAATGTAGGCCGACCCGCTGTTGGAAACGGCGTCGCCGATCGCATACGCGGTCCCCGAGGCCCAGGCCCCGCGCCAAACAAGCCCCGGCGTCCCAGGAGTTCCGGCCGTGCCGGCCGCTCCCGCGTCGCCCTTGGAGGCGAGGACGGACCAATAAGTCGCGTTCGTGGGATCGTTGCCCGTGGTCGCGGCCACGGCGATGTAGGCCGAACCGCTGTAACTCACGGCGTCGTTGATCGCGTAGGCGGTCGCGGCATCGTAGGCCGCGCGCCACGTCAAGCCGCGATCGCCGGTCGCGCCGGCCGTTCCCGCCGATCCCGCGTCGCCCTTCGAGGCGAGGATCGACCAAAACGCGGCGTCTGTCGGCAAGTTTCCCGTCGTCGAAGCAATGGCAATATATGCGGCGCCATTGTAAGAGACGATATTGTCTTTCGCATAGGCTGCGGCGACAGACCATGCCCCCTTAAAGATCATGGAAGAAGCCGTAACAACAGTGCCGCCGCTGCCTGCCGAAACCCCAGAATGCCCGAATGCTGTCATCTCAGATCGCCAACCATTGAACCCGCTGTCCAGTAATCGCCGCCACGACATAAATCTTTGACAGGTCTGCGATCGGGATAGTCAACGACTCGCCCGGCGCGACGCCCATGCCGTCCGTTGCGGCTCCCGTACCCGGCGTCATGCTCGGGCCGCCAACCCAGACGCAAGCCGAATTTGGTAACGGGTCTTGCGAGCTTGGCGCTCGAATGATGACGCCCTTATAGGCGTCCGAGAGAAAATCTGCGAGAAGCGTCGGCGTCGTTGAAACGTCAACACTCCCGTGGTAGAGGTCGTTGACGGTCTCTTTATTGATGTCCACCACTACAACACCTTCTTAATGGTCTGAGTTGTTTTTGCGGTCGTAGCGAACGACAATGCAATTTCCGCGTAATTGGTGGCGTGGGCAAAGTGATCTGCCCCGTTGTTCACAAAATCCGCCACTAAATCGCCGGAAGTGTTTTTCTTATAGGTGCGAACCAGCGCTTTGACGTGGTCTCGATATTCCTGAGGAATATCACGCGGAAGGATGAGGGTCGGCGGATTGACTTTGAACCGCCCGAGAGATACCGTAAGCCAGTTTGCTCGATCGACGGTGGCGATCGGCGCGTCTTTTCCGTCGTCATGCACGACGCTTTCACGCGCCGACACGCCTTTCCGATAGCGTGACAACCAAACCCAGCCGGGAAACTTTCTCGCGAACCGACGTGCCTCGCTAATTTGAGGATCAGCGTCAATTACGCACGCCCTAACCTGCCACTCACGCATTAGCCGATATGCGTGCCCCCACTCTTCTTCACCAAATTTTCCGCAGGCAAGTAGCCGCCCGGTCGCTTCGGCATTGAGATCAATAACATGCCGTGGGACATCCCACTCAATTACAACCCAATAACACGTTTTTCCCTGGTCGATGCCGAGGGTAATTAAGCGACTCCCGTCCTCAGGTCGCAAATCCGACATCGAATGCGAACCGATCGCCGCATTAAGCATCGCGTCGGTAACTTGTGCCCCGTCACCGATAAACGGAATACCGATACGCGACGTGATGAATTTGAAGGCGGCAACTTCGTCGCCGCGACCGGCATGAAAGAGGCTCACCAATTCACCAGGGCGAACCGTCATGC
Source organism: Thermoguttaceae bacterium (assembly GCA_963665265.2). Taxonomy (GTDB): domain Bacteria; phylum Planctomycetota; class Planctomycetia; order Pirellulales; family Thermoguttaceae; genus CAXXHQ01. Next base: position 2,684,488 of record OY762224.2, on the reverse strand, counting down.
TGTAAAGCTGGTTTATGTGAAAACCACGCTTATTTTTGTCAGCCGATGGGTTCGTTGCGTGCCAAAATGCGTCTCTCAGCCAATCCTGCTTCGTTTCGTGCGGCAATTTTCCGCCGCACTCTTTGCATTTTAGATATGAGTCGTCGCAACGCGCATCGCTCTGAGACTCGCCGCATATCTCCATGCAATCCGGCCAAACCAATTCAGTCTTGCGGCCGCAGCACGGACATTTGAAAAAATAGTGATCCTGCGTCGATTCTATGTAATGTTTATTGATCCCCCGACCCGGCAACGTCGGGTTTGAGATCGCCAATACATTTTTAATATCTTGACCGGATAAGCGATCGAGGGCCAACCATATTTGGCCGTCTTGCATCTCGTCCAACTCATCCAGTACCAGTAAAGACGCCGGAACCGATTTGAGGTTAGAGTCCCCGCGACTTCCACGAATGTATAGGTTGTTTATGCCGGTCGATTTAAGCGCGAAATTGTTCGTATCGACGAACATATTTTTCAAATAAGGCGACTGGTTTACGGCGGAACCGAACCTCGCTTTTGAAAAATCGGAAGCGTTGCTTCGAGTCGGAAGGACGTATAAAACGTCTCGTTTTAGTTCGGCCAACGTGAACATCGACCGATTGATTGCCGTCTCGGACACGCCCACCTGCGCGCACTTTTGAGCGAACACGTACTCGGCGGTCGCATCGTGGATTTCTCGGCACCACGGATGTTTTCTAAATGAGTACGGGCCGCTCCCAATCATGCGGCGATGCTCAACCCACCGAGAGCATTTCGTCAACGTCCGGCTTTTCAACGCCTCCGTCAACGTCTCCCCGAACACTTCCAGAATCGTTTGCGACATGCTGCTTTTTTCGGGGCGTTGATTTCTGCTCGGAAGCCTTTTGAATGGTCACGGGCGAAAAATTCGGGTCGTCCGCCCCCGCCGAGGTTAGGAACCTCGCTTCAATTCCGCAGCACTCAATCAAAACGCCCTCGGGCAAAACAACCTCGGCAAACTTGTGCGTGTCGTCGTAGACATGCTGAATAATTGCCGTGGGAGTTTTGATTAGGAGACGCAGGCTACTGTGGAGGTCGCTCTTTGGAAGCTCGATTCGCATTCTTAATTGCCTCGTTGATGTCTGTGCCGCGATACACTTCCTTGCGGCTCTTTAAGACGATATAGGTTGGATACTCTTTTACCCCGCGTCGCCGGGCCTGACTTTCCGTTAGGTCTTCGACGCTAAGGTGACGACGAATCGCGGCCAGCTTCGGCTCGTCCTTCTTGCACGCCGCACAGCCGTCAATGTGGGCTGAAAGCAGCGTAACGTCAGGTTGAGCGACGAACAGAGCGGCAGCGATAATGAAAAACATAAACCCTGCGAGGCGGAATCGAACCGCAAAGGACTACTTAGGCTTCATTCTTCAAGTGCGTCCAAATCGCCTGCCCAAGCTGAATTGCGAGGGACGCACCGACCCACCAGGATTCCCGCAGAGCGGCGCCAAAGAAACTCGCCCAGATCGCCGCACCCGGTTAAACTGGTAGTGCCGTGTGCGTGTTAAAGCAAAGGTGTTATCGATCAATAACCCCAGAAGGACTCGAACCTTCATTTCAGGTTATCAAGAACCTGCGTCCTGCCATTAGACGATGGAGTCGATGTAGCTCGACGCTGCCCGCGTCGAGCATAACCCGCCGCGTAAATTGGCGGGCCTATTGTTTCTTGTCGGCCTCGGCGATCTTCGCTCGAAGGTAGGCCATTCCCTCCGGAGTCTTGAGCTTCGCGTCCAAAATACTTTGAAACACGGCGTCGAATTCCTTGGCGACCGCTTCCTCGCCGCTTTCAAAAACTTTCACCGTGTCATTGACTTCCTCGAACATGCCCGCGTAGTCGGACACGGCGTAGGCGGTCAAAACCTTCGGCAGTCGCTTCAGGCCGTAGCCTTGCAGCAAGGCCGAAAGGCGGATTGCCAACTCGCGGCGTTGCTTGATCTTTTTGTCTTCGCCGAAAGCCCACTTACCCAACGCGACGCCGACGATGACGACGGCGATCGCAACGATAACTCCCGCAACTGAAAAAACGCCAAACATTCTGCTTACCTTTACTTTGAATTTTTCTTTGCAGAAACAACGCCGCCGACGAATCCCCCGGCGAACGCCAAGATATAGAACGCGGCTCCGGCCGCCAAAACGTCTAACACAGGGTTGTCAGGTTGAACGACCTCGGGCTGCGTTTCCGGCTCGGGGTCGAAATCAGGAGCGGGTTGAGGATCAGGCTCCGGAGTCGGGCGGCATCGTCGCCAACAATCAACTCTAATCGCGGTGGCCAAAAGCGTCGGGTGTTCTAACACCGTTCCCTTGTACTCTCCGATGACCTGACCTTTCGCCGTTTGCAGCCTGACGGAAGGAGCGGCGACGTTTGCGTATCGAGTTTTATAAATCGGGTCGGTCGTGGAGACTACATTGAAGTGCGTCACCTGCTTGTACCTCACAAGCTCGGCTTGGTTGAACAGCCCGCCGAGCTTCGTGGCCTCGTCCGGCTTCGCGAAGACGGTCAAGTAAAACTTGTTCTCGTCTTGCGGCAGATCAACGACCTGCTTTTCAACGTTGATTTGGGTGCCGTAGCGGCCTTGTTCGGCGAACATCTGCGGAACGAGCGTCGTCAATAAAACGACGATAAACAACAGATTTTTCATTTGAACCTCGATTGAAATGACTTACTTCGGCGGAACCGGCGAAAACACCGGCGTGAACGCCCACGAATAGCTGTCAAACCAGTCGTCAAGGAATTGTTGACGACTAATCCACTTGATTTTTTCCGTCTCGTTGTTGTCCAGAATCCCGGCTACTTTCGAGTCGAGGTAAACCAGACACACTGCATGCCGCCCGCCGTGGCACGATACCACGGTCCCCCGCCGGGTGCGGCACGCCCATTCTAAAAATGCGACGTTCTTTTCGTTGAACGTTTGGGCATACGGGATATTCGCCCGATCCAAGTACCCCGGCATCTCGTCGCTTGAGACGCCTCCGCTATAAGTCCTCCGCCAATAGGCGGCCAGTTCCGATTTGTTTTGCCATCGAAGGAGCGATATTAGTGCGGCGTGCCCGCAGCTCCCGCCGTCGTAATTGCTCTGTCTCAACGAGGCCGGCAGATTAACGGTCGGCGTCTCTCGCGGAGGGATCGGACTGTCGCAACCGCACAGCAAGAGGAACAACAGTAGCAGCCGCTTCATTTAAGCCTCACTCGCCTATTCACAAGCCCCTGCCACCGCAAATGTCGGAGCAACCTTGCCGGACTCCATTTGCTGGCGTTCTCGGTGATGAACAATCCGACGCTGCGGAGTCCGCCTGCCGTCAACTCAGAGCAAAAAACTTTGTCCAAATTTTCGCCGTTGATTTCGCCCTGAACCTCGGCGGCAAGATTTCCCGCCGACTCCACGGCTCCCGTCGAGTCGTAGGGCTTCTCCAATTGCATATTCAAAAATTCATGCAGAAAGCGGCGTTGAGCCGGATTCAAAAAGTTCTTGAGCGGATAAAGCCAAACCTTCCCGTCGTAGGCGTCGATTCGCGCCTGAATGTCGGTAAGCTGAACGCCCGTGTGCTTCTCGCAGCAATGCAAACATGGGACGTTGCACAGCGTCGTTGATTCGGCCAAGACGATTCTATTGTTGAATCGGGTGACGATCCCGACATGCGACACATCGCCCAAAGTAAACAACTTGATTATGTCGCTGATAAATCCCTGCCCGCCGAAAGCGAGTACGTCGCCCTCCGCGAAGAAATAGGAACATCGATTTGTTCGATATGCCCCGAGCATAGTGTATTGACGCTCCGACTCTTGCCGTCGTAGATGTGTTGAGCGAAGGCGAAGCAATCTTCGCACCTCGAATCATTTGAGAATTTGACCGGCTGCCCGCACTTACAGATTTTTTCCGGCATCAAGCACGACCTGTTTAATGTCGTCGATAATGAGATCGACGACGCCCTCGTAATCGGGCAGCCCTTCCAAGCGGGCGGCCACCGCCTTAGCGATCTCCTGGGCTACCTGCACCAGCAAGCTGCGGCTGATCGTCAGCCCCGCCCGCTCGTCCATCGCATCCGTGGTTCGGATGAGCTTGTCGAGCGTGGCGGCTAGCTTACGAACTTCGCTGCCGACGATCATCGCCGGCATCTGTTCGTCGTTCAGCACGCGCTCCATAAGAGCGCGGATGAAGCCGATCTCATCGTGAAGAGATTTCAGCTTGGGAGAGAGGGCGAATCGCTGAGCCTTCTGCGCAAATTTTGCGTCTCGGATGCGATAAAGAGTTTGGCGACTCGGCAGCAGTCGGCTTGAATGCTTTTTGCAGTACCCGTTGTCGCCAGCCTGAGCGGTGCATTGCTCGCCGGTTTTCCGGTCGATTGCTTTGCACCGGCACATAAGTTCCATTCTTTGGCCCTCCATATATATACGAGTGCCAAAATGGAATTTTTAGACAAAAAATCTGTCTATTTTAGAGGTTTTTTCAAAAGTTTTTGCTCCTGGATTGCCGCGTCAGCCACGACGATTAAGGAGTTACAAATAATGACAAGATCGGCCTGTTTAAAGTCCTGGTCGCAGTGCATCCCGAAGAACTGAAAACACACCTCTCGCTTCGTTACCGTGGCTTGAACGTAGGCATCGCCTACGAGCGGTTGCTTAACGACGACCTTATTTCCCGACTGGATTTTTTCCACAATTCACCTTTGAATAAACCGAAGCGACATCCCACTCATTTCCCCGCGTCGTGCGAAGGCCCTTGCTATTAAGCCACCTTGCAAGATCGGTGCATTTCTCGCCGGCCGCATACCGCGTTTTTAACTCAGCGACTATTTCTGGAAGAAGTGATTTCCCCCGAGACTCCGCCGGCGTCTGGCGGCTCTCAAAATCACGAAATAAATTGCAGACGCTAGCGCGACTCCACAGCTTAAGCGCCTGTGTCCTAAAACCCTTACTATTCAGCCCATCAGCAATTTGCTGAAGAGTCTTCTTACCCTCTCGCTGCATTGAATCGATATGCGGCTTAATTGCATCCCGAAATTCCTTAGTGCGAGCTTGGCGAGCGGCTGCGGCGGCCGCGCTCCCCTGCTTAAACCCCCGCCAATTGTCACCGCACTTCTCCGCGTGGACAGGGTTGGACGCACCAAGTTTTACCCCAGCCGCTTTGGCCACCGCGAGGCCGTCCCTCGTTCTAGTGCTTGTGCGTCTCACCTCATCCTCGGCGACAGACACCAGGAGATGGAGCGTCAGGGGGGTAGCGCCAGGTATGTCGCAACAGATAAACTCCACTTTTGACTCCATGAGCGCCGACAAGAAAGCAACGTTTCGCGCTAGTCTTTCGAGTTTAGCGACTATGAGGACGGCCCCCGATAATTTTACGTGATTAAGAGCCTCTTTCAACTTTGGACGATTGATTTTTCTCCCCGATTCGGCTTCAATGTATTCCGCAATGAGCGTACCGCCGGTGGCGGAAATGTGGCGTTGCACCTCGATTCGCTGCGAATCTAAGCCCCAGTGTTCCTCATCTGCACCGGCTCGGCTTTGCAGCCCGAACTCCGCCGCCTGCCGGCGTGAAACCTGTTTCTTTGATGACTCTCGATAGTACGCAACGTATTTTTTCATCGTTTGCTCCTTTCTATTCATGTTAGCCCACCAGTGGCGAATGTCAAAGTGAAATTATGGAAATTGAGAAAATAATCCGAACGGAGCGTGGCGTTAGAATCACATGGACCGAGGATAGGGACGACATCGGCTTCAACACGCCAGAGCAAATCCACGAACTCGCGGCGGTGTTGGCGAGGGCTGGGCGTGGGTGCCTGACCGACAATATCCGAGACCTAACCTTTATTGCCGAGGAAATCCCCTTCGACAGTGCCGAGGACATAGACCTCCTCATAGCCCTAAAAGATGGTGTAGATGACAGACGAATGTATAGAAAGCGGTTCCCCGGATACCCGGCCGAACATTTCAAGAAGAACGACAGTCAGGCCCCGTAGTTCGGTCTGGGGCGGACAAAACTAGTCCTTAGTCAGCAGCTCGGTAAGTAATTATCAGGCCAATTCTTACAGCCTTCCCTGTCAGAAGTGGCCAATTCGACGTAACTGTTTACTGAGTTGGCTTTTAATGAGATTTAGGCCGGAATTCGGGAAGTATCGAAGTATCGATAGTGGGTACTTTTCCTATTCTGCGCTATATAATTATTTAATTTTATAAAATCTCTCCGTTACGGGTAAATAGGGGAAGTACCAATTATCGGTACTTCAATACTTTCCCAAATCTCTTGAGAAGTCAGTTTTGAAGTCTGGCCGGTGTCTCGCGTCCCTCTGACGCGGCAAAATCCCCATTTCTTTCGACGCGGCGGCTAGATCGGTCGCGAAGTGTTCGTAAGTCGATACTGCCCGGGTATTTAGGATTATGCCGGTTGTGGCAGTCGTAACGAAAATAACCCTCCACCCGCCCTTGTTTGCAGCAGCGCAACAGCCATAAGTCATTATGTGTTAGATACTTATGTCACGCCAACAACTCACGTTGCGGCACCATTAACGGGCAACGATGCCAGCCTAACAGACGCTAGTAAATCGCCATAACTACCTGTCTTCTATAATCTTCCGGCAATTCGTGGCCTCTCTTGGCCGGTTCTTTGGCCGGTTCCGGCGGGGTCGCATAAAGTATAGTCAGCTTGACTGCACTTAGTAGCGAATAGGTGCAATCGTTGTGACAACTGCATGCCTTGGCGCATTCAGCCGTCACCACAACCTGTTAATATGTATAGCTTTATGGTTATTTTACCTACTAATGCGTTAGTAGGAATCAGGAATCAGGAATCAGGAATCAGGACGGCGGAAAAGCAGGGAGCGAGGGCAAAAGCAAAACATCCAGGCAGCAAAGAAGCAGGAAGCAAGGGGCAAAAGCAAAATATCTATGGTCGCAAACCTTTGCAGTTTAAAGCCTTGCGAATACTTTAGGAAATCTTTTGGGAATTCGTTTGCGTTAGGGCACCCGCGCGTCAATAATTGAGTAGCCTAACGGGAGCAAGCAAATGAACCTAATCAATAAAATTCGCGACGCAATCAACAGTTACAGACTAGCAAACGCTTTAGAAGGCTTTGCACTAATTGAGGCTTTATATGGTGATTAACTTTTACTCGAATAATAGCCGCTACGCAACGTTGATTATCGACAAAAAGAGCAACGAAGCATTTCAACGCGCTTTGCATGCCGCCGACGAATGCTTCGCCGCTGGCGGAGTTGCGGAGGTTTGCGGCGTGATCGGTAAAGCTGCCGACCGAACCGAGTTTGCTGCGCTTTGGTTAAAGGGGTAAATAATGAAAATCGTGACGATTGAAGACGCCTTGGCGACAATCCGCGAATACTTCGACGGAGCGGACGCTGACGACTTAGCGCGATGTTATTCCGAGATAGTTGGCGAAGCGGTCGTCGTCGGCAATTCCGACGTATTCCATTCCGGTCATAGGATAGAAAACCTTGACGACATGGACGAAGACGACTTGGAAGCTTTCGCCTATAACTCTGAAAATCCGTTTGAACTTCGCGTCTTCGCGACGGATAAAGCGAAGGCGCGTAGATACCGCCTTGCGGGGAATATCGGCGAAGCGCATCTGCAAGAGACGCTTTTGGAGACCTACTATCGCCAGTTACCCGCTAAGTATAGGTGGTAAATGGAAATTCGATCTTATATTGTTCGCGTTTGGGCGAAAGAGGGAAAGCTTTTGCGGGGCGGGGTGAAGCAAACTAGCTCTAGCCGGTTCGCTTGCGAGCAGGGCGCGAAACACTTCTTAGCCACAATGCTCGTAGAGCAAGACGCGCAAGGCATAATCTTTCCTTCGACCAAGCCGCCAGAGATATAAGCATGAGCAAAGAGCAAGCTTATCGAGCGTATCGGAAGCTTTGGGCGCGGGCGTTCAATGACGGCTATCAGCCATTCGGCTACGATCTGCGCACGATTCGGCTACGTCGCCCGGGATTCTTAGAGGCGGTCGCCCGCTTGGAGCGTTTGGCCGGAATCATCCTAATCGAGGGTTGAAATGACGCTTGAACAATTTGCGGAAAAGCTTGTGGGCAATTGGAAGAAGTTTGATTCATTCGGTTGGTGGGGCGAACCGGCGCAGGCCGACCAATGCGCGATCATTTACACCCACAATCGGGATTCCGGCCCGCTCGACTTGAGCAACGCCGCAATCATCGCTAAGGCATTAGAGCCGTTCGGGGATGCGATTCCGCAACGGCACAATCACTTTGCGGTCGGCTGGGTTGAAGGCTTCGTCATTCGCGTCTATCGCCGGGGCAAGATTACAGACGCTTTCAAGGCGTATTACGAACTAAACAAGCGCATGGACGATTACCCCGTTTTGGACGAGGAAGATTTTTCGCGTCGCGAATCGGAAGCGCAAGGCGAAGCTTACGAGAATTGCTATCGGCAAGACTTCGCGCGGGAATGTGAAAAAGCTTTCGACGTTCAACTAGGCGAGATTACTTTCGAGCGGTTCAACGAAATTGCAGCAGAGAACGGCGTTTATTGGGTCGGGGATTACATCGACATACACGAACTGGTTGAACTTGTCGATTACGACGAATTGCCCATTTTGTTCGATACGGTCGCTTGGAATGATTGCGGCGAGCAACGGGAAAAGTTTGACAACGCATTCGACGCCGATGAACGAGCGGCCGAACTAAGGGCGCAAGGGTTCTATGCGACCATATCAACCGGGAACTAAAACGGCTATGAAAATGACCGACTGGGGCAAAGCATACGACGCATGGTTGGCGGATTGCTTGAAAGAATACAATGAACGCTTCAACGCCGACCGAACGGCGGAAAGCATTGAATTCGGCGAAAACGGCGCAGCGTATCCGCACGGCATTGGCGGAACAAATTGCATTCGCAACGCGGTAACGCCTTGGATTGATTCCATTCATTACATGCCTTAACGCAAGCGGGCGAAACGCTATTGCAATGCGTTCGCGTCGAACAAATTGAGGGTAACTATGATTGACCGACAAGAGGCGACTCATCGGGTTGTTTTGAAACGAATTTTGCAATTAGCTGATTTACCTTTTGGCGACAATGCGAAGACGCCCGACCTTGAAAAGCTTATCAGGCATGCGAAGCCGGAAGCGGTCGCCAACGTCGTAAGCAATTTCTTTGACCGCGCCGCGAAGGCGTGGGAGATGGGAGACGCAAGCGGCGAGGCCGCCTCTATGGAGGCCGCCAACCGAGAGGCGGAACGGCTACAAACCGGCGCGGAAAAAGTCTTGGCGTTGTTTGGAATCAAAACGGATTATCCGGGTTTGTACCCGCGTTTTATCAAGGACGGCCAACATTACAACTATGACGACCTTCGGAGAATTATCTAATGGCGCATGAACTTGATTTTACGACCGGACAAGCCGCCCTTATGTCAACGGAAAAAGCTTGGCACGGTTTTGGGACGATCATCGAAAGCGCGGCGACCAGCGCGGAAGCAATCAAACTCGCCCGCCTCGATTGGACAATTGAGCAGTGGCCGCTTTATGCGGAAAACGGCGATTATTGCGTTAAATCGGACGCGATTGCGAACGTTCGCACCGATTGCAAGCGTGTCTTAGGCGTCGTTTCTTCCCGCTATGAAGTCTTCCAAAACTCGCAAGCATTCGATTTTATGGATTCAATTGTTGGCGACAAGCTGGCCATGTACGAAACGGCCGGCGCGTTGTTTGAGGGCCGAAAAGTTTGGGTATTAGCGGCGATCCCGAAGGAATTGCGAGTTTTTGACGACATAAGCAAGCCCTATGTTTTGCTCACAAACAGCCACGACGGAAGCCAGTCTTTGCGGATGATTCCTACAAGTATTAGGGTCGTCTGCAAAAATACTTTGAATCTGGCCTTGCGGGAGGGATCGCAAGGCATGACGATTCGCCATACCGGAAGCCTGCAAGATCGCGTGCAACAAGCGCGACGAGCGTTTGGTATCTTAACCGAGCGGTTCGACCGCTATCAAACGGAACTAAACGCGCTGGTCGGAAAGGCCCTTTCCGTCGCGGAAGCCGATTCTTATTTTGCGTCGTTCTTCGATGAAGAGGCGAAGACCACTAAAAGTAACTTGGCGAAAATCAAAATCAATTTCGACAATGGGCTTAACTCATTGCGGGGAATCCGCCATACGGCATGGGCTGCCTATAACGCGGTGAGTGAATTCGCCGACCACCAAAAGCGAGTACGGGGCAACGCGGACGCCCGTTTGAATTCTAACTGGTTCGGCACGTCAAACGATTTGAAACAAAAAGCGTTTGAATCCGCTTTGGCCTTAGTGGGGTAACAATGAAAAAGAAAATATCTCGCGTAGTCGTGCGGGTTGCCGGGGGCGAAATTATTGGCGTTGACGTTCCGCCCGGCGTGAAGGTCGTCGTTCACGATTTTGACGTATTTCCCGGCGAGACTCGAACGGTGAAGATTGAAAAAGCAACCGGCGATGAATACGTAGAAACTGTCTACAAGCACGGGACAACCGGAGATTAAAACCGCTATGAAATTGTTTTATATACCAAAACTAGATCGTTTCGCGCTGAAGATCGGCGAGGACACGACAACCTATTCAATCCGTAAGAATCATCTTGTCTTGCACGGTGAGCGGCTGCAATTGTCGCTAATCGACGGCGAACTGTGCGACGCTGTAGAAGCGGCAAAGATCATTATTGCAAAATACATCGGCGATACCGCGACGACTGAACAACTTGCCGCCCGTATTGTGCGCGAGATCGAAGAGAAAAGCCCGCGTCTCTTCGGCTGGGTATCAACCTTTAATAAGGCGTCCAAGGCGGTCTTTGAAAAGCTTATCGGCAGAAAGTTAAAAACTAACAAAGAATGTGATGCGGCAGTCAGAGAATTCTTAGGCGAAGAAATCTTGGCGAAGATGCGGGAAGCGGCAGAGCAAAAAGCCAAGGAGCAAGCAGCAAGAGAAGAAGAACACAAAAAGAAACAACGGCTTTACCTCCTTGAATCGCTCCCCGCGCGGTGGGATTTTGCCGGGCGGCAAGGAAGCGGAACCGTAGCCGGGATGATTCGCGCGGCGATAGAATCCGGGCTGGCAGAATTAGAGGCGGTCAAGGCGGGTTGCGCAACGCGGTATCGGCTATCGAACGGAACGCGATTTTTTAAGCTGAAAAATAAACAGTGGGCGGAGTTCGCCAAAGACATTTTAGCGGGGGCGTAATTATGTGGAAAGTCGTATCACGCGCGGACGACGAGACCGGCCGGACTTCATATTCCAGAAAGCAAATCGCTTTGGAAGTGGCGCAAGCCGTTTGCGACAAAGAAGGACGAAGCGCCGATGTTTTCGACGGTCGTGGAAAACTCCGTTACCGATATTGGCGGGACGCCGTGGGCTTGCAGTCTTTAGAGTATTAACCGGGGAGATAAACCGCTATGAACGCATTTGAATTCCTAAACAAAGTTCCTGATGAGTGGCAAGCGATCATTGACGCAATGCCGATCGGCGATCGCGGCGAACTAGCCTATCGGCTTGAACGGATTTGCATAAACGCAGCGGCGGCGGCGGGCTACGTCGAAGAACGTTTCGGGTCAGGGAGCGGCGACCAAGGACATAAAGACGCAGTTAAAGAATCACACAAGTTTCGGGACCGAGTTCGTAAAGTGTTGGGGATTTAATAAGTAAAGATTAACCACTATGAATCAGTTATCAGCCGCCGTACTAGACCCTGAAAATTACTCGTACAAAGAAAGGGAGCATACCGCGCCTGAATTGAAAGAGGGCGAAACCCTCATCTTCGACGAGCCGGGCCGCGTGTTGCAGGTCTGGGAAAATTATCGGATTTGTTATCGGTCGCACTATTTCCGCGTAATAAAGCTCCCGTCTTCGCACTATGTTTTGCGAGTAAAGCATCGCGTCGTTGAGGAAATTGAAATTGGTTTCGGGCGGCAGTGTATGCGGTCTTTAGAACTGCTTGATTCTGATTCTCGTTTTATGTTGTTTTGGGGCATGTTTGCTATTAAATATCGTAGCGCGCGAGAAGCGTCCGCACAAACGGCGAAAGAGTACCGGGAAGCATTCGCCGCAGGGCGTCTAAAGAAGCGCAAAATGCCTCGCCGCGATGAATACAAGGTTTGGATTGATTAACCGGAGCATAAAACCGCTATGAAATTACGGATTGAACTTGACTTAGACAAGACCGGCCGCCACCCGGATGAAGTGTTTGCTTCCGTCGTGCAAATAGCAGAGGCGTTGAAACAAAACAAATGGTTATTCGCTGGTAACGTGTTTGAGGTCGGCGGTGGCCGGGCAATGGTGACGGGCGAAGTGGGCGAACCAACTGTAGCCCATACGCCCGGCCCGTGGACTTCCGAAGTGCCAAGCGGGAGTGACCATTTTCGACACATGCGGGACATTTACGACGAACGGCGTCAACTTATAGCAGAAATTCCGAATCCGCAAAAGTATCAGAGCGTAAACGAGGCGATTGCGAACGCCCGCTTAATTGCCGTCGCGCCGAAATTGCTCGACGCATGCAGGGCAATTGTGAAATACGGGACGAAGGGCAAGTTGCCTGACGGGCGGTGGGCTGCGGATTTGTGCGCAGAGGCCATTGAAGCAATCTAACCAAGAAATCAACTTTGAAGAAGCAACCATGAAAACAACATACTCGCCCGAAGATAATAAGCTGCGGCTGTACTCATCCGAACGTCTGCCGAAAGAAACCTATGATCGGCTGAGAAAAGCGGGTTTCGCTTGGGCGCCGAAGCAAAAGCTATTCTATGCGACTTGGACGCCGGGACGCGAAGACCTGTTGACCGAGTTTGCGGAGATTGGCGACGAGGATATAAGCCTAGTTGAGCGGGCGGAAGAGCGGGCGGAACGATTTGAAGGCTATGCGGACAAACGCGGCGACGAGGCGAGACGCTTAAAAGATTCGCTTAATGTCTCTGATGTAGTTGCCGGCGCGTCAATGTTGCAAGCGAACAAGGCGGCAAAGAAACTCGAAAAGGGATTGAAAAGGGCCGTGCGGCTTTGGGAAACGTCAACATATTGGGAACGGCGGGCGAAGAGTGCGTTGCAACATGCAAAATATAAGGAAAGCGCGGGGACTCGTTTTCGTCGAATCAAGGGGTTAGAGGCAGACGCCCGAAAGTTTTCTAAAGAGATCGGGCTGGCCGAGACGTGGTTAAAGCACTGGGCCGGGGCCAATCAAGAAAAGGCAAAAAGAATTGCCGATGTCGATGGGTCGAATACTTGGAGCGGGCTTAACTGCGGAGAGTTGACGCTTGAGCAGGCGAAAGAGCAAGCGGCGAAAAGACACGGGGCCACGATTGAACATTACCGCCGCTGGCTCAACCATACGGAGAATCGGCTACGATACGAAAACGCCATGCTTGGGGAGTCGGGCGGAATTGTCGCCGATAAGTTTGACTTGAAGGTCGGCGGAACGATTCATGCTTACGATTACCTGTTGACCATTTTGAAACTCAATAAGTCGGGCGGGCGCATCGTGAGCGTTACCACGAATAACACGCGCTGGCCTCGTATTGTCCAGGTAGAAGCAATTGAGGATTACACGCCGCCCGCCGAGGACGTTGCAAAAATCGCCGAAAAGGCTGCTAAGGCCCCGCCGCTCTGCAATTACAAGGGAGAGGGATTTATCGAGATTACGCAAGAGGAGTGGGACGCCGCGAAAGGTCGTCGCGGGTTTCGCCGCTGTGATGGGCACCGCGTCCGCGAGGTTCGCTGGGCGACATTAAATAAACTGGGGAAAACGATTCCGCACCGCGAAGGCTTTGCAGCTCATCTTTACATGGAGCCGGTTTTTATTACCGATGCAAAAGTCAAAGCACCATCAAAACTTGAGCCGGTTGAACTTCCGCCCGTTCGGCAGGTGATGCCCGCTCCGCGTTTATCCGCTCCGGCGCAACCGGCTGATGAATTCGCTACGATGCGGGAAACGCTGAAAAAGGGCGTTAAGGTTGTCGCCGCTCCGCAACTCTTTCCGACGCCGCCGGAGATCGCCGCCGAGATGGTCAAAGAGGCAGCGATTGAAACCGGGCATCGGATTCTTGAACCCAGCGCGGGCACGGGGAACCTACTTAAAGCACTGACGGAAAATGATTCGGTTCCGCCGATTCGCCCCGATGGTTCCGTTGTCGCCGTTGAGATTCAGCAATCGTTAATCCCCTTTCTTACCCCTTGGGCCGATGAGGTCCGTTGCACAGACTTCTTGGAGTGTGAAGACCTTGGCCAATTCGATCGCGTGTTGATGAATCCGCCGTTTCATAACGGCGAAGACATTAAGCATATAAAACACGCTTTGAAGCTCCTGAAGCCGGGCGGCCGGCTGGTCGCGTTGTGCGCGAACGGCCCGCGTCAGCACGCCGAGCTTTCGAGCCTTGGGGAGTACCGCCCGCTCCCTGCCGGCTCATTCCATTCCTCGGGCACAAACGTCAACGTAGCCATGCTGGTGGTGAGGGCATAATGTACGCTTGCACCTTTGATTATTTGCTTACTCAATACGGCCCGAACACGCCCGCCGGAAAGCTAACGCTTGAGCGGACGCCCTGGGCGTTCTTGGGCGATTCGAGGACGCCGCTTTGGCGAATCGATTCTTGCCGGGCGTGAACGCTCAAACCGGCAAGATAATGTTTTTCGAGCCAGAGCAGATGGATTACTCGTTAAGTCGGCTTCTATCGTGGGAGCCGTCGCCGGAGGATTTGGCCGAGGCCAAGAAGGTCGCGGAGTTTTGGAAGGGATGCAGTAAGAGGGCGGGAGTATTGCTACCGTGCGGTTAAAGATCGATCAGAAGGGTTGGGCGTCGGGCGAAATTGAAATCAATGGGAGAACGTATTACGCGGGCGGAGGGTACATCGACCAGTTAGGCAAATTTACTCCGTTTCGCGGGGGCGATGTGTCGGGCGTGGCTGAGGCAATGGGCGTCGAAACGGCGCGAACCTACTCGATTCTCGCGTCGAAAAGTATGCAGGCGTGGGCGGCGATTTACCATCCGCAAGCCGCGAAGGTCGCCGCCTCAATTGATAAGCACCCGGCCTTTGTCTATTCGCTTTTGCAGGCGGGCGAGCCGTTGGGCAAAATAGCCTGGGACAACCGCCTACTAGATACCGACTTCGGAGGGCTTGAGGGGTGGCCGCGCTGTGAGTGCGGCCGACCGGCCGCCGCGAGGGGACTTTGCACGTTTTGCTTAACCGAGAAGGGATAGGGCTATGGATTCAAAACCGCCATTATATTGTTGCCTAGCGAATACGGAGGTAAAATAGCTCGCAGCATTTAACGCCTGCAATGGCGGAAACCAGAAAGGCACCGGATACGATGGATTTTAGAGTTGAATTGGGCGGTTTGATTACTGAGCGATCGGCTGTGTTTCGCGTGACATTTGAAACAGATGACGGAGAGTTTCAGCCGGCTACGCTTCGCGACGGGGCTTTTGTCATTGAGGCCCAGCCCGGCGATCTTATTGCTATTTTACAGGGGCCTGAATTCCTGAAAAGTATCTATTTGCTTAACGGGACAGAATTGGTGAAGATCAGCCGTTCAAAGGCTCGACGATACTATCGAAACCGGGATAAAACGCCCGTCCCTCCGGGCGAGGCGTCAGTGTTTGATTTGATTGACGCTTACAAAGATAGCAAACTTGACCTGCCGGTATTGTGATTCTCGTCAACAAGCTGTTAGAGGAGCGAAAGAAGCTCTATAGTTTGCTGAGGTAGTGATGCAACAAGTAAAGCAAAATCAAACGCTAACTTGGCGTTGCTGCTGCGGCCAGCTTTTCAAGACGGAACCGACGACGATCGGACGCTGGGCCGGCCGATGTCGATGCGGGAAAGAATATGAGATCATCGGCGAGCCAGTCTGGCGTCAACCGAGGAGCAAGTTGGCTATAAAACAACTATAGAGCTAAGTTTCTGCGACCTCATAGTAGATCGTTCCCGATTAGCCGCCGGAGGTCTGCTTTGCCCTTTTCGGCCGTCCTAAGAATAGCTCTTTGGCCACGGCCAAGTTTTTTGCCGATTTCCCGGCTGCTCTCGCCGTCGATGATAAGGCTGCGGAGGGCATTTACCCGTGCTGGTTTGATCCTCATCAGCGCGTCGCGAACGCGGTCAACGACTTCGTTTATTTCCGGCTGCTTGTTTTCCCCGCCTTCTTGAAACTGTTCGGCAATGCGATCAAAAGCCTCTTCTCTGCGAAATTCTCGACGGTAGTGGTCCATTAATACCGCTCTAGCGGTTTTTACAAAGTAGATTAGTGGTTTTTCGAGGCTTCCGGCTGTTCGGATAACTCTAAAAAAAGTTTCTTGGACTAGGTCGCTTGCGGTGGATTCGCATTTAATATGGTGAGCAACATAAAAGTATTTATGGAGTTTTTCAGACATCCCCTCTAAGAGTTCCTGTCGTACCATTCCTCACCCTCCGAAAATAAGTGATAAAAGATACTTTCAGATTAATTGCACCCCCACCCCGGTTTCAAGCAGAATATCTACGAAAGCCCCTATTTTGGTTCTTTTTTAATGGTTTTTATGTATGATTATGGAATGGCTATTTAACAACGATTTATAACAAGCATAGCAGAAAGTAGTGACATACGTATGTCACCGGACGCTGAAGCCAAGACCCTTCAAGATTAGCCGCGATGACGCATTATCGATGCTCTGCTTTCGGCCCTTAAAGCCTTTCAGCTTCCCGAACGGCCGGAAGCGGGCGACGCCTTCCACAAAGTTATTGAAGCCGGTCGCGTATTGGAAAATGTCGTGGATCGCCTGCCGTCCGTCTTTTTCCGTGGTTACTACTCCGTGCATACCTGTGTCTCGAACTTTCTCTGCACTTTTTATAAGTTGCAGCAGAGGCGCTTGTATCGTTTCGCCAAACACGGCCTGAAAAGCCGTTCTGAAGCCTTTTCGGGTGAAGTGTTGGGAGGTAATGATCTCTTGAGTAAGAATGGCGTCCGTCGCGTACCGCTTCGTTATGCCGCAGTAAAGCGTGCTGCGGTGGGCGTATTCAACCCGGCTAAAGAGATAGGCGATCGCCACGTCGTAGGGCAGTGTGCGAGAAATCAAATCGGCAAAGTTTTCAAAATGCCATTTGATTTCGTCGGGTTGCTTGTCGAAAAGATCAAGAACGGCTTTGTAGTTGTGCGGAATTGCCATCTTTTGAATCCTCCGCTTCGGATTATAGCAATTCGCAAGAGATAAAAAAGACGCCTCCGTCCGGGGGCAGTGGACGGAGGCGTCGAAGTTTGGGTCGTTGAGTCAGGTGGGGCAGTGACCTGATTCTCAATTTAGATAACCCATCACTGCATACTAATTGCTCCTCGCTATCTTGTCAATCGTAGTCGAGAACAACTGGAATGCGTATTTCTTTTTTCGCTTTCTTTTTTCCTTCGCGGACTTCAAGGGTCAACGCCACTTCGGAAAGAAGACTCCCGCCTAAGTCTTTAGGTTCTACGGTCAAAATCACGACTTGCCCTTCTTCCGCTACCTTATAGTCGGCCGCGATCGCCGTATGGCGGCATTTAGCTTCAACTGGTCGAATTGAGATTCCCTTCGTCGCGGTTATCTTGACTTGCTTCGCCGCCGCTGGTTTATCAAGAGACCACGAAAGATTTCCGGGGACCGCTTCAGCGGGCTTAGGCACTGTAATTTTAGCAGTGAGATTCTTTTCATCCCCGTCGTCCGTCTTCACGGTCACTGTTCTTTCGACGATTCCGACCATATCTTCAACTTTTACCTCGACCTCGATCTTGCCCGACTCTCCGGGCGAGTATTCCATTTTCTTTAGCTTAATGGTTTGGCAACCGCAGGATCGTTTCACGTCAAGAATCTTTACGGGAGACTTACCTTTGTTCTCAAAACGAAAATCCGCCCTGACGAACGCGGCGTCCACGTCAGCTTTCACGCTGACGTTTTCGTCTTGCCATGTGAGTCCGCCGAATAGGGAAAAAAGAACGAGGCTAAGATTGAGCATTGACTTATTCCGTGGTCTGCGGCAGTTCGATGATCTTGAAGACGCCGCCGGCCTTTACATCGGTTTCCAAAACAATTGATTCGGAGCGTGCGCGGCGGCTCTCTGAAAACGGGATACGAAGCTCATATTTTCCGTCGTCCTGCTCGATAAGGTTCGCTCGCCCATCCTGCGGGATTTTAACGTGCGTAATGCGAATCGACTTATCAACGGGAGTAAGCTTCAGAACCTTTGTTTTCTTGTCGCCGTATTTCCAGTGAATCAGCTTCGGCTCAATTGTAAGAAGTTCAGGGATCGCTGCCGTGCAAACTAGCGTGGTCGAAGCTTTGTCGTCGGTTTCAACAAGAATGGTTTTCGTGTATTCTCCGACGTGCGAGCCGACGACCATGCTCACCAATACCTTTCCCTTCTCGCCGGGCCAGTAAACGTCTTTCTTCGTTCCGGCGGTCGTGCAGCCGCAACTCGAACGGACGCTTGTGATCTTCACCGGCTCCTTGCCCTCGTTGACGAAACTAAACTCTGTTTGTAGTTCAAGTTCATCGAGCTTCAGCTTGACCGTCTTTTCTTTCGCTTCCCACTTGAGGGCGGCATGCGCCTGCGTGGTGAAAGAAATAAAACAAAAAAGCAGGATAATATTTTTCATGGAATGGGGTGCCGCCTCTATAAAGAGGCGGCGCTGAATAAATGGTGCTACTTTTTGTCGGAAGATTCTTTTGTCGGCTTTTCGTCGGCGTTGTTTATCGCAGCCGGTTTTGTACCGTATTTTTTCATGCCTTCGTTTAGTTCTTCCACTCGTTTTTCCAAAATCTTTTTTGAAACAGGGTTGTAGTTTGGATTCATGGCTTCAAGCGCTTCCCGCAGTGCAACTTCCTTTTCATTCATCATGGTGCCGAACGAGGCGGGGTCGTCATATTTGCGGAGATATTTTGCAAAAGCGCTGATTTCGATTGGCTTCCAGGCGTAATCTGGAAAATACCAGCGTGCGATAGGCAACGCATCGGAACCCATGCGAGAAATAGCGGCAGAACTCAGGTTAAATCTCAGCGAGTTGTCGCAACCAACTTCTTTTTCGATGATTTCTCTAAGAACTTCGCCCGCTTTAGGATTTTCTGTCTTTGCCGCAACCGAAATCCAATCTTGCGCAATCGTAAGGGAAGAATCTTTAGGTCGGGGACTTTTCTTGCTGCCGGATTTGTAGTCACAAATTGCATTTCGGAGTCCCGTCTGCACCAGTGGAAGATAATCCGACGTAATGAACTTATTATATATGGTCGTCAAGCTGCCAACGACCATAACCTGCTCGTGGGCGTTGAGCTTTCCAAAATAAGCTGTAATTGTTTTTTGGTCGTCCCTTTCGCGAAACATTATGGCCGTGATGTAGGCTTGCCTTCGTATCACTGAATTACTGCCCGAGTCTTGAGTGGCGAATACCTTATCGATTTGATCTGGGGGTATTGGAGTGGAATCATTTTTGATGATTGAGACATACTCAGCCATTACGTCTGCCGGGAGTTTTTCCTTTGCGTCGGGTTTTGACATATTTTGCAGCAACATGGCACGCACGGATTCAACATCTTCATTGCGATCAGCGTAGCACGCCGACGTAGAAAGAAGAATCAGGCATATTGCGGCGTATTTGATGTGCATGGCAGGTATTTCTTGCAAGCAATCAGGAAGCATAAAAGCGCCGCCTCCGTTGGAGACGGCGCTGAGTAAGTGGCACTACTTTTTGTCAGAAGATTCTTTTGTTGGTTTTATATCTTGAAGTTCCGTGGGTTTCGCGGCCCCTTCATTGAGTTCGCGGGTGATTCTTTCCGTGGTTTTCTTTGAAGCGGGGTTGTAATTTGGATTCATGGCTTCAAGTGATTCTCGCAAAGCGACCTCTTTTTCGTTGGCCATCGCTCCGAAGGAGGCGGAGTCATCATACTTGCGGAGATATTTTGCAAAAACAGCGATCTCTTGGGGTTTCCAAGCGTACTCAGGAAAGTACCATTTTGCGATAGGAAGCGCGTCAGACCCCATTGTCGAAATCGCAGTGGAACAGAGATTAAATCGAAAATTTGCATTGGGGATATACGGAACTTCTTTTGCAAAGATGTTTTTTAGTTCTTCCGCAGCTTTTGCGTTTTCTGTCTTTGCGACTAGGCCAACCCACTCATAGGCCACCAATGCATAGGAGCGCTTAAATACGCCCTTTTTCTCCGCTGAGTCTGCATCTTTGATGGCTGAACGCAGCCCAACTAAAGCCAAAGGAAGGTAGTTTTGGTTAATAAAGGGTTTGAAGGTCGTCAGTAAACCACCAAAGACAAGCGCCCGCTCGTCTGGCGTCAGCTTGTCGTATAAAACAAGAACCTTTTCAGGCTTGTCACGTTCGCGAAAAAGCAACGCCGTTAAATAAAGTTCTCGTCGAATGGCTTTCTCGCCAGTTGCCTCCGCGCGGTCGAATAGGTCATTGAGTGTCTGTTCGGAAATTGGCGCCGAGTCGTCGCCTATGATCGCCGTGTATTCTTTTAGCACTGGCAGAGGGATTTGTTTTGTCGCATCGGCATTCGACATCTTGCGAAGTATTCCTGACCGCAGTTTCTCGGCTGCGTCCTCTCTGCTGTCTGCGTAAAGTTGGCCGGCAAGAATCCAAAAAAGCAGGAAACTTATTATTTGATTTCGCATTTTTTTGCTTTCCTAATGAACGCTGAAAACTACAAATTACAACATCTAACGCACAAATTTGCGCCGCCTGGACCCTCGCCATCGGATTCGATGGTTTCGCATACCTTTTTTATACCATCGTCGGAGACCGGCGTCGCTGCTTCACAAGTATCGGGAGTGCCGAGGTTATGGCAGCAGACTTGGACTGAACTGCGAGTTATTGTGCATGACATATGAACAAGCGTTCTATATAGTCGGGCCAATAGTTCCTTCCCTTTCATACCGGCGATGTCGAACGATATTTCTTGAGATTTCGTAGTTAATAAGCCAAAGCTTGGGGCTATAGAGACCCAAGGCTCGCCAGAAACCGTAGCTGTGACGCCAACTGTCACGCTCGAAGACGTTCCCGTTTTGGTTGTTATTCCACCGCCGCAATAGCTCCATCCAACCGCTTGCCCGGTGAGTTGTTGAGTAATTGTAGCAATTGTGTGAGTGTTTTCCGTGTAAACGAGATACAATCTATTGCTCTCTGGGTGAGGGACTGTTTCTCTGACCCCAGTTTGATCGGAACTTGCGTGTTTCGTCGTCAACTCTTGGCACGCCTCGGTAGTGTTGTCTCCGAGAAGCGTATATGACGCAGTGAGAATTTGGTCATAGAGTGTAGCAGTTGCCGTAATCGTTAATTTTCCTGCCGAACCTGCAACTGTCGTGTAACCAGACACTTGAACTAAATTCTCGTACCCGTGTGGGTCCGTGCCAATTACGAAGTCTTCGGGGCCAATAGGACTATTTTTACATTTAGGAAAATTACTCTCATTTATCGTGAATTGCGTGAGCCGAGGAACAACCTGTACCGTTACACTGCCTTCGCCGTAAACGTACTGAGGGGCGGAGGGGCAAAAAGGCCACGCCGGATCGGTGGGCCAGAAATACACATTGTCGTCAGCCGAGGCTGTTACAGTGTGTGATCCCATCTGGTTTGTGCTTATTGTAAAAGACGGCCCAAGTATCCAATTGACACCTGATTCTGCGGCATAGCATTCCGACTCAGTAGCCGGGTCTTCCCCGGTGAGCGTGGCCGTAAAGCAAACCGATTTATCTCCTGTGCCCCAGTATAGGTAAATTGGCTTCCCATTTTTCGGCTGAGGTGTCGAAGTGATGGTCAATGAATACGCATTTGCCGACGACGTACTCAGCGCTATTGATAAAAACAGGATGAACGGCGCTAGAAATAATCTTTTCTCTCTCACTGGCTTTTGCTCCTAAATAAATAATATGTTTACTACTTCGCAAATGGACTTCTTTCAGCAGGCTTTTTCGATTTTGAATCTTGTTTAGAGAAATTTGCCTCTTTGGCTCGCACGTCGGCCCTTGCTTTTTCGGCGGCAAGCATCTTGTCAGTCACGCTGCTATCTTCCAACGAGTGCCGCTTCCTTTTTGATGCTATCGCCGGCGTTGCTTCAAGTTGAGCATCCCAACCTTTATCCATAGTTACTGCAAACGAGCGACGCTCTTGCTCTGTCCACAGGCCGAGATTCCAACGCCACGCGGCCAAAGTATTTGTCGATATGCCTGTTTGCATAGCAGTCCGATAAGCTTGTAGCTGACACATTCTGCAAAAGGCCGCCTGAGTAGCGTCCTTTTTTGCCAAGGACGCTGCAACCCAGACTTTACGCGCGAGTTTTGTTTCCGGTTCCTCGTCATCATCTGGGGCGTCGGCGGGCGGAGCTTTGTAGGCGATGTCGCCCAGCCACGGCAAAGGCAGACTATCCAAAGGATTTTGCGGGCCTGCTAAACTGTCGATAAAAATGCCCGCAACCATCGCATTGTGGCTGTAGTTGCGGTTAATTCGCAACTCGTATTTTCCCGGTTCTGATACGGCAAATTGCTTATATACCCCTCCCCAAAAATCATGTACTCTCGCCCAGCCAAGTCGTTTTGCCTCGCTGCCTTCACCTCGGTACAGGCTTAGAATAAAGTCACGATACCGATTGACGGTCGAGTGGCCGTCTTTGTTGATAAAGTAGGCAGCTATTCGATGAGTCCCCTCGGGAACTTTGATTGCGATATTTATGTTTGGCCCTTCTTGAGCCTTTGTGCAAATTTCTCCATGATCGTCCCACTCCGCTTGACGACGCACGCCAATGATCGGGTCATACAGCGTTTTGGGATTCCGCGTTTCAAGCCAGTGGACCCAGCCCCTTAATCCGTCTTTTTTCTCGACGAATTGCGGGTCGATTTTTGCAGAAATTGAATAGTTGGTCGTGTCCCACGAAAGGGTGTGGCTGAGAGGCGTCATCACGGCACAAAGGATATTGTATCTATTTCCGTACCTACCGACCCAATCGCCCCACGTAGTCCAGTCGTCGCCAATAAAACAATTGGCGTCGCATTTAGATGGCGGTGAATCTTGCGAACCTTTTTCTAATTTGGCCAGCAAATCATTCAGGTCATCGACGCTAAGAGGCTTGGCAGGCGTAGGGAACTTCGGCGGATCGAATTTGCGAGAGTACGACAGCGGCGGCGTTTCCAGTTTCTTCGGACCTCCGCCATACTTGGCGACAATCCAGTTTTGTCCAAGTAAGGGCTGAACGGCTCGCACGTAACCGTCCATATCGCGAACGCGAAAGTTATCGTCGCGAAAAATCTTCGTGAAATCTTTGCTTTTTACAATTTCAAAACGCTGGTCGCGGTGGCCAATCCAGAGCATTCCTTTGGGATTGACGGCCAAGCAAACGCAATAATCTTCGGTCAGAAGGATTTCTTTGTTTTCTTCCCAGTTGTCCTTGGCGGCAGATTCAATAAGAGCGCCGGGCGGTGTGTATCGTCCTTTATTTTTCGCCCCCCAATCCCAACCTCGAATAAACTCCCAATTCTTCCCGCGATCTCGGCTGTAAGCCAAACCCGATGAGGTGGCCGCGAAGACTGAGCCGTCTGGGGCGACGGCAACGTCATTTATTAACCGAGACGGAAGCCCCGTGCCTGTCGGGTAGAAAGGTAAAAAGTCCTTGTTTCCGGGCGTGGTTATTTGCTCCCACTCGGGATATTCCAGCACCGCTTCATCGTCAGCTTCTTTTTTGCTGGGCCTAGCGATTGCAAGCCCGTCGCATTGCGTTCCGACGTATATCGTACCGTCTCCGGCGAAGGCGAGGCACTGGATTTGGTCGGAAGGAAGGCCGTCCGCTCGCGTATAATGCGTCCACGAGTCGGTCGCAATTCGGTAGCGTGTGAGGCCGAGAGAAGTGGCGATCCAAACATCGCCGTCGATGGGGCTGACTTTTATGGCGAAAACTCGTTCGCCCAGCGGGCCATTCAGAACGTCGTAGTTAGCCCAACGCTCTCCGTTAAATACGGAAACGCCGTGGTTTAGGTGCCCGACCCAAATACGCCCCTGCTTGTCGCAAGCCAGCGCGTAGGCGTTGTCGTCGCCCAAAAACGGTTGAACAGTTCCGTAGGTCGCTACCGTGGCTCCGCGTTTCTCCGGCGTGCCGCCGGTTAATTCTCTTGTATAGTGAGTCCAACCGGGCGGGACTTTCCCCTTGCTTACACCTTTAGTAACGTCATCTTCTGCTTGGTTTGAATCCCATCGCCATACGCCCATGTCTTCCGTGCCAACCCAAATGCGATTGTCGCGGTCAATGCAAATAGAGACGACGAAAGCACCCTGCACGGCAGGGTTCCATTCAGATGGTGCCCGCTTTTTAACGGAATCATCGGCAAGAGCGACTAGAGAAGATAATCCAAGTGCAAAAACTATGGTCGCCCTCCCTAGTGAGTTCAAGGTGCGGCTCATGGCTGCTCCACAGTAGAAATCAAAAGAAGGGTATTCGATTAGTGCTGTGAGTCTAGCCAATGAAATAGGTTTGTCAAGCAGTGACAATATCTGTCACTGGTGACATACAGTTGTCACTGGGCAGCTATGCTTGACGGCGAGATTGCCGGGGTATTAGGATGCTTTGTGGCTTTTCGAGAACTCATCTTTAGGAGGTGGCAATGGCATTAATCCGGATTTCTGAAATTGATTGGACGCTGCTAAATGATCCGACAACAAAGAACATAAGGCCGACAACGTTTTTTCAGCAAGAAGAAACTCGGTACGATCTAAACGAGCGGTTTGACGTTTATCTAACCCACAGCTATCAAGACACGAAGTTGAATCGAGAACGATTGTTGGGGGTGAAAATCTTCTTAGAAAAACTTAGCTTGAGGGTATATGTTGCTTGGCATCTCGACCCTGAACGGAATCAGGAAAACGTTAGTGCAAATATGGCTGAGATTCTGAGAAACCGAATGAACCATAGCCGATCGCTATTAATCGCTGCATCGGACGGTGTGGGCCGTTCTCGGTGGATTCCGTGGGAACTAGGATACATGGATGGTCGAGGCGGGAAGGCCGCCGTGCTTCCGCTTGCCGACCGTCAGGAGCAGTTCAGCGGGCAAGGATTCTTTGGCATGTATCACCACATTGAGGCGGAGAACGTCTCGAACAAAGGAAAGCGACTTTGGATGAATGACGGAACCGGCTTACTTATTCGATTTGACGAGTGGTTAAGAACGAGCGATCGGCAAGAGCATCTTGTATCCGCCAAGTAAACTCGGTTTGTTGTGCAACTGCGTTCAGGTATAATGGGGCTTTGGACTTACTTTGACCTTTGAGAGAGGTTTGACGATATGTGGGAAGGCGAGATTATTGTTTTTAGAGGCCCAGACGGGCATATGTGGGTTTCGACAGGCACTCAAGTTTTTCCGACGCTGCCGACAGACACGCGATATTTCAAGGCTAAAGGCCCTTCGACTCCGTTTCCTCTCGTTGAAGCGGACGCTATGCGTGTCGATGACGCAGATCGTTGGCTAGAAGATTGGCGAAGAGGCGGATTTGATTTTATCGAAGTTGATAGTGAAGGAAATTCGATTTGATTGTGCACATCTCACTTGGGGGTGTAATGGTGGAGTGCGTTTGCGGTTTGCCGATCATGTTGTACTGGCTCAAGGACTCTGTCTGGGAAGAGGTCGAGAAAAATGCAAGCGACGGTTGCCTGTGCCTTTCTTGCGCAGAAAAGTGCCTGGGCCGCCCGTTAACGCTCAATGACCTGGGTGTAGAGGAATATAGTCGAACCGCAGTGAATATGGGGGATACTTTTATGCGTGAATATGTTCAGGCGGTATTACACGGCGCGTTCCGAAGTGCTAACTTGCCGGTGCCTTTGGGCTGGGAAATCCCCACAGAAAGGCCGCATACGGACTCTATGGAGATCGGGGCGTGCTTGGTGAGCCATACGCGAAATCCCGAAGAGGCACTTTCGCAATTATTGGCTGAGTTGCGACGCTGCTTCCCCTGAGGCTTCTGAAACGCCTCAGGCAGGGCCGACGCGACTGTGCCGGCAGCGGGGCTTTTCAAGAATGATGTTCTCGCCGCCATCAAGCTTCATCGGCGGGGAACGAAGCCAAAACATCTCCGGCTTTGCAGCGTAAAATCGCCCACCCCACCGGGAATCCGCCAATCCACAACCAACTCGCCTGAGCCGTCTACAAACTGTCAACTGTGAGTTGCAATGAACGTGGGTTCGCTTGGTTAGCTTCCGCAATGAATGCGGTTTTTTGTTTCACAAGATGTTTCCATGCAAACGGTGGGACTGTAAACGGGGCAAAAGAATGTGTTACTTCACTCGGCACTTTTACAAGTAGCCCTTTTGAAACCAGCGATGCGGCTTCCTCCGAAAAAACATCGTGCGAGATGGTCTGCTGATTTTTGCTCAGGGCGCGTGCGAGCAAATACTTTTCCGACGGATTTAACGTTGAGAGGTAATCTTTTAGGACTCGATTTCGTTTCCTTTTTTCAAATAGAGGGAAGATTATCCTCTCGGAAACGAAAATGCTAATCTCGACAAGCCACACCGCAAAGCTTAATAGGAAAATGACGCCAAGGTAAGGGGCGTATTGTCGGCGAAAATCGCCAAGACAGAGAAAACTGGGCAACGGTACAAGCAAAATCAGCGCACAAAAACACCATATTACAAGTGAATATCGCGGACGAACGGCAATTTTAACAATTTCGCTCCAATCAGACATCCTTCTACTCGGCTTCCACAAGTTTGAGGACTGCAATAGTTTGGTCAATAAATGCCTCCAAATCAATATACGTTACATCGGTAGCTCCGAGCAATTGGAATTTGCTGCGAAGGTCAATCTGATCGCATATGGCGTCTTTAATAGCCGGATATTCCTCGACGACATCGGCAAGGATGCTATTAAAATGCTTTGCCATTTGCAAGCTAACGTGGTTGGATTTTTGCTGGGTAGATGCCACGGAAAGACTTTGCTTAAGACTACTGAGCCTTACTTGCATCAGTTGGAATTTTGTTGGCGGCATTTTTGCCCTTTCATTTAGTGGCTAGCTGACGTGTCAAAGTAGTAGTAGTATAACTTGTTGAGAGGAAGCCGAGAAGGATGACAATTGATGACTGCAAGTTGACAACTTCCTAAGGGGTCTGCCAGTCCTCTCCAATGCCACCCCACGCCTTAGCGGGGTTTGTGACGCCGAATCTGCAGAGTTAGGCTTTATTTGAATCGCTAGCTTGTCCTTAATGAGGGCTTCCATGAAACGCATGTCCTTTGCTTTGGTTTTTTTCGTTTTTGCTTCTTTTTGCCATGCCCAGGGATTGCCTATCGATGTCTATTTCTCGCCGAAGGGCGGTTGCACCGAAGCGGTCGTCAAAGAGATTGACGCCGCCAAGACCGAAATCCTCGTGCAGGCATACAGTTTCACGTCTGCGCCTATTGCCAAGGCACTCGTTGAATCGCGCAAACGCGGCGTCAAGGTCCAAGTTATCCTCGATAAGAGCCAACGCGGAGAAAAGTATTCTTCGGCGGACTTTGTTCAACACGCTGGCATCCCCACGTTCATTGACGCAAAGCACGCCATTGCCCATAACAAGGTCATGGTCATTGACGCCAAAACGGTTCTAACCGGCAGTTTCAATTTCACGAAAGCCGCCGAAGAAAACAACGCCGAGAACTTGTTGGCAATTCGCTCCCCGGAACTTGCGGCGAAATACGCGGACAACTGGAAATCGCACCTCGATCACTCGGAAAAGTACGCAGGAAAAGAAAAGGGCTATTCTGAAACGGCCGATTCGCCCTCCGGAATGTTCATAGCTTCCAAAAACTCGCAGCTATTCCACGCGCTAGGCTGCAAATTCGCGGCAAAGATTTCAGAAAAGAACCTTATCCACTTCGACACCCGAGACGAGGCGATCCAAGCTGGTAAAAAGCCGTGTGCGGAATGTAATCCGTGATCGCGAGATTTTGGTGATGCAACCGCGTATGATTCTAGTAGGACAAGAACGTTTTTAAAGCATTTGCAGAATACCATGCGATGCCCAAATGATTATGCAAATCACACCTCACAGCAAACCGATTTCCTCGCTCATCGAACAGGTAATTCCTTTAGAAATTTTTGGCAAGCCCTCTTCACGATGCTTTCCGGGTCAAGGCCGGCTTCGCGCAAAACCTTCTTGGCACTGTCTCGCCATTCTTGACTCCCCATTCCTGGAAATGTCGTTTTCAGCGTCCGTATGACGTTGATTGCCGACCTTGCCCACGCACGAAAATCATCGATATGCCACCACGCAACATTGTCAGCATATACTCGCGCGGCTTCAGCAATTGTCTTTTCGGGCGTAATCATCACTATGAAGATGCGAGCGTCCTCTCGTAGCGACACATTCTCTTTGATCCATTTCGCATGCGACGCTGCTTGGCGCACATGCTTTACGGGAACGGGATTTTCTGGTTGAGAATCCGACTTATCTTCGGCGACTAAGCACAACCTATCGCCAGCTACCCACCACGGATCGGGAGCGGCATTCGAATTTGAATTGGACGATCGAAAACCAAGCATTGTACCGAGATTGACATGAGCATTTTCAAACGCTTTGCTATCATTTCCCGCAAGCCCATTCAATATTTCACGTGCGGCGTTTTCAAATTTCCGGGGATTATTGAATCGGCTATCTATAAGCATTTCGATCCGGTCAATGCTTGACTCCAATAAAGCCTCAGCATCGCTATCAGCTTGAGCGTCAACTACGTCTTCGCGGTTTTCTGCGGCTAATTCCCGAAGCCAACTTAACGATGGCGTGCAAGTCACGGCTCGGAGATATAGATCAGCGGACTTTTGTCGATATAATTTTTCACCACAGTTTAAGAAGGCTTGATACGAAGCTAAGCCACCAAAGTAGTTCCATAATCCCCGCAGCCCCTTAACTTCGTTGCCGGCTAGTATACTAGATATTCTCTCGCTTTTCTCAACACATCGCACGAAGTCACGATTCCAAATCGCATATTGATAATCGACTTCGTGAGGAACTGCTTCAAGGAGATTTATTTCACCGGGGATTGAAGTTTGCGTTGTAGTGTCCCTGTATTCGAGAATTTGGTTGTCAATGTCATCCCAGTCGTCGTCGTGCGCAAGAAATATTGCTAAGTTTTCAAGAAAGTCATTATCTGGCATATCTTTGGAGTTTTCCACGCCAAACGTAAGCTCCCCTTGCAGCTCCGGGTGAAACAAAGCTCGTTTCTCGTTCAGAACAAGCCAGTCGAAAAAGTCCTCACCAATGACACATACGGCAGCGTAATCGGTTGCACTTCGCGTGCATCGCCCCACTGCCTGGATGATTCGAGTGCGAATTCTATCTTCGAGTAAGACTCCGCTGGCTAGTCGCGACATGAGGAATAGTTCTTGAAGATTACTTGACTTTGGCAAACCATTTAGAATTAGTAAACGACAATCATTCCCAAGGAAATCTATCCCGTCATAACGATTTGCTAAAACAACCGCCGCTAGTTCTTTGGCGATAAAAGCGTCTTTGGAATCTTCAATGTCTCTCGCTCTAAAAACTGATATCCCCTCATCTTGGAGCAACTTCTGAAAGCTTTCTGCGCTCTTTTCGCTTGGAACGAGAACCAGAGCGCGACCCGATTTTTTAATCATCCTAACAACAAGGTCAGGAACAGCATTTGACTCTAAGCTAAGTTCAGGAAACATGAAAAAGCGTCGGCCGATTCCTTGTTTATCCCACCCATCGGGAATCGGTAGCCGGCAGAAAGACTTCACGCCCGTTATACGTTCCAGGTCACCGCCTCGACCGAGCGTAGCAGACATAAAAACCCTTTGCGTAGCTTGAGCAAATGGGAGGTGGGTAAAGGAAGGCGGAATATACGGGCGCACCAAGATGCCGCTGAAGCTGACATAAACTTGACACGCTTCGACATGGTCTCGTAATAATGACCAAGGATACTTAAGCTGCAATGTGGCTGTTTGAACGTCGAGAAAATCGGTCAGCGTGGGTAGCAGAGTTAAAATCCGCTGGGTCGGTATTAACTCTACGGAATGCCTGTCAACATAATCATTATCATCAGCTTGAAAACGTCGCAAGGCAGGGGCGGGGATCACATCTTTGAGAATACCGAGCAGTCCTAAGTAAATCTCCTTGTATTCCGATCGAGAAATCAACATTGACCAGTTAGAGGCAATGTAGTTCTCTGAAGCATGGGCATCATCTAAAATGATGAGCTGCGGCGAGTCAAAAAACGGCTTTGTATTGAATAAAGCACTATATGGTGCAACAGCAATCGTATCCCCCATTTGATATTTCGTCTTTGAGGCAGGATTGTACTCTCTAGCACTTCCAACAAAAGGGGTAGCCTTGATACCATACTTGCGTTCGGAGTGTTCCACAACCTGCTTAACGAGTTGAATATTTGGGCAGAGATAGAGAACCCTCTCCCTTTTCGTAATTCTTCGGAATTCAGCAATAAGAAGTCCAACTAAGGTCTTCCCGCTCCCCGTTGGGAGTTCAATGGCCACATCGGGCTTGCCGAAAGCTTCATTTTGATAACGCCGTAAAATGTCGGCTTGGTGGGAAAGAAGACCTTCAGCAGTCCGATTGCGAAGATCACGAAACAAAGCTTCGGGACTGTCGCAAGACACACGATTAGTTTTCTTCTTGTGGAAAGCCATTTTCTCTCTTATGTGCGTTGGCCAGGATTGGCGAATTTCCGAAAGGGGAACTCGCTACTAAATTTTACTGGCAAAAGGCCAGTACCGATACTACTCTGAAGAAGGGCATTATTTCTAGGACGGCAAGCATGAAAAGAGAAAAAGCAACAGAAAAGTTATTGCGGATGTGCCGCACGGTTGCCGCCGGCGAGTTTCCGGTCGCGGTTAAGGCGTTTTACGTCTTCGGTTCCTACGCTCGCGGAGCGTTGGAACCGCATGACCTGGACGTGATCCTTATTCACGAAAAACCGAGTGACGAATATCTCGAAGCCTTAGAAGCCGAGATGGAGGCCCAAGGTAGGTTTGATACGTTTGCCAGCCTTGACGCATTTTACGTTAGGATGCGGCTGGCACTTCGACGCCCGGGCGAGCGGGTTGATATGGTTCTTAGAAATTCTCTGAAAGATGTCGGCAGCAACATTCTGGAAAGCAAGCCTATTTTGCTTTGGTCGCCGGCCGATCAGAACTTCACGGAGAAAATTGCGGCCATAAAACCAGACCCGACCGCCGGGCGATTTGAAAGAAACCACCTATTTGAGTTGCGACGGCTACACGACACTTTAGTCACAATGAACAAAGCCGTTAAGCTCGTTGAGAGCGGCGGGCTGACGCTGAAACGTATCCCGATTGAAACAATTCAGCCCCTGCTGACGGTTAAAGAGAAAGAGTGGCTTGGCAGGCGGTCGTATTACGCCGGAGAAAAGACTTCAGCGTTATTACCATATTTGGTGTGGTGGCTCCGGCAACACCGGCAAAAGATCGGCAACAACTGCCACGCAGAATACTACAGCGTCTCATGGACGCACCGGCTTCATCTTGGGAGACCCTGTTTGCGGCAGATGATTTGGTTATTTAGAACCCAGCCAAAGTTGCTCAGGCAATGCTTAATTCCCCACTTTAGAAAGGCGGGACCGAACGAATTACTGGTCTTTGAACGCGGGCCGAATTGGAATTTGTCTTCTGAACAGGATTGAAAGTGAGCCGCATTTTGCACCGGACCTTTTTGAGATATGATGTAAGTCTTTTGAACTGCCGGCTTTCAGCAAATGGGTTCGATCCCCGCCGCCTCCACTAAAGCCGACTGGCGAGAAATCGCAAGTCGGCTTTTTCTTTGCTGCCGCTCAAAAGCGATAATGACGAAAACAGCCGACAAAACGTGGTTCTTATATATCCTGAAATGCGGGGACGGCTCTCTCTACACCGGCATCACGAACGACGTCGCCCGCCGCTTCAAGCAGCACGCAGCCGGAACCGCCTCTCGATATACGCGCAGCCGACTTCCCGTCGAATTGGTCTATCAAGAATCGCAAGCAGGCCATAGCGAGGCTTTAAAACGCGAGTTGGTGGTCAAAGCCCTGTCCCGAAAAGAAAAAAAGGCGCTGATACAAGCGGGGCGATGACCTTTACGGAGGATTTCGCCGGAATGAACCGGGGCGCCTACGTCTCTTTTCTATGTAAATTCGTTAGAATAAGCGTGCCGTGTTCGGCGGCGTTTCAGACAAAATATAAAGGCGAGCGAAAATTATGGGCGATCCCGACTATTGCGAAACGAAATGTCCGATCTGCACTCGAGCGCGGCAAGGCAACCGCTTCGCCCAGATCGTGCAGTCCATCGAAATGTTCGTCACTTTCGGCGGATGCCCCAACGGCCGAGCGAGACAAAAGAAATACGGCGTTCGCCCCAACGAGCCGATTCCGACGGATACGAAGAGGACTCCGTAAGGCCGGCCCTGCGTGCGAAAATATAAAACGCTAATAACCTTGAGATCGATAACATGCTGCTTTGGGAAATACTGACGCCGACCCATTTTGACGACAACAAAGAGGAGATTCCCGAAGAACATCATCAGGAATGGCGCCGTCTGGTTCGCGAGGTGAGCGGAGGTCTAACGATGCTCCGTTCCGCCACGGGCCAATGGGTCAATCTTGGCGAAGTTCAGCAAGAGAACGTAATCCCCGTTCGACTAATCGCCACGCGTGAGCAGATGGAAAAGATCGCGAAATTCACAGCTAGCCATTATCGCCAGAAAGTGATCATGGTCTATAAGATTAGCGATGACGTTTTATTCGTGCCCGCCGTCGGCTCGCCTGAATCTGATTGAAATGTCAAGAGTTTCTTGCGTTCGCGCCGCCGAAAAAGCGTCAATCTTTTTTCAGCAAAACCGCGTGGCTCCAGCGAACATGTGGGCGCTCGACGATTCGGAAGCCGACTTTCTCCGCGTCAGCCGTTTCAGCGTCAAACGTCTTTCGCGAAACATGAATCGGCGGTTCGGCGAGCAGTAATTTTCCGTTCGACTTCAGGCAAGAAAATACTTCGGTCAGCATGCGAATGCGATCGGGAACTTCGTGGAGCATCGCAAAGATCAGAGCGAAGTCGACCGTCGCATCGATGCCGAGCCGATTCGGTTCGCACTGATGCAATTCGATATTGGCCGCTGCGTCTTTCTTTTTCGCGCGACGTTCCAGCATCCGCAGCATTTGCGGCTGAAGATCGGCGGCAATTATTCTCCCCGCGTCGCCGACCATTTTAGACATGGGAATCGTAAACCAACCCACTCCGCACCCCACATCTAGGACGGTCATGCCAGGCTGAACGTATGGGCCCACTATTTGCCGCGGATCATGAATCCATCGCCGGATCGGCGGATCGATGGTGAACGGAACGGCCCACCAAGGGCAGACGTGAGCGGCCATGCTAATTTTCCTTCGAATAGTGGTTACTGCGATCCTACTCGAACGATTTGATTGTATAATGTTTGCTTGCCGTTTGCGAGCGTCCAACGCCGCTCGGCATAACCGCTTTTTTTCTCCGCCGGCCCGAAGGTTACACCAAATGACGCAACCGGATTATTCGCTCTATCGACAAAGACTTTTGGAATTACGCGCGGCCCTCCAGGGCGATATGGCGCAATTGGAAGACGCCGCCCTCAACAAGGACGGCAGCAGATCCACCAGCATGCCGACCAGCATGGCCGAGCTAGGCAGCGAAAATTTCGATCAAGAGTTTACGTTGCGACTCTTAGGCGGCGGCCAAGCGGCCTACACCCAAATTGAAGCGGCCCTTGAAAAGATCGATGAGGGAACTTACGGCCATTGCGAACTCTGCGGAGTGAAAATCCCGAAATCTCGATTGGACGCCATCCCCTTCGCCTCCATGTGCGTTCAATGCGCCTCGCAGGAGGAAGGTCACAATAATGTAAATCCCGGGCGAAAAATCAAGTGAAACACGCCGATGACGCGAAAATCGCCCTGAACGACGATTGCCGTATCCTTGATGAGAGGGCACGCCGAATGACGACAATTCACCGCCGCGTGAAATGGCGATCGAGAAACCATGCTAAGAACGAGCCGCTCGGCAATTCTCCTTCGTCGACGTTTCATACGAAAGAAATCGTTAATGCGATCACCCACGGAATCGGCTTGGCGGCGAGCGTCGTAGGCGCCGTCATCATGATCGCCCATTCGTATTCGCAGGGAAACGCCTATCTAGTCGTCGGCTGCACGATTTACTCTCTGGCGCTGGTGGCCGTGTATGCCGCCTCCACTTTGTCGCACATGGCGTTCAAGCCGCACCTCAGGCATTTCTTTCGACGCCTCGATCAAGGCTCGATTTACCTATTGATCGTCGGAACCTGCATGCCATTCGCCCTGGTATACCTTCGAACCGGCTGGTGGTTTCTTTTTTTCGGCGCGATGTGGGCGGTTGCCATGAGCGGCTTCGTCTCCAAGACGCTTTTCTCGCATCGGGTCGATGCCGTGGCCGTTTGGGTCTATGTCCTCTTGGGATGGATGCCGATCGCCACGGTCCCTGCGCTTATCAAAGCGGCGCCCGTCGCCTCATTGTGGTGGATGTTGGTCGGCGGGCTCTGCTACACGTTCGGAACTATCTTCCTCATCAACGACCATCGACATTCGCTTTTTCACGGCGTCTGGCACCTGTTCGTCATTGCCGGAAGCGCTTGCCACTTCTTGACCATTTTCTTCTTCGTGAATTAAACCGCCGCACGTGAGTCGATCTATCGTTGACCGCCGGAAATGTAGAGCGTTTCGCCGGTACCCCACGATGAATCGTCGGAAGCCAAATAGGCGACGGCCCCAATAGCCGAGTAGTATTTTCCGCTTCCGGCTCCGCAACGCGAAATTCAAGCCCAGGGCTACCCGCTAAACGGCGCTCGCCGCAGCTCTCTACTCCGCGCGCACGCCGGCCGCATGAAGTTCGGCGATCATATCGAGCGTGGCGGCCTCGACCGCCTCTTGCCAACGCGCGGCGCCAAATTTTTCGGCGTACTGCTTTTTGGAATGCGCAAAGATAATTCCGCGCGAATTATTGATAATCGCGCCTAAACCGCGCGAGTCGAACGCCGCGGCGACGTCGGCCGCTTTTCCGCCTTGGCTTCCGTAGCCTGGCACAAGCAACCACGTATGAGGCATGGCCGCACGCAGTTCGACGAGTTGCTCCGGATAGGTCGCGCCGACCACCGCGCCCACCGCTCCATAACCGCACTCCGCTTTCGTCTCCGCGGCAAGTCGTTCCACATAGTCGCCCACATGTCGATAGATCGTCTTGCCGTCGGACGACAAATCTTGCAACATCTTTCCGCCCGGGTTCGACGTCTTCACCAACACGAAAGCGCCGGCCGAGCGTTTGACCGCCGCATCGACGAACGGCTGCAAACTGTCGTCGCCCAGGTACGGGCTGACCGTGATCGCGTCGGCCGCCCACGGACTGACGTCGGGCGTTCCAAGAATGCCTTCGGCATAGGCTTGGGCCGTCGAGCCGATGTCGTTTCGTTTACCGTCGAAGATGACGAGCAGCCCTTTCGATCGTGCGTAGGCGATTACTTCGCCGAGCACGACCATGCCGGCAGGGCCGATCTGCTCAAAGAAGGCCGCTTGCGGCTTTACGGCCGGGACGAGCGGAGCCACGACGTCGATAACTCCTTCGCAGAAACGCTGAAAAGCGGCCGCTTGCGACTTCCAGGAGCCGTCGCCCCCCACGCGTAGAGAGTCCGGCAGTGACTCCCAACGAGGGTCTAGCCCGACCAAAACCGGGTTCTTGTAACGAAGGACGGATTCGGCTAAACGGTCGGAGAATGACTTCACAGCGTAAATTCCTATCGAGTAATGACTTGCAGCGTATTTCGCGCAAAGTCTTCGCGCGAACTCTTGTCGAAATACTACCAAAAACAAGAAAAGGATTCGACCTTTTCTTCACATCCGACCTATATTTTGCCGATTTTTTGTCAGCCTGAGGAGAGGCGCTGAAAGGGCGTTGCAAAAAAACGCCTTTTCTGCAATACTTACGGACCGCTTGGCAGCGACTTACCAGTTTCTGCCGCGTTCGGGGCGTGGCGCAGCCTGGCTAGCGCGTCTGAATGGGGTTCAGAAGGTCGCATGTTCGAATCATGTCGCCCCGACCTAGCTAAGTCCTTCCGCAGCAATAAGTTGCGGGAGGACTTTTTTATTGCCTTCGAGGCAAGGCAAATTCCTATCCTACTTCTGCCCTGCCTCAGAAACCAATCTAGAAAAACTTTCTGAACTAATATCCTCATAAATATTCTTCCTCTAAAACGCACTCCATTGCGCCCTCTTTACTCCGCCCCTGGGCGTCGTCTAGATCATCCCTAAAGCAACCACTTCAGGTTGATGGACGGCTTGCTTGCCAGCCCCGCGAAAATCGCCCCTATGCCTTCCGCGTTCGTTACAATAAAATTCCGCAAAGATCGATGGTATTTCAATCGTCAGAACTTGGAGGATGATGCATGGGCTTTAGCGTTATCGTAAGAGAAAATTCCGAAGCAAACCAATCGACAGAGAAGTGGGAAGCAAGCGTCGCATTATTGCGAGTCAAAGATAAAGTGTTCCCCAACCGCATGGCACGGGACGTTGATACGGTTGAGGAGATTTCGAAACGATTTTCCGTAATCAAGCTAGATCCACGATACGAAGGACTTAGTGTTCACTGGCTTTGTGGGCGAAAGAGCAACGGCAACCTTTTTTTTAGCACTCTTCAAATACGACAACTATTTAGCACGAAGGAAGAGGCAAGCGCTGAAGACACTTGCAATCGATTTGAGGCGTTTGCAAGAGACATTGAATCGGCGATTACCCCACTCGCTTTTCCCACCCTCTGAAACACTTCTTATCGCGTCCGTTCTACCTCGTCCGCATCCCTAATTGATCGTTAAAAATTGAATTTACGATGTCATTATTCGGGGCAAGTCAGGAAAAGACCTCGGCGTTGATGAGATGCAATATAATAACGCTCCCAACGTTAACAAAGAGCAAAGATTGGGCTGGCTAAAACACTTGAGAAGCTCAAGTCATAAGGACTGTAACCTGCCCCCCAAAGCTGATCCATGTGGCATGAGAGTCTTTAGCGGCCGTGAGATCAGCGAGTAGACGTTTCACTTTTAGTGAGCGCAATACAGCGGGATTAAAGACGAGAAAGCGAACCCATTTGTTTCGTTTCGAGGCGGCGCCTCGTAACGCCGGATTCCGTGACGAACCGGAAACCAGGGGCGAAACTTGCCTGCGTCCCCTTCAGGGCCGGAAATATTTTAACGCGTTTTTTCCGGGGTATCGCTGCGATCAACGCCCCCGCTAAAGGCTGCGAACCCTTCGGGTTCGAGAAAAGTCGGTCGCGTAACCCTCTCACACTGAAAGGATGGCTGCCATTAGCCTCGTGTGCGCAGCAAACTGGGGAAAAAAATCGCGCACAAAAAGCCATCGACCTCGGAGATGTCGCCGGATACCTCGTGCCGCCTCTTCTAACGCTTTCGACGTTTCGCGTTTTCGTGATCTCCGCGATTGCTTAGTATTGCGGAATGGAAAACATATCGACCGTCTTATAGACCGTTTTGACGGCCACGAAACCAAGACGGCGGTAAAGGCGAATGGCGTCCTCGTTCTGGGCGGTTACTTCAAGCGTGACGCGAAGAATGCCCGCGTTGCGAAAGCCTTCTAACGAATGGGCGAGCAAAGCGGTGCCCAAACCGGAATTGCGACGCTTGGGAACTACTCCAAGATTTTGAATAGAGCCGAGGCCCGATTTATCGCGAATTCCTTGAATCGTGCCGCAATAGCGAGGCTTACGAGCGGTTTCGGACCAATAGACGCCGAGCCAGGTGGTTTCCGGCAGGAAACCAGGGCGGCGCGATATCTCGCCCATCAAACGTCGGCAACCGTCGATATCGCCCAAGCAGGGAAAGACCTTGGAGTCTAATTCGTTACGGAAGCTCAGATACTTAGTGATCGCACACGGCTCCAGAAGGGACTCGCTCCATGGAAGCAAACGATAATCGGTCGGAACAGGGACCTTGCTAAAGTCCCTGCCGATCAGATTGATCTCCATCCGATAGCGTTTG
The DNA here is from genome assembly GCA_963665265.2 of Thermoguttaceae bacterium. Classification (GTDB taxonomy): domain Bacteria; phylum Planctomycetota; class Planctomycetia; order Pirellulales; family Thermoguttaceae; genus CAXXHQ01. The sequence goes on along the minus strand of OY762224.2, from coordinate 2,646,433 downwards.
TAATAGCTTATTTCCATGAGGGGTAAGAAAAGACCAAATTCAAAGGGGCCGTAAAGCGACTTGCCGTACTTTCCACGTGCGGCAAGCTAACAAATCATACTCTGTAATTTACAGACTTCGAGCAAACGGAGCAATCAAATATTGGCGAATCTCAGCGGAGACATGCGATTTTTTCGCATGGGGGGCCGATCTTTCGATAAAACTGCTCGGGACGCCCAAAACGGTAAAAGTTATGGCAGAGACCAGGCTCAGGGACGGGATGAGAAACAATGATACGAGCCAAGGTTATTTTTAGCCCCTGCAAAGCTCGCGGAGAGCGCGAAGATTGACGACATCCCATTTTTCACCGTTATCCGATTCCCCTTTCGGCGTTTCAAGATACATGGGAATCTGCTCGAAACGGTCGTCGTTTAAGAGCCATCGGAAGGGATCGAAGCCAAGCTTGCCCCGACCAATGTGGGCATGACGATCGACGCGGCTCCCTTGATCTTTCAAGCTGTCGTTCAAATGGAACGCTTTGAGCCTTTCTAGGCCGACAATTTTGTCAAACGCGGCCATCGTCTTTTGATAATCTTCCTCGGCAATCAACGGATATCCGGCGGCGAAGACGTGGCACGTGTCGAAACAGACGCCGAGGCGATCCGGTGATTTTACCCCAGCGATCATGGCGGCGAGATGCTCAAATGTTCGCCCAAGGCAAGTACCTTGACCGGCGGTCGTTTCGAGAAGACATCCGGCCTTCAGATTTGGGGTTCGTGCGTCAATTTCGTCCAATGAACGAACAATCTTGGCAATTCCCTCCTCTTCGGAAGAATCGCGGCTTGCGCCAGGATGAACGACAACCCACGGAATGCCGAGAATTTCGGCGCGTTCCAATTCGACGACGAACGCCGCGACCGATTTTTGCCGAAGTTCTTCGTCGGGACTTGCAAGATTGATCAGGTACGAGGCGTGCGAAAGCGGCCAACCAATTTCCAGGCGTTTCAACTCGCCGCGAAACGAATCCGAATCGGCCGATGCGATCGGTTTCGCGTTCCATTGGTTATTATTCTTCGTGAAAAGCTGCACGCAATCGCATCCGCATTCGGCGGCAATTCGCACAGCGTTATGATATCCGCCGGCAACGGACTGATGCGCACCAAGAATGGCCATATTCATCTCGAATTTCAACGGAAATTGATTATAAAGGCCCACGATCGACGAAGAAACAACTATTGACGCCGATGAGCCAGTTTCATTGGCCAAGCAGGACGCAATAGGACCCGCGATTCGGGGCAACCTAATTGTAGAGCGAATAGCCGCTGCGTCCAAACGTTGGTGCGGAATTCCGGGGAATAAGCGTCCATTTTCGCCGAAAAACGAACTTTCGCCCTAGTTTCCGTCGTATCATCGTAGGAGAAACGAAAAAAGGACGGCTTGCTTGAAAAAGGAAGCCTGTTTCGCGTACAATAGACTTAATCGATAAACTTGCTCCGTAGCCCGCATTCTCGCATTTTTTCGTGCGAAATTCCTTCCCTCGCCGACGAGAATGAGGCCACCTCGGCATGCCGACGTTTTTTGAGGAGAATCGCTACATATGGATACGTTCTGGGCGATCCTGATCGATGTCGGCGTCTATTTCGTCCTCGGAGCGGGGATCTACTTGCTTGCGCGAATTTTTTGGCCGCCGCTTCATACCGCCGCCAGAGAGGCCGCACTTTCTAAGGCGAAACGCGAGTTTCACATTCGCCGCGAACGGCTTGAAGCGAAATTCGCCACGTTAGCCCTTACCAAATCCTCGTATCGCAAGATGGATTGGGATGAATGCCGATTCGACGACGACGTTTCTTACGTTCGGAATCGGAACAGCGGAGAATTGGCGGCGTTGGTCGCGGTAGCGGTTCCTGAAATCGCCGCGACGCCCGCCGACGAATTTCCCGACTACATCGACGATCCGCAACCAATCGAACGGAAGAACGGTACGGCGGTTTTTCGATTCCATCGCGGGCATTGGATGACCGACGGCCATGTAATTCTGAATCTCACGCCCTCCGAGGCGATTCTGGCTCATCTTCAAGAGCTAGAAATCGTCGACAAGGAATTCTCGCACCGGCATGCGTAGCTTAACGCGTTCGCCATCGGGAACCTGCGATACTCTCGTTCTACAGATGTATCTTCACATCGCCCGACCGTAACGATTATTCCGACAACGCCAAATTATCGGGCGAAGTCAAAACGGCCGATTATCCGGAAAGATTGCTTCGGCGAAGCTCTGTTGCGAGGCGGCGATATTTTGCAGCCCTCGCCCTCTTTTGATCGATACCATCATCACCCCCCGCATTGCCCTTGCATCCCTGAATGCCCGCATCCCCTGCGGGGACTGTCTCTATGCTTACCGTATCGCTGCTTGAGCGCGTTTGCACGCCTTGCACCGTCTGCTGCGAAAAACTGCCGATCGCGGCGGGAATCGTCAGTCCGGAAGCAAAACCGGCCGGCGTTCCGTGCCGAAGCATGCTCAACGGCGGTTGCGAGATTTACTCGGATCGCCCCGGCGTATGCCGAAAATTCAAATGCGCATGGCTCTCCGACGCGACTTGGCCCGATTCTTGGCGTCCGGATATATCGGGGGCGTTTTGCTTACGCGAAAAGATTGAAGGACGCTTTGAAGTTTCAGCGGTTTATGAACTGCAAGACGGGGCGTTCAAGACCCCGGAAGTCCGCGCAATGGTCGCCAACTTAGCAAGCATCTGCGAAGCGACCGTCCTCATTGACCTTGCCGGTCGGCGACAGCTTATTCACGAGTCAAAGTCGCAATCGGAACGCGAAAGCATACTCGCGATTCGCCAGAACGAGACAAACGCGGCTCATTCAACTCGTCATGCCGCTTAATATGCCTCATAACTCGAACGGATACAATCGCCGCTAGCTAGTCAGGCTGTAGTCGCCGAACGACTCTTCGTCGTGCGATTCAGAATTCGCCTGTTTTTTACGCAGACTCTTCATTTGAGTCGCGACGGCGTTAAATTCGTCGGCGAATTCTTGCCAAAAATCGCCCGTACGAAATTCGATCGGTTCGACTTCCTGGCCGCGCGCCAATGCTCGCAAAGAACGACGCAAGCGAATAAGCGGTCCTACGAATCGGTTGCTAAAACGAATGACGTCGATTATGACGAGGGGGAGCAAGATGCACGAGGCGATGGCCGCCGGTCCGTAGAAGAACCACATCTCGTTTAAATGCGTGTAGAACATCCGGGCCGGGCCAGTAATCAACCGCCAGCTTAAAAGCATCAGCGTAATGGATACGAGGCAAACGACCCAATAGAGGATAACTCGATAGACCAAAGCTCCTTGAACCTTCGGATCGACAAAGAAGCGTTTTCGAAGTTTTTGATTATCCGACATAATGTCAACGCCTTCTACAAGATCGAATGACTCCGCTATTCGCCAATAACTCGTGGAGAAGAAAAACTCTTCCCCCAAAACGAGGGCAAAATCTAAAAAAATATAGCTCACTTGTAGCGAAGTTTGCTGAATTTGCGGAATCAGCATGGCATATCCCCAGAACGCAAGGCCTTTCCGCTAGAATAGGATAGAATGCGACGGTCGTAACAGTATTGTCGGTGACGCCCCCATTCCCTGAGAAAAGGAAAGCTCGCAACCATGAACTCATTGCCAGCAAGCGTAACCGGCGTATTTTATTGGATTTTCCCGACAAAATTCAATAAGACAATCGCCGTTTCGGTAGGCGGAATGCTTGCTTTTCTCTCGTTCGGCCACCGAACGTCGACAAAGGCGGTCGAAGCGTGGCGGAACGGCGCCATGAGATTTTTTGGCGACTCGACAGGCGAAGAACGTGAATGGAATCGGGGCTTGTTTGAGCGAATTGGTCGCTACTTGGAGGGCGATTCCGACGACTTCCGTGACCTAAAAGTCAATTTGACCGGATATACTCCATTCCAACAAAAAATTCTGACCGCTTGCCGGCGGATCCCGTTGGGCGAAACAAAGAGTTACGGGGAGTTGGCGGCGATGGCGGGAGTTCGAGGCGCCGCGAGGGCGGCAGGAACCTGTATGGCCAAAAACCGTATTCCTTTGATAATCCCCTGCCACAGAGTGATCCTCTCCGACGGAAGATTGGGAAATTATTCCGCAGTCGGCGGTAAAAAAATCAAGGCGGAATTATTGGAAAACGAAAAAAAATTCGCTAAACTGGCTTGTCTTGAATAAGTTGACGCACTCGCCGCCGAACTTGACGGCTTTCAAGAAGCCGTTGCGCTCAGCCAAATCGCATAAAGCGAACTAGAATTGTTTGGATTGCATACGCAGCCGAATAATTTTCGCGGCAGGCGGATGTTTTGCGTCAAAAGACGAGCGATCCACTCGATAATCAACTTGGCCCGTAAGGATCAAATGTGATGACGACAACGGAACAGAATACGATGGAGCCGGAATCCTTTGATATTGAACGCCGTCCTGACGGGGCGGTGTTAGTGCGGGTTCACTCCTTTGATCGTCAAGGCCGACAACTTCCGGACGCCGTATTCACGTTTCGATCGGGCGATCCCCAATTCTCCTATTGGGATGAAAAGCTTCGGCAAAAGAACAAGCCTCAACGGTAGTTTGCTTTTTATTTCATCGTTGCGTAAAAACGAAGCATCTGAGCTTCAAGCATCTTCCAATCGTCGCCGAAAACGGTCGTAAAATCGGCCAAGCGCTCTTTCGCCGCGTACGTCGAAAAAGATTCTCGTTGAGCCGTTTTCGCCAAATACGCAGCGTACTTCTTCGGGTATTTCTCCATCAGATAGAACGTAAGCGCCCAGGCTTCCGCATAGGCCACAGGAGGCGCTTTCCGAAACACGTCGTCGGAAGCGACAAGGGCCTGAATAATTTCCGGCTTGTGATTGGGGACGATCATTCGAAAATCGTCGTAACGGCCGCGATTCACTCGATCCGAGAGATTTGGAAAACCATGCGCGTCGTATACGCCTCGGGCTTCGAATGAGGTGGCCAATCCCTCGGCGACCCATACCGGCGGCTTTGCGTAGCGATTGTGGACGCCGACGTTAAAGGCGGTTTGATGCGTCGCCTCGTGAATGAGAACGTCGGCCTTTTCCCGCCAATCGACGGCCCCTTTCGAGTCCATATCATAAAGCAAAATACGATTCGTAAGCATGTCGTAGAAGCCGAGAATGCCGCCGGTCCGCTTCATGCCTTGAGCGGCGGCGACTCGTTGAAAATCTTCTCGGTTTACGCAGACGACGCCGATAAGGGGAAACTCGGGCTCGACCGGTTTGAATCCGCGAACGGAAACATAGCGCCAAAAGTTTTTATAGAGGTCTTCAAAACGTTCGGCCCAGCGATCGCGTTGGCCTTTGGGATGAGCGATCACATAATGCCCGGTTCCGCTCACATCGTATTGCTCGCCAAGTTCGCGAAGCAATGCGGCTCGTAATTCCGAAACGGAATACGGTCGAAATGAGGAGGATGTCTTTTTGAAATTCGCGGCGGCGTCCGGCGCAAATTCCCAGAGTCGTCCGTCGCGTCCCATTAGATGGACGACCGAGGCGTTCCATTCGACCGGCGAACCTTCAACTCGCTGCGAGCCTAGGGTCAACTCAATCATCGGCTCATCGGCATGCGAAGCTTCCGAAAATGCCGTGGATAGAGATAGAGCGAACGCAAAAGTGACGGCGAGTCGAATATCTGTTCGCAAAAAAGTCATGCCTTACCCGCTTTCGCTGGAAACGAATTTCCTCATGGGCGCGTCGGCCAAAGAGCGCCAAAACAAGCATACTGCGCATTCCCGCCGAACTAAGGCTCAAATATGCAGTCTCCGAGGAAAATGGCAGGATACCCAACTCTATTAGGGAGATTCCATTGCGTATCTTTCCAGATTGCCGATTATGCCCCCCGAGAAAAGGCGGCGAGGACTTTCTTTATTGAGCAATATCCATCCGCCCTTCTTCCGTTTTTCTGATTACTTGCTACAGTGAAAGCGCAATTCGTCGTTTCGGCTTTTGCATCTCCGGCGTTTCCTTTCTTATCGCCCGACGACGCCTACGCTCTTTTTATAGATTGACGTTCGATATCTTCTCGCGACGCCTCTTTGTTTCGCACTCGATTTTTCACCGCCCAAGGCGCGTTTATCGTGGAACGATTCATTTAATGCGCAAAGCTCTTCAATTACCGAAGGAGACCGAGTATGACACGTAAAAGCGTTTACTTGTTCGTGATTGTCTGCGTGATTCTCGTCGGAGCGACGGCGTTCTTTCCGTTCCAATCGAACGGGGCGGAAAAACGAGCCACAAGCTATGCGTCGGTCACAATTACCGAAGATTTTGCCGACATCATGAAACGGATGGAGGCTGCGAAACCAAAAATCGAGGAGGCTCAGCAAAAGTTGCTTGGCGATCGCTACGACTTGGCCGACAAGCCGGCGAAGGACGTGAAAATGACTCGGGGCAAAGCGATTCAAGAAGGGGTCCGCGTCAAGCTGCCGAAAGAGGTTAAAATCTGGCAGGAATTGGCCGCGATGACGCCGGATCAGATTCGCGAAAAAGGTGTTTGGCCCGCCGGCTTTCTGCCGTTGCCCCACCCCAATCACCCCGAAGGCGGAATGCTGTTTCCGAAGTATCATATCGACCAAATCAAGAAGCAGGACGATCGGGATTTGACGCGGTTCGATCTTGATTTTGATTTACCGACGCATTTCATGCCGGAATATCCTCCGGCCATATTTTTGACGACGCGGACCGATCTAGGCGACGTTTCGCAAGGACAGGTCGTGACGTTGGCGAATTATTACGCCTTGTTCAACGGAATATTGAATCCGAAGCAACTGGAAGGCTTGCGACTTCTCGTAACCCCGTTCCCCCAACAGCAATTCAATGCGACGGAAGATCGCCGTTCGACGAAGCCGAGCCAAGGCGTGACTTGCTTCGATTGCCATGTGAACGGACATACGAACGGCTCAACGCATTTAGTTGGCGATATCCGGCCGCAAGAATTCCGGCATCGGCTGGACACTCCGCCGTTACGGGGCGTAAATATTCAACGCCTGTTCGGCTCGCAGCGAGCTTTGAAGAGCGTCGAAGACTTCACCGAGTTTGAGCAACGAGCGGCCTATTTCGACGGCGATCCGGTCATCGCAACGAAAAAAGGAGTCAACATTCTCGAACGCGGCAGTCAAGTGCATTTCATGGCCGAGTTCGAAGCGTTGCTAAACTTCCCGCCGGCGCCGAAATTAAACGTGCTCGGTCAGCTTGATCCGAAGAAAGCGACCGAAGCGGAGTTGCGAGGACAAGCGGTTTTCAACGGCAAAGGCCAATGCTCGGTCTGCCATCCGGGGCCGTATTACACCGACAATTTAATGCACAACTTGCAAACGGAACGCTTCTTTAAGCCGGTCACGATCGGCGGGCGCACGGCCTCGTCCGACGGACCGATCAAGACTTTCCCTCTGCGAGGAATCATGGAATCGCCGCCCTATCTACACGACGGCCGCTTGTTGACCTTGGAAGATACCGTCGAATTCTTCAACCTCGTTTTGGGAACCGCTCTATCGGATCAAGAGAAACAAGACCTAACGGCGTTTATGAGATGTCTATGACGTGATAAACGCAATATAGTGTTTCAGTAGGGCCGCATGACGGGTTCGCCCGTCGCGCGGCCTTCTTATTTCCTTGCCGCCGCGTCTTGCGACTCATATCCAATTATCGCGGCGAGCAAGGTATAATCGAAGAATGTGCAAGCCGGAAAACGATCAACCTGAAACGACGAATGCGGCCCAGGAGAAGGCTCCGACGGGGCTCTTGCGCCGCGCGATATACTACGTCGCTCTCGCCGTTTCCTGGGCGATGATCGCCGTCGTGCAAGTTTATCGCTATACGATCAGCCCGATGCTCGGACGGCGCTGCCGTTTTCATCCGAGTTGCAGCGTCTATTTTATCGAAGCGGTGAAGAAATACGGCCCGCTCCGCGGCGCCTGGAAAGGGGTTTGCCGTATTTGCCGCTGCCACCCCGGAAATCCCGGCGGATACGATCCGCCGTGAAATCGAGCTGGCGGCAATCAGACGTCTGCAACAAGCGGCAAATTATTCATCGAGTGACGGACCGCGGCGCAGCGGCATCGCGTTTTCAGGCAGGTAGAGCATCCGGCCGCAGCTTTTACAGAAAACCGGCTGGTTGAGCATGATTTGGTTGCAAACGTTCAAGGGAACTTGCGTGAAGCATCCCCCGCAACTTTGATTCTCTACGACGGCCAAGCCGTCCTCGCCCCGTTGACGCACTAAGCGGCAATACGGATCGCGAATTTCCTCCGGAAGAGTCGCTTCGGAATCGTTCAGTTCTTTTTGCAACCTGTCGGCCTCGGCCTGCAATCCCGGCTGCGCTTTGGCCACTTCGGCCTGAACTTCGCTTAAACGTTGCTTGGCGGCGGATAACTCGGTCTCCGTCAGCGCGACGTCTTTCTTCAATTGCTCCGCTTTGTCGAATGCTTCAAGAATTTCGTCGGCAAGCACGCTGTTAGCCATCTCCGCGGCCTGAATTTGTTCGGCCAAGAGTTGATACTCTTTGTTGCTCTGCGCCTGGTTGCGTTTCACGTCCAGGTCTTTTATTTTCGCTTCGGCCGACTTCAAATTGAGTTGCATCTGATCGAGAGTCACGCGAAACGCTTTTTCCTCGGCCTTCGCTTGTTCGACGATCCCTTGGCGGTTGGTCACGTTGGCCTCGGCGGCGGCGATCTGCTTCGGGCCGCGATCGAGCCGATGCTGCAAATCGCCCAACTGATGATGGATGCGGTGCAAGGTTCGAAGTATTTCAACGCTAAGCGTGGGCGTGTCCATTAATCTGCTCTCAAGGTTTTTCACTCGTCGCAGGCGAATGCCTATGTTAGGCCAAGCTCCGCAACGAATAATTAGTTCATTTGCGATAAATTCAATTATATTTCGGCGCGGGGAATAAAAAAAGCCGCCGGTCCGAAGACCGACGGCCTTTGAATTGCCTGACGGTAGGCGTTAGCCGGCCGCTTTTTCGAGGAAGCCGGCAAGCTGTTCGCTGCGCACAGGGTGCTGCAGCTTCTTGACGGCTTTCGCTTCGATCTGACGAACGCGTTCACGAGTGACCTTGAAAATACGTCCGACTTCTTCGAGGGTGTAGGTGTAACCGTCGCCCAAGCCGTAGCGCAAACGAATGATCTCGCGCTCACGATAGGTGAGCGTTTTGAGAAGCTGTTCGATGCGTTCGCGGAGAAGTTCATTCGACGCGGCTCTTTCCGGGCGCGGCAAACCGTTGTCTTCGATAAATTCGCCGAAACAACTATCTTCGCTTTCTCCGACCGGTCGGTCAAGGCTCACCGGATGGCGGCCCATCGCTAAAACGCGGCGTGTTTCCTCAATGGACAGCCCTATCGAGGCGGCGGTTTCCTCGGGAGTCGGCTCCCGACCAAGCTCCTGCTCCAACTGCCGCGTCGCATTCCGCATTTTGCTCAAAACGTCGATCATATGCACGGGAATGCGGATAGTACGGGCTTGATCGGCGATGGAACGGGTGATCGCCTGGCGGATCCACCAGGTGGCGTAGGTCGAAAACTTGTACCCGCGGCGATATTCGTATTTGTCGACCGCCCGCATCAAACCGGTATTTCCCTCTTGGATGAGATCGAGGAAACTTAACCCCCGATTGCGGTATTTTTTGGCGATCGAAACGACCAATCGCAGATTTCCGCCGGAAAGCTGCCGTTTGGCCTGCTCATAATCCTGATACTGTTTTTTCATCGTTTCCAGGCGGCGACGAAGGCTCTTCGGCGTCTCCTGGGCGGTAAAGATGAGATCTCGCAACTCTTTTCGCAGATTCGCCCGTTTGTCCCGAGTTAACGGCGATTCAATCAAGCAACGCAGTTGCGATCGAATGGCGTCGATGCGCTCGAGGGTATCTTCGAGGTGTCGCATCAGCGTTTGCACCTTGCGAGTGCGGACGCTCAACTCTTCGGTCAAGGTAAGCATCTTGCGACGGCGACGGACGAAACGCTTCCGCGCGGCTTTGCGTTCGTCGGCCGAAGCCTTGCGGCTAACTCCGCGGGCGAAGTCCTTGCGATTGGCCTCTTCCAATCGGGCCAGCGTCGCAAGGTTGATCGGCATGCGGGCCGAAATTTGCTCTTTCGTCAAACGCTCGGTGAGCGAAACCTTGATCGTTCGATCGAACGGCAAAAGCCCTTTATGCACTTTCGTCAACGTGGCGATCGTCGCCTTCATGGCCAAGTTGCAGCCAAGAACGGTTCTACGATAACGTTTGCGGGTAACTTCGATTTTCTTTGCCAACGAAATTTCTTCTGTGCGGGCCAAGAGAGGAATCTCGGCCATCTGGCTCAAATACATGCGAATGGGATCGCTGCTGAACTTCGGCGTTTCGCCGGGCAGCGAGGTTGCCTCTTGTGCCGGGACGATCAATTCGTCGGCGGCGGCGATCGCTTCGGCTTTAAGCGTCTTAGTCGACTTCTTCGGCTTCGGCGCCTCATCGACGAGGTCGATTCCCTGCTCTTCCAACGAGATTAAAAGATTGTCCAACCGCTCCGGATTGACTTCCTCGTCGGGTAGATAAGCGTTCACGTCGTCGTAGGTCAGATATCCTTGGCTTTTGCCTTTCGTGACTAACGACTGCATATCCTTATCGAACATATCCATGTCGAACAGCTCCTCTCGCGTCCATGCGACGCGCTGGGTGACAAAGGACTTCAGCGAGAGGCGTTCGACGGAAAAGAAAAAGCGTTCGAGGGCCGATGCGTGAGGACCGCGGCAACCGCCGCTGTTTTGCGCGATTCGAGAGCGCTTACGGGAAAGCGGCTCTCATGGAGGTGATCGCGCGATTGTTTTATTCGTCCTTGAATTCGGCGCGGATAACTCGACTTCCGCGTTTTTCATTTCATCCGATCGTATCTCGCACTACTCGAACCGCGCGGGAGCGATTCGAGCGCACGCCGTGCAAGGCCTTACCCGTCCGTGGGCTCGGAAATACCTTGTCGGTCGCGCTCTTGGCGGAGAATGCTTTCCAGTAACGCCGCTTGTCGCGCGGCGTCGTCTCCGCTCTCTCGCAACGCCGCAATTTGACTCGGGCGTCGCCGTTCCTGTTCCTTTCGTTCAAAAGTCTTGATTAGTTCCTCAAGCAAAGCCTCGGGCTGGCATTCGCCGACCCCTTTGGCTTGCCCGGACTCGTCCAAGGCGACAAGCAGACTTTTCATCGTCGGCTCGTCATATTCAAGTATCAGCCGCTCGAACGAAGGCGAAACGCCTTGCTCGATCAGCCGCAAACTGTTCACGAATAAATCGCGACACGCATCGACCGTCAACCATTCGAGGCGTATCGCTTCTTTTGCGCGGGCGAAACCGTCGGGATACTGCAGAAGCAACTCCCAAAGCCCGCGCTGATACGGTTCGATGTCGTTAAGCGCCGGAGCTTTGACCGCCGTTTTTTGCGGTTCGGCTTCGCTCCGCTCGCGATCGGCGTAGGGTTCCCGGCGGGTCGCCAACTTGCGACGCAAATCGGTCAAGCGGCGACGCACTTCGCGTTCGTCCACGCGAAACCACGCGGCCATACGCTGCAAAATTTTCTCTTCGCGGAAGACGTCCACGCTCGAAACGCCCGGCCGAAGCCGCGGGGCCTTCGAGACGACGCCGATTAACTTGTCCAAAGCTTGACTGGCGGCGTTCACGTCGCGATCAACGTCGATTCCGCTCGTAAACACGTTAAACGCGAAATCGAGCGCATCGACCGTGTTCGATTCGAGCATCGCGGCGAAGGCTTCCGGCCCTCGCTGATGCAGGAAATCGCACGGATCCAAGTCGTCGGGAAGCGTGAGCACCCGCATGTCGACTTGTTCGGCCACGAACAGTTCCAGCACTTCGGCCGTTCGGCGTTGGCCGGCCGCGTCGCCGTCGAGCGCCAGAATCACTCGGTCGCAATATCGCTTCAAAATGCGGATATGCTCGGCGCCTAACGCCGTCCCCAAAACCGCGACGGCGTTTTGAAAACCATATTGGTGCGCGACGATTACGTCGGTATAGCCTTCCATGACCAACGCGCACTTACTTTTGCGAATGGCCGCGCTCGCCAGATCCAAACCGTAAAGCAATTTACTCTTGGAAAAGAGCGGCGTTTCCGGCGAGTTAACGTATTTTGCTTGGCTGTTGACGTCGATTTCAGGAAGCAATCGGCCGCCGACGCCAACCGATCGGCCTTGCGAATCGTGAATCGTGAAGAGCAACCTTCCGCGAAACCGGTCGAAAAAACCGGAGTATTCCATCGACGACGGGATCAGTATCCCGACCGCTTCGAGGATTTTCGCGCGATGCCCGTCGGCGTCATTCGCCGACTGACGCAGTTGCTTAACGAGCCAATCGCGGTCGAGCGGCGAAAACCCGAGCTGGAATTTTTCCACGCTTTCCGGAGAAATTCCTCGCTCGGCGACGTATTTTCGAGCCGGCTCGGCGTCCGGCGAATGTAATAAACAATGATGATATTGCCGCTCGGCCCATTGCATCGCTTTATAAAGCGTGCGTTTGTCGAACGAGCCTTGGGGGCCGACGATTTTGCGTTCCGGTTGGATTTCGATTCCGGCACGCTCGGCGAGCATTTGCAGCGCTTCGCGGAAATCGACGCTTTCCATCTTCATGACGAAGGAGAAAACGTCGCCGCCGACGTCGCAAACCCAGCATTTGAACGATTGACGCTCGGGATTGACTTGCAGAGAGGGCCGACTGTCGTCGTGCCAGGGGCAGAGGCCCACGAAATTACGACCTTGACGGCGCAAGGAGATATAGCCGCCGACCAGATCGACAATGTCGATCGCCTGCTTGACTCGTTCTTTGGCGTCGAACGATAAACCGTCGGACACCGTAATCTCCCGTGTGACCATCTGTGGCGAATTCCGTTTCGCGTGGTTCCGCACCCAGGCAACTCCGTTTGCCAATGCCGCTAATTCCAGTGGCTCGCAGATTATAGGTCTTACCGCAAAAACGGTCAAGCCGACGTTTTTCCGCGGTATTTCTCGCATTTCCGACGTTTTTCGCCAATCAAGGACGTCGCAAAACGAATAGATTTTTGAAAATATTCACAATAATTTTTCCCAAAACGACCGTTTCAGCCAACCCCGCGTCGGGGTATGCTAAGAAATCGAGAGTCGGCAACGCTAACTGACGCTGCTAATTCAAATGACTGTGCCCCTACGGACGCAAACACGTTCCTCCGCCTAACGGGACTATGTTTCTATCACCTCGCATATCGAGTCGAAATCTGTCGCTTTTGCTTCGGCGGTTGGGGATGACGCTGAACGCGGGAATCGATCTCCGCGCATGCCTCGCCCGAGAGGCGGAGCGGTCATCGGGGCGCCTGCGAAAACACTTGCGAACGATCGCCGCAAATGTAAATGAAGGAAATACGATCGCCGAAGGACTGGGCGAGTGTGACGACTACTTCCCTCCCCTGCTCCGCCCGATGATCGACGTCGGCGAGCGGACCGGGCGGATTGAACGAGTCTTGATGCAGCTTTCGGACTATTACCAAAGCAAAGCCGAGTGGCGTCGGAGGTTCATTTCGTCTTTGACGTGGCCGTTGTTCGAATTAGGCGCGGCGATATTCATCATCGGCGTCCTAATTTACGTCTGGGGATTCATCCACGCCCGAGGCGTCACGTTCGAACCGGTCGGGTTCGGACTCTACGGCGAGCGAGGCGTCGTGATTTACCTTTGCTTCCTCGCCTGCTGCGCGGCCGCGGGATTCGCTCTCTTTCGTTTTTTAACCCGCGGTTCGATCTGGACGCGTCATGTCCAATATATCGCTCTGAAAATTCCGCTCGTCGGTCGGGCTCTCGAACACATCGCCTTGAGCCGAGTCGCTTGGGCATTGAGCGCCGCTTTGGATACGAGCATCGACGTCAAGACGGCGCTTCGACTCGGCATCGAGGCGTCGCAACTTTCGCTCTACGAAGCGCAACTCCCGAAGATTTTCCACGCCATCGACGTGGGGGCGACGATTTCCGAAGCGTTCGACGACACGAAACTCTATCCGCGCGAGTTCACCGATACGCTGGCCGTGGGAGAGCAAAGCGGCCAAATCGTCGAATCGATGAGCCATCTGGCCGGTCTCTATGCCGAGCAAGCTCGGCAAGAATCGGCCCAAATCGCCGTCGCGCTGAATTGGATCATCTGGGGCGCCGTCGCGACGATCATCGTCTTTTTCATCTTCCGCTTCGCGTCGTTCTACATGCAGGCGGCGTTCGGAGGGCTGTAATCGCCTCCCCAGCTCAATAGAGCGATACTGTCGAAAACGTCCTACCGTCGCGGATTGCACCAATACAGCAAAGACGCCGAGTTTCTAATGCCGCAACCTAAAAAGAACGCCGTTCTCTTCCTCTGCGCCGAAAACTGTCTTCCCGGTCGATGCGCCGAAGCGCTTTTCAATGCCGTAGCCGGAAAAATGGGATTGCCTTGGAAGGCCTTAGCCAAGACGCTCTCGATTGGCGACGGGCAAATGAAAAAAGTAAAATTGTCGCCTGCCGCAAAAACCGTTTTGGATGCGATGCGATTGCGTATCTCCGAGGGGCTTTGCGTCGCTCCTGAACAGCTTACGGCGGACGATCTCGAACAAGCCGATCGCATCATTGCCGTAAATCATGCCGTGCAGCGCCCTTTGCTGTTAGAACGCTTTCCCGCCTGGGCGGAAAAAGTTGAACATTGGGAGATCGACGATTCGATCGAGGCTCTCGCTCGGATCGAACACGAAGTGACGGACCTAACGGCCCGACTAATTCGAGGTGGCGAACGGCAAAAAGCGCCGCCGCCCGATCCGAACAACGCAAACGTCATTCAATCAACGAAGGAATCGTCGAAAAACGTCACGGTCCGCGTCGGTAGAGAGACGAAAGGAAGACGCGGAAAAGGAGTGACCACTATCTCTGATCTTCCGCTGAACGAAATTGAATTAACGACGCTTACGGCCAAGCTAAAACAGCGTCTGGGCACAGGCGGAACGACCAAGGACGGCAAAATTGAAATTCAAGGCGACCATCGGGACCGACTAATTGCGGAACTCGAAAAAATGGGCTACCGGGCAAAACGATCCGGCGGCTAATCGCAATGTAGAACGCCGCAAAGGATCGCATTACTTGCCAAAAGCCTTAGCATTCCGAAATTGAGGCGGTAAATCAGTCGAATTCGAACCGCTCCCAAAACCTCGGAGCGAACCTTTTTCTTTTCTCTTGCGTCCATTCCAGCGTAGCGGCAACACGCTCTTCCTGGTTCTCACCTGTGAATTCATTCCGAGCTAATCGGCCCCGGAATTTTTGCGCAGCGACGCAAATGTCCGTCCCGCCTCATCGCCGCATCCTAATAGGGTCTCCATCCTATCCGTTGAATCATCACCGCAAATTGCCAAAGGAAATACGTCATGGAAAAGATCGTTGAAATCATTCGTAAACGCAAATTAGCCCATACGAAGCTCTTAGCGAGCAAGTCGAAAGTTTACGAGGCGTTTTTGGAGATGGAGGCGGCGGCCTATGCGGACGGAGCGTTAACGAAGAAGACGAAAGAGTTGATCGCCGTCGGCATTTCGATCGCCACGAACTGCGAATCGTGCATGCAATGGCATATCGATCAAGCCGCGGCAAGCGGCGCCGCATCCGAAGAAATACTAGAAGCAATTGAAGTCGGCATTGAAATGGAGGCCGGTCGAGCGACGGTCGCATCAAGGTTCGCGCTCGATTGTCTGGAACAAGCGTTTTCCGTAAAGGAGAGCTCCGCATGAAATTACGAGAAGTCAAACAAGAAGACGCGGCGGCGATTTGTGAGATTTTCAATTACTACGTGGCGAACACGATCATCACGTTCGACGAAGCGCCCGTCTCAGATCAAAAAATGCGGGAGCGGATAAGTGAAACGACGACGGCTCTGCCGTGGTTCGTGGCCGAAGAGAGCGGCGAAGTCCTCGGCTTCGCTTTCGCAAGTACATGGAAAGGGCGCTGCGCGTATCGTTATTCCGCTGAAACCACGGCCTACGTGAAACAAACCCAAACGGGCAAAGGAATTGGCAAAAGCCTGTACGGCAAACTAATTTCCGCATTGCTGGCGCGATCATTGCATAGCGTGATCGGAGGCATAGCCTTGCCGAATCGGGCGAGCGTGGCGTTGCACGAGAAATTCGGGTTCGTTAAAGCGGCGCATTTTAAAGAGGTCGGGCGGAAGTTTGATCAGTGGATTGACGTCGGATATTGGAAACTTCAGTTGCCCGACGCGGCCTCCGTTCCGGTCAGCAACGGTCGATGGCTTGTTTGAGCTATCTTCCGATTTTCAATGGAGTATGGAATCGTGAGTTGTTCGTCCGGCATTCAATTTTCGGAATCGAGGGAGATTTCACTAACCGACGTTCTCCCTCTATATAAATCGTTAAAGTGGTCGTCGGCCGAAAAGCCCGATTTGCTTATGAATGCGCTGCGGAATTCCCATTCGCTTGTCACGGCTTGGGACGAAGCAAAGCTTGTAGGATTGGGCAACGCGATTAGCGACGGATTCTTGGTCGTCTATTATCCGCATTTGGCCGTTTCGCCGGACTATCAGGGCAAAGGAATTGGCCGTGAAATCGTGCGTCGCATGCGAGAGAAATACGCCGGCTTTCACCAACAGTCGTTAATCGCCGACGGTCGAGCAATCGAGTTCTACGAGAAGTGCGGATTTGAAAAGCCTGGCGGCTGCCAAGCGCTTTGGCTATACTGCGGTCATGACCACGACGAACTTGTGCCGACGTCGAAGGTCACGGCGACGCCCAAACGGATTATCGTCGAAGCGTTATTATAGATTGCGATCGAAGCCGCGGTATTTCGAGAGAAACGAATGATGGTTGAAAAGAATCGGCAAGCCGATATGCGTTCTCAAATCGATGCCAAAGAGATTTTCGAGCAGGCGAAGCGTTACGCCTATGAATATATGGACGACGTCGGCGCTCGGCGCGTGTTTCCGAGCGACGAAGCGCTCGCTTCGCTAAAAGTATTCGATGAAGCGTTGTCGGATCACGGCGCAGAATCAGCGGAGATTCTGCGGCTTTTGCATGAATACGGGGCGCCGGCGACGGTCGCGCAGACTGGCGGTCGATATTTTGGATTCGTCTGCGGGGGCGCCGTTCCCGCCGCGTTGGCCGCCAAATGGCTGGCCGACGTTTGGGACCAAAACGCCGGCTTGAACCTCATGTCGCCGATCGCCGCGAAGCTAGAAGCGATTTGCGAGAGATGGATCGCCGAGCTTCTCGGCTTGCCGAAGGAGACGGCGGCGGGCTTCGTTTCCGGTTCTTCGACGGCGGCGCTGTGCGGCGTGGCGATCGGACGAAACGAGTTGCTCAAACGCCAAGGTTGGAACGTAAACGTCGACGGATTGTTCGGGGCGCCCACTATCCGCGTCATACTTGGGCGACAAGCCCACGCCTCTGTTTTCAAAGCGCTTAGCTTGCTAGGTCTCGGCTCCGCCCGCGTGGAATTCGTTCCCGTCGATGCGCAGGGACGCATGATCGCATCGGAAATGCCGGCGTTGGACGAGCGTTGCTTAGTCATCGTTCAGGCGGGAAACGTCAACACGGGCGCATTCGATCCGATCGGCGAGATTTGCGAGCAGGCCCGTAAGGCGAACGCTTGGGTTCACGTGGACGGCGCCTTCGGACTCTGGGCCGCGTGTTCTAAAACTCGGAATTCTTTAACTCGCGGTATCGAAAAGGCCGACTCCTGGTCGGTCGATGCGCATAAAACGCTTAACTCCCCCTACGACTGCGGCATTATTCTTTGTCGAAGCCGCGAGGCGTTCGTCGCCGCGATGCAATCGACCGCTTCCTATATTCATTACGGCGAAAATCGGGACGGCATGCAATACACTCCGGAAATGTCGCGACGGGCGCGAGCGGTCGAGATTTGGGCGACCTTGAAATCTCTCGGTCGCGACGGAGCCGCCGAATTAGTCGATCGACTTTGCGAACTTGCGGCGCTATTCGCCGAACGATTGCGTACGAACGGATTCCGCATTCTAAACGACGTCGTCTTTAATCAAGTCCTCGTCGCTTGCGAGACGCCGGAGCAAACGAAGGCGACTCTCGAAAGCGTTCAGCGATCGGGCGAATGTTGGTGCGGCGGAACGAATTGGAACGACGAACCGGCCATCAGGATCAGCGTATGCTCTTGGGCGACGACGGCCGAAGACGTGGAACGCTCCGTCGCCGCTTTCGTTAGAGCCAAAGATGCGTCCAAACTATATTAACGGGCGCGAGGCGTATAAACGGGCGACGGAACTCAAGGAGAACGAAGAATGACCGGACCGAGTCCCGAAAACCCGCATCCCATGATCGGTTTTCCCCAGGTTTGTTTTATAAAAAACACGGTGAAGAACCCGAATATCATCGTCGGCGATTACACGTACTACGACGATCCGGAAGACTCGGAGAATTTCGAGCGTAACGTGCTTTACCACTATCCTTTCATCGGCGATCGGCTCGTGATCGGAAAGTTCTGCGCCATCGCAAGAGGCTCCCGGTTCATCATGAACGGCGCGAATCATAAGCTTTCCGGCTTTTCAACGTATCCTTTTTCGATTTTCGGAGCGGGCTGGGAAAGAGTCATGCCGAAGCTCGACGATCTTCCGTTCAAAGGAGACACGGTCGTCGGCAATGACGTTTGGATCGGCTACGAATCGCTGATAATGCCCGGAACGAAAATCGGCGATGGAGCGATTATCGCCGCTCGATCGGTAGTCGCCGGCGACGTTCCCGCCTATACGATCGTGGGAGGCAATCCCGCCCGGACGATTCGCACGCGTTTCGCTCCCGAAATCATCGAAGAGCTAGAGCGAATCGCATGGTGGGATTGGCCCATCGAAAAAATCAGCGCACATCTAGAGACCATCACATCGGGCGACTTAGACGCATTGCGAGCGTGCGCGGCAAATCATTGACGCCCAACTTAACGGCAATCACCGATCGGATTCGGAAAAATATATTCCGATCGCCGTGCATTCTGGGTGTTTCTTGCGATCAATCCCTTCGATCTTAACGCCGCCGTCGGCCTCTTGCTTGAAACGCAGCGCTTGCTTCGTAAGCAAATCTTTGCAAGAGGATACTTTTTGCGGAATCGGCTTCGTTAGAAACGAGTCGCCCTTATAGCCCGGAAGCAAAAAAACGAAAACGGCGCCGGGTTTCTTCGTGAACCCGTACTGTCCGTCCAAGGGATTCCAAGGGCCGGCGCGAGTGCCGTAAACGCCCTGGCCGACGTTTTCCAACCAATCGCCGAACTTCGAAATTACTTCGACGTGCTTCGGCGGAATGACTCCGTGACGATCCGGGCCGAAGTTCAAGAGCATATTGCCGTCGCGAACCAAGCAGTTCACGAAATGCTCGACTAAGGCTCCGTAGCTCATGCAATTTTGCTTCTCATTGAACCCCCATGTCGTTCTATTGAAGTTGAGACAGCGTTCCCAAGGCTTAGCCGACGAAATCGGGCCAAGGTCCATTGCGCCGCCTTCGCGCGCGTCAACGTCGCCGATCCATCCGCTACGGCCGTTGCAGATGACTTGCGGAGAGTATTTTCGAGCGATGCCCATTACGCCCAAGGGCTTTCCGGTTTCGTCAAAGTCTTGGTACTCTTTGCCGACGGGCCATTCGTTCTTCGGGTCCAGATATTTTCCCGGCTCCCAAAAGAATGCGCCGTCTCGGTCGCTTCCCTTTTGCGCCAACCAAGAGCCGTCCCAAAAGACGTAATCGAACGGGCCGTAGTCGCGAAAGAGCGTGCGAACCTGTTCGTATAGCTCTTCCTTCATCAATCGAGCGTTTTCTTTGTGCGCCGGATCGGTTTTATAATTCCATTTATTGGGCGCGCAATTCGTGCCGGTAACGTCATAGTAGCCAGGATATCGCCAATCGATCGGCGAGTAATAAACGCCGAGTTTGAGTCCCGACGAGCGACAAGCGTCGACATACTCGCGGAGCAAGTCGCGTTTGATTGTTTGCACGGAAGTGAACGCGTTCGGATGCTTGCTGTCGAAGAGAGCGAAACCGTCGTGATGGCGGGAAGTGAGGCAGACGTATTTCATGCCCGCCTTCTTAGCGATCTCCATGATCTTCTTCGCGTCAAAATCTTTGGCGTCGAAATAAACGCCATCTCCTTGATCGTACGCATATTTTTTGTATTCTTCGGGCGTAACGGCGGCGTTTTCCATATACCATTCGCCTTTGCCCGGCACGGCGTAAAGGCCCCAATGCAGAAACATGCCGAACTTGGAGTCGCGAAACCACTTCATCTCGGCCTCCGTATGCGGGGCGACGCCCATATCCTCTTTGGGCGTTTCGTCGCTTGGAGCGGAGGCGTTTTTTTCGGATAACGCTTCCCCCGGAGCCGCGATTGAACGGCAGTTATTCAGTGCAAGGCATATTCCGGCGACGACAATAACGGGCCCGACGTACCAGAGCGATCGGAAAAGCATCATTCATCTCCGAATGAATAATTCGTCGTAATATCGCGAACTCGCGCTAACCGTAGCCTAAATCTTCCAACTCCTCTTCCGAAATGCCGTGGTAGTGGGCAAGTTCGTGAAGGATCGTGATACGGATTTCCTCGCGCAGATTTTTCTTCGTAATGACGCCGCGTTCATCGAGGTCGGCGGCCGAGGCCATAATCCCTTCCCGATAGATCGTCACGACGTCGGGCAAGGTCGGCAGATTCTCCGCGTATTTTTCATCGATCGAGACGCCGGAGAAGAGGCCGCAAAGCTCGTCGCGACGTTCAATGCCCATCTCGCGCATGATTTGCGGCGAAGGATAGTCTTCGACGTGCAGCGGCACTTTCTCGATCAATTCATGCACGATCGGCGGCATCTCTTCCAAGACGGCTTCAAGCACGGCGTCGAATCTGCGGCGAGTTTTTTCGTCCATGAGCGTCAAAGAGGTAAGAAAATGGAAAACACGGGCGAAGCGCGTTACATTTTCGCCTTTAATTGAATGACGCCGCCGCCGTAGGGAAGCGTTTTCATTTCGATGGAATCGGAAGATTTTACATTCAATTTGCGAGAGGCGAACTCACGCGGTTTTTCGCCGTCAGTAATGACGGTCGCTTCGAATTCGACCGGGCCGAGGAAACTAAGCGGCACGGAGACGGTCTTCGCCTCTTTCTCGCCGTTCAACACGGCGACGCGCCATTCCGTTCCGCGACGGCGAGCGACGACGAAATCGCGGCCGGGCGTTCCTTTAATGAACTTCGTGGCGTCCCAGACGACCGGCACGGTCTTCAAAAAGTTCTTCGGCTCCTCGGGCAATCCGCGATAGGCGCTCGAACGATCGGCCAAATGCAACCAGCCCGACTCGAAAGCGACGGTTAACGCCAACTCATGCCCCGAGGTCGTAATGTGAGGATAAGCGGCGTCGGTGAATGTGCAAGGAGTGTAGTCCATCGGGCCGACGACGTTCCGCGTGTACGGCAACGTCACGTTCAGCTGCGGCGCCTTGGCCGGGTATTCCGGGGCG
This sequence comes from Thermoguttaceae bacterium, assembly GCA_963665265.2. Classification (GTDB taxonomy): domain Bacteria; phylum Planctomycetota; class Planctomycetia; order Pirellulales; family Thermoguttaceae; genus CAXXHQ01. Next base: position 2,624,926 of record OY762224.2, on the reverse strand, counting down.
AATGTGTAGCTCTCTGCGCCGCGCACGGCCTCCATCGTCATCAGGTTCGGCCATGTGCGATCCCAACCGCGAGGCAACGTGCAGCCGTGGAAGTTGACCATAATCTTTTGCTGCGCGGCGTCGCGCAAAATGCCCTGATAGACGCCCATAATGTTCTGCTTATCGCTTTGGAAGAAATCAACCTTGATTCCTTTGATTCCCCAGCGGGCGAGCAACTTCATTTCATCGATGCGAGGCTCGGGCAAGTTCATCGCGCCGCGCGGCCGTTCCGGAACGACGTTATGATCTCCGCCCGAGTTGTACCAAAGAAGCAACCCGACGTTTTTCGACTTGGCGTAGTCGGCCAATTGCCGAACGTCGCCGCCGTTCATAAACGTCCAGTTGGCGTCGACCAACGCGTATTCCCAGGTCATTTCCGCGGCGAGATCAATAAAATCCTTTTGCTTTTTGAAATCGGTCGGGCTATCGTGATCGGACCACCAGCTCCAGGCGACGCGGCCCGGCTTGATCCAAGACGTATCCTGAATTCTCGACGGCGGGTTGAGGTCGGTCACCAAGGTCGATTCGACGACGGTCCCGAGCGATTCGCCGACGATGACGACTCGCCACGGGGTCATCCAAGGAAGTTTATGTCGCGGTTGAACTTCGCCGACGCCCCAGCCTTCGGCCTTGGCCGGCAGTCGCAAACGATAGACGCGGTTCGGAGCCTCTTTTTCCATGCGCGAACCGCAGAACGTTTCATCGACGGCCGCTTCGGTAATTAACGCCCAGGGGCCGTTCTCGCCTGCACGAAGCAAGGCCGGAAACGTCCAGCCTTCTTTTTTCGGCGAGGACGTGCCGGGCTTGACCTCGGGGTAATACTCTTCATAGCCGGGGGCGAACTGGCCGGGGTCCATCGCAGCCGTCATCCACGCAGTCGTTTTCTCGGTCATGCGGAAGCCGGTCTCTTCGTGATTCAACACCGCAGGCACGTCGGTTTTTCCGGGCAAGCGGTAGCGGAAAGCGACGCCGTCATTGGCCGCTCGAAGAACAAGTTCAAGCGCCGCTCCCTCAGCGTTCACGAATGAATACGTTTTCTCGACGAAGACGTTTCGGCAGTCCGTTCGTTTACCATGCAGAAGAGTATATTTTTCGTCGATGACCGCGGCTTGGCTTTCACTTTTGAAAACCAAATTGTCGGCAAAGTTTTGGTCGGCAAGAACGAGTCCTAAGGGAGACCACTCTAGAACTTCTTTGCGGGCTTTTCCCTCTCCGCAATCAACGCGATAGTACAACTTCGCTTTGTCGGCTTTATAGGCCTCGGCGTCGGGCGAATCCATCAGACCGAGAGTTACGGCCACTTTTCCGTCGGGCGAGGCGACGGTCCAGGTCTGATCTTTCGCCGAAGCGATGCCGCACATAAAGCCGCAGAGAACGGCGAGGCCGAGGTAAAAAAAAGTCGAACGCATAAAGAATCTCCAAAAAGAAGTTTCATCCCTTATTAAGCAATCAGGAATAAGCTAATCGCCGACGACGTTCGAAATTATTGCCGAAATCGGGAGTTATGGATCGCATTTGACGACGCTCGCCGAGTTCGCGAATGACTCCCCCCTACGACATTTCGTCTAATTCCCGCTGGAAATCTCCGCAAAGAATTGGGAATCGGCACCAGGTCTTCGGGTCGAGGTTCTCATCATCCAAATGGAACGAAGGGGCGTAGCGCTCGCGTTTCCACTGATTCCGACGCCAGAGTCGGAAAAATCGTTTGATCCATTCGATCATTTGCTCGGCCGAATACTGCGGGAATTGGCCGCGCGCAAGTTGTAAAATTTCGCGCGGCGGAAGCTTGTCGCGGATGGCGAATCGCTCAATGACGTCCAAAACGCGATAGGGCATTAAGTCGGCCTCGTCGGTCTGCATAGAAGTCGGCGGGCGAAGTTCGGCCGTGGGCGGACTGTGCGTAACAGGCGCCAAGGCGGGAATCGGATACAATCCGGCGGGGCCGACCGTTTCGAGCCAAGAAAGCCAAGTGAGCAAGAATGCTTTATCGATGCCGGCGATCGGACACAAACCGCCGCAGGTGTCGCCGTCCATCGTGGCGTAACCGACGGCCGCCTCGCTCCGATTGCTCGTCGAAAGCAAGAGGGCGTTCTTCACGTTCGCCAGCAGCCACACGCTGGGGCCTCGCACTCGCGCTTGAATGTTTTGCAAAGCGAGGTCGTCGCGCTGCCAAGTCAATTTGCGATCCAAGGCCGACTCGATCGTCGAAACGTAGCGATCGACCAACTCGTCGATTTCGATACAGGTCATTTCGGCCCCGAGAGCCTCGGCCAGCGATGTCGCCGCGAATCGAGTGGCGTCGCTGCTATTCCGAGTGGCTTGATAAACGCAATGGAGCAGGCGGCGAACTCGTTCCTTTTGCGTTTTCGCCTCGGCCAAGCCGGGCACGTAGCCAAGTCGTTTATTGAATCCTTCTTCGCCCAATTCGCGATAGGCGAAATCGATCATCAACGCCGCGAGGCAAGAAACTGCCGACGAATCGGCCCCGCCGCTCAGGCTCACAATGAAGCCCTGCGAGCGAGTTTTTCGCAGATAGTCGAAGAGGCCCAGCGTGAGAGCGCGCACGAACTCCTCTTCTTTAATATTCGGCGAATGCTCCCAAATCGAAGGCGCGGGCTTGGAAAGCTCCGGATCGATCGACGGCCAATCGAACGCGCATTTGATTTCCAACGGATTATCGTCGATCAAGTCGGGATGAAAACTCGCCAGGCGCGCGGACTTCATTCGCGTGACGTTCGTATCGATGACGGCCGAGGCGATCAAGGAGGGCAAGAACGAAAAACGCCGCCCGACGGCCAGCAGTTCGCCCCCCGAGGCGATCAAGGAATCGCCGTCGTAGATGATGCGCCCCGCCTCGTTGCCGAGTAGATTCGCGTAAACGTAACTGACGTTGAAAGCGCGGGAGCTTTCGAGCACCATCCGTTGGCGAACTTCCGCCTTGCCGAAGGCGAAATGGCTTGCGCTGGGATTAAGAATGAGATCGACCCCCATGGGCGACATATTTCCGCCGGGCCGGGCCGAGCCCCAAGCGTCTTCGCAAATTTCAAAACCGATTTTCACGCCGCCGCAGTCGAACACTAGATCGCCGATCGGATATTCGACGCCGTCGATCTCGAACGAATCGCGAACTTGTTGCGGCCAAGGCTTGAACCAACGCGGTTCGTAATGAAGACCGTCGCCGCAGAGGAAACGTTTAGCGACGAAGCCGGCGATGCGACCGTCAACAATCACGCAAACGGCGTTGAAGACCGCGCTGCGATGAAAAAGAGGCAGTCCGACGCTCACGATCATGCCGTGCGTATAAGGAACGATCTCTTTCAGAACGGCAAGCGAGTTTTCCTGCAACCCGAGACTGAGAAACATATCCTCGCAGCCGTAACCGGTCAGACACATTTCGGGAAGACAAAGAACGCTGACGTTTTCCTTGCGAGCCGCTTCGATGGCGTCAAGGACGTTTTGTCGGTTATTTTCCCAATCGAACGGGGTCTGATTCAAGGCGCCGGCGGCCGCGCGGAGTCGGGTCATCTTTTGTACCAATTACAGTTCGATCATTTGCGGGATGGCCCGTTTTCCCTGCGGAAAAACAGGCTTCGTTTTGAAATGCGGGCAGGTCAACCTACCGAGCGTATTAATCTTTAAGCCTCAGAATGTTGAAGCAAAAACGCTCCCCTATTTTACAATATTTCACGCCCCAGCGAGACCTCCTACCGTCGCCGCCGAACCCCGCGATCGCCCCCGTGGAAAACCGCTAAAAAATCGAACGTTTGGAGGGCTGGGAAAGGTTTGCCGAGTCAATTAAAAAATTTCTTAAATATTTGCTTAACTCCCCTTGCCCGGCGCTATATGCGCGATTAATATTAATGGCGAGGAGAAAGATGTCCGGCATCAAATGAATGAATCGGACCTCCTCATCAACCCCTGGCGGGTCAGTACAATTGGCGCGAAGTCGGTTATGGGCAATCGGCGTCGCCTCTACAAAATGAGACCTTCGGTCTAATCTGACGTTTCGTTTTCTTTTTCCGCCGTTTGCATTTCGTTTTCTGTCGCGCATTTTCGTTTATCAAACGCGAAACGCATGCCGGAAATGAAAAACCGTTTGATCTACTTTCAATCCGTTTGCTTGTTCCTTTTGTGCGAGTATCCACAAATTTGCCGGGCCTGTTGGGGAGAATAATTATGAGCATCGTAGAATATGACGTCGCCGGAACCGCTTCCCCCGATCCCATCACCCTTTCCGCCTCCGCTCCGTCCATGCAGCGGGTAGGCGAGGTCCGTCGCCAACAAGGAGTATCGCTCCGCACAATTGCTCGACGCATGAACGTGGACGTCGCTTCAGTGCGTGAGCAAGAAGACGCACACGCCGACCTTTCTTTGAGTCAGCTATATAAATGGCAAGCCGCCCTAGAGGTGCCCGTTAATGAATTGCTTGCCGAGTCCGAAGACGCATTGTCGCCGCCCGTGCTGCAACGTTCTCGACTTGTTCGCCTCATGAAATCGGCATTGACGATTAAAGAACATGCCAAACAGGAATCCGTTCGTCGGATGGTTCAAAATCTGATTGAGCAACTTGAAGAAATGATGCCGGAACTATCGGACATCGGCCCTTGGCATAACATTGGCAAGCGCCGCCGATTGAACGAGCTTGGCGTTGCGGCCGAGCGGCGTTTTTCCGAAGAAGTGTTCATGGACCTGACCGATTTTTAACGCCTCCGCCCGACCGACTTTTCGCAATTTCCTTCATCCGCGAAAAGCCTGCCGGGCGTTTTGATTCCGCTACGAGCGTAACCCCGCTTCCGTTAGTTTTGCATCACCTGACGAAGACGCATTTGTTCGTCCCGGTCGTCGGCAAAAGGTTCGGCGAGCTAGACGGCGACAAAAAGTGCGGAGTCGCATTGGATTAAAAATCGGTTCTCCGGGCCAAGGTCCCCAAAGCGGCGGTCGCTCCCAAAACGGCCGCCGCTTTCGGTTTCTTGACGATTACAACGATTAACCTGTCCGCCCCCCCTCTAATTCGCCAATTCACCTCCGAAAGTTGCACCCCTTCGGGGAGCTTGATAGAATGAACGATCGGCCTCGGGGATCGCTTTTCTCGGGGAAAATATTTTGGGGGGAATTCTCATGCTTCCGCGTCGGTTAAACGCCTATCGCTTTGTGCCCATCTACTCTTTCACCGCTTGCCTCTGCGCCGCTTTATGGTCCGCAGCGGCGACGCCAAGCTTAGCTGCCGACGTGGTGTGGACTAAAACTTCCGGAAGCTGGTCGTCCGTATTTAACTGGTCCACTGGAACCGTCCCCGGCATTAGCGACGCGGCCTATATCGGAAACTCCGGAACGGCGACAATCTCGCAAGCCGGAGCCTCCTGCGCTATGCTCTATCTTGCGAACGGAAGCGGTCAATCAGGAACACTCCAAATTACCGCCGGTAATTTGAACGCGTCGAATAGCGAATATGTCGGGGTTTCGGGTACCGCCTCGCTGAACCAATCAGGCGGCGCGAACTTTGTTTCCAGTATGCTCGTTTTAGGCTGCAACCAAAACAGCCTCGGCAATTACGCGTTGAGCGGCTCCGGGACCCTGCAAGCCTTAGAAATCGATGTCGGCTACTACGGAAAGGGATATTTCGTTCAGACCGGCGGGGCATGTACTGCGTCATCCCTGCTAACGCTGGGCAACAGCGCAGGCTCCTACGGCTCCTATACGTTGAACGGCGCGTCGGCCAATCTGTATTCCACGCAAACGTTGATCGGGCTTTACGGAACCGGCGAATTCACGCAAACGGCGGGAAATATGTCGTCGGGCAGCGTTTACCTCGGCTGCGCAATTGGCGCCGTCGGAACCTATTCGCTTGACGGATCCGGCTGGATGAGTTCGGGCGTTTTGGTCGTCGGCTCGTCCGGCTCGGCCTCTTTCGTTCATAAGGGAGGAACCAGCGTTATTTCGACGGGATTATCGCTCGGCGACTCCGCCGTCGGCAAAGGAACGTACGCCCTTAGCGGTTCCGGCTATCTTCAAACAGGCAACGCCTTCGTCGGCGGAAACGGAATCGGAACATTCACTCAAACAGGCGGAACTCTCGTCGGGACCGGCGATATGTATATCGGATATGCCGCCGAAGCGATCGGCTCCTATCAACTTAGCAACGGCATTTTGAACGCCTCTGTAGTTGACGTCGGATATGCAGGAGTCGGTTCCTTCACCCAATCCGCAGGGCAATGCACTTCAAACATTCTTACTATTGGAAATATAGTCGGCGGCACAGGAACCTATTCGCTCAGCGGAACGGCGGAGTTGGGATCTAACTTCCAAATCGTCGGCGGAAACGGCCGCGGAGTCTTTACGCAAACGGGCGGCCGAAACGCCGTCTATACTCAACTGCTCGTCGGATACCTCACAACGGGCAGCGGTTCGTACGCCATGAGCGGCTCCTCCTGGCTCGAAACGAACGTCACCGTCGTCGGCAGCGCCGGCGTCGGAATCATTACGCAATCGAGCGGAACGCATTACGATCACAACGACGCCGTCTTGGGTTATGCGCTCGGCGGACGCGGAACCTACGCGCTCTCCGGTTCCGGCTTTATGGCTTCAGCCGATTTGTACGTCGGTCTCGCCGGAACTGGGATTTATACGCAGACCGGAGGAACGAATTCGGTCGCCGATTCCTTGAACCTCGCCTATTACATCGGCTCCGTCGGAACTTACTCCCTCAGCGGGCAAAGCCTCCTTTCCGTCGCCGGGTCGGCCTTCATCGGCCATGCCGGAACAGGAACTTTCACGCAAACGGGCGGGACTTTTTCCGCTCCCGCCGTCACCTTGGGCTTTTATCCCGCAGGAGTCGGATCGTATAGCCAAAGCGGCGGCCAGCTTACCTCAAGCTTTCTCGTCATCGGATCGTCCGGCAGCGGCTCTTTCACCCAAACAAGCGGAACGAACTCCGTGAGCCAAGTCTTGTCACTCGGCGATAACGTCGGCGGCCAAGGAAATTACTCCCTTGGCGGTTCCGGCACATTACAAACCAACTTGATTTACGTCGGCGCTCTGGGAAGCGGCTCCTTCATCCAAAACGGCGGATCCCACATCGGAACCGGTACGATGTACGTCGGCCTTAATTCCGGAGTCGGCGGCTCTTACCAATTGACCGCAGGAACCTTCTCGTTTGCCGCAGTTGACCTCGGGTATCAAGGGAGCGGTTCATTCACGCAGACCGGCGGACAAAACACGACTTCCACTTTAATTCTGGGAGACAACGCTGGAGGCGTAGGAACCTACTCGCTCAGCGGAACAGGTTCTCTCTCTTCTTTCTCGCAAAACGTCGGCTCCTTGGGAACTGGCACGTTCACTCAATCAGGCGGAACCAATTCAGCTAGTTCGTGGGTGACCCTCGGAAACGGAACAACCGGCGCAGGCACATACAATCTTTCCGGCGGACAGCTCACGACCCCGACCCTTTCCGTCGGCGAAAGCGGAAAAGGCTTCTTCAACCAATCCGGCGGGGCTAAGGTCTTAACCGGAGTCGTTGGACTTGGCGGCAACGGCGGAGCTTTCGGCCAATATTCCCTTTCCGCCGCTACGATCTCCTCGACGAACGCCTACGTCGGTTATTCCGGTACGGGCGTCTTCACCCAAGTGAGCGGAACCAATACCGTCGCAAACCAGCTCTATATCGCTCAAAACGCCGGTTCAAAGGGAACCTATAACCTTCAAGCCGGTTCACTCACCGCGCCTGATCAGTTCATCGGCTACTCAGGCGTCGCTTCGTTCTCTCAAACCGGCGGAACGAACTCATCGTCAAACGTCTTTATCGTGGCCAGCAATTACGGCGCCGTCGGAACCTATTCGCTCACGGGCGCCGCACGCCTCGCGGCCGTCACCGAACACATCGGATACTTGGGAACCGGTTCTTTCGTGCAGACCGACGGCACGAATGCCGTTACGCAGCAGCTCTTCGTCGGCTACGCCGTCAGCGGCGTCGGCAGCTATTCGCTTAGCGGCAAAGGCTACCTCTCGGCCAGCACAATTATTCTCGGCAGCTACGGGACAGGCTCGTTCTCGCAATCGGGCGGAACTTGCTCCGTCGCGTTCCTAGGTTTGGGCGATCAAGCCGGTTCGCGGGGAACCTACAATCTAACAGGCGGAAAACTAACCGTTACGCAAATTGCCAGCGGCAACGGGGCGGGAATGTTCAATTTCGGCGGGGGAACGCTTCAGGCCGCGGCGACGGCCGCCGCCTCTAACACGCTCTCGGCGCCGATCACCCTTACCGGTTCCGGCGGCGGCGCAAAAATCGATACGGCAGGCCTTTCCGTGCTCATTTCAAACTCCGTGGCGGGAACGGGAAGTTTAACGAAGCTCGGCTCCGGAACGCTCACTTTGTCCGGAACGACTACCTTCACCGGTCCCGTCACCGTTCAGGCGGGCAAGTTCGCTTTGGCGTCGACCGAAAAGAACGTCGCAACGCTCGATGTGCAAACATATTCCGGCTCGACGCTGGAAATTAGCGGCGGAAGCCACACGCTCGACATCGTCAGCGGCTCCGGAACGACCGCCGTTCGCGGTTCGGCTATCCTCGTCGTCAACACGTTAGTGCAAGATACTCTTATTCTTGGCGGAACAGGTTCGACGGAATCGGAGCCGCAAGCCTCGTCAGCCGTCGCTCAAGAAGTTCCTGAGCCAAGCGCACTTGCCGCGTTTTTAGCGGCAGCCGCTTTATTCACTGCCTGGCAAAGGACGAAGCGGCAATAGCCTCGAACGGCGCCGCGGAATAATTCCTCGCATTTGACTCGAAGAGGCGAGAGAGAGACGTTTTCTCGGAGCCGAATCGGAGTCTTGCATGTCTTTTCGTTCTATTCTCGTCGTTTTCGCATGGTTCGCCTTTTTAGACGTTTGTTCGCTCGCGACGGCCCAAGATAAGCCGACGCAAGACAAATCGCCCCAAGAAAAAGCGGCGCCCAAAGAGTATTTCACCTTCGGCGTGCACGATCCTTGCATTGCTAAAGAAGCCGGCAAATACTACGTTTTCTCGACGCACGGCGGAATCGGCATGATCGAGTCGGATGACTTGATCCATTGGAAACGCGCTGGACGAGTCTTCGAGAAATTGCCCGATTGGACGTTTAAGGACATTCCCGGTTCGAACGGTGACCCCTGGGCTCCGGATATCGCCTATTTCAACGGCCGTTTCCACCTCTATTACTCCGTTTCCACTTTCGGGAGCAACCGCTCCTGCATCGGACTGGCGACGAACAAGACGCTCGACCCCAAAAGCCCCGACTACAAATGGGAAGACCAAGGGAAGGTTATTGAATCGCAAAAATCGGACGACTGGAACGCGATCGACTCGAACGTGGTTCTCGACGGCGAAACGCCTTGGATGAGCCTCGGCTCGTGCTGGAACGGGATAAAAATGTGCCGACTCGATCCGAAGACTGGCAAACGGGCGGACGACAAATTAATCAGTGTAGCCTCGCGCGCAAAAGAGAATAAAGGCGGCAGTCCGATCAGCATCCCGCTTGAGGCCCCGTTCATCGTCCGAAACGGCGACTATTTCTACCTCTTCGTCTCTTTTGACTTCTGCTGCCGCGGTCTCGATAGCACCTATAAGATCATGGTCGGCCGTTCCAAAAAAGTCACCGGCCCATTCACGGATAAAGAAGGCAAACCGATGCTCGAGGGAGGCGGCTCGCTGGTTCTCGAAAAGCAAAGCCGCTTCGTCGGTCCAGGAGGTCAATCGGTCCTCGTCGACGGCGACAAAACCTATCTCGTCTATCACTTTTACGACGCCGAGATGCGCGGCATGTCCTTCATGCAAATCCGACCGCTGAAATGGGAAAACGACTGGCCAAAAGTCGGCGATTATTTGCCGGGAACCGACCAACCTCCGGTAAGACCCCCTCGTCCGCATCGGGTGCAGTAACGGGGCCAACATTCCTTCTTCGTAATCACTTATTGCCGTACGCTGGACTCCTAGCGCCTGCCCCTCCTCTTTCATATTTTGAACCTCACAGAAAAACGATTTCACCCTTGACTACCGTGTGGCCATCTACTACATTCGCTTAAGCGAATATGACAAATCAAACCAAGCGACCGCCGACGAAAACGATTTTTCGGGCGCTCTCCGACCAGACGCGTTTACGGATTCTGAATCTGCTCCGCGACGGAGAGTTGTGCGTTTGTCATTTGGTCGCCGTATTAGGCGTGCCGCAGCCTACGGCGTCACGGCACTTGTCGTATCTTCGCAAAGCGGGATTAGTTGTCGCTCGAAAAGACGGACTTTGGAACTACTATCGTTTGTCGCCTGCTCAAGGAAGGTCTCACAAATTGTTATTGGCTTGCCTTGCTCAGTGTTTTCAGGATGAACCTAGTTTCGCGGAAGACGACGCTAAATTGCGATTGCGAATTCAAAAAGGCTACTCGGAGTAGTTTTTTTTGCGCCAATATATCCGCATAAGCGAATATACTTTACACGAAGAATTCCCGTCGACTCTGACGGGAGGAGATGAAGATGAAAGAAATCGAGCAAGCAGTTCAGTCGAAATACGCGGCCGTGGCGAAGAGCGGCTTATCGACCAGCCATTCCGGGGTTCGAGCCGTGGCCGAGGCGTTCGGCTATAGCTCCGAACAATTGGCTTCGATTCCGGCTGAGGCCAACATGGGGCTTTCGTGCGGAAATCCTACGGCATTCGCCAGTTTGAAGCCTGGCGAGACGGTGGTTGACCTCGGTTGCGGCGGCGGGTTGGACGTTTTTCTAGCGGCCTCAAAGGTCGGTCCCGAGGGGAAAGCGATTGGGATCGATATGACGCCTGAGATGCTTGAGTTGGCACGGAGCAATGCCGCCAAGAGCGGACGCTCGCTTTCAAACATCGAGTTCCATCAGGCAACTATCGACAAGTTGCCGTTGCCTGACGCCTCCGTCGATTGCGTGATTAGCAACTGCGTCATCAATCTTGCGCCCGACAAGCCGGCCGTGTTTCGAGAAATCGAACGCGTGCTAAAACCTGGCGGCCGGCTGGCAGTAAGCGATATTGCGTTGAAGATGCCGTTACCGCCGGAGGTCGGTAGCGACCTGATGGCCTACGTCGGCTGCATCGCAGGTGCGATTCTCATTGAACGCTATCGAGAGCAACTTTTGGCGGCCGGGTTCGCGCAGGTGGACGTCGTTGACGCCGGTAGCGACTTGAATTCGTATGCCAAGGTAGAAAGTCAATCGGGTTGTTGTTCTCCGTCGATGGCGTTGCCCGTGGTTTCGGCGACGTGCTGCTCGTCCGCGCCGTCGAACGAATCCGATTTGCATCGACGGCTTGCCGACCTATTGCGGCGCTATAACATAAACGATTACGCCGCCAGCGTTCGAGTATATGCGATAAAACCCATGTAAAACTATCACCCCCTCAAGGACAAAGAATATGCGAAAAAAGTTGTCTCCGAATTCCGACGTCAATCACGATTTTTTTACGCCGGCCGTCGCAGAATTAGTAGCCATTGCCGCCGCTGTGGGAGCTAATTGCGAACCGTGCTTTAAGTATCACTACAGCAATGCTCGCAAATTGGGAATTGCTCGCGAGGACATCGTCAAGTCCGTGGAACTAGCCGACCGAGTGAAACGAGCGCCGGCGCAAAATATGCGGTTGCTGGTCGATAAAATCCTCGGAACAACGCTCGCAACGAGTCCGTCCCAGGATCCTCATCCGAAAAGTTGCTGTTCCCCGGCGGTAAAAGTCGCCAAGACGACGAAGAAACCGAGAAGACCCCAGAATCGCGACGAATGACGATCAAGAGAAAGCGGCGGCAAAACTCGCGATTCGTCTCTTTCACCGGCGATTTTCAGTAGTTTTTGTCACTTACAGCAACGGGCTGAGCAATCGCGCCACGCTTTGCGCCAATTTGCGGATCGGCGGTCGTTGCGCCCAGCGTGCGGGCTCCAAGCGGAACGATTCGCTGATATATTGTCGCTGCCGCTTTCTCAATGCTTGCGCCGTCTCCTCGCCGTAGAAAAGCAAGTTGATTTCAAAGTTCAACGCAAACGAGCGGATGTCGAAATTACTCGATCCGATGAAGGCGATGGAATCGTCTACGCACATCGTTTTAGCGTGTAATAGCCCGTCGTCGTAGAGGTATAGTTCGACGCCCATATCGAGAAGTTCGTCGAAATAGGACCGGACGGCGGCGCTGACGAATTTTCGGTCAAGCTTCCGAGGAACGACGATTTCAACCTTCACCCCCCGTAACACGGCGGTTTGCATCGCTTGCAAAAACGGCTCGTCGGGAACGAAATAAGGGGTCGTTATCGTAACTGTCTTCTTCGCCGCGTAAATGGCGGCCACGACCAACCGTTGGTAATTTTCAGTCGGGTAATTCGGACCGCTCGGCATCGTTTGCGCGGCGATCGTGCCGGTCATTTGCGGTTCAGGAAAATAAGCCGCGCCGTCGAGCAATTCATTGGTCTCGTAATGCCAATCGGAAACGAAAACCATTTGCAATTGCAGAAGAATCGGACCGGTCAGACGGAGCGTAAGATCGTGCCAGGCGAGGTCTTTTCGCCCGTAGCCCGGCTCAACGAGGTTATGCGAACCGGCGTAGGCGACTCGAGCGTCGATGATCGCCAGCTTGCGATGATTGCGCAAGTCGATCCGAGCCATACGTCGACGAAAAAGTCCCACAGGCAAAGCCGCGTGCAATTCGACGCCGGCCGCCGCCAACGCTGCCGCGTCTCGTTTTAGAAAGGGACGCGAACCGACGGCGTCGACAAGCAATCGGCACTTTACGCCTCGAAAAACCGCTCGACGCAACGCCTCGGAAACGCGACGCCCCGTCTCATCCGAAGCGAAAATGTAATAGAGCAAATGGACGTGATTTTGCGCCTGGTCGATGTCCGCGATTAACCGATCGACGAAAGAGTCTGTCTCGGCGATTAACTCGGCGTCGTTCCCGCCCAAACTCGGCATGTACCCAAGATGCTCGGCCAAGTTGACCGTTTCGGCGTAACTGGAGTTCATCCGGGCTGCGGAATATTGCGGAAGCGTCGCTATTCGGCGTTCAATCGTTTCGAGTTGCTCCAAAAGCCTTAAATGCTTTCCGATGCGCCGGTTGGGCAATCGATAGTTGGCGAAAAGAATATAACAGATAAGACCCGGCCAAGGCCAAAAGAATATCACAAGAAGCCAAGTCGTGGCCGAAGCGGGCTGCCGACGACGGGGAACCTCGAATAACATCGCCAAACGAATGATCCATTCGCTGACGTACAACAAAAACGACCAAGTATGTAATTCGTTCATGTGTCGTCAGAAGAAAGGGATCGTTGAGCGGAAATTAAGGACCAGGATCGTTTAATGCGGCGAAGCCCTCGGCGGCCGCGGCGATCGTGCGATCGATTTCCTCCTCGCCGTGGGCCGTCGAAAGAAAGAACGCCTCGAATTGGCTGCAAGGCCAGTATATGCCGCGTTCAATCAGACTCCAGAATAGTTTAGCATACAGTTTCACGTCGCTTTTTGAGGCGGAATCCCAATCGACGACTCGGCGATCGCTAAAAAAGAAGGTCAGCATCGATCCGCAAGAGCCGATATGATGGGCGACGCCGTGCGCATCGGCGGCGGCGTGCAACCCGGATATCAACCGCTCGGTCATTTGATTCAAACGAGGATACGGATTCTCGTCACGCAGGATTTTTAACGTGGCGATTCCGGCGGCCACAGCCAACGGATTCCCGCTCAGCGTGCCGGCTTGAAACACCTTTCCGGCAGGCAACACGCAATCCATAATATCGCGCCGCCCGCCGTAGGCGCCGACGGGCAAGCCCCCGCCGATAATCTTGCCGAAGGTCGTCAAATCAGGGCGCACGTTCAAAATCGATTGCGCCCCGCCGAAAGCCGTGCGGAAGCCGGTCATTACTTCGTCAAAAATCAAAAGCGAGCCGTGCCGTAAAGTCAATTCCCGGAGCGAGCGGTGAAATTCCGCCTCGCCCGGAACGCACCCCATGTTGCCGACGATCGGCTCAACTATAACGCCGGCAATTCGGTCTCCATGCTCGGCGAAAGCGGCCTCAACGGCAACGACGTCGTTGTAGCGCAAGATGAGCGTATCGCGGGCGGCTCCTTCCGTAATTCCCGGTGAGTTCGGAACGCCAAGCGTGGCGGCCGAGCTCCCGGCGGCGACCAGCAAGCTATCGACGTGACCGTGATAACAACCGGAGAATTTGACGATCAATGGACGCATCGTGTAACCGCGAGCCAGTCGAACGGCGCTCATCGTCGCCTCGGTGCCGGAGTTCACGAACCGAATTTTTTCGACCGACGGAACCGCCTGAATTATCAACTCGGCGATTTCCGACTCCGCTTCGGTCGGCGCCCCGTAGCTCGTTCCGCGCCGGGCCGCCGCTTCGATCGCCGCTAACACCTGCGGATGGGCATGCCCCAGAATCATCGGTCCCCACGACAGCACGTAATCGACGTACCGATTCCCGTCGAGGTCGGTTAGATACGCCCCTTCGGCCTGGTGAATAAATATCGGATCGCCTCCCACGCCGCCGAACGCCCGGGCCGGGCTGTTCACGCCCCCAGGAATTAAGCGTTGTGCACGTTCAAAGGCCAATCGACTTTTTTCGCGGTTCATAGTTGTTCAAAATTATTGGGCCAAAAAGCACGGCGGCGAATTTTCGCAAGAAAAACCTGACCGCCATTGTAACGCTTCTCCGACGCGATCGACAATTGGCCGGTGGAAGGGGAAAAACCACGATCTCCTCATTTTTTTCAGGAGCCAATTTCTTGTACTGCCTTATCCAATCTTGACAACATAAGGGGGGATGTCATAATCTGTGCTTAGATAAAATGGGTAGCTTTGTATTTCATGCTTTGAGTTTTTTCTACTCCGACGTAAAAATACGTCGAGCGGTCTGTTTGAAGGATGGAACCTGATGCGTCTTTGTTTGAGCGTTTTGTGCGTCTTACTGTTTTCGACCGCTTGCCACGCCCAAGATTGGGTTCGCGACATGTTCAAGGAAACGTCGCACGATTTCGGCGTAGTGGCACGCGGGGCTAAAGTCGAACACAAGTTCTCGATCGAAAATCTCTACGAAGAAGATCTGCATATTACTTCGGTCCGCTCGAGTTGCGGCTGCACCTCGCCCAAAGTCAACAAAACGACTCTCAAAACCGGCGAAAAAGGAGAACTGACCGCCACTATCGACACGCGAGCGTTCTCCGGTACGAAAGAAGCGACGGTCACCGTCACCTTTGAAGTCCTCCTGGCCGGAGAGCGACAACCGCTCATCGGCGAAATGCAGCTTAACGTCCACGTTTTCATTCGTAGCGACGTGGTGGTTCAACCTGGCGTTATTCAGTTCGGCTCAGTCGATCAGGGCGTCGGCGCAAAACAACGCGCCGCGATCAGTTACGCCGGCCGCGAAGATTGGGAATGGAAAATAGTCCGAGTCGAATGCGCTAACCCGCAAATTGAAGCCCGAGCCGTCGAAACGAGCCGTACCCCGGGACGCGCAAACTACGATCTAGAAGTCACCCTGAAAGCGGACGCTCCCCCCGGCTCGATCCACGACCAGCTTTTCCTCGTGACGAACGATTACGACCAACGGGCGGCCAAAGTCCCCGTGGCGATCGAAGGAGTCGTGGCGGCCCCGATCACCGTCCGCCCCAATCCGCTATCATATAATGTCGTGAAGGAGGGGGACGTCGTCACGAAAACGCTCATTATAAAGGCGAAAAAGCCCTTCCGCGTCTCCTCGGTTCGTTCAAGCGAACCGCGATTCGTCGCCAAAGCCTCCGACGAAGCGAAAACCGTCCAACAAATTCTCGTTACCTTCGACTCGAAAGGGGCGTCGGGCAAAATTGCCGGAAAGCTTCACATCGAAACCGATCAAGACGACGCCGCGCTCGATGTGAACGTCAACGCGCAAGTGACCCCGCAGTAATCGCATTCCGCCAAATAGGCTGGCAGGGCCCCGACGTCTGCCCTATAATGCGTTCCCTATGTCCTATCGATCCATCAAACGCGTTCTTGGGGAAACCAGCCTCGAGAGAAAGTGCCGCTTTCTCTTCGGGGCGTGCTTGCTCCTTTTGATCGCCGCTTCCTTTTGGCTGTACAGTTGGAAAACCGAAAAACTCATCCTGCGTCAAAATCGCTTGGTGGGACGTCTGCTGGTCGATCAGATTCTTCTCATCAAGCATTGGGAAAAGCTGGACTCAAAGGAATTACGAAAAAGGCCCGGCGGCGATTTAACCTTCGTCGACGATCTCGCCTCGATGCAGTTTGGCCCCGTCATCAAAGATACGGCCCAAAAATTGGGCACGCAAGACGTAAAACATAGTTTCATTTATCCGAAGAGCGCCGACGGGGCGAAACAACCTCATACCGATTTCGAGTGGAAAATATTAAAGCGGTTTTCCGCGCCGCCCCCGCCGAACGCCTCCGAAGGCGACGGCGAATTCGCCGAGCCGGACGTTCAAACGGACGCCAAAACCTACGTTTACTATCAGCCCATTCGCGCAAAGGAAAACTGTCTCCGAATTTGCCATAAAGCGGCGGCAGGCGGCGAAGCGGGCGATCCCACCGCTTCCGGACTGACCTTGGGCGGCATTTCCGCCCAAGCCCCAGACGACCTATTGGCCATCGCCAAAATCATGATCCCCAACCAATCGATGCAAGAAACGCTCAATAAAAACCGCGCGTTCTTGCTCGGCACGGCCATCATCACCGTCATCTTGGCGATGATCGCCTCCTATGTGATTGTGCGATACGTGATCGTGAAACCGGTCCGCCATTTGCGCGACGTAAGCGACGCGATTAGCCGCGGCGACCTTTCCTCACGCGCCGACATCCATACCGGCGACGAATACGAAGAGCTAGCGCTGGCCTTCAACCGCATGTTACGCCACCTCACTTCGGCGCAAGAAGAATTGCGTCAAGTGAACTCCAGCCTCGACGGCAAAGTGGACGAACTCGCTCAAGTCAACATGCGATTGTACGAATTGAATATGGTCAAGAGCGACTTCCTCGCCACGATGAGTCACGAATTGCGCACGCCGCTAAACAGCATTCTAGGATTTAGCGAAGTCCTCGGCTCGATCGATTCGCTCGACGACAAACAAAAACGTTACGTGCAAAACATCCAGAAGTCGGGCAAGACTCTTTTGGAAATGATCAACGACATTCTCGACTTGGCCAAGATCGAGAGCGGCAAAATGGACGCCCGGCTCAGCGAGTTCCGCATCGCCCAGGTGGTTCACGCGCAGTGCGACATGGCCAGACCTCTTTCCGAACGAAAAAACATCGATTTAGACGCCCTCGTCCCGCCCGACTTGCCTTCGCTTTTGCAAGATCAAGCGCGCATTCAGCAGATATTGAATAATTTGCTCTCAAACGCCATTAAATTCACTCCCGAAGGCGGTCGCATTACGGTGGCTATCGAAAAAGACCCCGAAGAGTTTTTGGTGATGACCGTCGCCGACACGGGAGTCGGAATCGCCGATGACGATCAGCGAACGATCTTCGAAAAGTTCCGACAAGGACGCACCGCCATGCCCGGAGGCGACGCCATGACCCGCGAGTACTCCGGCACCGGCTTGGGACTTTCGATCGTCAAAGAGTTGTGCAAACTCTTAGGAGGCGAAGTCTCCGTGAAAAGCGAATTGGGAAAAGGCAGCGCCTTTACGGTTCGCGTTCCTTGGCGATTGGAGGAGCAACCCCGGCTCGACTCGGCGATGATCGAAGGCTACGCCGAGTTCAGCAAAAATCGTCTCGACTTCATTCGCCCAGATCGTCGCGGCGGCGCTTCCTAATCACGACCGCTCGGCGCTCGGCAACAGAATCTCCCTCATCGGCGTTTAACGAACTATGGCGAAAAAATCGGCGGAAGCCTCGAATCCTCCTGAAGTGTTGTTATTCGCCGACGGCGCATGCAGCGGCAACCCCGGCCCCGGCGGTTGGGCGTTCATTTTGCGGCATCCGAATTCGGGCAAGGAATTAGTTCGCAGCGGCGGCGAACGGGAAACAACTAATAACCGGATGGAATTGATCGGCGCGATCCGCGGCCTCGAAGCTCTAAAACGCGCCGCGCGAGTCGAACTCATCACCGATAGCGTCTACGTCGGCAAAGGGCTAACGGAATGGATGCCGAAGTGGAAAGCCAACGGTTGGATGCGAAAAGAAGGCGGTCGCCTCAAACCCGTAAAAAACGAAGAGCTATGGCGCGAGTTGGACGCGCTCCTCTTGCGACATCAAGTGAAATTCACCCACGTTCGCGGTCATAGCGGTCATCCGGAGAACGAACGTTGCGATACGCTGGCCGTCGCGGCCTATCAAAAATACCTGCGCGGCGGCGAATAACGACCGCCGACTCCGTTCGCCCCATGCGTCATGTCGAATTCAGCGCCACAACCCGCACAATCGCTCGGCACCCCGGTGCAATATCTCAAAGGCGTCGGCCCTGAACGCGCGGAGTTATTGCGTAAGCTCGGGCTGAATTTCGCCAGCGACGTTTTGTTCTTCTTTCCACGCGATTATCAAGATTTCACCGACCGACGCGATATCGATCATCTCGAAGAGGGAAAACCGCAAAGCGTCGAAGGAATCGTCGAAGAAATCAAAATGCGAACTTCCCGCGCCGGCCGCACTTTGCTCGGCGTTCTAATTCGCTCCGGCGACGGCTATCTGCGCGCGATGTGGTTCAATCAGCCGTTCATGCGGAAGAATTTTTTCGAAGGCCAACGCGTCATCGTCTCAGGCAAACCGAAGAACGAAGGCCTAATGTGGCAAATGACGCATCCTCAGGTCGAAACGCTCGCCGACGAAGAAGAGGAGCCGGCCGGTAAGATTCTCCCCGTCTACTCCCTCACCGAAGGGCTTCGGCAACGCCACGTTCGCAAAATCGTTCGCGCGGCGATCGAGCAATTCGCCGATCAGCTCGAGGAGGTCTTTCCCGAAGAGTTTCGAAAAACGCATCGCTTAGCCCCGATACGCGAGGCGCTGCAACAAATTCATTTTCCCGACGACGCCGACTCGCTCGCCGTCGCCCGCCGACGATTCATCTATCAAGAGCTATTCATTTTGCAATTGGCGTTGGCGGTCAAACGTCGCCGACAGACGGACAATCGGCGGTCGCCGAATCTGGAGGCGACCGCTCCGATCGACGCGCGAATTCGTCGGCTATTTCCGTTCGATTTCACGGAAGGACAAAAACGCGCAATCGAAGAAATCGCCAAGGACATGCAAGGCCCTCTGCCGATGAATCGCCTCTTACAAGGCGACGTGGGAAGCGGAAAGACGGCGGCGGCGGTTTACGCCATGCTATTGGCCGTCGCGCATGGCTATCAAGCCGCCATGATGGCCCCGACCGAAGTTCTTGCGCGTCAGCACGCTCGAACCCTCGAAAAACTCTTGGCCGATAGCCGAGTGCGGCGAGCGCAATTGATCGGCGGAATGCCCTCGGCCGAGCGCGAGGAAACGGTTCGCCTCATCGCCGCAGGCGAGGTCGATATCGTCATCGGCACGCAAGCGATGATCCAAGACGACGTCACGTTCGCCAAGCTCGGGTTAACGGTCATCGACGAACAACACAAATTCGGCGTTCGTCAACGAGCCACGTTAAAATCCGCAGGACTCGACCCGCACTATCTCGTCATGACGGCGACGCCGATTCCCCGCACCATGGCCCTGACGCTCTTCGGCGATTTAGAAGTTTCGACGATCGACGACTCGCCCCCCGGTCGACAGAAAGTTCGCACCTACTGGGTCACCGAAACCGAACGCGAACGTTGGTGGGAATTCTATCGCAAAAAACTCCGCGAAGGTCGGCAAGGCTACGTCATCGCGCCCTTGGTCGACGAATCGGAACGCGTCGAAGCGACCAGTTTGCAGGAGACGTTCGAGGCTCTATGCAACGGCGAATTGGCCGATTTCCGGGTCGGATGGATTCATGGCCGCATGACGCCTCCCGAAAAAGACGCGGCCATGGAGTCTTTCCGATCGGGCGAAACGCAAGTTCTCGTTTCGACTTCGGTCGTCGAAGTCGGCGTGGACGTTTCCAACGCCGTGCTGATGACCATTGAGAGCGGCGAGCGCTTCGGCCTCGCCCAATTGCACCAATTACGCGGCCGCATCTGTCGCGGAAAACATCCAGGCTTCTGCGCCGTCTTCGGCGATCCGCAAACATCCGAGGGAATCGAACGACTGAAGGCGTTCGTTTCGACGACCGACGGATTCAAATTGGCCGAGGTCGATTTTCGGTTGCGCGGTCCCGGCGAATTCTTCGGCTCGAAGCAGCACGGAATGCCTCCTTTTTACATCGCGGACCTACTCCGCGATCAAGCCGAATTGCTCGAAGCTCGCCATGATGCGCAAGAGTTGGTCGCCGGCGATCCCGGCCTCGCGAATCCGGAGCATGCCCTACTCAGACGCATGACGCTAGCCCGATACGGCAAAGCGTTGGACCTCGGCGACGTGGGATAAGCCCCTAAAAGGCACGAGAACAAGGGGCGTTTATTCTTCCGCACGCCAATCGGCGCCCTCGCGAACGACTCGACGATACAGCGAATCGCGTTCAACCGGCTCTCGGCCGGCCTCTTTTATAAGTTGCGTGATTCGCTCGACCGTGAGCGCTTCAGGCGCAACGCTTCCCGCCGCATGATGGATCAGTTCATGCCGAACGGTTCCGTCGAGATCGTCTGCCCCGTAAGCCAACGCGACTTGGGCCGTCCCCACGTCGAGCGAAACCCAATACGCCTTAACATGATCGAAATTGTCGAGCATCAAGCGGCTCACGGCGGTCGTGCGAAGATTTTCCGCCGCCGTCGGTTGGCGCAAATCCGCGAATTTCGTGTTCTCCGGATGGAAAGAAAGCGGAACAAAGGCTTGAAATCCGCCCGTCGCATCCTGCAATTCTCGCAAGGCGATTAGATGCTCGATTCGCTGGCCGTAACTTTCGCGATGCCCGAAAAGCATCGTGGCGTTGGTCCGCAGTCCAAGTCGATGCGCGGTCCTATGCACGCTGATCCACGTCGCGCCGTCCGCTTTTCGTGGGCATATTTCGGCGCGAACGTTTTCGGCGAAGATTTCGGCCCCGCCCCCCGGCATGCTGCCTAGCCCGACCGCAATCAACTCATGCAAAACAGTTTCAACGCTTTTGCCCGATCGGCGCGCGAACCAGTCGATCTCGACGGCGGTAAAAGCCTTGATATGCACGCGAGGAAAAGAATCGTGAAGGCTTCGCACGGCCTCGCGATGCCACTCGAACGGCAAGTCGGGATTCGCGCCGCCGACGACGTGCAATTCGGTGCAGCCGGCCGCATCGGCCTCCCGACCGCGACGAACGACGTCATCTTGGCTCATCACGTAAGCATCCGGATCGCCGGCGTCGCGACTATAGGCGCAAAGCCCGCAGCGAAACTCGCAAACGTTCGTCGGGTTCAAGTGAGAATTAATATTGTAATAAGCAAGGTTGCCGTTTTTACGATTGCGAACGAGATTGGCCAATTCCCCGACGGCGTGGAAATCGACTTCCGGCGAAAAAAGAAATTCCCCCTCGGCCGACGAAAGTCTCTCCCCGGCAATGACCTTTTTTTCAATCTCTTTAAGACGTGCGTGATTCATGCTTTTTCCAAATGCCATATCTCGAAACGTCGTCCTTAGCGCCAAAACAAGTCAAGCGCTCCGACTACCAGAAGCCCGACGCTAACCACGGCGTTCACATGAAAGAATGCGCGGTTCACTCGCGAAAGATCGTCGGGACGCACTAAAGCATGCTCGTAGATTAACAAGGCGGCGATGGCCGCGATACCGCAATAATAGATCGTTCCGAAGAACGGATAAAACCAAGGCAAGACGACGAGCGGCGCAAGCATAAGGGCGTGACATGCCGCGGCGATTTTCAAGGCGCCCGAAACTCCGAACCGAGCGGGTAAACTTCGCAAATTCGCCCGTACGTCAAAATCATAATCTTGGCAGGCGTAGATGACGTCAAAACCGGCGACCCACAGTAAAACGGCCGCCCCGAGCAAAGTCGGAGCGACGCCGATCTCGGCGCGAATCGCCGCCCAAGCGGCGACGGGTGCGAGCATCAACGCGGCGCCAAGCCAAAAATGCGCAAGCGCGGTAAACCGTTTGGCGAAGCTGTAGCCGAACAAAAACAGCAAAACGGGAATCGAGCCGTAAAGCGGCAACGGATTTTGCGGAAGAAATAACAACGTCGAAGCGACGAAGCACACGGAGCATGCGGAAGCGAACGCCGTCGCGAGGCCGACGCCCAGAAGACCTTGCGGAAGGTGTCGGTTCGCGGTTCGCGGATTGACCGCGTCAACTCGTCGATCGACGATTCGATTAAAGGTCATCGCCGCGCTCCGGGCGAAGACCATGCACAAGAGTATCCCGACGAGTTGTTTCCACTGAAACTCAATCGCAGGCTCTTGTCGCGAATTCGCCTTCCATGCCATTAAAGCGGCTAATAGCGCGAATGGGAGCGCGAACAGCGTGTGACTGAAGCGAATCATTTCAAGAAAATAGCGAAGTCTTCGAATCATCGGTCGCACGTTATCTTGGAAGGCGAAGTCGTCTCCGCTAGTTTTGTCTCGGTTACGATTCGTTTCCCCAGCGGCGAATGAGAGCGTTGGGCACGCCAAGTTGATCGCAAATGCGAGCGACGACGTAATCGACCAAATCGCGAATCGTTTTAACGCCGTGGTAGAACCCGGGAGAGGCCGGCAAAATAACGGCGCCGGCTTCGGTCACTCGTCGCATGTTCTCAATGGCCACCAGCGAAAGAGGCGTTTCCCGAGTGACGAGAATCAGCTTGCGCCGCTCTTTCAAATGAATCTCGGCCGCGCGATGAATGAGATTATCGCCGTAGCCGCTGGCGACCGCGCCTAACGTTCGGCCGGAGCAAGGGCAAATGACCATCCCGTCGGTCAACGACGATCCGCTCGCTAACGGCGAAAGTACGTCGCGGTAGTGATGATAGGTAATCGTTCCCGGTTCCCCCGAGCCGACGGCCAAGACGTTGCTCGAATCGCTCGATATTCCCGCCGCCGAGCGAAGGTCTTGTAATTTGTGATCATTGACGTTTTCGCCGACGTCGAGCATTAGCGACGAGGCGGAAAAATTCTCTAGATCGACGTTCAAATCCATCTCTTGCTTCAAAACCGTTTGCGCGGCGTGGCTTAACGTCAAGTGCACGTCGCATCCGGCCGCGCATAACGTCTCGAGCAATCGAAGGCCGTAGGTTGCGCCGCTCGCTCCGGTAATCGCAACGACGAAATTCGGTTTCATAATTCAGAACGGAAAAAGAGGATGAAAATTATTTCACGCCGACGTAAAGCGTGGCGACGCCGAACGTGAGCGGATAGTAACGAACTTCGGCAAGTCCGGCCTCGCGCATTCTATCGACCAACGCTTCGTATTGCGGAAACTCGCCGACGGTCGCCGGAAGATAATTGTACGCATCCTGAGAGTTCGTAGCCAGCGCTTGGCCGATGCGCGGTAAAACATGCCGAAAATAGGCGGCGTAAAGCCGTTTTAAGAGCCAATTTCGCGGCGTGGTAAACTCCAAGACCGCGATTTTACCCCCTTTTTGACAAACCCGGACCATCTCGCGCAGTCCAACGTCCGCCTCGGCGACGTTACGAAGACCAAAAGCGACGGAGACAATTTGGAAGCTGTCGTCGGAGAAAGGGAGCCGCATGGCGTCCGCCTCGACCAGCGTGACCGATTCGCCGCTCTGCGCTTTCTTCCGTTTTTCGTTTCCGACGACGAGCATCGGCCTGCAGAAGTCGGCTCCGACGACTCGGCATCGCTTGCGACTTGCTCGCCAAAAAGCCAACGCCAGATCGGCCGTCCCCGTGCATACGTCGAGAATCGGTCCGGCATTTTCGTGCGGCGCAACGAGGCGAACCGTCTTACGACGCCAGTAACGATCAACGCCCATCGACAAAAGCCTGTTGAGGAAATCGTATCGCGCGGCGATTTGGCCGAACATTTCCTTCACGCGAGAGGCGGATTTGTCGATGGCTGACATGCTATTCGGCCGTTAAAGGGTTTTCGGATCGGTCGGTTTACGCCGAATGCGCCGGGAATGCGGTCGCCGAAACCGGATACGCCCCCATATTGTAAAACTTAGGCGAGAAATTCGGAAGGTCACGCTCGTAGCGATCTGATAAAGAAAAAGCGACTTTGTTTTCTTCTTTTGCGGTCCAATTGATACGAAACGACCAACTTACCCGCCGGCGCTTACATGGCCCCCGAACTTAACGTTTACGCTTTGCCGAAATTAATCGATCCCGATACGCTTGTCGGAGGGACGGCCGTCGTTATCGACGTTTTACGATCGACCACCACGATCGCCTTCGCCCTAGAGTCGGGGGCCGTGAGGGTCTATCCATGCCGTGAAATCGAGGAAGCGCGAGCGATGGCCGACAAGTTGCCTCGAAATGAAATTCTGTTAGGCGGCGAACGCAACGGCACGCTCATCGAAGGATTCGATTTGGGAAATTCCCCGGAAGAATATATCACGGACGATATACGCGGAAAGAAAATTATCTTCACAACTACGAACGGCACCGCGACGATGGCTCTGGCAAGGGCGGCCAATCGCGTTTTTCTCGCCGCTTTCGTCAACGCCTCGGCCATCGTGAAAAAATTGATCGGTTGCGAACAAATTCATATTATTTGCTCCGGAACCGACGGTGAATTCAGCCAAGACGACATCCTCTTGGCGGGCATGCTCGTCGAACGATTGGAAAAGGTCGGCGGATTGACGTACCTTCTGAACGCGCAAGCGATGACGGCCAAGGAAGTCTGGCTTCAGTCGTTCCCGCTCCCTTGCGCGATCGGCGCCGAGCCGATTCTGCCCGGTCGTATGGAAGAGGAATTACGCAAGACCTTGGGTGCGAAAAATTTGATCGCGTTGGGATTGGACGACGATATTCTCGCCGCCTCGCAGATCGATAAATTCACAGGCGCGCCGGAGTTGGACGTCGAAGATTTTTACGTCCGCCTAAGCTAATCCGGCTTCCTACCGTCATTTCCGGGCGATTTTTCCCTCCGTCTCGGTCGTTCCGCCCGCTGGTCGGACGCGGCTTTCCAAGATAAACTATTAAGATTCGTATTTTTGAATCGTTTCGGAGCCTTATCAATCATGGATATGGAACAACTTGTAAGCCTGTGCAAGCGACGCGGGTTCCTTTTTCAATCGAGCGACATCTACGGCGGGTTGAACGGCTTTTGGGACTACGGCCCTCTAGGCGTCGAACTAAAACGCAACGTCCGTGAAGCATGGTGGCGAGATATGATTCTCGGCCACAACGAATTGGTCAAGCCCGAGTCGGCACCGACCGCTTTTGAAATGGTCGGACTCGATTGCTCGATCATCATGCACCCGCAAGTATGGAAGTGCTCCGGACACTACGACCTCTTCCACGACTTCATGGTCGATTGCCGCGAGTCGAAACGCCGCTATCGCTACGATCAAGTGCGAGGCCGCTGGGTCGAACGACGCGGCCAGAAGATTTTCGTCGCCACGGAATCGGGAGGCCAAGAAGGTCTCGACGAAGCGCAACACAAGGCGATGAAGTTTTTCAACCTTCGCGGAAAGGACGCCGACGAACTGCAATGGGATGGCGATCTCGTTTCGCTGACGACGATGAACGGCGATTTTTCGCAAGTTCTCGCCCCCGACGCCAAAGAACTCGGCACCTTGACCGCTCCGCGCGAATTCAACCTGATGTTCAAGACGATCGTCGGCGCGATGGGCGGCGAGGAAGACGCCGCGTTCCTCCGTCCCGAAACCGCGCAGGGCATCTTCGTCAATTTCAAAAACGTTACCGACAGCACGCGGGTTCGCGTTCCCTTCGGCATCGGTCAGATCGGCAAAAGCTTCCGTAACGAAATCACGCCGCGCAATTTCACGTTCCGTTCTCGTGAATTCGAGCAGATGGAAATCGAATTCTTCTGCAATCCCGCCTCATCGCCCGATTGGTACAAGTATTGGCGCGATCGCCGCTTCAATTGGTACGTCAAGCTTGGTTTGGCGAGCGACCGGCTCCGCCTACGCGATCACGACAAGGACGAACTGAGCCATTACTCGTGCGGCACCGCCGATATCGAATACGCCTTCCCGTTCCTCCCGCCGGGAGAGTTCGGCGAGTTGGAAGGAGTCGCCCATCGCGGCGATTTCGACCTCCGTAGCCACATGGAAGGCAAGCTCGTCCGCCAAAACGATCAACTCGTCGTCGAATTGGGACCGGACGGCAAACCGCGTCATCGCGGCAGCGGAAAAGACCTCTCGTACTTCGACGATCAAACCCGCGAACGCTTCATCCCGCACGTCATCGAACCGTCGTCGGGCGCCGATCGCGCCACGTTGGCTTTCCTCTGCGAAGCCTATCACGAAGACGAGGCCCCGGACGAAAACGGCAAGATGGCCAAACGGGTGTACATGAAGTTCCACCCTCGCTTGGCCCCGATCAAAGCCGCCATTTTCCCGCTCGTGCGCAAGGACGGCCTGCCGGAAATCGCCCAAGAGATTTACGGAACTCTCAAAAAGAAGATGAACGTCTTTTACGACGAAAAAGCCGCAGTCGGCCGTCGCTATCGCCGCCAAGACGAAATAGGAACCCCCTTCTGCATCACCGTCGACGGCCAAACGCAGCAAGACGGAACGGTCACGATCCGCGATCGCGACACGCTGGAACAATGGCGAGTACGAAAAGAAGACTGCCTCGAAACGATCCAAAAGAAAATCGAGGCCTAAGTCGCCGTTTTCCGCCCAAGAAAATTGAAAAGCCCGCGGTTTCTTAATCGCGGGCTTTT
Organism: Thermoguttaceae bacterium; assembly: GCA_963665265.2. Lineage (GTDB taxonomy): Bacteria > Planctomycetota > Planctomycetia > Pirellulales > Thermoguttaceae > CAXXHQ01. Next base: position 2,598,091 of record OY762224.2, on the reverse strand, counting down.
TTTATCGATTTACTTCTCGTCGGTATCGCGAAGTTGAGCGGCAAGGAGGTCGAGCTGGCTTTTTAGATCGGTCAGCAAAATGTGCGGACCGGCTCCGCCGGAAAAATGCGAGTAGAAAGCGCTCGACGGACCGGTAGGCGACGCGCCGAGCAAATTCGTCGTCGATTTCAACTCGTGTAACTCTTCGTCCACTTCGTCAAGCTTGGCGGCGGCGCTTCGACCGTCATGCCAAACTCGCTCCAATTGGAGAATCAGTCCGAGAAGCAGGGCGACCTGCCCGCCGACGGCGAAGGGAACTCCAAGACGCCAGAGTTCGTCGCGTTGGCCAATCATCGACCAACCAAGCAAAACTCCGCCGCAAACGAAGGTCGTGATTCCGCAGGCTAAAACCGTCCAAGTAAGGAAACCGAGGAAGCCGAAACCGCGTTCCGGCGGCAGGGCTTTTCGAGTTTTTTTTGACGCTCGGTCGGCCAAAGCATGCTTACGGTCCCAATGTGGGGGACGAATCGCCTGCTCTTCCGAAACCGCGTGGGCCGAATCAACTCGACGGAAGCCGTTTTCAAGGAGTTTTTTAGCCCTGGCCGTACGAATTTGATCGACCTTTAAGACGCGGCCGATGTATCGCAGGGCCTCCTGTTCCTCCCAGCTATCCCAAGCTGGCTTTTCGGCGACCGGCGCAGAGGCGGTCGGCTCGGCTTCGGACTTGGAAGAAGCGGCTTTTCGTCGGGTGGCGAGCGTTTTTAGCTCGGTTCCGCAACGGGGACAGCTCAACTTCTTCTCATCCTGGCCGGGAAGAGCGGGAACGTCTTGTTGACAGTGTTTACACCACATGGCGCATATAACTATCGGTCGCCTGTGCGTTAAGCTGTAGAGATTTCGCCGATTTTAACGCGCGATGGGGGGGCAGTAGCTCTTGAAACGGTTGCCTCGAAAACAGGATTCGAGCATAATGTTTCTAATCATAGTTTGAGCAGGGACAGTCTTTTCTATTCGGAGCGTGGTCTGTATGGACGTCAAAGTACGTTGCCCGGGGTGCAAACAAGTTACGTCAGCGCCGGAAGAGTACATCGGCAAGCAATTAAAATGCGGATGCGGAACCGCGTTCATCGTGCCGAAACCGCCGACCGCTCCGCCTCAAACGCCTGCCGCTCCGTCTTCGACCTCGGCCGCCCCGCCGCCCTTCCGGAGAGAACCTGCCTCGGCGCATTCTTCAACTTCCCACGATCTTTCTCCGGCGCTCGTCGCGGCAAGCGTCAGCGACCAACCGATTCTCGTAACAATTTCCGCTAAGAGAAAGAGCTCCTTCGCCTCGCATACAAATGTTTTTGGTTGGTGCGTCCAACGATCGCTTGGAATCGCCTACGTGATCGTCGCATTGGGAATAATATTTTGCTTGCTTCGGATCCCAACGATAGAGACGGAGTCCTACCATAGTTTTCTTTGGGCTCCTGCCGCGTTCGTCGCCGCGCTCGCCGCGTACTATTGCGCTTGTCCGATAACGAGATGTCCGCCCTCATCCGGGCCGCGAATATCCATGAGATTAAAAAAAAGCTTTATTAACAGCGGTCTCGGTATCGTAGGCTCTTACGTCGTAAATATATTGCTGGCCGTCTTGTTGGCGGCCATCGCTCGGTGGTTTGAATTACAAGACGTCGCGTTTATCGTGGTATTAATTGCGTATACTTCATTGACCTTCACCATAGTAACTATCGGGTCCGCGATTGCTTTTATTTGTTTTACGGCAATTATCGCCAAAACGTTACTTACTCGCCTCTATGGATACCGAGGCGTTCTCGGCATCGGAATGCTCGGGCTCATCGGAGGCCCGTCGTTGCTGCTTGCCGCGTATATGGCGTTCGTCAATCCGCTCGTTTTACATATTTGGACCGCCTCGCTAAACAACGCCGAAACTCCCGAAGAGCACGGCATGCAAGGAGCGATAAGAGGAATAAAGACAATAACGCACGGCGGCCCAGATAATTTCTCGGCGCGTGATAATTTCGTCGATGCGCCTCATACCGACGATCCGCTATTTGAGCCCTCTTTATCCCCGCAAGGCGAAACGAGAGAGCGCACCGCCAGGGGCGACGAATGTTCGCAAGCATCCCAACTGTTCCGCCTATTAGATCTCGACTCAGTTAATGAAGACGTGGCAATCGACGCCGATCAGGAGGCGAAGATCAAGGAGCTGCCGACGGACGAAGATAACGTCGTTGAATCGCAAAAAAAGTTAAAGGAAATTCTCCGCCAAGAGCAATTTGATCGCCTACGGCAAATTCGCCTCCAAGCGTCGGGCGTGTACGCTTTGGAAGAAACCGACGTCCAAGACGAACTCGCTTTAAACGACAGCCAACGAGAATCCATTTCAGATGCTTTAAGGCGGCGACGACAAACCCTAGAGTTGTTCAAGTCGCGTCCAAAATCGATAAACTCGCAACTCGCCGACAAGCTCGTTTCCGAAGAAAAGGAAATGACCGCCAGAATCGTTTTAAACGAGTTGACCATGAAACAAAAATCGAAATGGAAGGAAATGCAAGGTCGGAAAGCGAATATCGACGACCGAGAATTGCTTCAATTTCAGAATATAGGAAAATGAAAAACGCCAATGCTTTGCTGAAACGAGGCGACCGCAAATGCGCGAAAACGCGGATTCGCCGAATTTGAGGTTCTCGCGGCGTTTGAGTAGAATCGCTGTCAGCATACGTATTTCTTCTTTTCCTAAGCGGGGCGAACCATGAAACCGATTTCCGCTCGCGTTCTTACGGTTGCGTTAGCCGCCGCCTTAGTCGCCTCGATGACGGGTTTGTACGGAGATGAAGGGGCTTTGTCCGCCGTCGGATTCCTCATACTATTAACCGCCTACCGCTATATGGCTTGGTGGCCGCTTGTCCTTTTTATCGTCGTCCTCGTCGGTTTGCTCTTGCCGGCCGTGCAAATTGCCAGGGAGTACGGTCGTATGGCCGCGTGCTCGAATAACATGCAGCAACTCAAATTGGCGATAGAGATTTATGAAAATGCCAACGGTCATTATCCTGCCGCATATACGGCGGACGCCGACGGCAAGCCCATGCATAGTTGGCGAGTTCGGGTTCTCCCGTTCCTCGATGTAGGAAATCTTCATGATAAATATCATTTTGACAAGCCCTGGAACGATGCGGCCAACAAAGACGTTATCGGAACTTATTTGCCGATCTTCCAATGCCCCTCCCATTCAACCTCTGGCAAAAGCGCCAAGTGCAACTACGTTGCGATTACCGGCCCTGATACGATTTGGCCCGGCGCGGAAACGACAAAGTTGAACGACGTGACCGACGCCACGGGCTCGACGATTGTATGCATTGAAACCGTCGACGGGATAGAGAGTTGGGCGGAGCCGAAGGATTTATCGCTTGACGTGTTGTGCGATCCGAAGAACGCGGCGCAAACGGCAAAATTATTCTCCGTGCATAGGAGTAACGTACCAGGGCCGATCTACGTTCCCCGGTATTGCGCGAACGTCGTGTTTGCCGATACGTCGATCCGACGGCTTTCGGTCGATTTTCTGATGAAGAATCTGCGGGCGCTCGCCACGCGGAACGGCGGCGAGAAAATCGATCTCGATGAAGGAGACGCCTCAGCCCCAAGAACCGATCCATGGTGGCTGGAAAATGTTGTGCGAACGGCGGCGGTTCTTTCTGCCGTCGGACTAGTCGTGCTAACCGTTTTATCAAAACTTCGACGCAAAAAAGAACGCCGTAAAGTCGCCGAAACGCAAGCAGCGCAATAAACAAGAAATCTCGAATGGCCAAATTCTCGGAACGTCGTCCCGCCCTACTCCTCGATACACACAGGAACGTCTTGTCTCCTTCGCTCAAAGAGCGTCCGAAGAGGAAATGAACGGAGAAGAATGTCAGTTCCCCGTGGTCAAAAGAAAGGAACGCCTGCCCTCATTCCCCCTCCCGCGTTTCGCTTCACCCCTGTAAAATGGGGCGATGCGAGTCATTTCCCTACAATCCGGCAGCAACGGCAATTGCATTTACGTCGAATGCGACGACGTGAAGTTGTTGTTCGACGCCGGAATCAGCGGAATTCAGGCCAAGGAACGCCTCGCTCGACACGGCCGAAGCGTTGCCGACGTCAATGCGGTCCTTATCTCCCACGACCACAGCGACCACGCCCGAAACATGGGCGTTTTCCATCGCAAGTTCAACCTGCCAATTTTCGCTACCTCCAAAACGTATCAGGCGGCAAGTCGGTATGGAATCGGCGAAATCAGCGACCTTCGCCCTTTTTCCGCCGGCGAAAAGCTCCGTTTCGATCATGTCACGGTCGAAACGATTCCCACGCCGCACGATGGCGTTGACGGCGCGGCCTTCGTCGTGGACGACGGCCGACGTCGGCTCGGCATTTTGACCGATTTAGGACATGTCTTCTCCGAGTTGGAAAGCGTCATCGAATCGCTCGACGCCGTGCTGCTCGAAAGCAACTACGACGCGGAAATGCTGCGGCAAGGCCCCTACCCTTTCCATTTGAAAAAAAGAATTCTAGGACCGGGCGGCCATATTTCGAACGTCGAGGCGGCTGAGGTATTAAAATCGAAGGCTCCGCCTCGAATGCAATGGGCATGCCTAGCTCACCTCTCTAAAGACAACAACACGCCCGCTTTGGCGTTGGACACGCACCGCAAAATCGTCGGCCCGCACTTACCAATCCACCTGGCCACTCGCTACGAGGCGAGCGCCGTCCTGGAAGTGCGCTAGCGCCGTCCGCCGATTCTCTTTAACACCCTGTCGATTCAAGCGATTCATAACGATCAGGGGGGGCTTCTATCGCGCCGTACAATTCTATTGGAGCAGGGGCAAGGCGATTCCCTGTTCATTAATTACAAAGCCGCGATAGGCGGAAAGTCTCCCTATTCCACCGACTTGAAGCGAGGAAAAAACCATGTCCAAGAATCCCTTAACCGAATTGGCGTCGCTCGGACAATCTATTTGGTTGGATTATATTCGGCGTGATTTGCTCGAAAGCGGCGAGTTAAAACGGTTAATCAACGACGACGGTCTACGGGGAATGACTTCGAATCCGGCTATTTTTGAAAAGGCGATCACCGAAAGTCACGACTACGACGAGGAGATGCAAAAACTAGGCGCCGAAGGAAAAAACGTATTGGAGATTTACGAGACCTTAAGTTTATGCGACGTGCGACGCGCTGCGGACGATTTTCGGCAGGTGTTTGACCGAACGAACGGCCAAGACGGTTACGTCAGTTTGGAAGTGAATCCTCATCTTGCCTATGATACCGCCGGAACGATCGAAGAAGCGAAGCGTTTATGGGCGTCGCTCGACCGCCCGAACGTGATGATTAAAGTCCCCGCCACCACGGCAGGCCTCACCGCCGTTTCGCAATTGATTAGTGAAGGCGTTAACGTCAACGTAACGTTGATATTCGGCCTGTCGAGATATCGTGAAACGGCCGCCGCGTATTTGAGCGGGCTGGAGACGCGAGCCTCGCTCGGAAAACCGTTAGATCATGCGGCCTCGGTGGCGAGCTTCTTTATCAGCCGCATCGATACGTTGGTCGATCCCCTGCTCGAAAAATGCATTGCCGATGGGGGCGAAGAGGCGGTAATCGCCAAGGGAGCCCTCGGGCAAGTTGCGATCTCCAGCGCGAAAATGGCGTATCAAGCCTATAAAGAAATGTTCGAAAGCGAGCGGTTCAAACGCTTAGCCGAGCAAGGCGCCCGACCGCAACGCTTGCTTTGGGCGAGCACCGGCGTGAAAAATCCATGCTACAGCGACGTAAAATACGTCGATTCGTTAATCGGCCCGAACACGGTAAACACGGTTCCCATGGAAACGCTGGCGGCCTATCGCGATCACGGCGCCCCGGCGTCCCGTCTTGAGGAGGACGTCCACTTGGCGCAAACGATCTTGGAGCGACTGCACGAGACCGGAATCGACATTGACAAAGCGACGCAACAACTCGAAGACGAAGGAATTGATAAATTTAACAAGCCGTTTGATAAACTGCTGGCGGCATTGGAACGAGCGATGCCGCAAAAATAGGGCGCGAGAAGGAGAGGATAATAGACGGAAAGCAGGCGGACAAAACCAAGCATAAAAGCTGTTTAACGAAAATCCTCTTCCAAAAGTGGGCAAATTTGCTTCCTCGGAAAACATGACCGATAATTAGGATAGTAATTGTATTGTTTTCCGGAATGAATGATCTATCGACGAGGAAGCGATGTCTCAAGGAAACGAAAACTCTTTCGCGGGAGCCCCTTTGCGATTTCGCCGCGGAATCGGTATCTTACTGCTCCTCTGGACTGTCGCCGTCGGCCTAACGCTCGGTTGGGAAGCGAATGACGAGTATGTCCATGCGAGAAATTTGCTCCATCGCGGTGAAAACGGCGTCGAACTCGACGCCAACGCTATCGCCTCCATGCGGTCGGTCAACATTCGCGACAGAATCTTGGGCTACGGCGGAATGTGGTTCGCCGGGCTCGTCGGTATCACTCTCTTCGCAAAACATTTATCGCAACAGATCAGCCGTCGCAACGAAGCGGAGATAAAACTGCAGGAGGCGCATGACCGGTTAGAGGAGCGAGTCGCCCAGCGAACCGCCGAGTTGGCCGACGTGAACAAGCGGCTGGAAGACGAGATCGAGGAACGCCGGAAAGCCGAGGAATGGTTGTTGGAAAGCGAATCGCGATTTCGAGGCTATTTCGAGCAAGGTTTGGTCGGAATGGCCATGCTCTCGGCGAAGAAAGATTGGATTGAAGTCAACGAGCGTTTGTGCCGGACCCTCGGTTACTCGGAAGAGGAGCTTGTTCTGCTAAGTTGGGACCAATTGACGCATCCCGACGACCTGCCGGCCGAAAACGCGAAGTTTCAGGCGTTGCTCGACGGCGAATCGAGCCGATTCATTCTCACCAAGCGGTTTCTGCGAAAAGGGGGAGCGGCCATTCCCGTCGAAATTTCTGCGCAGTGCATGCGCAATTCGGAATTCGAGATCGACAGCGTCTTTATCGTCGTGCAGGAAACGCAGAATAGGGCATAGGGAGTTGGGCGTAGAGGATAGGGACGCAAATGAAGAAATCGACGGGACAATAACCCTATATCACTCATCTATTCTTCGCCGAAACAGTCGCGGAAAAAACATCGGCGTTCTTTTCTTGTATTCAAGATAGGAGTCGCCGAAACGCTTTTCCAACTCCGGCTCTTCAATCATCTTGATTTCAACGACGTTGACTAGAATGAACAACGGCGTGAAGAACGCAACAAGGCTGATTGAATTCATTAAGAATCCAACGCCGAACATGGCGGCGAAAAGCCCGGCAAGGATCGGATTTCGAATCACGGCGTGCGGCCCGACGCAGACAAGCTCTTGCGGCGGATTGAGCGGAACCGGCGTTCCGTGCGCTTTAAAGAAATTCTTATTGCACCAACCGACCGCTACGACGCCCAGCACGAGCAAAACTCCCCCGACGATGCTTTGATAAGGCGCGGGAAGCAGCGGCGGAAAGGCGAAGAACCGGTCGCAGTAAGCGGCGCCGACGATGAACGCGGCGACGAAGGCGAAAAACACGATCGCGCCGAGCGGCGTGAGCAAAGCGCGAGTTCTTCGGCTTGCCATAGCCGAACGATAAAGGAAATCTATCCAGCGCTCTTGAAAATTCATGGCGTACTCTCCTCGAAAAGTAGTCGCACGCCCGCGTTACGTCCCTCTCCTCGAAGGAGAGGGACGCGGTGCAATTCACGCTATCGCTCAGCGATATACGGACAACCCTAGCCGGGAATAAAATCGCCGTTCGGTTCGACCGAGGCGATGAATGCGGCGATAAGATCGGCGGCTTTGTCGAGATCGTCGAGCGAAATCATTTCGACGGGGCTATGCATATAACGGTTAGGAATGCTGACCAATGCCGTGGCCATGCCCGCGGCGTTGACCTGCATGGCGTTGGCGTCGGTGCCGGTGGCGCGGTTCGAGGCGACCAATTGATAGGCGATGCCGTTTCCCTCGGCCGCTTCAATCAACTTCTCGACGACCTTGTGATTCATGTTCGGTCCGCGATGAATCGTCGGACCTTTGCCGAGTCGCACTTCGCCTTCCTCTTTCTTTTCGATTGTGGGACAATCGGTCGCGAAAGTGACGTCGACGGCGACCCCGACTTGGGCGTTAATGCCGAAAGCGCTGGTCTTGGCGCCGCGAAGACCGAGCTCTTCCTGCACGGTCGAAACGGCGAACACCCCGCAAGCCAGTTTCTTATTTTTTAAGCAAGCGCGACGAAGCGCTTCAATAACGACCCAGCAGCCGGCTTTGTCGTCCATGGCGGGCGAAACTGCGCAGTTGTTCAAAAGTTGGCGGAATTCCAGCTCAACAGTGACCGAGTCGCCGACGCGGACGAGCTTCTTAACCTCTTCTTTATTCGCGGCTCCGATGTCGAGCCATAGATCTTTCATCTTCGGAACTTGCTTTTTCTCTTCGTCAGTCTGGAGATGAATCGGCTTTCGCGCGATAATCCCGGGAACTGGACCGCTCGACGTCCAAACGATCATGCGCTGCCCGATAAGAACTTGGGGATCCCAACCTCCGATCGGCTGAATGAAGATGAATCCTTCGTCGTCAATATGCTGAACGATGAGACCGATTTGGTCGCAATGCCCGGCAAGCATAATGCGAAACGGAGCGTTCGGGTTTTTCGCGACGATGACGTTGCCGTGCAAGTCGGTGCGAACTTCATCGGCGAAACCGGCGACGTATTCTCGAACGATTTTTTGCACCGGCTCTTCATAGCCCGACGCGCTCGGCGTTTCGAGAATTTGTTTAAGAAAATCAAAGGCTTTTGCTTCCACGGCGATCACCTCAAAGAGATATGTGATTTAATTGTCTGACCATTAATAGCGCTCAATTCCGTAAGTATGCGAATCCTCGGCGATTTCGCAAGGGCGGTCGAAAAAAGGGCGAATATATGCGAAAAATCGAAGCGAATTCCCCCCAGATTGACGTTGCCGTCTCGGTCTCTCCGTACGCCCCGCGCGACGAAGGCCAAAGCGTTAAAATGAAAACGCGTCGAAGATTGCTTCGACGCGTTTTGCGGTTTTCATTCGGCAAAAGCCCGCATTACGGATTTTGCGGCGGCTGAGGCATGGCCGTTCCGTTTTGCGTCGGGGCTCGAACCGGTTCTTCTATTTTATCCGGGATGATCGGAGCTTCGACCGGCGGCAATCGCGACGGAACGATCTCGGTCGGTTGCGACGGTTCGAGGCGAATATCCCAACCGCCGCCGATCGCTCGGTAAATCAGAATCAAACCGGTGGCGATTTGACCGCGAGACTGGGCGTAGGCGTTTTGCTGCGAGACGAGATTTTGCGCGATCGTCGCCACGCGATTGAAGTCGATTTTTCCCTGTTCGTATTGCTTCAAGACAAGGCGAGTCGCTTCTTGGGCCGCAACGACGCTAAGCTCCATGCTTTTGGCGCGTTCTTGCGAGTGGAGGAACGACGTGATGCCGTTCTCGGCCTCTTCGCCGGCCGTGAGCACCTTGCTCTGATATCCTAAAACCAACTCTTGGAAATAAGCGTCTTGATAACGAACGTTGTTCAAGATTCGCCCGTAGTTGAAGATATTCCATTGGAAGGAAGGTCCGATGCTTCCGTTGAACGAATTGTACTTAAACAGATCGGGAAAATTCTTCGCCGAATATCCTAGCGAACCGTTGACGTAAAATGCCGGGTAGTAATCGGCCTTGGCGATGCCGATCATTTCGCATTGGGCGGCGGCGATGCGCTCGGCGCGCCGCACGTCCGGTCGACGGCGGAGGAGATCGGCCGGAATTCCGACGCCGACTTCGGCCGGGGCGGTCGGAATACGCCCCACGCCTAACCGGCTCTCCAGGTCTTGGGCGGGCATTCCCATCAGAATGCACAGACGATTGGCGGCCTCGCGACGCGAAATTTCCAAGGCGGGAATTGCCGCTTCGGTTTGACGGAACGTGCTCTCGGCTTGGGCAGGGTCAAGAGCGCTAACCGTACCGACCTGCGCTTGAAGCTTCGTCTTCTCCCATATTCTTCGTTGTAATTCCGCGTTGGCTTTCGTCGCCGCGAGTTGCTCTTCGGCGGTTCGGTATTGGACGTAATAAGTAGCGACGTCCGAAAGCATGGTGACGAGAACGTCGTCATAATCTTCGACCGAGGCGTCCAACGACGCTTGCGCGGCGGTGACGGCGCGACGGAAACGGCCCCAGAAATCGAGTTCCCAGCTCAGGTTGAGGCCGGTGGACCAGTTATCGGAAAATTTTCCGGCGGTCGATCCAGTGGCGATCGCCGCGGCGTTGCGCGAATACCCGCCCGACGCCGTCTGGCTTTGCGGAAGAAGATTTCCGCCGGCAATGCCGAGGTTAGCTCGGGCTTCCAAGATTCGGCAGCCCGCCTGTCGTAAAGTCAAGTTTTGCGAATAGGCGTTTTTAACCAACGAATCAAGGGTCGGATCGTTGAAAACGGTCCACCACTTGCTGAGATCGTCCGACTGGGATCGAACGCGTTGATCGTTGGCGTCGATGTAGTTTTCGGCGACCGGAGCTTGCGGCTTACAGTAGTTCGAACCGACTTTGAAGCCGTTGCGAACGTACTCGCGAGGACTCGTGCATCCGGATGCCGCTAGACTTGCGGCAAGGACGACCGAGGCGGCGACGGCGAACAACGGGCTACGTCGTCCTAAATGCGAAGCGTTGCGTGAAAGAGTGAAAATCGCACGCATGATAGTTGACCGTGGGTTGAGGTGGGAATCGTTGGCGGGAAACGTTTCGCAGCCGAATTCTTCGGCGAGTCGCGAAAAACCATTTCATTCGGGAAGTCCGACAGTTCAAGAAGAACCGTCTTGTTAGAAATAATCGGCGCCGCCGCTACGACTAGAAAATCAGAACTGGATCGGTCGGAGTTTAAGGCAAATTTTGCCCAAAGTTACGCAAAACTCGTCGCAGATTGACTAGAAGGTCATTTTTTCGTAACGGTAGCGCTTATTACGAAAACGCTCCGTGTTTTGCCGATATAACCGCCAAGGAAAAGTCTACCGATTATTCTGAAATAGAGGGCCAAATTCGCCCTCAAAATACCGGAATCAAGAGAACGAAGAAAACGGAGAAGTCGCTCTTCCGCTCGCTCGATTTATTCGAGCACGGCGGAATTCATTTTGTAGCGCTCGGCCAAGGCGTCGCAAGCGCGTTTAAGAGAAGCGTCAATCTGCGGAATGACGCAGCAGATGTAGTCGATGTGAACGCGGCCGGCCTTGCGGAAAGTCTTTATTCCGCGCAAAAACGCCGAATCGCAGGAGTCGATGATCGAATTAAAGATCTTGTTGATTTCAGCGGATTCGATTTGAATGACGTAGCGAAGCGCTTCGTCAAGCATCGTGGCCTTCATCGCTTCCTCGCCGAGCGCGCGGATTTTTTGCTCCACGGCAGGCAAACCGTCTTGGAGCATTTGGAGCAAATCCTCGTCCCATTGGCCTTTTTCCATAGCGGCTTGGCAGATTTCAAGCAGTTCGGCGTGTTTGTGCTCCTGCGTGGAAATGGTCCGAAAAAAGTCTTCTGCCTGCGGCGACGCGGCGAAACGTTCGGCGAAAGTGAGGTACAGTCTTTCGGCCAATAACTCAAGATTTTTGCAGCGCGAAACGAGAACGTGAACTCGTTCCTCGGGCGATTGCCGACGATTTTCCATCACGACGTCGAGAAAAGTCATTTCTCGATTGGCGACGAGCGTTCGCCAAAAAACGTTCCATCCGAAGCATCGAATCGTAACGATAGGATGCCAAAAAACGTCGTTCTTGCAAATTGCGCCGAGCATATCCGTTATCCGCGAGAAATTGCCGCATATAGAACTACAGATGTATATACATTTGAACTGCGGGCAAGTCAATTTCGGCCGCTCAGTCAAAAAAGGAATTGCGAAAAGAGATTGCATTATCGTAAAGAGCGCCTGCCGCATGTCGAAAAAAAGCCGACGACCGCTTCACTTTAACGCCAAGCTATCGCGGCCCATCCTCCGTCTGAACCTCCTCTCGACCAACTGGCAATATGCCGCCCTTAAACTCAATCCGCTTTACCCATTCTGTTGCCTATAAAGCCGCAACAATAAGCTCCTTGCTTCCTCCTTCCTTCTGAAGTTCCGGTTTTGCCTATTTGGCGATGTTTGACGATTCCGGGGTCGATATGAATTATTGGGATCGCACCTACGAAATGCCGACTATTTCCACGCCAGAGGATGCCTGATGAATTCCTGCAAGTTGCTTGGCGCCGTCGTTTGCGTCTTCTCGTTTTGGACGTCTAGCTTCGCCGCTGAACTGGAACCAAACAATTCGACCGACAACCGTGTGTCGGCCGAGGCCGAGGATATTTCCCCCGCATCGTTTTCCCAAATGCTGGCCGCCCAATCGCCCAACGCGGATTGCTGCGATACGAACTGCTGCTTGCCGTCTTGTCGTCCGCGCTGGACCGCATCGGCCGAGGTCATCGCGTTGAGCCGGTCAGGCGGCGGCAACCAAACGCTCGTCGAAAGAGTATCAGGTTATCCGCCGGCCGATCGCGTGCCGGGCAGCACGACGTTCGGCAATCTCTTCACCACGCCCGGCGCCGAGGCGCTTACCGGCAACGATTTTCAACAAGGCTTTAACGCCGGCCCCCGTCTAGGCTTAATTCGACACGGCGATAGCGGATACGACTTGGAACTGACCTATTTCCAAATCGACGGTTTCAACAGCAATAGAACGGTTCTCCCGAATGACTCGTCCGACTGTCTCGTCATGCGGGCGCCCGGACGCTGGCTCTTCACAATGACTCCCGGCGGCTGGAACGGCTGGATACAAACGAATCAAGACTCCACCCAGGCAATGGCCTGGGACTACGCTTCGCAACTGTATAACGCCGAGGCAAACGTGCGATGGAACCCTTATCGCCGACTAACGATGCTGGCCGGCTTCCGTTGGATGGACCTCAATGAAAGTCTCGTGGGCGCCCTGTCGCCTCCCACGGTCAGCACGGAACCGCCTTTCTGGACCACGAAGACAAGAAATAATCTCTTCGGGTTCCAAATAGGCGCGGACGGAAAACTATTCGAACGCGGACGATTTTCGATTGGCGGGCTAATAAAAGCGGGAATTTTCGACAATGACGCGAAACAGATGACCGCCGTTAGCGTAATCCATAAGAGCGTATACTCGGCGTCCGATTCGACCGACCATACCGCTTTCGTCGGCGAGACCGGCTTGCGCTGCGAGTACCAAATTAACGATCGGCTAACGCTAAAGGCCGGCTATGAAGTGATCTGGATTGAAGGGGTCGCCCTAGCGCCGGAACAAGTTCAGCAAACCTACACTACGACCAGATGGGTCGATAGCTCCGTCCAGGCGCTAGGCATTAATTGCAACTCCGGCGTGTTTTATCACGGCGCCGCCGTCGGCCTGGAATATTCATTCTAGGGCCGACTCAGGAATATTGAGGCGTGCTACTGCCGCCGGGACGATGTCCCGCCCCGGCGCTTTATACCGCGAAAAATCGCTACACAGCGCTCGGCGAGCGCCTGCTACAGTTGCTTACTTCTTCATTTTCGATAGCTGCTCGACGGCCGCTTGCGCGGCGGCCAGTTGCGATTCGAGGTCGGCCAAGCTTTCACGCTCTTTTTGCACGACGTCGGCGGGCGCGCGATCGACGAAGCTCTTGTTTTCAAGCTTCTTCTTTTTCGCGGCCACCGCTCCGACAAGCTTCTCGGCCTCTTTTTGCTTGCGATCGATTTCGGCGGCCACGTCGATCAGGCCGGCCAAATCGACGAATATCTCCATGCCGCGCAGCGTGGCGTTGGCGGCCAACTCCGGCGCCTCGACGTTCGGCCCCCACGCCGTCGCCTCGGCCGTGGCCATCGATGCGAAGTACGGCTCCATCGGCCGAAGCAAGGCGGCCGTCGCCTCGTCGCATCGCACACCGAACATAAGCGTGATCTTCGGCGCAATGTTCTGTCGCATCCGGATGTCGCGAACGACTCGCAAAACTTCTTGGAACACCGAGAAACGGGATTCCGTTTCCGGATTCACGCGGCGCGGATCGGCCACGGGCCAAGCGGCGATCATAATGCTTTCGGACGCTTTTTCAACCTTGTCGAGTCCGCGCGACGGAGCCAACTTGGCCAACAGCGACCAAACTTCCTCGGTCAAAAACGGCAACATCGGATGCATCAAACGAAGCAGCGTGTCGAGCGCGTGAACCAAGACTCGCTGCGCCACCGGGCGTTGCTCCTCGTTCTGCAATCGGCCCTTGACCATCTCGACGTAGAAGCTGCAAAACTCGTCCCACGCGAAATCGTAGATAAAGCGAGCGGCGTCGGCGTAACGATACTCGGCCAACGCGTCGGTCACCCCCTGCGTCATCGTCGCCAAACGGCTCAAAAGCCATGCGTCTTCGACGTACAACTCGGCGTCGGTCACCGGGGCCGGCGTGAATCCTTCCAAATTCATCAAAGCGAAACGCGAAGCGTTCCAAAGTTTGTTGCAAAAGTTGCGCGAAAGCTCGAAGCGGTCGCTGACCACGGCGCCGCGCGGCAATTCCACGTCGGCGGGCTTCTCGGCCCATTGCGTCGAGAATTCCTTGCCGCACTCTTTGCATTTCAATCGCGGCTTAACGCGGTTCTCTTTGGTTTGCGCAATCAGTTTATTGCAATGCGGGCATTCAAAATCGACCGGCATCCGAATGTCTTGCGTCTCGGTCGTGAGATAAGCAAGGCCGAAGCGAAGCGAGTCGGCGCCGAATTTCTCCATCACGTCGATCGGGTCGACGCCGTTTCCTTTCGACTTCGACATTCCTTCGCCGTAGCCGTCCAAAATTTTCGGATGAATGAAAACGTCTTTGAACGGCTCGCATCCTACGTTCTGCACGCCGGTCAGCACCATGCGGGCGACCCAAAGCGTGATAATGTCGCGGCTAGTGATAAGCACGTCGGTCGGATAGTAATACTCCAACTCCGGCGTACGCTCGGGCCAGCCAAGCGTCGAATGCGGCCACAATGCCGAACTGAACCAGGTGTCGAGAACGTCGGGATCGCGGACCAATTTCCGTCCGGGCACGGCGTCTTCCGCCAAATCCTTCTCTTGCGCGCAAATCAGCCATTGGTCGTTGTTTTCGTCGTGCTGCCAAACGACGTCGGTACGACCGGCGAAGGCTTTTTGCAGTTCCGCTTCGCTTGCCCCTTTGCAATACCAAATAGCGATTTGATGTCCCCACCACAATTGACGGCTGATCGGCCAATCGCGTTTTTCGCTCAACCAATCGACGTAGCCCTTTGCGTAGCGATGAGGATAAATATGGACGCGGCCTTCGACGACCGAGTCGATCGCCGTTTGCGCGAGATGGTCCATTTTGACGAACCATTGATCGGTCAAGAGCGGCTCAATCGCCGCTTTCGAGCGGTCGCTGTGCGCCAGTTCGATCTGCCGGTCTTCAATCTTTTCAACGAGTTCGAGCGCTTCCAAATCGGCGACGACTTTATCGCGAGCTTTCTGAATGAGGAGCCCTTGATAGGCGCCGGCGGCTTCGTTGAGCGTGCCGTCCTTGTTCAAAATGTTAATCATCGGCAGGCCGCGACGCAGACCGACTTCATAATCGTTGGGGTCATGGGCCGGGGTGATTTTAACGCAGCCGGTTCCCAATTCAGGCTTCGCCCATTCGTCGCCGATGAGCGGAATTTCGCGGTTCATCAGCGGAAGCATGATCTTCCGCCCTTCGCGGGCCATCGTGGCCAACGTGAGCAACAGCGGAAGCATCTCCGTTTTGCGGCGACGGATTTCGTCGATCTGATCTTGGATCGGCGGCTTCTCTTTAGTCGGCGCGGCCTCAAGTCGCGCAAGGGCCTCTTGCTCGGCTTGATCGAGCGCGGCCGCCGGATCGGGATGCACCGCCACGGCCGTGTCGCCCAACATCGTTTCGGGCCGAGTGGTCGCCACGGTCACGAATTTCGGCTCGCCCGCCTTCGGCGAAACGATCGGATAGCGGAAGTACCAAAAATGCCCGTCGACGGTTTCGTAAAAAACTTCGTCGTCGCTAACGGCCGTTTGCAACATCGTATCCCAATTGACGAGCCGATTGCCGCGATAAATCAACTTCTGCTTGAACAACGAAAAGAACGTGTGGCGAACGGCTCGGGCGCAAACGGGATCGAGCGTGAAACGTGTTCGCTTCCAATCGCAACTGCACCCCATGCTCTTCAATTGGCCGAGAATGCGTTCTTCGTAGGCCGCCTTCCACTTCCAAATGCGATCGACCAATCCTTCCCGACCAAGATCGTGCCGGGAGAGCTTTTCCTCCTGCAACAACCGACGCTCGACCACCGCTTGCGTGGCGATGCCGGCGTGATCGGTGCCGGGCATCCACAGCGTCTCATAACCTTGCATCCGCTTTTGACGAATCAACACGTCTTGCAGCGTGTTGTTCAAAGCGTGCCCAAGGTGCAAGGCCCCGGTCACGTTCGGCGGCGGAATGACGATCGTATAAGGTTTTTTGTTCGGGTTCGGCTCGCTATGAAAATAGCCTTTTTCCTCCCAAAACTTATACCACTTCTGTTGCGTGGCCGAGTGATCGTACTGCTTGGGAAGATCGTTCACCGAAAAATCTGAAGACATTTTATGTTGTCCAAACCAATGTTATGTATGAATCGTTCGCTATTTTTCTGCGCGAAAATAATGTAACGAAAGGATGACGAATGAATTATGAAGGATGAAGGTTGCAATGATTCATCCTTCATCCCTCCTCCCTCATCCTTTTCGTTCTTCGTCTTTGGCTAATTTGTATTCGATGCTGTCGACCAAGGCGATCCAACTGGCCTCGATCACGTTTTCGCTGACGCCGACGGTTCCCCAAACGTCATTTTCGTCTTGGCTTTCGACGACGACCCGGACGCCGGCGGCCGTGGCCGCCTCGGAGTTGATAACCCGGACTTTATAATCGATCAAGTGCATTTTCTCCAGGCCGGGGAAGCAAGGATGCAACGCCTTACGCATCGCGTTGTCGAGAGCGTTGATCGGGCCGTCCCCCTCGGCAACCTCGTGGCGAATGACGTCGCCGATGCGAATTTTCACCGTCGCCTCGGTTCGCACTCCTTCGTCGCCTACCGTTTCGACGTTCACATGATAGTTAATTTTTTCAAAATGCGGCTTGTACGTCCCCATGCAGCGGCGAACGAGCATGTCGAACGAACCTTGGGCGGCCTCGAATTGATAACCGGCCCCTTCCATCGAAACGATCTTGGCCAAAATCTGGTCCATCAACTTCGGGTCTTGGCGTATGTGATGCTTTTGCGCCAACGCGATGATGTTCGATCGACCGGAAAGCTCGCTCACCAAAATGCGGCGCTCGTTTCCGACGAGGCACGGATCGATATGCTCGTAGCTCGACGGGTTCCGTTGAATTCCGCTGACATGCATGCCGCCCTTGTGGGCGAACGCGCTTTTGCCGACGAACGGCTGGTTCGGCCGGAAATTCATATTCACCATTTCATAAACGAAACGGGATAGCTCCGTAAGACGGGGAATTCCGTCCGAAGCGAGAACTTCGTAGCCGGTTTTTTTCAACGCCAAATTAGCGGCGACCGTCGTAAGATCGACGTTGCCGCAGCGTTCCCCGAAGCCGTTAATCGTCCCTTGAACGTGCGAGGCCCCCGCTTCGACCGCGGCGAGACTGTTCGCCACGGCCAACCCGCAATCGTTGTGCGCGTGAATTCCCACGGGAACTTCCACGCTCATTACCGCCGCTTTCACGCCGGCCGCGATTTCCTCGGGCATCGTGCCGCCGTTCGTGTCGCAAAGAACGACGAGCTTGGCTCCCGCTTCGGCCGCCGTGCGCAAGGTCGAAAGCGCGTATTCGGCGTCCTCTTTCCACCCGTCGAAGAAATGTTCGGCGTCGTAAATGACTTCGCGCCCGGCGGCGCGGAGGTAACGCACGCTTTCAGCGATCATTTCGAGATTTTCCTCGCGCGAAGCGCGGATCACTTCAATCGCTTGAAAGGCGGACGATTTTCCTACAATCGTAATCACCGGCGTTTGCGCGTCGAGAAGCGCCTTCAGCCCGACGTCCTCTTCCGGCTTCACTCCTTTGCGGCGAGTCATGCCGAAGGCGCAAATCTTCGCGTTTTTGAGCGCGAGCTTTTGCGCGTCGCGAAAAAACTGAGCGTCTTTCTCGTTCGAGGCCGGATAGCCTCCTTCGACGAAATCGAATCCGAGTTCGTCGAGCCGTTGGGCCAGTTCGAGCTTGTCGTGCAGCGAGAAACTGATTCCCTCGGCTTGCGAGCCGTCGCGGAGAGTCGTGTCGTACAATTCGATGCGTCGAGACATGCGATTTCTTTCTTGGAACGAACGCGATTGACCGTTAACAAAAAAAACCCTCAGGCCGGTTTGACCTCAGGGTTTGGGCGAAGCGAACTTTGACCGGAAACCCTCAGGTCGTCATACGCCAATAATAATCTCTACCGCTACGCCAAGGCTGTGGAGCGGGAGGTCGATTATCGGGTTGACGGCGTCGAAGGACATGCGTTCCAGTCTTTATACGATAAATGGACGGGGCGAGCTTGAATTCTTCTTTTCGCAAAAAACTACATCAACGGCCATTCGCGCCGTCTATATCAAGACACGCAAAAGTTCCCGTCGGAAACATTCAATGATACTTAAAAACGCGACGTTTGGAAATATGGCGGATCGCCGCCGCAACTTAGGCCGATTTCAACGGTTGCTCGACCCCTTTAATGCGGTGAGAGCCGATAATTTCGTCTTCGCAAAGGAGTTCGAGGGCGTAATCCCCGGGTTTATGCGGCAATTCCATGATCGGGAGCGCCAACTCGACGCTACTCAACGGGTCGTTGCATTGAATCGGAATGGGGCTCGATTCAAAACATACTTCGTTGGTTTGCAGCGACACGAGCCTAATCTTAACTTCAATCGAGCCGCGGACTTCCGTCAAACTAACATAGGCGAAGGGATTCCCCGCCCGAAGAACGGCGGCAAGCGGCATTTGGGCCGGCGCGTGCGACGTTTCGTCGCGCTTGACCGGCTGAACGGTCGGCGAAATAAAGTACCGATTAAACGTTCCGGCAATCACCTTTTTGCCGGTGCCTTCATCGCAGTATATGTGTTCGGCCAAAATTATTGCTTGCAGGACAGGTTTCACGAGATTGACCGAATTGCGAAAAAGGAGCGATAGAAAGGTGCAAACGCCAAAAATGCTCAAAACGGACAGCAAAATCGACTCGAAACATGCAGCTTCTCACTATAGCCGGAGGGGCCCCCGCAGTCAACGATTCGCCGCCCTTCCGTTTGGGGGCTGCCCGCATATTCCCTCGCAAGAAAAACTCGCATGATCTAGAGTGTTAACCGCTTACCATCCAGTCAGATACGACAATCTTATCAAGCGCGAAAATCGAACGTCGGGATTGACTTCCAGGTCATATTAGGAGAACATCGACGGTTTAGGCGTGTTTAATATTCTCTGCGGAACGCGTGCCCGCAAACGCCGAGGCCTTCGACGAGCGATCGCCGCTCGTGCGGAACCTCTTTTTTAGGACCATACCAGTCTATTATGAGCGACCCCTATTTCCAAAAGCTGTTTGCAGACCGAATCGGCGGCGTCAATTACGGCAAAGGCGCCGAGATCTATAAATTCGAAAAAATCAAACGAGCTAAACGGAAGGCCTTGGCCGACCATCCCGAGCGAAAGTTAATCGACTTTGGAATCGGCGAAAACGACGAAATGGCCGACGCTTCGGTCCGTCGCGTGATGGCCGACGAAATCAACAAGCCCGATAATCGGGGCTACGCCGACAACGGAATCCCAGCCTTTAAAGAGGCCGTCGCTCGTCTCATGCAGCGCGAATTTAACGTCACGCTCGACCCGGCGACCGAAATCAATCACTGTATCGGTTCAAAAACAGCTTTGGCGATGCTGCCGATGGCGTTCATCAACCCAGGCGACGTTACCCTGATGACCGTGCCTGGGTATCCAGTTGCCGGAACGCACACTAAATATTGCGGCGGCGAGGTTTACCGACTCCCTTTGCTCGCCGAAAACGACTTCTTCCCAAACCTCGACGGAATTCCGAACGACGTTTTAAGCCGCACTAAATTACTCGTCATTAATTACCCCAATAGTCCGACGGGCAAAACCGCGACTCGCGAGTTCTACGAAAAAGTAATCGCCTTTGCCAAGAAACACGAAATTGTCGTGATTCAAGACGCTGCCCACATGATGCTCAGTTACGACAAAAAGCCGTTCAGCTTTTTGGAAGTTCCCGGCGCTCGCGATGTTGGCGTCGAAGTCCACTCCCTATCGAAAGGGTGGCACATGATCGGCTGGCGACTCGGCTGGGTCTGCGGTAACGAACGGATCGTTCGAGCCTTCGCCGACGTTAAAGACAATTGCGACTCCGGGCAATTTATCGCGATTCAAAAAGCGGCAATTTCCGCAGTCGATAATGCGGAAATTCCGAAGACCGTCCGCGCAAAGTATCGCCGCCGCCTGGAGAAGTTGGTTACGACGTTAAAGCGTTGCGGTTTCGAATGCTCCGTACCAGGCGGAACGTACTTCCTCTACGCGAAAAGCCCGAAGGGGGCGGCCTCCGGCCGTACCTTCGCCAACGCTGAGGAATGCAGCCAATTCCTCATTACGGACCATTCGATTTGCACCGTCCCGTGGGATGACGCCGGATCGTTTTTGCGGTTTTCGGTCACCTACGTGGCCGACGACGAGGCGGCCGAAGACGCCTTGATGGCCGAAACGGAAAGTCGCCTAAATGGCCTCGGACTGACGTTCTGATTTTTCCCGAAAGCGTCCCTCGCTTGTTGACTTCCGTTTGTCGAGGGGGTATCGTTTTTGTTATTAATTTGGTGTAATTACATAACATCAAGCTGCCGTAGGAACCGGATTCCGCCGCCTTTCCCACGCCTGCGACGTCGAAAGCAATTGCCCTTTCGACGCCCTTTCTCTTTTCGCCTTTAGCGGCGAATTTTGAGGGGTTTTTTGCACCTGATCCGAATACCTTATTTGAGATATCGCGGTTTTATGGTGCGTATGTCGCGCGTCCGTTTGCGACGTATTTCGCGGCTCCGCGTTGTTTCATCCGTCATTTAAAGAAGCGCCGCCGAGGCAAGCATTATCCATCCGTTTGCCGCGGACATACACAGGAGTAGTTTTGATGGAATTGAAAACTTTAGAAGCGTGGTTCGTCACAGGGAGCCAACATCTTTACGGAGAAGAGGCTCTTCGCCAAGTCGCTGAGAACAGCCGACGCATCGTTGACTCGCTTAACGCTTCGTCGCGATTGCCGATTCGCGTCGTATTCAAGCCGGTTGTGACGACTCCGGACGCGATTTTGGAGTTGTGCCGCGAAGCGAATTCGACGCCGAACTGCGTCGGACTCGTTTGCTGGATGCACACGTTCTCGCCGGCGAAGATGTGGATCGCCGGTTTGAAGACGCTCGCTAAACCGATGGCCCATTTGCACACGCAATACAACCGCGATTTGCCCTGGTCGACGATCGACATGGATTTCATGAACTTGAACCAAGCGGCGCACGGCGACCGCGAGTTCGGGTTCATTTGCTCACGCATGGGAATCGCTCGCAAAGTTATCGTCGGACACTGGGAAGAGGCCGAAGTGCAAGACCGCGTCGCTTCGTGGATGCGATCGGCCATCGGTTTGCAAGAGTTCCGCTCGATGAAGGTCGCCCGATTCGGCGATAACATGCGTCAAGTGGCGGTGACCGAAGGCGACAAGGTCGAGGCGCAGATTCGCTTCGGCACGCAGGTGAACGGCTACGGCATCGGCGATCTCGTTTCTCGCATCGGCGCGGTGACGGACGCGGCGATCGACAAGCTTTGCGGCGAATACGAGCAACAATACGCGGTGGCCGGCGATCTGAAACGCGGCGGTGCGAAGCACGACGCTTTGCGATACACCGCCCGCACCGAACTTGGTCTTCGCGGATTTCTTGAAAACGGCGGATTCGGCGCGTTTACCGATACCTTTGAAGACCTCGTCGGTTTGGAGCAATTGCCCGGCTTGGCCGTGCAACGCTTGATGGGCGACGGCTACGGATTCGGCGCCGAAGGCGATTGGAAGACCGCCGCCTTGGGACGCGCGATGAAGGTGATGGCTACGGGCATGAAGGGGGGAACCTCGTTCATGGAAGACTACTCCTACCATCTCGAGGCGAGCGATCCGAAGGTCTTGGGCGCCCACATGCTCGAAGTCTGCCCGTCGTTGGCCTCGGCCAAACCGTCGTGCGAAGTTCACCCGCTGGGCATCGGCGGCAAAGCCGACCCGGTTCGCTTGGTCTTCACCGCGGCGGCCGGCCCTGCGATCGCCGTCGCCTTGATCGACATGGGCGATCGTTTCCGCTTCCTCATTAACGAGGTCGATCTCGTCGAACCCGAAGCGTTGCCGAAGTTGCCGGTCGCTCGCGCGGTTTGGAAGCCGCGACCGAATTTGAAGCTCGCCGCTGCGGCCTGGATTTACGCCGGCGGCCCGCACCACACGGTCCTCACCCAATCCTTGACCAGCGAGCACATCGAAGACTTGGCCGAAATGGTCGGCGTCGAGTGCATTAAGATTGATCAAGATACGAAGATCAGCGATCTGAAGAACGAACTCCGCTGGAACTCCGTCGCCTACGGCAAGTAACTCTTGCCCTGGTCCCCAGGTTGATTGAAATTTGAACGTAGGACGCGCGGTCACCGTGCGTCCTACGTTTTTTTGCGCGCTGTAGAGAACGGCCTCTGTGCCGTTCCGTGTCGCCTGGAGGCGGCCAAAGTCGCCCGTAGGACGCTGGCCATAATTCACGGCGAAGCGTGCAAGACTCGCGTAACCAGGCAGAGCCTAGTTACGAGGTTGATTGAAACTTAAACGTAGGACGCGCGGTCGCCGTGCGGCCTACGTTTTTTCATGCGCGCTGTAGGGAACGGCCTCTGTGCCGTTCCGTGTCGCCTGGAGGCGGCCAAAGTCGCCCGTAGGACGCTGGCCATAATTCACGGCGAAGCGTGCAAGACTCGCGTAACCAGGTAGAGCCTAGTTATTGCTCTGGTTCCCAGGCTCCGCCTGGGGACCGGCCGAAATCGAGGCTCCGCCTCGCCGAGTTTGCTCGATGCACGGCAGATCTGTGCAACCAAGTGCGTAACCAGGCAGAGCCTAGTTACGAGGTTGATTGAAACTTAAACGTAGGACGCGCGGTCGCCGTGCGGCCTACGTTTTTTTGCGCGCTGTAGGGAACGGCCTCTGTGCCGTTCCGTGTCGCCTGGGGGCGGCCAAAGCTGCCTATCCGCTCACCAGCAACCGCCGACTGCCCGATTCGGATCGCTCGCCGCTGTTCGATCGATTTACGTGGGGCAGGCGTTCAACGCCATGCAATCTCTCTCAAGAACAATCGCCCTTTTATAGAATGAACTGATTTATCAAGCGTCCTTCGGTTCAACGTGAATCACCACGCGACCGAGGCGCTTCACGTGCTTCTTTAAATAGTTCTCTAACTGCACCGAAAAATCGTGCGCATCGGTGATCGGCACGTCGCCGCGCAAAACGCAATGCAAGGAAAGCGACAATTCGCCGCCGGCGTTTTTTAATTGCACGTCATGCGGATCGAAAAGCGCTTGCGTCTCGTTTTGAAAACGAACCAATATGCGTTTCACGCTCTCGACGTCCGCCGGCTCCCCTTGAACAAGCGCTGAAAAATCGCCGGCCGGCTCCAAATGCGTGACGATTCGCTCTAACTCGGGAACCGTCGCTCGAAGCTCCGCCTCAAACTCGCTAGCCTGCCGATGGGCTTCGTCGAGAGTCAGCGTTTCGTCCACTTCCAAGTGCAACTCCAGCCACCGTTCGTCTTTGTCCTCAATTATTCGGATAGCGTGCGCGCCCAATGAACGCCGGGCGGCCAGCATGCGAACCGTCGTCGTCAATGCCTCGGCGTCGGCCGCCACAGGCTCGGCATGAACCACTACGTCCGCCTTCGGCAATATCGCTTGAACGA
This sequence comes from Thermoguttaceae bacterium, assembly GCA_963665265.2. Classification (GTDB taxonomy): domain Bacteria; phylum Planctomycetota; class Planctomycetia; order Pirellulales; family Thermoguttaceae; genus CAXXHQ01. The sequence goes on along the minus strand of OY762224.2, from coordinate 2,574,069 downwards.
CCGATTCCACCTCGTCCGTTATGGCATGAGCTTGTTCAAAGGCGGCGTCGCGCCCCACCGAAAGCGTGATGTCGGCGAACGTCTCCGCCCCGCTCCGACGCAAACGAATCTGCTTGACCTCCAACACTCCGGCGACGTTTCGCACGGCCGCATCGACCTGTTCGTGCAATCCGGCGGGTACGCTATCTAAAAGATCGTCAACCGACTTCTTCCCCAATTGCAGGCTCACCCAAATAACGATGCCGGCCACGCCTAAGGCGGCGATCGAGTCGGCCTTCATGAGCCAAGGAATATGACAGTTCTCTGCGATGACGACCATCGATAGACCGAACAATACGACGCACGAAGACCAAACGTCCGTTGAAAAATGCAAAGCGTCGGCTTCGAGCGCTTGGCTTTGGTATTTGTCGGCGGCCCGCTTTAACGCCCGCGATCGTGAAATATCGACGATTATCGAGCCGATGACGACGGCGAACGCCCAAAAGTTCAGATCGATCGATACCTCCGACATAACGAACAACCGTTCAAAACCTTCCCAAATAATCCAAATGCATGTGACTAATAAGAGAAGCGTTTCAAAAAGGGCGGACAAATTTTCAAACTTGCCGTGCCCGTACGTATGCTCTCTGTCCGCCGGACGTGAGGAGATTCGGACGGCCCAAAGCGTGACGGCCGCGGCGACTAAATCCAAGGCGGAATGGGCCGCCTCGGCGAGAATGCCCAAGCTCCCCGTCCATAGTCCGATGCCTAACTTCGTGCTCGTAAGCAACACGGCCGCCATCAGCGAGGTAAAAGCCACCCAGCTTTTTTCGCTATTGGCTTGATGCGATTCGTCGTGAGTGTCAGTGGAAACTTGCATAAATCGAATGCCCCAATATATATTGAAAAAGAAACGGAAAAAACAAGGGCGACAGCGAAATGTGCTGACGCCCTTGATGTCATTCTGTTATCTAACAAACCACGAGGTTCGTTATTCTTGCTTCGGTTCGTCTTTCGAGAACTTCGACCACAAGAGCATAAAGGCTCCGAAAGCGAAGCACACGGCGCCCCAAAGAATATTAATATTCACGCCGCTTTCGAGAACCTTGTTCGAAGTTTCGTAAATTTTAGCGTCGCCGAAGGTGATCGCGCCAAAGGCGATCAAAATCAGTCCGACGACCGTGAACATTAATCCGATCGGAATACGAATATCAAGCGTCATCGTTACGCTTCCTTATATGGTGAATTTATTTTGAAATTGAATTTGTAATACAGTCCCTGCAATCCGCTTCCGTTTAGCGGAAAATGACGTTCAAGGCGATCGCGACCGCCAATACGACGACGCCGAATACCCACGGGCGGGCGTACAACGGCAAGGCCGCGTCGTCAGTCGCATGCGGGGTCATGGAATACACCAAGCCCTTCAATTCTTCGTCCGACTTATCGCGTTTCGTGGCCAACGACAAGACGAAAGTTACCACGAAGCAAACGCCGAAAGCGAAAGCGGCTAACCAGAAATTTTGGGCCATTTCGCTTTGCAATCGCCACGGTTGCATTGCGCCGAAACAGAGGTAGCCCCCCTTCACGCCGACCGCATTTTCGCCGGCCAAAGTCAAACCGTGGAAAATGGCCGAAGTCGCCGTTCCGCTCACCAAACCGACGAAAGCGCCGGTCCCGGTCGAACGAGCCCAAAACATGCCGAGGAGGAAGGTCGCGAACAACGGAGCGTTGACGAAACCGAACACCAACTGGCAAATATCCATCGCGTTATTGAAGTTCGCGGCAAAGTACGCGCATGCGATGCTCAGCAAAATGCCGACCACCGTAATGCCTTTGCCCATCCACAAGTAATGGGCGTCGCTCTTATTCGGAGCGATGTAGGCCTGATAAATATCGTAGGTCCAAACGGTGTTAAACGCCGTCACGTTGCCGGCCATGCCCGACATGAACGAGGCCAATAACGCGGTCAACGCCAAGCCCAAAAGACCCGACGGACAATATCGTTTAACGAGCGATAGAATCACGCCGTCGTAATCGTATTCGGCGATCGAAGCGGAAAGTTTTCCGTGAAACTCTTCATTGGCCATGCTTGGATTCGCGGCAAAGTCCTTGACTAATTGGGCGACGCGGTCTTGATCGACCTTCTTGCCGCCAATCGCTTCGCTAACTTTCTTGGCCGCTTGATCGGCGGGCAACGCCACGCTCGCCTTTACCGCTTCTTGTGCTTTTACGAAACTGGCCTCGGAGACGGGGGGCGCCGGAATGCGATATCCCTTTTCCGGTGCGGCCATCAACGCCACGGCGACCATGCCGGGCAAAATCACCAAGGCCGGGAAGAACATCTTCGGCACTGCCGCGATCAACGGAGTACGGCGAGCGGCGATCATGTTCTTCGCCGCCATCGCGCGCTGAACGACCAAGAAGTTCGTGCACCAATAGCCGAACGAAAGAACGAAGCCCAAGCCGAAAACCATCGCGAATATATCGACGCCCATCGGGTTGTGCGTCGGACCGGCAGTGAGCGGCCCCCAAGCGCTCGTCCACGCGTCCGGCGTGAACGTCTGACCCGTGGCCGGTGCGGACAACCCAAACTTCGTCGGGTCTTGCGCGACGTTCGAAAGAACGCCGGTCATCGCATGCCATCCTCCGGCGTCTTTCAATCCCATATACACGACGGGCGAGAAGCCCAAGACGATCATGAAGAATTGCAGCACTTCCGTATAAATTGCGGAAGTCAATCCGCCTTTCAATACGTAAATCAACACAATGCCCGAGCAAACCAACAACGCCACGTTGTAGTCCAAACCAATCAACTGGTAGAGCAACTTCGCCAAAGCGTTCATCGAAATGCCCGACGAAAATACCGTCATTACCGCGAACGAAACCGAGTTGAACGCGCGGGTCCGTTCGTCAAAGCGAAGCTTCAAATACTCCGGAACCGATCGGGCCTTCGAACCGTAATAAAACGGCATCATGAATAAGGCCAAGAAGACCATCGCCGGAATGGCGCCGACCCAGTAAAAATGGCAAGTCGCGATACCGTACTTCGCGCCGCTGGCCGCCATGCCGACCAACTCCAACGCGCCCAGGTTGGCTGAGATAAAGGCCAAGCCGGTCACCCAGGCGGGAATACTACGCCCCGAGGTAAGGAAGTCCGAAGAACTCTTCATGAAGCGCTTCAGCGCGAAGCCGATGCCGACCACGGCCACAAGATACACAAGCAGAACTAAATAATCTGGGAATAGTAGCTTAACTTCTGCCATACTAGCGAGCCTCCCGTCCGGTGGAGTGAAAAATGTACGTCGTCGAAAAAAATTTCGAGTATGATTGTTCAATCGTTTCCGATCGCGGAACCTATTCCGACCAATCGCAAACGAAAACAGGCGAAAGTAAGGCGGCGTTCCGAAAAGGAAAGCCTAGGGACTACCTTTAACCGGGATTCTCTTGAACCATCGCCACGCGAAAAGTGATTTTGGAGTATTTTTCTCAAGCGTCGCTTTGTGCGCTTCAGCGACGGCGGTTTGTACGACCTGCGAAAAAAATCCTATGCGTTCCGACGTTTTACGCATCGAAAGGCGGACCGAAAACGACTAGGCGAAGGTCAACGAAAAGACGCCTCGATTGTAATCGTCATTATCCACGACGGTGGGGGTTTTACAAGCGGGCGAGGGGGCATTTTTTACAATTCCGTCACATTCTCGCCTTCTGCGCCAACGCGGTAAAATCCTCCGCTTGGGCGAACTTTTGCGCTTCTTTCTCCCCATCCGCTTATTTGATAGAATGATTCGTTTCGAGGCGCCCTGCCTCTCCGTTCCCCGCCCTCCCCTGCAACTTGCCTTTCCGCCAATGCCCAACAACAACGCTCCGATGGCCGTTCTATTCGATATGGACGGCGTCTTGGTCGATACCTACAGCCCGCACTACAAAAGTTGGCTCATGATGGCACAACGCGAAGGGCTGAGCTTCACCGAGGAGGAATTCGCCGAAACGTTCGGCCGCACCAGCCGCGAAATTATCGCCCATTTTTGGGGAGCCGGAAAACATTCCGACGCCGACATCGCAAAAATGGACGACGTAAAGGAAAAACTCTTTCGCGATATGATCGAGAACGACTTTCCGATCATGCCCGGCATCATGCAACTGCTGGCCGATTTAAAACGAGACGGCTTCAAAATCGCCGTCGGCTCCTCGGGACCGCGCGACAACGTCGAGACGGTCGTCGATAAAATGCAAGCCCGTGCCTATTTCGGTACGCTTGTTTCGGGCAACGATGTTTTGCGCGGCAAACCCGACCCCGCCATCTTCTTGCTGGCCGCCGAGCGCCTTGGCATTCCTCCGGAACGGTGCGCGGTAGTCGAAGACGCCCCGCCGGGAATCGAAGCGGCCCATGCCGCCGGAATGGTCGCCGTGGGATTATTGAGCACCGGACGGAAACCGGCCGACTTGGTCGAAGCGGAAAAAACCGTCCGCTCTCTTTCCGAATTGACCCCCGATTGCTTCCGCCTACTGATCGAAGCTGGCCGAAAGAAATAACGCAAGCTCGCATTCGCAAAAGATACTCTCGCAAGGCGTTTCGCTCGAAACGCCTTTTTCTTTGCGCAAACGAAATCTTTTGAAAAATCCCCGCGTAACAAAACGCTAACAACTCTTCTTCTCGCAACTCGGTTTAATTAAGATTCGTCCCCCGAATCTTGGCCTATCCCGTGCGCAGCGTGAAACCGTCCCTCGCTTCGCACGACAGGCCGCCGAAGAACTATCGCACTATGGAACGCTTGATCAGCCTGTTCGGACTCTTTTTCATCCCGTTTCTCGCTTGGCTGCTTTCAGAAAATCGCTGGAAGATGAATTTTCGGCTCATCCTCAGCGGAACCGCCATGCAATTCGTTATGGCGTTCTTTTTGCTTAAAACGCCGTGGGGCGAAAAATGTTTCGAAGGCGCTCGAGTTTTCATCGGCACGATCGTCGATTTCGCCTTCGTCGGTCCCCGCTGGCTCTTCAGCGACGCCTTAATCAAAGAATGCGCGATTCTGCAGCTCGTTCCGCCGATTATTTTCGTCGCCTCCCTTATGGCCGTGCTATTTCACCTCGGTATTATGCAAGTGATCGTCAAATGGATGGCGACGATCATGGTCCGCGTGATGGACTCGTCCGGATCGGAGTCGCTTTGCGCCGCGGCAAACGTTTTCCTCGGAATGGCCGAGGCTCCGCTGGCGATTCGCCCCTACCTTGAAACAATGACCCGCTCCGAAATCATGGCGATGATGACGAGCGGTCTAGCGACGATCGCCGGAGGCGTCATGGCCTCCTACGTGAAAATGGGCGTCGACGCCGGCCATCTCTTGGCAGCCTCCCTCATGTCGGCCCCCGCCGCCATCGTGCTGGCAAAGATCATGGTGCCGGAATCCGAGCAATCGCCCACCTTGGGCGTCGTCAAAATCGACATTCCGAAACTCGACTCGAACGCCTTCGACGCCGCCTGCCGCGGCGCCTCCGAAGGAATGACCCTTTCGCTCAACATGACCGCCGGGCTAATCGCCATCCTCGGACTCGTCGCCCTCGTCAATTGGCCGATGTCGAAAGCGATTATCGGCGGCGAGGCGCTCAGCATGGAACGCATTTCCGGCTGGATCATGTCGCCGCTCGCCTGGACGATGGGAGTCTCCTGGAACGATTGCCATGCCGTCGGCTCGCTGCTCGGCAAGCGACTCGTCTTTAACGAATTTCTGGCCTACCGCGACATGGTCGTGCTGAAAGAAACCATTTCGCCGCGATCCTTCGTCATCACGACCTACGCCATGTGCGGCTTCGCCAACTTCGGCTCCGTCGCCATCATGATCGGCGGCATCGGCTCGCTCGTCCCCTCCCGCCGACATGAACTCGCCTCGTTAGGCATGAAATCCCTCGTGGCCGGCACCCTCGCCTCATTCATGACTGCGGCAATTGCCGGTATTTTGTGCTGATTTCAATCCGTCTATTTACTCCTCGGCTCAACGCCCAATAAATGGCGTACGAGGAAGTCGGCCCTGCGACGGTTGCCGTAGGGAGTTTCGGCCGCGCCATGATCGGCGCCGGTCACCACGACCAACTCGAAATCCTTGTTCGCCTTTTCCAAGGCGTTCACCACCTGCATCGTCGAGGCCGGATCGACGTTATGATCCAACTCCCCGACGACGAGCATCAGCTTGCCCGTCAACTTTGGCGCCAACGTGACGTTCGATTGCTCGGCGTAGTGCGGACCGATCGGATATCCCATCCATTGTTCGTTCCACCAAATTTTGTCCATGCGGTTATCGTGGCATCCGCAGTCGGCCACGCCGACTTTGTAGAAATCGCCGTGCGTCAATAAGGCTCCCAGCGCGTTTTGACCGCCGGCCGATCCGCCGCAAATTCCAATCCGGTCCAAATCCATGTAGCCGTATTTCGCAGCGGCCGCCTTGATCCACAAGATCCGGTCGGGCAAACCGGCGTCGACCAGATTCTTCCAGCAAACGTCGTGGAACTTCTTCGAGCGATTCGACGTTCCCAGGCCGTCGATCTTCACGACGATAAACCCGAGCTCGGCCATCGCCATCGTGCGAGTCGAAGCCAAGAAGTCCTTCGGCACGAACGAATCTTGCGGGCCGGCGTAAATGTCTTCGACGATCGGATACTTTTTCGACGGATCGAAATTCGTCGGCCGATAAATGACGCCGTAAATGTCGGTTTCGCCGTCGCGCGCCTTGGCGACGAAGCGCTCCGGCGTTTGCCAACCTGTCTTTTTCAGCATTTCTAGATCGCCGCGAGCTAGTTCGCATACGAGCTTGCCGTCTTCGACCTTGCGAAGTTCGACCACCGGCGCCATATCGACGCGCGACCAAGTATCGATCATGAACCGACCGTCGGGCGAATAATCGACGGTATGCGTCCCGTCTCCTTCGGTCAAAATAACCAAACCGGTCCCGTCGAAGTTAACGCGGCAGAAATGGATATAGTACGGGTCTTGACCGGGCCGAATTCCGCCGGCGCGGAACCAAACTTGTCGGGCTTTTTCGTCCACTCGATCAACGCCGCGAACGACCCATTCCCCCTTAGTAATCTGATTCTTCACTTCACCGGTCTTGCCGTCGTAAAGATAGAGATGGTTCCAACCGTCTCGCTCCGACATCCAAATTATTTCGCCGCTATCTTTGACGTAATGCGCGAATTGCTTTCCCGAATAATCGATGAACGTTTTGCTCCGCTCGTCCACAATCGCCTTCGCTTCGCCGGTCGTCGCGTCAACGGCGACGATGCGGAGCGTTTGATGCCCGCGCTCGTTATAAACGAAAGTGAATCGTTTGGAATCCGATTCCCAACGAGGATTCGAGAGATCGTAAGGATTAGCGAAAAGATCTACGGCCACGGGAACTTGCCGGGCTACTTTTTTCGCCGTCGCGGCGACCGTGGCAGTTCCCGAAGATGCAACCGCGGCGGAACCAGTCGCCGACGCGGTAACGGCGACCGAACCGACCGCGCTCGTTGCTGCCGTACCTATCGCAACGGCCGAACCGCTTGACGTTGCGGCAACGCTCGATTCAACGCTCGCAAGATCGAAAAGCTGCGGCCGTTCGACCGGAACCTTATCGCCTGGCTTCAAATAATCGTACGAAATCAGCTTCGGCTGCAATTGGTCTTTCGGCGACGATTCGACGATGTAGACTTTGCGATCGTCCCCTTTTTTCGTCTTCATTACGACGAGTTTTTTCGAGTCCGGCGACCAGTACGCCCTTCCTCCGTAAGAATCGTCTTTGGCGCCGTCGGTCGTCAGGGCGAACTCTTCACCCTTTTCAATCGCGCGAAGCCAAAGGTTATTACTTTTGTAAAATACTTCCCAAACGCCGTCGGGCGACTTCATCGACGGCATTGGACCGCCGGGCCCTTCGCCGCCGTTTCCGTTGCGACGAGGCGGACGAGGTCGACGCGGCATCGGATCGAGCGATTCAATGCGTTCGGTCGTTCCGCCCTCTTCGGCGACGTAGACCGCCACCCGACTTCCCGTTCCGTTATGAACGGCCCAAACGTGTCCGGCGTAGGTATGCAAAACCCGCTCTTCGCCGGGCTTCATCTTGCCGTAGTCTTGCGGACGGCCGGAAGTATCGAGCCAAAACAGCGTGACCATTCCTTTCGTCGCATTGACGATTTTTAACTCCGTCTCAGGCCCCGTCCAAAAACTCGCGCGGGGCGGATCGCGGTCGACTTCGTCATTCTTCGGAATTTTTTCCTTAGGCAACTCGCTCAACTTATCGCCGGCCGTGTCGTATTGGAACCATTTCCCGCCGCAACGAAACGCGACCCCCTCGTTCTTTTCCAAAAAGACGAGTCGAGAAATCGGCAGCAGTTCGGCCTGGGCTTTTTCAAACCCGGCTCCCTTCAAAGCCTCGGCGAGTTTCGCATGGTCGAAGGCCGGCTCTCGCTTACCCGACTCCGCGTCAACGAGCATATAGCGATCGCTCTTCGGGCTAAGCTGTTCGCGGTACCAAAGCCGCTTATTGTCCGATAGCCATTGCGGCTTGCTCAACTTCGGAAAAACTTTATTCTGAGTGCGCTGGGCGAGCGAACTAGAACGCTCGTAATCTTCCTTCGTTCCTTGCGCGAAAACCAAGACGGGAAACAGAACGAACAACAGGGCGACGCAAAGTTTTTTCACGGTGAAGACTCCCGGAATTGCACGGCCAAGCCGAACTGGAGCGAGATCGTTTAATAAACCGCATTATATAAAAAAAGTCCCACGTCGTCTCGTCGGACGGCGTGGGACGTGTTTTCAATCTGGAAATCGAGCAACTCGGGCAAAAATATTCCCGAATAGCCAGGAATATCGAATGAATTATAAAAGCCGAGACGCAGCCGCCTCGCAAAACCTTACTTCGCTCTCGTCACAAAGGCAAAACGCGCACGCGGCTTTTTAACGGCTCGACTACAACCAAGGCTCCGGCAACCAATTCCCGCTCATATTGTTTTAACGACGCAAGAGCGATCGAACCAATGTGCTCCGGCAAAACTCGCTGCGAACGAACCTGAATGACGCTTGGTTTTCCCGCATGCGTCAACGCCAAGGCCGTTCCGAAATCTAAATCATGCGTAAACACCGCATAATCATGTGTCGAAGCCCAAGCCATAATCGTCGCATCATCGGCCCGTGAATCGCCGACGGAAGACCAATGAACCGCAGTCCAGCCAGCCTTTTCCAACAGTGGAATCCATTCTCGTGACAGATTCATGTCAACGACGATTCGCAAGCTCATGGGGCGACCAAATCCTCTTCCCGCTCCTCTAAACGCCATGCCGCATAGGCAAGGCATTCATCGAGATCGGCAGGCTCGAGGTGCGGATACGCTTCCAAGATTCGTTCACGCGACTCGCCGGCGGCAAAAAGGCCGACAACAGTCCCCACCGTGATCCGCAAGCCGCGAATACAGGGTTTGCCGCCCATTACCGTCGGGCTGTGAGTAATCCGAGTAAACTGCATGGCTACCTCCGTTCCGCACTAAATTACGCAACTATGCCGCCTCCTAATCGACCTTCGGACCGGCTTGGCGAATTTCGTCGTTAGCCAACGATTCGTACTTCTGGAAGTTGTTTTTGAACAAGTTCGCCAACTTCAGCAGCGTTTCGCGGAAGGCGGCCTTATCGGCCCAAGCGCTTTCCGGAACCAACGCTTCGACCGGCACGCGGCTGCATTGCGTCGGAATCTGGAAACCGAAAATCGGATCGGTCACGGTCGGCGCCTTCGCCAACTCGCCCGAGTGAATCGCGTCGATAATGGCCCGGGTATGCGCGATCGACATGCGCTTGCCGACTCCGTAGGGCCCGCCCGTCCAGCCGGTGTTGACCAACCAAGCGGTCGAGCCGTGCTTGCGCATCTTTTCGGCAAGTAGTTCGGCGTACTTCGTGGGATGCCAAACCAGGAACGCGGCGCCGAAGCATGCCGAGAACGTGGCTTGCGGCTCGGTCACGCCCATTTCCGTGCCCGCGACCTTGGCCGTGTATCCGCTAATAAAGTGATACATCGCCTGTGCCGGTGTCAGTTTGCTGACCGGCGGCAAAACGCCGAAGGCGTCGCAAGTCAGGAATACGATATTTTCCGGATGCTTGCCGACGCACGGAACCTTCGCGTTCGGAATGAATTCGATCGGATACGAGGCGCGGGTGTTTTCCGTAATCGACGAATCGCGATAATCGACCGCCCTGGTCCGATCGTCATACACGGCGTTTTCCAAAACGGTGCCGAAACGAATCGCATGGTAAATTTCCGGCTCGTTATCGGCCGAAAGATGAATGCTCTTCGCGTAGCAACCCCCTTCAATGTTGAATATGCCTTCGTCCGACCAACAATGCTCGTCGTCGCCGATCAACAACCGATTGCTTTCGGTCGAAAGCGTCGTCTTGCCCGTTCCGGAAAGACCGAAGAACAAAGTCACGTCGCCGCGATTGCCTTCGTTCGCCGAGCAGTGCATCGAAAGAACGTTGCGCTTCGGCATCAAGTAGTTCATGATCGTGAACACGCCCTTTTTCATTTCCCCGGCGTATTCGGTGCCGAGAATAATGAATTCGCCGCGTTCAAAGCTGATGTTCACGCTCGTCGGCGAGCCGATTTGCGGATGCATTGCCAAAGCCGGAAATTGTCCGGCGTTGTATATCACATAGTCCGGCTTGTCGAATGCGAGCAATTCTTCCGCCGACGGACGGATCAGCATGTTATGCATGAACAGGGCGTGATAAGCGCGCGAGCAAATCACGCGAACCTTAATCCGATGCTCCGGCGCCCAACCGGCGAATCCGTCAATCACGTAGATCAGCTTGCGGGTATTGAGATAATCGACGGTTCGTTCGCGATTCAAAAGGAACGTGTTCTCGTCGATCTTGATATTGACGGAACCCCACCAAATGTCGTTTTCACTCTGCGGATGCGAAACGACTCGCTTGTCCTTGGGACTACGGCCTGTTTTCTTGCCCGAGCTCGTCGCCAACGCGCCGCTGCTCGTTATCGCCGCTTGCTCATACAGAATTGCGTCTTCGTAGAGCCGCGATGGAGAAGGATTTCGTAAAACTCGAGAGACGGTAATACCGTGCGGTCGCAGATCTAAGTCAGTGGCCATATGTCTTTTTTTGGAAGAAACGGGGACAATCGGATTGTCAGCGTTTTACGGTCGACGCCTGCCGACCAAACGAAACGCGCGTTGTTCCGACGCCCCCTTGTAGGGCGACGGCGCAGCGTCTCCAAACTATCCCATTATACATACCGCAAAACCGACTTCTAGGGGGCGACCGCCCCTTGTCCCGCGGTTCCGCGACTTTACCGATATCGATTCTACCGGTCGTACGTCCCGACCAATTGCCCCTCGGCCAATACATGCCCTTTAATTTCCTGAAGGATGGCTTTTTTGTCTAAACCAGGCTCGACGGGCAGCTTCCCCGAAACCGCGTAGATGCGGAAATAGTAGTGGTGAATGCCGTGCCCAGGCGGAGGCATCGGACCTTTGTACCCGATGTTATCTTTCGGCCAAGAATTCTTCCCCTGCATCGCCCCTTGGGGATCAAGCAGGCGGGTCTTTCTCGCGATTCCCGCCTTCAACGATGTGACGCTCGCCGGAATTTTATAGATCACCCAATGCACCCACGGATCCGACCCCGGCGCATCCGGGTCGTCGCAAATCAGAACCAGTTCCTTGGTTCCCTCCGGTACCCCCGTCCACGAAAGCGCCGGAGAAAGATCGTCCCCTTCCCCCGTATATTTCTTAGGAATCGGCTCGCCGTCCTTAAACGCGGAACTGGTGATTTGGATCGTCATCGGCTTGGTTCCTTTCGCTGACGAGACGGAATCGACGGTTTGTTTAGCGCCCGGCGGCTTCTCTGCGGCCTCGACGGCGCAAAACGGCCGCTCGACGAAGCCGCCCGCCAATCCCGCAATCAAAATAAGAAAAGCTAATCTCCGTGTGAATTTCATCGAAATTCGTTCCCCCGCTCTCATTTTTTATACATTCTTATGAAAAAAACGGCAAGCGTAAACAGCGTAACAGGTTAAAAAAACCGCCTAACCCTCTTTCTCCCAGTAAAAATAGAGAAAATATCGTCGAAACGCAAATTCCCTCTAGGATTTATGGCTCACCCGCCGTATAGTATTACCAGTTCGATCCTCTCGGTTTTATTCCATTGGGTCACTGCCAGGTCCAATGATTTTCTGAATGACGCGACGCGCGTCTCTCTCATACGGTCCTGGAATGTTTGATGTATCCAGGCTGCAATAGCGCATCGAGGCTCGTTCATCCTGCGGGAAAACCGACCTTCGACTCAAAAAATGCGCTGTTCCAAATGGGCACATGTTTTGTTTCCAGGCTACTTTAGCGCTCTAACCATGCGTTTTCGTTGAAAACGAAAACGCCTTGAGCGTCCCGCCTATGTTTTGCGCTGGAAACGTAAGGATTTTGCATGTCATTTGAATCGCTCGGGCTCTCCTCGGCCCTGTTGAAAGCCGTCGCACATGAAGGCTACGAAACCCCCTCCCCCATTCAAGTTAAAGCCATTCCGTTCGTCCTCGAAGGACGCGACGTCCTCGGCAGCGCCCAAACCGGCACCGGCAAAACCGCCGCCTTCGCGCTCCCGATCCTGCACCTGCTCTCCGGCTCGCCGGCGCCCGCGAACAAGCGCAAACGTCCGATTCGCGCCTTGATCCTCTCCCCGACCCGCGAGCTAGCCCTCCAAATCGCCGAAAGCTTCCAAGCCTACGGTCGATTCACCGGGTTGCGCCACACGGCAGTGTTCGGCGGCGTAAATCAAAACCCGCAAGTCCGCGACTTGCAACGCGGCGTCGATATCCTAGTCGCCACGCCGGGTCGACTCGGCGACTTGATGAACCAAGGTTACATCGATCTCAGCGCGGTCGAAATCCTCGTCCTCGACGAAGCCGATCGCATGCTCGATATGGGCTTCCTCCCCGAAGTGAAACGCCTGATCGTCAAATTGCCCGCCAAACGCCAAACGCTCTTCTTCTCGGCCACGATGCCCGAGGAGGTCCAACATTTGGCCGACGCCATCTTGAGCGAGCCGGAACGTATTTTCCTTGCCCCGACGCGACAAGAAACCACGCTCGTCGAACAGTCGGTCTATTTCGTCGATAAGAAACAAAAGTCGCGTGCCTTGGCCGCCTGCCTCGACAATCCCGGGGTGTCTCGAGCAATCGTCTTCACCCGCACCAAACACGGCGCCGATCGCGTCGTCCGCCGTTTGCGAGGCTACGGCATCAGCGCCGACGCCCTGCACGGCAATAAAAGCCAAGCCGCCCGCCAACGCGCCTTGGCCGACTTTAAAGCGTTCCGCACTCATGTGCTCGTGGCGACCGACATCGCGTCGCGCGGACTCGATGTGGACGGAATCTCTCATGTCCTCAACTACGACATGCCTCCCGATCCCGAAACCTACGTCCATCGCATCGGCCGAACAGGCCGAGCTGGCGCGACCGGCATCGCCATTTCGCTCTGCGATTCGGAAGAACGCAAGGACTTAAAAGCGATCGAACGTTTCATTCGCAAGTCGATCGCCGTGGCGAAAGACCTCGATATGTCGAAATTCGCCGCCGACGTTGAAAGCGATCACTCCTCGGACCGCGACTCGCGCCGTCCGACGCGCATGGATCGCCGCCCCGCTCGACCGGAACGCCGCCCGCAACGCTCCGAAAGCCGCGATAATAGCCACGTCCGTTTTGACGAGCGTCCCGCCCGCAGCGAAGACCGTCCGACGCGAAGCGGCGAAGGCGCCGAACGCTCCGAGAATCGTCCGGAACGCCGAGCCCCGAAAAAAGGCCGCCCCGGCCGCCGCGAACGCGAAGCGCTGAAGTCGGGCAAGCCCCTCGAGCGACGCCCGGAAGGCGAACGCGCCGAATCGCGTCCGGCCCAACGCGAAGAGCGCCCGGAACGCCGCGAACCCCGCGCCGAACGACGCGAGTCGCCGAATCCCTACGTATCCAAAAGACCGGCGCCCTCGAGACGTTACGACGAAGCCCGGCCTACCTCGAAAAAACCGCAATCCTTCGAAGAATCGTACAATCAAGAATTCGGCCGCTCGCGCGGCGCCGATTTCGACGAAATGATTTTCGGCGGAACCGAAGAGACGCCCCGCAAGCCGCAGGGCTACGCCCCGCGCGGAAAAAGCTCCGGCGGTTTCAAGCCCAAGAGCTTTAAGCCGGGCGCGAAGAAGTCGGGCGGATATAAATCAAGCGGCTCAAAATTCGGCGGTTCTTCCTCAAGCGGATACCGTCCGTTTAAGAAAAAAAGCGGCTCAACCCGCTAGGAGGATAGGCATTCCTGCCTGTCCAACGACGCCGTGCTGTAGGGAACGGCCTCTGTGCCGTTCCGAGCTTGTAGGGTGCGTGCTTGCACGCACCATCGTGTATGGCGCTCTGCGAGCGCCATACAATCCATTTAAAATTAATTCGATCAGGCCGAGAACTTCCGTTCTCGGCCTGTTTTTTTGACGCCCTGCTCCTGGGAACGCCCTCTGTACCGCTCCAAATTCGTAGGGTGCGTGCTTGCACGCACCATCGTGTACGGCGCTCTGCGAGCGCCTTTAGCCCAACAGGCTTACGCAAGCTTTCCTCGGGTTGCCGCAACCTCAATTAACCCCGAAAACTGTAATCTAGGAATCCCCGGAAAACCTTGTCGCCTTTTCCAATCCGATCGATCATTTTCATTAGTCCGATTATGGAAAGACGGCCCCGCTTGGCAAACGATATTGATTATATCGACTATGCGAGCAGTCCGGCGCCAAATCAGCCTTCGTAACAAGTATCGCCATGATGACGGAAAACACACGACATCGAACGCTTCAAAATGCAAAGCAAGGCGCTACGACGCATTTGAAACTCGCGCTCTGCGCCACCGTCGTGGCTTTCTTTCTGCCGTCCCCTCCGGCCTCGGCCCAAACCCCGATTAACACTCCCATCCTGTCGTCGGACGAAAATTTCCGCGATCTGGCCGGTATCTCGGCAATTTACGGCGGAACCGGCTACTCCAACCTGACGACGCACGGCGGCGCCATGCGCACCGGCGTTTTCTATCGGTCCGAAGATTTAAACTCCCTTTCCGGCTCCGATTCGGCAATCATCACTTCTTTGGGCGTGCGCTACGATATCGATTTGCGAACCACCGACGAAATCATTCAAGCTCCCGATAACGTTCCGAGCCGGGCGACTTGGCTCAATGTGAACATCTACGGCTCCTACGCCGTCCCTCCGACGAATTTGATTACCACGCAAGCGCAAGCCATCAACTACATGAAGGGAATCTACGAGGGATTCGTCGCCGATGCCGCCCAGAGAGCTGCCTTTCGAACCGTCCTACTTCACTTGGCCCACGATCAAGGGCCAATCCTATATCACTGCTCGGCCGGAAAGGACCGCACCGGCTGGACCTCAATGCTCTTGGAAACCATTGCCGGAGTATCGCCTGCGACCCGATTAAACGACTATCTTGCGACGAACAACTACGCAGCCGTCGAAATCGCCCAATTGCAAGCCAACCTCACCAGCCAGGGTAAAAGCTATATGGCCCCGATAACCGTCGTCGACGCCAGTTATATGCAGGCCGGCCTCACCCAAGTCGCCACCGACTACGGTTCGCTCGACGCCTATTTGACCGAAGGAATCGGCCTTACCAGAGCCGACATCTACGTTCTCCGCGCCAAAATGGTTTACTACTCGACCTTGCCTGGGCAAAGCCAGCTTCAGGGCAACGCCGCCGCCGGAGCCGCCTTTCTCAACTCATTGCAAAACTCGCCGCTCTCGGGCAGCTACACAGCATTCAATTACTATTTGCAATCGGCCATCGACGCCGAAAATCTCGGCGGCGTCGAAACCCAAGTCGGCGCTCAAATTCACGCCGACGGCGTTTCCTATTTATTGCGCCAACCCCTTTGGCTCGACTGGGCCATCGCCCCCTATACCATCGGCGACGATATTGCCGAAGGCCAGCGACGCTTTTGGGCGGTCGGCCTCGGAAATTATCTATCGACCGGCTCTCACTCCGGCGTCGCCGCAAGCTCCGAAGAGAACGCGGGAACCGTCGTCGGCTCCACGTATCGATACGACGAGCGGACCAGCGCATTCGTCGGCGTCGGCTATAATTCCGGTTCGATCGGCTCCGCCGACGCCAACGCCTCCGTCAATACGGTTCTCACTACCGTCGGCTTACGACGCGGGTTCGATTCGTTGGAGAGCGGCTTCTTTGCCGCCGCGCGGGCCGATATCGGTTGGGCCGAATACCGAAGTAAACGCGCGCTCGCCGGCGGTCTAGGCGTCGCCGAAGGCGACTCCGACGGCGGCGTCTACAGCGGACGCTTCGACGTCGGCGACGTCATCCGCTTCTCTTCGCTTTCGATCACGCCGCAAGCGGGAATCCGCGTCGCCAACGCAAGCCTCGGCAGCTTTTCCGAAACCGGCAACGAACTCGCCTTGAACGTGCATGGCATTACCCACACCTACCCTAGCCTTTTGGCCGACCTCGAGATCGCGCTCGATTCTCGACAATGGCGAGGCTGGACGATCCGCCCTTCCGTCGATCTTGGTTATGAACTTGCTCTGAGCAGTCCCGAAGTCGAAACCGTCGGCGATCTCTACGGCTTCACCGTCGGTCAAGATTCGGCCTACGATAGTTGGTATCTAATGAAGGTCGGCCTCGGCGTCACGGCCCAGCGCAACGCGCTCTTTTTCAGCGGAACCGTCAACAGCTTATTCGGCAACGAATCGAGCGCCGGCGTCAACGCGCAACTCTCCCTCGGCTTCGGATTCTAGTCCCCTCGCAACGTTTAACTCCCCGTTTAGCCGCGGGTGCCACTGGCTGCTTGCAGCCAGTGTTTAATCCGTACGGCGCGTGCTTACGCACACCAAGAAGTAATTTCGTTATACTTTTCTACGCCTAAATATCAGGTGTTCGAACGATACTCAATTTAATCGCGTGCCGTCGATCGCTACTCCGCGTCCCCGCCCCTCCGCGTGAAAATCACATTTCTTCTCGTGTATTTCGCGTGTTTCGTGGTAAAAGAATTCGCGTCTTTTCGCGGCTTCGCTCGTCTTGCTGACTTGCTGACTGCTGACTGCTGACTGCTGACTGCTGACTGCTGACTACTGACTACTGACTGCTGACCGCTGACCGCTGATCGCTGATCGCTCTTGAACTTGTGCCACCCATTCCTCTAACATGCTCCTCTGAATCGTCGCGCACGCATGCGACGCGTTCTTTGACAATTCGACTTCAACGCGTTTGACGAAAAACGCGCGAGCCGTCGCCCTAACTCCTTTCCTCTCGGCCTGTAGGGAATGCCCTCCGTGGCATTCCGACCGTGGAAACATATTGCCCGATAACCCTTTACAACTTGCGGCAGCAAAAAAATGCGAAATTCAGCTTTTTCAAAAATCGACCGATTCGCTTTCGTAACGAACTACCGACTAAAGACTTGCAACATCGTCTCCGCGCAACGAACGCCGAGAATATGGACGCCCCTCCGTTTTTCGTTTTCCTATCTCCTTGTCAGTGCGGTTCTTACGAATGCGATCATCCCGCATGCCTCCATATTCTCCTATCGGGCAATCGAAAAAATCCTCTTTTCCCGCGAAAAAGACGCATATTTCGAGAAAAACCGCCCCCAAACGCAAACGCAAGATTGTTACGCCGCAACGTTAACTTCTAAACGCAATAAACGTAACGTAAACGTCGAGAAAGAAAAATTTTCTATAAGAAAAGAGCCGCTGCGGAACAGTGACCAAGCGCTCGCCGAAGCGCCCTACGAACCGCAACGCCTCGGGCGTCATGCCCACGCTCGCCGTGGGCATGTTATCCAGAGAAAACCGTGGCCGTGCCACGCAAACGCGGCCGAAGCGCCGGCCTCCGAACGCCTACGACTTGCCGAGTATTTTAGCGACGTTCGCATGAGTGACGGGAGCAATAACCCCTTTTTCGCAAATGATTCCGGCAATCAGTCCCGCCGGAGTCACGTCGAAAGCCGGGTTGTAAACCTTCACGCCGTCGGGAGCCGTTTGTCGGCCGAAGCCGTGAGTCACTTCACGCGAGTCGCGCTGTTCGATCGGAATATGGCTGCCGTTCTCAATCGAAAGATCGAACGTGCTCGACGGCGCGGCGACGTAGAACGGAATACCGTGCGCCTTGGCCAAAACGGCCACTCCGTAAGTGCCGATCTTATTGGCCGCGTCGCCGTTCGCCGCTATTCGATCGGCTCCGACGACGACGGCTTGGATTTTCCCTTCGCGCATGACTTGGGCGGCCATGTTGTCGCAAATCAACGTGGCGTCGATGCCGTGTTGAACGAGTTCCCATGCGGTGAGTCGAGCGCCCTGCAGGAGCGGCCGGGTTTCGTCGGCAAAAACGTGCAGTTTCTTCCCGGCCTCTTCGGCGGCGAAGATCACGGCAAGCGCGGTGCCGTAGTCGGCCGTCGCCAAGCCGCCGGCGTTGCAGTGCGTAAGAACGCCTTGGCCGTCGCGAAGAAGTTCGGCCCCGTGTCGCCCGATGTCGCGGCACATCTGGCGGTCTTCCTCGTGAATCAAACGGGCTTCTTTGAGAAGCAAGGAGAAAACCTCAGGCGTGGGGAGCGTGCGAATCGACTCGGCCTTTTCACGCATCCGATTGATCGCCCAAAACAGATTGACGGCCGTAGGCCGACTCGACGCGAGATAGTCGCAGACTTCACCCAGTTTGGCGAAAAAAGTTTCGTTGTCGGTATGCGAAACCGATTGCACCCCGACGCAAACGCCGTAGGCGGCGGCAATCCCGATGGCCGGGGCGCCGCGAACGCGCAGAGTTTTGATCGCTTCCCAAACCGTCGCCGCGTCGCGACATTCGATTTCCTTGAATTCGGTGGGCAGCAGCGTTTGGTCGATGAGCGCGAGTTGCCCGCTTTCATCGCCGATCCATCGGAGCGTGTCAATCGTTTTCGACATGATGTATCCGTTCAGTTGTCTTTGCGGTATTCCGAAAAAAACGCCGGCGAATTATTTTCCGTTTCGAATCGCCTCTTGGAGAGCGGCGTCCTTCGCGACGACTTTTTCGGCAAGCTTGCGTTTGAATGCGACCAGTTTTTCTTGGAGCGAAGCGTCGGCCAGCGCAAGAATTTGCACGGCCAACAACCCGGCGTTGCGTGCGCCCCCTCCGCCTGCCGCAACCGTGGCCACAGGCACGTCGCCCGGCATTTGAACGACCGAAAGAAGCGAATCGAGTCCGCCGGCCATGTCGGTGGCGACCGGAATGCCGATGATCGGCAACGTCGTATGCGAAGCGCAAACCCCGGCAAGGTGAGCGGCTCCTCCGGCGGCGGCAATGATGACCTTCATGCCGCGCGAAATGGCCGTCGAGGCGAAGTCGTGAACGGCGTCGGGAGTGCGGTGAGCGCTCATGACGCGAACTTCATAACCAATGCCGAACTCATCCAAGGCGACGGCCGTCGCTTTGATCTTCGGCCAATCGCTATCGCTGCCCATTATGATGCCGACGAGAGGTTTTTCGGAGAGGGGCATTTTTCACCTGTGTTTTGCGTAAATTCCGGTTAAAAACGATCCGTTGTGCGCCAGAGCGGCCCGAAAGCCAGGCCGAAAAACGCAATTTTACTCGTAAGTGCCGGGAAGGGGAACCGGCAGGCCTCCCGGTACGCGCCACCGCACTTCCCAAGGCCTCCCCCAGATGAAAAACTTCCCCCCGCCACGAAAAATTGGCCCAAAATTCGACGCTTTTGCAAGAAGGTGCCCCGCGACCGCCAAAATCCTTCCTCGAATAAAAAAACCCAACACCGCCGTAATTGGCGACGGAAAAACCATAAAATACAACGGAAAAAGAGCCCGTTTTTCTGGACTCCGCACTGGTTTGCTTCTTTGCAAAGCGGATTTAATCTTTGTATAATCATTAACTTGTTTGGAAATAACAAGATAGGTCCGAGACTTCGGCTGATTCGGCGCAGTGTCGATTCGCTGGCGCAAAACTTGCACTGACACATATATGGTTAAGCCGCATCGCAGCCAGGAAAAACGTATGATCTGCCAAGCCTCGAACGATTGGGGGCGTTTGAACGCCTTCCAAAAACTGATGCTCCATTGGAGTGAATTGCATCCGTACAACGCAATCCACGCTTTCAAGCTGGTTGGCCCTCTTCGGGCCGACGATTTGCGAAATGCCGTCCAAGAGACGTTCATTCGCGAAGGAATCGGCGAGGCGGAGGTTTCGCTCGACGGGCGTTTATTCCGACATACGACCGATTTTGAGCCTACGATCCAAACGACTCGATGCAACCCGCATGAATTGGAAGAAACGCTGGCTTCTCAGATTACCTCCGAAGTGAACTATCAGTTCGGTCGTCCGTCCTGCAAGCCGTTTCGCTTCCTTGCGGTGGAAACAGGCGAAAATTCGCACCATGTTCTGCTTTCGTACGATCACTGGGTGGCCGATTCGACTGCCGCCCGCTTGCTCGCACGGCGAGTCTTGGGGCGTTATCTAAGCCTACAGATTCCCGAAAACGACGCGACCCTCGACTTGTATCCGCGAACCTATCGCGATCAATTTCCTTCGCGATTGGGCGGTTGGCGAGTAATTCCGACCGCCGTTCGCTCGATGAGCGCCTGGCTCACGAACCGTTGCGGCCGACAGGTGGCGAACTCGGTTTCCTCGCAACGAACGGTCGGCTTCGAACTATTACGGACCGCGCCGGGAACGGTCGAAAAACTTCGCGAATATTCGCATTCGCTCGGCGTGACGGTTCATGACGTGATTTTGGCCGCCGCCAGCCGTTCGCTCGATGCGCATTTGCCCTGTAAGGCCTCGCAGAAAAAGCGGGACATGGGCCTCGGAACGATCGTCGATCTTCGCGGCGACGCCGCGGACGAATTGAACGAATCGCTCGGCGCGTTTCTTTCCTACTACGCGGTTGGTCGCAAACGCAAAAGCGGAGAAGATTTGCGGAAAGCCACGCAAGAGATCGCCGCCGCTACGCGAAAAATCAAACGCCAGCGCAGTTATCTCGGTTCGCTCTTCACCGTGCAATTGAGCAATATAATTTGGTCGCGACTGAATGAAGATTCCCGACAGTTCTATATGCGAAATACGTTGCCGCTGACGGCCGGCGTCTCGAACGTTTATCTTCGGACGTCGTGGATCAACAAGTACGGCAAGGACCTCGTCTTGGATTACTTCCGCGGCGTTTCGACCGGCCCGGCCATGCCGTTGACGTTGACGCCGACGACGCTGAATAATCGCTTGAGCATCGGCGCGTCGTACCGTCTTACCGCTTTCACGCAGGCGAAAATTAACGCGGTCCTCGGCGACTTCATGGAACAGATCGAAAATCCGCAGGCAGGCGAGATGTCGGGCAAGGCCCTGCATGCCGAAAGCGCCCCGGCCGCTTTAGCGACGACGCGACAATAGCGAGTTTTCAGAAACGGTCGCTCGAAAAAAACCGAAAAAGCCGCGACTTCCGATGAAATCGCGGCCTTTTTTTATTTTGAATAGGCTTTCTGCATTCTCGGCGGAACCCCGCCCCTTCCTACGATTTTTCGCAATAGCGAAACGCCGCAGAGGGAGCGCCCTCCACGCTACCGTTTCGCTTCAATAACGCTTTTGCCCATCATGGGACGAAGTACTTCAGGGACGACGATCGAACCGTCGGCCTGCTGGTAGTTTTCCATAATGGCGATAATTGCTCGGCTGACGGCGATGGCAGTGCCGTTCAGCGTATGAACGAAGCGAGAGCCTTTTTCGCCCTTTACGCGGTAGCGAATGTTGAGGCGTCGGGCTTGATAGTCGGTGCAATTGCTGGTGCTAGTGACTTCGCCGTATTCGCCGTTCTCGCCTCGGCCGGGCATCCACGCTTCGAGGTCGAATTTGCGATAAGCCGGGCCGCCCAAGTCACCCGTGGCGGTATCGACGACGCGATAGGGAATTCCAAGGCCGTCGAACAATTTGCATTCGAGGCCGCGAAGCTGCTCAAGCATGATGTTGCTTTCTTCGGCCGTGGTGAATGCGAACATTTCGATTTTCGTGAATTGGTGAACGCGGTAGAGGCCGCGAGTCGCTTTGCCGTGCGCGCCGGCTTCGGTGCGGAAGCAGTGACTGATTCCGCAATACTTGATCGGCAATTGATCCGATTCGAGCGTTTGCTCGGCCATCATGCCGCCGAGAGTGATTTCGGCCGTGGCGATAAGGCTGAGGTCGGTTCCGTCAACGCTGTAGATTTGCGTTTCGGGGCCGCGCGGACTAAATCCGATGCCGACCAAAACGTCGTTACGGGCCAAATCGGGTGTCGTAATCGGAGTGAATCCCTCGGCGACGAGGGTGTTGATCGCATATTGTTGCAGGGCCAATTCGAGGAGAACGGCGTCGTTCTTAAGGAAGTAGAAACCGTGCCCAGTCACGCGTCCGCCCGCCTCGAAGTCGATCATGTCGAGTTTTTCGGCAAGCTCGACGTGATCGAGCGGTTTGAAGTCGAAGTGAGGAATCGGGGTTTTGCCGCGGAATCGCTCCAAGTTCGACTTGTCGTCGACGCCGATCGGGGCGTCAGGATGCGAGAGATTCGGAATCATACGATGGATCGCTAGCGATTCCTCTTCGACGGCGGCCAACTCGTTTTGGCGTTCTTGCGTTTGATCGCGAAGACGACGCCCTTCCTCTTTGCGGGCGTCCCGTTCGGCGGGATCCTTGGCTTGACCGATCGATTTTGAAACGAGATTGGCGTCACGGTTCAATTTTTCGACGTCGGCTTGCAGAGCCTTGCGTTTCTCTTCCAGGGCGGCGAAGGCGTCAACATCGACTCTTACGCCGCGATTTGCGCAGTTTTGCTTAACGAGTTCAATATTTTCAAGAATGAATTTTCGATCTAACATTTTCTAACGCCAGTGATCTCAATTAAAAAGGTGGTGTTCTTTGCGAGGCCGTCGGGGCCGCGATTACGTTTTGCGTATTATTTCGTTTTGCCCAGCTCTTCCCAAAGCTTGACGCCTGTTTTGATGGCGCGATGGAAGTCGGCCATCGAGAACTTTTCGTTAGGGCTATGAGTGTTGTCGTCGTCTTGCCCCCAGCCGATAAGGAGCGTGTCGGCCTTGAGGTGTTCGTAGAACGTGCCGACGATCGGAATGGAGCCGCCTTCGCGGGTAAAAACAGGGCGTCGACCGAAGCCGTATTCGATGGCGCGAGCGGCGGCCTCGACATTCGGACTTTCGAGCGAAACAAGAACGCCTCCGGCGCCGTGGTGGTTAATCAATTCGGCTTGCACGCCGCGCGGACAAAGCTCGGTGATCAGCCATTTGAGGCCTTCGTAGATTTTTTCCGGCTGTTGGTTCGGCACAAGGCGAAAGCTAAATTTCGCGGAGGCCGAGGCGGGAAGGACTGTTTTCGAGCCTTCGCCTTGATAGCCGCTAGTTAGCCCGCAAATGTCGAAGGTTGGACGAGCCCAACGACGTTCCAAAACGGAATAACCTTCCTCGCCGATCGACGAATCGACGCCCAATTGATCGAAAAATTCTTTTTCGTCAAAAGGAAGGGCGGATAATTCTTTGCGTTCGCGATCGGAAAGAGGAACGACGTCGTCGTAAAAACCGGGAATTTTGACGCGACCGCGTTCATCGATGAGTCCGGCCAAAATTTTGGCCAAAGCGACGCCCGGATTCGTAACGGCGCCGCCGAAAGATCCGGAATGAAGGTCGCGATTCGGACCTTGAATGAATAGTTCGTAATAGGCGATTCCGCGCAATCCGTAGCAAATCGACGGAATGCCCGGTCCGAATTGAGTGCCGTCGCTAATAACGATGCAGTCGCACGCCAGTTTTTCGGCGTTTTTGGCGATGTAAGTTTCGAGGCCGCTGCTCCCGACTTCCTCTTCGCCTTCGACCAAAAACTTTACGTTGATCGGAAGCTTGCCCTGGGTTTTGATCCAAGCTTCGACGCTCTTGATATGGCTAAAGACTTGGCCTTTATCGTCGCTGGAACCGCGAGCGTAGAGATTCCCCTCGCGAAGAACGGGCTCGAAGGGGGGCGTGGTCCATTTTTCCAAGGGATCAGGCGGCTGGACATCGTAGTGCCCGTAAACCAACGCGGTCGGAGCGCCGGGTATCTTGGGCGACTCGGCGAAGACGAGCGGATAGCCCGAGGTGGGCTTAATTTCCGTCGAGAACCCGAGTTGTTTAAACTGATTGGCGGTCCATTGGGCGGCCTTCAGCATATCGGCCTTGTGCGTCGGATCGGCGCTGACGCTAGGAATCCGCAAGAACTCGCAGAGCTCTTGTTCAAAACGGGCGGCGTTCGCCTCTAGGTATTTTTCGATGTCAGACATGGTAATTTAGGCAACCTTACCAGGGGAATTTGCTCGAAAGGTGAAGTCCGTAGTATAATGGGCTGGCAAGCCACGGAACAGGGGGATTTTATCCTTGGCGCTCGTCAAAAAACGGTCCTTTTTCGGTAAATAGACGGCGCCTCGGTCGTTTACATACGGAGATTATCGGCATCTGCGTATTATTCGCGGATGAATTGGGGGAAAACTGATGTCGGATCATACAGCCGTCGCAGAACCGTTACAAGAAACCGCACCGCAACAGGAGCGAAGTCAAGACGCTCGCCCCAAGCGACAACCGCGGTACAACGTCATCCTATGGAACGACGACGACCATTCCTATGAGTATGTTATTTTGATGCTAATGGAGCTTTTCGCCTATCCGCCGGAGAAAGGTTATCAATTGGCCGAGGAAGTTGACAAGAAAGGTCGCGTCATCGTTTTGACCACCACGCTCGAGCATGCCGAATTGAAGCGTGATCAAATTCACGCTTTCGGCAAAGACACGCTCATTTCAAGTTGCAAAGGTTCGATGAGGTCTTCGATCGAACCGATTCCCGAGTAGCCGCCGAGATATGCCCGTTCTAAAAATCGTTACGCTCGGCTGTAAAGTGAACCAGTATGAATCGGAATACGCACGGGAAGGACTGCGCCGACTCGGCTACATAGAGTTGACGGAAACGAAAGAAGTATTCGCTAACGAAAACGACGAGTTGGCGGACGGCGTTTGGAGAGCGTCTGCTAAGGAATCGCCTGATTTAATTTTGGTGAATACCTGCACCGTAACGGCCGGGAGCGAGGCGAAATGCCGCAAGCTCATCCGCCGCTTGGCGAAGGAGCATCCGCAAGCCGAGATCGTCGTTATGGGGTGTTACGCCGCTAGAGCGGCGGAAGAAGTTCGTGGATTGCCGAACGTGGGCGAAGTGATTGCGGACAAGCGTGAATTGCCCGATTTTCTTTCGCGTCGCGGGCTGCACGAAGTTCCCGACGGAATCTCCGCTTTCGCCGGAAGGCATCGAGCGTGGATAAAAGTCCAAGACGGTTGCGGTCAACGGTGCAGTTATTGCATTGTTCCGTTGGTTCGGCCGCATCTTTCGAGCAGACCGATTCACGAAGTCTTAGCCGAGATTCGCCGAATCACGGCCGCAGGATTCGCCGAGATCGTGCTGACCGGCATTCATCTCGGCCACTATGGACTGGAACAAAACGATTCAAACGTCAATCTGGTTCGGTTAATGCGGTCCGTTCTTGAAATAGACGGCTCTTTCCGGATTCGGCTTTCGAGCATCGAGGCGCCTGAGGTCACGAAAGAATTGCTTGATTTGACGGCGGAGCGGCCCGACCGTATTTGCCCGCATTTTCACGTGCCGATGCAAAGCGGCTCGGATCGGATATTGCGACTGATGCGACGGCGACAAAGTTCTTCGCAATTCGTCGAACGGTGCTTGGCGATTCGCGAGCGACTGGATTTGCCGGCATTGACGACCGATGCTATCGTCGGGTTTCCCGGCGAAACGGAGGCGGATTTCGCCGAAACTTGCGCGACGGCCGAAAAAGCGGGCTTCTCGAAGATTCACGTATTTCGTTTCAGTCCTCGCCAAGGAACGCCGGCGGCGGAAATGCCGAACCGCGTTCCGCAACGTATTTACCAAGATTGGGCGACGAACCTCGGAAGACTCGGCGAACGTTTGCAAAGTGATTATTTTCGTCAACTCGAGGGAAAGACGCTGCAAACGCTTGTCGAAGACGTTCGGACATGCGCCGCCTCCAATGAAGTTCGCGGCTCAGCCGATCGCTTCATGACGGTGGCGTTTTCCGGCGGGGCGGAGTTAGAGGGCAAACTCATCGGCGTTAAAATCGTCGCTGCCGAAGGCAATCTCCTTCGAGGAACGGCGTAACAAGGAGGACATACTCGCTTTTCTTTGCGGATTCCCGCATTTTTTCGCGTCGCGCGACCTCTTTTTCGATGCGATTTCTCTTCTTTTTCGCCGCAATGTTGCATTTCGGCAACACTCCGTGAAATCTATTTGACCCAACTCGAATCGCATGACAGGTTTTAATGGTGGAAAATTGTCGGCGCATTCGCGGCGCCGTGACGTGACTTATCGATGCGATCCTTTTTTGGAGAAAGTGAACGGCGAGCAAAACTCCGCCATTTGCATAAGGGATCTTCGAGCGACACATCAAAGTATTATGCCAATCGCCCAAAAACTCACTTCCGTTTTACTTCGCCCTCTCGCCTATTGGCTGAGTGGCCTCCTCGATTCAAAACGGAATTCGGCGATCGATTTCTTACGGCAATTAGAGATTGAATTTGCAAACGGCCGTCCACTTGCGCTGGCGCCGAATCGCGGTCTTAATTCGGAATTCGCCTTAGTATTTATCTTGCTCGGCATTCGCCAATCTTACGAATATGCGCCTTGTCTCATTTCAGAGAGGGTTTCCATGTATGACTAGTCGCAAAAACACAAACAGGTCCTCGCGGCGGGGTTCGATCGTTGTATTAGCCGCATTTCTGCTTGTCGGCTTGCTCGGCGTAATCGCTTTCGCAACCGACCTTGGCTATATCTATTTAGTCAAGACGCAACTTCAGGCCGCCGCCGACGCCGCCGCGTTAGCCGGCGCCGCGAATATGGCCTATCCGGATACGGCCGTCTCGGATGCGAAAAAATACGCCGCTTTAAACAAAGCGGGCGGCGTCACCGTAACGCTTTCCGGAACCGACGTAGAATTCGGCATTTGGAACACGTCAACGCGAATATTCACGCCGTCGAACGATCAATCCGGCAACGCCATGCGTATAACGGTACGCCGCAACGACGCGACTGGCGGGAATAGCTTGTTCTTCGCCAAAATATTCGGCAAGAAATCGTTTGAAACTTCGGCGCAAGCGATCGCGATGGCAAACCCTCGCGATATCTGCCTTCTTGTCGACTTGTCGGCTTCCATGCACTACGACACCGAGCCCGACAACGGATACGCCAGCGCCGCCATGACCGGTACTTACGCGACCGTCCAAACGACGATGATGCAGAAGGTTTTCAACGACCTCAATTACGGCACGGCGCCGGGCACAACGCAAACGGTTGGCCAGATTTTAGGAGCCTCGTCCACCTCTACCTTGGCATCAAAGTTAATGAACAGCTCGGTTACTTACAGCGGCACAACCTATACAATTTCATCCACCTACAAAATTCTGAGTACGGACTCAGGAGCGACGAAAAAACAAAAAATGTATAAATGGCTCATCGACGTGCAAATGCCGTTAATCATGCCGAATGCTACGCCGCCGCTGACCAGTTCGAACACTACCTACTACAATTACTGGGCCGCGTATTTGGATAAGATCGCGGCTAGCTCGTCAAACCGCCTTGGATATCTGACCTACGTTTATTACATGATGTATAACGGACGCGACGGGCAAGACTCGACGCTCTCGTCGTCGGACGACTCGCCGTTGGCGGTGACAAGTCCGTACGGTTGCATTTATCACTCGGAAACCGTGGGCTCGGAGTCGTTTAATTTTCCCGCTCGAGGCGAACCGACGCACTCTTGCCGGCGCGCATTGATCGCGGCTATTCAGCAGATTCAAGAGCGCAATTCACCCGTTTCGGACGACAATCAAAAAGATTGGGTCTCGGTCATCTCGTTTGACGCATTGGCCGGCACGACGATCCAACATGACCTAGACGTAAACTACACGACGGCGAAACAAGCATGCACCAAACTGCAGCCGGTCCATAGCGGCGCAGCATGCACCGCTACGGAAACGGGCATGATCGCTGCGGAGAACTTAATTAAAGCGGCGTCTAAAGGCGGCAAAGGCCGTGAAAACACGCAAAAAGTCGTCGTTTTGCTGACGGACGGCGTGCCTAATCTGAAAACCAGCAGTAACAGCACGATTTCAAATTACATATCCAGCAATTCCAATTCGAACTACTACAACAGCTCGACTTACTACAACTACGACGCCGCGCTAATGCAAACGGCCTTAATGCAAAAAATGAATTGGAAGGTGTTCGCCGTGGGCGTCGGACTCGAAACGGACAACAGCTTTATGGATCGCATCGCCCGAATGGGAGAGACGAACGCCTCGCATTCGAGCACCGATCCGACGGCCTATGAAGAAAACCTTCGGGCGATCTTCAAACAAATCGTCGACAATCCAGAAGTCCGACTCGTGAAATAACAGACTCAGGGAAGAGAAGCAGAACTCGTCGTCGGGCGAAGCTTGACGAAGATATACATCGACAAAACAACAAAGGCGTCGCAAGTCAAATGACTCGCGACGCCTTTGATTATTAGAAAAATCGCCAACGTAAGCAATGTTCTACCGAACGCTTGCTTTTACCGCACGAAGATTCATCGGCTAGCGAGGTCGTAATAAGGCGGACGATTCGGCGAGAACCGCGCCGCTGATTTGTCCCGACGGAGAAGCGTCGCGTTTTTCAGTCGGCGTCACTATTTCCGCAGGAATCGATTCAAGACGCTCTTCGACGGCTTGCTCGTTTTCAGCCAATTCAGCGACGTATTTTCGCAGCCATTCGACCGTTTCGTCAACCGTATCGGCTTGCAGAAGGAGCAACTCGCCGGGCTGAATCGAACGCATCGCCAACTCGGCGGCGGCGACGGCGCCGGTGATTTCAATCACGTCCTTTGCGCGAGAGCCTTTATCGACTCCTTGGCGGAAGAGAGCGATGATTTCGCCCGCCGAACGACCGCGGCGATAATGATCTTCGTACAAAATCACCCGATCGAACGAGTTGCCAAGCAATTCGCCCTGAGCGATCATGTCGCAATCGCGGCGATCGCCCGCCGTCGAATAGACGACGGTTCGGCGATCTTGCGGAAATTTATTGACCACGTCAATAACGGCCGTGAGCGCATGGGCGTTATGGCCGTAATCGACGATGACTGTCGAACCTTTAATTTCCAAGATATTGAAGCGGGCAGGCACCTTGCCGACGTCGGCCGAGATGGTGGCCGCACGCTCGCGAATAGTGACTTGCGGAACGCCGATGCACCATGCGGCGGCGACGGAAGCCAACGTATTCTCCACGTGGAAACCGATCTTTCCGCCCAAGGTGAGCGGAACCGAACTAATCGGCATGAGCTTCTCTTCGCGGTCGCCTTCGGCCAAGATAATTTCGCCGTCGCGAACGAATACGGCCCGACCGCCGGTCTTACGATGCTCAACGATCACCGAATTCTCGCCGTCAATGGCGAAGAACAAAACTTTACCGGGGCTGTACGAGGCCATGCCGACCGTAAGCGGATCGGCGGCGTTCAAAACGGCGTAGCCCTTGGGCGAGACGACGTCCACGATGCAACGCTTGACCTTGGCGAGGTCCTCCGTCGTGAAGATTTCGGAAAGGCCGAGATGATCGCCGTCGCCGATATTCGTGACCACTGCCACGTCGCAGTAATCGAAGGCCAAACCTTCGCGAAGAATTCCGCCGCGTGCGGTCTCGAGGACCGCAGCGTCGACGTTCGGATTCAGCAACACGTTGCGAGCGCTCTTCGGCCCGCTGCAATCGCCGTTATCAATCCGACGTTCGCCGATGTAGATGCCGTCGGTGCAAGTCATGCCTACGTTGCGACCGGTTCCCTTAATGATATGGGAAATGAATCGAGTGGTGGTGGTCTTTCCGTTCACGCCGGTCACTGCGACAATCGGAATTCGCCCGTCATCTCCCTCTGGATAAAGCATATCGACGATGGCCTCGCCGACGGGGCGCGAAACGCCTGCCGACGGTTCAAGGTGCATTCGCAGACCGGGAGCGGCGTTCACTTCAACGACTACGCCTCCCTGCTCTTCCAACGGACGACTGATATCTTGCGCGACGACGTCCACGCCGGCGATGTCCAAACCGATAACGCGGGCGGCGTCGATGACGCGAGCGGCCACTTCTGGATGAACATACTCGGTAACGTCAATCGCCGTTCCGCCAGTGCTAAGGTTCGCATTGCGACGAATGAGCGCCACTTGGCCGACGCCGGGAACCGAGTCCGGCGTGAAGCCCTGGTCGGCCAATACAGCCAACGAAATGGCGTCCAACTTGATTTTGCTCAAAACAGTGCCGTGATGATCGCCGCGACGCGGATCGGAATTTACCACGTCGATCAATTGAGAAACAGTATGCTTACCGTCACCAACGACATGGGCTGATTCACGACGTGCCGCAGCGACGATTTTGCCGTTAATAACCAAAACGCGGTAGTCGTGACCGGGAGCGTAACGCTCGACCAAGACGGACGAGCTTTCTTCGTGGGCGGCTTCATAAGCCTTGAAGACTTGCTCTTTCGAGGTCAAGTTCGTGGCGACGCCGCGCCCTTGATTGCCGTCTTGCGGTTTAACGACCACAGGCAAACCGATGTCTTCAGCGGCGGACCAGGCGTCTTCGGCGCTCTCGACCGGACGACCTTCAGGCGTGGGAACTCCCGCGGAGGCAAGAAGCCAACGGGTAAGTTCTTTATCCTGTGCGATCGATTCGGCAATGGCGTTAGTACGATCGGTCTCGGCGGCGCATATGCGACGCTGTTTGCGGCCGTAACCCATCTGAACCAAGCTGTTTTGGTTCAAACGACGCGTGGGAATGCCGCGCGCCTTGGCGGCGTTGACAATGGCCGAGGTGCTCGGTCCAAGGCAAACCTGTTGGGCGAAGTCCCGTAAACGGCTAATCTCGCTTTGGACGTCGAAAGGCGTGTCATTCACTGCGGCCATGAAAAGTTCATGGGCGGTTTTTAGACATTCGCGTCCGAGATCTTCGTTAATGTATTTAAAAATGACCCGATACACGCCTTCTTCGGAGGTTTCGCGCGCTTTGC
This sequence comes from Thermoguttaceae bacterium, assembly GCA_963665265.2. GTDB lineage: Bacteria > Planctomycetota > Planctomycetia > Pirellulales > Thermoguttaceae > CAXXHQ01. Next base: position 2,542,941 of record OY762224.2, on the reverse strand, counting down.
CGAAACCAACCGGCGTGCCAGCGAGCGTTTGTAGCTCAAGGGTGATATGCTCAAGAATGTGGCCCGGATAGGTGCCGTCTTTGAGGCGTTGGAAGAAACCGCCGCGGACGCCGTAACTGCAACGATGTTCGATCATCGTCGGCATCCAGCTCATGAGACGTTCGTTGAAGCCAGGAATGGAATTTGACGGGGAATCTTTTAGTTCTCCCAAATCAACCCACGCTTCGATTACCGGATAGTTGGCCCAAATGTTCGGACCACGCAAAGCCAAAACCTTGCGAAATTCCATAGTTGTTCTACTCGCTTATAAAACGTCTCTTTGTCTTCGTCGAGCGGAATCGAAGCGGCGTCCAAATGCACGAAGGGCACAATTAAACCGTTATATCGGCTATTCTTGCGACGCCGATAAACGCCATAGCATTTAGAGAGAGCTGTCGATTAACGACCCCAACAAAGCAAAGTGTCTTCCCTGGTTATTCATCTGGCGGAGGTATTGCGACCGTTCGGCTCGTAACAAAGCGGATGCGGCGTCACCGGGGAATGTATCTGGAATGGACATTAGGTAGGATTGCGTATTCACGCAATTGCTCGCCAGCTTCCAACTCGCCCCATCTTTACCGTTATACCAAGACGGAATGCGATTTTCCAGTTTTCGAGAAATACACCGTTAATTGGCGATGGTTTCTCATTCCTTCAGGCGCAGACGCACACGTAACCACCGATAAACCGATTGGTCGTGGCTTAGGCAGGAGGTTTCCCAGGGATAGAGGAGCTTAGCCGAATCGAATACGTCCCCGCAGCGTCCGGCAACTCCATCTATAGTTTAACACCTCAGGCAAGGAAAATGCAAGGGATTCTTCTCTGAGCATCCCTCAGATTTCCTATATCGAACTCCTCCGTCAGTACCACCTAAGCGTCTTTTTCGGTTACCCCTCCCATCAGGCGGGGTTTGGCTTTCCAAACCTTGATCAGGATCGCCAATCTTATGTACGCAACAGCCAAATCGTTCGATCGTACTATTTCACAAATAATCACAAAAATCGTTTTACGGCTTCATCGCGGCATTTCGCCCGGCCTTTGAATGACCGAGCGTTCGATGAATCATATCTGGACGGTAAAGTCCCCGCTAATTTTCGCACCTGAAGCCGCTTTGAAAGAAAATCGGTCGGACATTCCATATAATCCGTAAAATTCCTCCTTGCCGCAGATGGATTCTCGAATTTTCCTGTTTTTTCCAGAAAAAACGCCCGTTCTGCTTCGCCTCACATAAAAATGGCCTTTAACGATGGACGAGGCGTTAATCTCGGAAGCCGTACCGTTTTTATCAACTGTCCCTCGCCAGACGACGTAATAGTCAATAGAATAACCAGTTTACGCTCCGTTTCTTTTATAGATTGCCCCCGTGGTCCTACAAAAACAATCTGCCAGCGACGTTCGGGAACGTTACGCCCGACGTCTGCGTGAAATTCTCGAATCGCACCTTGCCTCAGGCGAAAACGCACTTGCCTGGCTGGAATTCGATCTCGATGACGTCCTCCAATTCGCCGCCGGACTGGTCGTTATAACCGATCAGCGGATTTTGTCGCTCGGCCCTTGCCCGATCATCGACGAAGAAATGCCGAAGATTTCTTCAGAGCCAGTAAGCTGGACATTTGCGACGAATCTTCGACTCCGCGTGAAAGAACAACCCGGCTCGGGAATTCTTGAACTCTTAAACGAGAGTGAGCGACTCGCCTATTGGCGATTCACCTCGGCCAAGGCTTCTTTAGCGCATCGGCTCGTCGAACGTTTTGAGCGGTTGAGAACCGGCGAACAAGAGGAAGACGAAGACTCGGACGTCAATGCGCCAATCTGCCCGAGTTGCGGCATCATCATTCCGCCCGATCATGAAAAGTGCCCGGAATGCGAAGCGTTGAAAACGAAGGCGCCAATTCAGTCCTTTTGGCGATTAGCGAGATTCGCCAAGCCTCATAGATGGATGGCGATCCTGGGCATCTCGCTGACTTTCGCCAGTACGGCGGCAAGCCTGATCCCCACCTATATCACCATTCCGATGATCGACAAGGTTTTGAACCCGTACACGAAGGGGGAAAACGTCGATTTCAGCCGTATTTGGTTTTATTTGGGGGGGCTTCTCGGAGCCTCCGTACTCGCATGGCTACTCACTTGGGCAAAGACGTTCGTCATGGCCTTGGTGAGCGAACGAGTTTCGGCCGACATGCGCAGCGCCACATATGAACACTTGCATATTTTGTCGGTGCAATACTTCGGCGGAAAGCGAACCGGCGATTTGATCGCTCGAGTCAGCACCGACACCGATCGAATCAGCTATTTTCTTTCTGTGAATATGCTCGATTTCGCCACCGACATGCTCCGCCTGGGCATGATCGCGACGATTCTCATCGGCTTGAACCCGATGCTGGCGGCCTTTACGCTTCTACCGCTTCCGATCATCGCCTATCTCGTGCAGAGAGTGCGAACTCGTCTGAAACGAGGCTTTGAATTAAGCGCTCGAACATGGGGCGAAATGACGAGCGTGTTGGCCGACACGATTCCCGGCATTCGCGTGGTAAAGGCGTTTGCGCAAGAGCGCCGCGAAGTCGATCGATTCCGCAAGGCGAACGATCGCGTTCTTTCGTCGAACAATCGCGTAAACTCGCTTTGGGCTTTTTTCGGTGCGACGGTCACGCTGCTAACCGATACCGGCTTGCTAGTCGTCTGGGCCTTTGGCGCATGGCAGATATACCAGTACTATCCGCTTAAAGAAGGTCAGGCGCATCCGCCGATCACGATCGGCGTTTTACAGGCTTTCGTCACCTATATCGCCAGCTTCTACCTTCGAATGGAATCGATGAGCCGAATGCTCGCCGCCGCCCAACGAGCCGGTGCCAGCGTGCAACGAGTGTTTTCGATTCTGGATCGAGCGCCGAGCGTTCCGGAGCCGGTCAAACCGGTGCATCCCAAAAACATGCGTGGAGAAGTGACGTTCCGCGAGGTCGGTTTCCATTACGGAACACGCTCTATTTTGCAAGAAGTCAATTTTAACATCGCTCCCGGAGAGATGATCGGCTTGGTCGGCCCTAGCGGCGCAGGAAAATCGACGCTCATGAATCTCGTTTGCCGATTCTACGACGTCTCAGAAGGCGCGTTGCTGGTGGACGGCGTGGACGTCCGTTCCTATCCGACGACCGAATACCGAAGCCACATCGGCATCGTGTTGCAAGAGCCTTTTTTGTTTTTCGGCACGATCGCCGAAAACATCGCCTACGGTCGCCCTGATGCGACGAACGACGAGATCGTCTCGGCGGCGAAGGCCGCCCGTGCCCATGAATTCATTCTTCGGCTACCCGACGGTTACGACTCGATCGTCGGCGAACGCGGTCAGTTTCTTTCCGGCGGCGAACGCCAACGCATCAGCATCGCTCGAGCGCTGTTGATCGATCCCCGCATCTTAATTTTGGACGAGGCGACCTCCTCGGTCGATACGGAGACGGAACGAGAAATTCAATTAGCCTTGGAGAATCTCGTCGAGGGGCGGACCACGATCGCCATCGCGCATCGATTGAGCACGCTGCGACGGGCGAATCGTTTGATCGTGATCGAGCGTGGCCGTGTCACCGAAGTCGGGCCGCACGACGAGTTAATCGCAAAAGGGGGCACCTATTCCCGACTGCATCGCGCGCAGCAAGAAATGCACGAAAACCTTTCAAAAAAGAAATAGCGTCCAGCTTCGTAAAAAACGCGAAGGGTAACGCATACTAACGATCCTCGAAACTACGCCGAACTGAACCGTCATTATGACTGAAACTACTGCAACCCCGCAAAAAATCGCCGCCGGTCCATTCCGTTTGGAAAAGGACTCGTTCGGTCGTCTTGTTTTAGTGGACTCGGCAGGGGCTCGCTTCGTCGGCGTCGAAACCTACCGAGCGTTTCCTATTTCCGCTCCGCGGCAATGGTTTTCGATTTGCGATTCGGACGGCAAAGAAATCGTTCTTCTCAAAGACCCGAGCGTTTTAGCCCCCGAGGTTCTGCAAAAACTCGAAGAAGAAATATCACGGCGAGAATTCGTTCCGGTAATTGAAAAGATTATTTCGTTGAAGGCCGACACGGACCCCGCGGAATGGGACGTCGTGACGGACAGAGGCCGAACGTTTTTCCTCATTGACGGCGACGACGACGTTCGCCGCTTAGGCGATAACGGAGCGATTCTTTGCGATACGCACGGAATCCGTTATTTAATTCCCGACTTACGCGAGCTAGATGGTCCTAGCCGGAGATTGCTGGGACGCTACTTCTAAAAAACCTCGCCTTCGGCGTTCGTCACTTACGGAAATATAGATCGATAAGAGAAACGATCAATTCCATGACGATGAGCGCCACGACGTACCATTCGACTCGCAAGCTGCGACGGTTCTGAATCAACTCCAACCCTGTTTGGGCCGTATGCGTAATGAGGTCGAGCTTTCGCTCGAGCGCGGAGTAGCGTTCGCTGATTTCATAAGCGTCTTCCAAACGCAAGAAGAGCCGTTCCAGATCGGGCTTATCCCATATTAACTCGGGCTTGTCATTGATTTCGGCGCGACCTACCATCCGATGCTCGCTTAAAAGCGCAGCCCCGATGAATCGCAATAACTCCTTGGCGTTTCCGCCGCGACTCGTGCGCTCTAAATTCGAAGCTATCGCCTCGATCTTGTCGAACTCTTTAGCCATTCTCGATTCGTACGTCGCAAGAACGACGCTTCGACTGAGAATGTCGGCCACAATCTGCAAGCGTTCGACGGCGCATTCGCGTAGGTAGATGGCGTCGGCCTCGATTCCCTCTTTAGCGTCGGTCGAAATGCGAATAGCCGCCTCTTCCGTCTCGTTTTCCGCGTACGGCTGAATGACGAACGGGTGAAGCTGCTTAAGAAACGTCGTCTGCTCCAACGGAGCGACGTCGAAGAGGACGACGGCCCCGTAACGAAAGAGAACCGCGGTTCCGCCGCCTCGAACTGCTATCGTTAAGGGAGAAGTCGCTAATCGTTCAGTCTCGCCAAGAGCGCGCAAGTCCAAACGCTCGCCCAACAGCAAAGCCTTGGCCTTAAAATTCGCTTTCGCGCAGATCGCGGGAACGTCGACCATAGGACGACCTCGTATCAACGAAAAAACCAGCGCCGAAAGTCCGGCGACGACGTCATTCGTTCACGCGTTATTTTCCGACGTCAAACAATTTCAATATCGCGTCAAACGCTTCCATCTTCGTATCGAATTGGCCGGAGAATACTTCGCCGAGCCCGCTTTCGAGGGAAGCGGTTTTCGTGAGCTTTGCAACTTCGTTTTCGGCGGCTTCGCTGAAATGAATTTCGTGGATGCGCAACGACTCTGCGCTGAACGAATCGACGGCGTCTGCTGCCGAAGCCGCCGCGTCTTTTAATGCGGCGTTCGTGAACGGCGAGAATAAAGCCGACGAATCGTACTGGGTCGCTCCTCGGTTTGAAACCAAAAAGCTCGTCGAGTTAAAGGAGGTCTCATGACTGAACGAAGCGGCTCGCGCGGTCGAGACGGCGCGCCCGGCGACGTCCAACGGCGAAGCGACGCTCGAAGAGACCGATTCGGCGGCCGACGCAGCGGATTCGTCGAACGAGGCCGACTTGACCGACGACGCGGTCGAAGTTCCAAGCGAGACCTTAAACGTCTTCGTCGTGGTCGTCGCCCCGTCGCTAACGGTTACGGTCACCGTGGCCGGGCCGGTGAAAGCCGCAGTCCGCGTAATCGTCAACACGCCGTTACTAACCGAAACGGTCAGCCCCGAGTTATTCGTGGTTGTCGCCGTCGGCGTTGTCGCGTTGTACAGCAACGACGGGTTCGAGTAGTAGCTCGAATTTAGCGTCGCGACCAGTTTGCTCGAAGCTACCGAGCCGCCCCAACGATAGAGCGAACCGGCCGACGTGATGTAATACCACGCTCCGCTCGAACTGACGACGTATTTCTCTTGCAAACCGTGCAAGTTCGTATAAGTCGAATTCTTGTAGAGCGAAAATCCCAAGCTCTGATCGAGGTTATAGGCGAGCTGAACGGTCGCATCTACTGCAGCGACAGAAGCGGAAATTTTTAACGAGTCGCCCTCCGCATCCGACGCGACGATCGGAACGGTGATTTTCGTTTGCGATCCGGAGAACGTCTGATCGGAGATCGAGGCCACGGTCGGAGCAGTATTCTCCGCCTTTGCGGTAATCGCGTACGTTCCCGTCAACGACGATGTTTTACCGCCGACCATGAGATAGTACGTCCCTGAACTCGTGGCGGTAAACGTGATCAACGACGCCTTCGACGAAGCGGAAACGTTATCGCTAGAGGCGAGAATCTTTCCCGACGAGTCGTATAAATACAAAACGGAGTCAGTTAGCTTGATCAACGTGGTTGAGAAAGTGTATTTCTGACCAGCGACAAGCGCAACCTTGAACCAATCCTGATCGCCGCCGGTTTGAATGGAGCCGGACGTCGTCGAACCAATCAAGATCGTCGCTGCATCGGACATGGAATTGCCGAAATCATCGCTCGCCGAAACCGTAAGCGACGTCGAAACGGCTGCGCTCCATTTGCCGTCAGCGTTCGCCGCCCGAGCGAATACTTTGAACGATCCGGCGGTTACGGAGGCTGTATCGAATTTGCACGTCGCCGTCCCGTTGGAGACGGACGTAGTCGATCCGATGACCGCATCCGCCGAATCCCACGAGCCGTTTCCGTTTGAATCGTAATAGAAATATACGGCCGAGGCGGTCGAACCGGTGATCGACGAGGCGGTCAGCGTGACGGACGAACCTTGCGAGACCGTGCTGGACGACGTCGAAAGGAGTCCGACCGTCGGCGCCGTGTTCATCTGACTCTTAATGATCATTAACGTATTGTAAGTATTCAGAACGCCGCCCGACACGCATTTACCGGAGAGCGAACTAGTCTTCGTAACCCCGTTGAGAATCGCGGCTTTCACCTCGGCCACCGTGGCGTTCGGATTGAGCGCCCAGGCTAAAACGGCGGCGCCAGAAACTTGCGGCGTCGCCATGCTCGTGCCGGAATAGGCCCCGTAACGATTTCCGGGCAACGTGCTATAAATAGACACGCCCGGAGCGGCCAAATCGACCGTGCTCGAACCGTAATTGCTAAACGAGGCGAGCGTATTCGACGAAGTGACGGCGGCGACGCTAATAACGTTGGCGGCGTTGTAGTTCGCCGGGTACATGGCGGTCGAATCATTGTTGGTCGCTGAATTTCCCGCGGCGGCGACGAATAAAATTCCTGCGCTATTGCATGCGTCAATGGCGGCCGACAATTGGGCGCTCGTTTCGCTGCCGCCCCAACTGTTATTCAACACCTTGATGTTCACATCGTATTTGGTCTTCATCATCGTGGCGTAGTTGACGGCCGCGATGGCGTTGGAAATATACCCGTTGCCCGTGGAATCCAAAAACTTTAAGGCCATCAGCGAACACGACCAAGCGACGCCGGAGACGCCGAGGCTGTTATTGCCGACGGCGGCGATCGTGCCGGCCACATGCGTGCCGTGCCCGTTGTCGTCCATCACGTTGGCCGTATTGGAAACGAAATTCCACCCGTAAACGTCGTCGACGAATCCGTCGCCGTCGTCGTCAACTCCGTTGCCGGCGATTTCTTTAGTATTCACCCACATGTTCGCTGCCAAGTCGGAATGCGTATAATCAATGCCCGTATCGACAATGCCGACGACGATGCTCGAACTGCCGGTGGTGACGGTCCAAGCGCTGCTCGCGTTGATCTGCGATAAGTAGCTCTGCTGCGACGAGAGCGAGTCGTTCGAAGCAGTCGTATCAAATTGCTGGACGGAATCCTGCTCGAAGCTGGCCACCGCCGAGATCGACGAAAACCAATGCGAAACGGCGTCGGTCGAGGCTCCGCTAGTACGGATCACCACCTGCCCGACTAATCCTAAGCCGCGCAAAACTTCAAAATCACAGGTTCCGGAAGTAAGTAAATTGGCGACGTCGGCGACGTTCTGAACGTTGTCCAAATAATTCGTGTTAAATTGCACGATCCAGTCGTAGACGTTCGTGTCGGTCGTCGTTGAAGAACTTGACGTTGATCCGTCCGTCGATTCGGCGACGAGAGAAGAATTGCCGGCATGCGTCGAGGCTTCGGACGATACCGTGGCGAACCAAATCGAATTGACCGACGTCGTAAACGAGTCGGAACTCAGCATTTCGCGCGCTTCGAGCGGCTCAATCGTCAAAAGGCGACGTTTGGCGTGCCGGTCGCCGCGCATGGCTGACTTAAACCCCTGCGAACGCGCATTTTTGGCGCCGTCGTTGGGATTTTTGTTCAAAAACCCGAAGAATCCGCGCAAACCAACACTAATGCCGGTGACTCTCATGATGCAAAACCATTGGAAAAGTATTGTTTGTTCCGCCGGCGACGAACGTGACCGCACGCATTAAAGCGTGAGGATTCCTTTTCAGCATTCACGTCCGCCAATTCGGCGAATTGCGCCTCCGGTAATCGATCCGCACGACGGCCTGCTCGAACGAGCGGGGCAAACGCCTTGCGTTTTACGATCGCTTTCCTTGAAGTCGCAATGACTGTGATAAGCTCACAGACGAGATCCGTTCTGTGGAAAGTGTGGGTTAGAAAACTGCGCAGGTCAAACACGATCTCAACCATCCTTGGCTTTAGCGGTTCGGCAATCGTCGTAAACGACTGCGGCGTAATCCGTTCTACGATCTTCAACCGCGATAAGACCTACGGAAAACTGGTTTTTCCCGCTATTTCGCGGCAATTACGCAACGTCGGGCATTTCGTTCGACGCCTTTTCGCCGCATGTTGCTTTTCGGCAACGGCTGGAAAGACTTCGACATATCGCCGTGCGAGGAATTGTCCTTGATTTCTACGCGAATTGTCATCGAAACGGACGACAAAGGCAAAGAATTTTGGTATGAATAGCGTTAATCGCTAGGCAAAAACGAGCCCCTCGGCGGTCTACGAAAGCTAGAGAACAAGAACATACAGAATGTTAGTACGAATTGAGACGATCGACGATCCTCGAATTAAACCATATCGAAACTTGCCGGACCGCACGCTTCGGGGGGAAAGTATTTTCTTGGCGGAAGGGAGATTGCTCACGCATCGCCTGCTCGATAGTCGGTATGAAACGGAATCGCTTTTCGTGACCAACGAGTTTTTGCCGGAGTTTCAGGCCGTCGCCCCGGAATCGTTGCCGATCTTCGTGGCCGAGGAATCGCTTCTTTTGAAAATCGTGGGGTTCAACTTTCATCGCGGAGCCTTGGCCGTGGGGAAACGCGGAACGGGAACGTCGATTGAAGAACTGATGCGTCCCCTTTCGCTCGAAGCCAATCGGCCGCTTCGACTAGTCATCTGTCCCGAAATCACGAAACCCGAAAATATGGGCCTGGTCTTTCGGAACGCGGCCGGTTTGAATATGGACGGCGTCGTGCTTGGCGAGCGGTGCTGCGATCCCTTTTCGCGACGCTGCATGCGAGTGTCGATGGGCGCCGTGTTGCGAATGCCGTTCGTAAAAACGATCAATTTGCAAGAAACGCTCAAGCGTTTAAAACAAGAATGGCAGGTGACGCTTATGGCGGCAGTCGTCGATCCGACGGCGGAGTCTCTCCCGGAGGTAGATTGGCCCGACCGGCTCGGAGCTCTTTTCGGCAACGAGATGGACGGTTTGACCGACGAATGGCTATCGCTGTGCGACCGGCGTGTGACGATCCCCATCACGTCGGAGGTCGACTCGCTGAACCTGGGCGTGGCGGCAGGCATCTTTATGTTCGAAATGGGAAGAAATCGAGCAAACCGCGACGCAAGTCCGTCCACGGCACTCCCCCGCTCCGTATCCGAATTGAAATCGCCATGATTCTACACATCGATATGGACGCGTTTTATGCGTCGATCGAAGAGCGAGAGCGGCCCGAGCTGGTCGGCAAGCCAGTGATCGTCGGCGGATCGGTCGAGAGTCGCGGGGTAGTTTCCACGGCAAATTACGTGGCGCGCAAATTCGGCGTTCACAGCGCGATGCCCACAGCCCAAGCCAAACGACTCTGCCCGCATGGAATATTTCTGTCGGGCAATATGCGGCTCTACGCCGAAGTATCGCGGCACATTCGCGACATCTTTTTTCGATTCACCCCGCTCGTCGAACCGCTTTCGCTCGACGAGGCGTTTTTAGACGTGACCGGAAGCGAGCGTTTGTTCGGCTCGGCGGAAAAAATCGGCCGGGAGATTAAACGACTCATTCGCGAAGAGACGCGACTGACCGGCTCGGTCGGCCTAGCGCCAAACAAGTTTCTGGCGAAAGTGGCGAGCGCTCTGCAAAAGCCGGACGGATTCGTGATCGTGTCGTCGGAAGGCGTGCAGGAGTTTTTGGATCCTTTGCCGGTGGAACGGGTTTGGGGAGTAGGAAAACATGCGGCCGAGTCGCTACGAAAGCTCGGCATACGCACGGTTCGCCAACTGCGCGACTTCCCGCAAGAAACGCTAAAACGGGTATTCGGCAGTAGCGGCGAAAGCTTTTGGCTCCTCGCGCAAGGGATTGACGAACGCGCGGTTGTGCCGGACCGTGACGCCAAGTCTATTTCGCATGAAACCACGTTCGCCGCCGACATAGCGAACAAAGAGACTCTTCGAGCGTGGCTCGCCGAGTTGACCGATCAAGTCGGACGACGCCTGCGACGCCACAAACTCCGCGGGCGAATCGTGCATCTCAAGATTCGCTTCGCCGATTTTCGTTTGCTGACTCGATCGCAAAAACTCCCCGCTCCGACCGACGTAACCGAGGAGATCCTTCAAACGGCCGTCGAAATGCTGATGAATCGGCTCCCTCCACGACATCTGCCGATCCGGTTGATCGGCGTCGGCATAAGCGGCCTGGACGATACGGGAACTCGTCAACGTTCTCTATTCGATGAAGAGGAACGCGACAAACAGGTCCAGCTCGACCTAGCGCGGGATAAAGTGGCCGCGCAGTTCGGAATCGACGCTTTAATGCGCGGAAGCAGCATGAAAAGAATGAATTAAGGATAAAAGCGCCGCGAAGGATCTTCCAAGAATCCGCGAACTTTTTTACTTGTGACGTCGTCCTTTTCAATACGTAATAATATGTCCTGAGTTCGACGCATTCTGCGTTCGGCAAAATCCGCAATAAGAAAGATCTTTTTATGCTTATTCGTCCTGAAACGCCCCAGGATTACGACGCCATTCGCAACGTCAACATTGCCGCGTTCGCCGTTCACCCGTACTCGAAACAGACGGAGCATCTAATCGTCGAGGAGTTGCGAGCGGCCGGAGCGTTGGCCGTTTCGCTCGTCGCCGAGATCGACGGAGCCGTCGTCGGGCATATTGCTTTTTCCTTGGCCAAGATTAACGGGCAAGAATGTCAGTGGTATATGGTCGGGCCTGTGGCCGTGCTTCCGAACTATCAAAAACAAGGGATCGGCAAAACGATGGTCAACGCAGGCATACAGGAGATGCAAGCTCTTCAGGCCAAGGGATGCGTGCTGGTCGGCGATCCGGGATTCTACTCGCGATTCGGCTTCGTTCATAGCGATGCCTTGACGATGGAGGGAATACCTCCGGAATATTTACTCTGCCTACCGCTTTCTAAAGGAATCCCGCAAGGCGAGGTGGAGCACCATCCGGCATTTCGAGCCGGATTGGAGAAGGGGTGATGATCCGCGAAATCGGCTCCGAGCGGACGGCGCTGGGATAGCGTTCTACGCAGGGGGACGGGCGCAGGAACCGGCCCAAACAGCTCGAGCGAACGCATGACGGAGCTCTTTCACTCGTCGTAATCGGCGCAACCGGCATATACGTCGCAACTAGACGCAATTCTTTGCATACGGACAGGCCGTAACCTATAAGTTCTTATGGGACGTTGGATTACGTTCCCGGCATAGGCTGCGCGCAGACGGTTTGCGCAAAGCGCTACAGGATATTGCGCGTGGGGCGAATTCGTCGAAAGGTGAATCGTCACCGTGCGAGATGCGTATTTACGAATCGCGCATCGCAAAGGAATCGCATAAGGAATCGATCGTTTTCATGGAAGCGCCGACACTCCCCACTCCCGGCTCGGAAGGCTGGGCCGAAAAGTTCTCTCTCGTGCTGCAAACGCAGCGCGATCGGGTGCGCGCGTTTCTCGACGCGCAGGAGGAGCGTCTGCAGCGAGCGGAAACCGAAATCGCTCTGCAAATTCGGTTGGCAGGCGAGCAAGTGACCAAAGAGAGATCGGCCGTCGAAGTCGATCGGAATGAGCTGCAGTTCCGAGCCGAGCAACTTCAGCGTCAATCCGAGCATCTGGAAAAACTTCGCGCGGATATCGAAACCCGTCAAGCCGACTGGGAGCAAATCTACCAACGCTGTCTTGAACAGCAACAGGCCTGGACCGAGCATATCCAACGCCAACAGGCCGAGATGGACCAACGCCGCCGCGCGATTCTCGAACAAGAAGCGGCGATCGAGGAGACGCAAACTCGATTAGAGTCGGAGAAGAAGGCGCTCCAAGCCAAGCTGGACGAGTTGGGCGTCGTTCAGAAGTCGGCGCATGACGAAGCCGACTCCTTGACAAAGCGTCTAGAGGCGGCGAACGCCGAATTGACGGCGAAATTAGAAACGGCTCACCAGGAAGAAGAAGCGCTCGTCGCCGAGCTACGCGCGCAGCAAGAGCAAACCGAGCGTCAAGCGGCCGAGTTCGCCGAGTTCCGCCAGAAGCACGAGGAAGTTTTAGGCGAATTAGAAAACTGGGCGGAGCCGCAGCCCGGAATTTCAGAAGAAGAATTCTCGAAGACGGCGACCGAACGGGATCAGTTCGCCTCGCGATTAGCCGAGATCGAGGCCGAACTCGTCGAGTCGCAAAAGCTGGTCGAGGAATTGTCCGAGAGTCGCGAGAAACTAGCCTCGATGCAAAAAGACCTCGAGAATCGCCCCGCCCAAACGCCAGGCGTTCCCGAAGAGGAATACCGCGAGCTAACGATCGAACGCGACAAGCTCATTATGCGTCTAACGGAGATGGAGACGCAGCTCGCCGATACCCAACGTCAGTTGAGCGAAGCCGCGACGCAAACGACGAGTGAGCAAGCCGAGGGAGGAGACAGTCCTGAAGACTACCATCGCTTGTATCAGATGGCGATGGACGATTTGCATGAATTGAAAGAGAAAAACGCCGAACTTCAAAACAAGCTGTCCGCGCAAGGATCGTCGGCCGGGGGAGGCGGTCACGTTCCGACGAAAGGAGGCGTGCTCGATTGGGAAGCCGAAAAGAAACGCATCCTCGCCGCCTTGGAAAGCGATTTCGACGAAGACGAACCGGAACGTATTAAAATCGCGGAAGTTATTCAGAAAACCGATTCCGCGTTGGCCGAAAAAGATCGCGAAATCGGCGAACTTCGCGAGTTGCTGGAAAAACAAAGCGACAATCTAGGCGCCGTGGCGGTCGGAGCCGCCGCCCTCGGACAGATTTTCGACACCGACGCCATCATTCTCGAAGAGCGTGAAAATCTAAAACGCCAACAAGAAGAGTGGCGAGAAAAACTCCGTAAAGCGGAAGTGGAAGTTTCAATCGAACGAGCGAAACTCGCCCGCGAACGACTGCAACTAGAAGACCGCATTCGCCAAATGGAACGGCAGGGCGCGACCGATAACACGGCGAATCCGCCGGACGGCGGCGCAAAGTCGGGCGGCGGTTCGAGCAAAGGCCGCTGGCTGGACAAGCTCGGCCTGCGCGACCACGGCGAGAAGAAATAGCGATCTTTTCTCATTCACTCGGTGCTAGCCAATTCGCTCGAAACGAATCTCATTCTAAAATCTTATCTGCGTCTTGCGATTTTCTTATCCCACGCAGGAAATGGATCATAAAGGCGAGAGAGGCCGGAATCAAAGGAATCAGCATCGGGAAAAATAAGAACGCGCTGATTACGCCGACGTAGCAAAAGTATGTAATCGCAAGAACAACCGTATAACCGACGGTAATTTTTACAAAGATTAGCCCAATTCTTGATTGCGAAAAAAACACGATTAACGCAATCGCGATAATTCCGAAAACGCATCCGGTCGGGATCCCGAGACAGACAAGCCCCAACCAACGAGCCATATCGGGAAACATTATCGGATCAGAGGCTCCCGGCGGTTGAAAATTCATGACCGAAGATAATAGGAACATGCGAGCTCCCCTTCGCTTAATACGCGGTTTTGATTAGCGGCTACCTAAATACCCCGCTCAGCAACTGAAAGACGACGACATAGGCGTTGCTCCATGCTCCTTCGCGGAAAAACTGCACCGGCGCGTCGATCGCCCCGACGAACGGGCGCATCACCCACCCCATCTGAATTCCGACGAAGATAAATATAATAAGCCACGCCCAAAGGGCTAATCTGTGTCGTGGATTTTTTATGATCAGCGGTTGGTAATAAAGCCGCAGCAGATACTGCGCCCCGAAACTGGCAACCGTGAAGATTAAGGCGTTGAATCGCAAAGCGGAGGCGTAGTCGGCCGAGGTGACGTACCAAAGGATCGTAAACGGAGCGAGGGACGCTAAGAAGACTGCTAGCCCGACCTGCGCGGCGGACAGTGCGCGAAGCGCATCGGCAAAATCGTTTCTTAATCCAAATAGACTATTGATTACGAAAAAGAAAGGAAGCGAAATCATCGAAGTGACGATTAAAAGGAGCGGAACTTTTACGGCAGAATAAAAGACTTGCAAGAAGCGCCAGCCCGCCACCCCGCCGAATGCGCCCATAGTCGCGCCGTAAATCATGCCGAAAACAACAACGATCGCAAACAGCAGCTTAATCGCGTCGTAACTTCGAGCCGAACTCGCCGTCACCGGACTTCTTCGTAATACGTCGTCGGCAGTGCGAAATAAGGCGAACAAAGCGATTTCATCCAGGGGCTTGAAGAAGTACACAAGGCCGTTATCCGTAAAAGAGTCGCGAGGCGAGTTAGGAGAGAAAACTTCCGATCACTTTCAGTACCGCCTCAAAAAAACTCGAGCCCCGCCCGCGAAACAACGCAAACGGAGAACCGGGGGCCCCGATGAAAGGTCGCAAAACCCAACTCATTTGCGCGCCGACCAAGCCGAATACAATTATCCAACAGGCGAACACGGAACGCACATGATCGCCGTAGGTCTCGTTTTCATACTCGTTTAACGGTCCTTGTTCGACGGCAAGCTCTGCGCGAAGAATTTCCGAATCATTCGGAGCCGGGTTCACTTGTGAAGCCTCCGCCGGCAATTGGGGCGGCGCGACGCTTGAAGGCTTTTCCAATATCCGTCGGGCAAATAGTTCGTTCTCTTTCGCGGCGCAAAGTCGGTTGAGCGTTCGCAATAGAAAAATGCAGCCCAACCAACCGGAAACGGCGAAAACCACGACGTTCAACAAAATCATGAACGAGTAGCTTTCAGTGCTGACCGAGAAAAACGCCACGATGGGGCCGAGCGACGCCAATACGGCAAGGTTCACGCCGAGGGCCGCAATCGCTAAGCGCAAAATAGTGAACAGATTCAATCGCGAACCGACCATCGTGCTCGAAACGTAAAGTGACGGGAGCGTGACCGCAAGCGTAAGGAAGTACAATGCGGGCACTTTAATTAACGTTACGAAGAATTGCATAAAAAGAGGACCGTCAGGCCGAAATATTGCGTAGAACCCCATGCAGACGGCGTAAACGACGGCTAGCGCCCCGACGACTGCGGAGATGCCTAAAGTCGGAATGTTGATATCCCCGGTTCGCAACTCCTCGATGCGAGTCGCGTCTCCGCGCAGAATGCGATCCAGCTCAATTAACCAATTAAGCATCGGAAAGCCCTCCTTTAAAGAAGCAGAATTCAATGATGTTTAAGTTGCCGAAAAGTATCCGCTTACAACTTTACGTAGCATGAAGATAAGCGTTCATTTATTTTACAAAGATTTTTTGTCGCGTGGTTTATACGCTCAAGAAAAGAAAAAACCGCCCACGACGGCGGTTCTTTCTCTCTTCTTCTCAAACTTAGGAGTTCTCACAAATATCTAAAAGTCGACGCGTCTTACGGGATAAACCGCTAAACGACGTCAAACTTGTTAGTCAAGGAATGGCCGACAGGTGAAAATAAAGCATCGAACTAGTACGAGCGAAAATACTGGGATCGCTTATGGTCGTTCGAATTTCGACCCGAGGCGGCGTAAAGAATGAAACCGGAATTCCGCAGTTCTCTGCGAACCTGCGAAACGCTATTTAATTTTTTCGGCTTCGAAACGCTACCTGCTTATATAGAACCAGTGCTGAGTTGAACCGTAAGGCACTCTCGCATTATGCACAAAACCGGTTTCCCGGTCAAGCATTTGGCACTGAAAATTGGAAAAAGTCAAAAAAAACCGTTTTTAGACGATTTTAAACAGCCCTTTTCCTGCTCCTACTCCCTTTTTCACGAATTTCCACAAATACGGGCGAAAGATCGACAACTCGGAAAAACATCGGGAGTGGGGAAAACTATCCTCCGTCGTCGCAAAATTGCGACGACAGAAGCTAAATCTGCGCTATTGTTTAGCGACCTTAATACCAAGTTCTTGAATTTGCTTGGCGTCAACCAACCCCGGCGCGCCGGTCATCATATCCGTCGCACGCTGGGTCTTGGGGAAGGCGATGCAGTCGCGGATGCTGTCCAAACCGGCAAAGAGCATTACGAGACGATCGACGCCCAAGGCGATGCCGCCATGCGGCGGAGCGCCAAATTGCAAGGCTTCGAGCAAAAATCCGAAACGTTCTTTGGCCGTCTCCCGATCGATGCCTAACAGATCGAAGACTTTCTGCTGTAGTTCCTGATCGTGAATACGAATCGTACCGCCGCCCGCCTCGGAACCGTTGATGACCAAGTCGTATGCGATGGCCCGGCATTTTTCCGGATCGGTATCCAACAACGGAACGTCTTGCATCCGCGGGGACGTAAAGGGATGGTGCATGGCCGCCCAGCCGCCGGTCTCCGCGTCTTTGGCGAACATGGGAAATTCGACGATCCACGAAAAGTTCATTGTCTTCGGATCGTAGAGCTTCAACTCGGCCGCCAAACGTTTTCGAAGAGCGTAGAGCGCCTTGCAGGAAACCTCAAACGAGTCGGCAACGAACAACAGCAAGTCGCCGGGCTTCGCTCCCATTCGCTCGGAAATCTTGGCCAACAGCTCGGGCGAAAAATTCTTCGCGATCGGCGAAGCGAGCTTGCCGTCTGCCTCGACTTTGAACCAAGCCAAACCTTTGGCGCCGAAGTTCTCGACGACGAACGAAGTTAATTCGTCGATGCCTTTGCGGGAATACTTTTCCGCCGCTCCCGAGGCGTTAATGCCCCGAACGCGACCGCCGGCGTCCGCCGTTCCGCGGAACACCTTGAATTCCGCCTCTTTCGCCAAATCGGTCAAATCGATCAATTCCATGCCGAATCGCAAATCGGGCGCGTCGTGTCCAAACCGTTCCATCGCCTCGTCGTAAGTCATCTGCGGAAGCGGCAACGTTAACTCGATGCCCAAAATCTGCTTCGCCAAACGAGCGACGGCCCCTTCGATTACGCCGATTATGTCCTCCATCGTGATGAACGACATTTCCAGGTCCAACTGCGTGAATTCCGGCTGACGGTCGGCGCGAAGGTCCTCGTCTCGGAAGCATTTCGCAAGTTGAATGTAGCGATCGTAACCTGCGACCATCAAAATCTGCTTGTAGAGCTGCGGCGACTGCGGCAAAGCGTAAAACATTCCGTTTTGCACCCGGCTCGGCACGAGGTAGTCGCGGGCGCCTTCCGGCGTGCTGCGGCCAAGCATCGGCGTCTCAATTTCGACGAAGTTTTGCTCGTCAAAGTAATCTCGCAAGATCTTAATCATGCGGTGGCGAAGTACGAGCGTGTTTTGCATTTCCGGACGGCGTAGATCGACGTAACGGTACTTAAGGCGAATGTCTTCGCCCGGCAAATCCTTGCTCGTCGGTTGAAACGGCGGCGTCGCGCTCTTGTTCAATATCTGAAGCTTTTCGACGCGAAGTTCAATTTCGCCGGTCGAATGCTTCATGTTGACCGTTCCTTCCGGCCGTGCCGCCACCTTGCCCGTCACCGAGATGACGAATTCCGATCGCAGGCCTTTGGCGGCCGTAAGGTTATCGTCGCCTCCTTCGGGAGCGAAAACGACTTGAGTAATGCCGTACCGATCGCGGAGATCGACGAAGAGGACGCCGCTGTGATCACGATAGGTATCGACCCAGCCGCAAAGCGTGACCGTTTGACCGATATGTTCTCGACGCAATTGACCGCAAGTGTGTGACCGCAACAAGGTTACGTCCTCAACAACAAAAAGGGATTATGGGAATCGCCCGATGAACCTTAGAATGTTTATGAATTCCAAGACCGCCGGAATAATTTTCAGAACCTCTTATTGTAATTCGCCTTCCGTTCGGCGCGTAGTAGGCCAAGCGTTGAGTGACCTGACCGGGATATCCGCCCATTCGCTCGTCAGGAGCTGCCGAAAGCTGGGAAAGCTAGGCCAGGCCGCACTCGCCCAAAGCAAGAACTTTGCGGAAATCAGGGCTTTTCAATAAATAAAACGGAACGCAAGATCGTCGTAAGTGCCTTCTAAATAAAAGAATGCGAATAAATAAAAGAATGCGAAAATGGACGTTTCTCGTCGAAAACAATTGTTCACAAACCACCTCCGCATTTGGTTGGCTCACCCAATCAGGCGATTCAGAAGCGAATCAAGCGACACCATCGCGATTCGGGTAATTCTGTCGGAGGTGGCGAACGGAATATAGAGTTGCCCGCTATGAATCATCCCGCCGCAAGAATACGCAACGTTTGGCACGTAGCCGTCACGTTCTTTTTCGGTAGGAGTAATTAGAGGCTCGTCGAGACAACCGATTATTTTCATTGGATCGTTGAGGTCGAGTAGCATCGCGCCGATGCCGTAGCTTCGCATCGGACCGACGCCATGCGTGAGGAGCAACCAGCCTTCCGAGGTTTCCAATGGGGCCCCGCAATTTCCGATTTGCACGAACTCCCATGGAAGACGCGGCGTTTTAAGCAATTCAGCGCTCTCCCAAAAGTGAACAATGTCGGAAAACATGAGATAAAGATTTTCGCCGTCGATACGCGAGCACATCACGTAATGCCCGTCAATTTTCCGCGGAAACAAAGCCATACCTTTATTCTGCGCGCAAGCGCCGTTAATCGTATGCACCCCGATGCGGAGAAAGTCGCTGGTTTCAATGAGTTGAGGCAAAACTCGATGCCCGTCGAAGGCGCTGCATGTGCCGTAATAGACGACGGCGCCGTCGTCCTCGACGAATCGGACCATACGTAGATCTTCGATGCCATGACTCTCATTGCTGCTCTGCGGAAAAATAACCACTTCCGAGGCCTCCGCCTCGCGAGGAAGTTCCAACTGATAGTTTGAGAGAGCGAGCCAGCGTATATCCTGCAGCGATTTCTCGAACGATATTTTATCGGATGACGCATCCCTCGCCTCAGTAACGGCATGTTCTAGTTGAGCTAAAGTAAAAGAATCGATAAGGCGATTTAAAACGGGATCAATCGCCTCGTCGGGAACGCCGATGTCTTTGAGTTTCCTTCGAAACAAAGGCTTGTCATATTGTTTGTCGGGAACAACGCGGGTGGGGCTCGCCAATCGACTGCACGGGTCGACTTGAATTTGATGATCGGAAGTGATTACTCCGGATCGAAAGACGATTGAGGAAACATGCCCTTCGCCTGTGGCGCGAAGGCTCATGATGAATCGAACCGCGCCTGCGGGGAGATTGTGTTGATTTTGATGGAGAATAATCGAAGGATTAAAGAGCGCAGCCGATTCAATCGAATACTCGGCCGTTAGGTAGGCCCCGATTAGAAGGCGACGATTACGCGAAAAATCGTCGGCCATGCCGATCATCGATATGCCCATGCGATAATTATCATCGAGAACGGCGACTATGTTTCCGTGTCGAGCGCGGAATTTGAGAAAAACCGCATCTAATAAACGATCAACCTGTCCGCCGCTCAAGTCGCTAACCCGACCAATGATGCTGCGGATGCGTGATTCGCCGCCAGGATCGAAGAACCGAGTAATGACGCGTCGGATATCGCTGGTTAGGACGATCGGCAGACGCCGGACCGCGAGCCCCCCTTTGCCATTTTTACGATTGGTTGATTGAGACATAATTCCCCTCTGCGATTTCCGCAGTTTAACGCACAGGACGTTCCCGCAAGTAAGCAAGAACGTCGGAGAGCGAGGCGACGGCCAACGCAAGGCAAGTATCCGCGCCGCCGTAATACATGCGTATCGCGTTCGAGGACTTGTCCAAAATCCATCCGCAAGAGAATACGACTCCGTTTACGTCGCCTTGGCGTTCATACGAAGTCTCGGGCGCGAAAACCCATTCGTCGCTTCGACGAAGCAAGCGAGCGGGATTTTCCAAATCCAATAAGGCGAGCCCCAGCCGATACAAACAACCGCCCGCCGTGTTCCGAACTCCGTGATAAAGAATGAGCCAACCCTCCGCGGTTTCCATCGGCGGACAGCACAGGCCGATTTTATGGGCGTCCCACCAAGCTCCTTGCCGCGCGCGCATCAAGATTTGATGATCGCCCCAGTGAATCAAGTCAGGCGAGAACGAAATCCACATATGGGCGCCGAAGTTCCCAGTGGCGACGGGACGATGAATCATCGAGTAGCGACCGCCGAAACGGCGAGGAAAAACGGCCGCGTCTTTGTTTTCCGGCGGAAGAACTGCTCCAAGTCGAGTGAAGGAAATAAAGTCGCGAGTTTCGGCCAAGGAGACTAATGGACCGCAACGCGAATAGGCCGTATAGGCGATAATCCAAGAACGACGTTCCTCAACCCATGTTAGCCGCGGGTCTTCAACTCCCCATTCCTCTTCGGAGTAGTTCGTCGGATCTGCCTGGAAACTCGGCTTGTCGTCGATTCTCCAACTTGAGACGCCGTCACCGCTTCGTGCCGCGGTCAAATGCGAATGGCCCCGGCGGTCTTCGACGCGGAGAAGCAATATCGTCTCCTTGTCGGACTGGCAGGCGCCTGCGTTGAACACCGCGTTCGCCTGATATGGCAAATCTCGTCTGGTTAAGATTGGATTGGCCGCATGCCGTCGGAACAACTCCTTAAAATCATTTGCACGTCCGTCGTCTCCGCACATGGCGAAATTTCCTTGCTGTTCAGTTCAGTCCATAGAAAGGCGAGCGTCGATTCAGCTCCTCGATTGCGGTTCACTCCGAACGACTCAAGCCCATCGCAACAGGATCCGTCGTGTACGTTTGCAAGCTGTTTTCGAAGACTATTTCGGCCGTAAAACCAAGCGTGCGCGCGATTGAAGACGGCCAAGTATTTCTCTTCGTTAAGCAACTCGAAAGCGAATAAAGCCGCATCAGCCATCGTGACTGCCTCGACCGGCTGCTGATCGTAGGATGCTTTTTCCTGGCCCTGGGAAAACCAACCTTCGTTTCCGATCGGCCAAAAAATCCCTTCGACCGTAGTATGTCGCTCGAGAAAGTCGAACGTCTCTTCGGCGACTTTCAGAAAATCCTCTCTCGGCCAGTGCTTTGCCGCTACGAACAACGCATGAGGCAAAACGGCGTTTGCGTAAGTCATGCGAGATTCAAACCAATTCCAGCCCGGTTCAAACTCACGATAATAACATTCGGCCAATCGCCGCGCCGCCGACCAAGCGATCGCCTCTAGAGACTCAATATCTTCGACCCCGGCGTCTCGAAGATACCCCCAAGCTATTACGACGTACGCTTGTGAGCGAATGCTTCGCAAATCGGCGAGCGTGGGCAACGCCGATTCAATCAATTCCCGCGCCACTTCAGCATAGCCGTCTGGCAAACCGCTCCCTAACGTTTCCGCGAGCGCGAGAATCGCCTGACCTTGGGAGTCGCCGCCCCCTTCAACGTCCAGCCAACGACGGTCATAACTGAGGAAATTGTGAAACCCGCGTCCCACCCCTCGCGCAAACTCCAAAAAACTTAAATAGGTCGTGATTCTTTGCAACATGCGCTCTTCCGGACGTTTATTCCATAACCGAACGCACAAACGCAAAGCGCGGGCGTTGTCGTCGGTCGTGTAACCGCTTTCTCGACGCGGAATGTCGTATATGGCATGCTGAATCACCCCGGCGGAGTCGGTCATGCGGTCCAGGTGAATTAAGGAGATTTGATCATTGACCTGCATCACATGCCTCCATGTATTGTTCAAACGGCGAGACCGTTTGCATTTCCATCGTGCTCTCCTTTCGTGCTTCGTAACGATCCGAGACTCAAAGAGCTCGAATTGTGAACGGTTTGCCGCTATTCAGTGTCAAAGACTCTGCGCGATAAGGGAAGGCGATTTTCGCCTCCTGGGCGGCGGCGACTTGCGTGAAAAAATCCAAGTAGAGTCTCCCGACGTTCGGCCAAAACATCGGCCTTGCATATCGATAGGCTCGACGACGCGTTTCAAGTTGAAATGAGGTATCGTTGATAAATCGCAATGCGGCTTCGGCCATGGCGTCGCTTTGCCCAAAGGGAACAATCAAACCACGACCGTCCGCCAATACTTCCTCGGCGTAGAGGTAGGGGGTGCTAACGACTGCGCCGCCTGCCGCCAAGGCGTAGGCCAAAGCGCCGCTGGCAATCTGATCTTTGCCCGGGTAAGGGGTGACATAGACGTCGCAAGCCTGCAAAAACTCAAGAACGTCGGCAAGCCGAAGATACTTATTGACAAAGCGAACATGCTCTCCTACCCCAAGCGTTTCTGCCAGTTCGATCAGACTCTCTCGGTAAGCCTCGCCCTCACGACGTTTAACCTGTGGATGCGTCGCGCCCACGATAAGGTAGATCGCCTCAGGGCAAGCTGCGACGATACGCGGCATCGCCCGAATCATGTGCTCCAACCCCTTGCCGCGACTGATGAGTCCGAAGGTGCAAATTACTTGGCGACCTGCAAGCCCGAGTCTAGCTTTGCGAGAAACCTCACGATTATATGAAACCTCAGGGACTCCATGAGGAATCACTCGAACTTTTTTCCCCGATACATGATATACCGTTTCTAATAGCCTTGCCGCGACTTTCGTCATTACGACGACGCCTCGGCTTCGTGCCGCCAAACGCCGTACGATGTGCGACGGAAGCGGATCGGGAGCAGTCAAAAGCGTGTGAAACGTGGTAACGAGGGGTTTGCGGCATTTGTCGGCAAACTTCAAAATATCGCTTCCCCATTCGCCGCTATAAAGTCCGTATTCATGTTGCACGCTAACCACGTCGCTGGGACCGTCGTTAGCCGCCTCGGCAGCTGAGTCATATGCGGCGGGCCGGTTATTGTCGATTACATAGACGACTCTCTGGTCGTCATAACTAAGCCCTTGAGTTTTTTGAATGGCGGCAACTGAAGTGGTCGATTCCGAAGCCGCAAAATCCACGGCCTCGGCCAAATCACTGGTAAACGTCGCCAATCCGCACTCTTCCGGCGGATACGTCGATAAAAATAATGGTCGAACGTCATTCATGGGCGATTCCTTCTCTTGGAGTTTTCTCTCCAACCGGTTTGAGCGGAGCCGTGACGAATTCGCCAGTCTTTTCTTTTCCGCCGTACTTATATTGCAGCAGCCTTTCAAGCCGCAATATCCGAACAGGAACAATACGCAAATTATCCGAATCATTAACCGCTTCTTGGTTTTCGACGACAATGACTTCGGCGATCGTTTTCATCCGTGAGCAGACGCCATCTTGCGGAATCTCAAGCTTGGCTACGATTAAGGCCCCCTATGATTTTTCGGGCTTTCCGCCGCCAGGGCAAGCGCGATGCCCGTAACAACTCAATGCATGCTTAGCTATCGCCAACAACTGAAGGATTGCATCCTGTTAACTTGCGAAGCCTTCCCCACCCAACCAGAGCAGTTCATGAAACCACTTGCCGAAACATAAGCCCCTCTGCTCATGCCTTCGCCGCCCTGAACAAAACAACACGAAACAAGACGCGAAAAAAAGTATTCGGGTTTATAAGCTCGTAATAAGCCGCTACGAAGGAACGGTATGGCTGTTTTTTCACTAAGAGAAGTGAAACGAACCCGTCGAAAAGCCTCTATGCCCCTCTCCAAACAGCCCCTTGAATCTCATGACTCGCCTTCATAAAATTCCCGGGATGTCTTCACCGACGATTAAAGAAAGAGCCCTCACTTAAGCGGGGGGCTAGTCTTGAAAAGCCTACGTGGTCGAACATCCCTTGTTGAACCGCCGCAGCGGCGTCTTATTACTCCGCTTTTCCATTCCCTACAAAAAATACCGAGAGTCTCAGTTTCCGCCCCTTTGTCTGGCATGGAACAGTTTGGCTTCATGTTATTCTTGTTCATTTGTGGAGATCGCCATGAAACGTCGCCAATTTCTTACCCGATCATTGGCAGCCGGAGTAGGGCTATGGAGCGCCCGTCGCCTCTCGGCCGCCGAACAACCTATCGCTTCCAAAAAGGGAGACTCAAAGATGCCGTTTCAACAACCGCCTTTACCGTTTGCGATGACCGCTATGGCGCCGTTCCTCTCAGAAGAACAACTGAAGTATCACTATGGCAAACACCACGCCGCTTATTTTAAAAATCTCAACGATTTGGTAGCAGGCAAGCCCGAAGCCGACCTTTCGCTTCCGGAACTAGTCGTTCAATCAACAGGCCCGGTCTTCAACAACGCGGCCCAAGCCTGGAATCACAGCTTCTACTGGGAATGCCTGTCGCCCAAAGGTGGCGGCGAGCCCTTCGGCAAATTGGCCGCGGCCATCCAGCGCGACTTCGGCGGGTTTTCTACTTTTCAAAAAGCGATGGCCGAATCAGCAGTTAAGCTATTCGGCTCAGGTTGGGCTTGGTTGGCCGCCGGCAAAGACGGCAAACTCGAAATTTTGCCGCTCGGCAACGCCGATACGCCCCTCAAACACAGCAAGGAGCCAGTGTTGACGATCGACGTTTGGGAACATGCCTATTATGTCGACTACCGTAACGAACGAGCGAAATACGTCGAGGCCTTTTGGAAGGCTGCAAATTGGGAATTTGCCGAAAAACGTTACGCAGCCCTCACTTAAATAGCCGCTTCGAGAGGAGCCTTAGCATGAAAGTCATTGTTGACAAAGAGCTTTGCATTGGGTGCGGCGTTTGCATCGACATTTGTCCTGACGTTTTTGAAATGGACGCGGAAGACGGCAAAGTAAAGGCAAAAGAAACTCCAATTCCTGTAAAAGCGGAGGACGACTGCCGCGAT
This sequence comes from Thermoguttaceae bacterium, assembly GCA_963665265.2. Classification (GTDB taxonomy): domain Bacteria; phylum Planctomycetota; class Planctomycetia; order Pirellulales; family Thermoguttaceae; genus CAXXHQ01. The sequence continues at coordinate 2,517,685 of OY762224.2, read as the reverse complement.
GCTGCCGCTCAATGTCCCGTCGAAGCGATCCAAATTGAGGACGCCTAACCTTCAGCTAAATTTTGTGCTTCGGAGTTGGGACTCCCCGGCTTCTCTTCCAATAGATCCCCGAGACACGATAAGACAAAGCTATTCTTGACGAAGGCCGCCGAAACAAACCGTTATGCAGTGCAACGGGTGTTACTAAACGACAAATCCTGACTTTCTAGTCGCGTTTTAGCGTTTTTACCCCAACAGAATCAAATAGCCCGTTTTTAAGAAGGGGATGGCTTGCGAAAACTGCCGTCCCCTTGCTTATTTCGTCACCTTACTAGTTGCCGAAAAAACTGCTTTCGCTATCTTACACCTTATTGGGACATGCGCAAATCTAGAGCCGTCGCCGCATTTCGACCTTTGAATCTCGGAACGGCGTTTTTGACTGCGAAGATAGCTATTAGACAGATGCTTCGATCCGCGATCATCTTAAATTAGTCCCTCTCGGGGCATGCGTTTCGTCGACGGTTCGACGTTATAGGGATGAGATAACGTTTTTACGTTCAAGGTTGAACGAGATGAGCCGAGTAAATCGCGTAAACCGAATCCTCTGGTCGATCCCGGCGGTAGCTCTTGCGGCAGCATCCGTTTTCCTAACGGCTAATCCATTCTCGCATCTCGACTCGTCTTGGTTACTGTCAATAGCGAACGGCATCCTTATCGCGGCAATTCTCCTCTTGGCGATTTTTGGCTTTCTCTTGCTGCGCAACGGCCCAGTTCAATCGGCAAAACCCCAAGAAGCGGAAAATGATCCCTTCAAATTCGTTATGGAGGTTTGCAACGCCGGAGAATGGGAATTGGACCTCGTAACTCACAAGGCGCATCGTTCTCTGCGGCACGATAGAATTTTTGGGTATGAATCTCTGTTGCCGGAATGGACATATGAGTTATTTCTCTCGCATGTATTGCCGGAAGATCGCGATGCGGTGGATCGCCAGTTTAAACAGGCGGTCGCTTCCGGCGGCGACTGGAATTTTGAATGCGGCATTCGACGAACGGATGGCAGAATTCGTCAGATTTGGGCCGCTGGACGTCGATTCCGCGACGCCCAAGGCAAACTAACGCGAATGGGCGGAATCGTTCAAGACGTCACCGAACGAAAGCATGTCGAGGAGGGGATACGCCAAAGCGAGACGAGGTATCGTGAATTAGTTGAAAACGCCTTAAGCGCGATCATTCGCTGGAAAAGCGACGGAACGATCACTTTTTTCAATGAATACGCGCAAAAGCTATTTGGTTACGCAGCTGAAGAGATCGTCGGCAAACACATCAGCGTCATCTTGCCCGAGCGTGAATCGACCGGAAAAGATTTGAGCGCGCTTGTCCTCGACATCGTCGAACATCCCGAACGGCTTTCGCACAATGTAAATGAAAACGTTTGTCGCGACGGTCGGCGCGTATGGATGGCATGGACGAATAAACCATGGAGAGATGAAGAAGGCAGAGTAAAGGAAATACTGGCCGTCGGCATGGATATTACGGAGATCCGGCATGCCGAAAAGGCGCTTCAAGAAAGCGAAGCTCGTTACCGCACCCTATTCACGTCGATGAGCGAAGGATTCGCGCTTCATGAGCTAATTTTCGACTCCAACGGTAAACCCTGCGATTATCGGTTCCTCGAAGTCAATCCGGCCTTTGAAAAAGCGACGGGATTGAAAGCCTCCGAACTTATCGGCCGAACCCTCCTCGAGGCCCTCCCGGGATGCGAACCAGTTTGGCTGGAACATTACGGACGCGTCGTTCTTGAGGGCGTTTTCGATCGATTCGAGGAGTATGACCGAGCGACGGGGCGTTGGTACGACGTTTTCGCCTATCCCGCCGGTCCAAACCAATTTGCCGTCGTGTTTCTCAATGTGACCAAGCATAAGCAATCGGAGGAAGCGCTGCGACGAAGCGAGGAACGTTACCGCCTTCTTGCCGAAACGATGTGGCAAGGAGTGGTTCACCAAAACGCCGAAGGCTCCGTCATTGCCATGAATCCGGCGGCCGAACGCATACTCGGAAAGACACGCGAGGAATTTATCGGAAGCAGTTCGATCCGCGAAGAACATCACACTATTCGCGAAAACGGCTCCCCGTTTCCAGGCTTAGAGCACCCGGCGATGGTCGTGCTGCGATCGGGCCAACCCTTGCGAGGCGTCATCATGGGCGTCTGGAATCCGCAATCCGCGACACGTCGATGGATTAGCGTTGACGCCGTGCCGATCTGTCCGCCGGGACAATGCTGTCCGAGCGAAGTCTATACGGTTTTCGACGACATCACTGAACGCAAGCGGGCGGAGGAGGCGTTGCGAGAAAGCGAGTCGCAGTTGCGACTGGCCCTAGACGCGGCCCGTATGGCAAGATGGGATTGGGACATTCCCACCGGCAAGATTAAATGGAACGACGAACACTTCCGCATGATGGGCTATGAGCCGAATGCCTTCGAGCCGACTTATAGCCATTGGGCCGACCGCGTGCATCCCGACGATCTCGCCGCAACGGAAGCCGCGATTCAGCGAACAATCGAAACTAGAGACGATTACATTTGCGAATTCCGCACTCTTTGGCCCGACGGCTCGATTCGCTGGCTCGAAGCGCGAGGCCAGTTCGAACGCGCCCCCTCTGGCGAAGCGATCCGTTGTTACGGCGTAATGCTCGATATTACGCAACGCAAAGAACTCGAGTATGAACTTCGCCGGGCTAAGGAAATCGCCGAAGCGGCCAATGCCACGAAAAGCCGATTTCTCGCCAATATGAGCCACGAACTTCGCACCCCGATGAACGCCATTCTCGGCTTGATCGACGTGGCGCTGCCGAAAGCGGTTCACCCTACGGTTCAGGACTGCTTGCGTACGACCAAAGAATCCGCCAACCTCCTATTAACTCTCCTAAATGACCTGCTCGACTCGGCCAAAATCGAATCGGGGAAACTGGAATTGGAATCAGCTCCTTTTAGCTTGCGACAAATGATGGAGCAAATTACTCGCGTCCTCGCGGTCCGAGCAAGTGAGAAGGGCTTATCCTTCTTTTGCCGCATTCCCGAAGGAACGCCTGACGCTGTAGTAGGCGATCGCATGCGGTTGCAGCAAATTTTGCTTAACCTCGCCGGAAACGCCGTAAAGTTCACCGAACGCGGCAAAGTGGAAATCAGCCTCAGCCCCATCTCGCACAACGGCGAAACCTGCATCGAGTTTTCCGTGCGAGACACCGGAATCGGCATATGTCCGGAAAACCTAGAGACTCTTTTTCAGCCTTTTTCCCAAGCCGACGCCTCGATGGCGCGGCGTTTCGGCGGAACGGGACTCGGGCTCGCTATCTCCAAAAGCCTTGTGGAAATGATGGGCGGACGCATCGAGGTCGAAAGCTCGCCGGGCGGCGGAAGCGTCTTCTTCTTTACCGTCCGCCTTCCCATGGCCGACAAGGTCCCCGAAGAGTCGAACGTGATTGCCGTCTTTCCTACGGCCCAAAGTAAATTGCGAATTCTATTGGCCGAAGATAACCCCGCCAACCAAAAGTTGGTCGCCTATATTCTCGAAGACCGCGGACATTCTGTCGATCTCGCCGAAAACGGCCAAGAGGCCATCGATTTGGCGGAACAAAACCGTTACGACGCAATTTTGATGGACGTGCAAATGCCGGGCATGAACGGCTTTGAAGCCACCGAGGCGATCCGAAAACGCGAAGGCGCAAGACGCACGCCCATCATCGCCATGACGGCCTACGCAATGAAAAGCGATTGCGAACGATGCTTGGCCGCTGGCATGGACAGTTATCTCGCAAAACCAATTCATGCGCAAGAAATGATCGCCTTGGTCGAATGCTTTGCGAACGGCTCGAATTTCGCGAAAAACGCCTCCGACGCAACACTTACCTCCCCTAATGCGACTCGGCAATCGACGACGGTCACATTTAATCCGGAAGAAGCCATTTCTCGTTGTTTTATGAGACAAGATATGCTTCTTAAAATGATCGATGGCTTTTTCGACGAAGCGGATGTTTTATTCCCAAAAATGCATGTCGCGATCGAGATCGGGAATATCGCCGAAGTCGGTCGACTGGGGCATCGATTGAAAGGAAGTTTGGTTTACCTTGGAGCCGAACCGGCCGAGCGTGCCTCCACGCGAGTGGAGGAATTCGGCAGGTCAAAGAACGGAACTATTCGAGAAGCCGAACAAGCCGTTCGCGATCTTCAACGGGAATGCGAACTCCTAAAAGCGGCGCTTACCGAATACGCGGTTGCCGCTAAAACAAAGCAAAGCGCTTAATCGAATGCAAACCCGCCAACGATCGACTCATCTCAACAGTCGCCTGTCTTTTGACGACGAACCAAAATATGTCCGCAGACTAACCGCCCCCCCTATTAGGAAACAACCTCCAGGTTTTAGAGAGCTGCAATTAAAACCCTTTGCGATTACTGATGTAGTTGAAAGTAAGGGTTGCGCGTATTTAGAGGGGGTATTGTGAGTCCAATTGAATCAGATTGCTAGTTTCTGCCGTGTTTGGTCGATATACGAATATTAACTGCGAGGCGGAATCACTGACTGCAGCCCTTCTGCTAGGTTTTAAGGCGGCTTATTTTCGGGGAACTGTTCAAACAGATACTCCGTCAGAAATTGACGTCTGAAAAATGCAAAAGGTGTTAGTCTGCATTTACTTCGGCTCCTTGCGGTTAACGGGACTTCTTTCGCTTTTTGTTAACGTCTTCTCTTGTCGGCCTTTTTTGGGCTAGGCGTTCCGGCAAACGGAAGATGCTTTTAGAAGGAGCTAAACGCCATGGCCCAGGGGGAAAAAAATCTGATGAGAACGAATCTTTTCCAACGTATCCGTTCAATCCTTTCGTTTATTGCCGTTTCGACGAGTTTTCTAGGATTTGCGACGTCGATCGCTAACTCCGCTCCTGTGACTTTCTACTACGAGGCGACCGTTAACAGCAGTCCAGGATCGTCGCTGCCTCTTGCTATCGGACAGCGCATACATGGTAATTACACGTTTGAATTGAACACTCCTGCTACCTCTGCTGCATCGTCAAATACTTTTACTCGATACGCTTCGGCGATTACGAGTATGACCGTAATTATTGACGGAGTGGGCACCGGAAGCGGCGTCGGCGGCGATATCCTTATCGGCGCCCCTGTGCAAACGACGGGAAGTTACAATTATCTATCTCACCAATACGATGTCGAGGCTTATAAAGTCACGGGATTTTCTATTTCAGGCTCATTCGGCTCTCGTGCCCTTCGACAAGTGTTTATCCAACTACAAGATATTGACATGACGGCGCTTAGTTCCGAAGCGCTTTCTGCCACGCCGCCAAACTTAGCTCCATTTATGGACCATACGGGAACTTCATACCTTTCAGATCATGCTTATCTCGGATTGACCTTCGATTTTCCGAGCGGCGGAGTGAACACGACGATGTTTCAATTAACTTCATTGTCCGCCGTACCGGAACCGAGCGTCGCAATTCGGTTGCGGCAGCGTTTATCGCCTTCTTTTGTTATCGCCGCATCACTCTAGGAAAAAAATAAAAAAGATCGGGCGCTCCTCCTCTGTGAATATGCCTCATGGCAAAGTTGGACTCGTAAAAAGCCCTTTGGCTAATAACGCCAAAGGGCTTGTATTGAATGCATGGAACGTCTCAAGTCCGCACAATACTCTCGTACGGCCTGGATCAATCATCAGCGAGCGATCCGGCGATATCGCAGCCTCTATTTCCTTTCCTCCGAACGGAAAAAACTCGTTTTTACCTGCATTTTTTGTTAATTGCATGTCGAGCGCTCTTTCTCGTTTCAAATTAACGACGCCGGATACTCGCTTTCATTCGGTTCTCGACTTCGTAAAATGACTTCGCGATCCGGACTGCGTTTAATCGCTTTGAAAGCGACGCGAATTCGACTTCGTCGTCGGCAAAGCTCGATTCGATATTCTCGTCTCTTAATTTCTGTCGATATTAAGCATGAAACAATAATTATTCGACGTACGTCCGGGCGAAGAATTGCCAGGCATTGTTACGTTATTCCTAAGCGATATTTTATTAAACACAAGATGCATCGACATAAATACGCGAACGCTTCTTCTTGAGAAACTAGCCACTCGCAGGGACAATGCTTTAAATTACCTGTAAACAGACTCTTGAAGGTAATCATTTAGATTTATATAATCCGAAGTTGCGTGTCGGTCGTTCGATTTCTTATACTCTTCGCGATCGGCCCTCTTCCGATCCCGGTCTTTTTTATTCAATCCTTCGCGGCGTCTAATCACGCCCCTTTAGCGCTCCCCTCTTTCTGAGAAAGCAATCCATCATGCGAAAGTCTGGCAATCTATGGAATCGCGCCTTGAGTCGTTTTGGTTTTTCGGCAAAGAAGAACGACGACAGAAAGCCAAATCATAATAAACGGACGTTGCGTTTCGAGGAGTTGGAGCGTCGTAAGCTATTAGCCGTATTAACGTGGACGGGTTTGGGAGCGAACAACAACTGGGGGACTGCGGCGAATTGGTCCACCGGATCGGCGCCCGTCGCTGGAGACGACCTCGTATTCAGCGGATCGACTCGCACGGCCACGGCGAACAATCTGACCGCCGGAACTTCTTTTAAGTCGATCGAATTTAAGAGCAACAACTTTTCCATCTCGGGAAATAACCTAACCTTGACCTCCGGCGTGATCGTCGATGCCGGCGTCACCGGATCGAGCATCGCGGCGAATTTGGCTTTAAGCGGCGCCGTAACCGTCAACGTCGTCTCGTCAAGCCTTACGATATCTTCAACGATCAGCGGCGCGGGAAGCTTGACGAAGAGCGGATCGGGCACGTTGATCTTGACGGGGACCGACGTTTACACGGGAGGGACGGCTATCGCGGCAGGCGCGTTGCAATTAGGCTCGGGCGGTACGACCGGCTCGATCGTCGGCAATATCGTCGACAACGGTCAATTGATCGTCAATCGTTCCGACGACCTGAGGCTGAGCAACAATCTTAGCGGCACGGGAAAATTGACCAAGAGCGGCGGCGGTTACTTAACGTTGAGCGGATCGAACGCCTTTACCGGCGGCACGACGATTAACTCGGGAACCTTGAGCTTGGGCGGATCCTCGTCGCTCGGCTACGGCATTTTGACGCTGAACGGCGGCACCCTCGACTTGAACGGTTACGACGCGAACGTGACGGGATTAAGCGGAGCGTCGGCGACGGTCATCGGCAATTCCGCCGACTCGACGACGGCGACGTTGAACGTTCACGAATACGGCAATTATCAAGGAATCATTACCGACGATTTGGGCGGGAGCATGGCGCTGCACTTTCTCGGAGGAAGTTCGAGAAGCGGCAATTTGCTATTGAGCGGCGTCAATAACTACTGGGGCGGCACCACGATCGACGGCGGAACCGTCACGATGGGCGGTTCATGCGCCTTGGGCTACGGCAACATGACGGTCAACGCCGGCGTATTGGACATGCAGGGAAACACGCTTGCGGTCAACTCGCTATACGGCTCGTCGGACGCCGTGATCACCAGTTATTGGGGTGATGCGACGCTCTATATTTGGAACGGCGGAAGCTACGACGGAAGCGTCACGAACGGCTACGGCGGCATCGTGTCGCTGAACGTGTCAGGCGATTTGAGGCTCGGCAACTACAACTATTACACGGGCGGAACGACGATTAATCGCGGCACGGTCACTGTGGAAACGAGCGTCTCGCTCGGATACGGCAATTTGACGATGTCCGGCGGCATGCTGGACCTAAACGGTCAGGAAGCGTTTTTTAATTACTTAAACGGAAGCTCCTCCGCCGTGATCACGAACTCGACCGGGACAGGTAGGGTCAACGTCGGCTTAGGCGGAACGTTTCAAGGAACGATCCGCGACGGCGAAGGAACCGTTGGCCTATACGCGTCAGGCTCTCTGATTTTAAGCGGCGTCAACACATACACAGGCGGAACCGGCATATACGGTGCGACCGTAACGCTGGGGAGCGATTCGGCGCTCGGCGTCGGTAACGTCACGCTCAGCGGAGGAACGATCAATCTGAACGATCGTAACTTGACCGTCCGAACTCTCACGAGCGATTACGGCTCCGTGATTACGAACAGTTCCGGCTCGTCGGCGTTGTCAGTCACGGTCGGCGGAACGTTCGCCGGCTCAATCAACGATGGCGCCGGAACCATTTCGCTTACGTCGTCAGGCTCCTTGATTTTGAGCGGCTTCAGCTCTTACTCCGGCGGAACCACGATTTCAGCCGGCGCTTTGCAAATCGGCGCAGGCGGAAGAGGCGGCGCCATCTCCGGCGCGATCGTAAACGACGGACAACTCGTCGTCAATCACGATTACATCTCCTTCATGGATTCCGTCATTAGCGGAACCGGAAGCCTGACGAAGCTCGGAAGCGGCGCGCTTTATCTTACTGCCGAAAATACGTACACTGGAGGAACGACGGTCAGCGCCGGAACGCTCTCGATCGGCGCCGGCGGCACGGTTGGCTCCGTCGTCGGCAATATCGTTAACAACGCCTCTCTTCGCTTCGATCGCTCCGACGCCGTCACCTACGCCGGCGTCGTCAGCGGAACGGGAAGCGTGACCAAAAACGGCGCCAACACGTTGATTTTTACGGGAACCAATACCTATACCGGAGTAACCACAATCAGCGCCGGAACGCTGCAATTGGGCGCCGGCGGCTCTACCGGCTCCGTCGCGGGAAACATCGTCGATAACGGCGCCTTGGCTCTCAACGGTTCGACGAAGACTACTTTCAGCGGCGTCATTAGCGGCACGGGTAGCGTGACGAAAATGGGAAGCAACATCTTCGTTCTCTCCGGCGACAATACTTACACCGGCGGAACGACGATCTCGGCCGGAACTCTAAAGCTCGGCAATAACGCCGGCATCGGCGTCGGTTCCGTCTTCGTGGACAAAAATGGCGTTCTCGATCTCTACGGCTATTCGCCGACGATCTACGGTTTAACCGGCTCCGGCAGAATCAACAACATATCTGCAACTAAAATGAGTACGTTGACTATCGTCGGCAATAGTAGTTTTTCCGGAATTATCAGGAAAAACCTGTCCCTTTCAAAAGAGATTTCCCTAGTCGTGTCCTCGGGAACGTTGACTTTAAGCGGAACGACCACGCTCACAGGAACGACTACCCTCCTCGGCGGCACGTTGGAATTGACCGGCGGCGCATTCACCTGTTCGGGCGGAACGACGATCGCCGCCGCGGGAACCCTACAAATAGACGCAGGCACGTTCTCCAGCTCCGTCGTCGATAACGGAACCTTGATCCTTGCCAATACGAAGCCGTTTACGTTGTCCGATTCTATCAGCGGAACGGGAGTTTTGCGTAAAGCGGGAAGCGGAAAACTTGCGCTAAGCGGAACCAATACGTTGTCCGGCAGCATCTGCTTAACGACCGGTCTTACGACGCTGGGTAGCTCCGTCGCGTTGGGAACGGGAACCGTTACGATCGAAAACGATGCTAGACTCGATCTCGGCGGATTTAACAACGCTGCGCAACCCATTTCGACGTTAAATCTCATCGACGGCGACGTCGTCAACGGAACGCTTGCGGCAAGCTCCTCGTTCAACGCGCAAAGCGGCGCGATCACGGCCAATTTGGTCGGCACAGCCGGATTGACGAAGAGCGGATCGGGCGACGTCACGCTGACCGGCGTAAATACGTATCTCGGATCGACGACCGCCTCGGGCGGCGTCCTCTACGTCGGAAGTCAGGCCCTCCCGACCGGAACGACCGTCTCCGGCTCTGGAATCGTCGTTTACATGCAAGACCTCTATTGGAACGGCGGCTCCGGCTCTTGGAACTCTTCGTACGCTTGGCATTATTCAAACGGCGTGTTGGTCTCCTGGGTTGACGGAAGCAACGCTTATTTCAGCGGCGGCGGAACAATCACGGTCTCCGGCTCCCTCAACGCCGCCTCTATGATTTTCGCTTCCGGCGATTATTCAATCTCCGGCGGCCAAATCACGGTTTCCTCTTATTGCGACGTTAATTCTGGTTCGGGTTCGGTTATCGTATCCTCCGCCCTCTCCGGCGACGGCTTGCTCAAGAAAGACGGCGAAGGCGAACTCGAGTTCTCGGGCAATTCGACGTTCACCGGCGTCGCGTGGGCCACGAACGGAACCCTAAATCTCAACTTCGCCGCCATGCCGACGACGGCTCCGAACTTTTGGCTCGACGGCGACGGCGAGATCATTGGCGCCGGCGCCATCCAGTTCAACGATTCGTATATCTACGATGCGGTTCGGTCTCGTTTCGATGACGAAACGATTTCTCGAAATGAGGTTCTGCAGATCCTGTCGATCGTGGCGGCGCAAGACTCCGTCATTAGCGCCGCGGAGTTGAGCGACTTGCAGGCGATCGCCGACAACGCGAAGTTATTGAATATGTTGGATTATGTCGCCGTTTTGCTCAGCGACGTCGCGAACGGCAACGCCGCCAACGCAAACTACCAAAGCGCCTCGCTCGGCAATCTGGCGGCGGGAGACAGCTCGTCGAAATTGACGACGTTGACGAACAAATGGTTCTTAGGCACGGACCATCCGTATAACGAATCCGGCACGTATCGACTCGTGTCCGGCTCTTTATTCGTCAACGGCGCGAGTTGGCGCGACATGAACCAACGCGGCGTCGGCGATTGCTGGCTCATAGCCGGATTCGGAGCGTTGGCCAACGCGTCCGAAAGTTGCATCGAAAACATGTTCATCGACAACGGCGATGGCACTTACACGGTGCGATTCTACTACGAAAGCGGCGGCCTCAACTCGGGCATCTATTCCGCCGAATATGTGACCGTGGATTGCTATCTGCCGGTCGGGAGCATCGGCACCTCTGTCTATCAAGGTTGGAATTCCGATGTCGCGCAAGAAATTCCCGGTTTTCCGTCAGTCTATAACTACAATCTATACAACAATCCGTCCAACGAATTGTGGTTCGCTCTTGTCGAAAAGGCGTACGCCCAGTGGTGCGAAACCGGTCATGCTGGACGCACCAACAAAAAAGTGTCTTACACAGGTCTTTCGACGAACCGTAACGATTACGACAGCTTGGATTCAGGACAATGTTCGGAAGTGTTCGAGGCGGTCGTCGGCGTCGACTGCATTGGCGGCGCCGCTATAATCAATGCGTTAAACAACGGTTTCGCAGTGGGAAGCGGGAGGCTTATCGACGAATCGCAGGCGAATTACGATTTATACAATATGTTTGATAGTCATGCATATTCGGTTGTCGGTTATACGTATGAATCGGCGACGGCTACGTACAACCTCATCCTCAAGAATCCCTGGGGATATTATCAACCCTATTCTGTTCCCCTCACGGCGTTTGAGGTTATGTACGTGATCGACCCCTCAAACACGACGCCCGCCGTCGAGACGCTCTCTTCCGCCTCGAAATTGACCTATTCCGACGGTTCGACGTCCGCTTCGTCCGCGTCAACGTCTTCCGCTTCGGCATCCTCTTCCGCAACATCCCTTTCGTCGGTCATTCCCGGCTCCTACGTCAGCGCCGCGATGAACGCCGAACAAAAATCGGTTTCGACGATTGGATCGACGGTTGATCTGACCGCGTATTTCGCCTCTTTGGAAAACGTCGCCGCGACGCGGCGACAGAGCGACGACATGGCGATCAGTTCTTTCGATTCCGCCGTAACGTCCGAAATCTCGCCGACGACGTTCCATTCGGCGGCGGTCGATTCGGATCTTTGGACGTCGGCCGAGGACTTTTTGCCGTCAGGCGACTTCCCCCCCATCGCGGCTTCCGAACGCCTCATGATCGAGAGAAAAACAAAGTTAAAGGACGAGGCGATCGATTCGCTCTTCGCCGGCTTTGAAGTTGAATTCGCGTCGCTGTAACGGCAGTCAATCGCTGTCCGAGTAACAAACGATTCTACGATGCCGAGAACGCCTGCCAAAAGCGTTTTCGGCATCATTTTTTGAATTGAAGAAAACGCCCGACTTACATAGAACGAATAAGGCGGGGCAAAAAACGGTTTATTTCCGCTCCGAGGAAAGGACGGCAATAAAGGCTTTTTGGGGAATCTGCACTTGGCCGATCTGCTTCATCTTCGCCTTTCCTTTCTTTTGCTTCTCGAGGAGCTTGTTCTTGCGTGAAACGTCGCCGCCGTAGCATTTCGCCGTCACGTCTTTTCGGTAAGCGGCAATCGTCGTCCGCGCGATAATCTTGCCGCCGATCGCCCCTTGAATCGGAATCTTGAACTGGTGACGCGGAATCGCCTCGGACAATTGTTCGCAGTAATGGAGCGCTCGACTCCGCGCCTTTTCGCGATGAACGAGATAGGAAAGCGTATCGACCGGCTCGCCGTTAACCAAAATATCGACCTTCACCACGTCGGTTTTTCGATATTCGATCGGGACGTAGTCGAACGATCCGTACCCGCGAGTGATCGTCTTCAATTTCCCGTAGAAATCGAACAGCACTTCGCCCAGCGGCATTTCGCTAATTACTTCGACCCGCCCCACCGAAAGATAGGTGAGCGTTTGGCTTTCCGAACGATGTTCGCGGCAAAGCTCCATGACAGGCCCGACGTATTCCTCGGGCGTGAGTATCGACGCCTTAATATACGGCTCCGAAATCGTGGCGATGCTCATCGGATCGGGCCAATAACACGGATTATCCACCTCGATCGTTCTGCCGTCCTTCAATTCCACACGATACTGAACCGACGGCGCCGAAATGACCAGCCCAATGTCGAATTCCCGCTGCAATCGTTCTTGCACTACGTCGAGGTGAAGCAAACCGAGAAAACCGCAACGATAACCGAACCCAAGGGCCGCCGAACTATCCTTGTCATAGGTCAAAGCCGCATCGTTGATGGCAAGCTTGTCCATCGCCTTGCTTAGATCTTTGTATTCGTCGGCGTTCATCGGATAGATCGACGAAAAAACGACTTGCTTCGCCTTCTTATAGCCCGGAATCGGCTCCGCCGCCTGACGTTCAAGGTGCGTGATCGTGTCGCCCACTTCCACTTCACGCACCGTCTTAATTCCGGCAATGACGTAGCCCACCTCGCCCGCGCTGAGCTGCTCTTTTGGATTGAGTTTCAACTGATTGTAGCCCAACTCCTCCACGTTATAATCGCCCCCCATGTGCATGAAGTGAATCGCGTCGCCCGGCTTTAGAGTCCCTTCCATCACGCGGCATTGAAGGATCACGCCGCGGTAGCGATCGAAATGGGCGTCGAAGACCAACGCTTTTAGCGGCGCTTCCGGATCGCCCTTCGGCGGCGGCAGTTTCTCGACGATTCCGGCAAGCACGTTCTCAATTCCGATTCCCGTCTTCGCCGAGACGGGAATCGCCTCCGACGAGTCCAACCCCAGGTCCGAATCGATCTCTTTACGCACCCGTTCCACGTCGGCCGCCGGAAGATCGATTTTATTGATCACCGGCAATAGCTCCAGATTATTATCCAAAGCCAAGTAGAGATTGGCGACCGTTTGGGCTTCGACCCCCTGGCTGGCGTCGACGATAATCAACGCGCCGTCGCAGGCCATCAGGGAACGCCGTACTTCGTGCGAAAAATCGACGTGCCCCGGCGTGTCGATCAAATTCAGCATGTACTCCTGCCCGTCGGCGGCGCGGTAGTTAAGCGTAATCGAGTTACTCTTAATCGTGATTCCGCGCTCGCGCTCGATATCCATCGAGTCGAGGATCTGATCGCGAAACTCGCGTTGCGCAACCCCTCCGCAGGCTTGGATCAGGCGATCGGCCAAAGTCGATTTACCATGGTCAATATGGGCGATAATGCAAAAATTGCGGATATTCTTCATGCGTCCAATCAAATTCGAAAGACAACTGTCCTGCTCTTTACTTGTTCCAGGCGGGCAAACCCTTAGTTTAATCCATGGAACCAATTGCGGGTAGAGAAGTTTGCCCATTTGAATCGAGCTACAGACTGCCGCCACCCCTACATGCGTGGGGGGCGAAACAGCGTTTTCTGATTGCGGCCGACTCAGGCGGATCGCGAGGATTTGCGTACAACCTAGCCCAACCCAATTGCTGCGGTCTGCTTGATTTTTACGCCAGTTTCTGACATCTTTTTAGCGAGACCCAATTGCAACGTTTAATAAAGGAGCGATCGTGGGCTACAATCACATGTTCTACGCCGTAGCTATTGCGGAATTGAAAAAAACATACGGATCCAAGAATGACAAACTACTCGAAGAAATTCTCGCCGCAAAAGCAGAGGAAATAGAGCGCAACGACGCTTTCTTCGAAGATCAAATTAAAGACGGCTCCCTGCCGGACACCGCAACGGCGCTTCGTGAAATAGTCTACGGCAATCCTCGATCAGACGTCGAAGGGGCAATATATTGTTACGCGTTTAAAATCCTTTGCATGTACCTAGGAGAACCTATATATGGAAGCGAGGGCGACGTTTCCGACGTATCAGATCATCCCTATGACTCTTTGCTCGTAAAAGCCGGAATGCCCATTCCAATCCCCGAGCCCGCCGATTTCCCCGAAATTGGGCACTTGGAATTCGATCAACTAGATCAAGAGATCGCGCTCGCTAAAGGCGATCACAAAAAAATCGCAAGCGACTCCGCACAAGCCATGTCAGAGTTACGGAACGTATTTGAATCCCTAGGGTTCTCACTAGCGCGGCCGTCAAACATTAATCCAGACGACATTCGAGATGATATCAACGCTTATGTCGAAATTCTCGAATCGGCGAGGAAGATGGGAAAAGGGGTCGTTTCCTTCAGATACTAAGCGAGTGGTCGACGGAACGGCACAGAGGCCGTTCCCTACAGTTTTGTATAATTCGATTGGCGTCAGCAAGCAAACGCCCTATTAATTCAAGCAATTACCCCGGCCCGATCTTCAGCTCATACATCCCGTTGCCGGCGAGGCGAAGTTTGCCCCTTTGAATCGGGTGACCGACGGCCGTCACCCCTACATGCGTGGGGGGGCGAAACAGCGTTTTCGGATCGCGGCAGGCTCACGCAGAGCCGGGCGAGAAGCGGAGATTTCGCTACTACGGAAAATTGCCGCAAAAGAACGCAAAGAACACGAGAGGCAGGCGGGACGATGTTCCACTTTACACGTTCTTCTCGTCGGTACGAAGCGCCTGGACCTGCGAAACTGTCTCATATTGTTCGAGGCTCACGGTTTCACAAGCTTGGCGGAGACGATAGGATGACGATTGATGAATTAGGTAAAGTTCTTCAGCCTTGGCCTGACAGCCCGTTTCTCCATTCTTCGGCAAGGAATTAGAGCGGAATCTCGCAAGGGCTGTACATGTCATCCTTCCCCATTCCGTAAAACCGAAGCCCCGTTGACGGCAAGAGACAAGCGAAGAAAATTAGATGATGGGCGACCACGAAACTCCAAGCAATTCTAAATACGTCATGGGGGGTGGCTGCAAGCGGGCGTTGATAATCTCGGTTGCATTTTTTAGCGCCCTCTTCGTAGTCGCCACCTTCGGATTCTTCACGTTGGTTTCTGTGATGGACAAACGTTACCACGAAAGTGAGTTACGCTTTAGTCAAGATGACATGAATGCCCAAATTGCAGCGGTCAAAGCAGGCCCCAGAAAGTCGATCTTCCTATATTGTTCAGTTGGAACAGACGGCCTCTTGGAGCAGTTAAGAGGCGTCCCTGAACTTGAGGAACTCAACCTTCATTTGACCGATGTGTCGGACGCAGGATTAAAACCGTTGACGGAACTGCCGAGGCTTAAACGTCTTGTAGTCTACGGCGGGGCTCCCGGCGTGAGTGACAAGGGCTTCGTCCACATCGCGAGCTTGCCCAACCTTGAGTGCTTGAAACTAATCAATACTTTTATCACTGACGAGAGTATTCCTAGTCTGAAGAACTTACAAAAACTCCGGCGCCTCGTGCTTTATCATGAAGGATTTCGTAGGGTGACTTTTACTGACGCAGGTCTTAGCCAACTTAAGGATTTAAGGAAGCTTGAACGCCTGGAACTTACAGGCGGTTGGGCATCGCTCTCCGCAGTGACAGAGCTTAGGAAGTCGTTGCCTGGTTGCGTTATCGACACAGAATCGGACCCTGAAGCTGACGAATGATTTTATCCATAGCGTTTCAGACCTACTCCCAGCGTGTCAATTGCGTCCCTCGAAAAGAAATCTGAAATGGCAACCTAGGAGGACAAGAAAGGGAGACAACACAGGCGTCGGGAGTCTTCATTCCCCTGGTTCCCAGCCTCTGCCTGAAATCGGCTGGAAGTGCTGCTCCGCCTTGCCGATTCCGCCGATGTGCGGCGTGCTGTGCGACCATCCTGAAAGAATGGCAGCCATTGGCCCCGATTCGCGCAGCGCCCCGTGGAAAAAGAACGCAACGTCAAAATCGCCCCCGAAGGGGTCGCAGCTAATATCTTTCCCTGGTAACGGGTTGTCAGCGCCGACAAGCGTCCCTTCCGCCTCCTCAGCGTCTCCTCGCCTCTGCGCGAGAATTCTTTGCGTTCATTCGCGTTCATTCGCGGTTCTTTTCGCTTGAAATCGGGCCAAGCATTTCACTAGAATTTTCGACGACGATACTCTCGTCGGAAAGACTGGCGACCTTTCCTCCGTTCTTTGACAATTTGTTTGCGATCGGCCGTCGGCAATCAGCGTTTGCCGCGATGACTGCCGCTGTGCGCATTTGCGTCAGCTTGCGATCTCTGCGGTAAATGCAAATCGCGAGATTCGCCGAAACCAAGAATTTCAATTTTTCGGCTGAAAAAGGCGTCCATATTCTTTTTCACGCTCTGAATTTCATGCCGACCGGCGAAACTGCCTTGCGCAAAAAAGAGCCGCCTACCCCGGCCCGATCTTCAGCTCATACATCCCGTTGCCGGCGCGGCGAAGTTTGCCTTGCTTCACGAGTTCTTCCCAAACGGCCGTCGGGTATTGGTCGGGCGGCGTAATGCCCATGATGCCCGAGGCGCGCCCCCCGCTCATCGGCCCCACGCCGATTCGCGATTGGTCGTCGAGCTGCGTCAATTTCAAACGCTTCTTAAAAGCCTTAAATGCCGCTTTGAGTTCCAAAGGGTTGGGCGTCGGTTGCGAAGAAACGTCTTGCGACATGATTTGCTCAATTCAGAAAAGTTTCGTTTCAGTTCTATTGGCCAACGCTGCTCTTCCGGTCAAATACTGCCAAAGTCGGCCGCCATAAACATGCTGTTCCGCCTAATCTCCATTGTAATATAGTACGGTCGGCAAGCAAAGCGCCCAGCGAATTTCAGAAAAACCTATCCCGTCATTCCCGGCGTTTCTCGCGCCAGGTTCTTGCCCTAGAGAATTCCCGCGTAGCGGAAGCTTCTTCGATTTTCAATCGTCCAACTCATAATTCCAGCGCTCGACGCGAGGCATAGGAGTAAAAAACCGGTTATACGGAAAGTAATGGTTTCTATTTACAAATCATAATCATCGACATCTGTGAACTATATTTGTCTTGGCATTTTACTATACGTCTACTTATCTATTTGGAAAACATAATGCGACGAGTAGTTCTTGTTTACGCTGCGGTGGCCTCGATGATAGTCGGGTGGAGCTTTTACTGCCCGCAAACTTGCTTTGCTCAACTCGAGTCGAAGATCAAAGAGCTTCTCGGACTAAATCGCGAGAATTCCATTTCGACTGAAGATTATACGCCTCCGCAGACGCAACAAAAAATCGAACAAGAAGTTCTAGTGCATCTGAGCGAAGGGCGTCAAAGGAAAGCGGAAAATGTGTTGACCGAACACGTCAAAACAATTCCGGGAGCCTTAGAAGCCCTTGCGTTCATCCAGCGGGGCGAACGGCGAAACGCCCTGCAACTTGTCCGACGACATTCCGACTTGTATCGTGCAAACCAACGACTTCTCTATTGGTACGCCGCTTGCGAACGCAGTCGATTCAACGTCGAAGATGCGATTCCGCGTTTCATCCTTGCGGGGATGGCTAACAGAAGAACCGCGATCGGGCAAAGCGTTTTCTTCATCATCGGGTTGGATAGCGAGGAAGAAGTGCGCAGAAACCCCGACGTTTATTTCACTAGCCTTGAAAACTTAGCCGAATCTCGTCCGAACGAGATTGTCTTGCAATGGATGCTAGCGGTGCAGTGCCGATCGCTCAACCTTAATGAAAAAGGCGTTATTCACTACAAAAAGCTACTTGAGAAGTGGAACCCGGGTCCAGTCTTAGTTCACCAAACCTACGCCAATCTTCTTGATAATCTAGAACGCTATGACGAGTCGCTCGTCGAGCGTCGAAAAGCCGTCGCAATGGAGCCGACCGGTTGGAGTTATGACGGACTTGGCAATACGCTGAACTATTTAAGACAATTCAAGGAAGCCGACGAAGCACATCGCCAGGCCACGCAACTCTCCCCAGAGCGGTCTTCTTTCTGGGCGAATTGGGGCGACACGCTCTGCAATGCACAAAGGCCGGAAGAAGCTATCGAAAAATGCAAAACGGCGTTAGAACTTGAATTGGAGAATGCTTTTGCGTGGGAGGTGTGGGGGCATTGCCTGGAAGCCAAGGGGAAAAAGCGGGAATCGCTCGAAAAATACCGCATGTCTCTTGAAATTCATTCCGACCAACCGCTGCTTCGAGCGAAAGTGGATGCTTTGGAGAAAGCCCTAAAAGAGTGAGTGCGGACCGAACAAACAGAAAAAAGGCCGTGAGTCTCTGCATATGAGAGCAAAGATTCACGGCCATATTATAGTTACGCGTGTTCACTGCCAAGCAAACAGCTTGGACGAAAAGCCGCACCCTTAGACGCGCTTGCGGAATTCGTCGGTCTCGGTGTCGATTTCGATCTTATCGCCGATTTCGACGAAGGCCGAAACTTGAATCTCGTAATTCGTTCCCTTCAACGTCGCCGGCTTGAAAATCTTGCCCGAGGTGTCGCCGCGAGCGGCCGGTTCGGTGTATTCGATCTCTCGAACGATGATCTTCGGCAGCGTCACCGAAATCGGGCGTCCTTCGTAGAACGTGACTTCGCAAATGTCGCTCATTTCGGGCATCAGGTATTTTTCCAAGTCCGAAATCATCTCGGCGTCGATTTCGTATTGGTTGTAGTCCGAATCGACGAAAACGTGATTCGGCGAGGCGAAATAGGAATACGTGCATTCCTTCTTCTCGAGAACCATCTTTTCCATCTTGTCGTCGGCCTTCACCACCGACTCGTTGACGCGACCGGTCATGAGATGCTTGGTTTTCAACTTGACCACGGCGGCGTTTCGGCCCGACTTCGTGGTCGTTCTCTTCAACACCACAAGCGGAGCTTTATCGACGATCACTACGTTGCCTGCCTGAAGTTCACCGGCTGTTACGACACCCATACAAAAGTTCCCATCCTGACGTTTTAAGATTAGGCGCCGGCGCCTGCCAACAAGGGGGCGCGCAAAACGATGCCTATTATTTTACTAATTCACCACTTTTAACCGCCGTTCGCCGCCTGTTTCCCCTTCGGAAAAACAGATCCGCAAAGCCAAAGCGAAGCCCGGCTCGAAGCAAGGGTTAAAGATCCTCTATTTCAAGGACAAAAGAAACTAAATTGTGGACTAAATCGCCCGTTTGGTCAAGCAGATTCGCCCAATCCTTGCAATGACGCTCAATGGCCGCTCGATTTGCAATGAAATCGGTCCAGGCCGTGGCGATCCCCCCCCGACCGTTCCAGGCATTCCAGCACTGTCGAACAGCCTCGGCAGGCTCGCAAGATTCGAGATATCGGCTTAAAAACGCATCGAGCTTAACCAGATGCGTCTCCTCCGACTGCGGATAGGGTTGCCACACAAACGGGCGGTCCGCCCATTGGGCCCGTACGAACGAATCTTCTCCCCGCACGAAATTCACGTCGCAGGCCCAAAGGAGCCGGTCAAAAATCGGTTGCGGCAGATACGGTAAGGAGAAGGCCGATAGCATTGATTTACGCAAAATTGAACCAGCCGAAAACGGCTCCCCAAACCAATCGGCCGTCTGATCGGCGGCCGCCCCCGGCGTTACGAACACCGTAACCGTCTCAGGGCCCTCGGCCCAGCGCCGCAGCAACTCGGGCAAAGCCGCGTTCTCGTAGCAAAACAGCAAGACGCGCAATTCCCCTTCCCTTCGCGCAGGCGCTCCCAAGCTGCGCCAAAAATCCCCCTCGGCCGTTTCGCCAAACGCGTCCCGAGCGGCCGATAACCCGCGCTCCCGCAACAGTCCGCCAGTCCGCCGCGTGAAGCCGGGAAAAAAGAAATACTTCGCCAGCGAATTATTCATCTGCGGCGACGGAAGCCGATGGCACCCCTCGACCCACGACTCCGCGCTTAAGTATTCCAAATTGATCCACGCCGGCGCCTCGCCGCGTCGAGACATAGCCGCAATATAATTCTCCGGTAATTGACAGGCGAACGCCTCGATGACGACGTCGGCCGCTTCAACGTTCGGAAACTCAACCGGCCAACGGCAAATTTCAATCCCCTCAATACGCTGCGCTTCGGCGTCGGGCGAAGCGGTCGGACATAGCCGCGCAAAACTCGGCAAACGATCAATCCATAGCCGAACGTCGGCGCCGTGTTCGTCGGCCAACTGTCGTGCCAGTCGCCAGCAAACGCCGACGTCGCCGAAATTGTCGACGACCTTGCAAAAGATGTCCCAGCGCCGCATACGTAAAATTCGCCTTTCCTACCGTCTTAGAGAAGCTCAACCAACACGGTGTTTTCCATATCCATTCCGCGACGAGTGAGTCTCAACGCCTCTTCATGCCATTCTAGCAGCCCGGAATTTATCGGACCATCTAGTTTTTCGCCGAACGCCTCGCGAATGCTCAGCCCGTGCATGCGGGTAAAATCGTCGTCCTTTACGCCGCGAGTCATGCGCAGGCCGAGCATCATGCTCTCGAACCTCGCTTTCTCCGCAGATATTCGCTCAATCTCCGGCTTTTCGCCCGACAGGTACGCGTCGAGCGTCTCCGGGTTCATCGTCCGGCATTCATCGTAAAAGCTGTGCGCCGCACAGCCGAAGCCAAGATACGGCACGCGAGTCCAGCAGCCGACGTTATGCCGACAGGCAAATCCTTCCCGGGCGAAATTGCTTATCTCGTATTGAATGAAGCCGCGCTCTTCGAGCGTTCGCCTCGCAAGCTCGTACATGTCGCGATCCATTTCCTCGTCCGGCAGCGTAAGTTTTCCCGCCGTTATGTCGCGACAGATCGGCGTTCCCTCCTCGACGATCAAACTGTAATAGGAAATATGCGTCGGCGAAAGCGCCGTCGCCGCGTCGAGCGTTTCCTGCACGTCGGCCGTAGTCTGCGAAGGAAGACCAAGCATCAAATCGAGGTTGCTATTTTCAAATCCCGCCCCCCGAGCAATTTCCATCGAGGCGACTACTTTCTCCCAATCGTGGATTCGACCGAGCATTCCTAAAAGCCGCGATTGCGCAGCCTGCGCGCCCAGCGACAGCCGATTCACGCCCCATCGACGCAACGCCCGTGCTAAGGAGGCAGTCAGCGTTCCCGGGTTGCATTCGCAAGTGATCTCGGCGCCGCCTTCT
The DNA here is from genome assembly GCA_963665265.2 of Thermoguttaceae bacterium. Taxonomy (GTDB): domain Bacteria; phylum Planctomycetota; class Planctomycetia; order Pirellulales; family Thermoguttaceae; genus CAXXHQ01. The sequence goes on along the minus strand of OY762224.2, from coordinate 2,496,182 downwards.
ATCGAAAAGTTTTCTGCGAGAGCGTCGAGAATGCGAGTTACTTGCATATCGTCGAGAAGCGACGGCGTTCCGCCGCCGAGGAAAACCGTATCGGCTTTAAGATGCCCGGTTTCGGCCCCGCGCCGGGTAATTTCTTCGACGACGGCCTCGACGTAGCGCGGAATGTCGACCTCGCGCGAGGCATACGAGGCGAAGTCGCAATACGCGCACTTACTTGCACAAAACGGAACATGCACGTAAAGCCCTATCGGCGGTTGCGAAGATGCCGGCATGACGCCTCTTTCCCATTCGATTCCTCATACGACTACCACAGTATTGAGAATAATCGGGAAAACCGGTCAAGGCAATTGCTTTAGATGAGCCATTCGCCGGACCTATTAACCACGAAAGATTCCTCACACTTCTAAACACCCCGGAAGAGCATCGAGATAAGAATGTTTGCGCTTAAAAATGGGGAAAATTTCGCTTCAACTCCTCTTCAAGACTTCGCGACAAACGTAACAGAATGAATATTAGGGGGCATCCGTATATTTCGTCCTTCTAGAGACAGCCCAACTTTTGCCTGGTGCAAGCAAAACCGCTTTTTGTTGGAAATTGAGCCATGCTTTCTGTTACGATACTCTGGATCGTCATGGAAAAATGCGACTCGCTCTTTGACAATCCAACTACCGACTCGCCGCGATGATTTTGCATTTTAACGACTTACGACGATCCGTCGAAACCAAGAAATTTAAATTTTCGGCTATAAAAGGCGTCCATATTCTTTTTTGCGTTCCGAATGCCTCGACCTAAGTATCAGAGACCTAACCGTGAGGCGCCTTTTGGCGAACGGCATGCCCCGCTGACGTCTGCGACGCAAACGTCGAGAAAGAAAAGTTTCCCAAAAAGAATGTCTGCGAGTAAATCCTCTGAGGAAGAGCCAAAACGATTCAAACGGTTAAAGCGAATTTGGATGTAAGCGGGGCGGCCGTTTTCGTTTTCCCCAGCCCCTGAATATTCGCCCACGCTACGGCGTAAGCACGCAAGTTTCGGATGATCCAAAATTTATCTGTGGCGGTGCGCCACCGAATGATATGATACCAATCGGTCGGCCCGCGTCGCAGAATGACGGCTAACGGAGCGGCGCTAGCCATGATGACAAACAATCGATTAGACCAAGCCGCCATAGACGCACCGCCCTCTTAAGTATTTTGCGAAAGCAAAGATTTATTTCGCAGCGATTCCGTTTTTCCGGCGCCTAGCGCGGCGCGAGATTAGTTCCCCGTTTCTCCGGCTTTCTTTTCCGTTTGCGCGGCGATCGGTTTTGCGGCGGCCTCGTGGCGACGATTGAAAACGTCCGGATCGAAAGGATCTTTTCCTTCCGGGAGTTTTTTCGGAACGCCGCGTTTGACCCGCGATGCGCTCCCCTGCCCTTCCCCATCGGTCGCTTTGGCCGTGGTTTTGGCGTCTTTTTCGGTCGGCAATTCCGCGGGAACGGCGTTGGCCGGCGGGGCTTGCTCGACGCCGGCGACCGGTTCTTGGTAATCGGCGGGCAAAAACGGATTTGTCGCGGCAGGTTTCGAGGCGGGGCGTCCGGAGCCCGAGAGAGGCCGCGCTTGCATTCCTTCTTTAGAGAGTCGGCGAGGCGATTCTCCGGTCGACGCCGGTTGCGAAAACGCGTCAAGCGGTTGCGAAGCGAAATTGGCTTCACCGCCCGATCCGACGCCGAGCATCAAAGCCCAACATACTAGTTTTTGGTGCGGAATGGATTGCCGATCGGAAACGGCGGTCCCTTTCGTCGGCGCATGGGCCGAGAGCAACGGGCTGGAAAGCGGATTGGCGCGGTCGATAAGTTTTAGCGTCGCATACAGATTGCGCTGCGTCATGCGTCGGCTGGCTGGTTGATTTGACGAGGGTCGTTGCAACTTCAACGTGGTCGTCGCTTGCGAGCCGTGGCAGCCCGACGACATGCACTGATTCAGCAACAAGGGCTGGATATGCTGAGTGAACGCTTCGACCGCTTGCGGCGGAAGATCGCGCACCATATTGTCTAACTGTTCGAGGGTCGGCTCGTCGGGGTCTTTTGCCGCCGCAGGCGTCGTCTCTTCAAACGGCTCTTGGGCCATTTTTAAGCGACGCTGGAGGATCGCGATGGAACCGTTATTCGGCGAAATCGACGCCGCGTCAGCCAATTCGGCGGCCGCATGTTCGTAGAGTTTTTGCCGTTGGCACCACTGCGCCAAAGCGAGATGCCCTTGCAGTCCGTCAGCTTGGATTTGCCCGCGTTTGAATTGGTAGCAGGCTTCCATATCATTGCCGACGAATTCCGCTTCGCTCGTGCGAATGCGGATTTCGCCGTCGGCGAGGCGAACGTGATAGAAATCGCCGTCTTGTTCGACGGTTCCTTCGAGAATTTGGCCGTTGCGAAGCAAAACAATCCGCTTTGCCGAGGGAGGATTCGCTTGGACGGCGACCGCTTGGACTGTTCCGCCTTCGGTGGGTTGGGCGGGGTTCTCCGCGCCAAACGCCGAACAGACCGAGAAAAAGGCCGTCGCCGCAACGCCGAACGCTATTAATGTAGTTTTCATGATCGCGGAGGATACGAAAAGGGCCGCCGGACCGCAAGATTGGTTCCTTGGCGAGAACTGTTAAAAGCTAACGAGACTCCCCCTGAAAGGACGGGCGACGGCTAGAATCTCAATCCGCGATGCGCTATACTAGACGGATTAAGGAGGATCGCCTTGAGCGATGAGAAACGAGTCCGGCGCGAGTTATTGTTTTCCGGCCATGTGCAGGGAGTCGGCTTTCGCTATACCGTCCGCTCCGTCGCCGCACGGCATCCCGTCGTCGGGTACGTGAAGAACCTGATCGACGGTCGAGTTCAATTGATCGTTGAGGGGGAAGCGAACGAGGTCCGAAAATTCCTTGACGAAATCGACTTCGCCCTTGGACCTTACATATTCGACGTTCAATCGCAAGAAATCATCGCCGCTGAGCCGTTTACCGATTTTCGAATCCGTTTTTAGTCAACCAATTCCGGCAAAATCCAACATGACCACCGCCGCCGTTCTTCCGTTGTTCGGTATGTACATTCCGCTCTGGATTCGACCTTTATGGCTGGTCGCCGCCGGAGCAGCCACGGCCGCGGTCGCGCTTGCCGCGATCAGCATTTTGACATCGCTTATTTTTCCGCGAACGGCCGCCGTCGCACGCTCCACCGCCAAAGAAGCGATCGCCCAACCGCTTTTCGGCCTCACGATGGCCATCGGGGTCTTCGCGCTGATCCTCTTCACGTTTTTGCCTTACAACACGTTCGGCGAAGATATCAAAATGGTCAAAGATACGGGCTTAACGCTGATGACCGTTTTGTCGATCCTGCTCGCCTCGTGGACCGCCAGCGTCTCGATTAATGACGAATTAGAAGGCCGCACAGCCTTGACGCTTTTATCAAAGCCGCTCACCCGCCGTCAATTCATTATTGGGAAGTTTCTGGGCATCTTATTTCCCGTCGCGGTTCTGCTGATCGTCCTCGGTACGGTGTTTTTCTCCACTCTTTCGTACAAAGTGGCGTACGACGCCCGGGAAACGGGCCAGGCCGAAGTGACCGTCGAGCAATGCCAAAAGCCGATCGCAGAGATCGCCCCGGCTATGGCGTTGACCTTTATGGAAACGATGATCTTCACTTCGATTAGCGTCGCTATCGCCACTCGCTTGGCCATGCAGGCTAACTTGGCGCTTTGCTTTACAATCTACGTCCTCGGGCATCTCATGCCGTTGCTTGCCGGAGCGTCGATAGGCCAGCAGGAACAGGTCGCCTTCTTTGCGAACTTGCTCTCGGCCATTTTGCCCGTTTTGGACCATTTCAACTGCTACACAGCCATTTCGTCGGATCAGGCCATTAGCATCCGCTATATCGGCTGGGCGGGCATCTACTGCTTGCTCTACTGTCTCTTCGCTTTGGTCGTAAGTCTGCTTCTGTTCGAAGACCGCGACTTGGCATAGCGAGAGAGAGTCTGCTCTGTAGGGAACGGTCTCCGTGCCGTTCCGCCCCTGTGGAGCCAGGCCGTTTCGCACTGGACCTCCCGCCAACGTATTTATCCAGAAAACTGCGGCATGGCCAAGCAAGCTTGAACTGGCGGCAAGCCGCTTGCACGCTCGAAGCCGTTAATCTAGGCAATCTATTCGGATTTTACGGAAAATTCTGATTGTATCAGTCGTTTCGGGCCGACGATGGTAATGACGGTATGCTTTTCAACATACTTTTTCTATCATCCTAGACACACGGTGCGGCAAATGACTAGTCGCTTGTTACCCATAACGGCAATCTTGTTTATTCTCACATGCTTTGGGCTCACTACGGATTGCCAGGCTCAAGCGAACGATTGCAAAGGGGGCTGCGGCAGTCCGTTTGGACCTTACGAAGCGCCGCCGAATCCCCGGCTCTACGTCCGAACTGAGGCCTTGCTACTCAAGCGAGACGTGCATGATCGTCCCGCTTTCGTCTATGACAACTACAAGGAATACGTCACGACCTCCCGCCTCGACGAGCCGTTCAAAGGCGCGCCGAAACTAACGGTTGGGGTCGGTCTTTGGGACTTACCAATTTTTGTCGAGGGCTCTTATTTCACGCTCAACAATTGGGATGAATCGTATTCTTCGTACGACAGCACCGGCGGCATCCAATCGGTTTATTCCGGATTTAGCGGCACTCCCTCGACTGTCTATAATAATTTGACTTTCGCCCAGATGACCGACAAGGCTCAACTGCAAAGCGGCGAGTTGAACGTCAAATTTTTGATCCCCATGGAAGGGAGCGCGCTGACGCCGTACTTCCTCCTTGGAATGCGATACATCGGCGAAGAAGAAAACTTCGGGTTTAACTACACGAGGTTGGCGACTCCAGGCACTCTCAACGCACTTTCCGCCCGAACGACGAACGACTTGGTCGGTCCGCAAATCGGCGGCATTTTAGACTTCTACATCGCCCCGAACTGCTGGGTCGATCTCACTGCGAAAGGCGCGCTCTGCAATAATCATGCGACGATGACACGCAGCGTGAACGGAACGGAATCGGCACGAGTAGAAGCGGACGGCGCCTCGTTCGTCGGCGAAGTCGATCTTCAACTCTATTGGAAGTGGACCGAGCACATGGCCGCTCGCATCGGCTATCAAGCGATGTGGGTGACCGATTTGGCCGTCGCTTCGGACAACCTCGCAATTTCGTCAAGCGAACTGAACTCCGCGAATCCGATGATTCACAACTCGGGACAAGAGGTATATCACGGACCGCACATCGGCCTGGAGTTCTACTGGTAAAACGCTTTGCGATCAAAAACGGTCAAAAAGCCAGTTCATCAGCCATGAAACTCTCCGCCCCAGCCGCTTTTATACTGCTTTCGCTGATTGCGTTCGGAATCCACGCCGCCGAGAAATCGGCCGTAGAAGAGACGAAAACGACGCCGGTCGTTACGCCGCTTCCGTTGGCGCATTCGCACAACGACTATCAACATAAGCGTCCTTTGTTCGACGCGCTCGATCACGGCTTTTGCAGCGTCGAGGCCGACGTTTTTCTAGTGGACGGGAAATTACTTGTCGGCCATTTCGAACTGTTTCTCAGTTCGAAACGAACGTTGCAAAATCTCTATCTCGATCCGCTCCGTGAGCGGGTTAGAAAAAACGGCGGCCGCGTCTATCCCGGCGGTCCTGAATTCACGCTGCTCATCGAGATCAAGTCGGAGCCGAAAGCGACTTACGCGGCGTTGCGGAAACTCTTGGCCGAGTACGACGATATTTTGACGGTCGTTGAAAAAGGGAAGGCGACTCGCAAGGCAGTGACGGTAGTAATCACGGGGCAAATTCCTCGCGACGAGATCAAGGCCGACTCGCCTCGATACGCCTCGATTGACGGCAGCGCTCGGGATTTGCAATCGGACTCTCCGGCCGATCTTATTCCTTGGGTCAGTCTGCGCTGGACGAACTATTTCAAGTGGCGAGGCGAAGGCGAAATGCCCGCCGAAGAAAAAGCGAAACTCCGCGAGTTAGCGGGCAAGGCCGGAAAAGTCGGGCGACGCTTACGATTTTGGGACGCTCCGGACATGCCGGCCGTTTGGCGTGAAATGCTCGACGCGAAAGTCGGCGTCATCGGGGCCGACGATCTGGAAGGCCTGCGCAAAGTTCTTGCCGCTCGCTGATTTCGGCGCGAGCGCCTTACGCCCTACAGATACTTTCCGCCGAATCGTTCGCCAACGATTTTGTGGATGTCCTTGATTCGCTCGGCTTGATCGGCCGCACAGACCAGCGTGGCGTTGGGCGTGTGGAGAACGAGAAGGTTCTCGCAGCCGATGGTCGTGATCAAATGCCCCGGCTCGCTTGAGGCGAGTAGGCAGTTCTTCGTATCGATCGTGGCGCTGGTATCGGCGGCCAACGCGTTGTTCGCCGCGTCCTTCTCACACGTTTTGGCGAAGACCGGCCAAGAGCCGACATCCATCCAACTGAGCGGCATCGGCACGGCGACGACTTTAACGTCGGCGTCGCGCGAGGCAGGCTCCATGATTGCGAAATCGACGCTAATTTTTTTCAGATTCGGGAAGATATCATTCAGCGTCGCCTCGCGAGCGGGCGTGTCCCAGGCCTCGGCGATCTTCATCAAACCTTCGTACGAGGTCGGCTCAAAGCGGCGAATACAATCGAGCATGGTCTTCGCGCGCCAAACGAACATTCCGCTGTTCCAGAGAAACTTCTCATGTCCGGCCTTGAAATAGGTCTCGGCCGTCGACAGATCGGGCTTTTCTTTGAACTGGCGAACGACTTTCGCCTCGCCTTCCAGAGGATCGCCCAATTCAAGATAACCATAGCCCGTGGCGGCGAAGGTCGGCGCGATGCCGAAAGTGACGAGGGCGTTCGGATATTTTTCGGCGATTTCAAAACCGCGAGCGACGATACGGCGAAACTCCGCCTCCGGCTCGATTAAATGATCGGCGGTAAAAACTCCGATCACCGCATCGGGATCGCGCTGGGCAAGGACGGCGGCGCCCAAGCCGACGGCATTCAGCGTGTCGCGTCCGATCGGTTCGCTAATGAATTGTTCGGAGCCCAAGCCCTGAACGCCGGCCAAGACCGCGTCGCGGTGTTTACCGCCGGCGCCGACGTAGCGTCGCTCAACAGGAATGAGGCCTTCCAATCGTTCGAAGGAAAGTTGCAAGAGGCTACGGCCCGCGATGAACGGGATGAGTTGCTTCGGAGTCGTTTCACGGCTCATCGGCCAAAGACGAGTCCCCGATCCCCCGGCAATAATATGTGCGTAACGCATGAATGCTCTCTGACGAGTAAATGTATGCACGCCCCTATGCCCAACACCCTATGCCCTTCACTCTAACTCACGTCGCCGTGTTCGCTGTGACGAATAATTTTGCCTTGGACGAGATAGATAACGTCTTCGCCGATGTTCGTCGCTAGATCGGCGATGCGTTCCAAATTCCTCGCGATGGCAAGCAGTCGAATGTACTGCTTAACCTTGCGAGGGTCCTTTTGAATCCGGTCTTCGATCTCGAGACGAACCTGGCTCTTCATGGCGTCGATTTCGTCGTCTCGTTTGCAGACGTTATAGGCTAAATCGGCGTCCATATTGACGAGGGCGTCCAAGCTGTCGCGGAGCATCGCTTGGGTTTTCGTCCACATGACGCCATAGTCGAAGTTCAATTCGACCGGTTCATCCTCGGCCAAGGCGGCGGCCTTTCGGGCGATGTTCACGGCCATGTCGCCGATCCGCTCCAGATCATTGTTGATCTTCAAGGCCGAAATGATCAATCGCAAATCGACGGCCACGGGCTGATGCAACGCCAATGTCTTCAGGCATTCCTCTTCGACTTCGACTTCGAGGTGATCGACTTCCAAGTCGCGTTGTAAAATCTCTTTCGCCATAGCGTCGTTGCGAGTCAGCAACGAACGAACCGCGAGGTGGACTTGCTCTTCGACCTGCGCGCAAAGTGAAAGCAAGGACTTTTTAATTTTGTCGATTTCGCGTTGAAGATGAATCGGCATGGCTCGGCTCTCTCGCGGTAAGTCTTGTAGGTCAGGCACGCCGTGCCCGACGGAATCAATTCTCAACTTAAATTATAGATTACTATTTCTTCGCGTCGGCCGGCTTTTCCCGTTTTAATTGCATCGGGGGAACGTCGGGCTGCTCGGCCCCGTCGCGATACAAATTATTCCAATCGATCGTCATGGCGTCGTCGCCGTCCTTGATGAACAATTCTTCGGCCTTCGTGGCCAAGCCGTCGGCCGATTCGCCCACAAATGAAACCGTCCAGGTCTTCTTATCGGTTTGTTTCCAGACGCCGTTGGCGGTCCCGCCCGTCGAATCAAAAATTTGCGAATGGTAGGTCTTCTTCGAGGCGAGCCAACCGATGACTTCGGTTCCATGCCGGGCGGTTCCGTTATGGACGATTGAATAGGTGATAATCAAAAAGCTCTTATTGCCGGTCCAATCGCATGAAATTTTCACCGAGGCGGGAATCGGCGAACTCGTCTCGCACGACCATTTGCCGACCATCCATTCAAGCTGTTTGAGATGCTCGTAGCTCAGCGGAAGCATCGGTTTTTCCATGACGCCTTCTATTCGCCAATCGGCGTCCGAGCGCACCCAAACGATCGTCACCGGACGTTCGCCTTTCGCGCCTGCGACAGGCTGCGGGGCAATTTTCGGCAAGGCGTCGATGACCAACGTATTTTCGCCGTCCATTCGAGCGGTCATGACCGTGAGAGTAATCGTGCTTTTCGGATTCGCTTTGAAGAAGTCCGCGAAAATCGCTTGGATTTTATCTCGACCGACGATCCGCGTCCCGTTCGTGCTGATGAACTCTCCGTCTTCTTTCCAGAGAGAGGCCAAGGCTTTGGCGTCGCCGGAGTTGAAGGCTTCGTAATAGGAGGTGAGAAGTTTTTTCGCCAATTGCGAAGCGGCGTCGCTCGGAGCCGCGGAGGTGATCGCCCCCGTAGCGTCGGAAACGTCAGCCGCGCGGAGCGCCGATGAAGACAAAATGGTCGCCAAAGCTAAAACGACGCGCCAACTCATCCTGAAAAGCATCTCGACCGCTCCTAATTGTAGGGAACGCCCTATAGGGGAGCTCCGTTGTTTGGTAGCATGCAAAGCGCGAAACGGCGTTCCGCACCGTGCGGTTTGAGGCTGGAATTCCTAATTACCGTAATCATGGAGGCTTTTTCGCCTCCCGTCAAGTCCGCAGCAAGCATAACCTCTCGGCCCATAACAGGTTGCTAATGTTTTGCGAACCCCTGCCGAATTCGCAAACTTTGCCGACGTTTGCTCAACGCGGGTTTTTTGCATACCTCGGCGCGCTTTAAGAATCGCGGCTCGTCCGGAGGAGCGGGGTATTCGGCGAGTAAGAATCTGCAAGAAATGAACATGCCCGCGTAAGTCGCGGGCATGTCTCTGGCTCGAAGGGCGTCCTTCTTTCACACTGTTCGCATGAAGGAGATTAGGTCAGCGGCGCGGTAACGAAGTCGGGGCCGGTCATGAATTCCTTCGCTGCGGGAATGACGAACGGTTTACGACATTCTCGGGCGAGGAAGGCGTTCGCGGCGTCGTTGCCAGGGAACGTTTCGGTCTTCGGGTCGAAGATCAATTCGGCGCCCATCGTGACTTCCAGCTTCTCCGGCTTCAGCTCGTTGTCGGTCAAGTGGCTGCTGAAGCGCTCAAGGAGGTCAGCGACGTTTTCGTTCGTCTTCAATTTGCCGACGCAGCTTTTCATCTCGTCATAGGTTCCGGTCTTGCCCAACCGGTAGGAGATATTTCCGAGATGGCAAAGGGCGGTCGAAAGATGTCCCTCGATGGCCGGGGCGTTTAAGTCGCTCATTTTGCGGCTTCGTACGGCCTTAAAGAAGTTTGGAATATGCAACGAGAGATCATATTCCGTTCCGCCGGTGAACTTGCGAACGACGTTCCAGTTCTTGTCGTAGGCCGTAGCGTCTTTGTAGGAAGTAACGACGACGTAGCCGTCGGTTCCGTGGAAGACGACGCCGACCGAGGCCTTATGGAAGCTTTTCGTTTCGAGTCCGCGGACTTCGAACATCATCGTCTTCCCGTCAGGGTACTCGTAGAAGATGAAGTTGCTGTTGGGCGTTTCGCCGGAGTCTTCGTATCCCCAACGTCCGCCGTAGCTGCAAACTCGCGAGCAGGAGGTATTTTCGCCGAGTCCCCAACGGGCGATGTCCATTTGGTGGATGCCTTGGTTGACCAAGTCTCCGTTACCGTAGGGCCATTGCCAGTGCCAGTCGTAATGAAACTGCTTTCGAGTGAGCGGAAGGAGTTCGACCGGGCCGGACCACAAGTTGTAGTCAACAGACTTGGGAACTTGATAGACGCCTTTGGGGCCAATTGATTTGCGGCGTTTGTAGCAAAGCCCGCGAGAGAGCTTCACTTCGCCGATTTTACCGGAATGAACGTAACGGATTGCTTCTTGGATGCCGCCGTTCGAGCGGCATTGGGTGCCGATTTGGCAGATTCGGCCGAGCTTATGCGAGGCTTCGACGACGGCGCGTCCTTCGGCGATATTGAATGAGACGGGCTTTTCGAGGTACACGTCCTTTCCCGCCTGCATCGCCCATACCGCCGCCAAACCGTGAGTGAAGTTCGGCGTGGCGATTGAAACGGTGTCGACAGACTTGTCGGCAAACGCTTCGCGCATGTCGCGGACCCATTTGGGTTTTCGCTTTTGCTCTTTGGCGACCTCTTCGGCTCGTTTCTGTCCGATTTCCTCATCAACGTCGGCGATGTAAAGTATTTCAGCTTGCTTGCTGCCGAGATATGCCTTGATATGGTTATTACCTTGACCTCGGACGCCGACCACGGCGACGCCCAAAATCTCATTGGGACTTTTGGAGGGAACTTGATAGACGGGAGCCGAGGCTCGACGATGGCGGAATAGTCCGGTAGGAGACGCTGCGACGGCGGCCGTTAGTAAGGTGTTTCCTAAAAACTGTCTTCTCGAAAGGTCAGCCATAGTCCATATCTCTCTTCAAAATGCGAGCGACGAGGGAAGTTAGGAACCCGCTTCCCATCGCAAACGGCGTAGACGAAGAATCGCGATTCGGGCATGGGGGTCGATGAGGACTCCACGAGGATAAGCCGCGCGTCCTAACAACCGCGGAATGCGGTCTTTATCGCAAAATGCGAACCAAGCCAGTTCCTTGCGGCAATCGGGAGCAAATGCGAGAACGCGAATAACTCTAGTTTAACGAGTGAAAGTCGTTTTTTTCAATCACTTTTTTGCCGCACGGACAATTTTCACATGCGCAAAAAAAACATGGAACACGATTTAGAAAAAAGCGACTCCATTAGATATTAGATTCTTCGGCCAAACTGGTAATTATTTCCAGATCAAGGCGAATTTTCAGAAATGCCGCGGAGAAGCCTCAAAAAGCTCACGCCTGCGCAATTCCGATTACTTAAAATAGTTAGGCGTAACGGGCCATAATGGCGTCCATCAAACGCGGCGAAAGACGACTAATTCCGCACATAATCTTGCCGAGGGCATAGGGAATGATCTCGTGTTTCCCGCGTCGCATCGCCCGGACGGTTTCCTGTGCCACCCGTTCGGGCGTCGTGGCGCGATGCTTCGGCCAGGGCGGATCGTCGGTTTTTTCGAGCTTACTGTCGAAAAACTCGGTGTCGGTCGTTCCGGGGCTTACGACGAGGACGTCAATTTTGTACTTATTCAACTCGGCGCGAATCGCCTCGCTAAAGCCTTGAACGGCGAACTTGCTGGCGCTGTATTCGCTGCTATGCGGAACGCCGCGATGGCCAAGGATCGACCCGACGTTGACGATCATCGGGCGATTTCCCTGTTTTAAGAGGGGCAGGCCTAAACGAGTCATTTCAATGAGCGAAAAGACGTTTACCTCGAATATGCGGCGCAAGCGATTAGGATCGGCCTTTTCGAAGTAGCCCATCGCTCCGACGCCTGCGTTGTTGATAAGAATGTCGAGTCCGCCGAAACGGGAAACGGCTTCATCGAAGGTTTTTTGGCGAACGGCCGGGTCGGTCACGTCGCCGACGACCGTAACGATTTCACCGCCTGCGGTCTGAACTTCTTCGGCCAGCTTTTGCAAGCGATCCTCGCGACGGGCCAAGACGACGGTCTTGGCGCCGGCGGAGGCCAACTCGACGGCGAGAGCCCGGCCGATGCCGCTAGAAGCTCCGGTCAAAATAATTCTCGATCCGCGCAAATTCCGTTTCATAGTTCGTTCCAAGCCGTCGTCATCGAAGACCGAAAGAAGCGTTCCGTCGAAATTCTATTGTTTGCGGCAACCGACCGTCAACCCACAAATCACTTTGTGGTCGGAGGGAAGTTTCACGCATTTCGCGAAGCCAACGCGGTTGATCGATCCGATGACCGTCGCGCCGAGATTCTCTCCGGTGCAGTAAAGGGCGACGTTTTGCGTTTGGCAGCCTGCGGCGATCGCCGCGTTAATTAGCAGGTCCTCTTTTCCGCTTTCGGTCGTCGGAGGAGTCTTGGCGTACTTATTCGGATCGGCGACGAAGACCAAATTAAGCGGAGCGGATTGCGAATAATCTTGTCGCACGATTTGTTTGCGGAAGTCTCCTTCGGCGACGGGCTTCAACTCGCTTTTCGTCGCGTCGAAAATGTAAATACCTTTCGGGGTCACGGCATATAAATCGACGAACTGCTTGTTAATCGCCGCCGGAGCGGTTCGTTTGCCGTCTTCGCGATTCACTCCGTTAGCGGCCCAAAGAATCTCGGATAATTGCTGAGGGCTCAATTCTTTGGATGAGATATTTCGGACGGTAGCTCGGTTCTTCAACGCCTGCATCAGCGGAAGCCCTTTTGACAAGTCCGGATCGGCGAGCTTTATCGGCTCGAGCTTTAATTCCTTTTTCGGTTCAGCGGCAGGAGAGGCCGGTTCTTGCGAAAAGACTCGCGAACAGAGAAGGCTTGCGAAAACGCAGCCAACGACGAGAACCGTTTTGAATAATCGTGGGTCCATGTTTTTCCAAATACTAAAGTAATTTTTTCGGAAAACGTCAACACATTTCACGAAGAAAAGGCCGGATAAGGGGGTTATCGGCGGCGTGGAATCTCGCCGCTTTGGTAAACGGCGTATTGATGCTGACCGATAGAGGCGTCATGCCGGCCGATGTCCAAATTTTCGCCGAAGTAGTATTTTTTCGCCTCGGGATTCGACAACACTTCGGCAGGATTGCCGTGGCACAAAACTTTCCCTTCGCGAATGACGTAGCTGCGGTCGGTAATTTGCAACGTCTCTCGAACTTGGTGGTCGGTAATGAGAATCGAAATTCCTTGGTCGCGCAGACGTCGAATGATTTTTTGAATGCTCGCAATCGTCACCGGATCGATTCCGGTGAACGGTTCGTCGAGGAGAATGATTTTCGGATTGGAAACCAAGCAACGAGCGATTTCCAAACGTCTTCTTTCACCGCCGGAAAGCGAAGCGGCCAGCGATTTCCTAAGTCGTTTAATGTCGAACTGATCGAGCAATTCGTCGCAACGGCGAAAACGCATTTTTCGCTCGAAATTTAGCATTTCCATAACTCCGAGCAAATTCTGCTCGACGGACAGCTTGCGAAACACGCTCGATTCTTGGGCCAGGTAGCCCATTCCGCCTTCACGCGCGCGAAGATACATCGGCCAATTCGTGACGTCTTTTCCGTTGAGGGTAACCTTGCCCGCGTTGGGCACGATCATGCCGCAGGTCATACGGAAGGAGGTGGTTTTACCGGCTCCGTTCGGACCTAGTAAACCGACGATTTCGCCTTTGCCGACGTTAAAACTGACGCCGTCAACGACTTTTCGCGATCCGTAGAACTTCACTAGTTTTTGTACGTCTAACATATATTTGCAACCATTGCTCGCTTCGTCGGGAGCGGACGTTAACGAACAAATTTCATGTCGGCGAAATCGGGAAAGAACCAAAACGGCACGTTAATGCCCGGCAAACGATCTTTGGAATGCGGCCAATACACGAAAAAAGCTTTGCCGATCAGCAAATCGCGATCGACCCACCACATGTCGGGACTCCACAATCGGCTATCGGCGCTTGAGGGACTGTTATCGCCCATGGCGAAAAATTGATTCTTGCCCAGCGGAAACGAAACCGTGGCCATATTCTTGTCGTCGAACGCACCCCATTGCTCGGGCGAAGCGAAAAACTCGTCGGCGCGTTCTCCGTTCTTAAGCGCCGCCGGCATTTGCATAAAATCGCAATGAGGATTATTTTCCTGTCGCGTCGCGCCGATCCGCTGCTCTTCCATCAATCGGGCGCTGATGGCCGTATAGTAAATGTCGCGGAAGACTTTGATATGCCGAACGGCGACCGAGGCACCTTTGACGCCGATGCCGACGGGCGATAAATCGTCCAGCGTCGGCCGATCGTTTTTCAAATCGGGATACGACGTCGAGGCGTCGAATCGCTGCGCGACGCCGTCAACCCATAAGTAGAGTTGGCGATCGCAGTTAGCAAAGATGAGCGTGCGTTTGCCCGCGCCCTTGCACGGCGTTGCCGCGGAAGGACGAAAATCTTTCATGTCGTCGCCGTCGACGGCCAAAGTCGCCTTTCCGTCGGTCAGATCGACGCGGCATTGAAAACGTCGGCCGCCTTTTACCAGTTCAAGAATAACGACTCCCTCTCCGGCGCTCGCATCGCATTCGCATTGCACGGCAAGATCGCCGACCCAATTTAAGCCGGTTTGATTGTCCCGGGGAATAGGGTTCGTTTCGACATCTCTACGCATGCGGCTGGCGTTGTAGGCGGCGAAATCCCGAATCAGAACGGGTTGAACGGCGATCGGCGCGACAGGACGACCGGCTTTCGGAACGCGAAACCAGTCTTTAATCGTCGGCGTCAAGTGGCTGTAACGAATCCAAGCCGGCGAATCGGCCTTCTTACCGTCGCAAACATAGGTGACGTGATCGCTCGTCGACCAAACGCGGTTGTCGTCGGCGACAGGATTCCAACGCGCCGGGAATCCGTAGCCAAGCATTTTCGGCGTGTAGTCGTTGTCGAACACGGTCTGCAACGTCGCCAACCTTTTATCGGCGGGCTTACTAATGATTTCAAACGTCGCGCCACCGTCTTTGCTAATCGATAAATCGCCCCGATGGATACGAACGGTTTCGCCGGGCAAACCGATTAGACGTTTGATGTAGCTTTCAAAGGCGCGATCCGGATACTTGAATACGATGACGTCCCAACGCTTAGGATCGGCGAATTGGTAGGCGAATTTATCGACGATGATTCGGTCGCCGCTGTAGGACGGGTACAGCTCACGTTGCGGATTTCCCGGCATAACGTCGATCGATGCGCGACATTCCGGACAAACGCACTGATATATTTCGTACATTTCCGGAAGATTTTGATGAGCGAGCCCCATCAGATTTTCGCGACGTTGATATTCGACCTCTTCGGCGGCGTTCGCAACGAATTCGAAACCGCACTTTGGACAAACCACATCTTTGTGGCGGCCCAACAACGTCGGGGCCATAGAGCCGGTCGGAATCACAAAGGCCTCGGCCTCGAAGGTCCGAAAGAGAAACGCCAGCACAAAGGCGATAGCGATCGATTCGATAAACTCGCGAGTCGCCGCCGCATGAGACGAGGCCGTCTTTGCCGGAACGGGTTTCACGGCGACGGGCGGCTTAATATGGATAATCGGGGATGGTTTCGATTTCGACATGGATTAGCAAAATTGATTGACAAAATAAGGTAAGAACAATGACGTCCGGAGGGCATCCCGCTCGGAAAGACTTAGCGAATATAACCCAAACGGTCGAAGTCGGGAACCGGAAAACGGCTTAGGCCGCCCCCCCTCCCGCGAAACGGCCATAATATACATAAAGGCTTTCCAAGTAAATGCTTGTAAACCACCTGCCCCGGGGTTTGCCAAATTCGACTGTCCTCGGAAACCGGGCTGTTATCTCCCAAAACGTAAAACTCATCATCGGCGAGTCGTCGTTCAGGTAACTCGGTCATTCCCACCGGCGGACCATAGTAGACGTCTCGCCAAACCCGAACTAGCCGAAACGGCGACTCGCTCCCTCGAAAACCGACGGCAAACGGTCGGAGCGCAACGGGAGCGGTCGACGAGTCGTCGTCTATCTGCTTTACGAAAAAAGGGCGGTCTTTGATCGCGCACAGCAATTGGCGGTCGAACAGCGAAATGGTCCAATCGCCCTCGTCGGACGCATTTTCCAGACGGGACTTGAATATAACCTGCCCATTTTCGCTAATCTGAACCTGCAGATCGGCAGGAATCTCGGGTACCGGACTCGCGGACAACATGAAAACCCGGTTTCGCCTTTTCGCCAAAACCACAATTTTCTCGTTGGGCCGAAGGCGTTCGCACCGAAAGGTCAGCATCAGATCATCGACGGCATGGACGTTTTCCTCGCGTCTCGGAACCTGCGGGTAGTAGCTGGAGAGGTCTTCGATAGGAGCTTCTTTCCAAACCGCTTTTTCGGCTCCCGAGGCATTACTGGAATAGGCGAGACCGTGTCGGAACTCTAACCAATTCATGTCTAAGACGTCGGAATTTGCATAGTTATTTGACATTTCTCCAGCTTTCGTCGCAATCCATCGCGACGTATGCAACTCGGCCGCGCCGGACGCCTCGGCAAGAGAATGATCGGCATCGTAGACAAGCGTGGCGACGGCCTTTTGAACGGGAAGTTCTTTACGTTGGACGCGACCGTCGATATAGACGTCGCCATCGCGCAGGGAAACCGTTTCGCCAGGGAGACCGACCGCACGTTTGATAAAAAGCTGTTCGGCGCGATCATCCGGTCGGAAAGCGATGACCTCCCAGCGTTTCGGCGACCGCAACGCAAAGGTCGTTCGATCGACGAGAATGAGATCTCCCGCGGCAATGGCAGGCGAATCGATCGATCGATCAGCGTATCCGCAATTCGGGCAGACGACGCGAGGAAAACTGTTTGCAAGCTCGGCATCGCAAACGAAGGGCGCCCCGCATTCCCTGCAACGGAGTTTGGCATGTCGCCCCAAGAGCTGCGGAGCCATTGAGCCTCCCTCGATTCGCACAGACGGAAAACCCCCTGCCACGAACCACGTTTCGAGGACCACGGCGGCGATGAAAGCCAAGATCAAACGCCGGAGCCAAGCGTGACGTCGGGACTGCGGGATGGCGCTGCACACCGAGGAAGAAAACATGGGAAAATGCAAACCTGCGCGATTATGACGATTGAAACGGTTTGAAAGGCGGTTCGCGACGAAAACTCCTGGTCGGCGACGGGGGAATTCCGCATCGGCGAAGCCTCTAACCTCTAACGGCGCAATCGGTAACGTATGATCTAACAAGGAGTAATCATACCAAATAATGACGAGGCGGCTGCGCCCTCGTCGAAGCGCTTCCCCATATTTCGGAAGAAATGTCATGCCGGATCTGGAATCGGCTCCCATCGACCGACCGCAAACGAACCAGCGCCAAAGCTTTCGCTGTCCTGTACCGGACTGGCGTCAGGAAGGCGAGCTGCGCATAGGTCCGCAAAAACTCGCAGTCCGCGTTCTGGACGAATCTTCAGGCGGCTTCGCCCTGGCGACCGAAACCGAACCGAAATTCGAGTCGGGCGCCAAAGGTTTAGCCCGAGTCGGAGATGACTGGCACCAAGTCGAAGTAGTTCGGGTGATGCCTATCGATCTGGAAAGCGAAGCGGAGCCGCAACAAGAAACGAACGATTCGTGCAATGAAACCGAAGAGGCTCCGTCGCAACCGCAAGAGCCGATTAAGGCGTATTTGATCGGAATCAAAAGAATCGGCGACGCGTTTAATCCTGACATAAAACCTTCGGTCATCGATTGGGAAATCTGCGCCGACCGCCTGAAGTGGTTCGTGCCGACCACGTCGGCGACGTTATTTTTCGGGGCCTTTTTGGTGGTATGCGCAGTCATTGTCCCGATGTTTTTATTAATTCAATTCGGCCCGGGGGTATCGTCGTTGGCCGGCGACGACGGAGGGGCGACGGGGACCCCGCGAACCGGCAAGGGCAAGCAGTCCTCGCTGTTTCAACAGCATGAAGAGTCGAACGCCGTCTCACCGCTCTCCTCGCTCAAATCCCATTCCGCCGAAAAAGCGAAGCAGGAAAACGTCGCCGAAACGCCAAACAATCCACCCGTATTGAAGAAAATCGACGGCGCCTTGAAGCAGGCGGAGTTGACGACGAATCGAAGCTTGAAAGAGATGCGATCGACCTTACGGAAGCTGCCCGGCGCATCGGCTTTCGCGATGCCGGACGTCGCCGAGGCGTTAAAGTTAACGGAAGACCAAGTCCGCCGCATAAAAGAAATCATCGATGTTTCGAGCGATGCGGTTCGTTCCCTCCAAGAGCAATTGGGATCGACCGATCGCGAAACGTCGCAGAAAGTGGAACAACATATATTAGAGACGGCGCGAAATCAAGCCAAAGGGCTGATGACGGAAGAACAACGAAAGATATGGGAGGAGCTAGCCGGCGAAACGGCTACTTCGCCTAAGACTCAGTAACCGGCGACTCACTGGATCGTCGCCTCATCGGCGCTCAGCCGAAAAAGCCCATACACAAAAAACAACAACGTAATTGATCGCGGAAATTTGATGTCGTTCGTTTGCCCCCTGCTACTATCGATCGCCGCCCTCACCGCTTCCGCCGCGCAAGAGCGCTATCCGGAGGCGAAAGAGGCGTATCGTTGCTTATTCGACGCTAAGAGCGACGTCAACTACGATAGCTGGCCCGACAATTGGACTCGCCAGCGAGGCCAAGGCTATCCGAACTACGTCAAAATCCATATCGTCGAAGAGCAATCGCCGACTTCGAAATTTAGCCTGCGGTTCGACATGGACGGCGGCGCGGCGGTCGCTTTCAGCGAGCCGATCGCGATCGGACCACTCTACAGCTATCAACTTGAAAGCTATGTAAACGCGGAGAATTTGGAGCACGATCGGGCATTCATATCGCTGACGTTTTTAGACGGCGACAAACAACGCATTCGGACGGTTAACGGCGGAGAAGTCAAAAACACGAAGGGCTGGACTCTGGTTCGGCTTGGCCCGGTAATTTCGCCGACCCAGGAGACGCGATTCGTGGTGATCGGCTTGCATGTTGAGCCGCGTGAGGGCGAAGACCTCAAGGCGAAGGTTTTGTTTAGCGACGTTTGGCTGGGGCGATTGCCTCGGCTGGGGCTGAAAAGCAACCAATCGTTTAACATCGTCACGTTGCCGGAAAAGCCCGAGCTAACCTGTTTCGGCTCCGGCTTTCAAGAACGCAATCCCGTCGTCACCTTTGAGTTGTACGACGTGGAGAACAAGCGTCTTTCATCGGAGGCGGTGTCATTGTCGCCTCAACAAGAAGAGACGGAAATAACTTTATCGGAAAACGATCCCGAAGGGGTCGTCTATTTCGGCAAATGGCGTCCGCCGATTTCCAGGCCTGGTTTCTATCGGGTTCGCGCGGAGATCGTGCGTAAAGACAAGAGAATTTGCACCCGAGAATTCACGATCGCGGCGATCGAGCAGCGAAAGGCGACTTCCGGATCGTCGTCGGGCGGAACGTTCGGTTGGAGCCTTCCTCAAGGGGCGCATCCGATTCCCATGAGCGCGCTCCCCGCCGTACTTAGTCAAGTCGGCGTGAGTTGGATCAAATATCCTGTGTGGGTTGACGAACAAAACGACGGCGATTCGCTGGAACGCCTCTCCGAATTCATCGAGCGATTGAACTACCAGGGAATTGAAACGGCCGGGATGCTTTTCAATCCTCCTGAGGCATTGAGACGTCGCTACGGCCAGGGCGATAAACTCACCGCCGCCGAGACGTTCGCACCAGCCGCGGAAGTCTGGTATCCCACGCTTGAACCGATCCTCGTTCGTTTGGCCAATCAAATTCGTTGGTGGCAACTAGGCTCGGACGAAGACGAAAGTTTTTGCAATTCGTCGCAGGCTATTTCCCTCTTAACGAAAGTCCGCGAAACGCTAAGCAAAGCGATTGAGGACGTTCGCTTGGGCATCGCTTGGAATTGGTTGGAGTACTTCCCCTCCGAGGCGGGCTCGGCGTTGCTTCCCTATCAGTTTTTGGCTTTGACGGCAGGTCCGCCGCTAACGGCGAACGAACTTGGCCTCTATTTGGACGCCACCGAAGGCGCTCCAATGCGACGCTGGGTCGTGCTTCAACCCCTCTCGAAAAAAGAATACGATCTTCGCACTCGCGCCGAGGACTTAGTACGGCGGATGATCGCAGCGAAGATGCACGGCGCCGACGCGGTTTTTTGCACCGATCCGTTCGATCTCGACCACGGGTTGCTGAACGAGGACGGAACGCCTGACGAGTTGCTTCTTCCCTGGCGAACCGCGGCGACTGAACTTTCCGGCGCAAAGTATCTCGGTTGTTTGGCGTTGCCGAACGGAAGCAAGAATCTGGTGTTTTCTCGGGATCGCGACGCCGTGATGGTCGTGTGGAACGAGGCTTCAGTCGATGAAACGCTCTATCTCGGCAAAAAGATTAAGCAGATTGACCTTTGGGGTCGCCCCTTGAGCGAGGACGACAATCAAGACGGACAAATCATCCATGTCGGCCGAACGCCTACTTTCGTCACCGGCTTGAATCAGGACATTACCGAGTTATCGATGAGCGTGCAATTCGAGAAGACGCAAATGCCCAGCATTTTCGGCGTACCGCACGAAAACTCGATCTCGTTCCAAAACTCCTTCCCGCAAGGAGCCTCGGGAAAGGTCTCGTTTGAACTGGCCAAGGGTTGGCAAATTAATCCTGCGGAGTTTTCCTTCCGAACGTCGGCCAACGAGGAGTGGAAGCAACCGATTAAACTAACGCTTCCGTTCACGGCCAGCAGCGGACGACAAGAGGTGCGCATCGATTTCAACGTTTTGGCCGGCGAACGTTATCAATTTAGCGTATATCGCCACATTGACGTCGGATTGGGCGACGTATATTTCGAACTTCAGACGCACTTAAACGACCGCGGCGAATTGGAAATTGAACAACGCTTCGTGAACGAAACGAAAAAAATCGTAAGTTTCCGTTGCGAACTATTCGCTCCCGACAGAAAACGAATCAAATTCGATATACTTAACGTCGGACGAGGCAACGACGTGAAGATATATCGAATTCCCGAGGGACGCGAGTTGCTGGGAAAAACGCTCTGGTTGAGGGCGGAAGAATTGAACGGACCACGGATCATGAATTATCGCTTCCCGGCCCAGCCGTAAACGGCGTCTCTAACTTTAAGGATCAAGCGAGGATCGTCTCTCCGCGCTGCTCGAGCCCCCGATGGCGCCAAGCGAGAATCTTATAGACGAGCTTCGCGGCGATGATATCGCATCCCGGAGGATTCGGCGAAGGCACGAATTCGACCACATCGCCGCCAATCCAATCGATCTGCTTGTTGAACGCGACGGCTTTTATGAGCTCCATCGCTTGTCGCCAATTGAGTCCTTCCGGCTGAGGCGTGCCCGTGCTCGGTATAATGCCGGGATCTAGCCCGTCCACGTCGAAAGTCAAAAAGACCTTCCCCTTCAAGTTGCGAATCTCCTCGATGGCTTCGTTCCAACGATCGGGAAGCTGATGCGCGAAATAGGTCGAGAAACGCGAGTCACTCGAAACCAACTCATACTCTGATCGGCATAGACTGCGGATGCCGACCTGGACGAATCGGCAACCTTTCTCCCAAAGCCGCCTCATCACGGTTCCGTGCGACCAATAAACGCCGTTGAGACGATCGGCGCAATCGGCATGAGCGTCGATATGCACGAGAGTTAACTCGTCCGGGTTCTCTGTTATGCCCATGACCATACCGTAGGTCATGAGATGCTCTCCGCCCAAACCGAGAATGAAATTTCCACGAAGGCGTTTCACTTCTTCCTGAAGATAGGCGAGGTATTCCTCGGCCGAAAAGTCGGGATTCTGAACGACAGGAGGAAGGGCATGCAATTTAATGTCGCGTTCAAAATCGAGCAGGGTTTCGTCGTCGAACAGCTCAATTTGGAGGGAGGCGTCGAAAATGGCGTGCGGCCCCCCATGCGTACCAGTTCCGTATGAGACCGTTTTCTCAAAAGGAACGGGCAGAAGTAGAGCCTCGGCCCCATCTTTTCCATGCGATGGGATCCCCAAAAACTGCGTTGGATCAATAGTTCTGGCTGTCATAATAATGTCAGTATATTCTTACATAAAGATCAAATGCGTCAACCGCAAAGAATCTATCGTTTTTCAATCAAACAAAAACCACGAAAAGCGCAATTATTGCGCACACAAAGCACAAAAACAGGGCTTATCAACAAAAAAGCGTGACCAAAACATATTTTTTTCAAAAATGTCTCGTTGGACATTTTCCGACCGAACGAACAATATTCGTTACACGGCATGCACTTAGGCGCATTCGTCTTTATTCATCTTCGCCTAACAGACGGAGCCGAGGCCAGCTTTTCCACATTCTTGGCATGATTCTTGCCCCTAACAAATCACAACCCTGTATGTTCCGTTTTCTAATAAGCGAGGTGCCTGCATGCTCAAACCAACGAAATTATGGCCGAAACTAGTGTTTATGGGAATGATTTTTTTCGCCTCCGCGCTGACGCTTCGCGCGGAAGACGCGAAACCGGCTGACGCTGCCGCTCCGGCTGCCGCCGCCGCTCCGGTAACGCCGGACTACTTTGCCGGCGCCGACGCGAAGAAATGGCCAGATCCGACTGGCGGAAACGCCGGCATTTGCGCCGCCCCCGCCTCGGACGGAAAGGGGGACATTCCTTCAAAATTATCCCTGACTGACCTTTACGACCGAGTCGCCCACAACCTGTTCTCAATTAACATGGTGTGGACCCTCGTAACGGGCTTCCTGGTCATGTTCATGCAAACCGGCTTCGCCATGGTTGAAACCGGTCTTTGCCGAGCAAAGAACGCGGCACACACGATGAGCATGAATTTTTTGATTTACCCGCTTGGCTGCATCGCCTTCTATGTTTACGGTTTCGCTCTCGGCTGGGGAAACTGGTTCAACGGCCCTGTCGCTCCAGGCTGGTTCTCAACGCTCGGACCCGGAACTTCCGTACTCAATTCCGGGCTTAGCCTCACGATTGCCGGAAAAGCATATGGCATCATGGGAACAAAGGGCTTCTGCCTTGCCGGCATCGACGACGTCAGCGTCATGGCGCTGTTCTTCTTTATGATGGTCTTCATGGACACGACGGCCACGATTCCCACCGGCGCCATGGCCGAGCGTTGGGGCTGGAAAAATTTCTGCGTTTACGGCCTCTGGGTCGCCCTTCCCTACTGCCTCTACGCCAATTGGGTTTGGGGCGGAGGTTTCCTTGCTCAAGCCGGCCTCAACTGGGGATTTGGCCACGGCGCCGTCGATTTCGCCGGTTCCGGAGTCGTCCACGCGATGGGCGGCGTAATAGGACTTGCGGGAGCCATAGTTATTGGGCCTCGCTTAGGAAAATACAAAGACGGCAAACCGCAACCGATCCCCGGCCACCACATTCCGATGGTTATCGCCGGTACGTTCATCCTCGCCTTCGGTTGGTTCGGCTTCAACCCCGGCTCTACCTTAGCCGGCACCGACCTCCGCTGTGCAACAGTCGTTGTGAACACCATGCTGGCGGGCATCGTCGGAGCCTTGGCCTCGATGCTTACCCTATACGCCTACGGATTGAAACCTGACCCGTCGATGATGTGCAACGGTATGCTGGCCGGTCTGGTCGCCATTACCGCTCCTTGCGCCTTCGTCGATAGCTGGGCGGCCGTCCTGATCGGCGCCGTCGCCGGTTCGATCGTAGTCGTTAGCGTATTCTTCTGGGACAAGATGGGCATTGACGACCCGGTGGGCGCCATTTCGGTCCACGGCGTGAACGGCATTTGGGGCGTCATTTCCGTCGGCCTCTTGGCCAACGGCAAGTACGGCGCCGGCTGGAACGGCGTGGTTCGCGACGAGTTCGTCAAGCAATATGGCTCGGACGGCGTCCGCGGCTTATTCTTCGGCGACGCTTCGCAACTCTGGGCGCAATTGTGCAGCGCCGCGACAGTCATCGTTTTCGGGTTCATTATGGCCTACGTTTGGTTCAAACTAAGCGACCTGATTTTCCCGATCCGCGTTTCGCCTGAAGTGGAAATCGAAGGTCTGGACGGCCCAGAAGTGGGCGCTCTCGGTTACCCCGATTTCACCGTCGCCGGCCGAAACTAAAACCTGTATAATCGAATCTTATTCCCGGGTTCGTCCGGGAATGAGATTCTCCTAACTGCCAACACGAATTTATCTCTACGGAGTTTTTTTGATGAAGAAAATTGAAGCCCTCATACGTCACTTCAAGTTGGAGGAAGTGAAAGATGCCTTGAGCCAAAAAGGGATCAAGGGAATGACCGTCACGGAAGTCCGCGGTTTCGGTCGCCAAAAAGGGCATACCGAAATGTATCGCGGGACGGAGTACACCGTCGATTTCGTACCGAAGATCAAGATCGAGGTGGCCGTTTCGGACGCCGACGCCCCCGGCGTGATTGAGACTATCGCCAAGACCGCCCGCACCGGCCAGGTTGGCGACGGCAAGATTTTCGTAACGGAACTTGGCGATATCGTCCGCATTCGGACCGGCGAGAGCGGCGAAACGGCGATTTAGCCCTGCAATAACCAATCGCCCGAGTTTTTTCTCAAACACGGCCGACAGAAAGGCCTCGATCAATTGATCGAGGCCTTTATTAATTGCTCTCGCCGAGGTGACATGCGCCGCAGAATCCGCTGCTTCGCTCTCGTCCGCCCAAGAGCCTGCCGGAGCTGCGATCATATCGAAAGTTCACGTTAAGAATTAACGAGTGAGTGCCGAACAAAGAGGGGGCATTGAAGTTTTTCCATGCGCGAGGCTCCAGGAGCCCCCCCCCTTAGAGAACGGATTAACCTCGACCAAAATTTTTTTAACTTAACCTAAGTCCGTTGGTAAAAAACATTTGACAAACCAAGGGGCAATATCATAGAATCGATATCGAGAACATCCGGTCTGATGTTCCTAGTATGGCGGAATGAGTTTGGATCACGGTTGATCGGCTCGTCGAGCGGAGAATGCGGCTGACTCGCTACTTTGTAGTTTGCGTTTTCAGTAATTATTGTATTTTTTCCTCTAGCTCGTCAGCATGCCTGCCTTCCTCCGCGAGCCTTATTGAGTCCGACGTTCGTTTTCGGTTCCTCACATTTGGTAAACGCATTGCTAACGAAATCGCAATTCGCGTTTTGTAGGTGTCTGGAGTCGCACGACGACGTTCGCGCTCGATGAATCATCAAGTTCACGATGCTTGCCTCTTTCCGTTAATACTACAAATCACATTGCGCCTGCGACGACGTTCGTCGCGAACCTTTCCTCATCTATTTATTTTTTGGAGGTTAGTTTTATGGTCACACGTTCAGAGAAGCGAGGTTTCACCCTCGTCGAGCTGTTGGTGGTTATCGCCATCATCGGCATTTTGATCGCCTTGTTGCTCCCGGCGATCCAAGCGGCTCGTGAAGCCGCCCGTCGAGCCGCTTGCGTCAACAACATGCGACAATTGGGCATTGCGCTTCACAACTTTCATGACGGCATGAAGAAGTTCCCCGGCGGCGCGCAAGTTTTCCAAACAGGTGCCGGCATCGATACCAGAAGATGCGGCGGTTGGAGCTTTATTGCAAGATGCCTCCCCTTCATGGAATACGGCGCCATTTATGACAGCCTTCCGATGAAGGTTATTCCCAACGGCACCCTTGAGACCGGCAGCTCTACAACTATTTCCGCCGTTGGAGTCGGCGGCGGCACCGCGCCCACCATCACGACCCAGGAAATTAACAATATCCAAATAGCACGCAGCACGGTCCTAAAAGAGTTGATTTGCTCGAGCAATCCGAACGATTCGGTTGACGGCAATTCCCCGCAACGCGTAAGCGCGGGTTCTTCGACCAAGCCTTTCGCGGTAACGAACTACAAGGCAATCGGCGCTTCCTCGCTTGCCAGTCTTGCCTACGCTATAACTTCCGCGCCTTCTGGCGGCCTTCCTGGCGGTGCCACTTATCCGACGGACGCGACGATCGCCCAGACCATCCATCCGGACGGCGCATTACCCCCCGGCGATGGAAAACGCATCGGCGACCTAACCGACGGCACTTCACACACTCTGATGCTTACTGAATGTATGGACAATACGTTTAGCTGCTGGATAGCTGGCCCCGAAACGATTATCGCCGGTATTCCGAATGATTATGCGGCCGGCGGCAGCGGCACCACCACTGCTACGAAAAAACAGGTTGTTTACAACCAAATCTACTCGGGCGGCACATTCTACGTTCCTGGCGCCGATACGAGCACTGGCTTTAATGGAAAATATGACGCGGAAGCCGGCTCCACCATTCAAGCATATAAAACGTTCTTAGCGATGGACTTTAACCCCGCCACCGGTAAGGATGCGGTTGTCTACGGGACCGCAAAGGGCGAATTCTACAATCTGAGCAGCTACATGGTAACGAACTTGAGCGGCCAAAATCGTTATGGACCGTCTTCGGGTCACCCGTCTTCGGTTAACCATGTTTTTGGCGATGCCAGCGTTCGCAGCGTCAGCAAATCTGTTGACTTCGCGGCATACTTCTTTAACTTGACTCGCAACAACGGCGATCCGACCCCGGAAATTTAATAGCTTAAGCTAGTCGTTGCATACAGGACGCCGCTCTCGGTTTTCGGGAGCGGCGTTTTTTTGCGCCCGCATTGCGAAAACCACAAAACGCGAATTGTAAATATCTACAACGAAAAGAGGTTCCATTTCAAACACCCCCTCCTTGCATCAGGCATTCATTTCTCGTTAAATAACAGAAGTTCTTTTATATGATTTACGCGCCGAAGTGGCGGAATTGGCAGACGCGCATGGCTCAGGACCATGTGGGCTTTAACTCCCGTGGAGGTTCGAGTCCTCTCTTCGGCACTTGATGATTCCGTCGCGACCTTTCCCAGACCAAATAATCACTGGCGAGGGCTTAACTGGAATTGTCTCAAAACGCAAACGCCCGGCGAAGATATTGCATTCGCCGGGCGTTTGCTCTTTTATGGACTTTATTCGGCTCCGCTCAATACACCCGATGCGCAAAGAGACATCACTTTTAGTTTCGACAGTTTCGACATAATATAGGCGAGAGGTTGGCATCGCATGCCTTCCGCATTGCCGCTAAATCAGTTTCCTCGAAATACGGCGTTTTCTGCAATGACCTCCAAACGTACTGCGATTTCGCAACTCGCTCAACTGATTGAAAATGTACGGCATCCAATCTATGTTCTCGACGAAGATCTCGCGTTGGTCTATCTCAACGAGGCTTGCGGAAGCTGGCTGGGAGTCGAGCCGGAAAGCTTATTGGGAATTGTCTGCAAATACGCTGCGGAACCTGCGGACGGAACTACTGAAACAATTGCCGCCGGCTTGTGTCCCCCGCCGACCGTGTTGCAGGGCGAGCCGAAATGCGGAACGGTTTTTGCAACTTTGCCCGACGGCGTTCAACGACGTCGCACAGCACGATTTTTTCCGCTTGGAAATTCGGCGTCGGACGTTTTCGGCGTGCTTACGGTTGTGGCCGGAGAAGATAGCCCGATCGAGGAAAACCCGACGCCGTCAAACGTCGATCCGAACGCTATTGAGCTTCATGATCGGATTGCCGCATTTCGGCAGGAAATCGCCGGCCGATTTCGCGCGGATGCGATTCTCGGCAACTCTCCGGCCGCCGCTCTTGCGCGGCGACAAACGGAAATTGCCGTTGGCTGTCGCTGCAACGTCACGATCATCGGCCCTACAGGTTCCGGACGACAAAGCCTAGCAGCCGCGATTCATTACGGGCATTTAGATAAAAGCAAGACGCTCGGAGTCGCAGGGGGAAATTTCGTACCGCTCGATTGCTCGACGCTTCCTGACGAACTAGTCCTTTCGACGTTTGAAGTGATCGGAAGGTCGTCGCAGGCCGATCCGCAATCGCGAAAAACGGCGGTTCTCGTTCGGGCCGACGCCCTTTCCCCGGAGGCGCAAACGGCCCTTAGCGAAATGATCGCAAGGCGCTGGATTCCCTATCGGGTGATCGCAACGACCGAGACTTCGCTCGTCACTTTGTCGGCGCATGGAGCGTTTCGCGGCGACTTAGCCACCTTTCTATCGCCGCTCTCGATTGAATTGCCGTCGCTGGCGAATCGACGGGAAGACGTTCCTTTGCTGACGCAGGTAATTCTGGAGTTGTGCAACGCAAGTCAGTCGAAGCAATCGGCCGGATTTACGCCTGAGGCGATAGACCGTTTAGCGGCGTACTCATGGCCAGGCAACGTGGCAGAGTTGCGTGAGGTCGTGGTCGAAAGTCACCGCAACGCAAAGAGCCGTGAGATTGCGATTGAGGAACTTCCCGAAAAAATTCGATTTGCTGCGCATGCCGCAGCCTATCCTCGGCGAGAGGATGAGACTGTAGTTCTTGACGAATTTTTGCAGCGTGTTGAACGCGAACTGATTCGCCGCGCACTTGCGAGGGCAAAAGGGAATAAGGCAAAAGCCGCCCGATTGCTCGGTTTAACGCGCCCGCGACTTTACCGCCGCATGGAAGAGCTATCGATACCGATGTAGCCGATGATCCTCCTTTTATCGCAGAATGGCTATTGACTGAGCAGGACTTACCAAAAATTCAATAGATTTTCGCATCCCTTGCTTTTGCGAATTTTGAACCATACGATGACAATAACGTCAGTTGAAATCAGCGAGCGAGACGACACGGCGAAGTGCGTGGTTTGCGAACTCACTGGCCGCTGGGGCGTCGCGTTGCGAAGCGAGCTTCGCGATTCCGGTATTCGTGTGTCTGAAACACGCTCGTTCGACGAGTGCCAAGCGACGTTAGACGCGGCGCCGGCCTCGCTGGCGATCGTTGAACTGACGGCGGAAAACTCGCTTTGGCTCGCCGAAACGATCGTCCGCGAGCGTTATGCGCATCCCCGGCTGCGGATAGCGGTCGTGGCGGATCGGGCTTACGCCGCGGAAGAGTGGCTGATGCGTGAGGCGGGCGCAATTCATTTTCTGACAAGTCCGCGACGAATCGATCTTGTCGCTCAAATCGTCCATCGACATTTTGCGCAAATCCCCCCCCCGCAACTATCGGCGGTCGAACGGATATGGGCGTCGCTACCGTGGACGACGTAGGCGACGCCAAAATCAAGAACATCGTTTAGAAAGGCATCATGGTTTTGATCTCCGAAAAAGACGTTCGCGACGTTTTACAAAAATTCCAAGACCCGGAATCGGGTCGAAGCGTCACGACGATGAATCAAGTGCATGGGCTAGAAGTCTGCGAGGATCGTATCTCGGTTCGCCTTGGTTTAACGACTTGGGCGGCGCCGGTTTGGTCGCAAACTCGCGCTGAGTTGGAAAACACGCTGAAGTCGGCGTTTCCGCAAGCTAAGGTCAATGTCGAAACGGAGACGCACGAACGGAAGCCGGAAAAGCTGGGCGAGATCGGCCTGACGGCCAAGAGCGTTATCGCCGTCGGAGCCGGGAAAGGAGGGGTCGGCAAGAGTTCGGTATCAGCCTACTTGGCGTTAGGACTCGCCCGCGCCGGATGCAAGGTCGGCCTGATGGACGCCGACGTCTATGGTCCAAGCGTGCCGCATCTGCTCGGCTGCAACGAAAAGCCATACATGATCGACAACCGGATTCAGCCAATTGAGGTCTCCAGATTAAAGATTATGTCGATGGGATTGCTGATTCCGCAGGGGGAAGCGGTCATTTGGCGAGGCCCTATGCTGAATACGGCATTAACGCAGTTTTTACGAGACACCGAGTGGGGCGACCTCGATTACCTTATCATCGACATGCCGCCGGGCACCGGAGACATCGCCATTTCGCTTTCGCAATTGATTCCGCTGACCGGGGCCGTGGTCGTCTGCACGCCGCAAGACGTGGCGCTGCTCGACGCGGTGAAGGCGGTGAAGATGTTTGAAAAGGTGAATATCGACGTCCTTGGCATGGTCGAAAACATGAGTTTCTTCATTTGCTCGAACTGCCAGGCACGCCACGATATTTTTAGCTCCGGCGGAGCGGAAAAGTGCGCGAAAGAATTGCGTATCCCCTTCCTCGGCGAGATCCCGCTGATTCCGGAGCTGCGAGCGAAAGCCGACGACGGCTTGATCGCCGCATCGTTCGAGAACGAACAAGCCCGACCGTATTTGGAAACGATTAGCGCGAATTTGGTCCAGGGATTAGTGACCTCGCGACGAAAAGAACCGCCGTTGCCTAACCTAACGATCCTAAAATAAATCAACCGACAAAAACGACGCCGGGCAAAAACTTCCCCGCCATCCAAGTACCCCTTAGAATTCGCAAATCATTGCCAGGTAAAAACTTAGAGCCGCGAGAGGTTCTCGCGGCTCTTTCTCGTCGTGATCCGTGCTTAACGCCGAAGCGTCAGGCGAAGGGGCATGCAACTATTTGCAGCCGCAGCAGCAATCGTCTTTCTTCGCTACTTTCTTCGCAACCTTCTTAGCGGCCTTTTTCGCGACCTTCTTGGCGGCCTTCTTCACGGGAGCCTTCTTGGCTACCTTCTTCGCAGCCTTCTTCGCTACTTTCTTCGCCGCTTTCTTAACAGTCTTCTTGGCCACAGCAAAATCTCCATTAGGGTGTTCGTCGGCCTTTTTCTTCTCGACGTCGAGAGTCGACGCTCGCAAGCCGACTTGTGAATAAGATTCGTTCATGCTTCTTCATCGAAATATCCTTCATCGACGAAGAAGATTGCATCCTGCATTACTGCGTGCAAAAGTTTTTTACCAGATTTGTCGAACTTTTCAATACCTAATCGGAAAATTTACAGTGCTTCGATAGTTTTTCTTTTTGCGAACCGCATTCGATTACAAATTTTTTTGCAAGAACTTGACAATCTCGTCGCTGAATTGAAACTCACCTGAGAACTTCGCTCACCAACCGCGACGACTTCGATAAGATTGAATCATACGGAAATTATCGTAAGCAAATGAGCCGAAGAACAATGCCGCCAACCAACTTCGATTCGCTCCGCAATAAAGGGCAACAACCGACGCACAGCCGAAAGACAGACATAAAGAGATAAGAAACGGATCGGGAATCGGCAATGACAAAAGCAGGTTGCGGGCGATCTGACCGCCGTCGAGCGGATAGATCGGCAATAGATTCAACAACCCCCAAACGATCGACATCCAAATGACTAAATAGACCCAAAAAGAGAGAATTGGACTGGCAAAGTAAATGATCGGGAAAAAACTAAGTTGATTGGGAAAAAAATCAAACGGTTTTTCCCACGTCACCGGAACGCCGGTCAGTCGAGCGACCATCGCAACGGCGGCAACGAACAAAAATCCCGCCCCCGGTCCGGCAAAACTGATGAAAACACGACGAAAAGCGGTTCTTTCCGACTCGTAATTGCGAGCGTCGCTCGTCAATCCGCCCATGGCGTAGAGAATGATGCTGGGATAGGCGCCGAAGTAGCGACCGGCAAATGCGTGCCCCAGTTCGTGAATCAGAATCGCCGCGAACATCGCGGAGACCCAAATCAACATTTCCTTTAGCGATCGAAAATTATTGGAGCCGAGAATTAATGCGCCCAGCCAAAAACCATAGTGAATTCGAACGGGAAACCCGAACAGTTTGAAATTGAGATCGTAAGGACTGGGGGCTGGGTCGCAAAACACGGGCGCATCTCCTTTGCCGCTATCGGGCGATTATTCCCTATTCAATGCTTTCAAAATATAGTCGGTCGCCCGCTGCGTAGCGCCGGGATCGCCGAAACGCTCCTTCAGAGAGGCCAAGATCGCTTTCCGCTCGGCCATCGCCGCCGGATTCGTCAGCCACTCGACGATATGCCCCGCGATTTGCTCCGACTTGTCTTCCCAGGTCAGATACTCGGGGAACGGAATCCGCGCAGCGTCGGGCTGATTCGGATCGAACGGCGTAATGTCGCCGGTGTGCAGTCGCTCTTCGGCCAGCAAATTGACTAACGTAATGTACTTTACCTTGCGGAGATAGCGTTGCACAAAATAGGCGTAATGCCGAATCCAGTACAAAATTACCGTCGGCACGCCGTAATGAAGGAGCTCCATCGAAACGGAGCCGGAAACGCTCATTGCACAGTCGGCCGAGGCCATGATTTCGGCTGTCTTTCCTACCCAAACGTCAACCGGAAACTCGACGCCGGTAATTTTCATTTCGGCAAGTAACTTTTGGGCAATTTCTTCGTGATGAGGACGAAAACAGGCGATCAGAAATCGAGCATTCGGAACCTTGCGACGGATCCGTTCGGCCGACTTGAAGAACCACCTCAAGTTGTGAGTCACCTCTTGCGTTCGTGAGCCTGGCAAAATGGCGACTAGCCGCCCCCCACTTTGTTTTTCGCTCGCATATTTGTCCAAGAACGCCTGATCGAGCGGCCGACGGCGGACCTCGTCGAAAAAAGGATGCCCCACATAAGTCGCTTTACACCCTTGCTCTTCATACCAAGGTTTTTCAAAGGGAAGACTGCAAAGGATATGGTCGACAAATTTGCGCATTTTTTCGATGCGCCAAGACGCCCATGCCCAAATTTGCGGGGGCACATAATAGAACACCGGAATCCCGCAGGCCTTCGCCTTTCGGGCAATCCACCAATTGAAGCCGGGATAATCAATGAGAACGACGGCGTCGGGGGGCGTTTCCTGAAAGTATTTTTCGGCGTCGAAAACCATGCGACGGAACTTATGAAGGTTCAACAACGCCCGGGCAAACCACATAACGGCCAAAGCGGTGAGATCGGCATGCAATTCAGCTCCCGCCTCGGCCATTTGCGGACCGCCATAACCGACGGCCCGCAGATCGGGGCTTCGCCGCTTCAGTTCGCGGATTAGATTGGCGCCGTGAAGGTCGCCGCTCGGCTCGCCAGCCGAGAAAAACACCGTCAAAGGCTTGCTCGGCGGCCCGTTTTCTTGTTTGCGATCCGTCATCTAGCGTCGTATCCTTACGTAGCGAATTATATCATTCGAGGGAGTCGAAATCGTGCGTACTCTTGCGTTAGGCTTCGTTTTTTCGATCGGTTTCGCGGCCTCATGCGTTTCGGCGTGGGCCGAGACTGCCGGCGAATGGCTGAAAAAAGGCGTCGAGGCCGAGCAGGCTTCCGAGGCGACTTCAGCGATTAACTACTATAAGAAATCGATCGCCGGAGCGAAAGGTGAAGATGCGATCGCCGCCGAGTCGCAATATCGCCTTGCCGAGCTCTATTTCAAAGAAAAAAAGAACGCCGAGGCGGTCGTTGCATTCCAAAAAGTGATCGAAAATTATCCGAAGCAGGAAGATTGGGTCGCCAAGGCGAAAGAAATGTCGCCGGTATGGCTTAAATACGACGACGGGCAAATGGACCTGAAACGCTCCGCGCCGGCTGGCGGCCATGCCATCCGCTTCAAACGACCGGCCGAGGGGGATTGGTACGTCGATCAAGTGCAAATCTACGCCTCACGATTCGGCTTGCTGAAGGCGCCTGAGATGGATTTCTTCATCTACATTGCCGACGAGAAGATGAAAAAAGGGTGCAAACTCACAAAGCCTTATTCCACGTTCGCCAAAGCGGCAGAGCGGTGGTATACGATTAAGATTCAGCCTGTGAAAGTGCCCGAGAATTTCTACGTGGCCTTCGTGTTTAATCAAACGAGCATGAACGGCGTGAACGTCGGCATCGATAAAGTTACGGAACCGAACCATTCGCAAGAGGCGATTCCCGGCGTTCATATTCGCGAAATGACCGGTACGCTGGAATGGATGATTCGGGCGAGAATCACGCGGATACCGATCGGGCGGATACTAGAGTTGAGCGAGAAGGAACTGCAGTGACGCCGCTTTTCGGCGTTCGAGCGATCGGCTTACTTGTCGCCGCATCGACAAAGACGTGAAAAGAAATCCATAATCTCCTCGGTCGGGTAGAGACAAAAGGCGTATTCACGCCACGTTAAGACGGCGTTCGCTTGACACCGTCGTAATGCCTCTTCTAGCTCGTTTTTCAGTTGATTGCGGCGGTCCGCAAGCGTTTCGGCCAGCGCGGCGTTCGCGGATACGATCCCGCGATGCCTCGCCTTCGCCGTTTCAACGGTCATCGTCGTTTCAAGCCAACGGCATTTTTCTTCGATTAGGCGACGCACTTCTTCCGCCGCCTTTTCCACGGGAAGAAACGGCGCTTGATAAAACCGTTCCGGGCGAAAATCGACGTCGCGCAGCGCTCGTTTCAAATTCCGCGTCTCATACTCGTCGAACGGCTCTCGGGCGACGGGAAGATGCAGTGTGGCCGAAACGACCATAAATCGCGGCGGTTGGAGCTGAAAGAAGTCGCGAATGATTTGATCGGTGACTTGATCGTAGTTCGCGCCGCCGATTCCGTGGATGAACAGATCGGAAAGAAACAGCCGCATCCACAGCGTTGAGATCAAAGCCTTTGAACGAATTTTAACGCCGTGCGACTCCCAACGTTCCAGGGCGGCGACGAAGGCTGAACCATCGGAGCCTGCCGGAGCCGGGCCGTTCAAACGCAAATCGACGAGGTCGCTCAAAACGTAACCGCTATTTTCATATTTTACGAAGAGGCGGCGACGACGCGGATTCTTTGCGTCCCAAATCCAGAACGGAGCCTCGCTCCACTCGCCCTCGGTTTTCAACAACGGGACGGGATGGGCGTCGCTACGGATGCGGTGCGCCGCGCGATAATTCAAGACCGCCTGATTATATACGGCCGAGAACCGCGGCAAATCGGAAAGCAAATGGGCGATGAATCGACGAAACGAGGGAAGGCCGCACATCCGACTCTGCGGCAGTTCAAGCGATTTAAGGCCTTGAGATAGCTCAAGCTGATGCCGCGATTGGGCGAAGGCTTTGCCGATGAGACGGTCTTCGCCCAAAGATTTCTGGACCATTGGCCAATAATCGTTGAGAAGCGGCGAGGCGACAAGCGGCCGAAGAATTTCGGCCGCGCGATTGCCGAACGAGCGAAACGCTTCAAAATCGGCGATGCGACGCTCTTCAAACGAGATCGGGGCCTCGGCCGCATCGAACGGCACGTTTTCGACGGTCGGCGCCGACGCGGTTCCGCCAGGAACGCGAATCGAAGCTCCGCTGATCACGTCGCCGTCCATAACCACGTTTATGGCAGTCGCTCCGTCGCGTCTGGCCGCATTATCGCAAGCGAAATTTTTGAACCAGACGCCGGGATGAAATAACTGGGGCTGGTGACCGGTCAAATAGATCGGCTTTAAACTCGCTTCGCTCGGATTTGGAGAAACTCCGGCATATTGGTTGACGTAATCGGCGGCGGCAAGCAAAAATTCGGCTCTCGCTTCACGCTGAAAAACGGCGATCGGAGTTTCGCAGATTTCGAGATTCGTCTCAGCCGATATTTTTCCATTGTATGCAGCGACGGCGGCGGAAACGTTCAACGGAGGCTCTACGACGGCCGAGCGGTCCTGCTTCGGCGCTCGAATACGAGGCGAGATCGGCGTTTCGACGTTCGTTTTCATTCCGGATTCTTGCGGTCCCATTCCGCGACGCTTCGCGCAATGACTTCCCGATATAACGCAAGACGTTTTTGCACGTCGTCGAGCGATCCGCCGAACGAACGATTTTGATCAAGATAGATCAAGGGCGTGGGGACTTCGACGACCTTCATTTTCATTTTGGCCGCCTGCACCCATAACTGCAACGGCATCGAGTAGCCGTGATCGTCGATGCGGAACCGCTTTAACGCTTCGACTCGATAAGCTTTGAACCCGCAAAACGCGTCGGTAATCTCCAGACCGAGAAGTTCGTTCAACTCGCGAGTAATCACTTCGTTGACGCGTCGGCGTTCCTCGGGCGGGTCGCTATCGCCAGGAAAATGGCGGAGAAAACGACTTCCCGAAACGATGTCGGCCTGCTCTATCTCGGCCATTTCGACGAATCGAGGAATCTGCTGCGGCTGATGCTGGCCGTCGCAATCGATCGTCACGAGAATGTCGTAGTCGTTTCGAACGGCGAAGTCGAACGCCGACTGCAACGCCGCTCCGTAGCCGCGATTGTGACAGTGTCGAACCAGATCGACGTCGCACCGCCGGGAAAGCAAGGCTGAAGTTCCGTCGGTCGAACCGTCGTCAACGACCAAAACTTCTTTTGCATACGTTAAAACGCCGTCAACGACCGCGGAAACATGCGCGGCCTCGTTGTAAACGGGAATCGCCACCAAAGATTTTAATGCCATGTTCGTATTATACGCGAGAAACCGGCAAGTCGGCAAACGCACAAATTTTAGACAGTCGAAATCGGATCACGTTCGGCGCCGCTCGCCCAGATTTCTAGTCCAGCGAACTGCCGGGATAGCTCCTCGGCCAAGCAATCCTGGGCGAATCGTTCGCTGGCGAAGTGTCCGGGCAAAATCAGGGACACGCCGAGCGCCTCGGCCTCAAGACACGTATGAAATCGAGTTTCGCCGAGGATCATGCAGTCGCAGCCGCAATCGCTCGCCGCCGAAAGAAGCTCGCCGGCAGCTCCGCAGCCGATTCCCACGACGGAAACTTGGCCGTCGATATCTCCGACTACTTGCAACGCTTCTACGTTCAAGAATTTTTTCAAGCGTTTGGCAAGTTCGGCAAGCGTAATACCAGACGATAATTTTCCGAAGCGACCGACGCCTTGACCAAGCGGATTCGGAGTCAACGGCTTGATTTCGTTTAGCTCGACGCCTTCAGCGATTCGCTGGTTGATCCCGCGTTCGGCCGAATCAAAAGCGGTATGGGGACTGTACACGGCGATTTTCGCCGCTATAAGATCGAGCAATAATCGCCCGACCGCGGTGTCGCCCGTCAATTGCCGAACCGCTTTAAACGGAAACGGGTGATGCGAGAC
Source organism: Thermoguttaceae bacterium (assembly GCA_963665265.2). GTDB lineage: Bacteria > Planctomycetota > Planctomycetia > Pirellulales > Thermoguttaceae > CAXXHQ01. The sequence continues at coordinate 2,459,292 of OY762224.2, read as the reverse complement.
GATAAGATCGGCCTTCGCCTGAATCGCCTCGGCAGCGGTGGTCGACGTGATCGTCAAGCAAGTCATGACGCGCCGAACCGGAGCGGATCGATCGCCGACTAAAAGTCCAACGTTGTCCCAATCCTCGGCCAAATGCGACGGAGCAAATGCTTCAAGAAACTCGGCGACGTGACCTACGGTCGTGGTCATGGCGTGGTGTCCTCTCGGCTGCGTGAAAGAGCGGCGACAAAGGAAATGACTGAAGCGGAAAGGAACCGCGGTTGTAAAACGATTTACCGGACGTGTCCGACCACAACGTCATCCAAACCCAAACGCTTCATCTTTTTATAAAGCGTGGTACGGTTGATGCCAAGGGCTGCGGCCGTTTTTTGGCGGTTCCATTGGTTCATTTCGAGAATATCGAGAATGATCTGTCGTTCCGGAGACTGCATCGCCTGCTTCAAGCTTCGCGCGTTGGCCGCATCGACGATTAAGCCGGCGCCGGAGGTAACGGCAGGGGGCAAATCTTGTAGTTCGATGACCGATCCCTTGCCGAGCAAAACCGCGCGCTCAATCACGTTTTGGAGTTCGCGAACGTTTCCCGGCCAAGAATATGCCTGCAAGGAGTGCATGGCCTCATCGGAAATGCCGGTCATATTTCTGTTAGCCTCTTCGCAAACGCGGCGAAGGAAATGCTCGGCTAATAGCGGTAAATCGGAAACTCGCTCACGAATCGGCGGCAGTTCGACGTTGATGACGTTGATGCGATAGTACAAGTCTTGGCGAAAGCGTCCCTCGGCAACTGCATTTTCCAACTTTTCGTTGGTGGCCAATATGACTCGTGTATCGACTTTAAACGTCTTCGAGCCGCCAACCTGCTCAAATTCCAAATCTTGCAAAACGCGCAACAATTTGACCTGCAAACCGGGACTGGCGGTTCCGATCTCGTCCAAGAATATCGTCCCCCCGTCGGCCTGCAAGAACTTGCCGATCTTGTCGCTAACGGCTCCCGTAAAAGAGCCCGCCACATGGCCGAATAATTCGCTTTCGAGCAAATTCTCCGGCAAAGCGCCGCACGCGACTTCGATGAAGGGCTTGTCCTTCCGACTGCTTCGCCGATGCACGGCGCGGGCAATCAAAGATTTTCCCGTTCCGCTTTCGCCGGTAATTAATATCGTGGCGCGAGTGTCGGCCACGGCGTCAAGCATGTCGAAAACCTTCAACATTCGATGGTCGTGCCCGACAACGTTTTCCATTCCGTAGCGCATATCGAGCTGCGCTTTGAGGGTTTTATTCTCTTCGATAACCTTGCGTTGATTGATCGCTCGCTCGATCGCCAAAAGCAATTCGGCATCGATCAAGGGTTTCGTTAAGAAGTCAAAGGCCCCTTGCCGGATCGCTTCGACGGCCGACTCAACCGAACCGTAGCCCGTAATCATAATCACGGTCGTATCCGGTCGGTTTTTGCGGCAATAGCTTAAGAGGTCAAACCCGTCATCAGCGCCGAGGCGAATATCGACTAGCGCCAAGTCGTAAGTCTTTTTATTTACGGCCGCAATCCCCTCAGCCAAGCTAGCGGCCGCGTCCACCGCATATCCTTGCTCGCGCAACCAATCCGCCATCGAGTTGAGCACCTGACGATCATCGTCCACTAACAGTAACGTTGCGAGAGTTTTCATAATCAGAGGGGGGAGCTTATTTTGGGCGGAGAATAACGTTCTATTACTACAGACGTGTTTTTTTGACTTCCTTGTGGTAAAAAATCACCTTCAAGACCAAAAGCGTCTGTCGCAAAATATCTACGTTACTGGTTGTCTGGAGTCAACAAATAAAACTAGGGTGTTTAGCAAAGGGCTGTAATCACCCCATCACACACTCACTTTGGGTGGGTCGTTTCGGTCGTAATTTGAATTTTCAGGCATTTTTTTTACAAAAGCGTCACAAAGAGCGGTTTCCTCACTTGAAAAAGAACAGCTATTCGATAAAAAATAAGGTACCCCCGCACATGAGTGGAAAACAAATTCCCCTCGAAATGGGAAGAACTTTTCGCACCTGGGACTACCGCACCCCGATTTTGTTGGCTAGAATTGGGTAGCCCCCATTTCAAGTAACTACCTAATGAGGGAAAAACCATCGGGGGAGTCAGAACTCTCCCTCCTTCGTTGTGAGGGTGTTATCGCAAATTCGTCAAAGTTTTACCCAGGCGACTTGTATGCGTAGGTTGTTAACCGTCGACGCCACAAGTTTGCTTATAAATTAGAGTCATTTGTAAATATTAAAGTTGCTGAGCTAGCGATTGTTTTTTGGGGGGGAGGGACCTTTTATGCCTACAAGATTGTTGATTTGCGATGACCACGAGGTAATTCGGAAGGGTTTGATTAGCTTATTGGAAGGCACGGAAATTGAGGTGGTCGGCGAAGCGGCCACGGGAAAAGACGCTGTCCTTTTGGCCGCTAAGCTTACGCCTGACGTCGTCTTGCTCGACATCCGGATGCCTGACGGAGACGGTCTTTCCGCCTTAGAAAAAATTCGACTTAAAGCGCCGCAGGCTCGCGTGGTCATGCTTTCAACGTACGATAACCCCACGTATATCGCCCGAGCCGTTGCGCTTGGCGCTAGCGACTACGTGCTGAAAGGCTCCTCACGAGATGACTTGATCGCAACGATTCTCGCGGCGGCGGCGGGCGAATCGCCCAGCCGAACCGGCGAATTGAAGAAAATCGCGGGAGCCATGAAGGTCCGCCAAGTCATTGATGACGACGACGTGCCGTTGACCCAACGCGAGACGCAAGTTCTCCGCCATGTCGCCTTAGGTCTGAGCAACAAAGAGATCGGTCGTTCGCTGGAAATCAGCGTGGAAACGGTCAAGGAACACGTTCAGAACATTTTGCGTAAGATCGCTGTAAGCGATCGCACGCAAGCCGCCGTTTGGGCTGTCCGTAAAGGGTTGGTCTGACCGACGAACTCGGCGCTCCGCAACGCATATTTCGGGAACGGTTTCGGCCGTTCCCTTTTTTTGCGCACTTTGTTCGCCTTTTCAATCGCTTCTGGAAAGTGTATCTTATTCCATTAGTGACATTTTCGTCGCGATCTAATCCGCTAAAAACATCCGCCCGGAGACGAACGCTTGAAACTAGTGATAGCCGTGATTCAGCCGCCGAAGCTGAGCGCAGTTCGTGAAGCCTTGGAGAAGATTGAGGTCACGCGGATGACTGTTTGCGACGCGCAAGGATTCGGTCGGCAACGTGGCCGGACCGAGATGTACCGCGGTCATGAATATACCGCGAGGCTTCTCCGAAAGATCGTTTTGGAGATCGTCGTAAACGACGATTTTCTGGAGCGAACCCTCGATGCGCTAATCAGCGCCGCGCGCACCGGATCGGAAGGGACAATCGGCGACGGCAAAATCTTCGTGCTCCCCGCCGGCGAATCGATCCAGATTTCAGACGGCTACCGCGGGATGGGGGCAGTGTAGAGATCGCTACCTTATTCGTCGCGAGCTAATTCTTTGCCGCTGGCATTTTCAACTTTTACGTCGAATTCTTTCGGGGCTTTTAACGAAACAACGACGCGATCGCCTTTCTTGTCCCAACGCAGGCGAATCAGACCGAATTTCGTCGGCATTTCCCCTTCGCACCAATTCAGATCGACGTCGGGAATTGTAACATGCAACTTTCGGCTAACGGCATCGATATCGCGGACGCCAAGGATATCGCGATAAAGCGTACGAACTGCATGCGAAGCGAAACCATGCGAGCAACTTCCGCCGGAATTCTCAAATTCCCAAAGCGTCCCCGTCGCGTCGGCCATATAGAGCAAATAGGCGATCTCTTCATTATGAATTTGTCGGCATTCGCCCGCCGCAGAAAGCAGTTCCATGCGAATCATGTTTCCGATGAAAGGGGCGGCAAAACAAATATTCTGATACTTTTTCGTCATTTTACGTTTCGGACCGAAATCGTCGCATAGGGCACGCCATAGTTTCGCATCGCGATCTCGATCGGCGACGCCGAAATAAAATGCGAAATACTGGCAAATTTCCGAACGGTTTTCTGTCCGACGTAATTTCCCGTCGCTTCGCGTCACATTATCGACGAAGAATTCGCCGTCAAACGAAAACTTACGAATCGCATCGCGTATCCGAGAAGCTTTTACTTTCAATTTCTCATCCTTGTATAAAGAAGCGGCGGTCGATAGTGCTCCGGCGTAAAGCATGTTGCTCGGAAAATTCACATCTTGGACGAAGTTATTGGCCTCCGACCACTCGACGAAGCAAGTCCCCGGCGTATTCTCCAATAGTCCCTCTTTATTTTCATAAGCGGCCAAATATTTTAGCAGTCCGAAAGTTCGCTCTCGCAAAGCCTCTACCGTTTCATGATCGCCGCTTCTTTTATAATAGTCGCCAAGCTGGACGACGAACCAAAGCGCCCAATTGGGAATGAAGTTGCCGGACGGCTGGTCGGCCGGGTAACACATCGGCAGCATTCCGTCCGGCAATTCGCGTAGTTTTTTCCGTAAGGCGAAATTTTCGAAGAAACAACGTTCCACGAGCGTCGTTCCAGTTAGATCATAAGCGGCTCGCGCCGTGAAGAAGCTATCGCAGAGCCAGCCGGCTCTTTCACGCGACGGGCAATCGGTGAAAAAATCGACCGCGTTTTGGCGATAGGTTCGCGTTGCCGCTTCGAAGATGCGATTTAGCCGCGAATCGCTTGCGTAAAATGATCCAAGTCCTTTCTTAGGATGCGCAAACTCGCGGATTCGCAAGCTTCGTATCTCGCAATCGCCGCTCAAACAGAGCACGTCGGCGTATCGCATTGAGTAAGGTTCAATCGTTTCAATTTGGTAGCGTCCAGGTTCCAAAACATATTGAATCCAATTCACGCAGCTTAGCCGAAGCGGGTTCACATGCCCGTCAGTCAGCAGTTCGTCAAAGGCGACCGCCAAGTACGTTTTTTTGGAGCAAACGACGTCAAGCGTAACAAAGCCGTTGTAATTGACGCCGAAATCAAGCAGCCTCTTTTCGGCTGTTTTTAGCGAAAAACAGCCGATCTTCATCTCGCGGGTCTTTTGCGGAGCGCTGATGACGCTGTCGGAGATCGTTCGAAAGAAAATTGGGGCTGCGCGAGTTCCGCATGACTCTTCGCTATCAGGTATCGTTTCGCGTTTCCAATCCTCGCCTTTACGCAAAACGTTGGGCGAATCGTCGTCGAGCTGAACTTTCGGGGAGCTGATTTCCAACATGGCCGTAGAAACAACTCGAAGTGGATCGAAAGACGCGTATTCCGGAAAAGCGACTCGTCGCGGTAATAATCGCTTGTCATTCTGGCGAGTCAAACGTTCGCCCTTTCCCTCAAATTGAACGAGACGTTTCCAATCGTCCCACCCGGGAGAAAGTCGGTAGAACTCCCAATAGTTTCGTACTGGCCCATAGCGACCGACGTCGCGTTCGCGGATGGGCGTCACCGTCGCGGTAAATTGAGTCGTTTCCGTTCCTGACGCGGTTTTGACGGCTACGTCGGAGGTCGCCGCCAATACTTTTTCTCCGGAAATGATTTCCGCTAGAAGAAAAGAGGGCTGATTCAACGTGAAATAGCCGGGAAAATTGTAGCCGACGCTCTCGATCGCGACAATGTTTCGTTCGGCTATTAGCGAAGCGGTAATATCCAATTCATCAACACGGTAATATCCATGCGCGGCGCGGGCCGGCCCGCTGCCGACGAATTCACCGTTTACCGTGACACGATAGAGAGAAGCGCCGGTCAACCGCAAGACAACCGGCCGGGAATAATCGACGCGGTTATTGACGACGGCTCGAAATCCGACGGTTAGATTTTTTTCGCGTTCTCGCCCTGCGATCCAAACGGGAACGGCAACGACAAACGGCGAGGGCTCGGAATGCCCCGACTCAAATTCTTCCGGCACATCGTCGCTATCGACGGTAACATTAGAAAACGACGAAACGAATAACATCTGGGACTTTGGATCGCCCCAAATCGCCACGAGAAACGAAACGAGCGCCGCAATGCTGACGGCAATGACGCTCAAAACCAAAACCCGATAACGGCGCGACATGAAAAGTAATCCCGACCAAATTGATCGCAAACGCGGTAAACTGCTCCGCTATTCCGCCGGTTTCTCAGGCTCGGGGACTTGCGGCGTCTGCTCGGAAGCCGATGACGTTTCCGTCTCCGGTGCGAGACTCGACGGTTCGGCGGCCGCAACAGGCTCCTCCGCCTTAACTTCCGAAGGCGCCGCAGGCGTTTTCACTTCGTCTTCGACGGTCGGGGCGCCTTTTGAATCTGGAAATATCTTCGGCAAAGTGCAGGCTTTGACGTCGCATTCACCTTCCAAATGAACTTCGTCCATTTCGGTCGAATCTACTTGCCGACGCAGCAACAAATAAATCGCTTCGGTCGCAGTCCAAAAATAGGAAAAACCGAAACCAACGGCAAGCAGCTTCACGCAGCCTGTCCAAAAACGGATCAGCCAAATACCGGCGTAAGTTAGTCCTTCGGCGCCGGAGCCGGACATAATCGCCTCGACGCTACTGTTTCCCGATCCCCAAGCGGCTGCCCAATAGGTCAACCACACCACGAGGGCCGCGAAGTTGGCGACCAACATCCAACAGAGGAATCCGAAAAACGAGGCGATCGCCGCAAAGAACAGATATTGCAACGGACGTTGATAGACGTAGGCGAAGGCGCGGCTTACCGCATCAAAGCTGTCGGTCCCTTCGGTGCTGACGGCCGACCACATGAGCGGCCAACCGAAGAGCAACCCGATGAAGAGAAGCGTGAGAATCATGCCAAAGACCAAAAGCAACGGCCAAACCAAAGCGCCGACGAGAATGCCCGGGCCGTGCAAAAATAGCCCGACGAGCGCGATGGGCGCGGCGGTCAAAGCGATGCCGGCGGCCGGCAGAAGCGGCGCAAATAAATACGAGAGATATCTTGATTTCGCATAGCGTAACGAGGAGAAACAGGTAATACGTTCATGTGCGGCCAGTTGCACGGCGGCGAAGCGGGAGATTGCCCCGCCAAAAAAAGCCCAAACCGCCAACGACCAAAGGGCGCAGAGTCCTAAGCAAATCAGATCGCCCCAACCGATTCGGTCGGCGAGAATCTGATGGAACGGCATGGTAAGTTTTTGCCACGAGAAAAAGAAGGGGTTGTTCGATTCGCTAGAGGCGTAAACGGCGCTCCAACGAGTCACCCCCATGCCGCTGACGGCCGAAAAATCGGGGTATTCTTCAACCGGTTGATAGCTCGCTTGCCAGGGGCAATCGGCGTAGGGTTTCAGCCAAAGAGTGGCGGGCGATTCGGCCACCGGAAAGACGTGGGCGATCACGCTCCAGCCAAACGACATGATAAACGCCGCGACCGCCCCCAACGCCAACGATCGAAAGCTCACGGCCAAGCGGAACGTCTTAAAAAGAACTAGCCAAGGGCAAATTTCGGTCCAGGCGATTGATCGCACTGAAGTCGGTTTACGTTCCGTCATGGTTGAAGCCCTCCTCGATTCAATTTTGGCGAATAGCGAGATTTTCCGCATTATACGCCATTAGGGGAGCTTAGCAAGACGGCAAAGACGATCGTCGGCGAGAAAATGAGGGGCAAAAAACGAGCGAAAGCGGCGACGCCCCTGATTTACCGTCCCTGGTCGTCCGGGGGCAATTTCTCATCCGAATCTTCAGGACGTTCGTAGGGCAATCCATAACGTTCGTCCATCCAACGCCCCAAATCAATCTTCCTGCAGCGTGAGGAGCAAAACGGCGGCGCCTCGCTCCGTTCAATTTCAAACGGCTTGTCGCAAATAGGGCATCGAAATTGCGTCATACGATCGACTCAATATGTTTCCCGCGAAACCGCCGCATGCTTTCAAGGCATTCCGCTATTTCTTCTTTTTCGCCGTTTTTTTTCCGCTCGATTTGGAATCGGAGCCGCCCGAACTCGACGCGGGAGTCGCCTTCGATTTTTCGGCGGCGGCCGCCTTGCGATACGAATCGCCGCGATAGTCGGTCTGATAGAAACCGCTTCCCTTGAAGATTACCGCCGCGCCGGCGCCGATCAAACGACGAAGCTTGTTCTTCCCGCACTCGGGACACTTTTTCTCCGGCTCCGCCGTTATCGATTGGAACAACTCGAACGCATGACCGCACGCTTCGCACTCATAATCATAGGTGGGCATTTTCTCGCCTCCAATCCATCAATCCTATATCGATCGACGCACTCGCTTTGAAGGTGAGAGTCGATCGCTCAATTCGCTTTATTTTTCCGTCGGTTTCGACACGATCACCTGCGCGGGACGAACGACTCGATCGTGCAATTGGAATCCGTCTTGCGTAACCATAATGATCGTATTCGCCGGGTGTTCGTCGTTCGGCTGCTGCAAAATGGCTTGGTGCAAATTCGGATCGAACGAGGCGTGCATGGCCTCGATTTTCAAGCAATGGTGTTTTGTGAGCGCATCGGCCAATTGTTGCGAGACCATCTTCACCCCTTCGAGCAAACCCGCCGCGTTCGGCGCGTTTTCGGCCGACTCGATCGCCCGACGCACGTTGTCAAAGACCGGGAGCAAATCACGGAACACGTCCATGTTCGCGTAGCGCAAGCTATCTTGCAACTCGCGCGTCGCGCGTTTGCGATAGTTTTCCAACTCGGCGTGCGCCCGCATCGCGCGATCTTTCGCATCGGCCAGCTCTTTTTTGAGGTTTTCGATCGTGGCCACCTGATCGCCGCCGGCTGCCGGCTTCTTTTCGCACGAGGCTTGCGCCGCGTCGATCGGCAAATCCGCCGCGTCATGCTCCGAGAGGCAAGCGTCGGCCGCTTGCTCTTCCGGAGTACGCTGCGGAGCTTCCTCATCGTGGGAATGTCGGTCGTGTGGATGTCGTTTATGAGACATGCTGCATCCTCAATGTGCGTTCGCGCGAACGACGGTTCGCGTCAGTTCGCCTGAAAGTAATCTTTCAACTTGTCAAAAAAACCTTTTCGCTTCGGCGTCACGTGTTTTGATTCGACCTCGGCCAACTGCCGGAGCAATTCTTCATGCTGAGGCGTCAATTTTTTCGGCACTTCTATATTCACTTGAATCAACAGATCGCCGCGTTGGCGTGATCGAAGATCCGGCATACCTCGGCCCCGCAATCGGAAAACATCGCCCGATTGCGTTCCTGGCGGGATCGTGAGTTTGTCTTTCCCATCGATAGTGGGAACGTCGATCTCGGCTCCCAAGGCGGCTTGCGTATAACTTATAGGGAATTGGCAAATCAGATGGGCGCCGTCCCGTTGGAATAGGGCATGCTCGGCGACTTCCACGAAGCAGTAGCAATCGCCGGGTTGGCCGCCTTGCGGACTCGGCTCACCCTCGCCGTTTAGACGCAGACGCGCGCCGGTATCGACGCCCGCCGGAATATCGACTTTCCGCGAGACTTCGACCGGAACGTAACCGGCGCCGCGGCAATCGGGACAATGCTCTCGAACGATTTGTCCCGTTCCGTGACACGACGGGCATGCCGTTTGAATGGAAAACACGCCGGTCGATTGAACGACCCGACCGCGGCCTCCGCAATAGCGACAGGTTTCGGGCTTGGTTCCAGGCTTCGCTCCGTTACCGCCGCAAGTTTCGCATTTTACGTGGCGTTGAAATTTAACGACTTTCGACGTGCCGTGCGCGGCTTCGAGGAGATCGATTCGGATTTTCGTTTGCACGTCGGCGCCGCGTTGCGCTCGAGGTCTTCCGCCGCGACGCCCGCCGCCGAAAAAATCGCCGAACATCGAATCGCCGAAGATATCGCCGAAAGCTTGGAAGATGTCGCCGACGTCGTGGAATTGGGCTCCGCTGTTACCCATTCCTGCATGTCCGTAACGATCGTACTGTGCGCGTTTTTCGGCGTGATTGAGCACTTCAAAGGCCTCGGCGGCCTCCTTGAATTTGGCGACGGCCTCGTCATCGCCCGGATTGCGATCCGGGTGATATTGCATGGCGAGTTTGCGATACGCCTCGGAGATTTGCGCCCCGGACGCGTCTCGCGCAACGCCCAACACTTCGTAGTAGCAACGTTTTTCGGCCATTGCGGGCAGTTCCCAAAAAATGAAGCTCGTTTCGGCACGAGCCAATCACAAGCCTGCCAATCCCAAAAATCAGCCGGGGTTACAAGCGAAGCAGGCCGTCTGGATGCAGACGGCCCTTCGCTTCAACGGCTTTTTTGCGGCGACGTAAACAGACGGCGGACGCGTAACTCTAGCGTACGCTGCCTTCGACGCGTCGCTTTTGCTTATCATCTTTGTCAAGGTCGGTGACCATCGTCTCGGTCATAAGCATCATACCCGCGATGCTCGCCGCGTTTTGCAAGGCCGAACGAACGACCTTAAGCGGATCGATGATGCCAGCCTTGAACATATCGACGTACTTGCCGGCGTTCGCATCGTAGCCGGTGTTCGTCGACTTCGCGGCGACCTCCTCGACGATCACGGAACCGTCGATGCCCGAGTTATCGGCGATCTGACGAATCGGAGCGGAGACCGCGCGATAGACGATATCGACGCCGATTTTTTCTTCGCCACGGGCCGAACCGCGGGCCTTTTCGATCGCCTCACGCGAGCGAAGCAAAGCCACGCCGCCGCCGGGCAAAACGCCTTCTTCTACGGCCGCGCGAGTCGCATGCAAAGCGTCTTCAACGCGAGCTTTCTTTTGCTTCATTTCGGCTTCGGTGCTGGCGCCGACGTTGATTACCGCCACGCCGCCGCACAGCTTCGCCAAACGCTCTTGAAGCTTCTCGCGGTCGTAATCGCTCTCCGTCGTTTCGATTTGCTTGCGAATTTGCTCGCTACGAGCTTTGATGTCGCCGCTTTTGCCGGCTCCCTCGACAATCGTCGTGGCGTCCTTGGTGATCGTGATTTTCTTGGCGCGACCTAGTTGCTCAAGACCGACGTTTTCGAGCTTCACGCCCAAGTCTTCGCTGATGACTTGACCGGCCGTGAGGACGGCGATGTCGGAAAGCATGTTCTTGCGACGATCGCCGAAGCCCGGCGCCTTTACGGCAGCGATGTTCAATATGCCTCGGAGCTTGTTTACGACCAACGTGGTCAAGGCTTCGCCTTCCACGTCCTCGGCAATGATCAACAACGGCTTGCCGCGTTGCATCACTTTTTCCAAGAGCGGAATCAAGTCGCGAAGATTCGTGACCTTCTTTTCGTGGATCAAAATGTAGGCGTCTTCGAGAACGCAATCCATTTCCGGCGAACGGTTGATGAAGTACGGCGAAAGGTAGCCCTTGTCGAATTGCATGCCTTCGACGACCTCGTAAGTCGTTTCGGCGGTCTTGCCTTCCTCGACGGTAATGACGCCGTCTTTACCGACCTTGTCCATCGCCTCGGCCAACAACGTTCCGATTTCGCGGTCGTTGTTCGCGCTGATGGCGCCGACGTTGGCGATGTCGTCCTTATTAGAGACCTTCTTCGCCATGGTCTTCAGTTGAGCGACGGCCGCATCGACTGCTTTGTCGATGCCGCGACGGATGGCGGTCGGATTGCTTCCGGCCGCGACGTTCTTCAAACCTTCTTTGAAGATCGCTCGAGCCAAAACCGTGGCGGTCGTCGTGCCGTCGCCGGCGATGTCGGAAGTCTTCGAGGCGACTTCTTTGACCAACTTAGCGCCCATGTTTTCGAAACGGTCGTCGAGTTCGACTTCCTTCGCCACGGAGACGCCGTCTTTGGTCACGGTCGGTCCGCCGTAGGACTTATCGAGCATCACATTACGACCGGTCGGTCCCATCGTGACGGCGACCGCGTCGGCCAACTTTTCCACGCCGCGAAGCATCCGTTCGCGGGCCTTCTGATCGAATAATATTTGCTTAGCCACTTGCAGCGGTTCCTTACTAAACGATGTTTTTGTGCGTTATATTCTGTTGATTCGGATCGACGAACCGCAAACGCCCTTTAGCGTAGCTGCGATTGCGGATCGCCTGTTGATGTTTGATCGAAAATACGACCTCGGCTCGAGGAGAGCCTTGGCGGAGTCTCTTACTTGACCACTTTAGCCAAGATATCGGACTCGCGAAGAATCTTAATTTCCCGGCCGTCCACTTCGATTTCCGAACCGCTGTATTTGCCGTAGATCACTTCGTCGCCGACGGCAACGGAGAGTTTGCCGCGTTCGCCGCCTTCGAGCAATTTTCCCGGTCCGACCGCCAAGACCACGCCGCGTTGCGGCTTCTCTTTGGCCGAGTCAGGCAAGACGATTCCGCCGGCCGTCACTTCTTCGGCTTGAACAGGTTCGACCACCACGCGATCATCCAACGGCTTCAAGTTGATATCCTTCATATTCAATACCCTTGTCTCTTATGCTTAATGTTTTGTTATTAATTCAGGATTACGAGGAACGCGAGAGGACGGACTAGAAGTCCATGCCGCCCATGCCTCCCATACCGCCCATGCCCATTCCGCCCATGCCACCCATACCCATGCCGCCCATGCCACCCATTCCGCCCATACCATGATCATGGCCCGGAGCGGCTTCTTCTTCTTCCTTCGGCACGTCAGTGATCAAGCAGGAGGTCGTCAACAATAAGGCGGCGACGCTCGCGGCGTTTTGCAGCGCGGTTCGCACGACCTTGGCGGAATCGATGACGCCCGCTTCGATCAGATCGCAGTACTGATCCTTGTCGGCGTCGTAACCTTCGGTTTTGCCTTTCATTTGGCGAACCTTGCTCACGACGACGGCCCGGTCTTGGCCGGCGTTCTCGGCGATCGCTCGCAAAGGAGCATCCAAGACGTTGCGAAGGATTTTTGCTCCGAAGGCTTCATCGCCCGACAATTCCAGCTTATCGAGGGCCTTTTCGCTGCGAAGCAACGCCACGCCGCCGCCGGGGACGATTCCTTCGGCCAACGCGGCTTGAGTCGCCGCTTTCGCGTCGATCATAAGGTCTTTCTTTTCCTTCATCTCGGTCTCGGTCGCGGCTCCGACGTAGATTTGGGCTACGCCGCCGGCCAATTTAGCCAAGCGCTCTTGCAGCTTCTCGCGGTCGTAGTCGCTGGTCGTCGCCTCGATTTCGGCGCGAATTTGTTCAGCCCGACCGTCAATGGCCGTCTTGGCTCCGCCGCCGCCGACAATGGTCGTATCCTCGGACGTAAGGATGGCCTTTTTCGCCGTGCCTAGGTCGGAAAGCTTGACCGATTCGAGCGTAACGCCGAGGTCCTTGAAAATCGCTTGCGCGCCGGTCAAGGTAGCGATATCGCCGAGCATGGCCTTGCGGCGATCGCCGTAGCCAGGGGCTTTGACCGCACAAACATTGAGAATGCCGCGAAGCTTATTCACGACTAACGTGGCCAACGCCTCGCCGTCGACATCTTCGGCGATGATCAACAAGGGCTTGTTCGCCTTGCTGACGGCTTCGAGCAGCGGGACAAGGGCCTTAGCGCTGGAAATTTTATCTTCGTAGACGAGAACGACGCACTTTTCGAATTCGACGGTCTGCGCGTCTTGATTCGTGACGAAATGGGGCGAGAGAAAACCGCGATCGAATTGCATACCTTCGACGATGTCGACGTAGGTCTCCGACTGCTTGCCTTCCTCGACGGTGATAACGCCGTTCTTGCCGACCTTAATGAAGGCGTCGGCCAAGACTTCGCCAATCTCCGGATCGTTGTTTCCGGCGATCGTCGCTACTTGCGTGATCTCTTTTTTATCTTTTTCGTTGACCGGCTTGGCGAGCTTTTGAATTGCCTCGTTGACGACCACGACGGCCTTGTTAATGCCGCGAGAGAGCGACATCGGATCGGCGCCGGCGGCCACCATTCGCAAACCTTCACGATAGATCGCGTCGGCCAATAGCGTAGCGGTCGTCGTGCCGTCGCCTGCGACGTCATTCGTCTTCGAGGCGGCTTCGCGAACCAATTGAGCCCCAAGGTTTTCATAAGGATCGTCTAACTCGATCTCTTTCGCCACGGTGACGCCGTCTTTGGTGACCTTGGGCGATCCCCAACCTTTGTCTAACACGGCATTGCGACCACGGGGGCCTAAAGTGCTTACCACGGCCCGGGCCAGCTTGCTTACGCCGGCGGCCAAAGGCTGCCGAGCGGCATCGTCAAAAACCATCTGTTTCGGCACAGCGGTATCCCTCCAATAGACGGTGTACAAATACGTTTTTTGCTAAAAGTTATCGATGATCGCCAAGTCGGCGAAAACATTCCTAGACCTCAATCGGCCGCAAATGGCAGGCGATTGCGTTCCTCGGTTTATTAACGCAAACCCCGTGCCAAGGATTCAATCGAGTTCACGTAAGATATTACATATCAATAACTTACAAAACTGTTTCGATTTTTTCCACCCAACTTTAAACAAGTCCTCCCGCCTGAATGGTGCCATTATGGCAGACCGCATACCAAGACCTGAAAGCATGTTGAAACACTAATTCTGTGAAAGAGATTTGTTGAAATATCATCCGGTAAAGTGCGGTGAAAAGAACCAACTAGATAACTCAAATGTCCCGAATCGTCGGGACACTTTACCGTCGAAAGTCCGCCACCTGGGCTAGAGCAATTTAATCCGTTAGCATTTGTTGCGATCACAAGTTCTATCTACAAGCCTTGTCAAATTCAGGCTCATTCGAAATCTTCTTGATTCAAAAAGAACGTCAAATACGGCGTTCTGCGCAGATTCTAAGGATTATTGCGGGATTTTGTTAGCGACATAGAGCTGTTTTATTACTAAAATGAGGGGGGAAGGGCAAGCTTCCTAATTTCTCATCTGAGGTTAGTACTATGCAGTTTGGTTGGCTACGTGCTGGCGCATTTTGCGCGAGCATAACGTTATCTTTTCTTGTTCTCTTTTGCGCTCTCTCAAATGTCGGGTTCTGCACCGACTCCACCGTCTACATGTTTTCGTATTTCTCCGGAACGACAACGGACGGCGCCGACGGTTTGCATTTGGCTTATTCGTTAGATGGGCTAAGCTACCATGCCGTCAACAATAATGCCGGAATCGTTAAAGATACGCAATCCACGCCAGTCATGCGTGATCCGTATGTAACCTATTGTGCGGACGGCATTTATCGACTGGTATACACGACCGGTCGCGGCGGAGCTTGGGGGACGACGATATGCAGCACGATTGGCTACAGTGAATCGACCGACCTTCTGCATTGGTCCACGCCCACGTCGATCACTCTTCCCATTACCAACGGGGAAGAACGTTGGGCGCCGCAAATCTATTACGATTCCGAGAAATCCCAGTACATGCTCTATTGGTCAACTCGCGTTGGAACGACCGGCCAATTGGACATGTATTACAGCACGACCAAAGATTTTAAAACCTTTAGCACGCCGACGATTCTATTCAATGGAACATTGGATCACGCCCTCGACGGCGACATTGTGAAAGTGGGCGACACCTACGAAATGTTCCTCGCCGGTTATAAAACATCCACATCGTTGTCGGTCGGAGGTACAAACCTCTACAGCGGCTATTCGACTAGCCAAACGCAACTTACCTCGGGCAAGGCATCGGAGGGCCCTTCCGCTATTAACATCAACGGAACGTGGATCGTATATAACGATCGCTACAATGACGGCATTTATAGCGCGTTGATTTCAACTGACGGTTTGCAAACTTTTACGGATGCAACGATGAGCGTTTCGTTTCCCTCAGGAACGAGGCATGGCAACGTCTTTACGACGACGTCGTCGGTTGCTCAAGCGCTTGCAGTTGGGACGACTTATACGATGCCAGAGATTGAATTCACCGGCACGGCGGCGAACGCGGATTTCTCGACTGCCTCGAACTGGTTCGGCGGCCTCACGCCGACCGGAAGTCAAACACCCGTCATTCAGCTTGGGCGAACGGTCGTGATGAGCAAAAGCCCTTCCGGCACGTTCTCGAATCTCTATGTCGGCCAAACCGGCTCCGGCGCGTTGACCATTAACGGAACCGCGAAAGTCGTCGTTTCCGGAAACATCTTTCTAGGCAGCAACGCATTGGGGTGCGGAACTATTACGCAGGCCGGGAGCTCCTCGGTCACGGCGAATTATTACGTTTCAATCGGCCGCTACGGCACGGGAACTTATCGTATTCAAAGCGGTTCTTTCAACGTAATCAACAACGATTTCAATATCGGCGACATTCTCGGCTCCAACGGTTCGCTTGTTGTCGAAGGCGGTTCCGTCACCGCTTCCCAATTCTATGTCGGTTCTGGATATGCAAACGGTTGGACCGATGGCGACGCCGTAGGCGCGGTCATGCAATCCGGCGGAACGATGGCCGTTTCGGGGAGCGCTGACGTCATTATCGGCGGTCGTAATACGGCGACCGGCTCGGGATGCGGCGTGGGAACGTACAATATTTCGGGCGGCGTGTTTAATCCCGGCTCTTGCGGCGTGTTCGTCGGCGGCTACGGCACGGGAACGGTTAATCAATCGGGCGGAACGTTTAACGCCAAACAAGCCCTCGTCATCGGCCGTTACTCGATGAGCACGGGAACCTACGCCATCTGCGGCGGGACGCTCTCGCAATCGAGCACAAGCTATCGATTGACCGTCGGCGGCTCGGGGGCGGGCACGCTTACAGTTTCCGGCTCCGGTTTAGTTGACGCGGCGGGGGGCGTTCGCCTTTCGAATAGCTCGGCTTCGACCGGCACGCTTAATCTCGACGGCGGGACGCTGCAAACTACGTCGATCACGGACGGCGGCGGAACGTCC
This sequence comes from Thermoguttaceae bacterium, assembly GCA_963665265.2. GTDB lineage: Bacteria > Planctomycetota > Planctomycetia > Pirellulales > Thermoguttaceae > CAXXHQ01. Next base: position 2,442,622 of record OY762224.2, on the reverse strand, counting down.
AAATTGAATTTCAACGGCGGGACGCTCAAGGCCAAAAGCTCGACGACGTCGTTCCTCTCCGGACTTGACGGCGCATACGTCCAAGCGGGCGGCGCGAAGTTCGACACGAACGGCTATAACGTCACCGTCGGCCAATCGCTTTTGACCGGCGTCGGCTCGGGCGTGGACGGCGGTTTGACGAAGAGCGGCTCAGGCACGTTGACCCTCACCGGCAATTTGACCTATACCGGCGCGACGCAAATCAACGCCGGGCAAATTACCGTCGCCGGAACGTGCACGTTTAGCTCGGTCGTGGGAGCTTCCGGAACGTTGGCTCTTGGAACTAACGCCGTGGTGACGGTCGGCACGCTGGTCGCCGACTCGCTGATCATCGGCGCCACGGTTTCCGCAGCTACGTCTTCGGCCGAGGCCGTTCCTGAGCCCGCGACTATTATTGTGCTGTTAGCGGTCGCCGTGTGCGGCGCCTACCGTTTTCGACGACGATAGGAGACATATCTAAAAAATGTTATATGCGATCGTAAAACTATTACCGTGACTACTACGCAACCTTACAGTTGTACTTTGGAGTTGACGAGATATGAGCTTATCTTCCCGGTCTTATTGGATTCGCTCTTGTTGTTTTCTGGCGTTTTCGGCATTCTGCTTCATCGAAACGAACGCCGCTCTTGCCGCCGATTCTGTATATCTTATGTCGTATTTTGCGAACAATAGCAGCAATACCGACATTCACGGATCGGACGGGCTGCACTTAGCTTATTCATTGGACGGCATAAGTTATCACGCTCTTGGCGGCGGCGGAGGTTACGTTCGAGATACGACAGGCTTATGTACGTTTCAGAGTTCTTGTATGCGTGATCCGAGCGTATCCCTCGGTCCTGACGGCGTTTATCGCCTGATTTACACGACCGATTGGACCGGAACTAAAATTGGCTATTCCGAATCGACTGATTTACTGAATTGGACGCCGACGGTTGGGTTAAACATTATGGGATCGGTGGCGAATACCAGCGTCACTTGGGCACCGGAAATGATCTACGATTCGATTAACAAAAACTACGTAATGTATTGGTCGTCGAACATTTCCGGCGGCGATAAGAGCATCTACTATTCGACGACCACGAATCCTGCGGATATTAGCACGTATTCGACGCCGCAAGTTCTTTATAGTCCCGGTTACACGACCATCGACGCGAACATCGTTTGGAACAACGACCACTACGTCATGCTCTGTAAGGATGAACGTGACGGCAAAAAGTACATCTATATGACTAATGGGGGCACAAGCATCACAGGGAGCTACTCTACAACCGGAATCACGGCAGTAACTGCCGTGAATTCCGGAACTGAAGGCGCGGCGACGATAAAAATTGGGAACGTCTGGTATTGTTTTAACGACAAGTATTCCTCTGGCGGAATTCGTACCAGAGTCTCCTACGACAACATGGCGACATGGCAGGAAGCCACCGAAGCGATCACTACGGTCCCCTCTCTCGCCCGACACGTTACGGTCGGAACGGCCGGCTATGATACTGTCGCCAATGTCATTAGCGCATCAGCGACCGCAACGAAAGAAATCGAATTCGTCGGCACGTCCCTCAATGCCGATTTTGCGACGGGTACGAATTGGTACGGCGGAGCCACGCCTGGCGCCGGCCAAACGCCGGTGATCCAACTCGGAAATTCCGCCGTTATGAGTAAAAGCCCCTCTGGAACGTTCGTTAACCTTTACGTCGGGCAAACAGGCTCTGGCGCGTTGACCATTAACGGAACGGCCAAGGTCGTCGTTTCCGGAAACATCTTCCTGGGCAGCAACGCATTGGGCTGCGGAACTATCACTCAAACCGGCAGTTCGTCGGTCACGGCGAATTATTACGTTTCCGTTGGCCGATACGGTACCGGCACATACCGCATGCAAGGCGGTTCGTTCACCGTCATCACGTATGATTTCAACATCGGCGACATTCTCGGTTCTAACGGTTCTTTGATCATCGAAGGCGGTACGATCACTGCTTCTCAATTCTTCGTCGGCTCCGGGTATAGCAACGGTTATTCGAGTGGCAACGCCATTGGGGTCGTCTCTCAATCGGGCGGAACGATGGCCGTTTCGGGGAGCGCGGACGTCATTATCGGCGGTCGTAACACGGCCACCGGCTCGGGATGCGGCGTGGGAACGTATAACATCTCCGGCGGCGTGTTTAATCCCGGCTCTTGCGGCGTGTTCGTCGGCGGCTACGGCACAGGCACGGTCAATCAATCGGGCGGAACGTTTAACGCGAAGCAAGCCTTGGTCATCGGGCGTTACTCGACGAGTACGGGAACCTACGCCATCAGCGGCGGAACTCTCTCTCAATCGAGCACAAGCTACCGATTGACCGTCGGCGGCTCGGGGGCGGGCACGCTTACCGTTTCGGGCTCCGGTTTGGTTGACGCGGCGGGGGGCGTTCGCCTTTCAAATAGCTCTACCGCGACCGGCACGTTGAACCTCGACGGCGGGACGCTGCAAACCACGTCGATCACGGACGGCGGCGGGACGACGAAGTTGAATTTCAACGGCGGGACGCTCAAGGCGAAAAGCTCGACGACGTCGTTCCTCTCCGGACTCGACGGAGCCTACGTCCAAGCCGGCGGCGCGAAGTTCGACACGAACGGCTATAACGTCACCGTCGCTCAATCGCTTTTGACCGGCGTCGGCACGGGCTCGGACGGAGGCTTGACGAAGAGCGGCTCCGGCACGTTGACCCTGACCGGCAATTTGGCATATACCGGAGCCACGCAAATCAACGCCGGGCAAATCACCGTTGCCGGAACGTGCACGCTTAGCTCGGTCGTGGGAGCTTCCGGAACGTTGGCGCTCGGAACGAACGCCGTGGTGACCGTCGGCACATTGGTCGCCGACACGCTGATCATCGGCGCCACGGTTTCCGCAGCTACGTCTTCGGCCGAGGCCGTTCCTGAACCCGCGACTCTATTGTTACTCATCACCGCAGTCGCCGCGTTCGGAATTTACCCTTTTCGACGACGGTAAAGACTTATCACGAAAAAGAAATCTGCGCGATTAAAAACTATTACTGAGACCACTTCGGACACTTACGATTTTACTTTGGAGTTGACGAGAGATGAGCTTATCTTCCCGGTCTTATTGGATTCGTTCTTGTTGTTTTCTGGCGTGCTTGGCATTTTGCTTTTTCGGGCCTCATGTTGCGTCCGCCGCGTCGAACTCGATTTACATGATGTCCTACTTCAGCAACACGACAAGCGGTAGCGACAACAACGGCGCCAGCGGTTTGAAATTGGCCTACTCGCTGGACGGCCTAAGCTATCACGAGTTGAACGGCGGCGCAGGGTACGTCAAAGACACAATCAATAGTTCTTTTATGCGGGATCCGAGCGTCTATTTTTGCCAAGACGGCGTCTATCGGATGGTCTATACGACCGGTTGGAGCACGACTTCGTTCGGATATTCCGAATCGACGGACCTACTGCACTGGACGACGACTTCGGCCGTCAATATTATGTCTTCCGTCTTTGGCGCGAGCGTCACTTGGGCCCCGGAAATTATTTACGACTCTTCGAACAAAAACTACGTCGTCTATTGGTCGTCGAACATTTCCGGCGGCGATAAGAGCATCTACTATACGACGACGACCGACTTCAAATCGTATTCATCGCCGCAAGTTCTATACAATCCCGGATACACTACGATTGACGCGGATATCGTGTGGAACGGTTCAAAATATGTGATGATGCTGAAGGACGAAAGAAACGGATACAAATACGTCTATATGACGGCGGGCGGCACGACCGTTCTGGGAACTTACTCCACGACCGGAACTTCCGCCGTTACGACAATCTCCGGCTATGACGCCGAAGGAGCCACGACTGTCAAAGTCGGCGACAAATGGGTTACTTTCGTCGATCGCTACTCCTCCGGCGGCATTTGCGCTTGGAGTTCCAGCGACGGAATGACGACGTGGAAGGATTCGACCTCGACTGTCGCGACGCCGGCTTACGCTCGTCATGCGACCGTCGGGACGGCGACCTATTCCACTGTTGAGGCGTTGATCACCTCTTCCGCTTCGACGACGGTGGAAATCGAATTCACTGGAACGGCGGCGAACGCCGATTTTGCGACCGCCTCGAATTGGTTCGGCGGAGCGACGCCTGGCGCCGGGCAGACGCCGGTGATTCAGCTCGGAAATTCGGTCGTGATGAGTAAAAGCCCCTCCGGCACGTTTGCGAACCTCTATGTCGGTCAGACCGGCTCCGGCGCATTGACCATTAACGGAACGGCCAAGGTCGTGGTATCCGGAAGCATCTTCCTGGGCAGCAACGCATTGGGTTGCGGCACGATCACGCAAGCCGGCAGCTCCTCGGTCACGGCGAATTATTACGTATCGATCGGCCGCTACGGCACGGGAACCTATCGTATTCAAAACGGTTCGTTCACGGTGAATAATGACTTAAATATCGCCGACATTCTCGGCTCCAGCGGTTCACTCATTATCGAAGGCGGTTCCGTCACCGCTTCCCAATTTTTCATCGGTTCCGGATATAGCAACGGCTATTCGAGCGGCAATGCCGTCGGCGTCGTTACGCAATCGGGCGGAACGATGGCAGTTACCGGAAGCACAGAAGTAATCATCGGCGGTCGTAACACGGCCACCGGCACCGGCGTCGGCGTGGGAACTTACAATATTTCGGGCGGAAAATTCACGTCCGGCTCATGTAACGTCTTCGTCGGCGGAACTGGGACGGGGACCGTCAACCAGACCGGTGGCGAATTCGTCGCAGGGCAATATCTTTCGATCGGACGGTATGGAAAGAGCGCCGGGTATTACAACATTAGCGGCGGAACTCTCACGCAATCGAACACAAACGCCCGCATCATCGTCGGCGAGTCGGGAACTGGTACGCTCACCGTTTCAGGCTCGGGTTTGGTTGACGCAGTTGCCGTCGGCCTCTCGAATAGTTCTACCGCAGCCGGCACGTTGAACCTCGACGGCGGGACGCTGCAAACCGCGTCGATCGCGGACGGCGGCGGAACGTCCAAATTGAATTTTAACGGCGGCACGCTCAAGGCGAAAAGCTCGACCACGTCGTTCCTCTCGGGGCTCGACGGCGCATACGTCCAAGCCGGCGGCGCGAAGTTCGACACGAACGGCTATAACGTCACCGTCGGCCAATCGCTTTTGACCGGCGTCGGCTCGGGCGCGGACGGCGGTTTGACGAAGAGCGGTCTCGGATCCCTTACTTTGAACGGATCCTGCGCCTATACGGGCGCAACGACGATTAGCGGAGGCACGCTTGCGTTAGGCGTTAGCGGCTCGATCATTTCGAGTTCCGTCATTGACGTGCAAACGGCGGGGCTTTTTGACGTCTCGTCGCAAAGCGATTTTGCGATCGCGGCTAACCAGATTCTCAAAGGAAACGGCCAAGTCGCGGGGGCCGTTCGCGTGCTTGGCGCCGTTCAGCCCGGCGAAAGCGCCGGCAAGCTCGTTTTGGGCGACGTTACGTTCGCTTCCGGCTCTCAACTTGACATTGAACTGTCGGGGCTTGACGCGGGAGTCTCGTATGACGTGCTTAAAAGCTCCGGAACGATTACGTTTGAAACGGGGAGCCGGTTAATCGTCGCCATGGCCGACGGTTTTACGCCTCAAGTCGGAGCCAGTTTCGACATATTGGATTTCACGAGCGTCAGCGGAAGTTTTTCGAGCGTCCTATTGCCGACGCTTGCCGGCGGCCTTGAATGGGATACGAGCAAACTATATTTGAACGGAACGATTTCCGTCGTCCCGGAACCCGCAACTTGCGTAATGCTGTTCGCCGCCGTCGTTTCCGCTTTTTTTGCGGTTCGTCGTCGTGCGAAATAAGGCACGATCGTTTTCTTCGCGTCGTCGCGAACGTATTGTCTGTTCGCGACGACGCCATATTTTGCGAACTTTTCTCTTCCGCCGATTTGTTCGGAGACTTCAATGATTTCTTTAGGATGCCGATTCCAGTTGCATCGTCTAACGCTCGCTTCGCTGATCGTTTTGTTTCTCTTAGGCGCCATGAATGCGGCCCTCGCCTCCGATTCCGTCTATCTGATGTCTTACTTTCATGATTCGCCCAGCGGCGACGGCACAAACGGCTCCTCCGGCTTACATCTAGCTTACTCGCTCGACGGGCTCAGCTACCACGCACTTAACGGCGACGCCGGTCTTATGAAAGATACGGTCAATAGCTCCTTCATGCGCGATCCTTGCGTTTATCAAAGTTCGGACGGAGTTTATCGGATGGTTTATACGACTTCGTGGGGAACGACCTCGTTTGGCTATTCTGAATCGACCGATTTGATTCACTGGTCGACCTCCACGGCCGTCAACATTATGTCGTCGGTGACGGGCGTTACGCACACTTGGGCTCCGCAAATCATCTACGACAATTCAACGAGCAAGTACGTCGTCTATTGGTCTTCGAATATCTCGATCGGAAAAAACAGCATTTGGTTCGCCACGACGACCGACTTTCGAAGCTATTCGTCGCCAGCCGTTCTCTACGGCGACTCAAATCTCGACGTCATCGACGCCGACATCGTATGGAACGGGACGAATTACGTGATGATCGCCAAGGACGAGCCGTTGGGCAATAAATACTTGTTTTCGGCCGTCGGCGGGACGAGCGTGTTAAGCGCCTATACTTTGACCGGAACGACGGCGGTTACCGATCGAACCAGCTACGAGGCCGAGGGGCCGACCACCGTCAAAGTCGGCGACGCTTGGTACTGCATCAACGATCACTACATGATGCCCAGCTCGTCTCAGAAAGGGATTCGAATGGGGGCGATGGTTTCCTACGACAATTTGCAAACTTGGCAAGAAGCCACCGGAGCCGTCGCCATTCCCAAATACGCTCGGCATGCGAAAGTGCAAATGACTGACTACAGCACGGTCGCCAATGTGATTACGGCCACGGGAACTCTTACCACAGAAATCGAATTCACGGGCACGGCGGCGAACGCGGATTTTTCGGCCGCCTCGAACTGGTTCGGCGGCGTCACGCCGACCGGCAGCCAAACGCCCGTCATTCAACTTGGGCATACGGTCGTGATGAGTAAAAGCCCTTCCGGCACGTTCACGAATCTCTATGTCGGCCAGACCGGTTCAGGTTCGCTGACGATAAACGGAACCGCCTCCGTCGCGGTTTCAAGCAATATTTTCGTCGGAAGTTGTTCGCTGGGACAAGGTGAAGTCACTCAAGCCGGCAGTTCCTCGGTAACGGCGAACAGCTACGTCTGCATCGGAAAGATCGGCTCCGGCTCTTACCGCATGCAAGGCGGTTCTTTCACCATAAATAATGACTTCAACGTCGCCGATATGCTCGGATCGAAAGGAAATCTCATTCTCGAAGGCGGCATCGTCACCTCCAAACAGTTCTACGTCGGTTCCGGCTACAACGATACTTGGACGGACTATGAACGAACCGCCAACGGCACTTGGACGACCGGCAATGCCGTGGGCGTGGTCATGCAATCGGGCGGAACGATGGCCGTTTCTGGAAGCGCGGACGTCATTATCGGCGGTCGTAACACGGCCACCGGCTCGGGATGCGGCGTGGGAACGTACAATATTTCGGGCGGCGTGTTTAATCCCGGCTCTTGCGGCGTGTTCGTCGGCGGCTACGGCACGGGAACGGTCAATCAATCGGGCGGAACGTTTAACGCGAAGCAAGCCTTGGTCATCGGGCGTTACTCGACGAGCACGGGAACCTACGCCATCGGCGGCGGAACGCTCTCGCAATCGAGCACGAGCTATCGATTGACCGTCGGCGGCTCGGGGGCGGGCACGCTTACCGTTTCGGGCTCCGGTTTGGTTGACGCGGCGGGGGGCGTTCGCCTTTCGAATAGCTCTACCGCGACCGGCACGTTGAACCTCGACGGCGGGACGCTGCAAACCGCGTCGATCACGGACGGCGGCGGAACGTCCAAATTGAATTTCAACGGCGGGACGCTCAAGGCGAAAAGCTCGACCACGTCGTTCCTCTCCGGTCTCGACGGCGCTTATGTTTTAGAGGGCGGAGCGAAGTTCGACACGAACGGCTATAACGTGACCGTCGGCCAATCGCTTTTGAGCGGCGTCGGCTCGGGCTCGGACGGCGGATTGACGAAGAGCGGCTCGGGCACGTTGACCCTGACCGGCAATTTGGCATATACCGGAGCCACGCAAATCAACGCCGGGCAAATCACCGTTGCCGGAACGTGCACGCTTAGCTCGGTCGTGGGAGCTTCCGGAACGTTGGCGCTTGGAACGAACGCCGTGGTGACCGTCGGCACATTGGTCGCCGACACGCTGATCATCGGCGCCACGGTTTCCGCAGCTACGTCTTCGGCCGAGGCCGTTCCTGAACCAGCCACTTGCGGACTGTTGTTCGCCGCTTTCGGGGCCGCATGTTTCTTTTTGCGACGCCGATTTAGATAGCCTTTGTTTCGAGCAAAAAAAAGCCGCGTGGCGAGGCGAGCTCGTTTACGCAGCTTTTTCGCTCTGGTTAATGGTTGCCGTTCGGCCCGAATCCGCAATCGAGCGGCGTTTTGAAATCGCCGCCGTCGTCCTTGAGGTTTTTATCGACGGAATAGACGAGCCACCCCTTAGTCGTCCTTTTAATAATCATTGGCTTGCCGTTGAAGGGATCGATACCGACCTCGGCGGGCAACCCCAACTCGGCCATTGTCGGAATTCTCTCGCCTTCTTTCAGGTTTTTGCTCTGCAAGGCGTTGATGATTCGGAGGGCATGAACTCTCGCCTCCGTCCGATAGGAGAAAATGATCGCTTTTCGGAGAGCGGGCCGCATCTCCTCAGCCAAGACTCCGTATGGAGCGTCGGATGGCGGCTGTTTTTCGGGTTCTTTGTCCGCCCATGACGAAAAGGGCTGCGGAACATAGCTCAAAAATGTCTCGTACATATCCAACACTCGCAACTCTTGTGAGATTTGCAAGGGAGACCGCGTCAATGACGAAAAATCGCGGAGAAAGTTTGAAATGCAATAAGCCCGCTCCGTCTTCAAAGCATGAACGACGTTTTCACGCATGCGATATTTCGATAAGTCCGCATCCAACTTTTGACGTGTCTGTTCGCTAATCGGGCCGCTCTGCAAAACCTCATTGACGCCTTCAAACGAAATAAGACTGCATATGTGAGAGGTGAAGAAGTTCGTAAGAAGCGGCTCTCTATGCAATTGGCGAGATAGATTCGACGATAGAATTACTGACGACAACGCTTCGTCGCGATTCCCTTTCGCCATCAGAACGGTTTTTCTCGCTCCCAGATAGCGATAGCCCGCCTGAAACTGATATTTAATTCCGTCAGCGTCAATCTTTTTTAAAAGCTGTTCAGGGGAATCTGAATAATTCTGATTCGTATAGAAATCCGGCGTTTCGACCGCCTCCTCAAGCATCCCGTAAATGCCGGCATGTTTATTGAGCATTTCTTCGATTTTGCCGATATCTTCGGGCCAATAATCGTATCCTTCCATATTTCTTTGTTCAATGATCGAACAAAGGAATCGATCAAAGAGCCGTAATTCTTCATAAAACTTGAGGAAATACGTCGCGCCGTTTTGCTCGTTCGGAACCGGTTTCCTCGCAAGATCGGCTAAGCAGATCGGATCGCCCTCCGCCTTGATCGCCGCCAGTTTCTCCTCAAGCTGTTTTTCGAGCGTCCAAGAGTAAACGGCGGTCGTTATGAGAAGAAGGGCGGTCGTCGTTCCCGTGACGATCGCCGTCCACAGGAGGATTCTTTTCCACTTTTTCATGACGCGGATTCCTTAATAACGTTTCAGATTCTTCACTCGCTTGTTGCAGCAGGGCGCAGTAGCTCGCAATCGCCTCGCCGTTCGAGGCGAAATACGTACGCGGCGCTTCTCGCGATCCGGAAAGGGCGGCAAAGCGTTCCCGCCCTGTTTGCATAACCCAATAGTTCATTCCGACGCCGAGGATCAACAATGCGGCCGTCGCCCAGCCGGCTCGTGCAAGTCGACGCCGTTGCCGGACGGCCGCCAATTCCTGGTCAACCGCCGACAAAACTCGAGTTCTTAGCTCGCGGTCAGATCGACGCGAAGGTTGAGGCAACCGGGCAAGCAAGCTTTCGGCATTGTCATTCATGGGAGTTCTTTCGCTAAAATTGATCGTAACTTCTCAATCGCTGAACGGTAGCGTGTAGCGATCGTCCCTTGCGGCATACCGGTCGCTTCGGCAATCTCTCGGAACGTAAGATCGCCGAAATATTTGAGTTCGACAACTTCACGATGTTCCTCGCTGAGCGAAGCTAACGCCGCCAAAATCGCCTCCGTTTCGTCATGTCCTTGAGGTGAGCGATCCGCGGCCGAGAGATTCTCGTTCAAATGGCTTGATGAACGTCGCTTTTTCTTTCGCTCGATCAGTCGCAACGCCTCATTTCGCGCGATCATAAAAACGTAGGCGATGACGTTTTCCGCCTTCGCGATCTTCTTGCCGTTCCTCGCAACGCGAACGAACGTTTCTTGCAAAGCGTCCTCGGCGTCGGCCTCGCAACCCAAAATCGAAGCGAGAAAACGAAAAACTCGATCGGCGCAGGCGTCGTACAGTTCGGCGAAAGCGTCGCGATCGCTGTTGCCCAACCTTTCGCCTAATGACTTCATCGTCGCTCCGTAGCCGCTGTTTAGGTGATGCGTTTAAAGATAAGACCCGCTTGATGAGTAATTTTATTGGAAAATCTTGAAAATTACGATACTGCGCCGCCTCCGCACATTTCGCAATTTCTCGCTCAAGAAAAAGAAAAGTCGCGTGAATCGGCGGGGGCCGACGCACGCAACTTTTGGTTGTTATGCAACTCTATTATTTGCTGCGGGATTAACTATCGATGCCCGGGGCGAAGCCGTGGCGCATCGTATTTTCCGTGCAGCAGCGAGGCTCGGTGAAGTGGAGCAGATACTCGACGCCGCCGGCTTTGCTTCCGCCGCCCGAGAGGCCCGCTCCGCCGAACGGTTGACGTCCGACCAACGCGCCCGTGCTTCCGCGGTTCAAATACAAGTTGCCGACTCGGAAGTCGTTCCTGGCCATTTCCAAATGCTCCGGCTTACGAGTGAAGACCGCGCCGGTCAGCTTGTAAACGGAGTTGTTGGCGATATCGATCGCTTCTTTGAAGCTGCTTGCGCGAATCACCGAAAGCACCGGACCGAAAATTTCTTCTTGGGCCAAACGATGGTGCGGCTTGATCTCGGTGAAGATGTGCGGGGCAACGTATGGTTTACCGACCTTCTCGGCCAGGCCGGCCGGAACGTCGCAGGCCAAGGCCAGCTTCCCTTCCGTTTTGCCGATCTCGATGTATTCGCGGATTTTCGCCGCGGCGCTCTCGTCGATAATCGGGCCGAAGTCGGTGCCCGGCAACGCCGGATCGCCGATCACCAGGGCCTTCGTCGAGGCGAGGAGTCGTTCGAGGAAGTGATCGTACACGCCGTCTAAGACGATGACGCGGCTGCAAGCCGAGCATTTTTGACCGCAGTAGCCGAACGCCGATTGACGGGTTCCGACGACCGCTTCGTCGAGATCGGCCGAGTCGTCGACGATGATGGCGTTTTTACCGCCCATTTCGCAAATGACCTTCTTGATGAATGCTTGGCCTTCGGGCGTTTCGCCGGCGAGACGGTTGATTCGCAAGCCGACTTCTTTCGAGCCGGTGAAGGCGATCATAGCCACGCGCGGATCGGTTACAAGCAGATCGCCGATTTCGCGGCCTGAGCCGGGCAGGAAGTGCAACACGTCTTTGGGTACGCCCGCCTTCCATAGAATTTCGCAGACGGCTTGCGCGATGGCTCGCGTTTGGGTCGAGGGCTTAACCAACGTCGGGTTGCCGACTGAAAGCGCCGCGACGGTCATGCCCGTGAAAATCGCCATGGGGAAATTCCACGGACTAATTACCGACGTCACGCCGCGACCTTGATGCCACTCGTGGTTCAACTCGCCGACGTATTGGCCAAGTCGATTGGGTTGGAACAGTTGATAGGCTTGTCGCGCGTTGTATTCGCAGAAGTCGATCGCTTCGCAAGTGTCGGCGTCGGCTTCGCGCCAGGGCTTGCCCGCCTCGCGGATCATGATCGCCGAAAGCTCGTCACGGCGTTCTCGCATCATCGCGGCCGCTTTGACCAACATTTGCGAGCGCTCGATGGCGGGGCGATCGCGCCAAGCAGGGAACGCGGCGTAGGCCTTGGCGATCGCCGCTTTGGCGTCGTCGGCCTTGGCCGAGAAGGTGATTGTCGGAACCTTTGTCTTATCGACCGCGGCTTGGAATGCGTCGCGTTGATCCTTCTCCGAATAATCGCGGAATGGTTCGTTAATCATCGGGGCGCCGTCGCCGAGGCCGGGAACCGCAGGGGTCAGCGCCTGGCGCTTCGCCGCCGCCGCTCCGACCGTGTCCAAATAGGACGGCACGTCGCCAGTAGCCGCCGCTTTTTCCGAAGCCTCGTGGGGCGAGGCCAACAAAGCGTCGTCCGAAACGTCGTCCGAAAAACCGGCCCGCAACCACGATTGATTCGAGGTGTTTTCTAAGAGACGACGCACGAAGTACGCCATGCCCGGTATCATTTCGCCGACCGGAACGTATTCTCGGAGTTTCAAACCGCGTTGCAACAGGGCCGTCTCCAATTGCTCGGCCATGCCGTACAGTTTTTGCGGCTCGTAAGCCTCGATCGGAAAATCGTTTTTCTCTAATTGGGCCAACACATGCGCGATCGAGCGAATGTTGTGCGAACCGGTGGCGAACTTCACGCCTCCTTCGCCCGGCTTGCGGGGCATCGCTGAAACGAATTTTTCGGTCATTCGCTCGTAATTGGCGTCGGTTTCGCACTTACGCGACCAAACCGGAACCGGCCAACCCATGCGTTCCGAGTTAACCACTTCGTAATCCCAGTAGGCGCCTTTAATAAGGCGAACTGTCACTTGGCGTCCCGACTTCTTCGCCCAGCTAATGAGTCGTTCGGCGTCGTCCATGCCGCTCTTCAAGAAGGCTTGAATGGCGATGCCTGCCGGGAAATCGACGGCTTCGCAGCAGCGTTGGAACAGCTCGATGGTCAGGTCTTTTAGCGAGTATTGTTCGATATCGAAGTGTAAGAAGACGTTATGTTTCGCCGCCGCCTTCAAAATCGGCATGTGCGCTTCGACCAAAGCGTCGAGCGAGCCTTTATAGTCGAGCGGATCGGTCTTCGCGCAGAGCGAACTAATCTTGATAGAAACATTCGTTCGCGGAGTCGGGCCCCAGAAGTCGCTTTCCAATCGCGGATTCGCCGGCCACTTTTCGACTTCCGTCGAAAGATTCTCGACCAAGTCGAGGTAGCGTTTCTGATAGACCTCGGCCTCGCCGACGCTCAAGCATGCCTCGCCCAAAAGATCGACGCTAAAGCCCATCTGCTTGCCCCACAATTTTTTCAGGGTGGGCAAGGCGTCCATCGCGTCGCGACCGGCGATAAAGTTGCTCGCCATGGCCGTGATTCGGTTGGCGATCGTTTTCGACATGATTCCTTTAGCCAAGCCGCCGGCCTTCAATCCCAAGTCCATGCCCGGCGGAAGCGTGACGCCGGGTTGGGTCAAATAGTCGGTCAAATAATCGTGGACCAATTCCGGCGTACGAAGCATGGGGTAAACGTCGATGAATCGGAACAACTGCAGCTTGAAGGACGGATCTTTCATCGCCCAATTCATGAGTTGATCGTTCCAAAACTTCGAGGTGAACACGCCCGTTTTGTGACCACGGGCGGCCTCTAATAACTCACGACCGATTTCCAGCGTGCGTCGTTCAACGTCAGAGGACGGCTTGTAACTAGGCGTCGCCGACGTACCGGCTCCGCTCTGCTTCGCGCGACCGAACCATGCCATAATGAGAAACCTTGGAAAATAAAATCGATAAATGTGCTTTTCGCTTTTTCCGACGCGAAGCGTCGTCGCTTCGCAAAGACGGAAAAAGAACAGGGATGCTTACGTGCGTTTTATCGTGAAAAGGGAAGGCGGCGAGAAATTAATGCTTAGGCGAAGCATCGAGTACATAGCCGCTTTGCAGCGATCAAAAATGCCCGTATCTATCCATTAAACAGCCCCCCCGGCAGAATACAATGCCCGAGAGGGTAAATATCGGGGATTTAGGGAGATATCTCGTCGGCCATGACAATTATGTAAGCGTGAAAATACTCCGAACCGCATCGTATTTCGGTGAGTTTGCGTTTTTTGATCTTCTTTCCGTGCGGTTTCGGGCGGATCTAAATGCGGATACAATAGAAACTTTCGCGGGGCGTCTTGAACAGCATTTCCATCATGCCCGATCGAACTAAACCGAAACGCACGTTGGCCGAAGGAAAATATCTCCGCCTTGTCGCCCGGGGGCGATGGGAATGGGCTGAACGAACGAATACCTCTTGCGCGGCAGTCATTATCCCCGTGACGGCGAAGGGCGAAATGGTCCTTATCGACCAGTATCGATTCCCCCTCGAAGGTCGAGTGATTGAGCTTCCGGCGGGACTGGTCGGCGACGAGCCGGACGGAAAAGACGAAGCTCTGCTTGAGGCCGCCAAACGTGAATTGATGGAAGAGACTGGCTATAGCGCGCCGAGTTGGAAATTCATGCTTCACGGCCCGAGTTCGCCCGGCATGACCGACGAATGTTACTCGATGTTTCTTGCGACTGGCGCGGAAAAGACGGGCGAGGGGGGGGGCGACGGTTCTGAAGACATTGTCGTCCATGCCGTGCCGCTTGCTGAAACGCTGAACTGGATTGAAACGCAGCGCAAAACAGGCCGATTCATCGATCCTAAAGTCTATCTCGGCTATCATCTTGCCCTGGCAAATCAAAACCGGTAGCAGGCGCTTTTTCGGGCGTCGTCCGTTTCTTGACGGAGTGTTTGGGGCGTCTTTTGCGATTTGCTGCTTTAGCGATTCGGTTGAGCCTTTTCTCTCTGTGGCTTGCCGCTTGTTTCCCACACCGCTCCCGATTATTTATCTGATCTCAGTGAAAACAGATAAAATAAGTAACGTGGCGAAGCGTCGATTCCCGATTAAATTTATGCCGGTCACGGAGTATGCCCAGCTTGCGCATTATGGGTTGCAAGTCTGGCGACTGGCGACGTATTTCGTTTTTAACGGAAATACGCATTTTACCTTCATATCAGTCGGTTCAACTCGATAGCTCGATTTTTTGTAAGACGCTTTGCCCAGCGGTCCGCGGGGGCGGAGCGACGCTGAAAAGAAATCGTCGCGCGGGTAGCCGGCTCGTTGAAGTCACGGAAGAGCACACGCAATGACGCCTGCCCCCGAAAGATATCTGCCGTGGCGAAACCTGACACGACTCACTTGAAGCTATACACGGAACAAACGCCGAAGGTCGCGAGACCGCCGATTGAAGCGGTCGGAAGCTTGCCGAGCGTGCTACGCGCGTTCGAGAAGCTGACTGGTCGTTCGTTGCGTTACGTTTCGGAATCGCTCGCCGAGGACTCGGGCGACGAAACATGCTTTGAGATCGGGTTGTGCGAAGGTGAGAATTCGGGCCGGCTTGTTCTGGCTCCCGCCGGGCAGAAATTGACTGACTCGCATTCGTCGAAAGAAACAAAAGAAACTCGTTCGGCCAAGGCAGGTTCAAACGCTTCGACGAAAAAGTCGAAGTTGGTCAAAGATGACGCTACGGTTTTGGCTTCGGCGATCGCCGGATTGCTGACCGAGTTGATGCAGACTCGTTACACACTTTGGCAGCGAGAGGCCGATCTTGCCGCCGGAGTGCCCCTCGTTCCGCATGAAGCCGAGGAGGAAAACCTTGCCGAACGGCTGCAAGCGTCCTTGAAGGGATGCGTCGATGCGATCAATTGCCAAGCCGCGGCGCTTTATATGCTCGACGAGGCGACCACCGAACTAAAAATGCGGTCGTGCTGGGGGCTGCCGTTCGACCGTCTCACTGCCCCGGCCCGACCGCTCCAAGGCGAGCTCGCCGATCTTGAAGCGTTGCTTGGTCATGCCGTCGTGCTTGAGAACACGGCGCTTATGCCCGGTTGGCGTTCGCCCGAGGACTTCGCCTCGGCCGTTTGCGTTCCGATCTCTTCGCCGACGACCCTTCTTGGCACTCTTTGGATTTTCGGGGACGAGCCGCGCGAGTTTACCGATCAAGAAGTGAACATCGTCGAGATCGTGGCGGGCAAAGTGGCCAGCGATTTGCAACGGGAAATGTTGCTCAAAGAAGGAGTCGAGAGCGCGAGCCTGAAGAAGGAATGGGCCGTCGCCGAACGAACGCAACGCAATCAGCTTCCTTCGGTTTCGCCGATGCTCGACTCTTGGCAAGTGTCCGGGTGGAGCGCTCAGTCGCAAGGGCTTGGCGGCGCGTTCCACGATTGGTTTTGTTTGCCCAACGGACTATTGGCCGCCAACATGGGGGCGGCCGTCGGTTCGGGTTTGCAGGGCGCGCTTACTTCGGCGACGATCAAAAGCGCGTTCCGTTCGCATGGACAATATCGCCGTCAAGCGGAAGAAGTCATTCAAGCGGCGAATATGACGCTTTGGACCGGCTCGGCCGGCGATCAATTGGCCTCGGCATTTTACGGCCTTGCCGAAATTTCCTCGGGCATCGTCAATTGCTCTTGGGCCGGCAAGCCCTCGGTCGTGCTTTTGCGCGAAGATTCCTGGTTCTCGCAAACCAAAGAAATGGCGATGCTCGGCGAGAGTCCCGACGTAAACTACGAACAGCTTGGCCTGGAACTTTCGCCCGGCGAAACGTTGCTCGTTTTCTCCGACGGCTTCCGTTCGGCGGTTGATCAGTTCGGCAACGCGCTCGGCGAGGAAGGGCTCGCAAAAATACTTGCGCACAACAGTCAGTTGACGGCCGACCAGATGATCGCGATGGCGAGAGAATGCCTGCGTCTCCATTCCGTTCAACCCGACTTGCGAGACCTCTCGATCCTCGCGATCAAACGCACGCGAAAATAATACCCAGGAAACAGTCTCCGTACCGTTTTGCGATGCGTCGAGAAGTATTTTGTGCGGAACGTCGTTCCGCCATCATCCTTTTCGGAAATTTTCACGCGTCAATGAAAAACATATTACCGCAAAGGTCACTTAGACGGACATTTTTTGTAACGTGTTCTCCGCGTTCTCGGCGTCCCTGTTGCAAATAAATGCGATCTCATCGCCTTTGCGTTCTTAATCGGCGAATTGCGTCACGTAAAAGAATATGGACGCCTTTTTGAGCCTCTTTTTGCAAATTTCGGGTTTTGCAAATCGAGTCTATTGATGCGTCGCAGAGCCGACGAGCAAATTCAAACGCGTCTTCTTCAATGTAATCGGGCGTGAATATTTCGACGCCTTTTCAGCCGGAAAACGAAATTTTCGGGGCTTCGCAGGATCACAAACCTTTCTCGTTCCCTGTTTCCGCCTAGGGACGGTCTGTTTGCATGGTTCCGCCGCGTTTTTTCGGCGAGGCGGAGCCTCGGAGCTACTTGGCGCCTAGGTTGAGCCGAGGAACAAGAAAAGAATTTCACGGAGCGTCGCAAGCGCGTAATCTTGAAATGCGAGATCAAGAGATGCCGTGCTTCGCCGTTTGCCGCTATCAAATTGTCAAAGAACTGAGGAAAGGTCGCCACTCTTTCCGACGAGAATATCGTCGAGAGAAAGGATAGCGGAGCTATTGGCCCAGTTTCAATGATAATGCCTTGTTTTTTGTTTGAGTCACAATACGACCTACTTCGCTCGTTTTGCCTCTTTACTAAAAATATAGCGTATTAGCGTCAATTCTCGTTTAGCTGCGGTTTAACCTGATACAACTCTCATTCTTCTGCATGAGTCTTTCCCCCACCTCCGCAACCTCGGAAGGATCGCAGCAAATAGAGTGCGGAACATCTTTCCGGTAAACATCAGGGGGGCTGCCTAGATTAACAGCTTGTCAAGCTGGGCTGGCCAGGCGACGCTGCGAGCGTAACTCCATATTGCTCAGAAACCTACGTCCGATTAAACTCCCGCCTCGAAACCTTGGTCCTGGCTTGGCCAGGGAACGCGCGGTTTTGCACTGGCTGACGAGCAGCCAGCGGCAGATCGGCGAGGCGGAGCCTCGATGTGCTGGGTTGCGAGGCGGAGCCTTGCAACCAGGTTGCTAGCACTTGGTGCAAGCACTTACCCCTACAATCGAATAATCCGAGGTTGGCGGTGCAAAACCCGTTGCAAATTCTGACTCGCCGCACTTGGCCGATCCGCGCCAAGCTCGCCCTCGGTCTGACTTTGCTGATTCTTGTCGTGGCCATTCTTGCCGGCGGCAGTTTGATCGCCTCGATGACTTATTGGCGCGTGGTTCGCAGTCTCGGTTGGAGAGTAAGCGAGCTACCGCTGGCTTCGGAATTGAATCAACACGTCAGCAATATGCGGCTTACGGTCAGCGAGATGCGCGGTTTTCACGCGATTTCGATGGCCAACGCCTCGCGCGATCAATTTCCTTTTTATTTTCGGATTCGTCGCGAGCAATACGCCCAAGAATTGAACGCCGCTAAAGAGACGCTCGGTCGCTACGTCGATCAATTGGAACGGGAACCTCGCGCCGACCGCCGGATGGCCGACATGCAGAGCGAGCGCGAGACGGCGCAGAAAATCGGTTCGGCTTTTACGAAGCTGGACGAAGCGCAGCGCGACGATTGGATGCTTGACGGCGTGAAAATCGGCTGGCTCGACACGGAATTGGAGCTATTGCAAGATTTAACCCGCGATTTGCCGAGCCATTTGCACGGGAAGTTGACGAATTTTCGCAACGAAGCGCAGGGCGAATATCACGCGATGGTGATTAGCGCAGCGTCTGCGACTGCGTTGGCGTTTTTGCTGTTCGCCGCGTCCATTGTGCTGTTTTATCGATGGATATTCATGCCGTTGCAGAAATTGATGGACGGTTCGCGGCGCGTGGCGAGCGGCGATTTCGATTATCGCATTCAACTCAACACGCACGACGAGATCGCCGAATTGGCCAGCGCGATGAACGACATGACTGAGCGTTTCCAAGCGATCCGCGACGATCTGGACCGGCAGGTTCAGGAGCGAACCAACCAAGTGGTGCGGGCCGAACGGATGGCGAGCGTCGGATTTTTGGCCGCCGGAGTCGCCCATGAGATTAACAACCCATTGGCCTCGATCGCCATGTGCGCCGAGTCGTTGGAAGGACGCGTGAAGGAACTGCTCAATCCTGCCGACGAGAACCACGCCGTGATTGCGAAGTATTTGCAAATGATTCAGAGCGAGGCGTTTCGCTGCAAAGGAATTACGGAAAAACTGCTCGATTTCTCGCGCATCGGACAAGTGAAGCGGCAGCGGACCGACCTCGGCGAATTGATTCGCGACGTAACGTCGATGGTCGGCCACATCGGCAAGTACCAACGAAAGAGCGTGCAAGTTTCGACGGACGAGCCGGTCATAGCCGACGTCAATCCGCAAGAGATCAAACAAGTTGTTTTGAATTTATTGACGAACGCCTTGGACAGCCTGGACGACGACGGCCATGTGAGGATCGAGTTGAAGCAGGCCGGGCAATTCGCCGAGTTCGACGTGATCGACGACGGCTGCGGGATGTCGCAGGAAGTGCTTGCGCGAATTTTCGAGCCGTTTTTCACGCGACGGCGAGGAGGACAGGGAACCGGCCTTGGATTGTCGATCACCTATCGCATCGTATCGGATCACGGCGGCGCGATCGAAGGAGTGAGCGAAGGGGAGGGACGCGGTTCGACGTTCCGCGTTCGATTGCCGTTGGCGCAGACGGCCGAAAACGCGGCTCCGGTTCGACATGCGGCGTGATTTGAAGCGTAGTTTAACGTGTTTTTTTCGACGGGCGAAATCAATATGGCAGAGCAAAACAAACGTTTGAAAATACTGTTCGCCGACGACGAGCCTTCGCTGCAAGAGCTGATGCGGTTGGAGTTGCCGAGGATGGGGCATGAAGTGACGGTTTGTCCGGACGGCGAAACGGCGTTGGAGGCGTTGAAACGCAACGTTTACGATTGCTTGTTAGTAGATTTGGACATGCCCGGCGTGAAGGGGTTGGAGGTCGTCGCGAAGGTTAAGAGGACGCAGCCCGAGACGGACGCGATCATATTGACGGGCAAGTCGTCGTTGGAGACGGCAGTCGAGGCATTGCGGCAAGGCGTTTTCGATTATCTGACGAAGCCGTGCAAATTGGCCGATCTGGATTCGCTTCTACGGCGCGTTGCCGAGAAACGCGAATTGACGAAAAAATACCGCACGTTAAAGCAATCGACAGAACGGCTTGAAGGGGCGTCGGAATTGATCGGCGATTCGCAGCCGATGCGAGTCGTGAAGCGTTTGATCGCCAAGGTGGCTCCGACCGATTCGACCGCTTTGATTCTTGGCGAAACGGGGACGGGCAAGGAGTTAGTCGCTCGGGCGTTGCACGATCAAAGTCTTCGGTCCGCCCGGCCGTTCGTGCCGATCAATTGCGGCGCACTACCGGAGAATCTGATTGAAAGCGAGTTGTTCGGACATCGTAAGGGGGCGTTCACCGGGGCAGAAGATCACCGCGTCGGACTTTTCCAAGTGGCCGACGGCGGGACGCTCTTTCTCGACGAGATCGGCGAGTTGCCGAAAAACTTGCAGGCGAAGCTGCTCCGTTTTTTGGAGAGCGGCGAAATTCGTCGAGTCGGCGAGAACGAAGCGTTCACTTGCAACGTGCGGGTCGTTTGCGCGACGAACCGAAGCCTGGAGGAGATGGTCGCGGCCGGCGATTTCCGCGAGGATTTGTGGTATCGCATCAACACGTTCGAGATTCGTTTGCCGCCGCTGCGCGATCGGTTGGCCGACATTCCGGCCTTGGCGAGAAAGCTCGTCGCAAGGCATGGCGTTCGGCTCGGCTCGGACGACGAAGCGTTGGCGCCTGCGGCGCTTTCCGTTTTGTCGTCGCACGATTGGCCGGGCAACGTCCGCGAATTAGCGAACGTCGTCGAACATGCGCTGATTCTCTGCGAACGATTGCCGATCGGTCCGGAGCATTTGCCGCAGCGCTTCGCAAAGATCACGGCTACGGTTCCGACGCAGATGCCGCTTGAGGCTTCTTCGGCGGTAATCGCGCCGCGGGCAGTGAACCTCCGTGAGATGGAGATGCAGGCGATTATGGAGGCGATTGCGCAGTGCGACGGGAGCAAGCCGAAGGCAGCCAAACTGTTGGGCATCAGCTTGAAGACGCTTTATAACAAGCTCAACCAAGCGTCGGGCATGGCGAAATCGGCGTAAAAAAGGAGTATGAGAGATGAAGGCGGAAGGATGAAGGTCGCGCCAAACGTAAGTAGTGCGCTCGATAAGGCGTAGATTGACGGCAACTTGCCTGGGAACGACAAGTAGTCGCACAATCACGGAAAAAATTAGAAGTTTAATGGATCGGTCAATGTTAGCCCCTCTCCCTCCAAGATATCTTCAACTTCGCTAGATTCATGCATTAGCGGGTTATTGATTTTGCAGGTTTCGGCATTCTCACTAAAGAGATTCCATGTGCCAGAATGCATGCCAGCTACGATATTCAATGGATATGCTTTCTTTAATCCTGCAATCATTTTTAGATGAATTGCACGAGCATTGCCTCCCACAAAAAGACATGGGGCGAGATGATTGCCGTTCCTGCTAATTAGTTTTTCAAAATGTCCCATTTCGACCCATTTGTGTCCTGCAATGAATATCCCAATGAATGAAACGAGCAGTTCTGGAAATGGAACCATGCTTTTGCATTCATGGGCGGCAATTACATTTGCAGAATCGACAAAGAAGAACTTGCGTTTTCCATTTGCGTAGTCTATATCTTTCCGTTCGCCGATAACGGCATTCTCCGGGATAACTGTAATGTCCGGGGTAAACGACACATTATCGCCAATGTGTGAAACTATTCTGACTTGTTGACGAATCTGTATCTTTTCAAGGTTCTTTGTCATTGAAAGATATGAAAAGTTAGATGGATTACCATTGGGAGAAGTTAGATACTTATACGATCCATCTTCACCCAAGTTGCGGGGCTCACATTTAAAACCGCATTTTTCGTATAATTCAACAAGACTAAGGAGACAACCTATTTCAAAATATGCAGATATCTCGCGGTCCTTTTTTGAATAAACGAATTGGAAATTATGTGCAAACTTTTCCATTGCTGCCAAAACGTTGTCGTTCCATGTGGCATCGCGCTTTCGTTTGGGCATCTTAGCGCCTCTCTGCAAGCTGATAGAGCAAGTCATTGGAATGAGGTGACTGAAGACACCAAATACTAATTCCTAGTTTATTTGTGACAGCTAAGAACTCTCTGTGGCACTCGCATATTTTCGATGAGTTTCTTTCGCTAATCTGAACCTTCTCGCCATATTGAATCGGAACGGAACTGCCAAGACTGATCTCAGTGCTGCCTCGAGTCGCCGATGCTATCGGGCCCAGTACAATCTGATAAAACGCATTTAGACAGCATAAAACTTCGAGACTGTTGAGCGTCCACCCCTTCTTCTCGACTTTTGAAAAAAGTTTTGATCTTTTTTCCGCTTCAAAACGAATGCCGCTCATCATATTGTCAACACGATACTGCAGGGAATTTTTCGTGTCGCCGTCAAGACCGGATGACAACACGGCAAGAAGTTTGTGCATATTTGATTTCTTGGGACAAGAGATAAGGGGGACTATGTCCTCAAATCGACAATACATTATGCAAGCAAATACGTGGGGTAGAACGACATGCGACCTACCCATCCTCACGTTCTCTAATTCTATTCATCCCCGAATCTCCGCGCGAGCAGACCTCGCGCGGAGATTAAGTCGTCAAGCTTCTAGTTCGCTTCTTTCGCCAGCGATTCGCCGACGTAGATGCGGTAGTCTTTGATTCGGCCAGCCACGTCGTTCGAGCCGGCACGGGGGGTGTAACGGAAGCCACCGATCGAGACGTTCTTGCCGCAGTCGATTACGAGATGATGCGGGTGCTTCGGCTTCGCGTCTTGCCATTGCGTATGCCAAAAGTTGGCCGTCTGGCCGTCGATGGCGTTCGAGGCTGAGCCGTCTTCGCCGACCAGTTCTTGGCTATCGACGTAGGCGATCCGCCAGCTTGTATGGGGAATCGAATTGCCGTTCGGATCAAGCAGGTCCAGTTCGGCCACGGCCGCGAATTCTTTGCCGTCGTGGGCGTTGAGCGTTTCGAGGCAGAACTGTTTTCCCTCGACCGCTCTGTCGAACTTCACCGTTTGCACGTCGGAGCCGGCGGCGAACGATCCGCTATGCACCGGTTTCTGGCCGGCCAGGGCCAACGTCGCTTTCGGGCCTGAATGGCGGGCGAAATCTAATTCCGGGCGGAGTTGATCGAGAATCGGCTTTTCGAGACAGGCGGCGGTCGGGGACGTCGGACCGAGAAGGTCGAGAACGATGATTTCGTTCTTTCCTTCGCGGAGCCACGGGCCGGGAATGTAGGCCGTTTGCGTCGGACCGATGTTCCAATATCGAGCAAGGCAATGTCCGTTAACCCAGACGACGCCCTTACCCCAGTTACGGAGATCGAGGAACGTGTCGGCCGGTTTCGCGACGTTGAACTCGGCGCGCCAAAACGCCGGGCCGACGTTGGCAGAGGCCGATTTCCATTTCAGCGAAGATAATTCCTTGGCGTCGAGAAGCAGCGGATAGACTTGCCAAGCGCCTTTCAATTCGGACGTTTGGCCCGACTCGCTAACGAGACGGACCGGGGTGGTAATTCCTTTGCGGTCGTGAATTTCGAGGCCGAAGTTCACGTGGCCCATCGCTTCGACGAGGATGTCGAGGCGAGCGGCTTTTTCCCGAGCGGGGAGATTGATTACGTTCTGCCGAGCGCGACGGTCGGTTGCGCCGACTTGCTTACCGTCTAAGAATACCCAGGCGAAATCATGAACGTGATCTAACCGGAGTTTTTCGGCCGGACCGGCAGGCAATTCCGTGCGATAGAGGGTGCAGCCGTGGCCTTGGTCGTAGGCTTCCATGTTGCGCGGCGCCTTGTCGGCGACGGCTTGCGGAAGATTTTCGAACACCGGCGCGACTTCTTTGAAGGAGAAGGCCGCAACGCTCATCGTCGGATTGGCGGCGGGCGGCTCGGGCAGCTTTTCGCCGGCCGGGAGATGCTTGGCGACCACTTCTCGCGTTAGCTTGAATTTCTCGCCCGTCCAGCCCGCCTCGGAAATCGGCGCGTCGTAGTCGTAGCTGCTCGTGTCGGGCTTGAAAGGACGGTCGGC
The DNA here is from genome assembly GCA_963665265.2 of Thermoguttaceae bacterium. Classification (GTDB taxonomy): domain Bacteria; phylum Planctomycetota; class Planctomycetia; order Pirellulales; family Thermoguttaceae; genus CAXXHQ01. The sequence continues at coordinate 2,418,397 of OY762224.2, read as the reverse complement.
GCCCGGCCACATGCCGAAGGTCGTTCCGCCGTGCGCCATGTAGAGGCTGAACGAGCAGCGGTTCTTCATCATGTATTCGAGGTCTTTTAGAAACTGCGGCGTTTTGCCGAGGTGATGCGGCGCGCCCCAGGTATCGAACCAGCCGGGGTAAAATTCGCCGCACATGAGCGGACCTTTCGGCTGTAGCTCGCGGAGTTTTTTGAACGCGCCTTCGGCGTCGTTGCCGAAGTTCACGACGTTAAATAGGTCGGTGCGGCGACCGCGGTTCAAGTCGCCGACCGGATTGCAGGCGAAGAACGGGACGTCGAATCCGGCCGAGGCGAGTAGGTCGCGGAGTTTGCCGACGTACTCGGCGTCGCCGCCGTAGGAGCCGTACTCGTTTTCAACTTGGACCATCAAGATCGGGCCGCCTTTGGTGATTTGCATTGGGGCGAGAACGCGGCCGACCTCTTTGAACCATGAGGTCGCGGCCTTCATGAAGTCGGGGTCCTGGGTTCGCATCTTGATTTTTTCGTTTTTCAGCAGCCACCAAGGCAAACCGCCGCCGTCCCATTCGGCGCAGACGTAGGGGCCGGGACGAAGCACGACCCATAGCCCTTCTTGTTGCGCGATACGGCAGAACTCGACGATGTCGGCTTGGCCGGACCAGTCGTATTTTCCTTGTTCGAATTCGTGATAGTTCCAGAAGAGATAGGCGCACACTGAGTTCATGCCGAGCGACTTGACCAATTGCAAGCGATGCCGCCAGTATTCGCGGGGAACGCGGGTAAAGTGCATTTCGCCGCAGCGAATGACGAAGGCTTTGCCGTCGAGGAGGAAATCATCGGGACCGATGGCGAAGGTATGCGCAGGGGCGGCCGAGGAACCGGGCGCCGCTTGGGCGAACGACTCGGAGCCTAGGAACGTGCAAATCGCGCAGAGCGGAAAAACGCCAAGGAGGGGTCTAAATGAATACAAAACGGACGAAGCGGCGAACTTTCGCATGTGCGTTCCTTTCGGCGAAAATAAAACGAACCCAAGCCACCCTATTTGGACTCTCATTCAAAGCCGCGTTCGATCGATTTTTCGTGGGAGCCAGTCTTCTCGGAAGAGAAAGGCGGAACGCGGATTTGAATTGTTGTTGGTATGAGAGGATCAGTTATACTCGACGCCGAGGCGTTTTTGGTAGCTGTGCCGTGCCTTGGCAATTCGATCCCCCCGTCAAAAATTCGTTTCTCGACGGCAAAAGTATTCATCGTAGGAGTTTTGCGGCCAAAAGCGGCGGTAGCGGAGAACTTGCGAGGCTCGTCTTACCCCTTTGCGGGGTGGATATGCCTTGCGACGCGCGGCCGAAAAACCTAGAATAATCTTTTACGGACCACTGGAGGAGTAGGCTGATTATGCGTATTGCCGTCGGCAGCGACCACCGAGGCGTGGAACTGCGAAAGAAACTAATAGAGTATCTTGTGCGCCTTGGTCATGAGGCGATCGACGCCGGCGCGAACGCCAACGAGGACGTCGATTATCCGGACGTGGCCGAGGCCGTGGCACGCAAAGTTAGCGTAAAAGAGGCGGATCGCGGCATTTTGATTTGCGGAACCGGCATCGGCGTCTGCATCGTGGCGAATAAGATTCCCGGCGTTCGGGCGGCCCCTTGCAACGACGACATTAGCGCCGAAATCAGCCGTCGGCACAACGATTTGAACGTTCTCTGCCTATCGGGCAATACGGTGGGCGAAAAACTGGCCGATCGGATCGTCGAGACGTGGTTGAACACGCCGTTTGAGGGCGGGCGGCATGCTCGCCGAAATCAAAAAATCGCGGCAATTGAAAACAACGGCAGCGGTAAAAAGTAGCCGCGTGACATTTCTCATGCATTGTCGGGCAAAATAAGCGAGAGTGGCGGAATTGGCAGACGCGCTGGACTTAGGATCCAGTGCCGCAAGGCGTAAGGGTTCGAGTCCCTTCTCTCGCATTTAGTTTCTTTTCTAGGTTTGCAGCGGATTGCGAGGGGGGGATTATGCCAAATGCCCACGACAAAACCGTCCCGCACCCTCGGTACGGGGTTTTCCCAATTCTTTCCGACGATCACGAAGCGGTCGCCATCGCCCGCAAGCGTTGGGGGGAAAGGTATTGGGGGAAAACGGTGTTTCCCGAATCCGCTATCTTGGCCGATCCTGAGAAGCAAAACTACTCGGTCATTCCCCGTGTTCTCTATGTTGACATGAAAAAAACATGTCGAGATTGCGGGCGGTCCTTCATTTTCTTCGCTAAGGAACAGAAGTACTGGTACGAAAAACTCAAATTTACTATAGATGCCGATTGCGTACGATGCCCTGAATGTCGTCGGTCGGAACGAACGCTTCGTCGGCGCTTTGATCGCTATTCGCAGAGCGTTATTTCAACGGAACTCGATGACGCCGCATTCGCCACGCTCATCGATGACGCCCTCTTTCTGTGGGAGCATGATCTGCTGAAGAACAAGCAGAAGCTCTTTCGGCTTAGGAAATTAGCCCGAACCCGAATTCCAGATCACAAGGCGACGATGCGGTTGGAGTCTTTGCTTGAGGCGTTAAGCTCCAAGGGAGCAAGGCCCCCCAAAAAAAGTTAAAGAAAAGCGTTAATAGTCGTCGTGCGTCGCCCCTACAAGGACGGATTTCGGACCGGCAAGCGCATATCCCAAGCAAGAGTATCAAGAAAGAACTCGAAGTCGGTCCTATGCGAATCTGATGATCTTTTGCGCAGGGTCGGAACGCATTCGTTTCGATTGAATCGCCCAAACTTTCGGTACGATTTCTTATCGATCCAAGGCCATTTTCAAGTCGGCAACCAAATCCTCGGGATTTTCCAGGCCGCAGGCCAGTCGAATCATGCTGTCGGGGATATTGAATTCGCGACGTTTCTCGGCCGAGAACTCGTGGAAGCTAATGACCAACGGCTGTTCGATGAGCGATTCGGCGCCGCCGAGGCTCGGGGCGATCCGTGGAATGCGAACGGCGTCCACCACGGCAGCCGTCGCCGCCGCGTCGGCGTCTTTCAGCACGAACGTGACCAGCCCGCCAAATCCTCGCATCTGCTTTTTCGCCAATTCGTGATAAGGATGCGAGGACAAGCCGGGGTAATAGACTTTCTCGACTCGCGGATGGGATTCAAGGAATTCGGAGACCGCTTGGCCGTTTTCGTTATGACGCCGCATGCGGACCTCGAACGACTTTAGGCCTCGGAGGAAAAGATATTCGTTATGGGGGCTGTTCATCAGCCCAAGGAGTCCGCGAACGACTCTCACTTGTTCAACTTTTTTCGCCGATCCGATCACCGCGCCGCATAGGAGGTCGTTGTGGCCGGCGAGATATTTCGTGCAAGAATGAACGACGTAGTCGAGGCCGAAATCGAGCGGACGACAGTTGTACGGGGTGGCCAGCGTGGCGTCGACGGCCGTTTCGACGCCGTATTTTTGACCGAGCGCGGCGAAGCGTGCGAGATCGACGACGCTATGATGCGGATTCGTCGGCGATTCGCTCATCAGCAACTTGGTTTTCGAGTTGATCATCGCCTCCATGCCGTCATAATCGCAAGCACGAACGAGATGCGTTTTGACGCCGTACTTTGCAAGGAACTCGGCACAGACCATGCGAGTGCGGTGGTAGCATTCGTTAAAGAGCACCACCTCGTCGCCCGCCTGGAGTTTTGCGAGGAAGAGAGCGGAAACCGCCGACATGCCCGAGGCGAACAAAACAGCCTCTTCGCCGTTTTCGAGAACGGCAAGCTTTTTTTCGGCGGAGCGTTCGCCAGGATTGCTATATCGGGCGTATTCGTCGCGAGGTTGCTTTTCCCTGACGAAATCGAGCGCCGCCTGCGTATTTTCAAAGCTGTAGGTTGAGGAAAGAAAAATCGGCTCGGCGACCGAATGAGCGTACTTTTGACGGTCTTCACCGGCATGGACCGCTTGGGTGGAAAGACCGCCTTTTCCGGTTTTCAGGGAAGCGTCAGGAACGGAACAGCCGTCATTCGTTTGCGTCATGTTAAAAACCTCACGATAGAGCGAAAATTTTGAGGGCGGGCACGCGGGGAGGCAAAGCAGAGGGCATAAAAAAACCGCGATCAGCCTATTTTGACTGTCGCGGCCTGCTTTTCGTAAGTGGAACCGGAAACGCTTATAAAGCGTCTGACGGTGGCTCTTTAGCAGTTATGGCTGCAATCGGCCGCAAATCCCAATAATATAGCGATTATACCCGGCGCAGACTTTTTGGCAAGAGTCGAATATACTAATCAAATCCCCAATGGGGCGTCGTCGCGTATTTTTTCGTCCGCAGGGAATCAATCGGAAATGTTCAGCCGAACGCTTACAATTTGCGTCAGCCTGTTTTGGTTCATTTCCATGACCTGGTTGTTTTACGCAAAAATAGCGCCCTCCTGGTTTATCGGCGATCCGCCGAACTACCAGGCCATGATCCAGGCCAGACAAGCATCTCCGGTAATTGGGTGGAACATGAATATGAACGGCCATGACATTGGCTGGGCCTTAAATTCATGGAAGATTCTGGAGGGCGGCGTACACGAAATCCAAAGTTTCGTCCGATTTAAGGAAGTTCCGCTCACCGAAATTACCGGCGGAATCGCGAAGCCGCTTTTGCGAGAAGTCGTCAAGGCGCTCGGAACGAATGTGTCGATGGATTTGACGACGGTCATTCTCGTCGATTCGATGGGTAACTTAATGAACTTTCGCTCAACGGTAAAAGTTCATCCCACGATGGAAACGATAAAAATATTCGGCACGGTCAAGGAAGGAAAAGTGGTATTGGACGTGACGGCCTTGTCCGTATCTTATACCACGGAGTTTCCGATGCCTCCCCACGCGCTGCCGAGCGACGCATTTTCGCCCCAAATGTGCCTACCGAATTTGCGGCTCGGTCAAACGTGGTCCGTTCCGACATTCAATCCGCTGATGCCGTCGAAAAACCCGATGGAATTTCTCCGCGCCGAAGTGGAGCGAACGGAATACGCGCCGTTCGGCGACGACCAGTTCGGCGAGTGCTTCGTCGTCACGTATCGGACCGACCCCGGCGAAAGAATGTCGTCGAACGCTCCGCCGCGAGGGATAGTGTGGGTTCGAGCGGACGGCACGATCGTCAAGCAAAAAGTTCAGATTTTCGACTCCGTTCTCATGTTCGCCAAAATGTCGAAAATTGACGTCGAAGATCGCTGGACGCGGTTTCAGCATGAGCAGGCGAAATAGCCGCCGGAGAACGGGAATCGACGATTCAACATGTAAATGCGACGCCTTAGTCGCCATGAAAACAAACAATACCTTTCTATGATCGAATATCTTTCCGTAACGCGAGCTTTCGGAAAAAAAGTGGCCGTCCATGATCTGACGCTGACCATACCCGGAGGCGAATTGTTCGCTTTACTTGGCTCGAACGGCGCGGGCAAAACCACGTCCATTAAAATGCTGGTCGGACTTCTTCGCCCCGACTCGGGAAGCATCGCAGTATGCGGGCAACAACTGAACGACGACGTCCGCGCGGCGATGAAATTCGTCGGATACGTTCCTGACGAACCGTATATGTACGACAAACTCTCCGGCCGTGAATTTTTGGAATTCGTCGGACAGATGCATGGTTTGAGCGGCGCAACGTTGCGAGATCGGATCAGACGCGAAACGGAACACTTTCAATTGAAAGACTTCCTCGATCACCTAGTCGAAACCTACTCGCACGGCATGAAGCAGCGAGTTATATTCGCCTCTGCGCTTCTGCACGATCCGTCGGTCTTGATCTTAGACGAGCCGATGGTCGGGCTCGACCCCCGAAGCATTCGCCTCGTCAAGGACTTGTCGCGACAGTTAGCCAGCGCCGGACGAACCGTGTTCATGTCAACGCACACATTAGCCGTAGCCGAGGAGATCGCCGACCGAATCGGAATCCTTGATCACGGAAAATTGCGATTTCTGGGAACGGTCGCCGAACTCCGCCAAGAAATGTCGTCGAACTCCGCTTCGCTCGAATCATTGTTCTTGGAGTTGACCGACGAGGATCATAACGCGGATAACGCAAGCGTCGCCGGAAAGTAAAAACCGCTCCATTCAATTCTTTTTTAATCATGTCCGAAGCGATTATATCATTACCGTCGTCAACTCCTCCGCTTTCGTCCGGGCTTTCCGTCGAGAATGAAGCGAAGATTTTCTGGCAATTGCGTCTGCGTATGATGAAATCGTCGTTTCGGCAGCACTTTTCGCAATCCCGATTCCGCATCGGCATCGTCGTGGCGTTGAGCGGTTTTTTGTGGCTTGGCTTATTTATGCTCTTTCAGGAAGGCTTTCAATACGTCAAGACGACGATACCTAATACCGACACCCACGATCAGATGGTGCAAGCCGTTCTGACCACCTTCTTCGCCGCGCTGATGTTGATGCTGACATTCTCGTCGGCGGTGATCTTATACGGGGCGCTATTTCGCTCGCGCGAGATGGGCTTGCTTCTGACGCTTCCCGCGCGAGTGGAGCGGATTTTCTTGTTTCGCTTTCAAGAGGCATTGCTCTTGAGCAGTTGGGGCTTCTTGCTTATCGGAACACCGATCCTCGTCGCCTACGGCGTCGTGGCCGAGGCTCCGTGGTATTACTACGTCACGATCGGCCCCTATCTCTTCGCGTTCGTTTACATCGCCGCCGCCGTCGGCGGAATCTGCTGTCTGCTCATCGTCTATTTTCTTCCTCGCGGCTTTGGATGGTTTACCGCTCTCGGGGCCCTCGTCGTCCTTTTCGTCGGCGCTTGGTACGTCTGGGGATTCGCCAGCCTCCCTCGCGACGACTTGCTGACCTACGCCTGGTTTCAAGACATGCTCAACCGCCTGCGATTGACGGAGCAACGGCTTCTGCCGAATTGGTGGCTGAGCGCCGGTCTGCTCGAAACCGCTCGCGACGAATGGCAAGAAAGCGCGATGTTCCTCGGGCTAATAATCTCGAACGCCCTATTTTTGCGGCTGATTGCCGCCGGACTTGCGGGTAAGATTTATCGCCCCGCTTTAAACAGATTGCATAAAATCGTCACTCGTCCCCGCTACGCTCATGCCGGCGATCTCGACGACAGCTTGATAAACGCCCCGATATTTATTCCCAAACAGATGCGATTGCTGTTGCTCAAGGATTTGCGGATTTTTACCCGCGATCCCATGCAATGGTCGCAATTGCTCATCTTCTTTTCGTTATTGGCCTTGTATTTTTTTAATATTCGTCGATTTAACTACGACTTTCGCTCGGTTTGGTGGGTAAACCTCGTCAGCTTTTTGAATCTGTCGGTCGTCGGCCTTTTAATGTCCACCTTTACGACCCGATTCATTTTTCCGCTCGTGAGCTTGGAAGGGCAGCGCTTTTGGCTATTAGGGCTATTGCCCGTTTCTCGCAATATGCTTCTTTGGAGTAAGTTTCTATTCGCCGTCGGAGGTTCGATCATCCCCTGCTCATCGTTGATTTTAGTCAGCGATTTAATGCTTGACGTTTCGACGATGATTATCTGGAGCCACCAACTCACCTGCCTGTTGTTGTGCGTAGGATTGGCGGGGATTTCCGTTGGACTTGGCGCTCGACTTCCGAACTTTCGTGAACAATCGCCGACAAGAATCTCGGCCGGATTCGGCGGAACGTTGAGCCTAGTTTTGAGCGCGTTCTATATCTTGGCGATCGTTCTGATGACGGCTCTTCCCGCCCACTTTAGCATTATCAATCTCCCCGCACCGAACGAGGGAGCCTATGCCGAGCATGTTCGGCTGTTTCGAACTTGGCTGATCGCGGGAAATATTTCCAGCGTTTTTGTCGGAGCCTTTGCCACATTCTTTCCGCTTTGGATCGGCTTCCGATCGTTCAACCGCATGGAATTTTAGTCCGATATGAATTCGCGTTAGGTGAGCAAGGACTCCAAGCTTTCAACTTTGGCGTCGGCGCTGCGTTCTTCGGCCGTAACCGGCTTGCGTTTTTTCATGGCTCCCGCGGCGGCGTTTTCGAGAATCGGCAACGGATCGATCCACTGCCACATCGGGAAGGTGATCAAGCTGCCGGTAAGGAGCGCGCCGAATCGGAAGGCAAGCATCATATATCCGGCGGACAACCCGGCCCCGACGCCGATCGTGGCGCCGACGCTCAATCCATTCAACCACGATAAGCTGTTCGAAGTTTCGGCGCTCAAGGCGATCTGCTTAAGCAGGATTTGCTGATCGACGGCGGTCGTCTGGACGATCGGTTTTACGTCCAAAGCTCTCGGAATTAAGCTAGTCTGGGCGACGACGAATTGGTTTTGATCGTGCGCCGAGGTCGTCGAAGCCATGCTTACGTCAACGGTCACGGCTCCGGCGGAACCGACGTTTCGGAAGGCGTTCGCGTCGTTTGCTTTTTGCAGCGAGTCGTTTCTCAAGTTTCGGACATGCATTCCTTCTTGGGAGTTGAGCAGTCCCAAAGACGGATTCGCGCTAACGGGAATCGCCGGAGCGGTCCAGTTGGCCGTGACGGTCGCCGTCGGCGCGATGGGCGTCGTAGTCAAGTTTAACGTGTGTTGGAGTCGATCTTGAGTAACCACGTTAATATTCACCTGCGATTCGCTCGTTTTGACGCCGCCGCTTCCGGAATTCCCCTCATCGCTGACGAAGATCGCCAACTTGGCGACGTCGGAATTCGTTGAATTTTGAGCCGCGTTAAATTTCATTCCTTCGAGCGCCTCGTTGACCTCGTCAACGCTTCCAATAAACTCCACGACGACGTCGTGAGCGCCGTGTCCCTGAATGAAGGTTACGTGGGCAGTCGGCGAGAGGGTGATATTTCCGTTCAGAACGTTAAGTCGAACGCGGATCAAAGAGGGCCCGGCGTCAACGTCATCCACGGTAATTCCATTGCCGTTCGCCGATGAAAAGATAAGGGCGTCGGAACCGGCGGTTTGATTTGAGGGAGCCGATATCGTCGGCGCGGAATTCACGCGGTCGGTATTGACGAACGCCAATGAAGCTCCGCCGATCGAACTATACGCGGAGTCGGAACTAACCGACGGGGAAACGACGATCTGATAGGAAATATCGCCATCGGAGAGATAATCGCCCGCTCCGGTGACGGTCACCTTTTGCGCGACGTTCCAATTTGAAGTTGTAAAAGTAAGCAACGTTTTCGAAACGGTTCCTTCGGACGTATCGGAAGAGGCGATAGCTATCGTAACGTCGGAAGTCGGTATGGCATGCAAGACGACGTTAAACGAAGCGCTCGTTCCGTATTCGCTCGTCACATACGCGCCGCTCGCAGTAATAACGACGCCCGGCGTATAGGCGGTCACCGTTTTAGAGAATTCCGAAGTGTTATTGGTAGTCAGATTCGTGGCGGTCGCGGAAATCACTTCGCCGTCGGCGACCGAGGCAGTCAGCGAGGCGGCAAAAGTCGCGTTTCCGCTCGCATCGGTCGTGACGGTCAGGAAGCCTAAATAACGTTGGCCTTGGCCGTAACCGGTCGCATCAGCCGAGGCCGAGGCGAACAGTTCAACGCGGTACGTCGTGCTGGCGGTCGAGTTGAAGCTGCCGTAAACTTCGAGCTTGCAGCCGATCAATCGCGCGCCGGAGAGAATCGGGAAATTCTGGTACGCGTTCGGGCCGGAGTCGGTATCGCCCGCATCGTTCGCCGTAACGCCGTTATAAGCGAGGTCAATGCCGAGTTTGCTGTTTCCAAAAATGGAGTTACCCAAGATGGAATTACCGGAACTGTTATTGTTGATCTCCACTCCGACCAAAGAATTATAGGCGACGAGGTTTCCGGCTCCGGCGACCGTTCCGCCTATCGCGTTGTTTGAAGCGAACACGGTAATTCCGCACCAACTGTTTCCGACCGCGACCGTGCCAGTGTAATCGGTTCCGACGTAGTTTCCTTGGATCGCATTGTTCGTCCCTTGAACCCAAACGCCGGCGTTCAAGTTTCCGGAGACCACGTTTCGAGCGCCGGCAGTCGTCCCGCCGACCGTATTGTTCGTGCTATACAGGGCAACGCCGGAATATCCGTTTCCGACGGCGGTGACGCCGTTCGCCGCGAGGCCGACGTAATTGCCGACGATAGTCGTGTAATTTCCGCCGGAAGCGACGTTAATTCCGTTATAGGCGTTTCCGGAGATCACGTTTCGCTGCGGAGCCGTGGTTCCGCCGATCGTGTTATTCGCGCCGGAGACGTAGATGCCGTGCTGTTTATTTCCGGCGGCGGTCGCGCCGTCCATGCCAAGTCCCACTATGTTTCCCTGAATGACGTTGTACGTTCCCGTAACGTTCATTCCGTAGCGGGAGTTTCCGGAAACCACGTTTCCGGTAATTGTGTTGTAACTACTCAGGGCTCCAATTCCGTCGTTTGCGTTACCGTAGTAGGTCGTCGAGCCGACGACCCAATTCACGGTTTTGCCGGAGGCAGTTAAGCCGACGATGTTATTGGAGACGGTCGTGTATCCGCCGTCGAGTTCTATGCCGTAGTAAATCCCCCAGCCGGAAGCGTAATATCCGTTACCGGTAACGACGTTTCCGGAGATCGTGTTATACGTTGCAGCGGAGCCTGTACCGATACCCATACCGGCGTTTCGGAGGACAGTTTCGCCCGTTTTGTCGAGGCCGACGTAGTTTCCGGCGACAGTATTATGACTTCCTTCCAACCAGACGCCGCCGTGGCCGTTCCCGGCCACGATATTGCGATCGGCGGCAGTCGTTCCGCCGAACGTGTTATAGCTTCCGGTGAAATTGACTCCGCAGCACCACGCCGAGTATCCGTTGGCGACGGTGGTAGTGCCGGTCAAGTCAGTTCCGATATAACAGGCGGCGACGGTGTTATAATTACCGGAAATTAGAACGCCTTCATTTCCAAAATTGCAGATAGCCAGCCCGCGAATCGTGCTCGAATCACCAGTAATGCTGAGTCCGACCGTATTGGCCAACCCGTACAATTCGATCAAGGGCGTTCCGGTCCCAGCGCCGTTCGTGGCGTCAATGATCATCGACGTGGAGATGTTCGGCAATTGGGAGGCGAGCGTGATGATCGAGCCGGACGTCAAATTGAAGTAGATGCGATCGGCGCCGCCGGAGCCGTTCGTCGTGTTGTTGGCGGCGGTAATCGCTTCACGCAACGATATTTTCCCATCCGAACCGCGATTGAAGTACAACGCGCTCAGCGAGGAAGTATCGCCGTCGAGCGTATCGCTTGTCGTATCCACATATATCGTATTGAACGTGTCGTCATTGACGTTCGTAACGGCGAGAGTTGGGACGTAAATATCGGCGTATTCCGTGGCGCTGCGAGCCGCATCCGCAGTAATGCTGATTGAATAGCTGAGATCTCCGCAAACGGAGTTATTTACGCCGGTGACGGTGACCGTCTGGGCGACGTTCCAATTGGCCGAAGTAAACGTCAGCGACGACTTATTGACGGTTCCGATAAGCGTATTTGAGCTTGCGACGTTCAAAACAACGTCGGCGGTCGGGGCCTTATTTAAGACGACTTGGAACGTAGCCGTTCCGCCGTTCTCGGCGGTCGTGAGATTATCCAAAGCGATAACCGTCGCACCGGCGGAATCGTTGTCCATATTCTTAACGGTGACGTCGGAGACCGCCATTCCGTTATAGAGGACGTCGGAACTACTCGCCGCGTCGGTGACGATCGTATAGGAGACGGTTCCGTCCTCCAAGGCATCATCGACGCCGGTGATCGTAACGGTTTGAGCGACGTTCCAATTCGACGTAGTGAACGTCAATAACGAAGTGGAAACGGTTCCTTCGGTCGTATCGCTCGAGGAAACGGCGATCGTGACGTTGGCTGTGGGAGCCGCTTTTAGCACGACGGTAAACGAAGCGGAAGATAAATATTCGCTCGTAATCAACCCGGAGGTCTGGGAGACGACTACTCCAGGCGTATGGGCGGCTAAGCAAGCGGAAAATTCGGAAGTGTCGGAATAGGTGTAAACGCTACCGGCTTTCGTATATTTCGTGGCCGTCGCGGAAATAATTTCACCGTCGGCAACGGTCGCGGCCACGTCCGAGGCGAACGAGGCGTTCCCCGAGGCGTCGGTCGTTACTTCCAGGTAACCTAAATAACGTTTCCCTTCGCCGTATCCTGACGAATCGGCCGCGGCATTGGCGTAAAATTCGATGCGATACGTTCCGTTGGCGTTCGTGTTTAACGTACCGGCCAGGTAGATTTGCGATCCGTTGATCGTGGCGGCGGTGATCACGGGGAAGTTCTGGCCGTTATTGGCTCCTGTGTCGGCGTCACCCGTATCATTAACGTTGACGGTGGCGTCGCCGACCGAGTTCGTCGTCGTTAAATTGATTGCGAGCAGGCCGTTGCTAAAAATCGAGTTGCCAAGTATCGAAATCCCGTTGGCGCCGACGTAATCGATTCGGACGCCGCAATGCGTGTTATAGGCGATGACGTTGGCGCTGCCCGCGTTTGTTCCGCCGATCATATTACCGGCCAACGTTCCGGAGCCGTATCGGAAACCGATGCCGTCGCGGCCGTTGGCGATCGCAGAAGTCCCCGTTACGTCGGTTCCGATGTAATTGCCGGTAAACGTATTGTTTTGTGCGGCAACGGAGGTTCCCACAGTCGAAACGTAGACGCCGCAGTAAGTATTTCCGGAAATGACGTTCCCGGAAATCGTATTATTGCTGGATCCGTACACGACGACGCCATGCTGGCCGTTAGCGTAGGCGGCGGTCCCAGTCGCGTTCGTTCCGATGAAGTTTCCGGTAATCGTGTTATTGTTGGCGCCGACGCGCAAATCAAGCCCGTACATCGTGTTCCCGGAAAGAACGTTTCCGGATATTGTCGCGTAACCGACGGTGGCAAAGATTCCGTCGTTCGTATTTCCGGTGATCGTATTATTCGAAATAGTCGCGTAGGAGCCGCCGAGGTTTACGCCGTGATTCGAGTTATTCGAGATCGTATTACCGGTAATCGTCGCGTAACCGCCAGTCACGTAAACGCCGGCAACCGTGTTGTTGGCGATGAGATTGTTGGTGATCGTGGTGTTGGCTCCGGTCGCCCAAACGCCGTTGAGGATATTACCGATGACCGTGGTCCGGTCGGCGCCGCGACCGATAATATTATTCGTTATAACGGAGTAGGTTCCGGCGATGACGACGGCATTATAATCGGAACCGTTTGAGTGGTCGCCATTTCCGGAGATGACGTTGTTAGAAATAAGGGTGCGGTCGGAGGACGATTGCACTTCGATGCCGGCGCCGCCGTTGGCTAGCTTGACGTTTCCGGTAGGATTAACGCCGATGTAGTTGCCGGTGATCGTATTGTCGTCACCGGTGAGAAGGACCGCCCAATTCTTATTTCCGGAGATGACGTTTCGGTCGGCGACGGTCGAACCGCCGATCGTATTGAAATTTCCGTTAATTTGAATCGTGTGACGCCATCCCGAATATCCATTCATGACGGCCGTCGTGCCGGTCAAATCGGTTCCTATATAGCAATCCGCTACGGTATTGTAATTTCCGGTGATCAGAAACGCTTCATAACCGAAGTTGTTAACGGCGAAACCGCGAATAACGCTTCCCGCGTCCGAAGAGCTCGTTCCGCTGGAAGTCACGTTGAAGCCAATAATGTTGGCCGCGCCTTTTAACGTGATCGACGGCGTCGTCGCGCCAGATCCGCTATTGGCGTCGATGATCATCGCGGTGGAAATATTGTATTGCGCGGTGACGTTTATCGTCGATCCGGCCGCCAAATTGAAGTAAATGCGGTCGGCGCCGCCGGAACCGTTCGCCGAGTTATTGGCGGCGGTAATCGCTTCTCGCAAGGATATTTTCCCATCAGTTCCTTTATTCGAGTACAAAGCGGCGATCGACGTCGTCGTTCCGTCAATCGCATCGCTCGTCGTATCGACGAAAATCGTGTTATACGTGTCGTTGTTCGTGTTCGTCAGCGAAACGGTCTGCGCCAAGGCGCTCAAATATCCGCTAGCGCTGCTCGAATCAATGCTCAATGTGACTGTATAGGAAACGTCGCCGATGATATAGTCGTTTACGCCCGTGACGGTGAAATACTGAGCGACGTTCCAATTCGAAGCCGTAAACGTCAACGACGAAACGGAAACCGTTCCGGCAAGAACGTTGCTGGAGACCAGATTTACCTTAACGTCGGCCTCGGGCGCGCAATTCAATACGACGGCGTACGTCGCTTGCCCGCCGCTTTCGGTCGTCGTCGATCCGCCGACCGGCGTGACGGTAATGCCCGGAGCTTCGTTGTCGGAGTTAGTTACGGTGACGTTTTGCGAGGAAACCGCCGCGTATTCCGTCGCGCTGCTTGCGGTCACGATCGACGCTTGAACGGTAAAAGCCACGTCGCCGTCGCCAAGAGAGTCGTCGACGCCGGTTACCGTCACTTCTTGCGCAACGTTCCAATTTGAAGAAGTGAACGTCAACGTGGAAACTGAAACTGTTCCTTCGCCCGTATCCTTTGATAGTATCTTGACGACGACGTCGGCCGAAGGAGCCGCATTCAATGAAACGTTAAACTTACAGCTTCCGCCGCCCTCGGAAGTCACCAGCGGACCGGTCGAAGTAATGACGATCTGCGGAACATGAGCGGTAACGACCGCGGAGAACTCCGAAGTGTCGTTCGTCGTAAGGTTCGTGGCGGTGGCGGAAATAACCTCGCCTTCGGCCACCGAGGCGGTCAACGAAGCGTTAATCGTCGCGGCGCCGCTTGCATCGGTCGTGACGGTCGCATAGCCCAGATATCGTTTTCCTTCGCCGTAACCGGAGGCGTCGGCGCTAGCGCTGGCGAAAAACTCGACGCGATAGGTCGTCGAAGCGGCCGTACTTAGCGAACCGATCACGCGAACCGTCGTGCCAGTCGAAGTAACCGACGTTAAGGACGGGTAATTTTGATAATTATTTCCGCCGACGTCCGAGTCGCCTGCGTCGTTCGCCGTAATTCCGTCTCCGGAATTAATCACGCCGTTCGTCAGATCGATGCCAAGATTTCCGTTCGAGTAAATCGAGTTGCCGAGAATGGCGTTGCCAGTATTACCCGCAATATCGATGGCCACGCCAGAATAAGTATTGAAGGCGATGACGTTTCCGGCGCCGGCCGCCGTACCGCCGATCAGATTGTTGATCGCGTCGTTTGCATAGCCGCGCACGGCGACGCCGTTCCAACCGTTGGCTACGGCCAAAGTTCCCGTAACGTCCGTTCCAATGTAGTTTCCTTGAATCGTGTTGTTCGCTGAGCCGTAAACGTATAGACCGTTGTATGTGTTGCCAGAAAGGACGTTTCTCGCCGCAGCGGTCGTACCGCCGATCGTATTGTAGGAGCTGGTCGCGAGATAAATACCGTGCTGCCCGTTGGCGATCGCCGCAGTTCCGGCGACGTTCGTACCGATGAGATTTCCTTGAACGGTCGAATACGTCACCGAAACCATTTCGATTCCGTAACCCGTGTTTCCGGAAATCACGTTATTGGAAACCGTGTGATAGCCGCCGACAAGATAAACGCCGTCGGATTTATTACCCACGCCGGAGGCGCTTGCCGCCGTTGTCCCAATATAATTTCCGCTGATCGTGTTGTAGGTTGACGACGAGTCGCCGAAGAAAACGCCGTAGCGGGAATTTCCGGAAATCGTGTTTCCGGAAATCGTGACGTTGCTTGAATATAGGCTGATCCCGTCGTAAGCGTTTCCGTAATAGGTCGTCGAACCGCCGGTCCAACTCACGACGACGCCAGAAGCGGTCAAACCAATAATGTTATTGGATACCGTCGTATAAGCGCCATGCACCTCGACTCCGGCGTAAATTCCCCAACCATCAGTGTAATAACCGTTTCCTGCAACGACGTTTCCGGAGATCGTATTATAGGTTGCCGTCGTGTTGGTTCCGATGCCCATACCGGCGTTACGGAGAACGGTTTCGCCGGTTTTATTGAGACCGACGTAGTTCCCCGAGACGGTATTATGGCTTCCGTCCATCCAAACGCCGCCATGGCCATTTCCGGCGATGACATTCCGGTCAGCCGCCGTCGATCCGCCGATCGTGTTGTAATTCCCGGAAATCAAAACTGCGTTGCACCATGCCGAGTATCCATTGGCGACAGCGGTAGTTCCGGTCAAATCAGTTCCAATATAACACCCGACTACCGTGTTGGAATTGCCGGAAATCAGAACGCCTTCGTAACCGAAATTGCAAATGGCCAACCCGCGAATCGTGCTTGAATCACCAGTAATATTGAGTCCGACCGTGTTGGCCAATCCGTACAATTCGATCAACGGCGTTCCCGTCCCGGCCCCGTTCGTGGCGTCGATAACCATCGACGTGGAGATGTCGGGCAATTGGGAGGCGACGGAGATGATCGAACCGGAAGTCAAATTGAAATAAATGCGATCGGCCCCGCCGGAGCCGTTCGTCGTATTGTTGGCGGCGGTAATCGCTTCACGAAGCGATATCTTTCCGTCCGAACCGCGATTGGAATACAGCGCGGCGAGCGAAGACGTGTCGCCGTCGAGCGTATCGCTCGTCGTATCCACGTAAATGGTATTATAGGTATCGCCGACGTTCGTATTCGTCGCCGACACGCCCGTAACGGTTAGCCCGTTGTAACTAACGTCGGAGCTTGCGATTGAAAGATCAATCGAATAACCTACGTTAGCGACTAGCGTATCGTTTAATCCTGTCACGGTAACCGTTTGAGCAGTGTTCCAGTTCGACGCGGTGAACGTCAACGTGGTCGCCGAGAGCGACCCAAGTCCGGAGACCGACGGAGTCAACGTAATCGTCACGTCGGATGTCGGCCTGGTCTTCAGCGAAACGGAGAACGTAGCCGTGCCGCCGCCTTCCGTCGTAGAAATCGAAGAAGACGAAATCGTTAGGCCGGGCACGCCGACCGCCGACGAAAACTCGGATGTATTTAACGTCGATTTATTCGTGGCCGTGACGGAAACAAAGTTTCCTTGCGAAACTCCGCTCACGGTCAACGCTTGCGAGAAGTTTGCGTTACCGCTTGCGTCGGTGGTCACTTCAAAATAGCCGAGATACGTTTGGCCTTCGCCGTATCCGGTCGAATCGGCGGACGTACTGGAAAACACTTCGATTCGATAGGTCGTATTTGCCGACGAATTAACCGATCCGGAAAGGGTAAGCGAAGTTCCATTGAGAATGGCGCTTGTAATGACCGGATAATTTTGCAGGGAGTTCGCGCCCGAGTCAACGTCGTTTGCGTCGTTCGTCGTGACACCGTCGGCGCCCAGATCAATCCCCAAGCCGCCGTTGGAGTAAATCGAGTTACCGAGGATGCGCACGCTCGAGGAAAGGCCGCCGGAAACGCTTACTCCGACGCCGCCATTCGAAGCGATAACGTTTCCTTGCCCCGTCGTCGTACCTCCGATCGTAAGACCGGCCGACTCAATGACGGTGACTCCGACGCCGTTGGCGAGGCCGGCGGAATCGGACGCGTTTACGCCGACGTAGTTTCCTTGAATGAGATTGCCGCCGCTCACGCTGGCGTTAAATAGGATTCCGGCGGTCGTATTACCGGAAATGACGTTGCGTGAAGCCGACGTGGATCCGCCTACGGTCGTACTGCTGACGTTGTTGCAATAAACGCCGTAACCGTTGGCGACAGCCGTCGTGCCCGCTGCGTTCGTGCCGATATAATTTCCGACGATCGAGTTGCCGGAAACCGAGTCGAGCATTACGCCGGCGGTCGTGTTTCCTGAAATGACGTTTCGCGCCGCGGCGGTCGCGCCGCCGATAAGGTTGTAATCGCCGCCGACGTAAACGCCCCAGCCGTTTGCGACGGCCGAAGTCCCCGCCGCATTCAGACCGATGAAATTGCCTTCGATGACGTTGTAGTCGGATCCCGCGCTAACGTATATTCCGGCCTGAGCGAAACCGGTGATCGCCAAACCGCGAATCGTGCTTCCGTCCGCAGCGGAATTGAGCGTCAGTCCGCTTACAGCTCCTGCGCTCGCTCCGTTGATTTGAATCTTCAAAACGGCGTTGTCGCCGACGTCGAGAGTATTGACCGATGCTCCGGATTGGGAATACCCGTCGATGATCACGGCGTCGGAAACGGTCAAACTGGAGGTCAACGAAATCGTCTGAACGCCCGCGCCCGCGATATTAAAGTATATGTGATCGGCTCCGCCGGAATTGAGCGTGTTATTCGCCGCAATGACGGCTTCACGAAGTGATACGACGCCGTCGGCTCCCGCGTTCGAGTTCAATTGGGAAATCGTCATGCCCGATCCCCAAATCAACGTCGCGTCGCAGGAATCGCTCGTGGTCGTCACGAAAACAGTGTGGATCGTATCTAGTTCGCCTTTCCAATCGGCAAGCGCGCTCGTATCGAGCGGGTTTTGCCAAGAGGATGCAGCGGCGCCCGTCGACGAAGCTTCGAGAACCCAATCGCCGCCATAGCCCGTGTAATCAGTCGAAGCGTAAGTCGTCGCTCCGGTCAACTTGGCGACGTCGTTGATCAACGCTTGGCCGTCAGTCGTGGCAGCTACGTTACAACTGAAAATATTGACGCTGGCGTCGGCGCTAAGGACCTTGCCCAGCTCTTGCCACGCGGAGGCCGACGTCGATAAATTCGATTCGCTAATCCACTGGTCGCCTAACTGAAAGCTGCCGGAAACGCCATGCGACAATATCGAGAGGGAATCGATCTGGGCGTTGTTCGCCGAAGACCATTCCGTGACAGCCTTCAACACGTCGGCGGCCGACTGAGTATTGTGATCGAACACGTAGTATTCCGTGTCCGAACCTAACGATTTAATTAGTTTATCAATGTCGTTCAAGCTGTCATCGATCAAAACGAAATTGACGTGGCGAACTTCATCGACCTTCGAGTCGGCGGATTTTTCCGACGTGGAAACGGTCTGATCGGCGACTTCCGTCGTCGAGGAGCTCGAAGCGGCGTCTTTCGTCGAATTAGAAGGCGCCGATTCGGCGGAAGCGTCGGCCGCCTCGGAAATTTGCTGCGAATTGGTCGAGGCTTGCGTGTTGCTTGAAGCTGGCGTGGCCGTCGTCGGAGTCGAGGCCGTGGTCACGGTAGCGGTTTGAACGGTTTCAGAGACGGTTCCCGCTGCGCCCGAGTCGACGATCTGCACGGCGGCAGGCAGCATCGCAATGTCATAAAGAACGCGATCTTCCAGCGCATAGATATCCAACGCCCGTTCGACCGGACTTCGCGCCCATCGCCTATTGCGCCGGTACAATTGCTGAACGACGTCTTCGATTTCGCTGACTAAAGCACGGCCCCGAAAGTAGATTTCTTTTAACATGAGTCAGCAATCCTAGATGCAAATCCATCAAGTGGTTACAATTTGCCCGATAACCTCTTCAGGAACCTGAAGGAGACCGTCGACAGCATACGACGATTCATCTCGTGACCGCTTCTGAATTGCGATCACGCATCCTCTCTCGACTAGAGCCAATCCGATGGCCTTCTCGCGTCGCTTCTCTTACGGCCCAACGAGCACGAACATGTCTCGATGAACGCTTGGTCCAATTTTGAAATGCATCATTTTCATCAACAAAGTCATTCAAAAACATAAACCACTCCGAGGAAGCGATTTATGACGCATGCACAAAATGAGATACCTCTATAAAAAAGATAGGTTATAAACGTTCAAGAAGAGTTCTATTTTGCTGGTACATCCTTCGCCTTTACCCCATCTAGCCAGTAGTTTTACGGTCCCTGAGAAATGGGGCAGAGCGAGAGGGATTGAAGCCCAAGTTGCTTTCAACTCGCGCTATGCGAAAAAGCTGAACGTCCTCCCCCCATCGAAGCATGACTCAAGAACACAAGTATTTTCAGAATAACAACTTAGAGAAATCTCCCCGAGTGTAAAACATCCACATCTGGTTAGGGGGGCCACATGAAAACTTTCTCTAATCAAGACATCCGATATGTGGATTATACGAATAAAACCAAAGAATCGCGTTACTCTGGCCTTAGCGACGGCAGATGTCGAATTAATGACTAAGGAAGGTGTTAATTCGTGACGTTTTTTTGGATCACGCCAGTTTGAACGAAAACCCGCAATAAACTGAAAATGCCTGGGGCTTACCCTATAAGCCCTAGAACGTTCGCCTCGCCGCCGCCGAGCCCGCACTTCCCGACGGTTTGCCTAACGGCGAGCGGCGCTGACGCCCCAAGACGATTCCCGCATCGTCCCGTCGCGCAAGTCGTTTCGAATATTAAAGATTTTACCACTGCTTCCGACGACGATTGAAGCGGCGGAAAAGACAAGGCCCAGAGATGTTGTTCTCTCCGAGAATTGCCTTTAACAGAGCCTGGCTTAGCGTCTACGCTTTGCTCGCCGCAGCACTACTCGGCGAACTAGGCGGCGTAAGCGCATTCGCCGATGAGAACGGCAATCGTCTCAATCTATTGGGTCCCTACGAGAATCGCATTTCCGCCGTAGACGAACAACATTCCATCATTTCAGAAACGTCCCAATCCTCTATACCTGACGATTTTTCGCCGTGGTGGGCTAAAGAAACGAACGTTCCTTTGCGAAAAACATCTCGGGCGCTGACGATCGATATCCAATCCCTGGTCGTCGGAGCGATGGAGCACTCTCCTAAAGTGCAAGCCATTAAGCTCACGCCGGAAATTCGCAAGACGGAAATCGTCGAGGCGGACGCCGCATTCGACTCGCGCGCATTTTTGGAAAGTAAATTCATTCGGACGAGCGATCCCGTCGGAAACTTATTGACCACGGGCGGCCCGTCGAGGTTTCGCGATCAAACTTGGTATTCAAACGGCGGCATTCGTAAAAAGACCTCTCTCGGCGGGCAGGTTGAAGCGTCGCAACGTTTCGGCTACGAGGATAACAACTCGATTTACTATTTTCCGCTTCCTCAAGGAACATCGAAACTCGCCTTGTCTTATACCCAGCCGCTATTAAACGGAGCAGGTCGCGAATATAACTCAAGCGCAACAATCTTAGCGTCGATCGACGCCGGGATCGCCGCGAATCAATTTACGGCGGATTTACAGGATCATCTGCTGGACGTAAACAAGGCCTATTGGGAACTGTATCTCCAGCGCATGACCCTCGTCGAGAAACGTAAGCTCGTCAAGGAAGCCGCCGATATCAGCAAAGAGTTGGAGTCGCGTAAGATTCTCGACGCGAACGGCGGACAGATCGTTCGAGCGCGATCGGCTTTGGAAACTCGGAAAGCCTCGCTTATTCGTTATGAAGCCGCGGTTCGAAACGCCGAAGCGAAAGTGATTCTTTTGGTCCACGATCCGGCGTTAGTCGAACCGGAGCGAGCCGAATTAATTCCCATGCAACTTCCAGGTTTGCAACCGCTCCGCATAGGCGTCCGTGATTCGCTCGTCAAAGCCCTGCATAACCGTCCTGAAGTGGATCAAGCCATTCAGGAGATTCGCGCAGCCTGCATCCGCGAACGAGTCGCCGAAAAAGATTTACTTCCGGTTCTCGACGCCGTTTTGACGACTTACGCCAGCGGTCTCCGAGGAGAAGGAGATATCGGCCGATCGTGGACCGACCAATTCACCGTCGGCGAGCCAACCTATTCCGCCGGCCTGATGTTTGAAGTTCCCCTGGGGAACCGCGCCGCTAAAGCGAAATTGGACAAACGGCGAATGGAGATGCGACAGTACAGCCTTCAACTGCGTCAAACGGTGGCCGCGCTAGTGGAAGAAGTCGAGGTGGCGGTCCGCGACGTTGACGCTTCGTACCGTGAAGCGCAATCGCAATACCTCGCCATGAAGGCCGCCGCGACGGAAGTCAAATATCTGCGTCAACGCTGGCGGTCGCTGCCCAGCGAGGAGCAAGTCGCCGGCATCGTACTCGAGGATTTATTGGCCGCCCAAGAGCGATGCGGGAACTCGGAAATCGCGTTTACGGCCGCCCAAGTAAGCTACAATTTATCGTTAGCGAATTTGAACCGAGCGACGGGAGTCCTTCTTCAATGCACGGCGGTCCCCGACGTCCTTCCGGAAGAAATACTTACCCCGGCGGAAAGCTCGCCTTTGCAGCCGGCGCCGTTACCTCAGTCCATAGCGCCGCTTCCGCCGCCCCTACCCTACCCCCAACCCGCGGAGACGGCGAACGCGGCTCCCGCAACCATTCGCAAGTAACATGACTTGCGATCGAATAAATATTTGGCATGCCTGCCCTCCATCCCATTTATCCTGACACGGCGTTGAATAGAGATCCAAGAACGGTGCATGATGATTACCGACTCCGCATCACCGCCGCCGTCTCCTCCGTTGATACGCGTCCAACAATGGGTCTGGCCTCGCACCCAATCGCCCACAGAACTCTCTTGGCGCCTCGTCGAGCGAATTAAGAAAATCGCCGAGGCCTATCGAGGATTCTCGCAAGAAACGCTTGTCTCGTGCAGCCGAAATCTTAAACTCGCGGTAATCGGCGGGCTTCATCCGTCTTGCGACGAAATACTCGCACCGGCATGCGCACTCGTTTACGAAGCAATCCGTCGCCGCTTAGGGATTACCTTGCACGACGAACAATTGCTCGCCGGAACGTCGTTGGCCGAACGTCGAATTGCCGAGATGCCCACGGGCGAAGGCAAAACGTTCGTGGCGGCCATTCCCGCCTTCCTCTATTCGCTTCTCGGACGCGGCGTCCACGTCGTTACCGTAAACGAATATTTGGCCAAGCGCGATTTCGAGCTTTTATCGCCTGTTTTCAAATGCCTCGACGTATCCTCCGGATTAAATCAATTCGGAGATCCCGGCGCGAAGAAAAGAATCGCCTACGCCTGCGACGTCACTTACGGGGTCGATCAAGAATTCGGCTTCGATTATTTAAGAGACCAATTGGCGATATGGAACCATCCCGTCGCCGAGCTAGGGGGAACGTTTCGCGCAAATCTTCGCGGCGAGAAATTAGCCTCGGCGCCGACCGTCCAACGTCGTTTAGCCGCCGCGATCGTCGATGAAATCGACAACGTATTGCTCGATTCGGCCGTCTCGCCGCTTCTATTGAGCGATCGGCCGAGTGATCCTGAAAATGAGACGCAAATCTATCACGCCGCGCTGAAAACGGCGGAAGAACTTATTCGCGACGAAGATTATTTCGTCGATCGCGAATCGCATCGAATAGTGATTTCCGAATCAGGCCATGAAAGAATCGCCCTCGCCGTCGACTCAGTTTCACCAGTCGGTCTGCGTCGCCCCTGGAGCTTGTACGTCGAACAATCTTTGCATGCGCGTGAGTTTTTGCAAAAGGACGTCGATTACGTCATCCAAGACGGCAAAGCGCTGCTGGTAGACGAATTCACTGGACGCTTTTATCCTGATCGACAGTGGCGAGACGGCCTCCATCAAGCCGTCGAAGTCAAAGAAGGCGTTGACGTAAACGCGGAGAACCGCGCCATCGCTCGAATCTCCCGCCAACGCTACTTTCAACTTTATTCGCATCTTTGCGGAATGACCGGCACCGCTAAAGGCGCCGAGCGCGAGCTCTGGAACGTATATCAATTGCAAGTACTAGAGATTCCGCCGCATAAACCTTGTCGACGGGTCGGACTTCCGGAGCGTCGTTTCGCCTCGACGGAGGCTAAGTTCGAGGCGATCGTTAAAGAGATAATCGACGTGCATGATTCGGGCCGCCCCATTCTCGTCGGCTCCCGAACAATTAAAAATAGCGAAGTACTCGCAGAAAAGCTCTCCGCTCGCGGCGTTCCGTTCCGTCTTCTCAACGGAAAGCAGGACGCGGACGAAGCGACGATCATCGCTCAATCCGGCGAATTAGGAGCGATCACGATCGCCACGAACATGGCCGGTCGCGGAACGGATATTCGTCTCTCGCCGGGCGTCGCCGAGTTGGGCGGTTTGCACGTCATCGGCGTCGAACGCCACGAGTCCGCCCGCATAGATCGCCAACTTGTCGGCCGCGCGGCGCGTCAGGGCGATCCCGGCTCCTACCGATTTTACGTCGCCGCGGACGATCCGTTGCTTACGAAACACGCCCCTTCGCTCTCCGCGCTGATACGTAACGTCGCCGACGCGAAAGGCGAAATTTTCGACGATCTTTCCAACGAAATCGATCGCGCGCAACGCCGAGCGGAACGCCGCCACTACTGGGAAAGACATCATTTATTCCAGCATGATCGCTGGTTGCGAGATATGCTTGAGAAATGCGATCCGGACGCCGCAGGGCGCTAAGAATACGTAAGTGCATGGCGGAAATATTGTTACGGATGAGCCGACCGCAAATTAGCAGGGGCTTTCGCGATTCATTCGCGGAATCCGCAACATCCTCGTTTAAAGGCAATTATTCGGAAAAATCAGGATAATCGAATCATGTCTCCCGCAATTCGCACGGTAGCTTTCGCGATCGCTTTTCTAATCGGCGGAAACGTCCTGCTCGCCGGGGACAGTGAAAGCTTCACCGAACCTTATAGAACGATTAAGGTCTCCGCATCCGATCAAGGCGTCATCGAAAAGCTGCTCGTCAAGGAAGGGGACGAGGTTCATAAAGGCCAAGTCCTCGCCCTCCTTGATATGGAAGTGCTCGAAGCGTCCCGAGACATCGCTAAAGCGAATATGGAATCAGTCGGAAAGATCGACTCGACGGCGGCTCAAGTGGAGCTCCGTAAGGAACGGTTGAAAAAACTCAAGGAATTAGCTTCCGACGACAGCGCGACTCCCGAGGAAGTTCTTCGGGCGAAAACTGAGCTTTCCGTCGCCGAAGCCGATTATCTTGCGGCGAAGGAAGAGCAACGGTTGAAAAAATTGGAGTACGCTCGAATTACCGCTCAAATCGAGCGACGCAAGATCGTAAGCCCTATCGACGGTTTCGTCACGACGATAAGCAAAGAGATTTCTGAGTTCGTCTCGGCGACTGACCCGGTAGTAATGACCGTCGTTCAATGCGACCAGCTTAAAGCGGTTTTTCCTATTTCCTCCACTGACGCCGAGCGATTCACTCCCGGCGAGAAGATTCCGGTAAACATTGAAGGAATCGCCGAAACCGTGGAAGGAGTGGTGGACACCGTTTCGAAGGTCACCGATCCGGAAAGCAACTCAGTACGAATGAAGATCGTCATCGCCAATCCGCAAGGCCGTTACCGAAGCGGAACGGCCTGTTCGCTCGCATTGGCTCCGGTTTCACACGATACGTCGGAAGAACTTTCACCCGTGAAAAAACTTAAAAAAGAAACTCCTCCGTCACATACATCGTCGAAACAAGCTCCCTAACGCAAATATCGGAAGCAAAGTGTCAACAGTAATCGGCCCGCAGTTTTTCACCGACGCAAATCTAGCGCAATGCGCCGTCGTCGGCTCAACCGACTCGACGGTCGACGCGGACGCTCTGCGCTCGCAACTTGCCGAAGTCGAGTGGGAAGCGCAAGCGGCATCGGCCGTGATGGATATTCTGCTCCGGGCGGAAAGCCAAGACCGGTTGGTTCGAAGCTGTGCGGTCATAGTGAACGACTTTCAGCGACTTCTTGAATGCGAACAAGTCGCCTTAGGCGTTTGCGGAAAAACTCCGGAAACTTTTCGCATCGTATCGATCTCAGGCAACGCATCGGTCGATCGCCGCTCCGATCTTGTTCGACTCGTCGAAGCGACATTGGCCGAAGCGGTTCTGCGCGATGAGTTGACGGTTTGGCCGCCTTCGAACGGAACGTCGAGCCGAGCGGTGCTCGCACATCAACGTCTGGCGGAACGGCTGGGCGTCGCCTCGATCGTCAGCGCTCCGTTGCGTTCGACGGACGACGCAGTCGTCGCCGTATGGGCGTTTCTCGGCTCAAAGAAATTTGCGGAGAACGAAAAAGCGATCCGCTTAATCCGCGCAAGCGAGCCTCGAGCGGCCGCTTGCATCGACCTTTTACGTAAGGCCGAGAGCAACCGGTTACGACGTTGGCTTCACGAACTCACGGAACGCAAACAATTTTTGACGTTTAGAGTCCTTCCGGCGATCGCGGGGGCGATTTTTCTCGCTCTTTGGATCCCGACCTCGTATAAGATCGACTGTAAATGCAAAGTTCAGCCGATCGTCCGACGTTTCGTAGCTGCGCCTTTCGAAGGGGTGCTGGAAAAAAGCCTAATCGAGCCAGGCGACGTCGTCGATCGGGATCAGACTATCGCAATGATGGACGGCCGTGACGTCCGGCTAGCCATTTCCGAAACTTCGGCCGACATTAAACGAGCCGACGTTAAGCGAAACGTTCAGATGGCCAAACAGGATCAAGGTGCGGCGAAAATGGCCGCCTATGAAAAAGAACGTTTGGAATTGAAGTTAAAGTTGCTTGAGTCGCAAAATGAAAAATTAGAGATCAAAAGTCCCATACGCGGCGTTGTGTTGCGAGGAGATCAGAAACGGGCGGAAGGAATGCCCGTCTCGCTCGGTCAGAATTTATTTGAAATCGCCCCGCTCGACAAAATGGTGGTCGAAGTAGCGATTCCCGAACGCGATTGCGCCGAGACGAGAGTCGGCCAAAAAGTCACCGTCCGGGTTGACGCTTACCCCGGCGACGCCCTTGAAGGGACTATAACTCGAATTCAGCCTCGTTCGGAGGAGTGGGAAGACGATTACGTTTTCGTTGCCGAAATGCAAATCGACAATCCGCGTGAGGAGTTTCGGCCCGGCATGAACGGCAAAGCCGTAATCTACGGGGACCGTCATTTTCTGTTTTGGAATTTATTCCACAAATACTGGGAGAACGTCTTCGCGTTCCTCGGGTGGTGACATGCGCAACAAGGTCGGCGACATTACCGCACGAGATCCCCGTCAACTATTCGTCACGTTGCGCAAGGATCTGCACGTCGCAATCCAATACTACCAGGGGAAACCTTGCTACGTACTCGAGGATCCGCAGACCGTGCAGTTTTTCCGAGTCGGCATACCTGAAGGAACGTTCATCTCGATGCTCGACGGTAAAACGTCGCTTGACGAAGCGCTTGGCCGGTCAGCCATCGACTTGGGCAAAGACGCCTTCTCAGAGGCCGAGGCAGTACAAATAATCTATTGGCTGCTTGAATCGAATTTAGCTTACCCGTCGGGGACGATTAGCGCCCAGTCGCAAAACGAAGACGTTACGGCTCCGAATCGACGGGGATTCAATCCTCTGGCAATCCGAATTCCTTTAGCTCGTCCCGACCGCCTTTTCAACTCGGCGGCTCCGTGGTGCGATTGGATGTTTGAACCGACCGCCATCGGAGTCTGGTGCTGCGCCGTGGCCGTGGCAATCGGCGAATTGCTCATCTCGTGGTCGCATTTTACCAAGGATCTTCAAAACGTCGTTGCTCCGCGGAATTGGCTTTCGTTATTTGTAATTTGGATTTTATTGAAAGCCGCGCATGAATTCGCGCATGGCGCCGTTTGCAAGAAATTCGGCGGCGTCGTCACGGAAACCGGCGCCATGATACTCTGGGGGATGCCGGTCCCTTACGTCGACGTGACCTCGGCTTGGGGATTTCGATCGAAGAAACAACGTATTTTCGCCGCGATTGCCGGCGTATACGTTGAAACGTTCATCGCCGCCTTCGCCGCACTTGTTTGGAGCAACGTCGAAAAAGGGTGGCTCCCCTATTTTTGCGTTCATATCGTATTTATCGCCGGCATCAGCAGCGTAATGTTCAACCTAAATCCGTTGATGCGATTTGACGGATACTATGCTCTCATGGACTGGCTCGAAATCCCCAACTTGTACGGAGCCGGACAGCAATTTTGGACCGCCGTAAAGACAAGGGTTCTTTACGGCCGTTCCGTCCCGTTGCCCGGCGATTCTCCTCGCCAACGCCACTTAATCGCATGCTACGGACTTCTCTCCGGCCTCTGGCGAGTAGTCGTTTATTTAACGCTGATTATCCTCGCTTTCGCCGCTTTGCCGATAAACGAATCGCAAATCATTTGGGCGATCCTCGCAAGCGTCGTCGCCTATTCCGTATGGAAACTCCGTAAAAAGAAAAACTCGCCGAGTCCCTTCGACGCATCGGCCCGCTCACGCGCGATCATTATTCGATGCGCCGGACTTGGATTGATCGCCGTCGCGTTGTTTTGCCTGGCCTCGCCGTTTCGACTTTCAACGCCCGGCATCGTCGAATATGAGCCGTTTCAGGCGATCCGCAACGCAAGCCCCGGTTTCGTCGAATCTGTGCGAGTTCGCTGGGGCGAAACGGTCGAGGCCGGCCAAGTCATCGCGGTTCTCGTCAATAAAGACCTCGAATACGAATTGGCCGACGCCAATTGCGAAGTCGAAATGTCAAAGCTCGCTCTGCGCGCCGCGCAAAAGAAAAACGACCTTGGCGCGGCGAAAGCGGAACAAGAGAAACTCGCCTCGTTAGAAAATAAACTTGCCGAAAAACGCGACCGGATCGCACGTTTAACCGTTACCGCACCTTCGGCGGGCGTGGTTGTCAGCCGCCAACTGGAATCGCTTGAAGGAAAATACTTGGCCGTCGGATCCGAACTCGTGCTCCTCGGCGACGAAAGTCGCAAAGAGGTCCGCGCCGCCGTTGACCAGGACGATGCCGACGACTTCCTCGATCAAGTCGGGCGTCCCGTTTGGATTCGCGCCGGCAACCGCGTCTTTTCCAGTTCGCTTACGCAACTCGAGCCGCGAGCGTCGGTCGATCCGATTCATCCGGCGCTTTCCGCCGCCAAGGGCGGGCCGCTTCCGGTGCGTCGAAAACCTCTTAAATCGTCCGATAAATCCGAAGATTCCGATAAAACCGAATTTGAGTTAATCTCGCCGCAATTTGCCGGACAGATTGTTCTCTCCGTCGAACAAAGCGAACAGGTAAACGCCGGCCAACGCGTCCAAGTCAGTTTCGCTCCGAAAGGCGAGTCTTTGGGCGATTATCTCTTTGATAAAGTCCAACGCTGGTGCCGCGACAAAGTTCGTCGCGTTCGCAGTTATTGGGCTTCTTAAGCGTCTCGCTTCTTACGCGTCATGGTTTTTCCAGAAATATCCGACGGCTCGTCGGTAATCACCGGCTCGCGCCGGGGTTTTCCACATTTGAGGATTGGCCGATCGTATCGATTCTACCGGCTTAATCACTAAACCCCTCGATATTGTGCGATTAAATTCCGCAAAAAACCAAAACCTTATCGGTAACTTAAAATTGATAAATTACATTTACTAAACGGTTTTTGCTACCTTTCCGGGGAATGCCCGTGAACGCAAACCTCGAAAGGGAAAAGCATTTGCGCTCGTCGACGAAGTTGACGGCCGAATTCGACAATTTGCAATATTGGCGTCTCGACGATCCCGTTCGTTGAACGCATGTATGGGGCTATTGGATTAATGTTTAAGCAACTGCGACTAGATTCGAACGCGGACGAAATTTTCATGCGCCTAAAAAACGGCGTGATGAATTTTCTAGGCGGTCGCACGCTCATTGCCGCCGTTCTCGTATTCCTTACAGCGGCCGTAATCACCACCGCAATTTCTCTTGGATTAATTCCCGACCGAAATCAGCTTGCCGTCGAGGAACGCAATAGCGTATGTAAAACGGTTTCGTTGAACGCGGCCTTGGCCGTTTCGCGAAACAGTCGCGAATCCACGCTCGAAGTGCTGCAATTGTTTAAAGCTAGCCGCAACGACGTCTTATCAGCAGCCATTCGCAAAAAGGACGGGCGTCTCTGGGCGGAAATCGGCAATCACTCTCGCCGATGGGACTTGAATTCAACGCAAGATTCCACCGAAGATGAAATTCGCACTCAATTCCTCGGCGCCGCTCAAAGCTGGGGCCACATGGAAGTCGTCTTTTCGCCTTTACGCAAACCGGGCGTTTGGGGATATATGCAATCGACGACCTTCCGATTGGTCACCTTCGTCTGCGTCTCGTGTTTCGTGCTATACACCATATTTCTTCGCCGCATTTTACGCGGGATGGATCCGTCGCAAGCGGTCCCGACTCGCGTCCGATCCGCCTTGAACATCCTCGCCGAAGGTCTGCTGGTGCTCGATCAGAACGAGCGCATTATGCTGGCCAATCACGCATTTGAAGACATTCTCGGCATCCCCTCCGACGATTTGCAAGGCCGACAGATTTCAACCCTTCCTTGGGAAGGACATGCCGGTCAAACCGAATACTTCCCCTGGAGTTTCGCGCTTAAGGAAGGAAATCCTCAAAGCGGCACGATGCTCCGGCTTCAAACCTGCAATCAGGACTATCGCACTTTCATCGTGAACGCAGCGCCGGTGCGCAATCACACCAACGCAATATTGGGCGTAGTCGTCTGCCTCGAGGACGTCACGCCGTTGGAGCAAGAGCGAAACGAACTGAATAAGACCCTTATGCAGCTCGAGGCGTCGCGAAAAGAAATCAGCAGGCAAAACGAACATCTGCGAATCCTCGCCACGCTCGACCCGCTCACGGAATGCCTTAACAGACGCTCGTTCTTCGAGCAATTCGAAACGCAATATATGGCCAGTCAGCTTAACGAATTTCCGTTAAGTTGCATCATGGTGGATATCGACCATTTCAAATTAATCAACGACCGGCGCGGTCATGCCACGGGCGACGCCGTTTTGAAAAGCATGTCGGCAACGTTGCGCCGGCTCGCCGAGCAAAACGATTTGGTTTGCCGTTACGGCGGCGAAGAGTTCTGCATTCTATTGCCGGACGCCGATCTCGAACGAGCGTATTTCGTCGCGGAACGATTCCGCAACGCCGTTTCCGAGCTCGAGTTCAACGGTTTCCGCGTTACCTCCAGTTTCGGCATATCGTCTTCCCTGCTCGGAGCGACGACGCCGCAGGAGCTGTTGCAACAGGCGGACAAGGCATTGTATTTAGCGAAAAACAACGGACGTAATCAATGCGTTCGCTGGGATCACGCCGATCGCTTCCCCGCGATTGAAGAGGCGCCGAAACTTCATACCGTCACGTCGGAAACGATGACCATTCCGTTCCACTCGGTAAGCGCGCTGCTTTCGACGTTGACGTATCGTGACCCCTGCACCGCCGAGCACAGCGTCCGCGTAGCCGATTTGTGTGTTTTAACCGGCACCGGCTTGATTCCCGCCACCGACGTTTACGTCTTGGAAATCGCCGCGCTTTTGCACGATATCGGAAAAGTCGGCATTCCGGACTCTATCCTCATGAAGCCCAGCTCGCTTACGCCTGAAGAGCGAAACATCATCGACGCTCACGTGCAAATCGGCGTCAATATCGTTCGCTCGACGTTCGCGCATCCCGATTTGGCCGAAGCGATCATGCATCACCACGCCTGGTACGACGGCAATCCGCTTAGACCGGACTTACCGAAAGGCAGAAACTGCTCGACTCTCGCCAGAATTCTGGCCGTCGCCGACGCTTACGACGCGATGATTTCAACCCGCGTTTACCGCAAGGCGAGAACCCCGGAAGAAGCTTTTTCGGAACTGAGACAAGGCGCGGGCACGCAGTTCGATCCGGCTATCGTCGAAACGTTCATCAAAAAACTCTCCGAACGCACCGCGTTCCACGAGGACGAGACTAAGAAGATCTCCTACGAAACGGCCATGAACATCGGCCAAACCATTGAGAACCTAGCCTACGCTCTCGACACACGACAGAAGCCGTGTTTGGCCATTCTCGCCGGCAAGCTGAAATTCGCCGCCCAAATTCGCGACCTCACGAACATCGGCGACGTCGCCGGTCGATTGGAAGACGCTATCGCCCATGACGCCGACCTTGAAGAATTGGCGCAAATAACCCAACAACTATTGGATTTGTGTCGCACCGTGCAAAGAGCTTACATCCAACCAGTAATCGAAACCTCGAAAATTGACATGTGCGTCGTCGAGCGCGAATCGTCCCAAAACTAATATTCGGCGACCTCGCACATACGATTGAATAAGCTTGCGCCGTAAGGGACGCAAGACTCCGCGCTCAATTGGCTTGAAATCCAGACAGACGCGAGAAATTCCTCGCTCCGCCGCGAAATCCGGACGCTCCACATCATGCAGAACCAAACGATTCAACCGCAACCAGCCAGCCGCAGTTCAAGCAAGTCGAAGCAAAACTTCGCATCAAAAAGATCGTTCGCTTTCGGCCTCATCGGCCTCCTAACCCTCGTGATCGCCGCTTACAGCTACTTCGACTTCGATTCGACCGTTGAAATACCAGTCATGGATCTTTGGCGACTCATCGACAAAGGTCCCGGCGAAAACAATCCAAAAGCCTTCGCCGAAGTGCGCAGCGTCATTAACGGCAAACAGGTCATCATTCGTTATTCCCAACTATCGAACGTCTGTATCGGGCCGAACGCGATCACCGGAACCGTCGCTCGGGAAGTAATTGGCCCTGAGTCGCTGAGGGAAAAACCGAATTCGGTCGTCAACTTCCGAACATCAATCTACGGATTAGGAAATTACTCCGCCGGAATCAGCGAATTGCTTCTTAAACGCGGGTTCACCAACGTGCGAGCGGACGACGCTCCCAGCATTTGGGCCGACGTCGTCCCAATGCTTATCGCCTCGCTCCCTATTCTGCTCATCGCCGTTTACGTCATTCGCAAGCAAGGCGGCGGCTCGAAAATCGCCAAAGCCTTCGGCCGAAGCAAAGGAAAGCTCATCGCTCAAGATGAAGTCAAAGTGACCTTCCGCGACGTCGCCGGCGTGGACGAAGCGTTAATCGAATTGAGGGAAGTCGTGAGCTTCCTAAAATCCCCCGGAAAATACCAATCTCTCGGCGGAAGAATTCCGAAAGGGGTGCTGTTAGTCGGCCCTCCCGGCACCGGTAAAACCTTGCTCGCCAAAGCCATCGCCGGCGAAGCAAGCGTCCCCTTCTTCAGCCTATCGGGCTCCGACTTCGTCGAAATGTACGCCGGCGTCGGCGCGGCGCGCGTCCGCGACATGTTTCAACAAGCGAAGGCCAAAGCGCCTTGCATCATATTCATCGACGAATTGGACGCCCTCGGAAAAGCCCGCAGTTCCGGTTCTGCCGGATCGCACGAGGAGCGGGAGCAGACACTAAACGCAATGCTCGTCGAAATGGACGGCTTCAACGCCAATAGCGGCGTCATCATCATGGCCGCCACAAACCGCCCTGAAACGCTCGATCAAGCGTTGCTCCGCCCTGGTCGTTTCGATCGCCATGTAGTCGTCGATCGTCCCGACATGCATGGACGCGAGGAAATCCTCAAGGTTCATGTGCAACGAGTCCGTCTCGATCAATTAGTCAGTCTGACCGAGATCGCACGTATGACAGCCGGCTTCGCAGGAGCCGATTTAGCGAATTTAGTGAACGAAGCGGCGCTTCTCGCCGCACGATCCAATAAGCTATACGTAACGATGAAGGAATTCACGGAAAGCGTCGAAAGAATCACCAAAGGCTTAGAAAAGCGACAATACGTCCTAACCGAAGAGGAAAAGAAACGGCTTGCATTCCATGAATGCGCGCACGCTTTAGCCGCCTATTGCGTTCCCGACGCTGAACCGATCAATAAGGTTTCGATCATTCCCCGCGCCGCCACGACCGATTCTCCTTCGCAACGACGCTCCGGCGACCGATTCCTTCTCACGCAGAATGAATTGCTCGCCAAGATTCAAGTTCTTCTAGCCGGCGTCGCCTCCGAGGAATTAATCTTCAAGAACATATCCACAAACGGTCATAACGATCTCGCTTACGCCACTGAAATCGCTCGAAGCATGGTCATGGACTTTGGCATGAGTCGCCTCGGTTGGCTCACCTATCGAGATCGACGCCGCCAAATATATCTAGCTGACGAAGGAGCCGTCGAACGCAACCATAGCGAGCAAACCGCTCGCGAGATCGACGAGGAGATTCGTTACATCATCACAAGCGCCCTCAAATGCATTCGGCTCTTGCTCGAACGACAGAAAACAACGCTCGTCGCATGGGCAGGCCGACTCGCCGAACGAGAGGTCGTCAGCATCGAGGAATTGCTCGGCACGACCGATATGCCGCCGCCCAAGGGAAAACCGACTTCGCCGTGCATCCCCACTTTCGACGTCAATTCGTCGGCGACGCCTGGGGTCGGAGTCTCCGATTAAGCTCCAGTCGATTCAACGCAATCATAAAAAAACGACTACCGGCAGCACGCCGATAGTCGTTTTTATTCAGACATCGTTAAAAACGAAAGCTATTTGATCTTCACGCGGAAAATCGTCACTGAGTTCGCCGGAAATTCGTGAGTGAACGTCGCTCCGACTCCAGTCGTCACGCTTTCCACAGGTGCAACCCGCTTCGGATTGTCAAGCGAGTTTTCGTCTTCGCCTTTTTCCGAGGTGAGCACGACCGTTTTCGCCTCAGACGCGAGCTTCGGCGCGCCGTTTAGATTCAACTTCGCCGTTTGTTTTGCAAAAGTCGAATTCACGACTTTTAAAATCAGTTCGCTTCGATCCTTGCTCAAACCTGCCACGGCGTGCAACGGCTCCGATCGAGGATATTCGACGTCGTGAACCAGTTTCCCATCGATGAAACAACGAATCTTCGTTCCCGAAACTTCGACTTTCAAGTCATACCAGCGATTATCTTCGACTTTACTATCGACGGCCCCGCCCAAGACGGAGCGAGAGCCTTTCGTCGTGACTTCAATCGAGTCGCGCGAGTTGCCCCAGCCGCCGATGTTCCACCAAACGAACGTGTCTTCGCTTTGAACGTGGAAGAGAACCAAGAATCCTTCGGAACCGGAAATCTTTCGGGCTTTCAACGTTAGCGTGTAATCCGACCAATCCTTGTTGCCTACCGTCGCGAAACGTTCCTCTCCGTTATCCGATTGCCGCAACGCTCCATCGGCGAATTTCCACTCGCCTTTACCGAACTTCCAAGCTTTCGCCTGCTCTTTCGACGACGCGCCGTCGTACAAGACCTCGTCCCCTTTGACGACCTTCACGTCTTTGTATTCCGACTTCGTCATCCAGGTTCCCACGCCAACGGCGCCTTTTTTCGTCTCGGGCTTAGTTTCGCCAGCTTCCAAAGTCGCCGGAACGATCACGTCGCCACGATTTTCGCTAAACAGTTTTTGCGCGTAATATGACGGCGTTCCGTAATTGCGGTGATTATCGAAATAGATCAGATTCGGATTCCACCGCTTATATTCAACGTTGGCGAACAGCGGAGCGTACGACGCCATTTCGACGATGTCGGAGTTGCGCTCCATGCCGGTCATAAACGCCGCTTCGCCGATCGCGCCCCGAAGGTTGCCGTTACCGCAGTTCTTCGTAACCGCATATTCTCCAACGTAAATTTTCGGACCTTTGCGGTCGTATGTATCGTAACGATGTGCGTTATTAATGAAAAACTCAGGCTCGTAGTAGTAATGCTCGTCAATCAAATCGATCGGGCGAGAAGTCGGACGACCGCTCCAATCGCAGGCCACCGTCCGCATCGTCGGATACTTCGCTTTAATTGCGTCGTAAAACAGCTTATAACGTTCGTTGTAAAGCCCGCCTCCATTTTCATTGCCGATCTCGACGAATTTCAAATTGAACGGCACCGGATGCCCCGCTTTCGCGCGAACCGCGCCCCAGCGGCTATCGGCCGGCCCATTAGCATATTCAATCGCGTCCAACGCGTCCTGCACGAACTCACTCATTTGATCCATTGCGATATGATTCTGGTGGGCCATTCCGCAGTTGAATACGAATAACGGCTCCGCTCCTAAATCTTCGCATAGCTGCAAATATTCATGAAAACCTAAACCGTTCGTCGAATAATACTGCCAAATATTCCACTGCGACCAACGATCGGAAACGTCGCCGATCGTTTTCTTCCAACGAGTGGCGTTCGCCATTATCTCGCCTTCCACCCAACAACCGCCGGGAAATCGAACGAACGACGGTTGTAAACCGACCAGCTTCTCGGCAAGATCGGTGCGCAAACCGTTAGCCCTCCCCTTCCACGTCTTGCGGGGAAAAAGAGAAACCATATCTAAATAGACCGAACCCTTTTGCGAAATCGAAACAACTAGACGAGCCTTCCAATCGGTCGCCTTCGCCGTCAGCGCGATCTTGAACGTCTTCCACTCCGGCGTCAACGCCGAAATGCTATCTTCAGCGTAAACCTTCGTCCCATCCTGACTTTCCAAGCGAACCGTCAACGGACCGTTAAAACCGTCCGAAGCACGGGCCGCGATCGAAAAGTCGTAAACCTCGCCCTCTTGAACGGGAATACCCCAATATCCGTCGTTGGCGACCCCGACCGAGCCGTCTCCGACCTCTTTAACGTTCAAGCGAAGAGAACGCGGATTCTTTTCGCTCATCGGATTCGCTCGATCGACGACGATATCGCCTTCGGCTTTGCCAGTCTTCACGAGCGTCCAATAATCGAGCTTGTCGGTTTCTTCAAAAGAGCGATTTCGCAATAGTTCGGCATACAGACCGCCGTCGCCTGCTAAATTGATCTCTTCAAAAAAGATGCCGTACAAGGTCGGACTGACCGTAATGCCCGGCTTGTCGACCTGAACGTTTAACTTCAACGAGGCCGATTCTTCCGCCCCACAACGGACAAGCATTGCTCCGACGATTCCCAACGCAAGAAGCAACGAACGCATTGCGTACTTCATGTGAAATATTCTCCGAAAAAATCCAAACGCTGAATCTATGAAAACGAATTAAACGCCGCCAAAAGAAGAAAGAGAGAATGAGCGACGCCGCCAGACGTGTATTTTACGAATTAATATGAGAATTTGCGACTCGCAATCGCGCAAAAAAAGCCAGAAATTGCGCAGAGAATCAGAGAGCTCTTGACCTCATCGCGCCGTCGACCGTGGAAAAAGCGCCGTCCCGTCACCGAGGTTCTTCCGATAGGAAATCGCTACGGTTGTTACGCCTCGACGCCTACTACCGCCTGAAGTTCGGTCTCTATCTGAAAACCGAGCGTCAAGACGTCTTCAAGGTCTGAATCGGGCGAGGAAAGTCGTTCCAGCCACTTTATGTAAGAATCGATTTGAGCTTGCGGCCAATCGTATTCCGCTTTGCTGACCGCCTCCAAAACGCTTTCAACCAAGTGCGTACAGCGAGTCACCGGATCGAACGGCACTACCATCGAGGCCGACTTGATCGTATGCAACGTTCTCGCCATCTCCAAGATAATCTCTTCCTGATTGCCCCCATGCACCATTCGATATGCCTGTCCCTTGAGCGCGCCGAACCGATCCGACAATTCCTGCATAAACGTCCGCCAAAGCTTCTTATCCACTCCGGGAGGCGGAATAAATTCGTCCAGAACTATTCTAGCCGGCGCTAAACCGTTAGAAGCGGCAGGCGACGACGTAACTGAGGGACTAGCGGGAACTGTTTGCGCCGCAGCCGTTTTTTGTTGCGTTGCCGGCGCCTGCACGGCAGGTTTGCTCGCGGAGTTCGACGCAGCTGCCGAAGCCGACGCATCTGCCTTCGGAGCCGGCGTTTGAACTGCGACAGGTTTCTGAGCAGGAACTGCGGGTGATGTTTTAGGTTTGGCGACGGCGGCCGGCGACTGACCTTTAGCTTCCTCGGCGGCGTTCACGCTGTTGACGACGGTACGAAAGGTTTCCGCCCGCACCTCTCGGCGGGCGTTCGCTATTAAATCGTCGGCTAATTGCACGACTTTGCATAAATCAGGCTTCGCCACTTGCGCGTCGGCGCCGACCGCTTCCCCTTTCTTATGATTGTCCGGAGTTATGATCGACGAATACAACAGAACCGGAGTTTGCTTTAGGACTGGATTCGTTTTAATCTGCTTCGTCAGATGGAACCCGTCCATCTGCGGCATTTCGACGTCGGCGATCACCAGATCACAAACGTCCTCCGCTCTCGAGCTGACCTTTAACCTCTCCTCGATCGCCTGCCAGGCCAAAGCTCCGTTTTCAAAGAAAGAAACTTGAGTGTAGCCGCTCTTGCTCAACGTCACGCCGATCGCCTCGCGAACCGTCGGAGAATCCTCGGCGAAAATGATCTTAAGCTTCTCGCGCGGAAGGCCCAGCGGATTCTCGACCGCGTCGGTCCGGAAATAGTGCGAGGTCACGTCGTCAATAATCATTTCGAAATCGAGCATCAGAATAAGTCGATTTTCGCATCGGGCAAGCGCCGTCACCGGGGTTTTTGAAAGCGCGCTTAAACCCGGCACCGGCAGAATGCTCTTCCAACTCAAACGATGAATCCGCTCGACCGAATCGACGAGAAACGCCGTCTGCTGCTTGTTGAAATCAGCCAAAATCATCGTCGATTCAGTTTCTTCGCCCGCAGTGGCAGTCAAGCCCAAATGCTCAACTAACGAAACGCATGGAATCACGTTGTTGCGCAGCTTGAAAACGCCTCGAATTGAATGATGAGCTTTCGGCAAATGCGTGATCGCGGCCTTCGGCAAAACCTCCCTAACTTTCGCCACGTTTATTCCGAAAACGTAGTTCGCCACGTCAAATACGAGAACTTCTAACTCGTTGGTGCCGCTCTCCAACAATATTTCTTTGTCGAGAAGAATATTTCCTAAAAGGGAAGAGGACATGACAGGGGGGCCTTTATTAAACCGGGGAATCGCCACGAACGCTTGTTCGCAAACAATGCTTGCATCACAATTTTCATCGACGAGGGGGACTAAAGAAAAGAAGCAAGATTTTCCGCTTCGGCATAACCTTACCTTCGCGGAACTTTTACATGCGGCGACTAACGGGATTAACGGTTATAGGAAGCTTCAACCGGCGCCTCTCTCATGCATATTTTCGCAAGTATTCCTTTACCGAAATCTTACGAGCCGTGTTCTCGCTGCACATATAACGCACCGTTCCGAAGATTGGCCGCTCGGGCCCCCATGCGCGATCATAGCGTCCGAGAACCCAGCATATCCCCGAATAGGAATTCGGATCGCTCCCGTCCAATGCGTATTTATCATTCAAACGAATCATCGTCTCCAGCGCATCCTCGGGACTCCGCGACCATTGCAATATTTTTTTCCCCCAGAGCATCCGCAAATAGTTGTGCATCTCCCCTTCCCTGACGAGTTGACGCTGCGCGGCGTTCCATAAAGGATCATGCGTTTTCGCCAGCTCAAACTGTTCCTCGGTGTATACGTATTCGCGTTTGTCTTTTGCATGTTTCGCGAGAGTTTTTAACGCCCAGTCGGGCAATGACTCGTATTTCGCATAATCTTGATTCCGTTCGCAGTAATTGAACCCGATTTCACGCCACGTGACGAGTTCATCCAGAAACGCCTCGGCCTCGCGACTCATCCCCCACCATCCTTCTCGTTTTCCCGTCGCTTTTGGGGCCAAACGCTCCGGGCTCCACATTTCCCGTTCGACGATCTCATGGAAAATTTCGTGCGTTGAAACGGCGCCGAAATGGAGATACGGCGACAAGCCGCTGGCTGCGCAATCGTCGATTTTGTTTCGATCCTCGTGATAACGGGGCAATCGGCTCTTCAAGAATGCGTGAAAAACTTGGAGCGCGGCCATCCTTCCGCCAACGGCCGTTCCCGATCTGACGCTTTGATCGATCGGAATATTTGACCAATTGAAATTGCCTCCTTTCGGTGGTTTCCAGGACGAATAGCGTTTCGTGATCGCCGCCGGCAGACGCTCCAACCTTGGTAATGGAAGCCGAGAAAAAGGCTTTACCGACGGAAAATCGAGCAAATAGTCGCGCAACGTCGTTTGCAAATAACGACGAAAAGAAAAGGCGGCGGTAAATGTTCGATCCGGAAGCTGGACTGGCAACAGCCCGTTGGAGTCGCATCGTTCGACAAGAATAGAGGTTGAAAAACTCCTTTTCCCGGGGAATCCGTCATGGGGAATCGGGTAGTCATCGGTCACGGCGACGCAAGCGCAACTCGTTACAGCTTCAAAAAGCTCCTTGCACTCTCCCGTTTTTTTCGCGACGAACGGAAAATAAAAAACCGGTTTTTGGGCCAACTCAAAGAAATGCTCGGCCATTCCCTGCGCGACGAACGAATGAAACCGCGCGCTCGCCCAAGGTCCGTCGCACTCGAGCGGCTCGACGATCATGAGCGGCTTCTTCAATTCCTTTGCCCAAGCAATCGCCCGATCGAGCGCGAAGTTCCACGCCAAGCGGCGATAGGCGCTCATCCAATAGACGACGAACTCGCCCGAAGGATTGACCGGCGCGCGATTGGCCGCTTTGAGGCGCAGCTTTGGAATGTCGTCTTTCGGATACAATTCGCTTGAGCGCATGGTTGCCCCTCAATAATTATGACGCGTGAATTAATCTTGGGCGAGGATTTCGACTGCGTTTCCCGAAGGGTCTTTAACGTAAACCGATCGAGTTCCGTCTCGATGCGGCTTTAGTTCGCCGAACCTTTCGGCGTCGGGGCGAACGAAGCCGATGTGCGGCGGATGCTGCCCCTGGGAGACGAAGGCCATGTAGATATTGCCAAACTCGACGAGCGCCCAAGTGTCGTCCCGGTATCGAATCTCACATTTGAACTGCGCAAGGTACCAATCGACCGTCGAGGCCAAATCGGTCACGTAGACGGCGATGTGATGAATTCCGTCGAGCGATTCGTTATGCGGTATTGTGAGCGTCGGCATTCTCTATCCCCCAGTATGATTTATCATCGAAACAAGTTACCGTTAAATTATAGGGAGGCGGGAAAGAGGGGCCAAAAATGATCCGCAAAACAAAAAGGCCGCCGAAATCCGGCGGCCTCTCATCATTCACATTCTTTCGGTCGCCGCCACAAAACGGGCGGCGATCGCTCCGAGGCGTTACGCCCCTCTACCTCTTCTCTTCCTGCGGCAATTGGTCCGTCGGCACGTCTTTCACGCTTAGGTCGCCATAGACCACTCGGCTTTGCTTCGCATCCTTCGGAACGTACCAGAAGATCGGCGTTTTGGCATCGCCCATCTTTACGCCCTTACCGGCGTATTTCCAACCTGAATTTTCGCTCAGAAATGTGGTCATTCTTCCGCTCAGGCTCGACGCCTCCGCCGTGACTTTTGCGACTTCATCCTGCACCGTCTTCATGTCGGTCTTGGAGTTAGACTTCCATTCCATTTTTTTCATGCCGCCAAGTGAAACTTTCAGAATCACGCTCTGGGTCGTAAGTGAATCGGGATACTCGCCGTTTTCCAGATCGGCGTAACGTCGAAGAAATTCAACGACGTCTTTTTCACCTCCGCCCGAGAAATTCATATTCATTTCTCGTAATTCGTAGCCTTTCGGCGGCGTAAGCGAAAAGAGCGATTCGTCCAAAGGAACGTCGAATTGAAAATTGGTCATGACCATTTCCATCGTCATTTCGCCTTTACCTCCTTGGTTGGCGAAATCGGGAAACGGCTGACGTATTTCAATCATGACCGGCTCCGCAGACTTCGCATCGGCCCAAAAAGTGACGGTCATATTGGCGAGCTTTGCACAAAATCCATGCGATTCACGACCTTCTTGAATTTTCACTCCTAAGTCTTCGGCTTGGGGATTTTTAGCGATTGCTTTGAAGCTTTCAAACCAATCCTGTTGCATGCCTTTCGAAGCAGGCATTCCTTTGATGGATACTAAGGTCGCCGTCTTTGTGGTCCGTTCTAAATTCAGCGTTTTTCCGGCCGACAAATCTTGAATCATGATCTGCGTTCCCATTTCCTGGCGGATTCTTCCGGGGCTGAGACTCATAATTTTGATGTCGCTCATGGACCGAGTCGGCAGGTTAGTCTTTGCGGTACAGACCATCGTTCGGGCCTTTTGAATGACGGCACATACTTCGGCGAACGCTATGTTG
Source organism: Thermoguttaceae bacterium (assembly GCA_963665265.2). Lineage (GTDB taxonomy): Bacteria > Planctomycetota > Planctomycetia > Pirellulales > Thermoguttaceae > CAXXHQ01. The sequence continues at coordinate 2,376,810 of OY762224.2, read as the reverse complement.
CCTCGCATCGTCGGAGCCACGGTCAAGGAAACGACGAGGACAACTGCGCAACAAACGGCAAGCACGCTTATCGATTTTAAAAGTTTATTCATAAACCTATTCCTTACGTTTATCGTTCGAGATAATGGTTGAACTTCGCTGTGGGAAGTCGTCGCAAGATCGAACGCGAGAGGATCGGTTTCGGCGTTTTTCGCCGCTTGAATCAAGGCTTCGAGCAGTTCCGGCGGAGGCGGAGGCACGGGCGAAGCTTGAAGCTCGTCCACGACTCGGTCCACAACGTCGGAAAACGGTTTCTGATTGTTAGCAGTCATGATTCGACCTCCCGAATTCTTCCGCGGCGACGAGCGGGGAAAGACGCATTCTCAGACTTTCCCTGGCTCGATGCAAAAGAGCGCCCACCGAATTCGGATTAATTTCCAAGCTTTCGGCGATGTCTCGGTAATCCAACTCGGCAAGATAACGCAGGCAGAAAACCTCGGCTTGCAGCGTCGGCAGTTCGGTCAACGTTTCAAGCGTCTTTTGCACTAATTCCGAGAGTTGCGCATTCCCCTGAGGATCGGCTTTCAAATCAGGAATGTTCGACCAATCAGGCGGCGCCGATTGGAGGCCAGCCGTCCGATATCGTTTTCGCAAACAATCTAACGCTCGAGAGGCCGCGATTTTATGAAGATACGCGCCCCAATGATCGACCGACTTCGCTTTTGACGAACGAACGGCCGTGAGGAACGTCTCTTGCACGCAATCGGCGGCGTCCTCCCGGTCGCCCACCAGACGATAAACCGTCCGCCAGACCGCCGGGCTGTACTCCCGAATGATTTCTTCCCAATTTGTCACTATCGAGCCCTAGGTTGCTAATTCATCTTTCCGCGGAAGATAAGACGCAAGTCTCAATATGATAGTCGATGCGGAAGAGGCGTTTCGTACGTGGATTTCGATGTTTTCGCGATTATTCACGAAAAAGTAGCGGTTTCCTGAAAAGTTTCGCCGGGCCCGCGGCTGAGGGCGGATCATGAAAAAAACGGGAAACGCATAGGGCGCAAGCATTTCCATCGGCAGACGCTGTGGTGCCGTGCAAACGCCTCGTTCCTAGACAAAGCTAAGAACGAGGCGAAATAATTTTCGAACAGGCGCGGGGACGCCGCCCCTGCGGGACTATTTTGGCGGCGGATTGGGGAGAGTCTGAGGAGCCTCCGCCGACAGCCCGTCTTTGACGGCGACGGGAACGGATTGAAACCGTGCTTCGGCCGGGGCAAGACCTTCGCGCGTGGCTTTCAAAACGATCTCGCCCGGCGTGAGGGTCGAGCGGATCAACACGCGATTGACGCCGCATTCCGTACTTAGATATTTATTATTGGTCGAGCCGGGCACGCCGCTATCGTATCCGCCGCGCCAAATTGCCGGCCCGCCGATTTCGAAATCAACGCGGGCTTCGTCCGTCGGGCAGCGACGCCCTTGAGCGTCGACGACCTCGAAATCGATAAACGCCACGTCCGAACCGTCGGCCAAGAAACCCTTGGGACCAGTATGCACGGTCAATTTCAACGACTTGGCCGGGCCGGCGGTCGTCAACTCATGTTGACAGACGATCTTGCCTTGTTTCGTTCCGACTGCCTTGATCGTTCCCGGCTCAAAACGTACGTCTTTGAAGGCGTAAATGTAGTTGCTTTCGGGCTTGTTCAATTTTCCCTTCGACGAGCCGTTGACGAACAACTCGACTTCGTCGACGTTATTGGCGGCGACGTACATGGTCTTTTTCGTATCGGCCGGATATGTCCAATGGCCGATGAAGTGAATGTCGGGCAGTTCATTCTGCATCACGCGATGCAAGTAATAAATTACTTTGGGAAGACGAACGGCGTCGACCTTTCCGCTAACCCGGCAGACCTCGGAGCTGGCTTGGCGTCCATGTTGATTACTATCGGCGAAGATGATCGAGGCGTAGGCGGCCCATTTCGAGCGGTTCGGATCGGAGTTGGATATCCGCTCGTTGTAATACTCGCTGTAACGCTTCGCGGCGGCAAGGCAAAACGTTTCGGAATTCCATTTATACGTATCGTTCGGGCCGGGCTTGAATCCGAAATGCGGCGGCGAGAAATCGTCCCAGAAACGGCGAGCGCCCTCGTCGCGGAAATCCTCGGTCTCGATGAACGGGGCGAGATCGCGGCGTTGGTGACTGTAGGCGCGGAACATGTCGGTCGGCCCTTTCAAGGCGTCGGTCTTGGGATCCTGGCCGATCATAACGCCGTAATACTCGGCGACGCCAGTGGCTTCCGGATCGTTGAGGGTCCGGCAGCCCATCGCACGACCGCCGGCGGGGTCCCATTGTTTACGTAAATCGACCATCTGTCGCATGTGGGCCGCGCTAATGCCGTTGTTGCCCGCCTCCCAGAACAAGATGCTGGGACTGTTGCGATAGTAGATGATCGTATCTCGCATCACTTCCATGCGCTGTTCCCATTGACGGCCCGAGGGTTCTTTTTCCTTATCGCCGGCGGGGCAAACCTGCACGATGCCGAAGCGATCATAGGCCCGAACGTTCTGCGCTTTCGGCGCGATGTGCATCCATCGCATATAATTGGCGTGAGAGTCGCGGATCATTTCGGCGGTATAGTCGTGCATCCAGTCGGGATAGGCTCCGCCCACGGCGGCCCATTCGTCCCAACTACGCTGCGCATAACCTTTCAGATAGACGAAACGATCGTTGATGTATACGCCGCCGGTTCCTGCGCCCCCTTTGAAGGCGGTCTTGCGGAATCCGGTCGTAATTTTATTCACGTCAACTACTTTACCGTCGATGGCCAAGACGGAATATACGTCGTAGAGATTCGGCGTTTCGGGACTCCACCATCGGGCGCCGATCAGCTTTCCGCCGGCTTTAAGGATCGCTGTTTCGCCGTCCACCATATCATACGTATCGCCCGGCAGCGTTGCGCGAACAATTCCCTCGGCATCGACGACGACCGCCGAAAGATCGACCGAGCGCTGATCGCCCGATTCGTTGCGGACTTGGGACTCGACCTGGATCGAGGCGGTTTTGGCCGCCACGTCAATCTCGCCGGCGGAAACGTAGACGCCGGTCGTTTGCAGGTTCTCGTACAGCGGCAACGTCTGATACACTTTTCCGGCGAGGTGCAGTCGGATATTTCGATTCAATCCTCCGTAGTTGGGATTAAAATCTTTGCTTCCCCACTGAAAGTTCGTTCCTGTCGATTCTTCTTTGTAATTTCCGTCGTTGGTCAGCTTGACCGTCAGTACGTTTTCCTTATCGCCGAAGAAAACGGCGTCCGAAACGTCGATGCCGCAGGGAGTCACGCCGTTTTCGTATTTTCCGACGGGCTTGCCGTTCATGAAAAAGCGGGCGGCCTGTCGCATCCCTTCAAACTCGATGAAAACCTTCCGCCCCTCGGCCTCGGCGGGAAGCTTGAAATGCTTGCGGTAACAAACGGGGCCCATGTATAACGACTTTTCGCCGCCGCGAGCGATGATCTCGTCAAAACTGTCCACGTCGTTATAGGTGTGCGGCGTGGAAACCGTCGCCCATTTTGAATCGTCGAACTGCGGATTTTCCGCCTCGGCGGCGTCGGACTTCAAAAACTTCCAATCGGAATTGAAATTGTAGGTCGTGCGAGGCGAAACGGGCGGAACGTATTTCTCATTCAACTCAACGGAACTGACCGTGGACGAGCGTTTCTTCGTCTGTTGGACCGTCGCCGCGAACGGAAACGCTTTCACCTCACGCGTTAAGAAAAGCTTGCCGTTCTTATAGACCAACGATTTGGAGGACAATTCCTTGGACGAAAACGCGCCAACGGTTACTTCCATAAAGCCGTCCGCATAAGTCGACGAAGACGCGAATGAGTTATTTTTCGCATCAATGACGACCGTGCTCTCGGTCAACGTTTCGCCTAAAAGGCTCCATTCTTTTATTGCCGAGGAGTCTTCGTCATACGTCGTTATCGTGTAGATCGGCTGTTTATAGGTTTTTGATTCGAGTCCGGAGACGAGGTACTTGCCGCCGATCTTTTTGTCGGTCGCCTTGCACTCTTCTTCGGTCGTTTTTCCGTCCTGGTATTTCATGACGATTCTGCATTTGGCGTTTTTCCAGAACGGAAATTCGGCCAATTGAGGAGGCAGCGCCTTGTCATCGCCCGGCATTGCAGTAATTTCTTTGAATTTCTCGACCGTCATTCGCTCTTGCGCATAGACGTCGGCGGAAATCATCGCTACGAAGAACAAGCAAAGAGGAACAAATGTTTTCATGTTGCGGTATTGGCTAACGAGAGTTATTCAAAAATCGATAAGCGTCTTAATGATTATATCTGCCGTTGCATCAAATTGCAGGTATGCGCAGGCAAAGCGGCCGATCCGTCCTAATTATTTCGCTCGAAAGAGGAGAAATTATTCACGCGGAGCTGCGATGACTGCAGTTTTCGTCAGCGGGAGCTTACGACCTGATTTTCGGATCAAAAAGAACATCTCAATTTAAGCGTTTATGTTTTGACAGGGAGTTAGGAGCAGGGCGGAGAGCGTGGAGGAGAGAGAGTTTTTCATACGAGCCGCCGCAGGCTCGGGCACAAGGGGCTCTTTTTCAACCATCCCCGGCATGATGCATCAGGCTTGACACTCACATCCTCAGCCACGAAGATGCAGTAGATTCTTATCACACTTCGGCAGTGTAATTCTTTTAGGAAATAAATAATGTTCTCCGCAACTCCAAAGTGTATTTCTGTTGATGCGCCAGAAATGACTGTTCCGCCGATGCCGTTACTTCTTGTTGGTGACGATTTGAGAATCGCATATCACGCAAGTTACGTCTCCGGCGAAGAAGAACGGTGGGTTATCGTTCGTTTCTTGAGATACCTTCACTTTCGCTACGGGTATCCGAACGATGAAGTCCTAAACGCTCATCCCCTCTATAAATATGGCCTCGGATTCTATGGCGTATTTGAAGTTACTCAATCTCCTCTTATCAAGGAGATTGAAAAAATGAATGCGATTCATCGGCGCCATATCAAAGGCAGTATTTTGTCTTTTCGGCACTGGGTATTTACTTTTCAGGACCAAACCTTGGAGGTTATTAGCAGAGAAAGCCCCACGTTTGAAGTAGTCTCTGCAGCATCAGCCGCCGATGCAATCAAAGAGCACAAGTTCCCTTAACATCCGATTTTCTAGCTTACTATTCCCTTCCGAAAGCGCAAAAAAAGCGTGCACCCCCAAAAGGGAAACACGCTTTAAACCTAAATCGTTTCAGATTTTCATCAACAATTATCTAGCCAACCAGCCGCCGTCGACGGCGACGGTATAGCCGTTCATGTAATCGGAGGCGGCCGAGGCGAGGAATACGGCAATGCCTTGCAAGTCTTCGGGCGTGCCCCAACGGCCGGCGGGAATGCGATCCAAAATCGCCTTGTTGCGAGCCTCATCGTCGCGGAGCGGAGCCGTGTTGTCGGTGGCCATATAGCCCGGGGCGATGGCGTTGGTGTTAATGTTGTGTTTCGCCAATTCGCAGGCCATCAATCGAGTTAAGCCCATGACGGCGCTCTTCGACGAAGTGTACGACGGCACGAGAATTCCGCCCTGAAAGCTAAGCATCGAAGCGGTGTTGATGATTTTGCCGCCGCGTCCCTGGGAAATCATTTGCTTGACGACGGCTTGGCTGAGGAAAAAGACGCCGCGGATGTTGATGTTCATCACGTCGTCCCAATCTTTTTCCGAAAATTCAGTGAACGGCGCACGACGAATAATGCCGGCGTTGTTGAAGAGAATATCGATGCCGCCAAGCTCCTTGACAGCGGCGTCGACGACCGTTTGAGCGGCCTCTTTCTTCGACAGATCCGCCTTGATCGTCGCGCATCGACGGCCTAGAGCCTCGACTTGCTTTTTCGTTTCGTCCGCGTCCAACACGTCGACGGCGGCGATGTCGGCTCCGGCGCCGGCCAAGCCGAGCGCCAAGCCTTGTCCTAAACCGCGTGCGGCGCCGGTGACCACGGCCACCTTTCCGTTCAATCTGAATTTATCAAGAATGCTGCTCATAATTCCTCTTCTCGCCTGTAAATTAAATGACTTGTATTTATTGAAGGATAGTCGATTGAATCGGAACGAATTACTTCATCGCGCCGATCGTGCAATTATCCATGTCTTCGAAGACTTGATTTTCGCCGCCCATGGCCCAAACGAACTTGTAGGAGCCGGCGCCGACGCCAGAATGAATCGACCACTCGGGCGACAGAACGACTTGCTTTTCTCGCATAATGACGTGCCGGGTTTCGTCCGGTTCGCCCATCATGTGGAAAACGACGCCGTCCTTCGGCAGGTCGAAGTAGCAATAAACTTCGGTGCGACGATCGTGAGTATGCGGCGGAAAAGTGTTCCAGACGCTCCCCTCGTGCAGTTCGGTAAAGCCCATCACGAGTTGGCAGCTTTTGATTTTGCCCAAGCGAATGTACTGATTGATCGTGCGGCGGTTGGCGTCTTTTTGCGATCCGAGATCGACGCGATTGGCTTGTTCGAGCGTCGCATGGGTCGTCGGATAGTCGGCATGCGCCGGATACGACGCCAAGTAGAACATCGCGGGCTCGTTGGCCGAATCGCTGGCGAACGAAACGCTCCGACTGCCTCGACCAATATAGACGCACTCGCGCGAGGCGACTTTATACGTCGTGCCATCGACCGTTACCGAGCCGGCTGCGCCGAGGTTTATCACTCCGGCCTCGCGGCGCTCGCAGAAGAATTCGCAGGCCATCTCCTTGCCGCCTTCCAGCGACAGAGGTTTGTCCAGCGGCACGATGCCGCCGACTACCGCGCGGTCCACATTGGTGTAATAGAACTCCGCTCGTCCGGGCTGAAATAGATCGGTCACAAGAAATTTCTGACGAAGCTCATCGGTCGTCATTCGCCGGTACGCATCCCGGTCGGCAGTTTGAATTGTCTTCATATTCGCCTTCTATGATTCTGAACAAAACGCAATGCAACATCGCAAAATCAAATGTGCAATACCGTATTTTATCAAAAAAATTCTCGTCGGCAAACGCTTAGAGATACCGCTAGAGCGGCAGTTTTCGTCGAAAACCGGCAAATACGAAGCGAAAAAGCAATTACTTATCGCAAGAAGGCCGAGGCGGTCCACAAAACGGGCGCCTGACCGTGCAGGTCTCCGACTCGACGATCACGATTGCGATAGTATTCGAGACTATCGCCTTTGTTGGTCCCCGCACAGACTTCCCGGACCTTGGCGTCCTTATCGATGTGTTTGACTAAGCCGAGCCAAGCCTTACGCGCGGCGGGGGCATAAACTTTAGCGTCGAGCCAGCCGTTTTTCACGCCGGTGACCATGGCGAAGGCGAACATGCCCGTCCCCGAGGTCTCGGGCCAGAAATCGGGCTTGTCGATCAACTGCCGCCACATTCCGTCAGTCCCCTGGGCTTCGACCAAGGCCGCCATCATCTTTTTATATCCCTCCATAATCCGAGCCCGTTTGGGATGATTCTCGGGGAGCGAGGTTAACAACTCGGCCATGCCCGCCGCTATCCAGCCATTGCCTCGCCCCCAAAAGAAAGGCGAGTCAGGACCGTGATGGAACAGGCCGTTGGGTTGTTGCAGTTTTTCGAGATAGGCGACCATCGTCAACGCCGCGCGGTCCAAGTATTTCGCGTCGTTCGTGGCGCGAAAAGCCTGAACCTGCACGAGCGGGAGCATGTACATATCGTCAATCCAATATCGGGCTTCACGAGTTATCCCGTCGTCCGTCGGATTATCCCATTGCTTGTCGGCCAAGCTCCGTCCAATATCTAGATATCGCTTGTCTTTCGTCTGTAGATAGATCTCCAGCGGGACGGCTCCGAAGATACGGTAATCGACGTGGGCGTCAGGCGAAATGCGTTTTGCCCCTTCCAGCGTCAGCAGCGGATCGAATTTTTTAATCAAGCGCTCCGTTAGGTCTTGATCTTTGAGCAGCTTCGCGACGGTCAGCGAGCCGTACCACGCGCAGACCTCAGGATAAATGACGTATTTCCGTTTAGGATTCGTCTCGAAATCAAACTTACGAGCGACGAAATTTTCGGCCACTCGTTTGCCGATCTCCGCGGGCGATGCGCCTTCAGGCCAATTGCTGAATTCCTCGGGTTGCACCGCCATGCATTGAGACGCGCCGACCAGGATAAGGATTCCCGTCGCATGCAATACGAACGCTTTGGCGAAACTACGCATCATTCAGCCTTTACTAAAAAAATGCTTTCAATAATTTATTGAACGGAAACGCTGACCTCGATCGGCGAAAGAAGGCCCTGGGCGAATTGATCCACATAGGTCTTCCAGGCCTGTTCATCCGCGAATTGGCCGGATTTGTCCCAGTAAAAACCGGCCCAGTACGAGGCAGTATTATCTTGCGACGCGCGAACCAACATCAACAGATTCAATTTATCTTCGGTCTGCTTGACGAACTGCTTGGGGTTGACGATGACGGCCAAGCCCTGGTTGCCGGCCTTCTTCTCCATCGGCTCCTGCTTGATCAAACAACCGCGTTCTGCGTTAAGCTCTTTGCGCTCACCTTTCACTTTTTTTATCCCGACGCCCACGGTCAAATCCTCGGGCTTGTTCGGTTTATAGGCGCTAAGGAAGTGATCGAGGTTCTGGCCGGCGTCGAGGGATATCCGTTTGACTTCGGAAACCTGCGTGCCGTTGACGTCGAACGGTTCGTAGGTCAATTCGAATATCACTCGAATCGGCCCGTTCGCCAAAACTCGGGAATTCACGAAGTTCTTGGAAACCCAGAGTCGATCAGCGGCCCAAAGTCCGTCGCCGCCGCATCCTCGGCTCTGTCCCGCGGAGTAGAAATCCGCGCCGTCGCCGGCGTCGGCGTGGTAGTTGTCGGTCATGTACCAATCGTTGACGACCATGCGGGGCGTGCGTTTCGACCACACGTCAACCGTGCTACTCGTCAACGGCTCGCGGACCCAAGTTTCAAGCGCTTTTCCGTACATTCGATGCGCAATGCGGTCGTTCTCCCAGCAGAAATCGTCGAACCGCTCTCGAACAAATCGCCCGTAGGCTTTGAATTGTTCTTTCGCGTACGTTTGCTTGTCGCCGACGAAAGCGGTGAACGTTTTCTTCTCACCGGCGTTGAAATCGGCTTGGAAGATTACTTGATCGGGAGTGAAATCGCCGTCCGAGTCAATTGCCTGGCAAAGTAATTCTTTTCCCGAGGCGTCTTTGACGTGGATTCGGGCGAAATCTTTCTCGCCCAACGGCGCTAGATCTTTGGCCGACAGCTCGATGGTCTGGCTGGGACGTGAAAAAGACAACTTATTCACCGCCGTCACGAACACTGGACCGCCCGCAGCCAAGCACGAAGAGGCCATGGCGGCAAGCAACGCAATCGCCAACACATTCGTCTTCACGATGATATGTCTCCTTCACGCGATCAATCGCTATCTCTAATTATCAAACCGCGGTCGACGAAAAACGAAGCGAGCGAACGCTACTGAACTTCGACCTTGAGCGGCGATTTCAGCTTGGCGGCAAAATCTTTTAGATAGGCGTTCCAGGATTCTTTGTCCTTGAAATCCAATCCCTTGCTCCAGCCGGCGCCGGCGTAATAAACGAACGGCTCGTGCGGTTTCAACTCGAACGTCGCCAAAGCGTGGCCATCGGCCTTTTTATACTGACCGCCGCTCGAAGCGGGCCAAACCAGGCCGACGGGGATGAAACCGGGGCCGTCCCCTTCGGTGAATTTTTCCCACATGCCGATCCAATTGTCTTCGTGGGCGATAACGCTCTCGTCGGAGTGGATGACCAAACCGGCCGCCACGGCGAGCGGTTGATCGCCGGCGTCGTAACGACATTCAAAACGAGTGAGATTCGAGCCTAGATCGAGCGATATGCGTTTTACCTCGGAAATCTGACGGCCTTTGACGGTCCATGGATCGTACGACAATTCAAAGATGGCGCGAATCGGGCCCGAAGCAACGAGCTTCCACGTTTTGTAGCAACGCGAAGGCTGGAATTTTTCGTCGGCCCAAGGTGCCGAGCCGCCGCAACCGCGATTCGGTCCGGCGCGATAATTGTCGGCCGACGAACCGTCGTCATTGTGATAGTCTCCCCGGGCGTACATCGTATTGATGATCGGTTCGCGCACATGCTTGCACCATACGTCGATGCCGCTGCCGGTCTTGTCGCCGTCTTGTTTTTGCAAAGCGGGGCCGTACATGCGATGTGCGATGCGGTCGTTTTCCCAGGCGAAATCGTCCAATCGTTCCGGCACATATCGAGCGAAGGTTTTTAGGGTCGGTTCGGGAAGCTTTGAACGGTCCACTCCAACGAAAACCGTGAAGGTTTTCTTTTGCTTGGGTAGGAAGTCGGTCTGGAAAATCAACTTGTCCGGCTGCCCGTCGCCGTTCTCGTCGACAAGCTGCGAAGTGATCCAGCGCGCCGCGTCGCTTTCCATGACGGCGACGTTCTCGGCGGTCGCTTTCGGAAGCTTCGCCTTGATATCGGCTAGCGAAATCTCGACGGTTTGTTGCGGACGGAAGCCGTCGTAATCGCTCGAGACGCTAATTGCCGTATGCGGCGTATCTTGCAACAACTGCATCCGGTAGATTTCGCTCCCGGCGAGGAGAAACGCCCCTACGCCGTAATTTTCCGTAAGATGCGGGCTGAATTTTTTCGGATCGGCGCCGATCGGCTGCACATGCGTGAGTTTTCCGTCGTCTTGAACGTAGCGAACCAAGCCTGCCCAGGCCTTTTGAATGACCGGCTCGAACTTGGCGCGGTCGAGGAGTCCTTGATTGACGCCCCAGGCCATCGCGTAACAGAAGAAGCCGGAGCCGCTCGTCTCGGGATTCGGATAGCTAGCCGGATCCAAAAGGCTGGAGCGCCACAGGCCGTCTTCCTGTTGAAGGCCGCTTAATCGCTCAGCCATTTGTTGGAACTGTTCGACGAATTTCTTTCGTTCCGGATGGTCGGAAGGGAGAACTTGCAGAACTCGCACGAGTCCGCCCATCACCCAACCGTCGCCTCGGCTCCAAAAGATTTTCTTGCCGTTGGTTTCTTTCTTGTCAAAATACGTCTTGTCGCGAAAGTACAGATGTTCCTCTTTGTCGTAGAGGAAATCGGAAGTCGCCTGCCATTCTTGAAGCATGAAATCGAGATACTTTTTCTCGCCGGTGACGGAGTAGAGCTTCGCCCAGGCCGGAGGGCCCATGAACAGCGAATCGCACCACCACCAACGCATTATGCCGGCGGGAATGTCTTTATCTTTGATCGTTTCATCGACCTTTCCTTTTGACGGATTGGCGAGGATATAATCGAAACGTTCACGCAACGGGGCGAGCATGGCCGGATCGCGATAGAGCGAGTACATTTCGCAGTACATCTGACCGACGCAATAATCGTCGGCATGATAAACCATTTTTCCGAGCTTCCACTGCGCCATTCGACCGGTGGCCAGCATTGAGTCGCGATAACGGGAATCGGCTGAAAGATCGCCGAGCGCCGTCATGCCGGCGTACATTGCGCCGGAAGTCCAATCGGTCAGCGGATGTTTCGAAGGATTGACCAGTTGCCAATGGGCGACTTTTTGCATAATCGCCAGCGTGGCCTCTTTTGTCGGAGTCGCTTCTTTCGCCGCCTCGGCCGCGTTCAACGTCAGCGGCGCCGCCAAAACGCCCAGTAATACGACCGGCAGAATCTTCACGTTGCATTTCATATTTAATGTCCTTTTTGAATCAAATTGAATCAAAGGTTCTCAATTTTTTTGTACTTGGGCACCAAGAACTTCATCACCAACCAGGCGATGACGTAGGCCAGCGCGCAAAAGGCGAACATGAAGACGTAGGCGTTTTTCATTTCGCCTTGCACGATCGTCAACTGCATTTGCTTAAGCTGGGCGAAAGCTTGGGGATTGATCGATTGAATTTGCGAGGTCACTTGTTCCGGAAGACCGCCTAATTCGGCTCGGTTCAGATCGATCGGAGTGCCGTGCTTGTTCGTCAAATTCATGGCCAAGATTTGGTCGAGATATCCCCCCAAGTCGACGGCTTTGGCCTCGGCCCAGGTTTTCGCTATGCCGGCCGACCGAAAAGCGTCGAAGAGCCAACCGCCAATTTTGTTGACGAAAATGCCGCCGATGCCCCCGCACATTCCGCCGATCCCCGTGACCGACGCCACCGATTTTTTAGGGAACATGTCGGAAACCGTCGTGAAAATGTTCGCCGACCACGCTTGATGCGCCGACGCTCCGACGCCAATCAAGAGAACCGGAATCCAATAACTGTAAGAACCGAAAACGCTAAGGTGCCCCAACGGTTGCGCGAGGAGGACGACCACCGGGAAAAGCGCGATGATAAACATCGCTCGCATGCGACCGGCGTACGGATCATACCCTTTATTGATGAAATACATCGGAAACCAACCTCCGCAAACGCTGCCGACGCAGGTCATCGAGTATAGAACGGCCAACGGAACGGCGACGTCGGTTCCCGTCATATGGTATTGCGCCTTCAAAAAGGCCGGAAGCCAAAAGAGGAAGAACCACCATACGCCGTCGGTCATAAACTTGCCAAAAGCGAACGCCCAAGTCTGTCGGTAACCGAGCAATCGGCTCCATTCTTCAAACCAAGGAAGCTTCGGACCGTCGGCAGTCGGCGCAGGTTGATCGTCTTTGTCGCTGTGAATATGGTCAAACTCGGCCTTGCCAAGCCGCTTTTGCTTCGACGGAAGTTCGTAAAACCAAAACCAAAAGATCAGCCAGAGAAAACCGATCGCGCCGACGATGACGAACGCGGCCTGCCAGCCCCAGTGTTTTGCAAGCCAGGGAACGGTGATAGGAGCTAATATCGCGCCGACGTTGGCGCCCGAGTTAAAAATACCGGTCGCTAAAGCGCGCTCCTTCTTGGGAAACCACTCGGCGGTCGTTTTGATCGCCGCCGGAAAGTTGCCCGCCTCGCCGAAACCGAGAACGGCGCGGGCGAACATGAATCCGCCGGTTCCTCGAGCGAAGGCATGAAAAATAGCGCCGATAGACCAGACGATCAGCGACCACGCGAAGCCCGACTTCGTGCCAAGCCAGTCGATAATACGTCCTGCAAAAAGCATCGAGACGGCGTAAACCAGTTGGAACACCATAACGATGTTCGCATAGTCCGTGTCGGTCCAGTTAAACTCGACCTCCAGCCGGTCTTTTAAAAGACTAAGGACCTGGCGGTCTAGATAGTTGATGGTCGTGGCGAAGAAAAGCAGCGAGCAGATGGTCCATCTGTACTTGCCGATTTTTTGATTAATTTCGTTTAGCGTGTTCATTAAATGTGAGAGCGAGAAAAGAGAAACAGGGGGCGTCGAACAATCCGACTGAAGACAATGACACCAGGAAAATTGAACCCTTCGCGGAAATTTCGACGCTTTTCAACGTGGAATCCGCGTATTCTCGGAACGGCACCAGCAACCTATTCCCAAATATAGAGTTACAATATTCCATCCGCGAGAAATTCAGTATAACACTCGCAATTTGCGAGTCAAAGAGGGCATGAGGCGACCGCTCGGGTTAGCTCCCCCAAGACACGCCGAAAAGTAATTCAAATTAGATGACGTCGTCTTCGCCTCGCCCTGCGGAATCCTTACCGAAAGTCGCGGTTATAACGCAAATCAACGGCTTTCCATCGATAGGGAACGCGGCGCAAGACGTTATGACTTGCCCGTAAAAGTCGATCTACTCGACTTCGACGATTTGTTCAACTTCGCCGTTTTGGAGAAACCGACCAAGGAGAAATTCTGTCGAAAGGTTGTGCCCGATAAAGGTTCGGTTCGCCGTATTCGAGAGCGCGCGATAAGCGAGCCATTGCTTTTTGCCGACGGCGACGCGGAACCCAACGGCCCGGTCTTTTTCAAGAATCTGCAAATTCTCGGCCACGGTCAATTGCCGCCAAGTGACGGGAATTTCCGCCCTAGTTCGATTTAGATCGATAAACAACGGAGCAAAGCAATTCGCTCCGGTCGTCTCGGCCGAAAGCGTCAACTTACCGGGGGAGAATATCAGATCTTCTATGCCAGTCTCTTCTTTCCACTCGGGCAAGGCCATCGGAACGGCAGTCAATCGAGAACGGGCTCCTTCAATCCGATGCTCACGACTCTCCTTCGCGCTCTCGCAGAAAACGCTTTCGACCAACGGCAACGAACTTTCATAACGGATCGCATGGCTGCGCGAACCGAGAATCGAGTCGGCAAGGAAGAGAAACTTGTCTTTGCGAGCGTAGGCGATGTGACGCTCAATACGAAAGCCGCCGCGCATATCCATTGCCAATTCGAGATAGGCTGCGTCGGCGTCCGACACCCAACAGGTCTCATTCCAAGCGCCGACCGGCGGCGTAGGTTCGCCGTCAATCCAAAGCTTCGCGTCCCAGACGCCCGACCAAATCAGTTCGCCGTCGCAAATGAGTTCCGTTAGCAGTTCGCCTTCCGGGAACATAACCGTGAGTCGATCGAAGACGGTCGACTTCTGCGGCTTCTTGCACGGCTCCAAAAGACGAGTTTTTTGCGGAATCCGTTTTCCAAGGGTGCAGGTCGTTGCGGAAGAAGATTTCATCGGCGAGTGGGAAATATAGCGTGAATTTTTAGGTGGTAAGTGATTTGCTTATTGTAGCCATTCTTCTCGATTTCGATAGCCGGGGGGGAAGACCGAAAGTCGTGCACAGATCGGAAAGAGCTGATATAATGTCGGGCGGGTCGCGATTTTCCCTTGTTACCCGGAATCTGATTATGCGTTCTCGTCTTGTTTTTCTAGTTGCGGGCCTCTTGTTCTGCTTGTCGTGCGGTTGCTCAAAACAGCAAGAGCCGGCCAAACCGGCGCCGAAGGCGTCGACAACCGTCGCGCAACCGGTTCAAACGCCCAGTTCTACCGCCGAAGAAAATGCCTATGACAGGTATTTGCGCGAGGAGAAGGAACGCAAAGCCGGCGTCGTCAAAAATGAGCCTGTCGACTCAAAGGAAAAAGAGGTCGAGGCGGCGGAAACCGCTTCCACGGGGACGGACTCCTCGCAAAAAACTGATGAACAATCTTACGAGGATATGCTCAAGGAATGGGAGAAGAAGCGGCAAGAGGAGATGAAAAAGCTGATCGAGAAGTTGGGGGCTCCGCTAGTCGATGACGTAAATAGCTTGATACGATTCCACGAAACGACTCCGCTCTGGGTCGATCCGAAAGCCAAAACTGTCGTGATGGTCAGCGAAGTTTGCCAAACCGACGCGCCGTTAGAAATGTTCGCCTGCACCTACGGCACGAAGGAGCACGAGGCGATCCTCTCAGTTCCGACCGTCGCCAAAAACGTTCACGCGGCGTTGCTGGCGATCGGCGCCGAAGCGGGGCACCCGGTCCGATTCCAGCCGAAATATTCGCCGGCCACCGGCTCAGAAATTGAGATCGTCGTTCGCTGGAAAGACGCTCAAGGAAAAACGCAAACGGCGAACGCGAGAGATTGGGTGAAGAACTTTCATACCGGCAAATGGCTCGACGTGAATTGGGTCTTCGGCGGAAGTCTTTTGCAGAAAGACGAAGCGACGGGAAAGTCGATTTATCGGGCGGAAGGGGGCGATTTTATTTGCGTCTCGAACTTCGGCTCCGCAATGCTCGACCTTCCCATCGAAAGCACCGAGCAAAACGCGAATTTGCTCTTTAAGGCCGACAAGGACCGCGTGCCGCCGAAGGGAACTCCGGTTACGATGATTTTGAGCGTAAAAAAACCGATCAAACCGGAAACGAAGTAGAGTCCGGATACCTTCTTTGCCGCCCTCGCTGACGACGCCGACGACGCTCTTATGGCGAAATTGCCTGAAACGTCGGGGCGGTTAAAAAAATCGCTTGTCCAAAGCGGTTTTGAAGAGTAATATTCCATAAGCGTTTCGCTAGAGACGTTTTCTTATAGGGTCGCGTTTCGCCGCGGTCCCCCTTTTCCGTCGCAATCGAAGGAGTTTTCAACATGGGAAGATATCAAATCGCCGTGGTCGCAAGGCCTGACGATTGGACTCCCGAATGTTCGGACGACGTGCCGCTCGAGCTCGAAGGGCCGATCGGGATTCTCGACGAGTCGGACGACTTATTCGCGGCGGTGCGACGGGCCTCGGAATACAACGAAAGCGACGTGGCGATCAAAAAATGCCGTTGGGCCGTGGTCGTTGAGCCGGGAAGCATCGGACGAATCTGGCCGGCGGCGCGACTTTGCACTCCCTTAACCTTCAAAGTAACGTCCATTTGGTGGCCGGAAGGGTGGGAACCGAATTCGCCTTTGGACGTTCCAAACTGCATTTGGCAATCGCCGGGCAAGGTGGCCGGTCATTGGCAAACCTATGCCGAAGCCGAAAACGCCGTTCGCGATCTGAACGAAAAATGCATCACCGCTCCTGGAGCGATCTGGTACGTTGTGGTGGCGGTCGAGAATGAAGCCATTTCACAAACCACTTCCTACGATCATGCGGGCACCGAAACGTCGGTAGAAGTGCGAAAAATGCACGTAATGCGGCCGCCGGAGGGCGGGCATGGCGATTGCACGCAGTGTCCGGCCCATGATTTCTCCTGTGCGAAGACCGATTGGACAAGTCAGCAACAGACGATGACGGCGCGGCGAGTTCGCTCTTTCGGGGAATAGTAAGCCGGCGCATTCGCCATGATCGCACGCGAAGACCAAGCCCCTGCCGTAGAGGGGCTATCTTGGCCTGTTTCGGTCTGTTAGCGTATAGGATTCCGCCATTTTCCGATTCGCGACGGATGAATACGTCGCGTTTCGATTTTCTTTCAAATCCTTACGCCCCAATCGATTCCAATGCCTATCGACGCCAATAGCTACTGTCCCGGAGGAACGGGTAAGAAGATTAAGTTTTGCTGCCCGGATCACCTTCCCGAGTTCCGCGAAATCGAACGGATGATGGAAGGGGAGCAGTTCAAGGCGTGCCTCCAGTACGTCGAGCAATTGCGGACGAAACCGGGCAACGAAGATCGCCTCTGCTTGATGAGCTATCAGGCCACGCTTCTCCGCATCAACGGACAGGCCGAGGCGTATTACTCGTTCATGGACGAGTTCTTGAAAAAGCATCCGACGAGCCAAGGCGCGCTCGGCGAGATGGTCTTGGGCTGCATCAATAAAGACGATCTCGACGCGGCGATGGAGTATTTGCAACGAGGCTTGGCCGAAGCGAAGGGCCAGCTTTCGATGCACATCTATCAAGCGATTCGCAGCCTCGTCGAAGCGAACCTAATGCAAAGTCGCTGGATGCCGGCTCGACAATTGCTGCATCTGCTATTGTACGTGAATCAGCGCGACGAAGGGGCGGCGCAAATGCTCTTGGAAGGAATGCGTTCGCCGACGATTCCGTTGGAGATGAAGGCAGAGTATTCGGTAACACCTCCGCAAAACGCGCCGTGGCGTGAGGAGTTCGTCAAAGCGGTCGAGCCGATGGGCTACGGCTATACGGCCGGCACGGTCGAACTGCTGAAGGCTCTGGTCGAAAAATACCCGGCCGTCCCCGAAATTCTGTTGCAAACGGCGGTCTCGCAAGCGTATCTCGGACGAAACGACGAGGCGCAAAAGAACCTGCGACTGTTCGCTTCAAAGACGAGCAATTACGACGACGCAGTCGAGGCTGAGGCGTTGGCAATGTACTTGGTCGACGATTCGCTCGGCGATTTCGTCGACGTGGTTCGCGCGGAATGGACGGTTGAAGACGCCGAAAAAGCGACCGAAGCTTTACTTTCGGATCATCGTTGCCATGCCTTGCCGATTCATCCCGGCGCGTTCGCCGACCAAGATCAGCCGCCGCCCAAGGGGATGTACGTGCTTCTCAATCGCGCGCCGAACGACGACGCGGCGACGGATAATTACCCGATCGCGCTCGGCCAACTTTTCCTGCATGGAAAGCAAACGGATCGGGACGCTCGATTGGAACTGGTCGGGCTGACGGAACGCGAATTCAAAGAGGTCGCCTTGCCGATCGTTCAGCAGATCGTCGGCTCTTGCCTGTCGGGCGAATATCGTCAAACGATTTTGGGCCAAATTTCGTCGATGTTGGAAATGGCCGGCCCGAGGTATTTCTTCCCCAATTCGACGCCGCCGGAAAAGCGATTGGCGTTAGAGACCGCCTACCGTCGCCAGGCGATGACCGAAAAATGGCCCAAAACTCCTTTGGGACGATTAGACGGCAAGACGCTGCTCGAAGCGTCGGCCGATCTGAAAATGCAAATGCGCGTCGCGGCGGTCGTGGCCGTGTTGGAAAACAAAATGATTGCGATCGGCGACGAGGGCGATTGCGGTGAGTTGAAAGCGCTTCTAAAGCTGCCCGCCGAAACGCCGATCGATCCGACTCAAACGCCGGTGAAGTCGGTGCGTGTGACGCGGCTTGCGCGAGTGGACGCCCAAAAGCTTTCGGACGAAGACTTGCAATACTCGCTGCGCCGGGCCGATTCTGTCAGCTTTACCGAGGCGGTCATGAAGTTCGGCGAAGAAGTTTTGCGCCGCAACAATCGCCAAGACGTTTCGGCGTTCGCCGAGACTTGCGTTCTTCTCGCCCGGGCCGCCAAGGATCCGAAAAAGACGGTTGAGTACGTTCAACGCGGTCGTGAAGCGACGAAAGACTTGCCGCAGTTCTGCGGAATGTGGGACTTGCAAGAATTGACCGCTCTCTTGAACATGCAAGAGCTGGACAAGGTCGTCGAACTGATCAATCACGTAATGGGCCATCACTCGAAAGAACAGCAAGTGATGGTTTCGCTGCAACAATTGCTAATGCAAGTCGGCTTGCTTCGTCCGGACGGAACGTTCGCCTTTCAGCCGCAAGGTCAGCAAGGAGGGATGGCTTCGGCCACTCCCCAACCAGCCGCCGATACGGGCGGACTTTGGACTCCCGACGCGGCCGCGCCGCCAAGCGGCGGATCGACCGGCGGGTCGAAACTGTGGGTGCCTGATTAAGTCCGCGGAACGCCCTCGCTCGCTAGCCGTAAGAATCGCCCTCCGCGCGTTCCGAGAAGCCGTTGCTCCTCGTTACCAGGCTCCGCTGCTAGTGCGCTGACTGCACTGCTCCTCCGTGCATTCGCAAAGCCAACCAAGCGGTGCCGGAGAATGAGAAATACTATGACTCCATTATCTGCCTTGCAAGAATGGTTCGCTCTCACATGCGATGGTGATTGGGAACACACTTACGGGTGCAAATTGGAACCCTCGATAATCCGAGGTGGACCCTAAGCGTTGATCTATCTGACACGCCGTTAGAACACAAGGAATTTCACTCGATTAAAATTGAGCGGGCGAAAAACGACTGGGTGTTTTGCAAAATTGAAAACAGCAAGTTCACCGGTTTTGGAGGCCCGAAGAACCTGTCCGAAATCATTCAGGTTTTTACAACCTGGGCGTCATAGTCGAATTCGTCGGCGGAGTGGTTTTCAAACACGCTAAGGCATTAAACAATTTATTGACCGTCAGAAATCGTGCCGCTTGTTTCAGGCTGTCCGATCGCTTTCCGTTTTAGCGAAAATCAGCGTCGTTTTTCGTTCAGCCTCCTCCTCGCTCTTCGCGCAATCCGCATTTACACGAGGTTCGGTAACAAAACCTCGGAGGTGGTTTATTGGAGAGGGCCGAAGTCGGCGGCGCTCGGAGATCGCGCAAGGTTTTATTCTTGGTGGGACGGCGTCCCGCCCTACAAACTACTCGCGCGACGCAATCTTATCACGAATGTCGTTTAGTAAAGCCAATATCTTTCGATTATCTTCGGCAACCGTTTTGGAAATTTTAAATAAGTAGATTATGCCAATACCCATGTAACCCAAAAGAATAACGGATGTGAGACCGTCCATTTGTGTTTCCCGAAGAACCTATTGTCGTATATGAAAAGCCGTCGCTAAATCTGTTCGATATGCAGGCCGCGTTTGCGGCGCTCGGTGCGTCGGGCGTCGTCAATCTGATTAGCCACCTCACGAACATGGGCGATGCCCGGCAAAACTAATACCGGATGCGTGCGGTCCGACGAGGCGATGCGGATCATGCCGACGTCGAAGAATCGTTCAAAGATGCTCTGTTCGAAGGTTACGTCGTCGATGTCGAGCGTCTCGATGCGGTCGGTGGTTCGCCGGAGGATTCCCGACTCGTGGGTGAAACGTTGCGTCGAAAGGACGTAGGCCGCCCCCAATTTTCGGTAGCCGAGCATGACGGCGTTGTAGAGCCACATTAGAAGCACGGCCGCAACAAGAATCGCCCAGGTAATTCCGGTGCGAACGAAAATGGCGCCTACGACGAGGAGAACTACGGTGACGACGGCCGCGACGATCCAATGGCCGAACATCGCTCTAGGCGAGTAGCCGCCTTGCCACAGGATGCGTTCCGACTCGTTCGGAGCGACGGATTGTCGAGCGGCCGCATCCGTAAACGCGTTCGCTCCCGAGGACGCCGTCTGCGCTTCGGCCGCCTCGGCTTGACCAGGATCGGTAAGGCGTTGACCGCATTTGTGGCAAAAGACCGCTTCCGCAAAGACTTCCACGCCGCAAGCAGGGCAGTTCATGGCATTAATCCCCGTATCTGAAAAGTTGCGTTCCATCCAGTCTCAATATAACCTAGCGACGCGGCGAAAAAAAGCAGGCGTAAAAAAACCGGCGATGAATAGTAATTCGTCGCCGGTTTGCAAGTATTTCGCTTTAGACTCGAATTTTCGCGATTTATCGCACCCGGGTCGGGAGAATCACCATAGGGAAACCGGCCCATTGCAGGCGGCGTTGCAAGGAAATGGCCGTCTGATTATGCAAGAGTCGATGAACCCAGGTGTCGCGTTGGAAAACCAATTGACCGGCGAAAAAAGTCGATTTCGGGAAATCGTGAGCCACTTGCATGCAAAGGCGTTCCAACTCGTCCACGGCGTCGGTGCCTATCGACATATACGATTTGGCGGGCATGCCGAGTCGGCGTGAGAGATCGACGTACTTATCCAACGATTCGCCGATGTGCAATTCGAGCGACTCCATTGCGCCGCTTCCTTTGAAAACGCCGCTATCGAGCACGCCGGAAGACATAAAAATTAGGCTGGCGTAATGTCCAGGCGAAAAGCGAATCGCGTTCAACAGGGTATGAATGCCGAGTCCGCTGTAGTTGCCGACCATAATCACGGCCGTCGGTTTCGCCGGATCCGGTTCTTCCATGTTCGGCTCGCCCGGCGCCGAGATCAACCCCAAGGTTTCGTCAAGACGCCGTAATCGTTCGCCGACCCGCGCGTAATAGCGGTGAATGAGGAAGCAGATGGAAACGCAAACTCCGGTAACGACGACGGTAACCCACCCGCCTTCGCCAAATTTGTACCAAACCGAAACGCAAAGAATGCTCACGCTTAGGATCGAGCCGATCAAAAAGAGAGCTAGGCGGCGTCGCCAAAGATCATGGTCTTTGCGGATCTGAATCCAATGCCGACACATGCCGATCATCGAAAGCGAAAACGTGACGAACACGTTGATCGAATACATCGTCAGGAGCGTTTGAATATTACCGTGAGTAAACCAAAGGGCCGCCAAAGCGGCTCCCCCCATCAACAGGACGCCGTTATGCGTCGCTAAACGTTCGGAAAGGTTCGCGAACCAGCGAGGCACCCAAGAGTCGTGTGCCATGTTAGCCAAAACTCGCGGACCGTCGATAAACCCGGCTTGTGCGGCCACGATCAATAACAGACCTTCGGAGAGAATCGTCGCCCAAAGAAAACCTTGCCCATACCACTTCCCGCCGATGCCGACGTCAGCAAGCCATTTGTCCGTAAGCAGATTATTCATCGTCGGCGAAATGCTGAATTTAATTCCTAAGAGCAAATAGGAAACAATCAATCCGCCGGCCATGAACGCCAACGAGAACGCCATGTAACGCATTGTTCGCTTGGCGGTGGCCACTCGCGGCTCGCGGAGAACGGTCATGCTATTCGACACGGCCTCTAGTCCGGTAAACGTACCGGCGCCGTAAGAATACGCATATAAAAGCAAGGCGATCATGGCGAAAATTCCGCCTTGCGGATGAACCCGAGCTGCCGAATACTGCTGTTTCAATTCGCTGACGACGGCTCCGACGTTCGACGCGTGCATGCCGACGGAACATAAAATCAAAACAATGTGGGTAATCAAAAAGATGATGAAGATCGGCAAAAGAACCTGAATCGATTCTTTCACGCCTCGAAGATTCAAAACAATAAGAAAGACGATCATTCCCAAACAAACGGGAAGCTTAAATTCGGCGTACGGTTCCCCCATTAGGCCGAAGACGGCGTCCCCCGCCGCCGCTATAGATGTAGTGATCGTCAACACATAGTCTACCATCAAGGCGCAACCCGAAACGACTCCGACGCGCCGCCCCAGCAATTTCGACGCGACGAGATATCCGCCGCCGCCCGACGGGAACTCTTCGATGATATGGCTGTAGCAGGACGAAATAATAAAAACCGTCGCCACGATTAGAAAAGCCAGCGGAATAGCGAGAAAGCGACTTTCGCCGAAAACGCCGTGGCTAAGCGCGCCGAAGGCCTCGGCAGGTCCGTAACTCGAGGACGACAGACCGTCGGCCCCAAGTCCGACCCAAGCCAGAAACGCGATCAGCGACATGTGCGTGAAGACCGATTTGTCGGCCAAGTCGCGAGGCTTGCCGATGAGAATCGTCTTGGTTTTTTGCACCCAAGTCGGAACGCTTTCGACCGGCATCTCTCCCGCTTCCATCACGGGATTTTCGGCAGTTGAGCTTATATGCACGACCTCTTCGGACGGCTCTTCCGAAGTCGAATCGGCGGGAATGGTGGATTTGACGCTAATTGTCACCTCGACCGTAGGTTTCGACGACGGCGTAGACGTCGAAGCCGCGCTGGTTTCGGTTGAATTGCTGGACGGATTGGTTTGCGAACTGTCGGGATGGTCGGTCATTTTAATAAACGGAAGGCGAACGTCGCGCGGAGCGAACGCAAAATGAAATCAATAAGCGAGATGACGGTAAGTCATACGATCATCAATTCAAAGGCGGGTCCGATTAACCTTGGATCGGCGGCGACGTTGACAATGAAGAAATCCTCGGCGGCCTACGAGGTTAGCTGACGGGCTCGGGTCCAAGGATGTTCCCGTCCGAAATGGATTAGCCCCAACGTTGGGTCCCCCGTTTCGCCACTTCAAATCCTCAAAGTTGCGAATTCGGCGCTAGTCGTATTTATAAAGCGCAAACGCACTTAAGCGTTCATCAATTTTGATCCTATCAATGATAGGCGGAAAACGGAAAATTGCAAGCGGAGTCGAAGTCAAAACGATGTAAATGCAATGCCCGATTCACTTTTCCTATCTTACGCGCGTCGGCAAAATAACCATCGGGAAACCCGCCCATTGAAGGCGACGTTGCAGCGAATAGGCGGTTTGATTATGCAGTAACCGATGAACCCATGTGTCTTTTTGGAAAACCAATTGCCCGGCGAAAAAGGTCGCCTTGGGAAAATCGTGCGCGACTTCCAGACAAAGCTGCTCGAGTTCGTCCACGGCGTCGGTGCCGATCGTCATATAGGATTTCGAAGGCATGCCCAACCGCCGAGCAAGATCGACGTATTTATCCAACGCGCTTTGGATATGCGACTCGAGCGATTCCATTTCGCCGCTTCCTTTAAAGGCGCCGCTGTCGATGACGCCGGAAGAAATAAAGATGAAACTGCGGAAATGGTCGGGGGCGAAACGAATCGCGTTCAACATCGTATGAATGCCGAGTCCGCTATAGTTGCCGACCATGATGACGGCGGCCGCTCGATTCGGGTCGGGCTCGTCCATGTTCGGTTCCCCCGCGGTCGATAGCTTTCCAAGCGTTTCGTCCAACCGGCGCAGGCTTCCGCCGACGCGATCGTAGTAACGATGGATAAGAAAGCAAATGACAACGCACACGCTAGTGGCGGCGACGGTCATCCAACCGCCGGAAGAGAACTTCTCAACCAGGGAAACGCACAATATGCTGACGCATAACGCCGACCCCACGCCGAATAGCACAATCCGACGCCGCCAAAGCGGATGCCTTTTTCGCAAGCGGTACCAATACCTGCACATGCCGAGCATCGAAAGCGAGAACGTGACGAACACGTTGATCGAGTACATCACGACGAGCACCTGAATGTTCCCCTCGGTGTACCAAAGTGCAAGCAAGGCCGAAATGCCGATCAGGAGAATGCCGTTGTGCGTAGCCAAGCGCTCCGAAAGGTTGGCGAACCAACGAGGAACCCAAGAATCTTGAGCCATATTGGCCAAAACGCGCGGCCCGCCGATGAAACTCGCTTGCGCGGCGACGAAGAGCAACGCTCCTTCGGAAAGCAGCGTTATCCATAAAAACGCTTTACCGACGACTGAATCCGCGATTTTTATCTCTTGCAGCCACTTCTCAGTCAAAAGATTATTCATCGTGGGAGAGTTGCTATGCGGTATGTCAAGCAACAGATAAACGACGATCAAGCCGCCGGCCATGAGCGACAACGAGATCGCCATGTAACGCATCGTTTTCTTGGCGGTTGCGACTCGAGGCTCGCGCAACACGCTCAAGCTGTTGGAAACCGCTTCTAGACCGGTATAAGTTCCGGCGCCCAATGAATAGGCGAACAGAACGATCCCCAACATGCCGACGATTCCCACTTTCGGATCGTGCATCCCTTGCCGAAACTGCTCCGTAAGTTCGGCGGTAACTTGGCCGGCCTGGGGAACGTTTAGGAAAAATGCTCCGACGATCAATATGATGTGCGTAATGAGAAAGGTGATGAAAATCGGGAGCAAAACTTGAATCGATTCCTTCACGCCGCGCAAGTTGAGAATCACCAAGATGATTATAACGGCGGCCTCCGTCGGCATCTGATAACGATGAAAGTCTTTACCGAGAAGACCGAAAATGGCGTTCCCCGCCGCGGCGATGGAAACCGTTACCGTTAAAACGTAATCGACCATCAGCGCAGCGCCGGAAACGACGCCGATGCGAGGGCCAAGCAATTTCGTGGCGACGAGATATCCGCCCCCGCCCGACGGAAAGGCTTCGATCAAATGACTATAGCAGGACGAAATGATGAAAACGGTGACGACCATCGCCAAAGCCAACGGAATGGCGAGAAAGCGATATTCGCCTAGCGCGCTGAACGCTTCGGAGGGACCGTAACTAGAGGACGAGAGACCGTCGGCCCCAAGGCCGACCCAGGCCAGAAATGCCACCAGCGACATGTGCGTGAAGACCGATTTATCGGCCAAATCGCGCGGCTTACCGATAAAGAACGTCTTGGTTTTTTGAACCCATGTCGGAACGCTTTCCTCCGGCATTTCGCCAGCTTCCAATACCGGATCTTCATTCTCCGGGGCTATCCGAATGATCGTCTTTTCGGGTTCGGCAACCGACTGATCTCGATGCTCGACCGTGACGTTCAATTCAACGCCGTTGGCGGAGAGAAACGATTCCGCATCCGCATCTTTCGAAGGCGACGGAACGTTCAATCGGTCTTCTTTTTTGGGGGAAGGAGCGCCGTCTGATTCGTGATTCATGAAGCGTTCTTAATTTCCGGTGAGTAGGGCCTGCAAGTCGTTCGCAAGTCAATTGATTCGCCTTTGGCGATTATCCTACAACTTTCCCTATTCTGATATAAGCGTTATGTCGAATAAGCGTTACGAATTCTATCGATTAAATTCCGCCCCTCTCATCCAATCATAAAAAAAAGAATCCCTCGGCAACCTACGGGGCATGCTGACAGGCTAGGGACCAAGGGTGTTCCCGTCCAAGACGGATTAGCCCCAACATTGATCCCCCGCTCCGTTTGTTCGCCCTAGCGAACGAACGAACTCGGTCAATCTTTGAATTTTCGGTGCGAGTCAACGACTCGAATCCGCACAAACGAACAGATTGAGACAAAAAACAAGACGGGAACAAGCAATTACTTTAATCGATCGCGGTCGGCGTCCGTGTCATCACGGCGGCCTTCTTCCAAGCCTTTTTTGAACTCGGAGACGCCGCTGCCTAGATTGCGCATAACTGACGGCAGGCGACTGCCGAATAGCAATAACGCAATAAACGCAATCACCAACAGCTCCGCAGTACCAAGACCGAACATATAATTTACCTTGAACAAGGGATATGCGGCGCTGTTCCGACTAGGAAAACGCCTTCGCAACCTCTGGCGCCGCCAACAAAGCGACGTTCACAAACCGCGTGAGCCTAAGGTATTTCGCGACAAACTCGCCGAAATGTTCCCTTATAACGCTCTAATCGATCAGTTTGATTCTTTATCGACGAAAAATCAAGGAGCTCGTATGTTAGAGGGGGGGCTCCGCCATTCAAATTGTAGCGATTAAGGCAAGTTAAAATGCGTCTCCCGGCTCAAATTCCGCAGGCGGGCGTACAAATAACCCATTCTACCGGTCTGGAGTCCTATTTATAATGGATTCAATCATAGGGCTACCATCCGGAAAGCTACTTTTGCGTCCTTCGCAACAAGAAAACGTTCCGTGTCAAAACAGCCCCGCTTGTCTCGGCATCACTCCGCACGGCAACTTATGAATAATCCATCGGTGACATTAGCGACCTTGGCCGAAGCCGGCGTGGTCGGCGCAGGAGGCGCGGGCTTTCCAACCCACGTCAAACTCGCCGCCCGAGCGGAATACGTTCTTCTGAACGCCGCCGAGTGCGAACCGCTTCTCCATAAAGATAAAGAAATTCTTCGTCATTTCGCCGACGACGTGATCCAAGGACTTTCGGTCGCGATTTCCCTCTGCGGCGCCAAAGAAGCGATTATCGGCGTCAAAGAAAAATATCACGAAGTTATCGATTTGCTGCGCCAAAAAATACCCGCCAACATGCGAGTCGATCCGTTGCGCGACGCCTATCCGGCCGGCGACGAATTCATCCTCGTTTACGAAACGCTCGGGCGAGTCATTCCGCCGGGCGGAATTCCGTTGAACGTCGGGGCCGTGGTGATGAACGTCGAGACGGCGATGAACGCCGCCCGTAGCGAGCAAGGTCCGGTGGTCGAGAAGTTTCTCTCGGTGGCAGGCGCGGTGGCCGAGCCGATTTCGTTACGAGTTCCCGTCGGCGCCACGCTCGAACAATGCGTCGCCGCGGCGGGCGGCCCGACCGTCGAGAATCCGCAATACATCGTGGGCGGCGTGATGATGGGCTACCTCGAGGAAAACCATCAGGCGCTCGTCACGAAAACTACCGGCGGCGTGATCGTCCTACCGGCTGATCATGTCGTCGTGCGTCGGCATCGTCGCGATTGGAAAGAGATCGCCAAAATCGGCCGCAGCGCTTGTGATCAGTGTAGTTTTTGCACCGAACTTTGCCCTCGCTGGTTGCTCGGGCATCCGATTCAACCGCACACGGCCATGCGAAGCTTAGGCTTCAACGAGGTCGGCGAGGCGAACGTTATCGGCACGCAGTTCTGCTGCGAGTGCAATTTGTGCAGCATGTATTCATGCCCTGAGGACTTGGACCCTAAAAACGTTTGCACGCAAAACAAGCGTCGGCTAGCGGCGGAGAAGAAACGCTGGGAGAATCCGCCTTTCAACGAACGTCGGGCCAATCAGCACATGAACAATCGCAAGGCTCCGACTTCACGGTTAATGACGAAGCTCGGATTAAAGGAGTTCCGAAACGTCGGGCCGCTTCGCCAGGAGCCGCTTGCCGTGACGAAAGTCGGCATCAAACTGAAGCAGCACATCGGCGTTCCTTGCGAGCCGGTCGTGCAGTTCGGCGAACAAGTCGAACGAGGCCACGCGGTCGGTCGTCCGCCGATAATGAACGGAAAGCCCGCGATGGGAGCGCCGGTCCACGCCTCGATTTCTGGGCAAGTTACCGCAATCGCCGACGGCGTTGTTTGGATTGAAAAATAAAACCCGTAGGGCGCTCCGCGAGCGCCGTAGAAACTCCACGAGACGAACATGGCAACGACACGCGCGGTCGGCGCAATTGAACTTTCCAGCGTCGGCATCGGATACTTAGTCGAAGACGAGATGATCAAGGCGGCCTCGATCGAGGTCTTGCTTGCCCGAACAATCTGCTCGGGCAAATACCTGATCGTGGTGGGCGGCTCGGTCGGCGACGTGGAAGCCTCAATCGAAGCGGGCATAAAAGTCTCCGGCGAAGCGGTCATCGACCATTTGACAGTGGCGAACGTTCACGAGTCGGTTTTTCCGGCCCTTGGCCAATCGGTCGCTCTTGCTCCCGATGACGCCGACGCCCTGGGCGTGGTCGAAACGTTTAGCGGCGTGAGCGTATTGGCCGCCGCCGATTGCGCGGCCAAGGCGGCCCGAGTCGTGATTTTTCGCATACATGTGGCGATGGCCCTCGGCGGAAAAGGGCTTTGCCTGATGACCGGCAGCGTGGCCGACGTGCGGGCGGGGGTTCAAGCGGCGGCCGACGAAGCCCGACGACGAGGCCTGCTCGTCTCCGAGATCGTCATCGCCAAACCCAGTAAAGAACTTTTCAGCGATTACCTCTAACGCTATTTTGAGTTATCATATTCTTTCCTCCGCAGATGCCTGATGAGAGAATACGATGCAAGAACGTCATTCGCACATGAAATACACGACGGCCGATTTCAACGTCAGCCCGTTGATGTTCTATTACGAAACCACGACAGCTTGCGACTTGGTTTGCAAGCATTGCCGGGCTTCGGCGCAAGCGCAGGCGGCGCCCGACGAACTTTCGACCGAATCGGCCAAAGCTCTGATCGATCAAGCCGCTTCGTTTCCGCTCCCGCCGCACATGGTCTTCACCGGCGGCGATCCGCTTAAACGAACGGACCTTTTCGAGTTAATTCGCCATGCCGTCGCGAGCGGTTTGCAAGTCGCTCTTACTCCCTCGGCCACTCCCCTTGCCACTCGCGATGCCTTTCTGAAGGCGAAAGAGGCCGGAGTGCAAGCGATCGGCATTAGTTTGGACGGCGCCAACGCGGCGACGCACGACGCCTTTCGCGGCTGGGAAGGAAGCTTCCGTCGTACGATGGAGATGCTCGCCGTCGCCAAAGAATTGCATCTTCCCGTGCAAGTGAACACGACGATAACGAGGCGAAATTTTCCGCAGATCGACGCCATCGCCGAGTTGTTGGCCGCGCAAGGAATTGCTATGTGGGCGGCCTTTTTTCTGATCCCCGTCGGCCGAGGCATGGAGGAGACTCGCATTCGCCCGGAGGAATACGAAATCGCCTTCGCAAAACTCTACGGACATTCGCAAACGCAGCCCTATGCGATCAAAACGACCGAGGCGCCGCATTACCGCCGCTTCGTCATGCAGCAAGGCGGCGATCCCTTGGCCGGCCCGCAAGGCGCCGAAGAAGGAGCGTCGGGGCGGAAACGTCGAGCGCCCCTGGGCGTCGGCGACGGCAAAGGGATTATGTTCGTCAGCCACTCGGGCGAAATTTTTCCCGCCGGATTTCTGCCCGTCGCATGCGGTCGTTTTCCCGAGAATTCGGTCGTTGAAACGTATCAAAAGCATCCGGTCTTCACGGCGTTGCGCGATCCGGACCGTTTCGGCGGACGTTGCGGCGTTTGCGAGTACCGACACCCTTGCGGCGGAAGTCGGGCGCGAGCCTTCGCTCTAACCGGCGACTACTTGGCCGAGGAGCCTGATTGCATCTACGTGCCGAAGGGAATGAATCAGCACGCCTAAGAAACGCCCTGATATTTTTCGACGAACGCCCGGTAATCTTCGGGAGTGTCGATGCCGAAGGTCCGTTCGTTAACGACGCCTACCAAAATATCTTGGCCCGCCTCGAGAACGCGGAGTTGCTCGAGCTTCTCGATTTGCTCTAGTTTCGACGGCGGCATTTGCGCAAGCCGGAGGAGAAAAACGCGGCGGTAGGCGTAGAGTCCTATGTGCAAGAAGAACACGGCCGGATCGGCGGTGAGGAGCGAATCATCCCATTGCCGAGGGTGCGGAACCACGCTTCGGCTGAAATACAACGCTTTGCCGGAGGCGTCGAAAACGACTTTGACGTTCGACGGATCTTCGAGCTGCTTTCGATTGCGAATCGGCGTGGCAAGCGTGGCCATCGAGGCCTGCGGGTTGTTTTCTAATAGCTCGACGACAAGATCAATCGACGCGCCGGCGATTTCCGGCTCGTCGCCTTGAACATTGACGACGATCTCGACGTCGGGAAGTTTTTGGGCCACCTCGGCGACTCGGTCCGTTCCGCTGGCGCAAGTCGGGCTGGTCATTACGGCAAAGCCTCCGAAGGCTTCGACCGCATGAATGATCTCTTCATGATCGGCGGCTACGGCGACGCTCGACGGGCGCTTGGCGCGGCAGGCCGATTCGTAGGTATGCTGGATCAAAGGCTTACCCGTCTCGTTCAACAACAGTTTGCGAGGAAGCCGGGTCGAGGCTAAACGGGCGGGAATGACGATGCAGCTTTTCATTGATTTAAGTTTCGCGTCAAAAGGAATGTCGCGGCCGTGGGGCCAAAAAAAAACGAAAAACCTCGCTTTGATCGGAACAAGACCAAAGCGAGGTTCGAGTATAAGTCAGTCGGGGGCGTTCAGCCAATCCCGGTTTCGTCGCAATTTAGTGGAACCGGTAATTCGGGTTCTTCGTGTCGAAGTCCGAATCGTTGAAACCGTTGTTCAGCTTGAGCTTCAAGTAGGTGTACTCTTCGAGCAACTCGGGCTGTCCGCCTTTTTCCTTCGGCCAATCGTAGGAGGCGTAACGGATCGGCAGGTTCAATTCCTCATCGACGAATATTTGCGCTTGATAGAAGAGGAAGTTGCGGCGGGGAACTGGGTGGGTGACCTGAATCATCGTGCAAACGCGGTCGTTGATCTTAGCGTTCTTCACGAAGTTCACTTCGCATTCGCCGTACTTCACGTCTTGTTCGGCGACTTGAACCAAACGCTTCGTCAAGTTGAGAATCCCCAACTCGGTGAGCGGATAACGTTGGCCCTTCATGGCGATCGGTCCGTCGGGCTTAATCGAAACGGTACCGAAGAGGCGATCGCGGATGCCGACGTCATGCGCCCACATGTTGTTGTCATTTTTGCCTTGAATGTAAAGAACTTCACGGCCTTTTACTTCGGTGGGGGCGAGGAAGGTCATATAGACGCTAAAAGGATTGTGACGAACTTTAACGAACATGTGCTCGTAGTTGCCGACTTTTCCTTCGATGCGCTCGCGTTTGACGACGGTAGCGGAATAATCTTGAATTTTTTCGACGTTGCCGATGCCGTCGTATGCCCAACGAAGCGCAGGCATCAACGGATGCTCGTTCGGATTGCCGGGGCTAAGCGGAGCGGCTGCCGCCGTTTGATTCAACGCGTCGGCTCGCTCGGCAACTTTAACAGGAGGTCGATTTTGCGAAGTTGATTTATCGGCGGGAGTTTCGGCAAAAACGTACGATACGCTAAGAGCGATCGCTGAGAACGACAGTAGGAAACGACAGTGCGAAGCGAAGCGTTGCATAAAATACCCTCCTTGTAAGGCGCGGCGGTCGGATGCCGTGGGACGATCGGCATGCATTACCTTCAACGATCGAGTTCCGAATGAGTTTGCATTGGCGACTGGGTCCGACGCGAACGCATAACAATTCAACGAAACCGATACAATCGAGGCGTAATAGGCGCCTTGGGCGTGTTATCTTCCTTGATAATTAGAATCCGTCGGCGATAATAGCGGATGGCCCGATTCGCCGTTACGAACCCGGCCAAGCGTTTGGGGGCCGGCGATTCGCATAATGCGAAAAAGACGAATAACCGTCTTCACCGTTCCTATAATGCTCGTTATCGCTTGATTTACTTCGGAGAATTACTATGTTTGTCCGTGCAAGGTCGGTTTGCCTAAACGGCGCCCGACGCCGCACCGGACTTTCTCCAGCATCCTTCGCATTTTATCTAAAACACATCCTTTCGGGGAGAGCACTTTATTGAAACCGCATGATTTTATTATTTCCAGCGTTTTATCGCTTCCATTTGAGGAAAACGCCTATGTTTTACGGAAAAATGGCCGATTGGACTGCGTGGTCGTCGACCCAGGCTCCGACGCAACGGAAATAATTGACCACCTAAACGGCCTAGATGTCACTCCAGCCGCAATTTTGATTACCCACGGCCATGCCGACCATATCGCCGGAACGGGCGCCCTGAAGGCTAATTGGCCGGAGTGTCCGCTCGTAATCGGCTTGGACGAAGCCTCGAAACTCACCAACCCCATCCAAAATCTCTCGGCCATGTTCGGCGAGCCGCTGGTTTGTCCGGACGCCGACGTGACGTTGAAAGGGGGCGATCGCTACGAGGCGGCAGGCTTCACCTTTGAAGCTCGATCAATACCCGGCCATTCCACAGGGCACATGGTCTACGTCGTCGAGGGCTACGAACCGCCGGTCGTTTTCGTTGGAGACGTGATTTTTTCGGGTAGTATCGGGCGGACCGATTTTCCCGACGGAAGCCTGCGAGACCTGCTCGACGGCATTCAAACGCAATTGTTCACGCTGCCCGACGACGCGACGCTCTATTCGGGACATGGCCCCGCGACGACTGTGGGAAAAGAAAAGCGGTCGAACCCGTTTTTACGAGACCTATCCTAGCAAAAAAACGCCCCGTCGAATTTCTTCCGACAGGGCGTTCTTGCTTTTCTTGTCAATGAAACGAGCCGATTACGGCTTGCTTAGTTCGAGCCGAGCGTCGAGAACTTTATCGATTCGAGCGACGAGTTCCTCGAAGTGGGCGCGGGTATAGCCGTCCAATTGAGCCTTGCCGTCGAGCGTCTTCTTAATTCGCTCGCGGAGGGTCTTCAATTCGGCCGCCGCCGAAGCCGAGGTGAATTGGCCGACGGGAAGCGAGGGCTTTCGACTGGCGCCGAGAATAATCAAGATTCCCATGCTTCCGCCGTTTGGATTCGAGCTTTCCATGGCCAAGTCCGCCAAATGCTGGAAATAGCGTTGCTGCAAGTTGCGACGCGCCGGACTAACGGCCGGCTCACGATTCGTGAACTTGCCGTCGGCTAGCTTCTCGGTTTCTTGGAAAATCGAGCTCGTCAATCGTCCGAGGAGTTCGGCCGTCGTAAAAACGTCTTGATCCTTCGCGGTTTTCATTTCTGCGTCGGCAATCCTCGAAAGCGTAACCGGCTCAAGCAGACGTTCGAGGACTGCGTCTTGTTGCGCGAGGATTTTTTCTTGCAACGGGTAGTCTTTCCGGTCTTCCTTCGTGACGCCCCAATGTTCCCAGGGAGTCGTAGTCATGAAGTTGAACAATGCCGGCGGGAATTGGTACGAATCGACGGCGAAGACGTTCTTTTCCAAGAAGCTCATCGCATCTCGCTGACGAGCCGGTTCGACGAAAGCGAGCGGCTGACGAGCATTCGGATCGCCTTTGTGGTCGCGGTGAACGTAAACGCCGCCGATGAAGCGAGCGACGTATTTTACCACGCTGGCTTGATCGCGCATCAACGCCTCGAAGCCGCGACGAACCGTTTGATAGCCTTCGCCCGGCTCAACCAGCGAATCGACCAACTTCGGCAAGGTCTCTTTAATGACCTGAATGCGCTGTTCGGCGAACTGGATGGGATCCTTGCTCAAGTCGAAACGGTTCGTCAAAGGATCAGGAGCGTCGGCTTGCACCGAGTCGCCGTCTTCCGCGTCCTCGTCGGTGGCATAGTCCAATCCCGGCTCGGCGCATCGCGAGGCAATTTTCTTGAGTTCGGCCGCTTCGCCGTCCGTTCCGCCGGAAAGCGGTTTGTAGCCGTATTCGATGGCCCAATAGTCATAAGGGCCGATGGTCGTGCTGAAATAGTCGCCTTGCTTTTGATCTTTAGGAGAGATGTTCAAGGGAACGTAATCCATGATTGAGGCGGAAAGGCCCGTCTCACGGGTTTTTTCCGGATTGCTCAGATCGGCCAAAGTATGGAACGTGCTTCCTTTGAAGTTGTGACGTAAACCGAGAGTATGACCGACTTCGTGCATGGCAACCGAACGAATCCCTTCGTGGATTAATTTGTCGATTTTGTCCTTGGGCAACGTCTTCGCGTCGGCAGCCAACGCGATCGAGCCAAAGGCCATTTGCTCGGCCATGCCTCGGGCGCAATCGCAAAGCAGCGAATGTCGATCGTGAGCGAGGCTCCCGAGATCAACGAGCGGACGCTCAACGCCGTCCTCTGAAAAACGAATGAGGGCCGACTTCGTCGGCTTCGACGCGGGGGGCGTAATCTCAAAACGACGCGTCCAGCTTTCAATGAAGTCGGCGTCGAAAATAATGTCAGCGTCGAGAATTTCGCCGGTCAACGGATTCACGCGGCTGGGGCCCATCGCCATTCCGGCGTTCGACGTGATCCAGCGGAACGTGTTGTAGTTAATGTCTTCAGGGTCCCAAGTCGCATCGTCGGGTTGCTGACGGACTTCGATGGCGTTCACGAATCCGGCCTTTTCAAAGGCCTTGTTCCATTCCAAAATGCCCTCGCGAATCGGCGCGCGATATTTGTAGGGTACCGTCTTTTCAATCCAAAAGATGATCGGATTGGCCGGGGGCGACATCGACGAGCCAGGCTCGGCCTTGCGCAAATCCCAACGATTCACGTAACGGACGAACTGGTCGTCGGAGCCAGGCTTGGAAAAATCTTTAATGACCGTGAGGAAATAGCCCACGCGATCGTCGGCCACACGGGGTTGGTATCCGGTTTCAGGAAGACGACTGATCGAGTAATGAATGTTGATCGACACGCCTCGCGGGTCGGCCACCGTTTCCATGCTCTTGCCGAGCGAGCCGCCGCCGGAGAATGTCGCGGCGACTTGCAACTCGACGTTGTCGCGATAGGCTTTGACGCTCGCCCAGGTCGAACGATCGGGCGAGAAAGAGAAGCCTCGCAGCATCGAGCCGATTTGCGGCAGATCGCTCATAAACACCGGCGTAAGATCGACGACGAAGCCGCCGGGGCCTTGCGTGACGATCGGCAAACTATAAAGAATGCTGTCGGTGTAAGCGAAATAAACGGCCTTCTCCGTCGGCGTCCCTTTGTTGGCGCGGAAGCGAAGATTGCGACGCACGATTTGAATGCGATCGTCCACTTTGCGGAACTGCCAAACCCAATCGTTGCCGAAATCGAGCGACATCCCGCCGATCAGCGGAGCCTCGGCGATTCCGCGAGCGATGGCCATCACCACAAGATAGTCCCGATTCAAATTCGAAGGACCAAGCTCGGCGTAGAGCTTCGAATCTTTGCGATAAATCTTAAACAAACCTTCGAGCGATTGGGCGTCGCCGAGCACGTCGGCGAACGGCGGAAACTTCGGTTTCTTTACCGCGGCGGCCGCTGCCTCGGCCGTACCGGCAGGCGTCGGAGTCGCGGCGGGAGTCGGCGTTTGCGAGACCGTGCCGGAAGCGGACGCGTCGTTCGTCGCCGGCTTCGAGTCGGACTTCTCCGCGCTCGTGGCACTCAACGTGTTTACAGGAACGGACTCCGCGAAAGAAGGAGCGGCAATGACCGCCGCAATGCAGCCGGAAAGCAATAGACGAAGCAGTTTCATCATAGTTGTCACTCAAAAAAGTGAGGTTGGGCGTTCAAATCTCGCGCCGACGTAAAGATACTCAATGTGTTGCTTGTGAAGCCGAAATCTTTCAGACAATCGACGCATGCCACCTATATTACCCTCCCTGCGTAATCGTTGAAAGCGTTTGCAGCCAATGACTTGCAAGATTTTTGATTATTAGGAAGTTAGCGATTTTTCAGCCTTCAACGGTTTTCGCGTAAAATATAAGCTCAGCCGCGAAACCGTGGCGCCGTCCTGGTTTAATCGTAACCTATTGACGCATCGAGACATCTGAGATAGTTAATAGAAATGCCCAAGCGTTTTCAAAAATGGTCTTTCGGATCGTTTTTTCGCAAAAACAAGGAAAATGACTATGCCAATTGCGGTTGGTTTGGCTTCGAGAATGCGGGATTGCCTCCGAAAGGTCGCTTTTGGGGCGCTTGTCGGCGCAATGTTGCTGACATCTTTATTGACGACCTCGGCGATCGCCCAAGGCCCCGGCGGCGAACAACAGGTCATGAAACTCAAGTCGCAATTTACGCCGGCGAAGGACGGTCAGCCGGCGCGGCTCTTCGTGACCGCTATCATCGCCGATCATTGGCACATCTATTCGATCACGCAACCGTCGGGCGGCCCCATCCGTACGAAAATCGAGATTAAATCGCCAAAAGAAAATTCGCCGGTCAAGTTACTCGACGATTTTCGCGCCTATCCCGAGCCGAAAAAAGGAAAGCAACCGGAGGCGTTCGGCAATATCGTCATCGAGACGCATGCCGACCGCGTGACGTGGTTCGCGCCGATCGAAATCGCCAAAGACGTCGACGTTCAAAACTTGAAGATCGAAGGAACGCTTTTCTTTCAAGCCTGCAAGGAAGATTCGTGCTTGCCGCCCCGAACGGTTTCTTTCATTGCGAAGGTCGGCGACGGAGTCAAAATCCCGCCGAAGTTTTTAGAGGCGCCGAAACAAACGGAGAAGCCGAAGGCGACCGAGTCGGAAAAACCAAATGCGCAACCCGCCGCCGAGAAAAAAACGTCGTCGGAAGGAACCGCCGCTCCGGCGGCCGCGCCGATCGTCGCTAAAGCTCCCGCCGACGAAGGCTCCGCCGAGTGGCGACCGTTTTCCAAGGCTTTTTTTTTGCAATGTGTGGGCGATAGATTCGATCCGGTAGCAATTCACCAATACGTGATTTCGCAAGACCAGAGCGCAACTCTCGGGAGCATGCTCTGCCTCGGCTTTTTAGGCGGAATCATTTTAAATATCATGCCGTGCGTTTTGCCGGTTATTGGGCTAAAGGTCCTGTCTTTCGTCGAACAGGCGGGCAAAAGCCGTTCGCATGCCTTTCTGCTGAACGTCTGGTACTCGGTCGGCCTCATCTCGGTCTTTATGATTCTCGCCGCATTGGCGGCGTTCGCCCAATTAGGCTGGGGCGGTCTGTTTCAATACGCCGCGTTTAATGTCGTCATGGCCGCCGTCGTCTTCATGATGGGACTTAGCTTCCTCGGAGTTTGGGAAATTCCGATCCCTGGTTTCGTTTCCGGCGGCAAAGGAGCCGAATTGGCCACGAAAGAAGGTTTTTCCGGCGCGTTTCTCAAAGGAGTGATCACGACCCTGCTCGCCACTCCTTGCACAGGACCGATGATGGCCTCGGCCTTGGCTTGGGCCGTACGTCAACCGCCGCAAAATACGTTCCTCGTCTTTTTCAGCATCGGGCTGGGCATGGCGAGCCCGTACCTGCTGATCGGCGCGTTTCCCGGCCTCGTAAAATTTCTACCTAAGCCCGGCGCATGGATGGAAACGTTCAAGCAGATCATGGGCTTCGTTCTGATGGCCACGGTCGTTTACATTTTCACGTTTTTGGACCTCGCCTACGTCGTGCCGAGCTTCGCGCTTTTGATGGTGATTTGGGCCGCGTGCTGGCGAATTAATCGCGTGCCGATTTATGAAGAATGGGGAAAGCAAGCCGTCGCTTGGCTGCAATCGACGGCCGTCACCGTCATCGCCGTGTTCCTTCTCTTCGTCGGAATCAATAACGGCGGCGAAGGGTTTTCGATGGGTAGCTTAAAAGACTACATGGCCGAGCGTTTGGAAAACCGGGTGCAGACCGGCATCGCCAAAACGTTGCAGGAACGTCGTGCTCAAGGTTTTGATTTCGTGGCCGTCGCTTCGACGGGAGAGACGAAAAAAGCCGAAGGAAAAGCGCCGGCGTCGGTCGGCGGCAAGACAGTAATCGTCGATTTCACTGCAGACTGGTGCGCGACGTGCAAAACGTTGGAGAACACCGTTTTGAAGAGCGAAGCCTTTTTGAAAGCGGTACGCGACAACCGTATTGTACTAATGAAAGCGGACTGGACCGTACCGGAGCCGGACATCGACGCGATGCTAAAAATGCTTGGCGCGAATCAGGTGCCCGTGCTGGCGATTTTCCCCGCAGATGCGGCGAACCGTCCGATCGTAAAGCTTGGGGGTTATTTGGTTCAAGACCTGCTCGATGATATCGAAAAGGCCGGACCAAGCAAGCCGGCGGGGTCCTAGCGTAGCGCCGCGCAAATAGCGTTCTGTAGGGAACGGCCTCTGTGCCGTTCCGGCTGCGGAACACTGCGGCAGGCGTTCTCCTCAGGTTACGCGCACTAGCAAATTAGTTTGAGTCATGCCGTCCGACGTTAGAGCGTAAAGGCCGTGCGTCGCATGCTCGAGTTCTTATCGCCGCGACGTTTTTCCAGCGTCACTTCGTTTCCGACCTCGTTGTACGACACTTCCGACATAAAGGCCTTCATCAGCCAAAGGCCTCGGCCGCAGTCTCGTTCGACGAACAGGGTTTCCGTAGGGTTCGGAACGACGCCGGGATTGAACCCGGGCCCTTCGTCTTTAATTCGAACTCGGACTATTTCTGAAGAGAGTTCGCAAACGACCGATATTCGTTTGCAATCGTCGCACCGATTGCCGTGAACGACGGCGTTCATCATCGCCTCATAGACCGCCAGATGAACGCAAAAGACTTCATGCTCGTTCCAAGCGAGCGACTCCATTTGCCGCAGCAGTTCGTCCAACACGACGCGCGCCGCCCGAGGATCGCTCGGAATCGCATGCTCGCTTCGCCAAGAGAAAGAATCGTCGATAGCGGTCATGTCGTCGATATTCGCCGAGGAACTCGCGATACGGGAGCGGACGCTATTTATATGCCGCCAGCGCATCGGCTTCGTCCGACTTGATGTCGAACAAGCGATTCAGCTTGGTGATGGCGAAGACTTCGTAAATTTCAGGCTTAATATTAGAGAGCTTGAGGACTCCCCCCGCAGCCTTCATTTTTTTATCGAGCGTGATTAATTTCCCCAAGGCCGCGCTCGAAAGAAATTCGACCGACGAGAAATTGAGCAAAATCTTCTTGTGGAGATCTTTCTCAACCAGTTGAAACAGCTCTTGGCCAAGCTCTTGGATGTTCAAGTCTTCCACGATCTTGTGGTCGCGAAATTTAATGACGGCCACGTCTCCGACAAGATTGACTTCCAATCGTCGATAATCGGCCATGTGTATATGCTCCTCAAGGCGATTGAATCGCTGTGCTTCTCGCGTGATATATTGCATGCCTTGCCGTCTTCCGACTGGCGTATCCCGAACTAAATGGGCATGCCGGACGATTGCGCGGAATAACGTAACGTCCCCACCCTATCATAGGGATTGTAACGTCGCCGTCAAGTAGAACGAGCTCTCGTCGCCTTTGCCGAAAATCGCCCTTCTTAGGACGTTAAAACTTACAAAATAAGGCGTTGCGACAACGAAAAAAGAGCCCAAAAGCCTCAAATAGATAGGCGACTACTTTTTACTTTCGCTTCGGCCGTTTTTCTGAACCGCATGGGTAATGATAAGGTAATTCGCCCCCTTGAACTCGGTCACCGAGCCTGAAACCGTCCATTCGGCCGTTTCGGCGCCTTCGTCCATTTCTCGAGCGATGCGTTCGAGACTAAGATTTTCCAATACAACGAAGGAGCGGCTTGGCTCGCCGGCGGTAACAAATAGAACACGATCGCCAGTTACCTTAAATGCGCCGGCTTGTTCAACGATTTCCACCCCTTCGCGTTGCCGTTCGCCGTCGGCCTTGGTCTTTTCCTTGGACTTTTCAGTCGCTTTCTCAGTGGGAGCGATTTTGGCGTCCGATTTCTTATCGCCGCCGTTCTCGCCGAATCGTGGGGCCGCCTCGGCAACGGCCGCCGCGCTGCCCGTCGTTACGGCCGATAGACCAGGCTCTCGCGAGGATGTCGAACTGATCGTCGTTTGCGAACTGGCCAACACGACGCCCAACAAAAGCGCTCCGGCGCAGGTTAAGCTCGCCAAAGGGAGCCGTTCCACAGATCGCGGTTGCTGATACCAATGTTTTTGCAGTCCGACCGACATGATCGTTCCTTTCTAAGTTGACGGAAAAAAACGGGCGCCAACTTTCCACTCTCCATTTCGACCGATCTTGGTCGTCAAATATAGAAAAAAACCGGTAGTCGTTCTTTACGAAATCTTCCGCAGAAGCGGAATTGTCGAGACGGATTACCCCACTTTCGCTTACCTCCGGTTCTTTCTTTCATCCGAAATGTCGAAGGCGCCCGGGCTTGAGCGAAAAGGATGCTTTTT
This sequence comes from Thermoguttaceae bacterium, assembly GCA_963665265.2. Lineage (GTDB taxonomy): Bacteria > Planctomycetota > Planctomycetia > Pirellulales > Thermoguttaceae > CAXXHQ01. The sequence goes on along the minus strand of OY762224.2, from coordinate 2,336,723 downwards.
TGCATCATGCCGACGTTTTTTTGTAAAAAGACAACTCAGTTTTTGTGAGTACAAAAAACGTCAAACGTCGCAACCGCCTGTACTAAATGCGTTTAGGTTCACGACTGCGAGCAAGGCAATCTCACGGCGCCGCTTTTGCGGAAGATAGGCAACATTGAACTATCGTGAACGAACCGTAAAGAGGAAAGTCCGCGTCCATGCGACAAATATTTCCGCTTCTCATTTTATACGCCTTGATTGCGATTCCCAGCTATTCATTCGCTGCCGAAACGGAACCGCCCGTCGCTCCGAACGAATTCGCCCCCCTCCTAGCGAACGCTTCAATCTCGGCGTTTCACATCGAAGTCCGATCCGGGCGAAGTTGGAACGCCTATCTCGATCCAAGGACCTCGGAGAAACGCCTGTGGCTACGCTGGGAACAAGGCCCCACGGCGACGATCCTGAGACCGGTCGATTGGGAATGCGTCGTCTCCGCTCAAATTGAAGACGTTTCATTAACCGGGGAACAGCTTCGATCCGCAGTTCAAGAAGTACGCAAGACCCTGCCGGCGACGGCGGAAGGCCCTATTACCGAGTCGGACGTCGATTCCATCGGTACTCCATAGAAACGAAGCGTGTAATTTGTCCGAAAACGACAAGAAATAAAAAACCCCGTTAGGCGGGGCAGGGACCTAACGGGGCAATGCATGATGGGCAGTTGCGTTGGATCGGGGCAGGTGTCCAACGCTGTAAGAATCACCCATCTGCAATCATTCTAACCAGACGCCCTCCTGCGTCAAGCGCTTTACTGAAAAACTTCCTGCTCATTCTGAAATAATTCTATGCATGGCTGTTTTTTCATTTTTTCCCGCAAAAACAGGCCAATTTCCGCACATTCCATGACTTTTGAGTCAGGCGAATTCCCCCCGAAGCGGTCATAGTAACTCTTCCTCCGACTCCCGCGAAGTCAATGCGATTATCCGTACTCTAACGCGACTCGTCGCCTCGATTGGGAGTTACTGACGAAAGCGTAGGAGCGTCATCAAAGCGCCCGCAATCCTTCTCCAATCAAACTACCGCAACAACCAAACGAAAAACGATCCTAGCTACATCGGCATTCATATAAGCGATATACTCCCGGATTGGCATTCAAAGAAATCGCTTCATCAGCCCCAAGCAATCATGACTAAAACTCCCCATGTATGGCAGACGCTAGATCTCTCAAAAAAATATCTCGAAGGAATCCGCGGCGGCATACCGTTGGCCGGCGAACAGCTCGACGTTATTCTGCGAATCGTTCGTAAATTGACTCCCGAGGCGAATAAATTTCTCGACGTCGGATGCGGAGACGGCATTCTTGGGCGAACGCTGACGGCGGCCTTTCCGCAAGCGCGGTGCGCGTTTTTGGATTTTTCGGAGCACATGCTCGCCGCGGCTAGAGCAAAGGCCGACGCCGCTCGCTCGGATTTCTTTCACGCCGACTTCGGCGACGAAAATTGGCATGCCCCGCTCAAAGAGCTTGCGCCGTTCGATGCGGTCGTTTCGGGCCTTGCGATTCATCACCAGCCCGACGAGCGAAAACGAGCGATCTACGCCGACGTCTTCAACTTGCTTCGCCCCGGCGGAGTCTTCTTGCATTTGGAACACGTTCTCTCCGCCTCCGCTTGGGCCAACGAGATTCATGAAGAGATATTTATCGATTCGATTTTCGCGTTTCACCAATCGCAGGGAAGCGAGAAAACTCGCGCGGAGCTCGCCTATGAATTCGGCAGCCACGGAGGCCGGGCGGCGAACATCTTGGCCCCGCTGGAAACCCAATGCGACTGGCTTCGCGAAATCGGATTTCAAGACGTCGATTGCTTCGTTAAGCTCTTTGAACTGACCGTCTTCGGCGGAAAGAAACCGGAATAGGCGACGTCATCTCTTGAATCTAAACCAACATTCGTCGCTATGAACGCCTCTTCCCAATCACGCACCAGAAAATTATTGCGACCGAGATTCCTTACGGCGTTTTTTTGTACGGCCGTCCTTGGATGGCTAGTCTCCTCCGCGCTGGTAGCCTGTTTTTTCGTGCGTCGATTCGGCGATCCGTCTCCTGTCGCCTCTCCTAATGCGGCCTGGGCGAAAATTGAGGAGTTTCGGCTGAAAACAAACGACGGTCAGAAGTTAGGAGCCTGGCTCGTTCGCGGCGATGAAAGCAAAAGTTGCGTTCTGCTATTGCATGGCAATCGGGGATCAAGAATCGATATGATTCCGGTCATGCAAAAACTTGCGGAAGCGGGCCATACGGTCTTGGCAGTCAATTTTCGCGCTCACGGCGATTCAACCGGCGAATACTACTCGTTCGGCTGGAACGAAAAAAATGACGTAATCGCAGCTACGGAATATCTCGAAAAAGAATTCCCGCGTCGCCCGATCTATATTGTAGGACGTTCTCTCGGGGCCGCATCCGCAATTCTCGCTTCAAGTGAACTCAAGAACCGAATCGCCGGTTATTTTTTAGAGCAACCGTTTCGAGACCTCTCCAAAGCGGTCCGTGATCGTTTATCGCATTTTTTGCCGCCGGTTTTAGATTACGTCGCCTATTCAGGTCTTTGCGTCTGGGAGCCGCTTTCACTGCCTACGTCCGCCGATCAAATCTCTCCATTCAATCATATAACCGATATTCCTGAAAACGTTCCCGTCGTTTTCATTACTGGCTCGGACGACCGCCATGCACCTCTCGCCGACGTTTCCGCAATGCTAAATCGGATAAAATCGCATGCGAAGCTTACCGTTATCGAAGGGGCTGCGCACGAACCGCTCGACCGCGTCGATCCGCAGCGATATTATGACGAGCTATTCCGCCTCGTAACGCCGCAATAACCCGAAACCGCCCGCGCTCGCTACGTTTCCTTCTTCTCCTCGTCGCTTTTCGAGGCGTCACCTTCGCTCTTTTCGGACCGCTTCGGCTCCGCTTTTTTCTCTTCCGGCTTTTTTTCGCCGTCGAGATTTTCCTTCGGCCTCGCCTCGTCGATCTCCTTTTCCGAAACGCCGTGCTCGCGTAGCTCGGTTAACGACAACACGTGCGTGAACTTTTCGATAGTAAGCGGGAACCCGACGCTCTTTTTCCAAAAAACGATCGCGTCTTTCTTTTTCTTACGCATATCCAAATGCTTGGCCAAGTAATAGTTGAATAAAGCTTGCGACGTCGCGTCAAGCTTCGCGCAGATTTCGGAAGCTTCTTTCAGATCGATCTTGCTAGTTTTATTGTTCGCGTCTTCGGCCATCATATTCGCCAAGGCGATCATTTCTTTCGGCATGCTCAGCTTCTCCGATTTTTCGTCGGCAAGAATGATTTTCCATGCGGCGTCGCGAGTTTCAACGTCTCCCAATCGATCGGCCAAAGAGGCCGCCCAAAAAGCGTCCCAGCGATTCGTTCCGCTTAAAGACTTATTTCTCACGACGGCGAGCGCCTTTTCCGGCTGCTTCTCGAGAACATAAAAAAAAGAAAGCGAAAAGCTATTTTCTAAATCGCCGGTCGACGATTTGAGTTGCTGGCGTCCAAGATAATTGGCAATCGGTTTCTTCGCCTCGTTCAAGGCCCCTTTTCCCGTTCGTTTGCAGAAAAAATACCAATTAAACTCGGATCCCTGATAGCGAAGCGTGCAGGCTTTGTAAAGCTCCTCCGCCTCATCCCAACGCTTGAGGCGTTCGTAGCAATGCGCGGCGCAGAGAAGCCCCCATCCCGAATAGGTCTCCGCCGCTTTTTCGGCGTAAGGCAACGCCTTGCTCCACTGAACCTTCCGCATGTAATGTTCGGCGATGTCCTGATTGATCTTCCCGTGCCACAGCGCGTAATCCGGCAGCTTGAGGCTCTCTTCGAGGAGACGAACGTACTCCTCGCCTTTCCCTTGATTCGCGTACACGTTCGCAAGCATCCGATAGGAAGCGAAATCCGGCGCCGACTCGATCGCCCTTTTTAAACACCGGACCATGTCTTCATTTTGTTTTCGTCGATCGTATTCTCTCGAAAGAACTTGCAGTACCCGAGGATGGTCGCTCGCCTCCTCCTCCCATTTCTTTAAGTCTTTCGCCGCTTCGTCCCAGCGATATTCGACGTAGGCCATTCTCGCTAAAGGAGAGTAAGGGCTAGTCCTCATCAACAGGTGCGCGAACTGCATGACGTATTGCTCTCGACGCTCTTTTTCGCCGGCGTCTTTCTCCTTTAGATAACCGTCTTTATTACCGGCGATCTGCCCGACGATCGATTTAACGTCGCCCTCGACGCTGTCGAAGTTCGCCGTCATGGCCGCCTCAAACTTCGCCTTGAGATTTCGATCGTTCGCAATGAAAACGTCGAGCATCTTTTTTCCTTGAACGTTCGCGTCGCTAAAGTCGATCTTTTCCAATTTGCGCGCGGCCTCTTCTTTCGCCACGGCGTTCGAGCGATAAACGCTAATTATGAAGCCGAGCGGATGATCAATGTAGAGCGGCCGCAACATTTTCAACGTTTCGTCCGACGAAACCGCCAACGAATACGTCTCAAAATGCAGTCGCAAGATGGATTGATTAAAGGACAAGTCTTGAATCAGCGCTCCCAACGCCTCCCACGAAAGAGCTTCGTCGCCCGGCGCTCGCTCGACTTTCTTGTCGTCAGCGGCGGCCGCGAGCGCCTGCATTAATCGACGCCGAAGCGTAAATTCAAACGGGCGCAGCGGAACGGCGGACGCCTCCGGCGGAGTTTCCGACGGCGTCTCGCAGATTTCCTTTACGGCGGCAGGCGCTCCGGGCATTTCGGCGATCCGCTTATAGGCGAACTTGCCGAACGTTTCCAGACCAACCGTCGTGCTGAAATGTTGCGAGCTGACTCCGCCTTCCCTCCCGATCGCGTCATACATTCGATACGCCTCGGGAATCTTCAGCCCCGTCTCGGTCACAGTTTTCACAAGCATATCGCCGCCCTGCGCGCGATCGTAGGCGAGGAATTTTAAATACGCCCCAAGCTCCGCATTGGAATCGTCCGCGTCGGCCATTTCACCGAGCTTTTTGGCGTTAAACTTGCACAAAGCCTCGACGGCCGGCGTCCAACTAGGAAGCGAGTCCTTGTCGCCTCCCAAAGCCTCCGCACCCTCCAATTCTTTCAACGCTTCGCCCGGCAAACCGGTTAGCGCCTTCGCGTAAGCCATGTGGCGCTTCGCCCAAGCCGAGTTCGCGTCCCTTGCTACCATTCGTTGCGCATACAGTAGAGAGCGGGCGAAAAAAGTCTTATGCGCGGCATGCCAATGAAACTCGGTCAAAGAGCCGAGATTCGCATAGCCGCGAACGAGTGCGCCGAGCAGCTTCGGCGACTCCCCTTCTTTTCGAATTAAACCGTGCAGTTGCCGAATCGCCGAAAATTGGGAGATAAAATTCATCTCTTCGAGCAACGCTTCAACTTCGACGGAAACCTCCGCCGTGGCGTTCATTTTGTTCGGCGTGATAGGAAATCCGCATTTTTTCAACGCCGCGCGATATTCATTTCGAGAGAGGCCTTCGGCAAAAGAAATGAAGGCGTCGTAATCCGAATATTGACCGACGGACAGCGGAATCGAAGATGACGGCTTCCTTGCTCCGACGAAGCCGGCGTTTACCGTTAATTGCGAGGGAGAGCCGAAATCGGCGGAAACGCTCAACGGCTCAGTGTCGCCTGTCGTCGGCATGTCGTCGCCCAGCCATGCGTCTTTCGTCTCCAAACCGGCCTCATCGCGCGCCGCAATTAACAAAGACTGCCGCATCAGCTCTCTAATCAGAATGCCTTTTAACGCCACCGCTGAAGCCTCCGGCGCTTGCCATCGATCGCACTTATCGAGATAGACGGTATGCGTGCCGGGCGACGCCGGTGCTTCAACTTCGTCCGCGTTCGCCGGAGGAGGAGGCGGTACCTCGTCACAGAAAGCGACCCCCGTAAAAACCACGTTCGAAAAAAACGCCGCCGCGCAAAACAGAATCGCCAAACGAGCGCGACCGATTTTCCGACTCATCCCGCTGCTCCCAAGAATTTGTGTTGAAAAACGCAATTGAATAGAGCTTACATCCTAATGCAAACGGCCCCCGCATTCAAGCTACTCCGAAGAGTGAGCCGACGCCGAGGGCCGTTCGTTTTTCAAGTTGCGTTATGTACGGAATACTACGCGGAGTATTTGCCGTATTCGCGGAGGCGAATCTCGCGCCCCCCAAACGGGATATTGGATATGACTGGACTTCGTGCGCTTTCTCGCTTCGAGGCCTAGTTTTCAAACCTCACAGCTACTTGTTCGTGTTCTCTTCGTCGGGCTGCTCGATGAATTCGTCGAAGGTAATATTGGTTTCCTTAATGTTTTCGGCATTCTCGTAGCGATGCTTTTGCCCTCGCACGACGCCGATGGAAACGTTATCGATGACGACATCCTTCACCGGCTGATCCTTGTCGCCTAGGATTTTGAAGGGGGTGCGCGTTTCACCCGCTTTCACATTTCGCATGGTGATGTTACGGATGGGCGTCAGCCGTTCCTCATAGGTCGGCACAAGCGTGCGCCATTGATAGAGAACGTCAGTTTCAATGCCAAGCGCTCCCATTTTGAATTTCGCGTCCGTGGCGTCAATGTCCTCGACGGTGACGTTCTCCACAAAGCCGCCGCGTCGGCGGTTGGTTTTAATGTAGAGTACATTATTAACGTTCATCTTTCCCTTCAGCGCATCGAAGCGGCAGTTGTGCACATAGACGTTGCGGACGCCGCCGGATAATTCGCTGCCGATGTTGACCAGTCCGTGACCGCTGATAACCGTGCAGTCGCGAATAACAATGTTCTCGCTTGGAGTATTCAGCCGCCAGCCGTCGTGGTTGGTTCCCGATTTGATAGCGATGGAGTCGTCGCCGGTATTGAAACGACAGTCCTCGATGAGAAGATTGCGCGTCATCTCCGGATCGATCCCGTCGTTATTGTGACCTTGTGCGAAAATATCCACGCGCCGGACGACGGCGGAATCACAGAGCAGGAGGTGAATGCACCAGAACGGACTGTTGCGGATTTTCACGTCTTCAATGAGCACGTTGCGGCAGCGGTTAAACTGAATGAGCTGCGGGCGAAGATGGTTTTCGCCTTCCGCCATCTGCCGCTTTTCCACCGGCGCCCCCGTGGAACCCATGATGTAGAGACTCTTGAGCGCCGCCATATGAGCGGGCGGGCGATCAAACCATTTTTCCCAGACGCCCATGCGAGCTTCAAGTTCGCCTCCACCGGTCAGAGCGATGTTTTCACAATCAAAAGCATAGATGAGCGGCGAGTAGTTGAAGCATTCCCAGCCTTCCCAACTTGATCGAACGGCCGGCAGATAGTCGCTGGGATTGCCGCTGAAAGAGAGCACTGCGTCTTTGGCGAGGTGAAGGTTCACGTTGCTTTTCAAATGAATCGCGCCCGTAAGCCACTGGCCTGCGGGAACGACGACGCGTCCGCCGCCGGCGGCATGGCAAGCGACGATTGCTTTGCGGATAGCCTCCGTGTTGTCGTTCGTTCCGCCCGGATTCGCCCCAAAATCGGTGATCAGAAAATCCCGCTGCTGAAACGCAGGCACTTTGATTGGCGGCATGGCGAAAGGCGCTTTCACCTGAATTTCCTCGCCATGCACGGCATTGGTCAGGGCGCTGACTGGGAAAAACCCGCAATCCATCGAAAAAAAGAAAGCAAAGACGGCGAGAACGCCTCGCATCGCTTTAACAAAGGATGTCGTCATGGCATTATGGCTCCATAATTTTACGAGCGAAGAGCGGATTCACTATTGAGTCCTGCATCTTAAAGCAAACGGCCCCCGCATTCAAGCTACTCCGAAGAGCGAGCCGACGCGAAGGCCGTTCGTTTATTTTAACTTGGGTTATTAGCGAAATACCTCGAGAAATCTGCCGTATTCGCCGGGCAAATGGCGAAGTCGCCGCTATTTCGTCGTCGTTATCTTCAGCACGACGGCGATGTCGTTCGGCGCCGTTTTCGGCGGCGAAACGGTCAATTCGGATTCCCCTTGCTCCCATTGCAGTTTTTCAGAACTGCCGAGCATTTCAACGTTCGTGATCGTTCCGGTAAACAGTCCGCTTCCTTTGCCCAACGATTTTAGCTGGATCGTCTTGGTCGTCGGCGCCAAAATCGTCACGTAGATCACGTCCTCCTTCGTGACGTAGCGAACGTCCTCCGGCCCGAATTTCGCCTTGCCTTCGTTGAAGCCTTGCCCGCTAAGCGGAGCCGCCGAGGCCATCGCAGGCCCTTCGCCGCAAACCTTCCAAGGCCGAGTTCCGTAAACGCTCTCGCCGTTCGTCCGCATCCATCGTCCGATCTCCTCGACGACCTTCGCCTCGTCCGAGTCGTATGTGCCGTCGGCTTTTAGCGGAACGCTCAACAACAGATTGCCGTTCTTGCTCACGACGTCAACAAGCGTATGAATGACCGTCTTCGCGCTCTTGTAGTGATGACGCTCGTAGATTCCCTTGTCGTAGTGCCAACTGCCGATGCAAGTGCAAGTTTGCCAAGGCAACGGCTCGATCGTCGGACTCGCTCCGCGTTCAATGTCCCAGACCATGCACTTGCGTTGGTCGGGACTCAGTATCTTTCCGTTAAGAACCGCCTCCAATTTACCGCCGTTCCAAGCCATGCTGCTGTTGTAAAAATGAGCGGCGATTTTCATCCCGGCGTCGCTCACCGGGTAAAGCGGTAAAATCGTGTCGTCAAAGTAGATCAAGTCGGGATGATACTTGTTGATGAGTTCAATCGTGCGATCGTAGAATTTATCGCAATACTCTTGGCTCGGCGGGCAGAATCCGGAGCCGGGCGTCCAGTGCCACATATTGTGGACGTTCCCTTTGCTCAGCGGATGACGCTGCGCGTATAAATCTTGCGGATCGAGCCCTTCCCACCACTGCCCCTTGCCCTCTTCCTTCGTCAAATTGCCGTCGTAGGGCACGCCTTTGTTCGGTCCGTTTTTGTCGGCCCCTTGCGCCGGCTCGTACCACGTCCAGGCATGAGCTGCATGCACGCTCACGCCGAAACGCAAGCCGTTCTCGCGGGCCGCCTTTTCCCAACCGCCGATCAAGTCCTTCTTCGGACCGAGCTTGACCGAGTTCCACGGCTGGTACGTGCTGTCGTAGTTGTCGAAGTTATCGTGATGATTCGCCAAAGCGACGAAGTATTTCGCGCCGGCGTTTTTATAGGCGGCAACAATTTTCGACGGATCCCAATTCTCCGCTTTCCAATCGCGAATCAACTCCTTGAAACCGTTTTTCGAGGCCGGGCCGTAGGTTTCCAAGTGCGACTTGTATTGCCATTCGCCTTCAATGTACATGCTTCGTGCGTACCAATCGCCGCGCTCCGGCTGGCACTGCGGGCCCCAATGCGCCCAAATCCCGAACTTCGCGTCGCGGAACCATTCCGGCGTTTCGTATTGTTTGAGCGAATCCCAAATCGGCGCGAACTTGCCTGTCTTCATCGGTTCGTTCTTCTCGCTGACTTTGATGACGGCCGGGACCTTGCCGTCCTCTTGAGAACTTTTCGCCTCTTCAGCGACGAACGATACTCCCGCAATCGTAGCGCAGGCGAACGAGAGAATCAAAAATTGTCGAAAGCGTTTATTAAGCATTGCTCAACTCCTCGAACGACGGCAAGTTTTAGCGGACCGATTCGGCCCATCCCTGGACAAGACTTCGTCATTATCGTCCGATTCTATTTCACTTTCAATGTTCTTCCTTGAAATCTCTTCGGCGATTGAAACGGATTTGACCGCGTGAGAGCGAACCGCCGCGCAATAGTCAAAAATATCCATCAGCGATCGTTTATCGCATTTCGCCCTGAAGATTTCGAGCCTTTGATAATCGCGTGATAGGCGCATAAAAAAAGCCTCGCAAAGCGAGGCTGAAGAGAGTTCGTTAAATAACTACGGCCGAGATCGAGAAAGCGTTAGTCGTTCTTTTGCTCTTCTTCGACGCGGCGCTCCAAATCGGTGATTTTATCGACGCGCCGGGCGTGTCGACCTCCTTCAAACGGCGTGTTCAACCAGATTTCCAACATGCGATCAATAAGCCGTTCGCCGAGGAGATCGGCCGACAGACAGAGGATGTTCGCGTCGTTGTGGCGTCGGCTAAGTTCGGCGGTTAGATCGTCGTGGCAAGGGGCCGCCCGAACGCCATGAAATTTATTCGCGGCGATGCACATGCCGAGCCCTGTGCCGCAAACGAGAACTCCGCGATCGGCTTCGCCCGAGCTTACCTTGCCGGCCACGGCGGCGGCGACGTCAGGATAATCGACGGCTTCGAGAGAATACGCGCCCACGTCGATCGCCTCATGACCGAGCTTCTGAACAAGCTCGATGATTTTCGCGCGAAGGGAAAAACCTCGATGATCAGTTCCGACGGCAATCCGCATGATTCGTCCTACGTGATTCGTGAATTAGCGCCGAAAAAGGCGCGATCGTATGTTGTGATTAAGAAAACTATCAGGCCCGGCGATCGGAAACGCGGGACTCGCAAAATTAAAAAGTCATCTCGTCAATTCGCGAAGCGATCTCGTCGCGGAGTTGCTCAGCGCACTTAAGGTATCGCTCGACCGGTCCGCCGATCGGATCCGAAACGTCGCCCCCGTCGCGCCGCAACAAAAACGTTCGCGGAGCGGCCGAAGGCCATTGCGCTAATATCGCCTCGCGGTGCGATCGGGTCATCGTCAATATCACGTCGGCGTGCCGAACCAACGGCTCGGTCAACGGCTGCGTCTCGTGATGCATAAGGTCAATCCCCCAGGACCGCATCACCTCGGCCGATTCGCGGCTAGCTCGTCCGCCCATCATCGCGGCGATGCCGGCCGACATGACGATCGCCGAACGGTCTTCCAACTCGTCCGGCGCGCAACCGATCTTCTTCGCGATTAAATCGCGACAAATCGCCTCGGCCATCGGACTGCGGCACGTGTTACCGGTGCATACGAACAAAATCATCAAGCTGGAAAGCCTCTGTAAAGTTCGCTCGGGTACGACCCCTTGTCGCAATATCTCCATCTTCGAGCCGCGTACGCGAACCACCGATGACGGCTGGCCGAATCGACAACGCCCGTCGTCGAGAATCAAGTCCACTTCGTCGCCGATGTTCTCGGCCACTTCCTCGGCGGTCAGCGCGTCCGGCATTCCAGCTCGATTCGCGCTCGACAACGCCAGCGGACCGGCCTGCATCCGCATCACGTCCAATATTATTTGGTGGCCGGGCACGCGTAACCCAATAGCGTTGGCCGGCGAAACGGCCTCTTGCACGATCTTCGGCAGACGACGCACCAAACTCTCCGGATGCGAATCGTCCACCACCAACGTGATCGGGCCGGGCCAACAACGCCGCGCCAATCGCTGCGCCAACGGCGATAGGTCGGGAGCGTAATCAAACGCCTCTTCCGCACTCTTAATCGCCAACGTGACGGGCTTGTTCTTCGGTCGCGATTTGGCGTTCAACAGCCGGTTCATCGCGCGCTCGTCCAAAGCGCTGGCGGCCACGCCGTAAACCGTTTCGGTCGGAAAGGCGACAAGTCCCCCCTCGGCCAAGGTCTGCACGGCTCGATGGACGACATCGCGCATGTCCTCGGCGCTACGAACGTCTATGATAACGGGCGGCATAATTGCTGGCTCGAAATACTTTTCGCTTCAAACGAAACGCGGCAAGTTGCAGGCTATCGCTGAAAAAATCCGACACGCGCTCGATTTGAAAAAACTCCGCCCCGCAATGGACCGCTTTTCGCCGCGCAATGACGCTACGGAAAACGCCCAAACCTATAGTATAAATCCGTTTACGATGAGCCGTCAACCCGCCGAAAGCGGGAAAAAGAAGCGAGAAATGAGCGGTTTTAGCGGAAAATGACGCGTATAGGTTACAGTCGAGCTTTCAACCGATAAGGGCGGATACATACGTTCTCCGCCCTTAATTTCCAAAAACTACTCATACTGCAAGGCGATGAGCAAATTCAATCGGGAAGCTCGAACGGCAGGCGCCCACGCGGCAATCAAAAGAATGATCATGCCCGAAACCGTCGTAACGACCAACATCGTCGGATGAATAGCGAAGTCGGGCGCTTGCCCGAACAACGGCACGGCGCTCAAAGTCATCGTGTAAGAGCCGACCAATCCCCCGATCGTCCCTGTAATGATGCCGACAAGGCCGAAAATCGTCGCTTGCGCTAAAACAGTGCGACGCACCTGACGACGAGTCATCGCCACGACGCGGAGCAACGCCAGTTCGCGGGTCTGCTCCAAAACGTTCATCGTCAACGTATTGGCGACGCCGAAGGCGCCGATGACGAAGGCCAACGCCGTAATTCCCCACATACTGCCGATCACGCCGGCAAGCAAGTCGTCGAGCTTGCTCCGCAAGTCGGCGAAAGACAAAAGAAGTAAGTTGCCGTTGGCTTCGCAAACTTTCTTGATATCGCTCTCAATGGCGGCAATAGATCGGGTAGATCGATCAATATCGTTGCATGTGATAATAAATATGTCCGCGCCGCTCACCCCCATTAATTCCCGGGCTTTGGCACCTTCCATATATAGCACTTTTCCGCCAGAAACATAGGCCGTCGTTACGCCGACGATGCGAACTTGCCGTTCGCCTTGGGCGGTTTTTAAAGGCACCGCATCGCCAACCCCTACCCCGATGCGATTTGCTAAAACGGAACCGATGACGACGCCGCCTTCAATTAACCCTTGACGAACCGCGTTCGGATCGGAACCGTCCTTCATAACGAACGGAAGTTCTTTCGCGTCGGTAAAATCCCTAATGAGCAATTTGACGCTCATTTCATTCTTAACGGAGCCGGCCGCTTCGGGAGGCGCTTTCGCCAAACGCTTCGTATCAAGCGAGACGTCGACTACGCGAAGCGAGTCAACGCATCGCACGCCGGAAACGCCTCGAATCTCCTCGCCGACCGACAAAGGCATTTCAATCGTGCTTTTGGCCGCTAAATCAGGCGCCGAAGCGCGAATGAAGAAATCCCCCTTCATCGATTTGTTGTACCAGCCCATTACGTCGTTGACCGTGTTGCGGGTCATCGTGCCGAGACTCACCACCGTGCTTACGGCAATATACAAAATGCCGATCGTCAACGTAGCGCGAACGCGGCGTCGCAGAATCTGACGGCTGGCAATCTCCCCTTCCGCTCCGAAAAGCGGACGCAACGTTCTCGAAGTAAACCGGGCGACGGGCCCGAGTGCCAACGGAATCAGCAAGATGAACGCCAACGTGAAAATCAATCCGCACGAAACTAACGTCTCGACGGGCAAATATCCCGTGATGCAACCTGCCAATAGACCGGCTGTCGCAATGAAAACGAGAATGCTAAATGCAATATATGTTTTGGAAATGTGCGTTTTTGACTCGGAAATAACCGGTCGCATTCCTTCAAGCGGAGTGATGCGACTAGCTAAATAGGCAGGCACCAAAACGCTGACTATCGAGACGAGCGGCCCGACGATCCCCGCCATTATAAACGGAGTCGCCGAGATCGCCAACGGAGGCATTACCCCGCCGGCCATCGCTTGCGACATAACTTTTGAAAGCAAATATGCGCCGCCAATGCCAAGAAAACAACCAGCCGCCGTACCGAATGCGCCGAAGAGCAGGCCTTCGTTAAAGAGCATCTTGACGACTTGGCCTCGGGTTGTGCCGATCGCGCGAAGAATAGCCAATTGCTTGCGCCGTTCGCCGATATTCATCAGGAACGTATTGAAAATCATAATTCCCGCGAGGAAAATCAACAACGCACAAGCAAATCGCAAACCGAGTTCAAGCGGCAAAAGCGTCTCGGCCGAAAGCGAAGCTCGAGCCGCCGGCGAGTCCACGCGAAACCCTTCCGGCAACTTTGAAGTGATTTCCGAACCGACGATCGCCGCATCGGCTCCGTCTTGAAGAATTACGGAGACTCCAGTCACTCGACCGAGCTTTTTTCCGTAATAGGCTTGTGCGGTGGGAAGCGGCAGCAAAATCACGCCGCCCGCTTGTTGGATATTCGCGGCGCTTCGCGGCGATACGATTCCGACGATCTTAAATACCTGCACAAACGCCGCGATAGTATGCAACTTAACGGAATCGTTGATTCCGACTCCGACCGCTTTCGCCAATCCGGCTTCGATTAAAACCGGCTTCGTATCGTCGTCGACGAGCGCATCGTCGTCGACGAGAGCTCGACCTTCTTTTAATTCGTAATCGCCGAGAACGTTCATCTGCGCCGGTTCGACGCCGATGACGCTAATCAATTTTTCCAGCGTTTTTGCGCCGCCAGGTTGCGGAAAAAACGCCTTCGTCATCTTCGTGACGGTCGGCACGACCGACTTCACCCCTGATACGGCGGTAATTCCGGCGATATCTTTAACCGGAAAGAAATCTCCGCCCTCTTTAACGACCTCAAACGCCGAACGCCCGGCAATTCCTTCTTGCAGATGCCGTTGCGCTTCATGCGTCGTATTCGTCGAGATGATGACCGCGACGACGGCCGCCACGCCAATGACGATGCTCAACAAGGTCAGCGTGGCCCGGCCAGGGCGATTCTTCATTTCTCGAAACGTGAACTTCCAAAGAATCATGGCGATTGTTTTCGTCTGTGTGCGGGCGAAATATATTGGCGGGAACGAGATTCTCGACGGCGTGCTTCCTGCGGCCGCCGCGGAACGCTAAATCGAACGTTTGAATAATATCGATCGACCGCGAACGGGTTGCGCTCCCGCAGGCATCGCGTCTTTAATTGGCAACACGTTTTTCGGCGCCGCCGCTTGCTTCGGCGTTTCTCGAACCACGGCCGCGTCGCGCTCGATCAATCCGTCACGCAATCGCACCAGTCGATCCGCTTGATTGGCCACTTCGTTATCGTGCGTAACCATCACAATCGTTTGATTGTGCTCGGTAACCAATCGACGAAGTAACGCCGTGACTTGCTTGCCGTTAACGCTGTCCAAGTTGCCCGTCGGTTCGTCCGCCAAGAGCAACGCCGGTTCCGAAACCAAAGAACGCGCTATGGCCACTCGCTGCTGTTCGCCGCCCGACATCGTGCAGGGAATATGATGGCGACGATGCGACATATTGACTAACTTGAGCATCTCGAATGCGCGACGCTTCGCTTCATTCGAGGAAACTCCCGCCAACTCCAAAGGCAACGCGACGTTTTCCTCGGCCGTAAAAGCGGGAAGCAAATTGAATGACTGAAAAATGAAACCCATCCGCTCACGACGAAGAATGGTCCGCTCGTCGTCGCTCAACGACGCGAGATCGACCCCTTCCAAAAGAACTTCGCCTGAAGTGGCCGTTTCAACTCCGCCGAGAATGTGCAGAAAAGTGCTCTTACCGGAACCTGAAGGGCCCATGATCGCCAAGAATTCGCCTTCGCGAACCTGCAGATCCACGCCCTTGAGCGCTTGGACTTTCGCTTCCTCGTCCGCACCGTAGGCTTTGGTTAGGGCTCGGGTTTCAATTACGTACATCGACACCTCTCCTTCTCGGCGGCAATAATCTTGAAGGTCGCAAATGCGAATTGCGATAGGACTTCCGTTCAACTTCCCTATTGAAAGAAAGGCCTAAATTTATTCGAACCTAATCGTGATCCCGGAGGGATTGAATCTGTGCGAAAGCGTTGGCACGCCTCCGCCGCGTTAATATATTGTCACTGATCGACGCCGCAAAACGTTTTGATCCGTTTTCAACAGCGTCACGGCTTCCTGTCTCAAATCAAAGACCGCCGCATTTTCTGACGGTCTCGGACTCAAAAATCGCTACATTCCTTTGTTTTACACTTGCAACAAGCAAAGACTTTCCCGTCTCGCTCGTCGTTTAGCGGATTAGAACGCTCGTGTCGCGAGGAAGCCTAACCAGCATATTGGCAGCTTGCGGCAACTCACGCCGCACTGCAATATAACCGGCATAATATGCTTCATCGGCTTGCGCAAATCCTTCTCCCCACCGAAGACTGACAAAATCGCGCAGATTCATCGCTTCCGTTTTCGGGGATCGCTTACCTCCTTCATGATACAGCTATCCCCCGTCCTTGGCAAGCTAACGAACGCTCTTCGATACCGAATAATGCATGTTAAAAAGGGTGATGTTTAGCGGTAATAATGCCCTCGCAAAATACGTCCATTAAACAAGTTGCGACGTTTCTTGAAGAGGTGTTTTAAGAGCGACTTCACATGCGCCCCCCCTACTGCCAAAGCCCTGTCTGATCGTGATGCGCCACCGCTTTTCAAAACACATTTTGACTGGCCCGCTCCCCTTTTCCTGTCCCACATCATCAATTCTATAAGGCGGTCACTAAGTAATCCAAAGGATGGAGCTTCAAAAACGTTCGGCAACATCCCCCCCCTCTCGCCAACCCGAAATGATGCGTGATCGGGCATTTTAGGTGAACTTTGCCGTTAAACTTTGCCGATTATTCCGGCAGTGTCGATTAAGTAGAGTGTGACGGCACTGCGCGGGCGGCTAGGCGGCTTACCTAAACAACCAAGCTAACCCAGCGTCCGAAGCCTCCTCCAATCACGGATACGTTCCATGGCGAGACTTACTTCCTACCGCACCTTTACCGGCTTCAAGGCCCTCCTCGTCGGCGTCGTCTTCTTCGCCCTCGGATGCCAGCCGTTCGACCACTATACCCCCACGCTGCAAAAGCCGCTTACTCCCTCGCAACTTCCAGGTCGTGAAAAATCGATGATCTCGCTCCCCGCTTATTGCGTCGAGCCCCCCGATATTCTGCAAATCGACATGATGAAGATGGTGCCCAAGCCGCCCTACCGCATCGACATCTACGACGTCTTGCAGATTCGCGCCGCCGGAACCTTGCCCGACCAGCCGATCGACAACTTCTTCCTCATCGAAGGGGAAGGGACCGTCAACCTCGGCCCGGCCTACGGCACCGTGCATGTGGCGGGATTGACCATGGAAGAGGCCAAGACCTTAATCACCACCAAGCTCAAAGAGATTCTCGCCCAGCCGGAAGTCTCGGTCACGTTGGCCCGCACCTCGGGCACGCAGCCGGTGAGCGGCCAATATCTGGTAGGTCCCGACGGCACGATCAATCTTCGCGCCTACGGCACGATTCACGTGGCGGGCTTGAACGTCAACGAAATTAAAGCCGCCGTGCAAAAGCACTTATCGCAATTCTTCGACAGTCCCGAGGTCTCGATCGACGTTCTGGGCTACAACAGCAAGGTCTTTTACGTGATCACCGACGGGGCGGGAATGGGCGACAACGTCCGTCGCGTTCCGGTCACCGGCAACGAGACCGTGTTGGACGCGGTGGCGGCGGTGGGCGGTTTGTCGCAGATGTCGAGCAAAAAGGTTTGGATCGCGCGTCCCGCCCCCGGCGGACAGGGCGAAGAGCAGATCTTGCCCGTCGATTACGCCTCGATCACGCGAGGCGGCTCGACGGCCACGAACTATCAAGTGATGCCGGGCGACCGCGTCTTCGTCTCCGAGGACGGCATGATCGGCTTCAGCAACACCTTCGCCAAGATCACCGCCCCGGTGGAGCGACTCTTAGGCCTCGGCTCGCTGAGCATCTCCACCGTCCGTGCCTCACAAACTATGGGTAGAAGCTATAACAAAACTAGATCGTATTAATGAGTTGATAGACGCCTGATAGAGCGACGAGTCTCGCTGATTCGACGTTACAACGCTTAAGCAGGAGCGATAGCCATGATAAAAAGATGCGACTCTATAGTTGTGATCGCCGTTATAGGCGTACTTGGAATTGCGGCTGATTTCGCAATGGCCGAGACGTACAGTTTAAAATACCCGCAAGGGTACGGCTGCGCTAAAAAGCCGGACTCCCAGGCGTTTGGCGGCTACTATAAGACGAGCTGGCGCGCTTGGCCCGGCGAAACGCGACTAGACAAAACGTTCCCTTCCGCAAACGGCAGAGAAGTATTGCCGACTCCGCAGGGCGAAAAGGAGAAGCCTTTACCGAAGGAAAAATACAAGGCGCCGGGCAAGGAAGAGCCGAGCGAGGAAGGGAACGACGTTCCTCCGCCAGGTATGGAGCGTATTCCTCGACCTGGCTTGCCGCCTGAGCAGCCTGCCGAGGACGAAAGCGGACATGCCGCCAAAGCGAAGCTCAAAGAGAAGACGCCAGAAGCCCCGCGAGAAAAGGCTAAAGACGGCGGAGTGACGGAAGGTCTTCCGCCTTTGCAGATGAACAAAAAAAACCAGGATGACGGCACGAAGATTCAAGGACTTCCTGATCTTCCCAAGACCGATCCGAAAGAGTTTAATCCCATTCCCGGGTTGCCGTCCGATTTGAAGACGCCTGATCCAATTAACGTTCCCGACGCAAATAAGAGCGGGATGAACGGGCGAGCGAATCGCGGTCCGGCGCTTGAGCGTCCTAGTCGCGTGGGAGCCCGCTATGCGACGCCGCCTGTTCCCGAGCCCTACGACGAAAACGCGCAAAACGCGCCGGCGCCGAAGGGCGTCGTGCAAGCTCCGCCGCTCATGGCGAATTGGGATTCGGCGCTAGCGCCGAGCGCGAGCGACTCGACTCGATCGAACGGAATCAATCCGCAAACGACGGTCGCCAATCACGCTTCGTACGACGAGCCGAAAGAAGCCTCTTCGCAAGAGCGGATGGCCAATCAAGTAGTAATGCAATCGTATCAAGAGACGAATCCCGTTTCGGCGCAGGGCGCGGTGAAATCGGCCGTCGCCCAACAGGAGACGATTCCGGCGAAAGAAGAGGAAGCGGAGAAAGCGGCCGTTCCGGCCGTCGCATTCGGCGGGTACTGTCCGGTCGAATTGACCCTTAGCGGTCGTTGGACGCAAGGGAGTCCGCAATTCACGGTCATTCGCAACGGAATGATCTTCCGCATGTCGGGCGCCGCCCAGCGTCAACAATTCCTTGCCGATCCCGATCGTTACATGCCGGGCAACGGCGGAAACGATCCGGTCGTCTCTTTCAAAGAACGCCGAACGATCCCGGGCCAATTAAACTATTGCGCCGCCTATAAAGGACGCATTTACATGTTTGCAACGCAGGAGGCTCAGGCGGAATTCCAACGCACGCCGGAAAAGTTTGCCTTTCAGCGTTAAAACTTGCAAAGATAAATTTCCCAAGGGGGGATAAAAAAGCATGGACGACCGAAGCGTCGTCCATGCTTTTCACTTTTTTGATCGCGGCGATTTGCCGAAGGATTCGCTCAAGTTACTCTTTCACGTCTTCGATCTTCGTTTTCGAGCGGGAAACGATCATGCCATTTTCTTCGTACGTTTCAAAAACGGTGTATTTAAGCGTCTCTAGAGCGGCCAGAATCGTATCGGCGTGCATAATCACGGCTTCGGCGGGGACGGCCGGAGAATCTCCGACGCCGCTTTGGGCCAAGCCGAACGCGATCCACGGCTCCGAAGTTTCGAAAAGTTTGCTCCAATAAATGGCGCCGACCGCGGCGCGCGGCTTATCGACGGTTAGGTCTTCGATCGTCTTCGCCGACGATTCTTTCATCAGCGCGGCCGATTGATCGGCAGAGAATGAAAGAATCAGAAGATTATCGGAGAGCGCGGCATGCGGGACGACTCGATCGTCGAAGCCCGATTCCTTCGGCAAATGATAGGCGAACGATTCGCCGTAGGCCGTCTTAGCGACTTCCGGGGCCGGAATCTTGAACTCAGGCATGTCGGCCTCGGGAACGTGTTTGCGGATTACGGCGGAGAAATCCTCGACGAGCTTGACATATTCGGCAGCAGCTTCTTTCAAAAGCTTGGCGTCTTTAACCGTCATCGCCAAAGCGGGAGTCGGATAAGGCAAAGCCTCTTCAACTTCCGGCATCTCCCGGTGCATCTGTTTGCTCTTGAAACTCGAGTCCAGTATAAAGGCGAACTCGCCGTTCTCGACCGACGCAGTGAATTTATCGTAGGTAACGCCTACGAGTCGTTCGTATAAAGGCCTCAAATCGGCTAGTAACGCCTTACCGCGTTCTTGTTGATCTTCCGGCATATACGGAATAGCCAACGTTTCGACGACAGCAGGGAGCTTCAAAGCGTAGTTTTTTAAATCGGCGCGATCGGCGGTCTTGACCGAAGCGAATCGCAACGCGAATGCTGCGAGCGGCTTTTCGCCGAAATGCTTAACGAGGTCCGAAGGCTTGCTGAAATCGAACGACTGCGTCGTTCCGAAGCGGAATCCGTAGTTTTCGATTCCGTCGGAGGTCATGTACGAAACGCCGACGGCGTCGCCGGGCTTAACGGCGTATTTTTTCGTGATCTCGCCGAGTTTCTTTGCGAAAGAAATCACGTTGGCCGACTTATCCTCGCTTAATTCGAGGCGTTCGCAAGCGGCGTCTGCCATGCGGACGATCCATTCGCACAATTTCGGCGTTGAATCTTGCAAAGCGACCAATTCCGTGCCGGCGTATCCGACGCTAATGACTCGCTCGTCGGAAAACTTCGCCAACGGCTTGAAACTTTCGTTGCTAATCAACTTTTTGTCTGAATCGAGTTTCTCGATGCACGCGGTCGAAGAGCCGATAGAGACGACTACGTAATCGTCTCGCAATCCGAAGGCGACGACCAATTTCATCGCTTTGATTCTCTCGACGAGTTTATCGAAATCGCCTTCGTTTTCTTCGTGACGACGAACATCGTCCAAGGGTAGTTCGCTCCAAGGAATCATTTTGCCGTCGAAGCGAACGACGCAATATTCGTGCTTCCCGATCTTTTCTTTTTTGATCGAGCTTTTCATTTGCGGAACGTTCAAGGCCGCCGCAGTGACGATCGCTTCGAGCTTGCCGAGCGATTGCTCAGCCGCCGCCTTGTCGGTCACTTTGAAACCGAACGCCATGTTCGGCAATTTTAGATCGTCGCCGTGTTCGAGCAACTCGGAAATGACTGCGTGAACTTGCGCATCGGGGCGTGACGGTTGGCCGGTGGCGATTGACTCAACGATCGGTCCGTAGTTCGAAGCCATCTGCACTTCTTGAAGCAGGTCGATGAACTCGGGAACGTCTTTATCGCCGAAGATGAAAATTTCATTGGATCCCATATCGGCGAGGACGGAAAGCGCCTTGGCCACGTCCGGATTCTTTAACGCGGCGTAATATTTCCCGAGCTCGCTTTGCGGATTGGCGGTTTGCATTGTGTACATAGCCAAGCCCATTTGAACGTAAGGCAACTCAAGAATCTTCTTATAGGCCTTGCTGTTCTTAACGATGTCGAGTTGCTCTTTATTGCGAAGCGACGCCATATAAAAAGAGGCGTCGGCCGGGACGAGCTTCAGCGAGCCGCTGAGCTTTTCCAAATCACCTGCGGCGTTAAGGTTCGATGCGCAGCAAAAACTTGCCGCAATGAAAAGAAAAGCGCCCCCAACGAATGATCGCGAGCGATGACTACTAAAAAAGGACATACGAATCGCTCCTACCTGAAAGAAGATTGGTGCGGCGGCGGGCGCAAAGAGCTGCCCTTTCGCCAGTTAACGTTCCGCCGGAATTTTAGCTCATGCGCATGACGGAAACAAGCCGGTCGGAGCGATTGCAACGGTCAGACGGACCGCGACATATAGAAAAGAACGGTGCAACAAAAAAGTGCGGACAAGAACGAGAGGTCCGGAAGGAG
Source organism: Thermoguttaceae bacterium (assembly GCA_963665265.2). GTDB lineage: Bacteria > Planctomycetota > Planctomycetia > Pirellulales > Thermoguttaceae > CAXXHQ01. Next base: position 2,315,167 of record OY762224.2, on the reverse strand, counting down.
CCGGAAAGACGGGGAAAGATGTCTTTGACTCTGCTTTTCCGCAAAAAACGGCGAACAACCCTTCGTTCGCCGTCGTCTTTGACCGAAAAAACCTTTATCCCGGCTCGCCCGGCAGATCGCGAGGAAACGGGGCGGGGAGGCTGGGGGGCAAGGGTTGGCCGTACATATCCGACCATTCTTCACGCTCCTCCTCGCTCGCATAATAGCGGAGCCAGACTTCCGGATCGCCGTTCGCGCCGGTGCAATCCCAGTGGAGATAGTTATTGGCGCCTTCGACTTTCTTCTCGCGGGCGGGAAGAATGTCGCGATAAATCATGCAATACAACTCCCGATCACTCAAATGATCGGTGAAGTCGAGAATGATCCGCTTTTGATGCAACTTGCGAATGACGTCCCACAGAATCTTATGCAGATCGCCATCGTTTAGCGACTCCGGGCGCGGCGGTCGCAATTCCGTCTCAAACCAGCGATAAACGGGCAAAATAGGAGCCTGCTCCCAAGCTAGCATCGCCGCCAAGAAATCGTTCTCTGCGGCCAGCGTGGAATGCTGGATGTTGACCCGGCTGATCGATTCGTCGAAATAGCGCTCCAATTCGTCGCGTAGCTCGGCGTTTCGCAGTATCTGGTCAACTTCATCGGGTTGTTGGGAACGAGGATCGTACATGCACTGTTCTCTTGCGTCGTAGATTCTTAATGCGATCCGGTAATGCCTCGACGCCAGGAAAAAAGTAACAACGAGGTTTCTTTTCGTCGTTTGAGGAACAATTTTTCCCACGCCATGTCCCTGCAGTCTAATCGCGTTCAAAAATCATTCCAAGAGTTTTCCGCTTTCTTTGTTGGAAAAACTTGAGTAAATTTTCCCCGTCTTCCGTCATGTGCGATATTCCAATTACATCTTGCCCTGCGTATTCGCCAGGACCGTTACAGTCGACCTAATTAACGGATATTGCATTTCAGTTCGGCGACTATTTTGAGATTTTTTCTGTAGAAGAATTGTCGCAGCGAAGCCGTTTTGCAATTTGAAATTCAGGAAAATCTCGTTGAGTCATCCCCCTCTTTAGCTTTCCAAGTTGCAGGAAATGGACATTCATGTGCCGCGACAAATATCGCGTTGAGGCGGGGGTGAATTTATCGTTTTACGCTGACTCGGACTTCTTCACCTTTCGCTAACCTCTTTGAATACATGACATTAATGTCGCACCGCCTCACTTGGCATACCGAACGGTTATAGTGAATATGGCGGTTGCTTGGAAAAGGAGGAAGTGAAATAATTTGGCGGCGCTCCCAACCTTGTTGTAGAGTTGGGTATCTCAATTTGTGCATGATGCCGACTCGCGTTCCGGCGATTCGCCCTGCCTGGCGGGCAAAGCGTTTTGTCGGATAATCGCCGAGCAGGTCCGACGGAAAGCTGGTCGTCGCCAAAAACGAGATTGCCGCCTTGGGCGGCAGGGGAAAACCGCCTGCCTTGAAACTTTTACGCGGCGGAGTTTCTCTCGACGAGTATTAGTAGCGGGGGTAAAATTGCGGCGCCAGAACGGATACAATCATAAGGGTTAGGCGACTATGTCAGTAGAAAAACCGGACGCGGAAAAAAAACTCTACGTGGACGAAGATTGGAAAAGTCGCGTCGAGGCAGAAAAACAAGCCGACTCGCATTCTCATAAATCCTCGGACCCCGGCGGCCCGAAAGCCGCCGATGAAGAGCTTCCGCCGCCCACGTTGGCGTTTCTTGCGGGAACGATCTACCTGCAGGGAATGGTGGCGATGGGCATGCTCCCTCACCCGGCCACCGATAAAGCCGAAGTTCACTTGAACCAAGCTCGTCACTCCATCGATCTCTTGGCGGTCCTTTTCGATAAGACCGAAGGCAATCGCACTAACGACGAGTCGGAAGAGATGGAAAACATGCTTCACCAGCTTCGCTTGGCCTACGTCACTTACACAACCGGCTCGGCGTGATTGCTGGATTGACGCAATCGCTTCTCGCTTCTTGACGAAAAATATTCGCGGGGGTAGCTTAACGGCCGCCTTCTTCCCGCTGACGTATTCCGCTTTCCGTTCGCAGGGCGTTTATGATGTCCAGAGATTTGTCGCAAGAAACCATCGACTCTATCATTGCCGCATTGCTTGCCGGCAGTAAAATCGAAGCGATCAAGATTCACCGAGCCGCGACCGGCTACGGGCTCAAAGAATCCAAGGATTTCATCGAAGCGCTGATTCCGAGACTGATTCAAGAAGACCCGGAAAAATACGGCGGCTTGATGCAAATGGAAAACGCCGGGGGTTGCTCGAGTTCGGCCGCCGTCATGCTGATCGCAATTTCCGGCATGGTCGTCGCCGCCGCTACGGCTATCTTCGTTTTGATTCGTTAGCAAGTCACACGGAGCGAACGGGGCCGCCCGCATCTTGCATAGCTCGTCGTCTTCAAGAATACTTAGGTTGAGAAATCTGAGTCGCAAAAAAGAATATGGACGCCTTTTTCAGCCGAAAGATTAAAATTTCTCGGAGCGGCGGATTGTCGTAAGTCACGAGAGCGCGAAGCAGGACGTAGGGGACTGGGCATAGGGCATAGGGCATAGGGGCGCGGCGCGAGCGGCGGCAAGGCCGGCCCATCGGTGGCCGGTCGCCCAAAGATAATTAAATTGTCAAAGAACGAAGGAAAGGTCGCCAGTCTTTCCGACGAGGATATCGTCGCGGAGAATTCTAGCGAACGGCCTGGCCCAATTTCAAGAAGGGATTTTCACGCGGAGTGGCGGAGAGCCGCAGCAGGATTTATTGGCCGCAAAAGATCGCAAAGAGGGCGTGGGGACAGACGCGATTTATTCACCGCCAAGGCGCAAAGGTCGCAAAGTTTTTCGCGCAAGAAGAGCGGAACGCTAATCGGCGCTGATTTTCGCTAATATGCCCGAGCCTGGAAACATGTAAAAAATGGTCAGGCGGAGGTTAAACCTCAGAGCCACGGAGGGCACAGAGAACACAAGGCAGAAAGACGCTTCCTCGATCCCTGCACTCAGCGTGAAAATTCTTTTGCGTTCTTTCGGGGCCGTTTCTTTTCGACGCACTGCAGCTCTGAACTTTTTTCATCTCATGCGGAGAGCGCGACGAGCGCGGAGGAGAAGGAACGCTAATCGGCGCTGGTTTCGCTAATGCGGAGCGGCGCGAAATTGGCCCGGCAAGGCGACGCCTCGCCATATTTATGGGATTCGCTCCGAGTTCTCGCCAGAATAATTCGGTACGCGAATCCTTCCTGGGGCGATTCAAAGCCTTTTCTCGCACAAAAACCGCTGGCTCGATTTTTCACTGAAAAGTCGAAGGACAAAGGCAGTGAGGAGTTATTCACACTTATTTTGAACACCGCTCTGTGTACCCGACGCACTCGTTTCAGGCGGACGATATCGGCCGAATTCTTCGCCGTGAAATCCGGGAAAGGGAACTGCCTTCTTAGATTCGCGGAGCCTAGCAATCTCTTCGCGAATCGACTTTATAAGCGGCTCCCGCTCCTCGTCGCTTACATCATTGAATACCTTCGTCTTTTCGATCGCCCACTCGCACATTTCAATCTGAAGTTCATAGAGCGGCTTTCCTGCTCTTTTCTGGCACCATATTCGAATATCCCTTGCGTCCTTCAACATCTCCGGGCGGGAAAGAATTCGATAAACCTTCTCGGATTTAGGGTATTCTATTTTGCTCGAACTAAACCATGGGGAAATACGTTCTCGGTATGCCTGGATTAAGCACTGATGAACAATAATGCAGCAAATGTCGCCTACCGTGTAATTACGTCCGTATTCCGTTTCATACGTAATGCAGTAGCGTCTTTCGTCGAAATGATCGAGCAATTCCGGCCATGCCTCTTCGGCATGCCCCACCAATGCGATTATCGCTTTGTCCACGCGATCGTACTCGTTCCAATCATAACTTTTAATGAATTTTGGGCTGTAATTAGATATATCAGGCGACGGGTTGCGGTTTCTCAAGGCCTTGATGAGTTTATCGGGATCGACCTTCCGCATTTCGGGTTTTGTAGTCGAGGCAGCGTGCTTCCTTGCTTCGAATTGATCACTTTCGACGGCACAGGCATTCAATATCCCAATCTCAAGTAAAAAGATCGCTAGCAGCCAAGAACGCCAATATTGACGGCGGCAGGAATACTTTTTGTTTCCAAACATAGTTTATATGTAACACTTCTGCCAAATGAAACGTTTTCAAACCAAGCGACGACTACGTGCGTTCTATAACAAAAAAAGCCCGTTCGTTTACAGATGAGCCGATGGTTTAGAACACTCTTCCGTTGTGTCCCTCTTTTCGCATCTGGGGCAATATGCACCCGCATAATAACTGCATATCCCGATCAAGGATACGCATATAAACATAATTAGGATGGACGCGGGATCAGGCGGAGAGAAGACGAAAGCAAACACTCCGGATATAAGCAAAATAATGAAAAGACATGCCAGTTTAAACATCACGCATAGCCTTATATATTATGGACAATCTATTCTCAGAAATTGCTTAACTCCAGGAGAGTAAGCCCCCCCAGAGCGATTGCGCTATAAATTACGCTCCGAGAAGGATTTGTTCGAGGTCTGCGTCGTTGAGGACAAGGTCTTCGCCGAACCGTCGGCGTTGTGGAACGTCGTGCGGCCGTAGGGATCGGAACTATACCGTTCGACGACCGCGGGGGCGAGGGGCGTCGGTCAAGGCTACTACATTATACCGCACGTTCTGATGTTAGAAACACCTCGTTTCGTTCGAACCCGAGAGATTGAACGCCAAACGCGGATCGTCAATCAAGTCGGCGGAAGCAAAGAGTGGAAGATGAGCGAGAGGAAGGATGAGAGATGAATTATGAAGGATGAAATCGCGGGGGAGGTTTACCGCCAAGGCGCAAAGGTCGCAAAGTTTTCGCGTGAAGAAAAAAGTGGAACACTAATCGGCGCTGATTTACGCTGATATTCCCCTGCCTGACAGCAAGTTAAAAATGGGCGGGCGAAGTTTTAACCACAGAGCCACGGAGGGCACAGAGAAAACAAGGCAGAAAAAACTCTTCCGCGATCCCCGCTACGTAGGTGAAAATTCTTTTGCGTGCTTTCGCGGCTGCTTTTTTTCGACGCACCGCAGCATTGAACTTTTTATATCGCTCGGAGAACGCGAAGGGCGCGGAGGAGAAGGAACGCTAATCGTCGCTGATTGACGCTAATGCGGAGCGGCGCAGAATTGGCCCGGCAAGGCGACGCCTCGCCATATTTATGGGATTCGCTCCGAGTTCTCGCCAGAATAATTCGGTACGCGAATCCTTCCTGGGGCGATTCAAAGCCTTTTCTCGCACAAAAACCGCCGGCTCGATTGCTCACTAACAAGTCGAGGAACTTGAAAGTCAGCATACTAAAGCTTGTCCACAATCTTCAGATCTCTCCTTATAGCAGCAAGCTTCTTAAGTCCTTCTTGTGTAACTTTCGTACCATTTAACGAGATAAATTTTAATGAACTTAATTGAGCTAGGCTCTCGATACACGCATCCGTAACCGGCGTGCCAGCCAAGTCGAGAATCCGAATGCGCCTGGCATTCCTGAGGTTAACCAGAGATTCATCCGACACCTTTGTATTTGCTAAATCCAGGATGTCGAGTTCCGGAAGGGAGAAAATTAGTTTTAGTCCTGCTCCAGAAGTTTGAGTACCGCTTAGATCAACACCCGTTAATTTATCCATGTTAGATAGATATTTCAGCCCTTCATCATCAATATTAGTCATTGAAAGATTCAGCGTATCCATCTCACACATTCCAATGAGAGCGGCCAAGCCTTTTGATGAAATGCCGTTATGGGATAAATCCAGCCATGCTATGTTTTTTAGCCCAGAAATTTGCATCACCCCTTCGTCTGTAAACGAATTTCCTGGGATTGCTAAATCGACCAAGCCATGCAGGTTAGCTATTGCCTGCAATTCGGCATCACCAACCTTAGAGTAAGGTAGTCTCAATCCCTTTAGACGCCGCATTTTTTCAAGACATGCTAGACCTTTGCTACTGTCCAGCATTCTCGACAACGACAATTCAATTAGGTTTGGAAACCGACTCAATCGCGATATCTCCTCCTCGCTGATCGCAGTCTGGTCTAATTCAAGCCGTTCGAGCGTTTCGGAGTCCGGGATACTCCGAAAAACCGCATCCGAAATCTTCGAATTCTTAAATACTAAAACACGAATATCTCTCATTCCGCCTAAGCAATCCAGCGTTGCTGCGGAAATGCAACAATCAACAAATGAAATTTCCTTGACTGAATTAAAACGGGAGAGGATGGCAACTCGCCGCTCGTTTACATCTACGCCGGAGACGGCGACACTATCAATTACCGCATCCATCCAAGCTCCAGAAGCACAATCTAGCGCCGTCCGCTCGCTGGAGGACTTTTCGCGGGCAACTGCGCAAATGCCGCTCTTCTCCGCATCCCTCAAGTAAGCAACGGTATTTATACCTAAAGCATAGTGATACGCATTACTAGCACAGACAAAAATAAATGCAGACATAAACACTAGAAAACTTTTACTTTTTGCAGCGAGATACATCTTCGTTAATCCTGAAACCCCACGGAATATTTTCTTAAGGCAATCTATATCGAAAGATCATCCATCCAACGACCAGATATTCCATTGCCTTCTCCCCCTCCGAGCGATTGCGCTATAAATTACGCTCCGAGAAGGACTTGTTCGAGGACTGCGTCGTTGAGGACAAGGTCTTCGCCGAACCGTCGGCGTTGTGGAACGTCGTGCGGCCGTAGGGATCGGAACTATACCGTTCGACGACCGCGGGGGCGAGGGGCGTCGGTCAAGGCGACTACATTATACTGTAATTCTGATGATAGAAATACCTCGTTTCGCTCGAGCCAGAGCGATTGAACGCCAAACGCGGATCGTCAATCAAGTCGGCGGAAGCAAAGAGTGGAAGATGAGCGAGAGGAAGGATGAGAGATGAATTATGAAGGATGAAATCGCGGGGGAGGTTCACCGCCAAGGCGCAAAGGTCGCAAAGATTTTCGCGCGAAGAAAAAAGCGGAACGCTAATCGGCGCTGATTTTCGCTGATATTCCCGAGCCTGAAAGCAAGTTTAAAATGGGCGGGCGAAGGTTAAGCCACAGAGCCACGGAGGGTACAGAGAAAACAAGGCAAAAATACTCTTCCGCGATCCCCGCGATTCCGTCTGAAAAATCTTTTGCGTTCCTTGCGTTCTTTCACGGCCGTTTCGTTTCCGACGCACCGCAGCTTTAAATTTTTTTTCTCACGCGGAGAACGCGGAGGGCGAGGAGGAGAAGGAACGCTAATCGGCGCTGATTTACGCTAATGCGGAGCGGCGCTGAATTGGCCCAGCCCGGCTTGGCGCCAGGGAGCGTCGACCGCAATTTGAGCCGCGCTCGGCATGGCCGCGCGGCTCGCCTCGCTTTGGCGAGAGATAGGCGAGGCGGAGCCTCGATTCTAGCCGGTTTCCAGGCGGAGCCGGGAAACCAGGTGTTTCTACGAAGGCCGACGACATCTTCACGGTCATCAAAATTCACCGCGCGGCGTAATGGTAAAACGCTGTCGATAAGGCGACTGCGTCGCGGTCCACGCTCGTCAAAAATGCAATGCCGTTTTCGCAACTCATTACTCAAAAACAGCGCCAGTTTCTCGCCGACTTCTTCAGTGAACGCACTGTCTCGCGACATGTTCGGGCATTTTCTCGTAAACTGCTGTTCGGTCGTTCACTGACGAGTCGATGGACCAACACAGAGATGGTTTGAACGCTGAGAAAGGGGTATGAACGCCTTTCGAAGACGAGCTTTGCGCTAACGAATCAGTTTCGGCGGAATGGGCTGAAAACTCGCGATTTGAAACTGGATTCCGGACTATTCGACGGCCGCGGCGATGAGGTCGTAATCTTGGAAGCCGACGATCTCGGCTTTCACAATGTCGCCGGTCTTCAGCTTTTCGCCGGTGACGTAGACGACTCCGTCGATTTCCGGAGCGTCGGCATAGGTCCGGCCGACGAAGGCGTTTTTCTCCTTCGGAACCGCCGAGTCGATGATTACGTCCGCTTGAGCGCCGATTAACGACTCGTTTCGTTCAAAAACTATCGGCTGCTGTACAGCCAAAAGCGCATCGCGGCGTCGAAGTTTTTCCTCCTCCGAGATTTTTCCGTCCAGCTCGGCGGCGGCGGTGCCCGGCTCTTCGCAATAGGCGAATGCGCCGAGTCGCTCGAATTTTTGATCCGCGACGAAGCGTCGCAACTCTTCGAATTGCTCCTCCGTTTCGCCAGGAAAACCGGTGATGAGCGTCGTGCGAATCGCGAGCGACGGAATCTTCGCTCGCATCTTTTCCAATAGATTCAGCGTTGCGGCTCGATCGACTCGCCGGCGCATTCGCCGCAGCACGTCGTCGTTAATGTGTTGAAGCGGAATATCGACGTAGGGCAAAATCTTCTCCGAATCGGCGATTACGTCAAGTAATTCGTCGTCGACGTGCATCGGATACAGATACATCAGCCGAATCCATTTGAAACCTTCGACGGCGTTCAAACGGCGCAGAGCCTCGGCCAGCATCGGCTTGCCGTAGTTGTCCATTCCGTAGAAAGTCGTGTCTTGCGCAATGACGATCAGCTCTTGCACGCCGTCGGCGGCCAGTTTTTCGGCCTCGACCGTGATTTCCTCCAACGGCTTGCTCGCGTACGGACCTCGCATCAGAGGAATCGAACAGAACGCGCAGAGCCGATTGCATCCTTCGGCAATTTTGAGGAAGGCGAGATGACGCGGAGTGATCCGCAAGCGGCGATCGTCGTGCAGCGGTTGCGAAGGAGCGGGTCGGAAAACAGCCCGTTGTTCGAGGAAGCCGGTTTGAAAACGTTCGACGGCGGCCACGACGTCATCGCGACCGAAGACGCCGAGCATTTGATCGATGCCGGGATAACGTTCGAGCATCTTTTCGCGATCGCGCTCGGCGAGGCAACCGGCGACGATAACTCCTTTGACGAAGCCGCAGTTTTTCAGACCGATCATCTCCTCGATGGCGTCGTAGGATTCCTTGCGGGCGTCTCCGATGAATCCGCAAGTGTTGATCAACACGAAATCGACTCCGTCGGGGCGCTTGAGCATGCGATAGCCGGCCTCTTTCAATTGGCCAGCCATGCATTCGGCGTCGACGAGATTTTTCGGGCAGCCTAAGCTAACGAGGGCGAAGGTTCCTTTTGCGCGTTCTCTTACCACGGCCGCTCCGGTTTTTTTGCTGGACTTGCTGGCATTATTCTTCGCGGCAATTCGCTTTGCCGGAAACCCTCCATCATATCCGGAGACGGGCGGATTTTTTAGTCCCAAAATCGCTCTTGGCGCGCCGATACGGATTGCTATAGTAAACACATGTACACTATCCGGCGAATTGAGGAGCCAATCATGTTGAGCGTTTTGAGTCGTGAGGAGCTCTTTGCCGGGCTGGACGCCGTCGTCGAGGAGGTTTTGCTTAACAGCGGCGTAGAGGGCCCGCCGATTGACGCGTTTGCATTGGCTAAGGCGTTGGGGTTGACCATTGCGACCGACGACGGCCAACAGTGGCGAGCCAGATACGTCCGTTTGCAGAACGCCTACAATCCCCGACCGCGTGGGACGATTCTTTTGAGTTCCGATCCGCGTAGCGAGCGTTTGCATTGGGCGGTCGCTCATGAGATCGGCGAGCATCTGGCGCACCAAGTTTTCGCATACTGGGGCGTCGATGCGGAAGAGGCCGCGCCGACTTTTCGCGAGCAAACGGCCAACCAGTTCGCTTCGCGTTTGCTTTTGCCGAACGCGTGGTTTTGCGCCGACGGCGAGGCGACCGGGTGGGATTTATATGCGTTAAAAGCGAGTTATTCGACCGCGAGTCACGAATTGATCGTTCGGCGGCTATTAGAGCGGGAAACGCCGATAATTGCGGCCGTTTTCGATCATAACGCGCTCTTTTGGCGACGCGGAAACATGCCGGGACGCCTTCCGCCCTCCTCGGCCGAGGAAAACGCCTGTCGCGCCGAATCGCATGCGACGAATCGGCCCTGCGAATATTCAAACGAGCGGATGCGGATTCGCGTTTGGCCGATTCACGAAGCCGATTGGAAAAGGGAAATCGTTTACGTCGAGATGAACGAGTATGCGGAGGGCGCCGTTGCCGACGAATGACGACGACGTTTGCAATCAATTCCGGAATATCTTGAATCCGCTCGGCTTCATTCGCTATTAACGCTAAAGGCGGATTCGTTACGAAATGATTGCGCGGATTCAATTTTTGCGGGCTACATTTTCTCAAAGAGGCGCGCGGTCTTCTTCGATAGAGAACCCAATTGCAGCGCGACGTTTTCTTATCCGCCAGCCTATGGATAGGTCGGCGATCGTAGCGGAATCGCCTTGACGCCGAGCGGTTCCGAGGAAGTTTCGGACAACCCCCTGTTTGAACGACGCGCTGAGTCGCTACCCCCATTCGCGACGCGAAAAAAACGCGCGTATCAAGCGAATTTTACATAATTGTCAGGCGAATAGAGGTTCTCACCCCCCTTGCTTGCCGCAAGAGGGAGGGACATACTAAATCGTTTACGCACACGTTTATTTAATAACCGCTTTCGAGGAACTCCTATATCATGTCGGACTACCGGATAACAAACGAGCAGATGCACAAGTTGTTTTATCCCGAATCGATTGCCGTGGTCGGCGCGTCGTCGCGCGCCGGAACCGTCGGCAACGATATTTTCAAGAATCTTTTATTCGCCGGGTATAAAGGAACCGTTTATCCGATCAATCCGAAGTCGTCGTCGATCTTGGGCGTTCACGCTTATCCGTCGATGAAGGACGTTCCCGGTCCTATCGACATGGCGGTGCTGATCGTTCCCGCATCGTCCATCTTGAAGGTCACCCAAGAGGCGATCGATAAGGGCGTGAAAGGCTTGTGCGTGATTTCGGCCGGTTTCAAGGAAACGGGACACGAAGGCGCCGAGTTGGAGATTAAGCTTCGCGACTTGGCCCGCTCGGGCAAGATGCCGTTGATCGGTCCGAACTGCTTGGGTTACATGAACACCGATCCGGCGGTCAGCATGAACGCGACTTTCGCGCGTAAGATGTCGGCTCCCGGCAAGCTGGCGTTCCTTTCGCAAAGCGGCGCGCTCTGCACCTCGGTTCTCGATTACGCCGAAGAACGCCAAATTGGTTTTAGCAAGTTCGTCAGCTTCGGCAACAAGGCCGACGTGAGCGAAGTCGATTTGTTGAACTACTTGGCCGACGACCCCAACACCTCGGTCATCGCGATGTACCTGGAAGACATCTCCAACGGCACAAGGTTCATGGAAGCGTGCAGCGAAATTTTCTGGAAGAAGCACAAGCCGATTTTGTGCTTGAAGTCGGGCCGATCGCCGGAAGGCGCCAAGGCCGTGAGCAGCCACACCGGATCGTTGGCCGGTTCGGACTCGGTATACGACGCGTTGTTGACGCAAAGCGGCGTTCAACGCATCGACACCATCGCCGAATTGTTCGATTACGCGACGCTTTACACGACCCAACCGTTGCCCAAGGGAAACCGCGTGGCGATCATCACGAACGCGGGCGGCCCCGGCATTATGGCCACCGACGCGGCCGTGCGTTACGGTTTGAAGTTGGCGCAACTCAGCGACGCCACCCGCGAGAAGCTGAAGCCGCAATTGCCCGCCGCCGCATCGACGCGCAACCCGGTGGACGTGATCGGCGACGCGAAGGCCGATCGTTATCAAGCGGCCATCCGCACGGTGATGGAGGATGACGGCGTCGATATGGGCTTAATCATTCTCACGCCGCAATCGACGACCGAGCCGAAAGAGACGGCCGAAATCATTCCCGCATCGATTAGCGGAATCGGCAAGCCGGTCGTTTGCTCGTTCATGGGCGCGCGAGACGTGGCGCCGGGCGTGAAGGTTCTCCGCGAAGCCGGCATTCCGAGCTACGCCTTGCCGGAAGACGGCGTTCGCGCGTTGGCTGCCGCCGACCGTTTGGTTTCGTTGAGCGACATTCCCAGCCGCGAGGTTCCCAAGTATAGCGATCTGGACGTCGAAGGCGCGAAGAAGATCATCGCCAAGATGCTCGAAGGCAAAAAGGAGCGTTATTTGACGCAAGCCGATTGCCGCGATTTGCTGGCCTGCTACAAGTTGCCTTTGCTGAAGAGCGGCATCGTTCACTCGGCCGAAGAGGCCGCCAAGCTAGCCGATTCGTTCGGCTCGGCCGTGGTGATGAAGGTCATGTCGGCCGACGTCGTTCATAAGTTCGATGCGGGGGGCGTTTTGCTCAACATCAAGGGCGGAGAAGCCGCCTCGGCCGGTTATAAAAAGATTTACGAGAACGTCGACAAGGCGGTTCCCGGCGCCAAAATCGAAGGCATCTTGATGGAAGAGATGGCCGGCAAGGGAGTCGAAGTCATCTTGGGCGTCAACCGCGACGCGAAGTTCGGTCCGCTGGTCATGTTCGGTCTCGGCGGCACGATGGTCGAAGTCCTTAAGGACGTCACTTTCCGATTGGCACCGATGTGGAAAATTTCGGCCGAGAAGATGGTTCGCCAAATTCGCTCCTTCAAAGTCTTGGACGGATTCCGCGGCGCGCCGCCGGCCGACGTCGACGCTATCGTCGATACGCTCCTGCGACTCTCGGCCATGGTTTGCAACCATCCGGAGATTTCCGAGCTGGACATCAATCCTTTGATCGTCCATGCCAAAGGCTCCGGCTGCTCGGTCGCCGACAGCCGCGTCATGCTTCGTGCGAACGGCTAATTGCCCTTTTGAACGAAGTCTTTGACAATTGATAACACTCGAAACCGCGAGTCGGGAATAAGCGCCTGACTCGCGGTTTTTCTTTTTCGCCGAAGCTCCGCAGAGGCCGCATATCACGCAACGCTAAAACTCTTTCTGATCGTAATCAATTAGCTGATCGTCGCAGCATCGCGCAGGTAATTGCGTTTCAAAACAATTCGGCATAAATCGCGTTCAACGGATGTTGGCAATAAGAGCCGTCTCGGACATAATCGATGCGTTGCGCACCGTTTCGATTTTCTTTATGCACGCAACGCCAACCTGCGGACTTCTTTATGAACGCGAAAAATATCGCCGAACGCGAAGATTCGGCGCTTCGTCCGGGCACCGATTCTTTACCCTATGTTTCTCCTTCCGCCGCGTGGATCGTCGCATTCGCATTCGCCGCCGCGTGGATCGCCTCGGGGGCGGCAGGCATGCTCGGTTTCGCTATTGCCCGAGCGCTGTCAGGCTGCGCCTTGATCGTTTGCTGCATACTCGGCTATTCGCGAAAATCGCCACGGCAATCTCCGGCCATTTTTCTGGGCGCGGTTTTACTCGGATTTTTGGCGCTCTCCGTTCAAAATACCACGGCAAATATCTTCGCCGTCTCGATGATATTGGCCGTTATTGCGGGTCGTCGCCGTGGTCCCGACTCACGCTTGATGCGCGACGCCGCAACCTCGGTCGCCGCATTGGCCGTCTTTCAATTCGCGCAATATTCCATTCCATTCGTTTGGCATTTGGCCGACGGCTTTGGCGCCGTTTGCGGAAAAACGGTTTCGCTACTGACCGCGCATCCGCTGAACGTCGGCGCGACTTTCGGCGGCGTCGACTTCCTCGTTTTGCTTTTCTGTTTTTACGCCACGAGGCGATTTTCCGTTGCGCCGGCGGAAAAACTTCGGCTACTTATCACCGGGGTTGCGCTCGTTTTGGTCGTGCAGATCGTCTACTTGGCTATTTTGTCGCTTTCCGAAACGTGGCTATCACTTTTACCGAAGGCGTATTACGTCACGGAAACGGATTCAAATCGGCTTGGCGAGTGGGCGTGGCAAAACATGTTCCGCGACGCGATTCCCTGGAATTTGCCCGCCGTAGCCGTCATTCTTCACGGCATCGCCACGGCGTTGCTCCTGCGCAGCGTTCGCTGCAAAGCGAATGAGGCCGCCGCGTTGAAACCGGATTTGAGCAAACGAAACGAGGCCGTTTCGCTTGGCGAATTGGGCGGCGACGCCGTCGGCTACGTCTTTCCCATCGCATTGTTCCTGCTCGTTCTTTTTTTGTCGGTCGGATTGCCGAAAAGCGGATCGTTGGCGGGCAAAACAATCACGATCTTCTCGCCGGACGGCTCCGCGCAAAGGGTGCCGAAATACGACGCTCCCGGCGAAAACGGATTCGGTCTTCTTCCGGTCTTCATCGAAACGCTTGGGGGAAAGACGCAAATTTCGCAAACTCTTTCCGAAGAGGAACTAAAACAAACGGACCTCCTTATCGTCGCAAGTTTGCAGGGGATGCGACCTTGGCCGAAAGAGCAGATTGAACGCGTTCGCAATTACGTTCAAGAAGGCGGAAAACTATTCATCGCGGCAAGCAATTCGTCTATTGGGTCCACGGAAGACGCGGCCTTCAACGGCATTCTTAAATCATCCGAAACGCCGAACGCTTCTAGTCAAGTTATCGTATCCGCCGCCGCGGAATGGGAGCAATCTCAAGTTGAACTCGCTCACCCGACGACGATCGGCGTTAACCGAAATGATTGCCCTTTCGGCATGGCGAACGGACCTGCCTTAAAACTCTCCTTCTCCGCTTCGCCAATCTGCATTGGGCGTTGGGGAACTTACACGGTGGAAGCCGGGGCGAAACCCGATTCCTCGGAATACAAAACCGGTCAGCATTTGGGTGATTTACCTCTGTGCGGCGAAAATGACTATTGTCTCGGACGAATCGTCGTTTTTTGCGATTTGAAATGCTTAAGCAACGATCAGTTGCCGATTACCCATGATTTCGTCGGCCGATTGCTCGTCAATTGCTTCGAAACGAACTTTGGTTTAAGAAATATCTGGCTGCAGATTGTCGGAGTGATCGCCGTCATTTCGCTAATCGCGTTTTTGGAACGCAGAATGACCGTTCTCGGTTGCGGCGTTTTCACGGTCCTGGCCGCATCGAGCGTCTGCGGATATGCGCATTATTACGCCGCGACGAGCCGGGTTTTTCCGGAGTTGCATAACGCCTCGAAAACGTGGACGACCGCTTACATTGATTGCTCTCATCTCGAGGCGACGAGCAGTTCGCTCTGGAATAACTACGGCGTCGGCGGATTCGCGAGAACGCTGGCCCGGGACGGATTCCTGCCGCTTCGCATGAACGCTTTCGACGTCGAACGTTTGAACCGCTGCAAGCTGTTCGTTTCGATCGCCCCTTTAATGCAATACAATGCTCAAGAAAGAGAGGCGATACGCGGTTTCGTCGAGAAAGGAGGAACGTGGCTGTGCATGGCCGGCGCGCAAGAATCGAACGCCTTGAATGTTGCGATCAAGGAATATAACCTCGCAGTTCCGACGTCTCCTGTGCCGCCCAGTTCAACTACGACAGAAGAGCCGAATCCGATTGGAGCAGTACGTCTGAATTTTGAAGACGAGAAAAGTTGCCAGTTTTTCGCGGCCTGGCCTGTCGCCTACGAAGAAATCCCCAATATGCATTTCACGACCGAATTGGTTTTAGAGGGAAAGCGTCTCGCCGTCTCGGCATATTATCAATCCGGGCGAGGAAACGTAGCCGTTATTGCCGACACGTTCTTCGCTTCGAATCAGAACTTAGAATCGCCGACGAATTCAATCGTCGATAACATCGCTTTTTGGCAGTGGTTTCTCAAATATACGTGCGAAAAAACCACTCGATAAAGTACGCCTTTCACGATCGTTTTTTTCTGCATTCAACGGCTCGTTGAGCCTTCGAGGATAAATAAGCCATGATTAGAGCATGGACGGCAATTGCCTTACTGGCCGGTTCGCTTACGTTCGCCTGGGGATTTTTCTACCCGGTCGACGCAACTTCCGCGACGATTCTCGCGTCGCTCGGAGCGTTATTGCTCTGCGGCGAGTCGCCGCTTTTCTTTTCTCGCAACGAGCGTTATTTCGCCCTGGCGTTGGCCGCCCCCGTCGCGTTTTTGTCGCCTTGGCCGACGGCCGCGATTCCGACGCTTTTCGTCTTCGGCGTCGCCTGTTCGCTTCTTTCCGGTTCGAGCAAGCTATTTGAAAAACTCTCGGTCGGCGCCATTCTCTCCTCGTTCATCCTCGCAACTCAAAACTTGACGTTGTTGATCTACGCCTCGGCCACGGCGAAAAATCACGACCTTCCCTGGCCGCTGCCCGACTTTCTCGCTCTCGTCGCGCGAGGTCTTTCCGTTGACGCGGTCGCCGACGGCTCGAACGTCGTTTTGCATTCCCTTCGGCAAACGCACCAATTGGGTGCGACCTGGGAATTGCTCCTTGATCCGATAACGCTTTGCTTTTTCGTCGGGGCCGTCGCGTTTTGGGCATGGAAGACTTGCGCCGATTGGCCCGCCGGCTCGCGCTACGCCGCTTGGCTGCGCGGCGCTCGCTCTCTCGCTTTAATCCTCGCCGCTTGGTTGCCCCTCCGCGCCGGCTTGCTGATGGCCGTCTATCTGCATCGCGTTTTACGAGCCGATCCCGATCATTCGCTTCACGCGATGAATCATTTCTTCGCCCATTGGCCGTTGCTGCTCTACGTCATCGCGCCGATGCTGGCCGCTTGGCGTTGGATGCCCCGACCGGAGGAAAGCGATTCCGTCGAACTTCCGCGACGCGGGTTTTGTCCGTCTCCCTCAAATCGAAACGTCGCCGCCGCGGCGATCGCCGCTTCGCTTGTCGGAATCTGCGTAACGGCGGCGGTCGTCCGAAATCCTCTGAGCAAACGCAACGAAGGCCGCGTGACTTTCGTCGAAAAACATCTCAATGCCGAGTCCGACGCCCAAGCGGTTCGCCCTTACGACACGACGTGGTACGGCGAATTGTCAATCTACAACTTTTCGGCGGCCTACGCCTATCTTGGGCAGTATTATCAAATGTCGCGGCTTATGGTGAGCGACTCGATCGACGACGCCACGTTGGCCAAGTGCGACGTATTGGTTATAAAACTCCCCTCGGAGCGATATTCGCCTGAGGAAGTCCGGGCCGTTCAACGCTTCGTGAGCAACGGCGGAGGACTTATGCTCATCGGCGACCATACGAACTTGGATCGCTCGAGCGCGGCCATGAACGATATCACGCGTCCGATGGGATTCATCTTCCGCGACGATCTGCTGTTTAGTAATGAAAGATCGGCGTACGACCAACGTTATTATCCCGATTTCGTTCCGCACCCGGCGGCGCAATTTATGCCGCCGATGGATTTCGCCGTCTCCTGCTCGATCGATCCCGGGACGAGCGACGGACGACCGATCATTGACGCGACCGGATTGTGGAGCATGCCGCCGGATTACAATTTCGACAACTACCACCCCATTCCGCAACATGTTCCCTCAATGCGTTACGGCGCGTTCGTCGAATCTTGGTCGGCCTGGTACGGGAAAGGCCGCGTGGTCGCGTTCGGCGATTCGACGAGTCTGTCAAGTTTCGCGCTCTTTCAACCTGGCAAGGCGGAATTTCTCGTCGGCGTCGTCGAATGGTTGAATCACAAGAACTCTCCGTTTTCGGCTCGTCCATGGTTCGTCGCACTCAGCCTGATCTGCGGCGTTGCGACGTTGATATTCGTGCTTCGTAGCGGCTCAAGTTGGCTCGTCCCGTGCGCGGGAATCGCCTTCGGTTGGATTTTGGCGTCCTACTCAATCAGCGGTTACCAATGGTTCGCTATGGCTTGGCCGAAAAACGAGAGGCCGTTAAAGAAAGTCGTGATCGACCGAATCACCTCCGACGTGCTGTTATCAAAAGGCGCTTTTACGCAAGGGAAAGAAGGAGACGAGGCGAAAAACGTTCCGCTGAAATTGCGCAAAGGCGAAGGGTACGGCCTGTTTGAGCAATGGATCGGCAGGCTCGGCTATAGCACGATTCGTAAAGAAAAAGACGACGTATTTTCCGGCGACGCGATCGTTTCGCTTTGTCCGGACAAACCGGTCTCCGCCGCGTTTATTGACAAGCTAAAACGCTTCGTCGAAAACGGCGGAAAGTTGCTCGTCGTCGATTCGCCGGAGAATGCTAATTCGACCGCAGACGCAATGTTGAAGCAATTCGGCTTTACGATTAAACGCGACGCCGTGAAGAGCGGATCACTCATTTTGGCCGACGCCTGGCCTAATTTCCGCGTGGAGAACGCTTGGGAGATCGTCGGCGGAACTCCGATCGCAAAGCTGGACGGCGTCACGGTCGGAGCCTCGATTGAGTGCGGAAGAGGAACGGTTATGGCCGTCGGATTCGGATCGACGTTCAACGATCGCAATATGGGCGACACTTGGATGGTCGAGCCGGAGCCGGATGTTCGATCACGCTACGACGCCTTTTACCCGCTACTTCGTCGAGTCGTCGAGAATACGCCGATCACGGCTCCCAAAACGGCCGAGCAGGCGACGCCTGCATCCTTTCCGCAGACGCCTGTTCGCAAAAACAAAAGAAAGCCGGATCTGCCGATGCCTGAATTCGGTCCGAAAGGCGCGCCGTAAAAGAAAAAAGGCAAGAGGATAATCTTGCCTTGAAAGACGCGGGTAGTTCAAACGGGTTTATTTTGCGTTTGGATAATAATCGCCATAGTTCATGAAATACTGTTGGGCTCCGACGCCTTGAAGATTTTGTTGCTCTTGGCCGATTCGACGAATGGCCATACCCTGCACTTGCGTGCTCCCTTGCAAGCCGTGAATGTCGGCGCCGAATTGTTGATTTGCTCTTCGCTGCTCCAGTTCCGGACGGACAAGAGTGGAATAATTGTCCACTCCTCCGCCGCCGTTGCGAAACAGATTCATATATGGGCTAACGCCGCTGGAAGTTTGTTGCGCTCCGCTAAACGCCTTACTGGCGGCTTGGGTCGTCGGAGTTGCTGCCGCTTTTGCCGCAGACATCTGACGCGCCTTTTGTTGCGCCTGCGACATTGACGAATAACTTTGCGGAACGTCCGCTCTTGCACGAGTCGGCGAATTCGGCATGTCCAAGTTATTGTACATGCCGCCGGCCGAGTTGCTTCCGGCTTCCGAGGCGCCCGCCGTCGGAGGCAACCACTGATAGGTCTGAGATGCCGCAGTCGCGCCGCCATTCGTCGGCGAAGCGGGCATGGAATCTTGGCCCTGTTGTTGCCGCCTTGAACGCATCACGTTCCGCATGCTTGGCGGAACGCTTCTCTGCTTTGGAGTTGCTGCAGCTTTCTTCTGCGTAGATTTGTTCGGCGTAAGCGGTGCGGAAGAGTCGGTTGGCGCGGAGACGCCGCCTCCGTTATCGTCAGCCAACGAATAGGGAACGCCGAACGACCATAAGCCGATCGTTATCGCCGTAATCGCCAAAGTAGATTTCATAATCTTATCTCCCTGCTGACAACCAAAAACGCTCACTGACCATCCGCAAAAATCCATATCCGCGTCGTCTGTACGAATTCTACCGCTAAAGCGTTCGTCGAGCAATGAAATTCTCTTCTACGATTCGTCACGGAAGGCATCCTGAGGCGATTGCGTAACATACTTCTGAAATTGCAGTTACGTTAAGCGAGACGCCGTTTTACGCCCATCGATTAATACGATCTAGTTTTGTTATAGCTTCTACCCATAGTTTGTGAGGCACGGACGGTGGAGATGCTCAGCGAGCCGAGGCCTAAGAGTCGCTCCACCGGGGCGGTGATCTTGGCGAAGGTGTTGCTGAAGCCGATCATGCCGTCCTCGGAGACGAAGACGCGGTCGCCCGGCATCACTTGATAGTTCGTGGCCGTCGAGCCGCCTCGCGTGATCGAGGCGTAATCGACGGGCAAGATCTGCTCTTCGCCCTGTCCGCCGGGGGCGGGACGCGCGATCCAAACCTTTTTGCTCGACATCTGCGACAAACCGCCCACCGCCGCCACCGCGTCCAACACGGTCTCGTTGCCGGTGACCGGAACGCGACGGACGTTGTCGCCCATTCCCGCCCCGTCGGTGATCACGTAAAAGACCTTGCTGTTGTAGCCCAGAACGTCGATCGAGACCTCGGGACTGTCGAAGAATTGCGATAAGTGCTTTTGCACGGCGGCTTTAATTTCGTTGACGTTCAAGCCCGCCACGTGAATCGTGCCGTAGGCGCGAAGATTGATCGTGCCGTCGGGACCTACCAGATATTGGCCGCTCACCGGCTGCGTGCCCGAGGTGCGGGCCAACGTGACCGAGACTTCCGGCTGGGCGAGAATCTCTTTGAGCTTGGTGGTGATTAAGGTCTTGGCCTCTTCCATGGTCAATCCCGCCACATGCACGGTGCCGTAGGCCGGGCCGAGGTTGACGGTCCCTTCCCCTTCGATGAGGAAGAAGTTGTCGATCGGCTGGTCGGGCAAGGTTCCGGCGGCGCGAATCTGCAAGACGTCGTAGATGTCGATGCGGTAGGGCGGCTTGGGCACCATCTTCATCATGTCGATTTGCAGAATATCGGGGGGCTCGACGCAATAAGCGGGGAGCGAGATCATCGATTTTTCACGACCTGGAAGTTGCGAGGGAGTAAGCGGCTTTTGCAGCGTGGGGGTATAGTGGTCGAACGGCTGGCATCCGAGGGCGAAGAAGACGACGCCGACGAGGAGGGCCTTGAAGCCGGTAAAGGTGCGGTAGGAAGTAAGTCTCGCCATGGAACGTATCCGTGATTGGAGGAGGCTTCGGACGCTGGGTTAGCTTGGTTGTTTAGGTAAGCCGCCTAGCCGCCCGCGCAGTGCCGTCACACTCTACTTAATCGACACTGCCGGAATAATCGGCAAAGTTTAACGGCAAAGTTCACCCAAAATGACAGGTTTGTCATGCCCCCAAAAAACAGAAGGATTATTTCCCCAAAAATGCCAGAACGACATCTAAGGTGAAGGAAGTCCGTAATAGTTGTTTGAATTTGTCGGCCGCTGTATATTTACCCTGCTTTGTCGGGGATCGATGCCCTGCAACGCAAGAGAGCAATTCTTGGCGACCGGAGATTGCCTGGAACTTTTTGCGCCGCCGCCGCGTCGAAACGGCAGTCGCAGCTCGGACGGGATTCTTTTCCGCCGTTGATGCGAAAGTCATGGTTTCGCGCACAACATCGCCGTTCCTTTTCCAAGGATTCGAACATGAAACGGTTCAGTTTATTTTCACTCGTCTTAGCGTTCTTCATTACGACCTGCTTTGCATTTGGAGAGCGCCGAACCATGGCCGAGGAAGTGAAACCTGATCGACAGTCGCAGCGTGAGGCGGCCGCCAAGCTATTTCAAGACGGTAACTTCAACGACGCATTGAGCGTTTTCCGAAAAATGGCGCTCGAGCCGGAAAATGGGAAGAAAACGGCGGGCGACGATCTGACCGCCGCGTTAATTTGCTTGGAAAGACTCAATCGAGTTGACGAAACCGACGAACTTCGCAACGAATTCGTGACGATTCACAAACAGGACTGGCGGGCCGTTCAAGCCGCGGCGGAAACGTTTTTCGGTCGCAACGTTTCGCTTTCTCCGGCCAAAGGGCAAGCGTTCACCGTTCAATCGAGCGGCGCAAACAACGGATTCATTATCGCGGGGAAGTTTCAACGCGGTCAACATCGCGGAGGCGGAAACTTCGTCAATTGCGCGGAGCGGGATCGCGTCCAAGCGTTGCAACTAA
Source organism: Thermoguttaceae bacterium (assembly GCA_963665265.2). Classification (GTDB taxonomy): domain Bacteria; phylum Planctomycetota; class Planctomycetia; order Pirellulales; family Thermoguttaceae; genus CAXXHQ01. The sequence continues at coordinate 2,293,598 of OY762224.2, read as the reverse complement.
TGAACGAAGCGCTTCCGCTCGCCCAGAAAGATGAAAATCGAAAAGATACGGCCGAGTTTTTGCTGGCTCTTTCAAACATGATCGAGAATCATCGCAACGGCGTCGAATCGTGGCGCTTGCAATATCTAACCGACTTAAAAACGCTCCCCGACTACGAGCCGGGCTGGGGCGGCTACTACGGGCAAGCAAGCGGAGCGCCCGTCGATGAAAAGGGGAATCCAGTCTTTTACATCGTTCCCAAAAGCTTCGAGGCGGCGGAAAGCGACGGTCAACGCTGGCGCTGGTGCCTGCAACAAGCGATCGAAAATGATTTGAGCCTTCGCAGCATGGTTCTCAATCAATTCGCCGCCGCGATGATGAATCAATTCGGCACGCAAACGCTTTCGCAATACGGCTGGGATTTCGGTCGAGGCGACGCCGACGACAAAGAAGACTCCGCCGCCGGCATTTTCGCTATGCATACGTTAGGCGACGACGAGACGATCGCCCGATTAGCCACCGGAGTCAAGCGGTTCAAACTGCCCGACGAATTCAATTTCATTAAGATTTATCAGGGGATGGCCGCCGATCCGAAGCAAGACAATGCCCAATTTTCGGCCTCGCAATTGGTCGGCATATACGAAAATCGCCGGCAGTTTGAGAAGGCCGCCGATTGGCTGCGATGGCTGCTCAAGAACTACTCAAGCGCGCATCAGAGCGTTCGAAAAGGCTGGCAATCGCACTTAGATCAAATCGTCGGCGCCTGGGGCCGCTTTGAAAACTCTCGTTCGCAACCTTCCGGCAAAGGGGCGACGGTCGAGTATCGCTATCGTAACGGCACGGAAGTCGAATTTACCGCCCACGCGATTAAGGTCGATCTTCTCCTTTCAGACATCAAGAATTATCTGAAAATTCGCCCCCGTTCGGTGCAATGGGATAAAACGCAGATCGGCGACGTCGGTTGGCGACTCGTTAATGAAAATAGAGAAAGATACGTCGGCGAGCAAGTAGCCAATTGGAAACTGCCGCTGAAGCCGAAGGAAAATCATTTCGATGCGAGAGTGACGGTTACGACGCCGCTTTCAAAACCGGGCGCCTACTTGCTAAACGCCAAGATGAAGGACGGCAACGAAACCTGGGTCATCGTCTGGGTGGACGATACTGCCATCGTGAAAAAACCGCTCGACGGCAAAACGCTCTATTACGTCGCCGACGCCGTTACGGGAAAACCCATCTCAAAAGCGAACGTGGAATACTTCGGGTGGCGAGCCAAGTACAGTAACGGAGTGCCGCAACCAATCGAAATCAAACAGTTCGCCGAGTTCTCGAACGAATCAGGTCAAATCATTCTTTCTCGCGAACAAGCGCCGCAAGAATATCAATGGCTCGTCATCGCCCGAACGCCGGAAGGACGTTTGGCCTATCTCGGGTTCTCGAACATGTGGTACGGAAATATCTATGATCAAGAATATAACCAAACCAAGGTTTACTCGATTACCGACCGGCCGGTCTATCGCCCCGATCAAACAGTGAAGTACAAATTCTGGGTCGCTCAGGCCAAGTACGACGTAACCGACGGTTCGGCTTTTGCCAATCAATCGTTCACGATCGAACTATATAATCCGAAAGGCGAAAAAATCGTCACCGAGGAGAAAACGGCTGACGCCTACGGCGGAATTGAAGGAGAATACAAGCTCCCGACCGACGCGACGCTGGGCGTCTATCGTTTCAACGTCGTCAATCACGGAGGAGGAACGTTCCGCGTCGAGGAATATAAAAAACCGGAATATGAAGTTACGATCGACGCGCCTAAAGCGCCCGTCATGCTCGGCGAAACAATCACGGCGACGATCAAGGCGAAATATTATTTCGGCTCACCGGTTACGAAGGCGAAAGTGAAATTCAAGGTTCAACGGACCGCCTCGGACGAACGCTGGTATCCAACCGGAATCTGGGATTGGTTCTACGGGCCGGGCTACTGGTGGTTCTGCTACGACTACGCTTGGTATCCCGGTTGGCATGAATGGGGATGCTTGCGTCCGTATCCGTTGTGGTTCGGTCGCGGCTCGGCTCCGCCGGAATTGGTTATGGATCGTGAAGTCGAAATCGGCGCCGACGGTACGGTAAAAGTCGAGATTGACACCGCCGCAGCTAAAGCCCTGCATGCGGATCAAGACCATCGCTATTCGATTACTGCCGAAGTCATCGATGAATCGCGCCGCACTATAACCGGAGAAGGAACCGTCCTCGTCGCTCGCAAACCCTTCAGCGTCTATACTTGGGTCGATCGCGGATACTACCGCGTCGGCGACGTGATTCACGCCGGTTTCTCGGCGCAAACGCTCGACCATAAACCGATCGAAGGCAAAGGCGAATTACGGCTTTTGCAAATCAGTTATAAAGATGACGGAAAGCCGACGGAGACGGTCGTTCAGACTTGGGCTCTCGAAACGAACGCCGAAGGAACGGCCAAGCAACAAATGACCGCGTCGCAGGCCGGTCAATATCGCCTTTCCTATAAAGTGACCGACGCGAAAGGGCATGCCATCGAAGGAGGCTACCTCTTCACCGTCATCGGCGAAGGATTCAACAGCGCCCAATTCCGTTTCAATCAGCTCGAGCTCGTGCCCGACAAGCGGGAATACGCTCCCGGCGAAAAAGTGAACCTGCAAATCAATACGGATCGACCGGGCAGCGTCGTTTTGCTCTTCGTTCGTCCGACGAACGGCATTTGCTTGCCGCCGAAGGTTCTGCGTTTGGAAGGCAAGAGCGCGATCGAAGAGATCGCCGTCGTGCAGAAAGACATGCCGAACTTTTTCATCGAGGCGTTAACTGTCGCCGACGGAAAAGTCTATACCGAATGCAAAGAGATCGTCGTGCCGCCGGAAAAGCGCGTGCTAAGCGTCGAAGTGATCCCCTCGTCTGAATCTTATAAGCCTGGCGAAAAGGCCAAAGTAAAGCTTAAGCTGACCGATTTCTTCGGCCAACCGTTCGTCGGTTCTACCGTCGTTTCTATCTACGACAAATCTGTCGAATACATCTCGGGCGGCTCGAACGTTCCGGAAATAAAAGAATTCTTCTGGAAATGGCGTCGCTACCATTCGCCGAATACAGAGAGCAGCTTAGAGCGCTACTTCTCCTGCGTCGTGAAAAAGGACGCGACGGCGATGCAAGACTTGGGCGCGTTTGGCCGACAAGTTTTTGTGGCGAGCGGCGTTGACAACTTGGAATTAGCGGTCGGCGGCAGGGCCGGAAACGGCCCAATCAGAAGCAGGATGATGGCCAAGTCGATGGCGGCGCGCGCTCCGGCTGCGGCAATGGAAGTGGCCGCAGCGCCGATGCAAGCGGTGGAACAGAGTTTCAAAGAAAAAAGCAGTTTGGGCGACGCGAATTTCGACTTGCCTGCCAATACTCCAGTCACCGAACCAAGCCCGCTCGTCCAGCCTACGGTGCGCTCAAAATTCGCCGATACCGCCCTCTGGGTCGGCTCACTTACGACCGACAAGAACGGCGAGGCCGAGGTCGCGCTCGACATGCCCGAAAATCTCACGACGTGGCGAATTAAAGTTTGGGCGATGGGAGGCGGCACGAAAGTCGGCCAAGGTCAAGCCGACGTCGTTACGCGCAAAGACCTAATCGTCCGTTTGCAAGCCCCGCGTTTCTTCGTGCAGACCGACGAGGTCGTTCTTTCGGCCGTCGTGCATAATTACTTAAAAACGAGAAAACAGATCACGGTCCAATTGGAATTGGGCGAGAACAAGTTGCTCGAAATTATCACTACCCCAAGCTTTACGGATAACGGCATTAAGAAAAAGCCGGATACGCCCTTCTCGAAATCTCAGATCGTCGAGATCGAGCCGAACGGCGAAGCGCGCGTTGATTGGCGAGTCGAAGTTCAGGACGAGGGCGAAGCGGTCGTGCGAATGAAGGCGCTGACCGATGAAGATTCCGACGCCATGGAGCAGAAATTTCCCTGCTACGTGCATGGAATGTTGAAGACCGATTCGTTCTCCGGTTCATTGCGGCCGGAAAAAGAAAGTGGTCAAATCACGGTTCAAATTCCGGAAAAGCGAAGGCCAAAGCAATCGCTGATCGAAGTGCGTTATTCGCCGACGCTGGCAGGGGCGATGGTGGACGCCTTGCCGTACTTGGTCGATTACCCCTACGGCTGCACCGAGCAAACGCTGAACAAATTTTTGCCGGCCGTGATCACGCAAAAAACGTTAATCGACATGAAGTTGAATTTGAAGGACATTCGCGACAAGCGGACGAATTTAAACGCTCAAGAGATCGGCGACGCCGCAGATCGCGCGAAGCAATGGAAGCGATTCGATCGCAATCCGGTCTTCGACGAAGCCGAAGTTCTTACGATCGTCAAAACAGGCGTCGCTCGATTGACCGAAATGCAACTTTCCGACGGCGGCTGGGGCTGGTTCTCCGGATTCGGTGAATATTCCTCGCCGCATACGACCGCAACGGTCGTTCATGGCTTGCAAGTAGCGCAGCAATACGGCGCGGCGGTCGTGCCTGAAGTTCTTCAAAGAGGCGTCGAGTGGCTCAAACGCTATCAAGACGAACAAATCACGCTCCTGCAAAATGCGGCGATCAAAGACAAGTCGCCCAATCTGCGTTGGAAAGAGTCGGCCGACAATATCGATTCGCTCGTCTATATGGTATTGGCCGACGCCGACTTGAAAACCGAAGCTATGCGGGATTTTCTCTATCGCGATCGCACGAAACTGGCCGTCTATTCAATGGCGACCTTCGGCCTAGCCCTCGAAAAACAGGGCGAGAAGGAAAAGCTCGATATGCTCCTTCGCAACATCAATCAGTATGTTGAAAAGGACGACGAAAACCAAACGGCCTGGCTAAAACTAGCCGACGGATATTGGTGGTATTGGTACGGCAGCGAAAATGAAGCGAACGCTTACTATTTAAAACTGCTGGCAAAAACCGATCCCAAGGGCGAGTTAGCCCCGCGATTTGTGAAGTACCTTCTTAACAATCGCAAAAACGCAACCTACTGGAATTCGACTCGCGACACGGCGCTTTGCATCGAGGCCTTCGCCGAATTTCTCCGAGCCTCGGGCGAATCGACGCCGAACATGACCGTCGAGGTTTATTACGACGGCAAATTGCAAAAATCGGTCGAAGTGACTCCGGCCACGCTATTCACCTTCGACAATCAATTCGTCGTCGCAGGGGACGCCGTCACGCCCGGTAAGCATACGATCGAGTTGAAAAAGAAAGGCCAAGGACCGCTTTACTATAACGCCTATTCAACCAACTTCACGCTCGAGGACTTCATCACAAAGGCCGGGCTGGAAATTAAGGTCGAACGTAAGTATTACAAACTCGTAAAGGCGGACAAATCGGCGAAGGTGGCTGGCGCGCACGGTCAGGCAATCGACCAAAAGGTTGAGAAGTACGAACGAGTCGAACTGCCGAACGGGGCGGAATTGAAGAGCGGCGACCTCGTCGAAGTTGAACTGAAAATCGACTCGAAAAACGATTACGAGTACCTCATTTTCGAGGATATGAAGCCAAGCGGTTTCGAGCCGGTCGAGGTTCGCAGCGGCTACAACGGCAACGATCTGCACGCCTACGTCGAATTCCGCGACAATCGCGTCGTCTTCTTTACTAGACAACTAGCGCGAGGAACGCATAGCGTTTCGTATCGAATGCGGGCCGAGACGCCCGGCAGATTTAGCGCGTTGCCGACCCGTGCGGCGGCGATGTACGCACCGGAGCTTCGCGGAAATTCCGACGAACAAAAAATCGGCGTTTCCGATTGAAATAAGACATTATTGTAAAAATGCCCGCCTCGCTTGCCGATTTCTCTCGGCCGGCGAGGCTTTTTCGTTTCGTGACGGGGCAATTTGGGTTGACCGCCCGCAAGCGTATCGACTATTATTCTTGCTGTTTTGTTGAAATTGCCTGCCGTTATGGCCGTTGAACTTGGAAAAATCCATGATCGCTATGCAACGCATCGCACTGGGCTGTTTTTTGATGATCGCATTGGCTCTTGCCGGTTGTTCGAAACAATCCTCGACGCAGCCGACGACCGACGGCGCCTCGCCGTCGGCGAACGCCGCAAAAGAAACAATCGCCGATCGCCCTCTCTCGGCGGACGATATTCCGGCGGAGCCGATCGAAGCGGCCTCAACGCCGAAGAAGCCGAACGACTCACGTTCAAGTATCTCGCGTGAAACTGCGGCAATTCAAGTTGCGGCCGCCGCTCCGATCGGCGACTCGGCCGATAAATCGAATTTTCCCGCGCCGCCGACGCCGCCCAAGGTTTCGGCATTCGCTCCTGCCGAAGACTTGGCCGAGCAATTTGATTTCTACATGAAGAGCCTAGAGACGGAATCGCTCGTCGATGAAACGTCGTTCAAAGATTATAAAGACAAGATCGCCCAAGACGCAAACACGTTGATCGTTGTTGCTTTATGCCTAGGCATGCACGATCAGGAGAGTAAATATAAGTCAGCGGCTCCGGTGATGATAAAGACCGCCCAGGCATTGGCCGCCGCGACGGATTTTCCGAACGCCCAAAAAGCCTTTGAAGCGTTAAAAGCCTCGACGACCCAAAAAGCGTCTTCGTCCTCGCTGAAATGGGAGAAAGTCGCCGCACTGCCCGAGTTAATGAAGCAAGTTCCTTCGATCAACACGAAACTCAAGCGAAACGTAAAAGGCTCGCGGTTCAAAAAGAATGAAAAGTCGAACGCGGGCATGACGGCCGTCATCGCCGCTATTGCTCAAGGCTCGGTCGCCGATCTCAGCGAGGCGAAAACCCCTGAGCAAGCCAAGCAATGGTACGAGTTTTCAGTGAAAATGCGGGATACGGCGGGCGAAGTGAACGCCGCCGTCCACGCCAAGGACGAAGTGAAAGCCGGCGAAGCGATGACGCGACTCAACGAAAGCTGCGACCAATGCCACAAGGTCTTTCATCCGGACGTCACGCAATAATCGCGACCTATCGCTTCGCGATCAAATCCAGCATAGCCTTGGCGACTTCCTCGGGCCCCTTGCTTTCGTAGCCTGGAATGCCCAATCGCGTGCGCAACTGGCCGACGAAGGCGCCCGACTTAAATGCCGCCTCAAACGTCTTCAACGCCAACGGGTCGTGCAATTCCTTATACTGCGGCGGGCCGAAGATGTTAGCAAAATAGCTATGAACTAGACCGGTCGACGAGGTGGTGCCCTTCGACATCGCGGCCCCTTCGCGGAACACTGCCAAGGCCTCTTCCGGCGAGGCGAACGGCTGAATGATCGGATGCTCGGCGTCCACTTCTTCGTAGTTATTCGCGTAGAGCAAATAATCGACCGGATAGCCGCGCAAAACGTCTTCCAACGTGGTGACCGGCAGAACGCAGCGCGCGTTGACCTTCTGCGGACTCATGATGATGGCCCGGTCAATCTGGCCGAAGGCGTAGCCTTGTTGCAAATCGTCGACGCGAATGAACGCGCCAATCTCGGTACCGTAGGCGATGAGTTTTCCGTCGGCCCCGACTGTCATCGACCCCATGTCGTCGGCGATGACTCGCAGTTCGCGGATTTGATCTCCGCCGAGAATGCGGAACGCTTCGAGCGATTCCGACTTGCCCGTGGCGGTGTCGCCGATCAAAAGAATATTGGCTTGCTTGCCGCTGCGCATGTCGATGTGGGTCATGGCCCCGTGATAGGGCATCATGCCTCGTTTCATCATGACGATGTTGTGCAACGTAAGCATCATTTTCTTCGCGTAGCCGAAGTAGCCGAAGCGATCTTCAAGCGGAACGGCGGCGGCGAGAAGGTTGTTCACTTCGTCGTCGAAAAATACGGTCGGCAAAGCGCCGAACTCGACCATTTTCTCCGAAGGCGCCCCGTACACGAAAACCGCGTCAGGGCCCGACTCAAGCTGCTTGTCCGAGGCCAGCTCGAACAAATTCGCCAGCGAGATTCCCAACTCCATGAAACGTTGATGAAAATAGACGTAAATCGAAAGCGGTCCGACGCGCGCCGGATAGCAAACGAATTTCGAACTGTCCAACGAAAGCTTAGACAGCGGATTGCGATCGATTTTTTGAAACGAACCGGTTCGGGTATTCATCGGCGGGTCGATGATCAACGGCGGATCAATCCATACTTGGCGAATGAAAGGAATGTCGCCCAGTATTTTCGCGTAAGGAGCCGGCAACGGCGATGCGACCGGCACCGCGATGACGCCCGCGTTGCAGCCGGCCGCCACTTGACGATAGACCCAAGGGTGGTCGCCGGTGATGTTTTCGCAAACGTCGCGATATAACCCGCGGATCAAATGGGTTAAGGTTTCGACCGTCATATTGAACGCGCGGTAAGGTCGCCGGTCAAAGCTAGTCGGACCCGGCATCGAATGCAACACCATAAAGCGGTGATGCTCGCGCCAGAAGTTATAAAGTCCTTCGACGAATCGATACAGGTCCGCACGATAAGAAACGCAGTCCGCGAACTCGGGCATCGTCTTCGCCACATCCTCGAGCGGGGCGGCGGCAGTCGCCCGAAGCAACAAAACCATCTTCGAGACGCCGTCCTGATCGGAAAGCGAAAGAGGAATTCCGTCGATCAGCGGCGACTCTTGCTTGCGCAACACATCCACGTAGCCTTGCACGACTTGCGCAAAAGCATGGCTGTTAATGACTTCCATCGAGGAAGTGCAGCCTAAGCCAATCGAGTGGAGAATAAATTGTCGGCGTTCAACTTCCATTCGTTGCAAGGACATACGCATCAATTCTTTCGTCAAAGATGACTTATCTTCCCAAAAATCCTAACCCGCCATTGTGATTGCCCGTGCCGCGAAATGCAAGGGAGAGTCACTTGCCGCCCCTTCGCAAGGGGTGCGAAATTCTCGGTCACTTTCACATCCTATTTTTCCTTACGAAGGAGACTCAAAATCGGTCGAACGTTCGCCCAAAATCGTCATTTTTTTGCCCTTTGTCCCGAATGACAGCCCCTCCGATCGTCGTTCCGACCGGCCCAGCCGCTACAGATCGTATTTTATCCAAGAAGTCCAGGTTTCCCCCCTATGATTCAATCCCGGCCAGGGCTGAGGCTTTTGCCTGAACAGTGAATATAAACTACATATTTCATAGGTGTAATTGCGGCGCCCCCCCTATGGGAAACGCCGTAAAGTGCGGCGATCCGGCATAATACCGTGGCTCCGCCGCGATAATCGCTTTTCCAAATGCTCCGTCGAGAATACTACCCGGGAATCGATACGACCATGAGCACGCAATCTTTTGAAGCGCAAGTGCCCTTCTCAGCTCCGTCCGAACGTCCCCTTTCCGAAAACGACTCAATGTGCGTCGAGCTTCAACTTCTGCTCGCCCGCGAGTTTGGTACGGAGTTCGCCCTTTTCTCCGGCGAAACGGGCGAGTTAAGCTGGGCGCCGAAAGATATTCCCATCGAGGACTGGAGCCTGGCAGGCGAGCTTAGCCGCGAAATCGTGCGACGAGGAGCCTCCGACTTCATTCAAGAAGACGAACCGTTCATCGTCTTGGCCATTCCTTTCTACGACGAATGGGATCAGCCCATGGTGGCCGTTCACCCCTTCGTCACTCGTCCGGTCTCTTCTGGCGAAGACCTCTCCACGCAATCCCGCATTCTGGGCCTGAACCTCGAAAAAGCAGCCGTTTGGGCCTGCAAACAAAAACCGATTCCCGCCGAACGGCTACAGCAAACCAGCCGACTTATCGCCGAAAAACTGAAGATGTGCCGCCGAGTCCGAGAGCTTGAGTCCGAAAACGCCGACGTTTCGCTCCATCTTGCCTCGACCTACGAAGAAATCAGCCTCCTTTATCGGTTGACCCAAAACTTAAAACTCTCCCGAAGCGACGAGGAGTTGGGCCGAATCGCTTTGCAATGGTTGCAAGAAACGCTGCCGGCCGACGGATTGGCGATCCAGTTGCTTCCTCCTCCGCAATCGGCGAAGGCGAACCATGCCGTTCGCGAAAAACCTATCTTCCTCACCCAAGGACGTTGCCCCGTCGACGGTGAAGCGTTCACTCGTTTGACCGAACAATTGCAACCGGCGAAATTTTCACGCCCGGTCGTCCTGAACCGCCGCATTACGCAGGAAAGCAATTGGAAATTCCCGGAAATTCGCGAAATGATCGTTACCGCCATGCAAGAAGGCGATAACGTTTTCGGCTACCTTGCCGCGTTCAATCACCACACCGGCGCCGAGTTCGGTACTGTCGAAGGGAGCTTAATCAGTTCCATTTCCGCGATCCTCGGCATCCATTGCGGAAATATCGAGCTCTATCGCCAACAGGCGGAACTGCTCACCGGCGTAGTGCGCGCGCTTACCTCTGCCATCGACGCGAAAGATCGCTACACTCACGGTCATAGCGATCGAGTGGCGAGGATCGCCGTCCGACTGGCCGAAGAACTTGGCTGCGACGAGGCGACCAAAAACAACATCTATCTATCCGGTTTGCTGCACGATATCGGAAAGATCGGCATTGACGATCACATCCTTCGCAAGCCGGGAAAACTATCCGAACAAGAATACGCTCACATCAAGCATCACGTCTCGATCGGACATCGCATCTTGCGCGACTTGGGCAAGTTGGAAAGCGTTTTGCCGGTCATCCTGCATCATCACGAATCGTGGGACGGAGAAGGTTACCCGCATCAATTATCTCGACTCAGCATTCCGTTCGAGGCCCGCATCGTCGCCGTGGCCGACGCCTTCGACGCCATGAGCAGCGATCGCCCCTATCGACAAGGAATGGCCGACGACAAGATCGACCAAATTATGCACGGCGGATCGGACAAACAATGGGATCCCGACGTCGTTAATGCGTTCTTCCGCGCAAGGGACGATATTCGCCGTATTATCATCGAGGAAAAGAGCGAATTCGTTCCGGAGGCGGTCATCGCCCCGCCGACCTAATTCGCCGCACGATTCTCTCTCCTCCGCAACAAAAATAAACGCCCTGCTCGCGTCAAACCGAGCAGGGCGTTCCCTATTTATACGAAATGCAAATCGTCGCTAATCGTTTTTTCGGTCGACGAAATCTTGCGGAATTTCTTTCAAACCGCGAAGCCGAACGCGAAAAACGCTGTCCCATTTCACGACCTGAAGAATGACGCCGTCTTTGCAGCGAACAACAAAAAAAGCATGCGTGAATCGAGACGGCTTGGCCAAAAAATCTTCCGGCTCGATAATGTCGCCGTTCGACAATTCAATCTCGAGCGTGGCTCCCGCAACTTTTTCCATCCACAACTTGGGGAACGCGGCCGCCAAGGCGTCGGCAGGCGGATTCTTCTCCTCTTCGTCCTCCTCCGACGTCTCGTGCATCGGATCTTTGCGACGCTTCCCTAACGTCGTCAACGACCCAATCGACGATTTGCTTGCGGCGTTCGAGGGGCTTGATTTGTCTTTCGCCCCCCCCGGCGTCTCCGAGTCGAACAAGCTGCTCAGCCCGGTCGAACTAAGCGACGATAAATCGGCGGTTAGGCTATCGTCGGGACTGACGCTGCCGCCGGGAATCCGGAACGTGGCGCCGCACTTGGGGCATTTTCCCGACTTTCCTTGCTGGGTCGGCGGCACCTTCAGTTGGTGACCGTTCGGACAAAGGAATTCGATCGGCCGGTCTTTAACCGCGACGCTCGAACCGCCCCCGTTTTTACTTCCGATCGCGCTCGAAAGACCGGTCAAACTCGATGCCGAGAGATCGCGCGCTACGGCCGTATCGGTGACGCTGGCCGAGGAAAGCGAAGTGTCGGAAGTCGGCGGAATCAAAAATTTTACGCCGCAACGAGGACACTTCGCCGGTTTGCCGGCTTGATCTTCTCCGCAACGAATGCGGTGCCCGTTTGGACAAAGAAATTCCAACACGATTTTCCCCTCCCTACTGGCGAGGTCTTTTATTTTTTGAAAAGACAATGTACGCCTCGACGAAACGATGTCGTTTTCGTCAGGATGCGGTTGCGAAAAACAATGGATAAGGACGCCCGAATTTGAAAAGGATTCTAAAGCGATTGGGCGGTCGCTCTATCTGCTGATGCTACTATACCGGCCGACGCGAAGCAATGTATTTTTTAGGATTTCGCGTTTTTTCGCTTTTTTTATTGCAAAACGGCTCAGAGAAGGGCGAAAACGGCAAAATGATCAAAATTTCCCCAAAAAATGCCCCAAAAAACTGCCCCGAACGCGAAATCCTTGACAGCCGACGACCGGATGGGAAACTAGAAGAATACCGCCACTGCGAAATCCAATTTACGCACTCCGGTTTGAGCGCCGCTGACCGCTTGCCAGCCATTAAATTTTAACGCCGTCGGCTGCGTGTAAGTCAGCGCGTTTTGCATTAAAGTCCGCTTAAATAATCCGGCACAGGCCCTTATCCGACGTTCGACGAACCGTTTTCCACTTTTAATCGCCCCTATCGAGTTGCTCCATGTCGATCTTAGTCGTTTGCCCCGGTTGCCTGAAACGGTTCCAAGTCAGCGAAAAATTCGCCGGCAAGACCGGGCCGTGTCCCCATTGCAAGAAAACCCTCACCGTCCCGAAACTCGAAGAACAGGTCAAAATCCACGCTCCCGAGGAGTTTGCGGCAGGCGGAAAAGACGGCGAAGGCCGGCCGACCCTGAAACCGCTCGAACGACGCGCCGAAAAATGGAGCCTCGTTTCGCTCTCTCTTACCACCGCCTTGATCGTCGGCGTCGTAGTCGCCGCCATCATCCTCGGCCGGAGTATGCACCTGTTCCAAAATGGAATCATCGCCGCCGCCTGCCTCTTCCTAGTCTCCCCTTTTCTCTCGGCCGGCGCCTACCACTTTATCGCCGATCCGGAACTGGAGCCGTTCCGCGGAAAAGAGCTCTACTTACGATCGCTCGCCTGCGGCACGGTTTACGTCGCCTTTTGGATCATTCTTTCCTTAATAGCCCCGCGATTCGCCGCCGGTGAAATCTGGTCCTGGATGATCATCGCTCCCGTCCTCTTCGGCGGAGGCTCCGTCGCCGCCGCCGCACTGTACGACGTCGAACCCTCCGTCGGTTTCACCCACTGCGCCTTCTATTTCGTCTTCACCGTACTCCTCCGCTGGATCGCCGGCCTGGGCTGGGTCTGGGAAATGGGATATAAAATAAAAATGTAGGATGTAGGGCGTAGAGATTAGGGCGTAGGGCATAGGGTTAGGAATCAGGGAAGAGTCATGTCGCTATTGCGTGAAATACCGGAAGTCGCCGCGCTCGATTCTCGTCGATCCATCATTCGCATCCCGCCCGAAACCGACGTCCCTCTAACCCCTCGCGTTCGCGCGCTCATCGACTCCTCCGACTTCCGACGCTTGGCCAAAATCAGTCAGCTTGGCCTCGTATCGCTCGTCTATCCCGCCGCCCTGCACACCCGATTCGAGCATTGCTTGGGCGTTTATCGCCTCGCCCTGCTCTATTTGAAGCAACTTTCGCACGACGATCGATTCGCGAAGTCTGTCGCGCCCGAACAGGCCGAAACATTTATCGTCGCCGCGTTGTTGCACGACCTCGGCCATTGGCCGTTCTGCCATCCGATCGAAGACATTCGCCTCCCCAGCGTGCCGCACCACGAGTTATACGCCAACAGTTTTCTCCTCGAAGGGGAAATCGCCGATATTCTCCGCCATGACTGGGGAGTCGCTCCACGCGACGTGACCGCCCTCTTAAGCGAGAAGCCGCGCGACGTCGGCTCAAAAATTCTCGCAAGCATGCTTTCCGGTCCCATCGATATCGACAAAATGGACTATCTCGAACGAGATAGCCTCCATGCAGGCGTCCCCTACGGTCGCCATTTCGATCAACAACGCCTGCTAGGAAGTTTATGCCTCAACGCCGCCGGCGACGGATTGGCCATCTCGGACAAAGGCAAGACTGCCGCCGAACTCATGGTCTTCGCCCGCTACGTCATGTTCAGCGAGGTCTATTGGCACCACAGCGTTCGCGCCGCCACGGCCATGCTGCAACGGGCATTCTACTTGCTCCACGGAGCCCTCGATATGGAGCAGCTCTTCCGAATGTCGGAACAAGAAATGATCGCCGAAATGATCCACGTCGGCTCGACCGGGCCCGCCTGCGAACTGCTCGACGGCCTCTTCGGCCCGACGCGCAAAATCTACAAACGTCTCGCCCAATACAGTTTTTTCGAACAACGCGAAGTCTATCAGCGCTTGGCCCGACGCCCTTACCCTTGGCTCACGGCCTGCGCCGAGCAATTCGCCGCCGTCGTGAGCGCGTCTTTGGGCCGCGTCGTCGCTCCGCATGAGATTCTTTTCGACGCGCCGCCGATGACTCGCGAAGTCGAATTCAATATCGAAATCTTCTACCAAAAAGAGAACGTCTTTCGCTCGCTGGCCGAGGTCTCGCCCGTCACTTGCGCCTTGGCCAATCAACAGTTCGACGACTACGTCAAACGAGTCCGTATCTTCGCCCATCCTCGAATCGCCAAAGACCTTCTGCGACTCGACAACCTGCAAGAACTGTTGGAAGAAGCGATTTCAAAAACCGAGTAGCGCGACGTGGCGACAAATCCTTCGCGCCCCCTACGCCCTGTCCCCTACGCCCTACTTTCTACTCTCCCCCAAGCGTCGATTTACGGCGCAAAATATGGTGATAATGCTGGGCGAAACGGTGCGCCTCGTCGCGAACGTATTGCAGTAATCGCAAGGAATACGCGCGACGATTCAAACGAATCGGCTCGCTTCTCCCCATCACGAAGATTAACTCTTCCTTCTTGGCCAACGAGAGAACCAACGGCATTTTGACGCCGAGCGCTTCGATGGCCGAAATCGCGGCCCCCAGTTGACCTTTGCCGCCGTCGATAAGCAAAATATCCGGGGCGGTTTCCCGATCGTCTTCAATGCGGCGAAAACGTCGCGACACCGCCTCATGAATCGAGGCGAAGTCATCAACTCCTTTCACCTCGCGAATTCTCATGCGCTTATAGCCCGGCTTAAACGGAAGACCGTCGATGAACTGCACGATCGAGGCGACCGTCTCCGTCCCCGAGGTGTGAGCGATGTCTACTCCTTCGATCACTCGCGGCGCGGTCTCTAGTTTCAATATCTTTTGCAAGCCGGCTAGCCCTTTTTTCGGGTCGATGGGAAACACTTCCGGCTGGGCGTGGGTCGAAAGCGCTCCGCGCTGGTCGAGCGATTCGAGCGAGGCGATTTCATCTCGCAATCGGGCTGCCTCCTCAAATTGCAATTCCTTCGCCGCCGTCGCCATATCCGTCGTCATCTCGGCAATTAACGCCTTCTTATGACCGTCCAAAACGCTTTGCAATCGCTTGATCGTTTTCCGATACTCCTCCTTCGTAATCCGCAAATTGCACGGAGCCGAGCATTGCTCGATCGAATGGAGCAAGCAAGGGCGAAACCAACGCCAACGCGAATCCGACTCGTCGATTTCCAAACCGCACGTTCGGAACTTAAATATCTTTTGCAAAATATCGATCGCGCCGTGCAAACCGCGCGAATGCGTGAATGGGCCGTAGAGCTTCGTCCCTTGCGCGTTCGGCTCGCGAGTGAATCGAACCCGGGGAAAATCCTCGCGCGTGAATATCTCCAGATAGGGAAACGTCTTGCCGTCGCGCAACTCTTTGTTGTACTTCGGCAGAATGTCTTTAATCAGTCGCGCTTCGGTCAACAAGGCGTCGATTTCGTCGGCAGTCTCGATGTAATCGATGTCGCGAATTTCCGGCACTAGCTTGCAGATCCGCGGGTCTTCGTAGGCGGCCTTGAGAAAGTAACTTCCCGCCCGAGAACGAAGATTTTTCGCCTTGCCGACGTAAATGACTCGGCCGGCGCCGTCTTTCATCAGATAGACGCCGGGCGTGTGCGGAAACGACCGAACTTTCTCGGCCGCATACGAATTGTCCATCGGTTCTTGATATTCCGGCATATCTCGCCTCTCGCCGTAATTATACCACACCCCAAAAGCTAATGCTCTGAGGGAACGCCCTCCGTGGCGTTCCTCGTGAATGATGGGCCTAGCGCAGCGAGTCCCGCCAAAAAACCGCATGACTATTTCGACGCCTTTTTCAGCCGAGATACGGAGTTTTCTTGCCTATTGCTAGATCACGAAAGCACGAAACGGCGAATGACGCGAACTGTTTTACGCGAAGACGCAAAAATTCTCTCGCGGAGAACGCCAAGATCGCGGAGGAGACGAAACGCATATCGACGCTGATACCAGGTTCCCTGGAAATTGGCGATTTTCTCGTCAAGTACAGAACGTCTGATCTACCTAGCTGCGCCGGACGCAATAGCCTTACGTCAATTTTGGCGAGGCAACCAAAAGAATATGGACGCCTTTTTCAGCCGAGATATTGAAATTTTTCTGTTCGGCTGATCGCCGTAAGTCACAAGGAAGCGAAGTAGGGAGTGGGGGTTAGGGCGTAGGGAATAAGCGCGCGCGGCGCGAGCGGGGGCAAAGCCGGCCCGTCGGAGGCCGGTTGCCCAAGGAAAATTAAATTGTCAAAGAACGTAGGAAAGGTCGCCAGTCTTTCCGACGAGGATATCGTCGTAGAAAATTCTAGCGAAAGGTTTGGCCCAATTTCAAACTAAAAACGCGAGTGAACGCAAAGAGGGGCGTAGGGGACAGTGGAGCCATTCTCGCGAGGAGGATGCGAAGAGCGCGGAGGAGACGAAACGCTAATCTCTACGCTGATGTTCTCTAAATACTTCATGACCAGGCTCCGCCTGGTAACGTACTACACCCGCTAGGCTCTGCCTTGCATTGGCGAAGAAATCAGCGACGAGGAGCTTGGGAACCAAAAACTTAGCTGGAAACCGGAGAAAAATTACTACGCCGTCGCCGCGGCCAAGCGGCGCGAGAGATCGTCGAGTCGTTGCAGGAGCTTTTCCTTGCTCGACTCGTTCGCCGGGGAATCGTTTTGCGTTTTCGTTCGCGTTTCGAATATCTTGCGACTGAACTGCGAGACGAGAACTCGCGGCGAATACAAACGCAAAGACTTTCGTTGCGATTCTTCGACCAGATTGACGTATAAGCTCAAATCGTTACGTTTCGATAGCGACGACTCGAGACGATCCATCATCGATTCCAAACCGTCAATAGTCCCGCTCTTGGCGTCGTCGAGCTCGGCTTCAAGAGCGCGGAGTTCCATGTTGACGCCGGCGACGCGAACCCGTAAGTCGTCGAAATTGATTTTCACTTCGTCGGAGCCTTGACTCGCTTGCGGCGGGGGAACCGGTCGACGCTTGTCTTCCGTCACGGTCTTCGCTCGCTTTTCGGCAAGTACGGTCCTTTCAATCAGCGATTCCAGATAATCCCAGGTAAGCGTTTTCCGGCGAAGAAGTTGAGCCGTCTCAGACTGTGCGGCGTCCGCCTCCGCAAGGCTCATGAAAACGCGATTCGCGCGGTCGAGTCGTTTTTCCAACAGTTTAAAATACTGTTGCTGGGCAGCGCGACTGGAGCTTTTTACGTCGTCAATTTCTCGTTGAACTTCAGGCAGGCGTTGCGCGCCGGCCGACGGCGGATTCGCCGCTGTGAGCCCGACGGCCCAAAAAGCGAGAGCGAGAATGCAAACGGAGCATACGACGGCGGAGTGTTTCATGATTCCCGGAGCAAAGGCATATATATCCCCTCAAAGGTAGCTCACACGGAGGCGAATTCAACGGAGAAATCGGAAGAAATGGGGTACGAAGGCCCGCAAAACAAAGCCGTCCTCGGCTCCCGACGGAGGGAACCGAGGACGTTTGAGTCGTTGATTTCGATTTAGACTGGTTTGACGACGATTCGACGCCGTTGTCCAAGAGACGCGCCGCAGAGATCCCTGGACGGAAACTCGCTAATTTCCCAGCAGGCGATCAACGGCGTTCAGCAGGCGATCCATGGCGAACGGTTTGCGGATGTAGTCGTCCACGCCGAGCATTTCGGCATAGGCCTTGTGCCGACTTCCCTCGTTGGCCGTCACCATAATGATGCGAACGGGAACTTGTCGGGTGCGGCGAAGCTTTTCGAGAACCAAAAAGCCGCTACGTTTCGGCATCATCATATCGAGAATCACCAAGTCGGGATCCTCGCGTTCGGCAAGGACCAATCCTTGGTTTCCGTCGCGTGCGATCAGAACGGCGTAACCGGAGGCTTCCAAAGCGATCCGCATCGACTCGATGATCTCGCGATCATCGTCAACGAGCAGAATTTTCTTGGGGGCAACGGTTTCGGCTTCGGTTTGTTTTTTTGCTGCGGCCATTCGGGGAACCATCTATTGAATTTGCAAAGGTAGATTTTGAGTGCAAGTCGGAGCCGTCGTCCGGCAGTCCTAACTCCGTCGCGAAACGATCCTTCTCGGCGACGCGTCGCGAAACCAAACTTTCAAAGCGCAAATGATCGTCAAATTATTACTTTAGATCAAGCCCGATGCATTTCCGTTCAGGGACATCGCTTTTCAACGTCCCTGCTGAAAAATAGCATTGAATCCGACAAACAAACCACGGCGAAAAACCGCAGGTAAATGCAGGAAAAACATGCTAAATGTATGGAGCGAAGCGACAAAACGCGGAGCGGGACAAACACAGGGAGGCAACGCGGCGGGAAGTTGGAATCGCTAAAAACTTATCTATCTATTAGTAATTCCGACGCCCCTAAAAAGCAAGGGGGATTGACGAGTTTGCGTGCAATGCTTGCGCCAAAAACGCTCGACAAAGAAGACCAAAGCAAGGCTTGCGTCAGAAAAAAATGAGGAAGTTGGCGCCGATATCGATCTACGAATTGACATAAAACGCATGCCAATTTTATCTTACGGCAATCCCCCAAAAGCCCCAGCGGCATGCGAAAAATGTGGAAATTTCTTTTATTTTACTAAGAAATGCGTGACAGTCCCCGATTGACGTAGATAGAAGCTTGCGTTAGAATCCGCAGCATGATAGTAGGTGCCTTTCTTGGCAACAAGGGGGGCATGGATCGGCTTGCATCGGAGAAGCTCATCATGAACGTCCGCCGATCCCAGGCGGAAACGCTGGTCCAGGCGCCCGCCAAACTCAATTTATTTTTTGAGGTAAAAGCAAAACGCGACGACGGTTACCATGAGATAGAATCGCTCATGCTTCCTGTCGCATTGTTCGATACGATTCGTTTTCGTCCGGAGACGAATCCAAGAATAGTATTTTCGTGCGGCTTATCCCTTGGCTTTTCGTCTCAATGGTCAGGCGATCTCGGCGATATCCCGCGCGACGAACGAAATTTGGTTGTTCGGGCGGTTGAATTGCTCCGACGACGTGCGGAAGTTCGCGACGGAGCCCGAATTGACCTAGTGAAGCGGATCCCGACCGCTGCCGGAATGGGCGGCGGATCGAGCGACGCAGCGGCCGCATTGTTGGCAGCGAACGTCGGTTGGGGACTTCATTGGTCGGTCGAGGCTCTTGCCCAGCTTGCCGCCGAGATTGGCAGCGACGTCCCTTTTTTCCTTGTCGGCGGTCCCGCCGTTTGTCGCGGTCGGGGCGAAATTATTGAATCGACAAGCGGAATCGGATCGCTCCATTTTGTCGTGGTACGACCTCCTGTCGGCCTTTCGACGGCGACGGTTTATGGCAAATGCCGCCCCGCCGCACACCCTGAGTCCGTTCTTCCGCTAATCGACGCCTTACGTAAAGGCGACAAAGCCGAGGCCGGCCGACTGCTATTTAATCGTTTGCAACCCGTCGCCCAAGAGCTTTGCCCTTGGATCGATCGATTGCAGGCGGTCTTTTCACGGTCGGACTGCCTTGGGCACGGAATGAGCGGGAGCGGTACAGCGTATTTCGGCCTTTGCCGGCATGCCGCGCATGCGAGACATGTCGCACGAAGGCTTGACGCTCTATCGCTTGGTCGCGTTTTTGCCGTACGTGGTTGCATATGATTCGCCCGTATCGTAAGGAGAACGGCCGTGGAAATCACCGAGGTTCGCGTTAAGCTCATGGAAGAGCCGGGGGAGCGGCTGCAAGCGTTCTGTTCGATTACTTTTGATGACGCCTTCGTCGTTCGTGATTTGAAGATCATCGAAGGAGCTACCGGACCGTTCGTGGCGATGCCCAGTCGAAAGTTGACTGCGCATTGCCCGCATTGCGGTTGCAAAAATCACCTTCGCGCCGCGCATTGCAATCAATGCGGCGCCCGGCTCAAAGATCACCAAGCGCTAAAAGACGATGACGGTCGCGCGAAGTTGTACGCCGACATCGCCCACCCCATCAATTCCGCTTGCCGCGAATTGATCCAACAAAGGGTCATCGCCGCGTTCGAGGAAGAAAAGAAGCGTTCGAAGTTGCCAGGATATGTTCCCAGCTACGACGATTTCGACGGCGGCGACGTTGATTTGACGCTCCGTTCTTCCGGGGTCGTGCCGACCTCGTTCCAAGGAGCGGAGCGACCGCAAGGTCCGCACAAAACGCCCTATGCCGCCCCCCAGCCCGACAAATCGGCCCGAGGCGAATTCGGGGCCGGCGTATTTTAGACTTTCAAGACGAATAGCATCCCGCATATTGCCGCTCCGGTAGTTTTCTATCGGGGCGGCGACTTTTTCTATAATTTCCTGCCTTGATCGGAAAGAATCTTTAACCGCCGTCGGTCAAATCCAGCGCAGACAACGAACTATCCAGCGATTAGAACGCCTCGCTTGCCAGTTAGGAAACCCTGGAGAAACATACGCGGAGCAAGGCGCCGCTAGTCCGGACTCGCCCTGAGGCCCCGGCAAGCGACGAAATGCGTTCGGACGTCGCTACCTCGGAGTCACCTAAGCCGCGACCGGCATCCGCATTCTCGTTAGAAGATCGTTCACGATTTCGGCGCGATGGTGTAACTCGTTACGAACCTCGGCGTTTCTCGTATGCCGGATCTCGACGGGCAGTTCGCTGTGCTCCCGTTCCAGAAGCTCAATGAGCAGGTTCCACTGCTCCTCTTCCAGCCGTTCTAAACTCATCATGACGCACCTCCTTATATCGAACAAGAAAAGTCGATAAGTTTCGCGTCAAAGCGATTAGCTTCCTCTCCACTAGAATTCTATGTGCCGAAAGGGAAAAAACAGCCCGTCCGTCGAGGGAGGCTTTTAAAAGAATGAGGGATGAAACGGGGATAGCCGCCTCTTAAAAACGTCCTCTCGTAAAAACGCAAGACGAGTGAACCGCGAGGTAAAATGCGCAGTTTGAAATCGGAACCGTTTTATACCTCTTCACGCTCGAAGTGCGGCAAACCTAAACCTGGACGTCTATTCACGGAAGAAGAATCTGGGCATGCGTCTGGTCAAAAGCTCGCAGATTTTTGAAATTCCAGTTTTACTTTCCTATACAGAATCGGCTGAAGACGCGGTCTAGGACATCGTCGGCGTAGACTTGTCCGGCGACGCGGCCGAGTTCTTCCAGCGCTAAACGGATTTCCGAGGCGATCAACTCTTCGCCGGCCTCATTGGTCGCCAAATCGTGGGCGCGGCGCAAGCATTCATATCCGGCGTCGAGCGAGTCGCTACAGCGGGTCGCCGTGCTGACGACGACGTCGCCTGAGCCTCGCGAAACGTTCACGGCAAGCGTTTCCAAGTTTTTTCGGAGGCCTTCCATTCCCGTCCCGGTTCGGCAGCTAATTCGCTCAAAACGGCGATGAAATCGTTCGGCGAAAAGCGCTTCGGTTCGGCGCATGTCCGTTTCGTCGGCCGCATCGACCTTGTTTAAAACGAGCAGCGACTCGGCCGGATTGAGGAGGCTGACTTCACGCAGTTCGTCATCGTCGGGCAAGCAAGCCGCGTCAACGCAATAGAGCGTGATTTGCGCAAGTTCGCTTTGGCGTTGCGCGGCGAGTTGTGCGGCTTGATCGGGGGCGGACAGCGAGGCGACCGCTGAGTCTTCCGTTTGGAAGAGGGCCGCGGCGACTATACCGGCCGTATCGATCAATCGGCACGCGACTTCGCCGATCGTCGTTTCGGCCGTTAAGTAGTCTCTTGTGGCGCCGGGCATAGCCGAGACGATGGCATGCCTTTCGCCGGCCAAGGCGTTGAAGAGGCTGCTTTTTCCGGCATTGGGGCGACCGCGTAAGACAATGCGCACTTCTTGGCGGGAATCGGTTCGTTCCCGCATACCGCAGCGGAGCGATTCGACTTCCTCAAGGGTCGCGTCGAGTTTCGTTTGCAGTTCTTGGGAAGATATAAAAGAGATGTCTTCGTCGGCGAAGTCAAAACCCGCTTCGAGCTGCGCAAGGAGATCGAGGAGCGAATCACGGAGTCGATGGAGCGGATCGGCGATTCCGCCCGCCAGTTGGCGCAAGGCGACGTCGAGCTGCGCGTCGTTTTGTGCGTCGATCACGCCGAGGACGGCCTCGGCCTGGGTTAGATCGATTCGACCGGAGAGAAACGCGCGCATGGTAAACTCGCCCGGCTCGGCGGTTCGCGCGCCGTTGCGACAGATCGTTCGCACGAGGGCTTCGAGGAGCGGCGGCGAGCCGACGGTATGTAATTCGACGACTTCCTGGCCTGTGTAACTGCGTCCCTGGGGCCAGCAATAGGCTTCGACCGGCAACGGCGAATGAAAGCCGGGCAATATGACTTCGCCCTTTAAAAAGCAAGGCTCGACGATAGGCGAGGAATCGTCGAGGCCGCAAGAAACGCGAAAGACCTCGCGCAAGCTAGTTGTCGCGCGAGGTCCGCTGATTCGCACGATTCCCCGAATCGCGCCCCCCGGCGCCGATGAAATCGCGACAATCGTGTCGTCAAGAACGAGCATCGAAATCAGGGGGCGGGGGATAGGGATCGGGGAGGAGCTCTTTAGCGACGTTTATTTCGCTTGGCTTTCTTTTCGGCGATAACTTTGGCGACGGCTTCCGCGTTTTTCGCATCGATGGCCTTAGCGGGCTTGGGGTGGAACTCGCGCTCGGCGACGCCCCACAAACTCGATGCGATAAAGTAGATGCACAAACCGCTCGCCACTTTGAAGAACATTACGCCCATGACGATCATCATGTATTGCATAATTTTCTGCTGCATGGCTTGCTGTTCGTCGGCGGCCGGCGGCATCATGATCTTCTGTTGCCAAATGAACAGAATGATCGTGGCGAACGGCAGGATATTGAAATACGGTCCGAGCCAAAGGAATCCGGGGCCATTGACGATCCAATCCGGCATGAAGCTCGCCCAATTGAAGAGCATGTCAGGCGCGGCCAAGTTCGAGCACCAGCGAACCGCTTCGGAGATCAACGGAGCGTCGCGCAATTCAATGTCCACCATCAGCGAGCGATAGAGTCCGACGAAAATCGGCAACTGCACGAACAGAAGCAAACAACCGCTGAGCGGATTGTAGTTGTACTTCTGGTAGAGTTCCTGCATCGCCTGGTTTCGTGCTTGCGGGTCTTTTTTATACTTCTCGGTGATCTTCTTCATTTCGGGTTGGATCTCGGCCATCTTCTGGGCGCCGAGAGCCTGCTTGCGGCTCACGGGGAACATGCAGCCGCGAACCAAAACGGTCAACAAGATAATTGCGATGCCGTAGTTCCGCACGATCGAATAGAAGAAGTGTAAAACGACGGCCAGCACTTTGGCCACCCAGCTAAACCAGCCGTAATAAATCAATTCGTCCAAATTGTACTTGCCAAGTAAATCAGCTTGCTTTGGGCCGGCAAAAAGTTGAAACTGGTGCGAAAGCTCTTCGCCCGGCTTGAGAGTCGTCGATTCGCTGATTAAGCGGAACGAAACGTCGGTATGCGTGAGAAACGCGGATTGTTCGCTAACCGGTCCGACGCAAATCGGATAGGAGGCGACGAACCAATTTTTCTTTTCGTCTTTCGGAAGTTGCGGGATCAACGTAGCGGCGAAGTATTGCGCGTCGACGCCAATATAGGACAAAGAGTTTTGCTGCCACAAGTTGACGACGAGGTAGTCTTCGCCTTTTTCAGCGGCGTTTCGTTTACGTTGCTCGTCCATAGCGATCGACGGGCAATTCACCATGACGGGCGTAGCGTGATTGAACGAAACGACGACGTCGCGGAGACCTCCGGCGCCCCAATTTCGACTCACCTTGCTGGCGTACCACGCGCCTTCCAACGGTAAACCGGTCGGACCGTCCAAACGATAAGCGATCGCTCGTTCGGCGGTTGAGTTGTTAACGATTCGCACGCTAACGTCGAGATGGTAGCTCGGATAATCCGGGTTCTTCAGTTCTTTTTCCGGCGTTTTCACTAGCTGGTAGGTTTTATATACGTCGAGTTTTAACTTCGCAAGCTTTTTATGAAAGACGATTTTGTCTTCGGTCGATTCGGCGACCGTCCAGACCGACTTTCGAAGGGCGACGTGTGGCAATTCCTCGTCGAGCTTCGCCTCTTTTCCGCGTTGCAATTCCGAGAAACTTTTGTCTCCGACTTGATCCAACGTCATCAACATCGAGAGCGGATCTTTTCCTTCCGGAGCGACGACGGCCAACGGACGGCGAATCAACTCGACCGCGGCTTTTTCCTCTTTGCCGTCGCGGACGTAAACGAGGTCGTATTTTTTGCCCGGCTTCTTTTTCTGTAGGACATCTTTCAGCGTTTTGCCGGAGGAGACAGGAGCGCCGTCGAATTCCTTAAGAATGTCGCCCGGCTTGAGGCCGGCCTTGGCGGCAGGCGTTCCGGCGCCGACGTAATCGATTTTCAAGCCTGCGCCTTCGATCGAGTTGTCGATCGTCAATTCGCCAAGATAGCCGGAGCGATCGTCAATGTCGCGGTAGCGGGTTTGGCTTAGCTCAATTCGAGCGAGGGCTGCGCCTCGGCTGGAAAAGGTCGCCAACATGCGATATTGGCTATTGGGATCGGCTGAACCGAGCGTGAACCAACGTTCCGGCTCTTCGGGCAGCTCTTTTACGTCCGCTTCTTCTTCCTTGGCGTCAACGACCGGCTCGGCGGGTTTGACGTCGGCTGATTTATTCGCATCGACTTTGGCCTCGTCCGACTTTTTGGCTTCGCCGTCGGCGGATTTCTCCGTCGTTTTTTTCTCGTCCGCTTTTTTTGCGTCGAGTGCGACCTGTTTCGCCTTATTCAAAGCGTTGTTGCGGCTTGTGTAGGCGTTGACGCCCCACATATAGACGGCGAACATAAGGAACGCAACGACAAGGAAACGATTAAACCGTCGGTTGTCCATCGGAAATCCGGTTTTTGGCAGGCGAAAAAAAGGCGGGAAACGCCGGGGCACCATGCAATCGGCGCACGCTCTCGCAATTGTAAAACATACACTTCTACCCGACGCATTGAGCGGGGAAAAGCCCCTGAAAGAGGAAATGACCTCTAGGAGGGGGTGAAAATGCCCTTGCGACTAAGAAAAACGCTCAAAAACGTTGTTTTTCAGCAAAACCGCAGGCTCTACCCGCCAATTAACGACCGTCACGAAGCCGATCGCCGAGGAAGTTATCCAACTCGGGAATGGCGTAGATCTTCTTGGCGGTAACGTCAACTGGATACTCCACCCGGCGGAAACGGATGATGTCGTCGTCGAGGACGACATAGCAAGCGCGGGGGTTTCCGTCGCGCGGTTGGCCGACCGATCCGACGTTGATCATCAGTTTTTCGTTGCCCAAGCGATATTCGTGATTAATTTCTTCGGGGGGAAGAAAATTCATGCTCTCGGTAAAAACGCCGGGAACGTGGGTATGCCCTTGGAACGAATACTGATTGACCAGCGAGAAGATTTTTTCCAGCTTGCGACGGTTATAAATATCCTCGGGAAAGACATATTCGTTGAGCGGATTGCGTGCAGAGCCGTGGATGAAGAGATATTTTCCGCCTTCCATTTGGTAGGTGCGCGGCAATTCGCCTAAGAAGTCCCAGCGACGTTGCCGGGTATCGGCCGAACCGCCGCCGTTTTCCAATTGGGAACGAGTCCAAAAGATCGCTTTTTCGGCTCCGGAATTAAAGCCTTCGGGATCGAAAAGGGCGCCTTGGTCATGGTTTCCGAGAAGGCAGACTTTGCACTTCATGACGGCGTCGATCACTTCGCGCGGATTCGGCCCGTAGCCGACTAAGTCGCCGAGGCAAATGATATCGCTAACGCCTTGGTCTCGAATGTCGGCCAAGACCGCTTCAAGACTTTCCCAATTGCTATGCAAATCGCTGATGATGGCTAGTTTCACGCTAATTGACGGGGACAGGGCGCCCGAGATGAAGGAAAAACGGCAGGCTTTTTAATTTCACAGCGGCACGATGATAGCGTGACGGTCATTCCACGCAATATCATGTCATGTTATACAGGTTATGCGGAGGAAGCGCGAAGGGCTAAATTTTCGATGAATAGCCGTAATCCACTTCCTGCAATGATTATACAGTTCCGGGGGGTATTAAAGAATAGGTCAACCTAACCTCCAAGAATCCTTAACGGCGTATTGGGCGATTTTCCACCCGTCGAATTCCGAAGATTTATGAATATTTTAGCATTAGAGACGAGCGAATTATCGGGGAGCGTGGCCGCATGGTCGAGCGGTAAGCTCATAAGGGAATTAGATTTAGATCAATCGCAGAGGAGCGCCCAGGCGTTGGCTCCGGCCATTACGGCTTTGCTTGAAGAAGTCGGGTGGCGTCCTGGCGACGTGCAATTGACGGCCGTAACAGTCGGGCCAGGCTCTTTTACCGGGCTGCGTGTGGGGGTAACGACGGCCAAGACTTTCGCCTATGCCGCGGGAACTGAGGTCTTGGGCGTAAATACGCTGGCAGTAATCGCAGATGCGGCGCCGGACGACGTAAACGACTTGATTGCCGTCATGGACGCCCAGCGCGGCGACATTTCTCTATCGCGTTTTCGCCGAAATGCGACGGGCGTTTTTGAGATTGTCGAACCGGAGCGTCTCGAATCAATCGCCTCCTGGCTCGCGCAATTGCCGAATGATGCGATGATCGCGGGGCCTATTCTTCGGAAAATTCGAGAAGAGATTCCCGTCGGCACGCTGATTGCGCCGGAAAAGCTGTGGGCTCCTCGGGCGCGATTCGTGGCGCAAGTGGCGGAAAGGGAATATGCGGCGGGCCGACGCGACGACCCGTTCCAACTTGTGCCGCATTACAGCCGCAAACCGGCCGCCGAAGAAAAGCTGGAAAAGGGAAAAGCGTAAGGCTTTTTCGAGACGAGTGAGACGTTTGAATCGCTCGTTGCGCGCGAAGTACGTAGTCTATGCAATTAAGGCGATTCTCTCTGCCGATTCTAACGGATGTAGAGCTTTCTAAAGGAAGAGGCGTTCGCTTCACCGGTTCGTATTTTTTGCGCCTTCACGCTTTCTAAAACGTAATCTTGAAAAGATTTGCATATGCGTCAATGCCTTTCGCTTTCGACCTATGCAAGGGCTTAAAATGCTTGGACGTTCGGAATGCGCTATCGAGGAAGAAGCAAATACCAGACGCTCATTGTCGGCATAGCGATTGGCGTCGTATTGACGTCGCTCGTCGCGGTCGTTTCACGCCATGGCGCATTGGGCTTATTTCTCGGATTTGACGGAGCGATTTCGGAGACGTTGCACGATTCATATTTCGCGCTGATCGTGGCGTCGCTCGCGGTCATTGCTTTCGGCATTCTCGCTCGCATTGTGCATCGGCTTTCAAGGCAATTGCGGGCGGTCAAAAAAGAAGGGCGTTCAGTTCTGGACGCCAAACGAGACGCGGAGCGGACCGCTTCGCGATTGCGGTCGATTATTGATTCGACGCCCGACATTGCGGGCATCGCCGATTCACGAGGGCGATTCACGTATTTGAATCCCGCCGGCCGTCGGTTGTTCAATATTCCTTACGAAGAGTCGCTTTCAAAACGCAATATTAGCGATTTTCTTTCTGATCGCACAAAAAGGCATTTCGCCGAAGTGGCGCTTCCCACGGCAGTTCGCACCGGCTATTGGCAGGGGGATTCGACGATCATACTTGGAGACGGGAGCGAATTGGACGTATCGTTCGCATTGGCCGCGCATAAAACGCCCCAAGGAAAAGTCGAGTATTTATCGGCGATCGCTCGCGACATCACCGAACGAAAACGCGAACAACTTGACGTGAAGCGTCAAAACGTATTTCTCGAACAATTAAATAAAATCTTCCAAAGCAGCTTGGCGGGAAAAAGCGTCAACGAGATCGCCGAGTCCTGCTTAACGGCAGCCGAGTCTTTAACTGGCGCTCCTTACGGTTTTATTGGCGAGATAAACGATCAAGAAGAATTAGACACCTTGGCGATTAGCGCGAGCGCCGCGGCGGCCTGCGGAGCGCCTGACGGTTCTCCGCGAAACGCCCACAATCTCAAATTGACAAGTTTTTTAGGACGCCCGATTCGAGAAGGCGCTTCAACGATCGTCAATCATCCCGACATCGATTACGAATCGGTCGGCGTTCCCGAGGGACATTTCGCCGTGGAAAACTTCCTTGGCGTTCCGATTCGCATCGCGGGTTCGGTCGGAGGGGTCATCGCTTTGGCGAACAAACGCGACGGATTTACTCAGGCGGACAAGCATGCGGTCGAGTCGCTTTCTGTTTACGTGTCCGAAGCGATCGCGCGCGCCAGGGCCGAAGAAAAAGTATTGCAACTTCACTACGCATTAGATTGCTCGCCTGATAGCATGCTGCTTGTAGATCGCGAGACGATGACGTTCGCTTATGTGAACCAATCGATGTGCGACAATCTCGGCTATTCTCGAGAAGAGTTTCTGCGAATGGGCCCTCAAGACGTGCTTCCGTATCGCAGAGAACGCATTGAGAAATACTATGATTCGCTTCTAAACGGCGAAGGAAAAATCGGAAAACTTCAAGCGCGTTGCCGCCGGCGCGACGGCACGTTCTTTCCGCTTGAGGTGGTCGATCGCGGATTGCATATCGACGGCAAGCCGATCATCGTCGCTGTGGCGCGCGACGTCGCCGATCGTTTGAAGATGGAGCGAAAGCAGCGGGAGCAGCTCAATTTCATGGAAACTCTCATCGAGGCCATTCCCAGCGCCATCCTTTATAAAGACGTCGACGGGCGTTGCCTTGGCTGCAATGAAGCATTCCTTAAAATGCTGGGCGTTTCTAAGGAGCAAGTGGTCGGGCATCTGATCATTGATTTGTTTGACAGCGAGAAAGCCGAACACTATCAGGCTCTCGACGCGGAAGTTCTCCGAGGGCAATCGGTTCAGCTTTGCGAAACGGGCATTAAAAACCTCGTCACCGGAGACATGTGCAACGTCTTTTATCATAAGGTCGCCTATCACGACGCGCAAGGACGCGTCGCAGGGATCGTAACTGTGATGACCGACGTGACGGAAATGAAAAAGGCCGAGGAGGAGTTGCGTGCGGCGAAAGAAAAGGCCGAGTCGGCCGCACGAGCGAAAAGCGAGTTTCTCGCGAATATGAGTCATGAAATTCGAACGCCTTTAACGGCAATCATAGGATTTACCGAAACGCTCTTGGAAAAAGCGAGCGATCCGGAGTCGCAAGACGCCGCCCAGACGGTCAAGCGAAACGGCGAGCATTTGCTCCGCATCATCAACGACATACTCGATATCTCGAAAATCGAGGCGGGAAAATTCGAAGTCGAAAAAACTCATTGCTCACCGTGCCAAATCGCGTCGGAGACGGCGTCGTTAATGCGGGTTCGCGCACAGTCGAAAGGCTTGAGTCTGAACGTTCACTATTTGACGCCCGTTCCCGAGGCGATCGTCACCGATCCCATGCGGCTGCGGCAAATTTTACTTAACCTCGTGGGAAACGCGATTAAGTTCACTGAGTCGGGGAGCGTCAACTTGGTCATCGGTTCCGACGATCCCGACGCGACGGAGACCAACTTGTTCTTTCGCGTTGAAGACACCGGCATCGGCATCACCGAGTCGCAATTGAAGAAACTTTTCAAGCCGTTTAGCCAAGCCGACAGTTCAACGACGCGGCGTTTCGGCGGCACTGGACTCGGTCTGATGATTAGTCAACGCCTTGCGCAAATGCTTGGCGGCGACATTTCAGTCCGCAGCATGCCGAAGTGCGGCAGCGTATTTGAGTTAAAAGTTCCTAGCGGGCCGATCGACGGCGTTCCTCGCATTGAAAATCCGAGCGAGGCGGCGTTTACCGGCCCGACCGTCGACGAAACCTCGGACTCGGTCGCACCGGCGGCCTTGGATTGTCGCATCTTGCTCGTCGAAGACGGATTGGACAATCAGCGGCTCATCTCTATGATTTTACGAAAGGCGGGCGCAGATGTGACGATCGCCTCGAACGGAGCAGAGGCTTTGGAGTTGGTTCGAAAATCACGAGGTTTAGAGCCTACCAATTCCGATTCAAGCTCGGAATTCGACGGCTCGGGTTTCGATCTTATTCTCATGGACGTGCAAATGCCGGTGATGGACGGACACGAGACGACGCAGGCCTTACGGGCTGGCGGCTGCCGCAAACCGATCATCGCTCTCTCGGCGCATGCCATGCAAGAGTCAATAGACGAGTGCATGCGAGACGGTTGCGATGATTACTTGACTAAGCCGATTGAGCGCCGGAAGCTTCTCGCGACGGTAGCCGATTACGCCGAGAAATCTCGCGCCGCTCAATTCTCCAAGCAAGAAATGACGCGACCGTAGAAAGCGGCCAAGCCTTCCACGGTCGGCGATACACATTAACTCTTTCGCGACGTTATTTCAATTCAACGTCGTAAGGCATCCAAAGCAGGACTCGTTCCGAAAGCATCTTCCGCAACGAAGCCGCTTGGCGAACGGCCTTGAATTCGGGACCAAGTTTCGAGTCGAGGTCGGCCGAAGCGGTCGGATCGCCGAATAACTGCTCGAAGATCGTTTTCGGCTGCGGCAGGGTGATGATTTCGACGTCGGCGTCGGCCTTCAAACCGGCCGACTCTTTGGCGGCGACGATCGCGTCGCCCAAACCGCCGAAATCGTCGATCAGTCCGAGTTTCTTCGCAGTCATACCGGAATAAACTCGGCCTTGCGCCATCGCGTCCAGCTTTTCAAACGACAATCCGCGTCCCTTAGCCGCTTTACCGACGAATTGAGAGTAAGTCTCTTTGAGCAAATCGGTCCACGCCCGTTTTTCGTCGGCCGAAAACTCGTTCAACGAGGAAAGCGATCCGCTGTTTGCGCCGCGGCTAATCACTTCGGCCTTCAGGCCGACTTTTTCGTACAGGCCGCCCACGACTAATTTGCCGCCGATCACGCCGATCGAGCCGGTGATCGTCGAAGGAGTGGCGAATATCTTCTTGGCGCCCATCGAAATATAGTATCCGCCGCTCGCCGCGACGTCGCCCATGCTTGCGATATATGGCTTCGACAGGCGTTGCGTCTCGCGCCAAATCAAATCGCTGGCAATAGCCGAGCCGCCGGGGCTATCGACGCGCATGACCACGGCGACGACCTTCGGATCGGCCTCCGCCTCGCGGATCGCCGCGATCATGGTTTGCGAGCCGACGTTCGACGAACCGAACATGCTCGACTCGCTTTTGCCGTCCACGATTTCGCCGACAGCGTAAATCACGGCGATTTTTTGCTTGTTTGACGACGCTTGCGACGGTTTTTCGCCCATCATCGCGCCCATCAGCTTCATCATTCCGCTGATGCCGGAGAAATCGGCGTCCACTCGACGCTTCTTGTAGTCCTTAATGACGTTGATCGACTTCGCCTTCAGTTTCTCTTTGATGACGTCTTCGACTTGATCGCTATAAGCGATGCGATCGATCAGTTTCGCTCGTTCGGCCATTCTTGCCGAGAAAAGTCCTTGATCGATCAGCGTCTTCACTTGATAGTCTTTTAAATTGCGATCGGCGACGATCGTGGCGACCATATCTTGATAAACGTCGTCGACTAGCGACTCCATGCTTTCACGCAACTCGGGACTCATGGCGTCGCGTGTCATCGGTTCGGCGGCGCCTTTAAATTTGCCCATTTGCAAGGCGTCGAATCGGAGGCCTAATTTATCGAGTAGGCCTTTTACGAAGGTGAATTCCATGCGAACGCCGGGAATAATCAGCATTCCCGACTCGGGCATAATCACTTCGTCGCAGGCCGAGGCGAGCAGATATTGTCCGCCCTCGGCTGAAGTCAATTGAGCGATGACCGGTTTGTTGGCCTTGCGAATTCGCGCGATCGCGCGGCGAACTTCGTCAATTTTTCCTCGCCCTAACGCCGAGTTTTCAATTTGCAACCATACGGCGGAAACTTCCGAATCGGTAGCGGCGGCGTCCAACTTGCTTACTAGGCCGGAAAGCGATGGACGTATTTCGGAGAATAGGCCGGGCGGAGTCGCTCCCTCGGGATACTCGCCGTCGATGCGGAGGAGAACGACGTTCGTCTTCTTGTTCTTTTCCCCCTTCGTCGCGTCTTTCGCGGCGACGGCCGTTGTGCCGGTTTTGGATACTTTCTTATATTTGTTCACTAAGTTACGAAGCGAAGATTTTTCCTCCGCTTTTTTCTCTTCTTTTCGATCGTCGCTCTTTTTGGCGTCGGCGGTTTTCGCTTCCGTCGATTTCTCAGCGACGGCTTTTGAATCGGCCGCCTTTGCGTCGGTCGCTTTTACGTCGGTCTTCGACTCTTTCGTCTCGGCCGGCTTCTTTTCGTCCGGCTTGGCGTCAGTCGCTTTCGTATCGACGGGCTTCGTGGCGGCTTCGATTTTCGCCGGTTCGTCTTTCTTAGTTGCGTCGGACTTTTGCTCCGCCGCCCCCGAACCCGAAGCCGTGACGGTAATTGCGGTCGAACCGGTCGGTGTGACTTGCGAGGCTGCCGAGCCGACGGTCGTTTGAACCGACTTCGTTTCCGACGCCTTTGAATCGGAAGGGGTCGGTTCCGCGCGGAGCGCTAAGCTCGCAAACAAAACGGATAGACAAGCGACGACGCCGAATAGCGTAACTCTGCGCATGAATGAAAACCCTTGTTGCAATTGCCCAGTCTTTATTTAAACGATACCTGTCATGGAAATTGCGCCTCGAAACGAATTTCCTCGGTTGGAAAAACGCGACTGCTTCCGCGTGAACGGCTGTCGACGGAGGCGTAAATTTCGCGGAGACCTCTCAATGTCGATTAGAATACTGCCATTTATCGCGTTCTGGCAATGGTAAAACCCGTTAGCTGTGAAAAGTTTATCCATGAAAAGCGGCGGCGAATTACGCCACTACAAGTATAGCCTCCCATCTAGGGGGGGAAGGTTTTTTGGACGAAAAACCAACCGTAAATTCCCGTAGGATTTCGGCCAACCGGCGGCTCGGCCTGAGTTTGACGCAATCTCTTGCGCCGCCAAGCTTTTCGGGTTTCCGGGGATATGGACAGCGGGGCATTTTTCGTTAGACTTGAAGGAACTGCGACGTTATATCTGACAACCATGATTTGGGGTCGGATCGTCGGGAAGCCTGGCCCAAAAAGAGAAGGATTATTCCAATGGAAAAGCGAGTGTACAATTTTTCGCCTGGTCCTGCCGTTTTACCGCTTCCGGTTCTGGAAGCCGCCCAGCGCGACCTTGTGTCGCTCCCCGGCGTCGGCATCTCCATTTTGGAAATTAGTCATCGCTCGAAGGCCTTCGACAAAATTATCAACGACGCCGAGGCCAACCTCCGCACGTTGCTCGGCATTCCCGACAACTACCGCGTCTTGTTCATGCAGGGCGGCGCCTTGTTCCAGTTCGGCGTCATTCCGATGAACTTGCTCCGTGACTCGGGTAAGTCGGCCGATTACGTCGTCACCGGCACTTGGAGCAAAAAGGCGTTCGACGAAGCGAAGCTTCAAGGGCTGTCGGTCAACGTCGCATGGGACGGCAAGCCGACGAACTTCAACCGCATTCCGAAACAAGACGAGCTGAAGCTGAATCCCGACGCCGCTTACGTCTATACCGCTTCGAATGAAACGATCCAAGGCGTTCAATACCAGACCGAACCGGCCTTCGGCTCCGTTCCGTTGATCTGCGATATGTCGTCCGACATCCTTTCGCGACCGATCGACGTGTCGAAGTACGGAATGATTTTCGCTTGCGCTCAGAAAAACGCCGGCCCGGCGGGCGTAACGATCGTGATTATCCGCGACGACCTTATCGAAAAGTCGCCGGCCAATCTCCCGTCGCTGGTCAATTACAAAGTGTTCGCCGAAGGCAAATCGTTGTTGAACACGCCTCCGACTTTCCCGATCTACATGGTCAAGCTGGTCACCGATTGGATTTTGAACGACGTCGGCGGCTTGGCCAAAATGGCTTCGCTTAATCAGTCGAAAGCGAAGCTGCTCTACGACGAAATCGATCATTCCGACGGATTCTACTTGCCGCATGCCGAGAAGGAATGCCGTTCGCCGATGAACGTTCCGTTCCGTTTGGCGAAGACCGAGTTTGAAGAGCCGTTCCTCAAGCAGGCGGCCGAGCGCGGTCTGTGCGAGTTGAAAGGCCATCGTTCGGTCGGCGGTTGCCGGGCGTCGATCTACAACGCCATGCCGCGTGAAGGAGTCCAAATGCTCGCCGACTTCATGCACGACTTCCGCGCGAAGAATAGCTAACTTAGACGCCTATTTAACGCTTCGATCCTCGGGCTTTCCGGAGATCGGAGCGTAATGCGTTTTTTCATCGTTCATGAAGCATGGCGTATCCATGAACCAAATCAATCCGTATCGTTTGTGGATTGGCCACGCCGGAGACGGTCGCTCTTTTCAGGAAATTCTGGATAGCGGAATTCGCGCCGTCGTTCAACTGGCTTATGAAGAACCGCCGCTACAGCCGCTCCGCGAATTGGTTTATTTCCGGTTCCCGTTGTTGGACGGCGGCGGAAACGATCCAAATCTTATTCGACTTGCCGTTAACTGCGTAAAAACGGCAATCGAGCTTGAGATGCCGATGTTGATCTTCTGCAGCGCCGGCATGAGTCGTTCTCCGGCTATCGTAGCTGCGGCCCTTTCAACGGTCGAGCATGCCGATGCGGAAGAATGCTTGAGGCGTATCTCAGAATTTCGTCCGATCGATCTATCGTCAGGGTTGTGGCGAGAGGTTCTCCAAGTAATCTCCTCCAAATAATTTACGAAAAGAACGCATGTCGTTTTCCGCCCTACTCATCATTGGAGTTATTTTAGCGGTCGGCTTGATCGCGGCAGAGTTATATTGGAATTCATGGCGAAGCGGTAAAGCGTTTTGTTCACCTCTTCCGAGCCTTTATCAAAGTCGATCAAATCAAAAAGACGTTTGGCGACGAGACTACGAGGGGAAGTCCGCTGAAACGGCGGATGCCGTTTTGACTTTACTTTGCGAATCCTTCATATTCAATCCCGAAAGTAGATACCAGTTTTTGCCAGACGACAGAATTGCTGATATTTATCAAGAAATCTATCCTCGCTGGAAAACCTGGTTTAGCGGCGACTGCATGGAATTTGAGCTGTTTGGATTGGGACTCGAAGAAAGGTTTGGCTTTGATGCGTCACAATGGCGGCCAGATATTACAATTGGGGAGATTGTTGATTCAATCAAATAGTGTGATTCTCGTATTTTCTTCCGGTTTCTAGCAGTCCAGTCCTGACTCATTCCAAAATCTAAGAAGATAAATTGCTTTGCGCTGCGTTGCCTCCTTCGTTTCACCCTTGTATCTTTCATTCAAAGGCATGAGCGGTGTTTTTATTAAATTCTAGTTTCATTGAAACTTCGTTTTTCGGTCCTGAAGGACCGAAAAACGGCCGGTTGCAAGATCGTTTTCTCCTTGGACTTGAAGCCTGGGATGACGCTTGGCTTCCGACCGGCGCACATAATTGCCCGAACAGTCGCTTGGACCTCTGCCTTCGGAAAGTCCGCATCCGCAAGACAGGGGCGCTCGCTCCGTTCGAATTTGTCTGCATCGACGTCTCCAAGGACAAGCTGGACGTCGCCTTCTTAGGAGCTGAAACGACGTACTTGCGGTTTCCCAACTCGTCGGAAGGTTTCGCCGAATTGGCGAAAAATTCTATCGCGTTCGATCGAGTTGATCGTCCACCGGCGGACTCGAACGACTCGCCACCGCCGAAATCGACGTAGCCGTCAATCCTCGCTAAACCAACGACTTCGCCTACGGCGTCGGCAAGTTGGCCAAAACCGATCTCATCGACGCCGGGATTTTGGCGTGGCTCGCCGAAGTAGTACGTCCCGCTCCCTGCAAAAAAGCCTCGGAATAACAGCGGGAATTGCAGGACTCGGTCCGGCGTTGTCGGCAACTCCTCGATGAGCGAGTCGCCAAAACAAAACTCAAAGGACTCGCCTCGGCCAAGCTCGCTCGTCGCAGCTTGAAAATAACGCTTAATTTCATCAACTCGCAAATCGCCGAATTCGACGAAGCGATCGCAAAGATCGTTTGGAACGACTACGATTGGCTGCGCAAGGCCGAGTTGCTCAAGAGCGTTCCCGGCGTGGGCGAGGTCATCTACGCGAACTTGCTCGCCGAACCGCCCGAGTTGTACAAACTCAAACGCGAGCAAATCGCGGCCTTGGCCAGTCTCTCACCCTGCAATCACGACAGCGTAAAACTCAATGGCATGCGTTCGATTCGCGGCGACGGGGCCGACGTAAGGCAAACGCTGTACATGGCCGACTTGACGGCTGCTCCTCCGCAATCCGACGATTCGCGCGTTTTACGAACGTCTGAAACAATCGGGCAAGCCCTTCAAAGTCGTGCTCACGGCCTGCATGCGCAAACTTCTAGTGATCCTCAATACGATGCGGAGAGAAAACGCCGCTTGGCGCTCTCCCGCAACAACTTTAATCTCAAAATCACTTGACAATGAACGCAGCCGCTCAGGGCTTTATGTAAATTCATATTCGGGTGTTGCGGGTTTTTCGACCATTTCTCGCAGACCGAGTTTTCCCAAGATAAGCAGGTTTTTGAGGAAATCTGTCCCAAAACGCAAACCTCAGCAGGATCTCTAGCCCGAAGCCCTGAAGCGTTGAGCTGAATAAATCGCCCGGTCCTTCCCCGTCAGCGGGGATCGCGGTTGCCTTTCAATCTATCTGATTTGCTCTGCTCCGCTCCCTCGGAAAGCTCGACGAAAAGCGATGGATAGTGATTGCTATTGGAGGTTTAGGAACCTTGGTGTACCTTAGCGACGGTTGTTTTTGGCCGTTTAGGGAAGCGAAAGTCCGTTCCTATGTTTAGTTTTCAAACGAAGTTAAGTATCGCCAAGGCGATTTTGACGAAGAACTCGCCGTTCTATATTCAGTTCTACGTCTCCAAACGTTGCCACCTTCGATGCAAGATGTGCAACATTGTGGAATCGAACGAACACGTCGTCCCTTTTGATGCCTCGAAAATTGAAGCGATCGCCGACAATTTAAGAGCGATCGGCGCGGGAGTCGTTTTATTGACCGGAGGCGAGCCGTTCCTCCGCGAA
Organism: Thermoguttaceae bacterium; assembly: GCA_963665265.2. Classification (GTDB taxonomy): domain Bacteria; phylum Planctomycetota; class Planctomycetia; order Pirellulales; family Thermoguttaceae; genus CAXXHQ01. Next base: position 2,256,390 of record OY762224.2, on the reverse strand, counting down.
GATATTGCCGAAATCGTTCGTCAATTCAAACAGCGAGATCTCGACGTGCGGCTACAGACCGCCGGGCTATTAAAGCGGTTCGACGCAATGCTCAAGTGCGTCTCTTACGGAGCCAGGGATATCAACGTAAGCCTGGATTCGTTGGACGAAGATATTTCGGATTACTTGAATGGCGTGCAAGGATCATGGCGGCAGGCTATTCGGACTATCGGTCGCATTAGCCGCGAATTCCCCCCTGCCGACACGGTTTGCGCGTTCGGCTGCGTTTTATCGCCCTATAACATAGACCACGTGGAATCCGTTTTGGATTTGGCGGGCGAACTCGGTTGGCAGCTTTCGCTCGTGCCGGCGCATACGAACCCGCAGGGTGCGAATATGCACTTCCGCGGATTCGACCCCTATTTCGAGTTTTCAAACGAAGACTGCGACCGCGTCGATGCACTCCTCGATCGTTTGCTCGCGAAGAAGCGAAACGGCGCCCCTTTGTTCGATTCAGGCGACTATCTCGAATCGATTCGCCGCTTCGTTCGTCGTAAGGCGCCGACTTGGCGAAAGAACGGAGTTTGCGACACTCCGAATCTTTATTTCGCGATCATGCCCGACGGACGATTCGCTCCTTGTTGCGATCACGATTTGAACGAGGCCGTTTACGTATACGACCCGAATTTCCCGAAAATTTTCAAGTCGGCGAGCTTTCGAAAACAAGTGCGCGAAGTTGCCGAAAAATGCCCCGGATGCAACTTCGGCAGCTATCCGGAAATGACGCTCACGACGCGATCCCTCTCGACGTTGAAAGAACGCATTGTCTTGCAATTCAAAAGCGATCGCAAGCGACATCTTCCGTTGGAGGACGACGCTTTGTTCCAGCTTATCGAAGAAATCAAACGACGATATCCCGCATATCATCGTCCAAGCTCCGTACCGCGTCGGGACGGAAAGTGTTTGGTTCCCGCAGTCGCCTGACGGCGATTCTCCTCAACTAAAATGTATACGGTTTTGACGGACCTAACGCGAAAACGACGAACATGAGGTCGGCGATGAAGAGAGAAAGACTCGACGTGATTATTCCGATTTTCAATGAAGATGCGTGCATTGCTCCGCTCATTGATCGGCTTCTCTCTTTTCGTGAAAAAATGACGGATCTGGTCGACGTCGCGTTCATCTTCGTGGATGACGGTTCGCAAGACGAGAGTTTTGCGATTCTCGAAGAAGCCGCCCGCCGTTTTCCTTTTTGCAAAACGATTCGATTCCGCCGCAATTTCGGGCATCAAATGGCGATTACCGCGGGCGTCGACGCCTCCGACGGCGATTGGGCTGCGGTGATCGACGCCGATTTGCAGGATCCGCCGGAACTGCTACGCGACATGCTTCTCATGGCTCGAAACGGCGGCTATGAAATCGTTTACGGAAAACGCACGAGCCGCGAAGGCGAGACCGCCTTCAAACTAATAACGGCCAAGCTATTTTATCGCGCGCTAAGTCGACTCTGCGACGTGGATATTCCGCAAGACGCAGGCGATTTCCGACTGATGCGCAAAGAAGTCGTCGATGCGCTGCGACTCCTTCCCGAACGACATCGCTTCATGCGAGGTCTCGCGCCTTGGCTGGGCTTTTCGAGCGGAGCGTTTGAATATCGACGCGAACCTCGCTGCGCCGGAACGACGAAATACCATTTACGAAAAATGATCCAATTGGCGATCACGGCGATCCTGTCGTTTTCCGTCATCCCCTTACGCATCGCCACCTTCGTGGGCGGCGCAGCCATACTCATCGCGACTTGCCTCGGCTTTTGGTTTCTCTACAGGAAACTGTTTTCCGCCGACGTTTTCATCCCCGGATACGCTTCGACAGTTTGCATCATGCTCTTTATGGGCGGAATCCAAACCTCGTTGCTCGGCGTGATCGGCGAATACCTCGCGAAAATTTTCGAGGAATCGAAAGGACGACCGATTTACTTAATCAAAGAGACAAGAAATCTGGACGCGTCCCGCGCGAATCTGAACGCATTTCCGCGTTGGCGAGGATACGGACAATGGATGCAGGAGACCGAAATGACGATCGCCGATTCCGAGCGGAAGGCGGCCTAAACGACGCGAAAATTATTTCGCCCCTATCTAGACCGGAAGAACAAGGATTTATGAACGACGTTATCGAGCATCTGAAGAAGGAAGAATCTTTCCACGACGATTGGGCGAAAACCGTCGATCCAGCGTCAGTGCAAGTGAAAGAGCTGGCTTGCGCTTGCACCATGCCGGAAACTCGCGCGATTCTTAAAGAATTAGGCGACCTAAAAGGAAAACGCGTCGTCGAGCTGGGATGCGGATGCGGCGAGGCTTCCGTTTACTTCGCTACGCAAGGGGCCGACGTTACGGCAACGGATCTCTCCTCGGGAATGCTCGACTTGGCGCGACGAACGGCGGAGCATCATGGCGTCGCCGTCAAAACGCATCAGTGCTCGGCGGAAGAAACGAATCTGCCGAGCGAAAGCTTCGACGTAGTTTACGCGGCAAATCTACTGCACCACGTAAACGTCGAAAATACCGTGAAAGAAGCCTATCGCTTGCTTAAGCCCGGCGGTGTTTTCGCGGCTTGGGATCCTTTAGCCTATAACCCGCTAATTAACGTGTATCGAAAAATCGCCGTGAAAGTGCGAACCGAGGACGAACGTCCTCTTCGCCGAAAAGACGTGGCCGTCGTTCAAAAGTATTTCGGCGATTGCAAAACGAGCGGCTATTGGTTTTTCACTCTCTTCATCTTCCTGAAGTTCTTTTTCATCGATCGCGTCGATCCCAACAAAGAACGATACTGGAAAAAAATCATCAACGAGCATGAAGCGTTGAAGCCGATCTATGCGCCGTTGGAGTTTTGCGACCGGGCGCTGCTAACGATCTTTCCCTTTCTAAAATGGATGTGCTGGAACGTCAGCGTCGTCGGCAGAAAAAAATGACGGCAATCGAACCGAAAAGCCGAAGCGGCCGTCACCGGCCGCCGCCCCTGCCTCGATAAGTGACGGGAACCAAATCCATGGCATTCACTTTTCTTTGGTTTATCGTTATAGGCGTTCTCCTTTTAACGCTCGGCGATCTCGTCTTGCGATTTTTGGAATCGAAGGCGTTTCACGCAAGAATTCCCGCCGCGTTTCGCTTCGCGATCGCCTTTCATCTCGTTCCGATTATTGGGTATTTCTTTTTTTGGGCTTATAAGTTCAATTTGCGAATCGGCGTGATTCTATCCTCGGCGCTCTTTGCGGCGTTAGCTGCGGCGTTAGTCTATCAAGCGGTAAAATTGAAAAAAATACTCTTCCTGGAAGACGACGAGGCGAAATGGCAAGCGGCGTTGACGTTCTCCCTCCCACTGATTTTTCTTCTGCCCATCGCGCTGCCGTATGCGTCAGATCGCCCCGCGCCCACGCAAGATCAACGCATCATCGATTATTTGATCGTAAAAAAAGCCTCAGTGGGCGCGTCAGATTATTTAATCCAATGGCTCTACGGAGAATGCGATTCGCCTTGGAATTGGACGCTCTGTCCTTACAAAACAAGCGTATCGGATCGTCCTCCCGTCATCGGCGGAACGGCGTTTATGCTGAAAACGCCCTATAAGGCTTTTAGAAAACCGAAACGCTCCGTGTCGATTCCGCAATTCCTCGGGACGGCCGTGTTCTGTTGCGCAGGTTGGATTCCCGCAGTATGGAGCTTTTTACGAGCGTTCAATCTAAGTCGCAAGAAAACGTACTATTTAATTATCCTGCTCGCCTTCGGACCGCTGTTCTTCGTGAACACGACCTACTGCTGGCCGAAAATGCCGGGAGCGACCTACATGATACTGGGCCTATTGCTGGCCGATCCGCGCTACCGACTCCGTGAATCGCTGGGAAAATGGACGATATTACTTTCCGCAACGTTCGTCGGCTTTTCGCTTTTGAATCATTTAGCGAACGTCATGACCGTGCCGTTTCTTTTGCTCCTTCTCATAATTAAGAAGGAAATTCGAGTCCGAGAACTACTCGTTTGCGGAGGAATTGTCGCCATTATTCTTGCGAGTTGGTACGTTCCGAAGAAAATTTACGAAGAGCCGCATCCTTCGTTGGTGCGATATCTTTTCACGAATGCAAAGAATTCGGAGGTCTTCTTCAACTCCCCCTCTGATTGGCAGGCGTTTAAAGCAAGCTACAAAAATATGTCGTGGGGTGAAATCGTAGATCTAAAAGTGCGCAATTTCCAGGAATCTCTGTCTCCCTTCACCGCCGGCCTAAATCCCTTCGCGGCCTGCTATAACGTTTTTCTTTCCCCTGGCGTCTTCCTAATCGGAGCGGCGGGAGTCGGTTTCTTCGCCTCGCGCCGCATGCAAAAGGAACTCCGTTCGCCGCATACGGCACAGGCGGCGAAATTCCTCGGCATCTTCATCGCGTGCTACCTGCTCCTCGCAGCGACGTCCTATTGCTTCCCTCCCTGTACGACATTGTTTCCCACGAGCGCGTCATTGCTGTACGTTCTCGCCTTAGCGCTACTCGCGACGTTCTTAGCGGAAAAAACTCTCGCCATTCTCGCTAATCTCGCGTTTTTGCTTTGGGCGTATCTCTTTTTTGAAAACGGCCCGTTTCTAGCCGTCGTTTTAGTTTGGGGAATATTACTCGCCGTCGCAATGAGGATGAAACGACTGCTGAACGGCTCCGACCAGCCCGTGTCTTAACGAAAAGCATGCGCCGCCGCTCGACGCTCTTGAAACGTCAGCAATGGCTGCGAATTCTCTGTTAATCGCTTTGCCCGCAAGAAATAAAAAATACACCTCACTGGACTCGAACCAGTAACCTTCGGTTCCGTAGATTGAATTTTACGTAGTGTGGGTGGTTTGTGTAAACACTTGTCATTTTTCGATTTACGTTGTTGCGTAACAACTTACGCGATTCGACGGGTGTAGCCGAAGGCGTCCCAGAACGTCCCTCTACACCCGTTTCCGGTATCGTGATTTTTCCTTAATTTTCTCCTTCGGTCCTTAGAAAACCGAAGTGGTTTGCCGGGTGTGCAGGTGTCGTAACAATTTTCATTCTTCGGCTGGCTTCTTCGCCCAAGAAGGCCCCCGCTCAAAAACCAGAAGCTCATTCGGCCCCTTTGCCCGAAAATGGGGAATCAAGCACTGCTCCTTAACGGCTGCGTGGCTGAACCGCCAAGCCACTCGCGACAGAAACGGCTTCCCGAAATCAACGTAATACGGTTTGATGAAGAACCTAGTCTCGTTTTCAAACGCCGGAAATTTCTTTCGGCGTTGCTGTAGCCACCACATAGCGTAAGCCGCGACCTCTGCGGTCTTTTTACTCCAACATTGGAGGCTTATCGAGATTTCAAGTTCCCGCTTATGGAAAGCGTTTAGCCGAAGATCAATTGTTTCAACTGGAATTCGCGTGAGCTTGATAGCTCCCCGCCCGACAAGCTCAGTGATCTCAGTCATGTCGGCAAAGTTGGAATGCACTCGTCTTATGTCGCACAAATAGTTGCGTTCAAAACGCCCTGCCTTGGGGTCCGGCAATATAGCGGCGATCTTTTCTTCAAAATTTGGAGACTCCGGCGACCATAACAAAATGGCGCCCTTCGCTACCGACCAATCCTCAAACGTCTCAAACGAGTGGTCGAGAAGTATATCAACCCGCTCTCCGCGCTTCTTGAGCGGATCACGCATCCATCGACTAAATGCGATGGCGGGAGCAATTTCCGAATCATACCGGCCCTCAGCTAGAAGCCGCTCTTCAAACCGTTGCCAGTCCTCTTTGCTCGGCTTTTCGTAAATGAGGATCACGTCCAGGTCGTGCGGTTCCAAAGCTCCGCGAGCGTAGGAGCCGAACACGTAAAACGCCTTGACCGCGACCGGAAACCCTCCGGCCTCGATTGTGCGGCACATTCGCAGTAACTTCTCAGTTGCTTTTTCTCGTTTCATGGCTTAACTTGGAAACATCAACACAGGGGCATTTTGAAGCTCAACGGGAACTTCTTGGGTATTGTGTCGCGGGAAAAGTTTGGTAAGTAAAAATGTTTCCAATGCCTTGGCGATAAAGCTCGGATACACTTCAGAACTAAGCGGAATTATGTCTACCCACCTGTAATCGAACCAATGTTGCCATCCATGCTCTTGCGAGTGGTACTGAACATCCTTCCCTGTCCGGGGGAAATTGTACTTTTTCAACCGCTCTGCGAACGTTGTCCCCGTGACGCCGATCCGTAGGACGCGGAAACAGCCGTCGAGTTCGTCCAGAAGCAAGTAAACACCGCGCATCTTTCGCCATGCCGTCGGCAGCATGTCGGTTCTGGTGTAAGCGTTCCAAGCCGCTTGAATTTTCGGCGGCGTTTGTGCAGCTTTATCAGAAAACCCTTCCCAAAATCCGTTAATCAATGATTGAATGAATTCATGACGCCCAAGATTCTGGTAATCCCTGACAGGCTTTCCCCAAGAAGCTTCAAGAGGAAATTTCAACAGAACACTGACATTAGATGAAGTCGGGTCGTTGAGAAAAACAGAGTCCCACAAATGTCTTGATTTCGCAATTTTGCCAACGCGAATTTTGCCCCAAACACCCTCGTCAACAACCCTAAAAATTTCCGATTCGGGCACATCCAATTCCCACTCCCAATAACCACCCTTGCGACGCCAGCCATCGCGTGAGTTGCAGCACCAGATCAGGCCATTTGTCTCTACTCGATTCCAAAGCTCGTGATAGGCGTCGGAATAGTTGAGATAGTTTCGAGACTCCTTTGGTTCATATACACCGTTTGTTAATGAAAAGTTCGGGGCTTGATACGTCCACAACCGCATTCTTGTTTCCTTATAGATGCCGGGATTTGTTTGCCGTCCCGCAATTTGCTAACCTTCGACAACGCCAAATTCATTCTTAACAAACGCTAAAGTTCTCTCCTCTCGCAGTTTGCAGACAACGTTCTGATTAGCAAATGCTCCTGGGAAACGCTTAGCTTCTTCTCGCGAGAATGTTTTGTGCCATTTGACTCCAACTACCCACTCCGACATTGTTGGGTCGTCCGAACTGTAATGCATAGCCGATTGTAGAGGGAGATCAAAAAGCCGCCGGTCGCCTACCAGAAAATCCTTTGCCATAACGGCAGCCTCCGTTATAGTTCCAAAGCCGACGTAACCGAATTGCTTGATATAGGCGAATATTTTATCCCCGGGTTTTAATTTTTTCAGCGAATCGCTGTAAACCTTGCCCCCGCCTGCGCTCAAAAAGCCATACTTAATGCGATCATCCCAGTTTCTATGCTCATTTTCTCCCACGTTTATAAACCAAAAGCCCGACCACGGCACTTTGCGACGCGAGTCCGAACGTTCTTCAACTTCTTCTGGGTCCATCAACCACGAGCGACCGACAAGTTCGATACCGTTGTTTTGAAAACAGGTAAAGAAAACCACGTTGATGTCGAGCGAACATGCAGAAGCAAGATACTGTATAATTCGTTCCGACGAGTCATCCAGTTCTGAGGCGACAATTAACATCCGATGACTGGCGTTGACATTATCAGGGATAGCAATTTCAAAGCGTTCCCTAAAAGCCTCCGCCAGAGGTTTTTTAAGGTACGCGGAAGCGCATTCGTCAATTTCTTTCGGAGACAAACTGCTGATCCATGAGGCGTAATCCAAGACCTGGGCGACAACTTCCCGAGGCGTCTTATCTTTCTTTAATTCTATAATAAGTAAATCCCCCTCGGAATCGATCGCCACCAAGTCAATCCAACCGCCAAATTGAGTTCGTACTTGTCGCCCTATAATCAACAGGTCCATGCCAAGCAGGCTAACGTCCTGCTCGATCCATGCTTCTAAGCGATCTTCACTATCCAAACGGAGTTTTGGTAACTCCGTCAACTTTTGCTCACTAACACGCCAAAGTGTCATCGTAAATGCCATAATTTGTTCACATCCCCAATACTAAAGAGATTTTGTGCGGCTCCAACGCTCTGCGATCGTTGGGCCGAAAACGTAAAACGCCTTGGCTGACCGGGACTTTCCTGCCTCTGGCGTCCGGAACATCCAAATAAACTGTCTCTTGTTTTTTCTCTTTTCAAGCTTGTCGCCATAGAGAGCAATTCCCTCCTTTAGAGTAATATCGGAATTAACCTTTTACCAGTAAAATCTAACCGTCGTGTGGGGAACACTACCGCCTACCAACGCAACTTTTCCACGACTATTTTCCGAAACCGCAGATACCCAGTCGCAAGCTTCCGTCCGGAGTCCGTCAGTCCTGGACTAATGCACACAACTCTTGCCACAGAAAATGGTATATAGCATGGCAGTTCCAAAGACCTACAGAGGCGTTCGCAAACTTTATGACGACCAGCCAGATGAGATTAAGCAGTATTTCGAGCATGTTCCGGCGCTAATCACGGCGGAAATGCCCTATGATATCGCACTCGTGGCCTGCTCCCCAAAATCAGTTCCATATGTTATGAGAGTCTTTAGCAGCCCATTGGGCGAGGAGACTTTCGATGCCGAAGAAGCGACACAGTGCGGAACAGATCATCAGTAAATTGCGAGACGCGGAGGCGATGCTGTCGTCGGGCAAGACGATTGGCCAAGCGTGCCAAAGCCTGGAGATCAGCGAGCAGACGTTCCACCGTTGGCGAGCGCAATATGGCGGGATGAAGGCCGAGGAGGCGAAGCGCTTGAAATCCTTGGAGGAGGAGAACAAGCGTCTGAAGAAGCTGCTGGCGGAGGCGGAGTTGGACAAGGCGATCCTGAAAGAGGCGTTAGAGGGAAACTTCTAAGCCCTGTTCGCCGCCGAGCGACGGTTTCGCACGTACAACGCAAGTTGGGCGTGTCGGAGCGTCGGGCGTGCAGGGCGTTAGGCCAATCTCGATCGAGTCAACGCTATCGGCCGTCGGAGGACGGGGAGGAGAAGCGTTTGATATCGGAGATGCTGTCTCTAGTCGGACGTCATCCACGTTACGGGTATCGCCGGATTTGGGCGATGTTGCGACGGACGGGCTGGCGAGTGAATCGAAAACGGGTTCATCGTCTCTGGCGTCGAGAAGGCTTAAAAGTGCCGCAAAAGCAGCGAAAGAAGCGGCGTTTAGGCCACAGCGACAACAGTTGCGTTCGGCGAAAAGCGGAACGCAAAGACCATGTGTGGACGTGGGATTTCATCCATGATCGCACGACGAACGGCCGTCCGATTAAGTGGCTGTCGATCGTGGACGAGTATACGCGAGAATGTTTAGCGTTGGAAGCGGATCGCGGCATAACGGCGGAGAAGGCGATTGACGTGTTGGCGGAGCTATTCCGTCTTCGCGGCGTTCCGCAACACATACGAAGCGATAATGGCCCTGAATTCATCGCGAAGGCGATCCGGCGCTGGCTGTCGCATGCGGACGTGGAGACGTTATACGTGGAGCCTGGCTCTCCTTGGGAGAACGGTTACGTGGAATCGTTCCACAGCCGCCTGCGCGATGAGTTGACGAACCGAGAGGAATTCAGCAACCTTGCCGAGGCGCGATACATGGCGGAGGCTTGGAGAGAGGAGTACAACCACCGTCGTCCGCATAGTTCATTAGGCTATCGGACGCCTGCGGAGTTCGCGGTTGACTGCGTCGCTTCCGCTCGGGCTACGCCCTCGCTCCAGCGACGCAGTCAACCCCTTGTAGCTTTAACCTAACCGATACTCTCATAACCCCTGGTACAGAAAACGGGGGCAGGTCACTCGCTTATTTATTCAGCCGGGTAGAATACGCCCATCGAATCGCGATTTATTGTGGAATCACAAAACTCTACTCCGCAAATTCGGAACTCACCTTTGAGATAATTCGCAAAGAGAATCTAACCCGTGGAGATTTCAGGACTTTTTTTCAAGCGGTATTTGGTAAGCCGTATCCCCAAACACTCACCACCCTCCTCGAACACGCAGAGAAAATGAGAGATACGGGAATACATGGACGAGTGACTAGTGACGCTGATATGCGACGCGCCATTCATGATGTCTTTGAGTACGCCAAAGCGTTCAACACAGTCGTTGACGGCCTTGGTCAATTCAAACCGTTCGGAGATTTGCGCGGTTTCAAGGGACGGGGAGTTAATCTCGACAAAAAAACCACTAGATTGATTTTGAAGGGAATTGGGCTTAAGGTTAGCTGAGCCTTCCGAAATCGCACGGATTTTCTGAACGAATTACGTCGCATCTCAGAAGGCCGGTGCAAAACGCGCTCATTTTTGCCTGCGATCAAAGATCGATAAACTCATATGACCATTTATTGCCATCGTTGACTATTGGCAATAATCGTGCGAAGCCCCTCCTGAAAGAAATAATCGGTGGGCAGACTTGGCTTTACGACTCCGTCAGACAGGGCTCTCGTGAAAAAACGTCTTGCCTGTTCATACCCAGGAACAAAAAGTCGCATAATCATCCTATTTACATCTTGAAACGGCAACACATCGTCCCCTGCAAGACTCAATAGGCGTACAAGACCATCCGTTTCCAACATTTCGGTCAAATGATAGTCGGCAAGCTCAAAGCTGGGTTCATTAAGGTAGCACCCGTTGTTCTCTTTGCGAGGACTGCTTAGCAGGTGATGAACTATTTTCAGCTCCTTGCCAAATCGCCTTTCATTTTCCGGTCGCACTAACCACTGTACCACTCCTGCATCGACGGAGTTAATGATTTCTCCGCACGTATCACAGTACCAGGGCGGCCCCAGGGAGAGAGTTATGGTCTTTTCATCCGCGATTGGAGGCTCCGAATATGAACTTAGCAGCGTATTCAAGTCAATTCCCTGTTGATTCAATTTACCCACCCCGTCACTCAGATATTTGGAAAGCGGTGCTTTCCCAAGCATTTGGTCAATAGCGAGGGAGGGAGCCGAAAAAAGGTTACTTACGTCTATGTAAGTAGCAAATACTTCGTTTGCCTGAGCTTCACCACGCCCGATATACATAATTGCGATAAGAAAATAAATCTCTGCGGCAGAGCGTTGAGATAAAAAAGGGACTAGCTGTGCCCGGGCAGTTTGATTGTCTGATAGATTAATAACGTGTTGCACGATTTCCGTAAGTTCCACAATCAACCTCTCTAGTAAAGTTCGTCCGTTTAATGCCGTGTAGTTAACCTCACCACTTGGCAGCATGCCCATTGGGGCGACTTCTCAACAGTCCCGCGATCACGGATTGCATTCCGCGCACGGCTTTTTGCCAGCCTGGATTGCCTCATCGCGCGTATCGAAATGGACAAGGTTCTTTTCTGAAATCTTTGTGGCGAATTTGCAGCCTGCCGCGTGGAATAGTTGCGAGTTTTTGGAAGCTATGAACCTACCGGAGGATGAATCGGCCGTTTCCGAGTAGCCCTTTTCTTTTCCTTCGTACTTCTCCGAATGATCGAGATGCGATTTCCAATTGTCCGCGTATTTCGCCGCCAGTTCCGGCGAGCGGATCACCAGCAAGTTCTCGGCATTGTTTTCCTCGGCTGCTTTCGTGAAATTGAAACTGCCGGTCAATACCGTTTTGGCGTCGATGACCATGACTTTGTTGTGGGCAATGGCGTGCTTCGCGTCGATGAACGTAGGGATGCCAGCGTGTTGAACAAAGTCCGCCGAAGAATACTTCTCGCCGCGTTGGCTCTTATCGAGGATAACTTGAACTTTGACGCCGCGTTTGTGAGCGTCCACAAGGGACTTGGCGAGAGGAACCGACGTAAAACTGTACGCCTGCACGAGGATGTCGGTTTTGGCTGCGTCGATCTCTTTAACGATCGCTTCGGTGCAACCGCCCTTTGGCGAGAAATAGACATCGAAAGGTAATCCCTGGGCGCGGCAAAGAGAAGCGAAGAAAAAAAGGAGCAAAGCAAAGGACATGCGTTTCATGGAAAGCCCTCCGATCAAGATAAGTTAGTGATGTAGTAGAGCCTAGCTCGGCACCGGCGACTTCGCCAGCCCCGCCAAGGTATGGAGCAGATTCTTTACCCGCTATCCAAGGAACTTGACGTTTTGAATAGAGAGGATACATTAGACTGAATCGGGCACTTCATTTGCCGCCAAGACTACCCGCACCCCTCGGCGTCGGTGGCGGCGCCCGCCAAACAGGCCCCGGCAAGCAATTGCTTGCCGGGGTTTTATTTCTTTCTTGACATTAGAAACAAACATTCGAGAATAAACTTGCCTCGGACGCTTTTCTCGTGCAGGATGTCATGTGCAATCGCGGTCATAACAAATTACATGAAGGACTTGGCGAATGAAATCCTACAAAAAAGTGGACGTTTCAGAATCACAACTGGAAGACTTCATACGCCAGGATGCAGGGGTGATTGAAGAAGGGCTTGCCTATGTCGATCACCAATCAATTACCGACGCAAAAGGGCGGCTAGATGTTCTACTGGTTGACAGCGGAAAATCTCTTGTCTTGGCCGAATTGAAGGTCGTGCAAGACGACGGAATGCTCATGCAGGTCATTGATTACTACGACTTTGTATGCAAAAACATCGAAGCATATGCCCGATTGTATCCGGCTCATGAGATAAACCCAAAGCAACAGGTTCGACTGCTACTTGTAGCTCCTGTCTTCTCACAGACACTTATAAATCGTTGCAAATGGATTAACGCCCCGATATCCCTGTTTGAGTTCGTTTGCCTGAAATTTGAAGGAGACAATGATCGCGCCCTCGTGTTCTCTGAGCAACCAATCCCCGCTCCCCCAAAAGTTCTGGCGATAACGCAAATCGAAGACCATCTAAATTATATTACTGACCAAGATGTCCGGAAAAAAGCTTCTTCGCTTCTCGCAGAAATTAAAACTTGGAATCCCGGCATCTCAATTGATCCAGTTCAAAGCGGAGTTTCAATAAAAATCAATGGCAAGGTGTTTGCTGCTTTCTCTGCGTTGCGAAAGTTTTACCGTCTTGCCACAGAAAACACCGAGAAGACCTGGACTGACTACAAAATTTCGAGTGACAACGACCTTCTGGATGTTTTGCCATTAATGAAGGCCACATTAGAACGGTATTCCAGTTCGTCCAGTTAGTTATGAGCCAACCCAGGGTTGACTTTTTAGCAGTTAAATTTGGTCACGCGCGGGGCAACTCGACAGAGCCTCTGCACTTTTCCCGAACAACCGCAGATGCCCAAGCCCCGTTTGGCGTCCTTCAGCCTGCACTATTTATGGAGGTTCTTAATGAGTAATTCTATCGAAACAGTGCTTGTCATGATCTTAGGCATGCTGCCATTCATAATATTCCCGCTTTGGGTAATTGCTTTTAGGCCGAGCAGATATGAACAAGCCCAATTGGAAAAAATGTCTGTTCGTAAACTTGCCATCCCCATTGCAGTCCTGGCGGTATTGGGCGTTTCTGTGGCCTGCTTGCTCGTATTTGTTGCGTTCAATAGTCCAAAGCTGGCGTCCTCATCCCCGCCCATTAGCCCAACATTCGTCGCTTCTCCCAGTGTTTTACAAGACTCTAATTCCCCCGCCCCAGCAAAGCCGGCGCCATGAAACTGCGCCAGCCCAAGACTGACTGCCTTTGGGCGGGGCGAATTTACGCCGTAACGACCGGAGGCGTTCTCGTCGCACGTCTGTTGCCGCGTTATTGGTTTTGGGCGCTTGACAAAACGCCGGCGTTTCGGAAAAATAAGTGTACTTGGGCGTTAATTCTATAAGCGACGGAACACCTGCCCCGATCCGCCGCATCACGCTCAATAGCGAATTGCCCGTTTGGTCCCTGCCCCGACCAACGGGCTTTTTCGTTTCTTGGCGTGTAAAAGCTCATCGTTTTTCCCACGAAGTCGTGTTATAAAACAGCGTATAGGCTTGGGGTTAGCCGCCGGCGCAAACTTATTTTTCCTCGACGACGAACCATGCGGCGCCACATCTGAAACTGTCCCCAAACCGCTTTACCGGCCGAGAAACGGTCGATGGAGACGCGGACAACGCTTTGAATTCGTTCACAAAGGACATCTTGACCGAAATAGCCCCGTCCGGCTTCCGTCCATCCTGGGCGAACGCAGGTGCATCATGTTGATCGAAGTAGGTCAAGCTGCTCGCCGGCATCAACTGCTGCCCGATCAAATTTCTCTATAAGGGTTTTAATCTCTGCTTTGGGCCACTTCATGTCGGGAAGCGGTTTTGAGGTCTTGGTTTGGTACGAAAGAATCTGAGAACCATCTAAGTCTGTGCAGGGATGCGCATGAATCAATGCGTTTCTTTCAATAATCAGACTCTTAAAAATGTCACAGCAGTCCTGAAGTTTTTGTGCCGAAACCTTTGAAAAGTCAGTTGCGGAATTGTCGATGACGTTTTGGAGTTTCTGTTGAACAGCCCCTGATGTCATGGGACGGCCACGGCTGTATTCGCCAACAAACGAATGTTGGAGCATTTCGATAATCCAAATAATAGTCCACTCGTAATAGGCGAAAACGTACACGGCTTTTCCGACAAGGCTGGCATACGAATCGTCAACGGGGACGCGGGTAGATGTATGAAGCGACATGGAGAATCCTTCCTTGAATGGGCGGCTAGGACGTTTATTTGCCTCGCCGATTTTGTGAAAAAACGACTCACATTCGACAGATCGTAATTATGATAACTGCCACGGGGCGCGTTACTCGTTGTTGAAGCAATAGCGTTGCGAAGTCCATCTACTCGACAACCTCATAGGGATTCGTATAGCCGTTGTCCCGATAGGCGAACGGCGTTCCGGCGATCTTCATGAAGCCAAGCTGCTTCCATTCGTCAATGGTAAGATCGAGCTCACCGACCGTCATTGAAGCGGCAATTAAGTCCGCAGCCCCGAAAACGGCGATAGCCGTTTCAAACGCCTTAGCGACGAATCCGGCGGAGCGAAACGGTTCAGGAACGTCGTAATTCCAAAGAACGAGAAGATCGTTCCAAGTCGGTTCAATGCGCAGTTCCCGTTTTGTATCGCAGCCGTCTTTGAAAATGGCGGAATAGATTCCAGCCAAGAATTCGGAGTGGGTTTCGCAAATGCTTCTTAGATTCTTTCCTTCGTTTACCGCCTTGGAGACTTGCACTTTGAACAGCTTGACGGTTCCCGCGTCTTGCTCCTCGTCGCCGTTCATCGCCTTCAAAACGCCTGTGATTTCCTGAACGAAGAATTCTTCGACGTTCCACGGGACGGCGGGGGCGGATAATTGAAAATCCACGAAGGAAAAGTAGGGAGAGGCGTCGTGTTGCATATTTTGACCGGAAGCACGTCTCTAAAGCTGAGTGAATACGGATCGAATTTAAGCCACTGTAACAGGTAAGAAATCCCTTGCGTTTTCCCCCCTCCAAAATTCTCAAGAAATCCTTGACTTTTGCATTCAATCCTTCAAAATATGGCTATACGAAAACCTCTTTTCAACCGGGTAGGTCGATCATGGTATCTAACTTATTCACGCTCTTCATCGGATTCGGAATTTTAGCTTGTCTCACGACGACCTTCGGAACCTCAGTGTATCGGTCGCTTTTGATCGATAGGGGCAACTTGAGCCGAATATGTCCGAAATGCGGTCATAAGGATTTTGTTACTAATAGGAGATGTCCTTCTTGCAAGAATTCGATTCCCGACGATCAACCTTGCTGCACGACGAAGAAGGAATGGGAGAAAATTATAGAATTGAACCGAATTGACCTTGCCGCTTATTCGATCACTTGCATCGGCTTGATCGTTGTGATCGTTCATTCTTGGCGTTAGCGATCTATTCGCCATTTGACCGACTTATCCTGCGGCACATTCTTTACTGGCCGCCAATGCCGCCACTTCCAAAACGTCGTCAATGCCTCCCAACCGTCTTTAAGGCGAATCTTTTTGCCGTCCGCTTTCCGCCGGGAATGGTAGTCGATCGGCACCTCCGTGATCTTGATTCCTTCTCGGATCAATTTGGAAGTCAACTCCGCACAAAGCTCAAAACGCTCGGATTGAAGATCGAGCCTTCTTGCTAATTCCGTCGGAAACATCTTGTAGCAGGTGTAAACGTCGGTCAGCCGAACTTTATACAGAATACGAACGGCGACGTTGAGGACGCTTACGCCGAAGCGCAGGAACCGCCAGCGTTCCTTGAACTCTTTCGGCCGAACCAAGTACCGGGAGCCGTAAACGACGGTCGCCTCGTTGGCCAGGAGCGGTTTCAGCAGTTTGCCGAACTCCGCCGGATCGTACTCCATATCCCCGTCTTGGATAATCGTATATTCGCCCTCGGCGTATTTTAGGCCGGTGCGAATGGAGGCGCCCTTACCACGGTTCGACGAATGAGAATGCACTTCGATGCCGTAGCGGCTCCGCAACTCCGACAATATCCTCGGCGTGTCGTCGGTCGAGCCGTCGTCCACGACGATGACTTGCTTCGGCGGATCGGCGTCCAGCACCTTACGGACTAAGCGTTCGAGCGTCTGGGCTTCGTTGTAAACCGGAATGATTACGGTCAGGATCGTCGCATGCCGAACATGGACCTGATTCACGGACGCTTGGCTGAGCGGCACGGAAGTTTTCATCTTAAAATACCCCACATAGTGAAAAGTAGCCGTTTCTGCGGTTAGCCGCTGACGTTTTCCTGATCTTTTTTCGCCGCTTTGTTTTTCATGATCTTATAGGCTCGCAATGAAATCCCTCCCACGAAGGCGATCACGATCAACGCCGAGCGAACCACGAACTGGTCATCGGAAACCGCTGGACCGTTCACCCAATACAAAAAAGGCCAGAGAGCCAAGGTCGTCCAACAGCCGAACTCCAGCCAACCCCGAATCTCCTCGGGCGTAATCTCCTCGTCTTGCGGCGCCTCTTGCACGGCGACGTTTTCTTCTTCGGGGGCGGTCATCGTACTCTCTTTTAATTGCGTCACGACCTCGCTAGGCGATTTCTCAATTGCGAGGTATATTTTACGAACATTCGACAAAACTAAAGCGTGCTACTCAAACCTAACGTCAGAGGGTTTTATGACCGACGATCTCCAGCAAGTTTTTCAAGACCCGCAAAAACCTAATCGAGGCGTCAGTAAAGCGTCACTCGTCATTTGGTCGATCGTGGCGATAATCTGCGGCATATTCATCTGGGCTCGCTTCACGGAGCAAGGCCAACAAACCTTCGCCTCTGTCGCTGACAAGGGCGTAAGAGGCTGGCTGCAAAGCGGTGATACGGCCGCCGAACAAGTTATCGCTACGGAATTGGAAAAAGCCGGAGTCATCGTCACCAAAGACCAAGGAAGAATCACTTCCCTGAACTTCGCCGCTTGCTCCAAACCCGACGATGCGATCTTAGCCAAACTCTCTCAACTCGATGACTTGTCGTCGCTCAATATGGCGAACGTCGCAGTGACGGACGCCCAACTCGCTCACCTCCAAAATCTCAAAAACCTAAAATCGCTCAGCTTGAACGCCTCTAAAATCACCGACGCGGGGCTAAATCGACTTACCGAACTTTCCACGGTTCAATCGCTTCAAATCGGCTACAACGACGTGACGGACGCAGGGCTGGATGCGGTCGTAAAAATCACCTCTCTTCACGTTTTGGACCTCTCCTATACAAAAATTACCGATCAAGGCTTAAAACGCCTAAACGCCTTATCGAACCTCAACTGGTTGCTCATTCGAGGAGATTCCGTCACCGACGCCGGCGTTTCGAGTTTGTCATCGATCGCCGCACTGAAACATCTAACCCTCTCCAAGGACATGAAAGTATCCTCTTCCGCCGTCGAACAACTTAAAAAGGCCCTTCCGCAGTTAACAGTCGATTCATTCGATCCCGACTCGGCGGAAGAATCGAAGGCCGAGATCAATCAATGACTACTACTCCGTCTGGACTTTGAATCGCATCACTGTTACCGAATTGGCGGGAAACGTCCGTCGGAATGAAGGCGTTTGGATCGGAACCTCGCTCTCCACGGGCGAAACTTTTTGGGGATCGTCGAACGAGTTCTCGTCCTCTAGTCTCTTTGAGGTCAGAACGACAGTTTTCGCCTGGGATACGACTCGCTCCACCCCGTCCAACCCGATTTCCGTCTCTTGTTCGGAATCGCTGGTGTTCACGACCTTGAGAATCATTTCGTCTTTGGCTTGGTTCAGTCCGGCCGAGGCGAAAATCGACTCCGCCAGCGGATAGTTGACGACATGAATCAATTCGTCGTCCAGGAAGCAACGGATTTTAGGACCGCGAACCTCCACTCGCACGTCGTACCAACGCCCGTTGGCGATTCCACCGGGGGCAGCTTTTCCAAGCCCCATTCGCATCCCTTCCAAAGTCATTTCAAGTCCGTGCTGCCGATTCTCCCAGCCGCCGACGTTCCACCAGATGAAGTTTTTGTCATCGGCGACTCGGAACATAATCAAGAACCCTTCCAAGCCGTTCAGTTTTCGAGCCTTTAAGGAAAGCGTGTAGTCGCTCCAAACGGGATCGCCCGTCGTGACTCGACATCCCGCTCCGAGATCGATCTGCCGCAAAACTCCGTTCGTCACGTTCCAATCGCCTCCAAAATTCTTCCAGTCAGAAAGCTCTTTTACGGAATCGGAAGAGTAAAGAACTTTTTCTCCTTGCGTCACTCGAATGTCCTTGAACTCCGCCTGCGAATGCCATGATCCGACGCCGATGCCGCCATGTTTTGGCATCTTATCCGCATCAAGTTCGCTATAGCTGACGTTATAGGGCTTTTTGAATACGACTTCCTCTAGCCCGTCTTTGTTAGGCGTCTTCACGGCGGCGAAGGTCTCGACGCCTGGATAAAACGCCGTTTGAAACAGTTTACCGTCCAGATAGCAGCTTATCTTCCCTCCGTTGATTTTGATTTCAATGTCGTACCAACGCTCATTTTCAATCTTGCCGTCCATCCAAGTGCATAAACCCGAGCGAGCGCCGTTGGCTGTCAACTCCACGCAGTGATGGGCGTTTCCCCAGCCGCCGACGTTCCACCATACCCAGTCCTTCTCGCCGCTGACGTGAAACATAATCAAGAAGCCCTCTTTGCCTTCGAGTTTCTTGGCCTTCAACGAGAGCGTGTAGTTCGTCCACTTGTCGTCGCCAGCGACGATACGACATTCATTTTCCACGCTCGTTTGCCGCAGAACTCCGTCCCCCGCCGTCCACGTACCGCTAATCGTCTTCCAACCCGTAAGCGAGTTACTTTCAAAAAGCTTCGTTCCGCCGCTCGTTACGCTAATATCTTTGAACTCCGCCTTGGTCTGCCAAGTGGCAAGTCCGATCGCTCCATGCCTAAGTTGTGGCTTTTTTTCAGGGATGAAATCGACGTTCGCCGGAACGACGTAGTCGCTTCGATTTTCGCTGAACATTTTCTGCACATGATAGGACGGAGTGACGTAAGAGCGAGTCCCGTCAAAATTGATTAGATTGGGATTCCACTGCTTGTCGTTGACGTTAGCCAATAAAGGAGAGTAGGACGCCATCGAAACCACCTCGGAGTTTCGCTCAATCCCAGTCAGAAAGGCAGCCTCAGCGACGGCGGCACGAAGGTTCCCTTGCCCCGCCTTGTCGGTTACGGCGTATTCGCCGACGCTGATTTGCGGCCCCTTGCGGTCATAGGAGTCGTATTGATGGGCGTTCTGAAGGAAGAAATCGGGATCGGAATAATACCGTTCATTCACTATCTCCGCCGGACAAGGAGCAGTCTTGCCAAGCCACTCTTTGGAAACTAGCTTGATCTGCGGATATCCTTCGTGAAGGGCGTCGTGAACTGCCGCATAACATTCCGCATACTTCGTCCCTTCAAAATCACCGCCGATCTCCAAGTATTTTAGATTAAAGGGCCGAGAATGCCCCGTCTTGCTCCTTTTCATCCCCTCTGGGCTTTGCTCCGTCCCCAGAGCGTATTCAACAGTATTTTGAATATCTTGTACGAAGCGGATTTTCTCTTTGGAACTGAAAGAACTTCCGTCAACGACCAGCCAAGCGTCCGCCCCTACGTCTTCACACAATTGCAGGTAGTCGTGCAGCCCAAATCCGTTCGCCGTTTGAAATAGGTTCGGTTCGGCGAACGTGAATCGCACGAAGGAAGGGTGAAGATTTTGGAGACGTTTCGCCAAATCCTCTCGAAGCCCCTTCGGACGATCTTTCCACGTTTTTTCGGGGAAGAGCGAGACCGTGTCGAACCAAATCGTTCCCGGCTTATCGACGTAAAGAACCAACTTCGCCTCGGAGTCCGTAACGGTCGGAACGAGATTGATCCGATACGTCTTCCAATCACCTGAAAGTTGTTGAGAGACGGTTTGGGATGTGTAGAGGACTTTTCCGTCCTTGCTCTCCAGGCAAGCCGTCAATTCTCCCGCCCCCTTCGCCGTCACCGAAAGAACGTAAACTCCGTCCTTTCGGATCGGAATTCCCCAATATCCTTCGTTTGCCAAGCCGACTTTGCCGTCATTCGTTTCTTCGACGTGCAACATTACCGAAGGAGAGCCGCCTCGTCGAGGATTACGATCATCGGATGAAACCTCTCCTTTCGCCGATCCCGTCATAGTAAGCCGCCACTGGTTCAAATCACTGAATGATTGATTTCTTACCAGTTCTCCGAAAATCCCGCCGTCAACGGCATGACTCATCTCGTCAAGATTCACGCCGTATAAGCCGGAGCTTGTCTTGGCAACTGCCCTGTCAGTCTGAACGGTGACGCGGGGAATGATTTTTTCCGCAGCCTGTGCGGGAGCGATTAGCAAACAAACGCTTATCGGCAGGAGGAGGACAAGGGATTTCATGAAAGCCTATTCCTAAATCGAGGAGGATTATTCGTCGGTGATGCTTGTTCCCGCAATCGTCGGGTCATTGCGAGAGCCGAAAATGGCGAAGGTGATCGGATCGACCTCATACGATACGCCATGCACGGAGCCGTCGCAGAACACGAAGTGACAGGCAATGGGATGGGCACTACCAAACCGGACCAGGGCCTCAACGCCTCGCTTGTCGTGAATCGGCTCGTCGTAGGTTGTGCGGTAGTTGTCATTGTTCTGGCCCGTGAACATGCTCTCATTGTCTCCCTGGTCCAAACCTGTCAAGTAATGAATCGGATTGAGATATTTTTCGCCGGCCAAGATCGTGTGGCTCGCTCCCCGCTTCACGTCGATTAAGCGAACGGCGGATCGCATGTAACTCACGCCGTTCTGGTAGTCTTTACTGTTGGGATTATCCGCCTCGGGCCATTTCCAACTGTTTGCGGTTTCGTAGGATTTCGGACCGCCGCCTACTCCCGTGTCGATGTCGTACTGATTAAAACTTTGATTTCCGCAGCAGGCGGCGTAATCGGACCTCGTCAAAACGTTGTCGGTTGGGCTATTCGGTGCCGAGTTGTTCGCCACTCTTAGGCCGTCTTTGATCTTCGGCAACGGAATCGCCTCCCTGCGAGTCGGGCAGGTCATCATCGAGACCGGGATGTGAACCATTTGATTGGTAAGCGTCAATTTATCGGCGGCCGACGCAGCCTTTTTGGGCATGTCATGGAGGCTTCCCTGTTCGATGAACGGTAGGATGTTATATACCCATCCGCCCGGTTGGTTCTTTCCGAAGCCTCGTTCGGGATCGCCGACCCACCACCATCCCCACCCGCCCGTCGGATAGAACTTTTGGGATTCGATGTGAAGTTGCGTAGCCAATCCAATCTGCCGAAGATTGTTGCGGCAATGCAATCTTCGAGCCGCCTCCCTCGCTGACTGAACGGCGGGAAGCAGCAAAGAAATCAAAATGCCAATAATGGCGATCACTACCAGAAGCTCCACCAGTGTAAAACCTGGACGTTTTTGAGTATTGGGAACGGACATATTTGTTCTCATATCAAAATACCGCCATTTTGGCGTTAAAAGTTCATTGAGGGACGTTCGCAGCGTTAGTTCTTCGTATCCCGTCACACAAATCGGCTTTTTATCAACTTGATACTTCGCAATAACATCTTCTAAAAGAGAATTAAGGCTTTCTACGCCCCAGTAAGTTTCTGCGGAACACTGTGAGGGGACGAGGTTAAAGGGCAAGTTCTTTCGCTTTTCTACCAACATGGTGGAACCGACTTTCGCAATCTGAGTTAGATCGTTGCCGCACTCTCCGGCTCCGTGCAAGAACAGAAGCAAGGGGCGGCGGTGGTCGTCTTTGTAATTATCTTGAGGCAGGAACAGCAAGTATCCCATCGAAGTTTTATTTTCACCGCCGTCAAGGAATTGTTCACGCTGCAATCCCACACGAAGCGAATAATAGTCCCAAATAATACATGTGCAAAAACAACTCCCCGAAACGACGATCGCTGCCACCAGCAAACCGTCCAGCGTTAATATCATTCGTTCAAAGTTGGAGAAACTCATCTCACGGCTTTACAATTTCGCAAACGACTCGGAACCCGATAAAACGGTTCGCTCTCCAAGGTTCGGCGGGGCTTTGTGTATACTGACATTGATTGCCTCGAAACAACCAATTGCTACCTCGCACGACCTTTAACGCGC
This sequence comes from Thermoguttaceae bacterium, assembly GCA_963665265.2. GTDB lineage: Bacteria > Planctomycetota > Planctomycetia > Pirellulales > Thermoguttaceae > CAXXHQ01. The sequence continues at coordinate 2,234,004 of OY762224.2, read as the reverse complement.
CGTCTGACGGACCTTGCGGATCGTTGGTCGGCGAAACGGCGTAGTATTCCCGCAAGAACCAATCCGAACACCACTCGCAAACGTTTTCGCTCATGTCGTAGAGACCGAAAACGTTGGGTGTTCCCGAGCCGACCGCTGTGGGCCACCGATTATGCCGCTCTTGGAGTTCGGGATCGTCCATCTCGGGGCTGGCGTCGCCGCCGCGTCCGGCGTATTCCCACTCCGCTTCGGTCGGCAGCCGATAACGTCGTCCAGCCGCTTTCTCTTCGGGCAATTCCGAAAGACACTTGCAAAATTCCACGGCATCGTACCAAGAAACCAAGTTGACGGGGTGCCGCTTCAAATCAGCGATTTCTTTGGCTACTCTCGCCTCTTCCTTGGCGAGGTCTTCCCTCAAGCTCGTTTTTCGCAAAGCGTCCTCTTCATTCCAGGCCGTTACGAGTTTGGCCCGCTCTCGCTGGCTTCGTTCCTGAAGAGTTTGCCGCTCTTTTATTGCCTGCGATTTGGAAATTTCCTGACGAGCAACTTTTGCTGCTAAGCGCTCTTTGGCGGCCTTGAGGGCATCGTTCAACTGATTAAAATGCTCATTGTGTTGTTTAGCGGCAATCAAATCACTGCTCTCTCCATCGGCTTTAATATCCGTGGTCCGATCATAGGTGTGCAATGCCGGATAGGCATGCATGATTTCCTGGTATTCCTGACGAGTAACTTCATAAACACCCATGTAGAAAGGTTTCGTGATCCGCACAAGATGCTCAGGCGTTTCTTCAGGAAAAGCAATGGAAATTTCATTGGTCGGCGCACCCATTTGATATTCGCCGGTTGGAATCAGGCGAAGTTTCATGCCGAGGGAGTTGGCTATTTCCTTCTCTTTATCAAGAGCGGCGTTACTTAGCGAACTCTCCGAATTTCTTCCCTCTGCGTTGACTTGGGCGTCGATTTTATCAACAGTCAAGAACGTGCCTTCGGATGCGTGCGAAGAAATCCCCCGCACGTCGATTTCCCGAGGCGTTTCTCGGGAATGAATCAGGTGCCACAAATTCCGATTCACGTCGTTGAATGTAAAATGCACAGCCCCATCCGCAGTCAGTACGTTTACTCCGTTAGGATGGAGGCTTCTTGCTCCCGCTTGGTGAAACTGCCAATGGTGATCGCAACAAGTCATTCCCTCCTTTACAATGGTGTCTGCGTCAAGGCATTGGTGCAACCGAACAGCGCCGTAACTATCGTCGGCGTTTTTGTCCGGCGGGTTAGGATTACTGCAATCTCCGTAAATTCCGTGAGCATGCGTGATGCTGGAGCCGACAAGTCCCAATGCCCAGGCTCCCCTCGCATCAACAGGCAGTATCCCTGCCCTAATCTCATCAACAACGACGGTTGTGGAAAGCCGATTCGTAAAATTCTTGAAAGAGAAGCTTTTGTTAAATCCCGCCACGCCGTTTCCCCACCAGCGTTCCATGTTGCCCTCCGTGGTAACGCGGATGGGATCAACCTGGGGGTATCCTGGATTATCTGTCCCCTTCCATACGGCGCTCACCCCCATGTTGATAGCGAAGTTACCTCGGGCAAAGACGCTTTTTGTTCGGTCTTCCTGCTCCATCACATAATTGTTTTCCGTATTGTGAAAGGAGTCGGAAGGGCAAGTCATAATCGCCAACTCAGTCGTTCGCGCGGCTTCGTTACGGGCATCAAAAACCGGAACGGCCGGATCGAACTTTATAAATAAATCTTCTTTGCCGAGATAGGGCAACAACAAGACCGTCCAATTCGCCTGCGGAGCGACTAAGATGTCCTTAGGCTCCCCTTCGGGTGCCCATAAAGTAATCCGATTTCGCTTGTCAGGCTGTATGGAAGCGGGGGGAAGCGTTTGATGAACGTCGTGATAAGCGTTTAACGCCGCTCCAATTTGCCGGAGGTTATCGCCGCACTGCGACCTTCTGGCTGATTCTCGCCAATTCAATACGGCGGGAAAAAACAAAGCCAGGACCAATCCTGGGACGGCTAAACCGATGACTAAATCGAGGCGGGTAAATCGGTGATGTAAAGACATAGTCGCTTACTCCGTCGGTATGGAATTAACGTTAATGTTCACGCCGTCTTTGCGATTGCCGAGTTTTCGATGAAGTTCGGGATCGATTTCAAAGCTGATGCAACGAACCGCTCCGTCGCAAAATGAGGCTTGCCAGGTCGTCGGATGAGCGCTGCCAAAACGAATATACTGGCGATCTTTCATTCGTGGAGTATCCGGAAGTGGAGGGAGAGTCTGTCCGCTGAATCCCGTTACCCGAGCGATATCCATGTCATCGCCTTCATAAACAGAGCCGTTGTCGCCCCAGTCATCGCCTCGATCGTATTGCCAAGGATCAAGGTATTTTTCGCCAAGAAGATAGGTGTAACTTTCGCCGTCGGTGATATCGTTCTGATGGATCATGCTGCGAGCAAACGAAACGCCCGTCAGCCTTGACGTGTCTTGCCACTTGTAGTCTTTTGTGTTATAACTTTCGGGACCGCCTGGACCAGGAAATTCATAAACGTCGCCCCGATTAATCGCATAGTCGGTATGGGCGGAGAACTTTGTGCGATTGCAATTGTGAGGCTTGTCAACAATGGGATAGAGTTTTTTCTCTCTCCTACTAACGCAAATGAATTCTGGCAAAAGCGTCGAAACCATGTGGGCCGCCTCGAATTTCTTTTGATTCTCGGAAGCTCCTTTTCCCGTGTCATGTAAGTTCTGGTAGCTTAAGTAAGGCAAAATATTGTAGCCCCAGCCTCCAGGTTGTTCTCGACCGAAGCCTCGATCCGGATCACCGACCCACAACGATCCCCAACCGCCAGTCGGATAAAAGAACTGCACGTCTCGATGTGCGGTTGCAGCTCTGGTGAGCCTTTCACAATTGGCGATGCACTGCGTTCTGCGAGTACTCTCCCTAGAAGCTTGAACTGCCGGAATAATCAGCATGATCGCGCATCCTACGATTGCAAGAACCATTGCCAGATCAATAAGAGAATATTTGAAACAGCGAGGCTTGGAATCAGGCTCGGCTTTTCTTTGGGGGATAGTTCGCATGATTGGTTGAAGAGATTTGTTCAAGGGTGACGATCCATCCATCACGGTTCTACCAGACAATAAGGGGATAATTGCAATTGAAATTAATAGACTATAAAGCTTAGCTCGTTCAGCGGTGAGACGAGCAACATTCTCAAACTCCGACGGGATGTCCCAAGGAGTGCTAAATCGACTCAGGCCTCTTGATGAAGTGATGGTAACTTCTTTTCTGATGTCAATCAGATGTTTTCGGAGGCGAAGCCGCCGCTCCACTTGGTAGGCCAGACGTTATGTTAACCTTATGTATCTGTGGCAGCCTCAAATCGACACGCAAAAGATTTGCATCATCCAAAGATACGTGATAGATATAAATCGAATAGCCAGCTTTGGCGCAGGGAGTGAGTCTTTGGAAATAGCATAAATTTGACGAAGTCGCTGCTGGAATTCTAGCGCCTCCTTCATAGACAGTCGCCGAAAGCCTTGCCCCATGAAGATGGTTCATGTCAATTGCATACCAGCCGGGCTGTGGCCCACATTCATCTAAATTGAATTCGCTGAAAGACTCGCGTGATGTTGGGCAAGTTGGAGGGAGAGTGTATTTTATGCCCATGAGACGCGGATTAACAAAACTGTAGACGGCAAGATTCAGAAGACAGGCATTTGTGTTGTCATCATACCATTTCTTAAGATAGTAAATATCCTGTCCCCATGCAATATTACTGTCAAGGAGCATGTTATGTCCACGATTTGGTCCACCTATAGACTCATTAAAGTATGACATGCTATGCGGATAGCAGAATATACTGCTAGTAATCGAATATAATAGCAATATTACTATAGCTGCATATAGAACTCTATTCTTATTATTAACGGCAAAGCACCTACTGGCGTATACATACATATACGGCAGTGCCGGTATGGCATATCGCGAGTGAATACTAAACCCTGTTTGTGAGCTAACAAGAACTAGCAGGACGCATGGTGGTAAAAGGATGAGCATTTCTACTAGTAGCGTAAGGTGCCTGCGGTTACATACTGCATATATTCCGCTTACGAAGATCAAGGCCAATGTACCCAGCGGGAGTTTTAAGAATAATGCATACAGGTAATAGTGCCACCACCCTCCTAATTTCCACTCGCCACCAAGATAAGACCACATCTTTCGTTCAAAATCCCATCGCTGAGCATCAATTCCTTGGATATAGTTTTGCGGAAAAGGCATAGCGCAATTCCCAATCCACGAATCGCCAAAGCGATTCCCTATAACACGCTGTCCGACTGGTGCTTTTGCGCCTGTGAGCAAACGCGACTTGAACTGAAACGTTCCGAGTTGCTTTCCCGTGCCCTCAAACATATAGGCGGAATTAATAGTTGCAATACTAACAATTACTATAGTTGTAATAGATGCGATATGGTACAATGCGCTTCTGTGTCTTTTTGTACTAATAAATAATACGATGGAAAGAACAGCAAATATTGGATAAAGAATGAGCATTGTGAATTTAGCGAGTTGCGCTAGCCCAAGGCACAGGCCAACCCAAACTGCGACAGCGAAACTTGGGTGTCGTGCCCAACGCCAGAACAAATAGACCGACGCGATTCCCGTGGCAGCGGCAGGGACGTCAGATGTAATTAATCCACCATGCCCTAATATGAATGGGCAAAAGGACCAAAGAAGTAAGGCTACTACGCCGGAGGTTTCCCCGAATGCGTCGCGCGAAAACAAAAAACACGCCAAACCGCCAATAAGACAAAACGAAATGCAAGCCAAGCGCCCCGCCGTAAATAGCCTTAAGCAGTCGGAGCCGTTAGCCTCTAGGAAGTCAGCGGCAACTTCATTTTCGCACCGCTCGACAGGTGCTTTGTTCACACTTTGCCAGTTAACCGATGGAGACAAGGCGTTGGCTGCAACACCGGCCACGACCCGAGCAAGAGGAGGATTTACGCGAAATGTGTCAAAATTCCCAAGATAAATATGACTGAGTCCTGCCGGCAACTGAAGGACCTCATTGACGGTTGGCGAGTATGCAAAAGCCAAATATATGTGAAAAGCTCCATTTAATGCCAGCAAAAACACAACAATAAGCGAAGAATAGCTTTTCATGCCGTATCTCTGCTGCAAAAACTATTTCGAGGTCGCATCGCACACCACACCAGTTAGCGTCAGGACAGCATATGGGACATCAGGATCATTAGAGTTTAGAACGACAGTTTTTTCAAATTTGCCAATGCCCAATCCTTCTGTCTGAAGCGTTACGACTAAGTTAGTATTATCTCCGGAAATAATATGCGTTTTTTCCAATGAGACCGAAAGGCAGAAGGGGCAGCTTGGGGATGCCCGGAAAATATGCAGTGGCTTCCGGCCTAAATTACTAAGGGAAAACACATGGCGAAATAGTTTTGTATCTTTGTTAATGCGGCCGAAATCGAAATTAAACTCAGAGCACGACAAACGCGGATACTGTGATTCTGGACCATGCGTAATCCACAAAAAACGACCGATAGCCACTGCACAGAAGACGCCACAGTACAGTATAACCCGAGGCACCTTGTAAACGGTGTTGGTTCGATGAGCAAATGCCATTAGTTACTTGCCATGCGGCAATCTAATTAGTAGAGCATTGATCGGTATTGTCGTCCGCGCACGCGTTTGGGACGCAGTACTGCGGAGTTGCAGCTAAAGCAGCAACTCCAACCACAATAAGTATTGCGGCGATTATCCATTGCCTCAGCCTGCCAGTTGCATTCGTAGTAGTCATCACGTATTATCCTTTCAGTATACTAACTTTTGCGGCGAGCTCTCGCATTAACAATAATGCGATAAACTACTAAGCACGCCAGCAGCAAAAACACACCAATAACTATCCACGGAACAAGATTTAACACTCCTGCTACTCGCATGCTACGTGGAATTGGTAGGCCATATGCCTCAAGAGTAAACTCTTGTCGATTAGCTTTGCACTCTTCCGGCGCAGAAAAAATGTATTCCCGCCGTTCAACAAGTTTGTCTTCCTTAGTCTTTAACTCTTTGGTAATTTTTTTCGGAAAGAGAGGTGCGGCCAGGCCGTGCTGGTATTCGATCGAACACCGGGCTGTTCCCCATGTTGTTTCAAATCCGCCTTCTATTATTTGAAAATAGTTCTGCGGGTCTACGATAGCCCAAGCCAGGGGGAAGCCCTTGCTTGCACGCCGCTTCAGTTCAACGTAATCGCGAGCGGCTCCGCTCATCGATGTGCCGGTAGTTGTGATATTGTACGTGGCAGTGTCACTCAGTAGAGTCGATAATTTGTTGTCGGGAATATATTCCCCTGCGTATATGAGCGATAGGTAGTACTCAGCTCTGCTGGCCAAACTAGACTGGTCAGATGTATCCGACTGAAAGAAACTAACGTACATCTCAGTTTTCTGCTCTTTATCAGCAGCGAATCTATATTTGTCGTTATATACAATCACCGACTGTGTCCCGGGGGCGGCTGAAGACTGAACTTCTATTTTGACGAGATCACCACGAATGGCATACGTGATGTGGCGCGATAGATCACGGGTCTGCTTGCCATTTCGAGGCTGGTATGTAGTAATGTGCTCGTCAATTGTTCCCTGAATGTTATCGCTAGCGGCATGCAATTTGGAGTGTGACTCGCAGATGTCTTCAGCTACATTTCCGGCGACAGCATCTATGTGGTACAAGGCAATGCAACAGAAAAGAGACAGTGAAATATGTATAAATCTAATCATGTAATTACATAAGTGGCGTATATAATAATATACGCCACATTCCTTATAAATATAGACAGTTGTTAATGGCTAAACCATCTAAACACATTGGCAGCCAGTTACATTATTGCGTGTTACGCTTTGGCACGTCTGGCTGGCATTACAGATTCCACTGCCACATAATGGCGGATCGAAGCACTTGCATCCATCTGCATAGCAAAAGCATGTCCCGAAAAACAGAGCTATAGTGCTTGCAATTGCATACTTACGCAATAAATGTACTAGACTTGTCATTTCGACCTCCATAGAAAAAGGAATTCAATGTATCAACAAAACACTAAGTAGAGTCTGCAACATATTCGTCTAACAACGTAATGATGTGTTGGTCGGAAGAAATCCACCGAGATGTCTCATCTAATTGGCAATGCACGAATTCTTTTGTCAAACTGCTGTCGGCGACACCATACGGCGGCAATTCCAACAGCACGATGCGAGTGTTTTCGGACGATTGACGGAGGCTGTTTATGGTTGCGCGACATTTTGGACAGTCACTATGATATAATACAATCAGCCACTTTCCGTACGCTAATTCACCACTCAGAAATTGTTCTGTCCGGCCGTTGCGTATTAACTGCCCTTTTACAATATGATTAGTCAGTGGAAACTTCTTGCCGATCCACCTGCTTGGGTCTAATATTACAGCATCTCCGCTTATAATAAGCCCTGATTTATATAACACGCTATTTGAATGCGCAATCGCCAGCCATCCACTAATAACTGCAAGTGGAAGTAATGCGCATAATAGACTTGTTAGTGATCCTAACCGGATCATCGGCAATAACCTGTTGTTGTACTTGTTATACTGCGGTCTCAATATAGAAAATACTGCAATCGCAGCAGTATCAATCGATAATGTAATCCATGGGTTTACTTCAATTTTACCAAAACACCCGCAACTAGCCTCTCCAGCTAATGCCTTATATAATGAAACACAAGCGAACACTCCGAAGCAACCTAATGCCGCCATCCAGGTCAATCGAGGCAGTAATCCTCGCAATAACCATAGCCCGAAAAAAATCTCGAACTCGACAGCCGCAATCAACACCCAGCGTGAGTCGAAAATGCTGTGACCGAGGATTGGTTCCGTCATCAGTTGATGCGTTTTAAGTCCTGAAGCGATGAGAAGCAAGCACCCCATGGCGATTCGCAGGTAGTCGTATCCGGTCGTTTTCTGTCCCGGAACGAACCCGAGCAAAACGCCTATGCGTCTTTGTACTCGTTTCCATCGAATTGTTTGTAATCTCGTACTTGCCATTTTCGCATCTATTCAACATTCATCAAGGAAAGTGACCTAAACTACATCTTCGCCGCATTCAACGTTTCTTGTTTCGGCTCAGGGAGCCCAAATGCTGACAGGGTAAAGAGCTTATCGTCTTCTCTCGAAAATTCCTTCCACTCATAGTTCATCGTTACTCGTTTAACAGGCTTGCCTGATGCGTCTTTCCAATCTGTTACGACTTGGGAAAAACCATGAGCATCTAAAATGGCAAATCCAATAGCATTTTCGACGTTAATCACGCTTAGGATATTGCCGGAGGCGTCTTCAACTTTTACTTCTGCTGCGGTAATCGCCCAAAACGAATTTGGATCAAAACGTATGGTTCCCGAGTATGTTCTCACTTGCGAGGCTTCTTCCGGGGCTGAGCTCTTCGGCCTGTACTCGAAATTAATTTGCACGCTTCGATCAATCCGATAGTCGGACTCCGTCGCTTCGAGAACCCAAAATTCGGGCGAAGAAATTATTTTTGCTAAATCGAGCGTGTCGATGCGACAAATCTGCCCGGCTTGTTCTTTGATGCTACGGGTCGCAGCACTTTCTTGCTTTGATTTTCGAGGGGTCGATTTTACGATCGAAAAAGCTTTTTTCTTGCCAGGTTCTTTGCTCAATTGAAAATCGTACTGGGCATTACTTCCGAAAACGACTTCCTTCCGGTTCGGACTTTGTAATTGAGACACATGTAGCGCCTGCGTTTCATCCCTTCCGCACACAAATCGATCAGCGGCATGCTCTTCCGTCTTCTTGTCAGGATAGTTCGTCACTGAATCAATTTTTAGTTCGTACCCTTTCAGGACGGTTTTATACTCTTGCCATTTTTGCGGAGCTTCCTTGAGAAAGGCTTTGATAGTCGTCTCGTCGGCCTTAACTTCCGACGCTCCAACAGCGAACAAGAGGGAGCAAACTGCCGTCACGGCAATTCGACAAAAGATCATGATAGCCTCCAGCATGAGAGAGCGACTTGAAGATGCGGGCATGCTTGAGGAGCGGTTCGTAAAACAACACGATCCTCTAATAGATCGGCGAACGCCGACGCTCGGAACGAATTCCTGTGCCCTCAGAGATGTCATTCTAAAGTCGCTTTGTGAGTGAAAACGTTGAGGTATTTCTGTTGGCTCAAGCTGCGAACGAACGCGATCGCAGCCAGTAAATCATTCGATCGTGGAACAAAAGAACCGCCCGTGAGCCTTTGCCCGTTGCCTGCGATTCCGATCAACGCTAGACGCAAAAAAGTTTTCAATGGTGCCGCATCTCAGAGTAGTAACAGGAAGAGTATCAGCTTTATCTCGATATGTCAAACAGCGTTTCTAAAAATAATGGTTGTTATGTGTGTAAGGGGGGGTGACAGGTAGTTGTCACTACTGTCAACCGCCGCTGAAAAAATCCGAACACGCATTTTCGCCTTTTAGTCGCAGTAAAAACGCTTGATCCATCTTCATGCCTCTCGAAAAGACATGTCGCGTGTGGCTGTTCTGAAAGTATACGTAACCAACCTGAGGTTGTCATCTTACGATCAGAGTGCAATTATCTCTGGCTGATTGAAAGTTAACCCGCTTTGCGGGGCGACTTTATCCAGATTACGCATCGCAAGAAACGAATCGTTCGTGAAAGATAACGTTGAGTTTAGGAAGATAAGAGCGACTTTGCCGTCCTAGTGAATATTCTAAAAAAATTGGAAAATTTTTTATTTAGGCGTTTTGAAGACATCAGGCAGGGACGACGTAGAGGCTTTCAATCGACTCCTCGGGCAAAGCGATCGTTTCCCGTCGATGAAGCAGCAAGCCGAAGAGAGTCTAGCCAAGATCGGGAATCGACGGGATGCGAGTCACGCCGTTCACGGAGACATGCTTGACAAGCCGTTTCCCTTGATTACATTGAATCGCATGGGCTATCTCTATAGGGATTAGGTCACTGCCCCGCCTAACCCATTAATGCCCTGAGAACTGACCCGTCAAGCACGACCTGCCGCTTGGCGGGTCTTTTTATTCAACCTCGGCCACCGGCATGCAGTCGCCGTTAATCACGTCGTCGAGATCATCAATGGCCTCGACCGCCCAGAACAAAGCTTCTTGCACCTTCTCGCAGAGCGGGAGCGGAACATCTTTCGCGGCGAAGTAGCCGTTGCGGGAGTCGGGCGCACAACAGACTTGTAGCCGCCGGTAGCTACGGTTGGCTGTCGAAAGCGGCTTCCGTCTCCTCTCAGGCATGCGTCCAGTTTCCTTTCGAGCACCGGAGCAAGACGTTTGTGAACGGGTTACACAACGAGGCATTTGGTCGGGCCGTCCTCTATAATCGGAGTTGCTGGCAATTCGCCGATGCGCAAGCCGCGTCCCCCGTTCGTGTCGTTCTACGTGAGATATTAGGTGACATACGCATGTCACTACTTCCTGCTAGTCTTGTTATAAATTGCATCACGAATGCTATTCTCAGCGTTGTACGAGAAGCGGCACAGTCTATATAATAAATCGCAAACCATTAGGAATAAAGGCGTTAAGCTATGTTCTTATATCTCCATTCATAAAACATGTAAGTTTTCTGTTAAAAAATAGTGACTTGCGAGTGCATTTTACTTGAAACTGTGGGAAGGGATGAATTACTCTGAAAGTGTCTTTTATTACTTATTTTCGGAGGATGAGGAATGATACGGCAACAACTCTTGGAAGGAATATCTGAGAAGCTTTCTTGTTACTTTTCCCCGCTCGTTCACAGTCCGCAAGCCGTTGAAGACTTGGTCCAAGAAGTCTTTCTAGTAGCAGTCAAAGATGAGAAGCTAGAAGAACCTATTACGTATTTCATAGGCGTGGCGAGAAATTTACTAAAGAAGCACTACCGCAAGAAATTCCGTCAGAACAAGCTTCTGGCGGAGTATGCAAAAATCGCCCCGACTGAACATGTTGACGCACAGGGCGTCGGTGAAGTCGTTGACCGCGTGCGCGACGCGCTCGCCCAAATCGAACCGACGCGAGTGAAAGTCCTCCGCAGTCTCATTCTCGACGGAGAAAGCAGCCGAGAAATCGGCAAAACTCTAAAACGTAACCACAAAACCGTTCTCTGGACGGCCAAAAAAGGCCAAGAGGACTTCAAACGACTAATCGGCGAAGACCTGCTCTAACGGGGAGTTCCGGTCAGGAGTCGTGCAGCCGTGTTGATAAATGATCGTGGGTAACGCTTTTTTCTCGAAGCTGTTTTATAGCCAATTTGCTTCTCGGTTGAATTTTGACAGGATCGCCGACAATCTCGTATCTCTTTCCGCAAGAACAATGTCCCCGCCACCGGCCGATAGTCGTAGGTTCGGCCGAGAAAAGTTTTCCGCAAAGGCACCGCCATGTCAGGATTTGATTCTGCTTAACTTGCATCACTCAGCCAACCTTGCCTTAATCGCGGCTTTGAAGTCAGTCCAAAAAACTCCGCCAACTCGCTGCATAGACTCATAAGCCTTGACGGGACCGCCCGCAATTATCGCACTGCAAACTGGGCGCTTCGATGAATTCGTACCGGATGCCGTCGATCTTGGCGTAAAAGCCTCCTCGCGGTCGTTCGCCCAAGTATTTGATTTTCACCTTATTCCTCGGTTACGTGGGCAATTATTTGTTAGCGACCTCGGTTATTTTAGCTCAATACTCTGCAATCAACAATATAGTTGTAACGCTCCGATCGGCCTCCGTAATGACCAGAATCCTTTCATTTCGCAGCGTGCGGTAGGTAGACAAAATTCGCTCGCCGTCGATCAACGCCTGATCGTTCCTCGCTTTGTCGCCCGGTTCTAGGCTTCCCCAGTCCCCAACCGCGTGCTTCGATAAGAAGAAGCTCGGCTCCTGACCGGCTAAGTTAATTGCTTTCGCCGCAGCGGGAGTCATTAAAACTTTGCCGAGATCAAATTTCATAGCCATTTCTCTTTTCAGTTAAACGCCGAAAACAAAGCCAGCGATTCGACTCGGCCTAATAATTAGTTGCCGGCAATAAGGCTCCGACACGTTTAATCTCGGCGCGGCGCCCTCGCCAAAACTCCGTGACCTTCGTGGCCTCGGCTAAATCTACCGGCGACGGAGCCCAACTAAGCAACCGGCTCAGGGAGAAGTCCATTCGCTCCGGCTCAAAGAACATTATCTTCCCGGTTTGGGGATTCACTCCCGGCAAGAACCGATTCGCCAAAGCGGCATTCTCGAATCGACCGAGGACGCCCCAGGACGTTCGCTCCAAAGTTAATTGACCGGCGGGCGTCTTCGGGCCGTACTGAGTGAGTAAGTTTTCAAAGGTGCAGTCGTACATTGTTTTCTCTTCGGTTGAATGAAACGCCGTTTCCCCGGTTTAGCGTTTTCGTTTTTTGCACGTAAAGGTCGATTCGGCGTACACATCACCGGATTCCTTATCTACTTTCGTCTTCCGAGCGTCGCCGGGATAGATGTTGTAGTCGCGCACGACGACTTGCACGTCGGGCGGAAAGCCGGGCGAAAAATCTACTCCGACAATGTCATATTCGCGCAAGTGAAGAACGATCTTTTTCATAGTGGCCTCTCTCTCTGGTCATGTTCTCCGGTTATAGAACGCCGTTAAGCCCGCTTAAACCGCGTAGGCGGGTGTACTCCGCCCTGTTCGCATGCGTCATGCCCGACATTATCCGGCCCCGCAGGCATGCGTGATAAAACCGCTCTTGCTCCATCGGCTCAATCTCGATCGCCTCACATGCTGCGACATACGGCCGCCAATCTTGCTCAAGCCAAGCCCGCGACGGCCAAAATCCGCTTCGCGTTGACATAATAATGTCTTGGTGCGTGCCCTTCGGGTGCTTCTTCGCCCATTTCATCGCCTTTTCGTAGCTCATAGCGAATTCTTTCTTCGGTTATAGTTTTCATGGGCTGTTTCGGGGCGTTCTTCGCCGCCGTCTCTCGCCGCGCGATGCTTTTCCAAAAACGCCTTAAACTTCTCGACCCGCATCCGCACTTGTTTCAACGCGCCTCCTTTGAAATTGAAGCGGTTGAGAATCTTGAAAGAATCATCGAGCCGAACGTTCACGCAAGCGATATACTGGCCCATGCCTTGCGGGCGGATCGCCCAGCCGAAAGACAGGTCAAACCCCTCAGCCGTGCGGTAGGCCGACATGCGAGCTTGCCGCCATGATTGAAAAGCCGAATCTGGCGACAGGCATATTGACGCATCGGAAATGGATCGTGGGGTCGGAGGGCGCCCCGGAGTTTCACCTATGAATCGGTAAAACGGCCAATCCCCGGGACCATAGAGAATGCCGTAATCGTCCAAGTCGTAGGCCCAAGGCTCGGCCGGCTCCGGCACTCCGTACATGTCAAATTCTTCTCGATAGCTCATAGTCGATTTACTCTCTGGTATCTCTCAATTAAATAGGGCGACATCAAGGCTTTCCACCCTTCGCCGATCCGAAGCGTTGCAAATAATCGGGGACGTTCGCAATTTCAAGCTGTAGTCGGGCTAAAGCTTGGTTGCGCCGCAAAGCGGCTTAATCTTCATAGTGATAGGCGACCGGCGCAAATATAGTCACTTTTTGTAACCTTTCACCGACGACTGCGGCCAACTCGTCCGGACTTGGGCGCGACTCGCTCGTCGCCATTTTGCCGTCGATGAATTGGTCATCGACGACTTGTTCGACCGTAAAGCCCGCTTTCTCAAGTCGGTCGGCGATTTCGTCTGCGCCTCCCGCCTCCTTCAACATTATGGAAAAGTCCGCGTAGCCCGCCGGGCCTGTAGTTTTAAGTTTCATGGGTGAATTAATCTCCGGTTAAGACGCTTTGACTTTTTTCGTAACCTTGGCTATCGTCTCACATGCTTCCCGCGTCGCCCGCGCAAGCCGGTCTTTTGCATCGAGAAGACTGCATGGGCAAGCCGCTTCTTCTCTCGCACTAGCTTCAAAAGCCAGCTTACGCAAAACGGCCAATAATTCCGGCTCTTTGTCCCCGGTATTGATCCGCTCGCAAAATTGGTCAATATCGCTACCGCTCAAACTGGTAGCGTCCGCCGTTGGGCAAACAATATCTTGAAGCCAGCCGGGGCGGTTGCTCGGTTCGCCCATGCCGCCACGCTGGTAATATCGCAATGCGCCAAGGACGGTATCAAATTCGGATTTCGTAAATTGCAGAATCATAGCGGTTTTATTCCCCGATTAGAGCGATCGAAAGTTTCTTGATAACGTCAAAAGGCGCGGATAATTCAAGACGCACTTGTCCGCAATCTACGCGAAGGTCGCCGTAAAATCCTTTCGCGTAAATGCGTATGTTGTCCGGATACATAGGGCTAATTCGCCCCACCGGGCCAAGTAGTTCCGCCAATTCGGCGACTTGCTCCCGCCGCTTATGTTCCGCTAAAATCACTGCGTTCCGTTTGGCGACGACTTTTTCATGTGCCGCAAGATATTTCGGAACTAAGCGGCGTTCAATATCCCGTTCGATTTGTTCGACGCTCTTTTCTTTGGAAACGGTGATCCGTTCGCGCGTGTCGATTCCATGCGCGATGATCCGCCCGCGTTCCTCGCGTAGAGCAATTTGCGGCGTTTCTTTGTTTCGCGGCCCCTCTTGAAAGAAAGAGTTGCCCTCTTTGGTCCAGCCTTTCATGTCCTCACCTCTTCACGCCATTGCAAAATAGCTTCATAGTAGTCGTCAGAAGCTTTTCCCTTGGCGTCAATCAAAATAGTTTGCGGTTCCTCCGGATCGATCCGACAATTCGCCTTCGCAAGGCGATAGCCCATCATAAAAGCCGCCGCTTCCGCCGCCGAATCAAAAGTCTTACAGGTTTTCATGGTTAATCCTCGTTGACTTGGACAAAATAATCCCGGCTCTTTGCGACGTAATTTTTTTCGCCGCCCCGGCCGTGGGTCGGTAGATCAAAGCTAACAAACTCACGGCGTTTATATACTTCCCAATCTTCGCAGGGCGTGCTGAAAACCAGCTTGTAGAACGGGTTTTGCATTGCCCAGTCGAAAAGACCTTGCAACCACGGGTCGGGCGTGTGTCCGCAGGCATCGATAAACGCCTCTGTAGCCCACGAACCGCCGACCATGTAACTTTTGCCCGCCTCTATCATCGCGTCCCATGTGCAAAATCCATCGTCGTGAACCGCGTACACGTTCGGACTCGCCCTTATGCTGACCGCCAATTCAAAGCGGGGCAAAACAGGATTGCCGGGCGCTTTTTCCTTCCAAGCCTTTTCGTCGGCCTCGCTCCAATACGCGAATGATCCGCGTGACGCTTCGTTGATTCTCATAGCGGTTTTTCCCTTCGGTTAGTTGCGTTTAGTCTTTCGCATTCGCGTTTTGCCTCCTCGTAGTGCATGCGTCGATCAGCCCGAACATGCCGCCAATGTCTGCGGCGTCCGTCCGACGTATGCGTCGGCGTTCCAAGCGTCCTAGCTCCGCCCATTGGTTGCCCATTGCAGAAAAGCATGTAACCGCAAGAGTCGGACGTAAACGTCCAAATGTCTTTTTTCATGGTTGCGAGTACGTCGCATTCATAGCGGTTTATTTCCCCGGTTTGTCGCATCGCTTCCACCCTTTCGCCGTCGCTTTCCACCAATGCCCATTGTCATAGTTGGTTTCGCATCGCGTTTTTGGTCGCGGAATATCGCGAAACGTCGTTTTGATCGGCTTGGCGTTCGGCAAGTTTATCGTTATCGCATTGCGATTAGTCGATAAGTCATAGAAACCGGGGAACGCTTTCCGAACCTCGATTTTTTCCAATTGCGAAACGTCGCGCGAATCAAAAAACATATCCAACAGCCGAAAGGTCTGATATTCCGTCGCATAATGATTTTCAATCATTCGCGGAAAATTCGGATCGGACGTTTCCAAGCAAACGCATAATCGGCCGTTAGCGTCGGTTAGTTTCATAGTTGCCCTTTCCTTAGACGACCAAAACGCCCCGCTCCTTGGCAATGCCGTAAAGTCGCGTTGCGACTTTGCGAACAATGTCGTTGACGAATTCACGACGAACTTTATCGATGTTCAAAGTGACGCCGAAACCCTTGACTATTTCCGTCGCTTCGTCGGGTGACGCTCCAATTTGTTCGGCGACAATCTTGTCAAACTTCTCGCCCAGCATTTGCTCTAATGCATTCATTTTGTCGGCGGGCAACATGCCGAACGCCAGCGGCCCCATGTCTTCATCCGTGAAAAGCCCGTAAATCCCTTGCGCGATCCGCTCAATATCGACTTTGATTTTCATGGCGGTTTTACTCCCCGTCATGCCGCAAAACGTCTTCCTCATTCCAATTAAACGCACTGACGCCCCGCCGATTCATTACCGTATAGCCCTGCTTTTCCAGTTGTGCGACGATGCGCAAAGCGGCGTCTTGCAGATACCGCGAGAGTTTGGCGAGTTGCCGGGCGCTCTCGCCCGATTCGCTAGCGTAAAAGTTTTTTATTGCGTCGATCGCTTTTTGGGTTTGGTTCGCCTCGTATTCCCGCGCGACTTGCTTGGACTGTCCGCATTTTCTCGCGTCTTCAAACCATCCTTGCGGAACGAGGCGAACCGCGAAGCCGGTTTCGTCCCGTCGCCCTCTAAACTCCCGCCCCACAAAGCCGCGCTGTAGGCGCGACTTCGCCCGTTCGGTCGTATGTTCGACCAATTCCGGGGCCGTTTCGACCATAAGGGCCTTTAGTATGTCTTGAAAATTGATAGTCATAGGCGCATATTTTCCCTGTTGAAAAGCTGAATGGTTGAATTTTCCGCCCGTTTTTAAGAGACTAAGGCCAAAGCGGCGTCGAACGCTTTTTGCTTTAGATCGTTTGAGGTTCCGAACCAGTTGCTATTCAAGCGGGAGTCCGTTCCGCCCCGTACGCGCTTTTGGTGGTCCGCGAATTCCGAAACGGCATTGTAGGCCGCCCATGCCGTATGACGAATGCCCCGCAACGTGTTTCGCTCATTGTCGAAATTGATTTTGATACGCGCCAAGTTACTCTTAGTGGTCGGCGCATCCTCATCGAAGAACGACGCGAAATAGGAATCGGCTTCGGCGACGGAAAGGGCCTTGCCGACAAGCGCGCTTAACTCCGTTTGGTAGCGGTCGAACCGTTCGGTTATGAGGCCGAACGCCCTTTGCGCTTGCCGTACTCGTTCCTGTAGGCTTCCCGTATGGCGGATCGTCAGACCTTGCGACCCCTCGCGCAAGGCGAGGTTTAGCGTATTGTTACAGACTACGCGAATAGACGTAGGAATCATCCGCAAGGCTTGGCTTCCGTCATGGCTGTTTGTTAGCAGAACATACGGCTTGCTTACGTCGTCAAAAACCCGCAATTCTTTCGGAATCGCCGCTAATACCCAAACCTTGCGCCCCTCGAAAAGAGCGCCCGCCGTTTCGTACATGGCTAACTTATCATTGACAATACTGTCCATGAAGTCGAACGCCTGCGCATTCTGAAAAACTTCATAGCGGGAAGAGACGACGCCCAAAACTTTCCGGCAATCGGTGCGAACGTTCGCAATCGCGTCCGATTTAACGCAATAATCGCCGTTTTCCGCAAAGAGCGGCCATTGTTCGACGTTCCAATCGAGGCGGGCCAATTTAATCGCCTCCGCGCTTGTCGCGGCCGTCTGTATGATCGTGCCGAAACCGTGCCAAGCCTTTTGCGTTGACATAAGGGCGGCTTGCCCCGTCGTAAAGTCTAATTCATGCGCCATAGTTGCATTCTCCTTGGTGTAAATCTGGATATTTCGCGCTGTTTCAATTCTGTTCCTGCAATCTCCTCCGCATGCTATGGATGCGATTTTCTCGATATGCTTTTTTGCGGTCGGGGCGATTGATTATCGTGTACCCTTCGCCCTCTAATTCACGGGCGACCTCGTCGGCAATTTCTTCTTTGTCCTCCTGTTCAACGTCGCCGATATACCCCCAGCAAGCCGAAAGGGCGCCTTTGAATTCGCAAAGGATTCCCCAAACCTCATAGCCTTGGTTATGCCAAACGAATAATTGCTCTTTGACCGCCTTTATCTGGCGGGCTTCGTACTCCCTTGCAACCTGCTTGCTTGCGCCCCGTTCGCGAAGGTATTCAAACCAGCCGTAATTATCAGGATTGACGAGGATGCGCTTGCGGCGTCCTCTTTGCGTGAAATAGTCGCCCTCGTATTCGTCCGAAACGTTTTCGACCGCATGAGGCCAACAGTCCGTATCGTCCCAGGGCGCGCCGGCGTCGTTGTCGGGTTGAATCCGAACGGCGTCGAGTATGTCCGCAAAATCGATAATCGCGCTCTCGACTTGAACGTCTAACATGACGTTTTCAATTCGTAATTTCATGGTTGCCCTTCCGGTAGCGTATTTGTCGTATTCCCCGCCGACCGTGTTTCTTTCCATTGGCCGGTCTTATCCCGATACAATTTGCAATGGCGCAATTGTTCAAAGTTTTGCCAGCCTTCGCCTGAATCGTCATGAACGATTTTCAGATAATCCAGCGCGATATAGTCCATGTCGCCGCATCGCCAACGCGGAAAAACCGCTTGCACGGGGCGGGGCGTGCCGTATTCGTTCGGGTTGCTATACTCGACGTAGCAACGGGCGCCGGAAACCTTGACGACCTGAAACGTATGGCACATGCCGCTAATATGCTTGCACGTCGCCTCTAGGAGGTTTAGCGACACAACGCGCACTTGACTATCTAAGTAGGTTTCCATCGTTTCACCATTTCAGATCATTGGGCAGTTTTCGATAGATTCCTTCGCAAACGCCTTCGTAAACGAGGGCGCTGGCAATCCGCCCCGCCAATCGCGCCGACATTGCGCTAGCTTTATGGCTTGCGTAATCGCGCAAGTACGGGTGAATTCGCGTATCCTCAACGATTGCGGTTAGTTCGTCCAAGGTCATGCAGTCGGGATTCATTGTTTTGCCTTTATAATGCGCGTAACGTTTCCTTTACGAATTACTAACGCCGCTTTGTCGCCCTTGACCCATTTTTCGACGGAAACGGCCAGAATATAGCCCTTTAGCGATTTATTCATTGAAAGACCCTTGGAAAGACCCATGAGAAAATGATTAGCGTTGCGCGGGTTTAGGACGTTCTGAACCCGCTTTCTTACGGCTTATCTCGCACATTGAAATTGTTCTAACGTTTCAATCTTAATTCCGTTCAGGTAGATTGTTTCTCCATTCGCTAAGGCAAACATAACTTCTAACTCATCGCTATTGTTTGTTATATGCGTTGTTATAGGCGTTGTGATGCTCATTCTATTTCCCCTTGCGTTACTCAATTATTGACGCGCTTCGCCGCAAGGGCAAGCTAAATCCGAAAAGATTTCCTAAAGTATCCGTAAGACCCTATCTTGTAACAGGTTATGGATGCGATGATATTCAAGGCTTGGCGTAAACGGCTTGCTTTTCTGCTGCTTGATTTACGCTTTTTTGCTGTTTTGGTCTTCTGATTCCTGCTTTTTGAAGCCTGATGCCTGATTCCTGTGACCTTATTGCCCAGTGCCCGCAAGCGGCGCAGCGAATTAGCTGTCAATAATGGAACCGATGGGCGCTTTATGTAGTGTTGTCATATTGACTACACTTTGGCGTTACAGATAGCGCAGTCATTATGACTACACCTAGGCCGCGTAATCGGACCAACGGCGAAGGAAATGCAGAAATATGGCGGAAGATTAGACAGTGAAAAGAGTTAGGTCTCTTTCGACGTTTTCCCTTGCGTCAAAGTCAACGGGCGTTCACTTTACCGCAAGGGGAAGTTAGAGAATGCGTAAATACTTGCTATAAAAAGAGTTGCGGAAGATGACCAATTGAGGAACGGCGGGGAGGAGGGTTATTTTCGTTATAACTGCCAAAGCCGTCATAATCCTAACAGCCACGGCAGTATGGACTTACGAGCATGCCATAGACGATATTCCCGCCGCGTCAAAAGAAATGGCGATCTTGCCGCGTCAGAGGGACGCGAGACGCCGGCCGGGCTTCCGACCAAGCATTGTTTGGAGGCCGCGCAGGATACTAAAGATACCGATTCGAGTATCCTCCCCTATTCTGCGCTATATTTTTTATTATTTATAAATTAATTTCTCATCACGGGTAAATAGGAGAGGATACTCGAATCGGTATCTTTAGTATCCCCGTCCAGCTACAGCGTAAACTGGCGATTTCCAGTAAACGTATTTCTACTAAGCAGTTACGTCAGAACTGCTGTTTATGGCAGCCGAAGCTGATGTAATCTGCGTGCCGTGACCGTGCGATAGCGGCACTTCCCCTTGCGTCACTGTGAAAGGTTTCGCAGCGGGAACCAGACGGTTACGTCGGCCTCCTCGGCGAACTGGTCATCGAAGATCGTCGCAAGAGACGCTCTTATATCGTCCAGGTTTTCGCCCCGGCCCCCTTTATAGATCGCTGAGGCCGCAAGGTTTAGCTGCGAGTTGTCGGCATCCCGGGCGTTTTTCAGCGGCGTCTCAAACGTCAGGTCGAAATCAATCGCCCCGTCTTCGCCCATGATCCTAACACCCTTCGCAGTTCGGATTATTTTCTCGATTTCCATAATTTACACTTTGACAATACGTTTGTTGTGAATTAAGGTAAATAGAAAGGAGCAAACGATGACGAAATATGTTGCGTACTATCGGGAGTCAACCAAGAAGCAAGTCTCACGTAGGCAAGCGGAAAAGTTCGGGCTGCAAAGCCAAGCCGGTGCAGACGAGGAGCATTGGGGCTTGGATTCGCAAAAGCTCGAAGTGCAACAATACATTGCCGCCAACGACGGCATGCTCATTGCGGAATACATTGAAGCCGAATCAGGGAGAAAAAGCAAGCGTCCGAAGTTAAAAGAGGCACTTAATCACGTTAAATTATCCGGGGCAATCCTAATAGTCGCTAAACTTGAACGACTTGCACGTAACGTCGCTTTTCTGTCAGCCTTAATGGAATCAAAAGTCGAATTTATTTGCTGCGACATGCCTAGCGCTACCCCCCTGACGCTCCACATTATGGTTTCTGTCGCCGAGGATGAGGCAAAGAGAGACGGCACCCGTACTGCCGCCGGCCTCAGGGCCGCCAAGGCGGCCGGAGTGAAACTCGGCGCGGCCCGACCGGGTTACTGGGAGCGTCGTCGCGAAACCGGCCTCCCCGACACCGCATCCATAGGGCCGCGTGCGTCTGCCGCCGCTCGCCGAGAAAATACTAAGAAGTTCAGGGATTTGCTGAAACCGTGCGTCATGAAAATGCGGGCTGAGGGGAACAATCCTCAGCAAATTGCTGACGCGCTAAATGAGAAGGGATTCGCGACGCAAGCCCAGCGGCCTTGGACGGTCGCAAGCGTTTGCGTTCTTCTGCGCGTATTTGAAGAGCGGGTTCCGCTTGGTCCACGCGGGAAATCGCTGCCGCCGGAGGTTGTCGTCGAGCTTAAAACGCGGTATGAAGGCGGCGAGCAATGCACCGCCCTCGCCCAGTGGCTCAATAGCAAAGGTTTCCGCACGACGCGGGGAAACGACTGGGACGCCGTCCGCGTCTATAAAAAGGTGAATTATGGAAAAAAGCCAACAAAACGGTAAGACCGTCATCAAGCAAGAACTCACCGGCGACGCCTACGTTCGGGCCACGGTGACGAAGCGAAGCGTTTATTTTCAGTTCTTCGGGTTGCACTGCGACCAGAATTTTAAGGCGTCCGATCTCGCCATTATTCGTAACTCCTTAATCGTCGTGGGCGACGCGGCGATCCAAGAGCAAAAACTTCTAAAAACTTCGGAAAAAACCTAGATTTTCTGTCCAAAAATTCCATTTTGGCACTCTTATATATATGGAGGGGCGAAGAATGGAACTTATGTGCCGGTGCAAAGCTATCGACCGGAAAACCGGCGAGCAATGCACCGAACCGGCGGGGGACGACGGGTACTGCCGAAAGCATGCCAACCGTCTAATCCCCAGCCGACGCACTCTATATCGCCTCCGCGACGCCGCGTTCTCTAAGCGGGTTCAACGGTTTGCGATGGACCCCAAGCTAAAGTCGCTTCATGCGGAAATTGGCATGACCCGCGCTCTGATCGAGAAGATGCTGAACTCCGATCTGCCCATGCAGGTCGTTCAGAATGAGATCAAGGGGCTGAACTCCGTCCTCGACAAGCTCATCCGAACCACGGATGCGATGGACGAACGGGCCGGAATCACGATCAGCCGGGCATTGCTGGTGCAGGTGGCCCAAGAGATCGCCAAAGCGGTGGCGACTCGTCTGGAAGGGCTTCCTGATTACGAGGAGGTGATCGACCTCCTCATTCAAGACATAAAACAGGTCGTGCTTGATGCCGGAAAAAATCTGTAAGTGCGGGCGGCCGGTTAAATTCTCAAACGATTCTCGCTGCGAAGATTGCTTCGCTCTCTCTCAACACTTTCACGACGGCAAGAGCCGTAGCGTCAATACACTATGCTCGGGGCATACCGAACGAGTCGATGTTCCTATTTCTTCGCGGAGGGCGACGTTCTCGCTTTCGGCGGCAAGGGTTTCGTCAGCGAAATCATAAAGATTTTCACGCTCGGCGAGGTTTCGCACGTCGGGCTGGTCACGCGATTCGACGATCGAATCGTGTTGGCCGAATCAACGACGTTGTGCAACGTCCCGTGCTTGCATTGCGGAAAGAAACACGAAGGCGTTCAGCTTACCGACATTCAGGCGCGAATCGACGCCTACGACGGGAAAGTCTGGCTCTACCCGCTAAAGAACTTTTTGAACCCGGCCCAACGCCGCTTTCTGCATGAATTTCTGAATAAGCAACTGGAGAAGCCCTACGATTCGACGGGCGCCGTGGAGTCGGCGGGGAATCTTGCCGCCGAGGTTCAAGGCGAAATTAACGGCGAAAACTTGGACAAAGTCTTTTGCTCCGAGTTGACGGCGGGCGGACTTCGCAGCGTCGGATTGTTCATCACCGAGAACGCCAGTAAATGGAATCCGAGCCGCTTGATTCGACATTTGCGACTGCAAGGGCTTGTGAACCGACGAGTGAGGCTTAAATGAAACGATTGCTTTTGCTGCTCTTGCTTTGCGGCTGCGATCTACCGCCCGCGCAGAAAGAGACGCCGACCGTTAATCTGCCGGCCTCGTTGCGACAGAGCAACTACGGCGGGGGCAGTTGCGGGCACGCATCGCTAATCTCGTTGCTCCGCTGGCAGAATAAATCGGAATTGGCCGACAAATGGCGGCGAAAGCATAGCGGCGGGGTGAGTAGCGACGACATGCCGCAGTTGATGGACCAAGAGAAAATCCCCTACGCTCAAACGTTCAATGAAAAGAACGTCGCGTTTTTAGAGTGGGCCTGCCGAACGAGACGCGGCGCGGTAGTGTCGTGCCACGGCGGTAATCATGCCGTGTGCCTCGTCTATCTCGATAAACGTGTGGCCGGCGTCTTGGACAACAACGACACGCACGAAATCAAGTGGATGAATCGGCAGCAATTTCTCGACGACTGGTTTGAAAGTTCGTCGTGGGCGTTTACGCCGGTCTTCTCGCCGGTTCCGCCAAAATAAAAAGACGCCCGCCAAGGCGGACGTCTTCCAAGACTGTCAGTGGTGAGGCGTCCTGCCTCCCCTTCATGTGAGATCGATTGTTGGAGCAATCGAACCCAGTTAACCCATTTGCCTGGGCAGTCTTTATTTGCCGTGTCCCCGTAACAGGTTCGTGAAGGTGCCGGGGACGAACAAAAATTTGGCTAACATGAGCGCCTCCTTTGTGCCGCGTCCCATAAGGGACAGTCAATTTCTATTTTAATTCAATATCCAGTGAGGATCAAATGAAGAATCTGTGGGCAATCTTTCTCCTGTTTTCGCTGACGTTTCCGGCGTTCGCCGAGCAAGGGCGTTACGGCGCTCAAGTCAACGTCGAGAAGCAAGTCGTGAACTTGCCGCAAGACGAGAACAAGTTTTACTTGACCGTTTTTGCGAAGCCGGACGAAGCGGCGAAGCTCGGCGGATTATTCAATCAGCCGGAACTCGTCGGCTACAAGCAGGTCACGCATTTCAACGTCATCACGACGAACGACCCGATTTACAAAACGCGGTTCGCGAAAGTGCCCGCTCCGACCGTTCGACTACAAACGGCGAAGGGGCAGATCGTCGGGGAGTATCAAGGGGTCGTTTTGGAGCATCCGACGCTTTTGGCGGGGGCGATGAAGGTTGACTGCTGGCGTAAATGCCGCCCGGGGCCCGAGTCGGACCCGGAGCCTGCAATTGAGCCGGCGCCGGAACCTGATCCCGAGCCGGCGAAGGTTCAGCCCGACGATTCGTTAGCAGCGGGTTTGGCGGCGGCGTCCGCGTTTTACGTCTTGGCGTTCGTCGGCGGTTTTGCCGGCGGCGTCGCTTCCGCAAAGAAAAATTCCAAGTAAAGAGAGGTTGCGATGATTGGTCTTATTCCGTTCGCGGGCGTCGTAGTCGCCGTCGCGGTAGTAATCGTCGGCGTCGCCTTCGGCAAGTGGGCTTTCGGCGAAGACAAGAAGCTCAAACAGCGTCGTGAGTTGGCGATTCGTCTCTCCGCCTTGTTGCAGGGTTACGGCCTCAAGCGGCTGCCGAAGATTCTGACCGCCTACGCCGTCGCCGATTACGCGGGCATGTTCGAGGAAGTCAGCGACTCCGTCAAAGTCTTTGAGAGCGGCGAGGAGGCGGTCGCCAAGGAATTCGATTCCGTGTTCCAGAGCATTTTGGACGCGAAGCTCAAGACGCCGGAAGGCATGGCCTATTTGCGGGCGAAGATCGCCGAGGCCGACAAAAAATAATTGGCCCGCCGGTTTACGAGGCGGGTTATGCCCGACGCGGGCAGCGCCGGGCTACGCCGACCCCATCGTCTAACGGCAGGACGCAAGCGGGCAGCTTGAAATGAAGGTTCGATTCCTTTCTGGGGTTACTTTTTGAACGCGCCCGACGCACCGCTCTTAACGACGTGCGTCGCGGGCGGGTTTCTTCGGCCGACTACCGATTTCCCTCGTCTTGAAAAATCGCAAGGAGTTTTCGAGGCGGCAACATCAGCGAGGCAATTAAGCATGCGACTTTCGCTTCCGCAGAGCGATCTCCACCATAGTCTCCGCCTTCTCGTTAAAACGCCGACGGCGGTCATTCAGCATATCTACGACGACACGCACAAGGTCGCCGAGATTATTCTTCCGGACGGAGTCCCCGTCGAGGATTGCGGCATTGAAGCGAGGTTCCTCAACTCGACCGGCCTTGACGACGAGAATTTTTCACCCGTGATTCTTCAAACGGCGCGTAAACCGATGCCCCGAAAAAAGCAGCATGTCGCAAACGATTTTGGAAGTGTTCGGGGAGACGTTGACGGAGGCTTTGAAAAGCCGGACGTTGACGAAATGCTCCCGGTGGGTTGAGCATCGCCGAATAATCGGGAGCGGGCCGTACACTTTTAGAAAGCATCCGTGGTGCCGAGAAATCCACGATGCGACCGCCGAGTACGTGTTCGCGCAGAAGTGCGCGCAGGTCGGCGTGTCCGAGACGGCGATCAATCGGTCGATGTTCACGCTGGCCGAGCTTAAACGCGACGTTCTATACGTTCTCCCGACTCGAAGCAACGCCTCCGATTTTTCAAAAGCGCGATTCGGCTCCGCCGTGAATCAATCGCCTTATTTGAAAAACCTGTTCGTTGACACGAATAATTTCGCGCTAAAATCCACCGGAATAAACAACCTCTACATTCGCGGCAGTCGCGGCGACTCCAACTTGAAATCGGTTCCGGCGTCTTTGCTGGTGCTGGACGAGTTGGACGAGATGCAAGACGGCCAAATCTGGTTGGCTCTTGACCGCTTATCCGGCCAAGATATTAAAAATGTTCTGGCGATTTCAAACCCGACGCTGCCGGGGCGGGGAATCAATCAGCATTTTATCGAATCGACGCAGGATCATTACTTCTTCAAGTGCCCGTGCTGCGGCCGAACGACCGAACTGGTTTGGCCGGATTGCATGGAGATTCGCGGCGAGACGCAGAGCGATTCGCGCTGCGACGACTCGTACATAAAATGCAAGGAGTGCGGCGGGAAGTTGCCGCATGAATCGAAGCCGGATTGGTTACGCGACGCCTTTTGGCGTTCGACGAATCCGACGGCCGACAAAAACAAGCGCGGTTTTTACATAAACCAGCTTTATAGCATGACGGTTCGGCCCGGCGAGTTGGCGAGCCTCTACCATGCCGGTCGCGGCGATGAAGTCGCCGCCTTCAAATTCATCACGTCGCGCATCGGAATTCCGTTTATCGGCGACGGGGCGCAAGTTACCGACGCGATGCTTAATGCGGCGATCGGTTCGCATTCAATGTCGGATTTGCGGCCGGAGGACGGGAGCCGCTTAATCACCCTCGGCATCGACCAGGGCAAAACTTGCTACTGGGTCGTCATTGAGTGGGATGCGCCGCGGCATGTCGTCGATCTCAACGCCGAAGCGACCGGCCGGTTACTCGCTTGCGGAAAATTCAATGAAGAAGAGTGGGGGCACGCCTATCGGCTAATGCGTGAGTGGCAGGTGAGGGCGTGCGTAATCGACGCCGACCCTCAAATTAGCGAGGCGCGTCGGTTCGCGAGAAAATTTCCCGGTTGGGTTTGGTTGTCGCGCTATCGGAAAGGCGTGTCCGCGCGTGAAAGCGTCGTGCATGACGACGGGAAAGACGCGCCAATCGCCACCGTCGATCGGGCAAACTGGCTCACGGTATCTCTGGGGCGGTTTAAGGTAAATCCGCCAACTCTCATTCTCCCGCGCGACATCCCGCAGGAATATCGAGACCACGTCAAATCGCTCGTTCGCACCTATAAGAAAAACGCTTCGGGCGATTTAGTGGCGGATTTCGTGAATAGCGGGGCGGACCATTACGCCCATGCCGCCAATTACGCGGAAATCGCGCTGTCGTTCGCTACGATCGCAAAAACGACTCAGACAATCAAGAGGGCGCTGTGACGGACATCAGCAAGGAAACGGTGAGCGAACTCGTTAACGGGGCCGTCGCCGTTGAAATGACGCCGAAGCCTTTGGCGGATTTTTTCTCCGACGCATTCAAGGGCGTTCTCATTCGGGCGCCCGGATCGAAAGACCCTGTCCCGAATACGGCGTGCGTT
Source organism: Thermoguttaceae bacterium (assembly GCA_963665265.2). Taxonomy (GTDB): domain Bacteria; phylum Planctomycetota; class Planctomycetia; order Pirellulales; family Thermoguttaceae; genus CAXXHQ01. The sequence goes on along the minus strand of OY762224.2, from coordinate 2,206,895 downwards.
TGGATCGGCGGACGGGGCGTCACCGCCGGGATAGGCGCGGCGACGGACGGCGTCGGACTGTCGCCGGGGGAGTCAATAACTCTTCCGATCGCGGATTTATCAAAGGTTTTCGTCGTGGCGGCGGTGGCGAATCAACGGGTACAGTGGTTGGCGATCTGATATGGCGACGTTTTGGCATTCTTCGGGGGTTGGCGACGGTAGCGGGGGCGGCGGGGCTTCTCTTGTCTTTCGCGGTTCGTGGAGCTCCGTGATTTCGTATTCGGCGAACGATATCGTCGCGTACAACGGTTCGGCTTATATTGCGTTGACGGGGAGTTCCAATCAGCTTCCGACGATTGCCGCGTACTGGTCCGTTCTCGCCTCGAAGGGGGACTCGGGAGCGGCTGGCACGGCCGGAACCCCTGGCGCTCCTGGTACGCCCGGCCTTGTTTGGCGCGGGACTTGGGGCGCGGCGACCGCTTACGCCGTCGGCGACGCCGTTTCTTCCGACGGTTCGGCCTACATCTGCATCGTCGCGAACACGGGCGCGCTCCTCACGGACGCGGCCTCGTGGTCATTGCTCGCTTCCAAAGGCGACGCAGGGGTAAAGGGCGATCCGGGGACGGCGGGCGCGGCCGGTTTGATCTGGCGAGCGGCTTACAACGCCGCGACCTCCTACGCGATCAATGACGCCGTGAGTTACGACGGCTCGGCCTTCATCGCCGTCGCTGCGACTACCGGCAATCTTCCGACGAATGCGGCATACTGGTCCGTTTTCGCATCGAAGGGGGACGCGGGATTGGCGGGCACGGCCGGAACGCCTGGAACGCCCGGCCTCGTCTGGCGCGGGGCGTGGAACGCGGCGACCGCTTACGCCGTCGGCAACGCCGTTTCTTCCGGTGGTTCGGCCTTTATCTGCATTTCCGCGAATACGGGCGCGCTCCTCACGGACGCGGCTTCGTGGTCATTGCTCGCTTCCAAAGGCGACGCAGGCGTAAAGGGCGATCCGGGGACGGCGGGCGCAGCCGGTTTGATCTGGCGCGCAGCCTACAACGTCGCGACCGCCTACGCGATCAACGACGCCGTGAGTTACGACGGCTCGGCCTACATCGCCGTCGCCGTGACTACGGGCAATCTCCCGACGAACGCGACCTACTGGTCCGTTCTCGCATCCAAAGGCGACTCGGGAGCGGCCGGGACGACTTGGCGAGGAACTTGGGCCTCGGGAACTTCTTACATTCCCAATGACTTGGCGTATTTCGGCGGAGCCGCGTATATTTGCGTATTGGCGACTTCGAGCACGGCTCCTACCGACTCGGTATATTGGTCGCTCTTCGCGACGAAGGGCGCTAAAGGTCTGAATTGGCTCGGCGCATGGAGTTCGTCAGCCGCTTACGTCGTTGACGACGCCGTGCAATATAGCGGCAATTCTTGGGTCTGCGTCGCCGCAAACTCCTCGTCGGCTCCGACAAGCTCCAACGCCAATTGGTCGTTGTTGGCGCAAAGTATTACATGGCGAGGAACGTATTCGCCCTCGGCGACGTATGCGGCGAACGACGCCGTGACGCTGAACGGCTCCTCGTATCTCTGCATCGCCGCGAACACGGCGATCACGCCGCCCAATGCAAGTTACTGGATGGTGTTGGCGCAGAGCGCCGGAACCGATCCGCCCAATTTGCTCATCAACGGCGGATTCCGTTATTGGCAACGTCAAGTCCCGACTACGGACACGGCTCGCAGCGACGGCGCCTATGGCCCTGACCGTTGGATTGTTCTCAGTCAGAACGGAGCAAGCTGTTATCAGGCGGCGGGGGAGGCGTTAGGACAATATTGCGGCGTGATCCGGCAAACGTCCGCCACGGCCTCTAAGACAGGCATTGTGCAGTTTGTCGAGGCCGGCGCCAGCATTCCGACTCGCGGGAATTCGGTGACGCTTTCAGCCAGAATATCCTCTAATGTAGCGATAACGGCCCGCTACGCAGTCATTGGTTGGATCGGGACGGCCGACTCGATCACCCGCGATATTGTCAATAACTGGTCAAGTGCAAATTACTCGGCCGGAAACTTTTTCATTGCCAGTGCAACCGTATTAAACAACGGGTCGGTAAGTTTAGCGGCCAACACGGGGCAGACGGTTACGCTAACGGCAACAGCGCCAAGTAATGCGACGAATCTCGCGGTTATCTTCTGGTCGGATACGGCGACCGCTCAAGGTGCAGTTTTCGCAGTGCATGACGCCGGGCTTTATCTCGGATCGACGGCGCCGACATGGTCGGACGACCCGGCGGCCGAATTTGTTAGATGCTTGCGTTACTACGAGAAGAGTTATGCACAAGGAACGGCCCCGGGGACCGCAGGGGTGACTCCCGGCATGTGCCTCCGTTATATAACCTCGACCAACGGCTGGTTTTTATACGCACCTGACTTCGACTTTTCAGCCCCGAAACGCTGCGTGCCCACCGTAACTATTTATGGCTACTACAACGGCGTAGCAGGCTATGCGTCGGAATATGCCCTCAATTCCTATGTCGCGGCACGGGCTGCGATAGGCGGGAACGCATCCGAGCGAATGTTTTCATTCTCTCCGTCAGCGGGGGATTTTACGATTAACACCAGCACGAGCGCGAGATTTTATTGGGCGGCGGAGGCTGAATTATGAGTTACAAACTTCTCAAAGACGGCTCGCTGCTTAAAGACGGTTCGACAATTCCGGCCGACGAACGTAACGCCGACTACCGCGAATATCTTGCGTGGGTCGCGGCCGGGAACGTGCCCGAGCCTTACGCCGAGCCTGAGCCGACTTACGCTCAACGGCGTGCGGCGGCTTATCCGACGATCGGCGATCAACTCGACATGATCTATCACGATCGCGTCAACGGCACGACGAATTGGCAAGATGCGATTTCGGCAGTCAAGGCAAGATATCCCAAATGAGCATCACGACAAGCTGGCATCCGTTTTACGCCAAAAACATCACCGACTATGAAAAGTGGCGACTGACTTACGAAGGGGGCGACGCCTTTCTGAACCGCTACTTGAAAAAGTTTTCGCACCGCGAAACGGACGAGGAGTTCAAGCGCCGGAAAGAGATCACTCCGATTCCGACGTATGCCGCCGCCGCGATCGACGAGATTCGCAATAGCATCTACGACCGGCTCGATGACGTTATTCGTCGCGACGGCAGTATGTCGTATATGAACGCTTGCGACGGCCTCGGTTCAGGCGTTGACCGACGCGGGAAAAGCATGAAAATCTTCCTCGGCATGGACGCGCTGACCGAGTTGATGGTCATGGGGCGCGTCGGCGTCTACGTGGACGCGCCGGCGAGTCAGCCGGCTACGCTGGCGACTCGCCCCGGCAGCCCGTATGTCTATCGCTATCGTTGCGAAGACATTCTGAACTGGGCGTATAACCCTGCGGAGAGCGAAAGCGAGTTCAAGGCGGTCTATTTGCGCGAGACGATTTTGCAGTGCGACGGCATGACCGGGTTGCCCACGGCGGCGGAGGAGAGATACCGTAAGGTCTGGCTCGATGACGAGGGCTGGGTCACGACGCAGATGTTTAACCGAGAAGGGGTCGCCGAAGCTCCGCCCGTTCAATTAAAACTGCGCGAAATCCCGTTTGTCCTGCTCGACATTCCGAGCATTATCGAAGACGTCGCCAATCATCAGATCGCTCTTTTGAATTTAGGTTCAAGCGACATTGATTTTTGCCTGCAAAGCAACTTCCCTTTCTACGTCGAACAACGCGATTTGCAGAAGCACGGCGGTTCGCATCTAAAAAAGTCCGACGAGGAGGACGAAAACGAGGTCGGCTCGAAGAACGGCGTGCTTTACGATCTGAAGGCGAATCCGCCGGGCTTCATCAATCCGTCGTCCGAGCCGCTGAACGCCTCGCTCTCCGTGCAGGATCGACTGGAGGGGGCGATTCGCAAGTTGGTTCATTTGGCGGTCGAGAATCTCGGCCGCGTCTCGGCGGAGTCGAAACAGATCGACAATCAAGGATTGAACGCCGGGTTATCCTATCTCGGGCTTCAACTCCAAACGGCCGACCGCAAGATCGCGAAGTATTGGGCCGCGTATGAAAACCAAGCGCCTGAATTACGCGCGATTTCGTTAATTCAGTACCCGACGAAATACAGTTTGAAGTCGGACGCCGAACGGCTCGCCGAGGCGAAAGAGTTCACGGATTTGATGAAAGGCGTGCCGAGTACGTCCGCCCGGAAGGAAGTTTGGAAAACCAACGTCTCCACGCTTCTCGCCGGAAAGGTCAAACCGGACAAGCTCAAGCAGATTTTGCAGGAGATCGAGGACGCCAAGTTCACGACCAGCGATCCGGAAGTAATCAACGCCGCCCACCAGGAAGGTTACATGGGCGACCAATTGGCGGGGATCGCGGTTCTCGGGCTGCCGGAGGACGAATATCTGCAAGCGCGCGAGGATCACGCCGAGCGGGTGAAGCGGATCGCTTTGGCGCAAACGCCCGGCGGCGGGGCCGGGGCGCGGGGAGTCGGCGACTTGTCGGCCGACTCGAACGCCGCGATCGACGAAAAGGCGAAGTCGCAAGATACGACCCTTGCGGACTCGACGCAACCAAAGGTCAGGGGCGCGGGCAAATGATCGACACCTCCTATTACGGCACGGTCGATGAGGGGGATCAATTCTTTGCGGCTCGGCTTCACGCGGACGTTTGGATCGACGCCGACTCCGGCGCAAAAGCGAAAGCGCTTTTCGCGGCCCGATGCTTGATCGACGGGCTGGATTTTGTCGGAAGAAAGACGAGCGAAAGCCAAATCTTAGAGTTTCCGCGCGGCGGAGAGGCGGAAGTCCCCGAGCAAGTTCGCAAAGCCGCCTATTTAATCGCGGCGGAATTGCTCGACGGGAAGATTCCCGAGCTTGAGTTGGAGTCGTTGGCAATTTCTTCCGAGACGACCGCGACTATCAAAACAATGTACGATCGTTCGTGCGGACCTATTGAACATGTCATCAACATGATTCCCTCTCCGGAAGCCTGGGCCCTTCTGCGTCCGCTGCTTCGCGGCGGGAACAAGGTCCGCCTCGTGCGTTCTTAATCGAATCGGCGACGATAACCGGCGGCGTCGCATCTTCTTTCAATGCCGGGCCTTCGCCGCGATAACCGGAGTCGCCGCGAATTTCTCAAAAGCCGGGCCTCCGCCTCGAATACCAGCGTCTTGGCGGCTTCTTCATGCTGGGCAGGGGTGTTTGCATGCGAGTCTATTTGTCGAACGAGCCGTGGTCCGAGTTCATCTGCTACGACAACGCGAACGTCGGCGGCGACGGGGCGGGCGATGCCGGAGGGGCGGCGGGGGGAGACGTCGGAGCGACGAACGGCGCGGCCGGCGGAGACGCCGGAGCGGGCGAGCCGACCGTTCCTCAGTCCAAGTTCAACGCCGAAATGGCGAAGGAGAAGGCGAAGTTTCAGAGTCAGTTGAAGAGCATGGAGTCGCGTTTGCAAGAGTTGTCGAACAGCAATTCGATGACCGAGCAAGAGCGAACGAAGCTCGCCGAAGTCCTCGACGACGTGAAACGCGCGTCGATGACCAAGGAGCAAGCGTTGCAACGCGAAAAAAAGCAGCTTCAAGATTCCCTCACCAAGGAGATCGAGACGCTGAAGACGGAGAAAGAAATTCTCCAACAGCGATACGTCAAGGAAATGACGGCTCGCGACATCTTGGAGGCGGCGGCGCCGGAGGCGTTTAATCCTCGTCAAGTCGTTTCGTTGCTAATGCCTCTCGCGCGGATGCGGGAGGAAGTTGACGCGAACGGCAAGCCGACCGGCGTTTTCCAGACCGTGATCGACCTGGACGACGTGGACGAAAAAGGGCAACCCATCAAGTCGTTGCTCACTCCGACGGAAGCGATCGCTCGGATGAAGGAAAAAACCTCCGAGTGGGGCAATCTTTTCAGATCGAACGTCGTGCACGGAGTCGGCGGCAATCCGGCTCAGGGGGCGGGCGGCAAAATCGACTACAAGACCATGACCCCTGAGCAGTACATGGACATCCGAAAGAAGAACCCGGAAGCTCTCGGACTCCGCAAAAAGTAATTCTCTGGGCAGCAGTATTTAGGGGCATCTCTCTATGCGTGACTACGTTAATTGCGAATTTGTGTGTTATGCGAACGACAATACCGCCTTGATTCCCGAGCAGTGGGCGTTGGAGGCGTTGGCGTTGCTTTCCGAAAACATGGTCGTGGCCAATTTGGTCAACCGTGATTTTTCGATGGAGATCGCGGATTTCGGCGACGTGGTCAACACGTCCAAGCCGCAGTCGTTCAAAGTCACCCGCACGAACGATTCCAGCGGGCTGAAACTTCAAGACGCGAAATCCACGAAAATTCCCGTCAAGCTCGACCAACGGTTCAGCGTGGCGTTCGTCATCAAAGACGGCGAGCGGGCGAAGGCGCAGGCGGACTTGTTTGCGCGGTATCTCACTCCGGCCGTAACGACGATCGCGCGCGGCATCGACCGCGCTATTCTGGGACAGGCGCACAAGTTGCTCGGCAATCGCGCCGGTCGCTTGAACAACTTGACCTCCGCCAACGCCAAGAAGTTCATCATCGAAGCGCGGCAGAAATTGAACGACAACAACGTTCCGTTTGAAGGACGCAGCCTGTTGCTCAGTTCCCAGAGCGAAAGCGCTTTGTTGGCCTGCGACGATTTCACCGACGCCTCGAAGCGCGGCGACAGCGGGGCGGCCGTCACGAAAGGTCTTCTGGGCTACATCCTCGGCTTTCAGACGTATTTGGCGCAAAACGTCCCCTCGGCGGAAACCGCCGGGCGCGACGTCGCCAAGGGAACCGTCACGAACGCGGCCGACGACGGGGCCTCGGGTTCGCAAGCGGTTTCCGTCACGGGGTACGCCGCCGTCGCGGGCGAGTACGCCGTGGTCTCCGGAAACGACCAGCCGACGTTTATCACCGCCGCCGTGACGACGGCCGGGGATACCACGGCGGTTAGTTTGAACGAGCCGAACAAGTACGGCACCGCCGCGTCCGCCGCGATTACGGTGTACAAACATGCCACGGTCAAAGGGGTTTACGAGGCCGACCACGACGAGGAAATCGTCATTGACGGCTGGACCTCCGCCCCGGCGACCGGGCAGTTCATCGCTTTCGGAACCGGAACCTCGCGTCAGGTCTATACGATCATCGAGTCTTCGGCGGGCGACGCCGCCGGCGAGCAAAAGGTTCTTCTCGATCGTCCGTTGGAAGTCGGTTTGGCCGACGACTCCTTCGCGTTCCCCGGCCCCGGCGGCGCCTACAACGTCCCGCTTTACCAAGACGCGATCGCTTTCGTCACTCGTCCGCTGGTTCCGGCCAATGACGGCGCGACTTCGGCCGTGATGAGCGGCAACGGAATCGCTCTCCGCGTGACGTTCCAATACGACATCCATGCCGGCGGAACGATCGTCAACGTGGACGTGTTGGGCGGCGTCAAGGTGCTTGACGAAGACTTGGCAGGCGTTCTGCTCGGCTAGTTCGTTCTTTCTCGAAAACGCCCCGGCCTTCGGACCGGGGCTTCTTTTAGGACGCGAAGCGATGGAATACCTGGACGCCATAATTTGGATCGCGAGGGAACTGGGGCCGCCGGCTTTGGTCTTCGTGTTCTTCGCCGTCCGCGATTGGAAGCGGGAGGAGCGGTTGAACAAACGCATCTGCGACCTGGAGCAACGCCAGGACGAATTGGTGTTTCCGCTCATCAAGGAGGCCAGCGACGTGATCGCCCGCAACACGGCGGTCATGGAGCGTCTTGAAACGGCCCTCACGGTTCGACAAGTTCTCGGTTCCTGTAATTTTCCGGCGGCTCCCTAATGTATCCCTCCGAATTAAATGCCCGCCGCGCCGCCCGTCTCTGTCTCTACATGACGATGCGACGCCACGGCGTTCCTCTTGAACTTCGCCAAGCGTCAAGTTCCTCGGTGAATCTCGATACGGGCGAGGTTACGGAAATAGTCGTCACGACGCCGGTACGGCGCGCAATCGCCGCCGATCCGGCGACGTGGCGAAAAGCCGAGTGGACGAAGACTTCCGGCGCCGCGGCGCTGTTCGACAAGGGCGGTCGTTTCACGCAAAAGACCAAGCTTTTCTTGATTGACAAACGGGACGTGCCGGCAATTCGTTTGCGGGACGCGATCGTCTATTCCGGGGTGAAATACGAGGTGAAAGAATTCGTCGCCGAGGACGACTTCCTTTACCGGATTCTTGCGGAGGCAACCTGATGGAGCTTCTGGACCTCTGGTTCTTTTCGTCGCTCTCCAAGTATTTCAAAAGTTTGGCCGTGACCGCATTCGTCGCGGGTTTGGACGCCCCGGGCGAAGATGACGTTAATTACGCCGAAGTGCGAATCGTCGGCCCGCACCAACGTCCCGTGCATGGCGGCGGGCGCGTGCGGGTTGACGTCAATGTGATTTGTAAATTCTCGCTCGAAGGCAATCGGTACGACAAGCCGAAGTTCGTGGGGCAAATTCGAGAGGCGATGCTAAAGCCTCTCCCCGTCTACAGGGATGACGGCACGCTGCTGGGCTGCTTGCGGCTTGACGGCGACTTGAAGGTGATCTCCCTTGGGCGCCCCAATCTTACGGACAAGCTTGAGTACGTGATGCTCGACGGGCGTTACGCAATGACAATATAGGGGCTTGTTCTCATGGCGCTTTTTGATTTGAAGAACGCGGATATGTATATCCTGGACGGGACGAGCGGTTCCGCCAAGGTTCAGACGGCGACTCCCGCCGCCGGCGATTCGTCTCTCTCGTTGAGCGACGTGTTGGTGCGCACCGCCGCAGGGACGAATTTGCTGCAAAAAGGGGTGCGATTCAAGATTGGAGCGAATGCGCAGATTTACGCCATTCAAACCGTCGGGGCGGCCGTCGCGGGCAACGTTCCCGTGACGTTCTTGCCCGTGATTCCGGCGGCGCAAGTTCCGCTAAGCGGGGACGCCGTCGCCTTCCTTCCGCAGCAAGTCGAGCTGAAGCTCGGCGAGGGGAACGGCTCTTTCGAGGAGAAAAACAACTACGAGTACCGCAAGAATCGCGGCAAGCTCGATTACGTCAAAAAAGGGGACGAGGAGCCGCTGCAAGTCGATCTCGATTTTGATTTTGAACACGCCACCACCGGCACGGACGAGACGATTTCGCCGCGCGACGCGCTGAAGCAACGGGGCGCCGCTTCGATGTGGGTGACGACTTCCGCCGATCTTTGCGAGCCGTATGCGGTCAACGTCTTGATTAAGCATATTCCGCCTTGCGGAACGGCGGAAATCGACGAAATCCTTTTGGAGAATTTTCGCGTCGAATCGCTAAAGTTCGACTTAAAGGAGTCGAAAGTCACTTGCAGCGGCAAGTGCAACGTGACCGAACCTGTTTACACCCGCGCGTAATCGATTGGGCGGGCATCTTTGACGGCGGCCTGCGGGCCGCCGCCTTCTCTTAGACCGAGGGCGATATGAAGATCGGCGGCATTGACCCGAATTTAGTGAAAAGCGAAGACGTTCTCGTCCTCCCTCGCGGCGGCGAGCGAATCGTCTTCAAAGCGGCGGCCATCGCGAGTTACGACGAGTTTTACGACCGTTGCCCGTATCCAAAGCCTCCGACAAAACTGGTCAAGGGGCAGGCGGTCGAGGATCGGAACGCCGACTTCGCGATGGCGGAGAAAAACTGGTACGACAAAAAAGTCGGCTTCCTGGTATTCAAGACCTTGGAGCCTTCGCGGATCGAGTGGGATACGCTCAAGACGGACGATTCGCAAACGTGGCCCCGCTGGCACGAGGATTTAGCCTCCGGCGGCTTGCTTCCCCGCGAAATCGACTGGATTTGGCAACTCGTGCAGCGGGTCAACGCGCTTGACGAAAGCATGCTGCAACAGGCGCGCGATGCTTTTCTACTCGGTCAAGCGCAGGCGCAAGGGAGCTAACCCTACCGAAGTATCGCAAAGCGGATTATGCGATATGGAGGGCTTGCCTTCGTCTGGGAATTCTTCCCCCCGGCCTTCGCCCCGCGTGGAGCGAAAACACGGCCGTTCAGCAGGCCCTCATTCTTGCGTTTGACCAAATCGCGGAGCACGACGAATGTTCAAAGCAACTCTCCAGGCTCCAACTCTAAACATCCGGGCGATGCGAGACGCCTTGGACAAGCAGTTAAGGCGAACGCTCGCGGAAGGGGCGTTCGTCTGGCTGAACGCCGCGATCGCGGAAATCCCGGTGTGGAGCGGCGCGGCCCGCGCGACGTTTCTCGTCGCGGCGCGCGGCATCGAGTACCACGTCGATCTGGGGCGGGCGCCCAATGCGCCGAACCGAATCCGCCTCGGCGAATCCCTCGGCGAAGGGGGCGTGGTTTGCGATAAGGAGAGCGGAATCTATACGTTTTCGTATTCGACGACGCTCCGGCACTTAATCACCAACGAGTACGAAAACGTCAATCCGCCGATCCCCTTGAAAAAGCCCGGTCCTTATCGCTTTCAAGAGATCGCAATGGCGTCGTATCGGAAATACCTTGACGGCGTGAATCTCGCCTTGAGCTTGAAGCTGTCCGCGAAAGAGTACACGGTCTGATGGATGACATCAATTCTAAAATCGGCTTTGACGTGTCGGGCGCCATTGCGAGCCTAAAGCAGCTTGACGCGACTTTAGGCGAGTACAATGGCACGCTCCGCAGTTCCGTCACCGCGATGAAGGCGTACAACAAGGCCGACCAATCGACGATCAACCTGATGCGTAAAACAGGCCAGGAGGCGGAGAACGCCGGCCGCTGGTTCGGCGCCTTGGAAAACAAGGTCAATTCCCTTGCGACGGGAATGAACGTGCTCGGCGGATCGAGTTCCGGTTTGGCGGAGACCGCAAAGCAGCTAAAAAGTCTCGGCGATAACAAGAGTTTGGACGACGCGGAAAAGAAAGTCCGAGGTTTCACCGTCTCGTGGCAGATGATGGGGCGGATCGTGACGACCCAATTGCTCGTTCGATCGTTGAGCGCCTTTCGTTCGGAACTTGCGGACTCGTTCCAAACGGCGATGGATTTGGAGAAACGGGTTTCCGAGATTCGGGCTATTTCTCCGAACGAGAGCCGAAGGACGATCTCTTCGGATATTGTCGGCCTCTCGATCAAGTATAACGCGCCTCTCGATGACGCCGCCGAGGCGAAGTACGAGACGATTTCCAACCAATTCGTCACGGCGAAGCAGCAGTCCGATCTCTTAAACGCCGCGTTCACGCTGTCGAAAGTCAGCGCCGGCACGGCCGCCGACTCCGTGATGCTTTTGACGGGGGCGCTGAACGCCTACGGCAAAGGTTCCGAGGAGGCGATGAACCTCGCCGCGCAATTCGACAAAACGATTGAATTGGGCCGCGTTCGGGCAAGCGAGCTCGCCTCCTCTTTCAGCCGCGTCGCCCCCTTGGCGAATGAGACGGGCGTCTCCGTCGAAGAATTAAACGCGGGTTTTATCGCGCTGACGATCGGCGGCGTCAAGGCGTCCGAAGCCGCCACCCAATTGCGAGGCGTTTTCGGCTCCTTGCTAAAGCCGTCGCAAGACATGCAAGCGGTCATAAAAAACCTCGGCTACGAGAGCGGGGCCGCGATGCTCTACGCCGAGGGATTCGGCGGCACGCTGGTCAAGTTGCGGAATGCGACGGACGGCTCCGCCGATTCGCTGGCGAAACTGTTTCCGAACGTCCGCGCGCTGAACGGGGCGCTGCGAATCACCGGCTCCGGCTTGGAGCAATACGCGCAGGGGTTGGAGGCGACGCGAAACGTCTCCTCGGAGACGATCGGCAAAAAGTTCAGCGAGTTCATGGCGACCGACGCCGAAAGGCTCAATGCGGAAATCACCAAGATCAAGAATTTCTTCACCACGGAGTTGGGGGAGACGTTGATTAAATCCGGGGCGCAAATCGCGTCCTGGTCCGGCACGTTGGACGCGGGGGTCAACGCCCTCCGCGCGTTGTTGGACGTCGCAAAGGTCGCGGTTCCGACGCTCGGCGGCTTGGCGACGGCGTTTCTCGCCGTCAAGGCCAACTCTTCGATGGGCGGCCTGCAAAACATGCGGGCCATTTTGAACGGGGCATCGCAGTACGCGGAGACGAGAAACCCGGCGACGGGGGCGATGAGCGGCGGGTTTACAGGCAAATCCAACGCGATGCAAAAGCTCGGCGCGGCCGCAGGCGTCGCGGGCTTGGCGGAGGCGGCCTACGGGATGGGCGACCTTCTCGGCCGGCAGATTGATTCTTACGTCACGAAGTCTTGGGAGAAAGAGCGGGAGATTTATGCGGCGAAGCGGAAGGCCGTCGAGGAAAACGCCCAGCTTCGCGTGAAGACGGAGGAGGCGGCCAATCATAAGATTCTCCAAGGCTTGATGCAGCATACCACCGAGTACGGCAAGCGGCTGAACGTTCTGCAAGACGGCTATAAGGATTTAGCCTCGACGCAAGAAGCCGTCGCCAAGGCGGCGATGGGGCGGATTGACGCGGAATTTCGGTCGATCGCCGAGGGTTTTGACGCGATCGGCAAGAAGGCCCGCGAGAACATCGTCACTTCGCAAGGGCGAGTCAAATCGCTGGGGGCGGAAAAGAGCGATCGTCAATATGAAATTGACGCGCTACGGTTCGGCCGCACGCGACTCCGCGACTCCAATACGAAGCGGGCGACGGACCTCGCGGGGCAAGCCGTCAAGGAAGTCGGCGGGGCGACTACGGAGAAGGATTATTCCCAGGGGCAAGAGACCTTCAAACGTTCCGAGCAACTGCTGCAAGAGAATTTGCAGGCGGCTCAACAGCTAAAGAGCAAACGGCGCATCGCCGAGGCGGAGACCGCGCTGATCTCCTTGACCGACAAAAAGATCGAGGCGGAAAAGCGGTATCAAGCGACTCAGGCCGGGGTCGCCAAAAAAGCGGACTCCGAAAAAGCGAAGTTCGACGCCTACGCATCCCGCTTTGACGCCTTGAAAACGGATTACGACAAGAATATCCGCTCGACCGATTCGAGCGGCAAGGCTCTTTCCGAGGGGGATCGACAAGCGAACGTCGCCAAGGCGAAGGAGGACGCCGCAAAAATCGCCGCTTTGCTCGATGAGGCGAAGCGGGCGACGGGGAAAGACCTCGCTTCCGGCGATCTGTGGCGGGAATTGACGCTCAAGCTCGAACAGCTTAAAGGGTCGGTGGACGTTCAAACGATTACCGTCGCGCCGCAAGCGTTGAAATCGCTGCACGCCCAACTTGAAGTGGAGGTGTTTAAGTTAAACGCCCAGTTCAACATGAACGGGAAGCTCGCCGGGTCGGCGGACGTATCGAGAACGGAGCAAGTCAAGCAAGTTGAAGAGGCGACGAACGCCGTCTCCAAAGCGGAGATTGAAAAGGCCGTAGCGGAGAAGGAGGCGTCGGCTGCCGGGAAAAAAGTTCAGCAAGCGGAAACCAGCCGTCCTCAGTTGGGAGAGTTAGCCTCGGCTCAATCCGGCCTCTATTCCTTGCCGGGGATTAAGCAAGGCAACCAGAATTATGAAACGTGGTGGCGGACGGTTAAGCAGGCCAACGCCTCCCCGGAGATTACGTCTCAACTGGTTGAAAGTCTTCGCGCGGCGATGAAAGAGACCAATGCGTGGACGACGAACCCCATAACGAACGCCGCCGCCAAGCAAAGCATGGTTGACGCGATTAGCGGACTAGCCGACAAGGCGAACGCCGCCGCCAAGCTCAAGGAGGCCGACGAAGCGATTAAGGCCAATTCTCAAAAAGCCCTATCGCCGGAAGAAAAAGAGCAGTATCGACAAACCCGGCCGTATGAGACGCCGGCTTCGCGTTTTAAGAACGAGAAGCCGAAGCTCGAAGACGAGGTTTCCGCGTGGTATCCCCAACTTCTCATGCCGGCTTCCGCAGCGAGGGGCGAGAGCGGCCAATTTACCGGCATCGCCGGGGACGTGATTATCAACGTCAACGGGGGACCGACAAATTCACAAACCGCCCGCGAGATCGTGTCGGCGTTAAATCGGGAGTTGCGACGCGGCGCATCTTCCATCAAGGGGCTTAGTTCATGAAATCGAGCATGGGGTTACGGGGTAAGTATCGCGTTGAGCGTTACGTCGGAGACAAACATCTTGGCGGCTTTAATCTGTCCAACGCGATCTCGGACTCCGGAACCAATTATTTTCTCTCCGCCGCCGTGACGGCGGCGACTCAACTGTCGAGTTGGTTCATCGGGCTTATCAACTCGACCGGCTTCACCGCCGCTAGCGTCGCTAATACGTTGGCGTCGCATGCGGGATGGGTTGAGTTGACGACCTACTCGGAATCGGCGCGGCCGCAGTGGTCTCCTTCTCTTGGGACGAAGTTGCTCACGAACGCCACGGCGACGACGTTTACGTTTAATGCCGCCGGCGTCGTGCAAGGTTTCTTCGTCGCGTCCGACTCGACGAAGAACGGCGCGGCCGGCACTCTGTTGAGTTTGGCGACGTTTCGGAATAGCGGCGACACCGCCGACGAGCCGAAAACGGTGACGAACGGCGAAGTGTGGCGAGTCACATACACGATCGAGGGGATCAATGATTAACTGGATCGAAGGATTTGAGCGCTATGGGACGGCCGATTCCGCCCCGAGCGGGCTTGATCTGGACTACGCGGTTACGAACTCGTCGCTGATGACGCTCCGATCCGGGCGGCTGGCGGGATGTGCGCTGGAGATCGCCGCAGCCGCGTCGATCGGTTCGATCGTCCACACGTTTTCGAGCGTCATCACGCCGATTTCTTTCGGCTTCGCCTTCAAATACGCCTGGACCTCCGCGACGGGGACGTACCAGATGGCCTACTTGCCGAGTATATCGCATTGGGTCGGGGTGAATCGCGCGACCGGCTACTTGACGAACGGTTACACCGGGGACATGACCTCCGCCCCAATCGTCTCCGGCAGATGGTACTACGTCGAAGTTTTGGCCGCTGCGAGCGCAATCACCGTCTACCTCAACGGCGTGCAAGTCGGGACTGCGACCTTGGCTCGCGGTACGACGGCCTCCTTCACATTGCAGGGAGCGACGACGGGGACAGTTCTCTTTGACGACTTTTACAGCGGTTCGGCGATTCTTGGGCCGCAGCGGGTGCAAGCGTTTTCGCCAATCGGCGACGGCGACTCGTCGGGTTGGACTCCGAGCGCCGGCGCAAGCCACTATCCGCTCGTCAGCGAGAATCCGAGCGACGGCGATACGAGCTACGTGAATACGACCTCCGGCCTTGATCTGTGGACTTACGGAGCCACGGCGGACGGAACGATCAACGGCGTGCAAATCAACACGATCGCGCGCACGGAAGATAATTCGACGAGCTTGTACTTGCCGGTGAAAAGGAGTTCGACGCAAAACGACGGGACGGCGCAAACCGTCTCTTCCGCGTCATTCAAAAACTACAGCCGCATCGTCGAGACGGACCCCGTTACTTCCGCCGCGTGGACGCAATCCGGCTTGGCCTCGGCGCAATTCGGCGTGAAGGTTTGATATGCTGAGAGTGACAAAGCAGAACGTCGAGACCCTTAGTTCCAGCCCCGTCGTGAAAACGGTGCGGGTGACGAAGCAAGTCGTCGAGGTTCTCTCTCGCGTCTCGACGAACCTTGCCTTGGCGGACTCCCTTTCTTTTACCGATAGTTTTAGCGTTCAGACGCCGAACGTCGGCGCGGCGGACGGTTTCGGACTGAGCGAGTCGTTTATCGTCGTTCGAGAGCGGGCAATCTCGGTAGCGGACTCGCTCACGTTCTCGGAATCGTTCGTCGCGGCGGAGACCCGTGACTTGGCATGGAGCGATGCGATCGCGTTCGCCGAGTCGTGCCGGCCTGTCAAATATCGAACTTTCCGCTGGTCGGATTCGCTTTCGCTGGTTGAAAGCCTCCCTTTTCCCGCCGACGTCTCCGCGAATGACGGACTTGCTTTCGCGGAAGAGTTCGCGATTGTTCGGAACGTCGCTTTCGCGTGGTCGGATTCCTTGACGCTTGACGACGCCGCAGCGCTCCGCTCGGCGGCGGAAACTCTTTCCCGAACTTATTCCCCGATCGGTCTGCCGCCGCTCTCCGTGACGCCCGGCGACTTTGAGCTTCGCGGGGCGACTACCGTAATCGTTCCAAAACCCGAGTTCGGAAATAAAGAATCCATTCGTCCCGTCCGCATTCAGCGGGAAACCCGCCGGGGGACGCTGGAAGTCTATGCCGGCGCCTCTTGGCCGAGGCCGCTAACTTTCACCGTGCAGTTCGAGGTTACAAGGGCGAAGAGCCGGGAGTTGATGCAATTCTTCTACGATAACTTTGGCGCCGAGATAACCGTTCTGGACTGGGAAGGGTTTTTGTGGTCCGGCGTGGTGACGAGGATTGACGACGCGAAAGAAGACCACGGCTTCTACTTGGTGGGTTTTGAGTTCGAGGGGGAGCGATGCTAATTCTACAAGCTCCCTATCCGCTTCTAAAAGCGACGACCTGCTTGCCCAACCCGGAGTTTCAAGACGGCGAGGGGCTGGCTGCCGAGGCGGCGACGTGTTATACGGCCGCCGGAACGCGGTACTCTTACGTCAAGAAGAAACAGGCGCGCAAGAAACTTACTTGGCAATTCGTGTTGACGCGGGATAAGGGCGCCGAGTTGGCCGCCTTTTTGCGGCTTCATTATTCCAGCCGAATCAAAGTCATCGACCACAATAATCGCGTTTGGATCGGCTATTTCACGGAAGCCCCGGACTGGACGACGACCGCACGGGCGGCCCCCGGCGGAATTCTGTCCGGCGAGCGACAAGAGATCACATTGCAGTTTGAGGGGACGGAGCAGTGAGAAGCATTTCGGCCGGCGGTCTGCAAAAGTTGAAAACGCGGTGCGGCGTCGAACCGATCATCATCGTCGAGGCGGATTGGCGCGACGGCACGACGCTTTCCTACGCCGACGCCGACGTCGGGACGATCCCCGGCAAGATTCTTGAAGTCGGCGACTTGGACAGCGTCATCAACGTGTCCGGCAGCGGCAGCACAAGCTCCCTTTCAATTAAGTTGAGCGACATAGACGGCTCGCTAAAAGAAATCTTCGACGCGCACGACGTTCACAAACGCCCCGCTCGCGTCTATCAGTATTTTCGCGGCCTCGACCTATCCGACAAATTCCTCATCTTTAGCGGCGTCGTCAGCACGCCGATCGAGTGGAACGACCGCGAGCGGACTTTTTCATTCTCGATTCTCTCCCCCTTGGAAAATCTTGAAACCGGCTTCTCCGCAGAGGAAGGGAATTTTTCGTACTTGCCGGCCAGCATGGTCGGCAAACCCTGGCCGATGGTATTCGGCACGGCGATCGATTACAAGACGTTGCCGATCGATCTCTGCGTGAAGGGGACGACGCTAACCGGCGTCGGCGTGCTGGCCAACACGGCGGAATATCTCAACTCGCCGAGCGTTGATTTTCTGGAACAAGAAAAGGCCCTTTTCATCGCGCGCGAAAAGCGCGACTTTATCAAGGAAACGCTTTCGACGTTTGACTGCGTCTGGGGCTATACCTGGGACGAGGGGAGTTCTCTTTATCAGATCGCGCCGAAACCGTGGGTCAAGTTCACGGTCAAGAATTACTCCGGAGACGCGGCCAATCTAACGGATACGGCGGAAGAAGATTCGCTGCGCGAGAGCGAAATTCTGCAAATTATCGCCGAGTACGCCTCCGTCTGCGCCGAGATCGAGGAGAAGGAACGCGGCCTCGACTGCGCGAAACGCAAGCTCGCCGAGGCCCGGCAGGCGAAAGTTGACGAGGCCGCCGCGAGTTGTTGCGGTCGCAACCCGCTTCTCGTTCTCGGCGGCGAGGATTTTCCGCAGGATGAATTCGTCACCGTTCGCGTCGGCCACGCGGTTCTCTACGGAAAATTCTTGGGCCAGGAGTTCACGATCACCTCCCGCGCGTTGGCGGACGAAATAACGGTCGTCACGACGGCCGACGCCTCCGTCAAAAAGCTGGAGTGCGACGGCGCCCCGGAGCCGGAACGCTTTTGCTTCCGCTATCAGGCCGGATCGCTCGCTCCTAAGTCCGCCAATTCGTCCTACGGCGATCGGAACCTCGATTTTCACACGTACTCGGCGTTCAACGAGCCGCTGTACGATTATTTTTGGAAGTACGACTATTATTACCATTACTCCCACGCCTTTACGCCGACATACGACGACTTGGGGGCGATCGACGAGGACGGTCCGGTCTACCGCACGTTCGCCGGCGTCCTTACCCCCGGCACGGTGAAGAATTCCGAAAGCGACGGTACGCAAATCCTGCAAAGCTGCTGGGAGGAGCCGGGGACGCCCGTTCGATTGGCCTCGGACGTCAAACAGTATTACGTGGCGTCCATCACGCCCGGAACGGTCTTGTCGGTCAAAGGCTTTCGTAAGATCGGCGGCGTTAGCAAGCTCGTTGAGCTGCCGACCTCTTGGTACTCGATCGAGACGAGAGACTACGGCGTTTTTACGGCGACGCTGGTGGTCTTAAATAAACCGCTATCCTGGCGAGAGTACCGCGCGGAAGGGTTGTTGGAAACTTGGACGGACGAAGTGTACGTCACGTTCAAGTCAAGCGTCGGCCCGAACATCGCTGACATTATTCAATATCTCGTCAGCCAGTATTCCAGCCTGTCGTGCGACGCCGCAAGCTTCGCACATGTGAAGGCGAGAACCGAAAATTTTCCGGCGAATTTCGTCGTATTCGCCCGCAAAAACATTGTTACGTTTTTGCAGGAACTCGCGGAGCAGGCCCGCTTGGCCGTTTGGATCGACTCCGGGGTCGTCCGTTTGAAGTATTTGCCGGAGGAGCCGGCCTCCGTCGATGATATAAAACTCGACGACGTCCTCATTGAGAAAGGGGTCGAAGTCTCGCTGACGCCGACCGAGGACTTAATTACCAAAATGGTAATTGATTGGCGATCGGCGTACACGGCGACTTATTCGTCCCTGGAAGACGCCGTGACTCACAAGATGATTTTGCGTCACAACGTCGTCAAATACGGCGTCAAGGAGCAGTCTTACGATTATTACGTCTACAACCAGCCGGAAATTATTTACAAGGTCGCGACGTTTTGGCTGATGCGAAAATCGATCACTTGGAAGCGGGTTAAGTTCTCCACGCCCCTTCACAAGCTGAATATCGAGACGTTCGACGCCGTTACGCTTGACTTCGGCTATGTCGCCGGCGGGGCCGTCAAGGCGGTCGTCGAGTCGGCACGGTACAACTCCAACGACTGCTGCATCGACTTCGAGTGCGTCGTCCCCGTGGCGGCGGGCGAAATGTCGCAATATGCGTGGTATTGGCCCGCCGATCTCCCCGCGACGAAGACGTGGCCGCCGCAGGCCGACATTGACGCCGACAAAGTGCGTAGCGGAGCGAGGGCCGTGGGCGACCTTCCGGTGGGGAGCACGAAGATCAATTTCGCCGGCGCCATTTTCGTCGGCGGTCCCAATATAATCTACGGGCCGAACAGCGACCGGGGCGACGCCTCTCTGACGGACAGCGGATTCTCGGCGAAAGAAGCCGCCTCGCAATCAGGACTCATTTCCACGGAAGAACGTCCGACGCCTGACTTGAAGAACGATCTCTATAAGGGTCCGGAGCCAATTGACTGGTCGCAAAAATCCGGCTTCGGCGGCAGCGGCAGTCTGGTAATCGACATCGCCAAGACGACCATCGTTGACACGTCCGGCGGCGCGAAGAAATCGGCAAAGCTCTCCACGCTCTTGGCCGGCGTCAAGGACGACAAGCTCGTCTTCAGCACGCTCGCTTTGTTCGGTTCGCCGGCCGACGGGGAGGTATATAGCGCGGCGCCGTTCTCCTTCCGCTATGACACCGATGAAAAGGTTTACGGCACGGATTTCGTCTATTGGGGGTGAAGATGGGGCGAATTACGGCGGCAAGGTGGAACGGCTTTGTGTCAATTTGCGAGTCGTTGCTGGCGTCCTATAAGGATTGTTGCGGCAGATATTACGCATGGTTTTACAAAGACCGCGTTCCGCCGTTCGATTTTGACGCGCTTTGGGCGGAGATCGACGACGAGATCGCCTTTCCGACAGTTTCGGCCGGCGATCGAATAACCGCCCCCGGATGGGCGCAGTTGACGCATTATTATCTCCGCTACAGGCAAGCTCGCTCTCATGCGAACGCTTTGGCCGACGCCATCGATACCGGCATGAGTTGGATGCAGGCGTTGCCCTCTTTTCCCGCATCGACGGTCGCATCGGCCAAAGCGGCCTTCTTGGCCCTGGACGTTAGCCTCGGCGGACGTTTGGCTCTCGCCCCCTTTGAGACTTTTGAGTCGTTGGCCGCAACTTTGACGGCCTATTACGATAGTTTGACCTTTGGGGACTAAATGGACTCGGCGTTAGCATGGGTGGGGTGGATTGCGGAGTGGTTCGCCAAATTTATTCCGAGACTCGTGATCGTGCGTTCAACGCACGGCGGAGTTCGGTTTCGTCACGGAAGAACGGCAATTGAAATGAAGCCAGGATTGCATATCTACTGGCCGATCGTCACTGAAGTCGAAGTGATCCCCGTCGCGCGGCAGACGCATAATCTGCCGTCGCAATCGCTTCAAACAAAAGACGGGCGGAAAGTCGTCGTGGGCGGAGTCGTCATCTATGCGATCCGCGACGTGGTCGCCGCGTTATCGCGGAATTGGGACGTGTCCGACACGCTAACGGACATCACGCTGGTGGCCGTTACGCATGTCGTGACGGCCCACGACCTAGCTTATCTGCAAGAGCATCTTGTCGGCGACGTGCAAGCGAAGTTGACGCGGGAGACGCGAAAGAAGTTGTCTCAATACGGCGTCAAGGTGTTTAGAACGGCTTTGACCGATTTCTCGGAGTGCTTGGTTATCAAGAACATCGGCGGAGGCCGCAACAATGTCCTTATCCACAACGCCGATTAAAGCGGCGCGCTGGGCCAAAGCCGTGAGCTTCTGGATTATGGCCGGGCGGCCGGAGCGGAGCGACGAAGACGTCGCCCGCGTCTTGGAGATTTGCCGGGGCTGCGACCGCTTTGAGAACGGCTCCTGCAACGAGTGCGGGTGCCATGTCACGACCGGGCCGGCCGTATTCAATAAGGCCAGAATGGCCACGGAGTTTTGTCGGTTAGAGAAGTGGTGAGACGCAGCCGTCGCAACGGCCGCCCTTTCCGCAAATATAGATGCGTTGAAGACAAGTCGGGCAATCTTCACGCGGAACGTCCCTCGGCGTCCGCAGTTTGCAATACTTCCATTCAGGAATAAAGACCCGCCACTCGTAAGAGCGAGGGTCTTTTCCTTTGCGCCTGTAGCCCGGTAGATCGGGCGGCGCCTCGTTTTTGTGGAAGACGATTGTTCCGTCGTCTTTGAAAATCATTTTCTCTTAATCGTATTGCTTTTCTTGAGGAGGTGTTTTACGATTTGCTTTTATTCCTGACCTATTCTTAATTCCATTGTCTACGAGGTGCAGTTATGCCGAAGAAGCAGTCATCGTCCAAAGTTTCAACTATCGCCGGAAAAGTCTTGAAAGGAAAAAAGGCGACTCCTTCGGAGACAAAGAAACTAGCGGCATCCGTCCTCAGCCAAGATGAAAAGAAAGGCCAGAAATCCACGTCTAAGAAAAAGTCCTAGCGTCGAACGTTAGGCTCTTTCAGCCGAGTAATCTTAGTTATTGCCCGCGTCGGAATCACGATAAGCCCCGAGACCTGAAACGTTTCGGGGCTATCTATTTCGCCTATATTGGGCGCGAGGCTTTTGCATTTCTTCGTCTCGGAGATAAGCCAGCCGACAGAAACGCACTTTACGGCTCCAGGATTGCCAATGTCCGTTAGGTATTCCCAACTCGACCGTGGCTGGACGCTATCGACCCATTCGATCATTACGAGAGGACATTTCACTTGAGCTTGACTCCGGCCTGTTGTTTAGGTTGAATGCGAAATGCACTGACAAAATCAGCGATTCTGCTGAAGCTTTTGACAGTTTCGACAAACCGCTTTCTCGGTTTGCGGCTCTTGCCGTCCGAATGGAGAGGAAGCGGAAACATTGCGGCAAGTCGCCGAAAGCGGCATAATCAACTTGCCCACGATGAGAAGCTTATTCTCAAGTGGTATATAGACGGGCAAACCCGCACTCAGTATTTTGACGTCACTGACGGAGCCGTCGCCGCCTTGGAGCGGGTCGGTATGATTAGTCGCATGCGGATAATGTTCGCATGGGACTATCTCAATAATCACCCCGGCATACTCGCTGACTTGTGAGGTCAGGTCGGGCGGAGACGCGAAAAGAATAATCTTATCCAATAGTCGCAGAATCGTTCGCCGGAGCGAAGTTAGAGTTGACATCAATACCACCATTGGCCTTTCAGGAGGTCTCGATAAACTTTAGCCTCGACGATGCAGTCATTCAGGGCGTCGTGCGGTCGTGGGTTTTCAATGCCGAGATACGAGGCCAACTCGGTGAGCGAAACTCGATTGAAAACTTGATTCTCGCCGCACAGCGCCGCCCGATCGTTGATTGCGCACGCCAACCCCATAGCGTCGCGAGGAAGCGGCGAGAAGATGCGCTCGAATAGGCTTCTCCCCAGCCATTTAATGCTGAACTCGCGCTCGAACGACCAGTTGTGGGCGAGCGGAACAAGGCTTCGGCCTAGCGTCAGTTCTTGTTTCTCAAGCCAAGCTAAGAACTGTCCCTCCACTTGTTCCGCCGTGGGGTAGTAGGATAGTTCTTTCAAATTTAGACGGTTGACTCGCATGGCCACGGGGTCGGCCGTCTCCGGATGGGCCGGCGCAATGCAGGTATAGAACGGCCGAATCGGAAGCGGGTCGAGGCCGTCGTCCAGCGGAACGACGGCGATTTGAACGATTTCGTGAACGTCCGGGTTGGTTCCGGTCGTTTCATAGTCGATCGCCGCCAGCAGATTGCCGTTTAAGTGCCCGAGTGTTTTACGCACGGATCGCCTCCAACTGCTTAAGTTTCGCGGCGTACCGCTTGGCTTCATTGCATAACGTCCGAATGTCTTCGTCGCCGATCACGTCGTCCCAGCCCAGGTAGTCGCAGAGTGCCAAGTCGGCCACGGTTTGGCGGGGTTCAAAGCCGGGACGCACGACTTTGAGAAGCCAGCCCCCGCCTTCTTTTACCGCCTCGGCTTCGTTCGGGAAGCGAACGTCGGGGATGATGAGCACGTCCGCATCGACTTTTGTTTTCAATAAGTAGTCGAGCCACGTATTCTGATACACGTTCTGCCGTACCGCATCCGTTCCGAACTTCACCCAGGTTTCGATTGGCGTTAGCCCGATCGCCGTCTTGACGTTTCGGAGGGCCGCCCCTTCGTCGGTTTCGTAGAACTCCGGCTCTCGAAGTCCGGCCCACGCATAGAGGTCGTGGGTAATTTGTTTGAGTTTCCATGCGAATGACCGCTTTATGGCCTTGATGCCCAGCTTTTCGCACTCTTCAATTAGATAGTTCGCAAACGTGTCTTTGCCCGTTCTTGAGTAGTGCCCCAGCCCTACGATCATTTCCTATCCTTCAGCTTGAGATTCGTGACGAATACTTTGTGTTCGTGTCCGCGAATGGTCGCGTGCCGCTCCGGCAACGCTTTACTGGTCCACTTCTTGCCCCAGTGCGGTTTGTCGTCGGCGTCGAGCCAAGTGAAGAATCGCTCGTAGAAATCTTTGAATAACACTTTCTCGCCAAGTGAGAATTCGCACTCCGCGTCGATGAACGTTTCGAGCGGCGACTTATTGCTTTCTTGCGCCGCCCTCTTCGATTCGGTCTCGATTACGGGAAGGTTGAGTCGTCCCATCGGTTTCGGCAGAGGCATATTCCACAGCGTGTAGAGAAAATGCGGAGCTTCTTCTCTTAATCGGGGCAGTAGCTCTTTGTCTTTGTCGATGTCTTCATCCGGTAACATTGGTTCGACGTAACATGCGACTATGCGAGTGTCCCCCGGGAAAATCGGACAGTGAAACCTGTAGTTGGCCACCTGAATGAAGTGCAATTTATTCGGTTGGCCGTAAATGTCCGTGCGCATTTGACGAACGTAAAACGTCTTGGCCGTCACCCAATCCTTGATGCGTAATAACGCATTCTTGGTTGTTGACAGGTCGGTTTCTTCGACCGTCGCGAGAACGGCGTCCCGAAGTTGGCCGTTGAAACCGCTTTGGTTTTTCAGCGGGTCGTCGGCCGACGTCACGCCGTCGGGAATCAAGAGCTTAATTGCTTCGTGGAGAGACGATTTACCGCAATTCTCGTCGCCGTGAAAGAAGAGGTACGGCAAAGGACTAAACGGATGGCGAAATAGATTCGCCACCCAGGCGAGGCCATAGTCCTGGCCGGTGAGTATGCCGTTCTCTTGCGCCCATGCGGATTCCTTGAGCGGCTTGTTGAGGTCGCGGAAAATCCGCCTCAGAACCCTGTCCCAGTGCGGGTGATGCGCCTCGTCCAGGCTTTGCAGATCGGCAACCTCGAAAGCGGCTTGGATTCCGTTCCGATTCCAGCGACGGCCGCCCGGATACTCCGGCGCAAACGGGATGCTCACATCGGTCCACGGCATTTCGCAGGCGTCGGCGATGATGAATTGGGCGTCCGACGGAAAGCGGGCTTTCAGCACGTCGCGGACGTCGTCTTTGGGGACGGGAAGCCATTTGCCGTCCCGACTCTTCAAAAACCAACCAATGCGATTTCCATTTTCCGATTTAGTCGTGCGAATGAAATTGTCGTATTTATCCGCGTCATACCCAGATTCGATGACGGCGTCGCTCTCG
Organism: Thermoguttaceae bacterium; assembly: GCA_963665265.2. Classification (GTDB taxonomy): domain Bacteria; phylum Planctomycetota; class Planctomycetia; order Pirellulales; family Thermoguttaceae; genus CAXXHQ01. The sequence goes on along the minus strand of OY762224.2, from coordinate 2,182,185 downwards.
CGCACCCATCGCGTTTTGTCGGCGATCCAGCCGTCAATCTTTCCGTCCGTCTTCTTGGCTCGATCGAACGAGAACACCATCTTTCCGTCGCGTTTGACGGTGATCGTGACGTCTCGGTCGCGCACGGACTTATCCAAGACCAGCGTTTCGCCCAGAAACGCTGCGGCTTGCTCCGCGCCCTCGGCAGGAAAGACGTAGGTATTCGCCCTATCGGGGTCTTTCTTCCCGCCGAAAAGACCGGCCGCCTGTTTGAGCGTCGGCTTGCGATTGAAGGGAATGTGCGTCCAGCCGCTCTCGCTTTGCAACCAACCGGGCGCCTCGGCGACGCCCGGCGAAAAACGAAACACGTCGAGGCCGCCGTTCGGGCGGAGGAAGCAAAAACAGTTCGGCGCGCCAGGGTCTTTTCCTTCGGAAATCGTCTCAAAGTAGCCGACGAGCTTCAACCGCTCCTTGACCTCTTTCAACGCGCAAGTGTGCGTGGTGAGGAGGTGATTGTCCGCGTCCCAGATCACCGTGTAGCCGGTCGCGGAAAGCTCGTCGAGGATTTGCTTGTGGGTCTCGTCAAACGGAATAATCTTCTGGCTGGCCGCGAGGTCGTCAAGCTTGGCGTCGTCCGTCCCCTGTACGCGGGTCTTTGAGCGTTTCTTAGTAACAACGTCAACATGGTCCCGCCAATTCGGCACGTCTCCCTCGGTCAACTGGGTTTCGGCGGCCTTGACGAGTTCCAGCCCGTTTGCGGGCATCCCTCTTCGCCAAACCCAGAAGTTGTTTCCGCAGTTATCGACGCGGGCGGCGAAATCGTACTCCGCGTCCACGCTCATCTTGCCGAGTATGCACCGGGCGAGAGCGGCATGCTCGGTATGGTTGGCCGTGGGGATATGATCCACGGGCACGCTTAGATGGAAGCCGGCCCCGCCCGTGCTGCGCCGTATTTCGACGTAGGCCAGTTTCTTGGCCTTTTTGAGAATCTGGTCTAGCTCTTCTTTCGAGACGCCAACGCCCGCATGCGAAGTAATGTCGTCAAAATCAAATAGAACGATCTCTGACCGACGTTTAACCCAGTTCCAGCCGGTTCGCCCGATCGCCGTGGCGTATTTTGCGAGCGGCCAAGGTAGCGCGTAGTCGGCCCACTCCGGTTCGGCGTAAGCCTTCTTCGGCCGTCGAATCGCCCACCACTTGTCCAGCCCGTCCGTGAAGACGCCCGGACGATCAGCCACTTGCTCGCCGCCGATTACATTAACCTGCACTTCCATCTCGGGGCCGAGTTGGGCGAGTAGGTCGTCCGCAACCCCTTGGCTCTTTAGAAATGCGACAATCGCTTCGTCAACGCCAATACTCATAAAACCTGCCTCCAATCTATTACGAGTGCCAAAAACCGAATTTTGGACACAAATTCCGAGATTGTTTGAAAAAACTTTTTTCAAAATATTTTTGGATTTCTTGTCCAAAAAATCTAATTTGGCACTCGTAATAGGTTGAGGGCATAGATGAAGGCACGCTTAATCGACATCAATCGGATTCACGGACCGCAGACTCTTTTACGGCCTGTTCTGAAATCCGACATTTCGTACTTAGAACTCAAAGCGTCCGTAGAGAAATACGGCGTGATCTGCTCAATACTCGTCGTTGCGGACGGGGACGGTTATGAAGTGATCGCGGGCAACCGGCGGTTCAACGCCGCGAAAGACGCGGGCCTTAAGCGAATTCCGTGCATCATCTACCCGCCTTGTTCGGCGGAAAAGAAACGGGCGTTGCAGATAACGGAAAACGCCAATCAATTCCAGACGCGGGCGGGAGATTACTACCGCCAGCTTTTGACCATCCACAAGAAGAACCAGGACTACACCGTCTTCGATTTGGCCGAGGCGGTGGGAAAGTCTCCGGCCTGGGTCCAGAAGATTCTTCATCTAAAGCAACTCGATCCCGACATTCAAGAGGCGGTTTTTCGCGGCGAGATCAAGACGGAAATGGCCGTTTGGCTGGCAAAGCTTCCGCGTGACCGCCAAATGGAATTTCTCCCTCAAACGCAACTCATCACTTGCAGGGAGTTTGTGGCGCGGGTTCAGCAGGCTTTAAGAAACAAACAGCAGGAGAAAGAACGACAGTATTTCGACAAACGATTCGCGGAGCGTTTCCAACCTGTTCGTTATTTACGGACGATCGACGCGATTGAGTCCGAGCTTCGGACGCAAAAGGTTGGGCTGAAAGAGGTAGTAATACAGTCGCTCACGCCTTCACAGGCTTGGGAGGCCGCCCTGCAATGGGCATTGCACGGCGACAAGGAATCTATCGAGGCGCAGGAGGCCGCATTCTATAAATCAGGCAACACGGGAAACCTTCTAAATTATGGGCAACGATCTGGCAATTCCGCAAGTGAAAGTTCCTCAAGTGGGCACGTCGGCGATTTATGACGAACTCGCCAAGGGGGCGGATTTTCTACCGCGCATTCAACTCTACACTAAAGGCAAAGCGATCGACAAGCATCTGATCGTCAGCGGGCATTACGGCGTCCCGAAAAGCGATGACGAAATCATCGACCTCGGCGAATCCATCGACATCATTCTGATCGCCCGCCGGCCGAAAGCCGTGGACATCTCCGACACGGAAGCGATCGTCGTCAGTTACGATCCGGCGAGCGAAGAGTTCCAGCGAATTCAAGACGAGTCCGCCGAGTCCGAATCGGGGTGCATGTTCGGCATCTCGTACCTCGTTCTCGAACGCTCGACCGGCGAGTTGTACGAATTCTTCTTCGGCTCGAAGTCGCTGCGCGCCGCCGCGAAAACGCTCAACGGCTATTTTGCAATCACGCAAGACGACATTGACGCAACCAAGGCTGCGGGCAAGAACGTGGACGGGCTTCAACCCCGCCCCGCTCGACCCGTCACCCTCACGTCTCGGCTCGTCGAGAAGGGCAAATTTACGTGGCATGTCCCCGAATTCGCCGCTTGTTCGACGCCGTTTTCCAGCAGTCCCGGCCAAGACGCGATCAACCAAGAGGCGGAAAAGTTCGTCTCGGCCAAGTCGGAAGGCGTCACCAAGGTCGAAAACGTCAAGCGACGCGCGCGGTAATTACCGCCCGCTTCATCTCTCTAGCCGCTCTGGCTAATTCTTCAAACACGGGATTTCGATGCGACTACCTTACGCTACGCTCGTCGCGCAGGCGACGTATGATTTCAAGAACCTTCTCGCTGCGGCAAATGAAATGCTCGGCTACTCTTTAGCCGAGGGGGCGGACCGCAGCATCAAGAAACTTACGGACGCCGAACGATTTATCGCGTGTTTGAAGTCTCTGACGGAACGCGGGGCGAAGCCTTCTTTCGACGGCTTTCTCGGCCACGGCTTCGCCTCCGTTCTCGTCGTTTTAGCGGAGTGCGACGTTCTTCCTTTCGTCAGCACGGGCGTACCGGCCGCCGTCGCGAAGACGGTTGCGCCGGGCGTCTATTGCGTCATCATGTCCGCGACGCTCGCTCAGTGGAAGCAGGCCGTCGTGGACGGCCTAAGCCGCGTCGAGTCGCGGGCGGCATACGGGGCGGTGATGCAGGTCTTCGAGGCGGCGAACTACAACCTGTGGGCGGACTACGCGAAGAAGCCGGCGGGGCAACTCTTTCTGCTAAAGGGCAAGTAATGTGGTTGTTTCCCTCTCGTTGTGTTCCGGCGGGGCCGGTCTCGATCTCGGACTTGAACTCGCTCTCGGAGATGTTCAGCCGGTCGCTTACGTTGAACGAGAAGCAAGCGCGGTCAGCTACTTGGCTCAAGCGATTGAAAAAGGATGCCTCCCTGCGGCGCCTATCTGGACTGACTTACGAACCTTCAACCCAAAGCCGTTTGCTGGACTTGTGGATTGCGTCGTCGGCTCCCCGCCGTGTCAGTCTTTCAGCATTACGGGGAAGCGGAAGGGCAAGGACGACCCCCGCCACCTCTGGCCGCATTTCAATCGAATCATTAGCAAAGTTAAACCGGCATTTGTTTTTCTCGAAAACGTGCCCGGCTACCTCGCCGCGTTCGATGAGGTCGCCCCAGACCTTGAACGAGTGGGCTTCAAGATTGCGGCTGGTCTGTTTGGAGCGGAAGAAGCGGGTTCTCCGCATGGGCGGGAGCGATTGTTCGCGCTCGCTGTGGCCGACGCCCAGCGCGTCGAAGCTCTACTCCAGCGTGGCGGACCCAAGCGATTTAGTAAACAAATCGGGCGAGCCTCTTCAACCGGGCGAAAAGGCGCACGACCGGCGAAAGAGCAAGCCGATTCAAACGGCCTTGATCGATGCGATCCAGATTTGGCCGCGTTCCCTCCGGGGCCGGGCGAGTCGTGGCGACAGGTCGCTCCTGGCTTTGAACCCGGCATTCACGGCATGGCTGATGGGGTGGCCGACCGGCTGCGACTTCTCGGCAACGGAGTGGTCCCGCTTCAGGCGGCGTATGCGTTTCTTTCTCTTTGGGCTTCTATGCAGGGCAACTGATGCAAGTCAACTTCCTAACGGAAACTAAAATAGGCACTCTCATTCGGGTTACGGGCGAGATCGACTATCGAGACGGGCGAATCTTATTTCTCAAATCGCCGTTCGCGTTAAAAAACGAGATCAAGGCGATGGAGGGGAGCAAGTGGCGCCCCGAAGAGAAACGCTGGTCCGTCGCCGACACGCCGCGAAATCGTTTTCAGCTTGACTACTTGATGGGTAAGGACACGTATGCGTGGTTCGACCGAGAGACGGTTAAGCACGCCTACTCTCGCCCGCTTATGGACCATCAGCGTGAACTCGCCGACCACTTTCTGACATATCACTACGGCATCATGGCCGCCGAGATGGGCTGCGGCAAGACTCTCGCGGCGCAAGAGGTGATGGAGCAGTCGGGCGTCAAAAACTGGTGGTGGGTCGGGCCGAAATCTTCCTTGCCGAACATCGAACGAGAACTTCACAAATGGAATTTTGATCCGAGCGTCAACGTTCGCATGATGACTTACGAGCGGTTGGTTCGCGAGATGGAGGAAAAAGCGAAAATTCCGCAGGGCGTCATCTTCGACGAGTCCTCCCGCGTGAAGAAAGACGGCACGAAACGAACGAACGCCGCCCGACAACTCGCCGACGCGATCCGCGCTAAATACGGGAACGACGGCTACGTTATTCTCATGTCCGGCACTCCCTCGCCAAAAACTCCGATCGATTGGTGGACGCAATCCGAAATCGCTTACCCCGGTTTCTTAAAAGAAGGCTCCCCCAAGGCTCTTGAACGTCGGCTTGCGTTCATGGAACTCAAACAATTTGACGGGGGCGTTTCGTTCAACGATCGCATCGGCTGGCGAGACGACGAGCGTAAGTGCGACGTTTGCGGCATGTTTGAGCAAGACGGTCCCCACTCCTTTGAGGACTCGGACTACCACAAGTTCGTCCCGTCGCGGAACGAAGTCGCTTACATGTACGAGCGATTGAAGGGCCTTGTGATAATCAAGCACAAGAAAGATTGCCTGACGCTGCCCGAGAAGCACTATCGCAAAATCGTTTGTCAGCCCTCCGCCTCTATTTTGAGGGTGGCAAAAGCGATCGCTCAGTCGTCGCAAAGCGCCGTGCAGGCCATGATGCTGCTGCGCGAGTTGAGCGACGGGTTCCAATATCGAGACAAGATTGACGGAACGACGAAATGCACGCACTGCGAGGACGGGAAGGTCTTTGAGTGGTTCCACGGCGAAGAAACCTACGAGCAGATCGACATGCTCACGCCGGAAAAAGTCGCTACGCTTGAGCGACGAGAAGTGAACTGCCCTGTGTGCGACGGGTCCGGCAAAATGCCGAAAATCGTCCGCGAAACGAAAGAAATTCCCTGTCCCAAGGAGGCGGCCTTAAAGGACTTGCTCGACGAGTGCGAGGATGTCGGTCGCGTCGTCATCTTCGCCGGGTTCACCGGGTCTGTTGACCGCGTGACGAACCTCTGTCTGAAACAACAGTGGGACGTCGTTCGTCTCGACGGTCGCGGCTATCAAGTCACGCGGGCGGACGGCCAGCCCGTCGAGGAGCAAGGGTTGGATTACTGGGCCAATCGCGACAATCTCAAAGTCGCCTTCGTCGCCCATCCCGAATCCGGCGGCATGAGCCTCACGCTCACCGAGGCGAGCATGGCGATCTATTGGAGCAATTCGCTCAAACCGGAGTACCGCATCCAGTCGGAAGACCGCATCCACCGAATCGGCGCGGACTTTAATCGCGGCTGCACGATCGTCGATCTGACGCATTTGCCGTCCGACGAGCGCGTGCTGGAAATTATTCAAAGTAACCGAAGGCTCGAACTTATGACAATGGGAGAGGCGTTCAATGGCATTAACTGGGGCGACGTGCATCCGTCTCTTTCTGCAACTGCTTAAAGGGCACTCCAAGGACGCGGCGTTGGCTTACGTCGCGCAGGCTTTGGTCAACGAGGGCCAAGCGCTGCTTAAAAGCGGCAAAATCGCGGAAGAGCAAGTTTATGAGGAGCAAAAGAACAAATTCCTCGCCGTGACGCTGAAGTTCAAGCTTCCGGCCACGGCGGAGAGCTTTGCAATTGTTTGGAAGGGGCTAAATGCTAACGAAGCAACAAGTTAAACAGATCGTTAAACTGTGCCGCTCGAAGGCCCAAGGCGACGTCGCAAAACAATTCGGCATCTCGCGGTCGATGGTGAGCGACATTGTAACCGGCCGTGCGTACCCGACCGTAACGCGACCGGATGAGGCGGCGGGCGAGACGATTCGCGGTCTTGAGGCGGAAATCACCCATCTCAAAGACGAACTGCGATCCGAGAGAAAGAAAAGTCAGTCAAATAGTCGGATTGAGGGGTTATTCGCCTCCATTGCGAAAGAACTCGAAAACAAGGTTCAACCGTTCAAAGCCTTGCCCGACGCCCGCAAGCGCAAGCCTTCCTCGGCCGTGGAAGAACATCTAGTCGTGCATATCAGCGACGGCCACCACGATCAAGTTATCCGCCCGAGCGAAGTAGGCGGCTTGGAAGAGTACGATTTCCGCGTCTCTTGCGCGAGGGCGGAGCATTACGTCGAATCCATCATTAAGTGGTCGCAGGAGACGCTGGCGAATTTTACGTTTCCGAACTTGACCGTCCTCAATTACGGCGACGCCACTTGCGGCGAGATTCACCGCGCCGTCGAGCGGTCTTACTTTCGCAACCAGTTCAACAACAGCCTTGCGATCGGGAAGCTCTACGCCCTCATGTACCGGGACTTGGCTCCGTTCTTTGATTCGGTGCGGGTCGTGTGTTTGTCCGGCAACCACGGAAGGCGAACCCCGAAGAAGGACTATTACGGGGCGAACGACAATTGGGATTATCTCGTCCACAAGACGGCCGCCCTCCATTGCGGCGATCTAAAAAACGTCCAATTCGTCGTTCCCGACGCTTGGTCCGCCAATGTGGAGATTAACGGCCAGTGGGTAAACGTCTCGCACGGCGACGACGTGCGGAGCAACGGGGGCGTGCCGTTCTACGGCATGCAGCGTCGGCAGAAGAATTTGGTCGCTTTGAGCGGCGTCTCGAATCTGCCGCGAATCCGCTATTTCGTTCTGGGGCATCACCACGTATCGGCGGCCTTGGCGGACGTTGAGGGCGAGTTGCTGATTAACGGGGCTTGGCCGGGAACCGATCCGTTTGCCTTTAACGCCTTGGCGGGATACCGGGAGCCGGTGCAATTAGTCCACGGCATGCACCATCGAAACGGCGTGACGTGGCGACTGCCGATTAAACTTCGGCACGACGGAGAAAAGCGAGGGCCGAAGCGCTATGAAATATGAAGTCATCGAAGTCCCGGTCGAAGATATTTTCTTTGATCGGGACTTTAATTGTAGGTCATTTACGATCGATAGTACGGCGTCGCTGGCAAAGTCCATCGAAAAGCACGGCCTGTTTGCGCCGATCATTTTGCAGCCGTTCGGCGGCCCGTACAAATATCGGATCGTCGCCGGCCACCGCCGCTACGCGGCGATGCGTTATCATCTCCGCCGTGAGAAGATTCCCGCTTTTATTTGCGAGGCCGGGGAGGAAGCTAACCTCGCGGAAAACTTGGACCGCCGGGATTTGACCCTCTGGGAGCAGGCCGAGGCGATTAATAAGCAATTCCCCGGCCGCTCGCTGAGGGAAATCGCCCGAGCTCTGAACCGCAGCCCGAACTGGGTTTGGGTGCGCACATGTTTGATGAAGATGCCGCAGGAGATAAAGCAATTAGCGGCCTCCGGGCAACTAAATGGTCGGCAGCTTGATGCGGTTTATCATTGTAAAAAAGACCGCGTAGAATTCGCCAGGGGATTGGCTGTTAATCGCCCAAGGACGACTCGGCGCCGCCCCAACGTCTTGCAGATTCGAGAGATGTTACGAGAGCTTGCGGGGCGAGGCGAGGAGGGCAAGGTTATGCAATTCGGTCTATGGGTTCTCGGGGATATTTCCAAAGAAGAAATTCTCGGAAAATCGCAAGAATAGTTTATTTTCACCGCCCCAAATTGGCCCGAGCGGGAACAGTAGATACATAAGCCCGGACGTTCTTTCGTCCGGCGACAGGTATTCGGCGGGATTCATTCTCTACCTGTGCAGAACTTTCTCTTTTGCACGCTACCAATATGCGCTTACGTTTAGATTCGGAAACATGCGGCCTGCATGGCATGGCCGTATTGTTGCAATACGCTTTCGACGAGGGCCCGATCACGTTGCATGACGTGTGGTTTACGCCCGTCCGCCGGACGTTGGACTTGATCGAATCGCTCTTGGAGCATGACTTGATCGGGTTCAACCTCGTCTTTGACATGTTTCACCTCTGCAAGCTCTATACCATCTGGAGGCTGCTCCCGCCGGATTGGATTCCCTTTGAGCATGTGGAAGAGATCGCCTTGATTGAGGCGAAAGGCCAGGACGGCCCCTGTTTGAAGCCAAAAAACGCCCTCGACTTGCTGCTTTACGCCCGCAAGGGGCCGTTTCAGTCGCTCATGTCGCGCGAAAACGTGCGCATTCGCAAGGTGCCCACGGGGCTGGCCTACGCCCTGGCGGAGGAGTTGGAACGCCGGGTCAAGCTTGACGACATTTACTTCGCGCGAGGGCAAAAAGGCGCGCCGCGTTGGCACGTCTTTCCGCGTGAAAAGGCGGGCGTCATCGACCCCGATTTCAAGGACGTCGTCCTCCGCTTCAACGCAGCCTCCGGCCTGAAGTTTTTGGCCGAGTACGTCCTGAAGCTGAAACCCGACTATCACTACGAAGACGTGGAGCCGGACACTCGGCCCGTTGAAGCCGGTTACGCTCCGACGGCTTTGGCCGTGAGCGCCCCGTCGCGCGGCTGGGCCGTCGAATATCCCGGCAAAAAGATTCGCTATGCGTGGCCCGCTTTGATTCAACGCCATGCCCTGCACTGGCGGGACAACGCGGCGGCCCGAATCTACGCCGAGAAAGACGTCGTTTATACGCGGGAACTGGATAAGTATTTCGGCTGTCCGGAACCGGGCGACGACGACTCCGTTCTCGCTTGCATGGTGGCGGCCGTGCGCTGGCATGGCTTCCAAATTGACCTTGAAGGGATAAGGAAGCTTAAAAATCTAGCGACGGAGAAGGCGGCCAGCAGTCCCGTCAATATCAACAAACCGCGCGAGGTCCGCCGCTATCTCTATGAAGTGATGGACGAGACCGAGCGGGAAATCATCGCCGAGACGACGCGGAAAGCGATGCTCGAAGCGATCCTCGAATGGGAGATGGGCGAGGAGCCGTGCGGCATGGTCAACTGCGGCCCCGACTGCCCGCGATGCGGCGGGACCGGCCAGATGCACACCGGGCCGCATCCGGCGGCCGAACGCTCGAAAGTTCTCCTTGACGCCAAATTCGCCAAAAAGGAGATCGAGCTTTACGATAAGCTCCTGCGCGCCGGCAAGTTCCATGCCTCGTTTAATATCATCGGAACGCTTTCATCTCGTATGAGCGGCGGAGACGGATTGAATGCGCAGGGAATCAATCGCTCGGAAGACGTTCGGCGTGTATTTCCTCTTGCTTGGGACGACTATCAGCTTTGCCTCGGCGACTTCGACAGCTTTGAAGTGACGCTGGCCCAGGCCGTGTACGAAGATGAAGCGCTGAAAGCGGACATCGACTCGGGGAAAAAGATTCACGCCTTCTTTGCGATGTCTCTGTTTCCCGACCACGATTACGAACAGATTATCGCCACGAAGGGGACGAAAAACGACCTCTACTCGAAGGGGAAGCAGGGCGTTTTCGCGGTCATTTACGGGGGAACTTGGGAAACGCTGGTTCAGAAGCTCTCCGTTCAGCCGGAGAACGCCAAGCGAGCGTTCGCCGACTTGGAGAAGCGGTATCCGGCGATCAAGCGCGGCCGCGAAAAAGTCTTTAACGCCTTTTGCTCGATGCGGCAGCTTTACAACAAGCAAGTCATCTGGAAAGACCCGGCGGATTACGTCGAGTCCTTCCTCGGCTTTCGCCGCTATTTCACGCTGGAAAACACGGTTGCGAAAGAACTCTTCCTTCTTGCCCAGAAGTCGCCCAAGCATTGGCGAAACACCGGCGTCAAAGTTATTCGCCGCGACCGCGTGCAAGACGCGGGCGGTGCGGTCGCGTCCGCCGTATTCGGCGCGGCGTTCGCCGTTCAGGCGGCCAACATGCGAGCCGCCGCCAACCACGAGATTCAAAGTCCCGGCGCGCAAATCACCAAGCGCTTGCAGAGGCGAATTTGGGATCAACAGCCGGCGGGCGTCAACGATTGGCGCGTCGCGCCCATGAACGTGCATGACGAAGTGCTGTGCGTGACGCGGCCGGACTGCGTCGAAAGTACGGCCAAGATCGTGAAAGAGACGGTGGAGAGCTACCGGGACAAAGTCCCCTTGATCGGCATGGAGTGGATGACCAACGCCAAAACATGGGCGGACAAGTAATGAAGAAAAGAATCAAGAGCGTTACGTATGCGATTGAGTGTTTGTACCGGGAGACCGGGTGCTCGGGGTTGGCAAAGGCGAGCGCCTATAAAACGTTCAAGACAAGTTGGGAGCCAACAGACGCGGCGCCAAGAGCGGCGTTTTGAGTCGAGCGTTACGCACCGTTACTACGAGGGCCGGGCAAATGCTACCGCGAGTCTATTGTCTGAAAAATCGTGAATCGGACGAGGCCAACTCTAAATTCAATGTCGGATACTGGTTTAACTAATGCCGCATCACGGGCCGGAATACAAGATTCAGGGCAAGCTCGTTACTTACCTCGAACAACGGGGCTGGCTTGTCGAGCGAATCGTCGGAAACGCCTTTCAATCCGGTTTGCCCGACCTGTACTGCTGGCACCCGCAACACGGGCAGCGCTGGGTGGATGTGAAAGTCGAAGGACGCTACTCGTTTACGCGGGCGCAGCGAGCGAAGTGGCCGCTGTGGGAAAAACGCAAACTCGGCGTGTGGATACTGACGGAGGCGAATCAGGAGAACTACGACAGGCTCTTCGCACCGCCAAATATGCGGGATTACTGGAAGAAAACCTGGGACTTCAACGTGGAGGACATGATTAACAACCTATGCAAATGATCCGAAAGCCGGAGCGCTGGCTGTGCATGGCAGCCGCTTGGTCAATGGCTCTCGACATTTCCTTGTCGAGATTTCTTCGCGAAGTCGGGCACGACGGCGGCGAAATCATCTTTCCGGGCAACCCGCCTCCGACCGATCGTCGGGGGCACCTCAGCCAAGAGTGCATTCGCGCGGCTTGGCGCCTTGGAAAGACCGCTACGCAGTTTGACGCCCTTGTCGTAATCGCGGAGCGAGGCGGCAGGCGTCACGACGTTGAATTGCCAATCGACCATTTGTTGAAAACCGAGCGGGGCGTCGTCATCGGAATGACGCCAACGTGGCACGCCGTCGCATTTGAACGGGGGTTGTTTTACGACCCCGATCTTACGGAACCATCACTGAATTTACTCCTTACGCCAAAAAGATTATGGGTGATTAAATGACGCGAGATGAACTTGTTGCGCAAAACTTGGACAAAGTGGACGCCGCCGTCGGGCGCATTCTCAAACAGTTCCCCGAATACGCCTATTTCAAAGACGACCTCTTTTCCGCCGGATACCTCAGCCTCGTTGAAGCCGCCGAAAATGTGAATAAAGCGGAAGACGCTTCAGCGTATCTCTACAGCGCCGTCGAGAATTCAGTAAAAACAGCGCTCGCAGACGAGGGGGAGGTTCGGATTCCTCCGACCTCACAACGCAGACTTCGCAAACGCGGGGAGGACGTTGATCTGCAATTCACTCGCACGGATGTCGCAGTTGAGCCTGACCGTAGCGGCGAACTCTACGAGGAGATTCTAGCCTGCTGCGAGGACGACGACGAGAGAATTGCAGTCAGTCTCAAACGACAGGGCTACACGCAAGAGGAGATTGAAGAGAAAACAGGCGTCCCTCGACGACAAGTTGGCCGCTGTCTCGAAGCCATCGAGGAACGCTTCAAGGAGCGGTCCAATGGCTAGGCGAGAACTCCTTCAACTAGCCACGCCGATCGATTTCAATAAACATCGCATCGGCGGCTGGCTTATGAGCGAGAAGTTGGACGGCATGCGGTGTTTTTGGGACGGGGGCGTTTCGCGGGGCGAATCAACATCGGAGATTGTTTACGCCGCCAAACTACGTGAAACCACGGCCACCGGCCTTTGGTCCCGGTACGGCAATCCGATTTTCGCCCCGCCGTGGTTCCTTGACAGCCTCCCGCCGTTTCCGCTCGACGGCGAATTATGGGCCGGGCGCGGACAATTCCAAAAAACGGTCTCGATCTGCCGCAAGCAGACGTTCGACCCGCGCTGGACGGACATTCAATACGCCGTCTACTCTTCCCCGCCGTGGGCGGCGATGCTCACGCCGGGCGAGATCAAGAATCCCAATCTCGAATTGGTCATTCCCAAGATGGAAGCGCCGGTTGCGGGGGCGGTCGGCGCGTTCAAGGACGAACTGAAGTTTCTTCGCAAGTTGAAATCGAAAGTCTGCTTCTTGCACCAGCAAACCAAGTTGGACGCCTTCGAGCCGTCCGCCCGCGAGCAAGTCGAGTATTACATGAAACAAGTCGTCGCCAAGGGGGGCGAGGGAGTCGTCTTGCGGAATCCGGACGCCCCTTGGCAGCCTAAGCGGCACGCCGGCATTCTCAAATACAAGCCCTGCTCGGACGACGAAGGCACGCTTGTCGGCTTCATCGCGGGAAAAGGGAAACTCTCGGGCATGATCGGGGCGTTAATCCTCGACTACCACGGAAAGCGGCTCGAACTCTCCGGCATGACGAACGAAGAACGGGCCTGGGAAGACGCCGAAGGCGTTCGGCTTTCCATCGGACGTCCCGGCGACGAGGTGAAATCGCAAGGCCGCTATTTCAAAACCGGGGACAAAATCACTTTCAAATATCGCGAGTTCACCAAGGACGGCATTCCGCGCGAGGCCCGTTACTTCCGAATAAGGAATGAGTCTTGAGAATACCGGAATATCTGAGTTATACCAGTCTGACGCTGTTTTACGCCGATCGACAGGAATTCTATTTGAAGCACATAGCCGACACGCGGCCGGCGAGGCTTTCGCAAACGCAACCCATGTCAATCGGTTCCGGCTTCGACGCCTACGGCAAGAACGCCATCGCCGAACGAGTCTGGGGAAAAGGGGTCAAGCCTCAGTTCGACTTCGACGCGATCTTCACGTCGCAAGTTGATGAAGAGAACCGCGACTGGGCAAAAGAAAACGGCAAGTACGTTTTCGATTGTTACGTGCAAAGCGGGGCCTTCGCCGACGTGCTTGCGCTGATTGAGAAAGCGTCGGAGGAGCCGCGCATGGAATTCACTGTCACCGGACAGGTGAACGGCGTTCCGCTCTTGGGTAAGCCCGACCTGCTGCTCGTCTTCCCCAATTACTCGCTCATACTCGACTGGAAGGTGCGGAGCTATTGCAGCAAGCATCCGGCCAGCCCAAGCAAGGGGTACATGCTTTGCCGGGACGCTTTCGCCGGGGGCAAGCCGTCGAAGAGCCACATGCAGTCGCACGGCAACTATATGCCGCACGATCATCACGGCCTAACGATTAACGCCGGCTACATGGAGGGGTGCAACGATAGCTATGCGGATCAACTCTCCCTCTACGCCTGGCTTTTGGGCGAAGAAGTCGGCAGCGAGCAGTTCGTCGCTTGCGTCGAAGAGATCGTCGCCAAGCCGGCGAGTCTAGCCGGGACGCGACCTCAACTTCGCGTCGCCACCCACCGGGCGCGAGTCAGTACGAAATGGCAAGAGAACCTATTCTCACGCTGCAAAGAGTGTTGGGACGCTGTCGTCGGCAACACGGTGTTTGACGCGATGAAATGCGCGGAACTGGAAGAAACGGCAAAGGCGTCCGCAGTGGCGGACGAATGGACGAATGAAATCACCCGACCTCAATACATGCGCTAACGTTATTCAAGGCGACTGCATCGAAGTCTTGGAAGGCTTGGGGCAGTTTGATTGCCTGTTCGCCGACCCGCCGGATAACATCGGCTTGGGATACGGCGAGTACCGCGACAAACGCCCCGACTATGTGAACTGGCTGGAGACGTGCGTTGATATGTTCATCAACCACGCTCCGATTGTTTGGTTGAGTTTCAATTCTCGCTGGTTGCTCGAACTTGCCGGCGTCGTTCGGCGAGTTTTACCCGACGAGTGGGAATTCAAACCGTGCGTACAAACCTTTACGTTCGGGCAGCACAACCAAAAAGACTTGGGCAATTGTCATCGCCCGCTCTGGCGACTGAAACGCAAGGACGCTCCGCTGTACCCGGATAACATCCGCGTTCCGAGTTGGCGGCAGCGGAACGGGGACAAGCGTGCGGACCCGCGCGGCCGCGTCCCCAGCGATGTTCTGGATTTTCCGCGAGTAACGGGCAACAGCAAACAACGCCGCTCATGGCATCCGACGCAATTGCACGAAGGGCTAGTCGAGCGGTGCATCCTTCTTTCCACGAAGGAGAAAGATTCCGTCGTGGACCCGTTCGGCGGTACGGGCACGACGCTGCGGGTTTGTCAAAAGAAAAACCGCAACTGCACGCTTATTGAGCTTGATAAAAATTATTGCGAAAAGATCAGAAAAAGCGTGTGAAGTTCTACCCCAAATTGAACCTAGCGGGAACTTACTATCTACAGGGCGGCAATGAAAGACATAACAAATCGTGAGATCAAACCTGGATGCCGAATTGCCTATCCTGTTCGACGCGGAGCCGAACTTCACCAAGAGTTGGCCCAAGTCGAAGGCTTCGGAACAAACGCCTACGGAAAAGTCATCTACGCTTACAACTCCAAAGGACGCAGAGTTACGATCCAGCGGATTGATAACGTCGTCGTCTATGCGGATATGTGAGTGCGGATATGAAACAAGGAAATACGAATGTCCGATCTGCGGATCAGCGCAAAAGAGAATCATGCTCAGATTCGGGTCGCGATAAGCGAACTCGAAGCGGAGCTAACCGTAATGACCGCGCAAATGCGTCGGACGTTGAGGGACATAGACGACCTGCAACGGTCCTTAAATTCTATTCAGCGGGCCGAGGAATCTGGCGTTCCGGCGACTACCGCGTCACCCGTTGCGACGACGTGGGCGGAGTAAAGATTCCAACCTGTTACTACGCCTGCGTCAAAACGGACGCGGGCTGGGACTTCGCTTGGGATCGACGCCCGTACAAGACCAAAAACAAAGCGATCCAAGCTTGTGAGCGACACGCGAAACAGTGGCGGCGAATAAAAGAAGCGGAGGCCGGAGACGGTCGCCGCCTCTTCAAAGAAATACCTTCACGATCAATACCCCAAAATGAAAACGTTCCTTGAAGCGATGTTGGCCGGAACCGTCGTTGTCGCTTCCGTCGCCGCCTTGGTCGGAATCGGCTACTTGTTATATTCCAACGCTTCCGCCTTGGCGCAAGGCTTCGGCGCGGCGTTGGCGATCGGCTTGCTCGGCGGGGCGGCCCGCTACTTCAAGTTGACGCGAAAACTTCTTCACAAGGTTTTCTTCGGAAAACTATTTGAATAATCGTCGATCAGTCAAAACTCCATCGTCATTTCAAACCTCACCCCACCCTTTACCGCAATAACAGTTGCACCGCGCCCAATCAGTCGCGGGAAACCAATGATCGGACAACCATGCTTGACATCAAATTTACCGTTGACGACTACCGTCTCCGCGCAGAGGCCGCCCAAATCAAAACTTGCTCAAGCCGCCTCTTCGGCGCCGGCTATGAAATCCGGTTCGGCGATACGACTCGATTCAACGACGGACAATCGCTTACTGCCCGCGAAGGCTGGGTCGCCGAGCGATATTACGACTCCGCCGAGGAGGCTGAATCCGCCAAGGCGAACTTTGAAAGGCTCGTCGAGTTCGCAAACTCCCAGCGACGTTGCGTCGGCGACGTCGTATTGACGCGGCTTGACACGCTCGTCAAAAGCGACGGCGACTTTCAGCGCGTTCTCACTCCCAAACTTCAGCTAGCTTCCGGCGTGATGACATACTGCAACACCGCCGAAGAAGCGGTAAAGCTTATGGACGACCTGATGCCGCTGGCCTACATCGCCGGCGGAAAAGAATACGGCGGCGAACTCAAAGTACGGCTTGCCCGCGTCGGCAATACGCTCTACGCCCAAACGGCCGCCATGCCCGAACGTCTTCGCGGCACGGGGAATATTGGCGAAACCGGGGCCTACGTCCTTCGCTCCGCCGACTACCCGGCGATGGAAGACCGAATATTGGCCTTGCCGGGGCGCGACCGCGACTCGGACGGCAAAATCGTCTCCTTTACGCACGACGACGAAGCGAAGGCGAAGCTTGCCGAGGCTCACTTTATCGAGTTGATCGAGGGGACGGACTACGAGGTCGCTCGCGTCATCGGAAGAAAACTCGACGTCACGATCGAACGCAACGGGCGGCAAGTTGCCGTATTCACGCACGACTACGAACAGGCGGTCGAACTCACGTATAACGGCGTCGAACACCATGCGGGGGAATTTTCTCAGCAGTTCCGCAGCATGGAAGAGGCGAAAAAGACGTTTGAGGCCCGCGTCATTATGGCCCGACTCATCAACGGCGAGGTCGGAGAGTTCCTTAAAGTTCGCATAACACGCTGCGGCAAAACGCTCTACGCCCAGGCGGTGAAAATCCCCGAGAACCTTCGAGGGAAGGGAATAATCTCCGAAGACGGCGATTTCAGAATATCTGTCGGAATTGACGCCGCTATTAGACGCAATACCCTGCTTTTAGCGGCGGCTCCCGACGACCGCATCGTCCAGTACGAATACGAAAGCGCGACGGCGGCGAGAAAAGCCCTTGGGGCCTTCGTCGAGTTGCTTGAGAACGCCACCGTTATTGTCGGCGGCGATCGACTCAAGGTGGGGTTCACACAGAGTCTCAACCAAGTCACGGTCCAAATTATTAACGTCACGCCGGACTTTGAATACGTCGTCAAAGACTCATGGGGGATCATCCCCGCCAAAGAGCCGTTCGTGGGCGGGACGTTCTTAAATGTCGCCCACGGCCTCGCTACCGGGGCTTTTCCTAGCGAGGCGGCGGCGGTTGAGTACGTCGCCAATATCACGAAGCTCGTCGAAGAGGCCAACGACTATGAAGAGGAACACGTCAGCGGCCCCAAACTTGGCGCCAAGTTTATTCGCATCGGCCGAAATCTCAAGGTCGAGATCAAAGAAGAAAACTTGGAACAGAGCTATTACGACGACGATTGGACGCTGCAATGCCGTAGTAAAGTTTATCTCGCCGGTAATCGCCTCTACGTCGGAGTCGGCAAAGACAATTACACGTACACGTCGGTCGATCGGGCGAAGCTGGCCTTTAAGCGGTTCGTCGGCCTCGCCAAAGAGGCCAACTCCGAGGTTGTCGGCGATAATGCCGCCAGTCGATTACGAGTTAAGTTCTGGTTCAACGGAAGTAATCTCTCGGCTCAAGTTTTGAAACAAGACAAATCCGTCGGCGGCAAAACGATCGCCCAGCTTGGCGGCTTCAGCATCAAAACCGCCGGAGGCCCGGGCATTTACGGAAAGCATCTCTATATTCGTGGAAGCAACCGACTCCGCGATAGCGAAATTGCCAAACATGAATACGCCTCCGCGAAAGAAGCTCAAGAGGCGTTCAGCGCCTTTGACGCGATGATTACCGCCGTTAATCACCCCGATGCGGCCACGTACCTCTATCACTGCAATAACGGGCTGCTGGAAAAGGTCGAACGGGTAAATCAGTTCACGATGTCCGCGTTCAAAGAGTCCGACTTCGCGGAGAAATACGGAACCGGCCCCGGAACGCTCGCTCTCGCCCGGTGCGCGATCGACGTTGCAGCCGCCTCCCAGGCCGTCCTTACCGAGTTCCAGAGGGCGTACCAGTGCGCCAAAACGGCGAAGCTTAAGACCTTTGCAGGCGGAACCGCTTCCAGCGGTTTCGTCTGTACGGCGGCCCAATCGAACGAATTCTTCCCGGTAATGCCGACGGACGGAAGCAGATTCCGCGATAAACTCTCCAAATCGTTTCTCGACGAGATTTACGGAGCCGACTACGAATCGCTCGAAAAGCGAATATTCGGCTTTGCTTACCGGAAGAGGCCGTTCGGGCCGGAAGTATTCGGCAGTCAGCGCGTCGTCGGAAAGGGTTTTAGCGTTTGGTTGGGTCGGCTGAAAAACGTCCTGCTCGCCTGGGCGCCCGATTGCGAGTCCGTGCCGAATTTTTCGCACGGCGGCCGGTCGATCAAGCCTGGCTTCGCGTCGAGTCTCCGGAGAAACAAGTTAGTTCTCGCAAAAGGCGATGATCGAATCCTCTCTTGCAGCTATCCCAGCGATGAACAAGCGGAAGCCGCCCTCAAAGAGTTCGTTGAATTGGCGAGACGAACCAATGCTTAAAACGCTCCTCCTTCTCTTGGCCTCCGTTACGTCGGTTGAGACCGGCCAACCGCACCCGCTTTTGCAGCGATTAGCTCAAGAGCATGCGGAACAGCAAGCCAAAGCCGGCGTAATGGGGCACGAGGGTTGGGAAAGACGCTTCCAAGAAGCGAGCAAACTAGGCGCGGTTGGGGAAGTGGCGGCGGTGAGTTGCGGGGACGCCGGGGCGGACGCCATCTATAACGCATGGCGAGCGTCCCCGGCTCACTGGCGAATCCTAAATCATCCGTGTAAGTATTACGGCTTCGCCGTCGTGAAAAGCGGCAACTATTGGTACGCAAGCGGAATCATTGTTTGGTGACGACGAACGGAACAACTCGATGACGATACTCCACCTCCCAATCCTTCGCATATACGGCGCCTCGGCCAAACCGGATCATCCTCCGCCCGACATTGAATCGTTCATACAACCTTGGAAGACTGATTACGGTTAGGGCCGCGCCCGCATCGAAGCGGGCGCTCCGCCCGACGCTAGCCAGGGCGGAAACGTCGGGCGGAGTTTTAGTTTTATGATTTTCTTCACGGCAGATACCCATTTCCGACACGAGAACATGGCGCGTTTACGCGGCCTGAGCCTAGAGGTGCATGATGAGCAATTAATCGAGAACATCAACAAGACCGTCGGACGCAATGACGAGTTGTGGCACCTGGGCGACGTTATTTGGCAGCCGAGCCAGATGGAGTCGCTCAGGGCCGCGATTCGCTGCCGAAACGTGCATCTTATTTGCGGCAATCACGATCCGGCCTCGATCAAGGAATACTTTTTGACGGCGTCGGACTTGCTGGCGAGGAAGTTTAACGGCGCGGACTACCACCTATGCCACTTTCCGCTCGCCCGGTGGAACAAGAGCCACTATGGCGCCCCGCACCTACACGGACACTCGCACAACACGCTGAATCGCATTCCGCATCGGCTTGACGTCGGCGTCGATTCCGCGAAACAACTGTTGGGAGAGTTGCGACCGTTTTCCTTAACTGAAGTTGAGGAGCTATGCGCATAAACCTTTACGGAGGCCCCGGCGTCGGCAAAAGCACCCTGGCGGCGGAAATCTTCGCCTGCTTCAAGAAGGCGGGCGAGCAGATTGAACTGGTGCAAGAGTGGGCGAAGCTTCTCGCTTATGCGGGGAAGCGGCCGACGATTTGGGATCAAGTCGAAGGCTTCTCACGTCAACTCCGCACCGAGGAGAAGCTGCAAAGGATGGGCGTTTCGGTCGTCACCGACTCGCCGCTACGGCTGCAAGCGTTCTACGCAACGCGACTGAGCCAGCCGATCGGAACGGGATTGTATTACGCGGCGGTCGAGTTCGATCGTGAATTCCCGCCCGTTGAATTGCTTATTAAGAGGAAATTCGATTATGACTCGGCCGGCCGCTTCGAGTCGCTAGACGCCGCAAAAGAAATCGACGAATTTCTCGGCCTTGCGGTCAATAATCACATCGAACCAAGTTTGGATGACGCACTGCGGATTATCACCTTTAACAACCAGTAACAGAGGAACCCATGTACCAAGTCAACATCGCTCCCGTCAACGCCGACGCCCGCGTTCTTTTCTTTGAAAATGCGCCAAACGCCCGGAAGATCGTCAAGGCGCTCAATTCCTGCATTGCTAACTTGAAAAGGGAAGTCGCCCAATCCGTCGCCGAAGCCAGCGAGATTGCGACGACTGTTTTCGAGCTGGACCGTCTCGTCGAAGTGGCCAGCTACTACGTCGGCAAGCCGGAAGTCCGTTCGGCGGGAACCCTTATCGGTCGCATCTTCGTCACGGAACATCCGGTGTTCTAGTCCATTCGTCGATAGGCGGCCCACGGAGGGGCCGCCGCTCCTTTTACCCAAGATATTATGTTCATCATCTCCGATCCGCACCTTTGCGACAAAGGCCCCCGCGACAATTTCAAGAAGAACGAGAAGCCGTTCAACGACTTCTTGGACTTCGTCGGCGGTCGTCGCCTAACAATCCTCGGCGACCTGTTCGACGCATGGCAATGCAACCTTGGTTCCATTGCCGCAGCATACGAGCCGCTTCTACGCCGACTGGCCGACATGGGCGCGTACTACGTGACTGGCAACCATGATATGCATCTTCGCGGCGTGTCTGAAATAACTTTCGGGCGCTGGGTGGGACCGGACCGTCCGACAATTCACCCGAGCGCTGAGACGCTGTTTTTCTTTGACGCCGTACTGATCCACGGCCACCAAGCCGACGATTCGTGCCAAGGCATTGGCCTCGGGGCGTTGACGGCGATTTTGACCGGCATGGCCGAAGATAAAAACAACAGCCCGGACTGCTCGCTCGGCGCGCTGGAGGATACGCTGCTCGGCGGCTTCGAGGCGGCCTACCGCGCCTATAAGAAACTCAAAGGCGATCCCAGCCCGTTCGAGAAGCTGAAGAAAATCAAGGGAGACGCCAAGTGGCTGATCTCCGGCCACACGCACAAGGCCGGCTATTACTCCGACTGGCATGTTAACGCCGGCACCTGGGCGCGTGATCTTAACACGTTCGTCGAACTCACCGAAGCGGGCCCGAAGCTTTTCAAGTGGGAAGACGGCCCCGTCGAATTGGACATTCAACTATGACGAGAAAGAAACAAAATGAACTTTGATAATCCCCTAAGCCGCCGCTACCTCGACGATCAAACGCAAATCATCGTTTCCGCGCCGGATGTAATCGAGGCACGAAAGAAGATCGACCTGTATCGAGCCGTCGCCGAACTCCCTCCGCTTAAAACGGCTGAGGGCGTCAAGGCTAGTCCGGTCAAGTAGCGTTTACGAGGTGGCGCAATGAACCAGTGTGAAATGTGCAAAGGCCAAAATACCGATACGGCGGCGACCGTACAAGTTACTTACGGCCTTTACGAAGCCTAACTATTTGCGGCGAAACCCGTTGGTTGGAGTTCGCCACCGTTGAATACCGCTACGCCAGCTTCCTTCGCTACATAGCCCCGTGGGAGCCGGTGAGGTTCATCAGCCCGTGAAACGAATCGCATTCTTCCTGTCAATTTGGACTGTCGCCGCCGTGGCGGTGAGTTTTACCGACCTTCCACAACTCTATGCGATCGCCGCAACCCTCGTCGTTACTTTTTGCCATAAACCGGCGTAGCGGGCGCCAAGCACCGTCCGCGACGTAGTGAATAGGTTTCCCACATATAGAAACAACAGCAATGCAAATCACACGAACTCACAAAACGATTTTTGACACGGATTTGGAAGCCAAGTGGGCGGATTTCTTCGACCTCCTTGGTTGGCAATGGGCCTATAAACCGTCCGGACTGACCGGCGCTTTCCTGATTCCGTTCAGAACGGGGCCGCTATGGATTGTAAATCAATATGTTGCGCCTCCAAACTTTCTCCACGAAGCCACGAACGACGTCGTGAGAGTCGGCAAAGACGAAACGGCTATCACGCCCCCTATCGCACCGCTGCTTATCACCGGGAGCGACGCTTACCTCGTCGAAGAGCGCTTCAGTCTCGGCGCCTTTTGCAACGCAGGAGTCGGTGACGGAACAATCTTCTGCCCCTGCTATGTCGATAAGTGTCCCCACTGTGGAAAATACTTCTATTGGAATAAAGAAACACCGTGGGAGTGCCAGTCTTGCGGTAAGGACACGGGTAAACCGTACTACCTAAAAAGCTTGCCCACGGCCCAAACTCTGTTTTACCGAATCTTTGAATAGGGATTTCTAATGTCGTACTGTCCGAATTGCAAAACACAACTTAACGGTGTTGACGACGACCAACTCTGCTTCTACTGCGGTTGGTTTGGAGACAAGATCGAACTGCTGCCTGAACGAAAAGACCACGAAGTTGTTGAAAACTTTCACGGCTTACTGAATCAATACGCACACGCTGTCATAAATCAAGTAGCCACTTATTCAATTGGACACTTCTCTGACGCACCGGCTGAGGATTCGGAAAAAATGTTAAAAAGCAGCGAGGTATACGCAGCTCAAATCCCGTTTCTGAGGGAACATCTACTTACTTATGTTCGAGAATTAAACATGGACGCACAACACTTCAGAGAACTCGCCAGTGGTCAGGGGGAATAAATCGTGGACAAAATGCGTTGGCGTTTCGGAGAAACGAACCCGGTCATGGCCGAGGTTCTATCGGATACGATCATCGAAATCGGCGACCTGATTTGGTACGACGGCACGGCGAAGCCCTTCGAGTTGCTGAAGGTCGTGGCCGCCCACCTCGAAGAGGAATTTCAACAGAGATTCCTTGGCGTGGCTATGGGGCGAAGCAGAAAAGGCGAGAATGCGCCCCTCCGCGTAGCGACGAGCGGCACGTTTGAGTTTGAGTGTTCCAGCGGTGATTATGATCTCGGCGACCGGCTGGCGGTCGCGGGCAATCAACGAGTCGTTAAGACGGACCTCCCGCACTTTACCATCGCAAAGGTGGAACGGAAAAGACCAGGGCCGCCCGTTTTGGCTCGAATCATTACGTCGGTGACAGGATGAATTTCACAAACGCAAAAGCTGAGTGTAACACATGCTGAAGAAGCGCCCTACTGCGGGCAAGTCGGTTTCAAGGCTGACGCAGAAAGTCATTGGTTACTGTCCGATCTGCAACGTCCCCAGCGTAAGACGAGAGCGGCGACTTGACGGCAACGACACTTGCGCCAACGAGCACTATTTACCCACCGAAGGACGCCGTGCAAATTCTCGAATGGTTCCCCAACCACACGGCGCAGTCCATTTTCGCCGGGTAAGGGGTTGAATAAATGGACCGCGAATACCTAACAATTGACGAGGTTGCAAAACTTCTCCGCTGCCGCCGTATTAAAGTTAAACAGTGGATCGTTGAAGGCCGGCTCCCGGCACTCAATGTGTCCACGTCCGCACGCCCGGCCTATCGCATTCATCGCAAGAGCCTAGACGCTCTTTTGCTTTCTCTTTAGCCACTTTCGCACGTAGTTGACAACCGCCAGCAGGCGGGCGTCATCCACCTCTTTTTCATTATAAAGTGCGAACATATCGTCGGCGGGTTTTGCGTGGCCGACAATAGCTTCTACGGCATCTCTATCTTTAGCCTCAGCCCCGACCGTAACAAAGGTGTGGCGGAGGGAATAAAATCCGACCCCCTTCTCGTAGATGCCAAGCCTTTTCAAAAGCTTGGTGAACTCGGAAGAAATTGGATTGTCTGTGAGGGAAAACGGGCGCCAATCCAACCCGCTTGGCATCAAGAAAACGAGATTCTCGTTCGCCGGGTCTTGAGGAGTTGGACGCGCTTCAATAGCCGCGCGTAACGCCGCAACGGTCTCCGGCCACAGTGGACAGCGTCGAAAAATGCCGGTTTTAGGCCGTCCGTAGTCGTGGAACCCCGCGTCCAGATCGATCTTGTCGATAGGTAACGTGGCTAGATCATTGTTGCCGAAAGCGCAATTTATTCCAAGATAAATCATCGCTTTCCAAAACGTATCAGCCTCGGCGATCATGCGGCGAATTTGCTCGTTGGTAAAAAGCCGCTTCACGCCTTTTTGCTGATAAATACGAATGACGGGCAAGGCAGGTTTCTTCATCCCTTTATACGGAGTCCGCACATTAAGTGATTCATCGGCGTACTTAAAAAAGCTTCTTGCACGGGTGATGCGGTTTGCGAAAGTAATTGGACTATCGCCGATGAATAGCTTTGCCCGCAACGTTTCGAAATCCTCGGCCACTAGACGGGCTACAACTTTTTCAGCGGTCATCGCCTCAGTAATAATGTCGCCGACGTCCTCATAGTCTTGAATTGTTCGATCGGCAATCTCTTTACTTGCGAGCTTTTTGCGCTTGGCTGCCATAAACTTCTCGATCAATTGCTTGATCCGCAACTGCTGGCGTGGGTCACGACCGGCAATAATATCCTCTCGCTCTGCAAGATATTTATTCAAGGCAACGGTGGGGTCGGTGCCAAAATAAAAGATGTCCCCGCAAATCTTCTTAGCCCACTGCCCGTTGGGGTGCAGCCAAAGCGGATAGCCCTTGGGCAACCCTGGCGTTTTTTGCTTAGGCTCGGGATCGACCTTGCCTGCAAGATATTTTGCGAGAGCGGCGTCGGGATTGTCCCACTTGCCAAAATAGACGAGATTTCCCTTGATCTTCTTGGCCCATTGGCCGGAAGCATGGGGAAATAATGGAAACTCGGGGTAGGGTTTATTGGGCTTGGTGTTCAAGGTGTAGTGCCGGGTGTAGGTTGTATTTATGGGTGTCGTAAACTACACCCATAAATCCTACTTCGCAAAACACCGTAAAACAAGCCTTTTTCAGTACACCTCACTGGACTCGAACCAGTAACCTTCGGTTCCGTAGACCGATGCTCTATCCAATTGAGCTAGAGGTGCATTCGACGAAATACCAGGGAATTATCGGCTGGCAGACGTCAAAAAGGTTAGGATACCTTAATCGGGGTTTTTCGACAAGGGGCGGGACGCCTCTTGCCGGGCGTTTTTTCGAGCTTTTCGACCAGCG
The DNA here is from genome assembly GCA_963665265.2 of Thermoguttaceae bacterium. GTDB lineage: Bacteria > Planctomycetota > Planctomycetia > Pirellulales > Thermoguttaceae > CAXXHQ01. The sequence goes on along the minus strand of OY762224.2, from coordinate 2,156,835 downwards.
CAACTATTTGCGAGCCAGATTGTTACGGCGAAAGCGGTTCGGCAAAATCCGATGCCGCTTCGCGCCGAAGAATGTATGGCCGATATTAGTAACTTCGCGGACGAACGCGGCCTTGAACCCGACTCGGCAGGCCTTGGATTCGCAAGAAGCCTTCGGCGTCGGTTTGGTTGTACGAACCGCCCCCTTCCATCGTGGCGATTCCCTCGTCGTAAAGACTGTAGGGGCTCGAGCGACGATCGACCATGATGTTTCCTTTGTAAAGGTTCAAGGTCACTTCGCCGGTGACGGGTTTTTGCGCCTCGCGGATGAAAGCGAGCAAGGCGTCCATCTTCGCGTGGTACCAGAAGCCGTAGTAGACCAATTCGGCCACTTGCGGGGCCAATTGATCGCGGAGGTGCATCAAGTCGCGATCCATCGTCAATTGCTCGATGTAGCGATGAGCGTCGTAGAGCAAGGTCATGCCGGGCGCTTCATAGACGCCGCGGCTCTTCATGCCGACGAAACGGTTTTCGACCATATCGATGCGACCGATGCCGTTGCGACCGCCGATATCGTTCAACCAAGCCACAACGTCGAAGGCGTCGAGCGGATCGCCGTTGACTTTGACCGGCACGCCCGACTCGAAGCTGATCGTGACTTGCTCGATTTCATCGGGAGCGTCTTTCGGAGAAACGGACATGCCGAATTCGACCGTTTCGACGCCGTTTACGCCCAAATCCTCGAGTTTACCGGCCTCGTAGCTGATATGCAGGCAGTTCTCATCCGAGCTGTAGGGCTTCGAAACCGAGGCCTTCACCGGGATGTTCTTTTCCGCGCAATAGGCGATCATGTCGGTCCGGCCGGGGAACAACTTGCGGAACTTCTCGATGCGCCAAGGGGCGATAATTTGGACGGTCGGATCAAGGGCTTCGGCCGCGAGTTGGAAGCGGCATTGATCGTTCCCTTTGCCCGTCGCGCCGTGGACGTAGGCGTCGGCGCCGACTTCGCGAGCGACTTGCAAGCAAAGCTTCGAGATGAGCGGTCGGGCGATCGACGTGCCGAGCAGATAGACGCCCTCGTATTTGGCTTGCCATTGCAAGACCGGGAAGGCGAAGTCGCGGCAAAGCTCTTGCTGCGCGTCGATGAGTCGGGCCGACTTGGCGCCGATGCGTCGGGCCTTTTCCAAGATCGCTTCGCGGTCTTCGCAAGGCTGACCGAGATCGACGTAAACGGCGTGGACGTCGTACCCTTCGTCCATCAGCCAACCAAGGATAACGGATGTGTCGAGACCGCCGGAGTAAGCAAGTACGCAGCTAGGCATGATGATTTGAAATTGGGGAAATTTAAGGTGGGAACCGCCAAAAATGGCAAACCATTATTTTCGTCTGTCCGCTCTGATTTTACAAGAGCCGAAATGCGGGCAAAAGGTTCGGCGAAAGGCCTGTTCTCGCCTTAAGTTACGCGTTTTGCGACCACCCCCTGAGGCGAATGAAAATGTTCCTAGTTTAGGAAACCGCACGGCTAATCAACTTTTATTCCAAAGACGATACACGCCGGGATTCTCCAGAATTTAATTGATTGACCGTAGCCAAAGGTATTAATGCAAACTTGAGGGTACTCCGAATACCGGATACTTACATCAGTGCGTGAACAATCACGGGCTTGCGAAACAATGAAAATGGCCGATCGGTTTAGCTCCTTTTGTCAAAGGCGCTTCCTCGACGCGGTATGGGTACTTAGGTCGCCAAATCTGAAGTGCAAAAAAGATTATGGACGCCTTTTTAGGCCAAAAATTTAAATTCTTCGGAGCGGCGGATTGCCGTAAGTCGTGAGAACGCAAAAAAGGGCGTAGGCATAGGGGCACAGCGCGAGCGGTGACAAAGCCTGCCCGCCGGAGGCCGATTGCCGAAAGCTAATTAAATTGTCAAAGAGCGGAGGAAAGGTCGCCAGTCCTTCCTACAAAAATATTGCCGTTGAGAGTTTTAGCAAAAGGGCTGGCACTCTTTCCAGCAAAAACCGATTTTCATTCGATGTCCAACATAAACCGAGAGATAAGAACGCTATATCCTGTTGAAACAGTGCAGGCCGCCTTGCCCCGAGATCGTATGTTTCGGTGAGAATGAAATGTTAGCGAACAGGAATCTCGCCGATCCGGTCAAAATTCCCTTTTCCGTAATCTTTTTCGCTCTTTGCGTTCTTTCGCGGCCATATAATGATAGGCGTGTCTGAGTCCACTAGCGCCTCGGCGGTGAAAATATCCACATTGCGTTTAGCGAAGGAGAAAACGCATGTCCGCTTCTCAACAAGCTTATCAGGACGGCTTCGACGCCTATTGGGACGGCGCGGACGTGAGCGACAATCCGTTCGACGAAGATACGGCGGAACGCCGCTTTTGGGAGGAAGGCTGGCGGGCGGCCAGAAAAGACGACTACGACGAAAGCGACTAACTGGCGTGTGAATCTTTCGCAATTGCACAGAGCCCAGATGACGTCGTCCAAAACAACGACGGCCGGCGTTCCCCACTTTGCCGTAGCAGTCCGGATTCTCCTTGAAGAGTACGCAAGATTCGGTTGAGCCGAATAGTCTTCAATAAACTTCTGATGCGTATTGACACCTAAGGCATTACGCCTTACACTACAGGCAAATCGCCTTAGTGGAAAGGAATCATGCCTCCGCAAAAAAAAGAAGTCACGGAAACGGAATTTGCGATTCTGAACGCGCTTTGGGAGGGAGGGCCGACTACGGTGCGAGGGATCGTCGAGGCCGTCTATCGGGTGCATACTCATTCGCTGCACGCTAGCGTGAAGAGTCTCTTGGAGCGTCTGGCCGACAAAGGGTTCGTCGATTGCCGTCAGAAAGGAGGCGTACACTTCTTTTCGGCCGTCGTCGATCGGGACGACTTCGTCGCGAGGCAACTTCAACTTCTCGCTGACTCGAACTTCGGCGGATCATTGGCTCCCTTGTTAAACACGCTTGTGGACAAAGTTGAACTTAGCACGAAGGACCGCGAAGCGATTCGCAAAATCATCGAGAAAATCGATTTTTGATTCCGACACGGCCAGTGATGTTTCATTGGCGGCCCCGGACGCAATCACTCGAAGAAATTGGGGTAACTTATGTTGAGCACTCTGCTTTGGAATCTTTTGCTAACCGCCGCTTTGGCGACCGCTCTCGTTTCATTCTGCCGCATCCCCTGGCTTGCAAGGCGGCCGGCGTTGCGGTGCTGGCTCTGGCTATTTCTGATTGTCAAGCTAATTACGCCGCCGCTGATCAATCTGCCGATTCTGCCTGCGCTTGCGGGAGAAAAAATTACGACCGAGAATAAAGCGCTGACCGACGTAACAGAGGAAAAGACCTCCGATTTCGGAAAATTCCCGGTGAAGAATCCTTCGTTCCACGCGACGTTGACGTCGACGGACCGAGGCGTGGACCATGCCGTTTCTGAAGGTTCGCGGAGCAAAACGGCTCCTTCTCCCAATGCGATATTGACCTCGACAGAACGAGACGTGAGTCATGCCGTTTTCCCAGGCTCGTATAGCAAGAAGGAAATTCTACTGGGGGCGCTTATCGCAATCTCGCTGTTCGGGTCGTGCGTATTCTTGGCCGTTCACGGAGGGCGCAGCCTGAAGTTGTACCGTTGTTTGAGACGCCTAGGAACGGAAAACGCGTTGCTGGCTGAGGCCTGCTACAAGGCGGCGGCGAGTCTGAATATCGGGGGGATTGTGCGAAGTCGAGTGGTCGATGCGAGAATGACTCCCTTGCTTCTTGGATGGGGAAGCCCGCTCGTCGTGATGCCTCGGGAACTGCTGGACGAGCTAAGTCCGCAGCAACTTCGCGGGATAGTCGCCCACGAACTTGCACATTTCGCCAGACGAGACCATTGGACGAATATTTTCGCATTCCTCGTCAAAACGGCATTATGGTGGAATCCCGTGGCGTGGTGGGCGGAGCATGAGCTTCATGCGGCGCAGGAGCTTTGTTGCGATGCAATGGCCATTGATCGCGGACCGACGGACCGTCGTGGTTACGCTGACGCTTTGCTTATGACGCTGGACTTCATCCAATCGGCGTCTTTGCATTCTTACGCAATAGCCGCGGGGCTGGGAACCAAACGAACCCTTTTAAGGAGATTTGAAATGATCGGCGAAAAGCAGCTTTCCTATCGACTTTCGCGAGGGACTTTCGCGGCGCTTTTGATTTTGTCGATTTCGCTTGTTTGCATGCCCGTGCGCGGTCAAGCGAAAGTGCCGTCGGCGCCAGTCGCACAGACCGATGACGCCGCCGCTCTCGCCGGAAACTCCAAGAACAGCGACAAAAAAGGCGAAACGTCCAAGCCAAACGAAACGAAGAACGTCGAGGGAAAAGATAGGCGGATGCATTTGGATTTGCAGGAGATATCCCGCGCGATCTTGGAATACCAACAGTCCAAGGCGCAATATCCGAAAACGTTGTCGGACCTGTATAAGCATTTGCCGAAAGACGTCTATAGTCCGACCGGCGAAGACTATCGCTATGAATTGCACCCAAGCAGGTTCATCTTGAGCAGTTACGGCAAGGACGGAATTTACGGCAATGATGATGACGAGGTTCTGGTCGCCTATAAGGACCGGCAAATTATAGGGCAACGACGCGAGATATATCCGCTTCCGGAAGAAAAAAAAGAACAAGCGCCTGAAAAGGAAGTCGTGTCGGGCGTTCGGCCGCAGGGCAACTGCTCGATTAGCGGTAAAGTCGTGTTGGAATCGAACGGCGAGCCAATCGAGCGAGGACGCATGTATTTGCACTACAACGTCACGCACGGGTCGAAATTCGTTTACACCGACAAAGATGGAGATTTCGAGTTCAAAGACATTCCTCAAGGACCGTTTTCATTGCAACTGTCGCTCTCCCCCGGATATCAAGACGTCTCCTATAATCCTGACGACAAGACCGGTAGGTTTCCTCTATTTTCATTGCGGGCCGGCGAACATCGCACGGGAATCGTACTCAAAGCCAAGCAGGCGTGTCGCATCTCAGGAAAAATCAGCGACGAAGGCGGCAAGGTCCCCAAAAATTTGAATCACTTGACCGTATTAGCCTGGGTCAAAAACGAAAAAAACGTCTATCACTCTCGACATGGAAACGTCAACGAGAAAGACGGGACTTATTCAATCGACGGCCTCGACGGAAAGCCGGTTTACGTTATGGCGATCAACTGGCGGGCAGCGAAAGAAGGCGACGCCTATCCGCCGATCTACTATCCCGGGACTTTCTCCCGCAACGAAGCGAAGCAAGTTACTTTCGACCAAAAAACGATGGCAGCGGACGGCATCGACCTCACGTTGCGAAGGGAAGGCGGCTTCGTCATTGAGGGAACGGTGTCGGACGAGGCCGGCATGCCCGTGCCGGAAGCGTTCGTCGTCGTCCATCGGCAAGACATGCTTTTTGACTTCGTGACGGCCTACACGGACAAGGCCGGCCGCTATCGAATCCAAGGTTTGGCCGAGGGGGAATTTCTCTTGCACGTCGATGCGGTGCATCGCGGATTCGTGAGAATGCGCACGCCGATCAATCTGGACAAAGACGGCGAGAAAACCCGACGCGATATTACGTTGGCTCAAGGCGTATTAGTTTCCGGCAAGATTACGGACGAAAACGGTAAGCCTTGGCAAATTGGCGATAGTACCGGTTTCGCGATAACCGCCGGTGAACCGAGGAACAAAGGACCGGAAAACGTCGCTAATGGCTTTTCTCTGACGAATTTCCGCAACAAATACCGGCCTCAAGATTCCTTGGCGTATCCCGCAGGGCATTTCAGGGGAGGGGAGGGCAATTATTATACAGGCGAGATGATCTTTCCGACGAGCGACACGTTCGTCATTCAAGGTTTGACGCCAGGACGTACGCGTTTTACTTTCCTCCCCAACAAAGAAGGCGAAAAGGTCGCGAAGATTCTCCTCGACGACAAAGATATTTTAGAATCAGGCGTCGCCACGAAGCCCGGCCAAGAGATTAAAGACGTCACGATCGTAATCGGAAAACAATAGGTTAGTTGGGGAGCGACGGATTTCGTCCGCGAAGCTCACGAAGGAAATCGAAAATAGCCGGCGAAACCTCTCAAAAAGGAACGCCAAACGACGCGAAGTTGCGCGAATCAAGCAAAACATGTATGCGGCGGATAACGGTCGGCTCGACAGGTCGGTATAATGGTAAGGAGCCGATAACGATACCTTGATGATAATCTCGGGCTAAACGAACTCCCGATGTTTTCCCCAAGGAATCCCGCCGAGATCAGCAAAGCCAACGGCGCCTCGCGTAAACCCAATCGAATTCAAGTCGGCGCTTGCCGCGGCGCATTCAATTTGTCGTTACACGAAAAAACATGGAAAATCTTCAACTGGACGTGATCGCGGTCGGGGCGCATCCCGACGACATGGAAATCGCCTGCGGCGGGACGCTGGCCAAATTGGCCAAGCAAGGCTATAAGGTCGGCATCGTCGATTTGACCGACGGCGAGCCGACGCCCAATTCGCCGGGCCCGGAGGTCCGTCTTAAAGAGGCGCAAAAAGCTGCCGAGGCGCTCGGTATGACGAAGCGCGTCACGCTCGAACTTCCCAACCGCCGATTATTCGATTCGTTCGAGGCGCGAGTGGCGTTGGCCAAAGAGTTCCGCCGTTATCGTCCGCGAATGGTGATCGGTTTGAGCGGAAAGTCGCCAATGGCCTCGCCCGACCATTATCAGGCGTCGTTGATCATCGATGCGGCCGTTTTCTATTCGCGGTTGACGAAATGGGACGACTATTTCGACGGCTTGCCCGTGCATACCGTCTCGAAACAATTGCAATGCTTCTTAGCTTTTCGTCGACTGGTTCCGACAGTCGAATCGAGCGTGGTCGTGGTCGATATTAGCGACACGCTGGAGACGAAGCTGCAGGCGATCGCTTGCTACGAGACGCAGTTTCCGCCGGCGAAGTCGAGGTTCCTCGATCAGCTTCGAGGCGTGGCCGTTCAGCAGGGAATGACGGCGGGCTACGCGGCAGGGGAAATCCTCGGCATCGACGGCACGTTCGGCACCCGCGACTTAATGGGGCTAATGTTCGGAAAGTAAAGGCAAGGCATTAGGGAGTCAAGAAAGGCACTACCCCACGAAATAACTAGCGCTGGCGTATGCTAGATTTAACAAACGGGATTCGGAAGCTTCGTTCGCTTCCGAATATTCTGACCGGGGCGCCGTTCGTTAAAGGAATTTCGTGGAATGAGAATTTCGATAAAAATAACAATTGCGGTCGCGCTGTCCCTTCTTTTCGGCATGTCGGCGGAACGATGTTTCGCTCGAAACGTCGCCGCGCGCGGAGGATATCGAGGAGGCGGAGCAGAAGCCCGTGATCGAGAAGGCTCGTATCGAGAATCGGCGGAGCGCGCCAATGAAGAGAGAAGCGAAGAACGCGCCCGGTCGGAGGAAAGAAATTCCGAACGAATGAAGGCGGAACGCGAGACGGAATATCGCAACTCGCAAGAGCGCTCCGAAACGGTTCGAAAGAACGTGGAAAACCAAACCAAGTCGGGTCCGACGCCGTTTTCGCCCGCTTGGTACGACAAGCATCCGGACGCGTGGAAAGGAAACCACGCTAGCGCGACGAATTATAAGTATCCGGGAACGCCGCCTTCGAAATCGGGGACCGGCTCCAAGCCGCATCCTCCGACGCCGCCCACGCCTCCGAATCCGCCGCATCCTCCGACTCCCCCTACCCCGCCGACGCCGCCGCACCCGTATCCTGGTCCGCGTCCGCCCTATCCTTGGCATCCTTGGCCAGTGGTTCCGTGGGTTAGCGTGGCGGCATGGGTCGGATTGGAAGCGGCGCCTATTCCTTACGCATACGGCAACTACGGTCCGACGGTCGTTTATGAATCAAACTCGACGAGCAATACGGTCGTCGAGCAACAACAATCGTCTCAACAGGCGGCCGAATTGGCGACGAACGGCACCGCGCCGAACGACGATACGCAGTGGATGCCGCTCGGCGTATTCGCCGTATCGACCGGCGGAAGCGACCATAGCCATGTGATGATGCAATTGTCGATTAGCAAGGAGGGCGCGATCGCCGGAACGTATTACGACATGCTTTCTGACGCGACGCAGAAAATTAGCGGACGCCTCGACAAAAAGACGCAGAAAGTCGCGTGGCATTTAACCTCGAATCCCAAGACGGTTTTCGAGACCGGATTGGAAAACTTAACGAAAGAGTCGTGCCCGTTGCTCGTTCACTTCGGCGACAAACAAACGCAAAAATGGAAGATGACGCGAGTGAAAAGCGAGGATGCGACGGCCCCGGAAGCCCCGCAGGACGACGCCCAATAGATCGTAGACAGAAAAAAGTCGATAAATGAAAAACCGCGTCGGCGCTCAATCGTTTCGAGTGACGACGCGGTTCTATTTCTTGAAGAGAGCGACGACCGTCGTCTCAATTATTGTCGAAGCGGATTTCGAGAATCTCGTAGCTCATCGTTCCCTTCGGAACGGTGATCTCGGCTTTGTCGCCGACTTTCTTGCCGACGAAGCCTTGCGCGAACGGACTGCCGACGTTAATTTTTCCATCGTCGTAATCCTCTTCGCCGGCTCCGACGAGTGTGAATTCCTCGATGTCGCCGAAGTCAAGGTCTTTGATTTTGATCGTGGCGCCGAAGCCTACGGAGTCGGTCGGAATCTGGGACGTGTCGATCAATTCGGCACGGGAAATGCGAGCCCGCAACTCGTTGATCTTCGCTTCCATCAGCATGCGGCTTTCTTGCGCCCCGTGGTATTCCGCGTTTTCGCGCAAATCCCCCTCGCCGCGGGCGACCGCAAGGCGTTCTAAGATTTTCGGCAATTCCACTTGGTGCAAACGATCCAGTTCGGCTTTGAGCTTGTCATAGCCGGTTCGGGTCATGGGGATTCGTTCCATCATGGCTCACACTTTGCAAGTCGTAAGGGTTCGGGTTAAACGCGTAAAAATAACCGCTGCTCTATTTTCGCCAAGACCGAGACGGTTGTAAAGTCGCCGCAAAATGGGCTCAACGCTCAATCCGCGTCAAATATTTCGGCCGCGAAAAATACGTAAAAAAACGCGAAGGAGCTTAATCGGCTCCTCCGCGGTTTCATACATTATAACAACTTATATCGGATTCAACAGGCGCTTCCTCGCCTGAAAAACCAATTTTAAGGACCGGCTATTTGGGAGCCGGTTCGCGTTTCCATGCTAGCAAAAGCCAGCCGTCTTTCGCCTCGAATTGGACGGGAACGAATTTTCCGGCTTTGGCGAATTTGCCTTGCGGAACAAACCCTTCCCCGGAAATTTCCTTGTCGAAGACTTTGTCGAAACGCTTTTCAAGCATCGTCTTGAGGCCCGATTCCGACGACGACAACGTCGTTTTTCCGGGCGGGGCGATGTCCAACTTCTCCGCGCGAACGGCCTTCACTTTGCCGTCCTTGTTGACGATCGTGTATGTCGCCGAAATGTTCATGCCCGGGTACGGTTTCGTGCCCGTGACGAACTGCGTTCCGCGAATCGTGATCGTAAACGTGTTGTCGGCAAACGAGACAGTAATTGGTTCACGCGAGGCGAACGAAACGGTCCAAGGCTCCTCTTTATCGTTCGGACGCATCTTGTCGGGCAACTTGCCGAAGAGCTCGACGACTTTCGCCTGGAACTTTTCTTCCTCGATCGTCATTCCGCCCAGCGCGCCGCGGGCGAAATTATTGATCATCGATTCGTGAATGCGAACGGAGATGTCCGATCCCTCGGCCACGACCGGCGGAGCGGTCGGAGCGGCGATCAAAGCCTCGCCTGATAAACGAGTGACGGCCTTCAACGCCGATTCGGTGGAACTGACGTTAATTTGCTCGGGGAAGAGCTTATGCTCTTCGAGCGGCTTGCGAATCTTGTTTTGATACTTCTCGTTCGCCTCTTCAACGGTCTTGTCAGCTTGCGCGTCTATTCGAGCGTTGATCTTCGCCTCGGCGTGTTGGGCGGCGACGCCCTCGGCCTTGGGCAACGACTTGCCCGCCTTCTTCCACGCGATACGCTCGATTAATTTCGAGCCGCGATGCGACTTGATGTCTTGAATCTCCGTGTTCGTCTCGGCGTTCGACGAGGCCGGGTGCGAATGAACGCCCTCTTCGTCGATCCAAAGACGCTTGACGGCGCCGATCTTCGTTTCGCCTTGGCTGTAAATGCACACAGGCCCGTTGAGTCCGACCGTTTGGCTATAGGCCGTAGCGAAGAGGAACATATCGATGACGCCTCGGCTATCGTCGGGCGTCAACTTCGGCTCCGTCTTTCCGACGGTGTGGCCGGTCCCGGAAATGGAAGTTCCCATGATGCAATCTTCAATCGGAGCGGTGTCATCAATCGTTTCGCCCAAACCGGCGGCAATCGTCGCTTCGGACGCCTCGGCCAATAAATTCGGCTGAGCGAATTGTTTTTCGATGGCGGCGACTAATTCCGAAGCTTGATGAATTTGTTTCAGGCGAATGACGCAATCGCTAATGCCAAGGGCGTCTTCGCGATTCGCTTTGACGGCGAATCCCTTAATGTGATTCGCCAACTTGTCCAAAATCGGAGCGTACGTCTGCTGAATTACCGGCGACTCGATTTCGCGGGCGATGCCGGAGAATTCATAGAGGGCGTTTCGAACGTCAATAAACCACGATAAAGCTAAACCTTCGTGGCCGGCGTTGTAGCGTTCAAACGCGGAATAGAGCGCCTTGCGATCGGGCTTGCCTTCGGTGCGCCGCACTTCTTTTTGCACAACGTCCCAGAGCAAATACTTGCGCCAGGCGTCGCCGTTATCGCCGGCAAGCTTGAGCCGGGCGTCAAGTCGATCCAATGCGACGACCAATCGGTCGCGGACTTGGTTTAGATCGTCGGCCGTGAGGGGCCGAAAATGAGCTTTCGCCTCATCGCATTGCGAGGCAAGTTTCACGAAATCGGTCGTTCCCGTCGCCGGAGCGTCGGCATAGGAGGCGGAAACCGCACTCGCAACCGTAGCTGCTAAGCTCAAGAAAAGAAAACTGAATTGCATCCTCCAACGCATCCTTGGAACTCCTTGCATCCTGGGGGTATTTCGCCGTCTGATTAGGGAAATAGACGGGCTCTCCATTTCTTGGGTGCGCTTGGCGTCCGTGCAGGGGGAACTCGTTCTCCCTGTTTTCCTAAGCATAAAACCCAAAGAAATCGCTAGACGCCTCCTAGCTTACCAGTTTGCGCGTTTGGGAACAACACATTCTTTCCGTGAATCGCCTAATTGTTCTTGAGAAAACTGTTTTTTCCCTTTCGCCCATTTTTACGGAATCCCCCTAATTCACGTTACGTCCGATTCGGTTTATGTTCTTATGAGCGGGGTTTCCGCCGCCTGCCGACTGCTAGCGCTCTCCGCACTTTTTGCTTGCTCCGTACAATTCGCTTGCCAGGAATTATTAGATGATAAAGACTGCCGGTTCCGTAATCTTCTCCGCATGCATCATCGGCCTGAGTCTCTTCGGCGAGGAATTGCTACGGCCCTATTCCGAAGTCGCTCCCTTTCTCAAGTTCGATTCGACGCCGATCATGCCGCCTACGACCGTCATCCGCACGACGTTTCGACCAATCTTGCCTCCAATTATTTCTACTGTTTCGAACGATCGTAACGACCGGATAAAGATTGACGACCTCGGCGACGACCAATCGTGGATGAGCGACTACGGCCACGCATGCGAGAAGGCCGCTCGCGAAAGGAAGATGCTCTTCGTCTACTTTTTCGATGCGAAAGATGCGGCTTGCGATCGGTTTGAACGAGAAACGCTCGCCGAACCTCGCATCCGAGAATTGCTCAAGAATTTCGTTCGTCTGCGAGTTTCGACGACGCAAACGATTCGCTCGGGCGGTAAAAATATAGTTCTCCTCGCGAACGACGCCTTTCGCGAGATGCTCGATCGTCCTGGCGTCGCCCTCATCGATTACGCCCACGACTCGCCGACGTTAAACGGCTCGGCGGTCAGTCAGTTCCCGCTGACTGATCATTTATTTTACGACGCCGACCAAATGGCGGTCATATTGAACTTGCCCGAGGGAACGCTCACGCAACGAACTTTGATTTTCGCAGTGCGTGCGCATCCGGAGCAACCGGAAGGGACGGCCGGCACGCCGGAGCCCTATCTATTCGAGGAGGCGCGCGACCACGCGCAATACCAGGCCGACGTTCGCACGCAAGGGCATCAGTTTTGGGAGACGCGCTTTCAACGAATCGCCGAACGACTGCACGGCACGACGACGAAAGAAATCTGCGCGGAGAGCTGGCCGGGACAACGACTCGTCGAAGCGGCGGTCGAATGCGTTCACTCGTGGCGGCAATCGTCCGGCCATTGGAACGCGGTCCGAGAGCCGCATCATATTTTCGGATTCGATATGAAACTCGGCGACAACGGCGTGTGGTACGCGACGGGCATCGTGGACGGTCAATAAAAAGACCGCATGATAGTCTTTCAATGTTTACGCCTGTTTATCTGATTCGATCTATTCCGCATATCTCAATCAGATAATGGCTGGAACACTGATTTTCGCTAATAACCGTCGACCTATCATTTGCGCGGATTCGCGGCTATTAGCGTTCCCGCGAATAATCTTCCTCGGTCTCCTCCTGAAGCATGCTTTCCGTCTACAAAGTTAGCGGCGGGAAAAACCGTCAAAACGAAGGGGGCGCCGTCAGTTCCGCCATTTTAAAGATAAAGACGTTCGACATGCGCTGGGCTTCGCATACGATTGGCGAAATGAGCGACGAGCGAGAACGTCCGTCTATTGGTCGTCTTCGCCGTCGGCGGCCAAGACTTCCTCGCCGGCCATAAGATCGCGGAGCCATTCGGGCGGACGAATAGGCCGTCCCGACATGTTCGTAATGGCGTGAAGCGTGTAACCGCGGCAAACCGGCGCTCCCGTCTCGGCGTTCTCCACGCTCAAATCAAAGCGCAAACGAACCTTGCCTTCCATTCGACCGACCGCCGTTACTTTTAAGAGATCGTCGTAGCAAGCGCGGCCAAGATATTCGACATGCGCCTCGGCCAAGGGAACGGCCACCCCTTCGGCCTCCCAGGCCGTGTAGGGCTTGCCCGTCGAACGGCAGAGTTCCGTCCGCGCGCATTCGAACCATTCAAGCGCACGGGAATTATAATACGTTCCGAAGGCGTCCGTTTCACTATATCGAACGCGAATGAAGCTGACGTTTTGCACGCTCATAATGGCACGAACTATCCCTCGTTGCGTCCTGCAATATGCAGCCGACGGCGTTTAGAACCCCAACCAGTTTTTGATTCCCAAACGGAAAATGATGCGCAAGGCTTCTTTCGCCTCGTTGGGATTAATTTTGGATTGACCGCGAAGCCGATCGACGAAGATGATCGGAGTTTCGTCGAACTTGGCGCCAAGACGCTTAAAATGCCAAAGGATTTCCTCTTGGAAGGAGTAGCCTTTGCTTCGAACGGCGGAGAAATCCATCTTGGCCAAAAGCGAGCCGCGGTAACAGCGATACGAACCGCTGATGTCTTTGGGACGAAGCCCCAAGAGAGTTCGAGCGTACAGATTGACGCATTTGCTCATCATGATTCGCTTGAGCGGCCAACCTTCGGATCCGCCGCCGGGGATGTATCGCGAGCCGATCATGACGTCAACATGCTTGCCATCTTCGCGTTCCATGCCGCCGATGAGAGCCGGAAGAACCTTGGGAGGATGACTGAAATCGGCGTCGAGATTCAGCACGTATTTATAACCATGCTCAACGCCGTATTTCATACCGGCGATGATCGCGGTGCCGAGTCCCAGCTTGCCTGTACGATGCAGACAATGAACGCGAGGATCGGTTTTCCCTTTTTCGTCTGCCCACTTTCCCGTGCCGTCCGGCGAATTGTCATCAACGACCAGTATGTCGGCCTCGGGCACGAATTTAAAAATCTCATCGACAAGCGACGGAAGATTTTCTAATTCGTTATACGTGGCGACGGTAATCAGGGTTTTTTCCGCATTCGACATTTCAAGCCCTTTTCAATTGCCCGCAAATTTTTTTGAACGGCCACGTTTCCCCTCCGTCTTTCGTCGAGACGCAGCGAAACAAAATTGTCGTGCTATTTCGAAAGAACTTTTTTATAGTAGTCGATCGAGAGTTTTAAGCCCTCTTCGAATTCGACGCACGGCTCGTATTTCAAGCATTTGCGAGCTTCGGTGACGTCGGCCAAACTCTCCTTGACGTCGCCGACACGAGCCGGTTCAAACCGCGGAACCACGTTCGTTCCGAGAAACTTGTTCAAAAGCTCGAGGAGCGTAAGCAAGCTCGTCGTGCGACCGTTTGCCACATTGAACGTTTTGCCGGAAACGCCCGGAGCGTCGGCGGCCAGAAGATTACCATGAACGACGTTGGCGATGTAGGTAAAATCGCGAGATTGGGAGCCGTCGCCGTAAATCACCGGTTGCTTTCCGGTGAGAATGGCCGTGATGAATAACGGAATGACCGCCGAGTATGCGCTGTTGGGATCCTGTCGCGGTCCGAAGACGTTGAAGTAGCGAATGCAAACCGATTCAAGCCCGTAGGTCGTGGAAAACGCTTTTAAATAATATTCGCAGGCGAGTTTCGAGGCGGCGTAAGGAGACAACGGCGCAGGCAAGTCGGTTTCTCGCTTGCTGCTGAACGGTTGATCGCCATAGGCGCTGCTTGAGGCAGCGTAGACGACCCGGCGAACGCCCGCTCGACGGGCCGCGTCCAAAAGCGTGACGGTGCCGGTGACGCAGGCGTCGTGCGTAGCCAACGGATTGTCGACGCTACGAGGAACCGAAGGCAACGCGGCTTGATGGAATATGCAATCGACGCCGGCGACCGCCTTCGCCGCGGCGCTTTGATCCTGCAAAGGCGCTTCAATGAACTCAATCTTATCTCGAAATCCGTCCATGTTCGAACGAATGCCGGTGCTCAAGTCATCGAGGATTCGTACTTTGTCGCCGCGAGCGACGAGCGCCTCGGCGATGTTCGATCCAATAAAACCAGCGCCCCCGGTGACCAAAAACGTTCGCATGGGTTACCTCGATCGAGAATGGTATTTGAATGTTGAGGCGGTCGGCGTCATTAAAACGCTAACCGCTAACAATATTAACGATTGCGCCGATTATTCAAGCGGCGCCAATAAAAAAAGCATGTGCGCAATTATAGCACATTTGGCCGTGACCGACCAAGCCGTTTCCAGGCTACCGGAGAATTAATCCGGAAAAGCGTCGGCGTCGGCGGCCGCGTCAATCGCGTTTTGTTCGGCCGTAAGAGAGGCTTTTTTCTCGCCCATATCGAGAAGCACGTCGGCGAGCGAATAATAAACGTCGGCGAGAACGCCTCGCATCGGCCCCCCCTTTGCGTCCTCTTTCAACACTTTCTTTATCGCTACGATCGAAGCTTCAAGTAGTTCACGCGATTCGGCATATCGTTTTTCGCCGCGGAGTAATTCGGCAAGCTCACGCTGGGTAAACGCGCTCATCAGTTGATAAGGATAGGTTGTCGGATAGCGCCTCGCTAAACTGCTTTGCAAATCGAGAGCTTTTCGCAAAAGCGCCGCCGATTCCTTCGGATCGGTTTCAATCAGCTCGCGCGACATTCGTAGATGAGCGAAGGCCTCGGAAACCGCGTAATCGGGCACGTTCGGATTCTCGGCGACGAGCGACTCGAGAATCGACGAGGCTTTTTCAAGATTCCGGCGAATTCGAAGCTCTGATTTATCGTCTCTTGCTTTATCCTTCGTTTGCATTTCTTCGTCACGACGAGAAAACGGATGGCGAAAATCAGCCGTCGCATAGGCTTCGCCCAACTCGAAGCGATAATCAGAAACGTCGGGATGCTCCTCGACCAACGTTTTTAGTAGACGAATCGCCTTGTCCATGTTTTCCCGATTCAAATCGGCGTCGGGCGAGTTGGGGCGACCGAAGTACGCTTCTCGATAACATCTCGCCAACAAAAAACGATACTCTGCCGTCTTCGGATTGCTTTCGGCAAGCCGGTTCAAAATTTCAATCGCTTTTTTCAGATATTCCTCGTGCTGCGCCCTTTCTGCACCGCGCGTGGCTCCTCGACGCCCGCCTCGCGACTCGGGGAGGGGCGGCGCGTCGAACGGCGGACCGTTATCGAATCTCTCCTCATCGGGGCCTGGATCCTGGTCGGGCCCTCTATCCGCATCGGGGCCTCGGTCGAATTCCGGTCCGCGCATCGGACCCAAACCGCCGTTATGGCCGGGGCCGCGACGGTCGGCGAACGCAATCAACGGCGGCAGAGGCGACTTACCCATATAATAATAGGTTCGCGCCAATTCGTATCGATACGACGGAGTTTCGGCATATTGCGAGTCGGCGGAGGCTAAAGTCGCTAGGGCGTCTTGATGCGACTTTCGTTGGGACGCTTGTTCGTTCATTTTCGCGTAAACGGAGCCGAGCTCGTTTTGCGTTCGAGCAATTTCGACGCATACGTCGTCATTTTCGTCATCTTTCCCGCTCGCTTCAATGCTCTTGAACAAATCAATCGCTCGCAAATAGGCGGTCTTCGCTTCGTCATATTGGCCTAGTCGATAGCGGATATCTCCGATGCGGCGGTTAGCGTCGGCCGCTTTTTGATTAACGATTACGTCGTCGCCTCCTTGCGCGGCGAGCCGATCGTAAAAGGCGAGCATGTGTTCGAGCAATGCGGCCGTTTCTTTAGAGAGAGTCGGCTGGGTCGTGACCGTGATTTCTTTTCCCGAGGCGTCGGTCACGGCCATCGATGAAGCGACAGGCGCGCGGTCGGGAGCAAACTGGCGAAAAATATCGTCCAGGGCGTCGAGCGCCAGTTTCGAAGTTTGCTCCGCTTTTTGTCGTTGAGCGGCTTCGTTTTTATTCGCCTGCATCGTATGAACGTATCCGACCGAGGCCGTGGCGGCGACGGCGACGAGCAAGACCAAGACGCAAGCCGAAAGACCGGCGACAAGCCTATTTCGACGCGCCCAACGCCACAGTCGTTCGACCGGCGAAGCGCGACGAGCGAGAATCGGGCGATCTTCCAAAAATCGTTGCAAATCGTCGGCCAACTCGCCGGCGGTCTGATACCGGCAAACCGGGTCGCGGGCGATCGCTTTGAGAGCGATCGTCTCCAAATCGCGAGGAATATCCGGACGAACTTTCCTTGGCCGCATCGGCTCTTCGTGCGTAATCTTCCGAATCAGATTCCCGCGACTGGAATCTTCAAAAGCCGGACGCAACGTAAGCAACTCGTAGAGCGTTAAGCCCAGGCTGTAAATATCGCTACGCGCGTCTGTTTTCCCGGAGAATTGTTCAGGCGCGATGTAGCGTAAAGTTCCGGCGATTCCGGCGGTTTCGGTGCCGTCCCCCTGTTCCATCGCCTTAGCCAATCCGAAATCGGCGATCCAAACCGTCCCTAGCGAGTCTAAGAGCATATTCGCGGGCTTGACGTCGCGATGCAACGTATGATGCGCGTGCGCATATCCGAGAGCCTCGGCAGCTTGAAGACCGATCGCCGCCGCGCTCCGCCAGTATGAAGCGCCGAACACGACTCCGCCGGATTGCGGATTCGCGACGTTTTGAGCGCCCCGGTTCGACGTTAAAGCAGACTCCTCGGGAGCTTGTTCGTTCGGCGTTATCTCCATAACTTCGGTTGCCGCTAATTCGTCGGACGTTCGCGACGGAGGCGTTTCATAACCGACGAAATCGGACGATGACTCCGATCGCGAAGAAACGTCCGCCCCTCGATCAGATTCACGAGTCTGCCGAAATTCGCCCTGTAGAAGCATTTCGGCCAACTGAATCGCGCTCGATGAAGCGTCGGCGCTCAAGCTCCGTTCATGGTCTTCGTCGAAAAAAGACGGACCGTCCTCCTTGCGCCGCAATTGGCGCAGCACGACGTCCAGTCCAACGCCGCGAATCAACTGCATGACGATGTAATGATAGCCCTCTTGTTCGCCGACGCCGAAGACCGGCACGATATTCGTATGATGCAGTCGGGCGGCGGTCTGAGCCTCGCGTTTGAAGCGTCGCAACTGCTTAGAGTCTAAGAGCGATTGCTTAGGCAAGACTTTGACGGCCACATGCCGGCCGAGCGATTCTTGATAGGCCTCATAAACGATGGCCATGCCTCCGCGTCCGATTTCACCCAAGATACGGAAGTCGCCAAGACGTTCCAATCGGGGAGCGCCCATCGAAATATGCGCTCCGCTGGACTCCTCTTTGTGAGTTTTCAGGCTTTCCAACGCCGCCACGGCCGGAAGAAGCTCTTCCAACTCTTCAGCAAGGTCCGGATACTTTGTTTTATATTCCGAGAGCGACGGAAATTCGCCGCGGCGACGACGTTCCAAAAAGTCGGCCGCGATCGACTCCAGCGGATCGCGTTCTTCATCCGGCCTCGGCATGGCAAACTATTCCTCTTTGAAACCGGGCATCTGCGACAAAACCTCTCGAAGTCTCTTTACTGCGCGAACGTAACGGATGCTGGCAGCTTTTTGCTGAATTCCAAGCACTTCCGCCGTCTCGCTGTTGCTTAACTCTTCAAAATGGCGAAGAGCCAAAACCTCTCGATCCAAAGGTTCCATCGACTCGACGGCTTGCTCCAATTGAACCAAGGACTCCGCGCGAACCGCTGCCTGACTGGGCGAAGTCAACCGGCCTGAAAATTGAGCGATCAGGGAGGCCGAGGTCGCTTGACCGCACGTTTGCTGACGGAAATTCACTTCCTTTTCGGCGCTTCGCATTTGCGCGCCTAGATGCCGACGATGAACGTCGGTCATCGTTTGCATCAAAATCATGCGTAGCCAAACGAACGGCGAATACTCGGCATCCTCGCCGACGTTGTAGCTTTTCAGTCGATCGGCCGCCGCCATGAACGCCTCTTGGAGGACATCGTCGGGATCGACGCGGCTGAGCAGGCGCCGGTCCATCCGAAAATGGGTCATTCTCCACAAACGATCTCGATGCTTGGAGAATAAGGTCGCCAAGGCGTCTTGGTCGCCGGCGCGTAAACGATTATCAAGGGATTCAACGTCTTCAGATTGTTCCGCCATAAGACTTCTCTATTCGATATACGAATCAGGAGGGCTGCATTCTACTTCAAATCGGGAATAGCGAATTTACAATGCAAACGTCGTACCCATTTTACAAGATACTAACCGACCCCTGCGGCTTCCGCTGCGAGTAAAATGCTTCCCCTTAAGATTTTACGCCAAAATATTTTGGCTTTTAGTGTAGATATTGTGGGTTTTTTGCGTTTAACCACCTGTTAGAGAATGTCTCAAGAATGAATCGCATCTAGTCTCTACGGTTTTTCCGCTTGGCTAAAGAATAAACCGACGAACCATCCCCCCCTTTCTGCAATAACTTAAGAAAACGCCCGCCCAACGACGGAACATCTTCTTCGAAGATGGACAAAGGACTGTTTATGAAACCGCAAACGCAGATGCATTCGCCGAAAATAGTCGCGATATCCTGCATACTTATTGCGGGATATTTCGTAACATCTATTTTCTCAATCAGTTCCGCCGCGACGTCCACAAAATCAGACGCGTCGGAAGTTTTCGGTCTGAACAAAATCTGGAGCATTCATCTAACCGTCTCCGCTGAAGATTGGAAAGCAATGCAACCTGTGCGTGGCAATGCCGGACGAGGAGGCCCCGATCGACCGTCGGCCGTTCAAAGCCAAAATCAGCAATCCCCCCAAAACAACCAGAACGAAAAATCGAAATCGGATTTGCAATCGGCAAAAAAAGCCGATACGAACGCCAAACCTGACGCGAAACGTGCGCAAATCGCCGATGATTTTGACGACGACGAAATGTTCGGCCCTCCGAACGACTTCGGTCCTCCAGGCGGCGGACGAGGCGGCCCAGGCGGGTTTGGCCCTCCCGGCGGAGGCCAAGGCGGCGGTCCTGGAGGAGGTTTTGGCGGCGGACCAGGCGGCGGAGGTCCCGGCGGCATGTTCAATCAAAGCTTCACTTACGTTCATGCGTCGCTCACGGCAGATGGCGAAACCTATAAAGACGTCGGACTGCGTTTCAAAGGGAACGCCACCTACGCTTCCTCGTCAAACATTTTACGCCGACCGCTGAAAATCAAGTTTGACAAATACGTCGAAAATCAACAATTTCACGGCCAGAAAAAAATTAGCCTCGGAAACAACATCATGGACGCCACGCATGTCCGTGACGTTCTCGCCTATGAAGTCTTCCGCCAGGCCGGCGTTCCTTCGCCCCGCACCGCTTGGGCCAAGGTCTATATAACCATCCCCGGCCAGTACGACAACGAATTCGTCGGCCTTTACACGCTCGACGAAAATATTGACAAGACTTTTCTCAAAGATCATTTTGACACGAAAAAAGGCGTTCTCTACAAGCCCGAAGGAATTCAAGCGCTCCCCTATCTAGGCGAGGATTGGAAAACATACGAATCGCGTTACCGTCCGAAAGGCGAGGTCGGCGCAGCGGATAAAAAGCGCTTTCTCGATTTCCTGAAGCTGGTGAACGACTCGAAAGACGAACAATTCCGCAACGAGATCGATTCCTATCTCGACTTGGACGAATTTCTGCGCTATCTTGCCGGCAACGCCGTCTTGGCCAACTTCGATAGCTTCATCGGACTTGGGCACAACTATTACATCTATCAACATCCGCGCACGCAAAAGTTCATGTTCCTACCTTGGGACTTGGACCTTTCGTTCGGTAGTTTTCCGATGGGCGGAACTCCGGAGCAGCTTTCGCAATTGAGCGTCAGCCATCCGCATCAAGGAACGAATAAGCTTGTTGAACGAGTCTTGGCGATTCCAGAGTACGATAAAATCTACCGCAAATACGTCAAGAATTTAGTCGACAATTATTTTACGGTCGATCAACTCGGGAAAGACGTTGAAGTCGCCCAAGCGCTCGTGAAAGACGCAATTGCCGAAGAAAGCGCAGCGGCGAAAAATCGCAACGAATCGCAACGCGGCGGATTCGGCCCTCCGGGCGGAGGCCCTGGCGGCGGTTTCGGGCAAGGTATGGAACTAAAGTCGTTCATCGCCAAGCGAGTCGCCTCAGTGAACGCGCAAATCGCCGACGACAAGAACAAGGGCTTCGTGCCGCAAGGAATGGGCGGTCCCGGAGGCCCTGGCGGCCGACGAGGCGGATTCGGAGGGCCGGGCGGTTTCGGTCCAGGCATGTTCTTGGCCAAACCGGTTATGGACTTCGCCGACACGAACAAGGACGGCAAGCTGACCAAATCGGAGTTGACGAGCGCGGCAAAACGCTTCTTCGTAAAATGCGACTCCGACAAAAAGGGCGCACTGGATTCAACAGCTTTTACCGCCGCGATTAAGAAGATGCAATCAAACGGCGTCGAAAATCGAGGCGGACCAGGCGGCAACGATCGCGGGAACGGAAACGCTCCTCCAGGCGGACCGGGCGGATTCGGTCCTGGCGACCAAGGCTTCGGTCCTCCGGGCGGCCGCCCCGGCGGAAATTTCGGCGGACCGGGCGGCGACTTTTTTGATCGCGGTCCCGGCGCGATGCTCGCGCAATCCGGTTTCAAACAACTCGACGCAGACAATAACGGCAAGTTGACGGAGAAGGAAATCGTCGCCGCCGCGGAATCGCTATTCACGAAAAACGCAAAAGCTAAGCAAGACTCGATGACCGAGGAAGAGCTTTCGACCGCATTGTCGAAGTTTTTCCCGCAACAAGACGATTTTCGTCCCGGCGGCGGTCGGCAAGGAGGCGGCCCACGCGCCGGCGGAAGGCCGAACGACGACCGTCAAAATGACGCTCGCCAAAACGGTCGCCCGCAAGCCGGAAGCCGGCCGGACGATGGCGCTTCGATGAAAGCCGGCAAACGCGACGCCGACGCTTCTCGTCCGCCAGAGAAAAAGGGAGAGAAGAAGACAAGCGATAAATCGGAATCGAAAACTGACGCCGAAAAATCGACGCAGAAGAAATCAGAGGACTCGAAAGAGTTGATTGACGAAAAATGAATCTTCCCCGCGTAATCATTCGCCCGCCCGCCTATTCGCGAGACTCGCTCGCCCGCCAATCCGCGCCAATTCAGGCTGCGCCGAACGACGCGACGCTTTCGCCTTCGTTGCGAATCGCCGCGGGGCCGAAGCTCCCTGCGTTTGAAGTAAAATTCCAACTGACGGAGGAGAAAGCGGCCGCCGTCGAACGATTCGTCCGAACTCGTCTCTCGCTTGATCCGCACGCCGACGCGACTTTTAATCATCAATACCGCACGACGACGCTTTACTGCGATACCGCGGACTTCGACGTGTTTTATCACGAAGGGCCGTTCAAACGCGAGAAGCATCGATTGCGTAGATACGGACATGACGAGAATTTGTTTCTCGAACGAAAATATCGTCGCGCGGACCGAGTAAAAAAGCGTCGTTCAATCATTCCCGAAGAGGAGCTTCCGCTCGTTTTTTCGGCCGAGATGGCCGACGATTGGGACGCGGCGTGGTTCCGCGACGAGATACTCGAAGGGACGTTACGGCCGGCTTGCCGAATCTCTTATGATCGCCGCGCGTATTTCGGCGAAATTGACGCCGCACCGCTACGCTTCACGTTCGACCGGAATATTCGCGGGATAACGACGACCGACTGGAACGTCGATCCGTTTGAGGGAGGAACCCGCCTCTCCGAAAAGTTCGTCGTGTGCGAAATGAAATTTCAAAACGAGATGCCTAGCTTTTTTAAAGATTTAGCCCGCGATTTAGCGGTTGAGCCGGGGCGTTTTTCAAAGTATCGCGCATTCATGCATACCGTGTTGATTTTAAAATAGGGAAACAGAATTCATGTCGGAGTGGTTTCAGAACGCGGCAGTTTCAAACGCCGTTCATTTGTCGTTCAATATGTTATCCGTGCGGTTGCTAATCGCGTGGCTTTTCGGATGCCTCGTGGCGGGAACGTATTTCGTCACGCAACGCAAAGAGCGAACCGAAGTTTTCGCCATGGCGACCACGCTTGTCTTGCTTACGATTTTAATTTCGATGGTCACGCTCGTCATCGGCGACAGCGTCGCTCGCGCTTTTAGTCTCGCGGGGGCGTTGGCGATCATCCGCTTCCGCACTATCGTCGAAGACACTCGCGACACGGCCTTCGTTATTTTCGCCGTAGTTGTCGGAATGGCGATTGGGGCGGGGTATTTAATCGTCGCCGCCGTCGGAATTCCGGTCGTCGCCGCCGCTGCATTTCTTTTATCTTTCTGCGCGCCAACGTTCGCTTCGGTCGCCGGTCAGACGCGGCTTCTTACCGTTCGCATCGGGCTTGGCCGCGACGCGAAAGCGCTGCTCAAATCGACGTTCGCCCAATATCTTTCTCAGTCGCGATTGATCGGAGTCTCCACGGCTCGACAAGGCTCGGCCGTTGAATTGACTTTTTCGACGCGGCTAAACGACGCCGAAAGCGCGATTTCTTTTCTGACCGATCTCAATCAGGTCGAAGGAATCATCAGCGCCGAATTGAGCGAAGCGCCATAGTCATTGAATTCGCGCGACGCAACCGCCGCCCGACGCCAAGTGAAGCTTTAAAATATCAGAGGCCGAAACGTCTCGATCTTCCGTTTCGAGACGTTCGGGGGCGGTTTGACTGTCGGCGGCGTCTTTCCAAATTCGCGCCTTGCGGCTTTTCTCGCCAAGGAAATTGAGCTTCACCTCAAAATCCCGGGCGTTACCGTCGGTTAAGGCGCCAATGTACCATTCATTGCCGGATCGCCGCGCAAGGACAAGATATTTCCCCACCTCGGCTTCCAAGACACGAGTGTCGTCCCAGACCGTGGGCACGACTTTAAGGAAATCGACGCCGGGCTGATTTCGGTAATGGCTCGGATGATCGCAAACGCAACAGATCGGGCTGTCGTAGAGTACGAACAAGGCCAACTCGGCCGCGCGCGTCCCTTGCGTTTGCGCCGCCTTTACGTCCACCTTAAATTTCTCAGGCTGCCGATTCAGAAACCCGCCCGGCGTGAAATCGGCCGGGCCAGCAAGATAACGCGTGAAGGGGAGCATGACTTTATGCGCCGGCGTCACGCTCTTGCTAAATCGATTATATTCGTTCCCCAAGACGCCTTCGCGCGTGATCTGATTCGGATATGTGCGATTGAATCCGGACGTTTTGAAAGCGCCGTGAAAATTGACCATAAGTTGACGTTCGGCGGCAGCGAGCGTGATTTTTTCATACCAATCGACCATTTCTTGGTCGTCACGGTCCATGAAGTCGATTTTCACTCCGACGATTCCCCATTGCTTGTAGAGGTCGAAGGCCTTTATATAGGCGTCGTTGCGATCAACGTCGGTCCAATAGAGCCAGACCCAAAGTTTAACGCCTTTTTCAGCGGCGAAACGACGCACTTCGTCCATATCGACGTCCGGATTAACTTTCGTAATATCGGAGTTGGGTTTGTTATAGTCGCCGTACCATTGCCAATCGATGAGCTGATACGGCCAGCCCATGTCGGCGGCAAGTTGGATGTATTGTTTGAGCGTGGCGGTGTCCATTTTCACGTCGCCCGACCACCAATGGTCCCAGGCCATTTTTCCGGGGCGAATCCACGATACGTCCTTTAATTTGCACGGTTCGCTGAGATTTGCGACGAGATCGCTTTCGACGAGTCTGCCTGGTTGGCGCCCTATCATCAACGTTCGCCAAGGCGAAGCCTGAGGGGCCTGGGCCTTCACTAATCCTTGCCCGTCGCGTCGCGGCGCCAATTTTACGCCTACGGTCACGCCGTTTTTCGCGATCTCATTCTTGTCATCGGCGCCGGCAAGCCACATTCCAGACCAATCGCACAAGTCGGCCTCGAGAACGGCGACCCAAGCGGTCGGCGTCTGGACGAGCAACGGCAGTCCGACGATCGACTTCGCTTTCAGATCGCTCAGTTTTCCAGGCTTGAATTCCCATTCCTGCGGACCTTGAAAGCCTTGATCTTGCTTCCCGACGAAACAAGAATAATTTTCGGCGAACGCAAACTCGGTCAATTCCTTGGTTAAAACGAATTGTTCGAGTCCGTCTTGTTTCGGCAAAACGTAGCGAAAGCCGACGCCGTCGTCAAAGGCACGAAAAACGACTTCAAAGAGATTCGGCGATGTTGATTTCTCGCGCAAGATCAGACGAAGTTCGTTGTAATTATTGCGGACCTGGCGACGTTTGCCAAAGAGGTTTTCCCAAGTCGAATCAACGCTTTTGCGTTCGGCTTTAACGACTTCGACGTTTTGTCCGAACGTCAAGCCGTTTCTGAATTGTAGGCCGAGTTTCGATTCGCTTAAGACGGGTTTGCCGTCCACGCAAAGCGAATATTTTAATTTGCCCGCAGCGGTGATAACTACGGAAATCGTTTTGTCGGGCGAAGGTAATTCGATCGAGGCGTCGTCGGCCGCCATAATCGAACCGACTGCCGCGCAAAAGAAAGCGAAGAAAACGAAAAACGACTTAGCAAACGAAGAGAATCGCATTGGAACGTCTCGGATGGTTTTCGGTAGCTTGGCCTGCAAATTGCGCAAAGCGATCTAGTTCAGTTTCGCAGTCCGTTGCAGTTCGGTCAATGGACGATTTTTGGCGAACCGCGGAGATTTTGACTCTTGCTTGCGTTCCGCGAGACGAAGAGCCTCAGTCGGCCTCATCCGGCAAGGGCGGGCGAGGCGTAAAGGAGATGATCGAGGAGGATTTTCAGGCCAATGCAAACTAAAGCGGCGCCGCCTAGGATTTCGGCCCAATGACTCCAGCGGGAACCAAGCTTCGAGCCGAACAAAATGCCGAGAGTGCAAAGCGAAGCGGTCACGAGGCCGATAACGAGGCTCGGCGTCCAAACCGAAACGTTTAGCAAGGCCATGCTTACGCCGACGGCTAAGGCGTCGAGGCTCGTAGCCACGGAAAGCGTGATCAACGTCCAACCCCGAGTCGGATCTTTGAGCATTTTATCTTCGTCGTCCGACGACGCTTCCCAAAACATTTTCCCGCCGATGAACGACAATATGACGAAGGCGATCCAATGATCGTAGTTAACGATGTATTGCGAAAGTTCGCGGCCGGCGAACCAGCCAATGATCGGCATAAGAAATTGGAACAGGCCGAAATGAAAGGCGATGCGAAAGGTGTGACGCGGAGTGACTCGATCCAGAGTCAAACCGGTCGCAATAGAGACGGCGAAGGCGTCCATGGCCAAGCCGATCGCGATGCCGAGAATATTTAACCAACCCATGCTGCGAAAGCCGACTTCAGACGGCGAAAAAATTGCGGGCGCCCCGAACTGCTAATCAAGAAAGTTTAGCATACCCGAAAACGTCGGATTTAGGGAGGAGGGCGGCGAGCGGTTTCTCATGCGGTTTCGACGAATCACGCGTTGAGCGAAATGAAAATCAGAATCGATTCGCTCGGTTTTTGAAATAAATCAGGCGATCGCGAGCAGTCTCCTGGAGAACATGGACGCCATTTTCAGCCGAAATATTGAAATTTCCTGCTCGCAGCAAGATTGTGCACAGGGGACAGGAACAGATGCGAAGATCGCAAAGAGGCAGGCATCGCGGCATGGGTCGATCGCTAAACGCCGACAGATCGCAACCAAATTGCCAAAGAACGGAGGAAAGGTCGCAAGTCTTTCCGACGAGAATATCGTCATTGAAAAATTTAGCGCAAGGCTTGGCCTGATTTCAAGAAAGGATTTCCACGCGGAGGTACGGAGCCGCGGAGACGCAGCAAGTTTTCATAGCCACAAAAGAACGTGACGGAGGGCGTTCCCTACAGCGCGATGAAAGGCGTTCGACACAACCGACGGAAGGCTTTTTCGACGGCGCGAAATGCGTATTACTCGGCGTCAAATGCGAACGAGGTTTGCGACGGTTCGCCTTCGACGTTCGCGGAGGACGTTCCTCGACGTTCGACCGACAAGCACGCGTGCTCCACTTTGGCCATGTCGTGCGCGGCGATTCGGCAATGCACGACGACGGAATCCTCGGCGTATTTTTTCGACAGGACTTCGCCTTTTGCGGCGAGGAAGGCGAGCGTTTTGCCGTCTTCGACGCGAAGCCGCACATCGACGTCCATAAAGTTGCGGCTCAAGGCGTCGCTCACGGCGGCGGCTAATTCGCGCAGGCCCTTGCCCGTGCGAGCGCTGATCGGAACCGCATGCGGATAGCGATTTAGCAGACCGTCGATGCGGGAGCGATCTTCGAGCGCATCGATTTTATTGAAGACGAGGATCGTATCTTTTCGTTCGATGGCGATTTCCTCGAGCGCTTTATAGGTCGCGGAGATTTGCTCGTAGACCGACGGATTCGAGGCGTCGGCCACATGGAGAAGAAGATCGGCGCGGCGAGCCTCTTCGAGCGTCGCTTTAAAGCTCTCGATCAAATGGTGGGGCAGATTTCGGATGAATCCGACGGTGTCGCTGAGAAGGATCGGTCCCCAACCGGGCAAATGCCAGCGGCGGGTGCGCGTGTCCAAGGTGGCGAAGAGCGCGTCTTGCACGAAAACGTCGGAGCCGGTCATCGCGTTCATGAGCGTGCTTTTTCCGGCGTTCGTATAACCGACGAGCGAAACGGCCGGGGCGTCGCGGCGACTCGTCACTTCGCGTTCCTTGCGGCGTTCAATTTCTTTTAGCTGGCTCTTGAGGTCGAGGATTTTATTCTCGGCCAAGCGGCGGTCTTCTTCGAGCTGCGTTTCGCCGGGGCCGCGCGTGCCAACCCCTTTCTTTTGACGTGAAAGATGCGTCCACATTCGTTTCAAGCGGGGCATGGCGTATTCGAGCTGCGCCAGTTCGACGGCCAGTCGAGCTTGCCGCGTTTGCGCCCGTTTGGCGAAAATATCGAGAATTAATTCCGTCCGATCGATCACTTTTACGTCGAGCGCTTTTTCCAGATTTCGCGTTTGGCCGGGATTAAGATCGTTGTCGAAGATGACCATGTCGGCGTCGTGCATTTCGGCAAGGGCCTTTAGCTCGTCGACTTTGCCTTTGCCGAGATAGGTCGTCATGTCGGGCGTTTCGCGGCGTTGGGTAAGACGTCCGACGACGCGAACTTCGGCCGTTTCGGCCAGTCCTTCCAGTTCTTCTAACGTTTCGTCGTTCGCTTCGCTATCTGGAAGCAGTACGCCGACTAACACCGCGGATTCGATTTCGCTCTCGCTCAGATTTTCAAACACGTTGTTGCTGTTCTCTTTAAGTTGGTTGATGCGACCGGGATGATTGGGGCGCGCGTTATTCAAATTCGCCTTCGCGTAGTTTCAGATAGCTTTCGTAACGCCGTTCGTCCAATTGGCCGTCGGCGACGGCGTTCTTCACGGCGCAGTTTTCTTCGTGGGTATGAGTGCAATCGGGAAATTGGCAGTAGTTGACGTACGGGCGAAGATCACGGAAAAAGCCGCCGAGCTCCTCGGGAATGACGTCCCAAAGTTGGAACTGGCGAATGCCGGGCGTATCGACGACATAACCTCCGCCGGTCAACGGGATCAAATTCGAAGCGGTAGTCGTGTGCCGCCCTTTTTCATTTTCTCGACTGACGGTCTGCACGCGCAAAGCCAAGGCGGGATCGGCGGCGTTTAAGAGCGACGATTTTCCGACGCCGCTTTGACCGGCGACGACGGTTTCGCGGTTGCGCAGTAATTTTCGCAACGAATCGATGCCGAAGCCGGTTTGCGCACTGACGAGCATCGAGTCGTATCCCATTTGACCGTAAACGCCGATCAAAGGTTCGAGTTCGGCGGGCGAAACCAGATCGATTTTATTGATGCAAACGATGGGGCGGACGCGCCCTTTTTCCGAAGCGACCAACATCCGGTCGATCAGATTGGGTTTAATACGCGGTTCGGCGGCGCTGGCGACGATCACTAATTGATCGACGTTCGTCACGAGAATATGCTGTCGGCCTCGGACGGCCCGGCTGATGACTCCGTAGCGAGGTTCAACCCGTTCGATGCAGCCTTCCTGTTCCGTATCGTCGTTCGCGCGGAACCAGACGCGATCGCCGGCGGCGACGACATGCCGTTGGTCGGTGGAAAGGGTTTTTAGAATGCGTCGGGTGATGCACCCGTAGATTTTGCCTTCTTCGTCTTGAACGCGGCTATGCAGGCCATGCACGCTGAGAACACGTCCGCGTCGGCATTGCGTTTCATCGACGGCGAGATGGTCGCCTGAATCCTCGGATTCGTCGGTTTGAGAGGTCATAATCGTGCGGCGACGGGTTAGCTCCCCTTTACCGCTAATCCGTTCGGAACGGACGGTTGAGTCTTCCTCAAACTTCTCGCTATCGAAATCGCGAGTGAGATTCGTTTTACGAACGCGAACGTTCCGATTTTTACGAAAATCAGCGCGAGTTTTTTTGTTCTTAGCCATTAACGATCCAGGAGCCGGTTTAAAGCGAAAAACGAAACCGACAGGAGATTGTAGCCGAAAAGCGTCTAAAAGACAAAAAGGGGGAGGACCGCCGAGCGTTCCTCCCCTTTATGGATACCGAGGTAGACAATGATCCAGCGCAAATAGTTCAATGTCGTGAAAAAAGCCGTTATCGGGGCTGATTTTTCATCCGTACGTCGTAATCTTTGGAGATGTCGTAGCGTTTGGCCTCGGTATAGGCGTTTTTCTCGTCTTGGCCTTTGTCGGCGTAGCTTTTGCGTTCCAATCCAGCCCGCTCAAGCAACGACTTTCCGAAGATTTCAGCCTCGGCGCCGTCGCGGGGGGGAGGTCCGATCGCGCCTAGGTCGATCGGCGAGTAACGCATCTCGTATTTGTGCTTGGCGATAGAGATTACGTCGCCGGGCATGACGTGCTTTTCGGTCAGTCGCTTTTCGTTGACCTTAATGCCGTTACGGCTATTCATATCGCGGATCAGCCAATAGCCGCCGTTCAGGATGAGTTGGCAGTGATGGGCCGAAACGTTTGAGAACCGCAAAACAATGTCACAGCTTTCACGGCGACCGACCAGCAGCGTCTTTTTGAGGAGGGGAATCGGGTCACCCCCTCCTACGGGAAGCAATTCGCCAAACATTTTATTAGGCCTTCATGCTTTATTGAGTAATATCCGCAAGCGGTTATGATGAACTTGGCCACCAAATTCAGTGTAGTTTGACTCACCAATGCCGTCAACAAAACTGCGTACAACTTCAGAACCGGAATACGATTGGGCATCGACCGGGCTGCGCTACTACAGTCTTAACTTCTTTTATCAGAGCAAGTTTGGACGAAAAGTGAGAAAAATCAGTCTCGACGCGGGGCTCGGATGCCCTCACAGGGACAATTCCTCCGAACATACGGGCTGTATCTTTTGCGACCCTGCCAGTTTTAGCCCAAGCCGCCGCTATCAGTCGGGGGATATCCGCGAGCAAATCGACCGTGCCGCCGCGAAGCTAACCCATCTGTATGGGGTAGATCGCTTCATCGCCTATTTCCAGCCAGGAACGAACACCCACGCGCCAGTAGACGTTTTACGGTCGCTGTTCGCGCCCGCCTTCGATCATCCGGCGGTCGTCGGTGTAGCCATTGGAACTCGACCTGACTGTTTGGCCGACGAGGCGATCGATTTATTATCAGCATTAAGCGACAAAAAAACGTTGTTTCTGGAAATGGGGCTACAATCGATTCAAGATCGGTCGCTTCGTTGGATGAATCGAGGGCATGATTTTGCCGCATTTGACGATGCCGTCGATCGGTGCCATGCGCGAGGCGTGGAGGTGGGAACGCATATCATTTTCGGCTTTCCCGACGAATCAACGGACGATGCCATCGCCACGGCACGATATATTTCACGGAAAAAGATACGGGCAGTTAAAATCCACAACCTACTCGCCGTAAAAAACACGCGGTTGGGCGATCTCGTCGCAAAGGGCGAAGTCGCGTTGCCGTCGCTCGAAGAATATGTGAAAACGGTTATCGCGTTTTTGGAAAACCTCTCGCCTGCTGTGGTCGTTGAACGGCTTTTCAGCTCGGCTCCGTCGGAGTATCTCCTCGGACCGGATTGGGGACGTGATCGCAATGCCGTGCAGCGCGCATTTGATGATGCCTTCGAACGCCGAGGCCTTCGGCAAGGATCACAATTCACTTCATAGGCCGAACTCTTGCGGTCATGCATCGTTTTATACGGTCTATCTGTGATGCGACGAAAATGCAGGTTGTTCTGATTGGCTTAAGCGTGCGGGGGGGTGTCTTTGTAGTCTGGGGATTTCGCAGCAATTCCATAGAGGATCGGCTCCTCGGTGGACCGATCAAATTACTTAGACTACCTGCATTTGCGTAATTTCCTAAGCCGCGAATTTGGTTACGTCGGATTCAGCATGCGAGGACGCTCGCAGCGGAAAGCCGAAGAGCATTTCGTAACCCGCCTTTGATAGCCCGCCAATCCTGCCGTCTGGTTCAACGATGCCTCTTTCCACCGTCAAAGTCCCCGTCGAGGTTGAAGCGCTGTTCGCGGAGATGGAGCCGATCGTCTCGAGTTTTTTTTCCTCCCGGATATTCAAGCCGGAGCAAGGGAAGATTGAGATTGGGGGAGAGCGTTACGTCTTGATCCGCGCGGCGGCGCTTTCGGTCGAGTTTTTCAATTTGATCACCAGGCTATTCGGAGAAGGCCGGGAAGAAGAGTCTCACGAATTTGCGCGGAACATGCTTTTCGATTTCGCGCATGCGATCGGCAAATCGGACGCCGAGAAGTTCCATGCGAAGATGGGGCTGACCGATCCAATCGCGAAGCTCTCGGCGGGGCCGATTCATTTTGCGCATAGCGGCTGGGCGTTCGTTGATATATCGCCGGAATCGAATCCAACGGCCGACGAAAACTATCTTCTGATATACGATCATCCGTATTCGTTCGAGGCAGACGCTTGGACGAACGAAGGCAAGCATTCTCTTTCTCCGGTCTGCGTAATGAACGCGGGCTACTCGGCCGGTTGGTGCGAGGCGAGTTTCGGGATTCCGCTCGTCACGGCGGAGATTCTCTGTCGGGCGTCGGGCGACGAGACTTGCCGATTCATCATGGCGCCGCCGCATAAGATTGCGGAGCGGGTGGCCCAGTACGCCGAACGCCGTCCCGACGTTTTGCTTTTAAAAAGCGATCAACTTCCGGAGTTTTTCAACAAAAAGCTCTCCGAAGAGCGGTTGCGTAACAACGACATGCTTTCGGCGATCAATCGAGTATTTCAAAAATCGATGAATTGCCGTGACGAGATGGACGTTTCGCGGCTCTGCCTAATCGAAGCGCAACAACTAACGCACAGCCAATGCGCGTTTATTGGAATTCTCGACGACCTCGGGCGTTTTGACGTTCTGGCGAGGGCGAACGGCAAGCTCGCTTCCTTCCAATTACGAAAAACGCAAGCTTTCGCGGCTTTCAGGCAAATTAAAGACATTGCAACGTGGAAGCAAGCGATTCGCGAAGGGCAAACGATCATGTCGAACGATCCGGACATGTTGCCGGATCATATTTCGACGCCGACGGGCGACGTCAAGCCGAAGACGATATTGTCGGTTCCTTTGCGGGAAAACGGCAAAACGATCGGCATGCTTTCGCTTTACAACAAAGAGCCGTATTACGAGGCTTCCGATCGGAAGGCCATCGAATCGCTCGCGACCGCGTTTACATCGGCGCTGATGCGGAAGCGGACAGAGCGACACTTGGCCAAGGCGAAGGAAGAGGCCGAAACGGCGAATCGGGCGAAAAGCGCATTCCTGGCCAACATGAGCCACGAAATACGCACGCCGATGACCGCGATCCTCGGTTTTGCCGACATCTTGCTTGGCGGAGGAAGCAAACAAGACATTCGCGAAGGGGCGCAAATTATTAAGCGCAACGGCGAATACCTTCTCGCCATCATCAACGACATCCTCGACTTATCGAAAATCGAGACGGGAAAATTCGAAGTTCATAAGGAGATTTGCACTCTCGGGCAGCTTTTCGAGGACGTTATTTCGACGATGAAGGTTTGCGCCGAGGCCAAAGGCCTGTATTTGAAGTTGGAATACGAAGGGGCCATGCCCGAGGCCGTGCATACCGATCCGTTCAGTCTGCGACAGATTCTAGTGAATCTGATCGGAAACGCGATCAAATTCACCGAGCTTGGCGGGGTTCGCGTCGCCGTAAGCGGTTCTCCGACTTCGCTCAATCACGTTCAATTGAAAATCAACGTCATCGACACGGGAATCGGCTTGACGGAACGGCAGATGAGCATGTTATTTCAACCGTTCTCCCAAGGCGATTCTTCCTTGCGCAGAAAGTTCGGCGGAACTGGACTTGGCTTGGCGATTAGCAAACGGTTGTCGAATCTCTTGGGCGGCGATATCTCCGTTTCAAGCGAGATCGGAACAGGAAGCGTTTTCAGTCTGACGATCGACGCCGGATCGCAAGACGAAATCGCGCACCATGGCCATCCGACGCACGTCGAGGCGCGCGCGAAGCCGATGCGAGACGTAATTCAACTGAGATGCCGGATTCTATTGGCCGAGGACGGCCCCGACAACCAACGATTGATATCGTTTATTTTGCGTAAAGCCGGAGCTGAAGTCGTCGTCGTCGATAACGGAGCGACGGCCGTCGAAGCGGCTTTAGAAGGTCAGCGAATCGGCATGCCCTTCGACGTCGTTCTGATGGACATGCAAATGCCGGTGATGGACGGCTACACGGCGGTGCGCAAACTTCGAGAGCGGGGTTATTTACTGCCGGTGGTCGCGCTTACTGCTCAAGCGATGCGAGACGATCACCAGAAATGCCGCGACGCCGGGTGCGACGAATATTTAACGAAGCCGATCGACCGCAACGAATTGCTGCACGCCATCGACTCGTATCTGAAAAAGGCGAACGTCGGCGAAAGCGAATCGCTTCGGTGAAAAAACGGCCCGAGTCGCCATGCGTAATTGCCTGAAAGAGCAATTAGAACGAGCGCTCTATTCCGTAATGCCCGCTTTTTTCTCGATTTCTTCGACATTCAAATCTTGAATGAAATCGATGAGGCTGGACCACTGCGGATGGAAGCCGAAGTCACCATTCGTCATCTCGTCGATCGCTTGCGTCTTCGTCCATTTATCGATGAAGATTCGATAGCAAGCGCACATGAGACCGGTGCGGTCGGAACCGTGTTTGCAATGGACGAAAACCGGTTGGTTTTTCGGATCGGAAACGGTTTTAAGAAACTTAACGACGTCTTCTTTGGTCGGAGAGCCGGTCTTCATTGGGATATGAACGACTTTGATCGGCAATTTTCGAAGATGTTTTGAATCGGTGTCTGAATCTCGAAACCCGACGATCGTTTTCACGCCGAGTTTTTTGAGTTCCAGATAGCCTTCTTGGAGAGGTTGGGCGCCACGATAGAGGTTGTCGTTGACCTTATGGAAGTTGGGCAGGCCTTCGATTTTTATGGGCTGGGCCCAGTTCGCCGCTTCGTCGGCCGCGAGAATATTTTGGGCGTGCCAGCAAAGAAAGCAAGTGGAAAAAAGGATGACAAGCCGCATGGCGATCTTCCCGCGTCGAGATTTGAAATGTGGCGCCAAAACCATATTCGTTCACTCCAAGCCCGGCTTCGTGAACGCCCCGCGAATTATCCCTTCGGACGGTAGAAGAGGTCTCCCGTCGCAATTAACAACCTTAATGAAACATAGTTCACGAACGGTCAGGAAACAAAAAAACTTCTCGCTAGGCAGGGGGGAACGCACCCAACCAACCGGAAAACCATTGCCAGGTCGCCGCAGTCTTGCTATATTGTCACGTAGACTTGTCAGAAAAAGATTTACGGCGGAGCATTTTCCCCTTAGCGGAGAATTTGGGGGAATAGAATAAACTTCCTTTTCGTTACAATCCGAAGTTAGCGAAGTGACGAGGAACTGCGGTTCACCGTTACGGTTGTTTTAAGCGGGGAAATTTTGCTTTTTCCGGTCTGCGCATGAATCTCCTCGCAAATGAGCGGTTTGCCTCCCTCGCAAAACGGCTCGGACTATATGGAGTTATGGGATAGAACTTTAGGAATCACACCCGTGCTTCGCCTCTCTATTGTCATTCCCGTCGTGCGAAATCTACAGAAGCTGGAGGAGACTCTAGTTTCGACGCTGGAAAATCGCCCTCAACGAAGCGATATTACGGTCGTTTTGACCGAACCTTACGCCGATCCGTATCAACTCAGCGGCGAAGTGAATTTTATTGATGCGCCGAAGAAGGCGTCCTTCGTCGAATGCGTGAACCGGGGCGTGGCCGCTTCAACGGGCGACGTCGTTCACGTATTGGGATGCGGTCTCGAAGCCAGTCCGAGCTGGTCCGACCGTGCAATGGCGCATTTCGAGGATCGCCGCGTGGCCAGCGTGGCTCCGGTGATCATCAGCCGCTCTCGCCAAGACCAGATACTTTCGGCAGGCGTCGGTTACCGACGACGAGGCGACGTTTGGCGAGTCGGCAGCGGGTATCATGCGGCCGACGACTCGATCTATTTACCCGATATCCTGGGACCCGATATTTTGTCGGGCTTCTATCGCCGTTCGACGCTTGAAGAATTGGGCGGGTTAAGCTGCTCGTTCGGCGACTCGTTGGCCGGCGTGGAATACGCATTAGCGTTGCATGCGGTCGGTCTCCGATGCGTTTCGGAGCGTCAAAGTCGAACGTACGCCCATCCGAAGGAGCTTTCGCAAACGGCAAGACTCGGACGAGGTCGGGAAGCCGAGCGTTTGTTCTGGACCTGGGCGCCGCGATTCGGCCGCGTCGGATCCGTTTTGTCGCACATCGGTCTTGTGGCCGAGGAATGCTGCGAGAGCGTCGTCCGTTGGCCCACAATCTTGCGTTTGATGGGCCGCGCGACGGAATGCGGTTTAGTCCGTTCGTACGAACGATATCGGAGAAGCCTGCCTGCGCCCGGAGCGGAGTTCGCTCACGGCGTCGGGAGGCCGCACTTTCTCGGAAGCGCGACAAGACAAAACTCCGTAGAAACCGTCTCGACGCGGTAAGCGGATACTTCTATCTAAAGCGATATTACGTTTGTTGACGCCGTATTCGGCTGCGCTATTTTCGTCGCCGTGCGATTCCGGAACAGACGAGAGCCGAAACAATCAGTAAGCACGCAGTCGTCGGCTCGGGGACGGCCGACGTTTGTAGTGAGTCATGCGTCGCAACTATCGCAGACGTCGTTTCGTCAAGCGAAGCCGTTCCGCCGAGGATCAGCGAATCTTGCACTAGGCAACCGACGGTCAAGACGGCGTCTGAGGCGACGACGGTCGTCCCCGATCCGGAAATGACGTCGAGCGTATGCATTCCGCCTGCGACGGCGAGCGTCGCTCCTACGGCCGTTACGACGTCCAACGAGGCGTCGTTCTTTTCAGTCGAGGCGAGAACGAGCTTTCCCGCTTGAACCGAGACGCCGCCAGTAAACGATTCCGTGCCGGTAAGTGTAAGAACGCCAGAACCAAGCTTCGTCAAGCCGCCGACGCCGGAGATCGAACCGGATAGCGTGACGGCATAGCCGTTCGAGTCGATCTTCGCGTTTCCGTTCGTGCCGGTAAGAGTCATGGGAACGGTAACCGACGTTACGCCGGACGCCTGCAACGTGGCCGTACCAAAATTGAATGTCGCACGGCCGGCACCCTGGGTGATCGACGACGTTATGAGAGTTCCGCCGGTAAGATATATATTACCAACTGACGAGCCTGCGGCTGCTAGGATGACCGTCGGTAAGGAGCTCACGCCGCCGCTTTGCGAAAAAGCGCCGTAGCCGCTTGACCCGATAATCGTCGTCCCATTTACCGCCAATGAACCGGAAGAGAGGCTGTAGTAACTCGTATAGATTTTATAGCGAGCTCCGATGATTAAACAATCGCCGATCGCGCATGTTCCGCCGCTTTGGGATATATTGCCGCTGCCATAATTGCCTACTGTGCAGGTTCCGGAGACATTGAGCGTTCCGCTCAATTGGTAATTTCCGTTAGCGCCGGCTGACGAACCAAGCGTCAAAAAGGCGACCGAGTTCGTCGCTCCGTTTTGATGGTCCAAGTGAGCCGTGCCTGTCGCGGCGATTATTTCGGTCGTCGAGGAAAGCGTTCCCGCAACCAACGTATATTGTCCTTGCATTCCGCTAGAGGAGGAGAGCGAAACAGTCGATGCCGTCACGCCGCCGCCGAATTGAAACACCGTGGCCCCTAACAAGGTCATCGCTCCGCTCGTCAGTTGACCGCTTTTCAACAAAAACTGACGACCATAATATAGTGTGAGAGCCCCGCTTGAAAACGCGCCTCCTTCCTGCGTGAACGAACCGCCGGCGAGCTCCGCGAGGTTCGTGACGGAAAGGACGGCGTCGTTTTGCAATTGGTAGCCGGCCCCGAGGTATAAAGAACCTGCGCTGCATAGGCCGCCCGTTTGCGTTCCGCTGCCAGTCATTTTCAAGGCGGATCCGACGGAATGCGTTCCGCCCGATTGGAGGAAGTTTCCAGAAACCGTTTCGCTTCCCGAGACGGATAATATGCCGCCGGTCAAATTATAGGTTCCGAAGAGGGAAAGGAAGGTTGTAGCGGAATGCGTTCCGCCTGATTGCGTAAAAACGCCGGCGCCCAGCGTTCCAATGTAGGAGTTATTCGCCGATAGTGAGCCGCCTGAAAGAACATAGCGAGCCGCGTTCAAAGTAAACATGTTTGAGATAAGAAAACTTCCGCTCGACTGCGTGAAGGAGCCTTTTGATCCTGTTCCAATGATGGAATTGTACGCGGTAAGTGATCCGTCGTTCAGCTCGTAAGTTCCGTTGCCCACGTATAGTTGACCAGAAACGGCATGCGTGCCGCCGTTTTGCACAAAAGCGCCGGAACCGACCGCTCCGACATTCAGTTGAGATTCTCGAAGAACGCCGTCGCCGCTTAACGTATAACGGCCAACTCCGCCTGTTGCATTACCAAGTTCAACGGAGTTTCTTAAATCGATTTCGGCAAGCGAACACGTTCCGCTTGTCTGAATAAAGACTCCGGTTCCAGCATCTCCCACAACGATTCGGCCGGTCTCAAGCGAACCTCCGCTCATGATCAAATTGCCGTTTGCGCCGCTAGATTCGCCAAGATAAAAGGCGCTGTTGTGAACGACCCCGCCGGTAAGCGTATAAGTGCCGAAGCTTCCCGCATTATACCCAAGATAGAAGTACTTATGCGCGGCGGTATTCGTTCCTCCCGTTTGCGTCATCGCGCCGGAGCCGGAATACCCGATGTATTGGCTATTGGCGGAGAGAACGCCTCCTTCGAGCAGGTAGGTTCCTGAGCTGCTGGCGGAATATCCAAGTCTTAACGAATCCGCCGAGGCGGTTCCCGCCGTTTGACGAAACGTTCCCGTGCCGTAATCGCCGACGTAGATTGTTCCGGAAGCGGTTAAACTACCTGAGAGTCGAAGCGTACCAGATTGCCCCGCCGTGCTTCCCAACGAAATCTGCACGGCCGAGCCAGATTGAGTTACTAACGCCGTACCGCCGTTCGTCACATAAGCCGTACCGCTCGCCGTCGGCACGGATTTAGGACTCCACGAAGCCGAAGAGGACCAATCTCCGCTTGCGACGTTCCAAAAATAGTCCGTCGCTTCGCATCGATTCGCTTGAAAGAGAAGCACTGCGGCAAAGAAAAACGCGACGATCAAGTTGCAAGAAAGAGAACATCGAAACGCGGTAGCAACGAAACGCAGCATGGGTTCCCCTCTTTATAACGGATGCTGTCGGAAACGGCAGAACGCCCAAAAAGCCCCGGCAAGATCAGATTCGACCGAAGCGTCATCATTCTAACGCATACCATTAACGGATGCAATTAGATTGAGGGGGGGATAGCTTGGTCAAACGCAGCGATTAGATATCGGGCAACTTCGCAGACCGAGTCGTTATGCCGCGGCTTTTTTCGCCGTTTTTTTCGGCTCGCGCGTGTCTTTCCAGCGACGGTGAATCCACCAATACTGCTCCGGCGCTCGCAAAATCAGATCGGTCAGCCGATCGTTGTACCATTGCGTGATCGCTTTGACCGAGCCAAGTTCGTCGGGCGGAGAGGCCGGGTCGAAAACGTCGTGGGTAATGAAGTTGAATATCATCGGCTCGTCGCCCAATCGCAACGATGCGCAAACGGCCATCGGGGCGTTATGTTCGAGCGCCAGAAGAGCGATCGCTTTATGAGCTGAGGCAGGACGATTGAAAAACTGGATCCAGCATCCTTTCGGTCCGGCGTATTGATCGGCCAAGAGTCCCATCGCCCCGTTATCGCTCAGAACGTGCTCGATTTGATCGAACCCGCCGTTCTTCGGAATTAGATGCTGTCCGGTCCGTCCGCGGAATTCGTTCACAAACCGGTCAAGGTAGGGGTTATCGAGCGTTCGAGCCACGGAATAGGTGGGAAAGCCGAGGATGCCTAAGACGTAACCGCCGACCTCAAAATTGCCGAGGTGGCCTGTGACGATCAAGAGCGGACGATCTTCGAGGAGCATGCGAACCAAAGCGGCTTCGTTTTCCAAATGAACGAAGTCGCGCCAATTAGTTTCGTGGATTTTGCGCGGCGTGTGCGCCACTTCCAACACTAAAACGAGCAAATGCTCCCACATGCGGAGCTCAAGCCGACCGCGTTCCTTCTCCGAAAGCTCGGGAAAAGCGAAATGGAGATTTTCATCAACCACTTTATGACGAAGCTTTAAGACGTCGCACAGCAGCCACGCGAGTCCCTTGGCAATTTTTCGACAGACGTCCATCGGCAAAGCCTGGGCGACGCAAATTAAAACTCGCACAAACAGATAAACGAGATAATCGACGACCGATTGCAACCGCATCTCAAAACGTCCTTCCATGGAGAGCGAACGGCAAAACACGCCGCCGAATGGGCGAACCGTCCGCGCGGATATTGTGACGTTTTTCGGGCTCGGCGAAAAGAGCGATTTTCACAGGTATGCGCCGATAAACGGCTGGCCAAGCTTACGGCATGCTTTCAATTTTCTTCTTGCCAAACGGCAAACATCGCTCCGCCGAAGATCAGCTACACCAAGATCGCAGCCGGTTCCGGCAAGACGGTCAGGACGACGTCGTCACACAAAATTTTGAACGAGACTGATTCGCCTCACCGAGATATCTCCACCCTAATGAGCGGAGCCTAGAATATGGGTATGGCGCCCCCGGCTCGGTCAGCGATATAATGCACAGGCGGCAGCGATCGGCGATTCCGCCGAAACCGACGGCTTGCCGCAATGACGATACCATGAATGACGACAAAGTCCTGTAGCGAACACCCCCCAAGCGAGGCGCAAGGATTACTAATGGGGACAAAAGATAATACTTCTACGGCGTTCCGGGACTCAAGTTGCGTGCATGATCCGCGTGCGTTGCCATGGGAGGCGGTCATACCAAATTTCCGTGGCCGTCTATTTGCATTCTTACAGGCCGTATCAGCGAACACGACTCAAGACGGTCGCTGGTTTGCGGTTCTTGTCTGCACTTCTGTTGTGGTTTTCATGTCTTTCATCATAACGCCGCTGACTTTGGCTGACTCGCAGGCGGATCGCGTCAATGAAATGGAGCGGTTGATCGACGCGGTTGCCAGCCGCAACAAAGCGCCGAAACTGGTTGGCGAGCCCCCGTCGGCATACCCAATCTTCTCCGAACAATTCGATTGGAATGACCAGAGTCGCGTTCGGGCGGCGGCGTTGGCGTTGGCGCAGGATGGCAGCAACGACCTATGGGGCTGCCTTGTTGAGCACTTTCACGACACAAGGTACTCGGCGACGTGCGAACTTGATGAGTGTTATCCAGAGAATTGGACGGTTGGGAGCGTTTGCATAATCATTGCCGAAAACAAACTTCAGTGCGCCTACCTTCGGCATCTTAAGCCTGGAGGAACCTCTCATTACGGCGGACCTACGTTTAACCATGTTTCGGAAGACACAAAAGAATTCCTCCCGGACAGCGTACAGCGAGACCTTCATTACGTACCTTTTCTTCGCAATAATGACAAGCTGGCGGCGTGGTATCGAGCAAGGAAGGGCAAGCCGCTATTTGAA
Source organism: Thermoguttaceae bacterium (assembly GCA_963665265.2). Classification (GTDB taxonomy): domain Bacteria; phylum Planctomycetota; class Planctomycetia; order Pirellulales; family Thermoguttaceae; genus CAXXHQ01. The sequence continues at coordinate 2,115,915 of OY762224.2, read as the reverse complement.
CTCCAAATTGAGATTTGCGAGTGGGCTATCAAGAGAGCGGAAGATGCTCAAGGCGCTGCCGATAAACCGAAGAAAAAGTTCGTCGCGGCTGTTAGAAACGAGGTCGAGTCCCTCAAAAAGAACAAGAAGCCCTCAGTCGATCCCTCCGCATGGTCCTCGCCGATGAGTGATGGTTTTTGGAAGTTCTACACAAAGGAAAGTTCGCTCTGGACGCGGGACCATGTTCTGAACCGAGAATCGCAGGAGAAAGGGAAGAAGGACTCTCACAACTGCCCCTAAGGCGAGGCACGGATGATCGCCCCTAGTTTCCGTGGATCCAACACCTAACTATTACCGTATCGAGGAATACTCGGCAGTCTTTTCGGCATCAACTTGGAAATTTTAGCCGCCAAGACGATCACGTTTCCCGTGCCTGACGATAAACATGCGCGGCGCTTCGACAATCGCCGAGGAGAACTAAGCGGCGGCTGAAACGAAGCTCACTTATCTCAATTCGAACGAGTTCGTGACTGGCTCGAACCGCACTTACGAACAACCCGAGTGAGGGGAGGCTGGGGGCTGTTCCTCGTTTTTCGCCCTGGCTACGCCCCCGAGGTTGACGGCGGGACCTCGGCCAACAACAATAGGGCTAAAGCCTTATCTGGTTGGTTTCGACGTATCAAACTCGCGAAATCCGCAGGGCGACTCGCCCGCAGAACGACGTTCGATTCGGGAAACGCGATAAGGCCCGGCGGAAACTCCTTTTCTTAGACAATCTTTTTTTGAGTTGCTCCTCTGCGAAATCGGAGTCTGGGCTGATGCTCTATAAATTGAATTTTGCGCGGTTATCGCTGGGCGAAATACGCAATAACTGTCCCGCTTGGCAGTTACCCGTCGTTCTCCTTCTAAAACTCCTGCATATAACGCCAGGGGCCGAAGTCATTCCCGATTCTTGGGCGCCGTATCGCGTCGAATGGGAAGGGATACCAGAAGAGGTTCGCTCGAAGCTCGCACCGTATCTACAACAGATGTTGGAATGCGGATTCAGCGATCCGGTCTTTGCGTGGTTCAGCAATCCCGTCGCCACGATGCAAATTTGCTCGATAGCGTTTCGGCATCATTCCCGCGCGCATATCGGATCAATTTCGCTCACGCTCTCAGGGCCTCCAAAGGCAAGAAAGGAGTCCGTCGAACTCAACGTCACGGCGGCCTATACGGACGGGAGCGCCTTCATTACGACGAACTTAAAAAAGAAGTTCGTCGAGGCTCCGACGGTGAAATACCAGCGGCTTGTCGATGCGTCCATCCCCGAGTTATACCAAGCGCATTGCCGGGAATTGCGCGCCGCTTCAGCGGGGAAAAAAATAATTCCGGTCGATTCTCCAGAAACTCTCGAAAAAACCGACGACGAAATAATGCGGGCGTACTGCGAATTTCACGCCGGTCGAGGCGTTCTCGTTCCCTGCGAGGAACAGGAAAGAAAGGCGATCGAGAGCGCGTTGGCCGTCTCAGGCACGGACGAGGACAAAAAATTCGCCGCCGTTTACCAGGAAATTGAACATGCTGCGAAGAATAAATCTAGTATCCTCGGCGGCATCGTCATTCTAATAGCGACGGTCCTCGCCTTCATGGCGCTTGGGACCAAAGAGTTGAACGCCAAAGTTCTGCTTCTGACCGTAGGCGTATTGTTTTTTCACGAGGCCGGGCATTTTATCGCCATGAAACTTTTCGGCTACCGAAACGTCCGAATGTTTTTCATCCCGTTTTTTGGGGCCGCGGTCACCGGAAAAAACTACAACGTCGCCGGCTGGAAAAAATGCCTCGTTTCATTCGCAGGCCCTCTGCCGGGAATTGTATTAGGATTCGTTCTCGGCATTTCGTCCATTATGTTCGGCTGGCCAGAATTGGGCAAAGCCGCGCTCTTCATGATGATCCTGAACGCGTTCAATCTTCTTCCGATCATGCCGTTGGACGGCGGACAGATTATGCATGCAACGATCTTTTCGCGGCATCCGATCATGGACGTCGTCTTTCGTTTGACGGCGGCCGCTGCGCTTTTCTGCGGCGCATTTTATTTCCAGACGAAAGCCCTCGGCTTCGTCGGGTTCGCCATGCTGGCAAGCATCCCTTCGACGTTCGGTGTGGCCAAGGCCGTGCGAAGTTTGCGCAAACGTGGATTCAAAGCGGATTCGCCCGACGCTTGCACCGTCCCATTCAATGCGGCGAAGGTCATACATGGCGAAATCCGAACCGCCCTTCCCTCCGTATCATCGTCAAAGACGCTTGCCCAATTGACGCTCAGCGCGTTTGAGTCGCTAAACGCGAAGCCGCCGGGAATTTTGGCCTCTCTAGCTATTCTCTGTCTTCATGCCGCCTCGCTCGTCGGCGTGTTGATCGCCGTCGCCGTTATGTTCATCGTGCAAAACGGCGGTTTGTTCCGTATCCTTGCGTTACGCGAACCGGCGCATGACGTTCGCATAAGCGAAATACTTGATTGGCGAGGAGCGGAGTATTCCCCCCTCGCTGAATCCGCAAAACTTACCGTGGTCGCCGACTTCAAGAAGCGGGCGCCGGCACAGTTAGCCTTTCAAGAGATTACGCCCACATTACCGAAACGGGCTTCCGCCACGCTCTTCGGCGATACGTTGATCGTCGCCTTGCCGACGAGCGACCAAGACGCCCGCGAGGCGCTGCTGACGAATCTGAAGGCTCGAACCAAAGCCATTCTTGTTTCGACCGGGGGGGAGTTGACCGGATTCACCATTAGCGGCAAACTACCGACGCCAGCGATCGCGAAAGAATTGTCGGAGCAAGCCGACGCTTTTTTTAGTCTTAACGACATTCCGAACTTGACGCCACCTTGGCATCCCGACCTCCTCGTTTCGGAGGAGCAGGCAAAGGCTCGAAAAACGCTCATCGAAATTCGCAATTTCAACGACGTCGCAAAAGATTCTCGTTGGCAGGAACTGCAAAAAACCGCTTTTGAGGCAAGTCGTCTTCACGACGAGAGAGAACTAAAAAGAATATATGAGGAATCGAAAAACCTGACAACGGAGAACTTCAAAAACAAAATCGCACAACTCCGCGAGGAAGGAGACGCAAAGTGGGATTTAGGCGTGGTCGATTTTTATGAAAAAAATCCGGAGCCTGGCTTTGAGGATCGCTATTCGATCAACTTATCGCAAAACGAAGATGAGGCGGAGACGGAAAGCTCCGTGAAGAAAGCGGCGAAGCAGCGACGCGAATGGGCGGCGAAAATCGGGCCTCGATTCGGACAAACGCCCGATAGCGCCGTTAAACTCGAGGCCGAGGAGGATCGCTTCGCGGGGATTTGGGGAACTCCTCTTCTCAACGGCCCAACTTTCAAATGCGCGCTTAGCCTAAAATCCGCCTCGGACGACGCAATCACCTTCGCCAAGTGGCTCGAAAGAAACGGCGCCGCGAATCTTAAATATGAATTTGAGGTCGGAACAGCAGAAGATTGATCCCCCGTTCGCGATGAGCATTCCGCCGAAGCTATGAAAAAAGCCGAAACGCAAATAGAGGGGCCTAAATCTATTCGCGGAAATATCTATTTTTCGACGTGTAACTTTTCGCGCGTCGCGCGCCACTAGCTTACAGGAAAGCCGGAAAAGGCTCAATAATTCCGAGACGGCATAAGCTAGTCCCCTCTGTTTTTGCGTAAATCAAGGAGAGTTGCCATGTTGCGAAGAAAAGTGATATTATCCGTATTGGGATGTTTGGCTGCGACGACGGCGTTGGCCGCCCCGGCAGTCGTTCAAGCGGCGAAGGGCGAAGAAGGCGGTTGGAGCCAATCGGCGTTCGTTAAACTCATTACAGGCCATGCGAGCCATTTTAAAATCCTATGCGCCGATTTGAACGTCACCGACGAGCAGAAGGCTAAAATTAAAGAAATCGTTGCGCCATACAAACCGGAGATCGCTAAAGCGGCGAAAGGCGTTTTAGAAAAACGTACGGCCTTGCATGACGCCGTTTTGGCTAAAGACGCCAACGAGCAAGTCATTCGAAATGCGGCGGAGGACTTAGGCAAATCTATCGGTGACGCGGCCGTGCTGGCTTCAAAGGTCGTCGCTCAAATCAAACCGACGCTTACGGATGAACAACGCGAGAAGATCAAGAAGTTCCGCGTGACGAGTCAGGAAGCGACAAACGAGTTTTTTGCGGACGCGGTTGCTTCGCAATGATCGAGAAATACGAAGCGATGATGAAGAGGAAGAACGTACGCCCCTCGGAGTTCGCTCCGGGGGAGCGTCGTTAATGAATTGAACGCACTCTGCCGACAGGAGCTGATTTGTCCGTGACCGACGATCGAACGTTACCCGCCGGTTCCGAAGACGAATTGCAGGACGTTCGCGCGTCTTATGATGGCGACGGCGAAGCGTACGCTCGTTTGGTCACGCGGCATCAAGATTCGATCGCGGCCTATATGCATCGTTTCACCCGCGACGCTGCCGAGCGTGAGGAATTGACGCACGAAACGTTCGTCGAGGCCTATTTCAGTTTACGAACATTTCGGGGAAAATCGCCGTTTACCCATTGGCTCAAAAAAATCGCCACTCGCGTCGGCTATCGGTATTGGAAAGCTCGCTGGAAACGTCGCCAAATCGAACCGTTGACGCCAGTCGAGATGCAAATGCTTGGGAAGCCGGATCAAGCTAAGATCAGCGAAGCGGCGGAATTGGTTTATGTTCTGTTGTCGAGATTAAGGCCTCGCGATCGTTTGATTTTGACGCTCCTGTATTTAGAGGAGCGTTCGATCGCCGAAATTGCCGAATTGTGCGGAAGCGCCCAGACGATGGTAAAAGTGCAAGCGTATCGAGCTCGAAATAGGCTTCGCAAATTGATGGAGAAAATCCGATGAACGAGATGGAACGGTTTGAAGCTCTCGCCGCATGGGCGAGGCGAGAAACGCCGCCGCGAGCGATCGTCGCCGCCTCCGTCTCGCGAAGCATTCAAAAAGCGTATGTGCGTCGCATCGACGATCTGCCGTTTATTATCGGGTCGGCGGTCTCAGCGCTGGCGGCATCTGTGGCAATCGTCGTGGCGGCGGAGGGATGGACGGCGATGACCGACCCTCTGCTTAATTTATTTGACGCCTTTTACATGGTGATGCAATGAACACGCCAAACTCGATTGGCCCCGACTCGCCCGTCTCGCTTCCGCCCGTTCCGCGAAGGCGATTTTGGATTAACGCCTTACTTGCTCTACTCATATTTCTTTCCGGCGCGATCGTCGGCGGAGGAACTTCGTTAATTGTTTTACGAAATCGCGTCACGCATTCGATTCGCCATCCGGAGGAAGGACCGGCCCGAATCGCGGCGAGGCTCCGCTCGAAATTCGGACTGACCGCAGAACAAGCAGAGAAGATTGAAACTATAATTCGACGCAGACAAAAAGCCCTTATGGCGATTCGGAAAGAATTCCAACCTCGCGTCGTAAAAGAGCTTGACGGAGTGGAAGAAGAGGTCGGCGAAACGCTTGCTCCCGCACAACGGGAAAAATGGCGAGAAATGTTCGAGCGCCTGCGAGTAACCTGGGTCCCGCCGCTGCCACCGTCGGACTGAGGCTTTTTCGTTTAGAAACTACGACCAACTTCAGTTTCTAAGTGAGCGTATGAGGTTTTGTCGTCGATACTTCAGCCTCCCTAACGATTTAACTAGAGAACGCTAATAGACGCTGATTTTCGCTAATAGTCGGGGGAATTTCCCGATTGAAACCTCGTGCATTTAAACGATAGTAGCTACCTAACAAAAGCATATTTTTGTTGACATTTCATTGATAATATGTATAATGGGCATTTGGTTATCTAGGAATATCATGTTCAATGAGGCAGCATTTGCGGCAATTACGGTAGCATTGCGACTTGTGGTCGCGACTTTTCTTTGCCCGGCCGGCTCATTTTTAGGGGGATTCACATCACGCGTCCGGCTTTCTTATGGGCAGCGATTATTCTTGGTTTTGCATCTTGCGGAAGCGCTTTCGCCGCTAGTACCTACAAGCTTACCGATCTCGGTGCAGGCAAAGCGAATGCCATTAACGACCTAGGCCAAATTGTCGGAGTTTCTTCCGACACGGCGCAGGCTTTTCTTTACGACAATGGCGTTAAGACATCTTTAGGCGGCACTAACTCATGCGCCACTGACATCAGCAACAACGGTCAAATTGTCGGTTATGCTTTGAGCGCCAGCGGATACAATGCCGCTTTTCTTTTTAGCGGAGGCTCGCTACAAGACATCGGAGACCATCAACTCGCAGACTCTTATGGTTATTCCATAAACAATTCCGGCCAAGTTGCCGGTCATGTAAGCAACGGTTCGTTTCTTTATACTGGCGGAAGTTGGGCAGGCGTGTACGATATCGGCGTCTCCGCAATCGGATTAGATATAAACGAGGCGGGACAAGTAGTCGGATATACTGGAACTAAGGCAATTTATTATAACGGCTCTTCGTCGCAAGATATCGGATCGCTTGGATCAGGTTACCTGAACAGCAAAGCGACAGCTATAAACAACTCCGGTAAGATTATTGGCTATTGTATTGTGAACGATATATATGCTAATTCATCTTCTCTTAGCGCTCATGCGTTTCTGTATAAAAATGGCGCGATGACCGACCTTGGGTCGCTTTATCCGCAAGACACGGGCAATTTGTGCATCGCAAATGATATCAATGATGCCGGCCTCATCGTCGGAAAGTGCTCGATTAATACCTTCGCTAGCGCATTCATTTACGAAGACGGCGTCATGCAAAACCTAAATCCCCTCGTTGATTCGACCTCCGGAGTGACTATTGATTATACAAGCGGGTGGTACTTGCAAGAGGCAACTTCGATTAATAGTTCGGGGGAAATCGTAGGTTATGGTTTACTCAACGGCGAATTACACGCCTTTTTGTTAACTCCAGTTCCCGAACCTTCTTGCATCCTCGTTTTGGGCGTAAGCTTTTTTGGACTTGTAGGCTATTGGGGGCGAAAACGAAAGTAATTTATCGGTGTTTTAACTCCGACGATTTTAAATAAAACGGCCGCGTCGAGATGACGCGGCCGTTTGCGTTTTTACGTTCTAGCGAGAACCGATTTAACCGTTCGAGTCTTCGCCGACTGCGGCGGGTTGCTCGGGGGTCGGCGGAACTCCGGACGTCGAGCTGGCGAAGATCAATTGCTTCTTGTCGGCCACTTCCTTGACTTCGACGGTGATCGTGTCCTTGCCTTGGAACTCGCCTTTGAGCAACTCTTCGGAGAGAGGATCTTCGATGAAGTTTTCCAACGCGCGACGTAACGGTCGGGCGCCGAAATCCAAGTTCGATCCCTTCTTCACCAAGAACGTTTTGGCCTCCTCGGTGAGGATCAATTTCAGGCCGTGCTCGGCAAGGCGGTTGCGAACCTTGGACAATTCCATTTCGACCACGTTGCCCAAGTCGTTCTGCGTAAGGTGACGGAAGATAATCACGTCGTCCAAACGGTTCAAGAACTCGGGACGGAAGACCTTTTCGATCTGCTCGTGAACGCGATCCTTCATGCTGTCGTAGGAGGCGTCGCCGTCGGGCTTTTGGAAGCCGAAGGCGGATTCGTTCTTAATGGCCTCGGCGCCGGCGTTCGTCGTCATAATCAAAATCGCGTTGCGGAAATCGACGTGACGACCGAAGCTATCGGTGAGACGGCCTTCTTCCATGACTTGCAAAAGCATGTTGAAGACGTCGGGATGCGCCTTCTCGATTTCGTCCAAGAGAACGACCGAGTAGGGCCGACGACGAATCTTTTCGGTCAACTGACCGCCTTCTTCGTAGCCGACGTATCCGGGAGGGGCGCCGATCAATCGGCTGAGATTATGTTTCTCCATGTATTCGCTCATGTCGATCTGGATGATCGCGTCCTCGTCGCCGAACATGAACTCGGCGAGGGCCTTAGCGAGCAACGTCTTTCCGACGCCCGTAGGACCGGCGAATACGAAGCTGCCGGTGGGACGCTTCGGATCCTTCAAACCGCTGCGGCTGCGGCGAACGGCCTTCGAGATCGATTTAATCGCCTCGTCCTGGCTGACGACCTTTCGATGAAGCTCCTCTTCCATGCGCATGAGTCGCATCGAGTCTTCGGTCGAAAGACGGGTGAGCGGAACGCCGGTGATTTTCGAGACCACCTCGGCGATGACTTCCTCGTCGACGACGCCGTCGGCGGCGCGTGACTTCTCACGCCATTCGTTGGTGATCGTCTGTTTTTTCTTCTTGAGCTTATCGGCTTGATCGCGGAGGGCGGCGGCCTTCTCAAAATCTTGATTGGCGACCGCTTCTTCTTTCTCCTTGTTCAACTGCTCGACTTGCTCGTCGATTTCCTTCAAATCGGGCGGACGGGTCATCGACTTGAGATGGATGCGGGCGCCCGCCTCGTCAATGACGTCGATCGCCTTGTCGGGCAGGCATCGGCCAGTGATGTAGCGGCTCGAAAGCTCCGTGGCGGCTTCGATGGCGTCGTCGGTGATTTGAACGTGATGGTGCGTTTCGTAACGGTCGCGGAGTCCTTTCAGAATCAGGACCGTCTCTTCCTTCGTCGAAGGCTCGACCATGACCATCTGGAAACGACGATCGAGGGCGGAGTCCTTTTCGATGTATTTGCGGTATTCGTCGAGCGTGGTGGCGCCGATGCACTGGATTTCGCCGCGCGAGAGGGCTGGTTTCAAGACGTTCGAGGCGTCGATGGCGCCTTCCGCACCGCCGGCGCCGACCAAAGTGTGCAATTCGTCGATGAAGAGAATGATGTTCTTCGCGCGACGGACTTCGTTCATCACCGCCTTGATGCGTTCCTCGAATTGGCCGCGGTATTTCGTTCCGGCAACCATCATCGCAAGGTCGAGAACGACGATGCGTTTGTCGAGGAGAAGCTCGGGCACGTCGCCGTCGACGACGCGTTGGGCGAAGCCTTCGACGATGGCGGTCTTGCCGACGCCGGCCTCACCGAGCAGCACGGGATTGTTCTTCGTGCGGCGGCCGAGGATTTGCATCGTGCGTTCGATTTCTTTTTCGCGGCCGATGACGGGATCAAGCTTGGTCTGACGCGCGAGTTCGGTAAGGTCGCGGCCGAAGCTATCGAGGGCGGGAGTTTTGGATTTTCCGCCGCCTCGTTGCGATTCGGGGCCTGCGCCTTGCCCGCCCGCTTGTTGCATGCCGCCTCCGGCGCCCATGCCGCCCGGTCGATCCGATCCTTCCGGACCGCCTTCCACGCCATGCCCGAGAAGGTTAAGGACTTCTTCGCGAACTTCTTCGAGCTTCAGGCCGAGATTCATAAGAACTTGAGCGGCGACGCCTTCTTGTTCGCGGAGGAGTCCGAGCAGGATGTGTTCGGTGCCGACGTAGTTATGGCCGAGGTTTCGAGCCTCTTCCATCGAATATTCGATAACTTTCTTGGCACGAGGGGTCTGCGGCAATTTACCCATCGTGACCATATCCGGGCCGCTCTGCACGAGCTTTTCCACCTCAAGACGGATCTTGCGAAGATCGACGTCGAGATTTTTTAGGACGTTGGCGGCGACGCCGCTCCCTTCCTTAATCAATCCGAGGAGGATGTGTTCGGTGCCGATATACTCGTGATTGAATCGCTGCGCTTCTTGATTGGCAAGTTGCATTACCTTGCGCGCGCGATCGGTGAAACGCTCGTACATGTTGTCGTTCTCCATGGGGGAATTATATCCCCGACTTTTGCAAACTTTCTACGCGACTTTCGGCACGGGCGTTTGCAACGGCTCTTCATGTTCCGTCAAAACCGGCTCCGCGTTAAGCTTCAGAGATCCCTCCGAGGCGACGGAACAGGCTTCCAGCAAACGCTTTCGCTCCTCTTGTATTTCAAACCGCCATTTGTCGGCGGTTTCCAATCGTTCTAATCGATCTAGTTGATTCTTCGCCTCGCCAAGACGTCGCATGCGACGTAGGACGGAGGCAAGTCTCAATCGGGCGTCCGCGTCACGGGCATTTCGACGCAGCAAACCGTTCAAAATTTTTTCCGCGGCGAACAGGTCGCCCTGCAAATACAACTCATTCGCCGTACGGAACGGATCGTCCGCCCCCTCGGCGACCTCATGTGCGAAGCTCTTCCGCAATTGTATCGCCCCGGCAATTACTCCGATGCTCCAAGCGACGGCGAATACGGCCCAATATAGGGTTCGCACGCCGGAACCGAGCCAATCGGACCAGCCGAAACTGACGGCGACGCTTGCGTTAAGCGCGGCGGCGGCGAATAAAGTCACCGCCAACCCCGACCATTTCCCCTGAAGCCAAAGTTGCGGGAGCCCCGGCCAGAGGTACAATGTCCAATGCGTGCGTGTCGTCGCCATACGTTCCTCCATGAACGCAATATTTTTCCGACATATTATGTTGGAAACAGGCGCAATAATATACGACCGAAGGGTTCTCCCTGCGGCCACGGAATTGTAACTTGTAAAATATCCCAAAGCAAGGCAACTAAAAGCGAGGCAGGGATTTAGGTTTTTCGCCGGATTTCCTTTCCTTTGCGCAATGCTCAACCTACGACCAAGTTATGAAATATCAATTTACCGCCGGAGCCGAACGAGCGTTGAACATCGCCGCCGATTGGATGAATCGCGACGATTGTAACGAATTAACTGCCGAGGGACTCCTAGTTGGGCTGATATCCGAACCGGAATGTCGCGCAGCAGCGTGGCTGATTAAACATGGGATAAATAGGCTATCTGAGATCGGCATTCTCCGGGTAGCTATGCCGCAAAACTCGAATGGCGCCCAACAGTCAGTCCCCAACAATTATTCTCAATACTCTTTTTCGAACGAACTCACTTGGGCAATCCGCGAGGTGACGCATCTTTCTGACGGCGGCAGTAATCCTGCCCTAGCCACCGAACACCTCCTCCTCGCCGTTTTGCTTTCCGACGGAATAATTTCCGAGAAACTTCGCGAGAAAGGGCTTTCGGCCGGCGAATTGGAAGCGGATATTCGTCTTCGCTACGGGATCGTAAGCGCAAATGAGACTTCGGTCGATCCGCTCGACTATTTTGAAGAGCCATCCGCCGAACCTCATGCGGGTTCGGCTATTATCGACTTAAACGGCATGGGACTAGAGGATGTTAGTATGCCAAACCGCAGTAAAGCAGGAGACTTAGAAAAACTAGAGCAAAAAAACGAATCTCCAGTACGCTCTTCTATCGCCGCTGCGGCTGGCTCAACTAATGGCTCTACAGCCGCCTTTCGGGTTATCGACGCCTCCGCCAACCGTGGGCAGGAGGGGCTTCGCGTCGTCGAAGATTTCCTTCGATTCGCCCTCGATGATCGGCATCTCACGTCGCTTTGCAAGCAGCTTCGACACGACATGGTTGAAGTTTTAAAGCAGCTACCGCAAGAATCGCGGATCGCCTGTCGGGAAACGCAGGAAGACGTCGGAACGACTCTTTCGACCTCAGCAGAGTCTTCTCGCGACGACTTTGGCCAATTACTGACTGCGAATTTCGCACGGATTCAGGAATCGATGCGAAGCCTGGAAGAGTTCGGCAAGTTCGTAAGCCCCGCCTGGGGTGCCGCTTGGAAGCAGCTACGTTACCGCTGCTATACGTTGCACCGCGCGTCGGAAATACTGCAGGCGAGTTTGTCTCGGTTGCAAAACGCCCGGCTCTATGCGTTGATCGACGGCCGGACGAATGAAGATGAATTCGCGCGTCATACAACGGCGCTCGTCGAAGCGGGAGTGCATGTACTTCAATTGCGAGACAAAAAGATCGACGACCGAACGTTGACCGAACGAGCAAGAATGCTTCGGGATATTACGGCCGGAACGGCGACGCTTTTTGTCGTCAACGATCGCCCGGACGTCGCAGCGCTCTGCCGCGCCGACGGCGTACATGTCGGCCAAGAAGAAATGTCGGTAAAGGACGCCCGAACTATCGTCGGCCCCAACGCATTGATCGGCGTTTCTACTCACAGCGTTGAGCAAGCAAGGCAGGCGGTATTGGACGGGGCGAACTACATCGGAGTCGGGCCGACGTTCCCTTCGACGACAAAGTCCTTTAAGCATTTCCCCGGCCTAGAGTTATTGAAATCCGTGGCAGCGGAAGTACGCTTGCCAGCGTTTGCCATCGGCGGAATCACGCTAGAACGTTTACCGGAAGTATTAGCGACGGGGATTGGCCGAGTAGCGGTCAGCGGAGCGATTTCCGATAGCGACGCCCCCGCCTCAACCGTCAAGACGTTTCTTGACGCTCTGCAATAAAAAAGATTGCGGCAATGCTGCCGGCTGAAGCGAAAAGAGGAACGGCGTTACGGCCGTCCCTCTTCGTTCAATAATCACTACGCTTTCTGCATGCGGCGTTTAACGGCGGCGCCGATAAATCCGGCGAACAACGGATGCGCCTTAGTCGGTTGCGACTTGAATTCCGGATGGAATTGTACGCCGACGAACCAAGGATGCGTCGGATGTTCGACGATTTCGACTAACGAGCCGTCAGGACTGGTTCCCGAAATGAGCAATCCTTTTTCCGTCAACGCCGGGCGATACTCGTTGTTAAATTCGTAACGATGTCGGTGGCGTTCCGAGATTTCGGTTTTGCCGTAGGCTTCGGCGGCGCGGCTTCCGGAAACGAGACTTGCCGGTTGAGCGCCGAGTCGCATCGTGCCCCCTTTGTCGGTAATCGTCTTTTGCTCGTCGAGCAAGCAGATGACCGGATTCGGGCCGTTTTTATCGAATTCCGTCGAATTGGCGCGTTCCAATCCAGCGACGTTTCGCGCGAACTCGGCCACGGCGCATTGCATGCCCAAGCAAATGCCGAAATAGGGAATGCCTCGTTCGCGAGCGAATCGGACCGCGTCGATTTTGCCTTCAATTCCGCGTTCGCCGAATCCGCCGGGGACTAAAATTCCGTCGGCCGACGAGAGCAACGCCGCCGCGCCGTCTTTTTCGACCGCTTCGCTATGGATCCGTTGGATGCGGACTTGCGCGCGGTGATGAATGCCGGCGTGATCGAGCGATTCGTAAATTGATTTGTACGCGTCGCGATGTTCAGCGTATTTTCCGACGACGGCAATCGTCACTTCGCACAGCGGATTGCGGAGTCGGTGTAAAAGATCATGCCATCGATCAAGGTTAAGCGTGCCGGCCTTCATGTTCAACTTACGAACAATTTGTTCGTCAAGCTTATTTTCGACCAAGCTGAGAGGCACTTCGTAGATCGAGAAATCCTTGTCTTTTTCCTCGATCACCGCTTCGATCGGCACGTTGCAGAACAAGGCGATCTTGGCGCGGTCGTCGCGGCTGAGGCTCTTCTCAGTTCGGCAGACCAGAATGTCGGGCTGAATACCGATTTGCCGCAGGAGACCTACCGAGTGCTGCGTCGGTTTGGTCTTCAGTTCGGCGGCAGCCTTCAAATACGGCACTAATGTTAGATGGATATACAGGCAGTTTTCTTTGCCCGCGTCGAGAGAAAACTGACGAATCGCCTCCATGAACGGCTGGCTCTCGATGTCGCCGACCGTGCCGCCAATTTCCGTAATGACGACGTCGACGTCGTCGCCGGCGGCGCGGGCGATCGCCTCTTTAATCTCGTTGGTGATGTGCGGAATAACTTGAACGGTTTGGCCGAGGTATTCGCCGCGACGTTCTTTATTGATGACCGAGAGGTAGATTTGCCCGGTCGTGTAGTTGGAGTGGCGATTCAACGTGCCGTTCGTAAAGCGTTCGTAATGGCCGAGATCGAGATCGGTCTCGCTGCCGTCGTCGAGGACGTAAACCTCGCCATGTTGATAGGGGCTCATCGTGCCAGGATCGACGTTGATATACGGGTCCAGCTTTTGCATGCGGACCGTAAGTCCGCGTTGTTCCAGCAACATGCCGATCGAAGCGCTGGTAAGACCTTTTCCGAGAGAACTAACGACGCCGCCCGTAACGAAGATGTGTTTGCTCATGAAATAACGACTGCCAAAAAATGATTGCCGACGACGCAATGCTTGGAAAAAGCGTCGGCGGCAAGAAGCGGGAAAGCATTATTGTAAATAGATGTGGAGAAACCGAAAAGTGGGCGAATGAGAACTCCCAATAGCGGGGCTACTCGAGCTCCCATCCTCTTGGGTAATTTAGCGAACTATTTCCGGGCATTTCCTTGAAGATAGGAGGATGCTCTGCGCTGAGCAGTTTAGGCGGCAAGAGGCGATCATGCCGTTAATGCGGCTCACTGGCGACTCCGCAGGCGACATTTTGGCTCCCTACGGCCTGCGATCGCATAATAGCCGCAACGCATCGGTATCAAAGCCGAGAACTGCCTCGAGTTGTTTTCCGGCGAAGACGCGGCGAGTTTCGGTTTTTTCGCCCCGGCTGTCATTATGGCAGGCAAATAGGGCGATTGGGGCTTCGTTTTGCCATCCTTGGCGGTTTTTTTGGGAAAGGCTAACCCAACGATCACAACACTGACTCCGCAACCTATTGCTTGTAAAAGAGATAAGAATTGGTTAGATTTTTGGCGCGCGAGTTGCTTTATATGCGTCGAGAAATCGCGCCGTTCGCTGTATTGGCAGATTTTCCCCCGGCGGATGAAAGCTTTCCAAGCTTTCACACCTTCCATCGAGGGGGCTAATAATAAAACATTTTGAAACCTTGAGACCTACGGAGGCCTGCAAGCATGGCAAAAGCAGATGCGAAGAAGTCGGAGATTAAGCTGCAACCCCTTGGCGATCGCGTGGTAATTCGCCGCGAGGAATCGGAATCGGTCACGGCCGGGGGAATCGTTTTGCCCGACTCGGCGAAAGACAAGCCCGCCCGAGGTAAGATCGTCGCGGTCGGCGAAGGCCGCATGACGAAGACCGGCAGCCGCGTTCCCTTGCAAGTGAAGGTCGGCGATCGTGTTTTGTTTAGCTCGTACTCCGGCGAGGGTTTCAAACACAACGACGGCGAATTATTGTTGATGCGCGAAGAAGAAATCTTGGCGATCATCGGCTAGGAAGCGGGTTCGGCGAACCTCGCTTCGCTTGTCCCGTTCCGCGAAATATCCAACGAAAATAACGTGAATACGATACAAGGAGAACGTGCGATATGTCAAAGATGATTGCATTCGATCAAGAAGCGCGTGACGCATTGCGTCGCGGCGTAACCAAGCTCGCCCAAGCCGTGAAAGTGACGCTCGGACCGCGCGGCCGAAACGTGATTTTGCAAAAGAGCTTCGGCTCGCCGACCGTCACAAAAGACGGCGTGAGCGTTGCCAAGGAAGTGGACTTGGAAGACGTCTATGAGAACATGGGCGCTCGGATGGTCCGCGAAGTCGCTTCAAAGACGAGCGACATCGCCGGCGACGGAACGACCACCGCCACGTTGATGGCCGAGGCCATTTTCAACGAAGGCCTTCGCGCCGTGGTTTCCGGCGTCAACCCGATCCAACTCAAGTCGGGCATGGAAAAGGCGGTCGCCGACGTCATCGATAAGCTCAAGAACATGTCGATCTCGGTCAAGAACAAGAAAGAAGAGATCGCGCAAGTCGGAACAGTCGCCGCGAACAACGATTCGGAGATTGGCAAGCTGTTGGCCGACGCCATGGAAAAAGTCGGCAAGGACGGCGTGATTACGGTTGACGAAGGCAAGAGCCTGGCGACCGAAGTCGAATGGGTCGAAGGCATGCAGTTCGACCGCGGCTATCTTTCGCCGTATTTCGTCACCGATCCGCAAAAGATGGAATGCGTTCTCGAAGACGCCTACGTTTTGATCCACGAGAAAAAGCTTTCGAGCATCAAGGACTTGGTCCCGGTTTTGGAAAAGGTAGTCGGCGCCAGCAAGCCGTTGTTGATCGTCGCCGAGGATATTGACGGCGAGGCCTTGGCCACGTTGGTCATCAACCGCCTGCGAGGCACCTTGAAGATTTGCGCGGTGAAGGCGCCTGGTTACGGCGATCGCCGCAAGTCGATGCTCGAAGACGTCGCGATTTTGACCGGCGGAACGGCCTTGTTCGAAAGCCTCGGCAAAAAGCTTGAGAACGTCACGCTGACCGACTTGGGTCGGGCGAAGCGAATCGTCATCGACAAGGACAACACCACGATCATCGAAGGCGCCGGCAAGAGCGCCGAGATCAAGGGCCGCATCGATCAATTGCGTCACGAGATCGACAACACGAAGAGCGACTACGATCGCGAGAAGCTCGAAGAGCGATTAGCCAAGTTGGCCGGCGGCGTAGCGAAGATCAACGTCGGCGCCGCGACCGAGAGCGAAATGAAGGAAAAGAAAGCTCGCGTCGAAGACGCCTTGCACGCCACCCGCGCCGCGGTTGAAGAAGGTATTTTGCCGGGCGGCGGCGTCGCCTTGCTCCGCGCCTCGCAATCGGTCAAGCCGGAAGGCTTGTCGCAAGACGAAGAGGTCGGTTACAAGATCATCCTTCGCGCCTGCCGCGCCCCGCTCACCCAAATCTCGCAAAACGCCGGACAAGACGGCGGAATCGTGTGCGAGAAAGTTTCGGATATGAAGGGTATGATGGGCTACAACGCCGCGACCGGCGTTTACGAGGATATGGTCAAGGCCGGCGTGATCGACCCGACGAAGGTCACTCGCACCGCCTTGCAAAATGCATCGAGCGTGGCCATCCTCTTGCTAACGAGCGACGCGCTCATAGCCGAGAAGCCGAAGAAGGAAAAGGCAGCGGCCGCCGGCCCGGTTGACGACGATATGTATTAATCGACCGCGCGACGCAACGGCGTCGCCCGCGATTAAGTTTGAATAACGAACGCCCGCCCGGGATATTTTCTCGGCGGGCGTTTTCGTTTTACCCTCGCCGCCCCTGTCCAGACACTTTCGAGACGCTAGCTGGACCTGAGCGCAAGAAAAAACTTTGCCGGAAATATTCGGCGTTCGTTAAAGGGTTTCTATCTTGGAGTTACGACTGAAATATTTTTTTCGCGGAACCAAAAGCTTGCGGCCCGCGTAATATACTCTATGTCACGCGGGCGACATGAACCTTTTTTCGCCTACGTCTGTCTTATTTCCGTGAATCGCTTTTGCTCCCCCAAGAGGTTCAATCGCGACCTTTGCATATGCGAGCTGACGCTTGTTCGACGTAATGGGAGAAAAACACCGCTCGAAAGGCGAATTGCTCCGCAATTTTTCCCAAGTGGAAAGGAGACCAGAAATGATACGACATGCCGTCTTTGTTCAAGAATGCCCCGTCTGCGGTCGTCCCCTGGAGATCCGCAATGAATATGTCGGACGAAAAGTGTCGTGTCAGCATTGCGGCGGAAGTTTCACGGCCATGGACGGGCACGAGGAACGCGATTGGTGCAGTCCTCGGGAACGCATGCTGAAGAAGGCCGATCAGTTGTTGAAGCTGAGCTCGGAGAAACTGAGCGGGCGGCAGCGCGTATTAGTAGGCTGAAGCGCCGCATCTTCGGACATGAGCGATTCGCCCGGAGATGCGTTCAAACAAGTATTAAGACAACGTCACATGCGAAGCGGCAGCGGCCGAATTCGCGCGTGACGTTTTTGCTTTTACCTTGAAATCGTAGCTGGCTAACTCAACGGCGAAGAACAGGATTCCCGCCGCCAAAGCCGCCGCCGAAATTGCGAGAAAAACATTGAGCGGGTTGGCGTTCGCCAGCTTTTGCATGAACGGCGATGAAGGCCGCTTTTCCTTGGGAGCCTTCGGTTTCTTAACCTTGGGTTCCTTAGGCTTTTTCTCTTTCTTCGCTTTTTCCTTCTTGGCCTTCTTTTTTCCCTTCGGATCGTCGACCGACGGGTCGGCCTCTTCGCCGAACGCTTCGGCGCCTAACGCTCCTGCCGCTAACGCTCCTGCTCCTAGCGCCGCTCCGGCGGCGAGCGAGTCCATTCCGAAGGCGTCGTTCGATAAAGGCTCGGCGGGAGCATCTTGCGCGAAGGGATCGGCCGCAGGCGACGCATCGAGGGGCGACGCGGCTTCCATCGATTCAGCGCCCAGGTCCATCGACATGTCGCCGAAATTGGCCAACGGATCCAAATCGCCCAACGGTTCGAGCGAACCGCTGCTATTGTCGTTGGCGAGCAAATCGTCGAAATTAAAATCGTTGTTGTTCGGGTCGGCCACAGGTCTTTTCCTTGCAAGGCGCCAGCCAAGGTGAAAAATCGAGATAAACGCGATACTTTATTATAATTTCCCAAATTCGCATTGCCAGTAATCAGTTACGGCGAAAGCGACTTAAATTCGTAGGAATGGGGGGGCGAAGGCCAATTCCGCTCCGTTATAGGGCAATTTCGTTCTCGGGCAGGGAAAGATTCCGCGGTACGATCGGCGTTAAGGCTGCGCCGTCATGAATGATGGTCCGGTTTCGCCCTGACAGTTTCGCCTCTGCGAGGGCCTCTTCAGCCCGGGCCAGCAAACTTTCGGTCGTGTCTTCTTTGTTCTCCGAGACCACACCGCAACTGACCGTCAGTTGGAATTCGCCGTCCTCGGTTTTGAACTTCGTGACTTCCACCTTTTGCCGAAATTCTTCGATAATGTTCGAGGCGAACTTCGAATCGCGCGACGGAATGATTAGGCAGAACCGAGCGCCCTTGGTTCGTGCGACCGAATCGCCGTTCTCGGCGTCGAGTTTGAACATTCCGCTGATTGCGTTAATGGCTTGATCGGCGAGGGAGTAACCGCGTTCCTCGTTCAGCTTGCCGATCTGATCGACGTCGATTAGGGCTAGGCTAAGCTGTCGCATTCGATGCGGATCTTTCTGTCGCCACGACGCAAGATTGATTTCCACGGAGGCCATTCCCGGCAGCGCCGTTAACTCGTCTCGTTCATTCGCCGAGGCCGACTGGGCCAGCCGCCCTTCGATGCGATTGATCGCGATTTCCGTCGCGCTGATCGCGTCGCGCGTTCGATAGAGTTCGGAGAGTAAAAGATTGGCGTCGTGGGCGGTTTTTCGACAGGCTGCAGCCAAATCTTCTTGCGACTCGATTTCCGATGCCGAGGCGTTAAAAGCTTCGATTTGCGTCGATTGCCGATCTATAACCGATTTCAATTCATCGATCACTGGCGAAAATTCCGGGCGCTCTTGGTGCTGTCTGGCCAAGACCGCAAGTACAGTGTCACGTTGTTTTGCGTACTCTTCGGATTTCTGTTGAATTAATGCGACGCGTTTTTTTATGACGTCTGGGAGAACGGCCGCGGCAAGTTTATTCAGCGAGGCCTGCGATTCAAATATGACCTCCCTGAATAACTTCGTATGTGTTTGCATTCGCCCCAACGCCTTTTCTGCAGGCGTAAAGACGTCTGTGTCGCTACTGGAGAATTCGTCGTCCGACGACTCGTCCGCCTTTGGCAAATCTACCTTCGGCAAATCGTTTTCGGGCGTCTCTTGCGCCGAGAGGACGGCCGCAGGCGGTTCGTCGATCGGCGATTCTTCGTCGATCGGCGATTCTTCGTCGATCGGATCGTTTGTCGGGCCGTCGACCGGCGGATCGACTTCAGGCGTTTCATCAGTAGACGCTTCTTCAATCGGAGAATCGACCTCCGACGGATCATCGGCTGGAGGATCATCTTCCGGCGGGTCGTCGGCGACCGGGGCGGTGTCCTCGGAAACCACCTCCGCCGAAGGATCGGCGTCGTCAACCTGATGCTGCGCTTCGTACTCCGCTATCGCGTCGGCGGTCGGCGCCAACAAATCGTCGCCCTCGTCTTGGGCTTTCGGCGATCGTTTCGCTTGCCAGCCAAGCCAAACGACGTAGCCGAACCCGACAAGCAGGTTCATCGTGGCGACGATAAAGAAAAAGAGTAACGGGCGCACTCGACGACGCTCCTCGCGGCGTGAACGGTTTGCGGGCGACGCCCCCTTGCGGGGCCGGACGGGGCGACCCCGTCCTCTATGGAAAGGTTACGTTACGGCGTTTTTCGGGCCAGCTAAACCAAGTAATTCGTCGCGCAAATCCGGAAAAAAAGGGGCGCCGCTTGTGCCGATCCGCAAAACATTGTCAACTGTATCGTTTACGACGCTTTTGCCGTCGTCGCCTGCAGTCGCCCCGCCCACCCGATTCCCACGGAACTCGCTAATAAAAACGTTTTTTTCCGTCCTTACGCGAGTTGGCGGGCATATTTGTAGTACGGCATTTTTCGTTGAGTTGGTTTCGCATCCAGTTTGCCGCGAAGGATTTTCAGGTTTATGACGCGTTTTAACCACGTTTACGTTTTGAACGTAATGTCGGACGATCATCCCGGCATCGTCGCCGCCGTGACGGGCGCCGTCGAACAGTTCGGCGGCAACATCGACGCTTGCAGCCAAACCGTGCTGGGCGGATATTTTACCCTCATCATGATCATCAGCGTTCCGCACCCGGTCGGCGCCGACAAGTTGATTCAGCAGGTGCGGGAATCGGCCGCCGGATCGTCGACCTTCCAAGTGATGGTGCGACCGGTGAACGAGGAAGGAACGACGACCGTCGCCGATCCGGCCGATCGCTTCGTGATCACGGCCTTCGGCAACGATCAGCCCGGCATCGTGCGACGTTTCAGCCAATACCTCGCCGATAAAGACGTAAACATCGTCGATCTTTACGGCTCGTTACACGGAACCGATTTCGTCTTAATCGGCCAAGTCGAGATTCCGAGCCATTGGGACATCCGCATGATGCAAGCCGATTTGGAGCAAATGGGCGCCGAATTAGGCTTCACGGTCAAACTGCAGCACGAAAACATTTTCGTGGCCACGAATCAACTGAGAATGATCGCCATCCCTTCGGCGCTCATCAATAAATAAGAATAAACTGGCCTTTTGCATCTCCATCTCTCGCTAACGCGATATATCCGACTATGCTTCGAACTGACGAAATTTTATCGACTATAGAAATGCTCCATGCCGAGCATTTGGACGTGCGCACGGTGACGTTGGCGCTCAATATCGAGGACTGCGCGGCGCCGAGCGTCGATCACTTATGCAAAAAGCTGAAGCAGAAGATTACGTCGCGCGCCAGCCGATTGGTCGAGATTTGCGACCGGGTCGGCGCGAAGTACGGCATTCCCGTCATTAATAAGCGAATTGCGATTACGCCCGCATCGACGTTGCTGGCCGGTCACGGTCATGCTGCAGCGTTGCAAATGGCCAAGACCCTCGATGCGGCGGCCGACGAGTGCGGCGTCGATTTCGTCGGCGGATTCTCGGCCCTCGTGCAAAAAGGAATCTCCAGCGGCGACGAAGTCGTCATCGATTCGCTGCCCGAAGTCCTCGCGCAAACGAAGCGGGTCTGCTCGTCGATTAACGTGGCGACCCGCAAAGCGGGCATCAACATGGACGCCGTGCTCAAGCTCGGCCACGTTATTTTGAAAATCGCCGAAGCGACGAAAGAGCAACGCGGATTCGGATGCGCCAAATTAGTGGTGTTTTCCAACATTCCCGAGGACAGTCCTTTCATGGCCGGCGCCTACATGGGCTCGGGCGAGCCTGAAGCGGCGATCAACATCGGCGTCTCCGGACCGGGCGTCGTATGCAGCGCCTTGAAACGCCGCGTCGCGCAAGGCGGAAACCTGACGCTCGGCGACTTGGCCGAGGAAATTAAAATCACGAGCTTCCGCGTCACTCGCGTCGGCGAATTGATCGGCCGCGAAGTGGCGCAAGAATTGGGCGTCGCCTTCGGCATCGTCGATCTTTCGCTCGCACCGACTCCGACCGTGGGCGACAGCGTGGGCGAAATCTTGAAAGCGCTCGGCATCGAGAACATCGGCGCCCCCGGTTCGACGGCCGCCGTGGCCATGCTCAACGACGCCGTGAAAAAAGGGGGCTTGTTCGCCTCCAGTTCGGTCGGCGGCTTGAGCGGCGCGTTCATTCCCGTCAGCGAAGACTCGACGTTGGCCGACGCCGTCGCGCAAGGGCATCTCGTTCTCGAGAAGCTCGAAGCGATGACCAGCGTTTGCTCGGTCGGCTTAGATATGATCATGGTTCCCGGCGACACGCCGGCCGAGACGATCGCGGGGATCATCGCCGACGAAATGGCGATCGGAATTATCAACGACAAGACGACGGCCGTGCGCGTGATTCCCGTTCCAGGCGCAAAAGCGGGCGACGTGGTCGACTTCGGCGGCCTCTTCGGCCACGCCCCGGTCATGGAAGTGCGCAACTCCGGCGCCAGCGCGGCGTTCGTCCGATTCGGCGGACGCATTCCCGCGCCCATCCAAGCCCTGCGAAATTAAAGGTAAGCAGAGCTGACTGTTTAGCCGCCATGCCGAAGGCATGCGTGTTTGCTTACTTCTTCGGCCCGAAGCCGACGTCGAGCGGAGTTTCGAGTTCGCCGCCGTCGTCTTTGAGATTTTCGCCGACGGAATAGACGAGCCATCCTTTGGGTTGTTTCTTTATCTGCATCGACTTGCCGTTAAACGGATCGACGCCGACTTCGTCGGGCAATCCCAACTCGGCCATCGTCGGAATCTTCTTGTCTTCCGTTATGTTCTTGCTCTGCAACGCATTGATGATTCGCAAGGCGTTCTTTCTGGCTTGCGTGCAACGGGAGCAAATCAGCATGGACCGCAGTCCCAAGTTGAGCGACTCATCCAGATTGGTAAGGTTCACTGTCCCCAGATCAGCCTGCGGCACGTGAGTAATCCATTCGGAGCAGGGCTCCGTGCAATAATGCAAATAGTTTTCAAATGTTTTCAAGGCGGCTAACTGCATTTTCATCAAGAAAATGTGATTTTGCGGCATTTCGCGGATTAGGTCCAGCCAATACGCTCGCTCAATTGCAGTGGATCGTCGACATTCTTTCACATAGTCGCACTCCGCTAATTCGGCGTTCAACTCATCGAGAAGTTGGGCGTTTGCCGATCCTCGCTGGAGAACGTCGTAGGCGTTTTTGAGAGACTCGCTTTGGAGGCTTAAAGCTACTATATGCGTGGAGTGTGTCTGAAACGGATCGCAACTGATTTGGCGTCCCAATCGA
Organism: Thermoguttaceae bacterium; assembly: GCA_963665265.2. Lineage (GTDB taxonomy): Bacteria > Planctomycetota > Planctomycetia > Pirellulales > Thermoguttaceae > CAXXHQ01. Next base: position 2,093,060 of record OY762224.2, on the reverse strand, counting down.
AACAGTAAGATCGCTGAACGAAGCAATTCATCATTGCGTCCCGCAGCCTGCGCTACCGTCGTTTCATGGTTGAGGTATCTCCATGACCGATGGGTGACTTCAAAAAGACTATCTTTTCCGCTGTTATTGATGCAGATTTTCGACGGCAAGTTGCCAATATCCTGTTGGAAGTCAAATTTCGGACATGCGACGACCTTCTCCAACAACGGGCGGATATTCGGATAGTGTTGTAGCTCGTTCTCTATCTGTTTGAGAGTCGGCTCATGATAATTGCCGTCCTTATCGGTTTCAACCGCCGCAAGAAGTTTTTCTATTTCGGCGCTTGCTTGAATGAGATAAGTGGCGCCGTTCTGTTCGGTCGGAATCGGTTTACGAGCGAGGTCGGCCAAGCACGTCGGATCGCCGGCCGCTTTGATAGCGGCCACTTTCGCCTCGACTTCCTTATCGAGCTTCCATGAATATACCGAGACGGCAAATACGAGCAACAAAAACGCGGCGCCAAGAATGATCGCAATTCGCAGAAAGACTTTTTTCAACTTCGTCATAGATTCCCCTCTGTGAAAAGCGACTTTACCGACGACGGAACCTCGCTATTATCGTATTCGCAGGAGGCACGGCAATATTGGACACGACGGAAGATAACCAAAAAACGACGTTGCGAGCAAGAAACGTGCGTCACTCATCACGTAGCCGACCGATTTTAGTCTATTGGCGTTCCTTCGCGGTTAAATCTGCCGCTAGCGAGATTTTCGACATAAGCGATTTAGTTAAACCGTTGTCGGCCCGAAATGGCGTCGGTCAAGATTTCTTTATTGGCGAATTCCAACACGCTGCCCGAGGTGATTCCTCGCGCAAGCCGCGTGATGTGAACGGGAAAGTCGGCTAGGGCGTTTGAAATGTAGAGCGACGTGCCGTCCCCTTCGACAGTCGGATTCGTCGCCATGATCAGTTCTTTGAATTGACCTTTGCGAACCCGCGCGACGAGGGCGTCGATCGTCAAATGCTCGGGCTGGATTCCTTCGAGCGGCGCAATGCGACCGAGCAACACGTGATAAAGGCCTCGAAAAGCGGCGGTCTGCTCTAAGGCGATTAAGTCTCGCGGTTGTTCGACGACGCAAAGGGTCTCTTGATCGCGGCGAGGATCGGAGCAAATTTCGCAAATCTCGCCTTCGGACAAATTGTAGCAAACGCTGCAATAGCGAACGTTTTCCTTCACCGAGCGAATGGCGTCGGCCAACGCCAACGCCTCTTGCTTATGCGCGCGGAGAACATGATATGTGAGGCGTTCGGCCGTCTTCCGCCCAATGCCGGGCAGTTTGGCGAATTCGTTGATGAGGCCAATAACCGATTGCGAGAGTTCCGCCATGTCGTTCCGTCCTTGAAATGTGCTATCACGCAGCGCGGCGTCGTTTCAACCGCATGCAAAAAGAAATTACTCCGTCGTGCCGCCGGTCAGTTTGCTTAGCGCTTCGTTCAGGCCGGGCAACGAAAGTCCGCCGGTCATCTCGCTTATCGCCTCGGCATGCGTCTGCTTGCTTTTGACGACGGCTTGATTGACGGCCGCGACGATTAAATCCTCGAGCATCGTCTTATCGTTTTGCGCAAGCAACTGCGGATCGATGCGGCAGGCGAGCGCCTCCATTAGGCCGTTGACTTCGATTTCGATCATTCCGCCGCCGGACGAGCCGACGATGCGTTTCGAGCGGAGCGTTTCGGACATCTGGTTCATATTCGAACCGATCTCCTGCGCCTGTTTCATAATCGATGCGATATTCGAAAGGTTTTTGAACATGGATTATATGACCGCGAAAGGATATATAGGAGAAATTACTTATCCGGTTGTTCGATGTTCGTCGGCGTGGCGCCGAAAAGCTCTGTCGCTCGTTGGACCATCGGATTTTTGGAAATCTCGAGCATGAGCTGATGCTGTGAAACGGCGCGGGTTGGCGCCGCGGTCTGCTGCTGCGTTACTTTCGAGGCTTCCAATTGGAAGTCGATTTTGATGTTCTTGCCCGTCGCGTCGGCCAACGCTCGTTCAAATTTGGCGACGTTCTTTTCGCAAGCCGCCTTGGCGATGAAAAATTTCGCTTCAAAAAATACTGAGAGACGATTCGGCGGGGAGAACGTGACTTTGGAAAACTGCTTCGCCTGGTCGACGACCAACCCTGAAACGAGCGTTAAGGACGAGGACCACGCTTGAGTCGGATTGTCGAGCGAAACGGCCGGAGCGTTTGACTCGGGCGCAGCCGAGGCCGCAGCGACATTTAACAATTCGTCGGGCGGCAGAGCGTCGTCGTTCGCGTCGGCGGAGGCCAATTCGTCGTTGGCGGCGTTTACGGTCGATTCAAAGTTTTTTTTTACGGGGGGGCCGTAAGAAGGCGCCGTCGGATAGGCCGAACTCGGCGCGGCGGGCGGAGCGATGCGAGGGGACGGGGCGCCTGCGGCGATACCGGGAACGGCGACCGAACCTGCCGGAGCGTTCTGCAACTCGGCGATCCAACCGGCGATCTCGTCGAGGTCTTCCAATTGGCAAATGCGAACCAAGGCCAATTCGGCTAAGATGCGCGACTGCGTGCTAACACGGAAGCGAGCCATCGTTTGATCGATGATTTGGAGCGAGGCCAAGATCGTATGCAGGCCGAGGCGTTGGCTAATCGCGCGCAATTCGTCGGCTTGGCCGGGCGAAACGTAAATCATTCCTTCGGGCGGGCAACCGACCGAAGCGACCATGCAATCTCGGTAACTGCCGAGAAGCTGTTCGAACAATTGCGAGGCGTCGACGCCGGCTTGCAGGGCCGCGTCGAAAACGCGAAGCGCTTCGGGAGCGTTTCGCTCGGACAAATTCCGGACCAGCTCAAAGACGATTGCGTCGTTAGCGGTGCCGAGCATGCCGTGGACGTCGGCGACCGAAATTTTTCCCGGGGCGAAGGCGAGCAACTGCTCTAAAAGCGATTGGCTGTCGCGCATCGATCCGGCGGCGCGGCGGGCGAGCAATTCCAACGCTTCCGGCTCGGCCTCGACTCCTTCCGCATCGACGATCTGACGCAAGCGCGCGGCAATCGACGCCGTGGCGATTCCGGCGAAGTCGAACCGCTGGCACCGCGAAAGAATCGTGATCGGAATCTTATTCGGCTCGGTCGTGCAGAAGATAAATTTGACGTGTTCCGGCGGCTCTTCCAGCGTTTTAAGCAAAGCGTTGAACGCCTCGCGCGTGAGCATGTGGACTTCGTCGATGATGTAAATTTTGTAACGCGATCGACTCGGCCGGACGTTGACGTTTTGCCGAAGCTGGCGAATTTCGTCGATGCCCCGGTTGCTGGCGCCGTCGATTTCGAGAACGTCCACATCGTCGCCGCCGCTGACGCTTTTACAGACGTCGCATTCGTTGCAGGGGGCGGCGGTCGAACCTTTTTCGCAATTCAAGGCTTTCGCCAAGATTCGCGCTGACGACGTTTTGCCTACGCCTCGGGCGCCGGTAAAGAGATAAGCGTGACCAACGCGGTTCGTTTCGATGGCGTTGGAGAGGGCTTGCGCGACGTGCTCTTGGCCGACGAGTTCGGCGAATCCTTGCGGACGATAGCGTCGAGCGACGACGACGTACTGCTTAGCGACGTCGGGAGCGGCGGAGACGTTCGCGGCGGTGTGCGTCGGCTCGGCCATGGCAAGCGTTCTCAAAGAGGGTGCGAAATCCGTCCGCGAAGCCGACGTTCATCGATGCGACGATCGCGGCGACGGCGTTTGAAAAAAACGCGGCGAGCGCAGGACGGCGTTCGATGAGAGACCCGCCGCACCTAGGGATGACCGCTTATGGCTGCTGACTTTCGTCCCTGACCAGGTTCACAGCTCCCCATCACGGGGGCCTCTCATCAAACGTCGGCCAACTCGGCCGCGCACAGGCTAGACTCTTATTTGTACGATGTTTCGCCTCCGCCGTCAAAGGGGGCGGCTCGCAGGCGGCAAATTGCGAAAGGGAGCGAGAATCGTACCCCATCCCCGACGGCGGGGGCTAACCGCCGCACGCAAAAACGCCGAAGAATCGTCTTTGCGCAAAAAATCGGCCGCTCCCTGAATACGCTGCCGGTTCTGGAAAACATCGGTGAAAAGTCTACGCCAACTCGGGCACATCGACCCAAGCGCGATTCTTCCATGACTGAATGCCCAATTCGGCAAGCTGCACGCCCTTGGCGCCTTCCATGAGCCCCCAACGGAACGGCGTGCCGACGACCAAGTGCTTAAGGAACAATTCCCATTGAACCTTGAAAGCGTTGTCGTAAATGACGTTCGACGGAACGTCGCGCCAATCGGCGAAGAAGTTGATCGGTTGCTCGATGTCGGGATTCCAAACCGGTCGCGGAGTGAAAGCGTCGTGTTGAACGCGGCAATCGCGTAGGCCGGCGAAGGCCGAGCCTGTCTCGCCGTCCACTTGGAACGTGAGCAAATCGTCGCGACGAACCCGCACGCACCACGACGAGTTCAATTGGATCGGCATGCCGTTCTTCAAAATGAAAATAGCGTAGGCCGAGTCGTCGGCCGTGCAGTCGTAGGTCTTGCCTAGCTCGTCCACTCGCTGCGGAATATGCGTCGCGGCATGACAGACGAGCGATTGAACTTCGCCAAACAAGTTATCGATCACGTAACGCCAGTGGCAGAACATATCGATTAGAATGCTGCCGCCTTCCTCAAAGCGATAGTTCCAACTGGGTCGTTGGCACGGCTGGTTCACGCCGTCGAAGACCCAGTAGCCGAATTCGCCGCGAACGGAAAGCATGCGTCCAAAATATCCGGTATCGATCAGATATTTCAGCTTCATCAGGCCGGGAAGCCAAAGTTTGTCTTGGACGACTCCGTGCTTCACGCCGGCCGCCTCGGCGGCGCGATAGAGCGAAAGGGCGTCTTCCGTGCTGGTGGCGATCGGCTTTTCAACGTAGATATTTTTGCCGGCCGCGATGGCTTTGCGGACGTTCGGCACGCGAAGCTGCGTCGTAAGAGCGTCGAAATAGAGCGTATAGCTCGAATCGGAGAGGACGGCGTCCAGGTCGGTCGAGTATTTATCTACGCCATGTTGAGCGGCCAACGCCTGCAACTTGTTCACGTTGCGCCCGACGAGAATCGGGTCGGGGATGATCGTCTCGTCGGCGCTGATTTTCACGCCTCCTTGCTTGCGAATCGCCGCAATCGAGCGTCCCAAATGCTGATTGGCGCCCATTCGGCCCGTGACGCCGTTCATGATAATGCCGACGCGATGCGTTTTCATAAATGACTCCTCTTGCGTCCAACGTAATCAATAAACCGTCCGCATTAAAAATTATCCGCGTCGCCGAAGTCGTTGAATTCGTCGTACGGTTTTTGCGCTAAATTCTCGAACCGCGTGAATTTCGAAAGCCATGCGACCTTCACGTCGCCGGTCGGACCGTTACGCTGTTTGGCGATGATGATTTCGGCCATGCCGTGGGTGCCCGACTGCTGCGCCTCTTCGCGGTCTTGATAATATTCTTCGCGGTGAATGAACATAACGACGTCGGCGTCCTGCTCGATGGCGCCTGATTCGCGGAGGTGACTCAACTTGGGACGATGTCCTTCTTTGCCGACTTCCGCTTGACGATTAAGCTGGGCGAGGCAAAGGATCGGCGTCCGCAATTCACGGGCGAGAATTTTTAGGCGGCGCGCCATCTTGGCGACCTGTTCTTGACGCGGATCGCGAGGATCGTCGGGCTGAATAAGCTGCAAATAGTCGATGACGATCAGATTGAGGCCGTCACGGCGTTTGAGACGGCGAGCGCAAGCGGCGATTTCGGTCACTGTGCGGCTTGGCGTATCGTCCACGTAAAATTTCGCTTGGCTCAATTTGGCAGAGGCTTCGACGAGATTATGTCGATCCTGGGCCGAGATGAAACCGCTGCGGAACTTGCTGGCGTCGATGCGCCCTTGCGAACAAAGCATACGCTGAACCAACTCTTGTCGCGCCATTTCGAGGCTGACGAAGAGGGTCGTATGTCCGTTCATTGCGATGTTTTCGGCGAAATTCATCGCCAACGCCGTTTTTCCCATACTGGGACGCGCGGCGAGAATGATCAATTCGGCCTCATGCATGCCGCCGGTCATGTTGTCGAGGTCGTTGAAGCCGGTTTGCACGCCTCCCGATTCTCCATGCTCTAGTCGAGCGTCGATCCGTTCAAACGCTTCGACAAGCAAATTCTGAATCGGCGATATGCGGTCGGCGGTCCTTTGGTCGTGAACGGCGAAAATTTTCTCTTCGGCCAAGTTGACCAAATCGCGCGGCACATGCGACGTGTCGTACGCCTCGCGGAGAATTTCCGTTCCGGCATGAATCAACGAGCGAAGCGTCGCCTTGTCGCGAACGATCTCGGCGTAGTAATTCGCATTGGCGGCAAAGGGCACCGATTGGGCGACTTCGGCCAAGTAGGCGGCGCCTCCGACAAGCTCCAAATCGCCGGAGCGGGTCAACTGCTCGAGCATGAGCATGGCGTCGATCCGCTTGCCCGACTCGTGCATCATCAAAATATGCTCGAAGAGCTTACGATTGGCGTCGGAATAGAAATCGGTCGGACGTAACGTAAGCGCGATCTCGTCGCAGACCGAGGCGTCGAGGAGCATGGAGCCCAAGACCGCCTTTTCGGCGTCGAGGTTTTGCGGGGGAAGTCGATCGAGTATTTCGGACGTTACGCGGGGAGCCGAATGCGAAGCGTCGTTTCGTGATGCTGTTGCCATAAGACTGTTAATCATATAGCGTCGGAGGGCTTTTGAGGAGCGGTCGGCAAAGCCCCCCTCCTCTTCGGCTTGGACCGGCCAGCAAAATCGCAAGAAAATTCCCTCAAACGCTTTAGGGTCCCCCGAAAAGAGCGAAAAGGCCCCTTGCCAGCCCCCTTTCCCGGCTGTATATTGACTAGCTTAGAAATTTGCTTGCCCAGCCTGTCATGGCGGGCGATGGACCATAATCAGGCATTCAAAACCAGTGAGGGAGTGAATCCGTGGGAGTTAAGAAAACCGGAAAAGGTCGTCGGAAGTTGGGTCGGAAAAAGCGTCGTAATCGAGCGCGTATTCGCCACCGCAAGTAATCCGGACTTCCTCCTCGGTTTCGATCGTGGCCCTCATGGCCGATTTTTACGAAGCCGACTTCGCTTGAGCGGAACGCTCGACGGCATCGTTCATGCCGTATAACTCTAAAAACACACCTGAAGCCGCCTCGGATATCACTATCCGAAGCGGCTTTTTTCGTGCGACCCCCTCGAAAATAAGCTAGATTTACGGCGTCGGTTTGCGCGCCTACGTAACCGACTCCGATTATTTGCATCTTGCCGATTTCAACGATTTTGCCGAACTATGACAAGCGATGCGATAGCCACTCTCGAACGATTGACCGCCAACGCCGGGCAGCTTTACAGCCTTCCGGCAGTTGCGATGCAGGCGCTTGAACTGACGAACCAGCCGAACGTCGATACCCGCGCTTTGAAAGAGTGCATCTCGAACGATCCGGCGATCACTAGTAAAATTCTTCGCGTCGTCAACAGCTCGCTCTTCGGACTGAGCCGAGAAGTCTCCGACCTTAATCAAGCCATCGCTCTGCTCGGCGTTAAGCCGTTAAAATTGCTTGTCCTCGGATTTAGTTTGCCCAACGGACTGTTTTCCGACGTCGAAAGCGATATTCTGTCTCGCTACTGGCGACTTACCTTGACGAAGGCCGTCGTCGGACGTGAATTATCCGAGACGTTTTGGAATCATCCCGGCGACGAGCCTTTTATAGCGGGATTACTGCAAGACTTGGGCATGCTTTTGCTCATTCAGCAGCTTGGAGCTCCTTACGTTCGATTTCTCGACAAAGTATGGGCGACCGGCCAAGACCTTTCCCAAAAAGAAATCGAATCGATCGGCTTCGATCATATCGAATTGTCCGCCCGGGTTTTGACTGAATGGAAACTCCCCGAATCGCTGATCGAGGCAATCGCGTGGAAACCGGAATATAGCCCGAACGCCGCCCAGACAGCGGGTATCGCGCAAAAAGGGGGCCCGCACGAAAACGCCAAAATCGTCCATCTCGCCGGACTGATCGCGCAACTCGTGGCCGATCATCGACCTGAACTCTTGCCGCAGGTTTTGGAAGCAGGCCGGGCCTACCGCGACATCAGCGAAGCCCGACTCGCCGAATTGATCGATTCGCTGCAAGACAAAGTCCGGCAATTGGCCGACGCGATGATGTTGCAATTGCCCTCTGAAATGGACTACCGCAACGTCTTAATTCAAGCTCACGAACAATTAAGCAAAGTCGCCTGCGATGCGGCGGGCGATTTACTTCGCGTCAAGGCGTCGCAACACGACTGGCCCGAGGAGCAATTGTTCGCCGAGGCGAACGCGCTAGCCGAAGCGGTGAACGCGATGGCTATTCGCGCCAAAGACCGACTTGCTCCGACGAAAGTCGTAAAAGAATCGTCCGCCCAGCAAGATTCCGGCAAGCAATTCGGCGCAAAATCGGTCGTGACGAAGGAGTCGGCTCCGATGATTTCAACGACTCCAAGACGCACTTCGGCGACTGCGGTCGCCGCGAAACCGCAACTCGAAAACTCGCAAACTTTTGAAGCGACGCTCGCGGAACGAATTGCCGAGACCGCCGCCTACTGCCGTCAATCCCGAAAAGCGTTGAGCCTCGTACTCGTCGAACTGACGCACGCCGATGAATTGAAACAACGTCGCGGCGAAGACGGATTCAAGTTGCTCGTCCGCTTTTTGGAGCGGCTTTGCGTGAATTCGGCGCAGCCGGACGCGTTCTGCTTGCCGCGCGGCGAGTCGGGCTTCGCCGTGGCCTTGCCCGGCTTCGATCGCAAGGCGGCCATCGAATACGGTGACGAACTCATCCAAATGACTCAGCGAAGTCAGGCGGGGGGCGACTCGTCGGAAGCCCGCGCATTGGGCATAAGCGTCGGCCTAGCGTCCGTTGCGATGGTCCCCAAGAATTTCCCGGCAATGGAGCTTTTTACGGCGGCCGACCGCTGCCTTTACGGATCCCGCGCCTCGGGCGGCGGAACAGTAAAAAGCATCGAAATCTACTAACATGCGGAACGGCACAGAGGCCGCTCCCTACAAAAAGCTTCACTCGGCCGCATAGCCGTAATACGCTTGGACCGGCAAGCCCGTCTCTTGCTCAACTTGTGCGACGATCGCGTCCACCTCGCGGTTTTTCAACGGCGTCGCCCACGGCTCGGCCGTTATCCGCGCGATAGTGTGAATCTGCACGAGTTTGATCTTCCCCCCGGCCGCCAGAATTTCGCGCAGCCGTTCGCAATAGGCGGCAATCTCCTCCGCCTTCGGCGTCTGATCATGCGTCCGCATAAACAGCGTCTGAATGACGATCGGGCGAACTTTCGCCGTCTCTCGCAAGTTCTCTAAAATCTTTGCGAACGGAACCGCCGATCGAGAAACCTGCTCGTAATACGCTTCGGTTCCCGCGTCGAGTTTCGCCCAAATTTCGCCGTTATTTTGATCCAAGACGGCCAAGCCGTCGCGAACCTTCGGCCGGTCGAGCAGCGTGGCGTTGGTAATTAACACCAACTTCAAATCGTTCAAGCCATAGCGAAGCCGCGTCTGCGCGCAAATTGTGGTCGCCTCGGCGAAGAACGGCGAAGCGGTCGGCTCGCCGTCGCCGCTAAACGCGATGTCGTTTAAACGACGTAGACAGTCGGGCGTTCTATCGAAGGGAGGCGAATTAAAAATCGCCTCCGACGAGGCGTAGCGAACGATTGCGTCCAACTCCTCGGCCAGCAATTTCAGATCGACCTCTTCTTGCGGCGGGCGCTTTTCCCGTTGAACCTGACAGTAGACGCAACGGAAGTTGCAGTACTGATTCAGATTCAGATTGACGCCGATCGACAGTCCGCCCGAACGCCGGCTGAGAACCGGATAAACGTACCGGTACGAAGCGAACGAACGCGGATGATCAACGTGCAGCGGGGAAGTTGGTTCTAACATGGCGACTATCGGTTCATATCAAGACAGTTAGTCCAAAATTCGCACTCGGCGCCCGTCCATTTGCACTTTCCCTTCGGCGATTAAACGAATGGCTTCGGGATAGGCTTCGCACTCGGCCTCGAAAACGCGAGCTGCCAAAGTGTCGGGCGTGTCGTCGTTCAAGACCGGCGCCGCTCGCTGCAAAATCACCGGACCGTGATCGTATTCGTTGTCGGCGAAATGGACCGTGCAACCGCTGATCTTTGCGCCGTACTCGAGAACCGCTTCGTGAACGTGATGGCCGTAAAAACCTTTGCCGCAGAACGACGGAATCAAGGCAGGGTGAATGTTGACGACCTTGTTCGCGTAGTCGTCGGGAATGACGAGTTGCTTTAAGAATCCGCCCATCACGACGAGCTCGATTTCACGATCGCGGCAGCAATCAAAGATCGCCCGGCTGTATTTTTCCTTATCGTCGTAGTTCTTCGTTTCGAAAACGTAGGCCGGGATGCACGACTGCGCGGCGAAGACCAAACCTTTCGAGGCCGGGTTGCTCGAAATGACCGCGGCCACGTCGACCGGCATATTCCGCTCGCGAATTTTCTCGAGGAGGTTCTTTAGCGTCGTGCCGCCGCCGGAAATTAACACGGCCACGGAGAGTTTTTTCGATGCGGTCATGGGAATCCGTCGTTAAATGAAATGTTTCATGGAACGCAGCACGGAACGACGTTCCGCCCTACGAGTTCTTCACTTTTACGAAGAGCTTGGCGGATTCGTCGCCGATTTTCACCTCGAGCGATTCGACGCCGGGCAACGCCGCTACGCCTAGCTCGACGGCCAACGTCTCGCCGCTAATGTATTGTCCGAAAGTTTCAACGGCGGCAGCGACGTCTTTCGAATCGCTGACCAGTCCGACGACGATGCGGTCGGTAAAGTCGCATCCCAATTCTTTGCGGCGGTCTTGCACTACGCGAACGATTTCCCGAGCGAAACCCTCGGCGATCAACTCCGGCGTCAATTCGGAAGACAAAACCACGACGCAAGCTTTTCCCTGTGCGGCGGCCCAACCTTCTTTTGCCTGTAGACGCACTTGAACGTCGTCGGAACCTAGTTCGGCGGGACCGTCAGGCAGCGCGAGAACCACTTTGCCGTTCGCCTCTAATTCGGAGAGCAACGCGGCGCCGTCGGCCGACGACAAGGCTTTCTTCACGCCCGGCAAGCGTTTGCCAAAACGCGGACCGAGTTTTTTCAAGTCGGGCAAAACGGTGTAGGTAATATACTGGTCGGCCTTTTGAATGAACTCGGCCTCTTTCACGTTTAACTCGTCGCAAATCAAACCGTCGTGCGCTTCGAGCCACGCCTGATGCGTTTTATCGGCCAACACGACTTCGACTCGCTGGAGCGGCTGACGCACTTTGAGCTTGGCGCCCATGCGAGCGCTACGGCCCAACGAGACGATTTCGCGAACGACGGCCATTTGCTCGGAAAGGGCCTCGTTCACCAACGAAGCGTCGCTCGTCGGATAGTCGCACAGATGAACGCTCGACGTCGGCTGCGCGGAGGCCGGCTTCTCGGCGAACGCCGCGACGGCCAAGTTCTGCCACATCTCTTCGGCTAAAAACGGCGTAAACGGCGCGATCAGCTTCAGCGTCGTCAATAAGCATTCGTAGAGCGTCCAATAGGCGTCCAGCTTGTCGGCCGTGCGCTCGCCGCTCCAAAAACGATCGCGGCTGCGTCGCACGTACCAGTTGCTCAAAGCGTCGACGAATTCGTTGAGCTTTGCGCAGGCGTTGAAATTGTCGTACTGATCCATGCGTTCGACGACGACGGCGGTCGTGCGGTGCAATTCGCTAACGATCCATTGATCCAATTCGGAACGCTCGGCCACGGGCCGATACGCTTTGGCCGACGCCAAGACGTCGGAAGTCAACTGCCCGGCGGGCGCCGAGATTTCGTCGGCCGGCGTGAACCCGTCGATGTTCGCGTAAATGACGAAGAAGCTATAAACGTTCCAAAGCCGGAGCAAAAATTCCGGAATGCAGTCTTTAATCGCCTGCTCGCTGTAGCGGATCGAGGTCCACGGCGGCTGATTGGCGAAGAAATACCAACGCAGGGCGTCGGCTCCGTATTTATCAAAAATCTCGTTCGGCTCGCGATAGTTTCGCTTGCTCTTCGACATTTTCTGGCCGTCTTCGCCGAGCATCAGGCCGAGAACGATGCAATTTTTAAACGGATGCGGATAGTCGATCGCCGTCTTAGCGTTCTTTTTCTGCTCCGCCTCCTCGCCGAACAACAGCGTGCTGATGGCCAATTGGCTGTAGAACCAACCGCGGGTCTGATCGATGGCTTCGCTAATAAAGTCGGCGGGAAATTGCGAAGCGAACTTATCGGCCGAGCCGGCTTTTTGCGGATAGCCCCACTGCGCGAACGGCATCGCGCCCGAGTCGAACCAGCAGTCGATGACTTCGGAAACGCGGCGCATTTTTGCGCCTGGCGCCTTCGGCGAATCGTAAGTCACGGCGTCGATGTACGGCTTGTGAACTTTCAAGTCGTCGGCCAACGCCGGGTTCGCCTTCTTCGCTTTTTCCCAAACGTCGAAGCCCTCGGCGCCGGGTTTCTTCTTCAAATCCTCGTAGTTCGAGATCGCCTCCATGTAGCCGGTCTTTTCGCAAACCCAGATCGGCAACGGCGTACCCCAATAACGTTCGCGCGACAACGCCCAATCGACGTTCGATTCGAGGAAGTTGCCGAACCGGCCGTCTTTAATATGCTCGGGCAGCCAATTGATTTTCGAGTTATTCGTCAACATCTTATCGCGGTACTGCGTGGTCTTGATGAACCAGCTTTTGCGCGGATATTGAATGAGCGGATCTTCGTCGGCCCGCCAGCAGAACGGATAGTCGTGCAGATATTGCTCAAGATGGAAAAGCAAACCGCGCGCCCGAAGATTGCGGGTAATGTCTTTGTCGGCTTCTTTGACCCAACGGCCTTTGTAGTCGGGAGCCTCCTCGATGAAGCGACCGTCAGGTCCGACGGCGCAGATCAACTCCGGCCCTTCGCCGTCGACGAATCGCTCGCGCTCGGCGAGTAGAACGTCGAAGTCGACTTCGCCGAACGCCGGCGCTTGATGTACGACGCCGGAGCCGGTATCGACCGTGACGAACTCGGCAGGCACGACGCGCCAAGCGATGTGCTGTTTACCGCCGGCCTTCAACGAGCCTTGTTTCTCGCCGAGCTTGGCGTAGTAATAATTGAACGGCGGAAGGTAACGCTTGCCGATGAGCGATTCGCCTTGCCGTTTCTCGACGACCTTCAATTCTTTACCGACTTTGGCGGCGATCGTTTCGACCAAGGCCGAGGCGATGATCAACTTGCGGGAATCGCCTTCAACCTCGACGACGGAATACTCCAAGTCGGACTTCACGGCGGCGAATTGATTGCTCGGCAACGTCCAAGGAGTCGTTGTCCAAACGAGCAGGTCGGTATCGAGTTCGTCGACCAACGGAAAACGGACGAAGACGCTCGGATCGGCCACTTCGCGGTAACCTTGCCCGACTTCGCCGGAACTAAGTGCCGTTCCGCCTTGCGCCCACCACCAAACGATCTTATGACCTTGATAGAGCAATCCGCGATCAAAGAGATTTTTGAGCGCCCACCACACGCTTTCGACGTAGCTTTGATGAAACGTGACGTAGGCCTCGTCCAAGTGAATCCAGAAGCCGAGACGTTCGGTCAGATGCTCCCATTGCTTGGTATAGCGGAAGACGCTCTCGATGCACTTTTGAATGAACGGCTCGACGCCGAAGTTTTCGATTTCTTCTTTCGAGTGGATGCCTAGCTCTTTGCAGACTTCGACTTCGACGGGCAGGCCATGCGTGTCCCAGCCGGCCTTGCGGGTGCAAAGGTAGCCTCGCATCGTTTTATAGCGAGGAAAGAGGTCCTTGATCGAGCGGGTGAGACAGTGACCAGGGTGCGGCAGGCCGTTCGCCGTCGGCGGGCCTTCAAAGAACACGAACGACGGGCTTCCCGCGCGGGCCTGAAGCGATTGCTCGTATACTTTCTTTTCACGCCAAAACTGGATGATTCGCTCTTCGAGCTTGGGGAACGAAATCGAACCTTGAACGGCATTAAACATTTTCAAAAAGCTTTCTTATTTCCAATCGCACCAGCGAAATTTCTTAATCGATTGCTTGCCAAAAGGTTAGCTAATGCCAGCGCCGCGCAGGCGTGAAGCTGGGACTTGAATAAGCGCCTACTCTCAAGTTGAAACGCACAAAGACGTTACGACAATTGGCGATCATCCGCGCGGCGCCCGGGGACTGCCCGGCGTAGGCGAAAAATGGCGTAATAGACGTATAATTCGGCCTTTACGGCAAAACTATCAATTAAACATGCCCAGGCGGGAAATGCAATCGGGGGGAAAAGCGAATAATATCAGCCACTCCTATCGCAAATCCCTCTATTCAGCTTCGGAATGGCCGCAAGCGGCGATCACCGCTGAGGAAAAGCATCAGCACGCGGTCGGAACGCCAATCTTCACGAAGTTATGCTGATGGGACATTTGCATGGAAAAGCATCAGCTAACGCCCTACGAATTCGGCAAGATATCCATCGCCGCCAAGGCCGCTTGCGCCGCCTCTTGCGTATCTTCTTCGCAATCCTCAAGACACTCTTCGAGCAACTCACGAGAAGCGAGGCCCCATTCGATTAAACTGCTCAAGACGTAATGGCGGCACCATGAGCAAGGACTTTGTGCATAGACCCAATGCATGCAACTTCTTAATTCCGGGGTCGTTTGCTCGCCGATGACGGACGTTATGGCTTGGCAGACGGCGTGGAGCGAGTCGGCGTCGCCCGACTTCGGCAGAACCGATTCGACCAGCTGATCGTCACCTGATTCGTAATTTAACGCCAAAAGCCTGATCGCTCCGAAGATCGGCTGTTTGTTGCGAAGCAGACGCAAAGCGAGATCACGTATTTGCTCCGCTTTATGATTAGCAAGCGAGCGGATAGCGAGATCGCTGATTTTGGAGTCCTCCGCCAAAGTCAACTCCATGATTCGCTGGGACAAGCGAGGCATTTGCCTGTCTTGAAAAACGAAAAGTAATTTGCGGAGGCGTTCGGCGTCCGTTTCCGTTTCGACGCGTTCCAAAATTTTCGTTAAATCGTCCTCGGAAGCATGGCGCCCCCAACGTCGCAAGCTAATAAGAGCCATTACATCTTGAGAATTAAGAAGTTTTAGGATTTCGTTCGCGGTTTGAGGGGGGGAAGCGATTTCCTCCACCCTAAGTTTCGCTTCTTGTTTTTTTCGTTCGCGAAAGTCAAGAAAAGCCTGGACGTTTAAGCTCTGCAGAGCCCGTTCGGCCAATGTTGCCTCGACCGTCTCCAAACCAAGTTCGTCGTATATCATCTCAAAAGCATAAACGTCGGCTTCGTACCCAGATTCATTTCGCAAACGGTCGCCGATTTCCTCAACGACGCAGATAAGGCCGGATAGTTTATCGAGCGATACAATGTGATAACCGCCGATTAGCGGATCGACAAACTCCCGCCTTTTGAATTTCTCGTAAACGGCGCTCTTGGCTGATTCATTTCCTGCGCTCGCGAATTCGGCAGCCAAGGCGTAAAGTTGCGCCACGGTCCAGTAGTCATCCTGCTTCGATGGCTGAAGAAGTTTATCAATAACAAGCGGGCGAATTGATTCCGTTAGGTCGGCTAATGTGACGAGATGGAATAGCCAGCCGCCGCGAGTTCCTTCAAACTGCGGATCATATACTAAACTATTAAGGCATCCGTGAATGAGATCGTCTTCCAAACCGGCAATGCCGAACTTTTCGACATGAATCACGGCGCGGCCTAGCCCCTTGCGGAGCGCATCGCGAAATTGCTCTTGAGAAAGACGCACAGATTCCCCCTTAGTACTTTTTTTCGTCATGCAATGAAGTGGCACACGACAAAAAAAAGTTCGCGCCCCGCTGCCTACTTCACTTGCGCGAACGCTGCGGCGTAGTTCACGCCGTAATGTTTGGCGCATTTCGGACAGTAAGCGTAGTGAATGAAATACTTGAGCGACTTCTTCCCTTGGCCGGCCAAAGACTTGTCCATGTCGGCGATCCATTTCGGAACGGCATGGTAGGGGCCGGTATAGACTTTACTTATGAACTCGCCCGTGAATTTCACGTTCTTCGCGTCGGGAACTTCTCTGGCAACGCTCATGAATAGCTCCGACTTCCACAGGGAGCAGTCGCGAAAAAGAATCAACGATTCTTCCATCGGCAGAGCCGCATCGGCGTCGGTCACCTTCTTCCACATCCGTTTGATGACGCCGCCGACGTTCAGCGGGATGTGAAATATCTGCGCGACGTTGTCGGTAATGAACGCCTTATCTTGCCAGAGGTGCGTTTTGCCGTCCCATAATTGCGGCTGGAACTCGGGACAACAAGGCGAAACGGCGGACTTGCTCACTTAACGACCCCTTAAACCAACAGGTTATCTTTTTTCCCCGGCCAGAATTCCGAGGACCAAAGCGCGAAGTTTCGGCTCGGCCGAGGCGGCAACCGCCAAAATCTCGCTGATTTCGGCGGGCTTAAGAGCGTCGGGCTTGCACATATCGGTAATCACCGAGAGGCCGACGACGCGCATGCCGCCGTGAACTGCCACAAGCGCTTCCGGCACGGTGGACATGCCGACGACGTCGGCGCCAAGCGTGCGAAGCGCGCGATATTCGGCGCGGGTTTCCAAGTTCGGACCGGTTACGGCCGCATAGACGCCCTTTTGCGCGGCGAAGTTTTCTTTGCGAGCGATCTCTAATCCGCGAGCGATCAACTTCGGATCGTACGGGCAGCTCATGTCCGGGAATCGCGGACCGAGCGAATCGTCGTTCGGGCCGATGAGCGGATTGCCGTTCATCAAGTTGATATGATCTTCGATCAGCATGACGTCGCCCAGGCCGTATTGCGGATTGAGGCCGCCGCAGGCGTTCGAGACGACGAGCAATTCGGCGCCCAACGCCCGCATGACCCGAACGGGAAACGTGATTTGCTGATAGGTGTAGCCTTCGTAGTAGTGAAAGCGACCTTCCATGGCGACGACCGGAACGCCGCTCAATCGACCGCAGACCAACTGACCGGCGTGACTAACGACGGTCGAACGCGGAAAATGCGGAATCTCGGAGTAGTCGAGTTTCGCTTCGACTTCAATTTGCTCGGCGACGCTCCCCAATCCGGTGCCGAGAATAATTCCCGCTTGCGGAGTTCCCTGATACACCTTACGAACGACGGCGACGGCTTCGGCAATTTGGCTCTTTAACTCGTGCATGGAATTTTCCTGGCGCAAACGTGTCGAGACGAAAGTGAAACGAAACGGAGAAGCTTATTCGTCATCATCCTCAAGTTCTTCGGCCGAAAAGTCGGCGTCGTCGTCTTCATCCGCATCGGCGTCGTCGTCATCATCGCCGAATTCGTCATCGAATCCGTCGTCAAAATCTTCTTCAAAATCATCGTCGAAGTCGTCGTCAAAATCGTCGTCGCTGAATTCCTCATCGTCGGCCTCAGCCACGACGATCGGCGCGACCGGGAACAACTCTTCGGATGACGGCGTGAAGGACGGAACGGTCGCGGAGACTTGAAAAGGGGCGGAAAGAGTCATGAATATTATTCCAATTTACGGTGATAAAACGTCAGAGCGTCGTTCAATTCGGCGCATTGTGAACCGATTGCCGGAGACTGTCAACCGGGCCAATCCATTTTCGCCGAAAAGCGGGCGAAAATCCCTCTTTTCGGCGGTAAATCGCTGCAAGAAACAATCTAAATACTGCTAAATTTAAAACCCGATAAAAGCGATTATTCGTCGACGACCGATTCCCGGGAAAGCTGCGACTTTTCGCTCTCAGCCTGTGTGACGAAGGCGGGTTTCGGCATTTCGGCTGCGCTCACGTTCGCGGCGTCGTCAACGCGATAGAATCGTCCGTCAAGTTCCGCTTGCGATTCTCGCGATTCCTCGTCCGATTTATGCAAGGCCTCTTCGGAGCAGATGGCCGACGAATAGGTTTGCATATCGAGGTCGTTCGGCGCGACCTTTCGCCAATGTTCGAGAACGACCTTTGCCGATTCAAACTGACCGTTCGAAACGAGAGAAAACGTCAGCCATTGGAAGCAGAGAGGATGCTCGCAGCCGATGGCGTAGGCTCGCTGCAACAACGCAAGCGCCTCGGGCCAGCTCTTTTTCATGGCCAAGCAAGCGGCGCGAGCCACGTCGGCCAAGAGCATCTTGTCGCGCGGCGTCTCCGCCCAGCCCTCCGCAAGTTCGATGGCGCGGGCGTCCTTGTCGAGCTTGACGCTCAAATCGATGGCCAATTTAATAAGACGCGTCGATTTCGGAAAACGCGTCAGGCCGTCTTCAAGCTGTGCGAGCGCCTCTGCCTCTTGCCCTTGCGCGCGAAGAGCCATAGCATAGAACGCGACGGCGACTTCCGGCAAATCAAGCAGACGCCAAGTCTCCAAATCGACGCGACCGTTTCGCACGGCGCTTTCAAACGCTCGTAACGCCAAATCGCCGCGATTTCTCGCTTGCACGTATCCGCCCATCGCCAAGAGCAACTGCGCATCGAGCGGAAATATCTCCAAAGCGTGCAAACAAGTCTCCAACGACGCCGGCTGCAATATCGGATTACGATCCATCGCGGAGAGCAAGCCGTAATAGGCTTCAAGTTGTTCGGTCGAGCCGCGTAAGGCATGTTCGACGGCGTTCGAATAGGCCGGCGCCGCATGCACGAAATCGCCGAGATCGCAAAGCGCGTCGCCGATGGCCAAATCCAATCGTGCCGGCGTCTTTTCATGCTCGGCCATTTCTAAATTCGCCAAACGCAACGCAAGGTGCGCATTGAACGATTTCTTCTCGAATTGATTACGCCGTTCGTCCTGCAAAATCACGCCGGGAGCCAGCCCGATCGTAACCTCGCGTTCCTCCATCGATTCACGAACGCTTTCCCGAATCCGACCTTTGAACGTCAATCCCGCCTTCGTCGAAAACAACCGCAACTCGGCGGTCTGCTCGCGCGATCCGGAATCGTCGTCCGTCGGGCCTTCGACGGCGACCATATAGGCCTTCGACTTGTCGGCCTCGGTATTGATGAACTCGCGCAACTCTTTCAAGCTGGCTTCCGTAAGGGTTTCGCCCGGCTCGAGCCAAAGAACCCAATCGCCGATGACTCGTTTGAGCAAGGCGTTTTTGGCGTCGGAGAAGCTCTCGGTCCATTCGGCTTGCCGAATGCGCGCGCTGTAACTTTGCGCCACTTGAACGCTTTCATCCCAAGATCCGACGTCTTCGATGACGATTTCATCGGCCAGCGTCTTGACGCTTTCCAGCGTGACGGGCAACAAGCTTTGATCGCAATATACGACAAGCGCGACGGTAAGTCGCTGACGGCTTTTACGTGCTGGAGCGCTCATAGACCTTCCTTGGTCGATGAAAGGTGACTACTTCATTCAACAGGGTCGGCGCGTAAAATCAGCGCCGGAGCGTGGAGTTTAGCGATAATTCACGCTCGGTAGAAGAGCAGTTCACGGAGCAAGCCCCCCGCCGCAGACGGGAGTCGTTCCGGAAGAAAAACGCCGTTTTCAATCAAACCGCCCTACACGTGCTTCAGATACGCGGCCTTGATAGCGTCAAGGAACTGCTTTTGGTCGGCCGCCCACCAGCGATTCGAGAAAATCTCGACTTCAATGAATCCGTCGAAACCAGCTTGTTCGGCCCAGCCGCGAATTTTGCGGATCGGAATGCACCCTTCGCCCATCAAACCGCGGTCGTTCAAAAAATCGACCGTCGGCGAGCGCCAATCGCAAACGTGGAATGCGTAGAGCCGGTCCGCTTTTCCGCAGCGTTCGATTTCGCCTTTCAACTCCGAATCCCACCACAAATGATACACATCGACCGCAACGCCCACGTTCGATAGATTCAGAGCGTCGCACATGTCGTTCGCTTGCCGCATCGTATTGACCGCCGAGCGTTCGGCGGCATACATCGGGTGCAACGGCTCGATGGCCAATTTTACGCCGACTTGTCTAGCATGTTCGGCCACAGCCGCGATTCCGTCGCTGATTTGCCCTCGATTGGTCTCGAGCGACTGGTCGGGCACGGCCCCGCAAACCAAAACGACCAACGGAGCCCCGAGCGCCTCGGCCTCGTCGATCGCGCGAAGATTCTCTTCCACGGCCTCCTTCCGCCCCGACGCGCTCGACGAAGGAAAGAAACCGCCTCGGCAGAGCGAAACGACGCGCAATCCGTGATCGCGAAGCATGTCGCCCGAGGCCTTAATATCGCGTCCTTCGAGCCATTGCCGCCATACGGTCACGCCCTGCACACCGGCCGCCGCGTAATTCTTCGCCGCTTCCTCGAGCGACCACGGCTTCGTCGTAATCGTATGAACGCAAAGACGAGAGTAATCGGTAATGGCGGGCGCAAGCTGATCGTGCAAGGCCATCTTAAGAATCCAATTTCCAAACGAATAGATCGAAAAAAGTCAAACTACGGCGAGTCGCCGTCGGGAATCGCGATGTCCGGCTCCTCGTCCAACTCAATCGGCGACAAGGCGGCGGGCAGTTCCAAAATAAATCGCGCTCCGCACCCCTGCTCGCTTTCCACGACGATGCGGCCGCCGTGTTCGCGAATAATCTTTTGACTCACCGGGAGACCAAGTCCGGTGCCGCGACTCTTCTTCGACGAAACAAACGGACTAAACAGCAATTCCTTTTGGTCGGCGGGGATGCCCGGCCCGTCGTCCTCAACGATGATCCGCGCTAACGCGGCCTCCGAATCGTATTCCGTCCGCACGCGCACCATACCCGGCGGGGTCATCTCCGAAACCGCGTCGATGGCGTTCGTCACCACGTTCAGCGCAGCGCGGTGAATGCCTTCCGGATCGAAAGTCAACTCCGGAATTTCGGCGGCCGGTTGCCAAATCAACTTAACTTGGAACTCGTCGGCCCGGGCGTTCATCAGCTCGATCACGTCGCCGATCGTCTCGTTCAAATCGGCGAGAACCAAATCTGGCTCGCGCTCCTTGCTGAACGAAAGCATGTCCATTACCAAGGCCGAAATCTTGTTCTGATTCTTTTCGACGATCTTCCAGCCTTTGCCGATGATCTCGTCGTCGTGATCCTTCAGCCCCATCTCGATCAAGTAACTTCCGCCGCGAATGCCTTGGAGAATATTTTTAATGTGATGCGAGAGCGTGGCGATCGTTTGGCCAATGGCCGCAAGCCGCTCGGCCTGAACCATCGCTGAATAGTAACGAGTATCTTCGACGGCCAAGGCCGCTTGATGCGCGATGGCGATCATCAACTTCAGATGCTCGTCGTTGAACTTCGTGGCCACCCCTTTTTGCAGAAGTTGCTGCGGAGTGGTCGAAGTGTCAATGTAGATCACGCCGACGACGTCGTAACGCCCTTGCATAGGAACGCAAATCGCCTCGCGGATGCCCATCTGCAAAATACTGCCGGCCGGATTCCAACGATCGTCTCGCCGCGCGTCGGAAGTGATGACCCCTTCGTTCTTATTGATGACGTAGTCGAGAATCGTCTTGCTAATCGAGATTTTATCCTCGCCGCCGCGAACGCCCTTCCGCGTCCGGCGCACTCGAGGCTGAAGCGTCTTCGTCAGCGGGTCCATCAGCATTACGCAACCGCGATCGGCTTCGACCCACTCGAAAATCATCTCCATGATGCTTTGCAGCAGGCGATCGATGTCGAGCGTACGGCTCACGGCCAAGGCCGTGCTGTACATGATCTGCAAATTGCTTCGCGCTCGCGCTAGCCAAGCATGCTGCGGATCCTCGCTCCTTAGCTCAAAAAGGCGGCTCCCTTCCTCTTGCGGAACGGAGCGAACGATCTGCGATGAGTCCGATATCTCTTTCGCCTCGCCGATATCGATGGTGCCCGAAATGTCCTCGAGGGCCTCTTCCTCCAAGCCGGTGAATAAAACCAGCGTGCTGCCGAACTGAAGCTGATCGCCGGTGACGATTTTCGACTGCTGAACCCGACGGCCGTTCACATAGGTTCCGTTCGAGCTATTGAGATCGGAGATGGTGAACTCACCGTTTTGGAAGCGAATCTCCGCATGCTGCCGCGAGACTTCGGTGTCGTGGAATTGGATCGGGTTGGCCGAATCGCGACCAATCCGCAACGCCGTCCCCTCCAAAGCGAAGCGGGCGCCCTGATCGATCCCTCGGATTACGAAAAGCGACGGCACTTACGAACTCCCACTGCGCAGTAAACTTGCGCGCGGCGTTACATCAGCCGAACGTCGTTTGAGGCGGGGCGAAGGCGCACGATCCGATCTTGCTAACCTGGCAAATGGAACGGAGCGCCCTGAATTTCAAACGAGAGGAAGGATGACTACGCCGCACGTTCGCCCGCAACCTCCGACGGCGGGGCGTTTTCCAACAATTCTTCGATTTTACGAATCAGCGGGGCGTAGTGGTAGGGCTTTGAGACAAATTCCCCATGAATCGGCGCGGGACTCCGACGGCGCACCGATCCCAAGAGAATAATCGGTATTTCTCGCTCCGCATGCCCAGTTAGATGCGAATCAAGTACCCCTTCATCGCGGGGGCGTTCCGCTTCCATGTCCAGTACGATCAAGTCCGGCTCGAGCTCTTTCGCCAGAGCGTCCCCCTCGTTGGGGCGACGGGCGGCAAAGGTCTCTATTCCGCGCCGTTTCAGCGCAGTCTGCAAGACCTCGAACGTTTCTTCCGATTGATCGACAATTAGCACGCGGCGTTGATTGCTCACCGTATAACCCTCCATGGCAGGATTGCCCGAACATCCATGTCCAGGCTTTCGCCTCAGGTCGGCGCGAATACCGATCGGAGAACGCTTGCTGCGCAAACGCCTCGACGGCAGGGGCGGAAAGATAACCAAAAAACCTCCGAATGTCAAAGCGTGTTTTAACGACCGCTTTATACGTCCTAAACCGCGCAAACACCCAAGCAGTTCAGCTACGGTTTGCTCGTCGGCTCCACGAAAACGGGGCCTCCGAGTCCGCCTCTCCCTTCGTCCTGAACTTCTATCAAGACGTTGATCGTTCGCTCTCCTGCGCCGCCCGGCAGGGGAACATTAAACGCCGAACGCTCGACTTTCTCTTTTTTTCCGACGAGTTTTCCGTCGAGCCATATTTCCGCTTTTCCCAAAATGTTTGAGAAAACAATTTGCCCGCCCGACTCTTGCACCGAAACCTTCGGCGTGAAAACGATGCGGTAAACGGCCCAGGTTCCATTTTTGAACGAGATGGCGCGGCCGATTTGAACCGACTCCCAGCTATTCATATCGTTTTCCGCAATTTTCTGATTGGCGTCGGGCTTCTCCTTCGTGACTTTCGAAACCCGCCAACCGGACAGCGCATACGACTTGATCGAGGCCGGAACGAAGGGATGAACGTCGGCCCGCTTCACTTCAACGCTAATCACGGCGTCTTTAAGCCCTGGCGATTTCGCGAGAAGCGTCAACCGTCCGACGCTATCATACGCGCTTCGCACGATGACCTGCGCTAGGCCGTTAAACAAGCTGCGACGGTTTCCTTTTTCCGGTTCATGGCAATTCGGATCGCCGTTTCCATGTCCGATGATCTCGCCGGGGCCTTCAATGGAAAACTCGAGCGGCGAATTCGCCGTCGGCACGGGCCGTCCTTTTTCGTCGAGCGCCTCGACCGTAATCGGCATGGTGTCCCAGCCGTCGCCGGCAAGCGTGGCGCGATCGGGCGTCAATCGCAAGGCGACCGGCGCGCCGACCGTCTCCACGGCGGAGCGAGCGACCTCTTTACCTCCGTCGAGCGCGACGGCTTCGAGCGTTCCCGGCTCGTAGGGCACGTCCCACGAAACCATGTCGATCTTGTCGTTCTTCTTCTCGCCGATCAGCTTGCCGTTCAGCGAAAGACGAACGACGTCGGAGTTGGAAATTACCATCACCTTGATCGGTTTTCCTTCTTGACCTGCCCAGTTCCAATGCGGCGTGATTTGCAGAATCGGGCGCGAGTCGATCCAATGCGCTTGGTGAATGTAATAGGCGCTTTTCGGGAAACCGCACAAATCCATCGCGCCGAAGAACGAGCCGGCCGAAGGCCAGCGGTACGGCGTCGGCTCGCCGCGATAGTCGAAACCGGTCCAGACGAATCCGCCCGCCAAAAATTTCCGTTCGCTAATCGCGCGCCAAGCGTCTCGATGCGTCGCTCCCCAATGTCCGTGCTGCGTGTCGTACGAATCGCAAACGTTATTCTTTTTATCCGTAACGTACTCGCCGCGAGTCATAAAGCAGGAAGTGTCTTCGGAACTGGTCAGCGGCAGTTTCGGATTATCCTTGTGCACTTGATCGTAAATCGGAATCTGATAATTGATCCCGCCGACGTCCACCGCTTGCGACACGTTGATCGAACTGGTGAATCCGCCGCTCATGGCCGCCGTCACCGGGCGAGAAACGTCCAACCGTTTAACGGCGGCCGACAGACGGCGCACCATTTCATAGCCGACTTCGCTTCCCTGCGTCGGCTCCTCGTTAAACACCGACCAGAGAATGACGCTGGGATGATTGCGGTCGCGGCGAACCATCCATTCAAGCTGTCGAACGTATTCCGGCGTCGAATTGAAATTGCGATTCTCGTCCATGACGAGAATTCCCATCCGATCGCAGGCGTCGAGAAATTCTTTCGCCGGCGGATTATGCGAGCAGCGATACGCGTTCGCTCCCATCTCCTTTAGGCGGCGCAGGCGGAACTCCCACAGAGAATCGGGCACGGCAACGCCGACCCCCGCATGATCTTGATGATTGCACACGCCTTGTATCTTCAAATGCTTGTCGTTCAAAAAGAATCCTTCATCGGCGTCGAAACGAATGGTGCGAAAGCCGCAGGTTTGCGAAACCGCGTCAAGCGTTTTTCCGTCGCGTGATACGGCGACGCGAACCGAGTAAAGCTCCGGGCGATCGACCGACCAAAGCCTCGGCGAGACGACTGGAACCGCGAACTTCACGACCGACTCGTTTAGCGGCAGAACCGTAGCCGTATTCCCGCTGCTTCGCGCAACTTCTTTTCCGTCCGGATCGAGCAACGTAAACTCGGCTTCGACCGTCGCGGCTTCTTTGCCGGAATTAGCCAACGTTATTTCGACTGGCACGCTCCATTTACCGGCGGCGTCGCGCACAGGATTGGCGAAAACTCCGTCGGTCGGTATATAGACGGGATTCCTTTTTATCAGCCACGTATGCCGATAGATTCCCGCTCCTTCGTACCACCAACCTTCCTGCGCTTCGGCGTCCACGCGAATGACGATCGTGTTCACTTCCCTGCCGTATTTGGCGTAAGGCGTGAGATCGACCGAAAACGAGGTATAGCCGCACCAGTTTCGATGCACGACCGATCCGTTCAGCCAGACCGTCGCATAGGTCGCTATGCCGTCGAATTTCAGTTCCAGATTCTTGCCACGGTCCTCTTTGGATAGCGTGAAGTGTCGGCGATACCAAGCGATTCCGCGTGGTCGAAAACCTTGCGCCAAGTTTGCGTTTTTATCGAAAGGCCCTTCGACGGCCCAATCATGCGGGAGGTCCAATTCCCGCCATTTCGAGTCGTCGTAGTTCGGATCGGCCGCTCCCCAAGCCTTTCCCGCCTTCGCGTTGTTGTAACTTACCTCGTGCCCGGAGATGACCGGAAACGCAATGTCGCCGAGGTGGAAACGCCAACCGCGATCCAAGGACAACTCCTCGCGGGGAGTCGCCGCTGCTTGACGAGCGGATTCCGCCCGAGCTTCGACGAATAGAGCGCCGACGGCGAGAATTCCGCCGCATATTACTAGTCGCAAGGAAATATCCGATCGCATTATGGTTGAACTCCGCATAAGTTGAAGTTAGCGCTGAAAAGTAAAGTGAATCGCAGGGCTTCGCAAAGTCGCCCGCATTTCTATTCGCGGCGAATGCGGCGAATAATTCCCGCCAAATGAGATATTTGCCAGATTTCCAGCAGTTGGAACGCGGAGCAAACGCCGCAGAGATGTTCCCAAAAACCGCCGCGATTTCTGCATGCGGAAATCGCGGTCCCCCGCGCTAACCGATTTACTTCGAGCCGCTTTCTTCGCGGCTGCGACGGCGCAGATAGAGCTTGATCGGCACTTCGCCGAAATCGGTGTTCTCGCGGAACACGTTCAAGAGGAACCGCTGATAGTTCGGCGAGACCGCCTTCGGCTCGTTACAAAAGAGAACGATCGTCGGCGGCTGGACGGCCACTTGCGAAGCGTAGTAGATCTTCGGCCGAATGTTGCCGTAATCGCTGGGCGGATTGAAATCCTTCGTCGCCTCGAGGATCTTGTTCAACGGTCCGGTCGAAATGCGATTCAACGATTGCTTGAAAAGCATTTGCGCGTGGTTGAACATCGTTTTCACGTTTTTGCCCGACTCGCCGGTCGTGAAGGCGATCGGCACGTACCACATCGTGCGGAAGGTGTCGCGCAAGTAGGTGACCCATTTTTCGGTGGGCATCACGTCGGCGGCTTGATCCCACTTGTTCACGACGAACATGCAGGGCTTGTATTGTTGGGCGATATAGTCGCAAAGCTGCTTATCGACTTTGCTGATGCGTTGCGTGCAATCAAAGAACATGAGGACGACGTCGGCGCGACGAATGCTCCGCTGCGCGCGGTGCGTGCTGTAAAACGTCAAGTCGGTGTTCACGCTCTTGTGACGCAAAAAGCCGGGGGTGTCGATGGCGATGAACGCCTTGCCGTCCATCTCGAATCGCACGTCCACGCTGTCGCGGGTCGTGCCGGGCACTTCGCTAACGATCATCCGCTCGGACTTCGCCAGCGTGTTGACCATCGTGCTCTTGCCGGTGTTGCGGCGACCGACCATCGCCACCTTCATCACCGGCTCTTCGGGCGTTTCGTCATCGTCGTTCGGCGGGGGCAATTTCTCGGCGATCGCCTCGAGCAAATCCCGCTTGTTCCGATTCTCTTTCGCGCTGACGCGTACGATCTTGCGACCGAATTTATAAAACTCGTCGGCCTGGCAATCCAATCCCTCGTGATCGGCTTTGTTGACGACTAAGATCACCGGCACGTTGACGTAGCGCAAGCGCTTCGCCACGTCTTGATCCAACGGCGTGGAACCTTCGCGCGCATCGACGACGAAAATGATGATTGCCGCCGAATCGACCGCCGCTTGAATTTGCTCTTCGACTTGATCGGTTAGATTATCGCAATCGACGATGCCCATTCCGCCCGTATCGACCAGTTCGACGAATCGTTCGTCGAGCTCGATGAGGTGGGAAACGCGATCCCGGGTAACTCCGGCAGTCGGATCGACGATGGCAAGGCGGCGCCCCGCCAGCCAATTAAAGAGGCTGGATTTACCGACGTTCGGCCTGCCGACGATGACTACCTTCGGAACTCCCATTCAATCTCTCTCGCAATTCTCAGTGGTGAACGCCTTTCGCGGCGTTCCGAGGGCGATGGTTGCGCCGCTCAGGATTTTACTAAAACTGGAACCCATCTATGATAGTTTTCCCAGCTTTAAATTCCTATCCCCTAAGAGAGATGCGCCGTCCATGAGCTAGCGAAGAACCCTGGGTTCTCGTATATTGGCGGTTCACATTCGGCATACTCCGTCTAACTAACATCAATCCTCATGTCGCAAGGCAATGCAGCCAATACGGTTAGAGCGAAAAAAGCCGTCCGGCAATATCTGCAAAGTCTGGAATCGGCAGGTCTTACCCACGTGAAAAAGCCCGCAAAAGCCGCCCGCAAGAAGTCCGCCCCCCCCGCCGTTGACTCTTCGCTCGCCGATTCGTCGAAACAAGCGCTCGTTTCCGGCGCGAAGGGGACGAAGGCGAGCGCCCCGACTGAAATCATTACGGATCGAGCGGCCGCTTTGGCCGAGATTGCGAAAAAAGTGGCCAAGTGCCGCCGCTGCAAGGAACTAGCAGAGACGCGAACGCAAACGGTCTTCGGCGTGGGCAATCCCTATTCAAAGCTCGTTTTTTGCGGCGAAGCTCCCGGGGCCGACGAGGATAAAAAAGGGGAGCCGTTTGTCGGCCGCGCCGGTCAGCTTTTGACCGACATCATTGAAAAGGGAATGAAGCTCCGTCGCGAGGACGTTTACATTCTCAACATCCTCCGCTGTCGACCGCCGGGAAATCGCACGCCCTTGCCGGTCGAGGCGGACGCCTGCCGCGAATACCTCGAAGGGCAATTGGCCGTCATTCAGCCGGAGTTCGTTTGCTGCCTGGGCGCCTGCGCCGCGCAAAACTTTTTGAAAACGGAAGAGACGATCGGGCGCTTACGCGGCCGCATCCACCTATTGCCGAACGGCATTAAGGTCCTTTGCACGTATCACCCGGCCTATCTGCTCCGCAACCCGCCCGCTAAAAAGTTCGTCTGGGACGACATTCAGATATTGATGGCCGAGATGGGGTTGAAATAATGTTCATACCAAGCCTAATTTGAAACTGCGCGTTTGGCGCTTTCTGTTTCGCATACTCCGGCATAAATGCCGGGAGCTAAGACGGCCTAAATGCCGAGGAAGGGACGTGAACGTCCCTCAAAAACAAACGGCGCTCAATCAAAACTGACAGCGAAAACGCCTAACATTAGCTCCTGTTGCGTGCAAGCACGCACCCTACAAATCACTTTACCCCTTACCTGCCACTGATTGATAGATCGACTACTAGTCCTTAATTTTGGATTGAAGCAGAAATGCCCATAAAACAACTGCTTGTAGTTATTTTGCTCGGGCTATCATGTGCATCGTCGGCGTGCGCTCAAAAAGGGGATGGCATGAAAAATGTCGCCCCATCCACCCCAAGAATCACCAGCGAGTATCTGCTGGCACATGGATTCAAGCAGTCAGCGACCGATCCCGACACCTACAACCGGGAGCATGTGCGGTTGGCGGAGATAGCACGCGATCTTGGATTCTCTGCAAAGGACCTTCGTCCGACACTCAACCAATCCAACTACTCGGACGTTCGAACTGTCAAGGTTGGTGATTTAACTTTTGTTGTCAAAACGGAAGTCCGTGACAAGAACGAAAAAATTGTTTCGAAATCGCTCGACAAACCCGACGCGATCTGCACTGTTTGCGTCTCGCTTAACTCACCGCCACCTGTCCGGGAGCGCCTGAAGACCGACAGCGTTCCATGCTTGCATATCAAGTCGGTGGAGATGCCGAAAGATACGTCGAAGCCTTGGCAGATCACTTTTGAGCTTGCCGCCACTGGTAAGAAGCCGGTGGCCATATCACAGGGGGATTTTCGAGTTCGCGTAACAAGAAAAGCTCCTCCGCCGTTGGACGTTTGCATTTATCTTCTGTTCCCCGAGAAGACACCGGCGATCATTACCGTTTTGCCAAGCAAGCCAATGATCTTTACTGTTGGCGTGCCACCCGACCCGATACCCGAGGACCTGCGCGCGTCGGGAGAATATGCTTTACAGGTCGTCATTTCGGCCGGGAAACGTCAGGAGCAAACCATCGATTACGAATGGCAGGGCACGGGATATTCATCAGAAAAATACAAATTCGTCATCAAGTGATACCAAGTCCAATTTGAAATTGCGCGTTTCGCATACTCCGGCATAAATGCCGGGAGCTAAGACGGCCTAAAGGCTGAGGAAGGGACGTGAACGTCCCTCAAAAACAAGCGGCGCTCAATCAAAACGGACAGCGAAAACGCTTAACATTAGCTCGTGGCGCGTGTAAGCACGCACCCTACAAGCGTTGCCTCTTGCCGCTAACGCGGCCCAGGTTCAAGAACCTGGGCTACACATTGGCGCAAGCACGCACTCTACAAATCTTGGCGGAGCCTGGCAACGAAGTAAACATCCGCTCGGCCTAAAGTTTTTGTCGCTATTTCGTCTCCTGCGGCGCTCACAGAGCGCCCTGCGGCTTCGGATGAATGAAAGCAAACCTCAATGCTGCGACCTCTTCGAGGTCGATGATTTTAGCGGGATTATTTTCCGCGGGTTGCTGCGCACCCGGGGCTAATGGCCGCCATCCTTTCAGGATGGTCGCACGGCGTTGCCGTACGGTAATGAAATCGGCGAGGCGAAGCAGTTGGAGCGAGAGGCAACGGGCGCAGCGCTTCCAACGGCGTGTCATGCACGGGGGGCAGGTTCAATGTCAGGCGTTTCAGGAGGACCGTGAACGGCCCTGACAGGTTTCAAAAACCAAAATTAAAATATTGTGCGGCGCTTTTACCCGACGTAAACGTCGGGCCTGTGACGGCCTAAAGGCCGAGGAAGGGACGTGAACGTCCCTCGAAATTAAACCAAGCACGATCAATTTTTTCGGCAATCAAACGCCTGACATTTAAGCGTAGTCGCACTACTACAAACTACAAGTTGCGCCATGCAAACGCGCATGCCTTCGGCATTGCGGCGAAACGGAAGCAGGTTGTCATGCATGGGGCGCCGAACCTACGAGAATACAGGCGGACATCGGAACGCCACAGAGGGCGTTCCCTACAGGCGCTCTGTGCCTGCCCTACGAGACTTCTTCCGCTTCGTCTTCCGCGATTTGCTCCTCTTCATCGTTTTGCAGGGCGGCGGCGTCCATGATCTCGGAAATTTGATTGCGCATGGAACGGTTAAGCCAGGTGCGGGCGAAGAACGTATTTCCGTCGGCATCTTCCCAATGCAGTTCGCAACCGGTCGGCGCGCAACCGCCCAGGCAATTGATCAGCCTGCATCGGCCGGTTTTCACATGCGCCGGCGATTCGACGCCGCACAAGTCGGCGGCGGCCTTTAAGGCCTGCGGATCAAGCCTTAGGCTTCGCGTCGTGCGACGCCAACTTCGGCATTTTGAACAATACGGCATTCGCATCGCCGGAAGGACGATCAACGCCGCGCCGAAGGCCTCGATGAGCAATTCGAGCATCTGCACCGCTACGGCCGACGCCCCTTGCACTTTCATGCCGAAAAGAAAAGGGCGCTCTTGCACGGCAAGTCGTTTGACGAACTCAATGAACGTTTGCGGCGCACTTGTTGGAACCCGGTCGGCCAATTCCGGAAACGCCGCCTTGGCTTGTTCGACGACGTCGGAGCGAACGTTTTGCGAATGAGCGAGCAGATCGCGGTAGGCGAAGTAACGTTGTCCGACCGTCGAGAGGCAGAGCGCCGCCGCGAGACCGACGACGATGGCGAATCGGTTTCCCGTTTGCGTCGCGCGCAAAAGCAAAGCGAGGGTCATGCCCAAGACCGCTCCTGCGCAGAGCGGGAAGACGAGCAGCGGCGCAACCCATTTTGAAGCGTCGTCGGCTCCCCACGCGACGAAGACGCCGAGCAGCAAACAGCCCGGCCAAAAGATCAGCGGTTCTCGCCAAGTGAACGGTCCGCCGCCGGTCGGGGCTTCAGGTTTCGCGTCGGATTTGCCTAAATCGGTCATCATAGACGCTCTTTATTTGCGAGATCGCTTGGAATGCGAATCGTTACAATTTCAAGCCGCAGGCTTTTTGCGCGCGAAGCAAGACTTCGGCCGCTTTCTTTCGAGCGCGTTCGGCGCCCTCGGCCAAGACCTGCTTCACATGGTCTAGATTGTTTTCCAACTCTTTGCGCCGTTCCCGGGCCGGGGCGAAATAATTCTCGGCCAAGTCGGCCAAGGCCTTCTTCACTTCGCCGTAGCCGAAGCCGCCGCGACGATACTTGGCGGCCATCTCTTCTCGCTGCGCGTCGTCGGCGAACAAACTGAAGAGCCGATATAGATGGTCCGTCTCCGGCTCTTTCGGATCGTCGACCGGCCGAGAGTCGGTCACGATTCGCATAATCTTCTTTCGCATCGCTTTCGGATCTTCAAAAATCTCCAGCGTGTTCCCGTAGCTTTTCGACATTTTTTCGCCGTCGGTGCCGGGCACGCGAGCCGAATCGACGACCACTTTCGCCTTGGGCATGACGAAGGTTTCGCCGAAAAGGTGATTAAAGCTGGCCGCCAAGTCGCGGGCGACTTCAATATGCTGGACTTGATCTTCGCCGACGGGCACGACGTCGGAATCGTAGATCAGAATGTCGGCCGCCATTAAGACCGGATAGGTGAACAAGCCGGCGTCGGCGGTGAGTCCCTTCGCCTTTTTGTCTTTATAGGCGTGGCAACGTTCGAGCAGTCCCATCGGCGTCCCGGTCATGAGCAACCAACAAAGCTCGGAGACTTCAGGCACGTCGGACTGCGAGAAGAGGGTCGCCTTGGCCGGATCAAGTCCGAGGGCGAGCAAGTCCATCGCGGCGTCGAGCGTATTTTGCCGGAGTTGCTCCCGATCGCGCACCGTGGTCAGCGCGTGCAAATTCGCTAAGAAGTAAAAGGAATCGGCGGGCTGCGTTTGCAAGTCGATGTACTGGCGAATGGCGCCGAAGTAATTTCCCCAGTGGAAGCGGCCCGTCGGTTGAATTCCGGATAATACGCGCATGATTGATGTTACGCTCGAATGAAAAACTATCTTAAAATGGATTTAGCGAAAACGTTAAACCTGTACGGTTCCCACGATCTCGGCGACGCTCGACGCGCCCAGTTCTTTAATCGCGCCCGGCAAGGCGTCGATGATTTGCATCGTCGCCTCGGGGTTATAAAAATTCGCCGTGCCGATTTGCACCGCCGAGGCGCCGGCGACGAGAAATTCCATCACGTCGTCGATCGTCGCAACGCCGCCTATGCCGACGATCGGAATTTTCACCGCCTTGAATACTTGAAAGACCATCCGGAGCGCGATCGGCTTGATCGCAGGACCGCTGAGCCCGCCCATCACGTTCCCTAAAATGGGACGACGGCGACGCCAATTGATCGCCATGCCTAGAACCGTGTTTATCAACGAAACGGCGTCGGCTCCGCCGGCCTCGGCAGCTTTAGCGACAAGCGAAACGTTCGTCACGTTCGGAGTCAGTTTGGCGAGGATCGGCAGCGAGCAGGCGTTGCGTGCGCCGGCGACGACCGCTTCGCAGGCATGCGGATCGGTGCCGAAATCGACGCCGCCGCTCACGTTCGGGCACGACATGTTTAGCTCTAAGGCCGCGATGCCGGGCACGCCGTCCAAGCGTTTCGCCAAATCGACGAACTCTTGTCGGCTTTTGCCGGCCGCGCTTACGACGATGGCCGTTCCGAGCGACGCCAAGTAAGGCATGTGCTTCTCGACGAAGGCGTCAACGCCGTCGTTGTCCAAGCCGATCGAGTTGAGCATGCCGCCGGTCGTTTCGCAGGTTCGAGGCGGAGGATTGCCCGGCCGAGGCGCCCAGGTGATCGTTTTCGGTAAAATGCCGCCCAGCCGTTTGAAATCGACGAAGCCGACCATCTCGCGCGCATAGCCGAACGTGCCGGACGCGGTCAAAATCGGATTCCGCAAACGCAAGCGACCGATTTGCACGTCGAGGCGCACGTCGTTCGAGGTCGGGGGCGTTCGTTCCGCGGCGGTAGATGAACTAGGCATACGTCGGTCGCAATAGATTAATAATCGAAATATCGCAGTGCAGTAAAGCTACTTAGTTTAACGATTTGCAACTGTTGCTGTCAATTTACATAGTGCGGCGAGCGTTAAAACGAAAAAGGACCGCTGAATTTCGCGTCGCTTCGCAATTCGACGTAAGTCGCTGCGAGGCAACAGGAAATCGAGCGGTCCTGGTATTTTTTTATTTTACGGCGCGTTGAAGCTAAGACGCCCAACTAATTAGCCGACGAAAAATAGAACGCCGCGTCTAAATTCATGCGCGCTGCAAATGCATGCGAAACTAAGCTAAGTCCAACGAAGGGTCGGTCTTAGATAATGCCGCCATGCGTACGATAGGGCGTGCAGTGATCAGGCTGATCGAGCAGCCAGAACCGTTCCCATTCGTCTTGCAGTAACCGCAAGTTCTCAGACGTATACAGCAATTCTTGCGTGCGACGGCTAGGATCGCCGGAATAGGCCGGAATAATGCAGCCGGTCGTGGCTCCGACAATCATGCTGCAAACGAGTCCTAAAAGCAGCTTACGCATACCACATCCTCCATGATCTTCCCGTTCCGCCGATCATCCATGAACTTAAACGGCCGGGAAGGTATGCAAAAAACGTTGCGTCGCATATTAAACATTTGCGACGATCTGTTCCATATCATCTATCTGAATCGCAAAATTTGAAAAGCAATTATCGACGTAACGCTCTAGGGAAATAAGAACCTACGACGATATCGAAGACGAGCGGATAATGTTGAGAGCGAGCGAATCGGCGAAATCGCCTCGGCGAACCGCCGAAATACGGCGTTCGTTACGATGCAGTTAGCGGCGAACGCTAAAAAACGATCTAACCCGTTGTGGAATCAACGGTTGGCGTTTCCGCAGCGGCCTGGTGCGCTTGTGCCGCTAATTCGGCGGCCTGACGCTCCAGCTCTTTAACTCGCTCTTCCATTTCCTTGCCAGGCTTAAAAGTTACTACGTACTTTTCGGGTACGAATACTTTATCACCCGTTCGAGGATTGCGAGCCTTACGCGGCGCGCGTCGCTTGACCTCAAACACGCCAAAATTGCGAAGCTCAATCCGACGCTCGGAAACCAACGCTTCGACGATCGCATCGAACGTCTTCTGCACGATCTCTTTCGTCTGCAACTGAGTTAAACCAATTTCATCGGAAATGGTTCTGACGATCTCTTTCTTGGTCACGACCGGCTCTCCTGTGAGAAGTGGCTGTCGGGTCTTTTCCGCAACAGCGTCACACGTGTCGGATTCATGCTCCAAGTGTAGGTGCCATAACGACTAATGTCAAGGTCAACCTTTTTTCGTCACTCCAATTACCAATAAATCCAGTCTTCAAGGGCCTTACTTTCGTTGAAAGCCCTATCGTCGTAAGTTCTTATTGTCAAAGAGCTTATCCGGCAGCATTTACCGGAGCCGTCGCGATGCATTCGCAAGTTCTTTCGCATAAAGAACTTGCGAAAACATCCGCCATCTCTTTTCCCTCTAACTTTTTAGCAACGCGCATTGTGCGCCCGCTTCGAGTTCGGGTTGGTGTTAAGGTATCGACCTGCGGGCCAGTAAAGTTTAGCTAAAAAGCAAAATTCCTATAACCAGCAAAGTCTAACATGGCGGCGGTGAAGAATTGGCCCTGCGGCACCACCTTAAAGAACTAGACCCGCATCACATTTAAACGCTTTTCGATCTCGTTTAATGGAATCAGAGGTCCGCGATTGCAGCCGGGGCAATGTTCGGCAATCCCGTCCCACGCGTCGGGAGAAGTTAAATTCGAATGCCAGAAGGGCCAAGTTCGGCATTGGCGGGGACGCTTTTCATAAACTTGGCATTTCCGCGTTTTATTGTCGAAAAACACGCAATCGCCGTTGCCAAACTCGACGAGGCTTTTTCGAATTCCAACTAGGCGGACATATTTTTTTCCAAACTTTTCGAGGTTCATCTCCAAACTCTCGGCCATCGCCTCGATCTCGGCGTTCGTCACCCAGACATATCCCGGGGCGCCGGTGCAGCAATCGCCGCAGCCGGTGCATTTGAAGTGCAATCCGCCTTCGTACCAAACTTTTTTCGCCATGTTCGTCGCGCGGCCGAAAATCCGCGCGCCATAGATAAAGAAATGAATTATGAGAAAAACGCCGTCGCTTGTTTCCGACGGAAAGGCCATTATTCAGATTTTTACCGCTTCGTCAAATCGCGATTGACGGTCGCAAGCTTCTTTTTGATTTCCGGCATGAGGTCGTAAGAAGCCGCAAGCAGTTTTAGCGGATGCACGACGGGCTTTTCAGCGCCTTGCTCCATGTGCATTTTGCACGCGCTGCATTCGGTGGCGCCGACGTCGATTCGCGTCGAACGTAATCGATTAAACAGCTTCATGCCCATGCGAACGCTTCCGCGAAAATGTTTGCTTGAAAGACCGTAGGTCCCGGCCATTCCCGAGCAGCCCGCCTCGATATGACGCAATCGAACGCCTGGAATGAGCCCCATGAGTTGTTCGCCGGGCGAGCCGACCTTCAACGCCTTCATATGGCAAGGCATGTGATAGCCTAAGCTTGCGTAAATCGGCTTCAAATCGAGTTGTAATTTGCCCGACTGATGCAATCTCCAAAGATAAGAGCATGCTTCGCTGGAATTGGCGGCCACGAGTTTCGCGTCGTCGTCATCGACCAACCTAGGATATTCATAGGTCAAGCAGATTGCGGCCGACGGCTCGGTGGCGACGATATGATAGCCTTGCCTCACGGCGTCGGCCAAAAGCGCCACGTTATGCTCGGCGATAATACGCGCGTGGTCCAAGGCGCCCGTCGCGATCATCGGCATGCCGGAAGGCATTTGGTCGGGATGCACGTAAACGCCGATTCCGTTGTGCTCGAGGACCGCCGCCGCGGCCAGGCCAAGTTGCGGATCGAAGTAGTTCACGAACGTGTCGAAGAAGTATAAAACTTTTCCGCCGCCGCGTCGCACCGGCTTCGTCAAACGTTTTCGCGAGGCGGTCCGCAAAAAACTGCGCGAGGCCAACGGCGGTATCTTGCGGTTCTGCGCGATGCCCAACGTTTTTTCCAATATCCAACGCGTCTGGCGATTGCGCAACGCCCAGTTCGTTAATGGTCGAACCGCCATTCCCAAAGCCGCCAGCAAGTCGATATGGATCATGGTCCAATCGGCAAGATGCACGCCTTTAGCGGCCACATAGGCGCCTTTTCCGTCGCGCATCAAGCTCGGAACGTCGGCCGCGACGGGACATTCGACCCTGCACATGTGACAATGCACGCACAAATCGGCGATCTCTTTGAACGTGTCGTCGGTCAAGCTTTCCAACGGAACGGCGCCGGTCAGAACGCTCCGCAGCAAATTTACTTTCGCGCGCGGCGAAGCCTCTTCGCTCGGCGCAAGCCGAAAGATCGGACACATTCTCGTATTCGAGGCCTGCGTTCGACAAAGACCGCATCGAGTGCAAACCTCGGCCGCCTCGGCGAGTCGGGCGGGATCCCAATCAAGCTGCAGCTCCATAACGCTGCGCATCTTGAGCTCATCGCCGTCGCCGCTTTCGGCCGCAGGCTCTTCTTTTTCGATTTTCAACGGCGGCGCCAGTGAATTCGTTATTTGCGATTCTTCGGCAACGATGATCTTTCCCGGATTCAAGACGCCGGTCGGATCGAAAGTCGCTTTGATTTTCTCGATCAGTCCGTACAGCGGGCCCGCTTGCTTTCGTAAAAATTCCGCTCGCGCGAAACCGTAACCGTTCGAGCCGACGATATTTCCGCCGGCGGCGAACGTTTGCGCATATAGTTCTTCGGCCAACATCCGCACTTTGGCGACGTCTTCCGAATTATTGAGGTCCAAAATCGGACGCAAGCGAATTTGCCCTTGTCCCATCCTCGCCGATAACGTCGCCGTTATTTGCAACTTTTTCATCGCGTTTTGCGATTGGAACAAAATCTCGGGAACATACTCCGGCGCCACGATCAAGTCGTCCACTAACGAAGTCGGGCGCTCGGGTCCTTTGAAGTTCGAGATTTTGGCCTCCGAAGCGTCGGCCAATCGCCAAAATAATTCGCGATCGTCCGCTTCAAACGCTTGCCGCGAGCCGAAGGCGGTCTTTCGCTCCTGCACGATTTCGGCGATCGCTTGGCGAACTCGATCGTGCAACGACTCGGCGTCTTCATCCTCGAATTCGACGAGCAACGCCGCCTCGGCCTCGGCCGGGATCAGCAACTCTAATCGCACTTCGCCGCCGCGCGCCAAACTTAAAAACCTTCGATCGGACAATTCGCACGCCGTCGGTCGATATTGCAAAATCTCGGTCGCCGCGCGGGCGGCCTTGTCCAAACTCTCAAAAAAGAAAAGGACCGCGCCCACATGCCTTCGCAGGGGACGCAACGCCAACGTCGCCTCGGTAATCAAGGCTAACGTTCCTTCCGAACCGGCGAGCAGTCGGTTGAAATCGACGAAGTCGGGCCCCAGCACGCCGTCGAGATTGTAGCCGCACCGTTTCAGCGGAGCCGCCACGCCGTTCAGCCGAATCAACTCCGAGTTATCGCGCAATAAGCCGGCGATATCGTTTATCAAGTCTCGTTTGCGCGGCATCGCGCTCACGCTTTGCCCGTTCTCCAGTTGCTCGCGGCCGAGATCCATCGAGGTTCCGTCGGCAAGAACGACGTGCATGCTCAATAACTGATCCGCCGCCGAGCCGTACTTCAGCCAACGACTCCCCGCGTAATCGACCGCGATCATTCCGCCGACGGTCGAAACCTCGGGATGACCGGGATCGATGCCGACGAGGCGCCCTCCGGAGCGCAACTGCGCGTTGAGCCGTTCGACGACGATCCCCGGTTGAACGCGCACCTTCTCCGCGTCGAGTCGCACGATATGTCTGAGATATTTGGAAAAATCGAGAACGATGCCGGAGCCGAGCGATTCGCCGGCGGTCGTCGTGCCGGCGCCTCGCGCGCGAATCGCCAAGTTGTTTTCCGCCGCGTAGCGAACGCAAGCGACCACGTCGCCGGCCGAACGAGGTCGGACCACGGCCAAAGGTTGAATCTCGTAAGGACCGCCGTCGCCCGCATGAAGCTGCAAAAAGAATTCTTCGCACCGAACTTCGCCCGAAACCAAGCCGCGCAGATCGTCTTGCGTTCGTTCGCGTTGTTGGTCTAGTTGAGCCATAGTACGAAGTCGAAACCGTTCGCCTCGGCCATGCGAACGAGAGAAAAGCCTAAAAACGCCGCGAGCGGCTACGGCTGCCGATTGCCGTAAATCAACGTCATTAATTCCGCGCGCGTCGTCGGGTTCTTACGGAAGCATCCGCGCATCGCCGACGTCACGCAAACCGAGCCGGGTTTGCGCACTCCTCGAATCGTCATGCAGGTGTGAACCGCTTCGATAATCACGGCCGCGCCTTTCGCCTGCAACTCTTCGCTCAGTAAATCGGCGATCTGCTCGGTCATCCGCTCTTGAACCTGCGGCCGACGCGCCACGCCGTCGACCACGCGCGCCAATTTGCTCAAACCGATCACTCGATCGCGCGGCAAATACGCCACATGCGCCTTGCCCATGAACGGAAGCATGTGATGCTCGCACATGCTCGTGAAACTAATGTCGCGAACCAATACGACTTCGTCGCATTTCTCGGTGAAAAATTTGATCAGATACTGCCGAGGATCGACATGCAGCCCGCCGAACAATTCGGCGTACATCCTCGCCACCCGAGCGGGCGTCTCTTTCAACCCCTCGCGGTCGGGATCCTCGCCGATCGCCGACAATATCTCGCGCACCGCATGCCGGATGCGTTCTTGATCCACTTGCCGAATCGCCTCGGCGTACGTCGAATCGGGACTGGACGGCTTATCGCACGCGTCGTCGTGGTCGCCTTCAGAGCAGGAAAAACTCATTTTATCTCAATAGCCTCCGCCGCAATTCTCGTTTGCGCGATCGCAAACGCGGAAAATACATGACTTCATCGTAAAGGGGCCGATGCGTAAGGTCAAGCAGCCCAAATAGTAAGGATTTGCGAGAATAAGAGCGTGGGACGACTTCCCGCCGAGGCCTCGTCGAGCGTGACCGCACGGCCGAGGTCAATTATCGCTGAATCGCGGAGGATATTTGCCCTTCGCCGCCTCTTTCGCCTCTCGATCCATCTCGGCAAAACGCCTTAAAATCGACTCCGCACGCCGATAGACGTTCATTTCGCTCAACAATTCCGCCTTCGCCTCGAAATCCATATCGATCATGTAGGCGATCAGATCGGTCAACATTCCCAACGGCACGTCCGATTCGAGCAACTGATCTAATTGCTCCTGCGCTTCGGGCAAAAGCGGCAGTTTGTCCAGCATGGCCGCATGCAGCTTTTTCTGCAACTCGCTGTGCAAAAGCGTCTCTTGGGGAGGATAAAGGTCGTCGCAAAGCTGGACTTTCGCCGTGCGGAAAAGGCGCCCCGAGTCGACTTCGCCGAGCAATTTGATTCGCGACAGACCGAGCAACAGAACATTGTACGTTCCGTCGGCTAATTGATGCGAGGTCGTGACACGACCGATGCAGCCGTAAGAAAACATCGGCGGCCGCCCCTCGTAGTCTTTTTCCCACCCCGGCTTGAGCGTCGTCATGGCGATGAGCCGGTCGTCGGCCAACGAGTCTTCCAACATCTCTCGGTAACGAGGCTCAAAAATATGCAACGGTTGCATCACATGCGGGAACATAACGAGGTTAGGCAGCGGAAAGAGCCGAGCCTTGCCGGAGAAGTTCTCGATGGAAAAATTGACTTCGTCGAAGGATGACATGCTGTGATTCGTTTTGCCGCGAGTGAAAACAAGGAAAAGAGCGATTTCTCGTTCCTCATATCGATTATACGCACCCCGGTCCGCCTAGACCACTTTTTTCGCAAGGTTTGCCATGTCTTGACAGCTCTTATCTCATCGGGCGAGAATGGCAGGGCTTTCCGTCGATTTGCGTCTCCCTTTCCTTTCTCCGCTTATTCCGTCGTTATGACCGTTACAACCGATGCAAAACGATTCGCGGGGAAGGTCTCACGCCTGCTCCGCAAGCATTATCCCGACGCCAAATGCTCGCTCGATTTCCGCTCCCCATTGGAACTGGTCGTCGCCACGATCCTTTCCGCGCAATGCACCGACGAACGGGTTAATAAAGTCACTCCGGCGTTGTTTAAACAATATCCGACGGCCAAAGCCTATGCCGTCGCGCCAATCGCCGACCTCGAAAAGGCCATCCAAAGCACGGGCTTCTTCCGAAATAAAGCAAAAAACATCCAAGGCTGCTGTCGATTACTCGTCGAACGACACGGCGGAAA
Organism: Thermoguttaceae bacterium; assembly: GCA_963665265.2. GTDB lineage: Bacteria > Planctomycetota > Planctomycetia > Pirellulales > Thermoguttaceae > CAXXHQ01. The sequence goes on along the minus strand of OY762224.2, from coordinate 2,052,361 downwards.
AATTCCGCAAGATTTGGAAAGTCTCGTCGAACTCCCCGGCGTCGGACGAAAAACGGCCAACGTCGTCCTCGGCAACGCTTATGAAATCGCCTCCGGCTTCGTCGTCGATACGCACGTCACGCGAATCAGCCGCCGACTCGGTTTGACGAAACAAAAAGACGCCGAAAAGATTGAACGCGATCTGATCGCGCTGTTTCCGAAAAAAGAATGGATCGACTTGAGCCACCGCATCATTCAGCACGGGCGAACAATATGCGACGCTCGAAAGCCGCTCTGCGACGAATGCCCGCTCAATGAAATTTGCCCTCGCATTGACGTGAAAAAATAACCGACAGACTTCCTCACTCAACGACAATCAAAACATGGTACTCTCCGGCCTGGAAATTCGACGACGCCTCGGACAAGACATCTCGATCGATCCGTTCGTCGAATCGAGATTGAATCCGAACAGCTACAACTTGACCTTGCACGACGAGTTGATGGTCTACGAAGAGTTGATTCTCGACATGGGCAAAGCGAATCGCGTCCGCCGCATGCCAATTCCCGCCGAGGGGATCGTCCTTCAGCCCGGCCAACTCTATCTCGGCCGCACCGTCGAACGGACCGAAACGCGAAATCTAGTGCCGATGATCGAAGGCCGATCGTCGATCGGTCGGCTCGGCCTCTTCGTCCATGTGACGGCCGGGTTCGGCGACGTCGGTTTTTGCGGGTATTGGACCCTTGAAATGTTCGCCGTGCAGCCGATCCGCATCTACGCGGGCGTGGCCATCTGTCAGATTTTCTATCACGATCTGCAAGGCGACTTCGTCAACTATACGAGCGGCAAATACCAGAACAACACCGACATCCAACCGAGTTTGTTGTTCAAAGAGCTATCGCCCGACGCCGAAGAAAAGGATCCGCAAATGACCCTTCCCTTCGGCATCGAACGCTCGCATTGAAGCGACGTTCCGTAGCAGGCGCTCGGAGAGCGCCATGCAGCAATTCCAGTCTCAAACGGCAGAGCCTTCGGCACAAGACGGAACGCCGCAGAGGGCGTTCCCTACAGCGCTGCGGACGCGGCTATTTTCTATTCCTTCGAGCGGCGAACGCCGCTCCGCAGACGATCAACAACATTAAGATCGCCGCCGGTTCGGGGACGACGGTCAGGACGACGTCGCCGTCCGTGATGGATAGCGTGGCCGCCAAACCGCCGACTGTGCCGGTCAAGTTCGCGCCGAGAGTGCCGTCGGCCGAAGCGGCGTCGACGAGCGAATAAGTTCCTACGCCGAAGCCGGCGAGCGTCGTGAACGTGAAGCTCGAAAAATCGAGGCCGTCGACGTGCAGCGCGCTCGCGGTCATCGAAATCTTGTCGCTCGCATCGGTCGTCGCCAATTCAAAGGCAAGCTTGGCGTCCTTTTTGAGCGTCAGGTCGCCGCCGACGAGAGTGAGATTTCCGACGCTGTTGCCGGGCGAGACGGTTCCTCCTGCGCCGATGAGGAGCGAAACAGCCGCTCCGGCCGAGTTTTTCAAGGCGAGCGTGCCGCTGCCGCTAAGTCCGCCGAAGGTCGCGGTCGTCAGGGAGCCGAAACTCAGCGTTCCGCTTCCTGACGTTTGGAAGGTGGCGTTTTGCAGGGCCTTTGAGTTAGCTAAAAGCAACGTTCCTTCGTTGGCGCGGGCTTCGCCCGTGAACGTATTCAAGCCGGAGAGAGTAAGCGAGCCTTGGCCGATTTTATTCAAACCGCCGACGCCGGAAAGCGTTCCGGAAAGACTCACGTTGAAACCGTTCGTATCGACGTTTGCGGAACCCCCCGTGCCGGTGAGCGTTAGGGGAATCGCGACGGTCGTCGCCTTAGTCAGTTGGAGAGTTCCGCCGCCAAAGTTGAATACGCCGCCAGTACCATAGCCACGCGTAATTGACGACGCAATGAGCGTTCCGCCCTCAAAGTTGTAGGTTCCTTTTCCCAATGAAAAGTAGGATCCCAATGATAGCGTACCCGTGACCGTGCTTACGCCGCCAGTTTGGTTGAAAGTTCCGAAGCCGTATTCTCCGACGAAGAGAGAACCATTGGTAGTCCAGGTGGAACCATTTCCGCTAAGGTTGACTGTACTGTTGTCGTATCCGTATAGCGAGCAGTCTACGCTGCTAACCGATCCGCCGTCGGCGACGTTGACCGTTCCCGTTCCGTTATAGCCAATGTAGAGTCTGTAGCTATTTTCCCATTTCGATCCGATTCCGCTGACGGTGACAGCGCCGCTTGAACCTCTGAAGTAGCCGAGATAGCCGCCTGCGCTGCTAACGGAGCCGCCTGCGGTGATATTGAGCGTTCCCGTGCCGAAGTAGCCGACATTGAGCGATGAACTGTTCGTCCATTTCGATCCGATTCCGCTGACGGTGACCGTGCCGGCGGAGCCGCTATTGCAGCCGAGATAACCGTAACTGCTGCTAACCGATCCACCGTTCGTAATGTTAAGCGTTCCCGTTCCGTAATCGCCAACGACAAGACTATTGCTATTTTCCCATTTAGATCCGGTTCCGCTGACGGCGACGGTTCCGGTCGAGCCGCGATTGTAACCGAGACAGCCACCGGCGCTGCTAACCGATCCGCCGTTCGTAATGTTAAGCATTCCCTTTCCAGAGTAGCCGACGTAGAGATAAGAGCTATTCTTCCAAGTGGCCCCAGTTCCGCTAACGGTGATGGTTCCGGCGGAGCCGCTATTGTAGCCCAGATAGCTGGTGGAACTGCTACTAACCGATCCACCTCCAGTGATGTTAAGCGTTCCCGTCCCTGAGAAACCGACTTTGAGTTCTGAACTGTTCGTCCATTTCGATCCGGTTCCGCTAACGGTGACGGTTCCGGCGGAGCCGCTATTGTAGCCCAGATAGCTGGTGGAACTGCTGCTAACCAATCCTTCGTCGGTGATGTTGAGCGTTCCCGTTCCTGAAAAACCGACTTTGAGTTCTGAACTGTTCGTCCATTTCGATCCGGTTCCGCTAACGGTGACGGTTCCGGCGGAGCCGCTATTGTAGCCCAGATAGCTGGTGGAACTGCTGCTAACCAATCCTCCGTCGGTGATGTTGAGCGTTCCCGTTCCGGAGTATCCGACGTAGAATGAACTGCTCTTCCACGCTGAACCAGTCCCGTTAACGGTTGAAATTCCTGCCGAGCCGCCGTAGTAACCGAGATAGCCGTTTGCCGAATTGACTACGACGCCGTTGCTGATCGATACGGAGTTTGCGCCTAAATCTCCATTGGTGCCAGTTGCACCCGTCATGTCTAAGCTGATAGCTATGTTTTGTCCCGAAAGACTGTTCAACGTCGTCGCATGCAAAAAACTTGCCGACGAATCGAAGGTCAAGTTGAAATCGCTAATTAGCCCCTGAGCTTTTATCGTTCCGACGCCCAAAAGTTGGCTGGAAGAGGCGATGAGCGTACTTGTCGATAATGTTCCGCCGCTAAAATTGATCGCCCCGGCCGTTCCGACGTTAGTCGTTCCGCCGACGGACACCAGACCGCCGTCGACGATGTTGAGCGTTCCTGTTCCGGAGCGACCGACGGTGAGATATGAACTATTCGCCCATATGGCCTCTGTTCCGCTAACGGTGACGGTTCCGGCGGAGCCGCTATTGTAACCGAGATAGCCGCCGACGCTGCTAACCGCCCCCCCTTCGGTAATATTGAGCGTTCCTGTTTCGGAGTAGCCGACGTAGAGCGATGAAGTGTTCGTCCATTTGGATCCGGTTCCGCTGACGGTCGTCGTTCCGGCGGAGCCACGATCGTAGCCGAGATTGCCGCCGGAGCTGCTAACCAAACCGCCGTCGGTGATATTGAGCGCTCCTGTTCCGGAGTTGCCGACAACAAGACTGTTGCTATTTACCCATTTCGAGCCGGTTCCGCTGACAGTGACCGTTCCGGCGGAGCCGCTATTGTAACCGAGAGAGCCGCTGGCGCTGCTAACCGATCCGCCAGCCGTGATATTTAGCGTTCCCGTTCCGGAATAGCCGACGTAGAGCGATGAACTATTCGTCCATTTAGATCCGGTTCCGCTGACGGTGACGGTTCCGGTCGAGCCGCTATAGTTGCCGAGATAGCTGGTTGTACTACTGCTAACCGCGCCGCCGTCGGTAACGTTGAGCGTTCCCGTTCCAGAGTAGCCGACGTAGAGGTAGTTGCTATTCGTCCATTTGGAGCCTGTCCCGCTGACCGTAACAGCGCCGTTTGAGCGCCAGGTGTACCCGAGATAGCCGCCGACGCTGTTAACCTCGCCGCCGTCGGTAATGTTGAGCGTTCCTGTTCCGGAATAGCCGACGTAGAGCGATGAACTGTTCGTCCATTTAGATCCGGTTCCGCTGACGGTCGTCGTTCCGGCGGAGCCACGATCGTAGCCGAGATTGCCGCCGGAGCTGCTAACCGATCCGCCGTCGGTAATGTTAAGCGTTCCCGTTCCGAAGTAGCCGACGTAGAGCGATGAAGTGTTCGTCCATTTCGATCCGGGTCCGCTGACGGTGACGGTCGAGCCGCTATTGAAGCCGAGATAGCCGTAAGTATTGCTAACCGCGCCTCCGTCGGTGACATTGAGCGTTCCCGTTCCGGAAAGGCCGACATAAAGAGCGCCGCTATTCATCCAAGTTGATCCGGTTCCGCTGACGGTGACGGTTCCGGTCGAGCCGCTATTGTAGCCGAGATAGCCGTTTGCGGAGTTGACTGTGATGCCGTTGGTGATCGAGATTGAGCCGCTTTCTCCGCTAAGGTAACCTAATCCTAAATTGCCGTTCGTTCCTGAAGCGCTCGTTAAATCCAATTTGAGGGCTACGTTTTGCCCGGAAAGGGAATTCAACGTCATCGTTTGCGAAAGACTAGCCGTCGAATCGAAAGTCAAGTTGAAATCGCTAATTAGCCCCTGTGCGTATATCGTTCCGACGCCAAAAAACTGACCAAAAGACGCGATAAGCGTTTTTGTCGATAGAGTTCCATTGTTAAAATTGATTGCCCCAGCCGTTCCGACTTGAGTCGTTCCGTCGACGGAAACCGCGCCGCCGTCGGCGATGTTGAGCGTTCCCGTTCCGGAACGGCCGACGTAGAGTTCTGAACTGTTCGACCATGTGGATCCGGTTCCGCTGACGGTAACCGTGCCGGCGGAGCCGCTATTGTAGCCGAGATAGGTGTAGCTACTGCTAGCCGATCCGCCGTTGGTGACGTTGAGCGTTCCCGTTCCGGAGAAGCCGACGTAGAGCGATGAACTATTCGTCCATTTGGATCCAGTTCCGCTAACGGTGACGGTTCCGGCGGAGCCACGATCGTAGCCGAGAAAGCCGGAAGAACTACTGACGGAGCCACCGTCGGTAATGTTGAGCGTTCCCGTTCCTGAGTAGCCAACGTAAAGAGGCGAACTATTCGTCCATTTAGATCCGGTTCCGCTGACCGTCGCCTTTCCTGCCGAGCCGCCGTTGTAGCCAAGATAGCTGCTGTAGCTGCCGACCGATCCGCCGTCGGCGATGTTGAGCGATCCTGCTCCTGAATATCCGACGTAGAATGAACTGCTCTTCCACGCTGAACCTGTTCCGCTGACGGTGGAGGTACCTGCCGAGCCGCCGTAGTAGCCGAGATAGCCGTTTGCGGAGTTGACCGTGATGCCGTTGCTGATCGATACGGAGTTTGCGCCAAAATCACTATTGGCGCCAGTTGTGCCAGTCATGTCTAAGTTGATCGAGATATTTTGTCCCGCCAAACGGTTCAACGTCACCGTTTGCGAAAGACTTGCCGTCGAATCGAAGGTAAAGTTGAGATCGCTGACCAAGCCTCGTGTGTTTACCGTTCCAACGCCTAAAAGTTGACTGGAAGACGCAAGGAGCGCTCTAGTCGATAATGTTCCGTCGCTAAAGTTGATCGCCCCAGCCGTTCCGACGTTGGTCGTTCCTCCGACGGACACCAACCCGCCGTCGGCAATATTGAGCGTTCCCGCTCCGGAATTGCCGATGTATAAATTTCCGCTATTCGCCCAAGCGGAGCCGGAGCCGATGACGGTGGATGTTCCGGCCGAGCCGCCGTAGTAACCGAGATAGCCATTCGACGAATTAATGACTACGCCATTAGTGATCGAAACGGAGTTTACGCCAAAATCGCCATTGGCGCCAGCTGCGCCCGTCAAATCTAAATTGATCGAGATATCTTGTCCCGCCAAACGGTTCAACGTCACTGTTTGCGAAAGACTTGCCGTCGAATCGAAGGTTAAGTTGAGATCGCTGACCAAACCTCGCGTGCTTATCGTTCCGACGCCCAAAAGTTGGTTGGACGAGGCGATGAGATTTTTAGCCAATAGTGTTCCGTCGCTAAAAATGATCGCCCCGGCCATTCCGACTTGAGTCGTTCCGCCGACGGACACCAAACCGCCGTTGTTGATATTGAGCGTTCCCGTGCCGGAGTAGCCGACGTTAAGCGATGAACTGTTCGTCCATTTGGATCCGGTTCCGCTAACAGTGACGGTTCCGACGGAGCCGCTATTGTAGCCGAGATAGCCGTAAGTATTGCTAACGGCGCCTCCGTCGGTGATATTGAGCGTTCCTGTTCCGGAACGGCCGACGTAGAGATAGCCGCTATTCTTCCATGTCGCTCCCGTCCCGCTGACGGTGACGGTTCCGGCGGAGCCGCTACCGTTGCCGAGATAGCAGTAACCGCTGCTGACCGATCCGCCTGCGGTAACGTTGAGCGTTCCCGTTCCAGAGTAGCCGACGTTGAGTTCTGAACTGTTCGTCCATGTGGAACCTGTTCCGCTGACAGTGACGGTTCCGGCCGAGCCGCTATTGTAACCGAGATAGCCGTACCTATTACCGACGGAGCCGCCGTTCGTAACGTTGAGCGTTCCCGTTCCGGAGTATCCGACGTAAACTGAAGTTCCCGACAGGGTGCCCGACACTTCTACGGCGCCGGAGTCGGTTGCGGAATATCCGAGGTAGAGCACAGAGGCTGAAGCGGTCGAACTAACCGTCGCTCTCCCGCCGTTATTGACGTAGGCTGTGCCGGTCGAGGTGGGGACGGCGCCGAAGTCCCAGTTGGCCGACGACGACCAATCGCCGCTCGTTGCGGTCCAGAAATAAGTGGCGGCCGTCAGATTGCTCTCCGCCGAAAGTAAGAGGGCCAAGACGAAAAAAAACGCCGCCCGTCGAACCAAGAGCAACGCGCAGAGTATCCCCGATGTTCCGTTGCAAGACATGAATGCTTCCCCGACATTGCGGCGGCTTGCGGTGGGATTGCGCCCCGCCAGGTTGGAGCCCTTAATCGCAATCCTAACGAGAAGCTGTTTTTAATGCAATAGAATTGCAAACGCTTTAAGCAGGAATTTTATTTGCGTTCTAAGTTCTTATGGCCGGGCACAAAAAAACAAGACGGAACGCCACAGAGGGCGTTCCCTACAGCGTGAGGCGGATGCGGCGTTCGGAGAGCGCCCTACAGCAATTTCATCGGCGCCTTACTAGTCCGATCATATTTAAATGTCAGGCGTTTCAGGAGGACCGTGAACGGTCCTGACAGGTTTCGAAAACCAGAATTAAAAATTAGTGCGGAGCTTTTACCCGACGTAAACGTCGGGCCTTTGACGGCCTAAAGGCCGAGAAAGGGACGTAAACGTCCCTCGAAAACAGACGGCCACAGAAAAATTATCAGCTAAAACTTACGCGGCGCTCGGAGTGCGCCCTACGGCAATTCCAGTCTCAAACGGCAGAGCCTTCGGCACAAGACGGAACGGCACGGAGGCCGTTCCCTACAGCGCAGCGCTTACGCTGCGGAATCGGGCTTGGTCGTTCATCTTTCCCGGAGTTTACTTGCGATACGCCGAGCAAGACGGACGAGCGATTGGCGGACTTCGTCCATCGTCGGCGGCTCCGCCGCGCGGGGAATCACCACGAAATCGACGCCGGCGAGAAGTTCCTCACGGCTCAGCCGAAACGACTCGCGGATTAAACGCTTCCAACGATTGCGAACGACGGCGTTGCCGACCTTGCGCGACACTGAAAGCCCGAGACGCGGATGCGGCAGTTCATTAGGGCAGGCGAAGACGAGCAACGTCGAATCGGAGGCCGAGCATCGACGCGCGAAGGCGCGCTGAAAATCGACGCCGCGACGGATGCGATGCTCGGTTAAGAATCGATAATCGGCCATGCCGTCGCTTTCGGAAAAAATTCAAGATAAATAAGCACCGCTCGCGGCGGTCGGCATCGCCAAGGATATTTGCGAACAGGCAGGAGCGCCCGTTCTTCTTGCCTAAGCGGAACGCCACGGAGGGCGTTCCCTACAGCTTAAGCGGAACACCGCAGCAGCGCGTTCCCAACAACACTTACTTCAGCGGAACGCCACGGAGGGCGTTCCCTACAGCGCGCAACTTAGGCGGAACGTCACGGAGGACGTACCCAATAGCGCTTACTTATGCGGAACGCCACGGCAGCGCGTTCCCTACAGCGCGTGTTACCAATGCAAATCGTGGCGAGGTTGCTGCTCGTAACGCTTATCGATCTCGCAGAGCAGTTTGCGGTCCGATTCGGAAATATTCTTCGGAAGAACGACGCTCACCTCGGCCAGCAGATCGCCGGGCGTACCGTTTTTCGGCGTAATCCCGTAGCCTTTCACTCGTAATTTGACGCCGCTCGACGAGCCGGCGGGGACGTTCAACGTCACCGTGCCGCGCGGCGTGGGGACGTCGATCTTCGCCCCGGCGGCCGCCTCGGCCAACGTGACCGGCAATCGCACGACCAGATGATTGCCGCGCCGTTGATAATACGGATGGGCGTCGACGTGGACCGTCAGCAGAATGTCGCCGGGCGTTCCGCCGCGCGGCGCGGGTTCGCCTTGGCCGCGAATGCGAATTTTTTTGCCGCTTTCAATTCCCGGCGGAATCTTGACGGTGATCGCATCGACCTTGCCCGACTGACGCTGGACGGAGAGTTGCGCTTCGCCGCCGTTGATCGAGGTAGTGAACGGAACTTGAATCGTGTGGCTAATGTCGGCGCCACGTCGCGACGTCGAAGCCGAAGACGCTCGTTGCGGTCGGCCGGGATTGGCCCGTTTGAATTGTTTGAAAATGTCGGAGAAGCCGCCGAAGCCGGCCGCTCCCGCGTTCGCTCCGGCGGCGCCCCCCGCGCCTTCGCCAAACCGATCGCCGAAGAATTGGCTGAAGTCGATGTCTTCGGGATTGAACCCGCCGGCAAAGCCGCCGCCCGGCTGCTGACCGGTCCAGTTGTACGATTGACCGCCGCCCGGTCGTTGCGAACCGAACGAGCTGCCGTAGCGATCGTACATTTCGCGCTTCTCGGCGTTGCCCAAGACGTCGAACGCGGCCTGAACTTTTTGGAACTTTTTGACCGCCGATTTATCGTCCGGGTTTTTGTCCGGGTGATACTTTTTGGCCAAGTCGAAGTAAGCCTTCTGAATCTCGGCCTGGGAAGCGTTCCGCGCGACGCCCAACGTTTTATAAAAATCCTCAGCCATAACCGAAACGTATATCCTTGGTAATGCAAAAGTTGCGTCGGAGCCTTCGAATAAAACCGAAAGCTCAATTTTATCGGGAAGACGTTCCCTATTTCAAGCGGAAAATCCCCTCGGCCGGGGAATCTCCGTGCTAAAGTTAATATATCGCGCCACGGCCGGCCGCCAATAACCCCCCGCGTTTCATTTTATTCCGATTTTTATGAGTTTTCTCGATACGCAATTCCGCTTCCGTTCCTTGCTCGCCGCGCAAATTGCCGGCGCCGCGCTCGCCTTTTTATTTTCGGCGGAGTTCGCTTCGGCCGCACAAACCGGTCAGCTTGAACTGATCGTCGTCGACAAGGAAAGCGGCACGCAAATTCCTTGCCGCGTTCATCTCGTCGGGCCGAAAAATCAGCCGCGACGCGTCGACGGAACGACGTTCTATCACGACCACTTCGCCATGCCCGGTCCGTTGACGATGAAGCTGCCGCTGGGCAACTATTCGTTCGTCATGGAACGCGGGTTGGAATATCTCGATCGACAAGGTTACTTTACGATCAATCAGTTTGCCGAAGATTCGAAAACCGTCGATCTCACCCGCTTCGCCAATTTGGCCGACGAAGGTTGGTACTCGGGCGACTTGGACGTGCGCCGCCCGTTGAATCAAATTGAGTTGCTCATGCAGGCCGACGACTTGCATGTGGCGGCGGTCGTTTCGGGCAAGTCGAGCGGCGAAAAACCGGCGACGGCGAAAAAACCTGCCTCGAAAGAGAAATCAAAAGATAAAGAGGCCGACAAGGAAAAAACGACCTTCGTCAACTTCGATTCAAACCGCTACTACGACGCCTCGACGTTGACGATTGCGGAGGCCGGCAACGAAGTCGTCATTCACCGTCTCGGCGATTTGACCGCTAAAGAACGACCGCAGGGCGATCGACCGTTCATCGAAAAAATCGAAACGATCAAGAAGAACAATCCCAAGGCATGGGTCGACGTGACTCGGCCGTACTGGCTCGACATGCCGACGTTGGTCGCGCTCGGGCTGGCCGACTCGATTCAAGTGGCCAACGGCAACATCGGCCGGGAGAAGGTGAATCCGTCGGAAGGCGGCGGACGAGCGCGGAATAAAACGCGTTTTCCCGATCCTTGGGGCAACGCCCAATATTCGCAAGACATCTACTTCAAGCTGCTGGAATGCGGATTGAAAATTCCGCTCAGCGCCGGAAGCATGTCGGGCGAGGCGCCGAATCCGGTGGGAGCGAACCGCATGTACGTATATTTGCAGGGCGGTTTGGATTACGAAAGATGGTGGGACGCGTTTCAAACGGGCCAAGTGTTCGTGACCAACGGCCCGCTGATGCGATTGACCGTGCAAGGCGTTCCGCCCGGCCAAACCTTTCTCATTCCCAAGGGAAAAACTAGCGAGTTTGAAATCGGCATGACCCTTTCGACTCGCAAGAAGATCGATTATCTCGACGTCATTCAAAACGGAAAGATCGTCGTCTCGATTAAGTTCGCCGAGTATGCGAAGAGCGGCAAGCTGCCGCCGCTCAAATGCGACGATCGCGGCTGGTTCGCCTTGCGCGTCGTGGCCGAGGATCCGAAGACCTATCCGTTCGCTCTATCGGCGCCGTATTACGTGCGGACCGACGAAGAGCCGCGGATCAGCAAGTCGGCGGCGCAATACTTCGTCGATTGGACGGAGGAGCGCATCGCACAACTTTCCAAAGAGGCCGAGGCGAATAAAAAGACGTTGGAATATCAAAACCGCGCGAAAGCGTTCTGGCAAGACCTCGTGAAGAAGTCGAACGCGGAATAGAGGGGATAGGCGAACTCGCCCCATTTCAGATCGCAAAGGCCGCTTCAGTAGCCGATGACTTGCGACAAAATCAGAGCCGAACCGCCGGAGAACATCGCCAGCAAAAACAACTCGGGCAAGGACGCTTTCGGCCATGCGAGTCTAGCGGCGAGGTAGAAAGTTAACGTGCTTAAATAGCTACCGGAACTGAAGAATCCGTCAAGCATAAGCCCAAAGAAAAGCGCCGGAGCTAAAGCGGCCGCCGAGACCATCAAGCATTTCAACGCATCCTCTTTCCAATCGTCAAAGGCGTCTCCCAAGCCGAGTCGGTCGCAAATCTGAATTCCGACGAACATACTAATTGCATTGATGAAAAATTCGCCGAACCAGCTTCCAATCCAAAGCCATAAATTCGCCACGGCCAATAGAAAAACGATTCCGTAAATAACGGAGTTCGTGCGGGGGGAAAACAATCCCGCCGGCTCGATAATCTCCAATTCTTCAAATTCGGAATCGTCGTGAATCATTGTTAGTTCTTTAACAATTAGCATGCCCCGCGTTTTTGATAAGCGTCGCGGCGTCCCTTGCGAGGCGACCGGCGGCGAAACGCGATCTGATCGTTTACGTCTAATATACAGTATTTCGTCGTCGGGGCGACGATCTTTGGGGGTTTTTCGCGGTTTTTCGGCGCCTTCCAGAATTTGGTCTTGGCGCGGTATAATGCCCGAATGCATTTTTATCGCACATCCCGCAGTCGAAGACCAGCTTTCATCGTATGAATCCCGCACACGCCGATTGGCGATCGCTCTATCCGTTCCGCTGCAAGTCCGCCGATATCGACGGATTCCGAATGAATTACGTTGACGAAGGGGAAGGCCCGCCGCTGCTCCTCGTCCACGGCAATCCGACTTGGTCGTTCTTTTGGCGATCGATGATCTCGGGTTTGAAAGATCGCTATCGAGTTATCGTTCCCGACTTGATCGGGCACGGCCTCTCGGAAAAACCTGACCATCGTCGCTATGAATACCGCTTGAAGCGCCGCGTGACCGACATCGTTCGTCTCGTCGAACATTTGAATTTGGAACGCGCGACCCTTATCGCCCACGATTGGGGCGGCGGCGTCGGCATGGGGGCGGCGGTCGCAATGCCCGATCGTTTCGCCCGATTCGTGTTAATGAATACGGCGGCGTTTCGCGCGCCGACCTGCCCTTGGCAGATTCATCTCGTTCATATTCCCGGCTTCGGACAAGTCGCCGTGCAAGGCTTGAATCTGTTCGTCAAGCATGCGTTGAACTCGACCGTCGCCAAACCGGAACGAATGACGGCGGCCGTCCGCGCCGGCTACGCCGCGCCCTACGACAGTTGGGCCAATCGCGTGAGCGTCTATCGATTCGTGCAAGACATTCCGCTCAAGCCGAGCCATCCGAGTTACGAGACGCTATTGAACATTGAGAACGGCCTCTCGCAATTTCGCAGTTTTCCAGTCTGCTTGGTCTGGGGAATGCAAGACTGGTGCTTTAGTCCGTGGTTTCTGCGTCGATTCCAAGAGATTTATCCGCAGGCCGAAGCTCACGAGATTCACGACGCGTCGCACTACATCCTCGAAGACGCCCATGAGCAAGTCGTGCCGATCGTCGAACGGTTTTTGCAAAACCATCCAATATAAAAAGAACCATGCACTCCATTCGCATCGCTAACGCCGATTTGAAATTTAGCGCGGGGCATTTCATCACTTTTGAAAACGGCGCTTGCGAAAACCTACATGGTCACGACTATTCGGTTTCGGTCGAGATCGTCGGGGCGTTGAACGAGAGCGCCTACGTCGTCGATTTCACGAAGGTCTATAACCGATTGAAGGCGATTCTCGAAACGATGGACCACCATGTCCTTCTACCGGGCAGGCACCCGGCGCTGAAGATCGCCGAATCGGCGACTGAATGTGAAATCTCTTACGGCAATCGACGTTGGATTCTTCCGCGCGACGATTACCGCATTCTGCCAATAGCGAATACGACGACCGAGGCCTTTGCCGAATTCATCGCCGACGAGTTACAAGAAGCGATCTTTATGAAGTCGCCGGAGATTGAATCGTTTACGGTAGAAGTCGGCGAAAGCGGCGGATTCTCGGCGAAATTTACGTGGCGCCAAGCGAGAGGATAAAGATTGCCGTCTTATTCTTCATTCTTCATTTTTTTCAGCCTTCGATAAACTTCGAGGGCGTCGGGAAACGGCTCGAGCGCCCGATCGAAAATGCCGAGCGTGAAGGCGATGGTCATGCCGTAGTTGCAGATGGGAACGCCCGCCTGTCGGCAGCGCGTCATTCTCGACAGCATTTCGCGACGATTCCACATGCAGGCTCCGCAATGAATGACGAGCTTGTAGTCGGGCAGATTCTCGGGAAAATCGTGGCCTTGCGTCGTGTCAATTCGCAGATCGCCGCCGACGTACTGCTTGAGCCAACGCGGAATTTTCACGCGGCCGATATCGTCGCCGATCGGATGATGCGAACACGACTCGGCGATAAGAACGCGGTCGCCGGGCTTCAACGAATCAATGGCCAAGGCGCCTTCGACGAACTGGGCCAAGTCTCCCTTTTGCCGAGCGAATAAAATCGAGAATGACGTCATTTTCACGTTCAACGGCGTATCGGCCGACACTTTGAGAAACGCTTGCGAATCGGTTACGACCAAGGCGGGCGGTCGCTTCAAGCGTTCTAATGCGTCGCGCAGCTCTCGTTCTTTGACGACCATGCAATATGAATCGCCGTCGAGAAGATCGCGGATCGTTTGCACTTGCGGAACGATGAGTCGGCCTTTCGGCGCCTCTTTATCGATCGGAACGACGAGCACGGCCATTTCGCCGGGCGGAACTAAGTCGGCCACGACCGCCGGCGCTCGCAAATATTCCTCGGGCACCGCCCGAATCAACGCCTCACGCAACTCCAAAACGCCCTCACCGCGACTGGCGACCGTGCGCACCGTCGCCGTCTTGCCGTCTTTCAAGCGTTGCGAAATCTCAGCCGAAGGATCGGCCAGGTCAGACTTGTTGAACACGACGACGACGGGAATTTTTCGCTCGTTTAATTCATGGAGAATCGCTTCTTCAAACTCGCTCCACTCGCCGGCCGCGACGACCAGCAACCCCAGGTCGGTTCTGTCGAAAACCTGCCGCGTTTTTTGCACGCGCATTTCGCCGAGAGCGCCGACGTCGTCCACGCCGGCCGTATCGATAAAAAGCGTCGGGCCGATCGGCAAAAGCTCCATCGGCTTTTCGACCGGGTCGGTCGTCGTGCCCGCCACTTCCGAAACGATGGCGACCTGCTGCCGCGTCAGCGCGTTCAAAAGCGACGACTTGCCGGCGTTACGGCGTCCGAAAATGCCGATGTGAAGACGAAGACTTTTGGGGGCGGGCTGCATGATTCTCGCAAGGATGAAGGCAGAGGGATGAAGGATGAAAGGCGTGAGGCCTCTTGCGCCATAGGCGCTCCGGTTCAAGAACCGGAGCTACCCACGGTGCGTGCAAACAGGCCTTTACGACTTTTTTAATTGCTTCCTAACTTCGTGACTCGTTCCGGCGACGTGAGTTCGTCGAATTCCTCGGCCGTAACTAGGCCGCGTGAGACGACCAAGTCGCGGACGGAAACGCTTTGCCCCGGCGCCGCGGCAATCTCTTGCGCAATTCGCTCGGCCGCGTCGTAGCCGATCTTTTCGACGAGGGCCGTCAAAGCGGCCACCGAGCCGTGCACGTTCTTTCGGCATTGTTCACGATTCGCTTCGATGCCGACGACGCAACGAGTCGTGAAGAGTTCGCAGGCGTTCGACAACAGATCGAGCGACGTAAGCAAGGCGTCGGCGACGAGCGGCAAAAAGGCGTTCAATTCCAGGTTTCCGGCGGCCGACGCTTGGGCGATCATCGAGTCGTAACCGAAAACGGCGAGGGCGGCTTGCGAAACCGCTTCGGGAACGACGGGATTCACTTTGCCCGGCATGATCGACGAACCTGCTTGCAAAGCGGGGAGCCGAATTTCGCCGAAGCCCGCATGCGGTCCGGAACTGAGCAGCCGCAAATCGGCGGCGATTTTCAGTAGATTGCCGGCAAGCGTGCGGAGAATGCCGCTGACTTCGATAAAGACGTCGGCGTTTTGCGTCGCCTCGGTCAAATTCTCAGCGCGAGCCAGTCCGATGCCGGTAATCTGCCGGAGTTGCTCGACCACGCGAAAGATATATTGTCGGGGAGCGCCGAGGCCGGTTCCGACGGCCGTTCCGCCGAGATTCACCACTCGCAAGCGCTCTTCGCATTTGTAAATGCGCCAGCGGTCTCGGGCGATCGCTTCGGCGTAGGCGGCCATCTCTTGGCCCAGCGTGACCAACACGGCGTCTTGCAACTCGGTGCGGCCGATCTTCACGACGTCGGCGAACTGCTTTTCTTTCGCTTGGAACGCCTCTTGAAGGGCGACTACCTTTCGCTCCAACTCACGAAGCCCGAAAATGGCGGCGGTCTTTAAAGCCGTGGGAAACGTGTCGTTCGTCGATTGATGAAGGTTTAGATCGTCATGCGGATTAATCGCGGCATAGTCGCCGAGCGGACGACCGAGAATTTGCAGCGTGCGATTCGCGAGAACCTCGTTGACGTTCATGTTCGTCGAAGTTCCCGCGCCCCCCTGCAATGCGTCGACGACGACATGCTCATCCAAGCGGCCGTCGATCATCTCTTGGCAAGCGGTCTCGAGCGCGGCAAAGACTTCGGCGGTCCAACGCCCTAGTTCATGATTCGTTCGTACGGCGGCCAACTTCACGGCGCCGAAGGCGTGAATCAAAGCGCGATTCACTGGCCGACGGGCAAGCGGAAAGTTCTCGGCGGCGCGGAGCGTATGGACTCCCCAAAGGGCGGCGGCCGGCACTTCCCGAACTCCAAGTAGATCGCTTTCTTTGCGAAATTGCTGCATGAGATTTCTTCGGTAATCGATAAGGAACCGTCGCCCCTGCGTCCCCGGGCTAAACCCGGGAACGAGTAAGATTAGCTGTTAGAAATATAGATCCCGCTTGCCTTCGGAACGAATGCTGTCGAGACGAACCATAAGTTGGTTCTTTCGTTCGCCTTCGGGCAGCTTGGCCAACTCGGCGGCGATCGCCTTTTCGCCGGCCGCGCGAGTTTCGGGCGAAGCATAGTCGTATAAGTATTCCAACAGCGTGGAAAGGGCGTTCGGCGTGCACATGTTTTGGATGAAGCCGGGGATGGCGAATTCCATGAAGTGTTCGCCGGTGCGTCCCAATCGGTAGCAGGCCGTGCAAAAGCTCGGAATGTAACCGTCTTGCATCAGTTCGCGCATGACTTCGTCGAGAGGTCGAATGTCGCCAAGTTGAAACTGTTCGCGTTCCATCACTTGCGAATCGCCTAACTCGGTGTAACCCCCGAGTTCGACGCGCGATCCGGCGTCGATCTGCGAGATGCCGAACGACATCACCTCGCGACGTAGTTCGGCCGGCTCTCGGGCGGTGCAGATTAAGCCCGTGTAAGGGACCGAGAGACGCAAAATCGCCACGATCCGCTTGAAGTCGTAGTCGCTAACCACATGCGATTCGTCATGCTTGACGCCTGCGGCGGGGCGAATTCGCGGAAAACTGATCGTATGCGGGCCGACGTTGTAATGTTTCTGCAAATGCAAGGCGTGCGAAACGAGTCCGAGCGTTTCAAACTTCCAATTGTACAGTCCGAACAAGGCGCCGATTCCGACGTCGTCGCAATCGGCCTCCATCGCGCGAGCGACGCCGTCGAGACGCCACAGATAGTTCGACTTTCGCGTGTTCTTCGGGTGAATCTTTTGATAGGTTTCGTGATGATACGTTTCTTGGAAGATTTGGTAGGTGCCGATATTGGCCGCCTTGATGATTTCGTATCCGCGGTGATCCATCGGAGCGGCGTTCACGTTCACGCGGCGAATTTCGCCGTTACCGCTACGAATCGAATAGACGTGGCGGACGCAATCGGCGATGTATTCGGCGTCGTAATACGGATGCTCGCCGAAAACGACGATGATTCGCTTGTGCCCTTTGTTCTCCAGGGCCAAAATTTGGTCGCGGATTTCATCATCGCTGAGCGTGCGGCGAATTTGTTCGCGATTCGAACGGCGGAAAGCGCAGTAAACGCAGTCGTTTTGGCATTCATTACCGATATAGAGCGGCGCGAACAGCACGATACGATTGCCGTACACGTCGCGTTTTAATTGCCTCGCGGCCTCGAAAATCTCTTCGACCAACTCCGGTTCCTCGGCGGCGAGCAAAACGGCCGTCTCATCGACGTCCAGCGGTTGCTTAGTCATACTCTTGGCGATGACGTCGCGCACTTCTTTGGAGTCGGTTTGACGATTAATTAGTCCGTGCAGACGCTCTTCGTCAATAAAATCCACTCCGCTTCGACTCAATCGCGACATATCCAAAACATGCGACATAATAGGCGTCACCGTCCTCAAATAAATATATAAAGCCTTACCATAATGTATTCTACGCGGCATGGAACTGTCCGCCATGCCAGGAGCCGCCGATATTGCGGCAAATTAGCTTGCCGGGTTAACCCGCTGGCGGTAATTCTGCGAATCGCCGCGTCCTTTTCCGACCTGCCGTCCGATCGAGGCGATCCGAATGCCCAAACAAGAGTTGCAAGCCTCGGCCGTTTCGCCGACGCAGGCTTTGCCGGGATAAATTTCGTACATCGCTCGGTATTTCACGGGCGTCAGATTCGGCATAATCACGTTGGCGCCGCGTTCCAGACCAAGCTCGCGGCCTCGAACCGTGTTGAGCGTCGCCAAGGCCGTTGTGGCCGGTATGTTCGATTTCGGACGCACAAGACGAGTTAAAGCCACAACCTTGTAGGTCATCAACTCCGTCGAGGGAACCTGCTCGTCCGGATTCACTTCGGGATAATTGCTCGGATCGGCCAAAGGAGTTTGCGGATGCGTTAAATAGGGTCCCACGCCGATCATGTCCAAATCCATGCCGGCGAATATTTCGATATCGTTCGCCAGATCGTCGTAAGTCTGGCCAGGAATGCCGATCATGACGCCGCTGCCCGCCTCGAAACCGATCTCTTGCAGACGCTTTAGAATGGCGAACCGGTCGGAATGCCGATCGCCGCGAGGCGGATGAATATGATCGTAGAGACGGCGATTCGAGGTCTCAAACCGCAGCAAGTAACGGTCGGCGCCCGCTTTTTTCCAAGCGACGAATTCGTCGTCTTCTCGTTCTCCCAAGCTCAACGTGACGGCCAGCGAAGTCTCCGCCTTGATGCGGCGGATCATTTCCGCGACGCCCTCTTTCGTCAGCCCAGGATCTTCTCCCGCTTGCATGACGACGGTTCCGTAGCCGAATGCCCTCGCCTTTTTCGCACATTCGACGACTTCGTCCAGAGTCAGGCGATAGCGTTCGATCTCTTTGTTCGGCGCTCGAAGACCGCAATAGCCGCAAAGCCGAACGCAATGATTTGAAAGTTCGACCAAGCCGCGCAAATGAACCTCGCCGCCGACATTCTCTTGGCGAGTACGATCGGCCGAGCGCCAAAGCTCATCAAGGCGGGTTTTATCCTCCTCACGGAGCCAGGCGAGAATGTCGTCACGAGTAAGCGGCGTTTTGATCATGGGCGTAAATTCGGCGTCGCGTGCGCGCTCAGATACCTTTGGCGAAAAACAGGTCCGACCGGGAAACCTTTCCCATGCCTTGGCGGGGAGTCTTCCGCTTACGAAATGGATTTTTCACATTATACGCAGACTTAACCGTCGAAGCCCGTGCTACGACCATAGAGTTTTTCCTTCGTCGCCCAAAGCCCCGCCGAAGGGGTAGGAATAAAAAATATTTTTTCGCCGTCGGAAAGCGTGTTCTCGCCTTCCTTAAGCTTGTCGATGGGGTATTTATTTAGCGTCTCGTTGATGTCGGCGTAGCGGAAATTGACGCTTTCGATTTCTTCTTTGGACAGTTGGCCCGGCGCATAGGTGATTGTGAACCGCCCCTCCGACGAACCATGAATTAAATGGGCCGTGGCATGGGCGAAGTCCTGCAACATCGGGTCTTCCCGATAATGTTCCATCACCTTCGGCGTGCCGCAGTAACCGTATTTGCGGATGATCGCATCAACCTCAGGCTGTTCGCCGAATCGCTTCAAGCCGGGCGCGATGATAATCAACTCGCCGTCGTCGGCCAACGCCATGCGAGTTCGATAGACGGCTTTGTTCGCCACCCAAGTGCTGTAAAATTCGTCGCCTTGCATAACGCAAACGACTTTCTTCAAGGGTTGATCGAGAACGGTGATGTTCTGCTGACGTGACTGCTTGGCCGCTTGCAAATAGGTGTCCTTGTCGTCGCCGACGTAGAGGCCCGTTTGGGTCAGGACGCCGTCGTCGTGGCGAGCCATCACAATTTGAACGTACACGTCGGGCAAATGACCGAGGAAGTCGGCCTCGGCCTTGTCAAAACAAGCGCGAACGGGAGTCGTAAGCGTTCCCAAATTATTTTCGATGCCGCAGCAGGCCGCCGCCATGTGAGCAGCGCAAATCAAATCCTTGCCGCCCAATCCGATGAAATAGTTCTTGTTGTGATTGGCAAATCCGAGAACTTCGTGCGGAACGACGTGCCCGACGTTGAGGATCAAATCCCACTTCTCTTCCATCAGCATTCGATTGAGCGTAATCGGAATCGACCAGTTGGCCGCCCCCTTCGTCGCCTCTTGGACGAAATCGGCCGGGACCTCGCCGACCTTCACGCAGCCGTCTCGCCAATCGTGGGCGTGGATACGTTCCTCGGGAATCGAACCGAACATGCGTTGGTTCTCGTCCGGCGTATGCGGAACATGCTGTCCCAACGTGGGAATTACGTGGACCTCGGCCGACTCGGAAAAGAGGTTGTAGAGGATTTCGGTCAATTTTCCCGCGCCGCTATGCGCTCTGGTGATGTCCGGCGGGAGCAACAACACTCGCTTCGGCGAAGTGCAAAGCCTTTTGCGACATTCGGCGACCGTTTCGTGCATGAGTTGTTCCGAACGTTGCTGACCGATGCAGTAGGCTTTTTCCTTAAACCAGGGCATGTTGAATCACCTTATTCGATTACTTGAATTAATGACTTCCGTCGACCTTCGCAACGCGGCGATGCGATCCACGTCATGAGCCGCGAGAAGCGCGAAGGCCAAAGGGGGTATTTTATCAATTCGGCCGAGAAATAGCGAGACTCCCAGGCGATCGCCGGCGCCCGGGAAAAGCCCCAATTTTTGACGCGAAACGGTCAAGAAACAAAAACCGCCGCGGAGGGTCAATCCGCGGCGGATGAATCGAAAATCGGCGAGTGAGAATCAGGTCGAAAACGAATCGTTCCTGGGTCGTGGAACGCGTAATCTCAAAATTCCGGGTCGTCGTCCCTACGTCGAAACTCTTTTGCGGAAGAATTTCGACGATCATCGGAACGCAAATCAATTTTCGCTAGGGAAAACGTCTTAGACGAGTTCCTTCTTGGCGCCGATCAACGTGCGGAGGCGCTCGGCCAACAACGCGGCGTCGAAAGGCTTCTTGAACGTCTCGTTGATGCTCGAACGATCGAAGCTCATCGAGCTTCCGTCATCGGGCAACAAGGCGATCAAAATAACTTCGGTAAATTCGCCGTTGCGACGCAAATTCTGGCAAATCTGCAACGCTTCGGTGCGACCGATCGAGAAATCGACGATGATGCAATCCGGATGGAAGCTCTCGGCTTGAATGCCGGCGTCGAATCCGCTTGCCGCCACGCCGACCTTGAAAGATCGATCGACAGGTAATTCTCGTTTTAGGTTCTCGATCAAGACTTGGTCCTGAGCGACGATAAGCACTTTGGCCATCGCCTCGTCTTCCAAATCTCCCAGGGGCATTCCGTGCTCCTTCAGGAACTTAATCAAGTATTCCCGAGGAATGCGGCGATCTTGCGAACCGGGGATACGATATCCCTTCAGCCGGCCCGAGTCGAACCACTTACTGACGGTGCGCGGGGCCACCTTACAAATCTTGGCGACCTGACCAGTTGTGAAGACCTTCATCGCAGGCTCTCCGATTATATTATGCTCAATGGTTTGGGTTTTATCCCGCGGAAATTCATTCCCGCAGGACAGCTTCGCCCCTCACCTACGGACTTTTCATTCGATCCGTCGTCGATCCCGCTTAGGGGTCGATCCCGTAGGTTTCTGGGTCGGGGCCTTCCGAATGTTTTGGCTGTGGCTCAGCTCCTTCTGACCCGCGCCGTACTAATTACATCGGCAACCGGGGCAATCGGAAGTCAGTGAAAATCCGTAAAATAGAGAAGGCGTGTTTCAATCGCCTTATCTCGGATCACTCCGACCTCCAGCATAGCCGCACGGCGATGCACATTTGGCAGGGGCGAAACAAGCAATACAGACGCCCTGGAGAGTAATGGGCGCACAGCCGTCATAAAGACAGCTACTTGTTGGCAGGTTCCCCCCTGCAGCCTATTCCTCAGCGTTATTAGCGTACTAACGTCGCGTTAGAACAAGCCTTCCGAAAATGTTCTTCGATCCGTTCCGGGGGTGGACTTTAGAGAGTTTCTCCGGTCGTAGGAATATGTGCGACCGTAAGCCCTTTTCCTATCATAACGATAGGGGATGAAATGGCGCCTATAGGCTTTCCATTTTTCCAAATGCGATCAATCCGCATGCTCAACGTTTTCAAAAGAAAAAAAGATACGGAAAATGGAGAGGGTGAACTTCGCACAACTACGCCATCCTCGACCGCCCATTTAGCCGAGAACTACAAAACCGCCAGTTCCGCCTGCGCAGAGAATGCGCTGAATGCAGTCCTATGACTGCGGCGTATCGCCCGATTTTGTTTTCAATGAAATGTCAAAAATTTTTTTCCGCAGGTTGTCAATAACATCCTTGTCGGCAAATCCTAGACCGCCCAACTTTTCCGGATTCAACCAATGCGGCTCCGTAAATATTCGCGCCGGTTGCGGCATACGGAAATAGTCCGCTACGCGTCTCAACAACTTCTGCGATTTGCGGTCCAATCCATGTACATGGCACAGTTGCTTGAAAAGTCCAACATGGCTATATGCCGCGTTGCCGCCACGTCGCTTGACCAAAACGACGATCAACGTAACGAAAATGATTACGCCGACCACCCCTCCGCCAATCCAGGCGAAAAGAGTCCAATCGAGACCGGACCGAGACGAACGACCGGCAGCGCCGAAAACGGCGAATGTCAGTTCGGCTATATTCAACATCGAGAAAATCGGGGTCGTCATGATGCCGCAGCCCCCGTCGTTGCAGGTTCCGGTTTCGTCGCAGCCAAAATTTGTCGTTCGATTTCGGCCAACAAGCCTTCGATATCTTGAAGCAACTCCTCCTCCGTCATCGGAGAAAGGCTGTTATGCGAAATCGCCCGTTCCATACCGTAGCGAATCGCTTTAATTTGCCGTAAGCTCAACTCGGCCGCCTCGCGAACCGTCAAACTTCGATCGCTCAAGGCGTAGCGAAGCGCCTCATAGGCGTTATCGGACGGACACTCGCCCAGGGCTTTCGTCGCCGCCGCGCGAACGACTTGCTCTTCATCCTCGAGGAGCCGCACTAAATCTTCTTCCAATTTCGGAGCGAGGTTCATTGCGCAAGCCGCTTGAACCGCGCGATACCTTCGCGAAAAAGCCGGCAGTCGCATTTCCTCGCCCAACTTCGGAACCGCTTCGGGATCTAACTTGCTTACCAACTGGCAGCAAGTATGCAACGCCGCGTCGGGAAGCGAATCAAAATTCATCATCAACTGGGCGAAAGTAAACTCGGGCAAGCTATCGCGCAAAGCGTCGCGCACTTCCTGGTGATTGCTGTCCGAAAGACGAATCATTAGCGTGACTGCGCCTGGAACGTTGCGCTGACGCAGTTGTCGAATGAGCGTGGCGCGAACGATAGGGTCCGGATCGCGAATCGCATGGACGAGAACCGCGCCCGCCTCGGGCAAACGAATATCCGCCAAAGCCTTCGCCGCCGCACGTCGACCTCCCAACTTGCCCGCCTTCAAAAGATATTCGAGGACCGGCAAAACGTCGACTCGCTTCATTCCCGACGCCATAATTAATCGAACGGCCGCATCCTGCTGAACGTCGTCGAATTGTTCAAAGGCCGGATGTCCCGGCTTCGCCCATTCGATATTCTGCATGCCGGCCAACGTCTTGCCGAAGGCCGAGGGAATCTCCGGCGTGATTGATTTGAAATAATACTCGACGAATTTCGAGTCGTACCGAGAGGCGAACACCTCTTCAATCGCCAAAGGAGGCTCCGCTTCCTCAAGGAACGTGAGCAAAAGCCGCACGATGCCGCCGCGCTGACTCGTCTTGAGAATGTCGACCAATTCTTTGTAGTTGTCGCTGTTGGGTTGGTTCAAGATGTCGCGCAAGGTCTTGTTCTTGCGCTTCGTGACAAGCAAGAACGCCTCCATAACAGGCCGGCTTTTGTGCGACGCGTATTTTCGAGCGGCGTCTTCCAACGATCCGATGACCCACGGACGAATGTAATCCATCCGGTCGTGCTTTTTCTTGTCGTCGCAACTGCTCAAGTCGGCATAGAACTGCTCCGTCAGCTCCAACACGGTCTGCGCGAGAATTTCTTTTTGCGGATGTTCCCCGGTAATGTTGGAAAGAACCGTGGGAAACGCCTCGTAGAGTCGGAATTCGAGAATCGCTTTGCGACCGGTCTCGCATGCCGAGGCGTCCGGATTGCTTATCACCGAGCCGGCGACGTTCGCCAAGCGGTCGGGCCGTTCGCTGACGATCGCCTTCGCTGACTCGTTCATCTTCGGCAAACGACGGAAGATTTCGCGATGACCTGCGGGATCTTTTCGGGAAAGCAACGCGCGCAGCGCAAGGTCTTGGATTTCCGGAACTGGATAATCCAAGCTCGCCACGAGAATTTCCGTCGCCGCGCCGTTATCGGTTTTGGCTAGGAATCGATATGTCGCGTTAGTTGCTGATCCCATCCTGCATTTTTCGAGCGAAGACGCTCAACTTCCCGGTTTTTCACGCAACCGGCCTTTGCGAAAAATGTTCGCGCAAAAACGGTTACGGCGCAATGCGGTTCCGCAATATCCCCCAGATAATATAGGTTGCGCATGGACCTCTGACGAAAAATGTCCTATTTCGATCCTCGGAAAGACGAGATTGGTCGGGAAAACCGTCATAGACGTCTTAATCGGAGCAGCTTTGCCGACGGCGACGAAGAAGGATCCGACGGCGGCGGTTTTTTTAAAGAGAAGCGGGGAACGCTGATTTTCGCTCATCGACGCTAATTTTCGGCAGGATTCGTAATCCTCCGCCCGCCTGGAGTCCGTCAATCCGGGGCAATGCAGAGCCTTACAAGTCTAAGCTCCAACTAGACGGCTGAGTTTGTGAATAGAAAAGAACTGGCCATATCTGTATCAACAAATTATTTTTTGGTATTTGAATGGTCAATGATTAACCATGGGAGCCAAAGCCCCGGTTCCGCTCCAACATCGGCTCTCGAAATGTACTGAACGGCACAACAAGCGTCCACGAAGGTTTCAATAAGTCCAAAACGATTCGGCTGGATATTCAGTTTTTCGGCGATCGTCCTCTCCAATCCGTTACAGAGCCAAGAGCAAGAGAGCACAACATCGAAAACTCGCGGCTCAAATCCGAGAACCCGCCCGCCTGCCACTTGCGGAGTCGCTTTCATAACTACTTCGTATACGCCTTGCATGCCGTTTGGCGCAAACCCCGGTTTTTGCGATTCAGGAGCCGCGGCTTCGCAAAAACGAGCGACATGCGTTCGGTGAAGCGCAAGTTCAAGTATTTTGACGTCCGGCAGCGAAGGCAAAAACTTCCCAACGAGTTGTACTGCTGTTTCCAAGTTATAGATAACGTTCGGCCAGCCGAAATCTATTCCAAAGCGCGGCGTCGCCCAAGCCGAAACTTCCGCCGCCCTGGGGCAATCCAGCCCGAAAAACTTCGCCGTCTCAAGACGCGATTCAGGTTTATCGTTCGCCCAATCAATGCACCATGTATCAGGGACGAATTGCGCAATGCAATCCGAACCGCTCAGAATCAATTCAGGCAGTAAATCAACGGAAGAATACGGCGGACGTGCAACTGCACGAGTGATGATGAATCCTGCAGAGAGAAACTCAGATAAGTCTTTTTCAATAATCGCACCAAGTCCATTTTTGTAGAAGACTAAAGAAACGCCAATCTCGGTAAATTGACGCACATTTCGGCAGTATGGTTCATTCCTCGCGCCATTAGCAATAATTGGCGTGGATTAACCCTCCCCTTCTCCTCATTTTGAAAAGACAATTCGTCAGCTTACCTTCGATGGTCTAGGCGCTCAATCCCCCCCGCAAAACCGTCCGTTAAAAACATATCCGTCCAAGCGAATTGGAGGGAAAAAAAGGCCCGGCAATAATCCTGCGATCTAATCAAAACCACTATGCTGAATCAGATGTTGCGGTAGATGAAATAATCGGTCCCCGTCAATCTCCGAACTGCGATTTCATTGACTTTTCGCATAGCCTCTATAGGATTAGCAAGGAATTTGAAAACAGTCGTCAATTACACTACCGGGAGTCATTATGAGCGTTTCATGGCGCGGCGTTTTTCCTGCCGCATGCACGCAGTTCAAAGAGGATTTTTCGCTCGACACGCCCGCCACACTCAAACATATTGACGCCATGCTCAAGGCCGGCGTTCATGGCCTCGTTATGCTCGGCACCGTCGGCGAAAACAATTCGCTCGAACCGGCCGAGAAGATAGAGTTGCTCACGGCGGTCGTCGCGCATGTGAACAAACGGATTCCCGTATTGACCGGCGTCTCGGAATTAACGACTAAACGAGCCGTTCAATTCGCCGTCGATGCGCAAAAGGCGGGAGTCGACGGTTTAATGGTTCTCCCTTGCATGGCCTATAAGGCCGATCAGCGTGAGGCGGTCTCGCATTTTCGGGCCGTCGCCGCAGCGACCGATCTGCCGGTGATGATCTATAACAATCCCGTTTCCTACGGCGTCGATATTCTGCCCGAGACGTTCACGCAACTTGCCGACGTGAAGAACATCGTGGCAATTAAGGAATCGTCCGACAATCCGCGGCGCATCACCGACATTAAGAACGCCGTCGGCGATCGATTCCTCCTGTTTTGCGGCGTGGACGACCTCGTGATGGAATCCTACGTCCTCGGCGTGCAAGGCTGGATTTCCGGTTTGGTCAATGCGTTTCCCGGCGAAAACCGTCTGCTTTGGGATTTGCTCGAAGCGGGCAAGTTTGAAGAAGCCCGTCGCGTTTACGCTTGGTACACGCCCCTTCTACACCTCGACACGTTCGTCAAGTTGGTGCAATACATCAAACTGGCGTCGGCCGAATGCGGTTACGGAAACGAGATTACTCGGCCGCCGCGTCTGCCGCTCGTCGCCGAAGAACGTGACCGCATCGTCGCCATGGTTCGTAAAGCGATCGCGACGCGCCCGACGGCATCATAGTAAACCGCGAATAATCGCAGAATTTTAGGGCGACGGAAATGACGGTCGAGCGGCAATCAAATACGATAAACATGACTTCGCATCCGATTTTAATTGACGGAGAATGGCGAGCGTCGGACGCGACAGGAACATTTTCTGCCTGCAATCCGACGAACGGCGAAACGCTCGCCGACGTCTATCCCGTTTCATCGCAATCCGACGTCGAGCTTGCGTTACAAGCTTCGGCGACCGCCGCCGCCGAGCTTCGAGCGTTGCACGATCGTGACGAGAGGATCGCCGCGTTTCTCGAGCAGTTCGCCGTCAACATAGAATCTCGAACCGAGGCGATCGTCGCGGCCGCGCATTTAGAGACGGCCTTACCTGTCGCTCCGCGATTAAAAGAGGTCGAACTGCCGCGTACGACGAACCAGCTTCGTCATGCGGCCGAGGCCGCGCGTGACGGATCGTGGCGCCGCCCGACGATCGACGCAAAGGCGGGGCTACGGTCCTATTTGGCGCCGATCGGTCCCGTCTGGATTCTGGGCCCGAACAATTTCCCCTTCGCATTCAATGCGATTTCCGGAGGCGATTTCGCCGCCGCGGTTGCGGCAGGCAATCCGGTCATCGCCAAAGCGCATCCGTCGCATCCGACAACTTGCCGTTTGCTCGCCGAGGCCGCCCACGATGCGATCGGCGTCGCCAAGCTTCCACGCGGCACGGTGCAAATGATTTATCAAATCGCCGTCGAGGACGGGCTACGCATGATCGCCGATCCTCGATTGAAAGCAATCGCTTTCACCGGTTCGCGGCATGCCGGCATGAAATTAAAAGCGGCCGCTGACGCCTCGGGCAAGGCGTTCTTCGGCGAAATGTCGAGCGTCAATCCGGTTGTTTTCCTTCCTGGCGCCGTCGCCGAAAAGCAAGACGCCTTAGTTTCGGAGTTCGTTTCAAGCGTTCTTCTGGGAACCGGGCAGTTCTGCACGAACCCCGGCTTGATCTTTATGCTCGCCGGAGCGCAAACGGAAGCGTTCATTCAATCGGCGGTCGAAAAAATGAAAGCGGCGCCGGTCGGAGCGCTTTTTTCGGAATTAGGACGCCGATCGTTGCTCGTAGCTATCGAAACAATCAGAACGGCGGGCGCCGAATTGCTCGTCGGCGGCGCGGAATCCAACGGGCCAGGCTTTCGCGTCGAAAACACCTTGCTCCGCGCGACCGCGCGGCAATTCCTCGCCAAGCCTCGAGAGATGCAGACCGAGGCGTTCGGCAACTCGGCGTTGATCGTGGTCGCCGAATCGCTTACGGAATTGAAAGCGGCGCTCGAAACGCTCGAAGGCAACTTGACCGGCTGCGTCTATTCGGCCGCCGGCGGCTCGGACGACGCCGCTTACGACGAAATCGCGCCGATTTTGCGTCCGCGCGTGGGGCGCTTAATTAACGACAAAATGCCGACGGGAGTGGCCGTTTCCCCGGCGATGAATCACGGAGGCCCCTACCCCGCGACTAGTTCCCCGCATTTCACGGCCGTCGGCGTCCCCGCTTCGCTATTGCGCTTCACTCAGTTAGAATCGTTTGATAACGTTCGCCCGCATCGTCTGCCGGCCTGCTTGCAAAACGCAAATCCAACAGGCAAAATGCAGCGATATATTGACGGACGCTGGACGTCGGACGACGTTTCCTAACCGTATCAAACTATTTTGAACAACTGCAAGCCATGAGCGATTTTGCCGAGGAGCTTCGATGACCGCGACTAACCGAGAGGCTTTACTTCCGTTTCAAAAAGATTTTTCGGCCGAGGAGCTCTCCTCGCGCCGCAAAAAGGTAATGCAAGCGATGGGCTCCGGCGTGGCCGTGTTAACCGGCGCGACCGACGTTCCCGGCTTCGATCCGATTCGCCAAAACAACGACTTCTATTACTTAACCGGGGTCGAAGTCCCGCACGCCTATTTGACGATGGACGCCGACTCGGGCAAAAGCGTGCTCTATCTTCCGCCGCGCGACAAACGCCACGAAAAGACCGACGGCCCCAATCTCTGCGATTCGGACGGCGAATTCGTCTTAAAGCGAACGCTCATCGACGAGGTTCGCCCCGTCGCCCAAATCACCGAAGATATGAAGACGTTGAAAAACGTCTGGGTAATGCGTGCGCCCGGCGAAAACTACCGCCAATGCCAAGACACGCTGCGACATTATACGAAATGCATTAACGAAGACCCGATGGACGGCCGGCCTTCGCGCGAGACGCACTTAATGACGCGGATCGCGCAACTTGCGCCGACGGCCGAGTTCCGCGACCTTTCTCCGATCGTTCACGTACAACGCCTAACGAAGTCGCCCGCCGAACTCGAAGTTATGCGTAAAGCCGCGTTTCTTTCGGCGCTCGCCTGCGTCGAGGCGATGAAGACGACCCGCCCGGGCCTTTATGAATTCCAACTTGGCGCTCTCGCCGATTACTTCTTCCAGATCAACGGCGCGCAAGGGGCCGGCTATCGCCCGATCATCGCCGCCGGCGCCGCCAATACGTGGATGATGCACTATTGGCGCAACAATTCGCAGATGAAGGACGGCGACCTCGTCATTTTCGACTACGCGCCCGAATACAACTATTACACGTCGGACATCGGGCGCATGTGGCCGGTGAACGGGAAGTATTCTCCTCTGCAACGCGAGTTGTACGGATTCGTCGTCGAGCATCACAAGACGCTTCTTTCGTCTATTCGTCCCGGAAAAATGAAAGGCGAAGTCCTCGCCGAAGCGGCCGCCAAGATGCGTCCCGTCGTCGAAAAATGGAATTGGTCGAAACCGATTTACAAAGCCGGCGCATTGAAATTATTGGAAAGCGACCGCCCGCTTTCTCACGCCGTGGGAATGTCCGTGCACGAAGCGACGCATTGGGCGCCGTATCCCATTCAAGCCGGACTCGTTTTCACCGTCGATCCGGAACTCGTGATTCCCGAAGAGGAATTGTATCTCAGGATCGAGGATACGGTCGTCGTCACTGAAGACGGAATCGAGAATTTAACAGTCTCGGCGCCTACGGAGCTGGACGACTGCGAAAGAATAATGAAAGAGCCGGCGATTCTTCAGCAATTCCCGGCGGTTATGCAAAACCCCAGCCGATAGCCATTCATCGTTGACGAAGGCCGCCTATGCCGAAAGACCTTTATCGAATTCGCGTGATCGACAGTCATACGGGCGGAGAGCCGACGCGAGTGGTTACGGCAGGCGGCCCGGGCCTCGGGCGAGGACCTCTCGCCGAACGCCGCAAAATTTTCGCCGAAAAGTACGACGCGTATCGCTCGGCCATCGTCAACGAACCGCGCGGAAGCGAATTGACCGTCGGCGCGTTGCTTACCGCGCCGACCGATCCGACGTGCGTTTCGGGCGTGATTTTTTTCAATAACGTCGGATACCTGGGCATGTGCGGTCACGGCACGATCGGTCTGGCCGTCACGCTCGGCCACATGGGTCGCATCACGGCCGGGTCGTATAAACTCGAAACGCCCGTCGGCGTCGTCACGTTCGACTACGACGGCGAAAACGCCGTCACGCTCGAAAACGTTCCGAGCTACCGGTTCGCCAAAGACGTGTCGGTCGACGTTCCCGACTACGGCACGGTCATCGGCGACGTGGCGTGGGGCGGAAATTGGTTCTTCCTCGTGAATAATTCGCAAGAGCGCATCGCGGCCGACAATACCGATCGCCTCATCGACGTCGGCTGGCGGATTCGTAAAGCGTTGGAAGACAACCATATCGCCGGCAAAGACGGCGCATTGATCGACCACGTCGAACTGTTCGGTCCCGCCGCGAATCCGGAAAACGACTCGCGAAATTTCGTCCTTTGTCCCGGCAAGGCCTACGACCGCTCGCCGTGCGGCACCGGCACCTCGGCCAAGTTGGCCTGCCTCTACGAATCGGGCAAATTAAAAAAAGGCCAAACGTGGCGGCAAGAATCGGTCATCGGTTCGGTCTTCGAGGGTTCGGTCCGCATCGACGACGCCGGTCAAATTATTCCTCGCATCCGAGGCACGGCCTTCATTAACGCCGAGGCGACGCTGCTGCTCGATCCCAAAGACCCGTTCAAAGTCGGACTCTCTACGTAAAAGAAAAATGATTATGTCGAGCGGCGGCGAACGAGCGATTGTGGTCGGGGCGGGCATCGTCGGCGCCGCCGTGGCCGAAGCCCTCGCGCTCGACGGATTCAAAGTCACCGTCGTCGATCAAGGGCCGATCGGCGGCGGAGCGACTGCGGCCGGCATGGGGCATGTCGTCGTCATGGACGACTCGGAACCGCAAATCGCTCTGACCAGCTACTCGCAACGTCTTTGGAACGAGCGCGCCGATTCTTTGCCGAAGAGCGCCGAAAGACTTGCCTGCGGCACGGTTTGGGTCGCCGCCGACGCCGAAGAAATGGCCGAGGCGCAACGTAAACACGCCTTCTATCAAGCACGCGGCGTTTCTTCGCAATTGCTCGAAGAACGATCGCTCGTCGAGTCCGAACCGCATCTCCGCGCAGGGCTTGCGGGCGGGTTGCTCGTCCCCGGCGATTCCGTCGTCTATCCGCCTCCGATTGCGACGGCCATGCTCGAAACGGTGAAAAGCCATGGCGGCGTCGTGCGTCTTGGCGAGCGAGTGACGAATATGACCGGCAAATCGGTCACGCTGGCCGACGGCTCGACGCTCGATGCCGATTTGACCGTCAACGCCGCCGGCGCTTGGGCAAGCATGCTTTCGACAAAAATCAACGTTCGACCGCGTAAAGGCCATTTGGTTATTACCGATCGCTATCCCGGTTTCGTTCGACATCAGCTTGTCGAACTCGGTTACCTCAAATCGGCGCATGCGAGCTCCGGCGACTCCGTTGCCTTTAACGTTCAACCGCGTCCGACCGGCCAAGTCTTGATCGGTTCCTCGCGGCAGTACGGCGACGATTCGCGAGAAGTTAATTACGCGATCCTTTCCCAAATGCTCGAACGCTCGGCGCTCTACATGCCGGAGATAGCGAAGTTGAACGCCATTCGCGTTTGGACCGGCTTCCGCGCCGCCGCTCCCGATAAACTCCCCTTGATCGGCCCGCATCCCGACGACGAATCGCTCTTTTTGGCGACCGGCCATGAAGGGCTCGGCATTACGACTTCGCTGGGAACCGCCCGACTGATCGCCGATTACGTCATGGGGCGCCCGACCGAAATCCCCATCGAACCGTTTCTGCCGAAAAGAATTTTACAATCGGAAAAATACCGCTAACGCCATTCAGAATGTCCGCCTTAAAAAAAGTGCATATTACGATCGACGGGCGCGAGACTATCGTTTCCGAGGGAACGACCGTCGCCGCCGCCGTGTTGAACGCCGACGCCGCGAACTTTCGGCGTTCGGTCGACGGCGAACCTCGCCTACCTCTTTGCGGAATGGGCGTATGCTACGAATGCCGATTGACGATCGACGGTCAAACAAATCAGAAATCGTGTCAAATCGTCGTCGTCGACGGGATGGAGATTACGACCGATGGCTGATCATAAGCAATTCGACACGATCGTCGTCGGAGCGGGTCCTGGCGGAATCGCCGCCGCGGTCACGGCCGCCGAGTCGGGCCTTGCCGTCGCCCTTGTCGACGACAATCCGGCGCCCGGCGGACAAATTTGGCGCGCGTCCGCCTCGAAGCCCAAGGACCGCGAAGCCGCGAGTTGGTTCCGCCGTTTGGCCGGCGCAAAAAATATTTCGCATTTTTTCGGGACGAGAATTCTTGACCGCCTCGCTCCGCAAACACTGCTTGCCGAACAAAGGGGAAAACCGCTTCACCTCGGTTTCGGCTCGCTCATTCTAGCGACCGGCGCCCGCGAATGGTTCGTTCCGTTTCCAGGTTGGACGTCGCCCGGCGTCTTCGGGGCGGGCGGAATCCAAGCTCTCGTCAAAAACGGCTTCGACGTCCGAGGCAAGCGGATCATCGTCGCCGGTTCCGGTCCGCTTCTGCTGGCCGTGGCCGACGGCATGCGCCAAGCCGGCGCCGCCGTACCGTTGATCGCCGAGCAAACGTCAAAAACGCAGCTCCGCCGCTTTGCCCTTTCGTTAATCCAATCGCCGCTAAAACTTCTTAGCGCGGCCGCCTTTCGCGCAAAATTGCTCGGCACGACCTACGTGACCGATTGCTACCCGATCAAAGCGGAACGCGTCAACGATAAACTCCGCGTCACGCTTCGCAAAAACGACGGCCGCTCCCCTTTGAAAGACGAAACTCACGAGTGCGATTACCTTGCCGTCGGCTTCGGTCTCGTTCCGAACGTTGAACTCGCCTCGGCCTTGGGTTGCGAGATTATCGAAGATATTAACGTCGGCGCAGCAGTCCGCGTCGATCAAGCGCTCCGCACTTCACGGCCCGAGATTTTCGCCGTCGGCGAATCGACGGGCGTCGGCGGAATTGAAAAAGCGATCGTCGAAGGCCGAATCGCAGCACTCATCACGGCTGAACGGTTTTCCGACGCCGATCGATTGCGAATCGCTCACCGCAAAACGCTTGACTTCGCCCGACGTTTGCAATCGGCTTTCGCACTTCGACCAGAGTTGTTCGCATTGGCCGACGACGAAACGATCGTTTGCCGCTGCGAAGACGTGACGCTGGGCGAAATTCGCGGCAAAATAAGCATGCGCGACGCCAAGCTACAAACTCGTTGCGGGATGGGCCCATGCCAAGGCCGCGTCTGCGGCCCGACCGTCCGGCGAATTCTCCAAGCGACCGACATGCAAGTCCGGCCGCCGATCTTTTCCGCCCCGATCGGCGCTTTTTTGGCAAGTTCCGACGTTTCTCCGAAAAAATCGGCCGAGTAAAGCCCCCCTCTATCGCCCACATTCTGTCAATCGCTTCTGTTGACTAAATTCATAAGCGCGGTACTCTATACAAATGTTTTTGTATATCGTTAGCGGCGGACGCTTTGCGTAATCGAAAGTCTTTGGGCGAAACTTTTTTTCCGGGGCGGCGTTTAACTTTCTATAATAACGCCCCCGAAAACGCGTCGACCGACGGTCGCCTATCGAACGATAGCGTTTAACTCCTTTTTAAAATATTCGCTCGTATTCATCGAATAATATGCAATCGAGGATAATGCCGGGTTGCGTAACCGCCTCGCTTCATCGTCTACGGAGTTTTATTATGTTTGGGCAAGCATTCTTCGGCAGCCGACGTCCGTCTGGCGTTTTCGCTTCTTCTTCTCTTACGGCAATCATCGTCAGTTTTGCCTGCATCGCCGTTTTTGCCGCGATTGCCCCTCGGCATGCTTCCGCCGAAGAGACGAAAACTCCGCAAAAAGCGCTGCTCATCTCGGGCAAGGTTCAGTACGCCGACGGCAAGCCCGCCAAGAATATCAACATACTCGCCGCCGGACGAAAAGCCCCGAATTTGTCGTTCGACGAGCGAATTCGAACTGACGCCGAAGGTCGGTATGAATTCATCGCTCAACCGGACGCCGTTTATATGCTCGTCGCGGACGAAGAAAAATGGGCGTCCACGGCGAGAGAGGGCGTTATCGTTCGGGAGGGCCAGTCCGTCGAAAACGTCAACCTCGTTTTGCATCCCGCCTCGCGCATCGTCGGACGCTGGATAAATCCGACGAACGAAAAACCGATGGCGGATAAAAACGTCGTCCTTCATCAGCTCGGAAGCGATCTCTCGTCGAATGCGGGAATTTCCCGATTACTTACCCCGAACGGCGAGGCGATTCCAAACTTCGCGATCACAAGATTGACTAAATCCGACAAAGACGGCCGTTACGAGTTTCATGTCGGACCGGGCGACTACCGCCTTAGCGGACAAGATTTGAATAGCGACCAACAGTTACGGTTCACTGTCGGCACGCAAACTGAATTAACGACGAACATGTCATTCGGTCTGCTCAAAACTCTCTCGTTGCGGGTAGTCAATAAAGACGGCACGGCGACCGGAGTCGCCGGAGCGACAGTTTTTACCGGCGATTCGGAAGGCGATAAAAAAGTCCTCGGCGCCGGCGGCCAACTTTCCTGCGAACGAGAAACGCGGCCCCTCGCCATTTTAGCACGCAGCGCCGATTCTAAATGGATCGGCCTCGTCCATGTCGCCTCCGATCAAAAAGAAGCGACGATCGAATTACAAAAGCCGGTCACGGTCAAAGGGCGTCTTCTCAATGCGAAAAAAGGCAGTCCAATCGTCAATCAACGCGTCAATTATTTCGTTCGCGTTTACAATGACGACGCAAAGAAAATGGCGTCGCGTCGCCTCTTCGGCGGCTACGTCCTAACCGACGCCGACGGTCGTTTTGAAACGCCGAATCTTTCCCCCGGCGTGCAATACGAATTTTCGCTTCCCCTTTTCGACGCGGAGGATCCGAGAGCCGAATCCGATCGATCAGATATCCTAACCCGGCCGACGCTAACGTCCGAACCGGTGAACGATCTTGGGGATATCAAATATGATGCGGACCCTAAATATCCGCTGGTTCGACCGGGCGCCAAGCCCGACTTAGTTGAAGTCGCCGGATCGGTGGTTGACGAGAAGGGCGTTCCTGCGTCGGGCGTGAACGTGAAGATGTTCCAATACGCCGGCGCATTGGCGACGAGGACCGACTCGGCCGGCAAGTTCCGTTTCATGGCCGATTGGAAGTACGCTTCGCTTATGCCTATCTTGGCGTTTACCGACGATCGTTCGCTGCAAGCGGCGCGCGAGCCGGGTGAATACGAAACGAAAATCGGTCAGACGCCCGAGGAAGTCAAGCTGCAGCTGAAGCCGGCCCGAAAAGCCTTTGTCCGAACGATTGACGCCAAAGGCCTACCGGTCGCGGGCGCGACCGTCGGCATGACCGGCCGCTGCCTTCCCTTTCTCTTCGACGCCTGGAAGACGGACGAAAAAGGCGAAGCGACGCTTTTGATTCCCCAATCCGCGCCAATTAAGGCTCTTTTCGCGTTAAAGTCGAAAGCGGGCCTCGACTACTATTCCTTTGAATCGACCTTGCGTACCGACGATCCTGACTTTAGTAAACCGTTCGTGCTTACGCTCAACGGCGCAAAGTCCGCGATTCTTCAATTGCTCCATCCGAAAGAGGATACGATCGTCGGTCCAATCGTCGGTTTAGGCGTGAACGTCTGGACGTTTGAAAAACCCGGTTGGAACCAATTTCTTAACCTCGGCGATCATCCGCTCGCCTTCTCGACGACCGATAAGGAAGGTTATGCGACTTTCGATTGGTTTCCTTCCGACAATATACGGCAGCACAACGTCTTACGCGTCATGCACGAAAATACGTCATGGGGCGTTGAATATATTTCCATTCATAATAATTTTAACGGAAGCGGTCCCCTTAAGAAAAAGGTCCTTTTGTCGGGCAAGGTCCTCCGACCTGACGGAAAGCCCGCCGCCGGCGTTCCGCTTCGCATTTCAGGCAAAGGCGGCTCAGCCATTAGCGTTTTCGACGTAATTCGCACCGACCTCGAAGGACGTTACGAATTTCTCGCCACTCCTGATATGTTGTACGCCGTAATGATACGCGACGACAAATGGAGCGCACCGGCGCAACAAGGCATCGTCGTTCGCAATGGTCAATCTGTCACCGTCCCTGACGTCACGTTGCGTCCCGCCGCGAGAGTCATCGGCCAATTGACTCGCAAAGCTGACGGCAAGCCGCTGCCCAATCAACTTGTATCCCTTTACCAACGAATGCATGACGTTCGCACAAGGGAGGAGTCGAGAACGTTATTCTCCCAGTTCGGTTCAATAGTCCCCATTTTCTTCCTCGATAGCGTTAAGACCGACAAAGACGGACGATATGAATTTCGTATGGGGCCAGGAAAATATCTTCTTCGCACTCTCGAGGGCTTCTCCGACGTTCAACTCGACTTCTCCGTCGATCAAGAAACCGAATTAACTGAGAATATCTCCGTCGAACCCACCCAATTCATTAACGTGCATATCGTCGCGGCGGATGCGAACGGCGAGAAGAAGCCCGTCGTCGGCGCAAAAGTAGTCGCCGAGGAGAACGGCGACGAAGTCCGTTTATCTGACGTCGAAGGCAATGCGACCTTCGGCAATTTGAAACGCCCGACCTCATTCTTGGCGCGGAGTCCGGACGGAACGCGACTTGGCGTCGGACGAGTCGAAGTGAACAACAATGAGGTAACAATCGAGCTCAAACCGGCCTCGTCGATAAAAGGACAGCTCCTCGGCGAAGAATCCGGCAAACCGCTGGCCGGGCAGCTAGTTACCTGCTCTGTTTTCACTAGTCTATCGAGCTCGAACTTGAAACATGCCTTCGGCCAAGCGATGCGCACGGATAAAGACGGTCGATTTGAATTCGCGGATCTCTCGCCCGATGCGGTCTATGACGTCGCGGTCGTCTGGCCGGCGGACGTCAATGGCGGAAGCATTCTCGAGAGGCTCGTCATGCGTCCGGGAACGACGCATGACTTAGGCGAGGTAAAAAACGCGGCAATTGAGCGCATGGCGAACAATCGGCCCGGGGCCATGCCGATGTCGATGCCGGCTCCGACGCCGCCGCAAAAGAGCTATCCGAGTGCGACGCCGCATCCGGATTCCTCGTTCGTCAAACCCGGCTACATAAATCCAGGCGGCTGGGAAGTTCAAACGCCCGGCTCCAAGCCCCGGCTCGACTGGGTCGAAATCTCCGGCAAAGTCGTAGACGAAGCGCAGTTACCGATTCCCAACGCGCGCGTTCGCACCGCGATTTCCGGATTCCAGAAGCAGGCCGAGACGATCTGCGACAAAAAGGGGGAATTTTCGTTCCAAATTCCTTTCGGCCCATGGGACGGAGAGCATTCGGGAAACTTGATCGTATGGACGAAAGACCGACAGTTGCAAACGATGCACTATTTGCCTCAAGTGCAACGGAAAGACGACGCCAAGAAGTCCCGCTTTATCCCGAAACAAACGATAACGCTGCGTCCGGCTCGCCCCATAGGCGTGAAAATCGTTGACGCCGCGGGCAAACCGATCGCCGAGGCCACGACGGCCGCCATGGGAACATACATCTACTTCGACTCCGTCCGCACGAACGCCTTGGGCAAGGCGACGCTGCTCGTTCCGGCCAACGCGTCGGTCAAACGAGCCATCGCATTTAAGAGCGGCGCCGGCTTCGATATGGTCGACGTATCGGAGAAGGTCAATCCGTATGCGGACGACGCCGCGGCGGACGGCGAAGTGACTCTTACGTTGCGCGGCGCGAAAACGGCAACCGTAAAAGTGGTCGATGAAAAGAATCGGCCTGTCTCCGGCGTCGAAATCGTTCCCACCGCCTTTCGCGGAGAGGGCGTTCCCAAAGTGAACGTCGGTCTGTGCCCCGCCTCGCATCGCTTATCGAACGACGAGGGCGAAGCGACTTTTGACTGGTTCCCCAAAGAGGCCGTCGGCGGACAGTATCGAATTGAAGACGATTCCGACGTAACGCTACTGCGCGCGACGCCGGGCGGCAGCGCATCGGGCGTCGATCAGACTTACATAGTTCAACGCCCCACGACAATTGCCGGACATGTGAAAAAAGAAGACGGCTCTCCGGCAGCCGACGTGTGGGTCATCGTCTCCGGCACAGACGCTCCCGGTCAATCTATCGGCCAACGCACCGATTCCGCCGGCGCCTACACGATTCGCGTCAATGCAACGACGCCGCATTTCGTGACCGTCGATGACGGATCGCCGGGAAATAAGCAAGAGGAAAAACTTGCCGCAGCCGGGGTCACCGTCACGCCCATCCTCGGAAAAACGGTTCAGGCTGACTTCGATCTCGCGCCGGCCACATTACTGCAAGGCCGAGTGACGATCGGGCCGGATAAAAAACCGCTCGCCGATCGGCCGGTGTATCTTGTCGAGTTCGATCCTAGTACGAAAATCGAAGATGTGCGTCGAGAAGAAAAGCCCGCTCGCTATCAACGCGTTCGGACGGACGCCGACGGAAAATACCAATTCCGCGTCGGCCCCGGCGCCTACGACGTCTATCCTGTGTTAAACGTCGTGCGGCAGAGCAAATCCGTTAAAGTCACGGATCAAAAAACCGTCGAGGCGAACTTTGAGATTCCGCTCGACGAGCATGTCGCCACCACGGGGCGCGTCATCGAAGAAGGAGATGAAAAGAAAACCGTCAGCGATGCGACGATTTCATGCGTCAGCGCCTATATCCCCGCGACCGCTCCACCTAACGCGTCACTTCGTTCGTATTTCCAGACAAACGCGCAAGGGGAATTTTCGATCGTTCGCCCGGCCGATTTCACCGTCTTGCAAGCGGCGAAGCGGTATTGGGACATGACCGGCGTCGTCGTTATCGACTCGAAGATTGAGAAAATCACCATTTCCGTGCAGAAGATGGGGACTATCAAAGGGCGACTCGTCGCCGGCGCGGACAAACTTCCGATCCGCGTTTCGAAACTCTACGGCATGGCGGCGCCGAACGATCCGGTCTTTCATCGCGAGTTTCTTTTTTTCACCTCCAATTCGGCCAAACCAGGCGGCGCGTTTAAGACTTCCATTCCCTCAGGCATTCCGTTCAAATTATATTTTACGGTCGTCGATAAGTCGGGCCGCGAGAGAAAATGGATTCCCTTACCTCTATCGCCCGGCGAGACGGACAAAACGGTCGCCACCTTAAAACCGGGAGAAAATCGCGACCTCGGCGAAGTGGCGCTGACCGACGAACAACTTGCGATCGACGACGGCGACGATTCGGACGAGGCGAAAAAGGAAAACGAGAAATACACGCCGCTCATTCCCGCATCGAGATTCGATCCCGCTTTGACCGTCCCCGGCGGCTCGGTGAACGGCAAATCGCCCGGCGCAGTCGAGCCGGGAATCAAAACAGCTGCGACGGCGGCCGTTCCGTCCGCGCGTGACGCCGGCTCCACGCCGGAAGACGAAAAAGTCCTCGTCCGAGGCGACCTCGTCGATCCTTCCGGACGACCGGCTGCGGGCGCCACGGTGCGCGGCGTTTGCACCGATTACGGTCAGCGACCTCAAACGACCTGCGACGATAACGGCCATTTTGAACTCGTCTTGCCCGGCGGCAATTGGACCGACGGTTCTCACGGCGGCATCATAATGGCCTCGGCCGACAAGACCGCGCAAAGCTATCTGCAATTGCCGAAGACGAAACGAACCTCGGCCGACGGCAAACTGACCGGCCTCGACGGCGTCGCTTACGACCTATTCGTGCCGCTCGATTCGCCTCTCGCGCTAAAACCGGCGAAAGAAGTTCGAGTGCGAGTTATTGATTCCCGAGGCAACCCGATCGAAGGCGCGATCACCGTCGTCTCGGGAACATATTTCTTCTACTACTCGCAAAAGACCGACGCCGAGGGACGCGCTACGCTCCTCGGACCGCCGAACGGCTCCATTCGACGCGTCTCCGCATTCAAGTCGGGCGAAGGATGCGCTTTCGTCGATTTGCCGTCGGGCCAAATTCCGACGGAAACCGCGCTCACGCTCGCCGGCGCGCGAACCGTCACGCTCAACGTCGTCGATCGGCAAAACAAACCGGTGAAGGGAGTCCCGATCATGCCGCGCGTGGTCGACTCTCAACCGAATCTCAGCAATATGGGGCTCGCCCATTGCCCCGAAGCGATCGGCGTTTCCGACGAGAACGGAAAAATCGTTTTCGATTGGCTTCCCGCGGCGGGCGACGTGAAGTTTTATCTAAGCGAAGAAGAGTGGATCACGAAGTGGATTCGCCCGACGGCCGACGTGAAAACGCTGCAAGTTCGCGTCACGAAAGCGGCCACGGTCGCGGGCATGATGAGGTTCTCCGACGGAACTCCGGCGGCCAACGTCAGCTTCGAGGTTAATGACGACGGCTATTCGATTAACGACATCATGAACCTGTCGGTTACTAGCCGGCATGACGGACGCTATTCCGTTAAATTTCCCGTCGGCCATCCGCGAGTCCTCTCGTTCATTGGCGGACAAAACGTGAAAGAATCGTCGCCCGACATTACGCTCACGCCTCGGGGCGATAAATTAAACGTTCTGGACATTACGTTGAAAAAAGGAACGCGGCTCCAAGGACGAGTTACCTATGGGCCGGAAAATATTCCGTTCGCCAATCGCAACATTGATATTCTGCGATACTCTCAAAAACCTACAAAAGAGGCTATGGAGAATGCACTCGTTACGCTAACTCGATATCATTACGACGCTAAGACAAATCAGAACGGCGAATATGAAATCTATTTAAGCCCAGGCTATTATGAAATTGAACCGGTTTATTCTTTGCCGCTTAAGGCCGAAGAGTTGACCGTCGAAAAACAAGAATCCATCCGCAAAGACATTCATCTTCCGCGTTACGATCGCGCCTTTCTGGCGGGCAAAGTGATCATCGGAGACGACGAATCGAAACCCGCCCCGGGCATTGAAGTTATTTGCTATCCGCAATGGTGGTTACCAAACGACCAAACGAGCAGAGCCGACTATAACCGTGTCGTTTCCGACGCCAAAGGAGAGTTTCGCTTCGAACGCATTTTGCAGGAAGCTCCCCTCGTCGCGCGCGATCCGAAGAATAATACCGCCGCTCTTGTACTATTAAAGAGCGAGCAGGAAAAAGCGATCCTTTCGCTCAAACCGACCGTGTCGCTCAAAGGACGTTTGATGCAAGGAAACGGCAAAGCTCCCGTTGCCAAAGCGACGATTCAGATCTGTGCGCAAGTCCAGACCGACAACTCGCTAAACGATTATCCCTACGCTTCGTGTGAAACTGATGAACAAGGTCGTTTCACAATCAGCGGGTTACCGATGCCTGGCAAACAGTCGTTAAAGAGGATCGTGCGATCGTCCCCCAATGGCATATCGACTCAGCCCGTCGCGATCAACTCTAAACCGGACGCAAAGGACCTCTTTGTTTTTTCGATGGAAGAAGGCAAACCGCTCGACCTCGGCGACGTATGGGCCGTTGACTCCGATTTTACGCGGCGCATGCGAGAAACGCAGAACGCTAAACCCGACGGCAAACCGACGAGTGACGTCTTTGAACGGATCGGGCATCTCCTCACCGGCGGACTGCTGCAACCTCAAGTTCAACCGTAGGTCGGAGCGATCATATCGAGCGACGTCGAACAAACCGAAGTTTTTCGCGTTCGCCGCGACTATTACCTGTGCATCGCCTGGAATATCGCGGCGATCAAAGCAGGCGCGGCCTGCCACAAATTAATGGCCACGCCCATCAACGACTCGCCGGCGATCAAGCCTGAAGCGCCGGCGACGACGAAGTCGTCCGCGCTTCGCTGATGCATCTTCGACCATATCCATGCGATCAAGGCGCCAATGAACATCGCCACGGAGTTCGTGCCGGGAATCGTTCCCGCAATGCTCAAGCCTGTGGCCGAAGGAAGCCACCGAGCGTATTTTGAAGGGAGAAATTCCTCGCCTAGCGCAAGCAGAATTCCGAATATCCCGCCGATGATCATGGCGAGAACCGTCCCTTTCTTAAGGTTATCGATTCCTTTGGAAAGCAATTCGGCGACGCTCTTCCAAACCGCCGCGGCGGGAGCGGGAAATTCGCTCGTCATCAAATTCGTCTGCTCTACGGCAGGCGCCTGTTTCGATTTCCCCTCCGTTTTTTCCTCGGTAGCCGCCGCCGTTGCGACCGGCGCGTTCGGATCGAAGACGGGCATCTTCACAATCGTCGAGTAAATCGGCACGCAAACGATCACGCCCGCGATAACGCCGAAAAACTGCGCGATCGATTGTCGGCGCGGGTTCGTCCCGATCAAGTATCCCGTCTTCAAATCGGTCAATAAGTCGGCCGACTGCGACGCGGCTCCGGCCGTAATCGAAGCCGTCATCAAATTCGTCGTGCTCGACGATTCGATCATGCCGAACGTCAATTGCGTGATTTTTCCCATCGCGCCGATCGGCGTAATGTCGGTTTCGCCCGTCGCGCGCGCCGCCACGATCGAAAGGATGAACGTCAGCAATACGGCAAGCACGCCGAGATACCACTTAACGTCGAAAAACCAATGACCGAACAACACGCAAAAGAATCCGCAGACGATGAAACCGGTAAAGAACCACCAGCCGGGAATCTCCAAATGCGCGATCGGGCTTTTCTCCTTCGCCGCTTTGCCGAATATCGAGGCCAAGCCGCTGAACGAGCGAACGATCGTCCGCCACCGCAGCGCGAACGACGTTAACGACGAAGTGACCATCAACGCCACGCAGGGCCAAACCGTCCATTCGACGATCGACCGATACGGATTCGCCGGATTAATGGTGATGATTTGATGCGATTCCAAATACGAACCCATGAATCCGAAAAAGAAAATCGATCCGACGAGCAGCGAGACGCAGACCCGCATTCCCATGATCGCCCCGGCTCCGATCATCAGCACCGAGCCTTCGAAACCAAGCGTATAGCTGCTTAACCATCGATGAGCCGTTTTACCGGGAAAAAACGGAATCTCGCTGGGCAAGGCTCCTTTCTCGGCAAAAACTGCTAACAAATCGGAGTGACAAACCCGACCGAGCGCCAACATCGCCGGCGTCCACAGATCGGCCCACATCTTCACGAGCGCGCCGAGCAACGTGCAAAGCGCCAATACTTTCGCCTGCAAGATCGCCTTCGCGCCGCTCGAATGCAAACTCTTCAGCGTCGCTGCGGTCGCCGTTCCCGAAGGAAACGGCAATTGGTCGATGTTAATTAATTGTCGTTTAAGCGGCACGGCCATAAAGACGCCTAAAATCACCAACGCCGGCAGCCACAACGCCATTTGAAGCGGCGACATGGGATGCCCCGTCGTCAGATAGAGCGCGGGAATGGACGACACTAAGCCCGCCGACGAAATGTATCCCGCCGCGCTGGCCGCGCTCGTCATCGTGCAGTTTTCCAAGATCGAAAACGGATTTTTGCGATAGGCCGGAATGACCGCCTCGAGCGCCTTAAACACGGCGAAGGCGATGATGCACGACGTGACCGTGACGCCTAATCCCCAACCGGTCTTCAAACCGACGTAGAGATTCGACACCGACATCAAACCGCCGATCAACATGCCCGAGACGATCGCGCGCAACGTCAACTGCGGCATTTTGTCGCCGCAATATACGTTCTCCAACCACCACCGATCCATCGCGTCGGGGTCTTTGTGCGGCGGAATCAACGGAGCATGCTCCACTTCAGGAACGATTACGCCGTCGTCGATCGGTTCGCAGAAATCGTCTTCGCCGTGTTTCATTAGCGCGGTTCCTTTAAGAGATGCGTCGTGTGTCTTACATAAATATGGAGCCGAGAGAGACGAACGTTATTCGTCGGGCTGTTTCTTTTCGCCGACCGCGATGGCCACGGCCGTGGCGTGCGTATGGCAATGCGAGATGCTGACTTGGATTTCGGTCACGCCGAGACGTTCGACGACTTCTTGCACGCCGCCGCGCACGGCGACGATCGGCTTGCCGCCGCGTTCGTTGCGAATTTCCATGTCCCGCCACGAGATGCCCCGAATCCATCCGGTCCCGATCGCCTTGAGAATCGCTTCCTTCGCCGCCCAACGACCGGTGAAATGCTGCGTCGATTGCTTATGGCCGCGGCAATACCGAATTTCGTCATCGGTATAAACGCGCGTGATGAACAATTCGCCGTGGCGTTCGATCATCCGCGCAATTCGCAGGCACTCGGTTATGTCGGTTCCCAATCCAATAATGTCAGCCATCGTCCGAATTTCGCATAGGGTTTTTTACGAGCGGAACCGGCCGAAGCGACCCGACCGCAATTATTCCAGCATACCGGAAAATAAAAAAAGGCGGGAGGGCGTCCCGCCTTTATTCGCGTTAATTCCGCGAGCAATTTCGCCGCGATTCCGCAAATTATTAGAATGCGGCCGAACCGGTTTTCGTCGCGTCGAGGTCCGGCTTAGGGGATTCCGGAACCGCCGGGGCGACTGGCGCCGCCGGAGCTTCGGTAGGCGGCGCAACGACCTTTTTCACTCCGCCGTTCGCCGCGCCGATGAACCGCTGTAAAGCGGCCTGCGCCG
Source organism: Thermoguttaceae bacterium (assembly GCA_963665265.2). Lineage (GTDB taxonomy): Bacteria > Planctomycetota > Planctomycetia > Pirellulales > Thermoguttaceae > CAXXHQ01. Next base: position 2,007,687 of record OY762224.2, on the reverse strand, counting down.
CGTCGAAGCCCTTAACCTCGGCCACCACCTTATAATCTGGGGTGGTGCGTACGGTATCGAAAGCGGCCAACGCCTTTTCTAACTTCTCGATCGACTTCTTATCCAAGGCAGATCCGCTCTCGCCGACTTTGACGAGATAATCGAGTTGGAGATACTTCTTCCAACCTTCGCCGGTGCTGACCGCGTCGAGATTTTGGCCCAGGAATTTCGCAATCGCCGTCAAGTGATGTCCGGTCCGAACGACGGCCGGTTGGCCGTATTCCTGCAAAGCCATCAACAACACTTTATACGGGTTCGAATTGGTGATTGTCTCGTACTCGGATTTCTGCTGAGCAGTCGCCATCTTCGCGGCGACGGCGTTGATCATCGCGCGAGTCTCTTCGCTGATCGGACCGGTCGGCTTCGAATCGGCATGCGCTTTCAAATCGGCAAGCTTGAAATACTTTTTCCAGCCGTCGCCAGTGCTCAAAGCGTCAAGCTCGGCAATGTAGTCGGCGGCCGCATAGCCGATCAACTCGCGAAGCTGCGTATCGGAAAGCCGCGCCAATTGGCCAGGAGTCGGCAAGACGGGCTCTTGCTCCGCTTCTTCGTCGTCGTTCGAGGCGACGGCCGCCGGAGTCGTATCGACGTAGCCGTAGTCGCGGGCGTAGAAGTAGGAGTACGGTTGATAATAGTAAGCGCGGTAGGCGTAAGGGTACGGATGGTGATAGGGGTACGGTCCGGGACCCGGGTGATAGGGCCCAGGATGGTACGGTCCGTAATAGTTCGGCCCGTTACCGACGCCAATGCCGCCGTGATCGCCAAGCGGGACTTGGACGCCCCAATTCACGCCGGAATGCTGGCCGTAACCATAGCCTAGTCCAGGGCCATGCGGGCCGGGACCGCCGCGATTTTCTCCGATGTAAAAGCCCGGGCCGTCGCCGCCGCCGATCGAAAGCCCCCATGACGCGCCGCCGCGGCGTTGCGCATAGGCGTCTTGGCAAATCAAGCCGATAGCCGCCAACGCTAGCGCCGAAACGACGACAAGACGGAATCGTCCGTCCGCCAGTCTCGAAGTGATCGTATTTAGCCGTTCCATTGGTCGTCTCCTTATTCCCCAAAAAAGAACGTATCTTGTCCAAAAAAATCCGCGAAAGGCGGGAAAACCGTTTGCGTTCAGGGAATTGTATAGTCAAACGCCTCCGCGGTACAATCTCAGAAAAATTGCATTTCGGAAAAATCGCCCCGTAGCGACCAAAAAACCGACGATTGCGAAGACTTTTCGCCGGTATCTGGGCACAACTCAACTTGGGGAGTAAAATTGGCGATTCTATTTGTCTCCCTCGCGTTATGGTAACTTTCCTGTTTTTATTATCTTTTTTAAGAAATTTATGTCGTTCAACGTCGCACGTCGTCTTTCCGAAATTGTCCGCCTTATGCCAGACGCCGTGGCCGTCGCCGAACCGGCCGGTTACTCATGGAACGGCAAACGAATCTATCGAAAAGCGACCTTCGCCGAACTCGAAGCCGACAGCAACCGGATTTCCGACGGCCTGCGCAAACTCGGCGTTCGCCAAGGAACGCGTCTTGCCTTGCTCGTTCGGCCCGGCATTGAATTCATCTCTCTCGTCTTCGCCTTGTTTAAGTCGGGCGCGGTTTCGATTTTAATCGATCCCGGCATGGGAAAATTGAACATGTTTGATTGCTTGGCCGAGGCCGAGCCGGAAGGGTTCGTCGCCATTCCCGCCGCCCAGGCGGTCCGCATCATGTTTCGCAAAAAATTCCCCCTGGCAAAATATAACGTTACCGTCGGCCGACGATGGTTCTGGGGGGGGATGACTCTCGATCAACTCCGGCGAACCGGATCTCCGGAAGCCGCGCCCGCCCATACGCAAGAGCTCGATCCGGCCGCGATCATTTTCACCACCGGCAGCACCGGCCCTTCAAAGGGCGTTCTCTTTTCTCACGGGAATTTCAACGCCCAGTTGGAGCAAATCCGCGATTTCTACGGAATCCAACGCGGCGAAATCGATCTGCCCGCCTTTCCGCTGTTCGGTCTGTTCAACTGCGCGATGGGCGTCACGGCCGTCATTCCCGACATGGACGCTTCGCGCCCCGCTCAAGTCGATCCGAAAAACATCATCGAAGCGGTCCACGATTGGAAATGCACGCAAGCGTTCGCATCGCCGGCGGTTTGGAATAAAGTGGGCGCGTTTTGCGAGGAACGCCGCATCTCGATGCCGACGCTTCGCCGCGTTTTGTCGGCCGGAGCGCCCGTTCCCGCCCACGTTCTGAAACAAATGAAGGATTGCATCCATCCCGAAGGGGACGTTCACACTCCGTACGGCGCGACCGAAGCGTTGCCCGTGGCGTCGATCGCCGCCAGCGAAGTTCTTCGCGAAACGGCCGGCCAAACCGCCGAAGGACGCGGCGTTTGCGTGGGAAGGCGATTCGCCAAAGTCGAATGGAAAATCATCCGCATCGTCGACGGACCCATCCGCTCTTTCATCGAAATCCATGAACTCCCGCCGGGCGAAATCGGCGAGTTGATCGTTCACGGGCCTCAAGTCACTCGCAGCTACGTCACTCGCGTCGAAGCCAATCGAACGGGAAAAATCCCTTGCGAAGACGGCGTTTGGCATCGCATGGGCGACTCGGGCTACTTCGACGAACAAGGGCGCTTCTGGTTTTGCGGTCGCGTCGCGCACCGCGTCCTCACTTCATCAGGTCCGATGTATCCGATTCCGTGCGAGTCGATCACGAATCAGCATCCCGACGTTTTTCGCTCGGCCTTAGTCGGCGTCGGCGCTCCAGGCAAGCAACGTCCCGTGATGATCGTCGAACCGAAAAAAGAACGATTTCCCGCCGACGAAGACGCCGCAAAAGCATTCATCGAAGAGCTAAAAAAGTTGACCCGCAAATATCCGCACACGCAAGCGATCGAAGACTTTCTTCTCAACCGATCGTTTCCCGTCGATATTCGGCACAACGCGAAGATTTTCCGCGAGAAGCTCGCCGTTTGGGCGGCTACGGAAATCGCGCCGCGAAAATAATTTCGCCAAGCGACGTTTTGAGCAGCACTTTTTTTAGCCGCGAAACCGATCGACCGTTTCACGAATCGCGCGAATAAACTCCGGCGAGGTTCCGCAACAACCGCCGATAAACGCGGCGCCCGCTTCGATGAGCTTCGGCACGAACGAAGCGTACTCCTCCGGGGTTTGCGAGTAGATCGCTTTGCCGTCGATTAGGCTCGGAAAGCCCGCATTCGCTTTAATCCAAACCGGCGCTACGCCCGCCGCATTTCTCAATCGACGACAAACGTCGATCATTCCGGAAATTCCTTGTCCGCAGTTCGCGCCGATCACATCGGCTCCGGCCTCAAGAAGCGTTTCAGCGGCATGCTCGGGAGCGACGCCCGTCAGAGTCCGATCCAAATTTTCGCCGGAATCAAAACTCATGCAAGCAACGACCGGCAAACCGGTCTTCTTCGCCGCGGCGACGGCCAACTTCGCTTCCGTCAAATCGTACATCGTTTCGAGAACTAACCCGTCAGCTCCGGCGGCGGCCAATGCGGAGGCCTGCTCTTCAAACCCGGCCGAAATCTCCGATTCGTCAATTGCTCCCGTAGCCGGCAGAAGACCGCTTGGCCCGATCGAGGCGAAGACCATTACTTTCGCCCCTGCCGCTCTTTTCGAGATTTCGACGCCGCACCGATTGATTTCGACAAGTTTATCGGAGAGATTTTGCCGTCCTAAGATAAACCGATTGGCGCCGAACGTGTTTGTGAGGATGATTCGAGCGCCCGCCTCGACGTAGGCCTTCGCAACCTCCTCGACCTTCTCGGGCGACATCAGATTCCATGCGTCGGGCCAAACGCCGATGGGCAGACCTCGTTTCTGCAACTCCGTTCCCCAAGCGCCGTCCGAAACGACCGGACGTTCTTCGAGAATTTGCGCAATCGTCAACCGCATCGCCGTCATCCGTCGGTGAAAGAACGGTCAAAAGACCTAGTACAACTCGAAGGCTACGCCGCGCGGCGAGAGGGTGCGACTTCAGCACGGCGTTCGAAATCCGGCGCGAAGCCCCATTTCCAAAGCCAACGCATATACGATTTCAAATGCCGACGGGCGTCGAGCGAAAATAGTTTTTTGCTAGACCGCTGCTCAAGGTGATAGCCGAAAGTCTGGCCGTTATACATGACCTTCCAACCTTCTCGAGTCATGCGCACGCACATATCGACGTCTTCAAAATACTTTTCAAACCCCTCGTCGAATGCTCCGACGTCTTCATAAGCGTCGCGTCTCATCATTAAAAAGCATCCCGAAAGCCATTCGCATTCGAATTGCGAATCAATCGGGCGGTCAAGATAGAAATATCGGTCAAGTGTCGAACGCATCCACCTTCCCAAGCCCAATCGGCGAGCGACGACCACCGAAAGCGACTGCATGCCGCGAGCGGGAAAAGCGAACGTTCCGTCGGCGTGATAGAGTCTACATCCCGAGACGCCGCATTCAGGGTTTTCCTCCATAAACGCGACCGTCTTGGCCAAACAGCTTTCTTGCGGCTCGAAATACATATCGGTGTTTAAAAGCAACACGTATTTTGCCGTCGAAACCCGCATTATTCGATTTAAATTCGCTGCGTAATGCAAGCGCCGTTCGTTCGGCACGATCACCGAATGCGAAACGCATTCTTGCAGGGGACTCAAATCCTCGCCCGAACAATTATCCACCAACAGCAAACGCATTCGTAAATCGCCGCACGAATCGCGCAACGACCTCAGAAGCCGCTCGGCCATCAACCGTTCGCCGGTGTAGATGACTCCGACGTCTAAGTCATATCGCAACGACGAGATCGGCAAAATGTTTTCGTTCATGCGACGGTTTCGGCGTTGACTAAAATTTAAAGAGACGGCGAAATAATTGAGTTCTACGCGGCTTTGCGAATCGGCTTCGACTTGGCGGCCTCGGAAATAGGAACAACTATCGGGTTGAGACGTATCTCCTCCATAAGCGGCAATACGTCGATGTCTTCGATATGACGAAACACTTGCAAGCTGAAACTCTTTAACAGACTCTCCGCGTAGGCGACGTCTTTTTCGTTTTCCGGCTTTTGCACCCCGTCCGCGTTGATTTCGCAACAGCGGCCGTCGCGATCTTGCACGGAGACGGCGATCGACCACCGGCATGGTTTTCCGTCCTGCGCGGCCGGATCAACCCAAATCCGATTGCCCGAAATCGGGCCGCTCGACATTTTCAGCTCAATTCGTCGCACTTCCCATACGCGAATTTTGCGAATCAACGAATCCCATTCGTCGGACAGAGAGAGTTTTTTTCCGGTCGCCGAAGAGCCTCTCAACGTTCGTCGCACGGAAGCTATCGCGTAAGAAACGGAATTCGAAATCGCTTGGCGAACCAACTCGACTTCGTAGTGACCGAACAATTTTGCCCGCACCATTGCGACGATCAACACCAACGCGGTGATCCACGCCACGGCCTCGATCCGAAAAAAAGTGGCGGCCGCAGCCGCGGCGCCGGTGGTCATGCAAAACGCGCCAAGGATGCAAAGCACCTGCCACGGCGTTAACCCAAGATCGAGCAGACGATGGTGAATATGCTGACGATCGGCGGCGTCAAATCGGCGGCCAGTTAGCTTGCGTCGAATCACGGCGGCAACCGTATCGAACATCGGTAAAGCCATCACGATGACAGGCGCCGTCAGAGACAATGTGGCCGTGGCCTTCAACGATCCTTGAATGCCTAAGACTCCAAGAGTCAATCCGATAATCATGCTCCCCGAGTCGCCGAGAAATATTCGAGCCGGGGGACGATTGTGCGTAAAGAACCCGGCCAAGGAGCCGGCCAGCGCGATTGCGATTACCGTGACGTGGGCATGCCCGGTGTTCGCCGCGATCATGGCCGTCATGCAAGCGGTGAATAATCCGACGAGAGAAGCGAGACCGTCCATGCCGTCGATCAAATTCAAGGCGTTTATGCACCCGATCAGCCATAGAACCGTCAGCGGAACGCCTAACGTCCCGAATTCAATTCGATATCCTAAGACGACCACGTTTTCAACGTAGTAACCCGCAAGGACGATCGGCAAAACGGAGACGATTTGCAGAGCGAGTTTAAAACGAGCGCGGAGACGAAAAGCGTCATCCAGACACCCGACGAGACACACTAGACCTGCGGCCAGAACCAGTGCCCGGGATAATTGAGAGTATTTTTCGTCGATGCCGTAAGAACGACAAGTAGCGACGCAAAGGCCGATAAGAAACGCGGCGTAAACGGCGACTCCGCCCCAAAGCGGTTTTTCGCCATGGTGCAGCTTTCGCCGACCGTCGGGTCGATCAACCACCCCCCACCGCACGGCCACACTGCGCACGACGAAAGTTAGCAATGCGGCGGCCACGCCGGCCGCGACGAAAACTAGGGATAATCCAAGCATTTTGCAATCCATTGCATTTACGGAATCGGCATCCTACCGAATCGGCGGCCATTATAGCCGTCCCCCGTCTTCGAGTCGAGCCGGGTTTTCGGCCGTCACTCGCTCGGATCGTCGTGCAAATTATCTACGAGCTTTTCCTTATTTTCGTAGCTAAAACGAGCAAGCCTTCGTCCACCCCCCCCGGCAAACTAGATCGTTCCACCGGCAAATATCCTTCGTTGAGCATCTGCTGCAGCAGGGAATCCGAAATGATTTTTTTCTTATGCCTTATCGCCTGCATAAAGATAACGTCGGGGCGAAGTCCTCGAATCAACTCCAACTTCGCCGCGTCGTCGGTCCCTTTTTCAAAAACCTCAAATTTTCCGCCAGTGTGAAAGGCGACGACTGGAGTTACACCTTCCGATCCGCACAAGACCGCATTTGAACCGCAACGGTCGAGAACCCAATTCGCTAGATTTTTCTGAGCGACTCGAGCTTCACAGTCATTTTTCATGGCGATAGTCGGTCCGGAAACGGCTATGACTGCAAGCGGAAAGGCGACGGCGACCAGCCGCGCAATCGAAGGCAAATGCCCCCAATTGGCGCCCCAAACGATCCGACGCACAAAAGCGATCAACGCGGCCGCCGCGAACGGCGAGCCCATCAACGCTATCGTGACGTAATAACGATCGCAAGATTCCTTTGCGTTCCAAGCATGGATCCAAGCCGCGACCAATGTAGTGAGAGCCACGAAAAAAAGCGTTTGATTATCGCGTCTCGCCCAATCGCGGCGGTAGATAAAAAGCCCGACAAGCATCAGAACGCCGAAGATCGCTGAGACCCCTTTGACCAAAGCGGGGACATATACCTGCACCATGCGGTGAAACGGCAGCCCGCCGCCCGCTCCGCCCCTTCCCCGCCACCAACTGTCAATCAATTCCAAGGGGCTTAATCGCGAAATCATCCATACGGAATGCCCGCGTAGCCACGTCACGTTAATGATCGCCACAATGATCGGAGGCGTCAACAAAATTGCCGTCGCTCCAAGAACCGCTTTGCGGCGATCCTCGCGAGATTCCAACGCCTGAAAACGAAAATACGTCCATAGAGCAAAAGGAATTAATAGGAATAGCCCCTCAAAACGAGTCAATACGGCTAGACACAACGATAGACCGGAAAGAATAAAATGCCGAGCGCGAAGCTCGGTCATCGCTCTCCAATGCGCATACAAAAACAGCGTGAAAAACAACCAATACGACGAGTCTCGAATCAACTCCGGACTCCACGCGACAAACACCGGATGCGAAGCGTAAAGAAAACAAGCGACTATCGCGATGCGATCGTCAAATTGGCGTCGAATCCATCCGAACAAAGGCAATACGACGAGGCTAGAGGTTAACACGCCCAAGGTCATGCCGGCCGTCTGATAGTCTAATCCCAGTTTTCGCAACGTCATGAGAGCGACGGGATAAATGTTTAAATTCATCACGTCGAACCCCTTGGCGTAATCGCCCCGCTCAAGGGCTGAGGCTAATCGAACGTACAGAACGCCGTCCGGACAAATGTCGCCTATCCGCAAACACATCGCGGCGCGAGGTAAAAAACAAAGCAAGAATAGCGCAATAACCAAACCTGGTCGAAATGGATAATCCCCGCGCAACGGGCGCGAACTCGCCAAAAGATTCGGAAATGTTTCCGGAAGCGGATCGTCGAACAATTCATGAAAGATTCGGATCGCAGGCTTTCCTAATCGAAACGAGCGCAAACCAACCGCGACCTTCCGCAACGCCTTTGCATCTTGAAAGTTTTTAAGTTCATTATCTCGATCACGAGATTGGAAAAGCATTCAAGCGTCCCGATCTACTGCGGGGCAAATCGAAAATCTATCGTCCGGTCAATCTGGGCAATTCGCCGAACGATACTCACATTTGCATTTTTGATCAACCCCAGACGTGGCTATCACCGACGAGCCTGCGCTTTTCCGCAAGATATCGCTAATCCACCCTGCGAAATTTGGCATCTGCACAGGGAATTCCCGAAGAAACAAAGGATTAGGGGCGTTTCCCCTAAACGCGTTACGCCGCCTGCTTTAGCGGATTCGCGACTCCCGACTTTTGATGATTCACGTAAGCTTCGATCACTTCTTCCGCATCGCCGATTTGCTTGACCTGACCGTGATCAAGCCACATCACCCGGTCGCACAAAAGGCTCAGCGACTGCATGTCGTGACTGACGATGACTGCCGCCTTCGCGCTCGAGAGCAAATCCCTCATCCTGCTCCGCGCCTTCTCCTGAAAGCCAATATCTCCTGCCGATAAGACTTCGTCAATGATAAGTATTTCCGGATTAATAGCCGTTGAGATCGCGAACGCCAATCGAACCAACATCCCGCTCGAATAATAACGAACGGGCATATCAAGAAATTTCCCTAATTCGCTAAACTCGGCGATCGGAGTCACTTTATCGCGAATCGTCTTCGGCGTTTCGCCCATCAAGTAGCCGCGAAAGATAATGTTGTCCCAACCGTTGGCGTCCAATTCAAATCCCAGGGCAATTTCAAACAGCGAGCTGATTTTTCCATGCACGCGGCGTTCGCCGGCCGTGGGAGGGTAAATACCGGCCAAGAGCTTCAACAATGTGCTTTTTCCCGCTCCGTTGTGCCCGACAATCCCAAGCCGTTCCCCTTCGGCCACCGAAAACGAAATCCCGTCGAGCGCCTGAACCTTAAGCGATCCGCTCTTCGAAGGCCAAAACAACCCCTTTAACAGGTATTCCTTCAAGCTAATCCGGCCATGGCACCGAACGTTGAACTTCAAGCCGACGTCGTTCAATTCAATCAAATTCATCGCGAGCTGCTCCGTCCGGCTTACAAATAGAAAATGATCCGTCTTTCAAATTTCGCCATTGCAAACATTGCGATCCCTACCGCGCCTGCCACGACCGCAAGAGCGCAAAGCGTCATCCCGACTGTAGGAAAGCGACCGTATAAAATTGGTTCCCGAAGCATATTTAACAGATGCGCCAATGGATTGAATTGCATTAAAAATCCAATTTTTCGCCCGTCCAAAATCTCCGGTCGATACATGATCGGGGTGGCGTAAAAAAGGATCTGCAACACCACTTCGATCAAATGTTGGCAATCTTGAAACAACACGTTCAGAATGCCGAGAATAATGGCCAACGACCAACAAAAAATAAAAATCATCGCAAGCGTCGGAATAAGGCTAATCAGGACGGGGAGATTGCCAAACCCCTCCGTCACCCATGCCGCGCAGAGGACTATCCCCATTCCAGCGAGAAAGTGAAACCCGGAGCTTAAGGTAATGCGCAGCGGATAAATCGCCATCGGCGCCGGATGCTGGCGAATATACGATTCATTGTTGTAAAAGCTATGACATCCCTCGCGCATGCATGCCGAAAGAAAATTCCAGAAAACCAAACCGCAAAGTAAATAGGGCGCGTACGCTTTTTTCTCCATATTGAAATAGCCGCCGAGAAAAATGCAAATAACCGCCGTCATCAACAACGGATGAAGCATCGACCAGCCAATGCCAATAACCGAGCCGCGATATCGATTGCGTATATCGTTGCGAATGAGCGCGGTCCAAAAGTACCGCAAACCCCAGATTCTTTGGAAATAGTCGATCACAAACGCCGTCTCCCGATAAAGAATTGCGTCAATGAGCTAGTCTTTAACGAGGAATGCCCCCTTACTTGTCGCGGCATTGCGACCCATGGCACGGCATGCCTCATAATCAGGTCGCGTTTATACTGAAAACGACACCGCGCCACAATATGAATTCGACGTTATCTATCCTGCAATCCCCCCACCGTCCCCCCCTAAACACCATCCTGATGCCCGCCTGAAGTCAATTCCGGCGCCTGCAACGCCCTAGTTTGCTGTTCAATCGGTCGCGGCGACTCCAATTCGCTTTCCGTGTCGCCGATCGCCCCAAGCTCTTTAAACCGCCGAACTGAAACCAGCACCCGGCTTTCCAACGCGCCAACCGCTTTGTTATAGGCGCTCATCGCCGTTTCCAACCCGCTGCCGACTTTCGTAAAATGCTGGGCAAGGTTCGTCACCCGATCGTAAAGCTCTTTCCCAAGCTTACTAATTTGTGCGGCGTTCTCCGCGATCGTCTCCTGCCGCCAACCGTAAGCGACCGCCCGTAACAAAGAGATCAACGTCGTGGGAGTCGCAATTATCACGTTATTTTCAACGCCCAACTCGATCAACGACGGGTCTTGCTCCAGCGCCGCGCTAAAAAACACCTCGCCCGGCAAAAAGAGAACGACGAACTCGGGCGCAGGGTCGAATTGTTGGAAATACGACTTCTTACTCAAATTGGAGATATGCGTGCGAACCTGTCGGGCGTGGTCTTTAAGTCTTGCCGAGCGCGTTTCGTCGTCTTGCGCCTCGACCGCCTCGAGATAAGCGTTCAAGGGCGCCTTCGCGTCAACCACCACGTTTTTCTTACCGGGTAAGCGAACCAGCAAGTCCGGTCGTAACGCCCCCCCTTCCGTCGCCGTCGACTCTTGCTCATAGAAATCGCAATAGTTCAGCATTCCCGCCATTTCGACGACGCGTCTTAGCTGAATTTCGCCCCAACGGCCGCGGACCTGCGGCCGGCGTAACGCCTTGACCAAATTCGACGTCTCGCCGCGCAGCGACTCTTGCGTCTCGCGCAACGATTTCACTTGTTCGGAGAGTCCGGCATAGGCCTCGACGCGCGATTTTTCGATCTCTTGCAGCTTGGCGTCCACTTTGCCGAGCGATTCCTTCACCGGCTTCACCATCTCGTCGATAGCCAATTGGCGTTTTTCCAAATCTCCCTGCGCCGATTCTTGGAATTTTTCCAAATGCGTTTTCGCCAACTCCAAAAACGACGTATTGCTGCTCTTCAACGTGTCGGAGGCCAACGCTTTGAACGTGTCGGACAGTTGCCGTTTCGCTTCTTCCAGCAATTTTAACTTTTCTTCAGTTTGCTTTCGTTCTTGCTGCAAATTAGTTTCAAGCTGCGCAATTTTCGTTTGCGCGATCGAGAATTGCTCCTGTATCTCGCGAAGCGATATTTCCCGCTGTTGGACCGTCGCGCGGGATTCTTCCAACGACGAATTTAAGGCGTTGACTCGCTCGCTCAAAACAGCCGTTTCCGGCGCCGACTCTTGCCGCCCGCGCTGATACTCGGCTTCAATCTTAGCGCGAAAAAAACACCAGACGCCTATGCATCCAAGCGCGACTCCGGCGAAAAGAGTTAACAACGGTAAAATTTCGTTCACGTTCCTTCGCTCCAGAATATGGCTCACGTAAAATCCAACAGCCCTGTGACAATATCATTCCGGGCGTATATAGACAATCCTGCAAGCAAGCGAAAAAGGCAAGAATAACCGTCCAAATCGCAACGCTAACCATTGCAGCAAAAGAACTTATGCCGCCAGAGCAATAATTAGGCGAAGAGGTTTTTACGATCCGGTTTTCATAAACCGATTGTCGGCCACGATTCGCGACTTATCGACCGTGTCGCCTTGCAGCCAACCGATGCGATCGGCCGGGTAGCAATCGTATTGCGGCACGTACGGCTTGATGTCGAGGATCGGCGTGCCGTCGAGCAAATCCAACTCGGCGATATGCAATCGGCCGTCGCAAATGCGCAAGAGCCGCACAGACGACATTCCGATCGGATTCGGGCGCGAGGGCGCCCGGGTGGCGAAAACACCGTGCGGAACCGTGTCGCGATAGGGAACGACGTTCAGTTTCGGCGAAGTCGCGCGATTGCACCAAAAAAGCAGCCAAATGCGGTCGAAACCATCAAGGTCTTTTAGCCCGGCGTTATAAGGGGGAAAGATTTCAATCCATCCTTCAGACCCTTTCGCGCAAAACGGCTGCACGGGCGTCCCGGCGGCTTGGTCAAACATCGTATGTGCGACGCCGATCTGAATGAGATACATGCTAATATTATTCCTTGATTAAGTATTGGCTCGTTCGACCTTAACGTTTTCAATTTGACCGGCCGAAGCGGCGTCGTAGCCAGGCAACTCGCTTAATTTCCTGCGATAGTCTTCGGACCGCACAATCTCGGTCAACGCCCGGAGTCGCGGATCGCTTTCGCAATCTTTTGCGAAGCATAAATCATATTCTTCTTCACGGACAGGAAGAAAATCCAACTCGGCCTCTTCGGAGACCAAACGCAGACAGACGCCGACGTCGGCCCAGCCCGAGCGAATGGCCTCGGCGACGGCGCGATGGCTTTGCGCGGTGCGTCGAGGGGGCGCTTGGTCTTCTCTCAACTGATTGAGCAATTCCCGCGCTGCGGAGCCGTTTTCTCGCGCCACCCAACGAATTTTTGCGTTAAGGGCGGCCTGAACCGACCGAACGTGCAGTCCCGGCGTCACGGCCAAACCTTCTTGCCAGCGAGCCATGTGCAACAAGCTGAAGTCGAAGTCCAACGAATCGGCCGCGACCGAAGCATTCCGATCTCGTTGACCGGCCTTGGCGAAATGAATCCCCGCAGCGTGAACCACTCCTTGCTTAAGAAGCGATAAGGCTTCCCGACTCGAACGCGAGAAGGCGAGCAACCGAACTCCGTGACGTTCATGCAACAATGATGCGAGAAGCCCGATCGCCGGATCGCAGCTTGCGACGACCAAGGTGCGAGCCGGGTCGAAGTCGCCGTGGTCATGCAACTCGCCGCCGTCAAAGATTCCGTCATGCGGGAGCAATCCGAGGTTCGAGCTTTCCGCCGGAAAGAGCATTTTTTTGCCTCGAATTTCCGCGATCCAATATCGGCATTTTTCACGACGCGGAGCCCATGCCCATGCGCGCTCGGCGCGTTCGGTCTCGCCGATTTGAAAGATGTCTTCAACGCGGCATTGAAAGGCGGCTGCCAAAGTCAGCGCTGCGGCGGCCGACGGCGAGAGTCGCTCCGTTTCAATGGCGCTTACGCTAGCCCGCGAGATTCCCGCCCGCTGCGCGAGTTCGTCCTGCGACCAGCCTCGCGCGACTCTGTACGATTTGACTCGATTCGTCAGTTGCATTTCGGCATTCATGGCGTTGTTCCAATGCTTCGGATCATCGACCGCAACGACTTTCGCGGTACCATAATATCGCATTAGGCTATTTTCATGCCGATCAGATTTTCGCAACAAGCTTTTTGGAGAGAAATCGAGTTGAATACGTAAATAACCGCTCATATTCGCGTCGGAATAATATCGCCAAAAGATATGATCCTAGATTTTTAGATTCGCAGAACTCTCCGGGGTGGTTTGTTTTTGTAAGAACGCCGTTTACTCCTTTCATTTTTGTAGCTCTGTCGCAACTCTTTTTTTCACTTTGATTTACTGAAACGCATTGCGGCTTTTTCCTTCTTCTTTGATCATTGCGCGCCATTTTTGTCGTTGCGCCGAAAAGTCGAATAATCCGTTGCAGCGAGTCTGATCTATTTTTTTCTAGTTTTTTTCATTCTCGTTGAAAACGAATCGCACGGCTTTTTTCGCATGGAGTTCTCTCCGCTCCGACCTTCTTTCCTTGCTTGGCATGGTCTTTGCGTTTAGCTCAAGCGTCCTGCCTTGCAGTTCTCCCTCCCGTTGCTGCGACGACTGTCGTGTTGCGTACGCCTCGTTTTTCAAAATAGAACCCTCGCGTTTTCCGAGCATGAACGGAAGATTCGAATGAACCGCTTTAACGACTCCCCCACCGCAAATATTGCTCCCCCGTCACTCGAGTAAACGCCATGCATAATTTTTTTGCGATCCAATTGATTTCCGTCTTCCTGTTATTTGCCTGCTTGGCCGGACCGTGTCGCGCGGAAGATTCTGCGTCCAAGTCGATCGCGTCGGTCGATCCGAAGGCCACGATCACCGTCCGCATCAAAGATAAAAAGCCCGTCGTCTTCAAAGCGACCGATCTGCGAAAGCTTGAACAAGGAACGATCACCGACGAAATCGAAGGGAAAAAGCTCACGTTCACGGGAGCGAAACTTTCCAGCCTTTTGGAAGCGTGCGGAGTCGTTTGGGGAACCAAATGCTCTCTCTGGCTCGATTGCTACGCCGTCGTCGAGAGCGAAGACGCTTACAGGGCCGTCTTCTCGATTCCCGAGATCGACCCGGGCCTCGCGCACAAGCTCGTCATTCTCGCCGACCATTGCAACGGCGAGCCTTTGCGAAAAAAAGAAGGCCCGTTCGAGACGATCGAAGAGGGCGCCAAGCAAAAAGGGCGCTGGGTGAAGCAAGCCGTCTCCATCAGCGTGAAAATCGCCTCCGAAGACGACGAGGAGGAACAGAAGAGTGAGGCCGCCGATAAAGCGACTCCAGGCAAAGTCGCAAAGCCCGGCGGGGCGGCAACCAAGGCGACGGAGAAAGCTCCGCAGAAAATGCCCGGCCGAGTAACGTTGGTCGGCATGGGCCCCGGCGACCGCGATCTCGTCACTTTCAAAGCGGCCAAGGCCCTCGAAGCCGCCGACCGCGTCTACTGCTTCGAATACCTAAAAGAGGAAGTCGAGCGGTTTATTCCCTCGGAGAAGGTTAAGGTGGCTTCTTCGCTGATCATGGGCGGTGGATTTCGCACTCAGAAGCCGGAGGAGTTGCCCGCCGATTTGCGCGAACGCGCTGAGCGGAGCACGGCCGCCGCCGACAAATTCGCCAAGGAGGTCCGAACGTTCCTGGCAGAAGGGAAAAGCGTCGTCTTCGCCGACTCGGGCGATCCGACGATGTATTGCCCTTGGAGTTGGGTTACTTCCGAATTCGCCGAAATGAAGCCGACCGTCGTGCCCGGTCTAAGCTCCTTTAACGCGGCCAACGGCGCGTTAAAGCAAAGCGTGACCTCGAAGGCGGGCGCCGTAATCATCTCGGCAGGCGAGAACTTGGGAACGAAAAACGAAAAAGGGCGTTTAAACGACACGCTCGTTCTGTTCACGCATCGATTCAAATTGGCCGAGGCGTTGCCGAAACTTCGAGCGCTCTATCCCGACGACACGCCGATCGCCGTCGTTTGCGAGGCGAGTTACGAAGGCGAAAAAGTATATCGCGGCACGTTGGGAACGATTGAAAAAACGGTCGGCGACGGGAAACTCCCGCATTTGTACTTAATTTACGTCGGCGACGCAATTGGGGAGAAGCAATGAGCGCCCGCTCGGTCAAAGGATTCACCTTGGTCGAATTGTTGGTCGTCATCGCGATCATCGGAACGCTGATCGCTTTGTTGCTGCCGGCGATTCAAGCCTCCCGCGAAGCCTCCCGACGAATGCAGTGCCTAAACCAAATGCGGCAACTTGGATTATCGTCGCTGAGTTATCAAGAGGAACAAAAGAGTTTTCCGCCCGGCGTGGACCGCAATACTGCGAAGCATAGTTCCTGGTTCGTTTTTTTGTTGCCGTACATGGAAGACAAATGGTTTTACGACCAATGGAAGCAGCCGACCGCCAATCGCGACGCATTGGCCGGCGCTGTTTTGCCCGCGCTATTTTGTCCCGACGATCGCGTTCCGGCGAATCCCGTGAGACATGGCGGCGTCTATTACGGACTGACGAGCTACGGCGGAAACGGGGGGACCCGTTCGTTCCGTTACGATTCGCCCAACTTGAAGGCGGACGGTATTTTTTTTGAAACTGGCCTGCAATCCCGTCCCGCGAATAATCAGAAACCAGTAAAGATCAAAGACATTACCGACGGAACGAGTCATACATTTTTGATTGGCGAGCGGAATCATGTTGATCGCTATTACGACTCCTTCGCCCGCAACGGCTGGGAGCAGACGCTCGGCGAATACGGATTTTGGACGGGCTCGTGCGGAAGTTACGCGTTGGCCGACGTCACGCTGAGCAGTTTCGCCCCGATCAATTACCAATTTTCGATGACGTTCGCCGGCCGGTACGACGCCGATCCGCCGATCATTTCCAGCAACGATTTTCGGCCTTACGCCGACATGCGATTGTGCGCGTTCGGGAGCCGGCATCCGGGAGGCGCGAACTTCACGTTCGCCGACGCCTCGGGCGCCTTCCTGCGGAACGATACGGACTTGGAACTGCTGCGAGGCCTAAGCACTCGCGCGGGGCTCGAAATCGTGACGCCGCCGTAGTTCGCTTGCGACAAGGAAAAAAACATGAAAATGACGACAAAAAACTTTAACGCTCGACCTCGCGACAGTTCTCATCGTTTGTGCGGTTTCGGTTGAATCCGCCCGCGCCGACACGTTGATCACCTACAAGAACTATCTCCACAAAGCGGCTTATATCGAAGGCGCTTCGACCTCGTCGGCATGCGCAACGGCCCGTGCCCAAACCGTCCGCGCTCGCAACGATCGTGCTCTCGGCCTCCGCAGCCGGTTTCCTTACCCGAAAGCGCTAAATCATTTTGCGATTATTTACAACAAAGTTCACCCATTATTTGGAGGCAGCGCGTCAATTGCGTCGTCGGCGACCGTCCGACGAAATCATTCATCCCCAATACTTTGTTACAGAGAAAGAAATCATCATGAGCAAGCAATTAAATACAAACGGCTTAAACGGAACGTCCTTTACAAAAATGACCATTTTAGGATGCTTCGTCGCGGCATGCTGCGCCATCGGCGCGGCGTCCCCGGCCTCGGCCTCCTATATCGCCGGCGACATGACCGCCTCGGGCGGAATCGTCACCTCGGTGACCGGGACTTCGGTAACCGTCGCCTACGACATTTCAAAAACGGCCTATATCGACAGCTACTTCGCCAAAGACGAAATGGGCGCGACGACGACGGCCAAAATCGTCGTCAACGGTCCCAGCACGTCGCCCAAAGGCTTGAGCGTCACTCGCCAATTGATCGCCATGCCGACGATTGACGGCGGATCGATGACCTCGGCCGTGCTCAACCTCGGCTGCACGCAAGCCGTCGTCGGATGGTCAGCCCGAGCATATGCTCTGACTCAAGAATGGACCGAAGGAACCACGACCGGCGGACAAACGAAATCGGGTTCGGTCGCCTACGGCGCCACCTGGCTCACCTCCGACGGCTCGACGGCTTGGGCCGGAACGTCCGGCTCGCGAATCATGTACTACGGAACCACGGGAACCGCTTACGTCGGCGGCGGAGGCGCCATCGACGCCTTGGCCTATGCCGACGCGACCGCCCAACCTGTCGCCGGCGCATGGACGACCATCGATCTAACGTCCATTTGGAACGACGTTAGCGCCAACGGCGTCGCAATTGCCGCGTACAATACAACCACCGGAGTGACGGAAGACGCGACCCAGCTTTTGACCGGCGCGTGGATCACGGAGATATTCGCCACCGACGATTGGTACGTCAGCACGTCGGGCACGTTCGCCAACGTGGACGCCAGCCCCTTCTTAAGCGTCACCTACGCCGTTCCCGAGCCTGCCGCCTTGGCCACGCTCCTCTGCGGCGCGATTGCCGTCGTCGCGATTCGCAAACGAAATCGCTAAGAAACCTTGCCCCCGTTCAATTTCGCCTCAGAACATCATTTTGCCGGCGCGTTCGCATCGAGTTCGACTCTCGTCGAGCCGATGCGGTCGCCGCCGTGGGCGTCTATTTGCGCCGAGAAGGCCTCGACGCTCGACGGAACGGCGAACTCGACCGTCGCTCGACCTCGGCCGTCCGTAACGATCAGCGGATTCCAATACAACTCGCCGTAGCTGATAATCCGCTCGTCCGTCAAGGCTTCGCCGCGACGGTAGGCATAGACCCGAGTCGGAAATCGGTAGGAATCTATCTTCGCCCGATCCGCGTCAAGCGGATCGCTTTCGGCCTTTCCTTTTTCGTCGGCCGATGGTTTTCCGTCGCTCGAACGTTTATCAGAATCAATCCGCCAAAACGTCGCCGCGCCAGATCCGACGCCGAGTACCGTTTCGTTCCGCTTCCGCAATGAATCAAGCTCCGTTTGCAGGCCGTTGGGCGACGTTTGCGTCAATTCGACGGTTTCTTTGGCAGGCGAAACGGCGGTAAGGAGCGTCGGTCGCCCCCAATTAACGGTCGCCCCGCCCTCCGTCGCTATAGAAGGAAAGCCGACGGCGGCGCCGACCGTCGCTAAAGGGCTGCGCGGCATTAGTCCGTAGAGCAAATACTGATTGATCGGAAGGTTGATTTTCTCGCCGATTTTCACGCCCGGCGGATAGCAATGGTAAGAGAGGAACGGTACGGTCGGCGACTGCTTTTGCGTCTGCATTTCCGGTGAAAAAAGGATTACGCCGACGAAAAAGCAGCAAACCGCCGAGCCGATCAGCGGAACCGTCAACGCCAACCCGGTGATCAGCCGCAACACGCTCGCCATGAACAGAAATAGGAGCATGCCGAGCCCCGCCAGAAAGCTAATCGTCGTTAGCGCGCTCATCAATCGGGCTTGCTCGGCGCGATAGGCCGAAAGGCTCTTCTCGTAATCGCTCTGGATTCGGGCGAGATTATCGAACAAGGCCGGCGGAAGATCGCAGGCGTCGGATTGATATCCCCCTAGGGCGATAACGCTCCCCTTGGCCGACGAATCTTTCGCCAAGAGGTCGTCGATTGCCTGTTTCGAGCCTTTGGCCGACGGATTATCGTCGGTAAAGCGCCGCCAACCGCGAATGGCCAACAGCTTATCGAGGGCCGCCACGCTTGCGCCGTCATCTTTTTGCGATCCGAAAAGCGGAACGGCGATCTCCTCCAACGTCGAGGCCCCGCCGAGAACTTCGCCCATAAAGAAAAAACGAGCGAGCGCTTCGCTCTTCCCGATCGGTTGAGCCGCCATCGTTTTTTCCAAAACCGAAAGGCCTAAAACGGCCGGAGCTTCAGCGCCTCCTTCATCGGTCACGGTCAAGTCGAGTCGTACTTTGTCCGGTCTTTCGACCGTTTGCGATTCGCTTTTTTCCGCCGTCGTCCCCTTTTTCGCTTGAACGGTAAGTTTTCGATTCGATTTACGAAAGACCAGCCGTTCGGCCACCGGATGCGGCTGCGCGACGGCCGCCGACGTCGGATTTGCGGCAGTCGCCCTCGAATCGACGGCGTATTCAAAGACAGTCAACCGAATTACGCCCGCCACGTCGTCGGGGAGCGGCATAACGACCGAATTCAAGCCATTTTTTTCCTTCTGCGTGACTAGATACTGCTGTCCGACCAAGACTCCGCGGCAATAGGCGGCCACCACCACCGGAATGTTCGCCTGCGACGCGCGAACGACGAATTCTAACGGCGAATCGGCGGAAAAAACGCTCGCTCCCGTCGAAAAAACGAGATGCCGGTCGGTTCGAGCCGTCGGCAGCTCCGCCTCTTCCTTTGCGCCGTCCGGTTTTGCGATTTTTAAACGATACGTGGCCCCTTGTTGAGGAACGAGATCGAAAGAACCAAGACCTTCGGCGTCGAATTGCGCTACGCAAACGGCGACTCCGCGATTGTCGTAAACGGTCCCCTTGAACTCAGAAGTCGTCGCCGAGGCCGAAGAAATCGAAAAATAGACGCGATTCGGAAGTCCTGCGACGAGGTCGCCCCCCTCGGGATAAAACCGGACCGGCGAAGCCGCGTTTTCCGGCTTGTTCTCAGTTGAAGAAGAAGTGATTATCGGTAACGGCGTTCCGTCCTGAACGAGAAACGCTTGACGCGTCTCGGGGAACGAGCGATCCAATCCCGAAACGGCGACGAAGTACAACCCCGACGGCAACGACGTCGGCAAAACAAACCTTCCTGATCCGACCGCATGCGAGGTGACGCCCACGTCGCGCAAACCTGCGATCGCCTCGCCGCGCGCGTTCAAAATTTCGCAACGAATCGGAAATTCACGCTCCGCCGACATATCAAATTGGCGCAGGGCGAGCGCGCGAAAAAACAGCGTTTCTCCAGGGCGAAACCGCATTTTATTCAACGTCACGCAGGCCGAATAACGCATCGGTTCGACCGAAAGAGGAAAGGCGGTCTCTTCACGGCTCCCCCGGGCCGACGCCGCGATGCTCAACGTCGTCGAAGCGGGGAGCGACATATCGCCGGGAATCGTAATTTGTAGATATCCCTTCTCATCCGTCGCCTCTTTGCGACCGAGAAGGCGCTTGCCGTCCGGAGAAAACAAATCCGCCTCGATCTGCGCGGGCATCGGCGCGCCCGTGACGGTAGTCGCATGGATTTCAAACGTCGCGGGAACCCCTGATCGAATCGCCGACGGCCCTAAAACCATTAATCGGAGATGTTCGGAAGCCAAAACGCCCATCCGCGCGCGATGGAACGCATAACTTCCCGCCGCGAGAAACGCCAAAAGGATCGCTGCAAGGCTAATCAACCATTTCGTACGACGCGCGAATCGGCTTCGTCGCAACGCCGCGCGGCGCAACTCGTTCGATTGTCTTTTCGCTTCCCTTTCAACCGACATTCGTTCAACTCCTCGCCTTACCCCGTAAAAGCAACCTTATACTACAATTGGACTTGCGCACAAATGGCAAAATCGAAAATCGAAACGGAGATCCTACGAAAAACAAGCGATCGCACGCGACGAAAACAAGATGCGCGCTTACGGAAAAGCCAAATGATGATGCGACGCTACGCGCTATTCGACGTCCAATCGTCGACGGTGGATTATACTCGCTTCGGAAAAAAAGTTTACCTCAGCGCGCTCGCAAAACAACGTGAACCGACTTTCGTCGCAGGCACGCTGCAAGAAATAATATATTTGCGTCGCCTTCATTATCCGTCGCTGAAACGCACACGTGCGCCATTTTCCTTGCGAGGCGCTTGCTTCGTCTCCGACAAAAACGTTCATTGAATGCGCGGTATTGGATAGACAAAGCGCGCGATAATACGAGAAGAAGATCGATTTTGAAGAAAAAAATTGCTCCATACGAAAAATTTTTTTACGCGCATGCGCGGCGTTCATAATTTCCTGCGAGTGACAACTTGCGCGATACACTTTCTTGACGTCGTCACGTCGTATCGCAGCCTCATCGCACGACTTTCCGACGAAAAACAACAAAAACGCAAATTATTATTTAGCAACAAGTTACGACTCCGCCGACAACGGCTCCAAATTCAGCGTTCGACCACGACGCCACGCCGCGTCGATTCCCTATCGCGAGACGGAACGCGCCCGAGCGCGCGAAGTATTTTTTCATCGCGAGAACGCCGCTGATGAGCGCATCAACGGCCGCGCGCTCAATCGTTTTTTCAACTTTAGCAATCTTCGTGACGATTGTATAAACAAGCAAGTTAACGCTGACCGCCTGTTCGCCTTAGTTGCGAGTTGATACGAAGCGAGAGTGAATGACGGGGAGCAAATTGACGACGCATCATGAACGATGAGAATCGTTGAAGTCGTCACGCCAAAAGAGCCTGTTAGAAATTTTTTGCTCTTTGACGAATTTTGTACTTGAAAAAAAAAGAAAAATCTGTACTATCATTGAAAGCAGCGACCGGAGAATGAGTTTCGTTCGACGCGAGCAATCGCGAACAAGCGATAAAAAACGACGCGATAAGTTGTTTTTCCAGTCTCATCTCTGAATTGTCTGCGTCTGAGTTCCTGAGGAAATTGGAACTCGGCCATGCCGGGAAACGAACGACGGCTTGTTTCGGCGCAGGAGCGCCGCAGGCAGGATGTCGATTAAAGTTCGTTGTGTTGTTTCTGCGGCGAAACGCCTTGTCGGGTTTTTAGGCCCCAGCCCGAAAACGACCGGGTTTTCGCTAAATAATGCTTTAGGAGGACGTGACGTGGCCAAGAAAAAGGTTGCCAAGAAGGTTGCGAAGAAGGCCGTGAAGAAGGTTGCCAAGAAGGCCGCCAAGAAAAAGGTCGCCAAGAAGGCCGCCAAGAAGTAGGTCTTTTGCGGCTTTTAGCCGTACCTTTCTTCGCCTTCGGTTAACCGAAGCTTCTACGACGAGAAAGGAACGCCCGGCACGGCTGACCGGGCGTTTCTATTTTCTTGAGGGCGTATTCTCAACAACCGCCTACCGTTTTCTCCCGCGAATCCGCGAATAGATCGCGTATCCCGCACCCGTTACGAAGAAAATCGCCCACGTCCCCGGTTCGGGAACGGCAAGCCACGCCAAGCCGTACTCAGTCGAGGCCGAAGTCCCGGCCGAGAGATCGAAAATCGCCCCGGAATTCAAAACGCGAAGCATGTAGCTCCCGCTTTCAAGAATATCGATATACATGTGTTCGACGGTGTTGTACAAACTAGCCGACTCGGCGACCAATTCCAACGTATTTGTTTGCGAATCAACCACTTTCCAAAGCTGAAGGTCGAGGTTGTCGAACTTCACGTCCGTTCCGTCCAAACCGGTCGAATCCAACTCGCGATCGACGAACCAGATCAACGTGGCCGTGAATTTTCCCGGCGAAAGCGTATCCGCGATGAAATAATCATTCGCGCCGCCGTGTGCGACGCCTCCGAAATCCCAGCCGATCTTCGAAACGGAACCGCCCGCCAGCCCGGCGACGTCGGCAGTTCCCTTGGTGTATTGC
This sequence comes from Thermoguttaceae bacterium, assembly GCA_963665265.2. Taxonomy (GTDB): domain Bacteria; phylum Planctomycetota; class Planctomycetia; order Pirellulales; family Thermoguttaceae; genus CAXXHQ01. The sequence goes on along the minus strand of OY762224.2, from coordinate 1,984,882 downwards.
GTATAGGCCGTATCGAGGTTTAAGACCCCCGCCCCCACCGAATAGTCGAGCGATTGCGTCGTTTTAATGACGCCGCCGACGAGCGTTTGACCGTTGTCCCAGCCCGCCGTTTTCGTAGCCGAGTTGAGCAGAACCGCTTTGACGATACGGCCGTCGATGGCGTGGGAATTACTGGCGAATAGCTTTTTACCCGCATCGACCACGAGCGCCGCTCCTCCCGCCACGATCGGGCTAGCGAAACTCGTTCCTCCGACGTTACTGAAAAAATAGCTCCCCGATCCGTTCGTCGGGTCCGACGTACCCGGATAACTCGGATCATGTCCGCCCGTCATGCCGGCATATAAAGCCAACGTCAAGTTATCGCCGGGAGCGGCGATATCGACGCCCACCCGCGCATTGGCCACCGTTTGACCGGTCTGCGGATTGTAGAACGCGATCGGTCCATGATTCGAAAACGAAGCGACCGATCCGTAAACCGGAGTCGACGTATCGGAGGAGAGAGCGGCCACGCTAATGCAATTGAAACCCGCCGCCGGATCGCTGGTCACGCCCGAATCGTTTCCGACGGCGATCACCACGGTCTTGTGCGTCGAATAGGTCAACGCGTCGATGATTTTCGAGAACGAGGACGTTCCGTCGTTGACGGCGCTATTTCCCCAGCTCGAATTAATGACGTCGGCCGTTTTTCCGTTTACTCCCGTGAACATCGACGTGGCGTAGGCGTAGGTCAACGACTCGGCCGAAACGCTAAAGCTGCCGACCAGTTCTTCGCTGTGATCGGCGGCGAAATTCCAGTTCGTGGCGATGGCCGCCGACCAGAGCTCCGCGCTGGGAGCCAAACCCGTCAGCGCCGAACCGTTGAACCCGTTCCCGTTCGAGAGCGTTCCGGAAACGTAATAGGTGTAAGGCGCCGTATAGGTCAACGTAAAATCGCCGTAATCGACGTTCAACGTCGGCAAACTGCCGGCAAGAACCTGACCGACCATAGTCGCATGAAAGTCATATTGCATCGTCGATTGATCGATCGACGGATCGCAAATATAAGTCGATACTTTCCCGAGAGTGTCGTGCCCGCTCCAAACGAAGCCGGCTTCGACGTTCGAGATAACGGCCGAGGAGCCCCAATATCCGTTCGCATAAAAGGTCTCCGCTCCGACCAGTCGGTTAACATTGACGCCGTTAAAAATGCCGCCTCCGGGATCGGCGTTCGAGCTAACGATCGCCCACGACGCTTTCGGCGCCGCCAGAATCGCAATTAGAAGCAGCGATCGCAATAGATGCCGGTGAAACGAGGCGCAAATTAATTGGGTATGCATTATGTCATCCGTGTTGTATCGCGATCCGTTCATTCGAATGCGAGGGAATATATTTTTTGTCAAAAGAGAAAGAATAAGAAAACGTCGCTAACGCGTTTCTAGAGTCTCAAGATGAAAGCCGTTAAAAGAAAGACCGAATGGCGAAGTCCGACGTCATTAGGAGACGGCGGGGGGATGCACGAGAATTAATCTCGAACGCTCCAAACCCATTTGGCGAAAAACGGCTTACGCTACCTCGGAAGATGCATCTCGGTGCGAACGACGGCATAAGCGACCGTCTAACGCCTTCTATTGTATTTTGGACGGCGAACAAGTCAATTTTTCGCTCGAACGCCCCTTTCGACGACGTTTTTCAACAAAAAAAGGCGTAACGTAACATGGTTTCTTCATAGTACGTTACGCCCCAATAGGCTGCCATTCTAGGCCGAACGTTCTGCCGCCCCCTATTTTTCGCAGGGACAAGCGGTCGGTCCGCAGCGATAAAACGCCCGATTCAACGGTCGGCAAAGCTCCGGCATCGGCTTCCGGCAATAATCGTCCGGGCAGCACGACTTCGGTACGCAAGGAATGCACGGAATCGGCTTCGCGCAGTAGTCGTCCGGGCAGCACGACTTCGGCACGCAAGGAATGCAAGGCGCCGGCTTCGCGCAATAGTCGTCCGGGCAGCAATACGGAATGATCGTGCACCGTGAGCAGCAAAGCTCTTGGCCAAGCGGTCGGGCGCAGTACTCGACCGCCCTCGCGCTCTCGCAAATCAATCCGATCGCCATCGCCGCGACAAGACATATCACTCTGCTCATGATCAGTTTCCTTATCGATTATTCTCTATTTTGCTTAGGTATTCGTCGGCGGTTCGGGAATCGTCGGAGCCATGTCCGGTTGGGCCGGTCGCGGAGCGCCGTTCGGGGCGGGCAACGGCTGCGGCTCCGTGCCGCCGAGACGAATCTGCCAGCCGCCTCCCAGCGCCTTGTAGAGCAACACTAAGTTTTTCGCCACCGAGCCTTGAGCGTTCGCCAATTGGTCTTGCTGCACCGTCAGTTGTTGCTCGACGGTCAGAACGCGGTTGAAGTCGGCCTTGCCGGCGTTGTACTGATCGCGAACCAAACCCACCGATTGCTTTGAAGCCTCGGCGCTGTCCGCAAGATCTTTTACTTGTTGCTGCGCTTTCAAGAAGGCGACCATCGCGTTTTCGGCCTCGGCGTTCGCTTGCAAAACCGTGTTTTGATAGGTCACGACGAGCTGCTGGAATCGGGCGTCTTGGACGCGAACGCCGTTCACGATGCGGCCGTAGTTAAGAATGTTCCATTGGAACGACGGCCCGATGCTGCCGGCGACCGACCCGCTCTCAAACAAGTTTTGAACGCTTTTCGAATCGACGTAAATGTTGCCGGTGATCGAAAAATGCGGATACAACTCGGATTGAGCGATGCCGATTTGAGCCGATTGGGCGGCCACTTGACGTTCGGCGCGACGAACGTCCGGGCGACGACGCAACAATTCGGCCGGCACGCCGACCGCCACATGCGGCGGCGCGGTCGGAATCATCTTCGTGCGGCTTAGCATGGCGTCGATGTTTTGCGGCGGCATGCCCATCAAAATGCAAAGTTGATTCGCCGCTTGACGACGCGCGGTTTCCATCGGCGGTATCGCCGCCAACGTTTGCGATAAATTCGCTTGCCCCTGGGTAACGTCCAGTTTCGACGTGGCGCCGTTCTGATACTTCGCATCGGCGATCCCCAAGCTCTCACGCTGAATCTCCGCGTTTTGCTTGGCGTATTCCAAACGTTGCTCGGCCGTGCGGAGGCTCGCGTATTGCTGCGCGACTTCCGCAAGAAGAATGACGAGCACGTCGTCGTAGTTTTCTACCGAGGCGTCCAAATTCGCGTTCGCCGACTCGACGGCGCGGCGGAAACGCCCCCAAAAATCCAATTCCCAAGCCAAGTTCGTTCCAAGCTTCCATTCATCGAAGAAACTGGACGGCGCGGCCGTTGGCGCGTTCCGACTCAAATTCGTCCGCGAGTAGCTGCCGTAAGCCTGTTGCGATTGCGGGAAAAGTCCCCCCGCCGCGATATCTCGCTGGGCACGCGCTTCGAGTATGCGAAGACCGGCCACGCGCAATGTTAAATTTTGTTGATAGGCTTGGTGAATCAGGTCGTCAAGCGTCGGGTCGTTGAACGTTCTCCACCACGCGGCGTCGTCGGGCCTTATTTTTTCCACATTCGGATCGCTCGAATCAACCCAATCGTCGGCGACCGGGGCCGCCGGCTTCGTGTAGTTCGGACCGACCTTAAACCCGTTCCTAAAATACTCTCGACCGCTGGTGCAACCGGCAGCCGTCACCAAAAGAAGCATTATCTCCATAAACGGCAAATATTTACGGAAATACCCTTCCCGCAGATTCCTTCTGTCGGAAAGCTGAAAATGCGTCCGCATATCGCGCTCCTTCGCTAGAGATAGAATTCTCGCTTCCAGAGCAATATTCGGTACGATCGTTGCGAATTGAGTATTTGGATTTCCTACTACAGGACAACTATCCCATATTAACGAAACAAAGACATTCGGAAAAAACCGAATAATCGATATAAGCGGCGCTCCGCCAAAGAGGGGCGTCTATCGAGAGGCCGGAGCAAGAGCTCCGCGAAGAAAGACTTCCAGCAACTGCGAAATCAGCGAGTTCGCTTCGTCCGCTTGCTCCGAAACCAACGCGCGATGGAATAGCTCGATCATCGCCCCAAAAAACATGCGGGCTAAATTCTCGGGATCCGTCTCCGTCAAAATCCCTTCGGCCATGCCTTGTCGAAAAACCGAGGCGTATTGCTGAACGGCGACTTCACGTTTATTGCGGTCGCTCTCCTCGATTAATACGCGAACCGCAGAGTCTTGGTGAAGAAGCGCGAACGTGGCGTGATGCTTCATCACGTGATTGCATCCCGACGCCGCCATCCTTTTCAGCTTCTCGATTGCGGGAATATCGCTCGCGACGACGTCGTTTATCTCCTGGATGATCGGCTCGATGAGTTTTTCGTGAACGAAGCGAAGTAAGTCCTGCTTGCTTTTGAAATAACAGTACAAGCTCCCCTTGGCCATTTTCGCCGCCGCGGCGACGCGTTCCATCGTCATTCCTTCGACGCCGTATTGACCGAGAACCGAGACGGCCGCTTCGTGGATCGCCTCTTTCATCTTCGCGGTCAATAACTCTTTGCGTTTCGCGCTGACGGAGTTCATCGGCGTCTCCTATTGCGTCCTCGATAAACCGCGCCGTTCGCGGTTCCGGCGTCAAATCTATCCGACAAAGGATTCTTTCGCGTAGGCCGCTTCTCGCTTCATGCGTCGACGATCGTTGAAGCCTTGAACGACGTAGTAAAACACCGGCGTCAAAAAGATGCCGAAAAGGGTCACGCCCAACATACCCGAAAACACAGCGAGCCCCAACACTTGCCGCATTTCGCAACCGGCCCCCGACGAAACCATAAGCGGAACCACGCCCAAGATGAACGCGAACGAGGTCATCATAATCGGTCGCAAACGCAAACGGCAGGCGGCCACCGTGGCCTCGCCTCGGGGCATGCCTTCCTCCCGCTTCGCTTTGGCGAATTCCACGATAAGAATCGCGTTCTTACTCGCCAAACCGACCAACACGACGAATCCGATTTGCGTGAAAATATTGATATCGCCGCCGTTCAACGCCACGCCGAGCAACGAGCAGAAAATGCACATCGGCACGACGAGAATGACCGCCAACGGCAACGACCAGCTTTCGTACTGACCGGCCAAAACCAGGAAAACCAACACGACGGCCCCGCCGAACACGAAACCCGCCGTGTTACCGGCCGTGAGCTGCAAATACATCAATTCGGACCACTCGTGCGTCATCGAAGGCGGAAGATGCTCGTCCGCCAGTTTTTCGACGATCGACGCGGCCTGGCCCGAGCTGAGGAAGTTCGAGGAAAGGCACGTCACGGCGATCGACGGATACATGTTATAGCGAGTGATCATCAATGGACCGCTCGACGCTTCAACTTTCGCCACCGAGGCGAGCGGAACCATTTTGTCGTCGTCGTTTCGCACTTGCAAACGCCCCACGTCCTCGGGGTGCATGCGATACTGCGCGTCGGCCTGCACGTTCACTTGCAACGTGCGCCCGAATTGATTGAAGTCGTTGACGTACAATCCGCCCAAATTGGCTTGTAGCGTGTCGAACACGTCGCTCAAGGCGACGCTCAGCGTTTTGCACTTCGCGCGATCCACGTCAATGTAAATTTGCGGGGTGTGCGCGCTAAAGGCCGTCATCATGTAATAAACGCCGGATCGCGGATTAATATTCGCCTTTATCTCGTCAAAGGCGTCTTGCAAGGCGGAGGTTCCAAGTCCGCCGCGATCCTCAAGAACGATCTTGTAACCGCCGGCGTTGCCGAGCCCTCGGACCGGGGGCGGACCGACGGCCATGATCGTCGCCTCTTCGATCTGCGACAACTTTTTCTGCAATTCGGCGACGATCGCGTCGGCCTTCAATTCGGGCGACTCCCGCTCCTCGAACGGATCGAGAACGACGAACATCGTTCCGAGATTCGGGCCGTTTCCGCCCAACACGAACGAAAGGCCTGAAACGTGAATCGTATGCGCGACCCCCTTCGTCTCGCGAATCATCTGGCTGGCCCGCGACATTACTTTTTCGGTCCGCTCCAACGAGGCGGCGTCGGGCAACTGAACGACGACAAACAGGAATCCTTGATCTTGATTGGGAATAAATCCGCTCGGCATGACGCGAGAGCCGAAAACCGTGACGAGCAATAGTCCCCCGTAAATCAACAAGACGACGAAGCTCATGCGGAGCGACTTGCCCACGAACCACGCGTATCCGTTAATCGAAGTCGTAAAACCGCGATTGAACAGTTTGAAAAACCAACCGAGCGTGAAATTGACGAGCCTCGCCAACGGGTCGGCCTGCTCGTGCTTCGGCTTCAAGAGAATCGCGCACAACGCCGGACTAAGCGTCAGCGAGTTGAAAGTCGATAGAATCGTCGAAACGGCGATCGTCACGGCGAACTGCCGAAAGAACTGACCGGTCATTCCGGAAATGAATACGCAAGGAACGAACACGGACGTAAGCACCAATCCGATCGCGAACACCGGGGCCGACACTTCTTCCATCGCTTGATGCGCGGCGGCGCGCGGCGTCATCCCCTGCTCAATATGATGCTCGGTCGCCTCGACGACGACGATCGCGTCGTCCACCACGATGCCGATCGCCAAGACCAATCCGAACAGCGAAAGCGTGTTCAAACTGTAACCCAACACGGCCATCGCCGCGAACGTTCCGATAATGGCCACCGGAACGGCGACCAAAGGAATTAACGACGACCGCCAGTTTTGCAGGAAGACCAACACGACGATGGCGACGAGAATCACCGCGTCGCGCAACGTTTTGAACACTTCGCGAATCGATTCGCTGATGTACGGCGTCGTGTCATAGATAATGGCGTAGTCGACCCCTTGCGGGAAGTTTTTACTGAGTTCCTTCATCCGCGTTTTCACGCGCTCGGCGGTGGCCAACGCGTTCGAGCCGGGCAATTGGAAAACGCCGATCGCCGCGGCCGGTTTTCCGTCGAGATAACTAGTCACGTCAAGGCTCTTCGCCCCGAGATCGATCTTCGCCACGTCTTTGAGGCGAACGATGCGTCCCTCTTTGCCCGTTTTGACGATGATTTCGGAAAACTGATCCGGATCGGTCAAACGCCCAAGCGTGGTCAACGTGTACTGGAAGGCCATCCCGTTCGTGGCCGGCTGCTGGCCGACTTGGCCGGCCGCCACTTGAACGTTTTGCTCCCGCAACGCCTTAACCACGTCGCCGGAAGTCATGCTCAACGAGGCGAGCTTGTCCGGATCAATCCAGATTCGCATGCTGTAGTCTTGCTGACTGAATACGCGAGCTTCGCCCACGCCGTCCAGACGAGCCAACTCGTCGCGAATCTGAATCACTGCGTAGTTGTTTAAATAAAGCTGATCGTACGTTCCCTTCGGCGATATCAAATTGACGATCATTAAGAAGTCGGGCGACTGCTTGCTCACCGTCACGCCGATCTGCTTCACCATATCGGGAAGCTTCGGCGTAGCCAACGCCACGCGATTCTGCACGAGAACTTGAGCCATGTTCAAGTTGACGCCCACCTTGAACGTAATCGTCAGCGAGTAGCTGCCGTCGTTATTGCATTGCGAAGACATGTAAAGCATGTCCTCAACGCCGTTGACCTGCTGCTCGATCGGAGCGGCCACCGTGTCGGCCAACACCTTGGCGTTGGCGCCGGGATACGCACATGCCACTTGCACCGTCGGCGGCGTGATCTCGGGATACTGCGCGACCGGCAGCATGAACACCGCGACCAAACCGGCCAACGTGATCAATATCGACGGTACGGAAGCTAAAATCGGACGATCAATAAAGAAACGCGAAAACATCGGAGGCGGTTCCTAGTTCTTGGATGCGGCGTCTTTGGAGGCGGTCGAGCTCTCGACCGTTTGCGGCGTTTGGGCGATCGCCGTCTCGCTCTTACCTTCGGCGTGCGGATCGACGGGCATCCCCGGCTTCACCCGAAGCAAACCGTTCACGATAATCGTGTCGTCCTTGCCGATCCCGTTCTCAATCGCGCGATACCCGTCATGCAAACCGCCTAATTGCACTTTGCGGAATTGGGCGACCTGCTTCCCGCCCTCTTCGGCGACGACCATCAAGCACTTGTCCCGTTGATTCGAAATAATCGACTTTTCGTCCACAAGAATCGCGTCATGCGGTTGACCGTAGGGAATCCGAACGCGAACGAAAAGGCCCGGCGTCAAGAGCCGATCTTTGTTTTCAAAAATCGCTCGCGCGCGAATCTGAGCGGTCGACGAATCCATCTGATTATCCACAAAGTCGAGAACGCCCTTGTGCGGAAAATTTTCTTCGTCCTGCAATTGAACTTCGACCGGAATGTTCGCTTCTTTCACCCGCGAGGCGTGCATCAATTGCACCAAGCGCTCGTTTTGAGAAGCCAAGCGAGCGTACTTCAACAAGGCGTCGCTCGTGATGTCGAAATATACGTAGAGCGGGCCGGAGGTCACGACCGTCGTCAGAATTTGAGTCCCTTGCTGAATCAGATTTCCTTCGGTGACGAGTCTTCGACTTACCCGGCCGTCGATCGGCGATTCGATCTTCGTGAATTCAAGGTTCAACTCTGCGTCGCGAACGGCCGCCTGCGCAGTCTGGATCGACGCCTTCGCGCCGACTAACGTCGAAACTCGCTGCTCGTATTCGTCTTCGCTCACGGCTCCGCTCGGACGCAATCGTTCGCTACGAGCCAAGTCGGCCTTCGCCTTATCGCAAACCGCCAAAAGCCTCGCTAATTCGCCCTTCGCTCGATCCAACGCGGCTTCATAAGGACGAGGGTCGATGACGAAAAGCAAATCGCCTTTCTTCACGTCTTGACCGTCAATAAAACAGATCTTCTCCAGGTAACCCGTCACCCTCGCGCGAATTTCCACTTCGCCGATGGCCGACGTTCTTCCCGTGAACTCGAAATAATCGGTCACTTCTTTCACGACCGGTTTTCCGACTGTCACCTTCGGAGCGACTTCCTGCGGCATCTGCGGCATCTTGTAGCATCCGCTCAATACCGGCGAAAGCATAAGCGCCGTTACTGCGATCTGGTGCGATGTGCGACGCGAAATCATATTGCGAAACCTCACTGCGTTAAACTTCGAAGGGGCGTTGCTATTACCGACCTCGCGACTTGCGTCGGCCGTCGCGATCTCTATGGCGGGCTACTTCCTAGACAAATCTGCCCAGGGGCGGGTTCCTTCAACCATGCGGTTCGCATGATGACGGAGCAGGATATATATATTGTCAGTCACGGGAATCTACCCGGCATCCCCGCCGTCGCTTTCTCGTGGATTATATTTCTTGCCAAAACCACGAATTCAGACGACTTTTCGGCTTCCTACTATGACTATACGTTTGATATTAGCGAACGGCCAGTCATTTTTCAAGACGTTTTTCCGTTTTTTACGAGAATTCCGGCTGAGTTGAAACGTCTATGACGAAAAACCGCTTTTTCCTCCCTCCAGGGCGGGAAAAATGCGATTCCTCTTCATCCAATAAAAAACGGCGTGCCGAAACCGACACGCCGTTTGATTCACTATATACAACCGAATAAATCACCCCGCCTCGCGACGACGAACCGGCTCGCTCGCCGGAGTTTGAAAGTGCGGTGCGGGAATGACGCGGCGACGCGGCAACGCCAACGGTCCCACCGGACCGTCGATCGAAGCGTCCCAGGCATGGTTATGTATCCGATCCAATATCTCTTCGGCCAACGCGACGGCGTTCCGACCGGCTTCGCCCGTCACTCGCGGCGATTTCGAATCGCGAATGGCCGAAATGAAATCCTGGCTCTCTAAGGCCAAAGCGTCTACCGCGTCGAACTGTTTTTCCTCTTTCGGCAAATGCTCTTGCGCGAAATTCGCCCGGCAGCGTTCGACTTCGTCCGGCGCAAGCGTATCGACGTCGAATTCGCGAGTGCGAAGCGTTTCGCTTGGTCGAACGTAAGTTGCCGTTCGAGTCGCGAAATCGACCGCCGCGAAACCTTGCATCGACCATACGTGCATCCGACGCACCGCTTCGTAGCTAACCCGCGACGCGGATAGCGCGGCGACGCATCCGTTATCGAACTGAATGCGGGCGTTCGCCACGTCTTCATGTCCGCCGACCACCGAAACGCCCAAAGCGTCGACGCGACGAACTTTGCTATCGACCATCGAAAGAACGAGATCAATGTCGTGAATCATCAGGTCAAGAACGACGCCGATGTCGGTTGAACGGAAAGTATAGCCGCTCGAACGGACCGCTTCGACGTACTTGGGCGCGCCGATTTTCTCCGTTGCCGCCGTAAAGGCGGGATTAAAACGCTCGACGTGGCCGACTTGCAAAATGCACCGTTTTCGATGCGCGATTTGCAGCAGCTCCTCGGCCTGGGCGGTCTCCGAGCAAAACGGTTTTTCGACGAGCAGATGCACGCCCCAACCGAGCATCTCCTTGGCGACCGAGTGGTGCAAGGCGGTCGGCGTGGCGATCACGGCGGCGTCAATGCGGCCTCGCAACAATCGAAAGTCGGGAATCGCTTCGCAAGCGCAATCCACCGCGACTTTGTTGCGGCTCATGGCGAAAGGATCGGCGACGCCGACTAATTGAACGTCCGGATTCTTCGCCAGCTTTTGGGCGTGAAACCCGCCCAAACGCCCGGCCCCGACGACGGCTACTCGAATCTTCGCCATATTTTTCGCTCCAATAATTGTTTCGTGCATTCGCAACTAACGCAGCATGTCGTCGGCGCAAGGCAAACGAGCAATAGTTTTTCATCATTGCCCTCGGCTTATTACGCCGCGGCTCGATGCTCCCTCGATCGACCATGCAGCCCTTCATGCTGTCCTTGAACGAAGTTCAGCAAGTGGTTTACTTGCGGAACGAGCGATCCGTTGTTTCGTAATATTTCCCAAGCGTTGTCCAAGCCGACTTTCGCGCGGAACAATAGTTTGTGCGCCTCGGCCAAAGCTTGAATGACTTGCGACGGGAAATCATGTCGTTTCAATCCGACGATATTCACGCAACGCGGACGAGCCGGAAATCCTTCGACCAGCATGTACGGCGGAACGTCGTGACGGACCGCGCTGCAACCGGCCACAAAGCTATAAGCTTCAATGGTCACGAACTGATGTACGGCTACTTGCCCGGAAAGCGAGGCGAAGTCGCGGATGTGAACGTGACCCGCCAAAAGCGTGTTATTGGCGATCGTAACGTGATCGCCGATGCGGCAATCGTGCGCGATGTGCGAGCAAGCCATGAAGAAGTTATCGTTGCCGATACGCGTCACGCCGTCCTCTTTTTCCGAGGCCCGGCTAATCGTGACGCATTCGCGAATGACGTTGCGATCGCCGATCTCGACGGCGGTGTCGCCGCCGCAATAGCTCACGTCTTGCGGTTCGCCGCCGATGACCGCTCCCGCATGAAAGCGATTGTTCTTTCCGATCGTCACGCGTCCGACGACGGTGACGTTGTTGTCGAGTATCGTGTTCTCGCCGATCGCTACGTCAGGTCCGATGACGCAATACGGCCCGACGACGACGCCTTCGGCGATTTGCGCCCGCGGATCAACCGTCGCTCTATCGGAAATTTGCACGCTCATCAATGCGACTCCCAAAAACGGTGTACGATCCTGAATCGGTAATTCAAGCGCAACGCCGAGTCTCGGCTTCTTCGCCGAATTCCGCCACGATCGCGCGAACTAATTCCGCGTTCAATCGGTGTCCGCTGCGTGAGGCGACGATGCGCCCGATCAGATCGCAACCGGCCAACGAAAGATCGCCCACCATATCGACCATTTTGTGACGCACGCATTCGTCCGGAAAACGCAATTGATTGTCGATCAGCCCTTGCGAACCGAAGACGAGCAGATCCTTCGCCGTGGCGTTCACGCCGAGCCCTTGCGCTTGCAACGCGTGCGCTTCCGTTTCGGTGAGGAACGTTCGACTCGGCGCGAGATTTTTCCGAAAATGCCGGGGCGATAGCGAAATTTCCAACGATTGACGACCGATCGGACTTCCCGAACCGTAGTCCAACTCGTACTGGATAATGAGTTTGCCCGAGCAGCACGGTCGCGCTTCAATCCAGCTTTCGCCGGAGCCGCGACGAATGACGCGGTCGATGATAATGCGTTCGCGCGGAGCCGACTGCTCGACGACCCCCGCCGCATCCAATACTTCGACGAACGGTAAGCTCGAGCCGTCGCAGGCGGGCATTTCCTGAGCGTCGACCCAAATTTCGCAGTTGTCGATTTGCATGCCGGCCAACGCGGCCATCATATGTTCGATCATTTCGACCGATGCGTCGCCGACCGCCAACGCCGTGCGAAGCGGAATCTCAATGCGTGACGCTACTTTTCCGGGAATGCGAGGACGCCCCGGTAGATCGCGGCGAACGAAGACCACGCCCGTGTTTTCCGCGGCGGGACGAAATTCAACGCGTGTTTCGCGACCGCTCCAATATCCGACGCCCGAAATCGACGCCGTTGCGGCCAATGTACGCTGCTTACGAAATGGAATCATCAGAGAAGCTCGTCATCCTTGACTTGATTTCGTGACCGGCGACGCCGAAAACGAAAAATTCCCTCGCTTAGGAGCGCCGGACGAATTCGCGACTAGCGCGAATCCGTCCGTTTTTCGTCTTATCATCGGCCCATCGTCGGCGTAATCCTTCGCCGTCGCCTTCCATGGCGACTGCGATCCGAAAATAACCGCCGTTAGCGAGGAGGCATGCCGTATTGGCCTTGCCCGCCGGTCGGCGGGGCGGCGCGTCGGTTAGCCGTGCCCATGTTGCCGTTGCGATTCAGCGAATCGAGAATAAACGGCGTGATGTCGCGATTCTTTTCGTAATAGACCACCGGCTTGTTAATGTAGCTCAAAACCGATTCCGGCTTTTCGATGTCGGCCGGATCGCCGTTAAAGCGATAGACGACGTCGATGCCGTTGTTCTGGCAGTAGAACGCGACTTCTTTTTCGATATCTTGGTAAACGGTGTGGTAGATCTTCGCTTCTTGCAGCAAGAAGTCCTTGCGCTGCAACTGAACCTTGATGCTCAAGTCGGCGCGGCTCTTCGCGATGTCGCTCTCCGCTTGCTTGTACTCAGGAGTGCCCGGACGATAGTCCTGCATCTTCTCGGCAAGCTTTTGAATGCGGCCGTCTTCCGCCTTCACGTCGCGCTCCGCCGCGTCAACGTTGTTCTTCATTTCGTCCATCATCGCCTTGAATCGGGCGTGATTCTTGAAAATGTAGCTAACGTCGAGCAAAGCGACTCGACCGGCGCCCGCCGCCGGAGCAGGTTGACGTACCGGCGCTTGCGCCGACGCCTGCGAAACGGCTAAGCTTAGAGCCAGCCCGATTACCGCTACTGATAAGACAGAAATTTTCTTCACGTTCAGCGCTCCTTGCTGTGTTGCGTCGGTCTTCCGTGATTCAGCGCTCTTCCTACGAAGAAACGCCCCGACTACATATTTTTGGGCCAAATCGACATACTGCGCTCAGCGAGGCGGTATTTTGCCGACTAACGCGTTTTAGGTAAAGGCCAGATTCCGCAACGGACGATTCATCCGTAACCACATACCCGACAACGCATTAGGCTTCCGCCGCGCATCACGTTTTTCTTCCTATTCACGTCCTTCGACGACATTCGACGATTTTTCGCGCCGCTCGCCTACCGTTGGTACGTCGCGCCAGGACGGCGCGTTACCGGATCCGCGCTGCTAGACGCGGCGCCGGGCAAAATCAGCTTCGTGCCGGGAGGCAAGTAATCAAAATCCTTCCCCAACGCGTCGCGATTCAATTCATATATCTCCACCCATCGCGAGGCCTTGCCAAGCTCGCTTCTCGCAATGTCGAAGAGCGAGTCCCCTTCGACCACGACGTAAGTTTTTTCGTTTCCGGCCCCCACTCGCGTGCTGACCGTCGTCATTCGATTCTTCATCACTGCAACGCGGTCGCTTTTCGGACAAAGCTGCGGATAACGCTTCTCCAACTCGACCAGCGACGGAGTCTTGATCTTCGTGCCGATCTTCAATTGCTCTTCCGAAACGCCGTGGTCGCGGTTGTACTCCAATAAAGCTTTGAAATAGGCGCCGCTGCCGTAGGTTCGCTCGGCAATCGTCCAATAGCTGTCGTTCGGCGCGCTCACATAGGTCCCGTCCTCACGCGGGCCGCCGTAATTGCCTACCGTTCGCGGCGCTTGCGAACTTCTGCCCGGATAACTATCGCGCGACGGCGCTCCGTAATGTTGGTTGACGTCATGTGGGTCTCGACCTCGCCGATTGCCGCTCGCATCGCTCGAACCGTATCGGTTTGTATTCATCTCGTCACGGTAACTCGGCCGAGCGGGCGGCTCAGGCGCCTGATAGCGACTCGACGCCCCTTCTTCCGAATAACGAGCCGCGTACCGATTGCTCGGCTCCGGCGCAGCGCTCGGCGCATCGTCCAAAATCGGAGCTGGGGCGGGTGGCGTTTCTACCGCTTGCGTCGGAACGCTATCGCTGCTCACCTCTCCCTTGGCGTCCGGAATGCCGAACGGGTCGGGCTGCTTCGCCGTGTTTTCCGCCGGCTTCGACGACGCGCGAGCATACCGATCGCCCGACGAAGGCTCATGCGATCGTCGCGCAGGCATATAAGACTGCGACGGCCCCGCCGATGAAGCGGAAGCCAAACCTTCATCTCTCGTTTTTTTGCTTTCGCTCGTCTTCCCCCAAAGCTCGTCGTCCGATACAGGCGGTTTCGGCGAAGCGGACGAAGCGGGAGTCGCCGAAACTACTTTCGGAGCCGCCGCCAACGCGCCCGCCGTATGCGAAGCGCTTCCGGCGTCTTGCGTTTCGGCCGAACCGGAATCCGCAGTCGCGGTTCCGTCGCTCGACGACGCTACGGATTCGTTTTGCGCGGAAGCCCCGGCCCCTCGCAGACGATTTACCACAACGGCGCCCAAAGTAATTATCAGGAGGAGAATGACCGTGAGCCCGATTTTCACTTCTTTGCCCATTCCCGGCTTTTTTCGAGAACGACGCTCCGGTTTTTCCGGCGCATGCGCGTGTCCTTGATCCGGAATCTCGACGGTCTGATACTCTTGAGAGTGCGAATTACCCATATCCATTGTTCCCGCGAAAAAACGAACGCCCGTCTAGTTTCAGGCAAATTACGCCAACAGGGAAATTGGCGGCGAATCGTACCTAGAATCGACGACCGCGAAAAGGCCACTTTTTTCACTTACAGTCCAGAATATTCCCCCCATAGCTTGGCCAAACTCTCGCCTTACCGCTCCCATAACCGCTTTCCTGCCAAAGCTTTCCGCCAATTGTCTTTTTCCCGCCCTTCGGCCATAATGTCCTTCTGTAACTTTTCCAGTTCAACCGGCATCGAAACATACAGGGCGAGGAAAGGCGACGGCCATGAAATGCGAAGAACTTCTACAAGCGTTAAATGAATATGTGGACGGCGAGCGAGGCTTGGCGATCTGCAAGACGCTGGAGAAGCATTTGGCCGATTGCAATCCTTGCCAGGTGGTCGTCGATAACGTGCGCAAGACGATTGCGTTGTACAAAGCCGGCGAGTTGATGGAGCTCCCCCCCGAAGTTCACTCCCAGCTCAATCAGTTGCTCCGCGAACGGTGGAAACAGAAATTCCCCCAATCGTCCGTTTCGGAATAGCGAAGCGACTTAATTCCGGCTTAATCAGCGCAACCGCTTGCTGATTTGCGTCTTGCCGACCGAAATTATTCAATCTAACGGTGAGGCCTCAAAATGAATTGGAAAGAAATCGCTTTTATTTTCGCGTTTTTATTTGTTTGGATCGCGCTCAATCGCTGGATTCTCCCGGCCTTCGGCATTTCGACCTGTATGTCTGGCTCCTGCGGCCAGAACCGACAAAGCCAAACCTCATGCTGCCCGCTTTCTTCAGCCAAACAGCCGGCGGAAACGACCGTTGAAAAAATCACGCAAGAGAAGCCCGAAGCCGCTATGCCGCAAGACGTAAATGCGGCGAAAAAATAGCCAGTTTCACATGCGATTCACTCCATCCAATCCCAAAGGGTCTATCATGACCATCGAGCGCGGACTCCGAACGATTGCCGGAATCGTCATTCTGGCGAGCGTCGCACTGGCGCATTTTGTTAGCCCCTATTGGCTATTTTTAACGATTTTTGCCGGTGCGAATTTATTACAGTCAGGCTTTACAAATTGGTGTCCGATGGTATGGTTATTGGCTAAGCTCGGTTTGCGGCCTTGCCAGGCGGAGTCTGCGAAGAAGTAAACCTCCGCGAATAGCCGCCGCGAGCCTCCGACCGCGACAATTTCCGTTCTTTTCCCTGGAGGCCTTGCGCCATGCATTACCCCTGGTGGTACGTTCCTCATCTCACTGCCCCGATGCTCATCGCGGCAATCTCCGTAATTCATATTTTAGTTTCCCACTACGCCGTCGGCGGCGGCATCTTTCTCGCCACGGAAGTCACTTACGCCCGTCGCAAAAACGACGCCGCTTACCTCGACTATTTAAAACGTCATGCGGCCTTCTTCGTTCTGCTGACCGTCTCCTTCGGCGCAATTACCGGAGTCGGAATTTGGTGGACGATCGGGCTTGCTTCCCCCCTAGCCACCGAAACGCTCATTCGACTCTTCGTCTTCGGTTGGGCGACCGAATGGGTATTCTTCGTCGTCGAAGTCGTCTCGGCCTTCATTTTCTACTATTATTGGGACCGGCTTCCGAAAAAAACGCATGTTATCTTCGGTTGGATTTACGCCGTCGCGGCCTGGATCAGCCTCGTTTTGATCACCGGCATTACCGCTTTTATGCTCAATCCCGGCGATTGGCCCAACAACCGCAACTTTTGGACCGCGTTTTTCAATCCGCAATTTCTCCCCCAGACCATCGCGCGAACCGGAGGCGCCATCCTCCTCAGCTCTCTCTACGTCTATCTACACGCTTCCCTTACCCTCAAGGACGATAAGAACGGCCGCTTACGCGACTTGATCGCCTCTCGCTCAACTCGCCCTGGATTCCTCGGCGCGGCGATGATCGTCGTCGGCGGCGCGGGATGGCTCGTTTTCCTGCCGGAATCGGCGCAAGCGACCCTCGCTTCGGCCGCCGTTTTGAACGTCTTCATGGGCTTAATCCTCGCCATGATCGCCGTCCTGTTCGCCATGCTCTATATTGGACCCTATAAAAACCCCAGTTGGCTTTCCCCCGGTTTCGCCGCCGCCTTGTGCTTGTTCGGCATCGGCGCCTTTAGCGTCGGCGAATTCATTCGCGAGGCGGTCCGCAAACCGTTCGTCGTCTATAACGTCGTCCTAAGCAATCAAATTTTACCCGAGAACGTGCAAGACTATCGCGCGGCAGGGTATTTGCAATCGGGCCTCTGGACGAACGCCTATATGAAGCAAAACTTCCCGCAAGTTTTCGTCGGCGACAAAATCTCCTCCTCGAAACTGCTGACCCTTTCGGCCGAAGATCGTATTCGAGTCGGCGAAACGATGTTCCAATATCACTGCAACGATTGTCACGCCTCGCTGCAAGGGTACTCGGCCGCCTGCGAGATGTTGCGAGGCCGACCGCGAGAAATGGTCCTCGACATGGTGAAACATCTGGAGAAGGCGCAAATCTTCATGCCGGCATGGGCGGGCACGAATGAAGAGGCCGAAGTTTTGACCGACTACTTAATTTACACGGCCCCCAAGAAGCCTGAAGGCATGCGGCTTGGCCTCGACAACGCGGAGGTGAAATAATGGACCCCCACGCTTTTTTCCAAGCTTCGACCGAAGCGACCGCCATACCGGCCCCCATTTGGTTCGTCGAGTTCTTCAAAGTCCTCGGCTTCACCCTCCATGCGATTCCGATGAGCCTTTGGTTCGCCGGTTTGATGATCGCCCTGGGCCTTCACGTTCGCGGCTGCGAACAAGGTAAACGCTTCGCCAACCGCTTCATGAAGCAAATGCCTATCATCATCGCCATGGGCATTAATCTCGGCATCGTCCCGTTGTTGTTTATTCAGTTGGCGTATTTCAGATCGTTTTATCCGGCCACGATCCTTATGGCTTGGCCGTGGATTTCGATCATCGTGATTCTGATTCCCGCTTACTACGGAATCTACGCCTACGCCTGGGGACTGCGCGCGAACGACGGCCAACTGGCCGCCTGGCGCCGCTCGGCCGGTTGGATCGCCTGCGGGCTATTCTTCGTCATCGGCTTTATTTTCTCCAACGGCATCAGCCTGATGGACCATGCCGAGCGCTGGAGCGATATGTTCCAAAATACGCAACACGCCGGCGCCGTCCTCGGCATCGGACTCAACTACGCCGACGGCACGCTCTATCCTCGATTCCTCGTCATGTTCTCGCTGGCTCTCGGTACGACGGCCGTCTGGATTCTCTTCGACGCCTACGTCCTCGACCGAAACGCCTCCGAAGAATACCGCGCCTGGGCGTGGAAAAAAGCCAAACGCGTTTACACCGTGGCCCTAATTTCCTTCGCCGCGACCGGATCGTGGTACGTGTTCGGATCGTGGACGACCGAACTTCGTGAAACGATGTTCCGCTGGCCGACTGTTCTTCTTACTGCGGCGACCGCCGTGGCGATGGGCGGCCCGTGGCTTCTGATCTTCGCCGAAAAGTCGTTCAAGGCCAAGTTGCCTCTCGTGGCGTTGATCTCGTTGGCGCAAGTCCTTGTACTAGGAATTAACGCGACGAGCCGACAAGTCGTGCAAAACGTGAACATTTCAAAATACTTCGACGTTTTGAACCAACTGACGGCCGTTCAATGGGGACCGTTGGTCATGTTCTTAGCGGTTTTCGTGCTCGGCCTCCTCGTCGTCGTATGGATGGTCGCGCAAATCGTTAATTTGCCCGCCAAACCGGCGAAATAACCGCAAATACCGTTAAAAAAATTATCAAGGAGACCTCGTCTTCCTGGAGTATTCCGGACGGCCGACGGTTTCCTTTTTGCTTTTCTTGTCCGATTATCCGCAAATCAACCTTCGCCGTTTTTTGTAACTTTTCCTGCGGAAACTCGTCAAACACGGAAGAGACTCCGTTTATCAGAGGATATTTTAATGGCCATCTTGAAAAATCATATTGGCGTCGTGAAATCAGTCGGAACGATCGCCGTCGGACTTATTCTGATGATCCTGATCATCGCTTGGATGTCGGGCATGTTCAACAAGAAGATCGCGCCCGGCGAAACAACCGTCTCGGCGACGAAGGCGACCGACGTTCAATTAAAAAACGTCGATGAGGTTCACGAAATCTTCCAACCGTACTTCGAAGAGGCGGTCGGAACGCTAAAGGCGTCGAGCCGAACGGAAATCTCGGCCCGAGTCATGGCCCCGATTATTCGGATCGCCGTCCGCGCCGGCCAACGCGTTAAGGAAGGCGACGTCCTCGTCGAACTCGACGACCGCGACTTTCAATCGCAACTGAGCCAAGCGAAGACCTCGGTCGCCGCCGCCGAGGCCTCCCTCTCCGAAGCGGAAAAAAACTACGAACGAAGCAAAAAATTGCTCGTCAATAACAGCATTTCTCATTCCGAAATGGATCAAGCCACGGCAAAATACGAAGTCGCCAAGGCGAAGCGAAACGAGGCTAAGGACAGCGTCACTCGGGCCGAAGTGGCCGTCTCCTACACGAAGATCACGGCTCCGCGCTCGGGCATCATCGTCGATCGACTCGTCGATCAGGGCGGCATGGCCCAGCCCGGCGCGCCGCTTTTAGTCCTGTACGATCCCGATTCCTTGCGTCTCGAGGCCCCGGTAATGGAAAACTTGGCCGGCAAATTGGAGATCGGTCAAAAAGCGATCGTTCATATCGATTCGCTCGACGAAGACGTCGAGGGAACCATCGACGAACGCGTTCCTCAGGCCGAAGCGGCAAGTCGATCCTTCTTAGTGAAAGTCGCGTTGCCGAAAAAACCCGGCATGTACGAAGGCATGTTCGGCCGATTAAAGATTCCCGCCGGTGACCGGCGTTTTCTCTGTCTCAATACGGCCGCCGTCGAGCGCGTCGGCCAATTAGAGTTCGTCAACGTTATTCGCGACGACGGCACGATCGAAAGACGATTCATTACGACCGGCCGTGTCGGTCGCCCTGGCCGTGTCGAAGTTTTAAGCGGACTTTCGAGTAAAGAAAAGGTGTTGTTGAAAGCGGAGTAAGCATCTGCGACGTCGCTCGTAACGCCACAAAATGCCGCTGGTGCGTGGAACACGCACCCTACAGGATTAAAAAGATCATCATGACTGATAACGTAAATATGCAAAACGCCGAAAAGACTCCCTTTCTCACTCGCATCGTCGAGATTTTTCTGCGGGGCGACATGGCCGTCATGCTCACGGTCATCTCTATCGCGATCGGGTTGGCCGCTTTGGCCCTTACGCCGCGCGAAGAGGAGCCGCAGATCGTCGTGCCGATGGCCGACGTGCTAGTCTCGGCCCCCGGTATGCCGGCCGAGGAAGTCGAAAAGAAAATCACCGCGCCGCTCGAAAAGTTGCTCTATCAAATCGACGGCGTCGAGTACGTCTATTCGATGACTCGCAACGGCGCTTCGATCGTAACCGTGCGATTCTACGTCGGTCAAGCCCGCGAAGCGTCGCTCATCAAGCTCTATAACAAAATCTACTCCAACGCCGACCGACAGCCGCCCGGCATCGCCGGATGGATCATCAAACCCGTCGAAGTCGATGACGTCCCGATCGTCAACGTGAGCCTGTGGTCCGACCGGCCGGGCGTCTATTCCGATTTTGAATTGCGTCGAATGGCCGAACAATTTCAAAACGAATTGCAGGCGATTCCGAACGCCAACCGCGTTTGGGTCGTCGGCGGCCGTCCGCGCGAAATTCGCGTCTCGCTCGATCCGGTCCGTCTCGCCGCCCGACAAACCTCTCCGCTGCAAGCCGTTCAGGCGCTGAAAGTGAGCGACGTGAACCTTCGCGCGGGCAAATTCTCGCAACAAGACCGGGAATTCGTGGTCGAAGCGGGCGATTTTCTCCGCAACACGCAAGACTTGGAAAACTTAGTGATTTCCGTCTCCGGCGGACGCCCCGTCTATCTCCGCGACGTGGCCGACGTGATCGACGGACCGGCCGAAATCGAAAATTACAGTTGGATCGGATTCGGCCCGGCGGCGAAAAATCCGCGAGACTCGAAAGAAGATGCTCGCTCCGCAGAAAAAACGACTTCAGCGACGCCGAAAAATGAAATTAAGCCCGGCGCGCTCTATCCCGCCGTGCACATTGCCGTCGCCAAACGAAAGGGCGCGAATGCGGTTCGAGTGGCCGAGGCCGTCGAAAAGCGAATGCAAGAATTGGCTGCCGCTCAACTCCCCGACGGCGTTTTCTACCGCATTACCCGCGACTACGGCGAAACGGCCGACGCGAAAGTCGATGAATTGATCGAAAGCTTGCTCATCGCCGTTTTGACGGTCGTCGGCCTAATCGGCGTGGTAATCGGCTGGCGTTCGGCCTTGGTCATCGCTTTGGCCGTTCCCGTCTGCTACAGCGTGACCCTCTTTATCAATTTACTCGTCGGCTACACGATCAATCGCGTGACTCTTTTCGCGTTGATTTTAGCGCTCGGCCTATTGGTGGACGACCCGATTACCGACGTCGAGAACATCGCCCGGTATTTCGCCATGCGAATGTTCCCGCCGCGCAAAGCCGTCCTGCATGCCATTCAAGAAGTCCGCCCCGCGCTGGTCCTTTCGACCCTGGCCATCGTCGTAAGCTTCCTGCCGATGATGTTCATCACCGGCATGATGGGACCGTACATGGCTCCGATGGCGATGAACGTGCCGCTTACAATTCTCGCCTCGCTCGGCGTTTCGTTCATGATTACGCCGTGGTTGGCGATGACGGCGTTAAAGAAAATCACGGAAGACCCGCACGGCGAAAGTTTCGACATTACGAAACGACCTATTTATCGAATGAGCCGCGCCGTTTTGGGACCGATCATGGAACGCCGCTCGCTCGCTTGGCTCACGCTGGGCGTCGTCGCCGCGCTGTTCCTGGCCGCCTGCGCGTTGCCGCTGTTCCGCGTCGTGCCGCTGAAAATGCTCCCCTACGACAACAAAAATGAGTTTCAAATCGTTGTCGATATGCCCGAGGGAACGACGTTGGAGCGAACCGACGCCGTTTCTCGCCGGTTGGGCGAATACCTTAGCGGCGTGCCGGAAGTTCGCGATTATCAAATCTACTCGGGTACGGCCTCGCCGATGGATTTCAACGGCATGGTCCGACATTACTTCTTGCGACAAGGCTCGAACGTCGCCGACGTGCGAGTCAACTTGGCGAAGAAAAGGGACCGCGTGCAACAGTCGCATGATATTCTCCTGCGAATTCGCAACGATTTAAAGAATATCGCCAAGCCGACGGGCGCGAATATCAAGCTGGTCGAGGCTCCTCCCGGCCCGCCCGTCATTTCGACCATCACAGCCGAGGTCTACGGTCCGGCAACCGGTTCGTACGACGAGTTGATCGCCGTTTCCCGCGCGGTCGAAACGCGCATGGCTCGTGAGCCGGGCGTCGTCGACGTCGACGTCGGCGCCGAGGATGATCAACCGAAGATCGCGTTTGAAACCGATCAACAAAAAGCGGCCCTCTCGGGCGTCTCCAAAGAGAACGTCGCCCAAACGCTGCAAATCGCGCTCGGCGGAATGGCTCCGATCGTCCTTCACCAGCCGAACGAAGTAAACCCGCTCGACGTTCGCTTGCAACTGAAACGCGCGGAACGTTCGGCATTGAACGAACTGCGCGACATTTATCTAGTCGGCCAGAAAGGTCAACTCGTGCAGCTTGGCGCAATCGGCCAATTTCTTACGGAAAAAAACGGACGCCCCTTGCTCGAAGATAAGACGATCTATCATAAAAATTTGGTTCGCGTGGCCTACGTTTTCGGCGAAGTGGCTGGCCGTCCGCCCGCCGACGCGATCATCGATATGCAAGTCGACCAACTTGCCGACGGCGCAAAGACGCCGGCGTTCGACGCGAAAAAAATCCGCCCCGCCGAAGGCCGAACGTGGCTAAACCCCGGCGGCGGCGATCCCTGGTCGATTCCCAAAGGATACCGCGTTAATTGGTCAGGCGAAGGTGAATGGAACATCACGCTCGACGTCTTCCGCGACTTGGGCGTCGCTTTCGCGGCGGCCTTGGCAGGCATCTTCGTCATCCTGATGCTCGAAACGAAATCGTGGGTCCTGCCGATCGTCATTATGCTCGCCATTCCCCTGACCATGATCGGCATTATGCCCGGCTTCTGGCTGTTGAACGCGATCGTCGATCGGCCGGTGGGCGGATACCCGACCCCGGTCTATTTCACCGCGACGGCCATGATCGGCATGATCGCGCTGGCCGGCATCGTGGTACGCAATTCGGTCGTGTTGATCGACTTCATTCATCACGGAAAAGACGCCGGACTCACGCAGCGCGAGGCGATTATCCAAAGCGTCGCGGTGCGCACGAGACCGATTATTTTGACGGCCGGAACGGCGCTGCTGGGCAACTGGGTGATTACCCTCGACCCGATCTTCTCGGGCCTTGCGTGGTCCATCATCTTTGGGCTGTTCGCCTCGACGGTCTTCACGCTGTTGGTCATCCCGGTCGTCTATTGGCTGCTCTACGGCGACCGCGAATGATCGCGGATGATTTGCCCGCAGAGCCGCAACAGATAGGAATAGCCGCAAAAGAACGCAAAGGGCGCAAGGAAACGGTCGGCGATGAAGGGCCTCGCCGCGTTCGCCCCGTTCTTCTCGGCATTTTCCCGCTCATCTGACGGGAATAATATCCGACCGGGCAGCCGAATCCGTTTTCGCCGCCCTCTCCGGCCGACTAGCGGATTTTCCGCGAAATTCGCTATAATACGTCAGCTCTTTGACCGCTTGAAAATCAAAAGCATCGGTAGTTCCTTATGATCGCCCGCATCATCATCGCCCTTGGAATACTCATGGTAAACTCGTTCGCTTTCGGCCAAAACGCGGAGTCGACTCCGCCCGCGCAACCTTCGCAAGCTAAAACCCGCGGTGAATTCGCGCCCGACAAGCCCTGGCCCGATAATACGGGAACGCATATCAATGCGCACGGCGGCGGCGTGCTCTTCCACGACGGCGTCTACTACTGGTTCGGCGAACATAAGATCGAGGGCGAGAAGGGCAACCTTGCCCAAGTCGGCGTTCATTGCTATTCGTCGAAGAATCTTTACGATTGGAAAGACGAAGGAATCGCGTTAAAAGTTTCCGACGATCCGAAAAGCGAAATCAAAGCCGGTTGCATTCTCGAACGGCCGAAGGTCCTCTTTAACGCCAAAACGAAGAAGTTCGTGATGTGGTTTCATTTAGAGCCGAGCGGCGGATCTTACGGAGCCGCGCGAAGCGGGGTCGCCGTGGCCGACGCAGTCACCGGCCCGTATCAATTCGTAAAAAGCGTTCGCCCGAACGCCGGCGTTTGGCCGATCAACGTCAGAGAAGACCAAAAAGATCCGAAAACGATCGAAGCCGCCGAGCAAGCGGGCAAATTTGAAAATATCGAAGATGAAAAAACGAAAAAGTTCAATATCCTCGGTCGCGATTTCCAAAACGGCCAACAAGCCCGCGACATGACCCTTTTCCTCGACGACGACGGCAAGGCGTATCACATCTATTCCTCGGAATGCAACAGCACGCTGCATATTTCGCAACTCTCGGACGATTACCTGAGCGAATCCGGAAAATTCGTGCGCGTCTTCGAACATCGTTGGATGGAAGCCCCCGCCATATGCAAACGGGGAGGCAAATACTACTTGATCGCCTCCGACTGCACCGGCTGGGCGCCCAACGCCGCTCGATCGGCCGTGGCCGACTCGCTTTTCGGACCATGGAAAGAACTGGGGAATCCCTGCGTCGGCCTCAATCCCCTATCGTCGCTCGGCCCCGAGAAAACTTTCGGCGGTCAGAGCACGTTCATTCTTCCCGTTCAAGGTAAGCCCGACGCCTTTATAGCCATGTTCGACGTTTGGCGACCGAAAGACGCAATCACCGGCGGATACGTTTGGCTCCCGATGCAATTCACCGACGATGGCGTCAAAATCGAATGGAAAGACCGCTGGAATTTGAACTACTTCGATCGCTCGAATATGCAAACCGAAAAATGAATCCGGCTTTTCTTTTCCATAATCGGCGCGTATTCAATATCCGCAGGCTGCTTTTTCAAGCGGCTTGCTGCATTGGAATCACAACGTTTACTCTCGCCGCAACCTTGGCCGAGGAGCAAAAAGCGTCCCCGATTTGGAGCGCCGACAACGGCGACGGCACGTATAAAAATCCGATCATTTTCGCCGACTATTCCGACCCGGACGTGATTCGAGTCGGCGACGATTTTTACATGACGGCGTCGAGCTTTAGCTGCTTTCCCGGCCTCCCCGTGCTTCATTCCAAAGATTTAGTTAATTGGACGATCGTCGGCCACGCCATCCAAAAACATCCGGCGACGGAGCAATTCGCCAAACCTTTTCACGGCGGCGGAGTGTGGGCGCCTTCGATCCGCTTTCATGCCGGCGAATTTTTCATCTTCTTCGGCGATCCGGACAACGGCGTCTATATGGTGAAAGCTAAGAATCCCGCCGGCCCCTGGGAACCGCCTGTTTTATTGAAAAAAGCAAAAGGTTGGATCGACGTCTGTCCGTTTTGGGACGACGATGGCTCCGCCTACTTGATTCACGCCTTCGCCGGCTCACGCTCCGGAGGTTTGAACAACGTCCTGCACGTTTGCCGCATGAAGCCGGACGGAACCGCCCTGCTTGACGACGGAAAACTGGTCATCGACGGCCGCGACGGCTCTTATCATACCGTCGAAGGTCCGAAGCTATATAAGCGCAACGGTTTTTACTACGTTTTCGCCCCCGGCGGCGGAGTATCGCGCGGTTATCAAATCGTATTTCGATCGAAAAGCATTTTCGGACCGTATGAGTCGCGCATCGTTTTAGATAGAGGGATGACCCGCGTAAACGGACCGCATCAAGGCGGCTATGTCGAAACGCAAAGCGGCGAAGCCTGGTTCCTTCATTTCCAAGAGTTACTTCCCTATGGGCGAATCATCCATCTGCAACCGGTCGAATGGAAAGACGGCTGGCCGATGATGGGCGAAGACCCCGACGACGACGGCAAAGGGCAACCGTTCCTTTCGCATCGTAAGCCCGATGTCGGCCGTGCCTATCCGGTTCTCGTTCCGCAAACGAGCGACGAGTTTGACGCACCTCGACTCGGCCTACAATGGCAATGGTTCGCCAACTACGTTGACGATTGGGTGAATTTGACCGATCGCCCCGGCTTTCTCCGCATGGCCGCTGTCGCAAGGAACGAAGCGCTTCCGCTATCCGATCAACCGAATCTGCTGCTGCAAAAATTTCCCGCCGAAGAGTTTACGGCGACCGCCCGATTTGACGCGACGTTGCTCGACGTTGCTGACCGTGCCGGCTTAGTCGTCGCCGGCCGCGCCAGCGCCTCGCTGCAAATCGAAAAGAGTTCGAGCGGGCTGAAGATCGTTCGCACTTCGTCGGCCGTGCGCGAAAAACCGGGCCCCGGCCCAAGCCCCGCCGATCGAGAAGAGGCCGTCGCCGAATCGACAGCCCCGATCATCTATCTTCGCGTGAAGGTCGGTCAGCGCGGCGTTTGCAATTTTAGTTATAGCGCCGACGGCAAGCAGTTCGCCGAGCTGGGCCGCGCTTTTACGGCAGTCAACGACCACTGGATCGGCGCAAAGGTCGGGCTCTTTTGCGACGCTCCCCCAGGCCGTCCCTCGACCGGCCAAATCGACGTCGATTGGTTCCGCATCGAACCGGTTTCACGGTAATCGCCGCGACTTTCCTGCCGCAACGTCCGCCGCTTTCTCCGCTAAACCTATTTCATTTTCGGCTTAGGGCGTTCGTCCGGAATCAATTCGTCTTCTATGAAATTTATCAGCTTCGAGATGCAAAGCTGATTGATGCTCGTCTTGCGTTCAAAGGCCTCTTCCCGCAGCCCGGCGTGCAAGCTCTTGGGAATGCGGACCGTGATGACCCGGGTCGGCTCCTCGTCGGTCTCTTCGTACGGCACTTCCTTGCGCAATTGCGTGAGCATTCGCTGAATTTCACGAAAAGCGTCGCTTTGCTCAAACTCGTTCATTTGCGACCGGGTAGGAAAAGCGTTTCGCACCGCTCCGTTTACTCCGAGAACCGCTCGATAGAAGGTCGCCCAAGTCGGTTTTTGTGCAAAAATCTCCTCGGCAAACCGCAAAATTTCCGACTGTCGTTCCTGGGCCGCAGCCAGTGTGTCCATACTCATCGCAAAACTCCTTAAGAAGCTAGGGTATTTTCGCCGGCTTATCGCCGTGCCAATTTTTGTCGCCGTTTCAGTCGAAAAGCGGCAATCGCTTTTTGACCGACAGACCGTCCCCAGGCTTCCTTGCCGTCTTGCTTCCTAACCTTTGCAGTCTTTCGCAACGACCGCAGCGTGCAAAACCATCCCGGTTTCGTTCTGGCTACCCTTTCAATACGAGAGCGGTTTGATTTCGGTTGTCCTTCGCTCACGCGAAAGCGCCGACCGACCGTACTGCGAAATAGTCCAGCGCAAGCAAGACGACGATCCGGAGAAATAATGCGCGAAAGTCAAGCCCGCGACAGAATCGCTTGCAGTGCAAGCACTTACGAAGCAACCCGCAAAACGCACAACAACACGGCAGGAGCGCCTGCTTATCGCGCACTGCGATTCTGCCTAGAAGTTAGGCAGGGCATCGAGTGCAATTCTCTTAAGTGTCCAGCGAAAAGAGAGAAAAAAGAAAGCCCGGCCAGCTACTTCGGCCTCCGAGAAAACCAAAGCTGGCTCATAAGTTCTTTGCAGTTAACAAAACCGACGAACGAAACAGCTTCTTTTGCCTAGACTAACGGTCGCCGCATCAGAATTGACCAGCCAGGAAAACCTTCTTTCTTGAAGGGACTCTCCAACATCGTCGGCCGGAGATGAACGAACTCGAATAGACGCCCCAGCTCAAACCGAATCTCGTCTTCCGTCACGACGGGCGGCGCCGCAGGCTCTTCGCTTGGCGTCGAACCGGCAAGGCAGAAAAACAAAGAACCCGGCTTCGTCACTCTCCAGAGCATGTCGAGATATTGCTCAAGGCGATTCATCCGGTAATAGTGATAGAACCCGCCGTCGAGAACGACCTCAAAACAGCCCCCCTCAAAGGAAAACGAAAACACGTCGTCCAAAACGAAACGGAGCAGAGCGTCATGCTGCTCGGCGCGGAGTCTAGCGCGTTCCACCGCAATCGCGCAACAATCGATGGCCGTCACTTCAAAGCGAAGCTTGGCCAAGTGAATGGCGTCGGCTCCGCTGCCGCAACCGACGTCCAAAACCGTGGCCGCCTTAGGAAAACGCTTCTCGCCTAAGACCTTAAGCAATTCGGCATGAGGAACGCCCGCATCCCAAGGCGGAGTGCCGAGGCGGTAAATAGCGTCCCAATCGGTAATAATCTTCGTCTTATCCAAAGGCATGGCGTCCACGCTAAAATACTTGTTATTGCCGAGAAGGCAGGTCCCGCCCAAACATTCAGTTTGGCCCTTCGGCGCGCCCCTTGCAAGAGCCCAAAGGCGAAAAAGCCTTCATTCGAGGGGTTCGCTCCCAAAATTTCGCAAATTATCTCGTCCAATCTCGCGGAAATCCGAATTTATTAAGCCCGCAACTCCGCTCCATGCTTTTTACGGCATGCCTCGACGATCCGGTCGCGAACGTCGTCAGCCTGCTGACTGGTAAGCGTACTCTCCGTCCCTCGAAGCAAGACGGTGAACAAGAAGCTCTTTTTGCCGACGCCTAAACGTTCATGACGATATGCGTCATCGCCGCAGAATTCCAACTTTTCAAAGAACTCGCCGCCGTTTGCATAGACCGTCTCGGCGACGTCCGCCCATCGAAGGGCTTCATCAACGACCAGATTCACGTCGCGAGTGACCGGCGGATAGGACGACATAGGCGCGTATTGCGGAACCAGTTGCGCTAGCTCGACTAGGGCCGACGCGCGAACTTCGGCAATCGTCGTTTTGCCCCGAAGCTCGAATTGCTTCAACGCTTCTGCGCTCGCCGCCCCTATGAATCCAAATTTCCTGCCGTCCAAAAACAACTCGCAAGAGCGCTCTCCGTCCAACAACGGCAAATCGGCAGAGAGCGTTTTCACTTCAAGCTTCGCCGTGCATTTCAACGAGTCGAGAACGGCCTCGATAATCCCCTTAACCTCGGCGAAACTTCGGCCGCTGGTGATCGCCAACATCAACTCTTCTTGCGGGAGTTGGCCCGGCCGAGGCAAATACGCTCGCGCGATCTCGAATAGCTCGATTTCCGGGTTCGAGAGGCTTTCGTTCACTCGCCGCGCGGCAAGCAAGCTCGGCACGAGACTGCGACGCAAACAATTCGCGCCGCGAATCACCGGCATTTGACTTCGCAACGGCTCTTCGTTCGTCCACGGGCTGAAGGCCGACGAAAGCGTTTCATCGACGACGCTCAGCGTCAACGCCTCGTTAATGCCCGCCGCTGCGAGCAATCGACGAATGTCGGGCAACACGCGGTCGTCCCGTTGCTTCGACGAAGCGACCATCGGAACCGCCACGTCTTCAGGAATCTGCTCGTAACCGTGAATGCGGGCGACTTCCTCGATTAAATCGATTTCACGCGTCAGATCCCGACGCCAACTCGGCGCGACGACGGTCACCGACGAACGCGTTTCTCCGCTGAGTTTGTCGCTCACGTCGGTCTTCAAATAGCTGCCGTCGACGACGACGCTCCCCAACGCTTCGAGAATTTCCCGCACTCGCTCGGCGGGAACTTCGATGCCGAGAATTCGTTTCAGTTGCGAAAAACGCAGCGTGATCGGTTTGCGTTCCGGCGGTTCGCGTCCAACGTCAACCACGCCTTCGGCCAGCTCGCCGCCGGCCAATTCCAAAATCAATTCGCAGCAACGGCGACTCGCCCAATCCAACCCCTCGGGATCGACGCGACGCTCGAATCGATACGACGAATCGCTGTGCAAATTCAACTCGCGAGCCGTCGCGCGAATGGAGACCGGGTCGAACTCGGCCGACTCGATCAAAATCGATTTCGTCGCCTCCGTCACTTCGGTGCTTGCGCCGCCCATCACGCCGCCGATGGCCACCGGACTCCGCGCATCGCAAATTAGACACATATTCGGCGACAAGGCGTACGTTTTATGATTGATCGCCTCGATCGTTTCGCCGGAACGCGGACGACGCACGACGATTTCGCCCCCTTCGAGCTTGTCGTAGTCAAACGTATGCAACGGCTGGCCGCATTCCATCAAAACGTAATTGCTAATATCGACGACGTTGTTGATCGGCGCAATGCCGATCGTCTCCAAACGCCGGACCATCCACTTCGGACTCGGGCCGATCTTCGCCCCGCGAATCACTCGCGCCGTGTAACGCAAGCAAATGTCGGGGCACTCGATGCGAACCTTCGTCAACGAATTCACGTTCGTCGCGCACTCTTTAGGAGCGGCGGCGGGAATCTTCAACTCGCTTCCCCACAACGTCGCCGTTTCGCGGGCGATGCCGATATGCCCCAAGCAGTCCGGCCGATTGCTCGTCACTTCTAAATCGATCGCGATGTCGCCGCCCACTTCGTGCGACTCTTCATGATTCAAGCCGGCGAACATAAGCCGCTGCTCCAGCTCTTGCTGCGACATGTCGAGAGTGACGTACTGCTTCAACCAATTCCAAGAGACGATCATGATATGTAGCCTTCAGCGATCAGTCGTTGGTCACACGCTATCGCGTATGACGAATGATTCCGTTTGGATTCTTTCAGCAATCAGCTATTATTTATCTTCAAACCCGACGCCTCACATCTTAATTTCAACGCCAGACGTTAAAACTGCCGCAGGAATCGGATGTCGTTTTTATATAGTTCGCGAATATCGGTAATGCAGTGGCGACGGGCGCAAATGCGCTCGATCCCTAAACCGAACGCAAAGCCTGAGTAAACCTCCGGATCGTAACCGACCGCTCGCAATACGTTCGGATCGACCATTCCGGCGCCCCCCATTTCGATCCATCCGCCGCGCCAACTCATATCGACTTCGACGCTCGGCTCGGTGAACGGGAAGAACGACGGACGAAAGCGAATGTTCACGTCGGGCGCGAACGCGCTACGCGCAAAGAGCCGCAACACGCTTTTCAAGTCGCCCATCGTCACGTCGCGATCGATCAACAACCCTTCGATTTGATGGAACATCGGGTAGTGCGTGGCGTCGGCCGTGTCGGGACGATACACTCGCCCGCACGAGATGATCCGCACCGGCGGCTGCGTCTTTTCCATCACGCGAATTTGCACCGTGCTCGTTTGGCTGCGCAGCAAATAGCCGGTCAATTCCGAAGCGCCTGGCGTCGAATCGTTGCATTTCGAGGCGACCGAGAGATAGAAATTTTCCAACGGATCGCGAGCCGGATGCTCGAGCGGAATATTAAGAGAGTCGAAGTTATGCTTGACGTCTTCGATTTCCGGACCGTCGACGGCCGTGAAGCCGAGACGCCCCATTATGTCTTTCAACTCTTCGATAGTCCGAGTTATCGGATGCAAACGCCCCCAAGTCGGCCGCACTCCGGGTATCGTCGGATCGAAGCCCGTCGCTTTCGTTTTCGGTCCTGTCGTAGCCGCAAGGCGAGCTTCGCCCGAGGCGAGCGCGGCTTCAATCGCCTGCTTCACTTCGTTGAAACGTTTGCCGGCCGCCGGTTTGTCGGCCTTATCAACTTGCCCGAGACCTTTTTGGGCGTCCTTTATGCGGCCGCTGCGAGCGCCGACGAATTGCACCCGCGCCGCCTCCAACGCCGCGGCGTCGGCCGCCGATTCAAACGCCGCAGAAGCCTCTTGAAGAAGCGAATCCAACTCGGCCAGATAACCAGCAAGGGACATGATGAAAGCATCCCGTCGTTAAAAAATTCAATACGCGGCGGTAAAGATCGCGTACTGCTAATTGCCTGTCGAAAAAAATTGAACGCGACGGCGAAACGCGACCGATCGAGCGGTTCTCGTCGTCATCGCCGAACGGCGCGAAAAAAATGAAGATCAACCGGACGTTTTCTTCGGAAGAAAATGCGCGACTTTCATCCTTACGCCCTCATCCTTCATCCTTTTAAAGCGCCGCCTATAAAAACCAAACCCATCGCCCCCGGTATTGGCGGAGGCGATGGGATTATTGATCGCTTCAAATTGTCAGAAGAGCTTCCGCGTCTTCTCCGCTTAGGCAGTGAGGGCTTTCTTGGCCAACTCAACGACTTGGGCGAAGCCCGTCGCGTCGTTGATCGCCATATCGGAAAGGATCTTACGATCCAATTCGATATTCGCCTTTTTCAAACCGGCGATAAATTCGCTGTAACGAAGTCCCTGCATGCGGACCGCCGCGTTGATACGGATGATCCAGAGCTTGCGGAACTCGCGTTTCTTTGCGCGACGGTCGCGAAACGCGTACACGCCGGCTCGAATCAACGTTTCCTTGGCGGTTCGCAACAACTTGCGTCGTCCGCCGACGAACCCTTTCACTTTGCGGAAAAGTCGCTTCTTCGCCCAATTGCGGGCGGCGCCTTTTGTAGTTCTCATCTATCAGGCTCCATGGTATGGCGAGATCAAGGCCCTTTCCAACGTTGGAAAGCGTTTTCTACTGCTCGAGGCCGGTCGTTCGGCCCTAAGATCGAATCGACCGCGTTCGACGCGTATCGCAAGCCCGTCCCGCGATGTAATTGCGCAACGCCCCGACGAAATCCCGTACGAAACGAGACCCGTCGAACGTGCAAAAAACTAGTAGCTGTTTCCGCACAGAGCGCGAGCGATGCGCTTGGTCTCGACGGAGCTAATGACCGTCGTGCCGCGCTTGTTGCGCTTGCGCTTGTGGCTCATCCGGGCGGCCAAATGGCTCGTTCCGGCCGTTCGGTGTTTCACCTTGCCCGACGCGGTAAGGCGGAAACGCTTCTTCGTACCCTTATGGGTTTTCATCTTCGGCATAACAAACACCCCTCTTGGGAGTATGACCTAAATGTAAATAGACCTTCGATTATAAAGACTTTTCGTCAATCGAAAAGGGGGAATAAAGCGGGATGACCAATAAAAAATTCCCTATTCCGGAAATTCCCGCCCAGCCAACGCCCTCCGCTGGCGTAATTAGCCTCCAAACAACAAAAAACCCGGCCGGAGCCGGGATATTGTTCCGTTCGTCAAAACTCGCGGTCTTCCCCTCGCTTTGGGTAAGGGAAAACAAAACACCTTCGCCTTGCCCTATTTCGGGGTCAGCGTGCAGGCAATCTTGCGACCGTGCATCATCGGCGGCGACTCGACCTTCGAGACGTCCTCCAACTGCTTGATGATGTCGTTAATGACCTTGCGGCCTTCTTCCGTGTGCGCGGCTTCGCGACCTCGGAAATTGACCGTCACGATCACTTTATCCTTATGCACCAAGAATTCACGAGCCTTGGTGATCTTCACCATCAAATCGTGAGCTCCGGTGATCGGACGCACACGAATCTCTTTCATCTTTATATGATGACTCAGATTCTTATGCTGCCGTTTCTTCTGCTGATACTTATACTTACCGAAGTCCATAATACGGCAAACGGGCGGCCGTTCGGTCGGCGCCACCTCAACCAAGTCCAGGCCTGCCGTGCGGGCCTGCTCAATCGCCTTGTCCGTCGGCATAATTCCGAACTGCGTCCCGTCCGCGCCTATCACGCGAACCGGGGTAATGCGGATTTGTTCGTTAATCCGCTGTTTTCCATCGACGGCGGGAAGCTTTCCCATACGCACGGTACCTCGGGTTTTCTCAGATAAAAAATCGCAATCTTATCACGCGCTACTGATGTCGATACTCGATATTTCGCCTAATAGGCGTTTGCTTCGTTTTTGCGTCCCAATCCGGCCGAGCCTTTCGCCACTTGCCGAATCGTCTTTTCGCGAACTTCCTGCTGGAGCTTGGCGATCGCCTCTTCGAGGGGCATCGCCCCCAAGTCGCCCGTCAAGCGATCGCGGACGGCAATCTTGCCCTCCTCCGCTTCGCGTGCCCCGATGATAAACATATAGGGGATTAATTCAAGCTGTGCGGCCCGAATTTTCGCCCCAATTTTCTCCGCCCGATAGTCGCCCGTCACCCGCAAACCGGCTTCCGAAAGCCGCTTTTGCACGGCCCGGCCGTAATCTTCGACCTTTTGCGTGACGACCATCACCCGCACTTGCTCCGGAGCCAACCACAAGGGGAACGCGCCGGCGAAATGCTCGATCAACACCCCCACGAATCGCTCAAGCGATCCGAACGGCGCCCGGTGAATCATCACCGGTTGGTGCGGCGTGTTGTCCGCTCCGATATATTGCAAACCGAACCGTTGAACGCTCGGTAAGTTGTAGTCTAATTGGACGGTTCCCAATTGCCACTCGCGGCCGATGCAGTCGGTCACCACAAAGTCGGCCTTCGGTCCGTAGAATGCCGCCTCGCCCTTTTCAACGCTCACGTTCGAAAGGTTCATGTCCCGGCAAACATGCACCAAGGCAGCCTCGGCCTTGTCCCAAACTTCCGGCGAGCCGACGTATTTCTCGCTGTCCGGATCGCGAAACCCGAGCCGAACGCGATAATCGCTCAACCCTAAAGTCTGCAACACCAACTGCGTCATCTCGATGCAACCGCGAAATTCGTCCGCGACCTGATCTTCCGTGCAGAAAATATGCGCGTCGTCTTGCGTGAATCCGCGAACGCGGGTCATGCCGTTCAGTTCGCCCGATTGCTCGAATCGATGCACCGTGCCGAACTCGGCCAACCGCAACGGCAGGTCTCGATAGCTTCGCGGCTGCGATTTGTAAATCGTTATATGATGCGGGCAGTTCATCGGACGTAGCAAATACATATCGCCGTCTTCCATCGTGATCGGCGGGAATTGCGAGTCCTTGTAGTACGGATAATGCCCGGAAGTCTCGTAAAGATGAACGTTGCCGATTACCGGCGTGTAAACCGGCTGATAACCGCGTCGAATCAATTCGCCGTAGAGAAAATTCTCCAATTCGCGGCGAATGACCGCCCCTTTCGGCAGCCAAAAAACCAAGCCGGAACCGACGTTCGGCTCGATCATGAACAACTGCAATTGACGACCTAAAACGCGATGGTCGCGGCGCTTCGCCTCTTCGACCTGCGCAATATACGCTTCTAAATCTTCTTTGCTGAACCAAGCCGTTCCGTACAACCGTTGCAATTGCTGACGCGTGGAGTCGCCTTTCCAGTAGGCGCCGGCCACCGACAGCAGCTTGAACGCGCCGACCGCTCCGGCGCTAGGAATATGCGGGCCTCGGCAAAGATCGATGAATTCGCCTTGACGATAGAAAGATACTTTCGACTCGTCCTTCAAACCGGCGCTCAAATGCTCAACCTTCAGCGACTGCTTCAAATCTTCGCAGAACTTGATCGCTTGCTCGTGCTCCATTTCCACTCGCTCAAAGGCCTCGTCCTCTTTGACGATCTTGGCCATTTCCGCCTCGATCTTCGGAAAATCTTCCTCCGAGAGGGCATGCTCCAACTCGAAATCGTAGTAGAAGCCGTTTTCGATCGTCGGACCGAACGCCAATTGAACGCCAGGAAAGACCCGCATCACCGCCCGGGCCATGATATGCGCACAAGAATGACGCAAAACGTTCAACGCCTCGGAATCCTTCTTCGTAATCAAACGAAGCGAGACTTCGCCTTCTTCGGGCAGATAAGAGTCAACCCCGAGAATTTGACCGTTTACTTCAGCGGCCAGCGTGGCTTTCGCCAAACGCGGCCCAATTTCTTCCGCGACGTCCAGAGGGCGTACGCGACGGGAATATTCAAGAACCTTACCGTCAGGCAGGCGAACTTTTAGCATAATCTCCGAGCTTACCGTGATTGAAACGCCGTCGCCGAAAACGTCGATACAAAGGACGCTCACCGGGCCGAGCAATGTTGAATTGATCCTAAAATATAGGCTATCAAGGAATTATAGCAAGAGCGATCATAACGATCGCCACCGTTTTTGACGATTTTTCTTCCTCGAAAACGCCTTAACTCCCCCACTACAAATAGGGGAGCGCCGAAACTTTCTTATTGTTCGCAAAAATCTTTGCCGATGGTATGTTGACTGCCAGGCTTTTGAATGGCACAATCATGAGTCTGGTCGTTTTGCGAAACGTCGTCCTTCTATTTTCGGCGTTCCGACGAACGGCCCTGAAGCCGCTACGAAGTAAAGTTTTGCGTTTTCGACGTAAAAAATTACCGTCACGGCACGATGCCCCGTTTTAGAACGGGCGGCTAGCTCAGTTGGTTAGAGCACCAGCTCGACAAGCTGGGGGTCACAGGTTCGAGTCCCGTGCCGCCCACTCCGAAAGGCCTGCTGTCAGAATATGACAGCAGGCCTTTTTTATTGCCCCCCTCTTTTTTGCCGATGGCCTGTGAGATTGCAAGAATTCCGTATCCCAGGTGAGAATCGTATCGCCACGACGCGGGGCAATTGACAAGAATCCGTAACTCAAGATAATTATTGACGTTACGATCATTGCGACATTCGAGGTCGCAAGCGTGGGGCACAACTGTCTTTTCGACCGCCTGTCCCTTTGGATTTCGCATAATTCCGTCCTGCGCGTTGCATTTCGCCGCAAACTCCGCCTTAGTTTGCGGATCAAAAATTTGCGACGAGTCGCGGACGAACGGGTTCTTTTTTCCCGCGTTCGAGAAAATTTAAAGAGAAAACCAGGATGCGTTTTTTTCTAATTGATCGAATTACAGCTTGGAACGTCGGCAAGTCCGCCGAGGCGACGAAAAATATCGCGCTCAGCGAGGACTTTTTCGACGACCATTTCCCGCGTCGCCCGATTATGCCCGGCGTTCTTATGATCGAAGGAATGGCGCAGCTCAGCGGCCTTCTCCTCGAGACCAGCCTAAAAAAAATGTTTGACGCCGACGCCAAAGCCTTGCTTACGGTTTTGGAACGTACGAAATTTCGCGAGATGGCTCGGCCAGGCGATACGCTCACCTATCGCGCGGAAGTGATTTCCGTGAATCCAAGCGGCGGCAAAGCCTCCGTAACCGCCTTTTGCGACGAAAAAGTCGTCGTCACCACGGCAATGGTCTTCGCCTTCTTGAAAATCGACGATCCGCAACTCGAAGAACGTCGCTCGTCTTTGCTTAAAACATGGCTGCAACCGGCGTAAAGGAATCGGCCATGACGGCGGTAATCACCGGACTAGGAATCGTAACTGCTTTAGGCGACGAAGTCCCCGCCGTCCTCGATCGAATCTTGCGCGGCGATCGCGCGATCCTTCAACGAACCGGCGCTACGGCGGCGTTGTGC
The DNA here is from genome assembly GCA_963665265.2 of Thermoguttaceae bacterium. Lineage (GTDB taxonomy): Bacteria > Planctomycetota > Planctomycetia > Pirellulales > Thermoguttaceae > CAXXHQ01. The sequence goes on along the minus strand of OY762224.2, from coordinate 1,947,630 downwards.
CCTTATTCGGCGACAGTCGAAAAATTCGACGCCGAGCGTTATTTTCCGGATAACAAAACGTTGCGATTAATGGGACGCGACGCGCAAATGGCGACTGTTGCCGCCCGCAAAGCGTTGCAAGACGCCGGTTTGACGATCGGAGACGCGTATCAGGCCGAGGACGTCGGACTGTTCGGCGCCGCGGGTCTTTCGAGCATGCCGACCGAGGAAATCGCCCGACTTGTTCGAGATGCCGCCGCGCAAGACGGCTCATTCGATTTGAGCAGCTTCGGTCAAACGGCGATCCGACGAGTGCGGCCTGTTCTTTCCTTCAAAATATTGGCGAACATGCCGATTTGCTTCGTCTCGATTTTTGAAAATCTTCGAGGGCCAAACGCCATATTCTCGCCTTGGGAGGGACACGGCGCTCAGGCGATCGTCGCCGGAGTCCAAGCGATCGAAGCCGGCGACGTCTCGTGCGCGTTGGTCGGGGCATGCGACGTGAAAACCCATTCGCTTTCCATCGTTAGCCTCTCGCAACTGGGCGTTTTAGATTCATGGCGAAAACAAGGCGTCGGCGCCGTTCCAGGCGAAGGAGCGGCGTTCTTCGTCTTGGAATCCGCCGAATCGGCCGTGCGACGCGGCGCAAAAATATACGCAAAGATCGCACAATACTCTCAGCGAAGTCGTCTTCCCGGCGTTTCGCTCACCGAAACGCTTGTCGAAACGCTTCGTAAATTGCGTACGGAACAGGCGAACGCGGCCGCCCTGGCCGGGGACGGCGATCCCGTTTTTCTCGATGCCGAAAACGACGCCATGTGCAAAATCGGCGTTACGCCCGCTTCCGCCATCCGGCCGAAATCGCATCTCGGCAACCTGTATGCGGCCGCCGCGGCGATGCAAATTGCGCTCGCCGCTGAATGGCTTTTTCGACGCGATTCGAACGAAGCCGTTTTGGCGAACTGTTTCGGGTTCGGCACGGAACAAGCCTCTTTCGTTTTGGAGGCGCCATGAATCGAGTCGTAATTACCGGCGCCGGAGTCGTTAGTCCCGTGGGAACCGGACGCGAGGAGTTTTGGTGCCGACTGACGAGCGGCTACTCCGGCATTGGCCCCGTCACGTTGTTCGACGCTTCGACTTTCCCCGTGAAAATCGGCGGCGAAGTAAAAAACTTCGACGACTCCAAAGTATTGAATCGGTTTCCGCGAATGGCGCAGATTCGAGACCGTAAGGCTTTTTTGGCTCTCGAGGCGGCGGAAGAGGCCGTCGCCGATTCACTCCTCGATCCGAAGGAATTTCGCGAAGCGGCGGTCTGGATCGGCGTCGGTTTGGAATCGATTAACTTAGAAGATCTCACGCCCTTCGCCGACGCAAACGATTTAGGCGAGGCTCTGGCCGCGTCGATCGCCGAATGCGGCGCCACTCGCTGGACCCAAACGCCCCTCGACACGATCGCCGTCATGCTCGGCGAACGCTATTCTTTCGCTGCCGGGCGATACGTCAATTGCTCGGCGTGCGCGGCGGGCGCTCAGGTCATCGGCGACGCATGGCGCATGCTTCGCGCCGGACGCGCCGAAATCGCCCTCGCCGGGTCCGCCGACAGTATGTTGAATCCTTTGGGATTAGGCGGTTTTAGTCTTTTACGCGTCCTTGCTGCTGAAAACGATCGTCCGCAAAACGCTTGCCGTCCGTTCGACGTCACGCGACAAGGAACCGTGTTGGGCGAGGGCGCCGGATTCGTCGTCCTCGAAACTCTTGAGCATGCAATGTCTCGAAGCGCTCGAATTTACGCGGAGATTCTCGGCTACGGCAGCGCGATGGACGCTTATGCGGCTTCTGATCCCGATCCGAACGGGCGCGGCGCGGTCCTAAGCATGACGCGCGCCTTGAAATGCGGAAACTTGCGACCGGAAGACGTCGATTGCGTCAACTCGCACGGAACCGGCACGCCGAAAAACGACGTCATGGAGACCGCGGCGATCAAAGAGACGTTAGGCGCCCGCGCTTATAACATTCCCATTCATGCGATAAAATCGATGACGGGGCACATGATCGCGGCGAGCGGCTCCGTTGAAACGATCGCCGCCGCGTTGACCGTCTCGCGCGGCGTCGTTCCGCCTACGATGAATCTTCATCAACCTGATCCCGAGTGCGACTTGGATTACGTTCCGAACGTCGCACGACCGTTTTCCGGCGATACCGTTCTAACGAATTCGTTCGGCTTTGGCGGCCAAAACGCCTCGCTCGTCATAAGGAGATTCGAAGGATGAGCGAAGATTTTTTCCGAATGCTGGAATCTCGCCGCTCGGTGCGTCGTTTTGAAACTCGCCGACCGGATCGCGAGGTCATCGAAAGGCTCGTCGCCGCGGCCTGCTCCGCCCCTTCCAACCGCAATCGGCAAGGTTGGAAGTTCGTCGTTTTTCAAAATCCGCTTGAAATCGCCTCGCTTGCCGAAAAAGTTCGCGCCACGGCCGCTACGGCGATCGCAAATGCGCATCCTTTGACGACCGAATACGCCGAATCGCTCCCCCGCCATGCCGCCGGTTTCGACCAGGCGCCGACGCTGATCTTGGTCATGCATAAAAAAAATCTCGCGGCCGAGCGAGCGTTCTCATCGCCGACGCTCAACGCTTTAGCGACGGGCGAAGCCCTTAGCGCGGCGATGGCCGCTCAAAATCTTATTCTGGCCGCTCATGCGCTGGGCCTCGGCGCCTGCGTCATGACCGCGCCGCTGTTAATGGGCGACGTTTGGAAAAACGTTCCCGATTTGCCGCTCGGATACGAACCGACCTGCCTCATCGCCTTAGGCTATCCCGCCGAAAAACCCGAGCCTCCGCCGCGAAAAAAATTGCATCACGTTTTGGAGTTTAGAGACGGACATGAATGAACAAGAAATATTCGATAAATTGCTTCCGCTCGTTCGTGAAGTCACCGGCGCCCGCCCCGAACAAATCCGGCCGGACTGCGCGCTGATGGAAGACCTCGGCGCCGAATCGCTCGACCTATTAGATTTGAGTTTTCTCATCGAAGAAACTTTCGGCGTGACCCTTTCGGCCGACGAGTTCGAGCGCCGCGCCTCGGCCCGCCTTAACGGCGAAGCCTACGAACGAAACGGCTTTCTGACCGAGGCCGGCGTCAAGGAGTTGCGCAAGGCGCTGCCCGATATTCCGCCGAATAAGCTGACGCCGGGCATGCCGAAAGTCGCTCTTCCGCGCGTTTTAACCGTCGCCGTTTTCGTGCGAATCATCCAGTCGAAACTCGTCGAATTAGAGGGAGCCTCGTCATGACGCTGAAGGGAAAAACGGCGTTCGTCACCGGCGGAAGCGGCGCCCTTGGAAAAGCGGTCGTTCGAGTTTTGGCGCGCGAAGGCTGTCGCGTCGCTTTTTCGTACAACTCCGGTCTCGACGCAGCCGAAGCCTTGCGCGGCGAACTCGCCGCGACCGGCGCCGACGTAAGCGCTTGGCCGCTCGACGTTGTGGACGGCAAAGCCGTCGCGGCCCTTGCAAAAACGATCGAGGAGCAAGTCGGTCCGGTCGATATTCTCGTCAACAACGCAGGCTACGCCCAGGTAATGCCTTTCGCGATGATCGAAGAGGCCGATTGGGACCATGTGCTTGACGTCAACGTGAAGGGCATGTTCCTAACGACCAAAGCGTTCGTGCGCGGAATGATTCGACGAAAGTCCGGCTCCGTCGTGAACGTCGGATCGCTCGCCGGAATGCGGATGCTCGAAGTGCCCGTGCATTACGCCACCGCAAAGAGCGCCGTCGTCGGGTTCACGCTCTCCTTGGCTCGAGAATTGGGCCGCTACAAGGTGCGGGTCAACGCCGTTGCGCCGGGCATGCTGAACGGCGGCGTCAGCGCCAACGTCCCCGCAAAGCAACAGGAGGAGTACAATCGTTATTGCGCGCTCTCGCGCGCCGGCGAGCCCGAGGAAGTCGCCGAGTTGATCGCCTTCCTCGCGAGCGATCGCTCTTCCTACCTGAACGGCCAAACGATTTTAATCGACGGAGGCGTGTGATGAAATTCCGCCTCGTCGATCGCATCCTCCAATGGAACGCATGCAAAAATATCCGCGGCGTCAAAACAGTCTCCTTCGAAGAATACGAATTGCGAAGGCCGTTAGGCGAAGCCCCTTTTTTGCCGGAAAGCTTGTTAGTCGAAAGTTTGTTTCAGTTAGGAAATTGGCTCATCATGCTATCGACCGACTTTAATCGCATGGGCCTCGTCGTTCGCTGGGAGGAAATTCAATTCCTCGACCAGTTGCGCCCCGGCGGAAGCTTAACGCTCGACGCCGAGGTTCGAAGTTGGCGCGCCGACGGCGTCGTATTCGACGGCCTCGCAAAAAACGGAGCGGACTTGATCGCGGTCGGTCGAGGATGCTTGGCGACGCCGGTTGCGCTCGACGGTTTTTTCAATCCCGATGATATGCGAACGTTGTATTCGGAAATTTATCGTCCGATCTCCGCCGCCGATGAAGAAAAGGGGATTGTATGCCTCGATTGAAAGAGCGGGAAGAAACGTATTTCACGACGATTCGCGGAATGTGTCGCCGTTGCCGCTCCGTGGCCCCGGCCAGAGTCTATTTTCGCGACGGCAAAGTCTGGGGCCGAAATCTTTGCGTTTGCGGTCCTCAAGACGAAACATTAATCGCCGACGACGTAAGTTGGTACTTATCCGAAGTCGTCCGCCCCAGACCGGACCGTTCGCCTTTGCCCGGCTCGACGCCTTCAAAACGCGGTTGCCCGCACGATTGCGGCCCTTGCTCTTGGCATGCGTCCCCGTGTCAATTGCCGGTCCTCTCCATAACGAACGCCTGTAATTTGCGCTGTCCTATCTGCTTCACCTACAATCGCGATGACCGACTCTTCAATATCTCCGTCGAAGAGATGAGTAAGACCGTCGATTGGATTATTGAATCTTCCGGCGCCGTCGATTTGATTAATTTGACCGGCGGCGAACCGACGCTGCATCCCGACCTGTTCGATATACTCCAAACTTGCAAGCGTCCTGAAATCGGCCGAATCACTATGAATTCAAACGGAGTTCGACTGGCCGAAGACTACGATCTTTGTCGCCGCCTCGCCGATTTAAACGTATGCGTCATTCTTTCGTTCAATACGTTCGACTCGGCGACCAGCCGCATGTTGCACGGATGCGATTTAACGAAGATTAAGCTCAAAGCGATCGAAAACCTCGCGAAAGCCGGCGTTCGCATGACTTTGCTTCAAGTTCTCATTCGCGGCGTGAACGAAAACGCCGTCTCCGGCATCTTCAAATTGATGGACGATTACGAAAATATTCTCAGCCTAACCGTCCAGACGATGACCTACACCGGACAAGGCGGCGGAAGTTTTCAAAAGGCTCAACCGATTCCGATTGACGAAGCCGCCCGCATCATCTCTCGAGAGTCGAACGGAGCGCTTCAATTCGACGACTTTTTCTCGCGTCCTTCCGCGCATCCTTTGTGCTACTTGGTCAGCTACGTTTTAAAGGCCGAGGGGCGACTTCTCCCCTTCACTCGTTTCGCCTCAAAAGAACGAATCCAGAAATTACTTCACGATTCGTATTTGCTGCGAGTCGGCGATAGTCACGATTTCTTCGTCGACGCGATCAATCAACTCTATGCGGAAGGAAACGACGATTCGCTAAAAACTTTACGCCGAATAGTCGAGCGACTGTATCCCTCCGATCGAAGCGTAAATGATTTCGAACGTCAACGTATCGCCGAATCGGCGGTGCGCACGATCTACTTGCACGCGCACATGGACGAAGACTCTTTTGATTGCTCGAGAGCCGCCCTTTGCCCCGATCTCGTGCCGGCCGAACCGGGACGATTGATTCCCGCTTGCACGTACAACCTGTTCTACCGCATGAAAGATCCGCGTTTTTACGACGCCCGACTCAAGGAGGAAACGCCTTGAATACGCTCGGAATCACGCACTCGACTTGCTCCGAATGCCGACGAATCGTTCCCGCGAAAATTATTGCGATCGACGACTCCGTCTTTCTCGATAAAATATGCGAGGAGCATGGCCCCCAACGATGTTTCGTTCGGAGCGACGTCGAAGACTACATCCGCACGCTCCGTTTCGTGAAACCGGCCTGGATTCCGCAAGAGTTCTCCGGCGATTCGTCGGCCCCTTGTCCGACGGGATGCGGCTTTTGCGATCGCCATGAACAACACCTCTGCATGCCGCTCGTCGAAATCACTTCACGATGCGACTTAAGTTGTCCGATTTGTCTGGTCGACGCGGGCGAGCCTTGGGATATTAGCCTCGCCGATTTCTCAAAAACTCTCGATTCGCTCATCGCCGCCGAACGGCAAATCGACGTTTTAAACCTCTCCGGCGGCGAACCGCTAACCCATCCCTATCTGATTCCCTTGATCGACGCCGCGTTAGCGCATCCCGGAATCGTTCGCGTCAGCGTTTCGACGAACGGATTGGCCTTGCTCGACGACTCGAAACTGGTCGATCAGTTGCGCGAACGCAACGTCGTCGTCTCATTGCAATTTGACGGATTCAAGGACGACGCGTATCGAACTTTGCGCGGAGCTCCTTTGCTCGATAAAAAGCTGCGTATTCTGGAATTATTGAAGCAATCCGGCGTTTCAACTTCGCTGACGATGACGGTCGCGGCCGGAGTAAATGACGATCAGTTTCCCGACGTTCTGAAGTATTTCTTCGCCCAGCCCCATTTAGTTAGCCTGATGCTTCAGCCTCTCGCTTTCGTCGGACGAGGAAAAACATTCACCGGCTCAACTCGACGCCTAACCTTGCCCGACGTCGTGCGTCTCCTCGGCGAAGCGAACGTTCCGCCGGTAAAATCCCAAGATTTCCTGCCGCTTCCTTGCAGTAGTCCGTTGTGTTTCAGCCTCGCGTTTTATCTTCGACTCGATTCGACGGAATCGAACGTCTACGAGAAATCCGCCTCCCCTTCCTGCTGTTGTTCCGACTCGACCGCCGAGGTCGGCGCCGTCTCGTTGCACGGAATGATCGACGCCTCCAAGCAAATGGACCTGCTGGCGAATCGTACCGTGTTCGGGCTTGACGCCGACGATCACGATAAAATGAAAGATCTGATTTATGAAATGTGGAGCGGTCCGGTCGGAACCGCTCCCGATTCAGACGCCGTCATGAAGACCTTGCGAGGAGTCCTCGACGAAGCCTCGGCGAGCCAATTCGATCCTCGACGAACGTTCTCCGTCGCCGAACGCCGAATGAAGTCGATCTTCATCCACGCTTTTCAAGACGAGGAGACCTTCGATCTGGCCCGCGTTCGTCGTTGTTGCAACGCCTATCCGCAGCCCGACGGATCGCTCGTGCCGGCTTGCGTGCATAACGTTCTCGGCAGAAAAAAGAAAAGCGGCGGCAAAGGGTAAACGCTATGGGATTCGTCGGAAACTACGTCCGAAACCTCGCCGGCATCTGCTTAGGACGCGAGCCGTTGCGCCCGTTGATGTTCTCCTATTACCTGACTCATCGCTGCAATTTAAATTGCCGCTATTGTTGCGACGGCGACGGAAAACGCTTCAACGAAGATCGAATTCCGGAATTAAATACAAACGACGTGAAACGATTGCTCGCCGTTTTGCGCGAAGCAGGCGATACGCTCGACGTCACCGGCGGCGAACCGATGTTACGCGACGACCTGGAAGAGATTCTCGCCTACGCCCGATCGCTTCGTTTTCGAACCGTTCTGAATACGAAAGGGATCGGAATTGCCGATCGCCCGCGAATCCTCGAATTTACGGACGTCCTCGTCTTAAGCCTCGACACGCTTAACCCGACGTTGCTTGCCGAACTCCTCGGCCGCCCCGAAGCGACGGCTCGACAAGTCTTAGCCGCACTGGAGTTCGCTCTTTCATTCCGACGGAATCGAGAAATAAAAATCGTCCTCTCGGCGGTCGCGACTCCCGACAACATCGACGAGGTCCGTCAGTCGCTCGATTTCGCTTTGCGAAATTCGTGCGGCTTTCAGATTTCCCCGGAAATCGTGGGCACGACCGTTCACCCAGATTTGCGCGACAACGCAAGCTATCGAAAACTAATGGAGGACGTAATCGAGGCGAAGCGAAATCGTCGCGGCGTGCTCGGCGTGCCTGATTATCTTCTCGGCGTCGCCGATTTCCGTCGATTCCGGTGCCATCCGATGCTCATGCCGGTCATTCGCCCCGACGGTCGAATGTATTACCCATGTTTGGAATGGAAGCAAGCGGAAATCAATCTTCTCGAAACCGGCGATTATTTCGAATCGCTTCGATTGGCGAGAATGCGTTTCGGCGAAATTCCCAAGTGCCAAGATTGTTGCCATATATTCTGTCACATGGCCCTTTCGCTTTTGCAACGACGCCCGATCTCCGCCCTCGGCGAATTAAAACATTGGAGCTTCTAATATGAATTTTACGCAAGAACTTCATTATCAGTATCGTTGCATGAGATTGGCTTGGGGATTCCTCGCTCGCCGATTCATCCACTGCAACCTGCAGATTACGTATCGATGCAATTTTAAATGCCAGATATGCGATTTCTGGAAGCAGGAGCACGACCCTGCCGAAGAGCTAACGCTCGACGACGTTCGAAGGATCGGCGATCAACTCGGACAATTGGGCACGTTAATCGTTTCTCTCGCCGGAGGCGAGCCGCTGATTCGCGAAGATATTTTCGATATCATCACGATTCTCAATCAGAAAGGACATTTTCCGATTCTGATCACCAACGGTTGGTACGTCGATCAAACCGTCGCCAAGGACATTTTGCGAGCGGGGCTTCAAGAAATCTCCGTCTCGGTCGATTACGCCGATCCCGCCAAACATGACGCGCAGCGGGGACTCCCCGGCGCCTGGGACCGCGCCGTTCGAGCCTTGGAGCTTTTCCATAAAAATCGCCCTGACCGCAGAAATCGCGTGCATATGATTAGCGTGCTGATGGATGACAACCTCGACGACGTCGAACCGTTGATCAAGCTTGCCAAGGAAATCGGCGTCACCTATATGGTAAACCTCTATTCATGGAACCGCGGTTCAAAAACTCGCCGTTTGCCCGATCGGTCGGTCACGGAATACTTGCTCGGCCTGAAAAGGAAGTACCCCGAGTTCGTCAACCTCACGACCTATATCGAACGCCTTGACGAAGCGATCGCCGAAGGAGGCGTGGGAAATTGCAAAACGGGACGTTTGCTAATGAACGTCGACCATCGCGGAAACGTCGCTCGCTGCACCGAGCGACTCGACGAACCCCTTGGCAATATCCTGACCGAAGACATTCGCGAAATTCGCAAACGACTGTGGAAGGTCGCCGACGAACAGCAATGCGCTCAATGTTGGACATCCTGCCGAGGTTTCGCCGAAAGCATGGTTCAACCTCCTCGCATGCGGCAATATCGCGAATTCCTCCATTCCGTAAAACCTCACTAATAGGGCGAACTCGTTTCGAATATGACGGAATTCCCCATCGATAGACGAAAATCGCACGAGCTTTGGCGCAAGTTCGTCAATCCCGACTACGTCGATCTTCTCGAAGCGTTCGACTTCGGCAAGAACTTCGTCCGCGCCAAAGGAACGAAACTCTTCGATGAGGACGGCCGAGAATACGTCGATTTCCTTTCCGGTTTCGGCGTGCATAATCTCGGCCATAACCATCCTCGTCTAATTGACGCTTTGCATGCGGAGTTGAAGTCGGACTCGCCGTCGATGTTGAACGTAAACGCCTCCGCTCCCCCTGCCCTCGTCGCGCAAAAATTGAACGAAATGTCGCATCCCGCTTTACGGCGAACAGTTTTCGCCAACAGCGGCGCCGAAGCTGCCGAGATCGCCTTAAAAATCGCGCGAGCGGCCACCGGACGAAACTCGCTCGTCTCATGTCGCGGCGGTTGGCATGGCCTTACCGCCGGCGCTTTATCCTTAATGGACGATGAAATGCATCGGCGAGGCTCCGCTCCATCGACCGGCGAAGTCCTTCATATTCCGTTCGACGACTTATCTGCCCTTGAGGCAGCTTGCCGAAGTCATCGCCCTGCCGCCTTCGTCGTCGAACCGATCCAAGGCGAAGGCGGGATCCGCGTTCCTTCCATTGATTATCTTCGCCGTGCCAAAGCCGTCTGCGTCAAAGCCAATTGCCTCTTCATCGTCGATGAAATACAAACGGGAATCGGCAGAACGGGCGCCCCTTTCGCCTCCGACTTCTCCCAGGCGACGCCCGACGTGCTCCTTCTCGGCAAGGCGCTCGGCGGCGGCTTGCTCCCCGCCGCCGCTTGCATGACGACCTCGGAAATCTGGGCCGCCGCTTTTTCCGGACCGCAACGCTGCAACCTATGCGCTTCGACCTTCGCCGGAGGGCGCTTGGCGATGACCGTCGCCCTCGAAACGCTGAACATTTTGCAAGAAGAACGCCTCGCCGAGAGATCGGCCGAACGGGGCGAGTATTTGCTTTCCAAACTCCAAACGCTCGCCGGAAAGCACGACATTATCCGCGAAGTTCGCGGTCGTGGATTATTCGTCGCCGTCGAATTCCATCCTCCGCGGGGAACAATCGCGAAAATCATTCCGCAATGGGCGAGACAAGGGATATTCGCGCAAGTCGTCTCGGCGATCCTGCTCCGCGACCATGGGATTTTAACGCAAACCTGCGGACTAGCGCCGACGACTCTCCGCGCCGAGCCGCCGCTTGTCGTTTCCCGCGAAGAAATCGACGCGTTTTGCGCCGCGCTCGACGCGACTCTAACGGCCTACCCGACTTATAATTCGGCCGCGATAGCCGCCGTCCGTAAAACCGTTTTGAGGCGAAAACTATGAGCTTCGCCCTCGATCGTCTTAAAGTCGTTTTGCGTTCCTCGCTCTATCGCGAATCGCTCTCCTTGCGCCCTCGCCAATCCTGGGGATTATTAAAGTACTTAATGCAAACTCGCCCCGTCTGGCGCGACGGCTTAGCCGAACTCAACGCCTATTCGTCCCCCGTCGGCGGAGAGGCTTACCGCCGACATTTGCGCGGCCTAAGCCGAATCCGCCGCGGCGAATGGACTCCGCTCGTCGCCCATGTGTCCCTCCTCGATCGCTGTCCCTATAGCTGCGAACGTTGCTCCAACCTTTCTAAACTTGACCATGATCCTCCTCTCGCCGACATCGCAAAACTGATCGAGACTTTGCGAGCGGCCGGCGCTTCGCGTATCGCCTTCACCGGAGGAGAGCCGACCCTTCGCAAAGATCTCCCTGAAATAATTCGGCTTTGCGGCGATGAACTTGCTCCGTTGCTCTTCACTTCCGGTTACGCCGTCGACGCCGACCTTTCCCGACGTTTACGCGAGTCGGGGCTTACGGCCGCCTTCGTCAGCCTCGACTCCGATTCGCCGGACGAACACAATACCTTTCGCCGTGATGAACGCGCTTTTCAACAAGCGATTCAAGCCGTGCGCAACTTCCTCGAATCGGGAGTCTATACTGCGATTCAAACGGTCGTATCCCCGCCGCTTCTCCGTGACGGCCGAATCGATCGCTTTCTGGATTTTTGCAAACAGCTCGGCGTTCATGAAGTGATGCTGCTCGAACCGGTCCCCGTCGGCGGCCGAAAATGCGGCCAACGTCTCGATCCTCTTGAACGTGACCGACTTATTAATTTGCATTTACGATCCGTTTCCGACTCTCGATCCCCCAAAGTTTCGAGCATGGCGCAATTAGAGCGTCCGGAATGTCTCGGTTGTCAAGCCGGTTTTACTTTCATCTACGTCTCGACGAGCGGCGATGTCTTTCCGTGCGATTTCGTTCCCGTCTCGTTCGGCAACGTTTACGAAGAAGAACTCCCGATAATTCAAAAACGCATTTCCCGTGCGTTAAAACGCCCCTCGAAAAAATGCCTGGCTTTGCGTTTTCAAGATTTTTTCAATGAAAACGCCGCTCCGGTGAAGTGGACAAACGCCCAAACTCCGCTCGACAATTACGAGCCTGGCCCTCTCCCCGACCTTTTTAAGTATCTCTACGATGAACGATAATCCGATAAAGCATCCCTCCGACGATTTACGGCATGCCTATCGCCGGCTAAACGAGTTTCGGCGAGGCAAGACCGACGAACGAGTCTTCGAGCGCCCGACTTGTCATCCAGCCGAGCCGACCGGATTCTGCTTTTGCGAAGGTTCGCTTTGGCGAGCGACGCTTTTTTATTGCAAAGCCATAATCCTTGCCCTGGCCTTTAAAACGCCTTTCAATAGCGTCAAAGTCGCCGTCTTACGCGCCTTCGGCGCGCGCGTCGGAAACAACGTGTATTTTTCCTCCGGTGTATGGATCGATCCCGTCTTTCCGGAGTTAATCACCATCGAAGACGGCGTCTTTTTCGGAATGAATGCGAAAATCTTCACGCATGAATTCCGCATCGACCGCTTTCGCGCCGGAAAAGTCGTTATTCGCCGAAAGGCGTTCGTCGGAGGATTCGCCTTCATCGGCTGCGGCGTCGAGATCGGCGAGAACGCCGTCGTCGCCGCTTGTTCGGTCGCCGATCGAGACGTCCCCGCCGACGCCACCTTAATTTCGGCTCCTTCACGAATTCTTAAACGAGTACAATAATAGCGAGTCGTCGCCATGTTTTCCGTGAACCGTAAAATCCGCCTCGTCGTGATCTTCCTTATCGTCGCCGTCGGCGTCGCGCCAATCTCCGTTTATTGGCTCATTATTGGCCGAGCCGCCTCAGCATCGCCTGACGAGGCGAAGCTCGCCTTATCGGCACCGAATGCAAACGCCCTCCTCGTCGACGTTCGCTCTGAAAGCGAGTTCACGCAAAATCATATCGACGCGGCCGTCAACTGGCCCCTCGATAAAATCCAATCCGTAAAAAACGATTCCGACGTCCCCGCCGAATTTCAGAATAAACGGTTGTTCCTCATCTGTCAGAGCGGGATACGAAGCGCAATCGCTTCGCAAATTATCCACGACAAAACGAAGTTCGATTCGCTTAACGTCGAAGGCGGCATGCAAGCATGGATCGCGACGGCCGAAAAACCTTGCACGCTCGCTTTGTGCCGTATGAAAAGCGAATCCGGAGCGGTCGTGGGCATCCCGTTTAAAGAGTCCTCTTTCCTCGAACAGCAGGCGGCCGTCATCTCCGGTTTTTTCATTAAACCGCTCTATACGGTCCTTTCTCTCGGAATCGCGATTGCATTGTCGCGACGCCGTGAGGCCGATTTGATCGCGTTGCGCTGGGCGATGATCTTCTTTTTCGTCGGCGAAAACTTTTGCGCAATCAATTACCTCTTCTTCTCCGATCAATCGCACCTCTTCGAATATCTCCATTCCTACGGCATGATTCTTTGCTTCGCGCTAACGCTCTTCGCCTTTTTCGAAGGCTTCGATCGTCGCATCTTGAAGCTAAGCGATCCGGAGTCCCGCTGCGCGGCCTTTAGCTTATGCCTCGAATGCGTCAAATACTCGCCGGTTCCTTGTCGCTTACGCCGCTTTTTTACGATTGTGATTCCCGCTGCGGCCGTTCTTTGCTTCTTGCCCTTGACCGCGCAACTCGTCGACGCCTCCTATAACACGAAGATTTGGGGAACGTTCTACAACTATTCCCACCCGAGCGTCGCCCAACTCTATGAAATTCGGTTCCTCCCCGCCGTCGCTCTCGTCGCCTTCCTAGCGGCTTGGTCGGCTCTATTCTTCCTACGAAAAGACGCCGTCCTCTGGGCGAAGATTTTTTTCTCGGCCGGAGCGGCCGCCCTCGGTTTTAGCTTCTTCCGTCTGATTCTTTTGGACGTCTATCGCGACAACCTAGTTTGGTTCGGCTTTTGGGAGGAGATCACGGAGTTGATCTTTATTGTGTGCGCCATGACCGTTCTCTATTTGTTTCGCAAAGAACTTTTTCGATGAAGTCACTCTCAGTTTCCGAATCGCAATTTATTGAACGGCGTTACGTAGTCCAAAGACAGGTAAAATCTGGCAAGTTCTTTTCGAAACCTATTGCGTAGTAGGCGAAGATTTGCCGATCCGCGAAACATCGAGAATTTGGCGGTTCGTCGGCCGCCGCCCCCTAATTGGCAAAAACCGCCTCCCCTGCTACATTAATCCTTAGCGGTGTTTTGCGTGTCCGCCCTCCCCTTTTCCATCCGGATGCTCGCAATCCTATGAACCTCGATCAACTCGTCTTCGTCGGAATGAACGGTTACGTAGTCGCCTTGGATCGTGACTCGGGCGAAATCATTTGGTCCAACAACAATCTGAAAAGCGGCCACGTGACGATGATCCTCGACGGCGATCGTCTGATCGTTTCGACGAACGGGTATATTTTCTGCCTCGATCCGCTTACCGGCGCGACTCTCTGGAACAACGAAATGCGAGGCTACGGATTCGATACCGCCTCGCTCCTTTCAGTTCGCGGAGCCAGCAGTCAAACCGTCGTCATGCATGCGACGCAAGACGACGCCAACTCCTCATCCGCTTCATCCTCTACGTCGGAATAAAATAGCGTTCCTTCCGCGACGATTCCAAAAACCTCCTCAATACGGCTATCCTACGACCCTTTTCTCGCAATGACGACCGAGTCCATCGACTCCCCTTTCACAGAGAAATCGACGTCGACGAATCCAGCCTCCGTAAGGTCCTCCGCCAATTCCGCGAACGTGAAGGTTCCGCCCAAGTCGGTGTTCACGAGCATGTTGACGGCGAAGAGCGCTCCTTCCGTCGGCTCGGTCCGGGAAGGCTCCATCACTACGTCGCGCACGGCGATCAGGCCGTCGGCGACGAGCGCCCGGCGCACCTTCGCAAATAGATCGCAATTGGCGGCGCGGTCGTGTTGATGGACGATCGCGCTAACCCAAGCGAAATCGGCCCCCGGCGGCAATTCGTCTTTATAGAAATCGCCAGGCGCAAAATCGACTCGCGAAGCGAACTCCGTTTGAGCGAATCGAGCCCGAGCTTGAACCACGGCGTCGGGCAAGTCGAATATCACGGCCGACGACGAGGGAAAAGCCTTTAGAAACGCTTTCGTCCAAGTTCCCGAAGCTCCGCCGACGTCGAGCAGACGTTTTACCGGAAAAGTCGTCAGTTTGGCGACCAATGCATCGGCAAAAAGCGACGAAATCGAATGCATGGCCGCGATGAACGATTCGCGATCCGCTTGCGGACCGCGCACGCTCGACGGTCGAGGAGCCGGAACGCCTCCTCGCACGGTCCAGGCCAAACCCGACCATCCGCGAAGTATGTTCATCTGATGCAACAGCATCGGCAGCACGGTTTGAGACGACGCGGACTGCAAGAACGGTCGCAACGCCACGGGCGTCGAGTAACGTTCCTCGGCCTTATCGAGAAATCCGATAGCGACGACGGCGTCCAAAAGAATCGTCGTCGCGCGGAGATCGGCCCGAAGTCGCCGGGCAAATTCCTCGGCCGAAAGAGCCTCCTCGCCAACGATGTCCCATACGTTTAACTCTGCGGCGGCTCCGATGACGCACGATTGCCGATAGCCGCCCATCATTTCCAGTATTTGCATGCCGTCTTGAGCCATGGCGATTTCTCCGTAAGAGGGAATCGGCGCGACGGCTCACGACCGAAACGGCGTCCGGTCGAAAAGAGCCGACGAAACGCGTCTGAATTAGATTGAGGTCGATTCTCGCCGAACCGCGAACCTTAAGCAAGGCTCCGCCGCCGAATTCGGAAAATTCGCCAGTAATTCCGCCCCCGCGCAGGCAATGTGATTAGATGCCGACGCCCGACAAACGGACCTCTTCTTGCATGCAAGAATCCTTAGGCCGCCATTCGTGATGTTTCGGCGCTTTGCACTCGCGGAATTCGTCGAACCGTGCGATGAAAGCGTCGACAACGACCGGATCGAAATGCGTTTTGGATTCGCTGACGATAATCTCTTTCGCCTTTTCCGGCTCATACGCCGGCTTGTAAACGCGTTTTGAAGTTAACGCGTCGTAAACGTCGGCCAAAGCCACGATTCGCGCCGCGAGCGGAATCTCGTCCCCATGCAATCCGGCGCAATATCCTTTGCCGTCATACCATTCGTGATGATACTTGGCGATGTCCACCGCCATGTCCATGAACGTGCCGGGACCGACTTGATCGCGAGCCATTTCCAACGTGTGGCCCCCTACGAGGACATGTTTTTTCATCTCCTCGAATTCCTCGGGAGTCAACTTTCCCGGCTTTTGCAAAATCGAATCGAGAATCGCCACCTTTCCGATGTCATGCAGCGGACTCGATCGAAACATATCCTGCAAAAATTGGCTGTCAATTACCGAAGAGTACGGCCCGCATTCGGACAACTCTTCGGCGATCAATTGCGCATAATGTCGAATTCGGTACAAATGCTGTCCCGTCTCCGGATCGCGCGAATCAGTCACGTTCGCCAAAGCGAAAACAGCCATGTCTTGCGTGGCGATAAGCTGCTTCGTGCGAACCGAAACGAGTTGCTCCAACTCTCGGGCGTAAATTTCCAATTGATCTTTGGCTTCGGTCAATTGAAGCTGCGCTTCCCAAAGTCGAAATTGCACGCGAACTTTCGACCGCAATTCCTCGTGATCGAACGGCTTAACGACGTAATCGTCGGCCTGGGCCTCGTAACCTTTTACGCGTTCGGCGGCCGTCCCTTTTCCGGAAACAAGAATGACGTGCGTGAAATCGCCGACGGCGCTCTCCTTAATCTGACGGCAGACCTCGTATCCGTTTATGCCGGGCATCATAATGTTCAGCAAAACCAATTGCGGCTTGAACGTCGGAATTTTCCGCAAGCAGGTCGAGCCGTCCGCAGCGACGTCCAAGTCGTAATCCTTGCAAAGGATCCGACAAAGAACGTCCACGTTCATGGCGTTGTCGTCAACGATTAAAATTCGACCGCGATGCACCATGGGGCTAAAACCTTTATGTTACGCATGGATTAAAAGATCCGACTTCAAACCGCATTTCCCTCTTCGACAGCCATGCGACCGTCGGCGACGATCGGCGTTTCGACGTTGAAAATGCAACCCGCCCCCGAGTTGTTTTCCGGCCAAATCCGTCCTGCCGTCAAGCGTCTCTTTCACCGACTCCGTTAATATGTCGGCGTTCACGATGAATTCGCAAGTCGGCAGATCCGCGATCAACGCTCCGATGCTCGCATTTTCTTTCTCGATCGCTTGCATGGATTAACCGTTACTTGAAACAAGTTCCCTTTCGTCGGGAACGCCTGGCTTCTACCTAGCTTCACGCTTCAGATAATTCCTGTTAGACGAAAGTTCCGCCACAGTTATTAGCTGTATATATTCCCTTTTTGAGGGAATGACAATTAAGTTACTCTAGCTTTCCGATCCAGTTCCGTCTGTTCAAAATCCACGAAAATTACTTTACTCGCCGCCTCCAGAAGGGGAATTACTTGGAGTATTCCGCCTCAGACTTGCAAACTGGCCTCCCACTTAAACCGGCGGAATAACGTCTGCCGCTCCGTCTGTTCCGGTTATAACGGCCTTGCAGAAAAGCACTACCGCGAAAGCCGCTTATGCGACCTCCGCTTTTCACCGACTGTAAGACCGCTTCCCATCCCGGTTTGGCATACAATAGAGAATACGGAGACCGCGTGCGTTATCAAAGTCTTAAATAATTGCTGCGTATCCGAAGAATACGAACGGATCGAACCGCCATGCGTGCTATCGTCAGAATGCTCTTAATCGGTTGTTTGCTTTCCTGGACCTCGGGAGAAGTTCGCGCACAATTCAAGGACGGCAGCGCGGCCGACGGAGCAAAAATCGGAGACGAGAATTTAACGAAGTGGAAGACAGGCGTCGTCGTCAAAGCGATGGGCGGCGCCTGTAAAGGCCTGGCCGGCTACACGCCGATTCCCGTCGACTGGCCCGAGCAAAAGGTGACGATCATCAAGGAGGATATTTCGCCGGAGGCCAAAGTCACTTATCAGACCGTTAACGAAACGGTCAAAGTAATGATGATCAAGATTGGCTACTTGGAGTCGGGTTCCGAAGCCCATGCGTTAGTGACTTACGAGATACGCCGAAACAATATTTTGCCTCCCGACGACGCGGACGTGGGAAAATACGTCATACCCGACGTCAACAAGTTAAAAAGCGACGTACGTCAGTTTCTTTCCCCCAGCCCAAAAATCGAATCAAACGAAAACAAAATCCGCGACCTTGCCCGAGAAACGACGAAGGACAAGGAAACAGCCTGGGAAAAAGTCGAAGCGATCTACGATTGCGCGCGTTCAAAAGTGAAATATCAAAACGGACCGTTGAAAGGAGCTTTACAAGCCTTGAAAGACGGAACCGGCGATTGCGAGGAAATCACCTCTCTCATTATCGCCATGTGCCGAGCGATCAACGTTCCGGCGCGAACCGTTTGGGTGCCGGGCCATTGCTATCCGGAGTTCTATTTGCAAGACGGCGAAGGCGCCGGCCATTGGTTCCCCTGCCAAGCGGCGGGAACCCGAGAGTTCGGCGGCATCCTCGAATCGCGTCCCATCCTGCAAAAAGGGGACAACTTTAAACCTCTGCTCGGTAAAAACGCTTCTCGGCAACGCTACTTGGCCGAATACCTGACCGGAACGCCCACCCCAGGCGGCGGCAAACCGCAAGTCCGCTTCGTGCGACAACAATCCGAGTAGCCCGTGGAAAACAGGCGCCGGAAACAAAACAAAAACGCCCGAGAGAATCGAAATCCTCTCGGGCGTCGTTTATTAATTAAGCGAGCGAAAATCGCTTATATCGGTTTTCCGGTGAAGGCGGTCAACGCCTTCATGTAGTTTCCGCGAGCGAAGGCCTCGGGATCGGAGCAGTTTTCTTGGCTGACCGAGCCTTTCAATTGCGAAATCGAGTCGTACTCTTTGTTTTCCATCCACTGCTGAATGCCGCGAATGATCGAGCTGACTTGATCGAAACCTTCGTTGTAAATCGTCGAGGCGATCATGCAGGCGTCGGCGCCGGCAAGCAAAGCCTTGACCGCGCCACTGGCGTCGTGAACGCCGCCGGTGACGGCCAACGACGCTTTGAGGCGTCCGCGAAGGATCGCCACCCAACGCAACGGGGCCAACGATTCGTAAGGATCGCTGAGCACGAGCTTGGGCGAGGTCTCCAACGTATCCAAATTGATGTCCGGTTGAAGGAAGCGGTTGAACAGCACGAGACCGTCGGCCCCGGCCCGAACTAAGCGGTGGGCCATGTTGGCCAACGCGCTGAAGTAGGGCCCGACCTTTACGGCCAGCGGAATTTGGATCGAACCTTTTACCGATTCGACCAAATCCAAGTACTGTTGCTCCACGTCCGCGCCGGTCATCGTCGGATCGGTGGCGATGTAATACACGTTCAACTCCAGAGCGTCGGCTCCGGCGTCTTGCATCATCTTCGCATACCGAACCCATCCGCCCTTACTGGTGCCGTTAAGGCTGGCGATGATGGGCATCGAAACCGATTTTTTCGCCTTGGCGATCGTCTCCAAATACTCCTCGGGACCCGCTCGGTATTCTTGCGGCTCGGGGAAATAGGAAAGCGCCTCGGCGAAGCTGTCCGTTCCGAACTCTTGAGCTTTCGCGAGATCTTCCGCGTCATGCGCGATCTGCTCTTCGAAAAGCGACGGCAGGACCGCCGCGGCGGCTCCGCACTCTTCAAGTCGTTTCAGCCAATCGATCTTGCCGGTCAAAGGACTGGCGGCGATCACGATCGGATTCTTCAACTTCAAACCAAGATAGTCGGTATTTAAGTTGACGCTCATGCGCCCACCTCCTGTGCTTCCTTGTCGTCGCTAGCCGCCGATTTCGCGATCTCGGTCGCGCTCAAACGGCTCACGCCGGCCAGTTGTTCGTAGTAATGATATCGCTTCAAAATATCTTGCTGGCCAAGTTCCATCAAGCGGGCCGAATGCTCGGGCTTCGAGCGGGCCAACATGGCGAAACGGGCTTCCTTCATGGCAAAGTCCTTGAACGAGCCCACCGGCTTCTTGCTAACCAGCGTGAACGGATGCGTTTCCTCGCGCGGATCGAACGTATACAGAGGCCAGTAGCCGCAGGCCACCGCTTCCTTCTGAATGTTCAAGCCTTGAACCATGTTGATGCCCCAGCCGATGCAATGGCTGAAGGCAATGATCAACGAGGAGCCGCGGTACGACTCGGCGGCGCGAATCGTCTTGATCGCGTGCATCGGGTTGGCGCCCAACGAAATCGATCCGACGAAAATGTTGCCGTACGACATGGCGATCATGCCGAGGTCCTTCTTACCGCTCGGCTTGCCGCTCGCGGCGAATTTCGCCACGGCGCCGCGCGGGGTCGCCTTCGACGCTTGACCGCCCGTGTTCGAGTACACTTCCGTGTCCAACACGAGAACGTTGACGTCGCGACCCGAGGCCAACGAGTGGTCCAAACCGCCGAAGCCGATGTCGTAGGCCCAACCGTCGCCGCCGAACGTCCAGACGCTCTTGCGAATCAAATAGTCGCTCGAAGCGATCAAGCTCTTCGCCTCGGTCGAATTGATTCCCGCAAGCTTCTTGTTTAAATCAGCCACCAATTGGCGTTGCTTGGCCAATTCGTCCTCGGTCTCTTGCTTGTTGTTTAGCAAGGCCGTGACGAGATCATCGCCGATCTGCGGAGCCAACGTTTTCAGCAAGTATTGCGAGTAGTCGATTTGTTGATCGACGGCCAAACGATATCCGAAGCCGAATTCGGCGGCGTCTTCGAACAGCGAGTTCGACCACGACGGGCCTTGGCCCTTTTTGTTCACCGTGTACGGCGTGCAGGGCAAGTTGCCGCCGTAAATCGACGAGCAACCGGTCGCGTTGGCGATTAGCATGCGATCGCCGAAGAATTGCGTGATCAACTTCACGTACGGCGTTTCGCCGCATCCGCCGCAAGCGCCCGAGAACTCGAACAACGGCTGCAGCAACTGCGAGCCTTTGACCGTGTCGGCCTTCACCTCGTGACGATCCATATCGGGAATCGTGAGGAAGAAGTCCCAGTTTTTTCGTTCGTCTTCCAGGTGGTCGTGCTTCGGCGTCATGTCGATCGCCTTGTGCTTGACCTTCTCTTTGTCCTTGGCAGGGCAGGTTTCGACGCACAGACCGCAGCCCGTGCAGTCGTCCGCCGCCACTTGAACGACGAACTTCTTGCCGGCGAACTCTTTGCCTTTCGCGTCGGTCGATTGGAAGCACGAAGGAGCGCCAGACAACACGCCTTCGTCGAACGCCTTCACGCGGATCGCGGCGTGCGGGCAAACCAACGAGCACATCGCGCATTGGATGCAAATCTTCGGATCCCAACGCGGCACTTCTTGCGCGATGCTGCGCTTCTCGTATTGCGTCGTTCCGGTCGGATAGGTGCCGTCGGCGGGCATGGCGCTCACGGGGAGGTCGTCGCCGCGGTTGGCGATCATCACGCCCAACACGTCCTTGACGAACTTCGGCGCGTTGGCCGGAACCGGCGGAACCATGTGCAACTTCGAGTTCACCGACGTCGGATACTTGACCTCGGCCAAGCCCTTCAACGCCTCGTCCACGGCGGCGTTGTTCTTGTTGACGATCGCTTCGCCGCCCTTCTTGCCGTACGTCTTCTTGATCGCTTCCTTAATGTGCGTGATCGCCTCGTCGGCCGGAATCACGTTCGCCAGCTTGAAGAAGCACGTCTGCATGATCGTGTTGATGCGGCCGCCCATCCCCGTCTCGCGGGCGACCTTGAACGCGTCCACGACGTAGAACTTCAGCTTCTTATCGACGATCTGCTTTTGAACCTCGGCGGGCAATTGCTCCCATACTTCGTCCGGTCCGAACGGACTGTTCAAAAGGAACGTCGCGCCCGGCTCCGCCATCGAAAGCATTTCGATCCGTTCAAGGAACACGAACTGGTGGCAGGCCACGAAGTTCGCGCGATGAACCAAGTACGATCCCTTGATCGGACGCGGGCTGAAACGAACGTGCGACGTCGTCACCGATCCCGCTTTGCGCGAGTCGTAGACGAAGTAACCTTGCGCGTGCAGCGGAGTGCTTTCGCCGACGATCTTCACCGAGTTGCGGTTGGCGCCGACCGTGCCGTCGCTTCCTAGACCGAAGAAGACGGCGCGAGTGACGTCGTCCGTCTCGGTCGTGAAAAGCGGGTCGTAGTCGAGACTGCTGTTCGTCACGTCTTCGACGATGCCGACCGTGAAGCGCTTCTTCGGCTTGGCCGCGGCCAAGTTGGCGTAAATGCCCGCCACCATCGCCGGAGTGAACTCCTTCGACGACAGACCGTAGCGACCGCCGATGATCTTCGGCAAGGTCTTCGAGCCGGAGTAGTCTTCCCAAAACTCGGCCAAGGTCGCGACGACGTCTTGGTACAACGGCTCGCCGGCCGATCCCGGCTCTTTCGTGCGATCCAAAACCGCGATCGATTTCGTCGTCTTCGGCAATGCCTTGACGAAAGCGTTGAAATCCCACGGACGGAACAAGCGAACGATGACCGCGCCGACTTTTTCTCCCGAAGCGACGAGCTTCTCGACCGTCTCATCGACGATTCCGGCGCCCGAGCCCATGATCACGATGACGCGTTCGGCGTCGGCGGCTCCGAAGTAGTCGAACAAGTGATATTGGCGACCGGCGATCTTCGCGAACTTGTCCATGTGCTTCTGCACGATGGCAGGGCAAGCGTTGAAGAACGGATTGCACGCTTCGCGCGATTGGAAGAACGTGTCCGGGTTTTGGGCCGTCCCGCGAAGTTTCGGTCGCTCCGGCGACAACGCGCGCTGACGATGAGCGTTGACCAAGTTCATGTCGATCATCGCCTTCACGTCGTCTTCCGTGAGCTGCTCGATCTTGTTCACTTCGTGCGAAATGCGGAACCCGTCGTAAAAATGCACGAACGGAAGCCGGGCTTCAAGCGTCGCCGATTGGGCGATCAACGCCATGTCTTGGGATTCTTGCACCGACGCCGACGAAAGCATCGCCCAGCCCGTCGAACGGCACGCCATCACGTCGCTGTGATCGCCGAAAATCGACAAAGCATGGGTGGCGATGGTTCGAGCCGTCACATGGAACACCGTCGAAGTCAATTCGCCGGCGATCTTGAACATGTTCGGGATCATCAGCAACAAGCCTTGCGACGCCGTGAAGGTCGTCGTAATCGCCCCCGCTTGCAAAGAACCGTGTACGGCTCCCGCCGCGCCGGCTTCGCTTTGCATTTCGACCACATGCGGTATGGTGCCGAAAATGTTTTTCTTGCCCGCCGCCGCCCAAGCGTCAGGCAATTCGCCTAAGCCGGATGACGGGGTGATCGGATAAATTGCCATTACCTCATTGCAGAGGTGAGCTATGTTGGCCGTCGCTTCATTGCCGTCGACGGTCACGAAGCGTCTTTGTTCCACCACGGGAGGACTCCTCGAGATTCAAATACTAATTAGTGCAAATAAAATACAGCGGAATATCGTTAGACAGCTCGCGCCGTCTTTGAAGAAATTCGAATACGCATAGACGACGACCGCAACCGGGCGAGCGAATTAGGCGGCGTCAGATGACCAACTTATTGATGCCAAGGCGCTTATGATCCGTTCGCCGGCGCTTCGCCCGCAAAACGGCTCACCGATCGCCAAGATCACAATAGGGGTAGGGGGGGTACATGTTCGCTCGTGGCGTGCGGCAGAAGTCATCAGGATACATTCCATAGGTGCGGTTCGCAAGTCCGTAGCTGATTGTGGGGGGCTCAAAATAAACAGAATTCCCTGTCGTAAATACCGTCGCAAATCGCATTCAATATTTACGCCAACGGAAGCTGTTATTTCTCCGCCGACAACCTCACCCTTGCCAAAGAAAACGCCCCAAAACAAAAAACGCCCGACTCGCTCTCCGCTCGGGCGTTTTCACAATTTCTTGTTTTTTACCAAGTCCACTCGGCGCTCATCGACAAGCCTTGCGTCATCATGCTCCCGCTCGTCCGAATGTGCGAGTACGGCGTGTCGAACTCCAGTTGCTCCGGCGACAACGCCAACCCGGAAATCCACATCAAATCGTAACCGGCTTTGACGGCAAAGTGAGGATCGAATTTATACGTGGCCGCCATTCCAATCTCGGCGATCATCGAGACGCATTGCTTCCTCGCCGTAAAGCGTCCGTTAGTAAATGGTTCCGTGTAGGGACTGCCGTCCGCATCGTTATACACTTCTTGGATATCCCTTGCGAAGTTCACGTAGGGACCGAATTTCCCGCGGAATCCCCACTCCCATTTCTTTTGACGATACATCCAATCGCCGCCGACTTGCAAACCGAGCAAGTCGTTTTCTGTGCGGACGTTGTACATACCGCTCGTATGGTACGTTTCCGAGTTATATGCGACGTCGCCGCGACTTCTCCAATAAAACCCGTCGCCTAACGTGAAGTATCGAACGCCGAGTAAATAGGACGACTCCCAGCCAGGCTGAGCTTCACGACGCCAACGTCCGTCCGGATGCAAAACAAGCTGGTCGGGCCGACCTCGCGGTTTCAATCGCATATTTAATTCAAAGTCGTGGATTTCCGTACTGACGTCCACCCGCATCGACGATACACGGTCGAAACCCGCAATACCTTTGGCGCTAGATGTTACGTCGCCATCGCTAAAATAGCCGCCGTAGGTCAAATGCCTGTTCATAAATGGCGAAAACATCGCGCCAAACGACGCCGAAAAGCTAGTCCCTGGAGCGGAGATTACTTTATCCGTGGTCGCTTCCGACATGGCGGTCCAAGTATTCATTCCCCAGTACGAAAACTCTAAAAAGTCGTCGCGGTCCATCGAGTCGCGGCCAAGGTAGCGGCCGATCGTCGCTTGATAACCGGGAGCGGCGCCGTAAGTAATATCGTTGGTCGAAAACGCCTGCTGCGGAACGTAAACAGTCGCGCCGGTGGACGACAAAGTTGTTGCGGTCAATATATTTGCCAAAGCCCATTTTCGCGAACGGCTTCGCATCATAATGCGAGCGCCCTGATCGGTGTACCAAAGCGGCGGATTGCAGTATCCGCCTCCGTCTTCACACGCCGAGCCGAGATCGCACCCTTCCCAAAGATCGTTGGCCTCGCCAGCTTCAGCCGTTGCGCTCAGCGGCGACTTGCCGTTAGCAGCTATGTCGGAATAAACGCCCGTCTCCTCGGCCGCGACTTGTTTTCCCTCCGCTTGCGGAGCGGGAGTAGGAACCGCTTCCGCCGCGCCTCGGTTTGTTCCCTCCGAAGTCGCTCCGTCAGCCGTTCGTCGAGCGACATATGAAGGTTGACCCGACAACCCCCGCGAAACCGACTTCGGCACGTATTGATATTGAGCGAACGCTGCGGAACTACCCACGACGATCGCCATTACGCCGCAAAAAACGCCAACGCCAAGCGATGCTACGGAAGCTGCCGTTTTGCGGCGATTTGTCATTTTATCTACCCATCTTTCGCAAAAATGCGATCCCATAGTCATATCTGGCCTGAAATTCTGCGTTGCTAATTTCACCAGTTTATCCTCCTTGCTATCCCTGCGTCCCACAGAGGGGTATGCGCAAGAAATCTGGCGGAAACTTGTTCCAATGGGTAATCGACATTTCCAAGCCTCTACAATAGGAATAACCGTCAAAAGCCACAAAATCAGAAAAACTCGCGTAATCAGCAATGTCTCCTTAACCAGAAAAGCTTTACTGCCCACCCAAAACCACCCCTCCTTGCCTCCTCAGCATACCCGAACCACTTACCCCCCTGCAGAAATATTTTTCTCTTCCCCGAACCTGATTCCATACTTTGCGGCTCTTGAGATATGCTCAGCGGGCAATTAAGATGCTAGTTTCCGACTTTTTGAGGAAGTTGTTTATGCGACATGTGCTGTCAGCTCTGGTTCAGAACGTGCCCGGCGTGCTTTCGCACATCGCGGGAATGCTCGCCTCGCGCGGTTACAATATCGATAGCCTCGCCGTGGGGGAAACCGAACAACCCCAGCTTTCCCGTATGACCTTCGTGGTCGTCGGCGATGACAACGTGCTCGAGCAAGTTCGAAAACAGTTGGAAAAGATCGTTACCGTCGTTCGCGTCGACGACATCAGCTCGCAGGAGCACGTCGAACGCGATCTGATGTTGCTTAAGGTGAAGGCCCCCTCCGAAAAACGAGGCGAAATCAACGAACTCACCGATATTTTCCGCGGTCGAATCGTTGATGTTTCACCCGAAGCCGTAATGATCGAGATTTCCGGCCAAGAAGGCAAAATCGAGGCGTTCATCGAGTTGATGCGCCCCTTCGGAATTATGGAATTAGTCCGAACTGGCCGAATCGCCATGACCCGGAGCTAATCCGGGAGTTCGATCAAAACTCAATGCGGCATGCGAAGATATCTCGAGCCGGGTTTACGGTTCGACCTCTTTTCGCCAAAACGCCGTTTTTCACAAAGTTTGCGTTATACGCAGAAGGAACATTTCTCATGCCCGCCAAGATCTATTACGAAAAAGACGCCGACATTTCTTTGTTGAAGAATAAAACCATCGCCATCTTGGGCTATGGTTCGCAAGGTCACGCCCACGCGCAAAACCTCCGCGACAGCGGCTGCAACGTCATCGTCTCCGAGCTGCCGGGCACCCCGAACTACGAGCAAGCGGTCAAGGACGGATTCCAACCTTTGCCAGCCCCCGAAGCCGTCAAGAAGGCCGACATCCTCACCATCTTGCTCCCCGACGAAATCCAAGCCGACGTCTTCCGCACGCAAATCCGCGATAACCTCTCCCCGGGCAACATCATCGTCTGCTCGCACGGCTTCAACGTCCACTACGGCCAATTCGATCTGCCCAAGGGCGTCTCGGTCATCCTCGTCGCTCCGAAAGGCCCCGGCCACCTCGTTCGCGCCGAATTCGTCCGCGGCGCCGGCGTCCCCTGCTTGATCGGCATGGGCGAGGGCGCGTCCCCCGAAGCCTTCCAACTCGGCTTAGCCTACGCCAAGGGCATCGGCGGAACCCGCGGCGGCGTCATCGAAACCACCTTCGCCGAGGAAACCGAAACCGACCTCTTCGGCGAGCAAGTCGTCCTCTGCGGCGGACTCTCGGCCTTGATTAAGGCAGGTTTCGAAACCCTCGTCGAAGCCGGTTACCAGCCCGAAATGGCCTATTTCGAATGCGTTCACGAAGTCAAGCTCATCGTCGACTTGATCTACCAAGGCGGCTTGAACTACATGCGATATAGCATCTCGAATACCGCCGAATACGGCGATTACAGCCGCGGCCCGCGTCTCGTCACCGCCGAAACCAAGGCCGAAATGAAGAAAATCCTCGAAGAAATCCAAAACGGTAGCTTCGCCCGCGAATGGATTCTGGAAAACAAGGCCAACGCCCCGGCCTTCAAAGCCATGCGCCGCAAAGAGCGCTCGCACCTGGTCGAAACCGTCGGCCGTCAGCTCCGCAAGCTGATGTCCTGGATCAACGCCAAGGAAGTATAGTCGGCAGGCGCCCTATATAAGTTTGTCTGATTCGAGGCGGTCACTAATTGTGACCGCCTTTTTTTGTCATATTCTCGGAATCAAAGAGGGGGCGGGGGGATTCTGCGCCGCCCCTTCGACAACGCGATTTTTCACGTTTCTCTCTTGCGAAACCACTGAACAAAAGGCATGATAGGGACGTAATTTGTTGCAGCGTGTTCCGAAAGACTCTTTTCACAAACGACGGGTAGCTATGTCACAAACCGCCAACGAAAATAAGGCCCGCTTTGACGAGTTAAAACCGGGCGATCGCGTCGAAGTCGAACATATGGTGACGGTCGGAAGACGCAGTTGGCCCGCCAAAACCAGCGGCACCGTCGTTCGTATCGAACGCAATCGGCACGGCCTCCACTTCCATCGCAACTTCGACGACAAAGTGCAAAGCGACGCCGTCTTGCTGGAAGCGAACGACGGCGAACTCACCTCCGTCACGCTCGACGAATTCACCGCAATTCGCTGGATTTAAGCGAATCGTTTTTAGAAATTTGAAATATAGGAACGCGCATGAAGCCGATTTTCATGCGCGTTTTTTTGCGACTTTTTGCCAAAAGCCTCTTTCCCATCGCCATAGCAGCAATGCCCCGCATGACGTCCGTCACGGGTTAATCCGGCATATTCTCTACCGTCACCGTTCCGTCTGCCTTGACCGTCACGCACTTATCACCGCCCATGTAACCGGTGACGTACTCTTCAACGCAGGAGGAAATCTTTTTCTTTCCTGCTTGTGCATAGAACTCCAACGATCCGTCGCGCTGAAAACTAAGTCGAGCGTAATTCCGATTGCCTGGCTCAATCGTTCCAAGGTCGACTTTTACGCCTCCCCCTTCAAGTCTTGCGTTATCAAGCGGCTCCGGCAATTGATTAACGACGACAACTCCATAATGCATCCTAGCTTCTAAATGCATTACTGCGGCGATGATTCCAATAGCGACTGGAAAATTTGAAAAGAGAAGCGCTGCGCAAAGCAACGAGGAAGAGGCGAGCTTCTTGCTGGAGACCCTCGAATCGCGTATGCCCGCCCAAACGAAGAAAGCCAAGGATGCCAATCCGAGTGCAAAAAGAGCCAAACCGCCTGCAATATTCAAGATCCCCGCTACGGACAACCAATCCCAGCGAGTGACGAGCCAGGCAAGAAAAATAGCTATTCCGAGAATGAGCGGAGTCGCCCCGCAAAACAGCGCGATTCGATAAGCGATCTTCATGCCAAGCCCTTAAATTCAGTCGTGATGAGGAAGACGAATACGATCAATATCTGAACGCCTTCGCTCAAATTATCATAACTGATCGGCAGCACGAAAGCCAATCTTCAGGACGCCGGAAAAGAACTCGCACGAATTGAACGGCGTCATTCACCTTGTAGTCGCATCCGTCGCCGCAGGTCTCAAATGACGGCTTTTTTCCTTCCGACTTTTGTCTGATGAAGCCGACTTGGGCTTGTCATGCGGAAAGCATTTATCGATGCCCCCGAACTGCATTCCCCTCATAGGCCGATTCGAGAAGCCGTAATCTCCGCGTCTCCCTCTCCGCCCCGATACGACTCGACGGCAAGAAAATCGCCTCCCTTCTCGGTTTCTCTTGGCATGCAGTCGCTGACTGCCGAATGCTGCTAACCCTTGAAATTGGGCCAGTTCTTTCAATAGAATCCTCCGCGACGAGATTCTCGTCGGAAAGACTGGCGACCTTTCCTCCGCTCCTTGACAATTTAATCTTCTTTCGGCAATCGGCTTTCAGCGGCCGGCTTTGTCGCCTCTCGCGCTCTGCCCCCCTGGTTCCCAGGCGGAGTCTAGGAACCAGGGGAGCAGTCGCGGCTCGCCTCGCCAATCTGTAAGCAAAACGGCGTAGGGCGCTCTCCGAGCGCCGAAGACGCTTACGGCAATCCGCCGATTCGAGAAATTTCGTTTTTTCGGCTCAATAAGGCGTCCATAATCTTTTTTGCTTTTCAGTTTTTTCAACCTAAGTATCCATGCTCCGACCGTCAATCGCCTTCGGCCAAAGCTGAATCGTTCGGCCAATTACGATCCTATGCACCCCTGATTATCTTGGCTCGACGTCGCAAGCGGAAAACTACAGGAGGAGATGAAAATGTCGGCCATCAGCGTCGATCAGCGTAGATTAGCGTTCCCTTTCGGAAAAACTTTCGTGCTTTCCACATTTCGCGCTTTCGTGATCGCGCGAACTTTTGCGATCTCTGGTTCTTTCGCGACTAACTAGCTTGCATAAATCTCCGCGCCTCCGCTCCTCCGCGTGAGAATTTGCGATCATTAGCGTCGATCAGCGTGGATTAGCGTTCCCTTTTCCGAAAAATCTTTCGTGCTTTCCATCTTTCGCGCTTTCGTGATCGCGCTCCCGCGTGAGAACTTTTGCGTTTTCCGTTTGAAATTGGTATAACCGAACATTATCTCATTTCTGCGGTCGCGCAAATTCCTAATCGAAAGGGGCGTTCGATGGCCCGACGCGTTTGGCTATTTCTAACTGCAATTTCCCTGGCGACGGCCACGTGCGCCTTCCTCCCCGGTTGCGTCAAGAAAGAGCCGGAGAGTTCGGCGGCCTCGACGCCGAAGACCGTCTCAACGGAAAATCCCGCCGTGCCGTTGACTCGAAATGACATCGATCGGGCGTTGCAAAAGCCGCTCACGCTTAAGTTCGAAAAGACGCCCCTCGGCGAGGTCGTCGAGAGGTTACGTAAAGAATTAAATCTCCCCATTTTCATTGATAAAACCGCTCTTTACTACAAAGACGTTTCCGAGGAAACCCGCGTCACCTTCTCTTGCTTAAACATGCGTGCAAAATCAGCGTTGCGACTCCTTATGCGGGAGTTGGACTTGGCCCTAATCATTCACGACGACTATCTCAAGATCGCTTCGCAAACTGAAGCCGACGAGGCGATTTTTCTTCGCATTTCTGACGTGTCCGATTTATGCGAGCCTAACGGACAAAACGGCGATCCGCTCATTGATTTGATTACCTCCTCCGTTTACCCGACGACTTGGGACGCAGTCGGCGGTCCCGGCTCCATTAGCGTCTATTCGCAAAATGGCGTATATGCTTTGGTCATATCGCAAACCGATGAAGTCATGGAGGGAGTAGAAGATTTTTTGCGTCAGCTTCGCGCGATCGCGAGGAAAGATGGACAAGCGATTAATCGCATCTCCGTTTCAAAGGACGAAATTCCTCGCGATAATGCTTTTACCTGTAAAACGACTCTCCTTCGCAACGAAGCGAGTATTCGAAAAGCCCTCGCTAAACCGATCTCTTTGCATTTCAAAGACGCTTCTTTGGAATCTATAGCGAAGTACATTTCCAAGACGTGTAACGTGCCTGCGGAGGTTGACTCAAAGATTGTCTTGGGCGTTACCAAGTCAACTGAATCGTGGAATGCGGAAATCTCCGACGTAAAACTCGAATCGGCATTATCGATTTTGCTAACAGGCAAAGAAGTCGTATGGACCGTTCGTGACGGGAAAATCGTCTTTACAAACGCCGAAGAAGCGGCCAACTACCTTGAGCAAAAACTTTACGACGTCTCCGATCTCGCCGCCTATCGCGACGCCGATAATCAACCGCACCCGGATTTCGACGCAATTATTGTGAATATTAAAGCGACAATTTCGCCGAAGACATGGGACACCGCCGGCGGATCCGGCGACATTTCCGCTTACAAAATCAACGGCATTCAAGCGCTAGCCATTTCTCAATCCTGGGCGGTACACGATAAGATCGCTAAACTATTCGCTGAGCTTCGCAAGATTCGCAAATATCCCCTTACAAAAGACGAAATTGCGGCGTTGCCGTTGCGAGACGAAAATACGCACTCGAATAACGCCAACTCGAACGCCGCGCATATTCAGCCGCCGGAAGATCCGTTGCGCGACGCCGTCGTGAAATCGGCCACGCAATTTTCGTTCGATCTATATTCGTCGCTTCGCCAAAAAGAGGGAAACGTCTTTCTATCGCCCTTCGGCGCCTATGCGACGCTAGGCATGGCCTACGCCGGAGCGAACGGCGAGACGGCCAAAGAACTTGCCGCGGCGATGCGAACGACCTCCTCGAAAAGCGATTTCATCGCCGGCTTAGGCTCTTGCTTCTCGGACCTTCGCGTGATCGAACGAAAATTCTCCGCGCAAAAATCCGTCATCCGAGAACTCCCGTTCGAATTCAGTCCGACAGCCCATGCAGTTCAACTATCGCAGGACGGAACGGTGCTGAAGTTATCTTTCGCCAACGGGCTTTGGATACAAAAGGGAATTCCCCTCGACGAACTTTACCGGGCCGCTCTTCTCGGCCTCTTCTGCGGGGCGACCAACTCAGTCGATTTGACTCATCCGAAGGAAGTCGCAGAGCGAATTAATAATTGGGCGAAAGAGCAAACGAACGGAATGATTACCGACGTGTTTTCCGCCGCCGACCTCGCTCCGGAAATCCGAGCGGTTTTAATTAACGCAGTCTATTTCAAAGAAAAATGGGCGGAACCGTTCAAAGTCGCAGAAACGAAAGAAAAGCCGTTTTATGGATATGAGAAGGAGCTGACCGTTCCGACGATGAACCGCCGAGGCGAGTATCTGTATTCCGAGTCGAACGGAGTGCAAACGCTTGATCTGCCCTATGCCTTTGGGCAATTCTCTATGACGGTCTTCCTACCCGAGCGAGGCCGGTCGGCGATGGAAAAGCTTGAAGACAATCTTTCCGTCAAATACTTAAACGAGCAGGTGAAAAAATTCGAGAAACGCGACGTCGATGTTTCATTGCCCAAATTTCAGCTCTTCGCCTCCAATAATTTCAACGAGACGCTCCGGGAATGGGGCGTTAAACAAGCGTTCGATCCCAAAACTGCGGATTTCTCGGCCGCCACAGGCGATAAAACCGTAGCGCTCGGACTTGGGCTTGTCATTCAGAAAGCATTTATCGATGTGAACGAAGAAGGAACCGAGGCGGCCGCCGTCAGCGGAATGCTAGGCGGTTTCGGCGGATTTCATGCATCCGAAAAGCCGATCGTTTTCAACGCCGACCGCCCGTTCATCTTTCTTATTCGAGATGTGCGAACGAACTGCATTCTCTTCATCGGCCGAGTCGAGAAACCGTAATTGGTTTACTCATGCCGTCCGCCGTTGCGAAGTTGCATGTACCGTTTCTGCACGTGGGCGGTGCAGCATTGGCCGTCGGCCGCAGTCGTCGAGCAGCGGGCGTCGGGCGACTTCGCCTTCTCAAGAATCGCTTTCACCCGACGCACGCCCCCTTCCTCCACGTCTTTCGCGATGTCGTCTTGCGTCAAGCCGAAGCAGGCACAGATCGGCGCCGTCGGATCTTTCGGATAGACCGGGCGACTCAATTCGTCGGCCAAGATGAACCGTTCCATGGCGTCGAAGTAGGCGACTGGGCAGCGAGGCGAAGGACAGAAATTCGCCGATTGAACGTCAAGATTCCGCTTTTCTTCAGGCACGTAACGAGCGACGACTTCCTCGCCGACGGGCGTGCCCGCCGATCCGCAGCGCGGGCAATAGTCGGCCGTCCGATCCGGCTCGCGAACGAAAGCCTTATTCATGACGAGATATCCTCGTTATCAGGGCCAAGCCGACTCTTGCTTCTGTGTCAGCCTGTCCCTTCTCCCCTACGCCCTACGCCCTACTTGATGCCCGGCGAAGGCTTAATGGCGCCCCGGGCGCCGAGCGTTTCCGGATGTCGCGCGATCTTGTCGGTGAAAACGTGAACGTCTTCGACGATCGGTTTGAGGTTTTGGCTTACCTCCTCGACGTTACGAGCCGCTCGCACGATCCGATTGTAAAGTTCGGGATTATGCAGCAACTGACCGATCGTTCCGTTCGAGCTTTGCATAAGTCGAGCCACGTCGTCGATCAGATCGTTAATTTTCTCGGTGCTAAGTTCCAAGTTGGCGACGATGTTTTTACCGCTCTTGCCCAAGGGGGCGGTGAACTCGTTTATGTCGTAGAGATTTTTCTTAACGATGGCGATCGCGTCGCGCATCTCGTTGACGGCGGCGTGCGTGTCATCGACCATTTTCGGCAGTTTTTGCATCGCCTTGCGCATCTCGGCTTGCGTGGCTTCGTCGCCGACCACCGCCTTCGCGCCGGCCAATACGTCGTTCGCCTGATTGACCGCCAAGCGAATTCCTTGTCGATTCTCGCCGAGCATCACGTTTAGCGTGTCGAGCGTCTCCGTCAGTTTCAAGCTGGCGTCGCGCAGCGATTGGCTGGTCCGCGTGACCGAGGCGGCCGTCGCGTTGAATTGCCCTTGCAAGCTTTCGATCATTTCAGAGGGTTCCGCCCCGTCAGCGCCCTTTAGTTTCGCGCCGTTAACCAACAATTCCTTTTTCGCCCCTGCGCCTGAGCGTAAGTCGCGAACGAACTCCAACGCCGAGTCGCCCAAAATATTCCCTTGAACCCGACATACTTCGTTCGAATAGACTTTCCATTGATCGCGAATCGCCGCCGTCACGACGATATGCGTCCCGTCTTCGTCAAAATCGACCTTGCGAACCCGACCGATGAGAATTCCGCTCTTCCGCACCGGAGTCCCTTCGTTCACCCCCGGCGCCTGAACAAAGGTGATTTGCAGCGTGTATTCGCCGTACAACAACTTCGGCATTTCGCCGAACATGACGAAAAGTATCCCCATGGCGAGCAAGACGACTAAAACCATCATGCCTACCCGGAATTGCAAAGCTCGATCATCCATGATTATTTCTCGAACTATACGTTCTTCGCAAACCATACGCCGTTCCGCAAGCTCCTCGGCTCGCAAAATCGGCTATGCCATACATGTAAAAACATAATCGCCGTCGATCGTCGCATCAACCGTGTTCGACGGAAACGTCCCGTCTACTCGACGGACCTCATATATTTTTGGCGCTTTGTTGTCGCATTTCCATCAAACGCTCTCCCGCTTCGCCTCGCACAAATTGCGTCACGCGGCTGTCAGGGCAATCGTCAATGTCGGCCGGAGAACCGTCGTAGATCACCTGAGGCTCTCCGTCCTCTAATCGCGAAAGCGGGTACAACATCACCACTCTATCCGCTACCTTCCGAACCGTCGTCATGTCGTGCGTGACGATCACGCTCGTCACCGGATGCCGTTTTCGCGTGCCGATCATCAATTCGTTAATCACGTCGCTCATGATCGGATCAAGCCCCGTCGTCGGCTCGTCGTAAAGCATTATTTCCGGCTCCATCGACAGCGCGCGCGCAAGTCCCACTCGTTTTCGCATACCCCCGGAAAGCTCCGCGGGCTTTTTGCTCATCACGTTTTCAGGCAATCCGACTTCGGCGATTCGCGCAAGAATAATTTGCTGAATCTCCGCTCGCTTTTTCGCCGTATGCTGCCGTAGCGGAAACGCTACGTTTTCGGCGATAGTCATGCTGTCGAACAAGGCCGCCTGCTGGAAAAGGAATCCGAAGCGAATTCGCTGCCGAGTAAGTTCCTTTTCGTTCATTTTCGCAAGGTCTTTCCCGTCGAAACGAACAACGCCTCTGCTCGGTCGAAGCAAACCGATGATCGATTTCAGTAAAACCGTCTTCCCGCAACCGCTCTCGCCGATCACGGCCAGCGTTTGACCTCGTTTTACGCGAATATCCAAATCGCGCAGCACCGGATGCCGGCCGAACTGGACGTGCAAGCCGTCTAGCTCGACGATGTTCGGCCCCGCGACGATGGTTTGTTCCGGTGAAGCGACCATAATTGATTGTCCGCGACTCGCCCTCTTCGATGAACGAAACGATGATTAACTCGTGATTTTCGGAGCCTCAGGCCAAATCGTGTAGTAAATGCCGTCCAAAAATATGCCCAACAACAAATTCAAAAGCATGATCATGACGAACGAAAAAACAAAAGCGTTGGTGGCGGCTCGTCCGACCCCCTCGGCCCCAGCGTCGCAGTTGAATCCGCGATAGCAACCGATGATCGCGATCGCCGCTCCGAAGAATAAACTTTTAAATACCCCCGCAAATAAGTCGAAATGACTGACGAATCGCTGGGAATTAACAAGGTAATGATGCGCGTCGATGCCTAGAATCTGCACGGCGTAGAAAAACGCTCCGACCACCCCCATGAAATCGGCCATGATCGTTAACGCCGGAATCAGTGTCAAACAAGCGATGAACCGCGGTACGACCAGATATTGAATGGGATTCGCCCCCATGCTCGTCAACGCGTCAATTTGCTCGGTCACTCGCATCGTCCCTAATTCCGCCGCCATCGAACTGCCGACCCGACCGGCAAGCATCGTCGCCGCCAACACTGGCCCAAGCTCTCGCACTAACGACATATTTATAACCGCACCTAGCCGCGTCTCCATGTTCATCATGCGAAACTGCACGAAGGTCTGAACGACGAGAACCATTCCAATGAACGTCCCAGTCAGCGCGACGACGGGCAAACTTAATACGCCAATTTGATAAAAATTCGGCAACAGCGTCTCCCTTTTCGGGAGTCGCATAAATAGCCAACTCAACATCCTCATCGAGAAAATCGAAATGCCCCCCAACCCGCTCACCCAATCCATCAGCAAACCGCCGATGTCGGCAATCCAATTGACCGTCCCCGCGACAATGCCGCGTTCGGATATTTCGTGTTCGGCTAAAGCGTCTGTTGCCATGATTTCGCGCCAAAATTCCCATACTACGCAAACAACTCGCATTAACATGTGGCCTGATTATAAAATCTAGCCGCCTCCTATAGTTCGACTGGAAGGCTTTACGGCTTGAGTAAACCGTTCCGGTTATTCAAGATAGAGCGAGTACGAAATATAGACAAATCCGTATCAAGGCTCAGACTCGCTGGACGCCCTTTTCTGGCAGATATAGAATGCGCCCTACAAAGCCTATTTTCCACGGAGAAGAAAATCATGATCGTCGGCGTGCCCAAGGAAATTAAAAGTCACGAATATCGCGTCGCTTTATTGCCCGTCGGCGTTGAGGAGATGACTCGCGCCGGCCATCGCGTTTTGGTGCAAAAAGGCTCCGGCGTCGGCTCCGGCATCGCCGACCAGGATTACGTTAAGCAGGGCGCCGAGATGGTCGAAAACGCGGCCGAAATCTTCGCTCGCGCCGACATGATTATCAAAGTCAAAGAGCCGTTGCCTGAAGAAATCAAAATGATTCGCAAGGGACAGGTTCTTTTCACTTATTTCCACTTAGCCGCCGATCGCGTACTGACCGAGAGTCTACTCAACTCCGGCTGCGTCGCTGTCGCCTACGAAACCTTAAGCGACAATCACGGCAAATTGCCGTTGCTGGTTCCCATGAGTGAAGTCGCCGGACGAATGAGCATCCAAGAGGGCGCCAAGTATTTGGAAAAGCCGCAGATGGGACGAGGCATTCTCCTGGCGGGCGTCCCCGGCGTTCAACCTGCCCACGTCGCCATCTTGGG
Organism: Thermoguttaceae bacterium; assembly: GCA_963665265.2. Taxonomy (GTDB): domain Bacteria; phylum Planctomycetota; class Planctomycetia; order Pirellulales; family Thermoguttaceae; genus CAXXHQ01. The sequence continues at coordinate 1,910,898 of OY762224.2, read as the reverse complement.
CGGCGGCGTCGTCGGAACGAACGCCGCGCGAGTGGCCGCCGGTTTCCGCGCCAATGTTTTCATACTTGACGTCAACATGGACCGCCTCCGCTATCTCGACGACATCATGCCGGCGAACGTCACGACTTTGTACAGCGATCGCCATACTATCCGCGAGCAACTGAAGCAGGCCGATTTAGTCATCGGATCGGTTTTGGTTCCCGGCGCAAAGGCTCCGCGGTTGGTCGAACGCGGAGATCTTAAACTAATGAAGCCAGGCAGCGTGATCGTCGACGTGGCGATTGACCAAGGCGGGTGCACCGAGACAAGCAAGCCGACGACGCACGCCGAACCGACCTACATCATCGACGACGTGGTTCATTACTGCGTGGCGAACATGCCCGGCGCCGTGGGAAGAACCAGCACCTTCGCCCTCTGCAACGTAACGCTTCCCTGGGCGTTGCAATTGGCCAATCGCGGCGTCTTTCAAGCGGCTAAAGAACTGAAGCCTATCGCCCGAGCCATCAACATCTGCGACGGGGCGGTCGCCAACAAAGCCGTGGCCGACACTTTCGGAATGAAATTCGATCCGCGATTCGTCGCGTAATTCGCTCGCCAACGCCGCAAGAGTTCCGTCAACGAATAGCTCCGCTTTCGAGTTTTCATCGTTCGATGAAAATCGAAAGCGTTTTTTTAACGGTAGCGCCGTCGAACTATCGCTCCGCAGCCGAGAAGAACCGCAATAATCCCCAATGCCGTCGTCGGCTCGGGCACCGCTTCCGTCGAAGCCGACGGCGCCTCCGCCTCGCCAGTCCCGCCCAACACAAGCGAATCTTGCACGAGGCAGGCTACGGTAATCACGGCGGTTCCGACGACACTCGTTTTTCCCGCCCCTGTGATTGAATCGAACGAATGCGTTCCTCCGGTGATCGAAAGCGTCGCGCCAGACGCCGTCGAGATATCCAACGTATTGACGTTCATTTCCGACGAAGTAAGAACAAGCGTTCCAGCTTGAACGGAGACGGGACCGGTAAACGTCTCCGTGCCGGTGAGGGTCAAAGAGCCGGATCCGAGTTTCGTTAATCCGCCGACTCCGCCAAGCGGACCGTCAAGCGTAATCGCGTACGATTGCGTATCAAAGACGCCTCCATGTTCATAAAACATGACCGATCGGGTCACCGACGCGAATGCGGAGCCGAAAATCAGCCCGCCTCCGTTAAACGTAAACGCCGTCCCGCTTCCGAGGTTCGTCAGTAAATTCGCTTTTATAAAACCGCCGTTCATGTTCACGGCCCCGGTAAACGTATTCGAGCCGCTTAGCGTAAGAACGCCGGATCCGACTTTCGTTAATCCGCCTACGCCCGACAGCGTCCCCGATATCGTTACGGCAAAATCTTTCGTATCCACAACCGCATCCCCGCCAGTTCCCGTTAAGGTCAACGGCAGAGCGACGGTCGTCGCAGCGGTCAATTGCATCGTTCCGCCGCCGAAATTGAAACGCGCCGATCCCGATCCTTTAGTTAAGGTCGCGATCATCAGCGTTCCGCTTTCAAGATTATATGTGCCTCGTCCGTTCGCATTACCGCCTAATTGTATGATCGGCGCGGATACCGTTCCGCCGGTTTGTTGCAAAACGCCTGTTCCGGCGCTTCCCAAATAAAGTTCCGTGCCGCAAACCCACTGTGAGCCGCTCCCGCTAATCGATGCAAATCCGAAAGCGGCGCTCGAACCGCTCACATAACCGTTCACGCATGATACGAGGCCGCCGTCCGTCACGTTCAGCGTGCCCGTCGAAGAATTCCCGATATACAGGTTGCCGCTATTCGTCCAACTCGAACCTGTTCCGCTGACGGTCGCAACGCCTGCGGACGCCGAGTAACGGCCTACATATCCGATAACGTCAATAACGGAGCCGCCGTTCATGACGTTCAGAGCGCCCGATCCGTAATTGCCGACGTAGAGTTCATACGAAACGGAAAAAACTGAGTTCGTTCCGCTAACGGTTACGACGCCCTTGGCCGTTTTAGCGTTTGAAATCGACCCGTATTGGCAACTCGCGGAGCCGCCTTCGGTAACGTTCAACGCCCCCGATCCGGAATTGCCGACGTTAAGGAAATAGCCCGAATTCCAAACTGAAGTCGATCCCGAAACGGTAGCTCTACCGGTCGAACCGGAACTATTACCAATGAAGCCGGACCAATTGCTGACGACCCCTCCGTTCGTCACTTCCAGAACGCCCGTTCCCGAATAACCGACGTGGAGATCCGCGCTAAGAGTCCATACGCTCGCCGATGTTCCGCCGACCGAAACGGTTCCTTGCGAACCTGAGTAATAACCAAGATACCCGTTCGCTGAAGGAAGCGACGTCCCCGCCACAGAAAGCGCTCCAACTCCGGAACTTCCAATAATAACGTCTATCGAACTCGTCCAGGTGGACGGTTTGCTCGGACTCACTTCGCCTGAAGCGACCGCATCGGCATATGCCGCGGTATGAACCCCAAGACCGCAAACTGATATCCAAACGACAATCCTCGCGAAACAACCAAGCAGCATAGAATTTCTTTTCGATAACATCATCGTTGTTTTTTTCATATTGCGGCAATCCTTGGAAAAACTAGCCCGACCGCCTCGAGGAAAACCAACCCACCATTGGTTTCTAATTGCAACCCTGCGTTCCAAAATCAAATCCGCCGCTTCAAACAGAGTCACTGACGCAAAACGTGAATTTGAACCGCAACCTAATAAGCTCCGCCATTCTACCCCCTCCGCTAGCGTTACGCAACGATTTTAGGGGTTATAACGATTATTTTTGGAGGGGGGGAGCTACTTTTTGCGCCTAAAAACAACAAAAAATGCCTTTTCCAAAGCTAAACGGCAGATCAAGAGCGAGCGCAATGAACCAAGAAAGTGAGCGACGGCGCGACGCTCAATGCGCAAAAGAAGAAAACCCGACGATTCAGAAATCTCGGCCCCCGCACAAAGAATCAAACCGCCGTCGAGATCAGTCAGACGGATACGGCGGTTTTTGGCCCGATATCTCGCTTAAGGCGTTTCGCGCAGCTCGTTGCTCCGCCTCTTTCTTATTCCGTCCCCAGGCGGGCTGATACTGCGAACCGCCGACTTGCGCTGCGATCTTAAAGCACTTACTGTGATCAGGACCCTTTTCGTCTAGCAATAAGTAGTTCGGCGTCGTGCCGTGCTCACGCTGCGCCATCTGCTGCAACATCGATTTGTAGTTGCACCCGGACTCTCCGTCGGCGGCCAACTCAATTTCCGGGCCAAGTTGCTCCAAGATAAACGCCTTAGCGGCATCCGCGCCCCCGTCCAAATAAATCGCCGCAACCAATGATTCAAATACGTCGGCCAATAAAGAAGGAGGCACCGAGGGATGCGTCGTCATCCCTTTTCCTAGAATAAGAAACTCTTGCATTCCAAGCGTTTGGCTGATTTTCGCGCACGTTTGCCGACTCACTACCACCGACTTAATCCGCGTCAAATCGCCTTCAAGAAACTCCGGAAATTGAAGATAGAGCGATTCGCAAATCACCGCCCCCATGATCGCGTCGCCCAAGAATTCCAAGCGTTCGTTCGACGTAAGACGGCGTTCCGCGCCCGAAGCGTGAGTCAGGGCCGATTGCAGTAAGAGTTTGTCACGAAATACGTACTTGATCCGCTTTTCCAGAACTTCCAATTCCTCGAAAGTCGGTATATCGGAATTAACTTGGGACGACATGAAAAACAGCCAATCTACCGCCAGCAAAAAAACAACTAAAACCAAACTCCCCCAACAACTACTACACTATAGCCGATAGGGGGATTTGTCAATCCTACGTCGCCGCCGCCGAACCGCCCGAACAGAATATGCGTATTATTATTTTGTGCTCGAAATGCGCACGGCCGCCCCAATTATTCGGCGCACACCGCATAATTCAAACTCCCCTCGCAATTCCGACTCCGTAATCAAAACGTCCCGCGACGTCGCTTTTTCTAGAAAATAACGCAAGATTGATTCAGGCACGGCAACATCCTTCAAGAACCTTCAAGCGCGAAACCCCCCATCGTTTCGGCGCCCCGTTGCGAAATAGACTAAATCTGAAATACTGGCGCATCGCGTGAGTATTCAATCAAAAACGAACCACGATTATCCATACATTTAGCAACTTAAGTAACCAAGGGTACTATGATGCGAACAAGCTTAAAATCATTTACCGAAAATCATGGAATGCGATTGATTGCCGCCGCGATCTTTTTGACCGCCCTCGCCGCGACGAGCGCCGCGCGAGCCGAGGACGAAGGCATTCAAAAGGCAAAAAGCATGTCGAAGGCCTTCCGCGCCGCCGCAAAAGAAGTCATGCCCACCGTCGTGAAAATCACCTCAGTCACCAAGCCGCAAAAAGTTGAACGCTCGCCCGGCGCCAATCGTTTTCCCAACGGCGAGAATCCCTTCAAGGGCACGCCGTTCGAAGACTTCTTCAACAACAGCCCCGGCTTCCAATTCCGCGGAGGCGGAGTGATTCCGCAACGGCAAGGGGTCGGTTCCGGAGTCATCATCGATCCGTCGGGCGTCATCTTGACGAACAACCACGTCATCGCCGGAGCTGACGAAATCACGGTCAAGCTCTCGGACGGTCGCGAATTCAAAGCGACCGACATTAAATCGGACGAGCAAACCGACTTGGCCATTCTTCATGTGAAGGCGGACAAACCCTTGCCCGCCGCAAAAATCGGCGACTCCGATAAGCTCGACATCGGCGATTGGGTAATCGCCGTCGGCTGCCCCTTTGAACTGGAATTCTCCGTCAGCCAGGGCATCATCAGCAGCAAAGGGCGAGTTTTGGCGAACAATCGCCGCGCCGACTTCCTACAAACCGACGCTGCGATCAATCCGGGCAACTCGGGCGGTCCCTTGGTCAACCTCGACGGCGAAGTCATCGGCATTAACACCGCCATCGCCACAAGCAGCGGCGGCTACCAAGGCATCGGCTTCGCCATTCCGATCAATTTGGCCAAATGGGTCACCGACCAATTGACCAAAACGGGTAACGTCCAACGCGCCTACCTTGGCGTGCAAATCGCTCCCCTCACCAACGACTTGGCCGAGAAATTCGGCGTGCCGCCGAACACGGGCGCGGCGGTCAGCGATGTAATGCCTAAAACGCCCGCCGCCCTCGCCGGCGTGGAAGAAGGCGACGTCATCGTTGAATTCGCCGGCAAGCCCGTCACTTCTCCGCACAATTTGCAGGAGATGGTCGAGCGCTGCCCGCTCGGCTCGAAACAACCTTTGAAAGTCAAACGCGGAAACAAATCCATCGAGCTCACCGTCGAGATGAAAGCGATGCCGAACAGCTTCGCCAAGTCCGGCAAAGTGACCGACGACGAAAACGCCACGGAATCGTCAAGCGAATTAGGAATTGAAGTCTCGGACCTCACGCCTGAAGTGGCCAAGCAACTCGGCGCCGAAAACGTCAAGGGCGTCGTCATCACCTCGGTCGCTCCCGACGGAATCGCCGCCGCGAATGGAATCCGAGAAGGCTCAATCATCATCCGCATCGGCGCCGACCAAACGCCGGTCAAATCGGTCGAGGATTTCAAAGCCGCCATGAAAAAAGAATCGCTCGCCAAAGGCGTGATGCTCCTCATCCGCATGCAAGGCGGCGGCAACCAATTTATCGTCCTTAAAAAGAACTAAGACAAGTAAACCCTACTTGCAAATTGAGGGCGCATTCCGGGCGCCGAACTCAACCGAAACGGCGTTCTTCGCAAACTGCGACGAGCGCCGTTTTTCGTTTCGCTCCGCCTCCGTATTCTTGACCTGTCCCGCTTGAATCCTTCACATGTTCCTCCGAAACCTGGACCGCCGCATCACGGCGTTAGTGAACGTAATTGCAGTAGTCGATACGAAAGAATACCGCCGCAAGTAAGCGGCGTTTTTTGTTTCTTGCCATGCGGATTTCGTATTCGAAAAAAAGTTGTGAAAAACAGAAAGCGGGGGCTTGTCAAAATCGTTATAAGCGGTAAACTCAGCACCATGATTTGTGGGGAACTTGCCCAAAAGCAAAATAAAACTTAGATTAGATGTGGGGAATCAACCCAATATCTAACTTCGGTTTTAGCAAGGCTCCCGCAAATGCCCGGAACGCAAGAGTTCCTCATCGGCGAATTTCAGCGAACGCTCGACGAGCGGTTTAGGGTCTCGATCCCTAACGAACTTGTCGCGACGCTGACGGCCGATTCGAACGATTGCATCTTGGCCAAAGAACGGCCAGGGTGTTTGAGTTTGTGGAGCGCGCCGGTTTGGCAGACTCGTTTAGACGAAGGCGTCGAACTGGTGAAACAAAAAATGCGAGCCGGGCGGCTGCAAGAGAAAATCGAGCAAGTGCAGTTGTTCGGACGGTTGCTTTCGACAAGGCATCGTCCGGTGCAGCTAGCGGGACGCGGACGCTTGTTGGTGCCCGAAGGGTTCCGCGAGTTTTTAGGAGTCGAGCCGAACGGTGAATTGCTCGTCGTCGGCGCGGCCGTATGCGTCGAGTTATGGCGTCCGCAAGCCTGGATGCGTTATCTCGAAACTCGCATGCCGCGATTCCGAAAACTGTTCGATCGACTCTCGAAGTAAAGCCGAACGACTGATTGCGACGCAAGAACAATTAACGCGTCGCGTAACCGAACAATCCATGCCCGGCCCGGCGGATCCCCTTTTCGCCAAACGACTATTGTCGCCCGGTTGAAGTTGCAAGTCACCAGGGAGGGATTTTTTGAGCGTAAGATTCGCTCGTCCTTTTTGATCCCCGGACCGGACATGGAGTGATACAAGCGTGAAACGCCGAGCGTCCCGAACGACGCTTGCGAATCGACGGGAGACTTTCCCGAAACTTATCAACGAAAAACTCCTGTGTGAAGTGTGGCCTGAAGAACGAATGGTTGCGCGAGCGCAAAACAAAGCGAGCGGCGGACAATCGGAGTCTTGAGCTGAACAGAGAGATGCGGAGAATAACAGGATTGCCCGCTTCGATCAGCAAAACCTTCCCCGGAATAAATCAAGACGCCGACATGGTTCGACGATTAGGCACGGACGCCGGCGTCGAAGATACCCGCATGGGAAGCTTTGTTTTGCGCTCTTTTTTTGCGCACGCGAAACTCTGAATTCGCCATAAGCCGCGGTTCGAGGGAGAACCGAGCATCGAGCCCCGCCAGGAATGGTTTCACGCGGAGCGAGTAGGGTGGGCCGAGCGGAGCGAGTCCCACCAGGAATGGTTTCACCGCTCAGCGACGACGTCTTGAACGTCAAGACGCGATCGATCTCTCGCCGGTCGGCAAGGAGAGGGCTTCTCGCTACGCTTTGAAGCCTTCTCCTTGCCAATGACCTTTGTACCAACTTTACGACTCTTTGATAACATACAAGACGCGGAGATTTTATTAGACAAGATTAACAAGCTGTTTAGAATTCACAGGACTTGTTTTCTGAAATCCTGTACATCATGTAAATCCTGTCTAGTTCCTGCGCGAAGAATTCACCGCTGAACCAATAAAAAAGGCGGCATGCAAGGACGTTGAAGTGATCCTCGCTTGCCGCCTCCGTCGTTTTGTTTGTTCTACCCCTTCTTGTTCTTTCTCGCGGCTAGCGTAGGGTCGCCGGCCAGCGGGAGCTTTACCGCCTTGCCGGTTTCAGCCGCCTTGTAGATGGCCAAAATAATTTCGACCGAGCGGCGCCCCTCCAATCCGTCGATCAGCGGTTTCGTTCCCTTCTTAATCGCGTTGACAACGTCTTGGAACTGTCGGGCGTGTGCGTGGTGGCCGATGGCCGACGGGTCCGATGCGCCTCCGCCGCCGCTCATCCGATTCGCCATCTTTTCCAAGATCGCGTCGTCGGCCTTGAGCTTTTTGGCGAAGTCCCATTTGACGATGTCTTCCTCTTCGAGGACGGCCGAGCCGGCGTCGCCATGTATCTCGACGCGTTTCAAATAGCCGGGGAACACGGCGGTGCTCGCTTCGATGACGCCGACGGCTCCGTTCTCGAATTGCACGGCGGCCACCGCCGCGTCTTCGACCGCGATCCGCTCATGGGCGAGCAGGCCGGTCATGGCGCGAACTTCGACGACCGGCCCCATCAGCCACGTCAACAAATCGACGCTGTGGATCGCTTGGTTCATTAAGGCGCCGCCGCCGTCGAGTTCCCATGTGCCGCGCCATGCGCCGCTATCGTAGTAGGCTTGGCTGCGATACCATTTGACGATCGAATCGCCGACGGTCAATCGGCCGAAGCGTTTTTGCTCGACGGCTTTTTTCAGCGTTCGGCTCGAATCGTGGAAACGCGAGGGGAAAATAGTGGAAAGGGTGACGCCCGCCTTTTCGCAAGCGTCGATGATCGCGTCGCAACGGCGGAGCGTGATTTCCAGCGGCTTTTCGACGATGACGTGTTTGCCCGCCTTCGCCGCCGCAATCGCCGGATCTTTGTGCGCGCCGCTTGGCGTGCCGATCGTCACGATGTTAATGGCCGGATCGGCGAGCATGTCCTCGAGCTTCGTGAAGGCTTTGCATTTGAACGTCTGCGCGAATTTCCCGGCGCTTTCGACTCGCGCGTCGAATCCGCCGATGAGCTTGGCCCCGCGAACCTCGGCGATCGCCTTCGCATGAAAATGGGAAATCATTCCGCAACCGATTACGCCGAAACCCAAGGCCATATTATTTCTCCTCAGCGAAAATCTTGAAAAAACTCGATTTAACTTAAGTAGATGCCCAAGGCGTTTAAGGCCATATGCACGGCTATGCAAGGGGCTATGCGACCAGTCCGTAAGTATAGCAAACCGACTAAATAAGCGAAAACGAACATCGGCCCCGGATCGGGGGCGACTCCCTTCGGGACAATTCCGGAAAGGGAATACTGCAGCATATAGAGCGGCGCGACCGCCGTTAAAAATATCAACGTTCCCAGAAGAAAATCCTTGGGCATTCGTCGCGCGTTCCAACCGAAATCCAACGCTGCGGCTCCCACTCGCCAGCAGAGTAAAACGACGGCGAAAGCGATTGTCGCCGCTTGCGAAAAGCCCAACGCGATGAGGATCGCCGATTGGCTTGCCAACGACATCTTCGAGCCGTCGTCGACGCGTATGTGCATCGAGGCGAAGAGGAGGGAGGATATGAAAAGCGGAAGGTGAAGAGCGATACTCGGGCGTCGCAGGAGGGAAAAATACCGCCCGGCGTTTCTCATGACGGCGTTTAGCCAACCGAGGAACAGGACGCGGAAGAAGACCTCTTCGCAGATCGGCGTCACCACGACTCCCGACGCGACGCTAAGGATGAGTAATCGCGTATCGCCGGACGAGGCTAATTTCGCCAGAGGATGTGCGGTATCGCTCTGGGCGGATTGATCGCGAGTAATTCCGATGTGCGTATCGATGAACTGCCACGACGCGCTAAACGCCAAAAGGAAAAACAAGACGACGGTAATTAGATCGAGGGCGATCCACGGCGAGGAGCGGCGCTCGGCGTCGTCGCCCGGGTTTTTCGTGATCCGCCAGATAAAAACGCCGACGAAGCAACTCAAGATTATCCCGAGGGCAAGCACGGCGGTTACGACGGGCGCGATGAACGGATCGAATGACTTATGAATTAGCGATTGCGGAGCGACGGCCGTGCGTTCCGCCGCGGCGAATAACGGCCCCATGCTTAACCCGATCTGACAAGCGAAATAGGTCATGGGCTGCGCCGCCGACGATCGGCGAAATGAAAAGCGTTTCAAAAAAACTCGGAGACGGCTACTCTTTGATTTGCTTGATCGCTTGACCGACGTAAATCCCGCCGGAATAAATGGTGCTCGCCATCGAGAGCCAAGTCGAGCCGATCAAGCAAACCTGCACCCATTGGGGCGAGTTCACGACGGGATTCTCGAAGGAGAGGAAGACGAGACAGGCGCCGGCGTTAAAGCACTGAACGCCCATCTTTATTTTGCCCGACCACTTGGCCGAAAAGTCGCCGCCGCGTTCCTCGATGAAACTGCGAAGCGTCGTGACGAGCAATTCTCGCCCGACGATGACCACGACCATCCAGGCGCGTAATCCCCAAGGAAGCGCGTTGATCTCCGGAATCGAGGCGAGCAAAATGAACGTGCCGCAGATGATCACTTTGTCGGCGAACGGGTCGAGAATGCGACCGAGGACGGTGACTTGTCCGTACTTTCGGGCGAAGTACCCGTCGAGCCAATCGGTGCCGGCCCCGACGACGAAAAAAATGAAAGCCAGAACGAATTGGCCGTAGCAGATCAGGCAAAAGAGCGCGACCGACACGATCAGCCGCAACATCGTCAACTGATTCGGCAAGTTGAAGATGGCGGAGCCAACCTTCGCGGCGGATTTCGCTTTCGGATCCATTATGCGGGAACTAGTCCAAAATGGCTTTTGAGAAAAAATGCGACGATCTTTTCCAACGTATGCGGGAAACAACTCGATAGACATTGTAACCCGATTGCGGCATTGAAGACATAGGGGGCGATTAAACCGGAAATGACGTAAAAAAACCTCGCTTCCCGCCGGTTTCAGGCGAAGAGCGAGGTTTTCGAAAACTCTTACGGAACGACCGAAAGCGTCTATCCGACTAATTGGACGATATTGCGTTCGAGCGACCGGTTCGCTTCTTCGACGGCTTCAACCGTCGGGGCCTTGGCCGTGGCGAAACGGCACAACCGGGCTTCCGGACGATCCATTACGGCCGCGTTCCGATCGTAGAACGTCGGCGGTTCGTAATGCCAATCCGTCTTCAGCAATTTCTCCTCTTTGCGAATCTTGTGCAGGACGAATCGAGCTCCGACCGTGCTGAAGAACCACGACTTCAAGCCGAACTCATTCCGCAATTCGCGGAGCAAGTCGGTCATCTTGCGATGCATCGTCGGGTTCTTCTTACGGAAATACAAGGCCGCGGCGCCTACTAAGGCCGAGAACGTCGTGCTCAATTCGCGGCATTCCCAAATGTAGCGGGCCCGAATGCGAGCGTCCGGATGATTCTTATAGCGCTTGTAGCCCTGCAAGGTCGTGCGGACAATGCGGGCGGTGCTCGGCCCGTTGCGTTCAAAGTCGCGGTCGAAGGCGCGAAGCATGTACTCGCCGGCCTGATCGTCGCTGATCGCCGCATGACGATAGTTGAAAATCGCTTGTCCGTGAATGTCGGCGTTTTCGTATTCGCTGTCGTCCTTCATGCGACCTTCGGCCTTCATCTGCGCGAACAACGGAGTGCCGGGAATCGGCGTGTAGAGCATGAATTGGTGGAAGTCGGTGTCGTGCATCGCCGCATGTTCAATCGCTTCGTCGACGTTTTCCGGCGTGTGATTTTCTAGCCCGATAATCGTCGAACCGAGAATCCGAATGCCGTGCGATTGTAACTCTCGCACCAAATCGAACGTGTCGATGTTTTTGAGCTTGTTGTATTGGCTTTCGCGTCCTTCGATGCCCATCCAAACCCAGGAGATGCCGAGGCGGACGAGTTGGTCAATCGTGTAGGAACGGAGGACGTTGGCCGAAGTGAACACGTACAACGCCCAGGATTTGTTGTTTTGCTCCATCAATTCCAGCAATCGGAGCGCCCGTTTGCGGTGGAAGAGAAAATTTTCGTCCATGACGAAGAACGATTTCGTTTTCAATTCGCGCTCGAATTGACACATGATTTCGTACAGCTCGTCGCCGGTCTTGTAGAAGTGGACGCAGTTTCCTTTTCCGCCGAACATGGCCGACGTCGAACAGAAATTGCAGCCCAGCGGGCAGCCGACCGACGGAATCAGCGAGGCGGCGACGTCGCCCGGCTTATCCTTGACCGTGATGCCGACGTTGCGGGTGCCGAGTCCGGAAAGCACCATCGGGTGGCGAACCGGTTGGGTCGGATCTTCGCCTAAATAGCGACGGAACCATTCCACTCCTTCGCCTTTGGCGATGAAGTCGGCGTCGAGCCGTTCGCTCAAGTCGGGCACGTTCGCCAAGTGACCGCCTATGACGATCTTGGCCTTCGGCTGATATTGGCGAATCAACTTGCACATGTGCTTCGCTTTGGCTAAGTTCGGAATAATCGACGTTATGCCGATCACGTCGTATTGATGATTTTTGATTTCTTCAATGAAACGGTCCAAAACCGGGAAGTCGAGCACCATGCAGGGCGCCGAAATGTTCGCCTGAATCAGCATGATTCCCCAGCTGCGATGAAACATCCGCAACGAGAACGGGCCTTGCGTCCGGGTCACTTGATTGTGATATAACTCCATCGGGTTCATCCGACGGCTGCCGTACTCGTCATCAATTCCGTACGGTCCAAAAACGCTCGTTAAAAGAACCTTGGCCTTCGAGCCGAGCGGATGCGTCTCGGTCGGTCGGGAAGACGTCGCGGCGGTGTGCGAAGAATGCTCTTTGAAGTTTTTGGGTGTTGCAATCATGATTTCCAGGTTTCCTGCACTTTGTAAACTCGTATAGGCGGGAAAAAGATGTTTTTTGTGGCGTTTTCTTGAAAACGTAACATTTTGTAAAACAGGGACTTATGTCCTTTCCCGTGCTTGTACGCAGTTATTATATGTCGCATCGCCATTTCCGCAGTACGAACTGTGTATGCGCCGTGTAATAGGTGAGTAATAGTTCTGTGCATCGCCGTCAAATAGCTCGACTAGATAAAATAGGGCGAGCGTTTGTCGCCTCGGCCCCTGACTTCTCCATCTGAAATACCGTAGCTGACGAGCAGCCCGTTTCGAAAAACTGGGTTGCCGAGCCCTGTTGCAATTCGCGGCGTATCTGCGAAAAAAGAGGGGGGCTCGGGTCGGCGCATGTCTTCGGCATGGCGGCTAAACGAAACTGCGAAAAGTGTAAATCGAATACTATGTCCAGACGCAAACCGCTACGAACGCCGATCATCCTAGCGATCGTCATGATCGTGCTGCTGATCGTGCTCACGGTCGGCTGGGTGCTTCTGAGCGTTTTTGGCGCGTTGCAGGCCGATCATAATTCCGGCTTTTATTGGGCGGTTTTGACGATTGGCTCCCTGTTTATCGCCGTGTTGCTTGCGGGAACGATTCTTTATCTAATTCTGAGCATTAAAACGATCAATTTGACCCGTCGACAAGCGAATTTTATAGATAGCGTGACGCACGAATTGAAATCGCCCCTTGCTTCGATGAAGCTCTATTTGCAAACGCTCAACCGGCTGCAAGTCAGCCGCGAGGAACAGGCCGAGTTTCATCGTTATATGCTGGAAGATTTGGAGCGGCTTGACCGATTGATTAATCAAATGCTTCAGGCGGGGCGACTTGACGCCGACGATTCGCAGGTTTCGGAGGAGGAGGTCGATTTGGCCGATCTACTCCGTCAAATTGCGTCGTCAGTTTGCTTGAGCTACCGCGTGTCGAAAGATGTCGTCACGTTGAACCTAATCCCCTGTTTCGTTCGAGCGCGTCGCTCCGATTTAGAAGTCGTCTTTCGCAATTTGATTGACAACGCCGTCAAGTACGCCGGATCGCCCCCCAACGTCTCGGTCGTTTCGCTCCGGTCGGCTAAAGGCTCGGTCGTCGTGCAAGTGACCGACAACGGACGGGGAATTCCGTTCCACCTGCGGCGCAAAATTTTCGGTCGATTCGTTCGACTCGGCTCGGAATTAGAACGCGACAAGCCCGGCACCGGATTGGGATTGTATATCGCCCGGGAAATGACCCGGCGCTTGCGAGGCCGAATCCGCATTCGCGATCCCAAGCAAAAACCAGGCGTTATGTTTGAAGTCGAACTTCCTAAAATGATGATCGTGCGCGACGGAACCGCTTCGACGACCGTCGCACATCCTCCCGTTCAGTAATTACGATAAGCCATGACCGGTAAAGAGCATATTCTCGTCGTTGAAGATGAACAACACTTGGCCCTAGGCATCAAGTACAACCTCACGGCCGAGGGCTATCGCGTGACGGTCGTCAACGACGGTCCGGCGGCGCTCCTCGCTATCGACGAGGAGCCGGAAGGGTTCGACCTCGTCGTTCTCGACTTAATGCTGCCGAAGATGAGCGGTTACGCCGTTTGCGAGACGATCCGCGCCAGCGATATGCAGATTCCGATCATGATGCTCACGGCCAAAACGTTGACCGAGGACCGCACTCGCGGTTTTGAAGCGGGCGCCAATCAATATATGACGAAACCGTTCGACTTGGACGAGTTCATCGCCCGGGTGAAAAACTTGCTCACCTTTCACGGTCGAGATAAACGACAAAATTCGCGTGAAAACGGGATCAATGAATTTTCGTTTTCAAACGTCTCGATTAATTTCGACACGTTTGAAGTGAAAGTCGGCGAAGAGCAAATCCGGATGACCCAATTAGAGATGTCGCTGCTGCGGTATTTCGTCGAGCATGAAGGACGCGTGATCCCTCGTCGCGAATTACTGGAGAAAATCTGGGGCGTTCCCGGCAATTTGAATACGCGCGCCCCCGACCAATTCATTCGCCGTTTGCGAAAAACGTTTGAACTCGATTCGGCCAACCCGCGGCATTTTCTAACGATCCGCGACGCCGGTTATCGATTCGTCGCGAATCCGGACTCGGGCGAAGGCGAATGACGACCCGTTGCTCGCCTCGGCGCGGGCCGTCGATCCTTAATCGACGACGCGGATAAGATGTCGGCGAACGACTTCCAAGAGATTCTGGCGATTAATCGGCTTTGCGGCGTAGTCGTCGCAACCCACTTGGACGCACTTTTCGCGATCCCCTTCCATCGCATGAGCGGTTAGCGCGATAATCGGCCGGTCGTAGCCGTTTTCCCGGAGCTTGCGCACGGCGTCGTAACCGTCCATCACGGGCATCTGCATGTCCATCAGAATTAGATCGTAGGGATCGCATTCCTGCTCCGCGATCCAAACCATTTCGCAGGCCTCGGCGCCGTCGTTGGCCAACGATACGTTTAGCCCCGCGCTCTCCAGAAAACGGCGGAAAATCCGTTGATTATCGAGTCCGTCCTCGGCGAGCAGCGCTTTGCCTGCTAGCCGATTAGCCATCTTCGCCATTGATTTCTCATCCGTTCCGACGATGTCGGACAGATTCCGAAGCGGGACGTCTTCGAACGCTCCTCCGTCGATCGTGACGACGAATTCGCTCCCTTTTCCTAATTCGCTTTTTACGGTGACGTCGCCGCCTAAAATTTCAGCCAGACGTTTCGATATCGCAAGGCCAAGCCCCGTTCCTCCGAAGCGTCGGGTCATCGATTGATCCGCTTGGGTGAACGGTTGGAAAAGCTTCGAGATTTGCTCTTCGCTTAGTCCAAGGCCGGTATCGATGACCGAGAACTGGAGCAGCGAGCGATTGGCGTTGGCGTCCTTTTGCATGCCGACGACGATGCGAACCCCGCCCTGTTCGGTGAATTTAATCGCGTTGCCCGCCAAGTTGAAGAGGATTTGTCGCAACCGGCCTGGATCGGTTTCAATAGTCTCGGGAACCATCCCCGCAAATTCGACCCGAAAATCCAAGTTCTTTTTTTGCGCTTGCATCTGCAAAGAGGAATAGGCGTCGGCGACCAATGTGCGTAAAGGAACGCGGATGCGTTCGACGTTCAGCTTTCCCGCTTCGATTTTCGAGATGTCAAGAATATCGTTGATGATGCGAAGTAAGTGACCGCCGTTACGTCGAATGGAGAGTAAAAACTCAGTCCGTTCGCTAACGCCGATTTCCGGGGAAATGGCGAGGTCGGCGTAGCCGAGAATGGCGTTCATCGGCGTGCGAATTTCGTGGCTCATATTGGCCAAAAACGCGCTTTTCGCCCGATTCGCCGCTTCGGCCGCCTCTTTCGATTTTCGTAATTCCTCGGCGATTTGCCGCTCGCCCGTCACGTCTAGAGCGATTCCCCCCAGAAACAATTCCCCCTTCGCGTCACGCAGCGGAAACTTGAATGAAATTAAGTCTTGCCACGTCCCGTTCGCCGTGGGAACGCGTTCCGACACTTGAAGCGTTTGACCGCGGGAAAATACGGCCTCGTCATGCTCCCGAAGGTCCGTCGCCGCGTCGCCGAATATGTCCGTCGAAGTTTTGTCTTGCCATCCGTTCGGCGGCAATTGGAAAACGCGTTCAAAAAATTCGTTGGCGAAAACGTAAACGCCGTTCGTGTCCTTGATGAACGCCGCGGCCGGAACGTGATTCATGAACGTGCGGAACTGACGCTCGCTTGCGCCCAGCGCCGCGACGCTGCGCTGCAACGCCTCGGTCTTTCTTTGCACCGCCTCTTCCACGCCTTTATATGTTCGCTCCAACTCTTCGGTCATTACGTTGAACGAACGCGCGAGTATGCCCACTTCGTCGTCGCCCCCTTCCGGCGCGCGACGCGTCCAATCGCCGCCCGCCAAAGCTTGGGCGGCCTGCGTAAGCTTCGCGATCGGACGGACGATTCGCCCCACGGCGAACCACGTGACCAACGCCACGCAGACGACTACGCTGCCGATCAGAGTCGACGTTAACATCAACAGAGCGTTGGCCGATTGCAAGACTTCGTCTTCGCTCTGAACGCTAACTACTGTCCATGCGTTGGGTAGTTTCGAGGAGGCGATGAGCCATGTTTTACGGTTATTGTCCTGGAAAGAGGCGGGCAAGATCAGGCCGCCGTCTTGAAGTTTCGCCCCGGGAACGACCTTATCGACGAAACTTAACGTTTGGATTTTTGTTTTGTCCGGATGCCCGATTACTTTCCCTTGCTCATCGGTGACGAACGTAAAGCCGGAATTGCCGATTCGACCCACTCCGACTTGCTTTTCAATATGCTCAAGATTCGCCACAAGACAGACGACGCCGGCGATTTTGCCTTTCACGTTTCGGTAAGAGGCGGCATAGGCGATTGAAGGCAAAAAATTCGTTCGACTTATGATTAGCTCTCGCGCGATATCAGGTTCGTCTTTTGCTTTAACGAACCAGCGGCGATCCCCGTAATTTCTATCCGGCTCGCCGTCGCTGCGAACAATATCTCTCCCGTTCATGTCCAGCGTGTGGGCGAATAGAAGAAACGAATAGATCGCTTGCATGCGACGCAAGATTTTTTCTTGCTGAACGTGATCGCCGGAAACGACCGCGGGCTGAACGGCGAGATTCCGCGTGGCAAAGACCATCGATTCGTCCCAACGCTCGACTCCCGCCGCCACCGCTTGAGACGTGGATTGAAGCCGCAGCATCGCTTCATTGCGAAGACGATTCGCTCCGTTTTCGCTGACGATGAAAATCGCGATCGCCGTCGCCGATAACGACACCGTCAACATCAACGTCACAAGACGGGTGCGTAAACTGAATGACGGCGATAGGGGCTTCGTCGATCTCATGACGACCGAGGGGGAAAATGGGTTGCGACGACTTCGGCGAATTCTCGCAAAGTCTTACAAAACCTACGTTTTTATCTGAAACCGGGCAATTTTCCTCGCGATTCGTAATGCACAAGAAACCCCAGTTTCGTCGTCCGAATAAATCGGTTATGCCGACCATAGGGGCCGCGGCAGGTGCGAAAATTTACCGCTCCGGCGTTCCCGCATTTCAATCCAAATCTTGTTATAATGTCACTTCGGAGCGGACGGGACGGTCGCCGGTCGCTTTTCGAAGGGATCGCCATCATGATCCCAATTTCGTAAGCGACGGGAGGAAAGTCCGGGCGCCGCAGGACAGGACGGTGGATAACGTCCACCGACCGCGAGGCCAGGGAAAGTGCAACAGAAAGCAAACCGCCCCTGACGAACGCCTTCGAGCGTTCGTCAAAGGTAAGGGTGAAACGGTGAGGTAAGAGCTTACCAGCAAGTCGGGCGACCGGCTTGGCTATGCAAACCCCGTCCGGCGCAAGATCAAGCAGGAAGCAGCGACGCACGTCGATCTCAATCGGCGCCGCTCGCGCGGATCGGTCCGGTCCGCCACCGACTTCCGGGTAGATTGCTGGAGGCGTCGAGCAATCGACGTCCTAGAGAAATGATCGTCGCCCGCAAGGGATACAAAACCCGGCTTATACGTCCGCTCCGTTTTTTTGATTTCAATTGCCGTAAATAAAAAACTGCCGCCAATCGGATCTATTCCGCTTGACGGCAGTTTGCGTTTTCAGCCTCTATTGAGTCCTGCGCAGTCAATAAACCATTCCGCGTTAAAACGCCTAGCAAACTCGGCCGGGGAAAATCCGGAAAACCATCAGGCTATGGAGCACCGCCGATCTTGGCGTCAACCAGATGGCCGTGTTTGCGAAAGAAAAAGGATCATTGGCTACATCGGCATCAATAATTGCGAACGAACTATTTCTTGTAGCCGTTCGGATGATTCTTATGCCAATTCCAGGCCGTGGCGACGATCTCGTTGACGTCGGTGTATTTGGCCGACCAGCCGAGTTCTTTCTTAATCTTGTCGGCGTTGGCGAAAAGGGCGGCCGGATCGCCGGGGCGGCGCGGGCCGATCGTGTGCGGAATCTTCATCCCGGTCACGTTTTCCGCCGCGTCAATAATCTGCTTCACCGTGTAGCCTTTGCCGATGCCCAAGTTATAGAAACGAGCGTCGCCGGGCTTTAACGCCTTCATCGCCGCAATGTGCGCGGCGCAAAGGTCTTCCACGTGAACGTAATCGCGGATGCAGGTGCCGTCCGGCGTCGGGTAATCCTCGCCGAAAACCGTCACCGTCTTGCCGCTCCCCAACAACGCTTGCAGCAAAACGGGAATCAAATGCGTTTCAGGCTCGTGATCTTCGCCGATCGTGCCGTCGGCCGCCGCGCCCGCCACGTTGAAGTAACGCAAGGCGACGTACGAGAAATCCTTGTTCGCGGCCCCGTAATCCTTCAAAACGCGCTCGACGCACCATTTCGACCAGCCGTACGGATTGATCGGCGATTGCCCCATCGTTTCAACGATCGGCGTCGCTTCCGGCTCGCCATAGGTGGCGCAAGTCGAACTGAAGACGAAGCGGTTCACTCCCGATTCCTTCATCGCTTGCAACATGCTAATCGCGCCGGAGGTGTTGTTGTTGTAGTAGGTCAACGGTTCGGTGACCGATTCGCCTACGTAAGCCAAAGCGGCGAAATGCATCACGCATTCGATCTCGTGCTTTTTCAAAATGTCGGCCAAGCCTTGCGTTTCGGCCAAGTCGATGCGGTAGAATTGGGCCTTGGGATGGACGGCCTCGATGTGTCCGCGATAGAGATTGTCGGCCACGACGACGTTATGGCCCGTTTCGATCAATTGCTTCACGGCATGTGAGCCGATGTATCCGGCGCCGCCGGTTACCAACACGTTCATAGCACGCTGTCCTTTCGCCTCGAATTCGCCAATCAAAACGCGGAGACGCTCTGTTCTATGCGTCTGCCGCAATAAATCTATGAAATTTCCATTCTGGCATACCAATTCCCAAAAAAATAGGCTACCTTGGTCGTTTTCTGGGCGAGTTTTTCAACAAGTCTACGAGCGAACTACTTTGGCGGCGTTCACCGCAAAGCTATATAAGGTAATAAGATATGAAAATCGTCGTGACCGGCGCATATGGGCAGTTGGGGAAGGAAATCTGTCGGCAAATCGGACCGAACGCCGTCGGCGTGGACCTCGATACGCTCGACCTGACCAAACTCGACGCGATTGGACCGAAGCTGCGCGAATTGCGGCCTGACGTGGTCGTGAACTGCGCGGCCTATACTGCGGTCGATAAAGCCGAAACGGAAACCGAATTCGCGCGTACGATAAACGCTTTGGCCGCCGAGCGAATTGCCCAGACCGTGGCCGAGTGGGACGGCGCCGTTCTACAAGTTAGCACCGATTACGTTTTCTGCGGCAACGGGCTTCAAACGAAACCCTTTACCGAGATCGACGCTCCGAAGCCGCAAGGCGTGTATGCCGTGACGAAGCATGAAGCAGAGACGCTCGTCTCTCGCTACCCGAAACATTGGATCACGCGGACCTGCGGACTCTACGCGCGACGTTCGGACGAGGCGGCAAAAAATTTCGTGAAGACGATGCTCCGCGTCGGGGCGGCGAACAAAGAATTAAAAATCGTCGATGACCAGCATTGCACGCCGACTTCGGTTCCGCAACTCGCCCGGGCAATTCTGCATATCGTCGGATTCGGGGGCGGACGGCCGGCTCCGTTCGGTTTGTACCATGTTACGCAAACCGGCGAAACGACCTGGCGCGGCTTTGCCGAGGAAATTTTTCGGCTCGCCCGGCTGGACGTCAAGATTCAGCCGATCACGACGGCCGAGTACGGAGCGCCTTCGCCGCGCCCGGCCTATAGCGTCCTCGATACGTCGAAGTATCACGCCCTCGGCGGTCCAAAAATGACGACCTGGCAGGAAGCCCTTGCGGAGTATTTTGCGGAGTAGGATAGGGGAACGCATGATTCTCATTATAAGATCGCAGAGATCATTAGAAACAAAAAACGGCGTTCGTCGCGGATAGCGGGGAACGCCGTTTGTATTTGGATTCGGCCGAGTTACGGCGCACGGAGTGCGCCTACTCCTTTTTTCGTCGCACGATGAAGACGAGGCCAAGGGCAACTGCCAACAAAGCCCACGTCGTCGGCTCGGGAACGGCCACCGTTGAAATCTCCGCCGCTGAAGCAACCGCGTCAGTTTCTGCCGCTCCGCTTCCGCCCAGAATGAGCGTATCTTGAACCAAGCAGGCCACGGTCAACGTCGCCGAGCCGGAGACGGTCGTCGTGCCGCCGCCGGTGATCGAGTCGAGCGTATGCGCGCCGCCGGTGATGGAAAACGTCGCCCCGGAGGCCGTTTCAACGTCTAAAGTTGAAACGTTCGATTCGGTCGAAGTGAGGACCAGCGTTCCTGCTTTGACCGAGATGCCGCCGGTAAACGTTTCCGTTCCGGTAAGCGTTAAAACGCCCGAGCCGAGTTTCGTTAATCCGCCGACGCCGGAGAGCGAGCCGGAAAGAGTGACGGCATAACCGTTCGTATCGACGTTAGCCGCGCCGCCCGTGCCGGTGAGCGTCACGTTCAAGGCGACCGTCGTCGCGGAGGTCAGTTGCAGCGTTCCGCCGCCGAAGTTGAAGGCGGCTCCGCTAGAAGCGGAAAGCGTTTTGGTTGAGAGCGTGCCCCCAATTAAATTTATCTGTCCGGCAGTTCCGACGAAGGTCGTTCCGACGACGGAGACTTGGCCGCCGTCGGCGACGGTGAGCGTTCCCGTGCCGTAGTTGCCGATGTAGAGATTAAAGCTATTCGCCCATTTGGAGCCGGTTCCGCTAACGGTGACCGCGCCGATCGATCCGCCATTATAGCCGATGAAGGCGGAGCCGTTCCCGACGGATCCGCCGTCCGTCACATTCAGCGTTCCCGTGCCGACAAAACCGACATAGAGACAGGCGCCATTCGTCAATTTGGAACCGGTTCCCCTGACAGTAACCGCGCCGACCGAACCGATATCTGAGCCAATGTATGTGCTGGAAAGAGGAGAAGAATTTTCGACGGATCCGCCGTTCGTCACATTCAGCGTTCCTGTGCCGTTGTATCCGACATAGAGATAGGAGCTATTCATCCATTTGGAACCGGTTCCGCTGACAGTAACCGCGCCGAACGAGCCGCTATTATAGCCGATGTTTCCATAGACGTTCCCGACGGATCCTCCGTTCGTCACGTTCAACGTTCCCGTGCCGTTGTACCCGACATAGAAATAGGCGCTATTTGTCCAATTGGAACCGGTTCCGCTGACAGTAACCGCGCCGAACGAACCGACAGCGTAGCCAATGTTTGTGCTGGAAAGAGAATAAGAATCTTCGACGGATCCGCCGTTCGTCACATTCAGCGTTCCTGTGCCGTTGTATCCGACATAGAGATAGGCGCTATTCATCCATTTGGAACCTGTTCCGCTGACAGTAACCACGCCGACCGAACCGCCATTGTAGCCGATGTACCCGTAGCCGTTCCCGACGGAACCGCCGCTAGTCACGTTGAGCGTCCCCGTGCCGTTGTACCCGACATATAGATAGGCGCTATTTGTCCATTTGGAACCTGTTCCGCTGGCAGTAACCACGCCGACCGAACCGCCATTATAGCCGATGTACCCGCAGCCGTTCCCGACGGATCCGCCGCTAGTCACGTTGAGCGTTCCCGTGCCGGAAGAACCGACGTACAGATCACCGCTATTCGTCCATTGAGAGCCAGTTCCGGAAATGGCGGCAGTCCCCGATGAGTCGCTATAATAGCCCACGTATCCCGTCGAAGACATAACCGCAACGCCGTTCGAGACGACAAACGTGCCTGAATTTACGCCCAGGGCTCCGTTTGAGGCGGGTTTGCTCGCCAAATCCACATTGACGGTCACGCCGGACATAACGAACGATTGCATTAGACTCGCGGACGAAGCGAACGTTACATTGGCGTCGCACACGAAACTACGGGTATTCACGACGCCGGAGCCGCTCACTTGATTCGCGGAGGCCAAAAATGTATTCGTCGAGAGCGTTCCTCCGTTCATGGTAAGTTTTCCGGCAGTTCCGACGAAGGTCGTTCCGGAAGCGGAGACCAAGCCGCCGTCGGCGACGTTGAGCGTTCCCGCGCCAGAGAGGCCAATGTGGAGATTAAAGCTATTTGACCATACGGAGCCGGTTCCGCTAACGGTGACTGCGCCAACCGAGCCGCTTTCACAGCCGATGTATCCGTAGTAGTTCTCCACAGATCCGCCGCTAGACACGTTGAGCGTTCCCGTGCCGTTGTATCCGACATAGAGATTGCCGCGATTCGCTGATTTTGAGCCGGTTCCGGATACGGTGACCGTGCCGACTGATCCGCCGTAGTAGCCGATGTAAACATCGAACATATAAGAAGATTTTCCCACAGATCCTCCGTTCGTCACGTTGAGCGTTCCCGTGCCGTAATAACCTACGTATAGATCATTGCTATTCGCCCATTGAGAGCCAGTTCCGGAAATGGCGGCAGTCCCCGATGAGTCGCTATAATAGCCCACGTATCCCGTCGAAGACATAACCGCAACGCCGTTCGAGACGACAAACGTGCCTGAATTTACGCCCAGGGCTCCGTTTGAGACGGGTTTGCTCGCCAAATCCACATTGACGATCACGCCGGACATAACGAACGATTGCATTAGACTCGCGGACGAAGCGAACGTTACATTGGCGTCGCACACGAAACTACGGGTATTCACGACGCCGGAGCCGCTCACTTGATTCGCGGAGGCCAAAAACGCATTCGTCGAGAGGGTTCCTCCGTTCATGGTAAGTCTTCCAGTAGTTCCGAGAATAGTTGAGACCGAAACGGAGACGGAACCGCCGTCGGCGACGGTGAGCGTTCCCGTGCCGTTGTATCCAACATAGAGATTACTGCTATTTGACCATAAGGAGCCGGTTCCGCTAACGGTGACCGCGCCGACCGAGCCTTTACTATTGCCGATGTACCCGTCGCGATTCCCAACGGATCCGCCGCTCGTGATATTCAGCGTTCCTGAGCCGAAAGAACCGATGAAAAGATTGTAGGAATTTCTCCATAAGGAGCCGGTTCCGCTAACGGTGACCGCGCCGACCGAGCCTTTACTATTGCCGATGTACCCGTCGCGATTCCCGACGGATCCGCCGCTCGTGATATTCAGCGTTCCTGTGCCGGAATAGCCGACAAAGAACGAAGAGCTATTCGTCCAGGTCGATCCGGTTCCGCTAATCGTGGCGGTAGCACTGCCGCCGCTATAACTAATATATGCGGCAGCTGAAACCACGTCGCTGCCGTCGTCCACCGTCATGCCGCCGTCGGCGTAGTCCCCGACATAAGCATACGTCGAACTGGTCCAGGTTGAAGGATCGCTCGGACTGACGCTGCCCGTGACGGTAATCGCG
The DNA here is from genome assembly GCA_963665265.2 of Thermoguttaceae bacterium. Classification (GTDB taxonomy): domain Bacteria; phylum Planctomycetota; class Planctomycetia; order Pirellulales; family Thermoguttaceae; genus CAXXHQ01. Next base: position 1,887,149 of record OY762224.2, on the reverse strand, counting down.
GCGCGCGCCGAAGCGGCGGAGAGCGAAAGAGCAATTAGCCCCGACAGAACGAAGGTATAAATTTTTATCGCGCGCGGCGCGGAACGAACGGATTGAATGCGCATCGGAAAATTTCCCGAAAAAGATTGTATTCAAAAAGAAAAAAATCTCGAATCCAAAATGCTGCCTCAAAAGATAATGTGAAAGCGAATGATTAGGAGAATGCCCATTATAGAGCCGGCAAAAAACTGGTGCAATATGATAGACTATCGCTCAGGCGGTTCTAAAGGGGAAGCTAACAGGCCTCGCTATAAAACAACGGGGCATCCAAATATTGCATGCTTCTCCGAATCGCTCGCTCCTTCGCAGGCGCCGCGCAAAAATCAGTTTTCGCTGGAAATCGGGCCAAGTCTTTCGCTAGAATCCTCCGCGACGATATCCTCGTCGGAAAGACTGGCGACCTTTCCCCCGTTCTTTGACAATTTAATCTTCTTTCGGCAATCGGCTTTCAGCGGCCGCCTTTGTCGCCGCTCGCGCTCTGCCCCCCTGGTTCCCAGGCGGAGCTAAGGAACCAGGGGAGCAGTCGCGGCTCCGCCTCCCCCATCTGCAAGCAAAACGGCGTAGGACGCTCTCCGAGCGCCGAAGACGCTTACGGCAATCCGCCGATTCGAGAAATTTCGGTTTTTCGGCTTAAAAAGGCGTCCATATTCTTTTTTGCGTTTCAGATTTTTCAACCTAAGTATCCATACCCCGACCGTCAATCCCCTTCGACAAAGCCTTCATCGATCGGCCATTGATGATCCTTCGCAAGCCTTGATTATCTCGCCGCGAAGGTGCAAACAGCCGCTGCCGGCTGAAAAGAAATCACCGCAGTTTCCGCCGATCATGAGAGTATCTTGAACCAAGCAGGCCACGGGCAACGTCGCCGAGCCGGAGACGCTGGTCCTGCCGCGGCTAGAACCAATACATGCGCGACGATAAACTACGCTCCTGCCGACAAACCACGTTCCTGCCGACGACGCTTTCAGGTTAATAACAAGTCGCGTCACTGGCCCCGACGTGGCTTCTTCGTACACTTAGCGCACAAGGGCGAATTTTAGATCACGCGGCCGTCGATCGAAACGGTCACTTCGTCGAACCGCACGTCTTTGCCCGACAGCGCGATCGCCGCTTGCGCGATTCGGCTCAAGCCGCCGCAGCAGGGCACTTCCATTCGCGCGACGGTCAAGCTTCGCAAATCGTTTTCCTGAATGATTCGCGCCAATTTTTGCACGTAAAATTCGCCGTCGTCCAGTTTCGGACAAGCGATGGCCAACGGTCGGCCTCGCAACAACCGTTCATGAAAATCGGCCAAGGCGAAGGGCGCGCAGTCGGCCGCCAACAAGAGATCGGCTTCCCGCAAATAAGGGGCGTTCGGCGGTATCAATTTCAACTGAACCGGCCAATTCCCCAACGCCGACGGCATTGACGCCGCCCTCCCCTGCTCTTTCTCGCCAACTCCTCCGACCATGACGGGACTCGCGTTTAACGTCCTTGCTTGCGAGCCGGGACAGCCGCACGGCGTTCCTTCCGCATGCGCCGATTTCGGGTGCGAAATCGCGGTCAGCGTCGTCGTCGGATTCCGCTTCGCGAATTCCATTTTTTTCAGATGCAATTCGACCGTCTGCTCGTCGAAATCTTCCGCCTCCCGCTGGATGATCCGAATGGCGTCCTGCGGGCAATGCCCTAAGCAGGCGCCCAACCCGTCGCAATAGACGTCGGAAATCAGCTTCGCTTTGCCGTCTATGATTTGAATGGCCCCTTCGGCGCAGGCCGAGGCGCACAGGCCGCAGCCGTCGCATCGCGATTCGTCGATTTCAATGATATTCCGTTTCGGCATGATCCGCTCTCCAAGTCGCTCGGCCTTATTTCGTTCCCATGCTTAAATTATCGCTTACCGGTCAAATTGTTTCCTTGATCCAGATCAAAAACGGCTGCTTTTTTGCAAACTCGCAGTTTTCCGCCAAGACACGGAAAAGGCTGAGGGAATAGGGCATAGGGGACAGAGCGCAAGCAATTGGACAGGATTTACATGATGTACAGGATTTCAACAACAATAATCCTGTGAATCCTGAACATCTTGTTAATCTTGTCTAAAAAACTCCGCGTCCTCCGTGTCTCCGCGTGAGCCGCTCTCCTCTGCGATCTATGCGTTCTTTCCCGGCCATTTCGCTCCCAAGAAACGCGGCCGGCCTGGATCTTTCGAACCAAGCCGGTTGCATTTATCGCGGTCGCCCGTTTTTAATCAGGCTAAATTATTGGCTGAGCAACGACAACACGTTTTGCGGGTTTTGGTTGGCGATCTTCAAGACCGACGTACCGGATTGCACCAGAATTTGAGCTCTGGTCAAGTTCGCGGTTTCGGCGGCAAAGTCGGCGTCTTCGACCATGCTCTTCGCCTCGGTCAAAGCCTCGACCGTGCTGCTCAACGAACTGATGTTCGTTTCCAACGTGGTCGATTGCAACGTACCGAGCTTACCGCGAAGGGTGGTGATCTGATTAATCGCCGAATCTACGATCGCGGCCGAGGTGGTCAAGTCGCCGCCGGTTAGGCTGTACTTCTCGCCGGACGACAAGTCGGCCAACGAGCCTGCGGTATTCCCCAAGGTCGAAGTTGTCACCGAGTTGATGCCGATGACCACCTGCTGATTCGACACGACTTGGGTGCCCAATTGGAACTGGGCGCCGCCTCCGGTGATAATGAAGTCGAGCGAATCGCCCGCCGCCATCGTGTCGCTAAGCGTAATGGCCATCGACAAGGCCGAGGTCGACAGCGAGGCGGTCAAGCCGGCGCCGACGGCCTTGATGCCGTTGATCGTCGCTTGAATGTCGGTTCCGCACGCCGCGTTCGACGCGATGTTATTTCCGTCAACCGTGGCGAACGAGCCGGTCGAGGTGACGATTTTAACCGAGTTGGCCGAGCCGTACTCGGTGGCCTGCAAGGTCATTTTCGCCGTCGAGGCGGCGTCTTTATTCAAGAGACTCATGCCTTCTTGAACGCCGTCGCTCCCCGCTCCGCCGGCAAGAGTCGCCGTGTCCGTCGAATAAACCGCGCCGGTGGCGGCAGCTCGAGTCATTAACGAATCGACGGTAAATTGCATCTTTACCGTGTCCGAATTCCCCAAGGCGTCGTAGGCGTTGGCGACCTGCGCGGCTGTCGTATTGCCCGACGAAATATTGACCGTCAAAGTCTTGGTCGTATCGCTGTAGGCGAAACTAACTTGACTGGCCGAAGTCGAGGTCAAGGTGTCGGCAAAGACGACTTTCACGCCGTCGTAGGTTGCGCCCTTAGTTTTGGCGGTGAAGGACAACTGCGAAGTTTGGCCCCCTCGGGCGATCGTATTGGCCGAAGAATAGGTCGGAGTATACGTCGCTCCGTTCGTCTTGAGCGTGATGTCCGACGTCGTAGCGGTCAATTTGCCGGTGCCGGCGCTGGTGCTCGAGTTCGTCACGACTAGCCCGAGAGCTTTCAGATTCTCGTCGGTCGTCGTGTTGAGGAACTTAATTAGGTCGTTGGCCGAAGTGGTCACGGAGCCCGTCGCGTCGGTCGCCAAGTTGATCGTGACGGTGCCGGTCGCCGTCGAATCGATCGCCGTGGCGAAAGAGGTTCCGGCGATGGCGGCGCTCGTTCCCAAACTCGTGGCGTCCCAATACTGATTGGCGTAGGGATCGTTATCGATCGCGTTGGCGATATGGGCCATATTGGCCATGTCGGCGGCGTTCGCGTAGACCGTCAACGTCTTCGCCGACTTATCGTAAATAACGTACGTGGGATCCGTCGTCGATTGAATTGAAATCGTGGTGCCCGAGTACTCTTCGCCGACGTTTTTCGCCGCAATGGTGAGCGACGAGTTCGCCGCGGTCGATTGGTAGGTGCCCGTAGCTTTCGCGACGTTCGATACGTTGGCGCTCAAGGTCTGATTGGCCGTGCCGGCGACGAACGACAATTTAATGTTCGGCGAGGTCGAAGGCGCCAGAATTTGCATGTAATTATCTTCAGCGACCGTGCCGCTATAGGCGTATTCGCTAAAGGCGTTGACCACGCCTGAGCCGTCGCTGCCGTTGGCGAGCGAAACTTCCAAGGCGGCGTTGGCGGCCGTATTCGCGGCGATCGCGTAGCGAACCGCGTTGGCCGTGGCGTTGGCGTCAACCAATCCGCCGGTCGTGGCTCCGACGGTCATCCGTCCGGAAGCGTTCGCCGAAAGCATCGCCACGTCAATGTTGTTGGCCGTATTGGCGCCGCCGTTCGAGCCGACGGTGAACATATTCGAAAAATTGGCGTCGCCTGCGGCGGCCCCGATGACTGTCGCAATGTCGTCGCCCGCATTATACGCCAACGTGATTTTCTTCGTCGCCGTGTCGGCCGACCATGTCGTGGCCCCCGCGGTTGTGGTCACATTGAACGTGTAACCGTTCCAATCCGCCCCCGACATCGCCGACTTTAACGTTAAGCGGGCATCGCTGGCGGCATCGAAACTCATCGTGGTCGTCTGCGCCCAGGCGGTCGATTCCAATGTGACGACCAAAGTGCCGGCATTCGCGTCGTCCGTATTCGAGGCGGCCGTAAAGGCGGCCGAAGTATGGACGCCCGACGTCGCATTCAAAACGTACTTGACGTTCACGTTCGAGGCGTTGGCGCCGGTCAAGCGGCTCTTTATGTTCAAACCGCTGTTATTCGCCGTGCCCGAAATGACCGCGTTGCCCGCCGAGTTGGCCACGTCGACCACGCCGTTCGCAACGACGGCCTCAACGCCGGTGGCGTCGGAATAGGAATTGATCGACTTGGCGATCGTCGTCAACGACGAGTTGGCCGCCAACGAGATTTGGTCCGACGAGCCGTTGGCGCCCGAAACCGTAATCTTCGTGTCGGTCGCCACGGTCGAACCGCTATAGGTCAACGAGGCCTTGGTGGCCTGGCCGATCACCTTGACGCTGATCGCCCCTTTTTGCGTGCCGTTCGAGGCTTGGCTAATATTGAGATCCGACACCTTCGTGCTATCGATGCCCGAGGTCGAGAAGGCCAAGCTGCCGTCCAACAGCGTGCGGCCTTGGAACTCGGTCGTCGAAGCCACGCGGTTGATGGCCTGCAACGAATCGTTGATTTGTTGTTGGTAGGCGTTAATCTGATCGGTACTCAACGTACCGTCGTTGGCCGCCGCGGAAATCAGAGTACGGATATCGGTCAACATCCCGCTGACTTCGCCCAAAGCGCTGTCGGCGGTCGAAATCATTTCGTTCGCCGTCTGCGAGTTCGTGATCGCCTGGTTGGCGTTGGCGATATCGCTTTTCAGGATTTCACTGGAAATTAGTCCGGAAGGATCGTCCCGCCCGCTGTTAATGCGCAAACCGGTGCTCAACCGAGTGAGCGCGACATTCAACTCGACGTTGGATTTCGCCAAAGAATTTTGGGCGACTAAAGAACTGACGTTTGTGTTAATGCGGGTCATGCCAGACGTCTTTCGTAAATAAATCCTTCATGCGCGAAACCCGTCGGCCGAGAGAACGCCGATCGTGACGCGCTTTTTTTAACCGCGTTCGCTTTGGCGAAGACGGCCTGCTTCAGACGTGACGGTAATTGCGGGAAAAACCTGTCAGGAGCGATGGCAAAATCAGCGTCGGCCCTTCGCGCCCGTTACGGACGTCCCCAACCGATCGCGACTGTGCGCAACCCCCTATATATGGCTTTATCGGCATAACCGGAATATTCTGCATAAATAATACCCGCTAAATCATGAGGACCGCGAAAAAGTTTCGCCGAAATAGTCCGTGCGAGGCTCAAGAACCGGCCGGAACCGGCCGACGCGGGAGGGAAAAGGAGAGCGTTGGAGACAGGGAACGAAGAATTAGACAGGATTTACATGATCTACAGGATTTTAAAAGCAATAATCCTGTGAATCCTGAACATCTTGTTAATCTTGTCTAAACAATTTCGCGTCACTACGGTGAATCCTGTCAGGCACGGGGCGCCTGACCTACTTTTAAGCAACACGATTAAATTTTACCGCAGAGGCGCGGAGAACGCGGAGACGGGCAATGTTGTTTTCTCTGCGCTCTCTGCGTCTCAGCGGTGAAAAAATAGCGTTCTTTCGCGGCCATTCGTTCCCCAAGAAACGCAACCGGCCTGGATCTTTCGAACCAGGCCGGATTTAGTCTAGTAACGAGCGCGATCAGCTATTATCGCTTGCGGAAGACGAAGAGCGCTCCGCAGGCACTCGACAGGCCCGCCCAAACGATCGCGTCGCGACCGAACGACCGCTTTCCGTCCGCCGAAACGCCGTCGCGAATGACGGAATGGACGGCCAGGCCCTCAGGCGTCGCCGTCATGATGGTTCCTTCTTTCCCTGCGGAATTCTTTCCCAGGATTAAGGAATCGCCGACTAACACGCCCACGGCGATTGTGCCGGAAACCGAGACTCTTCCGCTACCTGTGATTGAGTAGAGCGAATAGTATCCGTCGCCGATGACGAGACTCGCGCCCGCCGCCACGTAGATGCTCATGTGCGGCGCGTTGACGGTCATGTCATCTAAGACGAGCGTGCCGGCGTTCACGATGATGGCCGAAGTGCCGGAATCGCTCAATCCGCCGCAGATTATAGTGCTGCCGCTATTAGAAACAAACACCCCAGAGTTAAGCATGATCGATCCGCTAAACAACGTCGTGCCGCTTACCGTTTGATAGACCGAAATCGTTCCGGAGTTGGAAATGTTGTTGGCGATTTCGAGCGAATCCTCGAAATTGTTTACAATCAGTCCGGCATAGTTGTAGACGTCGCCGGAACCGAACGATCCGTTCGCGCCTAAGCCGTTCGCGCAAAGATAGCCAAGCTGCAGCGTTCCGGAATAAATGGCAGTCGATCCGGAGTAGGTGTTCGTCGTCTTGAGCACTGCCGTACCTGAGCCGGCTTTGGCCAGGCGACCGGTCCCCGTTATAGGTCCGGTGACAATATGCGAGCCGGAGCCGCTTAACGTAAGTGTTTTGCCGTTGGTGGCCACGCTACCGTAGACTGAAAGGATGCCGCCGAGACTAACGAAGCTTTGATCAAAACCGAGGGTCGTATCGCATATCAAATTATTCTCCCCGGTATTGACGATGCCGTCGTTCAGCGTTATCGGATTGCCGGCGACGTCAAATCCGCCGTTGGCGAAAGTGATCGCTCCGACGTAGGACAGCAAGTAGTTATCGGTGTATTGGTTGGCCGAACCGGCGAAGGTGATCGCGGCGCCGTTGACGGGCACTGCGTCGCCGACCCAGTTGGCCGCCGTGCTCCACAAACCGTTCGCCCCGCCCCCGTCCCAAACGCATGCCGTGGGGGTCATGAGAATTGCGTGAGTACATGTTGTTCCGTTGGACGTTAAAACACCATTTCCACCGATCTGACCGCGATTATTTATGCTTTTGGCTGATGCAACCATCCAACTGCCGCTCTGCGAAATTAAGTTGTTTAAGTCCTGAGACTGTCCGTTTGCATATATATAACCATGATATTCTCCGTTTGAAGCAAGGAATGATCCGACGACATGGCCTTCGTCATTTATATCATTAGCGCCGCTTCTAGTTCCTAGTCCAGGTATACTAGTAAGATTATTATTTGAGTATAAGAATGCAGTGTTAGCACCACTAGAGGTCATTGAGTTTCCAACAACATCATCTCTATTGTTAATTGCATATGCAATACTGGCTACACCGCCAGTAAGGCACCCAATATCAGTTGCAATACCATCTTTATATACATACGCTATATATCTTGTTGATGTACCTGTTTTTGCATATCCTGCTACGTGTCCCAGCGCATTAATATCTACTGCCTGACTGCTTGTATATGTACCTATGCTAGTGATAGTTCCGTTTGTATATATAAATGCCTTAAGCTTTGAAGAAGGTTGATATGTTCCTACAATTGTTCCTGCATCATTTATGGCGTTCGCGTATGCTCGCTGAATTCCATAACTATCAAGCATAACCGTCTGGCCATTGAAATATAAAAATCCATGCAATACGCTCGAAGCGTCATAGCAATAACCTACCACACATCCGCTATCGTTAATTCCCGCTGAATAACTTGATGCGACCGCTGTCCCAATATTCGTCATTGTGTTGTTAGAATAAAAAAAAGATTGAACAGCCACATTCCCTGTCGTGTCCGCCCATCCGCTAGCTTGCCCGTATTCATTGATTCCACTGACGTACGAAGTGGAGCCTCCTAGCGTTCCTAAATCCTGAATCGTATACCCGCCGGCAGTGGCCTTGGGCGTCACGATCGCGAGGAAGCAGATGGCGGCGAACGCCGGGACGAATTTCGCCCAAGAGGCTCGACTGCCGGAGAAAAAACGCTGAGAGACCGAGCGCGTTGCATGCGTCATCGTATGACCCTTCCCTGAAAGTGTGAATAAGAAAGCCCAAAAGCGCTTCAATACGGATTCGCTTTTCGCGTCCGCACGTATCGTCCTGTTTCGCAAAAGGCTGCGTCGAACGTCAGTTGTTAACCACGAAATACGCGAAAAACACGAAAGCCGCAATTCTTTCACCACGGAGACACGGAGGGCAAGGAGACGGGCGAAGGAAGGATGAGGGTTGAATTATGAAGGATGAAGGTGCGCGACTTTCATCCTTCGTCCCTCTTCCTTCATCCTTTACTGTCACTCTCTGCGCTCTCGGCGTCTTTGCGGTGAAAACATGCCGCGCACCGTTTTCCGTTGTGCGTTGCATGAACCTGCCGCAACCGATTCGGCGGACGACGCATGCCCGAAAGTTTCGCACCCCGGATAAGCACGCCCGCTTGATCTAGGGGGCAATATAGAGGGAGCGCCGACGTGCGGTCAATACTCTCCCTACTGAAAGAGCGGGAAGAAGTTTTTTTCGCGACCGCAAACTCGACGCAGACTCGCAATCTTCGCGGCAAAGTAGGGCGTAGGGATTTGGGCGTGGAAAAGGATGAAGGCGGAGGGATGAAGGTTGAAAGTCGCTACAATACAGCCGCAAAGACTATTTCACCACCAAGACACGAAGGCACCAAGAAGCACAATTTTTTGATTTACCGCAAAGGCGCGAAGAACGCTGAGACGGGCATTTTTGTTTTCTCTGCGCTCTCTGCGCCTCGGCGGTGAATAATACGCATAAGAATCAGACAGGATTTACATAATGAACAGGATTTCAAAAATAACAATCCTGTGAATCCTGAACATCTTGTTAATCTTGTCTAAAAAACTCCGCGTCCTCCGTGTCTCCGCGTGAGACTATTCTTGGTGGGACTCGCTGCGCTCGGCCCACCCTACGATATAGAACGCAATTGGTGCGTGCGAGCACGCACCCTACGAGCTCGGCCCACCCTACTCGCTATTTCACCACCAATACACGAAGGCACAAAGCAACATGAATTATTACCGCGGAAGCGCGGAGGACGCTGAGACGGGCAATGTTGTTTTCTCTGCGCTCTCTGCGCCTCAGCGGTGAAAAAATAGCGTTCTTTCGCGGCCATTCGTTCCCCAAGAAAAACGAACCGGCCTGGATCTTTCGAACCAGGCCGGCGCGGTTTATCGCATCATATCGCCGTACTCAGGCTTAGCCGAGCAACGACAACACGTTTTGCGGGTTTTGGTTGGCGATCTTCAAGACCGACGTACCGGATTGCACCAGAATTTGAGCTCTGGTCAAGTTCGCGGTTTCGGCGGCGAAGTCGGCGTCTTCGACCATGCTCTTCGCCTCGGTCAAAGCTTCGACCGTGCTGCTCAACGAACTGATGTTCGTTTCCAACGTGGTCGATTGCAACGTACCGAGCTTACCGCGAAGGGTGGTGATCTGGTTGATCGCCGCATCGACGATCGAGGCCGAGGTGGTCAAGTCGCCGCCGGTCAAGCTGTACTTCTCGCCGGACGACAGGTCGGCCAGTGAGCCGCTCTCGTTTCCGAGCGTCGAAGTAGTCACCGAGTTGATGCCGATGACGACCTGCTGGTTCGACACGACTTGGGTACCCAATTGGAATTGAGCGCCGCCGCCGGTGATCGAGAAGTCGAGCGAATCGCCCACGGCCATCGTGTCGCTGAGCGTAATAGCCATCGACAAGGCCGAGGTCGAGAGCGAAGCGGTCAAGCCGGCGCCGACGGCCTTGATGCCGTTGATCGTCGCTTGAATATCGGTTCCGCACGCCGCGTTCGACGAAATATTGTTTCCGTCAACCGTGGCGAACGCGCCGGTGGCGGTCGTAATCTTGACCGAGTTCGCCGAACCGTATTCGGTGGCTTGCAAGGTCAACTTGGCGGTCGAGGCGGCGTCTTTGTTCAAGAGGCTCATACCGTTGCCAACCGTGGCGCTGGCGCCGGCTCCGCCGGTGAGCGTCGCCGTGTCGGTCGCGTAAACCTTACCGGTGGCGCTGGCAGGGGCCATCACCGTGGCGACGGTGAATTGCGTCTTGACGGTATCGGAATTACCCAACGCGTTGTAGGCGTTGGCGATAGCCTGGGCGGTCGTGTTGCCCGACGAAATATTGACCGTCAAAGTCTTGGCAGTATCGCTGTAGGCGAAGCTGACTTGGTTGGCGCCGGCCGAGGTCAAGGTGTCGGCAAAGACGACCTTGACGCCGTCGTAGGACGAACCTTTGGTCTTGGCCGTAACGGCCAACTGCGAAGTTTGGCCGCCTCGGGCGATCGTGTTACCCGTCGCATAGGTGGGCGTATAGGTCAATCCGTTCGTCTTGAGCGCGATATCCGAGGTCGTGGCGGTCAGTTTACCTGTTCCCTGACTGGTGCTCGAGTTCGTCACGACGAGTCCGAGCGCCTTGAGGTTTTCGTCGGTCGTCGAGTTGAGGAAGGCGATCAAGTCATTGGCCGAGGTAGTCACGGCGCCAGTCGAATCGGTCGCCAAGTTGATTGTGACCGTGCCGGTCGCCGTCGAAGGAATCGAGGTCGAGAAGGAAAAATTCCCCGCCACTAGCGTCCCATTCGCGCCAGTAGCACCCATGGATGAAGCAGTAAAGAACTGATTCGCATAGGCATCGTTATTAACGAGATTAGCGACTTCGTCAATATTTTGAGTGCTGGTATTGGAAAGATCCGCATAAATTTTCAGCGTTTTCGCTTCCTTATCGTACACGACATGCGAGGTAGGCGTGGTATCGGCAGAAGTATCAATTACAGATACAGTGACGCCGGAGTAATCGGTGCCGTCTTTTTTCGCCGTAATGGTGAGAGAGGAGTTGGCCGCCGTCGATTGATACGTCCCCGAGGCCGTGACGACGTTCGATACGTTGGCGCTCAAGGTCTGGTTGGCCGTACCAGCGACGAACGACAACTTAATGTTCGGCGAGGTCGAAGGCGCCAAGATTTGCATGTAGTTGTCCTCGGCCACGGTGCCCGTGTAGGCGTACTCGGTGAAGAGGTTCGCTTTCCCCGAGCCATCAGAACCGGAGGCGAGCGATACTTCCAAGGCGGCATTAGCGGCCGAGTTGGCAGTAATGGCCGCGCGAACGGCGTTGGCCGTGGCGTTGGCGCTCACTAAATCGCCCGTCGTGGCGCCAGTCGTCAGACGACCGGCGGCGTTCGACGAAAATGCGGCAATGTCAACGTCAGCGGTTGTGTTAGAACCCATATGTCCAACAGTAAACATATTGGAGAAATTTGCATCTCCGTTAGCCGCACCCTCAATATCATCAATCGTCGCCCCTCCGCTGTCCACCGTCACCGTAATTTTTTTGGCGGCCGTGTCGACAGCCCAGCTGTTTCCAGTACCAGACGCGACGCTCAGCGAATAGCCGTTCCAGTCTTCGCCTTTCAGTTTGGACACAAGCGTGAATCCCGTACCAGCAGTATTACCTCCAGCAAAGCTCATCGAAGTCGTGGCCGCCCAAGCCGTCTTCTGTAACGAGACGACGAGGGTTCCGGCGTTGGCGTCGTCCGAGTTCGTGGCGGCCGTAAAGGTGGCCGTCGTGCCGGAAGTCGTGCCGAGGACGTACTTGACGTTGACGTTCGAGGCGTTGGCGCCGGTCTCGCGGCTCTTAATGTTCAAACCGCTGTTATTCGCCGTGCCGGAGATGACCGCGTTGCCGGCCGAGTTGGTCACGTCGACCACGCCGTTCGAAACGACGGCTTGCACGCCGGTGGCGTCGGAATAGGAATTGATCGACTTGGCGATCGTCGTCAACGACGAGTTGGCCGCCAACGAGATTTGATCCGACGAGCCGTTGGCGCCCGAGACCGTAATCTTCGTGTCGGTCGTGACGGTCGAGCCGGAATAGGTCAACGAGGCCTTCGTGGCTTGGCCGATCACCTTGACGCTGATGGCCGACTTTTGCGTGCCGGTCGAGGCTTGGCTAATATTGAGGCCGGAAACCTTCGTGCTATCGATGCCCGAAGTCGAGAAGGCCAAGCTGCCGTCGAGCAACGTGCGGCCTTGGAACTCGGTGGTCGAAGCGACGCGGTTGATGGCTTGCAACGAGTCGTTGATTTGTTGTTGGTAGGCGTTAATCTGATCGTTGCTCAACGTACCATCGTTGGCCGCCGCGGAGATCAGGGTGCGGATATCGGTCAACATACCGCTGACTTCGCCCAAGGCGCTGTCGGCGGTCGAAATCATTTCGTTGGCCGTCTGCGAATTCGAGATCGCCTGGTTGGCGTTGGCGATATCGCTTTTTAGGATTTCGCTGGAAATTAGTCCGGAAGGATCGTCCTTACCGCTGTTAATGCGTAAACCGGTGCTCAAACGGGTGAGCGCCGTATTCAACTCGGCGTTGGATTTCGCCAAGGAATTTTGTGCGACTAAAGAACTGACGTTTGTGTTAATGCGGGTCATGCCAGAACACCTTTCTTTAAAGGTTCATGTTCAAGCTTCACCGGACGGCGGGGAGAACACTTTCCGGAGCGAGCTTTTTCCGAAAACCGCTTCCGAGGCTGGTGGAAGAGGTCAGTTTCCGGAGGGGTGATACTTACGGGTTTTACTCCATGATGACTCAAATCAGGTTTTCGCGCGGAATCTACAATCGGTCTTCCGCGCCCGGCGCAGGCAGCCCCGCCCGGTCGCGACTCTGCGCGAAGACCTATATGGTGCTATCGTCAAGGCAAGATGGACGCTTTAGGTAATTTAACGATGACTAAGGAATTTCCCTTAGTCTCATCACTCTTCTACTCGGCGCCGGTTATTCCAGAAAGAAAGCGAAAATCGATTCGCCCGGTTAGATGACGGAACCCCTGGCCGTATGACCGCTATAGCCATTACAAATTGACGATTTGGCCTGCACGTCCGACATTTATCGCCCGCAATTCCTTGCTGATCGGTCCAGAAAAAAACTTTGGAAATTTTTAGAAATGTTCTCAACTCGCTCTTTTTCGCTAAAGCGACCGCAAAAGAAACGGCAGGGCATTCCCCGCCGAAGCGGTAGAAAAACGCCTCGGAAAGCTTCGTCGGCGCAATAATATATTGGCGCGGCGAAACACAATGAAACTGCGATGGAAGCGAGGCCGACGACGAGACCTTCGGCACGCACGCCATCCGATTTGCCTAATGCGCAGCGGCGAACCGTCTTCGTCGGCAATTGACGCTACAACCCGAACGGGAACGAAAACCGATCAGAAACGCCGCGTAGATCATTCGTCGAAGTTCTCCCGACTCCGTCGTAAATCTCGCGATGAACAAACCAGTTTCGCCGTTAGGGCGAACTTACGTCTAATTGTCGAGAATATGCGTTATATCGGTCGCATGAAAACGACCTATGCAAACTCTTCTTCCATTTTCGGGCGGAAGCCCGATACACAATCATGCAACATGATTGGCAAGATGCGCAAATTTTCTCGAAAAAGAAAAGTTGAACATCGTGCGAAGCATGTTTTCAGGGGGCAGGGTATTGGGCGTAGGGCATAGGGACGCAAAATCTGACAGGATTTACATGATGTACAGGATTTTTGAGACAAAATCGTGAACAATCTGTTCGCCTTGTCAATATCCGCCGCCGCGTTGATTGCACCGCAGAGCGGAATTTTCACCACCAAGACACGAAGGCACAAAGGAACACAAATTATTTTTACCGCAGAGGCGCAGAGGTCGCAGAGACGGACGTTTTAGCGGTTCGTAATCTTTGCGATCTTGGCGTCTTGGCGGTGAATTCGTTGCGCGAGGATACTCTTGGTGGGACTCGCTGCGCTCGGCCCACCCTACGGTAAAGAATGCATTTGGTGCGTGCGAGCACGCACCCTACGAACTGCGGTGAATTCCTCGTTCCTTTGCGGAGAAAAATCACCGCCGCTAGACCGAGCGGACGTCATGCGGGTCGAGCTGTCCCGATTTGCGGTTCTCCCGCTGGATCGCCTCGTACACTTCCTGGCGATGGACGGGAATTTCACTCGGAGCTTCAATTCCGAGGCGAACCTTGTCTCCTCGTATATCCACGATCGTTACTACAACCTTGTCTCCGATCATGATGCTTTCGTCACGTTGGCGAGATAAGACAAGCATTGGCGGCTCCTTCCACGGTATATTGCTTATTAACCACGCGCAGGCCTAGCGGGACCTCCGTCCCGACCTACGCGATTTTTTTCCACAACTTCGACGCTCGGCCCAAATCGTATTGCAGGGGATAGTCGCCGCTCGTGATCACCTGGCGTCCTAGCCGGCGATCCGGATTGATCAGCAACGGGGCCTTCAAGTTTACGTGCAATCCCCTCTCGCTCTTCCCCAAAACCGCCAACGCCTCGGCCCGATTCGGATTCTCTAACCGTAACGGCAGTAACTCCATCCGCGATACGTGAATCTTGTACTCGGGCACAAATCGACGCGGGCTTATCACCGCTAGCGCCGTCTCCGGCTCTTCCACGCTCTGCAACCATGCGACGTGATCGGAGAAGGCGTCGTTGAGAATCGCCCAATGCAGGCAATTCTCAAAGCCCATCAATCCCTCGGGAAAGAACAGAAGATCGTCCTGTTCAATCTCGATCGCACCAAACTTTGCGGCGACGACTTTCATGGTTCGTGAATCTAGCTCGGCGTGCTGCTCTGGGTAATACGCATAGACTCTATCGTCTAGCAATGCAATAAACAAACAGACAAAATAAAAAATCTAGCTAGCATAGATAGGGATTAGGGCATGGAGCGTAGGGCGTAGGGGACGCGACATTCATCATTCTACCTTTCCTCCTAGTTCCCAGGCTCCGCCTGGGGACCGATAAGAATCGAGGCTCCGCCTCGCCGATCGGCAGAATCTGCGCGTCGAAACAAGCAAGCGGCGCAGATATTGCCCGTCGCGCAAAAATAGCCGAACCACTCATCTCGGCAAAATAAAAAGACTTTAACGCGCAACCCCGTTTTTCTCGGCATTTTCTTTAAGATTGCCGACGATCGCGTTTTTTCCCGCCTTTGGCATGCCGGTTGCTAAATACTGCGACGCCCGAAGATTCGACCTTTCGAGCTCCGGCTAAGAACTAATCCTTTACCACGCTGAAGATTCAAAATGCCCTACGGTTTGTACATGTCGGCGGAAGGCGCCAGCGCTCAAATCGAACGCGTCAACGTTATCGCCAACAACTTGGCGAACGTCGATACGGTCGGTTTCAAGCGCGACTTGGCCGTTCTTCAATCGCGGTACGCCGAGGCGATCAGCAAGGGGCTCGTTCCTGCCGGCCAAGGCGAACTGGAAGACCAAGGCGGCGGCGTGATGGTCCGCGAGACGAAAATCGACTTTTCGGGCGGTCCTCTCAAGCACACCGAAAACGTCGCCGACTTGGCGATCGCCGGAGACGGATTTTTTCAAGTGAAAAAAGGGGACGACACGTTCCTCACTCGCGCCGGCAATTTCTCGGTCAACTCGCGCAACGAACTCGTCACGCAGCAAGGGTATTCCGTGCTGAACGAGGCGGGGCAACCGATCATGATCAGCCCCGACGCCGGCTCTTGGCATTTCGACGATCAAGGCCAAGTGGTCCAACCCGGCTTAGTTCAAAAGTTGGCGATCGTCAAACCGGATTCGTTGACGGAGCTTTCGAAGCACGGCGAAAACCTCTTCCGCGCGGCGAAAGACGTGACGGGAGTGGCCGACGCCGAACGACGCACCGCCCCCGGCTACCTCGAAGCCTCGGCCGTCAAACCGACCGTCGAAATGACTTCCTTGATCGAAGCCACTCGAGTCTTGGAAGCCAACACGAACATGATGAAAACGCAAGACCAGATGCTCGGCTCGTTGATCAGCCGGGTCTTAAAAGTATAAACCTGACGTCCGCATCCTTTTTTAACTCTTCAAAAATCACTATGGCTATTCAAGCTCTTTATTCCGCCGCGACCGGCATGGACTGCATGCAGACCAAGCTGGACGTCATCGCCAACAACCTGGCCAACGTCGAAACAACCGGTTTTAAAAGCGATCGCGCGAATTTTGAAGATTTGCTTTACCGTCACTACAAGATGCCGGGCGTCGAAGACTCCGCCGGTCAATTCACACCGACCGGAATCGCCGTCGGTCTCGGCGCTCGATGCGCCAGCACGCAAACGAATTTCACGCAGGGCGCCGTCAAGGAAACCAGCAACCCGACCGACCTGTGCATTCAAGGCCGCGGTTTCTTCCAAGTGCAAAACGCCGACGGAACCACTTCATACACGCGAGCGGGCAACTTCTCGGTGAACGCAAACGGCTATCTCGTCGTCGGCTCGGCCAACACCGGCCGCTTGCTCCAACCGCCGATAACCATTCCCACCGACGCCACGGCCATCTCCGTCAGCGCCGAGGGAATCGTCACCGTGGCCCAACCCGGCAACACGCAACAAAACCAAGTCGGCCGCATCGAACTCGCCTCGTTCATCAATCCCCAAGGGTTGCTCAAAATGGGCGAGAACCTTTACACCGAAACCGCCTCGTCGGGCGCGCCCACCTTGGGCAACCCCGGTCAAGACGGTCTCGGCACTTTGCAACAAAACGCTCTCGAGGCGTCGAACGTCGAACCGACGACCGAGCTGATCGAGCTTATCACCACGCAACGTTCTTTTGAAATGAATTCGCAAGCCATTAAGGCCGGCGATTCGATTTTGCAAACCATTTCGAACTTGCGAAGCTACTAAACGACTAAGGATTTTCCGCCATGAACCGACTCGTGAACACAATCGGACTCGTCGCAACGCTCGCCGTCGCCGCCCTTGCGGTCGATTCGACGTTGGCGGCCGAAATCCGCCTCCGTTCGCAAGCCGCCCCTCGCGGAACGATCCTCACCTTGGGCGACGTGGCCGACGTCGTTTCGGCCGACGAAGGCGAACGAAGCCGGCTCGCCTCGACGGAGCTTGGCCCCGTCGGAAGCCAGCAGCGAGTCTACCGCGTCCGCGAAATTCAAGACCTGCTTCAATCGCGCGGCGTGAATCTCGTCGAGTGCCGCTTCACCGGATCGAGTCAGATCGCCGTCGATTCGGCCTTCGACGTCAAATCCAATCAAGACGCGCCGCTTTCGCAACAAGCCTACAAACGGGCTCAACGCCGCCTCCGCGACTCGATCGTCGAACGGATTCGCGCGCAATCGGGCGACGTCGGCCCCTGGGACGCCCGCTTCGAGCTCACGCCCGAACTGATTCGCGCCGCCGTCAATCCTTCCAAATCATTGTCGGTCGAGGGCGGTCAAAAGCCCTGGATCGGACATCAAGCTTTCACCGTCCTCGTCGTCGACAACGCAGGAACGCAACGCTTCCCGATGGCGGCCGACGTCTACGGACCGGCCATGGTCGTCGCCGTCTCGCATTCCGTCGCCAAGGGCGAAGTGATTCGCGAGTCGGACCTCATCTCCGTTCGCAGCGATCCTTCGACCGTCGAAAACGGATCGGTCCGCGACGCCTCGGAAATCGTCGGCAAGCAAGCGGTGAAATGCATTCCCGACGGAAAGGTCGTTCTGCAAGACGACGTGCAATCGCAAATCATGGTTCGACGCGGCGACGTGGTCACCGCCTTCGCTCGATCGGGCGGAATCGTCGCCCGAACGATGGTCCGAGCCCGCAACGACGGCTCGACCGGCGACCTCATTTCGGTCGAAGGGCTCAAAGACAAAACCGCGTTCCAAGCTCGAGTCTCCGGCCCGCGCGAAGTCGAAGTCTTCGCCAAGTCCGCCTCGGCCGAACGTCAGGCCAACCTCCGATAACCGAATCCGCGCGACTTAAATAACAGCTCGATCGTAAAGAGAATAAATATGAAATCCGCCTTCCGTAGCACGCTCGCCCTCGCCGCCGTCGTCATCTTATTCGCCGTCGCGAGCCGGAGCGAAGCGCAAACGTCGAGCTTATTCCAAACCTCCGATAAACGGCGCGACTTCACGCTCGAAAACTACTCCTGGACCTATCAGAAACCGGTCGAGCCGCAACCGTTGAAGCTGCATCAATTGATTCGCGTGGCCGTGGACGAAAAATCGGTCGTCATCAGCGAAGGCCAAATGGATCGCAAGAAAAAAGGTTACGGCGACCTCACCTTGCCCAACTGGATTCTCTTCAAGGGCATGTCGGTCATTCCCGATCCGCAAACCGCCGGCGCCCCGCATATCCGCGGCGAAGTCGATAACAAGCTCACGACGCAAGCGAACATGGAAACCCGCGATTCGATGAAGTTCAACATCATGTGCGCGATCGTCGATATTCGCCCCAACGGCAACTTAGTGGTCGAAGGAAACCGCATCATTAAGAACAATCGCGAAAATTGGGAATACTCGTTGACCGGCGAAATTCGCCCTGAAGACGTGCTCCCCAACAACGAAGTCCTCAGCGCGAACGTCGCCAACATGCGACTCATCAAGCGCGAAGAAGGCCACGTTCGCGACGGCTATCGCCGAGGCTGGCTGCTCGAATGGCTCGACCGTTACCAACCGTTCTAATCGAGCGCTCCTTCCGGCCGAAGAAATCGAACGACGAAACCTATCGCGAAATCAATTATGAATAAACCAAAAGCAAAAAACTTGACGCTCGCCTCGCTGCGACGCATTTTCTGCGCGGTCGTCCTCCTCGCGACCGTCTGCGGCCAGCTCGAAGCGCGAACCCTTTTGAAAAACATCTGCCGACTCAAAGGCCAGGAAGAAAACACCATTCAAGGGCTCGGCCTCGTCGTCGGACTAAAAGGATCGGGCGACGGCGGCAACTTCCTTCCGACGCTTCGTAGCCTGGAAAAGACAATGAAGGTTCTCGGCGAGCCGCTGGGACGAAAAAGCCTCGAGGAATTGAAAGACGCCAAGAACGTCGCCATCGTTATGGTCACCGCCACGATTCCCGCCGCAGGCGCTCGCCAAGGCGATAAAATCGACTGCATCGTCAGTTCGATCGGCGGCGCCAAGAGCTTGGCCGGCGGACGATTGATCCTCACCCCGTTGATCGGCCCCGATCGCAACAATCCGAAAATTTACGCCTTCGCCGAAGGCGCGATCACGATCGAAGGGGGCGTCACGCCGACCAACGGTCGTATTTTCGAGGGGTGCCGACTTGAAGAGGAATTCTTCAACTCCTTCGTCAAAGAGGGCAAGATCACTCTCGTGTTGGACAAAAACCACGCCGACTTCCAGATGGCTCAAGAAGTAGCGGATCTCCTCAATAACCAACTCAGCTTTCAATCGAGCGCCGGGGCCTTGGCCAAAGCGATCAATCAGGAAAACGTCGAAGTGTCGATTCCCGCTCAATACGTCGAAGATCCCGTGATGTTCGTTTCGCAGGTTCTTTCGCAACCGATCATCGTCGATACGGCGACCATGCCCCGCGTGGTAATTAACGAGCGTGCCGGCAGCATCGTCATCAGCGGCGAAGTTGAAATCGGAGCGGTAGTCGTCTCGCACAAAAACATCGTTATCGAGGCGGGAGCCGCCCCTTCGAAATCGTTCGTCGCCTTGAACGCGAACCCGGCCGAACAAGAATCGCCCAAGCTGAAAACGTTGGTCGAAGCCTTGAACGCCCTGCACGTCGCCACCCCCGACGTCATCGACATCATCAAGGGACTCGACAAAAACGGCAAACTGCACGCCGAACTGATCATCGAATAAATCAACCGCTCATCGTCGGAAGCCCATTATGACCATCGACGCGACAAACGCCGTCTCCACGCAAATGCTAACGGCCAACGCCGCCGCGAACGCCTCGAAGCAACCGAGCGTCTCGGACAAAAACGCGCTTACCCACGTAAAATTCAACGAGTTCGTCGGGCAAACGTTCTTCGGCCAACTCCTTAAGTCGATGCGCAGCTCGGTCGGCAAGCCCGCCTATTTCAACGGCGGACAAGCCGAAGAGATTTTCCAACAGCAGCTCGACCAAACCTTGGCCGAAAAGCTAACCGCCGCGACGGCCGACTCCTTTAGCGGTCCGATGTATCAACTGTTCTCGATGCAACGCATGTAATCGCTCGACTCGAACCCGCATTTCCCGCGCAATATAACGCAATTTTCCGATACGGTGACCGCCCATGACTAATCATTGGGAAAAAGATGTTGACGAACTACTCACCGAAATCATGCAGGTTCAAGACGACGCATTGGCCGTCCTCGCCCAAAAACGCGAATGCCTACGCCGCTTCGACTTACAAGGCCTAAACGCAACCGACGGTCGCGACGAAGAGCTGCTCGGAAAATTGCAAAGCTGCATCCGCCGCCGCGAGGACCTGCTAGCGAAGGCCAAAGAGGAAAAACTCCCCTCGAACAACATTCGCACCTTGGCCAAAGCCATTCCCAGCAGCCGAAGAGATGAACTCAATCAACGGATCGCCGTATCCCAAAGTCGCGCTCGTCTGCTCCAACATCAGAGCATGACGAATTGGTTAATCATTCAGAAAACGCTCATTCATCTTTCGCAGATGCTAGAGATTATCGCAACAGGAGGACGATTACAGCCGACATATTGTGAAGGAGAGCCTGTAAACTCGAGCGGAGGACTGGTAGACCAGGCGGCATAGCTAAAACAGCTAAGCGGCCGACGCGACTCCCAGCCCATTTTGCTATGCAACTTGACGCTATTCTCGCGCCGGCGATCGCCTCTCCCCCCCTACGCCTTGAATTTTTTATAAATCGGTCGCTCGTCCCCGCGCAAACTCGTTTCGCAGCGCGAGGAAAAGAGAGATCGCTTCATGGAACCGTCGCATCGAACAAAAATATGCCGCGCGGTAGCAGCAAATGTCATTAACTAGTTCCATCACGATGGGCGGAAACACCCTGCGGGCGACGGAAATCGCCCTGCAGGTCGTCGGGCAAAATATAGCCAACGCCAATACCGACGGCTATATTCGCGAAGAGGTCGTGCTCTCGCCTTCGCCCACCCAACGCTACGGCAACTTGCTGATGGGCACAGGCGTTCAAGTTGACGCCATCATCCAAAAAGTCGACAAATACCTCGAAGAGCGACTGCGCGGGGCCGTCAGCGAAGACGCGCTCGCCACTACCACGCAAGACGCCTACAGTAAACTTGAAAGCGTCGTCGGTTCGTTAAGCGACAGCGACATCAACACGGCGATGACGAGTTTCTTCAACTCAATCTCCGACGTGCTGAACGACCCCTCCTCCGCTTCGACGCGACAGCTCGCCGTCCTCGCCGGACAAAACCTCACCAACAAAATTCAATACGTCGCCAGTCAGGCGATTTCCCTCCGCAACGACATCAACGATCAGATCGCCGGAACCTCGACGGACATCAACGATCTGGTAACCAAAATCGCCAAGCTGAACGTCCGGATCGCCGAACTGGAAGGCGGCAACGTATCGAGCAGCGACGCCGTCGGTTTACGCGACGAGCGAAACGTTGCGCTCGATAGTCTGGCCTCCATTCTTGCCATCCGCACCGTCGAACAGCCCGACGGAACGGTGACCGTCTATTGCCAAGGCTCCTATTTAGTCTCGGCCGGCCAATTTCGCCCCGTTGAAACCAAATACACGAGCGTTAACGGCACCGCGATGGCCAGCATCCACGTCGTCGGAAGCGACGAAGAGCTGTACCCTGATTCCGGTCAGCTTCGCGGGCTGATCGACTCGCGCGACAAAGTCCTTGGCGGATTCCTCAGCGATCTCGACTCGTTTTCCCAAACCTTAATCTACGAGTTCAATAAGGTCTATTCCTCCGGCCAAGGTCTGGTCGGCTTTAACTCGGTCAAGACGACCTACGCCGTCAACAACACGACAGCCGCCTTAAACGCCGCAGGTTTAACCTATACGCCGAGCACGGGCTCTTTCCAAATCCTCGTTACGAATTCGCAAACGAAACTCACGACGACGACGCAAATCCCGGTCGATCTGAACGGCATCGGCGACCAAACATCGCTCACCGATATTCGAGACGCCATTTCGGCCATCGACGGCCTGACCGCCACGATCGACGCCAACGGAAATCTCTCCATCACGAGCGACTCCGCCGCCGTCTCCTTCGCCTTCGCCAACGACACCAGCGGAACCCTTGCCGCCCTCGGCATTAACACGTTCTTCACCGGTATCGCCTCGACCGACATCGCCGTGAATACGAACCTCACGATCTCCCCGTCGTTGTTCGCCGCGAGCACAGGCGGAGTCGGCAAGGATACCAATAACGCCGTCACTTTGGCCGCTTTCGCCGACGCGAAGCTCGCCTCCCAGGACGGGGCTTCCCTGACCACCATCTATAAAACGATGGTGAACTCCGTCGCCAACGGTTCTAATACCGCGCAAAACGCCGCCGACAGCGCCTCGGTTTTCTTGGCCACCCTCCAAGGCCAAGTGGACTCCATTTCGGGCGTCAGCATCGACGAAGAGGCTATTAATATGCTCCTCTTCCAACGACAATATCAAGCCAACGCAAAATACATTTCGACCCTCTCCGACCTGTTCGACGTTTTGGTGAACATTTAGCGCACAAAAATTACCGGCCTCTCGAAGGCTCCCGCAACCCATCACGTAATATATTAAGCGTGCGATCATGGCAACATCGGTCACCGGAATCCCCACCTCTCGCATCACGGCCTCGTTCATTCGCAGCCGCTTGCTGAGCCAAGTGCAATCGTCCTTGCTCAGCATGGCCGATCTGGAGTTGCAATTAAGCACCGGCGTCAAGTTCCAAGTGGCCAGCGCCGACCCCACGACCGCCTCGCAGGTCATGACGTTGCAGCAATTGATCGCGAAGCAAACCCAAATCAAAACGAACATCACGACCAATTCGTCCTATTTGGCGGCCACCGACTCGGCCCTGATGAGCGCATCTAAACTTATCACCTCCATCCGCTCGGCCGCGCTCGGCGCCATCGGCGATACCGTCACCGACTCCCAACGCTCCTCCGTCGCCGAGGAAGTGCAACAAGCCCTCGAACAACTTCTTTCCATCGGAAACACTCAATTTCGCGATCGCTACTTGTTCGCCGGCTCCGATTGCGCATCATCCCCTTTCTCGATCAGCAGTTCTAATCTCGTCACCTACTCCGGAAACACGACTTCGCTCCTTAGCTACGACGACGTTAGTTCGCTCTTCTCCACGAACGTGGACGGAAACGCCGCCTTCGGATCCATTTCCACCGAAGTCAAAGGCACCGCCAGCCTCTCCCCAACGTTAACGAGCGAAACCAAACTTACCGATCTCCGCGGAGGAGAGGGACTCGACCTCGCATCCATCCTAGTTTCAGACGGAACGAAAACGTCGACGATCGATCTAAGCGGCGCCAAAACCATCGGCGACGTCGCCGAATTAATCAAAGCCCATGCTCCGGCCGGACGAGAGCTGAACGTCGAAATCAACGCCAAATCGATTTCCATCTCTCTCGATAAGGCGGGAGGCGGAACGCTTTCCATCAGCGACGTCGGATCCGGAACCACCGCCGCCGAATTGGGTATCGTCTGCCAAAACGTCGGCGTTAATACCGTCACCGGAAGAGATCTCGATCCAATCGTCGAAAAAACCGCCTCTACATCCAGTCTGCTCGGTTCGCAAGCTCGAGCGGTCTTGTTTTCCAAAGGCGCCGACAACGACGTCGTTTTCACCGCCGATACGATGGGCGCGACTACTTCCGCCGGCGTCGCGCTCAACGGCGTGGCGATTAGCTATGTCGCCGATTCCGCCACCGGCGCCGTTTCGGTGAATTACACGCCAGGCTCCTCCATCGTCATTCATGTCGCCACCGACGGCTCCACCACTGCCGATCAAGTCATCGCGGCAGTCAATACCCTTCACTCATCCGGCGGGATTCCCTTCTCCGCCAAAATCGATCCCCTCGACAACGTCAACGGCGGAAAAGGAATCGTCGAATATACCTCCACCGCCACGACCCATGACGGATACGGCTCCGCGCTCGACCAGACCCATGGTCTGCAAATCACCAACGAAAATAAAACCGTCACCGTCGACATCAGCTCCGCGAAAACGCTCGAAGACATCATGAACGCCATCACCGGCTCCGGCGTCGGCGTCACCGCGACGATTAACGATACCGGAACGGGAATCAACGTCACCTCCCAAGTCAGCGGTTGCGACTTCATGATCGGCGAAAACGGAGGCACGACGGCCACCCAACTTGGCATCCGAACCTTCACTTCCGGCACGGCTCTCTCCGAACTCAACTACGGCGAAGGCGTATCCACCTCGACCAACGCGACCGGACGCAAAGCGACCGTCACTCTCGTCTCCGGCCTCCCCAACACGAACATCCGCATCAGTTCCATCGCCAACGGCTCCGCGTACAACGATTATAAAGTTAGCTTCGTCAACTCCGGCTTGCCGAATTCCGCCACCGTAGATACGACGAATAAAACGATAACCGTTTGCATCGGCGAAGGAGTCACTACGGCCAACGACGTCGTTAAAACGCTCAACAACGATTCGACGTTCTCCTCGATGTTCAACGCCACGTTGGCCAATAACGACGACTCGTCGACCAACACCGGAACGGGGTTAATTACCGCATCAACGACAGGAACGACCGCCGAAGGCTCCGACGGCGGCACCGATTTCACTATTACCCGCTCCGACGGCGTCAAACTCTACGTCAACATCGGCGACGCCAAAACGGTCCAAGACGTCATCGACTCGATCAATAATAATACGGCCAACATCCCCTCGCCCACCGGCGGAACGCTCACCGCGCGACTCGCCGAATTCGGGAACGGCATCGAACTCCTCGACGCTAGCGACGGCACGGGCACGCTCCTCGTCACCGCCGACTCATCGAGCAACGCCGCCGTCGATCTTGGCCTCATCTCCAAAGGAAAGACGACCAGCTCAAACGGAATCCATAACGCGGCGGTCACCATGGACTGCACCGCATACGATTCCGGCGTCATCGTCTCGGGAGTCAATCCCGTCATCAACTTAAAGGGAATCTCGGTCGTTTACAGCGCCACGGCCTCCGGCGTCGTCTACAGCGAAACGAACAAAACGCTCACCGTTGGAATCACTCCCGGCGTCACCACCGCCAACGACGTCGTCTCGATGATCAACACGAGCAGCGTCGCCTCGCTTTTCTCCGCCTCGCTCGACCCCAACGACTTCGACCCCGCCACCGAAACCTTCAATTCGGGCAACGGTTTCGTCAACGAAACGTCGGGCACGATGGTCGAATCGACGACCGGCTCGCAAGTCATCACCGGCGCCGACGTCAATCAGCAAGAGACGAAAGGACTTTACACCGCCCTTTCCCGATTGCAAGCCGCCCTGCTGACCAATGACGAGGACGGTATAAGTCGCGCCATCGCCATCCTCGACTCCGCCACGACCAGCATGGAATTCACCCAAGCCGAATTGGGGACTAGAGAGCAAGCCCTCGACGACATGGCCTCTCAACTCTCGAACAACAACATCCAAGTTCAAACCGACTTATCCAACGAATACGACGCCGACTTCGTTAACGTCATCTCCGATCTCACCGCCAAACAAGTCGCCTACCAAGCCGCGCTAAAAACCATCGGCACATTAAGCCAAATGTCTCTGCTCGACTATCTCTAAGATTCTCTCCATAACCGCATGCCGCCAAAAATTAACGCCTGTTTCCTTCGACGGAAACAGGCGTTCGCTTTGATCTCACATTGAAATCGGCGACCGTAATCGCGGTGCGCCGACGTTACTTTTTCGTCTCCTCCTCCGCGCGTACCACGCGGATGCCGAACACGCCGCCGGCCATGCTCCCCTTCGCCGGTTGAATGCGAACGGTAATCTTCGTCTTCCCCTTCGTCAATTCCGCAGGCAACGGATAGACGCCGTCGAAGAATTTATCCGGATGTTCCGCCTTCAGTACTTGCGTTCCGACTTTCACGCCGTCCGCAAGAATATCGAACGTTCGATTGCCGGTATCGCCGCCCCAATACGTGCAATGCAAGTTCATCTTAGCGTCGGGAACGGCCTTCATCTCGAACGACATAAATCCGCCGTCTCGCGCGTCACGCCAATGCCGACCGCTGTTGTCGCCGACATAGGACTTTTCGCTCTTCACGTTATGATCGCGTTCCGATTGCATTTGTCCCGGCTGCGCGAAATCGACCGTCATCTCTTCTAATTTTTTCTGCCGCTCCGACTCCGCCTTATACTCGACTTCCTTCTTCGCCCATTGCTCCGGCGTAAACATGTTCCAATACACGCTATATCGCTTTTCATGCATTCTATAGAACGGATAGAGCGTCACGTCTCGCGGACGCCCCGCTCCGGTCGATCGAAACGTATCCGACATGTCGGCGACAGGCTTCAACCATTCCGCAAGCGGTTTGCCCTCGGTCACGAACACCGGCACGAACATCGCGTCTTTCGCGTTCGGAGCGTCTTCAGCTCCCAACTCGCCGGCTAAAACCATCGGTCCGTACAGCACGGCCGCCCTGTTCGCGTTGTCCGGCATCGATTCCGTCCTCAATTCATACGGCAATTCAAATTCAATCTTATCGCCGCTTTTCCACTCACGTTTCACCTCGACGAACTGCGACTTGCCCGCTTCGACTTTTACCGGCTCCTTTTCGCCGTTGACCTTCAACGAGGCTCCCTTCGCCCACGCCGGAACCCGCAGCTTCACGGTCAACATCGTCGGCTTCTCGCAAGCGAACAACAACGTCGTCGCTCCGCTCTCCGGATAGCCCCCTTCCATGCGAAGCGTCACGCCTTTTTCTTTCCACGTCAAAACCGACGGAATGTATTGCGTCACGAACAGCGTATCGTCTTTATGGAAGTAGATGAAATCGCCGTACTTCACATGGTTTTCCATCCCCGTGCCGACGCAGCACCAAAAGCTGTTAAACTCGTCCGAATAATTCTTATGCGAACCGGGCTTCAGCGTCACGTAGTAGCACATCATCCCGTTCTTCGGATTCTGCGAGGCCAGGATATGATTCAACACGGCCCGTTCGTAAAAATCGGCTGCCGCCGGATCGGCGTCCCAAGTGAATAAATGCTTCGTCAACTTGAGCATGTTGTTCGTATTGCATACTTCGCAGGTATTTTCGCCCAATCGATGATCGAGGTTATCCGGATCGCCGAAATATTCGCCGTCGCTGTTCCCGCCGATCACATACGAATGATGATGCGCGACGCGATCCCAAAAGAACTCCGCCGCCGCTCGATCCGTCTTATCGCCGGTCAATTCATACCTCGCAGCCAATCCGACTAATTTCGGCACTTGCGTATTGGCGTGACGCCGAGGCAAAACATCCTTCCCGGCGGCCAACGGCACGAGCATATCCTTGTGATGGAACTTGCGCGAAAGCGCCAAATATCGCTCGTCGCCCGTTGCGGCGTACAGATTGGCGAACGATTCGTTAATCCCGCCGTGCTCGCAGGCCATGACCTTCTGCATTTGCGCGTCGTCAAGCTTCGACAGAGCCTTCTCAATAAAGTCAGCTAGCCTCTTTTGAACCGTCAAAGCTTGTTCGACTCCGCACAAGCGGTACGTGTCGTCCAGCCCGGCGAACAATTTGTGAAGATTATAAAACGGCACCCACGATCCGTTCAAATCGAACCCTTGCGAACGAATGTTGCCCGCCGACACTTCGTCAAACACTCTCTTGGCCTCGGGCATGCCGCCGACGAATCCCGTCCCCAAAGCGTCCTGACACTCCGTCAGCTCCTTGACGATCAACTCGGTCCGCTCTTTGAACCGCACGTCTCCCGTCGCCGCATAGGCCATCGCGCAAGCGCTCAGGTAATGCCCAAGACTATGCCCGGCAATCGTTTCTTTCTCCCAACCGCCGTACGACTCCCCCTTCGGCTTAATTCCGGCATTCTTATAGAAGCCGTACAACAACCGCTTGGGATCGAGCTTCAGAAGATACGCCGTATCCAAATCCATCGCCTTTTTGAACGGCGAATCGAGCAGCCGCACGTCTTTCAGATCAAACGATTCGGCCTTGAACGAAACGACCGGCGAAACCGGCTTGTCGGCCTTCTCCGCCGCAAAAACCGCCGCGGAAGAAACGGATACGATAGCGACGCTAGCAAAAAAAGATCGAAACATGATTGAATTCACGGGAGAAAAAAGAAGTGGAATCTGTTCTGACGACAGTGTACCCAATCTTCGCCTCTTTCGACAGCATCTATTGCAAAGCGAGCTTTTTTGCACCATCTGCATCTTTTCAAGCCTGCGCCGCCGGCGGCTTGCTAGCAAGAGCGTGCCTAGGCAAAACGGAACGTTTCGGGCGTAGCTGGCTGCTTGTTAGCCAAAGCATTTCCCAAAAACCTCAATCGCCCAAGCTCTGCCAAAGCCGACGAGGTCCAACTACCACACCATCCCCCCCAACCACCCCATCCGAAACCAATTTCGACAATTTCAACTGTCTTTACTTACCTCATTCGATAAAACTTTCTCGAAACTTCCTTGACATCACTCCCGAAAACAAATAATCTTGTATGGAGAATCAATTATCGATATGCAAATATCGATACTCTTGTATCGCTTTGTTGAGTGACCGCAGTCCGAACTCCGTTCCGATTGCACATGCCCCAACCCAAAATTACCGGCTAGAACAACTTCAACAAAGTTTAGCGCAGCCCAATCGCACCCCCCCGGGCAGAACGCTTACTCACCACTGACTTGCATCGACGACGCCCGTTTTATATCCCTTTCCCGCAATCTTTAAGGATCGCTTTATGGCAGACGACTTCGGAAGAATCGCTCCGCTCCCCAGCGTCCGCAGGTTGCCGACCTACTTGCGCCTATTACAAACGTTAAAGGCGCGCGGTCGGGACGTCGTTTCTTGCACGCACATCAGCGAGGAGCTAGGCTTAGTCAGCACGCAAGTCCGTAAGGACTTGGCGATGACGGGCATCGTCGGCAAACCCAAGGTCGGCTACAACGTTCAGGCGCTCATCAGCGCCATAGAAAAATTTCTAGGGTGGAACAACACCCGGGACGCTTTTGTGGTCGGCGCCGGCGACTTAGGACGCGCCTTGCTCGGATACCAAGGTTTCGCCGAATTCGGCCTCCGTTTGGTCGCCGCGTTCGACGTCGATCCCGCAAAGATCGGCGCCTCGGTCCACGGCAAGGAAATCTTTCATCTGGATAAGCTTCGTGATCTCGCGTTGCGTATGCACGTTCTCATGGGCGTGCTCACCGTTCCCGCCGCCGCCGCCCAAGAAGCAGCCAATTTTATGGTCCAATCAGGCATGCGCGCGATTTGGAACTATACCCCCGTTAAGCTTGAAGTCCCTTCGACCGTTATCGTCGAAGACGTCAAGCTTTCCGCCAGCCTCGCCGTTTTATCGAGCCGGTTGGCCGAGGCGTTGCGAAAACAAAATGCCGAAGCCCCGTCGATCATCGCCCAGGCCGAGGCAATTGCCGAATCTGAACTTGAAGACGAAGACGCTGAGTCTTTGGAATACGACATCGAGGAGAATGAAAAATGGAACTAGAGCAGGCGGCGCCGCACGACGCCTCGAAATCGCGACAGTTCGCCAAGGTGTGCGAGATTTTAGATCGCCACCAACGAAACCCGTCGCGGCTTATTCCGATCTTGCAAGAGGTGCAAGAGGAATACCGTTACTTGCCCGAAGAGGTTTTGACTTTCGTCGCGACTTCGCTCGGTTTGCCCCCCGCCCGCATTTTCGGCGTGGCCACTTTCTATTCGCACTTCACGTTGAAGCCGAAAGGAAAATACACGATCCGCCTCTGTGACGGCACCGCCTGTCACGTCCGCGGTTCGATCGACATCCTCGACGCTCTCCACAACCGTCTCGGTCTCGACGCAAGCAAAAACACCACTCCCGACATGCTGTTCACCGTCGAAACGGTCTCCTGCTTGGGCGCGTGCGGCTTAGCTCCCGTCGTGGTCGTCAACGACGACGTTCACGGGCTCATGAACCCGCAAAAAGCGTTGCAACTCGTTGACGACATCCTCGCGAAGGAAAACACGCCATGATTGCAAAGAAAGAGGAAATGAACGCTTCAAATATCGATCTCCAGGCCGTCGCAAAACAATATGAAGCCTGTCGCGCCTCGGTGTCCCGTCGCATCATCATCTGCGCCGGCACCGGTTGCATGGCCGGCGGCGCGCTCAAAGTTTACGACGCCTTCGTCAAATCCATCGCCGCCGCGGGAATGCCCGTCGTCGTCGAACTCAAACCCGAAGAGAAGCCGGCGGACAAAAGCACGCTCGTCTCCAAGAGCGGTTGCCAAGGCTTCTGCCAAATGGGACCGCTCGTCACGATCGAGCCCGACGGAATCCTCTATACCAAGGTCAAGGCTGAAGACGTCGAAGAGATCGTCCAAACCACTTTGGTCGACGGCAAGCTCATCGACCGCTTGCTCTACGTCAACCCGGCCGACGAGCGTCACTGTCGCGGCCAAGAGGACATCCCCTTCTACGCCAAACAACGCCGTACCGTCCTTAAGTCCTGCGGCATGATCGATCCCGAGGATATCAACGAGTACATCGCCAACGGCGGTTACGCCGCCGCCATGCGGGCCTATCGCGACATGACTGCCGAAGCCGTCTGCGACGAGGTCTCGCTCTCCGGTCTCCGCGGACGAGGCGGAGGAGGATTCCCGACCGGTCGCAAATGGGATCTCACCCGGCGTCAAGAAAATGAAAAGAAATACGTCGTCTGCAACGGCGACGAGGGCGATCCCGGCGCTTTCATGGACCGTAGCGTCATGGAAGGCAATCCGCACGCCGTCATCGAAGGCATGATGATCGCGGCCAAAGCGATCGACGCCGACGAAGGTTTCGTCTACGTTCGCGCCGAATATCCGTTGGCCGTTCGTCGCGTTCGCCGCGCCGTCGCCGACGCCGAAGCCAAGGGCCTCCTCGGCGATAACCTTTTCGGCACTCCGCATAGCTTCCGTTTGAGCGTGATGGAAGGCGCCGGCGCTTTCGTGTGCGGCGAAGAAACCGCTTTGATGGCTTCGATCGAAGGCAAACGCGGCATGCCGCGTCCCAAGCCCCCGTTCCCCGCTCAAAGCGGTCTCTGGGGAAAACCGACCGTCATCAACAACGTCGAGACGCTCGCCTCGATTCCTTTGATCATTAAGGACGGCGCCGCGAATTTCCGCGCGGTCGGAACGCAAAAATCCCCCGGCACCAAGACTTTCGCTCTCACCGGCCACGTCGCCAACACCGGATTGATCGAAGTTCCCTTCGGCGCTACCCTCCGCCAAATCGTCCTCGAAATCGGCGGCGGCGTCATCAACGACGACGGCGAAGTCACCAACGAGTGCTTTAAAGCCGTTCAAATCGGCGGTCCGTCCGGCGGTTGCTTGACCGAAGAGCACCTCGACCTCCCCATGGACTTCGACTCGCTCCAAGGCGTCGGCGCCATGGTCGGCTCCGGCGGTCTCGTGGTCATGAACAAGCAAACCTGCATGGTCAGCGTGGCCCGCTTCTTCATGCAGTTCACTCAAAACGAATCGTGCGGCAAGTGCGTTCTCTGTCGCGAAGGCACGAAGCAGATGCTCGCCCTCTTGGACGACATTATCGAAGGCCGCGCCGACGAGAACACCCTCACTTTGCTGACGCAGTTGGCCCAAGCCGTTCGCAAGGGTTCGCTCTGCGGACTCGGAAAAACGGCGCCCAACCCCGTCCTTTCGACCTTGCGGAACTTCCGCGCCGAAGTCGAAGCCCACGTTTTCCAAAAGCGTTGCCCCGCCGGTCAATGCAAAGCTCTCCGTCGTCCGGAAATCCTCGCCGACATGTGCAAAGGATGCACCGTGTGCACCCGCAAATGCCCGGTCGGCGCGATCACCGGCGAGCGCAAGCAACCGCATAAGATTGACGCTGAAAAGTGCATCAAGTGCGGCGCATGCCTCTCGGCTTGCAAGTTCCACGCCATCGTCGGCGTTTAACGCCGTCCGTCGTTATTCCGGAAAAGGCGCCGCCCCGCGGCGGCCCTTTTCCAAAAAAACTTTACAACACACAACTGAATTATCTGATTGAATATATGGAGCGACGCATGGACACTAAGCCGACTATGATCATCGATCACCTTACGGTGCCGATCGACGGCGAGCGCAATATTCTCGATGTCGCGCGAAAGGCGGGCATCGACATTCCCACGTTCTGTTACCACTCTCAACTCAGCATCTACGGCGCCTGCCGCCTCTGCTTGGTCGAGGTGCAAGGTCGCGGAATCCAACCTAGCTGCTCGATTCCTCCCGAGCCGGGAATGGTCATTCGCACCCACACTCAAGAAATCCGCGAGATGCGGAAAATCGCCCTCGAACTTATTCTGGCGAACCACGAACAAAACTGCCCTTCCTGCGCCAAGAGCGACGATTGCGAACTGCAACGCCTCTCACGCCGTTTGGGCGTCGAGAACGTCCGCTTTAAGCAGACCTACCAAATCCAGCCGGTCGACGTCTCGTCCCCCTCGCTGGTCCGAAATCCGAACAAGTGCATCCTCTGCGGCGACTGCGTCCGCGCCTGCGACGAAATCCAAGGCGTCGGCGCCATCGACTTCGCCCACCGCGGAGCCAACTCCTGCGTCATTCCCGCCTACGGAAAAGACCTCGCCGAAGTCGAGTGCGTCAACTGCGGCCTCTGCGCTGCGATCTGCCCGACCGGCGCGTTGACTCCGAAATCCGAAATCAACGACGTCTGGAAAGCCCTCGAAGACCCGACCAAGAAAGTCGTCGCGCAAATCGCGCCGGCCGTCCGCGTCGCCCTCGGCGAAGAGTTCGGCTACGAGCCCGGCGCCGTCGAGACCGGCCGTATGGTCGCCGCCTTGAAGGCGATGGGCTTCGACCAAGTCTACGACACCTCCTTCGCCGCCGACCTCACCGTCCTCGAAGAGGCCGAAGAGTTCATCGGACGCAAGACCAAAGGGGAAAAGCTCCCGCAATTCACCTCTTGCTGCCCGGCCTGGATCAAGTTCGCCGAACAATTCTGCCCCGATTTGCTGGGCAACCTTTCAAGCTGCCGCTCGCCGCAACAAATGTTCGGCGCGTTGGCCAAGGAAATTCTTCCCAAACGTTTGGATGTCGCCCCCGAAAACTTGGTCATCGTCTCGGTCATGCCCTGCACGGCCAAAAAGTTCGAAGCCAAGTTGGCCAAGTTCCGCGTCAACGGTCGCCCCGACGTCGATCACGTGCTGACCACGCAAGAGTTGGCCCGCATGATCGAAGAAGCCGGCCTCCGCTTCGAAGATCTTGAGCCCCAATCGCTCGATATGCCGATGGGCTTCAAGACCGGCGCCGGCGTCATTTTCGGAGCCTCCGGCGGAGTCACCGAAGCCGTTCTTCGCTACGCCGTCGAAAAGATCAAGGGCGTTCGACTCGATAACGTCGATTTCCAAGAAGTCCGCACCGACTCGGGGCTCCGCGAAGCGACCTTCACCGTCGGCGACGTCTCGGTCAAGTTGGCCGTCGTCTCCGGTCTTCGCAACGCCATGGACCTCGTCGATAAAATCCGCGCCGGCGAATGCGACTACGACCTCGTCGAGGTCATGGCCTGCCCTGGCGGTTGCATCGGCGGCGCCGGTCAGCCGATCTGCCGCGACGGAGACGCCAAAAAGCTCCGCGCCAAAGGTCTCTACACGACCGACAAAATGATGCAGTTGCACAAGTCGCAGGATAACCACATCCTCACCCAGTGCTATGCCGACCACATGGAAGGCGAAATCGGCGGCAAGACCGCGCATCGCCTCCTCCACACCAAGTATCAACATCGCCGCCGCATCCACGGCGAGCCGATCTCGATCATGGAAGGAACCGGCGACTCCAAGAAACTCACCGTTTCGGTCTGCGTCGGAACGAGCTGCTTCATCCGCGGTTCGCAATCGTTGCTCAAGGCCTTGGTCGATTACATCGAAAGCCAAGACCTTGAAGACAAGGTGGACGTGCAAGCCACGTTCTGCTTTGAAAAATGCGATCGCGGCCCGACGATCCAAGTCGGCGGCAAGATCATCGAGCATTGCACCCCGGAACAAGCCTTCGCGGCTATCCAGGAATGCCTCGCTTCGGTCGCTAAGTAACATGCGGAATTGTAGGGTGGGCCGAGCTCCGCGAGTCCCACCCTAAAACATTCCTGATTACCGACTAAAAACTCCCCCGTCGCCAGGCTCCGGCCTGGCGACGAAAACGTATTTTGCGATCCGAGCCTCATGTCGTCGTTCGCTTGTAAGCAATCAGTTTGATTTGCATCATGACGTGCCCCGTTGGTTGCTTGCAAGCGAAAGAGGGCATGAGGCATTTTACTTTTTCACATAAAATCCTTCTCTTCGCCTCCTGGCGCATTTTTCCCGCGAAGTGGTATAATTGAATACGAAATCGGAACCGCCAAGGCGCATCTCCGACAATATATTCCCTTTTTGCGGGTTAGCGCGATTCCATTGCGTTCTGCGCTAAGTAACCGTTCCGCGGTCGTAGCGGCTCGGCATAAAATAGGAGAACGTCATGGACGCTCCGGTTCCTACTCGTCAGGTCGTGTTCACGAACAAAGCGCAATGCCGCGATTGCTATCGCTGCGTTCGCGTCTGTCCCGTCAAAGCCATTCGCATGCACGACGGCCAAGCCAGCGTCATCGAGCAACGCTGCATCGGGTGCGGAACCTGCGTTCGCGAATGCCCTCAAGGCGCTAAATGCTTCCGCAACGACCTAGAGCGCGTCAAGCGTTTTCTCGCCGAAGGCGGCAAACTCGCCGCCAGCTTGGCCCCGTCCTTCTCCGCCGTCTACACCGATTGGCGCCGAGGACGAATCCCTTCCGCTCTGCGCCAGCTCGGTTTTTCCTACGTCGGCGAAACCGCGATCGGCGCCTATTACGCCGCGCAAGCCACCGCCCAAGTCGCCGCCGACAGTCCTACCAAGCCGTGGATATGCACCGCGTGCCCCGCCGCCGTCCGATACGTCGAACGCTATCGCCCCGAACTTATCCCCTTCCTCATGCCGGTCGTCTCGCCGATGATCGCGCACGCCAAGCGAATCAAAGAAAAATTCGGCGACGAAATCAAGACCGTCTTCATCGGGCCTTGCATCGCCAAAAAAGCCGAGGCCGATCGTCCCGAGTTTGACGGCCTCGTCGATTGCGTTCTCACCTATCAAGAGCTTGAAGAGTGGTTCGACTCCGAATCGATCGATCTCTCCGCCTGCGAGGAAAGCGACTTCGACGAAAAGCCCGAAGGCTTCGCCCGCCTCTTCGCCCTGGAGGGAGGCTGCCTCCGCACCGCCGGCTGGAGCGACGAAATGTTCCGCGGCGAAATGGCCGCCGTCAGCGGCTTCGAAGAGATGCGGCTCGTCCTCAACAGTCTGCAAGAAGACACTCATCCGATGATGATCGAGCCGTTGTTCTGTCCGCTCGGCTGCGTCAACGGACCGGGCGTTCCCGTCAAATCCGACAACCTCTTCGTCCGTCGCGTCAAAGCCCTGCAATACGCCGAAGATAACCCCGGCGAAATCCCGCATTCGCCGCAAACGCTTGACCTTCGTACGCCGTTCGTTCCTCGCCCTGAAGACGTCGAAGTCGAATTCTCCGAGGAGCAAATTCGGCACGCCCTTGAAATAACCGGCAAGACCCGCCTTGAAGACCAACTCAACTGCGGCGCCTGCGGCTATCCCTCTTGCCGAGAAAAAGCCATCGCCGTTCTTCGCGGCCTCGCCGTCCCCGAAATGTGCCTCCCGCGCATGCGACGGCTCGCCGAACAACGCGTCGATCGCATCATCGACACCAGCCCCAACGGAATCGTCATCCTCGACGATCAACTCCACATCCTTTCGATGAACCCGGCCTTCCGAAAATTCTTCACTTGCTCCGACGCCGTGGCCGGCCTGCCGATCTCCTACCTAATGGACCCCGAGCCGTTTGAGCGTCTCGCCGCCGGCCAGGAAAACGTCATCGAAGCGATGATCGATCACCGCAAATACGGCGTCTATTGCCACCAAATCATGTATAAGCTGCTCGACGAAAAACAATACGTCGGCATCTTCGTCAACCTGACGAACACTCGCATGAATCAAGAGCAGCTCGATCGGCTCCGCGAACAAACCGTCATGCAAGCTCGCGAATTGCTTGACCACCAATTGAAAATGGCGGAAAAGATCGCCGGTTTCCTCGGTGAAAGCGCCGCAAAAGGCGAAAACCTCGTCGAACGACTTATGCAGCTCGCCGGCGACGAATCCGAAATCAACCCAAAGAGCGATAAGCAATGGCTTCGGGATACGTACACGTCGAAATAGAAACTTCGCAAAGCGCGAAGCACGCCGGCTCCCCCTGCGGCGACGTCGTCGGCTCCGATCGGCATCCGTCGGCCGTCACGATCGTCTGCGCCGACGGCATCGGCTCCGGCGTCCGCGCGCATCTCGCCGCCGAAATGTGCAAGAGCCGGCTCCTCGAACTCCTCCGTCTCGGCTTCTCGCTCCGCAAAGCCGCCGCCTCGGTCGTCCGAACCATGGAGCAGGCACGCGACCCTAGCAAGCCCTTCGCCGCTTTCAACGTCGCGCGCATCCGCAACGACGGCATGGCCACGGTCCTCGGCTATGAAGCCCCCGGCGCCATCCTGCTCAGTCCTCGACACGCCTCCGCCCTTCCTAAGGTCACGCTCGAACTCGGCGGCGCCCTCGTCGCCGAATCGAATTGCTATCTGGAGCCCGGCGAAGGACTCCTTATTATGAGCGACGGAATCACTCAGGCCGGAATGGGCGGAAAAACGCCCGACGGCTGGACCGTCGACGGCGTCGTTCGATTCCTCAACGATCGGCTCATCGACGGCATCGACTCGAAAGAAATCCCCAACGTCGTCCACCGCGAAGCGATCCGCCTCTGGGGCGTCGCCGGCGACGACTGCTCGGCCGTCCTCGCCCTCTGCCGCAAAGGGCAAATCGTCAACCTCATGACCGGCCCCGCCGCGCATCAAAGCGACGACGCCTCGATGGTTCGCCGCTTCATCCAATCCGAAGGAATTAAAATCGTCTGCGGCGGTTCGACCGCCGAAGTCGTCGCTCGAATCATGCGCCGCGAAGTCCGCGTCGAACAGGCGCCGAAAAGCATGATCGCCCCGCCCCGTTACGAAATCGACGGCATCGACCTCGTCACCGAAGGCGCCGTCACATTGAATCAAGTTTATAACTTGCTCGACGAAGATATTCGCAACTTGAAAGAAGACAGCGGCGTCACCGAACTTTGCGCCCTCCTGCAAATCGCCGACCGCGTCAACGTCTTCATGGGCAACGCCAAAAACAAAGCCGCCGGCGATATCAGCTTCCGCCAACGCGGCATTCTCACCCGCCAACAAATTGTTCCCCTCATCTCGCAAAAGCTCCGCGAACTCGGCAAACTCGTCACCTCGCAGGCGTATTAGCCCGCTTGCTCCGCTTAGCCGCTATGCCGAAGGCATGCGAGTCAGTCCGCTGCATGAAATATCATTCCGCCGCCGCGAAAGAATTTGCGTCCCGATCCCCTTCTTTTCGTTCTTTCGCGTTTTCGTGATCGCCGCGACTGCGCCTTTTTTCTCATCATTCTCGCGCCGATTAGCGTCAATCAGCGCGAATTAGCGTTCCTCCTTCCGAAAACATCTTTTGTGCTCTTTGCGTTCTTTCGTGGCCAATATCTCCGGCTTTCCTCTCCGCGTCTCAGTCCCTCCGCG
Organism: Thermoguttaceae bacterium; assembly: GCA_963665265.2. Classification (GTDB taxonomy): domain Bacteria; phylum Planctomycetota; class Planctomycetia; order Pirellulales; family Thermoguttaceae; genus CAXXHQ01. Next base: position 1,849,246 of record OY762224.2, on the reverse strand, counting down.
TGAGCTTTGCGCCCCTATGCCCTACTGCAAGTCCTCCTTCTTCCTATCAAAAACCGAAATCGCCGGCAGCGCGTTATTCGCTTCGTCGAAAAAACTTCGATTTTTTAATGGCCCCATCACGGCCGGTTCCCACCAGAAAACTCCCAAACCTCGCCCGTCCGGCGTTTCTCGAACAATCTTCGTAACCTGCTCCCAAAACTCCTTCTGACCTTCCGGCGTCTCGGGGAACGGCCCCGTCTTTCTAGTGTACTCGGTCGGTCGCCAACAATAACCGGCCTCGACCACCACGACGTCCTTCTTGTACTCGACGGCCATGAAGCGCAAATTCTCTTTCAAATCTTTCATCGGCCCATGCCACCACGGATAATACGAGAGCCCTACGACGTCGAACGGCACGTTCGCCGCGACCAGCTTATCGAGGTAGTACTTGATCTTCCCTTTGTTGCCGAAACAAATGTGAATCATGATCCGAGGTTTCGTTTTTTTGTCGCTCGCCGCCTGAACGCCTCGCACGCCCGCCTTCACAAAATTGCAAAAGACGTCCCAATGGTCGGGAAGCTTCCCGTTGGGCCAAAGCATTCCGGACACCGTCTCGTTTCCAATCTGCACCATGTCGGGCGCCGCGCCCGCCTCACGGAATTCGGTAACCGCCCATCTAGTGTAATTCTCAATCGCTTCCTCTAATTCCTCGTTCGATTTCCCTTCCCAGGCCTTCGGCATGAATTGCTTCGACGGATCGGCCCAGGTGTCCGAATAGTGTAGGTCCAATAAGAACTTATAGCCGAGCTTTTTCGCCTCTTTCGCCATGGTGACGGTATATTGCAGATCGTTCGGCAGTTCCGTCGGCGTGTGAAATAAGCGCAGGCGAATCCAGTTATACCCATGGTCTTTAAATATCTGTAAACCCGGCTTGGCCTGACCGGCATCTTTAAAAACCGTCCCCTGATCCTCTTCCCGTTTTAGAAACGAGAGATCGGCCCCGACCATAAAATCCTCCGCCCGCAGAGAGTCGACTTGCGCGACCGCGGCAATCAATAGAAGAACGACTGCAAAATGAGAGAAGGAAAAACGCATCGCTTTTATTTCCCGCTGACAACAGAATACGTGTAGAATCGCACAAGTCCCGCTCCATCAGTTTAGCCGCAATCTACGGAGGATGCGAGCCTCGCGCCGATTCGCGTCAATTAGCGTTCCCTGGCACGAGAAATCGGGGAGCCCGGTTCGCGAACCTGGGTCGCTTTGCGACAGGAGGCCTCTTGGCGACAGATTAATGCAATAACTAATAACGCCTGCGGTTTCTCTTCTCATTCTCAGCGAGACGAAAAAACATAATACGCTCGCTTCGTATCGCGATCATAGGAAAACCTATACCCGCCTTGGTTACGAAAAACATGTTCAAACTTCAAACCGTTGTTAATCGTAAAGCCGAAAAAAATATGTTCCGGTCTGGTCAAATCATATCTATACGTCCAATAACTGTCCTTATCCGTAATTGCCTCGAACTTCCGCTTGTCGGCCTTGATGTCCAACGTGTCAAATAGCGTGGTTACCCAAGCCTTAAATCCCTCCTCGTCGATTGCGAAGTCGCACAGCGTATTGCTTAGACGATGATAAAGAATGACGTCCGTTGCGTTTTCCGGAAGGTGAAGGTCAAACGCCGCGTTGGCCTCGCCGGTCGTCGCATGCATAGCAATCACAGGTTTTCCGCCCTCCATGTTAAGCAAATAAAACGTTGTGATGAGCGCTGGAACCGCAATAATCAACGCCGTCAGCCCCCGCCGTGCGGCATTGCTCACCGAAACAAGCTCGTTCGCCTGAAACATTGACAATTCCTTGCTCCATGCCCAGTTTTGCGCAGCGGCGAGAAAATGCACAATGGAAATAATCATGGGAATAACCAGCAACGGCCACATTTTCCATAGCTCGCCCGCGGCTTCTGCAGACTCGGATTTTAAAAAGAAGGTCGCAGGCGCCAAGATGATCGGTAATAAACACGGAATGCCGACGATGAGAAGCAAGAGACCAAGTAGTTGGGCGAAAGATTGCTTTCGCAAAAACGTCGCCGCATATTGCGTGAACGCTACTGCAAAGCTGACGACGGAGAGCAATGGCCCGAAACCCGCTCCCATTAAGGGGCTAACGAGCTGCCGTCCCTCGGTCAATGCAATGAAGGCGGAAATCAGCATTGCCGCGGTCAAAATATGAAAGACGATAATGATCAAACTGCTGACGACGAACGACCTGCTCGGTCTCGGTATCTCCTGCATGACGCCCTCTTTCTACCTTCTGCATCGAAAATAATACGCCCGCTGGTTCGCTCGATCATAGGCGACCGTTCGCGACCCGATGGGTTCCGGTTGCATTGACGACTTAACCTCGGGAGAAAAAAAAGTCTCGGAAAAATACAACCCGCTAGTAAGCTGAGCCGACGAACTTATATAGCGGAATATTTCGCGCTTATCGATGATGGATTCAAGCGATTCTTTGCTTATTCCTATCGTTTTCGCCCAATCAATGAATCCCGCCTCGTCAATCGAAAATTCGCATGCGTATGCAACTGCCGATCGGGAACAGGAAATATCTTTGGCTGTCTTGGGAATCGGAATCGGCACAATTTTTTCCGCCTCCTCCGCCGTCGCTCTCTCTAATGTGCAAGGCCCTTCCGTATTGAATACATATATGCCGGGCGCAATCAAGCAAACGCCGATGACGCCGACGCCTAACACGGTGAAAACAAGCCGTAAAGACGAATTGAACGACTCCGGCAATCCCTCCGACTCCACTTGGCTCTTCTTTAGGAATCGACGATGGACATGCCGAAGACTTTCGAACAAGTGACAAAATAGAACGCAAGACAAAAAGAGCGTGACGTATTCTCCTGGAGAACCGCCGCCGACTTTTCTATATATCTGATACAGGATAAATAGCAAAACCATCGGCAGAAAAGTTGAAATAGCGGAGGCTGCAAGCGTCCCGTGAAAGGTCGCCCGAAACTGCATGGCGACGGCAAAAAGCATCAAGGGAACTACAAGAAAAGCGCCAACAGCGGCGAAAAGATCGCCCGAAAATGCGACGCCGGCGCTCCACGACGCAACGACCGCATAGCCTCCCATCACTAATACGCTCGATATGACGTAAGAAACTCTCGGCATCGACGAATTTCGCATGACGATCTCGAATCAAGATTCTCAAACAAGCTTTGCCCTACAAAGTAGTTTAGCGACGTCGAATTATCTCGTCAAGATTATTGGTTTTCTTGCAAGCGAGATAGCCGAAGTAACGCCCCAACGAAGATCATTCCTGTATTCCGTCAAATTCTCCTTCCCCTCCGCTTCTCCGACCCTCCGCGTGAGGCTTCGCGTCTTTCGCGTCCCTTCGTGCATTTCGTGGTTACCCCTGCCGCGTCCTTCATCCTTTTCTATTTCCCCTGTTCAACCCTTCCGAAATATTCTATCCTACGCCCTATGTTCAACTCTCGACGCCCTACAACCGCCGATCCCCGAATTCTAATCGTCCGACTCAGCGCCATCGGCGACGTCATTCAATCGACGCCGATCGCCTGCGCTTTGCGCGACCGTTTTCCCAAGTCGTTCATCGCCTGGGCAATCGAGGGCCGAACCAGCGCCTTGCTCGAAGGACACCGCGCCATCGACGAACTGATCGTATTGCCCAAGGGCTGGCTGAAATCGCCCGGCGGCGTGTGGCAGCTTCGCCGCCGTCTGCTTTCGCTAAAATTCGACGTGGCCATCGATGGCCAAGGTCTCACGAAAGCCGCCCTCCTCGCCCGACTCTCCGCCGCGCCCCGTCGCATCGGCTTCGGCAAACCCTGGGGCCGCGAACTTAGCCCCTGGCTCAATACGGAGTTGGTCGATACGCCCCCCGACGCACACGTCGTCGATCGCAACATGATGTTATTGAAGCCGCTAGGGATCGACGCTCCGACGGTCCGCTTCGATTTTCCCAAGCAACCGGCGGCCGAAGAAAAGGCCGACGCCGCCGTCCGTCAACTCGGCGTGGAGAGCGGATTCGCCATCATCAATCCCGGGGCTGGCTGGCCCTCGAAACTTTGGCCGACCGACCGTTTCGCCGCCGTCGCCGCTCATCTCTTTCGGAAACACCAATTGCCAACGCTCGTCGTTTGGGCGGGCAAGAGCGAACGGGAGATGGCCGACGCGATCGTCAATCATTCTGAAGGAGCGGCTCGACTCGCGCCCGACACCACCTTGGTTGAGCTGGCCGCACTAGCGCGCCGCGCGAGATTGTTCATCGGCTCGGACACCGGCCCCTTGCATCTGGCAGCCGCCGTCGATACGCCCTGCGTCGGACTCTACGGCCCTTGGCCGGCCAAGCGTCACGGACCCTACGGCTCGAAGAACGTCTCGCTGCAAAAAGCGTTTTACGAAGGCCCGACGAAAGGCCGTCGCTCGGCCCCGCCCAGCTACATGGAAGCGATCACGACTGCGGACGTCTGCTCGGCCTGCGACCAATTTTTAGAGCGAAAATAGTATGGCAGAAGCGTCGCCCGAATTTCGAGAATTCCGCCCAAACCACAAAATATAGAAAGGTACGAATTAGGTATCGTGTCCCCAAAATGCGACCGTTGGGCTAAGGCGGCGCAGGGATGCGTCGACCTCTCCGAAGTCGATGTTTTTGGGCGAAATTCTTTTTCCCCGGGTTTCTGCGCACCCGGGGCCAATGGCCGCCATCCTTTCAGGATGGCCGAGCATCGGATCGGCGAGGCGGAGACTCGATTTCAGCCGATTTCCAGGCGGAGCCCGGGAACCAGAGGAAATACGCAACAGGAACGCCACGGCAGCGCGTTCCCTACGGCGCGATTTTTAGGCGGCGCTCGCAGAGCGCTCTACGGCGGTGGTCATGCGCAGGGCGCCTGATCGACGAACTAAAGAAGGAGCTCGTCATGAGTAGCCTAGAAGATGAAGCGATAAAGCAAGGCGATTTGTTGCGAGACAAAGACGATTTCGATGGAGCGATAGCTGCATATACCAAGGCCGTTCGTCTGAATCCGCAAAACGCTCAGCCGTACTCCGGCCGAGGCCAATCTTATCTGCGAAAAGGTGAATTCGACAAAGCTATAGTCGACTTCACTGAGTCCATTCGGCTCGATCCACGATATGCCGAAGTCTATAGCGGGCGGGCCTATGCTTATTCTAAGAATGGAGAGCTCGACAAAGCCGTTGAAGACTACAATGAGGCAGTCAGACTCGATCCGAAACAAGCCTTGATCTTCTATAATCGCGGCTTGACCTATGACAAAACAGGGGATTACGACAAGGCAGTTGCTGACTTCACCGAGGCCGTCCAACTCACCCCGAATGATGCCGAGGCATACTACAACCGTGGCTGCGTCTACGGCAAAAAAGGTGACTACGACAAAGCCATCGCCGACTTTACAGCGGCTATTCAGTTCAATCCGCAATTAGCCGAGGCATATTGTGGGCGAGCCCGCCTCTATGACGGGAAGCGCGATTTCGATAAGGCGATCGTTGACTATACCGAGGTCATTCGGCTCAAACCGCAACATGCCAGGGCGTACTGGGGGCGAGCCTCCGACTATGAAGAAAAGAGTGAGTTCGACAAGGCGATTACTGACTTTACGGAGTCTATTCGGCTCGATGCACAATGTGCCGGGACCTACTATGGCCGAGCCTATGCTTATTACAAGAAGGGTGACTACGACAAGGCGATTGCTGACTTCACCGAGGCCATAAGACTCAACCCGAACGACGCCGAGGCGTACTATAATCGTGGCCGCACCTACAGCGAGAAGGGCGACCACGACAGCGCGATCGCCGAGTATACAGCGGCGATTCAAATCAATCCGAAAGATGGGGCCACAGTCTATGCTCGTGGCTATTCGTTCCTACAGAAAGGCGACAAAGCCAAGGCAAAGGTCGATTATGCTCAAGCCAAGAAATTAGGATACAAAGCGAAGCCGAGTTTTTTTCAAGTATTGTGTACGAGATTTTTTAAGCGGCAACCTTCAGGATTTTGATCCCTTGGCTCCCCGACTCCGCCATGCTGATCTCGCCATGCACGGCAGAGCCGTGCGGGAATGGTGCGTTACCAGGCAAAGCCTAGTAACGAGGCGCGATTTTTGGCGGCGCTCGCAGAGCGCTCTACGGCGGTGGTCATGCGCGGGGCGGCGACCTTCGAATTCCCGTGTTTCGGTCCGTTACGCCGCTTTTTTCGCGTTGTAAAGATACGGATTCATCGTCGGATCGTTGTACATTTTGAATTGCCGATAGACCTTCAATCGCTTTCTACCGACGAATATATCGCCCAGCAATTCGACCAGCGATTGACTCAAATCGGCATGTTGCGCGTAGAGAATTTCCAGTCGCGCTTTCGCTTTGGAGATATGTTCGGCCGACGCGTCCGTTCGGGCGGCCTGCTCTTCCATGTGAAATATGCGAAGCGAGATGATCGAAAGCCGGTCGACGGCGCTTCCCGGCGTTTCCGTATTTAATTTCGCTTCCAAATCGTGCATAATGCCTTCATGATCGAGCGTCGCCAGAACGGCGTCGTCCAGTTGCTCGATCAAATCGTTCCGTCGCTGATTGAGTTTGTCGATCGCCCGTTTCACCTGCGCCATTTCCGCGTCGGTCACGTCGGGACTGCGAGCGATGTCCTCTTGGTGCCAAAGTCGGAAGTTTTGCTCATGCTGCATGCAAACCAGGTGCAAAAAGCCTTCATAGGCGTTTTCAATCGGTTGGCGGTGCCAGTCGCAGACGGTCGATTTATGCAGGTCGGTAATAGCGCGAACGTCGATCATTATGTCGGAATCCTTTCCGCGAAAAACGGCCGCCGCACGAACCTCGGCCGAGGGAAATAGCGTGTGAAAGATACCGTTTTAGCCATTTATCCGCAACATGAAAAAGCTGAAAAGCCCCCTATTTTGGACCTGCGTTTTGCTCTGCGGAGGCCTCGTTTGGCACGCTTCGCTGCGTCAACCGACCGGCCCGGCGTTCGGAACTCGCCTTGAGGGGGAAAAAAACCTCGCCGACGCCCGACAGGGGGCTTTCGCGCGTAAAACGCTGCGACTAGCGACTTTTAACGTCCATAGCTGCTACGGCGAAGACGGGCGATACGACGTCGATCGGATCGCCGTGGCCCTGAAAAACGCCGATTTCGTCGCTCTGAACGAAGTCGGCGGCGTCGATTGGCCGGGCGAAGGCGATCAGGCGTCGCTCCTCGGCCAAAAGCTCGGCATGGCTTCGCTATTCGCTCCTTCCGTCCGTCAATGGCATTTTCGCGAGTTCGGCAACGGATTCCTCACCAAAGCGCCGATCGTATCGTGGCAACGGATTCCGCTTCCGCGCAAGCTCGACCTAAGTTACCGCAACATGGTTCTTGTGCGTCTGTCGGCTTCGACCGAAAAATCGCCTGATCGAGAGATTCAAGTTCTCATTACGCACCTCAATCAACGCTACGACGAAGAGCGACGCAATCAACTTGAAGCGGCCGCGTCGCTTTTTTTATCGCTCAAAGAACCGGCCGTTTTGCTGGGCGATCTCAATTCGACCGAGGCGGAGCCGATCATCGAGAAGCTTAAGAAGTCGTCGGGCGTCGTCGATCCTCTGGAGCTGGCGCCCCGAGAGAAAACGGCCGACCATATCGATTGGATTCTATTGCGCGGGCTAAAGGCCGTTGCGGCCGGAATCGAAAAGACCGACGCCTCGGACCATCCGGTCGTTTGGACGGAAATAGAGTGACCGTCGCTATTCATTCGTTGCGGCGTCGATCAACCGCTCTTGCACGACTTTTAGGATTTGCCGAGCGACGGCCGTTTTTTCGCCGGAACATGAGGCGACGACTTCGCCCGTATCGTCGAGAACCTCGGCCACGGCATGCGTCGAGCTGACCGTTTCGGGGCCGTTCGCCACGATCAAGTCGCAGTTTTTTCGCTCAAGCTTTTGCATGGCGTGAAGACGAATATCTTCGGTCTCGAGCGCGAAGGCGACCATCCATTGGCGTTGGCGGACGGCGCCAAGCAAGGCGACGACGTCGGGCGTTTCGACCAACTTGAGCGTCAGCGCTTCGCCGGTCTTGCGGATTTTGCTTTGCGCGACTTCGATCGGCCGGTAATCGGACGGAGCGGCGGCGGCGATTAGGCCGTCGCACTCAGGAAAGACCTCTAGGCAAGCTTCGAGCATGTCTTCCGTCGAAATGACGTGAATGACTTCGGCTTGAACGGGATAACGAACGTCAACTGGTCCCGAGACGACGACGACTTGATGCCCGAGTTCTATCGCTGCCGAGGCCAGAGCGACTCCCATGCGTCCGCTCGATGCGTTGGTCAGATAGCGGACAGGATCGATATATTGTCGCGTCGGTCCGGAGGTAATTAGAATTCGCGCCATTTCGTTCCTCCGTTTCGGTCAACGCAAGTTCGCTAAACGAGAGCGAGCGCTCACTTTCGCAATTCGGCGGCGATAGCGGCGAAAATGGTTTCCGGCTCGGCCATGCGTCCCGGTCCGATCTCGCCGCAACTCAAATGCCCGGCCTCGGGCTCGACGAATTTGAAGCCGTCTTCGCGCAATTGCGCGACGTTACGGCGAACCGAGGGCTTGCTCCACATGACCGAGTTCATCGCCGGGGCCAAAAGAATCGGACCGTCAAAAGAAAGAACGACGGTGCTGACTAAATCGTCGGCCAATCCGCAGGCGGCTTTCGCCAGGATGTTGGCGGTGGCGGGGGCGATGCAAAACAGATCGGCCTTTCGCGCGGTTTCGATATGCGGATGCGAGCCGGTGCCGAACACTTCAAGTTGGACGGGCCGACCGGAAAGCGCCTCGAAGGTCTGAGGACCGACCAACTTCGCGGCGGAGCGGGTCATGATGACTTGCACGCCCGCTCCGGCTTGAGTGAGTTTACTGACGAGCGCGGCGGTTTTATAAGCGGCAATGCCGCCGGTCACGCCGATGAGTATTTCTCGACCTTGCATGACTTCCGTCGCCTCGAAAGAGTTTGCCGACCGCTCGTTTACAAATCGTTAAAATCGATTTCCGCGGGACCGGCGACCGCTTGGGGCACGGCCTTCTGAACGTTCATCTCGGTGTCCAGGTAAATCTTGTCCTGGAGAATTTCGTCGATGACGATTTGCATCTTGTTGTCGGTCTTCGTGTTGACCAACGGTCGAGCGCCGTGGACCAAGGCCACGAGCCGTTTTTGGATCAAGGTGGAAAGCTTGAACCGGCCGCCGACTTTTTTCACAATGGCGTCTTCTCGTAAGGCGTCAAGCATTGCGACATTTCTCCCATTCTTTAACGATGATCTGACAAATTTCCTCGACGGCCCGATCCAAGCTGTCGTTCACCACTTGGTAACGATAGCGATCGGCGACCGCCAACTCTTGATTCGCTTGCCGCAAGCGGCGTTGCACGGCCTCTTCGGCCTCGGTGCCTCGTCCTCGCAGCCGTTTTTCCAATTCTTCGGCCGAGCCGGGACTAATGAAAATGGACAATGCGTCGGGGAATCGCTCCATGACGGCGATCGCGCCTTGCACGTCAATCTCCAATACGACCCAACTCCCCGCCGCGAATCCGTCGTTCAATTCGCTCCACGGCGTGCCGTACCAATGTCCTTTGCCGAAGACCTCGAACGATTCGAGGAACTCGCCCCGCTCTCGTTTGGCGAGGAAATCGTCCTTCGACAAAAAATAATAATCTCGACCGTCAACTTCGCCGGGTCTCGGCGAGCGAGTCGTGGCCGAAACGCTCACCCGTAACGGAACGGGGCGACGTTCGTACACTCGCTTCATCAGCGTCGTTTTGCCCGCTCCGGACGGCCCGGAGACGATCACGACTTTCCCGGCGGCGTTCGGCATGCAGGTTACTCGACGTTTTGAACCATTTCCCGGATGCGTTCGATCGCGGTTTTAATTTCGATCACATGCCGCGCAATCGTCACGTCGTTCGCCTTCGAGCCGATCGTGTTCGTCTCGCGAATCATCTCTTGCGAGAGGAACTCCAGCTTTCGGCCGGAGCTTTCCGGAGCGTTCAGCGTGGCCAGAAATTGCTCGCAATGGCTTCGCAAGCGGACGATCTCTTCCGATATGTCGGCGCGATCGGCGAATAAGCTAACATCCTTGAGCAAGTCGCCCGGTTCAAGCGAGACCGAATGCTCGGCCAAGGCCTTCGCCAATCGATCGTGCAAACGAACGCGATAGTCCTCGGCGACGAGCGGAGCTCGAACTTCGATCTCGGCGAGCGAAGCCGCGACCGCTTTGCAATTGGCCGATAAATCGGCCGCCATCGCCGCGCCCTCTTTCGAACGCATGCGTCCCAGCGTTTCCATGGCCGCGGCGATCGCTTTGTTGATCGTCGGCCATTCGGCGGCCAAGTCGCGGTCGGCGGCCGAAGAGTCGTCGACCACGCCGGGGAGCGTCAATAAAGCGTCGAGCGAAATGTCGCTCCCTGCATGCCACTGCGTTCGCAATTCTTCGAGCTGCGAGCGGTAGCGCTCGAGCACCTCGGCGTTAATGCGAAAATCTTCGACGGGCCGTTTTCGGTCCACACGCAACGCGACTTGAATGGTGCCGCGGTGAATCGACTTGCGAATCTCCTCTTCAATCAACGGCTCAAGCATCCCGTAGCCTTCGGTCGCGCGAACGGAGAGCTTGAAATACCGGCTATTGACGGTGCGCGCCTCGACGGAAACGGTCAAGCCGTTCTCCTGGCAGCGTCCTTCGCCGAAACCGGTCATGCTCAACAGCATCGTAGGTGCGACTCCGAAAAATTACGTGGGCAACGCCATTTCAAGAAAGCGAAATCCCGTCGAACGCTTTTCGCCGCAAGGAAAGGTCGCGGGATTATCGTTCGACGGATCGTTCAAATCGCGACTATGCGCTACTTCGCCGGTTCGGCGGGAACTGAATTCGAACCAGATTTGGGGGTGTTATCCGAGGCGGGCAATTCCGCGGTCGGAGCGCTTTGCTTCGCGGGAGCTGCAGGAGCGCCTTCGCCCGGTCCGGCCGCCGGAGCCGATTGCGTCACGTCCGTTCCCACGCTAAGAGGGCTCTCGTGGCTGAACTTAAGAACCTTAATGGAAACTATGCAAAGGAGAATCCACACGGCGGCCACGACGATGGTCACTCGAGTGAAAAGGTCGCCGGCCTTCGCTCCGAAGGCGCTTTGACCGCCCATGCCGCCCAACGCGCCGGCAAGTCCGCCCCCTTTGCCTCGTTGCACGAGCACTAAGACGATCAAAAAGACCGATACGAGCAACAACAATATCATGCAAAGATACGGCAGCATGGCTTTCCTTCACGAAATGAAAAAAAGGGCTTCCCGGGGCCTCATGCCCTAGGCGATTTGTTCATGTTAACAAGCGAAACAAAACGGCTTCGGCATTTCGCGCGGAGCGAAATGCCGGAAACCGTTTAGTATGCGCGATTTTCCCAATTCCCACAACGGGGGGAAGTTATTTTTTCGTCGCGCCGGCGACAATTCCCATGAATTGGTCGACCTTCAGGGCGGCGCCCCCCACCAATGCGCCGTCGATGTTCGGCTGCGCGAGGAGTTCGGCCGCATTGTCCGGCTTCACCGATCCGCCGTATTGAATGCAGATCGAGTCGGCGACGTTTTGATTGTAGCGATTCGCAATCAACTTGCGAAGATCGCTATGCACTTCCTCCGCTTGTTGGGGGGTCGCCACTTTGCCCGTTCCGATCGCCCAAACCGGCTCGTAAGCAATGACGATCTTCAACATCTGCTCTTCGGTCAAACCGGCCAACGAACCGTCGAACTGCGTGCGGATCACTTCGGCCGTCTTTCCGGCTTCACGCTCCGAGAGAAGCTCGCCGACGCAAACGATCGGGCTCAATCCGGCGGCCAAAGCCGCGAGAACCTTCTTATTGATGTCGGCGTCGGTCTCGCCCAAAATGTGGCGGCGTTCGCTGTGGCCGAGGATCACGTACTTGCAGCCGACGTCCAAGAGCATCGAGGCGCTCAGTTCGCCGGTGAACGCGCCTTCCTTCTCGTGATACATGTTTTGAGCGCCCAGCGCGACCTTCGAGCCGGCGACCGCCTTGCCGACCGCTTCCAGATAGCAACTCGGCGGGCAAACCGCCATATCGACCCCTTCGACCGAAGCGGCGGCTTTCGCCACGCCTTCAGCCAAAGCGACGGCCTTCGCACGATCCAAATTCATTTTCCAATTGCCGGCAATAAACGGTCGACGCATTCTAACTCCTTCGCAATATTTTGATTGAGGTTTTAGGGGGCCAAGGGGGCGGATCGGGCGGCGACTCTATTCCGCGACCGTTGCGGCCGGGTACGAGCCGAGCACGTCCAAACGCAACGTCTTTCGCTTCAAGAGTGCCAATGCGCGACGGAACCGGGTATCGGTTTGATGCCCTTCCATCTCGACGAAAAACAAATAGAAACGCTCGCTTCCCGCGATGGGAAACGATTCGATCCAGGTCATATTCAAACGTTGTTTTTTGAAAATCGTCATCGCTTCGGCCAAAGCGCCGGGGCGATGTTCGACTTGGAACAACAAGGCGGTGCGATCGTCGCCGGTTTTTTCCGGCGTTTTGCCGCCAATTACGGCGAAACGGGTTACATTCGACGGATTGTCTTCGATTTTTTCCGCCAAAATGTCCAAACCGTAATGCACGCCGGCCTGAACGCTGGCGATCGCCGCGGCATGGGGCTTCTCCGCCGCCAACTGCGCCGCCGTCGACGTGCTGGTAACTTCGACCAACTGAGCGCCGGGCAAATGCTTCGCCAGCCAATTCCTGCACTGCGAAAAAGGCTGGACTTTGCTGTATATCTCTTTAATCTCGCTGCGCGGGCATTTCGCCAACAATGCGTGATGAATTTGCAAATCGATTTGGCCCGTAACCGGCACCGGCATGCGAACGAACATGTCTAGCGTGTCGACCACGCGACCGTCGGTCGAGTTTTCTATCGGAACGAGGCCGAATTCGGACTGCCCGCGAGAGACTTCCTCGAAAACGGCGGGAATATTGCCGACCGGCACGTATTCGACGCTTTGTCCAAAACGGCGGATGGCCGCGATGTGGCTGTAGCTGTAAAGCGGCCCCAAGATCGCCACGCGAGGCAATTTCACTAACGCCCGGCAACCGCTCAACAATTCGCGAAAAACCGCTTCGACTGTTTTAGTCGTCAACGGGCCTTTCGACGCGGCCGCAATTTGGCGTATCGCTTCGTCGGCGTCGGCAAGCGACGGCTCCGATTCCTCGACGGTCGCCTGAGCGGCGGCGTCAATGGCGGTTTGCGCTCGGCGTTCCATCAGACGCAGGATTTCGGCGTCGAGCTGGGCAAGTTCCTTCCCAAGCGGATCCGCCTTGCGCGGCCTGCGTTTGGAAACGGGGGCGTCGTCGAGCTTCGGTTTGGCTTTTCCCATGCTTGGCGGGGCCTGCGATTAAGTTTTTGGGGGCGAAAACAAAGCTTGACGGTAAGGCGGGCAAAGCGGCTACGGAACAGTTTTTTCTACCCCAGCGGGGAGGAAGTGTCAATCGGCGGTGTTTTGGGGGCCTCGGGACGATTGCGGAAAAACTGCTTTACGGGGAGATTTTTCCGGCGTCGAGCAGGGCGATTAGGGCCGGAATGATCGCTCGGCAAGCTCTCGCGCGATGGCTAAGGACCGATTTGACCGTCAGGCCGAATTCGGCGAAAGTCCGGTGATATTCGGGAATTTCAAACAAAGGATCGTAGCCAAAGCCTTCGACGCCGTGCAATTCGGACAAAATCCGGCCTCGACATGCCGATTCGCTCTCCGCGCGGATGGTTCCCTGATTATCGGCCAAGGCGATGTGGCAGACGAATCGAGCGGAACGCTTTTCCGCAGGGACGGATTGTAGGTTTTCGAGGAGCAGTTGATTATTCGCTTTATCGTCGGCCCCGGGCCCGGCGTAGCGAGCGGAAAAGACGCCGGGAGCGCCGTCTAAAGCGTCGACCATGAGGCCGCTGTCGTCGGCAAGGACCCAATGGCCGGTTTGTTTTGCGTAACCGATAGCCTTTATTTTAGCGTTATCGGCGAAGGTTTCGCCGTTTTCTTCAACGGCGGTAAGATCGCCGAAGTCGGCGAGGGTTTTGAGCTGAAGGCCAAGCGGGGAAAAGAGGTCGGCAAGCTCACGCCCTTTTTTGCGATTTGCGGTGCCGAGGACTAAAACGGGAAAATTTGCCATATCAGGATCCGTCGAGAATAATTCTGCTTTGCCAACGCTTCATTGTGGACTATTTCCCTCCGGGAGAAAAGCGAGCGGAACCCGGAGTTTTTCGAGATTCGGCAAGGGGCGAGGATAGAACGCAATGCTGCGACTAACATCTTACGAAACAAGGAGTTGCGTTTTTGCTTGCTCGTTGCGGGCGAAATGAAGAATTTGGGGGACGAATTGGCCCCTCGACGAAGCAGGGCGAGGCATTAGAATCTAGTTATCTCTAAGTTGAAGCAACGAGAGCCGATTAGGAAGGCCGTGTGAATGGATCAAATGTTGAAGCAGCAAAGACCGGTTCCGGAAACGTTGCAAGCTCTGTACGCGCCGATCGGCGGCGATCTTCAGCAAATTGAAGATCTGCTCCGGGAAGAACTTCGGAGCGATCATCCGTTCGTCGATCAGATGGTGAAGCATGGATTTCGACTCGGCGGAAAACGGCTCCGCCCGGCGTTAGTTCTGCTCATGGCGAAGGCGTGCGGCCAAGTCGTCGAGGAACATACAGCTCTCGGAGCCGCGTTGGAGTTGATCCATACGGCCACGCTCATCCACGACGACGTATTAGACGAGGCGAAAATTCGTCGGCATCTGGACACGGCCAATGCGCGTTGGGACAACGAAGCGAGCGTTCTACTGGGCGATTATCTTTTCGCGCGATCGTTCTGCTTAGTCGGAGCCGTTAAAGACTCGTATGCGGTACGGGAACTTAGCACGGCCGCCAAGGCGATCTGCGAAGGAGAGTTGCGACAGATCGAAAATCGCGGGAACTACGAGCTAAGCGAAGAGGAATATTATAGAATCATAGCGGGCAAGACGGCCGAGTTGATCGCCTTGGCATGCCGATTGGGCGCGTACTACGCCGGGGCCGACGCAAAACAACTCGCCGCGGCGCAGCATTACGGCTACTTGCTCGGCGTATCTTTTCAAATTGCCGACGACGTTCTTGATCTGGAAGGGGACGAATCGAAGGTCGGCAAGTCGCTGGGAACGGACCTGATTAAGGAGAAGGCGACGCTTCCGTTGATTCGCGTTCTTTCGCTGGCTTCGGAAGAGGAGCGAAAGACGATCAAGAGCATTTTGACGGCCGAAGGGAATCATCATGCGGCTGCGCTTCGCCCGTGGCTAGAACGATTCGACGCGGTGAACTACGCCAAGGCGAAGGCACGCGAGTTGGCCGGTCAAGCGGCCGACGCCGTCATGCGGTTGCCCGAAAGCGAAGCGAAGACAAGCCTCATCGGCTTGACCGAGTTCGTCGTGAAACGGGAGCAGTAAGCAGGGCGTAGGGGTTTGGGCGAAGGGCATAGGGACGCAAGGTTTTTCACCACTCAGGCACGAAGTGGTTTTCCACGCGGAGTGCGGAGAGAAAAGGAAATGGGAATCACGATAGGGCAAAAACGTGAAATTCGCACAGGATTCGTAGAGGCAACAATTTTTTTGTGCGATCGTGAATTCCGTAAATCGTGTTCATTCTGTCCGGATATTTAGGAGGGGGCTTGCCATGCCCACCCCCCCCTTTAAGGCTGTAGATGTTCAGAAATAAATGTATGTAAAATCGCATACATATCTACATTTGTCTATCGGTTACTTCCATAAAGGGTTATCTGCAATGTCGTACAGTTTTTCAGTTTGTCGGTTCACTGACAAAGAGGTAGTTGAGAAACTGAAGCGTTCGCTAGGTGAGGACTTTACGTTTGTACGGTTCTCTCTAGTCCCAGCAATTGGTCACCCTTTAGACTCAAATCAGCCAAACGCGATGGAGGAGATTTCACAGCTTCTTGATGAAGAATCCGTCTCATGCAGATCGATTTCTGTTTTCTATCAAGAATTTGATCAAATAGTGGAGGTAAAACTTAGCCGCGGAAACCAGAATGGATCATCGGATGCTTTTTACGACAAAATCGAGATATTGCTTACGGGAAACCAAGGACCACGGAGTCCTTCAAAACTTGCGAGACTCATTAAACGTCTTCAATGCGATCTGCAAATGCCGGAAGGCAAAACGCTGATAGATTTTGCACAGGAGGAAGACAAGGCCTTTTACGCTGCGCGTGAACGCTCCATACAAAAACTGCAAGAAATGCAGGAAGAGTTTTTTAAAAAATTTGAAGATTATGCCATTGCCCAAGAAGAACGCAATAATAGCAAGATTGAAAAAATCGAACTGCGTATTGCTGAAAAGGAGAAAAAACTAGAAGAACAATACGAAACAAGAAATCAAAGTTTAGCTTCAAGAGAAGTTGCCTTTGCGCAAAAACTAAAAGAATTCAATGACCGAAATTACATGCACGAGCGGAGAGAAACACGCCAGCAGATGAAAAAAACATTTGCGGAACGTAGCAAAGTGTTCACTCTTACCCCAAAGACGCAGAGACAACGCTGGTGGATTCTGATTGGGTACCTAATCTTACTTGTCATTATTGGGTCTGCAACAGGATTTTCGCTGTTGAATTCAGAAGCGCAAAGTAACTTGACGGGGCCGTATATCACTCGACAAATTATATTGTCATTGGCATTTGCAATCACGGCTGGCTTTTGGCTGCGCTGGATGGGCAAGTGGGCTCAGGCACATGCTGATGAAGAATTTAAACTCAAGAGGCTTGAATTAGATATTGATCGAGCAAATTGGGTTGTAGAAAACGCATTGGAATGGAAAACTGACAAGGGGTCTGAAATTCCTCAGTATTTGCTTGAACGGCTAAGTCGAAATCTCTTTACAGAAGAATCAACAAAAGAATCTTCGATGACTGCTGCAGACGCTCTCGCCATGGCTTTGCTACGAAGTTCTAACAAACTTCGAATGAAATTAGGCGATACTGAGTTGGAACTTGACCACTCAGGGGTTAATAAGCTTACAAAAAACAAAGTTGAGTAAACCGGAGCAATATTGAGACAATATGGTTCATGAGGCAATTGCATGCGTCGCAGTTTCACTTTTTCTTCTAGAATTTGTGCCATGTAGTTTCTAAATATGCTCCTCTGCATCGTCCCGCATATAAGCCACACGTTCTCTGATAATCCAATTTTGCGTATTCTTCGCACAAACGGCTCACTCGCACACCGCCCTCGCCGAGTCGCTTTTCTTGCAGTGAAATTATGACTGAGTCTGGCCTGCAACCGTTTCCATGGGCCTCTTTCGGCTCACGCGGCCATGATTGTCAGCAATCATTGCCCCCCTACGACAAGTCTAAACTACGCAATACACGGGCCGAATATTTCGGAGTTCGCGTCGGAACGTTGCTCCCCCTACAACTCAAGGCCTCTTGTGACTGCGGAGGGCTTCTTTGATTGAATCCGACTGTGGTTTCCCTTAGAATCAGAAGCGATGTATTATCATCGTTTCGGTTGTTAGTTCATTGAGGCCAGCATGCAAAATCCGCAACGGGTGAATATCGGCTCATACGTTCCCGGCGTGATCATCATTTTGGCTTGCGCGTCTTGGACCGGTTCGCTCATCGGCCGAGCGGCGGCGGGCGATCGGATTTCACAAGCGGTTTGCCTGCTCTTCGTGCCCATTTTAACTGCGATAATGGTCGCGCAATATGCATGCACGTTTTTGCGAAGCCGGAGCGCCGCGATTTCTTTGCAGTTTTGCTACGTCGTTTCGATCGGATTAATCGGATACGCAACGGTTCAAGCGAAGCCTATGGAAGCGGCGTTCGCGCTGGTCGCTATCGTCGTTCTCGGCTTGCAGATTTTCCTATCGTGGAACCTACTCTCGAATCGCGGCGGCCGAGAAACTCAACGAGATGCGATCACGGCAAAGTCGGGAGGAGTCCGTGCGCCGCGAGCGATTCTACCTCATGTTCTCGGCTTAGGCGGCATAGCGGTCGCGGTCGGATTATTGGCCCTTATGACTTATAACGAGGACCCGCCGATTTCTCTGCGGCATGCAAGCCCTGCCGAGGCGAACGCGGCGAACGAAAGATTCCGCATTCCGGCGGAAGCGAAGGATATTTGCATCGAGCATAAATGGCTAAATACTCGATTTGAATTTTCAATTGACGAAGCCGGTTTCAGAAAGTGGGCGGCCGAGCAATTCGAGGTTCACCTCTTCAACGAGAAGTCGAAGAGAGTTTTTGAAATATTCCGCCCGGCGAAATTACTGCGATACGATAACTCGGAGATTACCGTCGAGAACGGACTTATGGCGGAAGATGATAGTCCGAACAGACGCGAACCGCAAATGGTTTACGACTCGAAATCGCAGCGGGCGTATTTTTGGTACGCGTCGCATTGACGCGAAGAACGCCAAGTAGGGCGTTAGGAATAGGGCATAGGGCGTTGAGGGGCGGAGGGAAGAGCGTTTTGGCCAATGGGGGCGTTTGTGGGTAGAATAGGAGGTTGGCCGGACGTTGCGCCAGGCGGCGACCGGCGCTTGCAGAGCGCCCTACGCCGAAACGCCGCAGCAGCGCGTTCCCTACAGCTAATACACGAAAAGAAAAAGATGGCGAAGAATAGCATGCGTGAAACTGACCGAACGGCGTTTCTCCCGATGACGCCGGAAGAGGTTTCCGCGCGCGGTTGGGATGAAGTGGACGTCGTTTTCGTGACGGGAGACGCCTACGTCGATCATCCGAGCTTCGCCATGGCTTTGCTCGGCCGGGTCTTGGAGAGCGAAGGCTTTCGCGTGGCGATTCTCAGTCAGCCCGATTGGCATTCGTGCGACGCATGGCGAAAGTTCGGTCGGCCTCGGGTTTGTTTTGCGATTAGCGCGGGCAATATGGATTCGATGTTGAATCATTACACGGCCAATCGGAAAGTGCGGAACGATGACGCCTACAGCCCCGACGGTCAAATCGGATTGCGGCCCGATCGGGCGACGCTCGCCTACTGTCAGCGCGCGCGGGAGGCGTATAAGGGGGTTCCGATCATTGCGGGCGGCGTCGAGGCGAGTTTGCGGCGATTGGCCCATTACGATTATTGGAGCGACAAAGTCCGTCGGTCGATCATTTTGGACGCCAAGCCCGATATGATCGTCTTCGGCATGGGCGAACGGCCGGTGGTTGAAATCGTCACGCGTTTGGCCCAAGGCGAGCCCGTCGAGGCGCTGCGCGACGTGCGGGGCGTCGCTTATCGTTTGGGCGCGAGTCAGACGTTGCCGGACTTTCGCCGCGATGCATCGTCGGAAAACGGCAAGGAAGACGACACGATCACATTGCCGAGTTACGAAGAGGTCGTCGCCGATAAGCGGGCGTTCGCCTCGATGACGCGGATCATTCACGAAGAGACGAATCCGTACAATGCGCGGCGGTTGGTGCAATACTACGGACGCGAAGCCGTGGCGGTGAATCCGCCGGCATGGCCATTGGAACAAGCGGAAATGGATCGAGTTTACGGGCTGCCCTTTATGCGTCGGCCGCATCCTTCATACGGAAAGCGGAAGATTCCGGCGCTTGAAGTAATTCAGACTTCGATCCAAATCATGCGCGGTTGTTTCGGCGGTTGTTCTTTTTGTTCGATTACGGCGCACGAAGGGCGAATTATTCAAAGTCGGAGTGAAGAATCGATTCTGAGCGAGATTCGCCGGATGGCCGTCGATCCGGAATTCAAAGGGGTAATCAGCGATATCGGCGGTCCGACGGCGAATATGTACGGCATGAATTGCACGAAGCCCGAAGCAAGGGCGAAATGTCGCCGGGAAAGCTGCGTGCATCCCACTATCTGCGCGAATTTAGGCGTCGATCATCGCCCGTTGATGAAGTTGATGCGGGCGGTTCGTGAAGAGCCGGGCGTGAAAAAAACCTTCGTGGCCTCGGGCATTCGCATGGACTTGGCCCTACGCGACGAAAAATACATCGAAGAGATCGCGGCGCATCATACAGGCGGATTGTTGAAGGTCGCCCCCGAGCATATCGACGACGGCGTTCTCTCGCTGATGCGCAAGCCGAGCGTCGATACGTTTGAACGGTTCTGCGATAAGTTTCAAAAAGGTTCGAAAAAAGCGGGCAAGGAGCAATATTTAGTTCCGTATTTTATCGCCGGGCATCCAGGCAGCGATTTAAACGCGATGATTCGCTTGGCGCTCTATTTGAAGAGGCGGAATATTCGCCCCGACAAAGTGCAAGATTTTATCCCGAGTCCGATGGACGTGGCCACGTGCATGTACTACACGGGAATCGACCCGATGAGCGGCAAAGAGGTTTTCGTGCCGAAGGGCGAACGGCAACGACGAATGCAAAAGGCTCTGCTGCAATACTTCAAGCCCGAGAATTACGACGAGGTGCGCGAGGCGCTGCTCGAAGCGGGCCGCGAGGACTTGATCGGCGACGGGCCGAACTGCTTGATTTCCGGATATTCGCCGAAGCGTCCGGGGACGCAGGGACCGAACAGGAATAAATCCCACGGAAGCGGAAAGAAACCAACTTCGGCGAGAGGAAAGCCAAGCGGAGGCTCGCAAGGTTATCGACCGCATCGTAAGTCGAGCGAGCGAAGGCGGGATCGTTGATCATGTTTGCAAAGAATCAATACCAGCTGCTCGATTTCGGACGCGGACGGCGTTTGGAGCGGTTCGGCGAAGTGATCCTAGATCGGCCTTGCCCTGCGGCGGAGCATGAAAAAATCGCGAAGGCGAGCTTGTGGAAGACGGCCGACGCTCGATTTGAAGAGACGAAGGGAGAACGCGGCGTATGGCGCGACTCGAACCCGATTCCGGATAAATGGCGAATTTCGCACAAAAACGCGGTGTTCGAATTGAAGCGAACCCCGTTCGGACATATCGGCTTATTTGCCGAGCAGGCCGATAATTGGGAGTGGATTGCCGAGCAAGTGCGGAATTACGACGGCGCGTCGCAAGGCGGAAGCGAGCCAGACGCACTGCGGATGAAGGTTTTGAATTTATTCGCATATACGGGAGGGAGCACGTTGGCCGCCGCGGCGGCGGGGGCGGAGGTCGTGCATATCGACGCGGCGAAAAACGTCACTGGTTGGGCGAGAACGAACGCGGAGCTATCCGGATTAGGCCAAGCGCCGATTCGTTGGATAGCCGAAGATGCGCTGAAGTTTGTGGAACGGGAGCTGCGACGGGGAAACGGATACGACGCGGTGATTTTGGATCCGCCAAGCTATGGCCACGGGCCGGGAGGACAGGCGTGGCAGTTGAGCGCGCATTTGCCCGAGTTGTTGCGCGGCTGCGCTGAATTGACGAACGCGACCGGGCGATTCATATTGCTGACATGCCACACGGCTGGCTTTGGCCCCCAGCAGTTGGTCGATTTACTTTGCGAAGCGATCGGCGATCGAGCGCCGGAGCAAATCGAGGCGGGCGAGATGACGATCACGGCGGCCGACGGAAGAGAATTGCCGAGCGGCGTGACGGTGCGTTGCACAATGTAGGGCTTGGGGGGACAGGGGAATCGCGTAGTTACGATAGAATGAAATCATGACGACGATTACAAGTTTGCAAAATGCGAGAGTGAAGGACTTCGTTCGGCTCAGAGACGCCAAACATCGGCGTCGCGAGGGACGATTTCCGCTGGACGGCGTGCGCGAGATCGAGCGCGCGATTTCCAAGGGCGTCAAAATCCGAGAGTGCTACGTTTGCGAAACGTTGTGCAAAACCGAGGAGAGTCGATCGCTTTCGGCGAAAGTCGAGACGCTTGCCGAGGCCGAGGTCTTTGCCGTTACTGAAGCGATCTTCGAGAAAATGGCGTTCGGCGATCGAGCGGAAGGAGTATTGGCGACGGCCGAGACCCCCGTTCGGCGTTTGGCGGATTTCGCGCCGTCGAAGAATGCGGTGATCTGCGTCTTGGAATGCGTGGAGAAGCCGGGGAACGTGGGTGCGGTCTTGCGAAGCGCCGACGCTGCCGGAGTCTCGGCGCTTATTCTGGCCGACTCGAAATGCGATTTATTCAATCCGAACGCCGTTCGGGCGAGCATGGGAGCGATATTCTCCCTCCCGGCGTTCGAGGCGACTTCGGCGGAAACCCTCGATTGGTTGCGAAGAAACAAGATCGCCGTTTTCGCTGCGCGGGTCGACGGTTCCGAACCTTATGACGAAAAAGATTATCGCGGCGCGACGGCGTTCATCCTAGGAAGCGAAGCGGACGGATTGACCGACGCCTGGCGAGGAGACGACGTTTCGGCGATTCGATTGCCGATGCAGGGGATCGTCGATAGTCTGAACGTCTCGGTGACGGCGGCGACGTTATTCTACGAAGCGCTTCGTCAGCGAAAGCGATAATCGATAAGATTATCCGCGCTTGCCGGAACCGGCGTTTTTTTCACGAACGTCGAAAATACGCTACTGAGTCGTTTGCTGCAAACGGATCAGTTCGGCGACGTTGAGGGCGAGCGCCATGCGACCGCCGCCGATTGGGGCGACGCCGAGCATTTTATCGGAAGCGATGAGCGAATCGCGAATTCCGTTAATCGGCGCTTGCCGTCGTCCGAGAATTTGTTTCACGAAAAGGCAGATCATCGCCGCGTTATGCTTCAGCACGACGGCCGTAAACGACTCGCTCATATTAATTTCGTCGGAGGGCAAATCAAGCGCTTCGTCGAGTAGAACGGCGTCGAGAACTCCCTGACGTAAAGAGACGACGCGTCGACCGTGGACCGTTTTCACGTCGCCGGGATGAATCTCGACGAGTTCGAGAATTCCTTCAAAGGGGATAATGAAGTGTTGCTCGCAATGCTTGACGAGCAGACCTTCGATGACGACGACCGCTTGGCGAATGGGGATATCGATGCGGAAAGTCGTCCCTTTGTTGACTTCGGATTGAACGGTGACCGCTCCGCCGTAGCTTTCGACGACGGTTTTCACGACGTCCATGCCGACGCCGCGTCCGGAGACGTCCGAAATGGCCTCGGCGGTCGAAAACCCCGGTCGGAAAATGAGTTGCATGGCGGCCTGGGCGTCGAGCGACGTCGCCTCCTCCGCCGAAATGATCTTCTTTTCGAGGGCTTTATTCTTCACTCGCTCGACGTCGATTCCGCGTCCGTCGTCTTGAACGACGATGCGAACCGAGGATCGCGTTTGCTCGGCTTTGAGCAAAAGTTTGCCTGCCGGAGGAACGCCGCGCGCTTCGCGGTCGGCGGGAAGCTCAATGCCGTGGTCGGCGACGTTTCGCAGGAGATGGTTGAGCGGCGCTTCCAAATCGTCGGCCAACTTCTTGTCAATTTCGGTCTCACCCCCGACGAGATGCACGTCGATTTTCTTGCCGAGCTGATGCCCAAGCATCCGCATCATGCGAGGGGCTTTGCTAAACAGGGCCGAAATCGCGGTTCTTCGCAGCGCCGTCACGCCGCGTTGAAGCAATTGCGATTGATTGTTGAGCTGGCGATTCAGCGCAAGCAACTCGTCGTGGAACGGAGAATGTTCGTTATCCTGCGCCCAACGCATATGCAAGTCTTTGAACATCTCGGTGGTGACGAAGAGTTGCGAGACTTGTTCAAGAAACTCGTCGACGCGATCCTCACGAACGCGGAGATAATTGTTTTTCTTTTCGTCATGGGCGTCGTCGCGCGGCTTGCCGTCGGCCGAGGCCGCCGTCGTTTCATGCGGAACGGCGACGGGAGTTGATTTCGGCGCGGGCTCCGCCGTATTGGCGTGCGATTCGGCGGCGGAATCGGAAACGACGGGATTGGACGCGGGGGGCGATTGAGGAGCGGCGGCCGGAGATCCGGCTTGGCCGGCAGCGAGCGTATGCGTGACGAATTCGTCGACGGCTGCCGACATTTCCTCGGCCGCGTCGGCGGTGGGGCCGGGCTTTTTCGGTTCAGGAACGCACAACGAAGGCATCGGCGCGTTGACCGCGTAGTTCTTGGCCATCGAGCGGAGTTGCGTGGCCATCGCTTCGGCGTTGGGAGTGTGAGCCTTGGCGATTTTCTCCGCCATTTGCGTGATTTCGTTCCAGAGATTGTTTTCCCAGGACGATTCGATGCGGTTGGCGGCCGCTGCGTCGGCGATCCTTTTTAGAACGACCTCTTGCTCTTCCGAAACGTGATCGGGAACGTCCCCTTGCGCGGCGGCGGCGAGCATGCTTTCCAGTTGGTCGAAACCGGCGATGAGCGCCTCGCGCAATTCCTCAACGAGCGAAACGCGATTGTTGCGAATTTCATCGAGGGCGTTTTCGACCGAATGCGCGTAATGCCGGATGGCCGACAACTCCATGAACGCCGCGCACCCTTTCATCGAGTGAACGGCGCGAAATACCGCGTGAATGGCGTCGACGTTCGACGAGTCGTGAAAATACGAGTCGAGTAACGTTGGCAATCCGCGCAGCGACTCGGTCGATTCCTCGACGAAATCGGCGATTAGATCGAGATTCAGGGTTTCTGGCGTAGCCATCAATACGCTTTGGGTTAAACAGGCGAATGACAAACGCGAACGATCGAACGAGCGCCGCTAATTCGGAACGTGCTCGGTAAGTCGCTGATGGATGGCCAACGGCAAAGATTTTTCGCCGAGCGGCTTCGTTTCAGTCCGCTTACGCTGGGAAAGATCTTCAATCGCGTTCCACCAACGTTCGATTTTTCGGTAGGCCATGTCGACGGCGTCAAGAAGCGGATCAAGATGAACGATCGGCTTGAAGAAGCATGCCTCGGCGCCCCAACGCAACGATTGAAGGATCGTGCTGAGGGAAACTATGCCGGTGACGATGATGACCTGAATGCTGCCGTCATAAGCTTTGATTTCACGAAGTAGATGCAAGCCGTTCATGCCGGGCATGTCGATGTCGAGCAAAACGACGCGCCAACGGTCGCATATTAATTCATGCATGGCCTGCGTCGGATCGTTTATCGATTTGACTTCGTATCCTCGGCGTGTAAGTCTGGCGGCGACGATGCGCGTGATTTGCGGATCGTCGTCAATGTGTAAAATTGATCGAGAGTATTCCATTGCGGCCCCTTTCGTCGTTTCGACGGAAGCGAAGGGCTTTGTCGAAACTCATTGCAAATGCGTTTTCGCTACTTCTTGCGAAGCGCCGCGAGTCCTCGCCGAATCTTTAACGATCCGTTTCCCTTCGCACGCAATCCGGCGAACGGCCGAACTTGCGAAAGCTATCGACTCGAAGAACGACGCTGAGCGACTTAGGTCGCTACGCCTAAGCGCTTTCGCAAAGCGAACGAGAACTGACTCGTTCGATAAAACTATAAGTCAGAATCATTGCGCAGCGAGTGAAAATTATAGTGAGAAATCAATGACGAACCGCATGTGGTTCGTCATTGAGACTTAAGAGAGCATATAAAGAATCGAAAAGGGCTTCACGACGATCAAGCCGCAATCCTTATAGGGCGGGAGAGGGGGAAATCAGATAGTTTTTACATGATCTTCAGGTTTTTAAATCTCTCCCGTTCGCCTCGTTTCTGAAATCAATGATTCTTTTCGTTCTTCGCCTCTCTATGCCCTATTTCGGTTGAATCTCGAAGGCTTCGAGACCTCGAGCGGTCGAGACGAGCAACGCAGGTTTCCCGGCGATCGAGGCGACGGCAAGGCCGTTGAGCCCTCGACCGACGTTGAACGAGTCGATTTTTTTTCCGTCCAGATTGAGAAAATGAACCGAGCCGTCGGCCCCGGGAAGAACCCATACGAAGGGGCCGTCCGCCGCTAGCCGACCGTAAAGTATTTGCTCTATGGGTTGAGTGGGAAGACCGTTCGGCAATTCGTATCGCCATAGTTCTTCGCCGCGAAGATTGAAACCGACGACGATGTTTTCCTCGGGGCGGGAACGAGTAATGCCGCACCAGACGGAAAGATCGTCCTTCGCACGCTCTATTTTTTCGATTGTATGCAGGGCTCGGTCGGGCACGGCGATTTCAGCCCGGGTTTTCCCTTGATTGTCGACGGCCGCGACCGCTCCGTTGTTTAGACATATCAGGTCGCGCCGCTTCGAGGAGTCTGGATCGCCGGTTACGATCCGCGATACTATGGAAAGTTGCCGATTGGTCCAAATCCGTTTTCCGTCGAGAGAGACCGCTTGCAAGCCGACGACTCCCCAATAGCCGACGTATAGTTCGGGAGCGCCGTCGCCGTCGAGATCGGCGAGTCGGGCGTCGGCGATTCCTGCATGGGGGTGCTCCAAAGCGTCCACCGGGAAGCTAAGAGTAAGATTCCATTGATCGTCGAAAATGTGGCAACGCTGCGAACTGGACAGAAATCCGACGGCGAGCGTTTTGCCCTTCGCGTCGGCGCATACGCTAAGATTGCCGATTAACTCTTGATCGCCGATCGATGGTTTGCTCACGGCGAGCGTTTTACCGTCGGCGTCGATCACGGCGAGCGACTTTAAATTATCGATGACGACGAAACGCCCTTTTCCGTCCTTCGGCGGCAACGGATAGACGTTGCCGGGAATCTTCACCTCGTCATTTTTCCAAAGCGGTTTGAGCCGAAACGTCTTCGGCTCGGACGCGTCGGCGATTTTCGCCTGGGGAATGACCTGGGTTTCGGGTTGGGCGGCGGCGTCCAAGTCGCGTTCGTAATTCTTCACTTCGGACTTGTACTTGTTCAGCGGCGCGTCAAATATATTTTCCCCCGCTTTGAGCTTCTTGATTTTTTCGGCAAGAATCTGAGGAAGGTCGGGCGTCACTTTAGTTGCGCAGTCTTGGACGATTCCCTTCGAATCGATCAATATGATCGTCGGCAATTCAGTGATGCGAAACAGACCGGCCGTGACTTGCGGATCGCGGATCAACGGGACCGTGATCTTTTGCGTTTTGAACACTTCTTTTAATTGTTGGTCGGTTTCCGAGGCGTCGACGCCGACTGCCGCAAAGAGCGTGTTCGAGTCCTCTTTGGCCGATTCAAAAGCCTTTTGCAGTTCGGGGAGCGAGGCCTTAGATGCTCCCTGCGAGGCGGCCCAGAAGAAAAGAACGGTCGTCTTGCCGGAAATCGTTCCGGGCGTGAACGGTTTTCCGTCGAGATCGGCGAATTTGAAATCGGGCGCTTTTTTGCCGAGCAATTGGGCCGGATTCGGCGGAAGGAAATATTTCATTTTCTCCGCGCCCGTCGGAATCTCGAACATAAACGCCTTATCGTCGACGGGAGCGTCGATCTGGGCGTTCGGAAATTCGGCGACCAGCGAAAGCGTATCCAGCTTGCCTCCCAAATCGGCGGCGAATTGTTCGCGAAGGAGATCGGTGGGGAAAACGATGCGCCGAATGACGAACTTCTTTTCGTCGATCCAAAGAACTCCCTTACCGTGAGGCCATGTGATTTCAACGCGATTGCAGGAAGCTCCGTCGAACGTCGCCGGATCCAGCAGTTGCGGCTCTTGCGCGTCTTTAAGAAGATATTCAAGCGGATTATCATCAAGGAGAAATAAGAGTTGCGTCGATGCGCCGGCCGGACCGCGAGTGAGCGCCGCGGTAAGAATCGGCTCAAAATATATCGATTTCAGATTGATCGTTTCGGGTGCGTCACGCTCGACGATTTGATTGAGGCAGTCGAGATTCGTAGCGTAGAGTTTTTTTCCGTCGCAAACGACGTTGGCGTTATATATCTCTAAGCGGATTTTGTTGGGTCGCTCAAGAGCGATCGAAAAGCTGATTTCTCGGTCGATTTTCTCATCCCCCTTGGCGGCGACGAGTCGAACTTTCCCTTGATCCGAATACGTTTTAGCGTTGCGATAGGCCTTGACCGTTTCGGCAAGAATCTCGCGGGGAGACTGCTTCGGTTTCGACGCTGAGTCGGCCGTTGAGACGCCCGTGCCGGAGGCGGAAGCGGATGCGTCCGTCGAGGGAGCGGATGGCGTCGTATTGTCTTTACCGCAACCGAGGAGAACGGTTAGGCCAAAACAGAACGCCGCGACGGCGATACCAAAATTGGTCGGAACAAAAGGGGAAGGACGTCGGGGGGTAGCCGATCGCTTCATGCGCGGCGCTCCTGTTTGGTAAATGCTTGAGACAATGCGATGATCGAGCCGAGCGGGACACGATCGCCGCTTCATTATTCGATATTGAACGTTTTGCGTAAAGCTCGACTTGACAATACTCTGCTTCAGGACTGCCGGAGAGGCCGTAAATACCGCGCAGTCACCCTAAATCATCGCATTTTCCGCATTTTAGTTGCCGGATTGCGTGCCTCGGCGGTAACATGTTAGTATGAAACGAGATACTAACGATTGTATCACTCGCCTAAAGTCATAATATATAATGCCGCCTATGACGGACCCTGGTTCGATTATCGCCGAGAACGTGCGGGTTGTTCGCCAACGGATCGCCGACGCTGCGCGGCGATCGGGGCGCACGCCGGATTCCGTTCTCTTGACGGCCGTGACGAAATACGTCGACGCCCCAATGATCGAATCGTTGATACGAGCCGGTTGCCGTGATTTCGGCGAAAGTCGGCCGCAACAGCTTTGGCGCAGAGCGGAAGAGCTCGGCGATCGGAACATTGGCTGGCACTTAATCGGTCATTTGCAACGAAATAAAGCGAAGCGAACCGTGCCGCTGCTGGCCATGGCGCAATCGGTCGATAGTTTGCGGATCGCCGAGGCGATCGACTCTGCGGCGATGGAATTGTCGCAACCGCTCCCAATTTTGCTCGAAGCCAATATTTCGGGCGATTCGTCGAAAACGGGTATGGCGTCGGAGGAATTGAAAGCGACTCTGCCGAAGATCGCCGAGTTGAAACATGTCGAGGTTCGCGGACTGATGGGAATGGCCTCCTTGGAAGGCGGTTTGGACGAAGCCAAAAGAAATTTCGCGGCTTTGCGTGAACTACGCGACGAATTGCGGAAGGAATGTCCCGACGGAACGCGGTTGAACGAGCTTTCAATGGGCATGAGCGACGATTTTGAAACGGCCATCGAAGAAGGAGCGACGATCGTTCGCATCGGCTCGCTTTTATTCGAGAATATTCCCTAGATCGCCAACGAGAATGACGGATAACGATGGACGTTCAGCCGCACGAAGAGGGGGCGATATTATCGGTTCGGGCGCAGCCCGGAAGCCGATGCAATGAATTGCGAGGGGAAAAGGACGGAGCGTTGAAAGTCTGCGTGACTCAAGCTCCCGAAAAAGGGAAGGCGAACAAAGCGATTGAAGAGTTTTTGGCGAAAAAGCTGCGGTTGAAAAAATCGCAGGTCGAAATCCTATCGGGCCAGACGACTAATCAAAAAAAAGTTCTTTTCAGAAACGTCGCCGCCGAGGCGTTAAGGTCTATGATTGACGCCGCCTGCGTCGAGGACGCCCCTAAACGAAAACGCGAACGATGAACACAATCGACGTGGAATGCCCGAATTGCAAAAAAAATTGTCGAACGTATCCGACGTCGGCCGGAAAAGTGATTCGTTGTCCTGATTGCGGTCGTCACTTTCGCGTTCCCGACAACAAAAAACCCGCTCGGTGGAGCGACTCGAAGGAAGAGAAAATTCTCTCGCCGCTTGAAGAAGAGCTGCTTCATTTGAACGAGAAGGCGGCGGCCGAGGAGCGACGGAAGAGTAAGAAAGCTTGGGCCTACGACGACGAACCGGCGGAGGACGAGGGTGAGGAGCTTCTTAAACCGAGACCTTCTCGACGCAAGCGACGCGAGCAATTGTTCATGGCCTCGGCGATGTTCATTTGCGGGGCCGTGTTTTTGATCATCGCCGCCGTTATTGTTAAGGTTTCCATTAATGCATTTTTCGGTAAAAATGCAACGCCCAAAACGACGAACGCAGAAAACCAGATCGATTCGTATCTAAAAAAGGCAAAGCCGGTTTTGACGTCTTCAAGAATTTCCGCTTCGCACGATTCGCCGGAGGCTGGCTCTTCCGGATCGCAAGACGCCAAAGCGGCGGGCGAATCCGATGAATCGAAAAGCGAAGCGGCCTCGGATGATCCGTTCAAAGCGGTAATGACCGATGACGCATATGACGAGCTGCGCAAAACGGTTCGCGAGAAAGGCGTTGACGCGAACGCCGCCGATCCCTCCGTCGAACAAACCCAAGACGATTTGAAGGAGGAACGCCAAAGGCTCAATAAGAGCGTGCAAAAATATGCGGTCACTCGAGAAGACGTTCAACTCGCTTCAGTTGACGCCGAGAAGGAGATGCGAAATCTGCTCCTGAATCTCGTTACGGATACTGGCGACGCCATGGAGCGACAAATCCGATGGTTCGCAAAAGGAAAACGGCCCGTCGTCGGCTTGCGTTGGGCGATCGCGGCAAATTTACCTTCGTCATCAAAACAAAAGATCACCTCCCTCGCCGACCTTTCTGCGCTTACGCATGGTTTGAGCGACGACGTCGTTAACGGTTTAAGAAAGCGAGGCGAGTTCGGCTCGTTCGGCTCCTGGCCCAGCCGCGCCGAAGAGGCCCTGACCAAAGTCGTCTTCGTCACAGGACAAGATCCCAAACAACTGCGATCCGCCGCAGCAAAAAAGTTCTGCAATTTACTTGTCATTTTTCAGCCGCCCGAGACGGCGAATCGCGAGAAGTCGGAATGGAATCTGTTAATCGTCGATGTGCCCGATTCAAAGAGTCTTTGGCAATCGAAGACGCCCTTGCAGTCGGAAGGGGCTAATCCGAAAGAAACGCTCAAGCCGTTCTTCGACGAGATCAGTCAAGATTTCTTCCTGGAAGAGATGCCAAAACAAAAACCGAGTCAGGTTTCTTCTCGTTGGAAAAAATTCGAGGCGGAATCGACGAAGCGTTCAGCCGCTGAAAAATTGCAATTTTTCATGGAACTGGCTTACGACGATCGGGAGAAGTTGATCGATTCGGAGTTGATGACCGCCGTTTGCGCTAAACTGTTCGGCAAAGAGGCGGCCGTCGCAATCGTTAAATCCGATCTGACCGGACGAGGAGCGCTGCTTAGGGATTTATTGAACAAGGAAGCGGCGTCGGAGTCGAACGAAGAAAACCTACAATAGCGCTAGGGACGACAACATTTGTTTCGACGGCTTAACACGAAGAGAGCGCTATTATGTCGCGGATTGAATGGACGGAAGAGTACAGCGTCGCGGTCGAAGAAGTCGATTTGCAGCATAAACAGCTTTTCCGCTATCTCGATCAACTAGCCGAATCGATTGAGACGGGGCGAGGAGATATTGCCGTCGGCACGCTTCTAAACGAGCTGATCAGCTACGTCAACGTCCATTTCAAGCTGGAAGAGGAGTATTTTGAACGATATTCCTATCCCCAGGCCGACGAGCACCGGATCCTCCACGGAAATTTCGTACTCAGGGTGAATTGGTTGATGTCCCGTTACGCCGCAGGCGAGACCTCGACCGCCGCCGAGATGTTGACTTTTCTGCAAGATTGGATTTGCGAACACATCCTGTATGAAGATAAAAAGTATGCGCCTTATCTGACTGCGGAGATATTCCAAAGCTAAGATTCTCCGCCGACAAAAAAGAACAATGAAAAGGCCCGTCGAATTCGACGGGCTTTTTTCTTTGAAATTTTGAAAAAATCGATCTCCCCAAACAAATCAGGGCCGTTTTGGGCACAGAAATGCGGGGGAAACGGGCGCTCTGGATTCCGAAATTTCGGGTTAGCGCGATCGTAGCGGCTGCGAAGCGCCAAAAGGGTACGGAAACTGGGGTTTTAGGGCTGAAAATGCCGCAAAGCCGTCATATACGCTATTTACCGCACGTACAGAACGCGGAAACTGAGATAACTGGCTCAAATGGGATGTATGGCTAAGGGTTTCAGGGAAGATACGACGATACGATCTCCTAGATTGGACGTATAACACCCAATTAAGCCATTTTGTGCGAGTAACCCATAAGGTCTTTCCTAACAGGAGTCCTCCCATGTACCGTCGTATTCTGTTGTCGGCGTTGGCCGTGACTGCGTTCGTGTTGACGACCAGCGCTTCCAACGTTCAAGCCTCTCTTCTCGGTGGTTGTTGCGAAGCGGTTAAGGCTTGTGCGCCCGCCGCTTGCGAACCCGCCTGCAAGACTGCTTGCGAGCCCGTTTGCGTGAAGAAAGTTCGTTGCTGCAAAGAGCGTTGCTGCAAAGTCCGCAGCTGCCGCCCGAAGTCCTGCGCCCCGAAGGCTTGCGAAGCCCCCAAGGCTTGTGCGCCGGCTTGCGAACCGAAGTGCAAGAAAGAGCGTTGCTGCAAAGAGCGTTGCCGCAAGGTCCGCAGCTGCCGCCCGAAGTCCTGCGCCCCGAAGGCTTGCGAAGCCCCCAAGGCTTGTGCGCCGGCTTGCGAACCGAAGTGCAAGAAAGAGCGTTGCTGCAAAGAGCGTTGCCGCAAGGTCCGCAGCTGCCGCCCGAAGTCCTGCTGCCCGAAGGCTTGCGAAGCCCCCAAGGCTTGCGCCCCGGCTTGCGAACCGAAGTGCAAAAAAGAGCGTTGCTGCAAAGTAAAGTGCTGCAAGGTCAAGAAAGAGCGTTGCTGCAAAGTTCGTAGCTGCCGCCCGAAGTCTTGCTGCCCGAAGGCTTGCGAAGCCCCCAAGGCTTGCGCCCCGGCCGCCTGCGCCCCGGCTTGCTGCAAATAGTTTAAAACAAGAAAAGCGAGCCGCTCCCGATCATCATTAGATCTGAAATCGAGCAAGCTCCTTTCCAATAAAACATCAAGCGGCCTGTTTCAATAAGAAACGGGCCGCTTTTGTTTTTTAATCAATCCGCGATCTGCGACGAACAAACTGGTACGCACGCCTGTTCTCGTTGCGATATACAACGACTCGCCCGCAAAAAACTACTCGGGAAACAGCTTCGTCGAGAGGTAGCGTTCGCCAAGGTCGGGCAAAACGACGACGATCAGCTTGCCGCGATTCTCTTCACGTTTTGCAAGCTGAATAGCTGCCCAAGCCGCGGCGCCGCAGCTTATGCCGCACATCAAACCCTCCGACTTCGCCATCTCTCGGCTGGTTTTATAGGCGTCTTCATCTTCGACGGTGATCACTTCGTCGAGTATATTCAAATTCAAAATATCGGGAATGAAACCGGCGCCGATCCCTTGAATCGTATGCTTGCCGGGCTTGAGCGGTTCGCCGTTGCGACGCTGCGAAATGACCGGACTAGCCGCCGGCTCGACGGCTACGACTTTGACCGACGGTTTCTTCGCCTTCAAAGCCTCGCCGACCCCGGTGATCGTCCCGCCCGTTCCCACGCCGGCCACAATGAAATCCACTTCGCCGTTCGTATCGCGCCAAATTTCCTCGGCCGTGGTTTTGCGATGAATTTCCGGATTGGCCGGGTTTTTGAACTGCTGAGGAATGAAATAATTCGGGTTCGCGGCGGCCAACTCCTCGGCCTTGCGAACGGCGCCGGGCATTCCTTCGGCGGCAGGC
This sequence comes from Thermoguttaceae bacterium, assembly GCA_963665265.2. GTDB lineage: Bacteria > Planctomycetota > Planctomycetia > Pirellulales > Thermoguttaceae > CAXXHQ01. The sequence goes on along the minus strand of OY762224.2, from coordinate 1,815,881 downwards.
GTTAGAATCAACTCCGCCCCAAGGGCCTTCAGCATGCGACGACGCTCGAGACTAAAGCTCTCGGGCATCGTAACCGCCAATTTATAGCCGCGTGCCGCGCAAACGTAAGCGAGTCCAATGCCGGTATTTCCGCTCGTCGGCTCAATAATGACGGTGTCTTTATTGAGCCGACCGTCGCGCTCGGCGGCGTCGATCATTGCGCGTGCGATGCGGTCTTTGACGCTCCACAAAGGATTCAAGTTTTCAACCTTGCCGACGACGGTCGCCACGCATCCTTCGGTGACGCGACGCAATTTCACCAACGGCGTATTGCCGATGCACTGCGTAATGTCGTCAAAAATTTTCCCGCCAGGTATCGACGCCATAATTCATTACTCCTGAAATAATTGGCGAATTTCCGCTTCGATTCGTCGTCAGTAATAGTAGGGAAAGTATGATGATCGGGAAAGGCGACTTTTATCGGTTTTCCGTGGTATTTTAGAGCCAATCCGCGATTTCTTCTTGCCCGCCTCTTACCCAAAGGCATAATTATAAGAAAAAGCATAAAGATAGTCAACTCTACTGATCTGGCGTGGCGTTGGCCGTGCGGGAGGGTATGATTGTGAAGCTGTCCTCCGATCCCTACGCCCTACGCCCTACACATGCCCTTTTCCATTCGACCGACATTACAAATCGAAAGCGTGTTGGAACTTACGGTCGAACGGCTGGCCGAGTTGGGCGTGCGTTGGCTATTGCTGGACGTCGATTGCACCTTGAAGCGATACAGCGAGTCCGACCCGACGGCCGAGTTTCGCCAATGGCTCGACACAATTCGGCAGCACGGGATTGCGTTTTGCCTTGTTTCAAACGGTCGAGCGAGGCGAATTCGTCCCTTGGCCGAACGGATGGACGCTCCGTATGTGGCCAAAGCCTTGAAACCTCTAACTCGGGGCGTTCGTCGAGCGATGAAGCTGCTCGAAGCCGATCCGGCCGCGACGGCTATGGTCGGCGATCAGCTTTTTGCCGACGTTTTGGCGGGAAATTTGGCGGGAATTCGCACGATATTAGTTCGGCCCATGCATCCCGAAGAAGAGCCGTGGTTTACGAGATTGAAGCGTCGCCCGGAACGCTGGGCCTTGAAATACGTAGGTCAGGCACGCCGTGCCTGACGGGAGTTGACTCTTGTATCGCCCTGCATGCGCCGGCCCTACGCCCTACGCCCTACCACGCTATTTTATTGACATTTTCAGGTTTTCAGGGTCGAATAGAGTATGGCCTGAATAGGCGGCAAACTGAGCGGAACGTATTGGGCCGCAAAGAGATCGAACATGCGTCGGCAATGTCGACGGACTGCTAGGAACAAAAAAGTGAAGCGAAAAACCGCCGGTTACACCCTGGTTGAAATTCTAATCGCGACGGCGCTCTCGTTGATGCTTTTGGGGGCCGTCGTGCAAATGTTCGGCGACCTCGGCACGAGCGTCAGCAGAACCCGATCGATTTTGGAGAGTACGGAACGCCTACGTATGGCCACCGCTCGCCTTAAGGCCGATCTGGAAGGCGTTACCGTCAAAATGGTTCCGCCGCGCGACCCCGCCGACGGCGAAGGCTACTTCGAGTATATCGAAGGGCCGGCCATGCAATTTCCGCTGACAACTGCACGAACTGCAGCACAGTACAACATTTACAATAATCCGACCGCCCCCAATACTCCATCCATTTCCGGTTTGCCGGTAAACACAGAGAACCCTAGCGGAACGGTTGCTGATTCTTCGGCTGGCGATACGGACGACATCCTATTGTTTACGACGCGTTCAAAGAGCAGCCCGTTCGTCGGGTTATACACAACAGCCGTCGCGACAAATAGCGTTCAATCGGACGTGGCCGAAGTTGCGTGGTTTTTGCGAGGTAATACACTCTATCGGCGAGCGCTGTTAGTGCGTCCGGATTTGCCCCTTACCGCCGCGAATTTCTATCGGAACAACGATATTTCCGCACGACTGGACGGCGCCAACCCCGTTCCCAACTCATTGGGAGATTTGACCCGGCGTGAGTGCCGGTTCGGGCACGAAACTACGACCTATCCGTTTCGCTGTAACTGGGGACAATACGGTTTACCCACTCTGCACGAATGTTCTGATTCAACGTGGACAATCGGTAGAGCGCCGGCTGCTCCAGGAACTCCTAAACCACAAATTGATTTATGGTCGAACGCCAAGCCGGACGCATTAAATACGACGACGGCTCGCTGGGCGGACACGGCAATTATTACAGCCGGTGGTGGAACGCCAAACGGAACTCGCGTCTCCGAAGACGTGATTCTGACGAACGTCATAGGGTTCGACGTGAAAGCCTGGGATCCGTTGGCGAACGCCTACGAGGACTTGGGCTATCTCGGAAACAATACGACGACATTTAGCGGATATGGGAACCCGCAATCGCAATTACAAGGCGGCACGACGGTTGCCCGCGTTTACGATACGTGGTCCTCGCATTACGAAACGACGCTTGGAGGCGGAGTAAGCTCGAACGGTTTTGACGACGCCGGCTTCGACGAGACCGGCGCCGCCGTGGCGGCCAACGGCGTCGTGGACGATATTACGGAACGCCAATATCCGCCCCCCTACTCCGCTCCTCTTCGCGGCGTCCAAGTGAAGATTCGCATTTTCGAGCCGGAGAGTCAGCAGGTCCGCGAGATGACCGTCATTCAAGACTTCTTGCCGCGGTAAGAAACGCACATGCCTTCGGCATGAGCAATCAGCTTTCAGCAGTCAGCGATCAGCAGGAATCGGAGACGGCGCCCTCTTCGTAGCGCGGGTAAATGGCCAGCAACCTTTTGTCGCTGCGCGTACAGCGGAACGGCACAGAGGCCGTTCCCTACAGTGCGCGAGCAAGGCCGTTCCCTACAGCGCATGCGCTACGGCGCCCGACGAGCGCCTTTCTAACCGGCGCCTTGCTTATCGCCGTCGAGCGAAACTTTTAACCGGACCTACTCGTCGGAAATCCAACGGTTTTCTTCGAAAAAAAGCCCTTCTTTCGTCTTGCATAAGAATCTTGCAAGCTAATTATTTCTTGTCTACGTATGCAAACGATTTTTTCACGGAGAAAATGATATGCCGTTGATTATGTGGAACGATAGCCTGAGCGTCGGCCTGAACGAAATCGATTCGCAGCACAAAGTTTTGATTAATCTAATCAACGACTTAAATGACGCCATGAAAGCCGGTAAAGGCAAAGAAGTGGCGGGAAAGATTTTGACCGAACTGTTGAACTACACGCATACTCACTTCGGAAACGAAGAAAAGTACTTCGAAAAATTCAAGTATCCCGACACCGCCGGACACATCAAGCTGCATCGCTCGTTCACCGACAAGATCGCCGAATTCAAAAAAGATTTCGAGTCGGGCAAGGCCGGCCTGTCGCTGCAAATGATGGACTTTTTGTCCGATTGGCTCCGCGAGCACATCAAGGGAACCGATCCGAAATACGTGCCGCTGTTCAAAGAGAACGGCATTAAGTAAATAAACGCGGCGACCTTCCTCGCCGAATAAGAGCCTGACGGGGCAGACGGAATCGAACGGCGAAAGTCTTTCGATTCCGTTTTTTTGCGCCTCGCCGCATTCCCGAAAAAGAGACGGGTGGTCACGACCTTGCGAAAAGAGTACAAAAGAGGTCGTCCACTTTTTGCCGGGAGAATCAACGGTCATGCTCGATTTCTGGGAAGGATTTCAAACGCCGCTCGCCGGACTGCGCTATATGCAAGAGCATCCGAAGCTGTGGCGGTACGGACTCGTTCCGTTGGCGCTCAATCTCATTATTACTTGCTGCGTGTTGATCGGGCTGTTTTTCACGATCGGATATCTGCGACCGGAGTTCGGCGACGGTTGGCTCCGGGGCTTCGCCGAAGTTCTCGTGATGTTCGCCGAGGCGGTCATGGCCGTCGCGTTCGCCTTTATCGCCTGGCTGGTTCTGCAAGCTGTGTTTTGCAGTTTTTTTTACGCAAAGCTGGCCGCGCAAGTGGAAATTCAACTCGGCATGCGACGGGAAGACATCCGCGATATTCCGATCACGTATCAGATTGTGGACGCCTTCTACGACGTCAGTTTTTTAGTCGTCGCCAATCTCGGGCTGTTGCTGTTAAATTTTCTGCCTGTCGTAGGCGCGATCGCGGCGGCCGTCGGCGGATATTACTTTCTCTGCTCAACTCTCGGCCTCGAATATTTTGAATATCCCCTCGCCCTGCGAGGAATGCGACGAGCCGAAATGATCGCCTTCGCCCGAAAACGACGAGCGCACACGCTGGGAATCGGAACTGCCGCGGCCCTGGTCACGTTCCTCCCGATCGTAAACGCCGTCCTGCTCACGACGATCGTTACCGGCGCCGTCCTACTGCACCGCAATGTAGAGAGTAGGGCATAGGGACTTGGGCGTCGGGGTTAGGGCATAGGGGCGCAAGAAGTAGACGGGATTAACATGATGAACAAGATTTAAAAAACAGAAATCCTGTTAATCCTGAACATCTTGTTCATCCTGTCCAAAAATTCTCCGCGTCTCCCTCTCTCCTTGCGAAAATAGCCGCTCCGCTTCAATACTTACGTGCTCGCGTGGAATGTTTGAACGCCGTGGATTTGCGCTTCGAGAACTTTCTGACGGCGAATTTTTCGGACCACGACGCGTATTCCGTCGCGTTCCAACTCGTCGCCACCCTGGATTCCTCGCCCAAGGTGCCCGGTAACCCATTCGGTGAGCGTGGTCGCGTTTTCGGCGGGCATATCGGCAAGAAGGTCGATTCCCGTCAGCTCTCTGAGACGCGTGAGAGTTGCCCCGCCGCCGACGATCCAACCTTGACCGGCCGGCGTGACGTGCGAAGGCAAACGATCGTATTCGTCCTCTATGTCGCCGACCAATTCTTCCAATATGTCTTCGAGCGTAACTAGCCCGGTAACGTTTCTCTGTTCGTCGACGACCAACGCGATATGAGTATGTTCGCGAATCAAGCGTTCAAGACACGAGGCGATCGAGGTCGTCTCCAGAAGATGCGGAAACGGGCGCAAAATGGAATGAAGCGACGGCTTTTCCGGACGACTAATCCGCATTAACGCGAGCAAGTCTTTCAAATTGACGTAGCCGATAATCGACTGAGGGTCGTCCGGCGTTTCGGCGACCGGAAACCTCGTGTGCATGTCGAGATGAACGGCGATGAGCGCTTCGCTTAGCGAAAAGCTCGCGCTGAGCATGCTAATGCACTCGGCGGGAAGCATAATCTCTTTGACCGTTCGACCGGGAAGTTGCGAAGCGCGGACGATGATCTTTTCCTCGCGTTCTCCGATCAATCGAGAGGCCCGGGCCAAAGCGGCGCTGGCGCGGATGCTCTGATACTCGATCGGCTCATGTTTCGCCGATTCATCCCGCTTCACCCGACGCAACCGATCGGCGATGCGCATAAGCTGCGAAACGATCGCCTCGAGAATCCAAACCGCCGGCCAAATGCTGAAAGCGAACCATCGCATGATCGGCGAAAGCCGTAAACAAACCAGCTCTTTGTTTTGGATGGCGAAGACCTTGGGCGCCAACTCGCCGAAAACAATGGTGATAATCGTCAAAGGAATGACGACGAGCGTCAAAGCAAGGAATTGAGACGAGGCCGGCGAGATGCCTAAAAATTCGCGAATAACCGGTTTCAGGCCTTCTTCGGCCCCCGCGCCCCCCGTTGCCGCCGCGATCGCGCCGAGAAGCGTTATGCCGACTTGCACCGCGGCGAGACTCGCCTCGAAGTTTTCCTTCATATAGACTGCGGCATGCGCGCCGGTTCGGTTTTCTTTGGCCAGCGTATGAAGCCGAACGGCGCTGACCGAAGCAAGCGCGATTTCATACGCGGCGAAAACGCTGTTCAAGCCGATCATTGCCGCAATAATAAGAAGCTCAAATAGAGCCACCAGAAACCTCCGTGCGAATACGAATTGGCGCGATCCGGCCGATGATCGCTTAATTATCTGCAAAAAACGCAATCGAGGCGCGCCTTCCGCATGCCAACAGACTCTCGACCGGCGGCATTTTTCTGTATTCTTACCAATCTCGCGCCGGAAATTCTAGTCCAACCGGTCTTTGCTTGCCGGAATGCTTGTTTTTTACGCAATTTGAATCAGGTTTGACAAAATTGCCGCAATTCCCTAATATCCACGAATTATGGCCATCCGGCGAAGGATACGTGACGAGGACGCAGATCGCCACCGCTAAGAAACTAAGACGCATAATTTTTTGAGCCAGGATTAACAAGATTTACAGAATAGATATTTCGCGAAATCCTAGCAAAAACGTCCAAAGAGAAATTCAATCAAGAGATTGAACCGCGGAGACGCTGAGAGTGCAGAGAAAACAAAAACTCAAATTGTCCGTCTCTGCGACCTCCGCGCCTCTGCGGTAAATCCTTTGCGAAAGAGCTTTGTTTGCTCTCTGCGGTCTTGGCGATCTCTGCGCGAGAATTTGAGGTTCGCGCGGGATTATCGCGAGACGACCTCCGACTACTCGGGGACTGTCAGGCACGGGGCGGACTAGTTGATATAGAGGAAAAAATGCCCAGCGCGCATATTTCGGTCCATGCGACACAGTTTCCGAAGCGAACTTCCGTTTCGCCATGGATCACGGCGTTTTTCGCGGCGTTCTGCGTGGCCGCCGCTTGCGTTTTCATCTGGTCCGCCAAACGACCGACGAGTTCCGAAGACGAGGCAGCCCCCGTGTCCCCTCTGCAACTAAAGGATATCCCGTTCAACGGAACAAGGGCCTTCGACTACCTAAAACAAATATGCGCGATAGGATCGCGAATGAGCGGGTCCTCGGGCATGTTCGAACAACAGAAGATGCTCGAAGAGCATTTCAAACGTTGCCGAGGCCAAGTCGAATATCAACGCTTCCAAGTCGATCATCCGCTTGACGGCAAGCCCGTCACAATGGCGAATATGATCGTGCGATGGAATCCCGAGCGAAAAAATCGAATTTTGCTGTGCGCGCACTACGACACCCTCCCCTATCCCTATAAGGACAAAATCGACTCGCATGGACTGTTCGTCGGAGCGAACGACAACGCCGGCGGCGTCGCCCTGCTTATGGAATTGGCCGAGGAATTAGGAAATCTAAACGCCGTCTACGGCGTGGACGTGGTTTTATTCGACGGCGAGGAGTTCGTCTTCGATCGCAACGATCAGATGTTTTTGGGCTCCGATTATTTCGCCCGACGCTATGCGGCCGGCGATCGAAACTACAAATACGAACACGGCGTGCTGCTCGACATGATCGCCGATAAAGATTTGCAGCTATATTACGAAGTGAACAGCATGACCTGGAACGATTCGCGACCGACGATGACGCAGATTTGGGATACGGCCGAAAAATTAGGCGTGAAAGAGTTCGTCGCGAGAAAGAAGCACGATATTTCAGACGACCATGTCGTTTTGCATAACGTCGGCAAAATCCCCTGCGTCGATTTAATCGACTTCGACTATCCGGCATGGCATACGCGCGGCGACGTGCCCGAACAATGCTCGGCGCTGAGCTTGGCGAAAGTCGGTTGGACGGTGCGTGAGTGGTTGCGCGGCGTGAAATAGTTTTATTTCACCGCCAAGACGCAAAGAATTTTTAGACAGGATTAACAAGATTTACAGAATAGATATTTTGCCGAATCCTAACAAAAACACCCGAAGAAAAATTCAAATAAGAGGTTGAACCGCAGAGACGCCGAGAGCGCAGAGAACGCGAGTAATGGATTAGGGATGTAAGTCGCTTTCCTTCATCCTTCATCCTTCATCCTTCATCCTTCATCCTTCATCCTTCTGCCTTCTGCCTAAAGATTATGATTTTATCCTATTTATTTCCGCTCTTTCTCTTCGGCGCGGCGATGGCGCTGTTGGCGTCGCATCGACGCGCGTGGATGAAAGTGCAACAGGAATGGCCGGGGGCCGAAGAACTGGATTTTCGTCGACGGCAGTACCGACGCCGCATGCAGACGACCGGAATGCTGGCCGTTACGGCCTTCGCGGTTTCTTTCGGCGAGCATCTTCCAAAACTAACCGATTCGCAACTGGCGATCGTGTTTTATTGGATGGCGGTTCTAGGACTCGTCGCTTGGACGATCTTACTCGCCATGGTCGATATTTGGGCGACTCGAGCGCATTACGGTCGAATCGCCCGACGATGTTTGGACGATCAGACGGTCTTATTAGCCAAGATGGCGCATAAGATGCGAGAGATCAACAAACCAGACGACGACATGCAATAAACCTTGGATTCGATCCGATGACTCCCGATTTGATTTATTCAATGTTCGATCCGTTCCGACTCTGTTTAGCGTTCGGACCGCTGGCGATCTATTTTTTGCTAATCGGATCGGTCAATTTGTCGCGTCGACCGATTTTGGCGCCGGGCGGACGTGATTTCTTCACATTGGCCCTAGGGCTTTTCGGCGTGTTTCTCGTCGGTCCGATTGAATATCTCTTGCCCGAGAGAGTGTTGTCGTATTACGGCGCAATCGCATGGCTAATGGCGACGGCGTTGTATTTTCTCTGGACGATCGTGGCCGTTTTGACGATGCGGCCGAGGTTGATTATTTACAATATTTCGGCCGACAAGTTGCGACCTATTTTGGCCGAAGCCGTCGAGAAGATCGACGAGGAAGCGCGTTGGGCCGGCGATTGCCTCGCGTTGCCGACGCTGAAAATCCAGCTTGTCGTCGAATCGTTTCGGTTGTCGAAAAACGTCTCGTTAAAAGCCGTCGGCCGTTCGCAGAATTTTCAAGGTTGGCGCAAGCTAGAACGTGCGCTGACCGCCGAATTGGAGAAAGAAAGCGCCTCGCCCGGTTTTCGCGGCCTGTTTTTATTCTTTTTAGGCGTTGCGATCTGCGGCGGTTTGATCTGGATGGTCACCCGCGATCCGCAAGCGGTGACCGGACCGTTGGTCGACGGTGCGAAAGAGGTCTTCGAGGCGTTTACAAAAAAATAACCGCTCCCCTACGCCCCTTTTGCGTTCTTTCGCAAAGTATTTACCGCAGAGGCGCGGAGGTCGCAGAGACGGACGAGGAAGGCTGAATTATGAAGGATGATGGATGAAGGAGCGCGACTTTTATCCCCAATCCTTTGCTCGCGTTCTCTGCGATCTCAGCGTCTCGGCGGTTCAATCTCTTGCTTGAATTTCTCTTCGGGCGTTTTTGCATGGATTCCGCGAAATATCTATCCTGTAAATCTTGTGAATCCTGTCTCAAAAACTTGGCGCCATTGCGTCTTGCAATAAATTATTCGCAGATTTGTCCGCCCTACGCCCTACGCCCTACGCCCTACTTTCGCCGCCGCTTTCTCAGCTTTGATCGTCGCTTGCTCTTCCGCCGGCAATAAGCGAAAACGAATTCGAAAGGCGCGATGCCCCTCGGCCAATTGCTTGGGATAAATCGCCGCGATTTCCGTTCTCAAAGCGTCGGCCGAGGCGAAGCCGTCAGGAACGGCGTCGGCGTCGGTTAAATCGATAAGTTGAACTTCGTCGACGGCGTCAATGCGGATGTACCCTGCGCCAGGAATGTAGCTGCGCTGCCCGGCGCGCATCTTGGCGAATCTCCAAAGTCGGATCGTTTGCGTTTTTTCGCCGCCGAGAATCGCCGCCATAAATTTCTTTTTGAAAAGCAACATAATTCCGTCCGCCCAGAGAAAAGGATTTGTCGCATTTATGATACTGGACGGAGCGAGACGCGCGAAGCTGCCGCGACGTCCGCTTATTCCAGACGCTCCAAAAGGAACTGGAGCAAGGGTTTAACCGCCTGTGCGGGGGCTGACGGTTGCGCCGTTCCGTTTTGACGAGCTTTGCCGACTGTTCGGGCGTGAGTTTTACGCAGTTGCGCGATGAGGGCGTTTTTTCTACCGACAGCCCTTTTTTCGTGCCGATCGCTCACCATGGATATGACGAGAGTTGTTTGATTCGCTTGACAACGCGCGGAAATGTGCCGCGCGTCGAAAAAGGAATAATCAGACGAAAACGCTCGTCAACGTTTTCTCGCGGCCGTAGGATTTGCGCCGCGAATGACGGATTGCTTCCCCTCATGGACGAGTGACGGATCGAATGACCCCCAGTTTCTTAAAGAATGCGCGAACGTATGCTACGGCGGCCGTTTTGGCTGCGACGCCGTGGCTTGCGATCCAATTCTACCATTCGACCTCGCAAAGCGAATGTGCGCCCCCCTCCGCTCCCGGCTTCTCGGTCGAGATGCCCAAGAGCGAAGCGCCGGGATTATTCCCCTTCGTGGAGCATTCGCGATGGTTGCAACCGCTGTCCGAGGACGCCCGACTCGCGTTGACGTCGGGAATTGCCCAAGCGCAAGAGTCCGAGACGGGGCCGGAATTGTCGATGCCGGCCGCACAGATTCCCTTTACGGAAAAAGCGGACGTAAAGGAAGTGTTGACGAAGACGCCGAGCGGCTCCGTTGCGGGACCGAGCCCGGCCGAAGTCAACAAGGATGACATGGCTCTTTTGCCCCCTTCAACCATGTCGTCGTCAACGCCTGCTGTTTCCCCCCATGAAGGCGGCGAGACGGAGTACCCGGTAACGAGCGCTCCGTCGGAATTTGCGATCCCGGCCGTCCAGGCGAAAATCGCCCCTGCCCCGTCGCTCCCCGAGGCGACGGAACCTCCTCTGTTACAAAAGGATAATGAGCGCTTAAGCGCCAAGCCGGCAAGCGAAGGAGAGCCTGCCGCGCGTTCCGAACAGTTGGAGAGAATTGCGCGTCAAGCCGACGAACTTACTCGACACGGTTATACGTTGGCCGGACGCGGCGCCTATTTCGCCGCCCGTTCGGAGTTCATTCAAGCCTTGCGGCTGGTCGCGCAAGGATTGGACGCCGAATCGAACGCGGCGAATCACGGCAAAGCGCTGGCGGCCGGGCTTACGGCGTTGAAGGAAGCGGAGGATTTTCTACCGAACGGCTCACGTTGGGAAGCGGACCTGAACGTGGCCGACACGGTCGCTTGCCATTCGACCCCCGCCCTAAAAGGGACCGATCTCGCTGCCGTCTCGCCGATCACGGCCATGAAGTCGTATCTTACCTTCGCCCAAGAGCAGATCGCCTCGGCGGTCGGGCATGAAGTGGCCGGCTCGTCCGCCCTGCGAGCCTTGGGCAAACTCCACGACAATCTGGCCCTCCGCGACGGCTCCGACTTGAACGCCTCCGGTCCCAAAGCCGTGACGTTCTACCAAGCGGCGTTGATCGTTCATCCCCGCAACTACGTCGCCGCAAACGATCTGGGCGTCCTCTTCGCGCGAGGCGGTAATCTTGAAGACGCCAAAGCGGTCCTCGAACACGCCGCACGGTATTCCCGACAATCGACGGTCTGGAATAACCTGGCGTCGGTCTACGGCCGATTAGGACGCGTCGAAGAGCAGCGACTTGCCCAAACGTTTGCCATGCGCTGCCGACAGGCCGAGCTCGCTCGCGCGAACTTCCGATCGACCGACGCCGGGGATCGCGTCGTATGGATGGACGGCGCGGCGTTCGCGCAAAACAGATCGACGCCGAACCGCCAAACTCCGCCCGCGCCCGCCGGATACGGCCCGGCCCCGAACTACGGCCCCTCTTACCAATCGCAACAGCCGACGGCCGCCGAATGGAACGCCCAATCGGCCAACGGAAGACGATAACCATGACTCGTATGCAATCAACGACGAACGAGCGAGGCCGAATGCGGCGGCATGCGCTTACCGGCGCGTTGGTCGCCGCTTCATGCCTCTCGGCCGGAATATTCGCCTTCTCGGCGAAAAACCTTCCCACGGAACCGCCAAAAACCGTCTCCGTTCCAGTCCGCGGCGATATTATTCTTTGCCAAGGGTTCGGACCGCCGACCGATTGCATTCAGGCGCGGCGAAATTGCGATTTGTGCGGCCGGGCCTACGGCTCCTGCAACTGCCGACGCGGTTGCAATTGGGAATCGAACCGTGACGTCGAGTGGCAGATGTTCGCGCAAGGACAATACGTGGCCAACGCTCGCTCGGCCCACGTCAACGAATATCGCCTCCGCGTCGACGATCAGCTCGATATGGTCTATCGCGTCACTCGACAAGAGCAATCCGATCCGTATCGATTAAACGTCGGCGACGAAATTCGCATCGATTCGTTCACCGATTCCGAATTGAACCGCGATCTGATTATCCAGCCCGACGGAACGATCACGCTTCGTTTGCTCGGCCAAATCAAAGCTACCGGCCGGACCGTGACGCAGCTTTGCGAGGCTCTCGAAGAAAAATACAAGAAGTATTATAAAAATCCGTCGATCACGGTCACGCCGCTCAAAATGAACACGAAGTTGGAAGACCTACGAGCGACCGTCGACCGACGTGCCGGCGTGGGCGGACAAAGCCAACTGGTTCGCGTCACGCCGGAAGGCGGAATCTCGCTCCCGGCGATCGGCTCCGTGCAAGCGCAAGGCCTCACGCTCAACGAATTGCAAAAGGAGTTGAACGAACGCTACCGGCAAGTGGTCGAGGGAATCGAAGTCATTCCGGTTCTCGCGCAGCGCGCTCCTCGCTACGTCTACGTTCTCGGCGAAGTCGGCGCCCCCGGCCGATTCGAAATGACCGGCCCGACGACCGTGATGCAAGCGTTGAGCATGGCCGGCAGTTGGCACGTCGGCGCCAATTTGCGACAGGTCGTGATCTTCCGACGCGGCGAAGATTGGCGATTGAAGGCCACGATGGTCAACGTCGAAGGCGCGTTGGCGGGCCGATCCCCCTGCCCCGCCGGAGAAATTTGGCTCGACGATTCGGACGTGATCGTCGTGCCGAAAGGCGCGATCCTCAAGGCTGACGACTTCATCGACCTCGTCTTCACCCGAGGAATCTACGGCGTCTTCCCCGTTTCGACGAGCATCAATTTTTCCAAATTAAGCTCGCTGTAAACGCACCTTCCGTCTCTTGTCATAGCTGTAGGGCGCTCTGAGAGCGCCGTCTGAAATTCCGTAGTTCGTAGGGTGGGCCGAGCGGAGCGAGTCCCACCAAAAAAACATATCCGGAATCATCTCTACCCCGCCTGATTCTCCGCCCCTCCGCGTTTTTCGCGTTCTCCGCGTAAACCTTTTTGTGCATTCCGTGTGTTGCGTGGTTAAATCTCTTTGCGCTCTTTCGCGACTTTCATCCATAAATATCGCCTCGTTCCCAGGCTCCGCCTCGCCGTCCTACCATCCTGAAAGGATGGAAGCAATTAGCCCCGGGTGCGCAGCAACCCGGGGAAAACGAAGCGTTCCAATAACCAACGACCTCGAAGAGGTCGCAGCGCGCGTAGGGTGGGCCGAGCCGTGCGAGTCCCGCCAAAAACACTGCTACGTCTTCGTTTACTCGAAGATGAAACCAATTCTCTTTTGACGCCTCTCTCGGCACGGTGCAAACCGCTCGCAAGAAATAAAAAAGGGAGCCTGACCGACAGGCTCCCTTGGATGTTGACTGGGTCGTCATGCACGGAGTGCATGGGCTACGGACATGCCCTCACCCTAACCCTCTCCCAAAGGGAGAGGAGACGTGAGGACGTTACTTCTGTCCGTAGCGGTTGTGGTAGCGGTCGTACCATTTCTCGGCCTCGTGCGGCGGAATGACCGCAGGCGTGCCAAGCTGCATAGCCAAGTGGACCGTCTTGGCCACGTCTTCGACCATCACGGCCGCCTTGAGCGCGCCCTTCGGCGACGATCCCCAGGCGAAAACGCCGTGGTTGCCCAAGAGCATGGCCGGCGCTCGATTGCGATACTTTAAAATCATCTCGCCGATGTGGTCCCCTTCGTTATCGACGTACGGCATGCACGGAATGTCGCAACCGAACTCGTCGGCGATGGCCGTCAAGCACAACGGAATCGATTTTCCGACCGCGGCGAAGGCCGTGGCGTAGTTGCTATGCGTGTGGATGATCGAACGGACTTCCGGCATGTTGCGGAAGAGGAAAAGGTGGTGCGGCAAATCGACGCTCGGACGCAAATCCGATCCGATCACCTCGCCGCTCTTCAAATCGACTTCGACGAGCTTCTCGGGCGTAAGGGCGTCGTAATCCATGCCCGACGGCTTAATGACCAAATGGCCGGACTCGGGATCGAGACCGCTGACGTTGCCGGAGTGCATAGTGACGAGACCGCATTGCGGCAGCATCTTATTGGCGTAACAAACTTCTTCGCGAAGGGTTTTTAATGACATGATATCTTTGGTTAGGGGCATTGGTGCGTGCAAGCACGCACCCTACGAATCTCACTTCTAATTCGGCGCTCACCGCAGCGCCCTTCAAAACGAACAGACAGGAATTCCTAACCCTTGCGGGCTTGGTCGCGGATGGCGATCAATTCCTTCATCACGTCGTTCAACTTGCCGTCGAACGTCGCGGTTCCGAAGGCGTCGTGCAGCTTGCGATAGAGTTTGTACAACTCGGCGTAGGTCTTGGCCGCGGCCTTGTTCGGACGGAAAACCTTGTCCTTCACGCCGGTCATCTTCTTTTGGGCCTGATCGGTCGTCTTGAACGCGCCGCCGGCGACGGCTCCGAAGATCGCGGCGCCCAAGGCGCAGGTCTGGGCCGAGCGGCTGATCTTCATCGGGCGATTGCAGATGTCGGCGTAAATTTGCATGACGAAGGCGTTCTTCTCGGCGATACCGCCGCAGTTGATCACTTCCTTCACTTGCACGCCGTACTCTTCAAGGCGATTGATGATCGTCAAGGCGCCGAAAGCGGTCGCTTCGACCAAAGCGCGATACACTTCGGGGGCCGTCGTGTGCAACGTTTGGCCGAGGAGCAAACCGGTCAACAACGGATTGACCAAGATGGTGCGGTTTCCGTTGTTCCAATCCAAGGCCAACAAGCCGCTTTCGCCCGGGGCGAGCTTTTCGGCGTCGGCGGTCAACGCGACATGGGCGTCCCCCTTGGCCGAGAATTGCTTCGGCGTGAGGTATTTGACGAACCAATTGAAGATGTCGCCGACGGCCGATTGACCGGCTTCCAGTCCGTACATGCCGGGAACGACCGAGCCGGGGACGATTCCGCAGAGGCCGGGAACGTCGGGAAGCGCTTCGGCCATCGACGCGGTCATGATGTCGCAGGTGCTCGTGCCGATGATCTTGACCAAGGTGCCCGGCTTGATGCCCGCGCCCACCGCGCCCATGTGGCAGTCGAAGGCGCCGACGGCCACCGGAACGCCGGCCGGAAGTCCGACCTTCTTCGCCACTTCCGGCGTCAGGTCGCCGGCCTTCTGATCAGAGGCCAACGCCTTCGGGGCGTAGCGTTCGC
The DNA here is from genome assembly GCA_963665265.2 of Thermoguttaceae bacterium. Taxonomy (GTDB): domain Bacteria; phylum Planctomycetota; class Planctomycetia; order Pirellulales; family Thermoguttaceae; genus CAXXHQ01. The sequence continues at coordinate 1,800,631 of OY762224.2, read as the reverse complement.
GGAGCGGGACCAAAGCCGGATCGAGCGTCGCAAGGAACTCGGCGCTGGGCAAACCGCCCCAAGAGTCGTTGTACATCGCTTTGTGACCGGCGGCGCAGATGCCGCGGGGCAGCGTGTCGGGATCGGTGTTGCCCGTAATGTAGGCGGGAACGAAGTCGGCCAACTCAACCCAAGAATACGCCGCGTTGAAAACCTTCGGCGCGGTCCGCTTGCAGTGGAGAATCTTCGCCCAGTACCATTCCGAGCTATAGATTCCGCCGCACTTGGCCAGGTAGCCCAATCCGCTGGCGGCCGCTTTTTCGGTGATCTCGGCGGCTTCGGCGTAGCTGGTGTGATCCTTCCACAGCCAAGCGTAAGCGGCCAAGTTGTTTTTAAACTCGGCCTTCATCATCAACGGCACGCCTTGGCGATCGACGGGAATCGGCGTCGAGCCGGTGGTGTCGATGCCGATGCCCACGACGTTGGCCGGATCGAAACCGCGAACCTTCTTCGCCGCGTTGACCGCCGAGCGAACCGACTTGCAAAAACCGTCGATGTAGTCGGCGGGGCTTTGACGAGCGACATGCGGATCTTTCGGATCGAGAAGAATGCCGGCGTCGCCGCTCGGGTAGTTGTAAACGTGCGAGGCGATCTCGTTGCCGTCGGCGATATCAACGATCAAAGCGCGAACGCTGTTGGTTCCGTAGTCAACGCCGATGGCGAATTTTTTTGCGGCGGCCTTTGCCATAGTTGCGGTTCTTTTTTCCGAGGGATGAGAAATTAATAGTGATGACGAATACGTTATTAAAGCATGGATACGGTCGAAAACAAGCAGGGCGAAGATGTTCGGATCGGGTTTTAATTCGACGTATCCGCAAGCGAAGAACCGCCTACTCCTTTCGGGTGGATGCTTTTGGCGGCTCGTCGGCGATAATCGAGTCCGTCGACAAGGGGTGTGGTATGCTTGTCGAATACTTGCGCCAATTTGCACGCAAGGAAGGTCCGACGGCGCGGATATTGCAGGGTATTACGCGCTCGGGAAGTTGAAATATTCCGATTTTTTCGCTAAATCCGCCGTCAAACGACAGGACGCGAGAATGCCACGAAACGAAAAACAATTGCGATCGTTGGCTTTTACGATCTGCGTGCTCAACGTGTTGACGTTCTTTTCGGCCTTGGCCGCTTTTTTTCGTTCCGAAGGGGGCACGTTCGTTTCCGTCGTCGCCGTTCTAACGAGCGCGGCTTGCTTGGCCGTTTTCGGCGTCTTCTGGGGCATGTTTCGCCAACATAAAGCGAACGCCGCCGGCTCCGTCGTTCAACGCGAAACGAGCGTCGCCTCGACAAACCATCCTTCACCGTCCCTTCCGACCGAGACGTTCAAGTCCGAGACGCTTCGCTCTCCGTCGACCGACGCGTTGCCGATTCACATTGCGAGAAAAGACCTACAAGGCCGCTACGTTTTCGTGAACCGTTTGTTTCGCGATTTGCTGGAGCACGCGCCGGCCGAAATATTGGGCAAAACCGACTTCGACATCTTCCCGCAATCCCTCGCCGAAAAATTTCGCCGAGACGATCAGAGCGTGATCGATTCGGGACGCCCGTATCGAGCGACGGAAGAGCATGAGAAACGCGGCGAAGTGAAATTCTATGAGGTGATCCGCTCGCCCATCCGCGAAAACGACGGAACGCTGATCGGAATTCAAACTGCCTTTTGGGACGTGACCGATCGGAAGAAAACCGAAACGGCGTTGGACATCGAGCGTTATTTGCTGAACGCCTTGATGGAAACGATCCCCGATAACGTCTATTTCAAGGACGCCGAAAGTCGTTTTTTGCGAATCAGTCGGGCGATGGCCAAATGGTTCGGTTTCGACGACCCGGCCGAGGCGATCGGCAAAACCGACTTCGACATCTTCACCGAAGAGCACGCGCGTCAAGCGTACGAGGACGAACAAGAGTTGATGCGGACCGGCCGCATGGTGATCGGCAAGGAAGAAAAAGAGACGTGGTCGGGAAAATCGGAGACGTGGGTATCGACGACCAAGGCGCCGCTCTACGATCGGCAAGGCCGAGTAGTGGGAACGTTCGGCATCTCGCGCGATATCACCGAAAAGCGTCAGGCGGCCGAGGCCTTGCAGGCGGCGAAAGAGGCTGCCGAACAGGCGAACCGCGCGAAGAGCGATTTTTTGGCCAACATGAGCCACGAAATTCGCACCCCGTTGAACGCCGTGATCGGAATGACCGAGTTGGTTCTTGACACCGAGCTCTCGTCGACGCAGCGCGAATACCTGGCGATGGTCCGCGAGTCGGGCGAGTCGCTATTGGCCGTCATCAACGACATTCTCGACTTCTCGAAGATCGAGGCGGGCAAGCTTGACCTGGAACGCGTGCAATTCGAATTGCGCGACAATTTGGGCGACGCGATGAAGTCGCTCGGAATTCGCGCCGGCGGAAAAGGTCTGGAACTGACTTGTCACATTGCCGATGACGTGCCGGACGGCCTAATCGGCGACCCCTGCCGCTTGCGGCAAATCGTGGTGAACCTGATCGGCAACGCCGTGAAGTTTACGGACGAAGGGGACATCACGCTCGACATCCGTCTCGAATCGTGCGACGACGACGAAGCCGTTCTGCACTTCACCGTGATTGATACGGGGATCGGCATCGCGCCCGAAAAACAGAAAGCGGTCTTCGAAGCCTTCGAGCAGGCCGACGCTTCGACGACGCGGCGTTTCGGCGGCACCGGCTTAGGCCTAGCCATTTCGTCGCGGCTCGTCGAGCGGATGGGCGGACGAATTTGGGTCGAAAGCGAACCAAGTAAAGGGAGCCAGTTCCACTTTACCGCTCGGTTCAAAGTGGTCTATCGCCGGCCGGAAGATCGTCTGCCGGAGTATTTGCCGTCGATCTCCGACATGCGCGTGATGGTCGTCGACGACAACTCTACGAACCGAATGATTCTCAGCGAGATGCTGTTGAGTTGGGAGATGCGCCCGGTTTGCGCCGCGTCGGCGCGCGAGGCGATCGGCCAACTACGACGAGCGGCCGAGAATAACGAGCGTATCCCGTTGATCCTGACCGATTCGAACATGCCCGAGATGGACGGATTCGCGCTCGCCGAACGCGTAAAAGACGATTCTTCGCTGAGTAGTCCGATCATTATGATGCTTACTTCGGGCGACCGCCCCGAAGATATTAGCCGCTGCGACGAATTAGGAATCAAATCGTATTTGATCAAGCCGGTGAAGCGATCGGAATTGTTCGATGCGATCGTGGCTTCGCTGGGGCTTTTGTCGCCGAAGGAAAATCGTTCGTTCACGCTTTCGGTGCCGGCCGCAAAGCCGCTTAAAATTCTCCTGGCCGAGGACAGCTTGGTCAATCAGAAATTGGCGATCGGACTATTGGAACGGGCGGGACACGAGGTTACGGCAGTCGGCGACGGAAGGGAAGTTCTGTCCGTTTGGCGACGACAACCGTTCGATCTAATCTTGATGGACGTGCAGATGCCCGAGATGGACGGCCTCGAAGCGACGGCGAAAATTCGCGAAATCGAGAAAAACGAAGGGGGCCATATTCCAATCATCGCCATTACCGCTCACGCGATGAAAGGGGACGAAGAGAAATGCCTTTCCTCCGGAATGGACGGCTATGTGGCGAAGCCGATTCGCGTGCAATTGCTGTTCGAAACGATCGCCAAGATCGTGCGCCCCAATGAGACCGAAACGGCGACGCTTGGCCTCGAAAAGACCTCCGACGACTTCGCCCCCCAAATTCAAGAACCTGGGCTGCCCGAGACGGAGTCGGACGGCCCGGCCGTCGATTGGACGCAAGCGTTGAAGACGGTACGAGGGGATAACGATTTGCTCAAGGCGGTCGTCGAGGCGTTCCTCGAGGAGTCGCCCCAGCGATTGGAGGACATTCGCCGCGCGCTGGCCGAGAAAAACGCCGAGGAGCTTGAACTCGCCGCCCACACGCTGAAAAGCGGCTTGCGGTACTTCGGCGCGATGAAGGCGGCCAAAGCGGCCGAGAGCTTGGAATACGACGCGGCCAACGGAAAAATGAGCGTGGCCGACGAAGCGTTCGGCGTCCTCGAATCGGAAATCGCCCGAGTTTGGCCGGAAATGCGGGATTACCTGGAATTGACCTAAAATTAGGCCGCGCGACCGTCGTCGGGTAAAGCGGACATGCTGTGGCGTGGCGAACGGCGAGCGATATAATGAACGAAGGCCGGGGAAATGACGCCGTATCCTCGGCGAAAGCGGGGATCGCCTGCCGCGTTTGACGTAATCGAAAGCCGAAACCATGCCCAGAATACTACTCGTCGATGACTCGGCGACCGACCGATGTTTGATTTCCGGTCTGGTCGCGCGCGACGATTCGTTCAGCGTGGAATCGGCGACGAACGGCCGAGAGGCGATGGAAAGCATCGAACGCAACCTCCCCGACCTGGTCATCACCGACATTATGATGCCGACGATGAGCGGGTTGGAACTGGTCTCTTGGGTGCGGTCGCACCATGCAAACCTACCCGTCGTGCTAATGACCTCGCAAGGAAACGAAGAGATCGTCGTCGACGCCTTGCATCGAGGGGCGGCCAGCTACGTCAGCAAACGATTGCTCGACAAAAAACTGCTCGATACGATCCGCAACGTTCTTTCCGTCGCGCAGAGCGCGCGATTCCACTGGCAACTACTTCGCTGCCTACACCGCTGCGAACGCTCGTTCGTCTTAGAAAACGACGCCAGCCTATTCTCGCCGCTGTTGACTCTTTTTCTCAACGAAGCCGCGCAGTTCGAACTCTGGGACGAGTCGGAAAACACCCGGGTCGGCGTGGCCCTGCAAGAAGCGTTGACCAACTCGCTTTTTCACGGCAATCTGGAAATCAGCTCGAAACTCCGCGACGCCGACGACGAGGCCTTCCGCTCGCTGGTCGAAGAGCGCCGAGTCATGCTCCCGTACTGCGACCGGCGAATTCATGTGGAATCGCGATTCGATCGAAACGAAGCGTTTTTTGAAATCCGCGACGACGGACGCGGCTTCGATCCGCACGTGTTGCCCGACCCGACGCATCCCGAGAACCTCGAAAAAACCGGCGGACGCGGCGTCTTCCTCATGCGAATGTTCATGGACGACGTGCATTACAACGGCGTCGGAAACACCGTCACGCTTGTGAAGAGGAAGAAAAAATAGAGCCAGGGCAGAGAACCGCCGACGTTCGAGCGGCGTAAGCGACGACATACTTTTCCACTCGCGTCAATCAATAGGCTGGAGAATAATCGATGGCTGAGCAAGTTCCATCCCGCGACGATTCGTCGATTGACGTCGTTCAACAGTTTGCCGAGGCGCTAGGGCCTTTCGATCCGCCGGCGGATTATGTGTTTGAGCCGGAGTTGAGAAATCCGACGCCGCGACAGATTCCAGACGAGATTTACGCCGGTCCGTATTACCGAACGCGACGCAACACCTACGTCTGCGTGATTTTTATAGCGGCGTTTTTTCTTCTTTGCGGGCGATTTCCTATTGTAGGCGTATGGGGACTTTATTTTTTGCCGTTAGCGTATATCGATTGGATCGCATTGGGAATGGCGGCGATAGCGTCGTGCCAGTGGTTTTATCTGCGACTCGTGAAAGGGCCGCTAAAATATATTGAAGAGGGAATTCCGATCGTCGGGCGGATCGCGGCGCCGCCGCTGCTCAAGGTAACTCAGCTTCATAACGGAGTCCCGACCGTCTATGGATATTCCGTTTTCGTTGAATATCGCGATCCGACGACGAAAGAACAAAAACAGTTGTCGACGACTCATACGATTTCCGCGCATCAAGTGAGTCGAAAAAGGTTGACCTATACGCTTGGCGAGTACGTCACGCTCGTTTATTTGCGTTCGAATCCGGAAAAGTCGCTGAGGTTGTACGGCTTGCTAGGCTTGCGCTCGGATTTGGGAATTGTTAACGCGGAAAGAGAAGAGACGTCGTTAATTAAAAAGCTCGGCTTCATTACGGCTTTTTTCGCTCTATTCTTTGGGTTAGCATGGGACGGTTACGCTTTCGGAAAATACGGTCCCCTTGAACTGACTTTGCGTCAGCACCTCCCCGTATTTATTTTCGGCGCGATCGCATTAGGGGGTATTTTTTTCGGCGTAATAAGCTGGGATTTCAAAAAAAGTCGCAGCCGACTTGAAGAACGGAACAGGGAAGCGGCAAAGACCGGCGGCGCCGTTCAGATTCCCTATCGGAAAAAATACGGATTGTTCGGCTTGGGATTGCTGCCGAGCGTGTTGTTTTTTTTGGGTGCCGTTCTTTTGTGCGGCGGGACCGTGCTTTGCTGGGCGTTCTCCTTGAACGCAATGTGCGACTCGACGGCGGCGCATCTTCGACCTGTAAAGATTTTGAACATGGTTTCGGTTACGCATGGCGGGGTGTTCCGAGAATATAAGATCGAATACGCTTTTGCGGACGATCCCATTGGTGAAAAAAATGAGATGATGTCAACGCCTTGGCATATGCTGAGTCTTATCGGAAGAGGCGAAGGGAACGCGCACGTTCGAGGCGGCTATTTCGGTTGGCCGTGGGTGGAGACGATTACGCCGAAACAACCGAATGCGCTTGGGGGAAGGTAAGACGGAGAGCGTAAAAATAAGGAGTTTGTCGCGATATGACGGATGTAAACCACTCTCAAACAATGTGCGGTATTCTCGTTTCCGACTTCGACGGAACCATCACGAAGTACGACTTCTACGACCTCGTTTGCCGCGAGTTTCCTGAGATCGCGGGCAACTTTTGGAGTCGATACGAGGCGGGCGAAATTACGCACTTCGAAGGACTGCGCCAAATTTTCGCCGGCATTCGAGCGCCGGAAGAGAAACTATCGGCCATCATCGACCAAATGCGAATCGATCCCCGACTGGCCGAGGCCGTTCAAAAACTGAAAGAACACGGTTGGGAAGTGACCGTCGCTTCGGCCGGTTGCGGCTGGTACATCGAACGCCTGCTGGCCAAAGCCGGCGTTTCGGTGGACGTGAAAGCCAACCCGGGCAGCTACGCGCCCTCGACCGGCCTGCAAATGCGGCTCCCCGATCCGTCGCCGTTTTTCTCGGCCGATTTGGGAGTGAATAAAGTGGCCGTGGTGCGCGATGCGCTTCGACGTTCGCCGAAAGTCGCCTTTGCCGGCGACGGTCGCCCCGATTTGGCCCCTGCCCTGCTCGTACCGCCTGAACGTCGTTTCGCCAAAAGCTGGCTCGCCAAAAAACTGACCGAGATCGGCGAGGAGTTCCGCCCCTTCGATTCGTGGCATGAAATCGCCGACGCGCTGACGAATTAGATCGAACAATTATGACGCTGCAAAATGGTCGGATAGAATTTACAAAATCAACAAGATTTGTAGGGGGCGTGCTCGCACCGGGAGCGGATGCTTAGTATTTTCGCTGTCAATTTTGATTGCGTGCCGTTTTTTTAGGGACGTTCACGTCCCTTTCTCGGCCTTTAGGCCGTTACAGGCCCGACGTTTACGTCGGGTAAAATCGCGGCAATATTATATTTAAAGTTTGAGTTTCGAACCTGTCAGGGCCGTTCACGGTCCTCCTGAAATGCCCGATTTCAAGTAGGGGCGGACTATTAGTGCAAATTAGCGTCAATTAGCGTTCCTTATCCGAGCGATTCTTTTCGCCGAGTTCTAAAAGCGTCGCCATTAGTTCGCAAGAAGATGATTATGAAAAATACATCGATCGAAATTCCGACTCTGGTGCGGATTAAACCGGGAGCCCTCGATCGCCTCGGCATTTATGCCGAGCGGTGGGAGTTCCGCAAGGCCGCCCTGCTCTACAGCGCCGGCTTGCCCGAGACGATCCTCCAAAGAGCGACCGCCGCTTTGCGGGAACGGAACGTCGAAACCGTTCAACAAATCGAAGTGAACGCTTCGAGTTTCGATCACGCGCAAGAAATCTTTCAAACGCTCCCCTCGTCGACCAGCGTCGTCATCGGACTAGGCGGCGGCAAAGCGTTGGACGTTGCGAAGTACGTCACATTCTTGGCGAGGCTGCCCTATATCACCGTGCCGACCTCCCTCTCGAACGACGGCTTTTGCAGCCCTCAATCGAGCTTGGAATTAGACGGAAAACGACGCTCGCTTCCCTCGGCAATGCCGTTCGGCGTCGTCGTCGATACGGAAGTCTGCCTAAACGCACCGCAAATCTTATGGCTTTCGGGAATCGGCGATTCGGTCGCCAAAATCACGGCGGTCCATGATTGGAAGCTGGCCTTTCGAGCGTGCGGCGCTCCGGTCAACGACTTTGCCGCTTTGCTTTCCGACGCCACCGTCTTTCAACTGATGGCCAGCCCGACGCAAAGCCCGGAAGGAATTCGGCTCCTCGCTACCTCGCTTATGCTCAACGGCGTGGCGATGGAGATATGCGGCTCGTCGCGGCCGGCCAGCGGAAGCGAGCATTTGATTTCCCATGCGCTCGATCTCATCAATCCCAAGCCTCGGTTGCATGGTCTTCAAGTGGGCATAGCCACCTATCTCGTAAGCCAATTGCAGAAATACGGAACCGATCGAATTGCCGCGTTGTTCGACTCCGTCGGCTTTTGGGATCAGATACGGCGCGACCCGTTTGTAAAAAAGGACTGGGCCGCCGCGTTTCAAATGGCCCCGACCGTTAAGACCGGCTTCTACACGATTTTGTCGGAAAAAGATTATACCGACTCGCTGATCGGATTAATTGAAAACGACCCGCGACTAAAAGGTTTGTTCGTTTGAGATATTCAACAATCGCAGCAAGTCTTAATGGCCGCGAAAAGATCGCTCCGCGTTACTTAGGTTCCCGTCTCTTCGATTCAGCGAGCATCGGCTTGAGTTCGTCCACGAAGTCGCGGACGTCTTTGAATTTGCGGTAGACGCTGGCAAAACGGACGTAGGCGACTTGATCCAACTCGCGGAGGCGGCGCATGACCACTTCGCCAAGCCGATCGCTGGGAATCTCAGCCTCGTATTCGGATTCGATCTCGTTTTCGACCTGCGAGACGATGTTCTCGAGCTGCGCGTCGGAGATGGCTCGCTTCCAGCAGGCTTTTTCCAGACCGCGTTTAATTTTCACGCGGTCGAACAGTTCGCGGGCGCCGTCTTTTTTAATGATCTTCAGCGCGACGCGTTCGATCCGCTCGTAGGTGGTGAACCGCTTGTCGCAGGCAAGGCATTCGCGCCGGCGACGAATTGCCAGGCCGTCTTCGCTAGCCCGGGAATCGATGACGCGATCGTTGTCGGCATGGCAAAAAGGACATCTCATGGCAATTTTTCCAACGGCTACGGACAGGGGCGACGCCGGACGTTCGCGGCGGGGTCGGCTATCGATTCTAGCAGCTTGCCGAAAGGTCGGCAAAGGACTCGTTTTTTCCGCCTAATCGGAGACCTCCGCCGCTCCTGAGGGGGGCGAGAAAGAGCCCGCTCCTTGAAATCGGGATGGCGGCGATTATATTACATAGCAACATACTTTGGTCACATTTGTTTTGACGACTGAGTTCACTCCCCATTTTCATGAGGACATCGAGGTTTTATGACCATTCTAGAAGCATTGAATCAGTATCTCGACGCCGCGGACGTCGATCGCGCTACCATCGACGAAGTGGCCTCGATCAGCAAACTCAAAACGTTTTCCGCCAACGATATTATCTTCCGCGAAGATCAGGCGTCGGACAATCTCTATATTGTGACCGCTGGCCTTGTGGACGTGCAGTATCTCTTGCCGAGCGGGAAACGCCAAACGGTCGATACGGTTCGCCCAGGCGACTTCTTAGTCTGGTCGGCGGTGGTGAAACCCTATACGACTTCCTCGATCGGCATTTGCCGAGCGGCGACCGAAGTAGTGGCGATCGATGCGGCCGGACTTCGCGCTCTCTGCGAAAAGGACACGCACTTCGGCTACCATCTCCTCGCCCAAATGGCGCGCGTCTGCCGACGCCGCTTGCAAGCCGCCCGTCTGCAAATCGCCGACGTCGATATGCGGTAAAGAAAAGCATCGGGAATAGGGCGTGGGGCATAGGGCCGCGAAAGCGGAACGCCCAGTCGCCTTGACGTAACGCAGCGCGAACGGCGTATTGCCCGACCGCGCATGCCTTCGGTATTGTTCTAAGGCATCAGCGCTTTGCATCTGATGAAGAGCGGGTTTCTGCGCTTGAAATATCGTCCTTTTTTCCCGTTGTTTCGCGACTATTTTTTCCGCTAAATGCAGCCTCTTCGTTGGCTTAATCGGCAAAAACGGCGCTTCACGCCGCTCTTCGCAAAAGGGGGGCCAATATTTTCTTGAAAAAGGGAAGCGGGCGGTTTCGGTAAGTTATTATTTCTGAGCGGAAAAACGCGGACCGAACAAACGTTCGCCCGCCGCACAGGAAACCCAATTTCCCAACGTCTGGGGCTTTATTATGAGTACCGTGGAAAGCACAAGAAATTATCTTTATTCCGACTTGGGCGCTGATCCCGACCTCGGCGAAGTCGTAACTATGTTCGTTTCGGAAATGCCGAATCGAATCGCCACCTTGCAGTCGCAATGGGAAACGAAGAATTGGGAAGAGTTGCGTCGAACGGCGCATCAACTCAAGGGAGCGGCCGGCAGCTACGGATTCGAGCCGGTTTCTCCGTGCGCCGGAAAACTCGAATACTCGCTTCGCGACGGCGACCCCGAAGAAGTCATCGCCGCCGAAGTGCAAGACCTGATCGATATGTGCGGACGAATTCGATCGGGCGAACCTCCGAAATAACAAACGCTCGACGACGATCGTCGCCCCCAAGAAAATTAAAAGCCGCGAGAAAGCGTAATGTTTTCTCGCGGCTGTGTTTTTAGACTTATTGGCGGGACGTTGTCCCGCCCTACGAAACGACAGGCGAATTTGTAGGGTGCGTGCTTGCACGCGCCAAAAGCTGACGTCTGCCTGTTTGCTGCCGAACTCGACGGCGTGCGGTTTTGTTTTGAGGGACGTTCACGTCCCTTTCTCGGGCCTTGAGGCCCTCATCGGCCCGACGTTTACGTCGGGTAAATGCTCCGCAAACCATCAAACTCTTAAAATTCAAAACCTGTCAGGACCGTTCACGATCCTCCTGAAACGCCTGGCATTTTAGGAGGGTCGATCCACGACAAACTTACTTATGAGGGCAGGCGCCCATCTTCTCGGCCGCAACCTTCAACGCGATCAGGTAAGGAACCGGCTCGCTTCCCAAAGCGTTCAACACCGTTCCGCCGGCGGTGAAGCAGTAGGTGATCCAATCGGCTTGGCCGTATTTTTCTAAGGCCGTGCCCCCTTCGCCGCCGCCGACGTAAACCTTCAAACCGGCGTCTTTCATCCGCTTCAATTGGGCGATGAACTTGCGGGTGCCGTTTTCAAAACGGGGGTCCTCGAACATGCCGAATACGCCGTTGTGGAAGACCACGGCCGGCGGCGTCTTACCCTTGTTCGCTTCGATGAAATCGCATACTTTCATCTCGTAGTGCGCGCTCGATTGCGGACCGACGTCGAATTGTTGGTTGCCCGGTCCGACCTTGTCCGATACTTGGCCTTCTTGCAAGACGAAATCGACGGGCATGACGAACTCGATGCCCTTCTCTTTCCCTTCCAAGATCATTCGCTTGGCTTGCTCGATGCGTTCGCGCGGAATGTAATAGGGCTTGTCCTTGTGGGCCGGGTCTTCGGAAAGACCAAGGTCGAATTCCTTGCCGTCCAATTCGACGGCCGCTTTCTTCAAGGCCATCGCTAACGAGCCGGCGCTGATGACGGTGCGGATGCTGCCGCGATCGATCATCGCTTGGAGGTCGTCGAGCTTGTCGATTTTCAAACCGCTGAAGATGACCATTTGAGCGGCCAAGCAGTCGGTAAGCGGACCGGAGAATTGCTCCCCTTCGTATTTGCCGAGGGCGACTTTATCCATCGCGGCCGGAACGACCATGCTGGACGAATCCAAGCTGCCGGCCGAGAACGCTTCGTGAATGTAAACCTTGGCCAACTTCGTCGCGCATTCGTTGGCGAACTTGACGAGCTTCTCGGCAACGTTGGGAATGTCGGCGGGCTTGGCCTTCCAGAGAACGCGTTCGATATCGTATTTGCGGGTGTTTTGCAAAACGATGATCGCGCCCGGGGCGGCGGCGGCGATCGTCGCGGCGACGTCGCTCTTAATTTCGTTGGCAGCCGAGTCGTACCAATCTTCGATGAAGGTGACGTTCACGCCCATGATCTCGCCGATGCGGGCGGCGACTTTGCTCAACGACTTTTCGGGTTCACGTCCAATATGACCGAAAATGATCGTCTTCCAGCCTTTGTCACGGCAGAATTGGAGCGTGTCTTTCATCGAACGGAGGCGAATGTCGCCTTCGCCGATCGAGGCGCCGGGCTTGGCGTCAACGTCGCCGCGAATGAGAACCGGCGTTCCGGACGGAAGCGAACCGAGGCATTCCATGCGGGGAATTGCCGCAAGATATTTGTCCATCGGGAGCTTCGGGCTGTTCGGATCGGCGCCCAACATTTTGGTGAGCCAAGAGGCCATACATTCGGTCGTCAGAGGCATGGGTAAAGTCTCCGTATTTGTGGAAATATTGCGTCCAATGAGGCGGATTTTTTCAAACCTTCAAAATAGCAATTATTGGCAGGGTCGGCCAGGGGTGGGGGATTGGACGAAAGCAGGCAGCTGCTCATAACTTCTTGAAGAGAAAGTGATTGAGAATGGTGTTCATCGGTCCGGCATCCCCGGATCTGAGGGCAAAAGCGCCGTGAACTCTTTCAAGCCAAGTTGCCTTCTTCGCGGCGAATTCTCTCTCGGCGCACCCGTTGCGAATTTCTCCTTTTATCCTTGTTTTTGTGCCGCGCCTTCCGCTAAAACGCTCTCTTGAATCGTCGCGCGGAAATGTGATCCGCTCTTTGGCGCTTCAACTTCCACGCATTCGACGAAATACACGCGAGCCGTCGCCCTAACTCCTTTACTCTCGGTCTGTAGGGAACATCCTCCGTGGCGTTCCGACAGTGAAAACTTATTGCCCTACAACTACTTACGACTTGTAAATACAAAAAAATGCGAATCTCAACTGATTCCAAACTCAACCGTTTCCCATTCGTAACAAACTATTTGGCAAAGACTTACGACGCCGTTTCCGCTCGCCGTTCGCCGAGAATATGGACTCCCCCCCGTTGCGAGTTTTCCTATCCTCTTGCCAATTCAGCTCTTACGAAAACGAAAATTGAAGATGCGTCCATATTCTCCGCCGGCCGACTCAAAAAACCTCGTTTTCCACGGAAATATGCATGTTTTTGCAAAAAATCGCCGCCATTAAGACAAAACATAGGGGCGGAAAACCGCCTCAGAGGAACTCCTGCAAGAAATCGCTCAATGCGAATGCGGTTCGAGACGGGTCGCGTCGTCGCCAAAGGCTTGGGTCAGTTTCTCGCGGAGCATAAGCCGGGCGCGGAGCAAACGCACCTTTGCGTTGGCCACGCTAATGCCCAGCGCTTCGGCCGTCTCCTCAGTGGAGAATCCTTCAACGTCGCGAAGAACGAAAACCAAGCGGTATTTCTCGTCGAGTTCTTCAAGAGCTTCGTCGATCAGCTTTTTCGTTTCGCGACGCCCGGCGACCTCTTCGGGCGTTTCACGCCACTCGGCAATGTATTGCGGCGTTGGTACGTCGGCGTAGTCGTCATCCCGCGATTCCGAGGCAAGCGGCGATTCGCGCCGGGTTTTCTTCTTGCGAAGAATGCCGAGCGCGTGGTTCATCGCAATCTTCGTCAACCAAGTGGAAAATTGCGATTCTTCTCGAAAAGAGGCCAGCTTCTCCATTAAAATAAGAAAGGTTTGCTGAACGGTCTCTTCGGCGTCTTGTTGATGCCCAAGAATTCGCATCGCCACAGTAAAAACACGACGTTCGTACCGACCGACAAGCAACTCGAATGCGGAAAAATCGCCCCCCTGAGCGAGACGGACGAGTTCAAGATCGGTTAGTTCGGAAAAGGACATCGGAGTTCGATCAGAAGGTTAGGGCGTAAGGAACCGAATCGCAATCGAGCGTCCCTGAATCGGCAGACAAAGTTTTCCGCCAAAAGGGGAGTCGCGTCAAGAGCAGAGCGCGAACCTTCGAGTCGTCATAATCGATATGACCTGAACAAAACACGTAGTTTTCCTTATCAGAGGGGCAATGCCAAAGGAAGCCCGTAAGATATTTTGCGCCAAAGACTTAAAAATATCTTATCCTTTGATGTGTTTACGTAGGCTGGGGTGGATAGGCTGAACATATTACGCGACGATGACGTCCAGCGACCGTTTCACACGCTTCTTCGGATTGTGAAGGCGGGAACACGCTATACGGCATACGAAAACCGAAACGATTCGAGCGCGACTGCGCAAGATGACGTTGAAACGGCTTTCGCGTAACAGTTTACAGCCTGCCCGGCAACCGTCCGAAAGAAGAACTTAGAGGATCGGTCTATTGATCGATCCCGCTGAAGTTTTGAGCAGTCCCTGAAATCAGGAAATTGCTCTACGCTTTGGCGGCATTATTGCGTACAGTCTCGCCGAGAATGCGAGCGCTGCGCAACTCAGTTTTAACGCTTCGGACGGAAATTCATGTCGATCGACGTCAATCAATGGTATGCCTGCCAAGTGGGAATGATTCCTGGATTTACGACCGGGCCGACCTCGATGTACGAGCGTCCCGCAGCGTTACGATTCGCGCACCCTCTGCCTTACGGCGCCATCGTTCACGACGGCGGCGTGCAGTTTGTGGTGTTCAGTCGTCGCGCGACGGCGATGCGAGTTCTGCTTTACGACAAGGTCAACGATCGCGAACCGAAACAAATTATCGATTTTGATCCGGACCTGAACCGTTGGGGAGATATCTGGTCGGTGTTCGTTCCCGGCGTGGGCCCGGGCCAACTCTATCATTTCCAAGCGGACGGTCCGCACGAACCTGAGAAGGGAAACCGCTTCGATCCGCGAGCTCGTTTGATCGATCCGTACTCGAAGGCGCTAGCCGGCGAATTTCTGCCGGCGACCGACGGAATCATTCGTCCGCCAAAGTGCGTGGTCATCGACGACGAGTTCGATTGGCAAGGCGATCGTCATATTCGCCGTGCATTGCCCGAAACGGTCATTTACGAGATGCACGTTCGCGGGTTCACGAAATCGAAGACTGCAGGCGTGAAAAACGCCGGCGGCTACTTGGGAATCATCGAAAAAATTCCCTATTTGCAATCGCTGGGCGTGACCGCGGTCGAACTTATGCCGGTCAACGAATTTTCCTCCATCGATTGCTACGGAAACAAACACGAACGCTCGAACTACTGGGGCTACGATCCGATGGCCTTCTTCTCGCCGCATCGCGGATACGCGATCGGCGAAGAACCGGGCAGCCAAGTGCGCGAGTTCAAAGAAATGGTGCTCGCGTTGCATAAGGCGGGGATCGAAGTCATCCTGGACGTGGTTTTCAATCACACGGCCGAAGGGAACGAAAACGGTCCCACGCTTGGCTTCAAAGGGTTGGAGAATCGCGTTTACTATATGCTGGAAAACGGCGGCCGCAGCTACCGGAACTATTCTGGTTGCGGCAATACGCTCAACGGAAATCATCCGATCGTCCGCGAATTGATATTCCATTGTTTGCGGTACTGGGTCCACAACTACCACATAGACGGATTCCGTTTCGATCTTGCGTCGATTTTGAGCCGCGATCGTAACGGCGAACTGGTTCCGAATCCGCCGGTGGTCGAATCGATCGCCGAGGATCCGTTGCTAGCCGACACAAAGATCATCGCCGAGGCGTGGGACGCCGCAGGCGCGTATCAGGTCGGAACTTTCGGTTCGATGCGTTGGGCCGAGTGGAACGGACGGTATCGAGACGACATTCGCCGATTTTGGCGAGGCGACAACCACATGGTCGGACCGTTGGCTACGCGTTTGGCCGGTTCGAGCGATTTGTATCAACCGAGCGGACGGCGGCCGTACCACAGCATCAACTTCATTACTTCGCATGACGGATTCACGCTCAACGATCTCGTTAGCTACAACCACAAGCACAACGAGGCGAACGGCGAAGATAATCGCGACGGCGACAACAACAACAACGCCTACAACTACGGGGTCGAAGGACCGACTAAGCGCCTGTCGATCGAAGCGATCCGCATTCGACAAATTAAGAATATGTTCGCGACGTTGTTGATAAGCCAAGGCGTTCCGATGATCGTTTTCGGCGATGAATGCCGACGAACGCAGAACGGCAACAACAACGCCTACTGCCAAGACAACGCGATGTCATGGTTTAACTGGTCACTTGTCGAGAAAAACAACGATTTATGGCGTTTCTGCCAAACGGTGATTCATTTCCGCCGGATGGAGCCGACTATTCGCCAGACGAACTTTTTGCGAGGATTGCCGCTGAAACCAGGCGGACTGCCCGACGTCTCATGGCACTCGCCGAACGGCGGACCGGTCGATTGGCGATGCGAAGAACGCGGGTTAACGTATTTGCTGGCGGCGTTGCCGTCGCAGGATCCAGTGGCGCCGCCGAACCATAACATAATGATATTGTTCCACTCGGCTGTCGATCCGCGGGTGTTCACGATTCCGCAGATTGCGCGTCATTTACCGTGGAAAACGTTCATCAACACATCGGCGGAGAGTCCGGCCGACGCCTATCCGCTGTTGGACGGTCCGCCGCCGCCCGCCGACGGGCGAATTTTGCTGGAAGGCCGCTCGATGATGGTCTTTGTGGCGAAGGACACCAAATAAACCGGTTTGAGAAAACAAGAAACATAGAGCGGTGAGTCTGATGAAATGACTGACTCACCGTTTCTATTTCTTGGTTTTGCCCTCGGAAACGCGCCCCCTTCGAGCCACGACTAAATAAGCGAAATTATCGCGAAAAATATTCGACGGCGTTGACGAAGATTTGAAAGCCGTCGCCGACCATGCCCGCCTCTCCGCGAGTCCATCGCGGATGCTGCGTCGGATCGATAAAGCGTTCGGGGTGCGGCATCAGACCGAAGACGCGGCCGGTAGAGTCGCAAATACCGGCGATGTCGTCCACGGCTCCGTTGGGGTTGTCGGGAAACGGCGCTGGACGCTTCGTCGGATCGCTTTGGCAAACGTAACGCAATGCGACTTGATCGTTCGCGCGAATTTGCTCCAAGACCGTCTCGTCGCGGGTGACGAATTTGCCTTCGGCATGAGCGATCGGCAAGTACATCTGCTCGATACCCCGAAGGAAAACGCATTTAGAGCCAGCGACGTTCAATTTCACCCAACAGTCCTGATAACGGCCGACGTCGTTCAACGTAAGCGTGGCGCGAGGGCCTTTCTCCGAGTCGGCGGGCAAAAGGACCGGCGACTTCAAAAGGACTTGAAATCCGTTGCAAATGCCGAGGATTAATTTTCCGGCGTCTTTGAAGCTGGTCAACGCGTCGTCCAAGTGATGCTGGATCTGATTGCCGAAGATTCGACCGGCGGCCACATCGTCGCCGTAGCTAAATCCGCCGGGGACGCAAAGGATTTGGAATTTGGTCAAGCAACTAGGATTCTCCAACAGACGATTCAGGTGCAACGTCTCGGTCCGAGCGCCGGCCTGCTCGAAAGCGAAGGCCGTCTCCATGTCGCAGTTGGTTCCGGGAGCGCGAAGTATTAAAACGGTTGGGGTCGGCATGTTTTAGGAATCGGGGGTCAGGGGACAGGGTTCAAGAGCGTGACTTATTACCACTTCAGCGTTTTTTGCCACGCGTCTTTGAGCGTATTGAGGTCAAGTTTGACGACCGGTTTGCCGGCAACGATTTCGATCGTTTTGTCGGCGATCACTTCGCCAATTTTGGCGAAGGGAACGTCGCCAAGCATCTCTTCGAAGTCGGTCGCTTGCTCGGGTGAGACTTCGCAAAGGAAGCGGGTGTTCGACTCGCTGAAGAGGAGTGTCGCGGCGTCGGCGGCGTCGGCCGAATGCGGGACGCGGAGCAAGTCGAGCTTAGCGCCAAATCCGCCGGAGAAGGCCATTTCGGCGACGGCGGCGGCAAGGCCGCCTTCGCTTAGATCATGACAGGATCGAACGAATTCGTTATCTATGGTTTTGAAGATGGCGGCGTAGAGCTTGCCGGCCGCTTTGGCGTCCACTTGAGGGACTTCGCCTCCGACGAGTTTCTCGACGAGAGCGAAATGCGATCCGCCGAGTTCGTTCTTGGTGAGGCCGACGGCGTAGAGGAAATTGCCGGGCTTCTTCAAATCCATCGAGACGCAACGGCTGACGTCTTCGATTTGGCCGATCGCGCTGATGAGCAACGACGGCGGAATGGAAATGGGGGAGTCGGCTCCGGCGGGACGAAATTCATTGTTGAGACTGTCTTTGCCGCTGATGAACGGCGTTTTCAATTCGACGGCCATGTCGTAGCAGGCCAAGGCCGCGCGAACCAACGAGCCAAGAGTTTCGGGACGATCGGCGTTTCCCCAGCAGAAGTTATCGAGGATGGCGATGCGGTTAGGATCTGCGCCGACGGCGACGGCGTTGCGAATCGCTTCGTCGATGGCCGAGGCGGCCATCCAATAGGTGTCAAACTCGCCGAAGCGGGGATTCATGCCGCAGGAAAGAACGACGCCGCGACGACTCGTTAAGACGGGACGCACCACGGCGGCGTCGCCGGGACCGTCGTTTGCAACGCCGACCAATGGCTTCAAGACGCTACCGCCTTGAACTTCGTGGTCGTATTGACGGATGATCCACTCTTTGCTGCAAACGTTTAGCGAGCCAAGAATTTTCAAAAGCGACTGCGAATAATCGAGGCCGGCGGGAGAGGCAAGCGACTTTGCGGGCGGCGGGGCGTAGACGGCTTCACGGACGACCGGCGGGCGTCCCTCGTGGAGGAAGGTCATAGCGAGATCGGCGACTTTGTTTTCGCCGTACTTGAGAACCAATCGCCCGGTCGGTTCAAATTTGCCGATGATCGTGGCCTCGACGTTTTCCGATTCGCAGAGTTTTTGCAGTTCGGGCCATTGCGATTCGGAAACGGAAAAGACCATTCGCTCTTGCGCTTCGGAGATCCACATTTCGGAATAGGAGAGGCCTTCGTATTTGAGCGGGATTCGATCGAGCCAAACCTCGGCGCCGATTTTTTCGCCCATTTCGCCGACGGCGCTGGAAAAGCCGCCCGCTCCGCAATCGGTGACGGCGTTATAGAGACCGCGATCACGCGCGACGAGCATGACGTCGAGGACCATTTTCTCGGTGATCGCGTTTCCGATTTGGACGGCGCCTCCGGAGAGAGTTTCGCTCTCGTGGGTCAACTCGGCCGAGCTAAACGTGGCGCCGTGAATGCCGTCGCGTCCGGTTCGTCCGCCAATGGCGACGACGTAATCGCCAGGCATCGTATGTTTGAAAGATTTATCGGCGGGGATCAAACCGACATTGCCGCAATAGACCAAGGGATTGCCGAGATAACGTTCGTCGAAATAGACGGCGCCGTTAACGGTGGGAATTCCCATTCGATTGCCGTAGTCGCGAACGCCGGAGACGACGCCTTTCATGACGCGACGGGGATGCAAAACGCCGGTCGGCAGACTTGCGGCAGGAGTATCGGGCGGGGCGAAACAGAAAACGTCGGTATTGCAGACGGGCTTCGCGCCCATGCCGGTGCCCATCGGATCGCGAATAACGCCGCCGAGGCCGGTGTTAGCGCCGCCGTAGGGCTCCAAAGCGGACGGGTGATTGTGCGTTTCGACTTTAAAACAAACGTTGTAGCGCTCATCGAAGCGGATAACGCCGGCGTTGTCGGCAAAAACGCTGACGCACCAATCGTCGTCGCCGAGATCTTTGCGAATCTTTTGCGTGGCGGCGAAAATCGTCTCTTTGAGCATGTTGTTGAACGAACGCTCGCCGTCGGGTCCGGCGTATTTAATGCGGCCGGCAAGCGTTTTGTGGCTGCAATGCTCGCTCCATGTTTGCGCGACGGTCTCAAGTTCGACGTCGGTCGGATCGCGATCGAGTTTGCGGAAGTAGTCACGGATCGTCTGCATCTCGACGAGCGAGAGATACAACTGACCTTTAATGCTAAGCGTCTGCAAAGCGGCGTCGTCCATCGTACGGATAGGCACGATGACCAAGGTGAATTGGTAGGGAGCTCCGAATTCGAGGCGGTCGAAGGTGAGCGGCCCGACGACGACTTGCTCGACGGCGTCGTTGGCAAGGATTTTCGAGCAAAGCAAAGGGATTTGCTCGTCGGAAAGACCGGTGACCCAAAACTTTTTGAAAGTGCGAACGGAGTCGGCCTTCATGCCGAAGTCGGCGATGGCCGTCTGCGCGCTCATAGCGACGGGATCCATGACGCCGGGCTTGGGAAGAACGTGCAAAACTCGCTCGCCCTGAGGCTTGGCGTGCGGCTCGTTCATGGAGATAGGCCGAAGGAGCGCGGCGTCGCCGACTTCAGCGACGACGGTGCGTTCGACGACGACGTCGGCGAGCAACTCGTCGGCAAGGCGATTGATTTGCTTTTGGTTCAAATCGCCTTGGACCAAATAGCCTCGGGCCGAGGCGATTTTTGAAACGGAAATGCCCAACTCGGCGGCGGCTGCCGCCGTTTGTTGAGCGGCGTGGTCAGGCTGACCGACTGCCGGATGTATGTCAACTTCCCAAAGCATCGCGGTTTTTCTTGGCTAGGGTTAGTAATCGAAATATTTCTGTTTGGTCGCTGGCGCGGAGCGCAGTATGAAACGCCGAAAGCGTCGAACCGAACTGCTCGAGCGACGCTAATAAATTATCCTTGTTTTCGAGGAAGATTTGCACCCACAATTCGGGATCGCCGGCGGCGATTCGAGTGGTATCGAGCAAACCTGTGCCCGAGAGACGAAAGAATCGTTCAGGGAGAACGGCGGCCAAAGCCGAGGCGGCGAGGTGCGGTAAATGGCTGGTCATGGCCAAGGCGCGATCATGCTCGTCGGGCGAGAGCCGAATCGTCACCGAACCAAGCGCTTCCCAGAATTTCTCGACGAAGTCGAAATCTTCGGCGCGGGAATTCACGGTCGGCGTAATAACGGTAACGCGGCCCTCGAACAAGTCGGCCTGGGCATGAGCGGCACCAGCTTTTTCGCTGCCGGCCAACGGATGACTTCCTACAAAGCGACAGCCGCGTGGAAGCTCTTTGTCCAAGGCCTCGACGAGTTTTTGTTTCGTGCTGCCGGCATCGGTTATGAGCGTTCCCTCGGGACAGTTTTTGGCCACGGCAAGAACGTCGTCGACGATTCGGCCGACGGGGGTGCAAACAATGACGAAGTCCGCTTCGGCAACCCCTTTGTCAATGTCGACGGTCGTGTTATGGACGGCGCCGACGCGTCGGGCAATGCGAAGACTTTCTTGGCGCCGACCGACGCCAATCACACGTTCCGCCATATTACGTGCGCGGAGAGCGAGTCCGACGGACCCTCCAATTAACCCAACGCCAATAATGGCAACGGTTTTGATTGGTTTGAGCATTGCGCACATAGACGTTCTCTCTGTGAGGAATGCTCTATTGTAAGGAAGCTGCTAGGGAGCTTGCAGGGGGCGCCTCGTATATTTCTGGCAGGCGAAAGAAACCATTGAGCAAATACTTCATCAATTGTACCGAATCCGTTGGAAATCACGGCGGGGCGGTGCCCCACCCTATGGGCTTATTCAGCCGGGTTGGGAACAAAATCTTTGACGTTGGTAGCGAAATGCCAAAGGTAACCTTCGGGATCAAGAATAGTACAAACACGGTCTCCCCAGAACATATCTTGCGGGGCGGACTCGGAAACGGCCCCGGCGGCAAGAGCTCTTTGGTAGGCTGCGTCAACGTCGTCGCAGTAAACGTAGAGCGAAAGAGACGGGCGAACGCCTAACGTAACAGGGGCCTTGCAAGGGTTTTCCGTGCATTCCGGTCCAAGCATAAACATGGAATCATTCCACCGCATTTCAGCGTGCATCGTTTTCCCGTTAGGACCAGGCATAGCGAACGACTTTTCAAATCCGAACGCCTTTTCATAGAATTCCAGCGCGATATCAGCGTCACGAACCGTGAGAATCGGCGCGATCCAGGTCATATTTCCAGGTTTGGGAGGGCGAGAAGACATGGCTTTAGCTCCTGAATATGGGGGAATGACAATACGGCAAATTGTATGCAAAGAAGCAAACCGCTTCTTCTCAGGCAACCATTTCGGCGAAAAGGCGAACCATTTATCAGATGAACCGTACTTCTTATAATAAGGTTAAAAACCCTGGGGTCGATCACGCGCGAGTCGGCACCAACGAAGCAATCATTACAGTCACCAACATCTTACAGGATAGGCATTTACGACATATTTTACCTCAACGAAATATCTTCGATTTGTTCGACTAATATATTGACAATGTGATTTTTTCGTGAATAATGAAGTGTTTAAGATTCATAGCGTCGCCCACCTTAGAGCGGACGACACTTGCCTGCCTCAGTCCGACACCCATGGCGCTATGACGGGATCATGTCCGGCCGCGATCGGCGAAAGCCGAGGGGCGTTCGAAAGCTGGACGCAAAGTTAGTACGAGTTTTTTGAAGGGAGCGCTATTTCCATGCGGAATGTTTTTGAAGCGATTTTGGAAAGCGGCCACGACGAAGATTTTGCGCCGATGGCGAATTCCGAATTTGGCGCAACCGACGCGCCAGCCGGCTCGCAAGCGAAGTTGGACATTCTCGCGGATCGAGTTCTTCGCGGCCAGCCCTTGTGGCATCCGCAAGACCGATCGGACTACAGCGGATTGACCGGAGCGGTCCGTCCCCGCAGCTAAACGCAACGCCAAGCGATTTTTCTCGCTGAGCATCAAACGATATAAAAAGCGCTTTGACGAAATCAACTCTCGTCAGAGCGCTTTTGGCGTTTCTTGAAAACGCAGCACTCACGCGTTACGATGCGACGGGAAGCAAAACCGTTTCGTCGGCCGTAGTTTGTTTGCGGGCCGGGAGCTCGTCGCGCAAGACGACGACGTCGGCAGGCGCCTCAATGCCAATCCGAACCCGATCGCCGGAAACTCGCACTACGGTTAATACTATCGATTCGCCGAGGCGAATACGTTCGCTTTCACGCCGAGAGAGCACCAACATCACAACCTCCGTGCCGCCTGATTACTGTATATATGTATACATAAGTCCTGGTCGTTTGTCAACCTCAATTTTCCGTTCAATTTTCAATACTTGCGCATTGGTCGATCTGATCTTCCGGGCGTAAAAGGAAAAGCTATGAGAACAGGACGATTTACGCTGCTGCGGAATCGAGGCAGGGGGCTTCGTTAAGCTGCGTTCGCATGACCCGTTCGCCGCACGGGCCGTAAAAGAAGACTTGGTTCGAGTCGGTCTCCCAGATTGCCGTGAATCGCACTGCTCGCGGCCCATGAAGGCAAAAGTAGATACCGCAGGGCTTTCCCGAACGCTTGAGAATCTGCTCGGTCATGGGAAAGGCGCCTAGTTTCAATTGGTTTCGATCGCAGAGGGTGGCGTTCACGTATTCACGAAGATTATCGAGGGAGTCAAACTGATGAATATTTGTCACCATTTCTTGCTGCAAACTCCTATCCGAATGGATTATTACGGGTTCCAATTCAAAAGCTTGGTTTTCGTCCGGTTACCTTAAGTAAAAACAGACTCGCTTGCGGCAACAAAACTCAGCTTTGAATAGCAACCGTATTACTGTGATACCGGGTCAACGATTTCGTTTCGACAAAGCAAGCGCGGAAAAAATAACCACGTATGCAAATGGGTTTGACCTCGAAACGGGTCATCGTGCGTGCAGGACTCAATGAGCGTGCCTGATACGCGCTCTAGTGAAACTGGGATACACAGGACGTCTGCCGACAATGAAAACTATCGGCAAAATAATAGCGGAAATTTGCTTCCATCTTGGCTTCCTATCTTGACCAAACAGCAAAATTCCGCGCGTGAAAAAAAACATAAGAGTACGCGGGATAATTACATGCGCGTGCCCGTATGAATCGGAAAATGGGAGGCAAAAAGATAAGATTAAAGTTGCCTTGGGACGGAATAATCGGAGAAGTCGAACCAAATTCGCCATTTATGGACATGGCGGGGATATGGTTTGAGCGAACGAACAAGTCGGTCATGAGCGGAACGCCGAAAGGGGCGTTCCACAAAGACAGTCTTTCAGACGGTTACTCTTTTTTATATTTTTCGAATTCGCCGACGATGTCGGCCTGTTTGTCGTCGCCGTCATGGAAAATGAACTTCATACGAAAGACGATCGATTCTCCTTTGGGGAGGGTGTAGGAGCCGTCGAGAAGTTTCTCCTTCGAGCCCTTCTTCATTTTCTCTTTGGCGAAGTCCTTTAAACCGAAGGGGTTGGCGGCGAACAGGCCGTAGGTTCGGACGTGCCAGGGTTCTGGATAATGAAAGGTCGTAGGATGCTGAAGAATGGCGATGCCTTGGTTCGCTCCGTCGACGGGGCCGAAGTAATCGACCCAGGCGGCGGGCAATCCCCAGGCGGCGTCGTTGACGAGTCCGTCGCTATTCGTAATCTTTCCGCCGTTTTTAATATCGCCGCGCATGGAGTCTGGCACGCGGAGGGCGAAGGTTCCTTCTTTCGTATCGCCGAAATGAACGGGGCCTTCGGAGGCTTTTAACGTGATTTGGTAATCGATCCAACGTTTTTTCGCATCGCCGCCCAAAGTGATTTTGCGTTCATCCTCGCAAACTTTTTTTCCGTCGGGGGCGATCCAATCGTTTCGGGTAACGATGAGTCCGACGTCGCCGCTTTTCGTTTCGACGAATTCGCGATGCACGACCGTTCCTTTGCCTTTTCCCTCGAGCCAGAAATCGACGCCGTTGACGTCGCCGTGCATGAACCACAGCGAGCGATGATGGGGATGATCTTTGAACTTCTTTTCATCTTCTTTCGATTTCGCCACGTAATCAATCATCGGATACGGCCGAGTCATCGGTTTTTCGGCCGGACCGAGAATCGGCCAGAGGATCGGCTTGGCGCCGCTTTTCACGAGGTATTCGGTAAACGGCTTGCCGTCGATTTTGACGACGGCGCGATCGGACTTACGTTCGACGGTCGTTTCGGCGAATACGGAACAAGTAGCAAGGACAACGGCGAACGAGCAAAGAAGAGAAATCGCGGTTTTCATCGGGTCACTTCGTTTTCTTTCGGAATTCGTCAATAGTAACTAACTTAAAGGAGGACATCTGCTCTTTCGCTTTGCGAAGTCGCTCGCCGTCCTCGGCGGTAAGTTTGTACTCAAAAACATGCTCCGTGCGATGCGTGATCTGTAACGGATTTTTTTTGTCGTTTTCCTTGCCCTTGGAAATATTGGTGAGGGTAAGGGTGACTTCTTTCGGAACCATCTCACGTTTTTCCAAAGCCTCGTTTAGTTTGAAGCGGGGGTAGGGAAGCCTCGCTCCGGCGGCCAAAAGCGTATTTACTTTGGCCAACCAATCGGAAAAATCGCGGAATTGCGAAGCGACGGCCGACGACTCGGCGGTGACGCAAGCGACGCGATAGGAGACCAGCGGGCTGGTCAAGGTCAACTCGTTGCGAACGGGATCGAAGCTTTCGGAGAAGAGGGGCTCGCCGTAGAAACTCATTAACGGGTCTTTACTTTTCGCCGCGGCTTCTTTGAGCGGACTCAATACGGCGTCAAGCTGCTTGCCGGAAACTTCGGTGCGAATTTTATGTGATTGATTGAGCAAGATGACTTTCTCGGCGGTCTTGTCGAGGATCGTCACTTCGGCCGGCTTTTTGAGGAAGTCGTAAACGATTCCGTCGCGAAAGACGGTTACGCTTTCGCTTGTGGGGTTGGCGTCTTTATCAAAAAAGACGCGGTTCTCGATGCGAAAATCCTCGGCAAAGGATTGCAGAGGGAAGACCGCGGCAAGAGTCGTCAAGACAAAGGTCATCCGCAAAAAAAATCGTCGCATAGTTTCGAAATCCTTTCCGCCAAAACTAACCCCTAAGAAACAGTAAGATACTCGATTTGCGGCACATAAATAAAGCCCGCTCCTTGTTTTACGAATTTATTAACCG
This sequence comes from Thermoguttaceae bacterium, assembly GCA_963665265.2. Taxonomy (GTDB): domain Bacteria; phylum Planctomycetota; class Planctomycetia; order Pirellulales; family Thermoguttaceae; genus CAXXHQ01. The sequence goes on along the minus strand of OY762224.2, from coordinate 1,774,644 downwards.
AGAAAGCGAGAAAAATCAGGACGTTGCGGACAGAGACGTAACGGGGAGGGCGGCCAATTCTATTTGAACATTTTTCTTTCTCCTTGTTTGCGTTTCGTTTTTTGCTTGAGAAACTAATCCATGCGACGTAATTCGCACGCGTTTGCTTTTCGGGGCGATTTTGTTGCGAAACCATGCATATTCCCGTGGAAAACGAGGTTTTTTGAGTCGGCCGGCGGAGAATATGGACGCATCTTCAATTTTCGATTTCGTAAGAGCTGAATTGGCAAGAGGATAGGAAAACTCGCAACGGAGGGGAGTCCATATTCTCGGCGAACGGCGAGCGGAAACGGCGTCGTAAGTCTTTGCCAAATAGTTCGTTACGAATGGGAAACGGTTGAGTTTGGAATCAGTTGAAATTCGCATTTTTTTGTATTTGCAAGTCGTAAGTAGTTGTAGGGCAATAAGTTTTCACTTTCGGAACGCCACGGAGGGCGTTCCCTACAGACCGAGAGTAAAGGAGTTAGGGCTACGGCTCGCGCGTATTTCGTCGAAAGCGGGAAAGTTGAAGCGCCAAAGAGCGGGTCACATTTCCGCGCGACGATCCAGAGGAGCATGTTAGCGGAAGACGTGGCACAAAAACAAGGATGAAGGCAGAGGGATGAAGGATGAAAGGCGCGGCAGACGAAACCGCGAATGCATGCGATGTAGGGCATAGGGATTTGGGCGTAGGGGATGGGGGCGCGGGAAATAACCGCGAATGAACGCCAATAGACGCGGCGAAGGGCATGGGGGACAGGGGCGCGGTAGCGTCGTCTGTTTACTGTATAATCGCGTTTACGATGCGGACTAAACTTTTTGGCTCAGGGACAGAAATCAGATGAGCGGCGGATCGGTTGCAATTCGAGGCTATTTAGTTCAGACTCTTGTCGCGTTGCTCGACGCTCTCAAATCCGGTCATGATTGGATCAGCGTCACGTTGGAACCGGAGCACGTATCCGAAAAGATTGACATTCTTTGGGAATATGACGGGGGGACCACGGCCGTCCAAGTAAAATCGTCAGAAAATCAAATCGGAAAATCTGAAGCTAAAAAGTGGGCTCAGGAGTTAAAAGAAGCTCACTCCGAAGCTAATAAATTTGAATTGCATCTCGTTGGGCCGTGTTCTCAAGGAGTTATCGACTTAGGGGAGGTTGATGGAGTCGAAATACCGCCGCCGAAAAATCTTGATTTAGACGGATTCATTGAGATAGCCGCTAATCGCCTAGCCTCTTTCATGGAGGAACGCTCGATGCAGTCGGGCACTTCGCTTTACCGCGAAATATTAGCCAACGCTCTGGTCGGGAAGCTCAAAATACTCTCTGCTAAGTCTCAGAAATTATCTCGTGTCGCATTAATCGATCTACTCGTGAATTGGATAAATGAGACGTCAAGAGAAGTCCCCGTCTTTCCCATTTTTGAATGTCCGCAAAAAAACAATTGGTTTACTGGGAGGGAGAACGAATTAAAAGAGCTGAGCAACCGCCTTCAGAAGTCCAGTGAAGCTGGCATCAGCCAGGCAATAAGCGGCTTGGGCGGAATCGGCAAAACGCAATTGGCTATCCAATACGCATACGCCCACAAAGATGAGTATGACGCAATATTTTGGGTCAATGCCGCGAGCGATTTGGACCTTCAGAATAGTTATTTAAGAATTGCAGAGCGATTGCGTCTCCGATGCGGCGGCAATGATGCCCAAAGCGTTTTGGACGCCGTTCGATGTTGGTTAGAAAATACAAAAGATCGAAAATGGTTGTTGATTTTTGACAATGCGGATGAGCCGGATTGTTTGGAAAAATACTTACCCAGAACGACGCCGGCGGGACACATTCTCATTACCAGCCGACGAACTCGGTTGGACGAAATCGGCGTCGGCGCTCCAATTAAAATCGAGCAATTGCCATTAGACGACGCCAAGCATTTCTTGTTTAACCGAATAGATCGGCGAGAGTATTCGCAGGGAGAGCAAGAAGCAGCAAAAGACTTGGCAGAAGAATTAGACGGGTTACCGCTAGCGCTGGAGCAAGCGGCAGCTTACATCGTAGCAAATGAAGTTGAAATTGCCGCATATCTAGCGAGTTTTAGAACTCGAAAAATTGAACTTTTCAGACGAGAACGCCCTGTCACCGGAAATTATCCGAAAACTGTGGCCACGACATGGCTAATGAATTTTGAACAGGTTGCGGAAAAATCGGCGGCTTCGGCTGACGTGTTGCGACTGAGCGCCATGTTCGATCCTGACCGAATACCCTTTGAGTTACTGACAGCGGGAGCGGCGAAGCTAGGGCCTAGTATCGCAGAAGCGATTCGGGCGGACGATCCTTTGTCGGTGAACGAACTTTTAAGACCGTTGCATACATATTCGCTCATCGGCATTGACGCCAAGGATAAATCTTATGACGTTCATCGGCTGGTGCAAGAAGTGGTGAAGGAGGAATTGGGTGATGAGGGACAGATAACTTTGGCAGAACGAGCGATAAAAGCGATCAACCTTGCATTTCCTTTTCCGGAAATATGTAATTGGTCGAGGTGTGAACGGCTTGTTTCACATACGATCGCTTGCATGAAATGGATCGAAGTTTTTAAAATTCAATCGGCCGAAGCCGGTACGCTGCTAAATAAGGCTGGTCTCTATCAGTGCGACCGAAGTCAATATGTGGTAGCGGAGTTGTTTTATCGTCATGCCCTCGAAATCAGGCGTCAGACGCTGGGAGAAGCACATCCTGATTATGCGCAAGTTTTGAACAACTTGGCCGGATTGTTTCAAACTATAGGCCGGTTTAGAGAAGCAGAACCACTATTTAAACAGGCTCTTGAAATAGAGAGGATGGCGAGGCCGGGGCCTTACGTCGCTTTGAGCCTAAATAATTTAGCACAGTTGTACAAGACTATGGGACGCTACGAAGAGGCTGAGCCACTCTTTAAGCAGGCGATCGATATTAAGAGACTAACGTTGGGTGAAGGTCATCCTAGCTATGCTACTAGCCTGAACAACTTGGCTAGCCTATACTGCGCTCAACAACGTTTCGAGAAAGCGCTACCAATTTATGAGCGAGTTGTCGAAATTCAACGTCATGCACTAGGAGCTAAGCATCCGAGATTTGCATTAGCGTTGAATAGCTTGGCAGTTACATATTATTTTCTTGGAAGAACTCAAGATGTGGAAACTCTGTGTTTACAATCCATTGATATACTACATAAAGCCTTAGGGGAGAATCATCCTGATTTAGCTGTAAGCCTCTGTAACTTTGCCTATTTCTACATGTCGCAGGGGCGTTACGAGGAAGCAAAGAGTCTGCTACTAAGGGCAATCGAAATCCAACGGAATCTATTTGGGGAAAATCACCCTGATTTTGCATGGAGTCAAAATAACCTAGCTGGTTGTTTTATCTATCAACACAATTATAAAGAAGCAGAACCTCTATTACGCCATGCTCTAGATGTTATGTGCAAAACTCTCGGCAAGATGCATCCGACATCAATTACTATTCAAAAGAATTATGAATATGTGAGGTGTATGTTGGACTCGAGTTGGATTACTCCAGGCCTAGTTTCCTGGCAATGGCGTGACGATTAGGTCATGAGCTGGTAGCATTGTCTGGACGAGAGCGTTGGCTGAACGGCACCCATGCGACTAACCGCGAACGCCGCTAGTACTTTGGGTTTTAAGGGATCGTTTTGTTTGCGTAGTCGCTGCGCGGCAACCCATGGATAGCATGCATAAGACCGTTGTGCAAAGAGAAATTGAATTCGTAGTTCGACCGTACTTAAATGTCGGGCGTTTCAGGAGGACCGTGAACGGTCCTGACAGGGTTCAAAAACCAAAATATCGTGCGGCGCTTTTACCCGACGTAAACGTCGGGCCGATGACGGCCTAAATGCCGAGGAAGCGGCATGAATGCCGCTCAAAGCTCAACCGCACGCGATTAAATTGATTATCGCTCGAACACAGATAATTAGGCGTAGTTCAAGTACAACGAAAATGCTTCTTAGCAAGTCTTGGCGGGACGATGTCCCACCCTACAAAACTTTCATTCGGAGCTCGTTGGGGTATGGAAATAATTTGAGTCGCAGGGGACGCGGAGCGGCGAGCGGCGGCACGCCTGCGGCGTTGCGGCTAAACGGGGAGTTGAACGTCAGACGCTTCAGGAGGACCGTGAACGGTCCTGACAGGGTTCAAAAACCTAAATATCGTGCGGCGCTTTTACCCGACGTGAACGTCGGGCCGATGACGGCCTAAAGGCCGAGGAAGCGGCATGAATGCCGCTCAAAGACAAGCTTTACGCCAATGGCGACGCTTATGTAGTTTGGGATAAAGGCGCGCAGTTTCAAACTAAGATCCGTATTAGTCGACGGCGGCGAGCCGCCGACGGATGCGTACGAAAAAAACGACCGGTCGGCGCGAACGTCGTGAATCGGAAAAAACTCGACGTTTCGCAACAGACCGGTCGTTAAAATTCAGTAGGCCATTGTTACATGGCTTCGGGGAACACCGTTAAATCAGGGCAAACATAATTTCCTCGTCAGCGAAGACGGATTCTATCGCCCCGTCAACGGCATTCAATTTTTTAGCCGTTCTAAGTTGGCGAGAGATATCCGAAGTAGCTAAGGGATCGGCGGAGATAAACGTCGCGTGCGTCGAATCCCATTCGCTTCGGGAATCGTTTGCGAGGGCGTCCTCCTTGAACGACATATTTGCGAAATTCGCGTCGCGCGAAGCGAAATCGTAGGCCCGGCCTTCCGAGATTGTCGTCAAATAATCGCTCGAGGCGTCGTAGGGCGTGGACGAAGAGAATCGGCTAAGCGGCGATTCGCTCCAAGACATCGGAATCGCATGGCGCAACTTGTCTGATTTGAGCTGCGCGGACATCGGCGAGGAAATTGACGCGAGCTCTTGCGAAGCTGCGACGTTTTCGCCGGACGAGGAGAACAATCCCGCAGAGGCGAGCGTCTCGGCCGCAGGCGTAGTGAGGTTTGCATTCGCAATTAAGACGGTACGGAGATCGGAGGCGAGAACGTCATCCGGTTGATACCATCCCCACGGGTTTCGAAGCACGAAATAGTATTCGCCCGCGGTTGCTGAGTAATAGTAGTCGGTAATGGCGTAGGCGTGGCTGCTCACAATTCTGTATTGGGACAACGCAACGCCTGAGCGAAGGGAGCTAAAGCCTACCGCATACCCGTTATCCAGCGCGTTGATTATTTGAGCGGTCGTAGAAACGTAGGTTCCGCTATTTCCGGTGACGGCTTGGAAAACCTCGCTGTAATATCCGCCGTAAAGGCTATTGTAGTCATTCACAGAGGAACGACCGGCATGGCCGGTTTCGCACCACTGCGCATAGGCTTTTTCGATCAGGGCGATCCACAAACCGCCTCCGACGCCGGCGTAAACGGCGTTGCCGGAAGAGGTCGGCAGATACTGATCGACGGTGATGTAATCCTCTTGGAGCTTTCCGGATCGGAGGTAGTAGAAACGAACCGTCCATGTGCCGTCGCCGTTATTAATAATCATATTGCCGATGGCGTTAGGCGAAGCGTCGGCGATTGCTCCCAAAGAGGCGATCAGCCAACAATCCCCTTCGGAGCCTTGATCCATATCGTCCCAGGTGAATCCGTCCGCATCGACCAAACTTCCGGCGACATAAGCGTAAGTACCGGTATCGGTGACGGGACGATCGGTTCCCAAGAACCATTTGTTCTTCAAGGTCGTCAATTTGGTTGAGCTATCTCCCGCGGTCAGATTACCGAGCGTCGCGCCCTGGTATTTAGCGTTCGCGGCGTTTCCGTTCGCCACATAGTCAAGCGCGGTTTTAACGTAGTCGAGCATGTTCAATGCGCTAGCGTAGTTGGAGACGGTGCGCAAATCGCCAAGCTCGACGGCGCTAATCGTGGCGTCTTGCGCCGCGACGATCGACAAGATCGCGATCATCTCGTTTCGATCGATCGTTTTGTCGTTAAAACGGGCCTGAACCGCATCGTAGACGACCGAATCATAGAATTGGAGCGAGCCGGGGCCGATAATTTCGCCGTCTCCAGCAAGCCATTGTTCTGGGGGCGAGGCCGGCATCTCTTCGAAGTTAAAATTGGCGATTCCGTTTTCAATTCTGCAAACGCCGGTGAACTCGGAGGTTCCAGTGAATTCCAATTCGCCTTCGCCGTTCTTAATCAACAATCCGTCTCCGGAGATGTCGGAAGCGATGACCGTTTCGCCGGATCCGACGTAGACGTAGGAGTAGCTAGAAAGCTCCAATTCGCCACCGGTGATGACGAACTCGCCTGAAGCGAAGGAGAGCGCCGAGGCGCTGATCGTGCCTGTGACGGTAATGGTCCCGCCGTTCCACAACTCCGCGGCGTAGCCGTCGATCCAGGAAGTTCTCTCTCCGGTGGCGAACTGCCAAGCGTCGACGTCGTTCCAGTTGCCGTCGCCGCCGTACCAATACAAAACTTGCGCGTAGGTTACTGCGCCGGGTCCGCTGACGGTCGTTCCGGCGGGGAATTCCGCTCCGTTAGACAAGACGAGCGTGCCGGCCAAAGCGATAGTCGAGCCTAGGTAGGTATTTTGCATGCAGAGGGTGACTTCGCCCGCTCCGCTTTTCACCAAACCTGCGGCTCCGCAGAGGACGGCCGAAATTGCTCCGTTTTGCAGGTTGAACGAGGAGCTTGCGGCGAGCGACCCGTTGACGATATACCCGTCGGCGAGGAGAACGGTCGTAAGCGGAGCCAGGGAATTATTAAAACCGCCGAGGTCGAGTCTCGCGTCATTATCGATGGTCAAGCTTCCCGCGCCCAAGGCCGAGTTGCTTCCCAAGGTCATCAAGCCTTTGGAAAGATACGTTCCGCCGGAGAAAGAGTTGGAGCCGCTGAGGAGGACGTCGCCCGCTCCCGATTTCAGGAAAATACCGCTGCCGCTAATAGAAGCGGAAACCGTAAGAGCGTTCGTATTTACGGTTTCGATGACGCCGGAGTTGGCGATTGAACCGACAAGCGATCCCGCGCTCAACTTCAAGGTACCGGCGGAGGCGACGGTAGTGCCGCCGGTGTAGGAATTGGCGCCGGACAAAGTCAACGCGCCGTTCGCCGCCGTTACGGCGACTTTTTTCGTTCCGCCGCTTAGGACGTCCTGAATCGAGCCGGAAAAGCTATTAACGCCGGAACAGACAAGAGTCGCGTTTGACGTCGTACTACTATTGCCGATGACGCCCGAACCGCTCAATCCAACGACCGTCGGCGCATACCCCGCCAGATCCAATTTGCCGCTTGAGTTAACGGCGATCGGGCCGGATCCTAACGCCGTAGCGTTTCCGAATTTTAACGTTCCATAGGCGACGGTAGTGCCGCCGGTGTAGGAATTGGCGCCGGAGAGAGTCGTTTCGCCGCCTGACTGCACGACGGCCAAGACTCCGGAGCCGTAATTTCTAAGTCGGCCGTTGAAGCTGCCGTTCGCGATTCGAATCGCGGCGTTTCCGGAGCTGCAATAAATGGAGCTAGAGGCGTCGCCGGCCAAATCGTCGTACAAGTTTAGATTTACGCCGACCAGGTCCAAGGTTGAATTGACGAGCGTGACGGCTCCGTAACCCAGGGCCTCGGCGTTTGCGGTTCGCACCAAGCAATTTATGATGGTGGTTCCGCCGGTGTAATAATTTCCGCCGCCGAGGTAGAGCGTGCCGCTCGTCGCACGAAGCGAGATCGCTCCGCCGTAACCTTGACTAATCGAGCCATCGAAAGAGCCGCCGCCAAGAATCGTCAACGTGCAGGGAGTCGTTTCATTGTTATTGACGACGTTTCCGTCGCCGTACAAAGACGTGAGGTCGACGTCGTAGCCGGCAAGATCAAGCGTTCCGCCGTTCATCATTACGTTGCCGTAGCCTAGAACCGTTCCTCTTCCTAAGCAGAGCGTTCCGCCATTGATTAAGGTTTGGCCGGAATAATAGTTTTCGCCGGAGAGGGTAAGCGTTCCGTTTCCGAGTTTAGCGACGTTTCCGGGGCCGCTAATCACGCCGCTATAGGTAAGGTTATCGGAACGATTGAAGATTAAATTTCCGTTATTGACGACGTCGCCGCTGATCGAACCTGTCGTTCCTCCGGCGCCGATCTGCAGGGATCCGGAAGCGATCGTCGTACCTCCGGAATAGAGGGCCGAGCCGGACAAAACTAACGAACCGCAAGAGTACAAGCCGGTCGTTCCGCCCCCGTCGGCGATGGTTCCGGCGAAGGCACCGCCGTTCCAAACGGAAAGCGTCGAGTTCCCTGAGCTATTCGTAATCAAACTGCTTGAATCGCCGGAGAGGTTGTAAACAAAGGCGTCGTAGTCGGCCATGTTCAGCGTTCCGCCGTACATCATCAAATTGCCGTATCCCAACGCCAAGCCATTTCCCATGGTTAAGGTTCCGCCGTTGATGGTCGTACCGCCGGAAAGATAATTTTCGCCGGACAACGTCAGCGCACCCGTCACAGACAAGCCGAGAACGCCGCCGTAGCCATAGCTATCGTCGATGAGTTGCCCGCCGTAATAACCGCCGCTGGACACATAGAGAGTGGCTTCGGAAAAGCTGCTCATAATAACGCCGCCGTAGCCGCTTAGATCGTAAACGAAGGCGTCATGGCCGCATAGATTCAGGGTTCCGCCGTTCATCATCAAATTGCCGTATCCCAAGGCCAAGTCGCTATCGAGTTGCAGCGTGCCATTGTTGACGGTCGTTCCGCCGGTGAAATAATTGTAGTTTCCCAAAAACAGCGTCGAGCCGGCACCATCGAACAGCAATGAGACGACTCCGCCGTAACCGTTCTGAATGCTCCCGTTAAAATCGCCGCCGCCCCAGACGGAGAGGGTCGCATTTCCGGCGTTGCTAAGGATGACGCTACTCGAGTCGCCCGACAAACCGGCGAGATTTTGTCCATGCCCGTTGAGATCGAGCGTCGCGCCGCTCATCATCAAGTTTCCGTATCCCAACGCCCAATCGTGGCCGAGAGTGACCGTTCCGCCGCTGATCGTTTTGTTTCCGTTGAAACCGGCGTTTGCTCCGTTGATCGCCAAATTGCCGGATCCTTGCTTCGTAAAGGCTCCGCCGCCGCTAATCGTACCGTTCAAGGCGAGGCTTCCGGTTCGATTGACGATCAGCGAGCCGTTGTTCGTGATGTTTCCGACGATTGAGCCCGTCGTGCTTCCGGCGCCGATCTGGAGAACGCCGGCGTTGATCGTCGTTCCGCCCGAGTAGGAGTCGGCGCCGGTTAGAATCAACGTTCCGGAACCGCTCTTAGTGAGGCTTCCGGAGCCGCTGATTACGCCGCTTAGCGTGAGGCTTCCGGTTCGATTGACGATTAGCGAGCCGTTATCGACGATATTTCCGACGATTGAGCCCGTCGTGCTTCCGGCTCCGATCTGCAGAACGCCGGCGTTGATCGTCGTTCCGCCCGAGTAGGAGTCGGCGCCGGTTAGAATCAACGTTCCGGAACCGCTCTTAGTGAGGCTTCCGGAGCCGCTGATTACGCCGCTTAGCGTGAGGCTTCCGGTTCGATTGACGATTAGCGAACCGTTATCGACGATATTTCCGACGATTGAGCCCGTCGTGCTTCCGGCTCCGATCTGCAGAACGCCGGCGTTGATCGTCGTTCCGCCCGAGTAGGAGTTCGTACCGGTAAGGCTCAGAGTTCCGCTCCCCGATTTCGCAAGGGCGTAGGAGCCGCTGATAGCGGAGGAGATCGCGGCGCTGCTCGAACTCATCGTATTTACGGTGAAAGCGCCGCCCAAGACGATGCCGGACAAGGCGACGGTCGTGCCTGTAACGCTCGGATCGACGATAATGCCCGACGTTAGGGTAACGCTATTGCCGGAGATCGTGAAATTATTCGCTGAAAATTCAATGGACTTGAACGACGTTCCGGCGGTCAAGTTGTTTTGGGAGGAAGTTCGGGTCGTGCCCGAAAACACGAGTTCGTCTCCAGCGACGGGAGCGGCGCCGGAGGACCAATTCGCCGCGGTTCCCCAATTGTTATCCGATCCCAAGCCGGTCCAGGTAACCACCGAAAGAAGCTGGCGTCGTTCCAACGGTTCAAATTGCATAACTCGCGAAGCGTGCTTGGAATGTCTGTTCTCTTTCTTGTCCGACGCAAATCCTAATCGAGCGAGAGTTCTGCTCCAAAGACTATCAGGCTTACGCATTGCGAATGTCCTTATCGTGGTTTATGAAAACGGGAAGCGATTACACAAGATAAACGAAGAGTTCGGCTGAGAAAGCGCAAACTCTAAGCGCAACGAATTTTGATTAGCGATAAAACGGCGCCGAAAAAACAACCTGGGCGCCAATAACCGTTCGTCAAATCGTCCAAGGGCAAAGCAGGGACTCGCGCGCAATCATTGAAACAAGGAGCGTGTCAAAGATGGTTATAGATTTGCGCAAAAAGAAAAGCCGGCGGAAGCGGATGGGTTTAACGTATCAACCAAGTGGCAACTGGTTGGAATCGACGACCAACATAGCTCGAGCTTGATTCCGACACGATCCGCTGAACTGAGGCTCCCCCCAAGGGATCCCCGCAATCAGTTGGCGGACAATATACCACTCTTGGGATTTCTCGCAAGCTTAATATGTCAATTTTGTCGATCGCCCTGATAATAATACTGTTTTGCTCCGCTGCATTTGACCGCCGCCATGACGCAAGCCTTTTTCAATATTAATGTTGTGAAAACATTAGGCGTGAAGTTCGCTTGGCCACGCTCTACCATGCCACGAACTGTTTCGGAAAACGCTTTCAATGAAATTCTTTTTCATTTTGCGCGATGCAACAAACTTGAACCGCTCTTGGAGGGGTTTGCGCGTTGCGTTTCGACAAAAAACCTAGTTCCCGAACCGCCTAGACCTCGCATTTTCTCGTAAGAGCGACAAAAAAAGAGTTTTGCTTTAGTTCAGGCTTATTGACGCCCGAATTGGGGTTTGATAGTTTATTTGTTTCCCAAGTTCGGGCGACGGAATGGCTGTAATGGCCTTCGTCGTTCGGATGGAAGACCGATCCCGGGGGATTAGCTCAGTTGGGAGAGCGCTTGCATGGCATGCAAGAGGTCAGGGGTTCGAGCCCCCTATCCTCCACTTTCGAGACCGCCTTCAATAGAAAACCTCGCGCTTCGCAAAGAAGCGGCGAGGTTTTTGGTTTTCTTGGAATGTTAACCACGAAATACACGAATGACACGAAAAGAAACTGCCAAGGAAATCTAATGGGCGCGAAGAGCAATTGGCCGCGAAAGAGAGTGGAGAAAAGGGAACACTAATCTGCACTAATTGACGCTAATGTCGCAAGTAGGGAGTTGACGGAAATCGACGGCGGTCGGATTATCTGATTTTCGGTTGGCGCGTGCGAGCACGCACCCTACGGCGGAACGCCACGGAGGGCATTTCCTACAGAAATTAGAACAGAGGGCATTTCCTACAGAAGTTGCGCCACACGGAATCCCTCTATTCCATTTGGTTATCGAATTCTCGACCGGCGAGGATTCTTGCGCGTTCTTCTTCAAAACTTTGATCGACCACGGCGACGGTTGCGAGCGGGGCCGGCACTTGGACGGCTTTCGCCTCGCGGAGCAAGTCGTTCGTCGTTTCGACTAGTTCGAGATACGGTTCGTCGCCGACGAAAGAGTCCTCGGCGGCTATCGGCATGGCCTTGAGTGGCGGAGGCGAGGCTTTCTTCTCGCTTTGCTGATTCTCGACGGTTTCCCTTAGATCAACATTCACGGTTCGCTCGACGAGGTAAACGGGGCGGGAACGAACTTGATCGTAGATTCGGACGACATATTCGCCGAGGACGGAGATGCCCAGGGCGTTGAGGGCGGCGAAAAAACTTCCGATGAGGGCGGGCGAAAACCAAGCGGGCAACGACGAAGCGGCAAACGTTAGGTGAAAAATTGAAATCGCGCCAAGTCCGATGAACGAAAGGACGGCGATAAGGCCGACCGCATGGAAGAGGTTGAGCGGAAGCTTGGAGAACGAAAACACGGCCGTTTGAGCGAGTCGCAAAAGTCCGCGGACGGTGATGCGAGGATGATCGTCGTAGCGCTGGGTAAATTCGACGGGAACGCCAATTTGCTTATAGCCGACCCAGGAGCGCATGCCGGGGAAATAACGATCCCTTTCGCGCATCCTTAATAGATCGTTGGCGACTCGGCGATCGATGAGACCGAATTCGTCGGCCTCGGCCAAGATCGGACTCGAGGCGACCCGCGATAATATTTTTCGGAAACCGGCGACGAAACAGCGTTTTGCGACCGATTTTTTGCATTTTTCGCGCATGGCGTAGACGACGTCATAGCCGGCTTGCCACTTAGCGATCATTTCGGGAATGACCTCGGGCGGGTCTTGCAAGTCGGAGTCCATGACGATGAGCGCGTCGCCTTTGGCGTGCGCCATTGCGGCGGTCAAGGCGGCTTGGCGTCCGAAGTTGCGTGAAAGGTGCAATACGCGCAGATGCGGATTGTCGGCCGCCATCTCGTCAAGAATCTTGGAAGAGCCGTCGGTCGAGCCGTCGTCGGCGAAGATGATTTCGTAACGTCGGCCAGTGGTCCACATGGCTTTGGCAAGCCGCGCGACGAGGATCGGCAGGGCTTCCATCTCATTGTAAATCGGGAGGACGACGCTAATCGTCACGTCGCTGTTGCAGCGCGGAGAACGTTTTGATCTGAGGAGTGACATACGAAATTCCTTCTGGAGGCGACGAACTCGACATGCGCAAACCGGCAAAGTTCCCAAAGCGAGCAAATATAATGCGCTCGCCTTCGGCTTGCGGCTAAACACTGAGCGCCGCTATGCAAGGATAGGTCAAAGGCGGGTAGTCGGGCGGGGAAAAAGGCGGAAGAATCGGCTTAACCGGCGTGAAGCGCATGTCGAATCCGCGAATCAAATAAAAAAAATATCTCGACACGCGTCACGAGAAAAAATTTTTTTGAAATACGTCAGTAACGGAAAATAAGCGTTTAGGGTTTGTGCGATCGTTACGATCGGTTCATGCGGAGCGGGAATTTGCTTTCACATATATAAAAGCGGAGAGAACCGTTAAAGTTTTCTTAAGCCTGCGGATTTGACTTTGGAGGAATCCGACATAGGTTTCTGTTAGAGGTTGGACGTGCGAACGTCCGCCAGGCATGAACGGGCCGTACGGTCCGTGTTACACGGCGCGCTTCTCTGCCGGAAGACATGCTAGACGTGCTTTTCAGGTAAGTGAATCGTCGTGCGAGGCCTGCAGCCTCTTCATCCTCGATAAAGGCAAACCGGTCGCAAGGCCGGGACGCAAAGCCACGGGCCGGCGGAGACGTCGGCAGCCAGGTTGCCGAATGGGTGATGCCATAACGGCTGCATGCGAGGACGGAGGCTAGTTTATTTACTAGTTTTCGGGTTCCCGAGGGTAATATCGCAGGCCGGCGTCGATAGACAAGATCTTCGACGTTTGCTCGCGGGGCCCACTTTAATTTCAAGTTCCGGATAAGTTCCCGGCGAGGGGACCAAAACTGGAATGGAGGATTTTATGAAGTCGCTTGCTCAGAAACTGCATCGTTTCCTCGTTTCCGAAGACGGACCCACTGCAGTTGAGTACGCGGTTATGCTCGCGCTCATCGTGATCGTCTGTTTGGCTTCTATTACCGCTATCGGTAATAACGCCAACACGACGTTCCAGAACGTCTCCAGCAAACTTGGCGGCGGTTAATGGCACGGTGCGCGTAGCGCAATTGACCTAATTAGGTCAGAACGAAAATCCGCAATAACCGGACTTGGCCCCTCGGCGAGAAGTTTTTCTCGCCGAGGGGTCTTTTTTTGACGTAGGGTTGAGTAGTTAAGGATGAATATATGAAGGATGAAGGATGAAATAGGCAAACATGTATCCGACAATTCCTATCGAGATTTGGCAATACGCATTGCAATTGTTCCTATTTGCCGTCGGGGCGTTGGGGACAGTTGCATTTTTCGTTTTTGGAGCGCGATGAAGCGCATAATTCACCGCCGAGACGCGGAGGACGCAGAGGAGTTTTGAACAGGAGCCGTTTAGCGGAACCATGCAGAGTAGCTGCTGGATTCATCCTTCAACCTTCATCCCTCATCCTTTTGCGAGTTTGCTTTTTGCGCAGCGTAACCCATATTGCATGAGGTAGCAAATAAACGGATCGCGTGAGGGAATTGCGCGATCATTCGCATTAACGCCGTAATTTATGGAGAGAGTCCCCATGTCGCTTGAGCAATTTTTCACGCTCACTTATACGAACTACGCCCATATTCTTTTCGTCAGCGCCGTATTGGTTTTCGCCGCGGTGATCGACGGTTGGAAGCTGAAGGTACCGAATTGGATTACGTTCCCGTTCATCATTTCGGGCTGGGTTTATAGCGCCTACGTCGCCGGTTGGTCGGGACTGGGTTGGAGCTTATGCGGGACGCTGGTCGGGTTGGCGTTGTTATTGCCGGCGTATTCGATAGGCGGCATGGGAGCCGGCGACGTGAAGTTGTTGGCCGGCGTGGGAGCCTGGGTATGGGGAACCACGACGTTTTACGCCTTCTGCCTATCGGCTTTGATCGGGGCGGTGATGGCGATCATCATGGCGTTGGCGAAGAAGAAGTGGCAACACCACTCGATGCAATTCTGGACCATAGTGCAAGAGATTTTAATTGTCCGCGACCCGAATCAGCTTTCCGCGATCGCCGCCGATCGTAAGAGCACGATGCTTTTGCTTCCGTACGGCATTCCGATAGCGATCGGGACGATAGCCTACTTTGCATTTGCCATCTGGACGAGGACGATCTAATGAGACTGCCCATTTTACCCAAAGCGACATTTTCTAACGCGCCACCAGAGGGTTTCTTGAGCGATTTTTCAGGAAAATGCCTTCCGGAGCAGGTAAGGCTAGAGAAAGTTTGCCGCTTGTGCCGAAAAAAACGACGAGGAGTAGCTGCCGTAGAGTTTGCGCTCATCGCGCCGCTATTTTTCTTGCTCGTGCTTGGAATGATAGAAATCGGGCGCATGGTGATGGTCAAGCAATCGCTGACGAACGCCTCGCGCGAGGGCGCCCGGATCGCCGTGCTAGACGGCACGACGAAAGCGGACGTGGTCAAGCAAGTGAACACGTATTTAACGAGTTGCGGGATACACGGCGCGACGGTAACGACGACGCCGACGGAGCCGACGACGGCCGGCTACGGCGAACCGGTGACGGTAACGGTGACGATCGCCTCGACGGCGGTTAGTTGGGTACCGCACCCGATGTATTCGCAGACGTTGAGCGCATCGACGGTGATGCGTCGCGAGACGGTGAAGTGAGACGGACGGAGAATAACGTACTTCAAGGAAGAGCCGGGAACAAGATAGCCCGAGAGAAACTTTCGGGCGGGGATCGGGTTGAGGGATACATGTTATGCGCGCCAAATCTTTAGCAATGCTGATGCTCGCTTTAGGCTGCGGTTTAGTGGCCTCGATCGGCATTACGCAAGTCATGGCGAAGCGTAACACGGAGCCGCGTCTGCCGGGCGAGACGCAAGCGGTATTCGTGGCGACGATGGAGATTCCGCTTGGCGAACCGTTGTCGGCGCAGATGTTGAAGCTGGAGCCTTGGCCGAAGGACAAAGTTCCGCCGGGCGCGATATCGAAGATCGAAGACATAGAAGGTCGGCGCGTTCGGACGCGGCTTTATCCGGGCGAACCGGTTTTGCAAAACAAGTTGTTGAGCAAAGGGGCCAGCGAACAAGGGGCCAGCTCGGTGATTCCGAAGGGATATCGAGTGGTCACGGTGCGCGTGGACAGCGTGATAGGCGGCCCGGGCTTGATTTTGCCCGGCGATCGAGTTGACGTGATGGTGTACTTGGTCGAGGACAAACAGCGCGGCATTCCGGAGACGACAACCCGCACGATACTGCAAGACGTGAAAGTTTTCGCGGTTAACGAAGTGGTTGATTTGGAACGGGAAAAAGAAAAAGACAAGACGATCGTCGCGAAGACGATTTCGTTGCTGGCGACTCCGCAGCAAGCGGCGAAGATCGCTTTGGCGAGCGAATTAGGCAAGATACGCCTTGTGATGCGAAGTCCGGAAGACGACGAGAAGGCCGAGGTATCGGACGCGAAGCCGTTGGAGTTGCTTGGTCTTTCGGACCAGGGCAAACGCGGCGACGAGTCGTTAATGAAGGGTCAAAAGGTCGCCGCCGAGGTTCCGGCCGAGAAAAAGCCGGGCTTTATCGACTTTTTGAATACGGTTCGCGATAAGCTGGCGACTCAGGAGCAACCTGCGCAAGCACCGCCGAAGCCTGACACCTGGACGGTGCGAATTTTGAAGCCGGAAGGCGTTGACGAAGTCGTTTTGGAATCGGAAAAAGCGCAGAGCGCGGCCGGCGGCAATTGGCGGCAGGTTAGCTCGACGCAAGCGACTCCGTCGGCGACGCCGTCGACGACTTCAAAGAGCGGCACGAGCGGCAAGGCCGGGAAACCGGCGAGCGGCAAGTCGTCGGCGAAATCGACGGGCAAGCCTACGGGGGGCGCGAAGAGCGGAACCGGCACGGCGAAGAATCCGACGGCGACTCAACCAAAAGACGAGCCGGCGACGACTCCGACGGAAAACGCCGCGGACGCATTGACTCCGGACAGCGCTCCGCCGGAAGAGGCGAAAGAAACAAAAGAGACGAAACCGGAATCGAACGAACCGCGTGAAGAGAAGACGAGTAAGTTCGGTCCGATCGACGTGGCGCCTGCACCGGGTATAACGCCGAGCGAATCGACGAACGAAACGTCGAAATCGGAAGCGAAGACGACGAACTCGGGTCCCGCGTTACCGACGTTGGAAGTGCCGCCGGAACCGACGACGGAAAAGAAATAGAGATGGCGTTCCCAGGCAGAGCCTGGGAACGAGGATGCAGTTGCCAGGCGGAGCCTGGGTAACGAATAAGAGAAGCAAGCGACTCGCTTACGGGTCGCGGCTAAAGATATGAGGATGAACGTTTCGCGGCCGTGAGAAACGCGGTCGAGGAAATGAAAGGAACCAAGGATGGTCCGCAAGCACGCTTTGACGCTACTCGGCGATACGGTTCGCATATTCTCACGCGAGCTCGAGTCTCATAAATCGATGGGGGCGTTCGCCGCATGGATAGTGGCAATCGGGATCGCATCGACGGTTTGGGGCCAACAGCCACCGCCTCCTCCGGCCGCATCCGCATCGGCGACGAATGCCGCACCGACGAATCCGACCGCAAAGCCATCTTTGAATTTTGAGATTCGTCAGACGAACGAGCGGCTTGAAATGACGGTGCACAGCAGCCGCATTTTGACGATGGGGCAGAAGATACCGCAAGCGCAGGTCAACAATCCCGACCTCCTCGAAATAACTCCCCTTTCGCCGAATCAAATTCAAATTAGCGCGAAAGCGACGGGCGTCACGCAAGTGAATCTGTGGGGGGAAGATCAAAAGCTGTACACGGTTGACGTTTTGATAATCGGCGACGCCAGCGAGTTGGACATGCTTTTAAAGTCGTCGTTCCCCAGTTCCGCCTTGAAAGTCACGCCGGTCGGCCAGTCGGTAATGATCTCGGGCTTCGTGAGTAAGCCGGAGGAAGTGGAACGGATCGTTCGGGTGGCCGAGGAATACTATCCGAAAGTGCTGAACAACATGACGGTCAGCGGCGTGCAGCAAGTTCTTTTGCACGTCAAAGTGATGGAAGTTTCGCGCACGAAGTTGCGGAAGATGGGGATGGACTTCGCGCAGATGTCGGGGAGTTCCGGACTTGTTTCTGGTTTGAACGGGTTATTACAAGATCACGCACCGGACCAATGGGTCGGCAATCCATCTCAACAGCTCGTTACCCGCACAACTTCGCCGACGACGTTTTCGTTCGGGGTGGTGAGCGGAAACAATTCATTTTTCGCGGTTTTGGACGCGTTACGGCAAGACAACTTGATGAAGGTGATGGCCGAGCCGACGTTGGTGACGATCAACGGGCGCCCGGCGACGTTCAATAGCGGCGGCGAAATCGCGGTTCCGCAAGTGGGATCGACGGGGACGCCGAGCGCCGAGTGGAAGAAGTACGGCACGAACATTCAGTTCGTTCCGATCATCCTCGGCGGGAGTCGGTTGCGATTGGAAGTTCGTCCGAACATAAGCGAGTTGGACTACTCGAATACGGTGACGGTGGGGGGCACGGTATTGCCTTCGATTCGCAGCCGTGACGCCGACACGGCGGTCGAAATGAACGCCGGTCAAACGCTGGCTTTGGCGGGGTTAGTTCAACAGCGAGCGGCCTCGGTGAACTACGGATTGCCGTGGATCAGCGAAGTTCCGTACATCGGCTTGCCTTTCCGCAAGGTGAAAGAAGAGATCAACGAAGTCGAGTTATTGATTATGGTGACGCCGGAGTTGGTCGAAGCGATGGACGCGGAACAAGTTCCGCAATGCGGACCCGGCATGCAGACGACTTCGCCGAACGACTGGGACTTCT
Source organism: Thermoguttaceae bacterium (assembly GCA_963665265.2). GTDB lineage: Bacteria > Planctomycetota > Planctomycetia > Pirellulales > Thermoguttaceae > CAXXHQ01. The sequence continues at coordinate 1,756,189 of OY762224.2, read as the reverse complement.
ATATGAAGGGTCATTTGGAGACGCCGAATTGCTGCCCGAACTACAAGTCATCGACATCGGATAAAACGCCGAACACGCAATCGGCGCCGGGCATGATCGGTCCGGAGCAGATAGAAGCTCCCGATCCTTCGAGCAAGTCGAACGGGGGGAAGCAACCGATTCAAATGACTCGTCGCCCGACTAATCGCTACGACGGGAATAAAGCGTCGGGGAGCGCCCCGACCGGGGCGACGGCATCTCCCGACGGAGCGCCCGGGTTTATCGGACCGGTGGGGTACTAACGAGGAAATAGCGGATTAGGGCTAAAGCCTAAGCTATATTTTCATATCCTAAAACTGCACAAAGGCGATTTCGGGTCGAGAAGACGAAGAAATCGCCTTTGCCGCGTTAGGCGTTTTACGAGCGCAGCCCTTACCAGAAATCGATTTCGCCCGCCATGAGCAACGTCCTTCGGTTAGCCATCGTCGATCCCAACGACTCGCAGCGCGACGCGCTGAAGAGCATGTTGTTGGGCATGGACATGATTTGGCTGGAAGCGGAATGCTCGCGGTATGAATTCTTCTCGGACGTGGTGGCGCAAACGCATCCGGAGATCGGCATGGTCGCGATCGACTCCGATCCGCAAAAGGGTTTGGAGTTGGTTCGTAAGCTATCGACGACTTCGCCGGACTGCGCGGTGTTGGTCATCAGTTCGTCGAACGACGGCAGCTTGATTTTGCAGGCGTTGCGATCGGGGGCCAAGGAGTTTCTGACTCAGCCGGTTCGCATCGAAGATTTGCTCGGCGCGCTGAGCCGAATAAGCGAACGGCGGTTCGGGCACGGCGAAAACAAACCTCGCGGCTGCCAAGTGATCGCGGTGGCGGGCGCGATCGGCGGCGTCGGGACGACTAGCTTGGCCGTCAACTTGGGCTGCTCACTGGCGAAAAACGAAAAAAACTCGGTTGCGCTGGTCGATTTAGACCTTTGTCTCGGCGACGCCGACGTCTTTTTAGACACTATTCCGGACTATACGCTGGTCGACGTGGCGCAAAACGTCACGCGATTAGACTTCACGCTGTTGAAACGTTCGCTGACGAAGCACGCTTCGGGGCTGTATTTGCTGCCTCGACCGGTTCAACTCGAAGACATCGGCCTGATCGCGCCGGACGACTTGCAGCGCGTGATTGGTCTGATGAAGGCGACGTTCACTCATTTGGTGATCGATCTTTCGAAGGGCTATACGGCCATCGACATGGTCGCCTTGGAGATGGCGAATCACATTCTATTGACGACGCAGCTCGATCTCCCTTGCTTACGAAACGTGGTACGGTTAATGATGTCGTTCGGCAGCATGGAAGGGATCGCCGAAAAGGTGAAGATCATCATCAACCGAGTCGGTCTGGATTCGGGCCAAATCACGCAGAAGAAAGCCGAGGAGACGATCGGCAAAGACATTTTTTGGCAATTGCCGAACGATTTCCGCACGATGATCGATGCGCGAAATAACGGGGTTCCGTTGGTCGATCAAGCGCCGAAGGCGGCGATCACGCACGCGATCGTCGATTTGGCACGCACTCTATGCGGCGAGCCGGAAACGCCCGAGGACGAAGGAAGCCAGAAATCGTCCATAAGCGGCTTATTCAAGCGCTGGACGGTGAAAAAGGGTTCGTAGGGCGTCGGGCACAGGGATTAGGGCATAGAAGCTTCGGCTGCGCCGTCGTCATAAGCGGAACATTCCGCATTCTCCACGTTCTTCGGCGATTCACTGTTATCCGTAGGCTATTATTTGTAGGACCGCTGCGCATAGATTGCGCATGAATCGCGGTTCGCCCGCCTATAACATCCCGCATAGACGAACTTTCACGGAATGAAGTCATGCCTCCCAAACTATCAACGCCAATGCGTCCCGGCGAAACCAAAGAGTCGAATTTCGAGGAGCTGAAGCAGCGCATACACAACAAGCTCGTCGACAAGCTCGACTTAACGAAGATCGGGGACATGGAGGGGGACGCTCTTCGACGCGAGATTCGCTTAGTGGTCGAGCATCTTTGCGACACCGAAGACACGATGCTCAATCGCAACGAACGCGAGCGATTGATCAACGAGGTGTTGGACGAGACGTTCGGTCTCGGTCCGCTGGAAATGTTGCTAAAGGATCCGACGATCAGCGATATCATGATCAACGGTCCGAAAAGCATCTACGTCGAGCGTCGCGGCAAGATGGAAAAGACGAGCGTAATTTTCCGCGACAACACGCATTTAATGCAAATCATCGATCGGATCATTTCGAAGGTGGGGCGTCGCGTGGACGAGACGTGTCCGATGGTGGATGCGCGCATGCTGGACGGCTCTCGTTTCAACGCGATCATTCCGCCGCTGGCTTTGGACGGAGCGGCGGTCTCGATTCGCCGATTCGGATCGAATCCGCTGAAGCTTGAAGACTTATTGAATTATAAAGCGTTCACGCCGGAAATGGTGATGCTTTTGGAAGGGGCGATCAAGGCCCGCTTAAACATTCTGATTTCGGGCGGAACGGGTTCCGGTAAAACGACGTTGCTGAACACGCTGTCGAGTTTTATTCCGAACAACGACCGCATCGTGACGATCGAAGACGCGGCCGAACTTCAATTGCAACAGGACCATGTGGTTCGATTGGAGACGCGACCGCCGAACATCGAAGGCAAAGGGGCGGTCACGGCGACCGACCTTGTGAAAAACGCGTTGCGTATGCGACCTGAGCGAATCATCATCGGCGAATGCCGCGGAGCGGAGACGCTGGACATGCTTCAGGCCATGAACACGGGTCACGAAGGTTCGATGACGACGCTGCACGCGAACACGCCGCGCGACGCATTAGCTCGTATGGAAACGATGATCATGATGGCGGGGTTCGAATTGCCGCTGAAAGCGATGCGCACGCAAATCGCGAGCGCCGTCGATTTAATCGTGCAAGCGAGTCGTCTGCAAGGCGGACCGCGTAAGATCACGTACATCTCGGAAGTCATCGGGATGGAGCAGGACACGGTCGTGATGCAAGACATTTACAAGTATGAAAAAGAAGGGGTGGACGAGAACGGCCGGGCGTACGGGAAATTCATCGCCACGGGCATTCGTCCCACGTTCATGTCGCGTTTGGAATCGGCCGGCGTTCGACTGCCGGCCAGCGCGTTCCGTCAACGCGTGATGCTGGAGGATTAAACCGTGTCCACTTGGATCATAGCCGTCGCAGTATTCATCGGGGTGGCAGCCATCGTCATCAGCCTTTCGATGTTGGTGCGTGAAAAACCGGTGAGCCGCATGGAAGATCGGCTCAATCTGTTCACGCAATCGGGGTCGAGCAAAGAGGCCGCGAGGCAGAGCGTTTTGTCTCAGCCGTTGGACGACGAGAACAAAGCGATTAACCAATTTTTCGAGCGGTTTAATCTCGGTTTGATATTTGAGCAGGCCGACACCTCATTGACCGTTCCCAAAATGGCGGCGATCTCGCTAGCGTTAGGGGCGTTGGGGATCGGAGTCGTGGTCGTGGCGCGGTTAAATTTCGCGTTCGCACCGATCTTCGCCGTTTGCGCGGGAAGCCTTCCGATGTGCTGGGTGTTGTTCCGTCGCAAACGCCGCTTGAAGAAGTTCGCTTCGCAGCTGCCCGAGGCGATGGAAATGCTCGGGCGTTCGCTTCGATCGGGCCAAAGCTTAGGGTTCGGTCTGAGCATGGTCGCCCAAGAGATGGGGAAACCGATCGCGGACGAATTCACGAGGGTATTTGAGGAACAAAACCTCGGCATTCCGCTGGAGCAAAGCCTGAAGGAAATGGCCGAGCGAATTCCGAACTTGGATCTAAAGTTTTTCGTCACGGCCGTGATTTTACAACGTCAGACGGGCGGCGACTTGGCGGAGATTTTGGACAAAATCGGCGAATTGATTCGGGAACGGTTCCGCATTTGGGGCCAAGTTCAAGCGTTGACCGGCGAAGGACGGTTATCGGGCGTCGTGCTGCTGGGATTGCCTTTCGTGCTTTTTTTGACCGTATATAAGATGAATCCGGATTACGTATCGGTTTTATTCACCGATCCGATGGGAACGAAGATGCTCGCCGGCGCGATCATTATGCAAATCCTCGGCGCTTTGGTGATTCGGAAAATCGTCAATATTCAGGTGTAGCGAATCGAACCGAGTTCCGGCGGGCGAGAATAATCGCCACGAACAATCAAGACCAATTTTCACCGCAATAAATAATCATGTTATTCGCAGCGTCGGTATTCGATTTTGAAACGCTTTTACCCTTCGCGGTATTCGGGCTGTTCGCCGTGATCGCATGGTTCACGTTAGAAAAGATAGCCACAGGAAGGCCTCGCGATTTGGAGCGATTGGAAGAGTTTAAGAATCCGAACGCGCGGCGAAATCGCGAAGGGGCCGCGTTAAAGAAAACGGATCGCATGACGAAGATGTTGGAGAAGGCGACGCCGGCCCTGGCCAAACCGCTCACGCCGACCAACGAAGCCGAATTGAGCAAATTGAAAGCGAAACTTTCGTACGCCGGTTTCCGGGGCGAAATGTCGGGACCGATATTTCTTGGTTTGAAATTCGCCGGTTTGGTACTCGGTTTGATACTCGGCGGCGGCATTCTGATCGGAACGCAAGGGATTCAGCAAAAATCGATGATGTACTCGGTCGTCATCGCCGGCATATTCTTTTACCTGCCCGAGTTGGTCGTTTCGTCGATGGGGAAGAGTCGGCAAAAGGCGATCTTTCTCGCGCTGCCCGACGCGTTGGACTTGATGGTGGTTTGCGTCGAAGCCGGCCTTGGTCTCGATCAAGCGATGCGTAAAGTGGCGGAGGAAATGAAGACCACCTACCGCATATTGGCGGAGGAGTTCTCGATGTGCAACTTGCAGTTGCAAATGGGACGTCCGAAGAATGAAGTGCTGCACGAGTTGGGAGCGAGAACGGGAGTGCCCGATCTTCGCGCGTTGTCGGGCGTCTTGATTCAGGCAGACAAATTCGGTTCAAGCGTAGCCCAGGCGTTGCGAGTGCAAAGCGAATCGATGCGCACGAAGCGTCGTCAATTGGCGGAAGAGAAAGCCGCTCAAACGGCGGTGAAGTTGATTTTCCCCTTGGTGCTGTTTATATTTCCAGGCATCTTCGTGGTTCTGGTCGGTCCGGCCGCGATTACGATGGTCCGCGAGATGTTCCCCAAAATGGGCGGCGGCTAAGTAGGCTTAGGGCGTTGAAAATAGGGCATTGGGAGCAGGGCAAAGGGAACACGCATCGTAATCTACAGCGAATACGTCAAGTTTGCCGAGCGAATCGAAAAAACCGGGGACGCTCTAGTCCTCGTAGCCGATACCAAAGATGGATACCCCGAAAGGGATTCCGCATGCGCACGTATAGGGCGATAGAGGGTGATCGTTGCGCGGGATAAATTCGCGCAAAGGACGCAAGGAAGCGACAAATGACCATTCGACGTTGGATCGGATTTATCGTATTTGCGGCATTGAGTTTAGGACTTGGCGTCGATAGTTTCGGCGGTGATTTTCTGAATAGCGTCGCAAGGGATACGAAACGTCGCAACTGCTGGCCGGCCCCATTCGTGTGTCCGGATCGTCAGGCGGCCCGCGCTCCGTTTGCGATCCAGGTCTCGAACGGCTGGCAAAAGCAAAACTTGATAGGCGACTACTATTTCATCGATAATTCGGGCGAATTGTCGGAATCGGGTAAGCTCAAGATTCGCTGGATTCTTTTGGAAGGCCCCAGCCAACACCGGGATATTTTCGTGCATATCGGTCCGACGGCGGAGGAGACCGCCGCCCGCATGGACGCCGTTCGGGCCTATGCGATGAAGGCGGCCCCGAATAACGTGGCGATGATCACAGAAACGACGTTGACCGATCCAGGCTGGCCAGCCGACCGCGTCGACATGATCAGTCGCAAATTTATGGCCTCGACTCCGGATCCGCGTCTTCCGAAGCAAACCTCCGGCAGCTCCGGCGGGGCGTCTGGCGAAGGCGGCGGCAGCGGAGGCGGCTCTAGCGGCGGACAATAAAACTAAACTGGGGCGGCCGAAAGCCGCCCATTCTACCCGCTTCAACAAATCTACCGTTCTAAATCGCCAAATGGCGTTAGAATCGTTAAAACCGATTCAATCTGTCATTTCGATTGCAGGTTGAGCGTGAAAAGGCCGATTTCTATACCGTTCAAGCCTTGGGCGAAAGGCGTTCTTGGCTGGAACAAGTGCGTTGCGGCATAGCACAAAGACGCTCATCATTGCCGGCCGAAGCGCAAAGCGGCTCATCCACCTTAGACACGGGGACGACGTTCCCTACCGCTCGTTGAAACGACGTATGCGAAAGCACGGGATTCTAGCAATAACGATCCTTGCCGTAACGGCCGTTGGCGTTCGACCGACCGTCGAATGCCGAGGGGCGGACGCGTACAGTTCGGGCAGCGCCAGCTCGAGTTCGGGCAATTCGTTCACGGATAGCGTGAAAAAAGGGTTTAGCAGTCTAACGAAGCCATTCTCCTCCTCTCCGAAAACGCCGGACACGACCGAAGACGGTTCTTCGCTCAACAACAAATCGAAACCATCGGTTGAATTGTACTGCGCGGTGGCCGCACTTTATGAGCAAGGGGGAAAACTCGGCGAAGCCGAAGCGCAATATCAGATGGCGTTGAAAGAGAAGCCGACGCATTTGAAAGCGATGCTGGGCTATGCGCGACTGATGGAGACGCAACAGCGGTATCCGGAGGCGGAAGCGCTTTATCAAAAAGCGTTGAAAGCGCACCCCGGCGACGCATCGATATATAACAGCATAGGGCTGGGGCTTGCGCGACGCAAAAAATACAAAGAGGCGAGCGACGCGTTGGCACAAGCAGTGCGTCTCGAGCCGAAGAACGCGCTTTACTCGAATAACTTAGCGACGGTATTAGTCGATCAAAACCGGCTTGCCGAAGCTTTCACCGTGATGCGGGACGTTCACGGCGAAGCGGCCGCCTACTACAACATCGGTTATCTGTTGCAGAAAAAAGGGCGAATGGACGTGGCCGAGCATCACTTCATGCAGGCCTTGCGTTGCGATCCGACGATGGGCGAAGCGAAAGCTTGGCTCGATCGACTGCAAAAGAAGCAATACGATCCGCCGACTTCGACCGAAGAGACGTTCGCGGCCTTCAAGGCGCAGAGCCGTCAGCAAGGCGTACAACCGTATTATTCGCGTGACGCCGCCGCGTCTCAGATGGCGCAGCAATCGATGCAGCCGCCTCGGCAAGATTACCGGGAAAACAATCCTTACGTCTCGAACGGAGTGAATCCGCTTCCGAAGCCGGTGTACGAAACCGCCCGAAATCCTGTTCCGAGCTATCCGAACTATGATTCAGCGCCTGAGACTGCGCCGATCGCTCCGATGCCTCAGCGGTTGCCGCCGGTAACCATTCAACAGCCGACGGCGCCGACGCCAAGCGGTCTGGGCGACAACTTCGGCGAGGCGACTCCAAACGCGCCAATGCCTCCGTAAGCGGAGCGCGGATTTATTCTCTCTCGCAAGAGGTCGCCGTGGTTTGGATTCAACGTGAGATTGAGTTGGGACGCGCCGCTAAGGGCATTCATCCGATCACTCGCGCGATCATCGAGGCTCTCCCCGAATTGAAGACGATTCGCGTCGGACTTCTTCACGTCTTCATCAAGCACACGTCGGCCTCGTTGACGATAAATGAGAACGCCGATCCCGACGTTCTAGTCGATTTAGACCGCGTCATGGATCAAATAGCGCCGGACAACTTCGCCTATCGGCATACGGAAGAAGGTTCGGACGACATGCCGGGGCATGTGAAGTCGTCTCTATTCGGTCCAAGTCTGACCGTTCCGATTAGCGACGGACGTCTGAGACTAGGAACATGGCAAGGGATTTGTCTGTGCGAACACCGTCGCCAAGGCTCCCGTCGCCGCATCGTGCTGACTCTGAACGGGGAAGCGTAGTCGATTAAAAAGCCGCTTTTACTCGCAAGCCGACCACAACCGCGGGCGAGACGTCTTCACGAGCAGGCAAAATGACCTGAAAATCAGGCGTTACGTTTAACCATTGCGTTAAGGCGGCGTTATAGAAGAGTTCCACGCCTTGCCCATCTCCAACGCCTCCATATAGGTCCGCAAGGATCGGAGCAAGGTTCGGACTAGTCGCAAGATAATACCAACCGGCGCCAAACGCATCTTTCTCTCTGCCGAGAAAAGGAGAGTCGCCACCGACTCCGCAACTGAGGAACCAACTATGGGGATTTGTTTGGGAATCCCCAACGCCAACGCGTCCGAAGAGCCCCCAACCGCGAAGCGGATCATCCGCGTAGGTTTGGAGATATTGATCGAAATTATAGTACACCGTCCAAGTACCAGAAACCGGCGGAATGGGGAGGTTGGGGTGAAGATATTCATCCATAGAACTGAAAACGCGGCTATTCCAAGCGCCACCGATTAGTTGATGGCCGGGCAAATCAAAACAATGGGTCGTCGTTCTCATTTCGGCGATCAACACCAATCCCTCAGAGAAAAGTTCTCGGAATCCGCATGTTCGCGTGGTATTTGTCGCATTAAAAACGCAAAACATAAAGGTCGTATCTTGTCCTTGAGAGGCCGTACAACCAGCGGCGAGCGAGGAGTAGGGAGCCAAGCGAATTGCCACCGGATTTACCACGAAAGCCACATTAGAAAACTGAGTCTTGCCGCGACCATGCGCAAAAGCATTTGCGTCGCCGTCCAACAAATCCGCTTTGCCCGCAAACACCGAAAACGACTCGGAAACTGCTTGGGTGAACAAGAAATTGGTAATAAAAAGTTCTTCATCAGCGGGGAGCGGAATATCAGCAAAGACGTCGGCGGGCATAAAATCTCCGGTCGCTTCGGCGATAGATTGCCCAAAGAGATGTTCCGCACGGATTTTCAGCGTAAGGCCGTCTTGAAGAGTAAGTTTTTCAAAATCCACGTTAAGGATATAATCACCATGTCCGGCATAATTAAACTTTTGCTCCGCGCCGCCTGAAGCTACGCCAAAATAGAATTGCGTCAAATCGGCGTCAAGCGTCACACCTTTACTCGCAAAGCGAGGTCGAAGTTCGCTCCAATCGCCGGTAAGGGTCGGTCGGCATCGGAAGCAAGGGCATGAATGCGACGGATCATTTGCAATTGTCACCGTCTGATAGGATTCAGAATTAATTTTCGTTTGCAAGGCGAAATCATTTTCGAACCGCAAAGACTCCTCATTGCCCAAGACGAGCGGATCAAAATAAAGGAGTATAATCGCAAAGGAAATCGCACGAATCGAAATCGTCGCTAGCGACTGGGTCATCGGCGCTATTGCGATTCGACACATGCCATTCCCTTCGTTTTCACAATGAATCCGCGCATTATTCATTCCTCATCCGAAGGAAGTATCGGCGGTAGAAACACCCTCGATAAAGGCGGACGACGAGAAACAGAATTATTTGCGAGACATTTATCGACAAGAGAAGAAGCGAGGCCGATCTTGCGTCAATAACTCTCTATAAAGCAATAATCGCATGAAATTTCGGATATTACCGCATTCGTCTTTTGCATAGACTTTCGTCGCAAGATCAAATCCGTTTGCAGCAACGGCGTAGGGATTCGACGACGATTGTTACGTTGAAGCGAGGGCGTCGGCCCAGGATTCGATGAGCATGGCTTGGTTAACGTTGCGATCGACGTCGGCGTCGGCGTTTAAGCAGCGTTCCAAACGGGCGGCGAGTTTTTCGGGATCGAGAACGCGCGAGCCGCTTTCGCCGCCGACACCGGCGCGAATTTGCAAACGGAAATGCTCGGCGGCCATAGCGATGGCCTGATGAAGACGCATGCGCCGCGCGGCGGCCTCTTTGCCCGCCTCTTCGACGAAGGCGGTAATCGACTTGGCCAACGAGACGCAATCGCAGCGCTCGACCGAGAGCTGACGGAGAAACGATTCACGGAATTCCCAAATCGCGGCGTCGAGAAACTGTTCGGCGATTTTCAAACTTCCTTGCGAACGAGCCGAGGCGCGTTCGGCTTGCTCTCGATCGGCGGCGATCCCTTTTTCGACGAGTAATCGTGCGACGACGTCGACAGGAAGAGGATTGAAACGAATTAACTGACAACGCGAACGGATCGTCGGGAGTTGCTTAGCGGGACTGGTTCCGACGAGAATGAGGATCGATTGGGGCGGCGGCTCTTCGAGGGTCTTTAGGAGCGCGTTGGCGCCTTCGGCGTTGAGATAGTCAGCGTCGTCGATGATCGCGACTTTGCGACTCGACAAGAAGGGCTTCAATGCGATATGGCGGCAAAGCCCTTCTTGTCGACGATGTTCTTTATCGCCGAGTATCAATTCGAGCGGGATGAACGCGCGATCGTCGGGCTTGCCGATCATTTGCACGTCGGGATGCGTCATGGCGGCGGTTTGCACGCAAGACGGGCAGCATTCGCACGGATCGAAGCGCTCTTCGGGGTTTGTTCGGCAAAGTAACGCCTGCGCAAGTTTCCAAGCGAAAGTACGTTTGCCTACGCCGGGCGGCCCGACGAATAAAAAGCTGCTGGCGAGTCTTCCGCGCGCAACGGCGCGGCGAAACTGTTCGACGATGTCGTCATGTCCTTCGATGCCGTGCCAAGCCATGAGGAAACTCAAAAAAACGCGTGCGGATATTTCAGAGAAGAAATTATCGCCGGTTTGAGAATCGACCGCAAGCGGGCGAACCGCCCTGCCCTACTGGGCTTCGGCCTGAATTTCGACTTCTTTTGAGATCGGGTCAGGGACATCGCGGGTCGTCAATTCGACGGTCGTTTTGAGTTTTCCCGCCTCATTGACTCGCCCGACGGCGACGTAGTTCATCTTTTCGCCGGGTTGCAATTGAATGACCGGCAAGAATCGCATCGTTTGATTTTTCGTTTCGAACTTTGTCTTGCCCGGTCCGGTGGAGCCAAGCCAAATGGCGCTCATTTCCTTAGGGAAGTTTACGGCGACGACGATGTCGCGTTGCAACGTGGTTCCAACGTTTTTCACAAGGATTTCAAATTTTTCGTTTCGACCGACGAAGATCGGATTTCGCGTCGGCGTGACGGTGATTTGAATATCGTCGGCGGCGGACGCGGCGGGAGTTTTTTCGGCGGGTTTTTCGAATAAATCGCCGCTCGGAGTTTTGGCGGCGCTCGTGCCTGGACTAGTCGTCGCGGCGCCGGAGGAATAGCGATCGAACGGCGAAGCGGCGCTCGTGCCGGAAACGGTCGGAGCCGATTCCGGTCCCAGATCGACGTCGCGGATTTCGACCGTGGTTTGATCTTGCGCTTGGGGTCCTTCGGCGCTTGTGACGGCGGCCGCGCAGGAGACGCCGTACCCCGCTTTCACGCAACGATAAAGAACGTCGTATTTAAGGCCCTGGCCGGGGTTTAAGGTCGGAATAATCCAGGCGAGTCCGTCGATTTCTTGGCGCCAACCGACCGTCGCTTGAAGCGGAACCAAGTTGGCGGAAGCGGCACGGACGACCAATTTCACGTTCGTCAGCGCGCGCTGACTCGTGTTGGAAACGACGAACGAGACTTTGGCGTCGCCGCCGCGTTTTAGCCCGGCGGAAGGCGCGGTCACTTTGAGCGAAACGCCTGACGATCGCGAGGAGTCGCCCAGAGGCCCGAGATTCGTCGGCGGTTGTGCGCTAAGTCCCGAATCTCGCACGTTCAAGTACGATTTTTTTGACGCGAGCACGGTTTTATTTTTATCGAGCGCTTCGACGGTGTGGGTCTGCGTGCCGGACTTCGCCGCGCGGAATGAAAGGGAAACCGTCTTCGTTTCGCCCGATTGCAAAACGCCGAGGGCGTTGTTCTCGATGGGACTCTTTTCATTGCCGAATAAGAGTCCGTCATCGAAACGATCGCGGATCGCGAAATTTTCGATGGCGGTCGGTCCGCGATTCGCAACTTCAATATTATAAGTGACGTTGGCGCCGACCACGGCCTCTTGCGGTCCAGAGACGCGGAGATCGACTGAGGCAGAGGTGACGTCGTTCGCGGAGGATCCGGCGCCGTATCCTCCGCCGGGAGCGGCCGCGGACGGAACCGCACCGACGGACGTCGTCGCGCAATCGGAGACCTTCACGCCGTCGGCGGCGGTCAAATCGACGCAATTGACGACGCTCCCTGGGCGATCGGCGCGAACGTTCAGTTCGACCGATTTCGATTGACCTGGAGCCACGTCCCCTAAGCGCCATTGCAATAATTTTCCCGAGGAATCGGGGGGCGGATTAGCCGAGACGAGCGAGAGCCCCTCGGGGAGGTTATCGCTGAGCACGGCGCCCTTTGCGGCGATTCCGCCGGGGTTTCGGACGTCGATGCGGTAGGCGATAGTCGAACCGGGGGCGACCGCCGCCGGACCATTCACCTTCACCGCCAAGTCGGCCGAAGTCCAAGTCTTCATGGTGGAACCGTTTCCGATGACCAACTGCCGACCGTCGGCGCCGGGCAACGTGCCGGGGCGAATAATTTGAATGCTGATTTGATTCGTGCCCGAGACGGGGGACTTTTGGAAAATTTCGGCCTTGGCTTGGCCCGTTTCGTCCGTCGAAACTTCGATCGTTTGCGATCCGTCAGGGGAGAAACCTGCCTCCGGTCCGCCGACGATCGCATAGCGCACGCGCCAACCGACGCAAGGAGAGGAGTTGGACCGTTTGGCGACGGTCGTGACGAAAACGTGTTTCGTTCCGGCGGGATTGATCGCGGGAGGGGGAAATTGCCAGCTGGCGTCGATCCAATGGACGACGGCGGTTTTCGTTCGAGCGTCCCAGCCGTATACGTCGGGCGACATCACGCTGACGCGACTCGTTCCTTCGATTGGCGAAGTAAGCGAAATCCACCCTTCGCCGCGTCGAACAAGGACGTCGTCGGAAGCGTCGGGGGTTCCCCTCGTTAGGCGCAAATAGTCGCGTTGGGTGCTGCTGATCGCGTAGGTGGCGTTGATTTTTTTATGAGGCGTATAGTCGCCGACGAAGAAATTAACGCAGTTTCCTTTGTTGACGTCGATGAATTCACCGACGCTGCCAGAGGCGATCGACCATTCTAAACGACGATTAGTACGAAGATAGCCGTCGGGACCGCCGACGCCGGCGACGAGAACGACTTCGCCGCCGACCGGGGCGACCGTTTCGGCGGGAGATAAGAGGAGGGCAACGTCATCCCAAGCCCACGGCGCGCCTGGAGAGTCGATATACGACGCGTCCGTGGGATTTGCTCCGGGCGAGTTCGGCGACGAGGCGAATACTCGTTGGCCCGTGGGGTCGATGCGAGGGACTTGATATTGGGCGCAGCCGGAGACGAGAGCGAACCCTATCGCGGTCGCCTCAACGATCCATCGGCAGTTCGTCCTTGACAGCCACATGGCCCAATATCCCATCCGTAAAGTCGCGTGCTTCGTAAAGATCGCCTTCAGCGGAAAGCTTGCCTCGGCAAGTCTCTCGTCGACGAACGAGCGTCGAAAGAAGACGTAACCTTTCCATCAGCGTTTTACGTCGCCGCAACGGTTATTGAAGGTCGCACGTCGAGATCGATCCGCATGCAAGAGCTCCGGAGCGCGGTCCGTCGAAGGGGAGCCTGGGGCAAAGTCAATGGCAATGACCTCCCGCTATGGCCCGCTCCGTTCGCGGTAGCCGTTTATCGCTTCTCTTGCTGCGTCGCTCCATCAACGACGCGACAATCAACGTTTACGCATTCGACTCCAAATTTAGTTACCTAATCGGCGGCGACGCGAGGACGACCGCCCAAACGCGTCGGTTATTAAACAAACGTCGCCGTCGCGGAATTCGCCGATCTCGCCTTCCCATGAACACGAGTCGTTCTCCGCGCGACTGCGCACAACGCTTTCCGACCTACATCGCTTGCCATCGGCGTTGGAGGATTTGGAACGTTTCGTTGCGGCGGCGATTCTTTTCCGCGCCGCGAACATATCGACCGGCCCAACGGCCGCGGTCGCCAACGTTTCGCAAATCGCACCCTACCCACGCTTGGCCGGCCGCGTCACTTCCGCACCGTCTCAGCCAAGCACGGCTTCGCCTAATTCGGCGTCGCCTATCGCCGCAAGCTCCGGCGTCGTTCAGGAGCGACAGTTTATTGTCAGCCTCCCTCAATTATTTGTACGACGCATCGGCCGCGTTTCGATTCCGACAGCTTCCGTTAGACCGGTCGAATTCCCATTTTCGGGAAGAGCAAGATTGCTCTTCTGAAAGTCGGGTCGATCTTCGGGGCATCGGGTCGAACAGTTAAGCGTTATCAATCACAGTAATTTGTGACGGTTGCTTAATCCGCACAATAAAACAGTATCACACGCTTTCGGCGAGACGGGGATTTTCCGCAGAATAATTTGACTCGCGAAAAAAAAGCGAAAGCAAATCCATTGCGTGCGGAAAAGTTTATCAAGGCGACTCGAAGGCCTAGGTAAACTTTTTCGCGCACGAAAAATATACCGGTGCATTTCAGTCGCAGCAAAAAGCCGGATCTCGCCAAACAGCCCAAACAAACACCTCCTATTTTGACAAGTCACGACCAATTGTAAAGCAGGTAAGCATCGTTTATTCTCAAAGAATTCGGATTGGGTAAAATGTGCCGGCACTCGTTTTCACTTCCATTTGCGGACAACCGCTCCTCTATCTTTGCTACGAACATGAACCAGCCAGAAGTTCTCTTCCGCGCATCGCGTTATCAAGTAGAACGTGTGATCCAAACCACGCCGGACGGCGTCGAGCATGTTCGTGAAGTAGTCCGGCACCCTGGGGCTGTGGTAATATTGCCGCTGCTTTCAGACGGACGGGTCGTGTTCATTCGCAACTTTCGCGTGGCGGTGAACGAGACGCTGATCGAGCTGCCTGCCGGGACGCTAGACCACTCGAAAGATCCGCTTGACATGGCGCACCGCGAATTGGCGGAGGAGACCGGCTATCGGGCTGGCAAGATGACGCATCTGCTAACCTTTTGCATGTCGCCGGGGATTTTGGACGAGAAGATGCATCTTTTTTTGGCTGAGGATTTAACGCTAGGCGAGATGGCCTTGGAACCTGGCGAAGAGATCAAGCCGTTCGCTTGCGATTGGTCCGAGGCGTTGGAGATGACGAGGACCGGACAAATTCGCGACGCCAAATCGATCGTCGGAGTCACGTATTACGAGCTATTCCGCAAACGAGCCTAAGCGGAAATGCGCAACAAAAAACGCCGCGGACAAAGCCGTCCGCGGCGTTACGATGTGAGGACCCGACTCACATACTCAAACGTTAGTCGCATCATCAGGGACTGAAGACCGCCGTTAATTTCGTTCCGACATTCCCCCACATGCCGCCATTGGACGTTCCGACGCTGGTGATTGCGCCAATGACGGAAAGCAGAATCATCGCGAGCATAACGGCATATTCCACGGCAGCGGTTCCTTCCTCATCGCGAATAAAGCGTAAGAATCGATTCATGATAAATCTCCCTTCTCGGCTCATGAAACCGAAAAGGCGTAAGGATAAGCAGTTCAACAAGTCCGAGCGCAACCTATGCGCGCTCGCGTCTCTATAGGAAGCCTATGCCGCGAGTGAATTAATGTCAAAAGCGGACGAGAAGACGCCCCCCTGGAGATGAAGAGTCGCGTTTTACGTTGCCAAAAAGCAACATTAAAGAACAAAAACGACCGAGATAGTCCGTAAAACGACGTTTTCTCGGCTCTATTAGAAAGCAGGCGGCATTAGGCGGCCGGTCGCTTCGCCTTAAGCTCGTCGCTCGTTTCCGAAGCGACTGCGGGCAATTCGATCGCATCGAGCTTGGCGATCAACGACTCTAGCATGGCGACGAAACGCACTCGTTCGTAACCGACGAACTCGTCGACGAGCGAGCGATAGGTAACGGCGCCGCGAGACAAATTCTCTTTGTACTCGGCGAAGTACGAATCGGAGAAAGCGGTCAAACCTAACTCGCGTTTTTTCAATTCCCTTTTGAGGAAATCGATATAGATTTCAAGCTCGCGGAGGAGCATATGCGGACGATTTTGCTTGAGCGGAACCGCTTTTCGACCGTAGATGTGCGAGACGATTTCGTCGAGCGATAAAATCTGGGAGAAATTAACGACGTTCGGTCCGGGACAAATCGCGGGAGTAGCTTTCAGGTCGATGCCGTTTTTTAACGTGGCGCCGCCGGCAAGGTCGTGACAGATGCACGATTTGGCTAAAACCGATTGGCGCAAAGCCTCGCGCCGCGCGTCGTCGAGGGGCTCTTGATCGAGTTGGGCAAGCTTAAGACGCTGAAACTCGCGCGAGGCGGTGCAGAGCGGAATGGCGGTGAACTCGGTGTTGAACAACTTCGCATAGCCGCGCCAGCAAGCGCTGCCGGGATGACCTTCGGCGATGCGGTTGAGGCGGGCCTCTTCGCTGGCCGAGTTTCGAAGGTTCCAAAAGGGCATACCGAACGGGGAGCTGTCGCTGAGAAAGACATTGTTCTCGTCGGCGGCGATGAGTTTTTCGATCGTGGCGGCGTCGACGTTCGAGACCTCGGGCACGAGGAGGAACGGAGTACCCCAGCCGGTGCCGTCGGCTTCAAATCGAGTTCTCAACAAAGCGTCTTCGGCGGCCGTTCCGATTCCTCCTTGAACGGTGATGCGAGCGCAAGCGGGGGAGAAATTGATCGCGCGATCGCCGAGAGCCTTTGAATAGGCTTTGCATAGATCGTCGTGCAAGGCGTGCTTCTTGGCGACGAATTCGTCGAGGATCGGGCCGAGCAGTTCGCCCTTCGTCGGGAAGGCGTGCCCGCCGCAATTGAGCCCCGATTCGATCCGGTATTCGGAGACCCAGAGTCCTCGTTTTGCGAGGTACTTGCCTTGGATCTCGGCGGAACGAAAATCGCTGACTTTGAGAATGATTTGTTTTTTCAGGTCGCCGGATTCGTCGGGCATAAAATCGGCGAATTCGGTGGCGTAGGCGTACAACCGGGGATTAAGCCCGGCGGAGAAGACGATGGCCGATCGCAAATCGCTTTGGGCGTAGCCTCGCAAAGCGGAGAGGGCGTCGCTGTATCGTTGGGGCATCTTCTCTTGCCCGACGTACGCGTCTCGATCGCCCTTCGACATGATGTTCACGTCGATGCGACCGGCGACGACCATGCCGCGCAGTTCGGTTTGCAAACGGAGGCGCTCGGCGTCGTCTTCGACGGCCAGCATGGCGCGATACGCTTGAGATTGCGGGCAATTGGGCAACAATTCGAAATAGCGAGTGATTTCGCTATCGGGAGTGAACGGCGCGGCGCGCAAGGTTTCGGTCTGTCGACGCACTATGCGATTCATGAAATTCAGATAGGAGGTAATGCGGCGCGCGCGCGCATCTTCCTCGCCCTGCGCGATCTCTTCGTAGGGCTCCCCCTCCTTCTCACAATGGAACTTGCGCATCTGTTCGATGAGATGATCGTCAACGAGCGAAAGAACCGTCGTGACGCCGAATCGGGCCACGCGGAGAGGCGAGTCAATAAGAAAGCCGGTTCCCATGACGGGAACGTGGAACGTATGCGGCGATTGCGGATCAATTTTGTGCATTCAACGGCTCATGTTTATTGTTAAGTCGCACTCGCAAAGGACGCATCATCCGAAAAACAGAATTCGCATCTGAGACAAGGAGGCCGGATTCTAGCCAAATAGATCGTCCGTGTCATTGCGAATATCGCCAATCTTTTCACATATTACCGAAGTATTACTAGGTATTCCGCGAGGGCACCGCCAACGCAAACAACGCACTTAACGCACATCGCGCATTTACCCCATACCTGCAATTGTCGCATTCCTTTTGGGCTAGGGCGAATTCGGCGTAAATCTAGGCAAGTCTTCGGTTTGCACTCCAGGCGGGTTTACGGACGAAAGCGGGGCATGCCAATCGACGGCTCCGCTCGACCGAGGGTCATCGGACGGCTCGGCGGCGAATTGCACTTCCCCTTGGACGAGGCCGGAAACGTTCATCAGTGAGTCGTTTATTCCGCGTTCGACGCCTTCATCGTTCTTCCATTCGGCGACTAGCCGTCGAGGGGTGATAATTGATCCCGCTCCGCCCCAAACCGTTCGTTTTACGATTTGGTCGGGCAAGAACTCGCCATGAAACGATAGCAGCGGCGCATCGTCTTTCGGCGCGAAGACGCAACTACGGGCCGAGATTGCGAACGGGCCAAGGCCGGCCAATCCGGGGGCGCCCTCGAAACAAGCAAGCGGCCCGCCGTCGCGGAGCGTCGTTCCGCGAAGCGATACACGATTTGCATCGGAGGGATGATCGAATCGGAAGACGGCGTCGCAATCGAGGAACAGGACGTTATCGGCCTCGACGCTCGTTTGTCCCTGGCGTCGGCAATCGAGGGCGACGGACGCTCCTCGAAAGACGCACGATTTGAATGTCGCACGATTGCACCGCACGACGTCTTCCTCATTTTCGGCAGTCATTGCGGCGTCCAACTCGCTCCATTCAACAGCGATCGGAGCCTGCGACGCGGAATCTCTTTCGACGAAAAATCCGCAACGGCGAAATTCGACGTTCGCAGCGCGAAGTCGAATCATTGCCGGGACGTCGGGACCGGGGTGAAGTTTTTCGTCACTTGTTTTCCAGAGGAAATCGATGTTTTCAAAGCAATTATTTTCGCCGTCGACGGTCAGTCCCTCGGACGGGACGATCACTTGCGCGCGGAGACCGGACTTGCCGATCACGCGGCGTCCCGGCGCGAGAGTCCAATGCGAAGGAGTCGTCGTAGCCTCGTCCGCCTTCGGCGCTCGAAGATCATTTATCCCGGGGTGAAGAAGCATGTCGGGGGGCGAAACGTCAACGATTTGCCGCGGATTTTCGATGGATTTGGTTTGCGTTTGAATATAATTCGCTTGCGAAACGACGCCTTCCGCGTTTTCTTTCGAACGAGCGACAACGATTTGCTTCGGTTCATTCAAGACGATTTTTCGATTAGCGTTTTTCGGCGGAGCGAGCGGTTTGGCGGCGACGGCTACGAATTTGCCGGGGATGGCGCGGCTTTCATCGCTCCGCCTCAGCATAGGCCACACGAGGAGCATGACGGCCGAGACGACGCCCAAGGCGGCCGCCGCCCAGACGGGGAGCTGTCGCAACTTATCGGAGTAATTGCGTCTTTGCGGCGTCATATATCGGCGAGACGAAACCAGTCGTTCGGCGAGCGACTCTTTTCCTGCGCGGGTGGGGCGACCTAACGCCTGCTCGATTTCACGGGCGGTCATGATTTCGGTCGCCAAAGAACCTATCGAGATTCTTTTGAGGAAAACGGCGAGCGGGGGCGGAACGTCGGGCGAGATTTTTAGGTCGGTCTTCCAAGAGAGACGCGGGCCGAAGAGTAAACATCGGCAAATCGCCGCGAGCGACGCGGCGGCGGAACGCTCCGCATCGGATGCGTTTTGGGCCGAATTGTCGTTGCATAAACGGCGAAGGCCAAGGAAGGGGATTGAAACGTCGCCCTCTTCGGTGAGATAAACGTCGGCGGCGTCGAGGTCGGCGCAATCGATTCCGCAGCGTTCGAAGCGGGCAAGGGCGGCGGCGATCTCTTGAGCGATTTCAAAGACGTACTGGCCGGCAAGGCGTTCGAATCTCGCCTGCCATTCGACGAGCGAGCGACCGGCGACCGATTCGGCTGCGAGAAATACCGACTCCCCTTCGAGGCCGTATTCAATGAAATGAGGGAGAGGATTCGATTCCGTTTGCGAGGCGTTTGCATCCGCATCGTAAGAATCGCAGCCGGAATCATCGTCAATCGGCGGGGCGTTCGTCGTGCGTCGTTTGCGATCGAGATCCCGGATCGAGGCGAGCAATCGAATCCGTTTTTCCGGATCGGTTTCGGAAAACAGAAAGAGCCAGACCGTTTTGCCGGTGAGAGAATCTTTCGCCGCGAAGCCATCGACGTAGTTCGGAATAGCAAGCTTATTCAGGACGAAGTAGGAGGCGACGCGAAGCCGGTCGGCACGTCCTGCGCGGATTTCGGAGAGTTGAAACGGAGTGAGATCGCCGGCTTGCCGCAGGGCGTCGAGCCAAAGGGCTTCGGTTTTGCGAGCTTCGGAGGAGTATCGGCGCGCAATCCGAGCGGCACGAGACCAAGCGGCCTCGCCGACGCCCAATCGTTTTAAAGAAGCGACAAGCGCTTCCGGCGGCGATTCACGCATTTTTTAGGAGGGAACGAAACCAGTAAGGGCCGGATTCGGCGACAATCGCCGCGTATTGTGCCGATTGGGGCAATCGGGAGCAAGAGCGAACGGAGAGGCGCCCCCCTCTTTTGACTAAAGAATCCGCCGATGCTGGGCAAAAGAAGGCTGCATCGAGGTTCGTCGCAAAAACCGCCCGCAATTTTGTTGCGAAAAACGTCAGGAATCAGTATGTTGAAGGCGGCGGGAGCCAGAGCCTTATCCACAAGCTTGGCGGCGACTTTTTTTCAAAACGTCGTCGATTTCGCCATTATCGGTTTCATTCATTTGGTCCTATTCAATCCCTTTGATGAGTCCTTGCCGGATTCAATCGGAAGGAGGCAGCGGTGTCCAGTTCAAAATTCTTCCGCCTTTCGGCGAAGCGATTCGCCGTTTCTTGCATGTGCGCGTTCGCGCTTCTCTCCTGTTCCGTTTCGGCGATCGCCGAAGACATTGTGATTCATCTGGATTCTGACCTGGATCAGATCGGCGATCAAATCGGCACGGTTCAGTCGTTCACTTACGGCGGCGTTAGCAACATGACTTTCGGAATATACGACACCGGCGCATCGGTGGTTAGTTTTTCGGTAGACGATCAATCGAATTTTGAATATCTGGGCACGGCGATTCCGATCGCGGTTCCGGGGGGCGCCGCGGCGCAAGGAATCGGCGGGGACTTGATCGGCGACGTTTCGGTCGCGGGGACAATCACCGCCGACGGCATGCACGCCGTCGATTGGAGCGCACTGCTGAACATATTGTCGGGCGGCGATTTCGTGAACTGGTCGAAGGCGGTATCGGTCCCCAACGTGCAAGCGTTTATCGGAACCAATCAAAGCGCCAGTTTACCGGCGATCACGGGGACGCCGATCCATTTTCCTTCGTCGAGCGGGAGCGCATTCGCTTCGCTGATCTCGATGCAAGGCTATGCGATGGATTTCGGGGCGATGTTTCCGGAATTACCTGAGATGTCGGGGATTTCGATGAACATGCCCGACGTTTCGTTCGTGGCGAAAGGGACGACGTTGACCGTATCGAGCACAACGACGACCTACGCGCCAGTGCGGATTCCTTTAAAGCTAATGGGCGACGTGAACTACCAAACGGGGACAGGCACGGCGATCACGTCGGGGCCGAATCCGGTTTTTCAAAACAGCGTGACTCTGACGCAGACGGCTACGGCGGCGGGAGGAGCGGCGAGCGTATCGGGCAAGTCCTTCCTCTTCGACACGGGCGCGCAAATGAGCATTATTTCGCCGGAGTTAGCCGACGCGTTACATATTGATTATCAAAACTCGGCGATATCGATCGACGTTCAAGGCGCGGCCGGCGTGGCCGAGACGGTGAAGGGGTGCGTGGTCGATAAGATACTTTTGCCGGTCGACGAGAACGGGGACGGAACGCCGGACGTCGGCAAGTCGCTCACGTTGGAAAACGTACCAGTATTCGTACTCGATTTAGGCGTGGGAGGGTTGGACGGCATCTTGGGCATGAATTTATTCAACACGGCCGAGTCGATGCTGTACGATCCGACCGATCCGAACAACGCCTATTTGAGCGTGGCGTTTTTAAAGGATCCCGACCGGGGCGTCTCGGAGGAGCTTGATCCGGAGGCTTTGGCCTTGTTGAAGCTGTTGGCGGGCTCGGACGCGACGTTGGGCGCGTTATTCGGCTTAGGGGGGAGCGTACTTCGCGTTCCGGATTTAACGTCGCTTCAAGTTCCGGAGCCGACGACGTTGACCGCTTTCATGGCGATCGGCTTGATTATCGTTTTTCGGGGGGGGAAGAGGCGTTAGACGAGTTACGCTTGGATACGTAACGAAGCGTTTACGGCGGCGCGAATGGTCTCGATGAGGACGTCGCGGCGAATCGGCTTGGTGGCGTAGTAGTCGCAACCGGCGTCGAGGCATTTTTGACGATCTTCGACCATGGCGTGGGCGGTGAGCGCGATGACCGGAACGCGATAATCGCGGGCGCGGATTTCGCCGGCGGCGGCGTATCCGTCGAGGACGGGCATTTGCATATCCATAAGGACCACGTCGTAGTCGTTGCCGGCCTGCCGGGCGGCTTCGAGCATATCGAGGGCCTCTTTTCCGTTTTCGGCGACGTCGACAACGGCGCCCGCCTTTCGCAAGACGAGGGAAATGAGGCGTTGATTATCGAGGCCGTCCTCGGCCAAGAGAATTCGGCACTCCAGTTTTGACAAGCGCTCCACGTCGTGCGAAGCGGCCTCTTGATCGACGGCCTGCAAGGCAACCTGGGGATTATCTAGTATTTTGACTCCGTCGAGAGGGCCGGTCGGGACGAGGAAGCGGAACGTGCTTCCGACTCCTTTTCGACTTTCGACGCTAATGCTCGCGTCAAGGACTTCGGCGAAGCGGCGGCAAATAGCAAGACCGAGTCCTGTACCTCCGAAGCGTCGCGTCACGGTTTCGTCGGCTTGCGTGAAAGGCTTGAAGATACGTTCCAATTGCTCTTCATCGATGCCGATGCCGGTATCGACGACGAGGAATTCGAGCATCGGCGATCGCAAGGATATGCGCAATCGCACTTCGCCGGCTTCAGTGAACTTCACGGCGTTTCCGACGAGATTAATCAAGACTTGGCGCAATCGAGTTGGATCGGACTGAATAGTTTCGGGAATCGGACCGTCGCATTCGGCGAAGAGCTTCAGGCCTTTTTCGCGGGCACGGACGTCCATTAAGGAAATGACTTCGGAAACGATCCTTAACGGCGAGCAAGCGAGTTTATTGCATTCCATACGGCCAGCCTCGATTTTCGACAAATCGAGCACGTCGTTGATGATTTGGAGGAGATACTGGCCATTGCGTCGAATAATTTCGGTGGCTTTTAGACGTTCATCTTCCGGCACCGCCCGATCGAGCAGGACGTCTGAGAAGCCGAGGATGGCGGTCATGGGAGTGCGGATTTCGTGGCTCATATTGGCGAGGAACTCGCTCTTCGCCACGGTGGCGGCCTGTGCGGCCTGATTCGCTTTTTGCAGGCTGACGTTGCTTTCCTGCAGGGCTTTCGCTTGCTTGCGGAGTTGATTTTCAGCGAACTTTCGCTCGGAAATATCGGTAAAGATTCCGAGCAATCCGACGCTTTCGCCGTCGGCGTCTTGAATGACGTTGCCTCGGAAGAGCATCGGAACCAAGCGACGGCGGCCGTCGGACATTTCAATTTCGCCGGTCCAATTCTCGCCTTTCGTGAAGGCTCCGAAGATATTCTTTTCTATTTGCGTTCCCTCGAAGAGAGAAAGCAGCCCGCCTTCCTTCGCATTCAAGTCTTCCGAGGACCAGCCGAACATTTTTTGGAACGCGGAATTCAGATAGACTACTTTTCCGTTGACGTCGCAAATGCTGATCGCGTCGGCGGTGCCGTCGAGGGCCTCGCGGAATCGCGTTAGCTCTCGCAGGTGTTTGGCCTGTTCGGCCTCGCGAGTCGTCATTTCGGCGATGACTTTTCGGTCGGCGGATTCGATGCGGCGTTCGATTCGATTCAAATACCACGAGGCGCCCGAGAGAAGAAGGATTAAAAAGAGAGTCGATCCGCCGAGGAGCAAGACGATAAAATGTTCGAGCGCGGCCTCTTGTTTAGTCATATCGCAAGAGACCGCCAGCTGGCCGCATGGAATATTTCGCACGTCTCGGAGAACGAGAAGTCCGATGTAGTGGACCGAATCATTATACCGCGATACGGCAATGTCCGGATTCGATTGCCAGACGGCGTTGCGGAAAATGAGGGGAATCGTATCGAGCGACTCGTCCGGCGAGCATCCGACAAACGCGAGGGGCTTGTGAAGATTCCAAAACGCCTCGCGATCGGGTAATTTGTCACGTTCGAGGTCCCATGCCTTGCGATCCAATTGGCTTTGGTCGGCGAGCAAGAGGGCCGCGTCGATATCGAGAATTTCCGAAGCGATATCAAGCAAATCGGTGGCGTCTTGGACAATTTCGACGTAACCGACGAGTTTTCCGTCTAATAAGTAGGGCAACAAATGGGTGAGTCCTAGCGCGCCTTTCGGCTCCATGTCGAGCGCGACGCTGCGATCATCGGCCGAAGTTTTAAAGGCCTGGAAAGCGCTGTATTTTTCTTTCGGGTCGACGCCGTCGGAAGCGAACGCTAGGATTGATCCGTCGGGCGCCCGAAAAAGGACTCTCAGCAACTTGCTCGCTTCGCGACGTTCTTCGAAAAACGTTTTCGCAATGCGGTTCAATTCATTGTTATCGCCGGATTTCCAAACCTCTTCAAAGCGTTTTTGGCGGATGAGATCGCGCGACATAGCGTGCAGCACGTCCCCTTTTTCCTCGGAGTCGAGACGAAAGAGGCGATCGATGCTCGTTAGGCTAGCCAGGAAGGAATCCTCAAGATGCTTACGTTGCAACGACCAGACGCCAAGGACGACGATCGTCAGCAACGAGGCCAACATTACGACCGCCGGGAGCAGAATCCGTGATTTTATTCCAAGTCCGTTCATTGCGGGGAGTTATCGTCGCTCAGAGAGTAATCGCGGAAATTAGTAAGCGGAAAGTAGTAATGGGCAATTCGGCGCATGGGGCCGCCTAATAAATCTGTGAAAATATACATTGCAGTTGCGGCAAAAAGGGGACATTCGCGAAATCTTACGGATTTAACGAATTGAACGATTGTATGAAGTAATCGCTAAGGCATCGTTCGCATGCACTTCGCTGGCTGCGGCTTGTGCAGCGTCTCGTAAACAACGTCCTGTAAGGAACGGCCTCAGTGCCGTTCCGGCGGCTGCGGAACGCCACGGAGGGCGTTCCCTACAGCGCAGCGGAGGGCGTTCCCTACTTCAAAAGCGGCAAGGGCGTTTAGAAAGAAGAACCTAGGCCGGCGAAATAGAAAATGGTTGTCGCAAGAGCGGCGAAACAACACCAACCAAACGCCAGAAGAGTCGCTTTGGCAAATCGACGGCGGCGGACTATTTGGCGGACAGCACGATCACCGGCTTCGTTATAGGTGACGCCGAGGACGGGCACGCTGAAGAGGGGCTCTAACTCGGCAAGGCTTCCGAGCGGTTTTTCGACCGCGAAACCGGCGAATAGGAATCCTAGCCCGAGGACGAGGACGGCGGCCGAGCCGAAGGCGGCACGCGCGACGATACTTCTGGGAACCGCCTGAGAAATGGTCGATTGAGTTTTCCGCGAATCGATTTTTAACTCAGGCAAAACGACGGCAACCGCCGCTTTTTCGCGCTGCGCCGCCGTTTGGTAGTCTTTGGCCGACGTCTCGACCTGATGAAGAAGTTTTTCGGAAATGTCGGCGGCGTCGGAGGCGTCGAGCCAAGACTCGCCCCATTTCGATTCAAAAACTCGTTCTTCGCCTTTTTCTTCGAGAGCCACGGCGGGGTTCGCCTCGGCGGAGACCGCTTTGGGGTCCGGCTGCTTCGGTTTCAACCAGCGAGGAACCTTCGACAAGCTGCGTAATAATTCATCGATTTGAGCTTGTACCGCTTGAACTTGGGGATGCGTGGGAAGCAACTCGTCTTCGAGCGAGCTTCTCGTGCGTTGGAGGTAGTCGATCTGGTGCATTATTTCGGTCCAGTCGGGATTCTGCGTCAACCGCGACTTAACCGCTTCGTCGGTGCTTGCCGTTCTGAGGCGCTCTTGTTCCTTGCGTTTCTCCTCGGCTTTGCGATCTTCGACGCCCTTTTTAGCCAAGCGTTCACGATATGCTTTTAACATGCTCAAGGCATGCTGATAATCCTGTTGGGATTTTTCGGTGGATCTGCGCAAGTCTTCTTTGCGCTGCTGGACGGCTTGTTTCGCTTCCTCTTCGAGTTGCGATTTCAGCGATTTGGCGACCAATTCAAGCGAGGAAGATTTTTCAGCACAATCAAGTCCCTCGACGACAAGCGAAACTCGACGGGCGCCCTCGTCAATCTCCTCTAGGTCGACTTTCACGGAATCGCGAAGCTTTTCGATGGCAGTTCGAGAAAGGGGCGCACGCCCGGCGCCTGCCTCGCGGCTCTCTTCCGAAGAAAGGGCATTGAGCCAAACGTCGGGCGACTCGGCCTTTTCCTTGAGTTTGCTCGAGGAAAGCGTTTTTTCGAAGGAGACGCTATCGACGTTCGCCTTTCCGGTTTTGCTCTGTTCTTTGGCGTCTGGCTTAAGAGTCGGAATTCGAACGTCCAAAGCTACTTGAACGCGGGTGATCGTGGGTTTTGAAGTTTTGATGAAATGAGGGGAGAAAAAGACGATGGCCGCGGCGGCGGAAAGAATCACGCCGGCGCATAAGACGGTCGGCCCCAACCAGGAGCGTTTTAGTCGGACGGTCATATGCGGTTTTGCAGTCATGCGGAGATGAAGTTCGTCAAATGGGGCGGCAAAAAAGCGGACGGAAGACGCGCAGGCCATCCCTCTAGTCGAGATCGACCTATAACGAATCTGAGGATTAGTCGGGCGGATTTTCCCGGTCAATTCTGCCTGAATCGCCGAGCTTTCCAGACGGTATTACGGCGATTCGCGTCAGGGGAATAAGGGAGAAAAAGAGCCGTTGAACCGTTTCGCTTCTGTTCATTGGCCTGAAATCGGTGTATTGTGCAAGGGGCGGGCGACCTTCAACTGGAAACCGATGCTTCATGTTTCAAATCAAAATCTGCGGGATAACGACGGTCGCCGACGCTCAAGTTGTGGCCGAGTCGGGGGCTGACGCCGCCGGGTTGAACTTCTATGCAAAGAGCCCCCGTTACGTTCGGCCGGAAGACGTCGAGGCGGTGACAGACGCGCTCGGCCCGAAAGTGAAGAAGGTCGGCCTATTTGTGAACGCGCCGGCCGAGGAAATTCGACGAACGGCTGAGCGATTGTCATTTGATCTGATTCAGTTGCACGGCGACGAACCGCCTGAGCTGATCGCCGAGCTAAAACCTTTGCCGGTCATGAAGGCGTTTCGTATTGGCACAGAGGGGCTGACGCCGATTCTGGATTACCTTGACCGATGTCGCGAATTAGAAGCGGTTCCGCGGATGGTTCTTCTCGACGCCATGGTCAAAGGGGCATACGGCGGAACAGGCATGAAGGCCGATTGGGCGGCGTGCGCGGCCTATGCCGTATCATCGTCGAACGCGAAGGCGAACGCAGCAACCCCCTCTTTGGTATTAGCTGGCGGATTAACGCCGGAAAACGTCGCCGAGGCGATTGCGGCAGTTCGCCCGTGCGCCGTCGATACCGCCAGCGGGGTAGAAATGTCTCCCGGCAAAAAAGACGCCGAGGCTGTTCGGCAGTTCGTGTCAGCCGCTCGCCAGGCATTTGAACGGCAAGCTTAGGGGTTCCACGCTTCAAGCGAGATCCCATTGGGGAGCCGCCCAACGGCAATACGAAGGGCGTTCGCAAGAGCAAGCCATGGATGACTGTAGCGGGCTAGTTATATAACACGCACTGGCTGGCAAGCAGCCAGTGGCGCCCCAATGCTACGTATAAACTGGATTTGCTCTAGCGGTCGGCATACTTGTCAAGATTATGCCTGGGACCTTATCATAGGGGCCTTCACAATGGAATTTTCCTCAGACAGTAAGGATATACTCATGTCGCAAGTCGCAAGTTCAAAGCCGAAGTACAAGGTCGCCGATATTTCCCTGGCCGATTGGGGCCGCAAAGAGATCATGCTTGCCGAGCACGAGATGCCAGGCTTGATGGCGTTGCGGAAGAAGTACGGCAAGACGAAGCCGCTGGCCGGAGCGCGAATCGCCGGTTGCTTGCACATGACCATTCAGACGGCGGTGTTGATCGAGACTTTGGTCGATCTTGGCGCCGAGGTGACCTGGAGCAGTTGCAACAAGTTCTCGACGCAGGATCACGCGGCGGCTGCGATCGCCCAGGCCGGAGTTCCGGTCTATGCCTGGAAGGGCGAAACGGACGCCGAGTATGACTGGTGCATCGAGCAGACGCTCTACTTCGCCGACGGCAAGCCGCTGAACATGATCGTCGATGACGGCGGCGACTTGACCGCCATCGTTCACGGTCAAAAGTACCGTCACCTCATCTCGGAAATTCGCGGTCTATCGGAAGAGACGACCACGGGCGTTCATCGGCTTTACCAGATGCACGAGCGCGGCGAGTTGGCCATTCCGGCGATCAACGTCAACGACTCGGTGACGAAGAGCAAATTCGACAATCTATACGGATGCCGCGAATCGTTGGCCGACGGCATCAAACGAGCGACCGACGTAATGATCGCGGGGAAAGTGGCGGTAATCTGCGGCTACGGCGACGTAGGCAAGGGTTGCGCCCATTCGATGCGTTCTTACGGCGCCCGCGTCATTGTGACCGAGATCGATCCGATCTGCGCTTTGCAGGCCGCCATGGAAGGCTACGAAGTCATGACGATGGAAGAGGCCGCTTCGCAAGGCAATATCTTCGTGACGACGACCGGCTGCCGCGACATCATTCTCGGCCAGCACATGGAGAAGATGCCGAACGACGCCATCGTCTGCAATATCGGACACTTCGACCTGGAGATCGACGTCGCGTGGCTTGAAAACAACAAGAGCGTGAAGAAGGTCAACATTAAGCCGTTGGTCGATCGCTACACTTTCGCCGACGGTCATTCGATTCTGTTGCTTGCCGAAGGCCGATTGGTCAATCTCGGCTGCGCGACCGGTCATCCGTCGTTCGTGATGTCGAACTCGTTCACGAACCAAGTGCTGGCGCAGATCGCTTTGTGGACCGAGCCGGAGAGCTATCCGCTCGGCGTTCACTGCTTGCCGAAGAAGCTCGACGAGGAAGTCGCCCGGTTGCACTTGGAGCAACTCGGCGTGAAGCTCACGAAGTTGACGCAAGCGCAAGCCGATTACCTCGGCATTCCGGTCACCGGTCCGTTCAAGCCGGAATACTACCGGTATTAGAGAGCGGGCAGCTTCAAGCGGCGTAGCGGTGCGTGCAAGCACGCACCGCTACAAACCAGTGAAGGTCAAAGGCACGCCTTCGGCGTTGCGGCTAAACGGACAGGCAGGAATGCCTGTCCTCCTGGTAGATACCAAAAAACATCCCTTGCAACAAGTAAGTCATGGCAGAAATACAAGCCTTCAACGGCGTTCGTTATAATCTTGGTCGAGTCGGTTCGTTGAGCGAAGTAACATCGCCTCCGTATGACGTGATCAGCCCGGAGTTTCTCGACAAGCTCTACGCGCAGCATCCGAACAATTTCGTTCGGATCGACTTCAACAAGATTGAGCCGGGCGACGACGATGCGTCGAACAACCGCTATACCCGGGCGCAGAAGTTTTTGAAGTCGTGGCTTGCGGACGGCATTTTGTCGTCGGAAGGCGAACCGGCAATCTACGTATATTACCAAGACTACGACTACGCCGGCCGGACTTACACTCGACGCGGATTTATGGCACGGCATCGGATCAGCCGTTTCGGCGAAGGGCAAGTCTTTCCGCATGAAGAGACGATGCCTGGCCCGAAGGCCGACCGTTTGATGTTGATGCACGTAACGAAGATGAATTTGAGCCCGATCTTCGGATTGTATCCCGACGCGGAGAACGCGACGGGGGCTTTGCTCGACGCGGCCGTGGCCGACAAGACGCCGGTCGTGGCGGTCGATCACTTGGGAGTCAAGCATCGTCTTTGGGCGATTACCGACGCTACGACGATTTCGACGTTAACGGGGTTGATGGGCCCGAAGCCGTTGTTCATCGCCGACGGTCACCATCGTTACGAGACCGCGTGCAAGTATCGCGACGAGATCGGCGACACCGGCGTATCGCCGACGACGCATCCGTCGAACTTCGTAATGATGATGTACGTGGCGATGGAAGATCCCGGCTTGATCGTATTGCCGACGCACCGTTTATTCAAAGGCTTGCCGGAGATGACGGCCGAGGAATTGGCGGCCAAGCTGGGCGACTGCTTCACGTGCCGAATCGCGGGGGAAGGGGCTGACGCCGCTCCGAGCGTTTGGGAAGAGATTGAAACGCTCGACGCGCAAGGGTTGATCGGTCTGTATACGAAGAAGGACGGTCGCTGGACATTGGCCGAATTGACCGAGGCGGGCAAGGCGAAGATGGCCGAAGCGGCGAAGGAACATAACGCCGAATGGCAAAGCCTGGGGGTGGCGTTGCTGCACCGACTCTTGATCGGCGAATTGTTGGGCGGAAAAGATTTGCCCAAGCCCGGCTACGTGCATTTGGTCGAAGAAGTGGTCGAAGGATTGAAGACGGGTGAGTATCCGCTTGCCGCGTTGGTCATGCCGGCCACGGTCGAACACGTTCGGCAAATCAGCTTGCAAGGCGAACGGATGCCGGCGAAGAGCACCTACTTCTATCCGAAGCTTTTGAGCGGCTTGGTCATGAACCCGTTAGAATAGACGACTGTCTAAATAACACGGTTGAAAACACGGAACCGTGGATCGGGCGGAGAATTCGCCAGGTCCACGGTTTTTTATTGGACGGAACAGAGGGGAAATCGATCGCGTTTCACGTGAAACGGGGACGGTTTTGGAATCTTTGCGGGCAATTTCAATGTATCTCTCTCGTTTCACCTCGGTCGTAGTCAATGCAACCGCTTCGCAATTCCTGAGCGAGTATGGTAGAATACTGGGTAAGGTTGCGAACAGTCGAGTTCTCCGAGGAGTTTCTCAAATGAGCATTGCGGAAATTGAATCGGCCATTGCTCAACTCCCTGCCAAAGAGTTTGCCGAACTCATGGCTTGGATCCAGGACTATCATGACAAGGCCTGGGATAAACAGATTGAGAATGATCTTGCGGCAGGTCGTCTCGATTCCGTTATAGAAAAGGCGGAGGCCGAGTATCGCCAAGGACTGACTCGACCTCTATGAAGCATTTCACGCTGCCAAGCTTTTGGCACTGCTACGACCGATTACCCAAAGACGTGCGGGAGTTGGCGGATAAATGCCATCGCTTGCTGCTTTCGGATCCGCACCACACTTCTCTGCGGCTTAAAAAAATCGGCTCGCCAAAGCATCTGTGGGCCGTTCGAGTTGGAATCCACTATCGTGCCCTGGGCTTAGAGAAGCCGGAAGGAATCGTTTGGTTCTGGATAGGCTCGCATGCGGAATACGATAAGCTGCTATCGTAGTTTCATAAATCGGCATTTTCGGAATTCTTTGCATCGTTTCACATGAAACGGGGTCGGTCGGGGCGAGATTTCAGACGAGGCTGAGCCTATGATGCGAATTTGGCCATCAGGGGGCCTATCTGGCTTCCGTTAGCGTCAACTGAAACGTCATTTTTGTAAAGCAGTTGGTTCTGCCGCCCCTAAAGGGGCTTTCATTGCCGGAGATCAAGTTCCGTGGGCTAACGCCCACGGCTTCAATATGACGTCCCTTCGGGACTATGAAGCCGGCAATTTTCGTTTTTCTGACTCGGACGAGCATTGCCAGATTGTCGGCGAGGCAGAGCCTCGTAACAAATCATTCCCAGGCGGAGCCTGGGAATGAGGAAAGCGCGTTTCACGTGAAACGGGGGCGATTTCGGAATATTTGCGGGCGAGGGCACCCTACGGCCACCCCGATCCTAACCTTAATCCTTCCCAAAAAACTGCCATTTCCAGAAAAAGCGCTCTGCGGTTACAATCCGCCCCGATTGCCGGATGCTATGGAAGGTTCCGGCGGAGAGGCAAGGAGGCCGTTCGTGGTTCGAGTCTTCTGCGTGGCAAACCAGAAGGGCGGCGTGGGAAAAACGACCACCGCCGTCAATTTGGCCGGTTCGCTGGCCAAGGCGGGTTCGCGCACGCTCCTCGTTGATCTCGATCCGCAATGCAATGCAACGACCGGACTCGGTCGACAGCCGATCGTCGATCATCCGTTGGCCGTTTGCGCACCGTTGCGTCAAGGAATCTGTGCAACGGACATTGAGCGGCTTGATGTGCTTCCCGGCTGTCGCAGTTTCCGCGATGTGGAATTACTCACACGCGACGATCGTCGGCAAACCGCCCGTATTCGCGAACAACTAAGCGGAGGCTTCAACGCCTACGACTATGTGTTGATCGATTGCCCGCCTTCGCTCGGCCCGCTGACGCGCACCGCGCTAGCTTGCTCGAACGAAGTGATGATGCCGATCCAGTGCGAATACTTCGCTATGGAAGGTCTCACGCAGATGATCGAAGTGATTCGCGACGTGATGGCGAACGAGCCGAACCAATTGCAGTTCGGCGGGATCGTGCTGACGATGTATGATCCGAGTTTGGAGTTGACGCGAGAGGTCGATTGCGAAGTGCGAGAATTTTTCGGCGACATTGTATTTCAAACGGTAATTCCCCGCGACGTGGCCGTTTCCGAAGCGCCCAGCCATGGAAAGACGGTCATGGACTACTCCCCTCGCTCTAGGGGATGCAACGCGTATATAGAACTTTGCATGGAGGTGATGGAACGTGACTAAGGAAAGAAGACTAGGCCGAGGACTCGAGGCGTTGTTAGGCAATCTTCCGGCAAGGAACGAACCAAACGCTTCGGCGCAGTTCAATCGTCAACCGGCCGGCGCGTTCGACGCCTCGTACGTCGGACTCGACTCACGGCAGCCTGCCGTGCAACCGTTCGCCGATCATCCGCGCGAGATGCTGGCCGTTCCGCCGGGCCAAGCGTTCGGCGCTGAAACGCCAAGCTCCGCGCTTCGTGCGCAGCCGCAACAGCAACGGCAACTGGAGGAGGAGGCGCCTTCGTTCG
Source organism: Thermoguttaceae bacterium (assembly GCA_963665265.2). Taxonomy (GTDB): domain Bacteria; phylum Planctomycetota; class Planctomycetia; order Pirellulales; family Thermoguttaceae; genus CAXXHQ01. The sequence continues at coordinate 1,723,375 of OY762224.2, read as the reverse complement.
GACCGCAAACGGCGCGAATCGCCGACATCGAACGGAATCCCGCGCAACCTCGGCAAGAATTCGATCCGCAAGAATTACAAGCGTTGTCGGAAAGCATTGCCGAGCACGGCTTGCTGCAACCGATCGTGGTGCGCGAGGTCGGAGGCCGATTTCAACTCATCGCCGGCGAACGTCGTTTGCGCGCGGCGGAGCTGGCCGGTTGGACCGAGGCGCCGATCCACATCGTCGAGGCCGACGATAGGCAATCGGCCGAGTTGGCGATCATTGAAAACTTGCAACGCAAAGACCTGAATCCGCTGGAAAAGGCGGCCTCGTTCCAACGCTATTTGGAACAATACGGCTGCACGCAAGACGATTTGGCCGCACGATTGAATATCGATCGTTCGACGATCGCCAATTTGATCCGCTTGCTTGAGCTTCCGTCGGCCGTGCAAAAATCGCTTCGCAAAGGCGAGATAACGCAAGGGCACGCCCGGGCGCTTTTACCGCTCGGCGAGGAGCGCGAACAAATCGCGTTTTGCGAACGGATTAAGAAGGAAGGCTTGAACGTTCGACAGACCGAAGCGATGGTGCAAGAGATGATTGACGACGCCAACGAAGAACCGTTGGCCGTGGTCGATCGCGAAGGAAACACGTCGCGGACGCCGCGTCAGTCGGACGAGCATATCGCGCAGTTGGAACAGGAATTCCGCACTGCCTTGGGCATAAAGAAGGTGCAAATTCGGGCGAACGCCCGAGGTCGCGGCAAGCTGGTGATCCACTTTCGCAACCACGACGAATTCGAAATGATCCAGGGAATCATCTGCGCTCCGCACCGTCCGGAAAAGAAGAGCCGAGCGGGATAGAGTAGGGCGTGGGGAATGGGGCATAGGGGAAAGGGATACGGAACCTTACAACCTGAAGGTGGGGATAAAGACCGATTTCCCCCAATTGCGGCAGTCGAGACGTTCCGATATGATTGATAGGCTTGCGGGGCGTGGCGCAGCCTGGCAGCGCGTCTGGTTTGGGACCAGAAAGTCGGAGGTTCAAATCCTCTCGCCCCGACCTTTTTAGGGCCAGTTGTGAGTCGCGTCCTAATGCGTCGCGTGTTTACCCTTCGGGAAAACACGCTGGCAATCCAGTATTGACGACAACTGGCAAAACGAACTACGCATTATTAACAAAGATATTTACGAGGAAGTGAAACAGAATGGGACTTCGACCGCGAACGAAATTCGTCATGAAACTCAAGGAACGTCGCTGCCCGAAATGCGGCGCCAAGCTCAACACGCAAGTCGTGCGTTGCAAGCGTTGCGCTTCGCCCGCCGGCCGCCCGAAGAAGGGGAGCACGCGCAACGGCTAATTGCAATCGCGCCGCCGTTCTTTATGCACGCCGTGCATGCGCTATACGACATATGCTCGCCCAGGCCAAACCGCCTGGGCGTTCGCGTTTCTTGCCGTCAATCCGCGATTGACCGATTCTTACATCTTTTTTATGATTCGTGCGGCAATTCTGAGATCGCACCGAGGCAATCATCTTCTATCCCTCCTAAAGGAGCAGAACAATGCGTCTCGCAGTCGGTATGCTGTACGTCTTGATATGCGCGTCCGCCTCCTTATCTACCGCAGGCGAACAAAAAGGAACAACGAAACGAGGGGAGACTCGCTATACGGTTCTTTGCCGCCAAGTGAACGCCGACGGTTCGGTCGTTCTGTTTCCGAAATTGCATTTAGCCAGCGCCGAAAAGGGCGTTTTCTCTAACGTTTCTCCGGCTCCTTTCGTCACGGGCGTGACTTCGCTAAGCGATCCATCGCATCCTGACGCTTCGGCCCAGCAACCGCAGATTGCGACTATTGACGAAGGGTTGAAAGCCGACGTCGTTCTATTCCCATACGCCCCTGGCGGCGGCGTCTCGATTAACGTCTCGGCCGAACTCACGAACATCACCGATCGCGACACAAAAACGATCTCTTCAAACACGACAATTCAAGTCCCGCAAGTTGATGTCACGAAGCGACGGGTATTCGACTTTGTGAAATTCGGCGAAACGCTCACAATCCCGCTCGGCGAAAAGAAAACAAAAGAATCGACGCCACGACTGGAAATCACGATCGGTTTCGCCGACAAGCAACCGCATTGGAATCTGAACGCGGAGGAAAAAGTTTCTACGCCGGAAGAGGCTAGAAAAAACGAGGCTCTTGAAAAACTTTTGGATTCGGGAGCGGCGACGATCGTTCGCCAAAACGCAACCCGTTGGAAAATTCTCCGCGGCCATGAATTCGCTTGCGACATTCCGATGGAATTCCGCGTCGCCTGCCTCGCAGCCGATTACTATAGCTATCTCCCGCATCGAACGGGAATGATCGACGTTTGCTCCTTATTGAATCACGTAATCAGCGATGATTCCACGGTTCGGCTCTTTGAGACCGCCATTTTCGGCCGTCTCCCGACCTATTCCGTTCAATTGACCGATTCCCCGACGATAGAAAAAAACGTCGAGCTTCTCGGCCAAATACCTTACCTATGGGACGTTACAATCCGTGCAAATTTAACAAACGAACAACTGCGACGAGCAATCAAAAAGTTGAAGGTCATCAACCAGCTAGATGCGTCGGAACCCTTGTCCATGCAATGTATCTTGGATGAAGAGAATGCGGCAAATGGCGCGCCGCCGGAACGAAAGAGTATTTCATCGAATGAGAAAAACAGCATGGGAGACGTAACGCCTCGCAGCGTCGCTCGAGATGAGAATAAGAAAAAACGCCGTTCCGAGGACGGAGGCACATGGACAATAATGAACGGGTATTCGTGCGGCAGTTTTCCGGAAGAACAACCCGCGATCAAAGATCAATATCCGGTCAATTTCGGCGTAACCCCCATAATAGAGGTTGAACTCTCCAGTTGGTTTCAAACCGAAGTATTCTTCTCCGAACGAAAACAACGACTTGAAGTAAGCGATAGAACCGTCACCTCTTGCGACGCTGAAGGAAACGTCGTCATTGAGCAAAACAAAACGAATCCTGAGGGCGTCTTTCCGTTGCATCCTCAGCAGCAGTTTGCCGCCGACAATCTTTCGGTCCCTTATATTGGCAACAACTATCTCGCGTCGCTCCAAGACACTGTTTCAGGCCGAATGGCGAAGTCGGAAATCGCACTTACCGATATCGCATTGAAGGCCGAAGCCGTAAAACGCCTTAAACCACCTACAAAAGAGGAAGAACACGTTTTCGTTTTCTACCTTGGGTGCGGCGAACGGTAATCGGGGCTTGCGCTCCACAGGTCGGACAGGCTGGCCAGGCATGGCCAAGATGCTTTAACGGGCAATCCGTAAAGAAGGGAGCGGAAAGGTTACACTCGCACGCCTTTGCCTCTTCTTCGCATAGCGCGTTTACCGCCTCTTTTACCTAACGCATATTTCGAGAGCAAAGCTCATTATTGAACCTCTCCGGCGCCGAATGAAGCAATGTTTCACTGCGCCCGTCCTGCGGCCGTTACTCGTTACGCCAGAACAAGTTTGGCAAAAACGACCGATCGCAAAAGATGCAAAAACGAGAGAACTTGCGCTATGTACGAGGCATATTTCGGTCTTCGAACACGTCCTTTCGCTTCCGTACCGCAGATTGAACGGTACTATCCCGCCTCGTCGATCGAAGCGGCGCACGGCGTCTTAACGCGTTGCGTCGAACGCGGCGAGGGTATCGGCGCGGCGATCGGCTCGCCGGGCACCGGCAAAACGCTCCTGCTGCAATTGGTCGCCTCGCAATTGCAGGATTCCTATCGCATCGTCTCGCTTTCGTGCGGCATGATTAGCACGCGACGCGCTTTCTTCCAAGCGTTTTTGCATTCGCTCGATCAACCATATCGCGGCTTGGACGAAGGAGAATTGCGATTATCGCTATTCGACTATCTCGATACGAATAAAGAGAAGTCGAATCCGGCCGTATTGCTTCTCGACGAAGCGTCGAACGCATCGCTCGGTCTATTAAACGACGTGCGCGAGTTGACGAACTTGGCGTATAACGGTCAACCGGCGGTGCGCGTCGTACTGGCCGGCACGAATTCGCTTGAAGAACGCTTGGCGGCGCCGAAGTTGGCGTCGTTCCATCAACGGATCGCCGCGCGTTGCTACGTCGAGGCGTTTTCGTTTGAAGAGACGGCCGAGTACGTACGCGTTCAAACGAACGCGGCCGGCGGTCGCGGCGTCGACCTGTTCACCGACGAGGCTTGTTTGCGCATTCATCAAACGGCCGAGGGAATCGCGCGAGTCATTAATCAGCTTTGCGATCATGCGTTGCTCGTGACCTATGCGGCGGGCAAACGCCGAGTCGAGCCGGGATTGGTTGACGAGGCGTGGGCGGACTTGCAGCAGCTTCCAACGACGAGCGTCTCGGCTACGGCGAATACGACGACTGAAAGCGTAATTGAGTTCGGCAGTTTGGACGACGAGCCTCTTCAACCGCAAGCGCCGAAGGCCGCGCCGCAACCGACGGTCGAGCCGAAAACGAGCTCCGTGCAATTCAATTTTGAGGCGCCGCAAGAGACGCACGCGGAGGCCGCTCCGCCCGAACGACAAATCGCCCGCATCGAGCGAATGATCGCCGAGGCGGACGACGAATTCAAGCCGGCCGGGGTAATCGGTCCTTCGGCGGAGCCGGAATTGGAGCTTTCGTTCGAGGAATTGGAAAAGCCTTTCCAAGAGTCGTTTGACGAGGAAGAGGTGATTAGCGAGCGTTACACGTCGTCGCCTTACGCCGATTTCACGCCTCACGCGCCGCCGATCGTATCGACGAACCCGTTTAACATACCGCCGCAAGCGACGACGCCTACGGCACCTCGCGAAACGGCCGCGCAATCGCCCGCCGCATTATCGCAAGAATCGACGAGCAAGCAAGCGACGGTTTCGATTTCGATCAATTCGCTAAACGCGACCGAAGCGAAGCAAGCGGAGCAGATCGCCAAGGCATTTATAACGGAGCGACCGGCGGGGGAAGCGGCGGAGCAGACTTCGAACGATTCTAAAGGGAGCTGCGTATTTCGTCCGGTGAAAAAGCACGAATACAATCGATTATTCGCAAAATTGCGTCAAGGCTCGTGATTCATAGAAAAGAACGACGAGGTCGTCATGGGCCGATTCTCAAACGCACTGAAGCAAATCGAATCGCAAGCGCCGCTAAAACTGACGCTCGCCGCCAGTAGTTCGACGGCGAACGCTTCGTCCGTTCAGAACGAGCGTCCGCAGACGATTTCTTTCAGCCGCGCGAAGAGCGTCGAGCGTCCGGTCGAAGAGAAACCGAAGCGAGAGCCGAAACAACCAGCGCCGACGACGATCTCGTTGAGCGAATTCGCCTCGGATAAACCGCGGACGAGCGCATCGAAAAAAGCGAAGTCCTGTTCCCCGTTTGAATTGGGGGCGAAACCGAACATCGAAATAGCGACGCCTATCGCCGCACCGTCTTCAAAAATCACTCTTGCGACTTCGAGCACGGTCCACTCGTCGGTCGGTCCGGCCTTCGTGGCCAAAACGGCACCGTCGATTTCGTCGAATTCGGCCGTCGCAAAGAATTGCGAGACGACGACGTTCGTCACTTTCGGCATTTCCGTGCCAAGCGCGCAGTCGAAGCCGAACGCACGCAAGGCGGAACCGACGGCGGCGCAGGAGAAACGCGAAGAAGCGGCCAAGGCGCCGCCGCCCTCCCCTGCTCCGCCGTGCGTTAATACTTCGGCGCAATCACCCCGACCGACGCCGGCGACCGACCAGCCCGCCGCCGAGCATTATATCGAGACGATTTCCCAACCGACGATTTCGGATTATTCAAATTCGGTCACGCATGCCGTGGAAGAAAAGATCGAAGTGATCGACTCGGCGATGCAGGCGTTAACCGGCGGGGCGAGCGTATTCGACGAGATTGCCAGCTATCTGGCCGCTCAGAATCGGGATCGCTTGCCCGCCACGTTATTTTTCACAAGCGCGTCGCCGAACGAAGGGGCCACGCGAATGATCATTCCGTTGGCCGAGTCTCTTTCTCGAATTCTCTCCGTCGAAACGCTGCTGATTGACGCGAACATACGACGCCCCGATCTCACGCGGCGCTGGGGTCTCTTCGACGAAGACGAGGTGCGAGGTTTTTGGAGCGGCGAAGTTAATTGGCGAAATTGCATTCGCCGTTCGAATCAATCAAGCGTTCATCTATTGCCGAGCGCGACTTCGTCGAACAAAAAATCGACGGGCGTTTCTCTTGAAGCCGTTCGGCGCGCGTTGAAAGAAATGAAAAGTCGCTACCGGTTGATACTATTAGACGGGGCGGATTTAACGAACGAAGAGACCGCTCCGCTAGCGAGTCTGTGCGACTCGACCTATCTAGCGATTCGACTAGGGCGATCGACGCGGCGGACCGTGATCGAAGCCCGAGACGCGTTGGAAGCGTCGAACGCGAATCTACGCGGCTGCGTCGTGCTGGGCGACGAATAGCGGCGAACGAGGCGAAACCGCTCAATCTTCCGTCCGCGGAATCACGGAGATATGTCCGTTGTTTTCCAAGACGGCGAATCGGATATCCTCGGCTCCGGAATGGCCTTCCGCCCGCAAGGCCGCCTCTAGCTCATGCCGCGTCATCTGAACGCTTCGCAAAGCCGCATCGTCGACCTTACCGTTGTGGACGATCAAGACGGGTCGTCCTTCGATGATCGCTTCCAAACGTTTGCTGCGAAACGTGAGCCAACCGACGCACCAGTTCAATCCGACCAAGGTCACGGCGAGGATGAGTCCGCCGGTAACGCTGTTGTCGCCGCCGTTCATAGAATTTTGAACGGCATTACTCAAAACCAGCAATAAGACGAGGTCGAACGGAGCGAGCTGTCCGACTTGCCGTTTCCCGGTGAGTCGCAACAGGCCCAACAAGAATGCGTAAACGACGAGGGCGCGAATAATAAATTCCCACCAAGGATTCTCAGGAACCCACATCATTAAAAACTCCGTGAGGACAGGTCCGCGATCGCAAGCAGCATTTGAAGAATCCGCGCAAAGGCCGGAGGCTTTAAGCGCGGATTCGCGACCGTCCTTAATTGTCGCGGAGGGGATCGGAATTGCAAGCGGCGTGGGTCGGAGAAGGCGGAAAAACGCTATTCCGGCCGGACGAGATCGTCGGAGGAGTTTTCATCCAAGAAGTTCGACGCATCGCTAGACTGCTCCGGAGAGACACCTTGGGCGAAGGATTGCGTCGAAAGGAGGCTTTCGCAGGGATCGCTGATAAGCGAAACGGAACGTCGCAACCGAGAAGCGGGCAAACGCAACTCTGGGGCCGCCGAGGCGGCGCAAAAGCCAAAGGAGGCGAAGGACGGGGAATTAACGAAAAAAGCGAGAAACGGGACGCGCGCCGACATGACAATCTCCTCGGTGTACGACGTTCGACTTATGCGGCGATTGGGCCTTGTCGTTTTCGCAAAAACGACGCTCGGCCACCCTCGTCACGGCGAGGCCGACGGAAAATAAGCGCAAGGGGAGTTGCAAACTTCGGCAGCCCGACAAACTTGAGCGAAGCGTTCGGAAACGGGCGACGCGGCGCGGATTCGCAACCGCTGCGACGACCGTCGCACAACAAGGAACTTCGTCAAGCCTCGCGGCTTTGCGTCCCGATCTCGCGATCGGATGCTCTTTCGGTTTGAGATACCCCAACCCGCGCCGGAAGCGCACGGTGCGCTTCCGCGACGCGGCTCTTCGGACCTCGATCCATGAATTCGCTTCTTCAATTGGCGCATCGCACAGCCCGATCTACTAGCGCCTGAAGAAACGAAAGCTCGAATCGGAACCAAACGACCGTCGTTCCTTTGCGAGTATCGCATGGAACGCCGGGAACCTCGACCAGTTTACGCGGACCATCGTCGGACCGCAGCATTTTGACAAGCGGGAACTTTCCCTATTGAATATGTATTACTATTTCGCCCCGAAGTCAAATATGCGCGCGAATTTTTTTGAGATTAAGTCTCAAACGTGGGAGAGCACGCGGGAAAGGTCGTTTTTCATCGCCAACAGAGCGGGAAATCGGGCTTAGCTGAGCAAATAAAGCTGAGCGATGGAAAAGTAGATGATGATGCCGGTTACGTCGACGAAAGTGGCGACGAAGGGGCTAGAAGCGACGCCGGGATCGACGCCGATGCGTTTGAAGAGCAAGGGGAGCAGCGAGCCGACGAGCGTCCCCCACAAACAGATGATTGAGACGGCCGCCGAAATGACGCATGCTAATTGCCAACGGCCGGCGTTTCCGAGAATGCTTTGCGGCGTGGCGGCCGCGCGGAAGAAGCCGATAAAGCCGAGCGTCGCGCCTAGGGCCACTCCCATAACTAACTCGCGTCGCAAAACGCGCCACCAAGCTTTGGGGGTAACCTGTCCAAGAGCGATGGCGCGCGTGATGAGGGTGGCCGCTTGAGAGCCGGAGTTTCCGCCTGTGGAAATGCAAAGAGGCACGAACAAGCTCAATGCGACAATTTTAGAAATGGCGTCCTCGAAGGAGGAAAGCGCGGTGAACGTGAGCAATTCAGCGCCGAACAACATAGAGAGCCAAACGGCTCGCTTGCGCCAAATCGTATAGAAACTCGCCTGCATGTAGTCTTCTTCCATGGGCGACACGGCCGCCATGCGGTAGGCGTCTTCGGTGGCCTCTTCGCGAACGACGTCGATGATATCGTCGTAGGTGATGATTCCGAGCAAGCGATGCTCGGCGTCGACGACGGGGATGGCGATGAGGTCGTAGTCGGCCACTTTATTCGCCACTTCCTCTTGATCGTCGTTCACGTTGACAGTGACGAGGTCGCGTTCCATCAAATCGCTGATGAGCATGTCGGGCTTGCTTAGGGCCGAGACGAGTTGCCGCGCCGAGACGAGACCGAGCAAATGCCCTTCGTCATCGACGACGTAGTTGTAATAGATCGTTTCCATCTCACTCGCTTGGCGGACGACTTCGTCGAGGGCCTGACGCACCGTAAGATTCGCGCCGATGCGGGCGAAGTCGGTGGTCATCTTGGCGCCGGCCGTGTTTTCGGGATACGCGCGGAGGCGCATGATGTCGCGACGTTCGGCGGCGGGGATTAACGGAAGCAACTCGTCGACGACCGTCGGGTCGACGTCTTGCAACATATCGACGCGATCGTCGGGAGGAAGGTGACCGATGAAGCGGGCCATTTCGGTGCGGTCGAGGGCATGAATCATGTCGACCTGCTTCGGCGTCTCGAAGTAGCTGAAGATTTGCGTGCGAAGCGGCATGTCGGCGTGCTTGAGCACTTCCCAGGCCTCGGAGGATTCGAGCCCTTCCATGAAGTCGGCGGTCCGCGCCGGATGCAACGCCGTGCAAAACTCCTCTAACTCGACCGTATTATTCTCAGCCAGCATTTCGCGCAACTCAGGAAGATAAAGCGTGTTGGTCATGATCACCTTCCTCGCGAAACGTTTTACAGACTACGCGAAACAAATAGAAACAAACGATCGAGACTATTCACGAACGGCGAAACGCACGGCCTGAGCGACGACGTCCACGCCGACCTCCTCGCTCCACGCACGCAACAATTTGCGATACATTTCGCCGGGGCGACCGTCGCCGACCGGCCGGCAGTTAAATCTCGTAACGGGGAGAACGCAGTTCGGCGTACTGGTTAATAATATCTCATCGGCGGCGGCGACGTCCTCGGCGGAAACATCTCGATACGCGCATGAAACGCCTAGTTTACCCGCCAATCGAAACGCCGTCTCCAAACTGATTCCGTGCAATACTTTTTCCAACGGGGGCGAAATCAATCCTTCATCGCGTCGATATATCGCAATGTTCGCCGTCGTCGCTTCGGTAATGAAGCCGTTTTCGTCGGTCAGCAACGCGCGCGAACCGGGATCAAGCTCCGCGGCTTTCCGATCCGCCAAATAATAATGCATCCGGCTGCGGCATTTCATTTCGGCGGGCCAACAACTCGCGGGAACCTGCGTGACGGGGGTCATACTCAAGGCCACGCCCGTCTCGTAGCTTTTAGCCCACAGGCGGAACGGCAACGGGTTCGTGTGGAAGCAAACAAAGGGGCTTTGCTTGCCGGAGGCGTAGGACGCATGCGTTCCGGGGGTAACGACGATCGAGAGCGCAAGATCGTCGCCAGGGGCGAGCAGCGGGTAGTTCTTCGCGACCGTTTCTCTCGCGATTGCGGCCAGCTCGGCCGTCGTCAATCCTGAATCGACGCCGATCATGCTCAGCGATCGCTCCAAACGCGCGAGATGGTCCTCTAAATGAAAAATATTACCGGCGAAAGTTCGTAACTGTTCGGCGATCGTGACGCCCAAGGCGAATCCCGCGTCGGTTAAAGGAATTCCGGCTTGCGACGCAGGAATCCACTCTCCACAGATGTAATAATGCGGCTGGTTCATCCGCATAATTATGAACAAATCGCGGGGAATCGGATAGGGGTCATTTTCCTGGGAAACAGAAGCGCCGAACTAAGCTTTGCCGACGATTCCGCTATTGCGCGGCGACTTTCGGGGGAAGTTTCGTCGTGGAACGACGAGAAACGAGATTCTCTTTAAGGGCCGCTAAGAGCGACGGGGAATTAAGATAGCGTTCCCACTTGTGCGTTTTACCGACGTGACATTCGACGTCAAGAACATTCACGCGATCGGGGTCGGAGAGGCCGCAGGGTCCGACGTACCCGAGGGCTTCAGGGCCGTCGCGACGCCAAAGAAACGGATACCATTTCAACACGCGATCGGAGCCGTTTCGAGTAACGAGCAACGACTTGACTTGACTGAGGGCCTTTCCGTATCGACCGTCCGAGGCCAACGACTCGGCGTCGACCGCTCCGGCGACGAAAACGACGTTCAACTCCGGATTATACTCGTCGCCGCCATCGGGCTTGTCTTTTTTCAGGGCGGGCAAGGTTCGGCCGTCGAGTTCGGCGCCCGACGACAATTGGAGGGCGCCGGAAACGACTCTAGTGCCCAAACTATAACCGACGACGGCAAACGGACTAGTTTTTCGCATCTTCTCGACGGAGTCGCTTTGAAGAAACCGAGCGACGTAATAACTTTGGGCATCGGAGCGAAAAACCTTGAGTTGCGCGTCTTCGCGTTGATGCCGCGTCACTTTTTCGCTCGGCCAGGACCAAACGATGAGTCGGAAACCTGCCACGCGGCAATTCGTTTGCATGACATCTCGCAAATAATCGGCGTCTTGCAAGGCGCCTGCGGCGTCGGTGCGATTTCCGTGAACCAGCATCATCGTGGGAACGCCCGCGAATTCCGGCGCGAAAATATGATCAGAATCGACGCTTTTCAAACCGCCGGATAAGTCACGTTTAAGGTAACGAATCTGGGAGAAGCCTCCCGCCAAATCGCCGCACAGGGGGGCTTCGCGAGTATCGACGACGAGGGTTTCCTCGCAGGCGCATTTCGAAAAGATGGCGGCCTCTTCGGAGAATGCGAATCGAGGCGAAACGAGCGCGACGGCGAGAAGGAGGAGACGGAATCCGCTTTTCATGATTGAGCTTTCACAGTTGCTTGGAGGCGGATGGGATCAAGTAATGCGTCGCGAACATAGAATCATAGAACAATCCGTGCGTCCGGTACACTCTACCAACGTTGAATTATTCGCGAATTCCTGGAGGAAAAATGCGACCGCCCCGAAGGCGTCAGTCGCGCGGCGCAGTTTATCTCACCCTCACCTCCTATGTAACTGTAGCTTAAGCGCAATGCGTTAAGAAATGAAAAGCAAAATGCGAGGTTTCCAAGAAAACACGTCCGTTGCGTTTGCACAACATGGAAGCTGGTGTATTGTTTCCTTGGCGAAACCTCGCCATTGAGGATACTGTTTCGATGGGAGAATCGAAAATGAAAAGGTTACTGTTTGTAGCGACCGCAGCGATGTTGCTGACGGGAACGACCGGATGTCGTAACATGTGCGATTGGTTCCACCGCGGGCCGGCTTATCAACAGCAGGCTCAGGTAGCGCCGGTCGTCACTTGCCCGACCGTTAGCGCATGCGATCCTTGCGCCGATCCTTGTTCGACAGGCGCCGTCGTGACGCCTGGAACGACGTTCACGCCGACCCCCGCGGGCCGGTAACGACGTTGCGAAGGAACATGGCCTGCGCGATTGATCTTACGAATCGATTCGCGCGCAGCGCGGGTAACACCGCGTGACAGCCGGCGACGGACGGCCCGGCATGGCGTAATCCGCCATTCCTGAGCGTGAAGAGCTCCCGACGTCCTTCGGCCGCAGGCCACAATAATCAAGCGAGGCGCTTGCGCTTCGCTTTTAAATACGGATAATTCGAGTGTTGAGCCGCTTGCGCCCTGACGAATCATCGTTTAGAATCGCGAGCGGCAAGTGAAGAAGAGAAGACACGTCGCTTTCCCGGGCGACGAGTTGCGCTGAATTTCCTTCCGAGATAGGCGTTCGTCGCGAGCCGGTCGCGCAATCCTGAACGTGACCGGCCGCGATGAGCGCGGAAGCGCTATTTCGTCAGCAAATCGTATTCTTTTTTCGCAAGTCTTTTGCGCGCCTGCTCAATAATCCGCGTTCGTAGTTCATCCATCCATGCGCCGCGATATTCCGCGTTGATTTCGGAGGCGAATCCGCTTACGCGCATGATCGGTTCGGAGTCGGTAAGAAAATGCCGCTTCGAGTCCATCGCTCCGACGCCCATATCATAAATACGATCGCCGCGCGCGGCCGAGTCTTGTAAGACGTTGAATAGAAGAACTTCGCCCAACCCGTTCGGCGAAACGTCACGACTGAAACCGCGGCGCATTCCAAAGGCGTATCCATTCGACGCATAGCCGTATATGTAGGCGGCGGGCCGTTCGTCGAGATAGAGCAGCGCGAGATCGGCGGCGCCGTATCGACATGCCTCTTCGTGAGTTTCGCGAAGAAAATCGCGTACTGACGGGCTGCAAAGAGTGGTTCCGTTCGAAGAGCGGGCTTGCCAACTCTCGGCGGCTATTTTTTCGCAGGCGTCGTAGAGGTCCCAGCGGGGATCGACTTCGTCGGCGACGGCGCCGGCGGGTCGATATCGTACGAAGCGCAACGTTCCTTGACGCCGCAGTTTATTTTCCGACTGTCGAATGCGGCGAAGCCAGGCCCCCTTTCGAGTCGCCAAATAGCCCGACCACCCCTCGGGAAAACGAACGAAAGCGTTTCGGTCCCAGACTGTGGGATATGCGGAGAGGCCTGCGGCATGCATCGCCTCGACCGTTTCCTCCGTTTGCGAGCCGAGTCTAGCCGAAGAAACGGCGGAGCAACTGAGCCAGCGAAGTTCGACGAAGTCCCAATCGCGGGTCGTGTCGGTGATGTAATTTAGACCAAGCCTGAGCGATTCGGCAGAGTCCGTTCCGACGGGACCGAAGAACGAGCCCCAATTATCCAAGGGATACGTTAAAACTCGCATTCGGCCAAGCCGCGTTCGCTCGCGTCGCACGATGAATGGCAAAATGCCGACGGGTCGAGAATTATTTTCGACGAGCAAGACGCGAGGCTGGACGTCGGCGCCGAAATGTCGGCCGAACGCCTCGAACCATGCGCACGATTGAAAGAAATTCGCGTTGGGAGTTCGATTCCAAAGCGAGTCCCAGATCGGCCGGAGCGCGGCCAATTCGCTGAAATTTCGGAACTCGGCGATTTGAACGGTCATTAATTTACATGCTAACGGGCGCGCGGAATGAGCGCAAATATTTCTAAGCAATGCTAGCACGGAAAACGCATGACAGACGGCCGGGAATCAGGTTATACGGATCGCGTCGGGTCGTAAGAATACGGTTAAAACGGTCGCGCCCGCTAAATCGGCGGGTAGCAAAATAAGAAGTGCGTGACTAATATGCATGTAGCTGTCTCATCCACCCCGAGCCACAAACACTTTTCAAACCTCGGATTTCGGCGCCGCAAAGAGATCGTTTCCCTCGAAACGGGAAGGAACCGGCCAAACTAATCACGGCCGCACCGGCGAAGAGAAACCGCGTTTGAAGCCGGGCCCTCGAGGGCGAGACATGTCGGCCGCGCGAACAGCCCAGATCGTTTTGCGCGGCCTTTTTTATTGGGATGCGGCGAGGGCGGGCAGTTGAAACGGCGTCGCTCTCAATTCCACGGCGCGACCGAATATTTGCGTTGAAACCCCAGTCCCGCCAAGAGTTGACATTATATCGTATCTGGTATATAATTCACCTAGTCTCCCGACGGAGAGGCCGGGCATGCCCACATCTCGTAACAAAGACAGAGCAACGCAACCTCGAAAAGAATTGGCTTGGCTGCACGGAGACGTTAAAACGCCGCCGTTTACTTTGGAAGGCAGACAAGAAGCGGGAATGTTACTTCGACTTCTTCAGGAAGGCGAACAATTGGGAATGCCGCAGGCCGAACCGCTACCAAACGTCGGGCCACGTTGCGGCGCTTTGAGAATTCGGGACGCCGAACACAATTGGCGCATTGTATACAGGGTTGATCCGGACGCTATCGTAATACTGGACGTTTACGCCAAAAAAACCCAACAGATTCCAGACGAAGTCATCGTGCGATGCAAAAGACGAATCAAGCGCTACGACGCCGTCGCCAAAACGGAGTAATGCCATGAAAAAAACCGCCACGAAACCGATGAACGCGGCGAAGCGAAAAGCCTTGCAAGCGGCAGGCTGGAAAATCGGCGACGCCGCTGATTTTCTCAACATGAGCGAAGAAGAACGCCAACTACTCGACGCGCGAACTGAAATCGCCTTGGCGATTCGCAAACAACGCGAAGCAGGCAATATTTCTCAAAAAGAACTAGGAGTTCGACTCAAAACAAGTCAACCTCGCATTGTAAAAATCGAACGCGCCGCGTCGGACGTCTCAATGGATCAACTCATCCGAGCCTTTGCGGCAGCCGGCGGAAAATTCGTCGTTCAAAGAGCGTCCCCATCCCGCAAAACCTCATCCAAGCGGCAAACCGCTCAAACGCTTGTTTTGAAGACGGCCATCGCCAAGTAATGCGACAACCTCTTTCAATAGCTTCTAGCTCTTTGCGGTAAATACGATCAACCAAAGTCACTGCAAGTCTTTCGCCTTCACCGGTCGCAAAATATTGGTTTGATATTTAACGGCGCTTTGCAGCGTTTGGCGCCACTGGTTTTGGGCGTCCTCCGATTTCACCGCATTGTGATAATCCACTCGATCCAGCATTCCATCGCGGATATTCTTCGTCACTTTCGCGCCGCGTTCCCTTTTATCTTGCTCCTCCGCTTTTCTCGAAAGGGGCGCCATCTCCCTTTTGATCATCTGTTCATTTTCAGCGATTAACGCTTCCACTCTCGCAAGCTCATTTTTGGACTTATCAAACGCCTTACGATCTGAACCGCTCAGCGAATCGCTTTTTCCCACTACAAAGGCTCCGTTCGCGACGTTCACGATGTATTCCGCCGACAGCTTATCACGCTTCCATTCTTGAACCAATCTTGGGACGCCTCGCTCGAAGAAGCACAAGACGCCGTCTTTTTTTCCGCTCTTATAATTCGCAAACAGAACTCGCACGTGTTTTTCTTCCCAATAACGTAGCGTTCCATGTTTCAAGGCATTGTTATAAAAGGCCGCTGATTTAAGATCGCCGTCCTCGTAGAGGGTCGCCGCGCAACCGTTTAGCCGGGAATTCTCCACCGTAAAAATACCCGCTATAGCATCGGCTCCGCTGTATTTTTTCACAAACACGTTGTTGTCCGGAAAAAAGCGAGTTTGCCAATCAAACGGCAATTCTAGATCCTCTTCATCCACGACCATTCCCGAAGGCAGCTTGATGTACACCGGGAGACTCGCCGCATTATCATCCTCCTCCGCCGGATCCACCGGCGGCTTCGCTCCGACAAGCCCGCCGATCGGCGGAGCAACCGGCGCTTGAACGCCTTTGTTTTGAATACCAGCTTGCCGCTGTTGATCTCCGCCGACAAATACAGGATTCTTCGCGCTAAAAAGAATCGGTTTTTTGCTTGCCGTTTTGATCAGCGGTTGGATTTGGCCGGCAAATGCGGCAAAGTTCAAACCATCTCCATCGGCATGACGCCACGCATTAACGCCGACAATTTCGCCGTCCATATTCACCAAGGGGCCGCCGCAATTGCCGGGAGAAAAGCGGGCGGACGTCTGAATCCAAACGCTGTCCATACTAAAGCCCAACCCAAGAAGGACATCGCCGACTATCTCCCATAGATCGGCTCCTTTGCGAACGGAGCCGACGATTCCAGGCGTAACTGAAAAAAGAAAACCTTTCGGCGCGCCAAACGCGGCAACATTCTCGCCTTTTTTAGGGAGCTTAGCGGCGATCGGCAAAAACGGCAATTTTTCATCCGTAGAGGCTTTCAAAACGATCAGATCCTCGCCTGGACTGACCGCAACATAGCCGACAATCGGTAATCGCTTTCCGCTTTTAAAAACCGCTTGCACCCGCTCAGCGTCTCGAAACAAATGAAGACTGGAAACAATTAGCCCCTCGTCGCTGATAACCGCGCCGCTTCCTCGCGTAAAGTTCGTTTCAATAATGACGACAGCAGGTTCGACCTTTTCAATTAAAGTAGCCAGCTTGCCTGCTCCAGGATCAGGGAGCGGACTCGATTTGCCGCTCTTTTCTTTTGCGCCGACTTGCTGGGAAACGTTCGATTGTTTCGATTTCGCCGCAGCATCCGCCGCAATAATAAAGTTCCGGTCGGCAACGCTGAGCTTTTCGATCGGCAAAGAAACTTCGCTCCCGTCGTCTTTGCGCAGCTGAACGTCGTCGCCGTCACGCTTGAGATATTCGGCTTTTAACGTGAAGAAACCGCTGGAATCGCTCCATGTTCGAACTTCGCCCAAGCATAGCTCAACAGCGCATAAGAATAACGCTACGGCTAGAACGACGTGGCGCATGACGCTCCCCCTGAATACGAAATGCAATGGATAAGACTTCAGCAATTTATCACACCGCTGAACAGGCGTCAACCATCGAAGAAGTTTGCGGCGGAACGGTAGACACAAGAAAAGAAAAATGAGGATGTCGGGGCTCGAACCCGAGACCTACGGATTAAAAGTCCGTTGCTCTACCGACTGAGCTACATCCTCGAATACGGAAGGCGGAGCAGAGCGACTCCAGCCCCAAAAGGGGGAAACTCCGCCGACGTAAGTGAGTAATCTTCGCCGACACGGGGCGGATTGTCAACCCCGACGGCGCGCTTTTTCGCGGAGAAATGGGCGACGGTTTTCTCTTCGCATTCAAGAAGTTACGACGGAAAACGTTCTCAGGCGGTTGCGCCGGATTCGACGTCCACTTCGGCCAAAGCGGCGTCATAGGGTGCGGGCGGGTTCAAATCGGCGCCGTTTGAAACCGGCAAGCCGTTAAGGACAGCGCCGACGATTTTTTTCGCTTCGGCAACGCCGGCTTGAATTTGTCCCAAGATTTTGTCGGTCGAAGCAGTCGTCTCAGAATACTCGGCCCCGAAAGCCGCATCCGATTTCGTCGGACGGCTGTAGGCGCCGCACGTAACTTGATCGACCAACTCGCCCAAGGTCTGAAGTCGCTCGGCCAAGAGTCGGACATCGGCGCTCTGGCGACGATTCGCTTCGGTGAGTCTGCGATTCTCAGCGGTTAGCGCGCGCATCTCGATTCCTTTACGAATCGCAATGGCGAGTTGCACGTCATCGCACGGTTTGGTGAAGAAATTATGCACGCGACCGTCGTTAATCGCTCGAATGGCCAACGACGCGCTGGCGTTGCCGGTTAGCATGATTCGCACGACGTCGGGAAACAGTTCGGCGACCCAAGCCAAGAGTTCGCCGCCCGAGATGCCGGGCATTTGGTCGTCGGAGACGATGACGTCCACCGATCGGGTTTTGCAGATCCATTGCGCTTCATCGCCGGATTTCGCCGTTAACAGCAGATACGGTTGGCGAAACAACGTTCGTGAAAGGCCATGCAAGATATTTTCGTCGTCGTCGACGATTAGAACGGTGGGCTTCATGATTCGCTCCTTATTTGGGACTCGTTTCTTCGGAAAGGGGGGCATGCTCGTCGGCGAGCGAGGCAGCCTCCTCGGCCGGAACGATCGGCAACCGCACGATGAAGGTCGTTCCCTCTCCGGGTTTGGTCTCCAAGTCGACTTCACCGCCATGTTTTTTCACGACGATCGAATGAACGAGCGAGAGACCTTGCCCCGTTCCTTTTCCGACTTCCTTGGTCGTAAAGAACGGATCGAACACGCGATGTCGAATCGACTCGGGAATACCGGTCCCGTTGTCTTCGATCCGCACTTCGACGAAGTCGTTCATGCCTACGGCGCGAACTAGGATTTTTCCTTGTTTTTCCTCGGAGCGGTCATATTTTTCGGCGATCGCCTGGGCGGCGTTCACGATCAAATTCAAAAAGACTTGATTAATTTCGCCGGGACGGCAGCGCACGGGGGGCAGGAACGGATCGACTTCCAATTCGACCTCGGCGACGTACTTCCACTCGTTGCGTGAAATGGTAATGGCGTTCTCCAACAGTCGCCCGACGTCGATCTCTCGTTTTTCTTCGTTCATCGGATGCGAGAATTCTTTCATCGCCTTAACGATGGTCGAAACGCGAGCGACGCCCTCGAGCGATTGTTCGATGGCGCGGGGGATCTCCGCGCTCAAATAGTCCCAATCGCTTTCGGAAAGTTGCTTCTCGAGCTTAGCGACTTCTTCGACCGAAACGTCGCCTTGTTTGGCCGATTCGACGAGGGCTTCAAATTTATTCAACAGTTCGCTGAGTTGGCTGAAGGCGTCTTGCAGGAATCGCGCGTTATCGCCGACGTATTGCGTAGGGGTATTGATTTCGTGGGCGATTCCGGCGGCGAGTTGGCCGACCGCTTCGAGTCGATGGGACTGGGCCAGTTCGGCCTCGATTTTTTTTCTTTCCGAAATATCCATGTAGACGCCGGCGTAAAGCCATTCGCCATTTTCGTCCTTGAACGGAATGGCCGTGATCTGCACGGGGCGATTCCCTTCACGATCCATAACTGATTCGGCGACGCGGACGTTTTTCGAGAACATGGCCTGGATAAAGACGCATTCCGAGCAGGGGTTATCCCGCTTATGGAAGTATTCGTAGCATTTTTTTCCGGCGAAGGGGCCGTAGGAGGCCATCCATCCCGGGTCGACGTAGACCATATTGAACTCGGAATCGATGACGTCCAATCCGGTTCGACTCGCGCCGAGAATGAATTCGATGCGTCGATTTAGCTCGCTCGCTTCGGCGTCGGCGCGATTTCTGGCGATCATCATGCCGATGCAATCGGCGATCGCCTCGGCCAATTCGACTTCCTCCTGCAAAAACGGGCCTTGGCTTTCGGCGCGGCGTCGCTCTCTATAGCAAACCTCTAGCGAGCCTGCGCGGGCGCCTCCGATGACGATCGGCAAGGCCAACTTCCATTCCGTCTCCAGATAATTGAGCGTGGCATAGGCTCGCTCTCCGAGGAGAATTCTGGCTTCGGTGATTTCCGAAAATTGGAAACCCGTAGGAATGACATCGACGATTTTTTGCAGGATTTCGTTTTCGGAGAGGTCCGCGTCCTGCAATAGCTCGGTGACATCCCTCAAACAGGTCATCTCTTTTACGCGTTCGCCTAGTTTCCTGGCGCTGGCGCGCATCTCTCGTTCGACGATCTCTCGCTTTACTTCTTCGCGATCGCGTGAGATTCGGGAGTGTAAGGCCGGCGAGATGTAGCGAGCCACCCGCTTCAAGGCCTCCAGCTCCTTTTCGGAGTAATCGGATGTTTTATTCGCAAGCACGAAAACGCCGATTACTTCGTTTTGAAAGACGATGGGCACTGACATCACACGTTCGATGGGCAGATGTCCTTCAGGGACTTGTCCCGCTCCGTTAAAGAGAATCGACTCTTGCGTACGGAGGGACTTGGCCCAGATCGAATTCCCCCAGGTTTCGCGGGGGAATCGCATTTTTTTATCGGGCATGCGACATTCCTGCCACACTTCCTTGGTGAACGAGGCGGCGACCAGCGAGCCGTCTTCGTCGATAAATCCGAAGACGCCGAGACTGCTTTGAAACTCTTCAAGCAAGACGTCCAAGACGCCTTTGTACGTATCCTCGTATTTTGCCGACAAAAAGACGTCGGCGACGCGGGTCCATAAGGAAAGGTCGTCTTTCGCGGCTTCAATCTCCATTTTCGCGCGTTTGCGATTGGATATATCCCGCGCGAACGAGCAACTGTGCTCCTCGCCTTTGAACATGAAGTGATACGCGGTGACTTCGACCGGAAGCATGCTCCCGTCTTTTTTGCGAAGCTCGGTTTCAAATAGGTTGCGTGACCGGCGCTGCGCCGATCTCCAATACCTCTCCCACGTTTCCGGATCCATTCGCGGATCGAAGTCAAAGACCTTCAAATTCAAAAGTTCTTCACGCGAATAGCCGAGTTGTTTACACGCCGCTTCGTTCACGTCGAACAAGGTCGCGTCCGCATTATGCCACATCACCGAGTCGGGCATGTGATCGTAGCAGAAGCGGATAAGCTCCAACCGGTCTTCTTCGCTTTTTTTATCGGTGACGTCGGTAATGACGCCGTCGATCGAGACGGGATCTCCGATCGCGTTCGCGACGATTCGTCCGCAGTCTTTGACCCAATGCGCATCGCCGTTTCGGGCGACGACCCTATATTCAATTTTGAACGAACCTCGTTCCCACAGCGCGTGATAGACGGCCCAATGGACTTTTTCCTGATCGTCGGGATGAATCACCTCGGCGAAAGGCCTGGCCGTGCGACCGGCGAACTCTTCGACGGAGTAGTCGGTCAGGGTCGTGAAGCCGGGACTGAGGTAGGTCATCTTCCGAATTTCCTCGGGGCGCGCGCTATAGACGACGCCTGGAATATTCGAAACCAATGCGCGGAATTTCGCCTCGTTGCTCCATAGCTCCTCCTCCAAGCGGCGTTTATCGTTCTGAACCCGCTGTTGCTCGAAGGCGCTGAACAAGACGACGGGAAGCAGATTAAGAAAGCCGCCTTGCATATCTTTGACCAAATAGTCTTTCACGCCCATTTTCATCGCCTCGACGGCGATCATTTCGTTTCCCGTGCCCGTCACCATAACGACGACTAAACCGGCGAGTTTTTGGGTGCAGGCGCGAATGAGGTCCAATCCGCTTCCGTCGGGCAGAGTTTGATCGACGACGGCCGCGTCGAAAAAGCTCGTTTGCAGTCGTCGCATGCCGATCGCGACGGTCGGCGCGACTTCCACCTCGAAGCCGAGCTTTTCCAACCGCACTTTGGCCAAAGCGGCGAGCGCGTTGTCGTCATCGACGTAGAGAATTCGTTTGCTTTTCGACGCCATCATGATCTTTTCAACCTGCCTGCACTTTGAACGCTACATTGAAACGGACTAATTCGCCGCGTCTTCCCTTCATTCATCTTTTAGATTCGCCCAAAGACTCGCGAAAGAGACCGCGTCGGATTTCGGATCGGTTTTTTCTTGCGGAGCAGTTTTTTTTCCGATCGAACGTTCGCTTTCCTCCTCGTCGGCGAAACGCTCGGCGACTTTCGCCGGAACGAAGATTTTAATCGGGGCCTCAAGGCCGAAGTTCGTGACGTAATTTCGCAACCGCGCGCGAAGCGACGGGGTGACTTCTTGACCTTTCGCGCACAGAAGGGTTCCTTTGATCGTGCGAACGTCGTCGGCGAGGACCGCTCCGTCGAATAAATCGTGGATCCGGACGGTGCGCACGACTTGCACCTCTTCGATGTGCATGACGTTTCGGAGGGCGTCGAGCACATCCGGATCGTACAGTTTTTTATTATCGTTTAGCTCGGCCATCGCCAAGTCGCCGCTCACGCCGCCCGAGAGCAACGTATCCCAATCGAGAGCGACTTTGAGAATATGCGCGCCGACGATGACGTCTTCCGCTCGCGAGTCGGAGGAGTCTACTTCCTCTTCGAACGAATCGTTTTGATGCGCGACGACCTCGGCCACTTCCTCGAGTCGAGGAATGTTCACGAGGAGGTCGCGTCCCGTATGCGGATACGTTTTGAACGCCCGCTCTTCGACGTTTGATAGCGGTTGTCGTTTATAAACTTTGCTCAGAACTTCCTCGGGGACTGAGACGCATCCGATTTGAGAGAGCATACCCGCGATCTCGACGAGCCACGAGCGTTCGACTTTCATTTCGCGGCATATTTCGCGGACCATGCGTTGCACTCGCGAGGCGCGACCGAACGCGGTGGGATTGACAAGACCGAGCACGTCGGTGAGCAATTTCACGCTTCCGCTAAGCGTTTTCGAGAGGAGCTCTTTCTCGGCGGTAATCAAGCGGTATTGTTCGAGCCCGGCGTCGAGGGCCGCGGCGAAGACTTCGGGCGGGCAGGGCTTGTTCATAAAGCGGAAAATGCGTCCCTCGTTCACCGCCTCCAGGGCCGTTTGTTGATCGGCGTTTCCGGTGAGCATCATGCGCACCGTATCGGGAGCGATTTCGCGAATTCTCGCGAGGGTTTGCACGCCGTTCATACCGGGCATCCGCATGTCGCAAACGACGACGGCGTAGGGGCCTTGCGAGGTGACGGCCGCGATCGCCTCATCGCCGCCTAAAGCCGGTTCGATAGTATAGCGTTTTCGCAGCGAGCGTTGATACGCTTGCAAAACGCTGGGATCATCGTCGACGCACAGAATTCGTTCGTTCATACGGTCGCTCCTTCCTCGCATCGATATCCGCATTCTTCCGTCAGTTTTTCTTCTTTTCGAACTACGCCGACCGATTTCAGGTATTCTTCATCGACAAACAACCGCGCGTCGAGAATATGCTGGAACTCGTCTCTCGCCAAAGAGTCGGCGATATGCACCGCCGTGAGCGGGGAAAACTTTTGCGAGCCAAGAGCGCCCGGCGAATGGTGATAGGCGATGGCGTCGACGACGGCGTCGGGCAACCCCCAAAGCGCCGCCAAATAGGCGCCGACGTCGGCATGCGCGGCGGGAATCTTCGTCAGTTCCGCGTAGTTCAGGCCCGATTTTCCGTAGTCCAACTTGGGCAAGAAATCCAGGTATTTTTCCGGCGCATACTGCGTTAGAATCGGCACCCCGATATCGTGCAGCAAACCGGCCAGATAGGCGTCTTCGGCCATTTTGACGTCGCCCGTCTCTTTGATCGTCAACCGCTTGGCGGATTCGGCCACGCGTCGGCTGTGGGCTTCGTACTCCCGCAACAACGGCTCGGAGACGTGTTGGACGTCGAACGGGGCGAAGCAGTTCGCTTTAGTAGCTAGTCCGCGCAAGGTGTCGAGGTCGAAGAGGCTGGCGGCGCGTAGCGGATCGGAAATGCGTTGAGGGGATCCGAAGAATCCGTTGCAGACCAGTTTCATAATTTTCGCGGTCATGCCCGGATCGCCGGCGATGATTTGGCCCGCTCTCGAAGCGGTGGCCGCGGCCGAGGAAAGCTCGGCCATTAGATTCGCATAGTTCCAAGGCATCGTCGGCACGGACTGGACTCGCGACACGAGTTGGCGGTGCCAATCGTCGGTCAAGCGATCGCGCAAACGGCAAGCCCTGGCCACGGCGATTTTGATCGTCTCTGACTCGCAGGGTTTCGTCAGGAACTGATGGGCCGGCCCGACCGTTCGCAACACCGTTTGCTTATCGCATTGTCCGGAGAGGATAATTCGAACCGTGGCGGGATGCAGAATTCGAACTTCGTTGAGCAACTCAGCGCCGTCCATGCCGGGCATGCGCATATCGGTCACGACGACGTCGAAGGCTTTTTCGCCCAGGCGTTTGAGCGCGGCCACGCCGCCCTCGGCAAAATCCATATTCCATTCGTGACGCAAGGAACGCAGCATGCGCCGCAATCCGTCGAGCACTTTCGGTTCGTCGTCAACGAACAAGATGTCGTACATTACGCGCCCTCCTCGCCGACGAACAGTCCGCTCGGCCTATCGCAGAAGCGTTCTTTGATGGCGGCGATTTCCGGAAAAGCTTGCTCCATGGCTTCGACGACCTTTGGGTCGAATTGTCGCCCCGACTCGGTGCGAATGATGTCTAGCGCGGTTCCGACGTCGCACGGATCGCGATAGGGACGCCACGAAGTCATGGCGTCGAAGGCGTCGGCGACGGAAACGATGCGAGCGGTAAGAGGGATTTGCTCTCCGGACAAGCCGCGCGGGTATCCGCCTCCGTTCCATTTTTCATGGTGGCACAGCGCGATCGAAGCGGCCATATCGGAAAGCGGATCGGTCGCGGTAGGCGCCGGACAAACGGCGTTGAACCATTCGAGCATGGGCGAGAGGCCCGAGCCTTGTCCAGAGAGAATCAAGGAGCCTATCTCGCAATGCCGCTGCATGACGCTCCACTCTCCGGGCGTAAGAACGCCGCGTTTGCGGAGGATTTTGTCGGGAACGCCGATTTTGCCGATATCGTGCAACGGCGCGGCGAGGAGGAGCATTTCTTGCTCTTCGCGGCTCATTCCGAGGGCGGCCGCAATGATCTGGGCGTAACGGGCGACGCGAATCACGTGTTTTCCGGTGTCTTCGTCACGGAACTCGGCGGCCGCGCTAAGGCGGCAGATCATGCTCAGGCGGGTTCGCGCCAGCTCTCGACTTTGTTCATTAATTTCGTCGATTAGAGTTTCGTTGAGCGTTTTAAGCTCGTCTTGATGTTCTTTGCTGCGAAGCGCGTTTTCCAATCGCGTGACGAGTTGCACTCGATCGACCGGCTTCTCCAAAAGATCGCATGCGCCTTCGCTCAAGGCTCGAATTTTTAGATTATAGTCGTTTAATCCCGTAACGATGACGACGGGCAGATCTTTCGTAATCTCGTCTTCCCTCAATTGTTCGAGAAGTTCGAGGCCGTTCATTCCCGGCATCTTCACGTCGGTCGTCAGAACGTCGCAAGGATTTTCGCGGACTTCGGCCAACGCCGCTTGCGGATCCTCCATCATAACGAAGTCCCATTCGTCCTCTTTGCAATGCAACATGCGTCGCATCGCTTCAAGGATGAACTTTTCGTCGTCAACGAACATCATGCGTTTTTTCGTCATAGCGTTTCTCCTCACATCGGACTCGCGGCGATCTGGTTTTCAGCCCAGTTCGCATTGATCTCAGTCTCATCTTCAAGTTCGCGGCCGATAGGCACTCGCACGATGAACGTCGTGCCTTGTCCCGATTCGGTCTCGAACGTAATGCTTCCGCGGTGCTTTTCGGCAATAATCGAGTGCGCGATGGCCAATCCCTGGCCGGTTCCTTTTCCCACGGGTTTGGTGGTGAAGAACGGGTCGTAGATTCTCCCTTGGATTTCTTTAGGGATGCCGCAGCCTGTATCTTGGACGCGAATTTCGGCCCAATCGCCGTCGGCCTTCGTCGAAACGACGATTTTTCCTTTTTCATGACCGTCGGGCAGAATTTTATCCCCCACGGCATGCGCCGCATTGACGATCAGGTTCAGAATAACTTGATTAAAATCGCTCGGATAACAGGCGACCAACGGCAGGGCGTGATCGAACCGCGTCTCCATTTCGGCGACGTACTTCCATTCGTTACGCGAAACGGTGATCGTGCTTTCAATCGCGTGGTTCAAGTCGATCAATTGCCGGTATTCGCCGCCTGGATGCGAGAATTCTTTCATCGAGCGGACAATTTTCGCCACGCGTCCCACGCCGTCCAACGACTGCGAGAGGGCCTTCGGGATTTCATCGAGCAAATAACCGACGTCGGCGTCCTTGGCGGCGGTCGCTATTTCCTCAATCATTTCCCGTCGAGCGGGCTCCTCGCTCTCCGCCAATGCTTTGCACAAGGAAAGGGCCTTGTTCAATTCGGCGAAGGCGTCTTGCAAGAATCTCGCGTTATCGCCGATGTATTGCGTGGGCGTATTGATTTCATGGGCGATGCCGGCGGCCAATTGGCCAATTGACTCGAGCTTTTGCGCTTGCCGCAATTGCGCTTCGAGCAAGCGGCGTTCGGTAATGTCGCGAAACGTGACTACGGCGCCGGCGCCTTCAACGGCGTCTCGAATGGTCGTACAGGTGAACTCGACGTCGAATTGCGTTTCGTCGCTTCGCGAAAAAACGTCTAAGCCGGTCGTGATCGGGACGTTTTCCCGCAGCGCGAGACAAATGGGACAAGCCTCCTTCGCCTGAGAAGCGCCATGGGCCATTTCATGCAACGTTTTTCCGATCAATTCCTCGCCGGCGCAACGGAACATTCTCGCGGCGGCCTGATTGACGAAGGTAAGTTTTCCTTCTTTATCGATTCCGAGAATACCTTCGCCGGCCGATTGCAAGATCAATTCGTTTTGCGTGTGCAACCGCAACAGTTCGCGTTCGGCTTCTTTGCGGCGAGTCACGTCGCGGAAGATACCCGTGAAAATCCGGCGGTCTCCGATCTCGACTTCGCTTATGGAAAGCTCGACGGGGACCTCGACGCCGTCTTTGCGGAGCGCGTCGACGCCTCTCGGCCGATAGAGTCCGCCTCCCCAACCGGCATGAACGCGGTTCATAAAACGTTCGTAGATTCGTCGTAAGCGCTCAGGGAACAGGAGCAGGTAGCTCTTTCCGACGATTTCTTCGGAGGAATACCCAAGAATCTCGGAAGCGACTTGATTGAACGACTCGACGCGGCCGTCGGCACGAACAGTAACGATTCCGTCGGCGGCCAATCGCATAACCGCTTGCAGTTGGCTTACGTGTTCTTCCTTTTCCCGCAAGCGCTCTTCTCTTTGCTCGATGGAAGAGGTTATCGCCTCCTCTCGGGACATGCGTAACGTTTGCTGCTCCAATTGCATTTGTCGAATGCGCGTTTCCGACTTTACTTTTTCGGTCGTTTTTTCGCGAAGCAGCCACGCGGCGGCGGCCGACGTGATTTTGCGCAAATCGACGCCTGCGGAGCGCAGTTTCCCATCGACCGCTCCGCAGAGAACGCAGCCGCATCCGCCTTCCAGCTTGGTCGCAAAAACGCCAAACTCGCGACTGGATTCGTTCGCGGCTTCGTAGATCGTCGTTTTTCGGCGACCCAATCGTTTTCGAGGCGAACCGATGAGCTTTTTCATATCTCGTTCGGACCATTCGCCTCGCAACGTTTCAGAGGCGACGATCTTTCCGCCTTCATCGATCAACGCCAAGAAGAGAGGCAGCCGACAGTCGGCCATAGCGGCGACGCGATAGCGCACAGCGAGCCCGCTATCGTCTCCCGCGGACGACTGAAACAGATCGGCGATGCTTTTCAATAGCTCATTCATCATCTAAGGCATTCGCTACGACGAATTTCGCATTTCGTTCGATCTCATACTTGGAACAAGGCCGAGTTTTGCTTGATTTCGCTGTCTAAATCTTCGGACATGACGGCCAAATCGGCCGCCGAGAGAGACAATCCGGCCAAAGCGGTCGGCGAATTTCGCACTAATTTCGCCCCGACGCTGGCGATTCCTTTTAGCGTGCAAAGGATATTGGCTACTTCGACGCAATGGAGAATTTCGATTTCATCTCCGCGATAGGTGGCCGAGCCGTGGTGGAATCGAATAGCGGCCCGCACGTTTTCGGGGAACCCCCAACGCACGGCGATTTTTTCGCCGAGCAAGGTATGCTCAAATCCTAAAGCTTCACGCTCGTTCTCGCCGAGCGTTTTGCTCTCATCCAAATGCGTCATCATGTCTTTGAATTTCGCATGGCAATATTGATCCTCGAGAACAATGCCGATATCGTGCAACAAACCGGCGAGGAACGCGTCCTCGAAGTTTTCTATTCCGCGTCGCATGGCGATCATTCTGGCGCACAACCCGACGGAAACCAAATGCCGCCATAATTCGCTGCGACTGTAACGCCCGATGGCCGTTTTTTCGCGAAACAATTCGCTCACGCTCGCCGTTAAGGCGAGATTGCGAATTTGCTTCATGCCTAAATAGGCGATCGCCTGTTGCAGCTGCGTTATTTTGCTACGGATTCCGTAGGCAGACGAATTCACGCACTTCAACACTCGCGCGCTTAACGGGGCGTCGCTTTCCATGACCGATTTCAGTTCCGACACGCCGGAGTCCGGATTGCTAGCGACTTGGATAACCTTTGCGGCGACTTGCGGCAGAGTCGATATGTCGTCGATCTGCTGCAAGACCTTGTCGATCGGAAATAAATTTCTCGCTATAGCGACCGCCATGATTCGTTAGCCCCTAAAATGCGCAAACCACATCGCCTGCAAAGCGACGTCGTCGCGAGACTCAATCTTCCCCTGCGTTTGCGCAAGCGCGCAAACGGCGTAAACGACATTATTCGCCTACATGCAAGGTTAGTATTTTTTTCGCGTAACTCGAAGCATCGATTAGGAATCGCATTGGAAAAGGGGAACGCAAACGGATCGTTTATGTCGATTGAACCCTGCGAAAAAGAATGGGTAAGGCGCCGATCGGTAGAAGTCGTCGTTCTCGACGGAGGCGAAGAAACCGAAGAGCATGCGCAAAGCGCCCGTTCGTAGGCGCATGAAAAACGCCGCGTGTTACCGCGGCGTTTCGGGAGAATCGCAAACTACATTGAGAAACTATCGGTCGCGTAGCCAGAGAAACGACTTCGCGATCCAGCGCACAAAACCGACTTGAGCGAAGTCTTCGTCGCCGCCGAGCAAGGTGACGATGCGGCGAACGCCCTTAGCTTCCGATCGCCAAGCTAATTCACTCGCCTTCGCGTCTCCGGCGATAAGCAGCGGACGCCACCCGGCTTCTACCGTCTCGGCGGTGACGTCGAACCGTTGGCGACGCCAAGGCCTCAATCCGCGAAAGAGCGCCATCGCCACGTCGTCATGCTCGGGCAAGGTCCAACCGCCGTCGCTCGATTCGTTCGTCGAAACGGCCAAACCAAGCTTGTCGGCAATCAATTCGCGGCGTTCTTCATCGTCGGCAGATTCGCGCGTCACAAAGAAAACAGAATTGGCGTTCGTGAGGTCGCACACGGCGTTCACCACCTTTTGCGGCCAAAGCGGACTGTCGAAGAAAAAGACCGTCGCACCGCGGCGATCGCCTAAGCTCTCAAATTCCTTGCGTCCCTCCTCGTCGCGCAATTCATCGGGCGAAATGACGTGCCACTCGAATTCGCGTCCTCCGCGAGGCAATTCGCAGCAAAGGGCAAAGCAGTCGGCTAATCGCTCGGGAGGAGCGAAAAACCAGACCGAAGCCTGCTCCGTATACAGCGGAAGCGACGCTTCGGCTTGAGGTTCGACGGAGACGCCCACCGTTGCATGCGCGTCGTGCAAAAACCACGTTCGTTGATCGAAAAATGCTGTGCTCATGGAGTTGATTATGCGCGACGCCTTGCGCCGGGCTATAATTTTTCCGGTGAAAATTCGAGAAGTTTCTTGAAGCTCGGCGTGCATTCCTCAAGACTCGGCGACGAAGAAAAACCCCTGCGGATTCCCTCGCTAGGAGAGTTTCTCTCACGTTCCTAGATATTCACAACGCCCCGCAGAACGACAACCAGCTTACCCCAGACGCCGCACCTTAACAGTCTTTATCCACTTCGTATTTATTTACCAACCAATTCCTGGTAAAAGTTGCGAAAAGTAACGGGGAAGCTTGTTTTCGCTGAGGAAATGTCGCGCAAGTAACGATTTAGTTCTGCCAGCGCGACTTTTCTATCTAGTGAAAATTTTATGGCAAGGATGCCGCATGTATCACCACTCGCACGCCTTCAGCAAACCGTTCGGCTTGCCGATTGTCGTTCGCCCGGCGGACCACGATCTAACGGTCATCATTCCTTCCTATAACGAAGAAAAACGCCTTCCTTGGACGCTGGACCATCTAACCCTCTTTCTCGACGACTGGAATCTGGACTGGCGGATCGTCGTCGCCGATGACGGAAGCACGGATAAAACGGCTCTTTTGGCCCATGAATTCGGGCCTCGCTGTTCCACGATTCGTCTTGATCGGAACGGGGGAAAAGGGAGAGTTGTTCGAACGGCCATGCTCCGCTGCACCGGCAGGGTCTTGGCCTTCACCGACGCCGACCTTCCTTTCGATCTTTCCGCGCTTCGCGCAGGTTATGAATTGATCGCCAATCGGCGAGCCGAAGTGATCTTCGGGGCCCGCGACATGGAAAAGTCGTCCGCCCGGGCCAAACGAAAAGTATCGCGATTTCTCGCCACAAAAGTATTCCGCGCCGTCGTACGGGCTTTCGTTTCTAAACACGTCACCGACACTCAATGCGGGCTGAAATTGTTCGATCGACAAGCCGCGTTAAAAATCTTTTCGCGCACGACGATCGACGGTTTCGCCTTCGACGCCGAAGTCGTGCGTTTGACCGAGCGCCTCGGCCTCCCCTATGATCGCGTCCCCGTCACGCTCGTCAACGAATACGGCTCCTCGATCTCGATACGCCGACAGGCATGGCCTATGTTTAAGGACGTCGCCCTGCTCTGGCTCCGCGACCATTTTCAAAGATCCGCGCCGGAGCCTCATTTCTCCTATGAAACGCAGGCCGAGACGATTTCGACCGCCGAATCCACGGAGCAACGGGCGGCATGACTTTTGAATCCGTCGGTATGACAAGCGATCGTCGAACGCTTCTACTTCATGCCGACGACTTTGGAATGCGCAAAGCGGTCACCGACGGAATCATCGACTGTTTCCGTCGCGGGCTGCTTACCAGCACGTCGATTATGTCGAATGCGCCCGATTGCGAGCGTGCGATTTCGTTATGGTCCGAACTGCAACGGGAACGAGCGGCCGACGCTTTGCCGTCGAGCGCATCGCGCAAACAGCTCGGCGATCCCGCGACGCCCTTCGATCTCGGCGTGCATCTAAACCTAACGCTCGGGAAACCGCTAACGAACGACTATCCGCGGCAACTGCTGAACGGAGAAGGAAGTTTTCCCGGCGCCTACGTTCTGTTCGGTAAAGCCGCAAGGCTTACGCCGTCGATGCGAGAAGCCGTTCGACTTGAATTGTCGGCGCAAATCGATTTTCTAGTCAATCGCGGCGTGCTTCCCACGCATCTTAACGGACACCAATATGTAGAGATGATGCCGAACGTCGCCGAAATCGTCGCCGACTTGGCCGCGCAGCGAGGAATTTCGTATGTCCGCTGCGCGAAAGAAAGGCGGCTCGCCCGCGTCACTCTTTTCCAAGGTCAGCCGCTCGCCTGGGTTCTCGGCCTCGCCAAAAGACGCCGCGCCGGCTTTTTTGAAAAGACGCTTGATCGCGCGGGGCTTCGGCATGCGGACGTCTATTTCGGCTCAGCCCATGCCGGCCGAATTGATCTCTCATTAATGAGACATTTTTTGCGCCCTTATCCGCAAGATCGCGTAATAGAAATCGCCTTTCATCCGTCGGCAGCGAACGATTCTCCGTCGTCGATCGATTGGGCCGACTCGATCGCCGAGGGGCGTCCGCGCGAAATGCGATTGCTCACGTCACAGGAATTGCTTGAAGAACTGCTCGGCCAAAACGTCCGTCTCGGGCGGATGAGTCGAGAGTAGCCGCCGAGCGAGATTCGACCGAACTAATCCGCCGGTTTCATCAAACGCTATTTCCGAACGCCAAGCGCTTCGTAGAGTTTCGGATCGGCCAAGGTATCGATGATCAACGAGGCGCTGCTGAAATCGTGCGCCCGGCTATGCTCGCCCGGCACGGCCACGGCGAAAGCGCCCGCCGACGCCGCGGAGACGCAGCCGTTCTGGCTATCTTCTAAAACGGCCATTTCGGCCGGCGCGACGCCCAAACGCGACGCCGCCTTCTGGTAGACTTCCGGATGCGGTTTGCCGTTCGTCACGTCCTCGGCAGTCAACACGAACTGCAATCTCGGCCGCAATGAATACCGATCTAAGCAGGCGAAAACGACGTTGCGCGAACTGCTTGTGGCCACCGCCTTCGGGATTCCGATCGATTCGAGAGCGTCAAACAGTTCAAACAAGCCTGGCATCGGTTCGATCCGGTCTTGCACCATTTCTAAGAACAGGGCGTTCGACTCAACCGCGATCTGTTGCCATGAATCGACAAGCTGATGGCGTCGGATCATCGCTTCGAACGCGCGCTGCGGCGTGAGGCCCATCATCTCTTTTTTCAGCTTCGGCGAAAACAGATGCCCGCGACGACGAAGGAGTTCATGCCCGACGAGCGTGTAAACGTCTTCGGTATTGAACATAAGGCCGTCCATATCGAACGTGACGGCTTTAATCGTAGGGCGTTGAGAATTAGGCATGGCGTATCGGCAAAGGCTGAAGGCGGAGGGAGGAAGGATGAAGGTCGCGCAAACCATTTTGCGCAACTCCGATTTATTCGCGCGAGTTCGTGAACTTCGAGGAAGCCAGCGCGTTTATTCGCGGCTTATCTCTTCGATCAACGTCACGAATTCGCCCAAGATCATACACGTTGCGCCCCAGATGCGATACTCCCGCCAGGCGAAATAGGGGGCCATGTACGTTTTCCCCAAATGCGTCCGTCGGCGCCGCAATAAGTTTTGGGGCGTCGTCAGATGCGCAAGCGGGATTTCCAGGACTTCGGCGACTTCGCCCGGATTCGGACGAAATGTCGGCGTATTCTTCGTTACGCCGATCCAAGGCGTAACCAAATAATTGCTGGCGTAAACATGCCAGGGAGAAAGCGTGCCAAGCAACTCGATTGTGCAATCGTCGGCTCCGATTTCTTCATGCAGTTCGCGCACGGCGGCCTCGGCCGAGGTTTCGTCCGCTTCAATCGCGCCTCCGGGTAAGGAGACTTGTCCCGCGTGAACCGTCCGATCCTCGGCGCGCACGATAAACGGAACATGCCAACGCCCTTCGTTCGGATAGAGCAGAATCAAGACTGCCGCCGCTTTCGGCGCATCGGCCGGCAATTCGTAATAGGCGTGCGGATGAGGCTGCGGCGCGAACCGCGATCCGATCATCGGCCCCGGCAAGGGCCGACGCAATCGCTCGCTCAATAACCGCGGTAATTCCGTTTGCGTCATCTGGCGCCGCTATCTCCGTTTCCCGTTTCCTTGCCTTGGCTCCCCTTCCGCACGCTCCTTCACTCGATAGACCGTATATTCGCCATTTTGGTAGGCGATCTCTAGAGGCAACGGCCGCGTCGACGTCGATGCGATCGCGTAACTCACATTATACTTCGCCGCAACGGCTTTCAAACGAGCGGAGCCCAACTCGGCCAAATCCTCATGCCACATCGATTCCGGATCGTTGGCGCCCGTGGCGTAAACGTCTTCCATTCGAGCGCGCCATTCGACCACCCCTTTCGCGTCTTGCGGCACGTTTTTCCAGCTTACCGCCTCGGCCCGACGAGCAAACCAAATGAACGTTCGACTCATGCGCGGAGCCAGAAATATCTCGTCTTCGGTCGTGTTTCGACTCGCCCAAAGACACACGTCGATCCAATCCTTTTCTTGCGAATACTGATCGAAACGCGGTCGACCTAGCGAAAGAACGCCGTAAATCGTCGGGCCGTTGGCGATCGCCCAAAGCATTGCGAAAGCGACCATCGCGCTTAGCCGCTTCGCCGCCGACATTTTCGCCGTCATGTATGAAAACGCGTCGAGCGTTAAGATCGCCACGCCCAAGGGGACGGCCACGTCCGACATGCGAAACCAATAGAAGCGCAGCAGCGAAGCGGCCGCCGGACGATCGAGCATGGCCAAGAAGCTGAAGCCGACGCCGACCGTCGCAATCGCCAACGCGCCGAAAACGAATCCGTCGAGCGTCGTTAGCGCGTGGTTCTTTTCGACAAGCGAAGGGCTAATGGCCGTCGCTTCGGACTTTCTACGTCGATGCGAGCGCAGCCGAAAATACAAGCAGAAAACGCCGAGAGTGACGAACGAAAAAATCATTTTCGGATCGATTTGCAGCAAATTCAGATGGTGAGGCAGGCGCTCAAAGACGAGAATCTCATTCGCTTCGCGCGCGGTCTCGGCAGAGCAATCGGCGTTCAGCAGTAGGCAGGGTACAACGCCCGGCAGCGAGAGAAGCGCTCCGCCGACGAGTCCCGGGAGCATGCTTTTAAGCGTGGGATAACGACGACGATCGACGAACCAAGCGACGGCGACGGCCACGACGGCCCAACCTCCGACGAGCGCATGAAACGCCGACGACGCGCCGAAGCAGAGCCAACCGCGATTCCAACGTCCGCGAAAAACCGCTTCCAATCCGAGAAAGAAAAAAACGTAGGCGAAGCCTTTCGCTTCGACGCCGCCGACGACCCATTCGCCGGCCATCGCAAATTTATCGAGTAAAAACGCGAAAACCGCCGCCGAAAGCACGATCGCATAGGTCTCGGCGAAAAAAACGCGAGCGAATCGGCGCCACGCCCACGCCAACAGCGCCCAGGTCAAAATGCGGCCCGTCCAAACCATCGCCGTCGGACTCAGGCAATACGACAACCAGCCGAACGTCACGTAAAACGTCGTATGGGCGTCGGCCGAATTCAGAAATAGATCGCCGTGCAATCGCTCCGGATTCCAAAAATGAATCGCCTTGCTAACGTAATGCGCTTCGTTCGAATCGGGAACGGGCCACGCGGCCACGGCGGCAAACACGGCGAATATCAGCAGCACATCGAGCGCACGCCGCGAAAAGGAGTCGTTTGAAGACGTTCGTTCCCCCGGCATAGTGTTTACGCCCCGATCTTTCGGAAATCGTTCTTCAGCGATTGATACAGTTGTTGATAGATCGGGAAGGCGCGATCATAAATTTTTTGAGCCTTTCGATCGGGCGTGGTTTCGGAGACGACGCGAATCGTCGCCGTACATGCTTCGACAACGTTTTTATATTCGCCCGCTCCGACGGCGGCCAACAAGGCGACGCCGTAGGCCGGCCCTTCTTCGCTGTTGATCGTGGCCGCCTTGCGTCCGAACGCGTCGGCCTGAATTTGACGCCAAAAAGGACTTCGCGAGCCGCCTCCCGACGCACGGATTTGCTTGACCGGCACGCCGAGTTCGTCGAAAATCGCCAGGCTTTCGCGAAGCGAATGCGCAACCCCTTCCATGATCGCGCGCGTCATGTGTCCGCGAGAATGAGCGAGCGTCAAGCCGATGAAGCAACCCCGAGCGAATGGATCGGCATGCGGAGTTCGTTCGCCGGAAAGATACGGCAGAAAGTAAAGGCCCTCGGCGCCGACGGGCGTCGCGGCCGCTTCTTTCGAGAGAATATCGTAAATATCCTTTTTCGCTTTTTTCGCGGCTGCGAAGTCGGCTTTGCATAGTTCGTTACGGAACCATTGCAGCGAGCCGCCCGCCGAAAGCGTGACGCCCATCATGTGCCATTTTCCGCGCACGGCATGGCAAAACGTGTGAACACGGCCGAGCGGATCTATTTTCACCTCGTCGCTATGGACGAACATCACGCCTGACGTTCCAATCGAAGTCGAGAGCAAACCTTTGGCGACGATTCCGTTTCCGACGGCGCCGGCCGCGCAATCGCCCGCTCCGCCAACGACAAGGCAATCTGTCGAAAGACCGAGCAGTTTGGCCGCTTCGGCCGTCAAGCGGCCCGTCACGTCCTCCGATTCAAAGCAGGTCGGCAGCAGCGACGCGTCTAATTCCAAAGCGTCGAGCAAGGGTTTCGACCACGCCCGCTTCGCCACGTCCAAAAGAAGCGTGCCGCCGGCGTCGCTTACGTCGGTGGCGTATTCACCAGTCAACCAACGTCGAATTTCGTCCTTCGGGAGCAGAATTTTCCGCGTCTTCTCGAAATTCTTGGGCTCGTTGTTCCTTAGCCAGAGGATTTTCGGCGCGGTAAAACCGGTCATCGCCGGATTGGCCGCCATTTGAATGAGTTTTTCTCGGCCGCCGGCGCGGCGTTCGATTTCTTCGCACTCGGCGGTCGTACGTTGATCGTTCCAAAGAATCGCTCGACGAATGACCTTATCGTTCTTATCCAAAAAGACGGAGCCATGCATTTGGCCGGAAAGCCCGATCGCTTTCACGTCTTTCGCTTTGAGCTTGGCTTTGGCGATCGTTTTACGAACGGAACGGACCGTCGCTTGGCGCCAATCCTCGGGGTCCTGCTCGCTCCAGAGCGGCTTCGGCGCGTAGCACGGGTAGGATTCCAAGGCCGAGGCGAGGATTTTCCCCTTGGCGTCGATGGCCAACGTCTTCACGCCTGAAGTACCGACGTCGATTCCAAGATAGATGCTCATGTTAGTTTATTGTGAGTAGCAAGTAGGTCGGGAGAACGTCCCGACAAAAAAAGGTTCAACGCCGACTGACTAATCCGTACCGAACTTTTCACGGACGCCGAACCCGAATTGTAAAGCAATTTCCGCTTCTCGGAAAGTTCGCACGTCGAGGCGTAAACGGCAATCACAACCTATTTCGCTTCCTCTTCATCCTTTGCGTCCGCTTGCCGAGGTCTCTCTTTCGTGAATAATCATAGGAAGCGCTATTTTGCGTCAAAAACCCCCTCGAATATCCATACACGGAACGGCATGCCATGAATCGCCGCACGCTCGCCTCTATTGCTCTTCTCGTAACGTTTTTCTTCCTTACCGGCTGTTCCGACGACGCGGCGCCGAATTCGGTCGCAAAAAAAGAAGGTAAAACGTTCTCGTTCGAGGGCGTGCAGCTTAAATTGGCCGTCGCCGACGACCCGGCCATGCTCCGCGCCGTGCAACGATTGCAGGGGGAATGGCAAGCGCAAACCGGCGGCACGTTTGAAGCGATCGCCGTTAAAACCAAAGACTTTGAAAACGTCAAGGAATTGCCCGCCGACGCGATGATCTGCCCGCAAGGGCTGTTCGGGGCTCTTGCGGACGGCGGATTGCTCGCTCCGGTTCCCGCCGAGGTGAAGCGCGGCGACGAGTGGGGCGACGTGTTCGATCTGCCGAAGTTACGAGAAAACCTGTGGGGCGAAGATATTCTGGCCATTCCGTTCGGTTCACCGGTCTTCACGCTCTACTCACGCACCGACGTGCTCGAAAAAATGGGCCGCAAGCCGCCTCGCACTTGGCGCGAGTTCGCCGACCTTGCGCAAGCGTTCGCCGCGCTAAAAAAGTCGGGCGATAAGGCCGTCTCCGGACTGCCGCAATACGCCGTTCTTGAGCCGCTTCAATCGCCCTGGGCCGGCTGGACGCTCTTAGCCCATGCCGCGTCCTATCTGAAACACCGCGACAACTACTCCGCGTTGTTCGACATCGAAACGATGAAACCGATGATCGACTCGCCGGGCATGGTCCGCGCGCTCAAGGAACTCCGCGAATCGTGCGACGGGCTACCGCAAGAGACATTGAAACTCGATCCGGCGGGCGTCCGAGAGGCATTCGCCCAAGGAAAATGCCTGCTGGCGATCACTTGGCCCTCGGGCTCGGAAAAGGCGGGCAAATCTGAAATCGCCTCGTCGAACGCCGTCGAAAATTTCCAAGTCAGTTTTTCCGAACTCCCCGGCGCGTTTGAAATGTACAACGCCTCGGCTCGAACCTGGAATAAACGCGACGAAGAGGATTCTCCTTTCGTGCCTTTGCTTTCCGTATCGGGGCGAATGGGAGTCGTTTCGACGACGGCGGCGAAAAAAGAGGCCGCATTTCAATTATTAACGTGGCTTTCGGGTAAAAAATTCGGGCAAGACGTATGCCCCGTCAGTCCTGACACGACACTTTTCCGCGTCAGTCAGATTAGCCGGCCTCTCGTCTGGACGGAATCGAGCGTTCCCGCCCCGGCGGCGGTCCGCTACGGCGAACTGACTCAAGCGACTTTGCAGAATTCACAATGGATCGCCTTAAAGCTTCCTGGCCGGGAAGAGTATATCAAGGCGCTCGACGAGGCAGTGCAGAGCGTTTTGGGCGGAAAAGCCGCCCCCGAAGAGGCATTAGGGGAAGCCGCTAAAAAATGGGAGGAGATAACGGCCCGGCTGGGCGTCGAAAAACAACGCAAAGCCTACCGGCTCGGCTTGGGGCTTGAGTAGCACGTCCCCGGATACAAGGGAATATTCACCACCAAGGCACAAAGTTCGAAAAGGATGAGGGGTGAAGGATGAAAGTCGCGCCCTCATCCTTCATAATTCGCCCCTCCTCCTTGCCCCTGCCCCCCTTTGACGCCGATTGGCCGACCGGCTAGAATTCGAGCTTTCCGATTTTTGACAGGCAAAACGCATGCCGACGCCCTGCGAAACGCGGAAAACGTTCCGCATCGGTCAGGAATGCCGATTGCGACGGCTTCGCCCGAAGGGCTAATGGCCTTTTCGCCGTGAAACCGATAGAATGTAGCGAGAAAACGCCGGTCGAAAGCGGCCGACGTAATCCAACGGGGGTGTAGCTCAGTTGGGAGAGCGGTTCGTTCGCAATGAACAGGTCAGGGGTTCGAGTCCCCTCATCTCCACCTTCAAAAAGCCTCTTCAAATTCTGAAGAGGCTTTTTTTATGCGCCTGCATAAAAATCGCAAAATCTCGCCTCTGCGGTGAAAACGGCCCGTAGAGTCCAAACATAAGATTGAACCGCTGAGACGCTGAGTGCGCAGAGAAAACAAAACCTGAAATTGTCCGTCTCTGCGTCCTCCGCGCCTCTGTGGTAAATAATGTCCGAAGATTTCAAACAAAAGGTTGAACCTCTAAGACGCGGAAAGCAAAGGATGAAGGAGGAGGGATGAAGGATGAAACTCGCGCACCTTCGTCCTTCATAATTCATCCCTCATCCTTCCTTCGCGACCTTTGCGTCTTTGCGGTGAAAAATTTGCGACTTTCGCGTATTTCGTGTTTTTCGTGATTAAACTGCCGCGACTTTCCGCCTTCACCCTTCGTACTTCCTCCTTCCGCTCGTTTCTCTCTTGACTCTTCCACTTCCGAGGGATTAAATACCTCGTAGCGGCCAATAGCGACGGACTTATCTTCATGGAAGGAGAGCAAAAAATGCTCAAAAATCTCGGCGTGGTGCAAGCATGCAGCCATGTTCCCCATTATCAGTGCCGCGCGGCCCGAAAACTCGACGGTCGGCCGATTTTAGAATGGGTGATTCGCCGCGCCACCGAATGCCAGCGTCTTGACGGCGTGATCGTGCTGGCATGCGATTGCCCCGACCACCGCTTTTTGCGGAGCCTCGTTCCGACCGACGTGCCGATCTTCTCCGGCGATCAGCCCGACTCGCTGGGCCGCTTCGCCAAGGCCCTCGAGGCGTACCCGGCGGAAGCCGTGATCCGCATTCGCGGCGACAATCTCTTTACCGATCCGGCGCTTATCGACCGACTCGTCAACGAGGCCGAAAAAGCCCCGGATTGCGATTATGTGAGTTTCTCGTCGCACGACGGTCGCCCCGCCATCCAATCGCCGGTCGGCATATATGCCGAGTGGGTCCGCGCCAAAGCGTTGCGTAAAGCGGCCGAACGCTCGACCGACGCCCACGAACGTGAGCAAGTGACTCGCTACATTTACGATCGCCCGCAAAAATTCTCCATTCGGCTCCTTCCCGCCCCAAGCGAACTAGACCGAGCGGACGTCCGGTTGCGCATCGATCAAGAGGAGGACTGGGACCACATGACGGCGATATACGAAGCGTTAGGGCCCGAAGGACTCGATTGGCGGCGGATCGCGTCGCTTTTATCGCACCACCCGACGCTCCGCTCTCGGATGGCGGTTCTCAACCGTGATTGCGACGGCCCCGCCTGGTAGGTAGAATCAATTCCTTAGCTGGAAAGATCGCCGCAGAAACACGTTGAACTTGCGCAAAGGATGAAGGAAGAGGGATGAAGGATGAAAGTCGCGCACCTTCATCCTTCATAATTCATCCCTCATCCTTCCTTCAGCCGTCTCCGCGCCTTTGCGGTGAAAAACTGCCCGTAGAGTCCAAACATAAGATTGAACCGCAAAGACGCTAAGAGCGCAAAGAAGGCAAGAATATTCCTTCGCGACCTTTGCGCCTTTGCGGTGAATATAATTCGTGATCCTTCGTTTTTTTAGCGGTTAAAACTGCCGCGCCTTTCATCCTTCATCCTTCATCCTTCATCCTTCCCTCCGTCCTCCGCTCGCCGCACCCTGATATGGCCTACTCGAAGAACTCGTTTTTCCCCGATTTCGCTTCCGACGCCTTGGACATACGGACCCGAGCGCATCACGCGGCGCGACAAGCGATCGCCGCGCCGTTACCTCGCAACGTCCGGGGCGTGCTGTTCGACGCTTGCAACATTCTTTACGACGACACCGTCTGGCGGCGCTGGGTTCTTCGACTCCTCAATCGCGTCGGTCTGCATACGAACTACTGCAGTTTTTTCCGCATTTGGGACCGCGACTACCTCGACGACGTGCATTGCGGAAGACGCGAATTTCGCGAGGCTTTTGAGTCTTTTTTGCGTTGCGTCGGGCTGACTTCCGGACAAATCGACGAAGTCGAGGCGGCCAGCCACGCGCGACGCCGTCAACTTGAAGCGAACGCGCGACCGCTGCCCGGCGTGCGAACGACGCTGTGGCGATTGCATCAAGCCGGCTTCAAGATGGGAGTCATTTGCGATACCGAACATACCGGCGCCTTAATTCGCGAACGCTTGCTGTTGTTCGGAATCGACAAGCTCTTTCCGGCGTTGGTTTCGTCGATCGATTTGAAGAGTTGCATGCCCGATCCAACAATTTATCTCGCGGCCTTGGATCGTTTGAATTTACCGGCCGAGAGCGTGGCGTTCGTCGGTCACGATCGCGTTGAATTATCAGGCGCGGCGGCCGTGGGGATGGCCACGATTGCATTCAACGCCGACGCCGATGCCGAAGCCGACGTGCGGATCGCGCGTTTTGAGGAATTGACGGAAACGCTCGGCTCGCCGCTGACGGTCGGGTCCGCCGCCCCGCCCGCCTGATTATTCACCACTAAGACACGGAGAACACGGAGTTTTTTAGACAGGATTAACAAGATTTACAGAATTGATGTTTTGCTAAATCCTGTACATCATGTAAATCCTGTCTAACTTTTTCGCTCTCCGTGTCCTCTGCGCCTCTGCGGTAAAAAATTTACGACTTTCGTGCCCTTCGTGGAAAAAAATCGCGAATTTTGCGGTAAAAAGCGCTTAGAACGTCCTTTTTTCGGCCTTCCCCCTACAATCCCTCCATTTTCGCATAAAACCGATTGACATTTTTCTAATCCTTGGTAAAAAAGACTATAGCGGTCGGATCGTAGTTTGATTTTTGATCGAAGGCCGCTCGGAATTAGCGGCAAATAACGTGTTTTTCACCTGCCGCTTATACGATTTGAATCTTTTCCTTTTAGCTTCTTATGTAGCGACTTCGCCGATTGCGGGTAGGCACAACAACAAAGAGCGCCGCACAGATTGATTAGCCCGCAGTAGGTTGGGTTTTATTGATTTTACTGATTTGAACGACAGCAACCCGTATTCGGTCGCACTCCCCGACGCCAGACATTAACGCAACTCGTTTTTTGATAATAACTTAGCGATTTTTCACCACCAAGACACAAAGACACCAAGAAAGGGGGAATGGGATAAATTTTAATCGCGAATTGCCGCGATATTTCATCCCTCGTCCTTCATCCTTTTCCGAACTGTGTGCCTTCGTGTCTTGGTGGTGAAATAGTAATTTGCGGGAACTGCTGCGGAGAAATCCGCGAAACTTTAGGCAAAATGCTTGATATTTTGGATTGGGCTTGTTATCGTGGGAATTGTCAGCGGAAGTCTTGGCGTTTCGGCGCCATCCGGGAAGACGACTGCAGGACGCGCCTCCGATCAGGCTCTTTGCGGCGAATGGGTCCCATTCGCGAAAGGAGGTAGGCAGTTTACTAGAAACGTCACCTATGGACAGTTTTTGGGCTTTAACTCCAAAACTCCTTCTTCAACCAACACTCGTTCTGCTTCACATTTGTATGGAGGAAATTCGGTATGAAATTAAATAAGACGCTGCTCTGCGTAGCAGCTCTATTGGCGATGAGCGCCGGCACGGCCAACGCGGCCACAAATCGCTACACAGCTGGGTTTGCCGTCAACAACCTCGTTATGACCAGCACCGACAATATTTTGCTCGACCATGGTGCCTATGGGTATGTTGCCACCACCGCTTCAGGTACAGTGTATGGCTATGTCAGTCACGCTTGCGATGGTAATGGTTGGGATCTTAACGGTATTAAGCCGACTGACATCTCTTCGGGTATCGTCGGCGTCGGCGCCATGACTGGCGACTACGCTTTGAACACGCTTGGCTACAGTACTTTCCATGGCCAAACAGTGACATCCGCGAGTACTCTTTTGTTGTCCACCTATCTGGGCGACGCCGATCTCAACGGCGTGGTTAACGCGGACGACTATTTTTACATTGACGATACCGTCAACCAGATGTCGACCGGCGGCAGCCCGACGATTACATGGGCCACTGGCGATTTTGACTACAACGGCGTTATCAACGCTGACGACTATTTCTGGATTGACAATACTGTAAACACTTTGGGATCGACTGGAGTCGCTGCGTCGGCCGTCGCTGTTCCGGAGCCTTCCACGGTTGTCTTGCTGGGCGGCGCCGCATGCGGTTTGCTCCTCGGCTTCCGAAAAAAGGTTCGTTAGTCGTTTCAATTTGCAAAATAACCTCTTCTTTTCTTCATCAACTTTAGGAGTTTTTCATGAAAAAGAGTTTTGTTCTAGCGATGATCGCGGCCCTGTGCGTCGCGTCCAGTTCGTTTGCCAGCCTCGTCATCGACGTTCGAGCGACGGCCGTTACAGGCGGAACGCTTGTTGACAGCAAGACCGTTAAAGTGGGTACTGGCTCTGTCGTCACGTTCAGCGTTTATGGTTACGTGGTTGGTACCGATACCGATTTGACAAACGATAAGTTCCAAAGCATCCAAGGTAGCTTTGAAGAGACTTTGGGCGGAGTCAAGGGCAATATGGCTCTTGGCACTCTTGAGTCCACTTGGGCGACTGGTACGTACTCTGTTGGTACGTTGACTGCCGATGCTACAACTGGCGATAAGGAAATTCAGTCGTTTGCCGCTCGTTCTTCTTTGACCACCACCGCTTCTGGTGCCGCTAATGCCCAGTTGCTGTACACCTTCACGTGGACCGCTGGCGCCGTTTCGAGTCAAACGGCTACGACAGTCGACTTCTTGCGTAAGACCGGAGCCACCGCTTCGTCCTTCACCGAAGATGGCGCGGCCAAGACTGGCACGACCGGTACGATTTCCACGGGCGGAGCTGTCAGTTTGTCCGCCGTTCCTGAGCCAGCCACGTTGGTCATGCTCGGCATGGGCGGTTTGGCTCTCTTGGCCATCCGTCGCCGCAAGTAATTTGTCCTCCATACAAGATTCGCGTTAAAACGACATCTTGATAAATTTCAACAGGCCGACGACACGAACGTCGGCCTGTTGTTTTTCTTGCGCCCCGTCTAAAATGACTACTCGCAAATAGTTCACCGCCGAGACTCGGAAAGCAAAGGATGAAGGAGGAGGGGTGAAGGATGAAAGTCGCGATCCTTCATAATTCATCCCTCATCCTTCCTTTGTGTCCTCCGCGCCTCTGCGGTGAAAACTGTCCGTAGATTTCAAAGAAGAGAATTGCACCGCTGAGACGCTGAGAGCGCAAAGAAGACAAAAACTAAAATTGTCCGACTCTGCGACCTCCGCGCCTCTGCGGTGAATATGCCCGAATGAATTCAAACGAAAGGTTGAACCGCAAAGACGCTAAGAGTGCAAAGAAAACATTTGATATAAATCCTTCGCGTTCTTTGCGCCTTTGCGGTAAAAATTGTCCGTAGATTTCAAGCGAAAGATTGCACCGCTGAGACGCCGAGTGCGCAGAGTTTTTTAGACAGGATTAACAAGATTTACAGAATTTATGTTTTTCTGAATCCTGTTCATCATGTAAATCCTGTCCATTTTTTGTCCGTCTTCGCGTTCTTTGCGCCTTTGCGGTGAAAACTGTCCGTAGATTTCAAAGAAGAGAATTGCACCGCTGAGACGCTGAGAGCGCAGAGAAAGCAAAACTAAAACCTGTCCGTCTCAGCGACCTCCGCGCCTCTGCGGTGAATAACCATCCCAAGAATTCAAACAAAAGGTTGAACCGCTGAGACGCAGAGTGCGCAGAGAAACAAAAGAAAAGGTCCGACTC
This sequence comes from Thermoguttaceae bacterium, assembly GCA_963665265.2. Lineage (GTDB taxonomy): Bacteria > Planctomycetota > Planctomycetia > Pirellulales > Thermoguttaceae > CAXXHQ01. Next base: position 1,679,467 of record OY762224.2, on the reverse strand, counting down.
TGCGGTAAAAAACTTCTTGCAAAAAAGCGAGAAACAAATGATGGATACAGGGAAAATCATCGGCGCCGCCATTGAAGTGCATAAAGCGCTCGGCCCAGGGTTGCTCGAATCCGCCTACGAACAATGCCTTTGTCGTGAATTAGCCCTGCAAGAGATTCCTTTCCAACGCCAAGTCGATCTGCCTGTGGAATACAAGGACGTGCGATTGGACTGCGGATATAAAATGGACATCGTCGTCGATGATTCGATCATCGTTGAACTTAAATCCGTCGACAAGCTGCTGCCGATCCACGAAGCCCAATTGTTGACCTACTTAAAACTTTCACACCGGCAAATTGGACTTCTCATCAATTTTAACACGCCCGTTCTGAAAGACGGAATCAAACGCATCGTCAATAATTACAAAGAAGAGAATTAAACCGTTGAGACGCAGAGAGCGCAAAGAAGATAAAAACTAAAATTGTCCGACTCAGCGACCTCCGCGCCTCTGCGGTGAAAAAAACCGGTTTCAAGAATGCCCGAACAAGCCCGACCTATCATCGCCTTCGACCGCGTTCGCTTCTCCTACGGGACCGTTCCCGTCTTGGAAGAGGCGACGTTCGCGGTCTATCCGCGCGAGGCGATCTGCATTGTCGGGCCGAACGGGGGCGGCAAAACCACGTTGTTAAAGCTAATCCTCGGCGTGCTTCGGCCGAGCGAAGGGACGATCCACGTTTTCGGGCAATCGCCGCACGACGCACGACAGAAGATCGGCTACATGCCGCAACATTTGCTGTACGACCCGCAGTTTCCCGCCACGGTCTTGGACGTCGTTTTGATGGGACGGCTAGGACAACCTGGCTGGCGCGGTCAGCTTGGCTGGCGCTCGGCCGAGGACAGGGCCGCCGCCTGGGAAGCGCTCCGACAGGTCGGCGTGGAGGATTTCGCCCGACGGCAATTCGCCTCGCTCTCGGGCGGGCAACGCCAGAGAACGTTGATCGCCCGGGCGCTGTGCGGCGATCCGGCCTTGCTCCTGCTCGACGAGCCGACCTCGAACGTCGATACGCTCGTCGAAAATCAGATGCTCGACCTGCTCCGCAAGCTGAACGAAAAGATGGCCGTCGTGATGGTCTCGCACGACCTCGGATTCGTCTCGAACTTGGTCGAAAAAGTCATCTGCGTGAACCGGCAAGTGGTCGTTCATCCCACGCAACAACTGACCGGCGAAAACATCCACGACATCTACGGGCAGCACGTCCGCCTGGTAGAACATGGGCACAAGCATGGATAAAGGCCGCAAAAGATTCCAAAAAAAGAATTGCACCGCTGAGACGCTGAGAGCGCAGAGTTTTTTTGACAGGATTAACAAGATTTACAGAATAATTATTTCGCAAATCATGTACATTATGTAAATCCTGTCTAGCCTTTACGCTCTCCGTGCCCTCTGTGCCTCCGTGGTAAAAATTATCCTAAGAACTCAAACAAGAGATATAAACCGCTAAGACGCTAAGAAGACATTTGATAAAAATCCTTCGCGTTCTTTGCGCCTTTGCGGTGAATATGCCCGAATGAATTCAAAAAAAGGTTAAACCGCTGAGACGCCGAGTGCGCAGAGAAGACAAAACCAAACCTGTCCGTCTCAGCGACCTCCGCGCCTCTGCGGTGAAAACTGTCCGTAGATTTCAAATGAAAGATTGAACCGCTAAGACGCTGAGAGCGCAAAGAAGACATACATAAAAATCCTTCGCATTCTTTGCGCCTTTGCGGTGAATTAGTTGCCGAAAATGACCGAATTTTACGCCGCATTAATCGATCCTAGCGACCCGTCGCTGCGTTACACGCTATTGATCGGCGTGTTGTCGAGCGTTGCGCTCGGCATCGTCGGCTCGTACGTCGTGGCGCGAAGAATCAGCTACATCGCCGCCGCCATTTCGCACTGCGTGCTAGGCGGGATCGGCGCCGCGATCTATTTGCAAAAGACCTTCGATTGGCCGTGGTGCGATCCGATCCTCGGCGCGCTGGTCGCCGCCGTCGTCTCGGCCGTTGTGATCGGACTGGTCAGCCTTTACGCCAAGCAGCGCGAGGACACCGTCATCAGCGCGGTCTGGTCGATCGGCATGGCCGTCGGACTGCTGCTCTTGGCCAAGGCGCCGGTCGCCGTCGATCCGATGAGCTATCTCTTCGGGAGCATTTTGTTGATCTCGCCCGGCGATCTGTATTTGGTTCTCGGGCTAGACGCGGCGGTAATCCTCGTCGGGCTGGGTTTCTACAACAAATTCCTGGCCCTCTGCTTTGACGAGGAGTTTGCCGAGCTTCGCGGCGTTCAGGTCAAGTTTTATTACCTGCTCCTGCTGACCATTACCGCCCTGACCGTCGTCCTGATGGTTCGCATCGTGGGCGTCGTTCTGATCATCGCCCTACTGACGCTGCCGGCCGCCGTGGCCAGCCAGTTTTCCCGACGGCTTTGGCAAATGATGGCCATTTCGACGGTCGTCTGCGCGGTAACGATCGTCGCAGGAATTGCCGTAAGTGATTCATACGACTTATCTTGCGGTCCAACGATCATTCTCCTTGCCGGGTTCGTCTACTTGGTCGTCGCTCTTTCGGGGCGGTTCTGGCGCGGGCAGTAGCTGGATTGCCCTGGTTCCTAGGCTCCTGCCTGGGAACCGGCTAAGTTCGAGGCTCCGCCTCGCCGACTTTGCGAGCTCCAGCACGGAAGAGCCCTGCAACGCAGTGCGTTACTAGGCGGAGCCTGGTAACGAGGAATATCGTCCCCCTACTTTCGGATTGATCTGGCTGAGGCGGTCGATTTTTCGTACCATACGCAGCCCAAATTAGCATTTCCGCGCGGTTGAGCAGTTTGACCGGAACAATCCCTGCAACTTGACAGGTCCGCGTAAACGTTGTTAGCCTATATAGGATGCGTTCTTTATCAAAATCGCGAAGCGGATTCACGGCAAAACTCATGTCTGCAAAACAACTTACTTCATTGCGTCCAGTCACGAATCGCTTGGTCTCGCTGTTTGCGTTGGGCCTGGTTCTGGCGGGCGTTTTATGCCTTTTTGCCGGCCGAGCGTTCGCCGAGTCGTACACGGAAGACCCCGTCGATGAAGGGTTGAAGCGAACCGCACAACCGGCCGTCGGCGCCATGGGGCGAGACAACAAGATTTCCGATGCGCAGGTCTTTGAGAAGTACTTCACGAATTACTATTTTCCGCGTTGGACGGTCTCGGCGAATCTGCAAGATCTTACCGCCTATCGCAAGGCGCTCCGCAATCAATTGATCAGTCTGAAGGACAAGAACGTCGTCCACGAGGCTCTCGTCAAACAATCGCTTGAGAGTCTGACGAAGATCGTCAAAGGAAATTACCATCCGGCCTCGCGCGTCAACGCCATGCTCGCCATCGGCGAACTGAACGCGAAGGACGTTTCGGGGAGCGAATCGCCGACGCCTTCGCCCGAGGCGCTGGCGATCCTTCTTGCGACGATCGGCGACAAAGATCAACTTGACGCGGTGAAAGTGGCGGCATGGGTCGGTCTCGCCCGACATGCGGCGTTACCTTTTGAAAAAGCCGAGGCGAAAAAACAAGTTCTCGACGCCGCGTTGAAGCGGATTTCCGAGAGCGACGAATCGACGCCCGACAAAGTATGGATGCGACTGCAAGCGGCCCAAACGCTCGGCGCTTTGCGTACTGCGGGCGAAAACGGCGCGGCCCTTCACAAACTGGCCGAGTTGATCGGCGACGAAAAGTCTTCGCTTCTCTCGCGTACCGCCGCCGTCGAAGCGCTCTCGCAGATCAAGTACGAAGAGAGCACGGGCGTGAAGGTCGACGTATTGACCGATGCGCTTCGCGCATTCGTCCGTAACGTTTGCGATCGAGAATTGGCCGAAGTGAAAAAGAGCGAGCCGATTTCGCGGCGACGCATTAAGACCTGCACCGACGCGGCGTTGGCCGCGCTCGGCGGACTCGGTAGCGCAAAAAGCGTCTCCGCCCTGCAAGAGCCGATCAAAGAACTTTCGACGGCCGCCGAGAAAGAGCCGTCGGAGTCGCAGATCGAAAAGATTCGCGAAAAATTGAAATAACCGACAGCGCCGACGCACGTTCGTTGCGTCTTGGCCCCTGAGTTCAGCGCCGGCAAACGGAATTGCCCTGATGAAACTCGCGCGAAAAGGAATCGACGTCGCCGTAACGCTTTGCGTTCTCGCCGGGCTGTCTTTCTGCGCCGGTTGCCGACAGTTCGATCATTCGGCGTCTAAGGCGATCGCCGAAACGTCTGAAGAGTCGATCGCCTCGCGGCCGAAGGAAAAGGCGTCATCTTCGCCCGTCCCCCCTGCCCCGCTCACTTCGGTCGATCGCGCCGTCTTGGCGAAGATCACCGAAAGAGACGCGAAGAATTTGGCCGGCTGCGTTTGGATTCGCTCGGTCGACGAGGAGTCCGAGACGCGGTGGCGCTATCCGCAACTCGACGACGTTCTCAGCCGCCCGGTCGAAAAGCGGCCCGACTTGCGGCTCGTTTTGGCAGACTCGGACGCGAACGTCTCGGCCAACGCGGCTATCGCATTAGCGCAGCGCGGCGACGCGGCGGGGCTCGATCGGCTTGCCGAATTGGTTCGCACGCCGAACGTTCCGCTTCCGATGCGTTGCGCCGCCGTCGAAGCGATCGGCATGCTTCCGAAAGTTGAAAAGCCGCTTGCGGAGGCCGAAACCGCCTCGACGAAGAAAGCGAAAAAATCGGCCGACGCCGAAGCGATGCGGAGCGACGAGGTGACGCTCCGCTTGCAGGAATTGGTCGATCAATACGGCACGGTTCGCAAAGATAAGAAGTCGCCCTACATGGCCGAGCTGCACGCCGAATTGATACGCGCCTTGGCCAAACGCGAATCGCCCTCCGACGACGTTCGATTCGTTCAAGCGTTGCGCGCGATGCGGCCGGAGCCTCGACTCGAAGCCCTCTTGGCTTGGGAACGCTGCGAAAAAGGGGAGTTGCCGGTCGAAGCGGTCGATCTTCGCGCCGATCCCGATTATCGGGTGCGCGGTCAAGCTCTGCGCACGATGGCCGCGAAAAAACATCCCGCGGCCTTTACGCACGCAAAATCGGCGTTGCATGACGCCGATTTCCGGGTTCGCTCGTCGGCCATTGCCGGCCTTGGTCTAATTGGCGACGAGGAATCGAAAGAACTGCTAAAAGAATTGATCGTAGACCGCGCCGAACCGACGCGGCTTGCGGCCGTTGCGGCGCTCGTCGAGTGCAAATTCGAGAAACCGCTCTGGGAGGCCTCGGGCGACGCATCGTGGCGTGTGCGACAAAAGATCGCGCAAGCGTTATCCCGTTTTCCGAACGCGGAAGCCGCCGCCGTCGCCGAAAGATTTCTGCAAGATCCGAGCGTCGAAGTGCAACTGGCGGTCGTTCGCGCGGTTGACTCCTGGCCAATCGAGCGCAAAGGTCCGATATTGCTCATGGCGATGGGCGACAAATCGACGTACAACGCGAGAAGGACGGCCGCCCGAGAATTGGCCGACGCTTGGAAGCCGGCCGAGTCGTTCCCCTTCGACGGTCCGCCCGAACGCCGCGCTGAAATACTGGCGACTCTCGTTTCGCGATTCCGCGACGAGCGCCCTGACGCTTACGTCGTCGCCAGCAAGCCGAAAGAGGCGCCCGTCGCTCGACCGCACGCTTCCGACTCGCAACTTGCCGAGATTGAACGCTTTCTCAAAACCGAGAATCGCGGCGAGCTGCGGGCTTACGGCCCCGAGCTGCTCGACGCCTTGGAACGCCTGCGATTCGAACGGAAAGCCTTAATTCCCGACTGGGTCTATTCCGAGACGCTACCGGCCCGCAACACGACGTTCGCCGCGATCGATCGTCTTTCGTCGAGCGACGCGTCGCAGCGCCGCAAAGCGGCTTACGACCTCGTCGAGATCGCCGAGAAAGGTCCGATCGGACGCTTCGCCTTCGACCGCCTCTGCTTCGTCGTTACGCCCGACAAGACCGCGGTCGTTTGGCAAGCCGCCTTGAAGATCGCGGAAAAGGAAGGGGGCGACTCCGCAAGGGAGCTGACCTACGTCGCGCTTTCGCAAGACGATCCCGAAACGAAACGCCTCGCTTGCGAACTGCTCGTTTCGATTCCCGATTCGCGCAACGCCGCATTATTGCTCCCCTTGCTCGAAGGATCGAATCATGACGTCACCTGCTCCGCTCTCCGCGCGCTTGCCGTGAGCGGAACGACCGAGACGCTCCCGATCCGTAAGCTACTCGCTTCGACGAACGAAGAGATTCAATACGAAGCGGCCGCCGCATTGGTCGCACTCAACGACGAGTCGGGCAAGACGGCGTTGGCTCGCCTCGCCTATGCGCGCGATCCGAAAGTCGCCGCCCACGCCGCTCAGAAAATGGGCGAGTATCCCGATCCCTTCTTCACCGCGGCGCTCGTTGAATTACTCGACGGCAAAACGATCGTCGTGAGGGCCGCCTTGGAAAGCCTGCCGAAAATCGTCGGCGACGACGTCTCGCTCCGCAAGGACGACCGCAAACTCCCGTCCACTTCCGAACGCATTCTGCGTTGGAAACAGTGGTACGAACGCCAAGCCTCGGCCCCGCGCGACAAACAAACGAAATAGCCTCGGCTCCCTGTCCCCTCCCCCTGCCCGCAGTTTTGTCATGGCATCATCTGACCCGCTCGAACATGTCCTCGGTCTCGTTCGTCGAAAATTCGCTTGCGACGAAGCCGGAGCGACGTTGGCCGCACAAACGCGGTGCGTCGGCGTAGTCGGCGCCGGAATCATGGGCTCGGCGATCGCCGCCGCGCACGTCGCGCACGGCAAACGCGTCGTCCTCGTCGATAACAATCCGACGGTCCTCGCCGCCGCTCGTTCAAAGATCACGCAAGATATACTGCTCGCTTCAAATGCGAACTATTGGCCGGCCGCAATCGACGCCGTTCTCCGCGAAATGAGCGAGTCGACGCATCGACCGAAAAGCCTAGAAGAGGCGGAGGCGCTCGTCGCCGAACAATTGCAAACCAGTTCCGATCTCGCCGCGTTCGCCGACGCTGACCTCGTCATCGAATCGATCGTCGAAAAAATTGACGTTAAGCGGAACTTGTTCGAAGCCTTGAAAACAGTCGTTCGCGACGACGCCGTAATGACGACGAACTCGTCGGCCTTGTCCATTTCGCGTTTGGCCGAGAGTTGGCCCCAACCGGAGTTGTTTTGCGGGTTCCATTTTTGCCACCCGGTCCGCGAACGTCCGCTGGCCGAGATCGTTTCGCACTCTCAAACTTCGGAAAGAACGATCGCGTTCGTCTCGGCCAACGCCAAAGCGATCGGCAAGATGCCGCTCGTCACGCTCGACAAGCCTGGCTTTCTGGTCAATCGCTTGCTCTTTCCGCTTCTGTCGGCCGCCATGGAATTGGCGCAAGAAGGATTCTCGCTCGATGCGATCGATTCGGCGGCCGAGGAATTCGGCTTCGCCAAAGGTCCGTTCCGCCTGATGGACGAAATCGGGCTCGACACGATTTTACAGGCGGGCTGGACGCTGGCCGAAGCGTTTCCGGAGCGTGTCCCGTCGTCTCCGTTGCTCGTCTCGCTGCTCAAAGCAAAACGTCTCGGCTGCAAAACCGGCCGAGGTTTTTTTGCCTATGTGGGGGAGCCGCCGCAAAAAATCAAACGGGACGATCCCGAGTTGACTAAAATGTTGACGCGTTGGCGACAGCCAAAAAAAGAGACGAACGAGGCCCTGCTTGATCGCCTTCTCGCGCCAATGGCGGCCGAAGCTCGACTTGCGGTCGACGACGGCGTCGTCGTGGACGCGGACGAAATCGATCTCAGCACTATTTTCGGGCTGGGCTTTCCGCCTTCGCGCGGCGGTTTGCACTATTGGAGCCAAACGTAGGCGCCGTGCGTTTGTTCGATTTGCGTCCCCCCCCCGTGCGTCACATAATGAATTAGCAGCACGGCATTTCTTGACTTTTTCGCATAGCCGGTTTAGGATGAGGCGCCGGATGAATCGGTAGTTCTCTATACTAGTTTCGAGGCAGCGGCTGCGACGGTCGATTTCTTTCTCGCTTTTTCAAGCGAAAACCCTCGCGCTCTTTTTCCGCTACAAATCACCTCGCATTTCCGCCATCGATCTAGACTTTGATCCGGCCGGAGCATACCTCGTTATTAGGAGCATTCTTATGTATTTCAAGATTGCAAGTTTCCTCGCCGCGTCGCTTCTTCTCGCCTCTTCGGCGTTTGCTGACTTAGTCGTGGACGTTCAAGCCGTCAGCATTACGAATGGAACGCTATCGGACAGTAAAACAATTACCGATTTTTCCATCGGATCGGTCATCACATTCGACGTTTACGCCAGCGTCACAGGTACTGACGGCGACCCGACCAACGACAGGCTGAAGTTTCTCAAAGGCAGCTTTGAAGAAACCGTCGGAAGAGTCAACGGCGACATGGCTCTTGGCACAATTCCTTCTGAATGGATGGGCGCCTTGGCCAACGCCGGAACACTCACCGTCGATAACATATCCGGCGACGTTGAAATCCAATCCTTCCTCATTTCCTCTGTTACCATCAATGTTGGAAATGACGTAGGCACCTCTCCTGCCAAGATATACACGTTCACCTACACCGTGACGAGCGCCGTTAACGCAGTAACGGCAACGCAAATCAACTTCCTCATAAATAGCACACCGGTCAGTGCGTCCTATTATCAAGACGGCGTCGGGAAAATCGGCGCTACAGGCACGATCGTTTCCGGCGCTCCCGTCGTGATCGGCGTTCCTGAGCCGTCAATCTATTTGATGCTTGGACTGGGCGGTTTGGCTCTCGCAGCCGTTCGTCGGCGCAAATAGCTCGAACTTACGCCTATTATTGCGCATGCATACAGGCCGACGATTCGTTCCGTCGGCCTGTCGTTTTTCTTGCCCGCCTTTCTGGCGCCGCCTAGCGTTCAAACGTGGCGGCGCAGAGCGTACAGTCTGTAACGAAACGGAGCTCGCAGCGAAGAATAAACTCGCTATGCCCTATGCCCAACGCTCTATCCTCGACTCCCTATCCCCTGCGCCCTAGATTTCTGCTATAATTGAGCCTCCAATTTACCGCAATTTCCAGGGCGTCGAAAAACGCTTGAAGGGGGATTCGCCGTGGCGAAAGTAGCCGTGATTATGCCCGCCGCCGGGCGGAGCAGTCGCTTCAGAGACAAGTTCTATAAAAAGCCGTTCGTGCCGTTGGCCGGCAAGGCCGTCTGGCTGCACTCGGCCGAACGTTTTCTGTCGCGTAACGACGTCGTTCAACTGATCATGGTCATTTCGCCCGAGGACCGCGAGGAGTTCTCCCGCAAATACGCGGCGAACGTCGCCATTCTCGGCATCGAGATCGTTGACGGGGGCGCCGAGCGATCCGACTCGGTCGAGGCCGCCTTAGCCCGAGTAAAGCCCGACGCCGAATTCGTCTGCATCCACGACGCCGCTCGGCCGTGCATTTGCGATCAATGGATCGACGCGGTTTTCGAGGCCGCCGAAAAGTTCGACGCCGCCATCCTTGCCACGCCGATCAACGGCACGTTGAAACGCGTCGGCTCGAACAACAAAATCGAAGCGACCGTCGATCGCAATCAACTTTGGGAGGCGCAAACGCCGCAGGTTTTCCGCCGCACTTTGCTTATGGAAGCCTACGCCAAACGCCAAGGCTTCAAAGCGACCGACGACGCACAACTCGTTGAACGACTCGGACGCCCCGTTACGGTCGTGCCTTGCTCGCCGATCAACGTAAAAATAACGACCCGCGAAGATCTGCACTTGGCCGAGCTTGGGCTGAAAGCTCTCCCCAAGCCGAAGCTCGACACGTTCGGCAATCCGTTCGCCAACGACGAAATGTGGCGATAAGTCCCTCAACCGTACACCGCCTCTCGCATAACACGCACCGCTTTTTCAATAATCAATTATGCCCAACGACGTCATTCAAGAACTTACGTGGCGAGGCCTCGTCAATCAAACCACCGACGAAGCGAATCTTCCTCGACTTTTGCAGGAGAAAACCCGCTCCGTTTACGCCGGCTTCGACCCGACGGCCGACAGCCTCCACGTCGGGCACCTTATGGCGCTGATGATTCTTCGCCGCTTTCAGAAGGCGGGGCACCGCCCGATCGCCCTCGTGGGCGGAGCGACCGGCATGATCGGCGATCCGAGCGGGAAAAGCGAAGAGCGTAAGCTTCTCGCCGAAGACGCCCTTCGCGCAAACGTCGCCGGAATGGAAAAACAGCTTCGCCGGTTCCTCGACTTCGATTGCGGCGAACGTTCAGCCGCCCTCGTCAACAACTTCGACTGGATGGGCAAGTTCAGCTACCTCGAATTTCTCCGCGACGTCGGCAAGCACTTTCCCGTCAACGTCATGTTGACGAAGGACTCGGTGCGCAGCCGCTTGGAGCGAACCGACTCCGGCCTCAGCTACACCGAATTCAGCTACATGCTTCTGCAAGCCTACGACTTCGTGCATCTCAACGAATCGTTCGGTTGCGAAGTGCAGGTCGGCGGCAGCGATCAGTGGGGAAATATCACCGCCGGCATCGATCTTGGCCGTCGTCTTCGCGGCGTGCAGCTATACGGCATGACCTGCCCGTTGCTAACGAAAAGCGACGGCGCCAAGATGGGAAAAACCGAGTCGGGGGCGCTTTGGCTTTCGCCGGAAAAGACTAGCCCGTACAAATTCTTCCAGTACTGGATCAATTTGGACGACTCGGACGTGGGCAAGTGCCTGCGGTTCTTCACCGATTTGAACGAAGAAGAAGTGAACTCCGTCCTTGCCGAACATCAAGCCGATCCAGGCCGCCGCACGGCCCAACGCCGCTTGGCCGAGGAGCTGACCAAGCTCGTTCACGGCGACGACGGATTGAATTCGGCGCAGCGCGCGACCGAAATTTTCTTCGGCGCCGAAATCAGCCAACTTTCCGACTCGCAATTGCTATCGATCTTCGCCGACGTGCCGAGCAAAACGCTCCCACGCGATCGATTGGCCGAAGGGTTAAAAATCATCGACGCTCTTTGCGAAGCGGGCCTCACAAAAAGCAAAGGAGACGCCCGACGCGTCGTCCAGCAGGGAGGCGCCTACGTGAACAACCGCCGCATCGACGGCGTAGAAACCTCGCTGGGCCTCGACTCGCTCGCCTCCGAATCGACGATGGTCCTTCGCTCCGGCAAAAAGAATTACGCCATCCTTCGCTTTGAATAAGAAACGCGGGATGACAGGCATTGCCGTCCGGCCAGGCCTGTAGGTCATGCCCCCGGCGCATAACGGCAGCTCAAATATTATAGCCAGGGAACGTCGCGTAACCCGAACCCGGCAGAAACATTCGCGGAAGAGAATCAAGGGTCATTCATGTCGCGTCGCGTTCGCATCATCCTTATCGCCGTCGCCGTGACGATCGGAGCGATTCTGATCGTCTCCTGCGGACTATTTTCCGCCGCTAGATACGAACCCGGCTTCTATAAGGCCATTTTAGCCGCAGACAAAAAGCGTCAAGAGGCTGACAGCCGTGAAATGACTCAAGGAATCGCCACGCTCGCCACGAAGGTCCGGAAGCAAGGCTCTTGGGAATCGCTCTTCACCGCCGATCAAATCAACGGCTGGCTGGCGATTGATTTGGTCTCCAACTTTTCCGAAGCTGTTCCCAAAGAAGTGAAAGAACCTCGGGTCTCGATCGACGAAAGCGGCGTCACGATAGCCTGCCGCTATACCGGGCAGTCGGTTCTCTCACTCACTTTCGAACCGTTCATTACCGAACCAAACTCACTCGCCGTTCGCATTCGCAAGGCTCGAGCCGGACTGGTGCCCATGCCGATGAACGTTCTCATGGGAAAAATCACCGACGCGGTGAAAAAAATGGGGTTTCGCATTGACTGGCGAAGCGCCGAGGCCGATCCCGTCGCCATCATCAAACTGCCGCCGCGTGAAGAGAACGGCAAACTCATAATCCTTGAAAAGATCAAGCTCGGCGACGGCGCCATCTATTTTTCGGGCGTGACGAAATCGAAATAGCGGTTACCCCCGCCGCGCCGCAAACCGAAACGTCCATTCCTTGGACGCCTCGTCGCATTGAAGAACCGCTTCACCTAAGAGCTTTTCACCTCGCAGAACGGCGTTCTGACGCAGGCTGGACTCTTGCTCTATCTCGCATTCGCCCTGATCCCAACGAGAGACGGCTCCGCGTCCGCTCGAAACTGGCCCTTCATATTCCAGATACTCGAGCCGATGGTCCGGCAACGCCTTCGCCGGTTGAGCGACGCCGTCTCGGGGATAATCGCCAAGAGCCCACGTCTTCAACGACTCGCCGACAAGCAACATGAAATCATAATGTTCGCCTTGCGGACAACCGTAATGCCGAAGAATGACGAAACGAGATTTCATGTCTAGATTCCCGCTAAAACACGCTCGGCGGCTAATCGCATATCGGCCTGAATCGCTTGAATCGAACGCGACGCGTCGATCACGACGATCGTATCGCTTCGCTCGGCCTCGACCAAAAAGCCGTCGCGCACCCGGCGATGAAACTCCTCGCCTTGCCGCTCCATGCGATCAAGCGGACGCGCCATTCGCTTCACCGCGACTTCACGCGAAACGTCCAAAACCAGCGTTAAATGCGGCATCACTCCCGCCACCGCCGTCTCGCCTACGCGCCACAACGTCTCGACGTCCAATCCGCCCGCATGCCCTTGATAGACGACGTTGGCCAAGAGAAAACGATCGGAAACGACGGTCTTTCCTTGCTTGAGAGCCGGCCGAATCGTCTCTTCGACTAACTGAGCGCGAGCCGCCATATACAACAGCATTTCCGCGCGACGATCGATGCTGACGTCTTCACGATGCAACAGAATTTCGCGAATCGCCTCGCCGAGCGGCGTACTCCCCGGATCGCGGCAAACGACCACTTCCCTCCCCTGCCCTCGCAGCCAATCGCAAAACAAATCCATTTGCGTCGATTTGCCCGCGCCGTCGCAGCCGTCGATCGAAAAAAAGAAACCGTCCATATTTGCAATGCCTGAGGCGTTTTGGCGTCCGCCGTATCCGAAAGTAGTCGTTTCAAAATGAAAAACGCCGTCGCAAGCTTAGAGAAACCCCATGCTTGCGACAGCGATATGTATTTTAACGATATTCTCGACGAACGCTAGCGTTGAATCCCTTTCCACCCGGATGCCGATTGATCCGCGTCGCCCGTCGTTCCGCGAGACTCCGATTCATAAGCGGAATAGCCTGCGGCGGCCGCTCGCGACGAGGGTTGCTTGGCGGTCGATTTCCAACCGGTCGCATTCGACGTAGCTGAGCGATAGTCGGCCGAATGAACGTCGGCGTCAGTCCCTTCCTCGGCGACCGAGGACGCTTGACGAACGCCTGAATCGCTCAAGCGATCCCACGGCAACTCGGTCGAACGCGAAGGCTTCGCTCCGGCAATCTTTCCGCTCGAATTCACGGAACGCGATTCGCCGGACGGCGAGGGAACGTAGTCGTTCCGTTGCTTCGGCGCCGAGGCGACGGTCGCCGCCGCATTCGCTTTGCGAGCGGACGACTGCGTGTCCGAGGCCGGCGTCGGCTCCAGCGGAGCGCTCGAATCGTCCTCGTTTCGCTCAATCCTCGCCGGTTTCGGCGAACGCGAAGAGGTCGTCGGAGCCTCGTTCAACGGAGCGGGAGTCGGAACCAACTCCGGTTGATTTGAACCGCCGCGATTACCTTCGCCCTTCGGTCCGACGCCGAACATCGAAGCGTCGTTGCCCGAATGCTGTTCATACGGTCCGCGGCTGATGACCTTCGGTTGCGTGAAACCGTAGTCCATATAGTAGCCGGCGTCGCGAGCCCTGGCTCGGCGCTTGGCGTCGAAATACGCCTTACCCGGCCAAGGACCTTCCGCCAAAAACACGCCGTTGTATTCCAACAACGAGCCTTTGCGGTAATGAACGTACATGATCGCTTTGTTGTAATTCACCAACGAGCGATAGTATTGCGTCTCGGCCTCGGCCAAGCGGCGGTACGATTCCAAAAGGACGTCGAAGGTGATCTTTCCGGCGTCATACGCCGCGGTCACCGCCTCGACTTGTCGTTGGGCCGCCACGCGACGATTGAAGTTCGTCTTGCTCGTCACATGAGCGCCTTCCATATCGCGAATCGCCGAAGCCAGCTGATGCTGCAACTCCAATTCACCTTCTTGCAATTTGGCTCTTTCGCGGGCCAAGGCTAATTGCGCGTTTCGCACGCCTGCCATTTCCTTGCGGAAACCGAGCGGCAGGTTCATTTCGACGCCTAAATGCCATTCTTGATATTTACCGTCAAGCATATTTTGATAGGCGTTCGAGTCGGCTTTAGAGAAATCTCCGCTCCCGCCGCTCGACGTGATCAACTCATTACCCAAGCCAAGCCAACGATAGCGACCCACGGCGTCCAATTTCGGCAGGAGGAAGTTTTTCGAGGCGACTAATTCCAATTCGCGTCGCTTCACGCTCCATTTGATTTGACGCAATTCGACGCTACGCGCCAAACCTTCGTTCAGCGCGTCGTACCAATCGAACGTCACTCGCGCCGTCGTCGGCTCGTCGATCGGACGAATCAATCGACCGTCGGCCGAGGCCAACCCCATCAAGTAGCGAAGTTTCGCTTCGACGTCGAAGACCGAGTTCTTCGCCTGTTCAGCGGTCGAGCGGAAGAGGAAGAATTGCTCGCGGGCTTGGGCTTCTTTCTCCGCCTCGCCGCCGTTCGACCCGGTCGTGTATAGCGAGTAAACCTTTTGCCACGTTCTTAAAGCGCTGTCGCAACCGGCCCGCGCCGCGTCCAAACTGCGATACTGATAATACAATTCCCAGTAAGCGGTTTCGACGTCGGAGACCAAATTGCGAACAGCCGCCTCGAACTGCGTCAACGCGATGTCCGAATTGATGCGAGCGAGCATCACGCCGCCGTAAACGCCGGGCGTCGCGCCAGGGCCGGCGATTCGGTTGAATTGCACGCCCGACCCTTGCAACAACGGCTGGCGAACTTCCGCCGCCAAATTCACGTTCCAATCCGTGTCGTAAATCCGAGAAGAAGTATTCGGCTCGAAATCGTAAACCACGTTATGACTCAACGACCAAGTGGCGCCGGTCGCGGCCGTCTTTTGAACTTTCGTTTGAAACGTTCCAGTGTCTTGCAAAAACACCGAGCCGGAGTAAGTGTAATAGAGGTTCTTGGGAGTATCATTCTTCTCCCAGAACAAGCCGGTCGAAAACTGCGCGTCGAAAGCCGAAAGGGCCGCCTCAACGCCGCCTCGCGGGTTGCTTTCGGCCAACGCCGGATCGTAGATCGTGCTCACGCCGTCCGGATTTCTTAAAATCACGTCGGGCGCGCCTTGCACCTGACCGCCGACTTGACGAATCACCTTGCTATTCGTCAGCGCGTTGCGAATCGCCTCTTCCAACGTCAAATTCCAATATTCCGGCTCCTTATCCGATCGCAGCGTGAACGGAGCCGAAGCGTTTTCCACTTCCGCTAATCGCGACGTGGTCACGTCGGGATATTCGATCTCCGTCGCCTTCGCGCGGTAATGCGCGGCGTCGGGATCTTCGTGGAAATAGAACGGTTGCTGCGGGCGGCATCCGGCCAATAGAAGGACGGATGAGACGACGAACGCAACGTATCGGGGGGACTGCCGTAACATAGGTTTTGCATTCCTTACGGTTGGGGGTCGGTTTGCGAATCCAAGGTTTCCCTCGGTCTCGTCCGCAGCTCAAAAGCCGCCGAACGCCGCAAATCGCCCTCCGTATTAGGGGCTTCCAGGAATTGGCTTTAGTCGCCGTTTTCCGTTCCGCCGCCACTTATCAGGTCTTGTAAAACAAGTCCCCCCTGACAGTTCCGTCGGTCCTCCAGCCGTGGCTAGAAGTCCAAACAGAGTAATTGGCAAACTGTTTATCGGCCCTACGCACGGAAAACTTTCTACAAATTCCGCAAAAAGCAGAATTCGCGTTACAGAAAAAGACAACCCAGATTAACACGTCATAAATACTCGCCTACCGCGTGAGGAGAATCGGTGGCGTGGCAAGCAAAATGTCCGCAGAAAAACCGGCTAATTTCCGCTCGCCGGCTGATAGGACTCGGCGATTGTCCCCGCCATTCGCCCCAAATTTTCTAAGACGTTTGGCGCAAGATCGTCAAGCGGCTCAACTCGACCTTGGATCGCCCCGGCAAACTTGTTTGCCGTGCTAGGATCGAATTGCGGCTGGACAAAGAGAACTCGCAAGTTCTCCTTCTTCGCCAAAGCGGTCAATTCCCTCAACTGTCGGGCAGTCGGCTGTTTGCCCCCTGCCTCAACCGCAACCTGCCTTAACCCGTAGCAATCGGCGAAATAGGCGAACGCGGGGTGGAACACCAAAAAACCTCGGCCCGCATATGGCTTCAAACGTTCTGTAATCTCCGCATCGAGCTTATCAATCCGCTCGGCTAGTTTTTCATAATTCCGCCGAAAGGCCTCTTGTCGTTGCGGAGAGGCCTTAGAGAACGCCTCGAAGACGTTCTTCGCCTGCAACTTCAGCAGCTTCGGCGAAAGCCATACATGCGAGTCCTGCTCATCCTCCGGCAGTTCCTCTTCACCGTGCTTGTGTGAAGCGTCGCTACAATGACTCGGATCGACCGGCAACTTTTTTATTCCCGCCGACACGTCCACGATGAAAAGCTGCGTTTTCGTCGCCCGAATTTTTTTAATCAATTGCTCTTCAAACGGCATTCCCGCCTTCAGAAAGAGACTCGCCTGGGCTAATTGCCTAACTTGTCTCGGAGTCGGCTCAAAGCTATGCGGATCGGCGCCAGGCCGGAGAAGAACTTCCGTACGAACGGCATCCCCGCCAATCTGCTCAGCTAAAAAGCCCATTGGAGGTATTCCGGCAAAGACGAGGAGCGGCTCCTCCGCTCGCCCCGGAGAATTAATTACTATTAAGCTGGATAAAATAACCGCCAAGCCGGCGAATAGTATTTTCATGCGACCGCCATCAAACCCGAAATAGTAAAATCACCGTCCTCGAATTATAACAGACTAAGGAAGAACACATAGGGAATCGCCCCGCCTTTGAACGCCTTTCCCTAACAATTCGGGCGTGACGCAACTCGCCTGCGACGGCGTCGTCGCCATCCCCCCTTCCCTCCAGACGAGAGACTCAAACTCTCTCCCAAAAATTCCCGCTCAGATAAACTTCCCATGATACTGCTTCGCACTTTGAACATCACTCGAAGAATTCGCCTGTTTTCTTTCGTTCTTGCCTTCTCGTCGCTCATCTCGGTAGTCCGCGCCGACGCCGACAAGCCATCGGCGCCGACAAGCAAGCCTTCCGCGTCTACCGAAGAGTCAGCTCGACCGGTCGACGACAAAAAAACGACCGGCGAGAAAAAGCCGACGGAGAAGCAGTCAAAATCCTCCGACGAAAAGAAGAGCTCGGATAAAGATAAGCAACCAAGGCCTGGGAATAAGCTATCAAAGGCCGACAAGGAAAAACAGGCGGCCAAAGCTAAAATTAGGGCGGCGCAAAGCAAGGCCGAAAACTTCGCCGACACAAAGACGCCCGGCGTCGTCGAATCGAGCCAACCGGACTATTTGCCGGAAACTCGCTTTCATCTCACCGCTCGCCCTTGGACGCCGATCGCCTCGCCGAAGAGCGTGCAACTGGATCAGATCGACAAAGCGATTCACGCCTTGGCCAAACTCCAATACTGGAACGCCAAAGATCCGAAGGACGTAAAGAACGGCGCGATCATCGATCCTTACGCGCATAAGGAAGTTCAATACGCGACGCCGCATTTCGCGTACGTCGTCGCGTCTTTACTCGAGGAAGGACGCGCGAGCGATCTCGTCGAGCAGGGAGCTCGCGCTCTTGATCGCACCACGCTCGATATCTCGCTCGGCAAGGCCAACGACTGGCACGGCGAGTTTTTCGCCGCACCGATGGTCAAAGCCCTGCGACGTTTTGAACTGCTGAAAGAGAAATATCCGAAGGAAATTACCGACGAACGGCTCGCCACCTGGAAAAAACGCCTCGCCGCCGACCGCAAATCCTTCATGAACATGACCGTCCGCCAAAACTGGCGCACTTTCGCCATGGAGGGAGAATGGCTTCGTCAGAAAGACGGTTACATTTCCGACGGCGTCGACTGGATCGAAGCCTGTTGGAAGGACAAAGCGGAAGGGCGACAACGCAATCGTTTTCTGGAAGACCGCGACGTTTACGGCCTTGATCCTTTCTTCTTCATGTACCACGATCACGGAGCCGATCCCGAAACCTTCGCCTATAACGGAGCGACGACCGCGAATCTAATCAACATGCTCGAGGACGGATACGACGGTCCTTCGGCCGAAGAAATGCGCGACGTACTCAAACATACCCTCTCATCGGCCATGTTTCTGATGGGCGGATCCGGGGAAGCTCCCGCCGGCGGCCGAACCGGCGAGCACATTTGGAACGACGCGATCTATGCGGCCGGATTCGAGCGCATGGCCGAAATTTCGGCCTCCGAAGGCGATCTCCGGCTTGCCGGTCAGTTCCGACACGCCGCCCAATTGCTCATGCAAAGCCATGCCCGATTCCAACAAGAGAGCGGTCTGTTCTCGATCACAAAAAATCAGTTTAACAGCGGACTGAAGAATCGCTACGCCTCGTGGAGCGGTTTGACGAATTACGGTTGCTTCACGATCTCCAGCCTCATGGAGGCTCTGCAGGGTCAAAAAACGGAAATCGCCGAGCGACCGGCGCCATGCGAAATAGGCGGTTACGTCGTCCAACTCGATCCATCCTTTAGCAACGTGTTCGCCGACGCAGGCGGAATGCAGGCTCAAATTTGCACGCGAGGCGAAACCGACGCTTACGGATCCGTTCAATGGCATGCGTTCGGAATCACTCGATTCAGTCGCACGGGCTTTGACTCCCGGCTTGGCCCCGCCGGCGGCCACGCTAATCCCGAGTTCGACGACGGCGTCAGTTTTTCGCCGGTCTACTTCCTTAACGGCAAATGGAATCGCGTCTGCCTTGATCCGAAACGTTTCATCGGTAATTTCCATACCGAATTCGTTCATCCGCTTCTCGTGCGCGGCACTTTCACGGTTGAGCCGGCCCCCGGCAGAACCGGCCCGACGTTTAAAATGCAGATGACGCTCACTCCGGACGGCGTCCTGGTCGATACCGCCTGCGAGTCCGACGCAAAAACCGCCGAGCAGTTCGGCGTCATCTGGCCCGTATTTGAATTCGACGGGCGAACGGTGATGAACAAAACCGTCTCTTCGCGAATCGCCTCGACGTCGTATCCGTCGATGAACGGCAAACCAATCGTTTTGCAGGCCAAGCAGGCGCAGCATTCCGGCGACGCGTCTGAATGGACCGGCGTGGAAGGCGGCGAAGGGGGCTCGACCGCCGTCGGGTTTAGCTACGCGTTGGCAGGAAACGCCAAAGCCGTTCGACGCATGAAGCTGATCGTCAACGGCGTCGTGCAACCTGATCTCGTTTTCCTTAGCACGCTTTCCGCCGACGATCGGCATCAACTCTACGTTCCCGTCACGCTTGTCGCCGGCGCGAATAATTCGGTTCGCCTTGAATCCATTCCCGTCTCGGACGAGAAGGCTAAAGAGGTCGTGATCGACGAATTGCGCGTTTATCCAGCCGCTCATTCCGCCTCGGAGCCTGACCAAGAAAACTTTATCGCTCTTAAAGCGACGCATGAACTCGACGCGTCGGCGCCCGCCGTTCGCGGCGGATACGGCGATTTCCGACCCGTTCGCGTCACCGACTCCCGGCGCGAGACGGTGGAAACGTTCGTCTATCCGCGCAACGCCGGCGATCCGACTGCGGAAGCGGTCAACGACAGTTTCAAACGCGAAGGCCAAGATTTTTCTAGCGTTCTCGGCCGCGTTCAAGGAACGCTCTACGTCGGCCGCACTTCGGCAGGCGGGTTCGGCTCGGCGATCGATCTCGACGGCGACGGCATGAACGACGTGACCTTCGATCGAAACTGCTCGTTCATTCTGCAACTTAAACACGGCAACGTGACGGCAATCGAAACGGACCAAACTGCCCGCGTTCGAATCAACGGTATGAGACTCCGCCTCGCTCCCTACACCCCCGTCACGCTGGATTAAACCGTGAGGAGAGAAAAAACCTGCTAGGCATGCCGAAGCTCGCTACATACCGAGAGCGTCGGACGGGGTTTTGATCGAGTCTTGAATAAGAATCGCCTTATGCCCTTTGAAGCTGCCGGGCTTGGCGAAAAATTTCGGAATACCCTCGACGGAAACGATGAGCGGACTTGCAACGTCCTTCTCGGTCGTAATGATGTCGCCCACGCGCAGGCCGACGAGTTCGCCGGTTCCGATGTGCGATTGAGCTAGTCGAATCCGCAGTTCGACGAGCGACGTGCAAACGGCCTTTGAGATCTGCTCGATGCTCTCCGGAGTCGATTGACGTTTTCCGTACGCGATCCAGCTATTCGCCGACAACTTGCCGCCGATTCGCTCGATCGAGTTGTAGGGAATGCAAAGGTTCATCATTCCGCGCAAATCGCCGATCGTCAGCTCGAAGCTAATGAGCACGACGACTTCGTTAGGCGGAACGATCTGCACCAATTGCGGATTGCTCTCGACTTGCACGACTTCCAAATTCAAATCGAGCACGTTTTCCCAGGCATGCCGAAGTTCATGCAAGAACAGGCCGGTGATTCGGGAAACCAAGCGCAACTCGATTTCGGTCAAGGGACGTCGAGCCAACGGTCCCGCTTCCCTTCCGCCGCCCAGGAGACGATCGATGATCGGATACAAAATCGAAGGATTAATGTCGAGAATCAAATTACCTTCGAGCGGCTCGGCCTTCAACAAATTGAAGCAGGTCGGATTTTCCAAACTAAAGACGAATTCGCTGTACGTCAATTGATCGACGCTCGTCAGCTTCACTTCGACGATGCTTCGCAGAAGGGCGGACAACGCGGCGCCGAAGTTGCGGCCGAACCCTTCATGGAGGGTCTGCAACGCCCGCATCTGCTCTTTACCGACGCGTTCGGGGCGTTTGAAGTCGTAAGGAGTGATCTTTTCGCGGGATTTGGGAGCGGAAAAACTCGCGCTCGGCGGAGGTGGAGGCGGCGCGGCGACCGCCGCGGTCTGTTGCCCGCCCGTCGCCATGGCGCTTAGCAGGCTTTCTACTTCCGTTTGGCTGAGTACGTCTCCGCCCATATCCTCGACCCTCGTCTCACATTACGTTTCGCCGCGAACCGAAGGGGATCGCAGCCATATCGATTAACCTCTTACTTGCCCTTCCCCGTACACCACGTACTTGTAGCTCGTCATCTCTTCCAAGCCGCACGGTCCGCGGGCGTGGAGCTTATCGGTGCTGATGCCGATCTCGGCGCCCAAGCCGAACTCGCCGCCATCGTTAAACCGCGTGCTCGCGTTGATCATCACCGCGGAACTGTCGATCGCCGCCGCGAACTTTCGCGCCGCATTCAAATCCCGCGTTACGATCGCTTCGGTATGCTTGGAGCTGTATTTGTTGATATGTCGAATCGCCGACTCGATGTCGTCGACGACGACGACCGACATAATCGGTCCTAAAAACTCGGCAAAATAATCTTCTTCCGTGGCCGCTTTAATCTCAGGAAGTATCGCTTGCGATCGCTCGTCGCCTCGCAATTCAATTCCCTTGGCGATCAGCGCCTTGCCGACTCGCGGCAGCAAACTTTCGGCGACGTCCTTATGAACGACAAGCGATTCGGCCGCGTTGCAAACGCCCATTCGCTGGCACTTCGCGTTGACCGTAATCTTCTCGGCTAATTCGGCGTCGGCCGAGGCGTCCAAATAAACGTGGCAGTTACCGGCGAAATGCTTAATCACCGGCATTCGCGCCTCTTCCGTCACGCGTCGAATTAAACTTTCGCCGCCGCGCGGAATGCAAACGGTTATGTACTCGGGCATCCGCAAAAAATATCCCACCGCTTCGCGATCGGTCGTCTCGACTAATTGCACGACGTTGGCGGGCAGCTTGGCGTCGGCGGCCGCCTCGGCCAAAACTTCGGCAATCGCTCGATTGGAATGCGTCGCCTCTTTGCCGCCTCGCAAAATCACCGCGTTGCCCGACTTCACGCAAAGCGAAGCCGCGTCGGCCGTCACGTTCGGCCGCGATTCGTAAATGAAAAATATCACGCCCAGCGGAACGCGAATCTTTTGCACGTCCAAGCCGTTCGGTCGAACCGTCGAGGAAATCACGCGTCCGATCGGTTCCGGCAATTCGGCCACTTCGGTCATCGCCTTGGCCATCGCGGCGATCCGCTCCGGCGTCAATCGCAAACGATCGATCGCCGCTTCGCTCAGTCCGTAGTCGTCGGCCTTGTTCAAATCTTTGCGATTCGCTTCGACCAACGCCATCGAACGTTCGACCAGCAGCTTCGCGCTACGACGGAGCCAATCGTTCTTCTGCGAGCCGGGAACTTGCGCAAGCTCCTCCGCCGCACGTTGCGCGCATTGCGCAACGTCCAAACAATACTCGTGAAGTTCGTTCCGTTCGCCTTCGCTCATGTGCATCCGTCGTTTCAATTATGGCGATAACCCTTCTCACGGATTTATCGCGGGGGGAAGTATCTCTAAACAGGCCGGGCGAGTCAATGGCGATTCGCCGTTTTGGCGTCGGACAAGAAACGCCGCAACGCCTTAATTATAGGTCATTTAGAGGCCTCGAAAAACCGCCGTCGACCGCAACTTCCCGAGCCTAGTTCACGCCCCCCTGAGTAGCGCATTCCGCACTGCCCCCACGTCATGAACCCGCAGAATCTGCACTTTTTGTCGAGCCAGAGAGAGTGAAACCTGGATCGTGGCAGGGAGCCGGTCCGCCTCGGCCGATCCGATAATTTCGCCTAAAAACCGCTTTCGAGAGTGCCCGACGAGCAGCGGACACCCCAGTTCGTGATAGCGCCACACGTTTTTTAGGAGGTCGAGATTATGGACCGTCGTCTTCCCGAATCCAACGCCGGGATCGAGCGCGATTCGTTCCGGTTCTATGCCCGCCGAGAGCAAGTAATCACGGCGTTCCTTCAAAAAACGCCCGACCTCGGCCGTCACGTCTTCGTAGTACGGGGCGTTTTGCATCGTCTTCGGCTCGCCAAGCATGTGCATCGCACACAGTCCGCATCGGCTTTCGATCGCCAGCCGAAGCATCGCCGGATCGCGAAACGCTCGGATGTCGTTAATGACGTCCGCCCCTGCCGCCAATGATCGCTCCGCCACCGAAGGATAATAAGTATCGATCGAGATCGGCGCCGACGTACTCTCCCGCAATCCTCGAATGACAGGCTCAAGCCGCCGCCACTCTTCCTTCTCGTCGATTGAATCGGAACCGGGGCGAGTGCTTTGCCCCCCTACGTCGAGAATATCCGCGCCATCGGCAAGGAGTTGCAAACCATGCGAGATGGCGCTATCCGGCTGAAAAAACAGCCCTCCGTCTGAAAAGCTGTCGGGCGTTACGTTGACGATCCCCATCAGAAGCGGAATTCGTCCCGGCGCAAGAGATCGTGCGCCGATTTTCCAAGACGACGCCGCGGTAATATTTTTCGGGAGATCAAAACCGAAATCGAGCATGGCGGACGTTAAGATAATTCAGGTCAGGCTAGGAGATTATTTTATGCGGAGGATTGGCAGGACGCATTAAACGATGTCCGCCGCGATTCCGCGACTTTCATCCTTCATTCCTCTTCCTTCATCCTTGCCTTCCCATTCTACCACGGTCGTTCCATGAGCGAAACGATTTGTTCGGCCAGTTTACAGATGGCGTCCTGCTGCGCCGTCGTAACGGACTGGCCTACTTCGGGCACTAGATTTGCCGCCGCTTCGACTTTAACCAACTCGGCCGGCACGTCCACCGGTCCTTCTCGCAGCATCTTGCCGCGTTTGTCGGTCCAACTCACTTCGACCTTAAGATTCGTTTGCAACTCGCGAGGATCGCCCGTGCGAAGATTAAACAACACGCTCTTGTTTTCGGCGACGATTCTCCCCGCAAGAACGCTATCGGCCGATCCTTCCGAAACGACCTTGTACGGCGTCTTCTTCTCGATTTCCTTCACCACGGCCTCGGTCAACCGCTCGCCGTAGTTTCGACGGAAGCTCACCGACTCGAACATCGGAACGTAGACCGTGCGAATTTCGGCCGGGTAAAGCGTTTGATTGCCGATTTGATAGGTCGCGCAACCAATTCCGACGAAAGAGGCTACGCAGCAACCGATCAAGGCGACGGCGGTCGAGCCGCGTCTGATTAATCGTTTCGCCGTTTCGTACAGAATTCGTTTCATATTTGTTTAGCCGCGACCGGTTACCGACCAACGGTCGGTCGTGGGAGCTCGTGAATTATCGCCAAACGCCGTCCGGCGGATTATGCCCTTCTTTTTTTGCATTCTCCTCAACATCTCGAGCGATTTGCCCGCCCAACCCGTCCGGCTTCTCCGGCAGGGTTCCCTTTGTCGTCACATTTTTCGCTATGCTCGTTTGTTGCGTGCTACTTAAATTCTTCCACGCGCCTGGTCCGTCTTCCGCAAGCAGTTGCTTTTGCAGGAGCGAATTTTCGATCTCTTGGAAGTAGTTCGTCGGCCGCTCGGGTAAATCCTTGATCGCCGCGAGACGTTCGTTCGCGTCCTTAGCGTATCCCGTTTGAGCGTAGTCGGCCGTCACGACTCGGTAATAGAACCTCGCCGCTCCGTACAGACTCTTCTTTTCATAAAATTGCCCTCGAACGTAGTTTCGATGCGCCAACTCTTCGACGATCTGCGCTCGCGCCTTGACCACGCGTTGTTGTTCGGGGCCTAATTCCCGACCAAATTGAGTCAACGTCGTGTCGGCGATTTTCTTCGCCTCTTCGAGCGAAGTAGGATCGTAGAACTCGCCCTGATACACTCGCATCTCGGCTTGCAAGCCGAGCAAATGCGCGTTTTTTTGGTGTTCGCTGTTCGGGTAATCCTTGCGCAACGTTTTGAACTGAGACGAAGCGCTTTCATATTCGCCTCGGCGGAAGTAAGCCGCCCCCGACGCCATCACGCTATCGTCGGCCAACGGGCCGGTCGGATCGTACAAATGCACGTCGTTATACGCTTGAAGCGCGTAGCCGAACGTGTCGAACATCGGACGGCTCTTATCCGTGAAGTTCGGCGTAAGCGTCCACTTCGGATGCTTGTCTTGCAATTGCTCCCAGTACGCGCCGATCGCGAACATTCGCGAAACGGCCGTGTCCAAATACCGCGTGTTCGTAAATTTCTTAAATAACTGCAAATAGGCGTCGCGGGCCTTCGGATAACGATCGGCGAAGAAATACGACTCCGCCTCTAAAAACAACGCGTCTTCCTCCAACGGAGTGTCGGGCCAACGATCGGCCGCCGTGGCGAATTTTCCCGCCGCTTCCACATACTTTTTCTGTTGGAAAAACTCTTTGCCTTGGCTAAACGCCTCGCGGGCGATCTTTTCGTTCGGCCCGTATCCGGCGACCTTCTTCACGCTCTTATAGGCGTTTTCCGGACTCAACGCCGACCAATCGAATCCTTTCTTCTTCTCTAAATCGTCGGGCACCAACGGCGGAGGCGTCTCCGGCGGATCTTCGGGCGACGTCGGCGGCGGCGTAATGATCGCCTCGGCCGGCGCTATCTTTGATTGAGGAATGTGGTGCGCGTCCTCTTCGTCGACTGGAACGACCGCCACGGTCGGAACGATCACCTTGCCGGTCGGCGTGTTTACCACTTGCGTTTTCGGCTTCGACGCGACAAGCGAGTTCGGTTCGGCCGCGTTCGGGCTAAATGCGCCCGGCGCATTCGGATTAATCAAGGTCGGGCCATCTTCCGTCGTCGCCGAGGTCTGCACGACGTTCGATTGTCCGGACGCTGCGCTGTCGTACGAGGCCGCTTTCACCGTTCCGTTTGCATCGGTCGGCGGATAATTGCTCGTTACCGGAGTCGCCTGCGGCTGGCCGTACGGCGAAGAATACGACGACTGCGGATATTGCTGCTGTTGGTATTGTTGTTGCGGATAACATTGCTGACTGGTCGGCAGTTGATTTTGCTGAGGATACCGCGGCTGCTGGCCGTATCCTTGTTGCGGATATTGTTGCGGGGAATAGCCCTGCTGCGGATACTGCGATTGCGGGGCGCCGTTTTGCACATATCCTTGTTGCGAATAGCCGTTCTGCTGCGAATACGGCTGCTGTTGTTGCTGATAGTTCGGCTGCGCGTAGTTTTGCGGCGGGGCGTATTGAGGCGGAGCGTTTTGCGAAGCGACTTGGCCGGCAGCTTGAGCCGGAGCGGTCGAAACGTAGGGAGCCGCCGGTTGCGAGGAAGTCGCCGAGGCGACGGCGTTTTGAGCGCTCGGCGTTCGAGTCGACGCCGAATCGGCGGAGCTAGATTGACCGGTCGCTTTACGGAAGAGCCAACCCGAGTCGTTGTATTCATCGGCGTATCCGCCGCGAACTTCCTTCTTTTCGGGCGCCGGCGCGTTCGCCGGTCGCGGAGGCACGGAGCAACCGATCATCGTCGCCGTAACCGCGAACGCCGTCACGACGTTCATTCCGCGCATCCGTTTTTTCCGCATAGTGGACGTCCTTGTCCCTTCACGCCGTGGCTCTCGCAACGACGCAAGTTATTCGTTTATCGCCGATCCGCTCCGCAAATCGGCGCTCCATAGCGCGCCTAAACTGTTGTGCATTCGCGGCTTATAGCCAAGCAAATTGCACAAATACCGATTCATCACTCCGCGTAATTCGCCGAGCAGTCGCGGCTCGACTTCCGTTCGACGCCACAACTCGGCGTCTTCCGAGGCGAACGCCGCCATCGTTTTTAGCGCGCCGCCCGAAATCGAGACCACTTGCCGCTTTCCTTGTCGGCATCGCTCGCATAACACGCCGCCGTCGAGCATGCCGAAAGCCGTCCGAGGCCTCGGCTCCGCCGGAGCGCCGCACGCCGCGCATGTATCTAACGAAGGCATATGCCCGAGCTCTCGCAACATCGCCAATTCGAAGCGGATCACGCGTCGCAACGGCGATTCTCCGACCGCCAGCGCCGCCAGCGTTTCGTCGGCGATTTCAAACAACTCCGGCTGCGGATCGCCGCGGTCGGTCATCTCGTTCAGTAATTCCGCGACGTAATATCCGGAGTACAAACTTAATAAGTTATTTCCCGGCGTCCGAAACCGACGAAGCAACTTGGCTTCGGTCAATAGATCGAGCGCGTCGGAAGTTTTGCGCAGGAAGACTATTCGACAGAGGGCTAGTAGGTCAAGAGCAGACTCGAACGGTCCTTTAAGCCGTCTCGCCCCTTTCGCCAGACCGCCTATTTTTCCGAATTCTCGCGTAAAGATCGTCACGATCAAGCTCGACTCACTGAAATCGACGACGCGAATCACGATTCCAGTGGCCTTTTCGCTCGACATGACTCGTCCCTAAATAAGGAGGACCGACATTCTTGACAATTCGTTTAGCCTCAATGCCGAAGGCATGCACCTAGCGCAGAATACCTTGTCGCATCCTTCACCGCTTTTTCTTCGCTCGTTCGATTCCGACGGCGGCCAAGTATTTCGTCTCCGCCTTCCGCATCGTCTTGCGTAACTCCGGCGAAACGTCGTCATAGCCGACGACATGCAGCGTCCCATGAATGACGTAGAGAAGCAATTCATTTTCGGCGGTCCAACCGAACCGCTCAGCCACGTTCGCCGCCATATCGGCGCTCGCGACGATTTCCCCTTCCACGTAATCCTTCGTCCGTTCAAAAGGAAAGCTCATTACGTCCGTCGCCGACGGGTCGCCAAGATACTCGTCGTGCAAAGCCGCAAGAGACGGGTCGTCCACGATCGCCGCGTTAATCTCGGCCTCGGCGATTCCTTCGCCGTCCAAAATCGCCGCAATCGCTTTCTTAAAAAGTCGTTTATCGACTTTCACTCGCCGCTGACGATTTATGATCGAAATGTTCCGCACGATGTTCCCGTTTTGCGTCCTATGTTTTTCCCTGTAGAAGAATATCTATTTTAGACGGCGGACAAGAAAAGCAACAGGCCGGCGGAGCGAACCGGCGGCCTGCTTAATATGCGAAAGCTTCACCGAGAATTCGCGTTATTTTCGGCGATGAACGGCCAGAAGCGCCAAACCGCCAAGGCCCAAAAGAGCCAGCGAGGAAGGCTCGGGGACGCCGATGACGACCGGAGTGCCGGCGCTGATTAAACTGTATCCGGATGTAGTGGAACCGCTTGCTTGGCCCGTCTTTACTATGCCATCAATATAAAATGTCGCCGCAGTAACTATCGCAGCAGGAAGAACGTAGTTTATCGACGTGCATAAGCCGCTGTAGTGAAGAGATTCGATTTCGTAATAAAACGTGCCAAGAGTGAAGCTGTTGCCGATTTGGGCCGTTGCAGCGCGAGCAATCCAGTAACCGCCGCCGTTAATGGCGGTCGGCGACTGGTTGCCAATTAAATCGATATACCCATCGCCGTCGGTGTCCGAAGCGCTAACCGCTGCGATGCTCTGATCAAACGGCGATTCAAACGCACCGTTGACAAGATTTCCCGTAACTTGCGTTCCGATCGTTTGAGAAAATCCGCCGAAGATCGTCTGCAACTTTTCAGCGGCGTCGCTTGTGCCTGACAATGTTGCGACGATTTTTAAAGTGATAACGGCATTTGACGTCGTTGGCATGACTGATTTGCCGTTATCGGAAACCGAGTAGCCGTCGCCGGCAACCGCAATAACGTCAATAACCAAACCGGCGAAGGCCGACGAAGCGGCAAGCGCCGCTACTGCAAAAAAACTGGCGATCTTCAAATTCATGGAACTGCTCCTAAACCGAGGTGAAAGCTTCCCCTTTGCCAATATGAAAACGCGACGGCAAAACGGGGACAATTATTGATAGCGGAAAAAAAGAAGGCGAGAGATACTATCGGCGTAAAGCCCGAGAGAAATCGCTCGTCGCAACCGCTGCCTCGAAGAAGAAAATAGTACAACCGCCAATTACAATAGCGATATTCTACCCGAATTACGCAACAAAATCAAACATCACGTTTTTGCCAGCGAGACCTGCAAAAACTTTTTACCGCAATGCCAACCCCGGCGGTTTTAGCGGAATCTGTCCATTTTGCAATTTCAAATATTCATTTACCAAATTGCCCGCTGCGTCTCACGCCGTCTTCTGATCCGGATACTTGATGCGTCCGTGATAGATCGAGGTGATCGACATGACCATGCTCCGTTCGATGGTCCTTAATTCGCGCAAGG
The DNA here is from genome assembly GCA_963665265.2 of Thermoguttaceae bacterium. GTDB lineage: Bacteria > Planctomycetota > Planctomycetia > Pirellulales > Thermoguttaceae > CAXXHQ01. The sequence continues at coordinate 1,650,237 of OY762224.2, read as the reverse complement.
TCAGGCCGCTCTCGTCGAATTGTCCGTCGTCCAGGCGTCGCTCGGCGATTTCTCGCACGAGGCTTTCGATTCGCGCCGGAGCCGGATCGACCAGCGTGCGGCTTGCGCTCTCCACCGCGTCGGCCAACATCATCACCGCCGCCTCTTTCGTCTGCGGCTTGGGGCCGGGGTAGCGGAAACTGCTCTCGTCCACCTCGCCGTTGTTCGGGTCCGATTGCTTTTGCGCGCGAGAGTAGAAATACTCTACCAACATCGTACCGTGATGTTGCGAGATGAAATCGATGATCGGCTGCGGCAAATGATGCTGACGCGCCAAGTCGTATCCGTCTTTAATATGCGCGATAATAACCAACGTACTCATCGCCGGAACCAGCGATTCATGACGATTGTCGCCGCCGACTCCTTGATTCTCCACGAAATAGCCGGGTTTCAGCATTTTGCCGATGTCGTGGAAATATGCGCCCACGCGGCACAGCAAGCCTCGGGCGCCGATGCTGTCGGCCGCCGCTTCGGCGATCGTGCCTACCGTAACCGAATGATTGTAGGTGCTTGGCGCGCGACGCACCAATTCCTGCAACAGCGGATGCGAAACATCGCCCAATTCCAACAAACTCAGATCGGTCAACACGCCGAACGCCTGTTCGATAAAGGGGAGCAAACCCGTCATCACAAAGCCGGCCGCCACCGACCACAACGCGCGAACGCCGGCGCTACGCAGCAAAGTCCAGCCAAGCGGTTGATCGCTCACCATGCCGAGCGCGACGGTCAGCGCGAACGCCGCGACGGCCGACGAAATACCCACGTAAATCAGTTTGCTGCGAGTGCGGATGCAACCGAGATTCAATATCGCCGCCGCAGTCAATCCCATGAGGAGAACGAACTCGCGGAAATCATGCCCTAAAGCCAGCACGACCAAAGCCGTCAAAATGCCGGTCATTAGCAACGACATTTCGCGTCGATAGGCGATTGCCATCGTCATGCCGAAAATCAGCAGAGGCACGCTTTCCGCGCGCCAATCGTCGGCCGAGGCCCACCGTGCCAACGCCACCGTCGCGATCGATACGAGCAGTAGGACGCAGAGGCGTCCCAACCCGGTCAACGGACCGCGTTGACGATATCGCATGTAAACGCCGCAAAGCACGAACGAAGCGAACGCCAACGCGGTCACCGCTCCGCCTCGCGCGAAAAGCAAATACGATCGCTCGCTCATACGCGCTTCGATCGCAGCTTGGTATTCTTTTCTCAACAGCTCCATTTGTTGAGGCGTGATCGGCTTTCCGCCCTCCGCAATGACCTTTCCCACTGGATAGGGCGTCATTACAGGTTCGACCGAATTCTCCGCCGTGAGGATCGCCTTCTGCGTCTCCTCCTCATCTTTTTTCAACGTCGACTTTAACTGCGGACGCAACCATTCGAAAAAAGCGTCGGCGATCTCTTTTGAACCCAATTCCTTTCGCATCGCATCGCGCAGCGCGGCGCCGTCGCCGATCAACACTTCGGCCACTTTCACTTGCCGCAACGGCTCCGGTTGCCCCACCGGATGCACGAGAATCTCATCTAAATTACCTTCGCCGACTCCTTGCGGAAGCTTATCGATCAAGCCTCGCAGCTCAAACGGCAAAAACGCCGCAGCCAGGGCGTCTTCCAGTCGTTTCTGTTTCTCGGTTCCCGAAAACATCGCGCGGAATTCTTGAAATCGCTCTTCCGCCAAATCACGTTCCGATTTTTCGCCGTCGGGCTTCTTTTTCTCTTTTTCGTCCGGTTCGACGAGCGCCTCGTTTAAGTCAGGCTTTTTCACCTGAAAATCGCGCCAAAGCTTGGGATCCAAATCGCCCAACTTCGTCGCCGTCGTGATTTCAATCACTTTGTTCCGCAACAACGTGCGAAGTTGAATCAAAGAGCCGGGGTCCTGCTCGTAAACATAGCGAACTTGACTCCCCGCGCGATCCTGCGCTCGGCGCGTGGCGTCGCCGTCTTTAACGCTAAACGGAGCTCGAACGACGATCGCTCTCTGCGGCGTCGCGCCTGATCGAAAGCCAAACGGCGGGTTCCAGCCCTCCATCACCAGACACATCGCCACGGCCGCGAGCAGCGCGATGCCAATACGAATCAAGACGTCGGCGCGGCGCAATCCGATCCACGCCCGCTCCCATTGCCCCGGAGGCAATTCCAAAGCGGCGACCCGTTCCGATCGCGTTCGTATTTGTCCGCCTAACGCCATATTTATTCTCTTGTAGTGCGGGCCAAATCCCGCCATGTTCGCTAAATTCTTTGCCGCCCCCAAAACCGCAGGTCGGCTACTTGAATGCCCCCGAAAAACGCTCTACTTTTCCTCTTCCTTTTTTCCCGGTCGTTTTTTTGCCGGGGCGTCGTAAGCGTCCACAATCTTCTGCACCAAAGGATGCCGCACGATGTCGGACGACGTCATTTCGACCGTGGTTATTCCCTTGATTCCTTTCAATCGCGTCAATGCGTCGATCAACCCGCTCTTCACGTCGTGCGGCAAATCAATCTGCGTGACGTCGCCCGAAACGACGATCTTCGAGCCGAAGCCCATTCGCGTCAAAAACATCTTCATCTGCGACACAGTCGTGTTCTGCGCCTCATCGAGGATAATGAACGCGTCGTTTAGCGTCCGCCCTCGCATATACGCCAAGGGAATCACCTCGATAATGTCCTCTTCCGTAAAGCGCTTGATCAATTCATGATCCATCATTTCGCGCAAGGCGTCCATCAACGGGCGCAAATACGGATTGATCTTCGCCTGCAAGTCGCCGGGCAAAAAGCCCAAACTTTCGCCGGCCTCGACCGCCGGACGAACCAAGACGATCTTCCGAATCGACTCCTTCTTCAAAGCCGAAGCGGCCAAAGCCACGGCCAAATAGGTTTTTCCCGTTCCGGCCGGCCCAGAGCAAAACACCACGTCGTGCTTCCGAATCGCTTCGACGTAGGCGGCTTGACCGGGAGTCTTCGGACGAAGCGTTCGCCCCGCCTTGAACACGTCGATCGGAGCATGTTCCCCGGGCGCGTGTCCATGCGTCACCGACGCCAGAATGCGCGAGATATCCTCCGGCCCTACCTCGTGACGGTTGGCATGCGATTGCAATCGCTCGAGGGCTTCCGTCGCCTTGGCCGTCGCCTCCGGTTCCCCTTCGATATGAATCTTCCCGTCTTGCGCGGTGATCTTCACGCCTAACGCGTCACGAATCGCGCGAACGTACTGATCGCGCGCGCCGAACAGCGTCATCAACGCGCGGGAACTCACCACCGATAAGATTCGTTCGCTCATCCAATATTTGCGTCAACCAATCTGGCCGACGGCTTACCTGTGTGCGATTATTTCACGAATTTCAATTAGCTCAATTATACGTCGAATCCGCACAGAAAAATCCGCCACCCCCTACTCGTGAGGGATATTTCGAGCATTGGCAGATAAGTATAGCGGGATTTTCGCCCAACAACAGAGGGAGGCGACTTTGTCGCCAAGCTGGGTTAAATAGATAACCCAAGCGGATTTACGAGGGTCCCTGAGCAGTTTCACGTCCCCATCCGCATTTCCGCTTGATGCGAATCGGATATGACGGACAAACACCGTCCCCAACTCTAACGTCTTAAGATCACGCTCTCACCCACATAGGTGTGGCAGTGCGGGCAAATCGTCACTGCCGACGGAATCGCTAGGTTGCATTTCGTGCAATTTTTACTGGGCGGAGCCTGCTTTGATTCGTCGATATGCCGCAAGCTCTCTTCGTATTCCGCCAAACTCTTAATCGAGGAATGCGACGGGTCAGGGCGAAGCTCCCCGATAATATCGAGAATCGATTCTTCAGAAATCGAGCTGTCCGAGGGATTGGGGACATATATCTTCGATCGGCAATGCGGACAAAGGCCCGTCTTCCCGGCGAAACTGCTCTTTACTTTAAGCAAATGTCCCTTGGGGCAGCGTACTTCGATCGACATGTTCGTTTCCCCGCTCTGATATTCCTATCAAAACCAACCGGCGCAGCGTCAGCGACGGCAAACCGCATTCTCAAAGATTAGCGAGCACGCGAGAACGGTATGAAAATGAATGAGACCGGGGATTCGTTCCGCGCAATCTTATGAGAGGAGCGACGTAATACGAACGAACAAATTTGAAAAGCTAAATCAGAGGAGTCTCGAATCGACTCTATTATACACTCGGGCTAAGGGCGTGCAAACGCAAAACCGTACGATTGCACCGCGCTAACCCGATCTAGCTAGACGACGACTAAACCGAGCGCCCAGCAAAGCCAAGCGACCGGAGCCGCTAAAAGAATCGAATCGACGATATCCAGAATACCGCCGAAGCCAGGCATCCAAGCGCTGGAATCCTTCCGCTGAGCGTCCCGTTTTATCAATGACTCGGCCAAATCGCCGAAAATGCCCGCTGCTCCGACCGCCGCGCCGTAGACGATCCAACCGGCGCCGCCCAGAAGCAGCCCTGGATTACTTGAATCGATCGGCCAAAGAAGATGAAAACAGAACCAGGAGCCCAGGACGGCAAAAGCGATCGCCCCAAATGCGCCTTCGATTGTTTTTCCCGGACTGAGAACCGGCGCCATCTTATGTCGGCCGATCAGCCGCCCCACGGTATATGCCCCCGTATCGCTCATCTTTACCACGATAATCATCGAGGCCAGGGCGCACATATTCCAATTGATCCGCAATTGGACGACGAAACACATCATCAAGCCGACATAGACGATCGCAAACACCGTGGCCGCGATCTGATTGATCGATTCGCCCGGTTTTTCATAGCGTCGCATCGCCGCGGCAAAGGCGACAAGAACGCAAATCGGCAAGGCGGCGGCGGCCCATTCCAAACGATTGATCAATCCGGCGTTCAACGCCAACTGGGCTTGGGTCGAAGCCGGTAAGATTTCCATGACTATTTCACGAGTCCAATTCATCGCAAACAGCGTCAAATTGCTTCCCAAGACGACGCCGGCGAGCGGTTTCAAGCCGACGCAACGCAGCAGTTCGACGATCTCGCCGGACGCTAAAGCGACGATCAAGGCACCAAGCGGAAAAAGCCACAGACCGGGAATCCGCGAATGGACGTCCATCCAACACAGCCCGATAATTGCCGCTATGAAAATCGCGCCAAGACTCAATCGCCAACGAAGCATATTCCAAGGTTCCCAAAAATTATTTTGCAGTAAGAATGGCCGCCGCAATAACGCTGCAGCCGAAAACAATCGCTCCGACGATCGCCAGCGGCCCACTGCCTGAATATAACAGACCGAGTAACATCCCGAGAAATCCGACGAATAGCGAAACACTTACTAAACTCGACATTCAACGCTCCGCTACGTAAGAACAGAAGAAAATGCCGAAGTCACCAAGGACGACAAGGCACACGCCAACGGAATCCGACGCCCAGCGATAAAAAAGCCTTACGACGGAATATTATCCGCGCAAAACGGAAGGCAGGTAGATTATACCCGCCTAAGAAAAGATCACAAGCGAAGGCCGATTATGCGGCGGGGCAGGGGAGTTCCATCCAACTGCGGCTCGTAATCGAGGACCAAATCAGCGAGGCGACGTCGTCGGCCGCATTCGGTCGGGCCAAACGCTGCATCGATTCGGCGAATTGCGCGCGGATGGCCGAATCGATGACCAACGGCTCCAACTTCTCGACGATTTGATCATCCAATCGTTCACAGAGCTGGCCGTCTTCCAACCGCTCGGAGGCGATGACGGCGGCGCCGCGTTTCGCATATGCGGCGGCGTTCGCTAGTTGATGTTCGTCGGCGGCGTAAGGATAGGGAACGAGCAGGGCAGGGGTCCCCGCCGCGGCCAATTCCGCCAAGGTCGTCCCGCCGGCCCGGCATATCGCCAGATCGGCGCTAAGCAACTCGTTAGGCAAATCATCGAGGAACGGCACGACTCGAACTCTCTCGAAGCCGAGCTTTTCGTAGAGTCGTCGCGTATCTTCAACGCCGTTCTCGCCCGCCTGATGCGTGACTCGCCAATCGCCCATCCTCGAACTAAGTTTATACAGCGCTTTGGGCACGTTCTCGTTTAGACGTTGCGATCCGGCGCTTCCGCCGAAAACGATAAGCGACGGCCAATCCCCTTTGCGTTCCCTTCGGACGCGCGCAATCTGCGACTCGGCGGTAAAGAACGCATCGCGCACTGGATTGCCCGTCACGCGAATCGGCTTTTGCGCACGGAGGTGGAAGCCGGTCTCTTCAAAGGAGACGCAAATCAGATCGGCCGACTTCGCCAGCCAACGGTTCGCTTTGCCGGGCAGGGCGTTTTGCTCAAGGAGAACGACCGGCAAATGTTTTCTCGCCGCGGCGTAAACGGCCGGCACGCTGGCGAAACCGCCGAGTCCGACGACGGCCGCGACGCCTTCATCGCGTAAGAAACGTCTTGCCGCCAAATAGCCGGCCATGTTTTCGACGAAAAAAGAAAACGTCTCGCCGGCGCGACGGGGCAGGGGGTGGCAAGAAAATGTCCGGTATTCATAACCGGCGTCCCGAACCCAACGACGCTCGCTTTCTTTGCCGGAGCCGACGAAAGTGACGCGCAGTGCGGGGATTTCCTTCTTCAAGCTGGCCGCGACGGCCAAGCCCGGAAAAAGATGTCCGCCGGTGCCGCCGCCGGCGAAAACGATATGGTGGGTATTTATATTAGCCATAATTGGCGTGCCTCTTTCGCTCCCCGCCCGATAACAATTCACTTCAACAGTTCCTGATTATTCCCAGCCGCCATATGCACGGCGGCACGAGGGACGGCGATTTTCATCGTTTTTTCATGCACTTGCATTTTCAACGCAGCCGCTCCGAGTAAGGCGCACAACGCTCCGGCGATCCAAAACCTCACGACGATCTTATTTTCGGCCCAGCCACGAAGTTGAAAATGGTGGTGCAACGGAGCACAAAGGAAAATCCTCCGCCGTCGCCACTTAAAGTAGGAGACCTGTATAATGACGCTAAGGGCCTCGACGACGAACACGCCGCCGACCAAAACCAGCAAAAACTCCTGCCGGGCGACCACGGCCATGAAGCCGAGCAAGCCGCCCAATGGAAGCGATCCCGTATCGCCCATGAAAACTTGCGCCGGATGACAATTAAACCACAGAAACCCGAGGATGGCGCCGGTCAAAGCGCCGCCTAAAACCGTTAATTCTCCCGCCCCGGCAATTTTGGGGACGTGCAAATACTCCGCCCATTCGGCATGTCCTGCCGCGTACACAAGTCCGGTCATGGCCGCCGCCGCGAAAAGCGAGCATCCGCCCGCCAAACCATCCAAACCGTCGGTCAAATTCACGGCGTTCGCCGCTCCGACGATAACCAGGGTCGCCCAAGGGATATACGCCCAACCGCAAGCGAAATCGTAATCCGCCACAGGAATATGGAGCGTCAAACCCTCCGGCGAGTTCGCCTGCCGCAGATATAACGCCGCCGCAGTCGCCGTGACGGCGACCAATTGCCCAAGCAATTTCTTTCTCGCGTTCAGTCCGTTCGCGGCGCAGAATATCTTCTTGGCGTCGTCCAAAGCGCCGACTGCCGTTAGTCCGGCCGCAAGAAACACGGCGAGCGGCACAAAGCCGACTTTCCAATTTCCAAACAAAACGGCCGCAACCGCCCAAGCGGCGACGATGAACAGCCCGCCCATCGTCGGCGTATTATTTTTGGAGAGCGTGAGTTGGCAGATTTCCGGCGAATCGCATTTGATCGGTTCACGAAAATGTCGCTTCAGCCAAGCGATCCAGCGCGGTCCGAAAACGACGGCCAACAAAAAGCTGACCAAGGCGGCGGCGGCCGCTCGAAGCGTGATCTTCGACCACGGTTCGGCGAAACCTTGCACCAGCGGGCCGCAACCCAGCCATTCCGCATTGTCCAAAAACCAAACAAGCATCGATTCAATCTCAAGGAGGATAAAAAGTCGTTCGCCCGGTTCATCAATAAAAAATGCTGAATGACGGGCAAAGCCGCGCATCATTCAGCATCGTTCGCCTTTGATCTTCGCGAAATCCTTTTGTGATAGTTACCTTCTCACAAGGGTTTGGCCGCGAATCAAAAAAATATCCCTGAGCGTCGGGACGAACGATTGCCGCCCCGACGCTCAGTCAAAGACTCCACCGCGAAGCTCTCGTCGAGGCAGTTGACCCAGAAACCGCTTTCGACGAGATAATGCTCCAACCCAAGGAGGGGAGGGTAGCGCCGCAATCCCGCAATCGCAACGCTAACGGAGGAGTCCTACAACTAGTTCGTTAAAAGTTTCAGCGGGCGTTCTCCAATTTGTTTTACGCGTGAATTTCCATTAGGCGGATCGTCGTTGCGGATAGCGTTCCAACGCTTCGACGACCCGTTCCATCGCCATCATTCGCGAACCTTTGACCAAAACGACGTCGCCGGGCGAAACGATCTGTCCTAAGTAGGGCAGGGCGTCTTCCACTCGCTCGCAAGCGATCGCTTTGGGAGCGGAGATGCCCGCCGCTCGCGCGCCGCCGACGACGTACTGGGCGAATTCGCCGCAGGCGATCACTATCGAGGCTTGCGCGACTTCGACGGTCTGTCGACCTAATTCCCAATGGAGGGCGGACGATTCTTCGCCCAACTCTCCCATGTCGCCGCATACGACAATCTTTCGCGCCGAACTCTCAAGGTCGTGCAGCAGCTCCAAAGCGGCTCGCATTGAGGTCGGATTCGCGTTATAGGCGTCGTTAATCACCGTGGCGCCGCGAAGTCGCCGGACCTCGCATCGCATCGGCACCGGTTGATACTCTTCCAAGGCGGCGGCGATCTCGGTCATATCGACGCCCATCAAGCGTCCAACGGCTGCTGCGGCCAAAACGGCCGTCACATGATGGCGTCCCCAAACCGGCACGGAAAAATGCGTTCCCGTCGCCAGTCTCGAATCGCTCGCGGCAACGACTCGAAACCGAAGTCGTCCGTCTTCCGCTCGCACGTCCTTCGCAATCAAATCGCATTCTTCGCCGAGACCGACCCAGGTGATTTCGGCGCCGCATTTTTTCGTGACGACTCGCAACCACGGGTCGTCGCCCAAAATCGCTTGTCCGTCGAGCGGCAACGCTTCGAGCAGTTCGGCCTTCGACTCGGCAATGCATTGCCGGCTGCCGAATCCGCCGAGGTGCGCGTCGCCGACTTGCGTAATCACCGCGATCTTCGGCAAGCAGAGCTTCGACAGCGAAGCTATTTCGCCTGGCTTGCTCGCGCCGATTTCAATCACGGCGTAATCGTGATTCGATTCCATTTGCAGCATGCTCAACGGCACGCCGAAATGATTGTTGTAATTTCTAGGGCTGGCCGTTCCGCGAAATTTTCGGCTCAGAACGGTGCGAATCATTTGTCGGGTCGTGGTCTTGCCGACGCTTCCCGTTACGGCAATCATCGTTCCGGAAAAATTTCGCCGCTTCCAGGCGACCCAATCGACCAACGCTTGATACGAATCTTCGACGCGAACGACCCATTGCATGTCGCTCGGTTCGACGTCCTGATCGACGATCGCGCCGACGGCTCCGCGTCGCAACGCTTCGCCGACGAAGGCCGCTCCGTCATGCTTCGCGCCCTTGAGGGCCCAAAAAACGTCGCCGGGCTTCACTTGCCGGCTGTCGGCCACGACTTTTCCAAAAACCGCCGAAGCGAACGACGCCGCGAATTCCGCCTCTGTATGCGGAGAAAAACGCAACGATCCCTTCACGATTTCAGCGAATTGTCCGACCGATATGTTCATGTTCCGTATTGTCGCCGTCGCATTCGCCGCTCGGGCGTCTCTCTCGTCTTCACGAATTCGCAAACGGTTGAAACTCATATAGCCAACGTCGCGCGACTTCGCCGTCGTCATGCTCGACGCGTCGGTCGCCGATAATCTGCGTTCTTTCGTGACCTTTTCCGGCGATCAGAACCGCGTCGCCGGGCATCGCTCGTTCCAACGCTCTCTCAATCGCCTGCGTTCGATTCAAAATGACCGTCGCTCGTCGGCGGTCGGCGAATCCGTTCAAAATATCTTCCGCGATCGATTCCGGATCCTCGCCGCGAGGATTGTCGTTCGTGACGATCCGCACGTCGGCGAATTCCTCGACCGCGCCGCCCATCAAAGGGCGCTTGGCCTGATCTCGTTCGCCGCCGGCTCCGAAAACGCAAATCACTTTTCCGCGAACGACCGATCGCACCGTCTTCAACGCGTTTACCAAGGCGTCGGGCGTATGCGCGTAATCGACGAAAACGCTAAAAGGCTGTCCGCATTCAATTCTTTCGAGTCGTCCCGGCACATGCTTAGCCGTCTCCAACGAACGCACGATTTTGGATAACGGAACCCCGTAGGTCAGGCCGACGGCCGTCGCCATGAGGCAATTCGATATGTGATGGCGACCGATCATCGCCGTTCGCGCCGCAATCGTTTCGCTGCCGGCCGAAATCAAAAACGTTTGTTCGCTGGCGTATTGCTCGACCGGAACGCCTGTTATTTCCGCGGCGTTCTCTATCCCAACGGTCAACGCGGGGCCGTCGAATCGATTCAAATAGTCCATCGCCGTCCGATCGTCGGCGTTTACGACCGCGAAACCTTCGTCTCGCAAATGATCGAACATTCGCGCCTTGGCGGCTCGGTAATTGCCTAACGTCAAATGGTAGTCGAGGTGATCGCGAGTCACGTTCGTCACGCAAACCGCGTCGAACTTCGCTCCGGCCACTCGCGATTGGGCCAACGCGTGACTCGAAACCTCCATTATCGCATGAGTGCAGCCGTTGTCCGCCATGCGGGCCAATAGCTCGGCAAGCTTATCGGCGGGAGGCGTCGTATGATTCGCCTCTTCTACTTCCTCGCCGTCAAAATATCCAAGAGTGCCGATCAAGCCGACTTTCGTTCCCGTGTGCGCGAGAACTCCGGCAATCAAGCAACTCGTCGTCGTTTTGCCGTTGGTGCCTGTAACCCCGATTAGCTTGAGCTTCTCGGTCGGATTTCCGGCAAGTTCGTGGCAGATCGTTCCGAACGCGGCTCGCGCGTCGGAAACGACGCAAACAGGCAAAGGAAGATCGGCGATCGGAGCTTCGGCCAACACCCCCGCACATCCACGGGAGATCGCATCGGCCAGATAAGCGCTCGCTTCATGTCGGGAACCGCTGAAAGCGACGAACAAATCGCCGGGCCGAACCAGGCGAGAATCGCTCACGCAACGACGAAATACGACGTCGTCCGCGCCGAAAAAACGACCGGCCGGCGTCATCCTTCGCAAACTCCAGCTTTGCTCCAGTTCAGTTCCGACAAACATCGCCCACGGGCCTCCTTGCCCAGGGTTCGTTCGACGGTTATCTCTGTCGAACGAAAACGCCACGCATGACTTCCTGTCTCGTAGCGGCTGGGGATTCTCCGAATTTTCTGTCACCTGTCAAGGCGAGTTTTCCTAGCTATTGCCTCACTTTTTCTCCGATTCTCCACTTAAGACCGCCGGTCCGTATAGACAACTTAAGCGAAATGCGTAATTATGAACAACCGTGCCAATTACCCTTTTTGCGATTCCGTCGCCTCTCCGCGCACTTACGGAACTGCAACGCTAGCGCGTCGAGGGCGCTATCATGCCTTACAGCGATTACGACGTCGATAAATTAGCCCGCTATTTGCACCTCTCTCCGCAACAAGTGATGAAACTTGCGGAACGCGGTAGACTCCCCGGCCGAAAAGTCGCCGGCGAATGGAAATTCTCCAAGATCGACATTCACCATTGGTTTGAAAATCGAATCGGCCTTTCGGATGAGGAAGAACTCGTACAGGTCGAAAACGTGCTGGATAGCTCGGCACCGCCCGAGCACACGCCGGAAATCGTCCTTGCCGACATGCTTCCGAAAGAAGCGATCGCCATTCCCCTCGACGCGCGGACTCGCAATTCCGTCATCGAGAAAATGACCGAACTGGCGGCGGGCACCTGCCTTCTCTGGGATCAAAAGGCCATGGCCGAGGCGGTGCATGAACGCGAAGACATGCATTCGACCGCATTAGAGAACGGCGTCGCCTTGCTTCACCCGCGCCGCCCGATGGCTAAAATCCTCGCCGAACCGTTCCTCGCGCTCGGACATACCGCCGGCGGAATTCCGTTCGGCGGAGGCTCGACGCTGACCGACGTTTTCTTTTTGATCTGCTCGACCGACGATCGCACCCATCTCCGCGTGTTGGCGCGATTGAGCCGTTTGCTCACCCTCCCCGGTTTTTTAGATTCGCTTCGAAAAGCCGGCGATCCGCTAAGCGCCTGGGGGCTAATCCGCGACCAAGAAGCGTCGCTACAATGATTGAACGCTTTAGGAAAATCCGGCCCATGCAAACCTCCGCGGAAACAAACGTCCACCGCGAATCCGAGAAGCCGATCGCCTATTTCGTCGGCGATCCTTCGTTCGCCGAGTTCCGCGATGCGTTCGAAGCCATGCGTTCGGCGGCCGACGTTCGCGTTTTCGAGACCGCTCAGGCAGCCGCCTGCGCGGTCGAAGAAGGCGTATCGCCCCCCGTCGCGATCGTCATGGCTCAAGATCGTCCAGATCGGCGTTCGCATGACGGTCTACGACGCTGGACTCAAGCGGCTCCGATCAGTCGCGTCATACTCTTGCTCGGCTCTTGGTGCGACGGGGAGTTGCGCACGGGACGCCCCTGGCCGGGCGCAACCCGCATTCACTGGACGCAGTTCGACGAGGCCGTCGCCAACGGCATTCTCCAAACCAACTTGAAACCCCACGCCGTTTGGAATCTCCCCGTCACGGTCTCGGAAGAAGAGCGAATTTTGCTGCGTTCGGATTCCGACAATTCGAGGCGGCTAAATGCGGTCGCACCGAGACGAGGCGCGATCGTCGTTTGCGGCAAGAACCGCGCGACGACTCGCTGGCTGGCCGACGCCTGCCGGACCGCCGGCTATACGACCGCCGAGCGCAAACCGCAAGATTCTTCACGCTTCATCGGCGCCAAAGCGATCTTATTCGATTGCAACGCCATTGACGACGACGCTTTGGCCCAAATCGGTCGCTGCATTCGCACGGTTCCCGAAGCGCCCTTATTCGTCTTGGCGAATTTTCCGCGGATTGAAGACGTCGAAGCGGCTAAACGACGAGGCGCGACGGCAGTCATTCCGAAACCGCTCGGCGCGGACGATCTCATCGCTCAAATCGAAGCTCGGCAGGAAACGACGCAATAGCCGATTAAGGTCGCCGTCACGCTTTTTTCGCTTCGCATTTTCCGAAGATCATTCGCCCCGCGCTCGTTTGTAGAACGCTGGTCACGCCGACGGGCACCGCTTGATTGATAAAATCTCGGCCTCCTTCGACGACGACCATCGTGCCGTCTTCGAGGTAGCCGACGCCTTGCCCCGGCTCTTCGCCCGGCTTCACGACGCGAACTTCAATATGCTCGCCCGGCAGGAACACCGGTTTTAGCGCATTGGCGATATCGTTGAGATTGATCACCTGAACGTTTTGCAGGCTGGCGACCTTGTTCAAATTATAGTCGTTCGTAACGAGTTTGCCTTGCATATGCTTGGCCAACGCGACCAACTTTAAATCGACGGACTGGCCGGCGAACTCGGGCAACTCTCGATCGAATATTTCGAGATCAATGTCTTTCTTTTCCCGCAATCGGTTGAGAACGTCGAGTCCGCGGCGGCCTCTCCCTCGACGCAATCGGTCGGAGCTGTCGGCTATCGCTTGTAGTTCGCTGATGACGAATTTAGGCATTACGAGCTTGCCGTCAAGCACATGCGTCTCGACGATATCGGCGATGCGGCCGTCAATAACGACGCTCGTATCCAGAATGCAGGGGCGCGCCCCTTTTACTTCCTTGGAGAATTCGACGTAAGGAATAATGAATCGAAAATCGTGCCGCGTCTGCATGAGTAGGCTAATGCAGGAATAGCAGAGCACGACGCCGAGAACGAGTTGCAGAGGCTCTCGCAACTTAGCCCAAAACGGCGATTCCCAAAGCGGATAAGCCGCCAAAGAAAGCATGTAAGTCATGAACATGCCGATAATCAGTCCAAAATAGACCGACGTGATAATGTCCAGACGTTTTTTTCGGACGGCCAAATCGACCAAGATGACGCCGAGAGACAGCGCCATAACGCTGCCGAAGGTCGCCCAGGTGTGCCAAGGAGTGTCCGGCGAGAGCAACGCCGACTTTATTCCGGCTTGATACAAAGAAACGCCCAAGCCGGCGGAGACAATCAGAAAAATACAACGTAAAATTATTAGTCCCATAATGTAGGGTTCTACCACGCAAAAGTAAGGAAAAGAAGAAAAAAGATAAGGAAATCGCCCTCCATTGTAGGGTAATCTCTCGGCGGCCGGTAGTCCGCCCCCCTTTTCCCCTTGGTCTCAAAAAATAACAATATGCGGTAATACGTGCCACGCCCTGTACCGGTTCGGCGGCATTCCCTTTAATTGAAGGAAATATTAGTCCACTATGATCGACGCAACCCAAGCTTTATCCTTACTAGATCAAGCCGCCGCCGAGCGGAAACTTTCGCCGGGCGCCGTTAATAACGTTCGGGAATGGCTTACTGAACCGTATTACGCGGAATATGTTCCGCAGATTATCGAACACCTCGAACAAGGCAAATGGCAGGCCCTCGACGACGCCTTTTGGACCGTCATTCCTTTCGGCACCGGCGGCCGACGCGGTCGTATGTATCCTATCGGATGCAACGCCATTAACGATCGTACGATCGGCGAGAGCGCCCAGGGAATGGCCGACTACGTCAAAAGCCAACTCAAAAAAACCGACCTTTCTTGCGCTATCGCCTACGATACCCGTCATCGATCCCGGCATTTCGCCGAACTTTGCAGCGAGATTATGGCGGCGGCCGGTTTCAAAGTCTATTTCCTCGACGGATACCGCAGCACGCCGGAAATGTCTTTCGCCGTTCGCTATAAAAAGTGCGACTGCGGCATCATGATCACCGCCAGTCATAACCCGCCTTCCGACAACGCGGTCAAAGTCTATTGGTCCACGGGCGGACAACTGCTGGCTCCTTACGACTCCGAATCCATTCACTGCATGCAGACGGTCAAGGGAATCAGTCGCTTGCCGTTCGCCGAAGGAATGGCCTCGGGCAAAATCGTTTACTGCCAAGAAGAAGTGGACGCCGCGTTCACCGCCGCTGTCGTCAAACAGAGCGTGCCCGGTCCGCGCGACGTCAAAATCATTTACTCGCCTTTGCACGGCGTCGGCGCCTCGGCCGTCTTACCCGCCTTGGACAAAGCCGGTTTCAAGGACGTCGAAACGTTCGGTCCGCACTCCGAACCGAACGGCGATTTTCCGAACGTGCCTAAACATGTGGCGAACCCGGAAAACGCCGCCGTCTTCGACGCCATCATCGAACGCGCCAAACAAACGGGCGCCGACTTGATCTTGGCGACCGATCCCGACTGCGACCGCCTCGGATGCGCGGTGCCGAAGTCCTCCGGCGGCTCCGAGTGGGCCACGCTCACAGGAAACCACACCGGCTCGCTCTTGGCCGACTTCCTTCTCTCGGAAAAGAAGAAAGCCGGAACGCTCACGCCGCAACATTACGTCGTCAAAACGCTCGTCACCACCGAGTTGATGCGGCGCATCGCCGATCACTACGGCGTGCAAACCGCCGGCAACTTACTCGTCGGTTTCAAATACATCGGCGGCGAAATGGACGATCGCGGCCCGGAAAAATTCGTCATCGGCGCCGAGGAGTCGTACGGCTACTTGGTCGGCGATCACGCGCGCGATAAAGACGCCGCCGTCGCCTCGATGCTCGTTTCGGAGCTTGCCGCCCGTTTGAAAGCCGAAGGAAAAACGCTCTACGAGAAGCTCAATGATTTGTTCCGCAAATTCGGCTGCCATTCGGAAGGCCAAATCAACGTCCAAATGCCTGGTGAAAAGGGAATGGACGACATGAAGGCCCTGATGGCGAAGTTCCGTAGCGAACCGCCCCGCAAAGTCGGCGGATTGAACCTTGTGCGGATGCGTGATTATCTGAATCTCGAAATTCTCAACGCCGACGGAAAACGGGAAAAGCTCGACGGACCGAAGGGCGATATGGTAATCCTCGATCTCGCCGACGGAAACTACGTCGCCGTGCGTCCCTCGGGCACCGAACCCAAGGTGAAATTCTACGTTTTCGCCTACGACGCTCCGGAAAATAGCCAAGACGTCGAGGCCACGAAAAAGCTCCAAGCGGAACGGATGAAAACGATGGGCGCCGACCTGACCGCCTTCTCCGGCGTGAAATAACGTCCAGCGCATGATTCAGAACGCCAATAACCTACGGCCCATTCGGTCGTAGGTTTTTTGTTTGCGCGAACGCCCCCGCAAAAACGATAAGCATATACCATTATACAGAAACGACTTACGCCAATAACGTATACTTAAAATAGCCGCGAGGGGGATGTTACGGCTTGCCGTGAAAAAATCGAACGGCTCGTTCGCCCTCGATGCGTGCGCTTTTCAAAAATAATGCGTGACGTTCGTTCGAACACTTTTCAAGGGCGATTATATGCGAATCGGATCAACGCTCTCGAGCGGAGACTTGTTGGCCGTGCAAAGTCTGAATGATATCTTCAAAAGTCTCAACCGCGTCAGCGAACAATTATCGACCGCAAAGCAAATCAATCGCGGATCGGACAATCCGGCGGGGCTCATTATGTCTGAATCCCTAAATACGCAACTGGGCTCCATCTTCCAAGCTCAACAGAACGTCGCCGCAGCGTCGGGAGTCGCGCATACGGCCGACTCCGGTTTGAGCCAAGCGTCAGGATTGCTCCGGAAATTAAAAACGGACATTCTTGCCGCGGCGAACACCGGCGGCATGAATTCGCAGCAGATCGCCGCCAAGCAAGCGGAAGTCGATCAAACGCTCAACGCCTTGAACCGCGTGGCGGGCGGAACGCAATACATGGGCAAGAATCTGCTCGACGGAAGCTCGAGCAATTTAACATTCGCCATGTCGCCCGACGTGAGCCAAACGACGAGCCTATCGCTGCCGAACGTTTCTTCGAGCGCTCTTGGCGGCGACGCCGGCAAACTCTCCGACCTCGCCTCCGGCGGAAGCGCCAGCATGTCGAGCGGCAATCTCGAACAGGCGATGAAGATCGTCGATACCGCCCAATCGCAAATCAATCAGGCGCGAACTACCGTCGGGAATTTTGAAAAATACACCGCCCAATCGGCTCAGGACACGCTTAGCGCGATGCAAGTGAACATAAGCCAAGCCTATAGCAACGTCACCGACACGAACTACGCTTCGGCGACGTCGAACTTGGTGCGAGATCAGATTATGAGCCTCGCGGCCGTCAAAGTCGCCAAACTAACGGCGAAAAGCAAAAGCCTCACCCTGCTCCTGCTGCAAGGTTTGTCAAAGTAGCGGGGAGGGATTAGGGCATGGGGCGACGTTGGGAATAGCTGAAGGGTGCGTGGTTGCGTCAAACAGGACCGCACAAGGCCCAAAGCGCCAAGTCCCTCCGGCCTGCGACAAATCCTGGTTTTTCTTGTACAACGCAAAACAGTTAGGACCAACGAGCCGACCGTTCGTCTTCGTGTTATTTGCGTTTCACGTTCTTCGAGGCGCTTCCCCGAATCGTTTCATGAGCCGCCGAGGCAGAGGTCAACAAAGGGATTTTCAGTTGCGCCGATAAAATTCCGAACCTCATTCGCTTTTTCGCGTCTAATATTTCGGCTATTCTTGCCGCATTCGAAGTGATTCTGAACTAGCGGTTTTCTGAGCGATTCGGGAAACGGCGACAAGCTATCGATTAACTCAAATTAAAAACGAATATGAACTTAGCCGATTTAGGCTTCGACCGTTGGTTTGAAGAACGTTCGATCGATCTTTCGCAACCGGACCAATGCGTCGCCCGCATCACTGCCGTCGATCGCGACGCGTTTCTCGCGAGAAACGAACACGGGGAATTCATCGCTGAACTCTCGGGAAAATTCCGTTTCTCCGCCGCGTCAGAGGTCGATTTGCCCTGCGTCGGAGACTGGGTCTGCGTGCGAATTCATTCGTCGGGCGGACCGGCCCTTATCCAATCCGTTTTTCCCAGAAGGAGTTCCCTCCGCCGCAAAGCCCCGGGAACGAATCGCTCGCTGCAAATGATCGCCGCCAATATCGACGCGGCGTTTGTCGTCCAAGGATGCGGCTATGATTTCAACCTCGCCCGTCTGGACCGCTATCTTGTAACGGTCCAAGAGGGCGGAATTGAGCCTTGGATCGTTCTAAGCAAAACGGATTTAATTTCGACTCCGGAACTTGAACAACTAATCGATCAATTGCGATTTAATCACAAGTCGGATCGCGTCCTCCCTTTGAGCAATTTAACTGGCGCCGGTTTAGAGGAGTTCAAGTCGCTTCTCACGCCGGCAAAAACCTACTGCCTACTCGGATCCTCCGGCGTGGGAAAAACTACGCTCATTAATCGCTTGATCGGCAGTAACGCATTTGAGATAAGGCCCGTCAGCCAGACGGGCGAAGGCGTGCATACCACGACGCGACGTCAGCTTTTGGCGCTCGAGAACGGCGCGCTTTTGATCGATACGCCAGGAATGCGGGAGTTAGGTCTTGCCGCCGCAACAGTCGGTATGAACGCCGTATTCTCGGAATTCGAAGTTCTCGCCGAAAATTGTCGCTATACAAATTGCACGCACGCAAACGAGCCTGGCTGTGCGGTCAGAACGGCGGTCAAAAACGGCGAACTAAGCGAAGAACGATACAGAAACTATCTCAAGCTGAAAAAAGAGACGGAATTCCACGAACTATCCGAAATCGAAAGACGGCAAAAAGACAAACAATTCGGACGCTTCATAAAATCCGTGAAGAAGCAATTGAAGAACAAACGTTCGGATTGACTCCGCGTACTTCGGTCGTTCCGACCGGGCGTTTTACGCTAGTATAACGGCCCGGTAAAGCTTCTAGTTAACGAAGAAGTTTGCGGGGTTCCGCCGAGCCGGCCGGCTTCGAGACCGAGTGCATCTGCTGACGCTTCGGGCCAAGAGCTATGCCGATCCAACCGTCATCGACCACGCATTGCGTGACGACGATCCCTTCATAGCGAGGGTCTTTCGCGATCTTTTCCGGCATGATCTTGATCGTGTCCTTGTTCGAGAACGCTTTCGAGAAGACGCCGCGTAGCGCGATTTGCGTGCCCAAGCTCATGTCGGACGACATGAGTTGAATGACTCCGTCGCGGGCAAGCTCGACCGACCGTCCGTTGATTTCCGGCTTATAGATGATGCGGACTTTGAAGTTTTTCCATTCCCGAGGATCTTTGCTTAGCTCGTCGATGGATAACTCCATAATCACGCGTCCGTCGCGGCAATGCACGACGACCGGATCTTTGGCCGCAAAGGCCACGAAAACGTCGCGATGCTCCGGATTCAACGGCATGAGGTTCGGCCGACGAAAACGCTGCGAGACTCGGTCGAGCAATTCGGCCAACGTCATTTTGCGACCTTGCAACTGCAAGCGTTCAATGGCGTTATTAATCATCGTTTCGTTAAGTTGAACGCTCGCCACGCTGTCGGCCGGGGCCTGCGGGCGGGGCGTATGACTGCCGAGTTGATCGGCGCCGGCCACGCGCAACCGCATCACCATCCGTTCTTCGGTGGTTTGCGATTCGATCATCGTGGGATCCAACGCTAAGCCGACCAACGGTCCGAACACGTTTTGGTTCAGGTTGTTGACCGCTCCGGAAAACTGAGCGTAAGATTCTTCGTCGATGCGTTGGCGAGCCTTGTCGGCGACCTTCCAACGCGTTTCTTGTTGGGCGGCCGCGCGCGATTGTTCATGTTGCGATCGGGCGATGCCGCGAACGAGACTGCCGATCAGCGGGACGCCGTCGAAATCGGTCTCCAAATCGCGGAGGTGAGTTTCGTTGGCCACGTCCACTTCGGAAGTTTTAAGGAGGATGCCCGAGCCGTCAATTTCCATAATTTTACGTGCTACGTAACGGGATTCGCTATCGTTATAGAATGTGGCCGGTCCGGCGGAGGCGGCTGTGCTCGCTTCGATATTCCCCGTCACTTCCATCGCGATACGGATTCTTTGCGAGTCGGGAATTAAGCGGATGCGAACGTCGGAAGAAGTTTTGCTCTGCCCATTGACCGGCACGCCCAATACGCGGTCGTTAACCGCTTCGACTTGCACGTCGCGCGGCGGAATCATGCTGTTAAGGAACTTTTCCGAAAGCGTCACGCGCACGTTGGCGTTTCGATAATGCAAATCGATGGTTTTTCCCAACTCACGACGAATAGGATTGGACGATGCGTCGAGGCATTGAATGTCGAAGGCCAAGCGGTTGGCATCGGCGATTGATTTGGTTTGTTCGTATCGCTCCATATCGCGGAGAACTTCAGCGGTCGTGACAGGCTCGGCGGCCCACTTTCGCAATTCCTCGCAATATGAGTTGACCGCAGAGGTAGTCAGAAACGCGCGTTGCGACGGAGACATCGGCGTTTCGGCGATCCGCGTCAACAACAATCGAGCCGTATCTCGCTGTCGAGCTTCTTCAACGTCCGTCTTCTTTGCGGAGAATTTTTTCACCTCGCTCAGTAAGAAGTATTCACGCCAGGGCTTGCCCGCAGGCGAATCGCCGATGACCTCTTCAAGCTTCGCGATGTTTTCGCCCAATATGCCGGCGTCGAGATCGGGCATTTCAGCTTCGACCAAGGCGGTGGGACCTAGCTTTGCCGCGATGCGCCAAATTTCTAAGCGGCGATCTAATGAAAAGCTCGCTTGACGTAGTTTTCTGGCTACCGCTCGATCTGCGCAAGCGCCGGCGAAGCGTTTCGCCTCGTCGGACATTTCGTCGAGCCGTTCGACGACCTTTTTCGCCGATTCGCCGTCTTTCCGTAACGCTCCGCCAAAGGAGCGCACGAGGCCGGCCGTCTCTTTTGCCCAAGTCGACGACAACGGCGACTTCGACATTTCCTCGAGTAATGCGAGGAACGTCGTCGGTTCGAGCCAAGAATTGCCCAACTTTTCGCCGCGACGGGCGAACGTTCGTTTCTTTTCTTGAGAAACGGAGGGCGGAATCGCTTTTTCCGGAACGACGGGTTTTTTCGCGGACTCTGCGGCTTCTTTTTCGAGTTCTACCGAACGTTGCGGGGCTTTGTTCGTATTGGGCCGACTGGCTAACCGCTCGGTAGGCTCATCTTTGGCCGTGATTTTGGCGATCGTTTTTTCGGCAGCCTCTTTGATTGCGGAGACGGCCGAGGCGGCGTCCGAAGCGGAAATCGCGTCGGAACTCGATTCGGTCGGGGCAGGGGAGGGCACCGCCGCTTCCTTTTGATCCTTACGTTCGGGAATCGGCGAAGTCGTTTCCTCCTCGCTTTTTGCCGCCGCTTCAGCGGGCTTGGCGGCTTCGGCAGGCGTTTCGAGCAGCGTCATTTCGCCCTCCGACGCGGCTTCCGTCACGCTATCAGCAGGGAGTTTGAGCGAGGGCCCCGCTTGATCGTCCGCTTTTACGCTCTTCAACGGTTGATCGGCAATCGGACCGGCGACTTCCGCTTGCACGGCCTTGAGGTCGCCCGTTTTTCCTGACGTATTTTGTATATGCGTGAGCGACCGAGTCAATTCTTCAAAGGTCGGTCCCGATTCCGTTTTTGGAAGGGGCGCATGATTGGCGGGGGAATTTTGAGTAGATGCCGTTTGCTGTTCGGCTGAGGAATTGGCGCCAAACCGCCACACTCGGGGCAGCAAAAGACTCAGCGCAAGCAGCGACGCAAAAATTCCAACGTTTATCCACAGCGATCCGCGTTCATTGGGGGTCATCAGGCCCGCTCCCGATCAGTAACAACGAGACAAGCAATACCGAGTAGTGTCTGTTAAGATCGGAAAAATATACGCGAAGAATCAGTCGGAGCGTGATATTTTTTACCGCGTGCAAAGTATAGAAAAGACCGGTAATATACGCAAACGTCAAATGAGTTTGCGGGCCAGTTAGCTTCCTTCGCACTCCGCCAAGCCAAGCAAAGTCAACGCAGACACCCTATTCATCCAACAAGGTGTCTTCATGTTCGTAACCTGGCGCGCAGCAGCAGAGAAACTTCATAGGAACGGTTCCGACGTTCGTAATCTGGTGCTTGGCCCCTGGGGGAATCGCCACGGCGTCGCCCGGCCCGATCTGCTGCGATTCATCGCCAACTTGCATCAGGCCGACGCCTTCGAGGATGTAGTAGATTTCCTCGGTTTTAAGATGGCGGTGGGGCGTCGTGGAGCCGCCGACCGGCAGACGAGCCTCGGCCAATGTCTGGTTACGAATGCATGAATTTCGGTAGGCGAGCAGTTCGCGGATTTCCGAGCCGTCCTTAGTAATGAAGGCCGGGACATTATCAATGTTTTGAACGTCCATAGTTTGTTACGGAGAACAGCTAGGCCTTTGCGGCGTTTTTTCGGTAAATTCCCACTACCGCAGGAGCGTATTCGCGGACAAGCCAAGCCGAGGGGTCGGGGAGCGTTTGAAAATCAAACCGTTCGTCAGATTCGACGACGATTACGCTTCCTTCGGGCGCGTCCTGCCAAAGACCGCCGATCATCTCGAGCATATCTTCATTCCTTGAGACGAAGAAATCGTAGGGAGGCGAACAAAAAACGACCCAAGGGAGGGTTCCCAAATTGGGGCGGCGCTTGCACCAAAGAAAAGAATCTCCCGCCGAGACTTCAATAATCGCTTCGGATTCAAGCGTTTTCGCGTTTTTCCGAATAATGGCGGCGGTCGGAAAATGGCGTTCGAGAAAGATCGCTTTTGCCGCTCCGCGACTGACCGCCTCAAGCCCCAAGGCTCCGGTGCCGGCGAAAAGATCAATGGCCAGAGCGCCTTTAACGTCGTAACCGACTAGGTTAAAAACGGCCTCCCGGAGGCGATCCTTCATGGGACGAGTGCGTCGATCGCCGGAATACTCCAGCTTTCGCCCGCGAAATCGCCCGCCGATAATTCGGAGTCCGACAACCTCGTCAGAAGACATTTTTGGCGGACGTTTGCTCATAGCGGCGGGAAAATACGGGGATTTAATGCTCGGCGAAAAGTACGGCGGTCTTTGCGATCGGAATGTAATATGATAACGTATGGAGCGCGTGGCGTAAAGGAAACGCTTCGAACGGAGCTAACGGCCGCGCACTGAGCGTAATTCAATAAAGGACATTCGATGTTAAAGCAAACGGTGAAGGGGCTTCTTTTACTGGCTGCGGCGTTCGTTTCGACCGCCCAGGCGGCGGATACGAAGGAGGGAACGGCGGCTCCTGACGCGACGCCGACGGCGAATTTGGGCCCTGCCAACGCCGAGTTTCAGAAAACAATGCAGGAGTGGAAGAAGCTGATCGGCGAACTCACTCTGCTCCAAGCGAAAGCAAAAAAAGCGACCAAAGAAGAGACTCCGGCCCTCCGTCGCCAATGGGCGGAAAAGATCAAACAGGCCGAGGCGCTTCAGCCGAAGCTTTTCGACGCCGTGGAGAAAGCCTACGCCGAAGCTCCCGGCGCCGACAAAGAGTGCAAAGAATTACTGGTGGCGGTTCTGCCGGAGAAGATTTTTGCGGACGATTACGTCACCGCGGCAAGAATCGGCAAACTACTTATCGATCATGACGACGCCAAAGTGCATACCTACGCCTGCGCCGGAATCGCCGCTTTAATGTTGAATGATTTCCCGAACGCGGAAAAATACTTAGGACAATGCCAAAAGGAAAAATACGGAAGCAACACCCCCGGCGATAAACTAGCGAACCTCGTCGTACGTTACACTCAGGAGATGCCAAAGTTGAAAAAAGAATGGGAAAAAGAGCAGAAGATACGTGAATCGGAAGCGAAGGCCGACGATTTGCCGCGCGTGCTAATTCGCACCGCCAAGGGCGACATGGAGATCGAGCTGTTTGAAAATGAGGCTCCGATCGCCGTGGCGAACTTCATCACGTTGGCCGAAAAGGGCTTCTACAACGGTTTGACGTTCCATCGCGTCTTGGACGGATTCATGGCCCAGGGCGGCTGCCCGAAGGGCGACGGCACCGGCGGACCGGGCTACACGATTCCTTGCGAATGCTACAAGCCAAACTACCGTCGTCACTTCATGGGTACGCTCAGCATGGCCCATGCCGGACGTGATACCGGCGGTTCACAGTTTTTCATTACGTTCGTTCCGACGTCGTTCCTCGACGGCAAGCACACCGCTTTCGGCCGCGTGATTAAGGGAATGGACGTGCTGGCGAAAATTCAACGCCGCGATCCGGAGGACCCCAACGCTCCCGATCCGGACAAGATCATTGAGATTAAAGTGCTGCGCAAACGCCCGCATGAATACGCGGTCAAGAAATCGTAGCGACACCTGTAGGGAACGCCCTCTGTGGCGTTCCGGCGGGTGCGGAACGCCACAGAGGGCGTTCCCTACAGATCAAAGCAAAAACGGCTTGGCCGGGTCAAAAACCTAGCCAAGCCGTTATTTATTTCCAATCCCTTCGCAAAGCGGCAAAGGGGGCGATTAGCTTTCCATCACTTCCGTTTCACGGGCCTTCGCCATGTCGGTGGCCTGCGTCTCGTACTGCTTGGTCAGCTCTTGAATCTGCTCCTTAACTCTTTCGCAATCGTCCTCGGAAAGGATTTTGTCCTTCTCGGATTGATCGGCGGCTTTGTTGCCGTCGCGACGAACGTTGCGCACGGCGACCTTCGTCTCCTCGGCAAGCTCACGGACGCGGCCGACAAGCTTGCGGCGAGTTTCAGTCGAAAGCGGCGGAACGTTCAAGCGAATGACGCGACCGTCGTTTTGCGGCGTGAAGCCCAAATCGCTCCCCTGGATCGCTTTCTCGATATCCTTAAGCGTGCCGGGATCGTAAGGGCGAATGACGATCTGCGTCGGCTCGGGAGCGCCGACCGAAGCGATCTGCTTGATCGGAACCGGCGAGCCGTACACTTCGACTTTCAACGAATCGACCAAGCCGGGATTAGCGCGGCCGGTCCGAATGCCTGCCAAGTCGCTCTTCAACTTGACGACGGCCTTCTCCATGCGCTCTTCAACGTCGAGCAATATTTCATCAAAGGACATTGAGTCTTTTCCTCGTAAAGCTAAGAAAACTACGCCTTCGGCGCGCCTTGAATCAAGGTGCCGACGCGACCGCCCAAAACCGCGTTTTCGATATTGCCTTCCTTGCGGAAGTTGAAAACGAGGATCGGCATGTTGTACTGCATGCACTTGGTGATCGACTCGGAGTCCATGACTCGCAAGTTTTGACGCCGCACTTCGTCGTAGGTCAATTCTCCGTAAAGAACGGCGTGCGGATTCTTTTCCGGATCGTCGCTGAAAACGCCGTCGACGCGAGTCGCCTTGAGAAGGACGTCGGCGTCCAATTCAAGGGCCCGTTGTGCGGCGGCGGTGTCGGTCGTGACGAACGGACTTCCCGTTCCTGCGGCGAGAATCACGATACGACCTTTTTCCAAATGACGACGAGCGCGACGGCGAATGTACGGCTCGGCGACGCCGTCGATGCGGATGGCGGTCATGAGTCGCGTGTCGCACCCCAACGATTCCAAGGCGTCTTGCAACGCAAGGCCGTTCATCACGGTGGCCAACATGCCCATGTAGTGGGCGGTGGCCTCATGGACGCACGACGCGCCCGAAGTGAACTGCGCTCCGCGGAGGATATTTCCGCCGCCGATGACGACGGCCAACTGCACGCCGTGCTGCGCGGCGCGATATGTCTGCTTCGCGATATGCAAAACGGCGTCGGTGGCGATTCCGCGTTCGCCCGGATGAACGAACCCTTCGCCCGATATCTTTAAGACGACGCGTTTATACTTCGGAGTCGTAATCGGCGTTTGACCGGCCATGCGTTGCGCTCCTATTCCTTTTCCTTGGACTAACGGACAGGTCCTATTCCTTGGGCAATTCCCAGTGGACGTAACGAACGACCTTCATGCCGGCGTCTTTGGCGGTCTCGCCGACGGTCTTCTTGTCATCCTTCACGAAGGGTTGCTCTAACAAGCAGCATTCGGCGTAGAAGTTCTTCAAGCGCCCTTCGACCATCTTGGCGATGATCGCTTCCGGCTTGCCTTCGGCCCGCGCGGCGGCGGCGAGAATATCACGCTCTTTGGCGACGACTTCTTGATCCAAATCGGCGACGCCCAAAACCTTGGGACGCATGGCGGCGATGTGCATGCAGATGTCCTTGGCCAAGTCGGGATTGACGTTTTCAACTTCGACCAAGACGCCGGCGGCGCCGTTGTGGTGAGCGTAACCGCCGCATTCGCCGTCGATGCGAACGATGCGTTCGAGCTTGAAGGCCTCACGGATGCGATTGAACAGGTCGTCGTAAACGTCCTGCAAAGTTTTGCCGGGCTTGCTGGGGGAAGGCTGGGCGAGCAACTCTTCGGGAGTCGCGGCGCCAGGGCCCGTCGCCAATTGTTTCGCCAAGTCGTTGGCCAAACCGATGAACTCGTCATGGTTGGAAACCGGGGCGCTCTCGCAGCGAAGATCGACCATCGCGCCAACTTTTTTAGCCGGATCGAGGTAGATCGCGATGCGGCCCGACGAGGTGGCGCGACCGGCGCGCTTCTCGGCGACCTTGGCGCCGGCTTTACGAAGGTTCTCGACGGCCTTTTCACTGTCGCCGTTACTCTCGGTCAAGGCCTTTTTGCAGTCCATCATGGGGAGGCCCGTCAACTCACGTAGCGCCTTCACGGCGGCCGCTGTAATCTCTGCCATAGTTTTTTTATCTCCGGTTCGTTCGGAATATATGCGATTTATTATGTACGATAAAACCGCTAAGGGTCGAGCGTCTTGCGGCGCGCGACCCTAGCGAAATTCAAACAAAATCAGAAAGAAA
Source organism: Thermoguttaceae bacterium (assembly GCA_963665265.2). Classification (GTDB taxonomy): domain Bacteria; phylum Planctomycetota; class Planctomycetia; order Pirellulales; family Thermoguttaceae; genus CAXXHQ01. The sequence continues at coordinate 1,623,440 of OY762224.2, read as the reverse complement.
CAAGCCGCGAGATCGACGTAAGTTCGCGCCGATCGATCGGGCCGCTCTTAGACGGCGGCGCCCTCGGCTTGCTCTTGCTTCAACGCGCCGGCGTCGGCCTTACCGGCCAAAACGGCGTCGGCCAACAAACGAATGATCAACTCAATCGAGCGGATGCTGTCGTCGTTGCCCGGAATCGGAAGATCGACGTCGTCCGGATCGCAATCGGTATCGATCAACGAAACGGTGGTGATGCCCAATTTGCGGGCTTCCTTGACCGCGTTCTTTTCTTTGCGCGGATCGACGATCACCAAGCACTCGGGCAAACGGCTCATCGTGCGCATACCGTTCAAGTTGCGATACATCTTGCGGTATTCGCGATTCAACGACGATTGCATCTTTTTCGAGTAGGATTGGATTTCTTCGCTGTTGAGAATTCGTTCCAACTCTTCGAGACGGCCCAATCGACCGCGAATCGTGCGGAAGTTGGTGAGCGTGCCGCCCAACCAACGATCGCTGACGAAAGGCTGTCCGCAACGCAACGATTGTTGCTCGATGGTGTCGGACGCTTGACGCTTGGTTCCGACGAAGAGAATCAAACCGCCCCCTTGGGCGACGCGCTGCAAATACTTACGGGCGCGGAGGAGACCGCGAATCGTTTCGCGGACGTCGATGATGTGAATGAGGTTGCGTCGCGCGTAAATGTAAGGCCGCATCTTCGGATTCCAGCGGCTCGCGCGATGGCCGAAATGAACGCCGGCCTCGATCAACTCCTTAACGAAAACAGTAGCCAAAGCTAACTCCTTCAAAAGGCACGCCGGCAAAGTCTCCGCATAGGCAGAGCGTCCGACGTTGGACCAAATACGCGAATCCCATGAGTCGGCTCGCCTCGCTTGCGGCGAAAGCGGCGGAACGGGAAACGCGCATCGATATACCCGGTCTTATTGCATGCATTACCGCCCCAGACCGTTTAGGGCAGTAAACCCCTCAGTGTAGCGTAGTTGGACATCTCGGTCAACCCAAACCGCAACATACGAAAGGGGCGTGGAAGAATTCGGCATTATTTTCCGTCTTTAACACGGAAAAACACTTGGCGAAAGAGAATCAAGACCTAAGCAACCCAAGGACTTAGGATCGTTCGCCTTAGGCAAAAAGTATCAATGCCGGAGATTTTTGCATCTCGCAAGGACTTATCCGCCAGGAGAAGCAGGGGGGACCTAAAAAGAAAAACTACCCGGCAAGGATTCGAACCTTGAATGAGGGAACCAAAATCCCTAGTGTTACCGTTACACCACCGGGTACCGCTTTCTCATCGCTGAGAAAACTACCGCATCGAGGACGGCGAGGTCCTCAAACGATCAGACTATAGTAAGAACTCTCAGCCAATCGAACAAGAGGGGTTTCCTGCGCGATAGGGAAAAAATCGCATTTATACGCCACTATTTTAGTAACAATTGCGAAACAGATACATTTTTGTACAGTTCCGGCAGATATCAGCTTGCAGGCTTCCCCCAACCCATGCCGACGAAGCCGTATATTCCGTCCAAATTCAGGCAGGGGATCTCTAAATGCATCCCAATCGCCCCGCGTTATCGAAGCTCTAGCCGCGCATGAAACGACGGATCAAACAAACTCCTCCAGAGCGGAAACTCGGTATAAGGACAATCGTCTGTGACGATCGGCTCGTCCGAAACGAAAATCGCAAACTCGCGCGGGGTAAAAACCATTAGCTGCCCCAGGGTCTGATTGACGTCTTCTATCTCGTAGGGAGGCCATTCATTGAAGTCGGCGCGAATCGCGGCCTCATCGGCGTTCGTTCGCAGCCCCTTGAACGAAGGGTCTTGATCGTTTCGGTATCCCATCAACAAAACGCCCGGCGTTTTTGAGAGCGACCCTTTCCAAACATAGGTGTTCGGAAACACAGTTTGAAAGGATTTCATGATCATTTTCATTTCGGAATACTGGACCGGCGGAATCCAAAGACACATGATTCCATGCTCCGTCAGCCGAGATTTGCACAAAGTGAAAAAGTCCTGAGTGTAGAGGTTCACTGTTCCGGCGCTCCAAATAGGCGGAGCCGGATCGATGCTGATGACGTCGTATTTTTTGGACCGAACGAGCAGAAAATTGCGACCGTCGTCGGCATACCTGCGTATTCTCGGGTCGGCGACGATTTCTTCAGCGTCGGAATGAAAATACTTAAAGCACTCCATCACCTCGGGAACCAACTCCACGACGTCGCACTTGATCTCTTTATGGGCATGCATCGAACGCACCGTCGTACCCATGCCGAAGCATATCACCAAAGCGTCGTGCGGCTCAGGGTGCAACAGCAGCGGAAGATGCGCCATGACTTTCGTTTCGTAACAAAGATTAGTCATTCCGATTCCATTTACCCAAAGGTGCTTGGAGAACGGATCGCCGTCGATGCCGATTGCGGTTGTGGTCGCCGTTGCGCTTTCTTTATTGAAATAGATTTTCGCTTTCTCCGCACGCTCTCCGTAGAAGCGATTCATCGCGCGATTGAGGGCGAATTGGAAAGGGTCTGGAGCCGCGAAAAAGGATAAAAATAAAAACGCAAGAGAAGCGAAAGAGACGCCGTATACGCGCCGCTTACTCCATTCGCCCGATTCACGAATAAGAAAAAGCAAACCGAGCGAGCAATTAACCACGGCAAGGAATAAAATCGTTCCTCGCGTTCCGAAAAGACCTATAAAAACGAAGCCGCAAATCAAAGACCCCAAGATTCCGCCGAAGGTATTTAGCGAATACAGACGGCCCACGGCGCGGCTCGTTTCTTTTTCGTTCGGAACGTAGCACCGACAAACCAGCGGAAACATTCCTCCTAAAACCGCAGTGATGGGAAAAATGACGAGCGGAGGCATTACGAGGACGTTGCCGAGGGTTAAGCTCAGTTCAAGCGTCACGGGATTAAAAAATGTGCAAAAGACCAGCCCCAAAACGCTATAGCCCGCGATAAAAAGCTGCGCGACGCCGAACGCGCGAAGGGGATGCCTTACGTTGCCGAATAATCGTCCGCCCGCAAGGCTACCGAGACCGACGCCAAGCAAGTAGGAGGCTAACATAACGCTGAAAGCGTAAATCGACGTTCCGACGAATATCTGAAACATGCGGGTCCAAATGACCTCGTAGGCCATTGCGACGGCGCCGCTCAACGCATAAGCGAGGCCAACCCACCGGCGAATCGTCGGAGAATAGGGCGATATCGAGACGCTCGATTGGTTTTCCGATTCCGCATTTTGAGCGGAGGTCGAACAATCCCACTCCTTTCGCGAAAGAAGCAGCGCTAGGCAGGCTACGCCGACCGTAATCCCGACGCCGATCAAAAAAGTGACCGTCTCTCCCCAAAGACCGAGAGTGACGAAACCGCCGCCAAGCACGCCAAAGACTGCTCCAAGCGTATTCAGCCCGTAAAGCAAACCGATTCTCGAACTAAAGCCGGCCTGAAATTGTCTGGTGTATCCGCTGAGTACAGGCAAAGTTCCGCCCATCAACGTGGCGGGAATCGCCATCACCGTAAACGCCATAACGCACTGAAAGGCTCCAAGCGCGAAACGACTTTCGGCAAAAAGGGCGTAGAACATTTGGTAGATCGGCCCCAATCGAAGCAACGCCGCCGTAAGCGCGGCGGCCGAAATGCCCACGGCCAACTCCAAAAAAGCGTAAAGACGAAGTTGATTTTTCACTCTGGCCGCGTATCGCCCGAAAACGTATCCGCCCAGCGCCATTCCCGCCATAAACGCCGCCAACACGACGGACGTGGCATAGACGGTGTTTCCGACGACACGGTTCATGATCCTTAACCAGACGGTCTCGTAAGCAAGCCCGCTAATGCCGGAGAAGAAAAACAGCACGTAAAGAGCGATGATATGATACTTCGAGCGAACGTTCGTCTTATGAACGAAATCCATCACGGGAATATCCCTTCTGCGGCAAAACCAAGAAAAAATTCGCTTCGGTTCGCAATACGCCGCCTGTTTCGACGCGTTGCGAGCAAAAGTGAAACGAGAGGTTTGCAAGGCCGGCAGCCCCCCCGCCGCGCCCTAAAACGCCAAGTATAGAAGTATACATCGCGGAGAATAACTCTTTTTATTGCCGCGACATTCCATACGCCCGTCAATTTGAGCCGAGAAGGCCGTTGCTTGCCGCGATCCGCATTTTCTTTCTCTCAAATTTGCCGGCGATTTCGGCATAAATCTCCAAGCGCAATCGGCGGAATTTGCATCCCCCTCCCCCTATCCTTTCGTCCGCGATCAAATAGACACGGCAAAAATGAAAAAAGGCCTCCGTCGCTTTTCGCGATGGAGGCCTTCAATAGACAAATCAGGAAGCCAATATGAAGCGACGCTTAGTTTTCATAGGCTTCAGGGCAGTTCGGATAAAAATTGCCGGTAGTCGGATCAAACAACCAACCGCTCGCGTTGTCGCCGGTCGTCGGAATCGTTCCGGCGGATAGCGTCGTGACCGTACGGAGGTTGTTGAAGGGATTCTCGGGCAATTTGCCGCCTTGAATATAGGGACCATACTTGTAGGTCGACGTAGTTCCGACATTGCCGTCGATGTCCGTCTTGCTGGTCAGCAAGTTTTCCAAAGTGGCGGCCGACGTCGGATAAGAACCATTGTGATTAATCTTGTAGAGTTCGATCTGAGCTCGAATCGTGTTCAAATTAAACTGCAACGCGCTTTTCTTCGCATCATTCGTGGAAGAAGCGAATTGGGGAATGATGGTCGCCGCAAGAATGGCCATGATGACCACGACGATTAATACTTCGATCAACGTAAAAGCGGATTTCTTCGAACTGTGCAATTTCATGTTTCGACTTCCTAAATGACTGGCGTAGGCGCCGCATCTCAACTGGGGATTCGTTATTTGCCTTAAAGGCGCAACGAGCGAGCAATTTCGTTACTACGACGAGATCGCCTACCGAACCAAACGCTTTCCCCTGCCTACAAAACCGCAATCCTTAATTTGCGATTGGGTTTTCAATTGAGGCGTGATTCGGTCACTCACTTCGAGCCTTACAAGTACTTAGGTTGAAAAAAGAAACGGGTCAAGAAAAACAAATAAAAAAATCCCCCCGAAAGTTAATTTGCCGCAACTGAATGATTCCGTACAATTCCCCGAGCCATACGATCCTCATTATTTTCATAGTCAATCATTTATGGCAGTCACTCTTGGCATAAGCGTCACAACCGATTGAATTCAAAAACTTTAGGTTTGCAGGATCTCTCCCTCTCCTATCGCTGAATGCAGTCTCAAGAACGTCAAACCTGCTACTCCAGCTTATCCACGACTCCCATTATGACGATAGTAGCGTTTATAGAGCGTCAACAAGGGCGATCTATTGAATTTATGCATCAAAATACTGATGCGATAAATAAACAACATGGGAATTCCTGCTAATGCAGCGAATACACAAAGACCGAACAAACTAAGAAGGCAGTGATGCCTTAGACCAGGCCAATTGTTTTGTGGAGTCGTAAGGAGGCTAGAGATGAATAGGTTAATTGCCCTACCGCTGATTGCGGCAGCGCTGCTAACCACCGCAGTCAGTTCGGCGGAGGCTGGCTACTGCGGAGCCGCTCGGCTTCGGTGTCTGAAGCGTGAATGCTGCAGCGCTACCGAATACGCCGGCGAGAAAATGCAGTGCTACACGGTCATGAAGACCTGCAAAGAAGTCGTTTACGAAAAACGACAGTACACCTGCTACAAAACGGTTTGCGAGCGGGTGTGCGAACCGAAAACCGTGACGTGCACCAAGTACGTTCCGGAAACATGCTACCGTGAGTGCACCTATACGGTGTGCAAACCGGTGTGGGAAGATCGCGTGAAAACCTGCACCTATACGGTATGCAAACCGGTGTGGGAAACCAAGTCCAAGGAAGTTTGCTACACGGTATGCAAGCCCGTGTACGAGACCCGGACCAAGGACATTTGCTACACGGTGTGCAAGCCCGTGTGGGAAACCAAGTCCAAGGAAGTTTGCTACACGGTGTGCAAACCCGTGTACGAGACCCGAACCAAGGACATTTGCTACACGGTGTGCAAACCTGTGTGGGAAACTAAGTCCAAGGAAGTTTGCTACACGGTGTGCAAACCCGTGTACGAGACCCGGACCAAGGACATTTGCTACACGGTGTGCAAACCCGTGTGGGAAACCAAGTCCAAGGAAGTATGCTACACGGTGTGCAAACCCGTGTACGAGACCCGGACCAAGGACATTTGCTACACGGTGTGCAAGCCCGTGTGGGAAACCAAGTCCAAGGAAGTTTGCTACACGACCTGCAAGCCCGTGTGGGAAACCAAGTCCAAGGAAGTTTGCTACACGGTGTGCAAGCCCGTGTACGAGACTCGAACCAAAGACATTTGCTACACGGTGTGCAAGCCCGTATATGAGACCCGTGAAAAGGTCTGCCGTTACACGGTTTGCCGTCCAGTTTGGGAAACCAAGACCAAGGACGTTTGCTATACGGTATGCAAGCCCGTTCAAGAATGCCGCGAGCGCGAAGTGTGCTACACGGTCTGCAAACCGGTGACGTACACGAAGACGATCAAAGTCTGCTCCGGTCGTTGGGAAACTCGCGACGTTCCGACGTGCGGCGCGGTGGAGACATGCGCTCCGGCCGCCTGCGCTCCGATTAAGCAATGCCGCGTTTGGGTTCCGACGGTCGAAGAGCGTGAAGTCGAATGCACCAAGTACGTCCGCGAAACCTGCGTTAAGAAGGTTCCGTACACGGTCTGCAAGATGGTCCCCGAGACCCGCGTGAAGACCTGCACGTACCAAGTTTGCCATATGGTGAAGGAATGCCGTGAAAAGCGAATTCCTTACACGGTATGCAAAATGGTTCCTGAGACTCGCGTAAAGACCTGCAGCTATACGGTCTGCAAAATGGTCCCCGAGACCCGCACCAAGACCGTCTGCTGGAAAGAATGCCATATGGTTCGCGAGAACCACGTGAAGACGGTTTGCTGGAAAGAGTGCCATTGGGTCCGCGAGAACCGCGTGAAGACCTGCAGCTATACAGTCTGCAAAATGGTTCCCGAAACCCGCACCAAGACGGTCTGCTGGAAAGAGTGCCATATGGTTCGCGAGAACCGCGTGAAGACCTGCAGCTACACGGTCTGCAAAATGGTTCCCGAAACCCGCACCAAGACCGTCTGCTGGAAAGAATGCCATTGGGTCCGCGAGAACCGCGTGAAGACCTGCAGCTACACGGTCTGCAAAATGGTTCCCGAAACCCGCACCAAGACCGTCTGCTGGAAAGAATGCCATATGGTTCGCGAGAACCGCGTGAAGACCTGCAGCTACACGGTCTGCAAAATGGTTCCCGAAACCCGCACCAAAACCGTTTGCTGGAAAGAGTGCCACTGGGTTAAGGAATGCCGTCAGAAAGAAATCCCGTACAAGGTCTGCAAGATGGTGCCGGAAACGCGCGTCAAGCAAGTTCCTTACACGGTTTGCAAGCCGGTGACGTATACGAAGACGATCAACTGCGTCAAGTACGTTCCGACGCAAGTTCCTTACACGGTGACGCGATGCGTGCCGACGGTCGTATGCAAAGAAGTGCCGGTGCAGGTATGCTGCCCGGTGCCGGAATGCTGCGAAGCGCCGAAGGCGTGCGAGCCGGCGTGCAAGAGCTAGCGAATATAAAGGCGAACTCCGCAAAGGCCTTCTTGACTGACGACCAGCAATGAAGGCCTGGTCTAGCCTCGAACGGCGGTTCAATCATGACGATTGAGCCGCCGTTTGTTATTTCTTGTCAAACGGGGCTTACAAAAAAAGAACGCCCCTCCAACCGCAAGGATTGGAGGGGCGTCTTCGGTTTCACTACTTAGGTCATATGAAACAACCGGATAGGAAAAGGTTTACTTTCGGCGTCGAATCCAGCCGAGGGCCAAGCCCGCCGCGGCGACGCCGAGGAGGGCGAAGGTCGAAGGCTCGGGAACCGAGTTGACGCTCGAAACGGCGACCACGTCGGAGGCGGCCGTCAGGTTTTCTTCAGCGGTCGTTCCGCCGAGGATCAGGGAATCGGCGACCAACGTGCCGACGGTAATGACCGCGTCGCCGTTGACGGCGACCGTCGAAGCCGCGCTCACGATGCTGCTAATCGTGTGCGTTCCGCTCGACGATAGAACCAACTTAGCGCCGGCGGCGACCGTGACGTCGCCCAAAGAGCCGGAACCGCCGAGGAGCGTAACGCCCGAGGCGACGTTAGTCGAACCATTAAGGGCTTGCGAGCCGGAGAGAATCGTCGTTCCGGAACCGCTAACCCGCAACGTTTCGCCGGCATCGCTTGTAAGCCTACCGGAGTACGTAATGGCGTTGATATTTCCGGCGCCGGAGACGTACAACGTTCCCGACCCAACGACGTCGATATTCCCGGCGAACGTGCCGTTACCGGCGTCGTTAATGCCGGAATTCGCTGCGCTATCGTCGCAACCGACGGTGCCGCCGACCAAGACAACGTTGTTATGAATGACGGAACCGGCTCCCCAATAGGAGAACAAGCCGCCGGCGCTGGCCGTAACGGTGCAATAAACGCCCGTCGCGGAGTTACCGAGAGCCGTAACGCCTTGGATGGTCAAATCGCCTCTACTGACGATTACCGCGCCGAGATCCGTATTGCCCACGTCAACGAGCAAAAGTCGGCCGGTGCCGGATTTGGTCAACGTGTAACCGTTGCCATGGAAGTAAGAGCCTGCGGTACGTCCGATATCCCAACGGGTAAAGTTGGCGCTAATCGTGGCGTCGCCAGTCATCTCAAGCCGATTAACCAATCCGTTACGAGTGGTCGTGCTTGAAGTGTCGATGGCCCCGTAGCCATTCCAACCGGTGCCCTCGATGGAAATCACACGATTACCATAAGTGGTGACGGCGCTGGAGTTCAAGTTGAACATACCGCCGTTTTTCACGACGATTCTGCTCGACGTGTAGGTTGTGGCGGCTCCGGCGGTGCTGTACATGATTCGGCCGCCGTAAATGACCGTGTCGCCGGTGTAATCGTTAGTCGAACTAATCGTCAACGTTCCATTGCCATACTTAACCAACGACGAATCGCCGGTGATTTTCCCTGTCCCGGTCAACGTATAGCTGCTGGTTCCGGAGAAAGTGACCGAAGTCGGGTAAACCGTCGTATTCAAAACCACGGTCTTGTAAGGCGCAACATCGTTGAAAACAACGTCGTCGATATCGTAGTACATATCGGACGAAGCACCGTTCAACCAAGAGGAAGACGTTCGAACGTCCCAAACGTCGACGCCGGAGACTCCATTCCAAACCAATGACGCGTTCGTGCCGGAAACCTGCAACACGAGATTGTTGCCGCTAACCGCAGCGGATAACGAGAAACGCGTGTTATTGCTAATGTTCGCGGAAGTGACGCCCGAACTGATTCCAGCCGTAGAGGTCATGATCGTGTAAGTGGATCGCGTCGGCCTTCCAATGAAATTCACGTTCACGTAAGAGTCCGACAGTCCGCTGATCGACCCTTGCACGGCCAAAACGTCGGCGTTCGCGCCCTTCACGTCAAAATTGGCGACAACGCCCGACGTGAGCGCCAGGGAACCTCCGTTCTGATCTATCGTAAGGGTTCCAATCGTCGAGTTTCCTCCAGGAACGACATACGCGCGACCGGTAGAACCGTCGCCGAACGAAACCGAGCTGGCTTCCGCCTTTATGGTGCCGGAACCACTAACGGTCTGCGTGCCGGAAGCCCCAATCGCGTAGGAGGACGACCATCCTAAAACGGCGTTAGCGTTGACGACGATGTCGCCGGATATTTTTCCGGCGTTCACCAACTTGCCGGCTTCCACCGTAGTCAAACCGGTATAAGTGTTGATGTCGTTAAGCGACCAAGTCCCTGCGCCAGTTTTGATGACGTTCACAGGACTGTTCGTACCGTCGGTAATCATGCCGACTACTTCGCCGAATCCCTCGCCTTGCAGATAGACGTATCGATTGGTAGAAGAATTCAGATTAGTAATCGTTCCAAGAGATAATGTCCCGGAATCCGATTGGAAAATATAGCGATCGCCTCCCGCAGTCAAATTGATGACGGAAACAATCCTGTTATATCCGCTAATATTTTGAATCTGGGCGGTGAGGTAAGTCGGCTGCCGACCGCCAAGCGAAATGGGCGCCATAAAATCAGGGCCGAGATAGAACGTATTTAAGGAACTGCCGGTGGTCTCAAAAGCCAATTTCGCGGTGTTTGCGCTCCCGACGATCGTCAAACCGCTGGTCACGCCCAACCCTTGGGCCATTCCAAGTTCGTTTAACGACAAACAGGCGTTGTTAGTTACCGTCGTTGCGCCGGTGTACTCGTTGGCTCCGGTCGGTCTATAGACGCCGGACCCGGCAAACGTCAATCCGTAGACCGACGAATTCGTGCCTTTCACAAATTGATTCTCAATTGTGATCGAATTGCTCGTGTTAAACACAACGGCGTTCGTCGTTTCGTTCGAAACGGGTCCCGTAAGACTATAGTCCAACGCGCCGCCGTTACCGAACTTCAACGAACCGGAGCCGATCGAAGTGACTCCGGTCCACTTCGCAGCGCCCGCGATGACGACAGTGCCGGCGCCGGTCTTGTAGACCGAATCGCCGCTGATGGTTCCGGTGAAAGTGGCGGTGGTCATGAGCGAACCCGTGCCGACCGCATTCAGATTGGCGCTACCGACGACTGTGATATTGCCTCCAAAAACGCCAGCCGTGTTGGAATCGTGCAAAACCGAACCGATCTTTCCGCCGTTGACGACGACGTTGTTATTAAGAACAGTCGGAGCGGTGGCGCTCAAAGACCAAAATGTCAATGCGCCGCCCGCATTGACGGTCACGTTCGCCGGAGCGGCTGACGTGCCGAGAACGGAAGAACCTTGAATGCACAGTTCGCCGCCATCGACGACGACTGCGCCCAAATTAGTCTCGCCTACGTCCACGAAAAGGATTCGCGACGTTCCGGCTTTGGTCAACGTATGACCGTTGCCATGAAGGTAGTCGCCGGCGGTGCGTCCGAAATCGTAGCGAGCGGCATCACCGCCGATCGTGGCGTCGCCGGTCATTTCGGCGTAATTAACGCACCAGTATGCCGGCACAGTGCCGGAATTCGTAATAGCGCCAAGGCCGTCGACGCCCGCTCCGGCAAAACTCAACACCATGCTGCCGAGGCTAGTGACGTAGGTCGTGTTGATGTCCAGCGTTGCGCCGGAGGCCACCGAAATCGTTCCGCTGCGCGATAGATCGCCGAGGGCGTAACCCTGGCGAAGAACCGTTTTTCCGGCGGCGACGGTAAAGTTGCCGCCGAAGGCGTTCGAGCCGGCGAGGGAAAGCGTGCCGACTCCCGTCTTCACGACGCTACCGGAGCCGGTGATTACTTTATTGTTCAAACCGCTGGCCGTGCCGCCCCAAGTGAGGTCGGCGTTGTTGTTGATGATAAAGGTCGCGTTATCGACCAACGACGCGGCGGAGCCGAGCGTGGCGCCGTCATTCAACTGCAACGAACCGCCGTTGATCGTCACAAGACCGGTGAAATCGTTTCCGCCGGTATTGGCGATAATCACTTTGCCCGTACCGGTTTTCGTTAAACTGGCTGAACCGGAAATTTTCCCGGCGCCGCTAACGGTGTAATCCTTCGTCGAATTCGTGAAATTTACCGACGCTGGATACACTGTCGTGTTTAAAGTGACCGTGGTGACGGAAGCCGAATCGGTGAATTGAACATGGTCCAAATCCCAATACAGATTGTCTCCGCCATTGGTCCAGTTCGTCGCGCCCTTGACGTCCCAAACGCCTGAGCCGCCCGTCCAAACTTCCGTGAACGAAGAGCCGGAGACGGTCAAATTCAATTTGGTCGCTAAATTCACCAACGAAAACGTTTGGCGAGTCGTTCCGGTGCCGTAGAGACATGTGTTATCCACAGTACCGGTGGCCGAAGTATAGTTGGCCAAGGTGTACGTGCCGGAAGCCAAGTAGCCGTTAAGCATGCCGATGTTAACCTTCGACGTCTTCGTGCCGAAGGCGACCGTCGCGGCGGAAATCACGTCATTCACGCCCGACGTGGAATTGCTCAAGTCAAAGTAAAGCGAGCCGTTTGAAACGTCCAACGCGTTCGTAACGGTCAAAGTTCCGGCAGTCCCTGCGCCTCCGACGTAAATCGAGCCGTACGAGCCGAGCGTGACGGCGCCCTTCACCGTGCCGGCGCCTTGGAGGACTTGAGTCGAGGAAGCCCCCAAAGTGAAACCGGAAATGGCGGAAACGTCAAACGTCGCGCCGGTATTGACGGCGACGTTTGCGCTGTTAGCGATCGAGGCGGTCGAGGCCAAGGCCAAGGTTCCGCCGTTGATGACGGTGTTGCCGTAATAGGTATTCACGCCGCCAAAAGTCCACGTTCCGGCTCCGCTTTTCGTGAGCCCCAAAACGTTGGTGGCCGTGCCGTTGGCGATGACGCCGGTGATCGAACCGTTTCCGGCGCCGCCGATGTTCAAAAAGGCGTTCGCCGTGTCGGCCGAGTTGTTCGTGACCGAACCAAGCGTCAACGAACCGGCGTCGGACTGAATCGTGTAGTTGCTTCCGCCGGCAACCAAAGAAACCGCGCCGGAGAGCGAGTTGCTGCCGGACTCATTTACCAAATGCGCGGCAGTCGTGGAACGACCGGCAAGATTCGCATTGTTCGTGGCGGCGATGCTGTTCGTCAACGCGACGTATCCGGTCCCTGTTCCGCCGCCGCTTAAGACGAGGCTCGAAACGCCAATCGCGTCAGAGTTCGTTAAGCGAAGCACGCCGGACCCGGCAAGGGTCGTGGCGCCGCCATAGGAATTGCTGCCGGAAAGAGTCAGAGTGCCGACCTTCGCAATGTAGAGACCGCTTACGAAGCTGGACGCATTGATACTATCGCTGGCGGACCCCGTAATAGATCCGGAGAGAGTATAACTTCGATCCGTGTTGAACTGTAAACGACCGCCGTAGTTGCCGCCGGCGTAAGTAGTATACCCGATATCATAGGTAGCGGCCAGGGCGGCTTCAGACAGCGCGCCGCTGTTCGCCGTGCTATCGCCGATTTGCAAAGTGCCCTCGGTGATTCTCACGGTGCCCCAACTCGATACTCGGCCGTCAGCCACTGTTCCTGCGATCGAGGCAAAGCCGGAATAGTTCTTCACAAGCGTGCCGTTCGTTCCAAGATCGACGCTCCCCGTGATGAGTTGCCATGCTGTGTTCTGAATCGTATTTGTTGAAGCAGGCTGATACTTTAGCGTCAAGGTCGCTCCTGAACCGACTATGGAGTTATTAACGGTCAGGTTGGATCCCCAACCGTCCACGAGGTATGCAGCGGTCAAGGTGCCGGAACCTGTAACATAGGTGACTCCATTAATCACGCTAACATATGTTCTATCTCGAACCCCCGCCTCGCCGCCATTAAGATAGAGAGGTCCGTTTATCGTAAAAGCGCCGCTAGCCGTCGCAGAAAGAGTAGTATTGCCGTTCAAGGTCGTCGTGCCGTTAAAAGTCACGCCGCCGGAACCGACGAGAAACCTGCTGTCCGTTAGCGAAAAAGCGCCGTTGAATATCTTGGTTCCGCCGCCTGCGAACCATATTTGACCGCTCGAACCGGTCACGGAGCCATTGAACGTCGTATTTCTACCGCCGCCGCCCGTGACCATGATGGCGCCCGAACCGTAGCCGGTCAGCGTGGCGCCGGTTCCCGTGAACCGAACGTTATTGTTAACCGTGTAATTTCCGTTGGAGCCGCCGGTCAGAAAGCAACCGCCGGCCTCAATGACAATATCTCCCGTGCCGAAGGCGGAAGTCGAAGTTGCGCTTACTATGGCTACGCCTTGCCGAATGATCGTTGTGCCGGAATATGTCTTATTGCCGGCCATATTGACAAGCCCGTTGCCCGTAATAATCAAACCCGAGGTTCCGCTAACTCCGGAGTTGATCGTAATGCTCGGGACGATCGCGGCCGTGCCGAGCGAACTGAAATTGATTGTCGGAGCGTCGCCGACAAGCTGAAGCATTCCCGAAGTGAACGTGTATATCCCCGCGCTAGCTGGAACCGTTCCGCCGAACGTGATGTTATGAACGGCTTGCGTCCCCGAGACCGTAACGGTCAACGCCGCGCCTGTTGTGGCGAAATTGGCGTCGGCGCCGGAAACCCAAGCGGAATTGAGCGCTCCGCCGGACGCGGACGACCAAAGCGTCGTGACTGAGTCCCAAGTGCCGGCAGCGGCGGTGCCGCCGCTCCAATAGAGCGTCTGTGCCTGAGAGGCGGAGGCGATAAAAGTCGCCGCCGACCAAACGGCCAGCAAAACCAAAAGCTTTCTCGTCATAGGATAGGCCCTTATGAAAGTGAAATACGATACGGTGCAAACTCTGCTGCGCTCTTCTCTTCGCTGCGGCAAAAGCCTGTAAATTTAAAAACGCTCGACGCTTCGCGAACACTCAGCTCAAATCTCTCCCAATCCGCCGTCCTCTCTAAACCTCCTTCCCCTGTTGCCAATCGACGACGAAAACCATCCCGAAAACGGAAGCGCCTAAATAGCCCGAGTTCAATCCGGGGTGAACCGAAACGGACAAATCGCCTCCGAAAATCCAATACCTCGCGACATTAAACGCCGAGCGAACGTTAGGTTACGAAAAACACGCCAAATAAACGATTTCGCGTGCGACATCCGAAAACTCTAAACAAGCACAAGCAAATCAACATGCGAAACGCGACCGCTGCTCGAACGCCAAAACCCTCAAGCTAAATCAATGCGCGCACGCACAAAACCGCCAGATCCTTGCACGTAATAAACACGTCAAGAAAAAAGCGTCTCTAAATTCTGATCACAGAGACAATCAAAACGAAACAGGTGAAAAGGAAAACGTTCTCGATAAGCCGAAGGGGCGTGAAGACGCGCCCTTCAACTGACAATACTAACTAGCCGAACGGCCTATCGTACAGATGCAAAATCAAAAGGAGCATGACCGCTGTTAATCAACCGCAACGCAAAACAATCGTTGGCGTCTCAATCCTCAAATGCTGAACAAAAATGATCTCTATAGGATTCTATCGCAAATAGCGAGCGATCAAAAAAAACACAATATCGTGAATCGCCCGCAACGCCGAATGGATCGCTTGAACAGGTAATCACCCTTACTTCCACAACAATGAGCATGCGATCATTGTATCAAAATTCGCTTAAGACGCAAGTTATTTTCACTAAGACTAACGATGCCTCACTGCTAAAACAAACATGGCAATTGTTTTTATCCGTGACGGTTCATTACTCGCGCATTTTTTCTATCAGAGGCGCATTTAGTGCATCCCCTAATTCTATTCATGCGCACTTTCGGCATTTTGCACTTCCAAAACATGACTCGCTCGACGAAAGTGAAGACAAAACGCGGCGACCAAACGCCCCTCTCCTGAGCGTGCGCAGGCGGGAGAAAAAAATCGAAAAGAATTTTTCGAGAGGAAATCGCATGGCTCTCGTCCAAAAACCGGAGCCTACCCCAAAAATTCTAAAGAACCAAATCCGCTCTCATCGCCGCTTTTCAGAATCGTCGAATGATGGTTCTAGCTCCCGCCAGACGGTTTTCTTCTATCCTTTGCCGCGACGTCATAGCGATGGCGGAAACAGGGTATCTTTAATGAACGCCGTGCCTTGAAACAACGCAACGAGATTGCCCCCGTCGTCAGTCACTCGCACCGAGCATGCGGAAAGCTTGCGACTTCGAGAGACTTCCCTCGCTTCGGCGAAAAGCGTTCCGGAAGTCGTGGCTTTAAAGAAAGACAAGTTCGTGCTGACCGCCACGGCAACCCGCCCGCCGGTGTTCGAGGCCACAGCAAAAGCAAAATCGGAAAGCGTAAATATCGCCCCGCCTTGCACTATCCCGACGCCGTTCAGATGCCGTTCTTCGACGGTCAACTTCGCCTTGGCGAAACCGTCGCCGAGCTCCTCTAAAACAACGCCGCTGGTAGCCGCAAAATGATCTTTTTCAAAGCATTTTCGAATAATCGTAAAACGGTCTTCCATTTTTATCACCCAAACTCGTCTGCTGAGGAAAGCTCTCAATGCCTGTTTCTACGAACTAAATCCTTTCATTTCAATAGATGCCGTTTATTTATGCCGCAAGAGTCAAGCCGTCATCACATAACTTTTTTTCGCAAACGTTTTTAGATTAATGAGTTATGCAAAACTCAAATTCCTCCGGCGCCTATCATCTTTGACAACTGTTCCGAAACAAATCTCAGATTGAATTTGCAGCAACATTACTTTGCCCCGCCGTACTGACAAACGTTTTCCGACTTCCAACCCCCTTTCGTCGTTTTTTCTAATTTTTCTGACAGCACGAGAGAGGCAAGTTGGCCTAACGGCGGCATCCCGGGGGAATGGTTGCCCTTGCTTCAATTTAGGCAATTTCTTATATTGCCAGTCCCGCAACGCCGTTTAAGCGTTCTCAACTTGCGATCGGTTTAAGGAGGAACCGCGATGAGATTTCAAGCCTGTCTAAATTCCACGGAGCATTTCCGCTCCATTTCCGTCGCCGTGAAAACTATTACGGCATTGTTGTTCGCCATCGCTTTTTGCATCGAACGCGAGGCCCCGGCGGCGCCTCCGCAACCTTCGGCGAAAGAATCGGTTCCCGCCTCGAAAATGGCCGTAAAAACGGAAACCGGAACGAAGGCCGCCGTTCAACCGTCTGCCGAAGCGATTAGTCGAACCACGGGAAAGCCGATTCCGCAAATCGTCGCGCTCGTTAACGGGCAACGCATCTCTCGCGACGACCTAGCGCAAGACTGTCTACGTCACTACGGCAAAGAAGTCTTGGAGACGATGGTTCATAAGGAACTTATCGTTCAGGAATGCAAAAAACAAAACATCTCCGTAACGCCCAAAGAAGTCGACGACGAGATCAATCGCCAAGCGGCCACTTTCAGTTTGCCGACCGAACAATATCTCAAGGCGCTGAAACAAGAGCGAGGCATTAGCGCGGTCCAATTCGCCGAGGACATCGTGTGGCCGACGCTGGCGATGAAAAAGATCGCCGGCAATTCAATCGCCGTTTCCAAAGAGGAATTGAAAAACGAATTCGAGTCGATCTACGGACCGTCCGTTAACGTACTCCTCATTGCCGCAAAGACGAAAGAAAAGGCGGAAAAGATTCACGAAATGGCGGTGAAAGATCCGGATAACTTCGGCACGATCGCGAAAGATTACTCCGAAGACGCGCCAAGCGCCGCGGCGAAGGGAAGGGTGAATCCGATCCGCATGCACGGCAGTTACGACAATTTGAACAAGGCGGCGTTCAGCATGGCCGACGGCGAGATCTCGCCGGTGATGGAGGCGGGCGGACAATTCATTTTCGTGAAGCGAGAATCGCTTACCCCTGGCCAAAACGTTAAGATCGAGGAAGTCGCCTCGAAACTGGACGAGTCGATCCGTTATCGCAAATTACGAACCGCTTCGGACGGCATTTTTAAGAAGCTGCAAGGCTCGGCCAAACTGGAAAACATATGGAACGATCCGGCAAAAAGAGAAAAAATGCCCGGCGTCGCGGCGACGCTAAACGGCGAACCGATCGCCTTGCGGGACTTGGCCCTCGAATGCCTCGATCGCTACGGAGCCGAGGTTTTAGAGAGCATGGTTAATCGCACGCTGCTCGAACAAGATTGCAAAGCGAAGAATATTACGATCAGCGAAGCGGACATGAACTCGGAGATCGAACGAGCCGCGATGCTCGCCGTTAAGCCGAAAGCGGACGGCAAGCCCGACGTCGAAACTTGGTTAAAGCAAATCACGGAAGAAGAGAAAATCCCCTTGGACTTTTACAAGCGCGACGTGGTTTGGCCGTCGGCCGCTCTTCGCAAGCTTGCCGGCGGCAAGGTCGAAGTGACCGACGAAGACATGCGCCGCGGCTTCGAATCGAATTTCGGCGAACGAGTGCAATGCCGCGCCATTGTATGCGACTCGCAACGACATGCCCAGGAAGTGTTTGAAAAAGCTCGCAAAACGAATACTTCGGCCTTCTTTGGCCAGCTCGCCCAGCAGTATTCCGTCGATCCGAAATCGAAGGCCGTCGGCGGCGAGATTCCCGAAATTCGCCGCTATAGCGGAATGCGCAAAGTGGAAGAAGAGGCGTTCGCGTTAAAGGAAGGCGAGATATCGGGCATCATCCAGTATTCCGACAAGTTCGTCATCTTACGGTGCGAAAAAATCGTTCCGCGGCAAAAAGTCGAATTCGACGCGGTGAAGGACGAAATCCAACGCGATCTATTTGAAAAGAAAATCCGTCTCACGATGGAAGACTACTTCAACGACCTGATTGAAAACGCGGCGGTCGATAACTTCCTCGCTGGAACGTCTCACTCGCCGAAAAAGGCCGCCGCGGCGCCGGGATCCGAGCCGGGTTCGGATTCGGAGGCGCCCAACGCCGACATTCCGAAGTTGAAGCAAATCTACGGAAAATAGTCTCGCTGCGTTCGTTCTGACGAACGAGAAAAACGCAAGGCCGGTCATACTGACCGGCCTTTTTGTATAGTTAGCCCTGTTTGATCACAAGGAAAGCGGGCGGCGCCTCCTGCGCGACGCGGGAAGCCAAGTCTCGTTGGGGATGCGAAAATCACGCCTCCGAAGCCGCCGCTTCTTCGCCGCCGGTTCCTTGCTCACGGCGGGCCAGCCATTGCTGGTGCATGGCCTGGGCCATCGCTTGTTCCGCCTGCGGAATCAGGCCGGCTCGTTGGCAGATCAAGCTCATCGCCATAAAACTGAACGGGTCGGTGGGGTCGAGATCGCAAACCTTTTCGGCCGCTTCGACCGCCTCGGGATGCCGACCGAGCTTGCTGTAGAACGTGCTCAGCCCGGCATAGGCGAGCATGTAGTCCGGATGATCGACGACCAAGGCCTCGAGCTTGCCGACCGCTTCTTCCAACTTCCCGGCTTGTTGCAAATCGATCGCTTCGTCATAGAGTTGGTCGGCAGTGGCCATTTTTCTTTCCTGTTAAGGGGAGAACGCGGGGGATTTTTCGCAAAGAAGGGCGATTTTTCCTGAAACCGGCCTTCCGCCAGAACTTAACAAATCTTAAGCTATGCGACATTGAATCGGCAAGGGTCCGGCTGACTGTCGACGACAGCAAAAGCCCCCCAAGTCGAGCGGAAAATGGGAAAGCCAGAAAAAGCGTTATGATTTGCAAAGACGGATCAAACGCCAAAGGCGGAATATCCGATAGAGTTTATTAGCGAACGTTCTCAATAGAACGAACGGTCCGCTTACGACTGCCGTTATTTTCTCGCAACCTTTTATGAAATAATAACTTGCGACAGAATTCCGGCGGCCCGCGAAGATCGCTTTAGGTTGAAAGCCTGGAACGGTTCGCCAAACTCTAGTCAAGGAAGCGCCATTCAAATTGAGGTATCTGCCGTGAATATCCATCCGCTTGCCATCGTCAGCCCGTCGGCCAAAATCGGTACCGGTTCGCAAATTGGCCCCTTTTGCGTCGTCGAAGAAGGCGCGGTAATCGGTCAAGATTGCATCTTGGAAAGTCGCGTTTCCATAAAAAAGGGAACGGTAATCGGCGACCGAAACCGGATATTCGAGGGGGCGACGATCGGCGGTTTACCCCAACACGTTCATATTCCCGAGCGCCCCGGCAAGGTGATCGTCGGATCGGATAACGTCCTCCGAGAGAACGTGACGATTCATGCCGCTTTGGAAGAAACTCACAATACGATCCTCGGCGATAATTGCCTGCTAATGGTTAACGCCCATGTGGCCCACGACTGCGTCTTGGGCAATAACGTGATCGTGACGAATAACGCGATGATCGGCGGTCATGTGTCGATCGGCGATCGAGCGTATCTCTCGGGCGGCGTAGCCGTGCATCAATTCTGCCGCATCGGCACATTGGCGATGGTCGGCGGACAAGCCCATATCGTTCAAGACGTCCCTCCCTACGTGACGGTCGACGGTTTGAGCAGCTTAGTGGTCGGTTTGAACACGGTCGGTTTGAAGCGGGCCGGTTTCGAGAGCCAAAAAATTCAACAATTGAAGACCGCGTATCGAGCGATTTATCGCAGCGGTCTTATGTGGAAGGATATGCTGGAAGTTCTTCGCAAGGACTTCTCGGAAGGGTTGGCGGCCATCTACTTCGAGTTCCTTTCCGCCACGAAACGCGGAATCGTTTCGGAACGTCGCATGCCGCCGAACGCCACCCTCAAAATTCAGCCTCGGGAAGAGTCGGAGGCGCCGCAACAACAAGCGTCGCAACCGCAATCCGAACGCGAACGAAAAATCGCCGCGATGTAATTTCGTTCGACGACGGCCTAAAACGTCGCCCCAGAGGCGAAAAGCGTTACTGGGCAGGGACCGGCAAAGACGAAATCGAGAGCGAAAGCTCAAATTCTCGTCTCTGCAATCGCTACGCTCGCCGCATGTATTTTCTGCGGCGAGTCGTTTCTTGACGGCGCTCGATAATCGTCTCGCCCGGCTCGTCGCGCGAAAAGCCGCCTACTGTTTTTCAAAAACGGCGTAATGGCCGACGTCGCTACGTTTCAAGTCATCCAGCTTTAAGTATCGCTTGGCTCGATTCAGACGAGTCGCGGCGGTTACGATGACGTCGCCCGGCGCCGGCGTGAACTCTTCATCGATTTTGATTTCTCTTAATTGCCCTGCGGCGATCGACGCCCGCAACCGCGGTTCCAAGTAAAAAACGAATGAGCCGATCCGCTCCTCGGCGAAGCAAACTCGATGAGGCAAGACGCCTTGCTTGTTGTAATGCAAAGCGAGATCCTTTGCCGAAATCGTCTCGGCGATCGGCGGCAGCACAACAAACATCGTCAGTAAGAATTGCGCGGCGAACGAGGCGATCGACGTCGCGAAAACCATCGCGTGCTTTTCCCGACGCAAAAAAGCGAGCGGGACTAGCGCCAAGCAACCGACCGCGAACGCGGCGGAAATGACGGCGAAACCGAACCGCAGTTTATAGATCGAGGCGACGACGAAAAACACTATTGGCAAAACGGCCGGACCGACGAACGACGCGGTCGTAAAAGAGCGTCGCAAGGCTTCTTTCGCGCCAACGCTCAACGTTCCGTCGAGAAGTCTCGCCCAGCCGATGGCCGACAGAACTGCCAACGGCGGAAAGACCGGCCAAACGTACGTGATTAATTTTGAACTGGCCGCCGAGAGTAAGAGGAATCCGCTAATCGCCCAGCAGAATAAGAGGGCGACGGCAAGTCGTTCGTAGAGTAAAACCGCGTCTCGCGTTTTGCGTTCTCTCCAATCGCGAAGCGTGATCAAACCGTAGTTGAGCCAGGGCATGCCTCCGACAAAAATAATCGGTAAGTAATACCAAAACGGCTCGCCGCCGTGGCGTTGTCCTGCCGTGGCGAAGCCGAGTAAATGACGTTCGACGAAAAAGTAGTAAAGATAGCCGGGGGTTTTCGCTTCGACCGCCAGGTACCAACCGCCGGCCGTGAGAGCGGCGACGACAAGCGCCGCGGCTCCTCGAAGAAAAACAGCCCATGTGAGGCGTTTCGTAAACAGCAAGTAACTGCCGTAGGCGACGCCGACGATCGCCGCGCCGACGAATCCCTTGGCTAAAACGGACAATCCGAGCGCGACGCCAATTGCCGCGGTTATCAAGGTAAGTGAAAGATGACCGTTGAGGCGTTCGGCTTCAAAAAAAAGACCGAGGGCAAGAACGACGAAGGGAATCAGCGCCACGTCGTGCGCGGCTGCCTGCGAAAGCGCGGCGGGAAGAATCATCGTCGAATAAAAAGCGAACGAAACGAGTCCTACCGTCCGGTTGAACATCCGCCAGGCGAGCCAACCTGTGGCCGTTGCGCCTAATAAACCCCAGAATAAACCGACGAGTCGGATTGCCGTTTCGTTCATGCCGAAGACTTTTAGCGAAGTGGCCTGAAACCAGAAATAGAAAATCGGCTTATCGAGAAACGGCTCTCCTAGAAAATGCGGTGTGATCCAATCGCCGCGTTCGACAATCTCTTGAGCGATCGCCGCATGCAGTCCTTCGTCCGGGTCCAAAAGCGGAAAGTTGACGAAAAGCGGAGCGACGAACACGACCGTCGCCGAGGCGACTGCGCTTATCCACAAGGCTTTGCCGACCGTCCTCGATTCGAACGTCATCTTCTCTCCGTTTCAGATCGCGTCAGTCGACAAATAAGCCGTGCCTCAATTAACGCTTCTTGTTTGCCTTGGCGTTAAACCAATAAAAAAGGCCGCGGAAAAATCCGCAGCCTGATATTGTATGCGTTCGACGCGTTACCGCAACGGCATATTACATGCTTGGTTCCGAGGCGGTCATGGCGGAATCGCCGTCCACGTTCGAGTTTTCCATGATATCGACGGGCGCATGCGTCCGAGAACGGCGACGCCGAGCGGTCTTCGTCGAGCTCCACGCCTTCGTCAGCGTTTCAAACACTTCAGGCGTTTCGTAGCGAATAATATTTTTGCCCTCGGGCATGGGGCCGATCAAGCCGCGAAAAACCGGCAGGCCGCGCAAATCGAGATCGGTGCTGCAATCGTCCACGCCGACCTGATGGTGACGCTTGAGCAGCGCTTCCTGTGTGTCGTAATCGCGAATGCGGATTTCGCCGTCCGTACCTCGCGTCACGACGCGATACGTGTCCTTCTTCATGAAACGTTCCTTTTCCTAGGGGGCATGTCTGCGCGACCGGGCGAACGCGGGGGAACGTTCGACGCTCTGTTGCCGCACATCCGGCGAAGCGGGGCTAAATCGACCGAGGGGGCGTCGATCGCGCTGCTCAACCTCTTCGCTCTCCATTCGCCGACGAGACGGGGGATTCTCGCTCGGCGAACTTTTTGTTTCTCGACGGGAACTCCTTTCCCGTCACGTCATTACTTACTACACATCCGGGTAAATCGGCTATGCGCAGAGTGAGGAAAAACTATTCTCGCCCGGCCCACACAGCGGAATTGTGCGCCAGAATCGGCAGAACGCGCGCTGCAATAAACGTCGGCATGACCGGTCGCCGTTCCACCCGATAGGAGTTGCGGTCGATCGGGATATATCAAGAAATCCGGGATAGAGATCCGGCTGTGCCGGGGATCGCAAAAGGGGCGGTTTTGCTGAAAAAGCCGATTTCCTCGGGTGATTGCAAGGCCCTGGCGGTCAGGAAGTTCCGCCGTTTTTTTCAATCGTTGCGAACCGAAAAACGCCGCGACGACTCTCTTCTCTTACGGCCGAGACCTCTTGCCATCGTCGGGCCGAGAAGTTAGACTTTACTATTCTTAACGCCGCAGCGTACGGAGGGTATGCGAATGGTGAGCGGTCTGACTCGAAATCAGATGCCGGGCAACCGGTTGAGGGTTCGAATCCCTTGCCCTCCGCTTTGATTTCTTCCGCGTTCGAAGCTTCCATCGCTTTGTGAACGCGAAGAAACGTTTTCAATAAAACCGTCGTCGAATTATTCGGCGGCGGTTTTTTGTTTGCGCAATCGACGTCGAATCGCGGCGACAGGACGCAGTATATCCGCTAAGCGACTTATTTAAGCATTACGCTTTCGTCGGATTTGCCGGCCGGGAGTCGGCGCGAGATTTCCGCCGCGTTGGTCCTTCGACGTAACGCGATGGCGGTCGGGCGTTCCATGGCGGCGTCAATCACGTCGGCGAAATCAGTGCGAGTTTTCGCCGAGACGTTCGGAAGTTGAAGAGCGAGCTTTTCCACGCTTCGACCGTTCAGCTCGATCGTTCGGGATAGGCTTCCGACGTAGTTGACCGTTTGAGTGAAGTTGTTGTCGGCCACGCGTCCGACGAACGGCTGCAACGCTTTGGTCACTAGCTCGGCTGCGCCTGGCTCGACCGATAAAAATGTGTCGAGCCGCGTCGAAATGAAATAGCGCCCGTCGGTTTGCAGAGTGTAGCCGGTTTTAAGCACAAACAATGCGCGCCCTTTGACCGGCCGAGGCAACATCTGACCGTCGTATTCGCCGTCGGCGAAGATGACGTGCATGTCACGGCCTTGATAGAGATATTCTAAAACCGCCGACATGCCTGTGTCTTCTTTTATCTGGAATTTTCGCGGAGCGATTTGCGTCAGCTCAAGCTGCGTCAACTTCAACGCGCGCCATGTGTTCACAACCACGTCGGGATGGCGAACGGAAAAGAGATATACGTCCGGATCGCATTCAATCAACCGGACTGGCATACGTCGATACATCGTCGTGTTGGAGAGCGCCGACTGGACTTTCGCGCGAGCCGATTCGTCGAGTTTTTCAAACGGAATCGATTGAACGGCGCTCTGTCGAGCGGCTTCGCTCACTTGCGGCTGGTTGGGATCGGAATTCGCCGACGGAGCGGCGTCAGTAATTCCAACAAGCCAAAGAAGCGTAACCGCAACGATGGCGACGATAATTCGCAGGGCAAATCCGAATGAATCGGCATACCGCAGGCCGACAAACGAATACGTTTGCGTTCCAGTCGATAGATCGTGCGTGAATCTAAACATCGTTGCGTTTCTTTTGGCGCCCGGCGCGGCGTATTCCCCCCCCGCGCAAGTTCGTTTTCGCCGCTTCGTTCGGCCGGAACGACTATCAAACCGCTCCGCCCCAAACGATCAAAGGAAGGCAAACGACCGAACCGGCCGTAATGGTCTTTCGTTCGTTGCGCACCCCAAGTACAGGGCATGCCCGGCATGTCGTCATAAACATTTCGGACATTTCTGATTATTCGGAATAAACCGGTCGTTCGGGCCAGCCAAAATCTATACCCCGACTAAATGCGGCTTTGGCTAAAACAGGTCAAGCCGGTGATTTAGGAGATCTGGTTGATTGCGCTGCAATTTTGGGGTTGTTTTGATCCGGGTTATTCACCACAATGCCGCGCAACAGGTCGGGGACCATGTGCCCTGTTGCGGCATGCCTAATCAGTTGAGGCGACCAATCATGCAAAAATCGTCGGAACCGATCACGGCCTCGAAGCAGTTTTCCCGTTGGCGGCTGCTTGGCGTTGCCGTTCCGCTCGTATTTCTAATCACAGCGGTCGTCGCGGTTTGGGGATTCCAAGGCCAATATGCTAAGATCGCCGCCGAACATTGGCGCGATCAGCTTGAACGCGCGCCGGAAGATCGTGTCGAGGCGGTCGTAGCGCAAGTAGCCGAACTTGATGAATTGGGTATTTCCATTCTGGCGAGCGCCCTAGGATCCGGTCGTGAATGCGTGGCCCAAGCGGCAAAATCTCAATTATTGGAAATGATGGAGCGTTGGCGAGGATTAGCCGCTCGAGACGCGTCCGCGCGTCTCGCGAAGCTTGCCGATTCGTTGCGGCGCTCTTTGCCGCAGTACGGGCCAAGCGCGAAGGCCGACGCCGCCGCCCTTGCGCAAAGCATCTTACGTCGCCCCTTAGAGCGGGCGGCCGTCGATAGCGTGCAAGTTATCGAAGCATGCGATGAAATTCTCCGCGAGTGCGGTTCCTCCGAAAAAACGCCTCCGAAAACGGTCGCTATTCGCGGAATTAGCGATGTTGCTCGCGACGGCGAGGCTGAACAAAACGCAAAGGTCGTATCCCGGTTGACCGCGTTACCGGGAGGCGGTTTGCCCATTGACGATTCTCCCGATGAACTTTCGAAAATTGACGGCGCAGCTCCATTAAAAGCAGTGGAAAATCCGCCGGAATTGCAGGCGCCGAGCGAAAAACGAAAACCGCGGGATATCCGATCGAAAAGTCCGCAGGACGTTAAAGCGACGGCGATGGCTCCGAACCAGGGAAATGACGATCGCGTCTTTCTCGCCGCTCCGGCGATCGATCTTATGAAGCAACTTTCTTCGACCGACGAGAGCACGGCGAAGCGGGCGGAAAAAGAACTGCAACGCCGAGGAATGTCGCTAACGGAAATCGACGTGGCTCGCCAAGCGTTTCATCCCGATCCTCTTGTCAGAAAAAGTTTGGTCGAGCGATTGCCGAAAATGACGAATATGGACGCGACTACCTGGCTGCTGCAGCTTGGCGGCGATTCAAACGCCGACGTCAGACTGGCCGCCTTAACGATTTTGGCGACGACGAGCGACCCAGCCTTAGTCCGACAAGCGATTTCAATGGCCGAGCGGGACGATGAGGCGAGAGTTCGCCGTTTGGCCGAGCGAATTAATTCCTCGTTTCGATGAGAAACGGGGCCGACTATGTTGCAGGCCGCCCCCCCCGCTTCGACGTTCCGATGATGTTGATTATAGGAATTGAGCGGTTGTATCGATCGAGCTGCTTGCGAATTGCCTCGGCGACAAAACTGTCCTCCTTCTGAATCCGTGCGAAAACGCCGTGGTTTTACCCCTTCTTAGGCATTTTCCGCTGTGAAACGGCGCCGGCGAGCTATATTTCTTTGAATATTCCTTCCGGTTTCGGACGCCCCGGCGTCGTCGATTGCGACTAAAAAGTTCCGCGGGCGAACGTTCCGCGTCGGCGACTGTTTCGGCCAAGTATGCGAATGAGAACGGATTCGTCAGGTACCCCGGCATCAATTCAAAATGCGCCAGTTTCTTAGACCAATTCAGCAGCAGTGGTCGGCCTCGGGCATGTTTTACCGCTTGCTCGACGCCGTCTCGATCATTCTCGGATTATATATCGCCGCGCGATGGGCGACATGGACCGAGACGAAACACTATTTGCTGGCGGGAACCGCCTCGATGTTGATCTTCGGCTTCATCGCCGAATTGAGCGGCATTTACCGAAGCTGGCGCGGAGTGTCGGCCAAACGAGAAATTCTTTCCGCCTTGTTCGCCTGGGGCGTGACGTTGCTCCTGCTCACGGCGATCGCTTTCACCATCAAACCGACCGAGTTGTTTTCACGCTTCGCGATCGGGCTATGGTTCGTCGTCACTCCGTTGTTGATGGTCGCCGGACGAACCGCGACTCGTGAAACGTTGCGCATTACGCGGTTGCTTGGTTATAATCAACGGCAATTCGCCATCGTCGGAGTGAACGAGCTCGCGTTTCAATTAGCGCAGAACATCGAGCAATCGCCGCAGATGGGCTTGCGTTTCGCCGGTTTTTTCGACGATCGCGCCGAGGAACGCACTCCGGAGATCCCCGCGAATCTCGGCCAACGAGTCGGCAATCTGGATGATCTTTTCGCCGCAGCGCGCGACGGGAGCATCGATCGTATTTATATCACCTTTCCGATGCGCGCCGAAGAACGTATTCGAGGCGTCCTCAGTCGGTTGAGCGATACGACCGCATCGGTCTACCTCGTTCCTGACTTTTTCGTCTTCGAGTTGTTGCATTGCCGATGGACCGACATTCTCGGCTTGCCCGTCGTAAGCCTGTTCGAAACGCCGTTCTACGGCATCGACGGCATGGCGAAAAGAATTTGCGACTTCATCCTTGGCTCGGCGGCTGTCTTGGCCCTTGCTATTCCGATGGCGATCATCGCCGTTTGGATCAAGACGACCTCGGCAGGTCCAATCTTTTTTCGCCAACGTCGATACGGTTTGGACGGTCGAGAAATCCGCGTTTGGAAATTCCGAACGATGAGCGTCTGCGAAGACGGTCCGCAAGCCGTGCAAGCGACGAAAGGCGATTCGAGAGTCACTCCGGTCGGCGCGATTCTGCGCCGAACCTCGCTCGACGAACTGCCGCAATTATTCAACGTCGTCGAAGGGACGATGTCGCTGGTTGGACCTCGACCGCATCCCAACGCCCTCAACGAACAATATCGAACTCGCGTCGACGGCTACATGCTTCGACATAAAGTGAAGCCGGGCATCACCGGCTACGCACAGGTCAACGGCTGGCGCGGCGAAACCGATACGCCCGAAAAAATGGAAAAACGGATCGAATACGATCTGCGTTACATTCGCGATTGGTCGCTTTGGCTCGACGTCAAAATTCTCTTCAAGACGGTCTTCGTCGTTTTCTCGCAGAAAAACGCGTACTAACGATCGCCTCTACGCGTCAAAAATCTTTTCAAACCTCGTATTATACGGCGCCTGTAACCTATATTTCATAGGCGGCGGGGGACGAGAGATCGTGCTCGCTCATTTTAGCGTGCGCGTGCGTCAAATCCCTCTGTTTCGAGAAAGTTGGAGCGACATGAGCGATATTTCGGGCGAGAACGTCATTGTTGAATCCGTCGAGTCGAATCAGCGAACGCCGATCCTGGTTCCCGGCGTCGCGACGACGAAGTCCTCGCCCGTCGAGTTAGTTAAAGTTTTGCACATCGTCAACGGCGAGCATTACGCAGGGGCCGAACGCGTGCAAGATCTTTTAGCCGGCGCACTGCCGGAGTTCGGATTCTCGGCGAGTTTCGTTTGTCTTAAGCCGGGCGAATTCGAGGTCCGACGACAAAACCGAGCGGCTTCGTCGTACGACATGCCGATGAAGAGTCGCTTTGATTTGCGTCCCGCGTTCAAAATCGCTTCACTCGTACGCAAAGAAAACTTCGCCCTCATTCATGCGCATACCGTTCGCTCGGCTTTAATCGCCGCGGCGGTTTCACGATTGACCGGCGTTCCGTTCGTCTATCACGTCCACAGTCCCACGATCCGAAATTCGACTCGCGGGTTCATCGATCGATTCAATCAGTTCGTCGAAAAGCGATCTTTAAACGGCGCTTCGCATTTGATCGCCGTTTCCGAGAGCATGGCTCGCCACATGATCGACGAAGGCCGTTCGCCGAAGCAAATTTCCGTCGTGCGAAACGGCGTGCCGAAACTGTACGAACCGCCGTTTCGTAAGAGAACCGATACGACGTTCGTCGTCGGCTGCGTCGCGCTCTTTCGTCCTCGCAAGGGTCTGGAAGTCCTTTTAAAATCGCTTGCTCTATTGCGGGACGAAGGATACGACTTGCGGTTCCGCGCGGTGGGCGCCTTCGAGACCCCCGAGTATCGGCGAACGATTACCGAATTGGCCGAAAGTCTGAATCTAAACTCGCAAATCGAATGGGTCGGCTTTACTTCGGACGTGATTTCCGAATTGGCCGAGATGGACGTTTTCGTTCTCCCGAGCTTGTTCGGCGAAGGTTTGCCGATGGTCGTTCTCGAGGCGATGGCGGCGGGAACTCCCGTCGTGGCCACCGAGGTTGAAGGCGCTCCTGAAGCGATTCGCGATCATGTGGACGGACTCTTGGCGAAGCCCGGCGATCCGGAAGACCTTGCCCGCGCGATCGCCGAAATCATCGACGGCGAGGCGGATCGAACGATGCTGCGCGAGAATGCGCTGCGTCGGCAAGCGGAGCATTTCTCCGACCGGAACATGGCCCAAGGGGTCGCCGCCGTCTACGAGGAAGTCTTAAACCAGAAGCATGCCCGGCAAATGTTGGAAGCGCTAGCGTCGGGCTAAAAACCTCGCTCGGCCGAAGTATGAAAATGGTCGCCGCGATCGCGGCGCGACCAAAAACTCGGCGTCTATAAAGCAAATTATCGCCTTCAATCGCGGATAATAGCCGAATTGGAGGCGATTTTCTATTTCTTGCCCGCCTGATATACTATTCTGTCCTGAGTCGGCCGGACCGTCGGCCGTCGCATTTGTCATTCTCTTGAAATAGTTACGGACGAATATGCACCCAATATTAGCCATACGCGTTTTTTTCGCCACGTTGTTTAGCGGCGCGACCGCCGTTCGAGTGCGAAAGCTGTTGTCGGCTGATGGCGTCGAGCCCCAACCGCAACTCGCCGCGCCGCCGAAACCGACAAGCGAAACGAAGCCGAAGGAGCCTGCGCGAAGCGAGGCCTTGACGTTGTTAGCGACGTTGCAGCGGGAAGCTCGATTCATCGATTTCATTCAAGAGTCGTTGGCCGACTACGACGATGCGCAGATCGGCGCCGCCGCGCGGGACGTTCATCGAGACTGCGCCGCTACGTTGCGTCGAATCTTTGAATTAAAGCCGGCCGTTTCGGAAGAGGAGGGAACCGTCGTCGAATTGGCCTCCGGTTTCGACGCCGCTCGCTATCGGTTAACCGGCGCCGTCGCCGGACAGCCCCCTTTTCGCGGCAAGATAGTGCATCCCGGCTGGGAGGCGACGAAGTGCGAGCTCCCCGTTTGGACCGGCGGTAAAGAGTCGAAGCGAATCGTTGCGCCGGCCGAAGTCGAAATCTAACGCGATGCCGCTTGCCGAATCTCGCCTGCCATGCGGTTTGCCGCTTCAAATCGTTATCCGCTACAATCGGTGTGAATATGAGCGCGAAATACTCTATCGGAATTGATCTTGGTACGACGAACTGCGTTTTGGCCTATGCGCCGTTGGACGTCGAGCGACCCGAAGTGCGAACGTTGCTCGTTCCGCAAATCGTCGCGCAGGGAACGGTCGAGGCGCTCCCTTCGCTGGCCTCGTTTCTCTATTTGGCCTTGGAGCACGAAACGTCGGGCGGCTCGTTGAATCTCCCTTGGGCGAACGGGACCGCGCAAGTCGTCGGCGAATATGCGCGTCGGCAAGGCGCCGAAGTTCCCGATCGAACCGTCGGCGCGGCGAAGTCGTGGCTCTGTCACAGTCTGGTTGATCGCCGCAAGCCTATCTTGCCTTGGAACGCTCCGGCCGACGTGCCGAAGGTTTCGCCGGTCGAGGCCTCGCGACGCTACTTGGAGCATTTGGCTGCCGCGTGGAATCATGAGTTTCCCGACGCGCCGTTCGCCGAGCAAAACGTCGTCTTGACCGTGCCGGCCTCGTTCGACGCCGGCGCTTGCGAACTGACGCGTGAGGCGGCCAAAGCGGCCGGACTACCCGACGACATGCTTTTGCTCGAAGAGCCTCAAGCGGCGGTTTACGCTTGGTTGAACGGATTCGGCGAACGATGGCGCCGCTCGCTGCAAGTCGGCGATCTGCTACTTGTTTGCGACGTCGGCGGCGGAACGACCGATTTTACGCTGGTCGGAGTGGCCGAAGAGAACGGCGAGTTGACGTTGCGCCGCGCGGCGGTCGGTAATCACCTCCTTGTCGGCGGCGACAATATGGACTTGGCGTTGGCGCATTTCGCGGCCGGAAAATTCGCCGAAAAAGGTCTTTCGCTCGATCCCTGGCAATCGGTTTCGCTCTGGCACTCTTGCCGAACCGCGAAGGAACGTCTTTTGACCGAGGGGGGCCCCGATTCTTACGCCGCCGCGGTGATGGGACGCGGTCGAAAGCTGATCGGCGGCGCGATTTCCGTCGAACTGCAAAAGCAAAGCGTCGGCGAGTTACTGCTCGAAGGCTTTTTTCCGAAATGTGAATTGACCGACAAGCCAAATCGCCGGCGAGCGTCGGGATTCCGCGAATTGGGCCTGCCGTTCGAGAATGACGCGGCCGTCACGCGACATTTGGCCGCGTTTTTGCAAACGAATTCGCAATCGGGGGCGGCGGCTCGACCCACGCACGTTTTATTTAACGGCGGCGTTTTCAAGGCCGACGCCTTGCGTCGTCGTTTGTTGGAGACTTTGCAAGATTGGTTTCCCGGCGACGATGCGCCGAAAATGCTCGACGGCGAACACGATTTGGATCAGGCGGCCGCGCGAGGAGCCGCCTACTACGGTTGGACGAAACGAAAAGGCGGCGTGCGGATTCGCAGCGGTGCCTCGCGCACCTACTACGTCGGCGTCGAAACGGCGGGGCTGGCCATTCCCGGCGCGCCGCGGCCTTTGCGAGCAGTTTGCGTCGTCCCGTTCGGTATGGAAGAGGGGACCGAAGCCGATGTGCCCGGCGGCGACGTCGGACTGATCGTCGGCGAACCGGCGCAATTCCGGTTCTTTTGCTCGGCGACGCGGAAGTCGGATCGGCCTGGCGACGTTGTTTCTTCTTGGACCGAAGAGGATATCGCCGAGACCGACTCGCTTGAGGCGGCGTTGCCCGCCGACGAGAAGGCCGACGATGGCTACGTCCCGGTTAGATTTCGTTCGCGGATCACGGAACTTGGCGTCTTAGAGTTATGGTGCGTCAGCGTCGCGGACGATCGACGTTGGAAGCTGGAATTTAGCGTTCGTGAAGACGCCGCGTCGTAGAACGCGACGGCGCTTTTTTCATACCAAGAAAGAAAGCGCCGTCATATCGGACCGACTGCTCGACATTGAAGCGGAAACGGGAACTAGCGGGACGGAATTTAAGGTAAGGGAAGAAGAGAGATGGCAAGCGAAGCGGCATCAACCCAAAGAAGCGCCTCGTTTGCGTCTTGTGAATAAATTCCGACTTTCCCGTCTCCTTTTTCTTTGTCGTTCGGAAGGAAATTTGGACCGATATGACGGACGCTGTACTGTACGGCAAGACGTTGCGAAATCGACGCGACCGTTCGCCCCTACGGCGAATTCAATCGGTTCAATTCGAGATCGATTCCTCCTCGCTTATCAACCGTTTCGCGGACGATTAACGTCGCAAACGGAGAATCGGCATGTTGGGATCAATCCGTATCCTGCCCTCTCGCCATGAACGATTTCACGGCGAGCGTTTTATTTCTATCGCGAGCTAAGCCGTTTGGAACTTGGAGACCAAGTGCCCTAAATTGCTCGCCTCGGCGCTTAATTGTTGGCTGCTCGACGCCATTTCTTGCGTTTGAGCGGCGGCTTTTTCGCTAATTTGC
This sequence comes from Thermoguttaceae bacterium, assembly GCA_963665265.2. Taxonomy (GTDB): domain Bacteria; phylum Planctomycetota; class Planctomycetia; order Pirellulales; family Thermoguttaceae; genus CAXXHQ01. The sequence goes on along the minus strand of OY762224.2, from coordinate 1,590,946 downwards.
GAAATGGAATCGATCGACTTGGCGACTTGCTCGGCGTTGCTCGCTTGCTCGACGCTGGCCGCGGCGATGGCCGCGATCTCGCCGGCCGTCGTGCGAACCCCTTCGATAATGTTGCGTAGAGCGTCGCCCGTCTCTTGGCTCAGCTTGCCCCCCTCCTCGACCCGATCCGTCGATTCCTTGATCAACACGGTAATTTCTTGAGCGGCCTTGTTCGAGCGTTCGGCGAGTTTGCGAACTTCGTCGGCCACCACCGCGAAACCAAGCCCGTGCGTTCCGGCGCGGGCCGCTTCAATCGCGGCGTTCAACGCCAACAGGTTCGTCTGTCTCGCGATTTCCGAAATGACTTGAATGATGTCGCCGATTTGCCGCGAGCTTTCGTGAATTCGGTGCATCGCGTCGATCGACTTTTGAACGGCCGTGCCGCCGTTCACCGCCAATTCGCTGGTCCGCTTGGCGACCGAGTCGGCGCGCTGCGCGTTCTCGTGAACGCCTCGAACCGATTCGCTCAACTCGACGATCGCTTGCGATACTTCCTCGACGTTCGCGTTTTGCGTTTGCGCCTCTTCGGCCATTCCCTGCGAACCCTCGGCGATCGCTTGCGACGCTTGGTTGAACTGCTCCGCGCTCGAAGCCACTTGCTCGATGATCGCCGACAAATCCTCCAACATCGCTTTGACGCCGGCCGCAAGCAAGTCGATCGGCTCGTCGCCGTCGACGGTCACTTGCTTCGTAAGATCGCCTTGCTTCGCCGAGGTTACCGCATCGAGCAATCGCGTGATCTTCTTCTGCAAGACTGCGGTTTGCTCCTCGCGCTCTTCGTGAAGGATTCGCATTTCGCGTTCGTCGCGCTGCAAAATCTTCTCCGTGTATTTCGCGCAGTGATCTTCGCGGCTCAAACCGTTATGCAAAGCGACCGCCATGCTCCGGCAACTGCCGTATCCGCAAGCCCCGCAGTTTAACTCGTCTTTCTTCTCCGTCTTCAGCAGACGATCGCCGTAAATCTTCTGAATGTCCGATTCCGAGGGCTGCCGCAATGCGGCGTTCTCGGCCAAATTCACGTAGGATCGGCCGTATAAACCGGGCTTCCAATACTTATCGATGTAGGCGCGAAGCTTTTTTAAACCCTTCGGATTCGGTTTCGTCGGCGAGGCGCCGGGACCCGCGTATTGCTCTTTCATCTTCTTGCTGCGCTGCTCGACGAGCCATTCGACTTCGTCTTGCGGCTTCGACTTGCAATTCGTTCCCGTCCCGCCGTTGCAGCCGAGTTCGCAATTCAAGCAGTCGATCAACAAGGGATTCTTCCCCTGCTTGATCATGTGCGGCAACTCGTCGAGATATTTGTAAATGACGTGCGTCCCTTCGATCTTGCGAATTTGATCCTCAATGCCGGGAACTTCCCGCATCGCGGTTCGCATCAGACCGCCGGGCGTCGAAAATAACACGGCGCGCTCGGCCGGAGGATTGTCGTAGTCGGTCTCCGGATATGACTCCAGACGGACTCCGTTCGCCGCGATATACTGCTGTATGTTGGCGAACGTGACGTTGTAGTCGCCTTGTCCCGTCTCGGCGAATTCGCGGGATTTCGCGATGCACGGCGAAAGAACGACCACTTTGTGATTTTTATATTGCGGGTAATACTCGCGGATCATGCGGACCGTATGGAGCATCGGACTGTCGGCCGGCGCCAAATACGGAAGCAGTTCCGGCTTGTATATCTCAATGTACGAGACGATCGCCGGGCAAGGTTGCGCGATAACCGCCTTCGGATTGTTCTTCGCGACGTGATCCAAGTAGGTCTTCACCGTCAACTCTGCGCCGAAGCTCACGTCGAAAATCGCATCGACGCCCGACGACTTCAACCAGCTATTCAGGCGAAGGTATCCGTTGGGAAAACTGACCGCGACGGCCGGAGCGGCGACCGCAACCATCTTTTGACCGGCTTTCAAGTCTTTGAAAAACCGTTCTGCGTCGTCAACGATCGTTCGCGCTTCATGCGTGCAGGCGGCGATGCAGGCCCCGCATCCAATGCAGGCGTTTGAATTCAACTTCACGTATTCGCCGCTTCCGTCGTTGCAAAATTTAACCGGACAAGCCGCGATGCAAGCGTGACAATTGACGCACTTGTCTTTGTTGACTTCAATGACGACAGGCAGTTGACGCATTAGAACACCCTTCCAAGCAAGCTTTAGCGTTATTCGCACCGACGGAATTTTTCGATCGGCCTTAGAAATGGCGTATTAAAACACCAACTTCCGTGGACCCCTCCATAGCCGATCGAGGTATTGGCCGAACAATTATTTTCGGCTCAAAGGCATATACCCTATGTCGATTACTAGGCAAATGAGTGAAGCGCCTATTGCGGAAATTACTTGCTTCAAATACGAAAAAAACGTCGGACCATACCGACTATGCCGATTTTATGTAGAAAAACTGGAAAAAATTGTCGGATTTGACGCTCGGTAAATCATCATGAAACTGATGCGTTTACCCCTGTTTCGCTCCTGAACCCTGCGGAAACCGATTTTCTTCGGTACAATGTGCGGTTCGCATTTTCGTTTTTATCGAGCTAACCGGAATCGGAAGCCGGCGGCGGGAAGAGGCGAAAAAAATCAAATCGTCAGCTTCGGCGACAGAGAAAAAACAGACTCTTATGGCAAAAAACGCATCTTCGACGGAGGCGGTTGCCGCCTCGGCGCGATTCGTCATTGGAATCGACCTAGGGACCACGAATTCGGCGGTCTGCTACGTCGATTCGCAAGAAACGACTTGGCAGATTCGCTCGCTCTCGATTCCGCAATTGACGGCCGCCGGACAAGTGGAAACGCGCGAGAATCTCCCCTCGTTTCTTTATCAGCCCGCCGCAGGAGAGCTTTCCGAAGAGGCGATGCGCTTGCCTTGGGAAAACGCTTCCGCCGCCGAGCGATCGAAGCTAGAGTCGAAGTCGAAATTCTCCGACGCTCCGTTCGTCGCCGGAGTATTTGCGCGCGATCACGGCGCCGGCGCGCCGTGGCGAATGATCAACTCGGCCAAGTCCTGGCTATGCCACAACGGCGTCGATCGCTTCGCCGCGATTCTGCCGTGGCAAAGCGCCGACGACGTTCGCCGTATTTCGCCGGTCGAGGCCGGCGCACGCTATTTGCGACACATGCGCGAGGCATGGAACTCTCGTTTTCCCCGAGAACCGATGGAGCGCCAAGATGTCGTATTGACGTTGCCCGCTTCTTTCGACGAGGTCGCTCGCGAACTGACCGTCAAGGCGGCGCATGAGGCCGGACTTCCTCGCGTCGTTTTGATTGAAGAGCCGCAAGCCGCTTTTTATTCTTGGATTCACGCTCGACGCGACGATTGGGAGAGCGTCGTTTCGCCCGGCCAAAAAATTCTCGTCTGCGACGTCGGCGGCGGAACCTCCGACTTTACGCTGATCCGCGTGCGTCGAGGCGAAGAGGGCAAAATCGTTTTTCACCGCATCGCCGTCGGAGAACATCTTATTCTCGGCGGCGATAATCTCGATCTCGCCTTGGCGAAACACGTTGAATCGCGCTTCGCCGGCTCGGAAAACGACGTCGCCAAAACGACCGAAAATAAACTGACTCCGCGTCAATGGGCCGCGTTGGTCCGCGCAAGTCGCGTCGTCAAAGAGACGCTCCTCGGACCGAACGCGCCGGAGCGTTGGACCGTCCACTTGCCCGGCGGAGGAAAGAGGCTAATCGGCGGCGGTATTTCGGCCGACGTGCGACGAGAAGAGGCCGAGAGCGTTCTGATCGACGGGTTTTTCCCGTTCGTCCGCTTGGACGACAAACCGCGTCAACGTCGGTCGGGGTTTCAAGAATTCGGACTTCCGTTCGCCCCCGAACCGGCCGTCACTCGCTATTTGGCTGCCTTCCTCTCGGCGCATCGAAATTTGGCTCTAGAGGACGTCGATCTTTCGGACGGTCGCGACCCGGCGCGTCCCGACGTCGTCTTATTTAACGGAGGCGTTTTTGAATCTCCCGCCATTAAAAAACGCATGATCGAAGCAGTCTCGCGTTGGTTTAGCCCGTCGGAGCAAGCCTGGAGCCCCGTCGTTCTGGAAAACGATCGGCTCGATTTAGCCGTGGCGCGCGGAGCCGCCTACTACGGCATGGTCCGCCGTGGGCATGGCGTCCGAATCGCCGCAGGCTTGGCGCGAACGTATTACGTCGGCGTGGGCGCAAAAGAAGAAGCAAGTTCTTCGCAACCCCGCGAAGCCGCGCATGCCGTCTGCCTTGTTCCCGCGAAAATCGAACCGGGACACGATGTCGTCGTCGAAAATCGCCCCTTTCAATTGCTGATATCCGAGCCCGTCGAGTTTCCGTTATTCGTTTCCAGCACGCGACTGACCGAGGCTCCCGGCGATTTGATTCCGGTCGATCCGGAGCAAATGCGCGCTTTGCCGCCCATTCGAACGGTCTTGCGATCCAAGAAAAATGAAGCGGAATCGGTCCCCGTCAAGCTGCACGCCCGTTTGACCGAGATCGGCACGCTTGACCTTTGGTGCGAGGAGATCGAAGGGCGTCGAAGTTGGCGGCTGCAATTCGACGTTCGAACGGCGACGCAAACCGACGTCGCCGCCCACGAATCCGACGCCGAAGAAGAAGGATTCGTCGACGAATCGATTTGGTCGGAATGCCGCGAGTTAATCGTCCAGACGTTCGGCCCGAACGCCCAGGCCAAACCGGACGGATTGGTCAAACGCTTGGCGGCGGCGATCGGGCAATCTCGCGACGCTTGGCCTTCTTCATTGTGCCGACGAATTTGGGAAACGCTCATCGAGTGCGAGGCCGGTCGCCGACGAAACCCTTCCGCCGAATCGAAATGGATAAATCTACTTGGTTTTTGTTTGCGCCCCGGTTTCGGCCTAGCTCTCGACGATTGGCGAGTCGAGCAAACTTGGTCGGCTTTGCAGGGGAAATTCGCCTATCCCTCCAGCCGCGCGGAGGGGTGGATTTTGTGGCGCCGAATCGGCGGAGGCCTCGCCGCGGGGCAACAGCAAGCCCTTGCCGAGCCAATCCTTGGGCCGGTCCGCTCGCTTCATCGACAATTGACGACGGGACGCGGTCGGGGCGATCTTAGCTATGCCTCCCGCGAAAACGCCGAAATGTGGCGTTTACTCGGCTCCTTGGAGCTCCTTTCCGTCGAAACGAAAATCGAACTGGGGGGCCTCTTTCTCGATTTATTGGAAAAAAAGAAAATTCAGCCGATTTTTTCCGCAATAATTTGGGCCGTCGGGCGAATAGGAGCCAGAATCCCGTTTCACGGCCCGCTAAATACGGTTGTCCCCTCGGAAATCGTCGGTAATTGGATTGAACGAGTCCTCCAAACGCGTTCCGAGGCGACGGAAACGGTTTTCGCCGTCGTTCAGCTTGCCCGGAGAACGAACGATCGTTACCGCGATTTAGACGAAAAGTCGAGACGGCTTGCGGCGGATTTTGTCGCGGCTAGCGGCGTGCCCCCGCATTTTGCGGAGTTGATCCGCTCAGGAGGCGAACTTCAAGAGGGCGAACGAAGCCTCGCCTTCGGCGAATCATTGCCGAAGGGATTACGCTTGGTATAATGCCTGATTAGTTCCGATTGCATTGCAGCGACATGAATCTCCCTCACTGAATCGCCTCTTTTGCCTAGCTGCGTACAATCTAGCGGGCATGCGGTTTGCACCAGGGGGTCGCATTGTGCGACGCTCCTACTTTGGCTGAAGATTCAATGAGGTTTCGTCATGTCGCATATCTTGCATGTGGACGCAAGTTCGCGCTCCGAGCGTTCGGTCACTCGACAGCTAACGCGTGAGTTTCTCGATTTGCGGCGAATCGAACATCCGCAAGAAGTGGTGACCTATCGCGACGTCGGAAGGTTTCCCGTCCCTCACGTCACCGAAGCGTGGATCGTCGGAGCCTTCGCTCCGCCCGAGGCCCACACCCACGAAGCCCGCGAAGCGATGGCCTTCTCCGATCTCCTAATCGAAGAACTCCTCGGCGCCGATCGATTCGTCTTCGGCGTCCCCATGTACAACTTCAGCGTCCCCTCGGCGTTCAAAGCCTACGTCGATCAAATTGTGCGAGTCAACAAAACGATCGACTCTTCTTGGCAGGGACTCGTTCGAAACAAAAAAGCGTTGTTCATCACCGCGCGCGGCGGGAGCTACGCTCCGGAAAGCCCAATCCATCCTTTCGACTTTCAAGAACCGTGGTTGCGAACCATCTTCGGCTTCATCGGCGTCTCCGACGTCACTTTCGTTCATGCTCAAGCCCTTAATATGGGCGACGAGCAGCGAGCCGCCGGTATGCAAGAAGCAAAACGCCAATTGGCCGACCTGGCGAAAACATGGTGACCGGCTCGCAATATGCGCCGTCTCGAGGATATAATGGTTCTTTTCCGCATCATGCCTCGACGACGCTAAAGCGATAGAACCACTATGGAATACTTTGACGCGGCGATCATCGGCGGCGGTCCTGCGGGGATAATGGCCGCGACGGTCGCCGCTTCTCGAGGAAAGAATACGATCCTCCTCGATAAGAATCAGCGCCTGGGCGTTAAAATTCTCCTTTCCGGCGGTTCCCGCTGCAATTTGACCCACGACTGCGACGCGCGAGGAATCATCGCCGCGTTCGGCCGATCGGGACAATTCTTGCATTCGGCCTTGGCCGCTTTTGGCCCCGCCGATATTCTAAAAATCATGCATGCCGAAGGAGTGCGGACTGTCGTCGAGCCGGAGACCGGCAAGATATTCCCCGCCTCCGATCGAGCCGCCGACGTGCTCGCCGCTCTACTGCGCCGTTTAAAACAAAGCGGAGCGACCGTCGCTTGCGAAGAGACGATCATGACGGTGCGCCGCGCCGAATCTGGATTCGTCGTCGCCGGGAACGGCCGCGACGTAACCGCGACGAGCGTCCTTATCGCCACGGGCGGACAATCGTATCCCGATTGCGGAACGACGGGCGACGGCTTCCGCTTCGCCGCCGAACTGGGACACACAATCGTGACGCCTCGCCCCGCCCTAGCGCCGATCGTCTCGCATGCCGACTGGGTCACCGAATTGCAAGGCGTCAGCGTTCCCGACGCTGCGGTCTGCGTGATCGATCCAAATGCTGCCGCTCAAAAGAAAAAAGTGAAACCTCTTGCCGCCTCGCGAGGAGCCTTGCTCTTCGCGCATTTCGGCGTTTCGGGACCGGCGGTCTTAGACGTGAGCCGCGCCGTCAGTTTGCACCCTCATCCGCAGCAACTACGCTTGGAGTGCGATTTGGCCCCCTCGATTTCGCTCCAGGCATGTGAAGAAGCGATCGAACGACGCCGCGAAAAATTAGGCAAGAAACAGGTCGCCTACCTCTTAGATCAATGGGTGTCGCACCGCCTAAGCGAAGCGGTCGTGATGCAAGCCGAAATCGACGGCGAATTGCGAGCCGCCGATTTAAACAGAGACGGGCGCGCTCGACTCGCGCTAACGCTCAAAGCGCTTCCTATTCCCGTCGTCGGAACGATGGGCTTTCGCAAAGCGGAAGTCACGACCGGCGGAGTCGATCTCCGCGAGGTCGATTCCCGGGATATGCAAAGCAAGATCGTGCCCGGCCTCTTCTTCGCCGGCGAAACGCTCGACCTCGACGGCCCCATCGGCGGCTATAACTTTCAAGCCGCCTTTAGCACGGGTTATCTCGCCGGATTGCATCTCTAGCCGACGCTCGCCCATTTACCCGGCGGAAGCCGACTACGCCCCCTTCGTCGCACCCGCTTGAATTTGTTCGAGCGAGCGACCAAGCTTTTTCCGATGGGCCGACCGATCGCCGTTGCTCGTCGGTGCGGCCGGACCATCCACCAACGCCGGACGATTCGAGCGGAGCGTTTCGAGCAACCGGCGGCTGATGTCGTCGCCCTCGGTCGGCGTACCGATGTCGCCCACCGCATCCGATACGCCCAGCAATACCGCATCACGAACGCCGTCACGAATCCAGTTGAAGAAATTCATTTGTTCAAAACTCCCGTTCAAAATAACTGAGGGAAATTGCGGGCCGAAGCGTACTCGGAATTTCCGGGGCTGTCCAGAGAGGTTTTCTTCGGGGCGCCGGCCGCCGAGCGGTTGGTACAATTAAATGCTGGCGTTTCGTTTGCAAGATGTTTGCCGAGAAAGATTTACGGCTTTCGCGCCGCAGGTCAGGAGCCCCGTGCCTGACGGCCCCGCTGTCATCGGGCGTTACCCCATCTGTTCTGCGCGAAAATCTCGCGTCCCCATCCCCTACGTCGCATGCATTCGCGGTTTCCTCTGCCGCGCCTTTCATCCCTCATCCTTCATCCTTCTTCCTTGTTATTGTGCCACTCCTTCTGCTAAAAAGTTCCTACGAATCGTTGCGCACGCAAGCGACGCGTTCTTTGACAACTCGACTCCACTGCATTTGGTGAAAAACGTGCGTGCCTTCGACCTAACTCCTTTCCCATCGGTCTGTAGGGAACGCCCTCAGTGGCGTTCCGATGTTTAAAACATAATGTCAGCCAACCACTTACGACACGCCAGCGCAAATAACGGAAAACGTAAGGCAATCAAAAATGACCTGTCGAATTATCGTAACAAACGGTCACTACGGAACTTGCGCCGAACTCGCCCCACAAAAACCGGCGAGAATATGGGCGCCCCTCCGTTGCGAGTTTTCCTATCCCCTTGCCAATTCAGTTCTTACGAAATCAAAAAACGACGATGCGTCCATATTCTCCGCTCCCCCCGTCGAAAAACGCCAAACGCCCCGGGAAAGAAGTGCTCCTGGAATAATACAGGACGCCTTGGCCGCCTCCCTTCCTTCGGTCGGATGACCATTTTTCACCCCCGCAGGGGCATCTGGATGAAATGCCGCCTTTGGGATACACTTACCCTGTTCCGTTTCTTGCGTAACCCTTTCTCAATAAACGACGTATGACACAAAACGCCAAACTGACGATTGACGATCAAACTTACGAATTGCCCATGTTGACGGGAACCGAAGGAACCCGGGCCATCGATATTAGTAAACTGCTTCGGACCGCCAGTTGCGTCACCTTGGACGAAGGTTACGCCAACACCGGAAGCACCCGAAGCGCGATTACCTTCCTCGACGGCGACAAAGGCATCCTCCGCTATCGCGGATATCCGGTCGAAGTCATCGCCGAGCGTTGCGACTTCACCGAAACCGCCTACTTGCTCATCTACGGCGAACTCCCCACGAGCGAGCAATTGGCCGAGTTCCGCCAAAATATTCGCGTGCATACGTTGCTCCATGAGAATATGAAGCGGATTTACGCCGGTTTTCCGCCCGACGCTCATCCGATGGCCATTCTCAGCTCGGTCGTCAGTTCGTTGGCGATCTACGCCAAGGACTCGCTCGACCCGCGAAGCGAAGAGCAACGCGATTTGGCGATGTTTCGATTGTTGGCGAAAATGCCGACCATCGCCGCCTATAGCTATAAGCAGTCGATCGGCCAGCCGTTCATCTATCCGGAAAACCATTTCACGTATTGCCAGAACTTCCTCCATATGATGTTCGCCGTTCCGAGCGAACGGTATCAGATGGATCCCGACTTCGTCGAGGCCTTGAACCTGCTGTTGATCATCCACGCCGATCACAGCCAGAATTGCAGCACGTCGGCCGTCCGTATGGTCGGCTCCAGCAACGTGAACTTGTTCTCGGCCATCGCTTCCGGCATTTGCGCGCTGTGGGGCGAATGGCACGGCGGCGCCAACGAGGCCTGCATCAACATGCTAGAGCGCATCATCGCCGACGGCCGAAACTTGCAAAAATACGTCGATATGGCCAAAGATAAAAACTCCGGCTTCCGGCTGATGGGTTTCGGGCATCGCGTTTACAAAAACTACGATCCCCGCGCAAAGATCATCAAGGAAGTCTGTCATCGCTTGTTGAACAAACACGGCAAATGCGATCCGCTCTTCGACGTGGCCCAAGAGTTGGAAGAGGTCGCGCTAACCGATCCGTACTTCATCGAGCGGAAGCTGTATCCGAATGTCGACTTCTATTCCGGCATCATCTATCGCCTGATGGGAATTCCGAAGAACATGTTCACCGTGTTGTTCGCGCTGGGAAGGCTTCCCGGCTGGATCGCCCATTGGCGCGAAATGCACCTCGCCGCGAACAAAGCGATTCACCGCCCGATGGATCTTTACGTTGGTCCGACGCTTCGCGAATTCGTGCCGCTAATTCAACGCTCCGCAAAAAAGGAAACGGACGCCTAGCTCGCTTAGGTCGGGCGAACAAGTCCGTCCAGCTTCTGCGTGAGTTTCATATTTTCGGAATAATCGACAGGGCAGTCGATGACGACGACCGTGTTGTCGGCGATCGCCTGCTTAATGATAGGAATGAGTTCGTCGGCCGCCTCGACTCGGTAGCCTTTCGCCCCGAAGCTTTCGGCGAATTTAACGAAGTCGGGATTGCCGAACTTGACGTTGCTAATTCGTTTGAAGCGTCGCAATTGATGCCATTCGATGAGCCCATAGCAGTCGTCGCGCCAAATTAGCACGACGATCGGCGTTCCGATCCGCAACGCCGTCTCGAGTTCTTGGCAGTTCATCATGAACCCGGCGTCGCCCGTGACGGCCACGGCCGTCCTGGTCGGATACGCTAATTTCGCCGCGATTGCGCCGGGCAAACTGATCGCCATCGAGGCGAACCCGTTCGAGATAATGCAGGTGTTCGGCCGCTCCGCTTGATACATGCGAGCCATCCACATCTTGTGAGCGCCCACATCGCAAATTACGTTCGAGTCGGGACTAAGCGCTTGACGCAAATCCCAGACGATCTTTTGCGGCTTCATCGGAAACGCTTTGTCGCCGGCGTATTCGGCCGCGTCGGCCACGATCGCTTCACGAATCTTCCCAATCTGATACGTCTCTTGCGGCTGAACCAGATCGCCGATCGTTCGCAACGCCGACTTCACGTAGCCCTGCACTTCGACCGCCACCGGATAGTATTCGTCGACCTCGGCCGGAAGCGCGCTCACGTGAACGATTTTCAAATTTTTGTTCGGATTCCACGGACGCGATTGAAACTCGACCATGTCGTAGCCGATGCAAATCACGACATCCGCCTGCTCGAAGGCGTAGAGCACGTAGTCGTGTCCTTTCAATCCCATGGTTCCCAAGCTCAATCGATGCGAGGACGGAATCACCCCCTTCGTCATAAACGTATTGACTACAGGGATGTTCGTTCGCTCGGCGAATTCCAAAAGTTCTTTCGTCGCCTCCGCGCGAACGACGCCGTTTCCCGCCAGAATCAGCGGAAATTTCGCGCTGGAAATGATTTCCACCGCTTTTTGAATCTGCTTCGGATTCGGCACCGGAGGAGCTTGCACGTTCACCGGCAACGGCGTCAGCCCTTCCACTTCCATCTTCGCGACGTTTTCCGGCAAATCGATGTAGCTTACGCCGAATCGGCCCGTTTGCGCCTGCTTGAACGCTTTACGAACCACCTCGGGAACGGTCTCCGGCTCGATGATTTGCGTCGAATATTTCGAAATCGGCTTGAACAGATTGACCAAGTCGAGATATTGGTGGCTTTCTTTGTGCATCGCCTGGGTGGCCGACTGACCGGAAATGGCGACCAACGGCGCGTAGTCCATGTTCGCGTCGGCCACGCCGGTGATGAGATTGGTGGCGCCGGGGCCAAGCGTCGCCAAGCAAACGCCCGCCTTGCCGGTCAACCGCCCGTAAACGTCAGCCATGAACGCCGCCGCTTGTTCGTGGCGAGTCGTCACGAACTGAATCGAGCTGTTGAGCATGGCGTCCATCACGTCGAGGTTTTCCTCGCCGGGGATGCCGAAAATGTATTTCACGCCCTCGTTTTCCAAACAGCGCACGAAGAGTTCGGCGGCTTTCATTTTTCGTAGAGGCTTTTCTTAGGAGATGCCGGCGCGTCCGACCGACCCTGCGGAGCGCCGATTTTCGATATTATCTTTTCTTATGGACGGTCTTCGGCGATTATAAATACGCCCCCAAATCCGAACAAGTCAAGAAGTTCGGATTTCTCGCGACGAGCTTCAAAACGGACGAAAATGTCCATTAAATCCTGTCGAATCGCAGCGGACTAATAACTCGCGTCGTGAATGTGAAGCGAAGCTTATGCTGCCGAAAATTCGTCGCCGTTCAATTACTTGCCGCCGAGGCTTTCGCCGTAAGCGATCGTCTTTTTCTCGCCGTCAATTTCAATGTCGATGTCGCGCACGCCGACCCGCAGGCATTTCCCTTTGATCGGGCCGATTTCGAAGTCTTCGCCCGCGCGGACCTTGATCGTCTTGTCCGTCGGTTTTGAGCGAATCCAAGCGACCGATTGACCGTCCGTTTCGATGACGGCCGTGAGGATGACGTATTTGGCCGCGTCGAAGCTAGGCGGCTTCGGCGGATCTTTTTTCGGCTCCGGCGGCGGATTCGGCTTCGGCGGAACGTAAACCGAGAAGAAATCGCGTTTCACGATTCCCGCCTGATAGATGTCGAGCGACGGCAACTTTAACTGGTCCCCTTTTTCCTTCGTCAATAGGCTGGGGTTATCGCCGGTCGTAAGAGCAAGCGCTTCAACGTCGATCGAGATATCCAACTCTTTGGAGCCTTGCTTTGGCTCCAAGGTTATTGTACGGACCTTCTGTAAATTTCCCGACGAGTAGAAACTGAAGAGAAATCGAATCACTTTCTCCAGCGAGCCGACGCCGGTAACCGAAAAGGCGTAATTAACGCCAACGTCGCCGTCCTTGTTCTTGATCGGCTGTTTCTGTTTCACGCTTATGCGAGCGTCTTTGAAGCCGCTTTGCTCGACCAGACCTCGCAACCACGCTTGGTATCGTTCGAGGGCGTCCGCCTGCCTCGTCGGCAACGAACGCTTGTTTAATGCGTTCAGTTTGCGCTGCGCGTTTTTCGCGCGACTGATTTCATTTTCCAGTTTATTGATGCTCGTTCGGAGCGCTTCGGGGTTGCCCATAGCCCCGCCGCCGAAAACCATTCCGTACAAATAGTAAAGGGCGACGACCGCAAAGAGGACGCCGACCGCAACCATCAATTTTTTTTCACGCTGTTGTAATTCCATAGCTTTCGCGTCTATTATTTCTTCGTGTCGGTCGGTTTTGAGGAATCGGGGTTCTCGTTCGACTTCATCGGTTCGTTGGTTTTCTCGTCCGGCCGCTTCGTTTCGTCCGCTTTGTCGTTCGGCGTTTGCGTCGCCGTCCCGGGAGCCGTCGTTTTCTCCGCCGCGGCGGTTCCCGTCGCGGAAGGATTATTGGCCGTGCCCGTCGCCGAGGCAGTTCCTGCCGAGGCGTCAGCCGCTTTCGCCGTCGTTCCGTTTTTGGTCGCCGTGCCGGCGGCCGTCGTCGCAGCGGAGTTCACGGCGGATCCGACTCGCGAAACGGTCCCGGAGAGCGTCGTTGCGCCTTTCGCCATTACCACGAGATCGCCGTCAAAGCTCCAGTTGTAGCCGTTCTTGCTCACGGCGCTCGATTTCGGAACGTCAATATGTCGCGCCGCATCGTTGAACGCTTGGGCGAATTTGTCGAGCGTTTCCCGCGATTTCACGTATCCTTTGAATTGCACGCGACCTAGTTCGCCGAACTTGGCCGCTTGCTGGTCAGGCTTCAGAATACAAGAGACTCGTTCGAAGATCGCCTCTTGAGCCGGCGGAGCCTGTTTGCTTACGTCGTAAAGCGTATCGAGCCAATTGACTTCATTACTGATCCACGGCTCGACGGCGTCGTATTGCCGTTGGATTTTTTGCCAACGCGGCAAATTCTTTTTCAATTCGCTTTCTTTCGCGGCCAATTCGCGATATTCCTTTGCCGCATAGGATTGCGAAATCATATAGTACCCGAGCCCAAGCACGAGCAGGACGGCGGCTGCGGCCGCGTGAATGCGATATTTTTTCCAAGGGTTCGGCGGCTCGGGCTTTTTGCGCGGGTGCAAGAAATCGACCGCGTACGGATTGCGATCCAACTCGTCGAGCAGCATGCCGATCAACGGCGCAAATCGTCCCGCATGCTCCGGAGGCTGCGAACGAACTTCTTCGCCAAGCGACAAGTTCGCGAACGGATCGAGCAATTCCGTTTTAACGTCCAAATCCTCGGCAACCTTTTTCGCAAGCTCGGCCTGTTGCTCTTCCGTGCCGCAGAAAATAACCGATTCGACTTTTCGTCCGTCGAAACGGTTCTGCACGGCGGCCATCGTGCGGCGAATTTCGCCGACGAGAGCCATCGGATGGAACGGAACGCTCAATCGCGTCGTGCGGAGGAAGACCACTCGGCCGCGAGTCATCACCGTCAAATCGGCTTCGTCTTCCAGCAGATCGACGAGCAAGCGAAGCTCGTCTTGTCGTTCGCTTTGCATCCTTGCGAGCAACGATGCGGCCGCCGTCGCGCGAAGAGCGATTTTTCTGGGACGCAACCCCGCTTGCCGGCAGATGCCGTCGACCTCTTGCATCGTCTCCGGACTGATCGCCGCGGCGAGAACTTCGCGCGGGGCGTCCGCCGCGTCGGTCAAGGGAATGAAGTCCAACGGCCAGCTCTCTTGCAGTTCGTTGAACTCTCGCATCGCTTGGAAGCGAACCAAGTCGGGCAACTCGGCGTCGGGAGCCGGAGGAAGCGAAAGCTGGCGCAGTTCGATGTTCGTTCGGCCGATCGTCGCGAAGACGTCGATTTTACCGATCCCTCGCACGGCAAGCGCCGAAGTTAATCGAGCTCCGACGTCCACATGCGCCGCCGCCCCTTCGACTTGGTGCGGACGCATATCAACGCTGAACGCTTGCTCAATGACGATCGAATCGCGCCGTTGCGAGGCGAGAACCGCTCGCGCTTCGATTTCGTTCCATTCCAGGGATAATATTTGCGGCATGATGCGGAATCTGGGATTGCAGAAAACGTGTTTGCGAAAAAGTGGCGCGATTTGCAAAAGGCGATTATTGCGAACTTACGCCTAATTCGCTTAATGTGTAGCCTCTGCCTAAATTACTTATGTTCTTTAAGGATAGCACTTTTACGGGGGTGGAGGTAGCGTCTAAAACGACTTCCAAGCGAACGGCAGGTCCCCCCTGATCGAAGAAGCCGATCACTTGAGCCCGATATACGCCGCCTCCTGCCGTAATATACGGAAAAATCGCTTTCATCTCCGCCAAAGTCACGATTCCTTCGCTTAACGGCCAATACTCGGTCTTGTGAATCGTGTCGGCGTCTTTCGGGTCTTCCGTGCGACCGGAAACGATTCCTGACGCCGCCTCTTCCGTCATGCCGGGAATCATTCGCAATACGATCAACGACGCTTGATTGATGTTGACCGGATTTTTCTTGGAACTTGACGAGACCGTCACTGTCTCCAAAAGCGTGGTCAGACTTGCGCTGCAATTCGATTCCGTATAGGGCGAAGCCAAGATCGTCGCTTGTTGCGAGTTTTGGAACGTTACCTGCGTGCTTACGCCGAAAATGTCCAAAAGCGAGGGAATCGTATAAGTCGCTTGCTTCGTGAGGTCGAGCGTGCCTGACGAGGAACCGGACGAGCCGGACGAATTCGTTCCGCTGGTCGAAGTTCCTGAGTACGGGCCGCTTTGTCGGAGCCCGACGATAAACTTGGCAGCTTCATCGCCGAGCGCGCCGCTCAAGTCCGTATATAACTGCGAAAGATTGCTCGAGTTTAAATCGATCAGCGACGTTCCGCTTGAAGTCGCGGTTGAGCTTCCGGTTGACGTCGTTGAAGACGAACCGCTCGAAGTCGTCGTGGAGCTCGATGAAGAAGACGTTGATTTATTCTTGCTCATGCCGGTCAAATAGGCCGACCATCCGCGAGTCATCGCTCCTTCGGAATTATCCACGCCCGAAAGCGAGCTAGGATCGGGTTCGTCCGAATCGGTGCGACCGTTGCGGTTTAGATCGCCGCCGTAGAGGAGCCACGGCGTCATGTCTCGCACCGGCAGAAGTTCGTCGGCCGAGACGATCTTCGCGTTTCTTGCGCTATACGACGGTTGCAACGCGCCGTAATATTCGTCCTCGGCGCCGAAGTCGCGTGGAGTCGTGTCGCTGTCGATCCAGTCGAGAATGGCGTCGGCAATCGGTTCGGTCATTCCCGGCAGGTGCATGAGCGATCCCCGGGCGACGGTTCCCGACGCGGAGGACGCCGCCGATCCGCTCGCGCTTGCCGAGGAGGAACCGGTTGACGTCGCCACGGCAAATCGTCCGGAGCTTGATGTTCTTGACGTGGAACCGGCGTTCGTAGCCGACGTTCCCGACGTTCCCGACGTTCCCGACGATCCTGACGTAGTCGAAGAACCGGACGAACTCGTCGTCGACGTTTTATCGAGCGAGATCAATCCGTTCACGTTAATTTTTGAAGATTCGTCTTCGATCCCGTAGCGGATCGAGCCGTCGTAAATGCCGTTCGCCATGCCGGGCGCGACAATCGTGAATCGTAATCGACTGGAGGGCGTTCCGCCGTCGGCGACCAATATCCCTTGGAATAGCGAAGCGTTATTAAATACTCCGCCGCTGCTATTGAGGGTTTCATCGTCTTGTTCGAGCATATCTTTAAGGTACTCGACGCCCGACTCTGCCGCCGATCGAGCCTGCGCCAACCGTCCGACCGATTCGGCTGCCGTACGTTCCGAAAGTGTGAGCTCGCAGAACGTGAACGCCGCCAGCGTGAGCATCGTGATGATCAGCAGCGTCAAAGCCAAAATCATTCCGCGGCGTCGGCGCAGGCCGCGACGGCGTCGTGAAAATAGGCTTCGGCGTTGAGCGTACGATGATCGATTCATAGTTTGATTGGTGAAGGAACTTTTGTCTTTCGTGATTCTCTTCACGGGTTAGGTCGTTTTGGAGGGTTCGGGGATGGACCTGTCGTGCCGGGATTCGTAATTGTCGAGTTCGCCGGAGTTGTCGTACTGTTCGAATTGTTCGAGTTTGAAGACGACGTGCCCGATGAGGAGTTTCCCGACGAAGAGCCGCCGGACGACTTTCCGGAGCTGGAAGTAATGTCCATCGGTTCGGTCGCCGGCATGGCGACCAAAAGTCGGTAAAGCTTCGTCGGCGGCTGCGAGTTGTTCGCCGTAAACTTCCTTTCTTGCGAAGCGGTCAACGTCTGCCGCATAGCGAGAGTGATTTCCACCAAGGTCGGCAGTTTTCCTTGCGTGCCCGAATCCCAAACGTTGGTCCATTCCGTGCCGTTGTAGTATTTAAATTCGATGGCGGTCACTTCCGGCGCGATACACGAATCGTATTGCGAGGCGTCGGAGGATCCGCCTTGCTGGGCGGAGTACAATGCCGTCAAACGGTCCATTTCGCGGCGCATTAGGCCTTGCTTTAAAGCGTTCGGCAGGGTTCCTCGGGCGACTTTGCCCGCGTTGGTCTCGCTCGACGGTTCGACCAAGTAATACCAAACAGTCTTCATGTCGCCGAGGGTCGTGGCCGAAGCCGACGAGGCGGAGACCGAATTCTGACTTGATTGCAGCGTCGCGGCAAGTTGGTCGAGGCTGGGCGGTCGACTTACGTCCAGTTCCAACTGATTGAGACTGCCGTACAGTCCCGGCGTCGTTTGCGGAGTTCCCGACGATAAGTTCGACGACGCCTCGTCAGACAACGTTGACGACGCGCTTGAATCCGTCGAAGTCGAATCGCTCGACGTTCCCGAGGAGGAAGTAGTGCCGCTCGACGACATCGTTCCGCTCGACGACATTGATGAGGAGCCGGAGGATGTGGCGATGACCGTCGCGCGGAGATCGTCGGCGATTCGTTGCAGCACCGATCTAGCCAGTTGCGATTCCTCGACGTGCGTGCGATTTGAATCGAGCAGCCGGTAATAGGTGTTGACGGCGAATCCGATCGTCGTAAGCACGAAAACCGACAAAACCATCGCCAGAACCGCTTCGAGCAGCGTGAAACCGCGACACGGCGTTCGCCGGTCTTGCGGTTCTCGGGATTCGATTTGCGGACGGAAGCGTTTCATGTTTTCGTCGCGGATTGCGCGTTAGTTGCTCAAACTGGTCGACGTCGAGCTGGAGCTTGTCGTCGAAGTCGAGTAAAGCCATCGGGTTAACGAATACGATACGGGGCGGCCCGTCGCTTGGCCGCTTTGCGTTACGGTCACCGTATAAGACGACATGCCGTAGCTATCGATCGTCGACGTCGAAATCGAATAGCTCCAGGCCATGTCGTCGAGCTGATACGTTTCGTCAAAAGAGCCTTCTTCGTCCGACGAGACGACGACGGAACCGGAGGCGATCTCCGCGAGTTTCGTTTCGCAAAGAATCTGCGCCCGGGCCAAGTCGCGGGCCTTTTGCGCGTTCAAAAGGCTGATTCTGCCTAATTCGCCGAGAACGGAGACGCTACCCGCTAAAATGGCGATCGAAAGAATCACCTCGAGAAGCGTAAAGGCGTTTCGGCGGGAGGCGCCGCGTCGCTTGCGCTTCAAAGACGTTTTTCGGCGACTCGCATTGATCATGGCGATTCTCCCGGGGCGAGGAGATCGCTGACGGTGACGACGCCGGTTAGACCGCGCAGGGCCACCGAGACGCTTCGCTCCTTTTCGTTGCGAAGGAGAAGTTGCGCGTCGGACGAGGTTCCGTCGGGATAGAAATAGATCGGTTTCGACCAACCCGATCCAGATTCAGATGATTGCGTGGCGCCCGACTGCAGATCGGCCATCGCGGTTTGCATGTCGAGAATGATCGGATTCGAAGCGAAGATGACTCCCGGCGGCAGCTTTCGGACGAGGTCCGGATTCAACGCCAGAATCTCGCGGATTTGCTCCTCGTAACTTTTTACCGACGTTTTGTCGAGCTTTTCGTTCGCCGCAGTCGTCGGTTGGTTCGATTGATTGATCGAGTTTTCCAGCGATTGGGCCGACGAATTCGAGCCGGCTTCGGTCGTCGATTCGGTTTGCGTGGCTTGCCAATAGTAGCGCGAGCCGCCGATTTCGCAGACGAATTTGACTTTTACGCCCAGTCGCATCGCTTGAACGCGCGCCTTCGACAAATGCGAGCTGAGCTGACTCGCCGACTGCTTTAGTCGTTGATTGACGAAGGCCGTGCCGAGCGTCGGCCATGCGAAGGCGGCGATCGCCGCGAGCAGCGCCATCGTCAGGCAGACCTCGATCAACGTGAATCCGCCGTGCGGCGAAAGTCGTCGCGCGGCGGTTCGATTCGTCGTTTCGAGTCGTTTCGCAATGCGTTCAAGCATAGAGACCGCCGGAGGATCATGAATAACGCGATTGGAACGGCGAACGCGTCGTCTCGCCGTCAAAATGGCGCCGCTCCTTCGACGCGAAGCAAACGGCTATTTCGACCAGTTGCCGATATCGTCGTCGGTGCCGTCGGCGCCGTCCGGTCCGAGCGACCAAAGGTCGTAGCCGTTCGGATTGCGCGAGCCGGGATACACGTACTTGTATTCGCGTCCCCAAGGATCGAGCGGGATGTTTTGCGATTCCAGGTACGGACCGCTCCATTTGTTTGAATTGGAAATATTGCCAGGCGCGTTTAACAGCGCGGGCAAGCCCGCGTCCGAGGTGGGATAATCGCCGACGTCGAGCCGGTAATTATCCAAAGGGGTCTTGAACATGCCCACCTGCGCGGCCGCTTGGCGAAGCTGCGCGGTGCGCTGCGCGTTCATGAGATTTACTCCCGCGAATCCGACAAGCGCCACGAGAATGACGAGCACCAATAGAACTTCAATCAACGTGAAGCCTTCGGTCTTACGAATGCGTTTGCGTTGCATGACGATACTCCTTTTCTTGCTATCTTTCGTTGTATGACGAACGGAGGAGAAGAAGCCGCTTCGGCCTTCGCGATCCGTTTTTCTTCTGAATCTGGTTTATACCGTCGAACTCATTTTTAGAATCGGAATCATCAACGCGAGGACGATCACCAAGATCACCGACGCGAGGATGAGCAGCAGCATCGGTTCGGCTAAACGCACGGCCAAGTCGAGCTTGCGCCACGTCCGTTTCTCGAGCCCGTCGGCGATGCTAATCAACACGTTTTCCAAATTATTCGCTTGTTCGGCCACGGAGATCATTTCCACAACCGTCGAGGGGAAATAACCGCTCACGCGGAGCGGCTCGGCCAGCGAATGCCCGGCCGAGATGTTCTCGGTCGCCGTGGCGATCGCTTGCGCGAGGATTTGATTGCCCGACGACGTGCGGGAAATTTCCAAAGACCGCAAAATCGGCACGCCGTTATGGAGCAGCGTTCCCAGCACGCGGCAAAAACGCGCCACCGCCAAACTCAACAAAATCGGTCCGAAGAGCGGTGCGCGAATCCGCCAACGGTCGATCTTTATGCGGCCGGAATCGGTGCCGGCCCAACGTTTGACGAGGACGATCGCGGCGACGAAGGCGGCGATGAACCCGACTCCCCATTTGCTGCGAACCGTATCGCTGAACCACAAAAGCCATTCGGTCAGCGCCGGCAATTCGCCACGTTCGCGCAATCGTTGAAAAATATCGCTGAACATCGGCACGAAGAATACGATGATTACGGAGACGACGATCGTCAGCACCACGGCCAAAAAAACCGGGTAGACGACGGCGCCGATGGTTCGTTTCTTCAAGTCGTCTTGCGATTCGGTGAACTCGGCCACCCGCGTAAGCGCCTCTTCCAAAAACGCACCCTCGACGCCGGCGTGAACCATGCTCACAGCCATGTCGCCGAAAACGCGAGGATAGCGGGCGAATGCGTCGGCCAGCGAAGCCCCTTCCTCGACATGATGATGCACTTCATCGAGGATCGTCTTTAAACCGCCGTGCGAGGTTTGTTTGCCGATGACCTCGATCGCTCGCAACAGCGGAACTCCGCTTCGTAAAAGGTCGGCCAATTGGGCGAACGTTGTCGAGAGCAACTGGGCGGGAACGCGGCGTATCTTTCGCGTTTCAATCAGCGCTCCGGCCGGTTTCACTTCCGTCGGGAACAGCCCTCGACCGATCAGATTCGCGGCGGCCTCTTTCGGGCTGTTCGCCGTGATCGTTCCGGTTTGTTTTGCGCCGGAGGAGTCTCTCGCTACGTAAGAGAAATTGGCCATAGGTTCAGCGTTTATCCGAAAGTTCGCGACGGACGATTATTCGACGTAAGACCGATCAATAAGGAGCTTCTATTTTAATCGCCTTCGTCCTGCTTTGCGAGTCGAGGTGCTTGCTTTTGACTCGGACGCATTACGAACTACGTCGCCGGAATTGCGTGAGACCTTCTAAGCGAGGCGTTTAGCGAAGGCTCGCCTTCGCCGTGCGGGACACTTCATCGACCGTCGTCATGCCGGCGAGAACTTTCAACCAGCCGTCTTGACGCAACGTTCGCATGCCTCCCTCGACTCCCGCTTGCGCGATCTCCCAAGAGCTGGCTCGCGCGTGAGCAAGCTCGCGAACCTTTTCCGTCGTGACCATTAATTCATAAATGCCCATTCGCCCCGCATATCCAACGTTGCGGCATGCCTTGCAGCCCGTCGGTTTGTATAGCTTTTGATTCGGTTGCATGCGGTCGAACGGAAAGTCCGAAGGCAATTCGTCGTGATTCGGCAAGTAAGCCTGTTTGCAGTGAGGGCATAACCGACGAACGAGGCGTTGGGCCATCACCGCCTCGACCGTGCTCGCCACGAGGAACGATTCGACGCCCATGTCGCTAAGACGAGCGTAGGCGCCAGCCGCGTCGTTCGTGTGCAAGGTGCTGAACACCAAATGGCCCGTCAGAGACGCTTGAATCGCGTTCTCGGCCGTCTCCAAGTCGCGGATTTCACCGACCAACACGATATCCGGGTCGTGACGCAAAATGCTTCGCAACGATTGACCGAACGTGAAACCGATCTTCGTATGCACTTGAATCTGGCTAATTCCGTCGAGTTGATATTCGACTGGGTCTTCCGTCGTGATGATTTTCGTCTCGTCGTCGCGAATCTCCAACAGCGCGCTATAAAGTGTGGTCGTTTTACCGGAACCGGTCGGGCCGGTAACCAACACGATTCCGTGCGGCAAGCGAATTAGGCGCTGGAACTGATCGTAAAGATCCGGCTCCATACCCAGCTTCTTGAGCGAAAACTCCATCGCGCCCTTGTCGAGAATACGCATCACGATGCCTTCGCCGTGAATCATCGGAATCACGGAGACGCGGATGTCGATCTCTCGGCCGACTGCCTTGATCTGAATGCGCCCGTCTTGCGGCAAACGCTTCTCGGCGATGTTCAAACGCGACATAATCTTCAAACGGCTGATGATCGCCGCTTGAAAACGATTGATTTCCGGCGGAACTGGCTGCGAATGCAACACGCCGTCGATGCGGTAACGAATTCGCAAACCGTGCGACTCCGATTCAATGTGAACGTCGCTCGCTCGAGATTCGATCGCTTCGATCAATATTTCGTTCACCAACCGAACGACGGACGGCTCGCGGGCCTCTTCGGGAACGTCCGATCCGTCTCCGTCGGGCGAATCGAGCAGTTCGATCCGCTCTTCGTCGCTTTGCGCGATCAAACCTTCGATCGTCTCGCCGCCGACGCCCAAGTGCGTCTTAATCAACTTGGCGATCTCATCCTTGGCCGCCAAAACAGGAACGATCGATAAGCCCGTCGTCGACGAAAGTTCGTCGAGCGGATAAATATTGAAAGGATCGTTCGTCGCCACGACTAGCGAGCCGTTCACGCGTCGAATCGGAAATAAGTTCTCGCGATATACGAACCTGGGCGGAAACGTCTTCAAGAGCGAAAGATCGATGTCCGCTTCCGAAAGATCGACGAAATCCAAGCCGACTTCTTCGCCCAAGGCGCGAAGCGCCGACTCTTCGGTCAAAAAGCCGAGTTGAACCGCCACTTGATCTAAACGCGCGCCGTCCGATTGCGCCTCGCGCGTCATTTGTAACTGACGCCGATCAAGTAATCCTTTCTGCAGTAGTATTTCGCCGGCTTCCATGGAATTGCGCTCAACAGTCTCTCGGTTCGTAATTCATACTATTGTAATCGCTTCACCCGGTTATTCGTCGCCCGCCCTGACTTATATTTGCGCTTAACGACAAAATTTCGCCGAAGGGGGGCGACCGCTTGAAAAAAGAGAAAAAACGGAATGCGTGGTGAACCGCCGTAAATCGTTGATTTCCCTAACTTATATGAACGTCTGGAGATGATTTTTGTTTCTCGCAGTCGCCCCTATTTTCCAAGAAAAAGCGATTTTTGGCGAATTGCCCTTGGTGAAAAGAAAAAGCCTGCGAACGTAAACCGCTCGCAGGCTCTTCGTCTGCTTCCTTGCGTGGAATAGCGTTGCCGCTACCCCAGTTGAGAATAGGAAAAACTCCTCCATGCACGAGCAAGTCGATTATACCAGCTTGCCCTGACATAATTAACTTGCATTAATTTTGGGGGCCGCCAGGGCCTCGACCTTGGCCTCGACCTTGGCCGCGTCCGCCTTGGCCGCGACCGCCCATCATCAGCCGACCGAAATCGATATCCGATTTTTCGCCCTTCATCTTTTCAAGTTTCTCTTTCTGCTCCGAGGTCAGCAAGGCGAGCTCTTTTTCTTCGGTAGCCTTGCGTTGCTCTTGCATCTTTTCGCGGGCCTTCGTGCGTTCTTCTTCCGAAGCGTTACGGTCAGGACGACCTTGGCCCTGCATCGCCTTCATCGATTCTTCTTGAATCTCTTTCAACTTCGCTTTTTGATCGTCGGTGATCCCCAATTCCTTGGCGATCGCTTCGTCCCGCAAGGCCGCCGCGCCGAGGGCTTGAACGCGGAGTTCTTTGAGACGAGTCATTTGGCTCGGCATCAAGATCTCGCCCAATTTTTCGTCAGTTTTCTTTTGCGCAGTCTGCGACTCTTTCCGCATCTCCTCCATTTTAGCCATACGCTCATCCTGGCTCATGTCTCGCATTTTGCTCATATTTTCTTGCAGCTGTTTGCGCTGCTCTTGGCTGAGCTCGGTAATTTTCGTCTTTTGGTCATCGACGATTTCCAGCTCTCTTTGAACGTCAGCATTCTGGACGAGCATCAGGAGCGACATGCCACCGAAACCGCCGAATCCTCCAGGACCACCCATCATACCCATTCCCATGCCGCGCCCGCCGGGGCCGCCAGGCCCTCCAGGGCCTTGTGCGCTTACTAGGGTCGTCATTGCGCAAGCCACTAGGGCTAAGCCCAACGTGAATAACAACTTTCTCATTGCGTTGTACTCCTCGAAAATTAAGGGGGGCATTTCAGGCGTCCGTTGGCCTGAGGGGGTTATGTGGATTTTTAGAGGACTTTTGCGAAACTGCTTCACTATACGAAATGAAACAACGTAACATTTTGTGGAAAAGCAGGTTACGCGGCGACGTTTAATGTTGGACGAAAAACGAACCCCCAATTATTCTGGAAGGAATATGGGGTAAAACATCGTATCGCGAGCAATAAAACGACTCTGCAGCCGCGAAATCACTTCGCCTGTGTAGATATTTAACCCCGGCTGTCGGAGAAGGTTTCTCGGATCGTTTCTGGAAAAGATTAGGTATTTTTTACTGTTCCAGAGCTTCCTCCCTTTCAATTATTATAAAAAAACTTTCCCAGTCGATTTTTGCAATACCTCTTGTTCCTGTCGGGGTTTATTTACTCGGGTACCTTCTTAGCGCTCATTGTTTAGTAATTCCACCTTTCGTCATGAACGCAATCTTCAAAATCACCGCTTTTTGCGTGACTTCGCTCGTCCTG
Organism: Thermoguttaceae bacterium; assembly: GCA_963665265.2. Taxonomy (GTDB): domain Bacteria; phylum Planctomycetota; class Planctomycetia; order Pirellulales; family Thermoguttaceae; genus CAXXHQ01. The sequence goes on along the minus strand of OY762224.2, from coordinate 1,566,303 downwards.
ATTTCTCAGGTTGGCGCCCAAGATGATATGGGTGGCGGACGCTGGGGAGGCAGAGGCGGTCGCGGAGGCCCCGGAGGTGATATGGGTGGAGGCCCCGGAGGCGGTCGTGGCGGTGACATGGGCGGTGGACCGTGGGGCGGTCGCGGAGGTCCTGGCGGTGATATGGGCGGTGGCCCCGGAGGCGGAATGTGGGGCGGGCGAGGCGGGCGAGGCGGCGATTTCGGCGGAGGAATGGGACGTCGCTTTGATCCGGCTGCCATGCTTCAGCAATTTGATACCAACAAAAACGGAATGATCGACTCGGACGAGGCTCAAGGCCAACGCGGCGCAATGATTGAACAAATCATCCGCCGCGCCGGAATGGAGCCGAACTACCCGATCTCCATTTCCAGTATTCAAGACGCCTTAAACGCTAAAAATAATCCGGACGCCGGACGATCTTCCGAGGCATCAGCCTCATCGAGTTCGACCAGCGCTGTTTTGACTTCCGTTAAAACTACCGTTCTTGGGTTCGGCAACTCCGCCGTGCTCGGCTTCTCGCTGAGCGACGCTTCTAGTCTCTCGGTCGGCGCCAGTTCCGTTTCTTCGACGACTTCCAGCGGATCCACTTCGACGTCGACGGCCCCCTCTGCGGCAGGCGGCGGAAAAATGGAAGATCGTGTTCGTGAGATGGCCAAAGTTAAAATGGCTCAGTTTGATACGAACCACGACGGCAAAATCGATCGCGAAGAAATGAAGGCGATGTCTTCGCGTTCTCAAAAGGCCGACAAAAACGGCGACGGCGTCATCACCCTCGACGAACTCATTGAATACGACTCGAACGCCAACGGCGTAAAGCGCGCCGCTCCGGCCGACTCGCAAACCGCTCCCGCCTCCGGCGGCACTAGTTCTTTTTCAAGCGAAGGAAAGTCGTATCGTTTCAAAACTCCAACCGAGCTTCTTCCCTCCGGTCTGCCCAATTGGTTCGCTCAAAAAGATCGCGACGCCGACGGGCAGGTCTCGATGAGCGAATATACGAGCGAATGGAGCGACGCCAAGGCTACGGAGTTCGCCTCCTACGATCTCGACGGCGACGGCGTCATCACGCCGCAAGAAGCTCTCAAAGCCGCGAAGAAATAGGAAGAATTAGGCGTTTCTTGATCGCTCGATCCTTCCTTTTCCGCTTTCGGCTTCTGCCTCCCGCGTTTCTACGTTTCCCACATCGCATGCGACAGCCATACGGCGGCAGGGGCGAAGATAATGATCGGAGCCCAAACGGCCAGCGACGGCGGGAAGAAATAGTAATCGCCTCCCAACGATTGCAAACCAATCGTCGCCAGCATGAACGCGGTCGTAATGGCCATGCAGAGGCCCATTGTGAAGAACATGTTTCGGCTTTCACGTCGAACGGTCAGCGGGAGCCCCAAAAAAAGCAGCGTCACGTCGATCAAAGGTTGAACAATTCGGCTGTGGATCGTCACACGAGCGTCCGCTCCAAGATCGATCGCCGGGTTGTTTAAGCTAGAGACCAATTGGCGAACGGACGCAAATTGTTTGTAATTCGACGCCCCCGTGAGCAAATTAAAATCGAGATTGCTTACGATAAAGCATTGATCCGGCTTTAGCCAATCAGGACTATCTTGCGGCGTAATCAAAACCGGCTTGCCGTTCAGCAGAAGCGAAGACCGCGACTCTAAATGTTTCGGTTCTTTCACGCCGTCAAAGAGATAGCCGCTCGGACGACCGTTTTGAGCCGGGATATAGTAGGCGTTGTCGGCCGTCACTTGTTCGCCGTATTGACAGAGAAACGGCGGCAATCTGAAGTCGGGCTTTTCAATTCTCTTCGCGTCGGCGTAAGAGAATTTTCCTCGAATGACTACATCGGTCTGGTTGTCTTGACACGATGCGAACGATTGGCCGCGATCGCCGAGCAAGTCTTGAGGCTTACGCGACAACTGTTCTATATAGCGGGGAATCACCAACTCCCGATTCACGGCCGCCAAGGCAATTAAGCCGAACGCCGCGAAGATCAGCGACCGCACGATTTTCACGCGGGATACTCCCGCCGCCATCAATGCGGTCATTTCGTTGTGCCGTTGCAGCCACGTTACGGTGAACATCGCCGCAGTCAAAGTTAACGTCGAGCAGGTTAAATTGAAGATCAGCAACGAGCGATAGCCGTAGTAGCGAGAGATTAGGCCGAGGAGACTTCCTGACTTTTCGCCGCATCGAATGAACTCGTTCATATTCGTGGTGCATTCGATGACCACGTACAGTCCCATCAAGCTGATGAAGCAGATGGCAAACGTCTTCAAAAACTGGCGTAAAATATAACGATCGAGAATCGACATCCGTGTTCTTTCATGGACGCCTCTTCGGCGTCAGGCGAAAAACGATCACTCTCGCGGCAACCTGCCGATCGCTCGAGCGAGCGCCTCGACGCCGCAACGAATTGTATCGCAGTCGGGAACTCCGAAGCTCAATCGCAGCGAGTTCTTCTTCGCCGGTTCCCCCCATTCGGGAAAACAGCGGTCGCCTGGAATATACAGCACACCTTCCTCGACGGCTAGATCGAACAGCCGACCGCCCAAACTGGCGTCAATTTCCTCGGGCATTTCCAGCCAAAGGTACAGCCCTCCGGTCGGTACCGCCCAATGGGCGCCGAGCGGTCGCAGCAGTTCTTCCGCAGCCGATAGCGTCGCTTGCAGCTTCTTCCGGTAATTAGTACGAAGCCGTTCTAGGTGCGGGTCGAAAAGATTCCGCTCCAAAACGGTGGCCATCAGAACTTGGTTAAAATGGGGCGACCCAAAATCGATATTCCCCTTCATTGCCAAGACTGCTGGCGTCAGGGAGGGAGGGAGCAACCCCCAACCGACGCGAATTCCCGGCGAAAACGACTTGGAAAACGTTCCCGCGTAGATTACCGTCGAGCCGTCTTCGTCAAACGACCGCATACTCGGCTCATCGATGCCGGAATAGCGTAATTCCCGGTAGGCGGCATCCTCGATCACGTAAATCGAATGGTTTTTGGAATGCCGCTTGGCCAACTCAACGATTTTCCGACGTCGATCGCCCGGCGTCGTCGCGCCGCATGGATTGTCGAAATATGATGTCAGGTAAATCGCTTTGACGCGGTCCAATTCGCCGATTTTCTCCAACCGGTCGATTTCCGCTTCCAACGCCTCGGGAATTAGCCCAAGTTCGTCGCTCGAGGCTCCGATTGCCCGAACGCCAAGATTCCGTAGCGAGTCAAGATATACGTAATACGTCGGCGAAGCGCACAGAATTATGTCGCCGGGATTGCAAATTGCGTCGCTTACCAGAAAAAGCAACTGATTGCTTCCGGCCGTCAGAACGATCTGTTCCGGAGCGAGGTTTAGTTCCGCCGCTCGCCCGTCCGACTCTCGAAGGCGCTCGAAAACCGCGTCTCGCAAAGGTAAATAGCCGTTCGTATTCCCGTATTGCAGGGCGGCTCGCGTATTATTGTCGTCCGCGAAAATTGCCGCCAAGGCCGATTGGGTCGGTTCGATTGGCAATGTGGCGCGATCGACGAACCCGGCCGCCAAGGAAATGAGGTTCGGATGCGCGATCGCCTTCGCCATCAGCGAGGCCGCCAAAGGCTCGGCGCTAACCGACAACGCCCGACGACTTAGGCTGTTTTTTGAGTTCATGGTTAAGCGTGCCTTCATTTCCGCGGCGCCGTGTCAGAGGTCCCGTTTATTCTGTATAATGCAGCGTTCATTGTAACTTGAAGCGGCGTTTTCAGAAAGTTAGCCCAGTCCCACGTTGCATATGCGGCTTTCACTCACGCCATGGCGATGCGGTATAGCGTTTGCTGGACGCTCGGTCGAAGACTTGCTCTTTTCGACGTGCTGCGTCTATTGCGGCGACGATGCGCGAATCGAACGATTCGACGCCCCTTTTTGCGAAGCGTGCAAAAAGGTTATTATGGCCGACCGCGCGGCCTGCGTTCGCTGCGGTATGTTTGCCGACGAAAAAGGAATCGACGCCGTTTCTTGCTCGCGTTGCGCCGGTCGCACGTTCCGTTTTGAGCGAGCGGTCGCGCTGGGCGAATATCAAAAGTTGAAAAGCGCCGTGTTTCGCATGAAGCGAACGGGCGGCGAGCCTCTTGTCGCGAATTTGACGAGGTTATTCGTCGAGCGACACGAGGAATGGTTGCGTGATTTCGCGCCCAACTGCATCGTACCCGTTCCGATGCACTGGCGGCTGCGGTTTCGCCGCGGAGTGAACGACGCCGAAACGATCGCCGAGGAAATCGGCCGCCATTTAAAATTCGCGAAGGTTCGCCACGCGTTAAAATGCGTGCGTCCGATATTGAAACAATCGCACTTGACGCCGAATCAACGACAAAAAAACGTACATGGCGCGTTTGCGGTTCGGCGGCTGGCCGGTTACGTTCGTGACGCCCGGATTTTGCTCGCGGACGACGTAATGACCACTGGCGCAACGGCCGATGAAGCGGCGCGCGCTCTGCGTAAAGCGGGGGCGAAAGTCGTCGCCGTCGCGGTCATCGCCCGCGCCGGAGAAAATAATTCCTAGAAGAGAGGAGCGTTCGATATGGCCCCGATTCCGCGACATCCGTTTCGCGCCGCCGTCATCCGCGGCTTTGCCGCTTTGTTGCCGCCGCTGTTGACTCTCGTCGTGTTGATTTGGGTCGTCAATACGACGAAGACCTACTTTCTCGAACCGGTGACGGCCGCTGCCCGCGACGGCTTCATTTGGATCTTCAACGACGTGTATTACGTCGCTCCTCCGTCCGACGTTCGGGAAAACCTGGCCGATAGCGAAGGCAGATCTTATCATCGGCTCGAGTCTGGCGAGTATGTGCCCGCTTTCGTCTACGAAAAAATTATCGCGGCGACCGGCCGAAACTCGCTTCCGACCGACGCGCGTGACGCCTACGGCCGTTACGTCGACCTCACTTTCTTACGTCCCTACTACGCCATACCGATTTTCACGGCCATTTTCATTCTCGTTCTCTATTTCATGGGAAAGCTATTCGCCATCGGTCTTGGCGGCTATTTTTTCGGAGCGTTCGAAGGAGGCGTCCGCCGACTCCCGTTAGTTCGCAACGTGTATTCCGCTTCAAAGCAGATCTCAGATTTTATTTTCTCGGAGCGAGATTTTGAATTCACTCGAATCGTCGCCGTCGAGTATCCGCGCAAAGGGGTTTGGTCAATCGGTTTCGTGACGAGCGAGGGTGTGGTCGAGGTCCGCGACGTCGTCGGCGAGCCGATCGTGGCGGTGATGATCCCGGCTTCGCCCGTTCCGGTCACCGGCGTGACGATTATGGTCCGAAAAAGCGAATGCATCGATTTGAACGTGACTTTCGACCAAGCTTGCGAGTTCGTCGTCAGTTGCGGCGTGGTTCTTCCGACGGCGAAGATAGCGGCGTTACAACAAACACCGTCCTCTTCGGTCAACGACGCCGTGTAGAGCGATTGAAGCGGTCCGATTTCTCATGTACGGAATATTGGATTTTCGGCGTTAATGCTCCTTTCTTGTTGCGTGCGATGCCGAACAAAAGAATCTTTCAAATTTACCGTCTCCGTTTTTAAACAAAAATAAGGCTCGTTTTCCTGGAGGGAAATAAGGGTTTTTCGACGGGGGGAGCGGAGAACATGGACGCATCGTCGTTTTTTGATTTCGTAAGAACTGAATTGGCAAGGGGATAGGAAAACTCGCAACGGAGGGGCGCCCATATTCTCGCCGGCTTTTGTGGAGCGAGTTCGGCGCAAGTTCCGTAGGGACCGTTTGTTACGATAATTCGACAGGTCATTTTTGATTGCCTTACGTTTTCCGTTATTTGCGATGGCGTGTCGTAAGTGGTTGGCGGACATTATGTTTTAAACATCGGAACGCCACTGAGGGCGTTCCCTACAGACCGATGGGAAAGGAGTTACGTCGAAGGCTCGCACGTTTTTCACCAAATGCAGGGGAGTCGAGTTGTCAAAGAACGCGTCGCATGCGTGCGCAACGATTCGTAGGTACTTTTTTAGCAGAAGGAGTGGCACAATAACAAGGAAGAAGGATGAGGGATGAGGGATGAAAGGCGCGGCAGAGGAAACCGCGAATGCATGCGACGTAGGGGATAGGGATTTGGGCGTAGGGGATGGGGACGCGGAAAATCGCGGGGGCAAGACATCAACCATTACGACAAAGCGGTGAACGTAAGCATCCGGGGGTCACATGTGGGCGGAATGCTGCGACTCTCCGAGGGCGATGATTCTGGGCGGGTTTCTTTTTCCCCGGGTCGCTGCGCGACCAGGGGCTAATGGCGGCCATCCTTTCGGGATGGTCGCACGGCGAAGCGGTGCGGGAACAGTGCGTTACCAGGCTTCGCCTCTGGTAACGAGGGACAAAACCGGCCCTCTCGACGGACGTATTGGAATGAGTTTTGCGCTTCAGTGGCGTTACAACTTCGGGGCCTTGTTCAAGAAGCCCTCATGAGAGAAGCTTTTCTCGGCCTACTTCAACTGCACGTCCCAGACTTTCGAGCGGCGGGATTTTCCGTCAGGCCCTTCCACGTCCAAAATGACGGTAATCGTTCCGTCGCCGGTCGTTTTGTATTCATGAATCGGGTTTCGCTCGGTCGAGGTTTCGCCGTCGCCGAAATCCCAACGCCATGACGTGACCTTGCCTTCGGACTGGTCTTTGAAGGCGACCAGCCGCCGTTCCATATCGACGACCTTGAAGGACCATTGGGCCTCGATCTTCTTGCGGAACTTCGCTTCAAGCGGCATCAGCTTGAACGCGCAAAGCTGCGAGGCGTCGCCGTACATGGTGTGTTTCCGCGAGAGGTTCCAAAACCCGTCCTTTTCTTTCTGATCAACGCCGTCGTAGTCGATGACCGCCCAGCTTAGCCCAATGATCTTGTTTTCGAAGAGGGGCGATTCGACTGCCCGTTGCGGTCCTTCGGCCCCGGCGTAGTCGAACGGCGTAATCCAGAATTCAAGCGTCAAACGGCCCGACTCGCCCGGCTTGAAGTCGTAGGAGCAGGCCGCGTTGGCGTAGGGGAGCTCTTTGATCCACGTCGCCGCTCCGAAGACCATGCACCAGTCTTTATCTTTGGCCGGGGTGAAAATGTGGTAGTTCTGCGCATGAGCGCCGTGAAACGACCAGTGTTCCTCGGCCGGACTGAGACGTTTGTCGAGCGAGGACCGATCCTGTCCGACCGCCTCCGGCGTCCACACTTTCGCATGGGCATGATCGACTAACGGTCCGCCCGAGGCGTCGCCGTCGACGACCACTTCAAACGTGTCGTTGTGCAGATCGGGCCGAGCGAAATCCCAATAGTCGTCCGAAGCTTCGTAAAGAAAATAGAGTCGGTTCATCCCTTTGACCCAACCGACTCGCACCCGAACGTCAAGATTCTTCGTGTTCGGCTTATCGTATTTGCCCGAGTCGTCGGTGAGTTGATCGGTTCCGACCGCATAGTCGGCCGGCACGTCGCTCCAATCGTCGGCCTTACCGTCGATACGGGGAATTTTGTCCGCCGGGAACTGAAAGACTTTGAACGTCGTTTCGGGGCGATCCAACGCGAAAACCGACGAGGCCGTCAGCGCGATCGTTAAAACGGCGAGCAACTGGAAAAAACGCATGTGCGAATTTCCTTTAGGGGCATAGACGTAAAAATATTGATGCCGATGCAGCCAACGAACAAAAAAACCTCACTCATCCTTTTATCCCGAACGCTTCGAGCGCAATTTCTTTCAGGCGTTTGAGATCGAGCTTGCCCGTGCCCAAAAGCGGAATCTCGGCGACTTGCTTAAAGCCGTCAGGCATGGGAGTCCACAACGGCGGAAGACCGGCCTCGGTCAGTTTGTGACAAATTTCGGCCGGCGTCATCGACAAGCCCACATGCAGTACGACGATCTTCTCGCCTTTTTTCGGGTCGGGAATCGCCGTGACGGCCAATCGCAATTCTTCTTCGTCCACGCCGAGAACTTCATTGATCGCCTCTTCAATGCGCAGATGCGGAACCATTTCGCCCGCCAATTTCGAGAAGCGATTCAGGCGCCCTGTAATGCTGACGAAGCCTTCGTCGTCGATGACGGCCACGTCGCCGGTGACGTACCACTCGCCGCGCATTACTTCGGCGGTCAAATCCGGTCGATCGAAATAGCCTTTCATCACGCTCGGACCTGTAATCAGGAGCATTCCTTGCTCGTTCGGTCCGAGGTCTTCGCCAGTATCCAGATCGACGACCTTAGCCTTCACGTTGCAAAGCGGCCGGCCGATCGAACCTTCTTTCACGCCTTCTTTGGCGTCTTTCGCGCCGCGTCCGAACGGAACGTTGCCTCCCACAACCGGCGACAACTCCGTCGCGCCGTAGCCTTCCACCGGACGAACGCCGAATTTCTTTTCAAAGGCGTCGGCCAATTCGATCGGAAGTTTCTCGGCGCCGGTGAATGCGACTTCCGCGCTTTTAAAGTCCTCCGGCTCGCATCGGCGAAGGTAGGATCGCAAAAACGTCGGCGTGGCCACGATGATCGTCACGCCGTGCTTTCGCGAGAGCTTGCCGATTTCGCGGGCTTCGAGCGGAGAAAAATGGTACACGGCTTTGGGAGCGAGAGCCAACATCGTCCATAGCGTCGTCGTATAGCCGAACGAGTGAAACAACGGCAAAATGCCGAGAAGCACGTCGCGGCTTTCAAGATTGATCAGCTTGTTTACGCCGTCGACGTTCGCTTCGACGTTGTATTGCGTGAGCATCACGCCTTTGGGCCGACCGGTCGAGCCGGATGTGAAAATCACCGTCAACAAATCATCAGGCTTCAGCTCGGTCAGCCCGAGTTTGCGTTCCATCATTCCGATCGGCATGCACCAAGCGGTCGCGGCGGCCTTCAATTTATCGGCAAGCGTCACTTTTTGCGCGAAGTCTTCGAGCAGAACGCATTCGGCGTCGAGTTTGTAATGGAAGCGGTCTAAGACCCGCTTGCTCGTAATGACATGCCGAATGCCGCATTGGCGAATGCACTCGTTCATCACGTCTGAGGTGACGGTGTAGTTCAGATTCACGGCGACACGACAATCGATCGATAGCGCAGCGTTGGTCACCACGCCTCCGACCGAGGGCGGCATCAGCACGCCGACGTACTTTTCGTCGGCGGCGAGCACATGGCGACGTAGAAGCCCCCGTAAGACCAACGTTCGGGTCAATAGCCCGCCGCCCGTCAGCTCGACTCCCGTAAAGTCGGCCGTTTTGGGCGTTCGCATGTGCGCGCGGCACATCCGCAGAAATTGTCGGGGTAAATTCAACCAGTCGCTCGGCGGCTCTTGCATATTTCGTACGGAACGATTTTCTAACGTTCGAATAAGGAGGAATGTGTCGGAAAGGGTCGGCTCGAAACGAAAATTGAAAAGCTATTCCGAAGGCAATCGGTATTTCGCTTCCTGATGCGGACTAATCGCAATGACCGCATCGCGAACTTGCCGTAGCTCGTGCGGCTGCTCCAACGGCTTGCCGAATCGAATCGTCACGCGACGGCGGAACGAGCAGGGCCATTTCCAGAAGAATCGGCCGCCTTCGTAGCTCAACAGGCTTCCCCACATGCCGTCGAGGTAAACCGGCACGATGGGAGCGTTCGTCCCTTTCAGTATCGTCAATATACCAGGTTGGAATTCTTGCATTTCGCCGGTTCGGGTAATGCCGCCCTCCGGAAAAACGCAGACGATCTCGCCCGATTTTATCGCTTCTCGGGCGTTGCGTAGAGACTCAATAATTGATTTTTTTCCCGGATGCAACAATATTACTCGCCCCATTCGTCCAAACCAGCGGAGCCAAGGGGTTTCAAAGTAATCGGCGAACACCACCATGCGGGGGTGCCTGGGACATGCTAAGCCGACCAAAATGCCGTCCGCCCAACTGACGTGGTTCGGCGTGATTAAAACGCCGGTCGCCGGAACGTTTTCCAGTCCTTCCACTTTCACCCGATACAAAATTCGGGAAATCGCCCAAACCAGGAAGCGAACTGTGTCGAACCGCAACGAGTAAACGATGATCGCGATGAGCGGAACAAATACGACGCCCACAAGCAAGAAGATCGTTTGGCTGGGGATTTTGAAGACTCCGCCCAACAAAACATAAACGCCCGTCGCTCCGATCGTTCCGACGAAGGTCAGGAAGTTTGTGGCCGCAAAGATCGAACCTCGCGACTGCTCGGGACTCTTGTATTGTAAATAGCTTTGCAACGGCACGTCATATACGCCCCCGGAAAAACCCAGGAGAACCAAGCAACCGGCCGTCATAAAATATTCGAAGTTCCAGGGAGTTCCGTTTCCGGCGGGGACGAGGAAGAGCAAAACATGACTCACGCCAAGACCGATCGCTCCGAGCGGAATCAAGGCGAGTTCGATGCGACCTTTTGAAATCACGCCGGCGAAAACGTTTCCGACACCGACGCCGAGGGCCAGCATTCCCAACAACGGGCCGACGTAATCTTTCGTCAACTGCAGGTAGTTCGTACCGAAATGATCGACGTTGATCTGGCACAACCCGCCCAACGACCAGAAAAACGCGCTTCCTAACGCCGCGAAAAAGAGCGAACGAATCGCGATTAGCCGCTTGAAGTCCAGCAACGTTTCGCTAAACAAATTGAAGGGGAAAGTTCTCGTCGGATTGGCGGGCTTCAACTTACGAATCGGCAAGCTGGTGACGCAGCCGATCAAGGCGACGGAAAGAAGGGTCGCGGCCCAAACCCACCAGTGGGTTTTACCGAGGGGCTTGGTCCACTCATAGAGCCATCCGGCGCCGACGCAACCGAGGACAATCGCCAAAATCGTCGTCATGCCGATCAAACCGTTCGCCGCCGGAATCGAGCCGGGCCGAATGATCTCGGGAATCGAGCCGTATTTCGACGGACTGAAGATCGCGCTATGGCATCCCATGCAAAATAGTATGCCAAACATCAACCAAATATTGCCGTGTAAAATCGCATCGACGCCCAAAAGCATCAGCACGACTTCAGCCGCTTTGCAGGAGACGATGATCGTTCGCTTGCTAAATCGATCGGCGAAGAATCCGGCGGGGGCGGCGAACAAGATGAACGGCAATACGAGGAAAGCCAAGCCGGCCGGCACGACAATATCGGCCGCCGACTTTGATGTGATTTCTTCCGGAGCGCGTTTTAAGCACCAGGCGACGAGGCTCCGCATCCGCGGGTCTTGGACCGCCAAGTCGCAGCCGATCCACGCCACTAACCAGCGAAAGAGGTTGTCGTTCAAGGCGCCGAGAAACTGCGTGATTAGCAATCCCAGAAAACTTGCCGAAATAATCCCTTCCTTGTCGCTCGCCTCGGGCAAAACAATCGACGCCGGTTGCGCGAGGTCGTCGCTTGACGATTCAATGTGGTGCAACTTGCGTTCCTTGGCGTTTCGAGGGAATGATCCGACTTCGTCGACTGATGGGGGGGATAAGCTGACAGATATTTCCGCGTCTATCATAAAGAATTCCGGCGTTTGGGGAAGTTCGGTTCCGCGATAAACGGGGTTTACCGCGAGTTTTTTGCTAATTTCAAGGCGATTTTTCCTCGGAAATGCAACGCGCCTCCTTTTTTGCATGCTTTTCGAGCTTTTTTCGATTCGCCTTCGTCGCTCGCCCGCATCCCCTATCTAGCCCCTATCCCCCGCTAAAACTTCCACAAGAGGAGCGCCGCGTAGTCCAAATCGTTCGGCTTAGATTTTCCCGACGCGCTGTTGTAGCGATTCCGAACCGCGAATCGCAAATTCAAATGCGAATCGTCGTCGAGCTGCACTTCCCAACCGGCGTAACTGTTCAAGCGGTATTCCGTGAAATCGGACATATCGGGCATATATTCGACCGAGGCGATCAATTTCTGGCGGTCAAAAACCTTCCGCTCATAATCGAAGGCAAGCAATAATTCCGGGGCGTAATAGTCGTCGCGCGGTCCGCCGAACTCGTGCGAGAACCCCGCTCCAAATCGCCCTTTCAAAACGGCGTCGAGAGTCTTGAAGATCATCCGCCCCACTCCCGCATGCGAAGTCACGCGGAATTCATATTCCTGAAACTCATCGTATTCGCCGGTCGCCTCCCAAAACAATGACCAGTTCGTGTTTCGAATGATTCGCTCATACCGTTCTTGCGAATAAAGCTTGTTCGTCGTGTTCGTGTAATCCGCGTTTTTTCGATTGTATTCGACGTTGACGTAAAGAAGATGAACGTCCTGTTTTCGCTTGACGTCGGCCCCTAGATGAATGTTCATCGACTCGCTGTTTCCTTCCGAGCCGTCGAAACCGATCTGAAAACTGCCTTCCCAAAGCTTGATTTTTTTCTCCTCCGAATCGTCAACCTTCGGCAACGGAATAATGACTTCGGATGGCGACGTCAAAGCCGATTGCGGAGACACTCGAGGGTTCAGTTGCTGCGTTGCGGGAGCCATCGAAGGGGACGGAGTCGGTATCGTCTCGGGGTAGAACGGCGTTTCGTCCGCCTCGACGGCCGTCGGGTCAAGCGTCAGACCGGTCACATACGGATTCTTAACCCAATCGGCGGGCGTTTGACTGTTTCCTGTAACGGGAAACTTTTTCAAATCAGGCTTATCGATCAACGCGGGCATCTTCGCCTCTGAATTCAGCGGCAGTTTGGCGTTTCCGAACGAGATGAAATCGTAGTCCGTCGGATCGACGCCCGAGGAATTGACTTCAAGTTGGGGCGTGGAATCAGCCGCCGCCCTGCCGCTAAACAGGGCAATCAGCAAGAGACTGATTGTGCCGACTCGGAAAAACAAATTGCCGTTCCTCTACCGTTCTAAATAAGCGCAAAATCCCCCTAGTCTGAAGCGGACGGTAACAAAACACTTGAGAAACGGCAAGTGAATCTACATAAGACGCACAGGCAAGGCAAAAAAGAGCGGCGGGGGGAGTATTCTTTGAAAATCGCCGTCGCTTTACAGAGGCCTAGCCAGCCGCCCTGTTTGTGCGGGATTCTTGAGGAGCGCTTTCAAAGGCCGCGACCTTAAGTGCTAAAAGCCGCTCGCTTCGGGCAATCTTGTCGTTATAGACTTCGTTGGAAACGCCCCAAAGAGTCGAGTGCATCTCTTCTCGATGCCCGACGAAGAACGGGAGCGTAACAACAACTCGAAGATCAGTTTGGCGTTCCAAAAAGCGGTCGATCGTATTGTGTGATGGGTCTCGGTTTTCCGGACTCCAAGCCGCAAGAATTTCAAGCGTCTTTTTTCCGTATACATTGAAGACCATACTGACCATTTTATCTATCGTGACGAACGTAACCCCCTTGAACCTTTCGACGGCAAGGACTTTGACGTTGCGGTTGAGGATGGCGATGACGCCGGCGAACACGTCCCATTCCCCTTTGTGCAAATCAAGAAATTCGTTAATGATCGCCATTTGCCCCTCAAAATTCGGCGGAAGCAATACGTCGTCTTCCATAACGGCGATGCGATCGAGATTTTGCCGAAGCGCTTGGCGAGCGATGACGTTGTAACTCAGGCCGCACCCAACCCATCCCGGCTTACCCCGCATGCCGTCGAACAATTCGCAATTCGCCGGTCGCTCTTCTTCAAAAAGCTTACGACGTTGGATAGTCTCGGGCAAGGAAAGCGACAGCCGCTCGCTCGCAATCGGCGAGGGAAACTTCACTTTGGCGGCATACGAGGCGGGCAAGAAACCCATCGCCATTAAAAAGCGGTCGAACATAAATTCAAATCTTCTCGCGCTTTTTTCGACCGAGATCGAGATCGCTTCCGAAGGAATCGGATCGGCAAGAGCTGATTCCACCGCTTCAAGCATCGCGGAAATCGACCCCTGCACGAAAAAACGCACGGCGCCGTTCAACTCCGGATAGTCATCTTGATCTTGCGCCGATTCAGAAACCACCGGCGTTCCGAGTGAAAGACACTCCTGGATGCGCGGCGTCTCCAACAATGCGTTCGGATAATAGTGCAAATTGATAACCAACTTTGACTGTCGAATGATCTCCGACATTGTTTCGCCGAACACTTCGCTTGCGATATGCACTTTGAAACGTCGCTTCAACGCATCCAGCATTTCCCGACGACGCGGGGAGCTAAGGCAATCTCCGTAAAACAGCACATCGTACTTCTTTTGCGACAGAGACAAAATGCAGCTGTCGTCCGTCGCCCCGATTGGAAGGTAGTGTACGCGAGGAAACGCGATGTTTTTTTCCGCCAAGAACTTCACGTTGACGAGGGAATACTCTAGGATCGCCAACGATTCATGCAGCGTTTTAAAATAGGAGCTCGTGAACCATCGCGAACTAACCGACTGCTCCACTTGAAAAACAATTCGCTTGTTCGACGGCGGAAGTCGCTTAAATATCTGCGCCGCGATAACGATATACATATCCCGATAGAAAACTGTCGGAGGCTCCGTCAATATTTCGACTTCCCAGCCGTGGCTTCGCAAGCGATCCGCGATGAGTCGGGCCATGGGCAAGACGTGCGGCGTAGCCAAAATCCCCCAACTTGCTCGATCCCTTTTTTTGATACGCGAAACTCGATCTTCCAAGTCCTCCCAAAAACCAGCTAACATGCGTCTCCGCAACGGGCGAGTCACTTTTTTCGCTCCGCGCTTCAAATAGTTCAAAACGCGTTTTGCGGCGTCAGCCGGCCCGTCCTTGATTAGATCCCCGGCCCGGCGAAGGGGTTTTGTCAACCTCCAGGACGGTGAGGAACGCATGTCGTCGATTTGCCGGTCCCGTTCACAAATTTCCTTGAGAAGATCGGCGATGTAATCCTCGCTCGATTTCAATCGCCCCGACCCTAACGTTCGTAACTGAAAAGAGTAGTCTTGACGATCAAGCAAAACCCCATTTTTCACGCCGAAAAATCGAAGTTCACCCGACTCCTCGTCACGCGTTAATATATAGGTCTGAAAATTCGCTTCGAGTTCCAAACCGGCTCTTACTTCCGCTTCGTCAACTCCTGCCGTCGACGAGGTGAAAGCGAGTAAGCCGCCCGGTTTCAACATGCGAACTGCATTTTTCAAAGTCGAAGAATAAAACGGATCGCGAGACAAATATCCGCTAGAAATAATGGCGTCCGCGCATTCGTCCGGGAGCTTTAATTCATACCCCGCTACTGCAATATCCACATTCTTGCCGGGTTTGGAATCAACGCCGATATAAAGGCAATCGTCGAAGAAACGCTGATTGTTTCCGTCGATGTCACACGAACCGACGTCGAGCACTAGCCTATCAGAAAAATAACGTGGATATTCATTTTTAACGGATTGAAAAAAATCGTCTTGCCGTTTACCTGACATCGTTAACGCTTTCTCTTGCTTCCGGCATCGCCAAACGAACCGTTCCCCGACCGAACGATCAAACAAACTCCGCTGAGCTAACGCGCGAGGGAAAAAACGATTAATAACGCCCCCCGGGGCCATCATATTGCAAAAGCGTAACCCAGAAACGACGTCTCTGCCAGCCCCCTCCGGCACACCCTTTAACAAAAATGCCTATTCCGCCCCGCCTCTCAAATTAACGTCCACCCGCTCGCTTGTATTTTCCCCGGCATACGTTCACATCTTCTGATTTCAGTCTATGCCTTTTCCGCTCTAAAACAGTTATCACTAGGCGGATCACTCTCCCCAAACTACCGCAAAAGCCCTTGCGAGAACCGCGAGATATTGTGAAAATCGTTCGGCGGACGCCGCACGAAATATCAACCGCCGGTTCGACGCCCCCCAAGGAGTAAGCATGTCGGAAAAGAGAGGTTTGGCTAGCAACGCGCTCGGAACCTTCGAGTCACTGGTTATGGGCATTGCAGGCACGGCTCCGGCCTTTAGCGTGGCGGCCACCACTGCGACCATCGTCGCCGCCGTCGGCGTCCTCTCCGTGGCGAGCATCTTTTACTGCGGCCTGATCATGTTCGGCATCATGCTCGCCTTTATCCACCTCCGAAAAATCACCCCGCACGCCGGCGCCGCCTACGCCTGGGTCGGCCATGTTTTTGGTAGAAAATGGGGTTTCTTCGCCGGTTGGGGACTCCTGATTTCCTCTGTCTTCTTCATGGTCTCCGCGACGATTCCCGCCGCCACCTCGACCTTGGTTCTCTTCGCCCCCGATCTCGTCGAAAGCACGACCTGGGTCACCGCCACCGCCGCCATCTGGCTGACGATCGTCTCCCTCGTCGTCACTAAAGGCATAAAACAGGCCAGCTACGTACAAATCCTTTTGACTGGGCTCGAAACTTGCGTCATCTTCACTCTTCTTACGGCGGCATTTGTGAAATTTGGTCGAACTCCGGCACACCCCCCTTCGCTCATCTGGTTCTCACCCTTCGAGTTCACTCCGCAAATGTTCGCTACCGGCGCCCTCACCGCCATCTTCTTCTATTGGGGGTGGGACGTCACAATGAACTTGACCGAAGAGACAAAAGGCGGTTCCCCTGATCCCGCCAGCCGCGGCGCCTTCTGGGCAATGATCAATCTCATCTTGTTCTTTTGCATCATGATGATCGTCGTGTTGATCGCCTTAACCGATGATGAAATCGCAAAGGCCAACACCAACGTTCTTTATGCTATTGCCGACAAACTTTTCCCAAAACCTTGGAGCTATCTCGCCGTCCTCTCGACTCTCCTGAGCACGCTCGGAACGATCGAAACGCAAATACTCCAGTTCACTCGGAGTATGTTCGCCATGGCCCGCGACGACATGTTCCACCCCCGATACGCCAAAGTTCATCCGAAATGGCAGACGCCCTGGATGGCGACGTTCGTTATCTGGTTCCTCGGCGTGGCGCTTCTGTTCAGCTCTTCCTATATGGATTCCGTTAAGGCTATTTTGAGGTGCTCGATCGACGCGATCGGATTCCAAATCTGCTTCTATATGGGGTTGGCCGGTTTCGCCTGCGCATGGCATTACCGCACTGAACTAAAACAAGGACTTTATAACGCCCTCTCCTACGTTATCTGGCCTTTGTCGGCCGCCGTCTTCATGGTCTTCATCGCATTTTATAGCATTCCGAACTTCGATCGGGTCACCAACATTATGGGCATCGGCGGCATCGTTGTCGGATTCGTTCCCTTGATCTTCAGCCGCTTGCGTAACGCCGACGACAACGACGCCTCCTCCCAGACGGGCCGATAGCGTTCTCTTCGCTTAACGCCCCGATCGAACAGACCGGCAAACGAGCTCCTCAATTAATAATGAAATTCTATTGCGGCCGCCCCCTCACCGACAAACTGGAATAATCTTCCTAGTTGCACGAGAAGATTATTCGTGAGACTATATCGTTCCTTAGTCAGCCGGTCGGGCTGATTCGGAACGGCTGGAAATGGGCTCCGCTTGTCGCCTTGCTTAAGCCAGTTCCTGAAGCGATTCGCGCAAAGTTTTTTCCACAACCAAAGCAAAACGGAGATGGACGACGATGACATCACGCCTCTTCTCAATCGTCGCTGTTCCGCGGCGTTTCGCAATCATCTATTCAACGTTGCCGCTCATCGCGTTGTGCGGCATGCTAAGCGGATCGATTTCGGCGGCATTGGCCGAGCAAACGCCGGAGCCGCAGATCGTCGAACTTAACGGCGACGCCGGCGGAAGACGATTCGACGGCATCGGCGTGGTCAACGGAGGCGGCGCCACCTCCGTGTTACTCAAGGATTATCCGGAGCCGCAGCGCAGCCAGATACTTGATCTTGTTTACAAGCCCAAGTTCGGCGCCTCGGTTAGCTCGCTGCTCATCGAGATTCCAGGCGACGGCAATTCGACGCAAGGTTCAATGCCAAGTCACATGCGCGCGAGAGACGACCTCGACTACTCACGCGGCTATATGTGGTGGATCTTACAGGAGGCGAAGAAACGCAATCCCGACCTCACGCTGGACGGGGCCGCGTGGAGCGCCCCCGGATGGATTGGAAACGGAAAGAACTTCTGGTCGCAGGACGCCGCGGACTACTACGTGAAATGGCTCCAAGGACTAAGGAGCGTTTACGGATTGGAGTTCGACGCCATCGGCTGCCGCAATGAAAAAGGGGTGAGTCTTGAATTCGCCAAAATGTTGCGGGCGAGCCTCAACGCCGCCGGCTTTGCAAAAGTGAAGATTCACGCCTTCGATAATTGGCCGAAAAACAAGTTCGATTTCGTCAAGGATTTGCTTGCCGACGAAGCGGCTCGCGATGCGGTGGACGTCCTCGGCGCCCATACGTTGTTGACGGCTCCCGCCTCGGCGGAAGTGCGGGAAATGGCCGAGAGGATGAAAAAGCCCATCTGGAACACCGAGGAGCACGTTTACAAAAAAGGCTTCGATTGCGAAATCAGCATCGTCGAAGCCTTTAACGAGAATTTTATTCGTAGCGGAGCCACGAAGATCGTAAATTGGTACGATATCGCCGGCATTTATCCGCTGGAGCCATTTCCCGAGGACCCGGCCATGCTGCTGGCCCATTCGCCGTGGAGCGGGCATTACCAAGTTCGCGAGGCTCTGTGGGGCTACGCGCATTACGGACAATTCACCCAAGCGGGATGGCAATATCTTAACGGCGGCTGCGGAGGGTTAGCCCACGGAGGCAGCTTCGTGACCCTTAAATCGCCGGGCGACGATTACAGCGTCATCATCGAAACGAAGGACGCCAAGACAGCCCAACAAATCCGCTTCCGAATCGGGCACGGCCTATCGGCCAAAAAACTTTGCGTCTGGCGCAGCAACGCGAAGGAGCAATTCGTTCGACAAGCCGACATTGAGCCGGCGAACGGCAAATTCACCCTCGCGCTCGATCCCGACTCCGTTTACTCGATCTCCACGACCTCGGGCCAGACGAAAGGCTCGTTCAACGACGTTCCTGCCGCCAGTCCGTTTCCTTTTCCTTATTACGAAACGTTCGAAGAGTATTCTTCGCCCAAAGCATGGGGCGGCTTGCCGCGTTATACGGCCGACATCGCCGGCGTTTTTGAACTTGCCATTCGCCCCGACAACAAAGGAATGTGCCTGCGTCAGGTCGTTCCGAGACCTCCGCATGCGTGGGCTCCGGAATGGCAGCCTTACACGATCCTCGGCGACGCCCAATGGCAAGACTACGAAGTAAGCGCCGACGTATTCCTGAACCCCGGCGATTCGGCAGGCATCATGGGCCGCGTCAACAACGTCGGCTCCGGCTACGGCTGCGTTCCGCAAGGCTATTTCATGCAACTTAGCGCTGACGGCGAGTGCAAAATCGTAGTCGTCCGCGGGAAGAAGGACAAAAAGAAAGTCGTTGGCGACGCCGAACAGCAGGCGCTCATTAAATCGCGAAAAGAGGAGGACGTAGGCGGAGAAAAAGAACTCGGCTCCGTTCGCCTTGCAGATATCGGCGCCAATCAGTGGCACAACCTCATGCTCCGCTTCGAAGGCGCTACAATCACCGGCTCAGTCGATGACAAACCGGTCTTAAGCGTTACCGACTCGTTATATTCGCGGGGGATGGCCGGCTTGACGGCGGGCGGCGAGAAAAAGAAGCTGAGTACGCCCTATTTCGACAACGTGTTAATTAAAGGCGTTAAGGCGACGACGCCCAAGCCTTCGTCGGCCGCGCAAGGTCATTCGCCGATCTACGGCAATTCGCCGCAAACGTCGGTAAAAACTCCGCCGGCGACGGCCAAGAATCTAAACGCCGACGCCCTGCTAAATCCTCCAGTGCGGATCGTCATCATCGGCGATTCGACCGCCTGCGAGTATCCTAAAACTCGCTCTGAACGCGGCTGGGGACAGTTCATCGAGGAGCGATTCAAAGAGGGCGCCGTCAAAGTAATCAACCTTGCCGCGGCGGGACGCAGTTCAAAGACCTTCATTCAGGAAGGGCGTTGGAAAAAAGCCCTTGAAGAAAAGCCCGACTACGTGCTGATCCAGTTTGGGCATAACGATTCGCGCCTCGGATAAACCCGAATCGACCGACGCCGCGACGGACTTCAAGGAATATCTTCGCCGTTACGCGGACGAATCCCGCGCGATCGGCGCGACGCCCATTTTCGTGACTCCGATGGTGCGTCGCACATTCGACGCCGACGGCAAGCTCCAAGACGAACTTCAGCGTTACGCCGACGCGATGAAAGAAGTTGGAGCGGAGAAGAAAGTCTCGGTAATAGATTTGCACGAGTCGAGCAAGAAACTCGCCGAGCGACTTGGTCCGACGGCGGCCGCCGAAATGGCGAATAAGAAAGGCGACGCCACGCACTTCAACGAGAAAGGCGCTCGGGCGATGGCCGAGTTAGTTTTGCAGGAAATGCCGACAGCGGCGCAAAACTTGAAACGATATTTAAGAGAGCCATGATCGGCTGAACTATCGCTTGCGTTGCGTCGGGAGAAAGGCCTGCTTGGAATCCGTCAATATGGGAGTAACGTGACTTTAGATGTATCGAAGTCTGTTACCTTTGAAGCGCTTCGGGCAGCATCCATCGATCAGGAATCCGTAACAACGCAATCCATGCTTACGCCTCATTCATTCCATTACAAAGACCGTTCATTATTCCAATAGAATTGACTCAATGCTGCGAAAAATCATTTGCCAATCCTTATCGCCGATTTCCGCAAAGCCAAAACAACGCAACGCGAACGCGCCTTCGGCCGCCAAAAAAGCAAGACGCAACCGCTGTTGCTTGACGCCTGTCAGCTTCATTCGGTCGAACTGCTCCTGATACCATTGGCGGCACTGTTCCAATCGCCCTTCTGACTGCATGAGAAGCGACAGCATGACAGACGACCGTTCATTGGCAGCGCGGTAGGTCTGGCCTATTGCGGCAACGTAAGCCTGGACCAGGCTTCGTGGGTCGTTGCGTCCTTCGGCGAACCCTTCCACACAGGTCTCGAATTCGGCAAGCCAACGCCTGAACATGGCTTCGATCAATTGGTCCTTTGTCCCAAAGCAATACTGCACCCCCCCCTTAGTGATACCGACGGCTTTGGCTACGGCGTCGATGGTCAAACCTGCGGGGCCGACCTTGTTGACAATTTTCTCGGCGGCATCGAGCAGTTTGTCGCGGTCAATTGAACGAGGTCGTCCCATTGCAGCGGTCCTTTCGCTAGTGAATGCATACGTCTGTATTGTAATGACTTACCAAAACAATTTCAAGCCGAGGCTTGACGCTGCAATTGTACGCCTAGCATCACATGAAGCAAAAAAGCCTCTCTAAGCTCGTCACTCTTGCTTTGACGGCTGCAGAGTTCCACTTGCAAGTATCCTCCCCCGGAGTTACAATACATACGGACGTATTTAAACAAGCGGCAAGGCAACGCCTGCGAGACGCTCCCACTCGATTGACCGAGGTCGAGCGCTCAATTGCGGATGCCCAGTAATTCAAAGCGATGGTGCGCAGGAGATCGCTGATATGGTAAACGGTTTACTGAAAGATTATGCAATGAAACAAACCGCCTGGAAATTCTTTGCCACAAT
Organism: Thermoguttaceae bacterium; assembly: GCA_963665265.2. Lineage (GTDB taxonomy): Bacteria > Planctomycetota > Planctomycetia > Pirellulales > Thermoguttaceae > CAXXHQ01. Next base: position 1,544,937 of record OY762224.2, on the reverse strand, counting down.
CATCCCGATCGTAGCTGTTCTTCTGGCAGGTTGCGGGCGTGTGAAGATGGAACCACCGCCCCAGACGCCAGAGGTGGTTGTCATGACAATCCAACCTCTGCAAGTCTTGTTGACTACAGAGTTGCCAGGGCGCACCCTCGCTTATCGCGTGGCGGAAATACGGCCGCAAGTCAGCGGCCTAATTCAGAAGCGACTATTCACGGAAGGCGCACAAGTCAAGGCGGGCGAAGCGCTCTACGAGATCGATCCAGCCCCGTATGCCGCTTCTTACAATAACGCAGCGGCAGCCGTCGTCTCAGCAAATCAAGCTGTCAAGAAGGCGCAGGCGACCTTGGACTCAAGCATTGCCGCGATCCAAAGGCACAAAGCTGTCCTCAAGTTGGCAAAGGTCAACCGTGAACGGAACGAAAAACTGATTGCCACACATGCTGTTTCTCCCATGGATTACGACCAATCTGGGGTTGACGTCGAGGCGGCGGAAGCGGCGTTGCGGGTCGCGGAGGCACAGGTGGAAGGCGACCGCCAATCCGTCGAAGTCGCCAAGGCGTCGGTTCAACAGGCGGAAGCTGCGTCGGATGCCGCCAAGATCAGTCTTGATTATACAAAGATTACCGCCTCGATCAGCGGACGCATCGGCCGTTCCAATGTGACCGATGGGGCCATCGCAACAGCCTATCAAGCCACACCTCTGGCCACTATTCAGCAGATGGATCCAATGTATGTGGATGTGGCCCAGTCAACCGTCCAACTGCTTCAATTAAAGACCAATCTAGAAAAAGGCCATCTGAAGGCCAGCGGGACTGACAAGGTAAAAATCATACTGGAAAACGGAACCGTGTATCCATTTGCAGGCTCTCTCCAGTTTACTGACGCAACCGTGGATCAGACGACCGGTTCCGTTGTGCTACGGATTGTCGTTCCGAATTCCGATGGAACACTGCTTCCCGGCATGTACGTTCGCGCCATTATTGAAGAAGGCGTTCGGGACAGCGCTATTCTTGTTCCCCAGCAGGCAGTTTCACGCGATACGAAAGGCAATCCATTTGTCCTTATTGTTGACAGCAAAGACGTCGTTCAGCAGCGTGAGTTGGTGACGGATCGTTCGATTGACGACAAATGGCTTGTTTCATCAGGGCTTGTCGCAGGGGACCGCGTAATTATTGAAGGCGCTCAAAAAGTAATGCCTGGAATTGGCGTTACGGTTGCTCCTACGTCAATCAGCGACAATACGGCGACGAGTTCCAAATCATCAGTGCAGACGGCCACCGTTGAATCAGCAACAAACTAAGAGGACACCTAATGTTGTCGAACTTTTTCCTTAATCGGCCGGTATTCGCTTGGGTCATTGCTATAGTTCTGATGGTTCTGGGGTGTTTATCCATTCACAACCTTCCCATCTCTCAGTATCCGAACATTGCACCGCCGTCCATTGCCATTGCCGCTTCTTATCCAGGCGCGTCTGCGGAAACGGTGGAAAACAGCGTAACCCAAATCATCGAACAGAAAATGACTGGCTTCGATGATCTGTTATACCTGTCTTCGACCAGCGATTCGTCCGGCAGCGCCCGTATTGAGTTGACGTTCAAGGCCGGCACCGATCCTGATTTAGCTTGGGCAAAAGTGCAGAACAAGCTGCAACTTGCCCAAACAAGTCTGCCGTCATCCGTTCAACAGGCCGGCGTTTCCGTCAATAAGTCAACCACCAATTACCTGTTGATGGTGGGATTGATCTCAGAAGACGGCAGCATGAACGGGAATGACTTGGATGATTACGCTCAATCCAAGTTAGAGAAGGTTCTGGCACGTATTCCTGGCGTTGGCGAAGTGGACATCTTTGGCACACAGTATGCGATGCGCATCTGGGTCAATCCCGAGGCACTTATCAACTACAGTCTGACCTTCGGCGACATTATACAGGCGCTGAGGAGTTACAATGTCGAAGTGTCCGCCGGTCAATTTGGCGCATTACCAACCGTCAAGGGACAACGCCTCAATGCCTCGATCGTCGTTCACAATCTACTCAAGACCCCAAAGGAATTTGGCGAAGTTCCGATTCGCACCAATCCAGATGGTTCGGTTGTTCTTTTGCAGGATGTTGCCAGACTCGAATTGGGAGCGGAATCCTACAATGTCAAGACATACTACAACGACGGTTGCCCCAGTTCCGCTTTAGCAATCCGCCAAGCCCCAGGCGCCAATGCCTTGGAGACCGCCGCAGCCGTCAAGGCGAAAATGGCGGAAATGAGTCGGTACTTCCCACACGGGATGAAGGTGGTCTATCCCTACGACACGACGCCGTTCATTCAAGTGGCCATCCATGAGGTGGTAAAGACTCTAATCGAAGCGATCGTGTTGGTGTTCTTGGTAATGTACGTGTTCATGGGTAACATACGCGCCACGCTGATTCCAACAATCGCTGTTCCAGTCGTTCTTCTGGGAACCTTCGCTACGCTCAGTCTCTTTGGTTTCTCCATTAATATGTTGACCATGTTCGCTATGGTCTTAGCCATTGGATTGTTGGTGGACGACGCCATCGTTGTAGTGGAGAACGTGGAACGCATTATGAGCGAAGAAGGACTCTCGCCACGCGAGGCCACGTCCAAGTCCATGACTGAAATCACCAGTGCGCTGATTGGCATCGGTCTGGTGCTTTCCGCGGTGTTTGGGCCAATGGCGTTCTTCCCAGGTTCAACGGGCATCATCTATCGGCAATTCTCCGTCACGGTCATTGCATCCATGCAGTTGTCCGTTGTAGTCGCTTTGATTCTGACGCCAGTTCTATGCGCCACGTTCCTCAAACCCGTGCCCAAAGGGCATGAGCCAGCCGAGAACTCCGTTTTCTTTTTGCGATGGTTCTTTTTGGGGTTCGATCGCATTTTCTACTGGCTGCGTGATCGCTATTTGCGTCTGGTCGGATACTCGATTGGCCGCAAGCTACGCTTTTTGTTTCTCTATGGTCTGTTGGTGGCGATTGTTGGTTACATGTATTGGCGTCTCCCGAGCAGTTACCTGCCTAACGAGGACCAGGGCATCATCATGTGCCAGGTCGCTCTGCCAGTTGGTTCGACCATGGAGATGACCGAAAATATCGCGAATTTGGCAAGCCGCCATTTCTGGGAGACGGAAAAGGAAGCCGTTGAATCGTCGATGGCGATTGTTGGTTGGGGCTTCTCCGGGATGTCTCAGAACAGCGCAATGATCTTTGTGAGGCTGAAGGACTGGGAACTGCGTCAACGTAGCGACTTGAAAAGCGATGCCGTTACCAGCAGGGCGATGACGGCATTCTTTACAGACCCGCGTTACCGCGACGCAATGGTTTACGCTTTCGAAGTTCCAGCCGTCTCTGAGTTGGGAAACGCAAGCGTGGATTTTCAGTTGATTGACCGGGCCGGACACGGTCACAAGGCTTTGACGGAAGCCAAGAACCAACTGATTGCGACGGCGCAAAAAGACGATCGCTTGACGAACGTTCGGGCAAACGGCCTTGAAGACGTGCCGGAATACCATGTCGATGTCGATTGGAAGAGGGCCGGCGCTCTGGGCATTCCAATCGATGACATTCATACCACTATTTCCGCTGCCTTCGGTAGTGAGTATGTCAACAACTTCGTACAAAATGCCCGCATTAAGAAAGTCTTTGTACAGGCCGACGCTCGCTACCGCACAGCGCCGGAAGACCTCAATAAGTTGTATGTCCGCAATAACGCAGGAAAGATGGCGCCGTATGCCTCGTTTGCCTCGGGACGATGGACATACAATTCTCCCCGGCTTGAGCGATTCAACGGATTCCCTTCGCTGAACATTTGGGCCGAAGCGGCCCCTGGCCGAAGCTCCGGCGAGGCGATGCAGGCCATGGAGAAATTGGTCCCCGAAGGCTTTGGTTATGACTGGACCGGCCTTTCATATCAGGAGCGTATGGCAACAAGCCAAGGCCCTATGCTCTATGCTTTCTCAATTCTTGTCATTTTCCTGTGTGTTGCTGCATTATACGAAAGCTGGACTATACCATTTGTCAACCTGCTAATGCTGCCTTTGGGCGTGTTGGGCGCTCTAGCCGCCACTTCACTGCGTGGACTGTCCAACGACGTTTACTTTCAGATCGGATTCTTGACCACCCTCGGGCTTTCAACCAAGAATGCGATTCTGATTATTCAGTTCATTAAAGAACAGCAGCGCCAAGGCAAGGGCCTAATCGACGCAACTCTTGCGGCCGTAAAGATTCGCTTCCGGCCGGTCATAATGACATCACTGGCTTTCTTTTTCGGAACACTGCCGTTGGCCACAGCAACCGGCGCAGGGGCAGGCGCAATGAACGCCATTGGTACTGCCGTTACCGGCGGCATGCTTTCGGCCACCTTTATCGACTTGATATTCATTCCTTTGTTCTTCGTCGTTGTGTGCAGCTTCTTTGGTAAGAAAGTGCAATCGCCGAAAGTTCTTCCGGTACCAGTTATTGGCAACGCCAACTGAGGTTGACGCAGTTTAGACAACAAACAACTTGATGGGCAGCGTGGGTGTCTTCGCCCCGCAGCCATGAGCAGGCGCCGAGCCAGTCTACAGATGCCGGCTCGGCGCCATCGGCTTGTCTGCCCAACAACGCATCCTGAAAAAACCGCCAATCATCGTTCTTACTGATGAAGAACGCGAAACCAAAAACGTATGGTTAAGTCTTCACTCATCCGACCGATTAGCGTTAAATGCGAAGATCGTTCTTTATGTGGCCCGATGGTGAATCGAACCAGGAAATCGCCTGGCAACTGCAAACGTCTCCAACAACCGTATCGTTGTAGCGAAGATGGTTTCAGCCATTCCAACATCAGCGACGGAAACTCAACGCAAACCATTCGTGTTCCCACATCTGTCGGCGGCATAAAAAAAAAGGACTCACGTCGGTCTGACGTAAGTCCTTAAGAATCTTGCAAGTGCGGGAAACAGGACTTGAACCTGCACGGCATTGCTGCGCCCCTTGGGGGAGCGGTTCCGCCGTTGCGTTTATTTCCTCGGGGCGCTGCGCACATTGGCGAAACCAGCGAGGAGAAGTCTAAAAGTCATGCAGGAAATGCCGACCGCGGCGCCAAAGCTCGAACAATACCTATCGCTGCAGAAGTGAATGGATCGTTTAGCCGCGTCCGAGCGGAAACGAGCGGAGCGTTGACCGATACAATGTCCCGACAATTAAAACGCCGACAGGAAAAATTCTCAGTATTGAGTTGATCCAATAAAACGAAGGGGTCCGCATAATCAAGTTCAATATTGGGCGGAACGTAACGCAAGCGTCTTACTTAGCCTGCTCTGTCTCTTCAGGACGATTCACTTTCTCGGGATGATCGTTAAACCATTGTTTATAATCGGCGGCGGCGTTTTCTGCGGACTTTTGCGGACTGCGATAAGCTTTCGCCGCATCGAGATAGGAACGCAACGCTTTTGCAAGTCGAACGCGATCGGAGTCCGAATACTCGGCGTCCTTACTATTTTTCTCTGTTGTGTTCGCATTTTCCGCTTGCGCCAGAGCAGTAATCGCCCTATTTATGCAAACTGAATTAAAACATTCTCCGGTGCGGAGAGTGTCCCAAAACATTGCCTTACCCATAGTGTTGTATCGTTCCGAGGCAAGGTCGATCATGGCGTTTAGTCGCCCGGCGGTTTCCTTTGGCCTTCGATAATGGTCTAAAATCCGCCACATCCTAGGCTTGCCGTTTTCCATCAAGTCATCTAATGGAAGATCGACGAAATTCGTTCCGGGCATGTAGCCGATAGCTTGCTGCGAAAGCCAGCGTAACCGTTCATTGTCGCTGTTGTACATGGAAACGACGGGCAATCGAACTCGACTTGGATTAAGCCCTGTCAAAACTTCGGCGGAGAATTCCCCCGCATAGGCAGGCAGCATCATACCGCGATAGGGCGAATGATAGCGCAAGATGAAATCGGTTGTCAACGCCGAGTCAAACAGCGCTTGCTCTGATTCGTTTCTTTCTTTCCTGTAATAGACGTCTACGCCCGCCACAGTCGGCGGAAACGTCAAGGGTGATCGAGGAAAAAGGACTCCGATCTCCTTCAGACTATGAAAATATTCGTCAATATACTTCTTCTCGACATGCGCGCGAACCAACACGCTACGTTCCCACGCTTCATACAGAGCTGCGACCTCCGCCCTGCGCGACTCGACGAGCGTCGTCATCGCCTTGTTCCAAATTGCTTGCGCCCACCAAGGATCGCTTTTCTCGCTGAACCAATCCTGCGCCTGCGCGACGTAAATGGCTTCGAGCGGGATGTCCTTGAGCGTATTCAATAGGGCGCCGCTAAATTCCTCTCGAACCTTTGACGCTTGGTCCCCGTATTTGTCATCGAACTTCTTTTCCGCCTCTATCCATGGCAATTTTTCTTTTCGCATCCGTTCGGCAAGTTGAATTCCGGCGACGAAAGTCTTCGGTCGCTCTTTTTGCACCTCGGCGAGATACTCGGCGCGATAGGCGACAAGTCGCGCAATCTCGGATTCAATTTGGTTGGTAGCCGACAAGGGCAAAAGACTGCCGCCCCATTCCAACGCCGCGTCGCCGATTGGCGAGTCGCTTTTCGACATCTCCTCCTTGTTTCCTTGCTCGCTTTGAGGTTGGCGATTAGAAGACGGACTCGTTGGGTATTGGGGAAGGATGAAAATATATTGCTCCCCTTGGCGAAATGAGTAATACCAGTCGTCCCCGCAGGACCGACAAGGCCCTCCGGCGACTCGAACGTGCGTTTCGGAATAATCGCCTTTTAGAACCTTTGTAATTTGAACCGTTGCAATTGTCGGCTTTCTGAAAGCGCCTTCCGCTGGCTCCTCACGGGCCGAGCGACCGTTTTTCGCGTTGTCTGCCGGCCTATTATCGATTCTTTCAACTGTTCCGATGAAAACAAAGGGACTATGGCCGACAAGCCAGTCGGGACTACGGTATTCGGCCAAGCAGGCCAGACCGATCGAAGTGAAAAAAAACGTCGCTAAGAAGAACGTCAGCCCTTCGACTGCAACCGTCGAGAACCGTCTCGCCATGATAATCTCCCCTTGCGTAACATGAATATGTTATACAGCACAAAAGTGATGCTATCAAAGCTAACGCAAAATCAGTAGGGGGCTACGGAAGAAGAAAGCGGGACAAAAAAGCGCTTATCGATAAAAGGAGGTATTTTGAAAATCTTTGGCGCCCCACTTACTCGCCCAATAAAAAAAGGACTCACGTCAATTTGACGTAAGTCCTTAAGAATCTTGCAAGTGCGGGAAACAGGACTTGAACCTGCACGGCATTGCTGCCGCTTGGCCCTCATGGTACGGCCGGGCTGCTGGGTTCGCGTTGTCCAAAGTTGTTTTTGTGTTGTATCTTTCGGCTGGATAACTGGTAATAATTATTTCGCGTAGCAGTGACATTAGAGCCGTGTTGGTCTCATTTTGGCAATATTACCGATTTGCCCCGGAAAATTTCAGAAAAATGCTCGTTTTAGTCGTCGCCCAAGGATGACCAACCTGCCCCGAATTCGCCCCAGAAAATAGAGTTCTCTGCAGCCGGATAAGTCGCCTGAGCTAGCGCCAACATCTGTACGGCGAGCCACAGAACGTCAGAAAATATTTTAACTATCGAGGAATCGGTTTTCTGAATCACAGCCGAAAGCATGCAGCCAGAAAAAATACAGCGGCTGCACAATATGGCAACTTGCGTGCCGATGGGTAAAATGAAAGCTGGCCTATTTGAAAAACTGGATGTCACGAGGTCGCATCCCAAACTCCTATTGACCTTTCCTTGCGATTTCGTTTAATGTTCGAATAATTCGATTATCGATACAATATGAGATGTTGAATATGTCTTCAACCGAACAGCATGTCGCAGACCTTCGGAAAGTCTTCCAGGAAATCGGTAGGCAATTCGAGGTCATTAGTTCGACGTTGACAAACGGGCTGCACGACGCGCTTAGTAAGCAAGATCTTCGAGTTCTGGGCTTTCTTGGTAGTGAAGGTCCGCAGATGATGACTGCGCTCGCAGACTATCTCAATCTTGCGGGGAACTCTGTGACGACGATCATTGATAGACTCGAAGAGAGGAAACTGGTTCAGAGGCAACGATCTGACGAGGACCGGCGAATTGTGAGAGTACAGCTAACCGATTACGGAGATAAGGTTTGCAGCGAGATGGATCGTGCAGCAATTCAGTTCTATCAAACGATGCTAGCCTCCCTTACGGCTGACGAACAGGCGATTTTCGCGGTTTTGATTCGCAAGATCGTTCGCGTTGGGTTTAAGCAGACTCAGGTTGCCACAAAGAGCGAGTAATTGCGGAGGTGTTTTTTTAAACTAATACCTCGATAGTCGAATAGTTCGTTTTTAAATATATTCTTTCAATGGCGGTGGCTCAAAAAAATAAAACATCACCGAAAGATGGCAAACCCCTGAGTGATTCCATTATGAAAATCAATCTTAGATGTACAACGCAAAGGCCAATTCGTTTGGCCTTCCGAAAGTGGTTTGGCATTGTTTGTCTCTTTATTGTTTGCGCAACCCTTGCAAGCCTAGCCAATGGGCAGACAAGTGAGCCGGAATGGCGTCCTTACCGAGAACCCGTCGGAGATACAGTATCAAACCAAGTGTATGACGCTAGGCCATCGCCGACGAACTACGGAAACTCGGAAGAGCCCTTATACAATGCGCCCACCCAATTCTCGCCATCCACGGTTTTTGGGGAACCCTATGTTATACCGAGTGCGAGCCAGGGTATTGGCAACGAACTTGCGCCACCATCGACAAGCAACTGGGACCCCTATGCCGCCCCGGCTCAAAGCCCTTCTGCCAATAAGCAACTTGCACCAAAGCAAGGAGGCCTCAGCGGCTCAGACGACAAGTCGCCATTTCAGTTCCGCACGCTCTGGGAGCCGTCACAACCCGTCCAAGGTCAGCCAACCGATTTAGGCATGGCCGAATACGATCTCACTTTCAAGGTCCCAGTGTGGATGTCGGGACCTGATATCATCACGTTGTCTGGAGAGGCGTGCTTAAACCAATTCCAGACGAACGCTGTCCTTCCAAATACCGGTCGAGCGTTTCCATCGGAATTGTGGAATATTCAAGCAGGCGTCAACTACATTCGGCGTTTCGACAATGGTTGGACCGGCGGCATGAAGATGAGCCTCGGCTCCGCTTGCGATCAACCTTTTGACAGTCTTCGTGACGTGACCTTCACCGCGGTCGGCTTCCTGCGCGTTCCTCGCGGCGAACACGACGCCTGGAGTTTCTCAGTCGCCTATAGGCCAATGTCAGACATTCCCTACCCGATTCCGTTGGTCAGCTACCACTGGGAACCGTCAGACATGTTCAACATGGACATCGGAGTGCCATTCCGAATCACGTATCGTCCGACGGAACGTCTCACGCTCGAAGCATCCTACATGTTATTGACGACCGTCCATACCCAAGCCACCTATCAGTTCGGGGATTCGTGGCAACTCTATGGCGCGTACGACTGGGAGAACCGAGATTGGTTCTTGCACGACCGCGAGGACTACCTGGAGCGGTTGTTCTCGTATGACCAACGCCTGAGCGTCGGTGTTCGGACCACCGTGTTTGAGAAGGTAGCGGTCGATCTATCGACGGGTTACACGTTCGACCGCTATTACTTCACCGGTCAGAATTTCAGCGATCGAAACCACGATCGCGTGAACATTGATAGCGGCGTATTCGCCGCGCTGAGGGCCAGCCTAAGATTCTGAACGGTACGCCAATCACTCTGAAGCGTCCGTGTCAGCTTGCCCCGTCTTTTCACAGACTCCATAAGGAAGACCGCATGCAATACGTGTTCGCAGTCTCAACTGCAGATAGAATCGTGAAGGTGATCAAACGCAGACCAGCGGTGGCGTTCGCCGTCTTCGCTTTGGTACATGTCGCTCTATGGACGATCATTCCGGCCATTCTGCAAAGAAGCCTCCAATTCGATGCTATCGAGGGCGTGGCCTACGGCGGCAGTTGGCAGCTCGGCTACTGGAAGCATCCTCCACTGCCTTGGCTTTTGATGGGCATGACGCATTGCGTCTTTGGCTCGCAACTGTGGGCGTATTTCTTGCTTGGCCAGCTAGCCGCAATCGTCGCCTTTTGGGCGACCTGGCGATTGGGACGCGAATTGTTCACTCCGATTGAAGCGTTCGTCGCCGTCGTCCTCCTCGACGGCCATATCTCGTACAATTTCAAGACGAGCGCCCCCAACCACCACATCCTGGAACTGCCGTTCTTCGCGCTCGCCGCTTGGTCACTGTATCGAGCATTTGTCGGTAACGCATGGCGCGACTGGCTGCTGGTCGGCCTGTGGTTCGCTCTGGCGTTCTACACCAAATACCAAACGGTCGTTCTGCTGTTGCCTGCGTTTGTATTCTCGATCGTCAATCAACAAGCGCGGCAGTGTTGGCGGAAACGAGGCCCCTATGTTGCAGCCCTCGTCTGCGCCGTCCTCTGCGCACCGCAATTTCTATGGATGGCGTTCGTTGACCGCTGGAGCGCAATCAAGTTCCCAATAACCAAAGCTGTGCCCACCCAGTCGCTCTTTGACATGCTGTGGGCGCTCGTGGACTTCAGCGTCAACGGCGTGCTCTACATCGTTCCCGTTGCCGCGCTGTTTTCTCTGTGCCTACTAATCAGGCCAGTCGGGCGCCCAAAGCCGACTCCGCCCCCGGTCTCCAATCCATTTGCGCGCAGCTACCTGGCTTTCCTGGCAGTCGGCCCTATGGCAACCTGCCTCGCCGTGGGACTTTCATCTGGTCGTCACTTGAACGCGGGATGGGCAGAATTATGTTCGTGCTTCATCTCGCTCTATTTGATCGCAAGGTGGCGTCCGGTTGTGAATCGGTCGGCGCTACGCAGGCTGTTGTTCGGATGGCTTGGAGTCACCTGTCTGCTTTTCGCGGCCAAAGTTGCCACCGAGCGTTTCCTGGTATGTCAGGGAAGCCTGATGGAATCTCAATTCCCCGCGAAGCAGTTTTCCATGATGGTAACAAGTGCCTGGCACGAAGAGGTCGGAGCAACGCCCGTTCCTTATGTTGTTGGCGAGTTCTGGTCGGCGGGCAACGTGATCCTGTTTTCCCGCGAGCAGTCGCAATTTTTCGACAAAGGGGATACGGCTCACAGCCCGCTCGTCGATCCGGCCGATGTCCAGCGGCGTGGTGCGGTGATCCTTTTTGAACCACGGGTCTGCTTGAACGGACTGCCGACTGCGGAGATTAACGCACTATGGCTCACCAAGTTTCCTGGAGCGGAACCGCGTCCCCCTTTTATCGTGCGGGTGCAAACGCCCGGCGGTGAGGTTACCTGGGCGATCGGCTGGGCCTTACTTAAACCTGAAACGAGTATGGATGTCGGCGCATAAAAAAAGGACTCACGTCAATTTGACGTAAGTCCTTAAGAATCTTGCAAGTGCGGGAAACAGGACTTGAACCTGCACGGCATTGCTGCCACTAGGCCCTCAAGATCATGGCCGCTATCGTCGTAAATCGATACCCCACAACGCAATGCGTTTACAACCAACAACTTAGAGCCGGTTTCGGATTCATCGTCATTCGGCGTGATTTTGCCTGATTTTGCGTGGTTTCGCGGCTTATTGTTGGGAATGTGTTGGGATTCACTTTAGGCACTTTACCTAAGCTGCGTCGTTCGCAGGGGCCCAACTCTAGGCACATTGCCTAGCGCAGCGGTCTCACCGTGCTAGTCGGTCAAAGACGGAATCGGCAATCGCCTCCTCATCGGGCGCCAAGTAGTATTGCTTCATGGTCGCAGGATTGCAGCCGAACGCAACGGCGGCATCGTCAATCGGAATTCCCACTTCCCGCGCCCGAGTCATGGCCGTTCCCCGGAAATTGTGAAGCTTAAACCGATCTTTGCCTGTGGTAGTGAAGTACAATTTGGCCTCATCTTGAATCCACCTTTTCAGCCGTGCGGGCGTAAAGCCTCTGATGGTTTTGGCGTGGGCCAATTCGCCCCGTCGCTTGTAGATGTCCCGCAACTGGTCCGAAAAGCTTTCAAAAACATAGGTGGGGCCGGCAATGGCTTTCAATTCATCGTACATTGCTAAAGGCAGCTTACAGGCCCGCTGCCGCCGCCCCTTGGTTGTCTCGCTCATGAAGTAGATTTTGCCTCCCTGTAGGCAATCACTGCCCGCCTGACACAATTCGCCAATCCGACAACCGATGGTCGCCTTGACCTCCAAAAACAGGGGAAGTAGCCGCCAATCAGGCCAACGCTTTTCCAACCATTCCATCAGCCCTTTTTTTTCGTCCGCCCGCACGATCCGGGGCGGGGCCTTGTCATACTTTGGCGACTCTACGCCGGCAAACGGATTGCCATCAACGATTTTCAACGTATCGTGAAGCCAATGGCCGAACACGATTGACAGATTGTTAAGATTCCCTTCCACGGTCACGGGTTGGACCTTGGAGTCTTTGCGTTGGCCTTTCTTCCTGGGGGCCTTGGCTTCCATACGCTCCACCTTGAATCGCTCAGCCATTGCTGGCGTAACGTCGGCGGGGCCTATACTTTTCGGAAACACCTTACGGAGGGCATTTGCGGCCAACTTGTACTGTTGGATTGTCCCCGGCCGCAAATTCTGCGCCTTCATGTGACGGACCATTAGGTCCATGGCATCGTCCCACGATAGCCGATCCTGCTTCTTGGCTGCATAGTCTTCCCGAATCTTCTCAGGAGCAACGTCTTGGGCTGCGTGCTTGGCGCGTTCCCCCGTGGTCAACTCCCGCCGCCGATTGTTAGCATCTCGGAAGTAGACAAAATAGCAGTCGGAACCAGAGCGCTTTTGCAGGCTGTACCTGATTCTGCGACCATCCGGCAGGTTACACGCATAGCTGGGTATTCGTGGCAAGGTAGTGGTCCAATTGCTTCTTGGTGAATCGGTAGGTCCGGCGAGGACCACGCAACGGCACAAGTCGCTTGCGCTCGACCAACCCGTATAGGGACGCCGACGTAATTCCAAGATAATCTGCCGCTTGCGAAGAGTCAAAATAGTCGCCTGAATTCCGTTCCGTCCACGCCAGCAACCGGCCCACTACCACAAGCGCCTCACGTGGCGTCATCAAATCGTGTGGAGGGTCGATTAAGTCGCCTGCCCCGAATCGGCAAGCATGGATGCTGATTTCCTCCACCATAGCGGCAATGTCGATTTGCTCGAATTCATCGGCTTCATGGATGGTTTGGAGTTGGTCGAAGGCGTCACGCACGTAGCGGCAAAACTCTTGTTTTGTTCGCGGCTGTTTCATTTTTGCGGTCATAATCGAAAATTGTTAAATCCCAAGCTGCGTAGAGTCGGGCCATGGCATGGAAAGAATAGGCATATCGTAAAGGACGGGCGCCACAAGAAATGAAAAGAGCCGGCAGACGGGGGCGGTGTCTGACCGGCTCGATTTTGACTGGCAGAAATTAGAATCCGCCAGCAATAGTTCGGAGCCAGCAGACGGGGCAGGGATCTCGTTGGCTCTGAACTCCGCACATTTGGTGCAGGAGGGTGTATGATAATAGGAACGCATTTTTGGCGTAAGACACCCATTTAGCGGATGGCAACCAATGCCGTCTCGTAATCCTGAAATCATCGGAGACGACTATGTTGCTTGGACATCCAGAGCGAATATGGGCGGTTGCAGCGTTGTTCGGCGTTCTATTTATTGTGACGCTGACAATGAGGAAACGCCTTCCTCGCGTTCGGCGCTGGCCAATTCTGGCGGTGTGCTTTCTGTGGAGCGCCCTGGGATATTTGGAATACAATGCCGTCGTCAGCAAAGCGAATATACGTATTGATGCGATAATAACTTATCCGACGGTTTATGTACTAACGACGTTGTTTATTCTTACTTCAGCGTTAAGCGTCGTTCATGCGATTCGGCGCTCACGCTCTATCACGGAGCAGGATGAGACAAAGAACGGCTAATGTGAGCGGCATTTAGATTCTTCCCGCTACTGCTTTTCGTAGTTAAGAGCTGGTTCAGTCGGGCATTTTGCACGCCAAACGCCTACGCCCTTCTCGGCGATTTTATGCCTTATTAGCGAAAGATGATCCCCGCAGCAGTAAAAAAAGCCGTTTTCGTCACGATGCTTCCGCCGGATGATCCGTAATTTGCCGCATATTTTTTCCTTCAAGCCGTCTTCTTCATCCCATTTCCCAGGTATTGCTGAGCGATATGTGCATTCCCAATCGCTACTTGTTGATCGAATGCGGAAAAAGGCAGCGAGTTAGGCCGAAGAGCCCGAGGGCTTGCCAAAATGTAATCGTCGGCAAGCCAAAGAGAACCGGCATGAGCCAGTTCCAAAGCCACTGAATCGGCAATGCAATTAGCAGCCCCAAGACGATCAGAAAACCGAGGACGAGCATTGCGCCCAATGCGAACTTCTCGAACATAAAAATGCTCCTTGTGAAAGAACGCCGACCGTCGATCGACTCGCCCCGGCGTTGGGCTGGTTCCACCCCGAAGATGCAGGTCTGGCTCAGACGGCGCACCCGAGACGTTTAACGCCCATGCGAATGAGCCTTACGACCCCGAGGGCGTCTTCAACGGCGGTATGCGCCACCTTGCCGTCCATTCCTGCCCGCTCATAGCACGTTTTACTATCCGGTAGCGTTTCATCATCCGGCTGCCAATACAAGATGGCGGGATCGAGCGTGCGATGATGCAGTCGCACCACCGTCTCGAATCGCGGCAGCCTCTTAAGAAACTGCCGATCGAAAGATGCAAAATTCTTCCCTGCCGGCGTTATGCCGCTCTTTCCATCCCAGCCGCATGACCTGAGCCATTCGGCCATATCGTCGGCGACTTGCTCCTCGTCAAGGAAGAACGGCTGTCGCTCGCCTGACAACTGTCGGAGTAAGTCAGCGTTCATGGCCAGTGCGAAGGCCTTACCGCGATACTCCTCATGAACGACCAGCCTGCGGTAAGTCGGAAGCTCAGTCAAGGGCTTCGTCCAGTCCTCCCACACGGCTCCGATTTCAAGTATCTGGCAGGTTGCCGGGTCCAGGCCGGTCGTCTCAAGATCAACGCTCACATAGGGCATTTTCGGCGGTACGACCGGCGGCGATGGGTTGCAGCGAGCCAAGCCAAGATGACCGGACCAACCACAACCGTTGCACAATCCTTGTGATGGATCACTTTGATTGACCTTGAGTAGTTCTTCACAATTTGGACAGAGTATCCGCATAGCCCTAACTCTTGGAGAGTTTTGATTTGGTCGTTCGTGAGCCTATTGACGAATTCATTGCGGTCGTGAGCGGCTTTGGCTTTCCGGTAGGCTTCTTTCTCGCTTTGATCGCTTTCTTTGCGGACTTTGCATCGGACGATTTGGCGCTGGTCGGGAAAGGCTGACTGGATGTCAAGTTCCTATTTTGCGCCCTGCCTTCGGCCTTCGATGCAATGGGTAAGTTCGCTGGCATTACATCCGAAGGCGAGATGGAACAGTCCAACGTTCGGGAAGAACCCTCCGAGCCTGGTTCGCATTCATCCTCCACATGGTTTGCTGACCGAGGACGAGTCAAAATGTCGTACACTTTGCGCGGCAGCTTCTTTTTCGCCCACAACGGAATAGTTGTTGGGAGTCTTCCGAAAATCTCGGTGAGGCCCCGAACGCCCGTGGCCTCACAGGCTTCGGCCCATTTCCGCCTGTGGCGCTCGCAGTCCTCTTCGGCCGCTTTCAGGGTCTTGTAGAGACGCGGCTTATTGCTTACGCAATCCCACATCTCAAAAGGCTCGCATTCCCTGCCGCCGTAGCATGGAACGACCGCGCGGACGCACGCATGAAATCTTGCGGGAACCTTGACCCCGCATATCTCCGTGCGCCAAACGATCCGGTAGCCCTCTTCACAGAACCAATACTTGCTGACTTTCTGGTTCTGACCACGCTTCTTTCTCCGCTTAAACTTCATCCGGAGCCTTTCTCAGAGACGCCTCCGGGGCTTGTGACCGCCCCGGAGGGTTTTGAGTACGATCGCCGCGTTCGACTCAGTTATTTGTCGTAGCGACCGCTACATTCATTCTGAAGAAGGCGATCATCCGCTTGATTGGAAGAAGGGCCGCTAGTACGACCGGGAACGCCGAACAGTTCATCCATTGCGTTGGAAGTCTTCATCGACTTGGCGCGACGGCTCAGGTTCTTTTCGAGCGTCCGAGAGAGTTGACGACTCGCGGTTTCAGATAGGTCGCACTCGATGACTTTGAAATCATCGGCGTCCATTTCGTCGAGCCGTTCGATGAACTCCTCGATAAAAGCGTCGTCATTGTAGGAATCAAGAATGGCGATCGCCTTTCCGCCGACCACGAAAGGAATGCGAACGACCTCAAGGCCAGCTTGGCAAGAGGCGGTTCGCAAGGCATAGAGCGAATCCGCTGATTGCTGAATGACGACGTACTCGCCGCTGTCGCCAGTTCCGTCATCGCATTCCAAGGGAACCTCGATGAAGACGAGTTTGCCGATGTAGTTGGGGTTCGTGCCGATCTTGGGCATCTTGGTGAGAAGAGCGGAATCGTGAACTTCGCCAATAACGTCCTTGCCGTTTCCAAAAAAGTCGTCGAATACTTGATTTAACGCCGAGCTCGGAGAAGGGCTTTTCACGGTCGCCGATTGGTCTCCTTCGAGAGATCGGAGGCGAACAAGGTTCTTTGCGACATTCTGCCGCGTGCCCCGGATAGCGCTGCCGGGAAAAAGACCGAAGAAGAAACCGCGATCTCCATCTAATCCGTGAAGCGTCGCGGCGCAGCGATCCTTAACTCGTCGAATTAAATCAGCGTCTTCTCGCCAGTTGTAGATCACGCCCACGAGGCCCGGCCCCGACAGCGGAATTGGCGGGAACGCCATTCCTTCGGCGCCTGGATGCGTCGGCACGATTTCGACATGGTCGGCATAGTGCGCCGTGCAGACGTACTCGTTGATTCGGCCGCCCTCGCCCGTTGGCGAAATAGTCAGAACTTTTCCGCGATAGTTGGTCACGATCGTTCTCCTGTCAGTTAATAGCCACGTCCTCGATTACGACGGGGGTGAAGCGGACTGTAGGTGTTACGAATCACCGGCGGCCGACCAAGGGCCAATAGTTCAGCCATCTTGTGAGTGGCACCGTTCCTACGGCACAACTCGTAATGCTCTTGAACCTTCGGGTCGTCGCTGATCTTTGGATACTTGGGCATTTGCCTTCCTTCGACCCGTCGGCCGGCGAAGAGATCAACTTACGCGGCAGTCTCGTACTGAATCCCCAAGGGAACGTTCACGACTACCATATTAAGGTTGCGCACGTTCACTCGGCGACCGTCACTGTTGAAACCCGACACATAAGGCCTGGCAGACGGAATCACCCGTTGCACTTGCATGCGGGACATCCACATACGCGAGCCACGTCGCACGGGATACAGGATGGAGCATCCAGCCTTGATTTCACGGCCCACACAGTCTGTCACTGTCACTCGTTTCTCCTTTAGACAACGAATCACAACCTACTTTTCCGTCACATTTTCGTTATGTGGCAGACCGTTGCGTTTTCCTAAGACGTTATATAGCGCACGCGCCAATAAATCCCACGCTAGAAGTCGCTTGCGAGGGAAGCCCTTCACTGTCCCGGACTTCCAGGGACGGCCAAGGGCGTTTCGCAACTCCACTCGATAGTCGCCTTGGGTGAGCGTCCCTGCGCCGGTGTTAACGATCGCGCCGGTCGCTATCGTCTTAATCTCGCCGGTGACGGCGGAATGCAATTCGATTTTTATAACGAGCATGCCCAATGGCCCTCGTGCGATTTGAGACCGTTTTCCTCCGCGATCCTCTCGCAGTAGCTCCGGTCGATTTCGAGAATGTCGCATGGGTTGCCGAGGGTTTTGCAAACTCGTAACGTCGTGCCGGTTCCGCCGAATGGGTCAAGGACCGGTTCGCCGGGCGGCGTCGTGAGCTTGACGCAGCGTTCGACGAGTTGCTCATGCAACTGCGTCGGATGCCAATTGCATCGCTGCGCGGAATTACCGGTGACTCTCGGAAAATCGAAAACATCCCCCGGTTCAGGGTACTGCATGTCGAACACGTCGCCGGGAACCCGGCCTCGCGGATCGGCTCGCTTGTCGCCGTTCTCCTGTCGCCAGCTTGGCACGCGGATGGCGTCCGGTAGAAGCGGAGCGTCCTGCCGGCGCAGACGCAGCAGCGGACGATGATTGTTTCCCAAATCGCGATGGTTGTGTTGGCCAAACGTGAAGACCTGAATGCAATGCTTCGCCTCGACGTCTCCGCGATGCAGGTCCAATAGCTCGCTGACGATCTTTCCGACCTCGAAGGTCCATTTCGCGTTGTAGCTGAACCAGACCGTCTTTGCCCGCAAAATGAACGTGTTCATCCATTGCCGCAGCAACTCGACATATACGTGATCCGGATGCTTGTCCTTGTAGTTTGCATAGCCCAGACCAATGTTGTCCGGCGGATCGGCGAACGCCGTCGTCCATTGCGACGTTACGTTCTTGAGGTATTCCAAGCAGTCCATGTTTATCAATTGACAGTTCATAGAGCGAAACAAGCTTTCGATAGAGACTTCCCGGCGATTCGTGGTATTGCGAGGAAACGATCCTGCCTGAGCGCTCGATGACGTTCCCCGCATACTCGGAGCAGAAGACGCCTCGCGTCTCTCGATCCTGCCACCATCCACGCAACATGTACGAGCGTCCCAACTGCGAGTCCGCGTACCGTTTCATCGCTGAGAGTTCGGATACGGAGTAAGGTGTTTGCGGCTCGACGATGAACCAAGACCGTTCGTGTCTGCGGCGTTTCCGACTTCTTTCCTCAAAGTTGCGGAGATAGATAGCCAGCGGCGTTCGCCGCACGCATGGCGGAGCGGCCTCATAAACCCACGGAAGTTTGTCCTGGTAAAGTACGATCGCCGCGTGCGTGAGCTGACTTGCAGTGCGTTTGGCGATTGGCCTCTCCAACGGGCCTCCCTGAAAAAAGATCACCGATCCGTCAGGCACGCGGCCAATAGCGGCAAGGCAAAGGCAAGTCGATAGAATCAATTGAGGCATGGATCGATAATCTCCTCCAAGTTTCACTCCTCGTTATGGTTATCCGGAATCTATCTGATCGCCTTGACATCTCGGACGCGGGCATCGTAAAGCCCTCCTTCGCGCGGCTAATACTCTCCGCCATTTTTCATGCACCAGATGCAAAGTGCGACAACCATTCCTCGTTGGGTGAGGAGCGATTGCCGGAGATGCCGCCTCGCTTACGGCTCTTACTATCGGCAAGGAGTATCGCGTCCTTGGAGAGAGGCTTGGCCTCGGACACCCAGCAGTCGCGCCGAGCGGCATAGGCCTTCACATCGCATTTATCGCCGTAGCCCGTGGCGCCGGAATAGGGCGGATCGATGTAGATCGCGCCCTCGCCCGGCTCAAAAAGGCTGATGTCGAGACAGTAGCCGCGAACGCCGCGCATCCTCTCGCAAATCGTAGCTACGCGATCGAAAAGCGTATGCGGAAGCGGGATCATGGGATTGACGGGAGATTTCCGCTTGGCAACGCCGTTCGGTTGCCAGAAGCTGCGAAAAGACGTATTCTTCCATCGACCGTCCTCAATCCAAATAGCCTTGCCTCCGAAGGCGCACGCCTGCAAAATTAGGTAAACGTAGGGCGTATCCTTGTGGGCGGACTGTTGGGAAAGCCGACGGGAATAATCTTGGATCAACGGCCGATCGGGAACATCATCGAGCAGTTCGCGGAAACGGGTTAGGTCGAAACTCCCCTCGCCGATCGCTTGCCAGAAGATGCCCCACGGGCCGGAGTCAAGCATGCTAAGCAGTCTTGGGTCGAAGCCGCGATTGACAAGTTCGATGGAGACCGCGCCGCTACCGCAGCAGAGATCGTAAAATGGTTCGTCAAATCGCGGCTTGATCGCGTCGATGATCGTCGCAGCATATCGTTGCTTTGCGCCCTGATAGGTCACGGGAGCGACAATCATCGGCCAGTGCTAGAGAACCCAGCCTCCCCTCGCGTCGTATCCGACAACTCCTGAACTTCTTCAACTGGTTCGTATTTGACTTCCTGGAGCAGAAATTGAGCGACTCGATCATGCCGGTTGATGACGTAGTTTTCAGCGGTTGAGTTGTAAAGCATGACCAGCCACTCGCCTCGATAGTCCTCATCGATCACGCCGCCGAACACGGTCAGGCCCTTTTTACCCATTCCGCTCCGATCCCAAACCAAAGCGGCGAGCCCAGGCGGCAACTCAGCGGCGACTCCAGTTGAAACCGAAGTCACCTTGCCTGGCGGACATTCAATACTCTCGGATGCATACAAATCGTAGCCGGCCGAGTGATAGGAACGTGTCGGCAGCTTCGCATCGGAATTCAGTAGCTTAACTCGAATCATGTCGGCTTTCTAAAGTTGTGAAGCGTTTACGGCCATCAAATCACGGATCGCCAGCAAATCTTCGGGGTGAATGTTCCAATCAGGAGCTTCGGGCGCGAAGGAAGGCGTCTCGACAATCTCTTGCTTCACATCCTCCACCGGCAAGCCGAGGCGCTTCTTTGACAGAACCGCCATCTTCTCGTCAATGTCGCCGAGAATGAACCGTCGCCCTGTTCTCATGCAGGCTTCCCCAGTGCTACCTGATCCGCAGAACGGATCAAGAACCAAGTCGCCTTCGTCCGAGGACGCCATGATGGCTCGTTCCAGTAATTCCGTGGGCTTCTGAGCCGGATGCAGCAACTTCTTGGCGGGAACGCGGGGAAACGTCCAAACGTTGGACCACCTTTTGCCGCGAAGGGTATGACGCCCCTTGGTGACGAACAAGACTTGTTCGTATTGGTTTCCGAAGCTGCCGGTCAAATCGCCTGCCGTCCAATTGTCTTTTACCCACGCGATAATTGTTTTGAGTTTGAGGTCGCATGGAGCGATGAAAGGCGCCCACAACGGGCTTACGTCCCACCGACAGAACAGGTACATTGCCCCGCCGTTCGTCAACACGCGGGCGGCTTCCCGTAAGAACGTGCCGATCTGAAAATTCCAATCGTTGCAGATCGGAGCATGGGGATTCTTGTCCTTGTAGTGATTCGAGTGATAGCCGATTCCATACGGCGGATCGGCTACGATCAACGACGCCGAGGCGTCTTCAAGGTTCTGAAAGAGCGATTCTGCTTTTGCGCAATACACTTGGTTTGGAGCAAGAATCATTCGGTTCCTTTATGTTGGAGACTAGACCACAGAGAGCAGAACGCATACGCTGCCTGTAAAGGAACCACTCCGTTGCCGAGAAGCCTGAGTCGATGTGAGGCCATCCCATCAACCATGCCACAAATCGCGGGTTCAAGCGACGGATCGATTTCGAGGACTTTCCGCCATGATTCGATTTCTCCGGGACGGGGCGGGAAGAGCGGCAAGTCACTTCGTTCAAAGGATAGGGATTCTTGCTGAACGTCTCCGTCGCTGGTTCCGGCCCGCAATCCGAGTTTTTGGACATCGCCCAGGTTTGCGTTGCAGCTTGCAGATCGCCTCCGCCCGAATTCCTCCGGCCTAATTCCTTCTTCCGTTTCGCCGATTCCGCCCCACCGGTGATCGTTCGCGGCGTCGGCCAAAGCTCCGCCGTCCGAGTTAGGGGCTTCTGAATCTTCCTCCCGCCGGCACTCTTCCCCGACAGCATCTGCTGTTCGGGAACCGTTCGGCCGCCGTTCGGAACATTCGGCGTCGGCCACAGCGGCGCTTGACGACTCAACGCCGCATGGCTGTCCCGGCTGTTGTACTGGCGCCGCTCCTCCGCCCTCGGCGTCGCCCAGAGAGTTCTGTGGAAGATGGCCGTTTGCTGCGGCAGCCCCACCATCCGATGAAGGCCGTTGAGATAGAGACGTTGATCCACGGTCATCACCGGTTTGCCGTCCTTCGTGGTCAGTTTGTCGGCGTCCACTCCAGGTTGCTGGCTTGTCGGACTGCGCCACAATGAAAAGTCGCTCCCTTTTGTGACTTGCGCCGATTTCCGCCGCTGAGTAGAGTCCCGCCGTAACTTCGTAACCCATTGCTTGAAGATCTCCGGCGACCTTCTCGAAGCCAAGGCTAAGATGGCCGGGCACGTTTTCGAGAAACACGATTGACGGTTCCACTTCGCCAATGACTCTAGCGACGTGCGGCCAAAGGTGTCGAGGATCGTCTTCTCCACGACGCTTGCCGGCGACGCTGAACGGCTGGCATGGATAACCCGCAGTGAGGCAATCCACGATTCCACGCCAAGGGCGGCCGTCGAAGGTTCGCAAATCCGTCCACACAGGCGCTTGAGCCAGACATCCCGCTTCCATCGCTTCAACCAAGTAGCTGATGGCGAAGGCTTCCCACTCCACCCAACAGACCGTGCGAAGGTTTCCCAAAACAAGTTCGAGTCCGAGGTCGAGTCCGCCGCCGCCGGCACAGAGAGACAGGTTGGTATATTGATCCACATTATGGCTTCCATCCCTCCCCATTGATGAGTGCCGTGCACCCGCCGATCGGCCCGTCGTATTGAAGTGTTTCAATTCCCGCCTCGCGGAACATGTCATTACCATAGGCGATGGATTCTTTCCAATGTTCGGGCGTTCGATCGAACATCTGCTTGTGTCCGATCACGCGAACGATTCCCGCTTGAATGATCGCGCGGGCGCAGTCCGCGCAGGCGTACCACGGACAATAGAGCGTGCCGCCGACCGTGGCTTCTCCTTTAGAGGCGGCGGCGAAAATCGCATTGCGTTCCGCGTGTTCGATGAAGGCGTATTTCTCGGGTCGTTCCAATCGCGGCCTGACGCCGGTCGGAAAGCTGTTCGCTGCATTGGCGATCGGTCGGCCATCTTCGCTGACCAAAACCGCGCCATTCTTCGTGCAAGGATCTTCCGAATAGAACTCCGCAATAAGATAGGCCGTTCGCAGCAGTTTTTGAGCGTGTTTCATACTCCGCAAACGCCTCCGTGGCCGGTAAGGCTGCATACGTCATGCGTCTCCACGGCCTCCTCAAACTCCTTTCCGAGATTATCGACCGCCTCTCGATAGCTCACGGCCGTAAGCGGTTGACCGCCTCGCCCGCCGTCCGGATAGCACGTAAAACCGCGAAGGCGCGGCGCGTACTTCGCCAACGCTAGGGCAAAATCCTTCACCGTGTCGGGATTATTTCGCTTGCTGCCCCACTTAGGCAAATTGATAGTGCTGCTGATGGCCTGATCGACGTATTCCTGGATGTCCGCCTGCACTTTCATCCGTCGCTCGTAATCTTCAGCTAGGTCCAAGGCGCTCTCAACCTTTTCAGGGGCGAGTCCATAGACCTTGATGAGTTCCTGGGCGGCGCTATCGACGACATACTGATAGTGCCACTTCGTTCCTTCACGGAGATAGCGACGTTTGTAGGCGACGGCGAAAATCGGCTCAATGCCGGCGCTGGTGCCAGCGAGAATGCCGATAGTGCCCGTAGGCGCGCACGCCCGTTTGGCGATGGGGCGAGAAATATTGAGCTTGTCGGCGAACTCGCCTGTGACCTTGTTCGTTACGCCGCGATAGAAACGAAGCCAGTTATGGAGTTCGGGAACTACTTCATAGCGGCAGCCGCGACTCAACAGCCACTCATGAACCCCCATTAGCCCAAGACCGAGTCGGCGGTTCTTTTCTCGAACTTTGTATATCTTTTCATAGGGCAAGTCCGCTCGAAGCGTTCCGCAAAGGAGAAACTTCGTCGCCAACTCTAGGACCGTTTTGAACTCTTCGATGCTCGTGATTCGTCCAAGGTTGACGCTGCCTAGGTTGCAGACGTCCGAGTCGTCGGCGCTGACGATCTCGCAACACGCATTCCTGAGGGTTTCACGCTCCTGCTCGAAAAAGTTGAAGCTGAATCCTGGTTCGGCGGTGGAAACGGCCTGCAACACGTTCTTCTTGAACACCTCGCCGGGATCACCGGTCCGGCAGAACTGTAGAAACCACGCCGTATCGTAGTTCACGCTGATGTTCGTCATATCCAACGGAGCCGGCCAATTCTGGTCCTGCCGCTTGACTTCCGCCAATGTCAATTTCGTGCCTGGCACCGTCACGTCCTGCCAGTTTTTGACGGTCAGGAACTTGTCGATGTCTCCATGCCGCCAATTGAGCGAAGCGTAAATCGCCGATCTACGCGCCCCGCCTTGCATGACGTTGCGGCCGATCTCGTTAATCATCAGCATCTTCGGGATCGGTCCGCTGGCGAAACCGCCGGTGCCCGACAGAACGGAATTGCTTTTACGGTACGCGGAGTAGTCAATGCCGATGCCGCCGCCGGTCATCAGACAGCTTTCGGCCTTCCAGGAGAGATCGGCCCAATCTTCGCGCGTGTCGGTTTCCGCTCGCAATGTATAGCAGTTGTTAAAGTATTTCCTACTGCGTCCCGCATAGTAGAGATAGCGGCCGCCAGGGATAAACTTGAGATCACGGATGAAACCCTTGAGAAGCTGCATCTCGTCGTCGGCGAGCAACTGTTTGTCGTGGGGAGTCGCCGTCGTCTCGGACAGCTTGCCGCACACGTCGTCCACCAACACGTCCGCCAGCTTCGCCCACGTCTCGCATCCCGTATGACGGTATTTCGCATTGAAGATGTCCTCACTAAACTTCGAGCGGAACATCGGGTTGACTTCCGAATGAAACGTCAAGGTCCTGGCTCCCGTCGGCCATCGTCGCCGGTCGTAATGAAAGAGTGATGACTGGAATGAGATCACCGGCCTCCAACACGTCATCAGGATGTTGGAAATCGAGCGTGAAGCGTGAAGCGGGAACGTTCAACTGTTCCATGCCGATCGCCATGCCTTCAAAGATCGTGGCGACGGCTTCGCCTCGCATGAGCGACTCACGCAAGCGAACAAGGGGCTTTTTCGCAACTGGCATCGGGATCAACCTTCACGAGAACGGCATGTACGGGTAAACGGTCCTTCTTCCGAAGGCCAAGCGTTCGCTTGATATGACCGCGTGCGTCGCTGCGACAATTTGCGAGGACGATTCCCGTGCGATCATTACACTGCCAATGCCATTCATAGCGCGGCGGAGTGAGGCGAGGATCAAGGATTAGGCCGTCGGCGATCGCTTTACGTTTAATCTGGCGTTTCACTATTTCCAATGCGCGGCGATAGCTGATTGAGCGAGGCCGACGCGGTAATGAATCGAAGTATTGGTTGCGAGTACGTCTCATCTGTCATCCAGGGCGGCGCGACCGCCCACGTCGCTTGATTGTTGGTAAACGGGAAGTATGAATAGAACTGCGTCCTCGGTCTTTCCGTAGAAGCTGAAGCGGTCTTTGAGAAGCGGGGACCGAGCGCGAAAGCCAAGACGCGGAAACCATCGGCTGAGGTCGTCCGGATCGCCAGGCCTTAAGCGGCCTTCAGGGACGATCATCACCAGCGAAGGAGCGTTTATCTCCCTTGCGTACAGGACGCAGTTGTTGATTAGATGCCGGCCGATTCCCTGATTGCGAAAGGGCTCCTTGACGGCGATCTTCACGATTTCAACGTCGCCCTCGTTAGTCCTGGCGAAGATCGCCATGCCGATGGGCGCGTCGTTCCAAACAGCGACGCATGCGACGCAATTTAGAGAAACCTTACGCCAATCTTCCGGCATCCAGGCGTAATCGAAGCATTTGATGTCGATGTCGAGCAGATAATGCGCATCCCTCTCGGTTGCAGCGCGATATTGGACCATGTCGCACCATTCTTCTCGCGGCGAGGCATGCCAAGAACGGGACCAGTGGTGCGATAGATCATCCACCTGAACCTTGAATACGCCGCCAATCGTCCGCCCCAGAGCAGTCATGCGTCTTAACGACGGATCGGCTCCGATGTAGCGATATGTTGTCATTCCGTCACCTGTAAAACTGGGGCCGTGCCATTTGTGCGAAAAGATTCTCTTCAACCGACCCGTCGGTTTGCATGGCGATCACCTTCTCCTCTAAATGTTGACGCTTCCGATCGCTCTCCTCGCGGCTAAGGTCGCGGAATATCCAGCCGCTGGTAATGGCGTCCCAACAGTCCTTCATGCGATTGAGAACCGACATCTGATGCGGTTTGCTTACGCGGGCGCGATGATGCGCCACTCGCAACAGCGGCTTGCCGTCGGGCATGTACTTGCTCACGATCTCGTCGATGCAACAGACCACCTCTTCGTCGCCGATCTGCTCGCCGAGCAGCCAACCGTACACGCAAAGTTGGTCGGCGTAGTCTTCATTGCCGGCTTCGAGGTACGACTGATTGATCTCAAAGCCGCGATGGTCGTGCGGTACGTAGTTCTTGTGCGCCGTGTTGTGACTATTGCTCGGATTATGCGGCGGACCGTATCCGTCACGGCAGAGGCGATAGTTCTTCGACGGGCTGGCCCCGTACTTCGAGCAGAAACCTTTGACTTTCCAATCGAGGATCACATGAACGCCGCATTCATGGACGAACCGGCAGTCCGGTTTTCCGACGATGGGTACGCCGTCGATCGTGCCCTTGACCTCGAACTCAAAACGAGGAGCCTCTTTGGCCTTTTGCAATAAGGCCAGAAGCTCGTCGAACGCTCCGGTCAGGACGTAGCAGTCGTAGATGTATCTGCCCGCGTCCAGCGCGAAATCGCGGTTGTGAGGCTCCACCTGCTTCTCGAAGATCGCCTGAAACTCGAATTGCGGATCGGCTCCTTTGCCGAACAATCGTTCGTGCAAGGCGGACTTCGCGTAAGCGTCGAATCCGGCTCCCACGGACATAAAGACTTCCTGAGCGATGCGAGGAGCGCGAGTCTCGGCCAGGTGTTTGATATAGAACTCCTCCTTATCTTTGGCCCATGTCGTCAACGAAGAATGACTAAGATAGGTTGGCTTTCGCATGTTTTCCCTTGTCGTTATGATGTTGATGCAACCGTTCTTGATGATGCTTCAGCGACTACTTATGCCGGAAGTCCGTCTCGCCCGTTGAAGCATGGCGAGGTCGGACTTCGCATCGAAACTCCGTGTTGCTCGAAACACGCTACGCCGAGCGCAACGACTTTACGCAAGCTTTCCAACGCCTTCTCGTCGCTCGCCTCGCGGGTTGCGGCGCGAAACGCTTCGTCGAGGTAGTCCTTCATATAGACCAGGAACTCGCCGACGGAATGCTTGTCTTCCTCGAAGATTCCGTTCCATTGCCGCTTGCCCCAGCGTCGGGCTTGGTAAGCCCGTTCGCTGACTACGGCGTCAAACACCATGTCGATAGTCATTCGTTGTCTTGAGCGCCTTTCCGATCAGTCAGCCTATTGGAGGTCTTTGAGAAGCGAGCGGACGAATTCACGAGCAATCCGGAATCGCAAAATCAACGCGCTGCCAAGGCAACCTCCAATTGCTACTCCGACGCCTGATAGCGTCGAGGTCGCCAGAGCAGAGAGAGTCTCCAGGCCGTGAGTCGCCGCATAGATCAATGCGGCGATCGTTGATGTTGCAACAAGACCAAGGGCGAACGTTCCTGTGAAATAGACGATTGCGCGTCTGAACCAAAGTCTTGCTGTTGCGGCGTCCATTGTCTTGTCTCTCTATTGGCGGAAGGACCATTCCTGGGCTGCGGTGACGTTTTCATCGCTCAGGCCGACTTCGGCCTGAGCCTTCCAAGCGTTATGCTTGGGGGTATCTCTTTTCTCTGACGGCGGGTAGTTCCCGTGGGAACTGGCCCACGTCGTTCAACACGTTCTCGTCCGCATAGCATCTGCCGCCGTCAACTACGCGCCGCTGTACAAGCTTCTCCAATAACTTGTGGGCGGACAGCCATTGCGACTCGATCACAAGTTCCCCATTGACGTAGAGAGCTTCTTTGTTGTCGGGAATTGAAACGAGCAGCGCTTGACAAGGCTGACGGACGTCGCAATCGCTCATCGCTGCGTCTCCTCGAACTGAAAGAGCGGGACTAAACGGAAAATAAAGCTATCGGAGCGAAGCCTCGCATCAGGACGAGCGGCGAACGGCATGAGATTGGTCTTCATTCCGTATCTCTCCGACGCCAAAACCGCGCCTCTTTGGGGATTCCTTCATCCGTGAGTTCTCGATACTTGAAACTCACAGTTTGCCCCGTCTTGAATCGCTTTCCTTGGAAGAACTTGGGCATGTCCCCGCCGGGGTTTTCGACCGCTTTACGGCTCATGTCAGGCGTGAGAAACTCCCGTTCAGCGTCCGTTAGGCCGGCAAGCTCCAATCTCTTTCCGTCATAGTCCACAATAAGCGCGCCGATCTTGCCCAGAAGGCGACTGCCTTTGTCCGTCTCTCGGCCGCTGGTAAAACCGACGACGGTAGCCTCTGCGTCGTCGTAGGGTTTGAACTTCAAGAGGCCCTTGTGCCGCTTTGGCGTCCAAGAGGAGAGCGGATCGCGGATTACGCAGCCTTCGCCGCCTAGATCAAGCGTCTTTTGCAAAAAATCATTAACCATTCCGCGCGCGGCGGCCTCATCTTCGGGAAGACGAGTCTGTTGATGAACGAACACGCGATCGTTCTGGGATTCCAGGAATTCCCGCAGAAACATCAACTCGTCGTTGAACGTGGCGGGATCGCTTACGTAACCGAAGCCCGGCAGTTTGGCGATGCGAGGGGCGATCCACCGTTCGATTTGCTCAAATGACATACGGCAGACCATATTCTTGTTTTCGATCTCGCCGGAGGCGAACACGTAAGGAAGGGCGGGTGCGCTGTAGACCGCATAGCTAATACGATGAAATCGCGGGTCCGGCGAGTCACCGCCGCAGATCGATCGGCACAACTGAAAATTCCCGCGCCCCGCCCAAAGCTCTCCGTCCAGAGGACAAGTCGGCAATGCGTTCAGGAAATCGTCCGGGGCTATGATGGGATTACCGTTTCGGGACCATAAACCTGTGGCAGTCGGTTTGAGTTTGGATTTTCTTCTGCCGGTCTTCGGGTCCGTCACGCCGGCCCACGGCACTTGTTCGGTGGGAACGCCACGGCTAACGCCCCCGTCCCAAAAGCAGCGGGTGCCGTCGAGCTTCTCGCTAATTAGATAACCTGCGATGTTGTGCTTACCTGGATTGTAGGTGTCGGCTAGTTGAAGAAATTCACGACGCATCGTTGCGCTCCAGGTATTTGAATGCGGACTCGCTAAAATCGGCGAGGAAACTGCCTGCGCATCCGCAGGCAAACACGATGAAAGGATGGAGGCTGACGATCAGTAGGCCGAGAACTACGCCGCACCAGAAGCCCGAGCACTGGTAACACTCAAACAGGCCGTGGTGAAGCTTGGCCGGGACATGCGTCTTCGCCCAGTCATCCACAGGCTCCATGATCGTGCCGTGGATGATGATATGGGTCATGCCGATGACGGCGAGGCAAAACAGCAGGATCATATCGGCAGCTCCGTTGGGTTGTGGATTGCCTCGCCCGCCACCCAATCGAATACGCGAATCTGACCGTCAGGCGTGATCCGCACGAAGCTGTTGGCGCGTTCAGTCCAAGAGCCGCAATTGAACAACCAGTCGCCGATTCGGCCGGGCTTGTGGGTATGTCCGCAAATCGTCACGTCGGCGACTGGCGGCAACTCTCGCAGATTGCGATTGATCGCCGTGAAACGATCCGGCTTGCCCATCAGGCGATTCCAGAGACTCACGAGCTTTTCAAGCCGCCCCACCCTCCGGGCCTCGACCAAGCGGCTCTTGTCGAGCATCGGGCCGCCGTTCCGATCCTCGGCAAGGCCGGAGTAGATCGCCGTGATCCTGCCCAATCCAGGCTTATCGCTGGCGCAATAGGCGTCAGCCTGATGGCCGTGGATGAAGCGAAACCACCTGCCGGCGATCTTTTCGACGTGTTCCGAGCACATAGTCGAGAAGAACGGGTGCGTCAGCCAGCCTTTTTTGTTGAGAAAGTAGTACAAGTCGGCGTCATGGTTGCCGAGTACATAGACGGCTTTCATATCCGCCAGCCGATCCAACAGCCATTCGCGCTTCGTGAGCGCCTTGCTGACGTTGCTCTGCCAAAGCTCGAACAGGTCGCCGCAAATGACGAGTTTCCCATCGGTTTCGTCAACCATATCAAGGAAGGACAGGAACTCCCTCTCACGGGAGCCGTAGGCGAAGTTATCGCGCGGCCCGCCGTCGCCCATGTGTAAATCGCTGATTGCATAAACAGGCATATAGCCTCCCCAGTGAAAAGCCGGCGGCAGGACTCGAACCTGCGGCCTGGCAATTACAAATCAAAGGCTCCGCCAAACGGCGCCACGCCGGCTTGAGACGGTTAAATCCCGTAGCCGACATGCGCAGACATGTCGTCGGTCGCGTGGACCGAGGGCGTCTCAGGCGTCGTCTTGCGACGCCGCGTCGCGGCGGACTTCATCGATTTCTTCGCAACTCTCGCAACGGCCGTCTTTGCAGCCCTTTTGGAGGGCGTCTTCTTCACGACCGTCTTCGTAGCTCTGCGCGTCATTGGACGCTCCTTGGGTTAAAAATGGGCAGGACTTCCGGCGCGATTCGCAACCGCGAGTCCCTGCTTAATTGCTTTTTTCTTTGCCGCCTTGCGGCTGGCCGGATTGCCCGGCGCATACTTGCAGACCTTTCCCGTTTCACCGTAGCAATAGCCAGGCTTTCCGTTTCGCATCTGTCGCCGAATAGGAATTGCTACTCCAAGAGGCTGAATTGCCGGCTGAGATGCTGCACGGGGTCGCAGCCTCGCAGCGAGTTCCACGGCCGAGGCACGAGAATGGCGAGTCCGCCGCAATTTCGGAAGGCGGCGACATTTTCGTCCCCGTCGTCGATCAGCACGACGCTCGGTTTGGCGCACAGATGCTTAGACGGACCAATAAGAAATTGTCGCTGCATCCACGCCGGAGCGAATCTTTGAATCCATTCCAGCTTCCCGGCCAAACAGTCGGGACTGAGCGTCGGACTCGTCAGGAAATGAACATGCGATTGACCGACGCGGGCCTCCGCCCAGCCAAGAATGAACTCGCATTCCGGCGAAGGCGGAACGCTAGCCCATACTTCGCGCGTGATTGAGTTCCAGAAGGCGGCAGGCGTGAATCGCTCGTAGCCGGCTAGCTGATTTGCCGCACGCACGATGTCCCAGCCGCACTCCGTCGGATAATAGGAGTCGTCCGGATATGGAACCTGGAGATGATCGAACGCATGTTTGTGAAACGTGTTCAAGACGCCGTCCAAGTCGAGAAGGACGGATTCAAGCATCGGCGTACTCCGGGTTGCGTTCCTGGAAACGCCGTTGGATCGCTCGAAGCCGGCAGGAAATCGACTTCTGAGTTATCCCGACCTCGCAAGCGATCTCCTTCTGGGTGTAATTCATCGCTCGCATCTCGACGATCTTCCGGTCCGCCTCGTCTTGACAGCAGGCAAGTATCTCCTCTTGCAATTCCGTCGCCGCGACGTCGTTGGCTCCGGAAGAATCGGGGACGCCAAGCGCCGCGGCTTCAGGCACAAGACGCGGCGGCTTGATGACGACGCCTTCCGCCCTAGCGCGATCTTGGGTCGTCTGCGGAACGACGATCAGGTTGGATTCGTCAACGAGTCGCGTTATGCGCCAATCGATCGCTCTGGTGAGATAGCCGGTGGGTTTGGGATTTCTTATCGGCCCTTTCTTCCGCATCGAGTCAACCGCTTCGCAAAGACCGTACGTCGCCGCCCCGATCAGGTCATCTCGGTAGTAAGCCATCTGAGGCGCATTTCGCAGATATTCCTCCACGCGAAACGCGGCCAGCGCCATATTCCCTTCGATCATCTCGTCGCGAGCGTTCGCGTCGCCGGCGACCAGCCGTCGGTAAACCGCATCGTTTTGTTCTTGGGTGAACGGCGTTTTGCATTCAGTCTTGTTCATTGCGTAATCCGATCGACGCGCCACAGGCAATAGGTGTAGAGTCCGCGCTCTTCGCAGGCCTCTCTTGAATAGGAAAACTCGCGGCCGTCGGGGTCGTATATCCGCCCCTTGTCGTAGGCGAGCATGTGATGACAGCGAGGACCGTGGCACTCGATAACGCCGCGAGAGTTCCGAAGTTGACCAGTGAATCGCTTCCAGTTATCCTCATCCGATCCGATCGCAACCTGCATCATTGGGGCGCCGGCCGGCATGATCGCCGGTCGTAAGGGAATTGGCGTTACGCTGAATCCCATGTCCAGGGCGACGGGAATCATCTCATAGATGTTGTGGCTACGGCGGTTCGCCGGTTCAGGTAGATCGGGAAAGATGGTTTCTCCGCCGTCGTGTCCAAGGACGAGCATCAACTTGGCGGCAGGGCAGTCGATCGCCATGGCGAACGCCGTTACGGCGCATTGCCAACGCTTATGTTTCTTCTGCAATTTCACGTTTCGCCTCCAGACGGTCGAGTTCATCGAGCAGTTCGTCAATGTCCGGAACGTCTCCCCAAGAGTCTTTCCAATACGCGCGCCAATTGGGCGGCGCGAATAGCTTGTCGTATTCCGCTTGGGTTGCAGCCGTCAGAATCCAGATGCCGCAACCAAACCGCTCCCACGCGGGCCATTTCAGCTTCTGCTCACGCGTGAAGCCGTATTTGCCGGGGTTTTTTACGTCGATCCAACGGCCGCCCCATTTGGGATGGTGGCAATAAAGATCGGGGATGCCGTATTGATAGGCGTTGCCGATCATGCGTTCGACGAGCCACCCTCGCGTTTTTAGAAACGTGATAAGGTCGCGCTGAATGTGCCATTCCGGCCCGTGTTTCGGCCGTCTGATACGTTTCATTCTTCCAGAATCGTAAACTGCTCGGGAAACGTTCTTACGACGTCGAAGTCGAGCGTAAATCTCCCCGTATGGGCTTTTCCGAAGCCGGTCAGCGCTTCGCACCAAGGACCGTAACGTCTTGTGACGCGAGGCGCGTCATCCATGACCAAGCCCGCCGGAATCACGATGTCTTGCTCAATTCGGACTTTCATTTCTACTCCGCCGTCTTCCAGGCCGACTTCTCTTTCTCAAACAACCAACGAAGCGCTCTCCAATACCAGGGCAGGATGGATGGGTCCAGCGTCTTTCCGTTGTCCCAGATCAGAGTCTTCGTCTCTTTGCCGTCAAGCTGCGCCACGCGCACAATCCGCGTTCGATCCTTCTTTCGACGAATGCGTGCCTGGTGAAGCGCCATAGCCAACGCCTTCCGTTCCGCCAGACGAAGATTCGTCACGACGCCGACCTCGATCCTTGGCCACGGAAACCACCATCGTCGCGGCATCTTCATTACCGACCAGACGTAGTCCGGCGTAAACGTTTGCACGTTGTCGTAGCCCGACGCCGCATTTAGATAGCCCTGAATTTTGTAAACGATCATGACGTCATGTCATCTCCGGAGCGCGAATCGCGACCTTCTCCGCGCCGTCCTTCTTCTCCGCCCAGTTTGTCATCTCCTCGAACCAACTCATGCCGATCAAAGGTACTTTGTCGCGGTAGGACTCTACGACTTCCCGGACCTTTTCCGTTACTAACGAAACTACGCTGGGATGCGTGCTGCACATAAGCTCGTCATGAACGTTCATCGGGCCGACAAGCAACTCGTGAACGCCGGACGGTTGGACGTCCCAGATTGCCCGCTGAACGGCCTTCGTAATCTGGCCGCCGGGCGATTGAATCTCGTGATTAGCGGCGGCTCGCATGTTGGCCGCCTGAAGTTGAAATGCCGCGCCGTAAAGGGCGCTCGCCGCAGCGCCTCCGGCCGTTTGGACCCGCGTGCTGCGCACCACTTTAATCGGATGATTGCGCCAGCCCTTGGGCGGTTTGCGAGCGAGGTCGAACAACGCTCGGCAAATTTTATTTTCTAAGGTGAAATACCGCCGGAAGCCCAAAAAGCTCTCGACGTACTCGGCCGGCTCGTCCCACACGACCTGGCTGCCGACGCCGCCCGGCTGCTTCATGGAGCAAAACTTTTTGATCGTTCGCTCACGAGCCTTGCCGATGCCCTTGTACCGATTGCCCCATTCCTCGTCAGCCTTTCTCGCCGCCGCTTCGCTGATGCCGAGATTGCGCATCAGCGTCATCCAATTGCCGCCGTAAATCTCGGCGAACACGCCTCCCTTGCCTTTTTTGTATTTTTCCTTGTCCGCAACGACTTCTTCGTAGCTGCAATCAAAGAGAATCATTCCAAATAAAGCATGAATCTTCTTCGTGCCGACGCCGGTCCCGTCGCACTCTTCGCATTCATGCGTGCCTGCCCCATGGCATTTTCTGCACTTTTTGGAGCGGCACTTACCGGCGCCGTTGCAGTCAAGGCAGGGCGCTTTCGTCGTCAATGTCTTACGTATCTCAGGATCGTTGTAAACGGCGTCCGCGATCGTGACCTCGAAGCTGTCGAAATCGCCGCCGCATAACTGGTAGCCCGGCCAAGCTAGGGGGAACATGCAGCGGACTTCATCGGAGCCCTTTATCCCTTGCGCGTTCAATCCGTCGCCGCCGCTCATGCGGTTGCTGAGCGTGCCCACGATATTGAAGCTGGCGTGAAACTTCTTGGCGAAGATCAGTTTGTTGAACAGCTCAACTTCCTTGACCGCGTGCTTGACCTTAAGCAATTCCTTAGCCCGAACCGCAGCCGGATGAGGTTCGCCTGCTTTCAGATGCCCGCGTCCGCCGCAGCGTTTGCAAACGTCGCCGTTAAATCGGCCAGTCCCGTCGCATTTGAGGCAGAACTCGTGAACGTGAATGCCGTCCCAACTTTCAACGCCTTCGGCGCCAATGTCGTCCTCGTCATCCTGGACGATCTCATATTTGACGACCGTCTCCAAATTCTGCTTCTTCGTGGATTCCTGAATCTTCAACGACTCGATTTCGTCCATAACCTCCGTCAGGTAGGCCCGGACGGCCGACGGCTTGTTGATATTCACCGGCGAGGCCTCAACCGTCGCCTGAGCCTTGGCGAGTAGTCCTCGCATTCCGTCCACGTCGATCGTGAAGCCTCGCCAACGAACCACCGGAACCATGCAGGCGAGAATGGAATCGTCGTCGCCCGGCGGCGGATAGCCGAAATGCTGATCAAGCGCTCGCGTATAAACAACGTCGTCCGTCGCATATTCGCGGGCGTCCGGTCGCGTGGCCCAATGCTCGATGAAATGGCGAATTACTGCGGGCCATGCGCGGCCTGCAAGTTTCCGCTTGCCGTCTTTTTCGACCCACACTTCCCAGTTCTTCTCAGGACTGCTGACCGCCAGCGCAGTCGGCGCGTAACCCAATTCATACGGTCGCCATGCGGGGTTCGGCTCCACGTCCTTGTAGTGATACTTGGGCTTCAATCCCATCGCGTGCTCGGCAAGGAACTTTAGCCCGCCGGCGGGATTAAATCTCAACGCCACGTCCTTGAAATCGTCGTCCACTAAACCGTCACGAGTGCGACGATCGAGCGTCTGCCACTTCGGGGCGTCTTTGTCGGCGCTCTTGGCGAAATAGATGTCGTCAAGTTCGATTCGCCGTTCCAACTCTTGCGCGAGCGCATAGGCCAGAACGGTAGGCACTTTCCGAATCCTAATGTCCTCGCGGGCCATCAAAGACTGATATGGTCCCTTGCGCGAATGAAGCAAAAGATCAAGAGCGCTGCTCGGCTTCAGGCACGGCCCGTCCTGTCCCCTCGGCTCCAGCAGAGCGATCTCTTCGATATGTTCGCAAGGAATCCAATCAGGATCGGCCAGACGAAACGTCGTATAAGTCTTGACGACGTGGAACCAGTCGAACGCCAAATTGAATCCGACGATCGTATGCTCGCAAAGTCGCTCAATCAGCGCGAGCGTCTCGCGGATCGGTCGCCGCCACACCTCATGGAGGATGATCGCCCCGTCGTCCTTCGCGTATTGAAGCAGCGCCATCTGCGAATGCAGCCCGCATGTTTCCGTGTCAAGGTAGATTTTGCTCATGTCGCGGATGATCGCGGCCTGAAGACTTTGTAGCCGTCCTCGTCATAGGACAAATCAGCGTAGTAGCGTTCGTCGAGAGCCTTCCGTTCAGCGTCCTGCTCCAGGGAAAATCTCTCATGGCGTTCCTCCGCGTCCCATGCCTTGAGCGCCTTCTTCAGACTCGGAAATACGCCAAGATGCACGCCTCGATAACTGGCCGTGACGCGGCCTCCCACGACCTCAACTCCTTGTCCGAACGGCAATAGCCGTCGTGCCCTTGCGGGCGGGATCGGCCGATTGTGCGCAATCGCGTCCCTGACGGCGTCGGCCTCTTCTTTTTCAAGACGATAGACCGCATTTCCGTTTGGGAGCTTGACGGCGAATTGAAAAATGTCTTCGTGTCGCTCGTACATGTGGATCTCGTATATCGCGGAGGGCCTCGGCGTATTCCGCATGACGCCCGCATAGCCTTTGCGGGACGCCGTTACTGCCGGGCTTGCGGGCAATCCTAGGCAGTCGTCAGCGGTTATAGGTTCAGCGCGAAAGACGCGCGCCGAGGCCCTCCGGTTGATTCATACCGACGTCGGCGGTCGAATCGACTTGGGCTTCAGTCGAATAGACTGAATGATCCCGCGATGAGCCGCCGACAAAAGAATCAAGTGGCGTTAAGACCTTTCTCTCGAACGAAGTCCGCCATGAGAGAGGGACAAGAGACGTCGGTTAGGTCCGTAAATTGTTCGCTCTCCGTTAGACAACGAAACTGAGGGCCGTTTTCCGTCGCATTTTCTTGCTTCGCGTCCGAAATATCCTGATCGAACTCGTCATCGCTGATATATCCGGCGCACCAGGCCGCCGTGCGTGTGGCCAACCCGCCAAGCCCCGCTTCCAGCAATTGGGCGATACGGGCGTTGATTTCCTCTTTGCCGCGACGAAAACGAAACTTCCGCCGATAGCGAGGGTTGACGATAAGCTTTCGCTTGTTTTTGCCGCGTGCGGCGATGATCTCCCTTGCCGCGACAACCTGCTCTTCGGGCGGTAATTTCACCAAGGCGTCAACGTCAAGCAGAGTCAGCATCCGAGCAGCGACCTTTTCGCGGAGTTCCTCGGAAAGTTCCATGATGCGCAGACGCTGATGCACCCACCGCGTATCCCGGCTCATCTCTTGGGCGATCGCTCGAAGCGACGTGCCGGGAGGAAACCTCCTTGCGATCGCTTGAGCCTGTTCAAGAGGATTCAGATCTTGGCGTTCCAAGTTTTCCGTAAGGTTCAGAATTTCGGCCGCCCGATCGTCTAGTCCGTAGCGAATGTTGGCGGGAATGCAGAGCCACTTCAGGAACGTCTTGACGGCCGCAAGTCGCCGAAATCCGGCGACGAGGCGATACGGCTGCATGAAGCCGGTCCGACTGTCCTCTCGCCGTTGAAGGATCACCGGAATTTCTAGCCCGGATCGCGCAATGTTGTCCGCCAAGCCCGCGACGGACTGAAAGGTGAACGCATTACGGCAGTTAAAATCTGGATCAACCCAGATGTCGGCGAGCGGCACATCGAACACGTCGTAACGCGGGAGCCGTTCCATAATGATCTCGGAAGACGAAGAAAGCCCTGCTGCGGCCGGGCCAGTAGTCTGCATCGCCTGGACTCGGACCGGGAACCGCCGCATTAACAGTGCGGCGCTCTACCGTTGAGCCACGATGCAAAAAGCATGTCAGGAGTCCGTAACGAGCGGATCAAGCGGAACGCCGGATACGACGTCCGGAAACGGAATTACATAGGCGTTCTCCTCGGAGTCTTTCGGACCAGGAGCCGTCAGAGCATGGACGCCGTCTTTGCCGATCGGGTCATAGGACTGCCGAAAGACGTCGTCGTTGCAAGGATATAGCTCTCCTTTTACCCCTTTGATGATCCAATCGCCGGCCTGCGCCCGCATCTCGCCTTCAAGCGATGCAATGACCATAGGCTCGTTGATCCGTACCGCGTCGATGACGACGGGCTTCTTGCGAAAAGCGGGCATGCGACTCTCCAAAATCCCGGCCGAGATGAAACGGCCGCCTCTTCGTCAATTAAGCGGACCGACGTCTCGACCGCCGTCAATGATATATCGCTGCGGGCCGGCTCCTTCGCTCTCATGTCGCAACTTCACGTTCAACCGCCATGTCACGCCGTGCGCGGGATTGACCCCATGCAACCATTGGGCGGGCTCTCGATAGCCTGACAACGAGTTGTAGGCGAAGGCGTCGGTGCCGAGCCAACTTCCGTTCACGAGCAACTCCCCGTCCACGTCGGAAAGGGTGCTGGCCGCGTGATGATGTCCGCAACAGAAATAGCGGCATCGCTGGGCGCCGGCGGCCGCTCCCAAAGCGATCAAACCTTTTTGTCGGCGAACCATTCCATACCATGGAATGCCCAGGTTCGATCGCACGTCGTCGCCGTGGCTGACGTTGAATCCAACGCCGTTGATGTTGACGTTGGCGCTCCACGCATTGGGGATCGTGAAGTAAATATTTTCCAGTCCGCGACAATGCAATCGGGCCGCCTCGGCGATCAGATAGTCCCAGTTATCATGGGCGCCGAGGTAATCCTTTTTGGAAGTTCGTCGGCCGTGGTTGCCCGCCAAATAAAGGACGTTGACCTGCTTAAAATGAGCCGCCAAGTCTCGAAACATCAGGGCATGAAGCTGGCCGATCGCCAGGCAATTCTTAAACTGGTTCCGATAGTAGCTTCTTTCGCAGGCTCGGTGAATCTCTCCGCTAGTGAAGTCGCCATAGGCCAACACCCACAGCACCGGGAAGAAGAACTTCGGGGCCAAGGTGTTCTGCGTCCATTCGACGACGGTATGGACGTACCGCTCGGCTCGGCAGCACGAGACGGGGAAGTTGTAGTCTTCCAAGCCGCCGACCTCTTCCGGCCGAACCACCGCGTCATGATGGCCGTCGCTCATGTGCAAAACGCAATGCTCGACGATCTGCGCCTTTGAGCGACTCGCCATCTGCGACGGGAGCGTCTTGAAGGGCCTAACATGTCGATCCATCTCAGCGACGATAGCTCGAAACAGTCCTTGGGTTTTGGCGCTGGCCTTACTCCTGGCACGCTCCCGATTCCGTTCCTCCGTTAGATGCACGACCTCGGCCTCAAGCTCCAGGATTCTTTTGTCGGTCGGATCATGCTCCTCCAGCCTCTTTCGTTGACCGCCGGAACGCTTTGGCGCAGGTTCTCCGTTAGGCCAAGGAACCTCTTTGCGGCGTCGCCCAGTTGCAATATCGCTGACCGCCGAACGGCTGACATTGTGCTTTCGAGCGATGGCCCCTTGAGTCATCGTGCTGCTGATGTCGGCCTTGATGCGCGCGGCCTTTTCGCTGCTGATCTTCATAGAACCCCTTTGAGTTAGGCCACGATTTCTTCGACGATCGCTTCGTCATCGTCGCCTTCGACGTCCAAGACGTTCCTGAACTCGCCGAGCGTCATCAATTCGAGCTTCCGATTGGCCCGGATCACTTCGAGTACCTGCTCGTCCGTCGGAAGGTGGATCAGATCCACTATCTCGCAGCCAAGATTCTCATCCATTCCTTTGCGGTGGATTCGATCTTCAGATTGGCTCCGATATTCCGGCTTAAAACTGTTGCTCCAGTAGACCGCCATGCGGGCCTCCGTCAGAGTCAGACTCATGCCGCCGGATTCCGGATGCGAAACGAACGCGACCCGTTGGTTGTCTCGATTTGCCCAGAACTCAAGCGCGTCTTCGCCTTTTTGCGTGAGGACGACGCCTTCTCGGTCCGTCACCTCAAAACCTCGGCCGTCGCAGCGAAGCGCCGACCACCCCTCCTTGCGGCAAATATTGGCGATCCGATCGACGCTGCCCGTAAATCCGGCGAACGTGACGATGCGGCCGTTTTCCTCGCATTCTCCGAGGAGTTTCTTAAGCGCCTGCTCCTTAGGGCATGGAATCTCTCGGCTGATGCGAATGATCTTCGGAACGGTCTTGGAGCCGCAGCAGCGCGGACAGGGCGCCGTGCGCTTCCGAAGCTTGGTTGTGAAATCCTCGCTCAGCACGTCTATTGCGCTATAGGTCGCCTCTTCGTCGTCAGGGTCGAACCATTCTTCAATCTCGCCGCAGGCGTCCGGGCAATGAGGACAACGGATTTCGCCGTCCGGCACGTCCCTGTACTGAAAGCCGTCGCTCAGCTCTCTGAGCAACGTCAGGCCGACGATCGTATTCGGCGCGCTATTCATGATCGCCTGCGCGACCCTCAACACACTTGGGTTAGGCTTGCAGACGAGTTTGCGGTATCTCTTTTCCGGCAGAGTCAGACAGTCTCGTTTATGCTTGATGACGACTAAGCCCTTGAGCCGCTCATGAATGTAGGCGACTTCATTAAAGCTGGGCTCGAACGAATGGACGTCTCCGGGATCGCCGATCCCGTCAAACTCATGCGGACCTTTTTCCTCGAAGAGGCCGCAATGCTTGCATTTACGCTCGTCATCCTTCCAACCGATGCGTTTGGGAAATACGCCGGCTTCATACTCGTGCATCACCACAAACGCGCAACGTTGCTCCAACGCCTTACGGCTGCCTTCTCGAAGGAAACCGGGCCAAGCAATTTCGCATTGGCTCCACCAGTCAAGCGGCGACTTCGGGCTGGGGGTGCCGCTCATCTCTATCACGTAGCCGTCAAACCCGTATCTCTCGCGGATAAAATCCGCCAATCGCTGAGCGGCCGTCGTGCGCTGGCTGGCGTCGCCCTTGAGGCGGCTGGACTCATCGAAGATCACGCCCTGGGGAAGCTCGTCATCAGGCTTCCATTCATCCATGCGTTTCGTAAGTTCCTCGTAAGTGATGAACTCAACGCGAACGGGACCGTTGAAATCGAAACCCCATTTCCTGAACTCGCGCTTGATGTTGGGGATGGAACTTTTAGGGCCGACCCACCACCAATACGGAGAACCGCTTTTTTCTATGACCTTCTGCGCGGCAAGCGTCTTGCCGACTCCCATCTCCGCCGCCCATAGCTGATAGTGATAAGTGAGGCCGTTGTCCGCCAAATCGCACTGATGGCTCATCATGGTCGTCGGTACGCCGTTAAGTCGAGCGTCGGCGTAGTCACGGCGAATTAGATCACGATCAAACCAAGCGTACGCGTCTTCTCCGGACAGAAACGCAAGCTGAAAACGATTACGAGGACAATCCTCGACGCTCCAGATTTTGCGACCGTCGTCATCGTCGTCTCTGCCGTGCCAGCGAGAGCCTCGCATGGCTTTGATTTCCTCTTTAAGGCTGAACGGCGACTTGACGAACCAGATGCGCCCGTCCTTGTATTGGAGGGCGGCCGCCGACCGAATGAGTTTGCCGCTCGAAGTCCGGGTGGTCAGCTTGCATTGAACGAGATCAGGCATGGTATTCCAAAAGAAAGCCGCTGTGATCGGGCGCCGGACGACGCTCGAAGTCGTTCCATACGGCAGTCAAGCCGGCCCGATCAAATAGCAGAAGAATTTTTGAGTAGCAGATGCGAACGGCGGGAGTCGCCGCCTCGCCGACGCCGGAGGCCACGGCTTCCTTCCATTGCCCGAGAGCGCCGGTTACGACGGCGAGGCTGACGCCTGGAGCCGTCGTATCGGCGCGAACGAAAGACATGCCGGAAGCCCGTTCAAGGATGTCGAGTAAATCTCGTTCGTCGGCGAGGATGAGTAATGTGAACGAAACATGCGGAAGAAGATTCGGAGTGATCTCCCCGCCGTCCTCCTTCAACGCCGCCAGGCATGAGAGAAACTTTTCGGCGTCGGCCAGCTTGCGATGACTGGCGTCAGCGTTGTCCGCGATGTTGTAGCCCAAGGCGCCGTGCGTCAGGCTCAGCAACGTAGTGAAGTCGATTGAGGGGACCGTAATCAGCGCAGCTTCGACAGGCATGAGGCATTCTCCGAAAAACGCCGGTTACTGCGTGTTTCGCTAGCGGAGGTTCACTTGTCCGCTAGCCCGCACGCTCTTAACGATGATTCCCTCCCTGAATCGCCCGCAGACGATCGCCCTCAGCGGCGTTGGAATCCGTCCATGACGCAGGCGCGCCGCCCGATGGGACCGCCAGGCGATCAAGAGAAGCGAGGCGAAGACGACGCCACGTGCGTCTTTACAGAACCGCTGATTCGCTAGGCAGGCTCAGCGGAAGCCTTTGCAGATTCGCCTGCGGCCGGCAGGACCGCGAGAGCCGTGCGACGCC
This sequence comes from Thermoguttaceae bacterium, assembly GCA_963665265.2. Classification (GTDB taxonomy): domain Bacteria; phylum Planctomycetota; class Planctomycetia; order Pirellulales; family Thermoguttaceae; genus CAXXHQ01. The sequence continues at coordinate 1,502,953 of OY762224.2, read as the reverse complement.
CGCCCGCGTCGCGGACCGGTTATCGAGCGCGAGCTTTCTTGCCCGGTTCCTCCTTGACGCTTTCGACTTCACCGTTCTTAATGCTCAGGAACTTGGCGATTTCGTCCGCGATCACGTTGACGGTCGGCAGATTGGCGAACGGAACGGAGCAAGGCTGGACGTCGGGAACGTGCCACGAATGACCGCGTTTGTTCTTCGCCAGTCGGACCTTCAACGTGCAGGGACGAGGGCCGTGCGGCTCCATCTTGCTCACGTCGGAGCCGGCCGCCTTCTTGGCGTCGATCTGGGCCTGGCTCAACGGAAGGAAGACGGCGACGTCGCCCGCGATCGGACGGGTGCTCTTGGAGCCGCAGAAGAATTCCAGAAAGCGTCCGGTAGTTCGTTCAAAGACCAGGAATGACGTGCCGTACATGCACTTGGAATCGCTCTCCTGGCTGCGGGCGGCGATGTCTTTGAACTCGTCGCTGGTCGCGTCGTAATTGGCGATGATCGCCTCGGCGTCGCTCATGTCGAGCGCCTTGAGACGACGGGCCAAGGGTAAAACGTCGATGCTGGGACCGAGCTTGACGATCTTCTTGTCGGATTCGGGAATCCCATAGGAGCCGGGAGGAATCAGACCTTCGTTGATCGCGTTGCCTTTGGAAAAGAGTTGCAGTCGGCCGAGAAAACCCGTGCTGCGCGACATTTCGTCGAACTGTTCGTCGGAGCCGAGTTGAGTGGCGGGAAGTTGGTTAAGATCAACGGTAGCTAAAACGGTGCTCATTGGATACTCATGGATTTGATGGTGAGAAGGGAGGAGGACTAGCTTGAATCTACGGACGCATCCATCACCTCTTTCCGTCTGCGGCTGCGGATTGCGGCCTCTTGATCACGCACGCTGGCTCTGTCGAGATGGCAGGCCCACCGCAGACCTGCGTAAAACCCGTCGTTCGCGTTCCGGCAATCTTCGGTCGCCGAAATAAGCGCTCCGACTTCTCTCTTGCCCAATTCGATTTCGATGTCCTTAAGCGATCGAAGATACGCCTGCGGACGGAATGCGTCCGAATAGAAGGCGTCCATCTTTCCCTGCTTGACCGCCTCTCTGAATTGCTTGACGCACGCAGCCGCCAACGGGCGAAATTCGCCGTGAGGAAGGAGCTTGGCGCGATCCACGTAGTCTTTTTGCATAGATCGCGGAATCTTCGCCAACATGTAGGCGTTTTCGATGGGAATCTCTCCCCGGTCCACCATCAACTGAACGTTCTTCAGAAGATTGACCAGATCGAGACACTTTCCAACCCACGCAGGCGACTTGCGGATGAGACAAGCCGCATCGCGGATCGTCATGCCGGGCGTTCGCATCATCAGCCTTTTTAGCTGCTGGGCGTACTCGGCTTGCTTCGTCTCCGGCGAGATCGCATTCGCCTGGAGTTGCAGGATCAGAACCTCGTCGTCTCCGCACTCTCTGATGATGCAGGGCGCTTCGTCTAGCCTGAGCTCTCGGGCGCAAGCGTAGCGGTGCATCCCCTCGATGATCTCATAGACGTCGCCGAGGGGACGAACGAGAAGTGATTGCAGAATGCCCTTTTCGCGGATGCTCTCAAGCATCTCAAGAAACGCGACGCTTTCCCGATTCACGTCTCGCAGCTTGACTTTGGGCTCTCGCAAGACGTCGATCGGCAGGAACTCGATCTTGTCCATGCGAAGCTCCTTTGTCTGGTTCTACAGATAAGGTGGCGTCAAATGCGAGAAAATATACCCGCGATTCCATGAAGCGATCGAAACTCATGGCGGCTGATCCGAGCAATCGAATCTAGTTACTCGGCGTCTCTCCCTACTCTCGCCACATAGTCCCCTATCTTTCACCTTGTCGCACGCGGGTGAAAATATCTTTGAGAAGCGACTAATAACTTTTAGGAGAATAATAAGCCGACGATAACGTCGCGTCCTCACAACCTATCCCCTGCGGCCGAAAACTCCTTCGGATCGCGTTTTCTCGGGTATATTTTCTCGCATTTGACGCCACCTTATCTTTAGAACCAGTTACTCTTTCGCCGCTCTGGCGCACCTGCGCCCTTCAGAGCGACGCCGCTATCCCGCGCGACCTACGACGTCTCTGAGCGTCCGTCATCTAAGGAAGAAGAATGCCCAAAGTTACTGAAGCGATTCGGAACTTCCTGAGCGCCCGGCGAGCCAAGCATAACGGACCTGATCTGCTGGATCGTCTGACCCCGTTCATGGAAACGCAAATCAACGCGGCCGCCGACAACGGCGAGCCGGTCGAAGGGCGGCGGAACACGTATTCAGACGGAGAATATGAATGGTTCAATATCAGGATTCCGAAGAACGCCGCCTCCAACCCGGAATTCCGCGACTATGAACTCCATTGGCCTCTCGACCTTCACGTAGAAGGCGTCGGGTGGACGGGTTGGGATTGGTCCGCGCGACGAAGTAGGGCGTTGGGCTTCGATTTCGACGCTATTACCGGACACGCTAAGGGAATCGGCGTATCGAATGAGGAACTCGAACGGGTCAAGGAAGCCGCAATGTCCTTGCCTTACGTCGAGGTTCGCAAGAGTACCGGCGGGGCCGGCATTCATCTTTACGTTTACTTTGACGAGGTCGGCGTTCCCACGGCGAACCACACCGAACACTCAGCCCTCGGCCGCTGCATTTTGGGGATGATGTCCAGCGAGACGGGTTTTGATTTCGCCTCGCAGATCGACGCCTGCGGCTCGAATATGTGGGTTTGGCATCGAAAGATGACGCCCGAAAACGAGGGTCTAAAGCTCATCAAGCCGGCCGACAAGACGCTTGCTCTGGCCGATCTCCCGTCGAACTGGCGCGATCATATTGAAGTCGTGACCCGTCGTCGAGCCAAGGTTCGAGTCTGCGCGGAGTTGAAAGACGAGCATCTCGATCCGTTCGAGGCCCTTGCATCGGCCAGACGCATGGTTCCGCTCGACGAGACGCATAAACGTATTATCGACGAGCTTTCGCATTCCGGATTCACGACGATCTGGGTGCCCGATCATCATCTCTGCCAGACCCACACCAAAGCGCTGGGGAAACTGCTGGAGAACGGGGGCTATCGAGGCATCTTCCGCACCAACAGCGCAGGAAACAATCCCGGCGCCCCCAACTGCTTCATGTTTCCGCTAGATGACGGCGGCTGGCGAGTCTATCGGTTTTCGCCCGGAGTCCAAGAGGCGGAGACCTGGAACCAAGACAAGGAAGGTTGGACGAATTGCTATTTCAATTGCAAACCGAACTTGCAAACGATCGCCAAGGCGATGGGCGCGCACGAAGACCCGGATCACGGCGGGTTCATGTTCAACACGGTCGCCAAAGCCAAAAAGGCCGCCGAGATGTTGGGGCAGAAGATTGAGTTGCCCGAGGACAAAGAAGAAGCTTTATTGGCGAAGTATCAGGCTCGCCTCAAGTCCCATAAGGACGGACGCCTGGTGATGCACATTCTCAAGAAGAAGGGCCAAAAGAATAGAACGCTCGACGGATGGATCAGCAAGGGCGACAAATGGGTCAAGCTGTTCGACGTCGTCACGGACGCGAAGCATGACGAGGTGTCTCACGCCGAATACGACGGCGTCATTCGTCAATTGGTTTCTCCGTCGGGAGAAGACGCCGGCTGGTACTTGCGTTCGGACGACAAGACATGGCAGCGATTCAGCACCGAGAAGGTCAAGCTCCGCCTTCATGCGCTCGGCAATGCGAAATCCGAAGTGGAATTGATCCTGGGAAGCACGATCGGCAAGGCGTGGAAGCTCGTCAACGTGCCGTTCCAGCCGGAGTACCCAGGGGATCGGCAATGGAATCTTCACGCCGCGCAATTCGCCTACGCCCCGGCGGGCATGGAATACGACCGGACGCCGCAGCATTCGCATTGGAATCGCGTGCTGCGTCATTGCGGCCAAGACCTCGACTCCGCCGTGCGCGAAAACGGGTGGTGCGGCCTCCACAACATCAAGACGGGCGCGGATTACCTGCTGTATTGGATCGCGTTCATGCTCCGCGATCCGTTCCAACCGCTACCCTATCTGTTTCTTTACGGAAACCAAAACAGCGGCAAGTCCGTTCTTCACCAGGCGATTGCGCTCCTGGTGACGAAAGGGGTAGCGTCGGCCGACAGGGCGTTGGGCAGCAACACAGATTTCAACGGCGAATTGGCCAATTGCGTGCTCGCGTACATTGAGGAAACCGACCTCTCGGCGCATGACGGAAGGGCGTACAACCGCATCAAAGACTGGACCACCAACGACGAATTGTGGATTCGTCGGATGTACACCGACGCCTACAAGCAGCGCAACACGCTGCACTTTATTCAAACGGGGAATAGGCTCCGCAACGTCTATCTGGAGTCCGGCGACACGCGGATCGTGGTGATGTTCGTACCCGATTTGGAATCAGGCGAGGAGATCCCGAAGAACGCTTTGATCGCCAAACTCAAAGAAGAAGCTCCGCATTTCATGCGAACGATCATGGATTTGACTCTGCCTTCGCCTTACAGCCGTTTGGGCCTTCCGCCTTTGCGAACGCGCAACAAAGAGCGCGCGGAGGAGATCAACGGTAATCCTCTGGAAACCTTCGTCAATGAGCAATGCTTCCAGGCGCCTGGCGAGATGGTGGAGTTCGCCGCCTTCTACAAACGCTTCCTCGAATGGTTGCCGGAAGATCGGCGTTATGCGTGGAAAAAAAGCCTCGTTCTCGACGAGATCAAGCAGCGTTTTCCCTACGGCTGCTACACCGGCAATAAACGGATGATCGGTAATTTATCGTTCGAGGCCAAGCCACCGACTCCCGACGTGAAGCCTTGGATGGCCGTGGACAACTGGCTCGTGAGGAAGCAATGACGATTGACGTTTGTCGCTACGAAGAGGCCGTCTCGCGTTCTGTGCTTCGTGCGACGCTGATCGCGGAAGCTGATCTTGCCGAATGGCCGGAAGACGAATTGGAGGCGAGCGACCCGTACGGCGGCGATTTTATCCAGCGTTTGAAGAGGAGGCAGAATGAAGATCATTGCGATTGGTCATTATCGTCGCGTGGGCAAAGACACTTTCGCCAATTACGTCATCGACAAGGCGCGTCGTCTCGATCCGCGACTCCGCGTCGGCAAGCGGTCCTGGGCGTGGAAACTCAAAGAAATCTGCCACGATCTTTATTCTTGGGCGGGACTCCAAGGACCGGAATACTACGAGACGGAGCCGGGAGCCGGCCTGCGTGAGATCGTGCTGCCGGAGATCGGCAAGAGTCCTCGGCGGATTTGGATCGATTTCGGCACGTCGGCCGTGCGGGAGCAGGTCTATGAGCGCACCTGGCTCGATTATGTGCTCAAGAGCGAGCATGGCTTGGACGTGATGCTGATTCCCGACACTCGGTTCCTCAACGAGGCCGAAGCCGTTCTGGAACAAGGCGGGGAACTCATTAAGGTCGTTCGGCCAGGTTACGGCCCTGGTCCGAATCGCCCCGACCGCGAACTTCTCGGCTTTGAACGGTGGACCAACGTGATCGGTGAGACGGGCGACATTCGCCATCTTGACCAGTGGGCGAGCCGATATGCGGCCTGGCTCTGCGGGGCTGAAAAACCGGAGCGTTCGGCCGAAGAGATGCGGCAGGCCCTCCAGGTCGAAGTCGTCGAGCCATGGGAGGATGAGGCGATCGTATGACCAAAACCTACTCCGGATTGGTCCACCTGAACGGCAACGTTCTCGCGTCAATCGACCTAGAGACCACCGGCCTCCAAGCCGGCTATCACGAACCGATCCAAATCGCCGTGGTTCCTCTGAACTCGGACATCCGGCCGTTAGAAGGCGTGCGTCCGTTCTATACGACGATCAGGCCCGAGCATCCGGAACGGCAACAACGGCGAGTCGGCTACGTTCACGGCCTCAATCTGGAAGACTTAGCGCTGCACGCTCCGGAGATAGGTAAGGTGCAGGACTTGTTGCTTGAGTGGCGGGACAAGCTCGACTTGCCGTTTGGCAAGACCCTCGTGCCGCTCGCCCACAATTGGGCGTTCGAGTCGCGCTTTCTGCAAGCTTGGCTCGGCGTCGAGCTGACCAATACGCTGTTCTCCGGCCACGCTCGGGACGCCATGCTGTTCGCCCTTTCCTTAAACGACAAGGCGGCCTTCTTCGGACTGCCGGCTCCTTTTGCGCGGGTTGGGCTTGGCTCAATCTGCAAACGCTTCAATGTCGTCAACGCGCATCCACACGACGCTCTCTCCGACGCCCTGGCGGAGGCGGAATGCTATCGCGCGATGCTGCTGATGGATCTTTTGTAACTTCTAAATCACAAAAGCTCGCTGGAAAATCGGCGGCTTTTTTTATTTCTTGCGCATCGCTCGGAGCGTCTTCGCCAAGGCAATCTGTCGCTTCGTTGACGCCTTGACGCCTCGGGGTGGATGCGAAATGTAGGCGCCTATCGACATGCCGGCGGCCTTCGCCTTCCGCGTTAAAGCGCCTGGATGCCGAATTGCGTTTTGAATCCATTTGTTAGCCATATGCAACTCCGCTTATTCCGTATCTTCCCACGCACCTTTGGATACGCTAGCGGTCCCGTATTCCACGGCGATCGCATGACGCAACCCAGCCGAATTCAAGTAGTTCAGACATGCCGCCACGGAATCGCAATCGCCGTCGCCCGTAAAATCCGTCGCGCATCCTCGATACCAGTTCCTGAAAAACATTTTGATTGACGTACTAGAAGGCGTACCGGCTAAAAACCACGTTCCGTTGGGTGCGCCGTTAAACAAGAACTCGTCCGCATACTCAATGGACGACAAATTGGATGAGCTTCCCCAACAACCGTAGTTTACCGTCCGAATACGAGCCGTGGACTCGCACCACGCCCAGTTTTTATACCGTTTTCCGTTAAACTCAAAGTGACGTAAGGTCGGCGTTGACGTATGGTTGTACGACGTAGACAACAGCGGACCAAGCGGGCTAAGATCGTACCGCTCGGTATTCGCGCTACTTATATAACTCCACGCCACGCTTGCCGCCAGATTCAGCGAGGCTACTTGAGCTTCTACCGCCTGCTCGGAGCCTCCGTCGCTCAACAGCGTTTCCAGCGTAGTTCGTTCATCAGCGGCGACGCTTGACGCCGCCACCCCTTCCGCCTCGTTGTTCAACGCGGCGGCCGCGTTAGCGCTCATCGCCTCGGCGGTCTCAAAGACGCGGCTTTGAAATGCATGATATTGAGTCGGAATAGCTACGGTAGCGACAGGACAACACGAACAGGACTCGATGGCGGATTCAAGCTCGTCGATAATACTCCTGGTCCATTTCGTCGTTGCCGCCGAGAAAACGGGCGCATTCGCGCAAATTTGCGTCAGCTTGTCGCGAACCTTGGTAATGTCAGAGACCTTCCAGATGTGTCTCTCCGTCACCTCTTCAAGCGGTTCGCCGATGAAGCACTCGCTCGCCGAGAAGGCGTTGATTTTGCCGATGAGCGCATTCCAGTCAGCGCGTGTCCATGGTCGTCCCATTATTTCATCCTCGTCAATGCAACTGACGCCTTCCGTACCTGCTCTTAGTCATGGAGAAACGCCGTTCCGGCGCCGAAAACGTCTTCCTCCGAGTCATACTCGAAGTCAAACGCCGCCGCATTGTCGCCGTCGCTGATGACGGCCTCGGCGGACATCTGAAGTTTTTTGTCTTTCACTTGCTTGAAGAACGTGTCCAACGTCGTCGAAGCCTTCGTCGTCGAGTCCGTAATGACCGTCGAATGAATGTCGATGGACGTGACGCCGCGCGAGCTTCCGCCGGGAATATATGAATTCTTTTGGTAATCGGGAGTAACGTGGCTTGGCGTGGTCGTATCCACTTCCGCACGATCCGCCAGCGGCGGCGGATTTAAGGGTTTCACGTCGCCCCGATCGGACGGATGCGAATCGCCGTAGTCCTGGTGCGAACGATAGCCGCTGATGGTGACGATCGTGCCGCCTGACAAATCGCCGTCCGCATCGGTCCCCGTTCCGTCGCTTCCCGCGTCGCCGGCATACTCTTCTTCAACTGTAGGAAAGATTAGGCTCTGATCCACGTCGGCTGGCCAAGCAAAGTCATAAGGCGTCATGGTCCCCGCCTTCACCGGCGTCCACGCCTCGAACGCGATTTCGTTGCCCGCCGAATCGAAATTCGCTTGCTCCACGATCCCCGTGACGGCCCCCGTCGAAACGTAGTTTTGAGAAAAAGCGAGCGTGACGGGATCAAGCGTCTCAAGCTGAAGCTTGTTAATAAAGGTGCGGAATCGTATCTTCTTCCAGGTATTGGCCATGCGGATCAGCCAAAACGTGGCGCTCTTAATAACCAACTCCTGAATGTTGTAGATGTAAAACTCTTCAGTCTGCTCATGCGTGCCGTACTTATTCACGTTGTGTCGAAGAATCACTTGACTGGGATCATCGGCCGCGTAACTCTGCCTCCACTCGGCGACCAGCTTGGTCACCAAGTCCTCCGTGTCAGTATGAAACACCTCCATCGACCCAGGCACGATATCGCTCTGCGAAATCGACAGCGAAGCCGTCGGAGTCTCGGGTAAGTATCGCAAATAGAACGTATCGCCGCTGAGCCAGATGGCGCAGCGAGCCTGCCAGGCGATCTCCTCCAACACGGCGACGATGTTCTTGCGTTCCAGCAGCGCGAAATTGGATGGATAATTAGCGAGACGCGCTCGCACATGGTTGAAACTTGCGGCGTCAATCGACGACTCGGGGGCGTAGAGACCGATCAGGTATTCCAAAATGTCCACCGTGTTCGGGCCGACGTCCGACTTGAAGGTGACGTACAAGTCATCTTCCCAGCCCTCGTCGGCATAACTCGACAACGGTTTCGGAAGCCGAATGATCGTGGCGGAGATGCTGCCGAACGTCGCCGTGCGAACCGTGTAGTAGGAAAGCGGCACGGCGACAAGCCGCTTAATTCCCTCGAAGGCGCGCTTAGCGGCGACGGTGACGACGGTCCCCGGCACAATGGAAACGATGTAGTCCATCGGTTCGTTGTCCGCAAGAGTCACGCGGCTTCCGCCTTCGGCCGTAAAAAAACCGGCGCTGGAGCCGGTGACCTCTTCGCTATACCAGACTAACTCTCGCGGCCCGCTCATGGGGTAGCGAACTTGAATATTGACGTTGACGTGCGGCGTATCCGTTTTTACGCCGAAGTCTGGATGTTGACGGGCGGTAATATGAAAAACCTTGCCCACGAAATACCCGGTGAAGATGCCGTCGTTGACGTTCAGCCGCAACGAGACGTTTTGAGGGAACTTCTCGCCTCCGATGATCGTCACGGTCGGCTTTTCTTCGGCGCGCTGTTCCGCGAGGTCGGCGATAAGCTCAGCGGCCTGTTGGGCAAGTTCGCTCATTCGGCTCAGAGCTTCTGATTCACGCTGTTCATACTCCGCCGCGCCGGCCGTATCGTCCTGCGTGCGCGCATATTCCGCCTGCTCGTGAAAAAGCAACGCAATAACGTTAGAATAGGCTCGCTGAGTGGACAACACGCTGAGTTGCAGAGGGATCGTGTAATCGGCGATCGACGCGGCGTTGGTAATCGTGCCGGTCAACGGTTCCGTGACGGCCAAGGCCGGCACGTCAAGAGGCGTGCCGAAAATCATGGGCCACGGTTCGCCCACCAAGGTTTCCGGGATTTCCGCGAAGGCTCCCTCTTCAGCCGAGAAACCGATTTCACGGTCTTCCAATTTGGAAATCAATGTGAAGGAGACCGTTCGATCCCCTTCGCTCCAGGTAATTGGGCTGGAAATCTGCCCTTGGAATACCAGAAACCTTTCACTAAGGTCGAGACCGTCGAACCATTGATACAACTTGCAAGGCCGTTTATGGATGTCGTTGGAATCCAGTATGGCCTTGATCGAGCCGTCCGCGTCGTCCAGCGTCACGTCGATGGCCTGACTCTGACCGCCGCCGGAAACGTTGACTACGGAGTCCAGTTCGCTGATGGACTGAATTTTGCCTTTGACTCCGCCGGGAATGTCTCGGTCGGCGTACTGATCCATACTCCCGCGCGCCACCCACTGGATTTCCAAAATGTTGATCGGTTCCGTTCCGAAGCGCGCGGCGAGCTTCGTCAACGATGCGTCGGAAATGGTTCTCACCGTTCAACCCCCTCGAACTCAATCGTGATCTCTTGGGTTTCCCCTCGCGGCATCGGAGCGATGGCGGGTGAGGCCCGGCTCGGCGTGTCGAACTCGAACGGATTATTGACGAAGTTGCCGATCCAGATCCGCTCGTTGTGATCCGTCGCACGAATCTTGGCGGCGTAATAGACTTGTATAAAGGCCCGGAGTTCCAGGGCTTTGTTTCGAGTCAGACGGAAGGTCCATCGCAGGTTCCGTCGGTTGTTCTTCGTCTTCACGTAGGCGTATGTCGTGCCGTCCATTGCACGCTTCACTTGCACCTCGTCCGTGAGGCGCTCCGCGTCGCCGAACTGCGGATTGGGCAGCAAAGTCGTGGCTATTAGGGTCGGGTGGGGCGCCTGCAATACGAACATCGGGAAACCTCTATGGTGATACCAGTTCGCCCTCAAACTCGAAGCTCGCCGAAAAGCTTTCTTTGCCGTCCTGGATGACTGCCTCATTCGGCGTCGTGATGACGCCCCTCCATACTCTCCGTTCCCAATCGGTCAGCTTGATTTCGCGTCCAATGTGGTCACGCAAGAAACGGAGCAATCCCTGGGCTTCGGTTCGGCGCAGGGCCGAGAAACTCAAAGCGAGCGTCTGCACCTTCGGCCAAATCGGATCGGCGAATACGGTCAGAGCGCCGCCCCGCGATTCCCGGTTAATCCGAGTGAAGCTAAGACGATCTTTATTGCCGAGGTCAGGGGAGCAAAGCTCCAACGTATCCGTCGCCGGTCCCGAGGCAGGGTAGATCAAGGCGAACGAGGCCGTGACGCCGGGATATGGACCTTGAAGAGGGACTAAACCGGCCGGAGCGTAATCGAATAGATTGACGGCTCCACGCCTAATTAAGATGTAGGTGACGGCCTGCTCCAGGTCTAGCTCCGAGCGAGCGTCTCGATTGCGAACGACGCTGACGCCAGCGGCCTGTCGGAATTCAATCGCGCTTCCAAGCGGAGGTCCGTTGTAAGCCGTCGCTGACTGGCTGAGCGATAGCGTGTTGATCGCGTCGCCCAGTCGCGTGATCCAAGCCCCTTGATCGAGACTAAGGGCGTTCTCAGCCGAAACCAAGACGCCGCCAGGCATAACAAACGAAAAGTGCGTCGTTTGGGCCAACGAGAGCGGAGAACGCGCCGTCCGATTAAGGACGGCGTTGACTGACGCTGAACTGTCCAGTCCAGTCGTGACCTCGACGATTTCTATCGTCCCCGGCGTGAATTCCTGATGACTCTCCTGCAATACGCTTTCCGCCGATACGTACCAGGGCCGAATGACATACAAGTCTTGCCCCACATTCAACGTATTGCCGGCAGACACGGCAAGAGCGTTGTTCGTGCTTGCGTTCTGGTCAAGTTCCAGTACGCTCCAACCCCAGACCTCATACTCGTGATTGACGGTTCCGCCAGCCTCTTGCGCGATTCCTAACGCGGTTTCAGCCGTCACGGTCCGAACGAATCCGAAGTCGCCTTCTTGTGCGAACGTCAAGGCGCTCTCTGCGCCCGCCTCCAATATGAACGAGCCAGTCGCTTCGTGAGACATGCTAATCGCGTTTTCCGCCGCGAGAGCGAAAACCCACTCATCCGTTGCGACGGTCGTCTCATGCGCCAATTCAAGAAGGTTACTTGCGCTGAGATCATGAATCCATTCATCGGCTGTAAAACCCGCATCGACGTTCAGCTCCAAATTGTTCTCGACGCTGATCGTGAAGATCGTTCCAATCGCGCCGGCAGCCTGACCGGTGGGCGATAGGACGTTCTGAGCGGAGACTTCGTAGAGCCACGCATCTGTCGTTACGGCGGCTTCGGTCGTCAACTCCAAGTCATTGTCGGCGACGACGTCGTAACCCCAGACGCTTGGGGTAACCGAGACTTCCGTTCCGATATCAATCGCGCTATCGGCGCCGAGGGCGAGCGTCTTCGTCAGTGACGCCGAATGATTCACCGAAAGCGTGTTGGACGTATCTCGCACGTACGCCGCCTTACAGACGGCCGAGGATTCAAGCGACAACGCGACGGTTGCCGACGCTTGGAAGGCGTTAGCCCCGCTATCGCCTTCTTGTTCGCCGAGGGCAAGACGCACATTGCCTAGAGTAGAAGCCGCGGCGCCCAGCATGCCAGTTAAAGCGGCCGTCAACGGCCGAAGGTCTTCTTCAACGTATGCTAACCGTGCGTTACCGAGTACGCCGTCGATGCCGCCGAGCGCCCAGCGAGGCGACGGACGCCCAATAATCTCAGCGTCGCGGTCCGCCGAGCTTACAAGCTCCAAGGCGCTCACGGCCCGCATGTTGAAAACTCTGGGACCGTCTGCGCCGCTGAGCGCAAGCATAATATGCCCGAGCATTGAGGCGGACGCGCCAAGCTTGGCGCTCGCTGCATTCGCAGACGGCGACGTAGCGTCCACGCCGGCAGAGGCCAGTAGCATATTTCCCAAACGGGACTCAGCAATACCTAGCTTACCGGTCTGCGTCATTGCTGTTTAGCTCTCTTCCCAGTGGACTAACGCCAACGATATGGCCGTCGCGTTGTTGTACCGATCAAGAGCGACGCCGTACTGCATTGGACAATGGTCGGTATAGCTCGCTACGGAGTACCACAAGGTCCAATGCAATCCGTCCTCCGAAAAGTAATACCGCTTGTACTCGCCGTCCAACTTAAAACGAAACCAGAAAAGGCGATGGGGCCAGAGAATGCGGCTATCGAACGACGGCGCCGTTCCGGCGACGGTAGGAGACGTAAACGGGGCGAAGCTCAGGTACGGATAAGGATAGCTGGTAGTCATTTTAAGCCCCCAGAGCGTGAACTCATCCGCTTCAGTGCCGCCGCCGTGAATGCAGTTTCCGCCGTACCATTGAGCGGACGTGACGCCGCTCATCGTGAACGCCGTCGTAAGAGTCGTCTTCCCTTCACCCAGCGGTCGAACGACGCCTCGCACTTGGGGATTGTTTGTGTCCTGGTCCGGATCGGAGAGGATTAAGACGCCTCCTGCATAAGTTACGGCGGCGTTGCCCTGGTTGAACCAAGTCCAGCCGGTCTGCGGCGGAGCTTTGAGGCGTTGACACGGTCCGTATTTATGCCACGTCGTTCCGTCGTCATATTCCAAGTACAATCCGTCTGTAGGAATGAATAGCCGCCCTTTGATTCCGGCTGCCGGCTTATTGGCGTACATATCGGAAATGAAGCGATTAGCGACACGCGCTTCCAGACTTCCTTTAGTCAAAAGATGGATGACGCCTGCGCCGCTTGCGTGCGTAGCCGGCGTTGTGCCTTCGATCCCGCGAGTGACGGTGAAGGTTGTTCCCGAAACGCGAGTGACAAGGAGGAGTTCGCCGTCAATTTTGATTCGGAAGTTACCGGTCGTCGGAAATGCAGTCGCATCAGTGACCGTACAACTCGTAGCTGCTGCCGTCGCAATTGCCGCCGACAACGTGGTGACGGCTTGATTGGCGAATCGTTCGGTCATTATGATTGACTCCAATGTAAGACGGTGATGCCGGTGTCGATGGCCATGGCGGGAGAGGAAGACGAGTAGCCCGCGTTAGCTTGAACGGCCACCCCAATTTGATCCGGCGTGAGATTGGTAGTTCGCGTATTGCTGGCTAATTGAGTCCACGTTAGGCCGTTGACGGATAAGGAGATGATACGATTTGTCGAGTCATCTACGTACTTAAGCCACACTAACGGCGATTCGGAGAAGTGTTGCCCTGTCGGCCACCCCGTAACGCTCGTTCCCGAGGATGGCGTTGCGCTGGCGAAATAGTAGCCTCGAATGTTCATGTCGGCGCCCGCTCCGCCGAGTCCGTACACCTCCATTTTCGCGGAAGCCGAATCACGGATGCAAAGTCCGAGAGTGACGTAAGATGAATAGGCGTTGGCGATCGTGTTGGGCAGGAATGCCGTAACTAACGTGAAGGGCGGCGTCGGATAGCTCTTCAGCACGGCGCGCCATATAGCGCTGCTGGAGGACGGACCGACCAAGTGCATTGGCCCATAGGTATTTGTGCAGGCGGCAGTCGATTGGTTGAGCCAGGTCGAAAAATCCGAGGGCTGGGGCGGCGTCATCGGCCAGATCGGACCGAACTTAGTCCAGGACGTTCCGTCATCACGCTCGATGAACGCTCCGTCGGTCGGCAGAAAGATTCGTCCCGGCGTTCCGGCCGCCGGCCGAGCGGCGTACGTTCCGAAAGCCGCTAAGTCGTCTTGATCGTGCGCGTCGAGCGCCCCGGCGGTAAGAACGTGAAACGCCGCCGTGGCGCTCGCATGGGAAGCCGCAGACGTGCCTTCTTGACCTCGCACGACGGTGAACGTCGTGCCGCTGACGCCGGTGACCTTCATGATCTCGCTGTCAATGAGGATGCGGAAGTCGCCTCCGGTGAATCCCATTGCGCTGCTCACGACAAGTGACGTGGTAACGTCGTCGATGCCGCTTGCGAGAGAGGCGCTGGCAAGGTTCTTGAATTGTTCAGCCATTACGCTTCCTCCCAATGCAAGAAAGAGATGACGCGCGGAATGCCGTTGGCGGATTTCCAACTGTTGGCGAATACGCCGATCTGATCGGCCGTTAAGAACGTAGCGCGGCTCTGCACCGTATGGACAGGCACGAAGGAAACGCCGTCGCTACCGGCAATCTCCACCAACCGGTTAACGCCGTCGTCCGACATGCGTATCCAGAAAGGCGCAAACGGCGGCGTGGCGTACTGAAATTGGTTGGCGGAAAGCGTTGCGTAGTTCGTCCACTGGTCATAGCTAAAATAGAGAGGGTAGCTTCCCATTCCCCAGCCATAGGTCAACAGTTTTCCCGATGAATTCTCCCGCCAACAGACGCCGAACTGGGCGCAAGTGCTTGAGGTAGTGTACGTCGGCGACTGAGGCAGGATGCAAACCGTAACCGTATATGGCGTCGTCGGCGCCGTCTTCACAAGGCAGCGCAGGCTCTCCCCGGAACTTACGCTCGGCGTCGTTAGGACCATCATTCCGTGGGTGTCCGTAACTGAAGCGGTCCCCTGGTTAACCCAAGTGAAGCCGCTGCTGGTCGGGCTCTTCATGCGGCTTAAGGGAAGCATGTTCCAGACCGCGCCGTCGTCTTGACTGACCATTCCGCCTGCGGGGAGATATAGTCTGCCCGGTTGCCCCGCAGCGTCCCGATCGGTAATTACGCCTGCGGCGAATTGTTCGACGTCGCGCTGAGCCAGCGCTCCGGCCGTGAGGGCGTGAAAGACGGCGACTCCCGAATCGTGGCTTGCCGCCGTGGTTCCCTCCTGCGCTCGCGCGACCGTAAAAGTTTTCCCTAGCACCCCCGTCACCAGCATAATCTCGCTCTCCACGATGATGCGAAAATTGCCGGTCGCGGGAAACCCGACTGCGGACTTTACGGTCAAAGCGACGTCGTCGGAAGCGACGGCGGAATCCAACGAGGAAAGACCGCCGTTCGCAAAGCGTTCGTAAGCCATTGCGTTTCCTTCAAAAAGAAAAGGCCGAACGAGGCAAAACCCCGTCCGGCCTATGGCGAGAGAGTATTAGGCGCTCACCGAGTAGGTCACTTTTAATTGGTCGCCGTTGTTGACCGCCACGTCGCCCGAATTAAACAAGGCCGTCGCCCAAAGGTAGTTGCCTGCGGCTGTGTGGTCGCTCTTGGTTTGGGCGTTCGCGCCGCCGCAAGCGAATACGCCTTTCACCGTTCCGCTGGCCGTGATGTTGAAAATGGACGCCGTGGCGTTGGTAATCGCTTGACCGCCGGCAGCGTTTTCCTGCCACTCGGGACGAGTTGAGGAGTTGGCGCTATTGTTGGCGTCCGTATAGTCCGCAAACTCCGTCCAACCGTTGCCCGACTGGTTGACGGCGCCGTAGGCGTCGCCCACCGCCAACGCGGAATAGCCTGAATTGGAAATCAGACCTAAATACCAAACGCTGATCGCCGTCGTGCCGTGGAACATCACGTTGAGAAGGAAGTTCTTTCCTTCGTTCGTGACGCCGTTGTCAATGGCATAGACGGCCAACAGCTTCCCGCCTCGCCAATGCTCGACGTTAAAGCGGCCGCGAAGAGGAAGCGGACTTTTCGCGGAACCGCCGCGAATGATTTCGACTCCGGCGGCTTGCGCGAACGCGAGATTGGAAACGACCGTGCTCATACGATCTCCCGATAAGTTAAAAAGTTGCACGACCGCCTAGAGAAGCGGCGATGTGGAAGAGCCTCCGCTCACCGCGAGCGGGGCGAAGAATTACAGGCGACCTGATCCGCGACGTTGCTCCCGTCGTATGGCGGCCATCACTTCACGGGCGACTAACTTGGGTTGCTGAGCGCCGTTGACGTTAATGTCCCCGACCGTCGTGTTGTAAGTTACTGCGGAAGGCTCGGCGATCGGAGGAATTCCGGCGTTGATCGCCTGTAGCTGAGGCAAGAAGCGACGAGTATTTTTTGCGCTGGTGACGAACTCTCCGGGGCTAAGCATGGCGGGAATCGTGTCCGTTCCTCGCGCGGCGCCGCCGCTCTCGAAGAATCGCATTTCGCTCATCAGCCCGCCGAGCGATCTACTCTGCACGCTTCCGGTTGAAGGAACCGGCATGTTCCGAATGGAGTCGTTGAGCGCATTCTGAGCGGCAGTCGCGCCGCTGATCGCGTCCTTGATCGCCGTATAAGAGCTCGACGCTCGCTCCTTGGCGACGTCCGTCGCCGGGGCTATAAGGTCCGTTTGCCGGAGAAATACTCTTTGCCCATCAGTCGCGCTTCGCACCATCTCGTCAAAGCGAACGACCATTTGAATGTTCTGCGAGTTCTGACCTGCATCGACGTTTTGCTGAATTGCAGCTTCAACTTGCGGAGCGGCGGCCTTGAGGTTGGCGACCTTCTGCTGACCGGCGACCACGTCCGTCATGGTCGTCGCCAGTTGCGCGAGCCTGGTGGACTCCTCCAGCAACGACGTTCGGACGGCGGAGTCAACCGTCAACCGAGCCTTCTTGCCCAACTCGTCGGCGGCCGCGCCCAAGTCTTTGCTTAGACTCAGTAGCCATTCGCCTTGCCCTTGAAGCGCCTGGTAAGTCGCGGCTTGAGCCTGGACCAGCATCTTGTTCAGATTATCGCTAAGCTGCGTTCCGGAGATTCCGATCTCAGACGACAGGGTTTTAATCAGATCGGCGTTTTTCGCTAGGTTCGCTTCCTCGGTCGGCAGACTCGCCTGATCGGCGACGGCTTCAAGCAGTTCTCTTCGCTTGTTGACCAATCCGACGGCTACTTCATCCATGCCCGCCTTCACGTTGAACTTGGCTCCGCTGGCTTGCTCAAGTTCCGTTATAACGGCTTTGACTTTGATCGTGCGGCCTTCGAGCTTTGAGAAGACGGCGTCGATGCCCTCGTCGAACGCGAAGTGCAGGCTTACCGGCGTATCGGTTAATGCGCTCTCGAACGGCGCGCGTATCTTTCGGGCCAAGTCCTGAATGCCGAGGAACTGTTCGACGTTCAAGTCGCCCTGGCTGAGAACGGTTTCCAACTGATCGGTAAGGGACAGGACGGCCTTGCGAGCGGAGTCCCGATCCTCGAACGCGACGTCCTTGTTTTTGGAGATGACCTCGAACTTGTCGATCTGTTCGATCAGGCGCTTCGCGTCCGCCAGTTGCGTGCGACGAGCCGTGATTTCCTGTTGAGCGGCCATCGCTTGGGCTTGAGCCGCTTTGTTCTCCTGCTCGCGCAGACCGAGCCGCTGCTGGAGAATGCCATTGACCTCGCGCTCGGCTTCGCCGATCGCCAACAAAGCGTCTTGCTGTTCGGCGGTCGTGGCGGCTTCCTTGAGCCTGGCCTCGTTCAGTTCAAGGGCCGCGTTGGCGCGTTCATCGGCGGTCTTGAGAAGGTCTTCCGCCCCCTCGAAATCATTCGCATTGCTAAGCTTCGCGGCCCGGCTTTCCAACTCACGAGCGCGTTGCAGTTGCTTCACCGCCTTAGCTTGGTCGTTCAGTCGGCCTAGCTGGCGATCAAGATACCGTTCCTGGTCCTTGAGCTTGAGATCAGAGCTTTCCTTGCGGTTCTTTTCGATAATCCGCGTGGATTCCTCCTGCTTACGCTCCAACTCGTTAATGAGCTTCGTGATGAGCGAAAGCCTCTCCTTGAGTTGGTCTTTCAACCGTTCGAGAATGTCCTTCTGGGCCTCGATCGCGTTGTCACGATCTTTTTCGTACAAACTTTTCAACTCGGCTACGAGTCGAAACTGTTGCTGGTAAGCCTTGTCCACAGTCTCCGTGCGCGTAGCCTGCACTTTCTTGGCCTCCGCCGTGGCTGCGGCGGCAAGTTGATCCGCATTCAGAGCGAACGCCTCGTGTTGCTTCGTCAACTGGTCAATGAGATCGCCGGAGGTCTGAATCGCCTCCTGGTTTCTGCCTCTCCACCACGCGATCGCGGCGGCCAAGGCCGTCACCGCCGCTACGACCGCGATGATCGGATGCGCCAGGACCACGGCCCACAAAGCCGCCACGCCGACTTTGAGTCCGATCATGATTCGCAAACCAAGCGTCAGGGCGGTCGTAGCTTTCAGGGCCGTCGTGATCGCCGCTTGCGCCGCGATGAAAGTCGGCACGACGACGGCGACCGTCAGCATGGCGTCCTTTAGGCTCCTGACGATGTTGACTAAACCGCCGAAGCCGTCCACCGTCTGCTTGATGATTTTCAGCATCACGATGCCGAAGTCATTCACGAAGAAATTGCGTAGCTTGGTGAGTTCGTTCTGCACCTGCTGCGCATTGGTGTTCATGATAATTTGAAACTTGCTTTGAAGACTCTCGGCTCCGGCGCCGCGTATCTCTTCCAGCGTCTTTCGGTACTTCTCCGCCGCCTTCCCGGTAAGACCGAATACGCCGCGCCCGACTCGAATGTTTTCGGTCAATTGAGTGACTTCCGAAGCCGTGCCGTCGGTCGTGTCGCGAAGTCTCTCCAGAAAACCTTGGAATCCATAGGTGGCCACGCCGACTTCGGCGTTGGCGACGTTAAGCTCCGCGAAGGCGGCCTTCATCGCCTTGGTCGGCTTCAACAATCCGCGCATCGCGTTGGATAACAGCGTCTGGGCTTCGTCGGCTTTAATGCCGCTAATCGTCAGGGTGGCGAGCGAAGCGAGGACTTCTTCAAAACTGACGCCCATTTCATGGGCGAGAGTAGTGGTGCGACCGATGGTATTGGCTATCTCGCTGAGCGTGAATCGCCCTTTGTCCACCGCAGCGAAGAGTTTGCCGCTGATGTCGGCGGCGTCGCTCGCGTTCATTCCGTAACTGTTGATGACGCTCGACAGGGCGTTCGTGGCGTCATCCAAACTGGAGACGGCCACCGTCGCCAATCTCGCCGATTCCACCAAGACGAGATGGGCGTCCGCCGCCTTCTCGATTTGATTGGAGAGGATGTTGTAGTAACCTTGCGCCACGTCCTCGATGGGCCGATTAAACGCCTCGCTGACCGCCCTAACCTGTTTTGCGACGTCCCCGAGCGTTCCGACCGCAGGCCCTCCGATCGTTTGAATTTGAGCTAGCTGCGTCTCGAAACCGATCGCGGCGCTGAGCGACTCTTCCATGCCGTTACGAAGCGACGACATTGCGCGGACGACAAGTTGCGTGGCCACAACGCGGGAAAGCGTCCCAAACGTGACCATCAACTTGTCGCCGGCCTTCGCGGCTTGGTTAAGGTTAGAGGCGGCGCTCCGCCCAAGCTTATTCATTGCGGTTTGAGCCTGATTGGCGGCGGCGACCAATCCTTTAAGGCCCGCTTGAGCTTGCGTCAATATGGCCGCTAAAGTGGCCATGTTCCCCGGAGCCTGCGGCGCAGCGACTTGCGCGGCGCGTGAGGCGGCCTGAGCATAACCGCTGACCTGGACCGCCGCCTTGCCGGCAAGCCGACCGATCCCCTTGAACGCATCCAAAATGGGCTTGGATGCGCTGTTGAAATTTCCCGCCGCCGTCGCCGCCGATTGCAGCCGCTGCTCCAGGCCGACCAATTGCTGGTCAAGCCGTTGCAGTGCCGTTAAGGCCTCCTGCACGTCGAAACCGAGCGTCTGCGTGATTTCGGCCATGTCATCTTACCCGGATGTCTTTGGTACGAAGGGCTACGAAGGGATTTGGCAGGGAGACGCCCGCCGCGTACTTCTCAAAGGCTTCCTGCCCGAGTTTTTGAAACTCGTAGGGGCCTGGGTTACGTAGGACCGCAGGAGGCGGCCACTTGGTCGGATCGGGATCGACGTTCGCGTTATGAAACTCGTTCCAAATCAGATGAGCGAGAGTCGTTGAATAGGTGAAGACGTACCTATGGGGATCGGACTTGCCTGGGTCAAAGTCGCCCTCGGCGTGACGCAAACCGTAGTTGTTCGGAATCGGCGAATTGCCGTAGGCGACCTTTCGGGCCAACGGTAAAAAAGTCGCGGCCGACGCGCCGCTCCAAACCGGAATGTTTGGGACGACCGCGCCGAGCCACTGGACGGCGGCTTCCGTTAGAGCGTCGGTGAGACGCTCTTGCATCAGCTTCCTGTACGAGGCTTCATTGAGGCGAGGCGCATGAAAAACGCCGGTAAACTTCATGATGGTCCGCAGCCTCGCCCGCGACGCGATTGCTGGCCCGAGGGCGTCCTCGCCCCGAACAACTGAGCCTCGCTTTCGCTCTCGTCGTGGCTGCTAAGCTGATCGAAAGCGACGATCAGCGCCTGCGAGTAGGGGCCGTTGTCGTCCCAGTGCGGCTTCACGCCGGGCGGCAGAACGCCTAGCCTTGCGCAAGATCGCCAGACGGCGTACTCGCCGGTTCGATAGTCAGGCCATCTGTGCCTTCCGACGCCGGCTGCGGACCACGTAGAAAAACCTCTCGCGCCTGCTTTAGTTTGGCTTCATCCAAACAGTTCGCTTCCAAGACCAGCCCCGTTATGCGGCCGATCTCGATCTGCGTGAAACCGGCGGCCTTGAAATCGTCTTCCCATTTCGTCCAGGAGCCTGGATCTTCAGGTTTCGCCGTTTCCCATTCGATGCCCGTGGGTTCGAGCGATTTGATGACCATATACGCCAGCCGACGCTTAGCGTATATCTCCATGTCATTCTTGTAGTCCAAGTTGTTCGCGTCGGCCACCAATCCGTCGCGGGTCATTTTCTTCGGCGGAATCGGCTCGGGCACGAACTTGTGAAACTCGTCAAAGTCCGGAAGCCCACGGGCCTTGAACACAATCACGTCTTCGCCTCGCGGCAGCACCAGCGTGTACTCGGGCGATAAGGTTGCAGGATCAACTCCGGCAATTTTCATGTGCGATTACTCCCTCGCAGGGTGAAAGGATTATTATGCGGTACGCGAGACGATCGGCTCGACGGCGTTGCATCGTCCCTTGATTGAAATCTTGGAGTCGGAAAAGCTGACTTCGCGGCTCTCGCTGCGGAAGTCCGGAAAAATGGTTATTTCCGTTTGAGACGTGCCGCAAGGCGGCGTATGGCGAACTTCGATGTCCACCGCATAGGGTTCGCACTTGTCAGTTGCGGCGGAGACCCACTCGGATGCGGAGCCTTTCCGCTTCAACGCATCCATCGGAGAGATGGATTCGCCCGTTCCGGTGGTGATGTGTTCGTAAATGATGTCGAACGAGACGTCCATCGGCGCTTGATCGCCCTCTCGCACGGTGTCGAGATCGCCGCGATCCAAGTCGTAAGTATATTCGTTGTTTTCCGTGTAGGTGACGTCTCCGTCGCCGACCTTGATCTCCACCTCTTGCGGCGCAAACGTCAACATGCCGCCGTCCGCGTACGTGCCGGCGCCTAACGCCGGCGTAAAGGTAATCTCCGTGGTAGAACCCGAGGTCGGCGTGCGGGCCGTCACCTTATGGACGGCCGCGCTCGCCGTTTCGCCGGCGATCGTGAAGCGGGCTCCGATAGGCACCTGGTTCGTGATCGCGGCGTTGAGCGACACAGAGTCAATAGCGAGCGTCGTATCGGTCGCAACGGGAGCAGTCGCGTCGTTGACCGTCGCCGCTCCCGCAAGACCGTCCTTGATCGTGATAACGGCGTCACGAAGTTCAATTCGCGCCATACGCATCTCCTGTTATTCGGTGAGGTAAAGAACGTACCGTGCATCCACGGCGGTCTGTTTGATCTTGTCCACCTTGTCCAACTGGCCGAAGTGCAAGACCCGGATGCTGTTGTTGTTCCCCGGTCGCGGCGTCAAGCATCCGAGATGAACCTGAGCGTCAGGCGCGTCAGCGACGTAATCGCCGGGTTCGCCGCCGAAGTTCCAGACTGGAATCGGCCCTGCCATCGCCTCATGGAACAGCCCCGCATACCGAAGAATGGCGGCGGCGTTCTTTCTCGCTCCGTCGTAGCGGCTAGTGAGAAGAACGTTGGCGTCTACGTAAATGCGGTGATAGCCCTTGGAGAGTTCCTGATCGAAAGGGCCGGTGATGCGGATTTCCGCGCGGTCGCTCGCGTGCTCGAACGCGGCAGTGCGTTCGTCGAAGTGCTCAATGAGCGCGGGCAGGCCGGCCTCAGCGGCGACCTGTTTCAGATAATCAGCCACCGAATGAAATACCCACCGCGCCCAATGGGGATTTGCTGCCATAGCGGTCCTCTATGCCCAAAGGGCGCCGGATTGCATATCCAAGTGAGATTCAGCCCGCAGATCGAAGATTTGCTCAGGCGTTTCGCCGACCAATTCGCGGGCCGCGACGACCCATCCGGCGTCAACCTCGAAGGACTCTATGTTCTTGATCTGATACTTGCGGCGGTTGTAGACGATCCAATCGTCGGAGGTGAGCTCCGGCAGGGCGGGAACGTCGCGGCGGTCAATGATGAATTCCCGTTGGTCGGCGTCGTAATGGCCGCCGCTAACGAACGCTTTGTTCGCCGAGATGACGGAAATCGTTTGCTGGGCGACTCGCTCCGTTCGGGACGGCGTTACGACCGCTCGCCGAACGTGCGTGACGCTCTTCGTCACGATCTTTTCGCCTGTCCTTGCGTCCGTCTCGCTGGAGACCAGTTTGTAAACGTCGATCGGCGCGCCGTAATCCTTTTTCATCTGATACAGCGCTTGCCGAATCCGCAGGCATAGATTGCGATTGATCGGCGGTCGCATGGCGCGTTCCTAGCGGTCGAGAGTTCTTTCGATGCGTTCCATCACCGCCGTGTTTTTGGCGATGACGGCCGCGCAGTCTTTGACCAACGGCAAGATCACCTCCCGTTGCTCGTTTTCCAATTCATCCAGCCGGTCGGAGTATCGATCCTCGCGTCTCCAATCGCGCCAGAGAAAGAACACGACGGCGAGGAAGAACGGACCGAACTGCTGGATCAGCGTGATCGCGTCCGTGAATTCGCCGTAGGCGAAGAGGATGTGCATCACGGAAGCCTTTCGCTATCGACGAGCGGAGTAAGAACCGGTCGCTCGCCATGGAATCCGGGGCGAGCGACCGGCAGAAGAGACGGTCGAACGAGGCTTAACCGAGCAACGGCACGCAGAGGCGGGTGTCGAGCACGGCGACGCCGCAGAGTAGGTCAAGATTCACCTTGGTTCCGCCTGCGTCGATGTCGTACTGAGCGGCGACGCGCATGGCGATGTCGTTGTGGACGCCGACATGGGACATCACGCCCATTTGATTGTTGGGGCTAGCCAGCGGGCGAGTCACAAGGGCGATCGCCTCACGCTGAAACGCCCAGTTGAACGAGCCGTACGGTCCGGGATACGCCCTGTCGTTGTCGGCTAAAGCGACGTCGAGCGGCCGATCCAGCGTAATCCGAGTCGAGGTCGCGCTGACGGCGGCGGTCTGAATGACCGTGTAGGTCCGGCGATTCGCGCCGAGGCCGAAGGCGATCAACTGACCGATTTGCGGTCCCTTGTTGGCCGAGTGGCCGTCCAAAAGAATGACCTTGCTGTAACCGACGGCGTACGCGCCGTTCACGTCGCACGCCAGGTAGCGAGTGACCACGGCGTCGTCCAGCGTAGCGTACTTGTTCGGCTCGTTGAGAGTGAACGAAGTATCGGCGACCACGGCCGTCGCATACGTCGGCTGGTCGTTTCCGGCGACCGTGACGTACTCTCCGACGGCGACGCCGGTCAAAGCCGACAGTTGAACGCCGCCGTAACCGGCGGAATACGGTTCCGTAACGGTTCCCGCGACGGCGTCCGCCCCGGTGGAGACCGAATTGACGTTCTGGTCGAGGAACGTATCGAACCCTGCGATGCGTCCGAGCGTCGCCGTTTCCAAGGCCGAACCGCCGTCCCCTCGCTCATTGGCCTTGACGAACATCGTGTTTTTCAAGAGCGCCGTTTCGCTCGCGGACGAGAGCACCAACTTCCGGCCGGTCATCGGGGCCGAGTTGTCGTTCAGCCGCTGCCGCGCTTCCAGCACGTAGTCGTAGCTGTTGGCGGGAGTCAGTCCGCCGAGCTTACCGGCGCGAGCGTTCACGCCCGTCAGGTATTCATGTATGCGGCCCATGATGGCGCGATCGACCGAACGGGCGATCACCTGCATCGCAGGCAGCAAGTACACTTCCACCAGATCCTGGAAGGACAAACTCGCCTCGCCGTCCTTGATGACGAAGCTCTTGTAGAACCATTGGTCGAGCGGAACTCGAACGTTGGTGGCGAGGGCTTCTTCCGGAACGAGCGTGTCGCCGTCCGCCTTGCGGCTGATGGTGAAGCTGCCGGGGCGGCGCGTGTTCACCACGTCGCCGTAGTTGCGCACTTCATCCTCGAAATCACGGTAGACGAGGTTGGCCATGACCATGTTTTCTTCCAAGATGGCCAAGCCTTCATTCGACCACAGTTCGGGGATGAAAGCGTCGTTGTTGATCCCAGTCAAGCCGTAGCAGGCGATAGCGGGGACGCAGAGATACCACAGATTCATTTTTGGCTCCAAGCGGGACAGATCGATATCGTGAAAAGCAGGTCCGCCCCTGATTCATTAACGGCGGCGCGATCGCCGAAGGCCGAGCAGTTCAGGGTTCTCCGCTCGCAACTTTTGGTACTGATCGGGCGTGAGATTACGCACGTCAACCTTTCCGTTGGACCCGGCTGTGAGGCCGCCGATCGCCGAATTGCCGCCGACGCCCGACACGACGTTCTTGCGGAAAAGATTCTGATACTCGGGAAGCTCCGTCATTCGCTTCACCGCTTCGCAGGGCGTCTTCGTGGTCATGACATCCAGGCCCGTCGTGGCGTCCTTGTCCGGAAATTCCACAACTACCTGGAACTGCCCGTTGGGTTTGCCGGTTTTCTCGTCCACCGATTCAACCAGCTTGGTCATGCCCTTAAGAAGCGTCGTGACCTGGGAAGAGTTGTAGGCTTCGTTATCGACGGCGGCGTCTTGCAGCGATCGCATGATCGTCGAGTCCCGCCATCGCGATTCGGCGATCTCGGCCCTACGTTCGGCGATCGTGAGTTTGCCTTGATAGGCCGTTTCCAATTCCTTCTTTTCCTGGGCGGCTTGCTGCTCCTTACTGCGAAGTTGGCCCTGGATAGTCTCCAAGTTCTCTTGCAACGTCTGGCGTTCCTTTTCCGTCAAGCTCTTGTTGTTCGCCAAAAGCTCCTTATAGGTCGCCTCGGTCTTCTCCAGTTCTTTGCGATATTTCGTCTCCTGCTTCCGCCGCTCGGCGGCGATGGCGTCGTTGAACTTTTTTTGCTGTTCAGACGTGAAGCCGTCAGGGACTTTTATCTCGTCGCCTCCGACAGCCGCAACAGCGGCAGTGACGGCGGCGTTTGCGGCGTCTTCTTCGCCTTCGTAGCAAACAACGAGCGCGCAGGACTTATACAATTCACTCAAATACATGACCGCAGCTCCCTTGTACCCAATAATCCCGGTGATTCTGGCGCGGGTTGAACGCCGGCCGGTGACGCCGCTTGAGTCTTACGGCTGAAAGAAACGCCGGAATTTACGAAACCCGGCTAACACGCATTGCGTCCGCGTCGCGCAGGAACGGCGCCAGAAGCCGCCATGCCGTGGCTGAGGGAACTCCATTTACGATGTGCTCGACGGGCACATGGGTACGACTGAACGTCGTGCGGACGGACGAATAGCCCTGACTCTCGATGCCAAGGTTTTCAAGCTCCAACTCCGGATCTTTCCCGTCAAGAAGCGAGTAAGCGATCTCGTAGCACGCACGGCGAATCGCCTCCGGGACTACCGTGTCCTCTCCTCTCGGGAACTCCATTTCCTGGGAGGCCTCCGCAGCCCGCAGTTCTTCGGCGGTCGGACGCTTGTAGCCGCCGACCGCTGAGGGAACGTCTCTCAGACCGTATTGCCTCAACAAGACGTAAACCGGATGTTTATGCCCCTTGTAGTTCAGGGTGTCGATGATTTGCGTCGCGGCCCATAACGCTTTCGGACGATCGGTGAGACTCGCGTCCGACCAGGCGATCTCATGCAGCCGCGTGGCGAAGTAGGCGTTCGCTTCAGAGAGATCGCCGTAGTAGCTTGTGCTGATAGCCATTTATGGAAGTTCTTCGTGGCTGACGGATTAAGTTGCGATCCAGTTGTAAGCTTGACCGGCAGCCCCGCCGACAAGCCAAACTTTGCTCGTATCATCCACATAGATCGGGGGCGTTTGCTCGCCTTTGGCCAGAATGAACCCCGCCGCCGCCCGAGCGGCGCCGTCGCCGACGATAATGACGCCGGTATTACTCGCCGACGCACGAATGACGACATGTTTCCATATCTGAAATGACTGCTGCGTGAGGGGCGCCGCCGTGGTTCCGACGGTCCCATTGCCGGCCATGAAGCCGAATAGAGCCTCTCTGGTGATTTCCATCATCTACTCCTGTCCGGCCTCTTGGCTTGACGATCGGCCCTGGCCGCGAACTCGCCGACGCTTGCCGTCGTGGAGCGTCTTGTCCCGACCTTGTTTCTTTTCTTGCTTCGACGCCTGAAGGTTTGCAGACAATTCGGGAACTCCGCGAGCGGCCGGATCGCCGCCCATCGAATTGTTCGATCCCTTCACGCTTGCCTGCGCTCGCGCGACGCGAGCCGCACGTTCGGCGTGGTCTTTCTTAGCTTGAATATGCTCGTCAGGACCGAACCCAAGGGCCATCGAGCCCGTCTTTTCTCCGCACAAGCCGGCTTCGACCGCTTGAAGAATCGTGGTCGGATCGCTCGTCGTATAGGAGGACTCGTCGATCTCGCCGTTGATTTTCGTGATGGTATCGACGCTCACCTTGCCGCCAAGCAAAGCTTGCATGATGCTCTTGCTGATTTCACGCTTGACCGTTTGACCAGGCACGCTGCTCATCAACTTCGATAAGGAAGTGGCCTCGTCAATTCGATCTTTGTCCGTCTTCAGCGAATACCGATCCGGGTACTTGACCGTGGCTATCTTGCGTCGAGTGACGACGCGATCTTCGTAGGTGGCCCAAAACTCCGCGATCTTTCTCTCTGCGCTTTCGAGCACAAGCCCGATATAACTGAGTCCGGCTTCCAAGCCGCCGCTGTCGAGGGCCTGCACTCCGGAAGGCATCTTCGATCCGAGCGCCTCAACTCCCAGGTTTACCAGTCGGGCGATCTCTTGAGCGATCTCCTCCCGCAGGTCCATTGACGCCTTGAGAGGATCAGGCGACGGATTGATGAACGCCGGCGCTTGGGCTTTGACGTCGTAGGCGCGCCCTCGCGTGGCGCCGATCATGATCTCATTGTCGTGCGAGGTCTGTCCGCCGGTCGCGGCGGTCCCGTCCGGATTCGCCGCCTGTTTTAAGTGGCTCCCCACCGCACGGAGATCACGCTGTTCGATGTAGAACGGAAAGTTCGCCTTCAAGGCGAAGTTCACGTCGCTCGACGCCAAATTAAGCAAGGCGATCTGATGATTGCAGATGTCCTTAATCAGGGAGTCGCCCAGGTCGAGCATGACGAAGGGGATGCGGGCCAATTCAAGCTCGATAGGGCCGCCAGGGTTTCCGTCGCGGTCGATCGGGTCGCCTTCCGACGAGTAGAATTGCAGGTTCACCCTACCGGTGTCCGGATTGACCCAGAGCAGGCGGAAACGTTGAAACTGTTTGAGCGGCAACATCGTCGCTAAGTCGCAGTCCAAACAAGTGTCTCGCAACAGCAGCGATTGAAACTCGCTTGGATCGTCAGGCTTCGTGCATGCCCAACTCAAAATGTCCTCGACCTGGTAGGCGTAGAGATACGGACGGGCGGCGCCGACGTCCGCCAGCGTCTCACCGATGACGACGGAGTTATCCACGAAGACGCCTACTCGCCCCATAACGAGAAGCTCCGTCAGGCATTTGACGCCGAGGAATGCGTTCATCGTGCTGCCGCGACGATCAACGCCCTGATCAAGCCCGGCGATTGCCCGCTGGTAGCTTGGGGCGCCGTCTCGTCGCGTGATGTCGTGCATCCTTTGAAAGATCGAATTGCGGATGCGATTGATCGCGGCTTTGGCGAAGCTGGGAATCGGGGTAAGTCGTTTGCGGGCCTCGAAATCGGGCATGTCCTCGCGACTAGTGAAACGTTCGAGATACCTGTTGCGGAACTCATCGCCGCCTAGGTACGTCAATCGCCATTTCTCCCAATCGCTAACGTTAGTCAGGAAGTTCGGATGCCGGCTATCAATGATGCGAGTCTGATATACGGTCATAGAAAAGCCTTCACCTCCTTATTGGTCACTTGCATCGCCACAAGCGGCAGAGCCATTTCGGCGTAGGCTCGGGAGTGAGCGAAGTGGTCCGGCCCGGTTTCTTTGTAGACGTAGATGGGGTTGCCGAACTCATCGCGTTCGTAAGTGCCCACGAGACTCTTGATATGCTCGCGATATTCGAGCGATACGTCGGCCGGCAAGAGAATGCGAGTCGGGGCGGTCTTGAATCGGCCCAGCGCCGCGCTCAACCAGTTCGAGCGATCGACCGTGATTACCGGCGCGTCGTCATCCTCATCGGAAATGGCGATCTCCTTGGCCGTGACGCCGCGACGATAACGGCATAAGTAAACGTGCCCCGGAAAGCGACGAGCGAAACGGCGGGCTTCAAGAATCCAGGGATCGGCGTCGATCACGCACGTGAGAACTTGCCATTCCCGCATTAATCGATTCAATTCCGAATCGAATTGCTCGCGCCAAAACTTACCTTCGCAAAGAACCTTCGCTTGAGCGCCGGCGTTAATATCCAGACTGTATTCGTCGAAGAACCATTCGCAAACTTCGTAGTAGCTCCAGTCGCCGACATCGACGCCCAGCGTAATGATGCGTTCGCCGCCTACCATGGGGCGAGGGTCGTTTTTCGTATGAGACCGAATTGAACGGTCGATCATGTCGTCAGTGACCTGAGCGCCGTCGCTGACGAACGGCAACCCAAGCTGGGAGTTATGAAACTCCTTGTTGGCCAACTCATCCCCGAAACCGCGAAAATAGCAGACGACCAGTTCGCCGGGGGTTTTCGTGAACGAGTAAAGTTGCGAGATATGAAAACCCCGATGATCGGGATTCCCGTTAGGGCTCATCGAGACCCACTTGGCGTTCTTGAGAAACTCGGGCTTGGCTTGGTGTTCGAGGCGAGTCCCGCAGAGATGGCACTTGAGATAGGATTGCGAGCAACGCGGATCGGTGACGCTCTCGCCGACGATCTCGACGTTATCCGGCCACGAAAGAAAAATACGCCGCGAACAACCTGGGCACGGGAATACGAAATGCTCCTGCGTGCTCGTTATATACAGCTTATGGATGCCGTGATTGTGGACGGTCGGCGTCGAGATGCCCCACACGTGCTTTTCAATATGTCCGTCGAGGCGAGTCAGGGCCAGCCAGATCGCCTTTTGGTCCATCTCATCGACTTCGTCGAGGATGAGTTCGGACACAGGTACGGATTTAAGGTTACTGTCGCCGCGCGAGCCGCTGATGTAGAGGCAGTTCGTGCCGGCCTGCTTCAGGTCAACCGAATTAACGTCGGTAAAGATCGATTTGAGATAAGGGCTCAAGGCCAACGCCGGCCCGAAGCGTCCCTTGCTGAACTTACTTGCGTTTTTCGTTGTCGGCAGGACGTACATTACGTCCCGCCTAAGCTTGTCAATCGTGTAGAGAGCCCGGTTCACGGCCACTTCGGTCACGCCCAATTGCGCGCCCTTCATAGCCCAGTTGAACGGCGCCCACGAGTCGTGCATCTCCCGGACCCAGGGATGAAACGTATCCGAATAGGGGCCGGGAAAATCGCCGCTCATGATCCGGCGATAGGCGGCCCACCGGTAACATGTGGTCAAGTTGTTTGTTCTAAAATGGTCGGCGGCCCAAGCCGGAAGCTCATTCTGCGTCTCGCTCATTATTGCCCGCATATCCGGCACGAAGCGGTTGGTCGCTTGGCCGCTCCTCTTGCGCCGCCTCATCCTGCCTGCGATTTGACTTCCGCCGCCTATGCTTCGAGCGCAGTGCGGGATTTGAATCGGCCGGCGCGACCGCTTCGCGCTTTGGTAGGACGTTTGTCGCCATTCGTATAGCCGCTTTGACGATCAGCGGCGGCTCCAAGGGTTGGCCCAAGTCGTCGCACCCCTCGGCCGTCACTTCCACTTCGTCGTCGGCGATCTCGTCGGGAACGACGAATTCGCATTCCCTATTGAACGGTCCCAGGTATCTCTTCGCCGTCCAGTTCCTCGCTCGCGCGGTCACTTTCATCAGGGGAGAGTCGCTGCGGGGCAGGTTGAACTTCATTCGTGATCTCGATTTTCGTGATGACTGCTTGCAGCCGAGTGACAAGCGCCTTGACGGCCGCGATCGGAATCCCCGGCATGTCAAGGCGGCAGTAGCCTTCAATCATGCCGACGCATGCGCCCGCACCGAAAAGAGCGTGATTCCAGAGGCGTTCGCCTTCGCTTCGAGACGTGATCTGAAGCGTCGTTACGCCTTGCGTCATTGTCGGCGCGTGCGTCGTCATCGACATGTCCTCCTGGGGACAATTGCGGCACTTTCTTTTATTGCGTACTGCCATGCGAATGCTCCTCTCGCTTCATGGACCCACGACGTCATGTGGTGGATCGATGAAGCGGCCCTCGCCGTTGCGAGGGCCGCTGAGTCACGGGCGCCGCCGTTTGAGCTCGCGAAGCGCGCTGATGGCCGATCGGAGATCAACCGTTCGACCGACTTCACGCCCGCCGAAAAGGATGATATAAGCGGGCAATGATCGCACGCCGTAGCGGTCCGCGAGTCCTCGCTGCGAGTCAAAGTCTATTTCCGTGACCGGGAACTCGTGAGCGACTTCGGACAATAGCGGCCTATCGCGTTGACAGGATTGGCACCAGGTCGCATGAACGGCGACAAGAGAAGGGCCCAATAGAGGCGATTCCTGATCGCTGCATCCTGTCGCTAGAAAAAGAACGGCCAGCGCCGCGGAGCGAAGAACGCACACTAGACGGCGACTTTCGTCACGGTTTCCACCGCAGACTTGGCGGATTCGGCGGCCTTGGTCACTTCGGCCAACTTTGCGGCGATCCACGCACGGCCCTCCTCGGTCTTGAGCTTGCTCTCAAACACGTTGCGGAAGACGGTATCGACTTCCGCCAGCACTGGCTCGTCTCCGCTGAGGAACAAGTCGGCCAGCATGTGAATCTTGTTGGCCATGCCGGAATAGTCTCCGACGCTGTAGTCAATCAAAAAGTCAGGCGTTTTTTTGAGGCCGATCGACTGGAGCTTCGCGGCCAGCTTAGCGGCGGATCGTCGGCGATTCTCAATCTCCGTGTCCTTACCGAATAGCCACTTTCCGATGAAAAAGGCTAACAGGGGCACGCAAACGCACAGGGCGACTGTTGCAGGGGTCATAACGAACATCTTCTTTCTCTCTTTCGTGGTTTGTGGTTGACGCCGTCTTTACGCTTTGCGGCCGTGGTACGCATCCGAGAAGTGCTTGGCGACGCCCAGCCCCAGCCCCGCAACGGCCAATACGCCCAACAGAGCCCACGTCAGGTCGCTTTTCGGCGCCGGAGGAGGAGTAACGGGCGGCAAGGGCTGCGGGGGAGGATCGACAGGGGGCTCAATTGGCTGCGGCTGACGATGACGCCCTCGGAAACACTCAGCGGACGCCGCTTGCGCGTTCAATCCGCGCGCCAAGGCGTCGGCCGTCATTGGCACGTTGATTCCCGCGAACTCCGCCGCAGGTTCGTCTTCGCCGACCGCCTGCAAACGAACGCATGGAAGCGCCGGCATCGTGCTTGCATATCGCTCACGATACATTGGCGTATCGCTATAGATCACGTTGAAGTGGGTCTGCTTCTTCATGGCGACCAGAGCGCCGTTCGCGTCGAACCACTTCACCATTTCTCGAAACTTCGGATCGTTCCTCTCGCCGAACAATGTCAGATAGGGCGTCTCCTGATCCTGCGGCAACGCTAAGACCTTTTCCTGGGCGTAACGCACTCCATAGGCGGCGTCGGCTTTCATCGCGGATTCACCGGCCCAAGCATGCACACCACACGCGGCCGCCGATAGAGCGACGGCTAACAGATAGCGGATCATGTTCTCTCCTTTAGGGCAGGGGCGGGGCCGGGTTGTACACAGGCGTAACCGCCCACCCGTTCGAGTTCTGCCATTCGCTCACAAAGGTGTCACGGGGAACCCATGTGATTTTGTTGACGTCGTTGTTGTCCAAAATCCCCGCCCACTCCTCATCGAAGTGGACCAGGGCCACCATGTGCCGCCCGCCCATGACGGTCACGCCGCAACCGCGGCGCGTCGAGCAAGCCCATTCCAAAAAACTCACGTCACCGTCCGTGACGTAAGCGTAGCGCATTCTTTCGCGGTCAAACTTCGCTGCGAGGTCTTCCGGCGACTCGCCGTTTCCGTAGTTCTTTCGCCAGTAGTCAGCCGTGTTGTAACGGCCTTGCCAGCGGAGAAGGCTAGTCATCGTCGCATGCACGCAAGAGCCTTCGTTCTTGCTGCCCAACCAATTCGATTGCCGAAGCGAGATGGGCAGGTTGACGGTCGGATACTCATACCTGACGGCCGGGGTTTTCCCCATATCTGGCTCGCCGAAGTCGATCACGACCTCGCAACCTGTCAGCGCCAGCGAAAGAACGACAACTGCCAGGAGTTTTTTCATTTCATTCTCCAGGGTTTAAGCAAAATGCCTTGTTTGCGTTCCGATCGCACAAAGCGGTTTGGATTCCAACGACTTGCGTTGTCCGTCCGAAAGACGCCGATTGCCGCATGGGCCGCACAGCACCACTCCGAGCAGAAGATTTTCGTCAAGTCCTGCTCCCGAAAAAGCGACTCGATCCACGAAAGCCCTAGGCCGCCTGATCGAAACGCCCCCATTTCGTCATAGGGCATGCCGATCGTTCCCATTAAGAAATCGGTGAGGCGTCGCCGTTCGTCGTCATAGAGCGAACGAGACAAGGGATAACGCCAGACCTTACCTCGATATGCCGCAAGAACGGAGTCAAGGCCATGAGCCTGCGTTCCAAGGATGGGCTTTCCCATGATTTCGCAGGGGAGGCCGTCGAGGGTCGTGGACTCGAACAGCAGCAACCGGCCGTCTGCGGCCTCGCCCATAATCCCGACATGGCTGATTCCCCAACGAGGAATCCCATAGGTGGCGATATTAACGAGGTCGCTAATTAAGCATTCGCCGCTGAAGCCGATAATGTCGCCGGGGCGGACGTCATTCACGTCTCTGAACTGAGGTCTACACATGGTTATCGCTCCGAACCAAAACGCTGGACTGGCGTTCCGACCAGCTTTTCGACTTCACTCGCAGGAACTCACCGTAGTAAAGATATTGGTCCAGCGAGTTGCTGACTTCGTAGCGGGTTTCGTTAAACGACTCACGCCGGCGCATCGTCGATGGAGCGATACGAAGCCTCAACGGAGCAAGAGTCGCCTAAGAATAATGCAACCCTGGCGGCGATCGTCCGACCAGGGAACCGCACGTCGTTTGCAGCCGACCGTGCGGGAGGAAACGTCTGCAAAAGGGTATGCCGCAGATGCGATCCACGGCGGGGATTTATGTGGACGGCAGTTTCAAAAGATCGTGATTCCTTGCGGCGCCGACTGCCGGAAAGAGGCGGTCGGCGATCCGATCGATGATTTCTTCATGGCCTTCGACGCCTTGAAGTTCGTCGATAACGATCGCGCACATCGACTGCACGAGGCGATAGGCGGCTTCCTTTGAAAAGAGTTCGCCGGTGTTTTGCTCTAAAGCGAGGCATTCTTTGGTAAGTTTCGTCAGCGTCACGAGTAGATTATTGACTGATCCGCAGCAGCTAAGCAGCGTCGGATCGTTGTTGACTTGCTTCTCAATGAGCATGTACGTCAAAGCTACCGCTTCCCGCAGCGATTTGACGCCGTCATGACCGGAAAGTTCCGCAAGTCGGCGTCGATTATTGACTTCAGCCAATAACATCAACCGTTTGCTCTCCGCCTCTTCCGTGCTTCTCCCTCCATGGGCGAGACAAAACTCGGCGCCGTATTCAGCCTCCCGCCAGCACTGTTCATGAGGATAGCTGAACTTGCACCGACGCGGATCAGCCGGGTCCGAGACGAGTTTCATAGGGAGAATCCTTTCTGTACCTATAAGGTGGCGTCAAAATCGAAGAAATATACCCAACAAAGGGAATGTCTCCGCAGATTCCGTCTCGTCGCGTCAAATCACGGCGAACTCGCCGTTTGGCGGGCTGAAATCGAGTCTCGCTCCGGAAAAGCCCCAAAATCGTGACGGAAAGCCGCCGCGTCGTTCGTTGTCTATCGGAGAACGCCAACCACATGGAGATCGACGATGCGACAATACGTCATTTTGTACAAACGCGGAACCGGTAAAGAATTCATTAGACTAAATCCGGCGGACCATTCTAACCTCATAGACCATGAAGAGGTCCGCGAGGCCGTCGAACTGATGCGTCGGCGCATCTTCCTTGAAGCCGCCTGCGTCCGACTTAACGATGAGCTGTTTAACATTATGTCATTCAGTCAGGATGCGATCGCCCCGAACGCCTTCCAATTCGCTGAATCGGCATGACCGTTCACCTGCCCTGAGAGATCGAAGAACCGACGATCGCAAAAAAACAGCCGCCGGCTTCCTTGCCGACGGCTGATTCCGATTCTGTGCGTTTATTCGCCCATCTTCTGACGGGTTTTAAGATCGCTGCGCAGCTCGCGAACGTCATTCCGACCAAGCTGCTTTCCTATTTTCTTCACGATATTCCATGTAAGGGGTCCGCCAACGTAGGGTAACTTCCTCACAGCCTCGTCTTCCGTGCTCTTTATCGCCGGCCTCGCAGCAATTGCGAACTTACCGTCGGCGCCATTCTTAGCGGCTTTGGCCGCCGTCATGGCCTTGCGTGGCGCGGTCGCTCGTCGGCCGACAACTGCTCGAAGCTCCTCTGCCGTGTCGCAACGACATTCTACGCCATCAATCGTGAAGTAATACAACGCTTGTTCTCCATTTAACGGTTAGAGTATGGTCAAAAACTAATTGCTCAAGTCGATTTTCAAGAGGCAATTTGCCAGAGAAGCCGGAAGCTCCTGTCGCAAATCCTCCCTGCGTTCCAAGTCCATAACCAAGACGTGGAACAATACGTCCAATAGGCGTTCGGCTTCGAGTATGACTTCCCGTTCGCCACGGATTGCGTCAACGAGATGCACCCGGAATACAAGGCTCTCATCGACCAGTTCAGCGCAGGCCTCCTGCCCACGAACAGGTAAGCGGACACGTACTTTGCCGGCGCTATATTCCGAGCGGCCAATACAATATCGACGCGCACCAACGTCCGAACCGGTCCGCCGTATAGCGCCGCCTGATATCGAGGACGCATATTCACTCGTCGTCGGAATGCGCGCAGTTCAAGGCGGAGCGTAGGGACGCCCTGGATCGACGGTCCGGACGAATGTGCTCAACCAAGCCGACGTTAAGCAATTCAGCGGCGATCGACGCTGACGCAAGTTCAACCGCTGAGACGTCGCAATGTCCGCCTCCTACGATCTCATAACGGTAGTCAAGCCGCACAATCCCTCAATGAAATCTCCAAGCTCCGAGAGTCCGGCGAAGTGCTCTGAAATTTTACGGGGCTCAATCGCCGCGAACACCGTCTGGCGATGAGAGTGCGAAATGAACCGCGACCAAAGGACGTAATAATCCGCGTTTCTCGGCATGGCGTTCGCATGCAACTTCTCCGCTTCGATGCAAGTAAGATCGACTATGGAACCTACTCGCTCGTGAAGATGTCGCGGTTGATCGCCCTTCGTGCCGACGACGACTACGCGCTTTCGCTTGCCGTTTGCGTAGCCGTTCACCTGCCCGCTAGCGTTTTTGATCCGATTCGTTGAAGCGGCGTGACGTTGCTCCGGCATCTGCACGGAGACGTTGACGGGACGGTTTAGCATGTCCCGCACCATTCTCTTGACCGCGAGGCCCGCCAAGTCGGCTGTTCCTATCGCTTCAAGCAATACTTCGGCAGGGAACGCGGAAAGAACGTCCGCTGGAGCCAACATCTGAAGGACGCCAGGAACAAAGTGCGTTCGCAGTTCCTCCTCCGTAACGCTCTGAAGAACTTGCTCTCTAGTCGGCACGTTCTCGAAAAAAGTTAGCTTGGCGGCAAACTCATCGCATTTTTCCGCCTTTTCCCGAATCGCACGATCCATTTTTTGGATTCGTTCGACCAGGGGTTGTAAAGCTACCGTCGTCAGTATCCCCGGCCGTTGGCGATCTCTGGGGAACTGTTTTTGGGCTCGATTTGCCAGCGTTGCAATCGAGTCAGGAGAATTCCGTCGCATGGCGTTGACGAGTTCCGCCAACATATCCCATTCTGCGTCGGACCAACGAATAACCGTTTTTTTCGGCGCCAATTGATCGACTCTCATGGAAACTATCTCCAAGAGTTATCCAGCCGTCCTAGCCGCGCACACACGTCGCGGTTAGCGCCGGAACTGCCTCAGCTAGAAATCCTACATGACCTCGCAACCACCCGCAATTACCCTTAAGGGCGGGAAGGGTTGCACGCCGCTCCGAGTCCGAGAAGCAAATCGCAACCTGGTGAAAAAGGCTTTGACGCCGCTCGCATCAAAGGCATCTTCGCTCGTTGATGTCCGTCTTGAGTGTGGCGATGCTTCTATCAGGATCGCGCGGCGAAGGACGTTCCATCTTGAACAACAGCACACGCCAAAGCCAGGATTGATTCAGAAGTAGGCTGACCGACGATTTGATTGTAGATGCCGTAGAGCCAACGACCGGAACGAGAAACGCCAACGATAAGATAGCGACGCTTGCGATCTGCAACGCTGACTTTCGCCCCAGCCGCACGGAATTTACCGGCAACAGAAACCGCAATTGACGCCGTTCAATCCGCGCATCGCTTCTGACGTTATCGAATGAAGCGAACAACGACGACTGTCGCGTATCGAATAAAACCTCCAAGCGGAGGGCGTCGAAGGGTGCGTAATTTCGGAGTTTGAATTTTGATCGGGGCTGACATCTCAGCACAATGGCAAGAGCATAGCTGAAGAATTTGATCGTCTCGCACCAGAAGAACGTCAAATAAGGTTGGCGGTATAGAAACAGTTCACCAATATGAGGCATGCTATTACTATTAAAATAGCCCTCTCAGATAAACCAAGCTTGTCCATTTCCTTGAGATGACAAAAATGCCCGCAATTTCTGCCGCTCGTTTTAGCTTGACATGGACTATATTTTTAATAGGCCAGCTACGACGATCAGCAACAACTGGAGGGCAAAATGGACGCGATCTACCTGAAGGCGCTGGAAGATTACGGTCAATGGCTGCGTGAGCAAATCGACAAGCTCGCAAAATTGGAAGGCGATCCCCACGAATCGGTATCCAGATTCGCCGCCAGCGTCGTGGAAGAGGCGGGCAATCGAGGGTTGAAACTGGGGCTAACGGGTCTGTATGAGGCGACTCGCGTTAGATCGGATATGCTTGACGTCGTTCCCGCCAAGCTTGGCCTTGAATGCTGTCTCGCCAAGGCATGTGATCCCAGCAAAGCAGTCGCCTTCTCCGTGGAAGAATACGTTCGGCAAAATCTGAATTGGCGGAAACTGTCATGCCGTGGATAATCGGCGTCGCTACGTTCCGGCTGCCCCGCCCGGAATGTTGCGCGTTCATGAGTCTCCCAAATTTTGCAAAGCGACGCCTACAGATAATAGTGGCCTAGACAGTGGCAGCCGGTCGCCACCGACGGTGAAATTTCTGCGCTTTCAAGGTTGCATATAAGGCCGAACTCGAAGCGCCGCGGAAAGGCCGGTGAAGGCATCGCGGAGATTGGTAGAAAAAAACCCTCGTAAGCAATAGGGGCTGCTTACGAGGGTCATACTTAGGGCGGGTGGCCAGTAGGCGGGGCAGTGACCTATCCGGCAAATAGAATGCCCATGGATTTTAATGTAATAAAGTGAAGCAATTTGTCAAGCTCTTCGCAGGGAAGGCGTGCCCCGCATTTTCGTGGTCAATCGTCAAAGATCAAGCTGACCTTGGCGGATACGGAACTTTTTCCTTTGCGACATCAAACGCAACCATCGTCCGGCAGTAAGATTTTTTTTTGGGGGGGGGATCGTAGCGTCAACGCAACCAAAATCATGTTTGGCGCTTTTGATTCTCATATCTCGGCAAGACGCAGTCTCCAACGTAGTTGCTTCCGTCGCCCGTGTCGCACTGACTCGTGTTCCCGAAACGAGACGGAGGCCTTTTGGCTTTCTTGTTTTTCAACGCTTTGCCGGCAAAAAAAGACGATGAAGCGCCCAATCGCCGTCATACCCCTGATTTAGAGGCGGTTTTCGTTTGCAAACAACCCGCTATAATCTCTTATCGAAACGTTGAGCGAACCCCTCATTCAACGATCCGGAACTATTCCGTCTTTCCCTTTTCTCCATTCCGTGTCGCCGTAACTCTGTATTCACACCTCACCTCGTAAGCAAAGAGAAGCGATAGCTAATCTCCGACGCCCCAAATGAAATCCGCCAACATCGCCAATCCGAAGGAAGTCACATCTCAACAGGTTCGTTCCTGCGACGATTTGACGGGGATGCAATTCGGAAAATGGACGGCGTTAAATAGCTTCAAGGATGTACGCAAGAGCTTCGGTCCGAGAACGCAATTGGTACGCATGTGGCTGTGCCGCTGCGAATGCGGCAGGGAGAAACTGGTACGAACCAACAATCTCATCAAAGGGCTAACCAAGAGATGCCTGCATTGTGCCAGGCGTAAATACCCAGAGTGTTCCCGAAAAATGCTCGCCGCATGGCTTCGGTTGAAAAACTCCAGCCAACTGCCCAAAGAATGGCAAGACATTAAGGTTTTCCTGATGAATGTCGGCGAACCTCCGTCCAAAGACGTGCAACTTACCCGCCGTGACCTCGCCAAGCCGCATTCCAAGGAGAATACGTTGTGGGCGTCCCATGCCGAAATACGGCAGATGAGACGAAAGAAGAGCGAAACTCCCATCGTGTTTGACGAAGCGTTGCGGAAGGTTCGTGACGCCAAGACCAGAAAGGAACGACGTTTCTGCATATTCGAGGCGAGAATAGCGGGGCATACGTATGAGGTGATCGGAAAAGCGGCGGGCAGGACCAAGCAATGCGTTCACAATATCCTCACCAGGGTCAGAAAGCGTCCGTGAACTTTTTGCTTCATGCACGAGACCGACTAAAATTCGCCGAAACGTCTCCCTCCTTTTTGATGATGAACGATGGCTTCTAGCAACTTTAATATTCGCCTGCTTGAATTCGTCAAATGGCTTCCGCCCTATATCGAGCTAAAGAGGAACGGCGAAAGCTGGATCGTCGCCCAGCGAAATCAGGTGGAGTACGCTTTTCATTCCGTCGCAGGGAATCTTTTTCGCTTCGGCGTGACGATTACAATTCCCGAAGGAAAGTGGTTTACGTGGCTGGACCTGAAATGGGATGAAGTCCGACAAATGGCTCGTGTCGTCGGATCGCCCCTCCCCGGCCTGGAGTTGCATAAGCGAGGCACGATCGCCTTGAATGTGGAGGGGGTAAAGGCGATGGATTCTCAGCAGCGTAGGCAAGCTTAACCGCTTTTTGGAGCGTAACTTGCCGCTAAGGGCGGTTTCGTCGAAAACCATATTCTCTTGCAATCGCCTTTTCTTCTGCTAGACTGACGCCAAGAAGGGAGCCGTGCGGCGTGCGCTGCGGCGACGAGAACTTTTCAGAAGGCTGGGCGTTGGGCGGATTTTTCAATGTCACTTGGCTGAATACGGGCTAACAACGGTCTGTAAACGGTCGTATCTTCCCGCATGCCGCTCTTCTTCGAGTCGTTTTCAAGCTCCTCTTCCGAACCCGATTGCAGCTTTGACGGAGATATTCCATGAAGCGGGATTGTCGTCTTTTGGCAGTTTCTTTTTTTGTTTTTGTGGCGCTTTCTCCAGTTATTAATGCGGCCAACATCGAAAAAGCCACGATTGAAATCACGATTCAGGCCGACAAACCTGGGGCCAAGATTAGCCCAACTCTCTACGGCGCCAATCTCGAAGAAATCAACCATGCCTTGGAAGGCGGTCTCTACGCCGAACGGATTCGCAATCGGTCGTTCGAGGAATCCGACAAGCTGGACGGTTGGGAGGCGGTTGGCGGAGCCGAGGCTGCTATCGATCTCACGAAGCCTATAAGCGAAAAGAATCTTCGCTCCATACGAGTCACGGTTAAGAACGCTCAAAACGCGGGCGTAGCCAATTCCGGCAATTGGGGCGTCACTATTGCCAAAGACGCCGCCTACGATCTTTCGCTTTTCGCTCGGGCGGAGAAGGACTTTTCAGGCGGATTAACCGTCGCGCTGGTCAGCGAAGACGGCAAAACCGTTTACGCCGAAAAGCAATTTGACTCGCTTACAACCGACTGGAAAAACTACAAGCTCGCATTAACTCCCAACGCCTCCGATCCCAAGGCGAAGCTGGCGCTTTATCTTTCAAAGCCAGGAACGGCTTGGTTGGACATGGTTTCGCTCTTCCCTCAAAAAACTTGGAAAAATCGTTCAAACATTGTTCGTCAAGACTTGGCCGAACTCATTGCCGAAATGCAACCCGGTTTTATACGTTTTTCCGCTGGGTGCGGTCATCCTCGTCAAAAGCTGGCCGACTCGTTTCTTTGGAAAAAGACGATTGGCGATATTTCCGAACGGCTCAATCAGTTTTCTCCCTGGGGCTACTTTACGACGAACGGTTTCGGCTTTCACGAATATCTGCAATTCTGCGAAGACGCGGGGGCGGAGCCGATCTTGGTTCTTAATAGCGGCATTACCCGTGAAGAAAAGACGCCGCTCAATCAAATGAATGAATACGTCCAAGACGCCTTGGACGCAATTGAATATTCCGTTGGACCTGAGACGAGCCGCTTTGGAAAGCTACGAGCCGAAGCGGGACATCCGCAGCCGTTCAATTTGCATTACGTGGAAATTGGCGACTGCCAGATGGGTGAAGCGTATCGTGAACGATTTGGACTGTTCTTTGACGCCATTAAGAAGCAATACCCGCAGTTGAAGATTGCTACCTTTGACCGTGGCGTCTTGTCTCCGAAGCAAAAGCCCGACGTGATTACGGAACGCATCT
Organism: Thermoguttaceae bacterium; assembly: GCA_963665265.2. GTDB lineage: Bacteria > Planctomycetota > Planctomycetia > Pirellulales > Thermoguttaceae > CAXXHQ01. Next base: position 1,461,389 of record OY762224.2, on the reverse strand, counting down.
TCGCCGGGGCGGACTTCTTCATTCGACAAGCAAAGAAATACGATTCCTACGACCGCAATGATCCCAAAATATTGGTGGGAGCCTTTGCGGCTACCCGTCAGGCGGGCAAGGGAAATTTGCATGCGGCCGTCGCCGAAGCCGCTTTCTTAACCGGCTTGGAACGGAACGCCGACGTCGTGACGGGGGCCGCCTATGCACCGCTGTTGGCGAACGTCAACGACCAGAAATGGAGTCCGGCCTTGATTCGCTTCAACGGCGCTCAAGTCTACGCCACGCCCTCCTACTACGTTCAAAAGATGTTCAGCGAGAATCGAGGCGATCGAGTCCTGCCTGTTAATATCGAATATCTCCCCGTCGAGGAGGAGAAAACCAAGACGTACAAAATTGGCCTCGGCACTTGGGAGACGCAAGCGGAGTTTAAGGACGTAAAGGTCACGCATGGGACGAAAACGCTCTTCCAAAGCGATTTCGAGAATAAGCCCGAAGACTGGGACATCATTAACGGCGAGTGGGCGCCGAAGGAAGGCGTATTGAGTCAAACCGCTTCCGACGCCGGCGATTTAATCACCGCCGCGAACGTCCAAGAGCAAGACTACGATATTTCGCTCAAAGCTCGTAAAACAGGCGGCAAAGAAGGCTTTTTGATCCTCTTCAACGTCGAGGACGAGAAAAATTACGTGTGGTGGAACGTCGGCGGGTGGGGAAACAAGCAACATGGCATGCAGTATCGCTATGACGGGAAAAAAGCGGACTTTGGCAAGAACGTCCCCGGCACGCTGGAAAACGACCGTTGGTACGACGTGAAAATCGAAGTCCGAGATCGCAACGTTTCATGCTATTTGGACGGCAAGCTGATTCAGAAAGCAAAAATTCCGCAGCGGGACAACTCGAAGGCGGAAACCGTCGCCGTCGGCCTCGGAACCTGGAAGACGCAAGCGGAATTCAAAGACGTAAAAGTCACGGCGGATGACAAAATCGTCTTGAAGAGCGATTTCACAAAAAACGCTGACAGTTGGAACGTTTTGACGGGCGAGTGGGAGCCGAAGGATGAAGCCTTACGGCAAACGGCTTCGGACGAAGGAGATAAGATCGTTTTAGGCGAATTCTCCGCAAAACGATACGTCCTTTCAGCGAAAGCCCGCAAGCTTGCGGGGAGCGAAGGATTTTTGGTTCTCTTCAACGTTATCGACGACAAAAACTACGTCTGGTGGAACGTCGGCGGGTGGGGAAATTCAAACTGCGGTCTACAAACCACCGTCAACGACGCAAGAGCGGTGGTCGGTTCGCTCGTCCCCGGCAAAATTGAAGACAATCGCTGGTACGACTTAAGAGTCGAGGTAGTCAATCGTGAGGTCCGTTGCTTCTTGGACGGCAAGTTCATTCAGCAGGCGACGCTACCGAGAACGACTCATTGGACGCCAGTTTCTTTAGGAGCTAAAAAGACGGCCTACGCCAATACAAACACCGTCGCCGGAAGTCCGCAAGAGCCGGTTCTGATCCCGGAAAAAGGAGCGATCGCCCTCGGTGCGTGGAATACTCAAGTCGAGTTTATGGACGTGAAGGTCTCGCAAGGCGAAAAGACGCTCTTGGCGGGCGACTTTAAGGATTGGAAATTCGTGCGTGGCGAGTGGGAAGTTAAGGATGGCGTTCTTCGACAATCAGGCTCCGGGAACAACTTGCTGGCTACGGCGGGCGATCCTTCTTGGACCGACTATACGCTATCTCTCAAAGCTCGAAAAACTGGCGGCGATGAAGGCTTCTTGATCGCCGTCCGGATGGCCGACGAGAAGAATTATCTGCACTGGAATCTCGGCGGCTGGGGGAACAAACAACACGGCGTCGAGTGGATCAACGACGGCCAGAAAACGACCATCGGCAAGAACGTTTCCGGCGAGATTACGACGGATCGTTGGTACGACGTGCGGATGGACGTGAGCGGCGACGAGGTTCGCTGTTACTTGGATGGCGTTTTAGTTCAGTCGATCAACGTTCCGGCCGCCGAGCAACTCTTCGTTTCAGCTAGCTTGAGCGAGAAGAAAGACGAACTGATTCTGAAAATTGTCAATGTCAGCGGCATTTTGCAAAACGCCGAAATCATCTTGAGCGGCGTTAAAGTTGACGCAGACGCCCAAGCGACAGTATTAACCACGGCTAACGCCACGGACGAAAACTCGTTCGCCACCCCTCGACTTATTGCGCCGAGCGTGAAGAAGCTAGGCAAGATCACCCCCGTATTTGGGTTGGCCGTGGAACCGAACTCCGTCACTGCGTTGCGAGTGAAGATCAAACCTTAAGGTTCACGGTACAAATCCGTTATGCTTCTTGCGCGGGATCGCAAAAGTCGCACGTTGCCCAAGCGTTTTGTTCGAGCACAAATTTGGTCGCGCGAAGAGATTGCAGTTAGCGGAAAAACTCTAACGATGCGATTGCAATGTGCTCCCCCCAGAAGCCAGTGACAACACTTGTCACTGGCTGTAAACTCATCGATAAGATGATATTTTGAATAAAAGTGCTTGATACAAGCTGCCGAAACCCCTATACTGTGTGAACTACTCCAGGTGCGGCAACTTTGAAAAAACTTTTCGCGACGTATTTTGAATGGAATCGTAGGTAGCGGGCAATCAGGCTCACGGGCGATTCTTTTTTATTCCCCTAAAATGATATTCCTGGTTGCGAACAAATTCGTTCGCGACTTGCGCGGTACGGGTGCGTTTCATACGTAATTTTTTCCATTGCGAAGAATTCCCCAACGCAAAGCGACTTTAGGATGACATCTCTGAGGCCACGGGAACTTGTTCCAAGCGTCGGCGTCTGCCGATCTAGTCGAAAATCGCATTATTTTGCAAGCCTTTCCTCAAGCATGCACGCATCTTCAAGTCGTTCTCCCATGTTGGAGGCTATCATGATCTATTGTCGAATTGCTGTGACGGCAGCTTGCTCCCTCTTGTTCGCTTTTGGAGCGTCGGAAGTTAAGGCCGACGAGGCGACTATCAAAGCCTTTCTCAAGGAAGCTCCGCAAAAATGGCAAGAGTATAAAACCGTCCTGAAAGGATACGAACTAAAAATTGATTCAGTGACGAACTATCCTGACAAGAAGATGGAAGAGCATGCCGCTGATCGATTTGTGTGCGGAAGGGACGAAACGCAGGCACTACATGCGTCTCAATTACAAAGCCCGAACCGGAAGGAAGTCGTTTTCGGAAGTAATGCCCAGTACGATTTTCAATTGAGCAAAGAACCTGGCAAGAAAAAGGCGTTTTCGATCGTAAAATCGGCCCCTCGAAAATCAAAGCAAGAAAGTGCCGCGACCCGTAGCATCAAAGAACAAGCCGGGCAGATTTGTCGTATCGACTCGCTCGATTTAGCAAAAATCATTTCTTCGCCTGAATTTTGGGTTCTCGAAGCGACGGAGTCCGACTATCGGATTGATCGAAGCGTGCAAATTAAGTTTGAGTACAGGCCGAAGAGCTCAGCCTCGGAAGAAGCCACGCAAGTGAGGATATACTCTGGAACCATACGTTTTGATCCAAATTCGTTTTGGGCAATTACCACGGCAGAAGTAAAAGTTGAAGACGCCTCCGGCAATATCTTAAGCGTGATTAACGTCGAAAATGCTATCGGATTTGCCATACTAGATGCACATGGTTTTTCCCAAGTCGTAACAGATTGGAAAGACGCATCAGGCAAGCCTGTTAAACGAGTAACGATGAACTATGAGTGGAAGGAATTTTCGAGCGAAGACGCTAAGCTCTTTACCCTGTCGGCTTTTGGGCTCCCTGAGCCGAAGCTAGCGACGTTGAATGCGGCGAAGATGTAATTGAGTCACATTGAGCAGGCAGAGTTCAAATGTCATCGTCAAGATCGTGGACAATTCGATGGTTGCGACTTAAGAGGAGGCTTGGCGGCTTGCTCGGATTCGTTCCGGGGCAAAAAGCGATCGGATACGATTTTGTCCGACTCGGTCTTGGATGCTTGCTCCTCGTCACCGCCGGTCTCAAAGCGCATCAACTTGCAACCGAGCCAATTTTAGGAACTAGCATTTTCGACTCCCGCTGGCTTTTAATGGCGGTCGTGGAGTGTGAGATATTTTTTGGACTGTGGCTATTGGTCGGCCTACTGCCTCGGGTAACATGGGCGGCGGCCGTAACGTGTTTCGCTTCGTTTACGTGCGTTTCGCTTTACAAGGCGTTATCCGGGGCCGTTTCCTGCGGATGCTTCGGAAGAGTCGAAGTCAATCCGTGGATTACGGCTTCATTGGATTTGGCGATTGTCGTAACATTGGCAATTTGGCGACCAAAAGGGCAAACATCACGACAAAGTTTTGATTTTCTACGACTTGTAAAACCAACCTCAGGTGTTTTGGCGGTGTGGCTACTACTGGCTGCTCCCGCAGCCTGGGCGATGGGCACCTACACGGATACCACGCTTTCTGATGCGGGAACAATCGTTGGTGACGGCAAACTGATCGTTTTGGAACCGGAGAAATGGATCGGCAAGAGGTTTCCCTTGCTGAATTATATCGAAGCCGAAGGAAGGAAAACGGGAGGTTCTGCTGGTCTCGATTCATTGCACGAAAAGCTCACTAAGGGGGATTGCCTCGTCCTCTTTTACCATCGCGACTGCCAGAAATGCCAAGAAACGATTGAGGAGCTACCAAGCATACTCAAAGAAAGCAGGACGGCCCACGTCGCCTTGATTGAAATGCCGCCTTACGGCACTGGCGGTAGATTGCATCCGCCAAGGGGGATTTCGCATTATCAAGGCAACTTAACGGATGCCAAGGAATGGTTTTGCCAAACGCCGCTTTGCCTAAAGTTGCATGATGGCCGAACTGTACAAATCGTTATAGGCGAAAAAAGCTGAGATCAACTTGCCTGCCACCTGGAAACCCCGGTTTTTAATCTGTCAAATCGAGCATGAATTCCGTGACGACTCAAACAGTTTACCAATCGAAGAACAAACCGCAAGAAAGAGATTGCCCATCTTGCGCTTCGTCTCGTATTTGGGCTGTTGTCGTCACTCTTCTTGTCATTCAAACGGGCTTGCTTGCATACAGCGGTTACGTACATAGCCCCACGCTTAACGAACCGGCTCATTTGGCCGCCGGAATTAGCCATTGGCAATTTGGCAGCTTTGAATTGTATCGCGTAAACCCGCCGCTGGTTCGATCTATCGCCGCCATTCCGGTGATGCTTGCTGGAGCCAAAACGGATTGGAGCCGGCTTCGCAACGACCCAACCATGCGCACGGAATTTATGGTCGGCAAGGACTTCATTGCAGCTAATGGAGAACGATCGTTCATCCTGGTTACATTAGCGAGGTGGGCGTGCATTCCATTTGCATGGATCGGCGGAGTCGTTTGCTTCCTTTGGGCGCGCGATCTTTACGGTTCTTTGGCCGGCGTGCTTGCCGTGACGCTTTGGTGTTTCTCGCCGAACATTCTCGCCCATGCCTCGTTAATTACGTCCGATGCTGCGGCGACAAGTCTCTGCTTGCTCGCGTGCTACTTGTTTTGGCGATGGTTACGAAAACCTACTTGGCGGCAAGCGACTGTTGCTGGAGCGGCCTTAGGGGTGGCCTTGCTCACTAAGACGACGCTGATTGTTTTAGCGCCTGCACTCCCCTTGGCTTGGTTGCTTTACCGCTATCTTGATCCTCTCAAAACGCCCCGTCCAAAATGGATTCGTGACTCTTTGATGCAATTTGCATTTGTGACGGTTGCTTTTTTCACGCTTAATCTTGGCTTCGGATTTGAAGGAACTTTCACTCGCCTTGGCGACTACTCGTTTATTAGTCACACCCTTACTGGCCAAAATTCATATGGAATGGGCAATCGTTTTGCGAGTAGTAGCTTGGCGGCGATTCCAATTCCGCTACCACTCCACTATGTACGCGGTATCGACGTTCAGTGGCGTGATTTCGAGGAGTGCTCCCGACCGTCCTATTTGGCGGGGGAATTCAAAGACCGAGGTTGGTGGTATTTTTACCTTTATGCAATGGGGATAAAGGTGCCCTTAGGAGCCTGGGGACTTTTTGCTCTGACGGTTATTGGGCGATTTTCCGTGATGAGAAAAACAGCTCTTTCATCGCATGAAACAGACGACGTAGATTCTCTTCGCCCAACGGCTTGGAAAGACGAAGCCTTTTTGTTATTTCCGGCTACGCTGATTTTAATTGCAGTTAGCAGCCAAACGGGGTTCAGCGAGCACCTGCGCTACGTTCTCCCAATATTCCCTTTCATGATTATTTGGATTAGCCAGGCTGCAAGCCTATGCGACCACCATGCTTTATCGAAATTTCCTTCAGCGGCATCGCCAGGTTTTTTGCCAAAACGAAGTTGGTTAGTTGCGACGACTGTGGGTTTGATCTGCTGGTTCGTCGGTAGTAGTTTATACGCCTATCCCCATAGTCTTGCGTACTTCAACGAACTGGCGGGCGGCGTTCGCGGCGGCAATGCGTATTTACTAAGCAGCAACGCCGATTGGGGGCAAGATTTACTCTACCTTAAGCAGTGGCTCGATGAGCATCCGGAGGTTGACAAATTGAACTTGGCGTTTTGCGGACATTATGATACGTCAAAATTAGGTTTCAAATACACTGTTCCGCCGCCGCAAGATATCAAGACGGGGCGGGTACCAAAACTTGAACCCGGGTGGTATGCAATTAGCGTTTCTTTTATTCGCGGATATCCGTGGTTCGTTTTTGACGGGAATGGCAACAGCGTAAGATACGAGATAGATTCATTGAGCTACTTTCAGAGATTTCAACCTACGGTAAGTGTAGGCGGGTCAATTTATATTTTTCACATTTAAGGAGGAATCTCCCAATGGCCGCGACAAAAGGGTTTGTCGTCAAGAATTTCTTATGGATTCTGACGGGTTGTTTTCTTTTTCTCGGAACCATCGCAATTGGAATAGCATGGGCATGCGATGCGGAGTCGTGCTCAACTGGATGCTGTGGAGACACATGCATGACAGATGGACAGGCATGTTGCAACGGAAAAGTTTATGATCCAAATACGAGCGGATGCTGTTCAGGTTCAAAAAGCAAAGGGAGCGTTTATGAATTAGCATCGCAATGCTGCCATGCGGACGGAACCGTCTCAACAGAGAAATGCGGGCCAAACTGCTACGATCCAGCAACGCAGGGATGCTGCGATGGGAAGGTTTTCACAATATCTACGCACGATTGCTGCAACAGCAAAGTAATATTCGACATTAAAACAAGTGCATGCTGCTGCGGAAAAGAAGTATATAACCTAGATACTCAGTATTGCAACTCATGCTGCCAGACAATCACCAAGGCCAAGTGACATTAAACAAGACAATATGCTTGGTTATTATGCATAACAATATTAGAATGCAACACAGATTTCTATTATTAATGGGTGGCCTTGGAATAGCAGTTGTCTTGTTAGTATGCATCTTTACACCACGGTCAGGTGATCGCATTAGACACGCAGAGATCATTGAGCCACCCCCTTTCATGCAATGCAACGAAGGAGATCCGCTCCCGTTGCCCCTTAGATCACACAAGCAATTACTTCATGGACTTTGGGTGATTCTTGTAATTAACGACACCAGCAAGGGAATGAACACTGCAATAACTGTAAGAAACTCGTTTAGACACAACATATCTTCTACCAATGCGCGTCTCGCCATAGTCTGCTCAGGTAGGAATTTCGATATTATTTCCAATGAGAACGATTCTGGCTGCTTTACTGTTGATGTTGGCAAGGACTTTATAAATAATGAGCCGGTAAATCAAATGGTAGTAATATCAAAGGATGGTGTTATAAAGGCTTCTACGGCGTTATTATGCGATGCTCCTGGAGATTTCCTGACGGACACATTGCTCAACTCGATTAACGAATCAGGCAAGAATGCTACACCACAAATAGACAGCGGCATTGATTGGCGCGTTGAAACAATATCCCAACCCAAGGAATGCCCTATAGGAGGAAAAGCGGCATGTATATTTAAGCTACTAGCAACCAGGAGAATTGACCCAACAGAACATCCTATACGCCTTAAGGTCTCGAAAAAGTCCTCTCCGCTTGTAAGCCATGAATTTACAGCACAGGAAAACCATCAGTACGTCTTGCGTTTTGAGTACCCAGTAAATCATACCGAAACTAACGCTGCATCTATAACTATCCAGACGGAAGACGGGACAGGCGAGTATATAGTTCGTTCTTCCGTAAACGGCGTCGGACGCATTTCTATCAACCCACAGTTTTTAGATTTTGGCATTGTTCGGAAAGGCAGTTCTCACGAGTTGCAAATGTATATTCGGTGTACAGAACAAAAATTACAACCAAGAATCTCTTATGCAGGGACCGTGGTCAGTCTTGAGAAGATCAGCTCTACAGATGACTTCTCGAAATACACCTTTTCACTAAACACAAAACTGGAGTGCGGGATATTCAACGAGCAAGTTCCAGTAATTTCCGCCGTCAATAATATTTCTTGCGGAGCGGTTATTGTTCACGCTGTTGTTTGCGAAGATTATTATATTGAACCAATGCTGCTAGATTTTGGGTGTCAAGCACCCAAGTCCAGAATAGGGTTCAGACTGAAGATTTCGCGAGTTGATAATAGCCCTGTGAGATCCGACATCGACAGCATAGCATCCACGTCAAGCACTGATATTACATTTACAAACGACAAGGGACCCGAGATTGTCGGGCATTTCACATTCCCACCGCGCAATGAAATTACAGAAGGCGCAATTAGAGTCTTAGTTAACAGGAAAATAGAGATTAATGTTCCTTTTATGGCAGTAACTATACAGTAGGATGAGAATATATGCTCGATAACATGCTTCTATTCAGACCTATCAGAATGCTGACTCATGAATTATGCAACTCAGTTGCATGGACTGCCCTAGTCACAGTGCGAACCGCAGCTTTAATAGCAGCATGTATTCAAGCATCCTTCTGCTATGCGTACACTAGCGATGACGGCCAAATGGCAAAAAGGATTGAGGCGGTAGTTGCGACAACCCTAACATCTAAGAGGCCGATCGCGGAAGAGGATGATTTAGCCCACGAAATTGCCGGCTTTGCCTCTTCGCAATTTCAGGCATCCAAGATATCCCTCAATGAAACGGATTCTGAGTATTTACTTACGACTATTGCGTCGCACTTGAGTTCCGATCCTTGTATTTCTCAGTATCCGAAGGATAGCGAAGTCAGAAAGCTGTGCCTGCGACTTACACACGACGACATACTTCTTATATACAAATGCTGGAATAGCATGAAACTTCCCGCAGATAACCTGCACAAGGATTTAGCCAAGGAAACTACTAAGAATGCAGATCTTATAATAGAACTCCTGAATAATGCCACGCCTAAAGGTTACTCAAGCACAATTAGAGATTTAATACATAGTCAGTACTCTTCATTACGAAACTCTTTTATAGATAACGGAACTACAGTTTTTTTTAAGACTCCGTTAACAAATGATGAACGAATGGCTCTTGCAGCGAGTCTTTCGGCAACCATTGATGAGCAAAAGCCTCAACTAGCGAAACGTCTTGCGAACCACAGCGAAAAACAAGCAGCCCTCATCGTTGAGACGTGGCTTGTAACAACCCTGCCTCGGCTTTGGGCCTGCGAACTCCACTATGAATCTGAAAGAAACCGCGTCGCAATTAATGGTTTAAAAGATTTGATCGAAAGGAGTCCTGACATTGCTGCTATTAACGCAGATATGACGGAAATCAGAAACACCCTTGTCCAATACGACCGCGATCGATTACCAGAATATCTAGCCAAAACAGAAGCAGAATACGTCGCATTCTCCGATAAAATGAATGCCGATGCCGAAAAGCGTGGCAAGGACTCGCAGGCGAAACAACGTGCTGCCCGACAGGAATACGTTGAACTAAATAATAAAGTTCGTAAATCAACAGAAGAACAAGTAGCCCAGCTCAATTCACAAGCTGGCTCTGCAAAAAACATGTCGGCACCTCAAGTTTCTTCAGCTAATCCTACAACCCCAAATCAAGATGGTGATGGCAAGCTCGACTCGATCTGCCTGTGGGCTGCCCTGGCGAGCCTTATCATTTGCGCTATCTCCGCAACGTGGTACGCAAAGCACCGTCGCAGTGGAACAGCCAGCAAGACTAATTGCGTTGCCCTTATCCTTTTGATTGCTACAGGACTGCTTTGTGATGCAGGCAGAGTTGGCGGCGGCGTGACTTTGCACGCCCCCCTCACGGGTCCGTTGCGGTACGCCGCTTTTCGCCTCAACGCAATCCTTGAGGCGTCTCGACTCTTGCCAGGCTTTGAAAAGAAATGGCCGAAGATTTCAGAGTCGTGCTACTCCAGGTTTGGAATCTACCCAGTTTCTACCATGCCTCAGGCGGTAACCACCGACATCATATTTTCTGTGGATATGAGAATGCAGCTTGCTAGTGCCGTTGACTTCACTGACAAGATCAGAATGTACATCAATGACAATAGCGAAAAGTATGAACTAAATGTCCTAGCGTGCGTCATTTGTGAAGTAGTTAAACAAGATTTTGGCTTGGCCAAAGATTCCTCATTCACAAGGGCGTCTAGCCAGTTAGGTCAGTTACTTGTTAATGCTGAAGAAATGCATGAAGCATATCTTGACGACCCAGCGTTCGTTGGCGGTGTTTTTGCAGAAGGGAAGGCTCAGGTACAGTTTTGTGATGAATTCCTTAAGGCGATGCGTATTGCAATGCAGAACTGGTCTCTCGTTGAGGACGAGGTGAATCGGGATATATACACTCATGATAATGAAGCTCTATCACATTATTTGTCAGACATAGCTTGGGAATGTGCGGTTTATGCAAGTTGTAGGCTCAGCGACAACGCCAATCGGATAGTTACGCTGTGTGATCAAGCCAGCAACGACTCTTCTCGTACTGCCGAAAATAATTTGAGCTCAACAACCAACGAATCTTCGGCAGCACAACAAAACCTTTACGACGATATAAACGCCAGTGAATGCACTGACGCTATATCACTTTCTTTAATCCAATTGTACTCATCGTTACACACCAATTCCAAGACACAGAAATAAGGATCAGTTATGAGAAAGATGATAGCCTTGACGTTAATTACGGTGCTCGCGATACCTTGCGGCAGTCTATCTGGACGTGGCTTCTGGACGGAAACTGGGTCAGGTTCCCCAAAATCCCGTGACAGCACATACACATCGGGAACCTTCGGTCCCTTCGGGGCTTTTGGAAGCTACATTATTGCATCAAATAGTTCCGCGTGTGGAGCCGACTGCGAGGCGTACTCCTCCGTGTCATGTATTCCGAACACTACTGGTGGTTACTCCGGATCGGCACCTTCCGTTAACGCCAACGGCTCCGAGAGCCTTGGCGAAGACTGGACTCCGCAACCCTGCGACGATGGCGACCAGGAGTCGCAATACCATGAGGCACCAACTGACGCAAAGGTTGTTGTTGATGTTTCTGGAGAGATTGGGGTCTCCGTATTACTAGACACTACCATCAATAACCTACTTGTAAGCGGGACGGCATCGACAACAGGTCGTGCTGAGATAACAGGACACAACGCCGCTAATGAGATTAACCTGCTGCTGTATGGGACTTGCGGATTGACTGGGACCGCGTTAGCAGGGGGCATGTCAGTGTCATTATCGCCTTCTGGACCATCCATCACCCTTTCTCCTGTAAAAATCGGACCAAATACTTTTAGCCTCGAAGACACACGTTCAACCGGTTATCAAAAAACGGTAAACGGGGTGGTCGGCGAGATTTCTAGCGCAACTTCACAAGCAACTGCATCAGCTTCAATTACAACAGCGATTTGTGCAACAATCTCGACAAGCACAAAGTTTACGCAGACATCCACGCTTCAGTTTGGCGGAACACACGGTAGTGGGTGTCCATGCAATACTAAGCCACACAAACACTAGATATAGAGCAGCTCTGGCGATAGTATGAGTAATGAGTACGATATCTTTATGGGCTACTAGTTACAAGAGATAGAGACTAAAGCAAAAGGATTAGGAAACATGCTATATTTATCTAGGCATGAAGCAGGTTTATCGACCAAGTATGGCTGTTCCCTGCTGTTGAAAGCGATTTTTCTTTTGTCTCAATTGCACGGGACTGTAACTTACGGGAATGGTCACATTCCAGATTTTATAGCCGAAGCACATGCCGATTTCCCAATGCAGAATAATCACAAGTGTCAGCTATGGTTTGTAGTCTCAAAGTTCAGAGGTTCTGTAGTACTAATTCCTTTTGCCACAAGTCTTAGCAATAAGACTATGCCATTTACATGCATCGGTATCAATGACGCGCTATGCATTGGGCTAGATTATTCAAGGATATTCAACGAAACCTCCAAGAGATTCCAAGACATTAAGTTGGAAGAAGCCGGCACTCTACCATACAGAAAAGAAGGTGATCTTGCAGCATTGGCAAAAACCTTGAAAATATTTCTATACGACCAAGATGCGCAGAAGGTGTTTGTCGAAAACCCATGGTGGCAAAAGATTTTTAATTCTATAGAGACAACGCTTCCTGAAGCACAACATGCTAACAGGGGATCAGTAAACGATTATTTCAGTTCAACCTGGTTAAGCAGTGTACCATTTCCGGAGTGCGCGCTAGCCAGAAATGCTAAGCCGGTAACTTTGTACGCAGGGATTGAGACTCCAGGCAAGCCCTTAGTAACGGCCAATGTTCGACTTTTCGCGGGTGGCGCGGTTATGTCAAATGCGTTTGCTACATATGCCTGGTCGGATACACCTATTCTAACTAGAGTAGCAATATCGTCAGGTAATAAAAGAGCTGCCTCGATCTATTACGATAGAATAGAAGCATTTCCGAGTGATAGCAATAGTTATGATGATTACGAGTTTGCACTAAAGGTAGCTCGCGATGCGATAGCGAATACTGCCTACGGCAAAGTCAGGAGTGCGTTAAACGAATTTGTTACTACATCGTTACAAGATCAGGATCGTTTAATTTGCCTTGCTGATAAAGTTGTTGAGTGCGCCAACTCCAACGGCACTTTATTTGCAGGTACTGATACACTATTCTCGGCCAGAGAGTTGCAAATATGTTTGTTAGTCAGGAATCAAGAAATGTCCAAAGCGAATCGTATCATAATTGTCGATCAGCTTCCTAGCCTGATCCGGCAGAGGCGATACAAAATGATATCCAAGTATATCGGTTTTTGGTGTGACATTTTCACTCAGACTGCTGGTTTTAGTAAGGCAGTTAGCTTATGCATGGATTCCAGGATTGCCATCTTTGCCACTTGTGATGCGAATACAAGAAAACAGATTATGAGGGCAGATTATTCGACTAAAGCATGGAGCTCGGGTTGTATTGCCTGGCAACGCGTGCTAAATGCATGCCTAGGCGACTACAATGACGGGATGAATATCGGGGCCAATGCGACTTCGCTTGTACGGGGAATTAAATATGGCAAGATTTTAGAATTCAGTGAGATGAGTAGAATTGCTCAAATTAGTTCAGTAGAAACGTTGAACCAGACAAATACGCTTATCACAGATTCACAGCAGCAGAAACCAAGTCCAAGCAGTACACATAACTCGGAAACAAAAATCGACAAGCCTCAAGATGATTCATATATATCTAAAGCCGAAGACAAAGCAATCTCTGAGGTAAGAAATAAATATCCTAAGATGCCAAGCGATCAAATGCAAGATATAACAGCCCGTCTCCATAGGGGGTTTGCTGTTTCGGGAACTGGAAAGGCATCTACGGCTTCAAAATCGGATATTGATAACCTTGTCAAATCGTTTAGGCTCACTCTTGAAGGCTGGAACTTGCGTAATTCGGAATCGGTTATTTTTTTTGGAGTATCCATGGAATGCTTATTGCAGAACTTCCTGAGGAGTCCCCAATTAAGCACTGAAGATAGCCTAAAACGCCAAGAACAACTTGAGTGGCAGATTCGATCTATCGATAACTTTATCGAGAAGCTGCCTCCACCGCTCTTGGATAAACCGAATGAAAATTATTCGCCGAATAGCCTTAGAAAAATAGTCCTTAACGACTTATCCCGTGAGGCAAACAATCCTCTAAATCCATTTTTCAGAAAACCACTTGGCAAGTCCGAGTGGGATCAGTACGTCAGCGATATTAACAAGATCATGGAAAAACAATTGCAAAAATACTCCGATGAGTGCCGGACGGTGGATATGAAGCTAGACAACGCCCCGTCTCCTTCAGCGGCTAGAATCGACTCAAAAGCTTACTTGCGAAATGCACGCAAGCAACTTGTCATGAAGTCTTGCATGTACGAGGTAGCAAGGCATCTGGTGTGTAACTTCTCAACAGCTAACATAAAAGACTTCGATAGCATATCTAGCACTTACAAGGTTAAGAGTGTTCTTGTTGGATATCAGTATGACTCGCTATGTCATATTGTAATTGAGCCTTTATTAGACAATAAGTAACTGGTATTTAGAATAGGAAGATCCGCAACATGTCATTACAGCTAAGGCGACCTGCGACTCAGAGAATAGCTTTAGTAGTAGCTATATGCTCGGGCTCGTTTTGTGCAGCAGCGATTTTCCTCGCTGTTTCCCCCCGCTTTCGGGTCAAATCAGAATTCATCAAAAGGCCTGCCGTCTTTCTCAAAGGGTTGAGCTGTGATGAGCCACATCACAATTACGGTGCAGTGCGAGTCGGCCAAATTGTTCAGCATACGTTTTGCGTGCAAAATAACACAAATGAGACGCGGCATATTCTTAAGGTTGTTCCTGGTTGTGGCTGCACGAGAATTGTCAGTTTTTCGGGAACCATTGCACCCCAAACATCGGGCCATGTCGTCGTTGCGGTTGATACAGATGATACACCAGGAGTTCGTCAATCTTCAATCTCAGTTGCAACCGATGATTTGATCACTCCAAGCATTCATTTATCGATTGCTTGTGAAGTTCGTCCATCTGTTGTGACTTCTGTAGAAATGCTCTTGTTTGAAAAAAAGCCGGGCGAGAATTCCTTTCCTAGCAAAAGCTTCGACGTCTCGTCTCTTTTCGCAGACGAGTCTATTGTTGTATCTGGTGATAAGTTAGGAAGCTCTGTTTCCAGCGCTGACTGCAGAGTCTCGCAGCCAGGCCGTAAGTATATTGTCTTAGTTAGCGTAGACGGCAACGCCTCGTCCGGAGTAACTTACTCATACATTGATTTGAAAATTGATGGTGCAAGCCAGAGGAGTTTGCGTATGCCCATAACAATCGTGAATGAGTCCTTCCTCAAGGCAGATCCGCCGTATTTCGACATCGCCGAGGATGATGAGGAGGACGTAACTCACACTGCCGATTTTGTGGTAAAGACGTTGGACGGAAGCCCACTGGAAATTCGGAAGGTTATCCTAACAGGCACTGACTACAAACTTTCGCAGAAACAAAAAAATGATAGCGCCGTTGCTCTTCATTTTGAAAACATCAAAGCGACGCGGGCCTTGAAGGATCAGAATATCGACATTGAAACAAATCTCGGCCCGATGCGAATTCCGATTCAGTTGCATGAACTTCAGATTAAGAAGCTGCGGAAAACCAAGAGCGGAAGTTCACCTAAAACGTCCTAGCATGTTTCGTCGCCGACAGCTATTGCCCACTGGCCACCAATAACGGAAGCGGCTTGTACCATGACATCTCGTTTTATGATTTTTTTGTTCGCTTCTGTTCTAGCAATCGGCTTCGGAACGCTTGCGAGTTATTGTTTTGCGGATGACGCAAACGTCTCGGAAAGCGACAATTCCGTGCTTGAGGCTCCCAAAGCTTCTCAAGCCTTGCTTAAGGAATTTCGAGAAGGAGAAACGAAGCTTAAGCCACAGGAGCGTCGCAAATTTTACTCGTCATGGGAATTGGATTTCAAGGCTGCAGTGTCTCGCCCTACCGAAGATCAATCGCTTCGTCTTAAATTGATCGATGCGATGGGAACTGCTCAAATCGCGCTCGGGAAAAAAGATGAAGCCTTTATAACTTATCTAAGAATGGAGCAAGACGCCCAGAAAGCCGGCGACCCCGATAATCAGATACTTGCCGAAGATCGCCAACTTGACTTGTCGTCAGGAAAACCTCTTGATCTAGTTCTCAAAATCGCGGGGCGATTAGAAGCGTCGGCCAAGCAGCGGGCTGACCAACGAAACGATCCGGTATCTCGGTCGCAATACGCCGAAATTCTCTTTCGCATTGGAACGTCTCTAGCGAAACGTGACGTTTCGGAAGGTCATACGAAAAAGTCCGCCCCGCTGCTGAAGGCGGCGAACGCCGCATTAAAGAAATGCGCGGCGATTCCAGATGCGGAGAAGACCCCGCTTGCAACAAGGATGTATTGGCTCGCTCAAACGCAGTCGCGGCTTGGGTTGCATTCGGAGGCGGCGGAGACATACGGTAAAATCTTAGGTATGCCCTCGTCTATGCCTCGACTCTGGCTTGAATATCTTAAAATCTGCGAGCTATCTCCAAAAGACGGTCCGGAATACCAAAAGGCCATCGTGGAGGCCTTGGTTGATTCCGCCAAACGAAACGCTCAGGATGATTTTGAAATAACCTTACGCCAAAAACTCGGCGAAAGCTACCGAAATACCAAGCTATTTACTAAGTCGAACGAAACGCTTAAGCCGCTTATCGATAAGGTTACTGGGCCGGACTTGAAATCAAGTCTCATGCTCCTGGTCGCTCAAAACTACCGCGATTTGAATGACTTAACGAGTTCGCGTGATTTGCTTGACGAGGTTGTGCGACAATATCCCAAAACGATTGCCGGACAAACCGCTCCGGGTGAATTGCGCAAACTCATCTATCTGCAAGTCAGAAAGCAGAAGTTCTGGACGAAAACGATAACTTGGTCGGGCGTCGGAATAGTCGCTTTTGCGTCCGTGATCTATATATGGCGACGAAAGAAAAAATGATCGTAAGCATGCTCCGTTGAAACGACCGCAACGCTTATCCAGTTCCTTTTCGCACGAAAGCTTTTATGAAGTCGCCTCCCAAAGATAACATGAATGCCGTAAATGGTTGTGCTTCGCATTCTTCTAAGACGTCATTAGATGCCGCCGCTCCGCGAACATTGCATTCAAGAGGCGGCGGAAATAGTTCCGCTACGCCGACGCTAACGGTAATTATCCCCGTTTACAACGAGGAGCGAACGATTCACGAATTGCTTTGCCGGGTCTTATGGGCCCCTTACGACAAAGAAATTATCGTGGTTGACGACGCATCGACGGACGGAACGGCGAAAATCCTCAATCAGTGGCGAGATAACCGACATGTGACGCTTCTTAAACATGACTTCAACAGGGGCAAAGGCGCCGCAGTGCGAACTGGCCTGCTCCTTGCGCGAGGACGTTTTACGATCATTCAGGACGCCGATTTGGAATACGATCCGGCTGATTACCCTAAAATGTTGGAGCCGTTGCTTGCAGGAGGGGCGGACGTCGTTTACGGGTCACGGTATTTAGCTCCGACAAAACGCCTAAGTGGATTTCTACGACTAGGACTCGGAACGTTGAATTTTGCGGTACGGACGCTTTATGGCGCGAAGCTGACGGATATGTTTACATGTTACACGGTCTTGCCGACATCCTTGGCCCGGGGCCTCGACCTTCATTCCGATCGCTTTACGCTTGGCCCGGAGATTACGGCGAAGCTCTGCAAGATGGGCGCTAAAATTCATGAAGTTCCCATTCAGTATTCTTCTCGAAGCAGAAAATCCGGTGAAAGAAGCCGTCTAAAAGACGGATGGGCGGCTCTTAAAGCGTTGTGGCGTTGGAGGCATTGGCGCAAGGAGGGCGTGACCTTTTCGAGTTAATTACGGCAGTTCGCCGAGTTTTTCTTTTCTAACGGCAACCATGTCAAAATTGAATTTAACAAAACGTGATTTCGCGGCGCTTGCGATAGTTCTGGCGGCTTTAGTCGCATTGTTGCTTCCTGGGCTTTCGCACTTGCGTGAATTGTCTCGTCGGGCAACTTGCGCAAACAACCTCCGGCAACTCGGCGGAGCGTTCTTGAGTTTTCATACGACTAAAAAAGAGCTGCCGCCGACCGCACTTTGGCCGAATCGAAATAACGTTTTAACGCTTTGGGCGCCGGAGGGAGAGCGAAGAGACACGACTATCGCGCCGCATGCGAATTGGACGATCTTATTACTTCCGTATCTCGGACAGGACCAATTGTACGCGGAGTTCAAAGCGGGCGTTCCGATTTCCGACCCGAAGAACGAAAAACTCCGCACGACTGAACTAGCCGTCATGAGTTGCCCGTCGGACGCTTACCACCGAACGAACAACAATTACGCAATGGTTTTGGCGAACGGAGCGGTCAGTATTTTCGCACGCGGAAACTATGCAATCAATATGGGCGTAAGCGAACTATTAGGAGCCGGGGGGCCTGTAGGCTATCCGCACCCTGACGGGATTCGCTATGCGGTTGAGGGAAACGTCGCTCGTCTTTGGGGAAACGGAGTAGCGGGGTTTAATAAGACATTCTCGTTTAAGGACTTTCGCAACGGTCTTGCGACGACAGTTCTTGTTGACGAAATCCGATCTGGTCTTCTGCCGGTGGACGGGCGAGGCGTATGGGCGTTTGGCGCCATGGGGGCTTGCGCCACGCATGCTCACGGACTATATGGCGACTGCTTCGGTCCCAACCCCACTCGGCAGCAAGCTGATGACACATACGGCTCGATTCGGCTTCATCAATTAATGACATGGAGCGAGATTTCCGAAGCGGGAATGACCTGTTGCGATCATCAAGACTACTACCATGAAGCCGGGGCAAGAAGCATGCACCCCGGAGGAGTGCAGTTGCTGACCGCTGACGGAGCGACGCATTTCGCGCGGGATGATATTAACTTAAACCTGTGGCATCTGATTCATTCCCGAGAAACGCCGCGTAAAGTGGATGTTCGGGGAATCGACGCTTCCTCTTCGGGCGAAGATTTCATCGCCGCCGACGAAGATGACGTGTTTTCCAAACCGGAGTGGACCAACGCCGTGGTAATTGATCCGGAAGTGACGGAGGACGTCGTTACTAACGCGGTCGGAATGAAACTTAAACGCATTCCGACGGGCGAATACATGATGGGCGCTCCGTCAAAACCATACGGGGTTGAATATCCTGACGAAAACCCGCCGCATCGCGTGCGAATCACCAAACCTCTGTTTATGGATATCTACGAAGTCACGCAAGAGGAATATGAAAAAGTAGTCGGCGAAAACCCAAGTCCGCAACCCGCTGATCGTTCCGGGGAAATTAGAACTCGCGGCGAAGCGGACGAAAAAAGTGTCTCCGCTCAACGTCAGGCGGTCATTGAGCGAAAAAGAATCCGTGAGCGGCGATCAATAGAAGAATCGCTCTACGACGCTCAATTGCCGGCGAATTCGGAAGAAGAGCAATCCATTCAAGAAAAGCTCTTTCGCGAGGAATCATTCGTTCAAGAGGTCGGTAGAGAAAAGAGCATCGAATCAGAGGCGTCTGGCAAGCGCAAGGCCGTGCTAGCCGCCGCCGTTCAAAAAGCGAAAGCCGACTACGAAAGAGCGTCGCAGGACGCAAAACGATTTCCCGTCGTAATGGTTTCCTGGTATGACGCCGCCAACTTCTGCCGCAAGCTTTCCGAATTGCCGGAGGAAAAAGCGGCCGGGAGGCGTTATCGTTTGCCTACCGAGGCGGAATGGGAATACGCCTGTCGCGGCGGCGATCTCAGTCCTGAAGACGACGACCCGGCCCTAAAGCTTCGACACGATATACCGCTAAAACAAGTCGGCGTAGCTACGCCCAACGCTTTCGGCCTATATGACATGAGCGAAAACGTCGCTGAATGGTGTTCGGATTGGTATTTGCGAGAGTATTACGCCCTCTCTCCTAGCGACGATCCGCAAGGCCCGTCGCTAGGAGTTATGCGAGTAACAAGAGGTAGCACATTCGTGTTTCGCGGTAATCGATGCCAGTATATGCAGCATGCGCATGAACCTTGGCAAAAAAGTTGGCAACTAGGTTTTCGAGTGGCGTGCGAATACGTGAGGTCGCAATGATGTTTTTACGGCGCTTTCGTTCGCGGACATACGGGTTTATCGCAATTTCGTTTGCAATCGGTTGCAGCTTAGTCGGATGGAGTTGGCGTTCGCAAAAAGCCGGCGTCCAAACGGAAATGCTTTTTGAGAGCGAGGACAGTTCGATCCTCCCTATCGGATATTTGTCGTTCTTACCGAAAGATTACTACGAGGACGACCGCAAACGTCCTTTGCTGATGCATCTCCACGGAGTAGGCGAACGCGGCGATAATCTCTCAAAGTTGAAACGGGACGGCCTCCCTTTGATCGTTGAAAAGGATAATTCATTTCCCTTTATCCTCGTTTCGCCTCAATGTCCCGAAGGAATGGTCTGGGAGGTGGAGAGCTTAAACGCCTTGCTAAGTGAAGTCATCGGCAAATACCGCGTCGATCCCGATCGAATCTATTTAACCGGCTCCAGCATGGGCGGAAGCGGCGCTTGGAAGCTGGCGGCGGCGCATCCCGATCGATTTGCTGCGGTTATCCCGATTTGCGGAAAGGGCGATCCGGCAACGGCCGAGCGATTCAAAGACTTGCCAGTGTGGGCATTTCACGGAAAAAAAGACCACACCGTTCCGCTTTCGACGAGCCAAGAGATGGTTGCGGCGATTCAAGCCATCGGCGGAAACGCCAAGCTCACCATTTACTCCAATGTCGGACATGAGTCGTGGATGCAAACGTATGAAAATCGAGAAGTGTTTGATTGGTTGCTGACAAAAATACGAAGTCATGCCTCCACGGCCGCCGGAAATATGGCAAGATCGTTGGAACAGGGAAGAACTCGTTAAAACTTTGGGTAGAGCCTCGGTCATTAGATAGGATTAGGCGGAACATGTGCGAACGTTGCTATATAAATTCCGCCGCGTCCCGTTCAAAACGACGTCGAGTGGGAATTTCATTGCTTGAAGTTTGCGTTGTCGGAGTAATCGTTTCGACAGTCCTCTTGCTTACGGTAATGTGGATTCCTTCGGCAAGACGTAATTCTCGACGAAATCAATGTGCCGATCACTTGCGAGCTTTCGGCGAAGCCGCAAAATCCTTCGTGGACTCCAAGAAAAACTTTCCCCCCGCCGCCGACATGAACGGCTACAGCTTTTACGTCTACTTGTTGCCGTATATCGATATGCAGGAGACGTTTGACAAAATAAACATGAAATCGTATTGCTACGGGGCGGAGAATTTAGAAACGTATTATTCGGACATTCCTCTGGCGAAGTGTCCGGAATCTCCGTCAGAACAGCTTATTAACTTCAGCGCCCCGGGAGAAAAAGCTGATTTGGAATACTCTCCGTTCGGAACGCACTACGCCGCCGTCATGGGCGCAAAGGACAAAAAAAGTCCGCCAAAGCCTCCGCCTCCCCCAAAAGGCTCAAAACTGGCGAAGCCGACGCCCGCCGCAAAGTTGCCGCCTGAAAAATATCCGATTCTCATGTACAATGATCGAACTGGCGGCATGGTTACGAACGGTTTGATGTATCTGGACAGCAAGGTTACGCCCAAAAGCGCAACGGACGGGCTGGATAAGACATTTCTTTTTGGCGAAACCTCTTGGGAGGACAAGGGGAATCGCCCCTGGATGGCGGGGAGCGCTTGGGCGGGCACTTGGATTTGTTCGGGCAGAAATATCTATTATGGATTAAATGAAGCTGGAGCTGCTGCATGGGGCGTCGGTTGCCACGACGTGAGCTTCGGCAGTCGTCATAAAAACGGCTCAAACTTCTGCATGGGCGACGGTTCCGTGTTATTTATCTTACAAGAAACCGACCCCCGGATTCTTCAGGCATTGGCCAGTCGAAACGGCGGCGAGCCTGACTTGCTTGATGTCGCTATTGGGGAGGAGGCGAAATGACGCTTTTCTACAATCAAAAATCCGCCAAACGCGGTTTTACGCTCGTCGAGTTGCTGGTGGTCATTTCCATCATCGGCATCTTAGCGGCATTGACGCTGACCGGAGTGCAATCGGCTCGTGAATCCGCCCGTCGCTTGCAATGCAAAAATCAGATGCGACAGGCGGGACTGGCTATCGCTCAATATGTTGCGGAGAAACGCAGTTTTCCGCCCTCCGCCGATCATAACGGCTATAGCTTCTATTGCTACATTTTGCCGCAGTTGGAGGAGCTTGGCATATACAAAAAGATCGACTTTTCCAAACACTGGTATGACCTTTCCAACTACAGAATTTACAAGACGGAATTGCCGATCGCCAAATGCCCCTCCGCCCCGCAGATGCAACAGCTTTTACTGGGAAACGAGGGTGATAGTCGGCGAACGTATTCAAACTCAGCTTCGCATTACGCGGCGATTATGGGGGCGAAGGACGTCAAAAATCAACCGCAAACGCCGGCCCCTGTTAAATATACTGTCGTCGAATATTCCGAGCCGACCGGAGGAACGGCGACGTCCGGATTGATGTATCAAAATAGCAACATCCTACCCGGTGACATAAAAGACGGAACGAGCCATACCTTGTTGCTGGGCGAAATCTCATGGGAAGTGAACGGCACCCGCAACTGGTTTGCCGGAAGCGCCTGGGGAACTTGGGAGTACGCCGGCCGCAATATTATCTACCGCATGAAGGAAGCCCACCGCGACCAAAAAGGGATCGGCAATAACGACGTGAGCTTCGGTAGCCGTCATCGCGGCGGAGCCAACTTTAGTATGGGGGACGGGTCGGTTCACTTCTTCGCCGATACGATTGACATTCAGGTCTATCGGGACTTGGCGACTCGAAAAGGCGACGAAATGACCTCCGTACCCGACTAGGGAGAATCCCATGGACAATATTCCCCAGGAAGAAGATATTACGCCCGAGGAGATTCGGGGGTGGCTGGAGTTCGGCTGTTGGACGACCTTGGCTCTCTGGCCTTTTTTGTATTGGGTGAACGGTCCAGCGGTTTCCGACGACCAATTCGTGGTTCGCACGGCGTTGATCGTCATCGCTTTCGTCGGAGGGACTTCACTGCGAACTTACAAGATCATGAAAAACAAAGCGGCGAAAAAAGATCAGGAAAACGTCAGCGGCTAACCGCAGAAACGGCTACTTTTCCACTATGTGGGGTATTTTAAGATGAAAACTTCCGTGCCGCTTAGCCAAGCGTCCGTGAATCAAGTCCATGTTCGGCGTGCGACGATCCTGACCGTAATCATCCCCGTTTACAACGAGGCCCAGACGCTCGAACGCTTAGTCCGTAAGGTGCTGGACGCCGATCCGCCGAAGCAAGTCATCGTCGTGGACGACGGCTCGACCGACGACACGCCGAGGATATTGTCGGCATTGCGAACCCGCTACGGCATCGAAGTGCATTCTCATTCGTCGAACCGTGGTAAGGGCGCCTCCATTCGCACCGGCCTAAAATACGCCGAGGGCGAATATACGATTATCCAAGACGGAGATATGGAGTACGATCCGGCGGAGTTCGGTAAACTGCTGAAACCGCTCCTGGCCAACGAGGCGACCGTCGTTTACGGCTCCCGGTACTTGGTTCGGCCGAAAGAGTTCAAGGAGCGTTGGCGGTTCCTGCGGTTCGGCGTAAGCGTCCTCAACGTCGCCGTGCGCATTTTGTATAAAGTTCGGCTGACCGACGTTTATACTTGCTACAAGATGTTTCCGACGGAGATGGTCAAAAAGCTCGATCTTCAATCCGAGCGTTTTGAGCTTTGTGCGGAATTGACCTCCAAATTGATCCGAGAAGGAATCAAGATCACGGAGGTGCCGATCAGCTACCATTCCCGGCGGAAAGCGGACGGCAAAAAGATTCGTCTTCGAGACGGCTGGGAGGCACTAACGACGTTTTGGCGGTGGCGGCATTGGCAGCCAGTAAAGAATGTGCCGAAAGATAAGTCGGTCAAATGGCGAATAGATCGCTAACGCCAAGAGTGAACGACTACTGCGATCAAGCCGGCGCAAGTGATCGAATAAGCGGCAAGGTCAATTCGGTTCAATTCTATATTTTTCTCCCATTCCTTCTTCGTCGTGCAGCAAGGTTGATCATCGGGAATCGAATTCTTGCAAGAAGGACATCTCCTATTAGTAACAAAATCCTTATGACCGCATTTCGGACATACTCGGCTCAAGTTGCCCCTGTCGATCAAAAGCGACCGATACACTGAGGTTCCGAAGGTCGTCGTGAGGCAAGCGAAAATTCCGAATCCGAGAAAAAGCGTAAAAATGTTGGCGCCCATGATTACCCGTTTGAAAAGGGGTTTGTTTCGTATAGCCCTATTTTGAAGGATGGGCGGCAAAAGTCAAGGATTTTCGAGGCGGTTTTGGAGGGGGAGAACCCAAGGATTTCTTACCTGTTACAATGGCTTAAATTCGATCCGTATTCACTCAGCTTTAGAGACTTGCTTCCGATCAATATGCAACACGACGCCTCTCCCTACCTTTCCTTTGTGGATTTTCAGTTGTCCGCCCCCGCCGTTCCGTGGAACGTCGAAGAATTCTTCGTTCAGGAAATCACTGGCGTATTGAAGGCGATGAACGGCGACGAGGAGCAAGACGCCGGAACCGTCAAGCTGTTCAAAGTGCAAGTCTCCAAGGCGGTAAACGAAGGAAAGAATCTAAGAAGCATTTGCGAAACCCACTCCGAATTCTTGACTGGAATCTATTCTTCCATTTTCAAAGACGGCTGCGATACAAAACGGGAACTGCGCATTGAACCGACTTGGAACGATCTTCTCGTTCTTTGGAATTACGACGTTCCCGAACCGTTTCGCTCCGCCGGATTCGTCGTCCAGGCGTTTGAAACGGCTATCGCCGTTTTCGGGGCTGCGGACTTAATTGCCGCTTCGATGGCGATCGGTGAGCTCGATCTTACCATTGACGAATGGAAGCAGCTTGGCTTCATGAAGATCGCCGGAACGCCGATCGCCTATCGGGATAACGGATATACGAATCCCTATGAGGTTGTCGAATAAATGGACTTCGCAACGCTATTGCTTCAACAACGAGTGGAGAAAGCCTTCACCGAGGCAAGAACGCTATTTTTCCCACGTTGGGACGTTTCCAATAAATGGAAAATCGAGACGAAAAGTGGCTTGGATGATTCCGCCTATTGCTCGTCCGAAATGAAAGCGATTTTCTTTTCCCTTGAGGACGTTGAGGGGATGGTCCCGGACGGACTTCTTGCGTTAATCATCCATGAAATCTGCCATGACGTGGCGACGGCATATCATAAAGAAGGTTGGGCGGAACGCATGGAGAAAGCCGCACAAAAGGCAAACGCCCTCAATAGGCCAGAATTGGCCAAACAGATTCGAGACAGTGCATTTTCCGGTCTTCCGCTGGCCGATCCTTGGGCTGAGAAATGGGCGAAAATCTTCGATCCCAAAACCCATTAGAAAAGTCCAACGGGGCTTTGTCGGCCCGAGTTGAGATAATCAACTCCGTGGACGACTGAGGGCTGGAGAGTTTTTGTGATTTCGCCCGCCAAAAAACAGAAAAGCCCTCTGGGCAGGGATGAACCCAGAGGGCGATGCGATATTGACTGTGCGACAAAAGACCGACATTGCCGCAACCGCGCAGCAGGAATACCACCCAAGGCTTACATCGTCACGAAGAGCGAGTTTTGTCAGCAAAAACGCGACGACTGCGTTGGGAGGCAAAAGACACAACAGGCATGAACTTCATATTAGTCAGAAAAGACAGATTTTGAGGATGCCTCCCAGAAAACATTAACCTCCCAACAAGCTATATTTGAAATGCAGAGTATGCATCATGAGGAAGGCCAGATGGACGCGATCTACCTGAAGGCGCTGGATGATTACAGCCAATGGCTGCGTGAGCAAATCGACAAGCTCACAAAATTGGAAGGCGATCCTCACGAATCGGTATCCAGATTCGCCGCCAGCGTCGTGGAAGAGGCGGGCAATCGAGGGTTGAAACTGGGGCTAACGGGTCTGTATGAGGCGACTCGCGTTAGATCGGATATGCTTGACGTCGTTCCCGCCAAGCTTGGCCTTGAATGCTGTCTCGCCAAGGCATGTGATCCCAGCAAAGCAGTCGCCTTCTCCGTGGAAGAATACGTTCGGCAAAATCTGAATTGGCGGAAACTGTCATGCCGTGGATAATCGGCGTCGCTACGTTCCGGCTGCCCCGCCCGGAACGTTGCATAATCCAAAGTGTTTTTGCTATCGCCGCCAACGCTTAATCACAGAGGGTATCGGCAATGACGGTGACAGCTTGTTGTCACTGGCGACGGAAATTTCTGCGTTTTTTCGCATGACTCACGAAAGAAAACACGCACGTCCTTTCAAAACCAGCCAAACGCGCCCCCCCCCCCCCCCCAGCGTTTGGCGATGAAAAATCCGCATAATCGTTCCGACAGCCCCTTGCCATGACATAAGGAAGAGGCGACAACAGATAGAAATCCAACCAATCACTGGCTGGTTTTAACGCGCCCCGCGCTGGCTGGTTCTAATGCGCCCCGTGACAATGACCGGCCCCTTCCGAAGGTGCAAGCCCAGCAGATTCTCCCGCATCGCTTGAAAACCATGCGTTATGGGCGGTTACGCCAATTGAGGCCGTTTCTTTCTAACTCGTTCTTAGGGGCGAGGCAGGGCGTCGCCATCAACATTGCTCGTCAGAAAGAAATTCCTGTCTCCCTGAATAATTCGTGTCGCTCATTTACAACCTATGATTTCTTATCCTCTCGCAACCGAGATGCCGTTCTTAGCGAAACGTCTTTCGGTTGAAGCCCTTGGGAAGGCCGGGGGAGGATTTTTCAAGTAAATAGAGGGATTCAAACCTTGTTTTCGATCGCGGAGTCGCCGTGTCGGGTGTTTACCGCCGGTTCTTCGACCAAGGCTTTGTTGCGCCTCATCGAATCATATTCGCATTTTCTTAGCCGGGAGACATGTGCATGTTAAAGAACCTTTCCATTCGGACCAAGCTGTTTACCGTCGTGGGCGTGCTGGCCGCGCTGGCCGTCGGCCTGACTTACCTCTCGCTCGACAAGCTGAGCGGAATCAACGCCCAACTTGTGAACATCGCCGACGTGACTTCCCAGCGCGCGTTGCTCGCCTCGCAACTCAACGACGATATTACTCGGTTGCATCGAGGCGAGAAGAATATCATTCTCTCGGATAAAGTTGAAGAGATGGACCGTTTCGCGGACGAAATCCGACAGCGGAAGGAAGCTCTTGCCCAGCACTTAAAGAAATTGGAGTCGATTTCCGACGAGGAAGGTAAAAAACTGGTTGCTGGGTTTCGAGCCGCCTACGACGAATACCAAGCCGTTTCGGCCAAAGTGCAAGAGAACGCCCGAAAGAACACAAACGTCATAGCCGCCGAATTGGCGAAGAACTCCTCGCGAACGCAACTTTTCAATTCGTTAACGGATTCGATCGGCAAGGTCGCCACGCGAACGAATCGCGAGGCGGAAGAACGCTTGAACAGCCTCCGCACCCTCAAAAATCAACAGGTTGACGAAGCGATTAAGTCAACGTCGGAATCGCAAAAGCGAGCCGCCTTGCTCGCGCAATGCAAAGAGGCCGTGTACAACTTGCTTCGCGCGGAAAAGAACACCATTCTCTCCACGGAACCGGCGGACATGGACAAGTTCGCCAAGCGATTCGCCGAAAACAAGGCGATTATCGAAGATACCCTTACGCAAATCAAGGCGACCGCGTCGGATGCGGACAAAACGGATATGGAGGCGTTTGCCGCCGGCTTCAAGGAGTTTTGCGAGATCAACGCGAAGATCGTGGCCTTAAACCGGGAAAATTCGTCCGTCATCGCTCGCAATTTGTCCGATTCCACGGGCCGAGAGGCGATCGCCAAAGCGCAAAAGCTGATGGATTCCATCGCCGACGCCGCTAATAAGAGCATGGCCGACGACGTGCGATCAAGCGGCGACGCCTACGCCGCCGCCAAGTGGATGATGTATTCCGTGAGCGCGGTCGGCATCCTCGCCTCGATCGGCTTGGCCTATATCGTCATCGCGGGCATCGTGGGGGCCGTTCGCAAGGCCGTCGAAGTCATTACCGCCTTCGCCGCAGGCGACTACTCGAAGCATTTGGAGATCGACGGCAAGGACGAGATCGCCGTGATGGCAGTTTCTTTGAACAAGGCGATTGACGCCACCGGCGACGCCATGAACAAGATCAAGGAAGCCGCCGAACGCGATCGCCAAGCTCAAATTGAAAGCGAACGCAAGGTGAAGCATATCCTTGAGGTCGCCAATTTGGTCGGCCAAAAGAACTACTCGAAGCAAGTTGACGTGACCGGCGAGGATGCGCTCGGACAACTTGGCGACGGTCTCCGCAAATTCTTCGCCGATAAACATGAAACCGAGCAACGCGAAGAGGAAATGGCGGAACAAGAGCGTCAAACCGCCGAAGAATTGCGTCGTAAGGTGGACGGCTTGCTCGGCGTCGTCGCCGCAGCAGCGAAAGGCGACCTCACGAAGCAAGTTCGCGTCGAAGGAAACGAGCCGGTTGACGAATTGGCCGCCGGGATCAAGACGATGCTGGACGATCTTTCCGAAGTGATCGGACAAGTGGCCGAGAGCGCCTCGCAGTTTACAGACGGCTCGCGAGTGATCGCAGAAAGCTCGCAAACGCTCGCCCAAGGGGCACAGACTCAAAGCTCCAGCGTCGAAGAAATGTCCGCCTCGATTGAGGAGTTGGAACGTTCGATTCAGGCGGTAAAGGACAACGCCGTCACGGCCAATAAAATCGCCACCGATGCGAACAAACTCGCCGAAGACGGGGGCAAGGCCGTCCAAAAGTCGGTCGAATCGATGTCGCAAATCCGTGCAAGTTCGCAGAAGATCAGCGAGATCATTCAGGTGATCTCCGAGATAGCCAGCCAGACGAACCTTCTCGCTTTGAACGCGGCGATTGAAGCGGCCCGCGCCGGAGAGCACGGCATGGGCTTCGCCGTCGTGGCCGACGAGGTTCGTAAATTGGCCGAGCGCAGCAATCAAGCCGCCCGAGAGATTTCGACGCTGATTAAGGAATCGACGCAAAACGTCGAGGAAGGCGTCTTGCTCAGCGATCAGACCGGCAAGTCGTTGACGCAGATCATCGGAGCGGTGCAAACCACCGCCTCGAAGATCGCCGAAATCGCCACGGCCACGGGCGAACAAGCGTTGGGCGCCCGTGAGGTATCGCAAGCCATTCAAGGTATCGCGCAAGTCACCGAGCAATCGGCGGCCGGAAGCGAGCAATTGGCTTCCAGCAGCGAGGAGCTTGGCGCTCAATCCACCGCTTTGCGAGACTTAGTTTCTCGATTCCAAGTCAGTAAATGACGAAATATTACCTGCCCCTGGCGGCGCGGATGTCTTCCCTCCTTATTAACGTCCGCGTCGCCAGGTTTTTTACAATCATTCGTTCCGTTGAGGAAACCAACTTATATGGCCGCACCGTCATCAAACGCAACGCTTGCCGCCGAGAGTCTCGACACGCTGCAATTAGTCAGTTTTCGTCTCTGTGGCGAACTATTCGGAATTGAGATTACTAAGGTACGAGAAATAATCTTACTTGCCGACATGACTAGGATTCCGCAAGCGGAACCGCACATTCTTGGTTTGATTAACCTGCGAAACATGGTAATTCCGGTTAGCGATCCGAAAATTCTATTCGGACTATCCGAGGAGGAACCTTCGGAGGAAAGTCGGATCATGGTCCTGCAATCCGACAAAAAGACGGTGGGAATTTTAGTGGATTCGGTAAGCGAGGTGTTGCGAGTTCACCGGGACAAAATCGCTCCGCCTCCGCCGACCGTATCCGGCTTAGGCCGTGAGTATCTGAGCGGCCTTGTGAAGCTTGACGCCGAATTGCTTATTTTATTGGATGTCGAGAGGTTTTTGAACATTGGAAACGAGACGGCCAGCGTTTAGGCGTGAAAAGTTTGCGACGTCTCCGCCTATTTTGTCTTGATAGCGACATAAATACTTGCCTTCGCCCTGTTAGAAGCCTTCGTGTAGGTTCGCCCAAGCCCACGAAGGCTTCGACGTTTCTTGCCAATAAGCGATGTAAGCAATGACTGCGTTAGCCAAGGATTGACGGATTTCTGACGGGGAGGGGGGGGGTGACGCCCCTCAAAGAGTTCTTTCTGAACGAACTCAAAGGGCCGTCATCCGCATCTCAAACAATCGTTTTCCGGCACAAGACGGTCAAATTCGACGCCATGCGGTTGTTCATCGAGAAGAAATACACGTCCGCAACTCCAGCTCCAAATCCTCGGAGAAGGCTCTATTTTCGATAACGTCTACATTTATGCGCAGATTGACAGACGCTACCGGCTGCACGCCGCTCGCTCTATATTAATCTGCCTTCCGTTTCTTTTTGGTCTTTGTTTTCGCCGCCTTCTCTTGCACTTCATCCATATATTTTTGAGTCTCTTCAAGCAAGGATCGCATTGCCGTCATCAGGATTGTCGTATCGCTCAGCGTCATCAAGTTGTTAAGATTGCATACGCAGATATGCGCATCGCGTCGAGTTCCCTGCGACGACACGACTCTTGCCAGGATTTCGCAGGCGGCATTCCGGTTCGGTTCGTTAAATGGTTTGACTCTCAGCATCACGCCGTTAGGAATACTCTTCTTCCGAATCATATTGGTTCCTTCCAAGGTTTCTTAAGTCCAGCGTAGAGATTCTACGCCAAGACGAGTCAATCTCAAATCCGATTTAAGCCTTTGCGTCTAAGAAAGTCGCAGAGCGTCCCGTCTATCGCTTGACGTGAGCGACGAGCATTGTCATTGCGACTCTATGTTCTTCGCACAACGATAGCAGAGGTAAGGCTCGCCCTTTTCTTCATGAGCCTTTTGCTGAATCCAGGGAACGCGAAACTTTCGCCCGCATGTCCCGCACTCGCCTGTGAGGAAGACGTCGGGACGCGGTTCCTTGCCGAACAAGTTGAATATACGAGCGACGGCGATTCTATGAAACGGTTTACCGGCCGCCGTGACGTACCCAAGTTCGTTAAGCCGTTCGGCTATCACGGTCAGCGGCACGCCTTCCTCATTTAGCTCGCAGATGAGCGAAAATAAGTAACGGTATTGTTCCTTAGCTCGCTCCGTGCGAGCCAAAGCGCTTGCGGCCGTCGCTTGTTTGTATCCTCGCAAGTGCTCACGCCCTTCCCAATGTCCTGGCCGAGCCGAACCGAGCTTGATTCCCTTCTCCTTGGCCACGGCCATTGCGCGAGCCGTGCGTTCCGAGATGCGATCCGCCTCCTCCTCGTCAATGATCGCACGGAAATGCGTCTCCAGCTTTGATTGCTGAGGACGATCTGCGCAATAAAGTCGATGCCGGCTTCCATTAAATTGGCAATAAAAGCGACGCTACGAGCTAAGCGATCTTGTTTGCCGATCACCAGGATGGCCTTGTGCATCCTACACGCCGCGATCGCCTTTTCTAATTCTTCTCTATGCGGCTTCTTCTTTGTCCCTGTGACAATCTCCTGAAATTCGGCAATGATTATGGCCCCGTACTCTTCCGCGATTCTGGCGACTTCTCGCCGTTGATCTTCGAGGCCATAGGCGTCACGAATGGTTTCGGCCTTGTTTTTTCCCTTCTTCGGCTTGCTAAGCCGATAATAGGCGACAATCTTAGTGACGTTTTTCTTAGCGGGCATATTCTCGTCCTCGTTGCTTGCAGTTAGCCTCATAGTCAATAGTACGCCAGCATTGAGCAAATGTCAAGGAGGGATATTTCCGATGTCTATGCGAACGCTTTCGACGGTAGGGGACGAATCCCCCGAAAAAACAGGCGAAAACGAGCTAGACTCACTTAAAAAAGCTTGCGAGAAGGACGGTTTATGATAAAAAGCGGATATGCATTTCGTATGTCTCACCCGACAGGAGTAAGGCATGAAGCATCATCGTTCGCGCTCGCGGAGATCATGGTCGAGGTCGTTTATTCGTCGCTGCACCGGCCTACAATGGATTCGCCGTGGCCGTAACACGTCCCGCCAAATGACTTCGGAGCGCCGTTCACGGTTCGCAATTATGCAACAGGCTGTCCGTCTCGCAGGCGGGCGGCCCGTTCGCATTTAGAACCATGCCAAGCCGGTGTTCCAACGCCGCTCTCGCCGCCTATGTCACTAATACAAGCCGTCGGCCGGTCGATTGGCATGCCCGCAATCATGCCGATCGGCGGAAATGCTTCGCATCAAGTATGGCGTCCAACTTCAAACCGTTCGATGGCATCTAACAATGGAAGATGTTGTGATCGCGGCCCCGTAAGTGATCGAGCCAACTCCCATTCCTGCCGTTCACGCAAGGCTTCTGGGGAGAAAAGAATGTCCATCACAATAAGGGATGACCTTTCCTTCTGAAATCCAATCCCCGCAGAATGGCAACCATGCTTGGGAACATCCGAATTATGAGCGTAGTACCATTGATGATCAGGAAAAAGAAGACTGCCGACCGCTGCACACCACGGTGCGATGACATGGCATTGGCCAGTGATGCGATACCAATTCGGACTATCAGGCGTAGGAGAGGATGCTTCGAGAATCCGCCAATTAGGGCTCTGGCGGTCAGAATACCGCCACGGGCCCAAGTCTCGATCCCATTTCACACCTGGCGCACATAACGAATTCATTCCAGCATCGAGGGCGCGAAGAACCAATGGGTCATTAACAACCTTGAGCGCCTTATCCCATTCCTCCTGGTTGTCAAAATCAAAAACATGTAACTTTTTAACTACGGCATCCATTTTATTATACACGCCACCGCGTAGGTGCGTTCCTCCAATACTTGTTCAGATTTATTCTAGTCCCGTCTGGGCTTTGGAGAGGAGCTTGTCGTTCTCGAACGTGACGACGATGCAAACCAGGCCCTCTTGCCAAGCGTAAGTGGCCATGAGGCCGGAACGGGATCGCTCTACGCCGTCGCATCGAAGGATCTGGTCCGCGTCAGTCTTTTTCATGCCAGGTTTGAGGGCTGCATAGCCTCGAAGCGTCATACCGGCGTCGTACCGAACGAGGGTCGGCTCCTCCTTGCGGAGCTTCAGCATGCACTCCGTCCTGGCGACGGCGGCCTTGACTATGTCCGGCCCTCCATATAAGTCGCCCTCGGCGATGATTCGGCGACAGACGGCTTCGCCCTTCTCCACCTCTCCGAGCGCCTCGCGAACCAACTCTTCCAGGTTCGTGTTTAACCTGGCTTTGGCGTACGTGCGATCCTCCTCCAGTTTGGAAAGTTCATCTATTGCCATCGCCATGACGCGATCACTGGCGGTCGGCGTCTCAAAATGGCGAACGTTCCCGTGTCGGAACGCAGCGATCATGCACAGAATTGTGATTCCAAGAGCTACGATAGTCTTGTTCAACATGCTAGCCTCCGTTCAAGCCTAGCATTCTCAGCCACGCGGCGCAGACGTTTTTTTGGCGGTCATCCCGTGGGAATTACCGCGTCAACCTTCTTTTCTCTTTCGTCTCCAAAACATCGTTTGTTTCACCAGAGCATCCTACTCTTGTGCTGGCGTACGGTCAAGTTGTAGTATGGCGACATCCTCTACCGCAAACCATCGGAGTCCCCGACCGAGCCTTGGCTGTCGGCATGACACTGAAGTCCGGACCGCATTGCCGGACGGACTCGTTCGACTACCATTGTCAAAGCCTTGGGCAGGCATGTTTTGGAAATTGCCGCGTCAGACCTCGATGACAAAGCAAGCCAGCTTGGATAGGGCGGTGCGGCCGCGCCGTCGCCACAACCACTACGTTCACCACCTTTGACCCCACCCTCCCGCTCCGCAATGCTTCAATCGTTACGATCGCTGTAATCCGAACGCAATTATTGAGAGTGCGCCAGTATTGTCGTGCAACGAAGCAAGCATACTGTCACCCGCAAACAAAGGTGAGACGCAAGGCGAAGAACTCGGGCGGAACGGTTGCATCTAGCAAATTGACAACGGGTTGCGATTGCTTGGCGATTAGAGTCTATCCGCCTTGCTTCCGCTTCTTTTTATTCTATTGCGAATCGGTCATTGCCTGTTGGCCGATACCTGCCCCTGCCTTGCATCCTGCAAGGCTAATCGGTAGATAAGGCCGCCGTTAGCGGCAATGCGTTCTTTATCGCTTCAATCCAGCCGAGCAATGGCGTCCGATTCGTGCGAATGTTTACAATCTACTAATGATTCAAACACATAACCGCGCGCGTACCAATAACCGCGCGTTAGTGAGTCGCCTGAAGCTCCCTATCTCCCCGTTAGTTAATTACTTTCATTTCTACCTTTCTATCTCGCCCACGTGAAGTAATAGAGGGGAAATATATAGCGAGAGTAGGGCGCAATTTTGCGTAACTCTCGGCTGAAATCTGCAAGTCTTCAATACGCAACGGCTTAGAGCCGAGCTCCCAGTTACCGCCAATACCTTTATGCTGACGTTCTTTTATATTTTAGTTGACAGTACGCCAGCATTGAGGTATTATTAAGTAGAAAGGGAAACGCACCATGAAACTAGTCGCATCGGGTCGGGCGGGTTACGTTCATTTTACGGTTCAAACGAAGAACGCCGAAGAAATCGCCAAACGCCTCAAAGATTACACTATCGAACAAATTGCCGACCATCGCTTCATTGACGGGGTAACGTCAACGGAAGCGGAACCGGGCGAATTGGCCGCCGAATTGGCCGCAATCGTTCCCGAAGCGGAAGTTATCACGATTTACGTTCCCATAGCTTATCGTTACGCCATAGGAGGCCGCAACCATGATTAAGTGCCTTATCTTGCTTCCCACTAATTACAACGACGGGCAACCGGTTGAAGCCAACAAGCTTGACTCTTGCCTTACCCGCCTTGACGCGACGATCGGGGGCCATACGGTAGACGGAACGTGCCAAGGGGTGTTTCGCATGGCCGACGGTTCTTTCGCGCGGGACGTAAACCTAAAGGTTTGGGCTTGCGTCGAGTCGGGCGACGTTCCCACCTTGCGTAAACTTGCCGGAGACTTCGCAATCGAGTTAGGGCAAGAGTCAATCTATTTCGAGCAAACCGCTACGACGGTCGAATTTGTCAGGGGAATCTAATGTTTCGAGCAATCCTGATTGTCTTGCTATTTGCTAGCCCCTCGTTTGCGGACGCCCCGCCCCGTTATCACAAGGGCGGGGCGACGGTCGCTAAATTTCACGCAACCAAATTGCCCAAACCGAAACCCGCCCCGCAAGCGTCCATTCGCCACGTCACCCCAAAAAAGTGAGTCGCAACCATGCCGCGCAAACATTTAAGAGCTATTGCATACGCGATTGCCACTATTGCGGACGAAACCGCCCGTTACCTTGCGGCGATCGCGTTGGCCGAAGAATTGAAGAACCACAACCCGCGCTTTGACCGGGCGCGTTTTTTGATTGCTTGCCGCGCAGTCGATACGGACGACGCGCGACTCTAGGCAGGGAGACCGCAACCATGCTAAACGAATTCACCCGCGCCTATATCGAATGTATCCTATGGGCGGAAACCGACGATGCGGCGGGGGAACCCCTTGACGCAAACTACGGGGCCGAAGACTTCACCCTCGAAACGATGCAATCCATTATTGAGGACTGCCGACGATTCCAAGAGGCGAACCGCGCGGACCTGGCCCAATACGGCGCGGATGAGCTAGGGGGCCATGACTACTGGTTGACTCGCAATCGTCAC
Organism: Thermoguttaceae bacterium; assembly: GCA_963665265.2. Taxonomy (GTDB): domain Bacteria; phylum Planctomycetota; class Planctomycetia; order Pirellulales; family Thermoguttaceae; genus CAXXHQ01. Next base: position 1,425,758 of record OY762224.2, on the reverse strand, counting down.
GGGGCGGGCTATTGGGATAGGGATTTCCTGCCCCATGACGCAAGAGAGCGATTGACGCAAGCCGCGCACAATGCGGGGGAGCTATCGATCTATATCGGGGCCGACGGCCTTCTTTATCTCGCTTAGAAAAGGGAAAAGATGAAAATTTATATCGTTTCGGTTCCGATCACAACCCGCTTGCTCTACGAAGTGAAAGCGGAAGACGAACAAGACGCAATTAAGCAAGTCGAGTCGGGCGACGTTGCCCCGTTGCAAATTGATTGCGAAGACTTAGACACGGATTTTGACGTGAAAACTTGGACCGTTCAAGAGCAAGTTTGTCCAAATTGCGGCGCGTCAGTTGAAGACGGGGACGTTGAATCAACCTATTGTGGGTCAATGTGCCCCAACTGTTTTACGGCGCATGCGGAAGAATGCAAAATATGCCGGAAGGATTTTCAAAAGCGCGGATTGATCTAGGAAAACACCATGCAAACCATCGTAAGAATTCAGAATTGCGAATTGTCTTTTTCCGATGAGGACGTTGTAAACTCGTCCGAAATTATCCCGCAAGGGGAAAGCAACCCTCATAGCGTCCGCCCTTGGTTATTCCATGACCACGGTTTCGCGCTGGCCGTCGTCTTCGCCGATTGTTTGCACGACGCGCTAGACATTGCCGCCGACGCGAACAAGCTGGACCGTTACGCAATCGACAAGGCGGACTATGAAGACTACGGGGTCGAAACCGATTCCCCGTCTTGTTCTTTTCTCGGCAATGCGGGGGAACCGTTTGACATAGACGCGCTAGGCTATGTCGAATTGAAGACGCCCCCGTTTTCTTTTGTCGCCCTCTGGCAAGCGCAGTTTCCCACGGGAGAAAACGGCGCAATCTCCGCACATTTCGCCTAGAGGAAATATATGGAAACGTGCAAGACTTTCGACACAATCCAAGAGGCAAGCGCGTTTATGCTGGGGTATCGCATGCAATCCAAGAAAATTGACGTGCGGATTGACCTTGAAGAACCCCAAACCGTTTTGATTGATTGCCATTCCGACAAGGCGGAAGGGGTCTATTTGACCGCTCTTGAAAACTACACCAGGGATTGCGAGCATGCTGACAACAAAACAACTGGACCGCTTGCACGATAGACGCGCACTCTTGTCGATCGGCCCTTTGCGGGTATTGGTCGATATTCTCGATTCCCGCCAAGTATTTGCGCGGGTGGATTGTCTCGTCTCCCCAGTGAACGGAACGGGGCAACAATGGGTCAGCGTCGATAGGCTGACCGAAGCAAGGGAGCTAATCTCCTAGCTATCTGCTATCCCACTTTGCGCAAAACAAGCTGCCCTTGCATTCCGCTATCTTAGGTGAAATCATGCGACTAGTTTTCTTGCTTGCGTTTACGGGAGCGTTTTTCGCTCTTGCTTCGATGCCTGCGCTTGCGGACAATCCGCCCCGCTATCACATTAACAGGGGTGAATACCGCCCGTTGTGGGTCTTCTATGATTACCCGCACGGCATCCCGCAGAATGCGAATGACCCGAAAAAACCGGGCTACCGTTACTATCCGTACTACGAACACCGATCGACGCCCCCGCAAGACCGCTATGATCGACGCAAGCCGCAAAGGTATCCCGTCCGCTAAAACCGGCACATCCGGTCGCGCCCTAACATACTCTAACATGCCTTAACATGGGCTATAACAAGGACAAAATTGGGGAGAATTTCCGAACCTTGAAGGAACGGGCTGGTCGGGCCACCCGATCGGCTCCTCTATTGCATCCAGCCGTCGAAAAGCTCCGAAGCTGTTGGTCTGCGGAGGCCATAGTTAAGTTTTCCCCACAACGTGACAAAATCACCGTCAAACGCGACGCCCTGGGGCGGCTTATTCTAGCCATGTAAGCAAGCTTTTGATCGGCTGTAGGCAGTCTTCTCCAAGTCGCCGACCGAGTCGTGCTTCTCAGCACACCATTGTTCGTCGTTTTACCGGCGGCTTATTTTCGCCGCGTGGCGAAAAGTAGAATAGAAAGCTCTCGATCGATTCGTAGCGGAGGCCGGTGCTACGGCTGTTTCGTCAATCTGAACCGGCACGCCGTATAGGAAGCTCCCGACCTAATTCGTTCCGCGTGGAAGATTCTAACATCCGTAGTCACGCACGAGGCTTGCAGGACGGTCGGCGGATCGCTTGGAACTAGACAATGAACGAGAAGTCGAACGGGTGTTGCGAAGCTAGCCACGGGCCAGCCAGGCGGTTCCAAGGGCAAACAGCCCGAAGGGGATTAGAAGACAGGGCCACGGCTTACCGGCGGGACTAAACGCCCCGTACCGTGTGCCCTAAGCGCCGCGGGTGGATACCCCTAAGCGCCAAGCATGGGCTCCCCTACGAAAAAGGACAGCCCGGCGGGGCGAAAACGTCCCGCCGGGCCAGAAGGAACACCCTGCCTCAGGCAACGAGGTCGTGTGTCGGCAAACGCCACAACCCCGCCTTACGTCGGCTTATGGCCGACGCCCTGGTGGTTTCCGAGGCGCCTATTCTCTCGAAAGGTTTCGCCGCTGTCCAGAGCATTTTTTAGGGCTGGATCAGGTCGGCGGATCGTCCAGCCTTGCCAACGCGGTCTTCAGGGCGGCCAGATTCGAGCCAGTTGCGCGAAACTCGACATAGTATCGACGACATGTTAGGAAGGCGTCGATTCCGTAGATTCGCCATACGCCCGGAAGTTCGCGCAACTCGGTTTGCATGGCTTCCTCGCCGTAGTCACGGGGCCGCTGGAATTGGCGGGTGAAGACCGTCTCACTCATCGCGTCCTCTTATCTTCATGGATTCCAGATCGGCTCAACCATGCTTCGCATACGCTACGGTGGTGCGACTCCGGGTTTCGATTGACGGTTCGCGCCGGCCATAATCCGCCGTTAGGGTTGCGCAGATAGATACCCGTGAAGCCGGGAGTTTCATCCAACAAAGTCACGCCCGCAATTTTTTCGGGATAAACGGTCAACGTGGTATGCCGAAAATGTTCGGGGGCGATTGCTTGCATGATTATTTCCCTAAATGATTATCTCTTCGACTCGCCGCATAGCGGCCTCCGCCGTGTCCCAAGCGTAGTTGACGCTCGGCTTCCCGATGCAATCGTGCTCGGGGCGGCTTCCGAATTTCTCCCCGGCGAACGGCAAGTCGGTAATCTCGCGGAAGCGAAGCTCGTTCCGGGCCGCGTAAGGGTTCGGAACCATGCGCACGCACTCGTCGCGCAGGTCGTAGATGGTCCAGTGCGTTTCTTGCAGGTTGCGAACCACCGTCACTTGCTTGCAGTCGGCGGGGTAGAAATACTCTTGGATCGCGCTGCGGCCGTAGGTCCAGATGGTCGTGCTCATGTTTCTAGCAATTTAACCAAAGTCGGCCCAAGGTTCGGCTTATCCTCTTCCAGCCAATTGGGCAGTATGTGGATCAAAGCCAAGTCGGCTTGGTTCTCGTTGAAGGCGTCGTTGATTTCGCGGGCGTAGCGTTCGGCCAGTTGCTTCGGCGTCCAGTCCGGGCGTTCCCGGTCCTCGCCTCCCAAGAGCTTCGCAAAGCAATAGCGTTCCCATCGTTCGCGTTTGAACGACCAGCGTGCGACTTCGACGTAGAAACCTTCGCCGCCGCTGTTTTCCGCTCGGGCCAATAAATCGCCCTCTTGCCGATTGCGCTCGCATAGTGCGGCGTGTTCGGTGGATACCATTTTTGCGTCGTAATGACAGTAGCGAATCATGTTGAATTCCCAAGTTATCTTCATTGGCGACGGCCTTCCCGATAATCTAAAGCCCCTTCGGCGATAGCGTCTCGAATGGTTTCCCATTCCTGCCTGCCGTTCCAGTGGGCGGCCAAAATATAGGCCAGTTGACAGCCCCGGCTTATCACGTAAAGGTCGGCGACGGTTCGCCTGGCGGGGTTATCCGCCAGACAGTTGACCAGAATGCCTTTCGCCAAGATTGAACTTTCACGGTCCTCGCATTCAAGTCGCAAAGCGTCCTTAAGCATGGGGGCGGCGATTAGATCGGTTCGGCTCGCAAATTCGAGGGCGTAGCGCCAAGCCCGATTGATGCGATCTTGTTGCGGTCGGGTGTAGTTCGTCATTGCGGTAATCTCCAGGCGACTACCTGAATTATACCACTATGCTGGCGTTCTGTCAATAAAGATAAGTAAAAAGCCCGGCGGGCGCGGGCTTGCAAGTTCTTAACCGGCTGACCTGGACGGGCATAAGGCCAATCCCATCCAGCGCTTTTCGGCTCGCCCCGCCGGGTGTCTCAATGATAGAAAAACATGGTTCCCGGCGTGGCGGTTTGGACCGCCGATTTCAATCGCCCCAGCTTCTTTATATCGCTAGACTCTTGGTTGGCATCGCGCCCGACGATTTTCGCCCAGAAGGCGGACATGTCTTTTTCGTGCGTCCGTCGCGTTCCGCTATTACCGAGAATCCCAGCCTCTCGTTCGGATATGCGCAACGGCGTCAACGAAACAACCATGTCGTAAAGATCGATCCGACGTTCGCCTGCACAAGCGAGTTTAGATAATTTATCGACGTGAAAGGCCATAAAGGCAACGGCGAACATGGCTAGCCCCTAGCGTGTATGTCGTTGGGTTTGAAAGACAGGAAGAGCGTGGACGGCTTTCCCATGCCGTCTCGCCATGAACAGAATGTTCCTGCCTGTTAGTGGATCGTCAAGGCCGACTATATTCCTGGGATGACTGTCTTGTTTATCAAAACCGTTCCGCTGTTGAAGTCGTCGAACGGCCGCTGAAATGTCCTTTCAATTTCATCGGTGATTGGCGCCGCTCCACTACACTATTCCACTGTACGCCAGCATTGTTCGACAAAAAACGGCCCGCTCTCCGGTGACTAGACGGAAAGCGGGCCGATAAAGAGGCCGATGTTGGCACGGAAGACGACGAGTCCACCACCAGCCGGGGGTTAGGTCTGCATGTTTCCGAATTCTCCGGTTACTTTGGCCCGATGCTGAACGTCGTTGGGCCAGCCGTGTTTTTCTAATTCGGCCAGCATGGCGGAGACGGAGAACTTCACGCGCACAACGATCATATCTCGTCGTTCCAGGTCCGCCTGCAAGGCGGCCAGCGCTCCGAGATAGTCGCCATAGGTCGCCAACCGTGGCGTTTCGGGCATGGCTTGGTGTGCGGCAAAGTCGCTCTCGGGAAACTCCCAAAGCCAGACCCGCCTAGCGTCGTTCGGGATTGCACGAGAATCTTCCAACGCCTTTTGCGTGTAGCTCTTATCTGCCATGTTTCACTCCGTTAGGTCAAGGCTATGACGGACCTCTGGCCGCTTCTTCCAATTCGTCAGGCGGTATCTTATCTTCCGCTTCGGCCGCCGCCATTACAAGGGCATTTCTTGCCGCAACGTATTCCGGCGTCGGGCATTCATGGGAATCGTCAATTAAATACTGGCAAACTGGACATTTTCTCACGGTTTAATACTCATCCGGCAAAAAAATTGTCGTAGTTGAGCGATCGGCTTCCGTGACGATCCAGATGCGTTCCGCTTTCAGCGTCTGATATACGGAAAGGATTCTTTCTCCGTCGCGCAGCGCGTCGTCGTTTAATTGCTTGTCGTGTGCGTCCAGCATGCCCCAGTCGCCTTGGACATGTCTTTTCAAAAAGAACTCCGGCTCTTGCCCTGCATTTTGGATTGCATTTAGAGCGGGATCGGTGGCAATGATTCTTCCAAGCGAAAACTTGTTCATTCTATCGCCTTCTTGGGTCAGAGCCTGGCGGCCGTTCGTCAACCGTGAAAGGTTCTAGTTGCAATGATGCGCCTCTTAGGTCGTAGCGCAATGACTTCGCCGCAAGGCGCTCAATCGGTATTTATGTCAATGACTTCCACGGCGACGACGCCAATCGAAACATCATTGGCAAGACAATGCTCAAAGCCGTTCTCATAGGCGAATTGCAGCGCATTATCCACGGCTTGCTTCGCAGACTGCTTCAGTTTGTCCGCCGGTTGCACGGCGTCAGCGTCCAATTGCAATGTGATTCTCAATTCCACTTCGGTAATCATCGTTTCACCTTCTGGAAGTCGGAAGGAACGACCGATCCTTGGACGGTGGGGTTTGCGTTCCAAGCGGCCCTTGGCGAACGGTAGCCTAGCCGACGATGCAACCCGTATGTCTTCGCGTATTGCTCGAATTCGGCGAAGCTATCGTAATTGTTGCGCAAGGAGCATTGTCGCCCCGTCAGTCCTGACTTGCATATTACGCGGCGCATGTTATTTCCTCTCGATCTCCCAATACCCACGGATTTCTTTCTCGTTCTCGTCGTCAACGCGGAGGTATTGGAGTTCTCCGCTCTGACACCCTCGGACGATGCACGCCTTGGCTCGCTCTTCCGCTTCATTCGCCAAGGCTTCTTTCAATTCGTCGGTCAATTCGCGGGTGAAGTCCCAATACCGAACGATAACCTGATGACAACAGACTTCTATCGTAGTTATGAATGAGTTTGATACTTTTCGCTCCACGATGATTCCGCCGTCACCCCAGCGAACCGACATGCCGGGGAGAAGCTCGACGTATTGGTTGCTCGGTCCAATGCGAAGCATAGGACGGTCGCCTTGCATTTCGTTGTAAGCGTAAAGCTGGCCCGGCTCCATGCCCATGCTTGGCATGGTTTTGAATCGGCTCCCGTCCTGGTTGTGCAAAAACACGTCAAACTCAGGTTTGCCCATATTTTCCACCCGGCTCCCTTCCCTGACCGCGTTTTCAACTTGTACAATCAGCCAAGCTAATTCAGTCACGTTCGCGCGATCGCGTTCGTTTCCGTAAAGAGCCTTTACGCGGGCAATGCCCGCTGGGGCGTCAATGAGCCAGTAGTCTTCGCCGTTGACGGCAACGTGCATATTGCCGAAGCATTCGCCGTTGCTGGCTCGTAGCGTCCGACCGAACTCGATTCGGAAACAGTTTCCGAAAACGGCCTTGTCGCCATACCGGCATTCGACGCCGGCTTTGCGAAGCTCCCGTAAGACGGCCTGGAGGCGACGATATTTTGCCTTTCGTTCTTGTTCTTTGCTGATTCCTGCGCCCATGATAATCCCTGGTAAGAGTTAGCGTCGCTCTTGAAAGCTATCAACTGCGGTCAACGGTTTAGCCCAACAACTCCAGACCTGCCGCCTTGAGCGCAGTTTCCGTATCCGTCCCCGCAAGTTCCTCCAATGGCGCAACGTCGCACTCAGCTACGTTCGCTAGTTGTTCGCCGCCGCGTATTTCCACAATACCATTGTCCGACGGGCTGCAACCTTCCGTGTCCCAGTCCACCTTTACCGCCGTGAGGGCAGGGTCCGAACTGAATACGTCTTGTAAGACGCCGCCAAAAATACCTAAAACCACTTTCGGCGCGGTTGGCTCTGCGGCGACGAAAAACTCTCGGATCGTCGGATTCCCGTAGTCGTCCAGAACGCCCGGCGTGGAGACGGCCGTCTTCAAAAGCCGATCCATGGCGCTCGTCAAGGCTTCGGGGTCCGTCATCCGGGGATTGTATTCAATCTCTACGGTCAACGTCGTCTTATTCATCATTTGCTCCATTAAAGCTTGCGTTCTCCGCATCGCCTTCCTTGTACTCAAAGATGATTCCATCCGACTCTCGCAACTGTTCGCCATCGACTTCCACGTACTCGTCAGTTAGCGAGTCGCTCGATTCGGCGTCTTTTTGATTCTCGGCCATTTCAATGTCGGATACTCGCCGTGTCGTTGGGTGAAACTTGCAGGCGGATCGACATGTGATTGCGTCGTCCCAGACGGAGACGTAGACCGCTTCTTTTCTCTCAAAGGCCGCTTTTTGTTGGTCAATGAAGCCATAGGCGTTTTGCCACTTGATTTCGTTCGCCGTGACGAAAATCGCCCCGCCGCCGAATTCGCCTACGCGGGGTTTTGAGCAAATTGCGGCGTAGGTGAGCGACCAACAAGCTTGCGGCCTAAATTCCTTTAGAAATTTGTGCGCCAGCCATGCGGCATTGTCAACGTCGCCGCATTCTTCCGCGTACAACCACAAGTGACGCCCCCAGTCTTCGTTTTCGTCGAAACAATAATCGAAACCCAATTCGTCCCATTCGTTATCGGGTTTGTCTCGCATAAATCGGACGCCTGACCAGTCCGCTTCCGCGTCGGCGAATTCGGCGGGCACGTCGTCTTCCAAGTATTCCTTGCCGCCAAAGACGCAAATAGGCTGTAATTGCTCTTCCAGCCATGCCTCTTCCGATTCCGTGAGGCGTGCGAGAACTTCCGAAAATTGCAGATAGTTGTTCGCCACAATCATATTCCTCTTTTAGTAAGCGTTCAATCGATTCGTCAACATGCTCTTCGTTATCAGCGTTTCTTTCGGCCCGCAGAGCGGCAGCGAACATCGACAATCTCAAACGGCGGCAGCGGGGCCAAGTCAGGCGGCGCCAGTTTGACCAACTTGTCGGCCAGTCGTTTCCAGGCCCGCACTTGCACGCTTAGCGGGCGATTGGAGCGGCTTAATCGCGTCATCTTGCCGAGGATGGGAGTTAGGTCACTTTTATTGATAAGCGGTTCGCCGCCGTCCGTGGTAATGGTTTGGATTTCCTCGCATAGGTCCGGTCGGAACTCCACAAGTTCCGGCAAGTAATCGTATTTTCCCGACGAACGACGTTTGAACGGGAGTTCATGCTCTCGTAACCAGCCTTCGAGTTCTTCAAACTCGCCCCATGCCGCTTCGCAATCGGCAAAGTGCAACAACTTGCTCTCGTCGCGGGAAGCCAAAATTTGCTCTTCCGATGAAGCGTTCAAAGGCGTCTCGTCCCAATCCACTTTCAAGTCGGAAATGGGAAATTCCTCCAGTAGACTACGGGGCAGTTTTCCCCCGATCCAGATTTCCGCAGCCATTCTGTCAGCCATGCGTTTTCTCCAAAGATAAAACTCGCTCCTACGGTTTGTCCGTCAGTTTGCAGTGACCTTCGGTTCGATCCATACCTTTACTGTTCCGGTCTTACGTTGCTTCCTGGTTTTGATTCGCTTCTCTGCCGCTGCCTGCCTCCATAGTTGCGACGTTTCCTCCTGCGCATGTTGCGCCCCGTCGTGGTGGGCGTAGTAAATCGCATGTAGCAACCAATACCTGGCATCGGAGTTAAGTGACGCTAAAATCGCATTCAGGCTTGCCGTATCATGCAATCGCAAACGCTCATCGCCCCCGCCGTGCCGCACTAAGAGGAATAGGGAAAGACAAGCCCTTACGACGCGAAAATGGTGGCAATGGGCATCTATTCCGCCACATCGCCCCGGCTCGTCATAAATCAACGTGTCGTGTTCGCCCAACGTTGGCGGATAGGCGGGGTGAATGCTGGGCAGGTCGTTTGGCTGCCACTTGTAGCCCGGCTGTCCGTTAATCGTCGGTTTGTCGCAACAGCACATAATGAGTCTCCTGGTTTACAGACTCGGGTGGCCAGCCCCAAGCTATTTGACGTTCATGGTTTCACTCAGCCATTCCGTCCGTCAAAAGCTCGGTAATGATCCTTTCTATGATTGCGGCGGCGCTCGTCTTGCTCACGTATTCAACGTGGCCCGGCCGAACCTTCAACTGCAACTTGCAGGCCAGATACTTTAGTTCACGGGTGGCCCCTTCGATTGCTTCGCTCTTGTTCATGGTCGCATCCTGTTTATTGGTATCGCCCCGGCCCGCCCGATACAGGCGGGCCGGGGTGAAGTCGTGGACTAGACCGCCAGATGACAATGTGCGTCCAAGAGTCCTTGCAGCGTCATAGTGCGTTTGACGGCGGCCATAGGAGCGGTTCCTTTCATCACTTCGGTGAAGTCGTTGAAAAGCGACCAGACGTTCCGTGGCGTAAAGTCTTCATGGGCGGGCTTCCGCCATTCTTCGACCACCTTGGAAATGGCTTCCCCGCTCACCACCTTGGCAAGCAAGGCCCGTATCATCAGGTCGTGGGCTTCTACGTCGGAAAGCTCGCTCGCCTTGTAGGCGTCAAACCGGGCCACTTGCTTCACGCGGAGGTCGGTCAGCTTCCCCACGGCGGCGTAGATCAAGCGGTCCAAGTCACGGTTAATGAATCGGGTATGCTTCCGGGCCACCACTACGTCGCCGCAAAACGAAAGGTTGTCGCATACGAAAACGTGGTTTCCCAGGCTCAAACCGGCGGGAAAAGTCTTGTCGTGCGAATTGCGAATCCCGATTACGGTATTCCCGCCGTCGTTGTTCTCCCCAAGATGCAGCAAACCGAAGTAGCGGTCGCCGCCTTGATAAATCGCGTGTTCTTCTTTGACGATTTTGGCGCCGCTGGCGACCAGCGCGCCTTTAACCGAATTAACCAACTTGTCGTGGGCTACGGGAGTCCAGGTCGCGGTCGCGTCGGGCAATGCGACGTTGTGAAGTTGTTCCATTTCGATCACGGTTGCGCCACGGTGAAGGCAAAGGTTACTCATGGTTGCGAACTCCAAAGATGTGATGGCTTGAATTGCTCAACTACTCTATTATGCCTCTATGCTGGCGTTCTGTCAACTAAAATTTTTAATTTAGATGAAGTCGGCGATGTTCTTCGTCCGCGTCGTCAGGAAATCCTCTTGGGCGATGTCGGGGCCCGATTCAGTTTCTCCCACGTCAGAGATTTCGTCGGACCGGTCCAGTCCAGCAAAGGGCCGATGGACGCAATCTCCGTTACGGCGATTTCGACGGCCGGCTTCTTCCTGAGTCGCTTGACGATTAGCTTCATCGGGAAATGTCCTCAATAGTCGCTACGGCGTTGACGCTTTTGACGAACTCGATGACAGCCTGGGGCAAGCAGGCGGCGTCATTGGCGGTTCCGCATATCGTGCCGTCGTCAATTCCGGGCGCGCCGTACAGATAGGAAAGAGACCACCCGCCATGTTCATTTACCTTGACGATCAATGGGCGTTTATCGCATAGCGTCGCGTATTCGTCGGCGACCCGTCGCATAATCGCATTGCCGTATTCGGCCGCACCTACTCGGACGAACGCGCGGTAAGCGAGAAGACCGGCGTCCGCTTCCCCTTCGCCGAACCCCTCATGCCAAGCCCTATTTTCCTCGCTTCCGAACGGAAGCGTGCATAGGCCACGGATTCTACGCCCTGAAAGCCGTGCTTGTATCCGTTCAGCCGCGCAGCTTCTACTCCCATGCCAACCTGACAGATAGGCGCTTGGTCTGCATCGTATCGCGGGGTTTTCATGGCTGGAGGTCTCCTAAGCTGCAAGACGGAAGTGCATGGTCGGAACGACGGCTGGTTCTTTCTCAATAGTGTTACGATGCTGGCGTCCTGTCAATTAAATAATTTAACTTGACAGGACGCCAGCATTGATATAGAATTAAGATAGCGGCGATGCAATTTTCGTCATGAGGGCCGGGCGACTCCCGACCGGAAGACTCCCGCTCGCAAGCGCGGGTAAAGGCTCTTTGACAATTCGAGCGATTCTAATTTCGCAGGACATTGCGATCGCAGTCGATCAATCCATCGCGCAAGGCCCCAGCCCGCGCGACCGGCATGCGTCCAAGATCATCTAACCATGACGCACGAGAGACAAATTTCTAACCGTGACGCGCGAGGTACAAAAATCCTAACCATGATCGCCAGAACCAGAATCGCTCGAATCTTAACCTGAAACCGATTGGCGTTGCACGGCCTCCTCTCGCATGTCACCGCCGAGATATCACGGAACTACCGAGATCGCCAGTCAAGTAACGCCTTCCGGTGGTCGCCGATCGACGATGAGCGTCTCCCTAGTTCCTTTGCGGCATGCCGATCGCAACGCTGAGCGGCTGCCATCGCTCCATTCAAGAGCTCTCGACGCCGCGCTCTCGGAACAAAGACGAAATCGGGCATGAATCGCCAGCCCCAGTTTACGACGCTTTCGACAGATGCGGTCGTGCTGAATCCAAGTCGTATGTGCCGATTCCTTCTCTGACTCCGGCTTCTCCGAGCGGCCCCTGTTCGAGGACTGGACTCGAAGGCTTATGGCTACCAAACGCCCCAATGTCGGATCATGCGTTTTTCGAGACTTACAGCGTCATATCGCGGGCAATTCTCAATGTTTATGAAGGTTCACGCGGGAGTCGCGTGGGCATTCTGGTTTGCTGGCAATCACTACCAGGACGATAGATTGATAAAAAGGGCTTTCTAAAGTGCGTTCGTCAGGAGCCTTTGCACTGCGGTCGAAAGCCCTAAGCGCATTCAGTGGGCGCCCCTAAGCGCCGCGAGGGGACGCCCCTAAACGAATCGAATGTGGATTTCGACTTAACGCAAATATGTCGTCCCGCGAACCAAAATACGAATCAGACTCGGCTCCAATCCGCATCCGAAAAATGCACGGCATTGCAATGCGTTTGAGTGTGAATGCGCTGCCTCACCGCCAACCCTTGAAAGTTGCAGAGCCAGCCTACCGATATTGCCACACGAACACAATATACCACGCAACCGTCACTCCGATCGCTAAAGCAAGCCAGAACCGTAGTTGCTCTTGCCGATATCGTCGGTGACCGGACTTCTTTTTGCGTCCTTCCCAAGGAAGCTGAATGACGAGTTCAACGGTCCGAGGCTCTGACATAGAGCGTTTCTCCAATCCGATCGCCTCAAACCAAGCTTCAGGAACTTCCTCGGCGTGAATTCGCGGAAGCTTTTGCAGTTGATTTCTGGCGTATCCCTGCTTGCATACGCTTTCGATTCCTTTTCCCGGTAGCGGTCCGCGTCCGACGTAGACGAGTCCTTGCATGCCTTGAGGACAATGGGGCGTAACGCCGATAAAGCCGTTCTCGCACCGAAAGTAGCGAATCATCTTCGTACCAGGTAAACGGAATTAAACAACTCCTGGAGAATTTTGCAGGCGTACAACGTGGCTTCGCGGTTTGGCTCGTAGACAACCCAATTCGGCAACTGATCGCCTGGACTCCACAAGTACCGAGGCGGATCGGCCGCAGTCCAGGTCATGCCGCGAGCGGTTGCAGCCGTTTTCAGATGCCGAGTTGAAAAGTCCACGAGTTCCTGACGATCAAGGATTCCTACCCACACGTGAATCTCCGGCAAGTTGCCTAAGGCGGCGGCGAGAGCGCTTGCCGGATCGTGCGGCGTCCACATGTAGGCAAAATGCGAATTGACTTGGCCGTCATCTTCTTCTGGACGAATACGCGGCCATTGCAGCGAACCGGCTTGAATTACGGCCTCAAAGCCATGCTTCCACAACGTCGCCGCCGTGTGATGCGCGTAGTAGAGGCATTGCCCTGGCCGATCCGCCAACTTGGCGATACGCCTCTCGATCTCATTGATGATTTTCGCTCGTTTGCCCATCTTAAAATCCAGTTGGCCGTCTTGTTACGGCGTCCCGAGCACAATGCAACCTTTGCGAAGCACGATCTCGGAACTATCTCTTCTGAGTCTGTGAATGATACGGTCTGCGGACATGCGGGGCGGCTTCAATGCCCTTATCCACGAGATCACGAGCCGCGCAAAACCGCATCCGATTGATCTCCTCGCTTCCCTTATTATAACAACAACTATCGGAAGCGTCAATGCTGATGTTCTCTCAATATACAGCGAGAGCCGAAGCCGCCAAAAACGGCATTGGCTCGGCGGCAACCGTCAAGCGTTGTTGCGGATCGTGTTCTGGAACGCATCCTCCAGTAGGCGAATCAGGTCAGGCTTGAGGATTACGATGGCTGGCTGCCCCACGTCGAAGTGGATCGTGTTGATGGAAACGCGATGTAACATCTATACGATGCGGTTACCTTGACATCTCGCCAGCGGCCGTCTGTCGCAAGCTCGACGACGCCCGTCAACCTCCGACCGGCGAAGGTGACGGAGTCGCCTTTATCGCCTCTCAAGATGTTCGATGGCGTCTTCCACCGTCAAAGCGAAGGCTTCGGGGGCCGCCAGGAGTTTCATCAGTACCCACTCACTCCCTTGAATCAACGTCTGTTGTCCCCAAAGGACGTCCATAATGACGATGGACTTTCTCCGTCCTTCTCGCAATCCCATCCCGGCTGAATGACATTGGAACTCGGGAACATGGCGATTGTACCAGACCAACCACCGATAGTGAGGATAGATCAGTTTGCCGATCGCCGCGCACCAGGGAGCGATCGCCTGGCAGTAGCCGGCGATGCGATACCAGTTCGGGCTATCCGGTCCAGGCGAAAGAGTCTGGAGGGCAGGCCAGTTGACGCTGTTCTGATCGGAGAGTTGCCAAGGCCCAACATCAGGCGTCCATTTCTTTCCCTGCATCCGACATCGCGCATTCATTCCTGCCGCCAGCGCCCTTGCGGCCAGCGGCTTGTTGACTACGGCTTGAACCTTCCGCCAACGCTCGGGATCGTCGAAATCGAATACCTCCAGGTCCAACATCATCCCTTCCCTTTCAGTCGAGCCGGCAAGGTGAAGGTCCAAAGAATGAGGATCGTTCCTGCTACCGCATAGCCCCAGGGTTTCCATGGCTCCGGAGTGATCGTCGTAACGGTCGGCGGCATAGCCCCGTACCAAGTCGTTGCTTGAACGGCGCCGCTTGGCCGCACCGTGTAGCTGTCGATCGTGTGGAGGGACAATCCCACGACAAGTAGGAATATCCCCGTTCCAAACGAGATGGACTTAATCATGACTTCCCCGATACTGCATTGGACACTTCTTCTCGATGAACCGATACCGCGTCCGGCGCTTCGATTCCAAGTTTGACCTTGTTTCCGCGAACATCGATGACCGTGACCACCACAGTTTCGTCGATGACGATCCGCTCTCCCTTTTTTCGACTCAACACGAGCATGATTGGTCTCCTATTCCGGGCGTTTCGGCATCAAGCGAGGGTGTACGGCCAGGCTCAGGTATTCCTGGCTCATGCCGTTAAACACATAGTAACCGTCTTCCTGACTCCAATCCGGCTCGATGCAACGAAGTCGAGTCGGCAAACAGCGATCCTTTTTCCTCGCGATCGTTCCCCGGCCGCGAGCTGCAACCAGCGGCCTTTCGCCGTTGAGAAACTCCAGGTAATACTTCAGATGCTTTGGCTCCATCTTCACTATGTTGCCGGGATTCCAAACGCCGTGAACGTAGTAATCAACCTGGTACGTCTTCATTTTGTCTGCCGCCATCATCGCCCCCTTAGCACGAGAGCCGCCGGTCTGGCGTCCGGCGGCTCTCCTTTCAACACGGGGAGGAAATTTCTCGCGTTAATCGTGAGAGGGAAACAATTCAGTATGTTTGGCTTCGAGTCTGCTTTTCTGTTCGCAATATTCCGCCTGCTTGCATTCCAACTGGGCCTGCCTGAGAGCGTTGTCATTGACTGCGGCGGCGTAATCAGCCTCTTCCTTCAGCAGCATGCACTTGACTTGGAGATCATGCGGGCACGCATTCCTCGCCTTTTCAGTCAGCCGCTTCGCTTCATCCCCAAGTCGTTCAGTTTGTTTCTCCAGTCGGCGTTTCTCGCAGCGCAATCGTTCGGCTTCGGCGTCGTTCATCGCCTTTTCGACGGCGTAGACGGGTTTACGCAGAAACTCATTGGCTAAAAACTTTACTGGCTGAATCGGTTTGCAGCAGCGAGATTTCTGCGACTTGCAGACTGGCGGCAGCGCCGCGGATTCGACCTTGCCCGATACTGACGGCAACGGCGAATCTTGGACCGTGGAGCAGACCGACGGCGTCTCGCCCGCGTCCTTGACGATGTCCGCGACCTCCACCGTCAGCTTAGCCGGCGTCTGATTGCCCCTGAAAACAATAACCGAGTTCTTTGGCGCAGGCGGGAGATTGTTTTCTCCCCAAGTCGGCGTCGTACATATCAGGACCGCGATCGCGGTCAACGCTTGGAAGCATCGCATCGCAATTCTCCATTGAGCTAAAGGGTTCCGCGATCTTGCGGAAATGTCCGTCGAAACGGTCGGCCGACGTCAACCGATATGATTAGCCGCTTGGCTTCGACATTCCCATCGCATGCAACATCAGGATTGCACCGACGCTCATCAGCGAAAATCGAAGCCAGGGCGGGATGGCAATGGTCTTCTTCGGCGTCGGGGCGACGCTCAGGAAGCCTTCCTCGGACGCCGCCCCTATTTGCTGCGCCACGAATTTCGTGGATTCCTCCGTAAACGTCAGGTTATCCACCTTGAAGATCGTGATGCCCAGAAGAAGCAGAACCGTCCCCAGGATCATGTAATGGTTACGATTCATTTTTGCCTCCTGTTTGTTTCATCGAACCGTCCGCCGTGAAAATGGAGATGCTATAAGCCGCCCTGGCGCAAGCCTTATAAGAGTTACAAATTATCCTTATAAGTCCCCGCAGACGAAAAATATTCGCTATTTAGGCTTGCTTCCCTATAAGCCCGGCCTACGGTTTCGCTGTTGCACCCTCGCAACGTCGGTACGTCATGATGACGCGCCGCCCGACAATCGATAAGGAGATTTCCCATGCGTGACGAAGAACTTCTGGCCCAATACCTGCTGACCAAAGATCACGACTTGTTCAACGCCCTCTACGAGAGGATGCACCGACGGCTGAACGCCCTTGCCCTGCGGCTGCTCGGTTCGCCGGACGACGCCGGCGACGTGGTGCAGGAGGTTTTCTGTAAGCTCTGCGAACTCGACCCGAGAGAGTTCTACCCTCCGGCGTACAATTTCTTGTTTCGCGTATTGCAAAACTTAGTGATCGACCATCGGCGTCACGAACGCGGCGGGCCGCGAACGAACATGATCTCGTTGACTTCGCTCAGACGCAGGGCGGAAGCCGCAATCATGGACGAGATCAAGAAGGGCGCCAGCCCTAGCGAGGAGCCGATTGACGCGCGTGCGGAGTCCGGCTCCGAACGGGCCGAGAAGCAAGAGGTTTGGGAGCGGATTCGGGATGCCGTGGACCGCCTACCGCCCAAATATCAGGAAGCCATTCGACTCTATTACTGGCAAGGCCAGACGATAGCTGAGACGGCTGAGGCGATGGGCATCAAGACGGACGCCGCTGAAACCCTGATTCGACGCGGTAGAAGCAGGCTGCGCGAGATATTTGCCGAAGAGGACCGCATGCCTCAGCCATTGATCATTCAGCGGTCTAAGCCGGTTTTCGTAGGAGAACTCGCCAATGCCGTCTAGGCTCCGTCCTTGTTCCAAAATTGGCCGAAGTACGATTAGGTCGCGCCGGGCCGTAGGAGACGACTTGGTTGTTCTTGACGTTGACGGTCTGGTTGCTAGGATGGAGACCAATGCTGGAGAGTACATGGTCTTTCATCGCCTGGAAACAAAATTCAGGGAAAGATTCCGAGGTTCCTATGAGGAACGATTGCGGTGGGTGTGAGCAAGGACTTGCCGCTTTCGATGCCTACGAATCGCACGGGCAAATCGGCGGACGCAATCCACTTCACTTTTTTGGAACTGCGAATGGATTCACATTCGGGGGTCGAGATTCGGACCTATGCTAATTCTCTTTGCTACCCCCCCGTTTTAGCGAGAAACATAGGCAATGGCAAGGTGACAGCGTGCCGCGTTTACCGGAAACGGCGGAAAAGAGGCTTCCGCACTTCGACTGGAATGCTTGTTTCAGGACGGAAGCAGCCGGTAGGTCGAGGAATTGATCGTTAAGATGGGCTAACCTGGCATTTATCTAAACCAGAACGGCTAGGCAGGTAAGGCGGATACGCTTTAGGCTATCCTGGCATTTAGTGGTCTTCTTTTTGCGTCGAAAATCGCCTATACTCGCCGCATGAAGGCCGCCTATGGCCTTGAAGGTGAGAATAGCTGCCGACTTCGAGCGCGGCGAAGCACTCACCAGAGTCATGTTTCTTTTGAAACGACGGCGGAAGGAGGCTTCAACGGACTGACGCCCCGGAGGGTAATTGTGTGACAACTGGAAAAGGTTCCATCAATGTCGTGCGCTTTGAGGTTGTGGGCCTTGATTCAGCAACTCGCGAACGCTGGAAAGCTTTGGCGCAATCCGTAAAGCGAGTCACAAACTGCTTTTGGCGCGTGTGGCTAGCGGGTCATAACCAGGCCGGAAATCCCAAGCGAGTTCGACAATATCTTGCTGACTTGCAAACTTGGCACAAGGATGGCGCTCAAGGCGAACCACCCGTCTGCGAAGTTCAGTGCTTGACAACTGAGATGACTAGCGCGATTCGCGCAGCAGTACGATCAGAATATCCGGAACTGAACTCTCGGTGCATCGAACTTACGCTGCAAGTCCTCGGAAGACGATTGTTTCGCATGAAATCTAGTAAGGGAGCTATTCCTCGCTGGATGCGAATACTTGCTGACGATGGAGAGTTTCCAAGTTCCGCGTCGCCAATGCCAATTCCCTTCGATAAAGGCAACAGCGAGATCATCGTCCCGACGGCGGACGGTGAAGCCTTCCAACTCCAAGTTCGAGTCGATCGGATCGAACGGCCGGATCGCAGCTACGCAAGTAGCACTAAGGATCTATGCCGATTGCGAAGCAACAATCAGTCGCCTATTCTCTGGCAGATCGCCAACGGCGAGTTGATTTTTTCCGGCTCGAATTTAGTCTACCGTGAAGCCAAAAATAAATGGTTTGCTCACATCTACTATCAAGCTAGAGAAAGAACCGAATCACCCGAGCTTAACGCTCGCCATACGGCGTTCCTCCGCCCTGCTCAACAGCAGCCGTGGTGGTTGCGCATCGACGGCTTCCACCATTTCGTCGGCGGAAGAAACGGCAAGCATGTGGCTCATACTCGGCAACAGCTACTAACTGACCGCTGGGGCCGACAAGAGTCGTACAAGCACGCCAGTTCCGCCCGCAAGGGCCACGGCCGCGATCGAGCGGTAGGTCGCATCGACAAGCTGCAAGATCGCTGGAAAGATTTTGTACGCACGGCCAACCAGCAATTGGCGCAGCAAGTGGTGGCGTTATGCGTGGAACACAAATGCGGAAAACTCGTTTACTTCCAGCCGACTGGAGCGGCGCGCGAGACTCGTTTCTTGCACACTGCCGGCAAGTCGCCTGATCGCCCGGACAATTCGGGTTGGGATTGGGGACAGGTCGGAAGCATTCTCCAGTACAAATGCCAGCAGGCTGGAATCAAGTTGGAAATCCGCAAGGTGGGTGAAACGAAAGCTCGCCCCTCCGTGGTTGAAGGCGCGCTTTCCGACGGCGACTTAGGCGACGGCCAATCCGCCAAGGAAAAATGCACAAGCGGTAGGGGTCGTGAGGGCAAGCCAAGAACGAAGATATTCGGAACATGACGATAGGATAGGTCCGAAACTCGATACAGAGTCAACGGATTGACGATGAAAAAAAAGAGTGAAACTAGCAGAGGAGCGATTTGCCAGTTGTGTCAGTGTTTGATCCCGGCCGGCAAGAAGTTTTGTTCTGAATGCGCTCCCTTTGCTGAGTTCGCCAAACGAATGAGGAGGACCGTCCATGAGTACGAACAAAGCCTCGGACGACCAGAGAGGCTACAAGAAGCTGTTGAGCGAAGCCTTGGCGCTTCGGACGCAGGGCGGCAAGTCGGCTTACCAGCGAACGAAAATCCTCGTCCAGGTGTTTCTAAATCGTGATTTTCGCGCCGAGGCGGGAAACGTCGATGACGGCCGTGCCGCCGAAGTGTTAGACGAATACGTGGAAGACCTCGCGCTTCGTTTCCTCGAATTGAAAGCGATGTACGAGTATTTCCCCAAGGATTCGCAATGGAGCGAAGGAAAGCTCCGAAGCATGTACAAGGAAGTCATGGAGGCTGGCGCACAGCCTCCGCGAGAGGTTCAGCGACGACACAAGATCACGCTGGAACAATACGCCGAACTCGAAGCCAAATGGAAGAAAGAGCTTGCTCGCGTTCAGCAACTCCGGAAGGAGAACACCCAACTTCGCAGCGAGTTGGATCAGATTCAGACGCGCCTTCGCAAGTACGAAAAGAGCAAAGCCTCCGCTTGATGAGTAGCGTCAGCAATGCAGGAAAGCCCCTACCGGCCGGGGCGTCTGGAGCACGTTAGTTCGGCGCTCCTTCTATTTTTTGCCGGGATTCGCACGACTTCACCTTTGCCTTCGCATGTAGTCGGTTTGGCCAACCTGCTCATCGGCAATTCAACGGAGGAGTAGGATGCTTAACCGAAATCACGTAGCCGGATGCGTTTCTCCGATCCGTGTTCTTGTCGCTGACGACCATCCTCCGGTGCGAGAACTTCTTGTAGCTTTATTGCGTGAGGATGCCAGGATCGCCATCGTCGCGGAAGCGCGAGACGGCGAAGAAGCGGTGGACTTGGCTCTCCAAACTCGTCCAGACGTTATCGTGATGGACGTGTCGATGCCTCGCCTCAACGGATTGGAGGCGACGAAACGCATTGCGGCCCGCCTGCCGGAGACTCTCGTCATCGGTTTTTCGACACATGAAAACGCGGAGACGGCTCCTCTCATGTTGGCGGCTGGCGCCAGCGCCTACTTGACTAAAGGGCAAAGCGGGGATTTGATTGAGACAATCCTTCGCCTAAGTGATTTGTAACCGCCTCTCTGCCGCGTCTTCGCTTGGACTAGGTATCTAGGCTGGGGCGATGTAGGTGCTCGCCAGCCTCTTGACGCTTCTCAGTCGATCACTCTGCCATATTTTCCGAGCCCGCGTTAGATGGTCGGGTTGCTGACGCACGCGATTCGGCTTACTTGACGTAGACCGTGCCGCGTAGTCCATGTCGTATAGAATCATCCCCATCAGACCCCCTGCGATATCCCAAGCCCCTAGCGAGGTCGTGGCCCAAGTTCCACATATCGAGCATTATTTCGCATTCCTGCGACGGCAGTTTGATACTGGTGTTCCAAAGGTCCGGAACAAAAAACTCCATCGGCAACGCAATATCCGCGCGAGCGGCTCCAAGAAGCAATCCCAACTCCTCATAATACTCCGACACAGCCTTAATCCATCGTTTATCTGGCAAAAATAGCGGAAAAACTCGAATATCCTGAATCACGATGTCCGTCAGTTGGACCGTTCGCTCGGCCGTTCCTCCCTTAGCGCGAATAATGCTCTGCACTCCCATGCGCACATCTCCCGTCGAATGCTCAAAGTCGCCGTTGCCTGATTTTCGTATTAGATCAGGCTCGCAGCATGGCCGCAAGCGGAGACCCATTGGCTTTGTGGTTTCGGCAAAGTGGTTCCCGCACCAGGCCGAATCGTCAAATTCGTTCAAAGCCGATCAGTGTGTCATGCCTCACTTACCTTCGCTTGTTTTTTTTTGTGTGTGGGGGGGGGCACCAGGAACTTGTCTACGTGAATAAGCTTGTGGCGAAAATCTAGCCTTGATCGGAACCGAGATTATATCCTAAAGGCTTTGCATGAACGAACTACCTTTTCCAGAAAGGTCCGGCCCTTTAGCGCGTCATCGCACAGCAAGTCCGTCCGATGCCGCTCTCGTTTTCTGTCGTTGCCATACCGACAGCTCAGTACGCCTTGAGTTACTCAACGTAATCCAAGATACTTGATGCTGGAGTATGTTTTGACGCCGCTTCGGTGCGATGGCAGTCCAAGATTAGGTGCGTGAATTGTTTCTCTGTTGTTCTGACCTGAGGAGGGACAGACACGTGATTCCGTTTGATGATCATCTTGCGACGCCGACTTACCTCACCGCCATGCAGGCTTGCGAAGAACTGAAATGGGAGGAAGCGGTCAGGTTGTTCGAGCAAGAACCGGAAAACTCATCCTGTTACGGCTTGGCTTTGGGAAACAAAGGACAGGCATTGCTGAACCTTGACCGTTATCGCGAAGCTGAAGTTTCGTTACAGCAGAGCCTTGAACTCCCTGCCGTAGAGACGTGTCCCCATGCGCCATCGCAGGTCCAGTTTCGTCGCAATCTCGCCGAGGCCATCGGGCGACAGGGTCGATGGGCGGAATCGTTTTCCCTGTTCGGCGAAGCAGTGGGGCATGCCGACGTCCTGCTTGAACGGTACCCGCAAGAGCAAAAGGCACTACTGTTTCAGAAGGCCCACATATTCAACGCCTGGGGCAACAGCTACCTCAAACTGGAACGGTGGCAACAGGCAACTGAGCAGTACGAAAAAGCTCGAACGATCTACCAACTACTCCCGGCAGTGGAGCGCGAGGGGTACGCCGAGACTCTCACAAACATCTCGCTAGCCCTCCAGTATCAGGATTTATTAAGGGCCGAGCTAGCGGCAAAGGAAGCGTTGGATGTAGCCACTGCGTCGGGGGACGAGGATCAGGTTTTCCGCATCAAGATCGCTGCGATCCGGATGAGATCGTCGTTGGTGCAAGCCGAGGATCACGAATCCACGTTGATGGCAGCGGCGGAACATTCCAAAAGACTGGGCCGTTTTGCCACCGCCTATCTTCGTTTCTGCATTGGGGCAGAGAATGCAGAGAATGCCAACGCCTGGGAGGAGGGGCTGAGGTTCGTTGAGCGTGCAAAAGAGATAGAGAGCAGCCTTCATCACCTTGATCCGCATATCGCCATGCTACGAGGCACCGAGGCTCTACTCCTTCGGCTGGCAAACACTCCCGATGAGAGGATATTGCCTGTGCTCATCGACGGAGCCCGGCTTTGGTATCAACGCTTGGCCCAACCAATCATCCCGACTGATTTCGACGAGATTGCCCGGTCGATGCACAACCACTTTCGGATGCTCACGCATCATTTGCTGAGCCTCGACCGGGTTGAAGAGGCGTTGGCCGCATTTGAAGCGGGACGCTCGCTCATGCACTACCGCAAGATGGCCCCCGCGTTCATGGATGATGTGATCCGCCAAAACCCGTTTGCACAGGCCAATGACCGAGTCTCAGTTGAAAGTCTGCGCAAGGCCAGTCAGACGCTACGAGATGGTGAGTGTGCGGTCGTCCTTGCGGTCGTGCCGCCAGAGTTGGTCGCCTTCGTGGTGTGGAGCGATCAAGTCAAGGTAGTGGTGAGACAGTGGCCGGTGACGCTTGACGAAGGCGACGCATTGCTGCAAGAGACTGAGATGATTCCTCACCGGCTGGCGGAGATGGTCGGGAAGCGTGCAATTCCGTCCCTCTACCGGAAGTGTGCTCGTGCAATCGTCGGCATTGTCGGCTCATCATGCATCCGGAGCCTGACTCCATACTCGATTCTGCATCGCGTCCCCTGGCGGGTGCTCCTGCACGACGCTGGTTTGCCCTGGCCCCAGATGTCATTCTCAACAGGGTTCGGGTTCCTCCTGCGGATCGTCATGCCACCAAGCCTATCGCTGTCTGAAAGGCAAGCAGTGGCGCTGGGGCACGGGATGGCCGGAAACATCGATCTGGCAGAAGAGGCGAGGCGGTTCGCTATGGCGTTTGGAGTGAACGGGGAAGCCGCTGCGTCATGCCAGCTCAGTGACGTATTGCGTGCTTTGCAACAGCAAAAGATCATTCTTCTCTCTTGCCACGGTAAGGCTGAAGACACGGAGACTGGCCCATCCACCACCTTTGATTTGGCGGGCGACTCCGGGGACACCATAGGCGTGAAGGCTGAGGAGTTGGTTCCCCAGGTAGTCAGTAGTCCCCTTGTCATACTCTCTGCATGTGAATCCGGAGTCTACGGTGTTCAATGGGGAGAATATCCTGTTGGCGCTGCCCCATTACTCATTCAGAGAGGAGCTAAGCGATGCATCGGTTCGCGGTTTGTCCTCGGAGCAGCCTTCGCCCAGACATTCTTCCCGGCCTTGGGGGGGCTGCTCGCTGCCGGACAGCGTATCGAGGAGGCGTTCGTCGCTTGCCTCGCAAAATGCGAGACGGAGGGTAGTGACTTGTGGCGAGACCTTGCCTGTCTTGAGTTACTGGGCGACGCATAAAAGCATGACATTGAAGGCTACGCATTTCATAGGAACGTGGCATCACGAAGTCGCTTACGTCGATCGACGTCGAAGGCTCCGGCGACGTAACCGAGGCAAGCATTGTTGGCCGATATAAAGCTGGTTAGTCTATTGGATAATGCCCCTATTGTTCGGCGACTACCATTCCCACAAAATGCCTTGCAAATGAATCGGAGATGAAGCATGACGCGACTGACTGCGCGAGAATTCTGGCCGAAGTATCGTGATGAAGTGCGGAAACGATGCTCGAAAGAATCGATGACGGACAATTGGCATTCACTCGGAATTAAGGCGGCTGAAGTTGTCATTCGACCGTTAGAAATCTCTCGCGAGCTAACGTTAGACATTCTTGGCTATGAGCGACGCACGGCCAATGAATGGTTCAATTCGGACCTACGTGTAGCATTTGAGCACGAAGTTGACCATCCATATCCCTATCACGATGACGGAACGGGATGGCGATGCGAACTCTGGAAGCTCGCACATATCGCTGCTGATTTACGTGTGCTGGTTGGATATTACAAGTCTTGGGATGGCTTTTTATGTCAGCTAAACGACGAAATCATACTCATGGATGACAGAATGTACCGTGTCCCGAATAGCGAATGGTTGTTTGTCTTTGGCGCGATTGACTCGAATCGTGAACGACAACCTTGGCGAGCATGGACGATCAACGGCGACCGTACCTTGATTCAACTGGACGATGAGAATCCATTTTGTCCCATCGAGTACTGCGAGAACGGCAAGATGTGAATAAATCCCCTCATTTCGATGCAAACAAAACACTGCCGCCGGCCCGTCACCAATCTGGGGCCTAGACTGAGCAACAAGCCGGTCGGCAGTTAGTCTCGTGACTTGATCCTATTCCCGGAAACGAATACCTTCTTCGATTTCGACAACCATTCCTTTTTATGCTCGTTCCAATAAAAAAGGGAACGCCGTACCAGAGCCGCTCTACCAACCTCCGCGAAGAGGCATGAGTGAACAGCACAAGGCCGGCGTTCCCTTCTGGGAAACGGGCTTGCACTGCTTCACTCATTCAAGGGCCTTGCGGTCCAGGTTCGCGGTTTTGGTAGAAGCAGGTTTGACGCCACGGGCGTCCATTCAAATTGTCGGCCGGAATTTTACTCTATCCCGCCTCCGGTGGAAATAGCCCCTCAGAAATTGACCTACAGGGCGGTCTGAAGCGATAGGCTATCTCGGTTGCTGGCGTGCGGCATACCGGCTTGCCTCATCCGTCAGTTATTCTTCAATGCCCGGCAAGCTGGTACATTATATTTCTTCCCTATCGCATCGGAGGAATGCCGTGCCTGACGAAAATACAAAGAGGAAACCGATTCCTAAGAGTGTGAGATTTGAGGTCTTCAAGCGAGACTCTTTCAAGTGCCAGTATTGCGGAGCGTCAGCACCTGCCGCGCCGCTTCAGATCGACCATATCAAACCTGTGGCCAATGACGGAACTAATGATCTGGTCAATCTGGTTACGGCCTGCGAAGCGTGCAACGCCGGCAAACGCGACAAGCTCCTCAATGACCAAACCGCCGTGGAGAAGTCGCGCGCTCAGATGGAAGAATTGCAGGAGCGTCGAGAACAACTTGAAATGATGATGCAGTGGAGGGAGGGGCTACGCGGCCTGCAATTGGAGACAGTAAATTATCTCTGCGAATACTGGAAAAAACTTGCGCCCGGCTGGGAAGTAAATGAGAACGGCAAGAACTCGATTGAGATGTGGTTGAAAACGTTCTCTGTGGAAGAAATCTGCCACGCGATGGACGCTGCGGCCTCGCAGTATCTCAGATTCGAGGAGAAGGAAAACGTCTCCAGTTCTTCGTGGGACGAGGCGTTCCGCAAGATTTCTGGGGTCTGCCGCGTCATTCGGCAAGCCAAGAGCGACCCCAGCGTCAAAGACTTATACTACATTCGCGGAATTGCCCGCAACTGCTGCCCCACCTATTTCAAGGATGCGGATGCCCTTCAGTTACTTCGGGAAGCCTACAACCTCGGAGCGCCGCTCGATAAACTACGCGAACTTGCGAAGGCGGTGCATAACTGGAGCGGCTTTTGTGATGCAATGTGCGACGTGATAGACGAATACCGTAAATCGTCCTGGTAATGGCGGCAAGATCAGACGCATGACTTCAGCTTGGCCGCTCCCCGTCGTTGCCCTGCAATGATCGAGCCACGACAATTTGCCAAGGCTTCTGACCGCGTTGATAATGCCCCCCCCCCCCCCCCAATACGATTCTCCCGTCGCCTTTTGCCGCCGGGAAAGATTTGAGTAATGCACGGCGGGGCCAATCTGGAACGTGATGCATTTGTACGACGTTTGACTTGAGAACAACGCGAGCAACCGCAGCCTCTTCCCGAGTCACTGGTATTACCCCCGCTCCCTGAAAGAAATCGTTGATCTGCGATTTACGCATTACCACCGGCTCTGGGGTTGGCGGGGCGTTGCCAGTGATTGCCCCAACGCACTCCCAACAATAAATCGCTGGTCTATCCTGCCTTCACGCCCTAGTCGTCGATCAATCCCACGCCGCTCCCGTAATGATGGAATGGGATATTGGGCTATTCAACAATGGATTTATTGTTGGGAATGCGTTGGGATGCCTCTTTTAGCGCAACAAAAAAGGACTTGCGATTTTCATCGCAAGTCCTTTCGTAGTAAATAGTGCGGGAAACAGGACTTGAACCTGCACGACCTTGCGGCCACTAGGCCCTCAACTTCATCTGACAGTTTTGCCACAAGTCTTTAAGCAGAAACGCAATACGTTGACAAAAAACAACTTAGACTTAATTTTGAATTGCTCATCACAACTCACCAAACCTCATCATCCCGCCAAGTTCCGCATCTTATTCTTGATTTATTCTTGACTTTGAAGTGACGGGTTCCTCGCAAAGGAGGCAGTTTTGCTGCCAAACTCCCAAGGCTCGCCTAGGTGCCACAGACAACGGCCAAGAAAAACAGAGGTTTATTTTTGCAGTTTCGAGGCAAATGAGGACAGCCGCAAAACCCCACCAATGGAAATGATATTGTGCTAATTCTTTATAACAAATATACTTACGATGCAAGTTTTTGCCTGGTGCTTGACGATACGTATGCGATAGGCGACCATAGGGACTTCTGAAAGTTTTGATCTGAAGCGCGTCTTTCGACGTTGCCAAGAAAAGGATACAGTGCGTCAATGAGCGAGACCACAAAACGCCCGATGACGATTTCCGACGCAATTGATATGTATGCTCGATGCGGCACTCCGCTGCAACATGAGATCGATCAATGGATTGGCCTCGTCCAAAGCGCAAAGCTAGAAACGCCGCTGTCAAACGCGAATTATTTCCATGCCTTAGGACTTACGGAAGGCATGTTTCGTCGTATTTGCTATCGATTTTTGATGCTGACGGGACAAGGCGGAGATAAGTTTGTTGGCACCCTCGGAACTACAATACGCCACATGCTACGCCGCATACAAGCCAATCAAGGTGATGCAAGAATCATTATAGTCAACGGTGACTCATGTGGCATAAGACAATTGGTAGAGGAATTTCCGGGGGTTTTGTCTGTTTGCGCGGCCAATGCCCCTAAAGATTCGCAGCCCGCTCATTTTATCGTTGGTGACTATGGAATGGTGCGTCAAGAGCAGCCACATGAGCCTTTGGAAAATGGGTCTCCAGCAGACTTGATAAAAGCAAATATGTATTTCGCCAATCCTGGAAAAGTTCGCCTTTTCACTCAATGGTTTGACGATTGCTGGAAACTTCTCCAGCCCTCCAGCCACTCAAGGGTGCCGCTAGCCTCATGAACGACGTTCTTACGATTGTTTCGTTAGTGATTGCGATATGCGGTGCGGCGTTTATGGCCGTCGCCGCAATACGCGACCACTGCCGAGACAGGATTGCTCGCATTCGGGAACAGGCAAGCAAAGACGCAGATAACATTAGCACGGCAAAAAATTCCGCAACTTTAAGGCACGGCCAACGCAAAATCAGACAACTTGAGCGTCGGTTGTTCATGTGGGATGTTATTGCTTTTGCCCCTGTGGCTGCGTTTTGCCTGACGGCATATTTTATCTCCATTCATGTTTTGGCTGTATGTTGGTCGGAAATCCCCCGCGAACCAAGCATTTGGACTTTCTACAGGGTCTGGATAATTGTTTTGCTTTCGATTAATGCCGTAGCTGTCATTGCTCTGATTGCTATGCTTTTGGCAATAGATGCCACGGCTGAAGACCTGCATGCCCACGCCGAGGCAAAGGCGGGAGAACCGCCCGAGAGTCTTTCTGGCTGGAGTATTAAACCAATTCCCCTAATGCAACCTGCCTTGAAATGTGCAGCGCAGCCAGAAGAACCTTCGGCAGCCGAAACGCAGACTTCTTGACCTACGAACAGGTTCATGGTGGCTTAAAGACTCTTGGTTTAAGCCGCTACGAATCTAAATAGACTCCCGCTTTGCCGCGTCACGATCTTTCGCAAACCGACTGAATCTGCGCCGTAGCTGCCGGTGTAAGTCGCCGCAAGAGCGTTGGTTTCTCGAAGGCGAAATAACCAGCCCTCTCTCTCTGCACTTAACGTCGGGGGGAGATTTTCCGGGCGTTGGGAGCGAGAGCATTTTGTCATCCGGTTGCCACCTCTTTTCGCAGTTCATTCGCGATTTTCATAAAAGCGTGACTATTTACTCCCAAATAGTAAACCATGACGCGAGCCAACCATGATTACAAGCTCTTACATCAGGGCGATTGCGCCGTGATAGGCGATTTGGTATGGTCTAGGCAAGTCGATTGCAATTGTTTGCCGAGAGACGGCAAGGATGCGATCACCGAGCCGCCGGAGCCGGAACCATGTCGCCGCAAAAGTCCGTCGCGATTGCCGATCACTTCGCCAGTCTCACCGATCCCCGCCGCAAAAGCGTAACGTATCCGTTGGTCAACATCGTGACGATCGCCCTGTGCGCGATCATTTGCGGAGCCGACGATTTCGTCTCCATTGCAAGGTTCGGCCGAACGAAACGCGAGTGGTTCGCGAAGTTCCTTGATCTTTCGACGGGAATCCCCTCGCACGACCGATTCAACGCGATCTTGGCGGCGATCAAACCGGCCGAGTTTGAACGTTGCCTGGTAAGCTGGACCACGGCCATGCACGAAATCACCGGCGGGCAAGTCATCGCCATCGACGGCAAGACGCTTCGCCGAAGCTTCGACGCGGCGACCGGCAAGGCGGCTCTGCACATGGTTTCGGCCTGGGCCACGCTTAATAACCTTAGTCTCGGCCAAGCGGCGACCGACGCGAAGAGCAACGAGATCACGGCGATTCCGAAACTGCTGGAAATCCTCGACGTTTCCGGGGCTTTGGTGACGATCGACGCGGCGGGCTGCCAAACCGCAATCGCGCAAAAGATTCTCGACGGCGGCGGCGATTACGTGCTGGCCGTGAAAGGGAATCAGCCTAAGTTGCACGAGGGTTTGATCGACTTTTTCGTCGCTGCGTTGGAGAACGGCTACGAAGGAGTAAAGGTTCGCTCCTATCAAACGGAGGAGGAAGAACACGGCCGCAAGGAGTTTCGCAGTTACGACATTTGTCAGGTTCCCGACGACTTGCCGGACCGCGAACGCTGGCCGGGCTTGAAGGCGATCGGCGTCGTCGTCAGCTCGACGATCCGCGACGGCAAGGATTGCGTGCAAATGCGTTACTATATTTTGAGCAAACGCCTTTCGGCGCGGAGCTTCGCCAAAGCGGTGCGCGGCCATTGGGGAATCGAAAACAGTTTGCATTGGCAGCTCGACGTGAGCTTTCGTGAAGACGAATGCCGAGTTCGTAAAGGACACGCCGACGAGAACTTCGCCGTCTTGCGTAGGGCCGCGTTGTCGATGTTAAAAAACGAGTCTACGGCCAAGATGGGCGTGAAGAACAAACGCCTCGCAGCCGGTTGGGACGACGCTTACCTCGAACAAGTCCTTGTCGGTACGTGATTTATGTTGCAATCGCCCTGAGGCAGACTCAAGCCGACACAGTAATTTTCACGAGATGATCTCAAAAAACGTCTGCATTGCTTGCTTGAGAATGCTATCCTTGAACGGCAAGCTAATCGCAAAAAATATTGAGACAGACAAAGATATAGGAGCAAGCATTGCATGATGAGTGACAATAGGACGGAACTTAACGTTTTTGATTTTGACGATCCGGAGCAATGGAATAAAGTACTCGATATTGTTGATGATCCATTGGCTCTTCGCGCCCTGGACGCTGGAATGAATGCTTTATGTGACAAGCTAGGCAAAAAATGGGATCGCGGCTTGGGGCCGTGGCGGTTTACCGACCGCGCGAATCCCAATTGGCGGATTTTTGAAGCAGAGCCTCCTACGCCCAACAGCCCGAATTGGTATCGCATCTCCGGTCACTGTAATACCATAGCACCTTGGTGCACAGCGATCGGCAGCCTTCTCTTTCCTGATCACGACTGGCGTTACGTTCATAACCCTAACCTTCCCAAGTTTGATTGTCATTCTGCGGGGATTGGAATTCGGGATGAAAAATCGTCCCTTGTCGTGATGGACATCCTTTTTTCTCCTGAAACCTTGCGAACAGGAAAAGAACTGGAGTTGGTTCAATTGCTTACATCACCAGAATCCATGGATATCCCATTGTTAGAAGCCATCGAACTGTTTGAAACTGGATGGCATATATAAAACCCAAGGCATGCGCCAGCGGGGTCGTCGGAAGCATGGATTTGCTCCGATGGAGTTGGTTGCGACAAGCAAGGCTTAAAGAAAGGCGAGAGCGGCGCAAGACGCTGTCCCTACCTGGCATCATATTCACGGCGTCAAACTAATTGTCGCTTAAAGTGCCTTACTGGTCCCTACACAAAACCGCGTTGAATAAGGTGAAACGATTCGTTCTGAGCCGCCGTCATCGTCGCGTCGGAACTCGCCCCGAGCAGAGTGAGGAACGTGCGGAGCGAACGGGGCCGACGCATAAGGGGACGCTAAGAGAGGCGGTCCTTGGCGGCCGCCGCAAACGTGTATTTCTCCTCGACGACCAATCGCACGGCGTCGCGTTTGAAATCGTCACCGAACTGCCTTGTCCGGGAAACGGTCGATTGAGCTGCGGCAGACGACGCTTTTGATTCGTTCATGAAGGGCTCCTTGAGGAATAATATCCCGCTCCCACCCGGCGTTCGTCAGTCCTGGGCCAACGCGGGCTGAACGTGATTGTGATATGCGTTGGCTTAGAAAGATACCTAACAGTCCCGCGATCACGGATTGCATTCCGCGCACGGCTTTTTGCCAGCCTGGATTGCCTCATCGCGCGTATCGAAATGGACAAGGTTCTTTTCTGAAATCTTTGCGGCGAATTTGCAGCCTGCCGCGTGGAATAGTTGCGAGTTTTTGGAAGCTATGAACCTACCGGAGGATGAATCGGCCGTTTCCGAGTAGCCCTTTTCTTTTCCTTCGTACTTCTCCGAATGATCGAGATGCGATTTCCAATTGTCCGCGTATTTCGCCGCCAGTTCCGGCGAGCGGATCACCAGCAAGTTCTCGGCATTGTTTTCCTCGGCTGCTTTCGTGAAATTGAAACTGCCGGTCAATACCGTTTTGGCGTCGATGACCATGACTTTGTTGTGGGCAATGGCGTGCTTCGCGTCGATGAACGTAGGGATGCCAGCGTGTTGAACAAAGTCCGCCGAAGAATACTTCTCGCCGCGTTGGCTCTTATCGAGGATAACTTGAACCTTGACGCCGCGTTTGTGCGATTCAACTAGCGCCTTGGCAATAGGAACCGACGTAAAGCTGTATGCCTGTACGAGGATGTCGGTCTTGGCGGCGTCGATTTCTTTAACGATCGCTTCGGTGCAACCGCCCTTTGGCGAGAAATAGACATCGACAGGTAATCCCTGGGCGCGGCAAAGAGAAGCGAAGGCAAAAAGGAGCAGAGCAAAGGACATGCGTTTCATAAGAAATCCGCCATTTGAGACAGGCCAGCGATTGCATTAGAGCCTAACGCGACTCTTTCGATATTTCTAGCCCCCGCTAAAGTGTGGAGTTGCCTTTTAGGCTTTTTGCGCGTTATATTGATCTCTCGATCTCCATTTCTTTTCCAACGGAGTTAGGGGTAATGCAACTCTCTTCGACGCGCCAGTCCGCACATCAACTCAAAGACTTGCTAAAGAGGGACCACACGCTAAACGGCGGAATCCTCTTCGGCCTTGACGGACATATTATCGAAATCCAAGCCCGCGCGATGGAGGTCTTGAGGACGCCACACCCTTGGCGCGAAGTGACAAACATTTCCGGCATGGCCAATTTGACGGTGCAAGAATCCGTCCTACGGATTTCCGGGGCGTTCGCAAAAATTGGCATTCCAGACCCGCAAGTCGTAATCCAAATCAATCTGACTCCGGCAAGCGTCGTCAAAGAGGGAAGTTGGCTAGATTTGCCGCTGGCGATAATCATGCTGCAAGCGGCGGGATATTTGCCGGACTTGCCCGAACACTTGGAGGGCGATTTTATCCTTATGGGCGAGGTCGGTTTGCATGGCGATATTCGCCGCGTTCCCGGCGCGTTGTCGATCGCTTTTAACGCCCACCCCGGCCAATCGTTGATCGTTCCCGCCGGAAACGAAAAGGAATGCGCGTTGATTCTCGCCAAACCTGGCCACGAAGGCTGCAAGGTTTGTTCCGTTTCGACGCTTGACGAGGTTGTCGATTTCTTTGCCGGGAAAAAGCAACTCGACAACGCATTACGAGAAACCATTCGTTTTGATTCGGTGATTCCCAAGGCTGTAGATTTTGGAAAGATTCGAGGACAAGAAGACGCCAAAGAAGCGGCCATGATCGCCGCCGCCGGGGGCCATAATCTCCTTATGATCGGCCCGCCGGGCGAGGGCAAGTCGCTATTGGCCAACGCTATCGTCGGCATTCTTCCCAGGCTGGGCGACGAAGAAAAAGTTGAGTTGACTAAAATCTATTCCGCCTTCGGCGCTTTGGAACGTGACGGGCAAGCCGTCACCCGCCGCCCCTTCCGACCGATCCACAATACGGTTTCCAAGCAAGCTTTGATTGGGGGTGGGGCGAAGATTCCGCGTCCCGGCGAGATTACGCTTTCTCATAACGGCGTTTTGTTTCTCGACGAAATTGCGGAATTCTCTCGCGGCACGCTGGAGGCATTGCGACAACCGATGGAATCCGGCGAAATAACGCTAACCCGCGTCGGGGCAAGTCTGAGCTACCCTTGCCGCTTTACGCTTGTTGCGGCGATGAATCCTTGTCCCTGCGGCTATTATGGAACCGATCGTTGTTCATGCAAGGATAAAGACGTCAAAGCCTATCAAAAGAAGCTGAGCGGCCCGCTTTTAGACCGCATCGACCTGCAAGTCGAATTGCAACGGCTTTCGACCGAAGAGCGCTTTGCCGAAGCGGATGGCGACAAATCGCCCGGCATTCGCGCCAGCGTAGAGGCGGCCCGCGAACGCCAAAGAGCAAGATTTGAAGGAATGGGAATCCCTCATAACGCGGCCATGCCGGGCGGCTCCGTGCGTGACTACTGCAAGTTTTCCGCCGAGGGCTTGGAGTTTTACAAAAAGACGATTGACGAAAGCGAACTATCAACACGGTCAATGGATCGGCTTGCAAAAGTCGCTCGCACGGTCGCCGACTTGTTGGGTGCGGAGGAAGTTGAACCGAAACATGTTAAGAAGGCGGCCAAGTACGTAGTTGGCGGAATGCTGCGAGAAAACTTTTAGACGGAAAAGCCTGTACGAATTCATGGAAATCAAAGTTATCGACGAACGGTCTCCCCACTTTGAGACGGTCGTAGCTCTAGGCGACGCCAACCGCGCCAACTTGGGTCCATTTCCGAGAGGCGCTTTCGTCGAGTATGCAAACAAGGGGCGAATCCTTGGGGTAATCGATGCGAACGCTTGCCAAGGATATTTGTTGTATAGGACTACAAAAGGCAAGGCGACTATTGCGCATCTTTGCATCGCTAAAACGGCAAGGGGTAAAGGCTACATGGGCGCGCTCGTTCAGCACCTAATCGGCCTCACTAAACATCTAAAGGGCATTGAGCTACGGTGTAAACGCGAATTGCCCGCCTATAAAATTTGGCCAAAATATGGGTTTACAGTTGTCCGTGAAGTGCGGGGAAGGGCTAAGAAAGGGAGCTTCCTCACATTGTTTTGCCTGGACCACGGCCACCCCGACTTGTTTAGCACGCAAGAGACGGTCGAGGCACTTGATATTGTCATCGACAACAACGTTTTCATCGACCTAGCGAAGGGCGGTGACGGCGAATCGCAAGGGCTCCTTGCAGGTTGGCTTCAGGACTCTATCCGAATTTGCGTAACTGACGAGCACACCATCGAAATAGACCGAAGCGATTTTCGCGACGAGCGAAAGACAATGCTGCGAAAACTCGCCAAGTTTGATCTCCTTACCTCGTTGCCCGACGAATACCAAAAAGCGTTCGATCTCCTCTCTCCGCTATTTCAGGGACGCAAACGCAGCCAAGACCAATCTGACTTACGGCAACTGGCTCGCGCCTACGCAGGCGGCGCGTGGGCATTTGTTACTCGCGATGAAAACATTTTGGCGAAATCCGACGAGGTTTATACGACTTGCGGCCTTTCCGTGTTGAGTCCTGGCGAACTGATTGGCCGAATTGACGAACTTTTGGACGAACGCAAATACCAACGGTTTCAAATTGCGGGAACGACGCAAGTTTTTGGCAAACGAGAGGCATCAATTGAAGACAGCCTTATTGACGCGATCGTCGCCCGGGGAGAAGCGAAGAGGGGCTTGCGAGCGCGCTTGCGGTACTTCCTCTCTAATCCGCTTCTATATGAATGCGTCACAATCAAAAGCCGAGACGGGGGGCCCCTTGCGTTCTACGTCATCGAAAAGGGAGGCGATTGCATTCAAGTTCCGCTGCTTCGCGTGCGTTCAAGCAGGCTGTCGGGCTCGCTTATGCGTTCCATCTTGACGGGCTTGACGCGAATCGCAGCGGCTGAGCGGCGGCCGGGGGTATTGATTTCCGAAGAATGCCCAACCGCCTCACTTTTATCTGCTTGCGCTGACCTAGGTTTTTTGCAGGTTGGGGGCGGGCAATTAAAAGTCGTCGTCCCCGGCCTCTATACTGCGGACGCTTTGGCAAATCGGCTATTGTCGCTAAAGATCAGGGCCCCCGAAATCGTTCGCCTTGCCGGCTCTTTGCGACTCTCGCCGGCGCCTGGGGACATATCGGCGCTAGAACACCTGTTTTGGCCCGCCAAGATCATTGACGGTGGTTTAGAGAGCTACATCGTTCCGATACGCGCGGAATACGCTCAACACCTCTTTGACGAAGCACTTGCGTGCCAAAGTCTTTTTGGGGCCGAAGTTGAACTAGCGTTAAACCCGGAATCTGCGTATTATCGCTCCGCTTTCCAACGACTTCCGAAGTGCCCAGGCCGCATTCTATGGTATGTGAGCCAACACAAGGGCGTCGCGGGCACGCAAATGATTCGAGCCTGTTCGCGGATTGCCGCTGTTTGCGTCGGAAAGCCCAAGCCGCTGTTCAAACGATTCCAAAGACTCGGCGTTTACGAATGGAAGGACGTGTTTGCAACGGCCAAAAAAGACATTAATAAGGAAATTATGGCCATTCATTTTCACGACACGGAGCTATTAAAGCCCGTGCCCTGGAAAAAATTCCAAAACGTCCTTGCAAAGTACAGCGTCGCAAATCAACTCCAATCGCCAATAAGAATTCCGCAAGAAGCGTTTAATGAAATCTATTCTCTTGCTTTCAATTCGACCCAAGTACGCGACCGCGATTCTAAACGGCACAAAGCTAGTTGAGCTTCGACGCCGCATGCCCCGCGTTGCCGAGGGTGGCACGGTGTTGATTTACGAGACCGTGCCGACAAAGGCGGTCGTCGGATTCTTTACGGTAAAGAAGGTAGTTCGCCTCCCGTTGCCGACGCTTTGGAGCTTGGCACGCGGAAACGCTGAACTGACCAAGGAGGAATTTCTCAGCTACTTCGACGGTTTGACGGAAGGGGCCGGGATTTTAGTCCGAAAGGCGGTGCGGTTTTCAAGGCCCATTGATCTTGCCGAACTAAGGACGCTTTGGCCGGGATTTCAGCCTCCGCAAGGTTTTCGCTACCTGAACGATGAGGCTCTTCAGTCTCTCTACGCAAAAACAGAATGCAAACGTCGCGCGGCGTAAGGAAGCATTGACTCGGGACTGGCAGACTCCGATCGGGGCAAATTTACACCGTATCGACCGGAGGCGTTCTCGTCTCACGTCTGTTGCCACGTAATTGGTTGTGGGTGGCCTGCTCCCCAAAATCAGTTCCATATGGTATGAGAGTCTTTAGCAGCCCATTGGGCGAGGAGACTTTCGATGCCGAAGAAGCGACACAGTGCGGAACAGATCATCAGTAAATTACGAGACGCGGAGGCGATGCTGTCGTCGGGCAAGACGATTGGCCAAGCGTGCCAAAGCCTGGAGATCAGCGAGCAGACGTTCCACCGTTGGCGAGCGCAATATGGCGGGATGAAGGCCGAGGAGGCGAAGCGTTTGAAATCCTTGGAGGAGGAGAATAAGCGTCTGAAGAAGCTGCTGGCGGAGGCGGAGTTGGACAAGGCGATCCTGAAAGAGGCGTTAGAGGGAAACTTCTAAGCCCTGTTCGCCGCCGAGCGACGGTTTCGCACGTACAACGCAAGTTGGGCGTGTCGGAGCGTCGGGCGTGCAGGGCGTTAGGCCAATCTCGATCAAGTCAACGCTATCGGCCGTCGGAGGACGAGGAGGAGAAGCGTTTGATATCGGAGATGCTGTCTCTAGTCGGACGTCATCCACGTTACGGGTATCGCCGGATTTGGGCGATGCTGCGACGGACGGGCTGGCGAGTGAATCGAAAACGGGTTCATCGTCTCTGGCGTCGAGAAGGCTTGAAAGTGCCGCAAAAGCAGCGAAAGAAGCGGCGTTTAGGCCACAGCGACAACAGTTGCGTTCGGCGAAAAGCGGAACGCAAAGACCATGTGTGGACGTGGGATTTCATCCATGATCGCACGACGAA
This sequence comes from Thermoguttaceae bacterium, assembly GCA_963665265.2. Classification (GTDB taxonomy): domain Bacteria; phylum Planctomycetota; class Planctomycetia; order Pirellulales; family Thermoguttaceae; genus CAXXHQ01. The sequence goes on along the minus strand of OY762224.2, from coordinate 1,388,979 downwards.
CGGCCGTCCGATTAAGTGGCTGTCGATCGTGGACGAGTATACGCGAGAATGTTTAGCGTTGGAGGCGGATCGCGGCATAACGGCGGAGAAGGCGATTGACGTGCTGGCTGAGCTATTCCGTGTTCGCGGCGTTCCCCAACACATCCGAAGCGATAATGGCCCTGAATTCATCGCGAAGGCGATTCGGCGTTGGCTGTCGCATGCGGACGTGGAGACGTTATACGTGGAGCCTGGCTCTCCTTGGGAGAACGGTTACGTGGAATCGTTCCACAGCCGCCTGCGCGATGAGTTGACGAACCGCGAGGAATTCAGCAACCTTGCCGAGGCGCGATACATGGCGGAGGCTTGGAGAGAGGAGTACAACCACCGTCGTCCGCATAGTTCATTAGGCTATCGGACGCCTGCGGAGTTCGCGGTTGACTGCGTCGCTTTCGTTCGGGCTACGCCCTCACTCCAGCGACGCAGTCAACCCCTTGTAGTTTTAACCTAACCGATACTCTCATAACCCCTGGTACAGAAAACGGGGGCAGGCCATGGGCGCTTGACAAAACGCCGGCGTTTCGGAAAAATAAATGTACTTGGGCGTTAATTCTATATGCGATGGAACACCTGCCCCGATCCGTCGCACTACGCCCTTTAGCGAATCGCCCGTTTGGTCCCTGCCCCGACCAACGGGCTTTTTCGTTTCTTGGCGTGAAAAGCTCGCCCGGCAATCACTGCGCACCCGCTAGCCAATCCGATCATAAGGAGCGTCGTCGGTTCCGGAACAGCTTTCGTTGAAAGCGTTTCGGCCGAAGGCGATCTGCCGAGAATCAATGTGTCTTGGATGAGAGTTCCAATGACAATCGTGCTGCTGCCGCCTATAATCACGGTTCCCGTACCAGTAATCGAATCAAACGTATGGTCCCCGTCGAGCGTTTCCAAAATGGCGTTGTTCTGAACCGGCCCAGCCAGTTGCCCAGTCGCATCGAGAACTAAAGTACCTTCTTCAACAAAGGTTCCGCCGGTATGCGATGCGGCATTTTCCAATAGCAACGTGCCCGCTCCCTTTTTCGTCAGCGTTCCGTCGCCGGAAATTTCGCCGCTGAGAACCAATTGCCCCTTACCCGTGACAATGGCGTTCGTCGTGCCGGTTAAATTAACGTCATTGAGAAGATACTGGTCATTGTTTGAGGCGTTGACGATTGCGGAGACCTCGCCTTCAAACTTTAGCGAGGGACCGCCCAGAATATAAGTTCCGGCTCCAGGAGCGAACATGATGCCTTTTAGACCTAATGAACTAGCGATGTTTTGCATGATTGGCTGTCGCTTCGGTGAGGCGGCGTTGAATTCGATAATCGAATCGGCCGTTGGCACGCCGTTCGTCCAGTTCCCCGCGTCGTTCCATTTGCTGCTCTTGGCGCCGGTCCATTGCGTATCGGCGACGCCAGGGGCATAGGTTAGCGTCACTTCACCAGTCGAATAGAGCTTTGAAGCGTCCCAACTATAAATGCTTGAAACGCAGAAAACTCCCGAAGGATAGACGTCAGTCCAATCAAAGGCTTTGAACGTTCTTCCAATGCTGTTTAGCGCGTCGGTCTTTTGGGCAAAAGCGAGATTCAACGTTCCACCCAGAGATACGGCGATACCCGAGTCGAACGAGATTGTCGAGTTCCAAACGTCTTTGTCGAAAACGAGTTTCAACGTCCCATCAGCTCCCATCGTCATTAGGTTTTTGATGTGAACGGCGGTAGGAACAATAACGCCGTTGTCATTGCGAATATCTACCGATTTTCCTCCCGAGAGATTAAGACCATAGACGGAGCCGTCGGATAGGATCGCGTTTGACAGAATCGCTCCAGCCCAGTTTGAACATTGCGAGTGGCGCAGATCGGCGCCCGTTAGATTAGTATTATTCAAGGTCGTCGATTCAAGGTTTGAATTACAAAGGTTTTGCCCTACTAGGTTCCAGCCAGTTAAATCAAAGCTTCCGAGCCCAATTCCGCCGAGATTCTTTTCCTGGTAACTCCGCGTGCTGTAAAGTTGAGCGGCGTTAAAGCCCTTTGCTCCGGTAAAAGTTGCGTTGCAAACAATTGCGCCCGAAAAATCGGCGTTAGTCAAAGTGCCGCTTGAAAAGCTGGCACCGCTTAGATTTTGGCCGCTAAAATCACAACCGGTCAAATCCAAATCCCCAAAGCCTACTTCACGCATGTCTTTGGATTGATAGTTTACCGTGCTGTAAATTTGGGCGCAGGTAACCCCCGTTGTTTGATAAAAATAAGCGCGAGCGATATTTGCTCCGGTAAAATCTGCTCCAGTCAAATCGACTCGATAAAAAAAGGCGCTTCCAAGATTAGCTCCGTTCAGTTTTGCGCCAATAAGCGAAGCTCCCGAAAGACTCGCGTTCGTGAGATTTGAAAATCTGAGGCTCGCCCCGGCCAACGAAGCGCTTGAAAGGTCGGCTTCCGTGAGATTCACCCTGTCGAGGTTGGCGTTATCTAACGCCGAGTTCGATAGTTTTGCATAAGTGAGATTCGCGTTGCCTAAACTGGCTCCAGTCAAGTCGCAGAAAGTTAAGTCAGTTTCCGTGAGATTCGCGTTCGTAAAATTAGCATTGACGAATTTTGTAGCCAATGAATAGAAACTGCCTCCGCCGAGCTTCCCTTTGGAAATATCTTGCCCTGAAAAATCCCAGTCGCTCATATCATTGCCAGTCAACTGAATGCCGCTGAGATTCTTCGCACGATAAGTAGCCGTGCTATATAGTTGCGAAGACGAAAATCCTTTACTCGTTGTGTAACCGAAATTAGCGCCGGTAATTATCGCTCCGGACAGATTCGCTCCAGTGAGATTGACGGAGGACAGATCGGCGTTCGTAAGATTTGCGTGACTCAGATCAGCGTTTGTTAAGCCTGGCAACGGCGTAGTTGACCAGAAGTACCTTCCGCTAAGGTTGGCGTTTGAGAGGTTCTGGTCTGAGAAGTTCCATCCGGTCATATCTCTAACAGTGAGCTGAACCCCGGAGAGATTCTTCGATTTATAGCTTGCTGTGCTGTAAAGCTGCTCAGCGGTAAACCCCGAATTTCCATAGAAGTTAGCGCCTTGAATAACCGCTCCGGAAAAATCCGCTCCAGTTAGCGTATCGCTACTTAAGTTCGCTCCAGTTAGATTTTGCCCTGCAAAATTCCAACCGGACAAATCGTAGTAGCTTAAGTTGACTCCGTTCAAATTTTTCTCTTGATAGCTTGCCGTGCTATAAAATCCCTGCCGCGTAAAGCCCGACGCCGAGCAAAACGTTGCCCCCTGAATTCTGGCTCCGCTAATATCCGCACCTGCTAATGCGGAGTAATAAAACTTTGCTCCGGTCAAGTCGGCATTCTTCATCATGACGTTTGTCAGCGTCGCATTCGTAAACGTGGCGTTGTGGAGATTTGCGCCGGTCAAATCCGAGTTACTTAAGTTAGACGAAGTTAAATTGGCGCCGGTAAGGTTCGCCGCAACGCAGTTGGCTCCGACTATCGCCGTATAGGAAAGATCGGCTCTGTAAATGTTCGCCCCCGCCAAGTTGGCATTGTCTAACGTTGCGTAGGAAAGTTTGGCGTTCGTCAGATTCGCCCCCGCTAAGCACGCGCCGCCCAGAATCGCATAAGTTATGTCGGCGCTGGATAAGTTCGCGCCCGTGAAATTTGCTCCAGTCAAATCCGAGTAGTGGTTCTGGTAAAGGGTATTATCGTAAGCGTTGCCGCCGAGAACGGCGTTCGTTAGTTTTTGCCCGGCAAAATCCCAGCCGACCATATCGCGGCCATATAGCACAAGACCGCTTAAATTCTTTTCTTTGTAGCTGGCCGTGCTGTAAAGCTGCGAGGCGGAAAAACCTTTTACTTGAGAGAAATTTACGCCTCTGACGTTGGCGTCGGAAAAGTCCGCCCCCGTCAACACGGCGGAATTAAAAGTTACTCCGGATAAATCCGCGTTCGCAAAACTTGCATTCGCAAGAGACGATGACGTAAAAATGGAGTACGAGAGTTTCCGTCCGGCAAAATTCCACCCATCCAGTTTGCTGTTGGTTATATACGAAGAACTCAGATTGTTGGATTGGTAGTCGGCAGTGCTGTAGAACTGCTGGGCCGTGAAACCGACATTATAACAAAGCGAGGCGCCTTTGAGCGTCGCGCCTGTCAAATCAGCCCCCGTAAAATTTACCGATTTCAACGACGCCCCGCTCAGATTAGCGTTTTTCAGGCTCGTAAACGAAAGATCAGCGCCAACAAGATTCAGATTTGCAAAATTAGCGTCGGCCAAGTTGTTGCCTCCAAGAAGAAGGCCGCCTAATGCTCCATTCTTGTAGGTCATCGTGCTATAAAGCTGCTGAACCGTGAACCCTTGCAGATTGCTCAGGTCGGCCCCCGTGACGTTAGCTCCTGTCAAATCAGCGCCCGTTAGCGTCGCGGAGTGAAGATTCGCTCCCGTAAGATTTGAGCTCGAAAGATTCGTATCGGTCATCTTGGAAAGGGAAAGGTCCGCGCTACTTAGATTTTGTCCAGAAAAGTTCCAACCTGTCAGATCGTTTCCGGAAAGATTGATCTCGCTAATATCCTTTTCCCGGTAACTAGCCGTGCTATAAAATTGCTGCGTGGTGAGGCTCGTGTTGTTGGAGAAGGACGCGCCCTTGACGATCGTCTCCGCAAAATCGGCCCCAGTCAATATCGCGGAAGAAAAGGTCGCCTTTGAACAATTCGCGTTTCTGAGATTTGCATTCGTCAAGTTCGCTCCGACAAACTGAACTCCGTATAAGTTCGCTCCGCCAGCAATCGCATTGGATAAATTCGCGTTTGAAAGATCGCTCCATGCAAGTTGGGAACTGGTGAGCGTGGCACGCGATAGATTCGCTCCGATCATTTTGGCGTAAATGCGCGCACTGGTAAGATTCGCTAAAGAAAAATCCGCTCCATTAAGAGCAACGCGATAAAGATTGCAATTGGACAAATCCTGGCCGGTAAAACTCCAGCCTGACATTTCCGCATCTTGAAAAACCACGCGCTGCAAGTCTTTGTTTTTGTAACTGGCTGTGCTGTACAATTGCGATGCGGAGAAATCGGTGGTCTGATAGAACATGGCTCCGTTGATGGTTGAGTCGGACATATCCGCGTTCGTCAACACCGCTCCGGCAAAATTCGCGCCGATAAGATTGGCTTTGTTCAGTTTCGCATTTGTCAATGTAACGTAGGCGAGAATGGCGTTCGTGAGATCAGCGCTCGTTAGGTCAGTATTCGCCAGATTTGAATGATAACGCGGTTCACCCCCATAGGGGCTCTCGCCAAAAATGGCGCTCGAAAGATTTTGTCCGGCGAAGTTTCCGCCGCTTAAGTTGCAGCCCGAGAGTATAACCCCTGATAGATTCTTTTGCTTGTAACTGGCTGTGCTATAAAGCTGCTGCGTGGTTATCCCCTCGCTGCCTGAAAAATCAGCTCCGTCGATCGTTGCGCCACTAAAGTCCGCCCCAGTCAGCGTGGCTTGCCTAAAGTTGACTTTGGAAAGAATGGCCTCTGCAAATTTCGCCTGAACCGCTATGGAACCGGCAAAGCCTCCGCTTGTTAGATTTGCACAAGAAAAATCTGCGCCCGTTAGGTTCGAGTTGGCGCCGTCCCATATCGAGGCGAACTGAGCATTCGAGAGGTTTTGGCCGACGAAAGACCAACCGGTCATATCCATCCCTGAAAATGTAATTCCGCGAATGTCTTTCGCCTGGTAGCTAGCCGTGCTATATAATTGATCGGAACTGAGATTGCTTTCCGAGAAAGTAGCACCGTCAATGATTGAATTTGCGGTGTCAGCGGAGTTGATATTGCATTTGTAAATCTTCGCATTTCTAAGATTAGCCCCCGTCAGCTTTGCGTCAGATAAGTCGTTTGAGTAAAGATAAGACTCGCTGATATCCGCGCCAACTAAATACGCCTGAGTCAGGTTGCAAAAAAACAGATAAACTCCTGGGCTAGCAGTGTTGTTCGCTCCGCTGGCGCAAAGCGTCGAACTTTCTTCAACGCCCTGGCTCGGATCGTTCGGATCGACATATTCCCATTGGTAGATTGCGGCAGAAGCCAAGTGGGAACTAAACAAGCCGACGACCAGACCAAGAACGACTAAACACAATGCATGGCGAAGCATATTTGGCACGAGGCACCTCCCCAGATTTGAATTATCTCTTGTCGCGCTATTGGATCAATCGCGCCTTTTGGCGGCCCCAAAAAAGAAGCCCCCGCCGCAGGTGTCTATTATCCGCAAAAGACGCCTTGCCGTCAATGTAATGAGGGTTTTGCGGTTTTTTCAGATTAAACAACGGAAGAACGACCCCGAAGCATTTATTTTCGTCACACTGAGGGACAACTGCCAAATTTACGGTTCGCCGAAAATTGTCACACCGGGTTGGCCTGCCCCGCCTTGATGGCGGTCAAGCCGGAGGAGTAGTTTGTTAAAGATCAATGCGTTTTTTTACCGAAGAATCGCTCGAACCAGTGAGGATCAACGGCCCGACGTATCGCCCGGACCAGGACAGCGGATTAGCGTTTGCGGCGGAAACGCAGCGCGGCGAATCCGGTGACTACAAGCAAGGCGACGAGCGTGGAAGGCTCGGGGGCTGCGATAGAATCGGGCGTGGTCGTCACTTCTGCGGTAGCGCCGCCAAGTACGAGCGAGTCGGCCACAAGCGTTCCGACAACGATGACGGCATCGCCGTTTAAGGGGACGGTCGGGCCGCTGTCGGTGACTGAATCGATCGTGTGCGAGCCGTTGGCGATGGAGAGCATTGCGCCGGAGGACGTTTCAACGTCCAGGGTTGCCACGTTCGTTTCGGTCGAGGTTAGGACGAGCGTTCCCGCCTTGATGTTGACGCCGCCGGTGAACGTTTCGGTTCCCGTCAATGTGAGAACGCCGGAGCCGAGTTTTGTGAGTCCGCCGTCCCCGGAAAGAGTCACGTTGAAGCCGTTTGTATCGACGATGGCGGCGCAGTCCGTGCCGGTCAGAGTTACGGGAATCGCAATGGTCGAAGCAGCGGTTAATCGCAGCGTTCCGCCGCCAAAGTTAAACGCGGCCCCCCCGGAGCCAACGACGCTGATGTTGCCGGTGTAGGTTCCGTTGCCTGCGTCAGCAATACCGGCTTGTGTGTCATCGCAACCGACGCTACCACCGCTTAGAATGACGTTGCTACGGATGGCCGAGCCAGCTCCCCAGTAGGAGAACAAGCCGTCGGCATTGACGGTAACGTCGCAATATGCGCCGGTTGTGACGACGTTGCCTTGGATGGAGAGGTCGCCCTTATCGACGACGACGTTGCCAAGATTGGTGTCGCCGACATTGATGATGAAGAGTCGGCCGGTGCCGGTCTTCGTCATCGTATGGCCGTTACCGTTAATGTAAGAGCCGTCCGTGCGACCAATATCCCAACGGGTGATGTTGGCGCTGATCGTGGCGTCGGAGTAGACCGTCCCCGTGCCGGAGAAGCATGAGCCTAGAACGAGGCTGCCGTTGCTGGTGTCCGCGAATGCGGCATGATTGAAAACGCAGAGCGATGCGGCTAAAGCAAAAGCGACAACTGCGCGGACAGAGCGATATCGAAAGTCAGGCATTTCACTTCCCCGAGAAATAGAGCCAAAATATTAATTGGTTCAAGAGCCGAACGGTCCCGCACAAAGCCCACCCCTCATCAGTCTACCAGAAACGGTGATGAATTCAACACCCAATAGTAGTGAAAATCATTGGGGTGGGTTTTTTACGCTCGTTTCGTTCTCAAGCGGGCTGTGGCCATATCTGATTTAACGGCGAAGAACATGCAGCAAAGTCCTTGCGACCCCTTTGCTCGTAGCCTCTCTTGCCAAGAAGGTCGAGCGAAGGAATCGATCCGGGCCGCCCAGCAACAAGCGGCCCGGATTTATTCAAAACGCTTAGGCGGCACAATGCACCGACGAATCGCCCGGACCGGGGCAGCGGCTAACCAATTCTATATTTTTCCTTGGAATAATCCTCTGATACACATGTCAACATCGGAGGTCCGCCGCCATGCCATTCCTTATGCGGATATGTTAGCTCCCATTTTCGACCATCTTGCTCATCGGCATAAAGGACTTCCCATCCATCTTCGGATATTGCGATTTTCGTCAAGCTTGTCGATATTAACTCCTCTATTCGCTGGGCGGTTTCATCAGCAACTACTTTTGTGCCAGCTTTTACCCACTGGCCCTCTAGTTTTTGCTCACTTGGATTTATTTGTTTATTCATTCTTCCGATTCCGAATCAGGAATCCATTTTCCAAACATCGCGCGTTTCATATAAGGGTGAAACGCGCCCTCTGGCGTAATCTCGCCGAACCTCCGTCCGTTTAAGATATAGTCACTTCCGCATTTACATCGGCATACAACGATGCCTTGCTGATTATGAACGTACTTATAGTCGTTTCCTTGGCACACATTATTGCGGCAAACAGGAAGCGGCCGATAGAAAATCGATTCAATACGTGCTATTCCTTTGACGATGAGAATTACGCCAAATGCTCCGATTCCAAATCCGGTGATTGCCCCTAACCATCCGTATTGATGAAAGCCGTAGTTTCCGAATAAAAACCCGACGCCTAAATATAAAGCCACGAAAAATAGTTCGATAATGGTCATGGCTTTTTCGTTTCTCCGCTTTGAAGCTGGTTTAATAGATAGTATGTGGCGCCACCAGCGGCCGCAGCACCTGCTGCGCGAGGGACCACATATCTAAAGGCAGGTGTCGGTCCTGTGCTAAAGGTTTCACCGACACCCAACTGCCATCCGGCACCTTGCGGTTTTAATGCGGTGAACCATCCTTGATCCTGAACTATCTGTCGGCCACGTTCTACGGCACTCAAATCAGCATAAGGTGTTATGTCTTTTAGTGTCTTTTGTCCGATCTCATAATACACTTTGTCTTTCAGCGACAACGCTTGCCAGGCGGCATCATTTTCCGCGCCCGTATAGTACCATGCCTTAGCACTCAACGCCGCATTCTTAACCGGCGACAAAGCCAAACCCGCCATTTCGCCGCCCGCGTAGCCGTTGGCCAGTTGCGACGTAACTTCCATCGGATAGGTCATTCCGTATCCAACGCTCGCGGCCCCGGCAATGAGCGAACTGCTACTCGTACTGGCCGTGTTTGCTAGCTGATACCGGGCGTCGCTGTAACCCGCGCTTATTCCCGTAGGAACCATTTCAAGCGTTCCCCCGATCATGCCTACCGTCGTCAAGTGAAGGATATTTCCCTTCGACAACGGGTTAATTGCATTCCACGGATTGCTCTGCAATTCGTTCGTTCCGGCTTTGAGGTCTTGATATGTCCATGTGTTTTCGATCGCCTCCTTTGCGTTCATTCGCGTATTGAGCGCTAAGCCGTTTGATAACGAAGAACTGCCTCCGCCGTTCGTCGTCTTGTACCCAGCCATTGCAAGCGCGCTATCGGAGAACGCATTCTTCGTCGAACTGAGGTAATCGGCTCCGGTGTAGTAGGTTTTGCCGATCGACAGTCCACTGTTGAAGACGTTTTGCGAGCAAAGTCCGCTCATGTCCCTCGTGTTGATCGTATTGTTGCCGCAGTAACGGCTCAAGTTCCAATCGCCGCCGCCGAAGCGAGAGGGGTCTTCGCTGGTCCAGCGTCCGACTTTCGGATCGTACCAACGATTGGGCGTGGAGTACATCTCCGTGGCCGAGTCGTAACGCATGCCGTCGTAGCCGAACGAGAAGGCTGCGTCAACCGCGCCGCTGACTAGTTTGCCGTAGGCGTCGTATTTGCGGTGCGAGACCAGCGTGCTGGGACCGCTCACCACGTCGCGGATGGTTCCTTCATTGTCGTCGAGTCCCCACTGTACGACGCCCGAAGCGCTCGTCGTGCGGGAGCAATCGTCGGTCGCCAAAACCTTATCAACGGCGTTGAAGTACCGCCGGACCGGAATGATCGACGTGCCGCTGTATTCGGCGTATAGCTCGTCGCCCTGGTACGTACTGTAGGTATAAGTCATGGCCGTGGAACCGGCTCCGTCGCTGTCGTAGCCGCGTCGAATCAACCGGCCTTGCGAGTCATACGTATAGGAGACGATTTTCGTCGCCGTGCCGGTACTGCTCTTATATGTTACCAGCGTCAGTCGGTTGTGATAATCCCACTGGTATTCAATCCATGTCCCGTCGGAAATCTTCGTCTGCTTCGTGCGATTCCCTTCCTTGTCGTACTCATACGTATAGGTTCCGTCCGAAAGAACGCGGTTCGCCGCCCCTGTCTTGGAAACAGTTGAGCCGGAGGTTATGCGGTTGCCCGTCGAGTCGTAGGAGTAGGTTTCGTCAGTCTGATTGACGTAATCAACCCCCTTTACCTCGTCGATCGCGTCGTAAACCACCGTTGCGCCGCTCGTTTCGTCCGGCGAAGTCATGGTCTGAACGCGGCTGTCGGCGTCGTAGGTCCAAGCGTAACTCAACGTCACGGAGCCGTAAGCGTTCCTCATGTCGGTCAGGCGGCCCATGCCGTCGTAACCGCTGGCGCCGGTCGAAGTCTGGTAGTACGTCGTGGCGACGGTCGTCGGCGTATCGCCCACTGTTCGCGTGATCGTATTCAGTTGGCCGTCGTCGTAGTAGGTGAAGGCTGCCGTCTTCGTAGTGACTTTTTTGTTCGCCGCCACCGCAGTAAAGTCTGATTGCGTTTCCTGCGTGAGGCGGTTCGCGGCGTCGTATTGGTACGTGTTTTGACCGCCCATGTTGTCGGAGGCCGACGTCATGTTGCCGTTAGCGTCGTAAGCGTAGTCCAACACGGTCAAAGCGGCGTGAATCGGCGAGTCGCTTCGCGTAATTAACGAGTACGCTCCGCTTACGCCAGCAGTCGGCGAAGTGACGAAGATGAGCCATTCGCCGTCCATCGTAGCCGTGAAATCGACGGTGAGGGGCGAGCTTCCCATTGTTCCTTTGTAGAGATGTTTGTCGCTCCCGTCAGGTCTTGCAATAATCAGAGCGGGTTGGAACGCCGAAGATTGCAATTCAATATGCACTTGCTCCCCGACGTAGTAAACCGGGAAATAAACCGTGTACGCTTCCTTTAAGCCGTCGCCGTTCCAATCCCAAAGATTATCGGCTGCTGGGATGAGCGTGGCGGAGATGGGCGTGACGGTTTGGGAAACGTCGCTAGGAGCCACGCGAGTATGCTTGAGCCGACCGGCTCGATCATAGAAGTAATGGTAAGTCGCTCCCGTATCGACGACGGTTATAACCTGTCCTGCGGCGTCGTAGGTCGTTTTCGATAGCAGGGAAACCGTCGTGCCGGAAACGGAATCCTCCTCGGTCTTTCGATTGAGCGCGTCGTATATGGATTTCGTCACCAGACCGTTACGGTCGATCTTCTGAACGAGATTGCCGTTGAGATCGTATTTGTATGACGTGACGTTTCCAAGCGGATCGGTTTCTCGAACTTGACGATTAAGCCCGTCATATGCGTAGGTCGTCGTGTTGCCGCTGGCGTCAGTATAGCCCAAGACGTTTCCGACGGCATCGTAGGATGTCGTCGTGGCGCGGCGAAGATCGTTCGGGCCGTTGCCTAAGGAATCGACAGTTCGGACTTTGCGGCCCAATGCGTCATAGACGTTCCACGTTTTATAGGCGAGCGGATCGGTCGTTAAGAGGAGATTACCCAAGGCGTCGTAACTGTAGGTCGTCGTGGGATGTCCGGCTCCGGTCGTCGGCTCGGGAGCGACGTCCGCCGTTTTGCGGCGGAGATTGTCGTAAGTGTAAGTCGTTACGCGACCGATTTGATCTTTCGTCGAAACGACGTTGCCCAGGGCGTCGTAAGTTTTCGACGTGCTATGGGCCGTGCTGGACGGAGTTATCGCGTTAAAACTCGCGGGGGCGATCGAAAGAGCCGCCAAGGCGTCGAAGGTATAGGTCAGCCTATTCAGCCCGTCATAAAAATACCAAGTCGTATGAGCGGCGTCGGGCACGCTGGTCGTGGCGTTGGGCGCCGCGCCCAGCGCGTCGGTGACGTATTTGAGATTTCCGTTCGAGTCGTAGCCGTAGTAGGTGATGAGAGCGGTTTGAGCGCCGTTCGCCCCGCCCGTTACGACTGCGCTGTAATCGTCCGGATCGGGCAACGTTTGTTTGGTCTTCCGACCGAGATTATCGTATTCGTAGATCGTCGTTCGTCCAAGTTGATCGGTTACTTTCCAAACGCGGCCCAATTGGTCATAGGTCGTCACCGTCGTATGCGCCGAATCCCCCGCAACGAGGCCGAGGGCGTCCGTAACTTTGACGATTCGATTCCATGCGTCGTAAGCAGTCCACGTAAAACTACCTCGCGAATCAAGAACGCTAATCGTATTGCCGTTGTTGTCGTAACGCCATTTCGTTTGCGGAGCGACGGCGCTCGTCGCGTCCGGCGTCGGCAGCGTTTTTAGAACGACGCGGTTCATCGCGTCGTATTGGTATTGGGTCGTGCGGCCTAAGGCGTCTGTTGATAGCAAGGCGTTCCCCACGGCGTCATAGACGGTCGTCGTCACGCCGCCCAGGGCGTCGGTAGTTTGCGCAAGCCGATTGCGGCGGTCATAAGCGTAGCTCGTCACGGCTCCTAGCGCATTCGTCGTGGAGACCAAATTGCCGCCGTTGTCGTAAGAATAAGTCGTCGTCGGAGCCGATTGACCGGAGACGCCGGGGTCGGGAAGTATTTCCTTGACCTTGCGATTCAATGAGTCGTATTGATACTCGGTCGTATAGGCAGTTTGAGTATAGGTCGTTCCTTTCGGATTCACCACATACCGCAAGTTGCCGTTGTTGTCGTAGGAATACGACGTCGTCAAGGAGCCGAGCGGGCCGCTTTCGTCGGGATCGGATTCGATTTGCTGGATTTTGCGGTCATGCTCGTCATATACGTAGGTCGTGACGTGTCCGCGCGGATCAGCGACGGTCGTCAAATTGCCGTTGAAATCATAAGTATAAGTCGTCGTGGGACGAGTCAGCGGACCGCTGCCGTCCGGGTCGGCCTTAATTTCCTTGGTCTTATGACCGAGTTTATCAAAATAGTACGTAGTCGTATGGGCGACGTCCGTATAACTTGAGCCGATGGCGTCCACGACGTATTGGATGTCGTTCGCGTCGTCGTAAACGTATTGCGTCGTGGCGGCGATCAAGGAACCGCTCGTTCCGTCCGGGTCGCATAACGTCACGGTTTTCTTACGACCGAGCTTGTCATACGTGTATTCAGTCGTATTTCCGTTCCCGTCCGTTACGCTTTCCGTTCGGCCGCCTCCGGTGTATTCCGTGCGCGTCGTCGTGCCGTCAGGGCGGATTATCGTCACGCAACGGTTGCGGGAATCATAAAAGTAGTGCGTGACGCGACCAAGTTCGTCGGTCTGATATGTCAGATTTCCGATGGCGTCGTATTCATATGTCTGATACGTTCCGTCGGCGTTGACGACCTTCGTCTTGCGGCCCATCTTGTCGTACTCCACGCGAGTCGTCTCGGGCAGGGCCGCCGTGGCGAGCGTCGTCGTAAGCGGATTGCCTGCGGCGTCGTAGGAATAGCCCGTGATCGGAGAAATGAGCGTCCCGCCCCCGTCTGGGTCGGCCTGTCTCTGCATTCTCAGGCGACCTAGAACGTCATATGTGCATTCCGTCGTATTTCCGTTGCCGTCAACGGAGCTGACGAGATACCCACGTCCCAAACTGTCGTAAGAGAAAGACTCCAAAATACTCTGGCCCGTCCCCGAACCGTAGCGAGTAGTTCGGGAAAGCGTCTGACCGGCGGCGTTGTAGCTATACACGGTCTTGTAGTCATTGACGTCGGACGTCGCGGTTCCCTTCGGCGTCGTCATCGTCAAGACCTGACCGCGATTGGACGCCCCCCAATTATATGTATAGAGCGTATAGTGCGTGGAGTCGCCGATGGCGTCTTGGACTTTCCAAAGGCTTAACCCGTCGTCGTTCGCGGCGCTCCCGTCACTGGAATAGGTGTAGGTCGTGACGGCGTTGTCCGCGTTGCGTTTCACGGTCAATAAGTTGTTGTAGGTCGTCGAATAGGTGTAGTCCGTAACATGGCCCAGCCGATCCGTCAGCTTAGTCATGTTGCCTCTCGCGTCGTATTCGTAAGTCTCCGTTTGACCGTAGGCGTCCTTGTCGGACGTTTTCTGGCCGCTCGTCCAGGTATATTCCTCCGTGGTCTGGTCCGCGTTGAGTTGCTGGAGGAGGTTTCCGTCGGCTTTGTTGTACGAATAATAGGTGGCGACGCCCCTCTCATCGACGAACTCCGTTTGATACCGATAAAGGTTGTACGACTGGCTATGCACGTTCCCTTCGGCGTTCGTCACCGACAGGCCGCGACGATTGGCGTAGTAGGCGTATTGGGTCTTATTGCCGTTGGCGTCCGTGACGCTCTTTAATAAGCCGAGTCGTGCGGTATCGACAAAATATTCATACCTCGATTGCGAAACGGCGGTCGTCGAATCGACTGGCGCCGTGGCGGCGACCAAACGCCCAGCCGAGTCGTAATCGTAACGCCAAGTTCGTCCCGTGGAGTCGCTGACCGAGGTAATGTGCGTTCCGACATAGGTGAAAGTCAAGCTAGAAGCGTCGGTTCCCGTGGCGACGGCGTTGTTAAGAACTCGCTGCACTTGATTGATTTGCGTACCGTTGTAAGAAACGGACACGCCGCAGTTGTAGCGGTCAAGCATCGCCGTGAGCTTGCCGGTCGAATCAAACCGCACCGTTTTGCCGGTCGTGTCCGTCCATAGGTAGTCCGTCCCGCTTTGCGTAAGCGATCCGAAAGTCCCGGCGGGAGTCGTCCACCCTCCGCCGCTCTTCGCGGCGAACAATAACCTCACGCCGCTGTCGGTGAACCATGTGACGTTGCCGCCGCTGAATTCAAGTTTGTCGGAAAAGGTGAACGACCATCCCGCGCCCATTCCGCGATCAGCCCAGGTTTGTTGCGTGTTGAAAGAGTGATAGCTTCGCGCGAACGTGAGCGGCACGCCGAGGTTAGGAATGCTGACGTCCGTCTCGTTGTGCATCACTTCGCCGTTGGCGGTGTTGATCGGATCGGAGCCGTAAAGTTGCGTGAACGTCGGAAAGGCGATTTGCGGGAATGTCGGCGTCCCGACGGCGAATCCGCCGTGCGGAGCCTCGATTACGCCGTTAATCCCGCCGTGGATGAGGAACGACGTGACGTATCCGTCGTAGTTGGTAAGCGTATAGCCGACTCCCTTCCACTGATTTGACGTGTCGTTGCCGACGTTCGTGTTTTGCGTGGGAACGAGGACTTGGAAGTTGCCGACGTCAAGATTGCTGACGACGCCGCTTTGCGCGGCGGTCGAAGAGGCGCTATAGCTGCTGGCGGCAAGTAAATACTTGAAATCCACTTGCGCTTGCGGACTGATGGACAGCGTTGCGAGGGGCGTGCCGGTCCTCGCGGAGTTCGTGTAAATTTGCAGCGTCAACGTGCCGGTTCCGGTTGCGCCGGGAATCGTCTCATCGCGCACGATGCGTAAGTAATATTGCGTGCCGGCGCTGACGTTCGCCTCCTGCGTCACCGTCGTTCCGCCATGCTCTTCGACAAGTTGCAGCTTTAATTGCGTTCCGACTTGGATGAACCGAACCGCCAAATAATCGCCACCGACGGCATGAATGCCTTGCGCGTCGTCCAAAAGGTTGCTCAACTCCCACAAGTTAACGCAGCTTCCGTCGGCGGCTGAGGTGCATTTCACGTCAACCCAATGCTGGAAGCTGCCGGAGAAATTTCCGTCGTTCGCGTTCGTGTAAAAATAGGCGTCCTCGTTTTTCGTCAGCCCGGAATAAGTCAGCGTATTGTAGGAGTCGCCCGAAGCCGCGAGCCGATTATTCGGATCGACTTCGACGAAAGAGGCGAAATTCTGCCGACCCTGCGCGTAGTTTTTGATCGCCGTTTGAATCGCCGAATCGAGATTGGCCAATATCGAACTGGAATTTCCAGGAACGATTTGCGCCGCATTGTCATGATTGATCGTGATAACGCTATTTCCGCCGGTCGTTTTCGCAAGTTGCAGCGACTTCGTCGTTGAAACGCTGGGGATATTCGTCAACTCTTCAATGACGGCCCCTTCCATGTACGATGCGTCGTAACCAAGCAGCGTGTCGCGAGCGACGCTATTCGCCGCGCTGGCGGTAATCGACAAAGTTCCTTGGTAAATGCTCGGCATATCGATGCCCAACGATTGCGGCAAATACGGAAATTGCAGGTCGAAATTCGGCGATGTTTGTAAAGTCGTATCGCAGGTCGCCAGTCCGGAGCCGACATGATTGTAATCCTGCACGGCGGCGGTTAGGCCGCAAACGGTCGCTTCGTTCTTTTCGATTTGTTGGAAATAATTCGCCAGAACAAGGTTCAGTAGGCTTCCCAAGAGCGCGTCGTCCGTCGGAGTCCCGCCGTTCGCCTTCGTTATTTCGGCGTCATTCAGCTTTTTCCTAAGATCGGCAAGCTCCTGGTCGGAAGTCTGATGAGCGTCCATTCCCACCGCTTGATATTTACCCGCGTTTCGAGTGTAAACCTGAGTGTATGCGCGAGTTTGGTTGCCGGAAGTCCCAGGATCGTAACGTAAGATTATCTTCACGGCTGCGCCGGAGGCGACCGTAAGCGGGGTCGTAGTCGTGTAGAGCGATGAGGCGCCGGTATTGACTCCGTTGAGATAAAAACTCTCTTGACCGTCTATATAGATGTGCGGCGTCAGGGAAGTAGATGCGCCGGTATAGCCAATCGTGATTTGGCGAAGCGCGACGTCCGCAGTGGAATATGCCGACGCGATCCCGGATACGGCGGAAGTCACCGCCGTTACGGCGAAAGGAAGCGAAGTAAAGCGTGCGTCTCCGTCAACCACGACGGTCGTGCTATTCGTGACGGACTTAATGATAAAGGTCGCGTCCGTGCCGTCCGGTAACGTGAGAACAATCGGAGTGTTCTTCATGTTATTTTGAAAAACGGCGGAGGACGCGATCAAGGTCGTCTGACCGGACGAATAGTTCGATCCGGTGACTCTATTCGTTCCTTGCGGAATGGCGACGCTAACCCACATGCCCTTTACTTGGGCGGCGGGTATTGCGGTTGAGGTCGTTTTCGTCGATGTGACGTACCCTTGGCTTTCCAACGTAATCGGAACCGACGTGATCGCATGCTGCCGTATAGCTCCGTCATAAGCTACGTCGGCAATCGTATAGCAGTTTAATTCCGAGTGATCCGAACTGGCTAGATACTCACGAACTTTTCTTTCGTAGAATTCGCTGGGGGTTTCGGAACTGCCCGTTTGCGAGAGATACCCGCCCGTTCCATCCAAGTTGAAAGGAACCGCCGTGGAAGCCAAAAGGTCGCCTAATCCGTCTTGATAGTCGTGGAGTTTTCGGGAAGGATCGAAAAGGATCGTTTGCGTCCCGGAGCCTGGAACCGCCAAATTCGTCTCAATCCATGTATGGTCGAACGTCACATAGACGGCGCTAGAATCTAGTAATTGCAGGCTGCTTGTTATATCCTGGTTTTGCAGATTGAAAAAGTGCGGATTCAGTCCGGCGGACGCCAAAACGTAATACGAGGCTTTCGCCGTCTTCACGCCCAATAAGTTTTCCGCGTCCGAAATGTTTTCTTTAACCTGCGCGCTCGCGTAATTAATCGTTGACGTAACGCCCGCCTGTTGGAAAATCCCGGCTAACAAGGAGCAGACGTCCCAATCATTCCCCGCTCCCGTCTCCAAAACGGCCAAGCCCCCTTTCATCGTCCCTTGATAAGCCTGGAAGTCGATTGTGTTCAATACGTATTCGTAGATTTCGAGCGGCAGATTGTAAAATGCCGCCGCGATTTCGTGATACGTCGCCGCCGGATTGGCGGGATCGATGTTCGTCAACGCTTTTTCAGGATGGTCGGGGGCGAGATCAACGGTAATCATTTTTCCGGCCAAGGCAGCGAGGCCCGCACGGGGATTATCCGTAAGCGGATTGCCGTACACCATGATTGACGAGAGTTGCGAAAGGGCGGCGATTGAAGCCGGAACCACGACGAGATTGTTGTAACGCACATCGAGGGTCGTCAACGCCGTAAAACCGGAAACGGTTGAAAGCATGGCGTCGGTCAAGCCGCAGCGTTGCAACGTCAAGGTCGTTAGCTTCGTCAAACCGGACAAGGGGGAAAGCGGATTCGCTCCGCTTAGATGCCCCGGATCGGAATAGTCGCTCGGCGTCAACGTCAGGGAAACGAGATTGACGGCGTTGTCCAAGCCGTCCAGCGAATAGACCTTGCTGCTGTCCAGCGTAAGCGTGGTGAGCTTCGCCATGTCGTTGCCGGTGACAGCTGCGTCGGCGGCCAATCCTAACGCCTGACGAATCGCCGCCAAAACGACCGCATCGGTCGGCATCACGCCGGAGGCCGTGGCGAGCGTCAAGTCGTTGGGTATGACGCCAACCGTTACGGTCGTATCCTCCGTCGTCGCGTTTATAGTCGTGCTTGTGGAGGTCGTGTCGGTCGTCGTATTCGTAGGAGTCGTGTCCGTGGTCGCATCGGTCGTCGTGTCGGCAGGCGTATCGACCACGTAAGCCGTTCCCACGTCGTTGACCGTTACGAGGAAAGTGCGGGAGTCGGTTTGGCCGTCGGGGTCGGAGATCGTTGCCGTGGCGTAAAAGTTCCCGCCGAACGAATAGCAATGTTCGCCGCCGAAACTGCCGTGAAGCGTGGCGTCGTCGCCGAGCGTGGCGGTCGCCGTGCCGGAGTCGCAAGAGCCGTCGCCCCAGTCGATCGAGTACGTGAAATTACCCGAGACGTTCGGATGCGAAAACGTGCCGATCTCCGACAAGCTCAAGCACTCTCCCGCGCTAGTCGTTTGATCGCCGATTACGCAGAGCGACGGGGCCACGTCATGAAGGACAAGTTGCAGACCAGGGCGGGGAGTCGTGATTTCCGACGGGACATCGTTCACGTCCAACGCGGAGTCAAGCGTCGAGTTCAAGGTTGAATTATTGACGGAAAGGGCGTTGGAATCTTTCGCAACGCTGTAAATTGGATCGCCGTTCGCATCGACCGAATATGAGAATTGGCCGATCGCGCTATAGGCGACTACGCTAATCGTGATCGATCCGGTGACGCCGACGTAATTATGAACCGCCCAAGGCTGATCCGAAACTTTTTCCACGGCTGTTCCGTCTCCCCAGTTGATTGCCCATTGCGTGACGAGCATGCCGTTATCGTTGAAGTGCAACTTGTATTCATTGCTGACGTCCGAGGAGACTTCGCCCCAATATTCTGGCCTCTCCGTCGTGTCGGCGGTCACGCCGTCGTAGATAGCCTGCAAGTCGTTATTAAACTCCGTTACCTCGGCGAAGCCGGGATTATAGAAGAGGTCTCCCTGCGTGTAGCCGGTCAACGTGATCGATTGGCTTCCGTCCGTGGCGACGTCGCCGGTCGGGTGCGGGTTGGGAGTTTTTTGATCGAGGATGTTTTGCAAAAACGGGCTGATCGACAGCATTTGCCGCGATTCCAACGACTCGAATTGCAGGTTCCGCCTGCCGAAAGTCGTTCGTTGCGTCTTCTTCTGACGATTCTCACGAGCCTTTCGCGTCCAGCCGCTCCAAAAGCTTGATTTTTCCACGATGCTTCTCCCGCCGTATTTTTATGTATTTTTGAATGATTTGAAGAATGAGACGAAACGACCGCCGACAAGCGTTAGGAACTACGCCGCGTCTTGCGTCGATAACCAAAAATTCCCGCCGCAGACGAGCCGACTAGCAAGATGGCCAAAACGCCCGGTTCCGGCACGCTCTGCGGAGCGGCGCTTGCCGCTTCGCCCGACCCGCCCAAGACCAGCGTATCCGCCACTAGTTGCGCGACGACGAGCGTCGCGTTGGACGCTACCGAAACGGTTCCTTTGAGCGAAATGGCGTTGATCGTCTGCGTTCCGGCCCCGGATAAAACAAGGTTAATCTTATGCGAGGTCGTGTCCGAAATCAGCCCTTGGTAGTTAGCCGAACCTGACGCCAAATTGATTTTAAGCTTCGTAGGAGTCGTCCCCGTCGAAGAGTCCGTCAAAATCGCCCCCGCAGCGCCGTTTAGCAACGACAAGACGACCGTTCCCGTCGTCGTCGCTTGGCCGTTGAGATCGACGGTCCCGCTTGCACCGATATAGAGCCCGCCCGTCCCGAGCGCGGCGGCGTTGCCCAGTTTCAGCTTCCCGGTGGAGACCGTTGCGACCCCAGTAAAAGTATTGGAGCCGGAGAGCGTAAGGACCGCGCTGGCGTTATTCACCGTTACGGTTTTGCCGCTCCCGGCGATGACTCCGGCGAACGTGCCGCCGGAGCTACTTAGGTAATTTAAGTTAGCCGAAAGGATGGAGGCCGTCGTGGCGGCGGTGATTCCCGCCGCGCCGCTGACGTTTACGCCTCCCTGGCAATTCAAGTAGTTGCCTAATCCCGATTGGCCGACAGTAAGCGTTCCGCCGGTGACGTTGACCGCGCCCATTATGTTTCCCGTCGAACCCATCGCAATCGCGCCGCCGGTAGCCGTAACGTTTCCGTAAAGGACTCCCGTTCCGCCTAACGCGCCGCCGGTTATCATCGTCGGACTGTTCGCGCCGAACGAACCGTTGACCAGCAGCGTTCCCGCTTGAACTGTCGTCACGCCGGTCAAGAGATTGGAGCCGGTTAAAGTAAGCGTCGCGGTTCCCGCCTTGACCAGCGCGCCCACGCCGGAGATCGTGCCGGTATAGGTGAGCGCCGAGGTCGGCGAATAGGTCAACGTCCCTTGATTGATAAACGTGCTTCCGGTAAATGTGTTGACGCCCGTCAATGTGAGGTTCCCCACGCCAGTTTTCACCAAGGCCGTGGCCGAGCCATTGTTGGCGATCGCGCTTCCGATCGTAATATTCTGCACGGCGTTGACGTCCAGTTCGCCCCCCGCCGATCCCATGAGCGAGCCGCCGGTGATCGAGCCGGTCGTGTTGGCGATGATTCCGCCGGAGTTGAGCGTCAAGGAATACGCTCCGCTGAGCGTCACGCCGTAGCTGCCGGTCAAATTTAAGGAATTGATCGTCTTCGAGACGGTCAGCGAAGTCTGCGCGGCCGTCGTCTTAAAGTTCATCGTCGAGCTTGCGGTCACGGCGCCCAAGTCGCCGGTCGCGTAGGCGGAATAAGCTTGGATCAAATATGCCCCCGTTGTTCCTGATCGCGTGGCGAAATCCGTGTTGTTGTAATAGGCGTAGCCGCCGATGATGTTGCCGTCGCCTGTTCCCGGGGCGTTGGCTTGAAAGAGAATTTGGGCGTTCGTCCCGTTAAAGCTCACCGTCGCGCCGACCAAATGCGCGGCCGGTCCGCTGGCAAAGCGGAGATAGGGCGTGTTCGCTCCGGTCGCTCGGCTGACGACTACGTCGTTCTGGCCGGGATTCAAGACCAGCGCTCCGACGTCTTCGCCGCCGCTAAGCGTTCCGTTGCCGACGTAACGGATCGCTCCGCCGCCGAGAATGACGTTCGCCGAATCGGCGATCTGATTGACCGTCGTTCCCGCCGCCGTGATCTGCAACGCGGCGCCTGGATTGATCGTAAAGGAACTAGCGTTTAAGACGCCGCGCGACGTTCCGCTCGCGTCGATCGTCAAAACGCCTGCTTGAATCACTGTCGAGCCGTTAAAGAGATTTCCCGAGCCTGTATAGGTCAACGTTCCGACGCCCGTTTTGTACAAAAGACCGCTTCCGTCCATCGCGCCGCTTAACGTCACGGCGGCGTCGCTCTGAAAGACGCCCGTTCCGGCGGAGGTGATCGTGAACGCTCGATTCGAGGCGCCGCTTGAACCCGTGTAAAGGAACGTTCCCGTCTTGCCGCCGCTCCCCAAGACGATCGGAGCCGCGTTTAACCCCAAAACGCCTGCGACTCCCGCGTTATTGAGCGAAGCGACGCTTAACGTTCCATCGGAGACGGCCAGCGCTCCGCCGAACGTGTTGGTCGTGTTGGAGAGAACGAGCGTCCCGCTCCCTGTCTTGATAAGGTCGTAGCCGCCGCCGATCGAACCGCTCAAAGTCAGCGCCCCTGTATCAACGCCGACTTGGGCGTCCGCCGTAAGCGTCACCGAACCGCCGAGCGTATTCGCGTCGCTCACGTTGCGGAGCGTTCCGGCGAGCGTGAGCGGTTCCGCCGCCGAAATCCCGCCTTGCAAGGCCAACGTCGCGCCGGAGCTAATGAGCGTGCCGCTCGTCGCAGCCGTCGCCCCCAAGGCTCCTGAGTTCTGAATGAAAAGCGTTCCCTCCTTGACGGTGATCGCGCCGTCGAGCGTGCTACCGCTGTTTCCTGCGAGAATCAGCGTGCCGGTTCCCGCTTTCGTCAATCCGTAGGTCTTGCTGGCGATCGTGCCGCTTAACGTCAGCGTTCCTGAAATCGTGTTGATTAACGCCGAGCTATTGAGCGAGACGGAGCCGGACGAAGAGCTAGCTCCCGAAACGTTGCGTAACGCCCCGCCGCCATTGACGCCGTCTCCATTGAGCGTAAGAGGCTTGTTGCCTAATGCGAGGCTTCCTTGCAATTCCAAGGAGGCCCCCGAAGCGACCGTCACGCCGTTGCCGCCGCCGGATGCTCCCAAGGCGGTCGCGGTTTGAACGTTCAACACGCCCGCATTGACGTTAATCGTTCCGCTAAAGCCCGAGTTGTCGCCGGTCAAGGCCAAGACGCCGTCGCCGAATTTCGTCATTCCCGAACTGGAATTAAGGGACGATCCCAATACGCTCGTTCCGCTCGATCCGGCGTAGATGAAGGCCGGATTGCTAGAAAACGAGACGGTCCCGCCCGTAACCGTGGAGCCGTTCAAGATCATGCCGCCGCTGGCGAGCGTAAGCGTGTAACCGCTTCCCAGCGTCAGCTTGGCGGGGGCTGTGTTTGAGGAACCAAATTTTACGGCGTAGGCCGAGAGGCTTTGGTTCATCGAGATCGTGCCGGTGACGTTGACCAAAGACGTTCCCGTGGAGCTTGCAAAATTCGAGCTTGAATAGGTCGCCTTCGCCAACGAGACCGTTCCCGTTCCGGTCGCCTTCAAGTAGTCGCCGCTCGAATCGGCGCCAGCGCGAACGACAGCCCAAGGGCCGATCATGTCGTTGGCGAGCGGAGTCGTGCCGACGAAGCTGATCGCCTCGTTCCCGGCGATGCTTCCCGTGTAGGTGATGACGGTTAACGTTCCCAAGCCGGTTCGAGAAAACGAGCCGCCGAATTTTGCGGCGACGCTTCCGTTTGTACCGTCCAAATAGAGCGTTCCCGCTCCGTTGACGTTCAAGCCGCCGTTGATATTCAAGGTTCCCCCCGATCGATTCAAGGAGCCGACGCCGCCGTTCGCCCCCAGCGTCACCGCCCCCGTGACGTTCAGCGTTCCGCCGGTGACGTTGACGCCGCCGTTCGTCGCGCGGCTGGAATCTTGGCCAATCGTTAGGTTGCCGTTAATCGTCGCCGAGCCGGAGCCGGAAACGTTGAACTGGCCATTGCCGAGATTGCCGACGATAAGCCCGGCGTTGGCCGTGAGCGTTCCGCCAGTTAAGTCATAGAGGCTTTTGGCGGTTCCCGCGTCGGCGATGGTGAACGAACCGGAGTAGGTCGCCGTTCCGCCGCTCTGCAAGACCTTAGCCGAATAATCGCTCGCTCCGCCGAGCATCTTGGCGCGGCCGATGTACGTCGCGCCAGTTACCGTTAAAACGCCAGATTTAAGAGTCAGGCGAGAGGTGTCGTTGGTGCGAGTCGCTTGATAATTCACGTCCAACTCGCCGCCGACCGTCGTCGTCGCGCCGTCCAGCGTCAAGGAAGTCGGTCCGTTTTGGCCGACCCAAAGCTTGCCGCCGGTTCCCGTATTCATCGTTCCGCTGTACGTGACGCCTCCCAGATTGACGGCCAACGTCCCGTTCGAGCCGGACATCGTGACGGAATTGGTGAGCGTGAGTCCGCCGCTTCCGGAAGAACTCAAATACATGATTCCCGTTCCGCTCCAAGTGATCGCATTTGCGACCTGTTCGGCGTTGGCGGAGTATTGATAAATCCCGCCGCTTTGCGAGGCGTTGTTGAACGTCAAACCGTATCCGGAGACTTTTAGAGAGGGAGCGACCGACGCGAACGTCAGCGTTTTTAACGTGAGAGGACTGGCGACGTTATTGTTCGGGCTGTACGTTCCCGCATTCGAGACGAACGTGATCGTCGTGGTCGCGGCGCTGGTCGGAGCGGCGGAGCCGGACCAGTTCGTCGTGGTGCTCCAATTGCCGTCCGCGCCGCTCCCCGTCCAAAGGTAGTCGGTCGCCCGACAAGGCGTTGCCAAGGCAAAAGATAAAATCAAGAAGATAGCGCTACCGCGAAAAGCTCTCATTGCGTCCCCCTTGGCGCAACGACGCTCGACGTAATGCCGAGGCTTGCGCCCTTCTGTTTACCCGCCCGGAACCAAAGTCACTGCGGCAAGTCAAAGGTGTTAAGGTGTTGTTCGTCCTTCTTGGCGTATAAAAAAGAAAGGAGCGCCGAAACCAAGGCCGCTCCCACAACCCCGACCAAGGGGCGAACAGATCAGCACCTAGTCCGACGCTCCCTTTCGGGAGCGCGGTCCAAGTACTGCTTCTGTTCATCAAGGGCCGATGAAAGCCCAGGTTGGTCGTATTTGTGGGAAGCAATAACTTGACGCTCGCGCGTCATTTCAAATTGTATTCAAACTGTGCGTTACAAATCCTCGGCGATTCTCCTTACGATGCACGCATACCCGCGCACGATGCGGGCGTCAAACTGACGGTGAAGCTAGCAACTGCGAGAGGGGTTGTCAATAAGCCGAATCGATGAATTTATCGTGAGCGTCGGTCGCGTCACGACGAATGCGAAGAGTTTTACGGGAGTTGCGCCAATTCGAGAGACAGAAAAAATCCAAAAAAATCTTCGGAGGGGGTGACAACATGCTGTCACCGTCCGCGACGATGTTTTTCATGGACTCCGTCGTACAACGCGCCCGCTTCAAGGGCGTTCATGGTATGCGTAGCGTTCCGGTCGGGGCGGTCGGAACGCTGCACCTTTTTATCGCTCGTTTTTCACCGCTTGTCAAAAGAAAAGCGCCTTTTATCGGTTAACGAACCGCTTACTATCCTTCCGGAGCATATTATGAACCGACGCTTTGTTCTCTGCGCGTTGTCTTGTTTGGCGTTCGCCTTCAACTCGCCTGTAAACGCCAGTCTCGTCAATGTCGGCGATTCGCAAACATTTACCATCCATAGCTGGGTCAGCGGCGATCCGGCGTTATTCCCTAGCACGGCCGTGTCCGTCTCCGTAACCGCAGGAAAGTACCAGTTCTATCTGGAAGATTCCTACTGGAATATCTGCGAAGGGAAAGGCTACGACAACGTCGTCGGAGGAATTTCGCTCGTCACGTCCGATTTGAAGTCGGTTATGTACGACCCGATGGCGGACGGAACGAATCCGAACAATACGACAAGAACGATGTTTTTTAGCGTTTCGTCCGACCAAACTCTCCTTGCCGGAGTCGCCGACAATTATCCCAACGATAACGTCGGCGATGCGATATTCACGCTGACGAAGATGGAGAGCGTTCCTGAACCGGCGACCGTCGGCTTGATCGGAATGGGTTTATTCTTCTGGAAAACGTCTAAAAGAAAACGCTCGTCGTTGTAACATCGCCCCGCCTGGAGTCCGTTAATCCTTGGTCAACGCAGGGCAAAAAAGAAAAAGCCGCAAGGTCGGGGCAGGAACCTCGCGGCTACAGAAGGGCGTGCATCGTTGCGGATGCACGAGTTTCAATCTATCGATTGACTTTGTTTTGTCAACCGCTCTCTGGTGATTGTCGTAGATGTTATCTTCATTTTTGGAGGGGGTGGCGGCTGGTTAAACTCATCCCCGTGAAATTAAGAAAGCGCCAAGCCAGTCATATTGCAACGCTTGAAGGCGCCATAGAGATTGAGATCATTTACTCGGTTGCGCGACGATCCAGCTTTCGCCATTTGACGAGTTCGACCAGCGCGTCTTTGTCGAAATCCCGAATCGTAGCCATTTCAGGTTCCGGTTAAGGCTGTTTTCCCGCCGCCAACCAAAAAGCCTCCGCCGCGAGTTCCAGTAATCCACGCATTTCCCCTATATCTTGTGGCGAAGCGTCCGGGGTTTGATTGTTTGCGGCGAAAGGAAAGACGTAAACGTCCGCCCTTTCCTCCGAAAGAACTCCGCTTTCCCATACTACGGCGGAACCCTCGCCATAGGCGACTTCCCCTTTGGCGGAAAGAACGACGGAACCCGCCTCTAACGCGCTTCTAAGAAGTTCGGGAGACATTTGCAACGCTCTTAGATTCGTGCAAACAAAAATCTGAAAGCGCGGCGCAGTATCAAAATGGTCGTACATTCCGAAAACCTTTTTGGAGAACGAGCCGCAAAGCGATTTGGCCGCGCGACTTTCGCTAGGAAGAGTATTACCAAGGAGTAATGCTCATTATGCGAAACGTAGTTAGATATGTCAAGAACATACTTATTGTAAGATTGCGTTTCTACAAAACGCGCGCCCCGCCCAAAAGAAAAAGCCCCTCTCAAATTAATTGAGAGGGGCTTTTGAAAAACAAATCGGGAGCGTTACGGTTTTCTCCAATGGAACGTTTCGGAGCTACCGCCCGGCCAGTTCGTTACCGTATATCCCCGGCGTTCCAACTCCGAAGCGATGCGCAGCGCCGCTTCATAGAGATATTGCGTTAGTTGGGCGACTTGCGGGGCGTTCCGCGTTCCGCTCGCCAAGGCGTCCTTAATCGCGTCAATCGCGTTTTGCCGCCGGTTCGCTTCGTATTCCCGCGCAACCTGCTTGGATTGCCCGCACCGCCGCGCATGCTCGAACCACTTTTGCGGCGTTAATTGCACGGCGAAGCCTATGGCGTCGTATCGCTCTTGGAATTGACGCCCGATATAGCCGCGCTGCCGCTCCGACTTCGCCCGCTCAACCGTATAATCGAACAATTCCCGGTCCGGTTCAAGCATGAGAGCGTCCAATATATCCTGAAAACTAATCGTCATGGCGTTTGCCCCTTCCTTGGTTAAGAGACTAACGCCAACGCCGCGTTAAACGCCCGTTGCTTTAGTTGATTGGACGTTCCGAACCAATTCGAGTTTAGACGCCCCTCCGCGTTGCCGCGAACCGTCTTTTGATGGTCCGCGAATTCCGAAACGGCATTGTAGGCCGCCCATGCCGTATGACGAATGCCCCGCAACGTGTTGCGCTCATTGTCGAAATTCGCGCGGATTTTCGCCAACGTCTTGGGCGCCGTTTTGGCGTCCTCGTCCAAGAGCGACTTAAAATAGGAATCCGCCTCCACGACGGAAAGGGCCTTACCGACCAAGGCGTTTAGCTCTTCGCCAAAGAGGTCAAAACGTTGGTTGACGAGATTAAACGCGCGGCGCGCTTGCTCAACGCGGGCTTGCAGCGTCCCCGTATGCTTGATCGTCAGCCCTTGCCCGCCGTCGCGGTTTAATGCCAGATTCAGCGTATTATTGCAGACGACGCGAACGCTTGTAGGAATCATCCTTAGCGCGCTTGATCCGTCATGCGAATTCGTCAACAGAACGTAAGGGCGGACGAGGTCGTCATTTACCCGCAGTTCGCGCGGGATGGACGCCATTATCCATATCTTACGCCCGCCGAACAACGCCCCCGCCGTTTCATACATGGCCAATTTGTCGTTGACGATACCGTCCATGAAGTCGAACGCCTCGACGTTTTGAAACAGTTCATAGCGTTCCGTGACCAAGCCCAAAACAGCGCCCGTATCGGTTCGGACGTTCGCGCGGAAGCCTTCGCACTCCGCCGAATCCGGTCCGCAATGCGTCAAAACCGGCCACTGCGCGACGGTCCAATCTAGCTGTGCGTGTTTAATCGCCTCTTCGCTAGTGACGGCGCTCTCAATAACCGCGCCCAATCGGTGCCAAGCGGGTTTTCCGACGACCATGCAAGCGGCCTTGCCCCTAGAAAAGTCTAATTCATGCGCCATAGTTGCATTCTCCTTGGTGTAAAACGTCAAAACAACTCAAACGACTGAAAAACTGTTTCTTGCGGGGCGGTCGATTGACCGAATAGCCCTGTTTTTCCAAGGCGTCGGCGACGTTCTCGGCTAGCTCGCGTCGCCAATCGTCAACGCTTTCCGGTTCGACGCCCCAAATAGAATCAAAAGCCCCTTTGAATTCGCAAGTTAGCCCGAAATACTGGTAGCCGTTCCTTCGCCATTCGGCTAATTGGTCGATCATCCGGCCAAGCTGAAATGCGGCGTATTCCCTGGCGACTTGCTTGGATTGACCGCAGTTTCTGGCGTATTCGTACCAACCTTGTTCTTTGGCCAAGATTGCGAAGCGTCCTATATATC
Source organism: Thermoguttaceae bacterium (assembly GCA_963665265.2). Lineage (GTDB taxonomy): Bacteria > Planctomycetota > Planctomycetia > Pirellulales > Thermoguttaceae > CAXXHQ01. The sequence continues at coordinate 1,360,634 of OY762224.2, read as the reverse complement.
CGCGCTGGCGGTCGGAACGGGCTTTGACTAGCTCATGCTCCCAGCCGTCCATCGCGTCCCACGGGGCGGGCCGGTCGTCGTCGGGAACTATCGCAACCGCGTCCATAATCTCTTGAAAATCGACGATCGCCGATTCCAAGGAAATTTCCAGCATTAAATCTTCAATGCGTAGTTTCATAGCCGAACCCTTTAGCGGTTTATAGGCGGCAAAGCAGCCAAGCGAATTCCAAAGCGGGCATATCGGCGAAAAGAATCGTGAAAAGACCGCCCCCGCAATATCTCTCCGACTGAAGCGCGACGAACAACTCTTGCCGCGTCTCCGCTTCGACGTAAATACGCTGATGAATCGCGCCCGCTTTGTAGATCGCCGTAACGCTCATGCCGCGCCCCTTTCGTTCCACTCAATTATAAACGCGCTACGTACTTTTATAAGAAAATATCTACTGCAATTTTCTATAATATATAAATGTCTTTCATTATATATCTATTCTTCTATATGCGCTGTGTATTGCGCTTTTTGCGCGCTGGTGCAATAAGTATATGCGTATAAAATGTTTACTGACGCCTGGAACTCCGGGGTGCTTCGCGCGTTGTTGTCCGCATGCGGCGCCCTGTGCGCTACGGCGTTATTCTATGTGTTAGATAATGCTAATACGTAATGTAATACAATGTGAGAAATTACCGCTAACGCTTCTATGTCCGTTTAGCTATAAGCGGCGTCACGCTTTAACGTCCGTCAAAGCGCAAGGCGCGCTGCAAAAACCGGCGATCGTAAGGCATTGATAGACAAGGCATTGCGTCTATGGGGCGGGAGGGTTATTTTCGGTTCGACTGCCAAGGCCGTCAAAAAGCGAGCCGCCCCGGCAGTTTGCTCGCGCGTGCCTGCACTTACCAAACTTCCTCGCCGCGTCGCAAAATAATCCGTTTCCGCCGCGTCAATAATGGATTTATTTACTGCAATACTTACGAGAACGGACTGTTTTAGAGTGGCCTGGGTTACTCAACTGGTGAAAATCGTTCAAATTACCGTTCATACCGCGTAGCATTTCGTCTGCTGCGTCGTTGCGTGAAATGCGACCAAGACAGCCAGTTCTGCCCGTCGCCTCAAAACGCAAGCTAGGAGGCAAGGCCCTGATTCGTTTTTTGAACTCTTGCCAATCGGAAGGAAGTTCGACGCGGCGAAAATGGATTATTTTGCGACGCGGCGCTCTTGGCGCCGGCAGAAATGCAATTAGATTGGATGGGCAGAGGAGCAACTATGAAATACGTCGCCTACTATCGCGTCTCCACCAAGAAGCAAGATTTGGGCATCGACGCTCAGATGATCGAGGTTCGCCAGTTCGTCGAGCGTGACGGCGGAACCGTCGTCGCCGAATACACGGAAGTCGAGTCGGGCCGCAAAAACGATCGCCCGCAGCTTCAAGCGGCTCTTTCGCACGTCAAACTCGCCAATGCGACTTTATTGGTCGCCAAGCTGGACCGTCTCAGCCGCAACGTGGCCTTCCTCTCGGCCTTGATGGAGTCGCGGGTGAATTTCGTCTGTTGCGACAATCCCCACGCCACGCCGTTCATTCTCCATGTTCTGGTGGCGAACGCCCAGCGTGAGGCCGAGCAAATCAGCGCACGCACGAAAGCCGCCTTGCAGGCCCTCAAGGCTCGCGGCGTCAAGCTCGGCTCCGCACGCCCCGGCCACTGGCGGGAAAGGGAGCATTTGAGAGGGTTTCGGCAGGGAAGCGCCGCGTCGGCCGCCGCCAAACAGGAGCGAACGTCGGCGTTTCGCTCCTCGATCTCGCCTCGCGTGGCTGAACTCCAGGCTCGCGGCCTCACCCTGCGGCAGATCGCCGACGAGTTGAACGGTCAGGGATTCGAGACCCAGGCCCGCAACCCGTGGACTGGAGAGCGAGTTAGGCGGCTTTTACGGGAAATTGAAGGGCGGGGCTTGGCGGGGTAGATCGTGGCAACCGGCCCGCTCAAGGGATGCATTTGCCAAAAATGTCTCGTTTTGACGCGTCGAAAGCAAAAGCCGCTCTAACTAAATTGAAGAATGCTGGTCTGATTCTGTCCAAATCTTTGATTGTTGAGCTTCGCAACTATGAAGAAAACGATTTCGTCGCCTCTGCAAGCAATTCGGCCTAGATCATTTTCTGAGCGATCGGACGAAAACAGTTTGATCGCTGAAATGCAATCCTTCAAGCCAAGGGATTCTGAAAAAATTCCGAGGATTTTTCTTGAAATGGTTGTGATAGCAATTAGGGTGAATGATGTGCCTTTTCTATAGGCGCAGTATGGCGTTACTGATCGCGGGCAAATCCGGACAGATGGCCAACACTCAACACGCGAACCCATTTGCGGTTCGCTCTGAAGCTAATACTGGCAGTTTCCAAACGCACGCCTTACGGAAAAACTGCATCACGCAATCCAAACTAATGCGACCGTTCAGGCGGGGTTCTCTTTCAAGAACGGCTTGAGGGCGTTTATTGGAGTTACGACGAAAAAAACAAGGCGTGGTGGTGATGATGATGATGATGATGGCGTGGTGACGCCGCCTACTCCTTTTTTATTTTTCCTATATAGAAATTTTGTATTACGGGGAAGGAGAAGCTCATCTCGTTACCACCATCATCACCACCACTTGAATAGCGCAACGTCATTTCGGAATTTTACCTACTAGAGCAGTTTTTATGGAGTGCCGACATGGCCAAACTCGCGTCGCAATCAATTGTGGAATTTTTAAGGCGTTTCACTCATTCCGACATCTCCGAGATATGCACCACCGACCTAGAATATCAGGTCAACGTTCAGGGAGGCTACCCGATTCGCATTCCCAAGAACGCCGCGACCGATCCGATTAATAATGACGCTCCCCTCAACTACGACCCAAATGATTGCTTCGCGGCGGTCGGAACGACGTGGTGGAACTGGCGCGCCCGCATTAGCATCAAAGTCGCCTACGACTTCGACTTTAGCGACGGTCACGACAAGGGATTCTCGCAAAAAACGCTAGATCAAGTCGTCGAGGCTGCAAGACGGATTCCGTGGGTTACGATTCGCAAATCAACGAGCGGCAAGGGAATTCACCTTGAGGTTCCCTTTCTTAATCCCCCCGCCACCAAAAACCACACTGAGCATACCGCGCTAGCTCACTATATTTTGGCGCGAATGTGCCTCGAAGCCGGATTTGATTTTCGCTCCGTGGTAGACGCGATCGGCGGCAATATGTGGATTTGGGCGCCGAAAATGTATGATGACGACGAGAACGTCGTCGGTCTCATACTAATTAGGCAAGGCGAACCGTTTGGCGACGTTCCCGATAATTGGCGGGATTACGTTCCCGTCGCAAAGGGTGAACGATCCAGACTACCCGTGCTGGGCGACGAGGGCGTTTTTGACCAGCTTGCGACGGCCTATCCCAAGATCGCCCCCGATGACGAACACCGCAAAATAATCTCAGCACTAACTGCGGAGGGATTCCCCGCAGACTACGACGCCGACCGAAATATGATAGTTACGCATACGGCGGGATTAAAAGTCGTTCATCAGAAATTAAATCTAAAGGGAATTTTCCAAACCGTCTCTACCGGCAAAGACCAGGGCGACAAAAACTGCTACGCTTTTCCCGCTGAGAACGGCGCATTGATCGTTTTTCGGTTTTCGCCGGGCGCGGCGGAGGCCACGACATGGCGCACGAGCGAAGCCGGATGGACGTTTTGCACATTTAATAAGGCAAATGATCTTCCGACCGCCGCCGAGGCTTATGGCGCAATATTGACCGAAGACGACGGGTATATCTTCGATAGTTTCGAGGCCGCTCAAAAAGCCCTTCACGCCATCGGCGTCGATTGCACTGCCGCCGAGCGGTATCACAAACGGGAAACGACTCTACGCATTAAGAAGGGTCGCCTTCACGTCACGATGCCGAAGGAAGACGGCGATGTCGTAAAGGAGCTTCGTAAACATAATTGGTCTGAGGGGAAGAGCAAAAAGTGGGTTCGAGTTTTGTTCTTACCCGCCGTGCCGAAAGAGCGTCAAGTCGAGTATATTCGCCACATGAACGCGCCTGGCGGCGAAAAGGACTGCGGTTTCACCTTGCGAGTCGGCAATAGATGGGTCGATGAACCCAGACACAATATCAAGTCCGTATTAAGGTCGAGAGGCATGTCTGACGCGGAGACCGAGGTGGCGCTTGGGGGGCTAATAACCGATCCGTGGAAATACATTAATCGCCCCTTTCAGACAGAATATCCGGGGAACCGGCAATGGAATAGACACGCCGCGCGTCTCGCTTATGCGCCGTCCGACAAAGACCCCGACGAAATCAGAACTCCCCATTGGGACATGGTGCTTAACCAGTGCGGCATTGCGCTCGACGACGTCGTAAGAAAAGATGATTGGTGTCAAAAAAACGGCGTCAAGAAGGGGAGCGATTACCTATTTTATTGGTCCGCTATCCTCTTTCAGCAGCCGTTTCATTCTTTGCCATATCTCTTCTTCTATTCCGAAGAAGAAAACAGCGGAAAGTCAACGTTTCACCAAGCGTTGGGATTGTTAATGACCAAAGGGTACGTCGATGCAAGCTCGGCCCTTACGGAAAAAGAAAGAGCGAGCGGCGTTCTTGACGGAGCGGTTTTGTGTTACGTCGAGGAGCTTGATTTGGGCGATGGAAGCGGACAAGCGTATAAACGAATCAAAAACTACGTCACCGCCGAACAAATCTCCGTTCGACATCTTTATACAGCCCCCTTCATGGCGTTCAATTCGACGCATTGGGTTCATACCGCGAACAAACGCCAGTATTGTCCTGTGTTCGAGGGCGACAGCCGAATTGTGTTCATTCATCAACCTCCCCTCAAGAAAGAAGATCGCATCGAATGGAAAGAGGTCTTGAAACCCCTGCTTATCGGAGAGGCCCCCGACTTTTTGCGGCGTTTGCTTTCTTGCACGTTGCCTCCGCCGGACGGACGCCTATGGCTTCCACCTCTCGAAACTGTAGGCAAGAAGGAGTCGATCGCCGAAAACGCTCAAATTGGCGGGCGGCCCAACAACGATATCAATAAGCAACTCCTCGAAAAAGTACAAGCTTTTGTCGGTGTTTCCGACCTGACAACATGGGAAGGAACATTTGGCGAGCTTGCTCAAGCGTTGCAATTGAACATAGCCCCTAATCGACTGTCCGCCCTAATTACAAAGATCGAACCTGAACTGCTGCGATGCGGTATCGGGCTTGCCGATCGCCGAAACAATTCCGAGAAGAAGATCATCATAGGTCCATCCTATCTCGTCGAACAAAAATGGAGTGACGAACAACTCGTCGAAGATGAGGAACGAGTCAGCAAGGCTTTTGAGAAAATGTCGGCATGTGAAGCGAGCTTGGCGTCAAAAGAAATCGCTCGGGACGAAGAGCGAGTTAACAGGGCGTTGGATATCCTGACTAAGCCTGAAATGAACTTAAGGACCGAAGAACAAGAGAGAGCCGCCAGGGCGATAAACAAGATACCAACGCATAAAACGGAATTCGTGGTCAAAGAAACAATCGACTTGCATGACGATGCGACCAGAACGCCTTCACCGAACGCAATCGTTTAACGTTGTTACCTGGTTTTTCCCTCAAGCGTCAATCAAATTATCCCCAAGTTCGCTCAATGGAAGTTTTCGGCTTTGTTTAGCAAGCATGCAATCGCCGATCGGTATTTCCGTGCTCCGCCAGAAATTAGGCAAGAATAACTAGCAGAGATTTTTGAATACTGCAAAACCAGGTGATTAAGAACGTGCCTCGATGCAGAGATATCATTCTGGGTCCATGGCCGCACGAAAGGTACTGTGTGCTTCAAGCATCGAGATCGCTTGCCAAAATTTGTACTGTAATTTATGAGGGGGTGCATGTTCGTGGCGATTCGCCACGGACATCGCTGCCGCCATTAGGTTACAGAACTGGCATATCGAGGCTACTAATTTTATTGGAAATCATGGGGCTAGGATGCCCATTTTTTCAACAAGAGAACACTATGGACAAACGACGTTTTGTAAAGTGGGTGCGCGAACAAATAGACGCCCTTGCGACGCAGGCTAAGCCGATGGAGGCCGCAGACGCGGACAATCTGCTTGAAGACGCCGCAAACGCGGCGACAGTCCTTCAAGAGGCTAGGGAACACGCCTTGACGCTCGGCCTTGCGGACGTTGCCAAACGTTGCGTCGTTCGCGGGAGAATGAACGGCGTCAAGGCCGTCGCCCCGCAGGCGGCAAGGGAAGTCTTGGCGGCTTGTCTGAAAATCGCTTCGGATTCACCTTATCTCGACACTGAACAGGCTGCAGATTATCTAAACGTGACCGTTAAAGCCTTGCGGGGGCATGTGGAGCGAGGCCGGATAAAGCCGCGCAAGGTCGGAAAAGAGTTGCGTTTCACGCGAAAGATGTTGGACGAATACAATGCCCAAGATTCCTGATTACATTTGCGAACTTGGAGGGGGGAAACGGGTACGCTATTCCCTGGCCAAGCGGTCGGGTTCGCCGATCTTTCGAGTCTTCTTTCGTGGGCCAGATAACAGACCGTGCGAGCGCGCCACGTCCTCTAAGGCCGTGCATGCGGCGATAGAAGATGCAATTGAAATTATTCGCAAGGAATACGCCCCCAAGTTTAATACGGCGTGGAAAGACGCCATAACGGACATGAAGCGGCACATGCAGGCGGGTGGGTTGCGTCCTGGAACTATGCAACAATATGAAGTTGCCGTAAATTTGCTGCGCAAGGCATTTCCCGACACGCACGGCCCCGCCGACATCACCCCTACAATGGCTGAGAAATTCAAGGTATTGCGGTCGGAAGTCAGACGCGGAGGGCAGCCGCTTGCTGGGCGAACCATCGAGGGAAACCTCGATAATCTTTCAATCGTCTACTCAGCTTGGTTTGGGAACGCGCTCAAGATCGTCGGCAACGATCCATTTGCGGACGTTGCACCGCCCCGTTACGACAAAAAGCCGCCTCGCGTCATTTCCGACGAGGAAAGAGACGCTTTTTTCAATTGGTTAAGGGAAAAGTGGAAATGGCGACTTCCTCTTTTGTTTTTGGAAGTGAAAGCGGCCCTTGGCTGCCGGATCGGCGAGCTATCCCGCCTGGAAAGCGGCAACCTGAAAGACGGCCTTGTCTTCTTCCCGGCCGACACAACGAAAGGACGGGAGTCGCGGGTTTGCAAGCTTCCGCCCAAGCTATTTGACGAGTTGCGGAAGGTTGCCGGTCCGCGTTACGCCTGGGAACGCTTTAGCGACGAATTAAAGAAGGTCCACAAGGACAGGCGGGCAAACAACGCTAATCTTGTCAAAGGCTTTTCCCCCGCCCGCCTCGTTCGCTGGCTTCAAGACCAGACCAAGGAATACATTAACGAGACGGGGGCGACACGATTCAAACTACATAACTTCCGGGGGACGGCCATGAGCCGGGCGCGGGCGGCCGAGATTACCGAGAGTGACGCCGCAATCCTGTTTGGATGCAATCCGCAGACTATGCGGGAGCATTACATTTCGCTTCAAAAAGCAGAGCTTGCGGAGAAGATTTTCGAGAAGATGAACCCGCCGGAAGGCTGAAAACTGGAATTTGATTCTTGATTTATTCTTGATTTTGCGTTTCAAAAAAACCAAAAAGGACTTGCGATTATCATCGCAAGTCCTTTCGTAATAAAGAGTGCGGGAAACAGGACTTGAACCTGCACGACCTTGCGGCCACTAGGCCCTCAACCTAGCGCGTCTGCCAATTCCGCCATTCCCGCAGTCATGCGACCGCCGAAGCAGTTAAGCAAGATTTTTGTTTTCTCCGCCTTCAGCCTGCGACTACCCCCTAAGAAGGTGCGCAAATCGAAAGTGGAAAGCACATAAGTTTACCCGATTAATAACGAACGTCAAGGATTCCGCCAAAATAGGGGGAGATGCTCCACAGAGCCAACAGGCCGGATGCCTTGGCCGCTATTCAGGGAAAAACGCCAGGAAAACAGCTACTCGGGCTTTGGCGGAGAGTCGGGCGACGCAAAATATCGAGAAATATTGATTCCGCCGCGCTGCTCTTCCTCCATCAGCGAAATCCGCGTCTCGAGCCGGTCGATCCGTTGGAGAATCTGCGGCAAAATAAACTTCTGCGCATCCTCCGGTTTCGGTCGCGGAACGGCTGGAAAACCAAGGTGCCTTTGCAACGCGGCAAAGAGATACAGCGGATCCTTCAGACGATTGGCGAACGCGATTCGCCCTTCTTTCTCGCCGAAAAGAGTCGGTTTCTCTTCGATCCCTTTTTCCTTCACGTACATTGCGCTGCGAACGTAGATCAAGTCGCTTAGATCGACGATGCCTATTTGGCGGCGGACGGTCAAAATCCATTCTCGCCACGCCTCGTCATAGATCTCGTCGTAGGCCATCGCCTCTAGTCCGCGATCGTAGCCCAATCGGTTCCGGCAGATCGATTCAAATTGGAAAACGAAGGCGCCCTGACGCGGCGGATCGGTCGCCCGATATTCCGCCTCTTTTTGGAGGATTTCGAGCGCGACGCGAAAGTCGAATTTCCCCTCGGCCTTCTCGGCTTCGGTAACGACGAACGTCTGAAAGCTGGTGAAGTAGTGCGGGATCCGGGCCATCGCCGTCGCAAAGCCCCCCGTCATGCGCAATTCGCTCGCCATAAAGTCGATAGCGAACGGTAATTGCGTCGTGGCCAAGACTTCCTGCCGGGCGGCCGCCAAAAGGTCTTGCGTGGCCATTCCCTCCTGCATCCGATCTCGGAGCGTTTGAAAAAAATAGGCCTGTTCGACGTATTCTTCGCGGGGCAAAAGCATGAAACCGCCTTTTTGCGTCTTGCGCAGCTTATGATGCCGATGGAGCCGATAGTCCGTTTTCAAATGCAAATAGGGCTTAAAACGCCTTATCAGCGCGCCCGAACGGGGATTATTGGCGGCATCGGCGTCAATAAGGTTGCCTTGCCGGTGAGGGGGAGGCTACAATGGAAAGTTTCCCGAGGCGCGCCAAGCGACGAGCGGCAGACGCCGCGCCGTCGAGCGTTACCGAACCTTACGACCAGCAAAGAATACCAGACGTGAGCCAATCTGACAATCAATTGATCGATGTCCTTCGCCGTCATGAAATCGAACTCCCCGCCGACCAAATCGAATTGCTCGGCCGCTACGCCGAGATCGTTTGGGAGTGGAACGAGAAGATCAATTTGACTCGGCACACCGACTTCGAAAAATTCGTCAGTCGCGACGTCGTCGATTCGCTCGCCTTCGCCAAGTTCATTAAGCCGGGCGAAGAGATTCTCGACGTCGGCTCCGGCGGAGGCGTGCCCGGCGTTCTCCTCGCGATCCTGCGTCCGGACGTTAAAGTGACGCTCTCCGAATCGGTCGGCAAAAAAAGCCGCGTCCTCGAAGACGTCGTCGCGCGTCTCGGCTTGAAGGTCGACGTTTTCGCCGGTCGGGCCGAAGAGCTTTTGAAGAAACGCCACTTCGACGCGCTTACCGTTCGCGCCGTCGCGCCGATGAAAAAGATCCTCGAATTTCTCAAATTGTCGTGGCCGTCGTTCGGCCGATTGCTGTTGCTCAAGGGGCCGTCTTGGGTCGAAGAACGCGGCGAAGCCCGGCATTTCGGCCTGATGCACGAAATTGCGCTCCGCAAGCTTTACTCGTATCCGCTTCCCGGCACGGAGTCCGAAAGCGTCATGCTTTTGCTCTGCCCGAAAGATCGCCTCGGCGAATTTGTGGACGGAAAAGAAGAATAGAACGGCGATTTTCGCGAAAACCGCTGTTTTTCGGCCGAAAACGCGCGTTTCATTTCTTCGCAAAGTTCGATCGACGTTTTCGGTTAGCACGGCGCTAGCGTCGCAGTCAATACAAGATGTGGGGGGGAGCGGCCCACGTCAATACAAAATAGACGAAATGCTTGCCAAAGCGCGTTCGGTTTCTTACATTCACGCGTACTTGCAATCTTCAATCGACGGTGACGCGTCGAAGTAAAGGAGTTGAACGACCGCACGATATGGACATCGCCCCGACGACGGCACGGCTTCGGCCTGTGAATGAGTCGGCGGAAAAAGGTCATCGACGGCGCTTTTCGCTCTCAAACATTGAGAACGAAAAACGCGGACGCCTTCGAAACGGAAGTCACGGACGGACTCCGCGAAGGCCTCATTTTGACGAGGGAAATCCGCATTTCCCCGTTAGTCTCGCCTTGCTCCCGCTAGCTTATTTCAAACCGCAAGCATTTCGCCTTTCTCTCGGCTTCGTTCCCTATCGGCTCCCGTTTTTCCGAAAAGTATTTTCGGAAAAAACTGCGTCACCTCTCGCAAAACCAGTCGGTCGCCTCTCGAAAGGAATCGAGAATCAACCGGCGAACTTTTCTGGAACCGTGACGACGCGCAGCGGTAATCTCCTTCGCTTTTACGACGAACATTCCCATTAAGGACGCAGGACGCGTCCGGAAAAGGAGTCAATCATGTCGAAGAAGCCTTTAATCGGATTGAATGCGGAATATCGCGGCGCCAAGAAGGACTCGCCCGCGTTTTCTTACCTGGCCTCGGGTTACTACAACGCGATCATCAAGTCGGGAGCCGTGCCGGTCATTCTTCCTCCGCTTACCGAAGAAGAAGACGTGGCCCAAACGCTCGACCTTCTCGACGGCTTCGTCCTCGTCGGCGGCCCGGACCTCGATCCCCGCTATGACGGCTACATGGTTCATCCCTCGATGCGATTGATGGAACAACGCCGCGAAACGTTCGACCGCACGCTCGCCCGCATGATCGCCGAACGCCGCATGCCGGTCTTGGGAATCGGAGCGGGAATGCAACTCATCAATACCACAATGGGCGGAACGCTCTTCTATCATATCGCCGAGGACTTGCCGAAGGCCTTGCCGCACCTCGATCTGATGGACCCGAACCATCGCCACGCGTTGGTCGTCGAAATGGGCAGCCTCATGGAACGCGTTTACGGCGAAGGGGAAATCCGCGTCAACAGCCGCCACCACATGTCGATCGATGACGTGGCGCCCGGTTTCCAAGTAACCGCTCGCTGCCCGGACGGCGTCGTCGAAGCCATCGAATGCGTCTCCGGCGATTGGTTCGCCTTCGGCACCCAATTCCATCCGGAAGGCGAATCGGCCTCGGCGCTCGACCTCCGCATTTTCGAGGAATTCGTCGCCGGAATCACCGGAGTGGCCATCGTCGATGAATCGCGCATGGCCGCCTAAGAAAACTAGTCCGTCACTCGTCTGCGGTCACTTGTTTGACGAAAGGATTCGTCATGCCGCGATTATTTCGACCGGAATGGACGGACCGCGCCGACGGTCGCCGTTGGGCGATCGGCGTCAGCGTTTCGTCCCGATGCACGGAAGCGACGGCGGCGTTAGTCGGCGTTCTGGGAAGAGGCTATGAAATGTTGGCCGAGGCGGCCGAAGTCGTCTCAGCTCCGATCCCTAAGGAAGCCTCGACCTTTTTCGCCGCCGCAAGCGCCGGAGGTCCTCAAAACTCCTCGACGACCGTCACCACGCCGGCGGCCGTCGGCGCCTGTCGATCGCAATTGGCCGAAGTCGAGGCGATGCTCGTAAACCAACTCGCGGCGAAACGGGGTATCTTCGGTCAGAGGATATTGGCGGTCGGAATCCACGATCCAGGCCTGTGGAGCGTGCAGCGCGGCGAAACACGATCCTACGTCAGTTTGAGCGAAGCCGCGCGCGTCGCCGAGCTCACGGGGATGAATGTGATTGACGCCTTTCCCGCGCGCGACTTGGCTGGGGGAGGGCAGGGGGGTCCCGCAACCGCCGCCGCCGAATGGATACTGTTGCGATCGCACTCCAAAGTCCGCGCGCTCGTCGATCTCGGTCGCACGACTCGCTTGACCTACCTTCCCGCCGCTTCGACTCCTCGCGCCGAAAGCCAAATCCTCTCGTTCGAAGTCGGGCCGGGCTCGTCGCTGCTCGACTTGCTGTGCCGAAAGTTAACGAATAACCAACACGCGTTCGATCCCGGCGGCCACTTCGCCGTCCAAGGACGTAAAATCCCCGAGCTGCTCGCCGTTTGGTCGCGAGATCCCTATTTCGAGACGCCGCCGCCCCGTTGGCATCCCTACGGAGTTCGCCCCGAACGCTTTTTGACGGCGGCCCTGCAACGGGGCACGACTGAAGGCTGGTCCGTTCGAGATATTCTTTGCACCGCAACGCACTTCGTCGCCGAGGCGATCGCCGAAGCGATTCGCCGTCGTTTGACCGAACAAAAGCCCATCGAGGAAATCATCGTCTGCGGCGGCGGACAACGAAACGGCATGCTCATTCGAGAAATCGCCGAGATCAACCAACTTCCGCTCATTCGATTGAGCGATCTGCGTTTTCCTGAAAACTCATTCGAAGCGGCGAGCGTCGGCATGCTGGCCTTGCTCTACGTCGATCAAGAACCGGCCGCACAGCCCTCGATCAGCAAGGTCGCCGCCCCGCGAATGCTCGGCCAATTGACTCCCGGCTCGGCCGAAAATTGGCGTCGCCTGCTCCGCGAATGCGCCGGCATGAACGACGGCCCAAGCCGCATAAAAAAAGCCTCCTAAAAAGGCGAGCGATCGTCTCTCTTCCTAGAACAGCAATCACAGCGAGTTTCGTCAAACAACCCGTTGGGGCGAAGCCGCTTCCGTTGCGATCGAACGACGAACGAAGTAGAATCGAGGAATTCGTTTCGCCGAAACGATATACTATCGAATCTGATTCATGGGAATTTTCCGATGGAAAAGAGGCTCGGTTGCGTCAGCGTCATTTTGGAACGGGAATCGGCCCCGATCGGCAAAGTCAATGAACTGATCTCTCAGTTCGGCGATTGCGTCGTCGGCCGGCTTGGGCTCCCCTATCCGTCTCACGGCGTGAATATCATCACGCTCATCACTGACTCCACAGTCGATCATCTTAGCGCGTTCACCGGCAAACTCGGAAAACTCCCCGGCGTTCAGGTTAAATCCCTGATGGCCAAAGCGAGAAATTTGGGAGAATCCGAAGATGTTGATCCGTCCGAATAGCGAGGGGCTCGTCGATTTCATTCCCGCCGCCAAAATCGAGGCGCTGCTGCGCAAACCGCAGGCCGAGGCGAGCGAAGTCCGCGACGCCCTCGACAAGTCTAAAAGTAAAACGCGTCTTTCACTCGACGAAATGGCCGCCTTGCTCTCGGTCACCGATCGCGACCTGCTCGAAGAGATATTCGACGCGGCCCGGCAGTTAAAGAAAACGATCTACGGTAACCGCATCGTCCTCTTCGCCCCGCTCTATATCGGCAACAAGTGCGTGAACTCGTGCAAATACTGCGGCTTCCGTTGCAACAACGATAAAATCGAACGCCAAACATTGACCGACGACGAGCTTCGCGCCGAAGTGACCGTCCTCCTCAATAACGGACACAAGCGCCTCGTGATCGACTACGGCGAACATCCCGACTACGACGCCGACGTGATCGCCGCCGCCGTCCAAACGATTTACTCGGTAAAGACTGAACGCGGTTCGATCCGCCGCGTGAACGTCAACTGCGCGCCGTTGGACGTCGAAGGCTATCGAAAGATGAGAGCGGTCGGCATCGGCACGTACCAAATTTTTCAAGAGACGTACCATCGTCCGACCTACGCCGCGATGCACCCATTCGGCAACAAGGCCGACTTCTTATGGCGTCTTTACGGACAAGACCGCGCGATGAAAGGCGGTTGCGAGGACGTCGGACTCGGCGCCTTGTTCGGTCTCTACGATTGGCGTTTCGAGGCGATGGGACTGCTCGCCCACGCCATCCATTTGGAAGAACGCTTTAACGTCGGACCGCATACGTTCTCCTTCCCTCGAATCAAGGCGGCCAGCAATCGAGCGCTCGACCCTAAATACGAACTCGGCGACGCCGACTTCAAGCGCCTTATCGCCGTGCTACGCCTATCCGTCCCTTACGTCGGCATGGTCTTGACCGCCCGGGAGCCCGCCAAACTGCGGCGTGAATTGATCGAGTTCGGCTGCTCGCAAATCGACGGCGGAACGCATATCGAAATCGGCGGCTACCAAAAAAGCTTGAGCGAAGAGCGGCAAGATTTAAACCGCGAACAGTTCCTCATCGGCGACACTCGTCCGCTCGACGAGATCGTCGGCGAGTTGATCGACATGGACGAAATCCCGTCCTACTGCACCGCCTGCTATCGAAAAGGCCGAACCGGCGAGCATTTCATGGAGTTCGCCGTGCCAGGCTTCATCAAACGCTTCTGCACGCCCAACGCCTTGCTCACGCTGAAAGAATATCTGATCGATTACGCCTCGCCCGAAGTGAAGGCGAAAGGCGAACGGCTGCTTGCGAAAGAATTAAATAAGATTGAAGAGGCCGAAATGAAACGCGACCTCGAATCGCGACTCGTCTCGGTCGAAAACGGCCGGCGCGATCTGCTGTTCTAAGAAATGTCGGCACGCGGTCGGAAGCCAGGAGGACTCGCACAAAGTCGAGACAGTTTTGTCCGCAAAAGTCACAAAGAAGACGATTGCATGCAAAAGAATTGGATACACAAACGTTGTTACTTAGCCGCGCCCGAGACGAACTGAAACGCACTGCACCGACGGACAGGCCGGGGGTGCGCCGAGGCGGCGCTTGTGAACCGGGCAATTTGAAACAGTTTTCTCCGCAAAGCGGAATTTATCTCAAAATTGGACCGTCTTCCAGCGATTTTACTTGCCGGGCGGTGAGATATTCGGCCTTTTGCTCGGCCAAATAGCCGCGAACGCCTTTGACGCCGATTTTTTGTCCAACGTAGTTTTGCAGATTTACGCCTGGAGCGGGCGTCACGTAAAAACGAATCTTACCGGCCGAGTCGGCCAGGGCGTAGCGAGGATCGCCCATTTTGGCCGGCACGACGGTTCGCAGTTCGCCGACGCCGTCGAATTCGCCCCCGGCGGCGACAAGCTCTTCGCTATCGACTTTTTCCCGTGCTTGTCGGGCCGCGTTCTGTAAGTTCGCCACAAGACGTTTTGAACGAAGCGAATCTTTTTTCAGGTCGGCCAGTTGATCGCTGCGCTGCTTAATATCCTCGAAACGAGCGATTTTATTTTGCAGTAATTTAACTTCGCCTCGTTCGGCGGGCGTTCCGGCTTGTTCCAATAAAGTCTCGGTCAAGACTCGCGCGTCGTCCAGTCGCCATGTCGCTGGATCATTCGCCACGATCAACGACAGTTCGACGTCGACGCGGTTTAATTCCGCGCGAAATTGTTCGGACGAGAGCGTTTGGCGGCCGCGCGGTTTTCCTTCCGGGCCGGTTAAGGCCGGACCGTCGGAATCTCGTCGGCCAGAGTTTTTGCGAAGGCTTTCGTCGGGGTCGGTCGTCGAAACGTATTTGGCCGAGATCCAACGGAACTCGCCCGCCGGCGGAGCGATTTTATACCAAACTTGCGGCTTATCGCCGCCGCCGATTTCTTGCGACTCTTGTATTTCGACGATTTCGCCCTTGCGTAATCGCACTTGGATGACGTCGCGGGAATCGCAGACGCGGCTGCCGACTCGCGCCGACACGTTTTCTTCCGTGACGATAGCGAGACGTTTTCCTTGCTGCTTGAGATACTTTCCTGAAACCCAGGCGAAGCTGCCGACCGGGGGACGAATGGCGCACCAACCGCCGGGGTCGTGTCGATAGATTTCGACCGGTTCCCCTTTTTTCATTTTATCGGTGGGGTAATAGGTTTGCCCCGGCCCGCTGCGGACGTAAACTTCGTCGGCGACGATATATGCTTTGTAAGGGAACGCCGATTCGGCGGCGAACGACGCGACGGCCGTTACGGCGACGACGCATGCGGCAATCCCGATTAGAGCGCGACGCATGATAGCGTATCCTTTTGTATCTGTAGTCCCGGCGAGTCTATATTTTGCCCGCCAAACTGCGGACTTGTACCGCAAAGCGGCCCGCAAATCAAGAGCAAAACAGGGGGAGATTTCCCGGCGAAGTCGCGATTTTTACCACGAAGGATCACGAAAGGCGCGGATTTTCACGCGGAGGAACGGAGACGCGGAGAGCAAAGGATGAAGGATGAAGGGATAATAGCGTGAGAGCAAAAAAGACCACGAAGACCGACGCGCCCGCGACGGCGGCGCGGCTAAACGAGAAGCAAGCGAACTGTCGGCCCTTCAGGCCGACGGGATATATTTGGAATTTTCATTCCCAGGGCTAATCGCCCTGGGATGGGTGAATGACGGGCCTTCGGCCCTGCGCGGCTTCGGCGAACGAATGCGGAGACGATGAGCTACGGAGGGCGTTGGGGATGGAGGGCGGGGCGCGAGGTTTTACGTCGAGGCTCCGCCTCGCCAAACCGTCGCCTCCAACACGGCAGAGCCGTGCGATTCAGCGCGTTACTAGGCGGAGCCTAGTAACGAGGAGAGCGGGCAAACAAAAAGGCGTTTTCGACAGACTGTCGAAAACGCCTATAAAAAGTTTGCAAAAAAATGCGCCAGCTTACTTATCGAAGTCTTGCAGTATCTGTTTGTCGCATCGATTACCAAGGAAACGGTGCAAATTAGCGTCAATATCAAAGCTCAATGATTTCACGGAACCGTCGCAAAAACCCATTTGGAATCCTCCCGGATGCGCGCTCCCGAAAGCACGTTCGTACTTTTCCGATAGATTCGTAGTGGAACAAGCTGTGGCATAATCAACAGACTTATCCATCAACGGCCGCACATAAGGCAACGCGTCTGGGCTATACCCTGTTCCAGTTAAATATTTAGGTACCGTTCTCAATGAGTCCGTCTGCGGGCAGTCAACATGCGCGTCAGAAGCGTACGCAGTGTTTCCAATGATATCAAAGTCATCGGCACCGAGGTTGGGCTGGTCATCAGACCAGAACTGACCACTGTAGTACATGTTTTTGGGGATAAATTTTTCCCCGCACATGTAGGTATTGCTCGTTCCGTCAACAATATCCTTCAATTTAACTTGACTACGTTGGTAGCAAATGCCGTTAGAGTTATTAACCACGTCGGCAGTAAAGCCAGTAGGCGGGTTGGCTGTGGCGTTCGCGAAACTCGATGGCCCCGCTCCAAATGCGGCTTTCCGTGAACCGCCGTTCGCTTTGTAATCGCCGTGGAACCATTTATCGACTGCATAATCCCAGTCCGCATTAACGAGCCCGGCCGAAGCGACCCAACTTAATCCATGGGCAAAGGTGGTCGGGCTTACTGAATTCCCCGGGCGACGTGAAGGGCAAACATATTCGGGAATGGGAGTGGCGATCATTTTCGCGGCGGCCGTTTTTGCTGCGGCATAATTTATACTACTAGGATCGGAATTTCCTTTGGCCATTTCCCGAAGGCCTTTGTTTTCCATAAAACCCAAGACGTTGTAAAAAAAACCGCCCGGTTGACGTTGATTGAACCCTAAACTCGCATCACCGACCCAAGCATACCCCCAACCTCCAGTTGGAAAAAAACCCAACTCGGACAGGTGGTTGAAACCGGCAAGCGAAATTTGACGAAGATTGTTCGCGCATTGGCTCCGTCTTGCCGCTTCGCGGGCCGCTTGGATGGCGGGAAGCAAGAGGGCGATGAGGATGCCGATGATCGCGATAACCACAAGCAATTCAACCAAGGTGAAGCCGTGCCGCGATTTGCAGGGCTTCTTGGCCGGACCAAACGATCCGTCGTCTTTCGTAATTGTGAGAGCTTTCATAAAGACCAGTCCTAAGAAAAAACAATGAGTCCGTAAGTTCCAAACGGTGTATTAATCACGCAAGGATATTGGAATTGCATGGAAGTAATGGCTTGCCGCGGCATAAAACAAGACGACGCCAAAATGACTTGCCGCGAATCTCATCCAATTGTTCAGAATATACGCAAAGGCGCTTTGCCGTCCATTCAAAATTGCGCAATTTTTATTCAAACGCGTTAGAAATGCGCAAAACCGGCTTTTTTGCCGCTTTGAGGCGAAACTTGTAAGAAACCTAGAGCAAGTCACAAAGAATACCAAGTCCAATTTGAAACTGGAATCCGTATAACATTAGCTCTTGGCGCCTGCAAGCGCCCTACGAACTTGGCGTAAACGCCTTGTCTAGGACGGCCCAAAGGCCGAGGAAGGGGCATGAACTCCATTCAGAAGACAAGTTTTTGCGCCAATGGCGACGCTGAATGCAAAATGAGACGAAAATGAGCGAGGAGTTACGAAATCGCGTAAGACGCAAGCGTTCTTCGAAGAAACAAGGATGCGGAGAGAGCAAAAAAATGGCGGAACGATGAAATCGTCCCGCCTTTAAATTTTGCGAAAAGCGTAATAACTCGCCGTTACTCCTCAATCACTTCTTTGACCAATTGAACGAAGTGGGGCGATTTTTGCGATTCGGTCAACTCGTTGGCTTTTTTCGTGGCCTGAGCTTTTTGGCTGTATTCAAAGACGGCGATGCGACGCATCGACTGATTGAAGACGCCCCAGAAGGCCTTGAGGCGGACTTCTTTGGCGACCTTAGCGCGGGTCTTGCGTTTGGCGGGGGCCTTCTTTGCGGCCTTGGCGGCCTTCTTCTCGGCGCCCAGCTTTTCGGCGGATTCGCTCTCCGCTCGCAACTCACGACGGTTTAATACTTTTCGGGCCATGGCTTTTCCTTGGCGAATGCAAATGCGTATTTCGACGCCGAGGCAGAAGCAGCCTCGGCCGCGGATAGTTTTCACCACCGAGTGGGGGAATTCAGCATGATTAGCCGAAACCTTCCCCGACTTCCAGGAACGTCTTATCTTAATGGATCTTACGGCGACATACCAGCCCCGTTCAGGAAAAATACCCCCTCGAATTCAAGGAGCGGCGTGGCAAACGGTTTCGTTTAGATAAACTTAAGCGACGCGGTAATCTGCGACGATAGCATAAAGGCGTCCGTTTGCGGGATCGATTCCGACTTCACAAAGATTGCGAGGTCTAAATCCCGTTGGCCGACATGAATTGCGTCCCCTCCCCCCAGTCGATGCAGTACGATGACAGATCCTCACCCGCATTATTGGTTGTATTTAGAAGCCGGCGAAAAAAAGAGCCCCTTCGCCTGGAAATTTATTCTTCGCGAAGCGGCCGGAGCCAAACGATATGAGATTTCCGATATTGAGGAAGTCGAGGAGTATCGATCCGGCGATCGGCTCGAGTTATTAACGTTAATTCGTGCATTGGAATATCTTGATCAGCCATCGAAAGTGACCCTCACGCGGTGCTCGGCCGCGATTCGCCAGGGAATCCAATATGGATTGGCCGAGTGGCGTTCGAACAATTGGGAATGGGAATTTTTCGGTCAAATGGCGCCGGTTAAAAATCATGATCTTTGGCGTCGTTTAGATCATCTGCTCGATTTCCATCGCATCGATTTTGGGCTTCGACGTTTCGATCTCAGCGAGCGGGCGGAGTCCGTTCCGCAACCGCATCGCAATCTTTCTCCGACGATCAAAGCGATCCGAGAGGCGTTTTCCGGTTGGAAGCAACGAACCGAGCGGAGAGTTTTCCACAATCTTATGGAACGTTTTTCGACCCTCATTGAAGAATTTCGTCGTCGCTTGACCGTTCCTCGCGCGGCGTAATTTCAAGCGGCAATTGCGTTCCGAAGTATCTCAGCGCGAGTAGGCTTTCATCCGATTTCGGCGAAGGTCGTTGAGTAGCCCCCACCGCAGTAATAAAGACGCATCGCTGCCGTTCGATTCCTCCTAAGCGATACATTTTAGTTAAAAAGGGAGGGAAACTACTCGGTTTTGGTAAGAAAGTCGCTTTGCATACGATAATCATGGGGCATTTTATAGAGGCTGAAATGTCTACGTTGCCAAGGTATCGGGAGCGGTAGCTTGGGAACGCCCGCCTAGGAAAAACTGCCTTACTGGGAAAGCCTTCGATTCGCAATGCATGTCGAAAGCCCCCCCCCGCCATACCCCCGCCCGCAGAATATTTACCCCATCGCCAGCACGGTCGCAGACGTTGCGAACGCAGATTGGCCGGGGCGAATCTGAACAGGAACGACCATAACGGTCGCGTTGGATTGCGAAAATAACCAATTTAGGAAGACTAACGCTCTGGTAATTTAGTAGCTCCGCGTTTTAATATACGGTTGCGATAGCGCTGCCGGGATGGCTCCCCATTTGGGACGTTACCTCTCCGGCAGGCGACCGCGCGATCGAGGTTTCGATTGCGAAGAACGACGAGCAAGGAGGTTTGGAGTGCGTACGACTATACCCTTGGAAAACGTGGGACAACTTGTTTCGGGGCGCCTCGAGAATCCGTTTGAATTTCTCGGACCGCATGAGATTACTGAAGCCGGTCGTCGCGCGTTGGCCGTTCGGGCCTATTTGCCGAACTCGTCGCAAGCATGGGTGGTTGACTCGAAGCACGAGCAGCAACCGATGCGACGAATTCATCCCGCAGGACTTTTTGAAGCCATTTGTCCTCTACCGTCGGATCCCGATTCGAAGCATTACATGATTCGTTCGGCGGAAGAGGGGGGAAAGAAAATCACTATGACGCATGACCCGTACTCCTTCCCGCATTTGTTATCCGAATTCGATTTGTATTTGCTGAATGAAGGTCGGCATTGGAAATCGTACGAGAAGTTAGGCGCGCAACTTCGCACGGTGGACGGCGTCGAAGGAGTGAACTTCGCGGTTTGGGCGCCGAACGCTTCAAGCGTCAGTCTGATCGGCGATTTCAACAATTGGGACGGTCGCCGGCATCCAATGCGGAAGCATATTCCCAGCGGATTCTGGGAGTTGTTCGTGCCCGGTCTCGGAGAAGGGACGCTCTACAAGTATCAGATTCATCATTTCGACGAGACGCTGGAGAAGTGCGATCCTTACGGATTCTCGGCCGAAGTGCCGCCGCGCACCGCCTCGCGAGTCGCCGATTTGAGCCGGTATCGCTGGCACGACGTCGATTGGATGACGAAACGACGCGACACGAATTGGCTGGAGAAGCCGGTTTCGGTTTACGAAGTGCATCTCGGCAGTTGGCGTCGGCCGGGCGACGATCCCAATCGTTGGCTCACTTATCGCGAGTTGGCGCATCAACTCGTCGAGTACTGCAAAGAGATGAACTACACGCATCTCGAATTATTGCCCATCGCCGAGCATCCGCTGACGGCTAGCTGGGGCTATCAAGTGACCGGCTATTTTTCGGTGACGAGCCGCTACGGCTCTCCGCAAGATTTCATGTATTTCGTCGATCTTTGCCATCAAAACGGGATCGGCGTGATCATTGACTGGGTTCCCGCTCACTTCCCCAAGGACGGGCACGGTCTGCGTCGTTTCGACGGCACCGCGCTCTACGAGCATGCCGATCCGCGTCAAGGCGAGCATAGCGATTGGGGAACCTGCATTTTCAACTACGGCCGACATGAAGTTCGCAACTTCCTCATCTCGAACGCCTTGTTCTGGATGGATAAGTATCATGTGGACGGCATTCGCGTCGACGCCGTGGCTTCGATGCTTTATCTTGATTACAGCCGCAACGAAGGGGAGTGGATTCCCAACGAATTCGGCGGACGCGAAAATATTCCCGCCATTTCGTTCCTCAAGGAATTAAACGAGCAAGCGCATTTGCAGCACCCCGGCGTGTTGACGATCGCCGAGGAATCGACGGCTTGGCAGGGCGTTTCCCGTCCGACCTATTTAGGCGGACTCGGTTTCAGCATGAAGTGGAACATGGGGTGGATGAACGACACCCGCAGCTACATGCACCACGATCCGATTCACCGTCGTTACCATCACGACGAATTGACCTTTAGTTTGATTTACGCCTTCCACGAAAACTTCGTGTTGCCGATGTCGCATGACGAGGTCGTTCACGGCAAAGGTTCGCTGTTGGATCAAATGCCCGGCGACTTGTGGCAGCGTTTCGCCAACCTCCGCTTGCTTTACAGTTACATGTGGACCCATCCCGGCAAGAAATTGCTGTTCATGGGGGGCGAATTCGGCCAATGGAACGAGTGGAACTTCGACACGAGTCTGCAATGGGACTTGCTGCAATGGCAGTCGCATCAGGGCTTGCAGCGTTGCATGGCCGACTTGAATCGTCTTTACCGCACTGAAAAAGCATTGCACGAAGTCGATTTCGATTACCGTGGTTTTGAATGGGTCGATTGCCACAATCACGACGATAGCACGTTGAGCTACATTCGCCGCGCCAAAGACCCAAGCGACTACTTAGTCGTGGCGTGCAACTTCACGCCGGTTCCGCGCGTGGATTATCGGCTGGGCGTTCCGGAAGATTGTTGGTACGAAGAAGTGTTCAATAGCGATTCGTCGTTTTACGCCGGCAGCAACATGGGCAACGGTCCAGGCCGCAAGGCTGAGCATTTCTCGAGCCACGGCCGACCGTGTTCGATAAAGATTAATTACTCGCCGCTAGGCGTGTCGATCTTCAAGCCGCGTCGCGGATAAACGCAATAGAATTGCCGTTCGTCAATTTGGCGACAAGAAATATTGAAATGAAAAACGGAGCTTCGTCCCGCAACGCTGCGGGATGAAGCTCTTTTGGTTTCATGCACGCTCGAGCGCTTTCGCGTTTTCGTGATTACTCGCGCTCTGTGCGTTTCTTCGCAAAGAAATTACCGCGGAGACGCGGAGACGGACAAAGGAAGGATGAAGGAGGGCGAGCGACTTTCATCCTTCATCCCTCTTCCTTCATCCTTTGCTTCGCGACTCCGTCTCTCCGCGTGAAACTTCGCTTTCTTTCGTACGTTCGTTTTTTCGCGTTTTCGTGATTACTTGGGCGATGCGCGATTTTGTGTTTTTCCTGCGCAATGTTTATTTTTGTTTTTGAGGATTAAATACTTGTTTAGGCGAGGCTAGAAATTCCGGGGCAACTGTTTAGGTCGCGGCGGGGTTTACCCCACAAATAAGCGAGTAAAACGGCATTTCCTGGTTAATCAGAGGGGGTTTTATTTGCGTTTTCTTTTCACCAGCTCCTAATTTTGTTAGGAAAACGGTTGTGTTTTTTGAACGATTCTGTAAGATAAGTAATTGACGCTGGCGAGTAATTAAATGCCTGTCGGAGTCAAACTCGAATATCTTGTTGTTTTACCTAATCATTCGTTATTCATCTTTTCTTTAATAGATGAGGCAGCGACTCGGCGCCTGAATCAAAGTTTTGGCAAGATACGGCTTTGTTTCAGGGAATTTAATTTGCTCGTAATGAATCAACGCTTTCGCGGCGGAAGAATTTTTCGCGGCGTCGAGCGCAGTCGCTACGAGTTGATTTAACGCGTTCGTCGCTATTCTGAACGGAATCTTCGCATCAGCGAATTCAAACGCGTTTTCCCGACTGTATGATCCTCAACAGAATGCGGTGTCCTTTTGGCAAGCGTTTAGGAATCATATTGAGGGTCATGGTAGCGTCATCTGCTGTCGTAGCGTGTATGTAAAAAACAAAAAACTACTTGTGGAGGATCTAACGATGAAGAAAGTATTAGCTGCTCTATTCTTGGTGGGTTTGTTGGCCACAGTGTCGCAGGCAACGGTCATCAATTCATTTGTCAACGCCGATTTTGATTCTGGGATCGTAACTACCGGTAACGGCTCATTTGCTGGTTTTGATGCGCCTGCCGCCCCGGAGATTATTGGCTGGTCGAATTACGGCACCGTTAACGATGCGGGCGTTGAAGCATCAGGCGCATGGTGGATTATTGGTTATGCCGATCAAAATTGCGCCTTCGTGAATGGCGGCGGCGGAGCCTCCAATATGAGCTCCTATGTCATTCAGGATGGTGATCAATTCACTGCGTCCTTAATTTCTGACGCTTGGTGGAACGTTACCACTGGCCAAGTCATGTTGTGGTACGACAATCCCACGAATGTAATCGGTTCTTTCGATTTTACTCCGACTCGATGGAGTTTTGGTCCGTTCTCAAACGCAACTCCGATTACCGCAACTTCAGCCTCGGTCGGTCATACGCTTGGTCTTACCGTCTTTAATACTGGTAGCGCCATAATTACATTTGACGAAGTGACCGTTAATGTCGCTTCCGTTCCGGAACCCTGCACGTTCGTCATGCTTGGTTTGGGTGGATTGGCTTTGTTGGCCATTCGTCGCCGCAAGTAATTGCATAGAATCCTTCGTCGCTAGGCTTTGCCTAAGGATGAAGTTCGCATGATCTTTCACGCAGGCCTGACGTATGTCGGGCCTGCGTCATTTCTTGAGGGCAATTTCGGCATCAACGATCAAAAAAGGCATTCGCCCGCTCTGTAGTAAACCGCCGTTTGCGCCGCTACAATGGATGCTTCGCCTTTGCGAAAATAACATTTCCGTTCAGTCTCATTTTGCATACCAGGCGGTTCTTTTCATGACTTCCAAAGCCTATGTTGCGGTCGATCTCGGCGCGTCGAGCGGACGACACGTTCTTGGACATTTTGACGGCGAACGTTTGCGGCTCGAAGAGGCCTATCGGTTTGAAAACGGGCCGGTCGAAGTCGCAGGCAATCTGCATTGGGACGCCCTTTCGCAATGGAGTCATATTAAACAAGGCCTCCGCGCGGCCAAAGCTACCGGAACCGAGATCGTTAGCGTCGGCGTCGATACCTGGGGCGTCGATTTCGCCTTGCTCGGACGAAACGACGAGTTGCTCGGTAATCCGTATCATTACCGCGACTCGCGGACCAACGGGATGATGGAGAAGGCCTTCGCCGTCGTGCCGCGCGAAGAAATTTTTCAGGCGACAGGCTTGCAGTTCATGCAATTCAATTCGCTCTATCAACTCTTAGCGATGAAAGAGCGTCAATCGTCGATCCTCGAAGCTGCCGAACGCTTGCTGATGATGCCCGACCTATTTCATTGGCTGTTGACCGGCGTGAAGTGCAACGAGATGTCGGACGTGAGCACGTCGCAATGCTACGATCCGACGACGGGCGATTGGGCCTTCGGCATGTTGGACCGTTTCGGCCTGCCGCGCAAAATCTTCGGCGAGATCGTTCAGCCGGGCACGGTTCTTGGCGGCATGCGCGGACTAGTGGCCGAAGAGACCGGGTTGGCAAACGTGAAAACAGTTTTGCCGGGCTGCCACGATACGGCTAGCGCCGTGGCGGCGGTCCCGGCAGCTTCACAACCAGGCATGCGTCCTGACTGGTGTTACGTTAGTCTCGGCACTTGGGCGTTGATGGGCGTCGAAACTCCGGCGCCGGTCGTCAATGCGCGGACCTCGCAACTGAATTTCACGAACGAAGGGGGCGTTGCAAGAACCAATCGGCTGCTCAAAAACATTGCCGGACTGTGGCTCGTGCAAGAATGCCGCCGCGTGTGGCAGACGGCGGGAAAATTGTACGATTGGGACGCGCTAACGAAATTGGCCGAGGCGCAACCGGCATTTTCGGCGTTCGTGAATCCGGACGCGGGAGAATTTTTGGCGCCGGGCGATATGCCCGAGGCGATTCGCGTGTTCTGCCAAAAGACCGGGCAAGCGGCGCCGACCGAAGACGGGGCGGTCATTCGATGCGCGTTGGAAAGCGTGGCGATGAAGTTTCGGCAAGTCTTTGCGTGGTGCGAAGAACTGGCCGGCGGTCGACTGGACACGATTCATATCGTCGGCGGCGGCGTGAAGAACCGCTTGATCTGCCAGATGGCGGCCGACGCTTGCGGTCGGCGCGTGGTGGCGGGACCAATCGAGGCGACCGCCGTCGGCAACTTGATGATGCAGGCGATCGCTATGGGCGACGTGGGTTCCTTGGCCGAGGCGAGGCGGATCGTCGCCCGAAGTTTCGAGGTTGAGGAGTATTTGCCGCGGAATACGGCAGCTTGGGATGAGGCATATTCGCGTTTTCAGCGGATAACGGAATAAACACCCCCGAAATGGAGCATTCAACGGGGCGTTCAAGAAAAAACAAAAGCCCTTGCGTTTGCAAGGGCTTTTGTGCGTAATCCCGCCGCGTCGCTAAACGCAAGCAGGATGAGTGACCCCGACGGGAGTCGAACCCGTGTCGCGGGCGTGAAAGGCCCGTGTCCTAGGCCTCTAGACGACGGGGCCGTCGTCAAAGCTTGCCGACTTCTTCGGCCAGCGATTCCATGTATATCGGAAATGCTGGCTTCAAAAGTAACAAGACTCATCTTTTTAAGTTACGAAGGGTTTTTCGTCAAGGGGCCGAGCGAAAAACAAACCCCCACTTAAGATGTAGACGCCTTCCCCAGTTGATAGCTTAGGGGAAGCAGGGTGAGCGTTGAAGGAGATGCGCAAGAACGAACGATCGGATTCAATTCGGTTGGAATAGAATGCGCAAGAGAGGCGATAGAGGGGCCAACGAGACTGAAATGGGACGATTACGGATTTCCGCTGGTTTCGGCGGCGTCGGATTTGGAATCAGACTTGCCGTTGGCCGCTTCATTGCGATGAATGGCCTCGAAAACCTCGCGGCGATGAACGGGAACCTCCTTGGGGGCTTCGACCCCAAGGCGGACCTTGTCGCCTCGGATTTCAACCACGACGATCGTAATGTCATCGTTGATGACAATACTCTCGTTTTTTTTGCGCGATAGCACCAACATGATACGTTCCTTCGCTTTCTCAGCAGAGCTAATGCGGCGCGAATTTTGGTAATGCCGCAACTGCCTTCTTGTTCGCACGGCGTGCGAATACTCTGCCATCAATGTACGATACGCCGGAATACGGGGTTGTCAAGGAAATTCCAATGGGGTAGGCGCTTTTTCGTTCGGCATTTTAGGGGTACGGCGATTTTGTCGGAATTTCCGATGAAGTTTAGCGACGACTACCCCTTTGACGGCATTTCCGAGGAAGGGGTTCACTCATTCTAACGCTTTTTCAGGTAACAAGATGCGGCGTTTTAGCGGGGTAGCCGCGCAGGCTTCTTGCCATTATTTCGATAGATAAATGTCTTTTAGCGGGAACTGGCGGCGTCGGCTTGCCGCAAATGGACTTGAGTCTATAATCCGAGTTGGCGTTGCAGGCGACTTCAGCAAGGAGTCGAAAGAACGAATTGACGGAGCGGACAATGGGACGATGGTTTCACAATATATATGACGCGATCGTTACGACGGCGAAGGCGTTGTGGGCGGCATTGCTTTATTGGGTTCGCACCTATGATCCGGAACGGAAGACGTTTACGGAGCAATTTGAGTATCCCGAGCTTCCGGCGAAGATTTTGCCCCGCTTTCGCGGATTTCACCGGTATAATTTACAAACTTGCATTGCCTGCGAACGCTGCGCCCGCGATTGCCCGGTTGGCTGTATTTTCATTGGAAAAGAGCGAGTATCGGGCAAAAAAGGGTTTCAGGTAACGAGTTTTACGATCGATTATTCCAAATGCTTGATGTGCGGACTTTGCACGGAATCTTGTCCGTCGGATTGCATTCGAATGGGATCATCGTATGATCTGAGTTGCTACAGTCGTGAGGGATGTTCCGTCGATTTTTCGCGTCTCCCCTTGGACATTGCTTGGGGAGAAGCGACGTTAAATTCGGCGGCGATCGCCGCCGCGACGGTAATTCCGGAGCCGGTACATGCCGGTCCGAACGGTTGAATCGCATTTTGGATCGGATATATCCCGCATAGAGAAAGTTTATTATCGTTTTGGCCCATCGCCGCACGATGACATATTTGTTTCTAAGTTATTGCGCACCCTTTTCCAAATAAGCATCCAAGGTATTGCCGATGGCCGCAAAACGCGCTCGTTCCCGCGAAACGTTCACGATAGACGAAGCGAACGCGATGCTTCCTCTGGTTCGCGCGATCGCCTCCGATCTTGCGGAGCTTTCTCGCGAAGTGAACGAACGTCGTGAACGGCTTTCCTATTTGCTCGACGATCGTCAATCGACCGCTCAGGATTTCTACCGCGAAGAACTCGTTCAAGTTCAGGACGAGTTGGAGAAGGAAGAGCGTCGTCTGGACGATTACAAGCAAGAGCTTCGGGCTTTGGGATTGGAGTCGCCGGACGGTCCGCACGGTTACGTCGATTTTCCTTCGACGATGGACAATCGACGAATAGCCTTGTGTTGGCGCCTGGGCGAGGCGGAAGTCTCGCATTGGCACGAAGTGACCGGCTGCTGCGAAAAGCGCAAGCCATTGACTTCGCTGGCTGCCGCGGGCGTATTCTTCGAGGCCGACGATTCTAGCTCGCTGTAATCGCAGTTCGTTGATTTTTTCGGCGTTCGTCTTTACTTCGCTAAGAAAGATTCAAAGACAGGGTTGCTCGCCGTCAAGCAGGGGACGCCTGACCCACAACCTCTCCCCTCCCTATCTGCATTGTTTACAATAAGTAATTTTATCGCTATTGCGTATGCATTTTCGTTTATTGGCAAGCTTTTGGCGATAAAGCGACGGAAGGGCGGGAGTCTTGCATAACGCGCCGTGTCGCCTATAGAATGGCGGTTTCTTCAGGGATAGCGTGAAGCGGCCCAACCGGTTAATTCCGCGCATCCTTTTTGACCGAGTCGGCGAATTGCCTTTGTTAACTCGCCGGCCGACGGTCCCAGTCGCAATTTCCAGCGGAGTCGCCCATTTTGACCTCGCCGACCGCCATAGCGGCCTATCTCGCATTATTTTTGGCGATAGGCATATTAACGATCCTCGTCTCCCTGCTTTTGGGACGATTGGTGCGTCCCCACGCGCCTTCGCCGGAAAAGAATGAGACATATGAGTGCGGCGAGCCTCCGGTCGGCACGAGTTTCGTGCAATTCGACTTGCGATTTTACGTCGTCGCGCTGTTATTTATCATCTTTGAAGTGGAATTGGCGTTCTTCTTCCCCCCGTCGGTAATCTACGGCAAAATCTGCTCGATGTTACGGCCGAGCGGCGTTGAACTTGTCGAGGCGAGCTCTCAGGGCAGCTCGTCGCCATCGGTTCAATTGAAGCTAAACTCCGTCGCGGCGAAAACGTTGGCCGAGTTGGGCGTTCCTTCCGCCGCGGATTCGGCGTCCTGCGTTGCGAAACCTGGCGTTTCGGCGTCTCAAGCGGCGAGCGAGGCGTCGGCGACGACGCAAGGCGTTTTGCGCGCGTTTGCCGTTTACATTGCGATCGATTTGGCGATTTTCTTCGCGGTGTTGTTGGTCGGCTTCGCCTATCTTTGGAATCGCGGCGATTTAGATTGGGTTCGAGCGTCGCGAATGGCAAAGAGCGCATCGGCGCCTCGCGTTTTCTCGCCGGCAAACGCCGCGACAATTCCGTCGGACTCAGCTTCCTCGGAGGGCTCGCGATGACTTTCAACGAGATATTGCAGCTTGCGACCGAACATTTTTCCACTCAAATCGTCGCGTCGAACGCCGAAGCGATCGATCCGTGGATTGAGATTCAACCGGAGGCATGGGCGCCGTTCGCCAATTTTCTTCGAAATGATCCTTCGCTTTCGTTCGAGATGCTGCACTGCGTGACGGGCGTTGATTATTTTGAGCCGGACGAAAAGAAGGCGGTCCAAGTCGCTTGGAAACCGCATATTGAGATGATTTACCATTTATCGAGCCTTTCGCAACGTCATCGGCTCGTCGTGAAGACGAAGCTGCCGCGTTGGAAAGACGACGTCGTCGGGCGTTTACCGGAGATCGCCGGCGTAAGTCATATTTGGCGTACTGCCGATTGGCACGAACGCGAGACTTACGATTTGTGCGGCGTACGTTTCATCGACCATCCTGACATGCGGCGGATTTTATGTCCCGACGATTGGGTCGGCCATCCGTTGCGGAAGGACTACGTCATGCCGGACGCATATCACGGGATTCGTTCGAAATAGACCGCGAAGCGCTCGGCTCGGCGAAGAGCCGATTTGAAGCGGAACGATTGATTAATCAACCAGGATTCAATAACAGGCATGTCGTACGAATTTGGCCGCGACGAAATCGTTGAATACAACATCGGCGCCGACGAGATGCTGGTGAATATGGGACCGCAGCATCCCAGCACGCACGGCGTGTTGCGTTTGGCGTTGCGGACCGACGGCGAAATCGTGTCGGAGACGACGCCGCACATCGGCTATTTGCACCGCTGCGCTGAGAAGATCGGCGAAAAAATATCTCCGCGTCAGTTCGTTCCTTACACCGATCGCTTGGATTATCTCGCGTCGATGAACATGAACTTAGGCTGGTCGCTCACGGCCGAGAAGTTGATGGGCGTCGAACCGACGGAAAAGTGTCGGCATTTGCGGGTGCTTGTCGCCGAGTTAAACCGCATCGCTAGCCACTTGGTCGGCGCCGGCTGCTACGGTTTGGACCTCGGAAGCTTCACGCCGTTCACCTGGGCGTTTCGCGAGCGTGAAAAGATATTGGATTTATTCGAGGAATTGTGCGGCGCGCGTTTGACCTACAGCTACGTGACCGTGGGCGGAGTGATGCGAGACGCGCCCGACGGATGGTTGAAGCGAGTCGAAGCGTTTTTGGATCAGTTCATTCCGGTGATCGACGATTTGCACGCGGTTTTGACGAGCAACGCGATTTTCGTGCGGCGCGCGGCGGGAGTGGGAATACTTTCGGCGGAATTGGCGATCGACTACGGATGCAGCGGGCCGGTTCTCCGCGGAAGCGGCGTCGACTGGGACCTGCGTCGCGACGGCGAGCCGATCTACAAGCGGATGTACGACGATTACAAGTTTGAAGTGATCGTCGAGCGGAACGGCTCGTATCCGAAAGATCATCCCTATCCGCCTCTACCGAAGAGCGCCGTACTCGGCGACTGTTGGCATCGATTCTACGTTCGTATGCTCGAGGTCGTGCAATCGATCGAACTCGTGCGGCAAGCGATTGAGAAGTATTCGAAGGCGGAAGGAGACGTCGGCGCTCCGATCACGCTGAAAAAACGAATGCCGGCGGGCGAGGCGTATTTGGAAACCGAGGCGCCGAAAGGTCAAATGGGTTTTATGATCGTAAGCGACGGAAACGTCGTTCCGTGGCGTTGCCGCATACGGAGCAGCAGTTTTTGCCACATTGCCGCCTTACCTGAGCTATGCCGTGGAGTGTTGTTGGCCGACGTCCCGGCGATCGCCGGTTCGCTCGACGTGGTATTGGGCGAAATAGATCGATAAAGCGATCAGCAAATTGCGAATTAACGAAAACTTTTGAGCGTAAATAATCGTGGTTGAATTACTAACGCCGTACTTACCGTCATGGATCGCGTTCACCGTCGCCGGCCTCGTGCAGTGCGTATTGCTGCTGGGTTTGGTGATGGTAATGGCCGCGTTCTTTACGTGGCTGGAGCGAAAAGTTTCGGCACGCATTCAAGATCGGCTCGGACCGACGCGGACTGGCGGACGATTCGGCTGGTTGCAAGCTCCGGCCGACGGTTTGAAGCTGCTCTGCAAAGAAGACATCATCCCGACCGACGCCGACTCGATTTTGTATCGCGCGGCGCCCTACGTGAGTTTCGCCTCGATGTTCGCGCTGTACATGGCGTTGCCTTGGGCTTATGACTGGACTCCGCTAAGAATCGATTCGGCGTTGTTCTTCGTCATCGCGGTTTCGAGCTTGGAGGTGTTCGGCGTCATTTTGGGCGGTTACGCCTCGGGATCGAAATGGGCGCTGTACGGAGCGATGCGCGAGGCCTCGCAAGTAATCAGCTACGAAATTCCGATGGGGCTTTGTTCGGTGATTCCCGTGATTTTGGCGGGAACACTGGACTTGGTCGTCATCGGCCAGTCGCAAAGCGGCTGGTTTTGGAATTGGTATATTTTCCACGATCCGTTCACGTTCGTGACGTTTTGGATTTACTTCACCTGCGCCGTGGCGCATACGAACCGCGCTCCCTTCGATTTGCCGGAGGCGGAAAGCGAATTGGTGGCAGGTTTCCTTACCGAGTATTCGGGTTTCCGCTGGGCGACGTTTTTCATGGCCGAGTACGGCGCGATGATGGCGATCAGCGCGCTAGCGGCGATTTTGTTCCTTGGCGGCTGGAACGGACCGATCCCCGTGGCCGACATGCTCGGCTTGCGACCGGAGAATCATGCGATTCTCGGCTTCATCGGAAACTCGATCGGTCTATTGAATTTGTTGCTCAAAGCCTTCGTCGGCGTAACGGTAATGATGTGGCTGCGGTGGACGCTGCCGCGTTTGCGGGTTGATCAAGTGATGACGACCTGTTTGAAGTATTGCTTGCCATTGGCCTCGGCTGCCTTCGTCGGCGTGATGGTTTGGAACTACGTTTTTCCGGGCGGAGTGACGGCGAGCGTTTTTGCGACGAAGCCGCATCCCGCGGCCGTTTCAAAACTGGAGTCGGCCATGCCGACGTTGACGGTTAACCAAATTGCCGATCGTTCGGCGGAAAGGACGCCCTGACGCCCATGGATGCGATCAATTGGCATAGCGTGTTCTTTTTGTTGTTCGCCGGCTTGGCCTGCGCATTTGCCGTCGGCACGGTTGTTTCGGGCAACATCGTTCGCATGGCGAGTTGCTTAGTCGTGGCGTTGAGCGCGACGGCCGGGCTTTTTTTCCTCGCCGGGGCTGATTTCCTCGGCGCCGCGCAACTAATGGTTTACGTCGGCGGGACTCTCGTGCTCTTGATTTTCGGCGTGATGCTCACGGCTCGAGGCCCGTTCGTTTCGATGAAAACCGGCGGCGGGCAATGGATACTTGCGCTGTTGCTGTCGGGGTGCTTGCTAACGATTCTTTTGCAGGCGGCGTTCAGCGTCGGCTCTTGGGGAAAGTTAAGCGGAACGGACAAAGCACAAACAGTCGCCGCGACGAAATCCGCGACGAAACAAGCGACGGCGGTCGAACCGACGAGCGTCAAGCTCGGACTCGGATTGCTCGGCGTACGAGTAGATCAGCTTGAAGAGAACGACCCGACGACGCGACGCGGGATGTCGGGGTATTTGCTTCCGTTTGAAATCATTTCGGTGCATCTGCTGGTCGTGCTGATCGGCGCGGCGTATTTGGCCCGCGCGAAGAGACGGCCGGGCGACGCGTCGGATCGCGCGTGAAATTTAAATTGAACCGTCAAATCGTTTTTCGTCCGCACGCGGACGGCCTCCGGATATATCAATGAATTTACTAACGCAACCGATCGGACTGACGCATTATCTCGTCGTCGGAGCGATTTTGTTCGTCTGCGGGATCGCCTGCATGGCGGCGAAACGCAACGCCCTCGGCGTGTTAATGGGAATCGAATTGGTTCTCAACGGGGCGAATCTGAATTTCGTCGCGTTTAGCAGTCCGATCTTGCAGCCGAAGACGAAATTGGCCGCCGGAATGGACGGACAATTCATCGCGGCGTTCGTGATCGTGCTGGCCGCCGCCGAAGCGGCCGTCGCCTTGGCCATCGCATTGAATTATTACCGCACGCATTCGACGGTGGACGTCGATCGTGCGAATGAATTAAAAGGGTAATTTTTTCGTCGCGTAAGCGCGAATTTTAGATAAGCGTTCAAAATGGAACTTGAAAAAACACTACCGTTGCTGCTGGGAGTCGCCTGGCTAACGCCGCTGGCCTCGTTCGCGACGATCGCCCTCTTCGGTCCGAAGTTGGGTAAGGCGGGACGCGGAGCGGGGTTACTCGGGATCGCTTCGATCGTCACCGCCTGCGTTCTTTCAATCGCAGCCATGTCGCTCTGGCTCAACAAACATTCGCTCACAGCCGTCGCGGCGAAGCATGCGACCTCCTCGCAACATGGAACGACACCGGCCGGTGAAAAAACGGCGTCGCCTGAGACCGCGCACGGCGAACATGCGCCCGCCGTCCAAAAGGTTCCGGCAATTTCAGGCGAATGGTACGCGCTCGGGGTCTTCGGCGATTTGCGAATCACGGTCGGCTATTACATCGATTCGCTTACGCTGGCAATGTTCACGATGGTTACCTTCATCGCCTCGTGCATTCACGTCTATTCGTTCGGCTATATGCACGAAGAATTACAGGACGTGACCGACGAAATGGTGACCCTTTCGAACGGCCAGCATTTGCGCCGTCACGGACGTTTCTATCGCTTCTATCAATACCTGTCGCTATTTTGCTTCAGCATGCTCGGTCTGGTCATTTCGGGCAACGTGGCGATGGTTTTCGTCTTTTGGGAATTGGTCGGCATTTGCTCCTACTTCCTGATCGGCTTTTACATCGAGCGTCGCAGCGCCGTTCTGGCCGCCAACAAGGCGTTCATTACGAACCGCGTCGGCGACTTCGGAATGCTAATCGGCCTGATGGCGTTATGGACCGGCATGGGAACGTTTTCGTTTGACGACTATCAAGTGACCGACGCGGCGGGGCATACGAAGACAATGTCGGGCATTTTTAGCCAAGTGCGTCCGGCGAGCGATGATTCGCGTCTGCAAATTCCCGATAATATGACGCTTTGGGCACAGCGCGACCGCGTGGCCGAGATCGTGGCGAATTCGCCGCGTTTGGAAATTGCCGAGGCCGAGGTGAAAAAGGCGCTGCCCGATTGGCGCAAACAAGGCTTCGGCTACGGCATGTTGGTGATCGCCGGATTGGGAATTTTTTGCGGCTGCGTGGGCAAAAGCGCGCAATTCCCGTTGCACGTCTGGTTACCGGACGCGATGGAAGGTCCCACCCCCGTTAGCGCTCTGATTCATGCGGCGACGATGGTGGCGGCCGGCGTTTATTTGGTCGGGCGATTTTATCCGGTCTTCACGCCTGAAGTTTTGTTCGTCATCGCTTGCATCGGCTGCGTCACGCTTTTCCTTGCGGCCACGATGGCGTTGACTGCCACGGATATTAAACGCGTTTTGGCGTTTTCGACGGTGAGCCAACTGGGATACATGATGTTCGCCTTGGGCGTCGGCGGCTGGATCGCCGGCCTGTTCCATTTGTTCACTCATGCGTTCTTCAAAGCGTTGTTATTCCTTTGCAGCGGATCGGTCATTCACGCCACGCATACGAACGAGATGCCGCAAATGGGCGGACTGCTGAAAAAGATGCCTTACACGGCGATAACGATGTTGATCGGCTGCTTGGCGATCGCCGGGGCCGGCGTTCCTTTCGTCATTGGTTTGAGCGGCTATTACTCAAAAGACGCGATCATCGCGCAAGGACTTGCGTTTAAAGCGACGAATCCGTTGCACGGCTGGCTCTTTTACGTCGCCGCCGGCGGCGCCGCAATGACTTCATTCTATATGTTCCGATTGTGGTTCATGACGTTCGTCGGCAAACCGAGGGACTCGCACGTTTACGAGCATGCGCACGAGTCGCCGAAATCGATGACCGTGCCTCTGATGATTTTAGCGGGTTGCAGCGTTATCGCCGGCTGGAACGTGCCGTTCACTTCCTGGAGCCTGCCGTCGCTATTGCAACAATCGTATCCGGCTGGAATCGAGACAGGAAGCGAACCGGGCCTGCTTTGGCCGGGAGCGGCGATTCCGGCGGAAGCCCTTTCGCACGCGTTGCATAGTCAGGCGACGTTCATCGCCTTCGGCATGGCGCTTGCCGGCTTCCTTTTGGCCGTCGCGTTTTACGGCGTGAAAACGCTCGATTCGAGCGACGCGAAGAGAACTTTTGCGCCGCTCTATTGGCTATTTTCGCAGCGGTGGCTCTTCGACGAGCTTTATCAATTCGCCTTGATTCGGCCGGCGCTGGCGATCTCTCGCTTCATCGCCGCCGTCGATAAACGCGGCATCGACTGGTTGGTCGATCATATGGCGGTTAGCGTGAAAGCCGTCGCCCAACTTGACGACGTCATTGATCGCTTAGGCGTCGATCGAGTCGTCAATCTAATCGGTTCGACGACCCACGGCGTAGGCGTTCGACTGAAACGCATGCAAACCGGCAATGTGCGTCAATACGTGATGTTTTTGGGGGTGGGGTTGACTGCGCTGTTTATTGTGATGAGTTGGTATTGGAATTACACGTTCCCGCCGCGATAGTTTCGCAATTTTCGAGTGCGGCGCGAATAGGACTCCATCAAGCAAATCAAACCGTACATAAAACGGAAGACACGAAGATATGTTCGATTCACTGACGATGTTGTTAAGCGCGATCGTATTTCTACCGGCGTTGACGGCCGGCGCGTTGTGTTTCTTTCCCGGCGGAGCCGAAAAGACGATCAGACGCGTTTCGCTCCTGGCTACGATCGTCGTTTTTTTGCTTACGGCATGGATGGCCATTCCCGCGACCGGACCGGATCAACTTGGCCGATTCTCGTTCGAGGTCGCCACGATGCAGCACGTCGTTTCGCATAGCTGGATTCCGTCGTTCGACATCAATTACGCCTTGGGCGTGGACGGAATCAGCTTTCCGCTCGTCGTTCTCACGTCGTTTTTGAGCGTGTTGGCGATGGGGGCGAGCTGGCCGATCGCGAAGCATGTGAAAGCCTATTGCGTCTTGTTTCTCTTGCTTGAAACCGGGATGCTCGGCGTTTTCATGTCGCTTGACTTCTTTCTGTTCTACGTGTTTTGGGAAGTGATGCTCCTGCCGATGTATTTTCTGATCGGCGTCTGGGGCGGACCGCGCAGAGAATACGCCGCAATCAAGTTCTTCCTCTTCACGTTAGTCGGCTCGGTGCTCCTTCTGGTGGCAATGTTAATGCTGTACTTTTACAGTGATTTGCGAACGCTCTCTCCGGCGCAATTGGCCGCCGCCCATGTTCCTGCCGAAACGGCTAAAGCGGCGGCGGGCACGGCGCAAACGCCGCACACGTTTAATATCCTAGCCCTCACGCAAATGGCTCAGAGCGATCGGACACCGTTCGGCGCGGCAATGTTGTTCGGCAAGTCAATTTCGTGGTGGGTCTTTTTGCTGATGTTCGTAGGCTTCGTAATTAAGCTGCCTGCGGTACCCGTTCATACATGGTTGCCCGACGCGCACGTCGAGGCGCCGACGCCGATTTCAATGATTCTGGCCGGCGTTTTGTTGAAGATGGGCGGATACGGCGTGCTGCGATTCTGCTATCCGATGTGTCCCGACGCCGCCTACGAGTTGGCGTGGTTCGTCAGCGGCATCGGCGTGCTAAGCATGATCTACGGCGCCTTCGCCGCGTTGGCGCAAACCGACTTCAAACGACTCGTCGCCTATAGTTCGGTCAGTCACATGGGCTACGTGCTGCTTGGACTCGGCGCTTGGAGCACGACGGCCGGCAATTTGTATCAAACCAATTACTGGCAAATGGCGATGAACGGCGCGATGTTCCAAATGCTCGCTCACGGCATTAGCTCGGCGGGCATGTTCTTTATGGTCGGCGTAATATACGAGCGAGTGCATCACCGCGACTTGAACAAGTTCGGCGGCCTGTTCGCCAAAATGCCGGTTTATAGCGGGTTGTCGATCGGCATATTCTTCGCCGCGTTGGGTCTGCCCGGCTTGTGCGGATTCATCGGCGAAGCGTTCGTCACGATCGGCGCGTGGAGCTATAGCGCCGTGCTGGCAGTCATCTCCGCTTCGGCCGTGATTTTGACCGCAGGCTACATATTGTGGACGATTCAACGAGTTTACTTGGGCGCGGAATACAATGGTCCGCACGCCGACGAACTCCGTCCGATCACGAAACGCGAGTTGGCCATCGCCGGTCCGCTCTTGGCCTTCGCGTTGCTGTTCGGCGTCTATCCGAAAGCGTTATTCGACTACATGACGCCGACGATTAACCGGACGGTGGAGGATTTGAAAGATTGGTCCGTTCGCAAACCGGCGAAGCATGCGGCGGCCGCGCCAGGTCAAGCAGAGCGAACGGCGGCGACGAGCGAAACGACTCGGTAAAACTAATTTCCAACAAAGTAACGTCGAAGGGTATTTTCGCCCGTGAGATTTATTGAACTACTGCAATCGGTTTTTCGCGATACGATCGGATCGGGCCAATCGCTGGTCGCGTTTCGCCCGGAATTCGCGATTTGCGCTACGATCGTCGCTTTGCTTATCACGCAGATGCTTTTTCCGCGTCTACGGCATGCCGCATTCTACGTGACCTTGCTCGGCGTATGCGTCGCATTCTGCTTCGTTCTGACCGGCGCGCACGGAGAAATCGGGGTTCGCTCGAAGGAGATTTTTTCCGGCATGCTCGTTTTCGATTCGTTTTCGACTTATATGCGAGGTCTGTTGTTTTTCTTCGCCGCGCTTTTCGCATTGTTTACTCAAATATCGGGAACGCCTCGGTCGGACGACGCCGCGGAGTTTTTCACGCTTATGCTTGGCGCCTTGTTGGGCATGTGCTTGATGGTTTCTTCGAATCATCTGCTCGTCATTTTACTGGGCATGGAGATGGCGAGCGTTCCAAGTTACGTTCTCGCCGGCTGGCGACGCGAACGTCGCGAGAGCAGCGAAGCGGCCCTTAAATACGCCGTGTACGGCGCGGGGGCGTCGGGCATTATGTTGTTCGGCATGAGTCTGCTGCTCGGGGCTCTCGGCTCGGCCCATTTACCGACGATGTCCGTTCATTTGGCCGACGTCGTTCGCGAAGGCCTCGGCTCGGAACGGACGATGGTCCTTATGCTCGGCGCGCTGATGATTACGGTCGGCGTCGGCTATAAGTTGTCGGCGTTTCCGTTCCACTTCTGGGCGCCCGACGTTTTCGAGGGAGCCACGGCCGAGGTCGCCGCATTCTTATCGATCGCTTCGAAGGCGGCCGCCTTGGCGCTTCTTCTGCGATTAGGGCTGGCCTTCTCTTATTCGCCCGACCCGAGCGAACTAGAAGCCCTTGCTCCGACGAGACAATACGTCGTTTTCATCGTTTCGCTGATGGCTGCGCTAACATGCACGTTCGGGAATCTGGCCGCCTACGGACAGAATAACATTAAACGAATGTTAGCCTATTCGACCATCGCACATGCCGGTTACATGATGATGGCCGTCGCGGCGGCGCTGTCGGCGACGGCTTCCGATCCGAAGATCGTTTGTTCGGCGGTCAGTTCGCTGGCGGTCTATATTAGCATATACTTGTTCATGAACCTCGCGGCTTTCGCCGGAGCGGCTTTCCTACGCAACGCCGGGGGCGGCGAAGATATTCGCGGATTCTCCGGATTGGTCCGCCGATCGCCGACTTTCGTCGTCTGCATGTCGATCGTCATGTTTAGCTTGCTGGGCATTCCGCCGCTGTCAGGCTTTGTGGCAAAATTCTGCGTGTTCGAGCGGCTTTGCGAAGCGAAACTTTACCCGTTGCTTATTGTCGGCGCGATCAACACGGCCGTGAGCCTGTTTTACTATTTGCGCGTGGTGAAAATTATGACGCTGGGCGAGGAGCCCGTCGAATCGCTCGCTCCGTGCGTTCCGGCGAAGTCGATCTCCGGCGCATACTTTGTTTTGCTGACGGCGCCGGTCGTCGTGCTTTTTTTCGCATGGGACGGTTTGGCCCGCTGGGCCGACTTCGCGGCGTCAAGCGTGTTGCGATAATTTACGGATAGCGACGGAATCGAATCCTTGATTTCGCCGCGAATTGAACGAAAATATGGCGATGAACTCTGAATACGACGTTCGCGTGATCGACGCCTTGCGGCGGCTGTTGCGGATTCTCTGCCGCGGAATGGCCAACTACGCGCTCGACTCCCACCGCTGGTTGACGGAGTTGGACGATCCGCGTTGCGAAGCGTTGACGAATTTATTGGCCGATCGAGAGCGCTACGCAAAACTTATCGCCGAGAAACTCGACGCGGCCGGCGAAACGCTCGACGTGGGCGCCTATCCGCTTGAATTCAGCGCGGCAAACGATCTCGGCCTGGACTATCTCTACGAAGTGGTTCAGCAATCGCAACGAGAAGATATGGCCGTCGTTTCGCAATGCGTCGCCGATCTTACGAGTTGGCCGGAGCTAAAAGACCTTTCCGAAGAAATCTTGGGCAATATGCAAGGCCATGTCGAATTGCTCGCAAAGAACGTGACGGGCTATTAGGTCCCACGCATGATGATACTTTTCGACACGCATTCGCATTTGGATCAAGAGGATTTCGCCGCCGACCGCGAGGCGGCGATCGAAAACGCCGCTCGCGCCGGGGTGAATTGGATGCTTTGCGTGGCCGCTTCGGCGCCTTCGAGCGCCGAGTGCCTGAAAATCGCCGAGTCGCATCCAGGCAAGATATGGGCGGCCGTCGGCGTTCATCCGAACTACGCCTCGGAGGCGGCCGAGGGGGATTGGCGAAAGATCGAAGAGTTCGCCCGACGCGAATCGGTCGTCGCGCTCGGCGAGACCGGCCTGGATCGCTATTGGAACGACGTCCCGTTTCCGCTTCAGCAGGATTATTTCGCCCGGCATTTGCGGCTTTCGCGCGAGACGAAGCTGCCGGTGATCATCCACTGCCGCGACGCTATGCCCGACTTGCTCCCTATACTGCGTGAAGCGGCGAAGGAGAGCGACCTGTGCGGCGTCGTTCACGCCTTTAGCGGCGACGAGGCTGAAATGCGGGAGTGCGTCGCGCTCGGCATGTACGTTAGCTTCGCGGGCAACGTGACCTATAAGAATAAGAAATTCGAGTCGCTTCGCGCGGCGGCCAAGGTCGCCCCGAGCGATCGGCTGCTGGTCGAGACCGACTCCCCTTACCTGACGCCGGAGCCGCTGCGAGGCAAGCAGAAGCGAAACGAACCGTCCTGCGTCGTTCATACGGCCCAATGCTTGGCCGATCTACGCGGCGTTTCGCTCGACAAATTAGCCTCGCAAACGACGGAAAACGCCTGCCGACTGTTCGGCGTAAGTTGACGCTTACGCCACAAATTCCGGTTCGAGCGCTTGGGGGACCGCGCCGCATTCATGGCCGCGGCGCAAGAATTCGGCGACGGCCGCGCGACCGCGAGGGCCGAAGTCCAAAGTCCAATCGTTGACGTACATGCCGACGAACTTGTCGGCCTTTTTCGGATCCAATCCGCGCCCGAATTGCAAGGCGTAGTCCAATGCGTCTTGACGGTGATCGAGACCGTAGCGAATACTCTCTTTCAACAAGCGTTCGACGTCTCGAGCCATCTCCGGGCCAAGGTCTTTGCGAACGACGTTGGCGCCGAGCGGTAACGGTAGATGCGTTTCTTCGTCCCACCATACGCCGAGATCGACGATCAGTTTCAGCGATTGCTCGGGATAAGTGAGTTGGCCTTCGTGAATAACTAGCCCGGCGTCGACCTTCTTTCCTTCGTATTCGCCGCGTTCGACGATGTCCAGAATTTGATTGAACGGCGTGACGACGTAATTGAAATCATCTTTCAGATAGAGTCTCAGGCCGAGGAAGGCGCTCGTCAGAGTGCCGGGAACGGCGAAGGTCGCGTTTTTCAAGTCGCCTTGGAAATCGGAGCGAGCGACGACGATCGGTCCGTAGCGATCGCCCATGCTCGCGCCGCAGGAACAAAGAACGTACTTGTCGGCCAAGAAAGCGTAGGCGTGGATGCTGACGGCCGTGAGCTCTAAATCGCCGGAGAACGCGCGATGATTGAGCGTTTCGATATCGACAAGCTCATGCGAAAATTCGTAGCGGCCCGTGTCAATTTTATTCTTGGCCAGGGCGTAGAACATGAAGGCGTCGTCGGCGTCGGGGCTATGGCCGACGCGGATTTTCACGGCGGAGGCGGACATCTGCGAAAACTCCGTTGCAGGGCGGACGTTGGAATACCGCCATTATAGCAAACGGATCGATCGCCGTCAGGGCGCCGAATGCGCCGAAAGGACGCGGAAAAGCGGGGGTTTCGGAGAATCCGCGGCTTACGCTTCGATCGAGAATCCGCCGACAGGCATGTCGTAGTCGTTCGAGATCGGAGCGCCAATCGACGCGACGGCCGACGCAACGGCATCTTCGGAGTAAGCGAAATTCGGAGTTTCGTTGGAAGCGGCGCCGATTCGACCGCCGAACTTATCGCAAACTTGCCGCCATGTTTCCCGTTCGACTTCGAGAACTCGGATCGCTTCGTCAAGTTTCTCCGCATCGTGCTTCATGGCGGCGATAACTAACGTACGGAAAATAAAGAGATAGATCGATGCGACCTTTTTCACCAACTCGTCGCCCGATTCGTAATCAAGCGAGGAAAGTAACTCGCTGACGATATTTTGGACATGAATGATTTTTTCGACGGCGGACTTCCACTCGTTTTCGTCGGCCAAGCCTCGCGCCCGCTCAGCCGAACGAATTGCCGCGTCGAGAAGCATTAGACGAAGCTTCTGCGGCGTGGCGGTCATGACTTCGGCGACTAAATAGCTTTCTTGAGCGGTGGCGGGCATAATCGTCTTTGGCGGGAATGGGGGATCGGCGGGAATCGACGGCAGGATCGGCAAAAAGCGCCTGTTTAATAGTATCGAGCGAAATCGACTCGGACTGGAATCGCAAACCGCGAATGGCGAAAAATTGAGGCCGCGGAAGAGCGAAAAATC
Organism: Thermoguttaceae bacterium; assembly: GCA_963665265.2. Lineage (GTDB taxonomy): Bacteria > Planctomycetota > Planctomycetia > Pirellulales > Thermoguttaceae > CAXXHQ01. Next base: position 1,318,516 of record OY762224.2, on the reverse strand, counting down.
CGTCTAAGACTCGAAAAGCATGGCGGTTACGAAAACAAGATCGCAAACACAATCGACGAAGACGCTCATCCTCGCCGATGGAAGGTGTGAGTTTGTTTTACCGTCCAAATAGGTCATGAACTGCTGCTGGACTTACTATCCGTGATCCATGAGATGGAATCAAGCGCTTTCAAATTCTTTTGCAAGCTTGAGATGGTCGTCTCTAGGTGATACATTTGCGTGTAGAGACGCGTCTCCTGAGCGTCGAGCGATTTTTGCATCGCCGTCATCTTGGCGGTATTCGTGCTGACGGTATCTTCCAATCCGCTGATTTTGGTGCTGATCAGCGAACTGTCGCTTTCGGAAAGCGAATCGATCATATCCGAAAACTTAGCGGAGAAGCCGGTGATCGAATTTGTGAAGAAATTTTCTACGGCCGAGGAATTTGAATCCAAAGCGCTTTCTAACACAGTTGAGTCGAACGTGAGCTGTCCGGTGGACTGGTCGAACGAAATGCCGACGTTGGCGAGCCCTTGCAAGTCGCCTTGCGTATTTGTAAAACGACCGCTGACGAGGTTAGAAAGGCGAGATTCAATTAAAAAAGCGGTCGAATCGCCGAGAAGAAGGTCTGTGGCGTTCGCTGTGCCGGTGGTTGTCGAGTTATAGGTCGTATAACCGCTCATCGTATCAAGATAGCTGTTGTAATAGCTAACGAACGATTTTACGGCGGTTTGCAGATTGGAATAATCCTCAGTTACCGTACCGGTTACCGCCGAGGTCGAGGCGGAAGCGATCGTAACGTCTAGCCCTTCAACGACGCCAGAAAACGTGTTTGAGCTTGAAGTCACGGTTTTCATGCTCGACGCGCCCGAGACGGAGTACTTCAGGATGGCGTCCTGCGCGTCGACGAGCGTACTGAAAGAGAGTCCGGAACCAGTCGAATTGACGACCAGTTTGCTTGCTGCGCCCGTGTTGTCCGATTCAAGAACAAGTCGGTAGCCGCCACCGTCGTTATTGACGCTGGCCGTAACGCCGGCGCCAAGCTTATTTATCTTTGTCACCAAAGCGTCAAGGGTATCCGTCGAGTCGATCGTGACGGACTGCGTAACAGCGCCGTCGATCACCTGAGTCGACGTTCCGTTAACGGTCTTCGTCGTGGGAAAACCGGTTAGATGCAAATCTTCGGCAGTCGTTCCGGAGCCTTCTTTTACTGATAACGTGGACGAACCGCCGGCTTTGTCGACCAATTGAATGCCGTCTCCGGTCGAGTTGATCGACGCGGTGACTCCAGTCGCTTTCAAATTGATGAGGTTAATGACGTCTCCGATCGTCGAGACGGCGTTGCCGGATAGATCGATCGTCGTCTTGCTTCCTTTGCTATCGGTGATCGAGAAGGATGACTTTGCGACGCCCGCCCCGCCGTTGAGCGAGGACAAATTCGTAGAGACGCCGACGACTTGCAGTTTTAAATCGCCGCCCGTAACGGAGTTCGCGGCGACGTTGGCGGTAATGCCCAAGGCGGTCGCCGTTTTCAAGCCATCGTCGCCGTCGGCGATAATTAAGTTTCGCGCGTCGGTTCCGGTCGTATCGGTGATTTTTAGTCCTGTTCCCGGGTCGTTTATTGAAGCGGAAACGCCTAGACCGGCATTGTTAATCAAACTAGCGACGTCGTCGAGGGTTTCGGCGCCGGACAAATCGACCGTCGCTTTTTCGCCGCTTCGATTAGTGATTTTTAGTTGCCCCAAATCGCCTAGGCCCGCTCCGCCGTTGAGGCTGGAAAGTAAGACGGAGTTCGCCCCGCCGATAATTCGATCGCCGGTAATCACGCCTTCTTCCGAAGTTTTGTTTAGACCAAGGTCTTGCAAGACGGTCGAGCCGGAAAGTTCCGTGAGTTTAAAATCGCCGGAGCCTGAGGTTAAATCGGTGATGACGATTCGTTTTCCGTCGGAACTAATCGATGCGCTAAGTTTACTCGAATTAGCGGCGTTAATGCGATCGACGACGTCTCCGAGGGTCGTGTCGGCGTCCACCGTGGTAACTGCGCTGTTGCCGGAGCCGGTCGTCGTGGCCGGGGATAGATCGATCGTTCCCGTCGTTCCGTCGCGCAACGTATAAGAGAAATCGGCCAAAGCGGTATTAACGGCGACGCCCATGCCGTCGTTGAGATCGCTCAACGACGTGTTTTTAGAAAGCGAAATTAGGTCGCTCCCGTCGGCCGTCGAGGTCGCTACGTTAATCCCGGCCAGTCCGAGCGACGACGCCGTCGAACCGCTCTTGATATCCTTGACGATCAAATTCGACTTTGTTTCGCCGGTGTTGTCGGTAAGCGTGATGTGATCGCCTTCGATCGCCGCAGTCACGTCGATCGTCGTATTGTTATTGATCGCCGTCAGGACGTCGTTGAGGGTTTGAACGTTTGAAAGATCGACGTCCGCCGAAGCGCCGCTACGATCGGTAATGCGAATTGAACCCTTTGTAATTCCGACTCCGCCGTTCAGCGAACTTAATGAGGCGGTTTTCGCCACAGTGTCTCCGAAGCGGAAGGTGAGCGTTCCGCTACCGACCGTCGAAGTTGAAGAGGAATACGAGCCGCTTTGAACTTGCCCCGCTTGCGCCTCTTGCACGGCGACGAATTTATACGTTCCAGTCGTCGGCGAGCCGTTTGCGGCGAGTTTAATCACGCTCGCATTGCTGCTTGTGACGTTCGCCGATTCAAATAGCGAGCTTTTTCCGAGGCTGTTCGTCGAATATTGCAATGTGGCGAGATTCGCCTGAATTTTGGTATAAGCTGTCTTTTTTTCTGTAAGTTTGTCCGTGGCGTTAGAAAGCAACGTTTTCCGCGTTGACGCCAATTTCATCAGATTCGTCACCAGCGTCTCGTAATCGATGCCGGAGATTAAACCCGTGGAGCTGGAAATCGTTCCCAAAGACATTGTGGACATGGCACGTACCTTACAAAAAAAGGCGAAAGCTGATTGAACTTCGCTCCGCCAAAATGCGTTTTCCGTCAAGGATCCCGGAATTAACGATGAACCGCACTCATCGCCGAGGGCGACGCGACGATATCGTCAATTCTTCTCCGCGCAAAACGCATAATACGTGCGTAATCAACTCAAGGCGCCGTGCATTTGCGCAGGGGGGCAGCGCATTCTTCCGTTAATCGTTATCGTCGAAAAAATTGCGCAATATCCAGCAATTTACCGACTGCTTGACGTCTCCGGCCGGCGACGTCGCCGTAATCGCTACAATCGCTACGACCGTCCGTCTTGCCGGGGCGTTCCAACTTCGATTCGTCGCGTAGTCGTTATTTCCCGCCAAGGCGGGCCGTACGTCATCGAATGAAAATCGGCGTGCGACAAGTATCCTGACTTAACTGTTCATGGTGATCGATGATGAAGTTAATTGCGTCTTTGAAGAACGGCGGTTCATCGGTATTGAACAACCGTTCCTGTAAATCGATTTTTGCGATGCGATCGCGGACGTCATGGCGATAATCGTCGTCGTTAATCAAACGAACAGTCTTCTCAACGTATTCATCGCCGTTGGTCGCTATCAATTCTTCGAGATCGACCTTTCGCAATAACGCCGACGCCGCTCGATTGTAGAACCGATCGCCTTGGAAACTGACCAACGGAATCCGCAAGAACAGCGAATCGACGATGTTGTTGTATCCGCCGAAGGGGAACGAATCGATCGCCAACGCCGAGTTTTCCATGCAACTCATGTAATCGTTATAGGGTCGATTCGCGTAGACGTGGGCAGCCGTGCCGAGCGCCGCTTCAATGTCTTGCAGAAACGGAATTACTGCGTTGTATCGTTCCAATCCCCAGGCCGGGAAAAATTGGAATTGCATCGGCTTATTTGACCGGTCGCGAATCTCCCGCATCAATCGGAGCAGCGGGGCATTGATTTTCGTGCATCCCCACGCGCAGTTGACGCGTAAAAGATCGTCCTTTGGTTCAGGACGCTTCGGCTCATACTGCGGAAGCACGGGATGCTGGCCGATGCCGGGAATCAATACTAATCGTTCCGAATAGAATTTCTCGGCTCCGACCGGCAACTCCGCGTCGGCTCCGCCGATGAAGTAATCGACCAATGCGCCGTAAGTGCTGACCGGGTGCCCGTAGCCCATCGCTTGAATCGGCGCGATGCGCATATTGGCCAACCAAATCGATTCAGCCGTCATCCCGATGTCTGGGAAATAGGCCAATTGGAAATCGTTTTCGAGTATTTGGCTGAAATCGAGCTTATCGCCTTCGAGCTTGACGCTCAGAACGCGATTAAAAATCGATTTGTCGATTCCCTCCCGATCCGGCCCCGTATGAACTAGGGTTAGATCGTATTCGTCGCTTAACGTATTGATGAACGGAGCGCAGCTTTTATAGACGGCCGTTTGCGGCCACCACTTTGAAGTGATGATCGCCACGCTGTTTCGCCGGGGTTTGTTCCTCACGCCGACGTCTTTTAGCTCCCTTTGAATCCGCTTGTTGATCTCCGATTTGTATTTCCAATCGTTTTCGTGATCGACGTAGGTGCAATTGAAATACGACGCGGTGACGGTCGTGTCGGGCATGACGAACGACTCGGGAACGTTAGCGAGGCAGCGTCGGATTTTTTCGAGCGGAGCGTCGGCGGCGTAACCGCCCACCCCCAGCGAATATCGCGTGTACCAGAGCGACCCCAGTTTCGTTTGCGCGTTAACCAAGGCCGTCGGATCAATGTCCGTTTCGCAACGCACGTTATAAAGAATCAAAAGCTTGGCTAAATTCCGCTCCTGACGCATGAGTTGCTTAACCCACGGATCCGAGGTGCGATACGAAGAAATGCGAATCACGTTGCATAGTACGTGATTCATCGAAACGAATTGCGGAATCAATTCGTTCGATATCTCAAAGTCAGGTCTCGATAACACGAACAACAGCGCTCCGACGACCTCGTCGACCTCGTTTTGAATTTCCGGAGTTAGCGCTAATATCTGCTCGCTTCCGTAGCGAACTAATTTCATAAACAGCATTGCGCTAAGGAGATGAAACTTCTTCGCGTAATAGAGAGGAATCAGCTCGCTATTCGGAAATTTAGCGCATTCCTCGGCCGTAACCGTGACGGCGCCTTCGTCGCTCTTGAACGGCGCAATACTTTTCGCCAACTCGACGACCGGAGACGTCGAGCCGATGCCCGGATCGAGACGGAAACGCCGTCCGGCGTCCTCGCCGAATAACGCGGAGAGCGGTCGCTTATCGCCAAGAAGGCAGGTCGCCGTAGGGGATATTTCCGGCAAGCGGGACGATTCCGAGACCGGTCCGCCCGCTTTCGGAGTTCCGCCGAGAATCTCCGAGGAAATGGGGCGGCGCAATGACTTGCCGTTTTTCTTGACCTGTTGCTTGTTCATCCGCGTACTCCTCTCGATAAGACTGCAGTTGCGCGCCTTGAAGCGTCAACGCATCTTGATAAGTAATTCCGCGTCGCTTCATTTCCGCGACGATGTCTTTCGCACGCCATCGCGTCGTTATCACCACGACGTCGACGGGACGCTCTATTAAATAATCCGGCGATCGTATTTCCTGTCCGGCCCCTGGAACGAACCGACCGACTTTGTTCAGATCCGAATCGACGACGATCGGAAAATTCGCGGCGTCGATGCCGAAGGCGTTTAAGAAAGCGGCACCTTTGCTGGCCGCGCCCCAAAACGCCACTTTCTTTCCCGCTCGTCGCAACGCTTCCAACTGTTCGCGAACCCGAACCGACTGCAAGCCCACGTCGTCGTAGAATTTTTTCGAGGCGATTTGAATCTCGTTCAAGTGCGCCAACTTTTGCGGACGCACGACCGCCACAAGAACTTCGTCGCCATAAAACGGACGCAAATCGCATATTTCGTAGCCGGTCGATTCGAAAACCGCGCGAAAGCTGCGATCCGTGAAGTTTGAAACATGTTCGTATAAGAAATCGGTGATCCGCGATTGAGCGACCGCGCGATCGATCCGCGGAACCTCGACCATAAACGTCGGAAACAGTTCGTGCCGATTGCACCAATAAACGATCGAACGCAAGAATGATCGCGGATCGTCCATATGCTCAATCACATGCCGGCAAACAAGAACGTCGGGCCGCGTTTTCTCTAAATCGCGCTCGGGAACGAAGTAATCGCGTTCGACGACTAATCCGTTCTTACGGGCGGTCTCGGCTTCAATTCCCGGTTCGTAACCGATGCAGCGGCAACCAAGGCGACGCTCGGTCAGCAATTGAAAGAACAAGCCGTCTCCGCATCCGATATCGACAAGTGTTTTTCCCGCAGCGTCGTAATCGCGGACGAGAACGTCGATCATTGCGTTGAGATGCTTCATCCACAACTCACCGCGGTTAAACATCATGTTCGAATCGCCCTGGTAGGGAATCAGGTCGTAATCGAAATCGATGTTGAAAACATGTCCGCAGAACGAGCAAGCCCGAAAATTCATGGGAAACAACGGCGACCGCAGCGCGGCTTCCCTCGTGTGGGGTAAATTAATCATACCCATCGGTTGCGGGGCAGGGTTATACAAGGGATAAGTGATGTCGCTCCCGCAGGCCAAGCAATTCGCTCGAACGTCCAAAGCGTTGTCAATCATGACGCATCCCTCATCAATCCGTTGAAATGCATGTAGGCGAACGAAAAAGATCTTGTAGCCTACAATCCGAATAATCGGTAAAGTTTGCCCGACTATCTGCTTTTCGGCACGGAGGGGGATTTTCTTGCGGAGAGTTATCAAGAACAACGATTACGCCGCACTATACGAAGAATGCGAGAGATGCGTAGAGTTTACACAGAAAAAAAACTTGCCAGCCAGAGCGTTGCGCCGTCAAGAGGGAAAGCTAATGGCGGTTCTCAAATAGAGAGCGAAACATAGGCGGCTATCCAACTACTGCCTTCCTAGGCGTCGCAAGCACCCTAGCCTTCCCATCGCTCCAAAGAATTACTAGTAAAGAGTGAATATTCGACTTGTTCTGATTCCTCTCTTTAGGTATTTCTACGCGACCTTGCGAAAGTGCCCTGCGCCGAGCGAAAAACCTCGGCTGAAGGAACTCAATAAGCAAGGCGAACGCAATCACTTAAGTCCGTACCACATTGATTCGACGCCGACGACGGAAAGAGCATCGGATGGCGCTTTTTGGACACTGCCCAAGAGCTGAAAACAGACCGCTCGGTTACCGAGCCGGAATGATCGCCGCATGCTTAGCGGTGTGTTTCGGCGCCTCGGTTTGCCTTGCGCAATACGATGCCGGCCCGGCGTTCCCCGAGTCGAACGGCGCGCCGGCGAGCGGTCCCGCAATGCCTAGCGCAACCGTTCTGCGCAACGAAACCGGTTCGACGGTCGGGGTCTCTTTAGCACCGAGACAAAACGGGCTGGTTCCCCAAGCAAATCTATCGGTGCCGATCGGTCCGCGCGGCGCCGTAACCTCCGCCGTTCCGCCCGAAATCGATCCGAATCCGCGAACGCAAAAGCTTTCCGGCACGTCGATTTCCGCCCAGCGAGCCGCTCAAGGATTGCAAGTGCTCAAGGTGGACGTGCGCGGCAATAAATCGCTTTCCCTCGACAAAATCAAGCCTTACATCCGCACTCGCGTCGGTCGAGCTTTCGATTCCGACCAACTCGAGGAAGACGTTCGTCGTCTCGATCATACGCACATGTTCATCGACGTGAAGACCTACGTTCGGGTCGTTCAAGGCGGATGCGAAGTCGCTTTCGACATCGTCGAACGTCCGATTCTTCGCGAAGTAAAATTCGTGGGTAACGAATACGTGACGAAAAAAGCCTTGCAGAAAGAGGCCGACTTGAAGCCTGGCGATCCGCTCGACACTTTCGCCGTCGAAGAAGCGCGCCGAAAGCTAGAGGCCTACTACAAAAAGAAGGGCTACTCGAAAGCCCGCGTCACGCTGCTCGAGGGCGACAAGCCGGAAGATCGGAAAGCGATATTCTTGATCAACGAGGGCGTCAAGCAAAAAGTCCAAGTGGTCGTGTTCGAGGGAAATACGATCGCCACGGACGCTCGTTTACGCACGCAGATCGACACGAAAACGCCGTTTTTGTATCTATTTAGCGGTGAATTCAAACGTAGCGACTTGGACGAGGACGTCAATCGCTTAATCGCGTATTATCGCGGACTCGGTTTCTTCAACGTAGAAATTGGGCGAGAAGTTCACGAGTACGACGGCGAGGACAAGTATAGTTTCGATTTAATTCGTTCTCGGATCGGCCGAGAATTCAACCAAATCACGCAAGCCAACTGGGTCGTTGTCACGTTCGTGATTCACGAGGGCCCGCGGTTCAAAATCCGCAACGTCTCGGTCAACGGCAATACGAAATACCTTTCCGACACGTTGCTAAGAGACATTAAGCTGAAAAGCGGCGATTATTTCAATCAATCGCAAATGACCGCCGACACGACGATGATGCAAGACATGTACGGCGGCGTCGGTTATGCGTTCGCCGACGTGAAGGCCGATATCCGATTTCTCGAGGAGCCGGGCACGCTCGACTTGGTTTACAACGTCAAGGAAGGCGCCAAATATCGCGTCGATCGCATCGACGTGGCCATCAAGGGCGAGTTCCCGCATACGAAAATCACGACGGTGTTGAACCGCCTGTCGATTCATCCCGGCGACGTCGTCGATACTCGCGAGATTCGAGCCAGCGAACGCCGGTTGAAGTTCTCCGGACTGTTCGAGAACAATCCGGCCGCCGGCGAAACGCCGAAACTCGTTTTCTCGCCGCCCGAAAGCGAAGACGGCGATCTGGAAGGTCGCGGCCAATCGCAAACAGCCGGTCGACCGGGTTCGAGACCGAACGTGCGCAATCAGAGTCCGGAGCCGTCGCCCGACGAAGAACGCGTTATGACGCTTCGCCTCGAAGGCACAGCGGTCAATCAAGAGCAATGGAATCGCGAACAGTCCGCCGCTCCGCAAGGATATATCTACGCCGACGGGTCTCGACCGACGATGTACCCAACGCTGCAAGTTCTCGCTCAAACGCCGCAGAATCAGCAAAACCCCATCGCGTATCAGCAACAAAACTTGCAACCCTACCAAGCGCAATATCAGCGGCAAGACCAAACTCAATATCCGCCGCAAAATCCGCGACAGTATCAGACCGACTACCAAGCCGGATACCAACCGGCGCAAGCGGCTCCGCAACGACAAGAATCCTACTCGCAGTCGTACGGCCAATCGTATCCGGCGCAACAGAGTCAGCAGCCCGCCGCTCAACGGCAGGAGCAAACGACTCGGCAAAACGTGTGGCCCGCTCCGGCCGATGCGCAGCGCAACTATGGCGAGCCGACCGTCGTTCGCGGACAGTATACCGACGAAGGCCGTTCGACCCCGTCGTTGCCATCGCGTTTGCGTTGGCTCGGCGGCGATTCCTCGCGGCAAGCCGCTTCGTCGAACGGAGTCGTGCAAACCGCATATAACGAAACCCAGGACGCCGCCTATCCCCAAACTAATCCGCAACAAAGCTATCAGCAGCAGCCGCAGCAGTATCAGCAACAGGGATATCCGCAGCAGCAATACGCTCAAGCCGACGGGCAGCAAGGTTACTCACAACAACCTAACGGCGCCGCTCCGCAACAAAATTTGCAAAACCAATATCTCGCGGCTAGTGAAATGCCTCCGCCCGAGCGAATGGTCCAACCGATTTTCGGCCAAAACTCGCCGTTTATGAGCGGACGCGCGCCCGACGAGCCGATGGCCAGTTTGCCAATAAATATCCCCGTTAACGAGACGCAAACGGGCCGATTCATGTTGGGCGTCGGCGTGAACTCCGATTCCGGTTTGTTCGGCCAAGTAGTGATCGACGAACAAAACTTCGACATCTTCAACGTCCCGCGAAGTTGGGACGACATCAAGAACTTTACGGCCTGGCGAGGCAACGGTCAGCGCTTGCGCATCCAGGCCATGCCCGGAACCACAACGCAAACCTATTCGGTCAACTTCGATGAACCGTTTTGGATGGACTCGCAAAACGGTCTCGGTTTGGGCGGATACTACTACACTCGATCGTTTACCGAATGGTACGAAGAACGAATCGGCGGTCGAATTGCGATTAAACGCCAGTTGACCTCGGATCTAAACGGCGAAATCGCTTATCGCGGCGCCTCGATCGGCATCTCGAATCCGATCGACGCGGCGATGCCCGACTTGGCCGAAGTCGTCGGCAAAAACGGCCTGCACGGTTTTTCCGCAGGAATTACGCATGACACCCGCGACAATCCGTATTTAGCCACGCAAGGACATTTGCTCAGCTTCACGGCCGAGCAAGTCATCGGCACGTTCCAATATCCAAAGCTCGACTTGGACGCGAGAAAGTACTTCATGCTGCATGAACGGCCGGACGGCTCGGGCCGTCACGTTTTGAGCGTGAGCGGAAAAGTCGGCTGGTCGGGCGACGATACGCCGATTTACGACCGATACTTCGGAGGCGGTTCATCGAGTATCCGCGGTTTCCAATACCGCTACGCTTCGCCCCGCGCCTACGCTCCGACTTTGGGAACCTATGAGATCTGCGGCGGTGATTTCCAAGCGCTGACCTCGACTGAATATATGTTCCCGATCACGGCCGACGACATGCTCCGCGGCGTAATTTTCTGCGATGCGGGCACCGTCGAACGAAGCCTTTCGGACTGGCACGATAAATTCCGCGTGGCTCCCGGCTTCGGGCTCCGCATTACTATTCCGGCCATGGGTTCGGCCCCAATCGCCTTGGACTTCGCTTTCCCGGTCGTGAGCAACCCGGGCGACCAAAAACAAGTGTTTAGCTTCTTTATGGGCTTCAATAGATAAGCCGTCGGCGATCAGCGATCAGCCTCCAGAAAAATCCTACCGAGAATACGTTGTTTGATCGTATTCGCCGTAGTAACCCTGTTTCGTCATCTTGAAACCGCGGGTCTGCGCCCCGAAAAATCCGTAAGGATACGCCTTCGGGCTTGGTGCGGGCGGTGCGTATTTCTGAGGGATTTTCGCCGGCGACGGCGTCGGATTCTTTACTGTCGCCGGATCGATCACACGGGGATTGCCGGTGTAATAGGGAGCAGGCGTATGCCAATACGGCATTACAAGCAGCGGTTCGCGGGCGAATCCCGTTGCACCATGGCAAATGGCCATCGCAAGAAAAGCGGAGCCAACCCTCGATAGAAAATGTTTTGTGCCGTGCGGCGAACGCATATTATCCCCCGGTTCCATGTTGTAGTCATCGAACCGGGGGCGGTAGAAATTTGAGAAGATGTGCGGTTTGTTTTGTTAAACGAGAGTTTTTCGGCAAATGACTGCTTGAAAAACTGCCAAGCCCCGCACCTACTCTCTGTAATTTACCAGGCTTAGCGTTTCATAGTTTGAAATGCGGTCGCGTCCTTTGAGGTCGGCCAATTCAATGACAAAGGCGCAACCGGCGATTTTTCCGCCTGCTTTTTCAACCAAACGGCAACAGGCGTCAACAGTTCCGCCTGTGGCCAGCAAATCATCCACAACAAGGACGTTGGCGCCCTCGGGAATGGCGTCGGCATGAATCTGAAGCGTGTCAGCACCGTATTCTAAGTCGTAGCTGAACGAAAGGGTTTGGTAGGGGAGCTTATCGGGCTTACGGATCGGCACAAGCCCGGCGTTCAGTTCAATTGCTAACGGCGAAGCGAAAATGAATCCGCGGGCCTCGGCGGCGGCAATGAAGTCGATCTTTTTCTTGCGGAAGGGAGCAGCAAGATCGGAGACGGTCTGTCGGAAGGCCTCGGGCGAGCCGAGCAAGGGGGTAATGTCGCGGAAAAGGATGCCGGGTTTCGGGAAGTCCGGAATGCTGCGAATATATTCAGTCAGATCCAACCGTTTCGCCGTCGTGGTCATTATCGCTGTGAACTCCTTGATTTTTTCGATTAAACACACATTCGAGAATATAGGAGTTTTATGCCGCCGGGTATAGAGGGGGGCGGGAAATGGATAAACGAAAGAGGGTTGAAAGTCACGATTGAAGCGAGACGAATCGTGAGCGCATAAAAAAAGCCGGAACCACAAAGGAACCGGCTTTAACTCGTTCTGACTTATATCGTCTTCCCAGGGCAGGAAGGCGTTTTATCGTCCGTCACACCGCTATGAAAGCAGAGCGGCGAGCTTGATTAACATGATGGACAACTCGACTCAATGATTGCGTTCCGAAACTTTAAGGGCGGCGGAGCAATTACTGGAAGTTGCTTCAAAACCGGAAACTAGGCCTTGGGGGCCGGCGGGGCCGGAGCGGCCGGGGCGGCTTCCTTCGGGGCTTCCTTCGGAGCGGCCGGGGCAGCAGCGGGAGCGGCAGCCGGGGCGCAGCAGGCCGGGGCGCAAGCCTTGGGGGCTTCGCAAGCCTTCGGAGCCGCACAAGCCTTAACGGGCTCGCAGGACTTCGGACGGCAGGAGCGAACTTTGCGCTCACGCTTCGGGCAGCAGGACTTCGGTTCGCAGCTCACCGGGGCGCAAGCCTTGGGGGCTTCGCAAGCCTTCGGCTCGCAAGACTTCGGGCGGCAGGAGCGAACTTTGCGCTCACGCTTCGGGCAGCAGGACTTCGGTTCGCAGCTCACCGGGGCGCAAGCCTTGGGGGCTTCGCAGGCCTTAGGAGCTTCGCAAGCCTTCGGCTCGCAGGACTTCGGACGGCAAGAGCGAACTTTGCGCTCGTGCTTGGGCTTGCAGGACTTCGGCTCGCAAGATGCCGGAGCGCAGGCCTTAGGAGCTTCGCAAGCCTTCGGCTCGCAGGACTTCGGACGGCAAGAGCGAACTTTGCGCTCGTGCTTGGGCTTGCAGGACTTCGGCTCGCAGGACGCCGGGGCACAGGGCGCCGGAGTGCAAGCGGCCGGGGCGCAGGCCGCCGGGGCGCAGGCTTCGCCAGCAGAGGCGCGGTTGTTCGTGCCCACGAGGGCCAAGCCAAACACCGCGACGATGCACGCGATGCCAAAAAGGAATGATCGATTCATTCGAGAAACCTCCAACTAACAGGTACCGTAGCGTTGAGGAACGCGCAGTTGCGCCGTCATTTATTCCATCTGCTCCCCGACCCTGACGGCTTTCAGCCGAGGACGCACATACTGGCGTTATCACTTCAAAACGCCGCCGAAAAGTCACAGCCCTGTTAAACTTTTCCGATTAGGCGAATGTGATAACAAATACGTAGCTTAGAACGATAAGCTAGCATAGTTGATTTGGATGTCAACCCGACGCATAGGCAAAAAAACGGCTTAGGCAGGACTGGTTATTTAGGTAAGATGAAATGTGATAAAAATCACTCCCATCAACCTGTTTGCCGAGAACGCAACAGGCCCAAAATGGCCAAAATTGTTGCGAAAGCACCATGTATCGTTTTATTAACTCACTAAATCGTTTCATTTTGAGATACGCTCTCCCAAAAAGAAACGTTCACTTCTAACGCGTCATTATATGCAATTTATGCCGTCAGACTAGCTTTAAAGTGGGTTGACAGCGAAAAATTTCCCGAAAAACCGGCGTTTTTTTCTTGCGAAAACAGGCTTATTTCGGCCTTTTTTTGGCGAATTGCGTAGGGCGCCTCTTGCAATTACGGAGTATGCCTGAACGTTGTTTTTCTCGGCATGCGGATGAGTAAGGAGGGGATGGCGGCAGATGTCGCCAAAAAGGATTCGTATCCGTTACGGAATATTTTCCGTCGGCTCGAAGCCAAGGCCGCGCGTCAATCGTGCCTTGGAGTCTAAAAACATATCCGCATTATTTAGATTGGTCGCGAAGGGAATGATTAACGCCGAATTGTTTCTCGGCGCGGAACGGTTATATTGACGGCGAGAAGATCATTTCCTTTGCATAAGAATGTTACAAAGATGACGTCGCATAAACTGGGCGCCCTGTTTTTTGTTTTCATATTGGCGATCGGAGGACTGCGCATTGCGCACTACTATCCGCTTTTGCCGGAAAAAGTCGCCTCGCATTTCAACGCCTTCGACGAGGCGGACGCATGGATGCCGAAGAGCGTGAGCACGGCGTTTTTGGCGGGAATGATCGTCATGCCTCCTGTCTTAGCGGCTTTTTTTACAATCTTTCTTGGCCGTTTGCCCGACGGCTCGATCAACATTCCAAAGAAGTCGTATTGGCTTGCGCCCGAACGACGAAAGCAAACGCTCTGGTCGCTCCTTTCCTATCTGTATACGATACTCGTCATCACCGATATTTTGTTATTGGGGTTTGCGGAATTGGCGTTTCTTGCGAACGTCGGGCAGCCCGAGGCGATACGCCACTATCCAATTTTGCTGATCGCGGCCTACCTGGCAATTCTCGTTCCTTGGTTCATCTCGTTTTTCAACCGGTTTAACGTTCTTCCGGAAGAGGAATCGGAGTGCGATGGGGACAATGAGAAATTGGGCGAATGGAATCTTGATTTTGCGGTCGGCTCGCCTAGCATTACGGTAAAAGAGACCGAAGAAAGTGCGGCGGACCCTCGAGAGCCGGCCGGTATGAAAACGATGGAATACAGACAACTCGGCAAGACCGACCTGAAAGTTTCGGCCGTTGCGATGGGCTGTTGGCCGATTGCCGGCGTGACGACCCCGAACATCGTTGAATCGGAGAGCTTGGCCACGCTTAAAGCGTGTTTCGATTTGGGGGTGAACCACCTCGACACGGCCTACATGTACGGGAAAAGCGGTGAGAGCGAGCGATTGATCGCCAAGGCGCTTGGTTCCCGACGCGACGAAATGGTCATTGCCACGAAAGGCGGGCTTGGCTGGGATGCTGCCGGCCAACCTGTCTACGATTGTTCGCCGGCGACGCTGCGCCGCCACTGCGAGGAGAGCTTGCAACGCCTGCAAACGGATCGGGTGGAGCTTTATTATCTTCACGCTCCAGACGAGAAGACGCCGATCGCCGACGCGGCGGGCGAATTGAAACGCTTGCTCGACGAAGGAAAGACATTGGCCGTCGGGGCGTCGAATTTGACGGTCGCGCAGCTCGATGAGTTTTCGCGGGAATGCCCTCTGTCTGCCGTACAGCCGCCGTACAACATGTTGCAGCGCCAGATCGAGGCCGACGTTTTGCCCTGGTGCCGAGAGCGTGACGTATCGGTAATGGTCTTTTGGCCGTTAATGAAAGGGCTATTGGCCGGGAAGATGCGAACGGACCAGAAGTTCGAGAACGACAATCGCCGCAACTATCCGCAGTTCCATGGCGACGAATGGGAGAAGAATTTGGCGTTCGTCGAGAAGCTTCGCGCGATCGCCAAGGAGGCGGAGCATACGGTTGCGGAGTTGGTTATCAATTGGACGATCCACCGGCCGGGCGTGACCGGTGCGTTGTGCGGCGCGCGACGGCCGGAGCAAATCGCCGAAACGGCCGGCGGAGCCGGCTGGGAACTGTCGCCGGAGCTGTTGACGAAGATTGACGATGCGCTTCGCGAACGCGGCCCCGCAGCCATTCGCGAAGCGTAGGGGACAGGGACGCGTTTCACTTCGAGTCGCGCCTAAACAAGCAGCCAGGCTCCTGACGCGTGCAAGCTAATCCAACTTAGGAAGTTCTTTGAGGGCGTCTTCGATTTTCTCTTGCGGATAGGCGTAGTCTTCCAAGTGGCCGCCGAGGAATTTATCGTACGAGGCCATATCGCAAACGCCGTGTCCGCTGAGCGCGAAGACGATGCACTTCTCTTCGCCGGAGTCGCGGCAGCGCTCGGCCTCGACGATCGCGCCGCGGATGGCGTGCGACGATTCCGGGGCGGGGACGATTCCTTCGGTTTTGGCGAAAAGTTGGGCCGCCTCGAAGCACTCGGTCTGATGAAACGCTGCCGCTTCGACCAAGCCGAGCTTAGCGCAGAAACTGACCATCGGCGCCATGCCGTGATAGCGGAGTCCGCCGGCGTGGATTCCCGGCGGCAGAAAGCTGTGTCCCAGCGTGAACATCTTCACCAGAGGAGTGAGTTGGGCCGTGTCGCCGAAATCATAACGGTATTCGCCGCGGCTCATCGACGGGCAGGAGTGCGGCTCGCACGCCACGAAGCGGATGCTTTTGCCTTGAATCTTGTGCCGAATGAACGGGAAGGTCAGACCGGCGAAGTTGCTTCCGCCGCCGACGCAGCCGAGCATTATGTCGGGATAGTCGCCGATCAGCTCCATTTGCTTTTCCACCTCCAGCCCGATGATCGTCTGGTGCAACATGACGTGATTGAGCACGCTGCCGAGGGTGTATTTGGTGTCTTCACGCGCGACGGCCGCTTCGACCGCCTCGCTGATGGCGATGCCGAGACTGCCGGGACACTCCGGATCGGCAGCCAGGAATCGACGGCCCGCCTCGGTGTCGGGCGACGGACTTGCGACGACGTGCCCGCCCCAAAGTTGCATCATCGAACGACGGTACGGCTTGGCGTCGTAGCTGACGCGGACCATGAAGACCTTGCACTTAACGCCGAATAGCGAGCAGGCGAAGGAGAGCGACGAGCCCCACTGCCCTGCCCCGGTCTCGGTCGTTAAACGTTCGATGCCCTCGATTTTATTGTAATAGGCTTGGGGAACGGCGGTGTTCGGCTTGTGACTCCCCGGCGGGCTGACGCTTTCATCCTTGAAATAAATTCGGGCGGGCGTCTTCAGCGCCTTTTCTAATTCAGTGGCGCGGGTCAACGGCGTCGGACGCCAAATCTTGAAGACCTCACGGACCGGCTCCGGTATCTCAATCCAGCGCTCTTGGCTCACCTCTTGTTCGATTAACGCCTTGGCGAAAATCGGCTCAAGGTCGGCGGGACCGATCGGCTGCTGCGTGGCTGGGTGCAAAGGAGGCGGCAAAGGCTCCGGTAAATCGGCTTGCAAATTGTACCAGGCCTTCGGCATTTCGCTTTCGGAAAGAAATACGCGTTTCGAATTCATCGGAGCGACTCCAAGAAGATAAGTTGTTTTCAAAAGGAACCAAAATTATTTTCGGTTCTTCCAATCGATTTGCGATAAATCGGCCAAAGCCAGAACGAGCGCTTGGGTGCCGTTTTTGCCTCCGCCGTGCGCCTGCAACGACAAGTACAGTTGATGCGCCAAGGCCAATCCAGGCGTGGCCAATTTCATTCGCCGCGCTTCGTCCAAAGCGATGCCCATGTCTTTGACGAAGTGATCGACAAAGAAGCCGGGATTGAAATTACCGGCGATCATTCGCGGCGCCAAGTTTGAAAGCGACCAGCTTCCGGCCGAACCGCAAGAGACCGATTTCAGCACGTCTTCCAAATTCAGGCCAGCTTTGTAGGCGTAGAGCAATCCTTCGCAAACGCCGACCATGCAACCGGCGATGAGAATTTGATTGGCGAGCTTGGCGTGTTGTCCCGCGCCTGGCCCGCCTTGCCGAACGTAGCTTGCGCCCATCAATTTCCAGAGCGGCGTGAGAGCTTCGATCGCGCCGGCGTCCCCGCCGATCAAGATCGAAAGCTTTGCCTCTCGCGCGCCGACGTCTCCGCCGGTAACCGGCGCGTCGATCGCATGGACTCCTTTTTTCGCGGCGGCTTCGGCGATTTCGACGGCTAACGCCGGTTCGCTCGTCGTCATGTCGACAATGACTGCGCCCGGCTTGCAACCGGCCAACGCTCCGTCGGCGCCGAGAATCACTTCTCGCACGTCGCGCGGATAGCCGACAATCGAGAAAATGACGTCGGCCTCGGCGGCGGCTTGCTTCGGCGAGTCGGCCCAAGCGGCCCCCATGTTCAGCAACGAATCGGCTTTCGATTTCGTGCGGTTATAAACCGTCGCCTTGTAACCGGCTTTAAGCAAGTGTCCGCACATGCTCGAACCCATCACGCCCGTACCGATCCAGGCGATGCGCGTCGTTTCGGGGGAGATTTTGAGTTCGGGCATTATTTCACCACGAAGTTGACCATTTTGCCGGGGATGACGATCGTTTTGACGATGGTCTTGCCTTCCAATTGTTCGGCGACTTTCGCCTCTTGCTTGGCCAGCGTTTCAAGCGTCGCTTTGTCGGTATCGGCCGCGACCGAAATCTTGCCGCGGACTTTGCCGTTCACTTGAACCGGCACTTCGATCACGCTCTCGACGAGCTTCGATTCGTCGAAAGTGGGCCACGATTCATATGCCAGCGTCGTCTTTTCGCCCAGCGCCTCCCAAAGCTCCTCGGCTAAGTGCGGCGAGTACGGCGCCAAGAGAAGCGTGAACGTTTTCATGGCTGACCGAGGCCGAACGTCTTGCTTGAAGAAGAAATTCGTGAACTCCATCATGCGGGCGATGGCCGTGTTGAACGACATTTGCTCGATATCGTTCGTTACGGCTTTGACCGTTTTATGAACGACGCGTTCTTGCTCTTCGGTCGTCGCGACGTCTTGAATTGCCGCGTTCAGGGCGTTCGCCTCTTGGCGGTCGTCGATAATCAATCGCCAAACGCGGTCCAAAAAGTTTCGTACGCCGCTCACGCCGTCCATGCTCCAGGGCTTCACGGCTTCGAGCGGCCCCATGAACATTTCATACAGGCGAAGCGCATCGGCCCCGTACTCGGCCACGACTTCGTCAGGATTAACCACGTTGCCGCGGCTCTTCGACATTTTAAACGCGCGGCTGTCTATGCGAATTTTCGCGTCCGACTTCAAGACGAAACACTCGCCTTGCTTAACGACGAGGTCCGTCGTCAGCTTGACCGTTCGCAACGAATCGCCCGACGCTTTGAGAATCGGGTTTCCGTCGGCGTCGGTCGAGGCTTCCGATGCGCTGACCCAGGCGCCGTCGGCCGTCTGATAGCCGGTGAATTCCATCTCGCCGAGGATCATGCCTTGATTGACGAGCTTTTGAAACGGCTCGACGGTACTAACGAGCCCGCGATCGAACAAGACCTTGTGCCAGAACCGAGCGTAGAGCAAGTGCAGCACGGCATGCTCGGCGCCACCGACGTAGAGATCGACTGGCATCCAGGCCTTTTCGATTTCAGGATCGATGAGCGCTTTGTCGTTCTTCGGATCGAGGAACCGCAGATAGTACCAGCAGGAGCCGGCCCATTGCGGCATCGTGTTCGTTTCACGCTTGTAGCGCTTGCCGTCTAAGGTGACGTAGAGCCAATCCTCGGGCGCGGATTCGAGCGGCGGTTGCGGCGAATCGTGCGCAGCGTCGAATTTCATCTTCGGCGGCAGATCGAGCGGCAAATCTTTCGGCGTAAGCGCGCGAAGTCGGCCGGTCGGCTTTCCGTCGGCGTCAAGCTCGTGGAGTAGAGGAAACGGCTCGCCCCAGAAATGCTGACGACTAAAGAGCCAATCGCGCAACTTATAATTGACCGCCTTGCGACCGATTCCGGCCGAGGCTAAATCGGCGACGATTTTTTTCTTAAACTCGGGCGTTTGCAGGCCGTCGTACTCGCCGGAGTTGATAACCGTGCCGTCGGCGATGAACGCCACGCGACCGGCCAAGAGGTCGTCGCGCGGAACGTCAGGCGATTCGCCCGGATCGACCACGGCGACGATCGGAAGGTCGAAGGCCTTGGCGAAATCGAAGTCGCGAGTGTCGTGGGCCGGAACGGCCATGATCGCGCCCGTGCCGTAGCTGATCAGCACGTAGTCGGCGATCCATACGGGAATCGGCTGGCCGTTGATCGGATTGATCGCGTAGGAGCCGGTGAAGACGCCGGTTTTGTCCTTGGCCAAGTCGGTGCGGTCGAGATCGCTCTTTCGGGCCGCCTTTTCGCAATATTCTTTTACCGCCGCCGCCTGCTCGGGCTGCGTGAGCCGCTCGACGAAAGGATGCTCCGGCGCGATGACCATATACGTGGCGCCGAAGAGCGTGTCGGGACGAGTCGTGTAGATGCGAAGGACCGCTTCGTCAGGCTTGCGCGGCCAGCCGGCGATTTCACGATCGGCTCGCCATCCGTGATATTCTTTTTCCGAAGGTTTGCCGTCGTCGTCGAGGAACGAGCCGACGAAGAAATCGACTTCGGCTCCCTCGCTGCGACCGATCCAGTTACGTTGCAACAGCTTGATGCTCTCGGTCCAATTCAGACCGTCCAAGTCCTGTTCCAAGCGATCGGCGTAGGCCGTGATGCGGAGCATCCATTGACGCAACGGAATGCGAACGACCGGATAGCCGCCGCGCTCGCTCACGCCGCCGATGACTTCTTCGTTCGACAAGACGGTTCCCAACTCCGGGCACCAGTTGACCGGCGCTTCGAGTTGGTAGGCGAGGCGATGCTCGTCTTGATATTTGGCGACGGCGTCTTCGCCCTCCTCGGTCACGTCCTCGGGAATCGGCAATTCGGCGATCGGTCGGCCTCGTTGGGCCGCCTCGTCGTACCAGGTGTCGAAGAGCGTAAGGAATATGAATTGCGTCCAGCGGAAGTAATCGACGTCGGTCGTGGCGACTTCTCGATCCCAGTCGTAGGAGAAGCCGAGCATTTTTAACTGACGGCGAAAGTTCGCGATGTTCGCCTCGGTGGTAATGCGCGGATGAGTGCCGGTTTTTTTGGCGTGCTGCTCGGCAGGGAGACCGAAGGCGTCCCAGCCCATCGGATGAACGACGCTAACGCCTTTCATGCGGTTGAAACGGCACACGATGTCGGTCGCCGTGTAGCCCTCGGGATGTCCGACGTGGAGTCCATTTCCGCTGGGATAGGGGAACATGTCCAAAACATAGAGTTTTTTGCCCTTGGGCAGCTTCGGGGCTGCAAAAGTGCGATTTGATTCCCAAAACTTCTGCCATTTCGGCTCGATTACGGCGGGATTATAGCGGGGCATGATTACTCTCAAAAAGGCGGCTGACTGCGCATTCCCTTGGTGGCGAAGGAGTTGCGTCGCAAACGATAGCGGCGTCCAACCATCGATGAAAGCTCGATTTTACCCTGTTCGCCGACGCTCGGCAAACGGAGGGGAGAGCATCCCTCGCGACCTCGGCCGTGATGCTCATTTATGGGACGACGGCTTGACATGAGATATCTAAGTGATATCATATTGATATTCCTTGCCTTTTCGTTTTTAAAGGGAGCAAATCAAATGACGCAAGAAAAAACTTTCGTGCCGATGAGCGCTTGGGCGGCAATGCCCACTCATCTAGGATTAGGCGTGGCGACCGCGGTTCTCTTTATGCTTTGCGCATTTGCGCCGTTGTTTCTGTTGTTTGCCGTCCCTGCGGCCATGCTTTTCTTTTTTGGTCTGAACGGTTATTTCATCATTCAACCCAATGAGGCCCGAGTGATGATCCTTTTCGGCAATTACCAAGGAACCGTTCGCGAAAGCGGCTTCTTTTGGGCCAATCCGTTTTTGGTGCGAAAAGCGTTTTCGTTGCGATCTCGTAATTTAAACGGCGAGAAGTTGAAGGTGAACGATAAACGCGGCAACCCGATCGAAATCGCGGCCGTCATTGTGTGGCGAATTCGCGATACCGCTCAAGCTTGGTTCGACGTCGAACGATTCGACGACTACGTTCGCATACAGAGCGAATCGGCCGTTCGCCATTTGGCGAACCTGTACAGTTACGATCACGGCGAAGAGCATGAAATCACTTTGCGCAGCAACATTACGGACGTTAGCGGGGCGTTGCAGGCGGAGTTACAAGAGCGCGTCGCCAAGGCGGGCGTGGAGATTGAGGAAGCGCGATTGTCGCATTTGGCCTACGCTCCGGAAATCGCGGGAGTGATGCTCCGTCGCCAGCAAGCCGAGGCGATCATCGACGCTCGGCAAAAGATCGTTCATGGAGCGGTATCGATGGTGCAAATGGCTTTGCACGACCTCACGGAAAACAAAGTCGTCGAACTCGACGAAGAGCGCAAGGCGGCGATGGTGAGCAACTTGCTCGTAGTTCTCTGCGGCGAGCATGACGCTCAGCCCGTAATTAACGCCGGTACGCTTTACACTTAAGCATTACGCGCGAATTCGTAGGAAACACTGCATGAAGCCGCGAAAATCGTTCCCGCTACGCATTAATCCCGAACTGTACGAAGCGCTTGAGGCATGGGCACAACAGGAAATGCGTAGCGTGAACGGCCAAATCGAATTTGTTTTGAAGGAAGCCGTTCGAAAACGCGCGAAGGATACGAGGCCGAACTCTTCCGAGTCGGAATCGAGCGAGTGAGAGCAGCGTCTCGAATGATCGGATTATCTGGCCGCGTCGCGTGACATTTTTGGCGTTTGCATGACATTATCGTCCTCTCAATCGATTTAAAATTCTCGAAACGCCTAACCGGAAGCGCGATAGCGCATCGCGCCATGCGCGCGGAATAAGCAATCGCGGCGGCAAGAAGTTTCTAACAAAGAAAAACGCTTGATCTACTTCTTTGGCTGCATATACTTCTGAAGGAAACGGAGCAGGAGGCGAGATTACGGCACGCGACGTGCAATAGATCGCCTCCGCTGAGCAACGTGAGATGTTCCGTCCTTCGGAAAACGACGCGAGTCGTTTTCTCCCGCCTTGATTGAATTTGGCGCGACGAACGAAAGCACGAATCGTCGAGTCGGGTTCAACGAAATTGTATTGCATGCCCCACCGAGCGACGTCGCGCAGGGAATGCCCGATCTCGCACTTGACTGTTCGCGGAAGCGAACGGTCCATGCAACTTTCACGACGCATGTAACGGATTACGTCAGAGGAGCCTTCGCCCGCCGAGGCAGAGTAGGCCGGCGATTTCACAATTGACGCCAACGCGTTCGAGAATCTTTGTTCGGTTTAGCAAACCGGTTTTGAACGGTTTGCGAGTCGTATAGCCGCGCAACGGTCGGTCGATCACGCCGGTTGCAACAAACGAGGAGAGCAACGATGAAACAAGGGTATCTAATTGACATGGACGGCGTACTGTACCGAGGGAGTCGCTTGATACCGGGAGCCGATTATTTCATTAATCAGCTTCGCAAGCGAGACATTCCGTTTCTTTTACTTACGAACAACAGCCAGCGGACGCGTCGCGACGTGCAGGAGAAGCTCGCACGCATGGGAATTGAAGTGGACGTGACGAACGTTTTCACGAGCGCCATGGCGACGGCGCGATTTCTTGCGCGACAGAAACCGGGCGGAACGGCGTTCGTCATCGGCGAAGGAGGATTGCTCAACGCTTTGCACATCAACGGTTACGCCGTGGTCGATAATGATCCGAACTACGTGGTCGTCGGCGAAGGCCGGACCTTCAGTCTTGAATTGCTCGAAGCGGGCGTTCGCATGGTTCATCGCGGAGCAAAATTGGTCGCCACTAATTTGGACCCCAACTGTCCGACGGCGGAAGGAATTCGGCCCGGCTGCGGAGCGTTAGTTGCGATGATCGAAGCGGCAACCGGCGTCAAAGCCTTCAGCGTCGGCAAGCCGAGTCCGCTTATGATGCGCGACGCTCGCAAAGAGCTAGGGCTGGCCGCAGAGGAAACGACGATGATCGGCGACACGATGGAGACCGACATTTTGGGAGGCGTTCAATTAGGCTATCGAACCGTCTTAGTCTTAAGCGGAGGAACCTGCCGCGAAGATTTGAAGCGATACGCATATCGACCGGATATCATTGTTGACTCGCTGGCCGAGCTTGCCGAGCAATTAGACGAGGCGCGTTGGAGTCCCGACTGGGCGAAAGCATACCGCGAACCGGAACTGGCGGCCGCTTCCTAAGCGTCGCCGGAAACGCATTATCGGGTCGCTTTTTCAACGATGGCGCGATCGAAGTAGTTGATGGCCATTCCTGCGTCGACGACGACCTTCTGCGCGACGACTCCGCTGGAACGCGGACTAAGCAAGAACACGGCGACGTCGGCGGCCTCTTGCGTTTCGACCGCTTTCTTGCGCGGTATGACTTGCTCGGCGTAGAGATAGGAATCGACGTAGCCGGGGATCCCGGCCGAGGCCGAGGTTTTTAAAAGTCCCGGCGCGACGGCGTTGAATCGAATGCGGGAAAAAGCGCTGAACGATTTCGTTAAGAAGGCCAAGGAGGCGTCCAGCGCCGCTTTGATCGGCGCCATGTAGCCGTAGCTTTCGCTCGCCATTTGCGTGGTCGAAATGGAGACGGTCACGACCGAGGCGTCGACGTCGAGCAGCTCCTTCAACGCGTTGCAAATCGCGGTAAGCGAGAAGCAGGAAATATTGAGCGCTTGGAGAAAAGCCTTGCGCGGCGTTTCGTGGAACGGCTTCATGCCTTCCGAGTAATCGGCGAAGGCGATCGAATGGACCAGGCCGTGGAACTTATAGTTTTTCGCGGAGAGTTCGTCGCGCAGTTTCGCGATTTGCTCTTCCCGCTCCACGTCGCAAACGAAAATGTCGGCGTCGCCGACGAGCTTGGCGACGGTCGCCGCGGCCGCCTCATGTTGAACGACGTATACGCATTTCGCGCCCGCCTCGACGAGCGTGCGGCTAATATGCCAGGCGACGCTCTTTTTGTTGGCCACGCCGAAAATCAAAACCGTTTTATCTTCGAGTTGCAGGAAGGACATGGAAGAAAATAGGGCGTTGGGGTTAGGGCATAGGGAACGGAGTTAATTCTTTTCGGCCAGGGCGCAGGCGAATTCAAAGCGAACGGCCTGTTTCCCTTCGACGGTCACTTTCGCTTTCATGAAAAACGCGTCGGCCAAGCGCTCAGTCAGCTCAATTTCAATGCGAACAGTCTCGCCGGGCCGAACCATGCGTTTGAAGCGAACGTCGTTCATTCGTGTGGCGACTGGCGCCTTGTGCGTTTCGTCGACGAACGCCGCGAGTAAAATCGCACCGGCTTGCATCGCCGCTTCGCAAAGGAGCACGCCGGGAACCAGCGGAAAGTCGGGGTAATGACCGGCGAAAAAATATTCGTCCGCCGTAAACGTCTTCTCGCAGACGATGCTCGCCTCGGTTCGTTCGACGATGGTATCGACCAGAAGGAAGGGCGGACGATGCGGGATCGAGTCGAGTATTTCTTGTTGCGGCGTCATTAAAATCTGCGAGTTAATAGTGGAGTTACGGGCGTGTCGTACGGCCTCTTGCGGCTGGGCCGCCCCGATTCAAGAATCGGGGTTACCTTTGGGTTTTCAATAAAAACGCGTCCACGTCGTTCGAGGCGATGACGCCGTAGTTGACGGCGCCGAGCCAGCCCGACATGATGATGCCGACGCTGCCGGCGTGGAAGAGACCGCCCACATGCTCGTGCAGCGAGCGGCTCACGGCGAGCCCTTCGAATTTCGTACCGAAGCTGGCGCCGCCCCAATGACCGGTGTAGCGTTCGAACGTTTTCGGCGTGGCCGCCTCGACGTACGCGAGTTTTTCGCGGAAGTTCGGAACGTACTTTTCGATCGCCGCAAGCGTCGTCGCGATTAGATCGCGTTTTGAGGCATCGTAATCCTCCGGCGCCAGATTCGCCCAATCGGCATAATTGGCGTTTGTGCTGGCGACCACGTAGCAGCGATCGAAGCCGGGGCGAGTGCTCGGATAGTAGAACGAAAAAGTGCGGCTCGTGACGTCGCGGCTTAACAGCATGTCGGTGCAAAAACGCGGGGCGGTCGAGCTGAAAAGCAGGTCGCCGGTCGATTCTTCGATATGCTCGCCTTCTTTCAATGCCATATAAACTTGCGCGCTCGAGTTGTTCACGCGCACAGCTCGCGCTTGCTCGACGAATTCATGATCGAAATTCTCTTCGCCAACCAGATTGAAAATCGTGCCGAGCAAGTTCGCGTTCGACAAGACCGCGCGGCAGGAAACGTCTTTGCCGTCGAATCGCACGCCGGTCACTTTGCGATCGGGTGAAACGAGGATTTTTTCGACGCCTCGGGAAACGCGAATATCGACTCCGTTGCGGAGCATTTCTTTCCGCATTAATTGGATGAGGCGATCGGTTCCGCCTTGGAAAGTGTAGACGCCTTTCGACATGAAATTCGAAAAGACGATTCCGTAGGTGAGCGCCGGATCTTCGAGGGTCGAGCCATTGGCGTAGGTGATCGGCTCCATGAGCAGCCGCACGACGTCGTCGCGGCCGGGAAAAAAGCGTTCGAACAAATCGCCGGCCGTGGTCGTTTGATCGTCGTAGTGATTCATGTTCCGTGCGGCGTCGAAAAACGCCTTCACGCTTTCCGCGGAAATGCCGAACTTTTCGATCAACAGTCGCGTGAAATCCTCGCGGTCGAACGTCGTTTCGAGCGAAAACATCGGATTGTCGAAGCGAATATGCTTCAGTTGGACGATGGAGTCGGCGATCTCTTGGGTCCAGTATCGCCGGCAGCTTTTAATCATTCCGACGGGAAAACCGTGCAGAGAGATGTCGAAAATGTGTCCGCCGCGCCGACGGAACCAAGTGGCTAGGCCGCCGAGCTTGTAATGTCGTTCGACGAGAAGAACGGACCGTCCGGCGCGGGCGAGGGTATTGGCGGCGGTCATGCCGGCCAACCCGGCGCCGATCACGACGACGTCGTAGGAATCGCGTAAATTATTCAAAGGCGTTTGTCCCATGGAACGGATGCAAATCGATAGTGAGGCGGACGAAGCGAGGGATCGCGAGGTCGGCCGAGGCGGCGCTTCTACGCCTTACTCAGAAGATGCTGATTGGCGACGCTGATGCCGCTGAGGATGGTTCCGACGATTCCGACGAGGCCTTGATCGTTGCCGCAAATGAAAAGATTTTTCATCGGCGTCGAGCCGTCGTATCGTTTCTCGGTCGATCCGTAAACGGAGCCTCGTTCGTGGCCGGTGTAACGGCGAATGGTCAGCGGAGTGAACATGTCGGTATCGACGACCGAGCCGCGGAAGTCGGGGATGAATCGCGCGGCGGCGGCGGTCATGCGATCGTACCAACGCAATTTCGCCAAAGCGTATTCCTCTTCGCTTAGCTCGGCCCAACGATCGAAATTCGCTAGCGCGGTAATGCGTATTAAATTATCTTTCAACGGCTCAGGATAGACGAAATTATTCGGCGAGCAAATCGTCGCGCTTCGCAAATCGACGAGATCGCGGGGAATTTCGTAATGGAACCGTTCGGAATCGTTGAAGAAGACGATCGTGCGGTCATGGCCGAGCGAGATCGGCGTTTTGTCGAGAAAGGATATCGCTTCGACGAAAGTGAGCCGGCCAAGGTCGGGCGCGAGGGTCTCTTCCGGCGTTTCGTCGCACATCCGCATCGTCTCTTTCCAGCCCGCCGACGATAAAACGTTTTTCGCCTCAAGCTCGGTCCCGTCGTCGAGAACGACCTTTTGAACGACGTCGTTTTTGACGGCAATGCGTCTGACGCCCGATTTCACGCGGAGTTCGCCGCCCAGCGTTTTGAACTTCTCAAGCATGCGATCGAGAATGAGTCGAACGCCGGCCAGGGGACGGGCGAAACCTTCCTTGAAAATCGAACGGAAGAGGACGCTAAATTCGCCGAACTCAAGATCGTGCTGGCGCGATCCGCCGTAAAAAAGGATCGGGCAAAGAAGCATGTTCGCCAAGAGCGGATCGCGTATCCGTTCGGCGACGAAATCGCGAGCCGAACGCCGCGTGTGCGGCTGGCCGATTTGATCGTAATCGCATATCTCGTTCGACAAACGGCGAAAGTTGTCTTTTTCGTCGGGAAAATGCCGACGCACTTCGGAAGCGAGATACTCAAAATCGTTGTTGAACCGCAAGGACACGCCCGGAAACGCGACGGCCGAGCCGATCTGCTGCGAGAGCGAAAGATCTTCCCAAGCCATGCGGAGTTGGCGGAGAAGCCGAGTGAGCGGACCGAGTCGCGAACCTTTGGCGGCGTAATTCGTAATGGCGTGCAGACCGACGTCGAGATGACGACCGCGACGCCGGTAGAAGGAATTCAAGCCGCCGACGACGCTATGGCGTTCGAGAATGCAGACGCGCTTGTCGTAATGGGCGAGCCGGATACCGGCCGCTAATCCCGACATTCCCGCGCCTATGATAATCGTATCGTACATACGGGTCATCCCTGGCTCCGGCGCCCGGTTTCCTACATATCCTTCATGCGCGGTTCAAGGTAAGCGATCGTGCCGTTCATGGAGGCCAAGGCCGGGTAATCTTCCTCGGGAATCTGAATGCGGTAGCGCTTGCGAAGCTCCATGACGATGTCTAAAAAGTCCATGCTGTCCATATCGAGCTGGTCGCGGAAAGAGACGTCGTCTTTCAAGTCGCTGAGGTCTTCGTCGGGAGCGATGTCGGAGAGAATTTCGAGAACCGCGTTTCTGATGTCGGCTGGCGTCATAATCGTTTTGCGTGTGGGATAGTTTTTCTAGCGCTGATGGAATTTGGAGGGAAACAAACGGCGGGCGGATAACTTCGCGCAAGAGTCGGAGAAGCTCAAACCTTGGCGACGATCACCGCGGAGTTTATTCCCAACATGCCGAAGGAATTATTCAAAATCGAGTTGACTTCGCCGCGGTCAAGCGGCTCGTTCAAAACTAAGTTAGGCAGAGCGCATTCCGGATCAAGTCGGTCGACGTTGATCGTCGGGTGGACGATTCCGTCGTCGAAGGAAAGCAAGTTTCCGGCCAGCTCCAAGGCGCCCGCTGCGCCCATCGCATGACCGATATAGCTCTTCGTGTTGTTAAAGTTCGTTCGCGTCTCGCCGCTCCAAACGGCTCGCAACGCTTGACATTCTTGGATATCGCCCGACGAAGTTCCAGTGGCGTGCGTGCTGACCACATCAATGTCGTTTGCCGCCATTCCCGCTCGCGAGAGCGCCAATCGCATGCACTCCGCTTGTCGCACGGGATCGGGCAGGACGAAATCGGTAGCGTCGCTGTTCATGGCGTAGCCGACGATTTCGCCGTATATTTTGGCGCCGCGAGCCTTGGCGTCGGTCAGTCGTTCCAAGGTGAAAATGCAGCCGCCTTCGGCGACGACGATGCCGTTTCGGTCGGCGTCGAACGGCCGGGACGCCTTGGTCGGGTCTTCATGCCGGGCCAACGCGCCTTGGCTGTTGAAACTGGCGAAGATGCCGAAGGTTCGCACGCTTTCCGAGACGCCGCCGGCCAAGGCCAAGTCGCATTCGCCGAGTCGGAGCATCTGCACGCCTTGTATTATACCGGCGTTTCCCGCTGCGCAAGCGGCTCCAAGGGTATAATGGGGGCCGGTGATCTTCATGTTCAGCGATATTTCGCCAGCCGGATTGTTGGCGACGGTACGCGGATTGTGGTGATGCGACCAATATTGCGTATCGTAGTCGTAACCCTTGAGAAGATAAATCTCATTTTCGGTTTCGACATTGCCGTGCTCGGTAACGCCGACGTAGATTCCGACCTTTGATTTTTCGACGTTTTCCCAAGCGATCCCAGCATCGGCGATCGCCTCGTTGGCGCAGTAGATGCCGACGCTTCCCGCGCGAGTTCCGCGGCGAAGGTCTTTGCGCTTCTGGTACTTCAACTCGTCGAAATTGCAGATTCCGGCGAGGGTCTTCCCGAAATAGCGAATGTCGTACTCGACGACGCCGCTCCGCCCCTCCAAAAGACTCTTGCGATAGTCGCGCAGATTATCGCCGTTCGGCGACGTAAGTCCGACGCCTGTAATGACTATTCGTTCGTGATCGGGTCGTTGGGTGGGCATGGGCGGAGCAAGGGGGATTAAACGCCAAACAAACGAGAGTAACCATTTATATGGCGGCTGACAAGAGCTAAGGCCGTTTTGGAAGGCCTCTTCGGGCTGATAGGGACCGAACGTTCACTTTTTGGCGTTTTCCGACTCAGTCAAACGTCGCACCCCCTCGTTCGTGGATATATTGGGGGTATAGCCGAAATCATTTTTCGCGCGACTAATGTTGAAATAATGAGAGTGGGCGAGCTGCGAGGCCATGAACCTCGTCATGGGCGGGTCGCCCGTCTTTCGGAAAAGCCAGTAGAAGAACTCATACGCGCGCCCTATCTTCCAAGCGGCGCCGAAGGTTACGCGTCTTTCGATGGGGGGCAGTCCGGCAATTTGCAGAAGCCGATTCACCCATTGCCAGCAGTTGACTGGCTCCCCTTGGCTAATGAAATAGGCCTTGCCGGCAACCGGCGAGTCAATTGTGAGAGCTTCGGCAGCCAAGATATGCGCCTCGGCGGCATTTTCAACGTAAGTCGTATCGATCAGATTGGTTCCGTCGCCGACCATCGCCATTTTCCCATGTCGGGCATGCTCCAAAAGACGAGGGAAGAGGGAGCGGTCGCGAGGCCCCCAAATCAAATGCGGCCGCAAGGCGCAGGTCGCCACGCCGTGCTTTCCGTTCGCCTTGAGGACAATTTGTTCGGCAAGAGCTTTTGACTGCGAATAGTTGCCGAGCCACTTTCGGGGGTAGGGAACCGACTCGTCAACCCCGCAGAGGTCGGAGCCGTTGAAGATAACGCTGGGGCTGCTCGTAAAGACAAGTTTGGAAACGCCCCGACGGCGGCAGGCCTCGGTCACGTTGAACGTTCCAAGCGTATTCGCACGAAAATAGCGTTTCCAAGGTCCGCCCATCCCGGCGATGCCTGCTGTGTGAATGACGCATTCCATGTCGCGACATGAATTGGTCACGAAACGCACATCGAGAAGATCGCCGACGACGACTTCGGCGCCCAAATCGGCGATTTCGTCATTGGAGCGATGACAAAAAGCGCGGACTTCGTGCCCCTGGGCGATGAGTTGTTCGACAATATATTGGCCGAGAAATCCCCCGGCGCCGGTGACCATTGCTCTCACGGAAATACCGCCTCTCGATTAGAGTAGCGTGCGCCATTTTGACGGATTGCTTGCAGATTCGCAACCGGCCTCCCCCCAATTGTAAGTGATTGGGCCAGCGAGGGTTCGCAAAACGGAATGGTTTTGCGGGGGGACCGAACCTCGCGTCGACTTGCCGTTTCTTACTATCCGGGGCCAACCGGTTGCGTCTGACGATCGTTCGCATTTTGACGGCTGATTGCCGATCATGGGCCGACCAGATATGCTAATGGATTAGACTTATTTCTGTGCAAGACGACGAACGCTTCCTTTGAGCATTGAGAAGAACGATGACGGATAAAACGGCGGAAAAGATCGACGAAATTCAGAATGAGGAAGTAAATTCGATGAACGAAGATCCTCAGCAAGTCGGCGAGCAAGTTTCGCAAAACACGCCGTTTACGATCGAGGTGGCCGAGCGCGTTCGGCGGTTGCCCCCCTATCTCTTCGCGCAGCTCAACCGCTTGAAGTACGAGAAGCGTTGCGCGGGCCAAGACGTGATTGATCTCGGAATGGGCAATCCGAGCGATCCGCCGCAAGACATCGTGATTGAGAAATTGGCCGAGGCCGCGCGCGATCCGAAAAATCACGGTTACGCTCCCGCCCAAGGCATTATGAGTTTGCGTCGCGAGGTGGCGGCCAAGTATTTTAAGCTTTACGGCGTGCGTCTCGACCCCGCCACGCAAACGTTGGTCTGTCTCGGTTCGAAGGAAGGCTTTAGCCATATGTGCTTGGCCTTGGTCGGGCCGGGCGATACGGCGATCGTGCCGGCCCCGTTCTTTCCGGCGCATCTATACGCCGTGGCGATGGCGGCCGCCAACTCGATCCTGCTTGAAGTGACCGACACCGAAAAGTTGTTGCGGAACATCGATTACACCTGCCGGCACATGGTTCCGCGGCCGAAGCTCTTGATTATGAACTACCCGCACAATCCGACGGCGACGACCGTCGAGCCGGAGTTCTACGTCGAGATCGTGAAGCTCGCCAAGAAGTATCACTTCATGGTCATTAGCGATTTGGCCTACGCCGACGTGGTTTACGACGGCTACAAAACGCCGAGTTTCTTGGCGGCGCCCGGCGCGTTGGACGTGGGCGTCGAGTTCACGACGATGAGTAAGGGCTATAACATGGCCGGCTGGCGCGTGGGCTTCGCGGCGGGAAACGCCGAAATGCTCCGCGCTCTTTCGACGATCAAGGGCTACTACGACTACGGCATGTTCACGCCGATTCAAATCGCGGCGATCATGGCGCTGCGTCATACCGACGCGGCGGTCGAAGCGCAAGCGGCGATCTATCAAAGGCGTCGCGACGTTCTTTGCGAAGGACTCGAACGGTTAGGCTGGCCGATCACGCGCCCGAAGGCGTCGATGTTCGTTTGGGCGAAGATTCCCGAGCCGTGGGCGTCGCAAATGGGCTCGCTCGAATTCGGCATGAAGCTGCTGCAAGAAGGCGACGTGGTCGTCAGTCCCGGGGCCGGCTTCGGCCCGGCCGGCGAAGGCTATCTGCGCCTCGCGGTCGTCGAGAATGAGAACCGACTGCGTCAAGCCGTCCGCCAAATCGGCCGCTGCTTGGGGAAGTAGCCCAGCAACTGCCGTCTGTTCCGGCTACGGTATTTTGTCGGCTTTGCCTCAAATAAGACTGGTTTAAGCGATTGTAGTGCATATTATTTACGCAGTATTTGCAGTAAATTGCATTGCGGGTTAAAGCTTAGTATCATCTATATAATGTGCTTGGGGCGACCAATATCGGTCAAATCATCGGAAAACGAATCGCCTTTGAGTGATCAAGGGTAAAAGTAGTTTGGCTGACGGGCGCTTTTCTTGTTTATGCGATCTGTGTGCGCCTTCACGTCGCCATTTTTTTGCGAAGGTCGCCTCATGTAACGTGACGATTTGTTTTACGGACTTTTTTTCGCTAATTGCACATTCAAGCTTTGTTTCGCCATCGGCTTGAAGCTGGAACCCGCATAATGGCCTGCTTGCGTCAAACATCGATGAAATATATTCTCTGTTGCCTCGCGGCGTTGATGCTCGTTCTTGGCGTCACGCAAACCGTCTCCGCCGAAGATACGGTTTATATGTTTTCGTATTTTTACGGAACCACCGAAGACGGCTTACACCTGGCCTATTCTTCTGACGCATTGAGCTGTCACGCGGTGAACGGTGACGCCGCAATTCTGGCGAAGTCAGGATCGCGTTTTCGCGACCCTTGCATTACCTACGGCGCCGACGGCGTTTTTCATTTATCTTACACGTCCGAATGGACCGGAACTTCTTTCGGCTATAGCGAATCAACCGATTTATTAAATTGGTCCACGCCGACGACGGTCACGTTGATGACCGACTCGACGACGAAGAATTTTTGGGCGCCGGAGAGCTATTATGACGCGGCAAATAAACAATACATCGTCTATTGGTCGTCGACGACGACAATAGACGGCGCAACGCGGCAAAGAACGTATTATTCGACGACGACCGATTTTAAGACGTATTCGGCGGCAGCGATTCTCTACGATCCCGGCTTTTCGGTCATTGATACGACCATCGTCAAAGACGGAGACACGTACAAATTGTTCGTCAAAAATGAATCGTTGAGCAAAATATTTATTGCGGCAGGCGGAACCTCGGTTACAGGTTCCTACGGAACGTCGAGCCTAACTTATGTGACCGGAAATTACTCGGCAGAAGGTCCGACGGTAATGAAGATTGGCGATACGTGGTATTTATACAGCGATCATTATTATTCATTTATAGCAAGAAATAACGGCATTGGGCTAATGACGTCGTCGGACGATATGCAGACTTGGACGGAGCGGGCGTCCGACATTGTATTTCCGTCAACGAATATTTACGGAGCTAATCATTGCACTGTCTTTACCGTACCGCGATCGGTAGCCGACAATCTAGTCGCAAAAGCGGCCAATGCGACGACGGAGCTTGAATTTTACGGCAGCGCCGACGGCAGTTCGACGGAATTCACGAACGGAGCCTGCTGGGTCGGCCTTTCGACGCCCGGCACGTCGCAAACCGCGATTATTCAAGCGAATCATACGGCGAATATGACCATCGCCTCCTCCGTCGCCATCGGCGGTCTTTGGGTCGGCGGAACCTCCAAGGGGAATCTCAATGTAACGGCGGGTAAGCTCTCCGTTAACGGAAGTATCGTGATCGGACGAAACTCCGGCGCCGTAGGAAGCGTCCTCGCCGTATCGGGCGATCAAACCTCGCTGACGGCCGCCGGCACTTGCTACGTCGGGTACATGGTCGGCTCCGGCGGAGAGCTGGATATTTCCGGCGGGAGTTTCGCCGCCAAGCAGCTCTTGATCGCAGCGGCGTGGAGCGGAACTGCTTACCAGAACTGCGTGGGCGTCGTTCGGCAGACCGGAGGGACCGTCACTGTTACCGGTAGCACTGGCTACGACTACATCGGAGCTTACGGCAATTCGGGAACGTACATCCTTTCCGGAGGAACATTCAATTCTCTCGCATCGACCGTTTATCTTGGCTATTCCGGGACCGGCGCCTTTATCCAATCCGGCGGCACGGCCACAATGAAGACGCTCTGCCTCGACTACTCATCGAAAGCCGGTACGTGTACTGTCAGCGGCGGAACGCTTAACTTAACTTCGCTGGCCTACTATTATTCTTCTCGAACAGGGAATGCCAAGCTTAGCGTGAGCGGATCCGGAACCGTCAACATTACGAACGCAATTAATTTTCCCGGCGTTTTGCGTCTCGACGGGGGAACGCTTGCCGTTCCTTCCATCTCCTCATCGGGAACTGCTTATTTTAACGGCGGAGTAATCAAGACCGTCAAATCGACTTACTCGAATAGCGTGAACTGTACAAACGGCGTTATTCAATCGGGCGGTGCGATTTTTGATACGAACGGCTGTAGCCTCTCCGTCGCCGGCACGTTTAGCGGCGAAGGCGGTATGACAAAGCTCGGTTCCGGTTCGCTACTGCTTTCTGGAACGAGTTCTTTTACAGGGCCTGTCTCGGTTCAAGAGGGAACGTTCGCACTCACTTCGGCCGGGAAGCATATCTCTACGCTCGATGTCGTAACGGCCTCGGGCGCAAAACTTTCCATCACCGGCGGGACGCACACCCTTGATTCGATTACGGGAAGCGGTACGACGACGGTTTCGGGCACGGCCGTACTGACCGTCGCTTGTTTGGTGCAAGATACGCTCATTCTCGGCGGGAGCGGGGCCTCGGACGAAGGCGCTTCGGCATCGTCGGTCGCAGTCTCGTCGCAGGCCGTCCCCGAGCCGACGACGTTGGCCTTGTTATTGGTGGCTAGCGGAGCGGTCCTTGCCGCCCGAAGGCGTCGATGTTCGTTTGGGCGAAGATTCCCGAGCCGTGGGCGTCGCAAATGGGCTCGCTCGAATTCGGCATGAAGCTGCTGCAAGAAGGCGACGTGGTCGTCAGTCCCGGGGCCGGCTTCGGCCCAGCCAGCGAAGGTTGTTTGCGCCTAGCGGTCGTCGAAAACGAAAACCGTTTGCGTCAAGCCGTTCGACAAATCGGTCGCTGCTTGGGGAAGTAGTTTTAGAGTCAGATTCTTTCCGTTTGAAGGAAGCTCGGACGAGAGCGATCGCATAATCTCAACGCGTTGCAGAGAATGTCGGTAGCGGAGTTCAATGGATGCGTTTTGAGAAGACTCTTTTTTTAAGTGGGTCTTTCGATGCTTTTCATTTTCGGAGAGTTACTCTTAGGCATTAAACTGAGGCTTTTTTCGGCTATTTGTGACTTGCTCCCCAAATTTAAGCCAGTTGATAGGTTAGCTAGCAGGGGTTTGGGGCGCCAGTCAAGGCCGGCGCTCCAAAAACGCGAACTCGTGCGGCGTCCGTCCGCTTAAGGCTCGATGCGGACGCTCCTGACTGTAGTCCCGTCTTCGTACCCTCGGCTCCCCCTGGTGAAAAACTGCCTGTTCTGCGTTCTCGGCTTCGCCGCAGTAAAAATCAGCCCCCTTTGTCACTTACGCCTCCGCCGGATGCTCCCGATTTCTTTTGGATGCCCCCCTTCTTTCGAGAGTAATTCCCTAATTGTTTACTGCGCTAAACTTGGCTAGAATAAGTTGTCTGAAATTTACCCGCATTTGACATAACCGCGTCGCATCCGAACGTGATGCGAGTAGCCTTGACCTCGCCGCTTGTAATAGAGAGAAAAAGCAATGTCTGAAGTCGTGAAAATGATCATCGGCGACAAGGATTTCGAGTTTCCCGTTCGCATCGGCACCGAGGGCAACCGCGTCATCGATATTTCCAAGCTCTGGACCTCGACGGGCCACATCACGCTCGATGACGGCTTCGCGAACACCGGCGCCGCGGTCAGTCAAATTACCTACATGGACGGCGACAAGGGAATCCTCCGATATCGCGGCTATCCGATCGAAGAAATCGCCGAGCGTTGCGATTTTCTCGAAACCGCCTATCTCTTGATTTACGGCGAACTGCCAACCGGCGATCAACTTGCCGGCTTCCGCCAAAACATTCGCAAGCACACGCTTTTGCACGAAGGAATGCAAACGATTTTCGCCGGCTTTCCGCCAAACGCCCATCCGATGGCGATTCTTAGCTCGGTGGTCGGCGCCTTGGCGATCTACTGTCCCGACTCGCTCGATCCTCGCGATCCCGTGCAAACCGAAATGGCGATCTACCGTATGATGGCAAAAATGCCGACGATCGCGGCCTTCAGCTACAAACAGTCGGTCGGCCAACCGTTCATCTATCCGCAAAATGAATTGACCTACTGCCAAAACTTCTTGCACATGATGTTCGCGGTTCCCAGCGAAAAGTACCGCATGGATCCCGATTTCGTCGAAGCGTTGAATCTGCTGTTGATTTTGCACGCCGATCACGGCCAAAATTGCTCGACCTCGACGGTCCGCATGGTCGGCTCGAGCAACGTGAATTTGTTCTCCAGCATTTCGGCGGGTATTTGCGCGTTGTGGGGAGCGTTGCACGGCGGCGCCAATGAAGCCTGCATCAACATGCTCGAAGCGATCCACGCCGACGGCGATAACCTCGGCAAATACATCGACATGGCGAAAAATCCGAACACGAATTTCCGACTCATGGGATTCGGCCATCGCATCTATAAAAACTACGATCCTCGCGCAAAAATCATCAAGGAAGTGTGCGACCGCTTGTTGAAGAAAATGAACCGTCGCGATCCGATTTTCGAGTTGGCCCAAGAGCTCGAGGCCACGGCGCTGAGCGATCCGTACTTCATTGAACGAAAGCTCTATCCGAACGTCGATTTTTATTCGGGCATCATTTACCGGGCGATGGGCATTCCGAAGCAGATGTTCACCGTCTTGTTCGCCCTAGGCCGATTGCCAGGGTGGATCGCTCACTGGAACGAAATGCACCAAGCGCCGCAGATGCGCATTCACCGCCCGCGTCAGCTTTACGTCGGCTCGCCGGAACGTCGCTTCGTCCCTCTTATTCAACGCTAGACGACGCGTCTTCCTGAGAACCCGCCGTCGAAGCTCGCGGCAAGAAAATCGAACGCCCTCGGGGGGGCGAGGGCGTTCGGAGGAAATGGGTCCGCACGGGGACCAAATATGTATTTCTTTGCGAGATTCCGCCGCGTCGTTTGTGCGGAACGGATTCTCTTTTCGCAATCTATCGAGTCGATCGCGCTTGCAACGGGGTGGATCGATTGTCGCCGCGAATCACGCTCATGGCCGTCGCCAACGTTTGATCGTCAGCCGAATTCGGAGTCGTCGCAATCTGTCCGTCGATCGGCTTCGCCGCTTGACGAACCACAACGTCGGGCTCAACTCCGACATGGCTGTAAGGCTTGCCGGTGGGCGAGTAGAATTTAGCCGTCGTGAGGCGAAGACCGGCGTTCGTTCCTTCCAGCGGAAAAATGCCCTGTACCGAGCCTTTGCCGTAGCTTCGCACGCCGATCACGGTTCCGCGGTGCGAATCTTTAACGGCACCCGAGAAAATCTCGGCCGCGCTGGCGCTGTCCTGATCGACGATCACGGCCAAGGGCATTCGCCACGTTCCTTCGGCGTGCGCCGAGAAAGACGCGTCTTCCTGCGGGTTGCGTCCCTTGGTCGATACGATCAGGCCGGAATCGATAAATCGGTCCGCGACGTCGACCGCCGACATGAGCAATCCGCCGGGATTGCCGCGAACGTCGATAATCAAGCTGCGCATCCCTTCTCGATTGAGCTTCCACAAAGCCACGTCGAGGTCGCGAGCCGTTGTTTTTTGGAAGCAGGTGAGGCGGCAGTAGCCAATGCCTCGCTCTTTATCGATGATGGCGACTTGATCGACGCTCGGCACGTCAACTCGACGGCGACGCACGGACATTTGACGATGGGAATTGTCGGAGCCGATGACGGAAAAAGTGACGGTCGAGCCCTCCTCGCCTTGCAGCAAATTGGCGGCCTGATCGTTTGAAAGCTTCGTGGTGTCGGTTCCATCGACGGCGACGATGCGATCGCCGGCGCGCACTCCGGACTCTTCGGCGGGACTGCCGGGAATGACGCGGACGATTGAAAGGCCCGTTCCTTGCGATTTCAACTCGATGCCCACTCCCACGAAATTCCCTTCAATTTGCGAATACACTTCGCTCAATTGATCCGGGGTGAGATAGGCGGAATACTGATCAAGACCGTTAGTCGCTCCGCAAAGATATTCAAAAACGACCGCCGTGGCAGGCGTTCCCAACCGGCGC
The DNA here is from genome assembly GCA_963665265.2 of Thermoguttaceae bacterium. Taxonomy (GTDB): domain Bacteria; phylum Planctomycetota; class Planctomycetia; order Pirellulales; family Thermoguttaceae; genus CAXXHQ01. The sequence goes on along the minus strand of OY762224.2, from coordinate 1,280,312 downwards.
GAGGCGTAGTTTGCGCTAAAAGCGGCGGCGTCTCGAACGTCTTGCCGGGAGCCGATATCCCGAGTCGAGAGGATGTTTCGCAACTCGCGAACGCATTGCGTCGTCGAAGCTCGATTGGCCTGCGGAACGTTATGATCGAGAAACGACGGCTCGTTCAAGGCCGCCTCAAATCCGCTTAATCCGCGATCGGCAATAGCTCGCCAATCCTGGGCATCCACGTAGTGAGACTCGATCTTCAATAGAACTTGCGAATATAAATCCAGCGAGCGGTCGAGCGAAAGTTTCAATAACACTTCGTTAAAACTTCGATCGGCGTAGCGACGCTGAACGTCGTAATGCAATCGGGTCGCGTCGTAACGACGCTGGAGAATCGTTTCGCCGGGGAATTGGCGAACGGCGTCCTCGTATTGCGTTAGAGCGTCGCCCCAGCGGCGTTCGAGTTCCAATTGGCGACCGCGACGCAAGACGTCGTCGACGGCCTGCGTTTGAGCCGAGATCGAAATGACCGCGGTTTGTTGCGAGAACGCGCCAGCCGCCCAGAGCAAAGCTCCGATTGCGAAACAAGCGCGGAATATGCCGGTTTTAACCCGATGCATGGTGTCGTCCGTGGGGAGGGAAGCAGGTGACCGAATCCTTGCGGTCCTCGATGCAAAGGCAGGCGAAGTTTGCGAGCCGACGCGCCCAAAATTAATACGCACGCCGGTCACCGTTAAGCATAGGACATAATTCGTCCCGCGTCAAAAAAACGTTTGGGGAATTTGTCGTTTGATAAGGAGCAATCGATACTTACGGAATATCGCGCGCACGAAAAAACGATCACTCCTACGAATATGATATGAAGCATTGCGCCGAATAGTTCGACGGAGATCGGCCGTTCCGTTCGTCGCGATTATTCACGCTGTCGCGGCATAACCGTTAAAATCGTTTTTTGAGACATGCCAAGAAAATTCCGCCGGTTCTTTAAGTTTTCTGAGCCGAGCACCCTGGCATTTAGCGCAGACTTTTCCGTTGAAATCAGTTATGCTAGAAGGCGCCATATTCAAAGGCAAATCGACTTTAGCGATGAGCGTGCGTCTAATCGCAAACGATCATCGGCGATTTGGGCGTATTCGATTCGCCCGCTCGTCATTGGATTATGAGATTTATGGAACCATTATTCTTCGAGCCGTTTTTGCGTCCACAAATCTGGGGCGCGCGTGAATTGGCTCGATCTCTTGGAAAACACCTACCCGACGCCGGAACCTACGGCGAGTCCTGGGAAATCAGTGCGCATCCGCTACATTATTCGAGCGTGTCGGAAGGTACTTTTCAAGGCGAGTCGCTCCCCAATCTTTGGCGAAAATACGGAAATGAGATTTTCGGGCGAACGCCGAACTCGCCCGTTGCGCCGGAGACGTTCCCTCTCCTCATAAAGTATCTTGACTGCAACCAACTTCTTTCCGTCCAAGTTCACCCCAACGACGCGATGGCGAAGAAATTGAGCTCCGAGGGACAAGGCAAAGCCGAAGCATGGGTTGTTCTTGCCGCGGAGCCGCAGTCTCGAATCTTTGCGGGCCTGCGAGACGGCGTCACAAGAGGGGAGCTTGAGAGTCGGATGGAGGACGGAACGGTCGCCGAATGCCTCTATGAAATCGCGCCTCGTTTGGGCGAGTGCTATATGTTCAAAGCCGGCACCGTTCACGCAGCCGGCGGCGGCGTTCTCGTCGCCGAGATTCAACAATCTTCTGACGCCACTTTCCGACTGTTCGACTGGAATCGAATCGGCACCGACGGTAAACCTCGAAAATTACACCGCGAGGAAGCGTTGCAGGCAATTGATTGGGAACTTGGTCCGATCCACCCCGTTCGCCCGGAATCAATTGCTGTGAAGGGCACGGGCGTCAAAGGGTCTCATTTGACAAATTGCGAATTCTTTTCGCTTTCTCGATATCAAATTCAAAACGGCGATATGCCGATTCCCTTCGGCGATCAAATGTCGATCTGGATGGTGTTGTCGGGCGAAGCGACATTATCATCGCCAAACGGCTACTATCGCGTCTGCAGAACGGGAGCGACCTGTTTGATCCCCGCCGGCTTTTCCGCCTTGAAATGGTCCGCTTCGGAGGCGGAGCTTCTCGCCACCGTCGTGCCGTAATCCAGGAAGGAGAACGAACGACGTCTCTTTCGTTTTCAACTACAGCCACCCCTCTTTTAAATACCATTCGGCCGTGGCGTTGAGGCGATCTTGAATCGACGCGCCGACGCGGAAACCAAGATCGTCGGCGGCGGCTTTGGCCGAGCAGATCCAGGCTCCGGCCGTGATTTCACGAGTTTTATCGAGAAGCAAATACATCGGGCGGCGTTGGATCTGAGACGACGCCTCGACGCAGAACGAGGCAGCCCATACGATCGGGACAGCCAGATGAATGCATAAGGCCCGTTTTCTCCCAAGGGCCGTCGCGACCATATCCCCCAGCTCGCCATAGAGCGGGTCGTATTCGCAAGCGGCGAAATAATAACCCTGCCCCGGCCTCCCCCCCGTTCCCCCGAGATGCGAAGACGGAAGACGCTTTCCCCGCTCGGCGGCGAGAATAAACAGGTTCGCCAAATCCCTTGCGTGAATCAGCGAGTAGCGATATCGCGCAAGGCTAGGAACCACATGAACATGAAACCGCTTCATGCCCCAAAACATTTGTAAGCCCATCCGATCGTATTCGCCGAGCACGATCGGAGGCCGAACCACCGAAATCGGAACGCGATCGGATAACGCTTCGGCTTCGAGTTCGCCCGCTCTCTTACTGCGACCGTAGTGGGAAACGGGACGAGGTCGCTCTGCCTCGCAAAGCGGCGCTCCGTCTCTCGTCGGCCCGACCGCCGCCAACGAGGAAACGCTCATTAGCACGGGCGGAGTCGTTTGCGTAGCGCATGCCGAAGCGATGTTTCGAACGCCCGTCTGATTAACGTCAAAATACACGCGTCGGCGAGTGGCCATCGTACAGCCCGCCAAATGATACACGACGTCTTTGCCGCGAACCGCTTCATTCAGACCGTCAGGAGCAGTGACGTCTCCGTAAACGAATCGCGGAGAGTACGGTTTCAGCCATTCGACGTTCGACGTACGGCGCACGAGGCAAGTCACATCGTCGCCGCGCTCAACGAGCGAGGAAACGAGATGAACCCCTATGAAGCCGCTTGCTCCGGTCACCAACGCCTTTGCCATAAGATCACGTAATTATTACGCGTGCCATGTGTTCTCCCGCGCAACGCTCGGCAGGCGCTATCGGCCATGCCAATCGTAGGCGGTTTCCAACGCTTGCTGAACGACGCCCGTGATTTGACTAAGCGCGACGGTCTTCGGCAACACCGAATCGGCTCGCGCCCGTTTGGCTTGTTCAATTATTAGATCGTCCAACTGCGCCGACATGAGAATGCACGGCAGCAGGGCACGAAATTCTTTCAATCGTTGCAGAGTTTCAAGACCCGATAGACGCGGCATGTGCATGTCGAGCAGAACGACATGCACTTCCTGGCGAAAAACAATGTCGAGCGCCTCTTCGCCGTTCTCAGCTAAAAGGGTATGGAATCCCTTTAACTCGAAAACGCCTCGCAGCGTTTCACGATAATTTCGGTCGTCGTCGGTAATAAGTAAAGAAGGCCCCAGGGCGCCGCCCGAGCTTCCTTCACCTTTGACCGTTGACTTAACCATGATCGGAAAATCCGCAAAAAAAATTGACTTGCGCAATCTCGAAGGATGGCGATCCTTCAAACAACCGTCTTAAAAACGCGAGGAACTTCGCTGACGAACGACCTTAATCTCCCAATCGCATGCAATTTCTATTTAAGTATAACCCGAAAAAGGGGACGACTCGATCCGGCCCCCTTTTTCAGCGCAACAATTTGCAATTGAGAATTATTCTGTCGCCGCGAGGCCAAAGAGTGGAAAGGAGCAATTGCTGCGCCGATTCTCCGCTAATCGACGGCACAAAGCGCGAAGTCCAATCTCAACTTCTTAATGGACAGCGACTTAAGACAATTGCACAACAACGGTACAAACGAAATCGGCTAGAATATCGAACAGTGAGGCGAGAGCAAAAGTCTGCCTAAACAGGAAAGAATCTGCCGTTTTGACAGTAAGGCCGAGCGTCGTTCAATAATCGTTTTTTCGGAAATTGAACGTCTCTAGACGTCCTCTTCGACGATATGCGGCTCGATGACGCGCATCGTCTTCCAATGCCCCTGGAGGAATCGAGCGGCGTAGATTAAGCCGAGCGCGCTGATCCAAACCGTGACGACGCTCCAGGCCCAAATAATTCCAAGGCCGAAAAATACGACTCCGCCTCCAACCAACACGACGAGAATCGGCGTCATAACGAGCGAATTCACGAGGATGAAACGTGTGTCGCCCGCTCCTTTCAGCGCGCTGACGAATATGACGTTCATCGAATCGAAGAGGCAATAGGCCGCGACAAATCGAAGAAGGACGACGGTAAGATCGTAGATGCGCGCGAACTCCGTCGGATCGGAAAAACGGCGATGCCCGGCCGTGAAAAGACCGGGAAACAGGACGTAGCCCAAGGCCATCGTTCCCATGTAGACCGAGGCGATGACGAAACACGTTCGAATCGCTCGGGCGGCCAGCGCCGGTCGCTCGGCCCCCAGTTGGTGACCGACGACGGTCGATAGCGCAAGCCCCAATCCGATCATCGGCATAAAGGCGAGTAAATTGACGTTAAAAGCCAAAGTGGTCGCCGCCGTCGCCGTTTCGCCCAACCGTCCGACGAAGAGCAAAAAAAGCGAGAACGCGCCCATTTCGACGAACATCTGTGCGCCGCTCGGTCCGCCGTAGCGAAGCAAGCGCTTGAAAAGCGAGGCGTCCCAGCGCCGCCCGCTCCAAAGATTAAATTTTTCGCGGTATCGTTTGCGAGTCATAATCGCGGCATAGGCGAAGACGCGAAACCAAAGCGCGACGGCGGTGGCCAACGCCGCGCCTTTGATGCCGTGCGGTCCGAAACCGAGTCCGCCGAAAATCCAAATGTAATCGAGCCCGCAATTCAAAAGCGCGGCCAAAGAATCGACGATCATCACCGTTTTCATCGAACCGCGTCCGGTGAAGAACGACGAAAGCGATCCGGCGATAATTTCAGCGCCGGCGCCGAGCGCGACCATTTGGAAGTAGGTCGCTTCCAAAGCCGCCAGCTTCGGCGTATGCCCAAGTCCGCTAAAGAAAAGCGGAGCGAAAGGAATCATCGCGAGAAAAAACGGAGCGGCGATCAAGCCAAGCCATACTCCTTGCCACACCGACGGACCAATCCGCTGCGGCCGTCCCGCCCCGTAATATTGCGCCACGAACGTGTTGACGTAAGCAGTCACGCCGAGCGGAAAACAAACGAGCGAGAAGTGAAACAAGCCCGCCGGCAACGCGGCCGCCATCGAATCGATTGAATACCATGCCAGAAACATGCGGTCGATGAAATTCATCACCGTCCATGAAGCCGTGGAGATAATCAGCGGCAGCGCGATCCTCAGCATTTCGATGCCGCCGCATGGGCGCCGCCACCAAGACGTTTCCGTTCGTTCGTCGCTAATCGCATCGTTCGGCATGAGTTTTCGTCGTCGCGAACGACGAAAATCGCGTCGCGAGTTCTTTTTCCTTTTTCGACAATTTACAAAAAGTCAAGAAATAGGCGACGAAAGAAAATCCGGCGACGCCCAAGCCGACTATTATGACCGTTTGAATCACGATCGCAACCCAACTCACGGCGACGCCCCTTCTTTTCGCAATTTCCATAAGGAAGTTTTTGCCAAAAAGAACTTTTCGGCATACAATACACTAAAGACGGCGATCGTCGCGCATGGTTCGCCCTTTCCTGCGGTTTCCCTCCGGAAAATCGGAGAATTCGCCCGAAAGTCGCGCCGGGCAAAAGCCGATATGTTTGGTGGAAACCAAACGCGAACGCCGTGCGGTTTTTAGAGTTCGACTTAAAACTTTCCGCTGCAATCCGACAGAAGCGCCAATTTTTTAGCGTGAGCCAAGATCAACGAACGGCCAGCGCAGTAGCGCGCCCGATCTTCGCTCGTCTCGCAGCGACCGCATCAGTCGCATCCGGCGGAAAGTTTTTTATACCGCCTTAAAAGGCGAAAACGCTGCGACGAACAAATCGTCACGGCGTTTTTTCTTTCTTGCTTCCTATTTGCTTATTACTTGCCCGCCGTCTTTTTCTCCGCCTTCATCTCGGGATCGCTCAGCACTAAGCCGGCGATGAGGCGTTTATCGGCATCCCCGAATTTCTCCAGCAAGCTCTCTTCAACCGAGAAAGTGAACGAAGCCTGCCGCCCTTCTTGGTCCGACACATGATAGAAAATCCAGTACATCGGCAACTCGATCGGGTCGGCCTCGCTTTTCGCGTCTTTACCGTCTTTTTTCTCGTCCTTCTTATCGTCGTCGGCGACTTTCGCCTTCTCGGCGCGAGAATTCATCAGCTCCTCGGCCTTCGCCTTGACTAAGCCTTGCACTTTCACGCGTAAAATGCGCCGGCCCTGCTGATCGGTCGATTCGCCCGCCTCAACGAGCTTCTCGAAATTCTCCTTTAGCGATTTCTGCGCCTCTTTCTGAAAATCGTCCAATGAAACCAGCTTCTTCGGATCGCGTTTAAAATGCGTCGAAAAATTGCAGTGCGCAAGGAGATTGCCTTTAACCATGCGGCGAAATTCCGCCACGTCGTTTTTGTCTCGATAAAGAGCCCAATCTCGATCGTGGATTATTTCCCAGCCGTAACGAGGTGATTGGTGCGTAAGCAAGACGTTCTCCGGCGCCGTTTCAAGCGACTTCTCGTCAAGCGCGGCGGTCTGCAACTCGGAACATGCTTCTTGATCCGGCGTAATCAAGACCTGTACTTGCGACGTGATTTTGAATCCGTCGGTGACCGGCGAAATCGGTCGAGACTCTCGCAACAGCAATCCGATCCAATCGACGCGTTCGCTTTCCCGATCATAACGGAACTTCGCTTGAATTTCGATCTCGGCGGCGACGCCGTTGGCCGCCCCTTGAACGCGACCGTTCATCTCGAATCGAGCCTTCTTCTCGTCCGCCTGAGTGAACGTGCAATGCATGTCGGTATGCGCAATCTGCTCCAAATTCGTCAAGCACGCCACAACGCTCTCCGGAAGCTTGTACGTCGCTCCGATCGTCAATGGCTCGTTCGGCAGCAGACGATCGGCCACTAAGCCGTCACAATGCGTCTCGATCAAGTCCAACTCGTTCCGAGTCAAAGGCCCCTTCGGCGAAAAATGCGTTAAAGTCGAACCATCCATATCCGCCACGATCAGACGTCGATCCTTCCGCACCGATAGGCCTTGCTGATCCTCGTCGAATTTGTCGGTCGCCTCAACCCGATCGTAAAACCGTAACGCGCGAACTTGTTTGTCTCGGGAGTACCCTGTGAGCATTTTCTCCAGATACGAAACCTCGCTGACGGCATGAAATTTCTCTTCCTTGGTGGAACCTTTCACGGTTCCTCGCACTACGCCGGCGAAATTGCACTTCACCGTAACTCGATCAACCCCATCACTTGCGCGATTGACCGGAAATTGAATTTTCTTTTCCAGGGTCTCCGGCGTCGCTTCGACCTTTGTCCCGACTTTGTCGGCGACCTTAATCGTTACGGCGTCGGTCAACGTCGTCGTTTTTCCTTCCTCGGCAACGCATCGAAACACCGAAAAACCGACGATAGCAATAACGGCAATTCCAACACGACAATGGAAACGAGAAAATAACTGCACAACTGACATCGTGAAATCCCCGCGAGGATCAAAAAGCGAACCGTCGAATCGACTAATCGCCGAACGACAATATATACATACGAAAAAACGCGCCGCAGTGTAACGTTCCCCCAATGATTTGCCTATGGAGATTTTGCATATAGAACGAACACAACAACAGTCATACCAAAAGTGATACATTGTTAGTCGGAAGTATCTCGTACTTGGGAGGTATTTTTGACAATTTCGAGTTGAAAAATGAACTTAGTGTAGAGCCAAAACCTCTTTCCTTCGTAAAGAAGAAAGATGAAGCGTCGCATGCTGTTACGATAAAGCCGATTCCGACATACAACGGCGGAATCCCCCTGAACTAGTGATAGACTGACCAGTTGGCGTTAGTACAATCCGCATTCGTGGGGTTTTTTGTATGCCAGAGTATCAGTAGGAGAAGGATTTTCCCAGCTAACGGGGGTTTTTGAGAATAATTCCTAAATAGGGATTGATTATTTGCTGATAAATCTGTTATTATTCAGCTATTCAATGAGTTCCTCAGTGCGATGAGAGCCACGACGGTCAAAGACGGCCGTCTGAACAATTCAAGCAAGTTCGCTCAACGCTAGGACGCGTTCATACGGCCTACTTGCGGAGGAGGAGAGCAATCATGCATACGGATTATTTAGCTCCCGCGATGCGGCAACTTCGCGATCAACAAGTTCGTTTCGCGCCCCGTGAAAAGAAGATCGAACAAGCCGCCCAAGCGGAAAAACTACTGAACGAGTTGGATCCCGCCAAAACGTACAGCTATGAATATCTCTGCTTCCGGATCACCAATTTCCGTCCGGAAACGAATCTCGAGTTGAACTTGTCGGGCCGCGACGCCCAGCATGATTTGCAACTATTCGTCGAGGACGTCTCCGACGCCGCCGACGTTTCCGTAGCCGCCGAGCCGGACGGCGTGGTAACCGTCGAACAATTGGCCAAAGAGTTTAACGTTTCGACGAAGACCATTTCACGGTGGCGCCGCCAGGGTTTGGTAAGCCGTCGTTTCGTGATGGACGGACGTAAGCGGGTTGCCTTTCTTCGCAGCTCGGTTGAACATTTTGTCGAACGAAACCAAGAACGCGTCAAACGCGGCGCGAGCTTCAGCCAGCTTTCCGAAGAGGAACGTTCGACGATCGTCGAGCGCGCGCGACGTCTAGCGCAAGCTGGCGCCAGCATGGCCGAGGTTACCAAGCGCTTGGCCGCGAGAATGAACCGCAGCGTCGAAACGATTCGTTACACATTGAAGCAATTTGAGCGAGACTACCCGACCTTAGCCCTATTCCCGGAAAATCGCGGACCGTTGACGTCCGAAGCGAAGCGCAAGATATATCAACAGTATCAACGCGGCGAATCTGTCGAGGATTTGGCGAAGCAATCGGGACGGACTCGGGCCAGCGTCTATCGCGTCATTAGCGAGATGCGAGCCAAACGAATCGCCGATTTGCAGTTGGACTTCATTCCCAATGAGGCGTTCGCTCGCGTTCGTTCGCATAAAGTTGAGCAACGAGTTTTGGGCGAGATGCCAGCCGGCGAAACGCCGGCGAAGAAGCCGCGGTCCCCGTCCGGTCTGCCGCCCTATTTGGCCAGCCTGTACGAAACACCGTTGCTTAGTCGTCGCCAAGAAGCTCATTTGTTCCGCAAAATGAACTATTTGAAGTTCAAAGCGACTAAACTCCGCGCGAAGCTCGATGCGGAGCGCCCTAAGAGCTCGCTTATGGAGCAAATTGAACGCTTATACGAAGAGGCGGTCGCCACAAAGAATCAGATCGTTCGCGCCAATTTAAGGCTCGTCGTGTCGATCGCTAAGCGCCACGTCGGCCTCCGCGAGAATTTTTTCGAGTTGGTCAGCGACGGAAACATGTCGCTCATGCGTGCAGTCGATAAATTTGACTACTCGCGAGGGAATAAGTTCAGCACCTACGCGAGTTGGGCGATTATGAAAAACTTTGCGAGAACGATTCCTGACGAACATCGCTACAGGGATCGCTTCCGCACGACCTTGCCCGAGCTGTTCGTCGCCACCGAAGACGAGCGAACCGACCAAGTGGAATTGGAATCGGCGCAAACGCAACGGCAAACCCAAGTGGAACGCATTTTGAGTTGCCTCGACGATCGCGAACAAAAGATCATCGTGCGACGCTTTGGTCTGCAACGCGGCGACGAACCGTTAACCTTGAAACAAGTCGGCGCCGAATTGGGCGTCACGAAAGAACGCGTTCGTCAAATTGAAGCGAGAGCGTTGACCAAACTTCGCAAAGCGGTCGAAGAGCAAAAGATCGACGATCCCGCGTAATCGTCTCGGATTCAGCTAGTGCAAGAAATGAAGCACGCGACGAGTTTTTAAAACTCGTCGCGTGCTTTTTCGTTTCGATGATTCTATTGTCGGCGCAGTTACTCGGCCGCTTTCGAGCGGTTCGGTTCATGACGGCTAGCGTCAGACTTTTCCGTTTCAGGCTTTTTTACCTTGGCCGCTTCCTCGCCGCGATGAATCGCGACTTGGGCGATCGACATCGCCGATTGAATTTCTTTGGCCGAGAAATACGGTTCGCTCGAGCCGTCGGCATACTTCAAGCGCTTGGCGGTCAACGTTTCCCACGACATCTTATCGGTCAGATGCCAAGCGGCCGCCTGAGCGGAACGTTGATCGATCTTGCCTTCGCCGACCATTTTGCACAACTCGTTCACCGCAGGATCTTCGGTGAAAGCCTCGACAGGCTTGATTTCATAAGGAACCGCGGCATGCGGTTCTTTCTTGCCGTGCTCGAGGCAGACGGTGGTGACTTTCGTCTGGATGACTTTTTCAGGCGGAACGTTAAACATGCCCATACCGCCGCCGCTGCCGCCCATCATACCTCCGCCGGAGCTTTGATTGCTGCTAGAATTCGAGCTGCCGCTTCGCGACGACGATCCGCCGCCGCCAGCGCGTTGTCCCAAGACGGGCATCGCCACGAACGATTCGGGCGCCTTCACCGTCAGCGGTTGCGAGGTCTTGTTCTTAATGAGGACGTTGGCCTGCGTGGAGTCTTTCGGAATGATTTGAACCGAAATGTCTCCCGCGCGTATCGCTTCGAACATTTCAACGGTTTTCGTTTCGGCGGTCGCTTTTTGCTTCGTCGCTTTCTCTCCGGCGATGCAAACGGCGGGGATCAGCAAAACGGCGAGGCAAATCGTTCCGCGAATTGAGTGAGCGGTAACGGTCATGTGCGAAATCCTCCGGATTGTGCGGAATATAACTTACGCGCGAAAAAACATTCCGCGCCTAGGAATCCATCATAAAAGATACCATCCAGATTAATAGCTCCTCTTAAAAAAGCCAAGCGGAAAGCGAAGGCAAGGCAATCTAGGAATCATGAAACGAACGTATTGTCGCGCAAGATTAAAAAATCGGCATAACCCCCTCCAGAGAACCGTTTGCTGAGGGAAAGATCAGGGATTCTTCCCAAAAGTCGCAATAAAATGGTTCTACCGGGGGGATGTTACCTGCGCATTTGTCCCTCCTTTGCGGCTGGAGTTGACAGGCTTGGAGTTTTTTCTGTAAACTTTTCGATTCAATCCATATTTATTTGTTTGTTCGATTAACTGCGAACACCCCGCCAGAGCAGCCTTTCCCGCCTTCAGGTTCTTTGCTCGAACAGCTTGGGTATGCACCAACCTTGGCGATAGGCCGCGAATGGGCGGCGCACGATAATTTTTAACCCCATTTTCTTAGGAGTTAGTACGCTTATGTCAAAGCTAGGCAAACCCGGTTCGATGCCGGTCAGCCCGAAGATGCGACGTCTGCACTTCATCGGGTTGTCTTTGATGGCGGTCGGCTTTTTGGCTGCCGCAGGTTGGATGTTCGCCGCTGATCCGGCCGTTCCGGCCGCGGCCGGCGCCTCGGCGGAAGCCGCGAAGGCCTGGGTTCCCTGGGAGCCGTTTGTCAGCCCTGACTACAGCAAAGTCGAGCGGATCGCGTTGGGAATGAACGTGGTCGTCGCCTTGGCCGGTCTGTTCTATGCGTTGATGCTCGTTAAGGAAGTGGTCGGCGCCGACAAAGGGACGGCGAAGATGCAGGAAATCGCCCAGGCGATTCGCGAAGGCGCCAACGCCTATCTGTATCGCCAATTCAGCGTCGTCGGCGTGTTGATCATTTTGATCACTGTTTTGCTTTACTTCGCCGCTCAAAGCTCCGGCGCTCCGAGTCATATCGCGATCGGTCGCGCCGCCGCGTTCCTCATCGGCTCGATTTTCTCGGCCACGGTCGGTTTCGTCGGCATGCGTTTGGCCACGTTGGGCAACCTCCGCGTCGCCGCCGCCGCCAAGACGAGCTTCGGTCAAGCCTTGCAATTGGGTTACCGCACCGGAACGATCACCGGCATGTTGACCGACGGCCTCGGCCTGTTGGGCGGCTCGTTGATCTTCTTGCTCTACGGCCAAGAATCTTATGAAGCTCTGTTGGGCTTCGGTTTCGGCGGCACCTTGCTCGCCTTGTTCATGCGTGTCGGCGGCGGTATTTATACCAAGGCCGCTGACGTCGGCGCCGACCTCGTCGGTAAGCTTGAAGCCGGCATTCCGGAAGACGATCCCCGTAACGCGGCGACGATCGCGGACAACGTGGGCGACAACGTCGGCGATTGCGCCGGTATGGCCGCCGACATTTTCGAAAGCTACGAAGTGACGATCGTCGCGGCCATGATCCTCGGCATCGCGAGCTTCGGCCACAAGGGCGTTATTTTCCCCTTGCTCGTCCGCGCCATCGGCGTCGTCGCCTCGATCATCTCGACCTACAGCGTTCGCGCCGGCGACAAGGGTTCCGTCGCCGGAGCCATGAAGTCGGTCAACAAGGGCTTCATCATCGGCTCGACGATCAGCATCGTCGGCTTCGTCGTTTTGGGTTACTTCTACCTGAACTTCGATTCGGCCACCTACCCGAACTACGAAGCGTTGAAGCCCTTCATCACCGGTTTGCCTAAATGGGCCAACTTCGGCGTCGAAGGTCTCGACATGCGTCCCGCTTGGGCCTGCTTGGTCGGTATCGTCTTGGCCGTGTTGCTCAACAAGTGCACCGAGTACTACACCGGCACCGAGTTCAGCCCGGTGAAGAGCTTGGCCAAGTCGTGCCAAACCGGTCACGCCACGAACATCATCCAAGGTCTTGCGGTCGGTTATGAATCGACCGTGGCCGCCGTGGTCATTATCGCCGCGGCGATCATGTCGAGCGCCTTCATCTTCGCGAACACGAACCCCACGTTCGTCGCCTACGGCGTCGCGATGTGCGGCATCGGTATGTTGACCTTGACGGGCAACACGATCTCGATGGACGTGTTCGGCCCGGTGGCCGACAACGCCAACGGCATCGGCGAAATGGGTTACGACGCCAAGGAAATGGGCGAAGCGCAATACAAGAACGCTCGCCAAATCTTGGCCGACTTGGACGCGGTCGGTAACACGACCAAGGCCATCACCAAGGGCATCGCGATCGGTTCGGCCGTTATCGCCGCCGTCTCGTTGTTCAACAGCTTCATCGTCTCCGTCGGTTCCGGCGGCCAAGGCGAAACAGCTCAAATTCTTCCCGAAGTTTATAACAAGGTCGCCTCGTTGCTCACGATTTCCGATCCGACGTTGTTCATCGGTATGTTGATCGGCGGCGCCGTTCCGTTCCTCTTCAGCTCGATGACCATCCGTGCGGTCGGTCGCGCCGCCTTCCTTATCGTTAAGGAATGCCGCGTCCAGTTCCGCGATAAGGAAATTTGGGAAGGTAAGAAGAAGCCTGATTACGGCCGCGTCGTCTCGATCTGCACCGGTTCCGCCCAGAAAGAGTTGGTCGGTCCTGGTCTCTTGGCCATGACGGTTCCGTTGCTCGTCGGCTTCGTTCTCGGCACGGTCGCTTTGGCCGGCTTCCTCGGCGGTATGATCGTTTCCGGCCAATTGTTGGCCGTGTTCATGTCGAACGCGGGCGGCGCCTGGGACAACGCCAAGAAGATGATCGAAGACGAACCGAAGACCGAATCGACCGGTAAGGGAAGCGAAAAGCACAAGGCGGCCATCACCGGCGACACCGTCGGCGATCCGTTGAAGGACACCGCCGGCCCGGCCATCAACCCGTTGATCAAGGTTATGAACATGGTCAGCTTGTTGATCCTCGGCCTCGTTCTCCCCTACGACTCCTCGCTCATCGGGAAGTTGAAGGAAGTGAACGTCACGGTCTCCGCCAGCAAGGGCCCCGGCCTGTTCTGGGGAATCGTCGGCGTCTCGGCCGTCGGCCTGATTTGGGCCGTTTGGCAATCGAAGCGCGATACCGCCGACGTCAACGACTAGTAGCGTCGCAATTGCCTTCGGGCAATGATTAGTTCGCAATAACGAAAGCCCGCGAGTCGAAAGACCCGCGGGCTTTTTTCGTACAATCACTGAAGCGAGCGCGATGGCCTTTTCTTTTGAAAAATTTTTCTCGGTCGGGGTTCGAAACGCCTTTTTTAAGCGCGGATTGCGATGTCGAGGCGTTGCAAGCGCGGGCTCACGGTTCGGGGTCGTTGTTTGTTTAGAAAGGCGGGTATTACCCGAGGAAAACGGGTTTTTTTCGTCGATCGCGAGGAGAATATGGACGCATTGCCGCATATCGATTTCGTAAGAACTGAATTGGCAACAAGATAGGGAGATCGGCAACAGAGGGGCGTCCATATTCTCGCCGGTTTTCGGGCAAACAGGTCGGCGTAAGTCGTGAAGAGATTGTTTGTTACGAAAGCGAATCGGCCTGAAAATTGGAATTACTGATTTCATAATTTTTTGCGTTCGTGAGTCGTAAAGGGTTTGATTGCAATAAGTTTCAGTACGCGGAACGCCAGGTAGGACGTTCCCGACACGCCGATGTGAAAGGGGTTACGGCGACGGCGAGGGCAATAATTCGTCGAAAGGGGAAAAACGATTTGTCAAAGAACGCGTCGCATTTATGCGCGACGATTCAGAGACGAGTTTTAACGGAATGCGCGGCACAAAAACAAGGAAGAAAATCGCAGCGGGTAGTATTTACCGCCGAGACGGACAGATTTTGTTTTTTGACTTCTCTGATACGAGTCCCAGTTTGAAACTGCGCGTTTGGCTATTTGTTTTTCGGGGCTTTTTAATGCCGATGCACACCGACATCCTTTTGCAAAGCTCTATGATCGCGGAACAATTCATGGCAATTCGGGCTCAATAAAGCCCCGAAAAACAAATAGGATGGGAAGGGACGGCGAAAGTCCTTGGCGTAAACGCCAAGGCTAGGGCGGCCTAAAGGCCGAGGAAGGGGCATGAATGCCCCTCGAAGACAATCGTTGCGGCAGTGGCGTAGCTTATGCGATGGGGCCGAAAACTCGCCGCTTAAACTGGAATCCGGATGAGGCGAAATAGAGCGGCAAATTTTTTTGAAATTGCGTTGACAACTCGGCCGATATCTTGTATTAATGAGTTAATACAACAATACAAGCCTTACTGGGAGCTGGTCGCCCGGTGGAAATTCGCATTTCGTCTGACGACGCAACGCCGATCTATCTCCAGGTCGTGAATCAGGTTAAGTACCTGATCGCGTCGGGGCGGCTGTCGGCCGGCGACGAACTTCCGCCGATTCGCACGCTTGCCCAGCGGTTGTTGATTAACCCGAACACCGTCGCCCGAGCGTACCGAGAGCTGGAAATTGCCGGGGCGGTCGTGAAACGCGGAACGGCGGGAACCTTCGTCTCCGACGCCGGTTCTCCTTTGGTCCGTCGCGAACGGATTCGCATCCTAAGCGAACGAATTGACGCCCTTTTGGCCGAGTCGCGCCAACTGGACGTCTCGTCCGAAGAACTTTTCAAACTGATCCGCGAACGCGAGTCGCGGATGGATTCCCCAGAAAAACGAGGGTAGCGCTATGTCCGGCGAGTCGCGATTCGGCAGCGAGGCATCGGTTCGTTCAAAAGAGGCCGTCGTGGCCGTTGACGGTCTCACGCGTAAATTCGGGGCTAAGTTCGCCTTGCGCGAGGTGAATCTGACCATTCCGCGCGGAAGCGTGTTCGGACTGGTCGGCGTGAACGGGGCCGGCAAAACCACGTTGATCAAACATCTTCTGGGATTATATAAAGCCCAACAAGGCTCGGTTCGCGTCTTCGAGCTTGACCCGGTACTTGATCCGGTCGGAGTTCTCTCGAAGGTGGGCTATCTTTCGGAAGACAACGACATTCCCGAGTGGATGAAAGTCGGCGAGCTAGTTCGCTACGTGCAGGCTTTTTATCCCGGTTGGGATGAGGTCTACGCCGAAGAGTTGCGTGAGATGTTCGAGTTGGACCCGACGGCCAAGATCAAGAACCTCTCGAAAGGGCAACGCGCTCGGGCCGGTTTACTCGTCGCCTTGGCCTATCGTCCGGAGCTATTGGTATTGGACGAGCCGTCGGCGGGGCTGGACCCGCTCGTTCGCCGCGACATCTTGGCCGCCGTCATTCGCACGATCGCCGACGAAGGTCGGACCGTGTTGTTCTCGTCGCACTTGCTCGACGAAGTGGAACGGGTTTCGGACCAGGTGGCGATGATCCACGAAGGCGAGATTCTTTTCCAGGCCGAGTTGGACGAGTTGAAGACCCGGTTCTTGCGCGTGACTTTGCGATTTCCGGAAGAACGGTCGCAATTGCCGCGGATCGACGGGGCCAAGCATTGGGAAGGTGAAGGGCGCGAGTGGTCGTCGGTTTGCACCGGGCCGCTGGAGTCGATTCAGAAAGCGGCGGCGGAGAGCGGGGCGACCGTCGTCGAAAGTCGGGCGCCGACGCTGGACGAAATATTCGTCGCCCGCGCGGGAAGATAAAAATTTATTCACCGCCGAGACGCGGAGGACGCAGAGAGATTTTCGGCCCGTGGCTCCAAGTGCAAAATACAAGATTCACCACCAAGGCACAAAGACACCAAGGTTCTGCAAGGTTTAATATTTCACAAGCAAGTGCGTTTTTTTTCGGTTCTTCGTGCCTTCGTGACTTGGCGGGAAAATGTGCGGAATTAGATGCTAAGACGCAGAAAGATTTCGGACAGGATTGACAGGATGATCAAGATTTACAGGTATATCGAGGAACGGTGTTCTGTTCAGAAAAATTGGAATTCACCGCGAAGACGCAAAGATCGCAAAGAGCGAATAGAAAAAGAATTTTGCTCTCGTTGCTAGGCTCCGCCTAGTAACGCATTGTGCGCACGGCTCCGCCGTGCATCGATGGCGAGGCGGAGCCTCGAACTAGCCCGTCCCCAGGCAGAGCCTGGGAACGAGGAAAAAGGATGAAGTATGAAGGATGAGGGATGAAGGTCGCGTTATTCATCCTTTCGCCTTCCGCCCACATCCTTGCTTAGCGACTTTTAACTTTCATCCTTAATAATTCATCCCTCATCCTTTTGGTAAATCATGCGTTCACCTGCAGCCGCTATCGCTTGGGAATTTTGGGCGAGACTTTCCATATGGAAAGTCCTCGCATGGCTGACGTCCGCCGGCGTCATCTGCGCAATATGCTATCAAGCGGCTCCAGGACGAGCGGATCGAAATTACTGGAATGCTTTATACTACGCATTCGCCTTTCTGCCGGTCTTGCTTACATTCTTGCACGACTTGTTCGACGCGTCCTACGTGCAGTCCATGAAAAAAGCTAACGTAAAGACGTCGTTTCCGGTTCATCGGCTTCGGTTGCCCGTCGCTGACGGCGAGTTGGTCTTGGCTTCGATGGTTCCCCCGGCCGTAACCGCATTTTCATTATGCGTCGTCTTCGTCTTTTTCGCTTTTGCTTTCGCTTTTCGAACGATTCTTCCGATTTGGACGCCGCTAGTCGCCGTCGTAATTTTCGCCTGGGACGAAGCGATTTGTTGGGGTTCAACCTCCGTTACGTCGGGAATCGCGCGCATGGTCATGCCCGTGATTCAAGCGGCGTTTCTGCTGCTCGAATTTTCAACGGCGACGATCGTCGCCGTGTTGCTTCTTCAACTTCCGTTGGCCTATTACGCGGCGCTCATCGGCGTTCGTCGCGCCCGACATGGGATTGAAAGTCGCTCGGTTTCCGCGATTATCCGGGGCTTGTTGGGCAAAGAGAAGCGAACGCAACAAGGCGCCGACGTCGCATCGCTCTCGTCCAAGACTTTCGACGCCGTTCCGTTTCCCTCCCCTCAAAAAGCGATACGATGGGTGGATTGGCGACTACGGGGAAAAATGGCGATTGCCCTCGTCCTTTTTGCGGCGTCCTTCTGTATATGCATTTTTTTTGCGGGCTCGCACGAAAAGTCCAAACCGATAGGATCCGCCAGTTTCGCCTTCGCCCTTATTTCGTTGTATAGCGTGGGCGGATCGGCGGCATTCGGTAATTTTGGCTCCACGCCTGGTTTAAGTTTTAAACAAAGAGCCTTCGATTGCATTCGTCCCGTCACCGAGTTACAGATTGTGCGTGCGAAATTCGTCCTCGCCGCTCAGTTTATTTTTTCGGCGAGCTTGTTTGCGGCATCCTCGCTGACAATAGTAGCCATCGCAAATAATGCCAGCTCGGAAATGTGGCGAGAGTGGCTGGCGCTCCATAAAAACGCAAATCCCGTTTCCGGAGCCGCTTTGTTGGTAACGCTCTTTTTCGTTTACGCCTTTGTTCTGTGGAGTTGTTCGCTGCCGCTCGTCGGCGCTGCGTTGACCGGCAGAAAGCTATCTGGATTGGCAGCGGCGGGCGTCATTATGATTAGCGTTATCGTATTTGGCCTTTCCGTGTTTACGTATCTCGTCAACGGCCCTGATATCCTGGGCTCGCCGTTCGTCCTCTCGGCAATGCTCGGAACGCCCGCGATCGTCAAATTGGCCTCAACGATTTGGTCGGTTCGGCAGGTTCACCGAAGCGGATTAATGCCGACGGCCTTAATCGTTAAATTGATTGCCGGCTGGGCGGTCGGCGCCGTCGCGTTGTTTTGCGGAGCGTACGTCACAATCCCGCCATTCGCCGAACATTGGCAATTGCTTGCCTGCTCGGCGGCGTTGATTTCGCCGCTTGGAAGTTACTTCCTTTGCCCGCTGGCCTTGGCGTGGAACCGGCACAGGTGAGACAAATTTAATACACCGCTGAGACGCGGAGGACGCAGAGAAATCTTTGGACAGGATTAACAGGATGTTCAAGATTTACAGGTTGATCGAAAAACGACGTTCCTTTCAAACAAATAATATTCACCGCGAAGACGCAAAGATCGCAAAGAGCAAAAGGAAAAGAATTTTGTTCTCGCATTTTTTGCTTCGTCTTTGCGTCCTTCGCGCCTTTGCGGTAAATCATTCGCGGGCTTGTTAGCCGCGACCCTATGCCCTACTTGGTGTCTTTGTGTCTTAGTGGTGAAAAGCTGTGTGCGGAATTTGTTGCAACTTTCATCCTTCATTCTTTTGGTAAATCATGCGTTCACCGGCCGTAGCAATCGCTTGGGCGTTTTTCGCGCAGAACCGCATCAAAGTATTCGTGGCGATCGCCATCGTCTCGCTAAACGCCTTCGCAGCCAGTATGTCGCTGGCGGATCGACTTGTCGGCGATATGCTATCGACGATTTTTACGCCAGCCTATCTCTTCATCGTGCTACCTGGCGCCTTTTCGATCGCGCTGTTTGGCTCGAAATTGGCCGTCGAAAAGCGTGAATCGGCCTTCCCGGCCTCGATGCTCCGCCTGCCGATTCCGACCTATCAACTCGCGCTTTGGCCGATGCTCTACGGCGGCCTTATCGTCTTCGCCGCGGCATACGGCATTCGCATAATCTTCGCCTTTGAGTTCGGCGAGACGACCAAGGCGTCGCTCTATGCGATCTTTGCGGCCGTGGCCTGTTTGTATTGGCTGCAGGCGATCGTTTGGACGCCGATGCCGCTGCCGTGGCTGCGGGTCGCTTTGTGCATGCTCGCAACCGTTTTGGAAGGAGTCTTATTGGGCGTCTGCAACCACAAAGAATTATCAGATGAATTCATTCTTGCGGTCGTATTGGCTCAGATTCCGCCGGCATACTGCCTGGCCCTGCGAGGTATTCGGAAAGCGAGATGCGGCGAAACGCCGGACTGGCGATGGTTTTTCGCGGCGCTTACGAAACCGTTTCAAAACGAACCACCCGTTTTTCAAAAGCGCTCCGTAGCGCGAGAGTTGTTTCGCTTCGAGTTGCGGTCGAACTGCCGGGCGATGCCGATCCTGCTGCTAGCCCTTTCGTTCACATTTGCCGTCGCGATAGAATGGAGTTGGCTCTATTTGCTTCGACTACCTTCGCGTCCCGTTTTGGCCCACTATCCTTGGTCCGAGCCGCTCGTCGTTTGGGCGATGATGGCGGCTTGGTGTTCCGGTTTCGCGCTTGCGGGATTCAAGGTTCGGCAAGACGCGGCCGAGCCGTCGGCGTTCATCTTCTGTCGGCCCGTTCGAGAAAAAGACTTGCTCATGGCCAAGTTAAAACTCGCGGTCGCGTTCACCGCCTTGTTGTGCGTTTTGCATGCCGTGGGCTACGGCATTACGCGGCGAGCCTTTTACGCATTCATCTTCGATTTTCCGACAATCGCGTATGTACCGATGTTCGTCGTATTCTTCCGTTTGACGATCGACAATATGTTTCACCGATTTGCCGGCCGGAGTTGGGTTTCTTGGCTGGCGACGGCGGCGGTCGTTGTAACGGTATGCGGATACTGTTGGCCGACGGGCGCCTTCAACGAAAAAACTCGCACATTCTTCCGGTGTTTGGTCGAAGACGCACAGCCGCTGCTAACCTTCGTGCTATGGACGCTGGTACTTATCAAGTTCGGCCTTGCGGCGCTCTTTTCTCGAACGGCCGAGCGTCGGCGGTTGCTCACGCATCGAGAAGTTCTTTGGATCGAGGTTCCCTGGGTTCTCTTGGTCTGCCTACTCGGCATTATCATTTTTTCCATTCCGCCGGTCTCGAAGTATTGGCATCTTTGGCTGCCGATCGTCATGCTGGCGATTCCGCTAGCGCGGGTAACGCTCTCGCCCTTGGCATTGGCGTGGAACCGGCACCGGTAGGAAGTAGGGCTTAGGGAATTGGGCGTAGGGCATAGGGAGAAGGAGACAGTTTTTCGGACAGGATTAACAAGATGTTCAAGATTTACAAATTGATAACGGAGCGACGTTCCGTTTGAACAAATAATATTCACCGCGAAGACGCAAAGATCGCAAAGAGCAAAAGGAAAAGAATTTTGCTCTCGTTACTAGGCTCCGCCTAGTAACGCACTATGCGCACGACTCCGCCGTGCATCGGCGACGAGGCGGAGCCTCGAAGTAGCCCGTCCCCAGACAGAGCCTGGGAACGAGGGGAACGCTGACTCTGAGCGCAGACTGCTCTAGCGACATTTGCGGGACGTTACTAACCCTACGGAATAGGGATGGGCGGCGGCAAATTGGTGGGACGTTGTAGCGTCCCACGGGGTGCGGAATGACACGGGGCCCGGAACGCCACGGAGGGCGTTCCCTACAAGATCGCGACGAAAGCGCCGGTCTTCCTGGTTGGCGCATATTACCCGCAATGCGTATTTTTCGCGTATTTTTCGCAATCAGCTTGTTTTGCCATTGACCGGAATAGCCCTTCCATTAAAATGCCCCCTCTTGATGGACCGTCGCGCAATATATTGTCGGTCAAGAATTTTCACAGGCAAAAAGCAGCCTGTGGCGCCCCCGGAACAACGCCCGCATACGAAGTTGATAGATCATGTCTGAGTCGCCTGAAAACAATTCAAAACAACCGTCGTCCTTGGAAGCCGCCCGTCGCGAGAAGCTCCGCAAGATCGTTGAGCTTGGCCACGACCCGTGGGGAGGACGCTACGACGATTATCAATCGGTGGGCGCGATTCGCGCACGAGAAAACGAGATTACGGTCGAGCCGGCGGTCGAAGGAAAACAGCCGGAGCAGCACGGCCCTCACGTCCGCGCTGCGGGGCGAATCGTGTTGCGTCGTCCGTCGGGTAAAGTGCATTGGCTGCAAATTCGCGACTGGACCGGCACGATCCAAGTGATGATCGGCAAGAACCAAGTCGGCGACGAGCTCTGGGAATTGGCGCAGTGCTTCGACCTGGGGGACATCGTCGGCGTGGAAGGCGAATTCCATCGAACGCGGACCGGCGAGATGACGATTTTCGCCGACAAGCTGACGTTCATGAGCAAGTCGCTCGAGTCGCCGCCCGAGAAATGGGCCGGCCTAAGCGATCCGGAATTGCGTCAGCGGATGCGTTATCTCGATTTGATTCATACGGAAGGGGTTTTGGAACGCTTTTTGAATCGCACGAAGATCGTCCAATCGATTCGGAACACGCTCGGCGGCGAAGGATTCGTTGAAGTGGAAGGTCCGACGTTGCACGCGATTGCCGGCGGCGCGGCGGCTCGGCCGTTCGTCACGCATCACAACGCGCTCAACATCGATTTGTTCATGCGGATCGCCCTGGAGCTGCATTTGAAGCGGCTTCTCGTGGGCGGCATCGAGCGCGTTTACGAGATGGGGCGGGTCTATCGCAACGAGGGGATCGATCAACGGCACAATCCCGAATTCACGATGATCGAGATTTATCAGGCCTACGGCGACTACCGCGCGATGATGGACCTGACCGAGAAGATCATCACCGACGCCATCAAGGCGACGGGTCAAGACTATAAGCTGTCGTGGGGCGACAAGACGATCGACTTCACGCCGCCGTTCGCGCGAAAGACCTACGACGAATTGTTCGAGGAATGCACGGGCATATCGCCGCAAGATTCGGCCGCCGTGGTCGCTTTCGCCAAGAAAATCGGCATCGACACGGCCGGCAAGCATCCGGACGTGGTGAAGAACGAAGTGTTTGAGGAAAAGGTCGAAGACTCGCTCGTCGGTCCGATCTTCGTGATCGATTATCCGTCGAGCATTTGCCCGTTGACGAAGCGGAAACGCGGCAAGCCGGAGATCGCCGAGCGGTTCGAGCTGTTCATTCACGGCATGGAGTTGGCCAACGCCTACACCGAGTTAAACGATCCTGATTTGCAAGAAGAGTTGTTCGCGAAGCAGTTGGACGGCCAAGCGGAAGAGGACTCGATGGCGAAGATGGATCACGATTTCGTTCGCGCGTTGCGGCATGGAATGCCGCCGGCCGGCGGTTTGGGCATCGGCATCGATCGGTTGATCATGTTGCTGACGAACACGCAGTCGATTCGCGACGTGATATTGTTCCCGTTGTTGCGACCGGAAAGCGACTGAGCGGCGAAAAAGTAGTTTGAAACGGATTTCACCCTTTTTTCAGTAGCAGTCCGCCATGTACCAATATCTTTTATGTTGGCGGTATCTCCGCACGCGGTACATTGCGCTGGCGTCGGTCATTAGCGTCATGCTCGGCGTGGCGACGATGATCGTCGTGAACAGCGTGATGGAAGGCTTCACGAGCGAGATGCGCAACCGCATTCACGGCATTCTTTCGGACGTGACGGTCGAATCGCGGAGCCTGTCGGGCATGCCCGACGCTCAGTATCACATGGACCAAATCCGTAAGATCGCGGGGAACGACATCGAGGCGATGACGCCGACGGTTTCGGTTCCGGCGATGCTCTCGTATCAATTGCACGTATCGGGTCAAACAATCAACGTGCCGGTGCAGCTAATCGGAATCGAAGCGAGCACGCAGGGAGCGGTGAGCGATTTCTGCCAGTATTTACAACATCCGGATAATCGCAAGCAGATGACTTTCGATCTGCATGTGGACGGATATGACACGCACGATCATCAGGCGAACTCGAACAGTCCGGAACGGGAGCAGATGGGCGCAGCCGGTTGGAAATGGCGTCGCCGGGCCGCGAGAGAGAAAGAATTTCGCGACCAATTCCGGCCGCAACAGCCGGCGGCTCCGCAGACTCAGCAAGCTCCGCCGCTGCAGCAGCCGAGCTACGGTCAGCAACAAAGCCAGCAGGAAAACGTGGCCTGGGTTCAACCGCAGGCGTATTTAGCCGACGCGGCTCCAAGTTCGAACGGCGCAAGTTCGAACGGCGCGACGGCGATTCCTTCGAGCGTTCCGCCCGCGGCGACCGGGGCGACGGCGACGGTCGTGAGCCCTCCGCCGACGCAACCGCAACAACAAGCGCCGACGGCGGCGCAAGCTGCGCCCGCGCAAAACGCCGCTCCCGGCCTGGATCCGTTCGCCGGAACGGCCGAGGTCGAGGCGTTCGATCCGACAAAGCAGCAGCGAGACGGCCTTGTGTTGGGCATCGCCATCGCCTACAGCCGGATGTTGAAAGATCCGGAAAAGCCGAGCGAAGGAGTGGTCGATCGATTCTCCCTATTGCCGGGCGACGACGTGGCGTTGACGTTCCCCAGCGCGGGAACTCCGCCGAAGCCGAACTACGCGAATTTTACGATCGTCGATTTTTACGAAAGCAAGATGAACGAGTACGACGCCAACTTGGCGTTCGTGCCGATTCGCAAATTGCAAGAATTGCGGGGAATGATCGATCCGACGACCAACGTCGGATTCGTGAATCAGATACAGATTAAAGTAAAACCGGGCGTGGACGGTAAAACAGTTCGCGACAAACTCGCGGCGGTTTTGCCGAGCGACACCTATTTCGTGGCCACCTGGGAAGATCGACAAGGCGCGTTGTTGGCCGCCGTGAAAATGGAAACGGCGATATTGAACATCTTGCTGTTCCTGATTATCGCGGTGGCGGGCTTCGGCATACTAGCGATTTTCTACATGATCGTGGTGGAAAAGACGCGGGACATCGGCATTTTGAAATCGCTCGGCGCTTCGAGTCACGGCGTGATGGGAATTTTCCTGTCGTACGGGCTTTCGCTCGGAATCGTCGGGGCCGGGGCGGGCTTGGCGATCGGCCTGTTGTTCGTCCGCTACATTAACGAGATCGCCGACGTTCTGGGGTGGATCACCGGTCGGCCGGTGTTCGATCCGACGATTTATTATTTTTACAAGATACCGGCGACGGTCGTGCCGTCGACGGTCGTTTGCGTCATCGGGGGCGCGATAGGGATAGCGATTCTTGCGAGCGTCTTGCCCGCCCGACGCGCGGCGAAACTTCACCCGGTGGAGGCCTTGCGCTATGAATGACGACATCCGTCAAATGCTGCAAAACGGCGCTCCGCAGAAGCGTCGATCGCCGATCAATCCTCGGATGCGGACGGTTCCGCGGGTTCATGGAGGTCCGCCCTTGGACGGCGGCCCGCAATTGGGATTGCGATTGCCGACGGCGCCGCCCCCGGAGCCGAAGCCGGAGCCTGTAGCGGAGCCGACGCGGACGATCACGCGCCCGAGTCCGGAAGTGATTTTGGCGAAGGATTCGCCGCAGTTGGCGCAAGGGCCTCATTCGGCGGTCGCGCAGACGGCGACGGCCGCTCCCTCGGCGCATAGCGCAATGCCAAAAACGGCGCCGGCGAAAGGCGTCACGCCCATTACGGAACAAACACCATTGACGAACGCAGCAGCGCCCCACGCACACCTTGCGGCCGTAAATTTACATAAAAGCTATCGTCGAAGCGCGGTCGAAGTGCAGGTTTTGCGCGGCGTCGATCTTGAAATTCAACCTGGCGAGTTCACGGCGATCGTCGGTCAAAGCGGATCGGGAAAAAGCACGCTCCTGCATTTGCTCGGCACGCTCGATTCGCCCGACCAAGGCGAAATTCGTTTTGAAGGCAAACGGATCGACGACATTCCGGCGATCGATCGCGACGCGTTTCGGAACAAGAAGGTGGGAATGATTTTTCAGTTCTATCATCTGCTTCCGGAACTGACGATGCTGGAAAACGTCCTTTCGCCGTTGATGATCGCGGACGGCTTTTTCCGCTACCTGCGGAATCGGCATCGATACCGCGACGATGCGACTCGGTTGTTGGAGAGCCTGGGCCTGGGGCACCGCTTGGAGCACAAACCTCGCGAACTTTCGGGGGGGGAGATGCAGCGCTCCGCGATCGCCCGGGCGTTAATTACCCGGCCGGAACTCCTTTTGGCCGACGAACCTACGGGGAATTTGGACCAAGGGTCGGGAGAAGAAATTCTCAAAATCCTGCGAACCTTGAACGAGCGACAAAACCTCACTATAGTGATGGTTACGCATGACATGTCCCTGGCAAAAAAGGCCGACCGCATCATCCGGCTGGTCAATGGGACTGTCGCGGCTTCGTAGCGCGCTCAAATTATCCGACCGTTCCATTATTCGGCCGGCGCAGACGCGCCCTTGCTTCCATTCCGCTCGCGTTGCGGTCGCGGTTCGCAACGACGGGCATTCGCTCCCACCGCCTTTGAATCGTACGCCATGTCATTAAAAATCTACATTAGCGGAAAACTATACAACAAAGAAGACGCGACGATTAGCGTCTTCGATCACGGCTTACTTTACGGCGACGGCGTATTCGAAGGCATTCGCAGCTACAACGGTAAAGTCTTTCGCATGCAAGAGCATTTGGACCGACTTTGGGAGTCGGCCAAGGCGATCATCTTGCAGATTCCGATTTCCAAAGACGAAATGGC
The DNA here is from genome assembly GCA_963665265.2 of Thermoguttaceae bacterium. Taxonomy (GTDB): domain Bacteria; phylum Planctomycetota; class Planctomycetia; order Pirellulales; family Thermoguttaceae; genus CAXXHQ01. Next base: position 1,254,100 of record OY762224.2, on the reverse strand, counting down.
CAAAGCGATCAACGATACGCTGGCCGTGAACGGAATCACGGACGGATATATCCGCGTAGTGATCACTCGCGGTTCAGGCACGCTGGGACTCGATCCGAACCGTTGCAGCAATCCGCAAGTGATCGTGATCGCCGACAAGATTTCGCTCTATCCGGAAGAACTTTATCGGAACGGACTCGAGATCGTCACGGTCAGCACGATGCGAAATCATCCGGCCGCGCTGAGCCCGCGAATCAAATCGCTGAACTATTTGAACAACATTTTGGCGAAGCTCGAAGGATTGCAAGCGGGCTGCGTCGAAGCGTTAATGCTCAATCATAAAGGGGAAGTGGCCGAGTGCACGGGCGATAATTTCTTCATCGTGAAGAAAGGGGAGTTGCTCACGCCGCCGACGGACGCCGGCATTTTGGAAGGGGTGACCCGGGCGGCCATCATCGAATTGGCGAAGAAGGCGGGCATTACGGTTCGCGAAATTCCGCTGACGAAGCACGACGTATACGTGGCCGACGAGTCGTTTTTGACCGGTTCGGCCGCGGAAGTGATTCCGGTCGTGAAGGTCGATTCGCGTCCGATCGGCGACGGCGTTCCCGGCCCGATCACGAAGAAGTTGATCGAGCAGTTCCATAAATTGACGCGGAGCTAGAAAAACCCGGCGTTCACAGAGCGCCCTACATAGCTACGAATGTGGTGCGTGCAAGCACGCACCCTACCATTTAAATTCCCTTCCGTTTTCAAGGAATTCCCGTGGATTGGATCAAGTCGGCGATTGATTTGTTTTTGCATGTCGATAAGCATCTTGGCGAATTGATTGCGGCGTACCATGCTTGGACGTACTTGATCCTGTTCGTGGTAATCTTCTGCGAGACGGGCTTGGTGGTGACGCCGTTTTTGCCGGGCGATTCGCTCCTCTTCGCGGCCGGTTCGTTGGCGACGAAAGGGGACATGAATCCCGTCGTTCTCTTCGCCGTGCTTAGCGTCGCGGCCATTCTGGGCGATACGGTCAACTACTGGATCGGGCATTATATCGGTCCGAAGGCGTTTTCCGGCCATTACCGATTCTTGAAGAAAGAGCATCTCGAACGGACGCATAAGTTCTTCGAACGATACGGCGGCAAGACGATCATTATGGCCAGATTCGTACCGATCGTGCGGACGTTCGCGCCGTTCGTGGCCGGCGTCGGAGCGATGAACTACGCCAAATTCATCGTCTACAACATCGTGGGCGGATTGATGTGGGTCGGGCTGTTCGTCTTCGGCGGCTACTGGCTCAGCGAAGTCGAATACGTGAAAACGCACTTCTCGGTGATCGTCGTCGCCATCATCGTCATCTCGGTACTGCCGATGGTTTTCGAGTTCGTCCGCGCGAAGTGGTTCTCGCCGGAAAGAGAGAAAGAGGCGTCGCGCTAACGGCGAGCGCATGCGCTCCCCTTCGGGTCGCGGCTAAACTACGCGACATTTCAATTATTCGTCGTCGGAATCGGCGACGGGGGGTTTGCCGCCGGCGGACTTCCAATCTCGACGTTGACGCGAGCTAGGAATGCCCATCGCTTTGCGATACTTCGTCACGGTGCGGCGCGCGATCGTCACTCCGGCGGCGGCCATTGCGGCGACCAAATCTTCGTCGCTCAACGGGCGTTGCTTATCTTCCTTGTCGATTAGCTCTTGCAGCTTGAGACGAACGGCGTCCCAGGCGACTTCCTCGCCGTCGGCGCTGACCGTTCCGCCGCAGAAGAAACGCTTGAGCGGGAAAATGCCGCGCGGCGTTTGAATCCATTTGTCGTCGACGGCGCGGCTGACCGTCGTCACGTGAACGCCGACCTTATCGGCGATCTGCTGCATTTTGAGCGGCTCAATCGCCTCGGGGCCTTTATTAAGAAATTCGGTCTGATAATCGACGATTGACTGCGAAACGCGAATCAACGTGTTGCGGCGTTGTTCGATCGAGTCGATCAGCCATTGGGCCGAGTTCACTTTGCGCTTGATATACTCGCGGGTCTCATCGCTCGTTTCGGAGCTCTGCAACAACTGCCGATAGTACGGGCTGATGTGCAAGCTGGGCAACTGCGTGTCTTCCAAACGAACGACGTACTTGCCCTCTTCATCTAATTCGACGAAAACGTCGGGAGTGACCGTCGGAGCAGTGACGTTGATGAAGTCGGCGCCCGGCTTGGGATGTAGTTTGCGAAGTTCGCCGAGGGCTTGCTGAATCGTTTCGATCGAATAGCCAGTCTTGCGACTGATGATCGGCAAACGGTTGTGTTCGATGTCTTCGAGATGATGGGCGACGAGCGTTTTCTGCTCTTCGTAGAACGGCGTGCCGGGAACCAATTGCAGTAAAAGGCATTCGCGAAGATCGCGGGCGCCGACGCCGGGCGGATCGAGCTTTTGGACGATCTCAAGAGCGCGCTCGGCAAGAGCAATGTCCTCGCGCGTCGGGTTCGGACCGGCGACGTCTTCAATTCGACCATGCAAATAGCCGTTGGAATCCAAATTGGCGATGATGCGTTCGGCGACGCGGCGGACTTCGGCGGCGATCTCGAACCAGCCAAGCTGGTCGGAAAGATAGTCTTGCAGCGATTGGGGACGAGCGACCATATTGGCCATCGCATCGAGCTTCCGCTCGCCGGCCTCTTCGATCCCTTCGCGCGACGGACGGCTCCGCTCTTCGAAATGGTCGGGCCATTGCTCGTCCATTTTCAAAAGGCGTTCGAAGTCGTCGGTGTTGTTGTTCGACTCGTCGATGACCAACTCGCGCTCGTCTTCGGTCCGCGCGTTGGGCGATTCCCAATCGGTATCGACTTCAACTTCCGCTTCTTCCGACGCGTCAGGCTCGTCCTCGCGCAATTCGAGAGTCGGATTCTCAACCATTTCCTGTTCGATGCGCTCTTGGAGCGCAAGGATCGGGAGTTGGAGAATCTCCATCGACTGGATCATCCGAGGAGCCAGTATCTGCTTCTGAACAAGCCGAAGGTCTTGACCGAACGTTAAACGCATAGGATGTCGATCGTTGCGGAGCTTGAAGGATCGGGACGAAACACGGGGGAGTCAACAAGGTCATGCACGGCGTGCATGACCTTCGGCGGCGCACATACAAATTGCGTGCCGAACGCACATTATTTATATCACTATTTTACGCTAGGCAAAAGGCGACAATCGGAGATGGATGCCGATGGGGGGAAATGTTAGGGCGGCACGCCGGGAATTTTCCCGCATATTTGCTGAGATTTCGGGTAATGCCGGTTGTTTGGGGGCGGAGAAGGGCATGCCGGCGGGAGAAGTCTAGTCGGCGCTCGCAGTGCGTCCAACAGCGGAACGCCACGGAGGGCGTTCCCTACAGCGCGCAGGGCGGTCCCTACAGCGCGGAGGGCTTTCCCTACAGCGCGCAGGGCGTTCCATGTTACTGCATCAAAAAGGGCTGGGGGATGAAGCCGAGCGGAATGAAGGCCAAGGTGAGCCAGCCGAGGAGGATGCGGAACCAGCCCAGCGGTTCATCGTCGTCGCGGGTGGGCGGGTGTTTTGGGCCCATGTAGGAGACGAGGAAGATCATGACCAACCAGCCGTAGAGTTTGAAGAAGACCACGGCGAAGGCGGCCGCCCAAAGGACTAAAATCGCAACGGTGTGGGCCTTTCGACGAAGGAGGGCGTAGAGAACGTGCCCGCCGTCGAGCTGGCCGACCGGGATCAAATTCAGGCTGGTAATCAAGAGACCGACCCAACCGGCGAAGGCGACGGGATGGTAGTTCAAGGAACAAAGCGGCGGAATGGTCTTCCCGAACAGCGGAAGTAGATATTGGAAAAGGAGCGGCATGCCCCTGTGGAGTTCATCGGGATTGGGGACTGGCGTAAAAACGACAGTTGACCATTTCAGTCCGACGAAGCAGCAAATGAGGGTTGGGACGAGACCTGCCAAGGGGCCGGAGATGCCGATGTCGAACAGCGCGCGTCGTGAGGGGAGTCTTCCGTCCATGGCGATGACGGCGCCCATCGTTCCGATGGGCGAAAAGGGCATCGGAATGAAGAACGGGAAGGAGGAATAGACTCCGTAGCGACGGGATTGGAGAAAATGGCCCATCTCGTGGCAAAACAAGATCGTCATGACGGGCAAGGCGTACTTAAAAGCTTCGGTGAACGCCTTGGCGAGCGACAGGTCGGCGTCGAGAGCCGGGAGACCGGCCAGGACGGTCGAAGCGAACGTCACGACAAAGAGCACGATCGGCAGGACGACCTTGCGGCGGCGTGGCGGCTCGAGAATCAAGGCGGGCAACGGGCGGTCGCGGAGCGTGTCCTCGGTCTCGACCGAGGCGTAGTGCGGATAAACAATCTCCACGTAAGAGGGGATAAATTCAGGACGTCGATCTTCGCGGTCGTTCATATAGTTATCGTTGCCAGGGCGGCACTTTTCTTGCAGGGGGCGAAGAGTAACCGTCGGAAGGCATTCGCGGCTGATATTGGGGAAATTCGTCAACTCCCGTATTATACCAGATTATCCGGGGGCGAGCTTCCCGAGGGATCGGAGCAAGGAAAACAGCATGTTCGAGCGGATTTTTCGGCTATCAGAAAATAATACCACGGCGCGGCGGGAGATTTTGGCCGGGGCCACGACGTTTCTAACGATGGCCTATATCATCGTGGTGCAGCCGATGGTTTTGACCGGCCAGTTGACGGGCAAGCCGACGGGAATGGATTTCGGAGCGGTAACGACGGCGACGTGCTTGGCGGCGTTCATCGCGACGACGATCATGGCCTTGTACGCGAGGTATCCGATCGCTCAAGCGCCCGGCATGGGGGAAAACTTTTTTTTCGTACTGAACTTACTTCCGGCGGCGGCGGGGATGATCGCCGTACAAGTCGCGGCGGGGAAAATGGCGGCCGACTCGACCACGCCTTGGCAAATAGGGCTCGGGGTCGTGTTCTACTCCGGGATTATCTTTTTGCTTCTTTCGACGCTTGGCGTGCGAGAGAAAATAATGGACGCGCTTAGCCCAAGCTTGCGGAACGGCGTGGCGGCGGGAATCGGGTTGTTTATCGCGCTGCTCGGTCTCAAGATGTCGGGATTAATTATCGCGCACGGCGATTCGATGACGCTTAATCCGGCGATTCTATCGCCCGATTTGATCGTCTTCTTTTGCGGATTGACGATCACGGCGGCGTTGCATGCGAGGCGGGTTCCCGGTTCGATTTTCATCGGAATCGTCGTGGCGACGTTATTGGCCTTAGCGTTGCGTTACGGTTTGCCGCATTGCGGCGACCGGATTGCGAACGCGGCGATCGTGAAAGAATCGGCGTTGATGACGAAGTTTCATGTGACGGGCGAATTGACGTCGGCGCCGCCGTCGATCGCGCCGACGCTTTTCAAGATGGACTTGGTCAATTCGCTGTCTTTGCCGATGATCCCTTACATATTGATCTTTTTGTTCATGGTATTGTTCGACACGTTAGGAACGTTAGTAGGGATTGCCGAGCAGGCGGGATTTATTAAGGACGATAAGCTGCCTCGGGCGAAAGAAGCGTTGACTTCGGACGCGATCGGAGCGGCAACCGGAGCGGCCTTAGGGACAAGCACCGTGACGAGTTTTATTGAGAGCGCGGCGGGAGTGGAGCAGGGGGGGCGAACTGGTCTTACTTCGTTGACGACGGCCGTGCTGATGCTGGCGGCGTTGTTCTTCGCGCCGATCATTTCGATGGTGGGGTCGTACTCGCCGATCACGTCGCCGGCGCTGGTCATCGTCGGGGCGATGATGTTGGCGAACGTGGCGAAAATCGACTGGAAAAACTACTCCGAATGCATACCGGCTTTTTTAGTCGTGGTCGGCGTTCCAATGACCGGCTCGATCGCCGACGGTTTGGCGCTAGGGTTTATCTTTCATCCGGCGATTAAACTATTGGCCGGGCAAGGTCGGGAAGTGAAATTTATCGGATATTTGATGGCGGCGATCCTGTTAGCGTATTTAATTTTCGTGCGAATGCAGCTAAAATAGCGGCGTTTAACGACCTTTTCCAAGCAGGACGCCGTTCCTCGACTCCGACCGAACGGCTCTTCTCACTCGATTTCCTTTTTTACGTCTTAACTATCATGAAGGCGATCCATTCAAAATCGATTCTTATTACAGGCGCGTCAACCGGAATCGGAAAAGCGTGCTCGTTGGAATTTGCTCGGCTTGGCTTCAAGGTCTTTGCCGGGGTTCGTCGGGAAGAAGACGGGCAAAAGGTAAAGGCGGAGTCGACGGGCGATTTGCAGCCGGTAATTTTGGACGTAACCGACGCCGAGACGATCGCCGCCGCGGCAACGATGATCACGGAATCGGTCGGCGAGGCCGGACTTTGGGGACTGATGAACAACGCCGGCGTCTCGATGAACGGGCCGATGGAAATTATGCCGATCGCGAAGTTACGACGCCAATTGGAAGTGAACGTCATCGGACAGATTGCCGTGACGCAGGCGGTGATGCCGTTGTTGCGGCAGGCGCAGGGGCGCATTCTGTTCGTCAGTTCGATTAACGGCGCGATGTCGCCTCCGTTCATGGGGCCGTATTCGGCGTCGAAATTCGCGGTTGAGGCGTTGGCCGACGCGATGCGATTGGAGCTTCGACCGTGGGGAATCGAAGTATGCCTCGTGGAGCCGGGTCCCATTCAAACGCCGATTTGGGAGAAATCGATCTCTTCGGCCGACTCGATGATCGCCGACATCAATCCGGAGGGCTACGAACGGTATCGCGAAGCGACCGACATATTTCGCAATTTGATTCTCGAATCGTCCAAGCGTTCGGACCCCGTGGAAAAGGTGGTCAGAGCGGCGGTGCATTGCATGACGGCTCGCCGGCCGAAAACACGGTATTATCTGAAGTTTTACAATCGCTTTATGTCGAGGGGTTTCCGCACGGTTCCCGACCGCATGAGGGATTGGATTCTGCGGAAAGCGATCGGTCTGAAATGAGACGGATTGCATCGGCTTGAGCCCCCCCACAGCTAATCTTCCGCTTATTGCACGCTGTAGAGGCGTATGGTAGCATGAGCGTCGCATTGGCGAATATGTCTTGTCTTTAGCCGAAGTCGTTATTGCACGGCCGGCGGCCACTTTTTTTCGGGGGAGATATAATGGCTCGAGGACTCTCCGTATCGCAGCGTCGATTTTTCACGCCGATTTCTTTGTTCGTCTTCACGGTGATCGGGGTCGCGCTTTCTTCGAATTCGGACGCCGCCTCGATTACGTGGAACGTTTCGAGCGGTTTCTGGTCAACGACCTCGTCGTGGCTCGGCGGCGTCGAGCCAACTTCCTCGGATTCGGTTTACATTAGCAACGGCGGGACGGCGTACATTTCGCAAGCAGGCGAAACCTGCAGCTATCTTTACCTTGGAACGACTTCGACCAGCGCAAGCGCGATCGTGCTACAGTCGGGGAGTTTCAGCGCCGACACGGAGTATTACGGATATGCGGGCGGGTCCAATTTTTCGGGATCGTTTACGCAATACGGCGGAACGCATAACGTGAGCGACCTTCAAGTGAATTACCACGGATCTTATGCGTTTTACGGAGGCACGCTGAACATTTCGAACGGAGGGGGGAGTTTTAACGGAAGTCTAGCGATACAGGACTCGTCGGCGGTCGTCAACTTGAATTCGTCAATCGTGACATTTGCGCCTTCGATTGTGATGCAAGGCAACTCCTCCATCATTACCGCGAACGTTGACGCCTATTCATTGCTTATCATGACGAATATGTTGCAGGACGAGATTGCGACGTCAGGGGCCGGTTTAGTGCATATCAAAGGCTCGACGCTAACGATTGACTCGTCCCGAACGATCTACGGCGCTTCGACGATTGACGACCTCGTGGATTGCTCTGGGTATCTGATCGCGACTTCAGGCCGGTCGATCATTCTCAACGGAGGAGTTTTCGTGTCGGGAGGATACGTCGATACGGGAACCGGTTCGCTCGTCGTCGAAAACGTCGCATCCGGAATGTCGAGCGGCACGCTAAACGAAGGGAGCGTTTACGTCGGCTACGTCGGAACGGGCACGTTCACGCAAACCGGCGGCTATCACCATGCCTCGTCCATGACCATCGGCGCCAACAAGTACGCGCAAGGCTCGCTCCTATTGAGCGGCGATTCGCAACTGATCGTAGCTTCGTCGGAGACGATCGGCATGTACGGCACAGGATCCGTCATTCAGCTTGGGGGCAGTCATTCCGTCGGCGGAACGGCGTTTCTCGGCTATTACGGCACGTCAAGCGGAGCGTATCAACTTGCCGGAAATTCGACGTTCTCCGCCGCGACGCTCGTCGTCGGCAATTTCGGAACGGGAACGTTCTCGCAAATCGGAGGGACAAATACGGTAAGCGGCACGGTCACGCTGGGCCTAAACGGAACGTCTTACGGGAAATACTCGCTCGGGAGCGGCGGGCGGCTCGCGTCGAATGCGCAAGTTATCGGCTACTCCGGAAGCGGACTCTTCACGCAAACCGGCGGCGAGAACTACGTGACCGGGTCGCTTTACGTCTGCTTGAGCTCGGCGAGTTCGTCATCCACCTATCGCCTCAGCGGCGGCCTTCTTGACGTCAACAACGAATTTATCGGCTATGCGGGAAACGGAAGCGTATCTCATTACGGCGGCACGAACTTCGTTAATTCAACGCTAACGCTCGGCTTCTTGCTCGGCGCGAAGGGAAACTACACGATGACCGGCGAGGCGAACCTTTCCGTTTCATCCACCGCCGTCATCGGAAATGCGGGAACCGGAACTTTCACCCAACAGGGCGGTTTTACGACGATCAGCAGCGGATTAATCCTTGGGAATACGTCGAGCGGATCCGGGGTCTTTTCCCTTTCCGGAGGAACCGCGTCGTGCGCTTACGTGAGCGTCGGTTTAGCGGGAAAAGGCTCGCTCTCGGTCTCCGGAGGGACTTTGTCGACGCCATCCTCCTTGATCGTCGGCGACCTGACTGGAAGTTTCGGAACGGCGTCCTTTTCAAACGGAGCGATTAATTCGCCCGACATTTACATTGGCAACTACGGAACAGGCGTCTTCACTCAAAGCGGATACTTTTCGAAGTACTCCGGTTCGAGCGTCGTCGCCGGCTTCGGATCGGCGGCGAAGGGGACCTATGAGCTTACCAGCGGCACGCTCTCGGTCTTCAACGAATGCTTCGGCTATTCGGGAATCGGGGCTTGCTTGCAATCCAGCGGCTCTAACTTGCTCGAGGGCTACCTCTACCTCGGCTACAACGCCGGCTCGCGCGGAACTTACGCATTGAGCGGCGACGGGGCATTGTCGCTTACGGGATCGGCGATCATCGGCTACAACGGAACAGGCGCCTTCACTCAAACCGGCGGAAACAACAATATCTCCGACAAGTTATTTCTCGGTTTCAATTCGACGGGAACCGGCTCTTACACGTTAAGCGGATCCGGCAAACTCACGACGAATGAAACTTACGTCGGTCTAATTGGAACCGGCGTCTTCACGCAGTCGGGCGGAACGAACGTTATATCGCTTAATCTCGTTCTCGGAAACGAAGCGACCGGTCAAGGCACATATTCGTTAAGCGGAGGCCGGTTGTCCTCATCCTATGAATACCTTGGCTATAGCGGAACAGGGACGTTCACTCAAAGCGGAGGCACGAACGCCGTTTCCGGAGAAATTCGTTTGGGTTACAACTCCGGCGCTCTCGGCGAATACAATCTGAGCGGCGGTTTCCTCTCGGCGCCGTACGAATACGTCGGCGACTATCGCGGAGTCAATGCGACGTTCACGCAAAGCGGAGGGACGAACTCGGCATCGAATCTCTATCTGGGCTCCTACATCGCCGGCTCGTCGGGAACGTATAACCAGAGCGCAGGGAAACTTATCTCCTCGGCGCAGTTCATCGGTTACTACGGAACGGGAACGTTCACGCAAAGCGGAGGGACGAACTCGTGCGCCTCGATAAACCTGGGCTATTACTCCGGGTCCAAAGGAACGTATAACCTGAACGGCGGAAAGTTGATCGCCAACTCGATCACTAAATACACGACCGCATCGGTATTCAACTTCGGCGGCGGAACTCTGCAAGCAAGCGGCGCGATGACAGTTACCTGCCCAATGACGCTTACCGGCACGGGAGGAAACGCCAACGTCGATACGAACGGCTACGCCGTCACTCTCTCCGCCTCGCTTTCCGGCGTCGGCGGACTGACGAAGCTCGGCTCGGGAGTTCTCACTCTTACGGGCACGGAAACGTTTACCGGCGGAATCATCGTTCAAGCGGGCAAACTCGTTCTTAGCTCGACCGAGACGAACGTTTCGACGCTCGACGTTCAAACGGCGAGCGGCGCCACGCTTTCCATCGCCGGCGGAACGCACACGCTCGACGTCATTAGCGGAAGCGGCACGACCGTCGTGGCCGGTTCGGCCACGTTGACCGTCGCCTGCTTAGTGCAAGACTCGCTGATTCTCGGCGGAACGGCGAGCGACGAAGCGACGAGCGTTGAAACGTCAGAAGCCGCTCCCGAATACGCAAGCGCTTTGCAGCAAGCGAGAACCGTTCCTGAACCGACGATCTGGGCGACGCTGCTCTGTGCGGCCGGGGCGATGTGGAGAATGAGGCGGCGAAGGGCGTGACATGAAGGCGAGTTCGGCAACGCTTTTTACAAACTGATATAAAGCGACCGCATTTCCCGCTGCGGCAAAAGGCAACCTTTGCAACGCCTGAGTTGCATGGGGGAGCCGCCCCCCCATGCCTGGTTTCATTCGCAAAAATTGACGAAAAACGAGCGTCTTGATAGGATGCAGTTACGCTAGCAATCTGGACGTTGGCGGAACGAATCGTAAAAGCCCTCTCGGTTCTCATCTCCGTCTCTTTTGAATAGAGACACGGCTGATACAACCTCACGGCCGACGACTACGACGCTTGACGCACTCCTTATCCGAAGCGGAAGAGGCGAATGAAGAGACCACCTATTTTTTTTGTCGTTTTGAACGCCGCGTTTATTTACGCTTCCGCATTCGCTCCAACCGCGGTTCGAGCGGCGGACGCGATTTACTTCAGCACATCGGTCGTCGGCACAAGCAAATCGGTCAGTCAATGGGGGATTGATACGGCATGGGCCAGCGAAGCGAACATGCGATTGAGCCTTCTGAACTTCGGGACCGCACCTTGCGACGTCGTCCGCTTGACTTACCATTTGGATGAAGCTTTGCAGGCTGACGGAACTCTGGGGGCGACGACCAAATCGACGGTCGATTACGCGGTCAGTTTGGCGAAGCTGGCGGGGAGCAACGTGCCGATATCGCTTTCGCCGGACACCGGGACGGCCACGAATAGCTATTATCTGGATAGCGGCGGCGCCGTAAACCCGGAGCGCTGGGCGGCGGCGATTAAAGCCACTGCGCTGTATCTGAAGAACACGTACGGATTAACGGTTTCAGGCGTCGAAGCCGCCAACGAACCCGACTATTGGAGCGGCCAACCGACCGCCGCGCAAGTCAACTCGATAAATACGATCTTAAAAAGCGACACACTGTTTCAGAACGCCGTGACGGTCGGCCCTAGCACGCTCAGTCCTAACCAGACATGGTATAACGGAGTCAAAGGCACGGTTGACTACGGATCAACGCACAAGCTCGGAGGCACGGCGACCGAGTACGTCAATTTCATTAAGAATGTGCAGGCCAACGGCGACAAATTCTGTAATCCGGAAATCCACAGCATGGCGGAGTGCGTGCTGGGCGCCGAATACGGAATGGTTCAGGGCATTTTTTGGGGGCCTGCGATGAACGCACGCGGCAAATTCGTGCAAGCATCGGACGGCCAACGGCTCGGCTACGCGGAAAATCTCGGCAAAGAAACGGCAGCGGCCATCTATCGGGGAACGGACAAGAAAATCGGCGTCTTCGCCGGAGGTTTCGAGCGTCAAGGAACTACCACCTACTACCGCGTCGTTTGCACGGATCGACAGGTATACTTTAACGGAGTCGGCCCGATCAGTCAGTATATGGTCAAAGCGGCCATGAGCGATCAAGGGAGCTACGTCGACGTCCGATACGGAAGCGACGCCATCGGTCTTGGGAGCTCTCTGGACGGCAACCAGTGGAAGATCGTCAATCGACAAACCGGGCAAGTCTTGCAAGTCTCCGCAGGCTCGACGGCCAACGGCGGAGTCGTGAATACGGCCTCCTACTCCGGGTCTTCCTATCAGTTCTGGAACATCACCCGAAGCGATGACGGCTACTACGCCTTGTTCAACGCGAACAGCGGCATCACGATGGACGTGTTCAACAATTCGCTCGTCGACGGAGGCGTCGTCGATCAGTGGGGCGCCGCCAACAATTACACGCAGCAATGGACGATCGAATCGGCCGGTAACGGCTACTTCTATATTCTGAACGGCAACAGCGGAAAATATTTAAACGGCAGTACGACGCAGGCGTATCAGTCGAGTTTAAACGGATCTTCCCTTCAGCAGTGGCAATTCGTTCGCGTGAATCGATCAACGGGAACGCTGAAGGCCCAGTATAAGTTCGAGGGAAACGTTCTCGACAGCGTCGGAACGAATCATGCGGCCGTGTACGGAACCGCGACTTACGGAACGGGCGTAGCCGCCGCCGCGACCGGCGCCGTCGGAACAGGCCAGGCGATCAGCCTGAACGGATCGACGACGTACGCGCAACTACCTTCGGGAGTCGCAAGCAGTAAGGACATCACCATCTCCACATGGGTCAAATGGAACGGCGGAAATAATTGGCAGCGCATCTTTGATTTCGGAAATAATACGACGTCGTATATGTTCTTAACTCCGAAGTCGGGCGACGGAACGATGCGATTCGCCATCACGACGGCAAGCGGAACCGGCGAAGAGATACTAGACACGGACGCCCTACCGACGGGGCAATGGGTGAACGTCGCAGTGACGCTTGACGGCAACACGGGCATTTTATACGTCAACGGCAAAGCGACCGTCGCCGGGCGCATCGTGACGAATCCTAGCGACGTTAATTCGACGGTGAATTACATCGGCAAGAGTCAGTACTCGTCCGATCCGCTATTCTCGGGGATGATCGACGATTTCCGCATCTACGACTACGCCCTAAGTTCGGCGGAAATGACGAAGGTCGCCCTCGCATCGCATTACGTCTGGACCGGCGCCGGCGGATCCGAGTGGTCCACCGCCGCGCTAACGACGAAGAATTGGCAACTCACGTTTAATAACGCCTCGACCGACTACTTCAACGGCGATACTATTCTTTTCGACGATTCGGCAAGTAACTTCACGATCACGACGGCGTCGAACGTCACGCCGCTCGATACGGTCTTCAATAACGCAGTCGCCTATACCCTTACGGGCACGGCCGGGATAGCCGGATCGGGCGGCCTCACGAAAAACGGAACCGGCGTCCTCACTATCAATAACGTAAACACGTACCTCGGAACGACCGCCTTAAATAGCGGCGCAGTTATTCTCAACGGCTCCGTTTCCGGCGCCGCCGTTACCGTAAACGCCGCCACGCTCACGGAGAACTCCTCCGGCTCGATCATCGGCGGCGGAGTTCTTAGCAATCTCGGCGTCACGTCTCTCGCCGGAACAAACCTTTTGGGCGGAATTCGCGCCACAGGCCCCGGCTCAATCACCGTTTCGGGCGGAATAACCTCGACGACGAACGTCGGCCAAATTTCCGTCGGCGATTCGGTCGGCGATACGGCCTCGTTCGTCGTTTCAGCCGGCGTTCTTAACGCGAACGGAACCTCAGGCGCCAGCGTCGTCATCGGCGCTTTCGAGACCGCCTCAGGAACGTTCTCCGTCACAGGCGGCACGGTTAACGCCGCAGGGGACGTCTGGGTCGCCTCGGCCGCCGGAGCCGCGGGCGCGCTCAACGTTTCGGGAACCGTCAGAACTTCGGCCAAGATGATCGTCAACGGTGCCGGAGGGGTTAACGTCGCTCGTACCGCAGGGTCCTTCGGTTCGGTCAGCCTTAATTCTTACGGTTCCCTTACTGCCGCCGCCATCACCGGCGGCGCGGGAACTTCCAGATTCAACTTCAACGGCGGCGTTCTCTACGCCTCCGGCTCAAACTCCGCCTTCATCCAAAACTTCACGCAGGCTTACGTGCAAGCCGGGGGAGCCGTGCTCAATACGAGCGGTAACAACGTCACCGTCGCTCAAGCTCTTCAACATGATCCGTCGCTCGCCTCCGCGGACGGAGGTCTTTCGAAGCAAGGTTCCGGAATCCTCACGCTCTCGGCATCGAACTCTTTCACCGGCGCGGTGAACGTCAACGGCGGTTTTATCAAAGCGACCTCAATTACAAATTTTGGCGCAGGCTCCTCGATCGTCTTTAACGGCGGAGGTCTCATTTTCGGCGCCGCGTTCGATCCGTCCGTGCGAGCAATCACGCTTAATATCGGGGGCGGACTAATAGACACGAACGGATACTCCGTCGCCTTATCCAAAACGCTTTCCGGCGTCGGCGGACTGACGAAGCTCGGTTCCGGCGTTCTCACGCTTTCAGGCGCGGAAGCGTTCCTTGGCGGAATCAACATCGAGGCGGGCAAAGTTGTTCTTTCCTCGACGGAAACAAACGTCTTCTCGCTCGACGTTCAAACGGCGAGCAACGCCACGCTTTCCATCGCCGGCGGAACGCACACGCTGGACGTCATAAGCGGAAGCGGCACGACCGTCGTGGCCGGTTCGGCCACGTTGACCGTCGCCTGCTTAGTGCAAGACACTTTGATTCTCGGCGGAACGGCGAGCGACGAAGCGACGAGCGTCGCAACTGAATACGCTCTCCCTTCGGACCAAACCAAGGCCGTGCCCGAACCGGCGGTTTGGGCGATGATCGTCTGTGCGACCGGGTTGCTATGGAGAATGCGACGGCGAAGGGCGTAATACGGCTACGCTCTCTTCAGCTGCGAGTATCCTCGCGCGCCGCGCAAGATCACGAGAAACGCACGCGAAGTTTCAAGGCAGAGGCGAGACGGCGGAGATATTCGTCGCGGGGAATTTCGACGGCGCCGAACCGCGCGGTGTTCGGCGTGATTTGTTGAATATCGATCAGAGAATAGCCGCATTCCTTGAGCCGTTCGATAAGACGAACGAGCGCGACCTTCGAAGCGTCGTTTACGCGATAGAACATCGACTCGGCGGCGAATAAGCCTCGCACGGCCACGCCGTATACGCCTCCGACCAACTCGCCGTTCAATCGCGCCTCCGCGCTATGCGCATGGCCAAGACGGTGAAGGCGAGTGTACGCCTCGATCATTTCAGGGGTGATCCAGGTGTTTCCTTTACGGTCGCAAGAGGTGGCGCAGCCTTCCATTACGCCCTGAAAATCTTGATCGAAGGTGATTTCAAATCGTCCGTTGCGGCAAAGGCCGCGCAAGCGAGTCGGAACGTGAAAGCGGTCGTATTCGAAGATGGCGCGAGGGTCGGGCGACCACCAAGGAATCGGAGAGCATTCGTCGCCCAAGGGCCACGGGAAGATGCCGTGCGAGTAGGCGTCCAACAGCCATTCGGGACGCAACTCGCCGCCGAACCCGATGAGGCCGTCAGGCTCGGCGAACTCGGCCGGCGGAAAGTACTGCGATGGAGGCAAGAAAGGCATTCGAACGTCGCGGAAAATCAAGCGGCGGAAAAGGCGCGACGCTCCGCGCCAACTATCGCTCCATTATAGCGGGGATGAATTTGGATTTCAGCTATGCGGCGCCCCGTTTCGTCGATTTTTCGGCTCCGAAAACCGCCTCCTTCGCTCCGGCCTCGGCGGAAATCGATCGAACGTGAATATCTTGCTGCGGGAAAGCGATTTCGATGCCGTGCTTGCGGAACGAGCGATCGATGGTCATATGCAATTCGTGAACGACCTGCATCCGCTTCTCGAGACTCGGCAAGTAGCAGCGAAGCACGAAATTCAAAGCGCTATCGCCGAATCCTTCGAGAGCGACGACCGGGGCCGGATCGCGCAATACCATGGCGTGCCGACGGGCGATTTCGTCGAGCAGCGAGGCGGCAAGCTCGGTGTCGGAGCCGTAGGCGACGCCGACCTTGATCTCGACGCGGTTGACTTGATCGGACAAGGTCCAATTCAGCACGCGGCCGGCGATGAGGTCTTTATTGGGGACGATTAGCTCTTTGCGATCCCAATCGACGATGGTGGTCGCCCGCATGCGAACGCAAGAGACGACGCCTGAGACGCCGCCGATAGTGATGACGTCGCCGACGCGAATCGGACGTTCGAAGAGAATAATCAACCCGGAAACGAAGTTGGCGAATATTTCTTGCAAGCCGAAGCCGAGACCGACGGAGATGGCGGCGACGAGCCATTGAACTTTCGACCAACCGAATCCGAGAAGATTGCAAAAGACTAACATTCCGACGATGGTGATCAGATACCGGGAAATGGCCGCGGCGGCGTAACGCGCTCCGGAATCGACGGGCAAACGTTGAAGAAGCGCCATTTCCAAGAGGCCGGGGACGTTCTTCGCGGCGATCAAGGTCATGAAAAGCATTAAGGCGGCGGCGACAAGATTGCCCAGCGTAACCCAACGGATTTTGTCCTCGGTCCGCATCAGTCCCGATTTTTCGACCCCTGCGGCTTGGTTTCCGCCGGAAACGATATCGGCGACCGGAACGACTTCGGTAACGCTGACGGTCGTGGGATACAATTCAATGCGATTAAAAACTCCGAGCGCGGGCAGCACGTCGATCCAAATGAGCCAAACGGCCAAAACGCTCGCCATGGTGAGCGAATATTCGACGAGATGTCGGGTTTGAACGTTGATGGCCGCAAGGCTTCGTTCGGCGTCTTCGTCGATGACCTGTTTCGAAGTAGTCGGAGCGCCGATCGGCCCCGCGAGTTTCCGGAAACGGGCATGCGCGATCGCGAGTTGTCGCCGGGCTAATCGAACCCATTGCAGTAAAAACGCGCGAATGAGAATAATGCCTAAAAGCAAATAGACGCTTATGACCATCCGCAGGGCGAGTTGCTGACTCGTATAGTAGTATCCGGCGGCGGCCAAGCAGGCGAGGGCCGTCGGCACGAACACGGCGGCCGCATGCCAAACGTATTTAAGCCGATCGATCCAACCGCCTTGCCGCGTGGCGAGGAAATCGCGAAAGACGCAACCGTTCGGCCGAGTCACGCGTTGCACGAACAACGCGAAGAAAAGCATCGTGCCGATGAAGCAAACGCGACCGAGCGAGACGTTCCACGCTTCGTTTTCCTTTTCGCTAACGGCGATCACGACGACCGACAACGGAAGGAGGGCGACGGTGAGCCATTTCACATGAAATCGCAATTGGCGCAACGTTTCCGACGCCCAACCGAGATGCGATTCGGCCAATCCGTTCGCACGGCATGCGGCGCGAAGCCATTCGATGGCCAAATATATTTTCGCGGCGTAGGAAAAACCGCAACCTAAGCAATAGCAATACTCTTGCGGTCGCGAAATAAGTTGCAAACGCCAAGCGACGAACCACATAAGGGCGGGCCAATAGGCGGCGATCAAGCCCGTGAGCAGCAACGCCTCGAAAGCGGGCCAAACCCGCGACTCTTCGTCGGAACGGGCGAAGGAGCCGATTTTAGAAATGCGGGATCGCAACAAACGTCGGGCGAAACTCAGTCCGACGAAGGCGACCGCCGCAAGAGCGTAGAGGGTCTTATTCCGCCCGACGTCGGAAAGCAGCTCGCCCGCGAGTTCGTAAAACGACTGCGGCCCGAAGAGCCACGCAAGGGCGCCGCCGGCGCTTTTCGCGTCAGAAACGTTTAACGGCTCCGTGCTCGCGATCCAGAGAATCCGCTCGTCGATGAAACGGGAATACTCTTCGATCTTAATATTCAGACGTTTTTCAGCGCAATCCAACTCAATTAAATTGTTGAACAACGTCGCGTTGTCGTCCCTAACTCCGTCCAGGTAATCCCGCTTCGTCTCTAACGCCTCGCGAACCGCTTTTTTTATCGCTTGCGTCTCCTCCTCGTCGAGCGAGGCGTCTTGCTTGCTCATCTCGACGGCGACTTGGGCGTCCAAATCGGCCAGTTTTGATCGGAGTTCGTCGAACTCCAAACTATCGAACTGGCACTTGCCGATCGCCTCTTGCCGCGACTCGGCGTGCAACGCTTCTTCGCGCAAACTCGGCAAAAAGTAGTTCCTTTTCTGCCGCAACATCGTGCCGACGACGTTGGCCTTGCCGACCATCTCCACTTTTTTCTTCGTCTGCGCGAATTCATCTTGGAGTTTGGCTAGATTCGCTTTGGCGACGTCCAACTCGCGCGTGGTTTTGGCGATGCGCACGGCAAGCGCTTTTCTTTTTTCCGCCAGTTCGGCCTTATCTTTCGCCATTTTTCGAGCGACCGGTTGCGAACTCATCGCGTCTTGCCGCGCTTGCAAAACTTGCTTTTCAGCTTCGCGCTGGCGCTGGGCGTTGGCGGCCTCTTGAAGACTTTTCAACTCCTTCTCGCAATTCGCCAATTGACGAGCGATGAGGTCGCGACGCAACGGCCAAAGTTCAGTCGTCGCCCCATAGGCGAGCAACTCTTTTTCATTCGATTGAATCTCAAGCTCGATCGATCGGCGTTGCACGAAAAACAACGCGCGGCGAGCGGCGGTGAAAGCGGGATTGTCCTCGTCGGGCGAACCTTTTTGCGCGCTCGCATCCAGATTCGCCAGTCGGTCGCGCGCGTCGCTCGACAGTTTCTGGATTTCCAAACGGCGAACGCTTCGCCGATTCGGTTCGGCGTCGATCTTAATCAACTCCGCGCGAAAGGAATCCAATTCGCCCTGCTTTTTCGCAATGAGTTGGGAAATCTGCGTTAATGAGCAATTGGCCGGCGGTTCTTCGGGCTTAAGTTCGGCCAGCGTGGCCAGTTTGGCCTTAATCTCTTTTAGATCATCGGGAGCGGAAGCGATCGTCTTGTCGTAGAGCGAGATGACGGCCGCGGTCGTTTTCGACGCTTCAAGCTCTTGAACGGCCTGCTGCAACGTGTCGCGAAGCTTCGCTTTTTGGGCTTCGTCAATGTCCTGCTGATCGGCAATTTGCTTGATCTTGGACTGTAGCGCCTCGACCGTAATGATTTCGTTGGCGGCTTTTTCGGTACTTGATTGCCCCAGCCCCGACTTAGTCGAAACGGACCGAGCTTGATCCTCCGAGGCTATTTGCGACGTAGCGGCGTCACGCCTTGTTTGGGCAAGGGAGAACGGCGCGACGCCGAAGACTATCAGCATCGTTAAGAATATATTCAGCAAGCTGTTACGCATGCGAGACTCCATTCCAATTTTTCCCCTTGCAGAAAATTCACGGTTGCGGGCGAAACTGTACCGCCGTAACGGTGGACGGGCAATATCAAAAGTAAGAAACGGAATTTAGATAAATTCGGCGGTTTTCGCTTACCGCCTCCCCAAACGCGGCCTGCCCCTCCCCCCTGACCTGAATACTGATATACTTGAAGACTGCCGAAATTATATCGTTTCACTCCGTTTCCCACTCCAACGCACCTTGCGAGGCGAGCATCAAACATGAATTTTGATCCGACGCAGACGCAAGGGGGTATGGAACGCCAGTTCTCGCGGGAAATGAGCCTGAAGCGAGGAAGCCCGCCGGTGCAAGTTCCCGGCTATGAGCCGGAACGTTTTTTGGGAATGGGGGCATACGGCGAGGTTTGGGTAGCCGTCGAACGGAATACCGGTCGGCGCGTGGCAATTAAATTCTATGCGCATCGAGGCGGGCTGGACTGGTCGCTCTTAAGCCGCGAGGTCGAGAAACTCGCATTCCTCTTTGCCGACCGATACGTAGTGCAGCTTCTGGGCGTCGGCTGGGAATCGGAGCCTCCGTACTACATGATGGAGTATCTGGAGCGAGGTTCGCTGGCCGATCGATTGCAGCAGGGCCCACTGCCGGTCGATGAGGCGGTGAGTCTCTTCCGCGACGTGGCGGTCGGCTTGGAGCATGCGCACGGCAAAGGGGTATTACATTGCGACTTGAAGCCAGCGAATATTCTTTTGGACCAAGACAACAAGCCCCGGCTTGCCGACTTCGGTCAATCGCGGTTATCGCACGAACAGATGCCGGCGTTGGGGACGATGTTTTTCATGGCGCCGGAGCAGGCGGATTTGGAGGCGATTCCCGATGCGCGATGGGACGTATACGCGCTGGGCGCCTTGCTCTTCTGCATGCTGACGGGCAACCCACCGCACCGTGACGATAAACTGGCCGAGGAGTTCGAGCGGACGCCGGACTTAACCGTTCGTTTGCAAAACTATCGTCGGATGATCGAAAAGTCGCCGCCGGCGCAGGCGCATCGGCACACGCCCGGCGTTGACGGATTGCTGGCCGACATCATAGACCGCTGCTTGGAGCCGAACCCCAAAAAACGATTCGCCAACGTGCAAGCGGTTCTGCATGCGTTGAACGAGAGGGCGTTGCGGCGCGCGAGGCGTCCGATGATGATCTTGGGCGCGATCGGTCCGACGCTGTTACTGGCGATCGTCTCGTGGTTCGCATGGCAAGGATTCAACGGGACGCTGCGGGAATCGGACTCGGCGTTGCGATCGCAAGCGTTGGCGAGCGATAAGTTCGCCGCCCGATACGTCGCGCGATCGGCGGGGGTCGAATTGGAACGGCGTTATCAGATCATCGAACAGACGGCGGCGGCCGACAATCTGCGTGAAGCCTTGCTGAAAACGTATGACGATTCCCAATTCAAAGACCTTAAAAAGAGACTAAGCGATCCGAAAACGTCGAAAGACGATCGCAAGGCGGCGGTCGATCAACTTCGCGAGAACGCCGCGCGGCAAAAACTTCAAAAGCAATTTTCGTCGTTGATTCCGCCGAGTTTGCGCCCGCGCGACGAAGAGGAAGTGGCGAGCTGGTTTCTGTGCGACGAGCAGGGGCTTTCGTTGGCTCGCGTTCCGCAGGGGAGAACGGTCGGCGTGAATTACGCATGGCGTAGCTTTTTCTCGGGGAGGCCGAACGACGAAAGCGAAGATTGGCGACCGGAGCCGGGCGCCCATATTTCGAAAACGACCCTTTCGGCGGTGTTCCGCTCGCAGGCGACGTCGCGCTGGGTCGTGGCGATTTCCACGCCTATCTTTTTGAAATCGGACGACGAAAAAACGCCGCCGAGATTTCTAGGCGTGCTGGGGATGACCGTCGAAGTCGGACGCTTGATCGACTTCCTGCGGAGCGGGGACAAGCAATTCGCCGTGCTGATCGACAACCGCGACGGCGACAACAAAGGCGTCATCTTGCAGCATCCGCTTTTCGACCGATTCGTCGAGAAGCAAGGACAAGTGCCCGATCGATTTAAAAACTATCGCTTGAAGCCGGAAGACGTGCCGGAGGATCAGGCTCGCAAGGAACGCTATCGCGATCCGCTCGCGGCCGACGCGGAGGGGGAAGCTTACGACCGGCATTGGATGGCCGAAACCGAAACCGTGACGGTACGCGGCGAGAAGACCGGCTGGATCATTGTGGTGCAGCAAGCATACGACGCTACGATCGGGGCGACGCTCGAGACCCTTACTCGGGGTCTCGTTCGTTCGGGGCTCGCGGCTCTCGGCTCGATCGTCGTGTTAATGATCGGCATTTGGATATGGGCCATTCGCATGACGTCGAAGCGAATGGACGGATAAGCGTTTTCAAAAAGCACCGCGACTTTTTTCGGATTGGCAACCATGCCTGATTTGATCGCACAAGGAACGGATCCGCAGAATCGTTGGCGGCGCACGCTAGCCGAAGGGCAGCCGGTCGTTCTGGGGCGCTTGGCGGGCCTTTGGGCGACACCTTGGGATCCGCACATTTCCCGGCGCCACGCCGAGATCTATTGGAACGGGAAGTTTCTGCGAATTCGTCGCTTACCCGGGACGCGAAATCCGATTTTTTTGCGAGGGCGCGAGCAAGAATCATTTCGACTCGATCCCGGCGAACATTTCGTAATCGGTCAGACGACGTTCACGTTGGCGGATCAACATGTTAGCGTGACGGCCGAAGGCCCGGCGCCTTTGCAACAGCAGTCGTTCAGTTCGCAGTACTTGCGTGAAGTGTCGTTCCGCAATCCGGACCATCGAATCGAGGCGTTGATTCGACTTCCCGAGGTGATCACCGGCGCCACGAGCGACGAAGAATTAAGCGTTCGTTTGGTAAGCATGCTATTGGCGGGCGCGCCGCGCGCCGACGCCATCGCCGTCGTCGCCGCCGACCTACGAGAAGAAAACGCAAGGCCGGTTACGACCGCTTCGACCGACAACTCCGACGCGACGATTCGCGTTTTGCATTGGGATCAACGTCTGATGTCGGGGGGCGGTTTCCAACCGAGTCAAAAGCTGATTCTCGAAGCGATGCGACAACGGCAAAGCGTATTGCACGTTTGGCGCGGATTGGGAAATACCGCGCCGAGCGCGTTCACCGAATGCGAAAACTACGATTGGGCGTTTTGCTCGCCCGTGCCCGGAAAAACGAATCCCGAGTGGGCGCTCTATTTCGCCGGGCGGTTCAACGTCGATCGGGTCGGCGTGACGCAATCATCCTACGCTTCGGACCTCCGCGAGGACGTAAAATTCGCCGAACTGGCGGCGACCATGCTCCAATCGCTTCGTCAAATGCGAATCCTTGAACGCCAGCATGCCACGCTGAGCCAATTCTTCTCGCCGGTCGTGCTGGAGACGCTTTCGGCCGAAGATCCGCAAGTCGTGCTGGCGCCGAAGGAGACGAACGTGACCGTGTTGTTCTGCGACTTGCGCGGTTTTTCGCGCGAGTCGGAACGGCAGCGTGACGACCTGCTCGGCTTGCTGAACCGCGTAAGCGACGCGCTGGGCGTGATGACGCAGCATATTCGCGAACAGGGAGGCGTCGTCGGCGACTTTCAAGGCGACGCGGCGCTCGGCTTCTGGGGCTGGCCGTTGCCGCAACCCGACGTCATAGAACGGACTTGCCGCGCGGCCCTCGGCGTTCGGGAAGAATTCGAGGCGACGGCAAGCTTTCGCGCGGGAATCGGAATCGCTTCAGGTCGGGCCGTGGCGGGAAAAATCGGCGCCATCGATCAAGTGAAGGTGACCGTTTTCGGCCCGGTCGTCAATCTCGCGTCGCGGCTCGAAGGAATGACCAAGATTCTCCGCGCGCCGATCCTAATCGATCAAGCGACGGCCGAGGCCGTGCGGAAGAACGTTTCTCGCGACGTGGCCAGAGTGAGGCGCTTGGCCGTGGTGAAGCCCTACGGTCTCGATACCCCCGTGGAGGTCAGCGAATTGCTCCCGCCCGCCAGCGCTTATCCGATCTTATCCGACGACCATCTCGTTTTCTACGAGCAGGCGTTGGACTGTTTTTTGAATCGGCAATGGGGGGCCGCGTTGGAGCTTTTGCAGCGTATTCCCGCCGAGGACGAAGTAAAAGACTTTCTGACAGTCTATATCGCGGAGCATAACCGCCGTCCGCCTTCGAATTGGAACGGCGTAATCGAGCTAGAAAATAAGTAACGCCGGGCTGCGTTTTCTTGGATCGCCCCTATTTGCATAACCGCGGCTAATCGGGTACATTGCCGGGCGCCGTTCCAATGGCCGCGTTTGCGAACCGATTGGGCTATTCGGCTCCGCCGGCGTCACCATCCACTCATCTTAAGCGAAGGCGTCGAACATGACCTGCAAACATCTAAAAGAGCTGTACAATTACTGCCAAACGCACGATCTCCGATTGAGCAGCATGGATTTGATTCATATCGCATGCGGCCAATGCGGCGTCGACGAGGAATGCCCGTCAGTCCTCTTGGACGAGTACGACGAAAAGCATCCCGATCGAGCGGAGCCTTCGTCGGAAGAGAAGCCCCGGGAATAACGGCATTCGCGTCTTTCGGCTTCGCGCAAATAAAAACCTCGCCTTCGGAAAAGAGCGAAGGCGAGGTCTTTCGTTTATGAAACTGGACCGGGAAAGCGTTAAAACGCTACCTCTTCAGCTTGCGGCTGACTTCCTTTTGCTTAACCTTGTAGTTCGCTTGGGCCTTTTCAAGCTCGGACGGGCGAACCTTCATTTCTTTCTTGAGGAAAGAAAGGGCGTCGGCAGTGTCCACGATGGTGTTTCCGCCGCGCTTTAAGCGAGTGGTGAAATACTTCAAAGGAACGCCTTGCTTGCGAAAATTGGCGGCCTTCGCTCGAAGCACGGCGGAAATCTTCCGCTTGTCCATTCCTTTGAATTGACCTTTGGAAACGTAATGTTCGATTACGTCCTCGATTAAGGCCGCTTCCCACCAAACCTTGATAAATTCCTTCTGTTTGTCCGTCAACGCCATAATAAAACTCCTTAAAAACTAATCCGCCAGCTTGAAATATTTCCTCCGCCGCGCATCGCACGAAACCGAATACGCTTCCAACCGGATTTAACCGCTTTATTTCAAGTATGTATCCAAATATCCACTGACGCCGAAAGCAAACGACGCTATCGGCGCACCTTCTTCGTTTCTGCCGTCCATTAAGCCCTTCGAGCCCAAAGCCGATCAAGGCCGCGACTACTTAGATCTCGATTCGGAGCCGCGTATTTCGCATGCCAAGCCGCAAACGACCTCGCAAACGAGCGCTTTCGCCCGGATCCGTCAAAAATGGCGCCGCGAACAAATTTTAGGTCGGGAATAGGTCGCATTTACAATACGACGGATATCCAAAGCATTACCAACGCGCAACCGTTAATAAAGCGTGACCGACGATAGAGTATCAAGATAAGCGAGCGTTCACGGTGCAATTACCATTAAATATACAGCCCAAATTCAATAAAGCAACCGTACTGAATCGCTAAATTAAAAATCTGAACCGCAAATCACTCGTTGCATGAAGGCGGCAATTTTTTACCGAAACAACTCGCTCTATTATCAAGGCTATCGTCACCTTAAAATCGGCATTCTTTCCCTCTTCTCCAACTCTCTATTCCAGGCACGGAACGCGAAATATTGCACGAATTTCTTCAGAGTTCGACAAAAATTGGCCTGGTCGCATATAATTTCGTGGGCTTAAAAACAAGTACTTCCCCTCCAGGAGAAATCCCATGAAATTCCTATTATTTTTTGCTTGCGGAGCATCTTTCTTGGCCGCTTGGCTTTTATTCGCAAGTCGCACATCCGCCGAGGAACTTAAACCGGGGGATACGGCCCCGGATTTTTCCTTGGTCGGCAGTGACGGCAAAACTTACAAACTATCCGACTTTCGCGGCAAGCAAGCGGTTGTCTTGGCGTGGTTTCCTAAAGCGTTTACCCCAGGCTGCACGGCCGAGTGCAAGAGCTTCGCGGCGGACGGCCCCAAGTTGAAGAAATTTGACATCGTTTATTTCACCGCCAGCGTCGATACGGCGAAGAAAAACGCCGAGTTCGCTAAATCGACCGTGGCCGATTATCCCATCCTCAGCGATCCGGAAGGGAAGACCGCCCTCGCCTACGGGGTGACCGGCCCGATCCAGAGAATCGCCAGTCGCTGGACATTTTACATCGGCAAGGACGGCAAGATATTGTTCATCGACAAAAAAATCAACACGGGGACTTCCGCCGCCGACGTCGTTAAGAAACTCCAAGAACTCGGCGTGCCGGAAAAGAAAAACGAAGAGAAGAAAAAGTAAAGAAAACCGGCGTGCGGCCGCGTCGTCATTCCGCAACCGCACGCCGAATTAGGTCAAACAGCTAATCGCGTTAAAGCGACTATTGCTTTTCGGCGAGAACCGGGGTCGTCGGCGTTTCCGCCTTCGGGCCCGCGCCGAGGTACTTCATCAGAGCGCCGGCGAGGTTATCGACTCCGCCGCCTCCGCCGACCGAAAGGATTTCCGGCACGATCTTGACGTTGTGCTCGGCCAAGGCGCTTGTCACGTTAATGACGGCCGTCGGACCTTGGCCCAACGCCTTCACCTGCGCTTCGAAACCTTTTGCCCTGGCAAGACCGACCGCCTCGACTTCGGCCGCTTTGGCGCGACCTGTTTCGGAGATATAGGTCGCTTCGCCCGCCGCCTCTTGCTTTCGGGCTTCGGCCTTCTTCGTCGCAATGTCAACGCCGACGTTCGCCCTCGCGAGTTCCGTCTGCATGTCGGCGGTTCCTTTCGCCTGCTCCATGCTCACGCGCTGATTCTGCGCCGCCTCTTGCATTTCGAACGTTTTGCATTCTTGATTGGCGATTTCCCGCTCGGTAAGAACCTTCACTAAATCGGCGGGCAGAATCACGTCCTGGATGTAAACGCCGCGAGTCTCCACTTCGTAGTGCGCGAGCTGCTCGCTGATGTGCTCCATCGCGGTTTGCTGCACTTGCTGTCGCGTTTCGATGAACATGATGGCGGGCATCGATTGCAACTTATCGCGGAAATGATTGCCCACGGCAGCTTGCAAGACGTCGTTTACTAAATTGCTCATCGTGCCGACCATGCTGATCACGCGCGGCGCGCGAGCGTCGGGCACGTGAATCTGCACGACCAAGTCGATCATGAAAACGAAGCCTTCTTTCGACTTGGCTTCGATTTGCTTGAGATTTTTGTCCAAGTTGTGCGCCGCGCTGCTCGCCTCGGCCCAGTTCAAGCTGAGGATGGCGGTCGGCACTTTCTCGGCTTCGTAGCAACGCGGATTGATGGCGTACTTGCCGGTTCGCAACGGCTCTTGCCAAATGCCTCGATGGCCGGGACGAACCAAGGAACCGAATTTAAAGCTGACGCCCGAAGTGTCCTCGGTCGGGAGACCGACGTATGCCTTAACGACCGCCACTTCGCCTTGTTTCACGACGAGCATCGGAACGTGTTCGACGCTCACCAAAAACGGATTGAGCAAATAGGCGCCGTAGAGCAACGAATCGTGTTGAAGGCCGATGCGGCCTCCATGCGTCAGAAACGCGTCGAAGTCTTGGTAGTTGTTGTGCAGGTCGTTTTTACTGCCGACGAGGGCCTCGATCAACGTCGCGTCGCCCGCGTTTTTCTTTTCCAGCTCGCGAATATCGTCGAACTCGCCGATGCGGCTGGCGATGGCTCCGGCCGGAAGCGGTTGACCTTCCAAAACCGTAACGATGCCGCAGGTATCGATGATATTTCCTTCGGCGGTGCGTCGCGGCGCAATGACCGTCACGCCTAATTGATTTTCGGAGAGTCCGAAGGAGCTGCAATCGAGTTTGCCGTAGCGTTGCAACAAGTCTAGCTCTTCGGAAACGGGAACGCCGTACACCTGCTTGCGCGTAATGACGAGAAACCCGACCGGATGAATAGGCATAATGCTGCCCGGGGGAAGCACGGCGCGTTGCACGCCTTTTTGGCCGCCCAGTTCGACGAATTTGCGTACGTCGGAAATGGCGTCTAATCCGCCGACCGACTTGGCCGACTTGGCGCCGATCGGCAACGGTAGGCCGACTTGCGCGACGACGACGCCGATTTCTCCGGCGGGGACTTGCACCCAGGGATGTTTTTGCACGCCGTAGAGAATCCAAAACTTGAATCGCCAGCCGGGCATCAACAGGTCGGCTTGGTATCCGGCCTCGCCGGCGAAAGCGATCGGGTTATCTTCCGGCAATTTTTTAAAAGAAAAACGCTTCAACGCCAGACCGACTTCCGTCGGACCGATCACGCGAATCGACGGGAAGACCAAGCCGGCCGCGATCAAGCCGAGCCACAGCCACCAATATCCTACAACCCACTCGGAGACCAACTCCCAAACCATGATTTCCGCTCCCTTAGAGATAAAACTGACAAGTTGCGAAAGTTTTTTTCACAAACGCAAGAACAATTGTACCACATAAAGATACGCTTTAGAATGTCGCCGCCCGCAGCCCCATTTAATTGAGTTGTTTTGCGGAGAAATTAACAGTCGCACGATATCGGGCGTCGTCACGAACTACAATCGTCTTAACCCTTTACGACGCCAAGAGGCCGCAGCCGGGCGACTTTGCCCGCCACGCCCGCTTTGTGCATCACATCGACCACAAGACTCACGTCTTTATAGGCGTCGGGCTGTTCCTCGGCCAAGCCTTTCCAGCTTCGGCACTTTGCGATGACGCCCCGTTCGGCCAACTCTTGATCGATGCGACGGCCTTTCGCATGGGCGATCGCCGCCGTGCGGCTCATCAAACGCCCCGCCCCATGACACGAACTGCCGAACGTTTTCTCCATGCTGCCGGGGAGGCCGACCAAAACCCAACTCGCGCGTCCCATATCGCCGGGAATAATCACGGGCTGGCCGACCTCTAGATATTTCGCCGGCGTCTCCGAATGACCGGCGGGAAACGCTCGAGTAGCCCCTTTGCGGTGCACGCAAAGCGTCTTCTCTTTTCCGTCGACCGCGTGCCGCTCCAGCTTGGCGATGTTATGCGCCACGTCGTACACCAAATCCAATCCTAACTCTTCCGAGCTTCGCCCGAAGAATTCGGCCAACACTTCGCGCGTTTGCGTCATCAGCAATTGCCGATTGGCCCAAGCGTAGTTCGCGGCACAGCGCATCGCGCCGAGATATTCACGGCCTTCGGGGCTATCGACCGGCGCGCAAACCAATTGCCGATCAGGCAAGTCGATCCCGTATTTCGCGGGGGCCTTGCGCATCGATTGCAGCGAGTCTTCGCAAACTTGATAGCCAAGCCCGCGCGAGCCGGAATGGATCATCACGCAAACGCCCTCTTCGACGAGGCCCATCGCTTGGGCCGCTTTTTCGTCGAAAATCTCTTCCACGACTTGCAGCTCCAGGAAGTGGTTGCCGGCGCCAAGCGTTCCGCATTGGCTAACGCCCCGCTCCAAAGCACGCTCGCTGACGCATGCGACGTCGGCCCCATCCAAGCAACCGCCCGCCTCGGTATGGGCGACGTCGGCATCGGCGGCGAGGCCGCGTTCCTTCAAATAGCCGACCCCTTCGACGAGCAAACGGCGTAGATCGTCGCCGCCGAATCGGAACGGTCCGCGTTCGCCAACGCCAGCCGGAATGCGACGAAAAAAGGCCTCGGTCAATTTCTCCTTCCGCGGCGCGACGTCGTCAAGGCGCAAGTTCGTTCGCATCAGCCGCACGCCGCAATTAATGTCGTAGCCGACGCCGCCGGGCGAAATCACTCCCCCTTCGGCCGGATCGGTCGCCGCGACGCCGCCGATGCAGAATCCGTATCCCCAATGGATGTCGGGCATGGCCAAGCTCGCCGTTTGCAAGCCCGGCAAAAACGCCACGTTGGCCACTTGCTCCGGCGCTTGATCGGCGCGGATCGATTCGAGCAACCGTTTGTCGGCGAAAATGCGTCCCTCGACGCGCATTCCGGCCTTATACCCGACGGGAATCCGCCAACAGTAATCGTCAATTCGTTCTAACGGACCGTGATAGGATTGTTTAGACATTGCGAAAAACTAGAGGCTAGGAATTGGGGCTCGGGCGCAACGCGCCGCAGCGATCGCCGAAACATAAAGACGACGCGACGTCTCGCCAAGCACATTTTACTCAATCAACAAAAACGCGAAGCGGTTCATTTCGGCGGGCGATTCGGTCACAACGTGCAGATCGTAGCCCGCCTTGCGAACGGTCGCATAGACGTCGATGCCAAACGCCTCGGGATTGGGGCGGGCCGATCTCTTGTTGACGCATCGCACGCGATCCTGCTTGCATTCCTTGCACTGCACGCACCCGGTCATGTTCAGTAAAAACGACTTGCGGTAATCAAGCAGAAAAACACTTTTTTCGCACTCGACGAGGCGGTTCTGCAAATCGTGCGTCCAATCCATCGGATACTTCTCTTTGTCGGCCAAGGTCGAAAAGCGAAAGAGAACGCCCGTCTCGTACTCGTTAAAAAACGCTCGGCATTCGTCAAGCGACGGCACGTTCGGCGGGCAAGCCGCGTTGCCGTATTCGCTGCAACCGAACATGCACTTCATTCGCACCCAATGTCCGGTGACGATTTCAGTGGGATTGAACCACCGATAATCGTTTAGCTCGAACTTCTTAAAAACCCCTTCAATTTGCCGTTTATCGATCATTGTCGCCTTTTCGTTTGCGGTAGCTGAGACTATTTAGTCCCCTACCTGATTGCCGAACGCCCTCGCAGCTAGATATCAAAAATAACTTCAGCCAAAAAGCCGTCCGGAGCGCTTTCCAACTTTAATCCATGCCAAGTCACCGCTTTGATTTCCTCTTCGATCTTGTGTCGAGTCGAGTCGATCGGCTCGCCGAAGGCGGCGGCCTCTAATCCATTTCGAGTGACGTCAACGTCGAACTTGGAAAACAAGATCCGCCTCGCATGGAACGCGTAGAGCAGTTCGGCCAACCAATCGCGGAGCAGTTCGTCGAACGCCTCGCCGGGGAGCGAAAACCGCACTTCTTCGACAGGCCTTACGTCGGAAAGGTTCGGCGTGATCGCGGCGAATAATCCAGCCGCGGCGTCGGCAAAAAGCGAATTCAGATTCGCCGCTTGAACTCGCAATCCGAAATCGGCCGTGTGTTCAAAATATTCGTACATAAGAGAAGAGGGGAGTTGGAGACCGAGGGCGAAAAATGGCGGCCGTCGGCAGGGAATTATACCCGATTCGCCGAAGTTGTCGATCCGATCGCAAAACCGAGCGTTTAGGGGAAATAACCTACGATCATGCAGGCCTCGATTTCAGAGCGCTTCGCAGCAAACCGCCGGCGGCGAAGAAGCCGAGCAAGACTCCCACGGCGGCTACGCAGACCGCAACCGCCCGAGTTCGCTCGCCTCCCGCGTCTCGCCGAGGCGGATTGGAAACGCCGTACGTTTTCAGCTCAAACGCCTCTTTCGGCGACGGCTCAACCTTGCACGAAACGATTTCCCATGTGTAGTCGATCGTATTCCCGTTTGACATAATCGTTTTTAATCGCAAACTGATCGGTAACGTTATGCCGTCCTTTGACTCGTATTCGAGCGAAGATTCCTCCGATCGCACATGCATGGAATCGTCCTTCTTCGCCGTCGCCGACTTGCTCGGAATATACTCCCGTCGCGATCTCTTAACCGCGTAGTTTAAAGCCGGATCGACGTCGAACCAGCCGTTTTCAATCACTTCATCTTTATTAGAAGGGTTCGTAACTTCATAAGAAATGCGGATCCACGACGGGACAATCGGGCTCACGCCCGCGCCGGTCACGGTTTTAGGGTTTGGGCCGGAATAAAAAAAGCCATATGCTTCGATGAGATTTTCCTGATTGCAATAATTCCTCGGTTGCAGATAGTTTAGTTCGTTGCGAGACCAATAATCCAGAAAGTGAAAATCTTTTGAATCGATTTCCGCCTCGGCAACGCAAAAAATATCATGCGTCCATATGGAGAGCATTGAACGTTTTTCAAATCGTTCCACGGCAACTTGTCGTCCGTCCGACCTTTTCATTTCCGTTTCGCCGCGCTCCTCAGTTTTTACGCCGTCTTTTTCCGTAACGACCGTTGTCTTGGCCGACAACGAAATCTCTTGAAACTGGTCGAGGAAACTCCTTCTACCTTGAACGATCTTTTCGCAAAGAGCTTTCCATTCGGCCGAATCGACGCCCTTGCCAATCTTCAATCTAAGGAATTCCGCTTCGTCCTGATCGCTCGCCCGGCCGTTCTGCCGTTGACTCTCAATAACGGCTTTCCGGTAAGCTTGGTCCAACTCATCCAGCGAAACGCCGAGAACTCGCCGAACGTCGGCGTCGAACGTTTCTTGTCGACAAGTCGTGAAAAGCTCCAAGAATTTCTCTCCGCCGTAGTTGCGTACGACGTACTCGACGAGAACCGAACCTTGTTCGTACATTGGTTGACGCGAAGCGTCGTAAAAACGACTAGCAGTCAGCTCCTTTAAGCTATACGGAAGAGACTGGGGATGATTTTGATTCGGTTCGGAAGAACAGCGTTGCGCCCATCCTTCGTGCAAAAGCATCGACATTCGCGTCAGGCTCGTTCGCGACTGATCCAATGCGAAGTGGGCGACTTCGTGCCGATCAAGGTAATCCAACCGCTCAAACGATTTCCCGGGAGCCTTAGGCGGAGAGCCGATCGCCCAACCGTACATGTACAAGCCGGAAATGCCGAAGACGGAACCGCGCACCCAATAGACTTTATAATCGGAGCGTCGGCCGAGCGTTTTCTCCATCGCCTTAATGTGCGAGTCCATCGCGGCCATTTCTTCGGCGTCCGCGTTCGGCGATTCGGACCACATGACGAAACGCTCTCCCTCGCAGCGATGAGGATAATGAATGAGGACGTAGGGTTCGATGACTAGTTCAAAGAGCGGTTCGAACGCCACTATCGGCAGAAAAGAATCTCTCGGCGAATGCAGGTAGGCAAGATATGTAATCAGGTAGGCGCCTCCGGTCACGACGAGAAGCGCAGGAAGAAGCCCGAGGATCGACCAAGCGGCGGCCAGCCATCTTCTAGGCCCACGACAGACGCGCCAGCCGCCGATGAGAATAGCCGACAGACTACAAAGAAAGGTCATGACGAGCGGGACGGCCATGAAAAGAAAACTGGCGTGTAAAATACGTCTCCAGGCGAGAAAGAAGGTGACGGCCAAAAATAAAATGAAGAATATCCACGCCGCCGCGACGATTCGCCTTGCCCAACCGTCCATACGATTCCCTTTCTTGACGTTGAGAAAAGCGGCTTGGCGTCGTTTCTCAATCGGCCTCTAGTCCCCGATCTCCCGTTCCCGCCTTCTTATTCGCCTGATCTCGAAGCTTATTGAGAAACTCGGCCAAGTCGGGAGGAAATTTCGACGAAAAACTCATCCGCTCGCCGGTAGAAGGATGCTCGAACTCCAATTCGGCCGCATGGAGAGCCAATCGCGGAGCGCCGCTACGGTCTGTCATTGCCGGCTTGAAAAGCGGCTGCAGATAAATTTTCTCACCGCACAGAGGATGCCCCGATTCGGATAAATGAATGCGAATTTGATGCGTCCGACCGGTCTCCGGCCGGCATTCAATGAGCGTGTAAGCGCCGATCCGCTCGATCGGTCGCACGTTAGTCACTGACAATTTGCCGACGTCCGGTAATTTTGTCGAACCGCGGATTCCGTCGCCTCGATCGCGGACGAAGCTCGATTCGAGCCGTCCTTCTTCGACCTTGCCCATCGCGACGGCCATATACTTCCGGCCGGTCGAGTGCTTGCGAAACTGATGCTCCAGATGCTTGGCGGCATCGGGGGTTCGCGCGAAAATCATCACGCCGCTGGTGTCGCGATCCAAACGATGCACGGCGAAGACCGGTCGAAATCGCTGCGGACGGCCATGACCTTGTTTGCCGGGTTGAGTCGGCTTAAATCGCTTGCCTTCGCGCCGGGCGACGATCTCCGGAAGCATTTCGTCGAGAGTCGGCTGAAGCTGCTTCCGACGCTCGGGCCAATTCTTTTCTTCTTGATGACGCGTCGAGGTCACGCCGCTCGGTTTCTCGACGACGACCACTTGCGAATCGAGATGCAGAATTTTCACGTCGGTTTTGGTCGGAGGCGGGGCCGACGGATTCGCTAGAAGCTTTACGACGTCGACCAATCGCAAACGTCGTCCTTCGTCCATGCAAAGATTGCCGCTGACCATCACGCGACGGCTCTTTAGAAGCGAACGAATTTGCGACCAACTCTTGTCGGGCAACCACTCGCGCAGAGAAGCGGCCACGGTCGTCCCGACTTGCTTAGGCAGGACGCGAAAAATCTGATCGCCGGACTCGGACTTCGACTTGGCCAAAACAAACGCTCTCCGTAATTAAACCGAACATGCTTCAAACGATTCATTATACCTAGAAGTCGAACGCGGCGGAATTGGCCATTTTCGCGAGGAACGGCCGAGAGAATCGCGATTTACGCCGCGCGGCGAGGCAGAATATGTCCGTCTTCGGTCACGTCCTCGAAACGAACGGAAACTTGCTTCGAGATGCCCGACTCCTGCATGGTCACGCCGTAGATGCTGTTCGCGCAGGTCATCGTCTTCTTCGAATGCGTGATAATGATGAACTGCGTCCAGGCGAGGAAGTCGTGCAAGACTTTCGTGAATCGATCGATGTTCGCTTCGTCCAAGGCGGCGTCCACTTCGTCGAGAACGCAGAAGGGACTCGGCCGATTGCGGAAAATCGCCAACAGAAGCGCGACGCAAGTGAGCGTCTTTTCGCCGCCGCTGAGAAGCGAAATGCTGCGAGGCTCCTTGCCCGGCGGGCGTGCGACGATTTCGATTCCGCCTTCCAAAATATCCGCCCCTTCCTCAGGCACGACGTCGGCCGCTCCTCCGCCGAACAGGTCGCGGAAAAGCTGCTGGAAATGTCCTCGAACGGCCTCGAACGTCTCCTGGAACAACCGTCGACTGTCAACGTTGATCTTCTCGATGATTTTTTCCAGCGACGTTTTCGCCTCGACTAAATCTTGATACTGCGTGGAAAGCGAATTGAATCTCGTCTCGAGTTGCTCCAACTCCTCCAGCGATTCAAGATTGACGGCGCCGATCGAATTGAGTTTTTGCCGCAGGTCTTCGATTTCGCCGTGCGTATTTTCGCGTGAAGCGTCCGGCTCGGCGGCCGCGGCGGCGTCGATCTCGGCCAATTCAATTCCGTAGTCTTCGCGCAATCGGTCGGACAACGAGGCGCGCTCGTGGCGAACTTCGTTGGCGGCCAAGTCTTGCGCATGGAGTTTCTCTTCAAGACGTTTGATTTT
This sequence comes from Thermoguttaceae bacterium, assembly GCA_963665265.2. Lineage (GTDB taxonomy): Bacteria > Planctomycetota > Planctomycetia > Pirellulales > Thermoguttaceae > CAXXHQ01. The sequence goes on along the minus strand of OY762224.2, from coordinate 1,219,565 downwards.
TCCGCGAAACCGTTGGGCGTCGGAGGCGATTTCCGCCCGGCGCTCGCGAATCGTCTCGCGTTCGGCGGCCAACTCGGCCGTTCGAGCGGCGTAATTCTCTTTTTGCACGTGCAAGTCGGCTAGTTCCGTCTCGGCGCGCAAAATCTTGCGAGAGGCTTCGACGACTCGCGACTCGCTCTCGGATATCCGCGCGTCGTTGTCGGCGATCGCCTCCTGGCGTTCTCGACGATTCCGCTCCAAACGCTTTAGTTGCGAATCGACGCTCCGCGACCGTTCTTCCGTCTTCGCCAATTCAACCTTGATTTCCGTCGCCTCGCGGCTCCGTTCGACTCGCTCGCCGTCGGTCGCTTCAATACGGGTTTGCAGCTCGGCCAACGATTGCTCGGCCAAAGCCAAGGCCGACTCTAATTCGCCGCGTTTTCGCGCGGTTTCGGCCAGCCGCCGCTCGGCCTCCGTTTTTTTCGCCGTCGCGGCGTCCAACTCGGCCTTCTGCGTTTTTCGTCGGGAGTCGATCTGCGCAAACTTCTCCTCGGCGGCAGTCAGGGCGAATCGAGTCTCCGCAAGCTGCGATTTCGACGAGTCTTGCTTCGCCTTCTTCGAAGTCAACTCCTCTTGCAGGCGTTTCGCCTCGGCTTCGTTCTTTTTTAACTCCTCCTCGGCCTTTTCAATCGAATCGTCGAGCTCGCCGATCTGCGTTCGCAGCGCGCGAAGCTCGCTGCGTCGAGCGATAATGCCGGTGGCCGCTTGACGCGGACCGGCCACCAACGTGCCGTCGGGCTGCAAATACTCGCCGCTCATGGTGATGAAGCCGACGCCGTTCGTTTCGGCGGCCAAGCGGAGCGCATGCAGCAAATTTTCGACGATCCACACGCCTGCCAAAAGCCGCTTCGCCAGAGGCGCAAAACGAGGCTCGGTCTCGACGTATCGATCCGCTCGGCCGAGAACGCCGGGCTTTCCGTCCAATTTCGGGCCGGAATCGTCGAACGTCGCCGAACGGGGATCGTACCAAACGAATCCGACACGGCCGGCTAGCTTTAGCGCCTCTTTGTGCAGATAGGCGATCAAGTCGCGCGACGGTTTCGCCACGACATGCTGCGAGGCGGGCCCCAACGCAATTTCAATCAAGGGCGCCGCCTCGACGCTCACGTTAAACAGGTCGGCCACCAATCCGTGCACGCATTGAAAGGCCGGAAACGCGGGGTCTTTCGCCTTCGTCAACGTTTCCTTCACGCCGGCGCTAATTCCTTCTTGACGACGCACGAATTCTTCCAAGACGATCGCGCGTTCGGCAGTCGTCCCGCGACGTTGCTTCAATCCGACCAACGCTTCGCGTCCGGCGGTCAACTCGCGTTGCGATCGCGCCAACGCCTCGGTCGATTCGTCGAGACTTTGCTTGGCCTTGGCCGACGCTTCCGATAGCTTTTCTTGCTTGGTTCGCAGATCGGTCAGTTCCGCTTCGATCTTCGCGGCTTGGCGGTCGAGCTCGGCAAGACGTTCGACGCAGCGGGTCAATTCGGCGTTCGAGCCGGCGTGCTGCGTTTCAAGCGAGCTAATTTCTTTTCCGAGCGAGGCCGATTCCCGCATTCGCTCCATCAATTCGGCCCGGCGGCGTTCGTTTTCCGCGCGAAGTTTCTCAAGCGAAGCGACCGTCTCGGCCAACCGGCTATCCGCCTCGGCGGCGCGCGCGGCGATGGCGTCTCGACTCGCTCGGGCTTGCTCGTTGGCCGAAAGCACCTCGGCCCATTCCCGCTCCAATTCGTCGAACTTGGCGCCCAGAGACGGCGTTAATCGGCGGCGACGTGAAATGTCTTGCTCGTATTCGGCGATCCTTGCAAGCTCGTGCGCGACGGTCGATTCGGCGGAGGCGATGCGTTCCCGATCGGCTGCCACGCAATTTTCCGAACCGCGAATCCGCTCGTTCGCCTCGGCCAATTCGCCGTCCAATCGCGCTAAATCCGTCTCTTTCGTTTCGGCTTCGGCGCTCACGGCGTCGCGTTGATCGGAGAGCGTTTTGATTTCTTGATCGAAGGCGTTAATTTTCTCGGACAATCGCCGCCAATCCGAGAGGCCGACTTGCGTTCGCAGCTCTTGCAACCGGTCGGAAAGTTCTTTATAGCGTTTGGCCTTGCCCGCCTGAGCGCGGACCGCGCGAAGTCGCGCGTCGACCTCGTCGACGATATCGCGAAGGCGAACCAAATTCTGGTCCACGCGCTCGAGGCGACGGGCGGCCTCAAGTTTGCGAATTTTGAAGCGACTAATGCCGGCCGCCTCTTCGAAAATGAGCCGGCGATCTTTGGGCGACGCCTGCAACAGGCCGTCCACTTTGCCTTGTTCGATGACGCTATAGGCTTGGGTTCCCATGCCCGTTCCGGAAAGGAGATCGCGAATGTCGCGAAGGCGGGCGGGATTTTTATTGATTAGATATTCGCCCTCGCCGCTGCGATAAACGCGACGAGTGATATGGACTTCGTCGGCGTCGATCGCCAGCAGACGGCCCGAATTATCGAACGTCAGCGTGACTTCGGCGGCGTTCACGGCGCGGCGCGCGCCCGAGCCGTTGAAAATCACGTCGGACATTTCTTTTCCGCGCAGACTCTTGACGCTTTGCTCGCCGAGAACCCATTTTATCGCGTCGACGACGTTCGACTTTCCGGAGCCGTTCGGCCCGACCACCGCGGTGATTCCCTGGGGGAATTCGAACCGCGTTCGATCGGCGAAGCTTTTGAATCCGTTAAGTTCGAGCGCCTTGAGCATGTGCGGAGTCGGCGTCGACTTGCGCGTACGCCGCTATGATTGTTTCATTTTCACGAAGATTTTCGAAAAGCGACGGAGTTGCGAAGCGCCGGTTTCCCGTCGCAAAAAGGGGCAAATTACTCGTCTTCTTCTTTGTCGCGTTTGAACCACTTGCTGAAAATACTCTTCTTTTTCTCAGCCTCGGCTTTCGCTTTCTCTTTAGCTGCTTCGTCGTCCTCCGCCGATCGACCGAGCTTCAGACCTTTCGTGTCGTAGGAAACGACTTTCTTGGCGTAAAGCTCCGGCGTCGGACTGGCCGCGGTAACCTCGACGGCGGCGGCCTGCCGAACGCCGTTCGCGTTCGCAGCCACGCGTTCGTAGGTTCTGCCCGCCTCGGGCATGGAGTCCACTTCAAAACGGCTGGCTAACGCGTTCGTCGCCTTCGCTTCTTGCAAGGCTTGAACGACGTCGGGATACGATCCGCCCAATTCGACCACCGCGCGAATCACGTCGTCCACTCGCGTCGATACGGTTCGCTTTTGATCCGATTGACGCACGGAGAACTTACTCACGGCGATTTCGCCCGTATCAGTGCTGTTGATCATGATCTCCGGTCCGGCGTTGACCGAAACCGGCAAATTGAATCGTTGATTCTTTCCGAAGAGAGTAACTTCGGAAAGGCGACTGCGAGTGACGTGAACCATCTCGGGACCGGCCACGTCGAGCACATGGTAATGGAACTGATCGCCAAGTTGCTCGCCGGCGACGAAACCGTCGTTTCGATTCATCGTCCAGAGAGCGCGGAAGGCGCCGTAGCGCGTCTCGGCGCTGGGGGAAGCGAGCATCTTGCGCAATTCGTCGTAGGCCGCCACGTCTTGCATCGAGCTCAACGCCGTCAAGGCGTACACGCGGAAGGCCGGTTCGTCGCGAGCGATTTGGCCGAGCGGTTCGGCCGCCTCATGCTTGTCGAGATAGGCGAGCGCCTCGGCCGCGTAAAAACGAGTTTCAACGTCCGGCGATTTAATCGCCTCGAACAATATGGGCGTGCCGTCCGGACCGAGGGCTTCGAGTTGCAACGCCGCGACCGCCGCCGTCTCCGGATTGTAGATTTCCTCTTTCAAACGTTTAATACGGTCCATTCGCTCCGCCGCCGTTTCGCTCAACGCCACGGCGCGAACGACCTGCGCATATCGGGCGATGTTGTCTTTGTAACGCGGATGCACGATCAATTCCACGTATTGATCGGTCTTCGCCTTGGCCACGCCGATCTTCATGCCGTTGTCGTACGTGTGAAAACGACGATTAATGGCGTTTTCGATGCGAGAGGCCGTCGCCACGCTGCGGTAGTCGGGAATAATCACAAGGCCCATCGGCCGCGACTTCGTCGCCACGCCGCCGCCGAGAACGCGGCCTCGCGTCGCCATGACGCGAGTGATCGCGCTGCGATCCTTGTTCGGATCTTCCTTTTTTAGATCAATCGTCGGATCGACGAGCACGTCTCCCTCGGCCTTCGCCAGAAGCTTACCCTCGCGAACGCTTCCGCCGAGAACGGCCATTTCCTGCAACCGAGTTTCCATCAGATAGCCGCCGCGTAAGCTCGTCGTTTCGCTTTGCGACTGAACGCGTATTTCAACGTCGAAGCGATCGCCTTTTTGGATGCCAGGCCGTAGATAGCCCTGCACCAACACTAACGACGTTTTGCCTGACGCCAAGATGGCGTTCGGATTCGTCACGCCGCGAGTTTGCATTTCGTCTAAGAGCGCGGTCCGCTGCGGCGACGGCGCCGGATCGCTCCCCGTGCCGGGCAGCCCGGTGACTATGCTGATCGCCTCGATTTTCACCGGATACAACCCGAACGGAACCGCGATGTCGGCCACCAGCTTCGAGTTCGGCGAGGGCGTCTCGGTTTTCTCGGGCTCCTTCTTCGCGCCGAACGCCGCGGCGCCGACTAAGGCCGCGCAAGCGAAAACGGATAATTTCGTGGCGATCGAAAACGTGACGTAGGTACTTTTTCGCCGGCTCATGATTACGGGCGCTCCTTGGCTTATCCGGATCTTATATTCAAAGCGCGACCCGGCGTTTCCGCGACGAGCGCGCAATATAATCGGGGGGAAAGATACCGATTTACCCCGCCGGGGTCAAGGCGAACGCGACCGCTTTCAATTGCCGTTTTCCATGCGAAAACTGCCGAATTTTTGCTCTGTGGCCAATCACCGTTTTTTTGTAGAATCGCGCTATCAAAGCTGCAAACGGGGAGGTTTGCGGCAAATAAGCAAACCCAATTTAGATAGCTTTATGACCGATCGCGAGCTTCCAAACGAGGCTTTAAGCCCGACGCCGTGCCCTCGACAATTGAGCGCCGAGCGCCAGTTGCTCTGGATGCTGGCGCCGATCGCCCTCGCCTTGCTCGGCTATGCGGCCATCTACGTCGATCATCCGATCTCGTTTTGGTGTTACAAAGATAACGGCCTGAAACCGATCCAAGAATTTTTGAACACCATGGAGACGCCCGGCAACGGGTACGGAGTCTTCATTCTTGGCGTGACAATTTTTTGCCTAGATCATAAACGGCGCATTTTGCTGGTTCGAGCCCTATGCTGTGCGTTCGGGGCCGGGTTGACCGCCAACGGCCTGAAACTACTTCTCGAACGGACGCGTCCCAAAGCCTTCGATTTCACTAACTCCATTTGGGAATCGTTCGGCGGTTGGCTGCCCGGCGCGTCGGCCGGTTCGAGCGGGCAGAGTTTCCCCTCGGCCCATACCGCCACGGCATTCTGTCTTGCCGTCGTATTGTGCTGGATGTATCCGCGCGGCCGATGCCTATTTCCCTTCTTCGCTTTTTGCGTCGCTTGGCAACGAATCGCCTCGGGCGCCCATTTTCTAAGCGATACGCTCTTTGGCGCGGCGACGGGATGCTTCATCGCCCTGCTGTTTTTCAAAATCGGCCTGCTTCCCGGCTGGCTCGATTCGATGGAAACCCGTTTTCTGCGGAAGCATGACTAACGCGGCGCGTTTATTTCGCCGGCACGTATTCGAACGCGCCGATGGATGGCGCGCGATCGTCGGGCAACGCGACTCCGGCGAAGTCCTTCCCTTTTTCAAAAAACTTCATTCCCGCGCCAATGCAAGGGGAGCCGGCCTTTAGACCGAAGGCGTCGGCGAGCGTCTTGAATCCGTTCGGGGCTTCGCCCGGCTTCTTCAAAAGCGGATCGGCCAAAATAGCATGCTCGTCGTCGGGGCGCTTCTCATGCGTTCCGAAAAATACGTTATGGGAAAACTTGATCGCCTTCGGCTCGACAAATTCGTAGCGTGCCTGTCCTTCGACGTAGAAAATATTATTGGCGAAAATGAGATTTTGCGGTCTTCCGCCGCCCCAATCGGTGGAACGAATTAGCGGAATGCGTTGCTTCTTAGTCATGAAAATGAGGTTGTTGTAAATCTTCCCGTCGGTCGATCTGCCGGAAAGCCGGAACGTCGCGCCATAGGCGTCCGCTTCCGGATCGTCCTTCGGCTTGCTATCGAGGACAATTCCGTCGTTGACGCTGATGTTGTAGCGAACGATCGGCTTTTCGCAATACGATTCGCCTGTGGTGCAAATGAGGAGGAAACCGCCGTCGTTATCGTGGCTGTAGTTATATTGCATTACGGTGTTGCGGGTCTGGTAATCGATGTCGAACCCTTGGCCGTCGTGAGTGCCGCGCGTGCCGCTAACTTCATTGAATTGCATGACGGTGTTGTCGGAGCCGAAGGGCCAAATGCCGGCCGCCGCATCCAGACAACGGCGCCGCGCGCCGCGAACGACGTTGTATTCAATGAGCCCTCCGTCGGTACCCCAAAGCTTGATCCCGTCGCCGCCGATGTCTTCCAGCAAGTTGTTGCGGATGACGACCTTTTCGCTCCGTTTGGCGAAACCGGCGGTTAGCTGGCAGATGCCGTTGCGATCGGTGCGGACGACATGGCAGTTTTCAATGCGAAGATCGTAGAACCGCGCATTTCGCGACTCGAAGAAAATGCCGCACCCTTCACGTTCTTTGGCCAAGCTGCCGTTCACATCGTGGACGTAAAGGTCGGAAACGTACAAATGCCGAATCAGGCCGTCGTCGTCGGCAAGCAAATGGACGCCGTATCGCCAGGGCGCCCGTTCTTTTCCGTGGTTCGTGACTTCCAGGCCACGAATCTCCCAAAAGCGAACGTTTTTCAGTAGAACGGCGGCTTCGATACCGCCCCCTTCGATCAAGGGTCGATCCCCCTCGCCATAGCGATCGATGCGGATGGGAGCGGCCTCGGTCCCATTCCCCCGGGGTTGCAATGGTCCGACGAATTTGGTTCCCGCCTTAAACAAGAGCTGGTCGCCAGCCCGGAATTTGGTTTCGTTCGCCTGCTTAAGCGTCTTCCAAGCCGTTTTCGGCGATTTACCGTCGTGGGAGTCATCCCCCCCGACGCCGTCAAAATAGTAGTCTGTCGCCATAAGCCGGGCGGCGAAAAGTAGAGGAACGACAAGGCCAAACGAAATCTTCATAAATCTTTTCATATCAATTGTTTTCATCAATTAAACAGGAGTTTTCTGGGGTGCTGCGGCGGCGAACGCAGCCGGTTAGTAATGTAACCCCGTCGCACTCTGTTCGGGCTGTTCACCCTAGACTATTGCCGTTTGCACGGGAAGGCGCCTGGAAGGCGCTGAATAAACCAGGCGGTTTAAGCCGACAAATCCGCGCAGGCGGGTTATTACCAAGATCGCGATTGTAACGAACCGAGGATGATAATGGCCGTATTGTCGCCGTAACCGTTTCGTCTGTTATACACGTTGAGGACGGATTTGGGCATCCGTTAAGAGACGATGAATAAAACTCTTCTCACGACCGTGATCATCCTGGCAGTCGCAGGAACGGCGACCGCCCAGAACGGCATGTACGTCCCTTTCAATCCCGGAGTGACGCAGGCCAGTTTCGACGTTCAAGCCGCTCCAACGGCCGCTCCTGAGACTGCTCTTGCGCCGTCCCCCGCGATTTCTCCTTCAATTTCGCCTTCGCCTTCGATTGCGCCAAGCCCCGGCGCCGAGTCGGGCGGCGTCGGATTTTTGAACTATTTCAATTCGCCTTCCTGCGACGACGGCCAAGCCGCGATGGACGCCTATTGCATGTCGAAAAAGAGTCGCCCGTTAACCTTCGACTACCGGATTCGCTCGTTTTTTAACGCACACACCGGCTACGAGTTCGGGTTACCGGAAACGGAAACGCCCAATTGGAAACCGCTGAGCCGACTGGATTTCCCGCTCAACTCGTTCTGGCACGGATTAGAAATGGGCTCGGAATGGGAAAACTTTGAAATTCACGTCGAATGGCTCACTCCGATGCAGAGCCGGATTAACGGCGATATGCACGACTACGACTGGCAAGAACCGGTCGCCGATTATTCCGACCTCGGAATCGTCAAAGAACGTTGGAAAGAAAGCCATATGGTCGATTTGAAAATCAATTTCAAACTCTGGGACCAGTTGAGCTGGTTTCCCATGGAGTTTTGGCCGACCGGCGGTTTCCGATGGCAACGCTTTAATATCATGACCTTCGATCTGCATCAAGTGAAGTCGAACGGCATCTGGACGTTGAACGACGGTTACTACGGCGACTGCATCGACTTTTGCCAAGACTATTACGTCACCTACATCGGCGGTCAGTTACGCAAGAACTGGCAATGGGGAAATTTGCCGCCTGTTCGATTCACGTTGCAGGCCGACTGGGGCTACACCGACAGCTTCAACGTCGATCACCACCTCCTCCGCGAAGGCGATCGCTATACCAAGGAAAGCACGTGGGGCGACACGTTCCACTACGGCATAACCTCCGAGTTTATGCTGCGAAGAAATTTCTCGTTCGGCATCTCGGCCGACTATCAACAGACATCGACCGTCGGCAAACATCATTTCATCAACGAACCGCTCGGCGTCGACGAAGAGTGGAAAAACGGCGTCCGCGTCTGGTCCGACCAGGCCTCGCTGACGATGTTCTTCCGGTTGGATATTTAGGATCTGGAGACCGGCGTTTCGTCCTCCATGAAGAGTGAGTAAACGCTCATCTTCGCTAATACACGCTAATTGTGCGAGATTAGCGAAAAACAGCGCATTTCAACTTCCTTCTTGCTTTTTCAATGAGGTAGAAAAAGCAAGAAGCGAGAGGAATCACTCCGCCGCTATTTCGCTTCTGATTTCAAATTCCGCAGTTTGATTCGCACCGCGACGGCCCCGTCGTGAAGGCTGTAAACGCCTTCCAGTCCTTCGACCGCTTCGTTTTTCGGCGTCGCTTCGGCCGTTAGTTTGGCCGCCTCAAGTTGAACGCGAACGTCGATTTTTCCGTCCCCGTCGAAATCGATCTCCTCATCGATCCGTTCCGGCAGCTTCTCGCCTTTCGCCGGGGTCCAATCAATCTGCACGAACCCTCGGGAATACTCGCAAACGAGACCGTCGAAAACGGGCCGATGGATCGTCGCCGAATAACGCGGGTGCAAAACCGTGCCGACCGTCTCGCCTCCGGAATACCAGGGAGTCACTTTGAGTCCTGTTTTGGCGACCAGTTGATGTCCCCAAAAGTTCAGTCCGGCGAACGTCGCAATCGCGATAGGCAGCGCGAGCGCCGCCCAGGAGTATCCGAGAATCGACTTCAATCGTTTCATGTTTATCGCTCGTATTCGTGTCGAACCATAATCAAACTTAGAGAGCTGATTCGTTCCCGCTTAAAAAACGCTTCCTGTCGTAACAAAACGAAGAATTCGCCAAACCGCACCGCCGATCATTCCCATTCCGATGAACGCGCCGCATAAATACGCGGGATAAATATACATAAGGCGGGCAAGATTCGGCCGCATTCCGATTTCCGTTCCGCGAATATGATAAGCGACGGCGCCCTTCGGACAGTGATCGACGCACTCGCCGCATCGAGCGCAGGTCGCACCGACTTTCCCGCGTGAAACCGTTTCCGAATCGACCGAAAACGTCGGACAAACTGTTTCGCAGACGTTGCAATCAACGCACTTCGTCCGATCGACTCGTAGCTCGAACGGATTGATCCAATTGAAGGCCGATTGAAAAGCTCCCATCGGGCAAAACAGGCCGCATTGAGCTCGTTTCCGCGTCAACATCGGCAAAATGACGACCAGCCCGGCGAACAGTCCGACAAAAATTATGGTCTGCAGGAGAATCAACGGCGACGTGACGGCGACGAACTCGGTCACCGCTTTATACGGACAAAGCCATTCGCAATATGCGGGCCGAAGCGTGGCCGCCGATAATAATACGACGCACGACAGCACGGCGAACGACAGATAGGTCCAAATGGGGTTAATCTTGCGAATTCGCGCTTTACGAAAGATTCTTGAAAAGCCTTCGTCCATGCCGCCGAAAAAACAAACCCAACCGCACCATCCCCGCCCCAACGCCAACGAACAGCCAAGCCACATTACAAGCATCGACGAGATATTCGCGAATCCGCCTTCCATCGTGCCGGGAAAGATAATCGTTCGCGTGAACACGGCGGGGATGATCGTCGTCGGGACCACGATATGACAAAACGGGGTATCGCCCCGAAGCATGTCGTTCGCGTTCACGGCCATGCTCCCTCGCGTCTCCACCAAATTCGTCACGAAAGAGAGAACGAACGAAAAGGCCAGCGTGACGAAGAAGAGGCGGCGGTATCGGCTCGTTTTTCCCGATCGCAACATAAGCAGGAAGACGGCGTTTATGAAGAGGTAAGCGACGACGCCTCCGGCCGTTTTGCGCCAATCGGTCGCGGCGCCGAATCGATTGAAAAACGCGGCCAAAGTGAGCAAGCACATCGGCGAGGTCAGCAGCGCGGCCTTGGGCCAACTCAAAGCCGACGAAACTCTTGCCGGTTGCGTAGCGGAGGGTGGCGAAACTATCGGAAGTTCGGTCATGGAAGGTCCGTTCAGAAATAAATCAGAAATCCGCTTGGCATTGTATCCGAAACGCTCCGTAAATCGCAGGGCGGTTTGCAGGTCAGATTCTTTCGCAAGTCATGCCAGCATGGCAACAAGCCCAAGGTAGGCGTAATAGACGGCCAGCGTCGCCGCACAGAGTCTCGCCACGATTCGCGCCTTCTCGAATCGCGTAAACTCGCCGAGCAAAACGGTCGGTAAAAAATAGAGGCTAGTTCCCAGAAAAAACGCGACGAAGTAGCCCATACTCCGCCAGGCTTGATCGAACTGCGCCGCCTCGGTCGTCGCAACGACGAACGGCGGGCAAACGCTTAAGCCGGTCAACAGCCCCAGGGCCGTCGGGGTTCCGCCTAAAAAAACCGGCAGACGCAGGAACGACTTCTTCGCCGACTGCGCGGCGCAGCAATCGCCGGTTTTCAATTTCATCGCGCAAAAAATCGCCAGCGCTGCCGCCATCCCTAAATAAATCGCTCCTCTTCCTACGTGCGTTTCAAAAACCGGCGCGGCGATTCGATTGCCGAGAAACCATGCGAGTAGTCCGAAGAGAAGATAGCCTATGAAGCGACCGCCCAGAAACTTTAGAACGGTCGCCGCCGAAAACGACCTGCCGCGTTCCTCGCCGATTAGGACGGGAACCATCGCCGGAAGGCATGTCGCGAGACATGTCGGTCCGACGGATAGGCCGAGAAAGAAGCCGGTAATCATCAAAATATCTCGCACAAGCCAATACGCAAAAGAAACCGCGACGCCGCGCCATTCTATCCGCAGATAAGGTTATTCGCAAAGATGCGGTCGATATTGGAAAAATAATGTAGAATTTTCCTAGCTACGTCCATATGAAGAACCACCACGCCGAAGACCGACGCTAAACTATGAATCAGCCCAACGCTCCGACATCGCCCTCGTTCTGGAACCTTTGCGTAACCAGCGCCCCCAAGGCTCCTTGGAGAGGTTTCTTTTTTGGGTTGTTTCTTCCGATGATGCTGATGCAAGTTAGCTCGGCTTTCGGAAAACCGCTTCTCGGCGTTGCGCTGGCGCTCGGCGCTTGCGTCGTCTTTTTCATCGTTGATACCCGACGGACGAAGCAGCTTTGCGTCTTTCCGTTGATTACGTTTTTCATGACCGCCACTCAATTCGCGGCCGGGATGTTCGCCTTTCGGCATCCCGATTGGACGGCGTTGACCGTCATCACCCCGGTCGTCGATGACGCGACGTTGGCCGTCATTTTTTTGGGGTCGCTCGCCACGAAAACGCCGCTTATTCTAGCGATGCTCGACCGCGAGACCCTCGATAAGATTCCGGGAAATATTCGCCGCAGCAGTTACTACCTTCACGGTTGGCGATTGGTGACGTTGCTCTGGGGCGTCATATACGTCATCCAACCGATCATCCTCGCCGCGTTGTTCTTTCACCATGTGCCTGGGGCCGAGGCGATCGACTACATGCTCGGCTGGCCGATCGTCGTCCCTTGCCTTGTTCTTAGCGTCGCAATTCCTCGCTGGTATTGGATCCGAAACATGCGGCGAATCGAGGAAGAAGTCGGGGCGTGAAGAGACGTCTATAACGATCGCGCCGATTATTCCGGCGTCGATTTCCCCCCGCGACTCCATTGCGTAAGCTAACTTTTATTACGCCAATTTATTTCGCCAAAGTGAATTGCAGCGTTAAAGACATGTGAAACGCAATTGATATCTCGCCGATTTCGCGCAGGGATCGCATCGTTCGTTTGAGGAAATCGTCATGCCTGAAAAAAAATTACGCGTCCTCGTCGTTGACGACTCGGCCGTTTTTCGCCAAATCATTTCGGACATCGTTAATAGCGCGCCCGATATGGAAACGGCGGCGACGGCTTCGGACGGTCTAAAAGCGCTGGAAATCCTCGACCGCGCGAATCCCGACGTGATCTCGCTCGACGTGCAAATGCCGAACATGGACGGCTTGGCCACCCTCGACGCGATTTTGTCGCGACGAGCGATTCCCGTCGTCATGGTCAGCTCGCTGACCAAGCTCGGCGCCAACATCACGCTCGACGCGCTGGACCGGGGCGCCTTCGACTATATTTCCAAGCCTGACTACGGCGTCGATACGAAATCGTCCATCGGCGAAAAGCTGATCGCCAAGCTTCGCACGGCCGCGGGAGCCGACATTCGCCGTATCATCGAAATTCGCGAACAGCGCAAGAAACGCCAAGCGACGAAGCCGAAGGTCGCCGAAGCCGCTCCGCGACCGCTTACGCCGTCCGACGATTCGGCCGCCGCGGAATTAGCGAACAAGTGCGTGGCCTTGGGCATTTCGACCGGCGGACCGCCCGCTTTGACCGAACTCTTCGAAACGCTCGCCCCGCCGATGCCGCCGATGGTCATCGTGCAGCACATGCCGCCGAATTTTACCAAGCCGCTCGCTTGGCGTTTGGACGCGATGGCGAAGTTGAAAGTGAAAGAAGCCGAAACCGGCGACATCCTCAAGCCGAACTGCGTTTACATCGCCCCCGGCGGCTACCACGTTCAATTGAAGCGCTCCGGCGTCTCGGCCATGATCCACTTGGACAGCGGACCGCCCGTCAGCAGCCATAAACCGTCGGTCGACGTGATGATGAAAGGCGCCTCGGAAATCTTCGGCTCGCGCTGTCTGGGCGTGATTATGACCGGCATGGGGCGCGACGGCGCCGACGGATGCAAGTTCATTCGCCAAGCCGGCGGCTACGTCCTCGGGCAAGACGACGAAACCTCCGACGTCTACGGCATGAACAAAGTCGCCTTCGTCGAAGGAAACGTCGATAAACAGTTCCCGCTCGAAAAAGGCGCCTCGCTGATCATGGCCCACGTCCGTAAATGGCTACGCCAACCGGCGGCGGTTTAATTCGCCGTCAGCAATCGGCGTTGATCATTTCGCCCGCTCTGTAGCTTGATCGAACGAAGGGAGCGCTGGCGGTTTCCACAAAGCCGATCTTGCGCGCTAATTCACCGAGGCGCTCAAATTCGTCGGGCGTGAGGTAGCGCACGACCGGCGTTTGCAAAGGGCCCGGCTGCAAATATTGCCCCAGAGTCAGCATACGGCAGCCTGCGTCGTGCAACTCGGCAAGCATGTCGAGCAGTTCTTCGGTCGTTTCGCCCAAACCGAGCATTAGGCCGGTTTTAAGCGGCATCGTCGGCTTCGTCCGGCTAATGTGCCGAAACATCTCCAACGTGCGGCGATAGTTCGTTCTCGGATCGCGCACTTGGGAAAACAGCCGCGGCACGGTCTCGACGTTGTGATTATAAACGTCGGGCTCCGCCTCTAGCACGCGATCAATCGCCGCGAAATTTCCGGCGAAATCGGACGGCAATACTTCGATCCGCGCATCGGTTTCGCCGCGAACGGCTTGAACGGTCTGATAGAAATGCTCGGCCCCGCCGTCCGCTAGATCGTCGCGCGTGACGCAAGTGATGACGACATGTTTCAATTCGAGCGTTTTTACCGCCTCGGCCACGCGTCGCGGTTCGTCCGGATCGACCGCCTGCGGCGCAATCCCCTTTCGCACGCTGCAAAAACGGCAAGCGCGAGTGCAAACGTCGCCCAAGATCATAAACGTGGCCGTGCGGCGCGAGTAACACTCCATGCGATTCGGGCAACGCGCATGATCGCAAACCGTTTGCAAATCTAATTGGCGAATCAGGCCCGCCGTAAAATGGTTACGGTCTCCCTTCGGCACGTTCCGCTTCAACCAGCGCGGAAGCCCGCGCGGACGTCGATCTCGGTCCCCCGTCCCCTGATCCCGGTTCTCCGATTTTTCACTGTTCATTTCGCATCGTCTTCAACATAGGGTGGCCGGTATAAAGATGAAATCGATCGCAACCGAAGGCGTCGGTCAAACGTTGTGCCAACGCCGCGCGGACCGTCGGCATGCGAACGGGGCCATGCCGCTCGGCCATTAAACTGCTCATCGGAGTATGTCCGACGGGGTCGCTATCGACCAAGCGAAACATGCCCATGCCGGGCGACACGTTCAAATAGGCGCCGAAATAGGCGATCCCATAACGAACCGCGATGCCGAAGGCCGCCAATTGGCCCGTGCGTCCCCAGATGCCGTGCCGACCGGGAATCGTTTGACCATGTATGTTCAAAGCGTCGAGGGTTTCGACCACGGCCGTCTGAAAACGGTCGAGGTAGGCTCCGACGGTAAATCGATGCCAGGCGAGCGGAACGATCGGATAAATGGCCAACTGCCCAGGACAGTGGAGCAGGGCGACGCCGCCTCGATTCACGTAAACAGGTTCGATTTGCCGCTGACGGAGGATCGGGGAATCGGCCTGCACGTCGGCCAACGCGCCGCCTCGTCCTACGGTGATTATTTCGGGATGCTCGCAAAAGAGCAAAACGATTTGCCCGTCGCCCCGACTTCGAGCCTGCGCGACAAGGCGTTTTTGCAGCTCCAAACACCGCGCAAACGGGACCCGATCGAGGAAAAAAGCCTCGACGGCAGGGGTCGGCGAATCGAACGGAAAGGACGGATCGCTCACTGCGGAACTTGTGCTAGGGTAAAGAAATAGGTAAAAGATAGGGAGGAATTATCGTAAAAAGAAAGCCGGAAAGATAGAGGCGACGGCACGTGGCGAAAAACCAGGACAAAAAAACGGTCGGCGGAAACGATCGGCTCATTGCGCATAACCGCAAGGCCTCGCACGACTTCGACATTCTCGAAACGCTCGAATGCGGCGTCGTTCTGGTCGGCAGCGAGGTGAAAAGCCTACGAAACGGCAAGATCACGCTGGATGACGCCTACGGACGAGTCAAAGAGGGGGAAGTCTGGCTCGTCGGCTGCGACATCCCGGAATACTTCGAGGCGAATCGCTTCAACCATCTGCCGAAGCGCCCGCGCAAACTTTTGATGCACCGTCGCGAAATAAAAAAGTTCGCGTCGCAGGCGTTTCAAAAGGGCCTAACCCTTGTTCCGCTAAAGTTTTACTTCAAAGCGGGAAAGGCCAAAATCCTCCTCGGCCTGTGCAAGGGAAAGCAGTTGCACGACAAGCGAGAGACCATTAAAAAAGCTCAAGTTCAGCGTGATCTCCAGCGTCAAATGATGCGACGGCGTTAAAAATTGCGCAAGCGGCCGGCAGGCGCTTTCCGCCCATCCCGTCCATTCCCAGTTTTAATGAACCTTTTGCGGTTTGCTAGCGTATAAGTATGCTGGTAGAGATAGTGCGCGGGTACAATTAAAGGCATGGTCGGCCGCCTTTTGATTTACGAGCGGTATGCCGTAGCGTTCCGTTCTCCGCCCCCTCTCCCTCCGAAAAAACCGACTTTCTAACCTTTCCCAGAGCCCCACGAAAAAATGGTCGCCTCAGCCGATTTATTGCTTCTTAAAGACGTTCACAAAACGTACGTTCAGCCGAACGGCGAAAAGCTACATATTTTGGACATTCCGTTGTTTCGCCTTGCCGTCGGCGAACAGATGGTTCTGGTCGGCGAAAGCGGATGCGGCAAAACGACGCTCTTGCATATCATCGCCGGCATCGGTCGCCCCGACAGCGGGAAAGTTCGCATCGACGGTTTCGACATCACGCTAATGTCGGAGGCCGAATGCGACCGCTTCCGCGCCGAACGAATCGGCTACGTCTTTCAAACCTTCAATTTGCTGCCGGGTTTCACCGCCATCGAAAACGTAATGCTGGCGATGCGGTTCGCAAGCGGTCGGCCGGATAAAGCCCGCGCCAAACATTTGCTCGACCGCGTCGGGCTCGGCCATCGATTGACGCACAAACCGACGATGCTTTCGGTGGGCGAACAGCAACGCGTGGCCATCGCTCGCGCTTTGGCGAACAAGCCGAAGTTGCTCTTGGCCGACGAGCCGACCGCGAACATCGATCCGGGCAATCAGCAACAGATTCTGGACCTGATCCGCGAAACGTGCCGGGAGGAAAGCGTCGCCTTGGCCATCGTCACGCATAGTCCCGAGGTCTCGAAGCAATTCGACCGCGTCGATCGACTAGACGATTTTAATTTGGCCGCGAAGAAACAAGGCCGAGTAGAGCTAAAACCGTAGATCGTAAATTTTGATTGTCAGGCACGGTGCCTGGCCTACTTGCCTATCCCTTTGATCTCTAACCCCTGATTTCTGATATGAGTCTTTGGAAAATCGCTTGGCGTAGCATTCAGCAACGGTCGTTGTCGTCGAGTTTGACGGCCCTTTCGATGGGTATGGGCGTGGCCTTGGTCGTTACGGTCTTGGTCATCTACGGCGTGCTCGACCAATCGTTCCGCCGGGGCGCGCAAGGCTACGATTTGATCGTCGGAGGGAAGGGATTTCCGCTGCAATTGGTGCTCAACACGGTCTTCCATTTGCAAAAGCCGTTGCCGAACATTCCGTACGATTACTACAAGGAATTCAGCGAGGGACGTTTCTCCTTGGCGGTAAAATCGGCCATCCCGGTTTGCATGGGGCATGACTACAAAGGATGCCCCGCCATCGCAACGACGCCGGAGTACTTCAACGAGCTTACCTACATGGACGGCAAGCATTACGAGTTCTCCGAAGGGGCGAACTACGGCTTTGAAGACTTCTACGACGCCGTAGTAGGCTGGACCGCCGCGAAAAAAACCGGCTTGAAAATCGGCGACGAATTTTCGCCGATGGCCACCTTCGGCGGAGAACGGGACGACGACGGCCACGGCCATCACAAGTTCAAAGTCGTCGGCATTCTCAAGCACTCGGGAACGCCCAACGATCGCGCGATATTCATTAACATCGAAGGCTTTTGGCGATCGCCGGCCCATAACGTCGCGCCTTCCACGAACGAAGAAATGTTCGCCAAGCGAAAAGACGACTCGACCGACAAAAAAACGGAAGGGAAGAAAAACGACGAAAATACCGACGCGAAAAAGGAAGTTGCGGCGGAGAAACATGACGAGCATGCCGACCACGATCACGAAGGCGAACCGCACCGCGAAATATCGGCCATTCTCGTTTGCACGAAACTTGGCGACGCCAAGGATCAGATGCAACGCTTGGCGATCGGCTTGCCCGAAATTATCAACAAGGAGCCGACCGCTCAGGCCGTGGCCCCGGCCCGCGTCATCGCCGAACTCTTCGAAGGAATTTTGGGCAATGTCCAATTGCTTTTGCTTATCTTGGCCGTTTCCGTCGTCGTCGTCGCGGGCATCGGCATCATGGTCAGCATCTACAACTCGATGAGCGATCGTCGCCACGAGATCGCCGTGATGCGCGCGCTCGGCGCCCGAAAAGAAACGATCATGACCATTATTTTAGTCGAATCGATCCTGCTTTCGTTGGGCGGCGGGGCGATGGGCATTGTCTTCGGCCACGGTCTGATCGCTTGCCTTAGTCCGACGATCGCCGATCAGTTGAACGTGATCGTCAGCCCCCTCGATTTCCAACCGATCGAATTGGCGTTGGTTCCCGGCCTGCTCGTTTTGGCGACGTTGGTCGGCTACCTGCCCGCCACCTACGCTTACAAAACCGACGTGGCGAAATCGCTCACGGCGGGAACGTAACCACGAAGGCGTCGGCGGGAGAGACGCCGCTGAGCAGCTATTTTCCGTCCGGTTCAATGAAAACGAACGCCCGAGCGGCCGCCGAAGGCGTCGCCTTCGGCGTCGTTAGATTTTCTTTTGTCGGATAATAGGGGACTTCGAGGTAGACGGACGGCTTATCGCCGGTCGTCTTCTCTTCAGCCGGCAAGGTAAGTTGGAGCTCGTATTGTTCTCCTTGGCGAACCGGCGTTCTGCTCAAGAAGACGGAAATCTGGCCGTCGCAAACATCTTTATAAGGCTCGACGACGTCGCCCGTCGTCGCGACGCTTTTTTCGCCCGCTCCGGCTCGATATAAAGTCCAGCCTAGACGGCGAAGCGCTTTCGCGTTGCGACCGCCGACGTTCACCCCAACGTCAATTCGACGTAATTCCCCGCTCGTCTGAACGGAAAACGGCATACGAAAAACTTCTCCCGGCATAATGCAATCAATCTTCACGGGCGAGGATTTCCCGTTACAGGGAACTACGGCATAAGCCGTCAAGAAAGCGTTCGGACCTTGACTCGGATAGTCGACGATTCCGCATTTTTGCAGCCGAGCGACGTTTAAGAGAAAATCCTCATTCGACCAGTTTTGTCCCTGCATATCTCCGTACCGAACGGCAAGGGCCTCAGGCGGAAGTCCGTTTCGCATGTCATGAACGAAATGGTTAACGCATCGACTCAACGTTTCCGCACGCCTGGCGCCGTCCAGAAGATTATAAGAATAGACCAAGCACGCGATTACGAACAACGCCGTCGGAGCGCGACGCGAAAGCGTCTTGCCTCCGAACGCTTCAAGCTGAAGATACAGCACAAGCAATAGCGGAATCGCCAGCGTGTAGTAGCGAAATTCAAAACCGCCGCGCGGCGTCGCGCGTCCGACTCCGATCGCCAGACCTAATAAGAATACTCCTGCGAGAAAGGCCAGAAATCCGATTGCGCGGATCCGTTCCGTCGGTCGTCGAAGCCACGCGCGCACGTTAATCCATATGAGGGTCGCGATCACGAGGAGCGTGATTGCGCCGGAGAAAGGCCAGAAATCCCTCGCGAGGTCACCGATGCCGCCGCTCAACATTTGAAAACAATTTATTCCAATCGCATAGGGGCTTTTAACGACGGAGCCTCTGGGCAGGCCGTACAAGTAGAACGCGACGAACGAAACGAGAGTCGCCGCCATTAAGGCGATGAGTATTGCGTTTCTCTTCGCCGCCTTTTCGTCCGAACGCCAATGAAGTACGGCCGCAAAGGCGAGCCAACAAGCCATCGTAGGCAAATAAACGATTCCGTACGAACCGCACGAACCGAGCGCGAGCAAGCAAACGAACGCCGCGGCCGCCTGCTTCAGCGAAAGGGTCGCTTCGCATCTATAGACGATAAGAAGAACGATTCCTTCAAGAACCACCGAAGTGAAGAAGTTCACTTGAAATCCCCACATCAGATTCTCATACTGTCCCCAATTCAACAAAACAAGCGGGAAAAACGCGTCGCAAATCCGACTGCGGCCTCGCGCTCGCTTGATTACTAATAGAAATCCAAGCGAAAGCGCGATCAGAATGGCGACGTCGTAGAAAACGCCGGCGCGAAAATTGTACCCGGTCGCTTCGCCCAAAAGAATGTAAATCAAACGCGGCAGAAATATGCGGTGCTCGCCGTGAGACGACCATAGCCAAGAAAGCGTGACGGGCTCCGCTCCTGTAATCCGATCCATCCATAACCATTCGTCGCCAAACGGAACGGCGAACGCGTATTTTACGACGAACGCTAACGCTAAGAGCGAAGCGATCGCCCAGATAAATGTTACCCCACGAAATTCATCGTTTATCCAGCGACTTGCTAAAGGCGACGTTGCTGAAATACTTTGTCCGCCGCTCGGCGTCCGCGGCGCATTTATTATCTCGAACATACGAGCGAACTCCTTTTCTCTCCCTGGCGCAACGCCGTCTCTAAAAATCCAACCGATTTGAATTTTGGATCATAGTAAACCTTCGGAAGACGTTCAATACGCGTTGCATAATCCGCTTCATCTAACCGCCAAACCGCCGGCCGACGCCTAAACTGCCCTCGCAACGTCGCGATTCTCCCTATTTCACCGCCGATTGCCGAAGCTCCGGCTCGGTTATCGTTTGCAGCGTGACGGGGCCAAGCAAGCCGGACTCGAATAGCGGCCACTCGGCCGCGTTGAGCGGTTTGTAGCCGACGCCTAGCACGTTGGCGTCGTAAAAAGTTCGCCACGGAACGCCGCGACGATCCAAGTCCCTCAGCCGGTTGGCCGATAGATTCGTCACTTCAACTTCAAGCACGTTATCCTTCGTTTTCAAAGAATCGAGAACGACGCGATAGGGCGCCATAATCCGAACGCCGACGTCTTTCCCGTTCACCCGCACTCGGGCGCTTTTGCAAACGCGTCCAAGATCGAGCAGGAATCGATCTCCTTTCGGCGCATCGAAATGGAGCGTGTAAAGAGCCGTTCCCGCAAAACGGTCGGCCTCGGCGTCGTCGCATTTCGTCCACGACGCCAATTTCTCCGTCTCAAACGACTTCGGCAGCGTCGGGCCTCCGTCGATAAACTTGACCGACCACGTTCCGACTAGCTCCGTCGGTTCGCCGATCGGCTTCACGTATTTCCATTTCGGTCCTGAGGCGACTTCATTTTCAAACGCGCGAAGGATGACCGATTCGCCCGGCGCTAGTTGCAGGTAAACCATGGTACCGCCGCCGGGGAGACTTCTACTCGTCGCTAGGCCTGCGGCGCCGCTCATCGGGTCCATGATCTCGACAGTAGCGGCCTCGCAAGCCAAATTCACAAAACCGTCGAGCGGCTTCTCACCTTGATTGGCGATAAAGTAATGCCGCCCGCCGTCAAAACTGCGTCGAATGAAAATCAGACCGTCGTGATCGGTAAGCGTTTCTCTCGATATTTTCGCTTCCGCAAGACATTCATCAACATCCCCGATCAGAACCTTGCCTTTGCCGATTGAGGCGGCTTTAGTTTTCGATTGCGGATTATCGACAAAGACAAGCTTCGCTTGTAGTTTCTTCAGCTCCGCACGGCGTTCTTCTAATTGGTTCAAACCCGGAACGTCTTGCGGCAACGGACCTTGAAAAATGACGAATGCGCCGGCCTCGGCCAAGTCGAGCATTTTGCGGAACGTCTCGACAGGAATACGTTTCGTTTCAGGAACGACAATAACTTTATAGGCGCCCCCGGGCAAAGCGACGCCGGACGATTTCGCGTCGATTTTCGCCGCCGCAAGTTGCCGATCCGAAACGTAGTCGAACGTAAAGCCCCTGTTCCATAGTTTTTCGGCGACCTTGCCGATCGTTTGGCTGCCGAACCATGCCTGCCCGCGATTATGAATGACGAGTTGCGGCGTCAACGGCGCCTTCGCTTCGCTCCAAAAATCGTGGATCGGCCAATAGATAAGCACGTCGTTGTCCGACTTGCCCGACTGCAAAATCGACTGGCAGCGAGCGACGTAGGCGTTCAACGTCGGAACGTCGCGCCAAATCGCATTACGAGGATTCATCTCCGTCGTGGCGTAGAAAAGCCAGCCGGGCCACGGCGCTTCGTCGGGCGAGTAGCAGCAGCCGTGATAAAACAGATGGTTCACGCCCGAGACGAAAAGAAGATCGACGAAACATTTCATCTCCTCCAGCGTTTCGCAGAAATGCTCGGCCATCCAGGTTCCCGTCTCGGCCGAGACGAGTTTTTTGCCTGACGTATGCGCGGCCGACGAGGCGAATTTGGCCACCAACGGATCGCGGTCTCCCTGCTCGCTAAAATGCTGCGCTAACCCCGAAACGAGCGGATCTCGGTTTCCTCGGCCGAACATCTCCGTCTCGGGCACGTCGGCCAAAGCGTATAAATCCAACAGGTTGGCCGGCGAGCCATGCGCTTGATACCGAGTCAGAGTCTTTCGTTCCCGACACCAATCGATCCAACGCGGAAAAACGTCTTCGATCATTATGTCGGAAACGGTCTCGCGATAGTCGGCCTTCACTCGGGCCGCTCGCTCAGAGCCGCTTTCGTCGAACAAATCGGCGGCATGATCTTGCAGGCGGTAACCTCGCCGCTTCTCAAACTGCTCGGGAAAATCGGGCGCCCATTGCGTGTTGTACTCGTAGGAGTCGTGATACATAGCGCGAGGTAAAACGGCTTTGCCGTCCTGGGGAAACGCCTCGCTAAAACGTTTTAAATAGTTTTGCATCGCTTGGCCGTAGAGCGGATTGAGCATGAACCCCGTTCCGCCAGGTCCCGCGCGTTTCACCTTGGGGCCATATTTATCGGCGACGATCGACGGCGCCGCCGTCCCCGCAGCGTCGGTCTTTAAACGGATGAGCAGGCCCGCCTCCTGTTTCGTAACGGTCGGTCCGCCGAAGCACCATCCCGAGCCGGTCGACAGATCGACACCCATGCCGAGCCGATTCGCCTCACTGACCGTAAAGGCGAAGTTCCGCATCCACTTCGGACTTAAGAAGTCGGTGAATTGCTCTTCAAAGCCTTTTGCGCCGTAGATCGGAATGACATGAATGCCTCCTAGCCCGGCCTCGTGATACCGGGCTAACTCCTTGGCCATGTTCTTTTCATCGACCGCCCCGGCCATCTGCCAGTTATACGCCCACGGCCGACATTCCTGCGTGATCGCCGGCCAGGCGAGAGGCGAAGAGACTTGCGGAGGCTCGACCGATTGAGCGTTTAGACTTTCACCGGAAAGAGCTAGTACGCAAAGCATGAAGACGAGTTTTTTCATAAAACGTCCCGTTTGAAAAGATGGCCGAATCGCGGAACCAAAAACGACGCCGATTATTGTAGCATTAACGATCATTAGCCGCGACGTCGTCGTTCGGCGGAATCTAGGGGGATGCCGCCTGTCCCCTTTCCCCATCCTTCGTCTTCGCGTTTTATTGGCGAAACGTCGTTCGGACGATTATAATGAACCGATCGGGCGCACGGATCTGTCCGGCGCCGAAGTTGTCCCCTGACGGCGATTCGCATGATACGGCGTTTTGCGCTAGCTTCGATTTTGCTTGCCGCGACGGTCTTCACGTCGACGTCTTGCCTCGCGCAAACGGCGAACGATCAACCGACGCTTCTCGGCGGCGCGATGCAAGGCGGCTCGATAAAATTTCATCTCACGGCGGGGCGCATCTATCTCGACGGCTCCCGGCTGATGAATATGTCGAACGCCGGAAACGGAATCGAGCGGCTTAACGTCGTCGTGAAGGATAATTCCTATTCATTCAGCTATCAACGCTCCGACGGTAAAGCGAGCGTTTCCGTCTCGGCCGACGACTCGGATCGTTTTTCGATCTGTCGCGAAGAGCCTTCTGACCGAGGAACGACGAAGACGACGTTTGTGCAAGAGCCCTCGCAAGGGGTGACGTTGACTGTCGCCGCCGGCTCGACCGCCGTGAAAACGTATTCCGCCCCTTCGCTGTGGCATCTATTCATTTTTCGCCCGCGCGAGGCGAAAACCTATTTAGCGCCGCTGCTGGAAATCATTCGTCCGAACGGAAAGCTCGGCGAACAAGCGGCGGCCGTCGAAGCGGAGTTGATCCGCAAAGCGAATTCGAACACGGACGACGAACAATCTCGCTGGCGAGAGCTTGTCGAACAATTGGGGGACGATCGCTACGCTAAACGCGAAGCGGCTGAGCGCGAATTGCGCGCATGCTCGCCGGCCGTCCTTAGCTATTTGCGATCGCTCAATTTCTCGCAAATAGAGGCCGAGCGAAGATATCGCTTGGTGCGAACTATTGATTCGTTCGCCGGTCGCTTGAGCGACGACTCTCCCGAGCGAATCGCCTCGTGGTTGGTCGGCGACGCGTCGATCTGGCTGGCCCTCACGGAACGGACCGACGAGAAAGTTCGCGACGCGGCCGTAAAGCGAGTCGCCGCCCTTTTGGGCGAAAAAGTGACGCTCGATCCGTCGGCCGATCCGGCGACGCAAAACTCCGAACGCGAAAAACTGCGTTTGCGCGTGGCAAGGCTAAGCGGAGCGAGTGAGCGCGAGTAAACTGGTTTTCTCCGGTTTTTCCGAAATAATCCGCGAAAAATAATCTTTCTTGTCGCCGTTGACAGCTTTTTCCGGCGCGGTATATTCACCCCTTATCGTGACGTCGGTGCTTGATCGCCATTCCCTTGGCGATCGACGAACAGGGAATCCGGTGCGAATCCGGAACGGTCCCGCCGCTGTAACCGAGACGTAATGAGAGCCGATTCTACAAGCCATTGCGGCGATTCGTTCGCCGTGAGAAGGCCGCGTTCTCATCTCGGGAGTCAGAAGACCTACCGACGTCGTAACGTCGTTCTCTGCGAGGGACGGAGAGCGTAGTAAGCGTTTTCGATTCGTTTCATTTGAGTTTTCGCGTTATTCAATTTCTTGCATTGCCGCGCGATTTTCAAATTGCCGCTTGCGCTCCCGGTGCGCTTGCGCATAACGAAACAAGTCGAACGACGCCTCGCCGATAAGCGCTCTCGATCCGAAATTGTAGGTTCGTTCGCGCTTCGAAACATTGGCGTTCGCCTTTTGCATGAACCTTCCGGAGGCAGCGTTTTGCGTCTTTTTCGGTTTGCGACCCGTCGTCGCAAACGACTTCAATTTCAGCGCACGCTTTATCGGAGAGATTTCATGACTCGCATTTCGTATATTTCGACGGTCCGCGCAGTGGCCTCGGCATTCGTATTTTTCGCGGCCGCTTTCGCCGGCGTCCCTTTTTTCGGCAATTCGCAAGCAGCGGCGGGCGTTTATTCGGGAGGAACGGCCACGTCGGGCGCCGTCGACGCCGCAATTCCCAAAACGAGCGCGGCGTTCGTTTCATGGGCGACCTCGGTCGTCAATTACCTTCCGACGGCCGGCGTCTCGTCCGCCTACCAAAAATCGTCGAACGCCTTAGGCAAAGCCGACGGCTCGATCGTCTCGCTCGGCGATTTATATAGCACGGCGGCTCCTCCGACGGTCGGCGCCGCGCCGCCGTTCAGCGATACCGGCACGGCCTATTCCGGCAATCCCTACGATACGACCGACGGTTTCGGATTCATCGGAATCGATTCGCCCGGCTCGATTACGCTGGCCTTCAATGCGGCGATTACGAACGGCGAAGGCGCCGACTTCGCCGTCTTTGAAAACGGCTTCGCTTCCGGCTCGAAACTCTCCGCCGAACTAGCCTATGTCGAAGTTTCGACCGACGGCCTCACTTTCGCGAGGTTCGCGGGCGTTTCCTTGACCGGATCAGCCGTCGGCGCCTACGGAACGATCGACCCCACCGACGTTTACAACTTGGCGGGAAAAAACGCCGCGGGCTACGGAACGCCGTTCGACCTAAGCACGTTGGCGACTGCGGATGCCGTTCTCAGCGGGGCAGTCAATCTATCAAACATCAACTACGTGCGGCTCGTCGATATCCCCGGCAGCGGATATTTTACAGATAGCCTCGGCAATCCGATTTACGACTCGTGGGTGACGAAAGGCTCGGGCGGTTTCGACTTGGACGCCGTCGGCGTCGTCAACCAAGTCCCCGAGCCAATCAGCGCTTTAATGACTTTGGCCGGAATCGCCGCTTTGGTCTTCGCTAGACGTCGGCAAGCGGAAAAGAGATTCGCCTAATCCGTTTACCTGCGGCCGCGGAACGCCAAGGAGGGCGTTCCGCACGAGCTCGAGAGGCTTTCGGCGACCGCCCTCTATGCCAACGCTTTGATTTTTTGAAGGAGTAGTTCCGGATCGAACGGTTTAACGAGCACACCGGTAACGGCGAATTGGCGAAGTTTTTCCATCGCCGCCGATTCTTCGCATGCATAGGCGGTCGCAATAATCGTGGGAACGTTAAAACCTCGCCGTTTCAATTCCCAATACACTTCGACGCCGGAAAGGAGGGGCAGACGTAAATCGAGGATAATGACGTCGACGCCGCCTTCCGCGACGCGTTCAATCGCCTCTTCGCCCGTCCGCGCCGTCATTACTTTATAGCCGTTCAATTCCAACGCATCACGAACGCTCGCCACGAATTCCGGGTCGTCATCGACGATGAGAACGCCCGTCGGCTTAATCGTCTCCAACGACTCCAACAGTTTTTCAACCTCAAGCGGCTTATGCAGAACGCCGCGAGCCCCGCTGGCGACGGCCAAGTCGAGCAATTGCTCGACGCTATAACCGGTCATCATATAGACTTGGGCGTTTCGCCGGATTTTTCGTAATTCCATGAGGCATTCGACGCCGTTCATTCCGGGAAGTCGAACGTCGAGAAACGAAAGATCGAAATGACGCTCGGCGAACCGCTTTACGGCATCTTCGCCCGAGTATGCGACGTCGGACTTATGTCCCGCAAGCTCAAATACGTCGCGCAGACTGTCGGCGAAATCGCGATCATCGTCGACGATCAGGATTCGCAACGAGGCGCCGGACATGATCGTTTCCTTTCCCAACGTCTGTTAAACTCGCAAGGCGCGAATAAATCACGAAGAAAACGGCGTTTCGTCACGTTGTCGCCGTCGAAGTAGGGATCGTCGATTCGGACGATTCATGCCCCTCCTGGTTCGACGTCCGCAAGGGGATCCGAACGGTGACGGTCGTTCCCTTTCCGAGTTGGCTTTTCATCGACAATTCGCCGTCGTGCTGCTGCACGATTTGTCGAGCGATGGGCAACCCTAAGCCGACGCCGAACGTCTTCGTGCTATACAGCGGCTCAAATACCGTTTCGATCTTATCGCTCGGCACTCCGCAACCGTCGTCGCTGATTTCGACGACGGCGTGTTCGCCGTCTCGACGGGACGAAACGAGAATCGTTCCGCCTGATTCGCCGAACGATTGGATCGCATTGTTGAAAAGATTCGAAAAACATCGATAAAAACGCTCTCGATCTAGCGGAACCGGTTCGCCCAACCGAAGATCGGTTTTGACGGTCACATTTTCGGGCTTCGGAGTTTCCGTCGCCCAAAGTTCAAGCAAATCGTCGACGTCGGTCGGAACGCGTTCGGCCGCTTTGATGCGGCTATAATCGAGCAGATCGGTAATAATGCCGTCGCAACGAGTGATGCCGCGATCGATGCGGCGAATGATAGTCGAGGCTTCGCCGTCGCCCGAGCCATATTTCTGATTGAGGGTATAGCACGACGTGCGAATCGTACCGAGAGGATTGCGTAGTTCATGGCTGACGGCGGCGGTTAGTTGTCCCAGCGCGGCGAGTTTCTCCTGACGAATCAGCTGGTTCTGCGCCTCCTCTAATTTTTTCGTGCGTTCCTCGACGAGGGCTTCCAGTTGCGAACGATGCTTTTGCAATTCCGCATTGGCGGACCGCAACTCTTTCGTGCGTTGCAACACCAGTTCTTCGAGTTGGTCGCGTCCCGATTCGACCCTGGCGACCATCGCATTAAAGGTCGCCGCGCAAACGGCCAATTCGTCGTCGCCGACGATCGGCGCGCGAACGGTCAAATCGCCCTCGCCGACTTGCCGCGCGGCCTCGGCGATGAGTTTAATCGGTTTCGTCACGGTCTTCGCCACCCAGAACGCCACGCCGAAAATCAGAATAGCGCCTAACGTTCCGACGACGGCGAAAATCTTAGCGTCGTGCCGAAGGGGAAGAAATATTTCATCTTGATCGCATTTCACTCCCATTCCCCAAGCTAGATCGGGCGTGACCTGCACATACCGGTAGGACGCCAATACGGGAACGCCTCGATAATCCTTCGCCCAAATTATTCCATTGTCGCCGCGTATGGCGCGCTGCGCCGCTTCGGCGGTGATCGTATACTCCAGCGGTTTCGGCCGACTTCCGTCGGCCAAAGGGTGCTTCAACGACATGAGAATGCGCGCGTCGCCGTTAACTAAAACGGTTTCGCCGGACTCCCCCAGCGCCTCGCCCACGTCAAGCAACGGCCTCAGCACCGCGTCGGTATTGATTTCGGCCACAAGAACGCCCACGGCTTTCTCATCTGAATGCCGTCGGAACGTTCCGCAAAGATAGAGAACCGCTCCGTTTTTCGAGGCCTTAACGTCCGAGGTGTATCCTCCTGACGAAAGCAAGGCCTTTTCCACGTCGGGATTTCTTGCGTAACTTTTTCCAATCATCGAAACGTCCGAAGAGCCGATCACGACCTTCGACGCCGCCTCGATTATAAATAGGCGGGAATACTCATTATGGATATTCACCAACTCGCTCAATCTTCGCTGTAAACTGGTGAAATCCTGGTCCTTATGCACTGCTTCCAGCAATTTATCGCGATCTTCACGTCCAATCTCCGCGGCGAAACGAGCGCATAAACCCTCTATCGACGCTACCCGATCTTGATTCATCACGACTAGCCCCAAGTCACGGCGGCTCTCTTCGATCCAGTATTTAAGGCGCTCTACCTTGAGATCGGTCGTGAAATTCATCCATTTTTCGGCTGACTCGATGTGCAGCCCGTAAAGGCCGGAAAAATTGAGCGGAGGAATACCGAAGAAAGTCACGGCCGCAAGCGCAGCCAGCGCCAAGGTGAACGCCGCGCCGAAACTGAGCGCAAGCCGCAGTTGAACTCCGCCGAAAAGCTTAAAATCCTTGCCCTGACGGAACGAAGCGGACTCGTTTTTTGTTATCCGAAGGAGAGGCATCATCCCTTCCCCAAGGGCGCGCTGAGTTCAGATAAACCGTGATATCTCGCTCAGACTGGTCAGAAAAGGGGTGCATGAAGCGGCGTCCGAGCGACCTCATCGCTATATCACCTACTTAATCACAATTCCGTTTTTTTGTCTATAGTGTTTTCGCAGCGTAAGAACTCTTTTATTCATAAAGAAACGCTGTCGGGGGGAGAGATGAAACGGCTGACCCGAAAGTCAATTCCTCGGCCGTCAAAACGTCGAGAAGCAATTTGAAGGAGACGCTAGGAAGAAATCGAGACGCGTCCGGTGAATCGACATCCGACGATGAAAAATGTCTTTCCGTCGTTCGTTTTTTCTCGAATGTTGACGATTTGCGCAGCAAGATAAGGCGAATCGGCCTGCCCGCCAAGCGCGATCACTAACGAATCGAAGTCCGGCCGTTTCGTTAAAGCGAAGGCGACGCCCCCTTCGGAAATGTCCTTGCATACGACTTCGTAGAATTGCTCCGCCTTAGGGAGGATTCCGTCACGAATCGGAGCGATTAGTTGGCGCGCGATAAAGTTATGCCGCTCGCTTCGGCGAAGATCAATTCCCGACGGCTGATGCGGTTCGGCGGCCGCCGGCGTCGAAGAGGGGGCGTTTGCCGGCTCCTCGACCTTCGCCGGAGAGCCGTACCCCGGTTGAGGCGACGCGAGCGGCGCGGAAACCGGCTGCGTATACGATTGAGGAACCGATTGCATCGCCGTCGCCCCTTGAGCGCGCGACTCCACGGCGGGAATATCTTCGGTTCGACGCTGAATTTTCATCAGCAACGCTTCGATCCGAGCCGATTCGTCTCCCGAAAGTCCTCCGCTTTGGATACGACGCATCGCCTCGGCGGCGAAGTTTCGCAATTGATTCAGCTCCTCGCTTTGTGCGGCGTCGGTTGATAGATCGGTTCCGACCAAAATGATCGTCGCGGGAACTTCGACCGAGTCTCCGCTGATCGGCTGCATGAACCATTCCATCCGATACAGACTGCCGTCTTTCGTCAGAAATTCGCTCTGCAATTTGGCGGGAACCCGATCGCGGGAGCAACGTCGCAGCGCGCCCCATACCGAATCGGTGTCGCGAGGTTTAATGAACTGGCTGACGAACGGCTTATCGCGCACGCGCTCGACGGGAAAACCGCTCAAACGCTGCGCCGCCGGATTCATATGCTGAATGTTTCCTTGCGCGTCCAATATGAACACTAGCTCTTCAATCATGCTGGCCAACGAGCCCGAGAAACGGCGTTCGTCCGCCAATTCTCGTTCCGTCGCTCCGCGACTTATCGCGGCGCCTAACATCAACGCCAGGGTCTCGGCGAATTGCAATTCGTCGGGGCGGAAATTTCTCGCCGATCGGCTATAGGCCCCTAGAACGCCGATTGGCCGTCCTTGATATATCGCCGGAACCGTTAGCGACGCGCGAATGTTAAACTTACGCAAATAATAGTCGACGATGCTCCGGTCGGCGATTAAATCCGGGCACCAAATGACGTTGCCGTTGATTAAAGCGCGGGCGGCCATCGATTCGTCCGCCCGCATCGATAGCTTTATCGCGGTGGGATTGGTCAAACTACCGCGAAAATCGTAAGAGGCGAAGTTCAAGGTCAACTCTTGGCCGTTCGCGCTTAACTCGCCCACGCTGCAATATTCAGCGTGCAACGCCTCGGCGATCAAGGCCGCGGCGTCGTGATATAACGCCGAGACCGATTGCTGCGAATTCAATCTTCTCGCCAGCGCGAGCGTCGCCGCTTGCTGTTGCGAAGCGGGATCTTGGCATTCGCGCCAATTAACCGCCGACAGCAACCCGCCGATGTTCGAGTAACCGAATGAGTGAGGCGTCTCTAACGTGGCCATATGTCTTTATGCTTCGTACAAAATTGCCCGACAAATCCCGGCGGATCCCCAACGCGATATCTAGGCGCAACCGCCTTACGCAATCAGGCTTTCCGCATGAAAAAACATAGCTTACCGCTTAGAAAAGAAGCCCTTTCTCGCCCAAAAACGCTTCATCCGAGGGGATCGCCATTCTTGGCAAGAGGGGAAACGCCTCATCAACGACATGCGCATTCCGCAAAAACGGTCGGATTACGCCGGTCAAGCCGATTATTCGGCCGATGCGACTACCGCTTACTCGATTTATCGCATCCGCAGTCGCAATGCCCGCACTCCGACCGTTTCTTCCACGGCCCGATTTTTAGTAGCCGACAAGCTACGTAAACAACCGCCGAAGCGACTAGCGCGATAGCCGCAGAGTCTTGGAAGGTGACGTTCATGAGCTTACCCATGCGCCGAATTGATAAGTGATGAAAGCGCAGCCGTAGGCGAGAACGGTCATATAGCCGAAGGTGAAGAGGGGCCAACGCCAGCTATTCGTTTCGCGCCGGATGACGGCCAAAGTTGCGGCGCATTGCGCACACAGCGCAAAGAATACCATAATCGACAAAGCGACGGGAACGGAAAAGAGCGGCCGATTCGTTCCTTCATGCGTCGCCTCGCGCAATCGCCGCTGAAGGGCCTCGGTCGCGCCGTCGTCGCCCTCCTCTTCGGCGTTGAACATGACGCTCAAGGTGGCCACGACCACCTCGCGCGCCGGAAATGACGCTATCGCCGCGCAACCGATGCGCCAGTCCCAACCGAGGGGCGTGAAAATCGGCTCGGCCATCCGGCCCAGACGTCCCAAATAGCTGTCGCGCTGAAAGGCCGATTCAATATCCCGATCCAACCGCTTCACTTCTTTTTCAAATCCGGCCCGTTGCGAAGCGTCTGGCGCGAGATTCGACAATTTAAGTTCCGCCGCGTTTTTTTGAGCGATCAATTCCGCGGCTTGCGCGGAACGCCGAGGATAATAGAGTCCCGCCCAAACGACGATCGAAACCGCGAGGATTAGAGTGCCCGCCGTCTTCAAAAACACCGTCCCTCGTTGAGCGACCCGATGAAACACGACGCGAAACGACGGCCATTTGTAGCTCGGCAATTCCAGAACGAAGGGGGTCGAGCGCCCGCGGAATAGCGTCCGTTTGAAAATCATCGCCGCGCAAATCGCCGCAATGATTCCCAACGCGTAGAGTCCGACGAGCGTCAAGCCCTGCAATTGCACGAAGCCGCCCAAGTAGGACCGAGGCGGAATAAACGCCGCGATCAGCAACGCATAAACCGGCAATCGCGCCGAACAAGTCAAAAGCGGCGTAACTAATATCGTGGTGAATCGATCGCGTTCGTTTTCGATGACGCGGGTCGCCATCACTCCAGGCACCGCGCAGGCAAACGACGAAAGCATCGGGATGAACGATTTTCCCGACAGCCCCACGCGCGACATCATGCGATCCATAAGAAACGCGGCCCGGGCCATATACCCGCAGTCCTCGAGGACGCCGATGAAGAAGAACAATATCAATATTTGCGGTAGAAAAACTAAAACGCCTCCGACGCCGCCGATCGCTCCTTTAACGATCAGACTTCTCAGCGCGCCGTCGGCCATGTGATTTTCAACGAAATTCCCGAAGCTACCGACGATCGATTCAATGAAATCCATCGCCGGTCCCGCGCCCACGAAAACCGCCTGAAAAACGATCGTCATGATCGCCGCGAAGATTATCAAGCCTCCGACCCGATGCGTGAGATAACGATCAATGCGGTCGGTCGCCGTGGGTTTGAAATGCGAGGGAATCGAAACGGCTCCCTCCATGATTTCATGCGCCCAAGCGTAACGAGAGTCGGTTTCGACCTCGGGGACGGGACACCCCGCCTTTCTCAGACGTTCCCGAGCGACCTGCAATTTTTCGCTGAAATCGGCCGAAAAATTTGGCCCGATCAAACCTTCAAGATAGCCGCCGACGTCCAAGAGAAGGCGCTTCGCCAAAAATTCGGGAAGCGCATCGCCTCGGTCTTCCGTTTCACGGGCGAGCCGCACGGCCTCTTCGACGAAGGTCGGCGGAAACGCGACGCCCTTTCGCGGCGCTTGCTCCGCCCGCGAAATCGCTTTCGTCAGAGCGGCCTTGAGATCGGCGATCCCTTGACCTTTATGCGCTTGAAGCCCGACGACGGGGACGCCGAGCCGATCTTGCAATTCGCGTAAATCCAGCGAAACGCCCAACGATTTCGCCACGTCGAGCATGTTGACGGCCACGACCGTCGGTAGCCCAACCTCAAGAACTTGGCTCAATAAATACAAATTGCGTTGCAGATTACTCGCGTCGAGGATGCAGATGACTGCGTCGATCGGGGCCACGTCGCTCCGACGCCCAAGCAATAAGTCGACGGCGACCATTTCGTCCCTAGATCGAGGCGTCAAACTGTATAAACCGGGCAAGTCGATCAACTCGAAACGCCGACCGGCGAAATCCATGCGTCCCGTCTTCTTTTCAACCGTAACGCCGGGATAATTGCCGACGTGTTGATGGATGCCTGCCAGCGCGCTAAAAAGGGTCGATTTCCCCGTGTTCGGGTTGCCGAGCAACGCGACGGTGATGAACGATTCGGCGGTCGGCGCGGAGAAAGACATGGAATTTTGATCTTCGAGGCGAGGTCGTCGGTTTACGACGCCGCTAAAAGCTTTTCGTCTTTTGCGGGACTCCGTTGGGCGACGGCGGCATGATGAATATGTTTTGCGGCGATCGGCTCGACCAACACGTTCAACATAGCGTCAGGCCGAAGACAAACTTTATGCCCCGACAACCGCACGATGCAAGGATTGCCGCATCGAAACATCTCCACGGCGGTCCCTTCGCGCAAACCGAATTCTTTCAAACGGTGAACGAAGTCGGGATGCCCGTGAATACGACGAATCAACGCCGATTCCCCACGCGGAAGTTGTTCCAACGGCAGTAGTATTTGATTCACGATTTTGACGGTATTCCTTCAAGCGGGGTTGACGGGGCGGGAAATTCGTCAGGGAGGCGGGAAAATGCAATTGAGAATCATTCTCATTCTCTATAATTATAGCTCGTCCGCCCCCCTCCCGCAAGAGAAACAATTCTCCGTCGAAAATCCTCGGAATTCGGCGATTTTTCAGAGATTTATTCGCATCCGCGCCGCCCATTCCCCGGAAGAGCAGGGGGGCTCTCGTTAATCGCTTAACGCTATATTGAGAAAAGCGTTAGCCGTTTTCAAACGCCTCGGCAAATTCGCCCAATGTGGCGCCCCGGCAAAATTCGGCCGCCTTGGCGAAAAGCTCGTCCAATCGGGCGTAGAGTCTTTCAATCGACGCTTCGTCCGGGAACGACGGACTAAACCCGGCGGTTAGCTCCGAAGAATGCGTGGCTAATACGACGCACTTTCGTTCGTCGATTCGCGCTTGATCGAGCAAACGCATCATACCGACGTGCTCGCGTTCTTTGTCGCAAGGAATCATTCGTCGCAACGGCGGAAAAAATCGGCGAACCGCGCGATGAATAAGCGACGGCCCGTTGCGAAGAATCTCTTCGGCCTTCGAAAAACAAGTCTGCGCGACGGTAACCGGGACTTCCAAAAGCTCCGAATCGCCAGGACGACTCACGTCGTTCAGATCGACGTAATAGGGAAGCTCCGGGAAACGCCGAAAATCAGGCCCCCCCGCGCCTTCCGGCGCTCCCATGCTTGCGGCCCAAGAGATATGCGGCGTCACCGAACAATCGACGCGATAGCCGTAATCGACGAGCGCCTTGGCGTAAGCCGAGTTGAAACCCCAGCGGCCAGCCCGATGACTGACGATCTTTTGTTCGAACCGCTCTTCGAGCAGATTCGTCATAAAGGCGATTTTTTCGCGCATCACCGCATCGGAATATTCAATCAAATACGGTTGGTGCCGAAAGTCGTCTTCGGTTAACGGCCGAATCGGCGGCGAGTTCCACGCATGCAAATGCATGCCGACTTCGGCCATTCCCCGATGAACCGCGTCGCGCGCGAACTCGACGTACTCCGAACTCAGAGCCATCTCGTAATTGGTCAGCCACGTCGGCTTAAAACCGTACTTCTCACAAAGCGTTTGGAAGCGGGCGAGATGGCAGGCGTTGCGCGCGGTGATTTCCCTCGGGCACGCCCAGAGGTTGTCCCCCTCGGTGTCCACCGTAATGAGAAAGCTCGGTCGTCGTTCGCCGCATTGAGATTGCATGGAATGCGCACACCCCCCGACTAAATGGCATATGCCAAGTGTAGCATACGCTTTTTGCCAATAAGGGGGAGCGAAGCGGCGAACGCAAGCGCCCGGAAAACCGGAAGACTCGTTAAAAACAGGGCCCTATCGCTAGGCGACCGCCCGGCGTTTTTCCTTTGAATCGGCATCGTCGGCCGGCAACTCGTCGGTCAATCCGACCCGATCGGCCACCTTTTCCATGAAGCGTTGAATCTTCTTGAGCTGCTGCCGCATTTCCGGCAACTTCGTCATGACGGCCTGCTTGATCTTCTGCTCGCGTTCCGGCGTGGCGGGTATTCCGATCATTCGCGCTCCGGCCGGGACGTCGTTCGTTATGCCGGCCATGGCGCCGAGCACCGCTCGATCGCCGATGTGAACGTGATCGCGAACGCCGACTTGCCCGGCCATCACCACGTAATCGCCCGAAGTCGTGCTGCCTGCGATGCCCACCTGCGAGCAAAGCATGTTGTGCTTTCCGATCCGACAATTGTGGGCGACCATCACGTGATCGTCGATCTTCGTGCCTTCGCCGATGACCGTCGGACCGTAGGTTCCGCGATCAATAGTCGTTCCGGCGCCGACTTCCACGTCGGCCTCAAGGATGACGTTGCCCAATTGGGCCGACAAAACATGTTTGCCGTCGGCGAAACCGTAGCCGAAACCGTAGGCGCCGAGCACGACGTTGCCATGGAGAATGCAACGCGGACCAACTTGCGTTTCTTCGTACAAGACGGCGTTCGGAAAAATAACGGTGTCGCGACCGATCCGCGATCCGTCCATTATATGAACGCCGCTATGGATCGTGCAGTTCGCTTCAATCACCACGTCGTCGCCGATCGATGCGAAAGGATAGATATCGACGCCGTCGGCGATTTGCGCGGTAGGACTAATCGAAGCCAAGCGACTCACTCCGACGCGACGAGTTTGGCGTTGCGGGCGGAAATGTAATACGATGATGGCGAAAGCGCGATGCACGTCATCGACCAAAATGGCGGGAACTCCGTTGGTCGATGCTCCGTTAATCGCAATCACGGCCGAGGCGCGGCTCTGCTGCAAAAGATGCGATTTCCCTTCGCTATCCATCAACGTGATCTGGCCCGGTTCGGCGTCGCGCAACGAGGCCGCGCCGCTGATCAACAGATTGCCGTCGCCGACGAGTTGCCCCTCGACTAACGCCGCTAATTCCGCAAGAGTGGCCTGCATGACTCGGATTCCTTTCCTATCAAACGTCGCTCAACGTGCTTGTGCGATGATCTCGATGCGATACTATCCTTCATTGAATTCGATTCATGCCCCCCGCTTACAAGCGGCACGATCCGTAAAAGGCAACGCAATCTACCACGGCGCCCCATCCTGGGCAATACCAATTGCAGATGACAACAGGATTGGCCCGCCGAAACGCCCGTAGATTCCGCATCTTCTAAAAACGTCGCGCGACGCTAGCGGCGACAGACCGCGATTCCCTCTATTTCGACGAGAAGCTCGTCCCGACAAACGTCGGCGACGGTGAAAATTGTCGGTACGTCTCCCAGCCGCTCCCTACAAATCTCGCGAACCTTCCGATAATCATCCCGTCGTTTGACGTAAACCCGCGCTGAAACTAAATCGTCGAGGGACGCGCCGACATCGCTTTGACCGTGTCGGCGAAAGTTCTCGGCCGAGACCAATGCCAAGATATTATCGAGCGTTTCTTGGGTTTGCCCGACGACGTCCCCTTCGCGTCTCGATTCGGAGGCGGTGATGCTAGCGGTTCCCGAAATGAAGATTTCCGCGGTCTGCCCGACGAGTATCGCCGTCGCCCGGGAAAACTTGGGGGGCGTCCGGCCGTATCGATCGTCGTAATCATGGGCGGCGACTTGCCGCGGATTCTCGAGCGAAAGACGCACGACGTCTTTCCGATCGGAAGCGAGTGCGACGCACCCCATCATCACATCGGATCCGTCGGCCCCGATGCCGGTGCTCGCGGGAAAATTTCGGTAAAGATTCGCTTCGGCGAAAAAATCGCCTCGTGCGCGGTTCAGTTCTTGGTAACGTAGCTTATCGCCTTCGCCGCCGTCGATGTCGCCCAAATATAGCCAAGTGCGAACGGTTTGCGAAAATTGCATTCCCGCCTCGCCCAACTTGCGATTCATGCGTTGAAACGCGTCTAGCGAACGATCGTAAACGGGCAAAGAAGTCGTCCCGGGCAAAATTCCCTCGCAATGCGCCCAAACCAGCCCGGCATGCCGAACGACGGCGACGTTTTCGTTCAGTCGTTCAAGCTTCGCGTCTCTGCCGCAATTTATTGCCGCGGCTTCAATTACAATCTCTTTGCCGTCGCACGGGGTCTGCGGAACGAAACTAACCGCAGGGATTTCGGGACCGTAAAACTCATGCAAAACGCGCCGACATTCTTCGCTCCGCTCGCCGTCGCGCAAAAATATCGTTTGACGAACGACTTCGCCGTTCATCTCGTCGCACCGGATGGCCGCATCGAGCGTGCGGACCGCATCAAGCGTTTGGCTGCGCAGGTCGCCGTCCGTTTCCGGCGAAACGGAGACGAAGGCGTAATCCGCGCCGCCGATTTCAACTATCGCTCTTTTTAAAAACTCATTCGAATCTTTTCGGATCATAGGACTTAAATTTCTGTAGAACCTGCATGCTTAGTTATGTCCCATTTGCTCACGATCAACTTGATACTGCGATTCCGCTTTCGACGTTCCTTCGGCCGCAGTCTCCGACCTCGATTGAACGGCTTCGATCAACGCCGCTTTTCCGACGTCGATCGAACCGGAAACTAACTCGGGCACGTTGTACGTATTGACGCACGAATCGTAAAACGTCGGGTCTTTCTGCGGAAGCGGAAACGGCTTGCTCGCCCGACCTTGTTCGTCAATGCGGCAAATATACGGACGGGCCAATAGGCCGTCGTCGCGGCGACTGCTGAAAACGATCCAGCGAGAATCGCTCGACCACGAATGCCACGACTCGCTGCGGTCGCTATTGCATTCAAGCTTCTTCCTTTCGCCGCTCTTTAAGTCTAGCATGTATAGGTCCGAGGCCGGTCGGTATGCCGGAAAAGCGCCGTAATCCATCATGCAGAAGAGCAAAAAGCGTCCGTCGGGCGATGCCTTCGGCTGGCTCACGCTCATTCCGACGTCCGCCGCCGAAACGACCGTCTCCGGCTTGCCCCACTCCTCTTTATCCGCGTCGTAGGAAATACGCATCAAGTCGTACTTGATCTTCGGAATAACGTCGAGCGGCGGCGCTTGGCCGCGCTTCCAAGACAATTTCGCGCTGCAATAAAACAACGTCTTGCCGTCGGCCGACCAAGCCGGAAACGTCTCCAACCGATCGGCGTCGGCGATCGCCGGCGACGTCGAGGTCTTGCCGGTCTTCGCGTTTACAACGGCCAAGTCGGAATCGACGTCGTACACGTCGCGAAATTCGTCCCCGGCCTCGCGAAATATCTGCTTGGGAACGTTCATTGAAAACGCGGCGATCTCGCCGTTCGGATGCCACGACAAATAGCCCGGCGGCTTCGGAGCGACTTCCGACTTGGTTTGCACCCGCTCGACCGCGCCGTCGTGAACGTAAATCATTCCCGAAACGCCTTTCTTCGCCGTTTTCGGCATTCGAACATGAAACGAGAATCGCTCCGGATTGCGGTCGGCGAAGGCATGGCAATTCAAGCATCCTCCGACCGAACTGCGCACCAAAATCGGAGTCTCGTCGAAGTTTTCCAAATTTCGTTGGTAGATTCCCATGTGCCGCGAGAGATTGCACAACGGCCCAAGCAAGCGGTAAACCAAATGCGAGTCGATTTTCTCTTTAGCGACCGCTATCTCCATCGCATCGAACGCGGTCCAACTCCCGTCGTCCCCTTTCACGAACGCCTCGACGGAAAGCTTGCCGCCTCGATTCTTTTCCAACGCGTCGCGCCAAGCCGATTGCGGGAACTCCATCTTCGCGTCGGTCGAGCCCACGACGAAATCGACGCCCGATTCGCCGTGAATCCTCACGCGAAACTCCTTGCCCGGCTCCTCGACGAGAAAGTTTAGCGGCGCCATGTTCGACGGAACGATCACGCCGGAAATATCCGGCCGGATTTTCGGCAAGCGACCGGCCGCCATCGGCGAATCCGGAACGGAAACGCCGCCGATACCGCGCAGCGCAATGAAAGCCACGGCGACGAAAACCGCCGTCGCCGCGACGATCAACGTTTTGCGTCGTCGTTGACTCATGGTTTCCGCCCCATAATGTAGTAATAATAGAAAAAGTACGTTTGCCCAAGTTGATAGGCGGCGAGCGAGCGTTTTTCTTCGTTCGGCTTTCCGTCGGGGCCAAGGTACGCCAACATCTTGCGAAACCGCTCCATCGTCGCGTCGCTTATCCTTCGCCCCCGACAAAACACTCCGTCGGCGTTCGCCGTCATCTCTTTCGGATATCGTAGTCCGTTTATCACCGCCGCCTCTTCGTAGAGCGGAGGAATTGACGCGTAGCCCATTTCGTCCAGAGCGGGAAACGTCTCGACGACTCCTCGCACGTTGCCGGAAACGAGAAACGAACCCATCAGAAATTCATACGCCGCTCGATTCTTTCGATTGCGAAGCCACGATTGAAATAGCGTCATCGGAAAGTTCGGTTCATAGCCCGTCTTATCAGCGTTTTCCGCGCTTACTTTTTGAATGTCGTCCTCGGGCGGAGCCAGAGAACGAATACGTTGAATCTCCGAATCGCTCGCCAAAGCCGGATCGACCTCAAGCCGTCGCAAATATTTCTCCGCCCAATCGCTCCATATTAGATCGTCTCGCAGCACGTTAAGGAACGTCTTCGCCGCAGCGACCTCTCCTTTGATCATCCGCGTCCACGCAAGACGTTTGTACGCCGCGCCGGAAGTCCACATCTCTAATATTTCAAAATTAAACCGCTCCGCTTCGTTCACTCGTCCCGCTTCCAAGAGCACATCGCTCGGCTGACGCAGCATGTCGAACGATAGCTTCGTTTGTTGCGGACGGGTCATCAGGACTTGCGGATAGGAGAACATGTCAGAAGACAATCGCCCTTTTTTATACAGCGCGAAATTCACGTCTGCGTTCACCGAATGCGTGTAATAAGTAAAAGGAAGATTTTTCGCCAGCTCCAACGCGTCGTCCCAACGCTCCTCCTCGACGAAGCGTTGCATTTCCAGAACGGATTTAATGGACGGATCCCAAAAAACGAATCCGGCGCAAACCGTCAAAAAGAGAACGACGGCGGTCTCTCCGACCCAAAAAAATTGTCGAAGCCATTCCCGCAGTTCGGAGCCGGCCGTTAAACCTCCGGCTTCCGAAGCAATTCCTTTCTTTCGTCCGAAGGAAAAACTCCAACCGCTCAGTTGGAACAATCGTATTCCGACATTCTTCGCCGCCGCGACGATGCGATCATAAAGCGAGACGAAAATCGCGCAAATCGGATAATAAGCGTACAGAACGACCGTTCGCCAATCCAAAGTCGCTTCCGCCATTGATCTTTGAAAATGATGCGTGCCCAACTCGTAACGAGCCGAAAAAAAGTTCAACCCGAAAATCACGGCGACCGCGACGACTAATATAACTCC
Organism: Thermoguttaceae bacterium; assembly: GCA_963665265.2. Taxonomy (GTDB): domain Bacteria; phylum Planctomycetota; class Planctomycetia; order Pirellulales; family Thermoguttaceae; genus CAXXHQ01. Next base: position 1,179,089 of record OY762224.2, on the reverse strand, counting down.
GCACAATTGCCGGCGCCGCTCGGTCATCGCTTCGTAAATCACCGAGCAGGCGGTGAAAACGTAATACGCCTCGCCGACCGCATAATATAACGGAAGGGAAATCGCCGCGAAAAGAAACGAACGCAACAGCGTGCTTTTCGCCGGGCAATAAGCGAAGGCGGTCGCCCCCAGCATAGCCGCCGCCAGGCCGACCGCCGCCGAAGCCGGATAATTATACCCGCAGCACGACGCCGTCAGGATCAGCGCCGGAACGACCCAGGCGCGTTCGACGTTCGACTTTCCGACCGCGCTCATGAACCGATCGGTCGCAATGAAAACGAGCCAAGCCGCGGCGACGAGAAACGCGACGCCCGGCCAGCCGAAATAACACAACTGAACGTAAAGTCGATCCGCCCAATCCAACAAAGATCCCGGCTCGCCGAGAAAATCGGTGAAAAAACGCTGATTCCAAAGAAAAAGCCGATCGCGATATTGGAAGACGAGCCGCACGTCGACGAACGACGACAAATACCAGGCGAAAAACGCCAGATACAAAACCGTTCGCGGCGGAAATAAGGCGAGGGCTACTCGACGCGCCGAAGGCGGAATCGCGAGCGCCCGCTTCTTCTGAAGCGGTGACGATGCAGGCGGGGCGTCGGCCTTGCGAGCCAGTTTTATTCTGCGATTTTTTTTCATCGGCGCAACAATGCGAACGCTCACGTGTAATGAAAACGGCGGCAAGAAGAGCCCCACTTATTGTAACTTCATTCAGAAGAACTCACAAACGCCCGCCGCCTCGGTCCGCCGAACTCATAATCGAAGCAAACCATATATCTAACCAAGAACGCGATCGGCCCGGCGTTTTTTATCGCCGGGCCGAACGAAATATCCGAATCATTACTCCGCAAGAGTTATCTGCGGCGAACTCCGAACAACGCCCCAACCAGAGCCAGCCCGAGCATGACGATCGTCGCGGGTTCCGGTACGGCGCTCGGGGCGAAGGCGACGCCGCGAAACGCCGTATAGTTCGAAGCCGTCGCTAGGACGGTCGCCGAGCCGTTAATAGCCATGTCGTAACCGCTCGAATCGCTCACGGCGACGAGTTTTCCTCCGCCGGTCGCGGAGCCTCCGCCGTATGTGGTCGCATAGAGCGTGACGGTTCCTCCGGACACGACGCCGGTCAATCCGCGGTAGGTATCGGCGGCCGAACCGATCGAGCCGACCAACGTCCATGAGCCTCCGACCAAAGCGAACTTCTCCAAGCCTACTCCGTCATCCGCAACGTACATCGTATCAAAGCCCGCGACGCCGGCGTCTAAATCGGCGAGAAAGAAAGCGTTGGGATTCGACGAAGCCGCGCTCAGAATCGCTGTTTGTCCGGAAGTAGTCGCCAAACCGCTTCCGACCGTATTGACTCCTTTGTACGAGCCGGAGCTAGAGGAGGCGTAGAGTTGACCGCCGAAAATTTCCGCTCCGCGAACGTTCGTCAAACTCGAGCTAACTTGCGTTTCGCCGGAACCGGACATTTGCAAATAGGCCAATCCGGGCGTCGCCCCGCCCGATACCCAAACATCTTCGCCGTTCGTGCTAGCCGCGCCGCGGATATTGTTGCCGCTAAACGAAGCGGTACCTAATTTTCGAGTTACGAGGTTTCCGGATGCGTCAACCGTTGCAACGACGCGAGCAGCGGCGGCCCCGGTCGTCGATGCGATCTTCGCCGTTCCGAGCGCGGCGTTATACCCGGTGAACACTAAGCAGCTTCCGTCCGCCGAAAGCGTTATCATTCCTTCCGAAGTCGCGGTTCCGCTCGCCACGAACGAATCGAGTCCGCTCGAGGGCGCCGCCACCGATTGAACCAGAACGCCCGAAGTCGTGTATTCGTCCAAATAGACCTGCGAGGCCGAACTACTCAAGCTCGTCACGCCGTCGCCGACTCGATAGACGACCAAATTGCCCGCCGAGAACGGCGTCGACGTAATCTGGCCCGCCTCGACCGATTCCGTCGTTACTATGGCGATTAAAGCGATAACGAATGCGTGGAATGCTAACTTCATTGCTTGGCTCCTGAATTCATGTAGCGGAAATTCGCGTTCTTGAAGCCGATTGTCAATCGGGTATCTGGTGCGTTATTGCATAGAAGGCAATAAACGTAAGACAAAAAACACGGAAACAAGGACGACTAGGCAGTTTAGTCTAACCCATTGCTGTATTTTCCGCAATAAAAGAGTTGGCGCCTGCGTCAATCGCCGCCTCTTGCTTTCCTTGAAAATCCGGTACAATGGGGGGATCATAACTTTGCCCGGCTTTCTTCGGAGTATTTCAGGGCGATCGCACTGCTTTCCTTACCGAATAGCCGCTAATCCGGATTAAAAACGCCTATGATGACTTGGGTTTGGGCCATAATCTTGCTCGTCGTCGGGCTTTGCCTCGGGTTTCTCGAATTGTTCTTCCCGTCGGCCGGGCTCTTAGCCGTCTTATCCGGCCTTGCGCTCGTGGCCGGTGTGGTAGTCGCCTTTTACGAAAGCGCCCTGCTTGGCACTAGTTTTCTCATCATCACGGCCGTCGGCGTTCCGACAATGATCGTCCTCGGCCTGAAATGGTGGCCGAAAACGGCGATTGGACGCCGCGTCATGCTGTCCGTCCCTACGGAGGAGGATGTCCTTCCTGACGATCCCGCTAAGTCTTGGATGCAATCCCTGCCGGGGAAAATCGGTAAAACAAAAACCAAAATGATGCCTGGCGGAATCGTCGTCGTCGATGGCCGAAACGTCGAAGCGGTTAGCGAAGGAGCGGCGATCGAGGCGGGGCAAATGGTCATCGTCCTCCAAATTCGCGGAAAACGGGCCGTTATCCGCCCGGCCTCTCCCGACGAAGTCCCGACGAAAGCCGATCCCCTTGATCGTCCCATCGACGGAATCGCGGACGATCCGTTTAAATAAAACCAATAAGCAGGGCAGGGGACCGGAAAATAAGAAACCGGCCGGTTTTACCCCTTACGACGATTGCACTTGACCCGATTTTGGTATAATTCCCAGGCAAGTGCGATACTTGTCCTCAGACGCGGCCGGAACCTTACTCCGCCGCCGATTGAAATACACGGAGAGAAAACATGCCGACGCTACTCGCGCAAGTGAAGCTGGATTCGTCGAATGCCCTCAACATCGTCGTGATTCTCGGCGTTATCATCGCCATCGTGGTCGGCCTGGTGTTTTTGGCCCTTTTTGTCGGGTTCTTCCGCCTCTGGATTCAATCGGTGACGACCGGCGCCGGCATCGGCATCTTCGATCTACTCGGCATGAGCTTTCGGAAAGTGAATCCAAGCGTGATCGTTAGCAGCAAAATCATGGCCGTTCAAGCGGGCATCGGCGATAAACAGGGAGCCACCTCAAAAGCTCTCGAAGCGCATTATTTGGCCGGCGGCAACGTCCCCCTCGTGATTCGCTCGCTGATCGCCGCCCAAAAGGCGAAACTCGACCTCGATTTCAAGCTGGCCACCGCCATCGATCTTGCCGGCCGCAACGTCCTCGAAGCGGTCCAAACGAGCGTCAATCCGAAAGTGATCGATTGCCCGGGCCGAGGGCAAAACAAGGACTCGCTCGACGGCATCGCGCAAAACGGCATCCAATTGAAGGTGAAAGCGCGCGTCACGGTCCGCGCCAACTTACGCCAATTAATCGGCGGCGCCACCGAAGAAACCATTATCGCTCGCGTCGGCGAAGGAATCGTCACGGCCATCGGCTCGGCGGCCTCGCACTTGGAAGTGCTGGAAAATCCCGACCGAATCTCCAAGACCGTGCTAGCCCGTCGCTTGGATTCGCAAACGGCTTTTGAAATCGTATCGATCGACATCGCCGACGTCGACGTCGGCGAAAACGTGGGCGCTCGATTGCAGGCCGATCAGGCCGAGGCCGACCTGCGGGTCGCTCGAGCGAACGCCGAAGGCCGGCGTGCGTTGGCCGTGGCCGAAGAGCAGGAAATGATCGCACAGATCGAAGAAAGCCGCTCGAAAGTGGTCGAAGCCGAGGCCGAAGTGCCCAAGGCCATCTCGCAAGCGTTCCGCGACGGACGGCTCGGATTGCTCGACTACTATAAGCTACGCAACGTTCAGGCCGACACAGAGATGCGCTCGGCGATCGCCAAGGTCGGCGTCGGCGGTCAAACCGCTAAGCCAGGAAACGCGGCATGAAAACGATCGCTTTATTCGCCGCCGGAATCGATATCGCCGACATTATCCAGTTTGCCGTCGTGGCGATCATCGTCATTGGCAGCGCGATTGCGCAAATGATCAAAGCGGCCGCCAAAAACGCGCCTCGCCAAAACATTCCGCCTGTGGCCAATCCCCGTCCGCAGCCGCCGCGTCCTCAAAATCTTCCCCAACGACAGACTCCGCCGCAACGCCCCGCCGCGCCGCAACCCGACGCCGTTCGCGACGAGCTCGAAAAATTCTTGCGCCGCGTCTCTAATCCGCAATCGGGCGGCTCTTCGCAAAAACAACGGCAACGTCCCGCGTCGCCCTCTCGCGACGAACCCGTGATCGCTTCCGTCAAAACCGAAAAACGACTCGTTCAAAGCAAGCCCGCCGAGTTGCCTTCCCAAATCGGCGAGCGAGTCTCCCAGCAAGTCGAAAAATATCTCGACGAAGGCGAATTCGAAAAGCGAGCTGAGCATCTCGGCGAGAAAGTCGCACAATCCGACGACCGCTTCGAAAAGCATCTCAAGTCGGTCTTCAATCATAAAATCGGCAGCCTAGCCACCCAAGCGAAAGACGGCTCGATATCCTCCGGCTCCGCCTCGTCCATCGCCTCGATTACGACGAGCGACTCGCCCACTTCCGCCTTTAACCTCTTGTTCGGCAATCAAGCCGCCCTCCGCAACGCCATCGTCGTGAACGAAATTCTCCGTCGCCCCGAGGAACGCTGGGAATAAATGCGGGGCGTTCGTCGAAAAAACCCTCTATATTCCGGCATCTCCGGCGTTTTGAAGTCGAGTTGAATGTGTGATATAATTGGTCATCATGACTATCCAGCAAGACCTCGAAAACCTGCCCGCCGATTCCCTAGACCAGGAAGACGAATCGCAACCGATCTGTTATCGGACGATTTGCACCGAAGCCGTCATGGCCCTCGCCTTCGGCGTTTTCTCTTTAATGACGATCTTCGGTTGGTTCTTCTGGACCGTCCCGACCTTCGCCGTCTATCTCGGCGTTCGCGCTCTTAAGAAAATCGATCGATACGCCGGCGAATATACCGGCGTCGGATTCGCCAAATCGGGAATCGTCGTCGCCCTCCTCTTCGGCGTCGTCGGCCATTTCGTCGATCGCTATATTCAACAAAACTCCGTTCCGATGGGCTACAAGGCGATTCGCTTTGAAGATTTGCAGCCGAAATCGTCGAACGAAATCATTCCGCAATCGGCCTACGACCTGGAGCCGACCGACGTCGATAAAGAACGACGCGTGTACATCAAAGGTTTCATTTACCCCGGCAAACGCACCGTCAATATCCGCGAGTTTATCTTGGTGCCGACCTTGGCCCACTGCCAATTTTGCCCTTCGAACGTGAAATCGTCCGAAATGATCACGGTGCGGCTCCTCAACGACATGCAATTGAACTACACGAACAACGAGATCGCCATCGGCGGCAAATTCCGCATCGACCGCGAGCAATTAACCAATCCGTTCGGCGGATTGCCCTATCAAATCGAAGCGGATAACCTACGCGACTAGACCGACGCCCTCCCGCTCTCTCTAAACGTTAGAATTGCCGCTTTTTCCGCTTATTTAATCGTCCGCTGCCAATCCCTTCCTCTCATTTTGCCGATCGGCTATACTCTATTTTCCTTGCTGGAGTTATTCCGGCCTCAATCAATTATTTTTTCTCCAATCAGACCGCCCCGGCATGGCCGACTACATAGTTCGATACGGATCGATGCGATTTTTGGGCGTCTTTAGCGCTCCCTCCGGACAGATTATCCTTCGTGATGCGAAAGTAATCGTGCGGACCGATCGCGGTCTCGAGGCCGCCACGGCGCTCGGCGACGCCACGCCCGAGGCCGTCGCCCGATTGATCGACCCGCCGACAGGCCAAATTCTTCGCGTGATGACCCACGACGACGAAGTCGAACTGGCCAGAATCAAACAAAACGCCCGCGAAGAATTGCTTGCCTGCGCTCGGCAAGTCGAAAAGCTGAATCTCCAGATGAAGCTGGTCAACGTCGAGCGAATTTTCGGCGGCGAGCGGATCGTAGTCTATTACTTGGCCGAAAATCGCGTCGATTTCCGCGAGTTGGTCAAAATGCTCGCGTCGGAGTTTCAAACGCGGATAGAGATGCGACAGATCGGCGTTCGCGACGAGGCCAAGCTGTTGGCCGATTTCGGCGACTGCGGTTGCCCGGTCTGCTGCAACACGCACTTGGCGCAAATGCCGCCGGTTTCGATGCGTATGGCGAAAATGCAAAAGGCCACGCTCGATCCGACGAAGATTTCCGGGCGTTGCGGCCGATTAAAATGTTGTCTGCGTTACGAATTCGACACCTACGAGGATTTGCAGAAGGAAATGCCGCCCGTCGGCAGCATCGTTAAAACGCCCGAGGGAACGGCCAAGGTCGTCGGCCAAGAAATCCTCAGCGGCCAACTGCAAGTCGTCACCGAGGATAAACGCCGACTCCTATTTCCCGTGGAAGACGTGACGGTCGAAAAACGCCCCGGCCGCGCGGCGAAACAAGACGAGAACTCCTTTGCCGACGAGGATGCTGCGAAAGACGCTTCCGACGACGACCGCACGGAATGACGAGACGCCCCGGCGTCGAACGTTTCCCCGTTTTTACTTTGCTCGACGACGCAACGACGAGAGCGACCTCATGCTCGATCCCAACCATCCTTTAGCGGCCTTGCTGAAAAAAGACGCGCGATACAAACTTGAAGCGTACGTCTTCATCTTTGAGGCGCTGGGGTACGCGCAAAACATTCTGGGCATGGGCGAGGAAAAACCCAGCGAGCCGAACGTCAACCCAATGTCGTACCCCGATCCCGACGTCGATCTCACCCAGGTCAGCGAACGCCACGTTACGGGCCAAGAATTGTGCGAGGCTATTCGGCAATACGCTCTGCAACAGTACGGCTATATGTCCAAAACCGTACTCAACAGTTGGGGGCTCCGCAAAACCGACGACTTCGGCGAGATCGTCTTTAATCTGATCCGCATCGGCCAAATGCGAAAAACGCCCGCCGACACGATCGTCGATTTCCACGAAGTTTACGATTTCGACGACGCGTTTCGTCGCGATTTCCGCATCACGCATCACTCATGAAAAACGCTCGATCGCCCCTCCAAAAGACGTTTCTCGCCGCCGCCGTCCTCGCCGAAATCGCTTGGATCGCCGCGCTCGTCTATTGGGTCGCCTCGCGATAGAGTCGCCGGCTAACTCCGCTTCCGCACTTCCTCGGCCAACGCCCGGTAGTCGTCCGCTCCGTTCGAGTCCGAGGCGTATTGGAATATCGACTGCCCGAAACTCGGGGCCTCGGCCAAGCGAATGTTGCGGCGAATCCGCGTCTCGAACGTCTTCGCGTTCGACCACGGCTTATCTTGCCCTTGCGCGTTCTTAAAGAAGCCTGCCACGTCGTCGCCGACCTCGGCCGCCAAACGCGTGTTCGAATCGTACATGCAAAGGATCACGCCGGTCAGCCGCAATCGATCGTTCAGCCGAGCGGCCACCAACTCGATCGTTTCAAGCAACTTACTCAGTCCGTGCAAAGCGAGAAAATGCGGTTGAAGCGGTATGAAAACCTCTTCTACCGACGATAACGCGTTGAGCGTCAGCAAACCCAACGACGGAGGGCAATCGATGATCAAATAATCGACGTCGGGCGGTTCCGCGCGAAGCTTGTCTCGCAAAATTATCTCGCGTCCGATCACGCCGACCAATTCGATCTCGGCGGCCGCCAAGTCCAAACTCGCGCTGACCAGCGTCAAATTCTCGCAGACCTCTCGACGCACTTCGCTGATTTTCGTCTTACCGATCAAAACGTCGTAAACCGAGAGTTGGTCCGGATAAGGATTCTGACCGAGATGCAACGACGCGTGCGCTTGCGGATCAAGATCGACGAGACAAACCCGCTCCCCGGCGGCGGCCAAAGCCGCGCTGAGATTGACGGCCGTGGTGGTTTTTCCAACGCCGCCTTTCTGATTCATTATCGCGATCGATCTCATGTTCAAGCTCCAATCGATGCACAGCCTTCACGACGCGCGCCTTGCGACGCCTCTCTACTCTTCGACGACGCCCAAGCGTTTCAATTTCGCTAAACATTCGTCGCGCTCGCGGCAACGCGCAAGCCCCGCCCAAGTCGAATCGCCCGTGGCGAGAAACCTCGCTTCGTCGGCGGGCAATCCGCCCGACGCGATCAAACGAGTCAACGTCTCTTGCTCTAATCGCGAAAGCCGCATCGAATTCAAACGGTAGTCGCAAAACGCCTCCCAGGTCAACGGGAATAATTCCGCCACGATCCGCTCGCCGATGATCTCCGCGTATTGGCGAATCTCCAACTGCGCATGACTCTCCATCCGCAGCTCCAAAAAATGCAACAAGTTATGCACGTCGCATTTCCAATACGCCTCGGTGTAGGTCGCCAGCGGCAAATCCTTCCGGGCTTGCTCGCGCGCGATTCCTTTGTCGAGTCGCTTTTGATAGATCGCCCTGGCGTGCGACTGCAATTCCGTCTCGTCGGCGGTCAACTCCTGACCGAGCGCCGCGTCGGCCATTCCCGAACTCCCCTGTCGATTGTTCGTCGCCTGCAAGCGCCATTCGCCGGCGCCCGTCGTCTGCGCCGAATCGATCGCCACCGAGTAACGGGTGCTCGTTTCGTTGACCGAGGCCGTGCGATGGCGAATCCATTGCCGCCAGCAGTCCATCGGAACGCGAACCAACAATTTGACCTCGGCCATCTCAAACGGCGTCGTGTGCAAATGCCGCATCAAGTAGCGAATCAACGTCCGATCGTCCGAAACCGCGCGGGTTCCGGCCGCGTAGCTGACTCGGGCCGCCTGGACGATCGCTTCATCGTCCCCCATCGCATCGACGAGACAGACGAATCCGTCGTCCAAGACGGGAAACTTTTTCCATCGTAATTGCTCCAATCGCTCCGCGTTTCCGCTCATTCGCTTTCCCTACTCTATCTCAATCTTTTTAAACGCATTCCTCACGCGACTCGCATCCGCGACGCGGGACCTCGTTAGTTACTTTTTTCCATCAACTTTTTCAATAAACTCGCCACGAGCGAGGGATTGTCCGACTTCTCCAGATGAAGAATTTGATCCTCCGGCACCTTGAGATTCTTTAGCGCGGCGGCCACTCGCCCCCAAATTCGCGCCTTCGCTTTTCCCTCGGCGAGGTATAAGTCCGAAACCAACTCGCCCAGCTTTTGCAGCATGATGGCGTCTTGGTTTTGATAATACCGCTTGATGATTTTGTCTTGATAAGGCGATCTTTCGGCCATATCCGTGGCTCTCCGAAGTAGTTCACTGGTGATGACGACGCCGAATCGGCGCATTCCGTTGCAGGGCCGTATTATCGGCGACGGCGCAAGAAATGCCAAGGGCGCAAGCCAAGCAAGAAAACCGCCGAAAGCCCCTTATTTCGCCGCCCAGGGGGCTTGAAAGACGTTGCGCCCCGACGAAACCTCGAAAATCGCCGCCCCCTTCGCCGTCCGTATCGCCTTAACGAACCGCTCCTGACCGCCCTCTTCAAATTCAATTGCCCCCGCGTCTCCCTTGAACGGAACGTAAACCTCGGCCGTCGCTGAAGGCGGAATCTCGATCGTAAGAGTCAATTTTTCGCCGGTGATTTTCCATTCAGAAATGATTTTTCCTCGCACGGAATCGTAGCTTGCCTTAGCCCAAGTAAGGTCGCCCGTCGGTTGCGGACGAATGACGATCCGCTTAAAACCAACGCCCCCTTTCGGATCGAAGCCGACGCCCGCCAAGTCGTGATAAAACCATTCCATGATCTGACCGAGCATAAAATGATTTTGCGACGCCTCGCGTCTTGCGTCCCACGCCTCAGTCAAGGTCGTCGCCCCCTGTTTAAGCTGATATCCGTAGCCAGGCTTCTCCGATTGATTGTTCATCGCAAAAATCACGTCGGAACGCCCTGCGTCGGCCAAAGCCCTCAACAAATAACGATAGCCGACGTCGCCGGCAGTGATCGAATTCCCTCGCGATTGCACGTCACGAACGATCGCCTCGACGACCGCCTCTCTCTTGTCTTCAGGAACGACGCCCGTCACCAAAGCAATTGCGTTTGCGCACTGCGAGCCGGAAGCGTATTGCCCGTCGGGGCGAAGGAATTTTTCGTTGAGCGCCTTGCGAATCGATTGCGACTGGGCGGCGAATCCCTCGGCGTCTTCCGATTTGTTCAAAACTCGGGCGATCTTTTCCATCGTCGCCGCGTCAATGTAATAAAACGCGGTGGCCGTAAAGGGAATCGGCGTCAATTGCGAAGGCCCCGGCGCCCGAGGCCCAATGTCGTACCAATCGCCAAGCCCGTGCGAAACGACGCCGTCCTTCGAACGGCTTGCGAGATAGCCCAAATAACGCTTCATTGCCTCATAATGATCTCGAAGCGAATCAACGTCTCCGGCCCACTCATATTGCTGCCACGCGGCAAGAATAAATGCGCTACCCCATTCCGGAGAATCTCGAAAGCCGTCGGGAAACACAACGTACTCCGGCGCGATGTCCGGAATCAAACCGTTTTGCAATTGCGAATCTTGCATATCGCCGAAGCATTTCACAAATAGACGATTCAAATCGAATTCATAGCGCAGCGACGGCCCGTTCAGATGATACTGCTCCAGCCAGCCGAGTTTTTCCCGGTGCGGGCAATCAGTTAAAACGCTCATCATGTTGCTGCGCTGCGCCCGGCGAACGAGCGTATGGATACGATTAAACAACTCGCTTGAACACTCGAACCTGCCGACCGGCTCCGCCGAAGAATGCACGACGGCCCCTTCCAACGCTTCAACCGTCGGAAGCGCTCCGCCTTTCTTCGCTGCGGTTCGTTCGACTTGCAAATACCGACATCCTTGGTAAAAAAACCTCGGCGCCCAATTCTCGCTTTCGCCGCCGGCAAGCGTATATTGCCAATACGCCGTTCCCCCGCCGCATGAAACGCGATCGACCGTGCCGTCCTTCAGCGCCAGTTCGGCCGGAATAACGCGCACGACGTCGCCCGCCGCGCCTTTGACGACCAATCGCGGCATATACGAGGCGTTTTGACCAAGATCGTAAACCTCAACGCCGGGACGTATTTTCTTTACGTCGATCGGCTTAATCGTTTCCTGAACGCAAATCGGCGGCGCGGCATGCGAAAATCCTTTTAATATCCCTCCAGGTCCTTCCGTCTTCTCCGCCGCCGCCCATGCGGAATCGTCGAAATTCGGCAAGTCCCAACCTTTCTCCGCGCGTCGTGCGTCAAAATCTTCACCGCCGTATATGCAACCGAACGTGATTGGACCGGGCCTAAACCGCCAACTCGCATCCGTCCCCACGAACTCCGTCGAACCGTCGGCGTATTCCAATCGCAACTGGCAGATCGCCTTTTGCGGACCGAACGAGCCGAGAAACTTCGTATAGCGACCGCCTCGGACATTGTACATGCCGTTACCGAGTAGAATGCCTACGACATTCTTGCCTTGCTTAATCAACTTCGTCACGTCAAAAGTGTCGTAAAGGCACGTCTTATCGTATTTCGTCCAGCCGGGCGAAAAAAGCGAATCCCCGACACGACGACCGTTTATCGATAGTTCATACTCGCCGAGTCCGCATATATTGACAATCGCGCGACTCAGCTCAGGCTTCACTTCAATTTGACGACGTAACAGCGACGACTGGTAAGAAAAGGCGTTTAAGTCTCGCGGATTCGCATTCGCCGTTCCCGGGCCGCAGATCCAAGACGCCTTCCAATCGTCAGAGTTCATTAGCCCCATCGTCCAAGTCGCGTGTGAACTCCATTCGGACGGTTTATCGTCGGCGTCCCAAACTTGCGTTTTCCAAAATACTCGTTGCGATGATTGAAGCGGTTTGCCTGCGTAAGCTATTTGAATGCACTCGTCCGAAACGACTTTTCCGCTGTCCCAAACGTCTCCTGCGTCTTTTGCTAGTTCGTCGAGCGACGAGGCGACCAGAATTCGATACGCCGTTTGACGCTGCCCCCGCGAGTCGCTTTTTAGGTTCCAGGATAATCGCGGGACAGGCCGATCGACTCCGACCGGATCGACTTCATATTCGCATTTCAACAGAGACGCGTTAATCGCGATCGTATTATCGGCAAACGCGAAACGTGGACCAGTCGCCGTTGATACCATGCAAATTACAGCCGTTACGACTGCGAACGGCCGGATACTAGCGATCTTCTTTTCGTGAAACTTCATTACTATCCCGCTGATGTGCTCCACTAAGTTTGCGGCTTTTCGTTTCGCCGAGGCCGAAATGTATTCCAGATATCCGCTCAAATTATTTCAAATTACGACCAAAATAGCGAGTCTCGTCTAAAAATGCTTTGGGGAGCAAAATTGTCCATCTCCTCGGCAAAGAGTTCTTTTCACTATCCGCTTTATTCGCTAACATCTTGCCATGCCCGACGAAAAGCATCCGTTGATAACCGGCGCGCGCGTCAACAGCCTCGGCACCTTGGCCGGCCGAGCCACCGGCCTGTTGCGCGATATGGCCACCGCCTCCCTTCTCGGCCTCTCCGGCGGAATGGTCGCCGACGCCTTCTCCGTCGCCTATCGGATTCCGAACTTGTTCCGTCGTTTATTCGGCGAAGGCGCTTTGGCGGCTAGCTATTTGCCCGTTCTCTCCAAAACGCTCGAATCCGATCCTCGCGAAGCTTGGCGTTTAGCCTCAACCCTCTTCGTTCGACTCGCTTTGTTTCTCCTCGCCGTCGCCGTCATCGGCGAAGGCGCCTTCTTCTGCATCGCCCACTTTTGGAGCGACTCGCCCGGCCTCCATCTCCTCATGGGCCTCGCGGCGGCGATGCTCCCCTATCTGGTTTTTATCTGCGTCGCCGCTCAACTATCGGCAACGCTCCAATGCCTCGGCGAGTTCCTTATTCCCTCGCTTATGCCCGCCGTCGTCAACCTCGTCTGGCTCCTTGCCGCTTGGATCGCCGCACCGCGAATTGCCGCCACGCGCGAAGGTCAGGCCTACGTCCTAGCCGTCAGCGTGTTGATCGCCGGCGCCCTGCAAATCCTCCTGCAAATTCGCCCGTTGCGAAATCGCGGCTTTCGCTTCGAACTCGACTTCGCCTCCTCGCGCGCCGCAATCCGCGAAATCGTCCGCAACATGGCCCCCATGCTCCTCGGCCTCGCCGTCACGCAAATCAACACTTTCTCCGACAGCATGATCGCTTGGCTTTTCTCCTCGCCCACGCCCGATCCGACCGCTATCGCTTGGTTCCCCGGCCTCAATTACCCGATGAACGCCGGCGCCGCCGCATCGCTCTACTACGGCGAACGAATGTATGAATTGCCGATGGGGCTCGTCGGAGCGGCCATCGCCACCGCCATCTTCCCGCTCCTCAGCAGGCATGCCGCGCGCAGCGACTTTAAAAACATGAGCGCCGACATGACCCTCGGCCTGCGGATGACCCTGGCCCTTTCCATTCCGGCAAGCGTCGGCCTGGCGATGCTCGCCCAACCTCTTTCCTCGTTGCTCTTCGAACGCGGAAACTTCACTCCCGACGACGCCGTCCGCGCCGCGCGCATGATCGCCTGCTACGCCGTCGGCGTTTGGGCCTATTGCGCCGCTCCGATCGTCGTGCGCGGATTCTACGCCCTCGGCGACGGAAAAACTCCCGTCCGCATCGCCGCACGTATGACCCTTCTCGACATAACTTTGAACTTAACCCTAATCTGGCCGCTCGCCGAACGAGGCTTGGCCCTTTCAACCGCCGCCGTCGCCGCCTTGCAATTCTTCATTTTGCTCCGCGTCTTTTCACGTCGGGCCGCCGCGATTCATTGGCGCCCCCTTGCGAAGACGACTCTCCGGGCGGTCGTCGCCTCGGCCCTCATGGCCGGCGCTTGCTTCGCCCTTATGCACTCCCTGCCCGACTGGCCCGGCTTCCTCGGAAAATTCATCCGCCTCGCCGCCCCCGCCTCCGTCGGCCTCCTCCTCTATACGGCCGCATTCCGATTCCTCGGCGGTCGTGAAATTTCCATGCTCTTCTCCGGCCGGAATTCCTAACCTCGGTTCCTCCGCATATTCCCCGCCGCGCCTTTCATCCTTCATCCTTCATCCTTCATCCTTGTTTTCGTGCCCCACTTCGTGTCTTTGTGCCTTGGTGGTGAAAAATGATCCCCAGCTCGTAGGTCAGGCGCCCCCGTGCCTGACAGCCTTGTTGGAGTCCGCCGCCCTCGAAATTGCTCTTCGCGCATCCGCAGTTTTTTGGTACTTAGCCCCCGATTGTCGGTAGATTAGGCAGTTCGAGCGTATAAACCCGCCCGAATGTTTGCCTATTTTTCGCGCCTTCGCCATCCATCCGTTTTAAGAACGATCCACTCGCTCTTTGCGGATAATAAATGCGGCGCGAATCAAATTTGACGGAAAAATTATCGAGTAGGGTTTTCCTATGAAACGCCTTATCATCCGAATTGGATCGCTAGTCGTAGTCGTCGTGCTAGGGATGATCGCCATCGCGCACGCCCAACGCAACGCGGAAACGCAAACGCCGGCCGAGCAAGCGGACACGCTTTTTACGCCCCCTTCGACGCAATCGATTCCCAAGGAGACGAAGAAGGACGGCTTAGTGGTTAATCCGTTACGAGGTCAACCCTTACGCTCGCCGGGTTCGGCCGAAGCGCCTCCGCGTCGCATTCCCGATTCGGCCTCCGCTCGACCGCTCCAAGCTTCCGCCCAAAACGGCGATCGATACGCCGCGAACGCCAAAATTGCGGACCCCTTTTTAACCCCGGCCTCGGCCGACGTTCCCGCCAGTGACGTGGCCGCCGAAGCGACCGCTTCGACCGACGCGCCGAACGCGCTCACCGATGGAACCGCAACCGCCTCCGCCCCGTTGAAAGCTCCTGAAACGAATGCGGCAACGATTGCCGACGACCGCAGCCAACCCGCCTCGCCCGTTAACTATCGGGATATGGCCGGCGCTCGCGATCGTTACGCCGCGGCCCAGACGCCCGCCTCGAACAATCAAGATCAAAACGATCCTCGCCCTCGCTATGCCAGCCGCTCGGCGACGAACGTTCCGCCTTCCGCTTCGCAATCCGCTCCGCCGATGCAAGGCGGAATGACTCCGCAGCGCGATCGAAATGAGCCGCAACGACTTTCGCGCGACGGCGCTGCCCCGTTCGCCTCTTCACGCGTCGGCGAACGAGCGCCGATCAATCCCGGCGACGCCTCGGTCGACGGCACAACCGCCCAGGAAGGCGCCGGCCAGCCCGGAGCCAAACAGCTTGAAGGACAACAAAGCGCGCAAGTGGTCGTCCAAAAATTCGCCCCGAAGGAAGTGCAAGTCGGAAACCGGCCGTAATCAAGGTCACGGTTCGCAACGTCGGCCAAACGCCGGCCAGCCAAGTCGAAATTCACGACCAAACGCCGCGAGGCGCTCGGTTGCTAAACACGACCCCTCGCGCGTCGCAAAACATTCGCGGCGAACTGGTCTGGACCTTGGGCACTCTGCGGCCGAACGAAGAAGCCGCCGTCGAGATGGAAATCATGCCGCAAACCGAAGGTGAAATCGGCAGCGTGGCGACCGTCCATTTCGGCGCCGACGCCTCGGCCCGATCGATCGTCACCAAGCCGCAATTGGTCATCGAAGCGAACGCCGCGAGCAAAGTCCTCATCGGCGAGACGGTCACGCTAAGCATTACAGTTTCGAACCCCGGCAGCGGCGCCGCGACCGGCGTCGTGCTCGAAGAACATCTTCCGCAAGGATTCCAACATCCGGCAGGCAGCGAACTGGAGTACGACATCGGCACGCTTCGCCCCGGCGAATCGAAGAAAATCGAATTGCGTTTGACCGCCGCGACGGCAGGCGCCGCGACGAATTTGCTCGCCGTGCGCGGCGACGGCAATCTCCGCGTCGAAGATCGCCGCCCGATCGAAGTCATCGCGCCGAAATTGGAACTCGCTATGGACGGCCCGAAACGCCGCTACCTGGAACGAGAAGCCACTTATCAAGTGACGGTCAGCAATCCTGGCTCCGCCCCGGCGCAAGACGTCGAGCTAGTGGCCTATTTGCCCGCCGGCCTGAAATTCGTCGGCGCGAACAACGCCGGACAATACGTCGAAGCCGAACGCGCCGTCCACTGGCGCCTCGAGGAATTGCCCGCCCAAGAAACGGGCAAAGTCGAATTAGTCACGATGCCGACCGAACCGGGCCAACAACGCATAAAAATTCGCGGCATGGCGCAGCGCGGAGTCTCGGCCGAGCGCGAGCAGCCGGTCATCGTCGAAGGGATCGCGGCCGTCATGTTCCAAGTGGCCGACACGACCGACCCCATCGAAGTCGGCGGCGAAACGACCTACGAAGTGCGAGTCGTCAATCAAGGTTCGAAGGCGGCCAGCAATTTGCGATTGGCGGTCACGCTGCCGCAAGAGATGCAACCGTTGGCGGCCGAAGGCCCGACCCGATACGCGGTCGAAAGCAACGCCGTCATCTTCGACGGGCTTGCCCGACTTGCTCCGAAGGCCGAAACGACCTACCGCATTCGCGTGAAGGCGTTGCGGCCGGGCGATCTGCGAGCGAAGTTCCAACTCTTGACCGACGAAATGCAAAGCCCGGTCACGAAGGAAGAAAGCACCCGCGTCTTCGCCGACGAGTAGGCTGGCCGAACTGTTTAGTTGTCGAGCGCTCTGCGAGCTCCGCAAAAACTCGCGCTGTGGGGAACGCCCTCTGTGGCGTTCCGATGTCTTTGCGTTATTCTATTGCTCCTCGTTATGAGGCTCCGCCTCGTAATGTGCCGGAAAATGCGCTGTAGGGAACGCCCTCTGTGGCGTTCCTTTCCTTTTCCTCGTTGCTAGGCTCCGCCTAGTAACGTACTGATTGCACGGCTCTGCCGTGCAGTTGTAGGGTGGTGCTTGCACGCACCGCCAAATGCGCCGCTCTCGTTTAGCCGCGACTCGAAGAGAAGCGCGTCCCCACGCCCTGCGTTACATCGATCGCTTTTTTCCATTTCCTTGATTCCGTAACTACTCGCAACCTTTCGAGTTCTTTGCGTTCTTTCGTGGCCAACATCCCCGCCGCGCCACTCCCCAAACTCTTTTCCGCTTGAAATTGGGCCAACCGTTCCGCTATTGTTTCCGACGGCGAATTTATCGCCGGAAAGCCTGGCAACCTTTCCTTCGTTCTTTGACAATTTAATTATCTTTCGGTAACCGGCCTTCGACGGGCCGGCTTTACCGCCGCTCGCGCTGCGCCCCTACGCCCTACGCCCTACTTTCGCGACTTACGGCGATCCGCCGAACCAAATGATTTCAATATTTCGGCCGAAAAAGGCGTCCATATTCTTTTGGACGCCTCTCCGAAATTGACGTAAGCGCCATTGCGTCCTGCGTAGAGAAGAGCGGCAATTCCCTCGTAACTAGGTATCAACGCCGATAAGCGCGTGCTACGGATTGCCAAGAAGTTTTTCGGCCGCGAGTTCGCCGCCACGAATGCAGTCGGGCAATCCGACGCCGTGATACGCGTTGCCGGCCAAGGCCAGTCGCGGCAACTTCTCGACGGCCGCTTCGATCCTCGCCACCAACTCTTTATGGCCGACATGGTACTGCGGCATCGTGCGGGGCCAATGCGCGACGTCGCAAAAAACCGGCTCGCCGCGAATTCGCAACCAACGTTCTAACGGCTCGCGAACGAGCGGCAATAACTCGTCGTCCGCCGTTTCGGCCAACTCCGGCCGCCGCGCTCCGCCCACGAATACGCGAATGAGCGTCTTGCCTGCCGGCGCGCGATGGGCGTATTTCCGCGTGCTGAAACTAATCGCAAGAATCGGACTGTTCTCGACGGCCGGGACCACGGCCCCGATTCCGTTCATCGGATGTCCGATCAAAGCGTCGTCGTAACCGAGCGAAACGATCGCCGTGCCGGAATGGCGAATCAAGGCCAAGTCGTAGCCGAGTCGCTCGTCCGTCGGGCGCAGGATTTGGGCGGCCGCGGAGGAGGGCGCCGAGACGATCACGGCGTCGAATCGCTCCGTGCTCGTGTCGCCGCTTGGTTTAACGAAATGCACGCGCCAACCGTCGCCCTCTTGCCGAACGTCGAGGGCCGGAGAGCGAAGTCGCACGCCGTCCGTCGGCAATCGAGCGGTCAACGCGTCGATCATGCTTTGCAGCCCGTCGCGGAGCGTGACGAACATGCTGAATCGAGCGCCGCTCTCGGTCGCATGCTGCGGTCGCTGGTGCATTTGCGAGCGCATCGCACGGATCAAACTGCCGTGCTCTCGCTCCATTTCACGGAAGCGGGAAAGAGTGGCCAGCACGCTGAGCTTTTCCATATCGGCCGCATAGACGGCGCTGACCAACGGCTCGATGAGTCGCTCGAAGGCCTCGCGGCCAAGTCTTCGGCGGGCGAATTGGGCCATGCTTTCGTCGGTCTCATCACCGCGCGGCGGAATGAAGTATTCCAAAGCCGCACGCATTTTGCCCAAGGGGCTAAGGATCGGCGTGAGCGCGAGCGGCCAAAGCCGCGTCGGCGCCATCATTAAAAAACCATCCGGCAAATGATGCAGTCGCCCTCGACGGACGACGAACGTGCGGCGATAGGTCGGATTGGTCGAAATGAGTTGATCGCCCAACCCGAGGCGTTTGCAGAGATCGACGCCCCACGGCGAAGTTGTGATGAAGTTGTCGGAGCTGCGTTCGACTTGGAACCCGTCGCGGCGGACGGTCGAAACGACGCCGCCCAGCCGATCGCTCGCCTCGAACAACGTTAGTTTGCATTGCGGGGCAATTTCGGTGATTCGATGCGCGGCGGCGAGCCCGGAAATTCCTCCGCCGATGATTGCGATGCTTTCGACGCCCGAGGCCATGTTTGCATGATCCATTTAAAACGCGGTCCAAAATGAAACGGCATACATTGTAGCGTTTTTTTCGGGCCGCGTCAGACGGCGAGTAGGGCGTAGGGGATGGAAGGCATTTCCTACAGCGCAAAAAGAAGGACGGAAGAATCGCGTGGGATTCTTCCGTCCTTGGATTTTTTTGGTCGATGAATCGCTAAGTCGATTCATTTATGAGCGACTTGCTCAGGGGCCGATGCTGGGCGGGTTTTTCGCCAAGAAGTCGCGCGGGCCGCGAGTCGTGTAGTACGGATACGCCACGGTGGCGGCCGGTCGGGGCGCCATAGCCGGGCAAGTCTCGCACGGAGCTTGCGGTTGAGCGGCGACTTGCTTCGGAGCAACCGCGCCGCAACCCTCGCAACCGCATTCGGCCGCGTTCTCGGGCGCTTGGGCGCAACTGCCTTGCATGCAGGTCAACGAGCGATGACCGCTTTTGGAAATGCAGCCGGTCGCCATCGCGATCATCATCAGCGCCATTACGGCAAACGATATTTTTTTCATTCCTCTACCATCCTTCTCTTTTCATAGGAGGCCGCGTCTGGATCCTTCCGGACGACGAACGCTGCGGTTTAGGCTTCCGAACGGCGAAGGCCGAATTTCGGGGCGCCAGTTTCGGCAATCGTTCGCGGCTCATCTTGCAATTGGGTCTTTGCCGTGCGTCACGGCGAGATCCAGTCGCAGCCATCCTCTTGCGGGATTTTTATACCAAATACAATCCGACAGCGCGTTCAACCGCCTGTCGGCCCTTCGGGCGAACAGGCTCCATGCAAAAAATGCAGGGGCACAACAAGTCGGCACACGTATCGTTTCGCAAATACTGGGTCGCATAGAAACTTGCCGACGGATCGCCTCTACTCAATCCGTCGCGCTGTACGTCTCTAAAACTGTCATCGGTCCTACGGTCCCCGTAGTCCAGAAAATCGGAAAATCCGTTACGCGCGGAGAAAAACGCATATCCGGACCCGCTCAACGTTGCGTCCGAAGGAACGGATGGGTAAATTAAAGGGACGTTGCCGTCGCTGCGACGAACTTATCCGATTTGGCTCGCCGCTCGACGCGACCGGTAAACTCAACGCTTTTTCACCAAACCCGCGCGGTCAGAACATTTGCGGTCGTGAAATCTTCTCTTGGCTCAACTTGAACACGAAATCGAATTCAACCGTGCCTATGGACGCTTTGAACCGTGACGCCGAGGAAGTGATTGCCGCGTTGAGAAAAGCGTCCACGGCGAACCGGAGCACGCCCGGCCGACAGGGAAACGTCGTTTTTCTCAATCCGCGCAACGCCGACGAAGTGATGATTACCGGCGATCTGCACGGCCGCCGCGACAACTTCGAGGCGATCGTTTCGGCAGCGGCGCTACGGAGCAATCCTCGTCGACACCTTGTGTTGCAAGAGGCGTGTCACGGCGGACCGATTTATACCGACGCCTGCGGTTGCATGTCGCATGCGTTGCTCGAAGAGATCGCCGTTCTTAAGGCGGAATTCCCGCAACGCGTGCATTTTCTCCTCGGAAATCACGAGCTTTCGGAACTGACCGGCTATCCAATCCAAAAGAACAGGCAAATGCTAAATTTGCTTTTTCGCCTTGGCATGTTGCATAAATTCGGGTCCTCGACCGAAGACGTGCGCGAAGCTCAACTCGAGTTCTTGCGGAGTTCGCCGCTGGCCGTTTCGTTATCGAACGGCATATTTATTTCGCATAGCATTCCGGAAAAATGCGACTCAGGATCGTTCGACGCAGGGATTTTCGAGCGGGAAATTTCTTACGACGCGCCGTTTGCCGAGGACGACGTATTCTCGTTGCTTTGGGGGCGCGACTATCGAGAAGAAAACGCTCGACGCTTCGCCGATCTGATCGGCGCTAAGCTGCTCATAAACGGGCATGATCCGTGTTTGGAAGGATACCGCGTGGCCAATTCTCGGCAGATCATTTTGGACTGCTGCGGCGACAAGGCCGGCTATTTGACGATCTCGCCGGGGGAGCAAATTACGACCCAACAAGCGGCCGAACGCGTGCAGATTTTGCAGGGCGCAGGAATAAAGCAGGATTAGCAAGTTTTAGCGAGGCAGGGCTCCGCTGCCGGCGGAATTCTACGTAAAACGCGCAAGTTTTTCTGATTTGCGACTCCGTTTCTATCTCATTTGACTCCCCCGCCTATTCCTGGAATGCGGATGCGCATTGTCGCAAGGCTTTTATTTTCAATAGTTTAAGGTTCATCCATACGCGAGCGGACCAGCGTCAAATTCAACCCGACCGGAAAGTTCTCTTTTTTCGGAAGGATTGATTGAAGATTTGACGGTTGCGATTAGAATGGGGGTTAGGTAATTTCTCATCCCGTTTATTACACCCTTATTTTTACATGGAGGCAGCGCTTGTGTCCGCAATTCTAAGTAACTCACCTGGCGCATATGCTATGCGCGCGCCACGGTTGCGTCATTGGCGTTTCCAGTGCGTCGGAATAGGGCTAGCCCTATTGTTCGGCGTCTTGTCAGGAATAGCGTCAGCAACCGAATCCACAATTGACGCGGCTCTTGCGGCCTATGAAGCGGGCCAGTCATCGTCAAAAGCTTTTCTCTCCGGCGTCGTTTATTTCGACGTTGACAAAGACGGAACTCCCGAACCGGCCACCGATTGGGGAATTTATCAAGCCGTCGTGCAGATCTACAATGCCGCAGATCCGAACACGGTCGTCGCTCAAACCAAGGCCAGTTCGACGGGCGAGTACTATTTCGTCGTCGATCCGGGAACCTACATCATTAAGAATTTGACTCAATCGGGGCTCGGCTCGACGACCTCGGTCGGCGGAGTCAAGCTGGACAGCGGTCTTGGATTCGATCCAAAAGGAACGCTTAGTTCGACACGCGACACGGTCGACGGTATAACAGTTGCCGCCGGTCAAGAAGGCTTCAACTACAACTTCGGCGAGTATTCGTATCCGCTTTCGGCGTTGTCGAAGCGACTTCTCCTTTCTTCGGTCGTGACCACCAACCCCGGCGGCGGCACGATCGATCCGGTCACGCCTATTCGCGAAGTGCCTGAACCGGGCACGTTGGCGTTGTTGGTCGTCGGCCTGGGATTCGCATTGTATCGCGTTCGTAAATCGAAATAGAGTATTTTTGTTCGTCCTTTATTGGCGAATGTTTGCGAACCCGGATGTTTTGAAATAGATCGAGCCGTGCCGCCTTTGTTGCGTCGCGGCTCGTTTTCTTTCTTACCACGAAAACGTCCCGCGACGTTACAATCGCCAAGACCGATGCGATCGGCATTTTTCGCATTTAAGAAACGCATATCTTTTGCGACGTCTAATCGATTCGCGATCTGCGGCGACAGTATGTCGTGCTACATAAAGCGCTACCAGATAGAGAATTGCGTTTTGTCTTTTCGGGCGAGCCGTCTAAAGAACATACGACGACGAGCAATGTTCTCTCGTTTTTGGGAGGTTTTTGCTGGGAAGAATTCCTAACCGCGATTAAGATGAGGCTAGGCATTCCCCCTTTCCCCCTAGCCTTTCCTTTTTACGGAGGCAGCGCTTGTGCCAGCAAACCTAAGAAAAACAGACGGCGCATGCTCTATGCGCGCGCCGCGGAAGCGTCTGTGGCGCTTTCATTGCGTCGGGTTAAGTCTTGTGCTTTTCCTCAGCGCGTCGTCCGGCGTCGCTTCGGCGACCGAATCAACAATTGACGCGGCTCTCGCGGCCTATGAAGCGAGCCAGTCTTCGTCTAAAGCCTTTATTTCCGGCATCGTCTATTACGACGTCAATAAGAACGGAGAGCCGGAATCGTCCACGGACTGGGGCATCTATCAAGCCGTGGTCCAGGTCTATTCCGCATCGTCCGGCCAATTGGTCGCGCAAACGAAGACCAGCTCTTCCGGCGAGTACTACTTCGTTCTCGACGCGGGAACCTACATCATCAAGAATTTGACCCAGTCGAGTCTTGGTTCGACGACTTCGGTCGGCGGAATCAAGCTGGAAAGCGGGCTTGGCGATTCCGTAAAAGGATCGGTCAGTTCAGAGACTCGCGACACGATCGACGGCATAACGGTTGCCGCCGGTCATGAAGGCTTCAATTACAACTTCGGCGAGTACTCGTATCCGTTGTCGGCGTTGTCGGCGCGTTTGTTATTGGCGTCGGCCGCGTCGTCGTACACATCGGGAGGCGGCCCGATCAGTTCGGCGGGCGAAATTCGCGAAGTGCCCGAGCCGAGCGTTTTAGCGTTGTTGGCGGTCAGCATGGGATTCGCGTTTTACCGAATCCGAAAGGCGAAGTGAGGGGGAAACTTACGTCGCTCTTGATTGCGTGATTCCGAATAGAAAAAGAACGAGCCGCGACGCCCCCCCGGAAGCCGCGGCTCGAATCTTTTCTTGTCGATCAATCGGCGTTGTTGCGCCGCATCGATTTTTAGAAGCGGAACTCGCCGCCGATGTTAATTCCTTGCGCCCAGAAGCTCGTACTAGCTCCTTGGTATTGCGGGAAGTGGCTGGAGGGCAAAACAACGGACGGTAAGTTGCTCGGATCGACGTTCATGTCGATTTGATCGCCAGCTCGGTAAACGTCGCCCCAGTAGAGCAAGTTGTAGCCTACGAAGACGCGAGTGCGGCAGCTCAATTGGTAGCCCAGTTCGAGGCCAATTTGCGGAATCATGGCAAAGGAGTTGCTGCTATATTTGCCCATGTTCGTGCGAGTCGCCAATAGTCCTCCGGCTTCCGTAGTGGACTCGCCTGTGGAGTTCGTAAAAACCGTATTTCCGTTGATCGATACGGTCCGTGTGTTGTTGCCTAGAGCGACCTTTGAAAGGAGGTCTAGAGACCAACGACCACGACGGAGTTGCGTGTTTAAGCCAAGCTCGGCGCCGTGGAATTCGTTCTTGGTTTGGAACGTGTCGGTAATGCTGTAGTGGTTTCTGGCGTTATCGGTCAGCTCTTCATGAATTCCAAGGTTATCACCCAAGGTATAGTAGCGATAGCCAGCGATGAGGTCGGTGCGGCAGTAGCGCATCGAGCAAGGATCGCACGAGTCGCCGGAGCCGCAACCGGTTTCGCAAGGCGAACAGCTTCCGCAGCCCGGGTCGCTGCCGTTGCATCCTTCGCAGAGGTTATAGCGGAGCCAAGCGCCGGCCGAATCCATATAAGTATCTGCTGTGATTGTGGCGGATCCTGTGGATGCCCCTGGGTAGGCAATAATTTCCGCGTCCTGCAGAGCGACACTTGTGCCCGATCCGGTGTTGTAAAACGGACGAAACAGCATCGGAGTGCCTGTGGACGTACCGGTATCGTAGGTCGTCGAAAGTCCGCCGAGCGAGAAGTAGTCGGCTTCAATTCCCCAACGATGGCAACGATCGAGCCAACCGCCAAAGGTGAGGCGGACGTTGGAGCGGCCGCCACCGAGAATTGAGCTATTTCCGTAGAGCACTTCGGTCGTGGAATTTCCCAAGGCGCCGACCGGCGTCACGCCAGTTCCGGTGGCGGTGGTAATGAGCGCCGGAATGCGCATGCCGCTCGTCCACCATTGCATATAGTCGGCTCGAATCCAGAATCGGCCCGGAGGACTGAAGACGGGAATGTCGCCGCCGAAGTCCTCGTCACTTTCTTGATAAATATCGGGAGCCGTGGATTTGGCGCGATCGATCGGTTCCGATTTCAACGAATGCTCGACGGACTCAGCCGGAGTCGGTTCCAGCGCTTCTTTGTCCGTCGCCTCTTCTTTCGCAAAACCGCGTTGAACGCAAAACGCCAAGCTGAACAAGCAAATCCCGGCGAGCAAAGCACGGGAACGGTAGGTCGCCATAATCAATTCCCCCTCTTGAGAAGATCAAGCATTATTGTTTCCGACTTGGCCGAGGCTCGGCAAACTTTCAAATTGGACTGCGGGACTAACAAGTTTCGCAGCTCTTCAAAAGGTCCTGTCGAAGCACGACCGCCGCCGACTCACTTTGACGTCTGCGGCATGCGTATCGAAAAAATCGACTGTTACGAAAAGTCCTTATGTACGGCATCGGCAAAGTTTACCGCTTGTATTGAGTTTGAGTTGCTGATCTTTTTGGCGGGAATGTAAAAATGGGTTGCATTGGGGACCGGGGAGGCATACCGCACGAGAAGGTGCGAAAAATACGCCGAGATTAACGCGCAATGCCCTTTTGGGCGGTTTCACAAGAAAAAATCAGTGCGAAAAAAGAACGGTGGATTTCAGCATGTTCAGGGCGCTTGAGCAGAGAATCGCCCCGCAAAATCTACCTATTTTCACCCCCTGAGCCTTGCCCTGCGATTCGGTCCTGCTCTACAATCCAGGGTTTCTAGCTTCCGATGAACTGCAAGTTGCGACAATGGCCATATCCGACATTCTTATTGAGGGCGCGCGCGAGCATAATTTGCGAAACGTGCGGCTCGAGTTGCCACGAAATCAGTTGATTTGCCTTACGGGGGTCAGCGGATCGGGCAAAAGCTCTTTGGCCTTCGACACGCTCTATGCCGAGGGTCAGCGTCGCTATGTCGAAAGCCTGTCGAGCTTTGCGAGGCAATTTCTGGGCCAAATGCCCAAGCCCGACGTCGATCGAATTGCGGGCCTAAGTCCATCGATCTCGATTTCGCAGAAAACGGCGGGGCAAAGTCCTCGTTCGACCGTCGGGACCATCACCGAAATTCACGACTACCTCCGGGTTCTTTTCGCCAGGGTCGGAAAAGGAAATTGTCCGGAGTGCGGGCGCCCTATCACAGCCCAAACGGTCGATCAGATCATCGAACGGATTTCGGCTCTCCCGGTCGGAACAAAGTACTTGATTCTGGCGCCGTTGATTCGCGGGCAAAAAGGGGAATACCGAGATTTATTCGACGACCTTCGGCGGCAAGGTTTCGCGCGTGCCCGTGCCGACGGTCGAATCGTTCATCTCAATGACGACCTACGGCTCGATCGTCAGATGCGGCACATGATCGAGGCGGTAGTCGATCGGTTGGTCGCCGGCCCCAAAGCTCGTTCCCGATTAGGCGAAGCGGTCGAACTAGCTCTGAAAATTGGACAAGGGAGCTTAATCCTCGCCTTCGAGCCGAATGACGAACGGGAAGAAGACGCGACGAACGGCGAAGGGAAGCCCGAAGGAGATATGCGTTTTTCGGCGAATTACGCCTGTTCGCATTGTAATTTGAGTTTCGAGCCGCCAAGTCCGCAGTTGTTCAGTTTCAACAGTCCTCAAGGAATGTGCCCGGATTGCGCCGGACTCGGTCAGATTTATAGTTTCGATCCTGACAAGCTGATACCTGACGCGACGAAGTCGTTCCAGCAGGGCGCGGTGGAGCTGGTCGGCAAATGGAAAGAGATGGGACGCTGGCGACGACACATATTTCGCGGGGTTGCCGATACGCTTGAGCGCAAACATGAAGCTCATTCCGGAACGATCTTAGAAACCGCCTGGGAAGAATTAGACCCGAAGTTTCAGCATGCGCTGCTTTGGGGGACGGGCGACGAGCACATCACGTTCACATGGCGAGGCGGCGCGTCGGGACATAAATGGGGCGGCAAATACGAAGGCATTATTCCGAAGCTATTGGAGCAGTACCGCACGACGAAGAGTCGGCCGCAGCGTCGGCAATTAGAAAAGTATATGCGGATCATCGATTGCGGCCAATGCGACGGCGAGCGATTGAATCCGCAAGCGAGAGCCGTAACGCTTCGCACGCTTTCGCCGCAGTTCGCCGATACTCCCGAGCAAACTCTACCGCAAATTTGCTCCATGTCCATTTCCGACGCGGAAGAATTCTTTACCGCGCTCGATCTGGATTTACCTGGCCACATTATCGCGACCGAGGCGCTCAAGGAAATTCGCGGTCGGCTAGGCTTTCTGAAAAACGTCGGACTGGAATACCTGACGCTTGACCGGTCGGCCCCGACACTCTCGGGCGGCGAAATGCAACGCATTCGGCTTGCCGGACAAATCGGGTGCGGTCTGGTCGGCGTTCTTTACGTTCTCGACGAGCCTTCAATCGGATTGCATCCGCGTGACAACGACCGCCTGCTGGATACGCTGCGCAGCTTGCGTGATCAAGGGAACACGGTCGTAGTCGTCGAGCACGACGAAGACACGATGCACGCGGCCGACATGGTGGTCGATTTCGGGCCGGGCCCCGGCGTTCGAGGCGGCGAGATCGTCGCCCTGGGCTCGCCGGAAGAAGTGATGCGGCAGCCTCGCAGCTTGACCGGTCAATATCTTTCCGGAGCGAAAAGAATTCCGATCCCCTCGCCGCGCCGGGCGATCGGCGAGAAGAAACTCGTCGTTCGCAACGCCGCGCACAACAACTTGCGCGGCGTGGACGTCGAAATCCCTCTCGGGGTTTTCGTCTGCGTGACGGGGGTATCCGGCTCGGGAAAAAGCTCGTTGGTAAACGACATTCTCGTTGAAGCGTTGATGCGCGACTTGAACGCGGGGCTCGGCGCCCCCGGCAAGCATGACGCGATCGACGGCGTCGAGAACCTGGATCGCATGATTTCGATCGATCAATCGCCGATCGGTCGAACGCCGCGCAGCAATCCGGCGACTTACATCAAAGTTTTTGACGAGATTCGCGACCTCTACGCGCAAATGCCCGAGGCGAAAGCTCGCGGTTACAAGCCGGGCCGTTTCAGCTTCAACGTCGAGGGAGGCCGATGCGAAGCGTGCGAGGGAAACGGCTCGACGAAATTAGAAATGGACTTTTTGGCCGACGTTTGGGTTACGTGCCCCGTTTGCGAAGGCCATCGTTTCAATCGCGAGACGTTGCAAATTCGCTTCAAAGGAAAATCCATTTCCGAAGTGCTCGAAATGGACGTGCAAGAAGCGCTCAATCACTTCGAAAACGTGCCGAGCGTGCGTCATCGGCTGCAAACCCTGCACGACGTCGGGCTCGACTACATGAAGCTCGGGCAGCCTTCGCCGACGCTCTCGGGGGGCGAGGCGCAGCGAGTGAAGCTGGCTCGCGAATTGGTCAAGTCGAATCCCGGACATACGCTTTATTTGCTCGACGAGCCGACGACCGGTTTGCATTTCGCCGACATCGAATTGTTGCTCAAGGCGTTGCAAGGATTCGTCGACGCGGGGCACAGCGTTCTCGTCGTCGAACATAACGTCGAGGTCATTAAGACGGCCGATTGGATTATCGATCTCGGTCCGGAAGGAGGCCGGGGCGGCGGCGAAATCGTGGCGTGCGGAACGCCGGAACAAGTGGCCGAATGCGAGAAATCGCGCACTGGCGCGGCGTTGAAAAGATATTTTGAAATGCAAAAGGCCGCCGACGCCAGGGACAAAAACGCTCCGAGGCCGGCGGCGGCAAAACGGCCGCGCGTCGAATCGGCCACGGCGATCAAAGTTCGCGGCGCCAAGCAGCATAATTTAAAAAACGTCGACGCCGACATTCCTCGCGATAAACTTACCGTCTGCTGCGGGCAAAGCGGATCGGGAAAGACGTCGTTGGCCATGGACACGATCTACGCCGAGGGGCAACGCCGCTACGTCGAGAGTTTGAGCTCCTACGCCCGACAGTTCGTCGGGCAAATGGAAAAACCGAAGCTTGACCATATCGAAGGCCTTTCGCCCGCCATCGCCATCGAGCAGAAACACAGCGGCCACTCGCCGCGCAGCACCGTCGGAACGGTTACCGAGATATACGATTATCTGCGGATCGTCATGGCTCGACTCGGCGAGCCGTACTGCCCGGCCTGCGACGTTCCAATCGGCACGCAAACGACCGACGAAATCGTCGCGAAGATACTTGCTCATCCGACAGGGACGAAACTGAATTTGATGGCGCCGGTCGAAGTGAACGTCGGCGAACGCTACGACGCGCTGTGGGAAGAGTTGCGATCTGCGGGTTACGCTCGCGTTCGCATCGACGGGATCACGTATTCGCTCGACCAAGCGCCGAGCGTCGATCGACGCCGCAAGCACGAAACCTACGTCGTCATCGATCGAGTCGTCGTTCGTCCCGACGCCTCCTCTCGAATCGCCGGAAGCGTCGAGAACGTGCTTGCTCTGGGCAAGGGCGTCTTGGCAATCGCCTATCCGCGAGACGAGGCGGCCGAGCCCGATTGGACCGTCGTCACGCATAGCCAACACTTCGCTTGCGAGCAGTGCGGACGCAGTTTCGAGCCGTTGTCGCCTCACCATTTCTCGTTCAACAGTTCGCTCGGTTGGTGCCCGGCTTGCGAAGGCTTGGGCGTGCAAACGGGAACGAATCCGGCCTTACTCTTGCGCGATCCGAAGCTTACATTGGCCGAAGGGGCGATCGGGCTTTGGCCCGATCCGCAATCGCCGCTCTTTCGCGCGATGCTCGCCGGTTTTTGCGGAGCAACGGGAATTCCCTCCAACGTGCCGTTCGACGAGCTCGGCGGCAAGCATCGCCGCTCGATCATGCAAGGAACCGGCGAACGCTGGTTCGAGGCGGTCGGTTCGAACTTCCGCTTCAAGTTCCAATACAAGGGTTTATACCCGGCCTTGGACGAGGCCTCGCGTCTTTCACAAGCGATGCGGGCGAAGCTCGAACATTTGGTCGACGAGGTGGAATGCTCCGTCTGCGGCGGAAGCCGTTTGCGAGACGATTCCTCGGCGGCGCGATTGCGTGGCCGCACGGTGGACGACATTTGCCGGATGCCTTTAGGCCGCATGCTGAACGAGTTCAAATCCTGGCCGATGAACGAGCGCGAACGAAAGATCGCCGGCGAAATACACCGCGAAATCGTTAATCGCACGCAGTTCCTCGTCGACGTCGGATTGGATTATCTCACGTTGGCGCGATCGGCTCCGACTCTTTCCGGCGGCGAAATGCAACGCATTCGCCTGGCTGCCCAAGTCGGCAGCGGTCTGTGCGGCGTCCTATACGTTCTCGACGAACCGACGATCGGTCTTCACCCTCGCGACAATCGCCGTCTACTCGACGCGATGAAACGATTGCGAGACTTGGGCAATACGCTGATCGTGGTTGAACATGACCGTGAAGTAATCGCCGAAGCCGATCAACTTTTAGACTTCGGACCCGCAGCAGGTCGCTTCGGCGGCGAGATCGTCGCTCAAGGCGAGCCTTTGCAAGTAGCGAAGAAACGCGGTTCGGTCACCGGACCGTACTTATCGGGCGCCAAGTCAATCGCGGTCCCCTCGAACCGTCGCATGGAATCACTGTACGCCTCGGCGGAGGCGGAAGCCGCTCCGTCGGCGAAAAAGAAAACGACGAAGACGGCCAAAGCGAAGGCGGTCGCCAAGACGGGGGCCAAATCGACGGCGAAGAAAAAAGCGGCGACGGCGCCCGCCGTTTCTTACGCCGAGGCCTCGCAGTTGATTCTTGCGCCCGGCGGCGGTTGGTTGGAAATCGTCGGCGCCCGACACAATAATTTAAAGAACGTGACCGTGCCGATGCCGCTCGGCGCCTTCTCGGTCATTACGGGAGTGTCAGGGAGCGGGAAAAGCTCGCTGATCGAAGATATTTTATATCAGTCGTTGGCCAAGACGCTGCACCGCGCCAAAACGTTTCCCGGCGCTCATGACTTTTTGCGCGGCGTCGAGCGGATCAACAAAGTAATCCGCGTCGATCAGCAACCGCTTGGTCAAACGCCTACTTCGAACCCGGCTACGTTTACCGGAGTCTTCGATTTGATTCGCGAACTGTTCGCCCAATTGCCCGAGGCGAAACTGCACGGCTATACGGCTCGACGTTTTAGCTTCAACGTCCCTGGCGGTCGATGCGAGAAGTGCGAAGGCGCCGGGCAATTAAAAATCGAAATGCACTTCCTTCCCGACGTTTGGGTCGAGTGCGACGTTTGCCGAGGGCGACGCTACAACGCCGAAACGCTCGGCGTGAAGTTTCGCGGTCAATCGATCGCCGACGTGTTGAACATGTCTTGCGGCGAAGCGGTGAAATTGTTTGACAACATCCCGAAAATACGCCGCATTTTGCAAACGCTGTGCGACGTCGGCCTGGACTACGTCACGTTGGGACAATCGGCGCCGACTCTCTCGGGCGGCGAAGCGCAACGCGTCAAACTGGCGGCCGAACTGGCGCGTCCCGACACCGGACAAACGCTCTATCTGCTTGACGAACCGACGACCGGTCTGCATTTCGACGACTTGGCGAAGTTGCTCGACGTGCTGAACCGCTTGGTCGATCTTGGAAATTCGGTCGTCGTCATTGAGCATAATCTGGACGTGATAAAAACGGCCGATTGGATCATCGACATGGGACCCGAAGCGGGCGACGAAGGCGGCCACGTCGTCGCTTGCGGAACGCCGGAAGATTTAGTCGCGCATACCGAGCGCCGAAAGAGCGATCCTTCGCTGCTTCGCTCGTATACGGGCGAGATGTTGACGCCGATTCTCGCGGCGGGACCGTACAAAGAGCGTAAGCCGTTCGACTTCGCCGCTTTTGAAGCGAGTCGGACGGGCGACCGCGATATTACGGAAGTCGGCGGCGAAGCGCGAATGCCCTGGCAAATTGACGGACGAAAATGGCACTGCATCGATCGCGTCGGACGAACCGGCAACCCGTGCCGATGGGACGGCCGTATTTTGGCCGACGTAATAGACCGCATCGAATCGAGGAACGAACTCTTTTCGGACACCGATTGGAGCAACCGCACGATCGTCGAAATACGCGCGCAGAAAAAGTCGGAAGGATGGTTTTTCCACGCCATCTCGGGCGAGGAATGGCTCCTGAAAATGAAATTCCGCACGACCCGAAACACATTCAAGCAGGACGAACTGAACGAACAGTTGCAACTGAAGCCGTTAAACGACATGCCCGATCTGCCGCTCTACGGGACAGAAACTCGCGCCAAATGCAAGAACCTGCGAGGGCCTTGGCAAGAGATCGAATTGCGAGTCCATAGCTACGCCGAAATCGATCGGCCGGAATTTTGGAGCTTCGTCGATCGCGCGATCGATGGTTTTGCAAAGTTCTCGCAGAGGGTGCAAACGCAATCCGATATTCTGCATCCCTGGAAGCAACTCGGTCAGAAATGGCACCTATCGCGGAAGGGTTTTCCGATCGGCCGTAAAGTTTATTGGAGCGAAGAAACGCTCGAGGAGTTGCTTGAATCGCTGGCCTCGCTCGCCGGCGGCCAAGTTCTGTGGAATAATAAGCAAGTCGTTCCGTTTTATTTGCCCGACCAAAAAGAGCCTTGGGCGGCTGTGCAAACGAAGAAGTGCGACGCGGTCTATATGCATTTGACCGGTCCGAAGGGAAAATTCCCGCTCGGACAAATCGCCAAGTTCGGCCTTGATCCGAGCGTGGACGGCTCCCGCCCTAATACCGACGTGCTGCATTTCAAATTCAACAATGCCGATCAAATTCGCGCAAAGGACTGGATCGCGTTTTTAAAAGAACATATTGCCGCGTGCAAGTCGTAGGTCTTTTCATACCTCTCGGCCAAAACGCCGCTCCCCGAACTCGCACTCCGAATTTTCGCCATGTCCGAACTGTCCATACCGCAAAGACTACTATTTCGTCTCTCCGTCCCGTGTATATACGAGGCTCGCGAATGGACTGCGCAAGGGCTCGGTTTGAACGAGAAGCATCGGCTTCCGAACTTTGCGGAATTAGAAGGTCGTCCTCCGCTGGTCGAGGCGAGTGCGGCATGGAACGAGACAGGGTTCGGTTTTTCAATCGTCGTGAAAGGAAAAAAACAGTTGCCTTGGTGCCGCGGATCGAAGGCTGAAGACAGCGATTGCGTGCAACTTTGGATCGATACGCGAGACGTGCATGACGTGCATCGCGCGAATCGTTTTTGCCACCGATTCTTATTCATGCCGAGCGGGTCCGGTCAGAAGTTGGACGAACCGACCGCATTATGGCTACCGATCAATCGTGCGAAAGAGGAGCCGAAACCGGTTCCGCCCCGCGCTATTAAAATTCGCGGGATGAAGACGCCCTGCGGTTACGCGATTGAAACTTTTCTGCCCGGCAATGCGCTGACCGGATTCGATCCGCAAGAGTATCCTCGTTTGGGATTCACCTTCGCCGTATTCGACCGTGAAATCGGCGAACAAACGTTTACTGTCGGATCTCCGTTGCCATATCGCGACGACCCAAGCCTTTGGGCGACCCTGGAATTAGTGCGATAAAGTTTCGTCGTTAGAAGAGGTTCTCTATGTCGTTGCGTGAAATCATCATGCCCGAACTCGGCTTCGCCGACCAATCGGCCAAGGTGAGTCTTTGGCTGGTTAAGCAAGGGGAAGCGGTAGAAGAGGGCGAACCGCTCGTCGAAATACTTTGCGGCGCCGCGACGGTCGATATCTCGGCCAAGGAATCGGGCGTGCTTGTCAGAAAACTGGTTGACGCCGACGAGTCGGTCCATGCCGGTCAAACGCTGGCGCTGTTCGAAACAAGATAGAAAAGAACGTTGGAGCCGGAATCGCAACCTCTACAACGAGCGGATATGGAAACCTCCGTCCACGTCGAAGCGACTGCCGGTGGTAAAAGGGAAGTAGTCGGCGGCGATGGCGGCCACGGCCTTTGCGACGTCCTCCGGCTTCCCCCAGCGACGGACCGGCCAAATTCCGTCGGCAATCAGACGGTCGTATTTTTCTTTAACCGAAGGCGAAGAGGTCATGTCGGTTTCGATGACGCCGGGACAAACTTCATAAACGAGAATTCCTTCGTCGCCCAATCGTTGGGCGTAGAGTTTCGTCATCATGCTTAGGCCGGCTTTGGTCAAGCAGTAGTCGGCCCGATTCGTCGAAACGGCGTAAGCGGAAATCGACGTGGTCGTGACGATCTTTCCGCCGGGAATTTTTCCGGCGGCTTTTAAGCGGATCATTTCGTTGGCGGCCAATTGCGAGAGAAAGAACGGACCTTTCAAGTTCGTATTAACGACCGTGTCGAAGTTTTCTTCCGTCGCTTCGAGGACGTCGAGCCGTCCAGGCGAAGTTATTCCGGCGTTGTTGACCAGCAAATCGAGGCGAGAGAAGCGTTCGACGATGTTTTCGATAAGTCGCTTGCGATCGTCGGAAGAGGCGATCGAGCCGCCTAGGGCGACCGCTTCGCCGCCGAGAGAGGCGATTTGCTCGACCACTTCTTCGGCGGCGTCTTTGCGCGAGGCGTAGTTCACTCCGACGTCGTAACCATGCTTGGCCAATTCCAAGCAAATAGCGCGACCGATCCCGCGCGAACCGCCAGTGACTAATGCGACGCGACGCTCCATATCGAACGCTCTCCCAAAAATATTCCTAACTTAGATACGCGAAAGCTTCAGTATCGAACCAAGGAATACGGGGGTCAATACGCTCCCCGAAAGCCATAACCACAAGGCTTTCAACGCCGTAACGATTTCCTAAAAAACCTACACGCCACAACCCGCTCGTAGGAGGGGGCAGATGGCGAGTTCTACATCGATGTTGGCGAGAAATCGGCTATATGCCGTTAACTCGCAAAAGACGACCCCCTCTTCGTAGTGGAGCGCGCCTACTTTTTTCTGCATTTTTTAGGGGGGAGAATGGCGTTTGAATCCTGGAAATATCGGAGTGAAAAACAGTAAGTTTTTTTGTGGCAACGCCTTGGCAGATTAGGTAAAATGAGTTTGACTATAGGTTTAAGGCAAATACGGCTTGCTTGGACCAAAGCGAATTATCCTAAATCTTTGGCTAGCTTGCTTTAATCGCCTTTTGCGTAGGGTAAGTTTGATTACGTAAATTTCCGCGCAGATAATGCGCGAGGATTCGCAATCGTATGGCGGTCGGTCATTGGGCCGGCGTTGCCGTTTAAGCGGAAACGATTGCATGAACGAGAAAGAAAACACCGTCCACAATTTTGCGATGCGTGCCGCGCGAATGCGTTATAACGAACGTATGGTCGTCGGCTTTTGCAAGCATACACACTCTTAACCGAGGGTCTGGAGAGTAACGCGATGACTCGACACAAATTCTTCTTGGGCGTCTTCCTTTCGGCGATGGCATTGAGCGTCGCGGCTGAAAGCCGCTTGGCGTTTGCCGCCGATTCGGCGCCGCGAATGGAAACCTACGCCGCGCCTGACGGAACGCAATACTTTGCGTTGACTCTCACGGCGCCGGAAGCGAGCGCGCAAGCGTCGTCGCAAGACGTCGTCGTCGTGTTCAACACGTCGGCGAGTCAGACGGACGACGTCCGAGAAAAGGCCTTGCTGGCCCTTAAATCGTTTCTCGCCAATTTGCCGGCGGCCGACCGCGTATCGTTGATGGCGGCCGACTTGAAGACCGTTCCGCTCACGAAAGGATTCGTCGCGGCGCGAAGCGCGGAGCTAACGAAAGCTTTTGACGCGTTGAACGCGCGCACGCCGTTAGGCGCGATGGATATGGGAAAAGCGATCGAGACGGCAGGCGCCGCGTTCGCTGACGATTCAAAGAGCGCTCGCGCGGTCGTTTACTTCGGCGACGGTCGCAGCGCGGCCAAGTCGCTTAGCGTCGAGAAGTTCGCGACGATATCCAAGCAGTTGGCCGAACGTCGCGTCTCGTTCGACAGCTACGTCGTCGGCATGAAGACCGACATTCAAATCGTCGGGGCGTTAGCCGCCCAGACCGGCGGCGTAATGATCATGAATCAAGAGACCCAATTGGGCGAGGAAGTCGGCCGGGCGTTAGCCGCCGCGGCGACGGCTCCGGTGGTTTGGCCCGCTGAAGTGAAATGGCCGAAGGAGTTCATTGAAGTTTATCCGAAACAAACGCCGCCCTTGCGAGCAGATCGGGAGAGCGTGTTTTTCGGCGTCGTGAAAGGGGAAGGCCCCTTCGCGGTTGAATACGGCTCGGCGAAAAACGACGCGATTAAATTCGACGTGAAGCCGGAAGCGGCCGATGACGGCAACGCCTATTTGGCGCAACTAGCCGTTGCGGCGAAAATCGACGGCGGAGCCGCCATGCCGTTGGTCGACGCTTCGAGCCTAACTCAAGCCCGTTCGTATCTCAATCAAGCGTTGAGCAACATCAAGTCGTTGGCCCGCGAAGCGGTCGCCTCGGGTAATATGGACGGCGCCGAGAAATTGATCGCGGAAGCGAAACGCCGCGACCCGAACGATCCCGAGTTGCGAAATTTAGCGGCGGCGTTGGAGAAACGTCGCGCCGCGACCCCCGTGAAGCCGATTTCAAACACGGTTCCCGCCGCCGTCGAAGGCGAGTCGGCCGACGCTCCGAAAAAGGATGAAAAGACCGCCGAGGACGATTTAAGCGTGGTCGGCTCGTCCGCCGAACCGCCCGCCGGCGCCATGGCCGAAGGTTTTAAGCAAGAAAAGAAAATTATCGCGCAAGCGATTCAAGCTGAAGTCGTGGCGACCTTGAATCAAGCCCGCAAGGGAATGAGCGTCGATCCGGACGCCGCGATTCAAGACTTGAAAATGATGTTGGAAAAAGTTCGTCAGGCTCCCGATTTGGATCCCGACGTTCGCGATCAATTCACGTCGCAATTGCAATCGGCCTTACGCGAAGGCGATCGCCGCAAGATTGAATTCGAGCAACGTCGTCAGCGTGCGCAAGAAAGTCTTGCCGCCGCCAAGGAGCGACAAGCGGTGGCCGAAAGCTTGCAGCAAAATCAGCAGAAGGCTCGCCAGTTGATGGAGCGTTTCAACGCGCTCATGGACGAAGGAAAGTACCGCGACGCCGAGGATATGGCGGCCGCCGAAGCCGTAAAAACCGTTCCTGACGCTTTAGCTCCTCGCGCCGGACAACTCGACGCGCGATTCGTCGAGAATTACACGAATATCATGGCGACCCGCGAACGTCGCCAGAAGGCGGTCGTCGACACGCTGTACCAAGTCGAAACGGCGAACATTCCGATGGCCGACGATCAACCGATTCTTTATCCGAACGCCGACGTGTGGCAAGAACTTTCCAAGCGTCGCATCGCCAAATACCGCTCAATCGATTTGGCCGGCAAAGGCAAGGCGGAGAAGAAGATCGAAGATGCGTTGAAGTCGACTACCGAAATGGAATTCAACGAAACGCCGCTTTCCGAGGTGATCAACTATTTGAAAGAGCGCCACGGCATCGAAATCCAACTGGATAGAACGGCGTTAGAGGCGGCGGGCGTCAATTCCGATTCGCCCGTCACCCGCAACTTGAAGGGCGTTGCGCTTCGCTCCGCCTTACGGTTGATGCTCCGCGACTTGAATCTCACTTATATGATCAAGGACGAAGTACTCTTGATCACTTCGCCTGAAGAAGCGGGCAACTATTTGGCGACGAAGGTTTATCCGGTCGCCGACCTTGTTTTGCCGATCCGTAACCAAATGATGGGCGGCATGGGCGGCATGATGGGCGGCATGGGAGGCATGAGCGGCGGCATGGGAGGCATGAGCGGCGGCATGGGAGGCATGAGCGGCGGCGGCATGTCAGGCATGAGCGGCATGTCGGGCATGAGCGGCGGCGGCATGTATAATGTTCCGCCGGAAGCCGTTCCCGCATCCCCAAACGAGAAAAACGCCAAGTCGAACGAGTCTTCCAAGACGGATGATCGGCCTGTTAGCGTTAAGCCCGTTCAAACTGAGGAGAAATCGGCCGAAACGACAAAGGCGGCCGACAAGATTCCTCTTGATTTCGCGTCAAACGCCAAACCGAACGACGTTTGGGAATCATATTTCTCGGCAAATACGCCGAAGGGAGCCGCCGTTCGCTCCGCCGTGCGTGAATTGATGGCCGACAAAAAATACGACCACGTCGCGTCTTTGATCAACGCCGCCTTGCGGCATCATCAAGGCCAATCGTGGATGTACGAGGCTTTGGGCCTTGCGTTGCAAGCCAAAGGAGCTTCAAACGACGAACTGGAACGAGCGATTATGTCGGCCGTCGATTTTTGCGACGACACGACCGATTTCGTTTATATCGGAAAGTATTTGATGCGAGTCGGCTTGAACGAACGGGCCTTGGAGATATTCAAGCAAGCGTCTGAAGCCAATCCGATGAGCCCCGAGCCGTATATGCTTGGTCTGACGGCGGCTCGTTCGCTGAAAGACGCCGAAGCGAAAGAATGGGCCGCGTTGGGAATCCTTAGCCAAGCTTGGCCGAAGGAGCAAATGGCGGTTTGGCGAGCCGGGTCGGGCGCCGCTGAAGAAATCCTCGCTCAATTGAAAGCGGAAAAGAAAGACGCCGAAGTCGCCGCCTTCAAAGAAAAACTGAAGAACGCGGTGATGCGCGATTGCGTGATCATCGCCCGATATTCCGGCGACGCCGAAATCGACCTGATGGTCGAAGAGCCGACGGGAAGCGTTTGCTCGTATCGTTTGCCTCGCACTTCGGGCGGCGGCATTTTGATCGGCGACGCCATCAACCAGACCTCAAAAGACGCGGCCGACAGCCATGCCGAGGCCTACGTCTGCCCCAAAGGTTTTGACGGAAAATACCGCGTGTTGTTGACCCGAGTATGGGGCAACGTCACATCCGGAAAAGTTCGCCTTGAGATGTACACGCATTACCGAAGCGATAAGGAAAAGGTCACTCGCGCCGACATTCCGTTGGGAAAAGAAGACAAAGCCCTTGTCTCCTTCGATCTCAAAGGAGGCCGCCGCACGGAGTCGATCAACGACGAGTTAGTCGCAAACGCCGTCAAGTCGCAATTGGCCGTGAATCAACAAATCGTCAGCCAGTCGATCAATTCGTCGATCGATTCAAAAGTCTTGGCCGCCACGTCGACCGGGTTGTCCGACTCGACGACGACGAACTCGACGACGGCGCCCTATATCTTTACGACCCGCGCCGGAGCGGTCGGCTATCAGCCGGTCATTATCACCTTACCGAAAGGCGCCAGCATGGGCGTAACGGCCGTGGTCTCCGCGGACCGCCGTTACGTTCGCATCACTCCTTCGCCGATGTTCTCAGGCGTTTCCGAAGTGAATACGTTCAACTACGCTAGCGGCAGCAGTTCGAGCAGCAGCAGCGGAACGGGCAGCAACGGATTTAGTTCGATGTAAACGACGAAGCTGAATCCACAAAAAATACGCCGCGAGATTTCTTCGAACTCTCGCGGTTTTTTTGCGCGACGACGGAAGAAACACAGAGCAAGGAAATGCCCCGCGCCGTCGACTATCTCATCGGTTTCTTGTTGGCGCGAAGAACGCCCGGCGAGGCGTCGAGATCGAGCGATTCGGTCAGTCCCGCTTTGAGTCGTTCGACGGCGATGGCGCCCATCACGGCGTTATCGGTACAGAGTTTTAACGGGGCGATGAACAGCCGCACGCTGCGGCGCGCAGCCTCTTCCTCGAGCTTCGCCCGCAGTCGACCGTTGGCCGCGACCCCGCCCCCCACGCAAAGATGATTGACGCCGATTTTTCTCACGGCCGCGAAAGCTTTTTCCGAAAGAGCGTCGGCTACCGCTTCTTGGAAACTGGCCGCCAGATCGGCAATCTGGCTTTGCGAGAGATTCGCGGCGGAAACATCAGGGCGGCCCGGTCCGGCAATGGCGTAGCGAACGGCCGTTTTCAAACCGCTAAAGCTGAACTCTAGCCGATCGTCTTGATTATGAAACGAGCGCGGAAAAGCGAAGGCCTTCGGATTTCCGCCTTCGGCCGCCTTTTGCACGGAAGGACCGCCCGGATAGGGCAATCCCAGCATCGCGGCCACCTTGTCGAACGCTTCCCCGGCGGCGTCGTCGATCGTCCCGCCGAGCAGTTCAAAATCAAGCGGCCCTTGGCAACGATAAAGACTGGAATGCCCGCCGCTAACGATTAGACCAATGCACGGAAAAACGTCCTCACCGGCCGCAATTCGACAAGCATAAATATGGGCTTGCAGATGGTTGATCGCCACGAGAGGCCGGTTCCAAGCGACGCAGAGCGCCTTGGCCGCCGTCAGGCCGACCAACAGCGAACCGGCCAAGCCGGGGGCGTTCGCCACAGCCACGGCGTCCAAATCCGGACCGGAGACGTCGGCTTTCCGTAAAGCCTCGTCGATAACGGGCAAAATACGTTCGACATGGGCGCGCGAGGCCACTTCGGGCACCACGCCGCCAAATCGCTGGTGAATTTTATCTTGCGAAGCGACGACGGAGCTTAATACTTCGAGCTGATCAGTAATGACCGCCGCAGCCGTCTCGTCGCAGGTCGTTTCTATGGTGAGAATCTTCATTCATCTTATTCTAATCAAAGAGCGGCTCGTTGGCAGGGACCGGGGATCCGCCGAAGTTAAAAAAACAGGTTAACCTTGATTGATCTTGAAATGGCGCCGCTTTTGGCTTATCATTTCGTTGTTTGGCGAACGATAGAATTATCTAACGGCCATGCGCAGCTTGGATCAATGTCGTTCTTTTGAACAAATCTCCGTCTTGCCGGGAACTTGGCGATAAGGCGCACGTTTTATGAATCGAAATACCGTTGTCGGATTAGCGATCGCAACTACGGTTGCAGGCTTACTCGGTGCAGTGACATTGCTTGACGGCTCCGCCTCGCAAGGAAAATCGGAGGAGGAGGTTCGCTCTTTGCCGGGTTTTGCGGAGAAGGCTAAAAAACCACGGCAAACGTCTGACGGAGCAGGGAAGGGCGCTGACGCTCTCTCCAAAGCCGCGCAAGCCAATAAGTATGCGTTTCTTTTCTTTTGGAAAACGGAATCCGAAGAAACGGAGAGGATGGAAGCCGTGTTTGAGTCGGCGATGAAAAAGATCGCTGATCGAGCTTTCGCCGCGCGAATTAACGTCGGCGAGTCCGAGGAAGCGAGCGTCGTGGACCGATTCGACTTAAGTAGGGCGCCGATGCCGCTTGTTTTGGTCATCGCCCCAAATGGCGCAATCATGGGGGGCTTTCCCCAGAAGTTCAGCAAAGAGGATCTGACGAACGCTTTCGGGAGTCCTTGCACGGAACAAACGATGAAGACCTTGCAGGACGGGAATCTTGTGCTCCTTTGCGTTCAAAACAAGTCCACGAAAGCGAACGACGAAGCGATGAAGGGAGTACGCGACTTCGCCTCCGATCCGCGATATTCCGCAGCGACGAAAATCGTTACGCTCGATCCGTCGGACACGGCGGAATTGAACTTCTTATCGGATTTAAAAATTGATCCGCTCACTACGGAAGCCGTTACCGCTTTTTTGGCTCCCCCAGGCTCGGTAATCGCCGAATTTAAAGGAGCGACTAGCAAGGACGAATTGATTTCCGTTCTTCAAAAGGCTAGCACGGCTTGCGGAGCGGGCGGCTGCGGCCCCGGCGGTTGCGGGCCAAAGAAATAATGTTACTCGCCGTTGGAAAGACTAGACGAAAAGGGCGGGCTTCTCTCGTTCAGGAAAAGGTTGATACATGAGATCGTTGCGCATGTCAGTCGCATTTGCCGTAATTTTTTGCGGCACGTTGTCCGCGTTTGGACAAAACGCCGCTCCAAGCGGCCAGCCGCGTTCTTCGCAGGCCGCTGCGGAACCGAGCGCCGGTCAAACAGCGCTCGAAAAATCGGCTGCTTCCGGAAAATACGCTCTTGTCTTTTTCTGGAAAGAGAAAAACCAGCAAACGAGCAAAGCCTGGAATTCGTTAAAGGAAGCTGCAGCGAAGACGGGCAGAGCGACGGACGTCATCTCCGTTCTGGCGACGGATCCAGCGGAAAAAGCGATTGTCGATCGTTTTGGAGTTAGTCGCGCTCCGACGCCTCTGACGTTAGCAGTCGCTCCTTGCGGCGCAGTCACGAAAGGATTCACCGCTCCCGTCGACGATAAACAATTGCGAACGGCGTTTGTTAGTCCCTGCACCGAGCGTTGTCTCAAGTCGCTCCAAGAGGGAAAGCTCGTTTTCGTCTGCGTCGAGGCGCTAGAGTCGCCTGCCGTTCCGAAACTGGCGCCACAAGGAGTGCGAGCTTTCCGCGATGACCAACGCTTTGCGAAAGTGACGGAAGTTGTCTCCCTAAACTCAAGAGACGGGGAAGAAGCGACGTTCCTCAAGGAATTGCAAATCGATCCGAAATCGAACAAAGCGGTTACGGTTTTTCTTGGCCCGCCCGGAACGCTAATTGGAAAATACGACGTCGCCGCGAACAAACAGCAGTTTGTAGCCGCGTTAGCCGCCGCCCAGGCGAGTCCGTGCGCCGGGGGAAAATGCGGGCCAAACGGATGCGGACCGAAAAAGTAAGGAGTTATTTCCATGCGAATGCGAACGCTAGTTTGGCGGGAGATGTTCGAGCGCAAGAGCCAACTTGCGACCAGTTTTTTGGCCGTTCTCCTAGGAATCACCGTGATCGTTTCCATAAAAAACGTCACGTTTTACTCGGAAAAGGCCGTTGCGCGAGAGATGGACTCTCTCGGCGCCAACGTTCTAGTTTTGCCGAAGTCGGCGACTTTGCAGGATTACTACTCCGCCGACATGCAAGGCGACGTTATTCCGGAGGAATACGTGACGCAACTCGCCATGTCCAACTTGCAAGGATTGGACAATCTCTCGCCGAAGTTATCGACGATGACCGAGCTAAACGGACGGTCCTTAATTCTGACGGGAATTCTGCCGAAAAACGAGTTCCAAGCGAAAGCCTCGTGGGCGGGAGCGGGAATATTTTCTCGCCCCGTCGGATGCGGCGCCGTTCCGACTCTGCCGTTCGCGGGAGAAGACCCCAAAACCCTCGTTCGTCAACGAGTTATTGAAAACCTCGGCGAAGAAGACGCTCTCGTCGGCGCCGACGTCGCCGCGAACGCCGGCTTGAAGGAAGGCGACGCTCTGACGTTACTGGGAAAAGACTTTTCGGTTACGGCGGTGCTGCCCCAAACCGGAACCGTTGACGACTCTCGCGTTTTCGCCCACCTTCATCGCGTACAAGAAATAACCGGCAAAGGGCCGATGATTAACGCCATCGAGATCATAGGATGCTGCCAAGAAATATCGAAAGGGCTCGTTCAGAAAATTAACGAGCTTCTCCCGCAGGCCAAGGTAGTAACGATCACTCAGATCGCCGATGCACAGCTCAAGATGAATCAGTTAATGGCTCAATTATCGCAAATCTTTCTGGCGATTATTGTGATCGTCGGCGGAGCTGGGATCGCAAACTACATGTTCGCCAACGTATTTGAAAGACAACGAGAAATTGGTACGCTTATGGCATTGGGCGCAAATTCATCGCTGATTTTACAAGTTTTTCTGCTTAAGGCGCTTGTTCTTGGAGCGGCGGGGGGCGTCGGCGGCTTCCTGCTCGGCACGATGATTGCCGTAACGCTTGGCCCGAAACTAGCCAAGGTTCCCGTTTTGCCGATGCCGATTCTCGCCGCTTGGGCCGTCGCTATTTCGGTCGGACTCACGTTGGCCGCAAGCTACTTTCCCGCTCGACGCGCGGCTCGCCTTGATCCCTGCGCCACTTTCCAGGAGATATAACCCATGCTCAATATGGAAAATGTCACAAAACGGTATATGCGACGCGGCCAAACCGTTACGGCTCTTAATAACGCAACGGTGAACATTCCGTTTCGCGATTTCGTGTCGATCGTCGGTCCGAGCGGAAGCGGAAAAAGCACTCTTTTACTGATGCTCGGCGGAATGCTGTCGCCCACCTCCGGGCGGATACTTTTCGAGGGACGATCCGTTTACGATCTCAACGCCGACGGTCGAGCTCTGTTGCGACAGAAACGCGTCGGCTTCGTCTTTCAAACCTTTAACCTTGTGCCGTACCTTACGGCAGTTGAAAACGTTGAGGTTCCTCTTTATTTGGCCGGTGTTGAGCCGAAAACTCAGCGAGAGCGAGCGACGGCACTTTTGAAACGCGTCGGACTGGCCGACCGCCTGCACCATAAACCTTTTGAATTGAGCGTCGGACAGCAGCAACGAGTTGCTTTAGCAAGAATGTTGGCCAACGATCCCGCCATTATTTTGGCCGACGAGCCGACAGGAAACCTTGATCCGGAAACCAGTCGCCAGATCATCGGATGCTTCGAGGAGATCAATCAGGAAGGTAAAACCATCGTTATGGTCACGCATGACCCGCGAGCCGCCGAACGGGCAAAACGCACCCTCCGCTTGGCGGACGGCGTCGTTTTTTCCGAAACCGGAGGGCGGGAGAATCTCCATGTGGCCTAACGCTTCGCTTTACGAGAAAACGCCGACGGGCTTGACGCTTCCGCCAGTGACGGTTAGAACCGGTTTTTCTGGAGAAAACCGCGAAAAAACCTTCCCGGAAATGACATGCGAGAATTTATCGACGCCGTGAAAGCCTTGGCCGATGAGACGCGAGTTCGCATTTTAATGTCTCTCTCGCGCGGTGAATTATGCGCTTGCCAAATCGTCGAATTAATGCGACTTGCCCCCTCGACCGTCTCCAAGCATCTGTCCGTCTTAAAACAAGCGAGATTCGTCGATAGTCGCAAGGAAGGTCGGTGGATGTATTTCCGGTTCGCCGAAGAAGACGTTCCGCCCGAGTCGCAAGCGTTGCTTGAGTTATCGCTGCGGCAAC
Source organism: Thermoguttaceae bacterium (assembly GCA_963665265.2). Taxonomy (GTDB): domain Bacteria; phylum Planctomycetota; class Planctomycetia; order Pirellulales; family Thermoguttaceae; genus CAXXHQ01. The sequence continues at coordinate 1,134,741 of OY762224.2, read as the reverse complement.
TTGCCGATTCGCCTCAAATTCGCAAAGACGCCGAACGGCTCAAACAGATTTTGAAAATAGATCGGGAGATTTTATGCCGGAAACAAAACCGCGACTAAAAATCCTCTTTCTTTGCACAGGCAACTCCTGCCGCAGCCAGATGGCCGAGGGCTGGACTCGATTTTTGAAAGGCGATCGGATCGACTCCTATTCGGCGGGAATCGAAACGCACGGTCTGAACTTCGACGCCGTTCGCGTGATGACCGAAGCTGGAATCGACATTTCCTCGCACAAATCGAAGCGGCTCGATTCGCTCTCCCATGTCGAGTTTGATTATGTAGTGACGGTTTGCGGGAACGCGAGCGAGAGCTGCCCGATTTTTCCCGGCAAGACGAAGGTCGTTCATGTCGGGTTTGACGATCCGCCCCGATTGGCCGCCGGCGCGAAGAATGAGGAAGAGCGGCTTGCCCCGTACCGGCGAGTGCGAGATGAAATTCGCAAGTTCGTCGAAACGCTGCCGGAAACTCTGACGCGAGAATGAGGAATAGATAATGCACGGCGAAAAGAAGCTCTCATTTTTGGATCGTTTTTTAACGTTGTGGATATTCGCCGCGATGCTGTTCGGCGTCGGCCTGGGCTATTTTTTCCCCGGCGTCGAGGGCTTCATCAATCGCTTTCAAGTAAATACGACGAACGTTCCGATCGCTATCGGTCTGATTTTGATGATGTATCCGCCGTTGGCTAAAGTTCGCTACGAAGAACTTGGCGACGTCTTTCGCGATTGGAAGGTATTAGGCCTCTCGCTCGTGCAAAACTGGCTCATCGGCCCGACGTTGATGTTCGCCTTGGCCGTGCTCTTTTTGCACGACTATCCTGAGTACATGACCGGCTTGATATTGATTGGTTTGGCGCGGTGCATCGCGATGGTCATCGTCTGGAACGATTTGGCCGACGGCGACGGCGAATACGCGGCGGGGTTGGTCGCGTTTAATAGCATTTTTCAGATTCTTTTTTACAGCGCTTACGCCTATTTTTTCATCACGGTCTTGCCCCCGCTTTTAGGAATGGAAGGAAAGATCGTCAAAGTGACGATGTCGGAGATCGCGCAAAGCGTTTTCATCTACCTCGGCATTCCGTTCTTGGCCGGTTTTTTGACCAGGACGATTTTCCTTCGACTTCGAGGACGCGAATGGTATGAAAAGAATTTCATCCCGAAGATTAGTCCGATGACGCTCGTCGCCTTACTCTTCACGATCGTCGTGATGTTTAGCTTGAAGGGGAATCAGATTATTGGGATTCCGCTGGACGCGGCGAGAATCGCGATTCCGCTTCTGATTTATTTCGTGGTGATGTTTCTTGCGAGCTTTTTCATGGGCCGACTCATCGGGGCCGACTACGGCAAAACCGTCACGTTGGCGTTCACGGCGGCGAGCAACAATTTCGAGCTGGCCATCGCCGTGGCGGCCGCCGTGTTCACGTTGAATCACGGTGCGGCATTCGCGGCGGTCATCGGGCCGTTGGTCGAAGTCCCGGTGATGATCGCTCTCGTCCAAGTCGCCCTCCGATTAAAGCATTGGCGCACCTAAACGACGGGCCAAGAAACGCCGAAGCCTTCGCGCGACCGGGCAATCGCAGCGAAGGCTTCAGACTGGGGCGATTTCTTTCGCGTCGTCGTCGTCGCTTTTTCAGCCGAAGACGCCGCTTTGTTTTTGGCGCGTTGAACGTTACTCCCTAACGCCGCCGCGCCGATTGCGTCGAACTTCGCCTCGCCTGAAAGGAACGCGAAGTTCGAACGGGGCTGTTTCCATGCGACCCCTCGGCGACCGCTAGGCCGTTGCGACGACCGTCTCGCCGCGATCCATGAGTAGCTTTTCAATGTCGAGCAAGATTAACAGCTCGCGATCGAGCTTGACGAGTCCGCTAAGATACTCGCGGCCCAACCCCGAAACAGTCGGCGGGGGCGGCGCGATCTGATCGCGTTTCGCTCGCAAGACCTCGCTCACCGAATCGACGATGATGCCGACCGTTTTTTTGCCGGATTGCAAAACCATGATTCGACTGTCTTCGGTCCGATCGCTCTCGGCAAGACCGAACATAATTTGAGGATCAATCACAGGAATTACCATGTTCCGCAAGTTAATCACGCCGTTAACGTGAGGTTCGGCCTGCGGAATGCGAGTAATTTCGGTGAGTAAAATGATTTCGCGAACCTTCGTGATTTCGATTCCGAACAGCTCTTGGCCAAGACGAAAGCTGACCATTTGCAGCGTGTCGAGACTCTCGGCGGCGAGCGTCGAGGCGGAATTCGGCGTTACGGAACTCGTCGTTGCACACATATTTCCATTCCTTTCGGAAGTTCTCTTTGTCAAATGGGGAACAAAAACGGCGGCGAAACCGAATGAGGGGAAGCGGAAACTATTCCGTCGCCTCGCATAAATCCATTGCTCCGAACCGAAGCGTATTTCTACGCGCCCGGAGGCTGTTTTAAAAACCGGCGGCGCGGACTTTGGAGGGGGTAATGCCCGCGCCGCCGGACGCTTGGAAGGAAGCGTGAATATCGTATCAACCGCGGGGTCGACTATTTGCTCACTTGGAATCGGGAGACCAAATCTTTCAAGGCTCCGGCCTGAGCGCCGAGCTCTTCGCTGCTCGAAGCCATCTCCTCGCTTCCGGCGGCCGATTGCTCGGTCACTGTGGCGACGCCTTGGATTGCCTTCGACACTTCGTGAGCTCCGGCCGCTTGCTCGACCGTCGCTTCGGCGATTTCGGCGATCTTGGCGGCCGTCGTTTGAACGGCCTCGATGATCTGCGATAGCGATTTGCCGGTTTCGTCGCTAAGCTGGACGCCTTGCTCGACGTTCTCGGTCGATTCCTTAATCAAGGTCGAAATCTCGCGGGCGGCCTGATTGCTTCGTTCGGCCAATTTACGCACTTCGTCGGCCACGACGGCGAAGCCCATGCCGTGCTCGCCGGCTCTGGCCGCTTCAATCGCCGCGTTCAACGCCAGCAAATTCGTTTGGCTCGCGATCTCCGAAATCACTTGAATGATCTCGCTAATCTTTTGCGAGCTCTCGCGAATTTGAGACATCGACTCGACCGACTTCTGAACCGCCCGACCGCCTTCTTCGGCCAATCGATTCGCGTCTTCAGCAACCTTATTGGCCTCCGTGGCGTTCTCCTTCACAGCCTGAATCGAGCGTTCCAGTTCTTCAATCGAGGCGGTCATCTCTTCGACGCTCGAACTTTGCGTCTGCGCGCCTTGCGCCAAGTTTTGCGAACTCTCGGCGATTACCCGCGATCCTTCGTTGAATTGCGTCGCGCTCTCGGTCACTTGACCGATCACGCCGGAAAGGTCTTCGAGCATCTTCTTGATGCCGCCCGCCAATTCGTCTACCGGCTCCTCGCCTTCAACGCGGACCTGTTTGGTCAAGTCGCCCTTTGCGGCGGCGTTCACCACGTCGAGCAATCCGTCCACCTTGCGACGCAAAACCTCGGCCGCCTCGCGTTCCATGGCAGCCTTCTCGTCCTCGCGACGTTCGGTCTCTTGCTTATCTGCGAAGAAAGTCCGCAACCCGTCGCCAAGTTGGCCCAAGGCGTCGTCACCGGTTACTTCAACGGACTTGGAATAGTCTTTTTTGCCGACCTTATTGGCGACTTCCAAAATGTGCTTGACCTTGCGATCGGCCTCAATTTGGGCTTGGCGATCCCGTTCGGCCGCCTCCTTGATTTTGTTCATCGCGTCGCCGGTGGCGTCAATCGCCTTGTTCAGCGAAACGGCCATTTCGGCGATCTCATCTTTGCCGTCAATCTCCAAGCGCTTCGAGTAGTCGCCTGCGGCGAACGCCGCAATCACGTCAACTGCCTTGCGAATGGCGCCGACGATGCCGGCGATGATAAAATAGGCCAAGCAAACCGAGCCTAGAATGCCGAAGGCGCTCACCGAATACATCATCCACTTCGCGGCGGCATAGGCGTTTGCGCTCGCTACCTGGGCGTCATCCATCCCCTTATTCGCCGACTCGGCGATTGTATCCATCAACTGCTGAGCCCTTGCGATCGCCTCGCGGCCTTTCGTATCCGACAATTGTCGAGCAATTAACGTTGAATTCTCTCGGGTCAGCGCTTCGATCTTTTTGTTTTCATCGCAGAAAGAGCCAAAGCTGACAAGAAAAGATTCGATTTCTTTTTTGTCCGAGTCCGAAGCGGTGGCCGCCAATTGTTTGGCGGCGCTTTCAACGCTAGCCTTGTTCGCCGCGAAAGCCTTGGCGAACTTGTCCATGTCGGCGTCTTCCGTGGCGAGAATGGTATTTTTCTCCGCACGCAACATGTTGTAAACGCCTTCCTTGCATTGGGCGAGCAAAACAATTCTCTTTTGCGAATCGGCCGTCGCCGCGATCGCTTCGTCCACTCGCTGATTCTTCAAATCTTTGAGCGATTGAAGACGGGACTCAGCTTCCTTCTCCGTTCGCAAGGCGACGCTTCCGATCGCGTCCGTCAAACTGTTGAATAATTTCGTTCGGTCCGGACTTTTCGCCATCTCAGACGCCAAAGCGTTCGTGTTCTTGCGGGCGTTCTCCTGAACCTTGGCCGAAACGGCCAAATACTCGTCGTAGGCGGAACGAAACTCGCCGATCTGCTTTTTTCCATTCTCATCAGACACTTCCTCAAGCTTCTTCAAATGCGAAGCCAACGCGTCTTTACGTTTTTGAATCTCGCCGGCGTATCGGTCCATGTCGGCGACCTTGTCCGACAATATGATATTCTTTTCACCACGATGTAATCGAGTAATGTCGTCGTTCAACTGAGCCGCTAGCAACGCGCGTTGAGCGGTAACGTCGGCCATCTCGTTGAGCTGATCGTCGATCGTCTTCAGCTTGTCTAACGAGAGAATCGTGAGTCCGACCGCCAACGCGGCTAACACGCCGACGACCGTAAACAGTTTGATTCGAATAGAGAGATTCTTTAACATGCGGAGCGCTCCTTGAAAAAATGTGAACTGCTGCGATCGGAGGCCCGCTTCGGTCGAACCGCGACATTCGTTTAGTTGTAGGTCGCGCAACCGAAATACGCCAAAGTGAAATGCTTGGCTGACTGCGGCAAGAACCGTCTGAACGGTTTGATTCAACACAATGACCGTCGGTCACCGTCGAATCGCCCTCTTCTCGCTTGATGCGTAATAGTCCTCTCACAGGCCCTTACCAAAAGCCTTTTGTAGCGGCGTCGTTCCGCTAAAAACAACGCCTCAACGCGAGAGGTTGAACAATCATAGGTCGCTCATGCGTTAGTCAATGTTAAAAGTCAAGAAAATATCGGATTTCAAATCTTCATAATTACCAATGGATATTGATACAAATTCGCCCTATGAAGCATAACGCGGCAGTGACAGTAACAACGGGTGGTAGCGCACGTCCAGTAAGAACCTCACCGGAATTGCTAGAAGAAAGGTGCATGTTGAACAAACATTTCCCCCGACGAAATTTCGGTTCATCCGGATATTGCCTCCTTTTAGAGACCGCCCAATTTTTGCCTGGTTCTAGCAAAACCGTTTTTGTTGGAAATTGAGCCATGCTTTCTGTTACGATACTCTGGATCGTCATGGAGAAATGAGACGCGCTCTTTGACAATTAACGACTCGCCGCGATGATTTTGCAGTTTTGCCATTTGACAATTAAACGACTTACGGCGATCCGTCGAAACCAAGAAAATCCATTTTTCGGCTATAAAAGGCGTCCATATTCTTTTTTGCGTTCCGAATTCCTCGACCTAAGTCTCAGAGACGTAACCGAGAGGCGCCTTTCGGCGCACGGCATGCCGCTGACGTCTGCGACGCAACCGTCGAGAATGAAAAGGTTCCTAAAAAGGATGGCCGCGAATAAATCCCCGGCGGAAGAGCCGAGCCAACACGATTCAAGCGGTTAAAGCGACTTTAGACGTAAGCGGGGCGGCCGTTTTGTTTTCCCCAGCCACTGAATATTCGCCTCCGCTACGGCGTAAGCGCGCAAGTTTCGGATGATCCAAAATTTCTTTTGCAAAAATTCGCGAAAATGAGTTGACAACTATTGGCCATTTGGCTAAACTGCCAACTGAAGTTAGTCGATATGCCTATATATTGAAAGATATGCCAGCGGGGAACGCCAATGGACGTCAAAACGTTAGCGAAATTCGAAGCCCGCGCCGAGGTCATCAAAGCCCTTGCACATCCGAGTCGGCTTTTTATGGCCGACGTTCTCGCCCAGGGCGAACGTTGCGTTTGCGAATTGACCGAAATGGTGGGAGCAGATATGTCCACCGTGTCGAAGCACCTTTCGATCATGAAAAACGCCGGGGTCGTCGAAATGGAAAAACGCGGTTCGATGGTTTTTTACCGGCTGCGCACGCCATGCTTGTTGAATTTCCTCTCCTGCGTCGAATCGGTCGTCAAAAGCAACGCGAAGCAAGCGGCGGTTTTGGCTCGGTAGCGAATCGTTTGCGGTTCGCAAATTTTTTTACGCAAACGCTTGGCGAAACAGCCAAACGCTTGCGTCCTTAAGCAATTAATCTTGGTGACAACAATGAAGTTAATTCAAGTACTAGGTCCCGGTTGCGCAAAGTGCGAAAAATTAAAGAAGAGCGCCGAAGAGGCCGTGGCCAGCTTGGCCGTCGAGGCGAAAATTGAAAAAGTCTCTGACATTTCGCAGATCATGGCTTTCGGGGTAATGTCGACCCCCGCCTTGGTCATCGACGGGGAAGTGAAATCGGCCGGCAAGGTTCTCTCGCCGGCGGAAATCGCGAAATTGCTTGTCTGATCTTTCAAGAAGTTTTTACAAAAGAGGGTTTTCCGATGTCGGATGAAAAATCTTGCGTTTGCTCCGCGGCTCCGAAGCTCATTTTCGCGTGTTCGGGAGCCGCCGACGTCGGCCAAGTGGCCGACTTGGCCGCTCGTCAGTTGACGGCCGAAGGAATCGGCAAAATGTATTGCCTAGCAGGAGTCGGCGGACGAGTGAGCGGAATCATGGCGACCGTCGAGTCGGCCGATTCCATTCTTGCGATTGACGGATGCCCGCTAAATTGCGCGGCGAAGACTCTGGAAAACGCCGGCTTTGCGAAGTTTACGCATCTTCGATTGGCCGATCTCGACCTACCGAAGGGTAAGTCGCCCGCCTCAACGGAAAACGTCGAAAAAGTCGTCACGGCCGCAAAGGCTTGCCAAGCTTGTTAGTCGGCGAAAGATACGTCAATGAAGCCCAAAACCATTTTCACAATCCTGCTTTCCGCTTTCGTCGTTTTCAGTTTTGCAGAAATGGCGATTAAACGGACGAAGTTGCAGGCGGAATCTTATGCGCCGAAAGCAAGCGTCTCGGTAACGTCGACGACGTTGAACGACGTCAATTTGCGGGCAGATCGACTTGCCGTTTACTATTTTCACGGGAACGTGCGTTGCGAGAATTGCCGGGCGATCGAAGCTAACGCGAACGAGGCGGTTCACGGCGAATTCACCAGGGAATTGGCCGAAGGCTCGGTCGAGTGGAAGGTAATCAACTTCGACGAGGCCGATAATAAACATTTCGACAAGGATTTTGAACTTGGCGGCATTCCTTCGGTCGTATTAATCAAGATTCGCGGGGGCGAGCGCAAAAATTTCAAAAGCCTGACCGACGTTTGGCAACTCGTCATCACAGGCGAAAAAAAAGCGTTTCTCGATTACGTGCGAAAAGAAATACGCGATTTTCAGAAATAGAGAATAGAATTCCAAAGTTTCGAAAGGCTAGAAGATGAATCAGTTTTCGTTACGGACCGCGAAGGCATGTATTGCATTGATTATTGTTTGTTCGGCCATAACGGCGTCGCATGCCGCGTCTGAATCGAAGCCCGCCAAGGATGAAGCGGCGGCGAAAACCGCCGAGCTGAATGCGGTCTCGGAAAAAAAAGCGGTGAAATTAGCGTCGGATCGTACAGTGATTTGCTATTTTCACCGAACGAATCGCTGCCCAACCTGCCAAAAAGTAGGCGGCTACGTCGAAGAGTCGGTCAAAAAAGGGTTCGCCTCGGAGATTAAGGCCGGTCGCGTCGAAGTGATGCAGATTGATTTTCAAGACGCGAAGAATCAGAAATTGACCGACGCCTACAAAATTTCCGGACCGACGCTAATCGTACTCAAGGTTCGCGGCGATAAAGTCGTCGAATGGAAGCCGGCCCCGAAAGCGTGGAGTTACGTCGCCAAGCAAGACGACTTCTTCAAGTACGTCCAAGGGGAAGTTCGCGCTTATCTGGAGTCGAAGTAATGGACGCCTATTTCGCCGGGTTAGGCGCGGCGTTATTTCTCGGTCTTTTTACCGCGATAACTCCCTGCCCATTGGCAACGAACATCGCAGCCATATCATACGTCGGCCGACAAGTCGGCAATGCGAGGCAGGTCGCTTTAGCGGGCTTGCTCTACGCGTTAGGACGTTGCTTGGCCTATACCGTGCTTGGTTTTTTGCTTGTGGCGGGGCTGCTGGCGAGCGGCTCCGTTTCATCCTTCCTCCGCGAGTACATGAACGAGGCGCTCGGTCCAATCTTGATCCTCACCGCGATGTTCTTGCTCGGCATGATTAACGTTAGTTTTTCCGGACCTACAATCGGCGAAAACTTACAGAAACGAGTGGACGGATGGGGCGTCGCCGGCGCGTTCCTGCTGGGGATCGTTTTCGCGCTGTCGTTTTGCCCAATCTCGGCTGGATTATTTTTTTTGCAGCTGATTCCGGCGGCGGTCACGCTTGATTCGCGAATCGGGCTCCCTGCCGCGTTCGGACTCGGAACGGCGGCGCCCGTCATCGTCTTCGCCCTAATAATCGCCTTTAGCGCCCAATCGATCGGGCGCGCTTTCAACGCAATGACGAAAGTTGAATGGTGGACTCGAACGTTCACCGGCTCGATCTTTCTCGTCGTAGGACTTTTTTATACGCTACGCAATGTTTTCGATTTACGTCTCGTCGAGAGCCCGGGCGGATATGCGGTTAGCATGAAAATTTGGACGCCTTGGTAGCCGTCGCGCCGAGAATTATCCGCAGGAGAGAGGTTATGCCGGAAACTCAAACGAGCGAAATCGCAGTCGTCGAAAAGAAACCGTCCGCTTGGCGCTATGTTCCGCCAGGAATTATGTGCGGCGTCGTTTGGTACGGTATTTACGTCAACCTTGCGCCGGTCGCAAGGTGGCTTACATACTCGCTAATGCAACTCGACGCCGAATCGCATTTCGGCACGGCCGTCGAATTCTTCATCTTTGAAGTTCCTAAGGTATTGCTCCTGCTAGTCATCGTCGTGTTTTTTGTCGGAATCATCCGCTCGTTCTTCACGCCGGAACGAACTCGCGCGATCTTGGCGGGAAAAAGCGAATCGGTCGGCAACGTCTTGGCCTCGCTGCTTGGCGTCGTCACCCCGTTTTGCTCCTGCTCCGCGGTTCCTCTCTTTATCGGATTCGTCACAGCAGGCGTCCCGCTCGGCGTCACCTTCTCCTTTCTAATCGCGGCTCCGATGGTCAACGAAATCGCCCTTGGCTTGCTCTTCAGCTTATTCGGCTGGAAGGTCGCGTTAATCTATCTCGGAACCGGCTTGAGCATCGCCATCGTCGCCGGCTGGATCATCGGACGACTAAAACTGGAAAAACACGTCGAAGAATGGGTCTACGCGACTAAAACCGGGCAGAGCGTTCAATCCGAAGAAAAACTCTCCTGGGATGATCGCATTCGTCAAGGGAGAGACGCGGTCAAGGAAATCGTGGGGAAAGTTTGGCCTTACGTGGCGGCGGGCATCGCCGTGGGCGCCGGAATTCACGGCTACGTTCCGCAAGATTTCATGGCCTCGATTATGGGCAAAGACGCATGGTGGGCCGTCCCGGTCGCGGTCGTCTTCGGCGTGCCGATGTATTCCAACGCGGCAGGAATCATTCCCGTCGTTCAAGCCTTACTCGGCAAGGGCGCCGCCCTCGGAACCGCCTTGGCTTTTATGATGGCGGTTATCGGCTTATCGCTCCCCGAAGCCGTCATCCTCCGCAAGGTGTTGAAGCCTCGCTTGCTCGCCGTTTTTTTCGGCGTCGTGGCCCTTGGCATAACCGTCGTCGGTTATCTCTTTAACGCAATCATGTAGCCGAAGGCTATTAACGTCGATGCAGCCAACGATTCTTACGGAGGAATTATCACAAAATCGTCGCCAACCGCGCGGAACGCAATCAAGCGTCGGCAGGCAAACGCTTCCCGCCGGAGGCGCTTTTCCCCCTTGTGGAAGAGAAATGATACAATTTCTTCGGAATAGTCGCGTAAATCGCCTTTCATATTTTTCCGCCGGGGTGGGAAACCTACGACCCGAGGTGTAAACTATAATCCGTCGGAATTTTATTCGACCTCGTCGGCATCGGTTGGTTAGGCGAGATTTTCTTCGCCAATCAGTTCGTTAGGAAAGGATCAATGTCCATTCTTCGAAGCCTCCGTTTTGCGGCTCTTATTACTAGCATCGTTCACGTGCCCGGCTGGCGTCCTGCGCGAGTGGAACGTTTGCAAAAAAAACGGCTTCAAAAATTGGTCCGTTACGCCGTCGCCAATTCGCCTTTTTATCGCGAAAAGTATCGCGGAATCGATCTGAAGCGATTCGATTTACGCGATCTGCCGACGACCAACAAAGCCGAAATCGTGGCGAATTTCGAAAATGTCGTCACCGATCCGCAAATCAAGCAGGCCGACGTTGAACGATTCATCGCCGATCCGAACAACCTCGGGCGATGGTATTTGGACAAATACGCCGTTAGCCATACCTCAGGAAGCCAAGGCCAACCGCTTCTTATTCTTCAAGACCGCAAATCGCTCGACATCTTTTTTGCGGCGATGTGCTCGCGAGGAAATCCGTCGGGCAAGCCGGATATGATCGAAGGCCTTAAGCGAATTATTAATCCGGTGAGGGTCGCCATCGTCACGATGCGGCGCGGCTTTTATCCCTCCGGATCGGCCATTGAGTTTATGCCCGAGATCGTCGGAGGGTTCGTTAAAATCAAGCGACTCGCCTCCGAGCAGCCCGATTTAATCAACCAGCTCAACGAATTCCAGCCGAACGTAATCGTTTCTTACGCAAGCATCCTTGAAGCGTTATCGCTTCAATCTTCGCGTTTGCAGTTAAAGAGCCTTCGGCAGATAGCCAACATTAGCGAACAATTGACCGCCCGAGCTCGACGCCGCGTTCAGGAGGCGTTCGGCATTCCTTTGCCCGACCACTACGCCACAGGCGAATGCCTATTGCTGACGAACGGTTGTCCGACCCACGGCGGTTCGCATGTAAACGCCGATTGGGCGGTCTTTGAAGTGGTTGACGAGAACTACCAGCCGGTTCCGCCCGGTCAGATGGGCAAAAAGATTCTCGTCACGCATTTGGCAAATACCGTTCAGCCGTTTATTCGTTATGAAGTCGGCGATCAACTGGCGATGGCCACGGAGCAATGTAATTGCGGAAGCCGCCTCCCCCGCATCGGCCATATTGAAGGACGAATCGCTGAAGTGTTTTGGACGAATGACGGCAAGCGAAACGTGCTTATTTCTGCCGCCATTCTTACTAGCGGCGTCGACGCCCTCAACGACGTCCGCGAATGGCAGGCGATTCAAACCGATCGAAACGTCATTCGCATTCGCGCCGAAATGATGCCGAACGCCAGATTGACGGCCGAGGATTTGGCCCCCGCGATGCGGGAAAAACTTGCCGAGTCGGGAATGCCGAGCCACGTCGAAGTTCAAGTCGAAATCGTGCCGGAGCTTAAGCCCGACCAAGTAACGAGCAAGTTCCGCCGAATGATTAGCGAAATCGGACCGCCCGACGATTTGGAAATCTAACGGTCGGCGTCTTTTTCAAAATCGGCGACAAGCAATTATTTATCCCCGCCGAGCCGGAGCGCCACTTGCGTTTGCTGGCCTTGGCGGACGACGGTTAACATGATCTCTTCGCCGGGGCGCTTGTTATCGATGGCGCTAAGCAAATCGTCGGCCGTGCGAACCGGTTTGCCGTCGGCGGCCACGATCAAATCGGCCGCCGCGCGATCGATCGAACGCGTCTCAAACACGATCGGGCCTTGTCGCTTCTGCTGCACCTGAATCTTCGGGCCACGCAATCCGGCTTTTTCCGCCGGCCCGCCGGTCGTCAACGATAAGATCAGCACGCCTCGATTGGTGTTCAATACCTGTTCGATGCCCGACTCCGGTCGACGAACTCGACCGTTTTGAATGAGCTGGGAAGCGACGCGAATGATCGTGTTTACCGGAATTGCAAAGCCGACCCCGGCGCTTTCGCCGGTTTTGCTGGCGATGGCGGTGTTCATGCCGATCATTCGGCCATGACTGTCGAGAAGCGGGCCGCCCGAGTTGCCAGGATTTATCGCCGCGTCGATCTGAATAATCGACTTGATGGTTCGCTGCGCCTTTCGAGCGGGCAACGTTCGATTCAAACTTGAAATAATGCCGGTCGTTAGCGTTCGTTCCAAACCGAACGGGTTGCCGATGGCGAAAACGCGCTGGCCGACGAGTAGATTCGACGAACTGCCAAACGTGACCGGAAAGAGCGAGTCGGTCGGCGCATCGATCAACAACACAGCCATGTCGGTCTCCGGATCGACGCCGACGAGCTTCGCGTCATACGCCTTCCCATCGAAAAGCGTGACCTGCACTTCTCGGGCTCCGTCGACCACATGGAAGTTCGTCAGAATATGTCCTTGCTTATCGATTACCGAACCGCTTCCTTCGCCTTCAGTCGGCGTTTCAAAAAGCATAAATCGATCGGTCTGCACGCCCTTCGTATTGATATTGACGACGCTGCGGTTAACCGCGCGGTAAACCGAGACGTTGACCCGTTCTTCCGAGGTTAACTCTTGCCAAACGTTGGGATTCACTTCGTCGTCGGGACCGCCGCCGTCCGCCGGGGCATTAACCGGCGGCGCGACATAGGGCGCCGCCGGAACGTTGGCGGTCGGAATTCCCGGTTGAGAGGCTTGCATGCGAGGGGCCGGCATCGGAGCGGGCTCTTGTGCATTGCTGGTCGCTTGGCGACTTATGACGCCGAACCAGATGAAGGCGGTCAGCCCGCCGATGACCGACGCGGAAACGCACATCAGGATGAATCTACGCATGTCTATTCCAGAGCAATTTTTGTCAAAAACCGGTTTTCCGGAGTTCCCTGCCCGCCACTTCAATGATACCGTTTTTCTCACCAAATTCTAGTTCGACGTTACTCCTTTGGTCGTCCGACTTTAAGGAACGCGGCTCCGTGCGGTTGGACCGACGTTTCAAAGCCGTCGGCAAATTCGCCCAGATCCTTCTTTTGCCACAAATCGCGAATCGGCTGCTTTCCGTCGAGCTTCAGATCGCTCCATTTCAACGAGATTTTCGTCGCCCGGCGACTGAGATTGAAGAGGCCGACGGCGGTCGTGCCGTCGAACAACGGGCGCGCCCAGATTTCAACGTCGCCTTGTTTCACGATTCGTGAGGCTTGTTTGCCCAACGGATCTTGATTCACATCGATCACTTCGTCATTCGTCAACAACGAAAGGGTGAACTTATCGAAAGCGGTCATATCGCAGCCGATCAACATCGGCGCCGCCAACAGACTCCACAACGTGATATGCGTGACTTGCTCGTGCGGTTTTAGGTTAGTGGCGTGGAGCGAAGGCCCCCAGCCGACTTTTCCGACGACGAGCATATCTGGATCATTCCAACGCCCCGGTCCGGCGTATTTCTCGTGCCCCGCTTGACCGAAGCCGATCTTACTCATGCTGTCCCACGTGTCGGTGATGTCGCCGGTGGTTCGCCAGCAATTGCCGTCCACGTCGGCGCCCCATTCCCAGACGTTCCCCCAGCCGTATTGGCAAAGGCTGTAAAGGATATCGCGGTCGGTTTCCCGCAACGCCTTCCGCATAATTTCATACGGTTTGACGAGGGCTTCATGATCGGGCTTCGGCTCGATCTCGGTATAGGAACACCAATCGTACTTCAAATAATCAACGCCCCATGCGGCGTAGATCTTCGCGTCATCGACTTCATGCCGATAGCTTCCCTCAAAACCCGCGCAAGTCTTCGGACCGGGCGACGAATAGATGCCGAACTTCAAACCTTTGGAATGGATGTAGTCGCCGAGGGCTTTCATGTCGGGAAATTTTTTATTGGGGACGATCGCGCCTTGCGCATCGCGTTTGCCTTGCCAACAATCGTCGATATTGACGTATTGGTATCCGTACGAAGCTAAACCGCTGGAGACCATCACGTCGGCAGCCGCTCGCACTTTCGCGTCGTCAACGGCGCCAGCCCAGCAGTTCCACGAATTCCAGCCCATCGGCGGCGTCAACGCCAAGGCGTTTTGCCGCCCCACGATCATTAACGAACGAGTCGACGTTCCTTGCGAATTTTTAACCGTGATTTCCGCTTTCGTCGTTCCGGCCGAGGTCAGCGAGCCGGAGATGACGCCGGTCGTCGGATCGATTTTCACTCCCTCGGGCAAATTTTTCGCCGAAAACGCCAGCGGTTTTTCGCCGGTCGCGGGAACCAAAAACAGAAACGGCCGGCCGGGAGAGCCGCCGGTTATTCTCGGCCCGTGAATGCCCAACCGCGTAGAATCTCCCTCGGCGAGAATTGGCGGCGGCGCTTGCGGCGGCAAGACGGAAACCGGCTTCGCGGCGCCGGGCTTGAGTAAAATCAAACCTCCCGCCCAATCGGCATGGTCGTTTGAAATGCCGTCCCCCGCGTCCGTGACGATCAGCTCCATCTCCTTGGCGCCGGTCAATTCGACGGCGACGTTTTTCGGCTTGTCGCCCCCTTTTAGCCTTCCCGATTCGAAAACCTTCTTTCCGTCGGTCCATATTTCAAACGTAACGCTGCCTTTTCCTTTCGTTTCGTCATCGACGCCGACCGCGGCGAGAAACCCCGTCGCATCGCCGCCAAGACGAATGAGCCAGTAACTCGATGCATGGGCACCGACTCCGTGCCGATAGATTTCGCCGCCGAGTTTGAGATCATTTGAATCGATCGAAGTATTCGCCTTGGCGCCCCGCCAATTTTGCTCGATCGGCTTGAGATCGAGATCATCGAGCCAAACGGCGTCCGCCGGTTTCGCCGCGCCGCGGAGATCGACGTTTTGAGCCGCGCGGCATTCCGCCGGCAACGAAGAAAAAACGACCGAAAGAGAAACGCAAAGGCAACAATTCAAGAGTAACTTTCGCATGGGCGTGTTTCCCGTGGTATAAATTAGGCGAAAAACGAAAAGACAGGCGATCGCAATCCGTAGTTAACACGCGGCGCATCGAGCCGCCGTCGACGACGCGCGATTAGAGATGCATCGAGAACATGGAAATGACGACAAGGACTGCCAGCAAAAAACCGGTCATCCAAACGCCTGATCGAACGGCATGAATGAAAATGTCACGTGAGGACTCATGGCGAGTGGCCGAGTAAACGAGGCTGACCGCGACGATCAAGGGCAATGCGTGCCAAATGTCCGCTTGCCAAAGCCGTGCGAAGGAAAACGCGAATATCGGTATAAGTGCGAATTGGGCCATAATTGCTTCTATTCCCTACGACGATAAGTCATGGCGTCGCCTAGGCGATCGCCTTCGCAGACGATTTTTTTTGGGGAGCGTGCTGTTTAGGAATTGGCACGAACGGCCCGGCGAAGGCGTCGTAGATCGCCAGGATATTTAGGAGCCCGGCGACAAACGTAAAGGTCGTCGCCAATTCGAAATAGCGGGCCAGCTTTCGATGCAGATCCCGAAGCGTCGGCAAGCCGGAGGCGTCGACGAATTGCCCCGGATTCTCCAATCGAGGCGGAGCCATGAATCCGCCCCACCAAACGTCTCGGTTATTACTCACGCGAACGGCTTGGATCACTGCCGGCATCGTCGGCAGTCCGACGAAAGCTTGTCCGAAGAAATGCCAGCGCTGATCTTCACGATTAAACGCGTAGTAAACCGATCGCCCCCAACCGACTTCCCGGTTCCCTCCAAGATAAACGCCGTAGCTGAACAATCCCATTATGCAGACGAAAAAAAGCGCCGCCTTGGCGCGGCGGCCTTGATACCATTGGCCCAGACCGGGAATGAACCACGTCAGCACGGCGGCGACGGCGGGGTCTTTCAAATCAATCGAGGGTTGAAGCGTCGCGGCGGATTCGTCGCTCACGGAGGTCTCCTAAAAGTAATCGCGGACGGCGCCGATCCATGCCTATGGGTCGCCGACCGCTGACTGCTTTATAGTACCCCAAACGCCGTCCTGCGACAACGCCAGCCCCCCTGACCTCCGCTCCGTGAACTCCCTAGGCATGCATGGCCAAAGGAACAAGCCATTGCTCAAAATAGGCGGCCAATGCTTGCGGCGTCATATCGGGAGTTAACTGACACTGGGCGATAAAGCCGCCTGCGCCGAAGTCCCACGACCGGCGGATCGAAAGCGCCGTCTCTTTGATTTCCGCCGGGTTTCCCCGACGAATCAACTCGGGATCCGCTTCGCCCCAAACAGTCACTTTTCCCCGAAACTTTTTCGCCAGCTTTTCGCCGTCGATCGCCGAGAATTGCCCATGAATCGCGTCGACGCCGTCTTTGATCAAATCGTTAAAAATATCAACGATAAAACCGCGACTGCGAAAGAAAACGAATTTATCTTTTTCTTGTAAGATACGGCAGTAGTCGCGGTAGAGCGGATTAAAAATATCCCGCCACATCTCCAAGGAGACGAGCAGCGAATCGTCGGTCCCCCAATCATCGCCGATGACGACGCCGTCGACGTCGGTCGCCGCCAACGCTTTCAACTCTTCACAATTGAAGGCGTGAAGAGCGGCAAGCAAGGACCGTATCTCTTTGCCGCCCCGGGCGAGGTCCATGATCGCTTTTTCCGCTCCGCGCAAAGCGCGAAGACGGTCAAATGGACTTGTTTCGCTCCAAGCCAAAACAAAACGATTTGCGGCTTCGCACCCTTTGTTTACATTTTCATATCGCTTTCCGCCGATCGACTCAAACGGCGGCCGGAAGTCGGGAAATTTATTCGAGCCGGCCAGCGGCGCAAGCTTCAGCGTCGGAGGGGTTCCGTCTCCCGACGATTGCCATACGCATCCCCAGGGGTCGCGATATTCATCGTCCACGCCGGCCACTCCTTGCGATCGTCCGCCGACCGCCGGCGCGATATCCGCCCGTTGCAAGTCACCCGGAAAACGGGCTCGCATTTCATCGATCGCTTCGGCGCAACGGGCCTCCGTCTCGGGCGAAAGCCAATAGTCGCGCGGAACGCGAGGGGTCGATTCGTGATTTAAACAACGTATTACTAATTCGCGCGATGTCATAGTTGTCGATAGTACGGCGCTGGCGGATTGTTCAGGGATAAATCGGAGCGATGCGCTCGCTTGGCGAAAAACAAGAAGGAAGGTTATATCATGGATAAGTCGGAGTCAACGGGCATTTTTCGTCGTATGTTTTTTTCGTTCGGAATAAGCGTTACGGACGTTGCGGACCAGCGCAAAAAACGATCGAAAAACTTTGCCGACGCCTCGGAATCTATGAATTTTCGGAATAACCGCACCGGCGTCGATTCAACGTATAACCTATAATTGCTTGGGCGTCAAATTGTTTCAAGTCGATCGTCGCCAAGATTCCATGTACTTCGCCATGTCGCTTTTTTCCCGAAAAAAGTCGTTCGCCGCCGAAAGTTTCGTCCTGAAGCTAGTGAACAACAGCCGTTCCTGCCTTCAAGCGATGCAAGAAGGTCCGCGCGTAAGTAGTCGGGTCAATCTTACGCTGGCCGTTGCCGTCATTCCGATGGAAAAGAAAAAACCGCGGTTTGACCAGCTTTTTTACGCGGTTACGAAGGAGTTTTCGTCCTGCGGCATGGCGATCATCACCCGCGGCCCCTGTCCGCTTGAACGCGCCATTATCGGCATTCCCTGGGAAAACGAAATTCAGTTTTTGCTCGCCTCGGCAAAGCATACCCTGCCCATCGGCGGCAATTTCTATCAGTTGGGCTTCGAATTGGAGGAGTTGATTCCCCCCTCCGATTACCCGGAACTGGCCAACGTCAAAATCTAGTTCACTAGTCGCTCTCGCCGCTCTGCGTTTTACCGAAAACGATCAAGTCGCTCCCTGAGTTTCCTCCTCATCCACGCCGGGCTGCGAAATCTCATGCAGTAGGTGCCGAGTCAATCGGCTATGACTCCGGCTAAAACAGAAGTAAATAACGAGCCCAATAACGAGCCATATGACGAGACGTTCCCACGTTTGATTCGGCTGAAAAAGCATCAGAATCAAGTTGACCAAAATCCCCAGAGGAGCGACTATGAATATCGCGGGGCAGCGGAACGGGCGCTTGAGCTCCGGCGTGCGGACGCGCAAAATCAACACCGCCGCGCAGACCATCACAAACGCCATCAGAGTGCCAATGTTAACCATCTCCGCGAGAAAGCGAATCGGGCCAAAGGCCGCCGCGCAACTAATCACCGCTCCGGTCGTGATCGTGGCGACGTGCGGCGTGCGCCATTTCGGATGAATTCTTCCGAACACTTGCGGCAAGAGTCCGTCGCGCGCCATCGCCATAAAGACGCGGGCTTGGCTGAGGAACAAAACAAGCAAGACGCTGGTCATGCCGGCCAATCCGCCCGCCGCGATCAACGCCGAGGAGACCTTTAATATGACGCTGCCGTCCGCCGCCGCGCGTTGATGGAAAGCGACGGCGATCGGCGCAGTAACGTCGAGCGAATAGTACGGTACGATTCCCGTTATCACTCCCGCGACCGCAATATATAGAACCGTGCAAAGCAGGAGCGAAAAAATAATGCCGAGCGGCACGTCGCGTTGCGGTTTTATCGCCTCTTCGGCATGCGTCGAAATCGAATCGAATCCGATGAACGCGAAAAAGACGATCGAGGCTCCGAGCAGAATGCCGGAGAGTCCGTAGGGGGCGAAGGGGCTTCGAATCGCGTCGTCAATCGGAATGAGCCATTTGTTAACGCCGAATTTCCCAATCAGCCCCCACGATTCCGCAACTCGCGTCTCCGCGTCCTTACGCACTTCCGGAAGCAACTCGGCCACCGCCGCGCGGTCGATTTCGCTCGTCGGCAATTGAACGCCGTATTTTTTCCTTGCGTCGTCCAGCAGTCGTTGCGACTCTTCGCTCGCGATCGATTTATCTTCGGTCATTCGCCGCATTTCTTGCTCAGTCCACTCCAATCGATAGCTCGCCTTTAATTGCGAAAGAAGAAGCGACGCGGCTTTTTTCTCTTCCTCCTTCGGAAGATGTTTTTTTTGAATGAAATCGTTCGCCAATTTCGGCATGCCTCGTTCCTGCGGCAGGGTCCGTTCCGTCACGGGAATCGAGGTCCAGTTACTCGACTTGACGTAAAACGCGCCCACGCCGATCACGAAAAACACAACCCCCAACTTAATCGCGACTAGCAAGGCGTTCGTTCGCGCGCTTTCGCGAATCCCGATCACAAGAACGCCAGTCACGAAAATCATGATCAAAACGGCGGGCAAGTTAATCCAACCGTATTCGGTCGTGCC
The DNA here is from genome assembly GCA_963665265.2 of Thermoguttaceae bacterium. Taxonomy (GTDB): domain Bacteria; phylum Planctomycetota; class Planctomycetia; order Pirellulales; family Thermoguttaceae; genus CAXXHQ01. Next base: position 1,115,249 of record OY762224.2, on the reverse strand, counting down.
GGGAATGTTCGTAAACGGCGTGCTGCAAAGCTTCGCCGGAATTTGGGGAAGGTTCACCGCCGCCAACAATTCGTTGAGGTGACCGCCCCAAGATGCGGCCACCGCCGCGCAACCCATCGAGTATTCGAGAATTAAATCCCATCCGATGATCCAAGCGAAAATCTCGCCGAGCGTGGCGTAGGTATAGGTGTAAACGCTACCGGCCACCGGGGCCATGGAGGCGAATTCCGCGTAGCACATCGCCGCCAACGCGCACCCCATCGCCGCCACGCTGAAGGATAGGATGATCGAAGGGCCGGCCATGTCCGCCGCAGCCACGCCCGTTAGCACGAAAATGCCCGCGCCGATAATGCAGCCGATTCCCAACGCCGTGAGCGAAACAGGTCCGAGCACGCGATGAAGCCGATGCTCGCCTCCCATTTCAGCCAACAATATCTCGATATCTTTTTTCGCAAAGATGTTTTTCCAGCTCACCAGACTCTCCCAAGGAAACTTTTCAAACGACTGCGAATTCTGTTTCTCGCGCGACGCAGTTTGCAGTTCACTCGTCATTCTTTTTATACAGTATTTCTTGCCAGCGATGAACGGCTCGCAAGACGATGACGGCCGTTAATCCAAGCATAATCACCGCTAATACGCAAGCCAACCTTGCTAATATCCGCTCCGTCCAATCAACCGGAACCGAATTCCACCACCCCCGAACGCTCTCGATTCCGGCGAAGAAAACCGTCACCACGGCGAAAACGAACGGAATGCCGGTGCATAGCGCGTAAGCCCGTTTTTTCGCATGCTGCAGTAAATAAGTCGTCCCCACGGCCAGCGCGATGACAGCCAGCAATTGATTGGAAATGCCTAGCATTTTCCATAACGTGCCAAGATTCCCGATGTAAAGCAATCCTCCCCACAGAAAGCAAACCACGACGCTCATCGCGACGTTCAGTCCCCAACGCGGCTTTCCCCCAAGCGTCCAATTCGGATTTATTTGCGCTAAGGTTTCTTGAAAAACGAATCGGGCGACTCGCGTCCCCGTCTCCAACAACGTTAATATAAACAAGGCCTCGAACATGATCACAAAATGATACCAGTAGGCCATCAAGTGCTTGCCGATCACGTCGGAAAAGACCTTCGCCATGCCGACGGCCAGCGTCACGGCGCCGCCGACTCGACCGGCGAGCTTTTCGTCGACGCTCGCCTCCAATTCATGGAGATTCTTCGGCTCCAAATCGAGTCCGTGCGACTCCGCCGACGTCTTCAGCAATTTCTCGTACCTAGCAACCTCCGGCGGCGACGCCTGAGAGACGTTTATGGCGAAATAGTCGCCCGGCTCCAACGAACATGCGGCGATCAACGCCATCACTGCGACGAAGCCCTCCAAGAGCATGGCGCCGTACCCGATCGGCTTAATCTCCGATTCCTTGCTAATCATCTTCGGAGTCGTTCCCGACGCAATAAGCGCATGAAATCCTGAGAGCGCCCCGCACATAATCACAATGCACACGAATGGCCAAACGGGCCCGCTTACGACCGGTCCGCCGCCGTTGATAAATTGCGTCGTCGCCGGCATCTTCAACGCCGGTTGCGCGAGGAATATCCCAATCGCCAACACGAAAATCACTCCAATCTTCAAGTACGAACTGAGATAATCGCGGGGACACATCAAAACCCAAACCGGTAGAATAGATGCGATCATCGCATAGCCTGGCAATATCACGGAAAGCGTCGAGGTCTCGAACAATAAATAGTGACCGAACGCCGAGTCGGCGAAATCCTTGCCGAAATAAACGCCCAGCAGGATTATCGCGACGCCCAGGATGGAAGCTCCCCGAACATCGCCCGGCCGGATTTTATACATCCACAGACCGGTCAGCAGTGCCGCCGGAATTGTGGTTATGATCGTAAACATTCCCCAAGGGCTATGCCCCAACGCGTTGACTACGACCATGGCGACGCTCGCCAAAATCGAGATCACGATGAAGAGCGTGGCGACGGCGGTCGTAATTCCCACAGTCGGCCCCAGGGTTTTGCGTGCGATATAGGGCAGACTCAACCCATCCTGACGCACTGAGGCCGTAAGAACCACGAAATCATGAACGCCTCCCGCCAAACAGGCCCCGACGATAATCCAAGTAAACCCAGGGAAATACCCCCATTGCGAGGCAAGCACTGGCCCTATCAACGGCCCCGGCCCGGCAATGGCCGCAAAGTGATGACCGAACAACACCAACCCCTTGGTCGGATGGTAATCGACGCCATCCCTCAATCGATAGGCGGGCGTTTGATTGGCATCGCTGAGCATCACGACCTTCGTCGCTAAAAACGCTCCATAGAGTCGGTACGCCGTTATAAACGCGGCCATTGCCGTTATGACGAGCCAGATGGAATTCATCAAAAACAGCCTTCCTTGGAAAAACAGCACAAGCCGTGCTGGAAAAAAGCGATGCGATCGGGGAGGAGCGACAAAAGAAAACGCACAACGGCGTCCGACAAAAAAGCCGTTCACCGAACCTTCACATAATAGGCCTGTTGCGATCGTCTAGCAACCTGGGCTAGTGGACGCCTCCGTCCGGGGGCCTATAATGTCATTTTGAATACCTCGGCTTTCCCCTTTGTTCTCATAAAATCGACGCCCCGAAGACAGGAGAACCCTCAGTGCCCGAAAAAGTGATCATCATCGGCAGCGGACCGGCGGCCTGGACCGCTTCTATCTATGCGGCTCGAGCGGAATTAAAGCCTCTGGTCTTCGAGGGAGCTATTACCGAGGAAAATCGGCTCGCCAGCACGTTGCCGATGGGGCAATTGGCCCTTACGACCGAGGTCGAAAACTTTCCTGGATTCCCCTTCGGCGATCTGACCGCCTACCTCGACAGTTCGATTCGCCCCGACGCCCGCCAAATCATGGCTCCGCACAAAAAGGAAGGCGTCAGCGGTCCCGAGTTGATGGAATTGATGAAACAGCAGGCGCTGAACTTCGGCACGCGGGTAATTACCGAAGACATCGTCTCGGTCGATTTCGGCAAACGTCCTTTCACGATCAAGGCGAGCGACGGAAAATCGTACGAAGCGCAATCGGTGATCGTCGCCACCGGCGCCAAGGCGAACTACTTGGGACTCCCGTCCGAAGATGAATACAAGAATCGCGGCGTGAGCGCCTGCGCCGTTTGCGACGGCGCTTTGCCCCGCTTTCGCAATAAACCGGTGGCCGTCTTCGGCGGCGGCGACTCGGCGGTTGAAGAGGCCGACTACCTTACGAAATTCGCCAGCGTCGTCTATTTGGTGCATCGTCGCGATCAACTTCGGGCGTCGAAGATCATGGCCCAACGCGCCATCGAGCATCCGAAAATAAAAATCGTTTGGAACAGCGTCCTCGAAGAAGTCGTCGGCGAAGAGAAGGCGGGCGTCACCGGCATTCGCCTCAAGAGCACGGTCGGCGGTCCCGAGCAAACGCTCGACGTCACCGGCGTCTTCATGGCCATCGGTCACACTCCGAACGTCGCCTTCCTCGAAGGTCAGCTTGAACTGACCGACAAAAAATACATCGTTCGCCCGATCGCGCATCGCTCGAATACCAGCGTGGAAGGCGTTTTCGCCGCCGGCGACGTTGTGGACGATTACTACCGCCAAGCGATCACCTCGGCGGGGAGCGGCTGCATGGCCGCACTCGACGCCGAACGTTGGCTGGCCGCCCAAGGCGAGTAATACCTTGACGCGGCGACGCCCTTCGCGCTTTCCACCCTTCATCGTTCCTCAATCATTTCCCTAGCTTCATGTCCGAAAAAACATCCATTGCTCAGGCGCGTCGGGCCGAATCGGTCGGCAAAACTGTCATCCTTCAAGGTTGGGTGCGCACCCGACGCGACTCGAAAGGGGGATTCAGCTTCATCGAGTTGAACGACGGCTCCTGCTTCGGCAATATCCAAGTCGTGGCAGAAGGCTCGTTGCCGAACTACGAGTCGGAAATCAAAAAACTCGCCGTCGGTTGCAGCCTGCGAGTGGAAGGAGAATTGCGGCAGTCGCCCGGCAAAGGTCAAGCGACCGAAGTCGCCGCGACGAAAGTGGACGTTCTCGGACTTGCCGACGTCGAAACGTATCCGCTGCAAAAGAAGGGGCATTCCTTCGAATTCTTGCGAACGATCGCCCATCTTCGCCCGCGAACCAACACGTTCGGCGCCGTGGCCCGGGTGAGAAATTGCGTTTGCAATTCGATCCACCAGTATTTTCAAGACGAAGGTTTCCTCTACGTTCATACGCCGCTCATCACGGCCAGCGATTGCGAAGGCGCCGGCGCGATGTTCCAGGTGACGACGCTCGACTTGGATAAGATTCCTCGCGAAAACGCGAAGATCAATTACGAGTTGGACTTTTTCGATCGTCCCGCCTACTTAACCGTCAGCGGACAGCTCGAGGCCGAGACGTTCGCCTGCTCCTTGGGCAAGGTCTACACCTTCGGCCCGACGTTCCGCGCCGAAAATTCCAATACGCCCCGTCACTTGGCCGAGTTTTGGATGGTCGAACCCGAGGCCGCCTTCTTCGATCTTTACGACGACATGGCATTGGCCGAAGGCTTGCTCAAACGAGTTTTCCGCGACGTTCTCGATAAATGCGCCGAGGATATGGCCTTCTTCAACGAACGCATCGATAAGACCGTCTTAGAGACGATCAACCACATCGCCGAAAGCGAATTCCTCCGCGTCACCTATACCGACGCGATGGATATTCTGCAAAAATCGGGCAAGAAATTCGATTTTCCGGTCTCTTGGGGAAGCGATCTGCAATCCGAGCACGAACGCTTCTTGACCGAAGAGCATTTCAAAAGCCCCGTCATCCTGTACGACTACCCTCGAACGATCAAGCCGTTCTACATGCGATTGAACGACGACGGAAAAACGGTCCGCGCCATGGACGTGTTAGCGCCTAAGGTCGGCGAAATCATCGGCGGCAGTCAGCGCGAAGAGCGACTCGACGTCCTTGATGCGCGCATGAAAGAACAGAAACTCGATCCGGAGAGCTATTGGTGGTATCGCGACCTGCGACGCTACGGCACGGTTCCGCACAGCGGCTTCGGACTGGGCGTCGAACGGATCATGCTCCTCATCACCGGCATGGCGAACATCCGCGACGTGATCCCGTTCCCGCGAACTCCGGGCAGCGCCGATTTTTAGAGCAAGTCGGACGTCAACTCCGCAGATAAGCCTGCTCTTTCGACGATCAACGAAGTCCTCAAAGGCAAACGCTCGTTGAACCGATCGCATATCGGCAAGCTGGCCAAATATTTCCACGTCGCCCCGAAACGTTCGCGTTCTGAACGCATACCCACAAAAAAAGCCGACGCTTATCTTAAAGCGTCGGCTTTTAGTTTGGTTGACGACGCAGAAAGTCGTCATAAGTTGCGGGGGTAGGATTTGAACCTACGACCTCGAGGTTATGAGCCTCGCGAGCTGCCGGACTGCTCCACCCCGCGTCATGTATCGTATCGCCGAAAACGGTCGTAAACCATTACCTTGGCGAATCTTTCAAAAAATGAACGCGCCGCCTCGTTTCCGAAGCAGACTACTAAGTATATAGCGCATTCTCGCGCTGTCGAGGGGGCGACGCCTGGTTTTCGTTAGTTTTTCGATTTGCGGCTCGCACAGCCCCCCCGAAGATACGCCATTCGAGCCGTGTTCGTACTCCTAAAACTCTTTTCCGCCTGGCTCGGTCGAGGGAACTGGCATCGCTTCAGCGCCGTTTAGCTTTTCCGGCTGGGCCGCCGGCACCACGCCGCCGCTGACGGATGCGGAATTCGGAAGCGAAGACTGCGGAGTCAAATCGGTCTCGGGCAAGGTCGGTCGCTTCGCCGGCGTCGGACGGAGCGAATCGGAAAATGCCGGCTTTTCGGGAGGACGGTAAAAATAATCGCGCGGCCCGCGAGTCGGACCGTAGCCCGAAGCGGCCGGATTATTACCGTTAGCTCCATACGGCGCGCTGACCGCATTTAACGATTGCAATGCGGCGGCCGTCGCGGTCGGATCGCCGCGTTTCAAACCGCGTCGAACCGCCTTGGCTGACGGAGCGGGCAACAAACTCGACGAGGCCGGGCCGTATTTCGCTTGCAATCGCTGATAGTCGCGGAGAATTTCTTCTTCGTCGCGCAAACGGCGTTGATCGGCGGCTCGAGCCCGTTGTTCCAAAATTCGTACTCGCCGATTGGCCGACGGATCGTCATACGGACTCGCCGGGTCGGCGAACGTCGTCGATACAAAACTGCTGAGTATAATCCCCAGCAAAACGATAACTCTTTGGCTTGAGAGCATAACGAATGACTCCTTCGTTAACATGCAGGCGGGAAAGGCGGGGCAGGGGAGGGGGATGATTTTTCAATGAACCGCCTCCAGGCGCCACCGGCATATTTTACCGCATTTCGCCGCCGATAGTACAGATGCCGCCGGACGCCCCTATCCATCCCCCCTATTGTTTGCAACAATACCCGAAGTGGCCCGCCGACGAGTTTTTCGCACAGGAACGCGAAACGCCGCACTTTCTTCGCCTTCAAGGAGGTTTGCGCTATGGACGTTCTTTCTCGACGTTTTTTCTCTTACGCTTTCGCTTGCCTCGCCTTAATCATTACCGCAACGGTCGGCAATAATCTCTCGGCCAAAGAAGGCGATCCGCAAGACGCCGCGCCGGTAAAAATTGAACCGGTCAAAATCGCCTCAGTCACCCACATCTCCGAATCGGTCACTCTCGCCGAACTATCCAATGGCCTGACGATCATCGTGCAAGAGAATCACGTCGCACCGGTCGCCACGGTTCGCTGCTTCGTCAAAAATACGGGAAGCGTTTACGAAGGAAAGAACCTCGGCGCCGGCATCAGCCATGTGTTGGAGCATGTCGTGGCCGGCGGAACGACGACCAAGCGTCCCGAAAAAGAAATTTCCAAGATCATCGACTCGTTCGGCGGCGCCTCGAACGCCTTTACTTCAAACGAGATGACGGTGTTCTATATCGACTGCCCGAAGAAAAACGCCCCCTCGGCGATCGAACTTGTGGCCGACATGATGCAACACGTCGCCTTCGAGCCGAAGGAGTTCGAACGCGAACTAAAAGTAGTTCGTCGCGAATTGGCCGACGACGAAATCGATCGCTCCCACGCCATTTGGGACCTCTCCGCGCAAACGATCTATCAAGAACATCCCGTTCGACATCCGGTCATCGGCTATCTCGACGTCCTCAACAAAACGACGAATCAAACGATCATCGATTTCTACCATTCGCGCTACGTGCCGAACAACCAGCTCTTCGTCGTCGTGGGCGACGTAAAGACGAACGACGTGCTCGATCTCGTGCTGAAAAACTTCGCGGGAACCCGACGCGCCGACGAGACCTACGTTCCGTTGGCCGAGGAGCCGGAGCAAGTTTCGCCGCGCGAGGCCTACCGGGAGATGGACGGCGCCACCTGCGATTTCGTTTTCGCTTGGCCGACGGTCAAGCTTTCGCAAAAAGACATGTACGCGCTCGACGTGGCCGCCTATATCCTCGGCGAAGGGGAGTCTTCGCGACTCGTTCGCAACCTCCGTTACGACAAGCAACTCGCGTTGGCCATTAGCACGACGAGCGAAACGCCTAGCTACGTGCGGGGCTTTTTCGCCGTGACCGGCGTTTGCCATCCGGAAAAATACCAAGACGTCGTCGCCGAAATTCAGTCCGAAATTAAACGCCTTCAAACCGAACTCGTCGCGCCGACCGAGTTAGCGAAAGCGAAAACGCAAAAAGCCTCCGAGCTGATCTTCGGACGGCAAACCGTCGAACAAGCGGCCTTAAGCCTGGGACGCAACTTTCTAACGACCGGCGATCCGCTCTTCGACGAAAAATATGCCGAGAACGTCCAAAAAGTGACGGCCGAGGAAGTTCGCGACGTCGCTCTGCGCTACCTCGCTCCGTCGAAACAAAACCGCATTGCGATCTTCCCGCCGGGAAAGTCGCCCAAGCTCGCTTCGCAATCTTCGCAAAGCGGCGAAAGCGACATTAAGTTCGTCACGCTGCCGAACAAAGTCCGCGTCTTGGTCAAACGTCAATCGAACTTGCCGCTCGTAAATATTCAAATCGCCACGCTCGGCGGAGCCACGGCCGACACCGAAGCGACCGCCGGCCGCGCTAGCCTCTTCGCCTCGATGCTCGATCAAGGAACGCCCGACCGCGGCGCCCGACAAATCGCCGAATATTTCGATTCCATCGGCGGGCAATTTTCGACGACCGGCGGACGGTTTTCCGTCTTGGCCTCGGCCACCGTGTTGAAAAAAGACTTCGACGAAGCCTCAAAACTTTTCGCCGATTGCGTTTTGCATCCGACTTTCCCTCAGGCCGAATTCGATAAGATGCGCGATCTCGCCTTGGGCGCCGTCGCGCGTCGAGCCGACGAGCCGATGGAAGAGGCGTCGGAGTTCTTCTACACGCATTTGCCCGCCGGATCGCCGTATCGCGTTTTGCAAGGCGGCACGGAAAAAAGCCTGAAAAGCCTGACGGTCAAAGACCTGCAAGACTATCACCGTCGCTTTTTCGTTCCGCAAAACATGATCGTCACGATATTCGGCGATATCGATCCGGACGCCGCGATCAAGCAAGCGACCGCTCTCTTCGGCGGAATGCACGCCGATCCGCAGTTCACGCCGCCGCAACTGCCGAAAACGAATCCGATTCCGCAAGACATTATCGAACGCAAAGAAATCGGCAAGGCGACGGGGCTAGTGATGCTCGGCTATTCGACGCCGAGCATTTACGAAGCGAAAGACTACGCGGCGATGACCTTGCTCGACACGATCACCTCGGGCTACAGCTACCCGAGCGGCTGGCTGCATAACGAGCTTCGCGGCGAGGGGCTCGTCTATTTCGTGCATGCCCTGCAAGTGACCGGCCCCACGCCGGGCTACTTCGCCGTCATTTCTCAGACGCAGCCGGAAAAAGTCGATGAAGTCGTTTCGCGAATTAGAAAAAATATTGAAAAGGCGAAACGCGGCGATATCTCAGAGGAGGAATTCCGCTTGGCCGTGCAAACGGTGACCGCCCTGCACGCGCAAGAGAACGTCACGATCGAGTCGCAAGCCCGGCAGGCGGCGCTCGACGAACTCTACGGCCTCGGCTACGAGTACGACCGCTCCTTCGATAAACGCATCGAATCGATAAAACGGGAAGACGTCGCCGCGGCCGCAAAAAAATACCTCACCCGCTCCGTCCTAACGACCCTTGCGCCTAAGGTAGAAAAATAGCCGCGAAGTTATTTTCTCAGCCAAACGCCGCCTTCATTTGGCAGGATCAGCAACACCTAATGGATTTCTTTACAACGAGCCCCCCTATTTCCGTGAAAAATCCTTTCGACCTAATAAACGAGATTGAATAAAAGACAGTTGAAGTCTTGGAGAAGCTCGAATCGCAAATCGCCTAATTTCATGATAACTGAGTGAGAAGCACTTAATCGCTTTCAATTATTCGTGAATTCAGGGGTAGGAAATGCAACTATCCAGGGAATTCTTAACAACACAAACCGCACGTCAGGGGGGTGCAATGTCGCGTTCTGCTTGATTTTAAAAATATGTTTGATTTTTGCGAAATCTCAGTTTAGGTTATTGCATGGAGACGGAAAATGCGCGAAAATGAAAGGAGTTATTGGAAATGCGCTGTCGTCGCCTGCCAAAACGTCTTTTCTCCAACCTTTTCAACACCTCGGCTAGAATATGCCCAATACCCCAAAAGTTGCCTTGCTTATAGAGACATCGCGAAGCTATGGGCGAAGCCTATTGCGCGGCATTGTGCGCTATTCGAGATTACATGGTCCCTGGTCGTTCTATATGACGCCGGGCGACTTTGAGCAGGCCTTGCCGAAGATGGAGCAGTGGGGCGGGACTGGCATCATCGCCAGAATTGAGACGCCTTCGCTAGGCAAAGCCATCTTGGCGACACGGCTTCCCGTCGTCGCGCTCGATCTCGCGGAACACGAATTGAGCGAGAGCAATCCTCTTTCACAACTTTGCGAAATGTCGTCCGATTCGTACAACGCTTCAAGGTTGGCCGCCCAACATTTGCTCGAAAAAGGGTTTCGCACCTACGCTTTCGTAGGTAAACCCGAACGAGTCTGGTCAAACCGGCGTCGCGACAGTTTCGTCGAACATATCGAGAAGGCGGGGTTTCGCTGCTTCGTTTACGATCCGCCTCGACGCATCAAAGATCGCGATTGGGGACGCGAGCAAAGCATCCTTGCCGAGTGGTTGAAAGGGTTGCCGCATCCAGTCGGGCTTATGGCGTGCAACGATGAACGCGGTCGAGAAGTTTTAGAAGCCTGCCGTGAAGCGAAAGTCCGGGTTCCGGAAGATATCGCGGTAATTGGAGTCGATAACGACACGCTCATTTGCGAACTTTCCGATCCTCCGATGTCGAGCATCGCTATGAACGCGGATCGAGGCGGTTTTGAAGCAGCCGCATTGCTTGATCAAATGATGGCGGGAAAAATTAAGCAAGCGCAACGTATCGTCGTCGAACCGCTCCATGTCGTCACTCGACGTTCGACGAATATCGTCGCGTTAAGCGATCCGGAAGTCGCCGCCGCAGTCCAACTTATACATACGAACGCATCACAGCCTCTACGAGTGAGTGACGTCGTCGATTCCTTAGGCATTTCACGCCGTTCATTGGAAATTCGCTTCCGCCGCACGATCGGTCGTTCGATGAACGAGGAAATCCAGCTTGCGCATTTAGAACGCGCGCAACGATTACTAATGGAAACCGACATGCCTTTGCCTAAGGTCGCCGAAGAGGCAGGCTTCAACAGCGCAAGCTACTTAACTGTCGTTTTTCAGAAACGTTACGGAATGCCCCCAGCCAAATACCGCACCTACGTCCGCAATCGCTAAAACCGATTATCTGCGAGAACGATCCTCCTAACTTCGAAAACTTTGTCGACTCAAATACGCAAACCGCTGGACCGGGAAACGCCGCCCGTTGGGGACCGCCCAACACCACAAGAAGCTTTTCCTTGCTCTCAGGCTTCGCATCGTCGAACCTCCTTTCCAGCACCCCGGAGTCGTGCCTTTTGATTCGTGACTAGGCCGAGCCAAGTGATCCAAATAAACCCTCGCTCGCCCTCTTCCGCATGAAACCGCGCAACCTCATGCGTTTCGAGTATTTCGGTTGCTTCGAGATGACTTCCCGGTAAAATTCAGCATCTTCCATACTTTGATAACTTTCGCCGTTCGCATCGTTTTTACCGAACGTAACGTCGGCGCGCGACGATTCCAGTCGAGTCATTGTTCCCCTCGAATTCGCCGAAGAAAACAATGGCCAGGGATGTTTTCTTGCTCGGCGTTTGACGTGCGTACTTAAGCGGAGAGGATGCCGCTTCGACAATGGTTCGGTTGTATCGCCTAGGATGGGTTTTCTGCCTCGCGTTGACGGTCGTTCGACCGGCATTCGCCTTGCCTCCTACTCCGCGCCATCCTGCGGTCGTGCGCATCGTCGCCCCCGAAAAAGGCGCGACTTCATTCGGTTCCGGCTCTCTCGTCGCCGTAAACGACGCCTACGGACTCATCATCACTAACTATCATGTCGTGCGAGATTTAACTGGCACAATGATGGTCGTTTTTCCCGACGGTTTTTATTCTCCCGCCCGCGTTATTCGTGTTGAGCGTGATTGGGACTTGGCCGCTTTGGCGATTTGGCGGCCGAAAACGTCACCGATTCCTCTCGCCTCGCAAGCGCCGCAGCCAGGCGACCCGCTCTCGATCGCCGGTTACGGAAGCGGTGAATATCGCGTCGCTTCCGGACAATGCACCCAGTACCTTTCGCCAGGCGGAAACTTGCCCTTCGAGTTGGTCGAACTCTCGACCGAAGCACGCAACGGCGATTCCGGCGGCCCGATCATGAACAACCGAGGCGAACTTGCAGGCGTTCTCTTCGGCTCCGCTTCCGGACGCACCACAGGAAGTTATTGCGGACGAGTGCGTTGGTTCCTCGATGCCGCGTTGGTCGATTTTCGCAGCATTCCCGTCGAAGGACAACCAAACTCGAATGAGGCGACTTACGCGCAAAACCGCCCGGCGTCCACCCCCGCCCCTGTAACCGTCGCTTCCCTACCCGTCGCAGTACGACCCCCGACGGTTGAAACCGCCGGACAGTTGAGCCCCATTCATGGCGAATCGTCCCTCTTACCCTCGGGCCGCAATGCGACCGCCGATCTGAATAATCGTTTCGCATCGCAACGCAATCCTCAGCGCTCGACAGTTATCGGCTCTTCGTCGTCAGAAACGAGTTCGTCGACTCCGCTCAAAAACGTAACGCAACCTACTAACGATCGCTATGCCGACGCCAATCCGCTCGGCCAAGAGCCTAATATGCCCATCGCCTCGATTCCCGCAACCACGACGGCTCCGACGTTTTCCTCGCCTTCCTCTTCAAGTTCGGCGTACTCGGTTATGGACTACGCCAAAACTCTCCTCGCATTGTTCGGCTTCGGAGTAATCTCGTTCCAATCCTTGCGATTCTTAGGTAAAGCCATCGGCTGAAGAACTGCCTCAACTCGGGGACCTATAGTCACGCCCCCTTCGTTTTCCGTCATGTCTGTTATCCTGTGCTTTTCATTCAAAGACGTAAGCGGACGAGTTTAGCTCTCATTCGAGTTGCTGCGGACAATCGAATTCTTTTTTCTGCGCGGATGAGGAAGGGACCACTTCGGGATTATTTCCTCCCAAAACTTGCATGCCCTCTGATAAGGCGATGATCCGAACACCTCTCAAATTTCCATAAACAGTCGCATGGCCCCCGCCTTCCGCATCCGCAAAAAAGGACTATGCACACACCACCCCAATTTACTCGGCTGAACCTTTCCTAAACCACGATTTACGTCTACCGTCTTTCGTTTCTTCGCTACACAAACTTTGCATCCATCCATCTTGCGTTTTTCACAGTCAATCCGCTGCGTCGTCATTCTCCATTCTTTCGAAAAAGTCTCCCCGCCCTAACGAACTAAGTCACCAACGCCCTTACGCAGGCGACAAAGCTTACCTAACCGAATCCTCTTCACCGAAGCATCGTCTTTTCGCCACCGGTATGACGCTACGACACTTGCGCGGAATTGCTTCGCCATCCACCGCCTTTTGCTTGCTCAACACATTTTCTAGTGTATGGTTTTGTCGCAGGCGAAAGCTTGTCATACGGATTGCAGATCAAAGCCGCGTCCTTCATTGGAAGACGGTCAATTTTCCCGCAGGCTAAATTGGAAGTCAAACGCGGATTCGATTTGCAATTGGTATAAAACTAACCCAAACACAGCAGCGAGAAAACCTATGCAAAAGATGCTGCCCATTTTCGGGGCAATCGCAATGGCGGCGTGTTGCATCGGCTTTAACAGTATGCGTTACCCGCGCATCTGGGAGGCCGTCAATGCGACGGCCGGGTCGCCCGAAGCCGCGGAAATCGCCGCCTTACCCGTAAAAAATGCTCATTCCGATTATCTTATCTCCTCCCCAATAACAGCGGGAACGCAAACCGCATCGTCGAAGAAAGCCGAATCGCAGGCCGCTTCTCCCGACGAGCAAGCCGGAGCGGGTTCCACGCTTTCCAATACGGCCATGCAGGAAAAAACAACGACGGCCCTGACCGAGAAAAGTAAAGAGGTGGCGGCGACGCCGATAGCCTTGCCGGGAAAAGAGCCGCCCCCGGCTCCGACGACCTCGTCCATCATGGCCGACGTGACGGAAGCCGTCGGCTCGAACGAAAATGGCGAGCCCGGCGATCGGCCGATGACCGCCGTCCCTCTCGACGCATCGAGCGAGGCCGCAAAGCTGCGAGAATTGGTCGGCGGCGAAATCCGTCGCCTCCCGCCGGTCGATCCGAACGTCCCGCCTCCTTACGCTCAATATGACGGCGGCGGCGAAGGAATCCCGTTCTACCCCAGCACAGGAAAGTAACGTCTCGCGCGGAAGGCAACAGGACATACTGGCCGCGAAAGAACGCAAAGCGCACAAAAAAAGGACGAAGGATGAGGGAGGAAGGATGAAAGGCGCGAAAGAAGGCGGAACGCTTATCTTCACTAATTTACGCTAATCGGCGCGAGATCAAGAGGAGAAAAAGGCCGATGCGCGTAATCACGAAAACGCGAAAAAGTGAAAGCAAGGAAGTCGCAATTTTCACGCGGAGAGGCGGAGAGGATATTTTTTCACTACAGAGCGCTGAAAAGAACGCAAGATTTGAATGAACCTCATTTTTCAACTGGAACAAAATGCTGCGACCGCCGCCTATACAACACTTTCTGGGATTTCCCGTCACGGCGGGCTTCTGCTTCTCGGCCACGTTCGTCAGCCTTTGGTATTGGAACGGCGGAGATATCGAACGAATAAAAATCGACTTCCTCACTTGGCAAAGTGAGCCGTGGCAGCTCCTTTCCTCCACGTTGCCGCACGGCGACCCGATGCACCTGATATTCAATCTCTATTGGACCTGGGCGTTCGGAACGCTTGTTGAACGGGTATTCGGCTCCGGCCGAACGCTGGCGATCTATGCGGTTCTGGCGGCCGGATCAGGACTTGCGGAGTTCGCGTTCTACATCGGCGGCATCGGCCTCTCCGGCGTCGGCTACGGACTGGCCGGCATGCTCTGGGTCCTCTGCCGTCGCGATTCCCGCTTCTACGGAGCCGTCGATCAATCGACGATTAAACTCTTCGCCGGTTGGTTTTTATTCTGCATCCTGATGACCTACACCCACGTTATGGCGGTCGCCAACGTGGCGCACGGCGCCGGCGCCGCTCTCGGAATCATACTCGGTTGGGCGATTACGGCGAAATCGTTTGGAATGAAAAGCCTGCGGTTCGCGGCGCTCGGCCTCGTCTTGCTCGCCACCCTCGGCGCGGCGACCTTCGGCCGCCCCTACATTAATTGCACTTCCTACGGACGACGGCAGGAAGGTTTCTTAGCGGCGCAGCGAGCGGGCGATCTCCTCAAACAGAACGAATACGTCAAGGCGGAGAAAGAATATCGGCTTGCCGTCTCGCTCGATCAAAGCCGGGCCGACAGTTGGTTCAACCTCGGCCTGACCTATCAACGCCTAAAAATGCCGCACGAGGCCTCGGCCGCCTTCCGAAAGAGCTACGAATTGGAGCCGGACGACCCGCAATTCAAAGACGCCGCCGAAGCGACGAAATGAGCGGACGCTGGGACTATCATTGCATCTCGCCGCGCCAAGTTCGGAGAGACTATCTCGCAATCATCATCGGAACGTCGATTTGATCGTAAAGGATTTTTTTTTGCTCCGTCGTCAAAGTCGCCATGATGCTCTCGCATTTGTCGCGATCGATATCTTGCTTTATTGATTCAACGTTATGGGATATTTCTTTCAACGCCGATTCCTGCGAATCGGACAACTTCAAATCTTCCGCATTTCTCAGCCATCGAAATCCTTTTACGAACAATAACCCTTCATAGGTCTTTTTTTGCTCAGGCGTTAGGACGGTTTCCAACCGATCACAATATTCCGTCAATTTTCGGTCAAGCGGCCGCTTCGCTCTCTCCTCGTCATCCCCAACGTCTCTTTGTTTCTTCTGCTCATCGAGAGGAAGACTTCTCAGATCCGCATTTAAAGCATCGAGTATGTCTTCGTGACCGCCGAGTAATTTCTGAATTTCTTTCAACTGGTCTTTCGACAATTTCAACGTGGCCTGGACTTGCCAATTACTCAAGTCGGGACGCTCCACTGGCATCGGTATTTCAACGTCACCGACGCCGTCACCGAGCGATACCTTTCGCGACATATAGGAACGGTACTGACTTGAATCGCGGAGCGCCTTCAAAACGTTTTCTTTTTGCAGAGGCTGGAAAACGGCAAGCATTTTATTTCCGCATTCCGCCTCTTGCCGCTTTTGATAAATTTCTACCATCCCCTCAATTTCACGAATTCGGTTATGTTGTTCCTCGCTCAAATCGAGTTTTGAGACGGTTTCCTTTGAAAGCAACATTAGCGACACGTCTTTCCCAAATTGCTGTGCATTGAGCGAATCGAATTGCTCCGGCTTCAGGATTTTCGCAACGCGCCGCCGAACGTCCCTGACTGCAATCTGCATTAATCGGCAACCTTCCTCAAAGTACTGCGAATCAGGAAGCGGCTTGACAATCGCAATAATTTTCGGTGAATCCACGTTCGACCATCGATTCTGTAGGTTCATTAGCTGTATCACTTCCGCATCAGATAGCTTCAGGTAATCCTGCATTGATTTTCTCTGAAGAACGTCATAACCCGGCAAACTCAACGACGAATAATCCCCTGAGCTATTGGTTTGTTCCTTTAAAGAATAGGCTCCGTTAGTTTGTAATATTTCCGCGAGAAGCTTCGCCGATTGCTCTTTCTTGAGTATCTGGACGACCTTTTCGCCGACGTTCAACCGCGTCACTGCCTCTTCTATTATTTCCTCCAAAAAAGCGTTCTCAATCGAATCAATCTGCTCATCGCTAGCACCGACATAGGCCAGCAACGGCTCGTCTACCAACGTATTTTTCTCGATATCGCGCCAAATTCTCTCTTCGTACTCCGCTAATTGTTTCGGCGTGAGAATCGCCCGGAATTTCTTTTCCAAATCGCATTGAAATTGGATGATCGGCTGCTTTTCGAGTTCTTCTCGCCATTCTCTACGCTCTCTTTCCCGCTGCGAACGGATCACCGCTCGACGCTTCGCTCGTTCCGTCGTATCTAGTTGGCGCCATTCGGCAGTCGCTTTGTCGGCTTTCGTATTTTCATCGTCGTTTTTTAACTCTTTACCGACTATCTTCTTTTGCGATTCTTTCTGCTCCTCGGAATACGTCTCCCATTCCTTAGTTAATCGATTTTTGTAATCGCGTTGCACAAAATCCAGATTGCCGCCAAGGAGTTTTTTGACTTGCTCTTTTTGCGATTCATCAAAGTCTGAATTCATGAAAAAGAACGAGCCGGAAAAGTCGTAATAGGCGAACGGCAGTCTCACTGTTGTCATTGATCTACCGACAAAAGAAAAATCCAGCGGAGGAGGCGAGACGGGCCCGAACGCCTCTTTACGGAGCCGTTCCATCTGCTCTTTCGTGAGAACCTTGGCCGCGCTTTCCGCCGGATTCTGATGATATCCGGATTTCACATCTCGCAATTTCTTTTTCTGCTCCTCGGTAATCTCCAAATCCTTTCTCGGCGCCCATTCGTTGCGTGCTTCTTCAAATGCGTATATCCGCAATTTTAGATCGTCGATCGTCTGGTTTTGCTCGGGCGTAAGAACCGCCTCGACCTTTTTACGAATCGCTTCGTCAACGTCTTGCCCGCGAAGAATCTCCGCCAAGGTCAGATCGTTCGGCAACGCCTTCGGATGATCAGCCTGAAACTTCTTCCGGAATTCCTCGCCGTCCTTCTTCGCCTCCGAAGTAATCGCTCGCAGCTTTTCGAGTTGCTCGTCGGTCAGCTTCAACCGCTTAACAATTTCCGGCCGGTACGTCGCCCAACGCGGCGGAACGATCGAGCCAAATAAAACGTCGGCCTCCGTTTCATTAAGCGGCGTTTCACAAAACGCCCGCTGCGGCGTCAAAACGAGGCAAACGACGAACAAGATAGAAACGAACGCGAAAAGAAATTTCGAGCGAGCCATATTATCCCCGTGAATTTAATTAGTGATCCGTCGCGACGTTCGCCTCGACTCCGACCTGCGCCCTTCAAAATCGCCCGCGAAAAAGCCGCTTGCTCCGATTAGATCCCCCCAGCATAGCGGACCTTGAGCGGCATTTC
>OY762224.2:0-1092500 GCA_963665265.2 Thermoguttaceae bacterium | reverse complement strand
ACGGGGTTGCCGCTTCCCGCGCCGACAGGTGACGTTTGACGCCAAATATCCGCGTTATGATGAGCAACCCAGCCATGTATGCCGTAGTTCGTTTCCGCGGTTTTCCTCCCGTTTACGGCCAAATCCGCGATAAAATCGAGCATCGGCTCGTGGCATTCGGCCAAATTGCAGGTCTCCGCCGGCCAATAATTCATCTGCGCATTGATGTTCAACGTCCAGTTCGAACTCCAGGGCGGCCGCTGACTGTCGTTCCAAATTCCCTGTAAATTTGCCGGCTGCCCTCCGGGCCGAGAACTAGAAATCAGGAGATAACGTCCGAATTGAAACGCCAACGCCGCTAACTGCGGATCCTCTCCTACGGCAAAACGCTTCAATCGCTCGTCGGTCGGTTTCTTCGACGCTTCGCCGGCAGGGCCAAGTTCAAGTCGAACTCGACGAAACAGACGTTGATAGTCTTCAATGTGCCGGGCGAGCAATTCGTCATACGATTTCATCGATGCTTTTTTAAGATTATCTTCCGCTTCAATCGCCGGATTTTTGCCGTTTTTCCCCGGAGATTTTTTGAAACTGTCGTAACTTGTCGCCGCCGAAATAAGAAGCGTCACGCTTTGCGCATCGCTGACAGTGAGCGCTTTGGCGTCGCATTTCACTCCCCCTTTTTTGACGATCGCGCGAGCAAGCGCCAGGAAAGTCATTCCTTCGGCGTTCGGCCCTTCGTCATAGCGAATCGGATCCTTCGAGTTGAGATAGTTCGGATCGACATGCGACGGACATTTACCTTTCAGCGCCAAGGTGCGATCGTCGAACGCCGAAGTCTCGTTTCGCTGTAAACTCTCGAATCTCGCGGAAAAACGCAGTTTTTCGGGCTGATCGCAAGTGATTCGCACGACGACGACTTGGTCGGGAAAGCTGACGAACGATTCTCGCTTGTAATTCACGCCGTCAAGCTTGTACGTAATCGCGGCCACGGCTCCGTCTATATCTAGCTCCCGTCGATAGTCTTCGCACTTACCCGCTAGCTTTTCGCTTTTGCCGAAGTCGAGAAAGAGATCGCCCAGAGGCTGATACGACTCGTTATAAGGGCCTTGCATCTTGCGACACAGCGAGTCGGCCTCGTGAAATTTCCCGGCCAGGACGGCTTCGCGGACTTTGGGCAGTACGTTTTTGGCGCCGGGGTTGTTCCATTCTCTCGGTCCGCCCGACCAAAGCGTCGCCTCATTCAGCTGCAGTCGATCCTCGGCGACCCCGCCGAAGACCATCGCCCCGAGCCGACCGTTGCCGAGCGGCAAAGCCTCGGTCCATCGTTTGGCGGGCTGATCGTAACGCAACAAGGTCGATGCGCGATAGGCGTCGTCGTCCGTTTTCGTCGTATCGGCCTCGCAAATCGACGAAGCGAAAACCGCCGAAAAAAACGCCGCAACCGAATACCACACGCACAGGCGAAAACACGCTCGAAATAGACAAAGCACGGGTTATCTCCCAATGAAAAGAATGGCGAATATTTTTCACAAGCCTATGCTCCCAACCGCGAAATCGCAATCGACGATCACACAAAAAAAGGCGAAGTCAAAAAACTTCGCCCTAGTAAAAAATGCGCCGCTCCGCGAAGTTATTTCGGCGTTACTTCAAACTCGCGAATCCCCGGCCAACAATGCCGCTCGTAGCCGACGAGAGTCAGACGCACGTATCGCGCTTCAGCGTCGAACGAATGCGACGGCATGCGATCAATCTCTTTATTACTCGACTTGTCGACGACGGTCTTCCACGTCGAACCGTCCGCCGAAACGTCGATCTTGTATTGATAGAAATAGCCCGGCGCTTCCCAAAGAATACGACAGCCGCCGACGCGTTTCACTTCGCCGAGATCGACGGAAAGCCATTGCGGCGTTTCACGCACGTCAACCGTCCACGCGGTGGAAAAATCACCGTCGGTCGCTTTTTGCGCATCGGTGTTTTTCGCGTAAACGTCGGCCGCGGCCGTCGCCCCTTTCGTCACGTTCTCGCCTCCGTCGAGCGCGACGAACTCGACCACGCTCGGCCACAAATAGGCGTTCTCCGGCTCACCGAAAACCACTCGGAAATGTTGCGTTTTCAAAGGTTTTATCTTGAACGAATCTTGCTCGACGTCCTTGTCGTCGCTTTTCTTTTCGACGACCGGGGCCCACATTTTGCCGTCCGCCGAGGCTTCGATTTTATACTGATACGAACCTTTTCGACGCCAGGCCAGTCGCAGCTCGTCAACTTCTTTGACCGCGCCGAGATCGATTTTCAACCAATGCCCGAGAAGGTTGTCGGTCGCAACCCAAGCGGTCTTATCGTCGCCGTCCACGGCGGCCGACGGCTCTCCGCCGGCGAAGTGATGCAACGCGACTGTTCGACCGGGGCTATCGTAGCTGGCCGACGTTTTCTTTCCCTTCGCCAAGTTATTCGGCAAAGGCGTCGCCTGCGGCGGCATCGTGGTCTTCCCTGTCTTCAAGTCGACTTGCCAACGATCGGCCCAACGCATTCTTAAGTCGCCTTTTCCGTCCAATTCCAACGGAAGCCAAACTTGGCGCATCGGTCGCGCGATCCAATTGTCGCCGCAATAGATAAAGGTCGTCGCTTCGGTTCCGTGAATCGGCAAGACGTAATTTGCTTGCGAATAATAGGTGTTCCAGGTGTCGTCGCCCGTCAAAAGCTTGTACGGGGTCCACGGGCCGGCAAGCGACTTCGACGTCGAATAATACTGCGGATTCGGGGAGATTCCCGTGCAAAACGACGTGATCAAGTAATATGTGCCGTCCTTTTTAAATACGGCGGGCGCTTCGCGATATTGTCCGGGAAACCAGACGGCGACTTGCTTGTCGACTTTCAAATAGTCGTCCGACAATTTGTAGATGATCATGTCGGCGTTTTCGCGGGCCGAGGAAATGAAATAGGCCGAACCGTCGTCATCTTGAAAGAGCGTGCAGTCGCGCGACATATTGTCGCACGGACGAAAATCGCCGACCCATTTGTAATCGCCGTCGGGCGTATCGCAAACCGCCACGGCGCAATGCGCTTCGGCGTAACCTCGCCGCGCATCTTCCTTGTGCATCCACATCACGTACTTTTTCGTCTTCGCGTTGTAAACCACCTTTGGACGCTCCAGGTGCGAACGCACGACGATCGGATCGGTCTCCGGCTTGACGACCATGTTGCGGAACGTCCAATTTGTCAGGTCGGTCGAACGGTAGCAACTGACGTTTTGCACAAAGCGATTGCCCGGCGACCGAACCTCGCCGAACCAGTAAAAAACGTCGCCGACTTGCAGCAAGCCGCCGCAATGGGCGTTCACGACTTTCCCGTCGGCCTCTTTCCAAACCTCGCCGGAACGAATCGTCGCCGTCTCGGCGAGAGCGAAGGAGGAACAAGAAATAACCGCCGCACACGCGAGATAAAAACACTTTTTGAACATGGGAGGTTCCCTAGAAGAAATCCGAAACACTTACTCAATCAGCGCTTCCGCCAATGGGCGCTGGGAGAAAACTCCGTCCGAAACTCGCTCGACGACGGCGAAAGATGATTCGTCGGAGGCTTGACGGATTATTCATTCGCTCTCGGTTGAAATCGGCGGCCGCAAGAAAGGGCGGCCGAAGAACGCAAGGGTCGCAAAAATGGTTCATCCAGGAAGCGTAAACGTTTGCGCAAAAGGCGGCCCAATTCTTTCTCAAAAATTTCGCGACGGCGCGGTTAGCGTCACGATCTTTATGCGAGAAAAATAATTGCGAGGCGTAACAATCGAATGTTTGCGTTTTGAGGCGGATTTCCTCAGAATTGTGCGTTTTTCCGAGGAAAACGGGGCGTTTTCGCTTCGAGCCGAAAAGAATATGGAGGCATCTCGCGATTCTTGCGTTGTAAGAATCGACGGCGTAAGCGGTTAGGAAGGAACGTTTTTGGGGCATGACTGAATTCTCCTCTTTTTTGAAACCCACACGGCGACGCAAGTCGTTCAATCATCAAGCATTGCGAAACAAGGCGTTTAAGAAACGAGAAAGGGTAATTATTGGTTTTCTTGCTCGCGCGACGTTGCAACGCGTTTCGACATGCGGAGTTGCGTCGTGCGAACAAGCACGCAAGAGCCGTTGTATTTAACTCATTCTCGCGGCAAAACCGGGAGGACGCTCACTGTGCGTTCAGTTTTTAGGTCGAATGCGCGAGATTGAGTTGTCGAAGAACGCGTCGCATTTCCGCGCGACGATTCAGAGGAGCATATTAAGAAAAGTCGCGGCACAAATTCCAGAAGAAAAACGGAATTAATTACGTCGACGCAGTCAATGATTCCTCTTCATTGACTGCGCAGGACTCAATAGAGCAAGAAGGCTTGAGCCGGGTGACCCGGAATGATTTCACGAAGACGCTGACTCGCAGAACAGTAGACGCAAACGCAATTGAATGAGTTTGTTCACTCCATAAAACTCGCGTATTTTTTCAATATGCAACGCAATTTTTTCTGCTTTTTTCGAAATTTGCTTTGTTGAGTTGCGTATTCCGACTTTAAACTGCGATCGGCAAGATTCTCACGCTCAAAAGCTTGGAGTACAATGCCCCGGCAGCCTTACAACTCCATATTACTTTTCGTTCAGCAGGAATTTGGCAATGCATCAACGCAAGAAGTTGTTTATCGCTCTTGTTTTGCCGTTAATGGCGGGTTGCGGGGCGCCTCAGGCCGCGAAGGATGCGCAAAACGCCATCCAAGAATCGTTTCGAAGCGCCGATGAAATAACCCTGACTTGTTCTGTTGGTTCAACAATTTTTAAAACAATCAAAATTGCAGATAAGCGTTCGTTGTCGGAGCTGGCCAACGCATTCCAAATCCGATCCGCCCGATTTGAAAATGGGGATAGGATAGCGTGCAATATTGACGTAACCGTGAAATTCCCCGGGGGAAAAGGGTTTGTGATTGTGGGCTCCGCTCAAAATGATTCCCCTATCGAATTCTATCCTGATCTTCATCTTGACCCGCATCTTCGCTCTGGATTTCTGTTTGGCAAAATTGACGGGGTATTCTTTCAAAAGCTCGAACAATCCTTAGGGGGTCCAACTTTCGAGCAAATTTTCAATGAGGAACATGAGCGCTATAAACAGTTAGAAAAAAACCAGCAATAACGGTTTTGCATCAGCAATCATCGATTGTTACTTCACGCGACCTCGGCGATTTTTCCCACGGCGGCGAGGCGTACGCGGAGCGTGTGATGATTGAGGCTCGGAGAAATCAACGCCGACCGGCACGCTGGCCGAGCCCGACGATCCACCTGCTCGGCTCCGTTCCGCTAAAAACATCATCAATAAAATCTATCGTCAGGACATTCTGATTTTCAAGGAAGCAATATGCTGTTGATATTTCTTACTTCATGTGCGATTAGCATGATAGTCATTACTTTAAAATACGGATTTACGACGGCGATGGAATGTCCTCACTGCGGAGCTAGCTGGAAAGTACGCAGGAAGACAATTCGTCGGAAATCATTCAATAAAATCGCCCCCCTTGAAAGCAATGCGTCAGGCTTAACGACCGCCTTTTTAAAAAAGAATTCGATTGCGCAGTTTCACTGCATTTATTGCGGCGAGAAATGGTTGGCCGATTCTTCCGATTAAGCGCTTCAGTTTGAAGTCCGTAGGGCAGGCCGAGCGCAGCGAGTCCCGTCATGACGCATTTACTCTTTTCAGTGCGACAACTCTCGCGCGGAGATCGCAACTAATTTTTGGCCGCGAAAGAACGCAAGGGTACGAAAGAACTTTTGAGAGAGTTAGGAACGCTAATTCTCGCTGATCGACGCTAATTATTTCATCAGTGAATACTAGCGAAGCTAGCGTTCCCGTCATCTTCCGTCATTTTTCATTACCAAAACGTAACGCATTCGGCGTGGAAAAATTCACATCGGCTTGAAGGCTCGATTTCGGCACGTTACGAGGCGGAGCCTCGTAACGAGGAGCGACAGAATAACGCAAAGACTGCGGAACGCCACGGAGGGCGTTCCCTACAGCGCATTTTCCGGCACGTTACGAGGCGGAGCCTCGTAACGAGAGAAATCTCTAAGGCGCTTATTCCGGCAACGGTTTATCCTTGGTTTCCGGCGCGAAAGGCAAGACCATCAAGCCGACGACGAAGGTCAGACACATCGTGGCGCCGGCGTAACGCATCGGCTCGGGATAGGCGCCGTAAACGCCGCTGCTCAACAAGCCGAGGAAATACGGACCGACGGCCGCGACGTAGCGACCGATGTTGTAGCAGAACGAGGTGCCGGTGCTGCGTAGTCGCGTCGGATACAACTCGGGAAAATAGACTGCGTAACCGCCGAAAATGAGGAAAATGCAAAAGCCCATCAGCGGCGTCAGGCAGAGAACCGTCGTCACGTCGTTCATGAACATGAAGGCCGCGCTGGTGGCCAATCCGGCGAGAACGAACGCGACGGCGAAAGCCTTGCGACGATTCAGCCAGGAGGTGACGTAGCTGAATCCGTAAGCGCCGAAAAATCCGCCGATGTTGAACAATATCGAAGTGATGCCCGCCCAACGCGCGACGGGACCGTTAATCCGCTTGGCCCGCTCGGCGATACGTTCGACGTGCGGCTTCAAATCGCACTTCCTATCCGCCGTCAACGCAGCAAGATACTCCGTCAATCGGGAGCGCCGCTTCTCGGCCCTCTCCGCCGTCATACGGAATTGCTCCTCCACCGCGACGAGAACCGTATCCTTCGTGATCTCCTTCTTGCCGGCGTTCAACTTGACGATCGCCGCATAGAGTTGGCGATTATCCTCTTGCCCAGGCTCGTCCGGAATGATCTCTTTCGGCTGAATCGCCTTGAACGCTTCGCCGGCCTCGCTCGGCGCGGCAAAAACGGCGGCGACGAACTCGCGGTCCTTCGCGACTTCTCCGTTCGCTCGTTCGGTCGCCTCGTAGGTTTTACGGAAGACGGTCTGGTTCAAATCGACGCTGAAAAAGCCGATTCCCCAAAGGCCGATGACGCCCGTTGAAGCCAAAATCATGCCGACGATGGTGCTCCGCCGCCAACGCGGATCGGTGAACAACTCGGCCAACGAACCGGCTTTTTTCGTTTGCTGACCGGAAGCGACTTTTTGCGCCCACGACTCGGGCTCTTTCAAGCTACGAAAAACGGGAATGGCCAAAAAGGCGGGGAGGGCGCCGATGAACAGCGTGTAGCGCCAACTGTCGGCCGCACCGGCGACGCCCATGCTAATCAGCGCGGCCGTCACGTTTCCCACGTTGGCCATCGCTTGCATGAACGCGAGCGCTTTGGGGCGAACCTGCGGCGGCATATATTCGGCGACGAGGGCGACGCCGACCGAGAATTGTCCGCCGATGCCTAGCCCGCAAATAAACCGATAGAGCATGAAGTCCCAAAAATTATACGCTAAGCCGCTGATTCCGGTGAAAATCGAGTAAATTAAAATGGTGGCGACCATGGTCTTCGCTCGACCGATTTTATCGCCGAGAATGCCGAAGATGATTCCGCCGGTCGCCCAACCGATCAGCATCAACGAAGTCGCGTAGCCGCCGTACTTGTCAACCTCGGGGGAATTCGCGGCCAATCCCATCAAGGAAGCGACGCCGGGCTTGCGGACCAGAACGAAGAGTTGCTGCCCCATCGTGTCGAATACCCAGCCGAGGGTGCAAACGGCGAGGACGAACCATTGATAACCGCTAAGTTCTTTAACCCAGGGACGAGACGCGGACTGCGAATTGAGTTGCTGCATGGTCGGTTAAACGTGAAATGAGAGAAAAGGGCGACAATCCATTGCGCGACGAGAGACCGCTCCGGTCAATTTCGTCGATTGTAACAGATTGAGGACGCAGGTCCACGGTCACGATGGAGGAAGGGGGGAGTTTTTAGACTTGTCTAGGAGCGTCGCCCAAAGCGGAGAAGGGGCGGCGTGAATATCGTATGCGTAAAGGAGAAAAAAGTCTAAAGACGAAAAAGGCCGCGAAGAACCCAATTCCTCGCGGCCGTCCTTTAGCGCGCGAGCGCGCCTTAGGAGATGCATATGAAATCGCAGCGCGATTGATTCGAAACAAGCCCCCGTTCCCGCAAAGAGCGGGTCCGGTTCCGGCCATTTTATCGTTTCGATAGTCCGACATCAACAAAAAGAACATCGAGAGAACCAGAAAGGCTATCGTTCATTCGTTATTAACAGAAAAAAACCGCCATACAGAGGGGAACAACTCAACCACAAAGGATATTCACGCCAATTAATTGAATCTGACGGCGTCTGGATGAGAATCTTGACGTCGAAGCGCGTTTTAGCGACTTTTTTTGTGGACAACCTTACGGAGGTTTCTTAGAATGCAATCTGAACTGCGAGATCAAATCTTAAAATTCTCTCCGCTTTTTACGGCGAAATCTAGTTTTGCTCTCTCATCGTTAAGGCTGTCGGGCCTCTCTTTTTTTCCGTCACAAACAAATTGCGATCGCACTCGCCATCGAGGAGAAGGTCGTCTATGAAACCAATTAATTTCAGAGTCGCGGCATTAGGCTCAGGATTACTTTTTTGCGCCGTTGTCATTTTTGCTACTCGGGTAGGCGCTCAGACGGCTCCCACGGTTTACAACGACAACGCGGCTTGGTGCTGGTACCAGGACGAGCGGGCGATCATTGTAAACAATCAATTAATATTTAGTTCGGTGGGAGACGCAAGCGGGACGGGAGGCTCGGCTCGGGACGGCGACATTGAAGTGACGACGGTCAATCTCTCGACGATGAATTCGCAGATATTCACTCTGTGCGACGCGTTGGAGACGGGCGACGATCATGACGCGGCGGCGTTTATGGTTCGGCCGGACGGCAATATATTGGCGGTGTACTGCAAGCACGGCGGCGACAGCTTAGTGCGTTGGCGAATCACGACGAACCCCGGCGACACGACGAGTTGGACCGCGCAGCAATCGCTCAACGTGAACAGCAACTACGGGGCCACGTACGAAAACCTATATCGTTTGAGTTCCTCGGGATTGACGTACAATTTCTATCGCGGCCAGGACTACAATCCGAACGTTCTTGTTTCGTCGAATAACGGTTCGACCTGGAGCATCGCGGGACGTTTGATTCGCACGGGGGCGGGCACTCGCCCCTACGCCAAGTACGCGTCGAACGGCGTAGACAAGGTATACTTCACGTACACGGACGGGCATCCGCATAATTTGGTGACGAACTTATATTGCGCATACATGCAGGGGAGCAATATTTACAACATGAGCGGCGCGCTGATCGGGACGGTCGACACGAGTTCAACCTCGGGGATCGCGCCTTCGGCCGGCACGAAGATTTTCGACGCGGCGTCGAACGGCAACAATCGCGCCTGGTGCACCGACATGCTTCTGGACACGGCCGGCAATCCGGTCGCGGCCTATTCGGTGTACAAGACGAACGACGATCATCGTTACCGGTACGCGAAGTGGAACGGAACGTCGTGGAGCGATCATGAAATCGCCTACGCCGGTCAATGTCTTTACACGGCCGAGGAGCATTACACCGGTTTGATTTCCATCAATCCGAGCGACGTGAACACGGTATACATTTCGACGAATGCGGATCCCGTGCGCGGAACTGCGTTGACGTCGTCGGCCGACGGCAAGCGCCATTGGGAAGTGTATCGCGGGTTTACGAACGACGGCGGCACGACTTGGAGTTGGACGGCGGTAACCGCAAATTCGACGGCGGATAATCTTCGACCGAATTTGCCGGTTTGGAACACGACTCACACGGCGCTCAGCTTTATGCGAGGGACGTATACGTCTTGGACGAATTGGGACACGGACGCCGTGGGCTATGTGTTTGAAGGCGGCAACGGGATTTGGGCGAACGCCTCCGGCGGCACGTGGAGCACGTCTTCGACTTCGAATTGGCAAGGGGGAATCGTCGGCTACGGCAAGTTAGGGATCGCCGATTTCAGCACCTTGGACGTATCTGGAACGGCGACGGTTCAACTCGCCTCGGATTTAACGATCGGCACGGTCGTCTTCGGCGATAAGAACACGGCGACGACGGGGAAGTGGGTAGTCAGTCCGACGGGGAGCGCAAAGCTAACGCTGGAAAACATCGGAGTTTCGGTTCCGGCGATAACCGCGAACGCGCAAGCGACGATCAACGCGACGTTGGCGGGCACGCAAGGCTTGATCGTGAACGGCACGGGAACGGTGACGCTCAACGGCGCCAACACGTATTCGGGAACGACCGCTCTTAACGGCGGCACGATTCGCACGGCAAACGCGACGGCGCTGGGTTCCGCCTCAAACGTTTTGGTCGTGACGGGAGGAACCGGCTCGGCGAAACTCGCGATCGCCGCAGGGTCGCAACTGAACAAGACGATTACGCTGAACGGACGCGGCGCCTCGGTGAGCGCGAACCTCGCTCCGCACATCATTAGCGAAGGGGGAACGACGGTCCTTAACGGCAACATCTCGTTTGTCGCGGGCGGATACGACTATATCATCCAATCGGACGCGGGCGAATTCACGCTGAACGGCAATATCACGAATGACGTCTCCGCGAGCTCCCTAACGCGTTATTTGCACTTCCAAGGAGACGGCGACGGGATCTATGCCGGACAAATTTTAAGCGGTTCGGGGACCGGCGCGATTTGCGTTCTTAAGGACGGCGCGGGGAAATGGAGTCTAACGCAAGATTTGACGACTGCCGGCTCGGTAACCGTTAGCAAGGGAGAACTGGACGCCGCCGGGGTGAAAGCGTCGAGCGTAAGCGTCGCTGGGGACGCCGTGCTGGTCGTCGGAACTCTCGTGGCGGACACGCTCGTTCTCGGATCGACCGGCGAGACGGCGATTTCCTCAGCTTCGGTTTTGCCGGAAGACGATCTATCGTCCGCATCGTCGGTCGCCGTTCCCGAGCCGACGGCTTGGGCGGGTCTTGCCGCGCTGACCGGCCTCGCGTTAGCCAACGTTCGCCGACGAAACAAGAGAGGACATGCGAATAACGCATAGCGGCGGTCGGACCACACTTAAATATCAGGCGTTTCAGGCGGACCGTGGACGGCCCTGACAGGTTTCAAAAACAAAAAAATCTATTTCGACGTGATTCTCCCCGACGTAAACGTCGGGTCTGTGACGGCCTAAAGGCCGAGGAAGGGACGTGAACGTCCCTCGAAAACAAATGGCACGCAATCAAAACGGACAGCGAAAATGCCTATCATTAGCTCCTGGTGCGTGCAAGCACGCACCCTACAAATCTCTTACTCGTAACCTGACATTTAAACCAGTAGGTCAGGCGCGCCGTGGCTGACGATTGCGTTGGAACGTGATGAATGGAGCAACCGTGCTGAAAGATACGGATGATTCATCGCTGATTTGCAGGATAGCCGAAGAACATCATGCGAGTTCGCCATAACGTCACGGCTCGCCGCAGGGCGTTCGCTTCAGATCAAACGAATCAACTATAGCAACGCAAAGGCCGAGAAGAAGAATCCTTCTCGGCCTTTTTTTATAATGCGAATGATCGAAGATGAATTCGTTTCCTCGCGGCTACTTACTGACGTCGAGCGCGAACAGCTAGGACCAATCCGACGAGGCCGAGCAAAGCGATCGTCGAAGGCTCGGGCGCGGCGGTGGCCGTAACGGCGGAGTAGCCGATGCCATCGTACCAAGTGCGTTGGTTGAGTCCGAGGCCGGAATAGTCGTCCACAAAGACGGACAGAACGCCTTTGGTGACAGTAACCGTTCCAAGGCTGACTTGCATGAGCGAAATGCCGCCGGAGGAAACAGGAGAAAGATTCGCGAAGTTCGAGGCGACGGCCGTCGTCGCGGCGGTGCAGCTATTCGAAGCGTCGGCAAGCGAACCGTAGAGAGGAAGTTCAGCGGCCGTATCGGCCAAACCGGTGCGAAGCACCCAGAGTTCGGAGGTTGAGGCGGGTTTCGCCCAAAAGTAGGCGTACACGTTATAGGTTCCGCCGGTCAAGCCAGTAACGGAAGTGACGAGTCGCTGGCAATTTTCATCGCCTGACGCTTCATAAATCGTCGCGTTCGAAGTGTAAGAATCGGTTCTCTTCGCCCAGAGGTTATCGGTTCCTCTCGTCGCCGAGGTGACGGAGGATTCGGACAACGAAGCTTGAGTAACGACGGAGACCGTGTTACTGCCCGCGGCGTCCACGTAGGTGATTAGAGCCGCCGATGCGGAACCGGCAAAGACGAACATCAGGATGCAAATAGAAAGCGCTATTTTCATAATATATTCACGCTACGATCTTCTAAAGGAAATGCCGATCCGCCTCACTCTTCGTAATTCTAGCCAAAACCACGCTAAAACTCAACAAAAAATCAGGCCTGCGAGGCATATCGAAGCCCGCCTATAAAACAAAAACGGGCCGCGAGGGTTTACCCTCCTCGCGGCCGTCGGAGATGCAAGCAACTATCAAATGAATCGCTTATTTGCGGCGGGCGCGGAAGGCGAGGGCCAATCCGCCGAGGCAGAGCAAAGCGATCGTCGAGGGTTCGGGGACGGCGACCGAATAACCAATTCCGTCGTACCAAGTTCGGGCATTGACGTTCGTCGCGACGTAGTCATCGACGTAAACGGTCAAAGTGCCGCCGGAAACGATTGATTGGCCGAGATAAGCCTGAAGCAAATAGCGGTTTCCAGTGTCCATGATGTTGCCGGAGGCATCGACGTTGGTAACCGTGGTACCAGTAATGCTTGACGAAGCGACTTTCGTAGCCGAAATGTCGGGTACGACATAATAACCTGAATTATTGACCACGTTGTACGTGGAGCCGGCAAGGGCCAAGTCGCTTGTGGAGTTCGTCAAACCGGCGCGCAGCTTCCAGTATTGATTATCGTCGATCGGCGACCAGAAATAGGCGTAAACGTCATAAGTTCCGTCCGCCAAACTGGCGGCGCTTGTGGCCAATCTTAAGCAATCTTCAGCGCCAGCCTCACTGGAAGCGTAAATCGTGCCGCCGTTACCAAACGCTCGCGACCGCCACAAGCCATCCACGGCGTTTGTCGAAGTGCTTACCGTGGCGGCGCTCAAAACGGCGCCGGTGCTGACCGCAACGGTGTTAGCGGCCGAGGCGTCGACGTAGGTGATGGACGCCGAGGCGGAGGCGGCGCACAAGGCCGTCAAGGCGCAGGATAGCGCGAATAATTTGAAGCATTTCATGCAGATGTCTCCCAAGGAAATAAGAAGAAACAGACAAAATAGGAATTGCGATTCACAAAAAAGCGGAACAACGCGAACGAATCATTCGCCGCTTGAAACGCTACGCAACTATTTCGCTGCCTCCCTGGGAGAAAAGGAAAAAGAAATACGACAATGACGCTTGAGCAAACCTAGGCGAAAAATCTTTTGGGTTACCGACTTCGAAACGAATTCCGCTCCGAATATGAGATTCGCAATGACTGACAGATTAACGGTTTCTCCCAAAAACAAGGTAACCGCACTTACTCATTCTAAACTTAATCTAACTCAAACGTCAACAAAAAGAACATCTCAAAAGCCAAAGAAGCCATCTGTCTCGCAATTTTCCTAATAAAACACCACCACACCAAGGGGGACCAACCGCCACAATACACATTATTTGCAATTAATTGAGTCTGCATATTTCCTTATTTTGAATTAGGGCGGGCCTAAAATACAAGTTCTTTTTCATAGACAGTTTTACAGATCTTTCTTAAAATGAAGGTGCTGTAGCGAGATCAGATCTCTTTTTTTGCCGATATTTTGCGGCGAAATCGAATTTGACGCTCTCTTCGTTAAGGCGGTCGGGCCTCTCTCTTAACCGACATTGACAGATTGACCGATAGCTAACGTACACGCCATCTTGGAGAAGGCCGTTCATGAATTCAATTAACCGTACTGGTCAGCGTTTCATCGAAGGATTTCTTTTTTGCGCCGTTGTCTTTTTTGCCCTACCGGCCGTTGCGCAAACGACTCCGACAGTCTACAACACGAACGCCGGCTGGTGCTGGTTTCAAGACGAACGGGCGTTGATCGTGAATAATCAGTTGATTTTCACGTCGGTCGCATGTACGGCCGGCACGAACGGAACGACTCGCAGCGGAGACATTGACGTAACGACCGTTAATCTATCGTCGATGACCTCCTCCGTTTTCACGTTACACGACAATCTCGGCAACGACGACCACGACGCAGCCGGTTTGATGGTAAAAACGGACGGCACGATCCTCGCCGTCTATTGCACGCACGGCGCCGACAGTTACGTGCGTTATCGCAGCACGGTCAACGCCGGAGACACGACAAGCTGGACTACGGAGCAATCGATCAACGTAAATAGCAATTACGGCGCGACGTACGACAATCTTTATTACATGAGCGACTCCGGATTAACCTACGATTTCTACCGCGGGCAGGACTATCAGCCCAACCTTCTCATCTCTTCCGACCAAGGTTCGACCTGGACGATGTCCGGCAAACTAATCAAAGCCGCCACCGGCGTTCGTCCTTACGTGAAATACGTTTCCGACGGCAAAAGCAGGGTTTACTTTTCCTACACCACAGGCCACCCTCGCGACGTCGTATCGAGCGTTTATTGCGCCTATACGGAAAACAGTTTAATTTACGATATGCGAGGCACGCTTATCGGCACGGTAAGCACGGGGACGAGCAGCGGCATCAACGTGGCTCAAGGAACGACGATCTACGACGCGACGGCGAACAACAACTACGACGGATGGTGCACCGATCTCATTCTCGATAGAAATAACAAACCGATCTTGGGGTACACGGTGAAAAATTCCAACGACGACCATCGTTACCGTTACGCCAAGTGGGACGGAACGCAATGGAACGACCACGAAATCGCCTATGCCGGCAAATGCCTCTACACGGCGGAAAACGACTACACCGGTTTGATCACGATTAACGCGAACGACGTGAACACGGTGTACATTGCGACGGACGTCGATCCGGTGACGGGCGCCACGCTCACTTCTTCGGCCGACGGCAAGCAACATTGGGAAGTCTATCGCGGCTTCACGAACGACGGCGGAACATCGTGGTTATGGACCGCCGTGACGGCCAACTCGACGGCGGATAACATCCGCCCACTCGTTCCCGCCTGGGATACGACGCATACGTCGTTAACCTGGATGAAGGGGACTTACACCACGTACCTCGCCTACGACATGGACGCGGTGGGCTACGTGTTTGAAGGGAGCAACGGCATTTGGTCGAACGCCGCAGGAGGCGTTTGGAGCGCGTCTTCGACCTCGAATTGGCAAGACGGGCTGGTCGGACACGGCCAGCTTGGCGTGGCCGACTTCAGCACGGTTGACGTTAGCGGCACGGCCGTCGTGCAACTCGCCTCGGATCTGACGATCGGCACGATGGTCTTCGGCGACGCGGGGACGGCGACGACGGGGCAATGGGCCGTCACCCCTTCCGGATCGGCGAAATTAAAATTGGAAAACGTGGGCGTCGCGGCCCCTGAAATTAAAACCAACGCTCGCTCGTTGGCGGCGATCAACGTCACGTTAAGCGGATCGCAAGGCTTGAGCGTCACCGGCTCCGGCACTCTGCTTCTCGCGGCGGCGAACACGTACTCAGGAACGACGACCTTAAACGGCGGAACGCTTCGCACGGCGAACGCCTCGGCGCTGGGTTCGGCGAGCGACCAATTAGTGATCGCCGGAAGAACCGGGACGGCCAAGCTGGAAATCGCCGCCGGGACTCAGCTCAACAAAGCGATCACCTTAAACGGACGCGGCGCCACGCCTGGCCTCAATCTCGCATCCCATATCGTCGGCCTGGGAGGTCAAACCGTTTTGAACGGAAACGTCTCGATGGCAGTCGGAGGATATGACTACATAATCGAATCGGCCTCTGGAACGCTAACCGTCAACGGCAACGTCACGAATAACACCGCGAATACGGCCGCCCGGTATATCCACTTGGTCGGCGAAGGGGACGGAACGCTGAACGGCACGATCTCGAACGGCACAGGCACGGGCGCCGTCAGTCTTTTAAAGGACGGAACGGGAACCTGGACGCTAGCGAAAGATTTGGTAATTTCCGGCTCGGTAACCGTCAGCGATGGGCAATTAACCGCAGCCGGAATGACGGCGTCGAACGTTAGCGTGGCGGGTGAGGCCGTGCTGGTCGTCGACACGTTGGTGGCCGACTCGCTTGTTCTCGGTTCGACCGGAGCGACGGCTTCGGCATCCGGAGCGGGTTTACCGGAAGACGAGGTATCGTCGGCAACGACGGTCGCCGTCCCCGAACCGACGGTCTGGGCGGGACTTACCGTTCTGGCCGGGATCGCCTTAGCGAACATTCGCCGCCGGAAATAATCGGCGAACGATTAACCGAACACGACTGCGGAGCCCTTTGCGGTTTCGCGGTCGTTTTGTTTTTCACCGATCGACCATTGTCCCCCACGGCCGCAACGCCGCTCCGTTCGCAAACCGTTTCTCTTCGCCGCCGCTTAACCCGAAAAGGCTTCGCACTTATGCCGACTTTCGCCAGACTAAACGTTTTTCGAATCGTATTCTTGTTTTCGTCGTTAACGCTCGTCGGATTTTTCTGCCGGGGAGTGCAAGCCGCCGCGCCGGAGACGATCACATTCGTTAAGAACGGCGGGTGGTGCTGGTTTGAAGATCCACGGGCAATCGTCGTCGGCGATAAGCTTTTCATCGGGACGATCGCAAATTCGCTCGGCGATCAGGGCGAAAAGAAAGCGGGCGACGTCGAAGTGACCGCCTTCGATTTGCAGGAGAGAAAAAATCTCGGCACGTCGCTATTGCACGACAATCTGCAAGATGACGACCATGATTCGCCGGCCATGCTGGTTCGACGGGACGGACGGTTATTGGCGATGTACGCCAAACATCACAGCGACAATCTTGCGTTCTATCGGATATCGAAGGCGCCCAACGACTCGGCGGACTGGGATGCGGAGCAATCGTTTAAGGTTCCCGCCAAAGTAACCTACTCGAATCTATTTCGACTCTCGTCCGGAGTAACGCTCGATTTCTATCGCGGCGAGAACTTTAATCCGAACGTTCTCTCGTCCGAGGATGACGGAACGACTTGGAAATACGCGGGCCGATTGATTCACGTCGGCAAAGGAGACGTTCGACCCTACGCGCGCTACGCCTTCGACGGAAAGGACCGCGTTTACTTCCTCTACACCGACGGCCATCCGCGCAACGTGGCGACAAGTCTGTACTGCGCTTACTTGCAAGACGGCAAAACGATTTTCGACATGGCGGGAAAGAAGCTGGGAACGCTTGATCCCGAGTCCTCGGAATCGGGAATCGCCCCCGAGGCCGGCACGAAGCTATTCGCGGGAACGCCCGACAACCGCGCATGGTGTTCGAACCTCTCGCTTGACGCCGCAGGCGCTCCGGTCGCGGTTTATTCGGTGCGAAAGAGCAACGACGACCATCGTTATCGTTACGCCCGTTGGGACGGAAAGAAATGGATCGACGCGGAGATCGCCTATGCCGGGAGCTGCCTGTACAAAGCCGAGAACGACTACACAGGCTTGATCGCCGTTGATCCGAAAAATCCGAAAATCGTCTATATTTCGGCCGACGTCGATCCTACGACGGGCAAAGCGTTGACTTCGAAGACCGACGGAAAGCGGCATTGGGAGATATTCCGCGGCGAGATGCAAGACGACGAAACGAAATGGATCTGGCACGCCGTGACGGCCGACTCCGAGCAAGACAACATTCGACCGATCATTTTGAATTGGTCCGACAAAAAAACCTCCTCGAATAAATCTGTTTTGCTCTGGCTGCAAGGTCGGTACGTGAACTACACGCGATACGATTTAAACGTCGTGGGGCGAATTTCGGATTAACGACGTCCGTTGCGAGTCTCGGAAACGTAAACGCCGAAAAGACTCCCCAAGGGCGTCTTTCCGGCGTTAAACGGATTCGCTACAGAGGCGAATGAACGCGGGTTACTTTCTCTTCCTCCAAGCCGCCGCCAAACCGATAAATCCGCAAAGTAAAACGGCGAACGAAGACGGTTCAGGAACGGTGATGACGAAGGCGAGTCCGTCCGCGTAAATATTCCATCCGTTCACGTCGTACGCCACGGCCTTGTCATTCCAAACGTCGAGAGACGTCAGCCAGTTGATCGTCGAACTCGATCCGCTCGAGGTGACGGCTTCTATCGCCAACCAATAGGTCACCGGTTGTTCGACGGTTCCGGTTTGATAGAACCAATCCGAAAGAACGTCGAAATTGTACTGGTAAATTCCCGTCGCGTATTCTCGGGAGGTATATTCCGCGGCAGTAAAGTTCTGCGTCCAAAGAAGCGTTCCAGGCCTGCTATAGGTAGCTGCGGCCGGGATATCGGAGTAGATGGAGATGTCGAACGACGTTTGCCGATCGATGACTCCATCCCACCACGCCCAAAAATGAAAGTCCTTGAGCCACTCCTTATACGTGCATTCAAAATCATCGGCGACGAGCCGATTGGTCATGTTTACGCCGCCGAGATTGGTAGCCGTCAGATAGGGCTTTTGCAGCCATTTGTACGGATCGCCAAGATTCCAGTCAGCGTAAAGAAGGGACGGAGTAAATCCAATCGCAACAATGAGGGACAATGCCAAGCGATGGCCTCTTGAAAAGACAATCATATACTCGCCTCCAATTGAAAAGATGGAACATGAGCCGCATCCGGCGTTACGAGCGCCGTCATTACGTCGGGCTATGATTAACGCGATTCGCGGAATGACGACCAATGAGGCGACGGTCGAAGGAGATAAAATCGCATTTCGCAACCGCGAAAAAAGAGCAGCGCATCCCTGCCGAGAAAATCCTTTTCCCGCATTCGGATCTCTGAAAAATTGCGCAGAAGCAAGTATCTATCCGCTGTCGCAATCTCGTCAATAACCCGTTCCGGCATTTTGAATAAAATCGCCGAGAACCGTACTGGTTAGGGAGAGAGAGGACGGCAGATATTGCGGAATGTAGAGTATAACGACCAGCTTAAAAAGAACTATTATCGAAAACCGCTTCAATAGTCTTTCGGATTGCGCGCACGGTCAGCGTCGGATCGCAGCGACTCCGCAAAAATTATTCCGCGGCCACGTCGGCTTTAGATCAACGCCGATTGCGATTGGAGGCGGCGTTCGGAAAGACCGTTCAGGCTTTGGCCAAGCTTGTTGAGGGCCTCGGTCTCGATTTGGCGAACGCGTTCTCGAGTTAGGCCGAGCGATTCGCCGATTTCCTTCAACGTCTTCGGCTCATGATGATCGAGACCGAAGCGCATTTTTAAGACGGTCGCCTCGCGTGGATCCATAATCTCGAGCTGTTCGACGACGTGCTTGAGATTGTCGTTGTCGAGCATTTCATCGTCCGGCGATTTCGCGCGCTCGTCCATAATCATTTCGCCGAGCGACCAACCGGCTTCGGCTTGATCGGTTTGCGGCGTGAGATTATAGATGCGAATCGCCTTCTTAATGATCGGCAGCTTTTTTCGCGGCAGGCCGAGGACGCGGGCAATTTCCTCGGGCGTCGGCGTGCGGCCGAGTTCGTCGGTCAGACGGGACGTGGCGCGGCGCCATTTCGACAACAATTCGACCATGTAGGCGGGAATGCGAATCGTCTTGGCCGAGTTGATCAACGCTCGCTTGATCGACTGCTTAATCCAATAGCTGGCGTAGGTCGAGAAACGAGTGCCGATGGCCGGATCGAATCCTTCGACGGCGCGTAAAAGACCAAGATTGCCTTCTTCGATAAGGTCTTGCAGGCTCAAGCCTTTTCCGGTGTATCCGCGGGCGATGTTCACGACCAAACGGAGGTTGGCGCGGACCATTCTGTCGCGGGCGTTGGCGTCGCCGTTTCCAATGGCGATAGCTAGCTCATGCTCGTCTTTGGAGGAGAGGAGCGAAGTCTCGTTGATCTCCCGCAGGTAAGTTTCGAGGGGAGATTGAACGTTGGAGGCTTGTCGTCGGCGAGTGAGCTTTGGCATGGCGGCGATCGGTCAATAGTGTCGGCGGTGGCGGTAAATGGCCCTGCTGCGAGTATCGACGCATGCGAACCGATTTCTACAAAGAAGCCGCAATGCGACAAGGTGCGACGAATGCGCACGAACTTCCGAGCTTGACGATCAAATCGCATTAGCGGATCGTTCGAGGAGAAAAAACAGCCTCGGCAACGCTTGGAATTCCGGCTTTGATCGAATGGCTGCCCCCAGGGGGAGCGAAAGTGACGAATGTATCGGAGAGCGGGGCGAGAAAGGTCGTTTTTCGCCGGATGTAACGGATGCGACGGGGCGTGAAAAACGACGCCTGCGGCGTTCTTTAACCGGACGCCGGATTTATCGCGAAAATATCGAACGATGCGAGCCGTCTGCGTTCGCATGGCGCATCCGTCACTTCACGAAAAAATAGAAAGCGAAAGAGAAGCCAAGACGTTATTGAATATATAGGAGCGTGGATATATTGCCGGAACTATTTCGCACGCGCGCCATCGGCGTTGCGGCCAAACAAACGATCTTCATATTATGAGCAAGATGATTCGTTTCGCGATTTTCGTCTTTCTGTCGCTTGGCAGCATTTCGTTCGCCTCGGCAAGGGACCTTTTCGTGGATAATATGCAGGGAAACGATCGCAACGACGGCTTGAAAGCCGAGACGGCCTCGGGCGACAAAGGACCGAAAAAAACGATCTCGGCGGCCCTGCAAGTCGCATTATCGGGGGACCGAATCGTTTTGAAAAAGAACGACGAGCCCTACCGCGAATGCGTCACTCTTTACGGAGAGCGACGGAGCGGTTCGAATCTGGCTCCGTTCACGATACAAGGAAACGGCGCGACCCTGGACGGAACGGCGCCCATCGCGAAAGACGCTTGGACGCATACGGAAGCGGGAGTTTTCGGATTTCAACCGACTATGGCCGGGCCGCACAAACTATTCCTCAACGATAAGCCCGCCGAACGAGTCGCCGTCGAGCCGGAAGCGAAAAAATTGCCCGAGTTGAAGCCGTTGCAATGGTGCGCATGGCGGGGCGCGATATTCTTTAGACCGGAAGAGGGAAAACTGCCGGGCGATTACAACCTGACGCAGGCCTCTCTTCAAACAGGCGTGACGCTCTATCACGTCGATCGGGCGTCGATCGAAGACTTAACCGTGCAGGGGTTCCGCGTTGACGGGGTGGCCGCCGCGAACTCGGCCACCAACGTCTATTTGGCCGGATTGACGTTGAGAGGAAACGGACGAAGCGGCTTGTCGGCCGGACCGTCTTCGACGCTTCGCGTCGACGGCTGCCTGATCGGCGATAACGCCCAATCGCAAGTATTGAGCATGGTGAATTCGGCCACGTCGATCCGCAATTCCAATCTACCCGATGGATCGGCGCCCGTCTGGATCAACCGCGGCGGCCGCCTCGAAGTGGACGGCAAGCAGGCCGAAGGCGGATTGAAATAACGTCGAAATCCGCTACCATGAACGACGTAAATACCCTTTTCTATTAACCGCCGCGCAGAAATTGCGCAAGGAAACCATATCATGACCTCCCCCTCGGCACGCGTATCGCCTGAATTTTGTCGCACGAAGATTGTCGCCACGCTCGGCCCGGCCAGCGAAGGGCGGGAGAGAATCCGCGCTTTGATCGAAGCGGGCGTGGACGTCTTTCGGATCAACACGGCGCACGGGACCTTGGAAGAACATCAAAAGCGGGCGGACGACATCCGCGCCGTTTCGTCCGAAATGGGTTGCATGGTCGGCATCCTCGTCGATTTGGCCGGCCCGAAAATGCGGCTCGGCGAACTTATTGGCGGCGCGATCGAGTGTCATACGGGCGACGTTTTGCGATTCGTTCGCGGAGAAAAGTCGGCGGCGCCAGACGAGTTGGTCACGACCTACGAACCGCTCTTAGACGAATTGAAACCGAACGACCGGATTCGGCTTGCCGACGGAGTTATCGAACTGCTGGCCGAAAAGGTGGAGAATCACGCGGCGGTTTGCCGCGTTACGCAAGGCGGAACGCTGCGAAGTCGCCAGGGCATTAATTTGCCCGGCGTCAAATTGCGCGTGGCGGCGATGAGCGAAAGAGACGAGCAATTCGCGATTTGGGCGGCGAAGTTCGGCGTCGAATACGTGAGCTTGAGCTTCGTTCGCGCGGCGGACGACATCATTAAATTGAAGAAACTGATTAAGGATCAGAATTCCGCGTCGCATGTCGTGGCGAAGATCGAGAAGCCCGAGGCGCTCGATTGCTTGGAAGCGATCGTCGAGGCGACCGACGCGGTGATGGTCGCTCGAGGCGATTTGGGCGTCGAAATCGACATCGCGCAAGTTCCGATCGCACAAAAACGGATCATCGCCGCTTGCCGTCGGGCGAGAAAACCGGTGATCGTCGCCACGCAGATGTTGGACAGCATGCAGCATTCGCGGCTTCCCACGCGAGCCGAGGCGACCGACGTGGCGAACGCGATTTTGGACGGGGCCGACGCCTGCATGCTCTCGGGCGAGTCGGCGATCGGCGATTTTCCGGTTGAGTCGGTGGCGATGATGAATAAGATCGCCAAGGCGACGGAGCCAAGTCTGAAAAATCGGCGCTGCGATTTTGTAGAGGCGGAGTTCGCCAAACAAGAGCCCATCACCGAGGCGACGACGCAAGCGGCGGGCGAATTGGCCGACCGGCTTGAAGCGAAACTTCTGATCGTCGCCTCGTCGAGCGGCGTGACGGCCCGATGCGTGGCTGAAAGTCGGCATTTCGTGCCCGTGCTGGGCTTAAGCGATTCGGAAGCGACGCTGCGTAAGATGGCGTTGTACTGGGGCGTTTTGCCGTTGGCCGGCGCGCCTACGGCGGACCCGGTCGCCACGATGCGTTTCGCCGTCGATTGGGGAACGAAAACCGGCGTTCTTACGCCCGGCGACCGCGTCGTATTGGTCATCGGAACGGGCATCACGGCCAGCAACCACAACGCCATCGTCGTGCATGTGGTGAAGTAGGAGGTAGGGCATAGGGCGTTGGGCGTAGGGAAGAAAAAAAGATGAAGTATGTAAGATGAGGCATGAAGGACACGAATTGCCGACGAGACGAACCACTGTAACTGACAAAGGATTATCGCTTCAATGTTTCGCTCGGCAATGATTTAATCAAATGTCCGGAGGTTGCGCGCTGATGAAATACGTCGCGAGAATCCGAGAATTGAAGCTATTGTCCCTCCTTTTTCTTGCATGCGCGGTATGCGTCGTCGGAACGTTTGTATTGTGCGGCCAAAGGACGGCAGGAACAAGCCCCGTATTAATCGGCTATCCGATGCAATTGAAAGTCGCCTATTCTGTTAGAGAGTCTCCTAATCCCAACTTTCACGTCGGAACGGAAAGATATACGTTCAAAAATCTATCGAACAAGCCGTTAGCGGTGCATTTCCCCGCTCTTGCGGCGTATGCAGAAGTTCAGCCGAATAATTTCCACATGGAAGATCGTGAGAATTGGCCGCGATTCGCGCGCGAGCGCCAGACGATTCTCTTACCCCCATTAGGCGAAATGACTTTTGAAGAGCCTTTCGAGATATTCAGTATCGGTCCGCCCAAATCCGGAAAAGGGTTTGTGTTCGGGCCAGGAGACGACGACGCTCAAAAGGGCGAATCGTTCATCGGTTGCGTTCTTGCTTCTCAGCAATAACTGGTCGCAAGCGAATGCAGTCTATCCGTGGCGCCAGCCGCGCGGTTCGAGCGGACGGAGCGAGTCGTTCTCGCCTTTCGTCCAAAGGCCCTTGTCGGCGACGAATTCGCCGATGACGGTCAACGGCGTTTCGATCGGGCGTTCGGCCATCATGCGTTCGGCTTCCTGCGGCGCGACTGCAAGAATCAATTCAAAATCTTCGCCGTCGCCCAAAGCATGTTCCAGCGCCGAGGGTCCGTCGGGCGAGCGGCGAGCAAGCGTTTCGGCGTCTTCGGAGATCGGCACGGCGCTTAAGTCAACGACCGCGCCGCAGCCGCTTTCTTTCGCCAAGCGGCTCAAGTCGAGCGAAAGGCCGTCGCTAATATCCATGCCGGCATGCAAGTCGTAGCGTTCGGAGAGCGTCATCGCTTCTGCGACGCGCGGTTCAAACGTAAAATGTCTTTGCAAAATGCTTCCGCCTAGCGAACCGGTGACGAGGATTTTGTCGCCGGGTCGAGCTCCGCCTCGCCGCAACGGACCGCGAGGCCCGACGGCTCCAAGCAGCGTAACCGTGACGGCCAGGGGGCCGTCCCAGGCGTTCGTGTCGCCGCCCGCGAGGGCAAGGTCATATTTCTCGGCGAGGGGAATCATTCCTTCGTACAAGCCTTGCGCGATGGAAAACGCGTTTTCTTTGGGCAGTACCAACGAGACGACGGCTGCCAACGGTCGAGCGGCCATCGCGGCCAGATCGCTCAGATTGGCGGCCAACGCTTTGCGGCCGACGATTCGCGGATCGACTTGGGCGAGGACGAAATCGACGCCGTCGGTCAACGTATCGACGGTGATCGCGCATTGCGGCGAGCCGGCAAGATCGAGCACGGCGGCGTCGTCGCCGATTCCCAAGCGGAGCAGTCGATGCGGCGGAAGTCTTTCGCGCAGCCAGTCTATAAATTCAAGTTCCATCGCAACGGCTCCGTAAATTTATTACGCCGGAGAAGAATACGGACTACGGTTTCTTATTGATCTCGTCGATTTTTCGTTTCAA
This sequence comes from Thermoguttaceae bacterium, assembly GCA_963665265.2. Taxonomy (GTDB): domain Bacteria; phylum Planctomycetota; class Planctomycetia; order Pirellulales; family Thermoguttaceae; genus CAXXHQ01. Next base: position 1,067,877 of record OY762224.2, on the reverse strand, counting down.
CGTGACCCGGTGGATTCCCAACTGGCGGGCGGCCGAGGCGAATTGTCCGCGATGCTTTTCCAAAACGGTTTCAAACAGCGGCGGCTCGACCAGATTCAATAGTCGTTGATAAACATCGTCGGCCTCCGGGTTCAATTCTAGATTTCGATTGGTCCAATCGCGCACCATCTCGGCGAGCATTCCTTCGCGAGTTTCCGAAGCGTCGTCGGGCGAGGCGTTCGGCGAGGGCAAATGCTCGGGGAGCAAAAAGCCGCCTCGGGCGAGAATGATCGCATGCTCCAGTGCGTTGCGAAGCTCGCGGACGTTGCCGTGCCACGGACGACGTTCCAACTCGACGATCGTCTCGGGCGCAAGGGTCGGCCGCGGACATTCGTTCTTCGCCGACAACGTCGTAAGAAAACGTTCGGTCAATTCGTCGATATCGCTTTTTCTTTCGCGGAGCGGAGGAATCTCGATGGCGAACGTAATAAGCCGAAAATAAAGGTCCTGGCGAAACGTTCCTTCAACGACCAAACGGCTCAGATTTTGATGCGTCGCCGAAAGTACGCGGAAATCGCTGCGGAGCGGCTTGCTTCCGCCGACCGGGAGAATTTCGCCGTATTCCAGCGCGCGGAGCAATTTAATTTGAATGGGCAAAGGAATGTCGGCGACTTCGTCGAAGAAGATCGTTCCGCCGTCGGCTTGTTCAAGCAAGCCTTTGCGGGATTGATCGGCGCCGGTGAATGCGCCACGGACATGGCCGAAGAGTTCGCTCTCGGCGAGCGACGGACTGAGTGCGGCCACGTTGACGGCTACGAAGGGTCCGTTCGCTCTTCGACTGTAGCGATGGATGGCGCGGGCGACTAGTTCCTTGCCGACGCCGCTTTCGCCGTGCAGATGGACGCACGTTTCGGAAGGGGCCGCCATCGCTATGCGTTTGAAGACTTCTTGAATCGCCGGCGAAGAACCGACGATCTCTTGCGGGTCAAATTGCGCTGCGCCGGTCGATTCGGTTTCAGCGCGTTGAACCGGAGCAGGCCGTTCGAGCGCTCGCTCAATCGCTCGTCGCGCGACTTTCAACTCAAACGGCTTGATGAGATATTCGAACGCGCCGCGTCGCACCGCTTCGACGGCGGTGGCCAAATCGCCGAACGCCGTGATGATGATGATCGGCGTCGAGCCGATTCGGCGTTTAAACTCGTTCATGGCCGTCAATCCGTCCATGCCGGGCAACCGGACGTCGAGAACGACGGCGTCGGGCTTTTGCATCTCGGCCGAGGCCAATCCCTGTTCGGCGGATGCGGCCGCGTTGACGGTGCACCCCAGTTCTTGGCCGAGTTTGCTGATCGCCCAACAAATGCTTTGTTCGTCGTCAACGACTAATAGGTGCGGCATGGATTTCGACTCGCCTTTTATTGCGTGGCCAAGGGGAACGTAAAAGCGAAAACGGTCGTTTGCCCGTCGCGACGCCAGGTAAGCTCTCCGTCATGAAGTTCGGCGATTTGCCGGGCGGCCCAAAGCCCGAGCCCCACTCCGTCGGGCTTGCCTGTGGCGAACGCCTCGAACAATCGATCGCGAATCTCTTCCTTCGGCCCGGGTCCGTCGTCTCGAATCTCGACTTCGCCTCGTCCGTCGCCAAGCGTCCGGATACGAACCTCGACCTCGCCCGGCCTCGACGGATCGGCCGAGGCAAGCGAAGCTTCGGCCGCGTTGGTCAATAAATTCGTGAATAGCTCGCGAAGACTTTCGCCGTCGCCGTTGATGAAAATCGGCGCGGCGGGGGGCTCAAATCGCAACGCCACGTTCAAATGGGCTAAGCTCGGCCCAAGCAGCTTCATCGTTTCGCCGAGGGCCTCGGCCGCGTCGAGCTTCCGATGCGATTCCGGATTGGGTTTTCCGATCGCCAAGAAACGCTTTAGATACGATTCCATCAAATTCATCTGACGAAGGGCGACTTCGAGCGCCTCGTCCGATTCCCGTAACGGACATTCTTCGCCATGCAACTCGATGGCCAATCGTCCGCCGGTCGCCGCGTTGCGCAATTGATGGGCCATCGCCGCGCCAAGTTGCCCCAGCGTCCGCAGCCGTTCGTTCTTTCGCACGTCGTTTTCGTATTCCGCCAAGCGCTCGGCCATGCGGTTAATCGATAAGGCGAGATCTCGCAACTCATCGTCGCGATTCGACGTGGCCACCGGCGCGAATTTCCCCTCGGCCACGTCGGCCGTTTGCGTCACTAGCGCGCGAATCGGTTTGGTGAATCGTCGGGCTAAAACGGTCGATGCGACGATCGCCAAAATCGTGGCGACGGCTCCGGCGCCGAACGCCGGGGTAAGCGCCTGAAGTAGGTGCTCGGTCCAGCGATCGCTCGGCATGAGTACGAATAACACGCCCGATGATGAAGTCGAGCCACGGCTTTGCAGATCAACTCCGTCGGCCAAATATTCTCGTCCGGCAAGCGTCACCGGCTTATTTTTAGACGGCGAACGGTCACCTTCCCGGTTCGTCTCGAACAATCTTCTCGCTTGCACGTCGTCGATCAGAACTGTCGAATCGATAATCTGTCCGACTCCGCCGACGGCTACGAACTCCGCCCCTGAAAGGCCTGCCACCTGTTTCAACACCGCGTGCGTGAGCGGAAAATTTCCCTCCGCCAAGGTCAACGCTATACGTCGCAATCGATCTTGCTGCTCTCGATGCGCGCGCGCCGCGTTCCAATAGGCGCCGCTTGCGCCTGCGATGATCGTGGCGATCAAGACGATCACGATCATTAATTGCAGTAATTGGAGTTGAAGAGGGCGTCGCATTGAACGTCACTATAAATAAAGGCGCATGTTGACTTGATCGCCAAAAACGATTTTTCGCATGCTCGAAAATGGCATAATGTTTGACTCACGAAATCGAGGCGACTTCAATCGCGGCGATACAGCTCTTTCGGACTATTCGATGTCGAACTAATCGACTTTTTTCTCACCCATTATCCTAGCCAAACGCGAAAATCTACACAACCATATCAGTTTTAGCTCGAAACTGAATCAAGCGGGATACGTAAAGAAACCGCAAAGCGAACCCCCCGGATGCTAATGCGAATCATGCAAAAAAATCGCGAAAGAATGCGCGATCGTCGTAAACGCTTCTGAAGAGGAAATTGCCAGTCGACAACTAGGAATTTATTCGATCAAGCATTGACAACAAATGGTCGCGCGAATAAAGTGAATCTCAGTCTTTGCGGGCAACCGCGAAGACATTCTTTCTAGCCGTAGGTCCCTGCCCCGCCTACGGCTACTTTTATTTCTTGAGGCGCTTTTTCGATAAAAGGGGCGAGCTCCGAGTTCGATGCAAGCGTGAAGAGCGTTAATTATCCGTTCCATTCGACGCCGAGAATAACGACGTTGATTCCGGATCCGATGCCCATGAGGGCCGCTCGATCGCCGGGCGTGAAATGGCCTCTTTCGGCGCCGATAGCTGCCGCGGTCGGCAACGCGACGGCCCCGGTGTTGCCTAAGAATTCGAAGGTGGTGAAATCGTTTTTCGGATCGAGGCCCAACGTTTCAAGCAGCAGTTTTTGATGCGCTTTGCCGACCTGATGACACACGGTCTTGGCGATGGCGTCCCGACTCCAGCCGGTCTCTTTTAGAAACTGCTCAAACGTTTCGGAGGCGGCCGCCACGCCTTCTCGAAGCAGCGTCTCGGAGTCGGTTTGCATGAGGGGTTGCATTCCGGCGTCGGCCGATTCGTCGCGTCCGCTGCGACAAAGATGGCATTGGTCGGTCCTCGCGCGAATGGCGCCGCCGATCAAACGATTTCCCGATTTGCTCAAGTCGCGATGACAAAGCAAAATCGCGGCGCTTCCCGACCCAATGGTCAGCGAGGCGATGGCCGATTTTATGTCATTTCGCGAAAGAGAGGTATTGCGATTCAGTTCGGCGACGGTCGTTTCGACGAGGGCTCGACCGCTCTCGGTACCAACGACCAATCCCGCCTTGATCTGTCCTAGCTCGATCATGTTGGCGATTTGCACCGCGCCGTTCATTAGTCCCAAGCAAGCGTTCGACACGTCGTACACGACGCAATCGTTCGAGAGTTTTAGGCCGTGATGAACGCCGCTGGCGGTGGCGGGCTCAAGATAGTCGCGACACACGGATCCGTGAATGAGGCATCCGATCAAATCGCGGTCGACGCCCGAGGCCTGAATCGCTTTTACGCCGGTCACGACGCTTTGCTCGCCCGGCAGAACGTCGCGCGGCCAAAAGCGGCGTTCTCGAATGCCGGTCATCAGTTCAAGCCTGCCTTGCGGCAATTTCAAACGAGTATAGAGCGGCTCCAATCGCGTTTCCAGTTCGTCGGAAGTGACGATCTCGTCGGGGAGCGTGTAGGCGATCGTTTCAAGACAAACGTTTTTGTAGATCATGCGTTAAACGGGGAGGCGAAAGACCGGGATCGCGACAAAAACCAAACATATAAGCATACGCGGTTTCGCGGGCCGGGTAAACAAGGGAACGTATTCGCCCGGCGACGATTTTCGGCCGAAACCGCCGCATAAAGATCGTCCGACAACGGCGTTAGCGTCGACCGCCGAAGACGCCCACGGGGCTTTCTTCGCGATAGCTCCAATCGAGGAGCTCCATCGGGTGTAAGGCCGGGAGGCTGACGTTTCGGGCACGAAGCTCGCGGTCGATCTGCAACAAGCAGCCGACGTTGGCGGCGAGAACGGCGGAGGCGCCGGTCGAAAGAATGTTATCGATTTTCCGCGACGCGAGTTTGTCGGCCATCGCGGCTTCGTTCAAATTGTAAACGCCCGCCGAACCGCAACACATGTCCGACTCGGGCATTTCAATAATTTCCAACTCGGGAACTTTCGAGAGGAGCTTGCGAGGCGCGGAAGTGATTTTCTGCGCATGTGCCAAATGACATGCGTCGTGATAGGTGACGGTCATGCGCAGACGACCGCTGGGAGCCAGGAAGCCGAGATCGTCTAGAAATTCGTGGACGTCGCGAACCTTCTCGGCGAATTTTTGACGGTGCGGTTGCAAACCGTCCTTCCAATGCCGACCGTATTCTTTCAGCATGGCGCCGCAGCCGGCGTGGTTGACGACGATGGCGTCGAAGCGATCCAACTCGAAGGCGACCAGATTCTGATCGGCCAAATGTCGCGCGCCCAAGCTATCGCCGGCGTGATGGTGCATCGCGCCGCAACATACTTGTTCGGTCGGAATAAAAATATCGCAGCCGTTTTCTTGAAGAACGCGGAGCGTGGCCCAATGAACGTTTCGCATTAGCGCATCGGCCGCGCATCCGGTGAAAAAAGCGATGCGGGCTCGCTTGCGACCGACGGCCGGCAAGAATCGCGGCAAACGAGGCCCTTGCTTCATCGGCGGCGGAAGCAGCGACGCTAAACGCCCCAATCGGCCCGGCAAAAGTTTCAGCAGGCCAAGCCGTTCGACGTATTCCCATGCGCCCAAATGCTGCAAAAGCCGAACGGGAGCGAGCAGTTTTCGCAGACGCTCGGGATACGGTAAAACGCCAAGAACGACCCATTTACGGAACCAATCTTGACGTTCTTCGATCGGCGAGATTTGTTCGAGCACGGCGCGGCGAAACGGTTCGATGACGCGGCTGTATTCCACGCCCGACGGGCAGGCCGTTTCGCACGCCCGGCAATCGAGGCACAACTCGACATGCCGCTTCATGCGACCGACGACTTCCTCTCGTCCTTCGGCGGCGGAACGCATAAGTTGCAACCTGCCGCGAGGGCTGTCGTTTTCATTTCCGCCGACCGCGTAGGTCGGGCAACTCGACGTGCAAAGGCCGCAGTGGATGCACTTCTGATAAATTTCCTCGGGAATCTCGGCGGCGAGCGAGGCGACGAAATCATTCCCGACGGCTTTGCCGCAGATTTCCGAGACGGGGCGAGCGGCGCCGTCGACGATTTTCACGTCGGGCGTTTTCACTTCTCGTCGAGGAAATAGTTCAATGCTCATACTGGGTCGCTTCACTCGTCGGTGAAAAAATACCTACCGGGATTCAAAATATGATTCGGATCGAAACGATCTTTCAGGCCTCGCATGATCGGCAACGTCGCGCCGACGACGCCGAATCGTGCGGAAGCATTGACGATCGCTCCGTTAGGCGCCGCACGCACGATCAAATTACCGCCGAGCGCTTCAATCGCCGGTCGAGCTTGTTCGACGATGAATTGGGCGAACGCCGCCGGATCGGCGTCGGACGCCGCTTTTTCCGCCGAAAAGCGGACGTTCAATACGCCGTCGCCCGCCGAGGCGTCAATCCGCGATTCTGAATCGAGCGTTCGAAGCGTTTCGACGGCGTCGATCGTTTGCGACGGCAGAACGCGAACCTCGGCATGACGCGTCGATTCCGTCAGCGAGCGCCAAACTCGCTCCGCCCCGTCGTCGACGAATTCCGCGATTTGTTCAACTTGGGCGGCGTGAAGAAGGTTTCGCAACGCCTCGACCAAACGGGGAGTCTCTGAAGCGTCCCCTTCGAAGCCGACGATCAATCGCGCATAAGCTCCGCCGGTCAGCGGCGGAAGTTCGGCGACCGTCGCATATTCATCGCCAAAAAGCAATTCGACGGCGACGGTTCGCAATCGGCTGAGCGAGATTTCCTCGAGCGCCCGTTCCGACGCTGCGGCGTTCGGCAAATCAAAGGCGACGGCAATTCTCGATTCGGGCAGGGTGCGAACGAGGAACGTCGCTTCGGCAATGACGCCGAGCGTTCCCCAGGCGCCGACCGAAAGCCGATGCACGTTGTACCCCGCCGCGTTTTTCACCACTCTTCCGCCGGTCGAATATAGTTTACCGAGACCGTCGACGGCCGTTAAGCCGAGAACGTAATCGCGAAGCGTTCCGTAGCCGAGCCGTCGCGGGCCGCTGGCGCCGACGGCCAAAGCTCCGCCGACGGTCGCATGCGAGGCGAAGGCAGCGTCGAGCGGCAGCCATTGATTCTTTTCCTTCAAGCGCGATTGAAGTTCGCCGAGCGTGACGCCCGCTTCGACGGTGACGGTCATGTCGTCGGCCGCATGTTCGAGGACGCGGTTTAAACCTTGCGTCGCAAGAACGATTCCTTGCCGCGTCGGTCGGCAGGCCCAAGCGGCGTGCGTGCCGCCCCCTTGCGGATAAATCGCGTCATTCACGGCGACGGCCGCGCGCACGATCTCCGCAATCTCGGCCGAGCTTGTCGGCGAGACGATCCGCTCTAGCGATAGTCCGTCGCGATCGTTCATATTCCGTTTCGCTTTCCCATAACCGGGACGGCCTTACCGGGATTCAACGCTCCGTAAGGGTCGAACGATTTCCGCACTCGTTCAAAGGCGCTCAAATCGTCGGCCGCGAACTGCACCGACATCATTTCGAGCTTGTCGTATCCGACGCCGTGCTCGGCCGTCACGCTGCCGCCCAAATCGATGCAGGCTTTTAGCGTCTCGCGGGCCGCGGCATGCACGCTCTCGATTTGCTTTTCGTCGCGTTCGTCAAAAAGCAACGTCGGGTGCGCATTGCCGTCGCCGGCATGGGCCAAGGTCACGACTTGCAATCCGTGCTTCGCGCCGATCTCGTGGGCAAGCCGAATCATTTCCGGCAATTTCGTGCGAGGAACAATCATGTCCTCGCTTAAATAACTGGGGCTTAATCGGCCTTTCGCGCCGCCGGCCAACTTCCGGCATTTCCAGAGCGCTTCCCGCTCGTCGGCCGATTCGGCGAACAGTATTTCTCCGCCGCCGCGATTCTCGCAAACAGCGATGATTTTTTCTCGCTGACGCGCGATCTCCGTCGGAGAGCCGTCCAGTTCGATAATTAATATCGCCGCTGCTTCGGTCGAAAAACCGAAGTGAAACGCCTCTTCGACCGCTTGAATGATGCCGCGTTCCATCAGTTCCAAGGCGGCGGGAACGATTCCGGCGGCGATCACGTCGGTCGCCACGCCGGCCGCGGCGTCCAACGAATCGAACGTCGCGCGGAGCGTGCAATACGATTCCGGATCGGGGGTCAATCGAACCCACGCCTTCGTCACAATGCCGAGCGTTCCCTCGGCGCCGACGATCACGTCGAGCAAATTCAATTCGCCCGGATCGGCGACCGGTCCGAACGTGACGAGCGAGCCGTCGGCCAGGACGACTTCCAAGCCCAAAATATGTTGGGCCGTCACGCCGTATTTAAGGGTATGCGGGCCGCCGGCGTTGGTGGCCACGTTTCCGCCAATCGTGCAGGCGACTTGGCTTGCGGGATCAGGCGCGAAATGGAAGCCGGTCCCTTGCAGGCGGCGCGAAAGTCGTTGGTTGACGACTCCCGCTTCGACTAGGCCATGCGGTCGCGCAAATTGATTTCGATAATCCGGTTGAGCTTCGCCAACGAGAGAACGACGCCGGAGCCAAGCGGAACGCAGCCGCCAGCTAAACCCGTTCCCGCTCCGCGCGGAACGATCGTTCGGCCATGACGACGACAAATTGTAACGGCTAGGGCAACTTCCTCGGCCGAGTCCGGCAAGAGAACGAGTTCGGGCAGAGCGCGCGTCATCGTATAGGCGTCGCAGTCGTAGACCGCGCGCTCTGACGGGGCGCTCAGCACGCACTCGCCTCCCAGGGCGGCGCGCAATTCGTTCTCTAGCGGCGAATACTTCATGTCTCTCGCTATCTGGAGACCGTGCCGGACGAAGCAAGCTCCAACTCAAATGCGTCGAAGCAAAACCGTTTGCTCGTCGGGATTTAGGTCCGAACAAAGTATAGCCCCGGCCTGCGAAAATCGTCTATTTTCGCACATTCCGGCCGAGTTTTCGTTCGACGCTGGCAATTTTCGAGTCCAATTGACCGGTCCGACCGCGTCGATAGTCCAATTTGACCATACATTCGATACGATCGCAATCTTTAGCCAGCTCCAAATAGCAGTCGCGCAGAACGGCCATGACTTCGTCGTACTCGCCCTCTAGGGTGGTTCCCATCGAATGACTGCGATAATTCACGCCGCTGCGGTCGATCACGTCGATGCAGCGAGCGACGTACTTGCTGACGCTTTCATCCTTTCCGATCGGAAAGATGCTGAAATCTAATAGAACCATTGAGATACCTCCGTATGAAAAGAATTATACGGAGTTGCGGCGAGGAATGCGCGGCGGCACGACTGAAGAATAACCCCCGAAATTTCAGGGTCGCGCGGCGCCGTTCGAGGAACGGCGCATTGGCCGCGCAGGATGCGTCAGTTCGAACCGGATTTCTTCCAGCGGTAACCGATCCCCCGGACCGTTTCGAGCGCGAAGGCGGCCGGGCCAAGCTTCTTTCTAAGTCCGAAAATCTGCACGTCCACGGCGCGGTCGGTAATGGCGAAGGGACCTTCGTGGATGCTGACCAGCATTCCTTCGCGCGAAAAAGCTTCGCCCGGATGCGTGAGAAACACGCGTAGTATCTTGCTTTCGGTCGCGGTGAGAATGACCGTTCGCCCGTTGACGTAGGCCTCGCGACTCCCCGGATCGAGCCGAACGTCGACATTGTCTTCGTCCAAGTCGTCGGAGCCGCGTCGATCGAGCGCCAAGAACGACGTTCCGCTCGCTTCGTTTTTTAAGAAATGCGGATCGCTCAAAATCGAGGCGCTCTCCTTTTCCAAGAATCCTGTCGCCATGCTCTCTATCCCTTTTGCTTCATTTTTAACCGTTTGTTTCTCCGAATCGATTCTCACGCAAGCCAAAGCGAAGACGCACATCCGCCTCGCATGCGTCGCATTACGCGACGACAGCGCATATTTCCGGTAGTGCGGCTTCGCATTGACTTGTTCGTCGTTTGATTATTGCCGATCATCTTTCGGTTCCTTACAAAAAAGGCGGATGTTTTACGAGGCGGCTAAGGCGAGCGAGTTCGATTCAAACCCTGCCAATTCGGTTCGATCATTGACCGACGAGTAAGCCGGAACGACGCTCAATCGACGATCATTTGAATTGCGAAGGGCGAGTTGATCGGCGCCGCGCGACGACGGATGCGATTCGTGCAATCGCAACACGATCGCCAGCGATTTGCTTTGACGCTGAGCAAGAGCGCGTAACTCAACGTCGGTGGCCAAGAGAACCGGATCGGCCTGGGAAATGGCTATCGAGGCCGCAAACGGACTCAGTTCCGAAGCGACGATCCAATCGGCGTCGGTCGTGATGGAAAATAATTTTGCGTTCATTAAAAAGCTCCTTGAAAGTTTGAATTCTGTTCCGCCATACTTGATCCGCAACGATCGATTGCGGGTGAAGGCGTTTCCAAGGAAAAGAAAAGCAAGCGGCATGCCGGACCTTCTAAAAACGCAGAAAAAGGCGATTCGACCGCCGTGAATCGCCGCAACCTCCTTGGAATTAAGCAAATAGATCGTCTCCGCAAAAACATTCCCGATCCACTGAACGGGAGAGAAGAAAACAATGCCGTTATATACGACGGCCATTCCGTGATTAGCGATCGGCGACGCTCGCAATCGACCGCTGAAGACCATTAATTTAGTCATGTTTTCGGCATGAAAAACGCCGAGAGACGCCCCGAGCGAAGAAAACGCTGAAGCAAGAAAAAACGCTTGCCGTCCGGAGGAATACCAAGTTCCGAGACGGCAAGCGTTTACGCGATATTAAAAGGAGTTGATTCTAAATTACGAGCAGTTCCTAGAAACCGTACTTCGCGACGATTTCAAAGCGGTCGGAATTACCGGGCAACATTCCTTTGTAAACCGTTTGCCAATTGCTGTATTCAAATCCGACCTGAAACTGTTTCGTGAGGTCGTAGGTGGCGTTTGCATAAATGGCTTGGTTATAGGTTCTTCCGCCCGTCGAAATATCCGAGTCGAGCGGATCGTCAAGACCGTAACCGACGTGGAAGTGGGTTCGAGGCGTCCAATCGTAGTAAGTTTCGATCCAGCCGCCCGTCGAGTAGATGCCTTCGCGGGTGACCATATTGACGCCTTGAAGGATGCCGCCCGTGAAAGCGCTGAGGTTTTCGCCAGTGAACCACTCGCCTTGGAAACCGAAGGTCGAAGTGATCGGAAGGACCATATCCGCGTTGATTGACCAAGTCTTGAAGTGCTGATCCTTGGCGGCGGGAACGCTGGTGAACGAATAGCGAACGTCGCCGAAGTGGCTCGACACGCCGAATATGGCCGGGAAGCAACCTTTGCCTCGCTCGCCGATGGTGGCGGCCAAACGTCCTTCAAGCGTCGGATAATCGGAGTGGTCGGTCGTAACGCCCGTCGCGGTGTCGGTGACGACCGTAGCGTTCAGCGAGGATTGAGCCGTGATCATGAAGACGTCGGAATAGGCATAGAATCGATCAAGGCGGAGCTGAGCGCGGCGATAACCCATGTTACCGGCTCCGAGTAACGGAGCGTATTGCAACACGGACGGGTTCAACGGCGACATGACGTCCCACGTTTGGCCGGCAAGCAAGCGAAACTCTTCGTTCTTCACTTCCCAATAGGCGTGGCGCAATAAGAGGCCGGCTTTATTTTCGGCTAAAGGCGTTCCCTGGAAGTCGATTTCCACTTTTCCGCCGCTTTGCGCGCAATCGAAATACGGTATCCGAGGACCGAGTAAATCTAACCCCAAACGAGTCGATTTCATGTCGAAATGATTCGTCGCTTGCGACTGATCTTGGGGCGAATAGGCGTAGATCGTGTAATAGCCGTTATTCGTGCGTTGCGACTCAAAGCTCATGGAGGTCCAAATTGTGCCGTAGGGCGTGACGGTGAAGTCCCCCTTTTTCCAGACGAGCTTTTTCATCTCGGCGCGGATTTCGTCCATCGAGTAGTATTCGTCTTGGGAAGCGGGGGGCACGCTCAGAGACGCGGTCGATGCGGGAGCGGCAAGCGTGGCCTCGGGCGGAATCGGCTGCACGGTCGGCGCCGGAGCGGCGGCGTTTTGCTCGGCGGGGGCCGGTTGCTGGGCAGGCGCTGCCGGAGCGACGGCCGGTTCAGGCAAGGCGGCGAGCGTATTGTTCGCAATGGGAGCCGAAGTCGCCGCTTGCGCTTCGCTTACTCGAGCGACTGGCGCGTCTTGCTGAACCATCGGCTGCTGAACTGGAGCCGGTTGACGCAACCGATCCAACTCGGCGCGCAGCGCTTGGGTCTCCGACTCAAGCTGATTCATCCGGTCGATGACCGGATCGTCAGACGCCCAAAGAACCGTTCGTGGAGAAACGGAGAAAAAATCTATTCCGCCCGCTAGAACTAAGGCCGCAAGAAGCATTCTTCTTCCGCTCATATTTTCGCATCCTTCGCGAAAAGAGGCTAATCCTTATCAAAAATCGCTTAACGACGGATCCCTGCATCCATCAACGCCGGGGCAATCGTCGCCACTACAACGCGGAAATGCCGTTTGAAACAAGAAACCCCGGTAATTCCCATTCCCGTTTCAATGCGTTTTTAGGTTCATTGCCTTTCGATGCACAGAACCCGACTTTCCACTAAATGCCGTATCGTCTGAACTCTAGGAATGCTTGATAAAATAAGAAGCCAAAAGAACTTACGTGCTACACACAGCATGCAGAATCCTCACAGAAGGCAGAAACGTTTATCCATGACTCTTTACTACGCCAGATACGAAACGCATAGGCGCGACAAGCGGCGTATCGGGTTTATTAAGACTTCGCGCGCCAGACGATACAATCGCTTCACAACGTCCCCCCTTCACGGGTACGGCATGTTTTGCAGGCGCATTGCGATCGTTCAACATAAATCGCTTTAAGACCCCCTTTTGGACGCAAAGAAGGATTCACTTTCGAACCGCCCTTCGCTAGACTAAAGGCGCTCCGGCGACGAAGGTCCAAACTCGTCTCGCGATCGAGGAAATCCGTCTGGGATTCCCGATCGTCAACCGGCGTCGCGCCGAGCGTATTACGGACATCTTTGATCTCAGAGGTCGTGTATGCACAATACAATCGCATTGGTTTTGGGCGGCGGTCAAGGAACGCGTTTGTACCCCTTAACGAAATACCGTTCAAAGCCGGCGGTTCCAATCGCGGGTAAGTACCGTCTGATCGATATTCCCCTGTCGAACTGCATCAATAGCGGCATTAATCGCTGTTACGTCCTTACGCAGTTCAACTCGGTCAGTTTGCACCGACATATTCGTCGCACCTACAACTTCGACTCCTTCGCCGGCGGATTCGTCGAATTGCTTGCCGCGCAACAAACGCTTGAAACCGGCGCAGGCTGGTACCAAGGCACCGCCGACGCCGTGCGACAAAACCTGCGATCGATCGAGCAGCCCGGGGTCGAGCATGTGCTTATCCTTTCCGGCGATCAACTTTACCGGATGGACTTCCGGCAAATGATGGAGTCGCACCGCAAAAGCGGCGCCGACGTCACCATCGGTTGCGTGCCGGTCCACGCCGATCAAGCCTCCGGTTTGGGAATCATGCGATTGGACGACGCCGGCCGCGTCGTCGGATTCCTCGAAAAACCCAAGACGCAGGAGGAATTGGACCACGTTCGCACCGATCCGGCTTGGATCGACGCGTGGGGCATTCAATCGCGAGGAAGGACCTGCCTGGCCAACATGGGGATTTACTTATTCAACCGCGACACCTTGGTCGACGTGCTGCGAAAAACGGACTACCGCGACTTCGGCAAGGAAGTTTTCCCCGCCTCGATCCGCACTCGCCGCGTGCAAGTGCATTTGACCGACTGCTATTGGGAAGACATCGGAACGATCAAATCGTTCTTCGAGGCGAATCTCGATCTGGCGCAAATCAATGCGCCGTTCGACCTCCTTTCGCCCGAGGCGCCGATTTACACCCGCGCTCGTTTTCTTCCGCCGACGCGCATCGACGGCGCTGCCGTCACCCGTAGCTTGATCGCCGACGGCTCGCAAATCGAAACCGGCGCCGTGGTCGAAAACAGCGTGATCGGCCTTCGCTGCCGAATCGGTCGCGGCGTCGTCATTCGAAATTCGATCATCATGGGCAACGACTACTACGAACATTGCGACGACATCGAAACCTATCGCTTGAACGGCGAACTGCCCATGGAAATCGGCGCCGGCTCGCACATCGAAGGGGCGATCATCGACAAGAATTGCCGCGTCGGAAAGAACGTCCGAATTATCAACGAGACGGGCTTGGAATCGACGCCCGAAACTCCGTTCGGGTTGATCCGCGACGGCATCGTCGTCATCCCCAAAGAAACGACGTTGCCCGACAACTGGACGCTGGACCGATTGCGTTAAGCGAATCGCCGAAAAACAGTTCCGCAAGAAAACGAACAAACGCGTCTTCGCCATGTTGCGAGGACGCGTTTTTATATTAACGACGATCAAGATTAGCGACGGCGGCGGTCTTGAATCCGCAGAGCGGTTTGCCTGGCATGTCTATTATGACTAACGACGAACGCCAGGCAAGTTTACTTCTTACGTAGCAGCCCGACGCTTGACTCGAAGTATCGGCGGCGGCGAACGGCGACCTCTTCGGTCTTCGCGGCGCTCTTGCTTTGCAGATCTTCGAGATTCGCCAAGCAATACCGGCATCCGACCGTCTTCAGGTGGAACTCGATGTAGGAGAGAATGTCGTCGCCGAGCGCGCCGAGTAGATAGCTTCCCAGTTGTTCTCGAGTCGGGCAGCTAAGGCGATGCGTGCGCCAGATTTCGCCCACCGAGTGGACGCCGGCGTTTCGGCGGGAAATGATCTCGGCCAAACGTCGGGTAAGCGCGCCGTCCTCGCGCAAAGCTTTCTCGATCGCGGCCATTTCGTCGGCTGCGAGAGCTTCGTCCAAATACGCATCAAGATCGGATTGCGTGATCGTCATGGCGGAAAACAACCTGTGGCGTTCGAGGCGAAGCTGCGTGAAGGTCAGGCATTTTCAAGCCTGGCGCGGAACCGGAGCGAAAGTCGTTCCCGGCTTTCAGCGGGCACGAAACGCAGCATCTATCCTACCATGCCGAACCGAGACATTCTAGCGATCGGTCGTTTCGCCCGTCCGCTGGGCGGTTTTCTGCGTCAGGGGCATATAGCCGTAGAGCGTTTCCTCGCCTCGAAGGATGAAGAATTTCACTGGGTTCAGCGTCGCAAAGTCCGGCCGTTTCAAAATATACGACACGTTCTCCATCGTCGCGGTTTCCCAAATGTGCATGCCCACGAGAATGTCGCCGGAGGCAATTCCCTGCTGCGAGGCGGGGCTATTCGGACGGACGGCGGTAACCATGAGGCCGCCACGGTATTTGGTTTGATTCGTCTCTTTGAACTCCTCAGCCGAAAGTTGGCGGAGTTTCAAGCCGAGGAGGTCCCAGGCCGGTTGGTCGGCCACCTTCGTGGTCGCCGCCGATTCGCCCAAGGTGACGGTCAGCTTCACTTCCTCGTCGGAGCGTTTGACTACGACCTTCAGCGTATCGCCGGGCTTGCGATCGAGCATTGCGCATTGGAAGTCCAACGGGCGGTGAATCGAAACCCCTTCTAGGTCGGCGATCACGTCGCCGGGTTGAAGTCCCGCCGATTCGGCGGGGCTTCGTTGTTCGACGGTTCGCACC
Organism: Thermoguttaceae bacterium; assembly: GCA_963665265.2. Lineage (GTDB taxonomy): Bacteria > Planctomycetota > Planctomycetia > Pirellulales > Thermoguttaceae > CAXXHQ01. The sequence continues at coordinate 1,052,418 of OY762224.2, read as the reverse complement.
ACCAAGCCGGGCTTGTCTGCCGTTTCGTGCGTCGGAGCCGAGACCACGCCGAACCAGCTCTTGCGAGCGTTCTGCGAAGCTAACATCGTCGCCGCGACGGACATGGCCTTATCGACGGGAATGGCGAAGCCGATTCCCTGCGCGCCCGATCGAACCGCCACGTTTAGGCCGATCATCTCGCCGTCGATGTTCAACAGCGGACCGCCTGAGTTGCCGGGATTGATGCTGGCGTCGGTCTGAATCAGATCGTCGTAGAACTGCGCGTCGCTCACCTGAACGGCTCGATGCAAAGCGCTCACGATGCCGCGGGTGACGGTGTGTTCGTATCCATAGGCGTTGCCCACGGCGATCACGGTTTCGCCGGTCATTAAGTCGCCCGAGGTGCCGAGCGGCATAGTCTGCAACGGTTTTTTCGGTTCGATTTTAATGATGGCCAAGTCGGTTTCCAAATCGCGCGAGGCGAGTTTGGCCGGATAACGTTCGCCGTCGGCAAGCGTGACTTGAATGTCTCGCACTCCGTCGACGACGTGGAAGTTCGTAAGAATATAGCCTCGCGCGTCGAAAATCACGCCGGTGCCCATTCCGTTCACGCGTCGGCTTGAATCGGAGGCCGACGCTTGACCGGCGGATGCGGGGATCGTCTTCTCGCCCCGAATGTTGACCACCGAGGTTCGGGCGGTTTGGACCGCTTTCACGATCGGGGTCATTCGCAATTCCGACGCGAGGCAAGCTTGAAACGGCGTCGCTCCGCAAATTGCGAAACAAAGCAATAGAAGCGAGCGGACGCCGGCTTTCCGACATGCAGTTTGATCAGGCATGGTTACCATCGCAAAGGAGTTGTTATCTTACGGTGCGATCGTTCGATCGCGCCGCATGCGGGATGATATCTTTCGCGTTTTCCAAAGCGGACTTCGACTCGGCGCTCGCGGGTTGAGCGCCGAAAAAAGCCGCTTCATAAGAAACGCATACCGGCGAACAGTTCTGAGTCCGTCGCGGCCGACTTTCGTCCTTCCTTAGCGAAACTCCGTTAGTTGCGAACGGGTTCGCCTGGCGTTTCCGCCTCACGAAAGTCCTTGGCGCGTTAAACTCAATGTTTTGGGTCTAGTCGCCCGTACCTAAGGGTCATCGGTTCCTCAAAATCGTTACCTTGATAACTACTGGCATGGACGGAAAAGATTGCCTATACGCCCAAAATCGCGGAATCGGCATCCGCTAGCATGCGTCGCCTGTAGGGAACGCCTTTAGAGGCGTTCGGCAAAATGAAGGAGCTTTAGAGCGCTCTCCGAGCGTCGGAGAGGACTAGAGAAGTCAGCTCAAACCTAAATTCCTCGTTACTAGGCTCTGCCCAGTAACGCGCTGGATTGCATGACTCAGCCATGCGTGTAGGAGTGAGAGCGCAGAGAGCGCGCCAAAATGAATCCGGGAACCAGATTGGAGAAATATCTATCGTCGCGAAGAACTCGACGAGGCCGAGGCGTTCGGCGGCATCGGCGACGCGGAATTAGAATCGGGTTCGAGCATTCTCATTTTGGGCGGCGAGAAATTCCAATCCGTCGTTTTTTCCGGCTGGGGTTCGAGCGGTTTCGGCTCGCCGTCTTTCTCGTCGTCCGACGATTTTTTGCTTGCTTTTTTCGGGGCGTCGGGCAGAGGAGGCGTAGGGGCCGAGTCTTTCGGAGCAGCTTGTTTTAGCGGCTTTTCGGGCTTCGGCTCTTGGGGAATATCCGATTTCGCCAACGGCGGAGCTTCGGTCGGTTGCGGATCAAAAACCGAATGCGTGGGTACTGGGTGAAATTTCGCTTTGACGGGCGGCTTCGACTGCACCGGCGGGACCGGATCCCGTAATTCCTCTTCTGGACGCGAGCCGCGAAGATGGCCGCAAGAACCGCACTTGGCATAGCCGAGCAGTCCGAGGAGTCGAGTCACCGGGCCTCGATTAAAGCAATCGTCGGGTTCGGAACCATAGCGTTTGCCGCACGGTTCTTCGCACGATTTTTCGCATACTCGCGCGCGAAGCGGACACTCTCGAGTTGATTCGCAAACCCTTTCCCGTGAACAAGATTCGCCGCGTGGTTCGCAAGACGGGTTTGTGCGGCAAGTCGTTCGGCCGCAGAGCCGCTGAAATTCCAGCGACCAGCCGGTTTGGAACACCCAGCCGCTCGGCGTGCGCATGAAGCAGCAACCGCTTGTCATGCTAACAAGAAGGCATAAGGCCAATACCCGAGAAAGAGCTTTGCGTAACATCATGCCGAGATTCCCCCTCGCGCAACCGGAAAAGCGAACGACCCAAGCGGACGCTCATTGAGTAGCATCGTCCGCCGCGAGGCGGAAAATTAGGAATAATCGACAGAGTTTAGCTAGACAGCAAGGCTTATCACCTCCCTACGCCCTATTCCCCAATGCCCTTTGCCCTACATTCACTCGGTCGGCTCGCCGATTTCGCGTAGATAGCTAGCTAAGCGGTCTTGGATGTCGACGAGATTTTCCCATTGACGAAGATCAAGGGTAACGCGATCGGTTTTTCCTTTTGAGCGGACCGAATCGATAAGGCCTCGAATGCGAAGATGGAGATATTGGAAGATTTCAGCGAGTTCGGCGGTTTGGCCGGGAGTCATCGATCCTGGAATTTCCGGCGGCATCAATGTATGCAACAGGACCTCGGCGTCGGGATCCTCGCTAAAATTCAATTCGAAATCTAACGCCGCCGAGCCGGAATCAGAATCCAACTCCTCGACGACCGACATGGTAACGCCGCCGAGAATGTCCGCTCCGCGCATCGCCGCCAAGCGTTTGGCGATCTCTTCCCGGGTTCCGAACAGAAGCGTCGATCGGCCCATTGAGATCACGTCGCCGGGGCGCAGGATCCAGATTTGCACCGTTTCGCCGTTTACTTTAGTGCCGTTGGTGCTTTCCAAATCGGTGAGCACTAACTTGCCGTTATCCTCTTGTATCTTGAGGTGATAACGACTGATCCGATCGTCATTGAGTTGGATAGGGTTTCCCTCTTCGCGGCCGATCGTAATCGGGGTCGAAACGTCGCTAAACGTTCGACCGCGATCCGCCCCATCCAGAACTCTAAACGTTAATAATGACATGAAAGCTATTTCGTCGAACGCGCAGCACCATAAACTAATGAAAGACGCTACGTCTTTTTGTAACGCGCAACGGTTTGACCGGCAAGCCGCAATCACAAGAAGCTCCACCCATTAGATGGGGTTAGTCTTGTCGAACGTCGGGTTATTTTCCCGCAGCTTCGCTCCAAACCTCGGCCAACGAGAGCAACCATTCGACCGACGACGCCATTTCGTCGAGCGACGCCCATTCCAAGGGCGAATGCGGATTATGCCCGCCGCACGATAAATTCGGCGTCGGCAGTCCCATTTCGGTCAGCCGCGAACCGTCCGTTCCGCCTCGAACGATCGTTTTGTGAGCCGTCCGATTCAATCGCCTTAGCGCCTCCTCGGCAAAGGCGACCGCTCGCGGTTCTTTTCCCAACCCGTCGGCCATGTTTCGATACTGCGCCCGAACGTCGACCGAGATTTCCCCCTTCGGAAATTCTTTCTTCACTTCTTCGGCGATCCGATTGAGCAATTTCGCTTGCTCGGCCAATTGAGCCGTGTCGAAATCGCGGAGCAGAATTTTGATTTTCACTTCGGCGACGCCTCCCGACATTTCGAACGGGTGCAGGAAGCCTTGCCGCCCGTCCGAAACCTCCGGCGCCATCCTGTCGCGCGGCAATCGGCGAATAAACTCCGCCGCCGCGCGAATCGCGTTCGTCATCCGATCTTTCGCGATCGACGGATGGATATTCACTCCGCGGATAGTCACTGAGGCTTGATCGGCCGAGAACGTTTCGACGTCGATCTCGTCGTGCGCATGGCCATCGAGCGTGTAACAGGCGGCCGCTCCGATTTCCTCTAACGTAAGCTTATCGACGCCGCGGCCGACCTCTTCGTCGCAGGTAAAGCAAACGCGGATCGGGCCGTGCAAAAGATCCGGTCGTTCGACGAGCGTTTCAATCGTTTCCATGATGATCGCCACGCCGGCCTTATCGTCGGCGCCCAATAGCGTCGTGCCGTCGCTCGTAATTAGCGTGTGCCCGATCAGGTTCGCCAAGTCCGGATTATCGGAAACGAGAATCGTTTTCGACGGATCGCCGGGAAGGTGAAGATCGCCCCCCGCGTACGACTCGATTACCTGCGGACGTACGTTCAGTCCGGAAGTCTCGGGGGAAGTATCTAAATGCGAACAGAGCGCGATCGTCGGCGCTTGGCGCGTTTTTGCGTTCGAGCCGAGCAGCGAGGCGAAGACGATCCCATGTTCGTTTTGCACGACGTTGACGGCCCCGATCGCACGAAGTTCGTCGGCAAGTAAGCGCCCCAAGGTCAATTGGCCCGGCGAACTGGGGTACTCCGTCGTCTCGTCCAGGGCGGTCGTTTCGATCTTCACATATCGTAAAAAACGTTCTAGCAATCGTCGCTTGTTCATTGTTTCGCCTTTCGAGGCAATCCTGCAAAAGCCAGGGAAATCTGGTATGCTACTATCATCGTTGATCGCGGGCCGTTTGAAAAGTCCCGTGATCTTCTCGCTGATCGCCGCCCCCTGACCGCTGAAAGCTAATAAATGGGAACCGCCATTCGCTACTTAGTATTTGACACGGAGAGCGTGGCCGACGCCCCGTTGGTGGCCAAGCTACGTTACGCCGGCGAAAAACTAACGCCCGAGGAAGCGTTAAAGCGCTACCGCGAAGAGTTGATGGAAAAGTACGACAGCGACTTCGTGCCGTATAGCTTTCAGGTTCCGATCTCGGTCGTCGTCGGCAAGGTGGCCGACGATTTCCGTTTGCACGACATCGTACTACTGGACGATCCGCAGTTTCGGCCCCATGTGATCGCCGAGAATTTTTGGCGCGGCTGGGAGCGCTACGGTCGGCCGACGCTGGTTAGCTTCAACGGTCGCGGCTTCGATCTTCCGCTTCTCGAGTTGGCGGCCTTCCGTTACGGAATTAGCGTGCCCGGTTGGTTTAATCAAGCGTTAAAGACCTATGACCAGCCTCGCAATCGATACAACATTCAATCGCACATCGATCTCTACGAACTGATGACCAACTTCGGCGGCACGCGATTCACGGGCGGACTGAACTTGGCCGCTAATTTACTCGGCAAGCCCGGCAAAATGGACGTGCAAGGCGACATGGTTCAGGATATGTTCGACGCCGGACGATTGGCCGAGATCAACGACTATTGCCGTTGCGACGTGTTGGACACCTATTTTGTTTTCCTCCGCAGTCGAGTTTTGCTCGGCCAGTTGAATTTGGAGCAGGAGCAAAAGATCATCGCCGAGACGAAGACGTGGCTGGAATCGCGAGCCGACGCTACTCCGGCCTATCAGTCCTACTTGAAGCACTGGGGCGATTGGAAGAATCCCTGGGAGACGCAAGCGTAGCGAGTTGCGGCGAGCGCCGAATTCTTGTTTGAACCAAGCCTTACATTTCCGGGCAATCAGGCTTCGCCTAGTAGCTTGGACAAATTAATTCGGAGAATGAAATGAAGCGACTTTTTGCATCCCTTGCGTTCTTCGCTATGCTTCAGGTTCCTACGCTATTCGCCGAACAACTTGAATTTCCGATAAGAGATTATCCAAAGACAGATGCGGTTTCTGAAGGAGATATTATCTCTTGGTCAAAGAAAGTACATGATTATACGCACACGGAAAAAGTCGAACTTGAAGACAAAAATTTTTTCATTCTTATCGGTAGCAAGCCTTTAGCAACGACTCGACTTAATATTTTTATTTACGTCTCGGAGCAAAAAACGAGTCCGTCGGACAAATTATATTCGACGAGGTGGGCTCTTTTGCTATTTCGGCCGACAGTTACAAGCCAAATTAAAATTGACGTTGATAGAAAAACCAAGCAGATAACTTTTCGTTCAAGGTCAGGAAAAGTTTTGCTTATTCAGCCTTTTGAAACGGAAAAGGCTGCAGAGGAAAGTCCTGGCGAAGGCGCAAACGTCACCATAACAAAAGCCGTTCCTGAAGAACCGGCTAAATCAGGAAAATAGAATCAGCAAGACCTACGACAGGATATCCGTTCATGAAAAAACGCCTTTTAGGCTCGTCCGGTTGGGCGGTCGCTCTATTGCTTGTCCCTTTCGCCCTCGGCGTTTCTCTTGCTTTATTGCTTCCGATCATGCATCATATTAAAAATTGGTTTCGGTAGCGATTATGCAGGGCGGGGCGCCGTCTCGCCTATTTCTTCTTTTCAAAGGGTTCTCCAATGTTTGGGCAAACTATTCTTTCGCGTCGGCTGTTGACCGCCGCGTGCATGTTGGGATTCTTGTGCGTCGGTTTTAGCACGGTCTTGGGAGAGGAAAACGCCGCATACTCCGTTCCTGATCCGCGACTGATTGTTGAAGATTACGCGAAGGCGCTGCTCCCTTACCAAAAGATGAAAGCCTCGTGGATATCGAAGACGGCGGAACTCGTTGACGGCAAACTCGTTGAAAAGGACGACGACGCGCAGCGCAATTCCGTTTCTCTCGACGTCGATCGAGCAAAGCTCGTCGTGCAAAAGTTGGATTCCAAGCGGAACGCGGACGGATACGTCGAGCGGACGTTCAAGCTCGACGGCGAATCTATCTCGGCGTACGGTTTGAAAAACGTCACGGCGGAACGCAAGACGTCGGTTCAAAGCGGGCAAAACAGCCTGTACACTCTGACCGGCCCGAGTTTCGGTTTCACCTATCCGAACTTCATTCCCGATCTACTTCGCGCCGGCGAGTTGAAAGCGAGCGGCGAAACGGTCGACGGCGTTTTTCTCTACGCCTTGGAAAGCGAATCGCCGAAGGCGAACTTCAAAATCTGGATCAATCCGGCGCTAAACGACGCGGCCGTGAAAATGAACTGGCGGATCAAAGACGAAGACCCGGAAGAGGAATCCATTTACGAGTATGAGGTTAAAAAATGGAAGGAGTACGGCGAAGTCTTCGTGCCCGTCGAATTTGTTTTGACGACGACGTCCAAAGAGCGTCATTTCGTGCGTCGCACCGAGAAAGATGAAACCGGCAAAGAAACGAAAATCGTCACGAAACGAAAAGGCGAGCAAGGGGAACCGTTTACGATTCCGGCCATGAAGAGCTGCTTCGCGGTTCGACTCGAGAACATTGAGTTCAATCCGAAATTTACGGACGACGATTTCAAGATTCAACAAAAAATCGCAAACGGAACCGTCGTGCGAATGCTCGACGATCCGAAGAATCGTTACGAATGGCGGGACGGAAAGCCGACGGCTTCGGCGACGGGACAACCGCAATCGCAAGACGCCGGTAAGCCGAAGGAGCCGGTCGGCGATATGCAGAAATATTTGAGCGATACGGAGGAGTTGGCTCGAAAAGGTCGCCATAAAGAGGCGCTCGAACGATTCATTTGGTTTCATGAGCATGTACTCGAACACGAGCCGGCCATGGCAGGCGTACGTCTATCCTTCGCCTTATCGTCATGGAAGAAGCTCGGCGATGCGTATCCTCCGGCCAAACAAGCCTTTCTCGACATGCGCGACAAAAGAGCGGAGCAACTACGGAACGGACAGGGCGACTATTCGACGTTCCAAGAAGTTTCCGCTTTCAATCGAGAATTAGGGCGGCGAGACGAGACGGTTAAACTGTTCTTGGAGCTGGAGAAAAAAGACCCGGCGAGGGCGGAGCAGTGTTGGATCATGGCGAAAGACGCCGTTTTTGCGGAAAAACAATTAGATATCGCGAAAAGGTATATCAAGTCTCCGCTTCGGGAATATAAAATTTTGAAGGCGAGTTACGACCGGGAGAATGCATATTTTGAAGGAACGAAATCGGGAGGAGATCGTTTTAAAAATTGGCAGGATAAGCATTTCGTCGAGGAGACTCTTCGCTTAATTACCGTGGCGAAGTACATCGGCGACAAAAAGACGGCCGAGGAAATCCGCAAGCTAGCTGTAAGCGTGGTCGACGACCCCCGACTCCAAGAGCCGATTCCGACCGAATAGCCGCTCAAGGTCGTTAATCGGAAAAAGAAAAACGCGACCGGGCCGCTTTTATCCGGCGACCCGGTCGCGTCTAAGTCTTGTAGGTCAGGCACGGCGTGCCTGGCGAACTTGCGCTTAAATCTGGCTAGCGCACTCGCCGCCTCAGGTCGGGCTTGCCCTCCCGACCTGCCGCAGCGAAACTTTTCTTAAGCCAGCGAAAGCTCTTCCAATTCCTTGGCCAATCGTTTCCGTGCGACGTGCAATCGCCTCTTGATCGTTCCGACCGGGGCGGCGAATTGACGGCTCATTTCGATCAGCGAGCTTCCGTCGAAATAAAACGCGAGCAGCGTTTCTCGATCGGTCTTCCGCAGTTTCTTCAAACCGCTTCGGACTTGGTCTTCCCGTTCTCGGCAAAGCATCGTCGAAAGGGGCGTGCTTCGCTCGACGTAGCGAGAGTCGGCGAATCCGTCGTCGCCGGTTCGCTCGGGGGCTCGGCGCACGGCCCGGTTGATCGCCATGCGTCCGGCGATGGCTCGAATCCATCCGCCGAATCGGCTGGGGTCTTCCAGTTGTTCGATCTTTCGCATCGCTTGGATGAAGACGTCTTGGCAAGTCTCTTGCGTTTCGGCATGGTTGCCGAGCCGACGATAGACGGTGGCGTAGACGGCCCGTTCGTAATTAGCGACGAGCTGGCCGAAGGCCTGTCGATCGCCTTGTTGGGCCGCCACGACCGCTTCGGCGTCGCAGCAGTATTGAGGCTGGTTCTCTTCGGTGGATTCTTGGAAGGTCTCTTGGGGATATTCTAATGCGAGAGGCATGATTTCTATTTTCCGCTATATATGATTTGAACGCTGATTGGTAAGGTCGGGAAACGAGTGCGAAGAAAGCCGAGCGACCGGAGCGACTAGGACGGGAAGGCGATTGACAAATAGTCGCCTTGGACCGTCCGTTCGACCGGGGCCTCTGGGTGTTGATTCGGATTGGGGAGCCTAGTTGTTTGTTAGGCGGTCATTCCCATCGAATCAGCCCAGGAGCAGGCCGAACGACGCCAGGCTTTCGTAGCCCAGCTACGGCATAGATGCCGCGTCGTAGCTACTGCCTGTACGGCCGTCGCCGTTACGATACGCTTAGATACCGTAACAGGCGATTTCTTCGCGCTTACCGAATGCAAGCGCATTGCGAGAGCCCGCGCGCTAAAATAGACGTGCGCGACGACGACGTTCGCCAATACCTTAGCAATCGTTTCCTTACGGTCGAAACCGAATTGGCAGGAAATCGAATTGGCGGCGGTATTAATCTTGCGATCCATGGCGAACCCCTTTCGTGGCGCGGCTGCGCGGGACGTTGAGGCGGAAAATTGGTGCAAGGCGGAAATGCCCGCTCTTGCGTAAATTGGACGTTCGAGCTTTCGCCGAAGTCTTCTCTCTTCATCGAGAAGCCGTCGAGCGAAACCTCATCTTAATCCCGAATCTATGGAAATTCTACGCCGAAACGGCTTTTCGCAGATCGGAATTACTAAAAAGACAGAAGCGAAACCGAAAAGGTTCGGGATTTTTTTGAAAACTGTAAGTCGCCTCTGAAAAAGAAGTTGCGGTAAATGAAATTGGCTGGCGGGGGAATATTTTTGAAAAAAACCGCCCAAACGCCAATTCGTCAGACTTGCTTCGCCACGCCGAAAAAGAGCCCCGCATCGACAAGCCAAGAAAAGAAAAAGTACGCCCGGAGGGACTCGAACCCCCAACCCTCGGTTCCGAAGACCGATGCTCTATCCAATTGAGCTACGGACGCATTTGGCTTTCCGCCAATGATAAAAAACCACTGGCGGAGAATCATAGATAGTACAACACGACTCGGTTTTGGACAATAGCCAGCCTTCAGCGTTGTCATAAATCGATTACCACTAAAGGTTTTAGGCGGCAAATCACATAGAGGGGATTCCGAGAACTGCTTATGATTAATCGCAATGAAAATTGACTGGCGACCGTTACGCTATTTCGCATTACTAAAAAAATCTTGCGCAAAACCTATAAAATTTGGGCGTTTCTACTTCAAACGCTGCAAATGTCTGGTATAAAAAAAAAAGGCGACTTCGTGTTGGCGCTCTTCTTCTATTCATGATTGCGTACAGAGACATTTCATTTATGTGATTGAGCATGGTACAAACGAATCCTATGACTGCAGGCGGCGATATGCACGACACCCTGACGACGAAAGCGTTTTCGCGAAGTAGCGGACAAGTCGCGACGCGAGTTTATGAAGAGTTGACCAAACAGATTCTTGAGGGAGACCTGCCGCCGGGCACGCACCTCAGCCAGCAGTCGATCGCCGTGTCGATGAACACGAGCAACGGCCCGGTCATCGGCGCGTTGCGTCGGTTGGCCCACGAAGGCTTGGTCATGTACAAGCCGGGGCAAGGCTTCCGCGTTTGCGATTGGTCGTTGCAGCATCAAGAGAGCCGCCTCGTCGTGCGTCGGGCCTTAGAGACCGAAGCCGCTCGATTGGCTTCACGTCGAGCCGGTCGTGAAGATATCGAGAGTCTTTATCGTCTCGTCGCTCGGATGGGCGAGTTGATTCGCGCCGGGCAAACGATCGAGGCGAGCAAGGTGGACGTGAGCCTTCATGCCGCAATCGCCAGCTTGACCCGATGCGCCGACTTGATGGAAGCGCTTGAGCATTGCCATGTGGTTGACATCATTCGCCGCCGCGCGGAGATCAAAGAACGCGAAGGCACCTACGAGAATCTCGAGGAGATTCATCGAACGGTCGTCGACGCCATCGCCACGGGCGATCCGGACGTCGCCGCCAAAGCGATGCACGACCATCTTTCACCGAAAAAATAACGGACTCCGCGACTAGGGCAAGCCCTATTACTGCGAGTTACCGTTCCGGCGACCAGACCGGACGTTTTAGCCCGCCTTCGTCGTCTCCGTTCGACTTCGTTTCCTCTTGCGGATCGGTCTTCGCTTTTTCGCGGGCGGCCATTCTTTCGTAACGATCGCTTGACGCATTTGTCGACGGGATCGCGACGGCCGAAGTGCGAACTTCCTCCGACGCTTGCTCATGGCTCGTCGCGGACACTTCCGAATCGCGCATGCGATCGGAGCTTCCGCTTTCACGCTCCGAGGCTCGCCAGCGAGCGACCTTCTCGCCGGGCAAAGCCACGGTTATCGCCTGCTTGACTTCGAATTTGCGGCCGTCGCTCGTCACATAGCGAACGTGCAGGTTCAATTGGCGATGCTTCGGCGGCTGTTTCGGCCAAGCGGCTTGAACGTACATGCTTCGGCCGACCCCATCGCCGCGGAACATCTGCGCCGTTTGCTCGGGCAAAAAGTCCCAGCGGGCGACTCGCGCTTCGTCGCCGGGCAAGGTCGGGTCAATCACCGCCACGTTGACCGAGGCGGGGGCGTCGATTCGATTTCCTTTTGCGTCGCGAGGCTCCAAGGCCACGACCACGCCGTCGTCGCCCGGTCGGCCGTCGGCGTCGTAGCCGCCGGTCGCGTCGCGGTTCAACGTCACCGCCGCCGTCTCTCGACTGTTCACGAGTCGCGGATTGCGCATCGCCGGCTCCGTGGCCGACACGCGGCGAAACGTCGAATCGTTTTCTTGATAAACGCTCGCCACGCCGGGGAAGCGCGGTCCGTTCGGCGCCCGATAGCTCGCTCCGCCGTCATCCGGCGCGGGCGATTGAGAATCTCGGCCCGGTCGCACCGAAGGTCTTTCGCCGACCGGTCGTCGCAACGTATCCGGCAAATCCGAGGTCGGTTTTTCGCCCGACGGCATTTCGATCGTCGGAGTTTCCAGTTGCGGATCGTCGGCCGTTTTTTTGCCTCGGCCGCCTAGCGGCTTGGCGCGTGAAGAGGAGGACGAACGGCGCGGTTCGTCGTCGGCCGCGCTATCGCGCATGCTCGTCGGAGACTCGCTGATCGTGGAAACCGAGGCGTCTTCGAATTCGTTGAGCCGATTTTTTAGACGATAGTTTTCGTCTTGCAGGAGGCGGTTTTCCCGCTCGAGCAAAACCATGTCGGGATTGGTGCGGCAGCCCGTCGCCAGAAGGCAACAGCAGATGAACGCGCCCGAGGCGAAAAAACGAAACGGAACGCGATTTACAAGTAGAATCGCGGATGAAAAAAACGCGCACGCTCGGCGAACGTCTTCCATGACAGCCTCGCACGCCATACGCTTCGCAAGCGGGCCTCGTCAGGCTCGCCTTGCAGGACGCATGAGCATCGATGAGTGTAATATCGCGAGTCGACTCCGGCGATCCGTCGCCGAGAGTCCCGGCCTCGCCGAGCGCCGCGTTTCCTCATGAAACGCCGACCGGCGAGAGCCGCAAACGCAACTAGCTGACGTGTTCGATAATTTGGTCGATCAAGCCGTACTCCAAACCTTCCTCGGCCGACAGGAAGCGATCGCGATCGGTGTCTTTTTCGATCTGTTCGAGCGGCTTGCCGGTGTGCTTGAGGAGGATTTGATTCAATCGCAATTTCGTTTTGGCGAATTCGGTGGCGTGGATGAGGATTTCCTCGGCCGTGCCTTCCATTCCCGCCAAAGGTTGGTGGATCATGATGCGGCTATTCGGCAAGGCGCGGCGCTTTCCGGCGGCGCCGGCAGAAAGCAGCACGGCGGCCATCGAGGCGCATTGCCCGATGCAGTACGTCGCCACGTCGCACTTAATGAACTGCATCGTGTCGTAAATCGCGAGGCCGGCGGAAACGCTGCCGCCGGGCGAATTGATGTACATGTGGATGTCCGCTTTCGGATCGTCCGATTGCAGGAACAACAACTGCGCGACGATCGCGTTGGCGACTTCGTCGTTCACCTGCGAACCGAGGAAAATGATGCGGTCCTTCAGCAGGCGGCTGTAAATGTCCATCGCCCGCTCTTCGCGGCCGCTCTTCTCGATGACGTAAGGAATTAGAGGCATGAGGCAAATCGCTCCGTCGTTTGTGTGTTTCATGCAGGAAAGTCGTCGCGGACGGGATCGTCCGCTCGGTCGAGGGAAACTAGCTAGTCTTTCTCCTCGGCTTCGACGGCTTGCTTCGTCAGAATGTCGTCAACGATGCCGTATTCCTTGGCTTGGATCGCGTTCATGTAAAAATCGCGATCGGTGTCTTTGGCGATCTGATCGATCGGTTGTTTCGTATGGCTCGCCAAGATTTCGTTCAAAACGTCGCGCGTTTTGAGGATCTCGCCGGCCTGAATTTCGATATCCGAGACTTGGCCGCCGACTTGACCGTACGGCTGGTGAATCATCACCTTGGCGTGCGGCAAAGCGTACCGCTTGCCGTTCGTTCCGCCGGCGAGAAGGACCGCGCCGCCGCTCGCCGCCAGGCCAACGCAATACGTGGCCACCGGGCAGCTAAGAATCTGCATGGTGTCGTAGATGGCCAAGGTCGCGCTAACGCTTCCGCCCGGCGAATTAATGTAGAAATGGATCTCTTTGCGACGGTTTTCGCTCTGCAAGTAGAGCAACTTCATCACCAACTCGTTGGCGTTGCCGTCGTGAATCTCGCCCTGCAAGAGGATGATCCGGTTTTCCAGCAGCAAATCGCCGAGCGTCATCTGACGCTGCCGCTGGTAATCGCGATAGTTCAGTTGCGGATCGAACGTCCGCGCTCCCAAAAACTCGTTCATGTCAGATCCTTCCGCTTGCTCGTGTGCAATCCGTTACGTCGCGACTCCGACGAGGAGCGGAACAAGCCTTGCTCCGCTCCGCCGCTGGCCGACGTTATTTCTTTTCTTTTTCTTGCTCTTTCTTCACCGCGAGTTGGTCTTCGTCGACCTTCGCTTCGGGAATGTCCTCGCCGGTCTCGCCGGTGACGTTTTGGTCGACGGCTTCGGAATCGGTCGTCTCGAAGCTGAACGGAACTTCCTTGAATTCCGCTTTCGCCAAGATCACGTCGATCACCTTGCGTTCGACGATCTGGTTGCGAAGGACGTCCATGTTGCCGCTCTTTTCCAAGCGGGCGCGGACGCGACGCGGGCTCTCGCCGCTTTGATAGGCGATGAGCATGATCTCGTTGTCGTAATCCTCTTCGACCGCGTCGATGTTTTCGTCTTCGGCGATCCGTTCGAGAATGAAGTGTTCTTTCAAGGCCGTGGCCGTGGCCGTCGTGCTGTTTTGACGCAGCTCGTTGGCGTGCGTGCGGATTTGGTCTTCGGTGAATCCGCTACGCTGCAATTCCATGATCATGCGTTCCAGCTCGCGGCGGCTTTGGCGTTGCAGCAAGCCTTGCGGCAATTCCCAGTCGGCCGATTCGGTCAACGCGGCGGTGATTTGCTGGCGGGCGCGGCGACGTTGCTCGTAGTCCAACTGGCGACCCAATTGATCCTTGATGGCGTCGCGGAGATCGGCTTCCGTTCCGAAGCTGCCCAGCTCTTCGAGCAATTCCGGAGTGAGTTCGGGAACTTCGAGCTTCTTGACTTCTAGGACCTCGAAAATCGCCTTGATTTTTTGGCCTTGCAAGTCCGGACGCGAAGACTCTTTCGATACGGTCGCTTCGCCCTCGCGGGTTTCGCCGCCGCGAACGCCCTTCAGCAAGGCGTCGAATTTTTCGACCTTGCCGTCGCGGAAGCTCAGCGTCGGACGAATCCGAATGACTTCTTCCTTGGCGCTCGAAATCACTTCGTCGCCGTGCTTGAACGTCAAGTTGACCGTCACGTAGTCGCCCGGCTCGGCCGCGCCGTCGAACGGAATCAACCGACCGCGGTTCGCCAAGACCCGCTCCAACGTGCTCGTCACGTCGGCGTCCGAAATCTCGCGGACGGGCTTCTCGATTTTCAAGCCCTTCCAGTTCGGCATCGTGAATTCAGGGCGAACTTCAAGATTGAACTCGAACGTCATCGGCCCTTCGTCGGGAACCTTCACGGCGTCCAAATTCAAATCCGGTTCGCTAATCGCCGCAATTTTGTTCTCGTCGTGAATCTGCGCGATCGAGTCCATCAGCAACGCGCTCTTCACCTTGCCCGACACTTCCTTGCGGAATCGAGTTTCGACGAGTTTACGCGGGGCGTGCCCAGGGCGGAAACCCGGCAGGTGCGCCTCGGGCATCAAATCGCTGAATTCCTTGTCGAAATAGCGGGTGACGTCGTCGTGCGGCACGGTGACCGTGATGTGACGCTCGCACGTGCTGCGATTCTCGATTTTCACTTCGAGGTTCAAGCGTTCGGTCTTTTCCGTCGCTTCGGCGGTCGTCGCGGCGTCGTTTTGTTCGCGTTCTGGCGAGTCAGTCATGGTTTTACCGTTCGTCCAATGCTGATGTTATGCGGATAGTTCGTTTCGTTCCACGCCGAATGACTGCGGATTCAAAGGAAAAAGGGAGAAAGAGGAACCCAATCGCGTTGCGTTCCCCCTTCTCCCTTCGCCTTGTGCTCTGCGTCGGTCATACGGCGGGCGTTGTTTGATGCCAACGAAAACTAAGAGCGGGTGATGGGGCTCGAACCCACGACAGCCACCTTGGCAAGGTGGCGCTCTACCACTGAGCTACACCCGCATTTCTTCTTAGCCGTACGCCCCGTGACGCGATTGCTATCTCGTCAACCGGAGAGGTGAGGCTACTATCTTAACTTTTTCGCTTCCGGCGTCTAGCGGGGGATCGCCGCTTACGCACATTTTTTCAAACGTTTGAATCCCGAAATTATAGAATTCCCCGCTGGTCGTACAAGGGCAATTCCCCCTTCCGATCGCGCGGAACCCGCATTCCCTGGAGGAGTCCCCCCTCAAAAGTGCCGGGTCAGCGAATCC
This sequence comes from Thermoguttaceae bacterium, assembly GCA_963665265.2. Classification (GTDB taxonomy): domain Bacteria; phylum Planctomycetota; class Planctomycetia; order Pirellulales; family Thermoguttaceae; genus CAXXHQ01. The sequence goes on along the minus strand of OY762224.2, from coordinate 1,036,678 downwards.
GTACTCTCAAAAATAGGCAATGCCGGGGCGATAGTCAATCCGGCCAGCCCGAATTTTATCTTTTCTTCCCGCTTTCCCGCCTAGTAATATGGGATAGGTCGCTTAGTCGTCCCGCGAAAAATCCGCTGTAATTTTTGTCGAGGCCAGCCGACAAATTCAGCCGTCCTCTTTTTTTGGCGTTCTCTTCGCCTTACCCGGCCGTATGCCGACGCCCGCTGGGATATATAATGAGGCCTTGCTGAATTCTTGCGGCGTTAATGGACTTAACTCTCCTTTCCCCAATCTCGGTCATGCAAATCACTCCCGCGGAATTGGATATATGGCACATGCGGCGAACGTTGGAGCTTGCCCGGGAGGGCGAAGGCCGCGTTGAGCCGAATCCGATGGTCGGTTGCGTCATCGCTCGCGGGGCCGAGATCATTGCCGAAGGACGCCACCGACAGTTCGGCGGTCCTCATGCCGAGGTCGAAGCCCTGCGGATGGCCGGCGAGCGCGCTCGAGGCGCCGATATGTTCGTCAGTCTCGAGCCGTGCTGTCACTTCGGCAAAACGCCCCCTTGCTCCCAGGCGGTTATTCAGTCGGGCGTTCGACGCGTCGTCATTGCGCAGCGCGACCCGTTTCCTCGGGTCGCCGGCGGAGGGATCGCCGAACTGCAAGAGGCCGACGTCGAGGTGGTTTGCGGCGTGTTAGAGGCGGAAGCGAAAAAATTAAACGCCCCGTACCTTAAGCTCGTCGAACGCGGAACTCCCTGGATTATCGCGAAATGGGCGATGTCGCTCGACGGCAAAATGGCGACTCGATCCGGTGATAGCCGTTGGATATCTAACGAGCGTTCGCGCGAAATCGTCCATCGTCTACGCGGCCGAGTCGATGCGATCGTCGTCGGCGTCGGCACGGCGCTGGTCGACGATCCGACGCTAACGGCTCGACCGAAAGGCCCAAGAACGCCGCTTCGAATCGTCCTCGATTCCCGGGCGAAACTTCCGCTTGGCTCCAAACTGGTTCAAACGATCGGCGAAGCGCCGGTGTTGGTCGCCGTCGGCGCCGAGGCCGATTCGACCGCTTGCGATAAGCTTCGCGCCGCCGGCTGCGAGGTCTTCATTTGCGAAGGAACGTCGTCGTCCGAACGTCTGCTCTCGCTTTGGAAAGAATTGGGAAAACGGCGGCTGACGAACGTCTTGGTCGAAGGGGGCGGAAAAATTCTCGGCTCGCTCTTCGACGCCGCTATGATCGACGAGGTTCATGCCTTTATCGCCCCGAAAGTGATCGGCGGAGCGTCGGCGGTCGTTCCTTGCGCCGGACTCGGTTTCGAAAAAATGTCGCAAGCTCTCTCGCTCGAAGACGTCGTGACTGAAACCCTCGACGGCGACGTCTACGTTCGCGGCCGAGTCTATCGCTAGAGTTCGCCGCGGTGTAAATTTGCCGTTTTCCACTCTCAAACTATTAAGCAGCGGCTCAACATGGTTCAGCGTACTATTTCGCAACGGCTTATATACAACTTTTTCTGGACTCTCTTCCGGCTGGCGGGCATGCTGGTCTGTCGCTTGAGGTTTTACGGATTCGAGAACATTCCGAAGGAGGGGGGGGTACTCGCGGTCGCCAATCACCAAAGCCATCTGGATCCGCCCTTTATTGGCTGCGGCTTTCCCCGCCGAATGAATTTTCTTGCGCGCCGTTCTCTTTTCGACGTTCCCTACATTGGTCGGCTGATCCATATGCTCGACGCCATTCCGATCGATCGGGACGGCTTCGGCATAAGCGGGATCAAAGAATCGCTTCGGCGACTCAAGCAGGACGAAGTCGTGCTGATCTTCCCGGAGGGGACGCGATCTTGGGACGGCGAAATCGCTGAACTACGGCCGGGATTCACGACTTTGGCGGTTCGCTCCAAGGCTTCCATTCTGCCGATCGCCATCGATGGGGCGTTTCAAGCCTGGCCGCGGACGCGGGGTTACCCCCTGCCTGGAGTGGTTTGCGTCCGCTTCGGAAAGCCGATCTCGCCCGACGAATATGCCAGTTTGGACGATGCCGCCTTGCTCGCCTTGGTCGAAACCCGGTTGCGGGAGTGCTTGGCCGAGTTACGGGCTCAGAGGAAAGTTTCCAAATAATGACGGGAAAATAGGGGGCGCAAGGGGAATCCCGCCGATAGGAACCATTGCCCCCGCCTTGGGGATTTGTTATAGTAATTGGTTCTCTGCGGTCCGAAGTAGCTTTTCGCGCGAAAAGCCGGAGTCGTCGAGAAACGCACGTCTAAGGGTCTCCTGTCCGAGACGAGTGCGGCGTCTATCCTCTTTTTTGGACGGCGCGCCGTTGCCGCCGCAAGCCGCTTACTTTTAGAAGTCGTCGTCGGGAACTCCGTTTCCGTCGAATCGCGTCTCGCGGAAATCCTTACTAACCAAGCAGTTTTATGGTAAATCGCAATCTTATTCGATCGTTAGACTTAAGTGATGATGAGTGGATGTTGGAGCTAAATGAAGCCTCGGAGGGTAAAGCGCCCGAGGACATCACTTGGTCCACGATGGAAATGGATCTGAATCAGATCGTCGAAGGCCGCGTCCTTCGCGTCGAAGGGGACGTCGTCCTCGTCGACGTCGGTTACAAGAGCGAAGGCATCATCTTCCGTAACGAGTGGGAGGAAGGCGAAGAGCTTCCCGCCCCCGGCACGATCGTCAAGGTGTTGATCGAAGACGTCGAGGACATTCACGGACTCGTGGACGACTCGCGCGGCATGATCACGTTGAGCAAGCGCAAGGCCGAGAAGATCGAAGCGTGGCTCAAGGTCATGGAAACGGTCCACGAAGGCGACGTCGTCTCCGGCGCCGTCACCCGAAAAATCAAGGGCGGCTTGCTCGTCGATATCGGCGTCAACGTGTTCTTGCCCGCCAGCCAAGTCGATATCCGTCGTCCATCGGAAATCGGCGACTACATCGGCAAAACCATTCAATGCACGGTCTTGAAGATCGACGAGGCCCGACGCAACATCGTCGTCAGCCGTCGCGCGTTGATCGAAGCCGAGCGCACCGAAAAGAAAACGGCTCTCCTCTCGGAATTGCAAATCGGCCAACGCCGCAAGGGCATCGTCAAGAACATCGCCGACTTCGGCGCGTTCGTCGACCTCGGCGGCATCGACGGCTTGCTGCACATCACCGATATGAGCTGGGGACGCATTAACCATCCGTCCGAAATGCTCGCCATCGACCAAGAAGTCGAAGTGCAAGTCTTGCACATCGACTACGAGAAGGAAAAGATCGCCCTCGGTTTGAAGCAACGTTCGCCCAGCCCGTGGGAAAACGTCGAGGCGAAGTATCCGGTCGGTTCGAGAATCAAGGGAACGGTCGTCAACGTGATGAGCTACGGCGCCTTCGTCAAACTCGAAGAAGGCATCGAAGGCTTGGTCCACATCAGCGAAATGTCGTGGACTCGCCGCATCAGCCATCCGAACGAATTGGTCCAGCCGAACGACGAGATCGAAGTCGTCGTCTTGAAGATCGACAAGGACAAGCAAGAGATTTCCTTGGGCATGAAGCAAACCCAAGAGAATCCGTGGGATCGAGTCTCCGATCGTTATCCGCCGAACAGCGTGGTCAAGGGCGTCGTTCGCAACCTGACCAACTACGGCGCCTTCATCGAAATCGAAGAAGGAATCGACGGCTTGCTCCACGTCAGCGATATGTCTTGGACCCGCAAAATCAGCCATCCCAACGAGATGGTCGAGAAGGGACAAGAGATCGAGTGCCGCGTGTTGTCGGTCGATCAAGATCGTCGCCGCATCGCCTTGGGTCTCAAGCAATTGGCCGAGGATCCCTGGGTCACCGACATCCCCCAACGTTATCTTCCCGGCCAGGTCGTCAAAGGCCCGGTCACGAAGATCACCAACTTCGGCGTTTTCGTCGGATTGGAAGACGGTTTGGAAGGCTTGTTGCACATCTCCGAATTGGCCGACCATAAGGTTGACAATCCGGAAGACGTGGTCAAGGTCGGCGAGACCATCGAAGTGAAGGTGTTGCGCGTCGATCCCGACGAACGCAAGATCGGCTTGTCGCGTAAGCGAGTCGAGTGGTCGGAAGAGGCCGAGGCCCAAGCGCAAGCCGCCGAAGCCAAGACCGAAGCGGCCAACGCGGCACCGAAGATCGACGAGTCCGAGCTTAAGGGCGGCGTCGGCGGCGGGAGCGGTCCTTTGATAAGCTTCCCGTCGAGCGATTCGAACGGTTAATATCGACGCCCTCGGCGTTGATCGAAAAAAATAGAAAGCCGCGGCCCCTCAAAAAGGTCGCGGCTTTTTTCGTGCGCGGCAGGTTGCCCAAAGGCGCTTTGTTTAGCGGCTATGCCGAAGGCATACGAGTTTTGAATTCGCGGTTTGGAGAACAACCCGCGCGAGAATTCTCGCAATCTTTCGCCGCTCTTCCCTACGCCCTATTCCCTAAATCCTAAGCCCTACATCGCCCTACACGGCTCTTAGGTGATGCACCCAGGCGGGCGGAACGTTCAATAGAATCGAGTCGCGGCGGAATTCGCCTTTCGTCAGAGCCGCTTTCATCGCGTCGTCAATTCCTTGAATTCGCCGTCGTTCCGCCCCGACGCTGATCGTCAGCCGCATTCGACGCACGGCGATGTACTCGAAAAACGAGAGCGTTCCGCCCGGCTTCAATAACCGCATCATTTTCGACAGCAGCCTTTCGACCAACTCCGGCGTGAAATTATTCAACGGCAATCCCGAGACGATCACGTCGTAGGTTCCGTCGCCCGGCACGTCCTCGGCCGATTGGTGCATGATCGTCGCTCGATCGGCGACCGACATGTAGAGCGGATCGGTCTTGAAGTTGTCTTTTAAAGCGGCGACGAAGGCGTCGTTCAGTTCGACGAGATGGAAAACGTCGTCCGACCTCAAGGCGGGAATGATGTGCCTCGTGACGGCGCCCGTTCCCGGCCCGACTTCAAGAACCCGACGCGCCCCTTGGCCCGGCTCGGCAACGAAACGCGCAAGAGCCTGCGCTAAACGCCGACCGCTGGGCATGATCGCCCCGGTCGTGTGAAAGTTATTGACGAACTCGCGAAAAAAAAGACCGATCTCGGACATCGCATTATTTCCCAATCGATGAAGGCGGAACCGCGAGCCATCTTACTACAAACCGTCCGGCGTTTCGAGCGCTTCGGGAAAAACGCCGGAAATCGGCGCGAAAAATGAAAAAAGGCCGAATCGCTGGTTAAATGCGATCCGGCCGGATTATATTCATAAACTGCGTCGAGCGGACTAGCGGCGGCTGATCTTGCCGCTCGCTTCGGCGTTCAGCGATTGCTCGTACATCGCCTTGGCGGCCGGCTTCTCGGCCTCGCTCGACTCAACGCTCGTCGGGACCGCCTCCGGAGCCACGCTGCTGTCGGCGTACATTTTCCTCGTCCCGCTCTCGGTCACTTCCTTTTCGTCGCTCGATCGCTTGAGTCGTGCGGTCCTTTCGGCCGACGAACTCTTCGATTTCGAGACGTAGGCTCGCTCCTTGCTCGACGTCGTTTTCGCCGAAGCTTGCGATTTCAATTTCATCGTCGCTTCGTCGCTCGACTTGAACATACGCGGCTGTTCGATATACATCTCGTCGCGACGCGGCAGCGAAGAAACCAACGGCTTCAATTGCGTCATATCGGGACCTTTCGGCGTATCGACGTAGGGAATGTGCTTGGCGACGGTTCTGGCCGAGGGAATCGAATCGGCCGAGCCGTCAACGTACGGAATCTCGGCGATCAGTTTGCTGAGGAACGGACGCGAGTCGTTCTTAAACTCCGCCGCATGCGTTGCTGTGCGCGGCGTCGATTGCAACGTCTCTTGGCGGCGAACGACTTTTTCAGGCGGGGCGAAACGGTCCAAGACGTTTTTCAACCCTTCCATCTCTTCCGGCTTCAAAACGTAGCGGGCTTCGGCCAGAATGTCGCGTCGTTCTTGCGTCGTCACGACTCCGTCCGAGGCGGCGTCCATCGCTTTATACTTAATCCGTTGCCGGGCGGCCAAATCGGTCGGGCTCATCCCTCGTTCTGATTCCGCGGCAAAACTAGACGAGACGCTCAACAGCCCGAGCGTGATTACCAAACCGACGATTCTCATATTTCGATAAGACATGGCGAACAATCCCCTCTTTTCTTTTGGATCGGTGATCCGAGTCCGCGCCTAGCTTTCCTGAGGAGAGGCGAGCGACTCGGGCTAGCGGTTTTACGTCAGGTTTGCGATCCAAGTTGCGGGCAAGGATCGCGGCGCGCAAAAACCGCTAGAACTAGAATTGTCATCGGAATCGCTACAAGCGGAACTTGACGCATAGATTGCCCAGATAGGCGACGAGTCGAGAAGAATGCCGAATTCGCTCGATACAACCGGAAAACATTACCCAGATTAACGTCGGCGGGATGTTTTGAAGAGGTTTCTTGCGCCCCGCCGACGATTTACGAGCCGTTGTCCCGTCTCCACGAGGGGATGCGTTTAACGCCGCCGTCTCTTAATGCCGAGCGTTAGCCCGCAGAGCGCCGTTAGCAAAACCAAGGTCGTCGGCTCGGGCACGGCCCGCGGCGTAATTTCTACGACCGCCGTCGTTTCCGCCGCTTCCGCCGACGACGATTCCGCCGCCCCGCTTCCGCCGAGGATCAGCGTGTCTTGCACCAAGCAGGCGACGGTCAGCACGGCCGAGCCGGCGACGGTCGTCGTGCCGCTCCCCGTGACGGCGTCGAGCGTGTGCGTTCCGCCGGTAATCGTAAACTTTGCGGCCGCCGCGGTTTGAACGTCTAAAGAAGCGAGGTTTGTTTCGGTCGAGGTTAGGACGAGCGTTCCCGCTTGAACGTTGATTCCGCCGGTGAACGTTTCCGTGCCGGAGAGAGTGAGAATGCCGGAGCCGAGTTTCGTTAGCCCGCCGATGCCCGAGATCGTGCCGGAAAGAGTGACGGCATATCCGTTCGTATCGACGTTGGCGGCGCCGTTCGTGCCGGTAAGGGTCAAGGGAATCGCGACGGTCGTCGCCGAGGTTAGCTTTAGCGTTCCGCCGCCGAAGTTGAAGACGGCAGTGCCGGCCGTGCTGGCTACGCCGTACAGGCCGATCTTTTTACCGAGCGAGGAGACGACGAGCGCCCCCCCCTCAAGGCTGTAAGTTCCTTTGCCACCTCCGAAAGCAATCGCGGCAGCCGTCACCGTTCCGCCTGTTTGGTTAAGCGTGCCTGTTCCGGCGCAGCCCATGTAGAGCGTGCCGCTCGCGGTCAAAAGTGAATTTGCGCCGCTAATGTTCACGATCCCTTTGGATCCGGACAAATCAATGCCGCCAATGAATCCGTAGGAGCTTCTTACGGAACCGCCGCCGTCGATGTTGAGCGTTCCGCCCCCGCCCAATACCCCAACATCCAATTGATCGCACGCAAGCGTTGAACCGCTTCCGGCTACCGAAACTGTTCCTTGCGATCCGGAATAAACGCCGATCGAGCAGTAGGAGCTACTTACGGAGCCGCTGGCGGTAATGTTGAGTGATCCCGTTCCGTAATTGCCGACGTCCAACATTGTCAAGTTCGCCCATGACGTCGGACTGCTCGGACTGACGTCGCCCGTGGTCGTAATTGCGGCGAAAGCCTTCGGCATGAACGTCAAAGAGAAAACGGCGAACGCCAACGAAATGAACAAGCGCGTTTGACGCGGTTGAATTGCCATAGATTTTCTCCCCGAAATCAAAGTCCATTTTACGGGCGCACGAAATGCCGAATGCGAACCGAAAGGCCTAATACCGATCCCCGAGGCCGAAAAGAACTGCCGCCTGGAGATTCGCTCATTCTATAAAAACTATGGGGGGGATTGCAAGCGTCGTTAAGCCGGGAATTTAATAGAATAGCTAATTTCGACGGGCTAGCTTCGTCGCCGCTCGCCCTGCGCGTCTGGCCCCTGGTTCCCAGGCTCCGCCTCGCCGACCTGACTAGCAAAGCGAGTCAGACGATTTGCATGTTGCGACGTAGGCGCTCTGCGAGCGCCGCTGATGACTGACCGCATTAGCGTCCAACCTCCTACGCGGCTCTTCACGTAAACTCGCGTTCTTCGCCGTTCGGTCGTTGTAGATTGGCGCGACGTCCCGCCGACCTCATCGCCGCCTTCTAATAACCAAAATTAGCCCGCAGAGCGCCGTTAGCAAAACCAAGGTCGTCGGCTCGGGCACGGCCCGCGGCGTAATTCCTACAGCCGCCGCCGTTTCAGTCGGCTCCGAGGCCGACGCTTCCGCCGCCCCGCTTCCGCCGAGGATCAGCGTGTCTTGCACCAAGCAGGCGACGGTCAACACGGCCGAGCCGGCGACGGTCGTCGTGCCGCTCCCCGTGACGGCGTCGAGCGTGTGCGTTCCGCCGGTGATCGTAAGCTTTGCGGCCGCCGCTGTTTGAACGTCTAAAGAAGCGACGTTCGTTTCGGTCGAGGTTAGGACGAGCGTTCCCGCTTGAACGTTGATTCCGCCGGTGAACGATTCCGTGCCGGAGAGAGTGAGAATGCCGGAGCCAAGTTTCGTGAGCCCGCCGACTCCGGAAAGCGTGCCGGAAAGAGTGACGGCGAATCCATTCGTATCGACGTTGGCGGCGCCGTTCGTGCCGGTAAGGGTCAAGGGAATCGCGACGGTCGTTGCCGAGGTTAGCTTTAGCGTTCCGCCGCCGAAGTTGAAGATCGACTTACCGGCCGTGCCCGTAAGAGACGACGTAACGAGCGAGCCGCCGGTCAGATTGATTTTTCCGCAGGTTCCGATAGAGGTTGTACTGGCGACCGAGACGAGCCCGCCGTCGGAAATGTTGAGCGTTCCCGTGCCGAGATTGCCGACGTAGAGAGAAGAGCTATTTATCCAGGTAGATCCAGTCCCGCAAACGGTGACTGCTCCGGTAGAACCTTTATCGTATCCTAAATACGAGGTGCCGCCGACGGAGACTCGTCCGCAATCCAAGATATTCAGAGAGCCAGTGCCGTAAATGACATTACCGACTCGCATTTCGGCGTTATTCGTCCAACGCGAGTTCGTACCGGTAACATTGACGGTTCCCGTTGAAGTGCCAGGATTATCGACTCCGCCGATTCGCCCCTGTTGGCTGATTACGGTTCCGCCGTTTTTTATATTGAAGGTTCCTGATCCGCCTAGCGCTCCGACACTAAAGGAACTGCAAGTAAGCGTCGAATTGGTTCCGCTGACGGCGCCGTCGCCGACAGCGCCGCTGGAAATGCCGACCGAGCTAGTGGAACATCCGACGGATCCGCCGCTCGTAATGTTGAGCGTTCCCGTGCCGTAGCGGCCGACATAGAGATAGTCAGTCGTCCATTTGGAACCGGTTCCGGAGACGGTGGCCGTGCCGATTGAGCCGCTGTTACAGCCGACGTAACCGTAATAACTTCCGACGGACCCGCCGCTGGTCACGTTGAGCGATCCCGTACCGGAATAGCCGACGTAGAGATCGCCGCCATTGGTCCATTTGGAGCCGGTTCCGCTGACCGATGCCGTGCCGGAGGAGCCGCTCGAGTAACCGACGTAGCCGGACGAATTCCCGACGGACCCGCCGCTCGTAATACTGAGCGTTCCCGTGCCGAGATTGCCGACGTAGAGATCGCCGGTCGTCCATTTGGATCCGATTCCGCTGACCGATGCCGTGCCGGAGGAGCCGTTATAGTAACCGACGTAGGCGGACGAATTCCCGACGGACCCGTTGCTTGTAATGTTGAGCGTTCCCGTGCCGAGATTGCCGATGTAGAGATCGCCGGTCGTCCATTGCGAGCCAGTTCCGGAGACGGTGGCCGTGCCGATTGAGCCGCTGTAGTAGCCGACGTAGCCGGACGACGATTGCACCGCCACGCCGTTCGTGATCGCAATTGCTCCTGTGTTTACGCCCAAGCAGCCGTTTGAACCAGAAGCGCTTGCCAAATTTAGGTTGAAGGTCAGGCCGGAGACGGTGAAGGATTGTACGAGGCTCGCCGTCGAAGCGAACGTTAAGTTCAGATCGCAAACGAGTCCGTGGGTATTAATAACTCCGGTTCCGCTTAATCGGCTTGCGGAGGCGACGAACGAACCGGTCGAAAGCGTTCCGCCGCTCATGGTAAGTTTGCCGGCGGCTCCGAGAATAGTCGTTCCCGAAACGGAAACCAAACCGCCGCTTGTAACGTTAAGCGTTCCCGTGCCGTCGTAGCCGACGTAAAGATCGCCGCTGTTCGTCCATTTGGATCCAGTTCCGGAGACGGTGGCCGTACCAATTGAGCCGCTGTAGTAGCCGACGTATCCATAATAACCTCCGACGGATCCGCCGCTCGTCACGTTAAGCGTTCCCTTGCCGGAAGAGCCGACGCAAAGTTCGTAGCTGTTTTTCCAAGCGGAGCCAGTTCCGCTGATCGTTGCCGTACCGAGTGAGCCGCTCGAGAAGCCGACGGATCCGCCATAACTTCCGACGAATCCGCCGCTCGTCACGTTGAGCGTTCCCGTGCCGGAATCTCCGACGCGAAGAACGCCGCCATTCGTCCATTGGGAACCGGTTCCGCTGATCGTTGCCGTGCCGAGTGAGCCGCTCGAGAAGCCGATGTAGCCGGTGTAAGAATTTCCGACGGATCCGCCGTCCGTCACGTTGAGCGTTCCCGTGCCGCCGTCTCCGACGTAGAGATTACCGCTATTAGTCCATTGCGAGCCAGTTCCGCTGATCGTTGCCGTACCGATTGAGCCGCTCGAGAAGCCGACGTAGCCGGAAGTATTTCCGACGGACCCGCCGCTCGATATGCTGAGCGTTCCCGTGCCGTAGTAGCCGACGTAGAGAGAACTGCTATTGGTCCACGTCGAACCGGTTCCGTTGACGGTGGCCGTACCGGAGGAGCCGCTCGAGAAGCCGACGTAGCCGGAAGTATTTCCGACGGATCCGCCGCTCGATATGCTGAGCGTTCCCTTGCCGTAGTAGCCGACGGAAAGTTCGTTGCTGTTTTTCCAAGTAGAGCCAGTTCCGCTGATCGTTGCCGTACCGAGTGAGCCGCTCGAGTAGCCGACATAGCCGGAAGTATTTCCGACGGATCCGCCGCTCGTCACGTTAAGCATTCCCTTGCCGTAGTAGCCGACGTAGCATGTTCCGCTATTCGTCCATTTGGAGCCGGTTCCGCTGATCGTTGCCGTGCCGATTGAGCCGCTGTAGTAGCCGACATATCCGCCATAACTTCCGACGGATCCGCCGCTCGTCACGTTGAGCGTTCCCGTGCCGTAGTAGCCACCGACGAAGAGAGTTGAACTATTCTTCCACGTTGATCCCGTTCCGGAGACGGTAGCCGTGCCGGAGGAGCCGCTCGATACGCCGATGTATCCAATTGCGTTTCCGACGGATCCGCCACCCGTCACGTTGAGCGTTCCCGTGCCGGAACCTCCGATGGTGAGGTCGGAGTTGTTTTTCCACGTTGATCCCGTTCCGGAGACGGTGGCTGTGCCGGAGGAGCCGCTAACATAACCGAGATATGCGTATTTTGAAACGATGTCGCTATCGCCGTCCACGGTGACGCTTCCGACCGATGCGCTTCCGACGTACGACGTCGTCGTGGTCGTCCATGTTGACGGATCGCTCGGATTCACTTCGCCCGTGGTCGTAATTGCGGCGAAAGCCTTCGGCATGAACGTCAAAGAGAAAACGGCGAACGCCAACGAAATGAACAATCGCGTTTGATGCGGTTGAATTGCCATAGATTTTCTCCCCGAAATCAAAGTCCATTTTACGGGCGCACGAAATGCCGAATGCGAACCGAAAGGCCTAATACCGATCCCCGAGGCCGAAAAGAACTGCCGCCTGGAGATTCGCTCATTCTATAAAAACTATGGGGGGGATTGCAAGCGTCGTTAAGCCGGGAATTTAATAGAATAGCTAATTTCGACGGGGGGCTTTATTGAATCGAGTTCATTCGAGCGTTGCGTTCTTATCTCTCGTTTTTGCCGGACGTCGAATGAAAATCGGTTTTCGCTGGAAACCGGGCCAAGCCCTCCGCTAAAATTCTCCGTGACGATATCCTCGTCGGAAAGACTGACGACCTTTCCTCCGTTCTTTGACAATTTAATTTTCTTTCGGCAATCGGCCTTCGGCGGGGCAGCTTTGTCGCCGCTCGCCCTGCGCCCCTATGCTCAACGCCCTGTCCCCTACGTCCTACTTCCCGCTCTCGTGACTTACGACAATCCGCCGCTCCAGGAAATTTCGATTTCTCGGCTTAAAAAGGCGTCCATAATCTTTTTTGCGCCTCCGATTTATCAACCTAAGTATTCATGAAGCGACGATGCAAGTATGCAATGTCCAGATGATCCTTAAATCAAACTCTGTAACCAACGAAAGGGAAACTTGCCGCCAATCCGCGAGGAACTGCTCTTTGCGATTGGCCCGGCGGCAAAAGAGGCGGCGCCGGACCTCGCCAAGGTTCTTAAGGATAATAATCCCGTCATACGAGACTTGGCTCGCAGCGCATTGGTTCTAATGGGCGTGCCGCAGCGAAGATAAGCGGACCATCCCCCACCGCCGCCGCGTAAATCGTAACGCGTTCATTCTCTTGACATCTTACGTCGATATGTCAGAATGCGTTTGTCTCATTCCGACCTTTCAATCGGCGCGGATTCGTGCCATGAGTCTTATCAAACAACTCCTAATCGGCGCCTTCGGACTGCGCTTCATTGCGCCTTCCCTGCGGGCCCCGTGCTACATCCTCATCGGCGTCTTCGCCGGACTTGGCGGTTTCGTTTTTCACATATCCCGGGCAAGCTCCTACATGAGCGACGCCCCCGAAACCTGCATGAACTGCCACGTCATGACCACGGCCTACGTCACTTGGCAGCACGGTAGCCATCGCAACGTGACCACCTGCAACGACTGCCATGTTCCGCATACGTCCGAAGCGGCCAAGTACGCCTTCAAAGCCCGCGACGGCCTTTGGCATTCAACCGTCTTCACGATGCGTTGGGAACCGCAAGTCATTCGCGTTTCGAGCAAGGCAATTCCCGTCATCGAAGATAACTGCCGCCGCTGTCATCCCGAAGTCGTCGAAGACGTCGCCGTCGCGACGCACCAAGAAGGGGATTTCCGCTGCTGGGATTGCCACCGCGAAACGCCGCACGGTTCGGTCCGTAGCCTGTCGGCCACGCCCGGCGTGTTTCAACCCCTGCTGCCCGACTTGTACGACCCGCTGCAACGACCGACCCTCGGCGGAAGACCAATAAAATAAAAGGAAGAAAGAGGAAGAATGAGGGATGAAAGTCGCGCAACACTCCTTTTTCGCCTTAGTCCTTTCGTGTGCTTCGTGGAAAAATAGTTGCTCATATTAGCGATCATTCACGGTTGCAATAATTCACGGGAACAAAAACCGGTGCAAGAATAAGAAGGACATTTTCATGACCGATCAAAACGTCAATACGAACGGGGCGTCGTCGCCGATGTGGCGAGGCGGGGCTTTGGCGGCGGTTTTTGCGCTCGCGACCTTCGGCCTTGGACTCTTGGCCGCTTCGGTCATGGAACGTCGCACCGAGGCCGAGATCGCCAAAAAAACAACGATCGTTCAGCCGATCGACGCTTGGGAGGTCGACAGCGCGAAATGGGGCGCGAATTTCCCCCGCGAATACGACTCCTACAAACGGATGGCCGACGACAAGACGCTCACAAAATACGGCGGCGCGGTTCCTCGCGATTATCTCGTCGAAACGCCCGCCAACGTGATACTCTTCGCCGGCTACGCCTTCGCCAAGGATTATAAGCAGGCGCGAGGTCATACCCACGCTATCGAGGACGTGACCGGCACGAAGCGCATTTCGCCGGCCTCGGTCGCGACCTGCTGGACCTGTAAGAGTCCCGACGTGCCGCGACTGATGAACAAGCTCGGTCCGGAAAAATTCTACGCCGCGAAGTTCGATGACTACCGCTCGGAAATCACGCATCCGATCGGCTGTCTCGATTGCCACGAGCCGAACACGATGAAACTTCGCGTCTCTCGTCCGGCGCTTCGCGAAGCCTTCCAGCGGCAAGGAAAAGACGTCGATCAAGCTTCGCACCAAGAGATGCGCACGTTGGTTTGCGCCCAGTGTCACGTCGAGTATTACTTCAAGCCCGGCGGAAACTATCTTACGTTCCCCTGGGATAAAGGCGTAACGCCGGAAAAGATGGACGAGTACTATACCGAAGTCGGCTTCACGGATTGGACGCATGCGATAAGCAAAACGAAAATGATCAAGCTGCAACATCCCGACTACGAAGTCTATTCGTCGGGAGTGCATGCCTATCGAAACGTTTCGTGCGCCGATTGCCACATGCCGTACAAGACCGAAGGAGGCATGAAATTCTCCGACCATCATGTGCAGAGTCCGCTGTTGAACATCGCCAACTCTTGCGCCGTTTGTCATCGATGGAGCGAAGAGGAGATTCGCGCCCGGGTCGAATCGATCCAAGACAAGAATCATCAATGCCGTCAGCGAGCGGAAACGGCCGTCGCCGAGGCCCATTTAGACATCGCCGCGGCCATGCAGGCCGGAGCGACCGACGACGAATTGAAGAGCGCAAGAGACTTGGTTCGCGCCGCCCAATTGCGTTGGGACTACGTGGCGGCCAACAACGGCATGGGTTTCCATTCGCCAGGCGAGTGCCTACGGATTCTCACCGCTTCGGTCGATTTGGCCGGTCAATGCCGCGTCGAATGCGCTCGAATCCTCGCCCAACACGGCGTCACGAAACCGATCGCCTATCCCGACTACGGCACAAAAGAAAAAGCCCAAGCTTTGATTAAGCTTTTTATTGACGGCGCCCCGCCGAAAATGCTGTAAAGCGAGGCTTTCTTATTGTTTTAACTCCGCGACCTTTTTTAACGTCGCGTCGGGATTCTTCTGCGCCTTATCGACGCACCCGGCGCAACATAAGAAAACGGTTTGCCCGCTGAGCGTGACTTTCACCGGCTTGCCCATCGAGCCGAGCGGAAGCTCGGTTATCGGGCAATACTTCTGCACCTTCGCGATCGCTTGATCGTCGGACGAAAGCTCGTCCAGATTCTTTAGCGCCGCCTCGGTAATCGGCTTGCGGGAGGGCGTGGCCGGAACCGCCGCGTTCTCCGTAGGCTTCGCCGTCGTGACGCCGCGTGATTCGGCGCCCGATTGCGGACCGCCGCTCGCGCCGAAATAGGCGCTGGCCGCCGCCGGATTCAATCGCGTTTCGGCGTCGATTAAGAACGAGCCTGCCGCCGCGACGGTCGCTCCCGACTCCAAACCGCTCACGACCGGATAGTATTCGCCGACGCGCGGGCCAAGTTCGACTTGCACGCCCTCGAAAACGCCCGTTTCGCGTTCGACGTAGACGATCCGCTTCTCGCCGGTATCGACGACGGCTTGTTCGGGGACGGCCAGCGTCTTGCCGTCGACGGCCGAACGCTTGAAGGCGTCGAGGTCTTTGACGTCGGTCTTGATTTTCACCGAGGCGAACATCCCCGGCCGCAATTCGCCGCCGGCGTTCTGAGCCTCGAATCGAACTCGAGTGGTTCGCGTCACCGAATCGAGCTGCGCGTAAATCTGCGAAGCCTTCCCTTTGAATACTCGGCCCGGCAACGCATCGACCGTCGCTTCGATCGGCACGCCGACTTTAAGGAACGGGGCGTCTTTCTCGAAGACGTCGGCTTCGATCCAGACGACCGAGAGGTCGGCGATCTCCAAGAGAGTCATTCCTTCGTCGACTCGCGCGCCAGCCACGATTTCTTTGCCAATCACCGTCCCATCTTGCGGCGCTCGCAGAACCATTCGGGGCGACGCCTTGCCCGATCGGACGATCTCGTCAATGTCCGAATCGCTTACGCCCAGTAATTTCAAGCGCTGGCGACCGTCGGAAGCGAGGTCAGAATTGGCCGTTCGCTTCGAAGCCAACAGAAGCTCTTGGGCGGAGGCGTATAGTTCGGGACTATAGATTTCGGCGAGCGGATCGCCTTGTTTCACGTTGACGTAGGTCTTATCGACGAAGAGTTTTTCGACGTAGCCGCTTACTCGACTCACAATCCGCGAGAGTCGGCTTTGGTCGTAACTGACGTTGCCCGACGTCGAGATTTCTTTCACCATCGTCCGCGGCTCGATGCGAACCGTTTTCACGCCGGCCAAGAGAATCCGTTGCGGCGAAAGCTGAACCCGTCCAGTGACGCCGGGGGCAAGGTCCGGCGCGGCTCCTTTTTTGCGTTGCGAAAGAGGCATCCCGCAAATCGGGCATTTCGGCATGTCGCCGTTCGGCTCCATCGTGTGACGAATCACCTGCGGATGCATCGGGCAATAGAGCTCTTGATCGGCCGGCAATTCATTGGCCGCCGTCGCATTCGGCCTGACCCACTTGTCCCAATAGTTCGAGATCGAGTCCCAGTAGCCGATCACAAGCGCCGTTACGACGAGGATTGCGACGAAACGCAATCGCACTTCGATGACCTTAACCACCAACAGCGTTTTTTGCCAAAAAGTCATGACGGCCTCGCTCGACGGCAATATGAATTACTCAGGGCGACTACTTCGCTGCGTCTAATATGGCGAAGTATTTTTCCGGATTCTTCTTGATTTCGTCGACGCATCCCGCACAGCAGAGAAACACGGTGCGTCCTTTCACTTCGACCTTCACCGGCGGCCCCATTGAACCGAGCTTCTCGCCCGTCACGGGACAAACCTTTTGCTTCAACGCTAATTCTCGATCGGCCGACGACAGTTCCTTAAACGCGTCATTGGCTTCGGCTGCCGTCTTATCGCTCGCCGTCGCCGGGGCGGCAGCGTCGGTCTTCGGTTTCTCGGCCGGTTTTTCCGCAGGCGCTCCGCATCCGTTCAACAAAACGAGGAACGATATAACAAGTGAAAGCGACGACACGATCGCAAAATGTTTTTTAAATCGCATGACTAATCCTTTCAACGGAGAGGGGACTCGCCGCCGCTCATCTTTTGCGGCGTCCTAAGGCATTAGGAATTATACGCTTTTTCGCATTGAAAAAAGCGGCCCCCGCCAACGACTTCCGGCAAGCCGCGATAAGTCTTCGGTAGAATGCCGGTTAGTAAGAATATGCCAGTCGAACGGCGATCGCCGAAGGGTCGGCGCCCGAAAGGCGCCGTTCGAGGTTAGCCGATCGATGCGATCGCTCCGCGAGGTTTCACGGGTGCGGATTGTCAGGCCGGTCGCCGCGCCTCCGCAGGACAAATTATTGCAATTCGGAATGCGAAGCCGTTTCCGGCGTACCTTCCGGTTTTCGGCCGATCAAGCGGAACCAAAACTGCGTGAAATCGTCCCACAGCGAGTAGGCCACCGGCGTCAGCAGCAGCGTTAAGAGCAGCGAGAGAGTTTGCCCGCCGAGGATCACTTTGGCCATGCTTGCGCGCGACGCCGCGCCGGGACCTCGTCCTAGGGCGATCGGGACCATTGCCGCGATGAGCATCGCCGTCGTCATCAGAATCGGTCGCAAGCGAGTGGCGTTCGCCTGAAGGATCGCCTCGGTTCGGGGTAAGCCCTTCTCGCGCAGCACGTTCGTATAATCCACCTGCAAAATGCCGTTCTTTTTAACGATCCCGAAGAGCATGAAGAGGCCGAACATGGCGTAAATATCCAACGGCGTTCGGAGAATAATCAGCGAGATGACGGCGAACGGGAGGGTCAGCGGAAGCGCGAGCATAATGGTGATCGGATGCACGAAGCTTTCGAATTGCGCCGCCAGAATCATATACATGAAGATAAAGCTCAAGACGAAGGCGATCAAAAAGTTTTGCAGAGTCTCTTTCATCATTTTCGCTCGGCCGAGAAAGTCGCCGCTGTAGTCGGCCGGCAAGTTCATCTCTTTAACGTGTTGATTGATTCCTTCGACCGCCTTGTCGAGCGAGAGGATGTCTTGCTGCAAATTGGCCGTTACGACGACTTGTCGCTGCATGCGGAATCGGTCGATAGTCGCTGGCCCTTTCTCTTCTTGCAATTTCGCCAAGCTGTCGAGCCGCACTAGGCCGACCTTCGGAGAAGGAACCATTAATTCGGCGATCTTGCCCGACTGATCGCGATTTTTTAGGTCCGCACGCAGCCATACGTCGTATTGTTCGTCGAACTCTTTATATTTCGTCACCGGCTCGCCGCCGACCAGCATGCTTAAGGCCGAGGCGATCGAATAGGCGCGAATATTCAGATCGGAAGCGCGGTCGCGGTCGATCATCACACGTAATTCCGGCTTGCGGAGCGAGAGACTCGTATCGACGTCGACGAATCCCGGCGTCTTTTTCATCCACGAGACGATCTCGTCGGAGTATTTTTGCAGCGAGGCGAGGTCAGGCCCTCTCAAATTAAACTCGATCATCGATTGTTTCATGCCCGATGAAAACGCCGATACGTCTTGAACGGCCGACCGCAACTCCGGATACTCGGCCATAATTTTCCTTGCGTCTTGTTGGACGTCAAATTGCGAGAAAATACGTTCATCGCTCTCGTGAACTCCTTTAATCGCGTTTATCCAAAACCCCAGGTCGTACCAAGGCCGTTGCCGGGTCAGCAAATCTTTAAGACGAACGTAAATCACTCCTTGGGTCACGTCCCCTTGTCCTTTCGTGATTCTTCCGGAGGTGTCGCCGATCGTGCTGAATATATGCTCGACGCCTCGCAAGCGTTTCAATCGAGACTCAAGCTCGGCGAACGTATCGGAGGCCCGATCAAGCGAATATCCTTCGGGCATCGTGATCGACACTTCAAACTCGCTTTGGTCGTCGCGAGGAACGAAATCGAATCCGACCACGCGGAACAACCCCGGCGTAATCAACAAGCATCCGACCGCGCACAAGATCACGACCCAACGATGGCTTAGCGAGAAGGCGAGTAGTTTGTTATAGCTTCCTTCCACCGTGCGCCAAATGAAGGCGTCTTTACTTCCCGTGCCGGGGACATGTTTAAGAAAACGCGAGCAAAGCATCGGGGTCATCGTGAACGAAATAAAAAGGCTCATTGAAATCGCGAAGGCCACCGTACCGCCGAAACTGGAAAAGAACTTGCCGATACGGCCTCCCATGAAGACGATCGGCAAGAAAATCACAAGAAGAGAAAGAGTGGTCGCCATTACGGCGAGCGAAATCTCCTTCGTAGCCGAGGCGGCCGCCTCGCGCGCCGGCCGATTGTATTCCTCCATGTGCCGGAAGATGTTTTCGTGCACGACCACCGCGTCGTCGATCACGATGCCGATCGCCAGGATCAATCCTAGCATCGTGATGTTGTTCAGCGTGTAGCCGAGATACTGCATGCAGGCGTAAGCCGAGATGATCGAGGTCGGAATCGCCAACCCGGCGATGATTGTGGTTCGCCAATCGCGAATAAAGATTAGAATCGTCAGCGCGACCAGCAACCCCGCCACCACCAAATGGAAATTGACTTCCTCAATCGAACGAACGATGAACGTCGATTGATTCTTTACGACGAATGCTTCGATATCTTTCGGCAAGAGTCCTTTTAGCTCGATAAGCCTCTCGCGAACTCCCTCCGCCACCTTCACCGTATTTGATCCTGATTGCTTTTGAATCACGAGGCTCACGGCGTTTTGGCCGTCTAGCCGGGCCAGCCCGCGAGGCTCCTCGAAGCTATCTTCAATTCGGCCGACGTCCTTGATTCGCACCGGGAAACCCTTCTGGTTCGCCACGATCAATTCCCGGAATCCGGCCGGGTCTTTAATCCGTCCCATAGTGCGTAAAACCAATTCGCCGGAGCCTTGATCGACGTGTCCGCCGGGCAGCTCGACGTTTTGTTGAACGAGCGCGGTACGAACGTCCTCGATCGAAAGATTGTAGGAGGTAAGTTTGTCGGCGTCGACGTAAACGTTGATCGCCCGCTGACGCCCGCCGATCATGATTACCGCGCCGACGCCGGGCACCCCTTCCAAATTCTCTTTAATTTTTTTCCGTGCAATCTCGGTCACTTCTTGCATCGGTCTTTTGCCTGACACCGCGACGGTCATGATCGGCATAGCGTTGAAGTCGATTTTATCGATGATCGGGGTATCGATTCCCGTGGGAAGTTGACTCATGATCGTCGAAATTTTGTCGCGCACTTCTTGCGCGGCGATGTCGCCGTTCTTCTCCACGACAAACTGCACGACGATCTGGGAAACCCCTTCCTTGGTAGTCGATTTCAACTCATCGATGCCCGAAACCGTGTTGATGATCTGCTCCAAGGGCTTCGTGACGCTGGTCTCCATCTCTTCGACGCTCGAGCCTTTCATCGTCGTCGTGACCGCCACCACCGCAAGATCGACGTTCGGCAGCAGATCGACGCCGATCCGCAGATAGCCGCCGATTCCCATAACGACCGGCGCCGTAACGAGCATCACCGTGAAAACCGGACGCTTGATGCAAATATCCCAAATGTTCATTATGATTGGCGGAAGGCTAGAGGTTCGGCGGGAAAAAAGAAGTCGCGGTTTCGGTTGACCGCGACTTCCGGAAGGCTCAATAGACGAATTACTTCGATGACGAAGAACCAGCGGCGTTTTCCTTCGAGGCCGCATGCACGGTTTCTTGCTCGGCGTCTTGCGGCATCGATCGCGACGTGCGGACCGCAACCGCAGCTCCTTCAGAAACCGCGTTTTGACCGCTCACCACGACTTGGCTCTGCGGATCAAGATCGCCGATGACTTCGACCCAGCCGCGTCCGGTCGCTCCGGTCGATATCGGCACGACCTTCACTTTGCCGTTTTCGACGACGTACAATTTCGTCACTCCGCTCGAGGTGACCGTCGCTTCTTGGGGCACCGTCTTCGCATGCGGATCGACATGAAGAAGGACCGAAGCTTTTGCGAATCCGCCGGGCTTTAGCTCTCGCGATTGATTCAAGACGAGAACCTCGATTTGGAACGTGCGGCTCGCGCGATCGACCGTCGGCGCTATGCGTATAATTTTTCCTTCGAACGATTTGTCCGGATACGCTTCGACGCCTAGGCGAACGGTTTGTCCTAGTTTGATTTGCCCAATGTAGCGTTCGGGAACGGCCGCTTTCATTTTTAACGCTTTGTCGATCACGAGGCGAAAAACGCCGCTCGAATTCGCGGCGACCAAACTTTTCATCACCATCTCGCCTTCCGCGACTTTGCGCTCCGAAATCGTATATTCGATCGCCTCGGGCGACTTCGCCACTTGGCGAACCGTTAGCGACGGCTGAGGAACTTCGACGCGAGTGTCTTTCAGCTTCTGCTCGGCCGTTCGCACTTGCGAAAGCTTCAGTTGGGCGGTCGCTAAGATCGCCTCGGCGTCAAGTTCGACTTGCCGCTTCGCCGATTGAGCGACGCGGTAGTCGGTCGTCACCTGATCGAACTCCTCTTGCGACGAAGCGTTGCTCTGATAGAGCTTCTGCGTGCGGGCCAACTTCCGCTGCGCGTTCGCTTCCAAATCGCGTGCGCGAATCACCGTCGGCAGCTTTTGCAGATCGAAATCGGGACCGGGCATTTCCTTCAAGCCGACCTTAGCCAACTCGGACTCAAGACCTCGCTTCGCTTCTTGCAAGGCTAATTCGTAGTCGGTCGGATCAATCTCCAGCAATACGTCGCCGGGGCGAACCGTTTCGCCCACGTCGTGTAGAATCCGAACGACTCGCCCGTCCACCTTCGGCGTGACGGGCACCTCTTCGAATCCTTCAAAGCTGCCGACCGCTTCGACCGTCCGCTGAATCGATCGAATCGCGACTGGAGCGATTTCAACGGCCGCCGCGCGCGGTTCGACGCTCTTCGTCGCGGTCGCAACGGCCGTCGTCGATTCAGCCTCGCCTCGATTCGCATGCGATAGACCGAAAAACGCCAACGCCGCGCCAATTAACGCCGCGCCGCTTCCGGCAAATAACCACCTTCTGTTTCGCTTGCTCATGTTTCCTATACTCTTTACAAATGTTTCGCCTTGCAAACTCTGTTTCCCGCTTCCTGTTCTACCCCTTCGGTCCCTTTACTCCGTAAAAGATAATGTCCGTAATTTCGTCCGCACGCTCTTCGACGGAGAGATCGCGTTCGACGCAATTCATTGCCGTGGCCGCCCCGAACAGAACGTAACGCATTACGTCGGCGACTTGCGCGGGAGGCATTTTACGAAGATGCCCCTCGATCATCGAAGCCTTCAACGAAGCGTGCCACTCCTCGTGAAAGTTTTGGTGATGTTGGAAAAACGGCGCGTCGCTCTTCTCCTTGAATAGAGCCCTCGATTGAATCGCGAGTTCGATATAATCCGGATTCGCCGCGTAAAATTTCAAATAAACCCGAACGGCCGATCGCAGACGCTCGAAAGGGGTCTTCGCGCCGAGCGTCGCTTCGCCGATCAATTTCATCAATTGCTGAACGATGCGGTCGACCGCCGCCAAAAACAACGCCTTCTTCGACGGAAAGTATCGGTAGATCGTTCCTTTACCGACGCCAAGTTGATCGGCCAACGCCTGCGTATCCGCGCCGTCGTAGCCCTTTTCGGCAAAGAGCGTCGTCGCCGCGATCAGAATTTCCTCTTCGCGACGGGCTTTCAGGTCGCCGTCGATCGGGCGACCGGACTTCGGCTTCAATTTTGGTTTGGGCGTGCGCGGCATCGGTTCTTCGCTAGATCGTTCAAGGGTATTCCTCCGCGACATTCCCGGCGAACGCCACAGACGGACTGGTCAGTCAGTTAATTCTATCCAGACTTTCCCTCGACGCCAATAGAGATTTTTTCAAATGAATAAGCGGAAGCCCCCGCTTTGGAACTAGATTGTTCTAAGATTGGAGGATTTCTAATAAACCTGCGCCCGGATCCCCGCTCCTTGCTCTTCAAACGCGGCAGGATAGTGTTCGATGCGAGGTTTTCGGCACGATTCCGGCCACGTTATCGCCACCACGTCGAAGCGGACCGGATAGCCTGTTAGATGATGTCGTTTAAGGAATTTTAACGCCGTCCAGATGATTTTTCGCCGTTTTCGCGCGTCCACAGCTTCGGACGGATGTCCATGCGAGTCGTCGGCCCGGGTTTTGACTTCGACGAATACGACCGTTCTGCCGTCGGCCGCCACCAGATCGATTTCGCCGGAGGGGCGTTCTCGAAATCCTCGGGCGAGAATTTTCATGCCCTTGCGCCGGAGATGCTTTTCGGCGGCTCGCTCGCCGCGTTCGCCCAAGGAAAGCGGGCGAAAGAAGCTCTTAGTCCATGCGAAAAACGAGGCGAAAGCCGGCATGATCGACGTTCCGAATGGAAAAGGCGCAAAAACGAAGGACGGATGCGCGCGACCACGCCGATCCGTCCTTCGGATTGTATCAAGTTCGTTTTCGGAACGCTACGGTCGAGACTAGTTTTCGACGCGACGTTCGCGGAGACGCACGCTCTTGCCGCTGCGGTCGCGGAGATAATAAAGCTTCGCGCGACGGACGACGCCCGAACGCTTCACTTCGATCTTCGCGATGCGCGGAGAATTGACCGGGAACTTACGTTCGACGCCTTCGCCTTGGACGATACGGCGAACGGTGAACGTCTCGCGGGAGCCGGAGCCGGCCCGGGCGATCACCACGCCGGTGAAGAGCTGGATGCGCTCTTTGTCGCCTTCCAAAATGCGGCAATGAACGTCAACCGTATCGCCGATGGAGAACGAAGGTTGTTCCGCTTTGATGCTGCCGCTCTCGACGGCGGCCAAAATTTGGTCGCTCATAACAGATCCTTTCTACTCTACTTACTCGATTTTTCAGGCGATGGGCCGCTTCGCCGCATCGCGTTGATTTTTTGTATGTCGTATTTTCATCAATCGCTCGATTCGCCGGCGAGCAAATCGGGACGCCGTTCGAGCGTCCTTCGTTTGCCGTCTTCGTCGCGCCATCGAGCGATCGCTTCGTGATTACCGCTCAGCAAAACGTCGGGGACGGAAAGTCCTCGGTACTCCCGGGGCCGAGTGTATTGGGCGCATTCCAATAATCGGCATCCGCTGGAAAACGAATCGAACGCGCTGCTATCCTCGTCCCCCAGTACGCCGGGAACGAGCCGAATCACCGAGTCGATGATCGCCATGGCAGCGACTTCGCCTCCGTTGAGGATGAAGTCGCCGAGCGAAATTTCTTCAGGATTCAGCGTTAACTTCACGCGTTCGTCGAAACCTTCGTATCGGCCGCATAACAGCAGCAGACGTTTTCGTTTCGCGAGGCTTTCGACCAGCGGCTGATCCAAACGGCGGCCTTGCGGCGAAAGCATGATCAACGCGCCCGGCTCTTCGCCTTGGGCTTGGACCGCCTCCACGCAATCCACCACCGGTTCGACCATCATCACCATGCCGGGACCGCCGCCGAAGGGGCGATCGTCAACTTGGTTGTGCTTATTCTTCGACCAATTGCGAATGTCGTGCGTTCGCACGTCAACCAATCCGGCTAGTATCGCGCGACTCAACAGGCTCTGACCGACGTATCCCTCGAAAATGGCGGGAAACAGGGTAAGAACGTCAAATCGCATGGCGATGAAAGCCGTTTAAGGCCGAAAAACGTCGTTCCGGAGGATCGCTACTCGTTGTCGGCCTTGGCGACCGCTTCTTCACGAATTTGCGCCGAATCGGACTTCGGAGCGTCGCCCGAATCCGTCTTCTTCGTCGCTTTCGGAGCCGCAGGCGCGACCTTTACCGGATCCGGCCGACGGCGCACTTGCGCCAATCGCTCGATCGCCGCCTGTTGGGCGACGACGTGCGTTCCGTTCGGACCGTATTTCTTGATCAAAACGGCGACGTTGTCGGAGGGCTTCGCGCCGACGCTAACCCAATACTGGATGCGTTCGCCGTTCAACGTGGCGCGGGCGTCCGTTTCGGGGACCATCGGATCGTAGGTGCCCAATTCCTCCAACACGCGACCGTCGCGCGGCGATCGGCCGTCAATCGCGCAAATGCGATAGTAGGGGCGATGCTTGCGACCCATCTGTTTCATTCGAATGCGTACTGCCACAAATCTCTCCTCGCAATGCCTAAAGTAAACAAATTCGAAATTCGTCAATTGTCTCGCGACGCGAAAGCGTTCGCGCCGCAAAGACATGTTATTTCTTTCCGTCTCGCTTCTTTTTGCGAGCTTCCTTCTCGCGGCGCTTCCTTTCCTTGGCCCGCTCCTCCGCCGTAAGGCGTTTTCCGGAGCCGATCTTCGACTTGCGAAGCTGTCCGCCCGGATCCATCATTCCGCCTTGGGCCATTTGCTGCACGGTCTTCATTCGATCGCGCATGCTCATCGACGCCATCCGTTTCATCATGTCGGCCATGGCGTCGAACTGTTTGACCAGTTCGTTGACCTCTTGCGGCTCGACTCCGGCGCCCGCCGCTATGCGACGCCGCCGACTCGGATCGACGATCTTTGACGGATTGTTCCGTTCTTCGGGCGTCATCGAATCGATGATGCCGTTCAATCGCTTCAAGCTCTGTTCGGCGTCAACGTCGCCGAGGGCTTGACTCATCCCGCCCATGCCGGGAATCATGCTCAAAATCTTATTGATCGGGCCGAGGCGTCGGGTTTGCGCCATCGCCTTCTTGAAGTCATCCAGCGTGAATTGGCCCTCGCGGAGGCGTGCCTCTTGGGCGGCCAATTCCTCTTGGTCTAACTTCTCTCGCGCTTGCTCGACGAGGCTAACCACGTCGCCCATGCCGAGGATTCGTCCCGCCATTCGGTCGGGATGGAACTCCTCGAGCGCGTCGAGCTTTTCACCGACGCCGATAAACTTGATCGGCACGCCGGTGACCGCTTTGACCGACAGCGCGGCTCCGCCTCGGGCGTCGCCGTCGAGTTTCGTCATTATCACGCCGTCCAGCTCGAGCGCCTCGTTAAACGCTTTCGCGCTGTTCACAGCGTCTTGGCCGGTCATGGCGTCGACGACCAGCAACGCTTGGTCGGGACCGATCCGACGGTCGATCTGGGTCAACTGATCCATCAACTCGTCGTCAACGTGCAAACGACCTGCCGTGTCCAAAATCACGACGTTCGCTTGGATCGACTTCGCGTGCTTGACCGCCGCTTGGCACAAGGCCACGGGATCTTTCGCATTAAAGTCGGCGTACACCGGCAAACCTAATTGTTCGCCGAGCGTCTGTAATTGTTGGATGGCGGCGGGGCGCTGTAAGTCGGCAGCAACCAGCAACGGCTGCCGGCCGCGGCTTTTAATCAAGCGTCCGAGTTTACCGCACGTCGTCGTTTTGCCGGAGCCTTGCAGGCCGCACAGCATCAACACGCCGACGTCGTCTCGCAATCGTATCGCGTGGTCCACAGGGCCCATCAAGCTGATCAACTCTTGATGGACGATGTAGATTAATTGTTTCGTGGGGTCGAGCGATTTCAAAACTTGCTCGCCGACCGCTTGCTCGCTCACCTTCGTCATGAAGTCTTTCACGACGGATAAGCTTACGTCCGCTTCGAGGAGCGCTCGCTGCACCGACTGCAAGCCCTCGCGCATGTTCGATTCGCTCAACACGCCGCGACCGCGAAGACTGCGCAACGCGGAGGATAGGCTTTCTTGCAACGATTCAAACATGGCGTCTCAAGGGACTTGGAACTAATAATTGCTCGACGAAAACACGAAGCGAGCGGCCCGATGCGAGCGATCCCGGCAAATCCGGGCGCAAGCAGCGGCGCGTAATCCCATATGGTAACCCATTTCTCGTCGTTTTGGCAATCCGTTCTTCGACAATCGGGTCCAAAAACCTCCTATTTTTCCCTTGGGGGGAACAACCATAGTGGAGGGGCGTTAAATAGCCTTAAATGCGGGATTAACTTTCGCGGAGCGCAAGCCATATAGTTCTATAACGGGGGAATTTGAAAAACAGCCTCGAGGAAAGACTCGCCCCCCCTGATCTGCCGTAAAAATTGTCTTTCTCGGCAGATTGGCTAGATGCCCTTTAACCTGAATTTGGGGGGACAAGCTGAAAAACACAGAATCGCATCATCGATAAGAGAGTTATGGCTGAACGTGCGCCCCTCCGCATCGTTTCGCCTCAACCGAATCGGAAACACGGTCTTGCTAGCGATTCAGCGCAGTCGCGGGCCTCCTGGGAGCTTCACACACGATGAAACGTCATGTTAGTTGGTTGTTTTTGTTAACGGCGATCGCGGCATCGCCTTCGTTCGGCCAAGCTTGGGCCGAAAAAATGTTCAAGGTGACCGATCACGATTTCGGCACGGTCGCTCGCAGCGCGAAATCGGAATACCGGTTCGTCTTCGAGAACCCCTTCCTAGAAGACGTGCATATCGCCGGGGTTCGCTCGAGTTGCGGCTGCACGACCCCCACCGTCGAGAATTCCGACCTGAAGACCTACGAGAAAGGAGCGATTCTCGCTCATTTCAACACCCACACGTTTGAAGGCCAACGCGGAGCCACGCTGACCGTCACCATCGACAAGCCGTTCTACGCCGAAGTTCAACTCCACGTCCACGGCTACATCCGTAGCGACGTCGTGGTCGAGCCGGGAAGCGTCCAGCTTGGGTCGGTCGAACAGGGCACGTCGGTCGATCGTTCGGCTCGGCTAACTCACTACGGCTACGATGATTGGAAAATCACCGATATCAAGTCGAACGACCCGAACGTGAAAGTCTCGTTCAAAGAAGCGGGGCGATACGACAATCAGGTTAGTTACGACATAAACGTCACGCTTGATTCAAAGGCTCCCGCCGGATACGTGGCCAATCGGTTGATCGTTTCGACGAACGCCGGAAACGAGCGAATTCCGGTTCTGGTCGAAGGTCGCGTCGAACCGAGCGTCTCGGTCAGTCCCGCCGCGTTGTTCCTCGGTTCCGTGCAATCGGGCCAAAAAGTGACGAAGCAGCTCGTCGTGAAGAGCAAAAAGCCCTTCAAGATCACCGATATCACTTGCGACGACAAATCGTTCGAGTTCGGCAAGGCGAAGAACGACGAAGCGAAAACCGTCCATTTAATTCCGGTCACGTTTACGGCAGGAGCGGACGCCGGACGAGTCATGAAGCATATCAAGATTGAGACGGATCAAGGGACGTTTACGCCCGAGTTAGACGCCTACGCCGTCGTATCGAACGTCAAGCCGTAGTTCGGCGGGACAAATCGAAAAGAAGCTCCATCAAGGGCGACGCGAGAGAAAAGCGTCGCCCTTGTCGTTTCTTGTCGCTCGAACTTTAGGCGGCAAGTTGGAGGAGATTAGATATGGTACATCTGGTCATTTTCCTCTTTGGAGCGTTCCAAGAGGTCTGCCAACGTAATTTTCCGGAGTAAGTCGCGTTCCATGGCGGCGACGTCTTGCCAGGTTTGGTGCAGGACCTTTACGGCCGCCGACGCTTCGGCGGCGAGGCCGGAGGGGGAGGCGTTTTCTTCGGGCGCACCGTCGATGACTTCCATGATTTGGCCGAGAGAGACTTCGTCGGGGGACTTGAGGAGTTGGTAACCGCCGGCGGCGCCTCGGACGCTGACGACTAGACCGGCGCCTTTCAGTTGCAATAATATTTGCACAAGAAACCGAGGCGGAACGTCGTGCCGCTCGGCGATTCGACGGATTCGGACCGGCTCCCCGGTTCCGAATTGCGACGCCAACTCCATCATGGCGATACAGGCATATTCAGTTTTTGCAGATATTTTCATTTTTCTTCCCGCCAAGCTACTCGTATTTCGCCGCTTGCGCTTCCATGTATTTCCGAAAACGTCATTTCGGGACGCTAATAAGAAAAAGCGTCGGGAAATGCCGAACGTCAGGAAACGTCGGCGCAAAGCAAACTCACTTCCAGAGTTTACGATCTTGCTCGTGTATATTTATTTTACACTCCGGGGTCCCGAAAGTTTATGCCGCGGGGGATATTTTTTGTCTAACCCGATTGGCAATTAGGGAGATAGCCGAATTGAATTTTCGGAGTCGCCCCTCTATACTGGCGCTTTCGCGCAGCGAGGGTCGATCGGATCCCGCGAAAAGCCGTGATATTTACTGGTTTTGTTTGATATCAAGTAATAGAGTCCAAAGGACATTTGCGATGACTTTCCCACTACCCCCGCATGGCGGTCTATCGGAGCCAATCTGCCGGACCGTTCCCGCCGAACAAATTGCCGATTTCGTCGCTCAAGCGAAGACCTTGCCGAAAGTTCCGGTTTCGGACGCGGATCTTTCGACGGTTTATCGTTTTGGGGACGGCGCGTTGAGCCCGTTGACCGGTCCGATGGATTCGGAAACCTACAACCGCGTGCTCGACAAAGCCGTTATCGAACACGAGGGCAAACTTTACGCTTGGACGATTCCTCTTTCGCTGCCGGTGACCAAGGAATTGGCCATGCAGTTGAAGACGGGGCAAAAGGTCGCGTTGGCGAACTCTGCCGACGAGATCGTGGCCGTTTTGGAGCTTACCGACGTATTCCCGTGGGACAAGCCGCGTTATTTGCGTTCGGTCTATTTGACCGATCGGACCGATCATCCCGGCGCCGACATGGTTTTGAAGAACGACGAGGACAAGAGCTATTTGCTCGGCGGTTCGATTCAGGTTTTGCCGCAGCCAAAATGTCCTGAGTTCGGAAAGTACGTTTTGACGCCGCGTGAGACTCGCAAGTTGCTTGCCGAAAAGGGTTGGGATCGGATCGTCGCATTCCAAACGCGCAATCCTTTGCACCGCGCTCATGAATACGCATTGGTTTACGGCTTAGAGACGCTTCTTCGCTCGGGCGCCAACGCCGGAGCGTGCTTGAATCCTCTGATCGGCGAGACGAAAGGCGACGACGTGAACGCCGACGTTCGGATGAAGACCTACGAGACGCTGATTCAGAATCGCGCGTTAGGCGAAGGGGACAGCGATTGGGATCTCTGGACCGCTCGCGGCGAGTCCGTTCCGGATCGCGTGATCCTACTCGGTCTGGATATCAAGATGTTCTACGGCGGTCCGAAAGAGGCGGTCATGCACGCCATTTATCGCCAGAACTACGGTTTCACCGACATCATCATCGGTCGGAAGCATGCCGACGCTCCGTACCATGACGGGACGGCCATTTGGGGCGACTTCGACGCGCAAGAGATTTTCAATAATCTGAACGGCGATTTAAAAATTTCGCCGTTGAACGTCGGTTTCGCCGCCTACTATGAATCGATCAATCGCGTCGATTTGATGGAGAATCACAAGGACGAGAAGCCGTTGTTCATATCCGGCAAGGAAGTGCGACGTTGCCTGATCGAAGGCAAGCCGGTCGATCCGCGCGTGATGCGAGAAAGCACCGCCGCGATTTTGACCGCCGCGATGGCCGGGAAATAACCTCTCACGGAAATACAATTGCGCCGGTCGAGCTGAAGATCAACTCGGCCGGCGTTTTTTTATTATGCATTTGGAACCGACCCAATACGTTCTTGCGGCGATCTCCGCGCTTTTGGTCGGTTTTTCGAAGACAGGGCTTCCCGGGGTTTCCATTCCCGCGATCATTCTGATGGCCGAGGCGTTTCCTGATAACGCGCAGCTTTCGGTGGGGGCGATTATGCCGTTTCTCGTCGCGAGCGACATTTTCGCCGTCGTACGATACCATCACCATGCGCAGTGGAAGCAGCTTTGGCGGCTTTTCCCGGCGGTGATCGCCGGCGCGATTCCCGGCGTCTACGCACTCAATCACTTATCGGCGAATTCGCTCCGTCCGTGGATCGGCTGGTTGGTTCTCGGTTTGCTCGCTTTCGAGTTGTGGAGACAATGGCGCGAGCTCGCATTTCGGCGTAGATGCTTTGCGGAGGCTCCGACGGAGAACGCGGAGAGCGTCGGTTTTTTGCCGAAGGGGCTGTTGTTTACAAGCTTCACCGGTTTTTTGGCTGGATTCTCGACGATACTCGCTAACGCGGCCATGCCGGTGATGAGCGTTTATCTCGTCAGTCAAGGATTCAACAAGCGTGAGTTCGTCGGCACGGCCGCTTGGTTCTTTTTTATTTTGAACGCGAGTAAAATTCCGATCAACTTCGCTCAAGGCTTAATGCCGGCGTCGCTGTGGTCGTTTTGGTTGACGCTGATTCCCGTCACGTTTTTCGGCGCTTGGCTCGGCACGTACTTGTTACGAATGATTCCGCAAAAACTCTTTAACGCGTTGGCGCTCGTCTTGGCCGGCGCGGCCGCGTTGCGATTGATTTTGCATTAAGACACGCCACGCGATTTGCGGCGAACGCGACTTTTCTCGACGCCTTTTTCAGCCGAGATATTGAGATTTCTTGGCTCGGACGGCGGTTAGATGCGACGCTCTAAACGTCAGAGGTACAATTTAAATTGGATCTAGCGGCGGCGATAAAAGACGGGATGGCCGGAGCGACGATCGCTCTCCGATATAACGCTCGGCGAATCGTCGTCATCGTAGGAATCGCTCGGCGCGACGGCGGCGGCTCGCGTAGGAGCCGGCGTCGGCTTCAATTCGGCAGGAACGGTTTCCCGGGCGGAATAATTTGCCGGAGCACCCCCTTCGAGAATTGAGCCAGCGCGAACGTTGCTGCAAACCGGGCTGCATGTGCTTCCCTGAAAGACCGGCCCGCAGTAGTCGTAAGGATGGCAGCACATCGTGCATCCGGCGGCGCTAGCGAGAACGCAACTTAAAGCCAGCATTGCGGTTAAGCGAGCAGTCATAATCGAAACCTTTTGCCATATCTCTCGAAAAGTCTTGAAAAGCGGCGAGGCGGAACCACGCCGCATAAATCTATCTTCGGCCGCAAAACCGGAATAATCCGCAAATTCCCGCCGTTTTTACATTTAGCGGCCAAACCGCTGGCGACTTTATGTGTCCTACCGAGCGGACTGTGCGTGGTTTTTTCTTCAGAGGCGAGCTATTGAGGAAAAACGCCAAGCCCAAACACAAGGCGAAACATGCCCCCCCCAAAAAAGATAAGAAAGGCGAGGAGTGTATAGCTCGTGCAAATATTCGCAAAGCGGGGGCGGAAACTTCAGCGATTCCCCGACGTTGGTCGCAATTGAAGACAAAGAGAGCGCAAAGGGGTAGCCAAACAAGATCGCAGGCTAAATAAACTCGGTGATGATCTTGATGAACAATCGTCGAAACGGGGCCAGCAATAGAATCAGTCCGAAGAGATCGGTAAAGACGCCAGGCAACACTAAAAAAGCGCCGCCCAACATGAGGCACAGACGATCGGCGAACTGGTCGTCAAAGGTATGGGCGTCTAAAGCCAAGAGCATGGAATGGCCGTAACTGTAATATACTCGCAAAATGACGGCCAGTCCCAATGCCGCCGAAGCCAAGGTTATCGCGGCCGGAATCTCCCAGTTGGCGAATTCATAAGCCGAGTAACCGAGGAGCGCAAAATCAGCGGCCACAAAGAGAGAAATGCTTTGGGGAACGAAGCGAATCATGAAAAGCAACTCCGGGCGCCGTTGCGCATTCGCCCTTTGAACGCGCAACAAAAACCGCAAAACGCAAACTAGCTCTTGGCACCCCCCCAGATGAACAAATGGAGCTTATTCTTCTAGTGTATCATTTTTTATTCCCGAACGCAATAAGTTTACCTTGTCGATCAAGCTTCTCTATTGCCATAACCGCCAATTTTTCAACGACTTGCACAAAATCTAATCCGTCAGAAATAATCTCCGTCGCATCGGCAGCCGGCAGCAAAGCCCCGTATTCTCGAGTCGCATCTTCCGCGTCCCGTTTGTTCTGAGCGACCAAGACTTGTTCGAACTCAACAGCCTGGCCTTTGCTTATTAATTCCTTGCATCTGCGTCGGGCGCGCTCCTCGGGCGTTGCGGTTAGGAAGAACTTACAGTCGGCAAACGGAAACGCCAGGGTTCCCTGATCTCGTCCCTCGGTAACAATGTTCTTTCCAACAGCAATTTGTCGCTGCTTTTCAATTAGATGACGGCGGACTTCGGCGTTGTCCGCCGCATATCGGGTAATTGCCGTGACCTCGGGCGTACGAATTTTTTCGGAAACGTCTTCGCCGTCTAAAAAGACTCGATCTTTTTCCATGCGTAGATCAATCGCCTTCGCCGCATCGGCAAGTTGCTCGGGCTTATTCCAATCGACTCCGCGGCGCAGACCGGCCAAAGCCACCGTCCGATACATGGCGCCGGTATCGAGAAAATCGAAGCCGAGTTTTTTGGCCAGCGCTCGCGCAGCGACGCTCTTTCCCGCCCCCGCCGGTCCGTCAATGGTTATGATCATACTTTCGCTCCGTCGATTTTTCGAATCAAGAAGAATTTAGCGCCGTCGCGTGAAGAGAACAACTCGCTAATCCTCAAAAAACGCTTCAAGATCAACTATTTCATAGGGTCCCATCGGAATAATCACGCGATCGCCTTCGACTGCATAACGTATATCCGCCTCGTCTTTATGCGGAACAAGACGCGCCGACGCAAGATTCCGCAGCGCGCGCAACCCAAGTTGGGCCGGTCGCCCTTCGGTCTCCATTAAACAAACGCGAAAACCGACGACCGCTCCAGCGCCGTCTTTATCAAACGTAGGCGACCAATTCAAAGCGACGACGTTGCGACGATCCAAGTGAAAAAACCAACTTGAATCGGCCTTCACGCGGCACCCCGGCAACTCAATGGACGGCCGGAAAAAAGCCGACGCCGCATGCGTGGCGTTCGCCGGATCGATCGCTACGCCCAAGCGGAAACGACGCTCCGTTTCGCCGTGCGAAATCAAAAGGCTATCCAATCGGCGCGGGCCGACTCGCCGATGATAGGGCAATCCTCCGCACAAAACTACGGTATGCGACTCGCCTTGAACGACGTCGATGAACGACGGGGCCTCGATTAAATTCGTCTCGGCTTGACGACGGAATCCGCAAACCGCGCGATGCAGTTCGGCGGTCTCGTCGCTCCAAGCGAAACGGCAAGCGTAATACGATTGCCAAGCGCTTGGCTCCGGCATTCGTCGAGGATCGAGTTCGATTTCTAGTTCGATCGGCGCATCGTTCTTCGCAATACGCGTCGTCTGCTTGAAGCCGGCGAGATGATTTCCCGCCGCATCGATCAGACTTCCGCGAGACAAAATGACGCTAGCGACTGCGTCATCGCTTAAAACGCGGATTTCATCGGCCTCCATGCGCGAATAATGCGAGTCGGCGCCGGGCTCGGTTTGATCATCGTCCGGCATGCGAAAAGCGATCTGCTGCGCCAGCCGCGGATGCCGTTGCGATTCGTCGCGAATCGCACGTAAAGCGCCTGACCGCCGATCGAAATGGGCTTCGAAGCGTTTCGTTCGAACGACGATGCGTTCATCGTCTTCGTCCACTTCGGTCGCTTTTTTTTCGCTGAATAACGGCGCCCTTTTTCGCGATGGGTCGGCCGTTTGGGCAGTCGTCGCGGCAACTCGTTGAAAACCAAGCCCGGGCAGTTCGGCAAATCGATAGGAGGACTCCGAATCAATTCCTTGTCGAACGGCGACGACTTCCGCGCGCGGGAAACTCGACGGATTAAAAAAAACGGGAGATGCGGGCGTTTGAGAAACGTCTCTCTCGCCGCTTAACGCGGAGCTCAGTCGTAAAACCGCGTCCGCTTGCGCCGCCGAGAGTTCGGCGTCAATCGTCTCGTTCGGCACGGCCGAGACGTTTCGCAAATCGTCGTTGACGATTCCGACGAGTCGCTTTCGGTCAAAGTCTATCGCGCGTTTTGAAATCAGCGCCGCAACGGCATCCGTCGCCCCGATGCATTCAATTGAGTTCATGCGGTCATGAAAGCGAACATACCGGGAAATTGGATCAATCTGTCCGGAAGCCGCCGCCTGCAAGAAATAGGGGGACTGATATTTTTCCTCGTCATAAAAAATTGGCCGACTCGCTGACGCCGTCTCTTTGAAAAAGGCGGCGATCGAATGAAATTTCCCCAAGGCGGCCGAATATACGGCAATGCGTCGCAAATCTTCATACCAGGAACACGTGGAGCCGGGCCAATGCGCAAATACGACCGTCACCGCCTGATCGGCGTCCAACCGCGATCCAATATGTTTTGGCAGCCGTAATATCTCGGCGGCGGAACCGGCGTCGATCGGCGCGCGAATCAACGCTTCGATTTTCGCGCCGTCAAAACCTTCCCAGCGAATGCGGCTTTGTTCGTCGAGCGGAAACCTCCCGTCGTCGAGCGTGAAGTGCGCTACGCCGGAAAATCCATGCCGTTCGAGCAAGGAGGGGAGGGCAGGGGAGAGCCCAAAACGCCGCCTACCGAATATCACGGGCCTTCGTCCGAGAAATTTGTCGTAAACGGAACCCCCTCGCTCGATTTCGGCATCGCATGCTTCGAGCGTCATGAGCGGCAGGGGCCCCTCGTCGTATTCGCCGCCGACAAGTTCGACCGCATCGCGATCAAGCGCATTCCGCAACGCTTCGAGCGTTTCGGGCTCCTTCGCGGCGAGCGTTTCAAGCGTTCGACCGGAAATCAGTAAATTGCATGGCCGACCCGCGGAGAATTCCTCACGCAAGGCTTCGCCGAAAGCGGTCGGGGCGGTCAACGTATAATCGAGCCAGAAAATTTCCAGGGGAAAGAAGTAATCTCGAGCGTCGCTCAATCGGTCGAAGGCCGTCCGCAAATGTCGCCTCGCCTCGTCGGCGTTCCCGGCCGTAGCGAATTTGGCCGCCGCGACCGTCGCCTGACGAAAGGCGCCTTCATCCAAATTTGATGCGAAACGGGCTTGGCGAGTGGTTAATTCGACAAGGAGATAGGCGAGTCCCAACGCTCGAAAATCGGCGATTAGTTCGGCGTCGATCTCCGAGGAAACCTGGGACAAAGCCGCTTCGATCGCGGCATGCAATTCTTCACGATCATCGAACGCGGTAAATAATCGGGCGTCGAAGGCGACGGCCTCGGAGCGCCAATCCTCGGGAAGCAAAGACTCGCAACAGGCAGGAATGACGATCCAATCGCCTTTCGGATCGCGCGGGGGTTGATTGGCCGCAAGCCACTGCGGCGGATCTCCCGCCGATGCAATAAGGACCGGATGCCAGAGCGCCGTCCAACCGGACAGGATTTGCTCCGCCTCGGCCGACGAGCGTCGAAGTTCGAGCCGTTCGAGATTCTCGCAAGGCAAAAGGGTGAAAAGTCGGGCAATCGTCATGGCTTTTCGCCGATTTTCCAAGGGAATAATAGGGCCGAGGAATGCAGACTACTGGGAACAGGCCCGGGGAACAAGGCCAGAGACTCCCCTGCCCATCCGAGGGGAGCATACGGGATTAGCCCGGCCAACGGAGGCAAAGCCGCTTTTTTGCCCATCGCGCCCACGCAGCAGTTTTTAAAACTTTCCCCTAACTCGCCCCCCTTTATCATTTCAAGCCGGAAGAATTGCAATTATACTAAATGGGGATAGGCTCCTGCCAAAGCGGCGCGTCGCTATTCTTCTTGCGACCCCGGCGGCTCGGCATCGGAGCAAGTTCGTTTATTGCAATCAACCGTTCGGCAACATTTGTTTGGAAATCGCAAGCGGTACAGCGACTTGCGCATCGTCGAAGCACGCGGAATCAAGGAGCGAGAGAATATGGCAAGATCGGGCGCTGTATGGGGGATCGACATCGGACAATGCGCGCTAAAAGCGTTGCGATGTCGAGCGACCGCCGCCGGCGATAGAATCGAGGCCGACGCCTTCGACTTCATCGAGTATCCCAAAATTCTCAGTCAGCCGGACGCCGATCCCGCCGAGTTGATCGGCGAGGCGCTTAAGACGTTTTTGTCGCGTAACGCGGTGAAGGGCGATCAGATCGCGATTTCCGTTCCTGGTCAGGCAGGTCTCGCTCGTTTCATTAAATTGCCGCCGGTCGAGTCGAAAAAGATTCCCGACATCGTCCGCTATGAAGCGAAACAGCAGATTCCGTTCGATTTGAACGACGTCATTTGGGATTACCAGCGCATCGGACTCTTTACCGAGGAGGAAGGTTTCGCGTTGGAGACCGAAATCGGTCTTTTCGCGATGAAGCGCGACGCGGTGTTCCGCGCTTTGGCTCCCTATTTGAAGGCCGATATGGAAATCGACTTCATTCAATTGACGCCGCTTGCGCTCTACAACTTCGTTTTGTTCGACCAGATGCGCGATCTACCGGCTCCGGAAGAGTACGACCCGGACAATCCGCCTGAATACGTCGTGACGATGTCGATGGGCACCGATTCGACCGACTTGGTCTTTACCAACGGCTACAAAGTTTGGTTGCGGAGCATCCATATCGGCGGCAACCACTTCACGAAAGCCTTGACCAAGGAAATGAAGTTGACGTTCGCCCAAGCCGAGCATCTAAAGCGAAACGCGACGGCGGCGGCCGATCCCAAAGCGGTGTTCCAGGCGATGCGACCGGTGTTTAACGAATTGCTCGTTGAATTGCAGCGCTCGATCAGCTACTACTGTAACTTGGATCGCTCGGCGAAAATCGGCCGCGTCGTGGCGTTGGGCAACACGATGAAGTTACCCGGCCTGCGCCGCTATCTCTCTCAAAATCTTGGCTATGAAATCGAACGCCTCGAAACCTTCAGCGGCCTGATCGGCCCTCAGGTTATTTCCGCGCCTAACTTCCAAGAAAATTCATTAAGCTTCGGCGTCTGCTACGGTCTTGGGCTGCAAGGCTTGGGCAAGGCGGGGATTCGCACCAATCTGCTTCCCTCCGAAATTGTTCAAGATCGCTTGATCAAACGCAAAAAGCCGTGGGGAGCCGGCGCCGCCGCGGCCTTGCTTCTTGGCTGCACCGTGAGTTACGGCGCCTATGCGTTGTCGCTCACTCAAGTCGACAAATCCACGTGGCAAGGCGCCGAGGCGCAGGCCTCGCAAGTCTCGAACCAAAGTAAGCAGCTCATTGAGGAAGCCGCCAAAGCGCAGGGCGACTTCGACGGCATCGACAAGATCGGAAAAAATCTTATTAGCAACGTGGAGGGGCGCATCGCCTGGCTCGAGCTAATGAAGGCCGTGAATCAGGCGCTGCCGAAGGACGAAAAAGAGCGTCCCGACAACATTCCCGACCGCAACGAATTGTTCATCACGAACATGGAATGTCAGCATGTGGCGGACGTTTCGCAATGGTTCACGGCGGTAAGCAAGTATTATCAGGGTCCCGGTGCGACGAATAACGCCGCTGCGTCCGCCGCTCCGGCGACTAATCCGACGACGCCCCCCGGCGGCCCCGCGACGGGGACTCCGGCGGAAGCCGCGCCTGGCGCGACGGCACCCGCCGAAGGGACGGCGCCGGCGACCGCCGGCGGTCCGACCGGCGAAGGTTGGATCGTGAAAATCGAGGGGTATCACTACCACAACAATTACAAGAAGTATCCTAACAACTTTGGCGGACAATTCGTTCAGAATACGTTCATCAAGAATCTCCTCAATGGAGTCGCTGAGTTGCCGAAGGGGCTTGCCGATCCGGCCTTGGAAAAAGTTCCGCTGAAAGAATTGGGCATTAACTATCCGATTCTTTACAACCCGACCGTTCCTTACCCGGTTCAATTGTCGAATCCTTTCGGCAAACTCAAAGAAGACGCCCCCGACGTCGCCATCGAGCTCAAAGACGCCGACGGTTCGGAAATCCGGCGATTCGACTTTGTGGTTCAATTCTGTTGGCAACCGCAGTTGCCCAGCAAACGCAAAGATGCGAAAGACAAAGCCGCCGAAAAGGCAAAACCCTCCGAAGATAATCCGACGCCGGCCGCCCAATAACAACTTGCAAGTAACGCGTTTTTTCGCCGAATAACGTTCGACTGTCGATGCGAAACGCGAGAATATGATCGAAGGATTCCCTCAATGGATAAAGTGAAGGAAATACTGGCCCTCGCCAAGAAATACCTATTTTGGATCATTCTTGGCGTCGTGCTGTTAACGACCGTCGTCGCTTGGTATTTGGGCACAAGCGAAGCGGCCGAGCAGTTTAAAAAACGCAAAGCCGAAATTTCCGCTAAAGAAAAGGAAGTTTCCGACGTCGTCGCCAAAGCCGATCACCCCAACCAAGATTCGATTAAGTCGATCGTCGAAAAACAAGACGCTCTTAAAAGTAAGGTTCTTGCCGCTTGGATGAAACTTTACGAAGAACAGCGAGAACGAAATCCTTGGCCGTCGTTCCTCGGCGAAGACTTTCTCAAGGAAGTCAATAAAAAAGGCCCGAACGATGAAATCGACATTCATTTCCGAGAGCGTTATCAGAACGCGATCGAAGAGATCGTGCCGCTTATCGACGCACTCGGCAATATCCGACAAACTAGTTCGACCGACGGCGGCGTAGGCGCGGGGCTCGGTCCCGCTCAAACTAAAACCGCAGTTCCGCCTAAGCCTACTCCTCAACCGAAAACGACGTTCCCCGGAAAAACCTCGCCGAAAACGACGCCGCGTCCGGAGTCCGCCGAGCCCTCCGTTTTGGAGGACAAGGGACTTGTAGAATGGGATCCTGCGAACAAAGCCTCGCTTGTTTCGAAGTTGAAATGGACCACACGCCCTTCGACGAAGCGGGTACGATTGACGCAAGAGGATATTTGGGTGTATCGATCGCTTCTTCAAGTGATCGCCAACGCGAACGAAGGGGTGACGGAGCGTCGCAACGCCGCGGTCAAAAAAATATTGCTATTGGATATCGGCGCGGCCGCCACCAAAGATTGGGCCGCCGCCGAAAATAAAGTCTTTAGCGGCCAAAGCGTCGCAACGCCGGCCGACGCAACGGGCGCCGCAGCGACGACCGGCGGAGCGGAAGGAGGCGCCTCGGCGGACGCCGACATCATCGCCAGCCGTTACGTGGACGACAAGGGAACGCCGATCTCGGCGGACGCGGCCGGAACCGCCCCTGAATTCAAAATGATGCCGATATGCATGCGGCTCGTCGCCGATCAGCGAAAGATACCCAAATTGCTGGCGGAGTGTGCGAACCGCGCCATGCCGATCGAGGTAAAGCGGGTGCGTCTCAGTCCCGACGCCGGAGGCACAGTAATTTCGCTCTCGTCAACGCCCGACGCCGGAGCCGCGGCCGCCGCCGGCCAAACGCCGACGACGAAAACAGGGGACGCGAAAGAAGCCGAAACCCTGGACGTGACGGTCGAAATTCTCGGCGTCATCTTCATATACAACCCGCCGGATAAAGAGAAATTAGGGGGAGCGAAAGGCGCTGACTCGGCCTCGCAAGCGCCTCCCGCCGACGCCGCTACTCCCGCTCCCGCAAATTAACGCCTATCTCAAACCCGGCGAACGAGGACCGGACGCATGAAAATGAAAATATCACTCGATAAGAATTCGTTGAAAAACTTTTTCCTCGATCACGTCGAAAAAGTCGTCTTCGGCGTCTTTCTCTTGATTGCCTTGCTCATTTGCTATTTTGGGTTCGCCTCTCGCGAGTCGCTCTCCTTGACGCCGCGTGATTTGGAACGCAAAGTTCAGGACGCCCAGAACGTCATCGCAAAGC
The DNA here is from genome assembly GCA_963665265.2 of Thermoguttaceae bacterium. Classification (GTDB taxonomy): domain Bacteria; phylum Planctomycetota; class Planctomycetia; order Pirellulales; family Thermoguttaceae; genus CAXXHQ01. The sequence continues at coordinate 996,460 of OY762224.2, read as the reverse complement.
AAAAAGAAAACGCCGCCAATGCAATCACCGACTACGCCCATCTCGCCGAAAGTAGTCGCGCGCGGATTGACGACGCTCCCTACGCCTCTACTCGACTTTGGCGACCGAACCTCTGGGCGTTGCAACGTCCTCGCGGCAAGCCGGCCGTCTTGACGGCCGAAGAGCCGAACGTCTCCATTCATATGGTCGCCGTCGGGAATTCAAATGCGGGAGGAGCGGCCGGAGGAAGCGCGACCAAGGGAGCAAGGTTCGTCGCCGTCACCGCTCTCGTTCCGGTGAAAAAACAAAACGCCGCATTTAATGACGCTTTTCGCGAAGCGCTCGGATACGACGAGAAAGACGTCCCTATACATGTAGGTTTCAACGTTCAACGCGTCGAACTTCCGCCCGGCGTCGACCCGCAAAACGCCGATTGGACCGCGGCGAAAATTATCGACTCGGCAACCGCTCTCGAAGAGGCGACCGAGAACTCCTCGGGGAGCGGCTCCGACGTCGTTGACACGGCCTACGTTCTTCCCGGTATTACTCAACCGCTGATTGCTCTCGCACATGGTCAATGGGAAAAAAACGTCGCCCATGAGCCGCAAATCCCGTTCTTGGCGCCCAAACGCGAGAATTCCGACATGCCGCCTCAAGGCCCCGGCCCAGCGCCTGGTCCTGCGGCGCCTCGCCGCCCCGGCGTTAGACCGACGCAGGCCGCCAACGCCGTCGAGACGACGGAAATGCTCGCCGCGGACAAAGTCGAATACAAATTGCTCCGCTTCTTGGACTTCAAAGCCGAGCCGGGCAAGCGATACGCCTATCGTTTGCAACTTGTTCTCGACAACCCGAATTATCAGCGTCCGAGCAATATCCTTGAAAGCTCCGACTTGGCGAAAGACGAGTTTTTAAAGAGCGATTGGTCTGCCCCGACCTCGCCCATCGCGATTCCGCCCGATACACGACTGTTCGCCGTTTCGGTCAAGTCACGTCCAGGACTTGATCCTCAAGGAACAATCCTCTTACTGAAATGGGACGAAACCACGGGAATGGAAGTCTTCAAAGAAAAGGAGGCTCTCGAACGCGGTAAACTCCTTCGATTCAAAGGGGAAGAGGTTAAAGTTCGAGGCGCCCTCGCCGAACATGGCGTGCAGCCGACCGCCGACCTTGACGCCAAAGCGGTCGTCCTTGATATGATCGGCGGGAAAAAGCTCTCCGGCCGAGGCCTTACATCGCCGGCCGACGTTCTCGTTCTAAATTTCGACGGTTCCTTCGTCCTCTTGAACGAACTGGACGACATGGCCCAGATCGAGCAAATCACCAAGGAGCCGGAGAAAGCCGTCGAAAACACCGGCGAAGGGGGCCTTCTCGGGCCGCCCGCAGGACCGCCTCCTCTCGGAGCGAAGAAACCGGAGCCGCCTAAAAAACCGGACGCGAAGAAACCGGAACCGCCCAAAAAAGCGGACCCTAAAAAGCCTGAGCCGCCTAAAAAACCGGACGCGAAGAAACCGGAACGCCCGATGGGCCCGTGATCCGTATTGTTCACGGAGTATTTCGTCCGAGCAAGAAACGCCAAAGCCTTCGCACGATCGGGCAAATCGCTGCGAAGGCTTCGGACTGGGCGAATTCGATTTCTACGTTAACACTCGATCTTGAATCGACCGACTAAATCTTTCATCGCGCTCGATTGAGCGCCGAGTTCTTCGCTGCTCGAAGCCATCTCTTCGCTTCCGGCGGCGTTCTGCTCGGTGACCGAGGCGATCCCCTGAATGGCCTTCGCGACTTCGTGCGCGCCGGCCGCTTGCTCCACCGTCGCCGTGGCGATCTCGGTGATCTTCGCGGCGGTCATCTGCACCGCCTCGATGATTTGCGACAACGATTTGCCGGTCTCGTCGCTAAGTTGAACGCCTTGTTCGACGTTCTGCGCCGATTCCTGTATCAAGTTTGAAATTTCGTGGGCCGCTTGATTGCTGCGTTCGGCCAATTTGCGAACCTCGTCGGCGACGACGGCGAAGCCCATGCCGTGTTCGCCGGCTCGCGCGGCTTCGATCGCCGCGTTCAAGGCCAGCAAGTTCGTTTGGCTCGCGATCTCGGAGATCACTTGAATGATCTCGCTGATCTTCTGCGAGCTCTCGCGAATTTGCGACATCGACTCGACCGACTTCTGAACGGCCTTGCCGCCCGCCTCGGCAAGACGACTCGCGTCCGAGGCGACTTTGTTCGCCGACATCGCGTTTTCCTTCACCGCGTCGATCGAGCGGGACAATTGCTCGATGGAGGCCGACATCTCTTCGACGCTCGAACTTTGCGTCTGCGCGCCTTGAGCCAACGACTGCGAACTTTCGGCGATTACTCGCGAACCTTCGTGGAATTGCGTCGCGCTTTCGGTGACTTGCCCGATCACGCCGGCCAAATCTTCCAGCATCTTCTTAATGCCGCCGGCCAATTCGTCGACCGGCTCGTCGCCTTCGACGCGAACTTGCTTGGTTAAATCGCCCTTCGCGGCGGCGTTCACCACATCGAGCAAACCGTCCACCTTGCTGCGCAACACTTCGGCCGCTTCGCGCTCGAGCGCGGCTTTTTCCTCTTCGCGACGCTCGGTCTCTTGCTTATCGGCGAAGAACGCGCGCAACCCGTCGCCGAGTTGCCCCAAGGCGTCGTCGCCCGTAACTTCGACCTTCTTCGTGTAATCTTTTTGGCCGACTTTGTTAGCGACCTCAAGAATATGTTTGACCTTGCGTTCCGCCTCGGCTTGCGCATGGCGGTCGCGTTCGGCGGCCTCCTTGATTTTGTTCATCGCCTCGCCGGTCGAGTCGATCGCCTTGTTCAACGAAACCGCCATCACGGCGATCTCGTCTTTGCCGTCGATCTCCAAATGCTTGGAATAATCTCCGGCGGCGAAAGCCGTAATCACTTCGACCGCCTTGCGAATCGCGCCGACGATGCCCATCACCACGATAAAGGCCAAGCCGACCGAGGCCAAAATACCCACGGCGCTGACCGAATACATCATCCATTTCGCGGCGACGTAGGCGTCGGCGCTCGATTGCACGTCGGCCTTCATGCTCTTATCCGCCGAATCAGCGATCGAGTCCATCACTTTTTGCGCCTTGGCGATCGCTTCGCGGCCTTTCGTATCCGATAATTGTCGAGCGACCAACGTCGAGTTTTCCCGCGTCAACGCCTCGATCTTCTTGTTCTCATCGCAAAAATTCGCCAGACCGCTTAAAAATGCGTCGATGTCTTTCTTGTCGGAATCCGAAGCGGTCGCTTTAAGCTCTCGCGCCGAATCCTCGACGATCGCCTTGCTCTCGGCGAATTTCTTGGCGAACTTGTCCATATCGACGATTTCCGAGGCGAGAATCGTGTTCTTCTCCGCGCGGAGCATGTTGTACGCGCCTTCTTTGCATCGCGCCAACAAAACGATCCTCTTTTGCGTTTCGGCCGTCGCCGCGATCGCCTCGTCCACTCTCTTATTCTTCAAATCCTTTAGAGACTGCAACCGATTCTCGGCCTCCTTCTCCGTTCGATCGGCGACGCCGCCGATCGCGTCCGTCAGACTATTGAATAACTTCGTTCGGTCCGGGCTCTTCGCCATCTCGGCCGCCAACGCGTTCGTGTTCTTACGGGCGTTTTCCTGAACTTTCGCCGAAACTGCCAAATACTCCTCGTAAGCAGTTCGGAATTCGCCGATTAACTTCTTGCCCTCGTCGTCCGAGAGAGACTCCAATTTCTTCAAGTGCGACGCCAACGCCTCTTTGCGTTTTTGAATTTCGACTGCGTAACGGTCCATGTCCTCGACCTTATCGGAGAGAACGATGTTCTTCTCGCCGCGATGCAATCGAGTAATGTCGTCGTTGAGTTGGGCGGCGAGCAACGCCCGCTGCGAAGTCACTTCCGCGATGTTTTCGAGCTGATTGTTGATCGCGCTCAGCTTGTTCAACGAAAGATACGTGAGCCCGACGGCCAACGCCGCCAATACGCCGACCACGGCGAACAACTTAGTTCGAATCGAGAAATTCTTTAACATGCCATCCACTCCTTGAAAAAGAACGCGAGAAAACGCTAGAGGGGAGGCGCAGCGACGCCGTCAGTGGCCTTGGAGGTTTCAGGGAGAAAGAGCTTACGCTCAAAATCAAAGGTAGGATGCAAGGCCGCGACGATGTTCCGGGGTCCCCCCCCATTTTTTCGTATAAACCTCTCATTCCCTCTTACCAAGGGCGTCAGCCGAACCTAACAACCGCTAATTCGTATAGTCCAACTGCGAGAGGTTACAGAAACATAGGTCGCACATGCAATTGTCAAGCTTCTTTTTTGGAAATAACAAAAATAGAAACGCCAAGGATTTGCGGCGTAATTCGCTTTGATCGAGATCGTCGGTCCACGATAATCGTTTCGGGGGGAGAGCCGCTCGGCGCGCGTGCGGTCTCGAACGAAAACCTCATCCATTAGGCGCCATTCGTTAAGTCGACGAGAATTAATCCTTATCGCTTGAACGCACTTAAGAAACGCTTCTCAATCGAAATGCCTCGGCGATGAGCCTTGCCGATTCCTTCGCCGGCATTTCCGGATAAAACGGAAGAAAAACGATTTTTTCGAGCGTTCGCCGCGACGTTTCCGTTGCGATTCCCTCTTTCGTCACAACTCGTAAGCTGCATCGGTTCGTGGCGTCAAATCCGATCTTCGCCAAGCCGTCGATCATGCGCTCCGGCCTTTCGGCAAGGATCGGAAAAACCCAAAAAGAATGTCGCGCGTTCGCCGCCCCCGGACAAACGTCGCCTTCCGCAAATGTCCCGCATAGCCTTCTACCTACTTCAATATGCGCGTGCAATCGACCTGAATCGAAACGTTTCATTCGTCGGTTTAACATCGCTAAAAGCGCGACGCAAGGTTTGCGACGAATTTGCGAGAACAAATCGTCGCCGGGAAAGCCGCGCGACGAGCGATTGATCCATTCGTCATAATTTCTTCCGAATACTTTCGCCGCTCGAATTAAAATGGCCATCGGCGTCCGATTCGACAATGCTTTCATCCCGGCGAATTTTAGGATCGACTTCGCGTAGGTAAATCGGCTTTGCAAAGGATAATCCGCTTGCCTTCCTCGCATTTTTTCGAGTATCGCGGCGTTTCGCACTCTTAGGATCGCTCCTCCCAAAGCCGTATTGCTCTTAATCGCTCCGAAGCTGAACATGCAAACGTCCGCCTCGTCGGCCCCTTGCCGTTCCGACCCGAAATACGCTTGGGCGCAATCCTCGATTATCGTTAGCCCATGCTCTTCGGCCAGTCTCGCTATCGGCTCCATCGGCGCGACGCCGCCAAATAGATGAGCGACGAGTATCGCTCTCGTCGCCGGCGTGATCGCTCTTCGCCACGATTCTTCCGTCGGCGCCATGCGACTCGGCTCCACATCGACCGGAACGGGGACTAACCCATGTCGACGAATGATCGCGGCCATGTCCGGTATCGTGACGGCCGAGACGAGAATTTCGCACCCTTCGGGGAATGCGGCGGCTTCAAGGAATAAATCAAACCCGCTCCGCACCGACAAGCATGGGATAATCTCCTCCGGCTTCGCCCAATTTTCCGCCACAAGTCTCTCCGATTCTCCGCGATCGGGAGAAACGAAAATCCGCGTCAGCCCGAAGAGCAAATCCGCCCAACTAATATCAATTCGTTTTCTCGACCACATAGCGCTTCCTTTCCGCCCCTTATCGAATAAGGCGTAACGCTATCGGGAATATAACTCGCCAAATTGTTATTCGCTGACCAGCGCCTCGAACTCGGCCTCGGAAAGAATCGGCACGCCCAGCGATCGCGCCTTCTCGAGTTTGCTTCCGGCCTTTTCGCCGGCGACGAGATAGTCGGTATTCTTCGATACGCTCGAAGCCGCCCGGCCGCCGTGCTTCGAAATCAACTCTTCGATTTGATCGCGTGAGAATTTCGTCAGCGTTCCAGTTACGACGAGCGTTTTGCCCTCCAGTTTGCGCGGCCCGGCGTCCGATTTGATCGCTTCGGTCGAAACGCCTAAAGCCTTCAATTCGGCCGCCGTCTCTTCACCGAAAGGACTGTGCCAAAAAGAATAAACGCTCTCGGCAATGATCGGGCCGACTTCGTTCGTAGCGCTTAGCTCTTCAACGCTCGCGGCCGTCAACGCGTCGAGCGAGCCGAACCGCTCGGCCAGCACTGCGGCTACACGCGTTCCCACATGCCGAATCGAAAGCGCGTTCAAAAGCCTCGCCAATCCTCTCGTTTTACTGGCGTCCACGGCGTCGAGCAATTTATCGACCGATTTACGGCCCAATCGCTCCATCGAGAGGAGTCGAGCTTGATTATCCTCAAGTCGATATAAATCGCCGTAGCTCTTTACTAAACCGGAAGAGACGAATTGATCGACAAGTTTGTCGCCCAGTCCTTCAATGTCCATGGCGTTGCGCGAAGCGAAATATCGAATCCGTTCCTTCACCTGCGCCGGGCATTTCATGTTCGGACAGCGGATGTAGACGCCCCCCTCGTCTCGAACGAGCGGCGTCGCGCACTCCGGGCACTCGGTCGGAAAGGAGAACGGCGGCAATTCGTCGGCACGTAGGTGTTTTTCGACTCGCACAATGTGCGGAATGATTTTGCCCGCCTTTTCCACGACGACCATGTCACCGACGCGCACGTCTTTCCTCGCGATTTCGTCGGCGTTGTGCAAACTGGCGCGGCTTACCGTCGTGCCGGCCAGTTCGACCGGTTGCAACTCGGCGACCGGCGTAATCGCGCCGGTCTTGCCCACCTGTACGCGAATTTCGTTCAACCGAGTCGCCGCCTCGTACTTCTCGAATTTGTAAGCGATCACCCAGCGCGGGCATTTCGACGTCGAACCGAGCCGGTCCCGCTGCTCGAAACTGTTTACTTTCAAAACCAGCCCGTCGATTTCGAAGTCGAGCTCATGCAGACGCTCGATCAATTCCTCGCAATGGACGACGGCGGCCTCGAACGAGGCGAAACGCTCGACCAGCGGAGTCGGCGGAATGCCGAACGAGCGCATTTCGTCCAAAAACTCCATGTGAGTCTTGGCGGCCAGACCGGTCGTGTCGCCGACGCTATGGGCGAAAAATCGCAACCGACGTTCGGCGCAGATGCGCGGATCGAGTTGTCGAACACTCCCGGCCGTCACGTTCCGCGTATTAGCGAAAGGAGATTCCCCCTTTGCCGCTTGAGCTTCGTTCAAGGCGGCCAAGTCTGAGTTCGTCATGTAGATTTCGCCGCGGACTTCCAGAAAAGGCGGAAATCGATCGCCCGCCAGACGCAACGGAATATCCTTGATCGTGCGAATGTTGTGCGTCACGTCGTCGCCGGTTCGTCCGTCGCCCCGAGTCACGGCATGCGTGAGCAGGCCGTCCTCGTAGATCAACGAAGCCGCCACGCCGTCCACCTTCAGTTCGACTACCCACTCAATCGTCTCGCCGGGCAACAGTTTGGACACCTTGGCGCCGTAAGTTTTCAAATCCTCGACGCTGTAGGTATTCTCGATCGATAGCATCGGCACGCGATGCGAATACGCATCGAGACCTTCGACCGGCTGATCGCCGATCCGCTGCGTCGGACTATCGGGAGTAATCAAATCCGGATTTGCGGCTTCAAGCTCCTTCAACCGCGAAATGAGCCGGTCGTATTCTAGATCGGAGATGTCGGGCGCCGCATCGACGTAATATTTACGGTCGTGACGACGAATCTCGTCTCGAAGCTGGGCAATTTCGGATTGGTTATCGGACGGCATATAAAAAATCCAAGCGTTGAGAGCAATCAGCTGAACGCATCCGGAGCTACCCGCAGCCGCAGGCGGCGACGCAATTGCCGCCCAGCCCGCGTAGCGGAAGGGGGATCAGACACAAAAACTTGAGCGTCGTCGCTCCGACATTGCGGAATTGGTGCATCGCGTTCGGATCGACGTAGATCGTCATTCCCGGCTGAAGCGGAAATTTCTTTCCGTCGGCCGTAAGTTCGCCGGAACCTTCCAGAATGAAAACCTCGTGTTCGTAACCGTGGGTGTGCAGCGGAGTATGCCCGCCGGGCGCCACTTCAAAATGGCGCATGGAAAAACTCGGCGCTCCGTCATCTTGACCGATAAGACATCGAATTTGACAACCGACCGCCCCTTCCATTTGGACGGGGGTCGCCGTCACTTCGGAGTAGTGAATGACTTTCATGATAAGGAACTCGGGCGTGGGAGTAGAGCTTGAAAATGGTCTGCGGCCGACAATAACGCCCATTATATCAGGGAAAAATGCGTCGTGACAGCACAACGAAACGCCGCGATTTTCCTGCTTCACCGCGCCCTTGAGAGGAACGATATCCGGACGAGCCCTGACAATTTTCCATCGCCGTCGCCCCACGCGCATAAAAAAAGCCTCGAAGCGATGACTCCCAGCGTCGTCTTACGTTCCAACAAGGAACTCCGACCGTCATCGTCCTCAAGGCAATTGCGTTGAAAGCAGTTGCACCTTCAACTAAAAGCATTTCTATACTATTCCATGCGCGTTTGTCAAGAGAAGCCTTTAGCCGGACTTCGATCCGCCCTCTTTCATGCTCCGCTTGTAACGTTCAAGTAAGATGCTCAACCGACTTCGACGCGATTCGATCATAGATACGTTAGTGAGTTTGATGCGCGATCGCATCAACTAATTCTACGAAACGCCGACCGCGACACTGATAGTTTTGAAATTGATCCGTACTCGCGCAAGCAGGTGAAAGGAGAACCGCATCGCCCGGCCGTGATCGGCTCCAACACCAATCGAACGCTTCTTCAAGTCGCTCAAAAGATTCGCAAAACAAGCTGTTTTCTCGATGCGGCTTTCGCGAGACGGGCTTCTCGACCGCCGCGTGCAATTCTTTGCGACACGCGCCGAAAACAGCAATACCGATTGCTCGCTTCGCGCAAATTTCGGCAAGCTGGGTAAAATCAAACCCTTTGTTCTTGCCCCCAATCAATAACCAAATAGGCTCGGTAAGCGTTTCAAGCGCGACGATCGTCGACTCCGGAGTGGTGGCTGACGAGTCATTATAAAATCGTCGGCCGTCGATCATCGCGCATAGCTCCAAGCGTTGCGGAAGCGCTCGATACTGTTCCAGCCCGCTTCGGATCGATTCATCCTCGCACTCGAACGCCGTCGCCGCAGTCGCCGCCAATGCGGCGTTCGTTCGATTATGCTCGCCGGGCACGCCTAATTTCGGAATTTTTTCGGTAGGATAAAGCGGCAAAATTTGTCCTTTCGCATCGCTCGCCCATGCCGCTACTTCGGCGTCGAGCGGATTCAGAACGACGTAATCTTCGGCCGTCTGACCGAGAAGCAACCGTCGTTTCGCCGCCGCATATTCCGCCGACGAACCATGCCAATCGAGATGATTCGGCGTGAAATTCGTGACGACCGCCACATGCGGCATCTTGACCGCATCGGTCATTCGCCAAAGCTGAAAACTGCTAATTTCGAGGGCGACAAAGTCTTCCTCGCCGATTTGCGGAAGGCGCTCCAAAAGACTCCCCCCCAGGTTTCCCCCCAGCCACACCTTTCGACCTGCCGCGCGAAGAATGCCGGCGATCATCGCCGTCGTCGTCGATTTCCCGTTCGAGCCGGTGACGCCGATAATTCGCCCGGGACACTGGCGGAGAAAAACCTCGATTTCGGTCACGACGGGCGTTCCGCGTCGTTCGGCAATTTTCAGAAAGGGATTCCCCGGTTTGACCGCCGGGTTGACCACGACAAGGTCGGCCGAGCGAAAATCCTCTTCGCAATGCCCGCCAAGGTGAAAAGCGGCAATCGGTTCGTCGGCCAATTGGGAAAGTGACTCGGCTAGGTCGGCTTCAGAAGCCAAATCGGTCACGGTAACCTGGGCGCCTTGCCGCGTGAACCAGCGCGCAGCCCCCACGCCGCCGCCAAATCGTCCCAGCCCCATGATCGTCACACTTTTATTCCGATAATCCATTTCCCCAATAAAACGAATATCGGACCAACGTGCAATAGATACACCCTCCGACACGTCGCTAGACTGCGTAGTTTACGAAAAAGCGGGAAACTATCGTCGTTCAGACCGGATTGCCCTTGGTCGCATCGCATGATTTTGATATAAGTCCCACTTCGGTAGAGAGATAGCGCGCGTCGCCAGAGAAAAAACGCTCTGAACGTTTATCCGGCAGTCGCTTCCTATCGCACCATTTAAATACTAGGCTTGCCGCGAAAGAAATACGCAACATGAATTTCAATAAAGTCTTACGCATGGCCATGCGGTATCGCTGGACCTTTATGGGGTCGATCTTCTGCGCCTTGGCCGTGGCCGTTCTCTGGGGCGGAAACATCGGCGGCGTCTACCCGATCATGCAAGTTCTCCTCAAAGGCGAATCGGTTCAACATTGGGTAGCCAAAGAAATCGCCGCCTGCGAAAAAAAGATCGCCGATAAGTCGGCCGAGATCGACGCGCTCACGACTCAAGCATCGGCAGCCGTCGGCGAGGAAAAATCGAACCTCGAAAAAACGATCGCCGACAAGACCCTCTTCCTCGGCTTCGAGAAAAAAGCCCTTGCCGCCTATCAGTTCGCCCAACCTTACGTCGAACAATACTTGCCGCACGATCCCTTCAAAACGATCGTGTTCGTGCTTTCGATACTGCTGTTTAGCACGATCGTTAAAGACCTATTTCTTGTCGCCAATAGCGTGCTTTCCGCACGAATGTCGCAACTAGCGACCTACGATCTCCGCATGCTTTTCTTCCGTCGCACGTTGGGCATGGACCTCGCGGCCTTCGGCGAAGACGGCACCGCCGATCTTATGAGCCGATTCACCAATGACATGAACCAAGTCGGCGTCGGAGTCGAAACGCTCTTCGGAAAAATGATCCGCGAACCGCTGAAGCTGATCGCCTGCTTGATCGGTGCGGCGGTCATTAGCTGGCGGCTCCTGCTGCTCTCGATGGTCGTGGCCCCCGTTGCCGGCTACCTGATTCAGTGGTTGGCCAAGTCGCTCAAACGAGCGAATCGCCGAGCGATGGAAGAAATGGCCGGCATGTTCGGAACCCTCGAAGAAGTCTTCCGCAGTATTAAAATCGTCAAAGCGTTCACGAACGAACGGCAAGAACGCCGTCGTTTCCATAACAATACGAAGGGATACCTGCGCAAGGCGATCCGGATTTCGGCCTATGATTCCCTCGTCCATCCGATGACCGAAACGGTCGGCATCGCCGCCGTGAGCGTGGCGATTTGTGCCGGAGCGTGGATGGTCCTCAACCATCAAACGCATCTCCTGGGGCTTCGGATGAGCGAACGCCCCATGGAGCTGGAATCGCTGCTGCTGTTTTTCGGCTTCCTGATCGGTGCGGCCGATCCGCTTCGCAAATTTTCCGACGTCTTTAGTCGCCTTCAAGGGGGAACGGCGGCCTGCGACCGCATATTCTCCCGTCTGGAACGTGAGCCGAAAACGGTCGATCCCAAAACGCCCGTCCCGATCACGCGCCACCATCTGCACTTAGTTTTCGATAAAGTGAAGTTCGGCTACGTGCCGGGCAAAACGATTTTGCACGATCTCAACCTGAACGTTCGCGCGGGCGAAACGATCGCCATCGTCGGCCCGAACGGTTGCGGAAAAAGCACTCTCACGCATCTCGTTCCTCGCTTCGCCGATCCCGACTCCGGACAAATCCGCCTCGACGGCGTTCCGTTGACCGAAATGCGAATGCAAGATCTACGTCGACAGATCGGACTCGTCACCCAAGAGACCGTTTTGTTTGAAGACACGATTTTGAATAACATCCGCTACGGCTCCCCTCACGCCACCCGCGAAGAGGCGATCGAAGCCGCCAAGCAAGCCCATGCCCACAGCTTCATCGAACGCGATTTGCCGCAAGGCTACGACACCGACGCCGGAGCGCTCGGCAACCGTCTTTCCGGCGGTCAGCGTCAACGCATCGCCTTGGCCAGAGCCATCCTCCGCAATCCGTCCATTCTGATCCTCGACGAAGCGACCAGCCAAGTCGATTTGGAAAGCGAACAAGCGATCCAAAAGACGCTGGAAAAATTCGTCCGCAACCGCACGACGATCATCGTTACGCATCGGCTCTCCATCTTGGCGCTGGCCGATCGAATCATCGTCATGCAGGACGGACGGATCATCGACGTCGGTCGCCACGAAGAACTTCTCGCTCGCTGCTCGCTCTACGGACGTCTGCATCAAATCCAATTCGAGGATTTGCGTCAAACGGCGTAAGCGCAAAACCGAGATTTTTTCTACCAAAACTGTCCTTAAACCTTTCCCGGACAAGCCGTTACCTGCGAAGGTTTTCCGCTCGTAAATTTTCTTGCTCCGATCACAACGGCATCGCGGTTCTCCTCTCTTTCAACCGCAATCTGGGCTGACTTTTCCGAAGTTGCCGACAAAAAAGCTTCTCGATCCGCTTTATTCGGCTGAATCAACATGATTTTAACCGGATTCCCAGGGGGGGGCCACACGATGATCTTATGAAGTTCCGTGGAGAACAGCGGTTTGCGGCAGCATGGTCTCGCTAATCGCGCTCGGCGGACGACAACTTGCATATACTCCCCGTCGAAAGCCTCCTTCCAACAGCCCCGGAAGCGGTTTTCGGAAAAGCTCGATTCGGAAAACGTTTTCCTCACGATCCGAAGAAGAGTTTCCTGTTTCTTAGAAAAGACGAGCCAACATGACCCGCATTAATACGAACGTCAGCTCTCTTGTGGCACAAAATTCCTTGGCCAAATCCAACGCCGAGTTGAATACGGCGCTCACCCGTTTGAGCACCGGTCTTCGCATTAACAGCGGCAAAGACGATCCTTCCGGACTAATTTCCAGCGAAATCTTGAAAAGCGACATCGCCAACGCCAATCAAGCGATCACCAACTCGCAGACGGCCAACGAAATGATTTCGACCGCCGACAGCGCCTTGGGCGAAGTCAGCGGTATGTTGACCGACATCCGTACGCTGATCTCCGCGGCGGCCAACGACGGTACGCTCAGTTCTGACCAGATCAACGCCTACCAACAACAAATCAACGACTCGTTGCAAGCCATCAACCGCGTCGCTTCGACGACCGAGTTCCAAGGCCGCACGCTGTTGGACGGCAGCTTGGCCTTCTCGACCTCGGGCATCGATAGCTCGAAAGTTTCGGGCCTCAACATTAGCCAAGCCTCGAACGGCACGCAAAAAGGGGCGATCAGCGTCAAGGTGACTGACCAAGCCACGAAGGCCTCGCTGACCTACTCCGGTTCGACCGTCACGACCGACACGAAGATCACGGTCTCGGGCGCCAACGGCTCGTCGGACCAAATCTCGTTAGCTGCCAACTCGTCGTTGACGACGATCGCCAAGTCGATCAATTCGTATTCCGACGCCACCGGCGTTGAGGCCGTCGTCTCGAACGGCGTGGTCGACGTGGCCAACTCGGCCGGCAACGCGGTCATCTCCGGCACGGCCGCCAACAGCGGTTTGAACATAAAGAGCCGCGAGACCGGCGCCAACGCCTCGAACGTCAACGTCAAGTACGTTTTGAACTCGACGGCAGGCGTCGCAACCTCGGCCTCCTTTACTCCGGCGACGAACTCCGACGACGCCAACGCCGGAACGCTGACCGTTTCCCTGGAATCGACCGTCTGGAAGAGGACTGACGCAATGGCTTTCGTTATCGATTCCGTCGTCGGCTCCTCGAACGGTTTCATGTTAAGGAGCGTACAAGACGGCGAGGATTGGAACGGTTACTCGTTGAGCGTAACTTCCGGCGGCGCTCCGAGTTCCGCTTCGTGGGCTGTTGATACGGCGGCGAAAAAGATCACGCTTACGGTCGGCTCCGGCGCAGATTTGTCAGACGTCCTTGGGGCGGGAATCTCCGACCCGTCATTCTTCAACAAATTCGACATGATGCCAACCGGCCCAGGCGGAGGCGGCGTGGTAGTAGACGTAGCAGCGCTATCCGCAAACGCCTCCGGTCGCTTGACTTCGGGCGCGACGGACGGCGGACTCGTAAGCGCCAACGCCACGGCCAACGCCGTGCGCGCGGCCATCACCGCCGACTCAGCCGCCAACGCCGCCTTGGAAGTCTCCTTGGCTTCCGGTAGCGACGGCTCGGGCGTGGTCAATCTCTTTAGCCAATACGCCTATACCGGCACGGTCGCCGACGACAACTACTTACAAATCCTTGCCCCCTCGACCTCGCCGAACGTGAAACTATCGTTCGTCGCCGGCACGGCAAATCAGACTTTGAGCGCCAACGTCTCGAACGTCGCCAAAGCCACCGGTACGTTCCAATCGACGGCGGCCAACTCGTCGCTCACATTTTCTGCGAAAAAAGTCGGGGCCGAATATGCCGGCACGACCGTGGCGTTCAATACCCTTGGCTCTGGCAATTCCTTCGTCCTCTACGACAAGCAATTCAAGACGTTGAACATTTTCGCCAACGCCGCCGACGCACTTAGCTCGGCGAACATCGCCAATCTCATCAACAACGACGCCTATGCCAATCAGTTTTGGAGCGCATCCAATCTCGGAACAACCGTTCCTCCTACTGGCGCGTTGTGCACGACCGGAATCGATGCGACGGCCACAGGCACGGTAACGATCAATCTGGCGACCGATTCAACCGGAGCCGTGACCACTTCGGCCAACGACCTGATCAAGTTCCTTAATTCGACGACCGACGAAAATCTCAAGGCCCTCGGACTCGTCGTCACGAATTCGAGCACAAGCCAAGGGACCGGCAAACTCTCGGCCACGACGTCGGATATTGATCTGAAGTCGAACGGCACAACCTTTAATCCGACCTACTCGACAGGCAACACGATCGCTCGCGGCGGCCAAACCTCGCAGTTGGCCGTGACGTCCAAGACCAAAGGCTCGGCCTACGACGGCGTGAAAGTGGTCTTCGCCGACACCTTGACCTCGGCAGGCGCAAACCAAGTCAGCTTCGCCTACGACGACAAGGCCAAGACCTTGACCGTCAACATTTCGGACGGCAATACGACCGCCGCCGCGATCGCCAACGCCTACGACGCCTTGGGGAATTCCGATACCGTCAAGTCGCAATTCACCATCGACTCGGTGATGACGCGAACGGCCGCCACCGGCGTGGTCTACAAAACCGATACGGCAACGCTCGTCGGCGGAACCGGCAGCGACGGCGTTCAAGAAGGGATGAGCCTATTGAACAAAGACGCCGCCTCGACCGCCAAGTTGACCTTGCAGGCCGCCGACTACGGCTCGGCCAACTCGGTCAAGATTACGACCGCCACCGGCTCGTTCGCCACCGTCGACGGAAACAACATTTCGTCGAACGCCGCTTGCGGAACCGACATTCAAGCGACGATCAACGGCATCAAGGCCGTCGGCTCCGGCTTGACCGCCTCGCTTTCGACTTCGGCCCTGTCGATGAGCATTTCGCTCAGCGATACGATGAAGGCGGGCGATTCGCTCGACTTCTCGATCACCGGCGGCGGCGCCCAGTTCCAATTGGGCACCCAAGTCGTTTCGAACCAACAGGTCGTCATCGGCATCAACAGCGTGACCGCCTCGACGCTGGGGAACGACGCCGGATCGCTGGCCGACTTGGCCTCCGGCGAGAAGTACAGCTTAAAGGGCGGCGACTTGACCGCCTCGGCTTCGATCGTCGATGCGGCGATCAACCAGATTACAACCCTTCGCGGCAAGTTGGGAACGTTGCAATCGACCACGTTGGAAACGAACATCAGTTCGTTGAGCAGCACGGTCGAAGCGTTGACCGAGGCGAAGAGCATGGTCGAAGACGCCGACTTCGCCGCCGAAACCGCGAACTTGACCCGTGCTCAAATTCTGGTGCAATCCGGCACCTCGGTCTTGAAGATCGCCAATCAAAACCCGCAAAACGTGTTGTCGTTGCTCGGCTAAGCCTGAGTACGGCGGTATAACGCGATAAACCGCGCCGGCCTGGTTTGAAAGAACTAGGCCGCTCGCGTTTCTTGGGAAACGAATGGCCGCGAAAGATCGCAAAGGAGTGCAGGTTCACGCGGAGGCACGGAGGACGCGGAGAGAGCGAGTAAAGGATGAAGGTGCGAGTCTTTCATCCTTCATCCCTCCTCCTTCATCCTTTTTCGTGTTCTTATGTAGACATAAATTCTGTTGCGTCCCTATGCCCTACCTGATCCCCTACGCCCTCAATCCTACCTAGGCGCCTTCTTTGCTTTCCGGTTTAGCATGCGGCGGCTCGTCTTTCAGATTTTCCCAGTCGTAGCAGATCAATAGGCAAACGATGGCGATCGCCCCTAGGCCGGTCGCATAGAAGCCGAGCGATGCGCCCGATGACGGAAGAATTTGCGCTAATTCACGACTGGAAAAAATTGCGCCAACGAGTCCGCCGACGAGAAGGCAGAGGACGCCGCCGCCGATCGCGGTCGCGTAGACGAAGACGAGGCAACGCCAGCCGGAGACGAACGAAACGGCTCCCTGCGACTTGACCGCCAGAGGGATCAGAATTGTGACGGAGGCCAAGAGACCGAAGGCGGCCCCCTTCGTTGCGCCAGAGGCGACGAGAGCCGCCATCGCGTCTTGCATGGGGAAGCCGCTATGAAAAACGCCCCACCCCGACAACACGTCGAGAATGGCGCCGGCGACGGCGCCGATAATTAACCCCCACGCTAAAATACCGAGCATCGGGCTTGCCGAAACATAGATTACCTTCTTGCAATCATCAGCCATAATCGTAAATCCTTCTTAAAACACGGATCGACGCATCAAGTTATCGCCCGGCACGGCGCGAGAGGGATGCGGCGGAGTCAATCTTGAAATAACTCCCGAGAGTTTGGACGAACGACTAGGAGGAATATGGTCAGTCCGCCCAAAATCGTTCCGAGCGGAAATATGAAGCAAATGATTGCCGCGATAACCACGCAAAATGAACGATTTTCGCAAGCGGAAAGATTTTTCGCCGTTGAGTAGAGCAAGTACGCGGCCGACCAAGCGATTGTGACGCCGAAGAGAGCGAAAAGAACGAACAACGCTCCCAACGGATTCGCAAGGACCAAAAGAATCGCGGCAAACAGGTACAGGATTAGGAAGCAGCCCCCCAGGGCGGCCAAGCCCGCCGCGACGTAATAAAAAATCGACAATATTTTCAGATACTCTCTGTCACTGTCCACGGTATCGCATACCCCTTTCTAAGAAAAGCCGGAAATGAGCCATGGATTCAGTCTAACGGATTCAGTCCCCCGCCGCAATCTTTTCAAACCAGCCGAATAATTCGGTCAAATCGTAATCGCCGCTGTAAGGTACGCCCCAAGGCGCCTTGAAATCGACGACGCAACCTGCGTTTCGCAACTTGGCCGATAAAATGGCCGGAATCGCCAACGACGTGTCGTTGTCCGCCGCGCCATGGCGAATCCGCCAATATTTCGCCGTTGCAACCCCTTTTGCTCCGATGAAATTCATCGGGTTCATCGTTCTTACGACCGCTTGGTCGGCA
Organism: Thermoguttaceae bacterium; assembly: GCA_963665265.2. Taxonomy (GTDB): domain Bacteria; phylum Planctomycetota; class Planctomycetia; order Pirellulales; family Thermoguttaceae; genus CAXXHQ01. The sequence goes on along the minus strand of OY762224.2, from coordinate 979,014 downwards.
ATCGAATGATCCGTACTGTGCTCGCGCGAATACTCGGTGAAGCGCTGATTATCGACTAACGCCGTGCCGAAAAGATTGTTTTCGGGAGACCGAAGGTCCAACGCATCGAACGCGGGCGGCGTCTTGCCGCGTCCCATGAACTTGATGAATTGGCCGAAATCCAAATCCTTGACGGTTTTCTCTTCAATAGTCAGCCATGGATACGAGGATAAGTCCTTTCCGTCGTCCAGCGCCTTTTGGGCCGAGGCGATCGCAAACGACTTCACGTAATCCTTGAACGATCCCTCGCCGTTTTCGTCAAGCGATAAGGGAGCGCCTTCGTCGGTCTTCAACGCCAAACTATCTAGATATGCTGGAAATTGCCGTTTCAGAGCATCCGAAATATTCACTTGGTCTTCGGAAAGCTTGCCGCTTCGACCTCGAAATTTGTATTCGCTCAAGCCGCCGAAAGTCCACTCGTAGGCGGCGTCGGCATGGTCCAGATTAGTGATCGGACAGTAACAAGACGACGCAAATATATCGTCGCGCTCCTCGGCGGCCCCAATGTCCTTTAGATAAGGAAGGTAGTCGGGAGCGTTGCCGGTCGCCCCAATCAATGCCGACAGCGCGCCTCCTGCGCTCGTTCCGTTCGATATGATTTTTTCCGCGTCGCCGGGCATCGACTTGTCATTATGTCGTAAATAGCGAACCGCGGCCTTCAGATCGACGATGCACGCGGGCGCTTTGCCCGTGAATCGGCCGCTCTCGTCTCGAAGCGTTCGACCGCGCACGCCGGGCGCCGCCACTACGAATCCTTTCGACAGGGCGACGGCGATCGCGTTCGGCCCGCCCCGCCGATCTACGCCGGGAGTTCCCGGCATGCCGGGCATGTACCCGCCGACCATGTTCGGCATGAAAATCGGAGCCGTATCAACATTGAAACGCCCAAGCGCTTTCCCTTCGTAGTAAGCCGTCGGCACGTAGAGGTTCATGCGTTGGTATTGCACGTCAACCGGTTTCGCCGCGTAAACGATGCCATCATACGCGCGGTAAGCCACGACCTGGCCGTCGACGGTCACGCTCTTCGTAGTGAACTTTTCCGCGTCGAAGGTTAATTTGTCCCCATCGGCGGCGACCGCGTTCGAGGCGGTCAAACATATTGCGACGACGAAGCAGAACGCAAGCGAAAGAAGCTTAAAAAAAAGCATGACACGGTTTTGCTCCTCACGACTATCGCGACATTATTTAGGACGAGGCGACGCACGTAGATTATCGACAAGCAAGGCAAACGCCTGACAGGCTTGTTCCGCAGGGCAACGCCATAACATTGCCGTGGACCTTATAGCCTGCGAACGCATTCTGAAATATTTCGGCCGCCGCACGGTTTTAGTCCCGAAGGGACGGCATAATACAGCCGTGGGCGCCAGCCCACGGGAGATGATCACCGCCCCCTCCAAGCCCCTTTAGGGGCGACATAATCACTTCCACACATAACGCTCGTCGTACTCAATCCTATGTTTTTCAAACAACGCCAACAATTCATCTTGGAACGTTTTAACTCGATGGTGGGCCTCTTGCGAAAGGATGTACTTCCTTACTCGATCCGCTTGCGAAGCGCTCACGGAAAAGGCGGCATAGCCGTCCTGCCAGCCGAATTTCTTCAGCGTAAATACCGTTTCGTTAAGCCACTTCGAAGAATTCGCTTTAACGAGGCGAAGCATGTCGGAGACGGCCTGCGTCGGCCTCAGTTTCAAGAATAAATGCACATGATTGGCTGTTCCGCCAATCTGAATCGCAGTTCCTTCTTCAGATTGAATGATTCCGGATATATAACGATACAAATCCGCCTGAAACTCGGACCGCACGTAATCAATGCGGTTTTTCGTGCTAAAAACCGCATGGCATAGCAAATTCGCGTAAGAGCCTGACATAATTTAGCCCGCAAATAATTTATGTCGTCCCTTCGGGACTCTTTGATACTGTGGTATACACCCTTCCCGTGGACTTAGGTCCACGGCTTTATTATTTCGCCGCTGCGCGGCTGAACGAAAACGGACAGACAGGAATGTCTGTTCCTTACGTCTTGCGTCTCACGTCATTCTTGCGGACCGAAATCGCCTCAACCGGGCAAATATTGATGCAATTGCCGCAGCGAATGCACTGGTCGCTATCGATCCAAATGTAAGTCGCTTTGTCGGGCTCGGCGGCCGAGACCTCCGACCAACTCGCCGGCGCTCCGTCGGCGTCGAGCTTCAATTTTCCTAGCCGGAGAATGCAGTTTCGCGGCGAAACTTTGATGCACCAATCGCAATGAATGCACTTGTCTTGATCGATCTCAAACTTGTAGTTGCAGAGATAGCAACGCCACGCGTGGATATCGGTTTCTTCCTTGCCGAAGCCAAGTTCGACTTCGTCGCTCGCCCCGCGTTTAATCAGAGGCAACATCGGCATCTCGGGCGTATCGACGAGATCGTGATCGCGCAATCGGCCGGTGATTTCCGCCGCCTTCACTTCCAAAAATCGCTTGCGACGAATTTCTCCCGACAAAAACGCGTCCATCTTCTCGGCCGCCGCCTTGCCGTCGGCCACGGCGTTAATCACGTCGGCCGAGCGTTGCCCGAGAAAATCGCCTGACACGTACAGCCCTTTCACGTTCGTCGCGTGATCGTCGCCGATTTTCACTTCGGGCGGAAGAATCTCCGTCTCGCGGTCTTGGCCGACCGCGAAAATCAGCGTGTCGCAAGGCATATCGAACTCGCCGCCGGGAACCGGAATGAACGCCGGTTTGCCGCTCGAATCGACGTCGCCCAACACGTTGCGCTGGAAACGGACCGAACGAAGCTTCCCGTTCTCGACCTTCGCCGAAACGGGCGTGACCAGCGTTTCAATGCGAATACGCTCTTCGCGCATGGCGTGCAACTCTTCATGCGTGGCGGCCATCTGGGCCTCGCCACGCCGATACATGATGCTGACGTTGCCGCTTTCGCCAAGCAGACGCCGCGACGTCCGCGCGCAATCGACGGCCGTAAAGCCGCCGCCGATGATCAGCACGTCGCCTGAAAGCGGCTTCGCCTTCCCGTCGTTGAATTGCTGCATGAATCGCAAACCTTCGACCGCCGCTCCCTCGGGCAAGCCGTCGAGTTTCACGCTCCGCGGCTTGTTCGCGCCGACCGCCAAAAGTACGGCGTCGTATTTCTTCGTCAGTTCGACGATCTCGGCTTTTGCGATCGACGAATTCAGCTTCACTTCGATGCCGCTATCGATAATCGCCGCGACGTCTTCTTCGAGTACTTCGCGCGGCAGGCGGAATTGGGGAATGCCGATGCGAACTTGCCCGCCGAGATACGGCTCGCGCTCGATAATCGTCACTTCATGGCCGTAGCGTTTCAGTTCACGCGCGGCAGTTAAGCCGGACGGTCCTCCGCCGACGATCGCGACCTTCTTGCCGCTCGCTCCGAAATACGGAGGAAGCGGCCGGGCCTTCTTCGACTTGCCGTCCGCCGCCGATCGCTTCAGATGACAAATGCGGACCGAGCCTTTGATGCTCGTCCATTGATAGCGGCAACGCGATTCGCAAGGTCGCGTGCAGATCCGCCCTAATACGCCGGAAAGAACGTTATCTTCTTGATTAATCAACGCCGCTTCGTCCAATCGGCCGTGCGCAATGTGCCGAATGTACTCGGGAATGTTCGTATTCGCCGGGCAGGCCGTCCGACAAGGAACGTCTTTGGCGATCGCTTTGAAATCGCGAGGTTGATCGGCCTCGCCCGTGACGACCGAAAGCTCGAGCGGATTGACCGCTTTCACGTAGTTAACGCCGAGCGCCGCGACCGCCTTGCGATACGGCTCCGCCCCCAGTCGAGCGACGTTTTCCGCCAACGTCTCTTTGCCGACGCCGATTTTCTTGAACTCGTCCAAAATCGTTTCAATCACGCGGAGGCAATCGTCTTCTTTGAATTCGCCGACAAATTGGCCGAATTTCTCTTGCGTGCCTCCGACGAGAATCTGATAGCCTTCGGTCGAGCCTTCCAATTCTCGAACGCGAAGCCCTCGCAACCCGATGTCGGCGATGCGATACGGCGAGCACGAGTTCGGGCAACCGGTGATGTTGATGATCGCCCTGTCGCGAATCGAATCATATTTCTCGTCGTGAACGAGGCATTGCAGCCGGTCGAACATGCGGTGCGTGGTCGAAACCGCCAAGGGACAATAGGTCGTTCCCACGCAAGAGACGACGTCGCTCAGCCCGAAGAAATCGTCCGTCTCGAATCCAAGTTTGCGAATCTCTTCGCGCAATTCGCCCAACTTGCTCGGCGCGACTCCGTGCAATTCCAAATTTTGCCGATTCGTGCTGTAAACGTGCTTGTCGCCGAACAATTCGGCCAGTCGGGCTATCTCTTCGAGATTGTCGGAGCTGATTTCCCCCTTGGGAATCTTGATCCGTTGGATGGCCAAGCCGTCGGTTCCCACGGGGGCCGTATCGCGGAGCGGACGATGCGGAATCGCTCGCCCGCAATCGGCGACGGGACCTTCGACGAAGCCGCTTCGATCGACCCCGTCCTTGTCCAAATAGGCGTTGACCAACTCCCGGCATTTCGCGATTCCCAAACGATGCACGACGAATTTCAAGCGGGCGAACATGCGGATGTAACGATCGCCGTTGTCGCGGAAGAGATATCCGACCGCTCGGCAAACGTCGGCGATTTTTTCCGGCGGAACGAATCCATATAATTCTTGGGCGACGAATCCGCGCCATCCCATGCCGCCGCCGATGACGACGCGAAACCCGACCTCCTCGTTTCCTTGATCGTTGCGGCGAACGACGGCGCTGGCTCCGACGCAATTAATATGCGGCTGGCCGCAGTCGCCTAAGCAGCCCGAAAAATTAATCTTGAATTTACGGGGTAAATTGTCCAAGTCGCGCCGCGTGGCCATGTACTCGGCCACTTCTTGAGCGTAGGGCAAGACGTCGATCCGACGATGCGGACAGATCGAAGCCCAAGGACATGCCGCCACGTTGCGCGTCACGTCGCCGCAACCGTGAAAAGTGGTCAAGCCCGCCGCCTTGATGTCGCGCAAGAAATTCGGCAGGTCTCTTAATTGCAGGCAATGAAATTGCGCGCTCTGGCGTGTGGTAAACGAGATGCGTCCCGGCGAATAGACTTTCGAAAGCCGCGCAAGCGCCCTCGCCTGAACCGAAGTGAGTTGCCCGCCGGCGATCACGACCCGCGCCATGTGGTTGCCCGGCTGCCGCGAATGGTAGATGCCGTACCACTTGGCGATCGAAATTTCCTCGCGAGTCATCGACCCCTTACGGGCGATCTCGTCGAAATCGAGAACTAAACCGGCGTCCTTGACGGCCTCTTCATCGCTACGGCGGAGCTTCGATAAATTGCGTTGCATCGATTTCTTTCACGGGAAAGGGATATAAGCGGCGAAAAACCGCGGAAAAACGCTTCGTAAAACAGGCGAGGGCCATTGTAACTTAACCCCTTGATTGGTCAACGGTTATCGCTAAACCTGGGGGCCTTTTCCGAACGAAACCGTGCGAATAAGCCGTCGACAAATAATCGCCTCTCGAAAAACAAAAAAGCCGCCTGCCAAAGAGCATGCGGCGTCGGAAAAATTCAACCGTAGACTCCGCTCTAGCGGTCTCGCCGAATCCTTATCGCCGCCATAAACGCTGCGACGATAAGCAAAAGCGCGGCGGCGGGTTCGGGCACGGTCACGGCGTAGCCGCTAAAGCTCGTCACGGTAAAGTTGACGAACTCGCCGTCGTAGTTCAAATCCGCTGCCGCGTAAGATGCCCAAGTCGCTCCGTCGAAATGCCAGAGACGAACGTCGTCGACGGAAAGTCCCCCGCCGACTTCAAACGACAAGTAGGCCGGATCGCCTTCCGCGTAGCCCGACTCGAGCGTGAAGGTCCACGCGCCTTTGATCTTCTGGTTTTCGCCCGCTAAGGCCTGCAAGGCGGCCAATTCGTCTTTCGAGGCCGTAGTGGCCGTGAGTTTCAACGTCTTATCGCTCGTCGCGGCGAGGAAACCGGCGCCGACTTTCCAACCGGTCGCCGCGTCTTCGACGAGCGCGCGCTGAATCGTCGCCAGGTTCATTTCAACCGCTTCGCCCGACTTGGCCGATTGCACGGTCGAGGCGATGAAGGTATGTTCCGCCGCGTTCCATGTTCCGCCAAGGGCTTGGTAAACTCCCGATCCGCTAAATGTCGAGGCCGCGATCGGCGTATAGGTTTTCCCGGCAATTGCCTTCGCCCCGGCCGCGATTCGGGCCGTGCCGTCGTTCGTGATCGTTCCGCCGCCGTCGGAAATCGAGAGCTGACTGCCGTTGCTAACGTCGATCGTCATCAGCGAGCGAGCGTTGACCGAAAACTGATTTGCCGAAACGCGACCGCCGTCGGCAATCGTTAAAACGCCAAGGCCTAGCGGATACTCTTCCGTATATTGCAGACCGCCGACATAGATTTCGCCGCTGGTCCAAATCGAATCAAGACCGGAAACGACGGCGACGCCGAGCGATTCAGGATACAGGCATTGGCCGAGGTACGCGGAATCGTCACTGACGGAGCCGCCGTCGCGAATTCTCAATGTTCCGTTTCCGTCTTTGCCAATGACTACGGCCGTCGTCTTAAGCGAAGAGCCCGTTCCGCGAACCGTCACTAAGCTTTCGCACCTGGAGACGTAGCCAATAAGACAACATGGAGAATCAAAATCGCCAGATCTTTCCATGCACAACTTCGATCCATCGGAGATCGTCAGCGATCCGACGCCAATATACAAATCATTAGACACGTTCCATACCGAATTCGTGCCCGAGACAGTCGCGATACCGCGAATCCCGTCGTAGGCGTCAACATAGCCGTCGTGACAGTTGACTGTAACGCCGTTTCTGATCGATATGGAATTTCCGCCGAGATCGCCGTTTACTCCTGCCGAGCCGGATACGTCCAGATTCAACGATATGATCGACTCGTCATGTCCAAGCGTAATAGTTTGTTTCAGGCTCGCTTGCGAATCGAATACTAAAGCGTAGTCGCTCACCAGGCCTTGCGTATTGATCGTACCGGAACCAGTCAGTTGAATGATTTTTGTTTGCAGATTGTCTGTCGTTAGGGTTCCGCCGTCCAAATAAAGCGATCCTGAATCGCCGAACGTCGTTCGACCAATTACGGAAACGACCCCGCCGTCCGTGATATTTAATCTCGCCGTTCCGGCGCTATTGAAGCCCACCACTAACTGCGTGACGAATGACGAATACGGATCAGACAAAAGTAGTTGAGCCCCTGTTCCCGTAACTGTTATTGTTCCGGAGCTATTTGCGTCAAGACCGATCCATCCTACACGACTGCTTACGGTAGCTCCGTCTTTTACCGTGAGGAAACCATTCCCGGCGCATCCGACGATCATGTTTCCTGCTCCCATATCCCACAACGTCCCTTTTCCGGAAACGGTTATCGCTCCAGTCGATCCGGCCGCAACTCCAAGCTCTCCCAGTCCTGACTTAACCGTAATCCCGCCGCAGATAGTAACTGAGCCGCTACCCAGATAGCCGGCTCCAAAGCGACGTTGAGCGGTATTTGTGACTAGATCGAGATTCACAGCAGCGGATTCTCCGAACGTAAGAGTCTGCTTAAGGCTCGCCTCGGAATCAAGAATAAGATCGACGTCGCTAACCAAGCCATTAGTATAAATAGTTCCAGAGCCAGTAATTTGATTCGGCGAGGCGAAGAGCGTCGTCGTCGTGAGCATTCCACCGCCGATGCCGAAGTTAAGCGTGCTCAAGGAATTGATATAGCAATAATAGCCAACATCGACAGTCGCACCGCCGGAAACACTTAGCGTGCCCCTGCCGTCACAGCCTATATCGAGGCTATCGCCTGTTAATTTCGACGTGGAACCGGTAATGTTTACGACGCCGGACGAACCGGAATTGAGTCCAATGTTAAGGGCGCCGCCGTTGACGGAGCCGCCGTCGGCGATAGTGAGCGTTCCGCTGCCATACTCGCCGACAGAAACTTCATATCCGGTATTCCACGACGAGCCTGTTCCGGTAACTGTCACAAGCCCGGTTGAGCTTGACTGTTGACCAATTGTGGCAGAATTGGTTGATAATTGGCTTCCGCCGTCAACGGTGACGCTGCCGCTGCCGGTCGCCCCGATTAATGCGTTATAGGTTAAGCTATTCCAACTGCTAGGATCCGACGGACTGACGTCGCCGACGGCCGTGATCGCCGCAGAGGAATCGCCGGCAAAGGCTAGGCAAAGCGTCAATAAAGAAAGCGACGCAAGAAAATAACGAATCTTCATTGTCGAGCCTCGTTGTGGCAAAATTGCGGTTGCCGCGTTCGTCGCTAAGTTTTCAGGACAGGCGGAAACTAGCCGCCGACGGAAAACGCGATCCGCAAAACTGCCGCCGTTAAAATTGGAGAAGAAGCCGGATAAGCGCGGGACAGGCCCGCTTGCTATTTATTTCGACAAGAGTACGAGTGAAGAATTAACCCCCAATACGGATTACCCCTCGGAATCTCAAAATTTAAGCGAATCTGCTTTTACCGAGTCGCCGAGCCTTACCCGTTTTGTCTGAATCGGGGCTCTCTCAATTTTTCACGCCGAAGGCAGGCCAAAAAGGCTCTCGGCTGAATCCCTACCGCCGTCATAACCGGACCGCGAGGCCGACTGTCGAAAATTGAGCGTTTTATCCAAGCCCCTTTTTCGCCGCGCAATCATTTTTTCAGGCGATTCGGGGAACCAATCTCGCCGTTCCGTCGTCAAAAATACCGCAGGGATAGCTACTTACGATTATAATGGAGATGTACCGAAGTATTCCCCTGCGCCGAACGATTTCGCACGATGTCCTACGGAACGCAAACGCCGCCGAACGACGCCTCGCCGGAGCCCAACGGCCTTGGCTCGCCTATTCCGTTCGTCACGCCGCCCCGTGAGCCGTCGCCGCAAGAACGTTTCATCGAAAGTCGATTGGAAAACACTCGTCGGCAAGTAAAAAGCGTCGACGTGACGCAGGGACTTTTGACGCTCGCCGTCGGCACGATGTTTTTCATCTTCCTCGCCGCCGTTCTCGATCAATGGGTCATCTACGGAGGCTTGAGCGTCGCCGGTCGCTATGCGATCTGGTCCGTGTGGCTCGCCATCTCCCTTTTCTATTTCGCTGTGCGCGTCGCGCCGGTCCTAATCCGCCGCGTCAATCCGATCTACGCCGCCCAAACAATCGAACAATACAAACCGTCGCTAAAAAATGGTTTGATTAATTTCTTATTGATCCGCTCTCGCCGAGAGGACGCCGCGCCGCTCGTCTTGCAGGCGATGGAGTCGCGGACGGCCGCCGAATTGGCCGACGACGAAACGGAACGGGCGGTCGATTGGCGATCGGTCTTGCGACTAGGGTATGTTTTGGCCGCGTTGGTCATCATCGGATGCGTCTACGTGGTCGCCTCGCCGAAGAATCCGCTCCTTTCGGCGGCCCGCGTTCTGTGCCCTTGGGCGAATCTACATGCGCCGACCCGCGTCGCCATTTCCGACGTCCGCCCCGGCGACGCCTTGGTCTTCAACGGCGAATCCGTCACGATTTCGGCCGAAATTCTCGGCCGCCGCGATAGCGAATCGGTTTTGCTGCACTACACGTCGGCCGACGGCCAAGCGGTCGATCAAGTCCTCGTGATGAACCCGGCCAACGAGTTGCGCTATCAATGCCGATTCCCTTCCGAGCATGAAGGCGTTCGGCAAAACTATTCGTATTTCATCGCGGCCGGCGATTGCCGAAGCGACGTTTATCACCTCACGACGCAGGCTTCGCCGGAGATCGCCGTCGAACGGATCGAATACCGCTACCCTGCCTATACCGGCATGGCTCCCCGCGTCGAAGAAAAGCAAGGCGACGTCCGCGCCCTCGAAGGAACCGAAATCATCGTTCGAGGACGAGCGAACATGCCGTTGGCCAGTGCGAGAATCGACTTGAACTGCGACGGTCGGCGCACGCTTGCCATGAAGACGAACGATCGCGACGCTGAAGGAAAGTTCACGCTCCGCTTGGATCCGCAAGACCCGACTCGATCGGAGTACGATTCGTACCAACTACTCGTCAAAGACGAGCAAGGCCGACCGAATCGTCGGCCGACTCGCTATCGAATCGAAACGCTGGCCGATCGAGCGCCGACCGTCTCGATCGTCGAGCCGCAACGCGAAGAAACGCCGGTCGAACGAACCGGCTCGACGTTGATTCACGTCAAGGCGTCGGACCCCGACTTCGGCTTGCGCAAGCTGCGGATCGCGGCCGAAGCGAACGGCGTTCCGCTTGAGATTCCGCCGTTGCTCGACCTCGCCGAAAGTGAAGAGAGCGTCAACGGCGATTGCGAAAAGTCTTTCGCGTTCGAGCCGGAAAAATTGGGCTTGAAGTCGGGCGATCGCGTCACCTTCTGGGCCGAGGCCGAGGACGGCAAAACGCCCAAGCCGAACCTCGCCCTTTCGGCAAAGAAGACGTTAATCGTAATCGAACCGGCGAAGATCGAGACCAATGAATCGGACCTAACGAAATCCGCGGATCCGAGCGCCGACAAAGACAAAAAGAAAAAATCGGACCGCGACGCGTCCGGCGGCGACGATCCGTCGAAAGATACGTCGGGCAAAGGCGCCCGTCCGCAAGGCAAAGCTTCGTCCGACAAGAACGACAAGGCGGCCTCGCCCGACCAAGGCGACTCGAACGAGAAAAACCCTTCGCCCCAAAAAGGCGACTCAAAATCCGATCCGTCGCAAAAGAACGACTCGGCGCAAAAAGGGGATTCGAAGAGCGCGGCCGACAAAGACAATTCGTCGCAAGGCGATCAGCCGAACGAATCCGACTCGGCCGGCTCGCAAGACCGCACACAGCAAGAGAACGCCGCCGGCGATAGCCCGAACAAGAATTCCAACCAGCAGAAGAAGACCGAAGGGCAGCCGGGCCAAGAAGACAATCAAGAAAACGGCTCGGAACAGCAAGGCCCCGGCATGCAGGGCAATGGCGGCAAACAAAAGAACGGCCAGCAAACGCAAAGCAAGCAAAGCCAAGGCGCGCAAGGCGAAGGACAATCGCAGGGAGAAGGAACCAATTCGCAAAACCAGAATGGCCAAACCCAACCCGGCGGCAAGCAAAGTTCAAACGGAAAAGACGGCAAAGGAACCGGCGGCGAACGTCGCCAAGACAACGCGAAAAGCGACTCCTCGAAAAACGGCGAAAACGGCTCAGGCGCCGACTCCGCGCGCCACGATCCGATCGATCCGAACGCCAACCCCGGCGACGCGATCCAAGAGATATTAAAGGATCGTCAAGACCGCGGCCAAAACGACAAAGGCCAAGGAAAGTCCGCCGCGAATAAGTCGCCCAAAGATAGCGGCGATTCGAAGAATCCGCAACAGCCGCAAGAGAACGACGAGAACTCCGCCGGCGCCGACAAACAAGACGACGCCAAACAAGACGGCGATTCGCAAAAGTCGCAAAATCAAAACGCTTCCGCTAAAGACGGCAAGAAGGATTCTGCCGCCGATAAATCGCAATCCGGCAAGCCGGGCGACGAGAAAAGCGACGGCGCCGATTCGCAGAGCGCAAACGACGGCCAACAGAAATCGAACGGCAAGAACGCCCAAAAGGACGGCGAACGAACCGGCCAAGATTCGCAAAGCGATAAGCAACCCGGCGACGACAAGCAATCGCAAAAGGGCAAAGACGGGAAAGACTCGCAAAAAGCGAACAAGCAAAACGGCAAGTCGGGCGCCGACCAAAAAGACGCCGCGAATTCCGACAAGGGCGACAACCAGTCCCAAGGCGATCAATCAGCCGGCGGCGATAAATCGCAAGGCGATAAGTCCGACGGAAAGCAATCGCAAAGCGATCAGGCGAAGGGCGATCAATCGCAGGGCAAAGATTCGTCCGATCAAAAATCCGGCGGCAAGAATTCGCAAGATAAGAACGCCCAAAAGGGAAAGAGCGGCGGCGATCAGACGAGCGACGCTGAGAAATCGGATAAGTCTCAAGCCGACGCGGACAAATCGGGTGGAAAGAATTCAGCCGACGAAAAATCCGCCGCCGATAAATCGCAAGCCGACAAGTCAGGAGCTGAAAAAGGCGAAAAAGGCGACGACGCCGATCAAGGCGACGACGGCAAGCCGGATCAAGCCGACGGCAAATCGTCGCAGGAAAAAGATTCCGCCGCGCAAGACAAAAACAAATCGCAATCGGACGCCAAACAAGGTTCGCAAAAGAATCAACAAGGAAACTCGGCCGACGGCAAGAGCCAATCGGACGACAAAAAGAATTCGCAAGGGAAGGACAAAGCCGAGGGCGATAAGCAAAAATGGGACGGCAAGACGTCGAACGATAAAAAACAAAACCAGTCGGGCGATAAAGCCTCCGACTCGTCCGACGCGAGCGGTTCGCAACAACCGCAGCCCCAAAAAGGAAACGCGGCCGAGCAAAACGCCTCGCAACAGGCGATGAGCAATCCGAAAGACGGCGGAATGGCCAAGGGGAACGCCCCGGAGGCTTCGCCGAACGAAACGCCCGAACCCGGCGGCGACGAAGTCAACATGGAATACGCCCGCAAGCAAACGGAACTTGCCCTCGAACATCTTGAAAACCAATTGAACAAGGGCGATACTCAATTGCTCGAACGGCTCGGCTGGACCCAAGAGGAGGCGCAACGTTTCCTCGAACGTTGGAAGAAACTGCGTCAAGCGGCCGACGGCTCCAAAAACGCCGAGGCGAAAAAAGAGCTGGACGAAGCGCTTCGCAGCTTAGGCCTACGTCCGAAGAGTACGACGCTACGACGCGGAGACGTGCCGCGCGACGCTCAAAAAGGGATGCGCGATTCCGGTCGCTTTGAAGCTCCGCCCGAGTGGCGAGAGCAGATGCGAGCCTATACCAAAGGCGTGGCCGAACAAGACCGCCGCAAAGAAACGACGAAGCCCTAGCCCTACGCCCTATCCTCTACTCCCTACCCCCTATCTAATGCACATCGTTCTTTTCGAGCCGGAAATTCACTACAACGCCGGCAACGTCGGCCGAACTTGCGTCGCGCTCGGCCTGAAGCTCTGGTTCGTCCGCCCGTTGGGTTTTCGACTCGACGACCGGCATCTTCGTCGCGCAGCCTTGGACTATTGGGAGCATCTCGAGTGGGAGGCGGTCGACAATTGGGACGATCTCGTCGCCCGAATTCCAGAACGGCGGATGAAGTTTCTCACGAAGACCGCCAACCAAGAATATACGCAAGCCGCGTTCGACAAAGACGACGTGCTGGTGTTCGGCAGCGAATCGCGCGGCATGCCCGCTTCAATCCTGGAACGCAACGCCGAGCGCTGCTATCGAATCCCGATGCGCCCCGAGGCGCGATGCTTGAATCTCTCGGTCAGCGTCGGCATCGCGGCCTACGAAGCCGCCCGACAAATCGCGACGACGAACGAGAAACGCTAATCTCCGCTATTTTCGCTAATCGCAAAGTATACGAGTTTGAACCGCCGAGACGCAGAGAGCGCAGAGAAGACAAACCAAAAAGCTGCCCGTCTCCGCGACCTCCGCGCCTCTGCGGTGAATTCTGTCAGGCACGGGGCTCCTGACCTACGGGCGATTCAATTTTCGATGCCGCGTCGCGCGGAAACCCCTTGGCGATAATAATGACGAACTTCGCGCATCTCGGTCACCAAATCGGCGCGATCGAGAATCTGCCGCGGCGCCCAACGGCCCGTCAAAACCAATTCGACGTTCTCCGGCCTGCCGTCGATCAAACGTAGCAATCTTTCGAGATCGACCACGTCTAAAGCGGCGGCCACGTTCGCCTCGTCGAGAACGACCAATTGATACCGGCCCGAGCCGACCGCCTCTTCGCATTGGCGGAGCCCTTCCTCGGCCTTCCGATTCGATTCGGCGTCGCCCCCCGGCGCGACGAATTTCGAGCCGCCGAATCGCCGCACCGTTATGCGATCGCTAAACCGCTCCAACGCTTGCAACTCGCTGGTCGGCTGGCCTTTGACGAATTGCGCAAAGAAGACGTCCCAACCGGCGCCGGCGGCGCGAAGCGCAAGCCCCAACGCCGCCGTGGTCTTTCCTTTTCCGTCGCCGGTATATACATGAACGAACGATTGCATAACGGCTCCTTCCGTTTCGCGTTCAAAACGTTATTTTACGAGCGACGACGAATCGCAAAGGTCACGATTCCCAACGCCGCCAAGAGCGCCAAAGCGCTCGGCTCGGGTACGGCGGTCAACGTTTGCGCGGTCGAGGCGCCCGAGCCGCCGAGAATCAGCGTATCCTGCACTAACGTGCCGACGACGAGTACGGCGTCGCCCTCGACGGCGGTCGTCCCTTCGCCCGAGATGGTCGCAATTTCATGCTCGCCGGCGGCCACTCCAAACGTCGCGCCTCGATCGACAGCGACGGTCGAAGCCGCGGCAAGATCGCCCTCGGCCGAAAGGATTAGTTTCCCTTCACGAATCTCGGTTCCGCCGGAATAGCTGCAGGCGGCGTTCAGCACGAAAGAGCCGGAGCCCGTCTTCGTCACGCCGTACGAGCCGCCCTCTTCGCCAATCGCTTGATCGATGACAAGATTGCCGCGTGCATAAAAGGTTTTATTTCCGTCCACAAGGTTCATCGCCAAATTGACGGTTTGCGTCTCGAGGCTGTAGTTGCCGAGGTCGCCGGCCAATTTTACGGAAGAGCCCGAGATCGTCGTCGCAGCGGCTTGAGCGCCGAAGGTGATTGTGCCGACGCGAGTCTCTGCCGTCAGATCGTTGACGCTGGCCGTGGCCGACGCGGAATTGAAGAGCAACCCGTCGCCCGATTGGAACGAACCGCGGTTCCAAACGTTCGCTCCGCTCCAGAAGCGGCTATTCGCCGAGCCGGTGAATAATTTTTCCGTGGCCGGATTGTTCGTCGATCCGATCGTCAAATTATCCATCGCGAAGTAGGTCGGCGTGTTGATGCCGTAGGCTCCCACGTCCGACGATTTAAACTTGAACGTGACCGAGGCAACGTTCGTGCCGAGCGAAGTGAGATCGACCCATTTCCATTGGTTGAGAATGTAATCTTCGGCGCTGTCCGACGAGCGATAGTCGGCCAAATAAACGTCAAGCGAGCCGAGGGCGACGCCCGAAAGATCGTAGCCGGTGACGATCACTTTGAAATAGTCGGGATCAATGCCGTAGTCGCCGCCGAATTGCTTGGCGTATTGATCGCCGTTAAGCATCGACAGATAGTCATACGTCGTATTGGTGACGTAAAAACCTCCGACCGTCGTCGGCTTGTAGAGGCTAATCGTCGAGGCGCCGGAGGCGAACGTGGGAAACGAGACGGCGTAGTTGGCCGAGTTGTTGCCCCCGCCGCCCGTTATGGCGCTGTATTGATTCCCGTAACCTTCGGTCGTCGTATCCGTTTTGTTCGAGACGGCCCAATTCTCCCAGGAAGTATAGCCGTAGCCGTAATCGGTGTACGAGTTCGTGAAGAAGAGGTTTCCGCTCGAAAAACCGCCGGCGTAGTCCGAGCCGTTGTAATAGGAGTTCGCGGCGAGGGGAACGTCGTCGAAGGTGATCGTCGATTGCGCGGCGGCGAATCCGACGCAGCAAAAAACGTAAACGGCGAAAGTCGAAATCAAGATGCTTTTCTTCATGACGGGAAAGACTCCAAGGATGGTCCGTAATGGACGAACGAAGGGGAGGCTGGAATTTAAAAGTCGCCGACGAATATCTCGTCTTTGAGGCGGGCGCGGGTGCAAATGGCGGCGAGTACGGAAAGATCCATTTCCGTGCTTAAGAATCTCGCCGAGCTGTCGGCCAGCAATCCGTTGGAGCCTTCAGGGTGCTTACTGCGTATTTCATTATTGATGCTTTCGGGCGTATTGATCCCGCAAGACACCTCGAAAATATTCAATCCGTTGATCCATTGTCCGTCGGCGAAACCGGCGGCTTCGGCGGCCATCAACGTATGCGAAAGACCGTCTTTCACGTCCGTTATGCGAATGACCGTTTCGTTCAGCATCATGCCGTTCGGCGGATTATTGCTGAAATATTTGACGGGCGTAACCGGCTTCGGAAGACATTGACCGTTGATTCCGCCGTAATCGCAAACCGCTCGGCCGCTTTTGAGAAACGTCGAACGCGGGTAACTTGGGCAGATGTAAATCGGCAGGACTTCGGCCGCCACGGAGGCGTTTTCGACGCTATCAAACCCCTTCGAGAAATCGATGCGCGCCGAAGTCGCTTGCCGTTCGAGGAACGGCAAAATGTAGGCCGACCAAGCCAACTGTCGCCCTTGCGGAAATAGCTTGTTGCCGTCGGCGTCGCAAACGTAACGATTTTCGGTGCAACCGACGGGAAAACGCTTGTTCACGTCGAGATACAGATGCACGGCCGCTCCGACGTTGCGAAGGTTGTTCAAACACGCCGAGCGGCGTGCCGCCTCGCGCGATTTTTGAATGGCCGGCAACAGCAGCGACGAAAGCACGCCGATGATCGCGATGACCACGAGCAATTCGACGAGCGAAAAGCCGGGACGCAATGCGGCGACGGAGACGCGCGGACGAAAACGGCGCAACGACATGGGAACACCGGAAGCGGAAAATAGGTCGCGGCCTCCTTCCCTCGAGGAGGTCTCCACGCTACGTTACGCGCTGGTAGGTCTTCTGACTCCCGAGCCGGGTCCGACCGGGCCTTCTCGTCGCCGCTTCGGTTCTTAGCCGTAGCGAACGACAATGGCCATGCAAAGAATGGGTCGTCCTTCTTACGCTCGGTTACAGCGGCGGGGCCGTCCCGGAATCTCACCGGAGTTCCCTGTTTGTCGACTTTTAGCGAAAAAATCGACCACCAACGCAACCAAGTACAGGGTGAATGTAGCAGAATCGGTACACGCCGTAAAGACCGCGCTAAAGAGGGGGGCGATTCAACCAACCGCCGCGGTTTTAGCCTAATTCCAGCGTCGTAACGCCGAATATCTGCGAGAGATCAGGCTGTGAAACGTCGCCCCGATACATCCGGGCTGTTTCAAATACCGGTTGCCAGCCTTGCTCCTGAACCATTTTCAACGCCGCTTCGTTCGGCTCCGGAACGTCTATGAATACTTCGGCGTCGGGCACGGCGACCAAGAGTCCTTCAAACAATTTATGCGCCGCTTCGACGTTCCGCGCGAAAAGAGGTCCAATCTTATAGCCGGTGCGACACGGCCGCACGACTCCGAAACCCGCCAGCTTTTCTTGCTGAATCACGCCGAGTCCCGTGTGGCCGGGCTGACGAATCCACGAGAGCAAAAAGCCTTCACGCGGCGCAGGAAACAACGTCGAATCGATCCCGTTTACGCTGCGCAGCGGAAGTCGCCGCAAATCAATAAGCCGCAATTCCGAGCCGTTCGTCTCGGACGCCGCTTGCGGGGAAACGCCGCGATAACGAATCGTTTTATAGGCCGGCTCGAAACCTAATCGGCGATAACACGATTGCTTGTCGATCACTCCGTCGACGCCGATCGCTCGTTCGCCGAGATATTTTAACGCCCGACGGGCAAGCTCTTTGCCGCACGAGCCGCCGCGAAATTCGGGCAACACGATGAAGAGTCCGATGAAGCCGAATCCGTCGCCGTAGGTGATGGCCGAGATCGCGCCGACAGGCTTGCCGCCGCAATCGGCGACGAAGAATCCCTTGGGATCGGCGCAGAAAAACGCCTCGGCGTCGAACAGGCCCGGATTCCATCCTTCCGCTGCGGCCCAGTCCAACGCTTTATCCAACTCGGGCCGAAGCATCGGCCGAACGTGCGTTTTGACCTTGGTCTGATTCATGTGTTCGGAGCTTACTACATTTTCCAATTCAAAACGGCGTCTCGCATTGACGAAAACCCGATTCCACAAGAAACGAGCCGACGCACGCAATTCCGGATCGAAATGAGTTATAAGCCCCGCTTGTCAAAATTAGCTCGAAAAACCGGCAAATACAAAGGGCGCCGAGTATATAGCGTTGATCGCCTCGTTAAATCCGTCGTTTTCGGAACGAGCGTCAACAAAAAAGGCGCCCCGAAGGCGCCTTTTTATTGATTACGACTTTTCTAGCGGTCAAACGTCCGAAACGACGTCGTCGATCAGCCCTTCTTGAAGCGCCAAATGGACCAATTGCACCGTCTTGTGCTTGCCAAGTTTATTCATCAATCGCGCTTTGTGATTGTCGGCCGTGCTTACGGCAATCTCCATCTCGGCCGCGCATTCTTTTAGCGTCTTGCCCTTCGCAAGCAAAAGAAATATCTCCATCTCGCGCGAGGTGAGCGCATGAATTGGATTCGCTTCATGCCGAGGATGGTATTTCCAGCCTCGCTTCGTGAGTTGAATATCGTCCTTCACCTCCGGACAAAAAGCGCAGTCGCCGTCGGCAAGCGTCTTAACGGCCTCGAAAAGCGATGCGAACGAATGACGCAACGTCCAATATCCGCTCACTTCATACGAAAGCGTGCGCCGCACGTTGCGCATCGAAACCAGATCGTCAAGAATTAATATTTTCAGTCGCGGCGATTCTTGACGGAGCGTTTGCACGACGCTCCAAAATTCGGCGTCGCCGCCTCCCATGCCCAACATGAGCAGCTTCGGATGCAAGCGCGCAGATTCCTTCGGCGCGTTCTCGATCGAGACGAGCGCGAAATTCGTCATGCCGCGTTCGGCGAATAACGCCGCAATGCCTTCGCGAACGATGGTTCGGTCGTCCGCGATCAGCGTAAGGTTTGAACTGGATCCCATAGGCCCCTCCAGTGACTAGTGATAAGACAACTCTCAGTGTAATTGGAAAAAATAATAATTCCAGCAGGGGGGAATATTTTTCTCGTATTTCCCGCTCGAATTATCGCCATAATCGCTAGAACCGCAATAAAAACAGATCGCGATTAAACTACAGAGGGGTCGCACTATGGAGTATGCAAAAGCATTCCATAAGTAGTACAGGTTAGCGAACGAAGGGACCGCTAGCCATAGAGTGTTTACCCCAACACGCCGAAAAAAGAATCTGTCTGCGGTTCAAGTCGGGCAGAAGAGAGAGGCATCCGTCACCCCTGCCCGATATGCGATTTCTCGCCATAATGAGATGCGAAAAATAAAAGAATGTATGAACGCCCCTTCAATTGTCATTGTTTACGACGTCTTGCATCGGTTTCATGGAAAAACGTCTCACATTCGCTAAATCCGGACACATTCTGACTAACGCCAATGTCTGGTCCCCCGACGGCGAAGCGATCATCTACGACGTGCGGAGCGATCCGGCCGGCGCCGTATTCGACGGGAATCGCATAGAAATAGCGCTTATACACTCCAGTGAAAGCGCTACTCTTTTTGAATCACGAAATGGCGCGAATTGCGGCGTCGCCTCGTTCAGCCCCGCCGAACCGAAAGCGGCTTTCATTCTAGGGCCTGAATCCCCGACGCCCGATTGGAGCTACGCTGCCAATCATCGCCAAGGCGTATTAATCGACGTTACTCGTTCGCCGCTTCTCACTGCCGTCAATATCGACGCGCGGCAAATTACCCCGCCCTTCAAAGCCGGTGCGTTGCGGGGGGGATCCCATGTGCATATCTTTAGTCCCGACGGCGCTTGGGTCAGCTTTACCTATCAAGATCACGTTCTCGCTCAATTTACCGAAGAAACGCCGGAACGTGAAATCGACTTGCGCAACGTCGGCCTTTCTGTGCCGATCGGCCCCGTGACCGTATCCAAAGATCATTCGCGAAATCACGACGGCGCCTTTTTCTCGGTCCTTGTCACTCGAACAAAGGCCAATCCTCTTCCCGGCTCCGATGAAATCCGCAAGGCCTGCGAAGAAGGTTGGATCGGCGCAGGCGGCTATCGAAAAAAGAACGGCGAATGGCAAAACCGCGCTCTCGCGTTTCAAGGCGAAGTTCTTACGGAACGCGGCCAAGCTATTTCCGAAGTCTTCATCGTCGATCTACCCGACGACGTGACGCAACCGAGCTCCGACGGACCGCTCGAGGGAACGGCGACGACTCGGCCTCGACCGCCGCTTGGAGCCGCACAACGTCGTTTGACATTTACTGCCGATCGCAGCTTTCCCGGCTTGCAAGGTCCTCGGCATTGGTTAAGAAGCTCGCCCGACGGATCGCGAATCGCCTTCCTGATGCGCGACAAGGCGGGAATTGTTCAACTCTGGACCATTTCACCTTGCGGAGGAGAGCCGGAGCAAGTAACCCAGAATCCGTTCGACGTCGCCTCGGCCTTTACTTGGAGCGGTGACGGACGGTACGTCGCGCATGTGATGGATCGAAGCGTTTGCCTAACCGACATGACCGAAGGCAAAACGCGTCGCATTACGCCCCCGTCCGACCAAGCCGAGGCGCCGAGGCCCGAGGCTTGCGTCTTATCGCCCGACGACTCGAAGATCGCCTATGTTCGATCGATCGCCGAATTCGGCGGCCGCTTTAATCAGATATTTATCGCGGAAACGAACGGATAAAAGCAATTGTCTCCGCGTCCTCTCCGCTCATCCCTGCCCTCTAAAAATCGTACCAAATGCCGCCGCCGACCTGCTGCTCCCAGTGATTGTACATCTGGGCTTGGTCTTCCATGCCGTTGAAATACTGCATGCCGATTCGGAAGGTGTGATTCGACCGACCGTGCCATTGCCAACCCGTTTGGAAAGTCACGCCGCCGCTCCAATCGGTCTCTTGCGAAATGCGACCATGCACCGCCACGAAGGGCGCGCCTCCCGCTCGGCTGCATGTGATCGGGCTGTACTCGGCGCCGAATTGAAACATCCACGGCTCCGCGCCGCCGTCGGTGTAAAAACCGTAAATTACTTCCGAATAAAGGCGCATATTCTGGTTCGGATGCAAGCCGACGCCCAAGAGCAAGTTCTCGCGAACGTAGTTGATTCGATCGAGCGAGTTGTTCCGCACCATGTACTCGTCGCCCATATGCGAACTGAGATGGTAGTAGCCGAACTTCATTTCCCACGCGCCGCGCCGTGCGGTCAACGGAACGCCGAATCGATAATCGACCGAATCGACGTCGCGGTCATGCTCTAAATTCATCCGAACGAAGGCGGCCCCTTCGATATCAAGCTGCCAACCTTCCGGATAAAACGGATCCTGATTTCCGTACCGCAATATACCGGCCCGAGCGCCAAGCGTCGCGTCCCAAAGCCAGCCGTAATCTTTCTTATAAATCCATTGGCTCCCCATACGCGAATCGTGGTTGTCGGCCAAATACGACTTGTACATAATTCCGTCGGGCAAAACCTGCCACGACCAGCTCTCGTCGAAGCTAAACGGACTCTCGAATTGCGTGGGCGCAAGCGACGTGGGCGCGGTTTGTTGCGATGGCGCGGCAGTCGCGCTGCGAAGCAATGCGGCGTCGGAGCCAGGCTGCATGGCCGTCGGCGAAGCCGAAAGCGGCGTCTCCGAAGGAGAGGGAATCGTCTCGAAAACTGAACCGCCCGATTCGCCCGGAACCGGAGCGCCGGGCTGCGGCGTCGCGCTCGTCTGAGGATAGGTGGGCGCCGCGCTCGAATCGGCCAAAACGCCATGCTGATCGTAGTATTGCGCGTCGGCGTTCGCTACGAATCCGCAAAGAGCCAATCCGCAAACAACGGCCTGAACCAAGGTTAAGGTCGCTCGTCGCGGCGTCTCCGCCCTCGGTAATCTGATCTGTCGCTGTCGTGACATAATGCACCTATCTCCCAAAATCCATATTGAGACGGGTCGGGAGTATAACGATAGACGCCGTTTAATGGCAGATCGATTTCCGAAGATTTTTAACCCGTTCGCAAAAAAGAATTTGCGACGCGGGCGGCGTTTAGCCGCTATGCCGAAGGCATGCGCGTTTTTCCCCTCGTTACCAGGCTCTGCCTGGTAACGCACTGCCGCCGCACGGCTCCGCGGCGCAGCGACGCGGAGCCTGAGAACCAGGAATCAAGAAAAGCAAATCACCAATCTCCCAATTTCAAATTGGGATTGGCATTACGGTCTATTTCCGTTTCCGCCAGCCGTATATCAAACCAATCACGGCGATCATAGCCGTCGTCAACATGTTGCCCGGCTCAGGAACGCTTGCTACGCGGAATCCGATGCTATAGCTTTCGGTCGTTCCAATCCGGCTGTCGCGGAAGGAGGCAAGCAGAAAGTTAAAGTCGCCGTTGATTCCCCCGCCGCGTACGCCGCGATAGACCGAAACGCTAGACTCGTTCCACTCCCAGACGTTACCCCCTTGTCCCATCGTGCCGTAGGGACTCAAACCGCCGCAGTTATCGACGTTGGCGGGAGTGGTCGGCGCGAGCCAATTTACATATACAGCTGTACCAGGCGACGTACCTTCATAGACGGCCGTAGGCGCGCTATCGCTGCCAGTGGGATAGTCCCAGTAACCCGCTCCGCCAGCTTTCGCGGGATCGTAATACGCCGCCTTGTACCACTCGTTCAAGGTCGGAATGAAATAGGCCGTACCGTACGTCGCCCCGGCCGTTTGGTGATCCATGATCGCCCAAGTAGCGGTGTCGTACACGCCCTTATTCACGTCTCCCGTAGTCAGCCAGTTGCAGAACTTCGCCGCTTCGTACCAGCTTATGCCGGCCGCCGGCTGCGAACCGCCCCAATACGCCGCGTTCCCGACGCCGGGAGCGGCCGCAAGGACAGCCGCCCACTGGCCTGCCGACACTTCGTACTTGCCAATCCGGTAGTTGTAGCCCACCGCGCCGTAGCCGGTGTTATCGGCAGCGTTTCCCGCGTTGCCGACGTTGACGAAGGCCATGTTGATCGTCGTGCCGCCGTGGGTAATCGCATCCGCTTGTGCCGCAACGCCGGCCGCATTAGCAACCATCGCCGCAACGAAAATAATTCGAGACAAACTGGAAAACTGCATTTCTCGCTGCTCCATTGAGTGTCGGTTAAAATTTGATATGAAACGCCGCTCTCAACACATTGCATGTAGTTCTTTATTCGTAACGCAAGCGCACGGCACAACGTCCGCCAGGAGAAACACAGATTCAGCGCTATTTGCACCTAGCAATAGTGAAAACAAAAAGAGAACGGATCGAAAAAGACGCAAACAATTCTAAGCGGCACCCGCAATAGAGTGAGATCGCGCCTTTGAAAAGGCAAATCCAGAGCCGCCCCGATTAGATCGAAAAACGCAAATCGAGTTTTTCAGGGGCGAAAGCGCTGCCTCGTTTAGATGTGATCCAAACCATAAATCCTCCCCCTAATCTATCCTCCCGCCCAATGCTTGTCAACAAAACTTGCGCACAAAGAAAATGTTAACTACAACTTCAAACTGCAAGTTTTTGGCTGATGATAATTAATGGCAAGCAGCTTTCGCAGAATGGGCCAAAACGCGAAGTTGAAACGGGGGAACGCATAACCCGTCTGCAAAAAAATTTGCGACTCAGACGCCGCCGCACGGCCTCGCCGTGCAGCGACGCAATCAGCGAGGCGAAATCGCTTATTTTCTCGCCGGCTGTTGCTCGCTCGACCATTCCAAGATGGTCTTTCGCGGCTTGGCCACTTCAAGCGACGTGAGCTGACGATTATCCTTCGGCTTCGCTGCGGCCGAGAGTTGGCGAACGAATTCCGGCGAGGCCTTGTCCAGCATAATGACTTCACTCGCGGCGTTGGGCTTGTTTCGCGGACGGATAATGCAAACGACTTCGGCTCCGTCCTTCAATTGACGACGAATCTCGTCCATCGCGGCCGATTCGTCCGAATTCATTCCGCCGACCGGGGCTTGAACGGCCGATTGCGCGACGGAATTAAACGAAGCGGCCGCCACGTTATCACCCATCTGCGCCGCCGGCGTCTGAAAATCTTGCTGCGGAGCCTGCTGAGCGACGAACGACGCCGGAGCGGGAATCGGCTGCTGTCCTTGCGGCATTTGCTGCATTTGTTGCGAAGACGGAAGCTGTTGCATCGCCAACGAGCCTTGCGGCTGATTATAAACGAACGCCAAACCTGCCTGATCCATCTGCGCGATGATCGGCTCGATTGCGGCAAAAAGGCCTTCTTGGTCTTGCGGATCTCGCGCATTGCAAACGCCGATTACCATGCCGTCGGCCGAGAATAGCCCGCCGCCGCTGCGTCCTTCGGTCGGTTGCCCGGCGACCTGGATATTGGCCGGACCTTGATAGCGGTCCAAAGAAGTCACGCGGCTATGCCGAACCGTGGCGTCGGCCCCGTTATCGCAACCAATGCTAATGACGGCGTCACCTTTCTTCGGCTTATAGCCGGGAGGAGCCAATCGGGCGGCCGCAACGGCGAACGGCGTCCGAACTGCCACGATGCCGACGTCCCGTTTCAAATCGTAAGAAATCAAACGCCCGACGATCCGTTGACCGACGTTAGGGCCAAAGAAATCGACCTCAATTTTGCCGACTCCTTTGGAATCGCGGAAAATATGTCCGCAAGTCAAAATCAACGCCTCGCCGGCGCGAGAGTCAATAATCGTGCCGGAGCCGCAAGAATTACCGTCGGGATCTTCAACCCGAAGACGGACGCTGGCCGCCGTCAGGGCGGCGTCGAGCGATTGCGGACTCATTCCTTGCGACGGATCAAATTGCCTCGACATTCCCTGTTGTTGCGGTTGCTGAAAAGCGACGTTTGCAATCGGTTGACGCGAGCCAGTGGCCGAATCGTACGAGGCGGGATGAATGACGTTCGCGTCTTCGGCAAACGGAAGGGCGTCGGCCGGAGCATTTCCGGTCGGTATATTGGCGGCAAGATTGTTTTGCGAGGGAACGCGCGAGGCGTTCATCGGCGGAGCCGAGGGAAAAACGTCCTGAGCCAACCCCGTCTCGTTTCCGCCCGGCAATCGCGGAGAACCTGTCATCTTACACATCCGTTCGAGCCGCGAGAACGTCGTTCCGCCCGATACTCGATCGACCTCTTTGCCGTCAACGATCATGACGAAGCAGGGAACCCCCGTCACGTTAAACTGCTTGGCAAGCTCAGGATTACGCTCGATGTTGATCCGTTTGACCGAATACCCTTTTTGCTCCAACGCTTGCACGGTGGGGCTCATCGCCTTGCAAGGCGCGCACCAGTCGGCGTAAAAATCGAGCATCACATTTTGTCCGGCGCCGGAAAACAATAGAACGGCGACGGCGGCATGTAACGAGACCATCGGTTCCCTCCTTGAGGTCGCGTACGTGAATTACTTCGCAAAAAACGCCGCATCCTTGCGGCACTCGTCTTCGTCGAAAAACAACGAAAACGCTTTGCTCGGCAATTTCTGGCGGATCATGCCGCGTCTACAAAAGCTTCGGGTCAAAAGCAAGATGCGCGGCTCGATCCAACGGCGCCGCATTTTCTCCAGTTTGGTCAAATCGAACAATCGCAAATGGAACGTTTTTGGCATTTTTTTCAGCGGAATTCCCAAAACCGTCCCCGCCGGTTGTCAGGTTTTTCTGGCAAAATTCGCGGCGGCCCACCCCGTCAAAGAGTCGTTTTTTCCGTTTTGCCGGTATTTTCCTTGAATGGTGGTATATTTTGATAGTCGCCGCCGTTGCCCTCCAGCCCCTCGGCCCGCCGCATTGCTTCAAAAACTCAAGGAAGAACTCATGCCTCTCCCCCACGGATACATCGATTTTCACGAAGCGAAGGCCCCGTTTTTCGTCGGAATCGATCTGGGCGGAACCAGTATTAAGGTCGGCGTCGTCGATGACCTTGGACGCCCCCTGCACCGCTTGAGCGTCCCCACCGAAGTCCATCGCGGGGCGGAAGACGCCGCCGCGCGAATGGGAAAAGCGGTCCGAGACGCCGTCGAAGCCGCTGGCTTGAAAACCTCGGCAATCGCCCGGGTCGGTCTCGGATCTCCCGGCACAATGGACATTCGCCAAGGCCTCATCGTCGCGCCGGTCAATTTGAAAGGATGGGACAATTTCCCGCTCCGCGATCGGACCGCCTTCCACTGCGATCTTCCGCTGACCTTCGAAAATGACGCCAACGCCGCCGCCTACGGAGAATATTGGGTCGGCTCCGGACGCGATTTCCAAAGCATCGCCCTTTTTACCCTCGGCACCGGAATCGGCTGCGGAATCATCATCGACGATTTCCCCATCGACGGCGAGAACAGCCACGGCGGCGAATGCGGCCATATGATTATCGATCCGTCGCCCGACGCCCGAATCTGCCCCTGCGGATTCCGAGGCCACCTCGAGGCCTACGCCAGCGCCCTGTCCTTCGTCAAGCGTGCGAAAGAAGCCCTCGAGTCCGGCGCCGTCAGCTCACTCTCCGAGCGGATCGCCGCAGGCGAAACGCTGTCGCCGCTCATGGCCGCCGAAGAGGCGGAAAAAGGAGACGATCTCTCTCTAAAGTTGATCTTTGAAACCGCCCGCTACCTGGCCGTCGGCATCGTCAACGTCATGCATACCGTCGATCCGAGCGCGATTTTGATCGGCGGCGCAATGACCTTCGGCGGAAACAAAACGCCCCTGGGACGCCAGTTTCTCTCCGAGATTCGCCAAGAAGTCGCCCAACGCACGTTCGCCGTTTTGGCCAAGAAAACGAAAATCGAGTTCGCCACGCTCGGCGGCGACGCCGGATTCATCGGCGCCGCCGGAATGGCCCGCTTGGACTATCGCAAGCTCACCGGGTAGAATGTCGGACGTTTCGCCGACGTCTTTTCACGCGGCTCGCCCCGTTTCAATTACGTCTCTTCAAAGAGAAACGCCTCATGGATGAACGAACGCCGCCGAGAAACGACGATCCCGGTTATCAATCGGTGCGCGACTATTTACTCTTCGGCCTCTCGTTGCCCGAGCGAACCTTGCGCAGCGCGGCGGGAATGGCCGCCGGAGCGCTCCGCGAATCGGCGTCGTTGCTCATCCCTCAAGCTTTTCAAGATTCAAAAACCTACGACGTTCTCATTCGCCAAACCTTGGACTTCCTCGCCGAGGACGTCGGCGGCGCCGCGAAGCCCTCGCCCGACGCCTCTTCCGTTAATGCCGCCGCTCCGCGCAAAACGGAAGATTACGTCGCGCGAAAAACCGTCTCCACGTTCCTCGACCTCGCCGGTTGGGCGACGCTCCACGTTTCGCCGCTCACTGTCTTGGCAATCGTCAACGACGTCGCCTACGGCTCGCAATTCTATTTACAAGAGCTTTCCCGCGAATTGAAAAAGCAAGGCGTAATCGACGAAGACTCGACGATCAATCATGTGGACGATCTTTTGAAAGCGGCCGCCAAAACCGCCAACGCCACCGCCTCGACCTTCGATGCGCCGCCCCTGTCCGTCGACGGCCTCAAAGCGACCGTCGATCAAATCCGCGAATCGGTCGGCTCGATGGATTTATTGAAAACCCTTCCGCAAGCCGAAGTCCAACGACTCTGGGATGAAATCGGTTCGACGGCCGCCGAACAAGGCGTCAACCCCTGGGCGCTTTCCAGCGCCATGACCCTCTTCGCCATCGACAAAGTGGCCGTTGTCGGTCGCGGCGCCCTCTCAACCGTCCGCGTCACCGGCAACTTGATCAACGCCCATATCATCGATCACTATCGCGAAGCCCTCGGCGACGTTCGACGACAAGGTTTTTACGCCTTCGTCGCCGGAACGAGCAAACCGTACATCGACGCCGTTTGGCGAAATTTTTCAACGGAGAAAACGACCGTCACCGAAGACCTGCTATCCGGCAAACTCGTCGGCGACGCTTGGAACGCCGTCCGCCGCTTGCTCGGCCGCGAGTAGGATACTCTGCGAACGCTGAAACCTTCGTAGGGTGCGTGCTTGCACGCACCAATAAAACTTCGCAAACCGCGAACCTATTCGGGTCGGATGTTCATTGCAAGGAGTTCATCATGCGATATTCCGTCGGCGATTGCGTCTTGGAATTGACGCAAGGCGACGTTACCGAGCAAGACGTCGACGCCGTGGTCAACGCGGCGAACAGCCGATTGGCGGGCGGGGGCGGCGTCGACGGCGCAATCCATCGTCGAGGAGGCCCAAGCATTATGGCCGAAACCGATCGACGTTATCCGCAAGGATGCCCGACCGGCTCGGCGGTGATCTCCCAAGCCGGCGACCTTCCTGCCAAATATATTTTTCACGCGGTTGGCCCGATCTGGTCCGGCGGCGAGCGAGGCGAACCTCAATTGCTCGAAAGCGCGTATCGCCGCTGCCTTGAACTGGCCGTCGAAAACGATTGCCGAAGCCTCGCATTTCCGTCGCTCAGTACGGGCGCCTATCGCTATCCGCTCGACTTGGCCGCGCGAATCGCCGTCTCCGCGGCCCTCGATTTCCTCTCCGCCAACCAACGCCCGACGCTCGTCCGCTTCGTCCTCTTCAACGCCGAAGCGCTCAATGCCTTCTCCGCCGCCTTGAAAGAAATTACCGCGAAATAGCGGGGGGCGCGCTTTTCACTGGCCGTTTGGCCGCCATGCCGAAGGCATGCACCACTTTTTGAGTGCAACTCTGAAGTTGCGTCTCTTCAGTTATTATTAAGATCTTTGCACTAACCCAATCTTTGCCTCTGCAGACGAAATCGAGCTCTCTTGAAACAGAAATTCATATCGCAAGCTCTTTGGCGGAGCGAATCGCATCAAAATCAACCGTCCGCTTCGCCCTATCCCCCTCATTTCATCTTGTAAAATGGGGGAGAAATGCGTACATTTCCAAGTCCATCCCCCCCGAACCAAGCTATTGAACAATGCCAGGAAGCGACTCTAATGTGGCTAGCGACTTTGGTTTTACTGACTGTCTCGAACGTGTTTATGACCTTCGCCTGGTACGGCCATTTAAAGCATAAGCAAACGGCTCTCTGGGCGGCGATCCTCGTTAGCTGGCTCATCGCATTCGTCGAATACTGTTTTCAAGTGCCGGCCAATCGGCTCGGCTCGAACTCGGGCATTTCGACCGCCCAATTAAAAACAATCCAAGAAGTGATCACCCTGGCCGTATTCTGCGCCTTCTCGATCCTGTATTTGAAAGAGCCCTTGAAGTGGAATTATATCGTGGGTTTTTGCTTCATCGCCTGCGGCGCGATGTTCGTGTTTTCGCCGTGGCGCGCTTTGACGCAATGAAATAGGGGGCAGGGGACAGTGAGCGCGGAGTAGGATAACGCAATTCGACGCGAAACGGAGCAATCGACGATGAACGAACACATTCAGGCAATGACGACCGTGGCGAATCGGAGCGACGCCGAGATGATCGCACGTACTCTGGTCGAAGAACGATTGGCCGCCTGCGTGCAAATCGTCGGCCCAATAACCAGCGTCTATCGCTGGCAAGGCAAGATCGAAGGCGCCGAGGAGTGGCAATGCTTGATTAAGACGCAAGCGAAGCTATTCGAGGCGGTGAAGACCGCCGTTCGCCGAGTGCATCCCTATGAGACGCCGGAAATCATCGCGACGACGATCGCGGGCGGCAATCCCGAGTACCTGCTCTGGCTCGACGAGCAAGTCGGCGGGGAGTAGGAAGTAGGGATGAGGGCGGAGGGGAACCGGCGTTACTCGGCAGAAACGGCGGCAAGTTCTTGACCGACCGATAGAAAGTGGTCGGCGCCGAGCGTCTTGCGTTCTTCGGCAAAACCGATCAGCAGTGCGAGGTCGCAAAGCCGATTGATTAAGCGCGGAATTCCTTGCGTTAATTCGTGCAAAACGCCGTAGGCCTCGCTTTCGATGATCGTTCGTTTCGCTCCGGCGACTTGAAGTCGCCGCTCGACGTACGAGGCCGTCTCTTCCGAAGTGAGCGCGCGAAGCATGCAGGTCGTCGAAAGACGTTGCTCCCAATGCGGCATGCGTCCCATCGCTGGTATTAGGCTTGTCTGGCCGGAAAGTAGCAAGGACAGGCAAGGACGACCTTCTCGCTCAAAATTCAAAAGCATCCGCAACGCCTCCCAGACGGTCGGGTCGTCGATCGTATGGGCTTCGTCGATGACGAGGAGGGCTTGGCGGCCTTGCTCGGCGTTGTTCGTCAAGAATTTTTCGAGTCGGGCGACGGCGCGTTGCGTCGAAAACGGCTCGTTCGACGTCTGCGTATTTTCAAATTGATCGGCGGCATAGGTGAGCAGTTCGGCGGCCGGCATTTGCGGAAAAACGATCCGCGCGATCGGCCGCACGTTATCGCCGATTGAGCCGCCCAACGTGGCGACGAGCGCCGTTTTGCCCGTTCCCGCCGCGCCTGCCAAGAGGGCCGCGCCGTGTTGATTCTCCAAAGCGTAACGCAGCTTCAACAAAGCGGCTTGGTGCGATTCGCTCGGATAGTAAAATCGAACGTCGGCGCCGGGCTCGAACGGTTTTTCGTGAAGTTGCCAGTAGCTTGAATACATTTTAGGGCGTAGGGATTAGGGCCAAGGGCGTGAAAAAGCGGCTCGCTAGCAAAAGTTCTCAACTACCCCGCCGACGGCGATGCCGGCCGAGGCGAGGGCTTGGCTCCAAGCGTTCCAGCTAGCCGGGAGCGGACTTCGGGCGTCGTGCGCCAAAATCAAACCTTCAATGCCGCGCGAATCGCCCATCGCCGCCATGCCGTTGATCATCGGCGAGGCGCTCAGCGATCCGAGATCGACGAGCGTTATGTCGAATTGCTCGCCGAGCGTTTCCCATGAAGCGGCCAACCGCGCCATGGCGTCGGCCTGCATGCGGGCCATTAAAATCGGCGAACGGACGGGCAACGCCGCCAAGCGATCGGCGATTGATTCGACCAACGCCTCTTCAAGCGGAAGATTGCCGAACAACACGTCTTCCCAACCGCATTGCGGAAGCAATCCGAGTCGAGCGGCAAGTTGCGGATCCCGCCAATCGGCGTCAACCAACGCGATTTTCAGCCCGCGTCGAGCTAAGTTTCGTCCGGCGGCCAACAGAAGCGTGGTCGCCCCTTCGCCGGTCCGCATTCCGCTCACGGCGATTACTCTTTGATTTTGCGACCGCATGGCGATAAGGGCCTCGGCCAAGCTCTCGATTTGCTCGGGCGACCGATCTTCCAGTTCGCGTTGTGCCTTCGGCCAGTTGAAATGATCGACTTGCAACATCGGCTGAAAAATACGGCAACTAGCGGAGGAGGAATTCGCCGATCCGACGCAAGGCGCGGGCGAATCCTCGCAGGCCGATTCAACCCGATCAGTTTCGGGCGCGAGCGCCGGCATAATTTTTTCTTCGACGATCGGAGCTTGAGCGGCAGCCGCCGCAGCGGCAAGAGCGCTAGTCGTCGCGGCCGATACGCTTGCTGCCGAGGCGATCGCTTCCGTTTCAACCGTTCTCGGGCTCTCTTCAAAAATGACGGCTTGCGGAGCAAGCGTCGCGACCGACTGCGGCGCCGGCGTCGAACTCATCGGCGCCAACGCCGGCGAGTCGAACCAATCGCTGATCTGAACCGGCTTCGGCTCTTCGGGCTCAGGCTCCGGTTTCTTTTCATTCAATGAGAAATCCAAATTCGGCGCGACGAATCGCGGCAACCCCGCCGGAAAACGCTCTTCGGCGATCGCTTCCGCGTCTTGCGGTTCGACGACGACGCTTTTTTTCGCCTTCGAACGCGGCTGCTCGACTTCAACAGCCGGCTTTTTCGGACAGTGATGCGATTTCACCTTCTCGGCCGAGTCCAAACGAAAAATCGTCTTGCTCGAGGCCCAAGGCGCCGCCTTCGGACCGGTCGACGGCCGAGACGATTCTTCTTCACGCTTCGCCGATTTCGCTTTTACGTTTTTCGTCGAACGCGATTTCTCCGCGGGCGCTTCCGCGATGACGGCAGTCGTTTTCTTTCTCGACGCGCCGGCATGCGTTTCGGCGACAACCGCTTTCGTCTTTGAATGCGGCTGCTTCGTCGAACGTTTTTCGGTTGAATTTTCGGAGCGCGTGAGCTTGAGAGTTTGCACGTCGTCTTCCGACTCCGGAGCGGGCGCTTGCTTCGACCTTCGCGCTACGGGAGACGCATCGAGCGCGGCGGCGAGCGAAACGGGGCGAGACGGCTCCATCGTCGTGCCGGCGGCCGACGGTGCATGTTGCATGTACGCCTTGATAAAAGCTTGATCGAGCGCGCTCATAGTACGCTTTCTAATTTGCCAGTGTCTTGAGAATTTTAACTCAGCGCCGAAGCGTCGCGTCTGATTAAAGGTCTGATTTCGAGGAATCTAATCGTGCCGTCAAAAAATTAATAAGGACGTTGTTGCGTGCCGTCGGTGGCCGGGTAACTTACTCCCGCCGAGACGCCGGGCGCTTGGTAGTAGGTCGCGCCGGAAGCCGCGCCTTGGCGACCCGTCGTCGGATTCGCGCGAGTCGAATCGTTAGACGAGGCGTACGGTTGCGGCGGATTCGTCATGGCCGGGGCGACGCCCTGCGACGCTTGACCGGCGATCGGCGAATAGTTCGGATACGTCGCCGCCGGATAAATCGTCGCCGGCTGCGGTCGCGGCCGACTGGCTGCGGCGCGAAGATCGGCTTGATAGTTGTACCGTCCCGCCGCCTCGTTCACCCCGTTGCGTGGATCGACTTGCGTCGGCGTCCCGCTCATATTTCCAATCGCTCCCGTCGCTCCGTTGATCGTCGGAGCATTCGTCTGCATATTCGTCGAAGAAACGCTCCCGCTTTGCCCCTTGGCCGAAGCGGGTTGCCCTTGGTTGTAACGCGCTCGAAGATATTCGGCTTGAAGATCGACGCCGGCGTTTTGCTCGCCCGTCGATGCGTCGCTCGAGGTTCCTTCGTTCCCCGTCGCGGACGCCGTCTTCGATTGGTCGGTCACTCGCGGCCAAGGCGTCGCACGACTAACGTCATCGTTCGCTAAATCGGTTTTGGCCGCCACCGCGGCAGGCGACGCTTCCGACAACTTCGGAGCGCCCATATTTTGGCTTGCGGCACCCGTCGGAAGAACCGCCGTTTTTTCCGTCGCTTGCGACTTCATTTCAGCCGGAAGAAGGTCGGCTATCGAAGAGGATTTCTTACCGTCGACGGTCGAGGCCGCCGGAGTCGTCACGCCCAACGAAGGAATGTTCATCGCCGAGAAGCTGCCACCCGACTGATTTGCGTTCCCTGTCGATATGCCGGCAACGTCGGAAGGTTTTGCGCCGCTCGCGGCGTTTGGTTTTGACGTCGTGACGTTCACCGGTCCGGGCCAAGCCGGTGCAAGATCGGCGTTCGGAGCGGGCGAGCCGCCCCCCTCTCCTTTACCGTGAAAATTGACCGACGATAGAATTGCGGCCAACAAAAGCAACGCTCCCGCACCAACCATTATCTTCGCCGCATATTTGCGACGAATCGGCGTTTCAACCGGATGACGCTCGGCCGACTCCGCTTCAAACGGATCCTGCAATTCTCGCATTGAGGCGGATTCCGAATGCAAACCGACCGTCGCATGCGTCTGTTTTGTGCGAACGGAATTTAAGTCAGGAAATCGCGCCAAAATCCGAACTGCCGGAGTATTAATCGCCATGCCGGGCATACCCGCCGAATAGGCGTCCGGCGCAGAATCGGGCGACGCGGAGCCCCGATTCCTTTCGCTTATTGGTTGCTGGCGGTCGGCTTGGAACATGCTTCGTTTTCCTTCGATCAGGACCGGCACAAAATCAAAACAGTACGGGCAGTATGTCCGTATTCAGGAACTTTATCGGTTCCGACTAGGAGGATCTTGAGTGTTATGCCGATTTGGTTAACCAGGCAAAAACTACCGCCCCTCAGATGCCAATTACCTCC
This sequence comes from Thermoguttaceae bacterium, assembly GCA_963665265.2. GTDB lineage: Bacteria > Planctomycetota > Planctomycetia > Pirellulales > Thermoguttaceae > CAXXHQ01. The sequence continues at coordinate 945,419 of OY762224.2, read as the reverse complement.
ATATTCAATTTCCACAGACACGTCATTCTGCCGATAACTCCCATGCTGTGCAGAAAAGCAAAGCAATCACATTCAGCCCACACAACCGTTTTTTCGTCATGGGTTCTGGCTGAACAAGCCTTCCTGCGGTATCATCGCCTGTATGAAAAACTCAGAAAAAACACCTCCTAACGCCCCTTTCGATCCGCCGGCCACCGCCTTGATCGTCGATAACGAGGCCGACCACGCCGACACTGTTGCCGAAAGCCTGGAACGAGTCGGCTTCCAGTGTTCCGTGGCCACATCCGGCCAAGAAGGGGCAAAAAAAATCGCTGAAACGTCATTCGATGTAATCATCACAGACTTAATGATGAATGACATCGACGGACTGGAATCCTCGCGCGCGCCAAGGAGGAGCAGCCCGACGCCGAAGTAATCCTGATGACCGGCCACGGCACCGTTCCCTCGGCCGTCGAGGCGATGCGGAACGGAGCGTTCAATTACTTATTGAAACCGCTCGACATCTCGCAGCTTCGAGCCAGCGCGCAACGAGCGGCCGAAAGTTCCCGGCTCCGACGGACGAACGATGAATTAAAACGCCGTTTAGATGAAAAATTCGGCTTCGAAGGGGTCATCGGCGACAGCCCTCGCATGCATGACGTCATCGAACGACTAAAACGCATCGCGCCGACCAACGCCACCGTTCTCATACAAGGCGAGACCGGCGCCGGTAAAGAGTTGATCGCGCAGTCCATTCATCAAAACAGCCCTCGCAAGAACAAGCCGTTCGTTGCGCTTAACTGCGCCGCCTTGAGCGAAAACATTTTGGAAAGCGAACTTTTCGGACATATCAAAGGTGCGTTCACCGACGCCTCGGCAGACCGGGTCGGTAAATTTGAATACGCCTCGGGCGGAACGCTCTTCCTCGACGAAGTCGGCGACATGCCCTTGCCCACGCAAATCAAATTGCTGCGAGTTCTCGAGAACGGTGAGATTACTCGCGTCGGCTCGAACGCCCCGATTAAAGTCAACGTCCGCATTCTCTCGGCCACGAATCGGAATTTGGAAGAGGCGATCGAAAGAGGCGTTTTCCGCAGCGATCTTTACCACCGCTTGAAAGTCGTCACGATCCGTTTGCCCGCTCTCCGCGAACGTCAGCAAGACATTCCGATTTTAATCGACTACTTCGTCAAGCAATTCGCCTCGGCCAATCAGAAGCAAATACGCGGGGTCTCTCCGGCCGCGCGAAGAAGGCTCCTTTCTTTCGATTGGCCCGGCAACGTGCGTCAATTGAAAAACGTCGTTGAAAGCATGGTCGTCGTCGATTACGACGGACTTCTCGACATCGACGACCTCCCCGAGGAATTGGCCGAGCCGGGAGAACGCCAATCGACGGGCGACGTTTCGACCGCGTCGCTTTCGGGTTTAGTGGGCAAACCGCTCGAGGAACTAGAAAAACTCTTTATCGCCGAAACGTTGCATTTCGTCGGAAATAATCGCGAAGAGGCGGCAAAAATCCTCGGCATCGGCGAACGCACGCTCTATCGAAAGATCAAAGAGTTCGGATTATAACGGCGCTCGCCGTATTTTGCCGTCCTCACCCCCTCCGCTTTATGAGCTTTCCGGCTTTTCTTGCAAATTTTTCCAAACGCATCGTTTGGCTAATCTTATTTGCTACTAGACAGAAATTAGTTTTTGACTTTTCTACGTATTCTTCAGTATGACATTTCAAAATGCCATAAAACAACACGCGCTTTTCGTGTTTTACCTATTCGCTCCATATTAACATTAAGCGCCACCCGTTATGCCGGTAGTCTCCGGATTCATCATTCCAGGGCAAATTTATTTCATTAGAGACTGCATTTTTTGAAGTCGTAAATTATTGAAAAATAATCAGATAGATAACATGCGCGCATAACTCATGCTCTATGTTTGATTGTTGACGCGGACCAAATCGCTTAGCAAAGCCAACGCGGTTCGCAATCTTTATACAAGCGGCAAGAACTTTGCGATGCCGGGCGCCTTAGCGGGACGTCCGACGCCTTGCATTCGCAACCGGTTCCGGCCGTTAAAGGGACACAGGAGCATTCCATGCTAAAAAATCTTTCCATTAAAACCAAACTGTTCGCGGTCATCGGCGTGTTGGCCGGCTTGACGATTTGCATGACATTTCTCGCTCTCAATAAAATGAGCGTCATCAACGCCGAGCTAAACCAGATGGCCGACGTCACGTCGCAGCGAGCGTTGCTCGCCGCGCAAATCAACGAAGACATCGTTCGCATCCATCGAGCCGAAAAAGATGTCATTCTGTCTCAAACTCCGGAAGAGATGGATAAATACACCGCTCGGATAGCGACTCGAAGGACCGAATTAGAAGGAAAACTGAAACGCCTAGAGTCGGCTTCCGATTCCGTCACAAAAAAATTGATTGACGATTTCAAAGCGGGATATTCCGAATACCTGGGAATATCCGCAAAAGTTTTGGACAACGCGCGGCGCAACACCAATTTACAAGCCGCGGAAAAGGATCGAAAAGAGGGGCATGACGCCTTTTATAAAGCGACCGGCCTGCTCGATTCGATGGTCGCGAAGTCCGCGCAAGATGTGGAAGCCCAATTTAAGGCGTTACGCGGTCTGAAGGATAAGCGTGTGGACGAGGCCGTCGCCAAAACCGAAGCCGTCGACGCTCGTTCGCGCCTCCTGCAAAAGAATAAGGAAGACATGCTTGAACTGTATCGGGCGTTAAAGAACATTATCATCGCCACCGACGTCGCAACGATGGAAAAGTACGTCAAAAAGGTCGAGGAGATAAAAGGACGTATAGAAGACTCCGCAAAACGGATTGCCGCGACTTCTGACGAGTCCGGTAAAAAAGAGATCGATTCTTTTAGCGCCGCCTTCGCTGAATTTATGGGGGTTACGAACCAAGTAATCGCCTTAACTCGCGAAAACAGCACCAATATTGCCAGGGACTTGTCTTATAAGGAAGGTCGCGCGGCGATCGACAAAGCGCAAAAGTGTATGGAGGAAATCGCCGCCGCCGCCAACAAGAGCATGGATGACTCGCAAGCCGCCTCAGAGGAAACCTATACTGCCGCGAAATGGATGATGTATTCCGTGAGCGCGATCGGCATCGTCGCCGCGCTTGGTCTGGCGTTTATCGTCGTCACAGGAATCGTTAAAGCGATTCGCAAGGCCGTCGAAGTCATTACGGGTTTCGCCAGCGGCGATTATTCAAAGCATTTGGACATCGACGGCCAGGACGAAATCGCCATGATGGCCGTCTCGCTTAACAAGGCTATCGACGCCACCGGAAAAGCGATGCAAGACGTCAAAGACGCCGCCGAACGCGAACAACGCGATCAAGCCGCTCGAGCGGAAGAGGAACGCCGCCGACAAGCCGAAGAAAACTCTCGCCGCGAAGAGCAGGCGGCCAAAGAGCGAGCCGCTCAAGAGCAAGAACGCGAAGCGGCCGAGGTCTTGCGTCGCAAAGTGAACGGATTGCTCGACGTGGTAAACGCCGCCGCGAAGGGCGACTTAACCAAGGAAGTTCGCGTCGAAGGCGACGAGCCGGTCGATGAATTGGCCTCCGGAATCAAGAAGATGCTCGAAGACCTCTCCGGCGTAATCGGCCAAGTTGCCGAGAGCGCGACGCAATTCAACGAAGGTTCGCGAGTCATCGCCGAGAGCTCGCAGAATCTGGCTCAAGGCGCTCAAACTCAAAGCTCCAGCGTCGAAGAGATGACCGCCTCGATCGAAGAGCTGGAACGCTCGATCCAAGCCGTGAAAGAGAACGCCACCGATGCGAATCGCATCGCCTCGGACGCCAATCGTTTGGCCGAGGACGGAGGCAAGGCCGTTCAGAAGTCGGTCGAATCGATGTCGCAAATACGAGAAAGCTCGCAAAAGATCAGCGAGATCATCCAAGTGATCTCCGAGATAGCCAGCCAAACGAACTTGCTGGCATTGAACGCGGCCATCGAAGCGGCTCGAGCCGGCGAGCATGGAATGGGCTTCGCCGTCGTGGCCGACGAGGTTCGCAAGTTGGCCGAACGCAGCAATCAAGCCGCGCGAGAAATTTCCACGCTCATTAAAGAATCGACTCAGAACGTGGAAGAAGGCGTGCAATTGAGCGACGAAACCGGCAAGTCGCTGACGCAGATTATTGAAGCGGTTCAAACCACGGCCGCCAAAATCGCCGAGATCGCCGAGGCCACGGTCGAACAAGCGGCCGGCGCTCACGAAGTCTCGAAGGCCATTCAAGGCGTCGCCACGGTCACCGAGCAATCGGCCGCCGGCAGCGAAGAGATGGCTTCGAGCAGCGAAGAGCTTGGCGCGCAGGCCGGCGCGTTGAAAGACTTAGTCTCGCGATTCCAAGTTAATAAATAAGGATAATAAGCGTCCTCCCAAGCGTTCGGCGGCGCGGGCGCAAACAATCTAGCGTCCGCGCCGTCGAGTTTTAGTACGCTGCGATCGAATGGGAGTAAAACACATGCGCCTGGCGGCGCGGAACATTTCTGCCACTTACCAATCGTTCCGCGCCGCCAGCTCCTTGAAATTTCCCGCAGCTCCTTAAACGAGAAGGGTATGCGGTTCACGATAGTTGCGTCAGGCGGCGGGTACGTTTTCGTATTCCCCGTAGACCCGCCGCAGTTTTTCCTTCAGATACGAGAACTGATTCCGAAAGGAATTTTAGATATGTCAACGACAGCTACTTCCGCCGCGACCCTTGCCGCCTCCGAAAGCCTAGACTCGCTGCAATTAGTCAGCTTCCGACTCGGCCAAGAGTTGTTCGGCATTGAAATCACGAAAGTCCGCGAAATCATTTTGCTCACCGAGATCACTCGCATTCCGCAGGCCGAGTCGCACGTCAAAGGCGTAATCAACTTGCGAAACATGGTGATACCGGTCATTGATCCTCAAATCATGTTCGGTCTGCCCGAGAGTTCGCCGACTGAGGAGAGTCGAATCATGGTGCTGCAGTCAGGTAAAAAGACGGTCGGCATCATCGTCGATTCGGTAAGCGAAGTGTTGCGAGCGAAACGCGATCAGATCGCGCCGCCGCCCCCGACCGTTTCCGGCTTAGGCCGAGAGTATCTCAACGGCTTAGTCAAATTAGATCGCGAATTGTTGATCCTGTTGGACATTGAAAAGCTATTGGCCGATCGCGAGAACTTGATCGTCGCAACTGCTTCGTAGAAGACGCGGTTTAAAACGGCGACGTTTTCCATATTCGCCCCAGCCCGAAGCCTTCGCGGCGATCTGCCCGGTCGCACGAGGGCTTCGGCGTTTCTTGAAACGCAAACAAAGAAAACTACTCCGTCGCTTTGATCGAATCGAGCATGCGATGGATGCGAGGCGAAACGGCTGCGTCATCATGGTCGAGATATTGCACGACGCACGAGGCGGAAAATTTCTTGTCCGAAAAAACGCAAACTACGTACGAATGCGGAACGCCTTTGACGTCGACGTAGCGGACCGACGCGCCGAGGGCCGATGCGTTGGCGAATCGATGCGACTCGGGCTTATCGCTTTCGACTTTTTGCGGCTTCATCTCGGCGATCGTTTGCTCGACCGATTCGAGAAGTTGTTTCAAGGCCGACTTTTGTCCTTCGGCGTCCAACGGGCGACCAACGTCGGAAATAAGGGCCGTAAAGCCCAGCTCATGAACGATTCGCGCGGTCGGAGTCGCCCCGTCGCCGATCAATTCTACCTGGGCCGGCGTTTCAAACTCAAACTGCAAGTGCGGCAACCGAACCGTTTGCACCGGCGATACACGAAGCGACACGTCGTACGAAACTTCGGGCGTCCGCTTGCTCTTCAATTTCGTCGCGCGATTCGACTCGACGAGAAATTTCTCGCCGTTAATGGTCAGTTCGTAGGTTGTCGGGGCTTGTTGGGCGAAACAGTCGACGCCCAATGCGGCGGCCAACAAAACAGCAAGTCCCGTGCGAATTGCTTTTTCACCAAAAAGACTGTCAAAAATCATCGTCATTATGTGATCCGTAAATATATTTCCGGTCGGTCCATTTTTTCGAGCGTGCATAATTCTACGTCTCGCCCTTCCTCCGATTTCGGCGTTATTTCGGAAAACGGCGTCTTTTTCGGAAAAAAGTGGAAAAAGAGGGGCCCATTCAAGAGCTGCGGCGCGTGTTTAGCCAAAGTTTAGGCATTAAGCTCCAAACCAGAACCAAAACCGCAAGTCATTTCCCACAAAAAACTTACGGCGACCAGGCATTTTCGCTCGCAAATTGAATCTCGCTGAATAGACTTATCTAATTGGCCGAAGTTTGCTAAATTTAGCTCTTCGGTCTGCGTTATCGGCTCAAAAATCTTGCGTCATCCGCTCGTCGGTCGAGCTCCGATAATAATCATTCCCAGCCGCATCGGCCGCCCCGGGGGCGGCAGTCCAAAACTGGATGGTTTGTACCCATGGAAAAAATTGCCGTCGTATTAGCCGCCGGAAAAGGAACTCGGATGAAGTCTGAGTTGCCGAAGGTCTTATTTCCTGTCTTGGGCCGCCCGATGATCGAATACGTTCTCGACTCGCTTCGTGCGGGGGGCGTCCAAAAAATGATAGTCGTCATCGGCTATCGGGGCGAATTAGTCCAAGAAACACTCGCTGGCCATAACGACGTCGAATTCGCTTGGCAGCGTGAGCAACTTGGCACCGGCCATGCCGTAATGTCAGCCAAAGAGCAATTAAAAGACCATGCCGGCCCGGTTTTGATCGTGACCGGCGACGCGCCGATGATGCAATCGGCCTCGGTCGAGGCGTTATTGGCCGAATTCGACCGAGTGCCGGCCTCCTGCATTATGGGGACGGCCTATAAGGACGACCCCACCGGACTCGGCCGGATCGTTCGCGACGAAAAAGGCGCCTTTAAGGGGATCGTCGAGCATCGCGACGCCACGGAAGAGCAGCGGAAAATCAAAGAAGTGAACATGAGTTACTACGTGTTCCGTTGCCCCGATCTGCTCCAGGCCTTAGACTATATCCGCCCGAACAATGACCAAGGCGAGTACTACGTGACCGACGTACCGGGCGTTTTGGCCTCGCAAGGCAAAGAAATTCGCGCGCTTCCCGTGCTTAAACCGATTGAAGCCCTCGGAATTAACACGGTCGCCGAAGTCGCGATCGTCGAAGAGGCGATGAAAGAATCGTCTCGATAACGACCTCGCGCTCTCCGCTCGAGGAACGGAGATTGACGAAACAGAACGAATCCATTGAACTATTTGCGTTACGGCGGGCTTGGTTTGAATGAGTCCTTGGCGGCCGATGAATCGCTTCGCCTGTGAAAGCGAACGAAGAATCGCCTACCTCGGAGTCAAAAATGATATACGGTAGAAATCTTGATTAAATCGCTTAGCTTCCAAGACTCCAACCATTTTCCTATGTTTTCCATGAAAGTATTCACCGGTCGAGCGCACACGGCATTGGCCAAAAAGATTTGCGAGTACTTGGGTTTACCCCTTGGCCGCGCGATTCTTTCCAATTTTCCCGACGGCGAGATTTCCTGCAAAATCGATGAGGACGTTCGCGGACGCGACGTCTACATCATTCAGCCGACTTGCCCGCCGGTAAACGATAACCTTATGGAGCTGTTGGTCATGATCGACAGCTTCAAGCGAGCCAGCGCCGAACGAATCACCGCGGTGATTCCATACTACGGCTACGCTCGGCAAGACCGCAAAGACGAAGGGCGCGTGCCGATCACGGCGAAGCTCGTGGCGAACTTGATTACTCGCGCCGGCGCGGACCGCGTCCTGGCCATGGATCTGCACACCGCGCAAATCCAGGGCTTCTTCGACATTCCGATGGATCACTTGTACGCCGCGCCGGTCCTCGACGACTTCATCAAAGCGCAAGGCCTTTGCGACGACGACTTCGTCGTGGTATCGCCCGACGGCGGAAGCATCAAGCGATCGCTGGCGCACATGGCCCGATTGGGCGGCAGCCTGGCGATTATCGACAAGCGGCGAAGCAGCGCCGAAAAGACGAAGCAGGCGCACGTCATCGGAAGCCCGGTCGAAGGCCAAACCGTTTTCATTTTCGACGATATGATCAGCACGGGCGGATCGGTTTGCGGAGCGGCCGAGGCGATGCGAGCCAACGGCGCCAAGAAGATTTACCTTGCCGCCACCCACGGCGTCTTTTGCGGAAACGCCTTGGAGCGATTCGCCAATACTCCGTTCGATGGCCTGTTCGTGACGGACACGATTCCAATCCCCCCTGATCGTCAGCCAGAAAAGATGACGGTGATTAGCGTAGCCCCACTTTTGGGCGAGGCAATCAAACGCATCCACCGCAACGAATCGGTGAGCCGACTGTTTGTTTAGCCGCTTGTTTCGTAGGCCAAACGAAATTCCTCGCCTCATCGACGCGAATTGCCGAAATTAACTTCTCGGCAACGGGGAAAATTCACGCAACTGGGGTTGCAATTCCGTGAGATTCGGCCAAAATGAGTGATTCTCCCTCTGCATTGATAGAGGCGAGTTACGGAAAGACTATAGTTCGACGTCGCCTCGCGGCGCCGAAAACGCATATAAAACGCAAAACACCACCAAAAGCAGTTTGAAAATCGAGGACGCCCATGGCGGAGCAATTAGCCGTTGAATTACGCAATCAGGTTGGAAAGCATATCAATCGCCATTTGCGCGAAGCCGGACGCATTCCGGCCGTCTTGTACGGACACGGCAAAGAGACGGTCAGCCTCTCGGTTTGCTCCGAGGCGCTTGAGACCGCCATGCGTCATGGCAGCCGATTGGTCGATTTGACCGGCGGCGTCAGCGAATCGGCCCTGATCCGCGAGTTGCAATGGAACACCTGGGGAGATCACGTCCTGCACGTCGATTTCGCCCGCATTTCGGCCGACGAAGTGGTCGAAGTGACCCTGCCGTTCGATCTCCGCGGCGAGGCTCCCGGCGTTCGCGAAGGCGGCGTGGTCGAATTGCTCGTCCACGAGATCGACGTGGCCTGCCCGGCCGGCGCGATTCCCGACAAGCTGCACATCAAGATTAACAACCTCAAGCTCGACGAGACCATTTCGTTGGCTCAAATTCCGCTGCCGCAAGGCGCGAAGTTCTTGACCGACGATCTCGAGCAAATCATCGTCCAATGCGTCGTTCCGGCCGAAGCTCCGGAAGAAGAAGCCGGCGAAGCGCTAGCAGGCGAACCGGAAGTCATCGGCGCCAAGAAGGACGAAGAGGACGAGGAGAAATAGTCGGCGTCGGACGCTCGGCGATTGCCGAGTGATTTGGCCGACGGCACGCGTCGTTTCCCTTCCCGGCGGACATCGAATATGAAATTGGTCGTAGGGCTGGGAAATCCTGGGCGAAAGTACCAAGGAACGCGGCATAACATCGGTTTTGACGTATTAGCGGCCGTCGCGCGACGTTGCGGCAATCCGCCGACCAAAGCCAAGTTTCATGCCGACACGTGCGAAGCGGAGCTAGGCGGACATAAGATCCTCCTAATGACCCCGCTGACCTATATGAACCTAAGCGGCACGAGCGTCGTCGAGGCGAAGCAGTTTTATAAAGTCGAACCCTGCGACATTTTGGTCGTATGCGACGACTTGAACCTTCCCTTGGCGAAGACGCGATTTCGCGGAAAAGGCTCGTCCGGCGGCCAGAAAGGCATCGAGGACATCATCCTCCGCCTGGGCGGCGACGATTTTTCGCGTTTGCGAATCGGCGTCGGCTCGCCGCCCGAAGGACGCCCCTGGGCCGACTTCGTTTTGAGTCGTTTTTCCCCCGAAGAACGAGCCGAAATTGACGCTACGATCAACCTGGCGGCCGAGGCCGTCGAGGTTTGGGCCCGCGAGGGCGTCGAATATTGCATGAACAAATTCAACTGAGTTTCCATTGAGGAGCAACGCCTTGGCTCTAAACGTTTACGAAGGTATGTTGATTCTGGACTCGAACCGCTACGGACGCGATCCGGACGGCGTTTCGGGCCAAGTGCCCGCTTTGATCCAAAAGCTCGGCGGCGAAGTGCTTGTGAGTCGTCTGTGGGACGAACGCCGATTGGCTTATCCGATCGACGGTCACCGCAAAGGCGCCTACTGGCTGATTTACTGCAAGCTTGACAGCTTGAAGCTCGCCGAACTGCGCCGAAGCTGCGACATCAACGACACGATTCTCCGTCAGATGTTCCTAAAGGTCGAGCCGCGAATCGTTGACGCGTTGGTTGAGCACGCCAAGTCGGCGCCGGTTTTGGCGCCCGCTCCTGCTCCCGCCGTCGACCGTCGCGTCGATATCGACGAGGAAGATGAAAGCGACGAGTAATTCGGTCGTTGCGCCCGCCTATCGGTAAGCGTCATGATGCGCTTTCCTCGGCGTTTTCCGTGCGTCCGTTCTCCGAGGAGTTTCGCTCATGGCCAGTTTCAATCGCGTCATCCTGTTGGGTAACCTGACTCGCGACCCCGAGTTGAAATATACTCAGTCGGGCATGGCGGTCGCCGAATTGGGCTTGGCCGTCAACGATCGACGCAAGGGCCAAAACGGCGAGTGGATCGAAGAAACGACTTTCGTGGACGTCACCGTTTGGGGACGAACCGCCGAAGTGGCGGGCGAATACCTGACCAAGGGCGGCCCGGTTTTAATCGAAGGCCGCTTGAAGTTGGATTCGTGGACGAGCCAGGACGGCCAGAAACGCAGCAAGTTGCGCGTCGTCGGCGAGAAGATGCAATTGTTGGGCGGCAAGGGCGGCGGCGGACAAGGCCAAGGCCCGCGACCGGCGGCCGGAGGCCGTCCCGCACCGCAACAGCGCCAGGCCGATCAGTACAGTCAGCCCGCCCCGGCCGACGATTTTGACGCCCCGCCCTCCGATTTCGGCGGCGGCGACATCCCGTTTTAGCAGATTTAATCGGCTTTTCGCCGATATACGAACATTAGACGAAAATTCGGCGTTCATTTTTTAGGTGTATTGAAATGACCAATTCCGCAATGATTCCCTCGCGTAACAAACGGCTCCCCAAAGGCCCGCACGGCGGCGTCGAGCTGCTCCTGATCCAATCGGTCGAGCACCTTGGCAAGCAAGGCGACGTGGTCGAAGTGAAACGCGGCTACGCGATGAACTACCTCATTCCGCAAGGCTTGGCCACCTTCGCCACCGAGCATCACAAGCGGATGGTCGAAAAGCATCGCGCCAAGCTCGAAGCGATCGAACGCGCTCGTTTGGCCGACTTGCACAACAAGGCCGCCGAACTGTCGAAGCAAAGCGTGACGATCGAAGCCAACGCCAACGACGAAGGCCACCTCTACGGCTCAGTCGGCGCGGTCGAAGTCGCCAACGCCTTGAAGAAGGCCGGCCTTCACATCAACAACGACCAAGTCCGCTTGCAAGGCCCGTTGAAGGAATTGGGACTCTACACGATTAAGATTCACCTTGGCTCGAACGTCGAAGCCGAGGTCAAGGTCTGGGTCGTCCCGACCGTCGGCGAAGACGCCGGCAAGTAAGCCGCTTTTCGCGACTATTCAAAAACTCAAAACCGGCGACGTTATCTTTAGCGTCGCCGGTTTTTTTGCGTTTCTACCCGTAGTAGCCGAGGGCGCCGGCGATGCCTAACTCCGATGATCGATCTTTTCGAAAACTGCTCCCTTCGTTCGTCATTTCAGAAGGAACTCAAGTAGTCCTGAAAACGAGCAAGCCTTCCGCAGACGGATTGACTATCAAGCCGACAGGAAGCGTAGGGGTAATTCTGCAAAACCCGGCGACTAGCGACGGAGCCTATCTCGTCCGTTTCGCCGACGGCAAGAGCGTCAACGCCTTTTTCTGCGAATTGGCCCTGCTACGCCAAGAAGTCGAAGACGAACTCGGCGAAATCGACAATGATTTGCGCCCTTGTATTATTTACCGCTGCCAAGTCGGCTCAAAAGCGTTTGGACTAGCGAAAGAAAACTCCGACGACGACATTCGAGGAATTTTTCTCCCCCCGGCCCGGCTTCATTGGTCCATGCGTCGAATGCCTGAGCAATTGGAGCTTAATGAGCATGGACAAGATGAAGTTTATTGGGAATTGGAAAAGTATCTCCGCCTCGCGCTGAAGGCGAACCCCAACGTGCTTGAGACGCTCTGGACGCCGATCGTCTTGAAGGCCGACTCCGCCGCACAAGAATTACGCGCGATGCGAGAGGCGTTTCTTTCCAAACATATTTACAAAACTTATTCCGGCTATGTTTTGAGCCAGTTTCGTCGCATGGCCAACTCGCTCAAAGCGAAGGGAACGTTCAAACCCAAACACGCAATGCACTTGATTCGATTACTCCATTCCGGCATATCCGCTCTGGAATCCGGAGAAATCCGGATCGACATGACCGAACATCGCGATAATTTGCTTCGCATCCGCAACGGAGAATATACGTTCGACGAAATCAAACGTCTCGCCCTGGAGCTCGACGAACGGTTCCAACGCGCGTTTGAAAACACCATTTTACCGAACCACCCCAGCTACGCTCGCGTTGACGACTATCTAATTCGCGCTCGACGGAGAATGATCGATGCTTGAAGTCAATCTAAAATCCATGCGGCAACTGATCGAGAGCCTAAACTATCGACCGTTGTTCGTCACGGTCAGCGGCGCGCACCTCTACGGTTTTCCGTCGGCCGACAGCGACGTGGACCTGCGAGGCTGCCATCGATTGCCGCTGCCGGACTTATTGGGACTTGATCGGCCCGTCGAAACTTATGAATACAAAACCATTCTTGACGGCGAAGAGGTCGAGCTGGTCAGTCATGAAATCGCCAAGTACTTCCAGCTTTTGGTTCGACATAACGGTTACATTCTCGAACAAATTCTCTCGCCGATCGTCGTCATGGGCGACGACTTTTTAAATGAATTACGTCCCTTGGCCCGCCGCTGCGTCACGCGCCATCACTATCATCACTACCGCGGTTTTTACTCGACACAACGGAAATTATTGGAAAAGGAGAATCCCAAGCGCGCGAAACCGTTGCTCTACGCCTATCGCGTGTTGATGACCGGAATTCACCTCCTACGAACGGGCGAAATCGAAGCGAATCTCCCGCATCTAAACCAGAGTTTCCGCTTTACTTTTCTCGATGAACTAATCGCGCAAAAGGTCGGCGGCGAAAACATTTCCGTCGGCGAACTAAACTGGGAATTTCACGAAACGCAATTGGCCGCATTAGAGAAAACCCTCGATCGAGCGTTCGACGAATCGACGCTTCCCAAAACAGCGAACCGAGAGGCGATCAACTCGTTTCTTGTTCAGCTTCGCCGCAGAGACTCTCAAACGCTCATCTAGAGACGCAATCGCCGAAACGGCTTGGCGAAATCCGCAAGCCTGCCGTTTTTTCCCGAGAACGGCGGCTTTCCGCGTTTTTCGGGCCGTTTTCAATTAGCGGGCGGGCGGGTAAAATAAGCCTCTGTATAATTGGGCGAGTTTTTCGCCGCACTTTCGCCCCCGCGTAAACCATGAAACAGATCATCGCCGTCGTTAAGCCGTATCTCGCCGAAAGAGTCCTCGACTCCTTGGCGCTCGCGCCTCTCGAAGCGTGCGAGGCCTTCGAAGTGAAAGGCTACGGTCGGCAAAAAAGCTACCTCGACGAATACCGCGGCAGCGAATACTCGCAAGCCTTCTTGCCGAAAGTCGAAATCACCGTCTGGGTCGAAGACTCCCGCGTCGACGAAGTAGTTAAGACCATCGCCGACGCGGCCCGAACCGGCCGAATGGGCGACGGCAAAATCTTCATCATGCCCGCCATGGCCGGCGGCGCCTGGGACGACGCATAAGTAGGGCATAGGGAGTGGGGGATAAGGCGTAGGTGACAGGGGAAGAGCAGAATTTCGCGTTCATTTAATAAGAAGATCAAATGTCGAATAACGATATTTTTGACAGCAGCGATAGCGTGCGAAGCGGCCAACCGCTGAAGCATGCGAAAACCGTCACCTTCGCCGAACCGCTCGAACTGGAGTCGGGCGGTCGTCTCCCGGAGGTCACGATCGCCTACGAAACCTTCGGCCAATTGAACGCGGCGAAAGATAACGCCGTGTTGATCTGCCACGCCCTTTCCGGCGACTCGCATGTGGCAAGGCATGACGAAACGGACGATCCCGGCTGGTGGGACAACGTCGTCGGGCCGGGTAAATCGATCGACACCGATAAATACTTCGTCATTTGCCCGAACGTTTTGGGCGGATGCCGCGGCTCGACCGGACCGGTCAGCGTCAATCCCGAGACGGGCAAAACCTACGGCCCCGACTTTCCCGTCATCACCGTCGGCGACATCGTCGAAACCCAACGCCGACTGGTCGATCATCTCGGCATCGCGCGATTAAGGGCCGTCGTCGGCGGCTCGCTCGGCGGATACATGACGCTCACTTGGGCGACGCGTTTTCCCGATCGGCTTGGCGGCGCGGTCGGCCTAGCCACCGCTCCTCGCATGACCGCACAAGCGCTGGCCTTCGACGTCGTCGCGCGCAACGCCATTATTCGCGATCCGGAATACCATAACGGCGAATACTACGATCAAGGGCACGGCCCGTTGACCGGCTTGGCTATCGCCCGCATGCTCGGACACATTACCTACCTTTCGCGCGAGGCGATGACGCAAAAATTCGACGCCAAACGGCTCGAACCGCGCGAAGTCCGCACCCAATTCGAAACGAAATTCTCGGTCGGCTCGTACCTCGCCTACCAGGGCGATCGATTCGGCGAACGTTTTGACCCGAACAGCTATCTGACCATCACGATGGCCATCGACTTGTTCGATTTCGGCGCGACGAAAGAAGCCCTACGAGAGTCCTTCCGCCCGGCGAATTGCCGTTGGCTGCTGGTCAGTTTTAGCAGCGACTGGCTCTTCCCCCCGTTCCAAACGCAACAGATGGTCGACGCGTTGATCGCCGACGGCAAGCCGGTGAGCTTCTGCAACATTGAAACCGACTGCGGGCACGACGCGTTCCTCTTGCCGAACCAGTTGCATCTCTACGGCGAAATGGTCCGCGCCTTTTTGGAAAATTTGGATGCGCCGATCAAGACGCCCGAGGTCGTGCCGACCGCCGCCGAAAACGCGGCCGCCGCCAACGCCGCGCAGATCGAATCGCAGCCGACGAGCATCTTCCATCATCGCCGGTTGGACTACGATTCGATCATGGATTTCATTCCGCACGACGCGAGAGTGTTGGACTTGGGCTGCGGAGCCGGCGGATTGCTGGCAAGACTACGCGATCGCGGTCAACGCGACATCATGGGCGTCGAGTTGGACGAGCACGCCGTCTTGGCCTGCGTGCGACGCGGTTTGAACGTGGTGCAGGCCGACTTGAATCGCGGGTTGCCCGCCTTCAACGACGGGCAGTTCGATTTCGTCATTCTGTCGCAAACGCTACAAACGATCATGGACCCGCCGCGCGTGGTCCGCGACATGCTCCGCGTCGGCCGACGAGCGATCGTCAGCTTCCCGAACTTGGCCTTCCGCGTGCATCGTCAGCAATTAAACGACGACGGCCGGGCGCCCTTCGGCTACGGGCTGCAAAACTACCGCTGGTACGACACGCCGAACGTCCGCTTCCTGACCATCTCCGACTTCGAGGCGTTCTGCAAAGAGCAAGGCTTCAGCATTTTGGAGATGATCGCCTTGAACACGATGGCCGGCTCGCAGGTCGGCAGCAATCCGAACTTGAACGCCGACATGGCCATCGCCGTCCTCGGCGCAAGCGACGCGAAGTAGCGCGGTTTTGCGGGGCTACGGCTTGACGGCCGCCAAGATTCCCGCCTCGACCGCGTTCATAATCTCGTCGATCTGTTCGAGAGAAATGCAAAGCGGGGGCATCACGACGATCACGTCGCCCAGCGGGCGAAGCCATACGCCGTGCTCGACGGCGTACTGGCACACGCGCCGGCCTCGACGCTCCGAAAACTCGAACGGCGCCTTCGTCGCCTTGTCTTGAACCAACTCGACTGCCGCGATCATTCCTCGCTGCCGCGCGTCGCCGACGTGCGGCAACGCTGCGATCCGCTTCAAATGCGAGTCAATCCGGGCGATCTTCTCGGGCAAACCTTCCAGCGTCTTCTCCTCCGCGAAAACGTCGAGCACGGCCAACGCGGCCGCCGCCCCCAAACAATTGCCGCCGTAAGTATGCCCATGATAAAACGTCTTGCCTTCCGCCGCCGTGCCGAGAAAGGCGTTCCAAATTTCGTCGGTCGCTAGCGTGGCCGCCACGGGCAAATAGCCGCCGGTGATCCCCTTCGCCACGCACATCAAGTCGGGCGAAACCTCCTCGTGCTCGCAGGCGAACATCTTGCCGGTCCGACCGAATCCGACCGCCACCTCGTCGGCGATCATCAACACGTCGTATTTTTTCGTCAGTTCGCGAACCCCGCGCAAGTAGCCCTTGGGGTGCATAATCATGCCGGCCGCCGCTTGAATCATCGGCTCGACGATCACCGCCGCAAGTTCGGCGCCGCACTCGGCAAGCGTTTCTTCGAGCAGTCCGAGATGATAATCGCATAGCATTTCGGCCGTAACTCCCTCGGGCAGTCGGTAGCTATCGACGGCCGGGAGCCGGGACGTTTTGAACAAGAGCGGCTGAAACGTCGCATGAAATCGTTCGATGCCGCCGACGCTCACGCAACCGAGGGTGTCGCCGTGATAGGCGTCGCCGAGCGCGACGTAGCCGGTTTTTTCCGGGCGCGGATTTTTACGTTGCCGCCAGTATTGCATCGCCATTTTGATCGCCACTTCGACCGACGTGGCGCCGTTATCCGAGAGAAAGACTCGAGTCAAACCCGGCGGCGCAAGGTCGGCAAGCCGCTTACAGAGAACGATCGGCGCGGAGTTCGAAGCGCCCAGCGAGGTGACGTGCGCAACTCGTTCGAGCTGTTCGCGAATCGCGGCGTCGATTTTCGGATGCCGATGCCCGTGGATGTTGCACCACAGATTGCTAATGGCGTCGATATAGGCCCGACCGTCGATGTCGTAAACAATGCAGCCCTCGGCCCGTTCGATGATGAACGGTTCGTACTCGGCCATTTGCGTGAAGGCGTGCCAAACGATCTCTCGGTCCCATTGGCGGAGCTGTTCGGGGGTGTATTTCATAGGTAATACGAGGCGATTTTCCGCCGTTTTTGAAAGAAATCCGGGGATTGACGCGAGCAAGTTCGCATGCGAATATATAAGATACCTTTTTGGGCAAAAAGCTAACAGTAGCTTTCTCTTATCCATTTGGAAATCGGGGGTCAAACTCGCCATGCTCCATGTCGATTGCGTAAAATGCGGGACTAGAACGCCGCGAGGGGAATCTTTTGAAATCGCCGGACGCACGCTCTGCTTCGCTTGCGCGAATCAATTCGCGCAGGAAAATCCGACGTTGGAATCGGAACAAATTCACCGGATGACCGATCCGACGATTTGCGTCAATTGCGGAGCCGACGGCGGTGAAAAAGAGCATTCGCACCTCGCGAAACTACCCACCTGCGACAAATGCGAGGTTTTCTTCCGCAATCGTCCGTTCCCGACTTGGCTAAAAGGAGCGATGGCGGTCGTTGCGCTCGCCGTCGTCGTCGCTTTCGCAAGGAACTGGCGTTTTTTTCAAGCCATCCACGAAAACAAAAGCGGTTTCGTCGAGCTTGCTCAGGGACGAGATGAAGAGGCACTTGCGCTATTTGAATCGGCGTCTCGACATGTTCCGGAAGAACACGATTTCAGCATATTAGCAAGCTACTGCCGAGGGCTCCACTTTTTGAAAGAAGATAATTGCGCCGAAGCGTTGCTCCAGTTCAACGTATGCGGAGAGCTCCCCCCGAATTTCGGCTTGGAAGAATTGCGTTTCCACGCCGGAGCGGGCACCGCGTTCGACGCCAAAGATTATTCGCGATTTCTTAGCCTTGCTGAAGGCTGGGAAGCGAACCATCCTGACTCGGCGATGGCCGTTGCGCAAACGGCTTCCGCTCTCGCCTGCAAATACTCGGCGACGGGCGATAAGTCGTTTCTCACAAAATCGCTGGAAAAGCTAAAAAAGGCGGGCGAGTTGGATCGTAAGGAACTTGAAGAAAATCGATTCGCCGAACGCATCTTATTTCGTTTGAAAAGTCGAGAAGTCATTACCCTTAAAGAATACGAACGGCGCTTTCCCGAAAAGCAGAATTGGGAACTGGAGGGCAAATAACATGGTCATCATACCTGGATTTCTGATTGCATGGCTCACGTTTCCCGGCGTCATCATACACGAAGCGGCGCACCTGCTATTTTGTAAACAACGAAAAGTTGCGGTGTTCGACGTGAAGTTCTTTCAGTTCAGCAATAAAGTCTCCGGATACGTTCTTCATGAAAACGTCGATGATTTCACAACGTCTTTTTTAATCTGTTTGGGACCGTTTTTCGTAAACACGATCCTTTGCATGTTGATTTGCTTTCCCGTTTTTCTTCCGTATCGAATGTTCGGCATCGTCGATCCGCTGTCTTGGATTCTTCTGTGGCTGGGCGTATCCATCGGCATGCATGCGTTTCCGTCGAATCAAGACGCCTCAAATTTATTGGAGCATGCGAAATCAGAGGCGAAAAAGAAAAACCCATTGGCCATCGTCAGTTTTCCGCTAGTCGGGCTAATTTTCGTCGCGAACGTTTTACGAGTGTTTTGGCTTGATTACGCGTACGGACTTTTCATCGGGTTATTCTTGCCGGAATACGTTTTCAAACATTGGTTTCTCTGACGCTCTGCGCAAGTCATAAAAAAAGCCCGCAGGGAGGAATACCCGCGGGCTGGATGTTTTCAGTCGGAAAAACGTGCGAATTAGAACGTAAATTCCAATCCGGCGAAGAAGCCGTGGTAGAACATGCTTCCGTCCATGATCGGTTTTTGCGTGGCCACGTTGTAAGAGAACATTTGACCTTCGGCCGTCGCGACTCCTTCAAGCCACATTACTTGATAGCCGCCGCGAATCCAAAAACTCTCGCCGAGTTTGTAGGCGGCCATCACGTCGGCCTGACCGACGAACGCCGTGCGAATTTTCTTGTCGCCGTAGGTGGCCGCGTCGGTAAACACGGTGACGTCGGCCTGATTGCCGAAGAGCCCCGCCTTGACGACTCCGCCGATGCAGAGTTGGCCGAGCGGTATTTGCAAATCGGCGCCGATCTGACCTCCGTAGAGATGGTTATCGACGTTGAAGTCGGCCAAACGACCGGAGGTCGCGTTCACGTCGAGCAATTCGTGCAGTTCGACCATCCGAGCGCCGGCGAAGACTCCCAAAATGTCGCCGAAGCCGAAACGCAAATTCACTTCAGGCGAAGCGATCCGCGATTTATAGTTCATGCTCAACGTATTGCCGGCCGGGAGATTGGTCGGCGTTCCCATCATCGAAAACGTGGCGTCCGCCGGATAGCTATAGTCTTTCGAGAGCGAAAAGCTATCGACGTTCATAAACTCGGCCTCGACGTCGAAGGGGCCAATGATCTGGTGAAGCATTCCGCCCAAGCGATAGCCTAACGCATAGGGAAAATTGACGTTCCTCGCGCTTACAAGCTCAGCGCCGGTCGCCGTATCGACGAAGAGCGACTGCGACGTGTTGGCGACCCGCGTCATATACAGGGCGTCGGCCCAAAGCGAAACGGAATTGGTCCAAGAAAGTTGATTGCGAAAAGCGAGGTCCCGGCTCGACGAACTACTCGAAAGATAGTTCGTCGGCGAGAAGAGTAACCCTTCGGCGTCGGCGAGGAGGGCATTCGCCGAAGCGAAAAACGCGATCGCGGCGCACGCATGCCGAAAAACACGCCGATAAGCGACCATGGCTTTCCTCTTTGTTAGCCAAACCACTGCGCGACTTTTCCCCCGTCGCGAAACGAAAATTGCCTGAAAATCGGGCTCGTTATATACCCAATGCGTCGGACAAAGTCGAGGGCAGTTTTAGCCTGCTCGCAAGCAAACAAAAAAAACCGCAAAGATTGGGCGGTTTGCGGAGCGTCGGAGATTACCGACCGAAACCGAACGAGAATTTGCTATTCGTTCCATGCCAGCGTTACCGGCATGCCCACGCGGAAGCCAAGCCGTTCCGCCGCATTCCCTCCGACAATGGCTAGTTCCAGCCTGCCGTTCGAACCGACCAGCGCGCAAAGGGCGCCTTGAACTTGCTCGCCGTAGGCGCTGTAAACGCCCCATGTCTCATAGATATTACACACGACGCAAACTCGTTCGTCCGTCGGCCGCCCCGCCAAAAGATCGTCGGTAATGTTCGTAATGACGTTGCCGAACGGGTCGATCTCCAAAATCATTCCTTCGATGCGGTTCTGAGAAACTACCAGTCGCGGCTGCGGCAAGGTAATGAAGGCCTCGACCGGCGTCCCGATATCGTCAAGCGTTACCCCAAGGCTCAAGTGTGCGGCGACTGGCGCTATGATGTCGCGACCGTGGAAGGTCGAAGATACCTTTTCCCGCCAGTATCGCGGCTCGGTCAATTTGACGATTTGCTCCGGCGCTTGCCGTGCGGCGACGAAGCTCAGCAGCCCATTGTCGGGAGCGATAAAGTAGCGGTCGGCGATTTTAGCGCAAAGAATCGCGCGATCGGTTCCCACGCCTGGATCAACGACGGCGACGTGAATCGTGCCCGTCGGAAAGCAATCGGCGACGTCGGCCAAAGCTAACGCGCCCGCTCGAACGTTTTGCGGCGGAACGTCGTGCGTAACGTCGACGATCGTCGCGCGCGGATCGATCGAGAGGATGACCCCTTTCATCGCCGCCGGATAAATTCCGTCGGAGCCGAAATCGGTCGTTAACGTTATGACGCTCATTACATTGCCCTTGTTTTCGCGTCTTCAGCGCTCGCAGTTAATCTACTTCAAGAAAACAATTGTCGATCAAACGCGTTTGCTCGATCTTCACGGCCAGCAGAGCGACGGCCCGGCCGATCAGCGCGTCGAGCGCATGCAAATCGTCGGCGTCGGCGACGACGACGTAATCTATTTCCGCTCCGTCTACCGCCGTAAGAATCCCTTGCATCGCTGCGACGATTTTCTTCGCGTCTCGCTCTCCATCCGAAACCATTTGCCGCGCAAGTTGTAAGCTCCGCGAAAGCGCAAGGGCCTTTTCCCTGGCCGCCGGAGAGAGGTAACGATTACGCGAACTCATCGCCAAACCGTCGGCCTCGCGAACGATCGGACAAACGCGGATTTCGGTCGGCAGGTTCAAGTCGGCGGCCATCCGCCGAATGACAAGCGTTTGCTGGTAATCTTTTCGGCCGAAAAAAGCGACGGCCGGCTGAACGAGATTGAATAACTTGAGAACGACGGTGGCGACGCCTCGAAAATGGCCTGGCCGACGCTCGCCTTCAAGCGGCGAGGCCGGCCCTACCGGCACGACCCAAGTGCAATAGTTCGGCGGATACATCATCGCGTCGGTCGGCGTAAAAACGTAGTCTGCCCCGACTGACGAGAGCAATTTCATATCGGCCTCGAGCGTGCGGGGATATTTTGAAAAATCCTCGTTCGGCCCAAACTGGCTCGGATTGACGAAGATCGAAACGAACGTGGCGTCGCACTCGGCCGCGCTAAAACGAACCAAGCTCAAGTGACCTTCATGTAGAGCGCCCATCGTCGGAACGAATCCGATGCGTTTTCCTTCGCGTCGCAACTCGGCGACGACGGCGTTCATCTTTTCGATCGAGTCAATCAGTTGCATTTCATAGTCCTACGTTCTAATCCCTATGCCCTACCCAGCATTCCTTCAACTGCGGCAAATGCTTCAAATTCGATTTTTGCGAAGTCGAGCGAATTGAGTCGCAAAATCGGTCCGACGTTCGGCTGCGCGAGTTGATTTTCGAGCGACTTTCGTAACGTCGTCAACGTTTCTCGATCGATGAGCTCCTCGCCGGGGCGCGAACGCCGCCGGATTCTTTCGAGGAGCGAATCTTCGTCGGCGTCGAGCGCGATGATCAGTTTCGGAGGCGTCACGGTCGCTTTGGCCGCCGCCCAGCGTCGAGCGAATTCCGCGCGCCGCTCGGCGTCGAGCCAAACGTCGGCGAAGGCCGCCGATTGGTCGAACCAATAATCGCTCACGACCGGTCGGCTTGCATCACTCCACTGAGGCATTCCTCGCGCAAGCGACTCCGCTCTCTTCCCAAGAAATTCTAGCTCCGTCGCCCAAGCCGAGCCAGCCGTATCGCGATAAAACCCCTCCAAACGCCCTTCATCGACCTCCTCTTGGGCGAATTGCGCGGAAAAACGCGCGGTCAACGCCGTCGCCAGCCGCGTCTTACCGACTCCGATCGGGCCAGCGACTGCAATGTACGGAAAAGCGCCGTCAATGTGCGCTAGCATTTCCGCGACTGTCCAACCGTTCGTCGGGTGACGCATCTCCCCGGCAATCTCAGCCGAGGGCGCCAGCACGAACCGACGCCAAGCCATTCGAGGATGCGGCAAAACTAAATTCGCCTCGTTCAAAATGCATTCGTCGTAGAGAAGCAAATCAAGATCGATCGTCCTCGGCCCCCAACGTTCGAGCCGTTCGCGACCAAGCGAGGCTTCAATTGTTTGCAGAAGATTGAAAAAAGGGAGGGGAGGAAGTGCGGTTTCGACGAGAGCCGCGCCGTTCAAAAAGGGAGGTTGATCGCCAGGACCGCCGAGCGGCGCCGTCTCAATCCAAGCGCTAGCGCGAACAAGACGCAGATCGCCTCGAGCTCGCAAGGCGTCGAGCGCCGCTTCCAAATTCCGACGACGGTCGCCGAGATTCGATCCTAATCCGATCAAAGCGAGCGTCATAAGAGAAACCGCCTCGGCTTGCGCCGCACGGCCGTTGATGCCGAAAGTTTATTAAGTTCAAGGCGAAAGAAACCGCCTCGGCGTCAACAAAGACATATTCGCCGCCGCGAGGAAGCGATGCGAGCGAAAACGAATAAACATATTCTAGCTTTGACGTCGTCCCGGCGGCACGGGGACATGGCGTCAAAAATATTTGGGGGGGGCCATCCGGGCCGCGACCATCGCCGCCGACTGTCGTTCCCTCAGGTTGCGCCCCCCAAAGATGATATGCGATGTTGTTGACGTTTGAAGCTTCGTTTCATGATATTCAATCGCCACGCGCGACTTGCTCGTCGTTCAACGATAAATTTAAGAAACGCGACTCTATAAAACGAAGAGGCTAACGGTTCATCAACGTTCGGACCTCGCCGGCTCAACCGACCAATACTACGATCAAACGAAATTCATCGATCGATCGTCGCACAAACCGAACGTGAACAAACTCAAATCGACAAGCGGCGCTCGGCGATCCGCGGAGAAAAAAGCGCTTACTCAAACCGGCTCTTTTCGACGCGTCGAACGTCAAGCGATCGTTCGTATGAAGTCATTGTCTGCAAAACGCGCCGCTTGTCAAGCATGCGCTTCGACAAGTTTTTTATTTTCGATTTCTTTATAGATGAGTAGATCGTTTTTACGAAAAATTCTTCGCCCGTTACGTGGAAAATTATTGCCGCCCGAAAAGAGTTAACTGGAAAAACTCGCTTGCATAAGTCGCGCTCCATCCTTTTTTCAAAACGACGAGGACCGTTTTAAAAAAACGTCTGAAGGCCGCCGCCCGCCGGACTTGACAAACGAAAGCCGCATTTTGAAAAAACGAAAGTTCTCGGCGATTGCTCAAGATCCGCGCGAAGAAATCAAAGAAAACCTCGTAGAAGATCCCCAAAACCATTCCTCCGGGGGTGCGCATATCAAAGCGAGCCTTCAGTTTCGCCCCCCAAAACGGCCGATTAGCGATCTTGTACCGACGCCGTAGGCATGCTATCCTCTTCCCCACAGTCGATACGACCCGGCCAACTAGCCCTGCAAGCCTTGATTGATCGCCTCGGCCGCTAAAAGAGCGGGGGTTCCGCTTGTGAACGAGATTCCCCTAATTAGAATGAAAAACCCAATCCAATCGCAGGGAACCTTCAGAGGGCTAGGCATGATCGACGCTCGAAAAACGCTCGCGTTCTTCCTAAGTTTTGCATTTCTCGGCTCCGCCGTGGGGGCGTCTCTCCATACTCCAAACATGACGAAAACGTCATGCCGATTCGACGTCTGCGGCGTAAATGAGTCGCGGCCGACGACGGCCCCGATCTTAGTCGCCTCAAACGGAGCCCCGACCCTCGCCCCGCCGCATTCTCAAGCGACCGAGGCCGCGCCCGAAGGCGCTTTCGGCGATGACGACTCCGCGAAGCAAGCAGTCTTCCTCAATGTCGAAACCGATCGCCCTGGTTTGGAAGTCGGCTGGGCCGAATAGAAACGCTCCCTACGACAATGTGCTCGCCGAGAGCTTGAAATCCGTCAATACGCGGTCGGGCAGATCGACGTAATGACTAATCTCAAGGAAGAATTGCTCCCATTGAACCGGCTTCGTCAAATACGCCGAGGCGCCTAAAGAAAGCATCTCCCGACGCACCCCGACGTGCTTCTCGTGCGAAACCACGACGATCGGTATGTTCTTCGTTATGGGATGATCCTTCAATTTTCCGATGACGTACGTCCCGTCTCCGTTCGGCATGTACATATCCAACAGAATAACGTCGGGACGCTCGGCAATGGCGTGAACGTAGCCCTGCGTCCCGTTGTGCGATACCGCCACGTCGATGCCGTACGGCTTCAGCCGCATGGCGATCGACTTCGTCACGACCGGATCGTCGTCAATGCACAATATCTTGATGTTCGGCTTGGCGTTGGCGAAAGGCGATTCTTTTTTCGCAGTGCCCTCAGCTCCCGCTTTTTCTTTCGCCGCTTTGGCGCGAGCCATTTTCGCCCCTTCCGCTTCGTAGGCGGCCTGCGTCTCCACTTTGTTCTTCTCCGCCCCGGCGATTGCCAACTCAACGAGGAAGTCCTTCCACGAAATCGCTTCGGGCAATATCTTCGCGTGAGCGAAAGGCGCTACGTCGTCGCGATTGAGCAAATGATAATCATCGACCAACAACGTCGGAAGATTCCGCGTTCGCTCATTGTCCGCAAAACGACGCAAGACGTCCAGCGTCGGCTTCTTTTCGTTCGGCGTTTGAATGACCACGACGTCCGGATTTTCGGAGAAGCAGGAGTAGTAGCCCTCGGCCATTCCCGAGGCGACCGCGATTATCACCCCGCTCGACTCAAGCTGACGCTGCAATTGCGTCATTTGGCCGTCCTCCGTGCCGTCAATGCACATGATTTTCAAACCGCTAGCCGGATGCACCGCTCCGCGAACGGCATTGATCACTTCCGACGCCGCCTCGAGAACGCTCTCCTCCGATTTCACGTCCGTTTCACGCGGCGAAATATCCTCGAGCGCTTCCGGCGAATCCCCAGAATCCGTCTCGACTTGAACAGGCTCGACCGACGCTGTTATTTCGACGCTTGCCGCGATCGGCGCGGCGGCGACGGGCGACTCCTCTTCCGATTCCGCCGTCTCTTGCGGCGATCCGTCTAACGAGCCGATGCCGCCGTCGCCTAACAATCGCAACGTCACCTTTTGTATCTCTAGCCACGAACGAGGCGACTTTTCGATATAGATCGCGCCCAATTGCTGGCAACGCCGCTTCGTCTCTTCGTTTGAAATGCAACTATGAACGATCACCGGAATGTGCGAATATTCCGGATCCGACGCGAGCATTTCACAAACGGCCAATCCATTTCCGTTCGGCATGTTCACGTCCATTACTACCAAGTCGGGCTTCGCCTTCATTGTCCCCATCAGCGCATGAGCGGCGTCCGGCGATCGTAACGTTTGAAACCCGAGTTTCTGCAATCGACGCGACAATGCTTGAACCACTATCAGATCGTCGTCGGCGATCAACACGACTTTTCCTTGACCAAGCGAAACTTCTCGCCCGTCTTGCTGAGGGCGAATGTGCGGAAAAGCCTCTCTTCGCATGCTGTTCCAACCGAGAACGCTTTCGCCGAGATCGTGATCCGGCGTCGGACGTTTTTCGCACGCCTCCATCGTCGCTTTCACTCGATCGGCGACATGCCGCTCCTTATCGCGACTCCGCCGGCTTTTGCCGTTAGCCGAAAAAAGCGAATTCGCGTACCACACGAATATGGCGAAGGCGATCGCGGCGGCGACCGTCGAAGCGAGCAAACTCCACGTAAGAGGTTGTAACGCGTCAACGCCGACGACCGAATTGGACAGATTGCCGAATAATGCGAATTCGTATGCGATGAAAACCATGCTCAAGCCTTTGCGTTCATAATCGAATTAATGCGAGTGTCGCAAATCCTCACGCATGAAACTATAGGTGACGTTGCGCTTAGCGACGAAAAAAATCTCTTGGCGCCCTGAGCATGCCGATTGGGCGATCGACTGCTAATAATAGTTCTGGGGATTGCGAGGGCGCCAAGCGCATTCAGTTAGCGCCTCTTCAAAGCTCCGTCGGCCGAAGGAGCATATTCTGCATCAGATTCCTCGCTTCACGTTCTTGCTCTCTTTAGTTTGACGGCTGGCAACCGCAACCTAGCGTTGAATACGTGAAATTGCTCAAACGACTTGCGCAACGACGCTTTCCTCATAATGTTTGATCGGCGGTTATATGTCTCAACGGCTTAACAGGGCGCCACGAAAACGCTTCTCACGGAGTCTCTGCGCCGTGGTTTCGTTGGGCATAACGCTTACGCTCGCCGCCTTTATCGCCGTGCAACAAAATGAGTGCGATAAGCTAGCCCGCCAATTCGAGCTTGATTGCACGCTTCGCGCTCAACTAATCCAAGAGACCGTCCACGAATCAACGCTAACGACTTACGCCGTCAAAGCTTTTTTTGAAGGCTCCGAATACGTTAGCCCCGACGAATTCGCCCAGTTCGTTTCGGATATCCTTAAACGGCGCTCCGTCGGATGCTTCCTCGGGTGGATTCCTCGCGTTCGAAACGAGGACCGCGAGGAGTTTGAACGACGTACTTCCCAAGAATTGAACGTCCCGTTCGAAATCACCGACGCCGCCCCAGGAGAAAACAGAGTTCGCGCAAAAACGCGGGAAGAATATTACCCTCTCACTTACACGTCTCGAACCTCCCATCATCGATTGGGAACTGATTTTTCGCAGGATCCGACTCGATGGGCGGCGATACGGCGCGCCCGTGACAGCGGCGAAATGACCGTCACGGAGCCGATGCAGGTCGATCCCGCGACGAATCCCGGAACAATCGGCGTCGTTTTTTACGCCCCGGTCTATCGGGGAAAAGAAACTCCAAACACCCCTGAGGAGCGTCGCAAACAATTCGCCGGGATTATCTCCGGCGGATTATTCGCCCAAGACGTGGTTGCATCCGCCCTGAAATCGACGAAGCCTATGGGGATACCCACGTCGATCGCTGATCAAACCGCAAGCGAAGCGTCGAAACTCGTCATGAGTTGGACGCCGCGACTGCGCCCCGTCAAGACATGGTTTGCTCCGCTTTATCCGAACCCGCCGCAATACCATACGACCATCGCCGTCGCCGATCGGCAGTGGACGCTCGACGCTACTGGAAACTCCGCTTACGTCATCAATCACGCGGACCTGGATCATTGGGTAATCATCCCCGCCGGGTTCGGACTTACTCTGCTCGGATATCTCTACTTGCGCGGACTTCTTCGCCAACGCGAAAGAATGCGTTCGATATTGCATGCGAACCTCGAAGAACTAAGCAGTTACCAAGCGAACTTGGAAAATCTTGTCGAGATTCGCACTAAGGAATTATCCAAAGCGAACGATCGACTTCTCACCGAGATCGAAGCGCACCGCGTGGATTCCGACAAACTCCTCATCTCCGAAGAACGCATGCGAGGCGTTTTCAATAGCGTCGGAGTCGGAGTCGCCTTCGCCGATTTGCACGGAAAAGCATGCCGATACTCTAACGACGCCTTCCAAAACATGCTCGGCTATTCGCAAGAGGAATTGGCGAATCTGCCTCTTTCTAAAGTGACGCCCGAGCCGTTCCTCTCCCTCCAAAAACAGTATTTGCAGGAAATGCTGGAGGGGAGACGCGATCGTGCCCGCCTTGAAAAACAATACGTTCGCAAAGACGGACGGACGATCTGGGTCGATCTTAGTATGTCCGTCGTGCGCGGCGTCGACGGAAAGCCCCAGAGTTATTCGACCGTCGTCATAGACATTACCGATCGCAAGCGAGTCGAGGAGGAGCTCAAAAGCGCCAACGACCTTCTCCAAAAAGAAATTCAAGAACGCGCCGATGCCTTGGAGAAATTAGCCGTCAGCGAGGAGCGCTTCCGCGGAGTCTTCTCCAACGTTTCAACCCCGATTACCTTCATCGATTCCGACCTTCGGATGAACTTCTCGAACGAAGCGTTCCAAAAACTCGTCGGTTACTCGGCCGAGGAGTTGATCGGATCCCCCATGGAAAAACTCACTCCGCCGGAGCAATTCCAAAAACAGCTAGAGCTAATGAAAACTCTGGTTGAAGGAACTGCGGAATATATCCGTCTTGAAAAGCAATACGTCACGAAATCCGGAAAACTCGTATGGGTCGATTTGAACCTCTCCGCCGTGCGTCATGACGACCGATCCATTCGCTATTACGTCGGAGTCATTAACGATATTAGCGAACGCAAAAGCGCGGAAGAGAAATTACTTAACTTAAACAAGCGACTCCTCGACGAAATCGACGAACGAAGACGCACCTCCGATAAACTCGCCTTCACCGAGGAACGCATGAGGGGCGTTTTCAATACCGTGGGCGTCGGCTTCGCCTTCGCCTCGCTGATCGGCGACGGCGGCGGCATTTACACGAACCTCGCTTTCCAACAGATGGTCGGCTACTCGGCCGAAGAATTGATCGACGCCCCGATATCGACCTTCACTCCCGAGCCGTATCGCTCGCGACAAAAAGAATTAATGCGACAAATGGCCGCGGGAGAAATCGACCACTGCCGGCTCGAAAAACAATACATCCGAAAGGACGGACAAACGATTTGGGTCGACCTACATATGTCCGCCGTGCATGACGCCGCGGGATTGCCCAAACACTACGCCGCCGTCGTCATCGACATCACTGAACGTAAAAATGCCGAAGAAGAATTACTCAAGGCCAACGAACGCTTGCAGAAAGAAATTAATGAGCGGCAAATCGCCTCCTATAAACTCGCCGTTTCCGAAGAAAGAATGCGCGGCGTTTTCGGCAGCGTCGGCGTGGGTATCGTCTTCGCCGAACTTTCCGGAAAAATGATGTACGGCAACGAGGCGTTCCAACACATGATCGGCTACTCCGGCGAAGAGCTGGAAGGAATGTCGATTTCGCAAATTACCCCAGAACCGTTCTACTCGCGACAAATGGAACTGCTACGCGAGATGGCCGACGGCAAACGAGATCGAGTTCGCGTCGAAAAACAATACGTACGAAAAGACGGCGAAAGAATCTGGGTCGATATGAATATGTCGGCCGTCTGCGACGCCGAAGGAACTCCTCGGCACTACGCCGCCGTCATCATCGAGGTAACCGATCGGAAAAAAGCGGAAGAGGAGCTCATCCAATTAAACGAGCAACTTAAACGCGAGATGAGCGAACGGCAAGAAACCTCCGATAAGCTCTTCAAAGCCGAGGAATACTTCAAAAGCCTCTTCAATTCCGTGAGCTTCAGCATAGGCTTCGTCGATTTTGACGGAAAAGTCGTCTTCGTCAACGATACCGCCGTCGAATGGCTCGGCTACTCGAAGGAGGAGTTCCAAGGAATGTCGATGTCGCAGTTCACCCCGCGACAATACAAGGAAATGCAAGATCCGATCCTGCAGGATCTGGCCGAGGGAAAAATCGAACGAGCCCGTCTAATAAAACAATACATTTCGAAAGACGGCCGGATTCTCTGGGGCGACGTCTGCATGTCCGCCGTCCGCGATGCGCATGGCAAGCCGCAATACTACGCCGCCGTGATCATCGACGTCACCGAACAAAAACGCGTCGAAGACGAACTCCGGAAGCTCTCGCAAGCCGTCGAACAAAACCCCTGCACTATCGTGGTCACTGATCGAGACGGAAACATCGAGTACGCCAATCCGAAATTCACCGAAACGACCGGCTATTCCGTCGAAGAAGCCTTAGGCCAAAACCCTCGACTGTTAAAGTCGGGCGAAATGCCGGACGAGGATTACTCGGCCATGTGGAAAACGATCTCGGCCGGACAAACTTGGCAGGGCGTGTTCCACAACAAAAAGAAAAACGGCGAGCTGTACTGGGAGTCGGCCATGATATCGCCGATCCGAAACGCCGACGGCGAAATCACGCATTTTATCGCCGTGAAAGAGGATATTACCGAAAAGAAACGATTCCAAGAGGACATCGCTTCGAGCGAGGAACGCTATCGCCTCTTGGCCGAAAATATTTCCGACGTGATCTGGACCGTCGACGTCAACGGCAAATTCAATTACGTCAGCCCGTCCTCGTTAAAATTGTGGGGATATACTCCGGAAGAAATTCTCGCCATGCCCGAGCCGCACAACGTGCTGATGGCTCCTCATGCCGCCGAAGTGATTCGCAATCTCCGTAACCGGGACCTAGAGGATATCCGCGCCGGCCGAACGCTCGTCGAACGCCAAGTCGAACTCGAGCATATCCGCAAAGACGGCTCGCGCATCTGGGGAAGCGTTACTTGCAGCGGACTCTACGATCGCCAAGGCCGCGCGCTTGGCATCCTCGGCACCACTCGCGACGTCACCGAGCGGAAGAAAACCGAAGACGCCCTCCGCCGCGCCGGCGAAAAACTGCAAAAAGCGAACGTCGAACTCCGAAAAGCCAGCGAAGTGAAAAGCCAATTCCTCGCCGCGATGAGTCACGAAATTCGCACCCCGATGAACGCCGTAATCGGAATGACCGGCGTGTTGCTCGACACCCGACTCACTCCCGAGCAACGCGACACCACGGAAACCATCCGCACCAGCGGCGAAATGCTTCTCGCGCTCATTAACGACATCCTCGACTTCTCCAAAATCGAAGCCGAACGAATGGAACTGGAAAAACAGCCTTTCGATCTCCGCCAATGCGTTGATGAGGCTTTTGACCTAATCTCCATTCAATCGCAAGCCAAAAACTTGACGACAAAGGCCCTCTTCGAGCCGAACGTTCCGATGCAACTCGTCGGCGACGTTACAAGACTTCGTCAGATTCTCGTGAACTTGCTGGGAAACTCCGTCAAGTTCACCGAAAAAGGCGGCATCTCCTTGGCCGTCGACGCCGAGGAATTGGACCCCGACGTCTTCAGCGTGCATTTTTCAGTGAAAGACACCGGCGTGGGAATCCCTCCCGAACTCGTCGGACGCTTATTCCAGGCGTTCAGCCAAGTCGAAGCCTCGACCAATCGCCGATACGGCGGCACCGGCCTCGGTCTTGCAATCAGCAAGCGGCTTTGCGAAATGATGGGCGGAAAAATGTGGGTCGTCAGCTCCGGCGTGCCGGGCGAAGGTTCCGTCTTCCACTTCACCGTCATCGCGCATCGCGCCGAAGAAGGCGCCGTTCGCAAAGAGGAGCGGAAACTCCCTTCCGCTCAACCCATCGCCTCCTCGCCCGCGCGACGTTTCTTGCGAATCCTCCTCGCCGAGGATAATCTCGTCAATCAGAAAGTTGCGCAAAAACTTCTGCAAAAGATCGGATGCCGCGCCGACGTCGTATCCAACGGTCAGGAAGCCTACGACGCATACGTCAACGTCGGTTACGACGTGATCCTCATGGACTGCCAAATGCCCGAGGTCGACGGCTACGAGGCCGCGCGCATGATTCGACGCTACGAAGAAGAAACTGGAAAACGCCCCGTCTCGATCATCGCCATGACCGCCCACGCCTTACAAGGCGATCGCGAAAAATGTCTCATCGCCGGCATGAACGACTATCTCAGCAAGCCCGTCCGACAAAATGAATTGGAGGAGTCGTTGTCCCGATCCCTCCAAACCGTCGTCGAAGACGCGCATCAAGAAGAATTACTCGATTCGGAAGGAACTATAATGCCGCAAAATGATCCCGTCGCAAACATGGAAAACGTTGAACCTGAAGACGCGTTCGATCGGGAATCGCTGGACGCCGTCGCCTCAGGCGATTTAGAGGGCGCCCGCGAACTGATCGACATGTATCTCAATCAGAGCCGTCACATTCTCGATTCGCTGCGCGAAGCCTCGCAAAAAAACGACGCCAAGCAAATTAACCAACTCGCCCACAAACTCGCCGGAAGCAGCGCCGTTTGCGGACTGCCGATCATGGTCGAGCCGCTCCGGGAGCTGGAGGCCAAGGGCGCCGAGGAAAACCTCGTCGGCTCCGACGAACTCATCGAACGAATCGAGGGTAATCTAAACGTCAGCCGCAAATTCTTGGAGCAGTATTTGATGGACATGGAAAAGGAGATGAACGGCTAACCGAAGCCCCAACTCCCCACGCCCTATGCCCAACTCCCCACGCCCTACTTTCACCACAGCCGCCAGGCGCCGCTCGCAAGAACGTAAACGCCCAAAAGCAAGTTCGTCACGGCATGCGCGACGACGCAATCCCAAATATTCTTCGTCTTCGCCATTAGCCAGGTGACCATCGAGAACCACACGGCGGCGGCGAGCAATTCGCCCGGGTGCATGAGCATCGGAAAGACCGTTCCGACGACGGCCGCCGCGACAGTCAGCTTGCCGAAGGGAACGTCTTCCCAGCGAGGATCGACGACGATCCGTATTACGAAGCCGCGCAAGAAGAATTCTTCAATAATCGGCACGACGAGCGCCAGGCCGACGAATCGGACGGCGAGAAAGCTCCATGCTAGCGCCGGTTTGCCGTCGAAGTGCTCAAACGGATTGAAGGCCGCGCGATCGCCGGCCCCTATGAACGAACCGAGTCCGATCTGATCGAACAAGCTTTTCAAATAACGATGTTCCAGATCGAGACTGCAAATGGCGACCCAAACGGCGATTCCGACGATTCCGACCGCAAATCCCCAAAAGCTAATTTTCGGCGGAAATGCCTTATAGCCTCGCAAAACGAGCGCCATCGCGATGAACGTCGCGGCGATCTTCAACGTATAGACGATTGGGTAGGCCGAATAGGGAATCGCTAGACCGATCGCCGAGGCGCCGACTTTTTCCGGCGTCGGCTCCAAAGAGCCGACCAGCATGAAAACGACGAACGGGAGCAGGAAAGTGAGCCACGGATAGGAGATAAGTAGTTTTTTCATAATGTCGTACAGTACCTTTTTCGCGGCCCGTGTCAAGCCGCCGCCCCGCGCGCTTCGTTAGTCGGAAGTTGGCAAATCGTTTCAAATCCTATAGACTACTACGCTTGCGGATTTTTTGCGGAGGGCAACGTCATTTTCAGGAGTCTTGCCGATGCAGCGATGGAACGCCGTTCTATTCGTTTTTGCAGGTTTTTTGGCGATCAGTTTCGCGCCGCGCGCCTTCGCCGCCGACGCGCAAAAACCCGACGCCGCTTGGAAGCATGTGCAGGAAAGGACCGAATGGCAAACGTTCGACGTCGCGAAGACGTTTAACGACTCGCCGTTCAGCTACCGGATCAAGCTGCTCGCCGAACGCCCCGGCTACAAAGTCTATCGCCTCTACTATCCGTCGCCGTTTAAGAGTCCGCACGAAGCGAACAACACGGTGCCCGCCGATTATTATTTGCCCGACGGCATAAGGAAGGGCGATCCGCGCCGACCGGCCGTCATTTGCATGCACATCCTCGACGGCAACGACGCTTTGACCGATCTAATGTGTTCGACGTTGGTCCAGCGCGGCGTTCCGGCAATCATGTTCAAATTGCCCTACTACGGCGAACGGGAATTGCCCGGCGGGCCCGAGGCGATGGCCCACGACCCCTCGCTATTCGCCGGGGCCGTGGAACAAGCGTCGTTGGACGTGCGCCGCACGATCGACCTCTTGGCTTCACGCGAGGAAATCGATTCGAATAAAATCGGTATTGCCGGCATCAGTCTCGGCGGGATCATCTCGGCCGTGGCCGCCGGCGGAGAGCCCCGCATCAACCGCGCCGGATTAATCTTGGCCGGAGGCGATCTGCTCGCCATTATCAATCATGCTAGGGAAACTCGACCGCTCAAAGAAATGATCGAACGATTGCCCCTGGACAAACGGCTCGAACTCGAAACGAAAATCAATGCCGTCGATCCGCTGCGATTCTCCGAAGGACTGAAGAAGCAAGCGGCCGCCGGAAAAGTCCTCATGGTCAACGCGGCCGAAGACGAAGTCATTCCGCGATCTTGCACCGTGAAGCTCGCCGCGGCGATGGGCATGACCGACAAAGTCGTCTGGCTCCCCGGCTTGGGCCACTACACCGCGATGGCCGAACTGCCAAAGACCCTCAAGCAAACCGCCGAATTCTTCGCCCAAGATTTGCCTGCCGAAGCGAAACCGCCCGTCGCCTCGGTCAACAAACAGACGCCGCTGCAAGTCGTCGCGCAAACGCTGCAAGAAGCAGGCGCCATGCTCGGCGATCCGCCCGCCAAAGGCAAATGCCATTTGTGCGAGATGTCGGCCAAAATCGAAATCAACGGCCAAAAACCGCTCGAAGGCCACTTCCGCTACGTTCGCGGAGCCGATGAACGCTTCGCCGTCACCTGCCAACTGCCGAAAATCGGGGAGGCCGCTTTCGGCCAAGGCGACTATCCCTGGCTCGCCTCAAGCAAACGTGTCGTCTTCGTCGGCATGAAGAAGGCCGCCGCAGGCCGTATCGATCCGCTCACTTCAATCGATCCGCAATTGCTTACGCACGTTCGCATGCTCTCCGGTCTGTTGAGCGGCGTCTCGACCGCCCCCGAAGTTTTGCTCTGGCACGTATCGGTCGACGAAGCCGCGAAAACGGCCGCCGGCGCCCGCACCTTCGACGTGAAGTGGAAAAAAGATCAACGCTTCAACGTGAAGATCGCCTATAAAGACGACGGCAAGACGCTCGACTCGATCGCTTTCGATTCGCCGAGCGCCAAGGGAGAGGTGAAGATCATCGGCTGGAAGACCGACTCCGTCGAGCAAAATTCGTATTACGCTCCGCCCGCCGACCTGCTGCGCCGAGAGGTTTCGCAAGAGGATTTATACCGAGTTTTTCAAGCAATGCTGAACTTCGCTCTGGAGTCGATGGAATGACCGCTTTGAAGTTGAACCGTGATTTGCTCCGCCGCGCGTGCTTCGTTATCGCCTCGGTCGCATTGTTCGCATCGGCCGCTGGGGCCGAGGAACTGCAACTAAAGGTCATCGGCGTCGATCCCGACGGACATGGCGCTTTGTGCAAGGTCGGACCAAAGATGGTTCTCTGGGTCTCCGGAACGCCCGAGCAGATGGGCAAAGCCCACGGCTATTTGACCGGACAAGCGCCCGCCAAATTGGCCGAGCGAGTCTTGTATTTGGTCGGAGGCGGAGAATCGGTCGTATCCGGCGAATGGTTTTTAGACAAGATGGAAGAGATCGACCGCCGCACCGCGCCGTTCATTCCCGAACGTTTCACCAAGGAGTGCGACGCGTTGGCCGCCGCGACCGGCGTTTCTCGCCGCGACGCACGCTACGCCAACCTATTTCCCGAGCGATTCCATTGCTCCGGCATGGCCGTGGCCGGCAAAGCGACCGTCGGCGGTTGCGTGCTTCACGCCAGAGTCTTGGACTACATGCGCGACATCCGTTTACAAGATGCCGCTTTGATCCAAGTCTATATGCCCGACGAAGGTTATAAATGGGTCAGCCTCGGATACGCCGGGTTCATCGGAACCGTGACGGCGATGAACGAAAAAGGGGTGGCGATCGGCGAGATGGGCGGCCACGGCGTCGGCGATTGGGACGGCATGCCGATGAACTTCCTCCTCCGCGACGTTATGGAACGCGCCGCCACGGTGGACGAAGCGATCAAGATTATCAAAGAAACGCCTCGCACCTGCGAGTATTACTACGTCGTGAGCGACAAATGCGGCGACATGCGGGGCCTGCATTGCACGGCCAAGGAAATCGAAGTTCTGATGCCCGGTCAACAAGACCCGCGTTTACCGCATGTGCCCGAGGACACGATATTGATTTCCGGCGACGAGCGCGCGAAAGTTCTCAGTCAACGCATTCAAGATAACTACGGCAAGATCGACGCCCAAAAGATGATCGAAATCATTAAACGGCCGGTCGCCATGCAGTCGAATTTGCACAACGCGATCTTCTCGCCGCAAACCGGCGACATGTGGTTCGCCGACGCCGGCCGAGACACCCCAGCGTGTGACGAGCCGTACTTCCGCTGCAATTTCGAGGAACTCATCCGAGCCTATAAACGGGTTCAAATCACTCGCGAAAAACAGCCGTAGAAAGGGTTTCTCTCCCGAATTCCGCATATTCTTCGTTATATCCCCCTTTCCTTCCCGCCTATAATCATGGACAGCGATCCGCGGCGCTTGCCCAACAGGCGCTCCCGCCGCAATAAAAGCAGTAACGTCTTATCGCCGTTCCAGTTGCGATTGCAATAACCATCGAGGGAAAAGGAAGGGTCGCCATGTCTCTGCGCAAAGTGCCCGAGGGCGTTCGGTCCTGGTTCGCCGGAGAATTGGAAATCTGGCGCGACGCCGGAATTCTTACGCCCGAGCAAACCGGACAAATCGCCTCGCTCTACGAATCATCGGAAGCGGTCGCCGCTCGACGCGGCTCCTGGCTCGTCTTCATCCTAATGGGCGTCGCCTCGCTTCTGATCGCCCTGGCCGCGTTACTCCTGGTCGGCTACAACTGGGAGGCGTTGCCCAAGTTCGTCAAGCTCGCCGTCGTCTTCGGCGTCATCCTCGGCCTGCACGGAACCGGATTCTACTTGAAATTCGCGCGCGGAAAAAAATTCGCCGCCGAACTCGCCTTCTTCGCCGGTTGCTTGGCCTATGGAATTGGGATCTGGCAAGTCGCTCAGATTTACCATATTGAATCGCACTACCCGAACGGCATCTGGATTTGGGCCGTCGGCGCGTTGCCTTTCGCTTTGTGCTTAGAGACGCCGTTGCTGCATGCCCTGTTCGTCGCTCTGATGGCCATTTGGGCCGGAACCGAAATGCTCGGCTTCGGCAACGTACTCTTCCGCTGGTGGCTCCCGCCCAACGGAGCCTATTCGTTGCCCTTCCTCGTCGCCCCCGGACTCTATTGGGCCTATCGCAAAAACTCCCGCGTCGCCGTCGCGCTCTACGTCCCGCTCCTCGCGTGGTGGCTCGTCCTCCAGCCTACCACTTGGGGATTCCATGCGGAATTGAACATCTATTTCGTCGGGCTCTGCGGCGCTCTGCTTGTGCTTGTCGCCCAGCTCCACCCGAACGAAAGCAAACTCGCCATCCCTTACCGCTTCTTCGGCGTCATCATTGTCGGCGGCGTCCTCACTGCATTAAGCTTCTACGAATTCAATAAAGATATTTTTGGGCGTTCGTTCGGTTACTACTCAAGTAACGCGAATAATATCGAAAAAGTCTTCCTGCAACTCCTCGCCGCAACCGGCGTCGTCGTCGCAGCAGCCGTTATCACTACCGTTAGCGCGGCCCTCGTCGCAAGCCGTCGCGACGGAACCGCGAACTCCTTCCGAAATAGCATTTACTCGCTAATCTCCCGGGAATGGCTGCCGATCGCCTTGCTCGCCGCGATGGCGCTCGTGCCGATCGCCGCATTGGCCGCTTCCTCGCTCGGCGAAACTGCCGTCGTCGTTATTCCCACGATCTTCGGCAACGTCGGAATGATCGCCCTCGGGCTGTGGTTGCTATGGTTCGGCTTGCATACCGATCGCGGTCGGCCTTTCGCCGCCGGCGTCTCAATCATTCTGCTCTGGGCCGCTTGCCGTTACGGAGACCTCTTCGCCAATCTCGGTGGAATGCTCGGCGCCGCGGCAGTCTTCTTCCTCTGCGGCGTCGCCCTGTTCGCCGCCGCTTTGTACTGGAAAAAAAGAAAGGCGATTAGCCATGAATAGCTCGACGTACCCCATCGCCTCCGAATCGACGTTTGACGCCGCCCCGACCGGAATTGAACGCCTGCTCGTCGCATTAAAAGCAAGAACACGCTTGATTCTCGGCCTAGCGATCGCCTTCCAAATCGTCGTTCTTGGCTCGATGATTGCGCAAAAAACGATCCCGCTCTATTTCGGAAAAACCGTATTGCTCCACGTCATTCCGATCGATCCGCGCGACATGTTCCGCGGCGATTACGTGATCTTGGGCTACGATTTTTCGAGCGCATGGAATAATTCGCTTCCCGGTTTGCCGAAAGAATATACCGAACAACGCCGAGAGCTCTGGAACAACGCAGTATACGTCGTTCTCAAACAAGAGGAAGACGGCAAGCATTGGAAAGCGGAACGCTTCAGCTTAGTTCGCCCGACGTCAGGCGTGTTTTTGAAAGGCGTCGTGGCCCCTTATCGCGGAGTCACCTGCGGCATCGAGTCATTCTACGTCCAAGAAGGGGAAGGGCGTCGCTACGAAGAGTTAGTCCGCGACAAAAAACTCTCGGCCGAAGTGGCCGTCGGATCAAACGGCGAAGCGGTCCTCAAACGATTGGTTGAAGAATAACCCATTTATAATAAATCGCAAAGACTGGATTAATCGTGATTGTTCTCTTAGCTTGCATCCTCATGCTTATCGGCCTTAACTATTTCCTTTGCTGGCTTCGACGATTCAACTTTTATCTGACAATCTGGTTCGTGATCTTCGCTATCCCCGCACTGATTGCGTTGGCTATTGGAGTCGGTTTTGTTTATGATAGTAGACACCCGGAACCGTGCTCGGGTTTAGAATGGTTAGTTTTTATTCCAGCAGGCGTTGCGTCATGTTTGCTTGCAATAAACGTTCTGTTCTGGCTTCCAGATTTCAAGCGGTATTCGTGGCAAGAAACGACGTTGTATACTCTTGCCGGCCTCGCTATGACAATCGTTCTCCTGCTGACGCTTATGACTGGTTTTATACCGATTACCCAGTTCTTTGGGTTGGTCATTGATACGATGCTGAAGTGGTCCCGCTAATCAAGGCGCACAATCATATGGCCGCGCGGACATATGATTGCGCGCCCCTGTCCCCTATTCCCCACGCCCAACGCCCTACATAAGTCCATTCAGGCTGGCGATTCCCACCGGTTCGCGGCTGGCGAAGGGTTCGCCGAATCGAGCTCCGATGGACCACCCCCACGTCGACGCCTGATCGCGCAGGCGATCTAAAAACGTGGGCGAGTTTTGCGGCCTTCCTTCGATGAACTGGCTGGCGAAGCAATTGATCGCCGCCCATTTTTTGTCCCAATACTCGCTGATATCGACCACGAACGCCGGTTGCGGAATAATGTGCAAGTGAACGCAGTAGTAATAGAAAATGCGTTCTGGATAGTGCGGCTTGCCCGGCATGTCGGTCTTCGTCAATTTCGACCAGAACCGCGCCGCTTCGATCAACTGCGTTGCCGCCACATGATCGGGATGCGCGTCTTCCCAATAGGGCGAGAAAATCCAGCGCGGTCGGGTCTCGCGGAAAACGCTCGCTAATTTCGCCCGAGCCTCCAAGGTCGCCTCGAGGCTGCGGTTCGGCAATCCGAGATTCTCACGCCAATCGAGACCGAGGATTTGGGTGGCGGCATGCGTCTCTCGCGCTCGAATTTCCGGCGTGCCGAACGGCGTCGGCTCCCCCGAGGTTAGATCGAGAACGCCCACGCTCAGACCGTCGGCCTTCATCTTCAGAATCGTCCCCGCCATGCCGAGTTCGGCGTCGTCGGGATGCGGCGCCACGACTAATACGTCTAGCATTGCGTCTCTCCAATGGCCAAAAACCGAAGGGCGTTAACCCGTTTGTCGCAGCTTACTGCATTGCGCATTCTACGCAATCAGCCGCGACAAATGCAAGTCTATTCGCTTTATTCCGCGAAACCGCTCTGGACGCACGGCTCTCTTTTTGCGAAACTCTCCCGCCTTCTGTGTAATACCGCGCTCCGTCGGCATCATTCGTCGTGCGGCGGCGGCGGCAAGAAAAGGATGCGGAATCATGACGCGAATTATCGACTCTATCGTTCGGCTCGCCCGGTCGGGCTGCTTCGTGCTCATCTCGGCCTTGGCCATTGTCGGCGTCTCCGGATGTTCGTTTTGGGAAAGTCTCCGCGGCGACGGATTTAACGACAAAAGCGACCTGACGGCCACGGCCCGCTCGGCCCGACACGCCGACAAAGAGCCTGCCGAGTATTCCAGCCTCACGACCAAGGGGCGTGAAATCGAACGCGATCTTCAATCGGCCCCGAGCGACAGCATCTCGCATTAGGCGACGGAAGCCCCCACCTCGTAAAAATCGCCGTTTTTCTCGGTTCGGCATATCGACTCGCGCCCTCTTCTCGCGTATGCTTCATGGTCAAGAGACCGAGCATTTCTTTTGGGAATTTTCTTCATGGCCAGAAATATCAACGCGCTCTACACCGACGTTTGCGACCGCTCACGCCGAATCGCTTTAATCACTTCGATTGAATCGACCCTCTATTGGGATCAAAGCGTTTATCTCCCGCCCCAAGGCGGCGATTATCGCGCCGAGCAAACTGCTTATATTTCCGGCCTGACGCATGAATGCTGGACCGACCAGCGTTTCGGCGACGAACTGGAAGAACTTGTCGGCAGCGAATTGGCCGCCGATCCCGACTCCGACTCGGCCGTCGTCATCCGCAAGCTAAAACGGGCTCGCGACAAAAAGACGAAACTCTCGCAAACGCTCGTCGAAGAGCTGACCCGCGCGTCGATCCTCGGCCAACAAGCCTGGCAGGAGGCCAAACGGGCCTCGGACTACGCCAAGTTTCAACCGCACTTGGAAAAGATGATCGCTCTGAAACGCGAGCAGGCGCAAGCAATAGGTTATACCGACGCCCTCTACGACGCGCTCCTCGACGATTACGAGCCTGAGACGAAGACGGCCGAGGCGAACGCCGTATTGGTCGAGCTTCGCAAGCAACTCGTTCCGCTCGTAGCGAACATTTCCGAATCGAAAAAGAAGTCGCCGCACGAAATCGTTTGCCGACGATTTCCCGAAGCCGCTCAAGCGACCTTCGTCGTTGAAGCCGCCAAAGCGATGGGCTTTAATTTCGACGCCGGCCGACTCGACGTGACCGAGCATCCCTTCTGCACGACGATGGGTCCCAAAGATTGCCGCATCACGACCCACTACTACGAGAACCATTTCAACGCCGCTTTTTTCGGCGTTCTACACGAGGCGGGGCACGGACTCTACGAACAAGGTCTGAAGGCCGAAAACTTCGGCCTCCCCGTCGGCGAGGCCGTCTCGCTCGGCATCCATGAGTC
The DNA here is from genome assembly GCA_963665265.2 of Thermoguttaceae bacterium. Classification (GTDB taxonomy): domain Bacteria; phylum Planctomycetota; class Planctomycetia; order Pirellulales; family Thermoguttaceae; genus CAXXHQ01. The sequence continues at coordinate 904,303 of OY762224.2, read as the reverse complement.
GCAATCGCGGCTCTGGGAAAACTTCGTCGGCCGCGGGCTTCCCTTCTGGCGGCATTTTTTCCCTGCCGCGCAAATGGCGTTTTCCGAAGCGCTCGGCAACGTCGCTCTCGACGATTTCTATTTCGCCGTGAACGACTCCCGGCCGTCGCTCATCCGCATCGAGGCCGACGAAGCGACCTACAACCTGCACATCCTCATTCGCTTCGAGTTGGAGCAAGACCTGCTCGGCGGCGCGCTCACGACGACCGACTTGCCCGGCGCGTGGAACGAAAAATACGAAAAATACTTGGGCGTTCGTCCGAAAAACGACGCCGAAGGCGCCCTGCAAGACGTGCATTGGAGCGCCGGACTAATCGGCTACTTTCCGACCTATTCGCTCGGCAATTTATACGCAGCCCAATTTTTCGATCAAGCGAAAAAAGACCTGGGCGATTTGGACGAACGCTTCGCCAAAGGCGACTTCTCGACGCTCCGCGAATGGTTGCGCGAGAATATCCACAAGCACGGCCAGCGCTATTCCGCCGCCGAATTGGCCCGACGCGTCACAGGCCGACCGCTTTCGCCCGAACCGCTGATGCGACACCTGAACGATAAGTTCGGAGCTTTGTACGGTTTTTAGTTCGCATCGACTATTTTTTGCCGCAGGGAGTCAATCATGCGTCGTCGTGAAATGCTGATCGCCTCGGGCGTCGCCCTCTTCGGCCTGGCCGCATCCCCCTCCGCGCGACTCTTCGCCGCCGAAGAAAAAAAGAAGCGTAAGATTCTTTTTTTCACTAAAAGCGCAGGCTACGTCCATTCGGTCGTCAAACGCGACGGCGATAAACTCAGCTTCGGCGAAAAGACGATGACCGATCTTTGCGCGACCGTCGGCATCGACGTTGTTTGCAGCCAAGATTCAAAAGTCTTCGACGGCGATCTGAACGAGTTTGACGCCTTCATGCACTACACGACCGGCGATCTGAAAACGAACGCACAGCCGATGTCCGAATCGCAAAAGAACAAAATGCTCGAAGCGATCGAAAAAGGCAAGCCGTTCTTCGGCCTGCATACCGGCACGCATCCGTTTCGCACGGAAAAGGGAACTGATCCCTATATCGCCATGGTCGGGGCCGAATTCGACGGACACGACAGTCAGCAAAAAGCCAAGCAAAAAGTCGTCTCGCCGAATTTTCCCGGAGCCGAAAAACTCGGCGAGTCGTTCGAAATGTTCGAGGAATGGTACACCTATCGAAAATTCGCCAAAGACCTGCGCGTCATCTTGCTGCAAGAGACGTCTGGCATGAAAGGCCCGCACTATCAACGCCCCGACTTTCCTTCGACGTGGGCACGCATGCACGGCAAAGGACGCGTCTTCGTCACTTCGCTCGGCCATCGTGAAGACGTGTGGACAGGCAAGATTTTTTCGCAAGTCACGCTCGGCGGCTTGGCATGGTGCTTAGGCGACGTCGACGCCGACGTGAAGCCCAACGTCATGCAAGTCTGTCCGAAAATTTTTGAGGCCCCTGAAAAAAAATCGGCTTAGCCCGGTTCGCGCGTACCGCATGCAAACTACCGCTGCTCAAAAGGAACGGCATATGCCAACGCGGCGAAACACATTGCTCCTCACATTAATCTTGGGCCTATCGGCCTTTCTCGCCTCGCACGACGGCGCCATGTTCGCCGTCGAAGAAAAAACGCCTCCCCCTAGTCCTGCCGCAACGGCCGATCCGTTTGCCGTCCCCGACGCTCCGCCGGCCGACTTGCTGAACTTCGCCCGTGCAATGCTGCTAAAACGCATGCTCGGCGAGTCGCCCGACAAAGCGAAAGCGGCGATCGGCGCGGCGGTCGGCAGGATTCTCAAATCGAAAACGACGGAGAATCAACGTCGATTCGCCTTGCAATACCGAGTTTTGGCCGCCTACGATCCAAAAGAGATTTTGGCTTTCGCCGACGAACTAAAAACGAGCGGAACGAAAAGCGACCTCCGGTATGTCACGTCGCTCTATCTCTCCGCCCAAATCGCCAACAATCTCAATTCCCGGAATCCGGCCGATTGGGCGATAACCCGCGACAAGGCGATGCAATTTCTGAAGGAAGCGACCGTTCGAGCATCAGACATTCCGTTGGCCTCCGCTTTCGCCGCCGCCTCCGAAACCTTGGACGCGCCGACCGACGCGGCTAAAACTTTCGCCGCCATTCGCGATATTTTCGCCGCGGGCAAAGAAGACGCGCTCACGCAGTTTGCCGGCGTCCTCGACGCCTCTATCCGACGGGCAAACGCCTTCGGCTCAAAGCCGACCCTCGAAGGAAAACTCCTTACCGGCCAAACGCTCAAATTGGACGACTACAAAGGGCGCGTCGTCCTCGTCGATTTCTGGGCCACTTGGTGCGGCCCATGCCTCGCCGAAATCCCCAACTTGGAACGCGTTTACGCTAAGTACAAAAATCGCGGCTTCGAAATCCTCAGCTTCAGCCTGGACCAAGATCGCGGCGCCCTTGAAGCCTTCGTCGCCAATCGAGGAATCCCCTGGCCGATCGTCTACGGCGATAATGGGCCAAGCCCTTCCGTCGCTTACTACGGCGTTTCCAGCATTCCCTATATGCTCCTCTTGGATAAAAACGGCAACGTGGTCAACCTCAACGTCAGCGGATCGGAACTCGATTCCCTGTTAGAAAAATTACTCACCCCCGACCAATAGACCTTGCCATAGCGTTAAAATGGAGCCATCCATGAAATACTCGTCCGTCGCCCTCGCTTGCATGTGCGCGTTTTTCTCCGCCGCCCAGGTCAAGGCCGAAGAAACCGCCGCGGCGATCCTGGCTAAATCCTCCGCCCAATATCTGAAGCTACGCACTTATCGCTCCGAGGGCGTCGTCACGATGGATTACGAAGTGAACGGAGAAAAAACCTATCTGGAAACCGGCTTCGCGCTCAAAATGAAAAAACCGTCGCGTTATCTCGCCGTGTGGGTTTCTGAAATGTCCCCCGGCGCTCTGCAAATCGGCGCCGTGTGGAACTCGTCGGGCGAGCCGTTCCTCTACGTCGGCACGAAAAACCGCTTCTACAAAACGCCGACCGACGGCCTTGCCGTCGGCGTCGCCGAGCAGATGAACTTCGGCGTCACGCACGCCGTTCCGAATCTGTTTTTTGAAGCATCCGGATCGCAAATGAACTTGAAGGGGTATCCATTCTCGCGATTAAAAAATCCTCGCGTTGAAAAGTCGGAGCTTATCGGCGGCGAAGATTGCTACGTCGTCGGAAGCGAAACAATGATCTCGAAGCGCGAAGCCTATTGGATTTCAAAGAGTCGCTCGGTGATTTTGAAATACGAGCGTGATCTCGCGCAACCCGACGGCGACGATCAAGTCCCGCCGATGACCGACGCGGCGGCCGCCCATGCCGCCGAAGGAATGGGGCTCGCCCCAACCGAGGCGAACTTAAAAAAGATCAAAGAGTCTGCTAAGAAAACTCGTGAACTAATCATGAGTGCGAAGGTAAAGGGAATCTTGGTCGAAACGCATTCAAAAGTCGATTCGCCGGAAATCTCCGACCAGGAATTGAATTTCAAGCTTCCGCCTGACTCGGCGCTACGCACCTCGCTGCTCGACTAGAGAATCGAAAGGGCGCGCCTGCATCTCTTCTGTGCCTTTCGTGGCAATGCCTTTCGCCGCTTGGCGGTTTCTGCGCGAGAATCTGCTCGCAAAAACCGGAGCTTGTCTATTTTGCCCTGTCTTCTTTTTCTCTGCGTCTTTGCGTCTCGGCGGTGAAAAATGGGGGGCGAACAATGAAGAACTTCAATTCCCATAAACTTAAAGCGGTCGCCTGCCGAAATAAGAAGCTAGGTAAAATTTTCCGGTTAAATCGGCTTTATCGCGCAACCCGGCAGAGCAAACGTTATTATGCCCAAGCCAACCAATCGCAAAAACGCAGCCAAGCCAGAGAAAAAGCAGGAATCGAGCGTTCGCAAGGCGAGGATCGACGCCCCGCACCCGATGGGCGACGCCGAGGTCAAACCTGCCGCTCCGAAAAGAGCTGCGTCTAAACGGATCGAGGCCGTTCCGGCCTTGGCCGACGCCGTCTTGGCCATGCATGAGCCGGTCGCCGAATCGGCCGCCGCAGGCGCCGCCCCGGCTCCGATCGACGACTCTCCCGCTCGCCGCGCGCTCGAAAACTTCCCCGCCGCGCTCGACTACTCTCCAGAGGCCGAAGCCGCGGCCGAACAGGTCCAACGCCAAGCCGCCCAACTTGCCGAGCATCTGCGCCTGCGTCAAAAAGAAATCGACCATCGCGAGGCGCTCGTCAACGCCCGAATCGCCGAACTCGAAGCCGACGCCCGGACCGCGCGCATGTGGCTTAGCGAAAAAGAGAGCGATCTCCGCGCGAAAGAACTCGTCATCGCCGAACGGGAAAAAGAACTCATAAAACGCCAAGAGCAATTTGCCGCCGAAGAACGGCTCGCTCGCCGCAACGAAAAAGAGGTGAAAGACGAGGCTCCGTCAAACGCCGACGAAGAGAAGATCGCCGAATCGGTCGCCTCGGCGCAAAACGAGCTTCGCGATTTATCCGCCCAATGGGCTTCCCATCGCGACTCGCTGCAAGCGCAAGTTCGCGATCAAGACGCGGCTCTCGCCCGACTCCGCGTCGATTTGCAATCGAAATTCGAAAACGATCTTCGAGATCGTGAAACCGTTTTAAAGCGAGAATACGAGGCCGAACTCCGCGCCCGCGAAGCCGCTTGGCATGACGAGAAAGACTCGAAATTCGCGAAACAATCGGCCAAAGAGCGGGAAAGAATCGCCGAACTTGAAGAGGCCGAGCGCCAATTGGCCGACGCCCAAGCCGAGACTCGCGCCCTCAAGGAAAAGCTTGCCGAGCGTGAAGGTCGTTTACTGGCCGAAGAAAAAGCCTCGCAAGAGCGGCTCGCAGCTGAGCGTGCCCAAGTCGAGGCAGAGCTTGAAAAGAAACGCGAAGCGTTGCAACGTCGCGCCGACCATGTCGAACAATGCCGCGCCGCCTTGAAGCAATTGCGAAGCGAATTGCAAACGATGCACCGCGAAACGTTGGAGATTCGCCTCGCCACCGAAGAGCTTTGGGCCGAGCTGTCGGGCGAAGCTCCTCCCGCCGCCCTCACGCGATCGTTGGGGCGCATCCGTTCTCGACTTGCCGACCAATATCGCGCGAGCAACGCCGAACTTCTCGAACGCAAAAAAGAACTTGAAGAAATCCGCGACCAGCTTGCCGATCAATACGAAAAGGTCATCGAGCGCCGCCATCAGTTCGAGCGCTGGACCGCCGACCGCCAAGAGCAAACCGACATGGAATTGACTCGGCTCGTCGCCCGGGAACGGGAGCTGCGCGAGCAGGAGCAAGCCCTCGAAGAGCGTTCGCAACGCTGGGAATTGGAACGGCTCGAGTACGAGCAGGAAATTCGCCGTCTGCGAATCCGAACCGCGAAGGAAGAAACCTCGGCCGCGACTTCCGCCTGATTTTTTAGGCGCCGGACCGCAAAATGGGGGTTCTCGCCTCCGATTCTTCGCTCTATCTCTTGTCGAAAAACCCGCCGGTTGCCTCGGGAGAGCGAACCGATCATATTAGTAATATGTCGTTATTTCTTTCGCGAAAAAACTCCGCCTCCGCATTTTTCGGAATATAAATTATGCCCGTCCCTCCCGTTTACTCGCCAATCCGCAAGGAAATTGCCGGAGTTTCCGTAAAAGATTTGGCCGCCCGGTTCGGCACGCCAACCTACGTTTACGACGCCGAGTCGATTCGTCGCCGCATCGCCGACCTTAGCTCGTTCGACGTGATTCGTTATGCTCAAAAGGCCTGCTCGAATCTTTCCATTCTCGAACTGATGCGGAAGCAAGGCGTTTTAGTGGACGCGGTGAGCGGATTCGAGGCGCGTCGGGCGTTGGCAGCCGGTTACAAAGCAGAAGGCGAGCCGGCTCCGATCGTTTATACGGCCGACATTTTCGACCGCGACGCGCTGGATTTTTGCGTGGAGAACAAACTGCACGTGAATTGCGGGTCGCCCGACATGATCGATCAACTCGGTCAGCGAACGTCAGGCGTCGGAATCACGCTGCGAATCAATCCCGGCTTCGGTCACGGTCACAGTCAGAAGACGAACACCGGCGGCAAGCAATCGAAGCACGGCATTTGGCATTCGCAAATTTCCGATTGCGTCGAGCGAGCAAGGCGCTACGGCATCACCGTCACGGGCGTGCATATGCATATTGGATCAGGAACCGATATGGAGCATTTGGCGCAGATTTGCGGAGCGATGGAACGAGCGGCGGTCGCCGTCGGCACGTCGCTGCGAACGATCAGCGTCGGCGGCGGCTTGCCCACGATTTATCGCGAGACGGACGAGTACGTCGACCTCGAACAATACTTCGGTCTTTGCAACGAAATGCGGAATCGGCTTTCGGAAGAATTCGGCCATCGCTTAAATTTGGAGATTGAACCCGGCCGATATCTCGTCGCCGAGAGCGGCTATCTGTTGGCCGAGGTCCGCGCCGTAAAACGCCAAGAAGACAATATTTTCTACGTTCTCGACGCCGGTTTTAACAATCTCGCGCGTCCGATCCTCTACGGCTCCTATCATCCGATGTCGTTGGCCCCGGCCGACGGCGGAGAAAGAGATATGCTGGAGGTCGTTGTGGGCGGTCCGCTTTGCGAATCGGGCGATATCTTCACGCAAGAGGAAGGGGGCTTCGTCTGCAAGCGTTCGCTCCCCGAAGCGAAAGTCGGCGACATTCTTATTATTGAGCGGGCGGGAGCCTACAGCTTCGTTATGGGATCGAACTACAATTCGCGTCCGTTCGCCGCCGAAGTCCTGATCGATTCGGGCGAGGCGAAATTGATCCGCCGCCGCGAAACGTTCGAGGATTTAGTGAGGGCGGAGCGGGAAATATAAATTATTCATTTCCCCAAATACAAGATATGGGGGGCCCACATGCAAGTTGTCGATAAGCAGTTAACCGAAGAAGATCGTCCCTCGACGCGATCCGTAATTAAGGCCATTCTCACGCTGCTGGCGATCGGAGTCGCCGTGCGGGCTGTTCTTTTTTTCATCTATTCGCCCCGAGTGTGTTTAGATACCGTCGGCTACGTTGAGATGGCTCGCTATATTCAGAGCGGCGATTTCTCAAACTATCAGGGAGTTCGAACGCCGATTTATCCTTTGATCATTTTGATCTGCCAATTTGATTATTGGAAAGTATGCGTTTTTCAAGCGGCCACGGGGATACTAATTTCGCTGATGTTGTTTGACGCGGCATTGCGAATGACGAAGAGCGTTTGGACGTCCTTCTGGATCGGAGCGACCCAGTCGCTCTTCATCAACTGCATTTCATATGAAATGGCGTTGCTATCGGAGGCGACGGCGACCTTCTTCGCCATTCTCTCCATTTGGATATATATCCGATTTTGCCGCGGTTGCGAGTTGCGTGTTCTGGCGTTTTTTTTCCTCGGATTCGCGGTCATTGGCGGAACGCTAACTCGCCCTCCCATGTTGCTCATGGCGCCGATCTACTTTATATTCCTCGCCGTTCGATACGTTCGGCTTCGAGCGGAGTTGACGACGGCGACGCTCAATCTTACGATTTTCACCGTCCCCATTTTATGCGGCGTCTTTGGCTGGAGCGCGTTCAACAAGCATCAGGTCGATTATTTCGGTCTCTCGACGATGGGCGGTTACAATATGTGCCATCATGGTTGGTCGTTTATGCAATATGCGCCCGACAGATTTGCAAAAGTTCGCGACATCTGCGTGGAGGAACGAGATCGGAACGGGTCCGGAATTTTGGACGTCGCCTACAGACTTCGCCAAGAAACCGGAATGACGTTCGCCGAGTTATCCGTGGAACTCAGCAAAATGTCCGTCTCGCTATATCTGCATCATCCGATCCTCTACGTAAAAAGCGCGGCATTTTCTTGGATTCATCTCTGGCAAGTCTCGCATGCGTTTTCTCGGCAAGCTATGAGAAATCCTCGCAATTACTCGGCCTTAAATTACGTTAGGCTTGCTCAGAAAGCAATCCAATTCCCTCTCAACCTCGCATTCGTGGCGAGTTTTATCTACATATCGATGCGACGCCAGGAAGGCATAAACGGCAATTTATATCTTGTCTTTTTTACGCCGTTCATCGCATCCGTCTTGCAGGCGGGAATCGAAACCGGCGACTCTCGGTTAATAATGCCGTTTCAACCGATGATAATGCTTGCTCTTTTCGTCTTCGCCTATGGAGTTTATCGAGCGAAAAAGACTAAGGTGGTCCCGACAATAGACGCCCATGCGGCGTTTGCATAATTATAGTTGTCCTGAAGGTTTTTTGGTTCTTTATCTTATCAGTGAATCGTCTATCGAGAAAAAATGACTCTGCCGCGCACGCTTGAACCTGAAGCGATGGACTCGCCCGACGAGGCGCGCGAATACGACGCGATGGACCATGCGGAAGTGAACCGGAAGTTCGTCGCCGATTTGCTCGACGCAGGATTTCGGGCTGAAGAGGGCGAAGCCCTTGACGTCGGCACGGGAACGGCCTTGATTCCGATCGAGCTTTGCCGTCAGGCTCCGACCGCGAAAGCGCTGGCCGTCGATCTTGCCGCCTGCATGCTCACGGCCGCAAAGACGAACGTCGAACGGGCCGGCTTCGCCGCGCAAATCCGCCTGCGACAAGTCGACGCCAAAGGGCTGCCCTTCGACGACGCGAGCTTCGCTTGCGTCATTTCGAACAGCATCGTGCATCATATACCTGAGCCGCGAGCGGCCTTGGCCGAGGCATGGCGAGTTCTCAAGCCCGGCGGGCTGATTTTCTATCGCGATCTGTTTCGCCCAAACGACGAAGAGACCGTTGCGCGACTCGTCGAACTCTACACGGCCGACGCCACCGAGCGCCAAAAGGCGATGCTGGCCGATTCTCTCCGCGCTTCGTTGCGCATCGAAGAAATGCAGGTAATCGTCGCTTCTTTAGGCGGCGATCCGAACTCCGTCGCGGCGACCAGCGACCGGCATTGGACATGGTCGCAGCGAAAGCCGTTCTAAACGCGATCCGTTCTCGGCATCTACTCGCTCAAAAACCGCATGCCGGTTGCGGCCTTGCGGTTTTGCCTCTAAAATTAAGTCTATTAAATTTTGGAGGACTTTTCATGAGCGACGTTTTTGTCACCGAAAATTTTCTGCTTCAGTGCGATCAAGCGGTCGAGCTATTTCATCGTTTCGCCAAATCGATGCCGATCATCGATTACCATTGCCATCTCCCGCCGGCCGACGTGGCGGACGATCGTCGCTTTGAAAACCTCACGCAAATTTGGCTGGCCGGTGATCACTATAAATGGCGTGCGATGCGTTCTGCCGGAGTCGCCGAACGCTTCATCACGGGCGACGCCACGGACCGCGAGAAGTTCCAGAAATGGGCGGAAGTCGTGCCGCAAACGCTTCGCAATCCTCTCTATCACTGGACGCATTTGGAACTGAAACGACCGTTCGGCGTGAGCGATCGGCTGTTGAATCCGCAGACGGCCGAGAGCGTTTGGAACGACTGCAACGCGAAGCTGGCGACGGCGGAGTTCTCGGCCCGAGGCGTCATGCGGACGATGAACGTCGTTCTCGTTTGCACGACCGACGACCCGATCGACGATTTGAAGAATCATCAGCGTATTGCGGCCGACAAATCGTTCTCGATTCAGGTTTTGCCGACGTTTCGGCCCGACAAGGCGTTGGCTCAGCAAACGCCCGCGGCGTTCAACGAGTGGACCGAGAAACTGGCTGAGGCCGCCGGCGTCGAAATCGGCGACGATTACGCCAAGTTCATCGAAGCGTTGCGCAAGCGGCATGATTATTTCCATGCGAACGGATGCCGCTTGGCCGATCACGGCATAGAGACGTTTTTCTTCGCCGAATATACGGAGGCGGAAGTCGCCGCCGCGTTCCGCAAGCTACGTAAAGGGGATGCGCCGTCGCCCGAAGAAATGACTAAGTATCGCACGGGCGTGCTGCTCGAATTGACTTCGATGAACGCGGAGAAAAATTGGACGCAGCAATTTCACTACGGCGTTTTGCGAAACAACAACTCGCGTCAGTTCAAGGCGCTGGGCCCCGACACGGGCTTCGACTCAATCGGCGATTTCACCTCGGGCGTCGCAATGGCGAAATTCTTCGACCGACTCGACGGCCAAGACAAACTCGCCAAGACGATCATCTATAACATCAATCCTTCGCAAAACGAACTCGTTGCCACGATGCTCGGCAATTTCCAAGACGGAAAGACCGCCGGCAAAATGCAGTTCGGCAGCGGCTGGTGGTTCCTCGATCAGAAGCAAGGAATGGAATCGCAGATGAACGCGCTATCGAACCTCGGCCTGTTGAGCAAGTTCGTCGGCATGCTGACCGACAGCCGTTCACTTCTCTCTTACACGCGTCACGAATACTTCCGTCGGATTCTTTGCAACTTGCTCGGCAAAGAAATGCGCGACGGCCTAATCCCTAACGACATGGAAATGGTCGGCTCGATGGTGCAAGACATTTGCTATCGCAACGCGGCCGGTTACTTCGGATTCGACGTGCCGAAGGCGTAACGCGGAGTTCCTCGACGTGCGCAGCGTAGGCGTTCGTCATAGCGGATATAACGCTGAGCTCGCAGAGCGCTCTACGGCAAACGTATTGCGCTTATGCGCCGACGAGGGCCGGCAAGGCCAGCGCTTTTTCGATTAGGCTCAGCAACACTCTCGGCTCGAGAGGCTTGCGGAGGTAATACGTTCCGCCGAACGAATGGTGGCGGCGAATGATGTCGGACGATTGACTTCGAGAAAGAAACATGACCGGAAGAGTTTCGGCCATAAGAACTTGTCGGATGCGTTCGCAAATTTCCAAGCCCGTCCAACTACGGACCATCACGTCGGAGATAATCAAATCGGGCGGAGTATCCTGGGCGGCGAGAATCGCCTCTTGCGGGGTCCGTCGCTCAAGAACCTCGAAGTTGGCCGTCGAAAGGGTCGCGGCAAGATCGCTCAACGAGGCGGGGTCTTCGCCAATCACTAATACCAGAGGCTGTCCAGTCAGGGGATTCATATCCTCGATTCCTAAACCGCGCGGCTTACTCACAGGCTCTGTCGATATCTTCGACAACCGGCGACGTCAAAGTTTACCGCATCGCTACGACTTTTCCGTAAGGACGTTCTTAACGCCTGTTTCGATTACGAATAATCCGTCCGTTCGGTTTATTCTATCTGAAGGCGGAAAATCCAGGGCGGTTTTTCGCCGTAAACCGTGCGAATAACCGTCCCGTCTTTTCTACGAAGTGACGACCGCGTCGGCTCGATTCGTTTTGCGGATTTTTAAGAGATAGACGAGCGCGATAAAATCATAGAGGGCGTGCGCGGCGATCGGCACGACGAGGTTGTCGTCGCAGTAGCGCCAGACGCAACCGAAATAGACGCCCAAGACAGTTGCAAGAATGGAGTAGGTCAACGTGACGCCATGTAGCAGGCCGAAGGAGACGGCCGCGACGGCCAGCCCGATCATCGGACCGTACGCTCCGCCGGCCCAAACGCCGATCCCATGCTGAACGGTTACGCGGAAGAGCATTTCTTCGCCGAGGCCGGTGACGAACGCGACAAGCGCAAGTTCAAAACAAGTAGCGTTGCGTATCAAAGGTAAAAACTGCGTTTCGAGCAGGTGAAGTATTCTTCGAAACGGAGCTAAGGGAATAAACGCACAGGCCCCGAAGACGACCAACGGCGGGAGCGTGGCCAAGGCGCAACGGCCGACGTCTTGCCACTCGAAGCGAAGAAATTGGACGGGCGGAATGTTGACGGCCCAGCCGACGGCTACGGCAAAAACGGCCAAGCTTCCCTCGAACAACGCCGTGATGACGATGAAGGGGAATAAACCAGGCACATGGATTTCCGGTTCTCGAGGAGCAGACATTCAGGATTGCCCTACCTTTTCGATATTAATTGAGGCGAGCGACAGATAGGAACCTTAGTCTTGGCGAGACTCGTTGCGCTCGGCCCTTGCGACCAAATACGGCAAAGCAGCCCCCCCGCTTATTGCGGGGGCGTTAGCTAAAACGCAGACGACCGCAAAATGATAGTTCCCGGTTGATTGCATGAAAACCCACCAAGCCTTTGAATTATAGCTCTTTTAGCGAGAGACTCCGGCCGTCCCCCCTCTTATAGCGTTTCCTAGAGCGACCCGTTACCTTGACGCCGCCGGGGCGGGTTGTTAGATTCGATTGTTTCATATTTTATCGATTTGGCTCAGCGTCGGCCTCGAATCGACGTTGCATAAAGAATCGAAAACCGTATGATCCCCCGCCGCAATGCGTTTTAGAGTCGGACAGATAAAGTTTTTCGGGTTTATTCCGCAAAAGCAGCCGGCCTCCCGTTGTTCGGTCTTGCAACATTAGCTTTTGAGGCTCCGCAGCAAAGCTTTCGTTCGGTCGCGATAGGGCTGGCGTTATTCCTTTCTGACGCCGCCTGAAGAACCGCCAAGACGCATGCCGAACGGTCCAAGGTTCTCTCCGGAAGAGATGTTTCGTTGAGAGAATAGGTCTTTCGACGGGATGAATCGCGATCCACGTCGGCTTTGTAGCCGGCAAGAGATATTACGCCTCGTTATAAAACTCCCCCAACATATTATTTTTTTCACGCACACAGGAGAAAGCCCATAATGGCGCCAAAGTACGTGTATTATTTCGGTCCGAACGGGACCGACGGCGACGCGAGCATGAAGAACACGCTCGGCGGCAAAGGCGCGAACCTTGCCGAAATGGCCAAGTTGAACTTGCCGGTTCCGGCTGGTTTCACGATTTCGACGGAGTTCTGCACGGTGTTCTTCAAGGAAGGCCGACAGTTCCCGCAATCGTTGAAGGACGAAGGCGCGGCCGCCTTGAAGAAGGTGGAAGCGGCGATGGGCATGAAGTACGGCGACGTGAACGATCCGTTGCTTCTCTCCTGCCGTTCAGGCGCCCGCACGTCGATGCCCGGCATGATGGAGACGGTTTTGAACGTCGGTCTCTGCTCGGCGACGATTCCCGGTTTGATTAAGAAGACCGGCAACGACCGTTTCGTATACGACGCCTACCGTCGTTTGATCATGATGTATTCGGACGTGGTGATGGAGAAGGCCGAAGACATTGAACCGGCCGACGGCAAAGGCATCCGCGTTCAGCTCGAGCACATCATGGACGCCTTGAAGAAGGCGAAGGGCTACAAGTCGGACACCGACATGAACGCCGCCGACTTGAAGACGCTCTGCGAGCAATTCAAGGCGAAGGTGAAGGAAGTCTTGGGCCACGAGTTCCCGGACAACCCGCAAGACCAGCTTTGGGGAGCGGTCGGCGCGGTGTTCAAGAGCTGGGAAGGCCGTCGCGCAGTATCTTACCGCAAGATCGAAGGAATCCCCGGCGAATGGGGAACCGCATGCAATGTGCAAAGCATGGTCTTCGGCAACTTGGGCGATAGCTCGGCGACCGGCGTGGCCTTCTCGCGCAACCCGGCCACCGGCGAGAACAAGTTCTACGGCGAATGGCTCGTTAACGCGCAAGGCGAAGACGTCGTCGCCGGCATCCGCACGCCGAATCCGCTCAACGAATCGACGAAGAATCCGCAAAACCAACACATGACGTCGTTGGAGACGTCGCTGCCGGCTCTCTACAAAGAGTTGGACGGCATCCGTCTTCGTCTCGAACAGCACTACCACGACATGCAGGACATCGAATTCACGATTCAAGAAGGCAAGCTCTACATGCTGCAATGCCGCAACGGCAAGCGCACGGGTTTGGCCGCCTTGAACATGGCGATGGACATGATCGACGAGAAGTTGATCGACGAGAAGACCGCCGTGATGCGAGTCGCGCCGGCCCAGTTGGACGAGTTGCTCCACCCGATCATCAATCCGGCCTCGGAAAAGAAGGCCACGGCGTTCCTCTCCGGTCTTCCGGCCGGCCCGGGCGGCGCCTGCGGCAAGATCGTCTTCACCTCGGCCGCGGCCGTTGAAGAAGGCAAGAAGGGCAAAGTCATCCTCGTTCGCGAAGAGACGAACCCCGAGGACGTCGAAGGCATGCGAGCCGCCGAGGGCATTTTGACCGCTCGCGGCGGTATGACCAGCCATGCGGCTTTGGTCGCCCGCGGCTGGGGTAAGTGCTGCATCGTCGGCGCCGGCGACATGAAGATCAACTTCGCCGCCAAGACGTTGACCGCCGGAAGCGTCACGCTGAAGGAAGGCGACGTGATCACGTTGAACGGAACGAAGGGCAAGGTTTACGCCGGCGCGTTGGAGATGATGGACGCCTCGGAGAACCCGCGCTTCCAAGCGTTCATGGCGATCGCCGACAAGTACCGCACGATGGGCGTTCGCACGAACGCCGACACTCCGGACGACGCAAAGGTCGCTCGCTCGTTCGGCGCCGAAGGCATCGGTCTATTCCGCACCGAACACATGTTCTACGGCGTCGGCAGCGACGAGCCGTTGTTCGTCTTGCGTAAAATGATTTTGAGCGCCACTCAAGCCGAGCGTCAAGCGGCGGTGAATGAGTTGTATCCGTTCGTGAAGAAGAGCATCAAGGGAACGTTGGAAGCGATGGACGGCTGCTCGGTCACCATCCGCTTGCTCGATCCGCCGTTGCACGAGTTCGTTCCGCAAGATCCGGCGAAGCAAGCCGAGTTGGCCGCCGCCTTGAAGATCAAGCCGGAAGACGTGAAGAAGCGCGGCGAGTTGTTGCACGAGACGAACCCGATGATGGGTCATCGCGGCGTTCGCTTGGGCATCACCTACCCGGAAATCACCGAGATGCAAGTCAAGGCGATTTTCGAGGCTGCCGCCGAATTGAAGAAGGCCGGCAAGACGCCGAAGCCCGAGCTGATGGTTCCGGTCACCTGCGCGGTGAAGGAATTGGACGCCACGAAGGTTATTTTCGACCGCGTGAAGGCGGAAGTGGAAAAGGCCTCCGGACTCGAAATCAGCGTTCCTTACGGCACGATGATCGAAATTCCGCGAGCCTGCTTGTTGGCCGACAAGATGGCTCAGACGGCCCAGTTCTTCTCGTTCGGCACGAACGACTTGACGCAAATGAGCTTCGGCTTCAGCCGCGACGACATCGGCGGATTCTTGGGCGACTATCTCGACCAAGGCATTTTGGAAGCCGATCCGTTCCAAACGATCGATCAAGACGGCGTCGGCCAATTGATCGAGATGGCGGTGCAGAAGGGCCGATCGACCCGCAAGGATCTGAAGATCGGCATCTGCGGCGAACAGGGCGGCGATCCGGCAAGCGTTCAGTTCTGCTTCAAGGCGGGATTGAACTACGTATCTTGCAGCCCGTACCGCGTGCCGATCGCCCGATTGGCGGCGGCTCAAGCGGCGTTGAAGGCCGGCAAGTAATCGCGTTAAGCCGTTCGATTAAACTCGAACGACGTTAGTTTTAAACTCATGAAAGGCGACGGTCCGAGCGGCCGCCGCCTTTCTTTTTAGACTTTTTCACAACACATTCCGTTAGATATTCTATTACTATAATGTTATATATATTACAACAATATCCTCTAAGTGGTATCTCAGCTAATCCGTTAATTTCTCTATCCGGATCGAAAAACCGCTAGAAAAAAGGCTTTTTCTGAAGTTTTTCCCGTGCGCAGCAGGGGGGTAACGCCGCCATTCTTCATGTCCCCATAACGCGCATACTGCGTATCTTACCGCAAAAAACAGTTGTTTTTGCAGCGTACGGCGTCAAAAACCGCGTTTTTTTGGGTTTTTTGCGTTATTTTCGGCATTATCGGCGGATACGGAGTGCAGCCCCTTGCACTGCGAGACGTATCGGATTAACTTGTCCCCTAACGATGTGAATCATCGTTTACGTTTTCCGTTCTAATGCGGCTTCTTAATGACCGCATTGAGGAAGAGCGGGAACAAGCATGGAAGTCCGGCCTAGATAACGTAACAGCTTTCCGCGGAAACGCGGCGAGCGTTCGCGATAGGCTAGGGCGTTTTCAAAGACCGAAAGCAGCCCGCCCACCTGACTGACTTTCCCTCGACCGGCGACGGTTCGTTGAACAATATCCGTCGTCGTTGCATATAGGTTTAGACGAGAAACGGTCGCAAGGCTCATTAAGCCGCCGCGAGTCGTTTCACGCCTTCGTAAGTATTATTCACCCCTAATCATTTGCGTGGTTCAGCGAAGCGTTGCGCAGTTTCCCTGCGCAGGAGCGCTCGTTTCGTGCGCAGAACGAAGCGGCATATCGTTTGGTCGATCGAGCCAAGCTTGACTGATCGACCCGGGAATCGCTGAGCTGAACGAGTACGGTCCTCTAGCCACCCCCCACTCTATTACAGGAGGAGCGAGTCATGATCGCAACGCTAGCTCTTTGCGCATGTCTCTCGACTTTTTCGGCCGACGCCGCTCCGGCGCCCGCCGCGAAAGTGACGGAAGTTAAAGCCGCAAACAATGACGCCGCAAAAAAAGACGCAAAATCATCCGTAAATAGCGAGACGAAAAAAGAAGTCAAAGAAGAATCCAAGCAAGAAGAGAAGAAGCCGTCGGTGGGTAAATCCTCGACTGCCGTCGAGCGAACGGCGAACAAACCGATTCTCGATCCGAAAGCCGACGCGGATCTCGCTGAGAAAAAGGCGACCGCCTCGCAGCGTATGAAGGAAGCGGAGAAAAAGGACGCCGACGACGACCTATTGCCGATCGAGGCGAACGTCGTCTCTTACACGAACGCCGAACGCGCGCGTTATGGACTTCCTCCCTTGCAAGTCGATAAGAACTTGATGAGGACGGCGCGCGATCATTGCTCTTGGATGACGCGAACGCGAACGTTCATGCACACGCGAATGTCGGTCGCCGAGAACATCGCCATGGGGCAACCGGATAGCGAGAACGTTGTCCGTACATGGATGAACTCCTCGGGCCATCGCGCGAACATTTTGAATCCGTTTAATCTGCACATCGGCGTCGCCGCCTATCGCACGGAAGACGGAACGATCTACTGGTGCCAACAGTTTTCCAACTAGAGCGTTTTCCCTTGAGCTGAAGACGCAATAACGCCGACGCGGCAGACGATTTTCGTTCATTGCCCGCGAATATGCAATCCAAGAGCCGCCTTTGATCTCATCCGATCGAGGGCGGCTTTTTTTTCATAGAACCTCGATGATCGTCGGCTGCATCGTCTCAAGATCGACGACGGCGACGGAGGGACGGACCGATCGAGAAATGGCGCCGGGATTTAGAGCGAGCGTTTTGCCGTATACTCGCGACGATCGATGGTGGGTATGACCGTAACACACCATATCCCAGTTATTCGAGCCAACTAAATCGTTGAGTTTTTCAAAGTCGTCGCCGTGCAGAAAAGCGATCTTTTTCCCCGCGATCTCCAGCTTGCCGACCTCCTCGAATAGCGTCGCCTTCTCGCTCGGCAGTTTCGCAAAGTCGGCGGAATGATCGGTGTTGCCCCGAACGAAATAGACGTTGAAGCCGGAGAAAAGGGGCGGAATCAACGCCCCCACGTCGCCGCAATGAAGAATCGCCTCGACTTCGAAACTCTCGAATAGGCGAATCGCGCGACGGGTTAATTCCGTTTCGTTGTGAGTATCGCTAATGACGCCGATGAACATAGGATGAACCGACGCGGAGCGACGGCGCGAAAGGCGGGCGTTCCGCGAGAGCGCCGCTAATCGAACAAATACGGACGCCAAGACGGCCAAGGTTTCAATTTCATCGCGCGCTCCGCCGAAAACAGCCGGGCGCGCGATGCCTTCTGACCGCGGAACGGTTCATTGTCGATCGAGGACTTGGCGATGCAATTCGTTTAACCGGCCATCCGAGTAACGCGATCCATCGGGATCGTCGCGACGACGGCTTCTTTTTCCGAACGATAGCGATATTGCATCATATAGGCGTCTTCCGGGCTGTCGGCGTAAAAATTACGCAGAACCGAAACGGCGCGGAAGCCGTTTTCACGGAAGAACAATTGCGCGGCGAGATTCGTTTCGCGAACTTCCAACGTAACCCGAGTACGGCGTTGCGGGGAGAGTTTAGCGATGAGCTTGGCGGCCATTTGGCTACCGACGCCTTGACGGCGATATTCCGGCGCCGCGGCGAAGTTCAAAACGTGGATGCGATTCTTATGAAGCTCGTAGATCATGAAGCCGACGACGCGGTCTTCATATTCCGCGACCATGCCGATGCAATTGCGTTGTCGCAAGCAACGGATGAAGTCCTCTTCGAACCACGGAAATTCAAAGGATTCGCGTTCGATGGCGAGAACCTCGGGCATGTCCCGACGAATCATCCAACGAATATGAACTCGCACTTCTTGTTTCTGGTCGAAATGCATCTCGGCCTCCTTCCTTGTCGGCCCGTCGACGTTTTCCGAACCTGGAAAAAATCGACCGTACGCACTTTCCCGGGGCGCTCCTTCGCGCCCGATCGGTCGCTTCGTCCTCGCTTGATTCCTTGACGGTCCAATGAAGCGTTTCGCGGCGTAAAAACCGTCGAAAAAAATCACTGCCGAAGTCGGAATCTGAACGATTCGCGGACGTCGCAAACCTTGCAAACCAGCGGGTTTATCGCAATGATCGAGCCGTTCGTCGCTCATCCGAAGCGCTCAAGCTCGACGGTCATAAAATATCACAACGGCGTCGTTCTTCCAATACGAAAAAACCGTGAGATAGCCGGAGTTTCGCAATTGAAATCTGGCAAAAATAACCGGCGCTAGCGCCCGATGCAAGAGATTCCGCAACGCATGCGCCGCATCAGTCTATTCTTCCTATCGGCGAACGCGATTGGGAATTCGACGGAATCAAAGAGTTTGGGACGCGGAATTGGCCAAACGGAACCGTTTCGCTCGTCGCGCGGAGTAGATTTTGCCTGCCGTAAACGCGGCGGCGATGACCAAACCTAAGAAACTCGGCGCGAGCCATGTCCACCAAATCAATCCCAGGGCCACGCCCAACGCGTAGGGACGCTCCCTGCGCCATTGCTTCCAAAAACCGCGTCGAAACGCCCCCCAGGCGATCGCCGCGACTGCAATGACTCCTAAGACCTTTACGAAGGTCGGCCAGAACGACGAACCGCCGTCAACCTCATAGAGAATCGAGGTATTGGCCGTCGCTTCGCGGGAAACGAACGAAACGGCCGGTCGCGACTGACGCACGAAAAATCTCCAATAGTCCTCGGCGTCGGGGCCGAAGGGCGCCTCGGAGCGCATGGCGTTCCATTGTTTTTCTAATCCAGATTTAGCGGCGAAGGCGGATTGTTTACCGTCCGTCGCTGAAATTTCGTCGAGATAAGGTTGATAATCGTTTTCGTTTTTCGCGCGGATAAATTCCTCTTGAAGCGCGAAGCGGGCGTCAAGATATCGCCGAAACGCCAAACGGTACCAACGCCGGGTCTCCTCTAAGTCTTCCGGTAAGCCGGAAGCGACCGACTCGATTGAAGCCGCCGTTTCGCGGAATCGCACCGCTTGCCGTTCCGCGTTTGAAATGAAATCGCCGTCTTTCACCAAGGCCTTGCGAGGCGAATACCCTTTCGGCGAAACGATCGTCCAAAGCGTTCGAGGCGAGACCGTCGCGCCCAATTGCGGAGTTGAAAACGCGACCGTTTCGCCGTCGCTTACATCAATCGAATCGGCGTAAAGCAAAACGACCTGTTGGGTGAGACGCTCCGAATCGAGGGGAATCGAAAGCCCGTCGGCTTGCGAGGCGAGTCGAACGGGCGAACCGTCCACGACTACGGAAAAGATTTTTCTCGAATCCGACGACCGCAAACGGACCGAGTTCGCTCCGTTCGGTTCGACTTCGAAGATGGCCATGGCCAAGGCGCCTTGATCGACGGTCCATCCCAGTCGGACGTCGGCGAAGCGAACTATTGCCCCTTCGCCGACGACGGAGCGAAGTCGCAAAGTCGCTTGATAGTCGTCGGCCTGCGTTTCGTAAAAAATCATCGAACCGTCGTCGGGGAGGCTCGCCCAACGCGGCGGTTTTTTCGCAAGCGTTAAGCCTCGAGCGAGCCAAGCGGCGGTTTGGTTTTGCGGCCGCTTCGGAACGGCAACCCACGCTTCGACGATCGTCGCGTCGCGAAGGTCGATTTTCGGCGTTGCCGGTCGTTCGCCCGGTTTGAATCGTAATCCGCAGCGTAACGTGAGGTGGTTCAGGCCGACGAGCGGTTGATTCGGTTTGACGACGACGCGGCGGGTTCCGTCGGC
Organism: Thermoguttaceae bacterium; assembly: GCA_963665265.2. Classification (GTDB taxonomy): domain Bacteria; phylum Planctomycetota; class Planctomycetia; order Pirellulales; family Thermoguttaceae; genus CAXXHQ01. The sequence goes on along the minus strand of OY762224.2, from coordinate 884,118 downwards.
CATGTCTACGACAACCAGTTTCGCCTCCGGGGAGAATGAAAACGGTCCTTCGCAAGAATCCGACACGTCGAATTGCATCTCATCGACGCTTCCTTCGGTCGCGGTCAACGAGAACTCGGTAGTCGCCGTCCAACGGTCGTCGGCGGCGGCGGTCATCGTCGTGATCTGCTCCGCTCGCAATTCGGGCCGATTAAGCGAAACGTCAGCCGAACCGCTCAAAGCCTCGCCGTTTTTCACCGCGAAAGCGGCGATTTGTCGGCCGCGATCGACGTCGTCCGTCGAAAGCGAAGGCTCGTCGGTCGGCGTTCCGTTTTCGACGTTGATTTTCGCGACGACTCCGGGACGCGTGAAAAAGCGAGTGACCGCCGATTCGATCCGCACTCCTTCTATATGAATATCCGAGGCCAAAAGGGCGCATGGGGGAGCGATCGTCGCATGCCCGCTCAATCGCAAGGTATGCGGTCCGACGGCAGGTTCGGACAGGAAAGCGACGACCCGGCCGTCTTTTTCCCTCGCCCAGCGAGAGACGAGCTCCTTTTCGCCTTGCCGCACCGAAACGAAATCAATCGTCAATCGAGCCGGCGTGACGAGGTCGTATTGAAAGGCGTCGCCGCCGCGAGAATCCAACGCGGAGAGGAATTCGACGTTCGCCTCGCGACGGCCGATCGAAACGAGCGACTCCTGGCGTGCGACGATTTCCGTTTCGCGAAGTCGAACGGCCAAACTCCAATCGACGGGATCGGCGAGGAGTTTAAAGGACATGATCGGCGCGGGATCGCCGACGCCCCAAACGGCAGCCCATTCGCCGGGCGCGGTAGGACGCAAGCGTCGTTCGCCTCGTGATTCGCCTTGCAACCGAGGATCGATCGTCACGCCCAAGAAGCGATCGCCCTCGTTGTAGTCGAGAAGTTCAATTTTCGGCCATCGCAGGTTGCCGACGCCCGTCGCGTCGGCGATGTTGAACGAAAGCGTGACGGGCGTTCCTCTCGTCGGCGAGGCGGCCCAGACCAAAGTGATTTGTCGCGTCCCGTCGACCGCCGGGGTATTTGCGACTGAGGGAGCGCCGGCGATTTGCGACGCGTTCAGCGACAAACGAGAATCGACGCGAAAGGTCAGCCGTTTCGGAAAATCGCCGTTTCTCGCCCGCAAACGCAAATCAAGCTTCGCCGCGTTCGGCTTGACCGATAAACGCATCGCTTCGTCGATGACGAAAGGCGCGTCGCTCCGGGGTTGAGCGGAGAATCGCGCGACCAATCGACCGGCCGGCCCTAGATCGACCTTCAGCCGGCGCGGGGCGCCTTCGATACGGGCGAGTCCCAACGCGGTCGGGGTTTCAATTTTCGGCGCATCGTCGGGCAAAAGCAGTTCGAGTCGGGACTGAGGCGTTTTGGGAACTCGCCAATCCCAACCGGAGAACCCGGCGTCGCCGCGCATGATCGGCGGAAGCGAAACTGCAAGACGATGTTCCCCCGGCTCGGCGATTTCGAATTCGAGCGTATCTCCGGCTTCCCCGCGTTTGACGTTCACTGGGCTGCCGTCGAGCGTCGCTCTCGTCACGATCCTCGACGCGTCAAGGCATTTTAGGGGAAGGCTCACCGCCGCCGCGCGGACGAAAGTGACGATTTCAAATTCCGCTCGGAGAGGTTCTGCCGTCAGTGCGCCGTCATACGCCGAACGGCGAACGGAGCCCCGGTACTCCGCCGCGACGAGCGACCATCCGCGGGGCGCGTCGATCGACAAGGGAGAGCGCGCGTTCAACTCGCGATAAAATTTCTCGGGCAAATACAGTTTGTCGCCGACCGGTCTTTTTAGCTCGTCGATCGGAGATAAGGCCGGATAGATCGGCGAGAGTTCATCGGTCGGCGCGTCGGCCGTCGTCCGCGACGGAGCTATCGACGATGTTTCTTCGGCGTAGCTTGATTGCGCGGCGAGCAACGCGGCAACGATCAACAAACCGGTCAGTTCAGTCAATCCGCGACCGACTGAGGAGCCTGAACGTTTTTTCACCACGGTTTTGGCGTCTTCCGCTTTCGGCGTTTTCCAATCAACGGTTTTTTCGTTCAACCCGGCGTCGAAAGGATCGATGCGGATGACTTTTCCGTCGGATCGCGGACCGAGCGAGGCGAAGATCGCTCCGCACAAAATTCCTGCAAAAGCGGCGGAGAAGGGCCAGACGGTCGGCGAGGCGAGCGTCAAAGAGCCCACGCAGCAAACGGCCGCAGCATAGATCCAGAGCCGCCAATTCGCACGGAACCAATAGGTCAGCGTGGCAAGCGAGGCGAACGCGCCAAGAGCAAAAACGCGCCAAGCGTCCCGATGATAGACCGTTACGGACATCGGACGACCGACGACGGCGCCGAACGACGACGCCGACCAACCTTGCATATCTTCCGATTCGTAGCCGGGCAAATTGTGCCGCGTCTGAAACCAGAGGATTTTCGGCGGTCGACGAATCCAAGACGCGACGGTCCAGTAACGTTCATCGACGTTCTTTTTCGCCGCCGCGCCGAGCGAACGTGCGAAACCGTCGTCGGCTAACAATCCGACGAAGGGATGCCGCCACGAAGCGACGTGTCGATGCAGGCTTGCCGCCGCCGATTGGCTCGTCAATAGGATCGCTTCAGGTCCGACCAGCGCGACCAAGTGCGATTTTTGCAATAATTCGATTACTGGATCGCCGACGGATTCCGGATCGAGGGCCGGCAACGTCGAGAGCGGAGTAAGGCCCAAGCGTTCAAACTCCTCGTCGTCGATCAAAACATGGAGCGGCGAAGCGGTTTCAGCGAAGGGATCGAAGAAATCTCGCCAAGAGGAACGCTTGGATGATTCGCCGTTTTCGCGTAGGACGTATCTAGCGCGCGTCATGAGCATTCGCACGTTTTCGGCGATGCGAGGGGCGGAGGGCTCTTCGACGAGCGAGGCCCAAGCCGCCGTCGTCCAAAATGCGAACGGTTTTTCCCCCGGCTCGCGACCGATTCCGCCGAAGGAGCTCCGTTCGCCGTCTCCACGGTTTCCTGAGTCGGTCGAAGCCTTTCGCCCGTCGCTTCCCGCGTCAAATCCGGGTGGAAGCCAGACGGTCCAGCGTCGCATTAAAGTTTTCGCTTCGATCACTGGCCACGGCGCGGCGAGGGTCGAGAAAAAAGAGGGGCGGGCCGTCTTCGCGTCGAAACGCACCACAACGCGCGCGTATCTTTTTTCCGCGGTCAGAGGAATGGAAATCGTCGTTACGTCGTCAACGTTTTTTTTCGGCTCGACGCTCCACGTCGTCGGCGCTCCGTCGTTCCAAACGCAAAGCACGTCCTCGTCGGAGCATCCTTGCGGCAACGCAACGCGAAGGATTGAGAAACCATCGTTCAAAACGTCCATTTCCAGAAGATTGCGCGAAGGACCGTCTGGAGCGGCTCGCGTTTGCAAATGGCTCTGCAGTATGACGACCGAAGAGGCCGGGATGCCGGTCTTGCGTTCAAGACGAACGGCGGGCTCGGTCGCTCCGACCACGTCCTTGCTCGGATCGAATCGGAACGTCGCAAGTTGCTCCGGCACGAAGGGAAAGGCGGTCGGCTCCGGAGGCAACGGGGTCAAACGTCGATTCACGATCGAGTAGTCCGTGAGTCCGCCCCTACGCACGGTCAGCGTGCCGCGTTGTTTCGACGCCTCAGGAACCGAAGCCAAGACGACGGGGAGCTTGTCGGTCGCCTCGCAATCGCGAATCGCGCGAATCTCGAACGGTCCCGATTCGACTCTCTTTAATTTGATTTCCCAAGTTTCGGCCGCATTCATGCTTCCCGCTGCGTAGGCCTCTTCGGAGGTCAATCGGCGTGCCGAGATCGCCCGCGAACCTTCCGATCCAAGCGCCCATTGATAGGGCGAATCGGTTGCTTGGGAGAACTGCACGACGACTCGTTCGGGAGACGTCGCCTCCGGCTCGCACCGAATGACGAACTCTTCTCGAACGGCCTCGTTGCGAATTCCGATTTCGGCTCGCACGTCGGCCGAGTAGACGGATTGACGTCGCACTAAGGAAATCACTGGTCTATCGATCGCGTCATCGACGAGAAAGAACGTTCCTCTCGGCTGTTCGCCGAATAACTCCGCTTCGAGGGGCGACATTTCTTGCATATCGATGCGGCATTTTTCGTCGCCGCCATGAAGTTGAATCTCGTCGGCGCCGGCGGCGCGAATGCAGGCGAGACGTCGTTCTTCAACGTTCAGAGCACGAATCGGCAACAATTCGTCAAGTTGCCTTGATCGGCCGGCGCCGTCCAACGTCTGCTTCGCCGTGACGACGATTCGCAACGCCTGATTCGGCGAGGTCGGGCGCGAGAACCGTAATTTTAGAACTCGGGATCCTTGCTCGCCGTCGGCGGTCTCCCAATCGGAAAGCACGCCGGACGGTTGCGTCTCGGCCGATTCGACGCGCCATCCTTTCCCCAAACTGAAATCCATGCCGAAGGCGGAAACGTCGGCCGTTTGCAGCGCGACGGCGACGTGAGCTACCGCCTCGACGGAGCCGAGTTCGACGGTCGTCGCTGAAAAAGCCGTCATGCGAGGCTTTTTCGCGGCAATTAGGGTTTCCAGGGTCGCATCAGGACCAAAGCATTGATAACGGCATGTTTCGCCGGCGCGAGCGTCGCTTTCCGAAACGCTGATTTGCGAACAGTCGATCGGCCTCGCCCGTCGCAGTTCATACTCGCGGGTAGTTTCTAGTGAAAGCGTGCCTGATTCCCAAAACACTTTTCGCAGCCGGACTCGCGGAAGTCGTCCCGATTCGCCCAATCGAAGATCGGCGGCTAGCGTAAGCGTCAATACTTTTTCTTCCGCACCGATCGAATCAGGAAAATCGATGACGACGTCGTCGCCCGCCGAAGCGTTCGCTCGCCAAGCGATCGGATTACCGTCGAGTTTCGCCGCGATGATTCGCGAGCCGGGATCTAAATTCGCCGTCACGCTTTTCAGGGGACTTTCGGGCGATCGAATTTTCCACGTTGATTTTAGCGCAAGACCTTTTCGCGAAACCAAATATTCGCTCGACTCGCGAACGGTCGGCGTATCGAGGTCGATTTCGGCGACCGCGATCTTCGCTTGAATCGGAACGATACGAAGCCTCGCGCGAGAGCTTGTTCCAAGTTCGATCTTCCAGCGATTCGAAGTTTCGCTCTTCGTTTCGCTCGATATTTCGCCCGCATCGGAACGCAAAGCCAGGGTTTTCGGCAGATCAACGAGTATTTCGCTCCGCAGACTCTTCGGCAAATCCAAGGTGAAGTCGACTGCGCCGTCCGAACCGCGTCGACCGGCCGACGACCAAACTCCTCGCCAAGCTCCGGACCGAACCGCTCGAAAAATTAGGCGTCCGTCGGCGTCGACGCCAAGCGAGGCGACGTTGGCCGAATCGGCGTTTTTCGACGAGTCGGGCGACGTTTCGAACAACGCCAGCTTGCAAGGATCAAGCGAAATGAACGTCGGTTTATTTTCCGTCAAAGTCATATCGAGAATCGCATCGCCGACGAGCGTTTTTTCGTCGCGCAATTCAGCGTGAAAGAGGGCCGAGTCGATTCGTCCGTTCGTCGGAAATGCGTTTTTCCCGCCCAACGGAGCGATCAATCGCTCAAACTCCTCGCGGTCGATCGGCAAATAGCGTTCCGACCTCGCAGGCCATTCGTCCATTCGGTCGGCGGGAACGAGAATCCGTCGATACCTTAGCGGCTCCGGTGAACTCGGCGCAGCATCGACCGCCGACTTCGTCGTCTCGGCGGCGAAAATTGACGCAGAGACGACGAAAAACGCTGCGATCGCAACGGCAATGCGTCGAGAGAAGATCATGACGAACTTTCATCTCGCGGTTGTTGCGGGGGAATCGGCGGTTCGGACTCCGGCAATATCTCCGGCGCATTCGGATCGGCGGACGAACTCGGCGGCGTTCGATCCGGATCTAGCGACGGCACGCTTTGCGTCGATGCCTCGCCGGCGATCGGCGGAACATAGCGCGAATTTGACGCCGACATCGACGAAATGACGATCGGAATTTCGCGGGTCGATCCGAGATCGATGAGAGCCTCTTGCGGTGCGAAGAATCGATCGCGACCGCGACGGGCGAATTTTTTCGCGAGAATCCCCGCGAACACGCTCAAGCCCAACCCGATCAACGACGCTTGCAGGAGCAAGAACGTCGGCTCCGGATAGATCAGCCCCAAACTGACGGCGACGATGAAGAGCGTCAACGCCGTGGCTGGATGTCGAATCGCGGGGAGATAAATCAACGCCAATCCGACGAACAAGGCGAAGCCGGAGGCGAAGAGAACTATCTCCGGCCGTCCAGCCGTGCGCAATTCGATCGTTCCGACGTCGCCCATGGCGCTATACAGGTAGGCGTTGACCCCTTCGGGCAGAGACGCTCGCTGCGCCACGCCGGCCCAGGTCTCTAACTCAGCCTGTCCCATGATCGCCTGTCGTCCCCAAAACGCATCTCGCCACTGCCAATGGAATTCGCCGATCATCGATTGCGGATTAAAAAGCACATGCTCGTACGGGGGCAAAATAAGCTGCCAATACAGCCGTCGCACCCAAACGTCCTCGTCGAATCGAATTTGCGCCAAGCTCATGCGCCCTTGCGGCGGTCGCGCGTTGATGAAATTATATCGCAGTTCAATCCAATACCTTCGCCATTGACGATCGCCCGCCAAGCTGATACGCAAACGTCGATCGTCGAGCAGTTGCGACTCGGCTCTTTTGCCGTCCAGGATTACGGCCAATTGAGTGGTCATGACGCCTTCGGGCAAGCGGAGCGTGATCTCACGCCGATTCGTGGAAATCTGCATCGCCGCGCGGTCTTGCCGATTCGAGACGCCGAGCCAAGTTTGCAGCCAGGCGCGTTCGACGATTAAGTTATTAAGCGAGGCGGGATCGTCGCCCGCCGCCTCGAGAATGACGGCGGTCGCGTGCCCTTCCGCGCGATAGAACAAATCTCTGCTCGAGGGATTCGGCGAATCGCTTTTCACTTCTTTCCAATGGGGATCGACGGCCGTAATTTTCCGTCCGGAGGCGGCGGTCAATCGCAATGCGTCCGAGGTTAGTTCGCCGTCGAGGGGCGTTAACAGCGGCGTCTCAAATCGCGCCGCAGTGGTCGATCGGGCCGATACGGCGTATCGAGCCGCGACCGTAAACGCGCCGAGCGTCGGCTCAGCAAGAGCGACGCGCAATCGAGTCGGCTCGCCGTCTTTGGCCGAAACGACTGTGACCGTCAACGGCTTTCCGCCGCGCAAGAATTCGGCGCCGACGTTGGCTAAGGTCGGCGGCGCCTCCAGGTCGATGTGGTCGATCGGTTCGTATTCGACCGCGTAATGGAATTGGCGTTCGACCCGAATTTGGTCCTCATCCCATTCGAGACGCGCCGTCGCGCTAATCTTCACTTCGCGCGAGTGGACCCGTTTCTCGGCGGCGAAAACCATCTCTTTTCCGTCGCCTTGATAAAACGTCGCGTCTTGTCGCCGCTCGGGCAAGCGAATCGTCGCGACGTCTTGACTGCGAGTCAAACCGCGAATATTGGTTTCATCGGAAATTAGTTCGACGTTATCGGCGGGAATCGCGGCCACGACGACCGAATCGGTCGAGGCGTTTTCAATTTGCGGCAATTTTAGGGATATTTTTTCGTCCCCCGCCGGAAGAGCGCGGCTAGCCCTCAGCCGAACTTCGACTTGCCCCGCGGTCGGTTGGCGGAAGGGAATTTTCGCCAATTTGTCGCTAATATGCGCGGCGTCGGCGATAATCAGATTTTCCGGTTCGGCCTCGTCGAGGGTCCAGCCGGGCATCCGTAGCTGAACGGCGTCTATTTTTCCTCCGCGAACGTCGTAACGCAAGCGACAATCGAGCGTCGCGCGATTGGACTCGATCGAGAGAACGTAGGTCGGCTCCACGCGAACTCGAATCCGCCGCGGAGTTAAGCGCGCGGAGAGCGAATAGGGATACTCGACGTACTGGAATGCAACCGCCGACTCTTCGCCGCGCAACGCCTCGATCACGGAATCGGTCGGTAAAACGCCTTTTTGCTCGCCGAAGGTCCATTGCTTGCCGGCGACGGCGGCGAAGGCGACGACGCCCCATTGCCTCGCCGCTCCGATCGCCTCGGGCGCAAGCATTTCGGTCCAATCGGAATCCACCTTCGTCGAGTTTCGTCGCCATTTGAAACGCACTTCGGAAGTCTCGGCGAAGGCCTTCGGCAACTTGATTTCAAATAGATTTCCCTTTTCGGCCGACTCGGCGTTTTCCGCTTCGACGCGGCGCATTGAAAACGCCGCGCGATCGTCGGGAACGACTTCGGCGTCCTTCGGCAAACGAATACGGAAGCGGTCGATCGGCTCTCCCCGGTTCCGAAGTCGAAGCAAGCTGTCCCAGACGACCCCCATCGAATCGACGCGAACGACATGCGTTCCTTCGCATTCCCAGGCGAGCGCGCGCTCGGCCGATCGGCGATCTTTCTTTCTCCACGAAAGCTCCCAATCGCCGTTCAATCCGACTGCCGACAATTCCGTGTCTCCCTCCGGCGTTTTTTTCGTTATACGGAGAGAGGAGTCCGCGGAAACGGCGGCGTCGACGTCGCCCGGCGCGACGAAATTCAATTCAAAGGCGGTCGCGCGGGAAGTACGCAATCGCAACTTCGTTTCATCGCCGGCCACGTTCAACGGCGCAACGAGTTTTATGACGAATTCATGCGAGGAGCCGACGTCGCCGCGTATCCATGCGGCATACCCCTCGGCCCCGGCGCTTTCGATGAACTGCTCGCCGACGCCTTTCGCTTCATACGATCCGATCACGGCGGCTTGATTCAAAAATAGCGGCACGCGGGTCCAGGCCGAGTCGAGCGACGTGATTTTGATTTCCGCGCGCAATTCCGCTCGATCTCCCGTCGCGCGACCGGACAGAATCACTCGATCAATCGTGAAACGCGGAGACTCTTCGCCCCGGACCAAGCCTTGCCGCAATTTATAGAGATCGACGAACTCCTCGTACGGAAAATCGACCACCGCCTGCAAGCGGCCTTTTTTATCGGGCAAATAATAGACGCGCGGACGAACTTCTTCGACCGTCGCCGTGGCGCTTTCCGACTTGGCCGATTCGACGACCGGCAAGGTCGCCGCCGTTGACGCGATCTCCTTGCGCGCGGAAGGAGCCGGCTCCGGCTCGGCGGCAAGCAGCGGAGCGACCGCTAAGCGCGCAATCAGCGCAATTGCAAAGAGATAACGACTTTTAACGAGTTTCAATACCGACGCTCCTGAACATTGCGCACCTTCGGCGGCAACGTTCATTTTACCGAAAACCAGGCTAAGACAAGAAATATCTAACGGATAAGCTGAATGAAAAGATTCTCAATAAATATAACCCATGGATCGGTTAGCACGGTCTGAAACCGGCCTGAACATCCGCACAAGAGGGGGCGCTACGCCGCACAATCGGTGCAGCCCGCACCAAACTGCCCGCAAAACGTTAACGATACGCCCCCGACGGCGTTATTTGGAAAAGGGCTTGGCCAAGGCCGTCTCGGTCATACGCAAGAGCTTGTCGCCTAACTCCGGAGTGGCGGCGGCTAGCAAATCGCCTCGATCCGGCGTCCAAGGGTCGCCTTGCGGCGTAAGCACGACGCCCCCCGCCTCACGAACAAATAGAGCGCCGGCGGCCACGTCCCAAATCTTCGTCGAATAGGACCAAAAGAGATCGAATCGACCGGCCGCCAAATAGCAGAGGTTCAACGCGGCCGATCCGGTGCGGCGCAGACCTTGGCAGAGAAACGTGGCGTCGAGAAAAACTCGATAATCGGGCGCGTCAGGCGACACGCTCGGCGGCAGTCCGAACGCGCCGACGGAGTCTTTCAATTCGACGGCGCCGCTTGTGCGAATTAAATTTCCGTTTAACGTGGCGCCTAAGGCCTTGCCTGCGGCGTAAATTTCATCCATGCAGGGATTAAATACGGCTCCGACCAAAACCTCGTCGTCATGCACTAGCGCAACGGAAGAGGCGTAGTGCGGAATGCCATGCACGAAATTTGTCGTCCCGTCCAACGGATCGGCGATCCAACGAAACGGCGAGGACGATTTGCGCGGCGCTCGAGGATCGTCCTCTTCGCCAATCATGTCGTGATCGGGAAAAGCGGCGGCGATAACCTGACGGACAGCTTCTTGCGAAGCGAGGTCAGCCTGGGTGACGAAATCCGCAGGGCCTTTTTTTCGAGCCTCGAATCGTCCGATCCAACTCTGAATCGCTTTTCCGCCAGCATGCGCCGCCTCAATGCAAACTCTTTGAAACTCTTGAATATCGGCAGTCGACGTTTCAACGGATTGAGACATGAATTCGCTCGTAAAGCTCGAAGGATCAATTATTTACGGCCGCTGCGGGAAGTAACCAAAGGCCATCCGGCGCCAAGTAAATTTTCCAGGAAAAGCGAGGAAAAGGCAACGCCTGACTTCTAAATGCGCCAATTTCTAGGGGGGAATTTCCCATTATTGTCGCAAAACTGCTAGACAAATCAGCCAAAACTGATAGGATAGGAGTCATCCTAAGGGATAGCTTTTCAAACTTGTTTTGCGAATTGCCTTTTCAGTTGTTGCGTTTGCGGGCAATGCCCGTTTCCCGGTTTCAGATTCCTTTTCATCCTTGATATTGCTCCCGCCGGAGCGGACTATTTTTTCTCGGTATCATCCTTTTCATACCTATAGGAACAGACTTTTTTCCTTGCGTTATCGGCCTCTTCTCTGTTCCAATCCCGTTGCTTGCCCGCAAGGACTCGCAACGGGATTTTTTTGCGCAACCGACCGAACAAAAAAAGCCGCGATCTCCTGAAAGAAATCGCGGCTTTGGTTTTGAGAACGCCAAACGATGTTTTATTCCGTCGGCGAATTTTCGTTGCGTGCGTCGAGCGGATGAACAAACGTCACGCCCGCCGCATCGCGAAGACCTTTAATCGTCGCGTCCGCCGCCCGTTGACGCTCATACATTTCAGCGTCGGCGTATTTGCTCACGTCGTCCGTCGAGAACATATCCCAAAGGGCCGGAGCTGCCGGCTCCGTCTTGGTTAACCGAACGACGTAATAGACGGTCTCGGGCTGATTCCGCGCGACGCCGACTTGACCGTCCTCGAGCGAGAACACGGTCTTCATGAACGTTTCGCCGGGCAAGTCGACTCCCTCGACCGTGCTTAAACGCAACGACTCACGCTCCGAACCGAGCGGCAGGCTTCCGGAAGTCAACCAGGAAAAAGGAGCTGGTGCGAGGACCTTGAGCTTGTCGTCGCCGCCGAACGTTTTCTTCAACGAGTCGCCGCTCTTCTTCGCCTCATCGGCCAAGCGTTGCGCCTCTTTCTCGGCCAAGGTTCGAGCTTGAACGAGCTTCCAGGCCTTTAAAACCGTTTCTTGAACGCCTTCTTCGGCGAACTTCGGCGTGCGTTCCTTCGATTCGGCCGTCTTCCAGAACAGGAAGAACGTATCGCCGTCGGCGCCTTGCGAGAATCGAACCGAGTAACGCGGCAGCGCTTGATACGCCATCGCCACGAACGGATAGTTGCCGTTTCCGTCGACATACGACGTATGAATGTCGAGATCCGTCATCTGCGAAGCCGAGAGCATTCCGGTATCCGTGAATTTGAAGCCGTACTTATCGGCCAACGCCTTCATGTCGAGCTTCTTCGGAGCGACGGCGTCTTTATTGCGAATTTTTTCGGCGTCATAGGCCAACCATTCGGCCCCATTCTCGTCCATTACCGCCTTCAACGCTTTGGCGTCCTCGGCGATTTTCTTGAACGCAACCTCTCGCGCCACCGCGTCGCGAATGATTTTCTTCACGCGCGGATGTAAATCGCGAGCCGATTTCTTAACGGGAGTAGTGGAATCGCCGGGCAAGCTCTTGGCCGAGCTTCCCGTCGCCGTCACGCTCGCCGATCCGAGGGCGGTCGTCGTTGCGCTTCCGGCGGCCGTTACCGCGCTCCCTGCCGCAGTGACGGCCTTTTCCACGGCCGGCGCCGCAGCGGAACCAACGGCCGCAGTCGCGGCGGAAGTCTTCACGTCATCGGCGATATAGGCGACCTGATGCACCGGCGCCGAAGAAACGCCCGAAGTCTTCTTTTCCTCCTTCGCAGCCGGGGCGGCGTCCGAGGGCTTCTTCTCTTCGGCGGGTTTCGCCTCCGAAGGCTTCGCGTCGGCTGGTTTCTTCTCGTCCGTCGGCTTGTCGGTCTTCTTTTCGCCTTCTTTCTTGGCGTCGATCTCTAGTTCCGTCTTGTTTGAGCGGTCGTATTTTTCGAGGTCTTTATTATACTCTTCGTCGATCTGCTCGTCGGTTACTTTCGCCGGATCGAGATATTTCTCCAAGGCGATCTTGAAGTATTCGACGCTTACTTTTTTCGGCAGGCGGAAGCCCGGCGTATTCGAGGTCGAAGGCAATTGATCCTTATACTTGTCGAAAAACGCCTCTAAGTCCGACTTCGACGGATTCGCGACTTGGCTCGTGAAATTTTCGACGGCCACAGGAATGCATTCAATCGTCGCTTGCTTTTTTACGCGAGTGAAATAATCCCAATGCTGGGCGGGAGAAGTTCCTCCCGTGCTCGCCTCAATCATCCGGCGATACTGGCCGGAAAGAACTAACCGTTGGAAAATATTGAAGAATTGACGCATCGTCAGGCCGTATCCCCTGACGACCTGTTCGATATCGGAGCCTTGTAATTTCTTTTGCAAGGTCCCTTCCAAAATACCGTTGACCGTGGCGTCTGAAACTTGGAATCCGCGTCGTTCCGCTTCTTTGGCGAAGAACCAATTATCGAAGACGCTGGTTTCGTTCGCGGGACCGAAGCTTCTCTCCACCGAGGCGCGAACGGCCGCCGGGTCTTGGTTGTAAACCATTCCCAACAGTTTCTCCATAACGCCGAGCAGAGCGCTGTGTTCTTGAACCAAGATCGCCAAGTCACGGCGAGAAAGATCGCCGAAGGCGGTCGTTTTGACCATGATCTCGCTCCCCGTATCGACAGGGCCGCGGTTAGTGCCTTGCATGATCATCGGGAGGAAAACGAACGCGATGATCGCCGCTAGTCCTAGCGTCGCCATCATAATTTTTTGGTTTTCACGAAAAACGCTAAACGGACTAGCCATACGATATTATCCTTCCAATGCGGGGGACATCGACGGAAATAATTGGACAAGGTGACCCGGCCAACGACAAAATACGGCAACAGGTCGGAATCCGGCAATTGTATTCGGAATTGGCGTAAATGCAATGCCAGTCTCGGGAAATGACGCTATCCCTATACCCTGAAACGCCCTGCGAAAACAGATGGTAGTGCCGCCGGACCGCTCCCTCCAGCCCGACCGAGGAAACCATTTCCGATTGTAACGGCCTTTCCGGCTGCTACAATTTCATGCTTCGCCCGCCTCCCAGAATAAACAGAACAACCGGAGTATAGCGAGCGAATCGAGAAGACCTAAATAATCTTTAAGGATTTCTCGGATAATGAAACACGTCGCCGCTTTTTAATCCCCACATTGTCCGGTTTAACATTTTCGCCCGTTCCGCAACGCCGAACCTCGGGCTCCACAGTATATATATCCGCTCGTTTCAGCCGCACCACGACGCATTAAGAATCCAATGGCCAAGAAGCAAACCAAAACTGAAGGCGCTTCGCTCGTTATCGTCGAGTCTCCCGCCAAAGCGCGTACGATTAGCAAGTTTCTTGGCTCTAACTACGCCATCGAAGCGAGCATCGGCCATATCCGCGACCTTCCCCAGGGCGCCAAGGAGATTCCTGAAGAGTATAAAAAAGAGGAATGGGCCTACCTCGGAGTCAACGTCGATAAGGAGTTCGAGCCCGTCTACATCGTTCCCCGCGATAAGTCGGCCCAGGTCAAAAAACTCAAATCGCTTCTGAAAGACGCCGATCAACTCTATCTCGCAACGGACGAAGACCGCGAAGGAGAGGCCATTAGTTGGCACTTGCTCGAAGTTTTGAAGCCGAAAGTGCCGGTTCGCCGCCTCGTCTTCCATGAAATTACGAAAACGGCGATTCTCGAAGCGCTCGAAAATCCCCGCGACATCGACGAGAACCTCGTTCGCGCGCAGGAAACGCGTCGCATTATCGATCGCCTCTACGGATACGACGTTTCCCCCCTGCTGTGGCGCAAAGTTCGGCCGCGACTTTCGGCCGGCCGCGTGCAAAGCGTCGCCGTCCGGTTGATCGTCGAACGCGAACGGCTTCGCATGGCGTTCCGCTCGGCCTCGTATTGGGATCTCCTCGCCACGTTCTCCACGGCGAAAAACGAGTCGTTCCAAGCCGAATTGATCTCCGTCGACGGACGCAAAATTCCCGATAGCCGCGACTTCGACTCCAGCACCGGCAAGATTAAAGACCCCGCTTTGCTGTTGCTCGACGAGACCGAGGTCAACGCCCTGATGCAAAAGCTGGCCCAGGGCAAGGCGACCGTCGCGCAAGTCGACGATAAACCTTATTCGAGCCGTCCGTATCCGCCGTTCACCACCAGCACGTTGCAGCAAGAGGGCAACCGCAAGTATCGCCTAACGGCGCGGCATACGATGCAAATCGCGCAGAGCCTGTACGAAAACGGTTACATCACCTACATGCGTACCGACTCGACGAACTTATCAACGCAGGCGATCGACGCCGCCCGTTCGATCATTTCGTCGCAGTACGGAGCCGAGTATCTTCCCTCTTCGCCGCGCACGTACCAAACGAAGGTGAAGAACGCGCAGGAGGCGCACGAAGCCATTCGCCCGGCCGGCGCGTCGTTCGAACTTCCCGAGGCTCTCCGCGACAAACTTTCGCCCGATCAGTTCAAGCTCTACGACATGATTTGGAAGCGAACGGTGGCGAGCCAAATGTCCGACTCGACGGGCCATCGCACCGTAATAACGACCGATCTCGACGGCGCCGCGTTTCAGGTTAGCGGAAAGACGATCGACTTTCCCGGCTACTTACGAGCCTACGTCGAAGGCTCCGACGACCCCGAGGCCGACTTGGCCGAGCGCGAAACGACCTTGCCCCGCGTCGCCGTGGGCGAAGCGCTCGATTGCCGCGAGCTGCTGCCGAAAATCCACGTCACTCAGCCGCCAAATCGGTTTAGCGAAGCGTCGTTGACCCGCGCTTTGGAAGAAATGGGCATCGGCCGTCCGAGCACCTACGCTTCGATCATCGATACGATTCTCGAGCGCGAATACGTTTTCAAATTGCAGAGCAACGTCTTGGCTCCCACGTGGACCGCCTTCGCCGTTTCGCAACTGCTCGAATCGCATTTACCCGACTTGGTCGATTACAAGTTCACGGCCGAGTTGGAAGACGAGTTGGACGCCATTAGCCGCGGCGAAATGAAGCCGGCCGACTATCTCCGCGAGTTCTACTTCGGCGACGGTCACCCCGGCCTGAAGTTGCAGCTCAAGAATAAGATCGACGAGATCGACGCCCGAAACGTCTGCCGCATCTCGATCGGCGCGCCGGAAGACGGCGAGGAAATTTTCGTTCGCGTCGGTCGTTTCGGCCCGTTCCTCGAACAAGGCGAACGCCGCGCGAGCCTGCCCGACAAACTTCCGCCCGACGAATTGTCGATCGAGAAAGCGGTCGAACTGCTGAACACGGCGGCCCAAGGCGAAGAGCCGCTTGGCTTTTGCCCAGACACCGGCAAGCCCGTCTTCTTAAAGAGCGGACGATTCGGACCGTACGTGCAACGCGGCGGAGCCGAAGGAGACGAAGACAAGCCGCAAAACGCCTCGCTCCTCAAAGGAATGGGCCCTGAAAGCGTCGATTTGGAAACCGCTCTCAAGCTCCTTACGCTGCCGCGAACGTTGGGCGTCAATCCGACTTCGGGCGACAAGGTCGAAGCCTTCAACGGCCGATTCGGACCGTATGTTAAGTGCGGCGAGGAAACCCGTTCCCTCTCCGGTCTGTCGCCGTTAGACGTCACGCTCGAACAAGCCTTGGAGTTATTGGCTCAACCGAAGCAGAATCGCCGAGGCGGAACGACCGTCAAACGCGAACCGTTAAAGACTTTTGAAAACTCGCCGGTGACGAGCGAGCCGGTCCGATTGCTCGACGGGCGCTACGGGCCTTACGTTACCGACGGAACGACGAACGCTTCGTTGCCTCGCAATTTCAACGTCGAGGAATTGACCTTCGCCTACGCCTTGGAATTGCTGCAAGCCCGCGCCGACGCCGGCCCGAGCAAAAAGGGACGGCGTAAAGCCTCGACGAAGACGGCGAAGACCGCCAAAACGGCGACGGCCGAGAAAAAGACTGTAAAGAAAACGGCCAAGAAAAAAGCGCCCGCCAAAAAAGCCGCGAAGAAAAAAGCGTAGGAGGACGGACATTCTTGTCCGTCCCGTAGGGCGCTCTGTGAGCGCCGTGTCTCCGCGTGAAAAAAACTTGCCGTTCCGTAGGGCGGGACAACGTCCCGCCATGCGATCTATTTATGAACCTTCTCGTCCGAGATTAAGCCCGGCGGGATTTCTCCCTTTTCAAACGCCGTCACGTTGGCCAACGTCTCTTCGGCGATCGCCTCCAAGGCGTTCGTCGTGAAGAACGCTTGATGGCCGGTGATGATCACGTTCGGGAACGTCAGCATTCGCGAGAACGTATCGTCTTGAATGACGCGGTCCGAAAGGTCCTCGAAGAAGAGGTCCGATTCCTCTTCATAAACGTCGAGGCCCAAGGCGCCGAGTTTGCCCGACTTGAGAGCGCGAATGGCCGCTTGCGTGTCGATCAACTTTCCGCGACTCGTGTTGACCAGCAAAACGCCCGACTTCATCCGCGCGAGGGCCTCGTCGCCGATGATGTGGAACGTGTCGGGCATCAACGGACAGTGCAACGAAATGACGTCCGAACGCTCGAACAATTCGTTGAGCGGAACGTATTTCGCGCCGAGCGCTTCGACTTCCGGATTCTTGGCGACGTCGTAGCACAGAATTTCGCAACCGAAGCCGGAGAGGATTTTCGCCACGATGGCGCCGATTTTTCCCGTGCCGACGATGCCGGCCGTCTTCCGATACAACTCGATCCCCAACAGACCTTCAAGCGCGAAGTTGCCCTCGCGCACCCGGATGTAGGCTTTGTGCAGGCGTCGGGCGATGGCCAAAATCAAAGCGACGGTATGCTCTGCCACGGCATGCGGCGAATAGGCCGGCACGCGAGTGACGGTCAAGCCGATGCTCTTTGCCGAGCGCAGATCGACGTGATTGAAGCCCGCGCAGCGGAGCGCGATCAATTTGGTTCCTTGTCCGTACAACGCGAGAAGCGTTTGCGCGTCGAGTTGATCGTTGACGAACGCGCACACGGCCGGAAAGCCGTCGGCCAGCAAGCAGGTCTGCGGAGTCAAACGCGACTCGAAAAAGACAAGCTCGTGCCCGGCCTTTTCGTTGGCCCGCTCGAAAAATTCCCGATCGTACGGTTTCGCGCTGAAAAAAGCGATTTTCATTTTCCGGTTCGCTTCGCTAAAGGAAATTACGTCGCCGTCGCGCATAGCCGCTCGACGAACTCCTGCCGACTCTATTTTAGGAACGAAGTCAATACGAACGGCCGTTCGGCGCTTACTCTTCGGCCGCTTCCTGAATATACGTTTTTTCTTTGTAGAACGCGGCGACGACGACGAACAAAAGCGTCACGATGAGCATTAACACGGTGAAGAACCAGTAATAATTCGCGCCGGAAAGCTTGCTAGTGCCGTCGGCATTTTGAATGAAGCGATTAACGAGGGCCGTAAAGGCGTTTCCCATCGAATTTGAGAACAAATAGAGCCCCATGACGAGTGATTTCATTTTGCGCGGGGCCTGCGTGTAAGCGAACTCCAAGCAGGTGATCGAAACCATCACCTCGGCCAGCGTGATCAACAAAAACGGAATGAATTGCCAATAGATCGACGGGGTGGCTTCGTGATCGATCCAGGCTTGAATGATGGCCGTGACGGAAAAAGCCGCAACGGCCAAGAAGAGGCCGATCCCCACTTTGCGCAGCGGCGTCAGACGAAAAATCTTGTTAATTCCGGGATAAATCAAATAGGTGAAAACCGGGATTAACAACATGATCAACAGAGGGTTTATCGCCTGCACCTGCGACGACTGAATTTCCCATTTCGACATTCCGGCGAAGCTGCCGTATCCCGCCTCGACGAGTTTTCCTTCAAACGCTTGAATCCAACCGAAGTCCAACCACTGCCGATTCATTTTTTCGGCCTGCAAAACCCAAGCGGCGCCGGTCTGCTCGTAGAGCGCCCAAAACATGGCGATAAAGCCGAGGAAGATTACGCCCAATCGAACCAATACGTCGATGCCTTCTTTACTGAGGGCTTCTTCAAAGAAATGGCTTCCTTTAACCGGAATGTGGACGAATTTTTTTCGTCCCAGCCAAAAGATGAACGTCGCCGTCGCCATCAGCGCGCCCGGAACGCCGAACGCGATTTTCGGGCCGTAGTTCGTTAATAAGATCGGAGTCAACAGCGTAGAGAAAAAAGAGCCGAAGTTGATGGAAAAATAAAACCAACCGAACACCTTTTCGAGAAGGTGTTTGTTCTTTTGACCGAATTGATCGCCGACGTTGGCCGACACGCACGACTTGATTCCGCCGGAGCCGATCGCGATCAAGGTCAGACCGAGATAAAGGCCAAGCCGCGATTGATCGAACGCCAAGGCGAAGCTGCCGCAACAATAAACCAACGAGAGGGAAAAAATCGTGCGGAACTTTCCTAAGAGCGCGTCGGCGACGATCGCGCCGAGGATCGGAAAGAAATAGACGCCCGAGACGAACCAGTGATACGTCTCTTTGGCTTGATCGCCGCTCATATATGCGGCATTGCCATGCCAATCGAGCAAATACTTCGTCATAAAGATGACAAGGATCGTCCGCATCCCGTAGAAGCAAAAACGCTCGGCCGCCTCGTTGCCGATGATGTACGGCACGCCGGGGGGCATCGTCTCAATTTGCATCGGGGCGGTCAAATAGCCCCCTTTTCCCAACGAGGTCGGAGCCGTCTTCGGCGATTCGAATTTATTTTGCGAGGAGTTCGATTCAGGTGCGTTCATCGAGTATCCCAATGCCGGGGCGCCGGAAGGCGCAGGTTAAAAAGAGGGGACGCGAATTTCGGCGGATACGCCTATGCTACGGGCCGAGAGTCTATTTCCCAAGGGGGGGCGACAAATTCTAGCCAAAGCTCGCGTGTCTCTTCCCCCTTCGCCGCTAAAAAGAAAAATCGAAGAAAATTGTCCTGACCTGTAGAAAGCCGGGATGGTCGTCCGTAAATCAGATTAGGTCCCGGTTACCAACTCCTTGCGACGTTCCCTCGCATACGGGGGTTGGACCAGGAACTTCGTCGAAAGCGAACGGCAAGAAAACGCTTTCTCGGCGACAAAACAACACCTAAACGTGAAACTTTCATGTTTCTAGGGCCGAATGAACAGTCCACAAGAGCGGTTTGAGTGCCGTTGATTCGCTAAACTTCCCCCCCCGCCAGGCGAACGCGCGCTTGAGTTGTCTCTTGTGGACCCATACCCGGCGGAAGGAGCAGCATCGGTTGAATGCTCCTTCCGCCGATTTTACTTCTTGGCCGCCTCCGCCGAAAAAGCGTCCGACTCGGCTGCCGCTTCCATGAGAGTCTCTTTTGGCTCGGGTACACTTAAGTGCGCAAAAAAACGGCTCCGCGCATCGCAATGCGTGAAGCCGTAAATGATTTGCGTATGGTTGGGCGGCGGAACGTAAAGCGTTAGCCCTTCGCTTGGTTCAGCGCGTCGACGAGGCGTGTTTTCGGTTGAACGCCCATGAAACGGTCGACCACTTCCCCGCCTTTGAAGATCATGATGGTGGGAATGCTGCTAATACCGTAGGTTGCGGCCGTATTCGGGCTGTCATCCACGTTTACCTTGCCAATCTTTACGGAGCCAAGGAATTCGCCCGCTAGCTCTTCGACGAGCGGGGCGATCATACGGCACGGGCCGCACCACGGAGCCCAAAAATCGACCAGAACCGGAGCCTCGGACTGCAAAACTTCCGAATCGAAATTCTGATCGTTAAATTCCACCGCGTTATGCATCGAGTCGTTCTCCTGTCCGGACGCGTTTTTTCCGCGTAGTCTTGTTTTTTGCGCTGATTCAGAACGGCCGCAACTTATGCGGTAATTATAGAAAGATGCGCAAAACAGTCAACGACCGAGATATTCCTAAATAACGCCAAAAGCCCGGAAAAAAGAATGAAAAACGGCTATTTCGCCGTTTTCGGTCGGAGGCAATCCGCCAGTGTCTCGCGAAGTTGCATGATCGAGACCGGCATCGTCAGCAAGCGACGATTTTCTTCGAGTTTGGCTGCCGCCTTAATCGCCGGCTGATCCGGATTGACCAGAATGATGGCCGGAATTTTCGCCGTCTCCGGTGCATCGGCCAATTCGTTAAAAGCTTCGACGGCGGGTTCGCCCATGAATTGTGCATTGAAGACGACGCAATCGATCTCCGCGGCGTCTTGCCGCAATCGAGCCACTGCCCGCGTCGGATCGCTAATCAACAACACGCGAAAGCCGATCTTCTTAAAACCTTTGCGGAACAAGTCCTGCATTTGGCTGTGCGACTCGACGATGAGCGCCGTTTTTCCGATGAAATCGTCTTGCGCGACTCCGGCGGCGGTATCGCCGGTCGGTTCAAGTTGCGTGTCGTCGGACGAAGAGGTTTTATCCCCCGTCGCGACCGGCGCATTGAGACGGCGCACGGCAAGCTCCAAGTCGGCGGCCAACGCGCCCGGCGAAGGATAGCGCTTATCGGGATCGAACATCATCGCTTTGTTAACGATCGCCGCGACGTAAGGAGGCAACGTCGGTTCGGCTTGTTGAATCGGCTTGATGTCGATAAAACGTTGTTTGCTCAAGCGTTGGATGCGATCGCGAGTTTCGCTCAGCGGCGGTTCGCCGGTCAACATGTTATAGAAGATGCAGCCAAGGAAATAGACGTCGCTTCGAGGATCGTCTTTCCGCACGCCTGTCGCTCGTTCCAACGCGGCGTAGTCGATTGTCCGCTGATTCGGCAAATTGATGAGGTTTTCGTCGGCGATCGCCTCTTCCATTCCCGCAAGACCGAAATCGACTATCTTCGCCTGCCCTCGAGACGAAACCAAAACGTTGCTCATTTTCAAATCGCGATGCGTCAAGCCTCGTTCAAAGGCGTAGCGCATTCCGTCGGCGATGTCGAGCATCAGCCGCGTCGCTTCGATCGGATCGAGCTTTTTGCGAACCTTGACGAAATCCCTCAAGCTGCGTCCCTCGATGAATTCCATCACCAAGAAATGCGTTCGACCTTCGGAGATGACGTCGTCGATTCGCACAATGTTCGGATGGCGCAAGCTCAAGCCGACCTGGCCTTCTTGAATGAACCGCTTGGCGTTTTCCGGGTTCTCGGCCATCGTCTTGCGAAGGACTTTGAGCGCGCGAATCTCGCCGGTTTCCTTGTGAACCGCGCGGAAGACGCGGGCGAAGGTGCCCGTGCCGACGAGGTAGAGGACTTTATAGTCGCCGTAGAAGAAGCCCGACTTTTCGCCTTTCAACAGGCGATCGACCTGGTAGTTGGTCAGGTATTCGCGTCGGACGAGGTTTTGGACGAAGTCTTGGACCGCGACGTTTCGGGTTCCGAACGAAGCCCAGATTTCTTGCAACTGGCGTTCATTCAGAAGCCCTCGATCTTGGGCGCGTTGAGCGATTTGTTCGGCTGTAGCTTGAACCATGCCTGGCTCATCCCCAAGTTCGCAAAACCAACGAGCCGCCGATTTCGGCAGCTCGATCAAAAAAAACGCAACTTCTAGTCGGGAAAAGCATTAGAATTCCCTTAGAACCCATACTAAGGTCGCTTGATTACAACCGCAACCAGTCTAACGAGGGGTTAATTGCCCAATCACACATATCTCTCGCAGTTTTCCGCAATTAATTAACAATTAAAGCGGTATCACGCGGCGGGATTATTCCCGCCGTTCCTCGTTGCGTCACAAAAAGTCTACGCACTCTCTTCCAACTTGCGACGATAGTCGTCTCTCTCGCGACGGGTCGCTTCCAAGTCGAAGGCGAGATATTTCATGTCCAAGCGAAGTTGAGTCAACGCATCTTGAACGAGGTTCAAAATCCGGCGACGACGGCGAGCGCTGTCCAAAACCCGGTTCAAATACGGCTCTATAGCAGCGCGATGAGCGGCCGGCAACAGATTGATCGCTTCGGCAAGTTCGGTAATTTCGCGGGGAATGTCGGCTTCGGTCGGCTTCGCGTTGTTCAGCTCGTCGCTCATGGTCGTCTCCTTCGTTGCTCGTGGGTGATGTTTATCGTTAAATGCACGACCTGTGCCGAAATCCCCTCCGTACTGAAAGAAGTGGCGTAACTCGTTTACCGAAAACGAATTACAAACAAATTCGCAAACGTCCGCTTCGGCATGCATGTTGGAAAAAAGCGACGATTGATCTGGATTCGTCTCGCAAATCCTGATACAAGCTTCACTTACGTCAAAGCGGCGCCGGTGCGCGCCTGTAGCGTTTTTGCATCGTTAACGTCATTCGCCATGCCGACCTTCGCTCGCCGATTGCTTTCGATTCTTTTGACGGTCCTCGCGACCTCGGGATCGGCGTTCGCCCAATCGGCCGGTTGGACCGAAGGCTTTGAAAGCGACCAAATCAGTTGGCGCGAGGCGGGCGGAGACGCCGCCGCGCAAATGCTCGGACATCGCCGCGTTTGCGACGGCGCCCATGGCGGACAAAGTTGCGAATGGATTCGTTTGGCAATCCAAGGCGGCTCGACTTACTTTTTCTCGCAAGACATCGGTTCGCCGCGCGTCATCGAAGAGTTATCACCAAGCGTTTGGGTCCGCGCGAATCGGGCCGGCGTTCTCTTCGCCGCGCGAATCGTTCTGCCGCGTTCTCTCGATCCGCGAACCGGTCGCCCTATTCAAACGCTTGTCCTCGGAACGCAATACTCCGACGTCGGACGTTGGCAACGCCTTTGCGTCAATCGAATACCGCAACTGCTCGAAAAACAAATCTGGTCGCTGCGCATGCAATTCGGCCCAAACGTCAATAGTCAAGAAGCGTTCGTCGAGTCCGTGACGCTCAACGTTTGCTGCGGCGCGGGCGAAACGCAAGTCTGGATCGACGATCTCGAAGTCGCCGGACACGTATCGTCGCACGACGCGACGGGCTCGCCGATTCGACTCACGGCCGCCGCCGTTCCGACGAACGTCGCCTCGAACGCTTCGATGAACGCCGCGGCCGGCAACGCCGCTCCAAATTATCCGACGACGGGCGCGCCCTCAAACGCCTCGGGCTGGATCGGTTCGAATTCAGTCGGCGCAACGCCGACCGTGCCGCCGATCGATCGAGAAAATCCCCCTTCGCATCAAATCAAATTTAGCGGCAACATACTCAGCGTCGACGGCCGTCCGTTTTTTCCTCGCGCCATCGAATATCAAGGCGAACCGCCGGCGCTCCTCAAGCAACTCGGCTTCAACGCGATTTGGCTGAAACGGATGCCCGCTCCCGAATTGCTGGAAGAAGCGCAGCGGCAAGGCCTGTGGGTAATTTGTCCGCCGCCGCATCCGACCGACGGATCGCCTTCCTCGTTGGAGCCGATCGGTTCGGCCTTCGATACCGTTCTCGCCTGGAACCTCGGCGAGGGGCTCGACGCCGATCAATTGCAAAACGTCAGCGCATGGGCGAAGTACGTTCGCTCGGCCGACCGCCGCGCCGATCGTCCGCTCATCGCTTGTCCCCTCGGCGAGACGCGCGAGTTTAGCCGACTCGTCGATCTGCTGCTAATCGACAAACGTCCCCTCGGCACAAGCATCGAACTCGCCGACTACGGAAAATGGGTGCATCGTCGTCCGTTGGTCGCGCGACCGGGCACGCCGGTATGGACCACGGTTCAAACCGAAGCGGCCGAAGAATTGCGCCGTCAAATCTCGGCGCTCGATCCGTCCGGCTCCGCTTCGCCTTGCGTGACGATCGAGCAAATGCAATTAGCGACTTACACCGCCGTCGCCGCCGGAAGTCGAGGCCTTCTCTTTCTCTCTTCGACGCCGTTGGACGGCTCCGACGACGTGACGAAGCGGCGCGCGGCGTCGCTACGATTGCTTAACTTGAAAATCGCGCTCATCGAACCGTGGGGCGCCGCGGGAAACTCCGCGGGAAACGCCGAAGGAAACGTTCGCGAAGTCGTCGGATCGATTCTCCGCGCCGATCGCGCGCGCCTCCTCATGCCGATTTGGTTTTCGCCCGGTTCGCAATGCGTGCCCGGCCAAGCCTCTGCCAACGACTTGGCGATGACCGCCCCCGGCATCCCCGAGTCCTCGTCGGCCTACGCCATGATCCCCGGCGATCTCCTCCCGATGAAACATCGACGGGTAACCGGCGGAATGCGGGTTGATTTTCCCGAGTTCGATATGACCTCGCAAGTATTGCTCGCGCAAGACCCGGTCATCGTCAATAGTTTAATTCGTCGTTCGGAGTTGATCGGCCGTGAAGCGGCCCAGCTGCAACGCGACTTGGCGCTGCAAAAAATGAACGCGACAATGGCCGTCGTTCAACAAAGTCCGCGCCGCGCGAAAGACGCCGACCGCCTGGCCACGATGATCAATACAGCGCGAGGCGATCTCGTCACTTGCGACAAACAACTTGCCGTGAACGAATTCTCGGCCGCCTCGATCAGTTCGTCACGGGCGATGCGCGCTCTGCGCGTCGTCGAGCGCGCCTTTTGGGATGATGCCACCGACGGCGTGGCCTCGATCGTCACTAGTCCCGCGTTGGCCTCGTTCGAAACGTTGCCGGTCCATTGGCGCATGGCCGAAAAAATTCGCGCGTCGAAGATTGGCGCGAACATGCTTCCCGGCGGCGACTTTGAAGACGTCGCCGTGATGATGCAGTCGGGCTGGCGACATGTGAAGAAGACCGTGCCCGCCGTGGAGAGCGCGGCCGATCTGATGCCGATCGCCGCCAAACGCGGCGGAATGGGCTTGCGATTGACCGTCACCCCCGACGAACCGAAAAATCCGCCCGCCATGCTCGAAAATGCCCCCGTCCGATTCGTTTCGCCCGACGTGAACGTCTCGGCAGGACAAATCATTTGCTTCCACGGTTGGATTAACGTGCCGAAGAGCGTCGTCGGCAGCGTCGACGGCGTGATGATTATCGACTCGCTCGGCGGCGAGGCCTTGGCAGAACGCGTCGGCAAGACCGAAGGCTGGAAGGAGTTCGCGCTCTACCGCATCGCGCCGCAGACCGGCCCGGTCCATCTCGAATTCGCGCTCACTGGAGTCGGCGAAGCCTACGTGGACGACGTCGAAATCTTGCCCGTCGACGTCGGCTGGACCTCCGCCCCGCGATAACTGCGCGAGAAGCATCCTGAATGGATGCCGGCCATATGCCCCGGGTGCGCAGCAACCCGGGGAAAAAAGTATCTCGCCTGCAATCATCGACCTCGAAGAGGTCGCCGCATTTTGCGACCCTATCCCCTACGCCCAATCCCCTATGCCCTTCTACGGCCCCCCTTTTGCGACGGTGGCGGCATTGTCCAGGAATTCTTTGTATAATGGCGGTTTTGCATCTCCCCTTTCGCCCGCTTACGTCATGCTCGAATTTTTCGCCAACAGTGAATCCGACACCGCCGCGCTCGGCGCGGCATTAGCCCGAGCGCTCCCCTCGGGCACGACCGTCGCTCTGATCGGAACCCTCGGAGCCGGAAAGACTCGGCTTGTCCAAGCGATCGCCGAAAACTTAGGGATTGAGTCGGGCGTCGTCGTCAGTCCGACTTTCGTCTTGGCCCAAGAGTACGCCGGCTCGAAAATGCTTTACCACTTCGACGCCTATCGCCTGAAAGACGACGACGAGTTTCTCGCCCTCGGCCCGGACGAGTATTTTGAGAGCGACGGCCTGACCCTGATCGAATGGGCCGACCGAATCCAAAAATGTCTTCCTCGCCGATATGTCCAGGTGCAAATCGACGTCCTTGAAGGGGATTCTCGTCAATTCGTCATTTCGGCTCAGGGAACTAGCTGGGAACCGTTTTTTGACAACCTCCGCCTTCAAATCAACTCCGCTCGGTAGCTTCCGGCGAAAAACGGCCTTGACGGAGCCTTCTGCGCGGCAAAATAAGCAAAATTTAAGCGGCGTAGCAAGATTACGCTTTGTTTCCGTTACGCCGACCGATCTGAAATAAAGATTGCGGGGTTTAACTCAATAGCCCCCCCGTTTGATAGATTGACCCCACCGTTCGCTTCGCCATAGACTGTAAGCGGGGTGAGGGAACGCCGTCGCCGTTATCTGTTAGGAGGCGAGTCCAATTATGCGTCGCAATGTTTTTGCCTTCGGTTGCATCACGTTCGCTCTCTGCGCTCAAGTCGTTTGCTATGCCGCCACGAGCAGCACCTCGAGCAGCATGTTCGGCGCTCGCACCACCGGCGGAATGTCCTCGACCTCGTCGTCGTCCAAAACGAGCAGCGCGTTCTCCGGAAGTAACAGCGGCATGTCTTCGGGCATGTCCTCGGGAATGAGCGGCATGTCTTCGGGCATGTCGAGCGGCATGTCCTCGGGAATGAACGGCATGTCCACCGGCTCCTCCGGATTCGTCGGCGCGACAAGCTCCCAGGCGAAGAATAACGCCGCGTCGTTATACGGCGGTCTCACGGGCCAGAATCAATCTTCGACCGGCATGAATTACGGCTCGA
The DNA here is from genome assembly GCA_963665265.2 of Thermoguttaceae bacterium. GTDB lineage: Bacteria > Planctomycetota > Planctomycetia > Pirellulales > Thermoguttaceae > CAXXHQ01. The sequence continues at coordinate 857,427 of OY762224.2, read as the reverse complement.
ACAATCGCGGCGGCACGAATACTCGCGGCGGACAGAACGCCAACCGCGGCGGAAATGCCGGCTACGGAACGACGGGCAACACGTCGCGTTCCGGGACTTCGACGATTCGCTCAAAAATCGTGCTCGGTTTCGATCCCAACGAAAAGCCTAACGTAAGCCCGGCCGTCGCCTCGACCGAAGAGACGAAGGGCTACTCCGCTCCGACCGTGTCGTTCGTCGATCGCGTTAAGGATTTACCGGGCATCCATTTCCTGTCGCCGTTTGAAGCGATCCAGGATAAGAGCACGATGACCCTTCGGGGCACGGTTGCGTCGGAACACGACCGCCAGCTTGCGGAGCGTATTGCGATGCTTGAGCCTGGCGTTCAAGAGGTGCGGAACGAATTGAAAGTCCGGACAGATTCAACTCTCCATATCGACGCGAAGTAGCTTCTCTCGCCGCGTTCTCCTCGGCCGGCTTGGCGGGTCGAGCCGCATTCATTTGTTGATGCGATTGCGGCATCGGTTGCTGCTGATAGAAGTTGTTCGTCTGATTGTAGAAGCTTGCTTGGCGTCGGCCGGGCTCGCTACGTTGCCCGGCGTTCATCGGTCGTTGCATGACGGGGGCGCCGTTTTGAGCGGCCGGTTGCTGTTGACCGCCCAGCACGGGCTCTTGATACGAAGCCGGCGTTACTCCTCCGCCGTTCGCCGTCGGGGCTCCGCCCATTCCGTTCGCCGATGCCATGCCCGCGCTCGGCGGAACGTCGAAGGTGGTCGTCACCATCCGCTTCGCGGCTCCGGCGTTGATCGGGCTCGAGTACGACGCCCATTGGGCTTGCTCGGCGCTGGAGCCCGAAAACGCCGCGTTATATCCGACAGGCGCGACGCCCCCCGACGCCGCGCCTGCAGTATTGATTTCCGGTTGACCGTTTCGTTGCGTCATCTCGCGAATCGATCGAGCGACCGATTCGGTCTTCGCGTCTTCAAGAGGCGTGGCGCCCGGCAAAACTTGCTTCGTCTGGTCGCCGACCAAAACGCTTCCCTTCTTCGGCGCGAAACGCACGATCAAACTGATCGTCTTCTGATCGCCGCCCGCGTCATCCCAAGGGAGCCATACGCTATACGAATGGCCGATCTTCGACTTGCTGTAATGCTTGGCGAGCTCTTCGCTCGTGAAGACGAACTTGCGGTCGGGACGAACCTTGTCCTCGCTCTTTTCGCCTTTTTCCTCGAAGGCGTAAACCGTCAGTTCGCCGTCAATTTTGACCGACTCTTTCTTATCGCCTTCGTAGAACATGATCCGCCCGCCGAATCCGCGCGTCGGCGTCTGATTCGGTTGGTAGTAGATCGTGTCCGACCAAACCGCCGACACTTTCGTGGGCGAGTCGGACTTCTCGTAGACGTTCAACGGCCAAACATCCGGCTTGTCGACTTTCAACGTCGAGCAACCGCTCATGGCGACCGCGATTCCGAGAGTGAACGAAGCGAATATTGTGCGACCGAAGGCGTTCATGTTTCCACCAGCGACCAAGCGTTTTCAAAAGGACAAGAGAGACGAAAGGACGACGAGATCAACGCGAATAGGTTCCGGTCGGTGCGACCGCTTGCGACGAGGCGTCGTAAACCGGGGCGTTCGCCGGATAATTATTCGTCGTCCCGTATTGATTATTCTGCGCCGGCGAAGGCGTTTGATAACTTTGCTGTTGATAGCGCGGTCCAAGTCCGTTCTGCGGATTCGCCGCCGGGATCTGCCCGTTCGGCGCGTTTTGCGGAATATTTTGCCCGACAGGAGCGGGGTATTGAGGAGCGTATTGCCCGTTGGGCGCGGCCGTCTGCGGATAACTCGCCGGTGCGACCGCGTTGGCGGAACCGTTCGGTTGGAAGTATCCGGCCGGTTGAGCGACGTTTTGTCCTTGCCCGTAAGGTTGCCGCATGCCTTGGGGATTCCCTCCGCCTTTCCCGACCGGGTTTTGCTGATAGCTCGCCGCGCTCACGTTCTGTATAGGTTCCGTGGTCATCGGGCGGATGATCCCGCCGTTTCGGGCCGACGGACTCAAATCGGGCTCCGGCGGCGTCAGCGGTTGCTGCGTTCCGGCAGGAGCTTTATCGCCCGGCTTCGGAGCGACCGTCGGCTCCGGCAAGCCTTTCGGATCGCGGTCCGGGTAGACCGTTTGCGTCTCCGAATCACTCCATTCGCCGGTTCGCTTTCGCAGTCCGTCGTCGTCGCCGTTAATCTTGATCACGTCGCAAAGGCACCAGTTCATTCGAGCCGCTTCGACTCGCTTGATCTTCTCGGCGTCCTCTTCGTTGCGGATGATGTGCGGCGTCATGATGATCAACAACTCGCTCCGTTTGTCGGTCTGACCGTCGTAGCGGAACAAGCGGCCGAGCACCGGCAAATCGCCGAACCACGGCACCTTGCGGTGAAATTCCGATTTACTCTTCGAAATCATACCGCCGATGACGATCGTTTGACCGTTCATCGAACTTACGACCGTATTGGCGTTCGTGCTGTCGATGGCCGGCGTGTTCACCGCTTGCCCGCTCGCGTTGATCGTCGTCGGTATCGTCGTCGTCGTCGAAACCGCCGACTTCTCGGCGTAAATCGACATCACGACCATATTGTCCGGCGTCACGCGCGGCGTTACTTGAAGAATAAGACCGATGTCTTTCCAATCGAAGTTATTTGTTTGTCCGTTCGTACCGGCGGTCGAGCCGGTAATGAGCGGTATGCTTTGACCGACCTTCACGTAGGCTTGTTGGTTGTCGAGGGCCGTCACTTGCGGCCGGCTCAATACTTCCAACCGATTGCAGACGGACAAGGCGCGGAGCAAAACGCTGACGCTTTCGCTCGAGGCCGAGAAGACGAATCCGCCGTAGCCGAGATCGCTGTCCGTGCGTCCCAGCGAGAAGTTCGACAAGCCTTGCCCGCCGACGTTACGCGAATTGGCCGCGTTGGCGCTATTGCCCAACGGTTGGTTGTTAAACAAGTATCCAGGAGATAGAGTCGATGCTCCGGTGCTCGTCGAAGCCGAGCTTCGATCAAACAATAAACCGTCTTGCAGACCCAATTCGACGCCGAATTCGTCCGTGTTGTTTAACGTCACTTCGGCGATAAGGACTTGAATCACGACCATCGGCGGCCGTTCGTCGATCTTCTTGACGAGGTCGATGATCTCGCCGTAGAACCGAGGCGTGGCCGATATGATCAAGCTATTGCTAACCGCTTCCGATACGATCACCACTTCGCGCTCCATTTGCTCGAAAGCGCTGTAAAGCGTGGTGTTGCTCTGCTGAATCTGTTGTTCGCTGTTTAAGTAGCTGTTCAAAGCTTGAGCCACGTCGGCGGCGTAGGAGTTTTTCAGCCGATAGACGACGCTCTTGCGATGCTGCACGTCGCTGTCGTCCAACCGAGTGAGAATCGCCTCGACGATGCCGAGATCGCCGGCCGAGCCGGAGGCGATGATGCTATTCGTTCTCGCGTCCACGGCGAACCGTAACGTGGCCAACGAACCGGAGCCTTCCGACGACGAGGTCATGAACGGAAGCTGATTGTTCGATCCTCCGCCGCCGTAGCCGCCGCCCGCTTGGGTCGTCGTCGTTCCGAATAAGTTCTGCAACATCGTGAGCAACGTCGAGGCGTCGCCGTTGACGATCGTAAAGACCTTGATTTGCGTTTCGACGGCCGGCATGTTGTCCAATTGGCGAATCAACGCCGAAATTAACTCCATGCTCTCCGCCGGCGCCGATACGACCAAGGCGTTCGACCGCGAATCGGCCGTAACGGTCACGTCGTTCAGCAAGCCCGACTCAATGTACTTCTTGCCTTTGGCGTCGACGGTCAGAAATCGTAGCATGGCGGCGCGCTGGCCCGAGGACGAAGAACTCGACGAACCTGCGGTTCCGGAGCGTTGCTGTGCGTTCCCGCCGGTCCCGCCGACGCTAACGGCCGACCCTGAGCCGCTCGACGACTGACCGCCAAGCGCGGTCTCGATAATCGAGGACAAATCGGAGGCTAATGTATGCTGCAATTGAAAAACGCGGAGTTCGTTGACCGAATCCGATTTCGTCGTGTCCAATCGCTTAATCAACTCGTTCACTTCGAGCAAGTCGCGTTGACCGCCCTGCGCGACGATCGAGTTCGTTCGCGAGTCGTAGGTCAACCGCACCCGCAGGCTCAGTCCCGTCTGGCTCGAATAGAAATCCGCGATCGTCGATTGCACGGTCGAGGCCGGAGCGTGCTTCAAGCGAAAGACGCGGAATTCGCCGTCCGGCGAGACGGGGTTGTCCAACTTCTTCACGAGATCGAGCGCCGTTTGCACGTTTTCCTTGCGGCCGACGAACAAAATCGCGTTCGGCTTCACCAACGGAGTCATGCTTACGCCGCCTTGACGCGGCAGGAAAATCTCTTCATACAAAGGACGAATGACGTCGGTCAACGCCTCGCAATTCACGTTTTGCAAAAAGCAAATCTCGATTGAAGGCTCGGTCTGAGCGCTCAATTGCTCGATTTGATTAATAATCGCCGAAATTTGATCCACGTCCTTGCGATGCCCGCGAACCACGATCACGTCGATTCCGTCGAGCATCTCGACTTGAACCGAACCGACCAAACCGGCCTTTCCTGTCACCGAGTCGGCTAGGTTTTGCTTCGCGCCCTCTTCGTCTTGCTGCTGGGCCGCCGTCCCTGTCGAATCGTTCAATATCTGCATCACCATCGGCATGCGAGGATTGCTCTGCCCGGCCGACATATTCAAACGCATGGCGTCGACCGCTTTTCGCATATCTTGCGGCTTGGCCGTCTGGAAGGGAATCATTTCGGTCGCGCCGGAGGCCGATTTCCCGCCGTTGTCGATCAACTCGATTAGGCGGGCAAGGGATGTAAGCGACGCGCTTTCGCCTTGCATGGCGACTAAATTTGAACTGCGATCAATCGATAATTCAACGCTCGACCCTTTCGCCAAGGCGATCCGATAGCGGCTTGTCCCCGGAGGAGCCGCGCTCGAGGCAGTCAGCCTCGCCCCAAGCGCCCCGCGAAGTTGCGATTCCAATTGATCGGCCGTTAGGTGCTTCAAAGAAACTGTGCGGGAAACGTCGTTCGTCGCCGCAGCGGGCTCCTTCGCCGTTAACTCGCCCATTTGCTTTTCAATTCGAGTTTGAATTTTGGCCGGCGCCTGGACGAGAACTTGGGCTGTCCGAGCGTCCGGAAAGATTCGAACCGAATCGCCGGGATAGGCGGCGCGAAGCTTGTTGGCTACCGCATCCACTTGCGAGGCGGGGCAAGCGTACGCCTTCACCTGCGGCTCTTCAGCAGCTCGGCAAATACCGGCGCTTGCTAATGAGATGGCCAGCAGCCCAAGGAATCGGATGGCCATGAGTCGAGGCCTGAAAACCTTGCCCCACGTCCGAAGGGCTGCGCCGCCCTTTTGGCCAATTTGATATTGCGCCGAAGATCCGACCGCCGTCGTTTGGGCGTCTAAGCAGGCGACGTTTCCGCAAAGCGTTGATAATGTAGCCATGTTTGCGTTGTCATTTTGTTGGTTTCCCCCCCAACTTTGTATGACAGACCATGCGCCAGCAATCCCGGCGCAGTCCATGTAACGCAAATAATCGACAAAGTCTTCGTAACTCTACACCCAAAAAATACAAAAAGATTTCCCGTTAAGATGGATAGCGACTATAGGAAAGACAGCAAATAACAGAGATGGTTTTATACAGACCTGCCCAACAATATCCAGTCACAATAGACAGGATAGGAAATATACAAAACAAATACCCAATTCCGCTCAACGTTCAAACCAAAGAAACCGCATTAGACCGTGCATGAGATATCCGCCCCCGACAATCAAATAATCGTTGATCGCTTGGTTCGGAAACGCTTTTCGATAGGCTGTGGCCCCTTCCAAAATCGACTGGCCCAGGTCGGAAAACCCCGACTGCATGGTTTCAAACAGATTCCCCAAATCGGGAGAGACGGTCGGCTCGCGTTTCCATTTCTCCGCCTGAGAAAGCGTCAGCTTGAATTGACTTACCAAAAGGCGATTCAGCCGATCTGCGCCAATCGAGAAATTTCGTGACCAAAACATCCGCGGCGAGCAAACGACGAAATTCATCGAATCGGATCCGAGATTGATTAGCGCAAGCGCCGGATCGTCCGGCGTCGCTGTTTCGGCTTTCTCCGCCGCGACCGGGAAGAAATTAAAGGCCGCGAAATTGTACAACGCCATCGCGTCGCATTGAACGACGTCGGGCTTTAGTCCCAAAGCTGCAAGGGACTTCAACCGACTTTTCAGGTTCTGGATTCGCGTGCCAGCCAAAGTAATCGCACGTTGCGGCTTCTTCGACCGCGTCAAATGGGGCGAGGGAAAATCCAAGTAATCCCAAGCTAAGTCTTGAAGCGGGAGCGGGAAAAGGCGTTTCGCTTCAAACTCCACGGTCGGCGGAATTTTCGACGGGTCGCCCGCCGGCAAATCAAATTGCCGGAAAACGAACTTCATCGCCGAGACCCCCAAACACACGACCGAGTTCTCCAACTTCTGATTTTCTAAAAATGGTTTGAGGCTTTCGCCGACGACCTCGAAATACTCCTTTTCGTTCCCGGTATGTCCAAGCGGCTTGCGATGTTCGACGCAAACTACGGCTTCGACGACCGCCTTTGAAGTTTTTGCGTCCATTCGCATCCTCACCGCTTTGAGCGATTGAGAGCCGATATCGATTCCCCACGCCAAGTTCGGCTTTCGCCCGATCTTCACCGAGGTGATTTTCTTTAGCAACGACTCTTCTTTTTGCACGAAGTTGCAGCGAATCGGAGCGACGTCGAGACCTTGAAGAGCCAAACCGACGGCGACGGCGAATCGGCCCGGCTGTTCTCGAAAGGGCGCCGCGGCAAGTTCGGAGTCGACGAGGATTCGTTCCAATTTCTCGAAACCGCGAATCGGCGGCCCAAGAAGCGTCCGTTCCGGCGGCGTCGCCCACGAGACTCGCGTTTCGCCCGACTCCTTCGCCTTCCGCAATCGAGCCTCTAGCGCTCGATACGCTTCGGCGACTTTTTCATCTTTCGGCGAGAGTTTGCGGAAACGATCGGCAATCGCAAGGAGGGTCATATCGGCCGAAGGGGAGCGCCGCAGATCCCAAGCCAGCCAATTCAGCTCCCTCACCCGATCGACCAATTCATTCGTCGATTCGTCGAGCATGATCGCCGGCGTTTTGAAGATCAGTTTCATCGCCGCGTCGTACTGGTTCGCCGCAAGTAAGCCGTTCACATGGCGAACCAATTCCTTCCTTAGCCGGACGGCCATGTCGAGGCCCAGGGTATCGTCGGGCAACAAATTCAACAGTTGAGCTAATTGGCCAAGCAATTCGATTGAAAACGGGGCCTCCGATTTCGTCAGCAACGATTCCTTGAGTTTAGCGATCGTCGCAAGGCCTTGCCGTGCCTCTCTATACGTTTGGCGAAGCTCCTCCGTGATCATCGGCCGGGGTAGTTTCTCGATCAGCTCTTTCGCTTCAAGGAATTCGTGTCGTTGCAAGCATTGCCACGCTAGTTCGCCCGCTTCCTTCGCCTCCCTTTGCAACTGATCGCGTTCGAAAGCGCATTCGCGAATTAGTTTTTGCGTGCTCGCCGTTAAATCCCGGACCGCCAATCCCTCGTCATTAATCAGCGATCTGTAGATTTCGAGCGCTTCGTCGAACCGGCAGTTTTCTCGCAACTGGCGGGCGTTTTCCCACGCCTCCTCGAACGCTGCTTGTTGGCTTTCCGTCGCAAGGCAAAGATACGCGCCGCAACCTCCGCAATACTTTCGGTGCAAGTCGTTCGTTCGTCCGCAAACCGAACACTCCGCCCAAAGACGTTCGCCGCATTCGCCGCAGAACTTCTGGTCGAAATCGTAGGCGGTTTTACAGCGAGGGCATTCAAAACCGTTCGGGGCTTCTGTCGGACGCTGCTTCATCGGTTCGGGCGACGCGGTCTTATTGCGTTCTAATTGCGGCGTCGGAGCGGTTTCAAGCGAATTCATAAATTCCGTTTCGTATCAGCGGTATGCGAGCTATTTGCGGGCGTTCAACGTTTCGACGACCAGAATCTCCACGGTCAATTCCTGATCCTCGTTCATGACGAAAGCTCCCGCGTTCGCGCGGGATACGATTACGTCGATCGACTGCGAGCGGCCTTCCTTTTTCAAATCGAAGAATCCGTCGAACCATAAACCTCCGGCCGTCGGACGTTCAACCGCCGATTTCACCAGCCGACGATAATACGACAGCAAACGATCGGGCTTGGCTTTTTGTTCGATCCGCACGTAGCGAAGTCGCAGCGTTTCGCCCGACGACGTCTTGCCTTCGCTCTCTTCCGGCGGCCAGTCAAAACGGTGGACCGCGACGGTCTTTCCCTGCGGATGCGGTTTGAAGGGCAACTCGTTCGACTCAATTTCCTCCTCGACTCTCTCTCCTGCCCGATAGGCGTCGGTGATCCTGTCCATCGCCCCGCGATATCCGCATCGATTGAGGTTCATCACGACGTCCTCAACAAATTTATTCCAATCGGCGCCCGAGACTGGCGTGGGGCGGTCTTCGACGTCCGCATCCGGATTTTTAGCCGCTTTTGTCAATTTGACCGGCTTAGCCGTCAACGTTTTACTTTGGTTCTCGCGGACCGCCCCTTTCAGCGTGAGCAAGAAACCTGGCTCGACGATCAATCCGTCCGACGCCGCGTCGAAGCGAAACGCGCCCGGTCCTTCGGACCAATGCCGCGACAATATCTGGCGCAGATCGACTCGCATCGACGGAGAGGGAATCGAAGCCGCCAACAACGCCGCCGTGGGGCGAGACGAAAGCTTCGCCAAGTCTTTAAATTGCAAATCCAAAAATCCGGTGAACGATTCGCTCCAAAGTCGTTCCGCCGCTTGCGGTAACGCTTCGGTCGAAAACGCCCCCTTCGCCGAGGCTTGGGCCATGCGACTGAACCTCGATTGCATGGCGTCCCGGCATATCGCGGCGAACTGTTTCTCCAAGAGCGCCCGGGTTTTCGAATCGGCGTTTTTATTTTGGTAAATATCGATCTGCGTCTCTACATTCTCCGGTCGAAGCTCGCAAAGCATGGCGAGCGCCTGAATCATCGCGGGCGACCTCGTCTCGCTATCGAGAACGGTCGAGGCTATACGTTTGCGAAACCGCGTCGAGGCCCCTTTCCTTACGATTTCCAATATTCCCGTCTGCGGAACGACGATGCGAACCGAGTTTTCATCGTCGGCGACCCGTTGCGTGACGAATGCGCCCAATAACGCCGACAGCAACGTCTCGTCATCGTCGGGCGAATCATTTTTCAACAGGAGCGCGACGGCGAATGCGGAAGCGTTTTTATCGATCGTCGCCGCTTGCCCTTGAATGATACGGACGAGGCTTTTCTTCGCTACCTCCGACTTGCTCGATAGGAGCGCTAGCGTGACCGCTTGGGTTAAGGCCGTCTTGGCGCCCGAATTCGCGTAGGCGGGTTTATTCAGAGCCGCAGCGTTCAGCAACGAAGTCAACGTCTCGGCCTCTTCGTCGGTCCCCCGCACGGCGCTCGCCCGAAGCGCGACGGCCGGAATCAATCGCGGATCGCCTTGGCTCTGCGCAAGCCGAAAATCATTTTCAGTCCATTCGCTTAACTCCGTAGGCAAGACGGGCTTTTTTTCTTCAGGCGCTTCCGGCGCATCCAGCGATCCCGTCGCGGAATGCGACGCGACCGGCGTTTGAACCGCAGACTTTTTCGGCGTCGAATTCGCTTTTGCCATAGGCTTAGCCGCCGGCTTGACGGGCGCCGGCTTCGGCTTCGACGGATCGATGGGGTTCCCGTCCTCGTCGGTCGGCGTCGCGGCCGGCGGATCGGGCAGACCGCCGCAACCTCCTAAAAAAAGCGCAAACCCGACGACCAAGATTCGCCAACGCCGCTTATGGAATATGTCTAGCTTCGTCATTTAAAGTCAGGCCTCCGACGCATGATCCTACGCGAGGAAAATTAAGGCGGCATTAGCGCCCAGTTAAAACTCGACGCATTCCGCCCCCTTGTTTCGTTTTCCTATATGAAAAAAGGCCGCCTTGGAACGAGGAAAATCCCAAGGCGACCAGTTACGAATCATTCGCGGCGAGATCAACGTCCATTCCCCTCAATTCCGCGAAGAAGAGAGTCGAATGGGATGCTGCATACGTCACGTTGCGAGGGAATTGACTAAACCGGCCTTCGCAGGACGGGAAAAACTCTCTTTGTGCGGTCGGCTCTTACGTCCGACGCGATTTTAGTTGTGTGAGTTCCCGATCGTTTGAAACGCCGATCGCTTTTCTCGCCGCTCGTCGCTTCTTCTAGGTGTACGGATAACTATTCAGGAATCTTTTTCAGTTCGACCCCTTCGGCGCGGGTGACCATCGCTCGCATCACGACAGGCTCGATCGATTCCGGAAGGAAGTGAACGCTGCCGTCTGCGAAGACCGAGTTGGCTCCGCCCGGATGGAAGGAGAACGGCTCGTCGTTCAAACCGCTGTTGTTGTTGGTCCAGGCGCCCTTACCTGCCGGGCCGCCCATCGGCGACGCGTTGTTGTTAATGAAATGAGTGAAACCGGCGGTCGCGTTGCCCGGGCCGGAAACGCCGCTTCCGCAGGCGTCCGGATCGGCCCAGCGGTAGACGCCGCAGGTGGCTCCGCTTTGAAGGCTTGCGAGAGAGGTGGCGTCGGCAAGGCCGGTAGTGCACATATTCGTCGTCGAGGCTTTATATGTGGATTGCGTCTTGTAGAGCAACGTCGGATGATTGCGTCCCACGTCCTCGACGAACAAAATCGTGTTGCTCGTGCCGTCCGTAATCGCGGAGATCGGTTGAGCCGGAACCGTCAAGGCGCCGTCCGCGCGATTGAAGTCGGTCGTGGCAGTGCCGCCGACGGTCTTGAAACCCTTGTTGCGCAAGCCGTAATTGGTCGCATCGCCCGTGTCGCCGTTGATGTCGGTATAAACGGTGGCGAAGTAGTCGGTCTTGCCGAAATCTGTCGAACCGCCTAAGCCGGTGTCCAGCGTAGAAGCAGTGTCGCTATTGCCGCTGTCGGTTCCGGTTTGCGTGAAGATGGGGTTCTTGTACTTTACGTTCGCCCAAGGATCGTCCGGGCAGACGAAGGAAGAAATGTCATGCGCGGCGGCCACCACGTTCTGGTAGGTGTCGCGATAACCCTTGTCCGAATTCATCGAACGATAGAGGTCCATTTGTTCGATGAAGGGAAGAATTTGGGTCAAGGTCGATTGGCTGGTTTCGCCCGGGAAGAGGCGATGTCCGCTCGAATCCACTGCGTCGGTGAACGTCGTGACGGCCGTGCCGGTCGCGTTCGTCGATCCGTCGCGGGGATCGATGGAGCCCGCGGCGATATACAAGGTGCCTTCGCCGCCGGTCGGCATGACGCGGCGGGCCGACTCGTAATTCAACACGCCCAAACCGATCTGACGCATGTTGTTCGCGCAACTAGCGCGACGAGCCGCCGCGCGGGCCGATTGAACGGCCGGCAAAAGCATGCCGATCAACGTGCCGATGATGGCGATCACGACGAGCAATTCGACGAGCGTGAAGCCCGCCTTTCTGTTTCGCATAACGCTCATATTCACAATCTCCTAAATTACTGCGAAGTCATTTCGTCAAGTGACGTTTTAGTCGGTCGATGAAGACGTCGCCGTTTCCTTTTCCCCCTCGCTTCCGGCGACTTCGCAATTTATCCGGAAAGCCGACGAGAAAAGCGATTCGCTCCCTCGACCAAATGAGGATGAGACGCATTTTCCACTTCCAAATTAGGCCGAGACGCGAAAAAGATTAATCTCGCGTGAAAGAAGCGTTACGCGGTTTAGAAAATCGCATCGAGAAAGAAAGCTGATTGTGCGCCATGCGTTAGCGCATTGTTACGCGTAGCCCTAGCCCCCATGCCTGAATCCAGCCCCCCGCCCCTATTTCCCGCCTACGCGTATTCCGGGGGCGGGCCTTCCTGCTTTTCGCCGGGCTTGCTCCAGTGAATCAGTTTCAAATCCTCGACGAACAAAACGTAAATCACCGGCACGATGCCCAGCGTGACGACCGTGGCCACCAACAGACCGGCGATTTGCACGTAGCACATCGGCTCCCACAACGGGCCGCCCTCGATGGCCAACGGAATCAAGCCGCCCACCGTCGCCAAGACCGTCACCATCACCGGGCGTAGGCGGACCAGCGCGGCGTCGACCACCGCTTTGCGCAGCGGCTCGCCTTTTTCGTGCATCTCTTCAATGTAGTCGAACAACACGATGACGTGGCTGACGATGACGCCGCCCAACGAAGCGACGCCTAAAAACGCCATGAAGCCGAACGGCGTATGGAACGGCAGAAGTCCCATCGTGCCTCCCACGATGCCGAAAGGAACCCCCGCGAAAACGACCAACGGCTTCGTCACGCTATTGAATTGGAACACGAGGGCCAGATAAATGGCGACCATCGAGACGACGAGCGCGATCGCGACCGAGTCGAATCCTTTCTTTTGCTCTTCCACTTCGCCGCCGAAATTGTAGCTATAGCCGGGCGGCCAATCGAGCGAGCTCTTTTTCAATATCTTCTGCATTTTATTGACGATCTGGCTCGCCAACGCGTCGCCGCGAACGTCGCACTTCACCGTGATGCAACGTTGATGGTCGCGGCGCCAAATTTTCGGCGCCACAAGCTCCGGATAAATCTTCGTGATCTGGCTAATCGGCGTCCGAACGTTGGTCGCGGAACTGTAGGCGTCTAAGTTGCCAATCTCTTCGATTTGCGAGCGTTCGTCGCTGCGAAGTCGGAAAATGATCGGAATGAGCCGGTCTTCCTCGCGCAGATAGGTCGTCGTCATGCCCGACAAACCGGTTTGCAAAAGAACCGCGACGTCTTGATTCGTAATCATGCCGGCGAGGTTCGCCCGGTCGGCGTTGGGCGGAACTGATATTTGGAAGATTTCGGAATCCCAATTGTCATGGACGTTGTCGGCGCCGGGAATCGCCCGCAACTCGCGCTTCGTCTCTTCGGCCAAACGTCGCAATACGTCCATCGAGTCCGAATCGTTTCCGAAAAGTCGAATTTGAACCGGAACGCCGATCGGCGGGCCCGTCTCCAATTGCTCGATCGTAACGCGAGCGGCCGGCGCCCGTTGCGGCAATTCCTCTTTCAGCAGCTTTACGACGTCTTGCGTCACGCGACCGTTGGTCGTATGCACGAGAATCTGCGCGTAATTATCGGCCCGCTGCTCGGGGACGATGGAGAGCCAAAAACGGGGTCCGCCTTGCCCGACGAACGTCGTGTAGGAACGAACCCGATCGCCGGCCAGTTTTTCAATTTCCTCGATCACGCGCAGCGTTTCTTCTTTCGTCTGGCGAATCGGCGTCCCTTCGGTCAAGTAGAGGTTAACCGAAAAGACCGCGTGCAAATCCTTCGGAAAGAAGGCGGAGCCGACGAACGAGAGACTTGCCGATCCGGCGACGAACAGCGCGAAGCAAACGCCGAGCGCCGTTTTCTTATGCGCAAGGGCCGTTTCCGAAAATCGGCGATAGAGGTCGGCGACTTTCGCGCTGATCCCGCCTTGATCGGCGGCCGTTTCAAATCCCTGTTGACCGCGAAGCATGTAATAGCCCAGCAGCGGCATGAACGTCATCGAAACGATGCGGCTGCTCACCAACGAAGCGACCACGACGACGGGCAAAGAGTAAATGAAATCGCCCGTCTTGCCTTTAATCAGCAGCAGCGGCAAAAACGCGACGCAGTTCGTCACCGTGGCGTACATAATCGCCCGGGCGAGCTTTTGCGGTCCCAGCCAGGCGGCCACGTCGCGCGGCTTTCCCTCGGCCATTTCTCGATTAATGGCGTCGCCCGCAACGACCGGATCGTCCACCAATAACCCCAAAGCGATGATCAACGCCGCGATCGACACTTGCTGCAAGTCGATTCCCAAAACTTGGCATAAGCCGAGCGTCATCGCCACCGTTAAAGGAATGGAAATAGCCACCAACAAGGCGCTGCGCCATTCCATGAACAATAACGCCACAATCACGACGATCACGACCGCTTCGATCAGGTTCTGATCGAATTGCTTGATTTTCTCTTTCACTTCTTTCGGTTCGTCGTGCGTCAATTCAATTCGCAGGTCGTCGGGCAAAACCCCTTCGAGCGACTTGAGCGCGAAGTCCAAGTCTTTGGCGAACGCGTCGATATGCGAACCTTTGATTTGCCGAACGGCCAGCGTGATCGCCCGCGTCGTCTGCAATTTAGCGTGCGAAGGCAACGGCGCTCCTTCGTCGTTCCGAACCACGCCGAGGCGCAATTCGCCCGGCATTTTTCGCTCCGGCGAATCGGAGTAGTCCGTCTTCACCGTTCTGAAGTTCATCACGTTCGACGGGTCTTCGTAGCCGCGAACCACGTCGACGACGTCGCGCAAATAGGTCGGATACCCGTTCCTGACGTCCAAGACGACCTCGCCCACGTCGCGCTCGCTCTTAAATTCCCCGCCGGGATGAACGACGACGTTCTGATCGGCAGTTTCAATGCGTCCGCCGGGCAAATTCACGTTCCGCCCTTCCAATCGGGCCGAAAGAGACTGCGGCGATATATCGAGCGCGCTCAAGCGTCGCCCGCTGTAATATAAATTGATCGCCTCGTTTTGAACGCCGACTTCGTCAATCTTTCCGACCGTCGGATATTGTTTCAAACGATCGCGCAGCAAGTCGGCGAAACGGCGAAGCTCGCGATAGCTATACCGATCAGGACCGCCCATCGGATCGAGCGGCGAATGACGAAGGCGTTTCTCAAGCGAAGCCAGATCGCGAACGATCACGCCGGGCCAGATGTCCGGATGAGCCATACCGGTCCCGATCGTCTCCCGCTCCCATTGCAAGGATTCAGCGACCAGTTCGTCGTCCGTGCGTCCTTTCACGAGCTGAAAATCGATGCAGCCCGCGCTTGGCGCCTCGACGATCTCGCCGTCTTCGATTAAACCTTTTTCCGACAGGCGGCGGAGCAGGCTCTGCCCTAGCCAAATGACGAAGGAGCGTCCGACCGTATTCGGATAGACCAATACGGTCGAAAGGCGGTCGCGCTGAAATTCTTTCGGTCGCCCCTCGCGAAAACGCTCCAACGAAGCGCTGATGCTTTTCGCGCGCTGCTGTATTTCAAAATCCGAAGCTTTCGGACTCGATATCGTGAGCATCACGGCGACCGTCTCGCCGAAATCCTTGTTGATCTGCGGCTTCACCGGCCGGCCGCCCACCGTCGGCAAATCGGTGATCTGCTCCATCCGCCCTTGCAAATCCTGCCACGTTTTCTCTGGATCTTTCACCGTGTCGAACAAATCGATGAAAACGACCGACAAATTCTGACGGCTAAGCGAGTAAACCCGCTCCACTTCGCCGCATTGGCTAAGCACGTTTTCGATCTTCTTCGTGACTTCCTGCTCAACCTTTTCCGCCTTCGCGCCGGGATAGATCGTCACGACCGTCGCGATGCGAATCGGTATGATCGGGTCGTGCCGCTGAGGCATCGCTCGATAAGCGAATACGCCCCACATCATCGTGGCGACGAGAGCCGTCCACGCGACGGGACGCTTATATACGAAAAATTGCGACGTCGTCATCGGCCGATCTCCTCGCTAGTCAATCTTCAGATTCGGCTCGGGAACGTCGATCACGCGAAGTTTTTCCCCTTCCGAAAGCTTGAACGCGCCGGTTACGACGATCACGTCGCCTTCGCCGACTTGGCTTCCTTCGTTAAGGAGTTGAATGCGGTTGTCGTAAATGCCGCCCAATGCGACGCGTCTCTTTCTCGCCACCGTGCTGCCGTTTTCTTTGACCGCGGCGTAGACGACGTAGTCGTCCTTGGTCGCGCCGCGCTGCACCGAAGTCAACGGAAGCAGCGTTTTATCCTCTTGGCGTCCGACGTAAATCGTCACTACCATTCCCGGTCGAAGCCCGCCTGGATCGTCGATCGTCGTCTCAACCTCGAACGTGCGAGTTCTTAAATCGGCGGCCGGAACGACTTTCGTGATTCGGCCGGAAAACCGTTTGCCGGGAAAAGCGTCGGCCGTCACCGTTACCGTCTGGCCGATCTTAAAAGAATCAACCTTCGTGTCGGGTACCCCGAACGCCACTCGCACTTGAGAAAGATCCATGATTTGGAAAATCGGCTGCCCCGCTTGCACCCGCTCCCCTTCCTCAACGTATTTTCGCGAAACCACCGCCTCAGGAATCGGCGATTCCAGCGAGCAATTCTCAAAATCGTCCTTCGCTTGCTCCAACGCGACCTTCGCCCCGGCGACTTCGCGTCCGACGGCGTCCAACTCCGCCTTGGCCGAATCACGCTTCGCCAACGCCTCGTCGTAGTTTTGCTGCGAAACCGATTCCCGCTCCCGCAAAGCCTTGATCCGCTTGTAAGTTGCCTCAACGGCGGTCAAAGCCGCTTGCGTGGCTTGCTCCTTCGCTTTCGCTTGCGCTAATCTCTCATTGCTCCCTTCGACCTTCCGCCTATAATCCGAGTCGTCTAATCGCGCCAACGGCTTGTTCGGATCCGAAGTCACGACGTCTCCTTCGTGCAATCCGCGTTGGTTGCCGTCCGGCCCGAGAACCTGCCGAATCGCATAGACCGTGCCGGGAACTTTAAACGAAAGCTCCACTCGATGCCGCTCACGCACCGTCGCGCTCAAACGCAACTCCGACGAAACGGCCTCTTTTTTGATCTTCATCGTCCGCACTGCGACCGGAGGCGGCGAATCATTTTGTCGGCACCCGCCGGCGAGAATCGCCGCCGTCGCAAGCGCCGCCAACATAACCCATTTTCCGTTAATTTGCGACATGATTGCTCAACTCTCCCTGTCCCCCGTCTCCGACGCCCCGTTTCAATATTCCATGACGAAAGACTTCGGTGACCGTTTCAAAAATCTCCGCTAGGGGAACGTTCGACGATATCAAAGCCGGGGTCTCTAACAACCCAATGACCGACGACCAGAATATCGCCTTCAGAACTTCCAGATTCAACCCTTCGCGAGCCTCGCCGCTTCGCGTGGCCGCCGTCAACGCTTGATGAAATAACGCGTCGACCGCTTCTTGCCGCGTCCGGCGAAATTTCTCATAGACGTCCGGATAGAGATAACTGATCTCCTCCAGCCGCGCCAGAAGGTTCCCCTGCGGCAAAGTGCTCAGCTCCATCCCCAACCGGTTCAATCGATCGTTGACCTGCTGGATCGTATCGCCGGAACTCCCTTCCGCCGCGCGAACGAAAACGCCGGAGATCCGCTTACAGATTTCACGCACCAATCCCCGCTTGTCGCCAAAGTAGCGGTAAACCGTGACCCGGGTAAGCCCGGCACGACGCGCCACCTCTTGGAGATTGGTCTTTTTCACCCCCCGTTCCAAGAACAGGGTTAACGCCGCGTAGGCAATTCTATGTGCTGTGTTATCGGCTTTCATGTTACAAAAGTATCATTTTATGTAACATACGTCAAGAAGAGTCGCGTTCTTCGGTCGCAAGTTATTGCAGCAAAAGGAAATGCGACTTCGCCTATTGCCCGGCGCCTAAAAAAAGAGGACGAAGTCGCCTTCGTCCTCTTTCGTTTCAATTCCGACTGGGTTCTTCTCGGTTTTAAACGGTAAATCGCCCCACGACTTGGCGAAGGGCCATCGCCTGAGCGCCTAGCTCTTCGCTGCTCGAGGCCATTTCTTCACTTCCGGCGGCCGTCTGTTCAGTGACTTGCGAAACGCCCTGAATGGCGGACGTCACTTCCTGAGCGCTCGCCGCTTGCTGCGTCGTCACATCGGCGATTTCGGCGATCTTGCCGGCAGTCGCTTCCGCCGCCGCGATGATTTGTTGCAACGACTTGCTCGTCTGATCGCTCAATTGGGCGCCGTCCTCGACTCGCTGCGTCGATTCCTTTATTAGAGACGAAATTTCCCTCGCCGCCTGATTGCTCCGCTCGGCCAACTTACGAACTTCGTCGGCCACGACCGCAAAACCCATTCCGTGCTCTCCGGCTCGGGCCGCTTCAATCGCCGCATTCAACGCCAACAAGTTTGTTTGGCCGGCGATCTCGGAAATCACTTGAATGATCTCGCTGATCTTTTGTGAACTATTGCGAATCTGCTCCATCGATTCGATCGATTTCTGCACCGCCTGGCCTCCTTCGCCGGCTAAATCGTTCGCCTTGGCGGCCAACACGTTCGCCTCGGCCGCGTTCGCGCGGACCGCGTCGATCGATCGGGCAAGCTCGTCGATTGAAGCCGTCATCTCTTCGACGCTCGAACTCTGAGTCTGCGTCCCTTGCGCCAATGTCTGCGAACTCTCGGCGATAACGCGGGCGCCTTCCGTGAACTGGCCGGCGCTGTCGGCCACCTGAGCAATCACGCTCGACAAGTCTTCAAGCATCTTGTTAATTCCCGAGGCCAATTCGTCGATCGCCTCGGAGCCTTCAACTTCCGCTTTGCGAGTCAAGTCGCCTTGTGCCGCGGCGGCGACGATCTCCAAAAGCCCGTCTACCTTGCGGCGAAGAGCCTCGGCCCTCGCGCGCTCCGCCTCCGCCAACTCGCGTTCAACTTGAGCTTTCTCCTCTTGGCGACGACGTTCTTCGTCGGCCTGGCGGCGTTCCGTATCCGCCCGCTCTTGTTGAGCGAGCTTTTCGCGTTCCGCCGAGGCTTTCACTTCGTCCATCGCCTTGCCGGTCGCGGCGACCGCCGTGTTCAGAGCGACCGCCATTTGGCCAATCTCATCCTTCGAGTCGTGATCGACGCGTTTCGCGTAGTCGCCGCTTGCGGCCGCGTTGAGCACGGCCACGACCTTACCGATCGGGCGAACGATCGAAAGCGTAAGGTACGCTCCCAAAGCGCCGGCCAAAACAAGGCCGAATACGATCGCCGACACGGTCCAAAACTGCGACGCCGTCGCGGTGCGCGAAGCTTCTTGACTAATCTCCTGCGCTTGCTCCTCATTCATCTTCACGAGCTTTTGAAGCAAGTCGCCGACTTGGTTTTGCTTTTGGAGACATGCGCCCATCGCCAGATTGCGCATGCGGCGCTCGACGTCCGCCACCTTCTCTTCTTTCGCTTTAATTTTCGCGAGCAAGCCGTCGATCGCGTCCTTCAAGGGTTGATCCGCGCCAATTAGCCCGCTATCGACGATCTTTCCCGATTCCGGATTGCTCTTCTCGAATTTCTTCAAGGCTTCGCGATAACGCGAGTCAAGCTGGAGATAAACCGCCTCGGCGTCGTTCAACGCTTTCTGATCGATTCCGATTTGCGGTCCAAGCGTCTTCAAATCCGCGAATTTCTCTTGCATGTCCTTCTGGCACTTATTGAAATTCGCCAGTAATTCGTCATATTTCTTCGAATCATTTCCTCGTAGAAGCAAATTCTTCCAATGTTGGATCCCTTGAAAGTTGTCTTTCGCCAAATCGCGAACCGTTTCGCCGGCGCCGTTCAGCGCCGAATAATAAGTCTTTTCAAAAACCGCGCCGTGCGTCGCCGCTTCGACGACCGCGTCGTAGTCCTTCGACGCCTGGAACAGTTCGGTGTTCGCGCTTTTCCACTGCTCCCATACTCCCGTGAACTCTTTCCAAAGCTTATCCTCTTCGGCGCCGCGAGGAATGGATTCGTAAGTTTTGAACAACGTTTCTCGCTTCTCGCGAATCTCCGCGATTTTTTCGTATTGTCGTTTGCGATCGGCGACCGGCAAGTTCAAATTCAACAGCGTTCGTTGATGCCCTTTGATCATTTCCGCGTCGATATTGATTCGCAACACCGCCGCTATGCCCGGCAGGCTGTTCGCCGTGACTTCGTTTACGTCTGCCGAAAGCGAACGAATTCCGAAGTAGGCCACCGCGCCGACGAGTAGCGTAATCGCCGCCGCCGTCGTAAAACCGCCGTAAAGTTTGGTCTTTAACGAAAAATTCGCCAATGGATTACTCATTTGCACTCTTCCCTTTTCGCGACAAAAAAATGAATGGGGCTCGGCGGACGGCTCCCGCTCAAAAAGCAAATCGCGCGGTCCGATCGCCGACTATTGAACGCTTGCGCGGAAAGAAAGCTCCCTAACCCTCGAGCTTCCGGTATGCAACTCGCGCTCTCCCACGGCCCTTACCGTAGTTACCGAAAGATAGATCATGAGCAATGCGTTTTCTGACAGCTCGATATTAGAAAAAAGGAAAACCGCTATGCAGCGGAGCCCCAGTCCCTACAATTGCTACAAAGAGACCGTTCTTGCCGAAAAAAACGACAAATCGGTCGCCAAGAATGCTGAAAAAACGAATATTTTCGGGATGACGCCCTCAGCGATATCTCCAGTGCATCGCGCCAGGGCGGAGACGCCGTCCCTTTCTTTTTACAGATCGCCGACCGCTCGACGCAGCCGCAAACCGGCGAGAATCGCCTGATACGAACTATTGTAGAAGTTCGTGTATGCCTGAACGCGCAAAGTTTCGGCGTCGAGCGCTTCGGTGTTCGTGCCGACCTGCTGCTGATAACGATCTTGCGCGACGCGGAGATTTTCGTCGGCCTGCGCCGTCGCCTGTTTCGCCACTAGCGCTCGTTCGCGGGCCGTGTGAAGGTCCAACCACTTCTGACGCACTTCCAACGCGATCAGCGATTCGGCGTCTTGACGCGTGCGAATCACCCCCTCGGCTTTCTCGCGCAACGCGTCGGCCTGATTGCTCACCCGTCCGAAATCAACCACGTTCCACTGCGCGTTGAGCATCATCACTCCGTACCCGTTCGGATCCATATACTTATTGCCCTCGTATATATATCCGCCGGTCACGCCGATTTGAGGAAGCTTTTTCGCCTTCACGCTGTCGGCTTGCCGACGCAACGCGATCGCTTGCGATGAGAGGGCCGATATCTCAGGCCGCTGCTGCATGGCTCTCGAGGTCAATTGATCGACGTCGCCCGTCGCGCCGTCGTCCGTAATATCCGCCAATCGAACCGGCGTCGTCAGCGGTCGCCCCAGCGCTCGATTGTAGGCGGCCCGCACGACTTCCAGTCCGTTTTGCGCTTCGAGCAGTTGCTGTTGCGCGTCGGCCAAAGCCACTTGCGCGGCCAAATAGTCGTTCTTCGAAACCACGCCCTTCTCAAACATATCGCCGACGACGCGGTTGTGCGACGTCAAACTGGCGGACTTGCTCTGCGCGACCTCGACGAGTCGAGCCGCTCGCAAAACCGCCACGTAAAGCTCTGCCACGCTCATCTTCACGTCAAGATTGGTTCGATAGGCGTCGCATTGATTCGCTTGAACGGCCGCCGCCGCCGCGTCGATCCCGCTCGAAATGCGTCCGAACGTATAAATCGGCTGCGTCACCAAGGCGCTCGCTCCGCCTGAGTTTTGATCGGCCAGCGGAAGCTGCATCGCGCCGAGCGCCGGCATCGTCACGTTCATCGTCGGCTCTTCGCTCAACGAATAGGCGTTCGCGCCAAGATTGACCGACGGGAGTCGCTCGGCCTTCGCCGCCGCGTAACTGCTTCGTGAGGAGCTTACGTTCCATCGGCTCGCTTCGTAGCGCTGATCCGCATGTAGCGCGATTCCCCACGCCTCGTCCAACGTCTCTAGCCCCGCGTTCGCCTCCGGAGCCTCTTGCGGCGGAAACGGCTGTTGCGAATACTGCGGCGCGGGGGCTTGCGGCGCGGCCTGCGTCATTGGCAACGGACGAGGCGCCGGCGGAACCTGCTCGCCGCGTTGCGATAACTGCTCGTATGTATATTGCGAATAGTTCGGATAGATCGAGCCTTGCGTCGCGGCCCTCGCTACGTATTGCGGCTCGTTCGTCGAATTCCGCGGCTGATTCTGTTGCGACTCCGCATATTGTCGAGGCTGTTGCTGAGGCTGCGGAGCTTGGTTTTGCGGCTGCAATTGATAGGGATACGGATACGATTGCTGCGCTGAAACTTGCTCGTAAAGAAACAACGACAGAGCAATCGCGGAAATTTCCAAAGCCCCGATCAAATTGCTTCGACCGAATCGCATACCGAACCTCCTGTTCAAGCGAAACCGGCGCCGCCGGCCTCGCCGCCGAGATAATCCTTTATCACGGCAGACCTTGATCCATGTATGAATTCGACCGATTTTGCCGCACGTATTGAATTTGCCTTGCCTGCCCGATTAATTCTAGCGATCGCCTGCAGCCTTCCTATCTTCACGCCCCCTCGCCTAAAACCCCAGAGAAACGGCGGTAAATAAAAAGACTTTGCGGGCGCAGTGCGCTGTTGCGTGCCACCGGCTGCTTGTCAGCCAGTGCATTGCGCTGAAATGCCCGTTTCAGCTATCCTTGACGATTTATTTCGTCTGCGCTTGCCCGAACAGCGTGAATCCGTCCGCCTTTTCGATCGGTACATGAATGATCTTGCCGACCAAACTGGCCGGACCGTCGAAAACCACGATCCGGTCGCAAACCGTTCGCCCGACCAATTGCACCGAGCCGTCGTGCGATTTCCGTTTCGCGACTTTACTCGGTCCTTCGACGAGAATCTCGGCCGCGCGACCGACGAACGGAAGATTGTCCTCCAAACAAATCGCGTTTTGAATTTCAAGGAGGTCGTTATTCCGGCGACGCTTGACCGACTCCAAGACGTCGTCTTCGTACAGTTCCGCCGCCTTAGTCAACGGCCGAGCGCTGTACTTGAAGATAAAACTATTTTTGAAACGCGTTTCGCGAACGAGTTCGGCCGTTTGCTGAAAATCCTCTTCGGTCTCGCCGCAGAACCCGACGATAAAATCGCTCGTGATCGCCGCATGCGGAACGAACTGGCGAATCTTGGCCAACATCTCGCGATACTCTTCGACCGTGTATCCGCGATTCATCCGCTTCAGAACGACGTTCGAGCCGCTTTGCGCCGGAACGTGGAAATACGGCGAAATCTTCGGCAGATCACGCACGGCCTCCAATAGATCGTCCGTCATGTATTTCGGATGATTCGTAACGAACTTAATGCGACGAATCCCTTCAATCGGATGCAAGCGTGCGAGTAAGTCGGAAAGTCGTCGTTCGACGCCGGTCGATAAATCTCGGTAGCTATTTACCGTTTGACCGATGAGCGTGATTTCGACGCAACCGTCCTCGGCCAAACGGCGAACTTCGCGTTCAATCTCGTCGACCGTGCGGCTTTGCTCCGGCCCTCGCACTCGAGGCACTACGCAGTAGCTGCAAAACTTATCGCAACCGAACATGATCCGAACGAGCGCCTGATGCGGAACCGAGCGCATGACGGCCGTGCGATGCGGATCGTATTGTTGAAAGCTTGCGCGAACTTCCGATTGATCGGCCCCGCGCCGTTCCAAACTTACTTCCAAGGCCGGCTCCGCTCCTAGCATCGCTTTTTCAAGCAGCTCGGGCAGTTGCGCCAATTGGCCCGGCCCCACGACGAGATCGACGTGCGGCGCGCGTTTGAAAATACCCGCTTGATCTTTCTGCGCCATGCACCCCATTACGCCGATGACCGTGCCCGGTCGCTTCCTCTTTACGTCTTGGAGTCGCCCCAGCGCGCTATAGATTTTGTCCTCGGCATGTTGCCGAACGCTGCAGGTATTGAAAAGAATCGCGTCGGCGTCGAAAGGGCTCTTTACTAACTCGTAGCCCGATTGTAGAAGCTCGGCGACGGCCAGTTCGCTGTCGAGCACGTTCATCTGGCAGCCGACGGTTTGAATGAATAATCGTTTCATCAGTCAGGGGGGCAAGGGCGGAAAGGCAGGGACGGCGTCAGATTCCCTTTTCCCTGAATCTTATTCCCTGTCGTCACGCCGATTTTCGATGTTTCTCTTTATGCGGGCCTTCTCGGCGTTGTTTTTCTTCGTCGACTTGGCGTTTGAATTCGTCAATCATTTGATTGCGGCGACGAATCATCAGCCGCACTAACGCCATAACCGCCACGTATCCGGCGATAACGAATAGGGCGACGTCCCAACGGTCCATGTTGCCCATGCCTATCTCTCCTTAATATGGCGAGGGAGCGCCAGGCTCTCTGAACCTGGGCGGCGAAGCCGTATGAGGCTTCCCTAAATTCGCCGCGTCCTTCATCCTTGAGTCCGCATTTTTTGCCGCTACGCCTCCGCTTTTGCGACGGTCGGCTCTTCCGGGCCGAGTACGTCGCCGCGTTGCAACCGGTAGCCGCGTAAGAACTCCTCGACCTCCATGACTCGTTTGCCCGAAGGCTGAACGGTCTGCACGACGACGACCCCTTGGCCGGCGGCGATAACGAGCCGATTGCCGGCCGCTTCGACGATCGTGCCAGGCGAAGCCGACGTCATTGTATCCTCGACCCGCACGGGCCCTAAGATCAATCGCAGCGAATTTTTCTCGTTCGCCCGCCAATACGTATGGGTTTTCGGCCAAGGTTCCATGGCCCGAATCTGATTTTTGATCGCCAACGCCGGACGGGTCCAATCGATCCCGCCGTCGGTCTTTTTCAGCCGGGGCGCTTTCGACGCCAGCGCCGGGTTCTGCGGCAAAGCCTCCAATCTCCCCGACTCCATCGCGTCGATCGTCCGCCGCGTGAGCCATGCCCCTAAAACCGCTAGCCGCTTCTCTAGTTCAACGGCATCCTCTTCCGGATCAATATCGATCGTCGTCTGCGCGATGCACGGCCCGGCGTCCACTTGCGGAACCATGTGAATCACGGTCACGCCGGTCTTCTTTTCGCCGTTATATATCGCCCAATTGATCGGCGCCGCTCCGCGGTACTTCGGCAATAAGGCGGCATGCAAATTGACTCCGCCTAACCTGGCTCGGGCGAGCGTTTGAGCGGAAAGAATCTGGCCGTAGTCGCAGACGACGAGTAAATCGACGTCATACCCGGCAATTACCGTCTGTGATTCAGGCGAGTTGATCAACTCAGGTGCATAGATCGGCAGCCCTCGCTCTTGCGCGGCCAGAACCATCGGGCTAACCGGCGGCAAATGCTTTCCTTTCACCGGGCGCGGAGGCGCCGTCACCAACGCTTCTATTTCGTGGTGCGTTTCCAACAGTTCAAGAAACGTCGGCACGGCGAAAGGACCTGTGCCTACCATCAATAATCGCATGCGGCTTATTCCAGACCAATACGGAGCCTGCTCCGGCAAACCCGTATTCTAACAGATATTTTACGTCCGCAACGCTTCCAACTCGGCCAATCGGGTTGCGATCTCGCCGTCGTCGGGTATAAAGCCCCGGCCGCGGTCTCCTTCATACTCCCGAACTAGCTCGTCCAGCTTGTCCCGAATCGAGAGATAAACCGCTGGACTCAGGCGGTCGACGAACGAAATCCCTTCCAAATGGTCGTATTCATGCTGGCAGGCCCTAGCAAAAAAACCGTCCAGTTGCCGACGCTGCTCCTTGCCCGACAGATCGTAATAGGCGATCTCGATCTTCTCCGAGCGCTTCACAGGCGCCCAAATATCCGGGAAGCTCAGGCAGCCTTCTTCCGCCTCGATCATACCCGATCGCTTGGTAATCTCCGGGTTGATGAAGACGTGCTCCTCGCCTTGCCCTTCCTCGCCCGTCAAATTAAGGACAAAAAGCCGGTACGGCAGATCGACCTGATTGGCGGCCAAGCCGACTCCGTTCGATTCGTACATCAGCTCGAACATCTCGCGGACGATCTGCTTCAGCTCAGCGTCCACTCGACGGAGGGGCTTTGATTTGTGTTTCAGCGTTGGATGCGGATATTTGACGATTCGCACAAAAAACTCCCGAGATTACCATAGCTACCTAAAGCCCACGACCGAGCGTCGCCGACTGCTTGCCAGTCTGTGAAACCCACTCTCAGCCGTCCGAATATCCAATTATATCCTCGGCAGAAAGGGCAAAACACCCCCGGAATGTTTTCTACATCTACAGAGGGTATACCGGGCGAACCATGCCCCCCCCGGTCTCTCCCCCAATTCTCTCCCTACAGCCTCGCCTTCACTAACTCGGTGAAACGTCCCAAAATCGTGGCCGAGAGCTTTTTCAGGCCTGGCATTTCTTCCGGCGTGCGACGACGGATTTCCTCCGGATCGATGTAGTCCAACTCCGACACTTCCTTGGCGAAACCCGGCTCGATCAGCCAGTTTTCCGACATCCAATCGGTCATTTCAATATGGAATTGGAGCCCCCAGGCATTCTTGCCCAGCCGAAAGGCCTGATGCTTGCACAGCGGACTTTTCGCCAAATACGCCGCGCCGGCAGGTAAATCGAACGTGTCGCCGTGCCATTGAAAAACCGTCAAGTTCGTAGGCAAGTCATGAAAAAGCGGATCCGTCGCCGCCTCGGGCAAAAGCTCGATCGGGTACCAACCGATTTCTTTGATCCCGTTAGGATATACTTTCACCCCGCCCGCCTTGGCCAGCATTTGTGCGCCGAGACAGACCCCGACGATCGGCGTTTCAGCGGCGAGCGCCTCCCGAATCCAAACGATCTCGTCGGCCAAGTACGGATATTTTTGCGTTTCATCGACGTTCATCGGCCCGCCCATTATGATCAAGGCAGGCACGTTTTTCGCATCAAGATACTTCGGCGGCGCCGCGAACATGTCAACGTAATGAAAGTCCAAGCCGGCCAGACGCAACGCGTCTTCCATCGTGCCGGCAGGTTCATGGGGAATGTGACGAATGACGGGAATCGAGTTGGGCATGATTCGATCTTCAATATTCAAATGCAGGGCAGGGGGGCAATCGCAAGGCGGCGCAATTGGAAAGACATTATACCCCATCCAAAAACGCAATGAAATAACGCGGAACTTTGGCTACAATATGGCTTTACGTTCGACTCATTCGCCTTGATCCGCGGATTTCCCTCATTTTCTTTGTAAGATTTCCTCTTCTCGCTTGTGATACTTATGAGCACTCGAAACTGGAGCGGCAACTAATGGACGACTCACCGGCGACTCGGCCGAGCCTGCTGGTTCGGCTCCGCGACCGCCAAGATCGGCGATCTTGGGAGGAGTTCTACGCCATTTATCGACCGCTCATTTTTCGTACCGCTCGACGCCAAGGCTTCCAAGAGGTCGACGCCGCCGAGTTGACCCAAGAGGTGTTTATTTCCGTCGCCGCGGCCGTCGAACGCTGGGACCCTAACCCGCAACGAGGGAGCTTTCGCGGTTGGCTGTTCCGCACCACGAAAAACTTGGCGATCAACCTGCTCGCCGCCCAACGACGACGCCCGACCGGAAGCGGCGATAGCGGCGTGCAACGAATGCTGGCCGAGCAACCGGCGCCGAACGCCGAAGACTCGGCCCTCATCGAAAAAGAATACCAACGACAAGCCTTGGCCTGGGCGGCCGAACAAATCCGCCCCGAGTTCCGCGACGCCTCTTGGCAGGCGTTTTGGCTCTCCGGAGTCGAAAACCTATCGCCTACCGCCACGGCCGAGCGACTCGGCATGTCGGTCGGCGCGGTTTACGTCGCCCGAAGCCGAGTGATGGCCCGACTCCGCGAAAAAATCGACGAATTGAAAGAAGAGTAATCCGACGACGCAACGCCGCAAAAACATGCAAAGTTCCTCTTTCCAATGTGACGCCGCACGGCTCCGCTTGCTCCTCGACGATAGATTATCGGAACGGGAGCAAGCGGAACTGTCGGCGCACGTCGAAAGCTGCGAACCATGCCGCAACACTTTGGAAAAGCTGGCCGCCGACGCCGAACTCTGGAGCGACGTCCAATCGCTGCGGCAAACGAACGCCTCGAACGACGGAAATACCGCCGCGTTCGGCGATGAAGAACACGTCTTCTTTTCTTCATTGAAAGACGACCATTTGAGATGCGATTTCCTCGCCCCCAGCGACGATCCGACGAAAATCGGACGACTCGGCGACTATGAAATCGAACGAGCGATTGGCCGAGGCGGCATGGGCGTCGTTTTCAAAGCGCATGACTCGGCTTTAAACCGCGCCGTCGCCGTTAAAGTCCTGGCCCCGCAATGGGCCCATAGCGAAATCGCAAGACGTCGATTCGCCCGCGAAGCGCGAGCCGCCGCCGCCGTTTCCCACCGAAACGTCATCACCATCTTCGCCGTGAACGCGACCGACGCCATTCCCTATTTGGTAATGCCGTTCATCGACGGTCGCTCGCTGCAAGATAGAATCGCAACCGAAAAGAAACTCCAACTAAAAAGCGTATTGCGAATCGGCGCCCAAATCGCCGAGGGACTCGCCGCCGCCCACTCGCAAGGTCTCGTTCACCGCGACGTGAAGCCGGCCAACATACTCCTCGAAAACGGGCACGAGCGCGTCGTCATCACCGACTTCGGCCTCGCCCGCGCCGCCGACGACGCCAGCCTAACGCGAAGCTGCTTCATCGCAGGGACGCCGGAGTACATGGCCCCCGAACAAGCCGAGGGTACCGCGGTCGACCATCGCACCGACCTTTTTTGCTTGGGAAGCGTATTGTTCGCCATGTGCGCCGGCCAGCCTCCCTTCCGCCGCGAATCGACGATGGGCGTCCTGCGCGCCATTTGCGAAAGCGCCCCGCCCAAGATCCGCGAGCTAAATCCGACCGTTCCCTTGTGGCTCGAAAAAATCATCGCTCGCCTGCTCGAAAAAGAACCGGCTAAACGTTACCAGTCCGCCGAAGAGGTCGCGTCTCTTCTAAATAACTGGCTCGTTCATTTCGAGAATCCCGCGAAAAATCCGCGACCGGAAGAGCCCGCCGAGGAACGCGTTACGTTCGCTTTTTTCAAGCGATCCGCGAAAAAACTCGTCGCGGTCGCCATCCTAGTCGCAGCCCTCGCAATTACGATAACCGCAATGCCCCGCTCGCCGACAACCGCCCCGGCGACCCCTCCGCCTCAAAACAAATCCGCGCAACTCGCCGACGAAGAATCGATCGGCAGTTCAATACGCGATATTGAAGAACGAATCAATCGATTGAAGCGTGATATAAACGAAGATTTTCCGCAAACTACTTCTCCATAATTGGAGGGAAAAATGTTTCTCAAAAAACTACTAAACGTCGCGATGTTCTTAGCGTTTTGTTCCGCGACGTCAATTAGCGTCGCTCAGGCCGAGGAGGTAAGCAAGGGCTCGGCCGGAGCGACGCCGGAAATCGAACGGCAGATAACTTCGACCGGCTCGGTAAATACTTCTACGTCCGGAGACGCGAAAGTCACCGACGGCAAAAACCTGTTGCAAAACGCCGGCGCCGAGGAAGGCAATGACAAACCCGATAATTGGGAGCAAGGGGCTCCTGTCGGCGGAGTGACATACTCCTGGGATAAGCAAACGGCAAGCGACGGCAAAGCAAGCCTTTGCATCACAAAGACCGCTCAGACGTATTTCCCGATCGCACAATGGTCGCAAACGATCGAACACGACGGTAAGCCTCGTGCGGTCGAGTTTTCGGCGAAGATCAAAGCGGAAAACGCCTATAAAGCGATCCTCGACGTCATTTTTCTTGACAAAGACGGCAATCGGCTCAGCCACAAATGGGCGGCCTACGTCGGCGCCAAAAAGAACGGAGACCCGCCGGCCAACCACGATTGGAAAAAATTCTCCGGCAAGGTCGCCGTTCCTAAAGGAACCGCCAAGATTTGTTTCGCCCTGCAAGACTACGGGCCCGGCACAGTCTGGTTCGACGATGTGAAAGCTATGTACGTTCCCTCGGCAAGCGCCGGCTCCTCCGACGATCATAAATCTGCCGTCGCATCCGTCGAGCCATCGACGGGCCAAACGACTTCGGAAGCCCCCGACGTTCCCGCAAATGACGTCGACATCGTCGCTAAGAATTTGCTGAAGAACCCCGGCGTCGAGGAAGGAAAAAATGACGAGCCGACCGCATGGGAGCATGCGGGCGCCCCCGACGGCGCGATTTTCTCCTGGGATAAAAACGTCGCTTACGCCGGGAAGGCCAGCCTAAGCATCCTGCAAACCGCTTCGGATTCCGGAAACTTGGGGTGGTTTCAAACCGTGGATATTAAAAACGAATCCGTCGTCGAGTTCTCCGCGTTGGTCAAAAGGGAAAACGCAAGCCAAGCCGCGATCCAAATTCGATATATGGACCGAAACGGCACGATCCTCGGCGGTAGACTCCTACCTCTGCCTGACGAATCCAAGGCCGGCGGAAATTCGCGGGACGGTTGGCGACGCTACTCCGTGAAAACGATCGTCCCTGCCGAAGTCCGAGCGGGATGCTACCTGTATCTCGTCGGCCCCGGCAAAGTTTGGTTCGACGACATGAAGGCGACGATCGTATCCACGAGCAACGCGGCCATTCGCCCCGACGAAGCCAAGTCAACGGGCGTCTCCGCGCCGGCGACCCCTGACCTCGCCGAGCTATCGACCGGCCGAATTGATTCCATTTCGGTCCGTACGACTCCGCCCGACGGTCCTGCGACCGTCGAATTGAAAAAAACCGAAGGGACCATTAACGACCTCGTCGTGGTCATCGCGAAAAAGCCGAAGAGCGAGCAAGAAAAGCTCAAAGCCGAATTAACCGAGCTAGTCGGACGACAATTCGATATTCGCCAAAGCATTCGGAAAGCGGAAATTATTCGCCTCGAGCAAGATTTAGCCAAAACCAAGGAAATGTTCGAGAAAAAACAAGAAAACCGCGACGAACTGGTTCGACGCCGCGTCGAGAAACTGCTCGACTCCGACGTCGACGAATAAGCAAACCTTATCGGACACGATCTTGAAAAAGCCGCAAAGCTAATCAACGCAACGTTGATTAGCTTTTTTTCTTGAATTTGGGCCGCGCGAGCATGTAAATTATGCCGACGTGGCCGCAAAAGAGCCCGACGACGGAATCCAATTCCGTCGTCGTTTTTTTATGCGCAACCCCGTTTCCGTCGCCAAAACAATCCGGACCTTCGCCGAAATCGTCGTCGAAGAAGTCCCCGACGCCCGAAACCGAAAACGAATTTTGAAACGACTCGATGAGGCCGTAAAAAACCTTATGAGCGAAGCGAAAACGCCGAACCGAGGATAATTCGTCGATGAATGACGGCCTTGCCTATACCCGAGAAGACTTCAGCTCTGACCGTCGTTCCCCCTACCTATCGACGGCCGATCTGGCCAAAAATATCCTCGGCGAACTTAAGACGAAACACGGCGACTCGCGCCGAAAATCCAACGGCCTTGACTCCAACGAAAGTTTAATCGATTGGGGACGACAGTATTTGCCCGATCATTTCTGTCGCCTCCCCTCGCAAATGCATCGCTGGCTCTCGGCCAAGCTCGACCTCATGCGGACGGAACGTGGAGCCAAAATCAATCTGCTCGGGCCGCGCGGCGCGGCCAAATCAACCCTCGCCACGCTCGCCTATCCGCTACGAGAAACGCTTGCAGGACGTGAACCCTACGTGTGGATCGTTTCCGACACGAAAAGGCAGGCCTACGCCCACCTAGAGAACGTCAAAGCCGAACTACTCGAAAACGAGCGGCTCGCCGCGCGATATCCCCAGACCGTCGGACGCGGAACCGTTTGGCGAGGCGGATCGATCACGCTACGCAACGGGGCGACGATCGAAGCGTTCGGCGCCGGTCAACGACTCCGCGGACGACGCCGTCGCGAACATCGCCCGACGCTGATCGTTTGCGACGATCTACAAAACGACGACCATATGCGCTCGATCGGTCAGCGAGCGAAGTCGCGCGAATGGTTTCACGGCATGCTGATGAAGGCCGGCTCGCCGCAAACGAACGTCGTCAACTTGGCTACGGCGCTGCACCGCGAGGCGTTGGCGATGGAACTACACGCCGCCCCCGGTTGGACGTCGCGAATATTTCGCTCCATCGAAACGTGGCCCGCTCGGATGGATCTGTGGAACGAATGGGAATCGATTTACTGCGACGCCGAACGGCCGTCTTCGGGCCAAAGGGCGAAAGATTTTTATGAAAAACGCCGCGACGAGATGAACGACGGAGCCAGAGTCCTTTGGCCGGAGGTCGAAGACTTATTCGCGCTCATGCGACTTCGGGCCGAGGACGGTCACGCGGCCTTTGAACGAGAAAAACAGAACTCGCCGACGAATCCCGATTTGTGCGAATGGCCGGAGAGTTACTTCGACGACGGCGTTTGGTTTGAGGAATGGCCGCGAGAGCTAGTCGTCAAAACGGCGGCCCTCGACCCAAGCAAAGGCGCCGACTCGCGGCGCGGCGACTATGCCGCATTGGTTCTGCTGGGCGTCGATCGCCAAGGCATGATTTATTTGGACGCCGACTTGACTCGAAAGCCCACGCCGCAAATCGTCGCCGACTCGGTTGACCGGATTGCGACGTTTCGCCCCGACGCCTTCGGCGTCGAAACGAATCAGTTCCAAGATTTACTTGCCGGCGAATTTGAAGCGGAATTCAAACGCCAGGGCCTTTTAACGGCTCGTCCCTGGCCGATCGAGAATCGCGTAAATAAGGAAGTGCGAATTCGCCGTTGGGGACCGTATCTGGCAAGCCGACGCGTGCGGTTCAAATCGAAGAGCGCAGGCGCCAAATTGCTCGTCGATCAATTTCGGGAATTTCCCATCGCCGATCACGACGACGGCCCCGACGCCGCCGAAATGGCGCTTAGACTCGCCTCGCAACTGCTCGGCAATCGCGCGGCGAACGACGGCCTAGGAAATCGCTTGCCCGTGGGCGAGTAGCGAGTTGCGAAATTTGTAGCGTGCATGCTTGTCAAGCGCCAGGCAGTAGGGAACGTGCTTGTCTAGCGCCAGGCTGTAGGGAACGCCCTCTGTGGCGTTCCGAGAAAGACGTAGGTCAGTTTGTAGGGTGCGTGCTTGCAGGCGCCGCCTGAAGGGTAGCTCAGGTTCTTGAACCTGAGCCGCGCAAGCGCCCTACGCCCTACGCCCTACGCCCCTACCTTTAACCATCCCTCCGCCGCTCCGCGTGAAACTTCGCGTCTTTCGTACTTCCTTCCTTTCGCGTTTTCGTGATCGTTGCGAATTCGCTTTCCTTCGCGTTTTCGTCTGCCCCGTCTTTTCTCCTTTGTCTTCTGCGCCCCTTCCCTCCATTGCATTCTTTCGCGGCCCTTAAAAATCGGCCCCTCCGCCCCATCCTGAAAGGATGGCAGCCATTAGCCCCGGGTGCGCAGTAACCCGGGGGAAAAGAATCTCGCCCAAAATCATCGACCTCGAAGAGGTCGCAGCCGGGTCTTGTCGGGTGCCTCGCGCATGACAAGATACAATTCTTGTCCTAGGTCGCTTCCGCCATGCCTCGCAAATTACGTCTTTAGCCGACCGCTGACTGCTGAACGCTCCCCGCTCTGTTTACCCCAACGGGGTTTCATCGGATAGCCAAGAGTTGCCCCGCAGCGACTACCCAGAAAATCTTCCGCCCCTCTGGCGAAAACGGCGAATTTTTTCCTTGAAATTATGCCGGCCTATCAAGTAAATTACCTTGCCCAGGCGTCAAGAAGAGCCGTGCGTCCAAAACTATGCGGTATGAAGAAGAGCCCGGCGACGAACGCCAACTTCGTCAGCGGGCTTTTTTCATGCGCGATCGCCGAGACGGTTTCGCCGTAAAGCCGCAAGAATCGAAACGAAAAAATCTTCGCCGCTCGTCGCCCTGTGGCGTCGAACGCGCCTGCGAAAACGAGCGCGATCGAAAAGCGCAAATTTAAAAAATCAGGCTGAAAAAGGCGTCCATATTCTTTTTTGAGAAATAAATCTAACGAACGAAGGGGCAATGAAATGATCAAACGAACCAAACCGATCAAACTCGACGCGTTCAAACAAAAGGAACTTTTGGCGATCCTCTCCGTCGGTTGCAGTCGTCGCGCTGCGGCCCGATACGTCGGATGCTCCCTCTCGACAATTCAAGCTCACGCCAAACGCGACGAAGTGTTCGCCGACAAATTGCGCCGCGCCGAATCGAAATCCGAATTCCTGCACATGAAAAATATCTCTGCTGCAGGCCAAGAACAACGCTATTGGCGTGCCTCGGCTTGGGCCCTCGAACGACTCAACCCCAATGACTTCGCTCCCCGCCCCCCCGCTCACCTTACTCCTCAGCAAGCTTCGGAAACGATCGAAGCGTTTTCGCTTGCCGTCGTCGAGGAAGTCCCAAACCCTCGCACGCGCAAACAGATTCTCCGAAGGCTGCGAAAAATTTATGAAATGCTGCGATTTGAAGAAACCGCCGAGAAAAGATACGCCGAGTGGTCGAAAATAAAACGCGTCGCCCCTATCGGCGACCCGCGACGCCTGCAATCGGACAGCCCGGCAATGGGCGATCGACGTCAACTAAAAAAGCAATCGCCCCCGGCCGCTCAATGAATTTAACCTGGCCCCTAGCGCCATATCAACGAAGTGAAACCATGAAAATCGAAATTCACGTGCAATGCCCGGCCTACGATTCGTTTCGCGTTCGTCAGACGGCGGGCATGTTCGACGTTCCCCTACGGGAAAAATTGGAGCGGACCTTCTCCGTCGACGTCCCCGACAATTTCGCAGCTTCGCTCGCCAATCCCGCCGACGCGGACTGGAAGATCGGCTTGATCGTCGGACCGTCGGGAAGCGGAAAGACGACGCTCGCCCGAAAGATGTTCGGCGATTCGTTCGTGCGCCCTCGCCTCTGGGCAGACGACAAGGCGGTCATCGACGGATTGGGCGACGGTTCGATCCGCGACTTAACAGGACTGTTTACCGCCGTGGGGTTTTCCTCGCCGCCGTCGTGGGCCAAACCGTACTCCGTGCTGAGCAACGGCGAGCGGTTTCGTTGCGATTTGGCCCGAGCGATCAAAGAGGGAACCGAGTCGAACCGTATCGTCGCCTTCGACGAGTTCACCAGCGTGGTCGATCGGACCGTGGCGCGAAGCGTGTCGGCGGCCTTGGCCAAAGGAATCAAGTCCCGAAAGATTCCTTGTCGATTCGCGGCGGTCACCTGTCACTATGACGTCGAGTCATGGTTGGAGCCCGATTGGACGATCGACATGGCGACGCAAACTTTTCAATGGAGGCGTCTTCGGCGACCCGACGTCCGTCTCGAAACGTTTCGTTGCACGCGTGAAGCGTGGAAACTGTTTGCGCACCATCACTATTTGAGCGGTTCGTTGGCGCCGCCGGCCGAATGCTATTTGGCGACCTGGGAAGGAGAGCCGACGGCGTTTTGTGCGACCCTTCCGTTAATCGGACAGAAAGGAAGGCGACGGATTACGCGATTGGTCACGCTCCCCGACTTCCAAGGATTGGGAATCGGCATGGCGCTTGCCGAAACGGTGGGCGAGATCATGCACGCACGCGGATTAAGGTTGAATATTACGACGGGGCATCCCGCCGCCATCGGCCATTGCAAGCGAAGCGTTAAGTGGCGAACCGTGCAAGCGAGAATCGGCGCAAAGGCGCCTCGCAAACACGCTGCCTTTCAAGGGTATCGCAACGCGGCGGGACGTGCGACCGTTTCCTTCGAGTTCGTCGGATAATGTGTAGGACGCTCTGGAGCGCCGACTAATGGGTAGCTCAGGTTCTTGAACCTGAGCCGCGTCAGCGGCATGAGGCGATTCGTAGGGCGCTCTCTGAGTGCCGTCGCAGTTTCGCGAGCGCCGACATGCTTCGTTACGGCAAGAACGCCAAGCAAGCGGCGCCGCCAAGCGCCGGAATCGAGAAAAGGAGCGCCACTTTCATGAAGAGTTCGCGCCCGCCCAAAATGCGGGCGATGACGGCCTTGGAAAACATGTTGGCTAAAATGGCCGAAATGATCAGTCGCCAACCGTTTTCCATGATCGAGGAGTCGCCGAGTGCCATTCGTGCGGTCGAGAGAGTGACGGCGTCCATTTCGGTCAAGCCGGAGATGGCCGCCACCGAGTATTGCGAACCTTCGCCGAATCGATGCGCGGCCGCCAATAAGAACAATACCGCCGCGTAAGTCAGGCCGAAGACCAAGGCCGCCGCTAACTGCGTCGGGTTTTTTTGCTCCGGCATCGTATACGGGCTCTGGTGATTCGCTCGCCACACGCCGAACGCGGGCAACGCGCTAAGGAGGATCATCGCGCCGACCGGCGCGGCCGACTGAACCATGAATTCCGGCGAAATAATCGCCATCGAAAGCAGCACCCTGACGCAGGAGAGCGTCGAGGCGATCATGATGACGAGCGCCGCCGAGTTCGCGTTCAACGCGGCGCTTTTGCATTGCCGCGAGTAACTGACGGTCGTGGCCGTGCTCGAGATGATGCCGCCGAGCATGCCGCCGAGCACGAGCCCCGCGTCCCGTCCGAAAAATTTATAGAGAATGTATCCAGTCAAACTCATGCCGACGATCAACACGACCATCAGCCAGGTTTCAAACGGATTGAAGACGTTGAGTGCCTCGGGAAAATGCGGAAAAATCCCCTGTAAGCCGAATTTGCGATTCGGCAACACCGGGAGAATAATGCAGCTTATTAAGACGAACTGCATGATGGCGCGGAGATCGTCGTCCCCCAGCGTCTTCGCCAGTTTGTGCAACTCTGGCTTGAATTGCAGTAGGACCGCGACGCCTCCGCCGACGGCTACGGGAACGAGCGGAGACGGAGCGTATACCAAATAAGCCCCGACGGCGTACATCAGTAGCATGGCCATGTCGGTCGTCGAGCCGGGGCGACGACGCGAACGACGCAGCATCGAAAAATGCGCGAGAACGACGACGACCGACACGCCGATTAAACCGGCGGCGACGATCGACGCCGAGACCGCCGAGTCGGACAGCGAACGCGCGATCAAGGCCAGTACGGTTCCCAAAACGGCGATCAACGGAAACGTGCGCAGCCCGGCGACGCCCGAGGCCGAATGTTCGCGTTGCAATCCGACGAGGAGCCCGAGGGCGAGCGAGATGCCGAGTTGAAGAAAGGCGTTTTCCATGAGTGTATCGCAGGCGGGCTAATTTCGAGCGGCGCGAAACGAAGCGCTTAGCGCCGGGTATGAAAATATAGCACGCGGAAAAGCCGATTGTGCGGAAAATGCCGCCCTAATCGCCGAGGTTCGGCTATTTCGACGGCCGTTTGGCGAGCCAGTCTTGGATTCGCTTAACCCGATCCGCGTCACCTTGAGATTGCGCGAGTTTCAAGGCGGCCTTCGCGGCGTCCTCCGCCGGTTCCGCCATTCCCAATTTGTCGAACGCCGTGCATAAATTCAGATACGTTTGCACGAAGTTCGGATTGATTTTGACCGCAAGCTGATACTTCCGAATCGCTTCGGGAATTTGGTTCAGTCCTTCCAAAGCGATTCCGTAATTGTTGAGATGACTGACGGAGTTCGGATCGGCGCGCAAAAGAATTTCATATTGCTCGGCGGCGAGGGAATAGTTTTTCACGCCGAGCGCCGCGACCGCCAATTGACTGCGATACTCGGGAAAATCCGGCTTGGTCTTCACGGCTTGAAGTCCGTACTCGACCGCCTCGGAGTATCGCTTGGCGCGAATCAGGGTGACGGTGAGATTTCCCATCGCTTCGACGTAATCGGGCTGGATCGCCAAAGCTTTTTTATACTCCGCAATGCCGTCTTCCAGCCGGCCGGACAATATGTACGCGTTGCCCAAGTTGCAGACCGCCTCCGACGCCTTCGGATCGATCTTGATCGACTTTTCCAGCATCTCGATCGCTTCAGGCAGGCGTCCCAGTTGCGCCAGTGCGTTTCCAATGTTCGTATAGGCCGGGCCGTAGTCGGGCTTCTCCTTGATGACTTGCTCATACTGGCGAACCGCGCCCGCCCAATCGTTTTTTTGTTGGAAGCTCAGACCGTAGTTATTGCGAATCATCCACGCGCCGGGATTTCGAGCCAACGTCGTTTCGTAAAGACGATTCGGCTCGCAGTAAAGCCCCGCATGCTCGAAGGTCAATCCAAAGAAGCATGCCGCGACGACGACGGCCGAAATCAAGGCGAACGGTTGCACGCCGGGCGACGAGCGAAACCACCACGCCCAAGCGGCGCCGACCAGCGCAACCAATCCGATCAAGGCGATGTGCAGATAGCGGTCGGCCACGAGCGAATAATCCATGAATCCGATGTCGGCGAATCCCAACGCCGGAAAGAGCGCGATAATGAAAAAAAACCAAGCGAAGAGGAGCGGGCGGCCGACTTTCGAGTTGCGATTAAACAAAAGCGCTGCGGTGACGGCCATCGCCGCGACCAGGGCGAGCCAAAACCGGCCCTGTCTCTCGGCGTCGGTCCACATCGGATAAACGAAGCACAAGTTAATCGGAAGAAGCGCTTTATAGAGGTAGAACCATACGGCGCCGGCGGCGGTCAAAAGTCGCTCCACGAAATTCGCATGCCGCCCGACGTCATGAACGCCGTGGGTTTGAAACCAGACGTTAACCCAACCGAGTCCGGCCGCGGCGACGAAAAAAGGGGCCGTTCGCAAAAAGTCTCCGATGACCAAGCGGCGGCGCCAAAGAAGAATCAGCAGCAAAAGGGCCGGTAGAATAACGACCGAGCCTTTGCCGAGGACGGCCAAGATGAAGCAGACGAAGCTCAACCCGTACCAAAGCGCCTTTTTACCGAACGATCGCTCGCCTTCGGCCGAGGGAATCTCCAGATTCAAATAACAAAGAACCGAGAGGAGAGAAAAAAACAACGCGACGAGATTCTTTCGTGACGCTACCCAGGCCACCGAATCGACGTTAACCGGATGGATCGCGAAGAGGACGGCGGCGAAATAGGCCCCGGGAATCGAGAGTCTTCGCAGGATAAGCCAAATGAGCAAGCATTCGACGGCGTGCAGAAGAACGTTCGTGACGCGGTAGCCGACGGGATTGTCGCCCCAAATGCGCCACTCGAGCCAAAGGGTCGAGTTTGACGTCGGCCAGTAGTCGATCGCCTTCGTTGTGAACCAAAAATCCCAAAGACCGCTCGGCGATTTAATGAGTTGGTTTTGGGTGACCAGCAGATCGTCGTCGAGGATGAAGCGACCTTGAAAACAGGGTTTGTAAGCGAAGAACGCGAGACAGACGATCAATGCGGCGCCGAGCCCCAGGCGAAACTTCGACGACGAGAGCAAACCTCCGGGGGACGTCGTTGAGGCGACGGTTTGTGCGGACTTGTTTTTGCGTGCGGACATGAAAAGAAGAGCGGAAGAAGTTGATGGATGGAATGCGTCGCTTCGTGACCTCCCGCTCGAACTTCCAGGCAGCGTTATTTTAGGATGCGGTTTTTCGCGTCCACTTTAACGACGATCGGCTTGAGGGTTTTGGCTTCTTCGTCGGGATAGACTCCGTAGGAGAGTATCACAACGATGTCGCCGGGGGCGCCGAGTCGAGCGGCAGGACCGTTCAGCAGCATCGTCCCCGTTCCGGCGGGCGCTTCTATCACGTAGGTGATAAGGCGTTCACCGTTATATAAGTTGAGAACGTGGACCTGTTCGCCGGGCAGAAATCCCGCAGCCTCGATCAAGTCCCGGTCGATGGCGATGCTGCCTTCGTAGTCCAAATCGGTGCCGGTTAGAGTCGCCCGATGGATTTTCGACCTGAGCATGAACCGTTGCACGCCGTTTCTCCCAAAAAAATGAAATCCCGCGCCGGCGAAGCCGTCGGCAGGCGTCGGCCTTACCCGACGATAAAAGCCGGGAAGCCGCCTCAAACAACTCAGTATGACACAGGGGGACGTGGTTTTCAATTAGAAAACCTGATGCGGGATGACGCTAGGTATTAGGAAAGACACTCGCTTTGCAAAAGAAAAGCAGAATAGGTAGTTCAATTCGACATTTTTCGCATCCTATTGTCAGTGGCGGTTGGGCGCCGATAAGGATACGAGGCATTTTAGAATAGATAATACTTTAGGGTGGTTCGGCGGAGAGCCTCAAGTCTGCAAGCCCGCAAACTTAGGGATGAGCGAGGTCGTTTTTCGGAAAAAAAAATAAAAAAGCCCGATTGCGGGAAAGCGAAGAGACTTTTTGCGGCCGAATCGGCTTGCGTAGAATAGCGGGCTAGTTATATTAAGAGGTTCGCGTAACTGGCTCAATTGGCTAGCGTAGCTCAATTGGCAGAGCAGCTGATTTGTAATCAGCAGGTTGCGGGTTCGAGTCCCATCGCTAGCTCGTGCAGGAAAACCTCCCCGATTCTCTTGAAAATGGAACTCCCGACGAAAGTCGGGAGCGAAAAGACGGCGAAAGCAAAACACAGCAAAATACGAATAACCTCGGCGACGACGATTCCGTCTAACGCCAAGACCGAGGGGGGTTTCCCGAGTGGCCAAAGGGGTCAGACTGTAAATCTGATGGCAATGCCTTCAAAGGTTCGAATCCTTTACCCCCCATTCATATTTTTGCCGTCCTGATTCGATTTTAAGAGCTTGCGATAGCGAGAAAACCGGAGAAAGCGCTAGTTTTCGCCGGCGTTGCCGCTGGAATGACGGGCGAAGTAAAGAGAGTAATGATACTGTAGCGCGGGTGTAGCTCAATGGTAGAGCGGTAGCCTTCCAAGCTACTTACGAGGGTTCGATTCCCTTCACCCGCTCTAGCGAGCGAGAGACGATCAAGTCGATGTCGCCGCGCGTGCGCGCCTATTGCCGAAACGTCCGAGATTCGAGAGAATCAGGGGCTTGCGGCGAAATTAAACGCGGACCGCGAGTCGCGCTGCTGTAGCTCAGTCGGTAGAGCGCGTCCTTGGTAAGGACGAGGTCATGGGTCCGAATCCCATCAGCAGCTTTTTGTCGGCCGGTCGTGAATTCGCCCGCTGTTTTTTAATGACTGTCCGTATTTAACGTTCATTCAATCAACTACCCGCTTGAAATCACGCAGGGAGAAAGAAAGAGAATGGCTAAGGAAACTTTTACTCGCTCAAAACCCCACGTGAACGTGGGAACGATTGGCCACATTGACCATGGCAAGACGACGTTGACCGGCGCCATCCTCGCGGTTCAAGCCGCGAAGGGTTTGGCTAAGAACAAGGCGTACTCCGAAATCGCTAAGGGCGGTACGGTGCGCGACGCCACGAAGACGGTTACGATCGCCGTGGCGCACGTCGAATACGAGAGCGAAAAGCGTCACTACGCTCACATCGACTGCCCTGGGCACGCCGACTTCATTAAGAACATGATCACTGGCGCCGCTCAGATGGACGGCGCCATCTTGGTCGTGTCGGCTGCCGACGGTCCGATGCCCCAGACCCGCGAACACGTCCTCTTGGCTCGCCAAGTGAACGTGCCGGCGTTGGTCGTATTCTTGAACAAGTGTGACTTGGTCGACGACCCCGAATTGCTCGACTTGGTCGAGTTAGAAATCCGCGAGTTGCTTTCGCACCACGGTTTCCCGGGCGACGAGATTCCGATTATTCGCGGTTCGGCTTTGCCGGCGTACAACGCTCCGGCTGACCCGAAGGCCAGCGAGTGCATTACAAAGTTGATGGAAGCGATCGACGCGAACATTCCTGAGCCGGTTCGCGAACGCGACAAGCCCTTCTTGATGGCCGTCGAAGACGTGTTCTCGATCGAAGGTCGCGGAACGGTCGCCACCGGTCGTATCGAGCGCGGCATGATCAAGGTCGGTGAAGAAGTCGAAGTCGTCGGCTTCACCCCTGAGTCGCGCAAGACGGTTTGCACCGGCGTCGAAATGTTCAATAAGACGATGGATCAAGGCGAAGCCGGCGACAACGTCGGCTGCTTACTCCGCGGCATCAAGCGCGAGGATATCGAGCGCGGCCAAGTTTTGGCGAAGCCCGGCTCGATCACTCCGCACACGGAATTCGAAGGCGAAGTGTACGTCCTTTCGAAGGACGAAGGCGGCCGTCACACGCCGTTCTTCAGCGGCTATCGTCCGCAGTTCTACTTCCGCACGACGGACGTCACCGGTTCGGCCACGTTGCTCGGCGGCGCCGAGATGTGCATGCCCGGCGACAACGTCAAAGTCAAGATTGAGTTGATCTCCCCGATCGCTATGAGCGAGAACGCCCGCTTCGCTATCCGCGAAGGCGGTCGTACGGTCGGCTCCGGCGTCGTTACGAAGATCATCAAGTAAGACGAGCCGGTTCGACCCTGCGTAAGAAAAATTAGATGCAGGGGTGTAGCTCAATTGGCAGAGCACTGGTCTCCAAAACCAGCGGTTGGGAGTTCGAGCCCCCCCGCCCCTGCCATTTATTTTTTCAAAAACGCACGAATACGGGCTTGGGCGCCTAGGCGTCCGAGTGATAAAGGTTTAGACTGAGTTGTTTGGCGGCTGCTCGCTCAGCGTGCGCGGCCGCCAAACGATCCGTTTCGCCGCGAGGATGCGGCGTGAATTTTCCGGCATCGATCGTTCGGGACCCTTGTAAGCGAAAGCGACGCGAGGCGATTTCGCGACAGCCGGCATTTCGGCATTGAAGCCGAGCTAACTTAATAAACAGGAGCCTGCCGCACGTGGGCGAGTTTTTCCGCGAACTAGCGAAAGTCGGTTTGTATAAACGCAGCCAAGGCAGAGTGTCGCGTCAGGTGACCGCCGCCGCGCTTGCGGTTATTTTTATGGCTGGCTGTTATTCGCTGCATACCGTGTTGTTGTCCTCGCGGGGGGTGTCGGGTGTTGGCGGTATCGCCTACTGGCTTCCTGGCGCGTTGCTTCTCGGCTTTTGGTGGGTTAGTTACCGAGTTGTGAATGTTCCTGCTTTCGCCGACTT
Source organism: Thermoguttaceae bacterium (assembly GCA_963665265.2). Lineage (GTDB taxonomy): Bacteria > Planctomycetota > Planctomycetia > Pirellulales > Thermoguttaceae > CAXXHQ01. The sequence goes on along the minus strand of OY762224.2, from coordinate 814,997 downwards.
TCTGATTTCGGTTGAAACGGAAATGATCAAGGTTTCGTGGCCGAGTTGGTCGGAGTTGTTTCGGGCTTCGATTGTCGTGATACTGTTTTTGTTCGCGTTTGCCGGTTTGATGTTCGGATTTGACGTTGTTTTTCAGGCGGTTCGAAACATCTTGCTGTAGTTGGCTTTGTCGGATTTCGCCCGCGAAATGCGGACGGTAAAACAATTGATAAATGAGAGTGTGGCGTGAGCGATCAACCTATAAATCCGACGGACCCGAACCTCGCTGAGCCGGTAGATGCGGCGACGGAAGCGTCCTCTTTGCAGGAATCGCCCGTTGTGCCCGCGCTGGAAGAAGCGGCTGAGGTTGGGCAGGCTGTTGAGTCATCTGGCGTTTTGGCTCCTGAGAGCGTTGATGCTGTTGAAGAGCCTTCCGCCGAAGGCGGCGTTGGTGAAGAGTCGTCCAGCGTTTCCGGAGAAGAAGCCGTCGTTCCGGTTGACGAATCTGCCGCGGAAGTTAAGCCGCTTGAAGATCTTTCGAATGACGAGCAAGCCCTGAATATGCAGTGGTATATCCTTAAGGTTCAGAGTAACCGTGAGGATTCGATTCGCGAAGGTATTCTTCGCCGTATCGCCATTGGCGGCTTGGAACGTTTTTTCGGCGATATTATCGTTCCGGTCGAGAAGGTCACTGAGGTTAAAGGCGGAAAAAAACGCGTGGTGAAGCGAAAGCTTTATCCCGGCTACTTGATTATTAATATGGAGTTTAATGACGACACGTGGTTCCTTGTTCGCGAAACGCCGGGCGTCGGCGATTTCACGGGCGCGGCCGGTCGTCCCACTCCGATGTTGCCGCATGAAATTGAACGCATTCTCGCCAAGACGGAAGAGAAAAGCGATAAGACGCCGAAGCTGAAGATCGCTTTTGCGGTCGGCGACAAAGTTAAGATTAAAGAGGGCACGTTCGAGAATTTCGAGGGTACGGTCGACGCGATCGATCAGACCAACGGTCAGGTGACCGTGATGATTAACATTTTTGGGCGAAGTACGCCCGTCACATTGGAGTATTGGCAGATCGAAGCTCTTTAAGGCTTCGTACACATAACGAAACGCCCGAAACGGATCATGTAGGAGGCTGCTTTTAAGCTGCCGATTGGACTACAACCGCTTCAATCCGGCAGGCAGCGAACCGCTTCCTACGCATGGCCATTTTGGGTAACTAGATCGGTGAGATATGGCCAAACAATTAGTAGGTGAAGTGAAATTTCAGGTGCCTGGCGGACAGGCTACGCCCGCTCCGCCGGTCGGCACCTCTTTAGGCCGATTCGGTATTAATCTCGGCCAGTTCGTCCAGCAATTCAACGAGAAGACCCGTGACGCGGGCGGCATGCCGATTCCGGTTGTCGTTCGAGTCTATAACGATCGCTCGTTTGAATTCACTCTGAAGAGCCCGCCCGCCGCCGCACTTTTGAAGAAGGCCGCCGGTATCGCCAAAGGCTCCGGCGTTCCTAATAAGGAAAAGGTCGGCAAGGTAACGATCGCGCAGGTTGATGAAATCTGCAAGATGAAAATGGCGGACTTGAACGCGCGAGACATCGAGCACGCCCGAAATTTGGTCCGCGGCACAGCTCGCAGCATGGGCCTGGAAGTGGAGGGTTAACCGATGCCGAAAAAGCTAACAAAACGCATGAAAGCGATGACCGCAAAGGGGCCTGGCGCAAACGTTTTGCCTTTGCCCGAAGCGGTTCAAACGCTCAAGACATTCAATACGACGAAGTTCGATCAAACTGTCGAGATCGCCCTTCGATTGGGCATCGATCCCAAACAAGCCGATCAACTCGTTCGCGGATCGATCGTTTTGCCTCACGGCATCGGTAAGTCGCTTCGCGTGATCGTATTCGCTAAGGGCGACAAAGTTGACGAAGCGAAAGCGGCCGGAGCCGATGAAGTCGGCGGTCCCGAGTTGGCCGAGAAGATTAAAGGCGGTTGGACGGATTTCGACGTCTGTATCGCTGCGCCGGACATGATGGGCGTCGTCGGCCCGTTGGGTAAAGTCCTCGGTCCCCGCGGATTAATGCCGTCGCCTCGAGCTGGAACGGTCACCCCGGATCTTGCTAAGGCGGTCAAAGAGTACAAAGCCGGTAAAGTCGAATTTCGCAACGATAAGGACGGAAACGTCCATGCGATCGTCGGCAAGCTGAGCTTCGACGCCGAGAAGCTGACGGAAAATATTTCGGCCTTCTTGCGTTTTATCAACGCGATTAAGCCGAGCGCCGTCAAGGGCCAATACATCAAGACCATCGCCATTAGCGCCACGATGAGTCCGAGCGTGCGCATCCCGGCGGCGTAAGGTAAGGAAAAAGCCAGATGAGCAAATACGTAAAGAACCTCATAACGGATCACCTTCGCGGTCGCTTGACCGGCGTCAATGACGCTCTGTTGGTGAATATGATCGGGTTGACCTCGAACGCCATGATGCGTTTGCGGACGGAGTTGGCGAACAAAAACATCCACGTTCTCGTGGTGAAGAACAGTTTGGCCGCTCGTGCTACCAAAGACACTCCGCTTGAAAAATTATTCGACGGGATCGACGGAACTGCGGCCGTATGCTGGGGCGCGGAAGACATCGTCAGTCTCGCGAAAGAAGTCACTCGCATCGCTTCGGACGACAAGAATAAGCCGTTCGAAACTCGCGGGGGAGTGATGGACGGCGAAAAATTGACGGCCGTTCAGGTCGCCGACGTGGCTAAATGGCCGAGTCGCGCCGAACAACTTTCGATGTTGCTCGGTCAAATTCTCGGCCCAGCCGGCGAATTGGCAAGTCAATTGGAATCGGTCGGCGGCGCGTTGGCGAGCCAGATCGAGCAAAAAGGCGAAGGCGCCGAAGAGTCTGCCGAGGCCGCTCCGAGCGAAGCCGCTGGCGACGCTCCCGCCGAGTAGCTGGTGAGTAGCGAGCGGCGTTTTCCGCCGCTTGCCTCGATCGTCGCAATTGTGCGACGAATTGCGTTTTGAAAGATTGTCGGTTTTGGCGACGGCGTGAGGCCGGGCGAAACGGACAAGTTTTATATATATCGTGATTGGTTGGGACGGGCCCGACCGGTCAAACAAACAAGACCATTATTCGCAGTAGCAATAGCGTCGCGACCGGCATACAGCTCCGCTGAGTTCGCGACGCCCATGTGAGAAAGGATCGTAATCGTCATGGCGACTGATCAAGCTTCCCGCCAATTTTCCGCATTGTCCGTCGAATTGGGCGACAAGATTGTCGCTCTTACTCTCAAAGAGGCGAAAGAACTGAGCGATTATCTCGCCGACGTTCACGGCATTAAGCCCGCCGCCGGCGGCGCCGTTGTGATGGCCGCCGCTCCCGCCGGAGGCGACGCTGCAGCCGCCGCCGTCGAGAAGACCGAGTTCGACGTGATCCTCGAATCCTATGAAGAGCCGAAGAAGATCGGCGTGATCAAGGTCGTTCGCGCGGCGACCGGCCTTGGCCTCAAGGAATCGAAGGACATGGTCGAAGGCGTTCCCGCCAAGGTCAAGGAAGGCGTTTCGAAAGAAGACGCCGAGAAGCTCAAGAAAGAGCTCGAAGTCGCCGGCGCCAAGGTCTCGATCAAGTAGCGTCGCCCGACTCGCCGTTGGGAGCATGAGACGGTGTGGAACGCCCGTTCCGACTCCGTCGGTATCGACGACGATATAAATTCTCGCCTGGGAGCGCAGACTGTTTGGTCGCGCTCCAGGCGAATTTTCTTCCTGTCTCGCGTTAGTTTGCGGTAAATGCAAGCTTTGCGTTAGTATAGGTTGAACTGGTATTTTATTCAGTCGTCTTTGTCGCTCGGAAATTAGCGCGCAAATGAAAAAAATTGGCGCGCATCCCGCTTTTGGCTTAGTCAATTTTGCGATACACTCGTGAGATTGCCAAGATTGCGCGGATTTCAATTTCCATGTAGCTCCGCCAGTCCTTGTTTATTTCGTTCTTTGGGATGAGATAGACGGGGAACGGATTTTCGGTTTGCGGACGTAAGCAACCTTAATACCCTCTTCTCTAGGGAGGAGGGACGCTGATGATCGCAAGGCTTAAGCTCAGTTCTTTTATTGAAAACCGCCCTCGCCGAGGGTTGGGGGGATCGTGTATCATAGATGCCGATTCCTGCCGTATCCTCCTGCGCCGCATTATTTTTCCAAAACGACTTGCCTCGATTGTTCCGCGTCTTCAAGCATCGAAGACTGTGAGTTGCATGGGTGCGTCGTTGAGAAATCCGCTTTCGCCCATGAAACTAGTAGGCTCGTCAGACTCGCGACGTTCCGGCTGCGACGGAACTTGGATTGCGCGAGTAACGGGCCTGCTGACGTTTCTTCGCGATGCGAAGCGATCGGGCGACCGCCGCACGCAGGGCGTTCCGCCGTTATAGCCGTATAAAAAATGGAGCCGTCGCGCCGGCCGCGCGTCGGCTTTTTCGCGTTTCGACTCGCCGTCGAGTTGAGACGTTTACCCGTACATATCGCGCATTTCGAACACATCGGAGGGTTTTTATCCATGGCGACATCCGCTCAACGACGCATTGTTCCTAAGGAAATCCGTCGCTTCGGCAGCCAACGTCCTCCTTATCTCATTCCCGACCTCACCCAAATCCAAACTCGCGGCTATCAAGCCTTCCTTCAACACGAAATTCCTTGGCAGAAGCGAAAAGACCAAGGCATCGAGAGCGTGTTGCGCGAAATTTTCCCGATTGAAAGCTACGACAAGACGCTTCGCCTGGAATACGTCCGCTACGAGTTGGGAAAGCCGCGTTACGAACCGGATGAATGCCGCCAATTGCGTTTGACTTACGGTCGTCCGTTCAAGGTTTGGCTTCGTTTGACGAAAGAGCAGCCGGTCGAAGAGGAAGTTTATCTCGGCGACATTCCGATCATGCTTGGCGGCGGCGAGTTCATCATCAACGGCGCCGAACGCGTCGTGGTGAACCAATTGCACCGCAGCCCCGGCATCGATTTCGTGATGGCTCAGGAGACGGGCAGCGATCGTCGCGATCATAGCTGTCGCATCATTCCCGAACGCGGAAGCTGGATCGAACTGAACATCACCCGCAAGGAAAGTCTTTCGGTGCGCATCGATCAGAGCGGCAAGTTCTCGATCATGACGTTGCTTCGCGCGATGGATCCGAAGTACACGGACAATTCGAACTTGCTTCGCGCGTTCTACGACACGACGACGGAAAAAATCGTCGACGGTCGAAGCGTCGTCAAAGTTGAAGGCAAGATCGCCGTCGGCGACGTCATTTATCCCGCAGGAAGCGAACGCGCTGGCGAAATCATCGTCGAGTGCGGCCAGAAGATCACGAAGAACGCAGCTGAGACGATTTGCACGTCCGGCCTGACCTCCGTCGAGGTTATGAGCGATCCGAAGAATCCGTTGCTGCTGAATGCGTTGGCCGACGACGCGACCGCTAGCCACGAAGAGGCTTTGTTGCGGATTTATCAGCGCTTGCGCCCCGGCAACCCGCCGCAATTGGAGAAGGCGAAAGCTCTCTTTAACGAGAAATTCTATGATACGAACCGCTACCGTCTTGGTCGCGTCGGTCGTTTCCGCATCAACCGCAAGCTCGGTCAAAGCGTGCCGGAGACGGAGATGACCCTTCGCGCCGACGACTTGATCGCGGCGGTTCGCTACTTGACGAAGCTTCGCAACGGCGACGGCGACGTTGAGATCGACGACATTGACCACTTGGGCAATCGTCGTCTCCGCACGATCGACGAACTGGCTTGCGACGAATTGCGGAAGGGTTTCCTCAAGCTTCGCCGCACGGTCCAAGAGCGCATGAGCTTGAAGGACATCGCCGACATGACGCCGCGCAGCTTGGTCAACCCGAAAAGCATTTCGGCGGCGATCGAGTATTTCTTCGGCCGCGGCGAGTTGTCGCAAGTCGTCGACCAGACGAACCCGCTTTCGATGCTCACGCACGAACGTCGTCTTTCGGCGTTGGGCCCCGGCGGTTTGAATCGCAAGCGAGCGGGCTTCGAAGTCCGCGACGTTCACATTTCGCACTACGGCCGCATCTGTCCGATCGAGACGCCTGAAGGCACGAACATCGGCTTGATCTCCAGCTTGGGGATTTACGCCGGCGTTGACGACTACGGCTTCCTCGTCACGCCTTACCAGAAAGTCTCCAAGGGCGTTTTGACCGAAGAGATCGAATGGCTTCGCGCGGATCAAGAGCACGAGGCCGTTTTGGCGCCCGCCGACTCGAAAGTCGAGAACAATAAGCTCGTCGGCGAGACGATCATCGCGCGTTTGCACGGCGAGTTCCAAATTGTCCCGATTGATAAGGTTCAATATCTCGACGTGGCGCCGTCCCAAATGGTCGGCGTTTCGGCAGGTCTGATCCCCTTCTTGGAACACGACGACGCGAACCGCGCATTGATGGGTTCCAACATGCAACGCCAAGCCGTGCCGTTGCTCGTCTCCGAGGCGCCTTTGGTCGCCACGGGCTTGGAACGCGAATGCGCGATCAACTCGAGCATGCTCGTCCGCGCCGCCCGCAAGGGCGTCGTCACGAAAGTGGACGCCACGCAAATCGAGATCGGTCCCGACGTTTACAAGCTACGCAAGTTCGTGGGCTTGAACGAACGGACCTGCCAAAATCAAAAGCCGCTCGTGAACGTGGGCGATAAAATCGAAAAAGGCCAAGTCATCGCCGACGGCGCCGCGACCGAACATGGTCAACTCGCCTTGGGACGCAACGTCTTGGTCGCCTTCCTCGCCTGGGACGGTTACAACTTCGAGGACGCGATCATCATCAGCGAGGAGCTGGTGCAGAACGACGTCTTCACTTCGATTCACATCGAAGAGTTCGACATCGAAATTCGCGAAACGAAGCTCGGCCGCGAGGAGTTCACCCGCGATATTCCCAACGTCAGCGAAAAGCAACTTCGCAATCTCGACGAGAACGGCATCGTCCGCGTCGGAACGTTCGTTCGCCCCGGCGACATTCTCGTGGGTAAGGTTTCGCCGAAGTCGAAGACCGAACTAACGCCGGAAGAAAAATTGTTGCACGCCATTTTCGGTCGAGCCGGCGAAGACGTGAAGAACGATTCGCTGGAAGTTCCGTCGGGCGTTGAAGGAATCGTCATCGGCGCGCACAAGTTCTCGCGTCGCATGAGCCTCAGCGAAGACGAACGCAAGAAGTTCGAAGCCGAATTGAAAGAGGCCGAGTCGAAGGGGAACGAGCAAATCGCCGTCGCCTTCGGTGAATTGGTCCGCCAACTCGAAGACGTCTTGAAACGCAAACTCACCGACGACGAAGGCAATCACCTCGTCGAAGGTCAAGAGCATCGCTACGTCGCCGAGCAAGCCGCGAACTTCAATATCGAGTCGCTCGACATTCGCAGCCCGCAGCGTCGCGCCGAGATCGAGAAAGTCCACAAGACCTATTGGCCGGCGGTCGAAATGGCGATTGACGTCCGCGACCGTATTTTGAATTCGATGAAACGCGGCGACGAGCTCCGCAGCGGCGTCTTGCAAATGGTCAAGATTTACGTCGCGGCGAAGCGAGTGATTTCGGTCGGCGATAAGATGGCCGGTCGTCACGGTAACAAGGGTGTTATCTCGCGCGTTCTTCCGAAAGAGGACATGCCCTTCTTGGCCGACGGCACGCCGGTGCAAATCCTTCTGAACCCGCTAGGCGTTCCTAGCCGTATGAACGTGGGTCAGATTTTGGAGACGCACTTGGGCTGGGCCGCCGGCACGCTGGGCTTCCAAGCGATTACGCCGATTTTCGACGGAGCCGAAGAGTCCGGCATCCGCGAGCTGCTGAAGACGGCGAACCTGCCCGAGTCGGGCAAGGTTCAGTTGTTCGACGGCCGCACCGGCGAAGCGATGGAGCAAAAGAGCACGGTGGGTTACATCTACATGCTCAAGCTGCATCACTTGGTCGACGACAAGGTTCATGCCCGATCGACCGGTCCTTACTCGCTAATTACGCAGCAACCCCTGGGCGGAAAGGCCCGCTTCGGCGGTCAGCGCTTCGGGGAAATGGAAGTGTGGGCCCTCGAGGCCTACGGGTCGGCGTTCATTCTCCAAGAATTGCTCACCGTGAAGAGCGACGACGTGGAAGGCCGCACGAAAATTTACGAAGCGATGGTCAAGGGCGAGAACACGCTCGAGGCCGGCACCCCCGCCAGTTTCGACGTTCTTACGAACGAAATTCGCGGCTTGGCTTTGAACATGCAGCTTGAAAAAGCGCACATGTAATTTTTAAAACGAACGCCGAAGATCGGACGGCGCGTTCCGTCGTCCGATCGCGGCGAAAAATAATAGAGATATACGCATGGAGCGACGCGGCCCGCCGATGTGCGACGCCCTCCGCTTCGAGACGCCAACGAACAAGACCTTGTTATTGAGTCCTTGAACGCCGGCATCCTGTTTCGCGAAAAAACGCATTGCAAACGCGGCCGCGTTTGCGAAGAACGGGATCGCCGGTCACGTCGGAATCAATAGCGCTGCCTCCAGCCCGCCGAATTTTCCCGCAGGATACCGGGGATGATTCGCGAGCGAACCCCAAGGAGCGTTCATAGTGAGCACCGCCGAAACGTCTTACGATCGCATAAATGATTACGTTTCCGTAAAAGTGAGCCTTGCTCGTCCGCACGACATTCGCAGTTGGTCGTTCGGCGAAGTAAAAAAGCCGGAGACGATCAACTACCGCACCTATCGTCCGGAAAAGGACGGTTTGTTCTGCGAACGCATTTTCGGACCGGAAAAGGACTGGGAATGCTCCTGCGGAAAATACCGCGGCATGAAGTACAAGGGCATGATCTGCGATCGCTGCGGCGTGAAAATCACCCATAGCCGCGTGCGTCGCAAACGCATGGGTCACATCGAATTGGCCGCGCCGGTCGTTCACATTTGGTTCTTCAAGGCGATGCCCAGCCGTTTGGGCGCGTTGTTGAACATGAAGACGACCTCCTTGGAAAAGGTCATCTATTTCCAAGATTACGTCGTGACCGAGCCGGGCGAAACCGCTTTGAAGCGCCAGCAATTGCTGACCGAAGAGGAATACCGCGCCGCCCGTTTGCAATACGGCGAGACGGCTTTTCAAGCCGACATGGGCGCCGAAGCTATCCGCAAGCTTCTCAGCTCGCTCGATCTTGTTACGCTCTCGCAAGAGCTGCGCGTCGAGTTGGCCGAGACGAACTCGAAACAGAAAAAGAAGGATCTCATCAATCGCTTGAAGATCGTCGAGGCGATCCGCGACAGCGATAACCGTCCCGAGTGGATGGTTTTGGACGTGATCCCGGTCATTCCGCCGGACCTTCGTCCGTTGGTCCTTTTGGACTCCGGCAATTTCGCCACGAGCGATTTGAACGATCTCTATCGCCGCATCATCAACCGAAACAACCGGTTGAAGAAGCTCGTCGACTTGAACGCGCCGGAAGTGATTATCCGCAATGAAAAACGCATGTTGCAGCAGTCGGTCGACGCGTTGTTCGATAACAACCGCTGCAAGCGTCCGGTCCTCGGATCGAGCAATCGCCCGTTGAAGTCGTTGACCGACATGATCAAGGGCAAGCAAGGCCGGTTCCGCGAAAACCTGCTCGGTAAACGCGTCGATTACTCGGCTCGTTCCGTGATCGTGGTCGGACCGAACCTCCGCTTGCATCAATGCGGTCTGCCGAAAAAGATCGCGCTCGAACTGTACCAGCCGTTCATCATTCGTCGCCTAAAGGAGCTCGGCCACGCCGACACCATTAAGAGCGCGAAGAAAATGCTCGAACGCAAGGACGAGGAAGTTTGGGATATTCTCGAAGAAGTGATTCAGAATCACCCCGTGCTTCTAAATCGCGCGCCGACGCTTCACCGCATCGGTATTCAAGGTTTCGAGCCGGTTTTGGTCGAAGGCAACGCCATTAAGTTGCATCCGCTCGTCTGCAAAGGCTTCAACGCCGACTTCGACGGCGACCAGATGGCCGTCCACTTGCCGCTGTCGATCGAAGCGCAAGTCGAAGCCCACACCTTGCTGTTGGCGGTGCATAACATTTTCTCCCCGGCCAACGGCGCCCCGATTATTAGTCCGTCGCAAGACGTGGTTATGGGTTGCTACTATTTGACGGCCGCCGCCCCCGAGGCGCGCGGCGACGGCATGTCGTTCTCCTCGTTCGGCGAAGTCGAAATGGCCGTCGCGCACGGCATCGCCGAAACCCACGCCGCCATCACCGTTCGCTTGCCCAACGGGCGAGTCGTCAAGGGCGACCGCGGCCTGAAGCCGAAGGGAATGGTCCAGACGACGGTCGGACGCGTGCTGTTCAATTCGTTGCTCCCCGAGGGAATGCCGTTCTACAACATCCCGTTGCGATCGAGCGACTTGGCCAGCGTTATTTCCGACTGCTACGAATTGCTCGGCCGACGCACGACGATCGAGTTGCTCGACGGTTTGAACCGCATCGGCTTCCGTTGGAGCACCCGAAGCGGTCTGAGCTTCGCGACCGACGACTTGATCACGCCGCCGCAAAAGGCGAAGATCATCGGCAACGCCGAAAAGGAAGTGATGAAGAGCTTGAAGCTCTTCCAACGCGGTATCATCACCGAGGGCGAACGTTACAACAAGGTGCTCGACACCTGGACGCACGCCCGCGAGCAAATCACCGGCGAAATGATGACGCAGTTGGAAAGCGATCATCGCACCGGCGGTTACGTCAACCCGATTTACTTGATGGCGCACTCCGGCGCCCGCGGCGGCGTCGAGCAGATTCGACAGCTCGCCGGTATGCGCGGTTTGATGGCCACTCCGTCCGGAAAGATCATGGAAACGCCGATTAAGGCGAATTTCCGCGAAGGTCTAACGGTCTTAGAGTACTTCTCCTCGACGCACGGCGCCCGCAAGGGTTTGGCCGACACCGCGTTGAAGACGGCCGACTCCGGTTACCTTACCCGTAAGCTCGCCGACGTGGCGCAGAACGTCGTCATTACGACGCACGACTGCGGCACGACCCAAGGCGTGACGAAGGGCGTCATTTACCGCGGCGAGAAAGTCGAAGTCAGCTTGGTCGATTCGATCAAGGGACGCGTTAGCCGCGCCAACATCGTCAATCCGATCACCGACGAAGTCATCGTCCGCGAAAACGAGTTGATCACGAAGGAAGTCGCTCGAAAGATCGAGGCGCTCGGCTTGGAGAAGATCCAAGTTCGCAGCCCGATGACGTGCGACGCGTCGCTCGGCGTGTGCGCTTCGTGCTACGGCATGGACATGTCCACCGGCGATATGGTCGAACAAGGCATGGCGGTGGGAATCATCGGCGCGCAAAGCATCGGCGAGCCTGGTACGCAGTTGACGATGCGTACGTTCCACATCGGCGGTACGGCCGCCCGCGCGGTCGAAGAGAGCGAAATTCGCGCCAAGAAAGGCGGTATCGTTCAGTTCACCCGCATGAAGGTCGTTCGCAACGACGAAGGCCAACAAGTGGTTTTGACCCGCAACGGCGAAATCCTCTTGCTCGACGCGAAGGGCCGCGAAATCGAGAAGTACGAAGTGCCCGCCGGCGCCAACTTGTTCGTCCAAGAGACCCAAGAGGCCGCCGCCGGAACCGTCCTTTGCCAATGGGACCCGCACTCCATTCCGATTCTCTCGGAAGTCGGCGGTAAGGTTCGCCTCGAAGACGTCATCGAAGGCGATACGATGCGCATCGAGAAGGATCCCAACGGTACCGAGCGTAAGGTCATCATCGAGCACAAGGGCGACTACCATCCGCAAGTCGTCTTGGAGGACGAAGCGGGCAAAATTCTCGACTTCTACTACCTGCCCGAAAAAGCCTTCATCGAAGTTCCGGAAGGAAAAATCATCTCCCCCGGTACTTTGTTGGCCAAGACGCCGCGCGAAGTGTCCGGTACGCAAGACATCACGGGCGGTTTGCCCCGCGTCACCGAAATTTTCGAGGCCCGCAAGCCGAAGGATCCGGCAGTCATCGCCGAGATCGACGGCGTCGTGGAAATCCTCGGCGAAAAGCGCCGCGGCAAACGCACCATCGTCGTTCGCAGCGAAAGCGGCATCGAACGCGAACACCTCGTTTCGCACGGTAAGCATCTTCGCGTCCATACCGGCTCGTTCGTTCGAGCGGGCGAATCGTTGGTCGACGGTCCGCTCGTCCCCCACGACATCCTTCGCATCTCCGGCGAAGAAGCCGTGCAGCAATACTTGGTCCGCGAAATTCAAAACGTTTATCGCAGCCAACGCGTGGAAATCAACGATAAGCACATCGAAATCATCGTCGCGTCGATGTTGCGTAAGGTCCGCGTCGAATCGGTCGGCGACACGACGCTGTTGCCCGGCTCGGTGATGGATAAGTTCGACTTCCGCGCCGTCAACCAAGAGTTGGCCAAGTGCTTGAAGATCGTCGAAAAAGGCGACGGCCATTTCGAAATCGGCGCGATCGTTCCGATTCACGAGTTGGAGCAAGTCAACACGCAGATCGAAGCGATGGGCGGTACGCCCGCCAAGGGCGTGAAGCCGAAGTACGCCTCGGCCAGCACCCAGTTGCTCGGCATCACGAAAGCGGCCGTTCAAAGCTCCAGCTTCATTTCGGCCGCCAGCTTCCAAGAGACGACGAAAGTCCTCACCGAAGCGGCCTTGGCCGGCAAGGTCGACCGCTTGGTCGGCTTGAAGGAAAACGTCATCCTTGGCCACTTGATCCCGGCCGGCACCGGCTTCCGCACCTACCAAGACGCCGAAGTCCGCATCCGGCCCGAGGCCTTGGAAGGCTTGGCCCCGGAACGCGAAGACGTTTTGGCTCGCCACTTCCCGTTGCTCGACGCGGCCCCGGCCGCCGAAGCGACGGTCGCGCCGGCCCCGACGTTCTCCGCCGCGATTGCCGACGAACCCGACCTCCCGCCGCGACATGCCGCTCCCTCTTCGATCATTAGCCCCCTCGAGGCCCTCTTCGGCGACGTCGGAGACGATCTCGGCGATGACGATGAGGAAGAGGAAGAAGAGGACAACAGCGTCGAAGAGACTGACGAAGAGGTCTCGACCGGCGTCGATGACGATGACGACGAAGAAGATATCGACGACGAAGAGTAATTTATGGGATGCGTGTTAATGCATCCGGCACCCACCCGAAATAGGTAGATTCTTGCGAGTTTACTGAATACGGGAGGTTGAGGGAAAATCGCCCCCATTGACAGCCGATAATAAATCGGCACAATGAAGGATTCCCGCTTTTTGCGCATAAAGTCGGCCGTCGGCCGCTTCCAGAAAATACATAGTAAACACGAATCGTAATCACTAGTTCGAGCAAGACATGCCCACGATCAACCAATTGGTGCGTAGCAATCGCCGCGCGAAACGGAAGTACAGCAAATCGCCGGTGTTGGTCAAGTGCCCGCAAAAGCGCGGCGTTTGCCTTCAGGTCAAGACGATGACCCCGAAGAAGCCGAACTCGGCCATGCGGAAGATCACCCGCGTTCGCTTGTCGAACGGCAAGGAAGTCACGGTATACATTCCGGGCGAAGGCCACAGCTTGCAAGAGCACTCGATCGTGTTGGTCCGCGGCGGTCGTATTCGCGACCTCCCCGGCGTTCGCTATCAAGTGGTTCGCGGCGCCTTGGATACCTTGGGCGTCGAAGGCCGCAAACGCTCCCGCAGCCGTTACGGCGCGAAGAAATCGTAAGAAAATCAGCCCCAAGGGATTCGGTTTTCGGCGGAAGGGATTTTTTCTTTCTCCTTCCTCGCCGCCTCCTAGTCCCGGCCCCCTAACCAAATATTTTCGAGACTCATGGGACGCATTACCGCCAGCAGAACGAAATTGGCTCCCGATCCGAAGCACGGATCGATGTTAGCCGGCAAATTCATCAATTGCATGATGTGGGACGGCAAGAAGAGCGCGGCGCAAGCCGTCTTCTACGGAGCCTTGGACATCATCGCCGAGAAGATCAAGGACGCCGAATCGATCGACGTCTTCACGCAGGCGTTGGAAAACGTGAAGCCGAACATCGAGGTTCGCTCGAAACGCGTCGGCGGCGCCTCGTATCAGGTCCCGATGCCCGTCAGCCGAAACCGTCAGCAATCGCTGGCCATTCGCTGGATCCTCGGCTCCTGCCGCGAGAAGAAGGGCCAGCCCATGGCCAACAAACTCGCCAATGAGTTGCTCGCCGCCTACAACCGCGAAGGCGCCGCGATGACCAAACGCGAGAACGTCCACCGCATGGCCGACGCCAACAAGGCGTTCGCCCACTTCGCTTGGTAATAAGCGTCGCGTAAATCCAATATTCGAGCCGCGCCGACGAATACTCGTTGACGCGGCTTTTTTATTGCGCCGCGCCCCTTTCGCGAAAACAGTTGCAATTTACTTCGTCGGGGGGCAGAATGATCGTGCCGGGGCGGTCGTTGCGACGCTCCGCCGCTTCTCCTCAGGCCCCGAGCGTCCCGCCATGACTGAAAATTATTACGCGGCTCCGACCGTCGAATGCGAAGCGCCGAAGCCGGCCGTAGCCTTCAGCGTCCAATTCGTTATCGTCGCTTTCTGGCTTTTTGGCGTTTCTTTTGCCGTCTTCTTCGGTTTCTTTACGCTGTATTTGGTCGCTTGGCTCACGTTCGGCGAACGCTTGTTTTCATCGACGCTTCAAATGGAAAATCCGTTGACGCTAGTCTTGCCTGCCTCGCTTGCGATTTTCGGCGTCTTGATGGTCGTTACAGCTCGCCATATGACCCAACGAATATTTACGGCGAAATGGGGCGCAATTGTCCACTCGCTGGTCCTCATGGGCCTTGGCGGTTTCTATTTAATCCTTCTTGGCGCCGATATGCGTTCACTGTTCGAACTGGTTGAGATCGCAATGCTTGCCGTCGCCTTCCTGACCCTTCTGGTCGGCGTTGCCTGTTTTTATATCTCCGTCTTTCGCTACGCGAAAGCTTATTGCATACCGCCCGACAATCCCTTGGAAACGATAGCGTAACGCCGTTGCCCGAAGCTCCGCAGGAGATGCGTCGGCCAAAAAGTCCCGCAGGGACGAAAGAATAAAGCCGTCGGCGCAAGCCGACGGAACGAGAACCGAGTATTTACGAAGAAGCCCCGATAGGGGCGACAAAAGCATGACCGACAACTATTACGAATCGCCGCCGCAAGAATCGCTTCGACAAAACCGCGAGGATCGCCCTCCCGCTCCGTCACGAATGCAATCCGTCGCCGTTAATTTTGTTATCTGCCTCTACTATTTGTTGGGCGGCGGCGGACCGGTGCTATTCGCTTTTCTCTGCTTGCTAGGTGTTCGCGGGGAATACGCTGGCCAGTTAGCTCTGCTTGCCTCAGTCCCGTTGGTCGTCTGCGTTTGGACGCTTTGGGTCGCCTTTTGCATGACGATGCATTACCCCTGGGCGAAATGGCCCGCCTTTATTCCGTCGGTAGCGCTCTTGGGCGTAGGGATTTGGATTTGTTCGCTGTGCGGGCATGATGCTTCGCAAACTAGCTCCGTCATCCCGCTAGTCATTGGAATTGCGTCGTTTATTTCCGGGTTCGCGAGTCTATCCGTTATTTCTGTGTTTTTTACGAAAGAGTATTGCGCATACAAGCAAAGTCGAAAACGAAAATCGATTGCGAAAAACCATAACCTGCGGCAAACTCCGGAAATCACGCACGACGACTCGTCCAAGATTTCGGATTTGAGCGAAACGTTCACGCTTCCCGTTTCGTGCATTTTTTGGTTTCTTATCGCGCTTGGCGCGATCGGAATTTTGTTTTACGCGGGCAGTTACGTTCAACTGCTGCGGCCGGCGCCGGAAACTACGGACGCGTTCTCGGGGAGCGGATTTCGATTCGTCGCTCTCGCCGCAAGCTTCGCCGGTTCCGTCGTGTCCGCAGTCTTAATCGTCGCAGGACGGCGTATGTTCCGCCGCGACCTAAAGGCGAGAATGTTAGTGCTTGTTTGCCTCCACACCGGGCTGGCTTTAGGCATAACGCTTGCCGTTACCGCCAACGTGCTCGGTGCGACGGCTGCGTTGGCTTGCCTCGTCGGAATAGCTCTAGTCAGGGTGTTCTATACGAAAGAGTATTGCGCAAATTCGCCGTTGCCCGAATCTCCGCAGCAAATGCGTCGGCCGGAAAGTCCCGCAGGGACGAAAGAATAAAGCCGTCGGCGCAAGCCGACGGAACGAACGCCAATTATCACAAACAAGCCCCGGCAATTGCGAAAAAATCATGAGCGATAATAATTATTACGCGGCTCCGCAAGCCGACTTAGATTGCCCGACGCTTTCCCTTTTGGCCGCTCGAAGGACTCGCGCCGTCGCAATTATGTTTCGCGTCATCGGCTGGCCGATGACGATCCTTTATGGGGTATGCGCTTGCACGAATGCGTTTCTGATCGTTTGGTCCTCGATGACCGAACGAAAGACGGATTGGGGATTCGCCATGGGGATCGGCGTGGCGTTCTTTGCGGCCGCAATCAGTTTTCGATTCGTGCAAATCGCAAAACTTCTGGAAAAGGGCGATCCAGCGGCGAAACAATCGGGAATAATGTACTCGACGTTATTACTCGTCACTGGCTTGTTTACTCCCCTTGGCGTGTTTTGCCTTCGCTTCATCAGTAAGTATTACGATGTTTATTCTGCTTCGACGAATCCTGGTCTTGTGAACCGAAAAGTTGACGCTCGGCCGACCGTTCAAACCGTAATTCGTCTCTTCCGATGGATCGGCTGGCCGTTTTTATTTATCAGCGGACTTATAGCTCTATCTGCATTCGTCGTCTCGTTCGACGTTCGTAACGCGGCTCATACCGGAGCGACGATCGGCGCGATCATTTCTGTCGCCCTTTTTGTCTATTTCGTGGCATTGCTCGTCGCTGCGGAGCTTCTCAAACGCGGTAGGTGCGGCGCCAAATGGTTTTGCGTAGCCCTTTCGGCGCTTCTTCTGCCGAGCGTGGCGTTTACCATTGCCGGAGTATATTGCATCGTCGCCCTTCTTAACAGCTACGACGACTACTGCGATCAACTGGTAAGTGAAAACGCGGCTTTGCCGAAACTATCTGAAGACCGCTCCTTCTTCGATGATTCTTCGGATTTCCAAGGCGACGTTTCTGCCGATCTCTTCGTTTCAGAGGATGCCTTGCCGCCGCCGAATCCTCAAGCGCTTCCCTTCGTTTCCGCGGCGCTTTTTTTGGGCGGTGCGATCGGCGTCGTAGCCTGCATTCTCTCCGTTAGCCTTCTAATTCAAATGCCAACGTTGGATTTAGAGGCGTTTCCCGCGCCAACCGACCGAGCGGCGCCGTTTATCCTCGCCATTGCCGGACTTTTCGCGTCGATTGGAACCGTGTTCGCGGCCTCGCGTATGCATTGCCGCGACATGAGGGCAAAACCGCTCGCCGTCATTTGTCTTTTCGTCGGAATACTTATCGGAGTCGTTCTGACCTGGGCGTGCGGCCCGCTCGGCCTTTTCGCACTGGTTCCCAGCGTGGCGGGTCTCGGCGCCGTAAGAATCGTCTATACGGATACCTACTGCAATTTGCAAGACGACGATGACGTTATTGCCGCCGACATCGTAGAACCGGAGAACGGACCATGACCGACAATTATTACGAATCGCCGCAAACAATCGAAGAGCCGTTGGCCAATCCGCGACGACCGCATTCCATCTCCGTCTTACTCGTTATCGGTCTCCTCTATCTCGTCGGGTTGCCGGGGTTGGCCGCGAGCGTTCTCTGTCTCTGCGCCTCCGCTATCTCCTGCTTCTTTCTCTTGGTGCGTTTTGAGGCGGAGTTTTCGGTTTCGATTTGGTCCTTGCTAATACCCTTTTTCTTTAATTTGCTCCTCTTCGCGTTCTTTCTTAGTATTACGAAAACGGCTCGGCAAATGTATCGCCGAGATCGAAAAGCGAAGATCGGCGCATTGCTCTATATCGCCCTTTGCGCCGTCGCTTCGTACG
The DNA here is from genome assembly GCA_963665265.2 of Thermoguttaceae bacterium. Lineage (GTDB taxonomy): Bacteria > Planctomycetota > Planctomycetia > Pirellulales > Thermoguttaceae > CAXXHQ01. Next base: position 797,117 of record OY762224.2, on the reverse strand, counting down.
TCGTCTTCGTTTGGTGGGAAACGAACTTCGCGCTTATTCCGTCCGCCGCTTTCGTCATCGCCTTTTTCATCGTCATGTTCGGCTATACGAAATCGTATTGCGAGCCGCCGAAAGCGAGAGAGGAATCGCCTCTCGTGGCGCGAATTATCGACCAGGAGTCAATGCCATGACCGATAACTTTTACGAATCGCCGCAAACTGAGGCGTCGAGCGAGCGGTTGACTGCTCCTCCGTTAACGCCGAAGCTCCGCTTAGTCGTGCTGTATTTCAAATTCGTCGGAAGAACGGGGCTCACTTTGATCGCCATTAATATCGTCGGCTTGCTTTATTTTCGCGTGACGGACGCTCCCCGAAACCCTATCACCATTCATGACGATGTTATCAGCTTAGCTCTCGTCGCTCTCGTCTTCGCTGCGCCATTCACTTTCTTTCGTTGGCATTTGCAAGTAGCCGACGGAATCCTCCGCCTTGATCCAGGCGTGCGGGCGAATTCCAAGCAACTCGCGTTCGTTGACGTTCTCGTGGGGGGCGCCCTGCTCTTTTTCTTTTCAGCGTTTTTTAAATGCCAGCTTGGCTCTCTTGTGATTGCAATACTTGCCGCCATCTCCGGCATCTTCCTTGGTATAGGCGGGTTATTCTCGCTTTTTACGCTCGCCGCCTATTATGGCCCTCCGCATTCCATCGCCGCTCGACAAACAAATCAGCCCAAGCAAGGCGACAATTAATGACCGACAATTTTTACGAATCGCCAACAGTCGAATGCGAAGCGAAAATAATAAACCCCGACGCCAGCGTCCGCTTCGTCGTCAATACGTTTCGCTTCATTGGCGTCTGTGGAATGATCTTCTTCGGAGGAATTGCGATCCTTTATGCGGTCATGTTCGTTACTTCGCCCGAACGCTTACCGTCGCACGAATACCCCTATTTCGTCACTTCTATCTGCTTTGCCCTGCTTGGTTTTTGCATGATAATCACTGGCCGACAAATGGGCCGTCGTGTACATGGAGCCAAATGGAGCGCCTTGTTTCACTCGGCGGCGCTTATCTGCGTTGGCGGACTGATCGCCGTTCTCTGCGGACCTGAATTGCTCAACTTTAGAAATTGGAAAGAACCGTTCGTCTTTGCCTGCATTTTCGGAGTTGGCTTGATCGTTCTCCTCTCCGGGCTTGCCTGTTTTGTCATCGCCCTGTTTCGCTATACGAATGCGTATTGCGCCGTCCGGCCTGCCGAATCCGATGATTTACCGCGAGAGAAATAGCCGTTCCGTGTTTCGGTTATTCCGCAGTTAAAAAACTTGCGTTCTCCGCCCCCCCCGCGACTCCGCGTGAGAAACCCGACGAATAAATTGGGAGAGAATACTATGACCGACAATTTTTACGAACCGCCGATAGTCGAATGCGAGGCGAAAAAGTCGAACTCCGCCGCCAGCGTCCGTTTTGTCGTCGTCGCGTTCTACTTCTTCGGCTGTTGCGGGGCGGTCCTCTTCGGCTGCGTCTTTATTTTCATGCTGTGTCTTTTGGCCTTGAATTTCGCGGGCGTCGACGGCAAGGATTTGCTCCTCGCCGCGATTCCGACGGCCCTTTCCTTACTCAGCTTCTGGATGGTCGTTACCGCTCGCCAAATGTCTCGGCAAATTTACCTTGCGAAGGGGAGCGCCATCTTTCACTCTATCGTCTTGATCGCCTTTGGGGCGCTTTTCGCCGCTCCAATCGTCGGAGAAATCGTGGGCGTCGCAAATTACGAAGAGCAACAACTCTTGTATTGCCTTGCCCTTAGCTTATTCTTCCTCCTCGCCGGCCTCGTGACGCTCGTTATTTCCCTCTTTCGCTACACGAAGGACTACTGTGCCTCGCCGCCTCTGAAAGGCGAGCCGATCATGACTTTCTCTTTCGACGACGTGATGGATTAATCGGTATTTTTGCTGGAATTTGTGCCGCGCTTTCCGCTAGTATGATCCTCTGAGGCATCGTGCGGTAAAATGCGAGGAGACCTTCAACGGCCATCTCCCCGCTCGACGCGATGATCCCGATGTATTCCAACTTACGGCAATTCGCCGTACCGGAAAATTTCGATTTTTCGGCCTAGAAAGGCGTCCATAATCTTTTTTGCGTTCCATATAAATCAACCTAAGTATTCATGCCGCGACCATGAGCCTCCTTTGGCTGAAGCGGATGAGCATGAAGAATAAGAGACAAGGATTCGCAGCCGCTCCGACTCGAAAAAAAGTTTTCCGGATTGGGAGTTTTAGTTATTCGCAGCCGCTGGAAATCCCCGATTTTTCCGCCAAAAACCGGGGCTATCCCAAATGCCGTCGTTCAATGTAAAATGGTTGCTTTGATATTTTGCCGAAATAGCCCCTGTTTTTCGCCTCGCCAGATATGCCCACCGACATCCACGTATTACGAAACCTCGGCGTGATCGCCCACATCGACGCCGGCAAGACCACCGTCACCGAGCGGATGCTCTTCAATAGCGGCTTCAGCCACAAAGTCGGCGAAGTCGATAAGGGAACGACCGTAACCGACTACGACCCCGAGGAGCAAGAACGAGGCATTACGATCAACGCGGCCTGCGTGACGTTCGATTGGGAAACATCGTCTTTGCTACGCGGCGATCTGACGACCCCGAAAGTTCAAATCAACTTAATCGACACCCCCGGCCATGTCGATTTCACGGCCGAAGTCGAACGAAGCCTCCGCGTTCTCGACGGCGGCGTCGTCGTCTTCAGCGCGCGCGAAGGGGTCGAAGCGCAAAGCGAAACCGTTTGGCGGCAGGCCGACAAATATCACGTTCCGCGTTTGGCCTTCATAAATAAGATGGACCGCGAAGGGGCCGACTACTTCGGCACGCTCGACGAGATTCGCTCACGTTTGGAATGCAAGCCGATTCCGATCAATCTGCCGATCGGTTCCGGACCGCCCCACGTTCAAGAGGCGTTTCGCGGCGTGATCGATCTGATCTACATGAAGCAGTTGAAGTTTTCGAAAGAGAACAACGGCCGCGACATTGAAATCAGCGAGATTCCCGAGGAATTGCGCGAGGAGGCCGAACTATGGCGTTCGCAAATGCTCGACCAACTCTCGATCTATAGCGACGAGTTGACCGAGTTGATGCTGGCCGAGGAGGAAGTGCCGGCCGCCGTAATTCACAAAGTCTTGCGGCAAGCGACGCTGCAAAGCATGATCGTGCCGACGCTCTGCGGCTCGGCCTTGGACTGCATCGGCGTGCAACCGGTCTTAGACGCGGTGGCCGCCTACTTGCCGTCGCCCGCCGACGTGCCGCCCGTCGAAGGAACGAATCCCAAGAAAAAAGATTCAAAAGTCGCGCGCAAACCCGACCCCGACGAACCGTTCTGCGGCCTCGTCTTCAAAATTCAAGCCGAACGCCACGGCGATTTGCACTACGTCCGCGTCTATTCCGGATGCTTGAAGGCGAATAGCCGCGTGCTAAATTCCGGCAAAGATAAAAAAGAAAACGTGCCGCAGTTGTGGCGCATTCAAGCCGATCGTCGCCAGCAAGTCGAATCGGCCTCGGCCGGCGACATCGTCGGCGTCATCGGGCTGCGCCAGTCGGTTACGGGCGACACCCTCTGCGACGCGCACGGCGATCCCATTTTGCTCGAATCGATCGAATTTCCCGAAACGGTTATCTCGATGGCGATCGAGCCGGAAAGCTCGGCAGAACGCAAAAAGCTCTCCGATGTTTTGGACATGATGAAGCGCCAAGACCCGACCTTCCGCGGCATCGAGAATGAAGAGACCGGCCAAACTCTCATCAGCGGTATGGGCGAATTGCACTTGGAAGTTATCAAGCACCGCCTGCTCCGCGACTACAAGTTGAACGTTCGCGTTCACAAGCCGCGCGTCAGCTACCGCGAAACGATCGAAAAGGCCGTCAACGTGACGGGCGAATGCCATCGCAACGTCGGCGGGCAAATGCTCTCGGGCAAGCTCTCGATCCGCATGGAGCCGTTCCAGCAGGGCGCCAAGCCGGTAACGGTCGTCGTGGGGCCGGGCGTCGTCTTGCCTGAACAGTTAATGAACGCCGCGCTCGAGACGTTGCAGGAGCAAGGGGCTGGCGGCGGTATGCTCGGTTTTCCCTTAATGCACGTCAAGATTACCGTCACCGGCGGCGAAGTGAGCGAGACCGAATCGAACGAGCTTGCCTTCCGCTACGCCGCTGCCGACGCCTTTATGAAAGCGTTGCGCGAGGCGGGCATCGTCCTCCTCGAACCGATCATGAAGCTCGAAGTGACCGCCCCGGAAGAAAACCTCGGCGATATCGTCGGCGATTTGCAGCAACGCCGCGCGATGATCACCCGCACCCACGTTCGCGGCAAAAACACCGTAATCGAAGCGCAGGCGCCGTTGGCCTCGTTGTTCGGCTATTCGTCGGCCATGCGCGGGCTGAGCCAAGGCCGAGCCTCCTGCTCGATGGAGCCGCACAGCTACGGCCCGGCCCCCGAAGACGTGCTGAAGACGTTTATGTAGGAAGTAGGCGTTAGGGATAGGGCGTAGAGAATAGAGGGTGAATGCGCGAGAGCCGCCTGCGGTGTATTAATTCGCTACGTCGTTCAGCCGCCTTCGCACTTCGTCGGCCCAGGGATTTTCCGGCGCCAACTCCAGGAATCGCTTCCAATGCGAGAGCGCCTCGTCGCCACGGCCTAAATCGTCCAGCGCTTTCGCAAGCTGATAATGCGCGTCGGCGTAGTCGGGATGATATTTCAGCGCCCCCTCGAAGGCTGCGACCGCCAGCTCAAGTCGCCCAGTCTCGACTAGCACGCAACCGAGATTCGCCCGTGCCTCGACGTATTCTTCGTTCAGTTCGACGGCCATGTAATAACGTTCGCATGCGCCCGACAAATCGCCGGAACGATACAGTATTTCGGCAAGTTGGAAACAAATCTCGGCATTCGGGCCGCCTGCCGCCAACGCCGCCCGAAGCAAATCGGCCGATTCGGCCAACCGGCCCTCCTCTTCCGCCTCGGCCGCCATTGCGCAAAGCTCTTCCGGCGTCGTCGGAAGCGCTCGCTCCAACGAAGCGAGGCTTTTTGTCGGCATATTCGCCGTTTCTTCGGCTTCCGGCGCTTGAAATTCAAATCGCTTCTGGCCGGCCGAATCGATCAGCCCGTTTTCCTGCCGTAGCAGAACGTGCTTTCCTTCAACGATGATCGACAGTTGCGCAAGAGGCCGATCGACGTCGGGTAGGAACTTGGCGAGATCGGCCAGCTTCTTTTCCAATACTTGCGGCGAAATGCCCGAGGCCAGCCAACCGGCCAAGCGCTGCGCGGTCACGGCCTCTTGATAATCGAAGTACGGCAACTTGCGAACCTCTCGAACCGGCTTAATGAGTCCGCGCCGATTCCAGCGTCGCACTGTAGAAGTCGAAACGCCGAGCAAATCCGCCAGCATTGCCGGCGTGTAGAGCCTTCGTGAATCGTGCTCGTGCTCATCGACCAGTTTCAAACGCCGCCATAGCTTCGTCTCGGTGACGATCTCCACTCGCCCCTCCTCGGCCGCAAGGCGAACGTCCTCCGTAAACCAATCGTCGTCCGAATCGAGCTTCGGAAAAGGTAAGTCGTATTCGCCGATGACGAGTAAATTCGTCTCCGCATCAAAACGATCGACGACCACGGCTCCGGCCTCGCGCAACAACGCCGTCGCGTCCTTTCGCGACATGCTCGCTAACTTGCCGACGAACGCCGCGCGAACGTTTTGGAGTGAATCGGCTTTGTCGTTCTGATTGCGAATCATGTCTTCAGTTGATCGAGCTACTTTACCGTGAAAGGTACCCGTTAAACGGGCATGAAGGGAATTCTATGGATTCAGTATATGAACCCACGTCATCAAACGTCAACCGCGTAAAATTCGGCGTTTTTTTAGTTTTTGCAACTCCGACGGCCGCATAAAAGAATAAGGACGCGAAACCTCGCGATTTCGCGTCCTTATTCGTATTGTTCGCCGAAGCTCGGCGACGGTTATTTCATTAACGGATAGCGTTCCGGCGCGGCGGGAGCGGTCGGCGCCTCTTGCGAAGGCGTCGAAGAGCTCGTCGCCGGGTTAGCGGTCGACGCTGGGGTGTCCTTTGGAGCGGTCCAGGCGTCCGGTTTCACCGGCGTCATCGGCTGATCGGCCGGCGTGGAGCTCGGCGCGGCGTTTGACTCAACGCTCGGTTTCTGATCGGCAGGAGTCGCCGATTTCGCCGCGCGGGTCGGAGCGCGGCGGTCGTCATACGTCTTCATGTTCGTCTGGCTCGGAACCGCTTCCGAAGAAGGCGCCAACGAAGGCGCCGTCGTCGAAGGCTCGACCGTTTGGATCGGATTGCCGCATAGGTCGAGCGGAATGCGATAGCAAATCGTCCGCGGTACGTCGTATGACAAAATGCCAGGAATGCGTTTCTCGACAACTCGCGGAACTTGAATCGTCTCTTCGACGGCCACCGTTTTGCATACTTTTTGCGGAATCTGCTCAACGCGTTCCTCGTAGGCCATGCGATAGGTCGTTACGGGAATCTTCCGCACTTGCTGTTCGGAAACCCAACGGCAAATCTGAATCGGCGTCTTCTTTTCAATCCGCTCCTCGACCGGACGCATTACCGTATAAGGAACCTTGCGCACGACCTCTTCTTGAACGTAGCGGGTCGTTTGAACCGGAACCTTGCGAACGACTTGCTCGGGCACGTAACGCGTGGTTTGAATCGGAATTTGTCGCACCTCGGTCTGTGGCACGTAATTCGTCGTTTGAACTTGTTGCGGAACGATATTCGGTTGCCATACTTTTTGCACTTCGTAGGTTCCGCGCGGCGATTGATCCCAATAGAGTCCGGCTCTCTGATAAACCGGGGCGCCTGTCGTCGGGTCCATCGCCGGTCCGCCTCCCGACCATTTCAATCGATTGGAAAAGAAGCTCGGCTTCATCACCATTTGATCGGCGAATCCGCCTTGGTCGACGAGTTGCGTTTGCGTCGTCACGACCGGGCGCATCACCGTATAGGCCTCTTGGCGCATCGCAGTCTCGCAGACCGGCTTCATTACCGTGTAAGTCTCTTCTCGCTCGGCCGTTTCGACCACGGGACGGTTTACCGTATAACGCTCTTCGCGTTCGGCTGTCTCTTGAACGTAACGAACCTGCGTATAGCTGTCGTCCCGAATCTGCGTCTCGTAGATCGGTTTTTGGACAGTATAGGTCTCTTCGCGAAAGCCGGTCTCGGCGATCGGTTTGGCGACCGTATAACGGACCTCGCGCATTTGCGTTTCGATGACTGGCTTATAAGTCGTCACCTTACGCTCTTCATAGACCGTTTCGTATTCGATCTTATAGGCCGAAACCTCGCGTCGCTCGTTGATCGTTTCATAGGCCAACTTGTACGTGATCGACGAATCGACGACGGGCGACGCTGCGACGACGGGCATGTTCACTACCGTCGGAGCGACCGTAGTGACTGAAGCCGTCGAAGGATTGTTGCAGGGACATGCGTCGCATACCGCGACGAGGCCCAACGAAAACAAAACGCCGAAAACGGAACTAAAAAACTTTTTCATAATTAATAACCTCGCCGATACGTTGCTGACGTACAACGGCAATCGCAAATCTCAGCGGCGTCGCGACGAAGCCTTCGTCGTTACTCGCGAACGAACGACGCCGTCGGACGACGCACTGGTAAGAGCGTACAACTCAATAACTTAATTTGCCAGAAATTCTTTTGTCGGGCAAACATTCTCGCGGCCGCAAACTTTAACACGCGTTGCAACCTCAAGATGTACTATAGGTTACAGTTAAAATGTTTTTTGAAGTTTCTTTCGACGACTGCCGAAGCGATTTTCGTGGATTCGCCGTAATTCCCTGTGCGGTAGGCGCTTGCGGCTACATCTTACCCAACCGCTACGCTCGCCCGTTATCCTAAACTACGCACAAAACTAAACGCTTGTTCACTTCGCTTTCGGACGCCGAGTATTTGTACGAAAATCAAGTTTTTGCAATCATCTCTAAGAATATCCGCGCGAAAATTATACGTCGAAGGAATCGCATGCGACTGCTTGATCTTACGTTGCCCACGCCGGAAGAAAACCTCGCCCTCGACGAAGCTCTGCTCGACGAAGCGGAGTGCGGCGGCGCGCCGCTCGAAACATTGCGGTTTTGGGAGTCGCCTCGACAGGCGGTCGTCGTCGGACGCTCTTCACGCATTGATCTCGAAGTCAGACGGGACAGTTGCGAAAAGTCGAACGTCCCGATCTTGCGCCGCACGAGCGGCGGTTTGGCCGTCGTCGCCGGACCAGGCTGCCTCATGTACGCCGTCGTCCTAAGCTACGAGTTACGGCCCGAATTGAAAACGCTCGACAGCACGCATCGCTTCGTCTTGAACGTCATCGCCGAGGCTCTTCGTCCTTTTCGGCCAAGCGTCCGTTGCCAAGGCGTCAGCGATCTAGCGCTCTTGGATTCTTCCGAAGAGCTGCGGGTGTCAAACGGCGCTTCTGAGTCGGGTTCCGCATGTAACCGGAATCTCAACGCCGAGCCGGTCGCGTATAAAAAGTTTTCCGGCAATAGCGTGCGATGCAAGCGCTTGCATTTTCTTTACCACGGAACGCTACTTTACGATTTCTCTTTGCCGACGATCGAGCGTTTGCTCAAGAGCCCTCCGAGAGCTCCCGATTACCGCAACGGTCGTTCGCATGATTCGTTTGTGGCGAATCTCGGCATAGATTCGGTGTCGATCCGTACGGCGTTGAGTGCCGCATGGGACGCCGATGAAGTGAGCGCCTCGTGGCCCCAAGAGCGAACCGCCCGACTCGTCGAAGAAAAATACGGGCTCCCTACGTGGAACGACGACGGTTCGCTTCGTTCAAACGCCGGCAATTAATGCGCTCCGGCGGTTTCGGGAGTCGCCGCAGCCAATTCCTGCGCCTTGGCCTTGTCGGGAGCGGCCTTCGCCTTATCCCCCTTCATTTCATACGCCTTGCTGCGATTCAGGTAAGCCAAGCTGTAGTTTGGATCCAGCTCGATCGTCTTTGTAAAATCGTTGATGGCCGAGTCGGGGTTGCGTTTAATCAAATAGACTAATCCTCGATTAAAAAACGCTCGAGAATACTTTGGATCTAATTCGATGGCGTGCGTAAAGTCGTTCAAGGCGCGATCGAGGGCGCTCTTTTTCGTGTGGATAACTCCGCGATGGCTATAGGCCAAGGCGTCTTTGGGATCGAGTTGCAGGACTTGATTGTAGTCGGCCAGGGCGCTGTCCAGTTGCCCCATCAGGCCGTTCACGATTCCTCGGTTGTAAAGTGCTTTGACGTTCGTCGGGTCGAGTCGCAACGCTTCGTTGTAATCGGCCAAAGCGCCGTCGCGATTCAGTTTCGCCGTCCGTGCGATCCCTCGGCAAACGTAGGCTTCCACGTTGCGAGGCTCGAGCCGAATCGCTTCGTCGTAGTCGGCCATCGCTTTGTCGGTTTGCCGCTTCTTCGCGTAGGCTATTCCCCGCGCGCAATAATTCTTGCCGCTCTTCGGATTCAAGCGTATCGCTTCGGTGTAGTCGCCGATCGCTTTGTCTAATTCATTTAGTTTGCAGTAAGCTAGAGCGCGGTTGGAGTAGGCTTTTGCATCCTTGTCGTTAATGCGAATTACTTCGCCGTACTCAGCCAAAGCGCCGTCGGTGTCCCCTTTACGCTCCAAGGCGTTCCCGCGATTTCCGTGCGCTTTCGCGTTGTCCGGATTCAAGCGAATGGCTTCGTCGTAATCGGCCATCGCTAAATCCCATTCTCCTCGCACCGCGCGAATCAGTCCTCGCGAAACGAACGAGTCGCTGTCGTTCGGATCGTGCTGAATCGATTTCGTGTAATCGTCAATCGCCGCTTCCAGTTGATTGCTCTTGAAAAAGGCGAATCCGCGATTGTAGTACGCCTTGGCGTAGAGCGGATCGAGCCGAATGGCTTCGTCGAAATCGGCTATCGCCGCCTTGCGGTCTCCTTTTTTCATCCAGGCCGAGCCGCGATTGAAAAAAGCGACCGGTTCGCCGGGGCTGAACTTCATCACCGCAGAATAGTCGGCGATCGCCACGTCATGCTGGCCTTTCGCCTCATAGGCGTTGCCTCGCCCGTAATACGCCTCAACGTACTTCGGATTTAAACGAATCGCTTCGGTAAAAGCCGCGACCGCTTGATCCCAGTCCGCGTTCTTCTGATGGGTTAAGCCGCTTTGGAAAAATTCTAATGGATCAGGCATAATTAAATCGTCCGCTGCTCTATGTCCTTGCTTGAGAAGGACCGTTAAATTAACATTTCTAATTCTTTGGGACCAAGATTCGGCGACTCAATCAGTTTTATTTCGTCCTTGAGGTCATGTTCGAACGTTCGATTCGCTCCGGCAGCGCGGGTCTTCTTCATCGTCTTTTCCAATCGGTCGAACACCGTTGTGTAGGCGTCATCTTGGCGGACTTCGGTGAACGAGCATTTCCCCGTAAGACGAATCTTTTCCGTCTCGTGAACGAAAGTCATCTTTTCGAGCGTTTGGCGAATCAATTCCAAATTTTTTAAGGCAGTGCGCGGACCATTGTCTAAAAACGCGATCAAGAATTGTTGGCCCGAATATCGAGTCGCCATGTCTTGCTTGCCGATCGCCGAAAATAGATACTGTGCGATTTGATACAATATTCGATCGCCCAATAGTGGACCGTATTTCTCGTTAATGAGTCCGAACCCGTCCATGTCGATCATGGCCGCCGAAATTTGACGCGACTGATGACGCCCTTGCTTCCACCATTCATTGAGAGTGCATTCCAAGCCGACCCGGTTTCGCAACTTTGTAAGCGGGTCGTTGTATAATTGCTTCTCGATCTTGTCGATGCGGCTTTCGTAGCGCGCGATCGTAAGGAAGGCGATCTCCTGATTGTCACGCATCTTATGTCGGGCCATCCGCAAATTCTTGATTTCTTCGAGCAACCGCACGTTTCCTGCTTCCAAATCGGTGTGGAAGTCCATGAAATCGAGGTTGTTGATCGTCGTCTCGACTTGCGCCGCCTGCTCCAAATTCGCGATTTCGATGTCTTCGCCCAAAGAAGCCAACTCGCCGAGCTCGTCGATTCTCGCATGGAATTTGTCGGCTGCCTCTTTCTGCTCCGCCAGATAGACAATGCAATCTTCTCGCAATAGTCGATAACATGAATCGATCAATTCCCGATCCGTCTTTCCCTTGCTTGCGCGAAGTTTCGTATCGATCTCCGTCGCTCGCATGCCGCTCTTCATCATGGCGATATTCAAACGGAGAATCGACGTTTCGACGAACTTCTCGTTCAAATCCCAATGTTCAGGCGCTTGCGGCGAAAGTAATTGCGCTACGTCGTCGTCGTAAGGTTCATCGATCGCTGCAATCGAGGTTGCGCCGGCCATCTCGTCCTCATCCCCCATGTCGAACATCGCTCCCAGTTCATCGGCCGACGGGGGCGCGAAATTCATGTCGATCGACGGAGGAGCGACGGAACTGACGCCGCGCCGGAATGTGAAATGCAAGAAATGCGGAAGACTTAGTTTCGGCAATCCGTCAAGAAGATCCGGCGGTCCGTAGCCCAAGTACGCCGCCAGGGCGAAACCCAAGCAGAGATTCAGCGTACCGACAATGATTGTCAGGACTAACACGACCGAACTCCAAACCTTTTCGCACGTTGCGTCAAATGGCGAATTGCCGAATTGGACGAACGCAACGATAAAAAACTATTACGCCCCTATAAAACATTAGGTTACTAGTGGGCTTTGCTGGGGTTTTTGTCGCTCAAGACAGGCATTTTTCGGGGGAGAGGCCTGACGCCATGCAGAACTGCCGCTCGGATGATGCCGACCGCAACGCTTCTGCCGGAAACACGGCCGAGGTGTTCGTTTGTCCGCACAGAAAAACTATAGGCTGTGAGCTATTGACTTCGCACTTGGTGTGTATACATCAGTACACTTATCGACCATTCGATTATAATTGGCCGCTAGATGGCAAATCACATAAAAGAAAACGTTTTGCGTCTGGCCGCCGCCGCCGGCTTATCGCTCAATGCGCTTCACGAACGCGCCGGTCTGGACGAACGAACCATCCGCGGAATCCTCCGCGACAAAAACAAGCCGCACCTTCGCACCGTGAAAAAGTTGGCTGAAGGACTGGGCGTCGCCGTCGATGAACTTTTTCTTGATCCCGCCCGATTGGTCTATCGTAGCATCGATCGCTGGTCGAACGCGGTCATCGACGAAATTATTGAGCTGAATCCCGATCTCTTCGACGACTGGACGGAGACGGATTTCGTCGAACTCTACAGTCAGGTCGGAGAAGGGGGCTCATTGACCCGCGAAGGCGCTATCGACGCCATAAGCTGCAAGAATTGGAAAAGAAACGCTCACGCCAAGCTTGATGTAATTTTAGAAAGTGACTGGGGACAACTTGCCGCAGAAATAATCGAGATACTGTTTAAAAACGCAACGACCGTTGCAAATAAAAAATAGTCTGTATCCTGGATTCAACGGGAGCGAAATGTCTGCGGCATGATCGGGCAAACTCTCTCCCCTCGATTATTGATGATGAAAGGCATTTCGTTCCCGTTTTCCAGGGCGTTTTTTGGGCTTCGCCCGATCATTCGTCGAATTGTAGTAAAGCATTAAAATCAGCGCTCGGATAAGAAACCGGATCAGTCACTCCGTAGAGCGAATCTTCTCGAAAAATGTATTCAAGCGACCAGCCGAAATTAGAATTTGCCAGCCCGTTAAGATTGTCGAAAGTTCGTTTCGCCTCCGCCCCGTCGAAAATCAATCGACCGGTTGGAACGCCGAGGAATGCCGATGCGTTTACAGCTCCACGGCATGCTCGGATCGCCTCCCAAGGCGGATTTACTGTCGTTCCCCAAGTCAGACGATGAACGACGATCGGAAACGATACTGCTCCGCTTGCCTCGGTTGGAAAAGCCGTTGCCGGATGTTGCGGTAAGTAAACGCTTCCGCCGGGAAACGCCGCCGCCTCGCGACGCACTTCACGCCGATAGGTCAAGTACGCCGTCGTCTCGCCAGATGATTTTGCCGTAGGGGCTGATTCGTAATGAACTATCAGCTTGGCGAAATCTGCATTTGAATTCACTCCGGCGTTTAAGCTGGAAAACGCCCCTGCGATTTGCTCGTCGGCGAGCGGTTCGGTCATGACGCTCACCGCAAAAACGCCGCTTGCCGCCGGATAGACAGATTTCGTCGTTCCGCCGAGAATTTCATTAACGAGAGCCAAGCGATCACTCCATGCGCAAACCAATGTCCTCTCGGCGACGGTCCCGTTCGTCGAAAACGTTTCTCTCGGAGATCCCGCCAGCTCCCTAAACGTCACGACCATATTTAATTGCCTTTCTGTACATTGATCTCTACTCAACTACTTCGCATTTTGCCGTCATGAGTTCGCCCAGTCTAGGATAGCCGGCGACCGAGACGATTCGATATAAAGCGCCGTTTGTTCCGCGAATTCGCCTCGAATGATCGAGTTCCACCTCCGTTTCGAAAAAGATCGTAACCGTTCGCTTTGTGCTGAGCAAACCGTCGTTGTTTTCGACTTTTGTTTCATCAAGCTGAATCCTCGCCCGCAAATTGGCGTGTTCGACGCTCCAGGTAATTCCGCCGTTTGCGTCTTCGGTTCTTCGCAGAACGATAATTAAGTCTTCCAAACCTTCGGCGATCGCTAATTCTCTCGCCCGACAAATCCACCTCGATTTCAGAGTGGCCGCATGAAATTCCAGGACGGTCCAACGCTGCGACTTTGAATCGACGATTACGTCACCAAGACCAGGTTCTTCAGTTAACTCTTCAAAGGGAATCGACCAACACATATCCGTCGCGGCATAAACTCCGTCGCTGTGAACGATGTTTTTTACGGCCCAACCTTTTCCTCGAGTTCCTTCGATGGTTTGAATCGGACGGCGAAGGGCATGGGTGATCACCGTTCCCTGACCGTCGCGCAAATTCTTGCGTCGAATGAATCGAACCGTTTCGGATCCATCAATCACAGTCGCATCGCTGCTAATGATCGGTTTCACGCCCATCGTTCCGCCTCCCAACTCTCAAAATTCAACGCTTAATTGCCTACGCAACTCCCGTCGATCGCAATTCAATTGGCCCGTCAAACTCAGAGGTTTTCGAATCGCACCAATCGACCGTCGCTTTCAGTCTCATCAAATAGTCGGCCCAAGCTACTTTCTGCCCGTCAATTTGATAATCTGGCTTTGGCTGTGCAGTAATCTCTGCGATTCTCGCCAAAGCTTGTGTTTTTATCAGAGTAATTTGCTCTCGATCAGCCATGATAATTCAGGTGACGGTAGTTGTGAGGAAATCAAGCGGTGAAAGGTGAGATTTTAAAACTAGGCGTAGGAATGAAGAACGAAAGTCGCGGTTCTCATCCTTCATTCCTACTCGCTCATCCTTGCTCGTTACGCTCCTCCGGAGCTTCGAACAACGCAGCGAGGATTGACGACTGCGGCCGCTCCGCGTTCGCTCGCCTTGTAGCGGACGACGACATCTTGATTGAAGTCAGCCTCGCTATTAGGAGGTGAGACAGTTACGGTGATCGGCCAGTTTTCCATATAGGCGAAGGCCTTCTTAAAATCGCCGATAAACCAGTATTTCTTTGCTTTCGCGGCCTCGATCCCCGAGGCGACGATACGTCGATAGGCCAAGCGACTTTCCGCGACGCGATAGTTTCCAAGTGGATTCGCTGCAGTGGTCGTCGTTCCCGATCCGCTGACGGCATAGGCGATTTCGGCAGCGCTAAAAATGCGATGCGCGGAATGACGATAGGCTGGCGTTACCAAAACCGTCGTCGCTTGAATCAGAACTGGTTCGCCCGTGTTTGGATCGAGCATCTCGGCGAATTTCTGCTCCGCCTCGTCCACATCGGTCCAGTCTCGCAGTTCTACGTCGATTTGGTTGATCCAATCGCCGTCGGGAGCGGTGCCCGATCCAGTTGCGCTATAGGTGTTGAAGTTTACGCCTTTCCAGTTGTAGTTGTTCGTCGCGCCGATGAGAAGATCAAGCAAGCGCTTTTCTTTATTCATTCCCAACACTTCGCCGGCCTCGGCCGCCCGCTGTAGTATCAAATTTGTTCGATCAAAATAGATTGCCTCTTTCGTGACCGGTACGATAAAGCCGCGTTTCGTCGTTTGCGGCGTCTCAACGTAATCTTCACCAAAACCCAAATTCGGATACGGCATCCCCGGACGAACCTCGCTCACGTTTTCGGCGATTCGACCGATTCCAGGGATTTTCTCTCCGTCGTATCGAGTCGGCGTCGATCCGACGATCTTCGACAGGACGAACGCCTCTTGATCGTACGCCTCCAACACTTTTGTACGTACGATCTGACCGGCGATGTTTGAAAAAGCCGCAAAATCGACTCCTTCGCTCTCCATGAATGTCATTTCGCCGTTGCGAGGATCCATCGCACGAACTCGTTCCGGTGACAACGTCGCCTCGGCCGTTTCACGAATGCTGAAATCCTCCGGCTTCAAATGTCTTTGCTCCAACGCCTCACGCAGATGGCGAACAGTCCTTTCAGCTCCGTTCATCTCGTACATTCGCTTCAACTCTCGATATTTGATCGCTCTCACGCTTGTTCTCCTTTGAATGATACTGCGTCAATCACGGTTTCGATCAGAAAGCCTCTTAGGGTAAATTACGAGAATGCAGCGATGCATCCTCCTTCGATTCCCCCGGTAATTACTGTCGAGCGAATTTCTGCCAAAACTTGCGTCGAAGCGGTTTGCGATCGTTTAACGACTCGCCCAATCGCGTAACGTCCTTTGATAACCTTCGTCACCTGCTGATTGAAGAGAGCCGTGCCAGTCGCGTCCTCCTTGGCTCCGACGAAGTTACCTAACTCGAACGTCGTACTAGGGCAATCGAATTCAAATACGCCGGTCGTCGCTACGCGAATTGGGGCCGTTTCGCCGCCCCGGCTTCGCTGCATAGCCACCCCCAGGAAATTCCTCGCAAACATTTGTTGATTCGATTCTTCGTCCGTTTCATCCAAACGCATATGCGCCGGTTTCGCATCGTCCCCGTCCAGATACAGCAAGTCCCCGATCTCAATCACAGTCGTTGAATCAACCTCCGCCACGACGGGATTCGTTTCCCCGTAACGCCACCGCATCTTATCGCTCATCGTTCGTTCTCCTTGTCTGATATTCCTTCACGCTTGTCTACTTTGTTATTGCATCGGCGAACGACTTAGCATCGTTCGGTTCAGCCGTCCACTCGCTTGAGGCCTTCGCCATTGGTCGCCAGTTTCTGTTTTCATTCAAAGCGCCCCCAATGTTCTCTTGCAACTCTTCGATGATCGCAACTCGATCAGCGATCAACTCGAGAAGCTGCGATTCGTCCCGTGCTTCTTCAATCTGTCGCAGGAATCGTTTGCTTAAAATCGCCTTTGAAACAGCGTCTTCCGCATCTAAATCCGGCAAGCAATGCTCCTTCAACAAACGACGAATCGTTTCCCGCCGTCGAGTATTTTGTCGTTCCGCCTCCAATTGAACGATTCTCTCGGATAATTCCGCAATCTTTATGTCCTTTTCCTGAATCGTTTCTTCGAACGAGACGCTCGACTCCGATTCAAACAATCCTCGCGTCGTAGCCGGATCGGCCACAAGATCGACGCTCTTTACAAGCGTAATCGCCTCCACGATCGCCTTGTCGCCTCTCCTCATAATTCGCGCTTCGACGTTATGCGAAAAGCCGACGTTTTCCGACGCATGCTCGGCATCCCAAATTAATTGTTCCGCGATCGCATGCTTCGGATTGAAATGAAAGTCGGCGAATAGCCCCTCGGCCTCGATAAGTCGCACGGCGCGCATCGTTCCGATCCGATCTTGATAGTCTCGCGCCGAAGTTGCCGAGCTTTTTGGATGATTCACGTTAACTTTTACGTTCTCGTACAAGGGCGCCGCATCTCGCAACGCTTCGGTCGAATACTCTCGCCCGTTGCGCGAACGCAGGCCGAGAATCTTCACGCCGCGAATCACTCCCGCCTCACGATCTACTGCGATTCGCGTTCCTCGCGAATCGCAGTATTCCAAAATCTTTTCCGTCATAGTTTCGTCTCCCTTTATTCGCTTGAAAGTTCTTATGACCCGCGCCCTACTCTCTACTTTTCCGTTCGTTCCACTTTTCGTCGAAACGCTTGGATTACGCCGTCTTGGATAGTCACTTCGAGCAAGACAGTTCCATAAAAATCCCTTCGCAAAGCTTCGGCCAGCAACTCAGACCAAACTTGGCTGAGCCGGTCCGTTTTTTTCGCGTTCGTTGCGGCGTTCGGCGTCATGGTGTGCATATGTATACATCCGCGCGCGGCCATTTTCAAACTTATTTTCGCAGGATTTTTTCTTGGCCTTCTCTCTTTGCGATCTGCTTCCGCTCATGTTCCGGATCCAAACCGTTTCGCATCGCCGAGGTTTCTTTCGACATCACTCCGCATTTAAGCAGAATCTGATCGGCTTGAGCGTCGCGCAATCTATCTCTTGACGCGACGGTCGGAGGAACCGCGCGAATTTCAGTCTCCTCGAAAGCCTCTTGCGGCAATCGGCCCGCTCTAACGGCCGTGCGAATCGCGCGTCGCATCACGTCTAAATCTTCGTCGATCATCTCTCGCTGCAAACGTTCGAACATTTTTACCGCAGGTCCCTCGGCCACCATCGTCGAAGAGTAATTGGCGTTGCTTGCGTCGCTCGTCAGCATGAACTCCGGCATCACTAATCGGCTCGCGATCGCGCGCAACTCGGCCTGCAATACGATCACGTATCGCGAAGCGTCGATTCCCGAGGCGGGAAACTCGTATTCGGTATCAGACAACGCGTCAAGAATCGTGCCCGGCTCGAATCGGCTGAATCGTCTCACCTGTCCGCCGGAACTCGTCGCCGTATAATCCGCCTGCCGGGCGACGAACTGTTCCAGGCCGGAAGCCGTCGCCGTTCGGTGTTTGCGAATTATGGCGATCGCCGATTGAATCTCCGCCACCACGCTCATGTTTCGCAGTAGTTTTTCGGCTCGCCGTAGATTCTTTCGCACGGGATGAAACAACGGCAGGCCGCGTTTCGCCGTCGCGTCGACGTTTGATTTGCGATGTTGTATTTCGTCCGAATCAACGAACCGACCGTCAATCCAATAGCCAATTGCCGTCTCGGCGTCGTCGCGATCGGACAAAACGCCGAATGAAGTGGCCGGATCGTTTAGTCGTTCCGTCGGAGTCGCCACTTGCTCGGGTTCGACGAATCGAACTAGGAGCCGCCCTTCCGGCGACGTAAAGAATCGCAAAAAGCATTCGCCGTCACGATCTTTTCGCCGCAGGATCTCTTGTTGGCGTCGACTCCATTTATTGATTCTTAAAAACTCGTCAATCACATCCTGCACGGAGTGAATTAAGTTCTCCGACGGCGATCGGCCTCGTCGCGCGACGGTTGCGTAAGAATAACCGCTTCCCACGACGTAGCTAATTCGGTTTTCATGGCCGTTGATGGCGAACTCGTTATGCATGGCCAGCGCGCGGCATTGTCCGCGAATTTCGGCCAATTGCGATTCGTTGATCGATGCAAAGCCGCCGCCTCCTTTCGAGACGTCGGCAAGGGAAAGCCATCGCGAACCGTCCTCGTCGAAATAGTCCTCGCGCGGATCGACGTACCCGCTCCAAAAATCGGCAATTGCTTCGGCGAGGGAACGCAAGGAATTTGTTTTCATGTCATCTCCTTGTAAAGGTCAGCGTTCAGCAAGACAAATGCTGAACTCGCATTGATCGGACGGGCCTATGGTCTGAAAATGGGCGTGAGAATTTGGACGCCTTTTTCAGCCTGATTTTCTTGTTTTTGGTTAGCTACGGGCAATTTTGTTTCGTCGCAAGGCGCGCAGGGGACGAAGGGGCTTGAGCGGCTTCTTCGTTTCTGAGTGCGCACAAAAAAAGCCCGCTGACGGAAATGGTTTTTCGTCAGCGGGCTCTTCTTGATACCGCGTCGTTTTAATGCGAGCGGCTCTTCGTGATACCTTGTCAATCTAAGCTATGCAATTGTGTGGCACGAATTCAAGAATATTCCACCGTCGATTTATAATTTCTGAATCGACTGGGGACTGGGGCATAAGGCATAAGGCATAGGGCGTAGGGATGGGAGGCGTCGTTTTGTGCAATGTGGAAATTCCGCCGAAAATATTTCTCGGGGCTTCGTTCTATCGCGGTTTCGTGATTGCCGCGCAGTTTGCGCTTGGCTGAAAAATGTCGTTCGGAGTGAAATTAATCGCGTGCGTTATGAATGCGGCTCCACCTGCACGAAGTCCCTCGATCTATTGACAGGCTTTAATCATTTGTGCTACCTTGTCCGCGTTTGCGAATTATTAACGCGTGAGGGGGCGTTCTTTGTGCGATCGCCTTCCGGCGTAAGTTTGCGGGCGTCAAGAAGCGGGAACTTTTTCGACGCTCGTCCTGCCTTGCATACCCATCCCATTCATCCTACCAAGGGGAAATCATGCGCACTTCTTGCACTGTGACGCTGGGCGGCTTTTTTGCCGCCGTTCTGATTCTTGCTCAAACTAGCTTGGCCGCAATTTCGTACAGCGGCGATGTGCTTCCAACTAATCCGGCGACATGGACTAATAGCTCAACGGTTTACATTGGAAAAACCGGTACGGGTATCGTGACGGTTGATTCGGGGAGCGGTATTTTGTCGGGCACTTGCTATATCGGCTTCAATGTTGGAGCAGTTGGAACTGCAACGGTAACTGGCAATGGATCAACGTGGACGAACAGCGGAAATTTAATTTTGACTAGCGGGCGCCTATATTCCTCCGATCGTGCGACGGTCAGCGTGACAGGAACTGTTTTCACCAATGGCGTCGTTATTGTTTCAGGGACAAGCACATTGACTGCGTCGTGTATGAGCGTCACGGGCAGCGTCGGCATAAACAGTTCCGGTACGGCGAGCGTTTCCGGCAAAAGTTACGTCGCTTCCTCCGCAACTGTCTCCGGGACGGGTTCGATTTGGTCCAGCCAAGGCGGCTTCATCGTGGGGAATTCCTTAGCCACTGCCGGGGAACCTGCGGGGGACGAAGTTAATGGCTTTTTGGAAGTTACCAGCATCGCAGCTGATGACGAGATCGCGACAAGCGCCGCGAGCGGTGCGGAAATAAAGGTATCTAACGGCGGATCTATCAGTTGCAGCTCCACGGCAACCAACCAGATTACGGGTACAGTGCGTATTGATGGCGTCGGTTCGAAATGGACCAGCGCCGGCACAACCTGGCTTGACGGAGGGACGCTGGGCGTAGGCAATTCCGGATCGGTCGTTGGTTCTGACTTAAACTTAGCGAACGGATCGTCGGTTTATCTGTCCGGCGCCAGCTCACTAACCTATTCAACAAACCTTCGGATTGGCTGTTTGGGCACGGGGAGCAGTTTTTACATAGGTTCGGCATCTACCGCCAGCGGCACAGCCCAAGTGTGGATTGGATATTACACTTCGACGACGAATACAAAAAGCGGCACGGCAACGATAGAAGGGCTTCGTTCGACTTGGACGAACGTGGGCAACATGTTTATCGGAGGGTATGGTACGGGAACATTCAACGTTAAAGACGGCGCATTCATGTCGAACCAAGGCGCATGCTATATCGACAATATGAGCGTTGCGACCGTCTCGGGGAGCGGAGCGCTCTGGTCTAATATCGGAGGAATGTTTGTCGGAAACTCGCAAAAATCCGGAACGATTAACATTACAAATGGCGGTTCCGCGACGATTACGGGAACGACGTATGTCGGTTGCGCAACGGGCGTCATTGGCACCGTCGCCATTTCCGGACCCAACTCCGCACTGACAGGAACGGGAAGTTTTTTCGTTGGAAATAACGGAACTGGCGTATTTACGGTAAGTAATTCCGGAAGCGCTTTTGCGTCCGATTCGATTCTCTTCGGTTCCGCTGGTGCAGGGATGGGATCGCTAAACGTTAATAGCGGCGGAGCCGTCACCGTCTTAAATTCGAGTTTTCTCGGGTATTCCGCAAGTTCGGCCGGAACGTCCAGCGTATCAGGGAACGCCTCGAGGTGGAACGCGGGAACGATCTATATAGGCTACAATGGAACAGGGATATTTTCGATCAGCGACCGCGGCCTCGTGCAAAGCGGGGACAGCTTTATAGGATACAACGGCGGCGCCTCCGGAACCGCCACGGTGACGGGAACTGGCTCGCGGTGGATTATCTCCGGCGCCCTCGCGGTCGGTCGCTCGGGTCTGGGGGCTCTCGTTATTAGCCAGGGCGGGTCCGTAAGCAGCGCCGGAGGCGTCATCGGCGCCGGAGGCTCGGTTTCGATCAGCGGTACGGGTTCGAGCTGGAACGATACTGGAGCTCTTTCCATCGGTAGCTCAGACTCGGGGGCGTTTTGCGTTCAAAGGGGCGCCGCCATCAGCACTAACGGCGTCACTATCGACGCGGGAAGCGTCGCTTTGTTGCACTACAGCGGCTCAATCTGGAACAACAGCGGAGCGTTTAACGTCCTCGGGACGCTGAGGGTTACAAGTGGAGGCTCTATAAGCAATATCGGATCGTTCATCGTTGGGAATAGCGTTGGAGGCACAGGCTCAGTGACCGTCACAGGAGGTGATTCTTCTTATTCAACACTATTCAACTCGGGGGCAATCATCGTCGGTAATTCAGGTAGCGGCACGTTTTCCATAAGCAACAACGGAATCGTTCAAACGAACGGCTGTTATCTCGGCTACAACCTCGGTTCGAACGGGAACGTCTCGGTTGAAAGTTCCGGATCTCAATGGAAAAACTCCGGCAACCTTTACCTGGGCTATTTCGGCACGGGATCGTTCACCGCCGAATCCGCCGAGACTGTGACAAACGCGACTTGCTATCTCGGCTACCACGCAGGCTCCTTTGGCTATCTCTCTTGCGTCTCGGGCAATTGGACCAGCGGAAGTCTATTCGTCGGCTATTCCGGTTCAGGATCGCTTTTCGAATCGAACATGAACATGTCAACTTCCGGAGCAAGTTACATTGGGTACAATTTAGGATCTTTCGGAACGGTTTCCCAAGGGAATGGGAACTGGAGTAATTCCGGCGATTTGTTCGTTGGATACTCCGGTACGGGCGTTTTCACCCAGACCGGAGGATACAATAGCATCGGCGGCATCTTGCTTCTTGGGCAGAACGTTTCTTCCCGAGGCGTTTATAATCTCCAAGGCGGCTCCTTGGTAATTAAAGCTCTTCAGGCTGGTTCTGGGGAAGCGTCTTTCAATATGAGCAATGGATCGCTCATAGCTGCGGCTAACTTTTCGTCTTCGGTTCCATTAACGCTTACTAGCGGTACGGCGACAATTAACACCAGTATTTATTCCGTCACTCTTTCCGGAGCATTGTCCGGCAGCGGGGGATTTAGAAAATCCGGCGCGGGCACGCTTACTCTCTCGGCCGCCAACTCCTATACCGGCAACACGACTATTTCGGCCGGAACGCTTGAATTCTCCGGCGGAATCGCCTCGAACGTAGCGTCAACAATCAACGTTCAAGGCGGGACGGCCGTCTTTAAGACGACGAACATTTCAAACGCGAACCTCAACGTCCAAACCTCGACCGGGGCCACGTTTCAAGTCGCCAGCGGAACGCATACCGTCGGAGCGATTAGCGGTACGGGAACGACAAAAGTTGCGGCTGGTCAACTGACGGCTTCTTCCGGCATCGCGCAAGGAACGTTAAGCGTGTCCTACGGTGCCAAAGTTGTCACCGCCTCGACTGACGCCTTGAATATGAACTTAACAACTCTTGATTTAGGAAGCGGAACGTCGTCGCTGGGAACTATCGATTTTCGTAACGGCGGCGCCATCGTCCGCAATGCGACATACGCATCAATTCTTGCCTACGTCAAAGCCGGATACAATGACGGACTTTGGGACGGACTTGGTATTCAAAGTACTGCTTGCGGTACTAATGAAGGCATGGCAATCGGCATCCTCACCGGAGCGGAATACAAAGCATCAAACGTTTCTTTCTTCGGCGTTTCCGATATAGCGGATAGCGATATAATTCTCAAATACAATTACAAATGCGACCTAAACATGGATGGAATTGTAGACATTAACGATACGTTTCTTTTTATTGGAAACTACGTTCCAGATCAATCTATTACTGCTGATTATTATGGTGGCGATATGAATTACGATGGAGTTGTTAATATTGACGATGTCTATATATTTACGGCAGAATTTCAGGAAGAAATGACAATAACGGCTCCAGCAGAATCCGTTCCGGAGCCTTCGTCGTTCGCGTTGTTGTTCTGCGGCGTGGTCGCGGCGGGCGCGTACTATTCGCGGAAGAGAGCGAAATAGCGGCTGCGGGAAAATTGCGTGAAAAATAACGAAGAGGCGGGAAGGGGAACCTTTCCGCCTTTCTTTTTTTGTAAACCGCTTTATACCAATCGCAGTTTCAAACCGCGCGTTTTACAATTTCTTTTTCGAGGCTAAAGCCTCGAAAAAGAAAGGAATTGGAGGGCGTATTTCGCATTCTCCGGCATAAATGCCGGGAGCTAGGACGGCCTAAAGGCCGAGGAAGGGACGTGAACGTCCCTCGAAACAAACGGCACGCCGGTAATTTTGCCGGCCTCAAACAATTGACGTTTAAGCATAGTCACATCACTACGTTATTCTCGGAACGCCACAGAGGGCGTTCCCTACAAACGGCATGCCTTCGGCATTGCGGCTAAACAGGAAGCGTTTTCACAACAACGGCAAGGAGGAAGGCGTTCGACGGAGAGCCTCTTGCCGCTTGCGCGGCTCAGGTTCAAGAACCTGAGCTGCCCTTGAGACGGCACGTGACAAACACGCGCCCTAATTACTTTCTCGGAACGCCACGGAGGGCGTTCCCTACAGCCTGGCGCCTGCAAGCACGCACCCTACAAACCATGCCCGCTCGCTACAAGACCAGGAGTCGGCACTCGAATCCTTCGCCAGTGAGTCGCTCGAAAAGCGCCTGTTGCTGAGTCTCGTCTCGACAATCGACGACCACTTGATAGACCTCGCCGATCTCCGGCTCCGGCCGAGGCTCGCTCTCCGATTCCTCGTCGTTCGGCGCGGCCGCATCGGCCAATAGTCCGTCGAACATCGCCTGTAACGCCTCGTTGTCGGTTTCGACTTCGGCAAGAAGCTCGGTCAAAAGCGTTTCATCGACGCCGGCCATGTTCGCCAGCGGATCGATCATCGCCAGCAATTTCGCCGCCTCTCGTTCGTCGACGTCGAGGACCAAGACCGGCACTTCGGCGTCGGGCGTGGTCTCAGCCCGAAGATGTCCGTCGATTAATTCCAAAGATCCGTCGGGGAGTTCGCGGGCGATTAGCGCGTCGGCGTAGCCGATCTCGGCCAAGGCGCCGCATAGGGCGTCGCGCTGCGACTGCGGGTGCGTTCGCCAATTCTTCGCGCTCGGCCGAAGCTCGCGCGCTTTCACTCGCCGCAGCTCTTTAATTCGATCTCGTATGTGCATGATAGTAGGGCTTAGGGGTTAGGGCATGGGGAAAGAGGAACGGGGGGGGAAGGGGGCGTTCATCTCTCCTCGGTCATCCTCTGTTCAATTGTTTCCAATCTTCGTTCGATCTCTTTCAAAGCGGCCTCGTGTTGAATGCAACGCGGCAAGCGTTCAAACTCCGAATCGACGACTTGATCGACCTTCCGCTCCAATCGCGTGACTTGCGAGGAGAGGACGGCCAACTTGGCATGGACCATGAACGTCCACGGTCCGACGGCCAAGGCCGAGGCGGTAATCACGCCGATCACGATTTCCCACTCTTGGACGTTCATAGTTTTCTCCGAACTTTGTGCACGAAAAGCTCTTTAGCGATCAGCCGTCAGCTTTCAGCGGTCGGAAAAGACGTCGCGCGCCGCCTCCGCCAACGTGGCATTCGCGCGCCGCTTCTCCTTAATCTCTTCGTATCGTCGTCGATGCTCCGGGCGCAAATCGAGTCCGATCGCCGGTCCGGCCAGGGCCGCCAAAGTCCAGGGCTTACGCGGGGCAGGGGAGGGCTCCCGATGCGACCGGGCCGCGCACAAGCGGCACGGCATGTAAACCTTCCCTCCGCAGGTCGGGCAGCGTTGCGGAGGGCCGGGCCTTTCCGCTTCCCACGGTTCGACTTTTTTCGGTTCACGATCGCGTCGCTTGCCCAAGGCGATCATGCGGACCGTTCCCCGACTTACGCCGGTAAGTCGCGCGATCATTCGCAGGCTATTTTTTCCTTCGCCGATCAATTGCCGCACCTGATCGATCAAATGTCGCGTGAGCATCATGCGTCTCCTGAATAATTCCGAGCCGCAAGCGCATAAAAAAAGCCCATCGACGGAATTTCTTCCGTCGACGGGCTTTTGTAGATACCTTGTTTATGATTTGCGAAAACCGCGGCTCTGATTAATACCTGTCGTTCGCGTAATCTATTTCAGAGCGCGGCCTAATTTCAAGTCTTCTTTTTTCCTGTTTTACTTTTGTCGATTTTGATCACTCCGCCCGGACCGCGTTGAAATTGAATATGCTTATCTTTGTATTGGCGTAAAAACTCCTCGCTCGGCTCCGCTTTGAAGTTGAAATTCGAGCTTTCGAGAAAACTCCAGAGCTTCGCGGTGAGGGATTTTCGAAAAGCCGGATCGGCGGGATCCATCGCGTCGACGACGTCCAGATCATTTTTTCCGGCTTCGACTTTCTTGCTGAACGAAGCGTTTTGGATCGCAAGATAGCGGGGGAATTCTTTCGTCGTCACATCCTCCCATTCGGTAGCGCTCACGGCGCGGTAGAGCGAGAATTCCGAATCGCGGTCGAAGGCGACGAGATAGATTTTCTCGCGATCGGGCTGAACGGCGATCGGCAGATCGCTTCCTTCCCAAACGTAGTAGACGTCCTTGTATTCGAACTCGAGCTTCTCACGGATCGAGCCGCCGTTATAAACGAGGCGAGAACGCTCTCGTTGCGTCGGCAGCGTCCCGCCGTTCCAAACTTGCAAATTCTCGTTCCACTCTTCGCTTTCGCGTTTATGCGTATTCCAGTATTGAACGCCGACGAAAATGGTCGCGCCGGCGAGGAGCGTTAGAACAATTTTCGGCAACGCCGAGGAGCTTTGCGAGTACTGACTCATAGCGAATTCTCGAAATTGACGGTTAAGGAAAAGAAAAAGCCTTGAGCGCCGCGGCGGCGTCCAAGGCTATCTTATCTCATACGGTCGGCCGCGTGAAGCAAATCGCCGGCCCTATTTCAAGCGAAAAATATTAATCTTCGGATCCTTGGTTTTAAATTTCGCTCGTAATCTTGTCGAAGAACTCGGCGTATTGATCTTTTTTGTCGCCCGATCGCGCGGCGATGGCGCTGCGGGGATGCTCGTTCAATTGGCCGGTGATATTGTATTGCGCGTAGGGTCCCCATTCGGTCGTCTTGCTCAACGGCAGCAAGTAATCTTGCAGCAATTGCCAAATCGGGCGAATCTTGAACTTCGGATTCCGCAAGAAGCCGATGAGCAATTCCATCGGGCAATTACCGGCGCCGCGGCCGAGCCCCATCATGGAGGCGTCGACGCGGTTAGCGCCGTGGATAATCGACTCGATCGTGTTGGCGAAGGCGAGTTGCTGGTTGTTGTGGGCGTGAATACCAACCTGCTTGCCCGACTGCCAGGCATATTGCAGGTACTTTTTAACGAGCAATTCGACCTGTTCGGCGTACATCGAACCGTAGCTATCGACGACGACGATCACGTCGGCAGGCGATTTCGTCACTTCCTCTAGAACCTGCTCGACTTCTTGCTCTTTGACGGTCGTGACGGCCATCAAGTTAGCGGCAACTTCGTAGCCTTTGTCTTTGGCGTCTTTAATCATGTCAATCGCTTCGGAAACCTGATGCGCGTAGAAGGCGACGCGGATCAAATCCAAAACGCTGTCTTTTTTGGGTAGGACGTCGTTGCGCCAATCCGATTTTCCGCCAGCGTCGATCATGACCGACAGTTTAAGCGGAGTGGGATTGTCGCCGACGATGCGGCGGATATCTTGCTCGTCGCAGAACTTCCAATCGCCGAACTTATCCTTGGCGGTCACTTTTCGATCGATTTTATAGCCGATCTCCATGTAATCGATGCCCGAGGCGACGCAAGTGTCGTAGACGGCCTTAACGAATCCGTCTTCGAACATATGGTCGTTGACCAAACCGCCGTCGCGGATAGTGCAATCCAAGACTTTCAACTCGGGACGATAGGTAATCCAAGGGGCCGCCATAAAAAAATCTCCGTGCGGAAGTGCGTCAAATTCGATTGGATAATCTAGCGATTAGACATAACAATTTTGGTTGCGCAACGACGTACTGTCAACCTTTTGGAGCGACCTGGCGACTTCCAGAGGTGGGGGGCAACGGGGCATCCACGCCGTCCTTGACGGGGCTAAGGCATAAGACGATGATTTAGCGCGAATAACACGATTGCAACGCCGAAAAGTTCCCACCCCGCCTCGCATCGAAGACCATGGATTTGTACTTAATTCGTCACGGCGAAAGCGTTTCGAACGCCGAAGGGCGGATTCAAGGACAGTTAGACGTTCCGCTTTCCGACTTTGGACGGCGGCAGGCCGAAGCGATCGCCGAACGGCTGGGGGGCGAATCGATCGAGGCGATCATTTCGTCGCCCTTGAAGCGAGCCTGGGAAACGGCTGAAGTATCTTCGCGGCGCCTGGGACTGCCGATTATTTCGGAGCCGCGGCTGAAAGAGATCAACGTCGGGATTTTTCAAGGCAAAACCCGGGAAGAGTTGAAGCGGACGCATGCGAAGGAGCTGGAGCTCTGGCATAGCGAGGACTTGGACTTCGTCGTGCCGGGGGGCGAATCGCGGCGGCAATTGATCGCACGCGCCGAAGAGGCGCTCGGCGACGCGGCGAAACTGCCGTATAAACGAATCGCCGTCTTCGCCCACGGCCGTCTATTGATCGGCGTGGTGAAGCATATTTCGAATATGTCGCCAAAGGAGCCGCCATTTTCTCTCCAAAACGGCTCGATCACTATTGTTACCGCCGGGCCGGAGGGTACATTTACGTTAAGAGCGATGGATCAGATTTCGCATTTGCGCGAGGTCGGTCTATCGGGCAGCGGCGATATTTAGTTTCATTTTCATTTCCCTATCCCTTGACCCCCGAATTCCGCCATGGCCGACTACCGAACCGAGCGTGACTCGATGGGCGAAGTGCATTTGCCTTCCGACGCTTACTACGGCGCGCAAACGCAACGCGCCGTCGAAAATTTCCAGATTTCCGGCTACCGGCTTCCCTGGCAATTGATTCGGGCGATGGGGCTGGTGAAACTCGCGGCGGCCACGGCCAATCGCGATTTAGGGAAGCTTTCGGGGACGGGCAAAAACCCGCTCAACGAACGTCAGATTGACGCCTTGCTCAAGGCATGCGCCGACGTCGCCGACGGCCAATTCGACAGTCAATTCCCGGTGGACGTCTTTCAAACCGGCTCGGGCACGTCGAGCAATATGAACATTAACGAAGTGATCGCGAATCGGGCGATCGAACTTTCGGGGGGAGATCGCTTCTCGCCCGAAAAGCCGATCCATCCGAACGATCACGTGAACATGGGGCAAAGCACGAACGACGTATTCCCATCGGCGATCCATGTCGCGGTCGGAAAAACGATCAACGAAGAATTGATTCCCGGGATTACTCGCGCCTATCACGCGCTGTATGAGAAGGCGGGGAAATGGTTGGACGTGCTGAAGATCGGCCGCACGCATTTGGCCGACGCCACGCCGATGACGCTGGGGCAGGAGATCGGCGGCATGGCTCGTCAACTTCAACTGGCGGTGGGCCGCGCCGCGGCGGGCATTGAGAGCGTCATGGAATTGCCCATTGGCGGGACGGCGGTCGGCACCGGCATCAACACACATCCTGAATTCGGCTCCCGCGTCTGTAATTTTCTCTCCGTGCGCACCGGCATTCCGTTTCGCGAGGCGACGAACCATTTCGAAGCGAATGCGCAGCGCGACGCTTTAGTCGAATGCCACGGTCAATTAAAGACCATCGCGGTGACGCTATTTAACTTGGCGAACAACATCCGCTGGCTGGCGTCGGGGCCTCGTTGCGGCTTTTACGAAATTCGGCTTCCTGACTTACAGCCCGGCAGTTCGATCATGCCCGGCAAAGTGAATCCGGTCATTTGCGAAAGCGCGATGCAGGTCGCCGCCCGCGTGATGGGGAACGACGTGACGATATCCACTTGCGGAGCCGCCGGCGGTCAATTTCAACTGAACGCCATGATGCCGGTGATGGGGCTTTGCGCGATCGAGAGCGCGCACTTGTTATCGAACGCGTTCACGGCTTTGGCGGTCTCTTGTCTGAACGGCATGGAAGCGAACAAAGAGGTGTGTGCGGCCTCGGTTGAAAAGAGCCTTTCGCTCGTCACGGCTCTCAATCCGCTTATTGGGTACGAGAAGGCGGCGGCATTGGCGAAAGAGGCGTTCAAGACCGGCAAAACGATCCGCCAACTTTGCCGAGAGAAAGACCTTTTGCCCGAAGACGAATTAAACGCCGCGCTCAATCCGTGGAACATGATTCACCCGGAAGAAGCGGACAAGTAGAGGGTAGGGCAGAGGGCGTAGGGGAGGGAGAAGAATCGCGAAATTTAATTTGAACAAGGCATGGAGCGGTTTTTCCAGAAAAACATCCCACGGAAGCGTGGGCATAGCGCCCCGCCTCGGACATTTCCGGAAAGCACACTGGCTGGCAAGCAGCCAGCGGCGCCCCAAGCACAACGCTTAAATTGGATTCTCGTTAGCGGCCCGCTTCACGGCGAAGGAGGGTCGAAGAGATATCCTCGCGGAATTTTTCCGGCGGGACTTCAGTGCAGATGGCGCGAAGCGCTTCAGGAATTTCTAGATCGGGCAGGCGCATAAAGCCGGTGCCGAGGTCGCGGCCGAATACGAGAAAGCGGCAGCCGCGATGGGCGATTCGTTCGAGCGCGCAACGGCAGGCGTTTTCGTCGCAAGCGTAGTAGCTGGCCATGCCGATGCGTCGAATGGTATCGGCGCCGACGATGAACGTGGCGCCGGGGAAGAGTCGCGACTTCTCCTCGAACGTGGCGGCGCGAGTCAACAACACGGTTGTCTCGTCGTCGAACTGCTTCAGGCGCCGCTCAATTTCCATGAAGTCCATCGGCGGCTTTTCCACGTTCAGCACGGACATTTCCCAGGCGATCGGTTTTTGCAAAATCTCGGAGGCGATTTGCGCAATGCGGCGATGTCCGACGTGGATCGGATTGAACGCTCCGGAAAAGAGCGCGCTCGGCGTCGGCTGGCCGGACTTGTTTGAGATGAACTCGACGCGTCCCAAGAGCAACTCTTGCCGATCGCGCGAGGCTTCGATTCTTTCGGCGGCGACGACTTCGCCTTCGAGCAATTCGAGCGGCCAACGACCGGCGATTCCGCAGGTTTCGGCGACGGCGTTCAAGATCATGTTTGCGGCGATGCGTTCCTCTTCGACCCGGCTGCGTCGATCTTTGAGCAATTCCAGATGCTGAACCGACGTCGTCGAGTTGGTTTGCGCGGCGACGAAAATGCGATGGGGGCCTCGTTTCGGCCGATCGGTGGTCAAGGCGGCGGTGCAGGAAACGCCTGCGGTGGGCGTTCCGTTCGGGTTGCAGGCAAGGCCACGGAGATAAGCGCGCATGGCCATAGCCCGGGCGGTTCGCGAGGAGCAATGCTCATCGACCCGTCCGCCGACCCATTGCGTCAGGGCCTGCGGCGAATAGGGGACGACCGCCTCGATTAAGGTTCTTGAAGCGCCGGGGACTTCGAGGAGTTCATTGACGGCACGGCAGCCCCCCCCGGTGATCGCCAAAACGGCTTTCCAGGGAGAATCGTGGATTTGTTGAACGAGTTGGTCGGGATGATTTTGCATAATCTTATCAGTCTTGGAGTTACGTAAAGCATACCTTTTTCCTGTCGGAAGTCCAAGGCTGCGGAAAAAGGACGAGAAAAGCGCCCCCCTGAAAAAAAACGGAAATTTCCAAGATTGTTTCGGAGGCGGCGAATAACCTCTCTGAACGACCGACAGTTCCGCTTGGCTCGCAAGTCGCAAGATCGACAGGGCGTGAGCGAGAAACCGAAGGCCGAATTCGCCGTAACCCCTTTTCTTTGTCCAGGTTAAGAAACCAAACCCATTTTTCGGAGGGCTTTGTCATGCTCAAGAAGCTATTGATCGTATTGGTCGTCGTGGGCGTAGCGGGATTTATCATCGTCAACACGCATGCCGTGAGTTACATTCGGACCGCGGGCGGCTACGTCGCCGACTCGGCCCAAGAGGCGGTGCCGATCGAATTCCAAATTGATCGCGCCCGGAACATGATTAAGGACCTTGTTCCTGAAGTTCGGAAGAACATGCACATCATCGCGAAGGAAGAGGTCGAGGTGGCGCGTTTGGAGGAACAGATCTCCGATTCGGAAACGAAGCTCGCGAAAGACAAAGATCAGATATTGAAGTTGAAGAGCGATCTCGCCCAGAAGAAATCGGTTTACCAGTATGCGAGCCGGACGTACACGCCGGATGAAGTGCGGGGCGATTTATCGAATCGCTTCGAGAGATTCAAGACTTCGGACGCGACGGTGGCGAGCTTGAAGGAGATTCTTCGCGCTCGTCAAAAGAGTCTTGAGGCGGCGCGTTCGAAATTGGAAGGGATGCTTGCCGCCAAGCGTCAATTGCAGGTTGACGTGGAGAATTTGGAAGCCCGATCGCAGATGATCGCGGCGGCGCAGACGACGAGCAAGTATCAATTCGACGACAGCCAACTGGGCAACGTTAAAGAATTGGTGGCCGGTCTTCGCAATCGTTTGGAAGTGGCCGAGAAGTTGGTGAACGCCGAGGTGAATTTCCGCGACGAGATTCCGGTGAGCAAGCCTTCGGCGGACAACGTCGAAGAGCAAGTGACGGAGTATTTCACGCCGTCGCCGAAAGCGACCGCCGTGGCTTCGAACGCCGCAAAGACGCCGATCGACGTCGACGCGAAGGTTGAAAGCAAGACGGTCGAAGCGACGGCCGTGGCGCAACAATCGAAGTAATATGCGGTTCAGGCGCTGCGGGGCCTGACGGAACAAATCGAGACTGCGTAAACGCGCCCCCTGCGGGTCGCGGCTGAACAGAGGCCGCAGAGGGCGTTTGGAACAGAATCCCCCCCGTCCGTGACTTCCTGACGTTGGTTTGCTACTATGAGATTATTAGCCAACAGAAACAAAGTTCGGGGAATGACGACGATGGACGGTCGCGGCGAAAACCGGCTCGAGAATTTTTTCCTCTGGATCGACTCGGTCGGGGCTTATTGGGTTTGCCCGAACGATTCGATCATCCTCGGCCAGCCGAGCGATCGTTGCCGCGTGGACGTTCCGATATTAGGCGACTTGTCGCAGCGGCACGCTCGGATTCGCCGAGACAGCGAAGGTTACGTAATCGAGGCGATTCGCGAGACGAAGGTCGGCGGAAAGCCGGTGGTCGGTTACGCGATGTTGACAGACGGTTGCGAGATCACGCTGGGCGAGACGGTGCGGCTTCGATTTCGACGGCCGCACGCGCTCAGCGCCTCGGCGAGGTTGGAATTCGTCAGTCCGCATCGCACAGCTCCGAAGTGCGATGCGGCGCTGCTGATGGCGGACAGTTGCCTGATGGGACCGCAAGCGCACAACCACATCCTATGTCGTCGGTGGGAAAAAGAGATAATGATATTTCGTCACGACGACGAAATGTTTTGCCGAACGTCGGGCGAGCTGGAGATTGACGGCGTTCGGCGCAAGGACCGCGGGAAGATACATATGAATTCCCAGGTTCGAGGCGAAGGATTCAGCTTCAAACTCGAACCGATCCCGCGGGTGTTTTAAACGCGAATGAAGCGGGAAAATCGCACAGGCTTCGCAAGATCGACAAGATTCTCGAACAAACTCGTAAATCTTGCGAATCCTGTCTAAAATATCTTTGATACAATAGACGTTCGCTCGTCAGAATTCATTTTCGTCCGAAGCGGGAACGAAAGTCATGCAAGATCGAAACATCGCCGTGGAATCGAACGCGGGCGCCGACGCGCCGAACGCCTCGGGCGGCGAACAATCGCCGGCCCAAGGCTCCGCGCGATCGAGCAATAAATTCGTTTACGCCAGCGGATCGCGTCCGCTCGACGGATACACGATCAAGCGCGGCGTCGGCCAAGGGGGCTTCGGCGAAATCTATTACGCCGTGAGCGACGCCGGCAAAGAAGTCGGTTTGAAGCTGATTCGCCGCAATCTCGACGTGGAGTTGCGAGGCATTAAGCAATGCTTGAACTTAAAGCATCCGAACTTGCTCTCGCTTTTCGACATTCGCCAAGACGCGACCGGCGACACTTGGGTGGTGATGGAGTTCGTCGGCGGCGAGTCGCTGCAAGACTGCGTGGAAAACAATCCGAACGGCATGCACGAGGAGACGGCTTTGGCGTGGTTTCGCGGCGTGGGCGCGGCGGTCGCCTATTTGCACGACCACGGCATCGTTCACCGCGACTTGAAGCCAGGCAACGTCTTTTCAGAGGAAGGGGTCGTCAAAGTCGGCGACTACGGACTCTCAAAGTTCATCTCGTGCAGTCGGCGCAGCGGTCACACGGAGAGCATCGGCACGGTTCATTATATGGCGCCGGAAGTGGCGAACGGTCGATACGGCAAAGAGATCGACGTTTACGCGCTGGGAATCATGCTTTACGAAATGCTAACCGGTCGCGTGCCGTTCGACGGCGAGAGCGTGGGCGAAGTCTTAATGAAACATTTAACGGCTCAGCCCGACGTTTCGGCTTTGGCCGAGCCGTACCGCACAATTGTGACCCGAGCGTTGGAAAAGGATCCTGAAAAGCGGATCCGTTCGGTGCATGAGATGCTGGCGGCGCTTCCGGGCGCGCCGAACGAGGCGTCGGATCTGAGCCGCGTTCGACAGTCGTCGTCTCCACCGCCGTTCCGCGATAAGGCGGCCGGAGGAGCCGCCGATTTAACGGGCTATCAACACGATCACCTCGGGGGGAAAAGCAATCCTCACGCAGAAACGATCATTTTCGGCAAACAAGGTCAAACGGACCCGGTGACCGCCGCGCTTACGCGAATCTGGAACGGCTACTGTCGTTTTTGGAACGAAGCGCCTTGGCCGATCAAGGGCCTTATCATCGTCGTGGCGGCGTTTTCGGCGCCGATGACGATCGGTCCTATCGCGGCATGCTGCATTTTGTATCTGCTGTATAGACTGATTCGCGCGATCGTTTTGGAGACGTCGAACCCCGCCGCGACCGGGACTCCGGCTCGGGAAGCGGCGATTAAAGCAAAGGCCGTCGTCGAATCGGCGGCGCAACAAATACGGGTCGAAGCGGGAAAATTCAAAGCGGCGGCGGAAGCCAAGCCGAAGTGGAAAAAACGCCGCTGGCGGGAAAAACCGAAGCCGGCGCTCGTTCTCCGCACTCCGCGCGAACGCATGACCGAACTGCTGGGCTCGATGCTGACGGCGGCGTTCGTCGTCTGCGCCGCCACGGCTTTGATCTCGTTCATCGCGTGTTTCGTGGGCACGCAACCAAGCGTTCCGCAAATCGCCTGGCTGTTGGGCGTCGGTTTGCTCGGCACATGGTCGATACTTATCCCTGCGAAATACTGGGAAGGCAAAGCGGACGAACCGCTGCTGCATCGCTTTACGCAGATGATGATCGGTATGGCCTTGGGTTGCGCGGCTTTCGGCATGCAAAGCTGGTTCTTCATGCAACTGACGCACAACCGCGATTTTGCTCGTGCGGAAGGTCTTTATAGAAACGTCGCTTTTTACTTGAACCGCGACGTGCCGACCGCTATGGCGTTCATCGCCGTATTCGGAGCAACTTTTTTCCTGATTAACTGGCAAAGGCAGGCCAATCCGTTACGTACTTCTCGAGCGCGGATAGGGTCGGTCGTCGCCTCGATGTTTTTAGCGTGGGTCGCATCGTTTTTCCTTGACTTCCCTCAACCG
Source organism: Thermoguttaceae bacterium (assembly GCA_963665265.2). Taxonomy (GTDB): domain Bacteria; phylum Planctomycetota; class Planctomycetia; order Pirellulales; family Thermoguttaceae; genus CAXXHQ01. The sequence goes on along the minus strand of OY762224.2, from coordinate 762,117 downwards.
TGGATGCCGATGCTGGCCGGAATTATATCGCTGACAGTTCAGTTTTCGAGTCCGTGGCTGCATCCGAAGAGCAGACTTTAGGATGTAGGGAGTAGGGCGTGGGGGATAGGGCGTAGGGAACAAAAATGGCGGCGCAGAGCGTTAAAGAGCGTCATGCACGGGGTGCATGGCCTAGAGGCTCGTGCACGCACGCGCCCTACAATAGCGCTTATGGGCGCAAACGAACACCATCGAGGGCGACCTCGAACTAGATCGAGATAGTTGGGTGCGAACATGATTTCAGTCATACCCGTCGCATTTCTTCTTCTCCTGCTCTTCGCGGGAGGCCTTATCGGTTCGTTGTTTTTTCGCAAGACACGAACGATCGGCTTCGTTTTACTCGCTATCGCCGTCGGCGTATTCGTGCTAGGGCTGACACGCGCGAACGTATCGTCGAGACGGGTCGCGTCGGAGCGAGCTGCGGTGAACGCCTCGAACCTCGCCGCGATGCGTGACGCTATGCAGGCCGGTTCGGCTAACGATTTCTCTGACGACGCTCCGCAAGGGATCGAACTGCGAGTCGCGAAAGCTAAGGCGGAGTCGGAGGCCGCAAGGGCCGCTGAGCAAGCGTCGGCGGCCTCGCATTTGGCCGACGTCGGCCAGGCTCGGCTCTCCATTTTCGGGACGATTTTCATTGCCCTCGTGATCGTCTTGGCGGTAGTCTCATTTTTACTAAACAGGCAATCGTCGCCGAGTTTGACGTTGTCGCTCGGATTGGGCTTGGCCGTCGGAATCGCCGTGGCGGCGGTATTCGTCGTCGGCGGTTGGTATTTCGCAGCGGCGCCAAAAGATTTCGGCGGCGCTCCGGTGATCGTTGATATAGACGCAACGAGAGAGATTGGGGCCGACATTGTGCCCGCCTTCCAGCAGGAACAGGCAGAAGAGTCGCAGTCGGCGGCTAAGCCGTCGGCGGTTCAAGCGTTGGCGATAGCCTATGCTGAGGCGAGCGGGCAAAAAATAGACGCTCCGAAAAAGCCGACGCCTGCGCCGATGACGGTAATAACGAAGGAAGGTCACGTCGCTTCGATAACCCCCTCGGGCAATTCGCTTGAAGTGAGCGGACAAAAAATCGATCTACCAGCGGGGAATTATTTTCTGCATGACGCCGCGCGTCTGCGAACGGACGAAGCGAAAGCGAAGCCCGACTGGCTCGACAAGACGATGAGTTCCGTATTTATGAAGATATCGGTCGGCCCGTACTCAAGCCTGGACGAATGCGAAGAGGAGTCGGTGAAAGCGATATACGACGCCTACATGAAGGACATGAACGCCGCTCCATTGGAATATGCGTCGGTTTTACCTTCGTTCCGTAACGACTCCATCGCCAGGATGTTCATCAGCGACCGCTGGATTGAAACGACTCAGATGACGGTAGGCGGGGCGAAGTACGCGATGAAGACGGCGCATTTGCTCGTGGATAAGTCGAAACTCGGCATGTATTACGAAGCGGCGGCGAAGGAAGCTCTTCGCAAAAGCCGCCTGAAGTTCGCGATCGGCGGGCTCGTCGCAGTTCTTGGGCTAATCGCGGCGTTTTGGTGCTACTTGAAGGCGGACGGGGCCCGGCGGGCCAGACGAGGGGCCGCTTGCGATCCGGTCGGAGCCTAGGCATACTGTAGGGCGTAGGGATTAGGGCATGGGGGACAAGGAAGAGACGCGACGGCACAGAGCGTCCTGCACGGGGTGCATGACCAACGGCTGCGGAACGGCACAGAGGCCGTTCCCTACAAGTTACCAGAGGCCGCTTCCAACGGTTACCAACAACTTTTACGTTCAGCATGCAATCCGACACGATACTTATCGACCGCATCCGCGAAGGGGAGCCAAAGGCCTGGGACGAGCTGATCGCTCGTTTTGAAGGTCGTTTGACCGCCTTCGTCGAAAGCCGAGTGAAGAACGAGGCGTCGGCGGAGGATTTGGTGCAGGACGTGTTCGTGGGATTTTTAACGAGCCTGCCGAACTACGATTCGACTCGACCGTTGGAGAGCTATCTATTTTCGATCGCCGCGCACAAGCTGACCGATTTTCTTCGGCGGCAAGGGCGTCGGCCGACGCTTCCGTTGGCGCCTCGGGACTCCGAATCGAGCGGCTGGGAGCCGACGAGCGACGCACGTCCTGCAAGCAGCATCGCCCGCAGCTCGGAGCGACGGCATCTGGAAGAGGACGCCGTGGCCATCGCCCTGCGCGATCAAATCGATCACTGGCGGAAGCGATCGCAATGGGACAAGTTGAAATGCGCGGAGTTGCTTTTCGTTCGCGGCTGGGCGAACAAGCAGGCGGCCCAATTTTTGAACATTCCCGAGCAAACGATCGCCAATTACAAATTCGAGTGCTTATCGAAGCTTCGCGATTCTCTTCGGGGGCAAAAACTCTCGGAAGACGTGTTTCCCGAATTACATGAGGGCGGGTAACCGGTTTTTCCCTCCAAAATCGCCTCGGGTCTTCGCGACGGGGTTTTCCACACCTCGTTATTCACACCCCCCGTCTGCGAAAAGGGGTTCTGTAAGTTGACTTTTCCACACCGCATTGCGACAATGAAGGGGTGAGACGTCTGAGGCGTCGAGCGCCTTTTTCGACTTCTGATCAACGACCTGACGACGAGGCAGCGACCGCGTTCCCCGACAGACACCGCCGCGAATAATGCCGCCGGTTTTTCTTGGGAATCGCATTCTTTTCGTTCGCTTTTCCGATTCTATTTCTCGTTCGCTTTTCCGCTAGTCACTCAACGTAATTCGCCATGTCTTGGACCTATGCCGCTTTCGTTAGCGTCATTCGTTGCGCGTCGTCGATGCGCAAGGGTTTCGCTCCTCGCGCCTATTTGGCGAGATCGCCGTCGGCGTTCATTTTGGCGGCCCTTTTCATCTGCGCTGCGGCGGCGAAAGCCGAGTCGTTCGATTGGCGCAACGTGAACGGCATGAACTTCGTAACGTCGGTGAAAAATCAAGGCCATTCGGGGATGTGCTGGGCGTTCGCCACCGTCGCGTCGTTGGAATCGTCATATATGATTTCGCGTTGGGATACGAGCTACGGTCTCGATCTTTCTGAGCAACAACTCGCCTCGGCGGGGGTCGGCGATTATTGGAACGGCGGGGTCGCGTCGATGGCGATGAACTACTTTAAAACAACAGGCGTTCTTCGCGAGTCGGAGGTTCCTTGGACGACGGATAACTCGTCGTCGGCTTGGGAGTCGGTGACCGCGACGAGCGATTGGCAAAATCGGACCTGCAAAATTGCCGGCTATACGAGTTTGGCGGCGACGGCGGCGACAATTAAGTCGATGGTCAAGGCGAACGGCCCGCTGACGCTTAACATCATGGTCGATAACGAGTGGTACGATCCGGCTCCGACGTATAACAATCGCGGCGCGCACTCGATTCTCGTCATCGGTTTTGCGGACGACTCGACCGCTCCAGGCGGCGGATACTTCATCATCAAAAACAGTTGGGGCGACGCCTGGAATAAAACTGGGTACGGCAAGATTTCGTACGCCACGTTGGGGACATACCATAGCATTTGCGCTGTGACTGGGGCCGCTTATTTGACCGGTCCGGAAACCACGAAGACGTGGACCGGCGGAGGGGACGGCGCTTGGTCGATCAATGATCCCAACTGGAGCGCCGTCGGTGAGACGTTCACGACATGGTCGAACGGCGAGGACGCGGCCGTGTTCGACGGTGCGGGAGGAACGATCACGCTTTCGAGCGGATTATTCGTCAACGGCGTCACGTTTAAGACCGCAGGCTACTCGCTTTCGGGCGGATCGCTGACCGTGACCGGCGGGGGAATCACGGCGCAAGAGAGCGCAACGATCGACTCGGCCATCACGCTCGGGGGTAGCCAGACCTGGAACGTGGCGGCGGGGAAAACCTTGACCGTCAACTCGACCGTTTATGAGCATGTAAGCGGCATGACGATCAATTGCGCCGGCGACGTGATACTAAACGGCGGGGTGAGCGACGTGCGTTCCAATCCGCTCCTTGCGGGCTTGCTGACCGGCTATCAAACCGGCTTGACGAAGAGCGGCACGGGAACGCTCACTCTGAACACGTCCTGCACCTACTTCGGCACGACGACGCTTGCGGCCGGCACGCTCGCCATCGGCAAAGAAGGGGTCACGCTCGCCAACAGCACGATCGCTCTAACGCCAGGCGCGGTCTTCAATCTTAACAGCCATTCGAGCACGGTCGGCGGTCTCTATCAAACGTCGGTCAGCATGACGCCCACCGTCGTTCTCGGCACGGGGACGTTAACCGTCGGCGGAAACAATTCGGCGACATATTTTTACGGAAACATTTCGGGGGCAGGCGAAGTGGTCAAAATCGGCTCCGCCGTTTGGACTCTCGGCGGAACCAGCGCGTTCTCCGGAAAGTTGACTATCGGAGCGGGATCGGTGAAAGTGATTTCCAGCTACGCAGTCTCCAACTGTTCGACGATCGACGTACACGCGGGTTGCTTCCTCAACGTCTCCTCACTGCGACCATTTTCGCTCGGCGCGGCGCAAACGCTAAAGGGAGCGGGAACCGTTACGGGAACGACCGTCGTTTACGGCGCAGTTAATCCCGGCGACGACATCGGAACGCTTACGATAACGGCAGCAACGTTCGCCTCCGGCTCGAAACTGAACGTCGATCTAGCCGGCCTCATCGGAGGAACTTCATATGACGTTCTCACTAGCACGGGGACAATCACGCTTCTTTCCGGCAGCCAACTGAACGTGAATTTGGCAAATGGATTCTCGCCTAGCTTTGGTTCGACCTTCGACATTCTCAACTATACCGCGATCAAGGGAACCTTTTCGTCGATCTTGCTTCCGACCCTCTCCGGCGGCCTAAGCTGGGATACAAGTTCTTTATACTCCGCCGGCGTCATCACGGTCGTTCCGGAGCCGGCGCCGATCGGCGTCCTGATCGTCGCGTGCGCGGCGGGCGGATTTCTTCGAAAAATAAAACGTAATAAGAACTATTCAAATTAACTCGAACAACTCTCGACTCTTTCAAGCGGGGCATTCCACGAACCGTTTAGCGGGCAGGGCGGCCTCTCCGGATTTAACGCATAACATCCCCTTCAACATTTTCAACAATTAATCATGACTTCGCCATTCCGCTTTCGGCTTCGTTTTTTGACTTCGTTCGGCTTGCTCCTCATTGCGGCGCTCGCATCGAGCGCAAACTCCTTCGCCGAGCAATCGGTCTATATTTTCTCATATTTTCAAGAGACGAACGGCGCAAATGGCCTGCACCTCGCCTATTCGCTCGACGGATATAGTTACCACGCGCTGAACGCGAACAGCGGCTACGTGACCGACACGAACTCATTCATGCGAGACCCCTTCGTTTACGCATGCAAAGACGGAGTCTATCGGATGGTTTATACGACCGGCTGGGGGGGCGGCGCCGGTTCGACCGCCATCAGTACGATCGGCTACAGCGAATCGACCGACCTGATCCATTGGTCAACGTCATCGACGATCACGCTTCCTATCGCCGACGGACAAGAACGTTGGGCGCCGCAAATCTATTACGATACGGACAACTCGCAATACATGGTCTATTGGTCCACGCGCGTCGGCACGACCGGATATTTGAAGATGTACTACAGCACGACGACCGATTTTAAAACCTACAGCACGCCGCAAATATTGCTTGAGGCGGCCGGCACGCATCTGCTCGACGGCGACATTTCGAAAGTCGGCTCGACCTACAATATGGTTCTCGCCGGATGCTACTTGGCGACGGGAGGAACAAACCTTTACGGCAGTTATTCCGGCCTGACGAAAATCACATCTTCAGCCTACGCGGCAGAAGGCCCTACGACGGTTAAAATCGGAGATCGCTGGGTCGTTTTAAACGATCATTACACGACGAGCACATACGGCGCGATGATTTCGGACGACAATATGCAAACATGGACGGAATACACCGACGGCGTGTCGATTCCTTATAAATCGCGGCATGGCAACGTATTCACGGTTTCCTATTCCGTCGCACAGGCTCTCGCTTCCGGTTCGACCTACAAACCTTCGGAGGATGAATTCGTCGGTTCGGCGGGAACGAGCGACTTTAACACGGCCGCGAATTGGTTCGCCCAATCGGTACCTGGCGCAAGCCAAACGCCAATCATACAAGCTGGAGCGAACGTGACGATGACGACGTCGCCGACGGGAACGTTCTCCGGCTTGAAGGTCGGTTCAACCTCGTCCGGAACGCTTAGCATCTCGAACGCGACGTTAAAAATTACTTCGAGTTGGCCGAGCGGTCTGATTCTCGGCGAATGCGTACAAGGGTTCGGTTCAATCGTGCAAAACGGAACGGCCGCCGTTACGGTAAACGGGTTCGCCTCGCTTGCCCGATGCGGGACGGGAGTCTATACGCTTAACGGCGGGTCGCTGACGATCACTAGCGACTGCAACGTCGCCGATTTCGTCGGCGCGCGCGGAACGGTCAACGTCAACGGCGGATCGCTCACGACTTACAGCCTCTACGCAGGCGCCGGCTACAATACGGCCACCGTTAGCGCCGTCGGAACGTCCGTCGGCGTCGTTTGCCAGACAGGCGGAAGCGTGGCCGTCACCGGCAGCGGAGATCTCGTCGTCTTCGGCGGGCGCGACAGCGCGGCGGGGGTCGGCGTTTATGAAATCTCAGGCGGAACCTTTAACGCCTCGAACGCCAACGTGCTTGTCGGAAAATACGGTCAAGGAACGTTATCGCAGACAGGCGGAACGTTCGGAGCGGCAAGGAACTTGTACTTCGGACGTTACGCCGGTTCGACCGGCTCCGGAACGATTAGCGGCGGAACGCTTAGCCAATCCAACTCCAGCTATCGCACCTACGTCGGATACGCCGGAACAGGCTCTCTTACGGTCACAGGCTCGGGACTCGTCAACGCCGCCGGCGGATTGACCGTCGCGGGCGCCTCGGCCGGAAGAGGTTCTCTGTATCTCAACGGCGGAACTTTGGCGACGACGTTCATCTCGGACGGCGGCGGAACTTCGGCGCTCTACTTTAACGGGGGAACGATCAAGGCGAAAACCTCATCCGCGTCGTTCCTCGCCGGGCTTGACGGCGCCTACGTTCAAGCAGGAGGCGCAGTCATCGACTCCGACGGCAATGACATAACGATCTCACAAGCGCTTTTGAACGCGTCGGCCTCCGGCGGATTGACGAAATACGGATTGGGCGCGCTCACGCTAAACGGCTCTAGCACATATACCGGCGCCACAACCGTCCGCGGCGGCGTCCTAGCTTTGGGCAACGCCGGCTCCCTCGACGCAAGCGCAACTATCGACGTGCAAAAAGGCGTCTTCGACGTCTCAGCAAAGAGCGGGTTCGCAGTCAAGGCTTCGCAAACGTTGAAAGGAAACGGAGAAGTCATTGGAGCCGTACAAGTTCTCGGCGTCTTGCAGCCCGGCGACGGCGTAGGAACGCTCGTAACGGACGACGTCACCTTCGCCTCCGGCTCGCAACTCAAAATAGAATTGGCCGGCCTCGTCGCCGCGACGTCCAACGACATACTGGCGAGCTCCGGCAAAGTCACTCTGCAAGAAGGCTGCCAGTTGGCCGTGACAACGCTCGACGACTTCAAACCAACAACCGGCGCAACGTTCGACATTCTGGATTTCGCCGCTATTAGCGGAACGTTCTCGACGATCTCTTTGCCGACGCTGGACGCCGGATGTCGATGGAACCTCGACAAGCTCTATGTCGACGGCACGATTTCCGTCGTTCCCGAACCGGCGACGTCGATTGCAATGTTGGCAATTGGCCTGACGTATGTATCATTCCGCATTCAGCGACGACGAAAGCCCTGATATTGCCGGACCGGCAAGGTCACATACAATCCCCCGTTAAAAACAGATAAACCAGGTAAGATATCAGCGTAAACGCCTGATTTATTAGTTTTGCGCGTTTTTCCCCCGATACCATGTAATGCACCCCGAAGGCGCTATGCGACATTGATCGTGTAACTATTCGGGACCTTATTCGGTCAGGCCGCTCCCGGTTGGCGATATTCGCCGCAATGGGGGCAGACGGAAAGGATTTCGTCGATTGGCCGCGTTGCTGAAATCGCATTCCATGTTTGCAGGGAGGCAATCATGCGCGTCGGTTTATGTCGTTTTTCGTTGCGCTTTGGGATAATTGCCCTCGCGCTCGCATTCACCTGTAAAGTCGCCTTCGGTCAGGGCGTGGCGTTGCGCGGGGTCAGCCCGATCAACGAATCGATCGGCGGCGTGGCGGTGGCCACTCCGATCGACGCGACGGGCGCTTTGCATTGGAACCCGGCGAGCATCAGCGCGTTGCCCAGTTCCGACATCTCATTTGGTTTTGAAACCATTCTGCCGTCGAGCAATTTATCATCATCGGTTCGCGCGAATTCGTTCGGGGCGGGGCGCCCGGCCGTTAATTTGTCGGGTTCGACCGACAGCGAAGGCGGAGCCGTTCCCGTACCGAGCATGGGCTTCGTGCAGAAAGTGAAAGACACGCCTTGGACTTACGGCTTGGGCATCTACGGCATTGGCGGGTCACGCGTGAATTACGCCGCCTCGACGCCTGGTCTGACATGCAACCCGATTCTTACGCCGCAGGCGCCTAACGGCTACGGATTAGGCCGTCTCTCGGCCGAAGTGGAAATTTATCAACTCGCTCCGACGCTCGCCTATCAAGTGAACGATCAGTTGTCGGTCGGTTTCGCGCCGACGATAACAATGGCTCGCTTGGTCGCTAGTCCGTTATTCCTCGGGCCGAGCTACGACGACAATCACGACGGGTACGCCCAATATAGCTCCGGCGTCGGCACTCGCTATCATTGGGGCGGAGGCTTCCAGGTCGGCGCTTTTTACAAGACCGACTACAACTGGAACTTCGGCGCCTCGTTGAAGAGTCCGCAGTGGATGGAGCCGTTCCGCTATAAGTCGGAAGACGAATACGGTTATCCGGAATCGGCGAAATTCAATCTCTACTATCCGATGATCGCCGCGCTCGGCGCCTCGTACACCGGTTGGGAACAGTGGGTCGTCGGCTGCGATTTGAAATACTTTGACTACGCCAACACCCTCGGCTTCGGTAAAGACGGATTCAACTCGGACGGCTCTCTAAGCGGCCTCGGCTGGAACAGCATCATGTCCGTCGCATTGGGGTGCCAACGCCAGGTCGGCGAGCGTTTATTCCTTCGCGCGGGCTATAGCTTTAACGAGAATCCGATCTCCAGTTCGACCGTCCAATACAACGTAGCCTCGCCGTTGATCATTCAGCACACGTTGAATATGGGTTTCAGCTACAACATGCCCGGCGATTGGCTCTTCTCGATGGCCTACGTGCATTGCTTCGAGAACAGCGTAACCGGTCAGTGGATCAATCCGGCGACGAACACGCCGGTGGCCGGCACCAGCCTGACCGAGACGGCTTCGGCCGACGTAATCTCTTTCGGCGTGTCGAAGCGGTACTAGCCTCGACGAAAATCGTTTGAAATAGCGACTCCTCGCAGGCCGACGTTTGAAAGAACGCCGGCCTGCTTTATTTGTCGGCTGGCGAGGATAATATCGCCGTCGCCGCCGTTTATCGCGGAATTCTCCGTCGCATCGGCTCCGACGCAAAATCCTTTTCGAAAAGCGATTATTTCGTGCATAATATAGCCGAGCGCGGCGTCATATATTACGGAAGTCGCCTTTCGAGGAGCTCCGAAGGAATAATTCATGTCGGAAGACCAAGCATTACTATTGCGTTACGCCCGCTCGCAAGACGCCGAGGCGTTCGCTCTGCTGGTTAAGAAATATTCGACGCTGGTATTTTCGGTCGCCTTGCGAGTGACGAAAAACGCGGCGACGGCCGAAGACGTCGCGCAAGATTGCTTTTTGCGGCTAGCGCGTCAAGCCGCCGCGATACAAGGGTCGCTGCCAGGCTGGCTTCATCGAGTCGCTTTAAATCGCTCGCTGGACGTGAATCGGGCGGAAGCGTCGCGCAAAAGATGCGAGGAACGTACGGCGAAGTCCGCCATTCCGGAATCCGCTCCGACGTGGGAGCAGATAGCGCCGCACGTGGACGCCGCTTTGGCGGAATTGCCGAGTCATCTTCGCGATCCGTTGGTCCAACGCTTTTTGTTAGGACGCACGCAGACCGAAATCGGAGCCGATCTGGGCGTCAATCAAGCCACGGTGTCTAGGCGATTGGAGTTGGGAATCGAAATGCTCCGCCAACTACTAAAACAAAACGGCGTCGTATGCGGGGCGGCGGCGTTGCCGACATTGCTTACATCGCAAGCCTCGGCGACGGTTCCTGCGAGCCTCTCGACCTCGCTCATGAAAATGGCATTGGCGGGCGTTTCGGGCGTAAAAAAAACGACCGTCGCGGGACTTCTAAAGAGTTATCTTGGCGTGAAAACGGTCTTCGTCGCACTAGCGGCGACGGCAAGCGTCGCGGTTATTTCGAGCGCCGTTTTCTTCGCCGCCGGAAAAGCGCCTGAGGCAGTAACTGCGGAAAGTCTTCGGCAAGGCTTAGTCTTGCACCTCTCTTTCGATCAAGCGGAGCCGGAAAACAAAGTGACTGACGGCAGCGGCCGAAATAACCACGGTAAGGTTTCGGGCGCGCATTGGACGCCGGAGGGAAAAAAAGGGGGCGCCTACCAATTCGCCGCCGACGGCGACCAAATTGAGGTCGCCGACGCCGCTTCGTTGAATCCGAAGCGAATCACGCTATCGGCTTGGATTAAAACCGATTACTCCGACGCCACATGGCGGAGGATATTCGACAAGTCGTACGCCAAAGGTTACGCGATGAGCGTCGCCGGCGACGTGGACAAGAGCAAATGGATGCGAGGCTTGGCGGCCATCGAAATAACCGGCGGCGAGCACATCAATTACAGTAAGAAGAAAGTCGTCGACGAAAACTGGCGTCATATCGTCGCCACCTTCGACGGAACGGAGCAACGGCTCTACGTCGACGGCGTCCAACAGGGGGCGGCCTTGCGCTGGAATAAGCCCGACGAGGTCGGGGCCGCGAAATTCAATCTCGTGATCGGTCGCAATCGCTCGAATTTGGGCGAGCCCGATCTCGGAACCTCGTTCCGGGGAATCATCGACGAACCGATGATCTGGGATCGCGCGCTTTCGGCCGAAGAAGTTCAATTTCTCTTCAAATCGCAACGATAGGCGTTCGCCGAATCGGACGCCGTCGAATCCTCCGGAGCGAACGCAATGAACGATTCGTCGAGTAGCTCTATTATTACTTATTACGATTCCCTCGCCGAACGAAAATCGACAAGCGACGTTTGGGCGACGCGATGCTGGACGGTCGCGGCTATTTTCCTGCTCTTTTTTTGTCTAACGCATCTTGGCGTCCTCTTCTGCTTTTCCTTCGGCGTAACCGTGCCGGCGTTCACGGCGTCGGTCGCTTTTCTCGTCGCGTTAGTCGGCGGCGTTTTATTTGCACGGCGAGAAGGCATGCGCGGCCGTCAGTCGCTTTGGGCGCCCTTGATCGCCGTCATCGTCGCGGCGATCGCATGGCCGCTCTCGGCGGCATTTTTCGACATGTCGTGGGACGGGCTCTGGTATCACCAAACCGCCGTCTATCAAATGGCGCACGGATGGAATCCGCTTCGCGATCCGATGCGCGAATTTACGCCGCATCTCCAGGATTGGTTGCGGCATTACGCCAAAGGATCGTGGTACGCGTCGCTCGCGCTATTTCAGATGACGAACGACGTCGAATGGTGCAAGCCGGAGTCGTGGATCATGACGGCCGTGACGCTTTTCACCGTAACGGCCGCCTGCCTCGACTTCGATATGAGCAAGCGAAAGTCGGTCCTCGTGGCCGTTCTCGTCGCGTTGAATCCTGTCGTTACGTGCGAAATGCCGACCTATTTGGTAGACGGTCTTTTAGTATCGTTCCTCGCCTGTTTCGCCGCCGCGTTAGCAGTCTATTTCAAGAGAAGAAGCCCCTTGATTCTTTGCGTCATGATTTCTTCAGCCATCTTGCTGATGAACGTTAAGCTCACGGGCGTAGTTTTCTTTTGCCTCTTTTGCGCCGCCGGCGGATTATACGTTCTTATCAAACGACGCGACTTGCTTTTCAAATACGCGCTCCTGCAAATCGCGACTCTGGCGTTCGGCGTGCTCTTGTTCGGCTATAACCCTTACGTCACGAATACCGTGCATCGCAATCATCCGTTCTATCCGCTTGCCGGAACGAAGACGTTTCCCAGTCATGACCAGCAAGGTCGCGATCCGGTTGAGCTCTATGAAACGCCGCGAAACATGATGGGGCGCAGCGCATGGCATCGCCATTTTTATTCGATCTTCGGCCATCCCGGCGCATTTTACGTCGGCAATCCCGTGGAGCTGATGTGGCCTTTCTGCGCAAGCTGGACAGATTTCGGCGAGTACCGCTACCATGAAGAAAGGATCGCCGGATTCGGCCCGCTCTTTAGCGGCGCTTTAATCATAAGCCTTCCGTTGCTGGCGATCGCGTTTTACCGGCGCAGCATTCCGCGAGAAGTCCTTCTTCTTACCGTCGGCGTAATCGTCGTCTCGTTGACGATCAGCCGTCATACGTGGTGGGCGAGGTTCGTGCCGCATTTTTGGTGGCTCCCGATCGTCGCCGTCATCGCCGCTCTTGCTCCGGCTTGTCGAAAATTTGAACGCCTAGCGGCTGGCGCCGTGGCAACCGTCCTGCTAATCAATTCGATTCTGATCGCCTTCGTTCATTTTCAATGGGAAATCGACGCCACTCGTCAAACCTACTCGCAAATGGCTTTTCTTCGCGACAAAGGGGACGTCGAAATTGATTTCCAATTCTTCCACGAACCTTTTAGCGAGCGGCTCAAAGCCGGCGGCGTGACGTTTCATGCGACGCACCGCCTAACAGGGAAGAAACCGTTCGACCTGCTAAGCGTCGTGCCCATCAACCCTGGCAGCGTTCGAGCGTGCATCAAAGAGGACGAGTGACTTGAACGCGGCTACGATTTTACCGGCTGCGAGGGACTCCGTTAGCATCTTCGTAGACGGCTTGTTTCACGTCGTTCGGGAACTTGCCGCTCATTCCTTCCAACGCAGTGTTCGTTAAAATGACGACCGTCAATTTGGCTTCCGAATCGACCCACCAAGCATGCCCGTAAACGCCGCCCCATTCAATCGTTCCGACATGGGAGAGGGCGTGTGCCGTTTTTTGATCTTTCAGATAGGCGGCTAACAATCCCCAACCCCATCCTGGTCCCCGGGCCGATATCTTCATGTCGCCGAGCGTGTTGGAAAATATTTTGCCGCACGTTTCCGGCTTCAACAACGGAGCGCCCCCTTTCCGTAGCGTTTCCAAGAAGAGGGCGTAATCGTCGGCGGCGCCGACCATTCCGGCGCCGCCGGATGGATACGCGTCTTTTTTCAACGCTCTGGACGGAGAAAATTCGATCGTGCTATTGCCGACGGGAAGAGAATAGGGATCGGCCATTTTTACGGGGGCCGGTTTTCCGTCCACATAGGGAACGGCGAGTCGAGCCGCGTCGGTCGCGTAAAAACCCGTGTCGCGCATATTCAGCGGCTTCGTAACTAATTGGGCGACGCTTTCGGCCAAATCGGCTTGAGTAACTTTTTCAATCACGCGGCCGAGCACGTCGATCGATAGCGAGTACCGCCATTCGGTTCCCGGCGCGAAGAGCAGGGGGGCGGCCGAGATGCGGCGAACGTTTTCTTCGAGCGATATGCCGACGTCGTTCAGGCCGTCCGAGACGCGGAGTCGATGGTACGGCCCGTTTTTATCTTCCGAAAACGTGTAGTCGAGGCCCGAAGTATGCGTCAGCAGGTTGAAGATGGTTATGTTAGGCCTTTTGCCGTCCTTTAGACGCGGGAGGAAATCGGGAATCCATTTGTCGACCGGGTCGTCTAATTTCAGCTTTCCCTGGTCGATCAAGCGAAGCGCGGCGGCGGAGACCAAGGGCTTCGACATCGACGCTAGGCGAAACACAGCGTCTTCCTTCATGGGCCGATTATTTTCCCGGTCTGCAAGTCCCTTCGCCTTGCGATAGACGACTTTGCCGTCTTGCACGACGATCACGACGCCGCCGACGATCCTTCGTTCGGAAATCGCGCTATCGAAAGCCTGGTCGATCTTCCGTTCAAGCGAAGGCCTCGCCTCCTCGGCCCCGCGAATCGGCATGCAGGCGAAAAACGCCAGAGCAGCGATCAACGTCGTATTTAAGCGTTTTCTGGAATTCATTGCAGGTCTCCGTTCTTAATCGATGATAAGAAAGTTCGTGCGGATGCAGTTATGATATTTGATCGCGGCGCTAAAATACGTTCCGTTTCGACGAGCGCCGCGGGACGGGACGTCCCGTAGTTCGTCGCGCCGACAGGCATGAAGGGTCAGGCCAGCGGTGCAAGAAGAAACGGCGGAGAAATTTCAGGGAGGTTCGCCGAATTTACCAGATCACGAGCCGGTATTCCACCGGTGAAGCTATTTTCACTCTTTCGCATTCATTTGCGGAACAACGCCGTATTCTCCTCGAAAAGTTGCTCTTGCCCGAGGCGACGACCTCGATTACCATTCCAGTCATAATGGGGTAGTTCCCGTCCTGACGATTTCTTCAATCGGGAAGTAAATTTTCGGAGTTTCGTCGTGAAACGCCTGTATATCGCCTTTCCGCTATGCGTGGCCGCGTTCTGCGCGTCATCCGGTTGCCTCTTCGTGCGACATAACACCCGCGTCGAGCGGGAAAAGGAGTCGCAGGCAGCCGTACAATTCGAATCGGAGCAAGCGAAGCGGTATTTTTTAGGCGGCGTACATGAAATGCAAGCCCATAAGCAGCAGTCCAACCTCCAGGTCGCGGCCGTTCCGTTCGTCTTCTGGTATTCGAGCACGGCCGAGCCTTCGAACAACGCGGTCTACAACGATCAAATCACGGCCTGCGACACGAACGGCGATAACCTGATCACGATGCAAGAGGCGACCGTCTATCGGGCGGCCGTCGCCGAGCAAATTCGCAAGGGGGATCAACCGAAGATCACGTCGGAATCGGTCGGTCCGGCGGTCGATATTGATTCGCCGAAGCAGGAGAAGGTCGCGCCCGGTCCGCCCGCCCTATTTCGGTTCTCGTCGAAGAGCGGGGAATAGACGACGCGATTTCTTTTCACGATCTTCTCCCGTGGGCTGACGCCCACGGCTGTGCTACGCCGTCCCTTCGGGACTAAAGCCGCGTGGCGGATTCGCAGATTGCTCAACGAAAGACGAACATGGCCGTATATTTCAGATTGGCGACGCTTCTACTGATTTCCGCCTCCTCCACGTCTGCGTTCGCCGAAGAGAGGCCGACGCTCATCCCCGACAATCCCTGGAATGTCGAGGCAATGAACGACGTCGTTCCGGCAGGCGACGTTCCGCCGCCAGTTGCCGCTACAATGCCTGAAAGCAATACCTCTCCATCCATTGCCCGACAAATATCTCTATCCGACCGAGAACGCAAAAGGTTACAAGAATTGGGAGCCGGGGTTCGCTCCGACTTGAGCGAAGCCGATTTCTCTCTTATCGAAAAAAGTTTTTCATCGAACGATATTAAAGACCTACAATGGACGTATCTCGCCGTCGAGAAATTGTGCTATTCCCTCAAACTGAACGATCGCAAAGAATTCGATAATACGTTGCGGTTGGTGCAATCCCAATTAACCCAATCTTACGTCTCACGCCTTTTTCCGCGAGCGCTTGCCGACGCCGCGAACGCAAATTCTGATGTCGGTCAGGCTGCCGGTCGAGCTATTGGCTCGCTCTCGCAAAATACTGACCTATTGACCGCGAAGCAAGTTGACCAAGCCTGCGACAAGGCCGTGGCAAACGTCCGTTCCGCAAGCTACGAGCGTCGCCGTATGGGCATTATCTTATTAGGTGACCTCATTCGCCATTTTGACGTAAAAAACGCTCGCGAAAACGAAGCTGTCGATCTGCTGCTTGCCGTCGTCGAAGATTTGCAAAAGTCTAATCGCCTGAAGCCGGAAGAATGGAAAACCTCGCTCAGCGAAACACGTTGCCCTGCAAAACGCATGTTTCAAGAGATGGCCGTCCGAGCCTTTCTGGACAATTGCGGGCATCTTACAAACGTAACTCACGTCACGAAAGCGTACGCATTACTGACCAAAGGATTGAACGATCAAACGTTTGATTTGCATGCCGTATCTTGCATGGCCGCTTTGGCCGAAAAATGTCCGTTTGAAGAACGTCGAAAGATTGCGCATCTTGCAATCGCCGGCATTTCCGACAAGAGTTATTGGCATGACGTCGGATCGGGCCTAAGAATCCTTCGCAATTACGCGGCGGACTCGCTCTTACTCCTCGCGCCCGTACTAACAAAAGACGAACTCCGCCAATCGATTGCCGCAATTCAATCGCAACATTGGAGCGATGAAGAGAAAAAAGTCTTCGAAAACACCAAGGCGGCTTTGGAAAAACGACTCAAAGAAATGCAATAGATCATTGAAATCAACGGCTTTGCCTTTCGGGGGCGGTCGTTCTCTCGTCGCAAAACGAAGACTTTACGGGCCAAATTCGCACACTTCGCTTAGTCCGGCTTTTCGATCAGGTTTTTGCCGATCTTCCAAGCGGCGCCGAGACGTTCGCCCACGGCCCAATAGCGGTTGTCGGGCATCGTCAACGTGAACGGCTTGATTTTCTCGATGTCCGGATTGCCGTCGGTCAACACGCGATCTTCGACGAAGATTTCTTTCATCTCGCCGATATACATCGTGTGCGAGGGCAACTTCACGATATCGTAAAGCGAGAACGCCATGCAGATCGGGCATTCTTCGATCAACGGGGCCTTGTCCGATTCGCCGTAAAAAACCTGAAACACTCCCGACTTATCCGTTTTCGCGCCGGAAACGATTCCGCAATAGTCGGTCTTTTCGAGAAGCGAGACGTCGGGCCAATTAACGCTGAACTCGCGATGCTCTTCGATCGCGCCGTTCGTGCGATGTTTTCCAAGCGAGAATGCGAACAGGCAGGGGCTTGTGTTCACTTTGGATATCCAACCGACGGCGGCGAAATTCGGCCGACCCTCGACGATTGTGCCGACCAAAACCGTCGGCATGGGAAAAACGCACGCCACGCGACTATCTAGCTTTACCTTTCCCATACTTGGCATTCACTCCGTCTCAAAGGGGCGATGATTCGTCTTCAGCCATGTTTGTACTTCGCCCCTGGAGGCGTCGTCAAGCCGTCGGAATGATTTCAATTCGATAAAACCCCCTTGAAGACGGCGAAGCGGACGGCGCTCGGAGAGCGCCCTACAGATTTTTTGCTCGCGGAACGTCGCGGGGGGCGCTCTCTACAGATTGCTCCCTACTTCGCGGTGAGCGTGCGTAGTTGATCGGGCGAGAGGCGGTCGGTCGGTTCAATCGCGCCGCCGCATTCAAAACAGCACGTTTGCAATCGAAGGCAACGTTTGATCGATACGTCGAACTTCATGCCGTTCAACATGCGGATTTTCATTTGATCGAGCGGAAAAACCTGCTCGGCATGCAGAAATCCCAAGCTCGTGTGCGAAATGTCTTTCATATACACGACATGAACGGCATCTTTGTAAAAGAGAAACGCCTTCTCTCGAAAGTCGTAACGAGGAAACTGCCGCTGTTCGGCGAACTCGCTCACTTGCGGACCGCGAACCGCGAGAAACTCGCTCTCGTCTTCAGGCAATTGCACGCGGCAGCCCAACTTATTTAGAAGCGAGTCTATTGCTTCCGCAGAATCAACGCGCTCCAACATTTCACCATCTCCTTGTCGAAATGAGTCCCTCCGGCGCTTACCATACTTTCGAGAACTTTTTCGGCCGACTCCGGTTTGCGATACGGTCGCTTGCCCGTCAACGCCTCGAAGACGTCGGCCACGGCGCAAATTTTCGCCCAGGGGTGCATCTCGTCGCCGACAAGACGCACCGGATAGCCTTTGCCGTCGATTCGTTCGTGATGCTGATAGACCATCATAAGCTGCCCGAACGAAAGTCCGTCCACGCGACAAAGCTCTTCGTATCCTTTTTGCGGATGCGATTGGATGAGACGTTTTTCCTCTTCGTTGAACGAGAACGGCTTATTAAGGAGTTTGGCGGGGAGCGCACGTTTGCCGAGATCGTGGAGAAGTCCGCCGGCGGCTATCGCTTGCAAGTCGTCGGCAGCGCTGATTCCCAACGCTTTGGCCAGCATAACGCAATAGGCCGACACGTTAATGAAATGTGCAAACGTATCTGTGTTAAACCGCGCGACGCCGAGAAAATCGTTCGCTTGATTCGGAGCCGCCATAGCTAGCCCGGAGACGGCGACGCCAAGCGTCTGAAACTGCTCGACCATATTGTCGAGTCGAATGATTTGAAAAATCTTTTTTAGATCGGTCGCCACGACTTGTTGCACGAGGTCGTAGCGGGCCGTAAGCGGAACATCGTCGCGGGCGACGATTTCCTCCATGTTCTCGAACATGTCCGCTTGCAGGCGATGGTAATCCGTTTGCTGAACGTAGAGGAACTCGATATCGCCTTGCGAGATGTCGGCGATTTGGGCGGGAGTTAGCGGGACGTTACCGGCGCAAAGCAGAACCGGTTCTTTGCTCCAGGAAAACGCCTTGTAGACGTCGCATCGGCATTCGCCCATCACGCGAACCAAGCTCACGTGAACCGGCATGAAGCCGAAGAAGTTCGGCGCCTTTTCCGATAGCGTCGGCTTCGCCGAATCGGTCGTCGTGCCCATACTTTCCGCCCGCCCCTACGTACCATTGCGAAGATCTGCCGCACTCGTCGCGTCATCGTTCTTCGCCGCGCGTCAAAGCGGAAAGCTCATGCGCGCGGCGCCGAAAGCCTGATTGTTGAGTGATCGGCCTTAACGCAATCGAGATGAAATCGCTAAAGAGGGGAACATGTGGAAAGACACGGATTTTTTGCAAATCCGGTAGTGAAAATATCGACTAGCCGCTTCAGGCCGTACCGCTTGCGGCCGCCTTGTCTTTCAGAATCGTAAGGATGGTCGGATCGACTTGGAACATTCCTTCTAGGGTAATTCGCCCAAGATTTTTCAACGATTCCTCGACCGTCAGTCCGGCAAGTCCGTCGTCGCGGGCGACGTCATGACCTTTGATCGCCATGAGCGCGGCTCGAATCGCCGCATCGACCGAGGAGACGGCTTTCATCGCGCACCCCGGTTTAGCTCCGTCGCAAATTAGGCCGCTCAAATCGCCGATGACGTTATTGACGGCCATGGTGATTCGCGCGACGTCGGGTCCAACTTGCTGATAGACGACCGCGGCGGCCGCCGCGATTCCCGCCGCCACCGCGCAACCGCAGATGACCGAGATTTCGCCGAGGAAACACTTGATATATGCGTTCATCACGTGAGCGACGGCGACGCTCTTTAGAACAAGGTCGGAATCGACGTCCATCTCGCGTCCCACTAGATACGGAGTCAATGCGGCGACGACGCCTTGATTTCCAGAACCGCCGGAAGTCATCACGGCTTGGTTGATGCCGAACATGCGGGCGTCAACGGCCGAAGCGACGCGAATCTTCGCACGAAAAAACATGTCGTCGGCGAGAAAGGCGTTGCGTTGCATCAATCGGAGTTGCTTCGCGATGCCGGCAATTTCAAAACCGCGTTCGGACATGGCGAGATTCATCTCCACGCCTTGACGTAAAAAGTCACGGTCTTTTTCTGTTAAGTCGTCGACCAGAGCAAGGACTTCCGCCACGCTCATTTCGCGGAGTCTCGTCCGATAATCCAATTCCCGGCCTTCGCCCGACGCCCCTTCGGACTGAAAAACGACTTCGCCGTTCTTCTCGATCCGCTCGACGTTGATATGCCCGCCGCGCAATACGCATCGAGAGCGACTCGCTTCTCCGAACGTCTCGACGTCGATGAAGAAATCTTTTTCGTCGCCGGCGCACTCGAGGCGACACTTTCCGGACGCGATCAAGGCCTTCGCCTGGGCGAGAACCGTCGCATCGACGTCTTGGAGGAGAAGGAGCTTGGCGTCGGGCTTGGCGAGCGCGGCCCCCATCGCCGCCGCGATGAGATTGCCCTTGGCGCCGTCGCTTCGCGGAACAACCACCGCCGCTCCGTTCTTAAACGTGCCGGCGTCGACCTTAATAGTAAGCCGAACGACCGGTTCGCCTAGTTGGGCCGAGGCGATTGCGGCGGCGTAGGCGCACGAAGTCGGCTCCGTACACCCAAACGCCGGATAGACTTCGTTCGCCAATATCTCTTTGAACAGACTCATGCCTTCGTTTCCGCTTTTCGTAAGTCGCTTGACGGTTATAAGCGGCATGAAACCGACTATGTTTCCGCACGCTTTTCGGGGGGGCTGTGCCGCGTTCTCCATTGTATTAGCCGGATAACCCCCTGACCAGAGAATGGCCGCCGCCAGCGCCGGGAACGACGCCCCAAGAGTTGCTCTAGCGTCAAATTGGTCGAAAAGGTACTATTCCGGCCCGTCTCAGACGACAGATATATGCGCGGCCGGAAGCCGCCGCCCCCCCGTTTTGGAGAAATCGCCATGTTCGGCGCTCGGACGAAATTTCGACTTTTTGACAAAGGAAGCGTAGCCGGAATCGCCCTCGGCTTGATCGCCGGCCTCGTCATTTCCGGCGCTTTGCCGAGCGTTCCGCTCCGCGCCGTCGCCTCCGACCATACGCAGAACTTCATTCTGGCGACGGGAGCTATCGACGAAGACACCGAAGCTCTCTTTTTTCTCGACTCGATTACCGGCGATCTGAACGTCGCCGTGATCGGCAAGCAGTCGGGCCGCTTCAACGGGTTCTTTAAGGCGAACGTCTTGGCCGACATGAAGGCCGACGCCTCGAAAAATCCCCAATTTCTAATGGTCACGGGAATGTGCAATCTTCGTCGTAGCGGCGCACGATTGCAACCCGGCAAAGACTTGGTCTACGTGACCGAGACGACAACCGGAATGGTGGTCGCTTATGCGGTGCCGTGGTCGCCGGCGATGCATGCCGGGGGACAATCGGGCGTTCAGCCGTTGGTCAAAGTCGATTCGACGTACATTCGTTCGGCGGCCGCCCAGTCCGCTCATTCGTCGAAGTAAACATACAAGCGTCGAAACCGCACAAAAAATCTCATCGCCCCCCCAAAAAGCCGCATGGTTTCAGGCGGCTTTTTTCGTTCCAGGCGTTTGCGCCGAGCCGTTTTCCGCGTAGGATTGCGTTTTGACGTTTTTTTCTGAGAATTACGGGCTAAAATCCGTATTCATCCGTTCCGCCAATTTATTTGCAACACCAATGGAAATCACACTTAACGGCGAACCCCGCAACCTACGCGACGGCCTGACCGTGGCGGATTTATTAGTGGAACTGAAGCTATCGGGCAAACCGTTGGCGGTCGAAGTGAACGCCGACGTCGTTCCCCGGGCCAAACACGGCGGATGCATTTTACGATCCGGCGACCGCGTGGAAATCGTCACGCTCGTCGGAGGAGGTTAATTGAATGGACGTTACGAAACCGGAAATTGACACCGTGCGGATCGGCAGTCACACGTTCTCGAGCCGCTTGATCGTCGGCACGGGTAAATACTCTAGTTACGAATTGATGAGCGAGTCGCTGGCGATCTCCGGCACGGAGTGCATTACGGTGGCGGTTCGTCGCGAACGCTTGATCGATTCGGCCGGCCGGAATCTGCTCGATTATATCGACACTTCTCGCTATACGATCCTTCCGAATACGGCGGGCTGCTTCACGGCGGAGGATGCCGTTCGAGTCGCGCGATTGGGTCGTGAAATACTTACCGAACTGAACAATCCTGGCGCCGATTGGGTGAAGCTGGAGGTCTTGGGCGATACGAAGACGTTGCTGCCCGACCCGATTGCGACCCTCGAAGCGACGGAAAAACTTGTCAAAGACGGGTTCCAGGTTTTGGTCTACACGAGCGATGATGCGGTGATGGCACGACGATTGAAGCAAGCCGGGGCGACGGCGGTAATGCCGGCGGGGAGCCCGATCGGCTCGGGCCAAGGGGTTTTGAACGCCAACGCGATCCGCATCTGCATGGAGTATCTGAAGGACGGCGATCCGGACTACCCGGTGATCGTCGACGCGGGAGTCGGCGCGGCGAGCGACGTGGCCGTGGCGATGGAACTAGGGGTGGACGGCGTTTTGCTGAATACGGCGATCGCCCATGCGAAGGACCCGATGAAGATGGCCCGAGCAATGAAACTAGCGACCGAGGCGGGACGCCTTTCGTACCTAGCCGGTCGCATTCCGAAGAAACGCTACGCCACGGCGAGCAGTCCGATCGAAGGGACGATTGTCGGGTAAACATCGGCGAGCGTTTCGCCAAAACATCATTCACGGAGCGCCGTTCGCGGCGCTCCTTTTTTTGTCGCTTGGCGCGGCGTTGGGGCATTTCATTTAGGGGCGAGCGATCAGCGCCGATAGCGGCGCCAGCATTCGACGCATCCCCACTAGAATTAAAAGTTTCGGGCTTGACGGAGGGTTGAGAAAAGGTCTAAATTAAGCCAGTTAGGCGACATAGCGGCGTAGAGGAACGAAACGGCGGGTCAACAGCCGCATGCCCGTCGCGCGACGAAGCCGACATCTTTGAATTACAATCTTTGCTGCTAGGGAATCTCATCGCGGAAGGAGTTGCGTCGCATGGGGAAAGAGTTGTCGTCGATCGAGAAAGTTCACGCGCGAGCGCAAGCCGCGTTGGCTGAGAGTCCGTTCCACGAGATGCATCATTTGCGCGTCGATCAAGCCGACGGTTCGATTCGAATTTCCGGAAGAGCGGCCAGTTTTTATCACAAGCAGCTTGCGCAAGAGTTGGTGCGATCGTTTTGCCCCGGCGCGGAAATCGTCAACGCCATTTGCGTGGATGACGATCCGGAAGAATAGCGACGACCGAAGAGCGATTAAAAACAGACTGACGACACAAAACGACGCCGAAACGTTCGACGTCGCTCGCGCATATTGCGAGGGACACGGAAGTTCCAGGGTTTACGAATCGCCGCCTTACGGATGAACGGATTCCGGCGGCGAACGAGGAGATTCCCATGGAAGACTTATCCTCCATCGTCGGCGTTACCGCACGGAAGTTACGAAGCTTTCTTCCCGAAACCATCGAAGAGGCGGAAGAACTCGCCGCCTTGATCGAGCGGGCGGTGCAATCGGAGACGGGCGGCGGGATTGATAATCTCACCGTCGTCATCGATCACGAAGGAGTCCTTCTCAAAGGCCGGTGCGACTCGTACTACTGCAAGCAACTCGCTCAACATGCAGCTATGAATCTATTCTCCGGCGAAGAACGCTTGGTCAACGGCATCGAAGTGCGTTAATTCCCGCTTGCTCGCTTTTCTAACTTATCTCGCGCTTTCAGGACTGATTCATCGACGATCGCGACGTTTTTCCACGATGCTTCTCCATTCATTCGCTCTATTCTAACGGTGATTATTTGCAATCCGGAATTTTAAGTCTCGGCAGATATTTCGGAAAAGAAAATCTTTAATTTCTTGATGCCAGGCAACTCCTCGACGAAGGCAATGCGGCGTTCAGACGCTTTCTGAAATACCTCGGTTAGCTCGACGACCATCAGTTCACCGTCATATGCGAGGAATCATAACAACGCTCTATTTTATGACCGAAATTCGGTCATCTTCCAACGTAAACGCCTCGCCATTCTTGGAACTGCGGACGAAGGAAGGTACAATGGCGTGATTAAGAATAACGCCGCCTCATTGAACGCAAACTGAATATACGCCTATGCCCCTTACGCTCATCGGATACCGCGCTACCGGGAAGACCACCTTGGCCAAGTTATTGGCCGCTCGATTGAATTGGGATTGGATCGACGCCGACGTGGAAATCGAACGTCGGGCGGGAATGACCATCGCGCGAATTTTCGCCGAGCAAGGGGAGCCGGTCTTCCGCGACCTCGAGGCGGCGGTCATGGTCGATCTTTGCCGACGTGAGAATCTCGTCATCGCGGCGGGAGGAGGCGCCCCGCTCCGCGAAGAGACGCGCAAGGCGATGCGGGCGGCCGGAAAGGTCGTTTGGCTGACGGCCAAGGTCGAAACCATCGGTCGGCGCATGCTGGGCGACTCGACTACAGCCGAACGCCGACCGAATTTGACGGATAAAGACCCGCTCGACGAAATACGTCACCTCCTTGAGCGCCGCGAGCCGATATATCGGGAAACGGCCGACTTTTCGGTCGATACGGAAGCCAAATCGCCCGAAGCATTGACCGAAGAAATTCTTGCGAAGTTGAAAGCCGCAGGATAAAGAAAGAAACCGCGAGTCTTCACCCGTGACTTTCATCCTCTCTCTACCGCCGGCCTTGCGAATGGCGATTGTTTTCGTTACGGGAACGATCATGGGCGCCGTCGTGAACGCACTTACTTATCGCTGGGGATATTGGCCTCGAGCGATAGGTCCGTGGTCGACGCCGCATCCCGCCGCGCCGCCGCGCAGAATTCACGACCGCTTGCCCGTCTTCGGCTGGATCGGCATGCAACGCGAATGCCCGCTGCATGGAAAGTTCCATTGGATCCGCCCGATGCTCGTCGAACTTTGCTTGGGCTTCGGTCTCGCGTGGCTCTATCAGTTCGAGGCCCTCGACGGCGGACTTCTCAGCGTCGATTTTCCGCGCCCGCTGCTTCGGCCTGATCTGTATATTACGCACGCTCAGTTCGCCTCGCATGCCGTGCTGATATTCTGGATGCTGCTTGCGACGCTTATCGACTTAGACGACATGATCATCCCTGACGCGATAACTGCGCCCGGCACGCTCTTGGGGTTGATCTTCGCCGCCGCGGCGCCTATGTCGCTTCTTCCTGAGCTTACGCTTCGCAACGGAGCAATCGTCGTTTCACCGGTATTGCTCACTTCGCCGAACAGTTGGCCGACGGAACTAGAATCAGGGAAAATTGTCGGACTGGTCATCGCAGTCTGCTGCTGGTCGGCGTGGTGCTTCGCCATGGCGCCGAGAACGTGGTACGCGCGACACGGCATCGTTCGAGCCTCGGCGTTGTGCTGGGCGCGAATGCGGCGAGAGCGACTCTCGAAGATCATCCTAATCGCCGCGCTCGTCGGCGTTGCGGCGATTGTTTTCATTTGGAACGCGGAGCCGCTCCGTTGGCGTTCGCTTCTAACGGCGCTCGTCGGCATGGCCGTGGGAGGAGGAATGATCTGGGGCGTGCGCGTGGCAGGCGCCTTGGCTTTGAAACGCGAAGCGATGGGGTTCGGCGACGTAACGCTGATGGGCATGATCGGCGCGTATCTCGGTTGGCAAGCCTGCGTCGTGATTTTCTTCCTGGCGCCTTTCGTCGGACTTGTCGCGGCGATTCTGCGGCTGATTCTGGTTCGTGAAAAAGAGATTCCCTACGGACCGTTTCTTTGCATGGCCGCGTTGGGCGTCGTATTAAAATGGTTCGACGTTTGGGAGGCCGCGTTCGGCGTTTTCTCGCTCGGCTGGGCCGTGCCGATCGTTTTGCTTTGCTGCCCGGCCATGCTGGGCGTTCTTCTCGGACTTTGGCGGCTGATTCAAAGCGCGTTGCGACGCTAAAACCTGGCGTCGCAATCCGCACAACCGTCTCAAACGGCGCCGCATCGCCTTAGCCGTAACTTATGTTTTAAGGGTGCGTTCGACGTTCCTTTTGACATGCGCAAGCACGCCAACGGCAACGCCTCACGAACGACGCCCGCCGCAAGTAACAAACGCCTCCTAAGCGATAACGTTCCATGCTATTTAAGAAAAAACGCTTTCGACCTTCCGACGATCGCGGTCCGTTGCGAGTCATGTTCGTAATCACGAGCATGCCGATCGGGGGCATGGAGACCCTTCTTGCGCAGATACTGCGTCGGATGGATCGCGACCGTTTTTCGCCTGAATTATGTTGTTTGAAATTTTTCGAACCTTTCGGCGAAGAGTTGGCGAAAGAAGTTCCCGGCTTCACCGGGCTGCTCAGTCATAAATACGATCTACGCGTCTTGCCTCGGCTAACGAAACTTTTGCAGCGACGGCGGATCGACGCCGTGGTGACGGTCGGAACGGGCGGCGACAAGATGTTTTGGGGGCGCTTGGCCGCTCGACTGGCCGGAGTGCCGGTCATCTGCTCGGCGTTGCATTCGACCGGCTTGCCGGACCATGTGGAACGGATGAACCGGATGTTGGCGCCGATAACCGACGCTTTCATTGCCGTGGCCGGACCGCATGCGAAATACTTGACCGAACATGAAGGCTGCCCCGTCGAAAAGGTCCGCATCGTGCCGAACGGAGTGGATACGGAACGATTTTGTCCGCTGCCGAAAAACGAGGCCTTGCGAGCAAGCGTCGGCTTACCCGAAGGGGCGCCGACTGTCGGCATCGTGGCGGCGCTTCGGCCGGAGAAAAATCACGAACTATTTCTGCGAGTCGCCGCTCGAGTTCGGAAAACGATTCCCGCGGCGCATTTTCTCGTCGTCGGCGACGGCGTTCGCCGCGCGGACTTGGAGCGACTTGCCGGCGAGTTAGCGCTTACTGAAGCGGTGCATTTCGTCGGTTCGCGAAATGACGTTCCGCAATTGCTTTCGCAGACGAACGTCTTTTTGCTGACTTCGCACATGGAAGCGTCGCCGGTATCGATTCTCGAGGCAATGTCGTGCGAGTTGCCGGTCGTGGCGACACAGGTCGGATCGATTCCCGAAAGCGTCGTCGAAGGAGAAACGGGCTTCATGGCGCCGGCCGGCGACGAAGAGGCCCTCGCGGCTCGAGTCGTCGAACTTCTCGGCGATCCGCGTCGAGCCGAAAAAATGGGGCGGGCTGGCCGGGAACGGGTCCTCGGCATCGGATCGGTCCAAGCAATGGTCTCGGGCTACGAAAACCTTATTAGGGAGATTTACGATTCAAAGTCGACGAAGCGGACTGCGGCGCAACCGGACCCCCAAGCCGAGAAAGCGGTCCACACGCCGCAAAGTTAGCAATATTATGCGTGAATTCGGCGACTTAGTCCCATTAGGGGGTCTTGGCTAATCAGTTTCCCGAAGTTACGATTTTTCGTTGAGAGAAACAGAAACGTCCGGCCGAAATCAAAGAGAAAAACAACGGCCGCCTCAAGCGAAAACGTCCGTATGAATAAAGAGTTGGCACAAAATTTCTTTGCGATGCTCGCGAAGCTGCTAAGCGGTTTCAGCGTGCGATGGATCGATTCGCAACCGGACACCTGCCAACGGGTGTATTTCGCCAATCATTCGAGTCACTTAGACGCTTTGGTAATTTGGGCGGCTTTACCGCGTGAGGTGCGGCAGAAAACGCGCCCTGTGGCGGCGGCCGACTACTGGCTGAAAGGCCCGATCCGTCGTTACTTCGCCAATCAACTTTTTAATGCGATATTGATCGACCGAAACGAAGTGAAAGTCCACCAGAGTCCGGTCGACATGATGCTTCGTGAAGTTGGAACGGAATATTCGACGATCCTCTTTCCCGAAGGAGGACGCGGCAACGGCAAAGAGATCGGCGAGTTTAAGAGCGGTTTGTTTTACTTGTGCAAGAAGCGGCCGGAGTTGGAGTTGATTCCGGTCTACGTTGACAATATGAATCGAATTTTGCCGCGCGGCGAAGTGCTCCCCGTCCCGCTGTTGACCTGCATTAGCTTCGGCCCGCCGATGTGGCTGGAGAAAGGCGAAGCGAAGACGGCGTTTTTAGAGCGAGCCCGCGCCGCCGTAAAGCGATTGAAAGAAGTATAGAAGCGATCGGATTTCGCAATCGGATCCCTTGTCCCACGACGCCCTAACCCACGACGCCTACATTGTTCGACATTCGCACGATAGGATTGCTGATTAGCGTACTCGCGCTGCTAGGAGCGGCGACGGGAGTCGTTCAATTATTGCGCCATCGCGAAGAAAGCGGTCTCGATCCGGCGATTATCGAAACGTTCCGGCTGCGCGTTCGGGCGTGGTGGATATTATACTCGGGATTAGTGGCCGCATTTTGCATTCGCGAAACGCCGACGATCATTCTCTTCGGCTTGATCGCGTTTTGGGCGCTCCGCGAATTCATCACGCTGACGCCGACCCGGCCCGGCGATCATCGCACGCTCTTCTTCGTCTTCTTCGTATTCACGCCGCTTCAGTTTTATTTGGTCGGCAGCGATCGCTATGAATTATATAGCGTCGTGATTCCGGTCTACGCGTTTTTAATCATCCCCGCCGCCATCGCGCTGGCCGGCGATCATAAGCGATTTTTGGAACGAACGGCCAAGATTCAAGTCGGCCTGCTGATTTGCGTCTATTGTTTGAGCCATGCGCCGGCGTTATTGACGTTGAAGTTACCCCCGCTGGCCGACGGCAATCCGGACGTGGGCGGCAACGTTCGCCTGCTGATTTTCTTTATCGTGATGGTTCAACTCAGCGACGCCTTGCAGTATCTTTGGTCGCAAGCCCCGAGTAAGCACGTCATCGCGCCGACGATCAATTCGAGCCGAACTTGGGAAGGACTCCTCGGCGGAGCGGCCAGCGTCACGCTGATCGGCTCGCTGTTGTGGTGGGCGACTCCCTTCCACGGCGCCAGTTGGTGGATGGCCGGCCTGATGTCGGCGGTCATCGCCGTAATGGGCTTCGCCGGCGGCATGACCATGTCGGCGATCAAACGCGACCGAGGCGTTAAAGACTACGGCACACTCGTCGAAGGGCACGGCGGTCTGCTGGACCGCATCGACTCGCTCTGCTTCGCCGCCCCCGTCTTCTTCCACCTCACCCGCTGGTGGCTCACGGCCAACGGGCATATGTAAGCCGAGCGGTCAGCTTTCAGCAAACAGCTTTCAGCGTTCGGATTTTTCGCCTCGTCTTTCGGCTACTTCTTTTGCTTTAACGAGTCTTCGGCGGCTTTTTTGACCGCAGTCGCCTCCTCGTTCTTCGGATCGATTTTCCGCGCCGAATCGCAATCGACGATCGCTTCTTTCCATTTTTTCAGCGAGGAGTACGTCTTCGCTCGCGCGACGTAATAGGAATCGACGGAAGGCTTGAACTTAATCGCCTTCGAATAGTCATCGATCGCCGCCTCCGGCTTCCCTTTTTTAACGGCGATCTCCGCGCGGCAATAGTAGCAGAGGTCCGATTTCGGATCGATCTCCAATCCTTTTTCGCAAATGAACCCTGCGTAAACGTAATCTTCATCCTGCACGGCCTTCCAGGCTTTCAGTCCGCAATGCAACGCCTCGTTCGGCCAGGGATTGTCTTCGAGTATTTCTTTGAAGTAAGCGGAATCGAAATTGGGCAAGGCGATTGAAGGGGATTCGTCAGCTTTCAAGTTGAGTTTCTTCGGATTGTCTTCTGAATTCCGGCTCGCGTAATCACGCTCGGCCTGTGCGTATTTTTCCGCCAGCAGATATGCGTAGGCTCGAGAAGAGAGGATCGCCCAACGGCAAGGCGAGATTCGTAAGGCCTCGGTTAGATCATCGATAGCGGGACCGTATTCTTTTTTCCTCGCATAAGCCATTCCGCGCATTCGAAAGGCCCAATCGCATTCCGGGTCTTCCTCAATTAAGTCATTGCAGTCGGCAATTACCTCATCAAATTTATCTACGCGACCGTAGGCCGAGGCTCTGTCCAAAAGGTTCTTTTTTCGATCAGAGCCGAACTCCAACGCCCTCGTAAAATCGCGTATTGCTTTTAAGTAATCGCCCATCTGCGCATAGGCTTCGCCGCGATAACCGTACCAATCTTTCTTCAGCCTTTTTTCCCCTAACTCAATCGCTTTTGAATAATCGTCTATCGCTTTTTTAGATTCTTTCTCCACAAAGTGAACGCAGCCTCGTTCAAACAGAAAGACTGAATTTGAAGGATTAAGACGAATTGCTTCGTTTAAATCGTCTAAGGCTTTTTTGTATTCTTTCCTTTGAATGAACGTCAGAGCCCTGTAATACAACGCGACGGGACACTGCGGCGACTTCGCAATCGCATCGGTGCAATCGGCGGTCGCATTCTCGGTCATTTTCGTTCTTGAATATACGCAGGCCCTTCCCAACAAAAAACGGATTTGCCCTTGAGATTGAGCGATCGCTTTGTCGTAAAACGCGATTGCCAAGGAATATTGCTCCTTCGTCAACTCAATGTTCGCTTGCGCTTCGAAGAGGCATTCGCTATTCGGGTCCAACTTCGTCGCCTTCGCGATATCTTTCTCCGCTCGTTCGTAGTCGCCCGCTTCGGCGAAAATAACGCTTCGCTTGCGGTAATATCTCGGTTCGTTGTACGCCAGCTCAACCGCTTTTGACGAATCCTTTATCGCATGTAAGTAATCCTCTATTTGGGAATATGCCTCGGCGCGGGCGGCGTAAAGCTCCGCCTGCTTCGGAAATTTCTCAATCGCCTCGTCAAAACATTTTAAGGCTTTTTTAGACTGAAAAAGAAATCGATATCCGTTACCCAAATACAGCCTCGCCTCCCACGACTCCGGATCTTTGGCTAACGCCTTCGAGGCGCAGCTCACCGTCATATCGCCGTCGTAGCGTTCGTCGGCCTCCTTGGCCTGTTTTAGAAGAGTCTGAACGTCGTCCGATTCGGAAAAGGCGGAACCGGCGAAACAGGCCATCGATATCCACGCAGTAAGAAACGCCTTGACTCGCATGATCGCTCCCCTTCGCTTTTCGAATCGTTTCACGAAAGTTAATGAATGGATTTTATCGTTGCAATCGCCGTTTCGTCGCTTGTTTCTTCCGGCGACGTTTGCTTTTCTTACGCCGTCTTTCGGCTACTTCTTTTGCTTTAACGAGTCTTCGGCGGCTTTTTTTGCCGCGGCCGCCTCCTCGTTCTTCGGATCGATTTTCAGCGCCGAATCGCAATCGGCGATCGCTTCTTTCCATTTTTTCAGCGATGAGTAAGTCTTCGCTCGCGCAATGTAATAGGAATCGACCGAAGGCTTGAATTGTATCGCCTTCGAATAGTCTTCGACTGCCGCCTCCGGCTTACCTTTTTTGAAGGCAATCTCCGCGCGACAATAGTAGCAAAGGTCCGATTTCGGATCGATCTCTAATCCTTTTTCGCAAATGAACCCTGCGTAAACGTAATCTTCGTCCTGCACGGCCTTCCAGGCTTTCAGTCCGCAATGCAACGCCTCGTTCGGCCAGGGATTGTCGCTACGTATCTCGTCATAACACGTGAAATCGCTGCCCGCAGTAATTTCAACCACGTATTGCATGGAAAGGGGATGCGAAAGAGAATTTATTTCCGCTAGGCCCTTTTGGGCGTAATCTCTTTCGGCTTGCCGGTATTTCTCGAGTCGCAGATTTGCGTAGGAAAGCCAATAATAGAATTCCCTTATCATCGGAAAAAGCCGAGTCCCTTTCGTAAGATCGTCCACGGCGGAAGCGAATTTTCCGCTTCGAGCGTAGGCGATTCCTCGACGCGATAACGCCGACCCGGCGTTCGGGATTTTCGAGAGGATTTCCGAGCAATCGGCGATCGCCGCATCATAATTTTTAAGCGCCAAGTAGGCAGCCGCCCGACTATGAAGCGTGCTTATTCTGTTGTAGCCGAGATTTATGGCCTCATTGAGATCATCGATCGCTTTTTCGTATTCGCCCTTATCTATATAGATATAACCTCGACGGGCGTACCCTTCCGCTTTGTCGGCGCCTTCTCGCAGCTCAATCGCTTTCGTTAGGTCATCGATCGCTTTTTGGAATTCTTTCTTTTTGGTCAGAAGCAAGCTTCGCTCATAATATAACTTCGGATTCGAAGGATTGATGCGTATTGCCTGGTCCAGATCGTCTAACGCCGCCCCCCGCTTGCTATTAATACTATTCAGCTCGGATCGCCGAACGAGGGCGGCAGGATTATTCGGCGTCATTTCAAGGGCTGCCGAGCAATCGGCGATCGCTTGATCCCATTTTCGGTTTTGCTCATATGCACAGGCTCTGTTAAGCAAATACCGCGTTCGGCCTGGAGAGAGTTCGATCGCCTTCGTGAAAAGCGTGATTGCAAGAAGGCTTTGCCCCTTATGGAAGGCGACTAGCCCTTCCGCCTCATAAGTTTCCGGACGATCCCCTCCAAGCTTGCTGGCGGCGGCGAGGTCCTTTTTTTCGCTTGCCTCGTCGCCCGCCCAGCAATTGTAGACGCACCGATCACAGATATATTGGAGATTTTCGGGCGAAAGCTCGATCGCTTTCGTTACGTCTTTAATCGCCTTCGCGTCGTCTTTCAACTCGTGATAGACCGCGCCGCGAGCGGCGTAAAGCTCCGCCTCTTTCGGGAATTTCTCGATCGCCTCGTCAAAACATTTGACGGCTTTTCCGAATTGGTCGAGGCGCTGATACCCTTTGCCCAGATACGATCGCGCCTCCCAGGACTCCGGATCTTTGGCAAACGCCTTCGAGGCGCAGCTCACCGTCATATCGCCGTCGTAGCGTTCGCAGGCCTCTTTGGCCTGTTTTAGAAGAGTCTGAACGTCGTCCGATTCGGCGAAACCGGAACCGACAAGACAAAACAACGCTAACGACATCGCGACAAACGCCTTGACTCGCATGAGCTCTCCCCTCCATATAACGACTTCGTGCATAACGAACGCGGCGAGAAGTAAATATTCCAGCAGTCGGTAGACGAGATTATTGTCAAAAACGACTGAGAATATACAAGAGACAGGCGATCGCCGATGTAGGTACTACGGATTATTTCCCTAACGGTTCGCCGAAGGAAGAAAATTATCCGTTTTTTTGATCGTCGAGATAAGAAACGGTCGGCAAACGAATGTCTACCTTGCATTCAGCAATCCGCGGTCGACAATCAGCCAGTTTGCAGGCATGTCTGGGCTGGCAAAACGAACTTTCCCAATGCACGACAGAACCGTTCGATTAGCGGTTACCAGGCGGAGCCTAAACGGGAAAGAGTTCTCTTGAGCTCCGAGAAAAATGGCCTGCCAAACGAAACCTACCGCAGAATCATCTGTTGCGGATCAACCATCGCTTGCGGACGGGAGACCTGCGTCGTCTGAACTTCGGCCGACGAGGCGTATTGACCGTTCGACGCGACGGCTTTTTCGTCGGCGTTACGCCAAGCTGAGGAAGACTGCGCCGCAGCCTGTTGCGCCGGCTGCGAGGCGACGGATTGCGTGCCGGCGATTCGCGGCGGCAGGAATTTCAGCGGCTTCGAGGCCGGACGCGGCGCGACGGCGACCGCCGAAGCCGCGGGCGAAGCTGAATTACCAGAGCCGGCGGCGGCCGGGCTAATCGGCGAGTGAACGGCGTAGACCGATTCGCCGACCGGGGCGTTTTGCAATTGTTGCGGAGCGCCGTTCATGGCGACCGACTGAGCGGCGGGCGTAACCGGCGTCATAGGACCAGCCGACGTCGGAGCTTCGACCGGAACTGCGGCCGAGGCTTGGACGACCGCGTTATTTGAAGCCTGGGCGGGAACATGCAAAATCAAATTCGGCTCAGGCCGGGCAAGACGACCGTCGGCCGTCGGCAGGGCGGTCGGTATGGGCTGTGCTTGCTGATAGGCCAAGGCGGTTTGCGGAGCCGGCTGCTGTTGTTGCGGGGCGATCGGCGTCGTGGCCGAGGCAAGTTGAACGTTGGCCGACGGAGCCAAGGCGGGCATGCCCTGCTTGACCCAAGCGAGCCACGTCGTTTGCAGTTGGCCAAGGTCCGTTATTCCGTAATTGCGCGAGATCGCGGCGGTCCAATCGTCGCTCTTTAGCCCATCGTCAAGAAAGGCGATGTATTTGCGTCGACCGCCGGTTTGGATCAGGTATTCGGAAAGGGCGTAGCCTTGGGCGTAGAGCGGCAAGACGTCGGCCGGGTACTCGGTCATCGTGAACATCTGATTGAAGGCGATTCCGCGTCCGGAGCCGAGAAATTGGTAGAGCATCTTGCGTTGCTTCGAGCGTTCGCTGATATGCTCGACGCTCGTGGCGCCTCCTTCGTCGGCCCAGCGGGGCAAAGGCTGACGAAAATGGCTCGCGTAAACCATGTGCGTGATTTCGTGCGGCAGGACCGAGTCCAACACTCGTTCTTGCGAGCCTTGGATCGACATCCGCCAACCGAAGACTTCGCCTCGGTCAAAGACGAAAGTTGTGGCTCCGCCGGCTCCGAGATTCGCCCCGACCATAACCGTGACAGGGCAGGGCTGGGCCCAATTCGGCATCTCTTCGCCGAGCCAAGAGGCGGCCAATTCGCGGCGATATTGCTCGGCCGCTTCGCCGAACTGCTGCGCCATCCGAGGATCGGGCGTATCGATGATGAAATTGGCCGTGCGGTACTTGGCGCCCATCGACGCGATCAAGAGGATCGCGAGGGCGAAAAGGCGGGATATGCGAGCGTCCATGCTCTTACCGTTACTGTCTGTTGAGTCCTCCGCGATCCATAAACCGTATTTCACGAGCAAAGCGCTCGCAAAAGGGGTTCATCGGCGGCGGTTCAATAATCTGGGTTGCGCGACAGTCGGCCCACGTCCGTGCGAGCCAATTAAGGGATCACCCGAGCTAAGCTGGCGGAACTACGGGATTTATTCCGGCAGGGAATCTCGGATCGCGGCAATGTATCAAAAACCGCGAAACGGCGGAATAGCGGTTTCGAGGAAATTCGCCCCCTATCTCAAAAAATAGGTTCTGCAGTCGGAATATACGCATTCAAACATCTGAAAAAGGCCCCCCGCCCCTGGCTTCCCATTTCCTTGCCCCCGCTCCCTAACCTATATTTGCACGTCGATCGCTGACTTTCCATTTCACCCTGTAAATAAAAGGCTTGCTCAAATGACCTTCGCCATTCGCTTAGCCGTCGTCGGATTCGCCACCGCCGTTTTCTTCTCGGCCGCTCCGAGTTGGGCCATTCCGGAGTTCCGGGCCGAGTTCGTCGCCAAGTACGTCAAGCCTGATTCGAAAGAGGCCAAGGACGTGGCGTTTAAGAAGGCGGTCGATGAGGCGAAATGCTCGATCTGCCATCAAGGCGAGAGCAAGAAGAACCGCAACGTTTACGGGAAAGCCCTGGAAAAGCTTCTCGACGAGCATCTCGACAAAAAGAATAAGAAGAAGATTCAAAAAGCGTTAGACGAAGTGGCCGGGATGAAAATTAATCCCGACGATCCGAAGTCGCCGACGTTCGGCGATCGAATCAAGGCGGGCGACGTTCCGGCCCCGCCGGTGAAGAAATAGCGGTTCAGAAAAATCGCAACCTGTAGGGAACTCGCTACGGCGGCGTTTCACAGCCATCGGAACGGCACAGAGGCCGTTCCCTACAGGACGTTCTTTACGCAACTCTAAGCCACGAACGGAAATTCAATTGTCCGTCGCCGTTTCTTTCTCGGCGAAGAGGATTCTTAGTAGCGGCGGGGCGAGGAAGGTCGTGACCATGACCATGACGGCCACGGCGCTAAAGAGCTTTTTGTCGAAGATTTCGGCGGCCAATCCCATCTGAGCGAAGATCAAGCCGACTTCGCCGCGGGGGACCATGCCCACGCCGATCGCCGCCTTTCGCCCTTTGAACCAGACGGGGGCGTAACCGGCGAGGAATTTGCCCAACACGGCCACGACGATTAAGAGCGAACCGACGAGCAGCGTCGAGCGGTTCTCGGCGGCAAGCGGATTAAAGACGCGGAGGTCGACGGCGGCGCCGACCGAGACGAAAAAGATCGGCACGAAGAAATAGGCGATTCGCGAAACGCCGACTTCTATATCGTGAGCGTGCTTCGATTTTTTCAGGAGCAGGCCGGCGGCGAATGCGCCGAGAATCAAGGCCGAGCCGCAGAGATCGGCCAACCAGGCAAGTCCGAACGCCAACGCTAGGGCGAAGGTTTCGACGTCGCCGGGAATATCGAGTCGGCGAACTCGTTCGGCGGCCCAAGGAACGATGAAGGTTCCGACGACGATCGCGCCGAGAAGAAATCCGAATGCGGCGGCGGTAATTCCCGCGACGCCGAGCGCAGAAACTTCATGTCCGGCGGCGAGTTTTCCGACGACTGCCAATATGATCAACCCCAACACGTCGTCGATAACGGCGGCGCCGAGGATGATTTGACTTTCGGGCGTTTGCAACTTGCCGAGGTCGGCCAAGACTCGCGCGGTGATTCCGACGCTAGTGGCCGTAAGCGCGGCGCCGACGACCACGGCGACGAGGTTCGTCATGCCTAGGGCGAGGCACACGCCATATCCGCCGAGAAACGGGAGGACGACGCCGCCTAAGGCGACTACGATCGAATTTCCGCCGGCGCGAATAAGCTGCGCAAGGTCGGTCTCTAATCCGATTTCGAGGAGCAAGATGACGACGCCGATCTCGGCCATCAGGGCGAGGACTTCGTCATTCGGGTTGACCGGTCCGCCGAAGGTGATTCCCAAAAAAACGCCGGCCGCGAGTTCGCCGAGAACCGCCGGTTGACCGAAACGCTTAGCCAAAGCGCCGAGCGCCTTAGCGACGACGAAAATCAACGCCAACAATCCGAGGAAATGCGCGGCGTGGGACATGAGTAGGGCGTAGGGGTTAGGGCGTAGGGATTAGGGGACGCAAGTTCAGCGCCTAAGACGAGGAGCGCGACCTCGTCCTAGGCGACTTTTCAAACTTACTCCGGGCGCCAATGGCGTTCGAGCGTCGTCAGTTTAATCGTCGCTCCTTCGAGACCGGCCGATTGCGCTTTGAGGGCGACAGTGCCGGGCTCGTCGCGCTTCGTTCGCACAATGACGAGGCAGAGTCCGTTAAAGGCCTTGCGATCTTTCGATTGGAACGAAGTGTGGTCGGTCGGATCGCCGTTATCGACGGCGATGATTTCGCCCGGCCCTTCGATCGAGAATTTTATCTCGTTCTTCGAGCGGGGAACGAGCAGACCGTCTTTGTCGGCCACCGTGACCGTGATGAACGAAATGTCGGCGCCGTCGGCGCCAAGTTCGCTGCGATCGGCTTCGAGTTCGAGTTTCGCGGCCGGGCCGGTCGTCTTCATGACGGTTTCGGCCCACGGCTTGCCGTTCTTATAGGCGACGGCCTTCAATTCGCCCGGCTCGTATTTCACGTCATCCCAACGGAATCGGTATTGATACCGCTCGCGTTTTTGCTTGCCGAGCGATTTGCCGTTAAGGAACAACTCGACTTCGTCGCCGGAAGTGTAAACGTGGACGGGAGTGACTTGTCCGACGCGTTCTGGCCAATTCCAATGCGGGAGAATATGCACCATCGGAACTTCAGGCCGCCATCGAGCTTGATAGGCGTAGAAACGGTCTTTCTTAAATCCGCAAAGATCGAAAATGCCGAAGTAGGAGCTGCGCGAAGGGACTTTCGTTTTAACGTATTCGGTCCATTCGCGTTGAATTTGCGCCTTCTCCTCCGGTTCGGCGAAATACCACATCGCCGGACTGCCGTCGTCGTAGGGCGTCGGCTCGCCGATGTAGTCGAAGCCGGTCCAAACGAATTCGCCGGCGACATGCGGGTTGCGGTCCTGCCCTTCGAACTCCATGTCGGGCGTCGTGGCCCAACGCGGGGCGTAAAGATCGTAGGAACTGACCTGGAAGTTTTCTTGGCC
The DNA here is from genome assembly GCA_963665265.2 of Thermoguttaceae bacterium. Lineage (GTDB taxonomy): Bacteria > Planctomycetota > Planctomycetia > Pirellulales > Thermoguttaceae > CAXXHQ01. Next base: position 724,661 of record OY762224.2, on the reverse strand, counting down.
CTTGGCCTTGTTTTCATAGACCGGGAAGAAGTATTCGCCGCGCGAGCTGACGCACGAGGCGGTTTCGCTTCCGAAGAGCGGGACGTTCGGGTTCGCTTTATGGAAATCGCCGTATTCGCCCGGTTTGTAATTATAGCCAAACAAATCGATCGTCTTGAGCATATCGTTGTAGCCCGAAGTCGGCCAGTTGTAGCCCGCCGTCGTCGGGCGAGTCGGGTCCTCTTGATGAATGATGTCGCTTAATTCCTTACCGATCGGATAGCCGACCTTCGGGTTTTGCTCCATGACTTCGTTGCCGATGCTCCAGATGATCACGCACGGATGGTTGCGATCGCGGAGAACTTCAGCCCGCAGATCCTTTTCGTGCCAATCGTCGAACAAGTTGGCGTAATCGTTGGTCGTCTTTCCTTTTCGCCAGCAATCGAACGATTCGTCCATGACGAGCATGCCCATCCAATCGCACAGTTCGAGCAATTCGGGGGCGGGCGGATTGTGGCTGGTGCGGATCGCGTTGCAGCCCATCTCTTTGAGAAGTTCGATCTTTCGCATCATGGCGCGGATATTAACCGCCGCGCCCAAGGCGCCGAAATCGTGATGCTCGCAAACTCCGTGAATGCGGAGGACCTGACCGTTCAAGACGAAGCCTTTGTCCTTGTCGAACTTGATCGCTCGAATGCCGAAAGTCGTCTCATAGTGATCGACGATCTTGTCGTTCCGTTTGACGACGACGTCGGCCCGATAGAGATCGGGCGCGTCGGGACTCCACAACGTGGGATTCGCTTCGTTAAACGTGACGCGGCAGGTTTCGCTCTTGCCGGCCGGCAGCGTGACGCTCGTCTTTTGCGGCGTGCGCTGCGGTCCTTCGATCAGCTCGCCCATTTCGCGGATGGTCGTCTCGACCTCGAGCTTGGCGTCTTCGTTCGATTGATTTTCGACGGTCACTGCGACGTTAATCGTGGCGTGGTCCTCGGAAACCTCGGGCGTCGTGATGTGGGTTCCCCACTGCGCGACGTGGATCGGAGCGGTCTTGACCAACCAGACGTTGCGATAGATGCCGCCGCCGGGATACCAGCGCGACGAGTCTATCGGATTATCGACGCGGACGGCCAGGACGTTCTTGCCGCCGACGTTCATGTAGGGCGTAAGGTCCAAGCGATACGAAGTATAGCCGTAGGGCCAGCCGCCGACGAAATGGCCGTTGAGCCAAACGGTCGAGTACGACATGGCGCCGTCGACGTCGAGGAAGAATCGTTTGCCTTTGTCGGCCTCGGGAATATCGAAATGCTTGCGGTACCAACCGACGCCCCACCACGGCAATTTGCCGGTGTCGCCGGAATACTCTTGCTTGAACGGTCCTTCGATTCCCCAATCGTGCGGCAGGCTCAACTTGCGCCAGGCGTCGTCCTTGAACTCGGGCTTAACATAGGAGACGTCTTCGCCGGGATTTTGCACGGCCGGCGCTTTTTGTTTCTGGTCCGCGACGGCCGGTTGCTTGACCGGGTTTTTGACGAACTGTTGGCCGGTTTGCTTAACGGCCTCCTTGATTTTGTCGTAGGCGAGTTTTCCGTCGGCGTCCTTGGGATCGTCCTTCGTGAAGAGCCAATCGGCGTTGAAGGAGATTCGATCGCGGGGCGAGTCGGCCTTCTGCCTGCGCGGACGTTGGGCCATGGCCGGAGCGCAAAGGCCGACCGTTAGAACGGCGACGGCCAGCGCCGTCGCGGCGAGTTTACGAAAGGGATGCGTCATGGTGTATTTGCCTCGATTGAATTTTCAGTGCGGGATTGGCGAAATGCGGGACGGCGGTCGACGATCGGCTTTTGCCGGTCCGAAGGCTCGCGAATTTGCGCAACCCTCGACGCCGTAACCATGCTGGCCATGGTACCCCAAGGAAAGGCGGGAAACAAGTTGCGGGAAGGGATAAACACCAATTACTGCCGACCTTGAGGCCAGGGGGGTGATGATTGACCTTGTGGTATGAATGGATACACTATTATTAATCGCATTGTCTGCATAATCATTTTCTGCATATCCATGGGACTGCCTTAATATGGAAATGGCACCGAATGATCATCTCGCCCGAGTGCAACGTTTCAAAGACGAGCTGAAAACTCTTTCGGACGACCATTTACACCTATTTGTCCGAAAGCATATCACAACAGGCCTTCCAATAGCCCTTTCACAGGATGATTATTTCGAGCTTCGTCAAACCATAGCAACTGAGTTTCATCTTCACCCAACGGCTGTAATAATAGTAGGATCATGTCGTATGGGTTTTAGTATAAAACCCTCAAAGCGATACCTAGAAGTCAGCGAAAGCTCCGACATAGACGTAGCAATGGTGTCTCAAAACCAGTTTGATTATTACTGGAATGGGGTTTTTAATTATGCGCATTCAAACATAGCATGGAGGCATGAAGAACACTTCAAAAGGTTTGTCAAAGTGCTATTCAACGGTTGGATTGACCCCAGATGGCTTCCCAGAGTGCCCGCATTCAAAGAGTCACAAGATTGGGCTGGTTTTTTTGATCAGTTAATGAGATCTCGCCGCTTTGGGCGTCGCCGAATCACAGCAAGACTATACAGATCGTGGGAAAGACTCGAAGCTTACCAAAGTAAAAACGTCAACCTCTGCTTAGCAGAACTAAGGGCATAAACAATGGTTGTAACAGGTGCAGCTAGCAAAAGAATTAGTGAAATCCTAAATGAAGTTGACGCTGGAGGATTGAGAATGAGGCCGCCATTCCAGCGAAGGCTCGTTTGGACCAACGCTGTCAAAGATAAATTCTTAGAAACTGTCTTGAAAGGCCTTCCTTTCCCCGAGATATTCATTGCCACAGGCGAAATAGACACCAACGCAATTCACCGAGTCAACGAGCTCGTTGACGGCCAGCAGCGGATTTCTACTCTCCATGAGTATGCAAAAGGCTCCAAAGACCTTGTATTGAAAAAAGTTAAGCCATATGCGGCACTCTCGCAGGATGAAAAGAAAAAATTTCTAGACTATATTGTTTCAGTACGTGACTTAGGTACGGTGTCAGGCGAAGAGATTAAAGAGATTTTTTCTAGAATCAACTCTACGGACTTCCCGCTTAAGAGAATGGAGAAGCTAAATGCACTTTACAATGGGGAATATATAAATTTCTGCGACAATTTGTCCATGAATCATTTTTTTGAAAGCCATCGCATATTCTCTTTAGCAGACAGAAAAAGAATGAATGACGTGACTTTTTGCGTTATTCTCATCACGACAATAAAATCAACATACTACCATCGTGACGAACTTAATGAAGAATACCTTAATAGATTTAATGATGATTTTTCGGGCAAAGCGGCAATTGACGCGCAGATGGCGAGAGTATTTGATTTCATTGATCATTGCGGGTTCGACGAAAAATCCCGTGCCTGGAAAAAGACAGATCTTTTTACTCTGCTCGTTGAAATCCACCACGCCCTCATTGTTGAAAAGCTCCAACTGACGCCTGCCGCCGTTGGTACCAAGCTCAAGTCTTTTTTTAAATCGGTAGAAAAGGTTTACGACACAAAAAGCGAAGATAATAAGCAAGCATTTGCAGCATTAGACAATGATGCGAGGAGCTATCATAAAGCTGCAACCAAGGCGACGAATGATAAATATTCACGAGTTATACGCGGGGAAATAATAGGAAAGATAATAAAGTCAACTAGTAGTAGCCGCACAAAGAACAAGAAGGCATGAACTACGCTTCACCCTTTCATATCTTCTCCGCCTCTTTATTCAATGCCCGAACAATGCTTGTGCAGAATTCGCGGTTCAAATCTATAGCCACTGCTTTCATTCTATGCGACAACGCAACTCGAAGTGCAGTTCCACTTCCAGCAAAAGGATCAAGCACTGGACCTCGCTTTGGGTTTCCTATTTTAAGACAACGAGAGACTAGCTCGGGAGGAAACACTGCAGGGTGCTTTCGACCTGCGAGTGGCCTTGACTCAATCGTCCAAACATCTTCAACCTTTTCTTCAACCAGAGGTTTGCGGTCAAAATTATATTTTCGCGATTGGGAAAACATGAATAAATATTCGTAGGTTTTCCATGGACGATCTAATACATTTGCTTCAGGGATTGCGTTTTCCCTTCGCCAAATAATCGGAGCCCGTAACACCCACCCACGAGAGATCATTTCTAGCGTAACACGCCACGGAATCCCTATTACGGTTTTTTTAGGAACCCCCAAACCGCTCGCATCTACCGCACGAAGCATTTTTAAACGTCGCCCGTTGTGCTTTGGGTCTGGTCCTTGTGGCTGCCCTTTTCCAGAATAGTAAGTATCCCCAAGGTTCAAAAAAAGAACCCCTGTAGGCTTCAGCACTCGCTTAACCTCATCCATAGCAGTGCATAGGGATTGCACATATCCGTCAATCGTTGACTCAAGGCCGATTTGCCCCTCAACTCCATAGTCGCGCTGCCAGAAGTACGGCGGCGAAGTCACAACGCAAGAAAAATGGCTAGCCGAAAACCGTCTCATAACCTCAATCGCATCGCCACAATGCACTTCCCAACGAGGCCCCCTTCCCCCCATCTTACCCTTCCAAGACTCAATAGGAGTCCCAAGTGAAGCATCAGGCAAACCATCCCGCCTTAATATCGCCAACGACGCAGCCATGCTCTCTCCAACAAAGACTTAGTGGGTTTGTTTACAACTCGACAGACCTTCGTCCCACTTATTTATTCAACGCAGTGTACTCAATTGCTAATGAATCGACCAGTCGTTTTTTCATGGGAAGTTGCTAATCACCACCCCAGCCCGTCTTACGGAAGCCCTACGGGCTTAAAAAACGACCTGAAATAGACGAGAAGCGAGATCGGAGCGAAGCGTCTTGGGCTCTTCGCCTCAATTCGACACGAGAATTTTATTGACAATAGAGTGCGATTGCTGATAATTAATACACGTCTCCCAGATCTTCGGATCGGTTTTTCCGGCCTATAAGACCGGCTTTTTTCTTTCTTGGCAAAGCCCACTTCCTTGAGTAGCCGCTCAGAGTAGCCTAACGCAACGGATTCCCCCGCAAACAAGGGGCAGCCGTATGCGAACCGAACGGCGATAATCGATTTCACTTCGTCCGTTTTTTCTTTTCGTTTTTTTGCCGCGCTAGTTAACATCGAGTTTTGAGATGGTTCTTCGCACCGAACCGCTCTTCGTAGATGAAGGACGCCGTTATGTCATCGCCTCGCCCCCCACGACAAGCAGACGCTCAATCGCTTTCGATCGACATACACTCCGACCTCTCGACGACGACTCTCATTCTTAAAGGACGGATCGGGGGAGCGCTTTCGGCGGCGGAGCGGGATCGAGTCTTGGACGCGGCCGAGGCCGCCGTGCATACCGGCGGCGTTTTGTTGGTTGATTTTAGCGGCGTGAGCGAAGCGACGGGCGAAGGACTGCGCCGCCTCCTCTTGCTGGCCCGACGCGTTCGCAGCCAAGGAGGAACGATCATGGCGCAGGGCGCTTCGGACGAATTGCTCGCCGTTGCCGAGGCGTCGGGCTTTTTGGACCTCTTTGGCCAAGTCGCTCCCCTCCAAGGCTCCGCGCCGCGTCAGGCGATCCGCGCGCAAACTGATTTCTATCCGACGCATTCGTTCGAAGGATTCGACCTTCGGCCAGGGTTCCCGATGCCGCTCGGCGCCACGCTCCTGCCGCAGGGAGTGAACTTCTCGGTCTATTCGCGCAACGCCACGCAGTGCTGGCTGGAATTGTTCGAGCCCGACGCCGTCGAATCGTTCGCCTCGATTCCCTTTCCGCCGGAGTTCCGCGTCGGCGACGTGCATGCCATGACCGTCTTTCATTTGGGCGCCGAGGATTTCGAATACGGCTTTCGGATGGACGGACCTTTCGAGCCGAAAGAAGGGCATCGCTTCAATCGCGAAAAGGTTTTGCTCGATCCGGCCGCCCGGGCCGTCTGCTGGCGACCCACTTGGGGCGAGCGCGACGACCGCATCGTCTCGCCGCGCGGCCGAATCGTCTCCGAGGATTTCGATTGGCAAGATGATCGACCGTTGCAAATTCCGTTGCAAGACCTCGTGGTTTACGAAGCGCATGTGCGAGGCTTCACACGACATCCGACCTCCGGCGTGCGATTTCCCGGAACTTACGCCGGACTGAAAGAAAAAATCCCCTACCTCGTCGAACTGGGCGTGAACTGCGTCGAATTGCTGCCGATTTTCGAGTTCGACGAAACCGAAGTTGACCGCGTCAATCCGCTCACCGGCGAACCGCTCGTCAACTATTGGGGATATAGCACGCTCGGCTTCTTCGCGCCGAAAGCAAGTTACGCGGCGACCGGCCGCTTCCATCTCCAAGCCGACGAATTCAAATCGCTCGTGAAAGAGTTGCACCGCAACGGCATCGAAGTGATGCTCGACGTGGTGTTCAATCATACCTCGGAAGGAAACGAAAACGGCCCGACGCTTTCGTTCCGCGGACTCGACAACTCGGTCTATTACATGCTCACGCCCGACGGAAATTATTTTAATTTCAGCGGGTGCGGTAACACGATCAACTGCAATCATCCCGTCGTCCGCGATTTCGTTTTGAACTGTTTGCGCCATTGGGTGGCACAATACCACATCGACGGATTCCGTTTTGATTTGGCGAGCATTTTGGGCCGAGCGCCTGACGGCACGCCGCTTACGAATCCGCCGCTCTTGGAATCATTGGCTCTCGATCCGGTTCTCGGCCGAACAAAACTGATCGCCGAAGCCTGGGACGCCGGCGGGCTCTATCAGGTGGGACATTTCCCGGCCTACGGCCGCTGGGGCGAATGGAACGGAAAATATCGCGACTGCATTCGCAAATTCTTAAAGGGAGATATGGGACAAGTCGGCGAGATATCGCAACGACTCGCCGGTTCGCCCGACCTCTATTACTATCGCGGGCCGTCGGCCTCGATTAATTTCGTCACCTGCCACGACGGATTCACTCTGGCCGACGTCGTGAGCTACAACGACAAGCACAACGAGGCGAACGGCGAAAGCAATCGCGACGGCGACAACGGCAACCACTCGTGGAACTGCGGCGCGGAGGGACCGACCGACGATCCCGAGATATTAGCTCTTCGACGGCGGCAAACGAAAAACGCTTTGTCGATGCTCTTTCTCAGCCAAGGCGTGCCGATGCTTTTGATGGGCGACGAGGTCGGCCGATCGCAACTCGGAAACAACAACACCTACTGCCAAGACAACGAGTTGAATTGGCTAAACTGGAGCTTGAAGACGAAGAACGCCGAGTTGTTCCGCTATTGCCGAGCGCTGATCGCCTTCCGTAAGACGCATCCGGTTTTGCGGCGAGCGCATTTTCCGGGAAACGAAGGGCACGAAAACGGAACGCTGGAGATATCGTGGCACGGGGTTCACGCTTGGCGACCCGACTGGTCGGGGACAAGTCGCGTATTGGCTTTTCAGGCCTGCTTGCGCGGCGCCGAGGAAAGCGACGTCATCTATGCGGCGCTGAACATGTATTGGGAAGCGTTGCCGTTCGAGCTCCCCGCGACCGACGAGGGACGCAGGTGGCATATCTTCGCTAACACCGGAATTGAGCCTCCGGGCGACGTTTTTCCGCTAGGCGAAGAGCCGATTCTGGAGAACCAGCGGGAAATCGAGGTCGGCGGACGCTCGGTCGTGATCCTGGTCGCACGGTAAATTCCAGCCTTCTTACGCAAACAACGCAAAGCGAAATACACAGCGGAACGCTATTCCGCGACGCGGGCTTTTGGACTTCAAAAAGCGCAAGTCCCTCCCCCCGGCGAAGTTATCTCCCCGCTTGCACGGATTAGGAAACTATGAGATATTGCACGTTTTCCCGTTTTGATTTGCGATTTGCTCATATCAAGTTCTCGAATTAAAACGGAGTAACGATCAAGTCGTTCCTTTGATCGCGTTTTTGCCAGGAGCTTAATGCGTGGAAATCTGGCCGGCGATTGACATACGCGGCGGACAATGCGTCCGCCTTCAGCAAGGCGACTATGGACGTGAGACGGTCTTCGGCTCCGATCCTGCCGCTATGGCTCTGCACTGGGTCCGGCTCGGCGCGCATCAGCTCCATCTTGTCGATTTAGACGGCGCCCGAGACGGCAAGCCGACCAACTTATCGAGCGTCAAAGCGATCGTCGAAGCCTGCAAAGTTCCTTGCGAACTGGGCGGCGGCGTTCGATCGGAAGAGACGATTCGCACGCTTCTCGACGCGGGGATTTCCCGTTTGGTAATCGGAACGTTGGCGCTGCGTGAACCGGATTGGTTCCGCGCGATGTGCCGAAAATATCCCGACAAACTGGCCCTGGGCATCGACGCGCGCGACGGGCGCGTGGCCGTGCAGGGCTGGCTCGAGACCAGCGACGTTTCGGCCGTCGAAATGGCGAAGCAATTCGCCGGCGAGCCGATCGCTGCGTTGATCTACACCGACATCGCGAAGGACGGCATGTTGGCCGGTCCGAACGTCGAGGCGATGGTCGAGATGCAAGAAGCGGTCGATTGGCCGGTAATCGCCTCCGGCGGCGTGGCGGTAAAAGAGGACGTGGCTCGACTAGCGGCGGCAGGTTTGCCCGGCTGCATTATTGGCCGCGCTCTCTACGAAGGAACGATTAGCATGGCCGACGCCTTGGCGGCGGCCGAGACCGATTGAGTTTCGCGCAAGGGACGTGCGGCGGCCCCGACTCGCTCCTTTCGGAAGCGGGAATAAAACGCCGCGACATATAGCGAAATGCGGGACGGAGTCGCGCAGAAATGAATCGCAACTTTTCCACTTTTGACGTTCGCAATATTTATCGTTGTTCACGCGGTATTTCATACACCAAGCGGATCGATTCCGCATCGGCGCATCGCTACCGGTCTGCGCCGAGGAGACGGAACGGCTTTTTCTCTCAGACCTTAACGAACGAGGATTCTTCTCATGCCTAAGCATCCAGTCGAAAATATTCGGTGCATCGCCTTCTGCGGACACGGCTCCGCCGGCAAAACCACCTTGCTCGATCGCATATTAACCTCGACCGGAACGGTCAACCGAAACGCCAGCGTGGACGACAAGACGAGCATCTGCGATTTCGACGAAGAGGAAAAGACGCATAAGTACACGATCGAATCGAGCGTCGTCCATTTCGATCACGCCGGCAAACGATTCTACGCGATCGACACCCCGGGCTATCCCGACTTCATCGGCCAAGCCATCGGCGCAATGCGCGGCGTCGATACCGTCGCGATCACGATCAACGCCCAGTCGGGCATCGAAGTCAACACCCGCCGCGTCTTCTCCGAGGCGAAAAAGGCCAACCTTGGCAAAATCATCGTCATCAATAGACTCGACGGCGACAATATCGACTTCCCGAAACTTATCGCCAACATCCAAGAGGTCTTCGGCGCGTCGTGCATCCCGTTGAACGTGCCGCTCGGAACCGGCCACGATTTCAAGGGGGTCGTCTCGGTTCTCCATCCTACCGACGAGGCCGCGAACGCGGCGATCGACCCGAACGACATCCGCGACTCGTTGATCGAGGCGATCATCGAAGTGGACGAAGAAGTGATGTCGCACTATTTCGACGGCAATCCGCCGACCGACGAAGAGGTCGCCAAGATGCTGCCGAAAGCCATCGCTCAAGGTTCGATCACGCCGATCCTTTGCGTTTCGGCGAAGACCAGCAAAGGCTTGCCGGAATTGCTCGACGCCTTGGCCTTGGCGGCCGTTCCGCCGGACCTCATTCCCCGCACCGCGATGAAGACGACGGGCGACGAGGAGGTCGAAGTGAAGGCCGACCCGAACGGTCCGTTGGTCGCGCAAGTCTTCAAGACCCGCATCGACCCGTTCGTGCAGAAATTGAGCTTCATCCGCGTTTTCTCGGGCACCCTGAAAAAAGACGCCTTGGTGCCGGCGAGCGGCGCGCGTAAAGGATTGAAAATCGGAACGTTGTTCGAAATGCAAGCGTCGGAAACGGCGCCTATCGACGAAGTCGGTCCGGGCGGCATCGCGGCGGCGGCGAAAGTCGAAGAACTGCACACCGGCTCGACGCTCGGCGAGTTCCGCCTCCCCAAGATTCCGTTCCCCACGCCGATGGTCGGCCTGGCCGTTTCGCCCAAGACGCGCGGCGACGAAGGGAAGCTTTCGGGCGCGCTCGGAAAGATTTGCGAAGAAGACTCCACGTTCCATCGCGACCTCGATCCGCAGACCAAAGAAATGGTCATCACCGGAATGAGCGAATTGCATTTGCAGTTGCTCCGCGAACGTCTGAAGCGTCGCGACAAGGTCGAAGTGGACGTTCACGAGCCGAAAATCCCCTACCGCGAAACGATCCAAGCGAACGCCGAAGGAATGTATCGCCACAAGAAGCAATCGGGCGGTCGCGGTCAGTTCGGCGAAGTGCATATCCGCATGTTCCCGTTCCCCAAGGACGAGACAGTCGAATCGTTCGTCACGAAGGAGCGGTTCCCGTCGATGAAATCCACGCATCTCGACGAAAAGAACCACTTTTTGTGGATCGACTCGATCGTGGGCGGTTCGATTCCCGGCAACTTCATGCCCGCCATCGAAAAAGGTTTCAAAGAGCGGTTGGAACGCGGCGTGTTGGCCGGCTTCAAGATTCAGAACGTTTGCATCGAAGTCCACTTCGGCAAACACCATCCGGTCGATAGCTCGGAACAGGCGTTCAAGACGGCCGGCTCGATGGCCTTCCGCAACGTCTTCCAACAAGCGAAGCCCTCGTTGTTGGAGCCGATCGTGAAAATGGAAATTACCGTTCCGACCGGCAACGTCGGCGATATCAACAGCGATATGTCGGGCCGACGCGGCCGCGTGCTGAGCATGGACTCGGCCGGCGGAGACATGCAGACGGTCATCGCCGTGGCCCCGCTGTCGGAAGTAACGACCTACTCGCGCAGCCTGTCGAGCATCACCGGCGGACGCGGAAGCTACACCCTCGAACTCAGCCACTACGACGTGGTGCCCGGCAACGTGGTCCAAGAGATCATCGCCAAGTCGCAACTGAAGGAAGAGGAAGAAGAGTAGCAAGTAGGAATTAGGGCGTGGGGCATAGGGCGTAGAGAGCCTGAAGCCTTCCTAACGATCGAAACATAAAACCTCGGCCGCACAAGCCGAGGTTTTTTTATGCGCCGAAGAGAGCGAAACCGGAGCCGCTCTTCGCCGTCCCCCTCCAGAAAAATCTAAAAAACCAAATTATTCGGATTGACGCAAGCCGATATCGTGATACTATAAAACCAAATCTAATTAACCAAACATCGCTGCGGCGTCATGCGGCCGCGATGTTTTAAGGATGCGATCAACCAAGGAGGCCGAAAAAATGGCCAGACCCGCGGCGAAAGAACTGACGGAACGCGAACTCGAAATCATGCACGTATTTTGGAACGGCGGGGACCTGACTGCGTCCGAGGTCCGCGATCAGTTGGCCGAGTCGGGGCGAGACCTCGCCTATACGACCGTCGCTACGCTGATCCGGATCCTCGGCGAGAAGGAGTTCCTAGAACAGACGAACGACGAACGACCGTTCCGCTATCGTCCTCTGCGCAGCTACGAAGAGGCCTCCCGGAGCATCTTGAACGATCTCGTTCAGCGGGTGTTCCATGGCTCGCGCGAACAGTTGATCTTGCGAATGGCCGAGGACCGAAAACTGACGGCCAAAGAACGAGCCGCCCTCGAAGCCGTCCTGAAGCAAAATAAATCGCGATAGATTCCCCTCGTTACCAGGCTCCGCCTGGTAACGCGCTGCTCCGGCACGGCTCCCCGAGCGTCCATTCTAAAAGGATGTCCGACATTCGTTCCGGGGCGCGCAGCGCCCCGGGAAAAACACTCGTCGTGCTGATCGTTGACTGCCGAAAGCGAATCGCTCTTGAAATTGGGCCAAGCCCTGCGCTAAAATTCTCCGCGACGATATCCTCGTCGGAAAGACTGGCGACCTTTCCTTCGTTCTTTGACAATTTAATCTTCTTTCGGCAGCCGGACTCCAGCGGCCGGCCTTGTCGCCGCTCGCTCTGCGCCCTGTGAGTCTACTCCCCGGTCCCGCAAGCCGACTGCTCTGCGTCGTAGGGCGCTCTGCGAGCGCGCTGATGACTGATTGTTCCATCGATGACTAGTGTTCCGCCTCCCTCGCGTCCTCGTGACTTACGGCAATCCGCCGCTCTGAAGAATTTTTGTTTTTCGGCTGAAAAAGGCGTCCATATTCTTTTTTGCCTCTCCGGTTTTTCAACCTAAGTAGGGCGCTCTGCGAGCGCCGCTAATGACTGATTATTAAGACGCGACGGTGCAAGTACGAAATATCCGGGCGATCGCAAGCGGAAATGCCCGTCTTGCGAGTGCAAGCACGCGTCTTACGCTCGGACAAGCAGGAATGCCTGTCCTCCTTCAGAAAATTTACGAAAACGATTGTTCGTCGGTCGGAAATTTGCCTTCACGAACGTCGGCGCAGTATCGGCCGACGGACTCGACGATCGTGGTCTTTAGATCGGCGTAGGGTTTGACGAACTTCGGCACGCGCCCGGCGTTCATCCCTAAGAGATCGTTGACGACGAGAACTTGACCGTCGCAACCGACGCCGGCGCCGATGCCGATCGTGGGAATCTTTAACGACTTTGAAATCTCGGCGGCGAGCGGGGCGGGAATGCACTCCAACACCACGGAGAATGCGCCGGCCGACTCGGCCGCCAGGGCGTCGGCCTTCAATTGTTCTTCCTCGCGTTGAACGCGGAAGCCGCCGAGCTGATGCACGCTCTGCGGTCGCAATCCGCAATGGGCCATCACCGGAATGCCCGCCGCAACCAAAGCCGCGATCGTTTCGGCCTGGGCGACGCCCCCCTCCAACTTCACCGCTTGGCAACGAGTCTCCTTTAGCACGCGTCCCGCGTTGCGAATCGTGTCGATCGGCCCGAGATGGAACGACATGAACGGGAGATCGACGACGGTCAATGCGCGGCGAACCGCCCGCCCGACCATCTCGGCATGATAGATCATTTGATCGAGCGTTACCGGAAGCGTAGTTTCGTGCCCTTGCACGACGTTGCCGAGACTGTCGCCGACCAAAACGCAGTCCACGCCGGCGGCGTCGAGCAGGCCGGCCATAGCGTAGTCATAGGCCGTGAGAACGGCGATCTTGCGACCGGCGTTTTTCAAGGCCGTGAATTGGGGGACGGTCATTTTCGATTCAGGCTTCGACATGGCGGGTCCGGATTCGCTCCGGCTCAACATCGAGGGAAGGCGGAAAACTCCATTTTAGATCGACTCACCCCTCGATTCCAGTAGGAAAAGGCGGAGGAAGGCGCGTCGGCGGACCGGTTTTGTCGATTTTCCCGATAAATACGTCGCCGTCGGGCCGTGGATGCTATATTATAAAGATACGCGCCTGGAACGAAGGTTCACGGCGTGCGTATAAGAGATAGAGGTCGCCGCTGCCGCCATTTTTTCTGAGTGAGGCGTTTCCATGTTCTTTCGATCGATTTTCCGCTCCGGTTTGGCTTTGTTCATCGTCGTATTCGGCGGCGCGTCCTTCGCGCAAAGCCCCATGCAATACCGGCAGAACAAAGACTATAACCAATCCCGTCAGCTTGAGAAGCAGCAGAAGCAGCAACAGCAGCAGCAAATGTTGCAAGCGCAACAAGCACAGTCGAAGAGTATTTCGGGAACGATTAAAGAAATGAACGCCGGCAAGATCGTCGTCTCGACCGGCGGCGGAGCGCCCGGCGCTCAAGGCGGACCGGGAGGCGGTCAGGGCGGCCCTGGCGGTCAAGGAGGTCCGGGAGGTCCGGGAGGCGGGCCTGGAGGACAAGGCGCGCAAGGCGGCATGCCCGCAATGGGCGCCGGCGGAAACGAAACCTGGACCGTCCACACTTCCAAAGAAACCGTCATCGAATTGAGCGGTGAAGCGAAAGCGAGCGCGATCCGACCTGGTATGACCGTCGAATTCAAAACCGAAATGGACGGCAAGGGCAAAGCGACGAAAAAAATCGACGAAATGTCGATCATTACCGCCTCGAAGCAGAAATACCCCGGCGTGTTTCCCGATGAGGGCGGCGGCGACGATAAAGGAAAGAAATCGACCGCGAAAACCAAACCGGCGAATAAAATCTCCGGCGCGTGCACGGTCGTCGGCGGCGTAAAAAGCGTCTCCGGCGATAAGCTGACGATTACCGCCGGCGGCAGCGGAACCGTCGAATGCGACCTCGATCCGGAAGCGAAAATCTCCGTCACGTTAAACACGCTCGCCGAGGCCAAACACGGAGACAAGATCGAAGTCTCCGGCACGTGGGCGCAAGCCAACGGCTACAACATCCAGGCGCAAAACGTCAGGGTTCAGATGGCCGAGCCGCTCGAAGGAAAAAATAAGTCGACCTCGACGGCCAAAGACAAACCGAAAAAGCCGGCCACGACGACCAAGCCCGAGCCGAAAAACTACTAAGGCTCAATCGGCTCGAATACGAGCAGGGAAACCGCTTGCGACGGCAGCGAGAATCGCGTCGTGGCGTCGTTCTTCATGGCGACGACGGTTGCCAGGCTTACCTCCGTTAATCGTCCCGCTTTTTCCAGTAGCGCGTATTGTGCGGAACTTAGGTTTTGCGGCGATCCCATTTTTTTCCATGCCGTAAATGCGTTGCTCGCGTTTTCATCGACGCTATAGCGGCGAACTCTCCATTCCCCTTTCGTCGCAGGGAGCCCCGCGAGACTAATCGTCACGTCCGCGTCCGTGCCGGCGACGTCGTCATCTTGGTAACGCCACGCCAAGACGCGAACCGTTTTACCTTCCACGCAAGCGATTGCGGAGACGTCGGGACGCTCTCGAACTCCTTTCTTAAGAATATCGTCAATATCCAAGGCGCCGGAGCTTTTCGTCGCCGCGCGGCGACCTTTCATTTGCGAAAACATGCGAAAGGCGTTCATCACCGGAAGATCGATTCCGTTCGACGCCAAGACGCGAAAGCCGGCGAAGTAAGGCTGATCCTCGAATTCAAAGGCCCACGTCAAAGCGCCTTCCAAGCGAACGTTTCGCCGCTCGGCCAATTCGATCTGACGCGCGACGCTCTCGATCGTATAGCTGGAATACATCGTCCCGTTGCGATATCCCAATTGATCGCCTTGGCACGCCGCACAGCCGTCGGGATCCGATTCGCCGATGACGACGGGCTTCCCTTTCAACTCCGGATAGGACTCGATCGTCGCGAAGCCCTGATCCACGGTTCGCAACTGCTCGGCGAGCCCCATTCGCACCCGGCCGTTGACGAAACGGGGATTGCCCTTGGCGTGAAACGAAATGAAATCCAACGGCGTTCCGTCTTTCGTCCCTCGCAGACAATGCTCGATGAACGCGCGCAAGAACTTCGGATCGCTGCCGGCCATATCGGGACCGCCGACTTTCGCGCTCGGTACGGCGCGACGCACGCCGCGAATCGCCTCGTCATGAAGACGAAAGAACTCCTCGCGAGTCCCACGCCAATAGCCGATGTTCGGCTCGTTCCAAACTTCCCAATACCACCCGGCGACTTCGTCCCGGCCGTATTTCTCCGCGCAATGCTTCGCCCATTGATAAGCTAATTCGCCCCATTTCGAATAATCCTTCGGCGGATACGACCAACCGGTATATATCTCGTCGTACTTCGCCTTAGGCGTCCAGCGATGTCGATACGGCTCCGGCTTGATTGAAAGCGCCTCGGGCATAAAACCGATTTGAACGTACGGTTTTAGCCCGGCCTTTAAATACGCATCGAAAATGCGATCGGCGATCGTCCAATCGTAAACGGGCTTTCCTTGGGCGTCTTCCGTATAGGCGTTCGTGCTTCCCCACTTCAACGACGGAGAGCCGTCGCCCGAAGTAAGCAAGTTGTGCGTACGAAAAAAGACCTTCTTCGGAGCCAGTGCGCCGAGCTCTTTCAGGAGCTTCTCGCCGTCTTTCATATAGGCGTAGTTCGGTTCGTCGGCGCCGAAGAATCTCCACACGGCGGGCAACTCGTCGCGCGTTCGCGAAGCGTCGACTTCGATCCGCACGGAAAAACCGCTCGCAGCAGGCTCTTCGCCCTTTGAAAAAGAAGGCGCTGCGAGAGAAACGACGACGACCGCGACCGCCCATGCTCCACGCATCGAAAGCTCCTTTAAAAAAGCAAACCGCGTCTACCGCACCGCCTCGCGTAGCAATTTCAACAAAATATGGATGAAGCTCATGTGCAGGTCTTGGCAAATTTGCATATCGGCGACGGGAACGTGAAACGATTCGTTCGCGATTTTCTTCAATTCGCCGCCGTCGAAGCCGGTAAAGCCGACGGTCACGCAACCGAGCTCATTCGCCCAACGGATCGCGCGCAGCACGTTTTCCGAATTGCCGCTGACCGACATGCCGACGACGACGTCGCCCGGCCGAGCGAAATTTTTTAGTTGCTCGACGAACAGAGTTTCGTACCCTTCGTCGTTGGCTAGCGCGAGCATCGTCGGAACGTTGTCGTTCAGCGAGAGTACTTTAAAACGTTTGTTGGCACAAAAGCAAGCGTCTTTATTCAAATCGGAGGCTAAGTGCGAGGCGAGCGACGCGCTGCCGCCGTTGCCGAAAACGAATATCATTCGTTCGTCTTCATAGGCCGAGCGAAACGTTTGGGCGATTGAAGCCGCTGTTTTGCGGTCAAAAGCGTCAATAGCGCCGCGAAGCCGCGTTAGATAGTCGTCGATAATCGTGATGTCGCTCATTGTCTTTTCACTGCAAATGCTTTATTGAAAACGGCGAAGCGCTCGCCGAATTCGCCTTCAGTGGCTGTATTGTTTCACCAAGACGGGAAAGTCGCAATCGGGGGCCGCGCCAAATTCCGCGAAAACCCGCGCCGTATGCTATAATTCCGATAGTCATCCGACTTTCAAGCAGGACGTTTCCGCCGGAGCGATTGAATGCGAGATCGATTTTCGACCAAAACGACGGCCTACTTGCTCGCAACGCTTCTAGCGTGCAGCGCATGCTTAACGACGGCCGCGGCGCAAGCCGCCGCTCGAGTCCGGCTCGAATTGTTCGGCGAGGCGCAGCAAGTCGGCATCGCCATGCAAGATTGGGCTCAAGCCCTCGATAGGGCGGGAATCTCGGGCGTAAGAATCAGCTCGCTAACCTCCTCCGTGCGAATCGGCGTGACCGACGAGGGAACGCCGCAGCAACCGGCCTACGTCGTAACCGGCGTCCTTTCGTCGCAAGACGAATTAACGTTGCCCGGGGGAAAATATCGACGCTCCGATCTCAAGAAACTCAAAGTGTGGCTCGACGACCTCGCGGCGAACGGCCCTGAAAACCGCCGACCGCAAAAAACCGTCTTCGGCCTGACTGTGGAGCAATTTGACGATTTGCGCGACGATCTTTCGCAAACTACGGCTTTCTCGACGGTCAAACTCCCATGCCGAGAGATCGCGGAAAAGATCGCCGGCCAATTACGTCATCCGCTGCATCTCGGCGAAGCGCTAAAAGGCGCCGACGGCGACGCCAAATTGGGCGACGAGCTATCTTCGATTCCCTTCGGCACGAGCCTCGCCTACGTTTTGCATTCGGCGGGCTACCGGTTGGTCCCCTTCGCTTCGAACAAACGCGTCGAATTGGCCGCGGCTAAAGCGAAGGACGCCCCCGTTGAATATTGGTTGATCGGACGGCCGACCGAAAAGCCGCTCGGGGAAATCCTTCCCGGTATGGTCGAGTTCCGCAACGTGAACGTGGAAAATGCGACGGTTCCCCAAGTTTTGAAGGCGATCGGCGAGAAAATTAAAGCGCCGATATTGTACGATTATCCGGCAATGGCGAAAAACGGCGTCGATCTCGGCGCGGCAAAGCTAAATTTCCCCCGCGAACGAACGACTTACGGAACCGCGCTCCGCAAAATGCTCTTCAAAGTCGGCCTGAAATACGAGGTGCGACTCGACGAAGCCGATCGGCCTTTTCTTTGGATTACGACGCTCAAGCGGACGTAGTCGAAAGCTCTTTTTTGTGCAATAATGTCGAACGGCGATTGAGCCATCCCCCCTCTCTGTTTTCTCGTCGAGCGACGGCGAAATAAATAGCCCTCGTCGCGGCGAATAGAACTCGGGTTATTGGCCGTTTCGGCGATGAAAGTCTCTCTTCAATAGGAGTTTTTTATGCGGTTCAGCATATTATTCGGAGCATTGGCGGCGTCTCTCCTGACGACTGTCCTCTTTGCGGCGGAAAAGACGACGACATTAACGGTCGAGGCAGGCAAGTCCGTCGCACCAGTCAGCCCCATGCTTTACGGGCTAATGACCGAGGAAATCAACTATTCCTACGACGGCGGACTCTACGCCGAATTGATCCGCAACCGCACGTTCCAAGACGACTCGAAAGCGCCCGCCCATTGGTCGCTCGTACAAGAGGCCGGCGCCTCGGCCGCGATCGAACTCGATAAATCGAAGCCGCTCAACGAATCATTGCCCGTCAGCTTACGGCTCGACGCCAAATCGGCCTCAGCGAAAAGTCGCGTCGGAATCGCCAACGACGGCTACTGGGGTATTCCCGTCAAGCCGAAGACTTGCTATCGAGCCTCGTTCTACGCCAAAGCCGCGGCGGGTTTCGCCGGACCTGTCTCGGTCGCCATCGAGAGCGACGACGGCAAAACCGTTTACGCCAAGGGGGAAGTCGCCTCCCTCGGCCCCGATTGGAAACAATACTCCCTGGCGCTAACCGTCGGCGAAGCCGCACCGACCGCCAAGACGCGATTCGTTTTGTCGATCGATAAGCCTGGAACCGTTTGGTTTAATCTCGTTTCGTTGTTCCCGCCCACTTGGAACAATCGTCCCAACGGCAACCGTATCGATCTCATGCAAATGCTGGTCGATTTGAATCCGAAATTTTTGCGATTCCCCGGCGGCAACTATCTGGAAGGCGATTACGTAAAGGATCGCTTCCCCTGGCAAAAAACGCTTGGCCCGCTCTCCGATCGTCCCGGCCATCAATGCCCTTGGGGATATCGTTCGAGCGACGGCATGGGCCTGCTCGAATTTCTCTACTGGTGCGAAGAGATGAAGGCCGAGCCGGTCTTGGGCGTTTACGTCGGTTACAGTCTGAAGGGAGCCGACGGCGATCCGAACGCGAACGTCAAGACGGGCGCCGACCTCGAGCCTTTCGTCAAAGAAGCCCTCGACGAAATTGAATACGTCATCGGCGACGTCTCGACGAAATGGGGAGCACAACGCGCGAAGGACGGACATCCCGCACCGTTCAAGCTGACCTACGTCGAGATCGGCAACGAGGATTGGTTCGACAAAACAGGACGCTACGACGCAAGGTTCGCTCAATTTTCCGACGCGATCAAGAAAAAATATCCGCAGTTGAAGCTTATTTCCAGCGTCGGCTACGAGCAGTCGAAAAACAAATGGGTGAAGAGTCGAACGCCCGACGCGGTCGATGAACATTACTATCTGCCGGCCGATCAATTCGAGAAGAAATCGCATGGGCAATACGATAAGTACGATCGCAAAGGTCCGAAGATCTTCGTCGGCGAATGGGCCGCGCACGAGACCGACTTCCCGCCGTGGGACAAGCGTTCGGAAAAGAAGCCGGCGACGCCGAATTTGAAGGCGGCCTTGGGCGACGCCGTATGGATGGCCGAAATGGAACGCAATTCGGACGTGGTGGTCATGCACTGCTACGCTCCGCTGTTGGTCAACGTGAATCCCGGCGGCCGGCAATGGCGACCGGACCTCATCGGCTACGACGCGCTCAATTCGTTCGGAGCGCCGAGCTACTACGCCATCAAGATGTTCAGCACGAACGTCGGCGACGGCATTCTGAAAACGAAGATCGACGCCGAGAAATCGCCGCTGCACTGCTCGGCCACGAAAGACTCGAAAACCGGCGAAATCTTCCTCAAAGTCGTGAATTACGGCGGCGAAAAGCAAACGGTCAACCTCGCCTTGAAAGACGCGGGCGCTTTGGCCGCGACGGCCGAAGTCGAAACTCTTTCCTCGGCCAGCCCCGACGATACGAATTCGATTACCGAACCGACCAAAGTCGCTCCGAAAAAGAGCGAAATCAAAGACGTGAAGGAGTCGTTTAGTTACGCCTTCCAACCTTATTCCGTCACCGTCATAAAACTGAAACCGGCCGAAACCGCACGAAAGCGTGCAAGGAGACGATAAGAATGCGAAAGATTATGAAGAACTTTTATTTGACTCTATTTGCCTGCGCCGTCGCGATGCCATCGCTTTTCTTCGCCGCCGAAACTCGCGCCGAAGAGAAGAAAGCGGCCGACTTTCACTCTTGGGCGCCCTCGCCGCCGATGGGGTGGAACAGTTGGGACTGCTTCGGCACGACAGTGACCGAAAAGCAAACCAAAGAGCAGACCGATTTCATGGCCGAAAAGCTGAAAAAGTTCGGCTGGCAATATATCGTCGTCGATATCCAGTGGTACGAACCGAAAGCCAAAGGGCACGACTACCGCAAAGACGCCGTGCTGACGATGGACGAGTTCGGCCGCTTAACCCCGGCGCCCGAGAAATTTCCCTCGGCCGCCGACGGCGTCGGTTTCAAAGCGCTCGCCGATTACGTCCACGGCAAAGGGTTGAAATTCGGCATTCACATGATGCGCGGAATTCCCCGCCAAGCGGTCGCTAAAAACACGCCGATCAAAGGAACCGACCTTCACGCGAAGGACGTGGCGAACGTGAAGAGCGTTTGCCAATGGAATCCCGACATGTACGGCGTGGACGCGACGAAGCCCGGCGGGCAAGAGTATTACAATTCGATCTTCGACATGCTCGCCGGTTGGGGCGTCGATTTCGTCAAGGTCGATGACATTAGTCGCCCCTACGACGCCGTGCAAAAGGCCGAGATCGAGGCGATCCGCAAAGCGATCGATCGCACGGGCCGTCCGATCGTGTTGAGCTTGTCTCCCGGCGACGCTCCGCTCAAAGAAGGCGCTCACGTTTGCGAGAACGCCAACATGTGGCGAATTAGCGACGATTTTTGGGACAAATGGCCCGCCTTGCATTCGCAATTCAAGCGTCTAAACGACTGGACGCCGTATCGCAAGCCGGGCGCCTATCCCGACGCCGACATGCTTCCCTTGGGCGAGATCGGCTTGGGACGCAAAACGAATTTCACGCGCGACGAGCAAGTGACGATGATGACGCTTTGGTGCATCGCTCGTTCGCCCCTGATTCACGGCGGCGACATGACGAAAACAGACGACTTCACTCTTTCGTTACTGACGAACGAAGAAATCTTGGGCGTCAACCAGAACAGTTCGAACAATCGGCAGCTTTCCGACAAGGACGGAATCATCGCCTGGACGGCCGACGTTCCCGGCTCGAAGGACAAGTACCTTGCCGTCTTCAACACGACGAAAAAGGAGACCGAGGCTGCGGTCGATCTATCGACGCTCGGCATGAGCGGGACGATCAAGGTCCGCGACTTGTGGAAGAAGGCCGACATGTCGCCGATCGAAGGAAGTCTTAAAGCGAAGATTCCCTCGCACGGCGCCGTTTTGTATCGGCTCGCGCAGTAAGCGCTTTCGCAATTTTGCTCGCGTTAATTCGGAGAGGCGGCGAGAAATCGTCGCCTTTCTTTTTTTCGCCTTGTTTATCGTGATTCAGGATCGCTCGGATATTTCGTACTTGCACCGTCGCGTCTTAATAATCAGTCATCAGCGGCGCTCACAGAGCACCCTACTTAGGTTGAAAATCCGGAGACGCGAAAAAGAATATGGACGCCTTTTTCAGCCGAAAAACTAAAAAATCTTCGGAGCGGCGGATTGCCGTAAGTAACGAGGAGGCGAAGAAAGCTGAACGCTATTCTTCGATGGAGCAGTCAGTCATCAGCGGCGCTCGCAGAGCGCCCTACGGCGTTGAGCAGTTGGTTTGCGGGACCGGGAAGTAGACTCACAGGGCGCAAAGCGAGCGGCGACAAAGCCGGCCGCTGGAGGCCGGTTGCCGAAAGAAGATTAAATTGTCAAAGAGCGGAGGAAAGGTCGCCAGTCTTTCCGACGAGGATATCGTCGCGGAGAATTTTAGCGAAGGGGCTGGCTCGGTTTCCAGCAAAAACCGATTTTCATTCGACGCCCAACAAAAAATCGAGAGATAAGAACGCAACATAAGGCGGGCCCTCTATTTATCGCATGCGATTCGGATGCGGCGCACGTCACCCGCTTTTAATTTACCGAGTCGCGGAAGCATGAGGAAGTCGTCGGTGACGAGCGGTTTTAGCTCGGCTCCTTCGACGATGCGAGGATTCTTCGCTTTTTTCGGCAACCAAGCGGCGGGGGCGGCCGTCGGCTCGCAGTCTTTGATCGCGCGAACGGTGAACGAAAAGCCGTCCGCGTCTTCTTTCAACTCCTGCGCGAAGGCCGGATCGCGAGGAGCGAGTCGAGCGTCCCAAGCCGGATCTCCGTAGAAGGCCAACGTGTCGCGATCCCAAATCAGGCCGACGTTATCTTTATTGTTCCCGTCGAGCTTAATTCCATTTTCCTTGGCGAACAAGGGCAAGAGAAACGGATCGCGTTCGATTGCCCAATCGCAAAAATTCGCACGGGCGGTCTTTGGATATTGCGTCTCCAACGTTTCGACGATGGCTTGGTTATTAAAAAAGAACGCCTCGCTTAGGCAGTATTGTCCGGGGCGTTCGAAGAGGTAGTCGCGCGTTCCCCATCCGGCCTTGCCGTACCAAGTGCTCACGACGTATCCGATCATTTGATCGACGCCCCCGGAGCTAAGCCAAGCGACGGCCATCGATTGATCGTCGACGATCTTGCCCGCCAAACAGTTTCCTGAGGGGAGAAAGACTTTGGGATTGGTCGTACGAATCGGCGTTTTTTCTCCTTTATCGCCGACGGCGTACAGCTCTCCGTTTTTGCAGCGGAACTCACCGCGTTTATGAGGCGGATAGCCGACTTGCCAATCGCGTTCCGTTGCGTGACCGGAAGTAAAAAACAGATCGACTATATTATGATTCAAAGTTTCGGCTAACGTTTCGGAGGCGAACGCCGGCCCGTCGTAGTCCGAAATTATCCCGTCGGACTTTTTCTCGTGATATTTAACGTCGCTCCCCTCGTCGGACCAAATCCCTTCGTCGAACAGGTTGAGATCAAGCGAAGTTCCGGCCGCCGCGCGACGAATGACGAGCGGATCGGTTTGGGCGATGATCCGCTGAGCGTCGGTCGCTTTGTAACCGGTGATGACGCCCCAAAGGGCGTCGCCGTAGGGATCGTCGTCGATGCGGCGCGTCATGCGATTGACGGCGACGATGAAATCGCGTCCCAACTCATCGGGCTGCGCGACGAAACAAATGTAGCGAGGCTGAATCTTTCGCAACTCGGGGAGCGTCTCATTCACGTCGCCGACGAATTCCAAAACCGATGCGGAACGCTTGGCGACGAGCGCGTCGATCGCTTTTCGCCACTCCGGATCGGCGGCCGTCCTTTGCGAAGCGACGACGACGTACTTACCTGAGGGTAGACTCGCCCGATTCAGGCCTTCTTCGGCATGGGCGAACCCGACCGTCGCGGCAACCAGTGCGAAAAATAAGCAATACTGGAGAATGGATTTCATGATGAAGTCTTTATAAGAAGAAAAATATCGGTGAGCCGGTATAATACACATTCCGCAGGAGCAATCCTAGCTCCGCGTCTTGCCGAACCAGAGAATTTCGATGAGCGAACGCTGCTTCTTCATCTCCGATCTGCATTTGCTGGCCAATCGCTCCAAAGCGCATCGTTATTTGGAGATGATCAAAGAGTCGGCGGCGCAGGCGAATTATTTTATTCTCGGCGGCGATATATTCGATTTCCGTTGGGCGCGAACCCGCAATCACGCCCATTCGGTCGATCTCGCCGTGCGTTGGCTTCGCGAATTGATCGATCCCTGCCCGAATTGCCAGTTCCATTTCGTTCTGGGCAATCATGATTTTGACCGCGGCTTTATCGATCGGCTTGTTCAATTGGAGTCGGATCGCAAGAATTTCTATTACCATCGCTACTACGCTCGCATCGGGTCGGCGGTTTTTCTTCACGGCGACGTCGCCGATCGGGAAATGCACGATCCCTATTCACTAGCCGCGGCTCGGGATTATTGGCTTACGACGAAGCGACGCGGAAAATTTTTCAGTCGGCTCTATGACGTCGTCGTGGCGACGCGAATCCACAAGCCAATTCCGCACCTTGTTTACGCGAAACGGGTCGTCGCCCGACGAATTTACGCATATCTGCTTCAGATTGAGCAAGGTCCCGAATCGGGCGTGAAAAACGTCTACTTTGGGCATACGCACCGCCAAATGCTCGGCTATCCCTATGCCGGCCTCATATTCCACAACGGCGGCGCGCCGATCAAAGGATTAAAATTCCACATTATTGAGGCGGATTTAGAGTAAAAACGGCCACAATCGGCGAAGAATAGCAATATCTCATTACCTGGCAACGATTTACGCTGTTTTCCGCCAATTTTCGTCTTCCGTACGAACGCCCGAGAATTTTCCAATTGGGGGTCGTTTGCTTGCTTTGCCCAACTTACCCAGTTAAGATCAATGGTATAGTTGTCTTACGTTGACGAACTGTAGGCTCAATCGGCTTTCGGTATTCGTTTTGCGCCCTTTGGCGAGAAAAAAATAAACTCTCTGGAAGATGGAGTTAAGACGCATGCGCTGTATTTCTATTCGTCCCCGCACGGCAATGATTGCGGCAGTTCTCGTATTCGCTTCGGCGTCGTCGGTCTGGGCGCAGTCCTCTTCTTCGGACACCGTAGCCGGCGTCGTCGTCGACGCGGACGGCGTGTTGCGTAAGAAGACGTTCGACTCGAACGGTCAGCTTGCCAAAGAGCGATTGGCCGCCGCAAAGGCCGAGCTTGGTCCGAAGGTTTCGACCTATAACAAAATTCGTAAGATCTCACTGAATCGCCTCGAGGCCGCGCTCGCCGAAAACAACGGCGTACCGACCGAAGAGATGAAGGCTCTTGCCGGTTTGCAACGCATTCACTACGTCTTCCTTTATCCGGAAACGAAAGACGTCGTCGTCGCCGGTCCGGCCGAGGGGTGGACGAACGATCCCGCCGGCCGCATGGTCGGAGTGACGACCGGTCGCCCTGTCATTCAGTTGCAAGACCTCGTCGCGGGTTTGCGAGCTTTCGCGCCGGGCGGCAAAGCGACCGACTCGATCGGCTGCTCGATCGACCCGACCCAAGAAGGCTTGGCCGCGATGGACAAGTATTTAAAAACGGTCTCGGGCGAATACGCATTGAACAACACCGACGCACTCGTCGAGAACATGAAGACGACCCAAGGGATGCACCAAGTTAGCGTTCGCGGCGTTTCGCCCAAGACGCACTTCGCCCAAGTCATGGTCGAAGCCGACTACCGCATGAAATTGATCGGCATCGGTTTGGAGCAACCGCCCGTTCACATGGTCAGCTTCATTGACAAGGCCACGGCGTCCGACGGCCGCCGCGCTTTGCAACGTTGGTACTTCGTTCCCGAATACCAATGCGTCCGCGTCAGCGACGACGGCAAGGCGATGGAATTGGTCGGCGACGGCGTCAAACTCATCGGCGAAAATGAAATGATTTCGTCGGACGGTCGCCGTCAAGTCTCGGGCAAGGTCGGCAAGGCGAGCCAAGCCTTTACGACGAGCTTCACGAAGAGCTACAGCGAATTGGCCGAACGTTCGCCGATCTACGCCCAGCTTCGCAACGTGATTGACGTCACGATCGCCTGCGCCTTCATGCAAAAAGAAAACTACTTTGCGAAGATCGGCTGGAAGCTCGGCCTCTTCGGCGACGAAGGCAAATTCGCGATCGAGACCTACTCGGCGCCCAAGACCGTCGAACCGGCGGTGAACGCCGTATTCAAAAACGGCACGCTGATGACGCCGATCGGCGGCGGCGTGGATATTCAAGCGGCCAAGGCCTTGGAAAACGGCAAGACGTTGACCGACGAAAAAGGCAAGGTCTCGAAGGTCCGCGAAGAAGTGAAAATCAATCTCGCCGCCGGCCAATGGTGGTGGGATTAGTTCTCGCTACATAATTCAAACGTGAAACGCAAAGGACGAAGTCTTAAAGGCTTCGTCCTTTTTTTGCGCCTATCCGCGAAGGCAAATTCGCCGTCGCCGGTTACCGTACTTGCACAGTCACGGCGTCCGGCTCCAGCCCCTCCGCCTCGGCCCGCAGCGTGACGGAGCCGGCGACTCCGGCGGGGCGAAGGATGGCCAAGCAACGGCCTTGGAAAGTCTTTCTCACCGGCGCATGGAAGCTGGCGGGCTCGTTCGGAGCGCCGCTCGCCTGTGCGGCGAGTTCGCCTTGTCCGCTTACGGAAAATCGAACGGGGACCGCGGCATTCGGCACGCGTCGCCCTTCGGCGTCGACCACTTCGACGGTCACGAAAGAAAGGTCGTTGCGATCGGCACGGACGCTCGTCCGATCGGCGATCAATTTCAGCTTCTTCGGCGCTCCGCTGGTCTTGAGCGTCGTCTTCGCAGCAACTTTTCCGTCGTTCAAGCCGAAGGCAATGAGTTCGCCCGGCGCGTAAGGGACGTCGAATTTCGCCGTCAGTTTCGTATCGGCGGAAACGGGTTTTTCGCCGATGACTTTACCGTTAAGTTCGAGCCGGACTCGTTCGCAACGTGAATACACTGACACTTGCAGCGGAGCGCCTTCTTTCCCGGGCCAGTTCCAGCACGTCGATTCATCGGGCCAGCCCCAACTGCTGACGATTTCATGAATTCCTTTCGGCGTCGGCGAATGGACGGCCATTTCAATCGGGCTGCGTCGCCAAACGACGTCGCGGTAGAGCGACTGCGGCTTTTTGAATCCGCACACGTCCAAATCTCCGCACCAAGCGTTAAACCAAGGCCAGGACATGAAGAATGCGTTTTTTTCGTTACTTAACACGCTATGTCCGATGCCCGCTTCGCCGAAATAATCCATCGCCGTCCAGACGAAATCGCCGATCACGTAGGGATGCTTTTCGACAAGCGACCAGTAATCGAAAAAATCCTTTGGATAAGATTCGGTCGTCACGATCACTCGTTGCGGATGACGCGCATGGTCCGATTCGTATTTCTCGGGCAGGTAATTGTAGCCGGCCACGTCCAGATGCAAAAACGCCGGGTCGGAAAGTTTATCCCAGTTCCGTACGACGTTCCCCCAGTCGGAACAGACGGCGGCCGTGACAGGTCGCGTGGAATCGTGCGATAGAACCGCTTCGCGCAAACGCTTGGCGGTCGACTCGGCGCGGAACTGCTCCGGAATCTCGTTCCCGACGGACCACATCACGACCGACGGATGATTTCGATCGCGTCGCACCATCGAGGCGACGTCGCGATCGAACCAGTCTTTGAAAAACCGGTGATAATCTTGCGTATTGCCGATCTTCGCTTCGTTCCATTGGTCGAACGCTTCGTCAATCACTAACATGCCGAACCGATCGCAAGCATCGAGGAACGCGGGCGAAGGAGGATTGTGGCTCGTGCGAATCGCGTTAAAACCGTTCGCTTTCAGCAGCTCGACGCGGCGCTCCTCGGCGCGATCGATGGCGGCGGCGCCAAGCGGACCGTTATCGTGATGGACGCAGCCCCCTTTGAGCTTGAGCGCCTCGCCGTTGAGCCGAAAACCATGCTCCGCGTCAATTTCAATTTTCCGAACGCCGAATCGCGAAGAGACCGCGTCGACCGTTTTTCCGGCGACGACCACTTCGACTTCAGCCATGTAAAGATTAGGCGAATCGGGCGACCACAACATTGGCGTGGGGATTTTAACCGACAGATCCGCCGCGCGCGTTTCGCCGACGGGCAATTGCACTTCGTTTTCGGAACCGCCAATTTCCTTGCTCTGACCGTCTCGCACTCGAACGCGGACGAGCGCTTTCGCTTGCGTTCCGCCTGCGTTGCTAACTTCGACGGAAATTTTCGCGAGCGCTCCTTCTTTGGAAACCTCCGGCGTCGTTACGAACACGCCCCAAGTCGGGACGTGAACCGAATCGACGACCGTTAGCCAGGTATGGCGATAGATGCCCGAACCAGAATACCAGCGACTGTTTTTTCCTTCGTTGCGAACGCGGACCGCGAGTAAATTATCCTGTCCGGCCGGATTCAAATAAGGCGTTAGATCGAACTCAAAACTCGTGTAGCCATGCGGGTGATCGCCGAGACGGCGGCCGTTGATCCAAATCTCGGCGTTCATATAAACGCCGTCGAAACGCACAGCCGTCCGCTTTCCGGTTTCGTTCAACGTAAAATGTTTTCGATACCAGCCTATGCCGCCAAGGACGTAGCCCGTCGCATTCCCTCCTTCACTTTTGCGGGAGTCGAAAGGGCCGACGCGAACGGATTTTTTTCCTTCAGCGCAGATGCCGCCGTCGCCGCTTCCGTCGAAGACGCGGACGGCAAGCAGGTCCGTACCGTCGCCGCGAACCAGCGACGCCGGGACTCGATAGCGTCGTTCTGCCTCCCACGCGGTGCGAAAATTCGGCGGAAAGGAGCCTGTGCCGCCGATGCGTTCTCCGTTCAGCCAAACTTCGTCCACATCGTCGATGCGGCCGAGCAGGAGGTCGAAATCCTTACCTCGGCAGTCCGCCGGAATCTCGATGCGGCGACGAAACCATCCGAAAACGTTGTTCTCCGTATAGCCGGAATGACGCTCCCAAGTATCGGGCAGAGTAACCGTATCCCAGCCGCCGTCGTCCATTTCGCGCGATTTCCAAGTTGCGTCGTCTCCTCGATGAAAACGCCATTGGCCGGCGACGGCCGCGAATTCGGGCGCGGCGGTCGTTTCGGTCGGTAAATCTTCGATGCTCCAATCGTGCGGCAGGTCTAGCTTGCGCCAGCGGGAATCGTCAAACGAGGGTTTTTCCGCGTCGGGCGAGTCTCCCTTATGGAATAACCAATCGGAATCGAACAGCCGCTCGCGCGAGTTCCCGGCATAAAGCGAAACGCCGAATTGAAGAAAGAAGAAAACAAACGCGAGAAAGCGAAGAATCTTTGTCATAGATCTAAACCGTATTCCAAAATGGCTACAAGGCTGATTCCCGTGCGTTATTTTATCAGACTTTCCGAGCGGCAAATAGAACGCCTACGAGCGTTCGACGACGGCCACGCGAAGGTCGCAAACGTTCGTTTGCGTCGGGCCGGTTTTAATCAGGCCGCCGACTGATTCAAAAAAATGATAGGCGTCGTTGCTCGCGAGGAACTCCTCGGCGTCGAGTCGTTTCTCCTTCATCGCGGCGAGGATTCGTTCGTGAACGATCGCTCCTGCGGCATCGGTCGGGCCGTCCTCGCCGTCGGTTCCCCCGCTGACGAAGGCGATCCCTCGCAAACCGCTCGGCTCCAACCGTCGCAAAACGGTTAAGGCGAGTTGTTGATTTCGACCGCCAAGTCCGCGACGGGCGGCATCGACCAATTCGACCGTCGGTTCTCCGCCGCTGATAATACAATCGGGGCCCACGCCTTCACGGGCTTTTAACGTTCGAGCGGCCAAGTCCGCAGCCACGTCTTCAACTCGTCCTTCCGGCTCCGTCGCGCTCGTCATTAAATAGCTATAGCCGCGACGAACGGCTTCGACTCCGGCGGCGTCAACCGCCATCGCGTTATTGCCGATCACTTCGGCGATCGTTTCGATCTTTTGCCGCGGCGGGCGGGAGGATTTTTTCGCGGCCTTTTCCTCCGCGGCGCGTTGACGAAGATATTCCAACGCGGCCGGGGCGATATTATTCTCCTCGGCGCCGTAACGCCGCAAAATTTCCGCAGCATCGCCGGCCAAACTCTTTCGTTCGACCGTCGGCCCCGAGGCGATGACGTCCAACCGATCGCCGGGTCCGTCCGAAATAACGATCGTCGCCAAACAGCCGGCGCGACAAGCATGGAGCAGGCCGCCCCCTTTGATTCGGCTTAAATTCGATCGCACGGCGTTTAACTCCTCGACCGTCGCTCCAACGGCGTTCATGTATCGAGTCAGCGCGATTTTTTCGTCCAACGATACGCCTTCGACCGGAGCGGGCAATAACGCCGAGCCGCCGCCGGATAACAAACAAATGCAAAGATCTTTGGGAGTCAGTTCGCCGACGATTTTCAGGATCGCCTCGGTTCCGACAACCCCTTCCGGCCGCGGTTCGTTCACTCCTGCGGGACGAGCGGCATGCACGTGAATTTCGCGGAGCGGTCGGACGCAATCGGCCGGGGCGTTTATCCAACCGAAAAGTTTCGTCTTTTTGATCCAGTAGTCGCCCAAGATTTTTTCGAGCGCCTCGGCCATTCCGACCACGGCCTTGCCCGCTCCAACCACGACAAGACGACGAACGCGGCGAAGATCGAGTTCGCTCTCGCCGACGGAAAGAACCGAGCCGTCGAGAACGACGGCCTGCTCCATTAGGCGATCGGCGCGGACAGCGGCAACGCCGGCCTGCCAAATGCCTAATGCGTCTTCGGATAATTGCTCGACGCCTTTTGCCATGAAAAAGTCCAGCCGTTTGAATTTAGGGGGATTGCGGCATCTAAGGCGATATAAGTCGCACTAGCAACAAAACCGCGAACCGGCTACAAATATCGCACTTCACGAGAGGATAGGGAAGCCCGATAATCATTTCATGGCATCAGACGAATCATCTGACAACAAGAGTTGCGAAACGAACGACGGCGCTTATGGTTGTCCGATTGCCTGCGGGTTCGCGCGGATGATAAAAAGTCCGGCGGTCTGGATTCCGCTTCTGGTTTTGCTGATCGGCTCGGCGGCGATTCGTATGACGGACGCCGATCGGCGATTGGCCGCTCGCTATTACTCGGAAACGCCTCACGGCGTAGCGAATTCGTCGGACCAATATCCGGCCCATTGGCCGTTACGGCAATCTCAGCCGTGGAAGGCTCTGTATCATTGGGGCTATTATCCGGCCTGGGCGGTCGGCATCGGCGGACTCGTCTTTTTCGTGGCCAGTTTTTTCGTGACGTCTTTACGGCCGTTACGCGATCCCGGCTTTTTTTGTTTTCTCGCGTTGGCGCTCGGACCAGGCTTATTGGTGAACGGAATCTTTAAGCCATACTGGGGCCGACCGCGCCCGAGCCAGATTGTCGAGTTCGGCGGAATCGCGCAATTCAAACCGGTGGGCGAGATGGGGGAGGCCGAGTCGGAAGGGGCATCGTTTCCGTCGGGGCACGCCTCGTCGGCGTTCTATCTGATCACGCCGGCTTTTATCTTCTTTCGCACAAGGCCGAGAATGGCGGTAGGCATTTTCGCGTTCGGCGTATTCTACGGATGCCTGATGGGGGCGGCGCGAATCGTCGGGGGAGGGCATTTCTTGAGCGACGTGCTGTGGGCCTTCGGCTTCGTCTATTACGCCGATCTTGCGCTGGCCGCATGGATATTCCCGGCGAAAAAGAGTTGCCGCGAGTGAGCGGCGTTACGGGGACCTCGACAAGAGCCGTTTTTACTTGCCTTCATCCGGTTTCTTATTAAAAGCGGAAGCTGCAGATCAACTTCAAGAAACAACGAAAGCCGCAACCCATTACGGGTTAACGGCTTTCGTGAGTGCCTCCTCTCAGACTCGAACTGAGAACCCTCTGATTAAGAGTCAGATGCTCTGACCGATTGAGCTAAGGAGGCGAGGTTATTTCTAACCGCCGGCTGGATCGTCCGGATTGCTCTCGAATAAGAGCAGCCCAGGGGCGAAACAGCTAAGACAAACCATTCTAAAACTATCGGCGCAGGATGCAAGCCCCCGCGAAAAAACGCCGCAACCCATTAAAAAGTAACAAGTTGCATACAGAAAGAGGCTATTAGCCCGCGATTGCCATTAATCCTCCGCGTCTTCCTCGTCGGTTTCCATACCGAGCTGTCGCATTTTTCGATAGAGGTTTGAGCGGTGCAGCCCCAACCGCGTGGCGGCTCGGCTCATATTCCCCTTGCTCTGCTCGATGAAGCGGCGAATGTATTCCGTTTGAAAGCGATTCGTCGCCTCGGCGAGGGGCAGGTCCCAATCGGCGCCGAGCGCGGCTTGCCCTCGCGGCGCAAGGATGAACGCAAAGTCCTCGGCCTCGATCCGGTCGCCCGACGTCAAGTAGGCCAGCCGTTCGGTCACATTTCGTAACTCTCGAACGTTGCCGGGCCAAGAGTGTTCGAGCAGGCGTTTTTTGGCGGCGGCCGAGATCTGCGGCATCGGTCGACGCGCGCGGCGGCAGAAGTCGCCCAGAAAATGCTCGGCCAATAGAAGAATGTCGTCGCCACGGGAGCGAAGCGGCGGCAATTCGAGCGTGACCACGTTCAAGCGATAGAACAAGTCTTCGCGAAATTTTTTAGCGCGCACCATCTCGGCCAAGTTTTGATTCGTCGCCGCCACGACGCGGGCTTCGGTATGAATCGGCGTCGATCCGCCAACGCGCACAAAGACTTTTTCTTCGAGCACGCGAAGTAGCTTCGCTTGACCGCCGAGGCTCAGATCGCCGATCTCGTCGAGAAAGAGCGTTCCGGCGGCGGCCAATTCGAATTTACCTTGCCGCGCGTCTTTGGCGTCGGTAAATGCGCCTTTTTCATGTCCGAATAGCTCGCTCTCGGCCAGCGACTCGGGAATGGCGGCGCAATTGACCGCGATAAACGGCTGATCGCGCCGACGACTGAGGTAATGGATCGACTGGGCGACGACTTCTTTTCCTGTGCCGTTTTCGCCTAAAATCATGACGGCCAAGTCGGTATCGGCCACGCGGCGAACGATCGATCGCAGCGCGTCGATGGCGGGGCTTTCGCCGATTAGTCGCACACGACCGGCCGCTTGCTCGGCGATTTGCCGGTTATTCGATATTAGCTGTTGGCGATCTTGCGCGTTCTCGATGGCCACGCCGGCATGTGCGGCGAGTTCGATCAGCGCTTCTTCATCTTCGCCGGTGAAGGAGCCGGTCTTTTTATTGATTAACTCGAAAGCGCCGAACAGCTCGCCCGACTTTCCATGCAAAGGCACGCAAAGAAGCGTTTGCGTTTGGTAGTGGAGTTGTTGATCGACGCGGCGGTCGATCGCTTTCGGCTCAGTCGAGGCGTCAACTCGTCGAGGCTGGCCAGTCTGAATCACTTCGCCGACGACGCCTCGATCGTCGGGCACGCGCAGCTCGCCGCCGGGCGCGCCGAGGGCCGGGCGTCCGACGAGGAGGTGATTCGGGCGATCCCAAAGAAAAATACTCGCTCGATCGGCATCGAGCAGATTGACTGCGGCCTCGGCCATTTGGGCCAATAGCGGTTGAACTTCGTGCGTTTGATTCCATTGATTGGCGATTTCGAGAATCGCTTCCAAGCGGCGGATCTTGCGACGGCTGCGCTGTCGTGCGCGAACGGCGGCGACGGCCTCGGCCATCACGGCGGCAAGCGGCTGCAGGATGCCGAGCGCCTTCTTGGCGTCGGCTGCCGATCGGCAATGGACGACCAAGATATCGGCCGAGGCGTTTTGCTGAATCAACGGGGCGGCGGCCCATTGCTCTGCGGCTTGCGGACGGAGGCTGTCGAGCGTATCGGCCAACAGTTCGCGTGGGGGAGTTTGGCGGGCCCCTGAATCGGCCAGGATGTCCCAACGGCCGTTGGCTGCGGCGACCATCGCGGCGTAATCGCCGGCCGCCTGAGCAAAGACGGCGGGCAAAATCGCGGCGGCGAAGGCATCTGGTTGATCCGCCTGAGAGGCTTTAAGCAAGACGTCGGCCACCAAAGGCCAGATTTCCGGTCGCGATTGAACCGATTCCCAAAACTTACGGCTTTCGTCGGCTGGCAAATTGATCTTTTTAGCGTCCATGTAATCTCTATGTGCGGAAAACTGCCGCAGTTTCGGATGACAGCAAGCTTCAAACTGACGCGAAATCGATCTTAACAAAATCGATCAGGCTGTCAATTATGCGACATTTTTCACTTATCGATGTCTTTTCGAGCAGCTTTCCAAGCAGATTATAGTTCGCCTGTCATCATCAACCGCAGAATCCGATGACAAAATAACCTTTCAATTTACGGGCGTGCGAGCGATTCATTGGCATAAACAGGTGGCGGAAGGCTTGGGAATTTACTCCAGCAGACCCCCGCTATTGGGTGATACAAAAGTTGCGAACTCCCTCTTTGTGACATATACTAAAGCGTATCCCACCGCGTTTCGATTTAACCCTGCCGAAGCGCGCATCGCGCTATGCGATCGAAGAGCCGTCGCGGAATCTGCTGGCCGAATTTGGTCGCCAAAACCGCCGCCGTTCCTTCCATTGCACGACCTTCCCCCGAATCGCCTACAACCTTCGATCGCCTGGGCTGCGATCGTCACGCCGATCTTCCCGCACCTATGCTTTACATCCCTCGCCACGTCGCCAACGACTTGCCGGCGCCCTCGACGCTGTATCCGTTTTTCGCGAAAGAATCGCGTGCGGAATGGTTTGCGTTGGGCGCGATTTTAGTCTGCGCGAGTCTCTTTTCGTTAGTGAATCTCGGCAATCATTATTTGTGGCAGGACGAAGCTCAGACGGCTTTGATCTCGAAGACGATTTTGACCGACGGCGTTCCGAAAGGGTACGACGGCAAAAACCACTTTTCGCAAGAGCAGGGTCGCGAATACGGCTGGAATTATCTCTACCGTTGGCACACTTGGTTTCCGCTGTATTTAACGGCGGGCTCCTTCGCTCTTTTCGGCGTGGGGACGTTTACCGCACGCTTGCCGTTCGCGTTGTTCGGCATCGCGACGGTGGCGCTAACGTACTTTTTCGCGCGACGTCTATGGGACAGCCGGCGGGCCGCCGCGTTGGCGGCGTTTACGTTGGCGACGTGCGTTCCGTTTTTCTTGCTTGTGCGTCAATGCCGATATTACAGTCCGAGCGCGTTTTTCGCCTTGGCGGCCATCTACGCGTATTACGAAATGGGGAGCGGCAAGCGATGGACCGGCGTTATTTTCACCGCGGCGTCGGTCTTGCTGTTTCAGACCTATTTTCCTTACTGGCCGACGCTTTTGGCGACGGTTTTCGTTCATGCCGCGATTTTTCGCCGCGGTCAATTGAAGCAATTGGCGATCTGCTCGGGCGTTTCGTTGCTCTTAAATTTGCCTTGGATTATTTGGTTCATGTTGCCTCCGGCGGTCGGTTACAATCCTAACGCGAATACGAGCCTTCGCTGGTACTACATAGTATCAACAATGTTTCTCGGCAAGATCACGGACAACGTATTTCCCTGGATCGTGTGGAGTTTGCTCACGGTTGTGGCGGGGGCGGCTTGGTTCCGGCGGAAAAAGTTTTTTCCGCCGGATCGCGTCCTTTCGAGTAAGATCGTTTTATTGGTCGCGTTCGTGTTCTTGAATTTGGCGGCGTTGACGCTCACGTCTCCTGATTGTTTTTTCCGTTATCTAGCTCCTTTGATTCCTTTTTTATGCGTCGGAATCGGTTTGATTCTTGCGGAAGGTTTTCGCTTGCATCCGGCGTTAGGGATCGGAGTAATGGCTTTCATGTTGGCGATGAGTCCGATTCGCAATTTCGGTTACGAGTTGACGCACGACTACGACAGCCCGATGGAAGGCGTTTCGAAATATTTAAACGAGCACGCCAAGCCTGACGACGTGGTCGTGGTCACTTACGGCGACATGACGGTAAAGTTTTACACGAACTTTCGGGTGATCGGCGGATTGACGGGCGAAGACTTCGAGGCGACGCGATACGCCGACTGGATCGTGATACGTCGCACGAGCGCCTGTTTGAAAGACTTCGCCATGTCGAAGTTCATCTCGGAAAACATACCGCCCGATTACTATTCGCCGATACAGATAGACTATCCGGACATTCCGTTTGATAATCGCGAAGAGCCGGCGGAGCATCTTTACCGCACGCAAGTCGGGGCGCCGACGATCACTGTTTATCAACGTCGCTCTCTGCGCGATTAAGCGTGTCGGGCATTTCGCCCGATCGATTCGGCATAATGAGCGTGACGGCATTTTCTTTTTCAATTTTTCTCCTCTCCGGGGTTTGCATTAGGTTTCTAGCGTGAAGAAAACAATCGCGCGGCACGATTTCAAGAGCGGTCAGCGATCAGCTTTCAGCAGTCAGTAACACGAGAGAAACCGCGAATGGAGGCGAATTTTTTACCGCTGATACGGACTGAGTCGCAAGAAGTTTTGGGAACGCTAATCGACGCTAATAATCGCTAACGGCAAAGAATGCGAATAGTTTACCGCTCAACAGCTATTTGCTGGGGAATTGGGCGCGGGACGTAGGGGGTTGGGGGCAATCAAGAAAGCCAACGAGCGGCCCGAGGGATCGAGCCGCTCGTAAGAGAGTACGTTACGCTGACGGAACGCTTAAGCGAGCGTCGCCCAAGGAACATCCAGGAAACTGTTGAACAAGACGTTTTCGGCTGTATCGACGATCGAGTAGTTGTTTTTCAAGAGCAGCCGGAGCTTCTTGGTTCCCGTTCCGGTCGAAGCGGCCTCAACAGTGACGATATAAGTCGTCCCGCTCCCGGAAATCGACGCGACGGAGCCGGTCAGATTGCCGGAGCATTCAATGGCGAAGTCGCTAGCGTCCACGCCTGAAACCGCCTCGGAGAAGGTGACCGTGTATTGGATCGTCGTTCCGGATACGTTTGTTAGCGAGATCGCTGCGACGGTCGGGTAGGCCGTGTCGAGCTTAATGCTTTCGTTCGCCCCGAGGGAGCCGGCGGCGCCGGGCGAGGCGAGCGTCAGAACGGCGTTCAGTCCGGACGCATCCTTGATCGTTCCGCCGTTAAGAGTCAACGCCGACGTGCTTGCGTAGTCCAAATCGGCGACGTTGTCGCCGAGCCGAACGGTGTAGGCGAAGCGGAGCGTGTCGGTCCCGCTGCCGCTCACGTAAGTCGCGTAGCGCGCCTCGGTCGAGCCGGTGGATAATCGCAACTGCGGAATTCCCGTCACTTCGACGGCGGAATCAAAGGCCACGTCTACGTAGACCGTATTTCCGGTCTTGTAAGAGCCAGCGGCGTTCGGCGACGTGACGTCGAGAACCGAGGCGGCAGTAGGCGCAGAATTGTGTTCATTTACGACTCCGAACGAATTCAGAACATCTCCTCCGGCTAAATATAAATCATCAACTTCGAGAACGTATGCCGTGAAGGTTCCGTCCCAGATAGCGGCAGAAGCGACGGAGCTGACTTGATCTTGGTATTCGTTCAACGTAACGTCGCCGTCGCCGAACTTATTCAGCCGGGTTTGCGAGGAAACGCCATGTAACGCGGCGTCGATCTCGCCATTGTAGAGATCGTAGGCGAAAATGGCCTCCAATACGCCGTCTTGGATTTTTCCGTCGTTAAGCGTCACGCGGTTTTGCGTAAGCGTATGACCGTCGAGATCGAGCGTACCGCCGTTGACGGTAAGATCTCCTTCGGAAGCAAGCGAGTTGATTGCGCCGAGAATCAACGTTCCGGAGTCGAGAGTAGTGCCGCCGGAGTAGGAGCTGGCGCCGACGAGGGCCAGTTGTCCGTCGCCCGTCTTAGTCAATCCGCCGACGCCGACGAACGAATTGTAGATTAAAACCGAGGCGCCCGAGGAGACGTCGATGGTAAGTCCGTTCGAGAGAATCGAGAAGGAGTCGCCGAAGAAGACGTAGCCGTTGGTTTCAAAGGAGATTTCGGATGCCGTAGTCGTGCCGACGAGCGTGACGGTTCCCGCCGTTCCGGCGAAGACGGCCGTGGAACCGGGAGTCCAGGCGACCAAATTGCCGTCGGAATTTCGCCAGCACAGGGTCGTCGTATCGTCGGAATCCCAGGTTCCGTCCCCTCCCGTTCCCGCCTCGGCGCCGTTGGCGTCCCAATAAAGGGTTCTTTGGACGTCGACCGAGACGTCGATGCCCGCATTGGCTTCGGAATTCGGCGTTCCGAAGACGTTGCAGGCCGCGTTCGCCGGAATGGCGACGGAAACCTTTCCACAGCCGGTGAAGCCGCCGACGGTGACGTTGTAGGTCATTCCGTCGGTCGTGGCGATTCCCGTGACCGTCGGCATCGCGCCGGCTCCGACCCAGCTCAGCTCGACGTCGTCGGCGTCGAAGCCGATGACAGGTTGACTGAAGGTGACGGTGAAGACGACCGATTCGGAGACGTCGGCGGATCCTGTTTGCGTGTCGGCCAAACCGACGAGCATGGTCGGCGTTTCGTCCGTTGAACCGGTGTATTGCAGAGCGTCGAGAATATCCTCGATCTTTTGCCAGATTTGATTGCGATAGTAGTCGGCGACGGAATTCGCGTCCATCTCCGTGCCGTCGATGGTGACTGTTTGATTAGCCGACCAGGAAGAAGTCGCATCAACGTTTCCGCTCCACTGGTCGGCGGTGACGGCGGCGACCGCTTCGTCAAGCAGGGCTTGAGCGCCGGAGGCGATATCCGGATACGGACTGACGGCGACGTAATCAATCAAGTTCTGAAGGACCGTCAAATATTCGTAATCCTCGCGTCCCTCGAAGACCGCCTCGTAAGTTTTGGAGCCGTACACTTCGCTCCCGTCAAAGTAAAAAGCGGAATAGTTCGTGATGGGGTCGGTATAGAAGCTTAAGTCGCCGCCTCCGCCGCCGGCGTCGATAAGATTCCAGTAATTCATGGAATACGATCCGACGTCAAACATTGACCATCCATTCACTTCGCCGGTCGAGTACGGATTCGTTATTTTCTCGCTAAAGAAAGAATCAAAGGCTAATCTTGCTCCTTCCTCTTGAATGCGCTGTTGATAACGGGCGAAGATGTCGCTGTACTTGTCGTCAAGTAAGGACCGCGCGGGGCTCATGATGTCGGTTACGTCGAAAATATCGAGAGATTCCGCAACGCCGTCATGATCAAGGTCGTAGGCGACGGTTCCGGCCTGAAGCGCTTGCAAGCTTGAGGTCGCGTTGCAAAACGCTTGAACATGGGAGCCGTAGAGGAACGGACGATCCTGGACGGCAATTCCGAAAGAAATGGCGGTTTGCAGTTGAGCCGCTTTGTTAGGCTCGTCGATAAATATGCACGCGACGCGGTCAGGACTGATCCCGATGCTGTCGAGATGAGCTTCAAAGGCGTTCAACCAAGACTTAACTCTTGCGTAAAACCGAGCGCTGCCGATCTGTGCGCTGCCGTAGGTGTTGGAAACCACCACGTAATAAGCGGCTAGATCCGGGTTGGAACTGACCCAAGCGTCAAATTTGACAAAATAATCGGCGGGTAAATTGACTGAATCGTCGGAATTAAAAAAGGCGTCGTTATCGAGATTGGAGTCCGAATCCGAGCTAAGAGAGCCCAAAGTGCGAGTTGAACACCAAAAACTGTCGTACTTATAGTAATCCAATAGATCGCTGAAGGAATCGATATTTTCCATAGAAAGATCGCAACTGCCGTAGCTCGAATCCGACAATAACTCCGCCATATAATCCCAGCTTCCCACTGACATGCCGAGCGAATTGGACATCGCGTACTTCGAAATGTGAATGGCTTGAGAGAGGATCGTCGTCGACGTCTGATTGACGCCGTTAACCGAAGTCACTGAGATCGAGCCTGCATGAGCTCCGGCCGATAGGCTCTTAGGAGCGAACTCGATCCAGATCTGGACGGTCTCGCCTGGCAAGAGTGTAACGCTTCCCGAGAGGGTTCCTAGCCGCACCATCATATTCGCCGAGAGATAGTTGAGCGTCGAATCGACGTTTTGCATCTTGTAGATTGCGACGTCGTCGCCGAATCCTGCGACGCTTATCGTGACGGTTTGCGAGGTCATGCCGGAGTTAGTCAAATTGACGACTTGTCCGCGACGCTCGCCGTTCATCATGTATAAATCGTCGAGCGAGGCCGAACCGTTCGCCGCGTACGCGTCGGACAACGTGCTTCCGTTCGCGTCGGTCGGCGCGGCGTACATATCGTTCATGTCCCAGCGGTTAGAAGTCCAGACTTCAACGCCGCCGTATCCGTTCGCTCGAAGAATAGCGGAGTTTAAGGCGAGCAACGCGGCTTCGACGCTTCCGATGCAATCGTGAACGCCGTCGAAATTGGAATTGTACGCGTGCGGATAAGTGTTTTCGAAATCATCGCCGAGCTCGTCGTAATAATCTTCAAACCGGTCGACTTGCTCTTTTATCGCGGCGATTTGACTGAGAATGTTCGTATTATTCGCAATCGAAGCGGCCTTGGCCGTCAAATCTTTAATGTCCTCATAGAGTCGCCTTTTCCAGCGTAGCGTGTTGATTAGTTCCGTTTCGTCAGGATTGGATGAAGAGCTGTTATAAGTTACAACCGGGCCGCTATAGTTGGAAGGAGAGCCTCCGCCTAGAATTTGTATTTCGTCGACGGTGACTATTTGTTCCGCGAAAACGACGAAGGTGACGTATCTGGCGTGAGTATTGAGATTGTTTGATTCATAAATATGATCGACAGTAGCCGTGGAATTGGAAGCATAAACGATCGGATCATCTTCAACCATATCGGTGATTAGGTGATAGTTTACTCCGTCGTCACTTGCTAAAACATAAATGTTTTTCGGGTAGTATAATGAACTAGATACAGCAGGATTTAGAGGGCAGGAATAGCGAACACATGAGATAGGCAGGTCAGCAAGCAGATCGAGAGTAATCGTTACGTAGTTATTGTTATTACTCCAAGAATCGGTTATGGTATAAGATCCGTCGGTCAATCGAGAATATGTTATCTGACTGGCGTCGGTGTCTTTTGAAACGGAGTAATTTTCTCCCTCGGCCAAATTAAGCAGCTGATTCGCATCCGGAACGACTAAAATGGGATACGAGCCTCCGACAATCCACGTCGGAGTTGATCCGACGGACGCCCATGTTTCATAGACATTGTGAGAGCCCGCGAGCAGATCGGCAAGCCAGTCGCCGGCGACGGAACCTGAGATGTTATATGTCGTGCCCGATTGAACGCCGTTTACCGTAGATGCCTGATTATAGTAGCAGTTGGAGATGAGAACGCCGTCGTTTTTGCCGACGAAGGCTCCTACGGCATCCGACATGCCGGAAACGTTTCCGGTCGAGAAGCAGTCGGTGATCGAACTGTTCGCTAAGCCGTAACCTAAAAAGCCTCCCACATGCCCCCACGCCCCGGAGCTCGACGCAGTTCCCGTCGCATAGCAATTATCTATAGCTCCATTCGCATTGTTGCGGCCCACGAATCCGCCGACGTAGGAGCTAGTTCCAGAGGCGTTTCCCGTCGCATAGCAGTCACAAATTGTCCACGCGTTTTCCCCAACGAATCCTCCTATCCGATGTCCGCCGGTAACTGCCCCGGTAGAGTAGCTGGTTTCGACAGGCGCCCTATTTAGTCCGACAAGACCGCCGACCGCGCCGCCGGTCCCGATATTTGCCACGGTTGCCGAGGACCATGAATTTCGGATCGAACCTTCTGTATTGACTCCGACCAAGCCGCCGATGCACCCCATGCCGCCGTTGCTATCGCTGCAATTTCCTGTGACGGCTCCAGTGGAGTGACACTTAATCACGGCGCCGCGATTATCGGCTATGACGGCCGCCACATAGTAGTCGCCGTTTACATCAACGTTTTCGAGGCAGAGATTTCGGATCGTTCCCATGTTGATGCAAAATAGCGCAACACGGTTCAAGTTGGGTCGGTTGACGTAAAGATTGTTGACCGTATGCCCGTTGCCGTCGAAGATTCCCGTAAAGGCGATTGGATCATTTACCCCGCTTGTCATATGCGTCCCAATCGGCAAGAACCCCTGATAGCTCGCCGAGGCTGCGTCATAATTCCAAGATTGCGTAACAGAGGCGTTGATGTTGCAGGCCAAAAAGTACTTGCCGTCCGGGCGTGCGGAGACCGCCTGCAACTCTTCGACCGTCGAGATCGCCGTATAGTCGCTGGAGTAGGCGGAAATGGTGACGGGAGCGGCGACGGTTTGATTGCCGGCCTCGTCGACGGCGACGGCATAAAGCGTGTATCGTCCGACGGACGATAGCGATTTGCCCGAAGAAAGTTCCGCAGTCGCCAAGTCAACGGAATAATTCTCGCCGTTTTTCGCGGGAGTAAAATATCCCAAGACGGTTCCGTTGTACACGCAATAAAACCGCACGTTGGCCAAGTCGCCGTCAATGTCGGAGACGCCTCGCGCCGTGAGAACGCAGGAATCAGCTCCTAAAACTACGTAATCTTGCGAGGCGGTGAAAAATTGAATGACCGGCGCTTCAGTCGATGCGGCGTTTTGCGTATTGGCGAGAATTGGAGGGACGTAATCGCTGAAGAGCCAGAGGGAATCGGACCAATCATCGTAAACGTCGTTGTCGGCGGAGTAGAGTTCGCTTTGCGTCGCGGCGGAGACTCCCGCGTTCAAATCGGATTGCAAAGCGGCGGTCGAGCAGTAATAGCAGTTCACGAGCGTGCCGGAATTGTAGTCCGAGGCGAAGGCGCCCGTGCGATAGCCGTTGGCGATCGAACCGAGGACGAACGAGTCGGAGATCGTCGATTCGTTCGCGCCTAAGAACCCGCCGCTGAGGACGTTCCCTGAAACGGCGGCGACCGCTCCGGCGGCGTAGCAGTTGTCGACGATCGCCGAAGACGAGTTGAGCCCAATGAAGCCGCCTATGTTGCAATATCCGTTTACGTCGCCGGTCGCGTAGCAATCCGTGACGGAGGCGGAATTGACGTTTTGCCCGACGAAGCCGGCGGCGTATTGCGAACCCGTCACGTCGCCGCTCGCGTAACACCCGGAGATCGTCGCCGCGTCGTTATTTCCGACGAATCCGCCGATGGTTCCGCTGTCGGAGGTCACGTCGCCGGTCGCGTAAGAGCTCGCAATCGAGGCGGCGTCGCAATTCGAAGCGGCGAGTCCGCCCAGATAAGCGTTCCAAACGCCGGCGTATTGGCTGTTCGCGTTAATAGCCACGCCGACGGCGGCGTGGGAATTGGAAACGCTCGCCGCGGAGCCGGAATTCACGCCGACCAGTCCGCCGACCGAGCCGATGCCGGTTACGCTCCCGCTTGCATAGCAAGAGTCGATCGTTCCGCCGTTGCTTCCGACGAGCAATCCGCAATAGGCGTCCCCGTCGAAATTGCCGTAGCCGGCGTCGGTGACGGTAATCTCGCCGGTGACGTAGCAGTTCGAGATGGCGCCGGCTGACGAAACGGCTAACCCGCCGGAAACTAACGTCGCCGAAATATCAACGTTTGTCAGTCCGAGGTTCTTTACCGCCCCGGTCGAAGTGACGCTATCGAACAGGCTGACGGTCAATCCGCTGATCGTATGGCCGTTGCCGTCCAACGTGCCGGCGAAATCTCCCAGCGAATCGCTTAGCGTCGCTGCGTTAATGTCGCAAGCAAGGTAGTAGTCGCCGTCCAAATCGTTCGCAATGGCCTGCAAA
Organism: Thermoguttaceae bacterium; assembly: GCA_963665265.2. GTDB lineage: Bacteria > Planctomycetota > Planctomycetia > Pirellulales > Thermoguttaceae > CAXXHQ01. The sequence goes on along the minus strand of OY762224.2, from coordinate 681,418 downwards.
CCGGTCAAACTCGTGATCGCCGTGTAATCGCTGGAAAACACCTTCACGGAAACGGAAAGGACGTTGCTTACGTTCCCTTCGGAGTCCACCGCCGCAGCAAGAATGGAATGACTTCCTTCGGATAAAGCGGATCCTAAAAGAGTGTATCCCCAGCCGTCGGAGCCGTTCAAATCTACGCCGATAAATTCGCTTGTTTCAGGGATTCCGTCTCCGTTTACATCGTCGTAGAACCGAACTTGTACTGATTCTCCGTCGGAATCAACGCTGCCGACGGAAAGCGTTATTGAGTCCGTCGCCTTGCATGCCACGCCGTCTTTCGACGCGGTAAAGGAATCGATTTTCGGGGCTTTCAATACGACGGCGTTTTGCGTATTGGCGAGAATTGGAGGGACGTAATCGCTGAAGAGCCAGAGGGAATCGGACCAATCATCGTAAACGTCGTTGTCGGCGGAGTAGAGTTCGCTTTGCGTCGCGGCGGAGACTCCCGCGTTCGAATCGGATTGCAAAGCGGCGGTCGAGCAGTAATAGCAGTTCACGAGCGTGCCGGAATTGTAGTCCGAGGCGAAGGCGCCCGTGCGATAGCCGTTGGCGATCGAACCGAGGACGAACGAGTCGGAGATCGTCGATTCGTTCGCGCCTAAGAACCCGCCGCTGAGGACGTTCCCTGAAACGGCGGCGACCGCTCCGGCGGCGTAGCAGTTGTCGACGATCGCCGAAGACGAGTTGAGCCCAATGAAGCCGCCTATGTTGCAATATCCGTTTACGTCGCCGGTCGCGTAGCAATCCGTGACGGAGGCGGAATTGACGTTTTGCCCGACGAAGCCGGCGGCGTATTGCGAACCCGTCACGTCGCCGCTCGCGTAACACCCGGAGATCGTCGCCGCGTCGTTATTTCCGACGAATCCGCCGATGGTTCCGCTGTCGGAGGTCACGTCGCCGGTCGCGTAAGAGCTCGCAATCGAGGCGGCGTCGCAATTCGAAGCGGCGAGTCCGCCCAGATAAGCGTTCCAAACGCCGGCGTATTGGCTGTTCGCGTTAATAGCCACGCCGACGGCGGCGTGGGAATTGGAAACGCTCGCCGCGGAGCCGGAATTCACGCCGACCAGTCCGCCGACCGAGCCGATGCCGGTTACGCTCCCGCTTGCATAGCAAGAGTCGATCGTTCCGCCGTTGCTTCCGACGAGCAATCCGCAATAGGCGTCCCCGTCGAAATTGCCGTAGCCGGCGTCGGTGACGGTAATCTCGCCGGTGACGTAGCAGTTCGAGATGGCGCCGGCTGACGAAACGGCTAACCCGCCGGAAACTAACGTCGCCGAAATATCAACGTTTGTCAGTCCGAGGTTCTTTACCGCCCCGGTCGAAGTGACGCTATCGAACAGGCTGACGGTCAATCCGCTGATCGTATGGCCGTTGCCGTCCAACGTGCCGGCGAAATCTCCCAGCGAATCGCTTAGCGTCGCTGCGTTAATGTCGCAAGCGAGGTAATAGTTGCCGTCCAAATCGTTCGCAATGGCCTGCAAACCGGTCAAACTCGTGATCGCCGTATAGCCAGCTGGCGCGACGTCCAATTTTGCCGAGGCGACGTTGCTTCCGTTCGTTCCGTCGGTAGCTTGGGCAAAAACGGTTTGTGAATCAACCGAGTCGGACGAATTTACCACGCTGCGGTTGAATACTGCGTTTCCGCTTGAAGAAACAGTCTGCGTAGCAAGCAGGCCGTTCGCCAAGTCGCTGGCGTCAAAAACGCCGTTATCGTTCACGTCTTTATAAAACTTCACTTGCAGGGACGTAGTAGCCGTATCGGCGTCGGCCACGCTCGAAGCCGTTACCGTAACCGTATTGCCGGACGAGGCGTAGGATTGGCTCAGCGTCAGCGCGCCGATCGTCGGCGCGATGCTTAGCAGTTGCCGGTCTTCGAGCGTTTCGATGCGGAGATTCCGCGAAATAAGGCCGCTCGATCGTCGTCGGTCCGCCTTCTGCGTAGATTTTTTTGAGACTTGTTTGTTTTCGCGCATACGAAAGAACGATAACATGGCCCGTGTCTCCAAGAATGAGAGTGTGAGGCGGATTTTCTCCGTCGTGAAGGCGCAAATAAAGTTTCGCCAAGCCGAGAAGAGTTTTGCCGCCTGCGATCCCCCTCGCCCCAAATGAGAACTGCCCCACCTGACGCGTTAATTCAGGCCGCATTGCCCTTACTTGCCGTGAGTGTATCAGCGGTTAACAGAGACGTCAATGATATTCCGCAGAATTTTATTAATAGATTAACAGCTAGTTTATTTACACCAGCAAAGATTAGGGAGAGGATTCCTCTAGATTAACTGCCAGTTATTTACTGGCAGTTTAACGACGAAGGATGCGCAAGAGGCGGCATAAATATTTTGTTATTCTGCGTTGAGATGATCTTAAGTTAGCATTGAATGAACGTGATTTAACTTGTTCGCCGATAAGGATTCATCGCAAAGAGGCCAAGAAGGGCGTAGGGGACAGAGACGCAAGGAGGAAGGAGGAGGGATGAAGGAGGAAAGTCGCGGCAGGCGAAAGAGGTAGGATCGCGGCAGCCGTATCGGCAACCGTTCATTACGCAACCCTTTCAGGGTTGAAGGAGGAGAGGGCGACGTTGTCCCAGGGTAGCCGCTTCGCTGCGCTACGCGGCAACCCTGGGCTATCTTATGTTAGCCTGTTGGGCTAAGACGGCCCGGAGAGCTAACGTTGACGCGGAATACGGATTGAATTCGCTCGAATCGCTCATAAGTCCCCTTCAAATTGACGCTCCGAATTCGACCATTTGTTTTTAGCAAACAGGAGAATTGAATTGCCGGTTCTTTGGGCCTTGCGTTTTGATTTTGTTTCGAACGCCAGGGCTTCGCCCTGGTCTGGGCGAACGACGGGGCGTTGGCCCGACGGGCTGCGACCTCTTCGAGGTCGATGGTTTTACGCGAGAATCGTTTTCCCCGGGTGCCGCGCACCCGGGGCTTCTGGCTGAGGTCCTTTTAGGATATCTCAGGTGGGACTCGCTTGCGCTCGGCCCACCCTACATCACGACAGAATACAACGGCCAGCGCCGCGAAGGTGGAGAACTAGGCCCGGGATGATTTTTCCGGCGTCTTAATTTCCCCTGGGGCACGAATTTGGCGACTTATCCAAAGAACGTGCGCGACCACGTAAAGGCTAGGGATGCCGAGGATGAGAATTGTCGGTATCCACGACGCAGCGTTCACTTCTTCTCCACGAGATTGATAGACCTGCCGAGGCAGAAAATACAACACGAAACTTACGGCAAACAGCCCGGCTAGCGTTACTAGTCCAACCAACATCAGCGCTCGCACATAGCCGATTCTCTTTTCCGGCGTAAAATTCAAAAACGCCGCCAAAGCGAAGACAAACGCGCAGCCGATCCCGGCCGCCAAGTATTTTTGAGGAATCTCATGAAAATCGGCGACCACGTCATGCCACGAGTAGCTGGAAAAAAAGTATCTAGCTAACGTTAGCGACGTCGCAACGGCATACGGCACGGCAAAACCGGCCGCTCCGCATGGTCCCGCCCAGGCGCTTCCCCTCATCCAACTCACTTTTCTTGGCGGCGAAGCCTCCAGCTCCAACGTTGACGCGGAATACGGATTGAATTCGCTCGAATCGCTCATAGGTCCCCTTCAAATTGACGCTCCGAATTCGACCATTTGTTTTTAGCAAACAGGAGAATTGAATTGCCGGCTCTTTGGGCCTTGCGTTTTGATTTTGTTTCGAACGCCAGGGCTTCGCCCTGGTCTGGGCAAACGACGGGGCGTTGACCCGACGGGCTGCGACCTCTTCGAGGTCGATGGTTTTACGCGAGAATCGTTTTCCCCGGGTTGCTGCGCACCCGGGGCTAATATCTGGCATCCTTTCAGGATGCTTGTAGGGCGGAACGTCGTCCCGCCCTATAAATTATTTTCCTGGGGTCGCGAGTTTGGCGAACAGTTGATCGAGCAGGCCGGAGACGCCGACGCTGACGTTCGTGCCTTGATAACTCTTGAGGGCCTCGGCCACGCCGATCGGTTCGGCGCCGATGACTTTGGCCAGTTCTTCGACCTTGGCGGCCTCGCTCATTCCCAAACGTCGCGCTTCGATGTAGCCGTACCAGGCCTTGGCGGCGTCGATCGCTTTTTGCTGGATGGCGGGCGGGAGCTGGACTTCTTGCAGGGCGATGCGGTCGATCGTTAAGCCCTTCGGCATGAGATGGGCGTTCAACTTGGGCAGCATTCGCTCGGCGAGGGCCGTCGTCGCGGTTTGATAGACGCCGAGCGCTCCTTCGTAATTTTGCAACGACTCCATTGCGACGGGAAAATTCGCCTTTTGCTCCAGCATATACTCCTCGGGCGAAACCGGCGGCTCGGCCGATTCGATCTTTTGAGGCGGATTCATCATTTGCAACGGCAGCATCGCCATAATTTTGTCGGCCACCAGCAAACTTGTGCTAATTTCGGCGGTAAAGCCGCGGGTCTCCTCCTCGGCCGAGATGCGAATCCAACTTTCGGCGCATTCCAACTGTCGGCGCGTTCCGAAATCCAATCCTAAATTGGCGAAACCGATGAGCGGTCCGTCGTTCTCGGCGCGGAAGCCGCGCTCGCCCAATTCGTGCACTTCTTTGCTGATGGAAAGATAAAACAGGCGTAAATCGCGAACCTTCCACCAAATCGTCATCCGCAAATCCAACGGAATCGAGTCGCGGGTGTAGACTTGCTTGTTTTCGATCTCGGCCGGCAAGATGGTCAGCGGAACTCGAATGCCGACTTCTTCGCCGAACAATGGGAAAATAAATCGGGCACCGCCGCCGTCGTCGACGCAGTCGTCCACAAAGGTGATTTTTTTGTTCTTCAGCAACAGCATTCCTTCGGTCGGATCCCAAAGGATGAGCTTGATCAAATCGAAAAACAACGAGACTTCGCGTTTCCGACCGCTAAAGGCGAACGCCTTGGCCAACAAGACGTAAAGGAAGCACGCGAACGGCAGCGAAATGACCAAGGCCGCCAAGGGAATGTAGACGAAGAGCGAGGCGCGAAGCATCGCCGAGATGACCGAAAGGATCAAAAAAGAGACGGCGGTGAAAATGAAGGCGCAAAGATAGAGCAAGGTTTTTTGGCCGGCGGCCTCATCATCGTCCTCTTCCGAAGCGACGCGCGCCAACGGCATGATGGCGTAACTTTTATTGCAGGCCGGGCATTTGATCGATTTGCCGGCCATTCCGCGATAGACTTCGCACTCTTGCTTACAGTAAGGGCAAACGACTTTCATCGAAGCATCGTCCTTTTCGTTAGTATTTCGTTCAAAAGTAGCGTCGAATGCGAACAGCGACGTTCTCTAGGTATTCGCGAGATCTCGGTCGAGATTGGGCGAAAAACCGCGATTATTAAAAAAACCGGGACTGGCGTTGACGGGAAAAGCGGGGGCATTGCGCGAAAAATCGCCCCATGCGAATCAATTGGCCGACGCTACCAGTCTAATCGGTCCTGGTTAGGCGTCAACTATGAGGGCTTTTCGCAGAGGTTTCCAAGTTTGGCCTTCCGGGTTTACAGCGTGAATACGGGGTGGAACTGTGCCGAGAGAGCGTTACCAAGCAGAGCCTGGTAACGAGGAAAGCGTTCCCTACGGAGTTGTAAGGAGGAATAGAAAGTTGCGAGGCGCCTCCCTTTCGAGCCCTGGCATCTTCCTGAGACTCCCTGGAACCGCGACAGTTCTATTCCGAAAACGACATTTCTAAACTTGCTATTTTTACCGGGGAAATCTGGTTAAGCGATATGGGTCGCATGTTTACAGAAAAAGCGGCGCCAGCTTCATTTAGGATTTGGCTAGACGGCGGAATCCTTGCGTCGAAACAAGTAACGCTCTCCCGGAAAATAATTCGACCTGAATCGTCTCTAGCTAAAACCGACAAATCGATTTTCCGCCCCGGCTCTTTTTTTCCGTTAAAGCTGAATTCAACCAATAGAAAGTCGCCCAAGTCGTGATCGGCAAATGCAATCTTCTTTATCGCAACCGGGGCGTTTTGGCGATTTTCAATCGGCAATTCTTGGCCATATTTGAACGGTCCCTTAAAACTTAGCTCCAATGCCTGACGCTTACCAACGGACAACCCCTTCAGGCCGAAGATATTCGCAATCAACAGCGCCCCGATGCCAGCTCCAAATAACAGTCCTCGCTTGGAAAATTTCCAGTTGCTTCTATGATCGTTCACATGACACTCCTCTAGAGTAAGCCACGAACAACTGTAGCGGGGCTATATATAAAACGCGCTGGCTGGCAAGCAGCCAGCGGCGCCCAGAAACGCTCAATTAAACTGAATGCGCTCTAAGTATTCGCAAAATCTCGGCCTAAGTGCGGCTCCAAGAATTCGGGAACCCGCGAATCGAGCCAGTAGCGTTGCGACCAGGGCCAACGGCCGGCCACGAAGCCGAGGTGCCCGCCGCCGTCGGTCACTTCCAACGTCACTTTATCGGAAACTTGCTCGGCGCTCGGAATCAGATGGGCCGGCACGAACGGATCGTCCGTCGCGTTGACGATCAAGGTCGGAACCGAGACATGGCCGAGCAATTTGTCGGAGCGCGTCTTCGAGTAGTAATCTTCGGCGTTGCGGAACCCATGCCAGGGGCCGCTGATCCGATCATCGAACTTATAGAACGTGTTCATGCCGCGCAGCTCGCGGCGGCTGATGCCGAAGTCGTCGCCGAGGGCCTTCATCTTTCTCGCCACGTCTCGCCGAAGGCTTCGCAGCAGATACCACTGATAGATGCGGGAGAGGCCGCTTTCGATTTTTTTTGCCACCACGCCGAGATTGAACGGCGCCGAGACGGCTACGGCGGCGGCGACCGGCAAGCGTTCGCCGGCGCGTCCGCATTCGCCGAGCCACCTAAGGCAGATGTTCGCGCCGACCGAATAGCCGACCAATCCGATCGTGACGCCGGGCTCTTGCGCGATGATACGGCGGACGAGGAAATCCAAATCGGTCGTCATGCCGCAGTGATAGCTCTCTTTGAATCGGTTCGGCTCGCCGTGACCGCGATAGTTCATGGCTAGGCCTCGCCAGCCTCGCGATTCGCACTGCCGCAGAATTCCTCGGACGTAGGCGGAATCGATGTCGCCCTGCAAGCCGGGAAGGACAATGACGATCGGACCCGAGCTTTTTTCGTTGACCCAATCGACGCGTAGAAAGTCGCCGTCGGGGAGTTCGATTCGTTCGGTCCGCGCGTTCAAAGAGACGCGCCGCGTAAGAACCGGCCAAAGCGTTTGCGAATGTCCGCCCGGCAACCACCAACTCGCCTTGAATCGACCGCGTCCGCTCACCATCATTCACCGAAATATTCTAAAGGGAAACCGCTCGGCGATCCGCCTTATGCCGAAAAATTGCGGCGATCAAAGGGGACGAACGAGCGAAACCTTCATTTTACCGGCGAACGATGGCGAATTAAAGCGGTCGGAACGGCAATAACGGCGGTTAATATGCGCGGAGCGAAAGGGCGAAGCGATTACGCGTAAAAACCCTATTCCCTACGCCCTATGCTCTACGCTCTACTATTGCACCTTCGCCTTTTGATCGAACGGCGCGATCTTTCCGGCATGGACGTCGTAGAGGCGTTTGCTTGTGGCGGTGACGGCATCGGTCAATTCTTTGTACGGTCGATCGGTGACGTCGACCATGCCGATGTTATAGTTCTCGCCGTCAGCTCGGCCGGTGTTCGGCTCGTCGGTCCATTGGAACCAATGCGCGCCGATCATGGCCGGATGGGCGGCCGCGTTTTCGACGTAGTAGCGATAGGCGACGCCGCGTTCGGTTTGGTCGCGCGTTTGCAGCAGGCCGGGGGCCATTCCGCGGCCGGGCGTTCCGAAATGGAACTCGCCGATGACGACCGGCTTGCCGGTGATTTTATAGGCGCGATCGATGAACTTTTTGTCGGCCTCGTAGCCGTAGCTGTTGATGCTGAAGACGTCGAAGCCGCGTGAAGCTTCGATCATTCGGTCCGGCGTTTCGGAGCCGAATCGCATGCCGAGGTTCAAATGGTTCGGGTCGTTTTTCTTAATCGCCGCGTTCACCGTGTTAATGAACTTTTCGAAAGCGAGATAGACGAACTCCTTGCGACTTTTCTTCGAGTCGTCTTTGGCCAAGTACTCTTTAAGCGTCTTTTGCGTGGCGGTAGGTTTGCCGGCGAGAATCGAATCGACGACGTCCAACTCGCGGCCGGCCCAGGGGGGTTCGTTCGCCACGAAATAGCCGATCAAATACGGATCGTTCTTTCGCCGCTCGCAATCTTTTCGCGCGGCCTCGTCGATTTTCTTTTCAAAGCCTTGGTCATAGACGTCGGGCATGCCCATCGTTTCGGAGTCCATTCCCCAGCCGCGCATCATGACGACGTAGGGCGCCCGGCCAGCGTTAAGCAATTGACGATCGGACCAGTTGGCCACGGTGTTGAATCCCCAAGCCTGCATTCGGCGGAATTGCATGTCGGCCCATTTCGATTCCCACTCGGCGCCGAAACGTCGCGAAAGGTTCCAGGTGTAGAACGACTTTCCCGAAAGCCAACGGCGGATTTCCCGTTCGATGGTCTTCGCGTCTTTTCCCTCGGGGATTTCTTCCTTCGGAATCTCCGGCTTCAAAGTGTCGGGCGGGAGGGCCGTGAAAATTCCTTCTCGATATTGCACGCGGGTGATCGACCACGGCGCCATGCAGTCGGCGCCGGCCGAAAAGAACGGATGTCCTTCGGGATCGACGAACCACCATCGGCCGTCCACGTCTTCAACGCGGAAGAAGCCGGTGGCCTTCAATTGCACGGCCTTGTAGCCGCCGAATTTGTCGTATCCGAAATCGCCGGGCGCGAGGTTCTTCTCCTCCTCGGTCCAGGCCGTCTTCAACTCGTCGAGCGTCTTCGCTTTGTTCGGCCAATCGGCGAGCATCCATTGGCCGAATTCGTCGACGACCTGCTTCGGCTCGAGGAGGGCGTCACCGGGGGCGTCTTTATCCAGGTGAACGGAATAGATTTCCAACGTCGGCGTTCCGATCGGCGCCAACATCGCCACGGAAACGGCCTTCACGTCCTTTAACGGTCCGTACTGGCCCATCAGGTTGATCCAATACGACCAGCGCGGCTTGTTGCCCAGCGAGGCTAAGTCCATTCCGTCTCGATCGACGCCTTTTAGGTACTTCAACGGAATCGAGGCGCGAACTCGCGCGCCTTCGAGCGGGTGAAGATGAATTTTTCGCACGCCGTCGGCCGTGTGGATTCGCAATTCAAACCGTTGCGGAGAAGTGGCTTTCATATCGAGCGTGAGCGACTCGAAAGGGGTCCAATCCTTGGGCAGGTCGCCCAATTCTTGGAGCATCCATTTCGTTTCCGAGACTTTCCCCTCGAAGACGACTTTTTTCGGTTCGGCCGCCGCAGCGACGTTCGCCGTAATGACCGCCGCCGTTAAAAATGCGAATATGGAGCGAAGCATTAATTAGTTCCTGATTTGCGTTGTTTTTCCTACCGGCGAACTCCCGGCATCTTTCAATCGTCGAACGGTTCCCATTTTATTGCGTGCAAAACGGTCGAATATCCCCCCAGGCGAGACGCCGTCTCGATGCGATTGCGCGGCGGAGCAAGTCTTCCGCGAAATCATTCATTGCAAGTTTAATTCGAGGTTCGCGGACCGTCCCGCACTCCATATGCAATTAAATGATAACAATGCCCATATCGCCGCGCCCTTCGCCCGGGGCGTAGTCCGTGTTATAATTCGCCTATTCTTCCAAGCGGCCGATCCGGCGGTCGGACGCCGTCCGAGAGAGTATGTTTCCACTGGTAGAATAACATGAAAGTAACCGCATTTGCCGTCCTCGTCGCCTTGATCGCCGGGGCGACGTTCGGAGTCTATTTTGCTAATCGACGGGTACAAGAATACCCGAACGATCCGGTGACGGTCCGCACCGGAGTCACGCAGCCCGACCGTCCGGAGCCGCGTCTGAAACTCGACTCGACGGAGTACGACTGCGGTACGATGAGCATTAGCGACGACGGGAGCCACGTCTTTCATTTGACGAACGAAGGCTCGGCCACGTTGACGCTGACGGACGGCGGAAAATCGAGCGAGCGGCTCGGCGTTCAAGCGACGCCCGAGACGATCGAGCCAGGCAAGTCGGGCGAAATCACGCTGCGTTGGTCGCCGACGGCCGAGGAAGGCCCGTTCCGTTACTCGGCCACCTATTTCGCCAACGATCCGAAGCTGTTCCGCTTCGACTTAGTCGTGAAAGGGACGGTTCAAGGGACGCTGCGAGTGATTCCCAAAGAGGCCGAGGTAGATATCCGCTCGGCCGAAGGGGACGAGTCGGCCACGTTCCGCGTACTCAACTTCCGCCAAACCGACTTCGCGGTTTCGGCAGTTGAGTATGAGAATAAGGAGATTGAAAAGTATTTCGAGGCGAAAATCACCCCCCTATCGAGTGAAGAGTTAAAAGCGTCAGAGGCGAAAAGCGGTTCTCAACTGGTCGTCACGGTCAAACCGGGGTTGCCTCAAGGGGCGTTTCAGCAGAAAATTCGGCTCCGGACGAACGCCCAGCCCGAGCAGGATACTTCGGTCGTCGTTCAGGGAACGGCGCCGCCGGAGATCCGCATTCTCGGTCGAGGATGGGACGCCGATAAGAACACGTTTCATTTTGGCTCGGTGAAAAGCGTCGAAGGGGGCGAGCGCAAGCTGACGCTCCTGGCGCGAGGCGCCTATCGAAAACAGATTCAATATAAGCTAGCCGCCGCGCCGCGACCGTTCGCGGTCCGCATCGGCGAGACAAAAGAAATAAAAGACGGTCAACTCACGCAAACCGAGTTGTACATTTCGATTCCGAAGGGGGAGCCGACGATCAGTCGCCTGGGCGTTCCCGACGAAGAGCTGCCGCAAGTGACGATCGAAACGACGCACCCTAATTCGCCCAAGCTCGAATTTCGCATTCGCTATTCGATTGAGTAGCGGTCGCGAGCGCCGCCGGCGCGGTCGGCGTGAAAGATTTTAAGAAATTAAGAACCACGGACGGTTTTCAATGCGCCGAGATTCCATTTTCCTTTCGATTCTCCTGTTCGCGGTCGCGGCCGTTCTCTTTCTCGGCTGCGAAAAAGCGTCGCCGCCGAAAACGACGAAGTCGATATCTACGTCTCCGACGGCGTCGAAGCCGGTTGAGCCTGCGCCGCCGATCGCCTCGAAAAAGCCTTCGGTGGACGACATCGCGGGCATTCCGGACATCACGAAGCGTCCGCGTCGCACGGCGGATCAGGCGGTTCAAAAGCCGGTCGAGACTCCGACCGAGAGTATGCCTACGGCATCTGCATCGTCGCCGGTCAAGGAAGCCGAAGCCGTCACGCAAAACGTTGGGAAGCCGGTTGACGCTTCGCCTGCGGAAACGTCGAAGCCTCTTGTTCCCGCGGTTGAGGAGCCGACCGGCAATCCGCTTCGCGACGGCGAAGTAACGACCGTCCCCGGCTCGTTCGGCGACGGCGTTCCCTTGGTTGCGCAGCGTCAAACGGTATTTGTGGCGGCCGCTTCCGGCGACGCGACGGCTCCGGCAATCACTTCCGCCGGAACGTCGAAAAGCGTCGCAACGAAAAGCGGCACGGCGAAAGCCGATCTGAAACCGCTTCGTAAAGGAAAGCATAGCGGCGTCGCCTTCGATCCGATCAAAGAGAACGGTCCGATATTTGAGAATTGGAAGCGACCCCAGTTGGCGATTTTCATCACGGGCATGCTCGAAGGTTACATTGAGCCATGCGGATGCGCCGGCCTGGATCGGATGAAAGGGGGCATGGGACGTCGTTATACGCTCCTTGAATCGCTGCGGAAGCAGGGCTGGCCCGTCGTCGCTGTCGACGTCGGCGGCGTCGCTCGAGGGTTCGGTCTACAAGCGGAAATAAAATATCACACGCTCGTCGACGGGATGCTGAAGATGAATTACGACGCGATAGCTCTCGGCGCGAGCGATTTGCGTTTGCCCGCCGGCGAAGTCGCGGCGGTCGCGGCAGCGGTCGAAGGGCAGAAGAACCCCTTCACGTCGGCCAACGTCGGACTGTTCGGGATGGATAGCGACTTGACCGCCCCTTACAAGATCATCGAGGCGGGGGGAAAGAAAATCGGCGTGGTCGCCGTGCTCGGCAATTCCGAACGTAAAGACTTGAAGAACGACGAGGTTTCGACCGTCGATCCGGAAGAGGCGCTCAAAAAGATTTTACCCAAGTTGAAAGTGAAGACGGACGTACTGATTCTTCTCTCCCACGCATCGATCGACGAAACGATCGCATTGGCGAAGAGCCATCCGGAATTCAAAGTGGTCGTCACGTCGGGCGGGCCGCCGGAGCCGCCGCGCGCGCCGAAGACGATTCCCGGCACGAGAACGCCGCTGATCGAAGTCGGGCACAAAGGAATGAACGCGATCGTTCTCGGGTTCTACGACGACGAGAAAGAGGCGGAGAACGCAATACGCTACCAGCGAGTGCCGCTCGACTCGCGGTTCGCCTCGGCTCCGGAGATGAAGGCGTTGATGGCCTCTTATCAGGATCAACTGAAATCGCTCGGGCTCGAAAAGCTGGGGATTCGCCCGGTCGCGCAACCGCAACTCGACACGAACGGAAAGTTCGTGGGAACGGCGAAATGCCAATCGTGTCACGACATTTCCGATCGGATTTGGAAAAAGACCGGGCACGCCGCGGCCTACGAGACGTTGGCGAAGGCCGACCCTCCACGTCAATTCGATCCGGAATGCGTGAGTTGTCATGTGGTGGGGTGGAATCCGACGCGTTTCTTTCCGTATGAAAACGGCTTCGTGAGCATGGAGAAGACTCCGCATTTGATCGACGTCGGTTGCGAAACGTGTCACGGTCCCGGCGAGTTGCATTGCAAGGCGGAACTCGGCTCGAACGAGAAATTGCAGGAGCGTTACCGCAAGGCGGTTCGATTGACGAAGGAAGAAGCACAGAAGGGTTTTTGCATAAACTGCCACGATCTGGACAACAGTCCCGACTTTGAGTTCGAGACGTACTGGCCCTACGTCGAACATTATGAGAAAGATAAGGACGCGGAGTGAAGGTCGAAATGAGCAGCGAACGACCGGCGAAAAAGCGCCGCGTGGGAATCATGGCCGGCTGGGGACGGTATCCCGTTCTGATCGCCGAATCGTTGCGACGCCAAGGCTGCGAGACGTATTGTCTGGGCGTGATCGGCCATGCGGACCCGAAGCTGGCTGAGATTTGCGACGATTTCGAGTGGATCGGATTAATGAAATTCGGCCGAGCGGTTCGCTATTTCAAGCGGCACGACGTCGTTGAAACGACGATGGCCGGCAAGATATTCAAGGTCGAGTTATTTCAGAAGTCGGCATGGCTTCGGAATTTGCCCGACTTCAGAACGATCAAGATGTTCATTCCGCATTTCCTTACGCGGAAGCAGGACGCGCGAGACGACACGTTGCTATTAGCGATCGTCGACGAATTCGCGCATGAAGGAATCCATTTCGTTCCAGGAACCGATTACGTGCCCGACCTGTTAGTTCACGCCGGATTATTGACGCGCCGCGCGCCGAGCGCCTGGCAAAAGAAAGACGTCGCCTTCGGTTGGCGAATGGCGAAAGAGATGGGGCGGCTCGACGTCGGCCAGAGCGTGGTGGTCAAAGACCAAGCGGTCATCGCCGTGGAGGCGGTCGAAGGGACGGATCTTTGCATTCGTCGCGCGGGCGAGCTTTGCAAGGCCGGCGGTTTCACGGTGGTCAAAGTCGCCAAGCCGCAACAGGACATGCGGTTCGACGTTCCGGCGATCGGGCGGAACACGCTGGAGTCGATCATTGCCGGGGGCGGCAGCGTTCTGGCGGTCGAAGCGGGCAAGACAATCCTTATCGATCGCGACGACGTCCTCGCCTTCGCCGACGAAAACAATCTTTGCATCATCGCCGTCGACGAAAACGAGATCGCGAACTTCGGAAACTGACGTGTGCGAGCGCGCCGCCTTCTATTTGTCTTTTTTTGCGGGCGTTTTTTTGGCGGGCTTTTTGGCCGCTTCTTTTTTGGCGAGCTCCTCTTCGGTCGGTCCGTCGTAGGGAGCGAAAACTTTTTCGAGCGCTTTATCCAACTCCGACGCGTGCAATCGCAGTTGAATCACTTCGCCGTCGCGGCCGAGCAAAATCATGCAAGGGACGTTCGTCACGCCGTAGTAGTTGGCCGACGGACTCGGTCCCGTCGGACCGTATACGACAGGCCAACGGATTTTCTTCGCCGCAACGTAGTTCTCCAGCGCTTTCCGATCGCTATCAACGCTGAAGCCGAGAATTTCAAAACCTTTTTCTTTGTATTTATCGTAAGCGCGTTCCAGATAGGGGAGATCGACCGTGCAGGAGCCGGAGTAGCTCGCCCAAAAATAGACGAGTACGTATTTGCCCGCATAGGCGTCCATTTTCAATGGACCGCCGGCGAGCAACTCGCCTTTCAAGTCGAGCGAATTTCCTAAGGTTTTCACGCGGCGCGAGGCGCCCGTGAGGATTTCGCAAAATCGAAGGAGCGCCGGGTCTTTGCTCTGCGAAAAGATTCCTTCCAAGTCGATGTACATTTTCGCGGCGTCGTTCGGATCGCCGTAGGTTTCGGCGGCGTCGCCGATCGTCGTCGCCAACTGGATATCGGAGGGACGCGCCGAGCCTTCTTGGAGAAATGCGATCGCGTCGTCGCAGTCCTTACGCCATTTTTTCTTGCCTTCCGACGATTCCACCACGTCTTGATTGATTTTGAAAGTGAAGTACATCGAACGAACTTGATGGGCGTCGTCGGGGCGCCCTTTTTTCTTCAACTCTTCTGCGTATGCCAGGGTCTTCTCGGCGGTCTCCAACGTCCAGACGCGATATTGCAGGGCGTACTGCCGTTCGAGTTCGGTCGGCTTCGACGCGAGGATTTTTTCGACGGCCTTGGCGATCGCCTCATTCGCTTTTTCGGCGGCGCCGCCTTGCATGCGTTGCACGTACATGGTTCGCACGAACATCAGAAGCACATCGTTCGATCCGTCGGGAACGGCGTACGGGTCGGCGTCGGACGGCGTTTTCGCGTCGGGCGCTTTCGTCGCGGGCTTCGCGGTCGGAGCCTTGTCCGTCGTTTTGGCGTCCGTTTTCTTACTAGTTTTCGTTCCGTCGGCCGCAAATGAAATATCGTTCATTGCGAACGAAATCGCGACGAACGCCGCTAGAACGAGGCGTAAACCGTTGAATTGCCGTTTCGGCATAATTCGCTCCAAAATCGAATTGTCGGATAATTGCATACGATTCTTAATCAGCGTCCCAACCGTCGCTACGCAAAGAGGCGGCTTCTTGTTCGGCTCGGAGATGATGAAATTGGCTAATGATCTTCCAGGCTTCGGCCGGTTCTTCGACGAAGTGGATTAGATCCAAATCATTATCGTCGATTACGCCCGAGTCGGCCAGGAATTGAAAATCGATCGTCCGTTCCCAAAACGCCCGCCCGAAGAGAATGATCGGAATGACCTGCATGCGACCGGTTTGTCGAAGGGTGAGGGCGTCGAACAGTTCGTCGAGCGTGCCGAATCCGCCGGGAAAGGCCGCCAGCGCCTTCGCTCGCAAAAGGAAATGGAATTTTCGCACGGCGAAATAGCGGAACTGAAAGCACAGCTCGGGAGTGATATACGGGTTCGGCTGCTGTTCATGGGGCAGAGCGATGTTGAAACCGACGCTTGGGGCGCCGACGTCGTAGGCTCCGCGATTGGCCGCCTCCATGATTCCCGGCCCGCCGCCGGTAACGACCACGTAGTCGCAACCGCCGCCGCGCAGACTTTCTTGCGAAACAAGCTTGCCGAACTCGCGGGCGACGTCGTAGTAACGACTCAAATTGACCATCTCGCGATGGCGCTCGACTTCACGGCGACGACGAGGATCGTTCGGGGTCTCGGCCAATCGCGTTTCGGCTCGCTCTAATATTTCTTGCGAGAGAACCGGCTCGGGAATTCTCGCGCTGCCGAACGCGACGATCGTCGAGTGAATATTTTTCTTATGAAGATAGAGCTCCGGCTTGAGCAGCTCCAGCTCCATGCGGGCCGCCCTGAGTTCCGGCTCCATCAAGAAATCGACGTCCTGGTACGCCAAGCGATAGCTCAAAGAGCGTGTAATTTTTTGGATGTTTTCGATATGGCGTTCATGGTCGTTCATCGTATTCGTCTCCGCGATCGGCGTGAAAATGCTTTGAACTTTCGCTCGGATAAAGAGCGCAGAAGTAGCTTTCTAATTTTACCCCATGATTGACTTTAGGTTCATGCGCCGAGGAAGAAACGCCCGGCACAGCCGATAGAATCGCTATAAGGCGACGCTAAAGACGATCCAAAGTAGCGAAAGGACGTAGAGCCACGTCGAGGCGGCTCGCGCCGCGGGAATCTTGCGGGCGCCGGTCGCATTCGCAATTCCAGTTAAGACGAACGCCGCCGCAGGCGCGACGAGGCCGGCTTGCCATCCAAGAGCGAGTCCGACGCTGACGGCCGCCAGAGCGTCGGCCGAGGTAAAGTCTTGCTTTTTCAACTTAGATTCGACGAGCGCGATCAATCCGCCGACGGCCGAGGCGACGACGAGGCTCAGCAATCGATCGTTCATCGTCATGGAGGAGAACGGAAACTTGACGGCAATTGTAGCGGGAAACCATTGAGGCGCGATCGCGAAGCCGATCAGACTAACGAAGAAAGCGGGCAGGAATAGTTGCGAGGGAATTTTTTTGCCCGACGTTTCGATCGCCGCGGCGCAAAACAACGTGCAAAGTAGAAAGGCGTGAATGAGACAGACGCCGGCGGCTAGACGGATTCCGCCAAGATGAAATACGTTTAGCGGCGAGGCGACGAGATGCGTTCCGCCCCCGGCCATATAGAAGATTTCCGTTGCGGCAAGCAGGGCGAAGACGGAGCCGGTCCAGGCTTCGACGAGGGGATAGCGGGGCGAAATCGGCGCATGGCAATCGCGGCATTTTCCGCCGAGAAATATCCACCCGGCGACGGGCACATTGTCGAACCAGCGGATCGCATGACCGCAAAGGGGACAATGCGAACCCGGCCGCGAAAGGCTCATTCGGAGCGGCAAGCGGTAAACGACGACGTTCATAAAGCTGCCGATCGTCGCGCCGAGTAAAAAGAACCAAGCGACGATCAGCGTTTGTTCGACCATTTTTATTCAGTCCCGTTCTGCTTAACCGGCAATTCAACGATCCCTACGCCCAACGCCCTGTTTCCTACGCCCTACACCCTACAGGATTGAGTGCAACGGACCGCCCGGAGCCGCCAAGGCGTCGACGCGCCGAGTAATTGCGGGGTCTTCGATCAGCTCCGGGGCGTGCCGCGGCTTGGCTCTAGCGTCGATGACCAACGTGCCGAGGCATCCCCAATGTTTTTCTTCGACGAACGATTCGACGCCGTAAACGTCGGCCGCCGGATCGCTCTTCGTAAAGGTCGTCCAAAGGAAATTCTCCACATTCTTCGCGGCGAAGTCGCTATGATCGACGATGACTACCAGCGGGAAGCGATTGATCGGATGGTTGCGATCGAGCGCTTCGCAAAATCGAGCGACGGCGTCGTCTTTTCCCAAAGCGTTCTTTGCGTTCACTTGCGCGGAATACGCCGGTCCTTCGACGACTAACACGCCGGGCAGAGCGACGCTCGGATTGCGGAAGCCTAAGCTTTCGGGGAGCGAAAAAGCTCCTTCGACGGTCGTCGGCAATTCTCGACGCTTCGGGCCGGCCGCCGCAACGACCAGTTTAGAGCCTTCGTGCAGGCCGCGTCCGCTATAGTCCAACGTGTCGACGGTCGTCCGCGTTTGGAAATGGAGGTCCCGACGCCAATCGATTCTCTCCAGCACATGCCGCATAAAATGCGGCACGTCGAAGACGCTTAAGTTCGGGTCGTCTTCGGCGGCGGCGATCCACAGATATTTCGCCAACGACATTTGGCCATGCCCGAGCAAGGCGTTGGCCGAGGCGAGCAACTCGCGCGGCTTGCGTTCCTTCTCGTAAGGGGCATATCGCTCGGCGCCGATGGCCAAGAGGAGCGGATGCACGCCGGCGGCGTCGACGGCATGGACCGCTTTCACGCCCGGCACGGCCTTGGGCAAAATCGGGCCGACCAATTCATGCACGAATTGGCCGAAGATCGTATCCTCTTGCGGCGGACGACCGACGACGGTGAACGGCCAGATCGCGTCTTTGCGATGATAAACCCGCTCGACGCGCATCGTCGGAAAAGGGTGACGCATGCTGTAGTAGCCTAAGTGATCGCCGAACGGTCCTTCTTGTTTGACGCAATTCGGTTCCAGGTAACCGGCGATGCAGAAATCGGCCTCGGCGGCGACGGGGAGCATGTCGTCGCGTTCGATCATCCTCACTCGCCTTCGACCGAGCAATCCGGCGAAGCTCAATTCGCTCAAGCCCTCGGGCAACGGCATGACGGCGGCCACGGTCATCGCCGGCGGACCTCCGACGAAGACGTTCACACGCAGTCGCTCGCCGCGCCGCAACGCCGCCGCATGATGCGCGGCGATTCCACGATGCAGTTGATAGTGCATGCCGCATTCGGCGTTCGGTTCGTATTCGCCGCCGGCAAGTTGCACGCGATACATGCCTAAGTTGGCACGGGCGAATCCCGGCTCGTCGGGGTCCTCGGTATAGACTTGCGGCAGCGTAATATACGGTCCGCCGTCGTTTGGCCAAGAGACCAGTTGCGGGAGTTGATCGAGCGAGGTTTCGCAATCGAGAACCGGTCCGCCGCGAACGGACTTCGGTCGAGCGTTGAGCGCGAACCAGGGGATCCGCATATAAAGCTTCGGACGGCGGAGCGCGTCGGAAGGATCCATTTGTAACGAGACCAGTCGGCTGAGTCGGTCGAGCGAGTCGCGGAATATGTAGCGGACTCGCTCCATCGAGCCGAAAAGGTTGCAAACCATGGGAAAGCGGCAGCCGACGACGTTCGAGAAGTATAAGGCGGGCGCTCCGGCGCGAAACGCCCGGCGTTGAATCTCGGCCGCTTCAAGACGCGGATCGATCGGCGCGTCGATGCGGACCATGCGCTTCGTCGCCAGCAGATCGTTCACGCACTGACGGAGATTGCGATAGCCCATGGATATTTCGGCGGCGTTCGTGGAGGATTTCGCGAAGGACTAACCCGGCGGCCAATCGAACTGTCGACCGGCGAGCAGATGCATGTGCAAATGCGGAACGGCTTGACCGGAGTCGGGGCCGCAATTGTTGACGATGCGGTAGCCCGACTTTAGGCCGAGTTTTTCGGCGAGGTTGCGAATGACGACGAAGAGGTGGCCGACCAGTTGCTCGTCCTCCTCGGCGATTTCATCCGCCGAAGGAATTTCCTTCTTAGGAATCACGAGGATGTGCGTCGGCGCTTTCGGCTGAACGTCCTCGAACGCCAAACAAAGATCGTCCTCGTAGACGATCTTCGCGGGAATTTCTTTATCGATGATTCGTTTGAAAATCGTTTTCTCGGCCATGATTGCGCCTATGCGAATTAATGCGAAGAAGAACTCGGCGAAACGACCGCCGCCGAGAGAATTAGTCTATTCAGGCGAGCTGAGCGAGATCGACGGCCTCGTCGGGAAGCATGACGGGAATGTCGTCTCGGACCGGGTAAAGCATTTTTCCGTCCTCGCGGACCAACGCTTCGTCGAACGGTTCGCTAATGGTTCGGCCAAGCTGATCTTTGAGACCGCCCGATCCGACCGCTTTGTTCACTTTGGCGATCAGCGCGGCGTCGGCCGGGTGCAACGGCTGGCGGCTGATCGGACAAATCAACATATTGAGAATGTCTTTGTAACTCATTCGACTTTCGCTCCCGAACTTTCGCTTGACGGGTTTTCCATCCAATCGATTATATCGGAGAGCGAACGAGGCGAAAAGAACGGGCGAAACCTCGATTATATGGCCTTTTCTTGCGTTCCGTCATAATCGCACCCAGGTCGTCTCCACCTGATCCGGGAGCATTTGGTAAAAAAGCGGGAATGGAGAAAGTAAAAACCATGCAACCGGAAATAATAATACTCTAGTGACTTGTCGAGACATCCTTTCTTTGCGTAGCTTTGGCGCCAAGCATCGGCGTTTTTTGAACCCCGGCGTTCCCCGACGAACCGCAATTATTTCCCCCTGGGATGCAAATGGGTACGTTAATTGAAGCTCTGCCGGAAAAGGAATAGGCTTCTTCGTTTTCGCGATTATGAGGGAAACGCACCCCATCGGAATTAATAAGAGGAACAACCAGGAATTCCAGCCAATTTCGATCGTAATTGCAATGAACGCCACGAGAGTTGCCGCCGCAAGAAGTTGCCGCCTTGACCATATCCGAGTTCTCGAAATTTCAACTATTGCATTAGAGCGAAGAATAAGTAGGAGGCGCTGGTAGAAGTTCCACTCAGCTTTTGATAATTGGGCCTTATGGTCTTCTGAATTAACCAAAGGCAAGTAAAGAGAATTGGCCGCAAAAGAAACGGCGGAGTCTTGCCAAGGCGTTTTTTCGATATGATCAAGAAGCTCCCAGGAAGAAATCTCCTCCGATAAGAATCGCTCCATCGCCTCGGCGAGCTGATCTCTTGCCGAACGATCAATGACCGCGCTACTTGGCATACATGCCTCCCCATTGAAAAGCCGAATCACACGCTAATAGATTCTAACAAAACAGAATGATGAAGAGAAGAATTCCCAAGACGCCGTTTTATGAATTCGGCAGCGTTTCGACGATTTCGAGCAGGCGTTTGCGGATTTCTTCGAGGCGGGTTTCGTCCTCGATTTTTCGGCTTTCTCGATCCGTCACATAAAAGACGTCGACGACTTGATCGAGGTAGGTGCCGATTTTCGCGCGGGCGACGGAAAGTTCCAGATCGAAGAGCGCGCGGGTAATGGCGTAGAGTAAGCCGGTTCGGTCGTGCGTGAAAATATCGAGAATGGTGAACTTGTCGGAAGTGCTGTTGTCGATGTTGACGCGAGTCGGAATGCCCGGCGTTCGCACGACGCGGTTTCCGCCGGAATGCCAAGTCCGACGGAAGACCGGGGGCTGATTCGTCGGATAGAGAATCGATTTTACTAAAGCGTCGTTCACATGACCGAGGCGGTCGAAGGGGGGCTCGCCGGCGAAGTCGGGATCGATCGCCCAAAAGCGGTCCAGCACGGAGCCGTCGGCGAAGGTATGGATTTGCGCCGCTTGAATCCGCAAGCCCTGGCTCGTCAAAGCGCCGTTTAACTTGTGGAAGATGCCGGGCGCGACGTTTTCAGTCGTCGCCACGGTGTATTGGCAAACCGCCGTTTCGGGCAGATACTCGCTGACGGCCAAAGCCCGCGACGCCGTCTCGCAGTGAAGCGAATGCAGCAATCGCAAATCGGAGGCCGCTTGCTTCGGTTGCGTGGCGTTCAGATAATCGTCGGGCAATTCTTCGACGCGGCGGGCGAACCATTCATCGTCTTTTTCGGCGCCGAGCCACGCTTGAATCGATTCGCGACGCTGACGCATGTTGTCGTCCAAGACGGTCGCGGGACTCTCGCCGGCGAGGAAGTGCATAGCGCGATGGTAAAGATCGGTGACGATCTCGGCCTTCCAGCCGTCCCAAACGCCCGGCCCGACCGCGCCCAAATCGGCGGCGGTCATCACATAGAGCATTTTCAGGACGTCGGGCGTGCCGACGAGCACGGCTAGGTCGATCGCTAATTGATCGTCCACGTCGCGGCGAAACGCCATGTGGTTCATCGTCATGTGCTTATGGACGAGGAACCGCAACAATTCGGCGTCGCGGGCGTTCAAACCTAATCGCTTGGAGACGTCGGCGGCGATCTGCACGCCGACTTCGCGGTGATCTTCCAGGTAGCCTTTTCCCAAGTCGTGCAGCAACAGCGAGAGATGCAGGACGGACTTATTGCGCATCGAGCGATAGACTTTTCCCAACGGCCCTTCGTCTTGTTGCAAATCGGTGGCGAACTCCAACGCGCGCAGGCAGTGTTCGTCGACCGTGAACTTGTGGTACTGATTGAATTGCAGGAGGCCTCGCGCGCGGGCGAAAGCGGGAATAAAGCGCTCAAGCAATCCGGCGTCGTGCAGATCGCGGAGGAATTGGCCGATCCGCGCGGGATTATTCAAGAGCGAGAGGAAATGTTTGCACGCCTCGGGAGGCGGCATCGCGGGGGGCAAATTCGCGGCCTCGCGGCGGATGATTTCCCAGGTGTGCGGCTCGATCGGCTTGTCGTACAAATTCGCTAGATCGACGAGGCGGATCACGGTCGTTAGGTTGCGTCCGGCCTCCTCGGCCTTATGCTTGCGAATGACCATACCGGCCGGTCCGACGTGAACGCCGTCCTCGACGCGGTGCCCGAAAAAGGCGGTGACGACTCGCGCCCAACGATCCCGCATTCTGGCTCTCGCCAAAAAACGTTCGGCGATGTGCCAGACCGCCTGCGTTTGGCGGAAGTAATCACGCATAAACGCTTCGACGGCAAGCAATCCGTCGGCGTCGCGGTAGCCGCGCATCTCGGCGATGCGAAGCTGCTCGGCGCGATCGAGGACGTCGGTCGGCTGACCGGAATGGAAATGCAATTCGTTGCGCAAATGCAGCAGGAATTCGCTCGCGCGGGTCAACGCCTCGAGATCGTCTTGGCTTAGCGCGCCGAAGTCGGCCAAATCGGAGAAATTTTTCGAGCCGTAGCGGACGAAACCGAGCCAGCGGATCAATTGCATATCGCGGAGCGAGCCGCCCGACCGCTTGACGTTCGGCTCCAAGAGAAAGACCGTCTCGCCGAAGCGCATTCGCTCTTCCAGACGCGATTTATCGATCTCGCCGATCAAGAAACGTTGATGACGGGCGACCGTTCGCTGAAACGACCGCATATATCCTTGATACAAATGCTTGTCGCCGACGAGCAATCGCGACTCGACTAAGGCCGTGCAGATTTCGGCGTCGGAGAAGGCCAATCGGCAGGCTTGATCGGGAGTACGGACGCTATGGCCGAGAATCAAGCCCGCGTCGAACACGTCGCGCAGCAAGCGTTCGGCGAAAGGGGGAATGCGAGAGCCGACGCCGATCGGATGCAAAAGCATGAGATCGACGTCGCTGAACGGGGCGACGTCTCGGCGTCCGTATCCGCCGTGGGCGACTAAGGCGACGTGCTTGAGGAGCCCGTCGTCGCCCGCCTCGCCGATATCCTCGAGCGCGGCCAAGGCCAAGTCGAGCACGACTTCGTCGCGCAAATCGGTCAGCCGGCGTGAAATTTCCACGCCGGAGGCGCCTTCGACATGTCGGAGCTTTAGGCGTTCGTAGCCTTCGGCAAGGCGATTTTTCGCTTCAATCACGCTGGGGCGCAGAGTCGTCATGGGCGGCTGATCTGGAAATTGTCGCGAGGGCGGACGCCGTCAAAGGATCATGGGCAACGTCGGCGTCCGTATAGTCCGATCTTTAGATCGCGATTTCGCCCGACTCGCCGGTACGAATTCGAACGACCTCGGCCAACGTGGTGACGAAAATCTTTCCGTCGCCGACTTGTCCGGTTTGCGCCGAACGCATCAACGTGTCGAGGACCGTCTGGAGCTTGGAGTCTTGGACGACGACTTCGATTTTAATCTTCGGAACGAAATCGACTTGATACTCCGTGCCGCGATACATTTCGGTATGGCCTTTTTGGCGACCGAAGCCGCGAACCTCGGTGATCGTCATTCCGGCTATTCCTTGTTCCGCCAAGGCGTTCTTCACGTCCTCAAGCTTGAAGTGTCGGATGATCGCTTCTACCTTTTTCATGATGAACAGAACTCCTCATACGGATTCCAGTTCCAGGCGAGGCTTCGATCTTCATCGGGTCGACTTATTTTCCTGGGGAAACAGTCGACGAAGCGCAGCTTGAACTGTAATGGGTACAAAAACAACCGAAACGGAACGTTGAACGATGCAGTTTTGGTCAACGAAATGAATCGCAAATCGTCGGCTAAGCCGACCGCCGTTCCGCCCATAGTATAGGGGGAACGGACACGCTACGTCTAGTATAGCACAGGCGGCTGAAAAAGCGTCGGCCTTGCCCCAAGCGCTCGAGCCGGCGAACGGGTCGAGCGCGACATTTTTTTCCCTTCGGCGAAACCGCCTGCTAAATGAATATGTAGCCTTCTTCGCCATGTTGGCTGAAGTCGAGTCCTTCGATCTCGGCGGCGCGGGAAACTCGAAGGCCCAAGGTGGCGTCGATAATTTTCAAAATGACGTAGGTGGCGACGACGGCCAAGGCGATCGTGATCAAAACGGCGACGACTTGCGCGCCCAAAATCGGCCCGCCTTCGAGCAAGCCGAGCAGCTTGCCGTCGGGGAACGCGCCAGTGGCGCGGGTGGCGAACACTCCGGTGAGGATTGCGCCTAAAATACCGCCCACTCCGTGCACGCCGAAGGCGTCGAGCGAATCGTCGTAGCCGAAGCGATGCTTGACGGCCGTGCAGGCCGTGTAGCAGACGATCGAGACGAGCACGCCCATCAGCAAGGCGGGCATCGGCGTCACGTATCCGGCGGCGGGAGTAATGCAGACCAACCCGGCGACCACGCCGGAGCAAGTGCCGAGGATGCTCGGTTTACCTCGCAGGGTCCATTCCAAAGCGGCCCAAGTCAATCCGGCGCTCGCCGCCGAAAAATGGGTCACGCAGAACGCGCTCGCGGCCAAGCCGCCGGCGTTCAACGCGCTACCGGCGTTGAAGCCGAACCAGCCGACCCAGAGCATTGCGGCGCCGATGGCCGTATACGTCAAATTATGCGGAGGCATCGGTTCATTGCCGTGGCCAAGGCGTTTGCCGAGAACCAAGGCGCAAACCAACGCGGAAACGCCGGAGCTAATATGAACTACGGTTCCGCCGGCGAAGTCCAATGCTCCGCCGACGCTTTGCAAGGCGTTCGGGCTGCCGTACATCAGGATTCCGCCGCCCCAGACCCAATGGCAGAGCGGGGCGTAGACGACGGTTCCCCAGGCGATCATAAAGACGACCATCGCGCTAAATTTCATGCGTTCGGCGAAGGCGCCGCAGATCAACGCCGGAGTAATAATAAAGAACATTCCTTGGAACAGCATATGAGTCAAACGCGGAATGGTCGTGTACACCGGATGCAGAGGCGTTTCGGAAACGCTTTTTTCGGCGTTCCAAACCGGCTGCACGCCTTTCATGAAGACGTGATCGAAATTACCGATCCACTTCGGCGGCTGCGAAGCGCCGTCTCCGCCGAAACCGAGAGTATAACCCCATAACGCCCAGATGACGGTCATTAAGCACATCAGGAAGATGCATTGCATCATCACGCTGATGACGTTTTTCTTGCGAACTAAACCGCTGTAGAACAGCGCCAAGCCTGGACCGGTCATCATCAACACTAAGGCGGAGCTAACGAGCATCCAGCCGTTGTCGCCGGTATCTAATTTTGGGGTCGCAACGACCGCGGGAGCTGCGGAAACCGTCGGAGCGGTCGCCGCATCGTCCGCCAAAGCTTTCGAGGCGAAAGAGGTAAGAAAAACGACCGACAACACGGCCAAAACACAGCAAGAGCGCAGCTTAAAAATGGAACACATGGCGGGATGCGTCCTCCGTCGCGATGAAAGGGGTAAAGGGAGGGACAAAACTGGCAGACCGCGAAAAACGGCGCAAAAATGTCCAATCGGAGAAAAGCAATTCACGTGCCAATATTTCTTTTGCGTTGCACCGCGATGCCAATTAACCATTTACGAACATGATAGTTACGGCATTGGCGTTTTCTTAAATAGCGACAAAAATGTCGCGAGTTTCAATTTTACGCCCATTTTTTAGGCATGCATTGATTTTAAGCTAGGCAAATGCGCAAATTATCGGCATAAACTATGCGGATTCCCCATCAAGATGTTTTTTCCAAGGGATGTCGGGCATTCCTTGCTCGAAATTCGCATGGCGGGCCAGGATGTAAAGGAGATCGCTGAGCCGATTCAGATAGGCCGACATATATTCAGAAACCGCATGCTCATGGTGTCGCAGCAGGGCGACTAAAAAGCGTTCCGCTCGACGACAGGTGGTTCTCGCCACATGAAAGAGAGCGGCGGCTCGGCAACCGCCAGGCAGAATAAAACCGGTCTGCGCGGGCAAATCCGCCTCGAAGCGATCGATTGCCTGTTCCAATCGTCGCGCATGCTCCTCCCCGATCGTTTCGCAGGGTGAAGAGGCGGGGGGAATCGTGGCAAGCTCCGCTCCCGCATGGAATAGCTCGTGCTGAATGCGATTGAGAAGTTGATCAACTTCGTCAATCGGTCCTTCCGCGCGGATCAATCCCAAGACGGCGTTTAGTTCATCGAGCGAGCCGCAAACCTCGAGCCGAGGATCGTTTTTCCAAGTCCGCACGCCGTCGAGAAGTCCCGTTTCGCCACGATCGCCTTTTTTCGTGTAGATTTTCATAGGAAACTCGAGAGGAGAGGGGATCCGAAAGTGGGTTTTTCGATTAATGTATTTGGTCGCCGCAAATTATACGATTAATGGTAACCGGCGAATCCGATGAACGTGCCCGATTTCTTTTCCGTCTTTTGGAACGCCTTAGGGAGATAGCTGATTAAATCGAGGGCGGTGAGAGAAACTTGGCCGAGATCGCTTACCGCCAAATCGCCGGCAAGACCGTGTAGATGAGCGGCTAACTGAGCGGCTTCGAACGGTTCCATCTTTTGGCAGAGCAACGCGACGATCAATCCTGTCAGCACGTCGCCGGAGCCGCCGGTCGCCATTCCCGGATTTCCCGTCTCGTTAAAGGCATGGCGTTGGCCGTCGGTGATAAACGTTCGACGTCCTTTAAGGAGGACGACCGAGCCGGTTTTCACGGCCAATTCGGTCGCGGCATCGTTTCTGGCGTCGCCGCCAAGCTTTCGGCCGACAAGCCGAGCAAACTCGCCGGGATGGGGCGTTAAGATCCGCGGTCCGAATTCGACTTTCGGCAAATCGCCATGCTCGGCTAGGGCGTTGAGCGCGTCGGCGTCGAACGCCGCCGGCTTCGGCAGCTCGACGAAGAGATCGTAGATCAATTGCCGAAGGTCGTCCGATTGCCCGAGGCCCGGACCGACGGCCAGCGCCGTCGCCTTCTCGGCCTGTTCGTTAATCGTCGGCAATGCGGCGAAAGAGATACGTCCGAGCGGATCGCAGGGAAGGGGAATCGTCGTGTAGCAAGGATTGAATCCGGCGACGGTCTCGAGGCAAACGTTCGGCACGGCCGCGCGAACTAATCCGGCGCCGCCACGAAGCGCGGCCATGGCGGCCAACGCCGCCGCACCGGCCATACCTCGCGAACCGCCGACGACGAGCGCCGTGCCGAAGTCTCCCTTGTGCGAATCCGGCTTACGCGGAGGAAGTTGCGGAAGATCTTGCATGGCTCGCTCCGGTCAATGTAATGCGAAGAACGTCGTATTTACTCTTCCGCCGCCGATTCGAGGGCCGTCGCATGATCCTGTCGCGGCACGATGAGGACGTTTTCGCCGTAGTCCTCCTCTTCGACCTTGCGACCGCGATCATCCATTTTTAGATCGGCCTCGGCCGTGCGTTTTTTCGCCACGGTCATCAGGTTCTCGTAAATCGAATCGCGATCGGCTTTATTAATTCTGCTCACGGCGGTCGCGACTTCGCCGATATAGCGGAGGAACATATTGCGGCGTTCGCCTTCGTGCTTGACGCGGAGACGCCGACGCAAATACATGCCCAACTTGCGACCGACCGCCTGAATGGCCAAGCGAATTTCTTTTTGAATTTCCGGATACGAGGCGACGGCCTCTTTCGATTCGCTGGTGAAGGGGACCCAAACGGAGGCCATATGAATCATCAGCGAGATCGGACCGTTGGGCAGCGAACCGCGCGATTGCGATAGGCCGTAGGAACGCCAATTCGTTTGAATGACGGTCTGCGTGATCGCGCATGCGCCCGCCTGAAACTGCAACGGCACGCGATTGGCGTAGCGCAGAATATTCATCGACTGCCCTTCGCTGATGTTCACGTTCTGCATGGCGGCATGCAGTTTGTCGATTTCCGCTTTTTTCAAATTGCTCGGACTGACGCGGCGTTTAAGCCCCGTTTCGTCGAGAATTTTGTCGGCCGAATCGGAGCCGAGCCCGCTGAACGTCGTGATCAAAAACTGTCGAAGAGTACGGGCGTCGCTTTCGACCATCAACTCTTCGAGCGTGTCGCGGGGGACTTTATGCGAAGCCGGCGATCCGCCGTAGGCCAAGCCTACTTCAATCACGAACGGATTGCCGCGATAGACGGCGGGCGGTCGCGTGGCGGCGGCGTAAAATTCGCCCGGTACCACTTGGTGCATTCCTTTTAGAATCAATTCCTCGCCGATCGGCGTGACGCAATCGGTCGAGGGGGGCGGAATCTTCGTCGCTTGAATCGATTGATAGAGCAAGTCGGCTTCGTGCCGGCCGATTTTTTTCGGATTCGCCCTCGAGCTGATTTTGGCCGTTTCGCAGATTTTTCTCGCGACCGTCGGAGTCACTCGCGAAAACGACGCGCATAAGAACTGCGTGATCGTCGGCTCTTTCACGTCTTTGAGCATCGTCACTAAACGGCCCAATTCGACGCCGTAGGGATGCGGAAGAATTTCTTTCGGCTCGGGGGGCAATCGTTCGGCGACCCGGGCGTAGTCGGTCTGATTGCCGTCCGGATCGACGTAATGAATCGCGACGTGCGGATTGGCGATGGCCGTTTGCTCGAGATATTCGTCGACGCTGCCGCGGCCGCGCTGATACTTTCCCTCGAGTTCGATGGTGACGCGTGTGCCGTGATCGACATCGATCCATTCGATTTCGTGCTTTCCGATGAGTTTCGCGCCGGCCTCGCCGGGCGGAATCTCGACGCCGTCCCCTCGGCCGTTCAAAATCTCCGGTTGGTTGCGTTTCGTGTCGATTTGGATTTCGTAGTAATGCGCCGGATCCTTTTTCGAAATTTTCGACATGATCTTGGCCGGCTTGCCGGTCGTAAGCAGACCGTACATGCCCGCCGCGCTAATACCGATCCCTTGCTGACCGCGACTCATGCGCATGCGGTGGAATTTCGAGCCGTAGAGCAATTTACCGAAAACGAGCGGAATGGTCTTTTTCAGAATTCCGGGCCCGTTGTCTTGAATGCCGACTTTAAAGCGGTCGTTGCCGGTCTTTTCTAGGTGCACCCAGACTTCGGGCAGAATGCCGGCCTCTTCGCAGGCGTCGAGCGCGTTATCGACCGCCTCTTTGACAGTGGTGAGCAAAGCGCGGCGAGGGCTGTCGAAGCCGAGGAGGTGGCGGTTCTTCGCAAAAAATTCG
This sequence comes from Thermoguttaceae bacterium, assembly GCA_963665265.2. Taxonomy (GTDB): domain Bacteria; phylum Planctomycetota; class Planctomycetia; order Pirellulales; family Thermoguttaceae; genus CAXXHQ01. The sequence continues at coordinate 652,130 of OY762224.2, read as the reverse complement.
CTGACCGAAATATCTCGTTGGCTGGCCGACATGGAGTGGGCGGTGGCGCGACGGCGATTCTTCACCGCTCCATCTCCGTTCGCACCGGACATCTCTTTTTCGGCCTTAATCGTGGTGTCGATGGTCACTCTTCAAAACTCCGGGGTTTTTCGACAAGTATACAAGGGGGCAGAATCGTCTGAAAACCCAAAAATACCAAGCTTCCGAGGGGGTTACTGATTATGCAAAAACGTCGCCTTTCGGCAGACTAACGATTATAACGACTGTATCGACGCAGGCCTACGGAGGAGTTTTCCTATTTTTCGCAAGCTACGACAGGGCGGAATTTTCCCTATGTAAAGATTAACCCGCAAGCCCCGAATAAGCCGAGTTTTTTAATGGGCCGACGGCGCGACGCGCTGCGGTCAATAGCCCGCCTCCATACCCCCCCCCGGTGAAACACTTTCGCGAAGCGAAAAGGTATCTCACATCCGTCCGTAATAGGCCAAGGCGGCCGATAAAATTGTTCCGCGATCGAATCGGATAGCGGAAAAACAAACGCCGTCTTGGAATCAAAAGAGTGAGCGAAAGAATAAGGATAGAGGAGTTCTTTCCATGCGCATGAAGCAATACGCACTTGCGTCGGCCGCGTTGATCGCGGCGTTTTGGGCTTTTTCGATGGGCGTCTCGTCGGCCCTTGCGGTCGGCCCTGCCGATGGCCCTGGTCCATATGACAACTATTTCGTCGGTCCGGCTTGCCCGTGTCCTTCGGGCCTCGGGGCGACGTTGTATCCTTGCCCGCGTCCGGTGCCTCCTCGGGTCGGCATTACGTGGATTCCTTACGAGCCGTTGGCTCCGCATGAATTCATGTACAAGCATCGCACTTGTTATCGAACCGTCCACGAGGATTGCACGGTGACTCGCACGCATGTGAGCTATCGGTAAAGGACTTGAAACTCCAAACGCCGCAGGCGGGAAGGACATTCCAATGAAATACGCGTATATACTGGCGACGGTAACGATGATTTTCGCGGCGACGACGCAAAGCGCGACGGCGGTGGAGTATCGCACGCACGGCTCGCTAAAGGGCTGCGTGGCGTATCGTCAAGCTCCGTCGTATTCGTGGAACGGCCCATACTACGACGTGGCGTGGGGAATGCCCGTGGCCGTCGTGGTTCCGCCGACCGCTGAAAACCAGATTCACTACGGTCGGACGGTCGGGGCGACGCGAGTGACCTCGATTCAACATCAATACGAAGCGACGTATCCGCCGGAAAGCGTATTCCATCGTTCGCGCTACGCTCCGACGCCGGCTTGGCCTCGAGACACCGACGAATTCGGCGATTACTACATTCGCGCGCCGTGGTAGCGAAGCCAAAAGGATGAAGTCGGAAGGATTAGGGACGCGGCAGGCCTTCGATGATCCTCGACTGGAGCCCAAAAGAGTTGCTTTGCATGTCGATCGGAATGCCGCAGAGGGCATTCCCTACACGAAACAATTGAAAATACGAAGAGAACCTCTATCCCTCTCTTACGAGCGGCTCGGGCGACCGGGCCGCTCGTTTGCTTTCTTGTCAGAGAAAGCACTCGATTGATAACGAAAGGGAGGATTTTTCGCCGGCGAGCAATAAAACAAGCCCTTGCGGCGAAAATGCGAAAAACCCCACCTTCAGTCTATACACCCTGCTCCTCACCATGTGGTATAATTAATTACCCAGTTGCGGGGGTCGCAAGCGGCGCCCAATCGCCTTCATCTCGTCCGATTAGCCTATTTCCTTAGTAAAGCAGGCATTACGGCGCCGGTCGTTGAATTAACATTGCCCGAACAAATGCGATCTATCCAGGCGTGAAATCCATATGATCTGCGCAAAGTCGAAGAAAATCAGCCGATTTCAAGCTACTCGTCCTGCGAAAGGGCGTTGCGGGTCGCTTTCGCGGCGGCTTCTGCCTGCGATCGTCTTCATATGCGGCTTGGCGATAACGACGGCGGTCTTTTTTTTACTCACTTCGCAGGAGTCGCGATTAGCGCAGGCGCAATTTGAAGTGGACGCTGGACAGCGAGTCGCAAAAGTCGAGGAAGTCTTGCGGTATCGGATCGAGGGGCTCCGGCTGCTGGCGTCGTATTACGCCGGTTCGGAGTTCGTCGATTCCGACGAATTTTTGACGTTCGCCAAACCCATGCACGAGAGCTTTACCGACACGGAGTTCGTGGCCTGGGCGCCTATCGTAACGCAGGATGAACGTCAGAGCAACGAAGAGTCGGCCAGAGCGAGGGGAATCTCCGACTACCGCATCCAAACATGGAACGAAGCGAAGCGGACGTTTAAGACGGCGCCGGCGCGGCCGAGCTATTGTCCGATTGAATACGTCGCATCGCAAACGAAGTCGTCGCATTTACTCGGGTGCGATCTCCGCGATCAATCAAAGATCCGCGCGGCAATGGACAATTTGCAGCGCGGCGAAAAAGTGGCGGCGATTTTTTGGCGAACTCCTGGCTCCGAGGAAAACGTCGATCCGGCGCTCATCTTTATGATGCGGGCGACGACGGAGGGGAAGCCGTCGTCCGTCGATCCTCAAAAGTCCAAGCAGGACGGATTCGTGATCGAGGCGATTCGGCTACGGCCTTTGTGCGACGAAATACGCCGCAATTTGCCGCTGGTCGGAGTCGATATTTTCTTCTACGAGGACTCGGACCGCGAAAAACCGACGCCGATCATCGCGTCGCCTTCGCGTTTAACGAAGAAAACATTGAAATTGCCCATCGAAATGCCTGAGGAATCGTCGGGAATTTCGTGCAAGATGAATCTCGCGGTCGCCGACAAACGCTGGCTCGCTTACTGCGTGCCGAGCGAAGGATACAGACGCGATCCGCGAACATGGCATCCCGCAGCGGCGTTTTGGGCGGGAACGGCGATCTCGCTGCTGGCCGGCTGCTATTTGTTCGTGCTGATCGGGCGCGCCGAGCGAGTGGAAAAACTTGTTCTTGAGCGTACCGAGACTCTCAACGAGGAACAGCGGTTTTTGAAAGAATTGCTCGAAACGCAAGAGCGGGAGCGAAAGCTGATCGCCTACGAAATCCACGACGGACTAGCGCAGTATCTGACCGCCGCCTCGTTGCAAGGGCAAGCGGCGCTCGGCGCCCTGAAGGAGAACAACCCGCCCCGGGCTCAAGAGTCGGCGGAGTTGACCGTAAGTTTGGTGAAACGAAGCATTGACGAAGCGCGCCGTCTAATCGGAGGATTGCGCCCGCCGGTTTTGGACGAGTCAGGGCTTGCCGCCGGAATCGAGTATCTGATCGAGAAAGAGCAGGGGGACACGGCAGCGAGGATCGAATTCGAGTGCGACTTGAAATCGGAACGTTATTCGCCGCCGCTTGAATCGGCGCTTTACCGCATCACGCAGGAATGCTTGACGAACGCTTGCCGGTATAGTAAAAGTCCGGTCATTCACATCGGACTCAAAGAAAACGAAACGCAATTGCATTTCATCGCGCAAGATTGGGGCGTCGGCTTCAATCCGTCTGCCGTCGGCGATTCGCACTTCGGTTTGCGCGGCATCCGCGAACGGGTCCGTCTCTTCGGCGGGAAAATGAGCGTCACTTCGAGCGACGGACAGGGCACGACGATCTCGATCGACCTGCCGACGGAGGCCGGGCGAAGCGCTTGAGAAAGCGGTCGGCGCCGAGCGTTTGGAGTCCGAACGATTTCGCGAGCTCTGCGCAAGCCCCCCCCCCTTAGAGACGCTTCGGAAATCTTGCGGAAGCCCCCTCGCTTTATTATGATGCTTATAGGTTCTGGCGGGGTTTCTTTATTCGCCGGGGCCCCTTTCGCTCATCCTTCCTCGCTCGTTAAAAATATCAGCTGATTTCCGGGGGGAAAATCCATGCCCTGCATATTGAAACCGTCTCGCTCCCTATTCGTACTTTTCGCCGTTTCGGCTTTCTTGAATATTACCAATTCCGCACAGGCTCAAGCGTTTGAGCATTACTGGAACGTCGGCGCCGGCGATTGGTCGTCGTCGGCCTCTTGGCTCTCAGGCGCCGTTCCCCAAGGAAACGAAATCGCCTACGTGAGAAACGGCGGCTCGGCCATCGTCACGAACGGCGGAACGATCGGGGATATTTACCTCGGAGAAGGAGGCTCCGGAACGGTCATCACGACCGGCGGCTCGTTTTCGATCGGTTCGGCCTACGTCGGCGCTTGGGGAACCGGAACGTTCATGCAAGCGGGCGGAACCGTTAACGTTCAACAAAATTTGAATCTAGGGAACTATCCTTTCTCAAGCGGAAGTTTCTTCCTCTCGGGCGGACGCCTTTCCGCCGCCTATGAATACGTCGGCAAATCCTACGCCAGCGGCCTTTTCGTGCAGACGGGAGGCGTCCACGAAATATCCGGCGCTCTCTACGTCGGCTTCGACAACGGTAACGGCTCGTATTTATTGAACGGAGGTTCGTTGCGTTCCGCAGCATCCTTTATCGGCCAATCAGGAGCAGGCTCGGTGACCGTCTCGGGGGCAAATTCCGTTTGGACCAACGCCGGCTCCCTTTACGTCGGGTCCACCGGAACCGGAACGCTAAACATAACTAACTCAGGGAGCGTCGTTAGTTTGAACGGGAGCATCGGCGAAGCAGTTCAATCAGAAGGAGTCGTCACCGTCGTCGGCTCCGGCTCGACGTGGACGATCGACGACCAACTTTGCGTCGGCATGAGTGGCGCAGGAAAGTTGACGATCTCCGACGGCGGAGCGGTTAAGGCGAGCATAATCGATATCAACGGGAACTGCGAATCGGTCGGAGTCGTAACGGTCTCGGGAACAAATTCGGCGTTGACGACATCTAGCGTTTTGCGTATCGGCTTATGCGGAGGGGGAACGCTGAATATAGTTAACGGCGCAAAAGTAGTTTCCGAACACGCCTCTCTTGGCTTTGAGGTGGGATCAAAAGGGACCGTCAACGTCGCCGGCTTCGGTTCGCTTTTATCCGTGCAGGGCCTAGACGTCGGCCAGTATCTTGGACAAGCCTCGCTCGTCGTTTCCGACGGCGGAACGGTTACTTCGGATTGGGCGGGCGTCGGCTACTGCGAGCGGACGGGAAACGTCTCCGTTTCGGGAACTGGCTCCCAATGGATCAATCGCGGCAACCTTTGGATCAGTCAGTATGGAGCGATTGAAGTCACCTCCGGCGGACTCGTTAGTAGCGGAACCGCATCGGTCTTCGGAACGGTCTCCGTTCACGGAAACAATTCTCGCTGGACGACAAATGATCAAACGACAACCTGGAACGGCTCGCTCGACGTTTACGACGGCGCTGAAGTTACCGGCGGCGACTGCTTCATCGGTTACGGAGAGGGAATGAATAGTCGGGTAACCGTCAGCGGCTCCGGCTCAAAACTGACAAGCTACGGAACTTTAAGCGGCTTGGATAATTTCTCTTTCCGCGTCGGGTACTACGGAACCGGGACGCTTGAAGTGACTGGCGGCGGCGCAGTCGTCGCGTTCGGCCAAAGTTGCGTCGGATATAATAATTACTTCGGAAGCAATATAAACGCAAATGGGGCTATTACCGTCACTGGCACGGGATCGCGCTTCGACTGTTTCGATTCGCTGACCATTTCCAACGGGACGCTCGAAGTGAAAGACGGCGGAAGCGTCGCCGTCTCAAAGAACGTTTACGTCGACGGCCCCGTCTCCGTTTCGGGCTCCTCTTCAACGCTAACGGTCGGCGGAACGCTTACCGTTTACGGAACGTTCAATCAATACGGCGGAACCGTCATTGCGCCGAAGCTCGAAATTTACGGCGTTTATAATCTCGCCGGAGGAGCGCTCGACTTGGCGAAATTTGGTGGATCCTATCCGAACCCCATCTTCCTTAATGGCGGAACGCTGCGAGCGAGCAGTAATCTTAGAGTCGAAGCGTCTATTGCCGGAACCGCAACGTTCGACTCCGGAGGACATTATTCCCAAATGTTGCTTTATGGCGAAGGCAAAATCAACAAAACGGGAGAGGGGACGCTCGCGGTTTTTTCTTGGAATTCCAACGGCAGAGAATTCGACTCGCAACAAGGCACTCTTATTTTGTGCGACTACAACTGGAACCATTCGCATTTCAGCAATATCCATACCGCAGCGGGCGCGACCGTTCAGATTCTCGGTAAAACGTCCGCCGATGATCCTCTGCTAATCGACTCAATCACCGGCGAAGGGACGACGCAGATTTGCGGCGATACGATCGTGACGATCGGCGTGCTAGTGCAAGACACGTTGATCTTAGGCGGAGAGGGAGACGACGAACCGACGTTTTCGGCGTCGCTCGCATCGTTCACGGCCGTACCCGAGCCGACGACATGGGCGGCGTTGCTGGCCGCCGGGTGCGTCGCGATTTTTTCGGCCGCAAAGAAACGCAAAGATCGTAGCGGTTTCTAACCGCGAACGAACGCCATGTTTATCTACGAAATACGCGAAAGACATGAAGGCACATTCGCAAAAATTTAACAGGATTTACAGGCTCAATAAGATTACTTCGCGGCGACGAGTTCCCTGAATTCCGAACGTCTCGCAAATCCAATATAAATCGCTCCGCCGTCTTGACGTTCCTTGCGCGAAATTTTTTGATAGAGGAAGGAACGCTAATCCGCGCTGATCGACGCTAATAACGCAAAGAGATTCGCGCGGAGACGATGAGTTTTCGTCCACGAAGCGCACGAAGGAATACGAAGGGCGCAAAAGGTTTCGTTGGCCGCTAAAGAAGAAAACACGTCGAGCGAATTTCTCGTCAGGCACGGCGAACCGGACCAACAAGTTATTTTCTTTGCAATTCGACGCAGATACCGCCGGCGCGGAGGACGCGGTGGACTTTAGTGAACCAAAGTTCCTTGCGCCAGTGCAGGCCGACTTCCTCGCAGACGCGGGCCAACTCGCGGCGATTGTACGTCCGGCAGCGCCACATCAAGCTGGTGCAAGCGCCGGAGAGAGTGTCTTCGGTGGCCAGCAGAAGCATGCGGCCGCCGACCTTCATGACGCGGCTCATTTCGGCCAGACCGACGCGGGCGTCGGGGAGATGCTCCAAGACGTAGCCGCAAGTGACGACGTCGAACGTTCCGTCTTTAAACGGCATTTGGCTCAAGTCGGCGGCGATGAAGTGCGGACGGTCGCTTTTCAAACGAATCCGCGCGCGGCGTAACATCTCGGTCGAAAGATCGAAGCAAGTAATCTCAGCCGACGGATCGGAATAGCGAATGAGGTGCTTGGCGATCTGCCCGGCTCCGCTGCCGACGTCGAGCATGTTGCGACAACCGCGAAGATCGAATTTGCGTTCGCGAAAGAGGCGTTCGCCGAGCGGGGTATGCAACGAGACCATGCTGCAAGCGGCGAGCATCGCGCCTTGCGGACCGTCGTACACGTCGCGGACTTTGTCGCGATACTCCTCGAAACTGACCTTTCGAATGAGATCGTTTTCGAGAATGCGATTGATCAGCTTTCGCCGAGGGCGATGGTGGATGCCGGAATGCTTATGCGTATTCGTTTTCAGAGTCATGGCGTCCCAATTACGTCGCTTGAATCATCAAATTCAAACAATCGAGGGTCACAATCGATCTATCCTAAGGATATTGGGAGCTAAAAATAAGCGCCCAATCCTCTAGCGTAATCACCGTGCGGCCGTTTCCGCAAAAATGTCGCCGTAATTGGCGAAAATCGCGGGGACGCCGCTCCTATATATAATGGCGATTTTTCCAAAGGGATTATTCGCCGAAAACGGGGAAATATTGCGTTTTCGCCTTCCCTATCGAGTCACGTCGTGAAGTAGCCGAAGGGCGACAAACGGTGTAACATCTTATCGCCACTATGGTTAGCGGTATCGTTCGCGACTTTGCGAACGGCGAATCCCCCGTCGAGAATCAAGGTTATCACTCTGGCCGGAGAATCGCTAGCCCCAAAGTTGTTCGCAGAGCGTGCTTTTCGACGTTTATCCTTGCGGCGTCAGACTTTGCGTATATTCGCCAATTGCGGCATTCACCCGTTTTCAGAATACCGTCAGCATCTGGGAAAGCGACGACGACCGCACGGCGGGGCGTGTGCTCGTCGAGAGGGCTGACGCGGTTCTTCACGTCGGCCGAAAAACTTGACTGCCTCTCTGTTTTTTTCTAAGATGAGCAGGCATTCAGGGGCAGAACGCTCCTACCCTGGCGGGTTATTCTTTTCGCTTTTGTCGCTCAACCGCGTTGTTTATTTGCGGCCGCTTTCAAGCAAATCCGTGATGGAGCTGATGCCGAAGATCGGTCGCGGTTTGAAAAGACGTTTTCATAATTGGGGAAGTTATGCCTTATTCATTCGCCTTTCGTTCTCTATTCGGGCTTGCGATTATCGTCGGCTTTGCGATGACGTCCGTTTCGTTCGGCGCAGTAACCAAGGTTGGAGACGTAGGTGATTACGACGGTTACATTGACGTCGGCTATATCAATGACGGCTCAATGACGGTTGACTCTGGCTCCGTTGTAAATGTCAGTAACGGTTTGCCAGTTCATCAGCCAATAATCGGCAGCAACTTTGGAGCGACCGGAACGCTTACCGTCACAGGCTCCGGTTCGTCATATACCTCCACTTATATGTACCTCGGATATGTCGGCACGGGATATCTGAACATCTCGGACGGCGGCTCCGTCACCGTTTCTAAATCTCTTGGCGTCGGCAATAACGGGCGAATCACCTTGACCGGCGGCACGCTCAACGCCGGATATTTCTATGCCGACGAGCGCCAAATCTTCGGATGCGGAACGATCAACGCGAACCGCCTTGTACGGAATGATCTCGATTTGGTTTTTGACTCGACGGCGAGTCTGCGGCAAACGATCGTCTTGAACAAGCAGCCCGGTCAGAACGTCATCTACAACTTGAACCTCGAAGACGGAATTTCGATCGACGAATGGTATTACCCTGGTATCAAATTGGATTCGGAGGTAGTGGCTCCCATCGGAGTTCTCTTTGCAGGAAACGTCGGGACAGGCTCCGTGACGATCAAGAACGGCGTTCAGTTAACGAATCATATGGACGCGATTATCGGAAAATTTGCCGGCTCGGCGGGCGTAATAACGGTCAGCGGCTCCGGCTCGCAACTTTTTTTGGGCGATTCTCTCTTCGTCGGGAAGGCGGGAAACGGCACGCTTAACGTTTCGGATCGCGGAAAAGTTCATCAATTCACCGCCTACGTCGGCTACGAGAACGCCGCCTCGGGCACGATCAACGTAAACGGATATTCTTCTCTCACGACTAGCGGAACGTTTGCCGTCGGATATTCCGGCACAGGAAGGCTCAATATTTCGGGCGGCGGATCGGTGGCCGTGTCCGCATTCACGCCGTACGTCGGCGCATCCTACCTCGGCTTCAACGCCGGCTCCTACGGAGAGGCGACCGTTAGCGGGACCGGTTCGTTGTGGACGAACGACTTTTCGCTGCATGTCGGTCAATCAGGAGCCGGCTCGCTCAATGTTACAAACGGAGGCGCGGTCTCCGTAACTGGATCGTCTTTTATTGCTTATAACGCCGGATCAACGGGTTCGGCCTCGGTCAGCGGCGGATCGTGGGAGACGAAAGGAGCTCTTTTCGTTGGCCGTTCCGGAACCGGTGAACTGAACATTTCTAAAAATGGATACATTTCGGTGAGCGGCTCGACCGTGCTCGGCTACAACGTCGGCTCGGTCGGCGCCGTGACGGTTAAAGGAACGAACTCACGTCTTATCGCTTCCGCGACGATGGTCGTCGGCAATGCCGGAAGAGGAACGCTGAGCGTCGCCGACGGCGGAGTCGTTTCCGCCTCAGGAAGCTTCATCGTCGGATACGCGAGTTCCTCCTACGGAGAAGTGACCGTTAGCGGCTCGAACGCGCAATTCAACACCCAAAACGGATTGGCGATAGGTTATTTAGGAACCGGATCAGTCTCGATCAGAAGTTCCAACATAGCCAACAATCTGTACGGTGTTTGTTATCTTGGGTTGAAGACCGGCTCTTTCGGAGAGCTGACCGTTAGCGGCTCCGGCGTTACGGCGTACACGTCATTGCTTAACATCGGCTGCGCCGGTCGAGGCCAAATGACGATTTCAAACGGAGGCGCCCTCCGCTCATCTGTTTGTTTTGTTGGCCAAAACGGCGGCGAAGGACTTGTTTCCGTTCTCGGAACCGGTTTTTGGAATAACACCGGAACGCTTTACGTCGGAAATCTCGGCGAAGGCTCCGTCGTCGTCTCGAACGGCGGAACCGCCTTCATAAGCGGCGAGGCGCATATTGGGAGCGCCTCGCCGGGAAGCATTTCCGTTTCCGGTTCACGCTCTAAATTCGCTTGCGGCACGATCTATTTGGGAGAAGGGAATCAAGGAACGCTGGAAGTCACGAACGGCGGAACCGCCTTTCTGAACGCAACGACCTACGTCGGCTATTCCTCGGAGGGTTCCGTCAGCGTAAGCGGATCTAAATCATTCGTAACGCTTGCTTCCAGCAGCACGTGTTACGTCGGTTACGGCGGTCGAGGCATCGTCACCGTCGAGAACGGCGGAACTTTGAACGCAATGTACGGTTTCTACGTCGGAAATCCTTCTTCGGATATCGACTCCTCGATGCTTGGCTCCCGCGTTGACGTTAAGGGAGCAGGTTCAAAGCTCGTCGTCGGAAATGCGTATGTGGGGAGTTCCAGTTACGGCGTCGTCAACGTCACGGCCGGCGGCTCGGTCTCGGCTGCGAACGTTTCCTTGGGATATTCAAGTACAGGCGGAAAAGGCGAATTGACCGTTAGCGGCTCGGGCTCAACGCTCTCCGCCTCAATAATCTACCTGGGGCAGTACGGAACCGGAACGCTTCTCGTGGAAAACGGCGGGCGAGTTTCCGTAAATTCAGCTTCCATCGGATACGCCTCCGGCGTGATCGGCTCGACGGCGACCGTCAGCGGTTCCCAATCTATGCTGGAATGCTCCGGTTCCTTAAACGTTTTTCAAAACAGCAAGCTCACGCAAACCGGCGGCACGGTTTCGACGAACGGGTTTACGGCCAATTCGGCTTCCTCGACGTCGTCTTTCGTCGCTTACGAGATGACCGGCGGAACGCTCGTCGCTTCGTACATATCCAAATCCGGGACGATCGCCTTTAATATCGGAGGCGGCACGCTGATGGCGAAGAGCGGCTCTTCGTTGTCCATTACCGCGCCGCTTACGCTTACCGGCACGGGGGGGAATACCGTATTTGATTCAAATAATGCCGCGATAACGGTCTCCGGCGGACTTTCCGGCGAGGGCGGATTGACGAAAGTCGGCGCAGGAACGTTGACGCTCTCCTACCAGAATACGTTCAAAGGAGACGCGAATGTGCAAGAGGGTCGATTAGTTTTAACCTCGAACGAAGTGAATCTCGCTTCGCTCGACGTCACGACAAGCTCCGGCGCGACCCTTGCAATCAGCGGCGGCACGCATCGCCTCGCCTCGATAACCGGAAGCGGCACGACCTCCGTCGCCGGAACGGCCACGTTGATCGTCGGAACGCTGGTGCAAGATACGCTGATCCTCGGCGGAAGCGGGGCGGCGGATGACGCGGCGTTTGCTTCGGAAAGCGGCGTTTCTCAAACGACGGCGACGGTTCCGGAACCCGCGACGTGGCTCATCCTCGTTACGGCGGCGGGAATTGCCGTCAGTCGCATCGGCGGCAGGCGAAGAAAACGTCGCTAACGAACGGCGGTCGGTATTAACAGATTTTTACAACAACGTCGTATAAAGTTGCGATCTCAAAAGATCGAAATCCGCACAAAGAAGACGCGGATAGTTTTAAGCTCCCCACTAATAATCGAAAATTCCGCTTGCGGATTGCGAACCCAGGGAAACCTTGTCGGTTGCACCACCGCGAAGACAGCCGCCCCCCTCGACAACGGCCGCAATCCTCTCATTCGAATAGTCCGGGCAATCCGATACGACTGCTAGAGCGGGCGTTTTCGCTAGACTCCCTCCTTCAAAACCGCCGCAGGGCTGTCTCTCTCATCCTCTTTCATTTGCATGGTTAGGATCAACGGCCATGAATAATTGCCATTGTCGAATTGTCGTCATCATCGCGGTTTTGATCGCCGGACGCTCCGGCGTCGCAATTGGGCAGGGTTTTGGAACTGATTCGCAAAATGTATTGGCTCCGGCCGCCGGGGGCATGGCAGGCGTCAGCATCGCGGAGCCGCAAGACGTTCCTTCCGCCATTTTCGGCAATCCGGCCACGCTGACCCAATTTCGCGGAACGCAATTCGCGTTGGGAGGCTCATGGGTCGAAGGTTATCCCACAATCACAAACAACGGCTCTCTAAACGGGGGCACGCCGTTTTCGATCACGTCTCGAACGCAGGGCTTCGCCGTTCCGGAAATCGGCGTCATCCAGGACCTTCGGCCTGCCGGTTTGCCTGGCGCTTTCGGGCTTGGATTCGCCGGCCTCAGCGGACTTGGGGCGGAATATCGCAACCGCGCTCCGAGCGGAAGCCTTGCAAATAACATGAGCAGCGAATATATGGTCCTCGGAATCAACGCGGCCGCCGCCGTCGAAATCAACGATCAGTGGTCGATCGGAGGCGGGCTCATGCTGGGCAACGCTTTCGAGCAACTCGGGTTTACCGGTCCGCTGGTCAGCAGCGCCATGGTGAACGCTTACGGTTTACGCGGCGAGATCGGCGTCAACTACGCCGCGAATTCACGCAACACGATCGGCGCTTTCTACCAGACGCGACTCGATTTCCAATTCCCCGACGCCGTTCGTTTTAACGGAGACTATCACGATCTCAGCATTTCTCAACCGGAAACCGTGGGGATAGGCTGGGCCAACCGCAGCCTAATGAACGGCGATCTCCTTATCGCCTTCGACGCTTACTACAAGCTTTGGGAAAACGCTCCGCTGTGGGAGGATATTTTCGTCAATCAATGGGCGTTCGCCTTTGGAACGCAACTCACTCGCGGCAAAATGAAGTATCGTCTCGGCTATTCCTACAATACGAATCCGCTGAATCATTCCGTCGGGGGCAATCTCGACGGATTCGCCGTGGGCCAGGACGCCGTCCAATTTTTTCAGGCCGCTAGCGCCGCCACGATTAATCAGCATCGAATATCGGGCGGCATCGGCCGTCAAGGATTCATCATTCCGACGCTCGACATAGACGTTTTCGCCGGCGGACTGTTGCCGGCGAGCGACGAGTTCGGCAGTTCGCAGGCGTCCATCGCGCTCTACTACGTCGGCTTGGGACTGACATGGCGTTACGGCGATTCGCATCGTCTCGAGGAGCTTCAATAGCGATCACTTACAGAATTTCTTGAGGAATTCGGCTTGCGACGTTACTAGTTCGAGGGCTGTTCGACGGATCGCTTCTCGCCGTTCGTCTCCGCGACAAGCGTCTTTCCGAAGCGCTCGGTCAAAATCGGACCGATCACGCAGGTGGCGACGACCATCGTCAGCACGGCGTTTACGAACTCGGCGTCCAAGAGGCGAACGCCTTCCGAATTAAGCGATTGATAGCCGACGACGGCGCTAGCGAGCGTCGCCGCCATTTGCGGCAGCGACAAGCTAAACAATAAATTTCCTTCGGTCGGCGAGTAGCGGCACGCGCGGGCTGTTAGTCGAGCCGCCGCATATTTTCCGACGACCAACGCGGCGATAAGTCCGATGACGATTCCGGGACGCGAAATCAGCGTTGCCCCCAAAAGCCTGAAGTCGACAAGAAATCCGGTCGTCAGAAAAAACGCGGGAATAAAGAGCGAGTTCGCCAAGATCTCAAGCTGCTCCACGGCGAACTTTCCTCGAACGGCGCGTTTGACGGCGATGCCTGCCAAGAATGCGCCGACGATCCCTTCAAGATTGATCAAGTGGGCGAGCTCCGCGGCGACGGCGATCATCACAAGCAAAATCATAACCCTCGTCTCGGCCTCCTGGCCGAAGCGAATAATCATCTTTCGGGCGAGCTTGCCTAAGCCGAGCGTGATCAACGGCACGAAGATGGCCAGTTCCGTCAATTCGAGGGCGAGAAAGGACCAGGAAAAACCGGTTTGGTGTATCGAAACCGCAATGGCGAGAACGAGCATGGCGGCCACGTCCGTAAAGAGCGTGCCGCCGATCGTCACCAACACGACTTCTCTGTCGAGGAGTCGCAGGCGCGCCAAAATGGAATGCGCCAACAACGTGTGAGAAGCGATGATCGAGCCGATTAGAACGGACGCCGGCCACGAATAGCCGCTGATCGCTCCGAGAAGCGCCCCGGCGAAAAACGGGAAAAGAAACGTCAACGCGCCGAAAAGAAAGGCTCGCCGGCGCGCTTTATTAAAGTCGTCCAAATCGACTTCGAAACCGACGAAAAACATAAACAGCAGTTTTCCGAGTTCGGAAAGCAAAAAGATCGACTCTCCTTTTCCCGTCAGCACGCCGGTAATCCCCGGGCCGAGGATTACTCCGGCCAGGATGAATCCGAGTACGCCGGGCAAACGCAAACGTTCCATGAACCGAGGCAGAAGAAGCACCATTGCCGTAGCGATAGCGAACTTTGTGAGGAGCGATAGTTCGACGGGCAGATTCATGATCGGACTTTTCCGGCTTCAAGCGGCAAGAGAGCATCGTGGGGACCGACGCTCCCCGTATGATTTTGAGACTGAATCTATTTGCGATGAGAGGGCGTTTCTTTAGGTGCATTGTACACGGCGGCGTCAAAGAAGCGAGCGTCCGGACTAGTTCGTCGCCAAAGCTTGCCAAGATTTCCTGAAGAAGAGCTTGGCAGTTGAGCGGGCAGGCAAGAAGTCTATTTCAGACGTTTAGGAAAAGGTTTCGCGATGACCGACGTCCGCTTCGCCCTCATGCAGAAATCTCCTTCTTCAGGGGGAATGGAATTTTTAACGCTACCATGTTACGCTCGCTTTTAGCGTCGTATCCCTTGGGCTTGACGTATTCTTCTGCAAATCGCCTCTTCCCAACGTACTCAGTTCTTTTTTTACTTTTTGCGAAACGCTCTTTAATCAAACGCGATTCCCCCTCCTATCGAATCGCGAATGAGTTGCGTGCGTCTTGTATTTGAGAGCACGATCCGCCTATTCATCGCCATTGAAATCGATCGCACATGGTCTCGGAATTCGCTTGCAAGGCGAGCGACCGGGCGCGAACAGAGCCTCGCAAAAGCTCCGCAAATTAAACACGAAAGGAACGATGAAATGAAACGAACGTTTTTGATACCGGTTGTTGCGACATGCGCCGCTTTGATTGTTGTTACCGCTCAGTCGCAGGACAAAAAAACCAGCCAAGCGGAACCTAAGGAAGCGACTGCGGCGACGAAGGCGCATAACGCCAAACTTTTTGAATTGCTTCCGTTCGCCAGCAAAGAGGATTTAGAAGACGCCACTCGCGGCTTTATCGCGCCGCTGCCGGACAACGGCGTCATCAATAACGAAAAAGGTCAGCCGGTTTGGGACATGCGGAAATTTCAGTTCATCCTGGACCAGGAAAAAGCGCCGGACACGGTCAATCCAAGTCTCTGGCGCCAATCTCGTTTGGTGATGCAGGGGGGGCTATTCAAAGTCGTCGACGGGCTCTACCAGGTTAGAAACGCAGATCTTTCCAATTTGACCATCTATGAAGGGAAGACGGGCGTCATCCTTGCCGATCCGCTTATTTCCGCCGAAACCGCAAAGGCGGCTCTCGAGCTTTACTATCAGCATCGTCCCCGCAAGCCGGTGGTCGCGGTCGTCTTCTCGCACAGCCACGTCGATCACTACGGCGGGGTGCGCGGAGTGGTTTCGGAGGAGGACGTAAAGGCCGGCAAGGTGAAGATCATCGCTCCGATCGGTTTCCTTGAAGCCGCAGTCGCGGAGAATGTACTGGCCGGCAACGCGATGAGCCGCCGCGCCACGTACATGTACGGCAATTTGCTTCCTCCGTCGCCTGTCGGGCAGGTGGGGGCCGGTCTCGGAACGACGACTTCGAACGGCACGATTACCCTTATTCCGCCAACCGATCATATCACCAAGACCGGCCAGAAGATGAATATCGACGGTCTGGATTTTGAATTCCTGCTGGCGCCGGACACGGAGGCGCCGGCGGAGATGCATTGGTACGTCGAACAACTCAAAGCGGTTACCTGCGCTGAGAATTGCTGCCATACGCTACATAATACGTATTCCCTTCGCGGAGCGAAAATTCGCGACCCGCTCGCCTGGTCGAAGTACTTGAACGAAACTCTCGTGATGTGGGGCGGCAAGGCGGAAGTAATGTACGCAATGCACCACTGGCCGGTGTGGAGCAACGATCGCGTGGTAAAGATGACGAAGATGGCCCGCGACGGCTACCGATACATCAACGACCAGACTCTTCGGCTGGCCAACCATGGTTATACTCCGGACGAAATTGCCGAGACGCTCGTCTTTCCGAAAGATGTGGAACGGAACTGGGCCATGCGGGGGTATTACGGCTCCCTTTACCACAACGTCAAGGCGACCTATGTGAAGTATCTGGGGTGGTTTGACGGAAATCCAGCGCATCTGCACGTATTGCCGCCCGAAGCGGTCGCGAAAAAGTACGTTGAGTTCATGGGCGGCGAAAAGGCCGTCATAGAAAAGGCTCGCAAATCATATGATCAGGGCGATTACCGCTGGGTGGCCGAGGTAATGAACCATGTTGTCTTCGCGAATCCTAACAACATGGAGGCACGGCAACTCATCGCTGATGCGGAGGAACAGATGGGTTACCAATCTGAATGCGGTCCGTGGCGCAACTTTTATCTGACCGGCGCGAAGGAGTTGCGCGAGGGCGTAATGAAATTACCGGCTCCCAATACAGTCAGCCCCGACACGGTTCGGTCCATGAGTTACGATTTGTTCTTCGATTACTTGGCCATGCGTTTGAACGGTCCGAAGGCGGCGGAAAAGAAAATAACGCTCAATCTCGTTTTTCCTGACACCAAGGACGAATACGTTCTGACGCTTGAGAACGCCGCGTTGAACCATACGCGAGGCCAACAAAGCAAGGCTGCCGACGCGACTATTGAAATTCCGCGAAAGGTTTTGAACGACATCGTTCTCGGAGATACGACGCTGGACAAAGAAATCGGCTCCGGAAAGGTGACGGTACGGGGAAACAAAGAGTCGTTATCCGAGCTAATGGCTTTGCTGGACAAATTTGATTTCTGGTTCAACATCGTCACTCCCTGATTTGGAATATGCGCAGTTTCAAACTGGAATCCGTATGACGTCGATCGCGGCGCCTGCTCGCCGCGGCGACGCCGTTCGCTCGGTCGAGGAGAAAAGGGATGACCTTTGACGTCTTTGACATTTTCGCATTTATCGTTCTAGCGTTCTTATTTTTCGTCGCTATTGCGGTTGCGGTCCTACTTGGATCTTTACCCGGCAAGATTGCGTCGAAACGCGGTCATCCTTATGCGTCCGCCGTGAATGCCGCGGCTTGGATTAGCCTAGTCACTTTGGGCGCGCTTTGGCCGCTTGCTTTCGTTTGGGCCTTCTTCCCGCGTCCTTCGCCTAGCAAAGCTTTGCAAGGAGGGCCGCAAGGATGATCGCATTTATCGTAATTTCCTACGTTGCGGCAGCGTATTTAGCCTTTTCCGTTTTTCGGCTCAAACCTCGTCCCTGGTCAATTGCCGCCTTCGCGGCTCTGGGAATTGCGTTGATTGGCGGAGTCATCGTCTTTTGGACTTTGGCAGCGCCGATATCCAAGCGAGCCGTCGTCAGTCGTTACGCGGTGCAGTTGGTTCCCTGGGTCAAGGGGAAAGTGCGGAACATTCCGGCCAAACCGAACGTTCCGCTGAAAAAAGGCGATATGCTTTTTCAGATTGATCCAGCTCCATATCAGTACGGCGTAAATCAAGCCGAGGCCCAACTCCGAAGCGCAAAGAGCAACGTCCAGGCGCTTGAAGCCTCGGTGCAGTTCGCTCACGCGGCGGTCAACAAGGCTGAGGCGGATTTAGACGCCGCGAAGTTCGCTTATGAAGCCGACGTCAAAATTTTGAGATCCAACGCCGGCGCGGTTTCGGAATTGAAGGTTTCGCAAGACAAAGCGGAACACCTTGCCGCTCAAGCGGGCTTAGTCCAGGCCACCGCCAGCTTGAATCAGTCGAATATGGCCCTGGAAGCGGGCAAGCACGCCGTGGTTAGCGCCCAGGCGCAACTGGACACCGCCCAATTCAACCTGAGCCAATGCTCCGTAACCTCTCCCGCCGACGGTTTCGTGACCGCTTGGGAGATTCGCGAAGGAAGCATGGCAATCCGGTTACCGCGGCTGCGGTCGGCACGTTCATCGATACGTCCGAGACGTTCGTAGTCGCATCATTTCCGGCGGAAGAATTATTCCACGTTCAACCCGATCAGCATGCCGAACTGGCTTTTAAGAGCCGTCCGGGAAGGCTCTTCCGCGGCAGCGTCGAAAGCGTCATTCGCGCTAGCGGCGAGGGCCAGTTCGCTCCGACCGGACAACTTCCTTCCGCCGCAAAGATCGGTTCGCCCGGATATCTGGCCGTTAGAATCCGCTTGAACGACGACGAGCCTGTGGCCGAGCTGGAAATGGGCTCTCCGTGTACCGTAGCCATTTACACTGACTGGGGTAAGCCGTTCGCACTGATCTCCAAAGTCACGATACGCATGCAGAAGTGGCTGTACTTTTTGCCTTTGCCGTAGAGATATCACCATTTCTGGTTGGCGAACGCACATGACGACCTCCGTAATTCAGGTCGTCCTAGCACGACGAATACTCGACGCCAGCGAAACAGAAGGATCGACGCTTGAATTGGAATTTGTATTGGGAGACGTTGCGCCAAATATTCCCTTGATCAGATTATTTTTCTTTCAGCATAACGGATGCAGGCCTTGGGCCGTGCGGCGGAGCGCCTTCTCGTCTAAGATGTGCACTTGGCTTTTCTTTCCCTCGGCGATGACGCCGGATTCGACAAGTCGGCGGAAAGTGCGGGAGAAAGTTTCGCCGGTCAGGTTCAGGTGGCTGGCGACATGGCGTTTCAGGCCGGGGAGCTTCACTACGTCGCCGTCGCGTTCGGCCTCGAGGAGAAAGCGGGCGATTCGGCCGGTGGCGTCGCGGAGGACCAGGTCTTCGAGTAGCCGAACCATGTGGCGAACCCACATCGTTACGCCGAGGAGCATGCCTCGGCTAAGATCAATGTCCTCGGCCATGGCCTTTTGGAACGGGGCTAGCGGAAGCAGGACGCAAGCGCTGCGGGTGACCGCCTCGGCCGAGGCGGGAAGATCGAAGTCGCCGATGGCGGCCGCTTCGGCGAAGGTTTGCCCCGGTCCGACGATATGGAGGACATGCTCTTTTCCCCCCGCGCCGATCTTGAAAACGCGGATCGTACCGGCGCCTACCACATAAACGCCAGGACATTCATCCCCTTCGCGAAAGATTTTTTGTCCTTTGCGAAAATGTCGAAGCTGGGCCATCGTCGCGAGTCGTTTGAAGCTCCTCTCCGGCATTTTTTCGAAGAAAACGCAACTTTGCAGAATATCGACGACGTCTAGCGGCAAGGGAACCCCCTCGGGAATTTTCGCATGATTTGATATAGATCAAGGACTGAACTTTCCGGAAAGCCTATTATATCTGTATCGGAACGCGGCGCCTAAGGGCGCCTTTCGACGTGGAACGCGGTTCGGTCGTCAGGCACAGCGTGCCTGACCTACGGAAACTGCTACACGGAATGCCGCGGAGGGCATTCCCTACAAAACAAATCCAACCCCCTGACAGGAGTTTAACGATGTACTGTTTTCAATGCGAACAAACGGGCAAAGGGACGGGCTGCACGCAGATCGGCGTTTGCGGCAAGGACGAGACCGTGGCCACGCTACAAGATCTATTAGTTTACGCGGCGAAAGGCGTTTCGATGTACGCATCTCGGGCGGCCAAACTCGGCGCTCGGGATGAGGAGATTGATCGGGCGGTTCTCGAGTACCTTTTCGCTACGGTGACGAACGTCGATTTCGACGCGGAGCGGTTGGAAGAGCATCTTGAAGACGCGGCGAACAAACGAGACGCGGCGAAGAAGTTATACGAAAAAGCCTGCAAAGAGGCGAAGCAACCGACGGAGTCGCTCAACGGCCCCGCGACGTTGAAGTTGGCCGGCGATCGAGAAGGACTCCTCGCGCAAGGTCGCGAGGTCGGCATTCAGAAGCGGCAGACGCAAATTGGCGTCGATCGAGCGGGTTTGCAGGAACTGGTTTTGTACGGATTGAAAGGCGCCGCGGCCTACGCCGATCACGCGAAGACGCTCGGCTACGAAGATCCCGGCATATACGCCCTCTTCCACGACGGCCTGGACTTCTTGGCCAAAGAAGAGCCGTCGGTCGATGACTTGGTCGGCTGGGCGATGAAGGTCGGCGAGTTGAATCTGCGCGTGATGCAATTGCTCGACGCCGCGAACACCGACACCTACGGGCATCCTGAGCCGACGCAGGTTCGCGTGACGCCGGTCAAGGGAAAGTGCATTTTGGTTTCGGGTCACGATCTGAAAGACTTGGAACTGCTGTTGAAGCAGACAGAAGGGAAGGGGATCAACGTCTTCACGCACGGCGAGATGCTTCCTTGCTTAGCTTATCCCGCGCTGAAAAAGTTCAAGCATTTAGTAGGGAACTACGGCGGCGCATGGCAAGACCAACGCAAGGAATTCGACGCGTTTCCCGGCGCGATTCTGATGACGACGAACTGCATTCAAAAGCCGGCCGAAACGTATCAGTCGCGAATTTTCACGACCGGCTTAGTCGCTTGGCCCGGAGTGACGCACATCGGCGCCGATAAGAATTTCAAGCCGGTGATCGAAGCGGCCTTGGCGGCGCCCGGTTTTTCGGAAGACGTCGAGCCGGCGAAGTTCATTACAATCGGGTTCGGACACAACGCCGTGCTGGGCGTGGCCGACAAGGTGATCGAGGCGGTCAAGGACAAGGCGATTCGCCATTTCTTCCTGGTCGGCGGCTGCGACGGGGCGAAGACAGGCCGCAATTACTACACCGACTTCGCCAAACAAGTTCCGAGCGACTGCGTGGTCCTTACGTTGGCCTGCGGCAAGTATCGATTCAACAAGCTGCCGTTCGGCGACATCGGCGGCATTCCGCGTCTGCTCGACGTCGGCCAGTGCAACGACGCTTATTCGGCGGTGCAGATCGCCTTGGCTCTTGCCAACGCCTTCGGCTGCGGCGTGAACGATTTGCCGTTGTCGTTGATTTTGAGTTGGTACGAGCAGAAGGCGGTGGCGATCTTGCTGACGTTGCTCTATTTGGGCATTAAGAACATCCGGCTCGGCCCGACCTTGCCGGCCTTCGTCACGCCGCCGGTTCTGAACGTGTTGGTCGAGAAGTTCAACATCGCTCCGATCACGACGCCCGAGGCCGACTTGGCCACGATTTTGGGCACGAAGGCGTAACAGCTAGCGGCGGAAGCCTGGAATTGAATAAAACCCTTCGTCTTTGCGCAAGGAGTCTTGCGCGGAGGCGGAGGGTTTTCTATTTGCGCCAACCTTCCGCATCCAAACAAAGTCTCGCCGCCTTCCTTTTCGGCAAGGCCAGCCGGGACTATTTATTCTATTGCGTTAAAACGGGCGCTTCCGGTATTATGTCGGGCGAATCAACAAGTGGCGGGGGTCGGATCATTCGCCGCCAAAGGAACGCCCATGACCCATACGGATATACGCTCGCTCCGGTCGCTCCGATTTCTTGCCGTCGGAATTTTGGCGGCATGTCTTTCGCTTCTTTTAGAAGCGCCTTTGCAAGCGGCGTCCATTTACTGGAACGTCGGCGCCGGCGATTGGTCAACGAAAACAAACTGGACTCCTTCGACGGCCGTACCGGGCGCCAGCGATTCGGCCTTCGTTTCGAACGGCGGAACTGTCGCCATTACGCAAAGCGGCTCGGCAAAATATATTTATCTCGGCAACAACGCCGCCGACAACGGCTCGGCAACGTTATCGGGAACCGGCTCGCTGACTAGCGTAAGCTGCTTCATCGGATATTCAGGAACTGGCGTTTTCACGCAGACGAGCGGAACCAATTCCGTGACCTCTCAACTTGGAATTGGAATGGACGTCGGCGGTCGAGGGACCTATAACCTCACGACGACCGCAAGCGGCGTGCTCGCATCGGCCTCTTCGCTCATACTCGGATCGTCGGGCTCGGGAATTTTCAATCAATCGGGCGCACAACTCGTCGTTTTAAGCGGATTCATTCTCGGCGATAACGTCTCCGGCGTCGGCTCCTATAACCTGAGTAACGGCGGCGCGGCTTCGGCCGCCTCAATGAACGTCGGACTCTCCGGAAAAGGAAACGTCACGCAGACGGACGGATTGCTGACGCTTACGGGAACGCTGTTTCTCGGCGTGAACGGCAGCGCGTCCGCCGCGTATCAACTCGGCGGAGTAAGCGTGCTAACCGTGGGCGGCGCAACAATCGTCGGGTCCTCCGGCGCGGCATCGTTCACGCAAACCGGCGGTCTGCATTCGGTCGCCTCGTCTATGTATCTCGGCGTAAACGCGACCGGGTCCGGCGCTTACTATATGAGCGGGTCGGGAACGTTAAATGTGGCCGGCGCTTCGTACGTCGGACGGGCCGGCACAGGCGCCTTCGAACAATCGGGCGGCTCGCATACCGTTATCGGTAATCTGTATTTGGGATACGTCGCCGGTTCGCTCGGCTCCTATAAGCTAAGCGATTCGGGAAAACTGAGCTCCGCTGCGCTCTACGTCGGCTATGTCGGCACGGGCTCATTCACGCAGACCGGCGGAACGAACTCGGCGGCCTCGGGCCTCTTCGTCGGCTATCGCGGAAAAGGAACCTACGCGCTGAGCGGATCGGGAACGCTTTCGACCGGCGACGCGCAAATCGGAACCTACGGAACGGGCTCGTTCACTCAATCCGGCTCCTCCGGTTTCACTCTTAGCAATTTCTTCTTAGGAAACGGCACGAGCGGCAACGGCTCGTACTCGATCGGCGAAAGCGCCCTCGTCACGATCTCCGGCTCGGCGATCGTCGGCGGAGTCGGCACAGGAACTTTCACGCAAACGGACGCCGCGGTTTCGATCGGCTCAACGCTCTATCTCGGCGCGAGCGCAAACTCGTCCGGAACGTATAGCATGAGCGGAACGGGATTATTGTCCGTCGCCGGAAGCGCATTCGTCGGATACGCCGGCTCGGCAAGTTTCAATCAGACGGGCGGTTCTGCGGCATTCTCCTCCGGGTTGTTCGTCGGGTTCAACTCGGGCGCAAAAGGATACTACACGCTGGGAGGCGAATCGGCGCTCACGACCACGACGCTTGACGTCAGTTCGGCCGGCGCAGGGGTCTTTACGCAAACGGGCGGGGTTCTTAACGCGCAGATCGTCAAGCTGGGAACGACAGGAAAGCTCACATTGACGAGCGGGACGATAAACGTCGTTAACGGCGGAATTGACGCGGTCGGGGCGGTCGAATTTTCGAACAGCACGGCGACGATCAACCTCACGTCGTCGATCTTTTCGATGACCGGATCGACGACGGCCGTCTATTCCAAGGCGAAACTTGATCTCGACGAGCATTCGCTGCTGATTACGCCCGCCAATCTTGATCCGACCACCTGTTTCGTTCAAATTTCCGGAGCCGGGATCATTCATCAAACAGGTTCGACCATCACGATCGCTTCGACGAAGAGCATTTTCGGCGCGGCGACGATCGCCGACTTCGTCGATTGCTCCGGAACGCTGGCGGCGCCGACGGGGTTTGGAATCTCGCTGAACGACGGCGTGAACATTTCCGGCTCGGGAAGCGTGGCGCTGGGCGTCGGGAGTCTTTACGTTAACGCTAAAAGCTCGGGGCTAAACGGCGGCTATTTGCAAACGACCGGCTTCTACGCCGGGTCGGTCGGCTCAGCGACTCTCGGCGCCTTTTCGCATATCGCCGGAACCGCGTCTATCTCGACAATGTATCTCGGCTATAAAACCGGCTGCACCGGCACGTATAGCTTAAGCGGCGAAGGGGCGCTTTCCGTCTCCGGCTCGGCCTACGTCGGTTACGCCGGAACCGGATACATAACGCAATCGAGCGGCGTCGCCACGTTCGCCTCCAGCTTCTTCGTCGGCAATAACACGGCCTCGAACGGATATTACGCGCTAGATGCGGGGCAACTCACCGTCACAGGAACCGTTTTCCTCGGATATTCGGGGACGGGATTGCTGACCCAAACCGGCGGCCGAACGACTTTTTCGTCGAACCTCTACCTCGGCAACGGCTCCGCATCGCGAGGCGCCGTCTCCTTGTCGGGAGGCGAACTCTCCGTTACCGGGACGGCCTACGTCGGATACTCCGGGATCGGAGTCGTCAGCCATTCTGGAGGAACCGCCGCATTCGCCTCCGATCTGTACATATCGAATAACGCGACCAAAACCGGGTATTATTATCTCGGCGGCGAAAGTTTGCTGACCGTCGCCGGTACGGCTTACGTCGGCAGCGTCGGAACCGGCGTCATATCGCAATCAGGAGGAACCGCCACGTTCAAACAAATCGTCCTTGGCAGCGGCACGACCGGGCAAGGAAGCTACGACCTTTACGGCGGAACGCTTCTCTTTACCGGCGTCTCCAAAGGATCGGGGAGCGCGTCATTAAATCTTTACGGCGGCGTGATTCAGGCCGTCGGCACGACGACAATCGACGTGCCAATCTATTTGTCAGGATCGGGCGGCGGAGCGACCTTTAATACCAACGGATTTGACGTGACCGTCTCGGGCACGACGACCGGATCGGGCGGGTTCAGCAAAACCGGCTCCGGAACGCTTACTCTATCCGGCTCGAATACGTTTTCCGGCGCGCTCTATCTCAACGGCGGATTCGTCAAGGCGTCGAAGCTGAGCGCTCTCGGCAGCGGATCCTCGCTGCATTTTAACGGCGGAGGCTTGACGCTCGGCGCCGCTTGCGATCTTTCGTCGCACGCGGTCTTTTTTGAATCGGCCTGCGGAACTTTGAATACGCAAAGTTACGCCGTCACGATCACTAGTCCGGGCGGCTTGGGCGGATTCACGAAAATCGGAGCCGGCGCTCTAACTCTCGCCGGAACTAGCACGTTCCAAGGGCCGATCAATCTTGACGAAGGCAACCTGCAAGTAAGCTCGATCTCGAATCTAGGAACGACTTCGTCGCTAAATTTTAACGGCGGCGGTTTGATTTTCGGAGCCGCCTTCGACGTCTCCTCCTTCGCCATGAATTTCCAATCAAACGCCTTGATCGATACGCAAGGCTATAGCGTCACGTTGGCCAATTCGATCGGCTGCTCGGGAACCGGCGGGCTTACCAAGCTCGGAACCGGCATTCTGACCTTGCTCGGCACGAACACCTTCACCGGAACGGTCAATTTAAATGCGGGAATCTTGGCCGTCTCAACGGCGGCGAATCTCGGCGCCGGACCGGCCCTTAGTTTCAACGGCGGCACGCTGCAATATCTCTCCGCCGACCTCGACCTCTCAGACCGCGAAATTGTTTTTCAGTCGGGCGGCGCCTCGATCGACACGCAGAATTTCAACGTGACTTTGTGCGGCTCAACCGGCAGCTCCGCCTTGGCGAGCATCACCGGCTCGGGAAGTTTGACGAAACTCGGCTCCGGCACGCTCACGCTTGCCGGAACCAACGACTTCCGCGGATCGGTCAACGTCAACTGCGGCATGCTCTCCGCGGCCTCGATGACGGCCCTCGGAAGCGGATCGGCGATAAATATCAACGGCGGCGGAGTCAAATTCATCTCCTCCGACCTCAACATCTCGTCACGCATCGTCGGGATCGGAACCGCCGGCGCGACCTTCGACACCAACGGCTACGACGTCGCCTTCTCGGGCGCAATCGGAAATTATGGCGGGGGCGGCATCACCAAAAACGGCTCCGGCGTCCTTGCGTTACTCGCTTCGAACAGTTTCTCGGGAACGGTCACCATCAACGCCGGATCCATCAAGGCGAATTCGCTGCGCAGTTTCGGCTTAGGCTCGGCCATCGTACTTAACGGCGGCGGCATTGTTTTCGATTCTTCGTTCGACTTGACCACCCTCGCTTTAACGCTTCAATCAAACGAGGCGATTTTCGACACTCAAGGCTATACCGACGTAATCTCCGGCACGATCTCCGGAACCGGAAACTTGACGAAACTCGGCTCCGGAACGTTAACGCTCGCCGGATCGAATACGTTCGTCGGCGCGATAAACGTCAACGGCGGTTTCCTCGCCGTATCCGCCTTGTCGAGCCTCGGAAGCGTCTCGGCGTTAAATTTCAACGGCGGAGGGGTAAAATTCATTTCCGCCTTCGACCTCTCTTCGCAAACAATCGCCTTTCATTCAGGCGGCGCGTTGTTCGACACGAACGGCTACGACGGCGTCGTCTCTTGCGGCATCGCGGGAACCGGCAACCTGACGAAACTCGGCTCCGGCTCCTTAACCATTTCGTCGCCGATCGTGTATTTCGGCTCGACGATCGTTAAAGGAGGCACGTTAAAATTAGCGGGCGACATCGACTCGTCCGTCATGAATCTAATTGACGTGCAAGGCGGAAGAGCGATTTTAGCCGCGACGAACGTGACCGGACCAGGTTTAACCGTGCAAACCTCAAGCGGAGCGAATTTCGAAGTGGCGAACGGCGCGAGAACGATCAACTCCATCATCGGCTCGGGAACCACGATCGTCTCGGGAACGGCGACGCTGACCGTCGCGACGCTCGTGCAAGACACTCTTATTCTCGGCGGAGAAACAGGTTCGCAATACTGGGTCGCCTCCAGCGGCGATTGGTCGAACGCCGCTAGTTGGAACGACGGAGAGCCTACGGCCGGCTCCCTCGCCTATATCACGAACGGAGGAGCGGCCGTCGTCTCGCAAGTCGGCGAGAAATGCCAAACCCTCTACGTCGGTCATTCCAGCTCGCTGTCGCTTGGCGGCTCCGCCGCGCTGGCCGCGACGAATTTATACGTCGGGTATTCCGGCGAGGGAACGGTTACTCAGGCCGGCGGCACGAATTCCGCCGGAAACCTCGTGCTCGGCTACGATTCCGGCTCTCTCGGAACGTACAACCTCACCGGGGGCGCTTTGATCGTCGGCTCGATCGCTAAGGGGACGGGAATCGCTCAATTCAATTTCGGAGGCGGAACCATCCAAGCCTCCGCAACCATGAATATCGCCGTTCCTATAACAATCTCCGGCCTTGAAAGCGATACGAAATTTAATACGGCAGGGTACGACCTGACGCTCTCCAATACCGTTTCAGGAACGGGCGGATTTACCAAACTCGGGCAGGGGACCTTGATTCTCTCCGGCACGAATACATTTACTGGAACTGTATGCCTCAACGCCGGAACCATGGCAGCCTCCTCTTTGTCGAACCTCGGCGGCGGATCCGCTATCAACTTCAACGGCGGAGGATTCAAGTTCCTCTCCTCGTTCGACCTCGCCTCGCGAACCGTTACGCTTCAATCCGCAAGCTCCACGTTTGATACGCAAAACTATGACGACGTCATGTCGAGCACGATTTCCGGAACCGGCGGACTCACCAAGCTCGGTTCTGGAACGTTGACCCTCTCCGGATCGAACTCGTTCACCGGAACGATTAGTCTCAACAAGGGGCTTTTGGCCGCCTCCGCCTTATCAAGTCTCGGCAGCGGCTCCGCGTTGATTTTTAACGGAGGAGGATTTAAGTTTCTTTCGTCGTTCGATCTCTCTTCGCGTACGCTCGCGTTCCAATCCGGCAGCGCCTCCATCGACACGAACGGATACGACGTCGCCGTCTCCAACGCAATTTCCGGTGCCGGCGGACTCACTAAGCTTGGCCTGGGCACGCTCACGCTCTCCGGCACGAATACGTTTGCCGGCGCAGTCAACGTCAATAACGGCTTTCTCGCCGCGTCTCTCCTCTCCAATCTCGGAAGCGGAACCGCTTTAAACTTCAACGGCGGAGGATTTCGATTTCTCTCCGTTCTAGATTTCTCCTCCCGCACGATCGCCTTCCAGTCCGGCGGAGCGACTTTCGACACGAACGGCTTCGACGTCGCCGTCTCCAACATAATTTCCGGAACCGGCGGACTAACAAAGCTCGGCGCCGGAACGCTTACTCTCTCCGGCACGAATACGTTTACCGGCGCGGTCAACGTTAACGGCGGAACGGTGGCCCTCTCCGTTTTATCAAACCTCGGCAACGGAACCGCTTTGAACGTCAACGGAGGAGGTTTGAAATTCCTCGCCGCCGTTGACCTCGCACGCGCCGTCGCTATTCAATCAGGCGGCGCGACTTTCGACACGAACGGCTACGACGTCACCGTTTCTAAGGCGATTTCCGGCCCCGGCGGGTTGACCAAGCTCGGTTCAGGAACCCTCGCTCTCTCCGGCACGAATTCCTTCGCCGGAGCGGTTATCATTAACGCCGGAACGGTGGCCGCCTCCGCCTTGTCGAATCTCGGAAACGCATCCACGTTAAACTTCAACGGCGGAGGATTTAGATTCCTCTCCTCCTTTGACCTCTCTTCGCAAACGATCTCGCTTCAATCCGTAAGCTCCACGTTCGATACGCAAAGCTACGACGCCGTTATATCGAGCCTAATCTCCGACGATGGCGGACTTACGAAAATCGGCGCAGGCACGCTTACCCTTTCCGGCACGAATACCTTCACCGGCGCGGTCAACGTTAACGTCGGAACGGTCGCCGTCTCCTCTCTATCGAATCTCGGCAATGGAACCGCTTTGAATTTCAACGGCGGAGGATTCAAGTTCCTCTCCTCGTTCGACCTCGCCTCGCGAACCGTTACACTTCAATCCGTAAGCTCCACGTTCGATACGCAGAGCTACGACGACGTCATATCGAGCACGATTTCCGGAACCGGCGGACTCACAAAAATCGGTGCGGGAACCCTCACGCTTGCCGGCGCGAATACGTTCACTGGAACGGTTAGCGTCAACGTCGGAACGCTGGCCGTCTCCTCTTTGTCAAACCTCGGCGGCGGAACAACCTTGAACTTCAACGGCGGAAGTCTAAAATTCCTAGCCGCCTTAGACCTTTCTTCACGCAAGATAGCCTTCCAATCCGGCGGAGCGACTTTCGATACGAACGGATTCGACCTTACCGTCTCGAACGTAATTTCCGGCGCCGGCGGATTGACCAAGGTCGGCTTGGGCACGCTAATCCTCTCCGGTGCGAATACCTTCACCGGCGCGGTCAGCGTTAACGTCGGAACGGTCGCCGTCTCCTCTCTATCGAACCTCGGCAATGGAACCGCTTTGAACTTCAACGGCGGAGGATTGAAATTCCTCTCCTCATTCGACCTAGCGCGCGCCGTCGCTATCCAATCAGACGGCGCGACTTTCGACACGAACGGATTCGACCTTACCGCTTCCAAAGTGATTTCCGGAGCCGGAGGATTCTCCAAAATCGGCCTAGGCACGCTCACCCTCTCCGGCGCGAATACCTTTACCGGCGCGGTCAACGTTAACAGCGGAACCGTGGCCGCCTCCGCTTCGTCGAATCTCGGAAGCGGTTCCGCTTTGAATTTCAACGGCGGAGGACTTACCTTCCTCTCGTCGTTCACTCTTGCGCACCCCGTCGCCATTCAGTCCGACCTAACCGCTTTCGATACGCAAGCGTTCAACGTCGTTCTGTCGCAAACGGTTTCAGGCGACGGCTCGCTCACCAAACTCGGCGAGGGCACGCTCACCCTTTCCGGCGTGAATACGTTTACCGGAACGGTCAACGTCAACGCCGGAACGCTGGCCGCTTCGGCTTCGTCGAACCTCGGAAACGGTTCCACGTTAAACTTCAACGGCGGAAGTCTAAAATTCCTAGCCGCTTTCGACCTCTCTTCGCAAACGATCTCGCTTCAATCCGCAAGCTCCACGTTCGACACGCAGAATTACGCGGACATAATATCGAGTACGATTTCCGGCGTCGGCGGACTCACGAAAATCGGATCGGGAACCTTGACCCTCTCCGGAACGAATACGTTCGCCGGCACGATTAACGTCAACGTCGGAACGGTCGCCGTCTCCTCTCTATCGAATCTCGGCAATGGAACCGCTTTGAACTTCAACGGCGGAGGACTAAAATTCCTCACCGCCTTCGACCTAGCGCGCGCCGTCGCCATTCAAGCAGGCGGCGCTTCCATGAACACGAACGGCTACGACGCCGTCGCATCTAACGCGATTTCCGGCTCGGGCGGCCTGACCAAGCTCGGTTCGGGAATCCTGACCCTTTCCGGCACAAATACCTTCACCGGCGAGGTCAACGTCAACGTCGGAACGGTCGCCGTCTCCGCTTTATCGAACCTCGGCAACGGAACCGACTTGAACTTCAACGGCGGAGGATTCAAGTTCCTTTCCTCGTTCGACCTCGCCTCGCGAACCGTTACCCTTCAATCCGTAAGCTCCACGTTTGATACGCAGAACTACGACGACGTCATATCGAGCACGATTTCCGGAACCGGCGGACTTGCAAAAATCGGTTCAGGAACTCTCACGCTTGCCGGCGCGAACACGTTCACTGGAACGGTTAGCGTCAACGTCGGAACGCTGGCCGTATCCTCTCTATCGAATCTCGGCAACGGAACCGCTTTGAATTTCAACGGAGGAGGATTTAAGTTCCTTTCCTCGTTCGACCTCGCCTCGCGCACGATCGCTTTCCAATCCGGCGGAGCGACTTTCGACACGAACGGTTACGATATTGCCGTCTCCAACATAATATCCGGAGCCGGCGGGTTGACCAAAGTCGGCCTAGGCACGCTAACCCTCTCCGGCGCGAATACCTTTACCGGCGCGGTCAACGTTAACGTCGGAACGGTCGCCGTCTCCGCTTTATCCAACCTCGGCAACGGAACTGCCTTGAACTTCAACGGCGGAGGTCTTTCGTTCCTCTCCGCGTTTACTCTTTCCCGCGCCGTCGCCCTCCAATCGGGAGTCGCAACCTGGAACACGAACGGCAACAACGTCACCGCTTCCAAAGTGATTTCCGGAGCCGGAGGGCTGACCAAGCTCGGTTTGGGCACGCTAACCCTCTCCGGATCGAATACCTTCACCGGCGCGCTTAATCTGAACGCGGGAATTCTGGCGGCGTCGGCGGAACGCAATCTCGGCGCAGGATCCACGCTCACATTCGACGGCGGCGAACTAAAATACCTTGCCGCGTTCAACATCACTTCACATGCCGTCACGATTCTCTCCGGAGGCGCCACGTTCGACACGCAAGCGTTCAACGTCGTCATTTCGGAAGCGATTTCCGGAACTGGCGATTTAACGAAGCTTGGCTCCGGCTCTTTGACCGTCTTATTGGCTAGCGACTACTCGGGCCATACGATCGTCACGCAAGGCTCGCTAATCGTCACCACCGGAGCAAGCTCGTCCGCAGCAAGCGGCGAAACGGCTAAGGCGAGCGCCGCCTCGCAATCTGCCGCTCCAACCAACTCCGGCGCCTCCGTAGAAATCGTCAGCGGCGCTTCGCTCGTCATCTCCAGCGGAACGCATACGCTCGACTCCGTCATCGGCTCGGGCACGACGACCGTTTCCGGCTCGGCCGTCTTAGTCGTGGGAACCCTCGTGCAAGATACGCTCATTCTCGGCGATGCGACCTCCTCGGCAAACGCCTCGACGGCGACTTCCAACGCGACTGCAACGATCGCGAATACGGCGACCGATTCCGTAATAACCGGCGCAACGCCTGCGCTTGCGGCGGCAGCCGCGATGATCGAGACGGCCGAATCGAACAGGACGATGACCGTTCCCTCCGCTACGAGCGCCGTGCCGGAGCCAAGCGTTTGGGCGTTCATGATCGTCGTCGCAACCCTCCTCGCGATGACGAGAAAAGTAGGTCAGGCACGCCGTGCCTGACAGAAGCGTGAATCCTCTTGCGGCAGTGCCGTTGCGGTTCGAGAATCGGAGCTTCCCGGACAAGAGAAGACGCGGCGGAAAAAGCTTGTTATAATGGGAGCATGTCAAAAACTCCCGCCAAAACTCGCCCGCCTGGAAGCGGAATTTTCGTCCTTTACGAAGACCGCGATATTCTCGTCGTCGATAAACCCGCCGGCCTGTTGACCGTGGGGGCCGAAAAGGAAAAATCCCGCACCGCCTATCATGTCCTGACGAACTACGTTCGCAAAGGACAGTCTCGATCCCGCGCGCGAATATTCATCGTGCATCGCTTGGACCGCGACACCTCGGGCGTTCTGATCTTCGCCAAAACCGAAGAGGCCAAAGTTCGTCTTCAATCGAATTGGGACGACACGAGCAAAACGTATTTGGCCGTCGTGCATGGCCAATGCGAAAAGGACGAGGACGTCGTCAGCTCGTACTTGGCCGAGAGCAAAGCGCAGGTCGTTTTTTCGACTACGGACAAGACGAAAGGGAAACTGGCGCGAACGGCCTACAAGACGCTACGTCGAGTAAAGTATTATTCGCTGTTGGAGATCGATCTTCTGACGGGCCGAAAAAATCAAATTCGCGTTCATCTGTCAGATGCGGGGCATCCGATCGTCGGCGACAAAAAATATGGGCGGGAAGGGGACGCCTTCTCGCGCCTTGCGCTCCACGCCAAATCGATCGCATTTAAACACCCGACCACCGGCGAGCCGGTTACGTTTTCGGCCAAAACGCCGGGCCATTTCGCCAAGCTGGTGGGGAAGATCGACGAGCCCGCTTCGCCCGAACAGCCGTCCTGAAACGGATTCCGATTTCACGACGGCGCTCTTTATTATCGGCGGAAGCCTGTTTTCCCGAGGGGCAAACAGGCGGTAGAGCGCGGTTTGAGGCATAATTGTCCTGAAACACGAAAAAACCGCCTCACGCCCTCGCAAACCCTTTTCGTGCGAGAGGCAAACTGATAACCTAGTAAGGCTTCGGAAATATTTCCGTTCGCCGCGTGCTTGCACGCACCGTTTTGTCGATTGCCGCTTTGCCGATCGCTGAACCCACCCGCAACCAAGAAAAGCCATCACGAACATGACCGCTTCGACAGATACGCCCTGCAAGAAACCGCATCGAAAAGACTTGAAGCCGGGCGAAGTTCTCTGCACTTACTGCCCGGCCAAGTGCTGCCGCTATTTCGCCTTGCCCATCGATCGCCCGACCGAGTGGAAAGATTTCGAATACATGCGGTGGTTCTTGATGCACGACAAGGCGTCGGTCTTCGTCGAGGACGGCACTTGGTACATTCTAGTGCATACGAAGTGCAAGAATTTGCGCGACGACAATTTGTGCGGCATTTACGAAACCCGCCCGCAGATTTGCCGCGACTACACGACGAAGAATTGCGAATACGAGGATTCGTGGGTCTACGACCATTATTTCGAAACGCCCGAGCAGGTCGAGGAATATGCCGAGGCGCTCTTGGGCGAGAAGAACAACAAGCCGTTCCGCACGCCGAAGCCGTCGAAGCTGATGAAGGCGTCGCGTTAAACGCGCTGCCGCGCGAGTTTCTTTAGCCCAAAGGGCTTACGTAAGACAACCTTGGTTTGACCCGTTGCGACTACCCAAGTAAGCGCGGCCCCGTTTCCGAAACCTCGTCGGGATAAGGAAGCGGTCCATACGTCGCGTTATTTCTTTCGAATCGCGATATCATCGGCGGCGTCGAGAATCGGATTTTCCGGGGTTGAATCGCTAAAATGCATTCCGCCGTCGTCTTTGCCGTTCGGACCGACGCTATACAAAATATAGCCGTCGCGTTCCAGTCGGTAGATGAAATCGCCGTCTGAAAACGGATCCTTCGGCAACTCTGAAAAATACTCCGGAGCCAATTCGGCCAATTTTTTCGGATACGCCCCATGCTCGGCATGATAGCCGGCTAAGGCTAAAGAAAAAAGAGCGAGATCACGGCATGCGGTTCTGCGTCCCGGAACCGTCGTCACCGCAGGCATTAATACAGAAAGAATATCTGCGCTTTCAATTGCCGCGAAGAGCCTTCCGTTTTCTTGCGGCGACAGTTTACTCGAATCGAAATCCTTTGCCGCGATCCTTTTGATCGCCTGCTCGCTTTCTTCGTCAGAAATCTTCGCTAACTTACTGAAAGCGGCGGCCTTTTCTTGATAACTCGCAAATCGGCCGACTTTTGCGGCTTGGTCGAAGGTCGCGTTCACGACTCGCAACGTTTCATCCCAATCAATCTCCCCCTTCGCAAGCAGTTTTTTTCTTGCCGACTCTCTATTTCGGTCGCTCCATAATCCGTCGATTTCGGGCGGATTTTCGTAGCCGTTCATCGCATGACGCTTAATGCAGTCAAGAACAAAAACGCGTTCGCCGAAATCAACAGCTTCCTCAAATGAATAAAGGACTGGCAATTGATTAAGCTGGGCGCAGAATCGTCTTGCTTGTTTCGCCGTAAGTTTTCCGGTAAATGTTAACTGCTCCGTGGCGTGAGCCGCGAGATTGTCGAAAGCCGATGCAATTAACGCTCCCGTCAAAAACGGCGCTTGCGTCGCCTGCCTCGCCAATCGATAGCATGTCATGATATCTCGCCAAGCATCTTCCGTTCGATCGAAATATGCGTGGTTCATCGCACGGATATCGAGCGCCTTTAAAGCGCTTCGATATTCCATAACGCCGACGTTCAGACTCTCCTCCAACCCTTTTTTGCCCACAGAAACGGCGGGAATAAAATGCCTCTCCTTTTTTGACGCGTCTTCTATCGTTTTAAGCGCGGCATCGTTCACCGCAAGCCATTCGGCCAAACGGGGAAACTCCTTTTTTGACCAAGGACGCGACGACGCTTCGCTCTCTTGCCTATCAACCGCGTCGGATGCGTTCTCGCCGACCTTTTCGCCTTTTAGGTCCTCTTCCGGATACTTTTCTCGCATATAATCGTCGAGCCTGACGAACCCCTCGCCGTTTTCAGTCAAGTTTTCGGCGCTCATCGCCGCAAGGGTCTTTGTGCGAATCGGCTCGTCAATGATTTTCGTGCCGAAGGCCTTTAGCATTAACAAGGCCGAGTTATTCTCCGGCGTGACGCCTTTGCTCAATCGGGCATTTAAAGCAGCTTGGTAATCAACGTATCCGTCTTCGCCGACCGGCTCCGTGATAAAAGTCGTCTCTTTGGAAATCGTGATCTTCGGCTTCGGCCGTTCCGCCGAATCGGCGCAGAAAGTCGTCATGAGAATCGCTCCGCAAAGATAAGAAACCAATTGCATGATATGCCCGAGAGGAAATAGGTAATACTCCAGTACAGAGTGAGTTTATACCGTAAAACGGAGAAGATCGCAAGAAAATTCAAGTTTGCAGAGTGTGCGTTCGCGCCACCGACTCCGCGGCGCTCGCAGAGCGCCCTACGGTTTTTGTTGCGGCTGGTTGCGTTGGGCTTCGATTAGTTTCGTCATCTCCGTAAGCGCGATCGGCTCTTTGTTTCGCTTGTCGTTTTGAACAAAGCCGTCTTTCACTCGCCACACGCTCCAGTCGTGCCAAGCCGGCGCATAGCCGCCCGGCATCGTTTTAAGAAACAACAGGTACTCCTGCGACGCATCCAATTTCGTTTCATCGCAAATAAAACCCGTTTCGCGAAAAAAGAGGGCAATGTCTTGCGGAATCGCATCGCCTTTGAGCGTCGTTAATATTTTAATCTTGGCGACTCTTTGCAACGCCGGAAGCGTGACGCCGGACAGCAAACCGTATGAATCGAAGGCAACGATCGCAAAAAAGAATGCGATCGCAAACCGCCTTTTTCGAATCAACCACGCCAAGACGCCAAAAATGAAGATGAGCGAAACGACGGTTACAACGTAGTTCCATATGACGGACTGAACCATTCGAGATGATTCGACTTTCCCGACGACGATGACGTCGGCGCTATCGATTAGCTCGTCGATTTTGGGGACGCGAATTCGCGCATGGACCTCGCCCGACATTGCCCCGAAAACAATCCAAAAGAGCAGCCCCGCCAAAATCGCTCGTCGCAATCCATGTTGAGCGCCGTGCATGTTTGCCCTCTTTTGATGAGTTTGTTCAATCAAACGCCTTTCGTCAGTCTATCACCTGCGCACGGGCTGTCAACGAAAGAGCGCTCTCCGCATGGCCCTGCGGTTTCGCTTCAAACGCTTACGTAGCAAGCGATTTCGGCCGTTCGGTTTTCGACGAGGGCGGGGCCGCGAGCCGGTCCGCCTCTTTCCCAACCGCCGCTAAACTGATAATCTGATAGGGATTAGGAACATTCCCGCCCCCCATGCTCTAACCCCCACGCCCTATTTTGTCTCAGCCTGCTCGAATAACGCCACGAACGTTAAAAGGTTTCCGTGATTACACGCCGGAAGTGATGATTCCGCGCGAACGATTGATTGAGGCCGCGCGACGAGTCTATCGCTCGTACGGATTCAGTCCGATCGACACGCCCGCCCTCGAGTACCTCGAAATTCTCTCGGGCAAGGGGAGCGACGAGACCGACAAGCAGCTCTACAAGTTTCAGGACCACGGGGGACGCTGGGTCGGCATGCGGTTCGACTTGACGGTTCCTTTGGCGCGTTTTGCGGCCCAACATGCGAACGAACTTGGCACGCCGCTTAAGCGATATCACATCGCCACGGTTTGGCGGGGCGAGAACACGCAGCGCGGCCGATACCGCGAGTTCATGCAATGCGACTTCGACACGATCGGCACGAAGAGCGTGGCGGCCGACATTGAAACCGCGCTAGTCATTCACGACTTGTTTCGCACGATCGGTTTCTCGGCCTTCACGATCCACATGAACAATCGCAAGGCGTTGACCGGACTGCTGCAACGACTCGACTTGGCCGATCGCGCCACGGCCGTCCTTCGCGCATTGGACAAGCTCGCCAAGATTGGTCCGGAGAAGGTTGCCGAGGAGATGGCCGCCACGGCCGGAGCTACCGCCGCGCAGTCGGACGAGATCGTTCGGCTTGCCGGCGTGAAAGGGACGAACGACGAAATCTTAAAGCAGGTCGAAACGCTCGTCGGTCAGAGCGAAGCGGGACGGGAAGGCGTATCGCAATTGCGCGACGTGGTGGCCGCCATGCAAGCGGCCGGCGTTCCGCAAGAACGCGTTCAGATCGACGTTTCGATCGCGCGCGGGTTGGATTACTACACCGGCACGGTTTTTGAAACTTTTTTGGACGAGTTGCCGGGCATCGGCAGCGTCTGCTCGGGCGGTCGCTACGACAACTTGGCCGAGATGTTTACCGCCCAGGAATTGCCGGGCATCGGCGCTTCGCTCGGCTTGGACCGATTGCTCGCCGGGATGGAAGAGTTGGGGATGATCGAGAAGGTGGCGACGCCGGCTCCCGTTTTCATTCCCTTTTTTGACGGCGAGCGCTTGCACGACTATTTGAAGCTGGCGGCCGCGTTGCGTTCGGCCGGGATCGGTGTCGAGATTTACCCCGACGCGAAGAAGCTCGGACAGCAGTTAAAATATGCCGATCATCGCGGTTTTGCGGTTGCCTTAATTGCCGGTGGGAACGAATTCGCCTCGGGAACCTGCCAAATCAAAAATCTTCGCGACCAAACGAAGCAGGATGCGCCGCTGGACGCCGGTTACGTCTCGATTATTGCGGCCGTCTCGGCGATTTTGAACTCCAAAGAGTAATTCGACGTATATAATTGGACGGGGGCAGAGGAAAATGCGCGCCCGCGCATTGGAACCGATTGCGACCCGCCATCATGAATATCACGTCTTTCTTCCGCCGATTTCAAGTTTCATTCGCGATCGTTTCGTTTTTATTGTCCGGCGTGTTTTGTCGGGCGGACGAAAAAGCCACGCCCGCTCCTCCGTCGAAGGCCTCGACGCCTGTCGTCGACGCCGAGGCGAAGAAGAAACAGGCCGACGCGACGGCCGCCTGCGAGCGAGGTTTGAACGCGTTGCAAGCGAAGCGATTCGACTCGGCCGTGGCCGCTTTTTCCGAAGCGATCAAGATTAAGCCCGACGAAGCGAAGTACTACGGTCTTCGCGGCACTACCATGCTCCGCTTGGGACAAACGGCCGAGGGTTTGGAAGACGTAAAAAAGGCGATCAAGTTGAATCCGCACGACGCCGGCGCGGACTATCGGCCGAGCTCGAATAAAGAACTTTCGCCCGAGGCGCTCAAGCACGGCGAAGAGCAAGTGCGTCTGATGCTGGCCGACCGACCGGCGATGGCCGAGCATGCCGAAGAGGCGAAATTTTTACGGGAATGGGCGGTTCGCAAATTCGCCGGCGAGGATTTAGGCTCGTTGATCGATTGGGATCCGACGCCGCCGCGTCATTCGGACGCTGAAAATCTCGCGCCCGAGAACGGTCATCACGGCAGCATTCTCATCGATCCGGATTACGATTCCGGCCCGAAGAGCGGCCAGCCGCGTTCTTTCGAGGAGCTTTGGGCCGGCGCCGTTTTCGAATTGCACAACATTAACTTCGCCAAAAATTACGTCGCGCTACACCGCCGAGCCGAAGAGGGAAAAGTATCGAAAACCGATTTCGTCTCGGGCATCGTGAAGGACGAGATCACCGCGACGCAGCAAACGCGGGCGTTTTACGTGAATTTGTATTTGCCGTTCGCGCAAAAGCACGACATGACGACCAATCCGACGCTGTGGTTCACGCATTGGTGGCCGAGCATGAGCGACGTTCTCGGCGATTTCAAGAACAAGTATTCGTACCCGTGGAACCCGTACGCCCGGCAACACGATTGGGCGTCGGTCGAGCGTCTATTCCGCTGGCGGCGTTACGACCGCGCGATTAAGTTGCTGCAACAGATGTGCGTCGAGTCGGACCATTTCGTCGAGCACGGCGACCATGCCGAGGTGCATCAATGGCTGGGCAAGTGCTTCCTCCGCCAAGGAAAGTATGACGCGGCCGTCGAGGATTTGAGCGCCGCTATCCGCATCGATCCGAGCGATCCGGACGGTTTCGAGCTTCGCGCCCAGGCGTATCAAGAGTTGGGCGAGAAGGAAAAGGCCGAGGCCGACGAGAAGCGAGCGAAAGAGTTGAAAGGGCGGTGAGGCGGGGGGGAGTTATTTACGTTTTCGGGATGCCGATGAGAAATGTTGTATTTCGATCGGCCCTATGCGATAATTAAGAGCAGTCTTGAGTTTCAGATATTCATCCCGGCGAGTCGAGGTTTTCATGAATTCCGCTTATACGGCGATCATTCAACGAGACGGCGAATGGTGGATCGGCTGGTTCGAAGAAATTCCCGGCGTGAATTCGCAAGGAAAGACGCGAGAGGAGCTTGTCGAGAATCTTCACTCCGCGTTGCACGAAGCGTTGGAGCTGAATCGAGAAGAGGCAATGTCCGGAGTCGTCGGCGACTTTGAAAAAGAACGGATTCTCGCGTGAAACGCCAGGAATTTCTCGCTCATTTAAACGCCTGCGGTTGCGTGCTTGTTCGCGAAGGGGCCAAGCATTCGTGGTGGGGGAATCCTCAAAGCGGCCATCGATCGGCCGTTCCTCGCCATACGGAAATCAGCAACGTTTTAGCTCGCAAGATTTGCCGCGATTTAGGCATTCAGGAAAAAGCGAAGTAGCCTCGGTTCGGTGTCGCAATTCTCATCGGCG
This sequence comes from Thermoguttaceae bacterium, assembly GCA_963665265.2. GTDB lineage: Bacteria > Planctomycetota > Planctomycetia > Pirellulales > Thermoguttaceae > CAXXHQ01. The sequence continues at coordinate 612,696 of OY762224.2, read as the reverse complement.
CTCGCCGCAGCGCATCGTGGGCGGGGCGGAAAGATAGCCTTCTTCGCGGATAGAGACATCTGAAATTCGTTGCTTTTCATCTTCGTATATGCAATAATTCGTTCAATCATCGCCGGGGAGTTTTCCTCTCCTTTTTTGAGATGGGGCTATCTCCTATCTCGCCAAACGCAAATCAATCCATTTTGCGGACTTTCGTTTTGTCATCAATTAGCAGGGGATACTATGGCTCCTCAAAACGAAGCGATTCTTCTGAAGGAAATTAACAAACTGGAGCGTCAAGCTTACGGCAAGTTTCAGCGGCTATTCGACAAAGGGTGGAAATTACTTAACGCCGGCGAACGGAAGGAAGCTGACGCGACATTCGTCGAAGCGGCCGCAATCCTCGATGAGGTCACGCCGCAACTTGTTCAACTGTCGAAAGAGGCCGAAAAAGCAGGCCTAATCGAGTATTTCGAAAACAACGCCAAGGAGAATCTAGACAAGATACGACAGATCCGCGAAATAATCGCCAATGACATTGGGGAAAAAGGCGAAGCATCAAATCCCGCCGCCCCGAATTCAATTCACATCGAGCCTACTTCGCCGGATAGTTTTAAACAAAAACATTCCGTAAACGTGTGGGCGAAAAAACTGCTGGCGAAAGGCTTCGTCTCATGCGGCGATTACAAGGTCCTCGAATTTGATTGGTCCGTTCGCGCGTTTTTTCAAGCGCCCGGCGCATGGGCGATCATCGTCGAAACGCCCGATCGCGTAAGGTGGCTTGAAATCGCAATCTACAACGCGGACGACACGACGGAGATTTTCACGAACGCTATTACAAATCTCGTTCCGGACGCGCCTTGGGCGACTTATACGATTCTTCCGGGCGCAAGCATCGACGAATTGTACGAATGTTGCGAGACGAGGCGATCCGCAAAAGAACGAATGACCTTTTCCGCAAACCAATTTGAGAAAGTCTTTTGCGAAACGCATACTCGCTACGATCAATGGCGCAAAAGCAAGGAAGAGGAGTCGAAGAGCCGCAAAAAGACGTCGCCTATCAAGACCTCCGAAGGAGAAATGTCCAGCGGTCTCTTTTCGCCGCTCAAAATTAAGCTTTCCGACGAACAAAGGAAGGCTCTTAGCTTCACGATGTGCGTGAATGACGGTTTTTTAACTTTTGAAGAAATACATGAACGGTCTGACGAAGAGCATCCGCTACTGCCGCTCGCGCAAGAACGATCAGAAAAATATCCCGAGATTCCGCTAGAATACGCCGTCGCGGATCGTATTTCCGATTTGCTTTGCGGATTCTGCAATCTTATTGAGCGTGGAATCGTGCGTCGAATCGTGCGCAACGATCCGACCGAATTGGCGAAACATCTCAGTCTGGACTCGCGATACCGAAGCTTCGAACTGGACTCTTCTCCCGACAAAGTCAATCCGTTCGACGTTTGGTATTTACTCAAAGGGATAAGCACGGGCGATTCGCTTTTTGTTCAAAAGATATCAGAAAAGGCGAAATACCCGGCCAAGGGCGGAGATCGCGGAACGGTTTTGCTTTACAACGGCGTCGTCGCCGGTCTAAACAAGGAAGTACAGGCGATTAAAAAGCTCGTTCCGGAGCTGCAGAAAAGCAAGCCGCCCCGCTGGATGGCAGCGATGCACCTTTGCCTTATCGGCATAGCGGAAGATTCGCCGGAACTTGTCGCCCAAGGCATCCGCGAAACCGTCGCCGCTCACGGCCGGAGGGACTTAAGTTCGGCTGAGTTGATCATTTGCTTGGATGCACACGGGCTTTACGAGTTCTGCCGTCGAATTTCGCCGAAGCTTGTTTCGTTAGTCGACATAAATATGCCGTTTCCTTGGGATTCCGCATATTGCGATTATGTCCGAAACTGCGACGATCCGCTGCGTGACGTTAGCTTCGAGCGTATTTCTCCGATGTTTCATCAATGGATAGCGACGCTGAACAAGCCGCAGATTGAAGTTAACTTCTCGGAAGACTTAAAGAAATGGGAAGAATTTAGCAAACAGTTTACCGCAGCGCTCGAGGAAAAACTTCCGGAGGTCCTGGAAGGAATAGCCGATAAACTAAACGCCAATCTGCAAGAAAAAGAAAAAAAATAGGACGGGGCCAAAATTAGGCGACGCAGTGATACCACGTCTAAACGTCAATAATCTTTCGCGGTTTTATCGTCCGCGTCCGTTTCCGCCGGCGCCGCCTCGTCCGTTACCGCCGCCTCCGCCGCTGCGCAGGGTGGGCGGGGCGGAAATGAGCTGCAAATGGCCCGGGCCGAGGAGGTCGTCGACGCGGCGGCGCATTTCGCCGTCGAGCGTAACGGCCAATCGATCGCATTTCATTGCAATGCGATAACCGTCGGCCAGGAGGAGCGAAAGCTGCAACTCGATTTTACCGGGATAACCGCGCAGAATCTCGTAGAGCTGCTCCACTTTGCGCGGGCCGTGCTCGGATTCGGTCAGGAGAATGCGAACGCCGCGAGTGTAGCGATCGGTCAATTTATCGAGCGGGATGATCTCGTTGACGATAAAGTTCGCTTCTTCGCTTCCCGGCCGTTTATCGATCGCGCCGCGAATCGCCACGATCGATTCGGAGAAGATCAGCGATTCGTACAGGGCGAATTGCTCCGGCCAGCAGATCGTTCGCATCATTCCTTCGGCGTCTTCGAGGTCGAACATGGCGTAGCGGCTGGGGCTGCCGGGCTTCGGATTGCGCGTGTTCGAGAACTTAATCGAGTTGATCATGCCGCCCAGCAGGGCGTCGGAGCGGTGTTCGAGCGCCACGGCTTGCACGGTCGTGTGCGAGCAGAACGCGGCCAAGGTCTTCGCATGCTCGGCCAGCGGGTGGCTCGTCAGGTAGAAGCCTAAGACTTCTTTCTCTTTGAGAAGTTTTTCGCGTTCTTCCCATTCGGGCAGATCGGGGAGCGTCGCGGCGACGGGGTCTTGCGTATCCTCGGCCTCGTCGAAGAGGCCTTTTTGGCCGCGACGACGGTCAGCGGCCACGGAGGCGCCCGATTGCAACGCGCGATCGAGCGAAGCGAAGAGGGCGGCGCGGCAGTTGGCCATCGAATCGAAGGCGCCGGCTTTAATCAGCGATTCGATTGCGCCGCGGTTCACGGCGCTTGCGTCGACTCGTTCGCAAAAATCGAAGATGTCGCGATACTTTCCGCGACGAGTCCGCTCCTCGGCCAAGGCGCGTGCGGCCGAATCGCCGCAGCCTTTAATGGCCGAGAGTCCGAAACGAATCTGGCCGTTATCGACGGAGAATTCGGAGGTCGAAGCGTTCACGTCGGGGGGCAAGACCGTCACGTTCATGCGTTGGCAGTCTTCGAGATGTTCGACGAGCGAGTCTTTCTTTTTGAAGTTGCGGCCGGAGATGTCGCTGGTCAAAAGGGCGGCCATGAATTCGACGGGGTAGTGCGCCTTCAAATAGGCCGTGATATAGGCGACCTGGGCGTAGGCGGTCGAATGGCTTTTATTGAAGCCGTAGCCGGCGAACTTGATGATTAGCTCGAAGACTTCTTCGGCGTCTTTTTTCGAGAGGCCTTTTTCGTGCGCGCCATCGATGAACTGCGCCCGATACTTATCGATCAACTCGAGTTTCTTCTTGCTGATCGCTTTAATGCAGCTATAGGCGTTGGCCAAAGGGAGACCGCCGAGGCGGTTGATGATCCGCATGACCTGCTCTTGATAGACCATCACCCCGTGGGTCTCGCCCAAGACTTCCTTCATCACGGGATGCTTGTACTCGGCCTGTTTCCGCCCGTGTTTGACTTGAATGTAGTCTTCGACCATGCCGCCTTCGAGCGGACCGGGGCGATAGAGGGCGTTCGTGGCGATAATGTCGCGGAAGTTGTCGGGCTTCATTCGCTGGAGGAGATCGCGAATGCCGCCGCTTTCGAGCTGGAAAACGCCTTTCGTTTCGCCGCGGCAGAGCAGGGCGTAGGTCTCGGCGTCGTCGAGCGGGAATTTGTAGGGGTTAACTTTTTTGCCGGTCGTTTGTTCGATCAATTCGATGACTTTCGAAAGGATCGTGAGATTGCGGAGGCCGAGGAAGTCCATTTTGAGCAAGCCGGACTTTTCGACGTCGGCCATGGCCCATTGAGTGATGACTTCCTCTTTGCCCGATACGTGCTGGAGCGGCAGATAATTGATCAACGGCTGGTCGGCGATCACGACGGCGGCGGCGTGGGTGCCGACGTTACGGGCGAGCCCTTCGATTTTTTTTGCGAGGTTCAGCAACTCGCGCGCTTCGCCGTCCGATTCGTAAATTTTCTTGAGTTCTTCGCTTTTTTCGAGCGCCGATTCAATTGAAATGTGCAATTCGTCGGGGACGGAGGCGACGATGGCGTCGACGCGCGGAATCGGCCAACCCAAAGCGCGGCCCACGTCGCGAATGGCGGCGCGCGCTTGCAGCGTGCCGAACGTGCCGATCTGGGCCACGTTCGCCATGCCGTACTTATCTTTCACGTATTGAATCGCCTCGCCGCGTCGCTGCTGGCAGAAGTCGATATCGATATCGGGCGCTTCGATGCGGTTTTCGTCCAAGAATCGCTCGAAGAGCAAGTCGAACTCCAACGGGCAAACCTGACTCATGTGCAGCGCATAGGCGACCAACGAGCCGACGCCCGATCCGCGCGCCGTCGCTTGAATGCCGACCGATCGGGAAAAACGGACGAAGTCCCACACGATTAGGAAGTAGTTCGGCCAGCCGAGCTTGTTGATGACGCCCAACTCGCGGTCGAGACGGGCCAAGACTTCCTCGGAGAACTTGCCGTCTTTGTAACGATCGGGGCGGTCCTCGTAGTTTTCCCGCAAACCTTCTAGGCAAAGTTCATGCAGGAATTCAGCGGGAGTTTGACCTCCCGGCGGTTCATAGACGGGAAAGTGCCGGGCGCCCAATTCCAAATCGATATCGACCGAATCGGCGATCTCTTGCGAGCGGCGGACCGCGTCTTGGAGCGTGGGGAAGGCGGCGTACATTTCTTCGGGACTGCGCAGGTAGAACTCGTTCGTATCCATGCGCATGCGGTTGGCGTCGGTGCGGAACTTTCCCGTGTTAATGCAGAGGAGGATATCTTGCGCTTCGGCGTCTTCGCGGCGGACGTAGTGGACGTCGGAAGTGGCGATGAGGGGAACGCCCATCTTATTCGCCAAATCGACGGTCGCTTCGAGCCCGATGCGTTGGATTTCGAGGCCGTTATTTTGAATTTCGAGATAGTAGTCGTTTCCGAAAAGGTTTCGGAACCATCCGACCGTCTCCTCGGCTTTTTTCTGATTCTGCTCGCCGCCGGCAAGGAGCAGGCGATTAATTTCGCTGGAGATGCAGCCGCTCAGGCAGATCACGCCTTCGTGATGCGCTTCGAGAATTTCTTTATCGATGCGGGGCTTGAAATAGAAGCCTTCCAAAAAAGCCTTCGAGGAAAGCTGGATGAGGTTTCGAAATCCCTCGCGGTTCTTGGCTAAGAGCGTGATGTGGTAGGCGGCTTCTTTGGTCGACGAGGCCTCCTTGCGAAAGCGGCTGCCGGGCGCGATGTACGCCTCGAGCCCAAGAATGGGGTTTATGTCAAGGCCTTTGGCCTCTTGGTAGAACTTGAGCGCGCCGTGCAGATTGCCATGATCGGTAAGCGCAAGGGAGTTCATGCCGAGCGCTTTCGCGCGCTTGAGCAAATCGCCGGTTTGACCGGCTCCGTCGAGCAAACTGAAATGGCTATGACAATGTAAATGTACGAACGGCGGCGCGTCCATGTCTTCCTCCATGCTGCATTGATCCGTCCCTTATTTTAGCAGTTAAGGAAAGGTCCGCGAAGGCGCCAAACGAAACTTAGACGAGGGGGCATGGCGGTCGCTTTTTTCGACACGCTTTCATGATATAATCGGGCGTTTTTATTGCCAGAACATTCGGCGCCTTTGCGCGTTTTGCGCAGTTCGCCTCCAAGCTTTTTTTGATCGCAACGCATGCCAGAAGTTATTTTCGCGCCTGGTCCCAGGCCCAACACGGTTCGATCGGCTGACGGGAAAGTATTATCGCCGCCGGACGGCTGGATTTTACTCCCCCCCGGCGACGCCGCTTTAACTCGGCGTGTGAAAGCGGCCGGAGACTTTTGGGTCGTTCAGGAAAAGAAAGGCCGAAAGATTTTTTCGAAGGGCGTTTGGGCGGCGGCCGAGGTGATCAACAAAATTCGAGCCGAACTGGACACGGAACGGGCCACGGAAGGATACGCCAAGCGAAGAGCGTCGGACGTCAAACGTCGCGAGAAGGCGCAAGCGGAGTACGTGGAAGATTTCAACGGCGCGGTGAAAAATTTCTTGGCGTTTCATCCAAAGCACGAAAAACTTGCCGAGCGGTTCGCTAAAGCGGTGACGGAGCACTCCACGCCGGTGGGAAGCGGCACGGTGGCGAGAACGAAAAGGATTCCCGTCGAGCGGCGTGCCGAGGCGGCGGTGATCGCCTGGATGCGGCATCAAACGACCGCATACGACTCGATGAAGATTCCGAGAGTGAAGGGGAAAAGGCGAGAAATTCGGCGCATGCTCGCGGAAATATCCAAGGAGCTATTGAGTCGATATCGGAACGGCGCGGCGATCGGCGAAGAATGCCCGCTGAAGAAGGCGTTGCTTCGACCGCCTGAGGAAGGGCGAACGCATGGCCTATAGCGAATCTCTCGCCGCCCGCATTCGGCAAACGCTTCGAGGTCGGCGCGGCATTACCGAGCGCAAGATGTTCGGCGGCTTCTGCTTCATGTATCACGGGAACATGTGCGTCGGCGTATGGCAGACCTCGTTGATCGCGCGGCTCGGTCCGGATCGGGCGGCGACCGCTCTACAAGAGCCGCATGCGTTTGAATTTGCCCCCGCCGGCCGACCGATGAAAGGGTGGATCGTCGTTGAAGCGGAAGGGGTCGAAACGGACGAGCAGTTGGTCGACTGGATCGAACGGTCGATTGAGTTCGTCGAAACGTTGCCGAGGAAGTAGCTTTTCCGCCGAAAAACGGTTGAACCTGAGTTGAGATCAGCGAGGCCGTAATCCTTATCGCCAAGGGTATCGAGGCGCTTCAAGGTCTTTTCAAAATTCGCCAATCGAGCTCGTCTAGCGAGTCGCCGTCGCGTCAGCGCCGCGTAAGTTTTGCAGCAATACAAGGTCATCGACCGTCAATGCGCAGGAAAAACGATAACCGGCGCCGACCTTTACAGGGCGCAAGGCGGGGAGTTCAAGATACGGATGGTCGAAGAATTTAAGCGAGGCGTCGCCTTTCCAGATCGGCGATATCTGAACGTCACGCGATTTCAATTGCACAAGTTCGTGAACAGCCGGGCGATCGTGAAGTCCCGCGGCGAGTTCGGGAAAGTGGCGAACGTTAACGGCTCGCGCGAAGCTTGGCGTCGGCAATTGCGGCGACTGCTCTCGCAATTCGACGGTCGCTTCGACCAAGCGCCGATCTTTGACGGCGAGCGTGGCGCCGAATTTTCCGCCCGGTGCGACAAGCGGACCAGCTTTGGATTGCAAGTCAACGGCGCGGGTGATCCAGGTCGAGCCGATTTGCTTGGGCCAACCTTGGGCGAGTCCTCGCATTAGGGCGACGTCTTGGTCAACCCAAATGAGCGGACAATAGGCGCACGGGCCGCCTTGAAAGGCGGCGGACATAAGGAGAATCGTTTCACGGTATTGGCTGCGAATGGGATCGAGATATTCTTCGCCCGTCTCGCTGGCGAACTGCCAATCGGCGAAATAAATCGCGCACTGAGGCGAATGGAAATCAAGGCCGGGGGGGAGAAACGAAGCCACGGCGTCGGCGTCGGCCTCGTATTCGATAGCCAAGCATGTGCCGACATAATGCCAAGGGGGCATCGGAGCCAGACTGGAAGCGCCTTTAGGGGTAAGCGGAAGCGTATAGCCTTTGAGCATTTTATGAACCTTTCGCCCGGCGTGCATCTGAAACAAATTTCAAATATAACGTCGCGACGGATTCAAGCATAGGCGGCGAACTGCGCATCGCAAGCCTTCTTTTAGACGCCGAGAGTCTTTACGGTTAGCGTCTTTTTAAGTAGGCTTGTCGTTTCTTTTCGGGAAACTTTTCGATGGCGTATCGAAGCATAGTGCGAGGCATGACGCGACCATGCTCATCGAGAAACGCCTCGAGCGCGTTTTGGTTTCGCTTTCCGACTTCCCTGAGCATCCAACCAACGGCCTTGTGAATTAAATCCTCCCGGTCGTTCAAAAGCATTTCGGCGATTTTGAGCGTATCGTCGAAGTCGTTTCTTTTGATGAAACGGAATGTGGCCAAAATACTGATGCGACGTTCCCACAGGCTTGAGGATTTCGCGAGTCGATAAAGCGGTCTTCGACTTCTCTCTTCCAGGTAAGCTCCGACGATTTGCGGAGCCGACAGATCGACCAAATCCCAGTTGTTGATATATCCGGAGTTAGCGAGGTAGAGATCATACGCTTTCTTCCGAGTTTCGACGTCGCTTTTCGCCGTTTGCAAAATTAATATCACCAAGGCCGTCAATCGTTCCTCGTGGATATTGGAATGCAGGAGGCGAACGACTTCGGGGGTCGGCAAGGTCTTGAATTCGGCGGCGATCTTTCGGACGACGGGGACTCGCACGCCGATGAAGAGGTCGCCTTCGCCATATTCGCCAGGTCCGGTTTTGAAGTAGCGAGTTAAGAATGAGGCGTCTTTGGGGTCGCCGAGCGATCGCAGACGGGCTTGAACGTCTTGGGCTTTCATAATCCATCGAGAGCGGAGTTTACATTTTCTTCGGAACGGAAAACGGCCGCATTATAGCTGAAATTTCGGACGGAAAACGTCTCAAGGAGTTCGAACCATTCTTGGCGTCGATCAAGTATAAGCGCTGAGGCACAATCACTCCGCATTGACGGAAGCGCTATCGCTTGTTGACATTAAGAGGAGGCCACCGAGGAAACGGACGCCAACCGGGGGAGACGGATTTTAACGCTTGCGGAAGCAAGAGCGCCCCATTGACAAAAAAACCAGATCGGCGAAAATGATCGTACTTGGGCGTTAATTCTATTAGCGACGGACTCCTGCCCCGATCCGTCGCACATCGCCCAATAGCGAATTGCCCGTTAGGTCCCTGCCCCTCCTAGCGGGCTTTTTTATTTCTTGGCCGCAATTTTCACGACGGAAGACAACGCTCCGACTTCATTGAACGAAGCTTAAGACGGATCGTCGATCGCGCTGCGCAACGTTTTTCGAGCGATGCGCACGATGACGACGAAGACGGCGATCACGGCGAGGCCTTGGAACGCAAACAACAATTTTTGTTCAAGGCCGAATCGCACGTTTCCGGCAATCGCGTCGGCAATGCTTTTCGCCGTCGAACCGACGTAGGCCAGGGCTATCGTCGACGGAAGTCGTCCTAAGAACGTCGCTAAGACGTAACGTCCGGTCGGAACGCCGGTTAGTCCCAAGACGTAACTCATAGGTCCGAAGGGGAGGAGGCCGCAAAGTCGAATCAGGAGCACGATCTGAAGCCCTTGTTCGTCGATGGCTCGGTCGAGCAGGAGGAACTTTGGATGCGTCGTTAGGCGTTGAGCGATCTTATCTCGTAATAGGAAACGAGCGATTAGAAATGCCGCCGAAGCTCCGAGCGTGGATCCGACGGAGGCGGCCAGGGTTCCCACGGTCGCGCCGAACAAAAAACCCGCAGCCAACGACAACGGGGCTCCCGGCAGAAAAAGCAAGCCGGCTATCGCATAGACGCCGACCAGTAACAACGGTCCGTAGCATCCGAGTTCGGCGATTCGTTCAAGGATCGCCTTTACGTAAGGGATGGGATTAGCGAACGCGAGGCAGGCGAGGATCGCCGCGAGCAACGCCGCCGAAAGAAGCAACCGCAAAAACATTAGCGTTTTTTTTTCGATCGGCGGCATCGTTACATCCGTATCGAGGAGTTTGGACGTATGCGAGTCGGGCGCCGATAAGCGCCTACGATGAAGCGACTTTGTTTCGCTTCAAAAAAGCGACGATCGCTTTGTCGATCGACCAATTTCCGGCGCCGGCGAAGAGGAGAACGAGACTCATGGCGATAACGAGCAGGTGATACTCGAATCCTTCGCCCGCCTGCTGATTGAACCAATTCATAAAGAAGCCATTTTTCCAATGCACCATGGCGATCGCGCCGATCATATTACAAAGCGTTCCGAACGCGGCGACGCGAGTCAGACATCCGGCGATTAGACCAAGGCTTCCTAACGATTCGCCCAAAATCACGAGGACGACGATGACGGCGGGGATGTGCATCGTCTCGGTGAAGGTTTGGTAGGTTGCGGCGAAACCATACCCGCCGAACCAGCCAAGAAGTTTTTGCATGCCGTGCGGCAACATCACGACGCCCAAGCCCAACCGCAAGATAAGACCGGCCCAACCCGCATTCGAGTCGAAAATGCGCGTCATTCTGAAACTCCTTCCAAAAAGAAAAAGCATCGCCGAAAATGAACCACGCGCATTATCCGTATCGGGTCAGCGTCGGACAAGACGGCCGCATTATTTCTTTTTGGGTTCCGCGGTCGTCTCGACGAAACTCTCCGGCCTGGCACGATCTCTTCGCAAGCTGGGGCGGAGAATGGCGATCATTCCGGCGGCGACGCAGAGGACGACGAACATATAACCGGTAACCCATGAAGGGCCGCCGGCGTCGGCCGCTTCGGAATCCCCTTTTGCGGCGAGCAAGTTGGAGGCGAATCCCAGATAGAAAACAAGCGTGGCGAACGACAAACGGGCGGCGGCGAAAATGCGTTGAAATGAATTCATGGAAAATCGTCGATCGGCAAAGTAATCCGGCGGGGGGTAAAAAATCTATTCTATTTCCAACGGGGCGGGTTTCGCAACCGGAAAGGGGAAAAACGCGAAAAACAACGCCGTTTTTCGCAAAAATCAGGGTAAACGCCGTTTGCGCAATAGGATTTAAAACGTCTCTTCGACGTTTTCCTCGTCAGACGAGGTAAGCGCTTCCGCGAGCGGCGGTCCGTTCGTATCGAGCGAGGTCAGGCCAAGAAAGTTCTCGATCGGGCGCGCACGACGGCGAAATTCGGCCGTCGGCATGGCCACTGTATCCCAGCGTGGGGAAATGCGCCGGGCGAAGACGGCGTAATCGACGAGCGTAACGCCCACGAAGGCGTAGAGGCTATCTCGAAAGGAAAAAAGACGCTCAGGAGGTAATGGAGAACGATCGCCCAACACGTCGAAGGCGAAGACGAAGAGTCCGCGAAAATTCTCGCCGAATAGTTTTTCCCAGTGCGCAAGACTGCGAAGATCGTCGGCAGTGGACCAGTTTTTCCAGTATTGTTTTTGCTCGTCTCCGGAGGGAAAGCGACGACCTTTTACGTCGACGAGCCAAGAGCTCGGGCCGGGCGAGGAGACGATGAAGTCGAGGCTTTTTATCGTGGCGCCGTCGGCCAGAAGACTTCGGCGCGCTTCGTCCACGGCGACGTAAGGAACGCCTTGCGAACGGAGAAAAGCTTCGAAAGCCGCTTCATAATGATTGTCGCGGTTCATAAAAAGCGATTATAGCGGCGGCGAAGGGGCTGCGCCAATTACGTCTTTGAGTAGGGGTTTTATTGTCTCCGACTCGATCAACGATCCATTTTCGCTCGCAAATTTGGCCCACGGACTAACGCTCGAACGGGCGGGAGGCTGGAAAATCGCGATTAAACCGCTCTGGACTCTTCCGGGAATAATGGTAAGATGGGGGGATTGTAAATGGAGCCCGTTTGTCGATCAGGAGCGCGTTATGCCGAAGAAAGAAGAAGCAATTGAAGTAGAAGGCACTGTAACGGAGGCGTTAGCCAATACGCGATTTCGCGTTCAACTGGAAAGCGGCCATAGCGTTATTGCGCATGTGGCGGGCAGAATGCGGAAGAATTTCATCCGCATCGTTCCGGGCGACCGCGTTCGAGTCGAACTTTCGCCCTACGATCTGACCAAGGGCCGCATCACGTTCCGCGAACGTTAAACCGCAGGTTTTCGAACGCCTTCTCTCGTCGCGTTTCCTCCCCCCGGCCTCATCGCCGACCGATCCGTTTGCGCAGTTCCGAATACACGCGTTTTCACGCCAATATTTCTCTATTTGCAGCGAATGACTTCTTATGCGCGGGCGTTCTGTCCGCGCATTGACGAAAAATTCCTTATACCGCTATTCCGTTCACGCACGTTTACCGGAGCATACTCGTGAGAAATTTACGATTCGTCGTGCCGTTTACGTTCGCCGCGCTGATTATTTCGACTTTCGCGTCGTCGGCGAAGGCCGAGGAGGAGCCGAAGAAGCTGGTCGCCATGGTAACGTTGTCGAGCGTGGACGACCTATTCAAATTCGCGGACAAATTTGGGGCGACGATTGAGAACCCCGGTTTGGCGCCGATGCTCACGATGGGCGTTACGATGGCGACGCAAGGGAAAGGCCTGACGGCGATCGACAAATCCGCGCCGATCGCTATCGCGGCCTTCGCCGATGACAAGAAATCGAATCCGCCGTTCGTAATTTACGTAGCCGGTAAGAGCGTAAAGGACATTTACGGACTTCTTCCTAAGCCGCAAGGCAAGTTGGAAAAAGCGACGGAGAAAGACGGCGTCTTGAGCGGCCCGGCTTTTAACGGGCGGTCGTTCTATCTGGCGAAAAAAGGGAATTGGGTTCTCGTCACCGACAAAAAATATCTCCTTAACGTCGCGCCGGAAGATCCGACGGAGGCGATGGGAGAGGCTCCGAAAAAGTATTTAGTTGGACTGCGAGTCTTGTTGAAAGATCTATCGTCTGAGGAGCGAGAATCGGTTATTGCCGGAGCGAAAGTCGTATTACAAAGCATTCCCGGCGAATCAACCACGTTCGCTCCGATCGCCGTGAGCATTCGGGACCGCCTTACCGAGATGACGACGAAGCTGAATTCGCTTGACGACTTGACGATCGGCGTGCAATTTGACGAGGCGGAGAAAAAACTCGTCGTTGAAGCGACGGCGACTGCAAAGGGAGGAACGGATTTGTCGGGAGATATTTCGACGATCCGTTCGTTAAAGACCGATTACGCCGGTTTTTTATCGAGTGATTTCGCCGTGGGCGCGATTCGACGCGGAGTCGCCGAAGAAGTGAATTCCGAAAAGAAGAAAGCGAACGCCCCGCCGAGACCGGCGTTCGGCGAAGGATTTGCGTTCGTCGACGCGCTCATCGAGCAGACGCACGCCGGAGGTCGAATCAACGACGGATTCGGATTCAAATGCGAGCCTAACGATTCGTATCTGATTTACGGAGCGCAGATCGGCGATAGCGGAAAATTAGAGTCGCGGTTCAAACGAGCGGCCGAGGCGTGCAAAAAAGAAGCGCCGCAAATCATCACCGATCTAAAATTCGACGTCGCAACCGCCAAGGAAATGAAAATCCACAAACTATCGCTGACCGTTCCTAAAGGGGCCGGACCGTCCGGAGTTTTTCCCGAAAAAGTCGAGTTGGTCGCGGCTTTCGGCGAAGGCAAAGTATACTTTTGCGTCGGCGAGAAGGCCGAGGAATTATTGAAGAGCCGCATTGATTCTTCGGAGTCTGCCGACGTAGCGGCAATCCCCTCGATGAAGATTCAAGTGAAGACGGAGCCGATCGTTAAAATGCTTCAAGCGACGACGCCCAATCCTTTTACGGCCCTGCTGTCCGAAAAGCTGGCGCGATCCTCCGGCAAGGACGGCGTAATTTTGTCCGGCGACGCCAAAGAAAGCGACTCTTACGTTCTACGACTTGAAGTCGAAGAGGGCGTATTGAAAGCGATCGGATCGTCGGCATCGATGAGCGGTCCGCCGGCGTCACGGACGCCGTCGCAGAGCGGCGGTCCGGAAAAATCGCCGTTCGCCGATTAGCGGCCTAGAACGAAACGTCGGAGCGAGTTGAAATTTCGCAAATGTCGCGTCGGGTAAGCCCCCCCGACGGCGAAACGGCCGCCAACTCACATTGAACGTTTTCCCCGGCGGCTCCGTAAAAATGGTGCATCGTTTGAGCGGCGAGCAAGCGACGAATATTTCCCCCTGGCCGAGGAAGGCGAGGAATCGTACACTATGGCCGGCGCGAGAGGCGGTTTTTTTGAATTCCTAGCCTGTCAACATCCATTAGATTTCGAGGACTCCCTATCGGGCGTTCTTTGTCGCGCAAATTATCCGTGTCCCCAATCAGGAGAACGACTTGTGAAAAAGATTAGAATCGCGTTAGTTCCGTTTTTATTTGCGTCGCTGTTCGCGGCGAGTTTCACGTCGGCGGCCTCAGCGGCCGAGGCGAAGAAGCCGGTCGCCGTGGTTTCGTTCGCCGGAATCGAGCAAGCGGTAACCGCCGCCGAAGGCGTGAGCGAGATGATCGGGAAGCCGGGCGTCGGCCAGATGATAAACGGACTTTTCGGAATGTACTCCCAAGGCAAAGTCAGCCGCACGCAACCCTGGGCGATCGCGGTGTTCGTCGATGACGTGAAGAAACCGCCGATAGCGGTATTGTACCTCCCCTGCGAAGACGCGAAGGGCTTGCTCGGCGCGTTCCAAGGAGGCTCGCGCACGAAGAAGAAAGAGCTAGAGGAAAAGGACGGCGTGATCTTGGCCGAGGTATTCAGCCAAAAGGTCGCCGCTTCGCAAAAGGGGAAGTGGACGCTGGTTTCGGACAAGGCGGAAAATCTATCGGGCGCGCCGGAAGATCCGACCGCATTGCTCGAAGGTCTGCCGAAGAAGTATTTGCTCAGCTATCGCGTTCCGATGAAAGACGTTCCGCAAGCGCTGCGAGACGAATTGATTTCGAACATTGAAAAGCAGATGCAAATGCAAGCGATGCTGGCCGGAGGAGCGGACGCTGCGGCGGCCGTGGGCGCTGCGAAAGAAAACCTCGCCATTTTGGCCGACGCTCTGAAATCGACGGATGATTTGTCGATCGGTTGGAAGTTCGACTCTACGGAGAAGAAGCTCGTTTTGGAAGCCACGTTAAAGCCGAAGGCGGGAAGCGAATTAGCGACGAAGGTCGCGGCGATGAAATCGAACACGAGCGAATTCGCCGGCGCCCTTGAATCGGACGCCGCGGTGAGCGCGATCAAGCGCTTCACGCTGAGCGATGCGGCGGCGAAAAAAATCGACGCTTCGATGGACGAGGCGAAAGCCGTGCTGTTGAAGGACATTAAGGCCGCCGGTCTCGGCGCCGAGTTGGAGCCGGCGATCACGGATTTAGCGAACGCCTTGATTGAATCCGGCAAGAAGACCGTCGTCGGCAAGGAGATCGACGGCGGCGCGGCGTTGCAACTGGAGCCGGAAAAATCGTGCCTCGTCGTAGGCTCGAAAATCGCCGACGGCGCGAAGCTCGAGGCGGCCGTAAAGAAAGCGTTGGAGGCCTCGAAAAAAGAGCTCGGAGAAGCGGTCTCCGATTTGAAATTCGACGCGGAGACGTATAAGGGAGTTCGATTCCATACGGCGATCGTAGCGATTCCCGATTCCGAGGAAGCCGCCAAGGCGGTCGGCGAGAAGCCGGAAGTCGTGATCGCCTTCTCCGATACGAAAGTTTACGCGGCATTCGGCGCGAAAGCGACGGAAGCGTTGAAGGCGTTCATCGACGGCTCGGAAAAATCGACCTCGAAGAGCGTTCCGCCGTTCCAACTCACGGTTTCGGCGACGCCGATCCTCGCTTTCCTGGAAAAGATGGACGACAACCCGCAAATGTCGGGAACCGCTTCGGCCTTGCTGAAAATGCTCGGCGAGGACAAAGGGAAAGATCGCCTGATCGTCTCGGTCGAGCCGAAGGGCGAGGAAGTCGTCGCCCGAGTTGAAATCGAGGAAGGAATCATCAAGACGGCGGGGGTCATCGCGATGGCCGCCAACGGCGTGGTCGGCGGCGGAGAGACTCCTGCCGAGACCGCTCCGATGCAACTCGCCCCGAAGGCTGATCCGGCCAAGGGAAAATAGTCGCGTAATTTGTGAACAAACCGCGCGCGGTCCGGTGGGCGAATCATCTCGCCGGGCCGCGGGCATTTTATTCCTTTTCCGTTTATGTCTTCACCCGATCCATCGCCGCTCGATCCGACGCCCTCGCAGGGAATCTCCCTGGAGCAGCTCACCCAGGCTTTTGCCGAGGCGATGGGGGGAAGCGTTTTCTCGCCCAACGCCGAGGAAGACGGAACGAACGCCGTCGTCGGCGCATCGAGCGAGCAGGCGGATCGCTCGGCCGCTTCGAGCGAAACGTCTTCGGCTCCGGACGCCGAGGCCGATTTCGACGTTGACGCGACGGTCGAAAGCGACGCTTGCCCGATCGAACCTCGCACGATTTTTGAGGCGATGCTTTTCGTCGGCAACGAGGACAACCGTCCGTTGAGCGCGGAAAAAGCGGCAGAACTAATGCGCGACGTTTCGCCGGACGAGATTCCGGCGTTAGTCGACGAGCTAAACGCATTTTACCAGAGCGAAAACGCTCCGTATCGGGTCATCAAAGAAGGGGACGGGTTTCGCCTTGTTCTACGGGAGGAATTCGCCCACATCGGTCAACGTTTTTACGGACGCATTCAAGAAGCGCGTTTGTCGCAGGCGGCCATCGACGTATTGGCCGTCGTCGCCTACAAGCAGCCGATCGGCGGCGAGCAGATCGGCAAACTTCGCGGAAAGCCAAGCTCGCATCTTCTTTCGCAACTAGCCCGGCGCGGCTTGATTCGGATTGACCGCGAGGCTTCGACGCCCCGCAATCCGCAATTTCGTACGACCGATCGTTTTCTGAAGGTCTTCAATCTGGAATCGCTTGGCGATCTGCCGTTGGGCGAAGACCCGCCTTAAATGGAGCGCGTCACTTCAAAACCGACCATTCGGACATTCAATTTGTCTCACGCCCCCCTCGGAAGAACCAATCGCATTCCACATTAAACGCGACCTAAAACATTGCTGCAAAACGCTTTACGCGACTCCTCAAAAGATGCGCAGACGAGGAGATTGCTTCTTGATACAATAGTACGCAACACTTGAGCGCGGTCGCCGTGACCGACGGCTCACAACTCTAGCCGATTTTTGCAGGCGGTAGGTTGCACTCGAACGAATGATCGAGCGTATCAAATTTGAGCGGTCGAAATAAACCGACCGGACCGATTATCTAGCATTTTTCATATTTGCTTGACCGCCATGAATGCAACCACATCGTTGAACGGCGCTGCCCGTCTGGAACGAACGCAATTTCTCAAGGATTTGCGTCATGCGAAGCCGTTGATTAATCCGTCGCTTTTGGCATGCGATTTCGCGCATTTGGCCGATGAAATCGCCAAAGCGGAGGATGCCGGGGCGAAGTTGCTGCATCTGGACGTGATGGACGGGCATTTCGTGCCCAACATGAGCATCGGGATTCCGGTAGTCGAGGCGGTTCGCCGCTGCACGGACCTTCCGTTGGACGTTCACTTGATGATCTCCGACCCGGGACGGTATATGCACCGATTTCGGGATGCGGGGGCCGATCTGATTACGATTCACATTGAAGCGGTGCGGGATCCTCGCCCGCTTTTGACCGATATCCGCGCGACTGGCGCTGCGGCGGGCATTTCTCTGAACCCACGGACTTCGGCCGACGCTCTTCGCGATTGCCTGGATCTCTGCGATTTGGCGTTAGTGATGAGCGTGGAGCCTGGTTTCGGGGGCCAGACGTTCGATCCAATGGCAGCGGGCAAAATACGCCGCATTCGCGAGCTAGGCGGTCCCGATTTACTGATTTCGGTGGACGGCGGCGTATGTTCCAACACGATCGGAGTTTGCGCCTCGGCCGGAGCGGACGTATTCGTCACCGGCTCGGCGTTGTTTTCCCAACATGATTACGGTCGGTTCATCGAAGAGATGACCGAACAGGCCCTGGCGGCCAAAAAGGTTTGAATGACGGCGGTTCCTCTCGCTACTTTGTAATACGAGAGACCGCGATTGCGAATCCGGCGCAACATAACGGGCCGGACGGCGACGCGACATTCGCGTCAAACAAAAAATATGAACTACACATTAAAAGTCGTACTGATTCGTCCCGGCTCCACAGACTATGACGTTCAAGAGCGAATCGCCGGGGCGCTAGACATTCCCTTGAACGAACAGGGAATGGCCGAGGCGGCCCAAGCGGCCGAACGCCTTCGCGATCAAGGGCTTGAAGTAATTTACTCGCCTTTGTCGCAGCCTTCGCATCAGACCGCCGAAATCATTGCCGACACGCTCGACGTCAAACTTCGCAAACTCGACAAGATGCAGGGCGCGAACCTTGGCCTTTGGCAAGGGATGCTCATCTCCGATATTCGCCATAAGCAGCCGAAGGTCTATCGCCAGATGCAGGAGCAGCCGGAAACGGTCTGCCCGCCTGAGGGGGAAATGCTCAGCGAGGCGGACGATCGGGTTCGCGCCTGTATGACGAAACTGTTCAAACGCCACCGCGAGGGGGTAATCGGGATTGTTTTGCCCGAGCCTCTTCTTAGTCTTGCCCGGCGTTTCACGACTCAGCAACCGCTGGGCGATCTATGGAAACCGGCGGTCGGTCACGAGTCAATCGAAGTTTTCGAGGTAATTCCGGAAGACATCCTAGCGTTAGCGTAACCAATTACCAGATAGGCGCTTGCGTAATTACGCAACGTAAAGCGACCCTCCATATCGCAATTCGCTCGTCCTACAAAAGAGGATAGGACTTTTTCCTGTCCGACGCCTGAATCGCCCCCTCCGGGGCGAGGCTAAGCGAAGCGGAACGACGCATAAGGCCGTTCCCTCGGGGCTCTCGCCGAAAACGGGTCTTTTGAAAAACGGGGAAAACCGTTATCTTTTATGCCCGTCCCCCGTTCCTTGCTCCCTAACCCCCGACCCCTGCCTATGGCCACCGCCCCCGATCCTAGCAGTTGGAAGAACTACTTGAAGCGACCGAAGCGCGGCGTTCCCGAGGGCTTATGGAAGCGTTGCCCCGGTTGCCAGCAGACGATATTTCGCAAAGAGGCCGAGCGTCAATTGGGCGTTTGTCCGGAGTGCGACTATCACTGGTACGTTCCGGCGCGTCAGCGAATCGCGCAGGTATTGGACGACGGGACGTTCGAGGAATGGGACGCCGACTTAACGACGGCCGATCCGCTCCATTTCGTCGATAAGACGCCTTATCCGCAAAAAATCGAACAAGAGCGGAAGCGAACGGGTTTGCACGAGGCTGCGGTCACCGGCTCGGGGATGATTCGCGCGCGGCGAGTCGCTTTCGCCGTGACCGATTCTTCGTTCATCATGGGAAGCATGGGCTCGGTCGTCGGCGAAAAGTTGACTCGGGCTATTGAAAACGCCATTGAGCAGAACCTGCCGCTGATTATCGTCTCCGGCTCGGGAGGCGGCGCCCGCATGCACGAAGGCATTCTCTCGCTAATGCAGATGGCGAAAGTCTCGGCGGCGTTAGCTCGCTACGACGAAGCCGGCGGGCTGTTTATCTCCATCTTGACCAATCCGACGATGGGAGGCGTGGCGGCCAGTTTCGCCTCGTTAGGCGACGTGATTTTCGCCGAACCGAAGGCGTTGATCGGTTTCGCCGGTCCGCGGACGATAAAAGCGACGATTCGCATCGAATTGCCGAAGGGCTTCCAGACAAGCGAATTTTTGCTTGAGCACGGTTATATCGATCGTATCGTTCGCCGCAAGGACCTAAAGAGCGAACTCGCCCGCACGATCGACTATTGCGGAAAATAACGCTTGAGTCGGCCGGTTCCGCCAACCAGAATAGATGAAAACAGGGCGTCGGCGCCGACTTGCGAGCGCCGATATTCGACGGTTTCGGAAACGGTAAGCAATTGGCATTTCTTGACGGAATAAAGAAGCTATTCTCAGGCGGACGCTTGGACGTCTCGGCTCGTTTCGCGCTTTTGCAGAAAGCGATCCTCGGAACGATGTCAAGCTTCTATATGGCCCGCGATATGAAGACGAACGCGATCGTCGGGCTCAAAATACTCGATCCGAAAAAGACGGCCGATTATCTTGCGCGATTCAAAGGGCTAAAAAAACCTTCGGAAGGCGAAGTTTCGATGGCCCTCGTGCATCCGCGGATCGTTCGGACGATGGAGTACGGACTTACGACCGACGGCTCGCAATACTTAGTAATGGAGTATTTGAACGGCCAAACGCTGCATTCGGCGATCGTCGGTCGCGCGGCGATTCTCGACGGTCATCGAGTGAAGTTCATTCGCGAAGCGGCCGAGGCCGTCGCCGCCGTGCATGCGGCGGGATACATTCACCGCGACATCTGCCCGCGAAATTTCATCCTGACGAACGAGAACGAGGACATCAAGCTGATCGACTTCGGTTTGACGGTTCCCGCGACGCGTGAATTCAAGCTGCCGGGCAATCGGACGGGAACGCCGAATTACATGGCGCCTGAGTTGGTGCATCGCCATGCTACCGACGAGCGGCTGGACGTTTTCGCGTTTGGCGTGACGGCGTTTGAAATTTGCACGTTCGAGCTTCCTTGGCCGCGCGGGACGACGGGCATGGCGGCGATGACGCACAACAAGGAGCCGGAAGACATCCGGAAGTTCCGCCCGCAGATCAATCCGACGCTGGCCAAGGCGATCCATTGGTGCATTGAGCCGGACTTGAGCCGCCGCTGCCCGTCGATGGAAAAATTCTTGCAGATGATTCTAGAGATCAAACACGAGGACCAAGCGGAGTAATTTCGCTTTCTCCGCTCCTTCGGCCGCAATGCAGGGAGTATTTTTCTTCCTGCGGAGAACTTTTCTTGGCCCGTGACGTCTTTGAAATATGGCCAAATTGGGGCGAACGCCGATCTCCCCCTCGGTATTACTAAGCGGACCCCCGCATTGTCCCGTTGACAGGTAAGCTGGGCGATTTACAATGCAAGGTTTCCCCGGCATAAAAACGGTTTGCGTCTGGGGAAAGAGATTGCCGCCGCCGAGCTAATTGCCCCGATCATTTATTGTATTTTGACTTTCGGAGATTGCCCCGTTGGAAGATGCCATACAGAAAGCCGACGTCCTCCTTGAAGCCCTTCAATGGATTCGACAGTTTCGCGGCAAAATTACCGTCATTAAGCTTGGCGGCAGCGTGATGGAAGACGAAAAGGCGATGACCCACCTTCTGCTGGACATCGTCTTTATGGAGACGGTCGGGATGCGACCGGTCGTAGTGCATGGGGGCGGGGCGGCGATTAGTCGCGCCATGAAAGAGGCCGGCTTGCAACCGAACTTCGTGCAAGGTCGGCGCTACACCGACGAGGCGACGTTGAACATCGTCGAGAAGGTGTTGGCGGGCGAGATTTGCGAAGGACTCGCGCAACGGATTAACGACCTCGGCGGCCGAGCGCAGGCGTTGAACTTCAAAACGACGAACGTCCTGCGGGGCGAACGAATTACGCTTCCCGGCGACGGCGGCGAGCAACTCGATCTCGGCTACGTCGGCACGGTGACCCGGGTCGATCGCGCCACGATCGAGAACCTTTGCCATGCGGGGATCGTTCCGGTCATTCCGTCGATGTGCATCGGCAAAGACCGACAGAAATATAACGTGAACGCCGACACCGCGGCGACGGCCGTGGCCCAAGCGGTCGAAGCCGACAAATTGGTTTACTTAAGCGACGTCAACGGCGTTCGGCGCGACAAGAACGATCCGGAAACGTTGATCCACTCGCTGAACGAGAAGGAAGCCCGCGAATTGATTTCGGGGGGCGTAATCGAGTCGGGCATGATTCCGAAAGTGGAGGCCTGCCTCGAAACGCTGAACCGAGGCGTGAAGAAGGTCCACATCATCGACGGCCGCATCCGGCATTCGCTGATGCTCGAAGTTTACACTAGTCGCGGCGTGGGAACGCAGTTAGTTAAGTAGGGATTTGGGCGTAGGGTAGCGTATTACAAAGGAGTTTTAGAGCTGTGTCGCAGAATCAACCGATGAGTTCCGAAGAGACGATCAAGCTGTTCGATCAGTACGTGATTCCGAACTACAACCGCTATCCGGTTTCGCTGGTCCGCGGCGAGGGATCTTACGTCTGGGACAGCGAAGGAAATCGTTATCTCGATTACTTTCCCGGTTGGGGCTGCAACCTGCTCGGCCATTGTCCCGGTCCGGTCGTCGAGGCGGTGCGCGATCAACTCGGCAAGCTGATTCACGTGCCGAACTCGTGGTACACCGACGTGCAAGGTCTCTGGGCGAAGGCGCTGAGCGAGCGGAGCTTCGGCGGTCAAGCTTTCTTCTGCAACTCGGGAACCGAGGCGAACGAAGCGGCGATCAAGCTCGCACGCTTGCACGGTTCGGCGAAGAAACGCTACAAGATCATCACGTTCGAGGGTAGCTTCCACGGTCGAACGCTCGGCTCGACCACGGCGACGGCCCAACCGAAATACCATGAGGGGCTCGGGCCGCTCATGGCGGGGTTCATGTACGCCCCGTTCGGCGATTTGGAGGCGGCCGCCAAGTTGATCGATGCGGAGACGATCGCCTTCATGATCGAGCCGATCCAAGGCGAAGGAGGCGTTCGCATTCCGCCGGAAGGTTTCTTGGCCGGTTTGCGAAAATTAGCCGACGACAACGACATGCTGCTGATTTTCGACGAAGTGCAAACGGGCTGCGGTCGAACGGGCGAATGGTTCGCCTATCAGGGCGTCGGCGTGCAGCCCGACGTAATGACGTTGGCCAAAGCGGTATGCGGCGGGATCGCCGGGGCCGCGATGCTGACGACGAAAGAGATCGCGCCGAGCCTTCGACCGGGAATGCACGCAGCCACGTTCGGCGGCAATCCGATCGCCGCTCGAGCGGGCATCGCCGCCGTCGAAATGATCGAGAACGAAGGGTTGCTGGATAATTCAAAGAAGCTTTGCGACGTATTCCTCTCCCGCTTCCGCGAGTTGCAAAAGGAATGCGACGTGGTGAAGGACGTTCGAGGCCGCGGCACGATGATCGGCGCCGAATTGTCGATCGAAGGCGCCCCGATCGTTCGCGAGTGCATGGAACGCAAACTGTTGATCAACTGCACGCACAACGTCGTGATTCGCTTGCTGCCGGCCATGAATTTGACCGAGGCGCAAGCCCACGAGGGCATGGACATATTGACTGAAGTGATTAAGAAACACGCGAAGAATCCCACATAAATTCCATACGCTCGCGTCGCGCACCGACGAGAGAAACGACAAGAGGACCTAGCGATGCGAAACCTGATTAGCCTGGCCGACCTGACGGCGGCGGAAATCGAACGCATCTTCTCGATTACCGAGGATTTGAAGAGTAAGTACGAAGCGGGCCTGCGCGAGCCGTTGTTGCCCGGCCGCGTGATGGCTTTGCTCTTCGAAAAACCGTCGCTACGGACCCGCGTCAGCTTCGAGTCGGCCATGATCAATCTCGGCGGAAGCTCCCTGTTTCTGGGTAGCGAAACCGGCTTCGGCAGCAGTCGCGAATCGGTCGAAGACTTCGGTCGCGTGCTCGGCGAATACGTCGACGTCGTCGTCGTTCGCGCCAACAAACATCAAACGGCCACATCGCTCGCCAAACATTGCGATTGCACCGTCATCAACGGTTTGACCGACTTCGAGCATCCTTGCCAAGCGATCGCCGATCTCTACACCATCCGCGAGCTCGTCGGAAAACTGAAAGGGCACACCCTCGGCTGGGTCGGCGACGCCAACAACGTCGCGCGAAGCTTGGCGATCGGCTGCGCTCGACTCGGCATGCGCATGGTGATGGCCACGCCGAAGGGTTACCAATACGACGAGAAGGAACTCGCCTGGATCATGCGACACGCGCCGAACTTGGATTTGGTCGTGACCGACGATCCGGTCGAAGCGGTCTCCGACGCCGTGGCCGTCTATACCGACGTTTGGACGAGTATGGGCTTCGAGTCGGAAAAGGAATCGCGAATGAAGGCGTTCGGCGATTTCCAAGTGAACGGCGAGTTGATGTCGAACGCGCAAAAAGGGGCCTTCTTCATGCACTGCTTGCCGGCGCATCGCGGCGAGGAAGTGACCGACGAAGTGATCGACGGTCCGCAAAGCGTCGTCGTTCAACAGGCGGCAAACCGCATGCACGCGCAAAAAGGCGTCCTGGCTTGGCTGCTGGGCGCGAAAGCGTAGTTGCGGAATGAACGCTAATCCTCGCTGATATCCGCTAATGCGACGCAGAGGCCGCGACAGGTTTTATCCACGAAGGTCACGAAGAATGACGAAGGGCGCAATAGATTTTTATTGGCCGCGAAAGAACGCATAGAGCACGAAAGACGCAGTAGTTTTCACTACGAAATACTCGAAAGACACAAAAGAATATCTAACAAAGGAAATTGGACAGAATTTCCAGGATCGACAAGACTTCGCTATCTAAATTTGCGACTTTCATCCCTCATCCCTCCTCCTTCATCCTTGCCCCCGCCCCCCTCGAAAAAACCCAAGAATTCGTCCGAAACGACCGTTGACATTTGTAGTCGGTCCGATTACATTACGAAAATCAAACCGGCGAACGACGGACGCCGACTTTCGACGAGGAGGAATGCGTGATGGCCGAAACGAACGAACGGAAGGACCTTTCCGCCGCCGAGTGGAAGGTTATGAAAATCGTCTGGGATCTGCAAAAAGGGATGGCCCGCGAAGTCTACACCGTGGCCGGCGAAAAATACGGCTGGGCGCCGCCGACCGTGAAAACCCTGCTCAAGCGACTCGTCGACAAGGGCTATCTCTCGGCCACGACCGTGGGAAACGGGTTCGTCTATCGTCCGATTCAATCGGCGATCTCGATCCTTCGCGGAGCGGCCGATACGCTGCTGGAGTGCACGACGCGGGCCGCCGCCGGGCCGCTTCTTGCCCATATGGTCGAAACCACTTCGCTCAAAGAGGACGATCTCGACGCTCTGCAAAAACTGATCGAAGAAAAAAAGAAATCTCTCGGAAAGCAAAGCCGCAACAAGCGGAACCGCGAATAAACCGCAAAGCCGCAACAACTTTTTATACACGAAGAAAAACGAAGATCGCATTTTAATTTACCGCAAAGACGCCAAGAGCGCAAAGAAGTCGCATGCATAATTCTCTTTGCGACCTTTGCGCCTTCGCGGTGAATATATGGTGCGTGGCGGCATGCAGTTAGTTTTATTGGGCCGCGAAAGACCGGCGCGTGCAAGCACGCGTCCTACTTATCAATAGCGAGGGCTTAACATGATCATCGGGATCGTCGAAAGATGTAACGCATTGGCCGTCGTTTGGTCGCAGCGGATGGGCTCGTCGCTGATCGACGCGGCCGTCGTCTTGGCCGTCGTCTCTCTGCTGTGGTTCTTCATTCGGAAAAAGGCCTCGCCGCAGTTCGGCTACGCGTTGTTCCTCCTCGTTCCGCTCAAGCTTTTTTTCCCCCTTGAAGTTTCGATCCCGGAACAACTCGTCGCATGGGCGCCTCGGGCATTTACGGCGTGGCAAACGGAACCGACGCCGCCGATCGTTTCAAATCGCCTCGAGCCGACGATGCCGGCCTTCGACCGATCGCCGCTCACGATGCCGACCGACAGGAGCAATGTCGTCGCTGCGCCGCGGCCGATCGTCGAACGAGCGCCAAGTTTATCGCTTTATTCGTGGCTTGCGCTCACTTGGGCGTCGGGCGTTTTCCTGCTGACCGCTCGTTTGATCGTCGCGCAGATTCGTTTTCGGCATGGCGTGGTGCGCTCGGCCCGGCCGACCGATCTCGATTCATTTCCCATCGATTTTACGAGGCTGCTTCGCCATATCGGCGTTCGCCGAAAGCTGCGGGTTGTGGAGAGCGAATTGGTCACCTCGCCGGCGGTGTGGGGGATTTTCCGCCCGACGTTGATCCTGCCTGCGGGGATTGCGCGTTCGCTGCCCGTCGAGCAACTGGAATGGGTGTTGCTGCACGAATTGGCCCATGTACGGCGGCACGACTTGGCGGTGAATTGTTTTCAGCGGCTGGCCGTGATCTTGCATTTCGCCAACCCGGCCGTGTGGATCGCCAATCGAATGATCAACCGGTTGCGGGAATACGCCTGCGACGACGTGGCGTCGAGTTTGGTCGCCGGTTCGCAGACGGCTTCGGGCGAGGCGTTTTTAGGGGTGATGCGGTTCGCCGCCTCGGCGGGGCGCGAGGCGGCGGCCCATCCCGGCGGAGCGTTGGGAATGTTCGAATCGTCGGCCCGAAGCTCTTGTTTGCGGAGAATGGCGCGGCTATTGGACGAAGAGCGCCGCTTGACGGTCAAGCTCGGGCTAGGCTCGCTTTGCGCGTTGCTCTTGATCGCGGCCGTCGCCCTGCCGCAACTCCGCGCGGCCGATCCGAAAAAAGAAAAAGCGACGGCGGTGATCAAAGACGAGAAAGGCGCCAAGCCCGTCGTCGAGTCGCACAAAGACGAAGCGTACGAGTTTAACGTCGTAATCGCCAAGCATGTGATGCTGCTCGAAGGAAAGCGGATCGTCACATGGAAGGAGATCGAGGAGATTATCGCCAAGCGGTCGAATCCTTCACAAACGCATCCGCATTTTTATTTTACAAACAGCGCATTCGCTAATGGAATTTACGAGCCCGCAAAAAAAGAAATATGGCGCATCTGCAATCATTACAAGACGATCGGCCATAGCGAGGGGAGCCTTTCGCCGCAAATTGGATTAGTCTACGACCGGATTCGCACTGCGGACGATCAAAAGCTCGACGAATCTCTACGAGCGGAAGGATACGTCGTAAACGATAAAGGGGAGCCGGTTCGCGACGCCGAGATCATTTTAATAACTCCAGCCGACTCCGCCGCTCCGGTTGACTGGCAAGTCCCGTTAGTGGAAGGCCGTCTACGCAATCCGCTCGATTTTGTTTTAACGCGTTCGGACGCGGAAGGACTCTTCAGCGTTTATCCGCCGAAGAACGCAAATTATCGCGTCATCGCACTTCATCCGAATGCGGGAATCAACAGCGTCGAGCGCGACCAGCTTTTGTCCGATCGAAAACTCACTCTGCTTCGGTGGGCTAGCTTGACCGTCGATTTGAAAGATAAAAACAAATCAAACCAAGAGGAACCGTCGTTACGATCGACGCTGCTTTCAGCGGCGGGCCTTCCGGAAATTACGTTTTCGCAGTATTGGAGCGATTTAAAAAAGAAAGAGTCGCGTCCGCCGTTCGTCTTTTCGCATGTACCGCCGGTTTGGAACGCTTCAATCTCCCGAGCTTTTGAAATAGCCAACGTTGGGCGAATCGACGTCCAAGACGTTTCTGTTTCTTTAGCCCCAAACGAAAAACGATCCTTGCTTCTTGATCCGCTAACGGAGCAACAAAAACAATACCCGGAGGAATTGCGACGATTTACGGAAACAAACTCTAAGAACGACCGAGGAACTGATCAAAACAATAGGCCAAAAGAAAAACCGCGATTGGAGAACAAGACGAACGGGAGCGAGCGGCTATTTGAAGTCACCGTGGTCGGGCCGGATAAGAAGCCGGTCAAAGCGACGGCGGAGATTCAAAATGTAGCAGTGAACGCCGGGTCGGTTCGACGCGGGGAATTGGCAGGCGAGTCGAAATACGGACGGCTAGTGACGACCGAAGACGACGGCCGATTTACAATGGCGATTCCGCAAAACGCCAAGCGGCTGTGGTTGACGATTCATATGCCTGGGTATGCGCCGTTTTGGGCCGCTTGGAACGACGAAGGAAACGAGCGAAAGCCCATTCCCGAGAATATTCTTGTCGAATTAAAGCAGGCATGGTCGGTCGGCGGAGTCGTCGTTGACGAGCAGGGAACGCCGATAGCGAACGCAACGGTTCATCCGTCCGTTCAATACCAAACTCTACCCGGCGTTAATGACCAATTATACGTCGGCAAGGAGGTAACGACCGATCAAGACGGTCGATGGCGTTACGATCTCGTCCCGGCGTCGAAAAAGGACGTGTACGTCGAAGTGAATCACCCGAATTATCAACCTTCTCGCCCCACGCTGACTCGGAGCGTTTTCGGCTTATCGGGCAACGCCCAGCCGACGGCGCCGATCGTCATAAAGGCGGGGCTTACGATCGTCGGCGCGGTGACGAACGAGTCGGGCGAGCCGATCAAAGACGCCCTGGTCCGCACGAAGCTTCATAACAACTTACGCGAAGCGAGAACGGACGCCGAAGGAAAATATCGATTAGTCGGCTGCGAAGAGGCGATGACGCGAGTCGTTGCGTCGGCGAAAGGCAAGGCGCTCGACATGAGAATCGTTTCCGTCGAGCCGAAAATGGAGCCGGTGAATTTCGTCATGCGGCCGGGCGGAAAAATTCGCATTCACGTCGTGGACGAAATAGGAAATCCGGTCGCGAAGACTCGCGTTTTTCCGCAAGCTTGGCGAGGAGAGCAAGTCGAATATTTTGAGTTCGACGACGTGAATATGTTTACGGACCGGAACGGCGTGTGGGAATGGAACGAGGCGCCGCTGGACGAGTTCAAGGCCGACATTTACCCGCCCGCAGGCGCAGCCATTCGACGATTCCCGCTCGTCGCGCGCGCCGAAACCTATGAGATCGTCGCCGGAGCGCCGCTAAGGATATCCGGAAGCGTGATTGACGAGGCTACGCGAGAGCCGGTCAAATCGTTCCGCGCAATCGTCGGCGGTTGGGACGGCGGACCGGGCATCTTTTGGGAACGAAACGACAGTTACGCCGCCAAGGACGGAACCTACTCGCTGAAAGCGAATAACCGCCAAGCCTTCTTCGTGAAGATTGAAGCCGACGGGTATCAAGTCGCCACGTCGCGTAAAATCGAATCGAGCGAAGGAAGCGTGAAGATCGACTTTGAACTCAAACCGAAAGCGTCGATGACGGCGAAAGTTTTGACTCCGGACGGCAAGCCTGCCGGGGGAGCTGAATTGGCAGTCGGTCTTTCCGCGTCGCAAATAATTTTGGAAAACGGCGAAATTTTAAGACAATCGACCGACGCCCCGGTCTACAAAACGGACGGCGAAGGACGTTTTAGCTTTCCCGGTCAGGACGGACCGTTTCGATTGATCGTTACGCATCCGACAGGATATTACTTTGCGAAATCGGCGACGAGCGAAGTTCCTGCCGAAATAAAACTGTCTCCTTGGGCGAAAGTCGAGGGAGTCTATCGCGTAGCGTCTAAACCGATCGCCGACGCGAGAATCGCCGTTCAAGTAAACGGATACGACGTATTCGGACGTGATGAACCGCGAATACTCACGTCTTATACAGTGAACTCAAAGGCGGACGGTCATTTCCAATTTGACCGGGTATTTCCGGGATCCGCAAGAGTTGGCCGGGACATCATGCTAATCGCAAATCAAGGGGCCGCGGAAGTCGCCTCGGCAATTCGCGTGCCGGTTCATTTGACGGCCGGCGAAACGACGCGTCTTGATTTGGGAGGAGAGGGCCGCGCCGCGGTCGGGAGACTGGTCGCGCCGCCGGAGACGAAAGAAAAACCGCTTTGGAAATTCGCCCAGATCGAAGTTAGACCGTTCGGCGCTGCAAGCGACGAGGGGGCTGAATCGTCTTCAACGAAACGACCGTCGTTCTTTATAACGGCCGATCTTGACGGCACGTTCCGAATCGACGACATGCCGCCGGGCGAGTATGAGCTTGAAGTCAGTTTTTCGGAACATCGCATCGGATTTCTCAAGGCCTATCGCGTAACAGTACCTAAGGGAAACGGAGCGCCTATCGATTTAGGCGAAATCCAATTGAAAAGGGACGTAAACGCTTTTGAAGAGACGAGAGAGAGCCAGGCGGAAAAGGCGACGACGAATGAAAAGGCGATCGAAGAGCGCCAAAGTGAGCTTCGAATCTTGACTCCCGGCGGCAAGCCGGCCGACGGGGCCAAGGCGGCCGTGGCGATTCCAAGTCGGCAAATCATGATTGCGAACGGCGAATTCGCCGATAACGTCACAAACGCGGCCGTCTATGCCACTCCGGTTCCGCATGCCGAGAGGATTGCGGCCGACAAGCGCGGAACGTTGCGTATTCCCAAGCAGACGGAACCCTTCCAACTAATCGTTTTGCATGCCGAGGGATTTTCCCTTATCAA
Organism: Thermoguttaceae bacterium; assembly: GCA_963665265.2. Lineage (GTDB taxonomy): Bacteria > Planctomycetota > Planctomycetia > Pirellulales > Thermoguttaceae > CAXXHQ01. The sequence goes on along the minus strand of OY762224.2, from coordinate 582,738 downwards.
GCCGGTCAACAACGAATTGCCGAGCGAGATACGACTCAAGCCTTGGGCGACGATTGAAGGGGCCGTGCGAGCGGGAACGAAACCCGTCGAAAACACATTGATTCGACTTGGCTACGTTCTCGGCGGGCCGTTTGGAGAGAATGGCCGCGTGTCCGGCGTTCTTTATGAAACGAAAACTCAGGCCGACGGAAGCTATCGCATCGAAAAAGCGTTGCCCGGCGCCGCGATGATCGGCTACGGCTGGGATCTGCCCGGTCAAGCGAAGGGCGTCATTTCGAGCGTGAGATTTCCTATAACGATCAAAGAGGGAGAGCGGCGGCGTTTTGACGTGGGCGGATCGGGCCGCGCAGTAGCGGGCAAACTTGTCCCGGCCAAGGAGGATGAGAAGCGAATTCGTTGGGGCGAAACGACGCTGCACGTGAATCTTCCGACGCCGGAGGATCCTCCTATTCCGACGGAGATTAAGAACGACGAGAAAAAAGTCGCCGAGTGGCTTGCCGTGTGGGAAAAGACCGAAGCGGGCAAGGCGTATAAAGCGGAAACGGCGGCCTATACAAAGCGTTTTCTGGAAAGCCCCGCTTTTCGAACGAGCGTGAACGACGACGGCTCATTTCGCATAGACGACATGCCGCCGGGCGATTACGGAATGATCATCAGCTTGGCCGTTCCCGGGGGATATAGAAACGAGTATCGCCGCTTCACCGTTCCGACAAGCGAAGAGCCGAACGCGCCGTTCGAGCTTGGCGAAATGAAGTTGAAATCGATCGACTTACAGAAATCAACGGAAAAAAGCCAGGAGCCGCTCAATCTCTCGACGGAGAAGAGTCAACTTGACGTTCGCGTCTTAACGCCCGACGGCCGACCGGCCGCCGGGGCGCAAACCGTCGTCGTTAGCGGCGAGAAACAAGAACTAGCATTTGAGGTCGCAAACGGGAGTATATCGGCACGGCAATCAAACGTCAAAATTCCCAAGACGAACTCCGAAGGACGAATAAGCCTCCCGTTGCCGACGAAATCGGATCGGATCGTCGTCACGCATCCGTCGGGCTACGGATTCCTGAAATCGACCGACTTGGCCGAACCGTCCGCAAAACTTACGCTCATGCCTTGGTCGAGCGTCGAAGGCACGGTCCGAATCGGCAAGAAGACTCAAGCGAATTCGCTCGTCACTCTAAACTATGCTGGCGTCGGCCCGTTTGATGAGAAGGACGTGATCTCATTTGCCGGCGCCGCGACTTCCGATTCAGACGGAAAATACAAGATCGAACAGGCGTTTCCCGGCAAAGGCCATATCGGCTCTACGATCTTAGCGGTTGGAAAGCCTTCGATCTTGGCCTTGTATCCGATCGTCGTCAACGAGAACGAGAAAAAGACTTTTGACGTGGGCGGGTCGGGGCGAACTATCGTCGCTAAATTCATTCCGCCTTCGGATCTAAACGTCGAGGGGATGCACGCGACGCTCCTTCCGCAGCTTCCGCTCCTTGGAGACATGAGCGTTCCCGATGACGTAAAAAACGATCCGCTGAAAATCGAGAAATGGAAGAACGATTGGGAGCGCTCCGAGGCCGGGCGCCAGTATCAAAAGAAGGCTGCCGCATATAAAGAATCGTTGCCGAGCAAAGCGTTCTTCCAGAACAGCGCCGATGCAGACGGAACGCTCCGCTTCGCCGATGTTCCGCCGGGCGACTACAGTATGTTTCTGACGATCGCGGCCGGCGCCAAGTCAACGATCAAGTATTACCGCTTCACGGTTCCGCAGGCAGGAGCCGGAAAAGAAGACGAGCCGGTTGACTTAGGCACGGTTCTCTTAGAGGGCGAAGGGGCCGACGTTCGTGCGAACTCCGACGCGAGCGGCGGAGCGCCGCTGCCGATGAGCAAGCCTTAAACGTAGGCACTAGTCCACGGGAGATGATCTCCGCCCTCCTCGAAGCCCTTTAGGGACGACAAAATCATTTCCGCGCAAAACGCACCAGCCGTAGGTTACGCATCCCCAAGGGCGCAACTGATTGGCCGCAAAAGAACGCAAAGAGCGTGAAAGACGCGGAGTTTTAACCGCGAAATACGCGAAACACAAAAAAAATACCGCAAAGAAAATTAGCCAAGATTCTGATTTGCCAAGTTTAGAATTTTGCAAAAAATCTCCGCGATCTTGGCGGTCTCTGCGCGGGAATGTCGTGGTCGGAACGCTAATCCCCGCTGATATCCGCTAATGCGCCGCAGAGGCCGCAAAAGAACGCAAACTGGTCAGCAAAAACGCCCTACGCACCGCTTAAAATTGCTAATTGAACGAATATCCGGCTTTTCCATTGAAAGTGGGCCAGGGGGTCCGCTATCTTTTCTCTCGGCGAAAATTACGCCGGAAAGCCTGGCGACCTTTCCTCCGCTCTTTGACAATTTGGTGGCGATCGGCCGTCGGCATTCAGCGCACAGCGCTTGCCGCGATGGTTGGCGCTCTGCGCATCCGCCCCCTATGCCCTACGCCCTATGCTCTACCGTGTTTTCGTGATCTTGCCGCAAACAAGGAATTTCAATATTTCGGCTAAAAAAGGCGTCCATATTCTTTTTTCGCGGCAAAAAACTCTTCGCGTCCTTTGCGCCTTCGCGGTAAAAAACAGGTGCGGCGCTAGTCGTTTTTCCATCCGACTATTCGCGACGATTCGAGTAGCGCATCACGTAGTAGAGGAGCGTAAGAATCGCTTGCAACGTGGCGGCGACGTAGGTCCAGGCCGCGGCGTTGAGCACCTTGCGGACGTAGTACAACTCGTCGGGACTGACGATGTTCAACTCGACGAGTTGACGCTTCGCCCGCGTGCTGGCGTTGATCTCGACCGGCAAGTTTACGACCTGGAAGGCGACGACGCCGGCGAACAAAATAATGCCGAGAAGCAAGAGTTTTCCAAAGTTAAACACGGCGCCGATGCCGGCCATGGTCAGGCCGATGCCGGTGCCGATATTGGCCATCGGAACGGCCAAATTGCGGACGGTCATCAAAGGATAGGAGACGGCGTCTTGAATGGCGTGGCCCGCTTCGTGGGCGGCGATTCCGACCGCCGCGAGAGTCCGGCTGGAATAGACCTCGGAGCTAAGACGCAAAACCTTCGCCCGGGGGTCGTAGTGGTCGCTCAAATGTCCTTCGACCGTTTCGATGGGAATATCGGTCAGTCCGGCCGAGTCGAGGATATGTCGAGCGGCCGCCGCGCCGCTAAGCGGGGCTGGCATCTGCTGAGCCCGGGCGTAAGTCACCGAAATGCGCATCTGCGCCCACATGCCGAGCAACAACGCAGGCACTATGTAAACAAAATACATCGGGTCCCAAACTTGAAACATATCGATATCTCCTTGCGCCGGGGCGGCGTGTTTTGAGGCCGGATCGACGGCGAACTTATTTAATCAGCTTATATTGTCTATATTCGTCATTGGAAACAGTTTCTTGGTAAGCAATTATACGGGATAATTCGGCGAAATGTTCTATGAAGTCGTCGGGCGGTTGGCCTCCCATTTTGCGTCTCTATCCCATTTCGTCGAAATAACTTAGGAATCGGCCACAAGATTTCATTATCCAGAGTGAACCGATTGACTTCCACGGCGCTTACGGCGATTATGCTATTTATGCCCATTCGCGGCGGCTTGGGGTCGTAAGGCCATTGCAAAAAGGTCGCGGAAAGCGTCTAAGTGTAGGCCAGTCTTGAATATGCGGCAACATTTCGACGACGAAAAATCCGAAGAGAGTTAGAAGGCCAAACGTTGTAGCGCGCTCGACGAGCGCCGACCAACTGTACGGCGGGGCGACTGCAGCGAGGGAGGCCGCTCCGCTCGACGATAAACATATTCCTCTCAGGAATCTTTTGAATGAGTTCCGATCAATCGCTCGATCCGCAGTTAGTCGAACAGACGCGGCAGCAAATTCGCTCGCTGATGCTGGAAATATCCCAGCTCTCGAAAGAGAACCTTTCGCCCGAGGAGTTTTACAGCGGATTTCTCACGCGGATTCTCTCGGCGTTGGCGGCGGTCGGGGGCGCAATTTGGACCTTGAATCACGAAGGCCGATTGGCGCTCCAGTACCAGATCAACTTGCAAGACGCAAAGCTCCGCGACAGTGAAGAGACGGAGAAACAGCACGGGCGTTTGCTCTACAAGGTCGTGCAGGACGGAGAAGCGACTCTTTCGCCGCCGCGTTCGAGCTACGGCGAAGAAGGAGCGGGCAATCCGTCGGACTTCCTACTCGTATTCGGCATTTTGAAGACCGACTTGGAAACGGTCGGCGTGGTCGAGATATTTCAACGGCCCGACGCCACGACCGAGGCGCAGAAAGGCTATTTGCGATTTCTGGCGCAGATGTGCGAGTTGGCGGCGGACTTTTTGCGCAACCATCAATTGCGTCACTTCGCCGATCGCCAATCGCTCTGGACGCAATTGGAAGATTTCACGCGGCGAATTCATTCGTCGCTTCATCCGCGTGAGACGGCCTATACGGTGGCGAACGAAGGGCGCCGCTTGATCGAATGCGACCGATTAAGCGTGGCGATTCAGCATGGCCGAAAGTCGCGAATCGAAGCGATCAGCGGCCAAGACGTGTTCGACAAGCGTTCGAACCTCGTTCGGCTGATGAATCGGCTGGCGACGGCGGTTTCGGCGACGGGCGATCCGATTTGGTATTCGGGCGACGTGACCGACCTAGCTCCGCAAGTGGAAGAGGCGCTGCAAGAATACGTCGACGAAGCGCATTCGAAGACCGTGGCGGTGTTGCCGCTAAAGAAGCCGGTTCCGATCGAGGCGGAAAGCGTCGAGGACGAAAACGAGCCTGACAAGCGGCCGGTGATCGCGGCGTTGATCGTCGAGCAGATCGAGGACAGCCGGGTTCCGACGAGCATGGTCCAACGCGTGGACGTGGTTTCGCAGCATGCGGCGGCGGCGATGTCGAACGCGCTCGAACATCAAGGGATTTTGCTCATGCCGCTATGGCGAGCGTTGGGCAAAACCCGCGTCATCGTCGAGGCGAGAAACTTGCCGAAGACGATTTCGATCGGCGCGGCGGTCATCGCGGTCGTCGCGGCGTTGATTTTCTATCCGGCCCCGTTCAAGCTTGAGGCGAAAGGGACGCTCGAGCCGGTCGTGCGTCGCGAAGTGTTCGCCGGCATCGACGGCGTGGTGGACTCGCTTAAAGTCGAACACGGCAGCAAGGTGGCGCAAAACCAACTGCTCGTCATGCTGCGGAACAACGACCTGGAGATCGCCAAAAGCGAAACGATCGGCCAAATCACGACGACCGAGAAACAAATCAACAGTTTAACCCGGCAGCAGGCGGACACGAATAAGATCACTCGCGAGGAGGCGATTCGCATTGACGGTCAAATCGCCGAAGCGAAAGCGAAGCGAGACAGTCTTCGCTCGAAGCTGGAACTTTTGGAATCGAAGCAACGCGACTTATTCGTAAAGAGTCCGATCGACGGCGTCGTGGTGACGTGGGATTTGTACAAGCGATTGATATCGCGTCCGGTTCAGCGGGGCCAAATATTGATGCGGGTGGCCGATCCGTCCGGCGATTGGCAGCTTGAACTGAACATGCCCGAGCAATACATGGGACATGTGATGACGCAACGGAAAAAGATCCCGGAAAACGAACCGCAGAACGTCAACTACATTTTGGCGACGGAGCCAGGAAAAACTCGAGTCGGCGAAATCAAAGAGGTTCACCGCAGCGCCGAGATCCACGGCGAAGAAGGAAACACGGTTCAGATTTTCGTGAAAATCGACAAGACGGAGATCGATCCGACGGCGTTGCGTCCCGGGGCCACGGTGACGGCGAAAGTCGATTGCGGTCGGCGTGCCTTGGGCTACGTCTTGCTGCACGACGTGATCGCGTTCATTCAATCGAGGATTTTATTCCGTTACTTCTAAGCGTCGAGAATCGACTCGCGACGCGTTTCGCTAAGAGGACTGCCAAATGACTACGCTCGGATTTATACTTTGCGGATTGTTGACGGTCGCGGCGGCGAACGACGCACCGCCGACCATCTTCGTGAAAGATTGCCAGATTTCGGTCGATCAAAAGGCGGACGTGCCGGCGCAAGAGCAAGGCGTTTTGACGAGGATTAACGTGGCCGAAGGGGCGTTCGTGAAGGAAGGCCAGCCGCTGGCCCAAATCGACGACAGCATTCCGCAGATGCAACTTGAGGTGGCGAGATACAAGCTTAAAGCCGCCCAAGAAGAGGCGAAAAGCGACGTTAACTTAAGATACACGATGGCGACGGCGGAGACGGCGCGATCCAACTATAACCGAAGCGTCGCGGCCAACAATCGAACCAAGGGCTCCGTGCCCGACGAGCAATTGGACGAACAGCGTCTGAAAATCACCGAAGCGGAGCTTGGCAACGAAAAGGCGGTAAAGGATTTGAACGTGGCCAAGGCGCAGGCCGAAGTGAGCGACGCCGAAGTTCGCGCCGCGGACGAAAACTTGCGGCATCGGAAGATCGATTCGCCGCTGGACGGCGACGTGAGCGAAATCAAATTCAAACGCGGCGAATGGGTCAAACCGGGCGATACGGTGATCTGCATTCGCCAGATGAATCGTCTGCGGGTGGAGGGCGAAGTAAGCATGCAAGAATGCTCGCCGAACGAAATCACCGGACGCCCCGCCGTCGTGCAAGTGGAATTGGCGCGCGGTCGGAAAGTGGAGTTTCCGGCCACGGTCGTGTTCGTCAATCCGTCGGTGAGCGTCGGAGGCGGCTACAAGGTTCGCGCGATGGTGGAGAACCGGCAAGAAAAAGGACAATGGCTGCTGCGCGACGGCATGCCGGCCTCGATGACGATCAAATTAAAATAGCGTTTGAATATTTCGCCGCCGTGAGCGAGCGAAGGCCTTATGACTCGTCAGGCACGGCGTGCCTGACCTACGGAACTGCCCCCTGATGGTCACGTTACGCGACAGTTTGGTATCGAGTTCCGCTCGACCGTTAAACGTTCGGAAGCGGCCGGACTTGCTTGCGCAACGCCAACACTACCAAGGGCGCTCGTATTGGATCGTCAAGGATCCGCTCGGGCTGCAATACTTCCGCTTTCAGGAAGAGGAGTACGCTCTGCTTCAAATGCTCGACGGCGAGACGAGCATGGATGAGCTTAAGGAGCGGTTCGAGGACGAATTTCCGCCGCAAAAAATCACGCTCGAAGAGATGCAGCAGTTTTTGGGGATGTTGCACCGCAGCAACTTGATCGTGGCCAGCGTGCCCGGGCAAGGGACGCAGCTCCGCAAGCGGCGGGGCGAGCGACGGTGGCAGGAAATTAAGCAAACGATGGCGAATATTCTTTATATTCGCTTCAAAGGGCTTGATCCCGAGCGACTTCTGAAGGCGATATATCCGTTTTTCGCATGGTGTTATTCGCCGATTTTCCTCTGCTTATGTTTAATGCTGGCGTTGTCGGCGGCCGGTTTAGTGACGGTCGAATTCGACAAATTCCGCGCAAAGCTGCCCGAGTTTCACCAGTTTTTTAACGCGTCGAACGCATTTTGGTTAGCCGCCGTTCTTGGCTGCACGAAGGTCTTGCATGAATTCGGGCACGGTCTGACCTGCACGCATTTCGGCGGCGAATGTCACGAAATGGGCGTAATGTTCTTGGTCTTAACGCCGTGTTTGTATTGCAACGTTTCGGACTCGTGGATGCTGCCGAACAAATGGCATCGTATGGCGATCGGAGCCGGCGGCATGAGCGTCGAATTGGTCTTGGCCTCGATCTGCACCTATTTTTGGTGGTTCTCGCAGCCAGGATTGTTTAACAATTTGTGCTTAAACGTAATGTTCGTCTGCTCGATCACGACGGTCGCCTTCAACGCGAACCCGTTGCTTCGTTACGACGGCTACTACATCCTCGCCGACTTCCTCGAGATTCCGAATTTGCGGCAGAAGGCGTCGTCGATCATGAGCCGGAAACTAGCGGAGTGGTTTCTCGGAATGGAGATGCAGGAAGACCCGTTCCTGCCCGAGTCGAATCAGATTCTTTTCGCCATTTACGCCGTGGCGTCGGCGATTTATCGCTGGGTAGTGACCCTTTCCATTTGCTTCTTCTTGTACCGACTTTTCGAGTCATATCATTTCAAGTTCGTCGGTCAGGCGCTCGTGGCCGGATCGCTGTGGGGACTGTTAGTGATGCCTTTGTATAAGGTCGGTAAGTTTTTTTACATACCGGGGAGGTTGGAAAAAGTGAAACGCGGACGCTTTTTCGCCAGCGTATGCGGTTTGGTCGCGATCGTCGGTTTCGTGATCTTCGTGCCGCTGCCTAACAGCATTCTTACTCCGATGGAGATTCAAGCCCGTGACGCCGCGCCGGTCTACGTCGAGGTTCCCGGCAAGCTGATCGAGGTGGCCGTAAAGCCGGGTCAACAAGTGAAGAAAGGCGACTTACTCGCCGTTCTGAAAAATCCGGACATAGCGGTCGAGATGGAGGAATTACTGGGGACGGCCGAACAATACCGAGTTCGCTTGCGAACGCTGCAAATGCAGAGCGCCATCGATCGCCGCGCCGATTCCGAGATCGCTGCGGTTCGCAAAGCGCTTGAGGCGACTGCGGAGCAGCTTGAAAAACGCAAGCGGGATCTCGCCCGATTGAAACTGACGGCGCCTATCGACGGCACGGTGCTGCCGCCGCCCGAAACGCCGAAGCGAGACTCGATCGAAGGCGAATTGCAAGCATGGTCGGGCACGCCGCTCCGCCCGGAGAACGTCGGCGCCACGCTCGATCAACGAACTCTGTTTTGCCAAATCGGCGATCCGCAACAACTTGAAGCGATTTTGGTCATCGACCAAATCGACCGCAACATCATACACGCCGGACAGACCGTCGATTTGAAGGTAGACGAGTTGCCCGACGAAGTGATTCGCACGAAAATCCGAGACGTGGCTGAATCGGAGATGCGAGAAACGTCGCCGCGTCTTTCAAATAAGCACGGCGGCGAAGTATCGACGAAAACCGAGGAGCATTCAGGGATCGAACGACCGATTAGCGCCTCGTATCAGGCGAACGCTCCGATCGACGACCGGAACGGCGTAATGCTGCTCGGATTGCGGGGCACCGGCCGAATTCGCACTGAATGGATACCGCTGGGAACGCGGTTTTGGCGATTCATCGCGCATACGTTTAATTTCAAAATTTAGTAAGAAGCGCGGCTCGTTTCGGCGGCATTCAGCGCGCTCGCACGAAGTCGGAACGCAATCATGAAAATCGCTTACTTCGACGCAACGGCCGGTATCAGCGGCGACATGACGTTGGCCGCCTTGATCGACGCCGGAGCCTCTTGGGAAACCCTTTGTAAGGCGATCGACTCGCTAAGACTGCCCGGCTGCTCGCTCCGAAAGGAAGAAACTCATCGCGGCGGCTTCCGCGGATTGAAAGCGCATGTGGAAGTCGATTCGCATCCCGCCGACTCGACGGAGTCGAGCCCCCGCGAACATTCGCACAATCACGAACATCCGCACGGCCATGAAGGTCATCATGACAAGCCGCACGGGCACGGCCATTCGCATGAATCGGAAGCGCGGCCGCATGCGCATGTACATCGGAATTTGCGCGATATTATAGCGATCATCGGCGGATCAACCCTTTCGCCTCGCGCGAAGAAAATCGCCACGAGCATTTTCCAGCGGCTCGGCGAGGCGGAAGCGCGAGTTCACGGCAAGCCGATCGACGATGTTCATTTTCACGAAGTAGGCGCGGTCGATTCGATCGTCGATATCGTCGGAACGGCGGTTTGCCTTGATTCGTTGGGCGTGGATCGCGTTTTCGCTTCGGCGGTCGCCGTCGGGTCGGGCACAATCCGCATTGCGCACGGAACGGTTGGCGTTCCCGCGCCGGCCACGGCCGAGTTGTTAAGAAGAATTCCGATCGCCCCGTCAAACGTCGTCGGCGAACAAGCCACCCCGACGGGCGCGGCGATCTTAGCGACCTTGGCCGAAGGCTTCGGTCCGGCTCCTTCGATGCGGGTCGAAACGATCGGCGTCGGTGCCGGCTCGAAAGACTGGCCGAGCTGCGCGAATCTGCTGCGAGTCTACGTCGGCGAAGCGACCGAAGCGATAGGCGCTCCCGCGACCGTTAAAACCACTCGCGAAACCGTTTGTCTATTGGAAACGAACCTCGACGACGTCAGCGGCGAGTGGGTCGGTCGGTGCATGGACGAGCTATTGCGCCGCGGCGCGCTCGACGCCTATTCGACGCCGATCATGATGAAAAAGAACCGACCGGGCGTCATGCTGACGGCGATTTGCCGGCCGGCCGACGCCGACTCGCTCGAGGAGATCATCTTCCGCGAGACGACGAGCCTCGGCGTTCGACGGCAGTTGATCGCAAGGAGCGTTTTGCCAAGGGAGAGCCGGACCGTCGAGACGGTCTTCGGACCGATTGAAGGGAAGGTCGCGTTTTTAAACGAAGCCGTGCGTTTTTCCCCGGAGCATGAATCGTGCCGCGCGGCGGCGGATCGATGCGGCGTTCCGTTAAGGGACGTATACGAAGCGGCCCTGAGAGCGTTTGCGCCGAGTCGATAACGAACGCGAATCATTTAATAAAGCGAGCATTTCGCCGGAGCGAAGTCATGGAATCCGTCCTCGATTTTTTTAAGCGGATGAATCTTTCGCCCGAAGTCGCGCTTATCATCGCGGGAATGATCGTGGTGATCGGCGTTCTCTGGGCGAGATCGGGGCGATACTATCAGCGTCGGCAACGGGAAGATTCGAGCGACCGGCTAAGCGATCGTTTTGAACAAGTGCGCGAGTCGCACGGCATGGCGCACGAAGCCGAGACCTTGGAAGTTCAACTAGAAGAAGTCATCCGTGAGACGAACGCGCATATCGACACGAAGCTGCGCCTGTTGCAATTACTGATCGAAGATGCCGACAAAGCGGCCGATCGTCTGGAGCGGGCTCTAAAGGCTTCGCAAGGAAAGAAATAGCAAGGCATGCGAAATCTGCGGTTTTCCGCGAAATACCGCTAAAATTCGCCCCTTTTCCGCACGGTCCTTTCTAATTAAAATAGAGGATTGCTCCGTAATGATGGCAGCCGTGCTTTATTATGAGGCGAGTGAACAAGCGCTCTCGAAAGCCGGCTCGCTCACGCCCCACGCCCACCCTCCTAGTTGAAAGTCTTTATGTTCGTTGATGAAGCGGAAGTTCGAGTGCAGGCCGGAAAAGGGGGCGACGGTTGCGTCTGCTTTCGTCGCGAGAAATACGTGCCGCAAGGCGGCCCGGACGGCGGCGACGGCGGCGACGGCGGAAGCGTGATTATCGTCGCGCAAGAAGGCGTGAATAGCCTCGTCAGCTTGACGAGTCACAAGCAATGGAAGGCCGAGAACGGCGAGAACGGCGGACCGAACAATCGTTTCGGCGCGGGAGCCAAAGATTTAACGCTCCTCGTTCCGCCGGGAACCGTGGTGAAAGACGCCGAGCGCGACTTCATCATCAAAGACCTAGCGGCCGACGGCGACAGCGTGATCGCCGCCCAAGGGGGCAAAGGGGGCAAAGGGAACATCCGCTTCAAGACGTCGACGAACCGCGCGCCCCGCGAGCATACGCCGGGCGAGTTGGGCGAGAGTCGCTTGATTCGCCTCGAGCTGAAAGTGATCGCCGACGTCGGTTTGATCGGCAAGCCGAACGCCGGCAAAAGCACGCTGCTGAGCCGACTGTCGCGCGCGCGCCCGGAAATCGCGGCATATCCGTTCACCACGAAGTATCCGCATTTAGGCCGCGTGCAGGTCGATTCGGATCGTTCGTTCGTAATGGCCGACATTCCCGGCTTGATCGAAGGCGCATCGCAAGGGGTCGGACTCGGTCACGAATTCCTACGGCATGTGGAACGCGCCGGGGTGTTCGTGCATCTCATCGAACCGGAGCCGACCGACGGCACCGATCCGCTGGCGAACTACCGCGCGATTCGCGAGGAGTTGAAACTGTACAACGCCGACTTAGCCTCGCGTCACGAGTTCGTCGCGGTGACGAAGGCCGATCTTCCAGCGGCCGAAGAGACGCGGCGTCTACTCGCCGAAGAACTGGGATTCGAGCCGTTTTTAATTTCCGCAGTGACCGGCCAAGGCCTAAACTCCTTGTTGAACGCCGTCGCAGCAAAATTGCAAGGCGATGCGCCCTCTTGGTAAACGGCGCATCGCCCTCCCTCCGATTTCATCATGAAACAAGCGCCGTCGCTGGCCGTGGATATCGGTAACGCTCGCATAAAGATCGGCAGATTTTCGGCCGACCCGGCATGCGGCGATGCGCGCGTCGCGGAGCGAGGCGGCGATCGCTCTCTTCCTGAGCCGGACGACGTGCTTCCGCTTTCCGATTTGACGCCGGAATTCGACCGACTCGCCGATTGGCTTTCTCCGTTCACTTCGGACTCGTTGAAGTGGACGATCGCCAGCGTGAATCGTCCCGGGGCGACGCGGTTGATCAATTGGCTTCGCGACAACCGCGAGCAAGACGGCGTGACGCTTCTATCGGCCTCGGACCTGCCGCTGGAAGTGCGACTGGAGCGCCCCGACATGGTCGGCATCGATCGGTTGGTTGACGCGGTGGCGGCGAATCGCTTGCGCGAGCCGAATCGTCCGGCGGCGGTCGTTGACGTCGGCAGCGCGATAACCGTCGATTGGATCGCGGCGAACGGCGCATTTACGGGCGGCGCGATTTTGCCCGGCCTAGGCATGAACGCCCGGGCCATGCACGAGTTCACCGACCTACTTCCGCTGATCGACGTCGGCGAATGGACGGAGCCGCCTCCGGCGCTTGGCCGTTCGACCGAAGAAGCGATGCGATCAGGGTTATACTGGGGCTCGGTCGGCGCCGTGCGCGAAATCGTCGCAAGGCTGGCCGTCGAGTCGAATACATCCGCTTTGAATGCAATTTCCGCAAACCCCGCACGGCCGCAAATATTTTTGACCGGCGGGGCGGGCGAGGCCGTCGCTCGACTGCTCGGCGGCGACGCCCGCTACGTTCCGCATTTAACCTTGGCCGGCGTGGCGCTCTCGGCTCCGCAGCGCTGATCCTTGTTTCGTAATCATTTCCGTCGCTCGCTATGAAAACCGCATTTTTCACCGGATTAAAAAAAATCGAGATCTGCGATCGCCCTGAGCCGCAAATCGCTCGGCCCGACGAAGTGAAAGTCCGCATCGAGGGAATCGGCGTCTGCGGCTCCGACGTGCACTATTATCTGGAGGGCGGGATCGGCGGCCTGCAAATGACCTATCCGACGACGCTCGGCCATGAATGCGCCGGCACGATCGTCGAGGTCGGACCGGCCGTGACGAACGTGAAAGTCGGCGACCGCGCGGCGATCGATCCGGCGATAAGCTGCATGCAATGCGACCAATGCCTTGCGGGTCGAGAGCATACTTGCCGAAAAATATCGTTCATGGGAAGCCCTTACGAGGCGCCCGGCGCCGCGGCGGAATATTACGTTCTGCCGGCCAGGAATTGCTTTCCCGTTCCGGCGTCCATGTCGATCGGCGAAGCGATTACCGTCGAACCGTTGACGGTCGGCCTGCATGCCGTGCGTTTGGTCGCAACGAAACCGAACGCGAAGATCGCCGTTCTCGGCGTCGGCCCGATCGGCTTGAGCGTTTTGCAGTGTTTGAAAGCGACGGGGCCCTGCGAAGTTTGGGTCGCCGATCTGCTGGACGAGCGTTTGGCGATCGCCAAGAATTGCGGGGCCGACTTGACCGTGAACGCCTCGCGTGATTCGACCGAGAAATTCATTCGAGACGGTCGGCCGCTCGGCATGGACGCCGTTTTTGAATGTACCGGCGATCCGGCCTGTGCGATGACGGCGGCTCGATTGATTACGCCCGGCGGAACCGTGGCGATCGTCGGAATTCCGCCGGTGAAAGAAGTTCCGCTCGACTTTCACCTACTCCGCCGCACGGAGGCGACGATAAAGAACGTTCGTCGCCAATGCGGCTGCGTGCCGGCGATATTGGATTTACTGGCCGCGAAAAGAATCAGCGCCCGTCCGCTGTTGACGCATGAATTTCCGCTCGACAAAATCAACGAAGCGTTTGAATTGGTCGCCGCACGCAAAGACGGCGTGATTAAGGCCGTCGTAAGGATGTACTAACTAGTTTTAGTCTGCCGCTCGCTTAACCGAAAAACTTAGCCATGAAAATTCTCGCCATCGCCGTCGCCGGAGCCTTCGGCACATTAGCCCGCTACGGCTTGCAAGGACTCGTTCAGAATTCGATCGATAGCTTGTTCCCTTGGGGAACGGCGGTCGTCAACATTCTCGGCTGTCTAGCCTTCGGCGTAATGGCCTCGATCTTCGAAAACTATGCGACGATCAGCGGTCAATGGCGAATTATTATTCTCATCGGATTCATGGGCGGATTCACCACGTTCTCCAGCTTCATCAACGATACGAATAGTCTGCTCGTCGATTCGCAGTGGCTCTGGGCGGCGGGAAACGTCGCCATTCAGAACGTGGCAGGGTTGGCGGCGTTGCTGCTTGGCCTGCGTCTCGGCAGCTTGGTATAATTGAGTAGATGGATAGAAGACGATGGAGGAATGATGATAGTCGCGTCCTTCATCCTTCATAATTCCTCCCTCATCCTTTTCCAATTCCTAATCGAGGCCCGATCATGAAGCTGCAAGAAGAGTCTCAATTGTTGCGGATTTTCATCGGCGAAAGCGATCGGTTTCAAGGAAGACCGCTTTATGAAGTGATTGTGCAAGAGGCGCGGCGGCGAGGGATGGCCGGGGCTACTGTGCTGCGCGGCGTGATGGGCTTCGGCGCCGACAGCCGCATGCACACGGCCAAAATCCTCCGACTTTCGGAAGACTTGCCGATGATCGTCGAAATCGTCGATAATCCCGAGCGAATCGCCGAATTCCTGCCCGACTTGGACAAATGGATCAAAGAGGGACTCGTCACGCTCGAACGGGCGCAAGTCATCGCCTATCGATACAACAAAGAAAACGACGTGACGACGAAGTCGTAAGCGCACGAAAGTTGCATGCCCTCGTCTACTCGACGTCCGCCTTAATTTTTCATCTGCTGTTTCGCGGCCGTAAGGGTGTTCTTCAACAGCATGGCGATGGTGAGCGGGCCGACGCCGCCGGGAACGGGAGTGATCTTGCAGGCGACTTCTTTGACAGGCTCAAAATCGACGTCGCCGACCAACCCGGCCTCCGTGCGATTAATGCCCACGTCGATGACGGTCGCCCCGGGCTTAACCATGTCGGCCGTGACGAACTTCGCCTTGCCGATGGCCACGATGAGGACGTCGGCGGCTCGAGTAACGGCGGCCAAATCCTTGGTGCGGCTGTGACAGACGGTCACCGTGGCGTCGACGCCGCGCTGCAGGAGCATGATCGCCATCGGCTTGCCGACGATGTCGCTGCGACCGAGAACAACGACGTTGGCCCCGGCCAACGGAACGCCGCTTCGCTTTAAGAGCTCTTGAACGCCGTGCGGCGTGCAGGGGAGGAATCGCGGACGACCTTGCACGATGCGGCCGACGTTATCGGGATGAAACGCATCGACGTCTTTTGCCGGATTGACCGCTTCGAGCACGGCCGTCTCGTTGATCTGTTTGGGCAGCGGAAGCTGAATCAAGATGCCGTGGACCGAAGCGTCGGCGTTCAATTGTTCGACCAAGTCCAATAGTTGCTCGGTAGTCGTTTCGGCGGCGAGGCGGTGCATGACGCTCTTCAAGCCGGCCTTCTCGCAAGCCTTCTGCTTGTTGCGAACGTAAACTTGGCTGGCCGGATCCTCGCCCACCAAGACGGCGGCCAAGCAAGGCGTGACGCCCGAGGCGGCGATAAATTCCTTCGCCTCGACGGCGATTTCGGCGCGGATTTGTTCGGCAAGGGCTTTTCCGTCAAGAATGGCGGCGGTCATGCGAGCGGTTCCTTATTGCGTCAATAAGCGGCACGGAGGAAAAGCTTAATTATGACGCAAAAGGAGGCGTTTCGGAAGCGGTCCGGCGCTCGCTTTTTTTCCTCGAAACGCAAGAATTCAACGAGAAACCGGGGCGAAGGGGGCGCCTATTGATTCCGCCAGTCGCGGAGTTTTCGGACGAGCGGGGCGAAGTTTTTATAGGCGCTCATGTAGAGTTTTCCGCTAAGCGAGCCGGGCGCCACGAGCAATCGGCCGACGCGATAACGAGCGGGACGCCAACGGGCGATAGCCTCGGTGATCGGCCCGACGCAATCGACGGCTTTCCAACCGCCGTCGGCATGCAAACTTTCAATGAGTTTCAGGAATAGAATTTGGCCCGGTCCGAACTCGGCGAAGCGAGGATCGTAACCGATCTTGTGGGCGAAGAGAATTCCCTTGGCTGAGAATCCGAACATCGAAGCGACGGCGCGACCGTTCACTTCAAGCAAAGCGATTTCCAACTGCCCTCGAGCGGCGAAGACTCGAGCCTGATTAAGGAAGAAGTCGGCCATTCCCGGCGTTTGCAAAACGGAAGTGCCGGCGTCGCGTTTCCAACCGGAATCTTCGACAAGAAGCGCCTTTTCGAGCCAGACCTGGGTTTTCTCCGGGGAAGGATTCGTGACGCGACGCAATTTAACCTCGCCGGTCTCGGCCAAGCGCTGCGAGGCCTTGCGCATCGCATGCCGATGGCTTCGAGATAGGCGGGCAAAAAAGGCTTCAAAGTCGTCGGCAATTTCAATTCGAGCGACTTCATAGCGAAATCGCGACTCCGTTTCCATATTCGCGCGGTCGCAGGCGGATTGAAACGCGAGCCAACGAGGCGAATCGATCTCGCATTCGTTCAGGCGGAGAAGCGGAATCGAGGCGTCGCGAATTCTCCGGACAAGCTCGTCGCAAACCGCATCGACGTCGACGAGCGGATCGAGCAGCAAATTGCCGCAAAGGAGCCAAGGATTCGAGGGGAGCGAAGCGGCTGGAAATATCTCGGCCGTATGCGTTCGAACGAGCGGTAAGACGGCAAGAAGTCGATCGCCGGATTCGACTGAAATCGCGTCGAAACGAGCTTGCGGAGCGAATTGCTCGCGCCAGAGGGCGAGCGACTCGGCCTGCAACGTCGGCGAAGCGCACTCGCTACGAAGCCAGAGATCATTCCAAGCCTCGGCGGAATTCAGCGCGACTTTCGTTTCGATCGGCAGCGTCAAGTGCATAGCGATGATCCGTGTTCTCCGCCTCTCGATCTTCCCGCGTTCTACGTTTTTTGCCCGACTTTTTTGATCCACTGCTTGGTCGCGCTGCCGGCCCGCCATGCGCAATGTCGAACGAGCGGGGCGAGGCTATGCGGCACGACGCGAAGCTCCAAGCTGGCGTGCGGCATCGCGCGGAAATGGGCTTTATACGCTTCGTCGCCCCGCATGAAATCGTAAGCCAAATAGCCTTGCTCGATCGCGCGGCGCAGCAATATCAGATTCAACAGCTTTCCAGGCTGATGACGGGAGGCGTTTACGTCGAACGCGGTTTGATAGGCGTATAGCGAGCCTCCGCCCGTAATGTGATACTCGGTCGCGGCGGGGACCCCCTCGACTTCAAGACGGTAAAAATGCAACCGACCTTGTCGCATTAACTGCGGAAGAACGTCGCGAACGAAGGCGGTGAATCGCGGGGAGGCGAAGGAGCCTTTCTCGCCGCGAGAAACCCAACGACGTTGGTGCATGCCGATCATCAGATCAAGGTGCGCGTTCATCTCGCTGAGGTTCGTCGCCTGATAGACGAAAGCCCGCCCTGAATTGACGTACTTTTTCCAAAGGCGTTTCGATTCGCCCCGAAATCGAGCGGATAAGGAATTTAAGTAATCGTCCCAAGTCGACGGCAAGGAAATTCGCCAGCAACTCAATTGCGATCGTCGGTGGACGACGCAACGCGAAGCGGCGAGATGATCGATTAAATGCCGCATGACGGCGTCTTCGCCGTCGACGCCGGTCATTTCGAGCAGATCCCATTCGGCGACGGGAGAGTAAGCGATTCGCTCTTCGCGCGAGTTAAGTAGAAATTCGCCAAGGGCGGTGATCGCGCTCCCCTCGCGTCCCTTTTGACAGAGAACGCTCATGTAGTCGGAGCAGACTTCGCCCGATCCCAGCATGCGCACGACGGAACCGAAGACCGGATGACGGCGGACGTACCAAGGAGCGAGAGCGACGAGTGTGTTGAATTCGTCGAACACGCCGAAGACGCAAAGCTCGCCTTGGCCGGCGTTATCTAGGTAATGCTTGGCCCAAGTCGAAAGCCAAGTCCACCCGCGGAAGGGATTCTCGGCAGCAAGCCGATCCCAATCGGCGGCGTAAGACTCAAGCTCATTAAGCGAAGTAAAAAGTCGAATGTCCATCTCGGTAGCCGTCTGGTTAGTATTTCGCCTTCGCCGCCGTACAATTCCCGTCCGCCGACGCCTCGTCGTAAATCCGAGGTCGTCCGCGGGGCCTAACAAATGTCGCTTACGTAGGCCGATTGGCAAGCTGAAAACGAGTTTTCTAAGGGTATTTGTGCGGTTTTCACGATGGCATTCGGGCGATCATATCGCGCCAGTTCTTCCAGAAAAAAAACGCGGCGTCGCTTTTTCGCAACATCGCGGTTGCGGGAAGTGAACAGGCGAACCTTCGACGGATTTCTAAAACGCCCGTCGATTCGTCGTAGCGCCTTTTTCCGCAAGGACTTAGGGCAAGAGCCGCGGCGGCAGGCGGAAACGGCGCCGCCTTTGCAACTTGTACCAAGCGTGAACGCGACCGAATTCCGCACACATAGAGACGCAGCCATGAGCCGCAACACGACTACCACGATGATGAGCCCGACCGAATTGCTTGGTTTGATCCTCCGCCGTTGGGCGTTGTGGACGATTCCGGCCGTCGTCGGCGTGGTTTTAGCGGTCGGCTACGTCGCCGTTCGCAAAGACGTTTGGGAAGCGTCGCAAGCGTTGGTCGTTCGCAACGACGCGACCTCCGGCGAAAAGAAACCCGGCAAATTCGATCAAGCCGACGATATGAAGAACGTCCAAGAGACGTTGCTTGAGTTGGCCCACGGCCGAAACGTGTTGGCCGCCGCGATGAAGAAAGTCGGCGCTCCGGTCGGCTCCTCGAACGTTTCGGCTTGGCCGACCGACAAAGACGTGGACGATTTCCGCGCCGACGTAAAGATGACCCCGCCGAAAGGCGCCGAGTTCGGCAAGACGGAAGTGTTTTACTTGACGGTTCGCGCCAATGATCGCGAACGAGCCGTGGCGTTGAACAACGCTCTTTGCGACGAGCTTCAAAACCAATTCCGCCGCCTTCGCGACGAGAAGAACGCCAGCTCCGTCGAAGAATTGAACAAGTCGGTCGAGTTGGCGAAGAGCGAATTGAACGAATCGACTTCGAAGCTCGCCGCTTTGGAAAAAGAAATCGGCGCCGACCTCGGCGAACTCCGCTCGATGCAAGACATCGCTTCGAGCGACAGCGCCTTGCGTCGCAGCGCCGAAGACGCCCGCACTCAGATCAACGAAGCGAAGAACGAAGAAAAGCGTTTGAGCGGTTTGCACGACGTTTTGGCCGTGGCCGAAAAGGACCCGAGCCGCTTGGTCGCCGCTCCGAATCAATTGCTTGAATCGCAACCGGCGATCCGCCGTTTGAAGGAAGGTTTGATCGACGCCAAGTTGCACACCGCTCAGCTTCAAGGCAAAATGTCGGAAGAGCATCCGTCAGTGATCGCCGCGAAAGAAGCGGAAAATGAAATCGCGTCCCACTTGCACGACGAATTAGCGACCGCTTCGCGCGGCATCGACGTCGAATTGAAATTGAACGCCGAGCGTCAAAAGCTGTTGAACGAACGTTTGAACAAGATTTCGTCCCGATTGGAAAAGCTGGCCGAAGTTCGAGCGGAATACGAAAACCTCGCCGCCGAAAACAAGCGTCGCTCGGCCAACGCCGAACGAGCGGAACGCGGTTTGTCGGAAGCGAAAGCCTCGTTGGCCTCGGCGTCGGCCGCCAGCTTGATCACGCGAATTGACGCTCCGGACGCCGGCTCGAAGCCGATCGGTCCGGGAAAAACGATCGTCGTGGCCTCGGGCGCTTTGGCCGGTTTGTTCGCCGGTTTCGGAATTCTCTTCCTCACCGTTCCGCCGGTGAAGACGAAGAAGGCCCGCAACACTCGGAAGTACGATTACGAAGACATTCGTCGTGCGGCGATCCGAGCCGCGTCGGCCGCCGCCGTGGCCGAAGGCCGCGTCTCGGTCGATTTCCCGGAAGCGCTTCGTTGGGCCTACGGAAAATAGCATAACGATGACCGCAATTCATAAGCCGCCTCCTTTTCTCTAAAGGGGCGGCTTTTTCTTTGCGCGAAGCAGATCCCCTCGCCGGTTTCTCCAACTCCTTCTATCGGCTATAATCGCGGTTCAGCTTATATTCCGTCATTCCGAAACGCGAATTCCCCCCCAAGGACGACGAGCGTGCGATTATCGTCTCTATCGCCGATTGCGGTCGTCGTCGTTTTCGCCGCCTTCTTCGCGGCCAGCTGCCAAAAAGAGCCGGAGCCGACGAAACGCGTTGAATACGCCGGATCGAAAAGCTGCCGCGATTGCCATGCCGAATTCTATGAGCGATGGTCCACTTCGCGTCACGGCCTGGCGATGCAAACCTATTCCGCGGAATTCGCCAAGACGAATCTTACGCCGCAAGACGAGGCCCTAACGATCGACGGAAAGAAATACCGAGCGGAGATTAAGAGCGACGCCGGCTACGTGATTGAACGCGAGGCAAGCGGTGACAAGAAGCTTCCGATCGCGCACCTCATGGGCGGGAAGAACGTCTTCTATTTTCTCACGCCCTCGGAGCGAGGCCGACTTCAGACTCTGCCCGTCGCTTACGACGTAAAGAACAAAAAATGGTACGACGCAACGGCGGCGGGGGTTCGGCATTTCGTCGATCGGCAAGACGCGGCTCTCGCGTGGACCGATCGAGCGTTTACGTTTAACGCCTCTTGTTTCAATTGTCACGTCAGCCAGCTTCGCACAAATTACGATCAAAAAAGCGATTCATATGCGACGACATGGCGAGAACCGGGAATCAATTGCGAATCGTGTCATGGACCGGCCGAGGAGCATCGAACGGCGATGTCGGCCGCCGTCGATCCGACGAAAGTCGCCGACGCGAAGATTATTAGCACGAAACATTTTAGCGCCGGGCAAATGAATGATATGTGCGCGACGTGCCACGCGAAGCTCGTTCCGTTGTCGCTTGATTTTCGACCGGGCGACAAATTCTTCGATCATTTCGATTTGATCGCCCTCGAGAATCCGGACTATTATCCGGACGGGCGCGACCTCGGCGAGAATTACACGTTCACCAGCTGGCAGATGAGCCCTTGCGCGAAGTCGGGAAGACTGGATTGCAATTATTGCCACACGTCGAGCGGTCGGATGCGTTTTTCGGCGAACGAGATCAATAAGTCATGCTGGCCGTGCCACGAGAAGAACGTACAGGACGCGGCCGTGCATTCGCACCACAAAGCGGGCGAGAAGGCGCCGACCTGCGTGAGTTGCCACATGCCGAAGACCCAATTCGGACGGATGGAGCGGAGCAATCATTCCATGCTGCCGCCGACGCCGGCGATGACGACGGCGTTCCGATCGCCGAACGCATGTAACGCTTGCCATACGGATAAAGATGCGGCGTGGACCGACGCCGAAGTTCGCAAATGGCATGCGGACGACTATCAGGCGGAACCGTTGCGGCGAGCCGCGTTGATCGTCGAGGCAAGGCGACATGATTGGAAACGGCTTCCAGAGATGCTTGCCGAGATTACGAAGAAGGACGGAGACGCGATTTACCAAGCTTCGCTCATTCGCCTGATTCGCGAATGCGGAGACGATCGAAAATGGCCGGCGTTGACCTCAGCATTGAAAGACGCGTCGCCGCTGGTTCGTTCGAGCGCGGCGACGGCGCTCGGCGATCGTCGAAGCCCCGAAACGCTCGCGGCGTTGCTTACGGCGACGACCGACGAATCGCGATTAGTGCGGATTCGCGCCGCCTCGGCGTTGGCGTCGGCGCCGATCGATCGGTTGGGGAGCGAAAACGACAAAAAGAATTTGCGAAAGGCGACCAAGGAATTCTTGGCCGCCGCGAAGGCGAGGCCCGACGATTGGACATCCTACGCCGCATTGGGCAATTATTATCTCGAACGTCAAGAGCTAACAAAGGCGGTTGAGCAGTTCCAAATCGCGTCGAAGCTGGAGCCTCGTCAAATCGGACCGCGGGTGAACGCCGCGACCGCTTTGAACGTTTTAGGACAAGCCGACAAAGCGGAAACGTGTTTGCGCGAGGCGCTAAAGTCGGCGCCGGACGACGCGGCGGTCAATTTCAACCTAGGACTTCTACTCGGCGAGCAAGGACGCACGAACGAAGCAGAGCAAGCGCTGCGGAAGGCGGTCAAGGCCGATCCGAAAATGGCCGACGCCGCTTTCAATCTCGGCGTGATCGTAAGCGAAAAGAACCTGGGCGAAGGAATTTCCTGGTGCAAGAAGGCCCATGAGTTGCGGCCCGGCGATGTGAAATTTGCATATACGCTGGCCTATTTTGAGCGGCGTGGCGGAAACGCACCGGCGGCCGTCAAGTTGCTCGAAGACGCGACCAAGGCGGAGCCAAAGTATTTTGACGCCTTTATTCTACTGGCCGAGATCTACGAGGAGCGTAAAGAATTCGCCTCGGCGGCATCCGCGTATCAAGCGGCGCTGAAAATAGAGCGTCTGCCGCAAGAGATACGCGAAGAGCTAGAAATGCGAGTCAAATCGGCGGAGCTTAGGAACAGAGAACCAGGCCCGAGGAATTAAAATACGTCTTTCTCGAGCCGTTGCAAAAAGATGCGAAGAGGAATATGTTGGCGAAAGCGAAAAGAACTTGCCGCCCAAGTCGCCTTTATTCTCGATGAACAATGAAGAACGTCTCAACTCCTCTTTCGTCGCTTAAAGCGGCCCATCAGCATTCCAGTCGCCATCGAAAAGAAATAATGGAGAGCGATCTTTGCGGATGTTTTTACTGTCTGCGAACTTTCTCCTCGTCGAAAATCTTCTTGTGGACGGATTGCATTGACGGAATCGAAGTAACGGCTGTTTGCCCTTACTGCGGCGTCGACTCGGTTATTGGTTCGCAAGCCGGGTTTCCTCTCGACCAAGATTTCCTTTCTGACATGCAGGCGTATTGATTTGAACGCAGCATCACTTCAAAAATGAATAGATCAAAAAAATATTCGCCCCAAACGTTTTTCCGGAAAATCATCAATCTTCTCGGCTATCTACCGGGAAACTTGCCCGGTTATCTTTACTCGGAATTAAACGAGGAAGGGGAAATATTTTTTCTTGCCGAGCATGTTGATGAAGTTATTTCAATGAAGAATTTTCTCATCCCTTTCAAGTATTCCGCGTTCACTCGAATATGGGGACCAGGATTCATCGCTGTGGGCGAACGTCGAATCCTGATCCGCGCAGATTTCCTTTGGGGACGAATATTAAATCTTACGCTAAAGGACGCTGCGAGCGCCGTTCAGTTTTCAACAAAGAAGGATGTCTTGTTTTTGCGATTCAAAGCGCAGCACGTCATTAGATTCGCCTCTGGAGATGTTGAAATCCAGTTGAAATTACCGATGATCGACAAAGCTGCCGAAGCTTTAACGACCAAAGGAGTTGACGTTCTCACGGAAAAATGAAGAAATAGTCGTCGCATCGTATGCCTCCGCACGAATTTATCAAGACGAAAGGTCGCAGGTTACTCAATGCCCATCCATGTCCAAAAAGCGTCTCCCAATAGCGAAGCGGCTTCGGAATTAATCGGCGAATTGTCGGCGGACCTCGCTCGTCGATACTCGGATATGGGCGACGACGGATCGGGCTCGTTTTCGCCGAACGACGCCGCTGTTCCGCGCAGCGCGTTCGTCGTGGCTCGATTGGACGGCCGGCCGGTCGGCTGCGGAGCGCTCCGTCCGATGGACGATGAAGCGGCGGAAGTGAAACGGATGTACGTCGCCGAAAGCGCTAGAAGACGCGGAGTCGCTCGACGGATTTTAGAGGAGCTGGAACGCGCGGCGGCCGAGTTCTGCTATCGATTCGTTCGACTGGAAACGGGTTTGCGACAGCCGGAGGCGATCGCTCTTTACGAACGTTGCGGATTTCAGCGAATTCCGCCGTTCGGCAAATACGTCGACAATCCGATGAGCGTATGCTTTGAGAAGCAAGTCGAACCGATCTAAATCTTTTCGCCTAAACAAAGCTCCTACCTACTCGCAGATTTCAAAGGCGCAAACATGATCAGCGGAACGCCGCGGAGGGCGTTCCCTACTAAACGACCGGAACTCTTGACGCTTTACATCGCAAACAACGCCCACCAAAGTTGCATGGCCTCGTCTGCCGTCCCTTTGGCGCTTTCGTCGGCCATGAGGGCCGCGATCTCGGGCTGCGATTGCAGGTCCATTTGATTCAAAAAGTCTTGCAACTCGCGCATTGCCGCTTTGTCCCCTTTTTGCGCTTTGGCGAACGTTTGCTTATAAAGGTCATGGTAGGCGGCGCGATTCTTTAAGAGATGCTTTTTCAACGTAACGGCGGCCTGCTTCGGATCGTCCGCCTTACGAACTATATCGAGCAAAGCGGGACGAATCGACGTAAGCTCGCCGGTTCCTTTTACGCCGGCCAGCGGACCTTCTTCGGGCGCCGGCTTGCCGCCCGGCGCAAGATACTTTCCGCCCGGGTTAATGGCGAACGGAGTTTCTCCGCCCGACTTAAAGAGCGTAGGAAACGACTTCCTCCGCCCGTCGACGATGCGATAGACGACGAAATGCAAGTGCGGCGTCGCCGAGTAGCCGGTATTGCCGGAAAGCCCGATCACTTGTCCTTCCTTCACTCGCTCGCCGACTTTCACTTTCACGCCGTCTTGCTCGAGGTGGTAATAGAGCGAGTAGGCTCCGTCGTCGTGGCGCAGGGTAACGTAGTTCCCTTTATTCTTGAGTTCTTCTTTCAGCCCAGACTCGGAGAACGAGCTTTCCGTTTCCGTAACGACTCCGTCGCGCACGGCGACCAACGGCGTCTCTTCGGGCATAGCCCAATCGATGGCGTATTCGTTTTCGTGGGTCGGAAATTCAAAGTATCCCTGGCCGACGAGAAAGGCGGCGCCTGGCTCGTAAGGGAGCGAGTAGAGCGGCTCGTTCGGATCGGCTTTCTCGGGGCGAGCTTTCTCTTCGGCGGCAAGCGACGGCGCAGTTGCGAAGCAAACGACGACGAAAGCGAGAATGAGAATTCGGCAAACCAATCGGCTACTTTGCATAGACATAATTTCCCCCGAAATCGAAAAAGAGCGGCGCCGGCGGCAAGCTGCCCCCTCGGCTCCGCGTATTGAAATTCTAGGCCATCCGGGGGACGAACAGGAGCATTTTTTGCGTCGAGAGTACTGCACGACGTCGATTTGCGCAACACGGCCGTCGACAAAATCGACATCGAGAAAAAAATATCGATGTTATATTGCAACGCAAAGCCTTTTGAGATATGCAGATACGACACGGTTATTTTTTTATCGAATGCGGCGCGACATTTGCGAACTATGCAGGTCCAAGAAACGGAAGCAATCGCATGACAGATGGAATGAACGAGAGCAATCAGATCGAAGCTGCCCAGCCAAGCGGCTCGCCGCGATTGCCCCGCATCGATATCACTACCGGCGCGCTGGTTATTTCACCCCGCGCGCGGCAATTTAAAAAGCCGAAGCGACTTCCGAATATCGAGGACGCTCCCAATCCGGGCTGGATCGGGCCTGACGTGGAACGTTACTCGAAAAGCGTGGAACAGGCGATCGAATTTCTGCGTTCGTCGGGTCAATCGGCCGACGGATCCTATTCGAGCGATTCAAACATCGCCATTACGGCGTTCGCAACGTTCGCGCTGTCGGTCAACGGCGTCAAAACCGACGATCCCTTGATCGCCAAAAGCTTAAGCTATTTAATAAAGTTCGTGCAAACGGACGGAGGAATCTATCGACGCGGCGGTCTATTCTCTAATTTTGAAACGGGAGCGGCCGTGCTTTGCCTCGCGGCTACGGCTCCGGAAGAATTCAAGAAACTGATTACGTCGGCCGTACAGTTTATGTGCGTCAACCAATACAGCGAAGAGAACGGAAGATCGCCCGACGATTTCGCATATGGCGGAATCGGATACGGAACGGGCCAACGGCCGGATCTGGTAAATACCTCGATGCTCGTTTACGTATTGCGAGCTTCCGGCTTCGGGCCGGAAGACGCCCCGATTCAGCGAGCGGTGCGTTTCATTTCACGCTGCCAGAACTATGTGAGCGGGGCGAACACGGCGCCCTGGGCGGCGAAAAACCCGGACGGCGGCTTTGTTTTCACTTGTGACGGAGACGGCGGCAGTCGCGCCGGAAAAACGGAAAACGGCGGTTGGATCAGCTACGGTTCGGCCACTTGCAACGCGGTGATGAATTTGCTTCGCGCCGGCGTGCCGCGCGAGGATCCGCGAATTCAAATTGGGCTGCGCTGGATTCGCGAGCATTATTCGTTAATGGAAAATACGGGAATGGGAGAAGGCGGCCTGTACGGTTGCTACTACTGTTTCTCAAAAGTGATGTGCGCTTTAGGCGAAGATTATTTCGAGACGAAAGAAGGTAAACGCATCGACTGGCGATTCGAGTTGTCGCGAGAGCTGTTTCGACGCCAGAGCGGCATCGGGTACTGGCAAAACGATGACCGACGCCTGATGGAAGGCGATCCGAACCTCACGACCTCTTTGGCGCTTTTAACGCTTTGGCGTTGTCGGCCGACGCAAAAGCCTAGCGGTTCCGATTGACGCCTCTGATTATTTTTTATGATCGCGTTTTTCACGGCGGAAATCCCGCCTCGGCTCTCTAGCCGAACCGCCTTGAGAAACGCGTATAGGGCAATTGAAAAGGAATGCGAAAAATGCGGCAAGGAATTCGCGCCGACCGATTCGGCGTTTCCATGAATCAATCGAGGGCGTTCACGCTCGTGGAACTGCTGGTCGCGATCGCGATCATCGGGATACTCATCGGCATGCTCCTACCGGCGATTCAAGCGGCCCGCGAAGCGGCAAGGCGAGCGCAATGCGCGAATAACGTCCGACAGCTTGGCCAAGGCTTCCATAATTACGTCAGCGCATTCGGAGGCTTTCCGCCGCGACGATGGAATACGCCAATCAACGGCTACACGGGCTGGGGAACTTTTCTTCTCCCCTTCATCGAACAACAAGGCCTCTACGACCAATACAACTGGAAGTACGACTTTTACGACCCTACTAATAAGGCCGTCGTTGAAACGAAAATTCCGGAGTTCATCTGCCCCAGTTCAAAACGCAGTTCCGACATCACCTGTTCGGGCAAGGCGACGGCCGGCTCGGCGAATCCGAACAAAACCACGACTTACACCGTGGCTGGCGCGATCGACTACTTGGCTCCGAACGGTTTTTCGACCCCGACAACCGGTTGGGGCGCCGACGCCGTCGTATTTTATCCAGCAGGAACGGATATGGCGGGCCTCGGACCGAACGCGCGAATCTCCCGATTCGGAACGAACTACAACGCGCATCAAGCGATGCGCGACGTCACTTCGGATAACCCCGCTTTCGATAATACGACGAAGCGCACCTCGCGGTTGCTCAAGGATATCACCGACGGCTTGTCAAATACGCTGTTGATTAACGAGACGGCGGGCTGGCCGGGAAAATGGATCGGCCGAACTCGGCAATGGCCGGACTTATCCCTGGGCAATCGCGGATCATGGGCGGGATGGCAAACTTACGTCTATTGCGTGTATTCAAACGACGGTACGCTTAGTTCGAGCAAAGCGGGAGCCGACGGCAATTTGCTTACCCGTGCGATCAACGCGAATAACTCCAACCAACCCTACTCGTTCCATGCGGGCGGGGCCTATATCTTGTTTTGCGACGGCTCGGCTCGATTCGTCAACGAAGCGATCAGCCCGCTCGCTTTCATGCAAATCGTCCTGATCGACGACGGCCAGATCATCACCGACGACTACGTAAAGCAATAATTACGTCGGAAACGGAATTCTACGCTCATGCATGCTGCGCAATACCCCATTTTCAGCGGTTGGCGGCTCTTCGCATTTATCGTTATTTCGGCGATAATAGCGACCGTCGGCTGCGGTAAACAAACGCCCACCGGCCCAACGCCGTTTCCCGTCCGAGGAACGGTTACGTATCAAGGAAAACCGGCGGCGGGCTTCGTCGTCATTTTCCACCCGATTTCACCGAGCGGCACAGCGACGTTTATTCCTTCCGGAATGACCGACGCGAACGGTCGTTATCATTTGCACGTTTACGGTGATGTGGACGGCGCGCCGGCGGGAAAATATTCCGTGACGTTTGAATGGCCGGAGAAGCGAGCGGCTGACCCCAACGATATACCCGTGGACGTCGATCGGTTGAAGGGCCGATTCGCCAACGTGGGAAAGACTCCGTTCAAGGCGACCGTGCGAGAAGGGGAAAATGAAATCGAGACGTTCCATTTAAAATAGCTTTGTATTTCAATTGAAGTTCGGCGGCAGCAACGTCGGACCAGCCCTCTTCCATGACGCATGCCGTTCTACGATTTCTGATTCTTGGCGTCGTCGTCGCGGCGTTCGCCTTTGCATGGGTTCGGTCCGGCCAACAAGAAGAGTTTCTTTCGCCGACGCAAGTCGCCTCGGCGGCGCAAACGCCGAATGCAAAATCAAAAACGCCGCAAGCGGCCATTCAGATTCTTTCCGAATCGAATGACTCGCGGCTAATCAAGCATGCCTCGGGCGAAACGACGGTTCCGAGAAATCCGCTTCGAATCGCAAGTCTTTCGTCGCCGACGACCGACGCCTTGCTGGCATTGGGAATCACGCCGATCGCCGTGCAGGATATCCAAAATCAGCCGATCGGGCCGCCACCCTATTTGGTGGAACGGTTGCAGGGAGTCGCCAACGTCGGTCGTTCCGGCGCAACCGATCTGGAATTACTCTACGAACTAAAGCCTGACTTAATTTTCATCGGCAGCGCGGCGGACGGACGTCTTTACGCTCAATTAAGCAAGATCGCGCCGACGGTTTTTATGAATTCGGACGGCGCCGGCTTGCAGGAACAAATGATCCTCGCGGTCGGCGAGGTCGTCGGCAAAACAAAAGAAGCGGAAGCCCGGCTGGACGAGTTTCTGCGGCATGCGGCCGAGGTGAAAAAAGAAGTCGCGCCGAAAATAGGCGACGCTCCGGTCGTCTTCCTTCGCTTTCGCATGCAGACGTGCGTGATTTACAGCGTAACGCCGATGGTCGGGCCGGTTTTGTTTCGCTTGCTCGGCTTAACGCCCGATCCGATGATGAGTCCGCAAATGCCGCGCGGCGGCTGGAACGTTTTGAACGCGGAGCAAATCACGCAACTCAAGGCCGAACATATTTTCGTGGGCGTGGACGCGAATAGCGAGCGGTATTACGAAGAGTTTTCCCGCTCTCCCCTGTGGAAGGAACTGCCGGCCGTGAAAAAAGGAAACGTTCATCGCGTAAGCCTTAAGACCTGGCTTTCGCACGGCGTGCTGGCCTACGAGCAAATGCTCGACGACGTGCGAAAAGCCGTCAATCATGAAGAGACCGACGGCGGCTCGCGAATAGGGGGCGAGTTATAATGCCGAACGCCGACTACAAAGAAACTCCAAGCTCGTTCCTACGCATATTCACGGCGTTGCTGATCGCCTCGGCGCTTTGTTTCGGACTGATCGGATCGTTGGGCGTCGGCGCCGTTTCGATTGATTCACGAACGATCATCGAGTCATTAACGCATTTCAACGCCGATTCGGTCGCACACGTGATCGTGCATGACGGCCGGATGCCTCGCGGCTTGGCCGACGTTCTCGTCGGCGCGGCGTTAGCCTTGGCCGGAGCGATCATGCAGGCCGTGACGCGGAATCCGTTGGCCGGGCCGGGGATCATGGGGCTGAACTCCGGCGCCGCCTTTATGACGATCGTCGCGTCAATATATTTTCCGACTCTGGGACGCGGCTCGTTACTTAGCTTCGCCTTGGCCGGAGCGGCGCTCGGCGCAATTCTGGTTTACGGAATCGGCTCGCTTTCGCGGGGCGGTTTGACGCCCGTGCGATTGGCGCTCACCGGCATCGCCGTCGGAACGCTGCTCGGCGCGGTCGGCAACGGCATTACGATTTACGAGAACATGGGACAAGATTTATTGTTCTGGTTCGCCCGCGGCGCGGAAGGGGTCCGTTGGGTCGATCTGCAAATTACCGCGCCGCTCATTATAGTCGGATTCGTCGGAGCGATCGCTCTTGCGCCCGGCTTGGGCGCCACGTCGCTCGGCGAAGGCGTGGCGAGAGGAATCGGTCAGAATCCGGCAAGAACGAAGTTCTTCTCGGCCGTCGTCGTCGTGGCCCTGGCCGGCGGCGCGGCGGCGTTGGTCGGTCCGGTCGGATTCGTCGGTCTTTTGACGCCGCACATTGCCCGCGCCTTGGTCGGCAACGATTATCGCCTCGTTCTCCCCGGCGCGGCCGTTTGCGGAGCGACGCTCACCCTTTACGCCGACATGATCGCGCGATTAGCAACCGTGCCGCTAAAAACGCAAATCCCCTTGGGCGTCGTAACGTCGCTAATCGGCGTGCCGTTTTTTCTTTACTTGGTAAATAAACGGGCCGTCGCTCGGGCAAGGAGGGCGTCATGAGCCACGCCTCGCTAATTGCCCACGGCGATCGACTCCCAACGCGAGTGAAATCAAGGCGAAGAAGAGTTTCGCCGAAGACGACGCTCTGGATTCTGGCAGCCTTACTCCCCGTCGCAATCCTCGTTTGCTTGAATCTCGGTTCAACTCGAATGTCCTTCGGGGAGACGCTCGCAGCGCTTTTCGGGTTCGGCGATCCTCGGCATTGCTTCATCGTTTGGCAGATGCGGCTGCCTAGAATCGTCATCGCGACGCTCGTCGGAGCTGGAACGGCGACTGCCGGCGCGATTATGCAAGGCGTTTCCCGTAACGACTTGGCGAGCGGCGACACGCTGGGCGTGAACGCCGGCGCGGGATTGGGTTTAGTATTTCTCCTGGTCGCATTTCCCGGCGCCGCGGCGAAAACCTCGTGGCTAATGCCCGCGGGAGCGATCGGCGGAGCTGCGGCGCTCTCGGCGGTCGTTTTCACCTTGGCCTACAAAAGGGGAACGATCCTGCCCGCTCGACTGCTTTTAGTCGGCGTGGCCGTCAGTCTCGCCGCGCAAGCCGCTATGCTTGCGCTGTCGCTCCGCATGAGTTTCGTCACCTATAACTACGTGCTGACCTGGATGTCCGGCTCGTTAAGCTCATCCGACTGGTCGAACGTCTATATGTTGCTGCCGTGGATCGCGGCATTGATTCCGTTTACGTTGACGAAGGCGCGAACGCTCGACGTTTTCTCGCTCGGCGATTTCACCGCAAGCGGTTTAGGAGCGGCGGTCGATCGCGAACGGCTCATTTTGCTAAGCGCGGCGATCGCATTAAACGCTTCATGCGCGGCGCTCGGCGGCCATATCGGATTTCTCGGCCTAATCGCGCCGCATTTGGCGCGAAGGACGATCGGTCAGCGCCACGGAACGCTTTTACCCGCCGCAGCTCTGGTCGGAGCGATTTTATTGATCGCGGCCGACGCCCTGGCGAAAAACTCGTTCGCCCCGACGGAGATACCGGCCGGCGTAGCGGTCGGCGTGATCGGCGGCGCCTATTTTCTGTACCTTTTGGCCGTGACGAAAAACTAATTATTTGCGGCTGTTCCCCACGCACTTTGCCCCAAGCTCGACCGATGATTCAACTACATGCCGAAAACCTGACGCTTGCCTACGACGAATTCGAGGCGATCCGCGACCTAAGCATGATCGTTCCGCCGGGAGAAATAACGGCGCTAATCGGCGCGAACGGTTCGGGCAAATCAACGCTGCTTAAAGGGTTGGCGCGATTGATGAAGCCCAAGGCGGGTGCGGCATATTTGGATTGCCAAGCGATTCACCGCCTGCCGACGAAGCAAGTCGCGCGTCGATTGGCCGTGCTGCCGCAGCGGCCCGAGGCGCCCGACGGTCTGACCGTCCGCGAGCTGGTCGCCTTCGGTCGCTTTCCCCATCAAGGTTTTTTCGGAATTCTCTCTGCCGAAGACGACCGAAAGATCGACGAGGCGATCGAACTGACCGGCGTCGGCGACTTGGCCGAAGCCGCGATCGGCGAACTATCGGGCGGACAACGACAATTGGCCTGGATCGCGATGGCATTGGCGCAGGACGCCGAAGCGCTGCTGCTCGACGAGCCGACGACGTTCTTGGATATGGCCCATCAGATCGAAGTTCTCGGCGCGCTCGAGCGATTGCATCGTCAAAGCAGGAAAACGATCGTGATGGTTCTGCACGACGTAAACCAAGCGGCGCGTTATGCGCAACACATGATCGCGCTCGTCGCGGGAAAGATCATTTGTTCAGGAAAGCCCCGCGAGGTTCTCACGTCGGCGGTTTTGGGCGAAGCCTTCGGCATCGAGGCCGACGTCCTAATCGACGAGAAGACGGGAGCGCCGTATTGCCTTCCGCGCGGATTACGGAAAAGATAATTGGAGCAACGAGGCGATCGCGGCTCCGCGCCTTACTCTTCAGGCGAGGCGAGGCGGCGGCGAAGGCGGTCGGTTTCGGCGATCAATGCTTGAAGCTCCGCGCGCCAACGACCGATCTTGCGGCACTCATCCTCTAACGCGACGAACAATCCGGCGGCGACTTCCGGCCCGCGCCATGCGTCGGCAAGTCGATCGATTTCTTTTTTCAGCCCGCCGCGAAGACTGCCCGTGAACGTCACAAGTAGAACGGCGCACCAAAGGACCAGCCAAAATCCGGACACAAGGTACGAATCCAAACCGAAGACCGGGGCAAGGGGAGAACCGACGATCGAGTCGTAGAAAAAATTCTTTCCGACGCGAAAGAGCAGCCCGCCGAGCATGGCGATGAACGCGAGATTGTAAAACGAGCGAGTGAAGAAACCGGTTTTTTTTGCGGCGAGCTTGGCCACCACGGCGTCGACTTGCGAGGCGGCGGCGGCGACGAAGCGATCTCCGGCCCGGCCCGCTTCGGCGACGATCGTTTCGAGCGAGGCGTCGTCGCGCGGAACGCCCGCCTCGTCGGCGTAACCTTCGAGAACGAGAGCCGCCTTGCGGATTTCCTCGTGATCCCAACAGTCGGTAGCGGCCTGCTCGAACCGGCGCTCCGATTCGGCGTCTTGCGATTTCTTTCGCCAAGTACGAACGCCCATCGCGGCGCCCCAAACGGCCAACTGCGCGGGGGTGCGCATACGGTAGAGCGTCGTGCCGGCCAACAGTGCGCCGAAACCTTGATAGAGTCGCAAGACGAGCGCGAAAGGGCTTACGCCCCAACGTGAGGCGGCCTGGCCGACGAGCCGATGCTCCCAAAGCCGTCGTCCGGCGAGGAGTTCGCCGCGCATCCGCTCGGCTAAACGTGACGCCAATTCCGCGCGTCGCTGCGCGATTTGACTTCGCAACTCTTCGACGCTCGGCAAGGCGTCGTCGATGCGGCGGCTCGACCGTTCGAGCATGTCGGCCGTCAGGTCGAGGAAGTTGGCGCGGCGAATCCGCTTGCCCGACGCTCCGGAAAGTTGGCGATGCAGCGCGTCGATCAATCGAGCGAACTCGCCTCGTGGCTGCAATCCGGCGACGGCGTCCTTGAGCGCCGCAAGAGAATCGACGAAGAAGAAATCGCTTTGTTTTATCTTCGCGGGCACGGCAAGACTCGACGAGCCGCTTTCCTTCAAATGTTTCCCCCAATCGGCGCGGACGTCGTCGTCTTCGTCGGCGTGGGTCTGCACGAAAAAGAGATGCGCGCCGGGGGCCGCGGCCGCAAGCTCTTCGCCGACCTTTGCGCTGCGGTATTTCTGCTGCGTGGCGACGACGAGCAGCGCGTCGCAATGCGGCAGAATCGCGCGGAGGCGGGCCAGATTCCCTTCGGCAAGCGATTTCTTTTTCTCGATCGAGGCCGACGATTTCTCGCTTGCGACGCTCGACGCCTCGGCTTGGCCGTCCGTTTCGGCGACTCGTTCCGAAGTGTCGGGATCCGGACAATCGACGATGATTACGTCGCGAAGGATCGGCAAATCGCGGTACACGACTTCGACCTGCCGGGGATCGATGCCGAGCGACTCGGGCGCGACGTCGGGGCGACAAATGAGCGTCGGATAAATCGTCGTCGGGCGATTGCGACCTGTCGTCGCGATCTCCTCGCCGATGATCGCGTTGACGAGGGAGCTTTTTCCGGTTCCCGATCCGCCGAGAGCCGCGACGAGCAAAGGCGCCTCCCAGCGAACCCGCATCGTATCGACGCGTTGCAGAAGCCGCTGAGTCATGGCCCGACACGCTTCGGCCGGTCGCCAATCGGGGGCCTCGGCGGCATGTCTGCGCATCCGTTCGGTGAGCGCGTCGATTTCGGAAAGCGTCTCAATGTGAACGAGTTCGGAAGGCGACATGGGATTCGAAGCCAGGTACAAGGGACAAGAAAAAACTAATTAAAAAATCCGAAGCGGCCGAGCTTGGCGACTTGTTTCTTCACTTCGGCCGGAGTTAGCTCAGTCTGCGGCAAATCGAGGTATAAATCGGGCGACTCGTCCAACAACGTAGGCGTCTCGACCTGGGCGACCTCCTCTTCAAGAGCGGCAAGCCACTCGGGAGTTTCGAGGCCGGAGCCGGTCGCTCGCTTGGTCAATTCGGACACGAGCTTTTGCAATTTGGGGAACGACTCGAGCTTACCGCCTTCGCGAATCTCGCGCATCGTCGGTTCGACCGCCGCGCAAAGCTGATCGACTTGGAGCGGTTGGTAAAATTGCTCGTCGAGTCGCTCGGCGATGCTAGGCAACCGCATTCCGTATTTTTTCGTCAAATAACGATAGCGCTGTAAACAGCTTTTCGAGACGCCGGAGGTTCGATCGGTGACGGCGTCGCGCCAAATCCGCGCGGCCTCGTCGCGCCCTTCGCGGACCAAAACGTCGTGAATGATCATGATCGGCCGCAGATTCCAGGCGACGCGATCGTAATGCGCCCGAAGACGCAGAAAATCTAAAAGCGTGTAAAGCAATTCGCCGCGATCCGATTGCGTGGTAATCGTATTGTAGTCGGCGTAAACGGCGTAATTCTCCAAAATAGCTTCAATAATCAAGCCGAGCGTCACGGCGACCTGGCGCCGGTCGAGCTTGCCGTCCAACTCTTTGAGAAACTCGTATTCACGCTCCTCTTCGGGCAGCTCCTCGAGCGCGCGGATCCAATTTTCCGGACCTTGCAAAACGATGGCGCGGAGATTGCTAAACGTCATGAACTGCTGCGTGAAGAGATCGGCGCCGTAGTCCTCGATGAACTCTTTCACTTCGCGCCAACGGTATTCGTCGGAGACGGATTCAAGAACGGAAAGCCGCACGCTCTGACTGTGCATAAGCCAGCATTCAAGGAGCACTTCGGCGGTCTCGTCGAGAAGTTCGATCAACTCCATATCGCGGGAAAGAACGCCAGGAGTCTTTTTCCCTTCGCTCCAAGCGGTCGAGGATTTCACTTCGCAGCGGACGATCGAGCGGCAGGCGATGGCGAAGATGCGATCGAACTCGGTGATCGCGCCAGGCCCCATCGGGTTTTCGACTTCTACGCGTTGGATCGTGCGGACAAGCTGCAAGGTTTCGTTAAGCAACCCTAAACGCGGAGCGTAGGCCAATAGACGGCGAAGCATGGTCTGCATGCCGCGCGACCGAACGATGACGTCGGGACGACCTCCGCGGACCAGCGATATATAGAGCAGCGGCTCTTTGCGCAAGGACGTGACGAGCTTTTTCCAATGCTTGCGGACCGAGGCGGCGTCGGACGTCAAAATGCCGCGGAGAACCTCGACGGCCGCCTCCTCCCATTTCTCGGTTGAGGCGGCGTTTTTCGGCGTTTCGCTCATCGCCGCGCGAAGCATCCAAGCGGCGTCGATCACGTCGACGCCGGCGGCGATGATCGTTTCGGTCAACGCCTCTTTAACGCCCCGGCGTTGATCGTATTCGACCATCGAGTCGTGCGTTCCGCGCGGCGCGGGAATCTTATAGCGATGAACGTCATCGAGAAGCTTGAGCAGTCCCTTGTAATTCTTCGTCGCTTGTTCAAGCCAGACGCCGAGAACTTCGTCGCGCTCCTTTGGAGCGCCATGCGCGTCGCGAAAGCTGACGGCGACGATTTTCCAAATTTGCGCAAGGGTCGAATGAAAGGTAAGGTGTCCCGACAAACGCTCCGATTCGTAGGCCAACTCGAAATCGGAGAGCGGCTCGTTCGTTTCATAGACCGGGCCTTCGACGCCGTCGTCGGCGCTGTCGCGAAAGACCATCTGCTCGTAGGCGGCGCTGAAAATGCCCGACTCTTCGTCCTCCTCGTCGCCTTCTTCGTCCTCCTCGTCGCCCAAGCCGTCTTCATCCAGTCCGTCTTCGTCGGCGAACTCCTCGGCAAGCCGATCGGCCAAACCGTCTAGCTCCAACTCGGGAACGTTCCAGTAGGCGCCGGCGTTCGCCTCAAGGTAATCGACGAATTTGCGCGCAAGCTTCATCTTCTCGTCGAACGGCAATTCCTTCTCCCCGGAAGGAGGCGGAAAATCGCTGCCGGGATTCTCGGTCGAACGCGAGGCGGGCGCCCAAAGATCCTCCATCCACAACAACGCAAGGTCTTGAAAGGAATACGTCTCTTCGACGAGGGGAATTTCCTCGGCTTGGCTGAGCCATTGCATGAGCAACGCCATCGCGGCGACCGGGTCGCGGTGATCCAGAAGCGTATCGACTACCAAGGCGTACGCCTTGGCCGACGTGAATCGTTCGACGTGGGAACGCCAAAAGGCGATGTCGCCGGCCGCCGCGCCCGCGCCGTGCCAAGCGCGAAGCGATTCGCCGACGTTTTCCGCGGCTTCGACGTTCTCGCGACCTGAAACGCCGATGATCGACCCGACTTCGACCGAAGCGTATTGATCCCACCAAGAGGCGAAGGCTCGCATGCGGTCGAGAATCGCTTCACGCAGCGGATCGTCGCCTCTGGCCGAGGCCTCCTTCAATATCCGAACGTAGGCGGCGAAAATGTCGCTGATTAAATCGAGCAGATTATCGATGCGATGATCGGCGATGCTGTTTTCAGGGGAAGGGAACAAGCTGAACTGCGCGCCGAATCCCAAGATGTTCCATGGATCGACGACGGCTCCGCATTCGATGCCTCGATGCAAAACCGCCTCGAGTTGCGTCATGAGATCGAAGGCCGAGTCAAGAGCGCCCGCCCGAAGTCGGCGATGCGAAGAGGACATAAGACATCGCATTTCGCAATTCATGCGGGCCGAGGCGACGGGCACGACGTTAACCTCTTCACGCGACGCCTCGAGATAACCCATCCGAGAGTAAAGATGCGCCAACGAAACGTGCTGCAGTTGCTTCGCTCGCCGCATGGCGAGGTATTGGTTGAAGCTCTGCCGCGCGCCGCCGAACGGCTGCTTTAATTCTTCTGCCTCGGCTCGCAAACGTTCGGCATGAGGTCCTTGAACCGAAAGCGTCAACTTGTCGTAAAATTCGTCGCGGTAAGAGGCGATCTTCTGCACGAGCTTGCTAAGCGTGATTTCCGAATCGAAAGCGTCGGGCGAAGCCCCGCTCGTTCCGGCGCCCATCAAGATCGTGCCGGCAAGAACGGCCCCGGCCTCAAAAATCAGCTCTTCGCGCGAAACGCTTTTGATCGCGCCGACTCGGGAAAGCATCGCGTCGAGCGCTTCCTGCTGCACGACGTAACGACGACTGCGGCCGGCGTTATCGAGACAGTGCATGTCCCATTGACCGAAAAGGTAGTTCGGCCGACGTTGGACGGGATGATCGAAATCGTACGCGCGCGGATCATAGGCCAATTCGTCAAGCTGTTCGATCGGAAAACAGGCGGCGAAAAGAATTTGCGGATCGACCTCGCGCAGAATCCCGAGAGCCTCGTCGACGATTTCCTTATACGGTCCGTGCGCGGAGCCGGCGCCGTGAACGTAGCACGGAATCGGTCGAAAAAATTCATGGGCGTAGGGCTGCATCTTTTGCTGATTGTGCAGCACGGCGACGGGACGATACCCGACGTAATCGTTCAAGCGACGCATCGCGCCGGCGACGATCCGCTCCGTATCGCTCCACGGCGAGCCTTGGGCCAAAACGGCCTCGAACGCGCGCCCCACGAAAAATGGCTGAAACAACCCCGTCTCGGTTTGATGAAAAAGCAAATCCGCGTGAAAATCGCGATACGCCGGCAAAACGCGGTTGAGCGTCAGGTCGGCGACCGTCGCGGCTTGCTCCAGCGACCGGAAAGCGTCGTTCGTCCCCTGCAGCGCGGCGATCGAATCGAGAAATCGTTCAAGCATGCCGCTTCGCAAAAACGCCCCGTCCTGCTCGACGCAGTAGGCGTGGAATTCGTTCAGATTCTTGAGAAAAGCGGGATCGCTCGCGCCGGCCGAATAATTCAGGTAGCCCAAGCATTCCTGAATCGCGCGTTGCAGATCGGGTTTAAGGGAGGAAAAATCCATTCAGTCGCTTTCTCAACGTGTTACTAGCAAACTTATTCAAACTCGCGATTGACCGCCCGTTCCCCCTGCGGGGAATAGAGGTTCGCCGTCGCAGTTTTGGCGAAGTCTCCAAATAAACTATCCATCCTACGGGCGATTGGCTGCGGGGTCCAGCGGGCGGCAATTGACCCAATCCGGCCCCTCGATTCATGCTCCAATACCTCCCGTCTATATATATTGTCAGTATTTTCCGCCAAAAGAATATTCCTGCCGAATCGGAGAATCTTTACGCAGAGGGGGGGATTTCGATGCGTCCCGGCTCAAAAAACGGAAAATCGCCCGATTCGGACGAGCGCGAACGCCTTCGGACCGTTGAAATTGGTCTTTTTTTGAGTCAAAAGCCTACCTCCTTTTCTCGGACCGTCGGAATCTCCGGCGTATCTTTGAATTGGCCGACGGATAAGGTTATTATTGTAAAAGCGGCAAAATCAGGATATTGCGATATTTATCGCGGCTGCGTAAGCTCCGCTGGAAGATATCGCCATGTGTCTGCGTCCGCGCCGTCCTTGCCTTAAGCAGTAGATAAAGAACGAGGAACGAAGAATATGCGTTTCGGCAATTTGCGTGCGATTATTTGGTGCGTCGTCTGCGGCGCAACGTGTGCGATTTCCCAGGCCTCGGCGGCGGAAGTCATGCCCGAGTCTCTCGCCGCGCAACACGGATTCGCGCGACCTTGGTTCACGCAAGCCGACATGGATCCCGACAAATCGCAACTCCGGGACCTCGTGCTGTTTGACGGCACGCTTTATGTGCATTCCTCGCACGGATCGATTATGGCGATCGACGGCGAGACCGGCGCTTCGCTTTGGTCGCAACGAGTCGGTAACCCGAAGTATCCGAGCATGGAACTCGCCGTCGGCGACGATTTCGTCGCCGTCATTAGCGGTCTCGATCTCTACATCCTGAATCGTTACAACGGCAAAATGCTGACAAAGAAACGAATCGACGGTTCGCCGGGCGCCGGCCCCGCCGTGGGCTTCCAGTACGCTTACGTTCCGATGACGCAGGGCATGGTCGTCGCTTACCGCCTGAAAAAAAGTTATGACGACGAATTGACGACCGATCTGGCCGACAATTCCCTTTCCGCCGACCAAAAAACGGCGTTGGAAAAACGACGTCGCGCCGGCCTGCGTCTTTCCGACGAAAGTTTCCCCGAGCTTTCGATTCAATCGAAGGGGCGCACCCTGGTTCAACCGTTAGTAACGCAAAACGACGAGGTCGAAGAGCATCTCGCTTGGTCGACCGACCAAGGTTTCCTCTACATGGCGCGTCTAAACTTAACCTCTAAGCAGCAGTTCGAATTGCAATATCGTCTGCCCACGCCGCGTCCGATAAATTTCCGTCCGACCTACATTCCCGCCGATCCGCGTAACATCTCGGAATCGGGAAAGGTCATCGCCGCATCGTCGGCCGGATACGTATACGCGGTCGCCGAGCGGGACGGAACCGACTTGTGGCGTTTTCCGACCGGGGAAACTCCCGCGCAAAGCGCGATCGGAATCGACGACTACGTTTATACGGCGGTCCATACGACCGGATTGCACTGCATTTCCTCGAAAGACGGCAAGCTGATTTGGTCGACTCCCGAAGCGAACAAATTCGTTTCTGCCGGAAAAAATCGCGTTTACGCGACGGACCGGGCTGGACGCCTGTTGACCTTGGACGCCGCCACCGGCGCCCGACTCGATTCCTTGCCCACGGAAAAATATCCGATCAAGTACGCCAACGCCGAGAACGACCGCATCTACGTCGCAACCGAATCCGGATTCATCATGTGTCTTCATGAAACGGAATTAAAATCGCCGGTTTTACACAATCAAGCGCGAATCGACGCCGAAATCGCCGCCGCCCCGGACAAAAAAGACGCGGGCAAAAAATCAAATAAGCCAGCGGCGGATGACAAGACGAAAAAGCCCGGCGATAATCCGGCCAAAGAAGAAACGAAAAAGGCCGAAGAAGCGGATCCCTTCGCTAACTAACGCTTCCGAATTAAACGCATGGAGGCGAGGCGAAGATCGTGTTCGGCATTCAGCATTACGCAAGTTTCATCGCGGCGATCCTCGCCTTTCAACTCGCCCCCGGAGCGGGAACCCTAGCAGTCGTCAACGCCGCCGCGAGAAACGGACTCCGCGGCGGGATGTGCTCCGTCTTCGGCACGCTCTTAGGCGACTTCGTCTATATGACGGCCTCCGTTCTCGGGCTGGCAGCTATCTTGACGGCTTATCCGACCGTATTCGTCGGCATGCAATGGATCGGAGGCGCCTATCTCTGCTGGATCGGCATCGGCCTTTTGCGAGAAAAGATCGTCGAGCGTTCGGAAACCGCAACTTCGACGAAAACGGACGGATTCTATTTCCGCCAGGCGTTCGCGGTCGCCTTGACGAACCCGAAGGTCGTGATGTTCTTCATGGCTTTTTTTCCGTTGTTCATGACTCCGAACGCCCGCCCCGCGACTCTTGCGGCGTTAATGATCCATGTGACGGCGGTTTGCTTTCTCTATCAGACCGTTCTCGTCCTGCTGTGCCGTGCGGCGGCCAAGCGACTGCGACGAGCGAAAATAGTCCGCACGATCGCCGCGCGATTAGCGGGCGCGGCGCTGATTTGCTTCGGCGTTCGATTGGCGGTCGGGGCGAAATAGACGACCGCCGCGTCGCGTCGATTACTTTTTCGCTTCCTGCTTTTCCGACTCGACGACCTCGTACGGAACGGCGGGAAGAGTTCCCAACGAAATGCGCTTCACGTTCGCCGATTTCTTCTCCTTGTCCAGCGTCGGCGATCGTTCGGCGAATATCTCGATAATCAGATTCCCTTTTAAGCCGGCCTTAATCTTCGACGCGTCGGTCCGTAAACGAATCGTCAGTTTTCCCTCGTTCACCGCAACGTCTTGCAAAGACATGCCGAGAGGCCCCTCGCGCAACTCAAATTGCAGCGAGTTGAGCGTCGCCTTCGCCGGGAACGAAAAAACCGCGATCGCCGTTTCGCCCGGCGCGAATTTCAACGGCGACTCGCCTTGACGCTTCATCGCCGGGAGACGCGCGCCTCGCTGCGGCACGGCGACGAGAAGATTCTTCTCAGCCACTAAATGATGATAGATGAAGGCCTGCATCATGTCCTCGGCCGGCACGGCGGGGCGAACGACTTTTTTACCCTCCACGGTAGCCTCGCCTTGGATGCGGATATTACCGACCGTCGTTTTCACGGTTGGCAAAAGGACGTCCTCATTTTCTTTGCCGGACTTCGTTTTTGCATCGCCGGATTTTTCTTCCGAAGTCTTCTTCTCCGGT
The DNA here is from genome assembly GCA_963665265.2 of Thermoguttaceae bacterium. Taxonomy (GTDB): domain Bacteria; phylum Planctomycetota; class Planctomycetia; order Pirellulales; family Thermoguttaceae; genus CAXXHQ01. Next base: position 540,919 of record OY762224.2, on the reverse strand, counting down.
TCGTTGGCGAGAGAAAGCCCGACCAACGCCGTCTCGCCGGCGATTCGCGGCGCAGACAAAGTTAGCGTCGCTTTGTCGGCCCCGGCGGGAATGACTCCGCCGCTTATCTTATAACCTTTCGGCGACTCCTTTAAAATAACGTCGACCGAACCTGAAAATCCGTCCTTGCGTAATACGTAAACGACGAACGAGGCCGATCCGCCCGGCGGAACGTTGATTCCCGAGGGCGTGACTCGCAATGCGAAATCGGGCGCCGGTTCGCTGATGCGAAGCCGATAGGCGTATTCCGGCCCGCCGTTGCGCTGCGCGTCGCCGACGAACGCGTAGTAATCGCCGTCCTCCGGTAACGTCACGCTTATATACGAATCGGCGTGATGCGTAATCATGCCGGTCTCTTTATCGCCGAAATCGTCGTTCATCGCCAAAAGTTTTCCCGACGAGTCGGTCAATCGAACGATCGAATCCAACGGCGAATCGAGCTTTCGGGCGTCGACCTCGATCACGATCTTTCCCCCTTTTTTTCCGGCGAATTTATACGCATCCCAATCGCCGCGAGAATCGATGCGGCCGTTGACGATGACCGGCGTCGTAACCGTTTGCGATTTGGCCGCCTCGTCGTTCGGCTCCTTTTCGATTACCTCGGGCAGCGCGTCGATCGAGAACGGAATGCGGTTGAAAAACCGAACTTTTTTATCCGACGTCAGCGGAATGACGCCCGGCTCAAGACCTTTCGCGTCGACGTCAAGGCGTTTCGTCGTAAGATTCCAGCCTTTCAATTCGACGGCGGTCGTCGTATCGACGGCTCCGCCCAACGGAAACGCGCTCGTCACGAAGGGAAGCTCGCCGACGGCGACCCTGTATACGAAATCCTCTCGACCTCGATAGAGCGCGTCGCGAATTTTCATCACGTACTGGCCGTCCTTCGGAATCTTGTAGCACAAGACGGGATCGGGATCGAATCGATAATGATCGGCGTAGGCGAGCTCATTGCCGTCGGCGTCGCAAATCGAGACGACCGCTTGAAACCAACCCGGCACGGCGTCGGCCAGGTACGGAATTAAATCGCGAACGTCGGCCGCGACGACGATTTGCTGGCCCCGTTTGGCGTGAAAGCGATAGCAGTCCGATTCGCTCGGCATGACTTGACCGTTCACCACGGCCGGCAGAGTGATGGACGTTTCGGAGCTAACGCCCTCGACTAGCTTGCGGTCTTTTAGCGCTTTTCGCGCCGGTTCGGGTAGCGTGCTTGTCAAAAACTCGCCCGAGCGTTGCGCCTCTGGACGAGCGTACTCGGTAAGCTGTCCGATCTGAAACGCCATTGGATTCGACAGTCCGGCGGCCGTGGCGATTCGCAATTCCCGCAACCCCGGCGCGGCGTTCGCCGCAATTTTCACCTTCAAGACGATCCCTTCGCCCAACGAGGGATTCGATTGTTTGTATCTGGATATCGCCAGCGCCTTTTCAATTTCCGTTAGTTCTTTAAGCGAGTCGGCGTCTTTCAGCTTTTTGCGAAGGTCTTGCGCCTTTTCGCGAAGCTCTTCAACGCGCCGCTGAGTCAACGGCTTCGTTATTTCCAGAATTTCGGCCTGCACTCCTTCGCCCGAAAAATAGACGTTCGCCACGTCGTCAAGTTTCCGCCCGCCGAGAGTCACCTCGATCACGGTTCCTTGCTTTCCGCCGGCCGGATAAACGTAGCCGATGTGAGGCACGGGAAGGTCGGCGCTGGCCGAGGCGGCGAACGAGAATGAAAGCGTCGCGGCGAGAATCAACCGAGCGTAAATCTTCATTGTTTCTTTCCGGTTCATAGGATTTCGCTGAGACGGCCGCCTGTTTTGCCGATTTCCTCGGCCGTCGGCAAAACGCGCACTTCCAGGCCTTCGGGATGCGGAAGCTTGGCGTCGGCGCTCACGCCGAGCAATTCATAAAATGCGCCGATCAAATCGCAAGGATAGACCGGCCGATCTTTCACTTCCTCCCCTTTGGCGGTCGAGGCGCCGACGACTTGTCCGCCTTTAAAGCCGCCTCCGGCGACGAGCGCCGAAAAGACGTTCCCCCAGTGTCCGCGCCCGCCGTTCCACGGCTCCTCCCACGCCACTTTCGGCGTGCGACCGAATTCGCCGCTCTGCCAAACGATCGTGCTATCGAGCAGGCCGCGATCCGCAAGGTCTTCAAGCAGCGTCGCCAATCCTTTATCCATCTCGGGCAGTTTTCGATTCATCGTCGGAAAATGCTGCTTGTGCGTATCCCAGCCGCCGTAGTTGATCGTGACGAACGGAACGCCGCGTTCGACCAGTCGCCGGGCCATTAAGCACGATTGACCGAATTTGTTGCGGCCGTATCGATCGCGGAGCGCATCCTTTTCCTGCGAAAGATCGAAGAGCTTTCCGCCGTCGCCGAGAATTAAGTCATAGGCTTGTCGTTCGGCGTCGGCCGCCGCTTTCGAGTTCGGATCGTTTTTCGTCGCCTTGCGAAGCGCGTTTAATTTTTCGAGCAATTCGCGGCGATCTCGCTGCTGTTGATCCGTCATGCCCGGCGCCACGATCCCTTCGACGGCAAATCGCTGCTGCGACGGATCGCCGCCGGTAATGAAGGGCTTGTATCGATTGCCCAAGAATCCGCTCTCCGGAAAACGGCCCGGCGTCTCGGTCAAAACGATATACGGCGGAATCATGTCCTTATAGCCGGCGTCGTATCCTTTATAGAGCGACGTTACGGCGCCGACCGACGGAAAGACTAAGCGTTCGCCCGCCTTACGCCCGGTTTGCACCATGTACGAAGCGGTCTCGTGCCCGTTTACCCCATGCGTCATGCTCCGAATGAGCGAATACTTATCGGCTTTTTTGGCCAGCTCCGGAAGCAATTGACAGATTCGCGCTCCCTTGACGTTCGTTTCAATCGGCTTCGAGAGCGGGCCGCTGTAGTCGTTGCCGGCCTCGGGCTTGGGATCGTAGGTGTCGATGTGGCAGGGACCGCCCCACATCCAAATCTGAATAATCGCCTTCGCCTTGGCGTTCGACGCGGTCGAAGTTTTCGGCTGCGTCGAGGCCTTTGCGGCAAGGGCCTGCAACGACATCCCGCCGGAAAGAAGCAAACCTCCCGCTCCGATCGCGCCTAAGCGAAGAACGTCGCGGCGCGAGAGAGCCGATTCGTCGCCGGATTCGCCAAATAGAAAATCGGCCCCGTGCAGGATTCGAGTTCGCGGACCGTCGTAACTCATGATCGCTTCTCCCAAACCGTCTCCGAAATTAATCGCGACGCACGACGCAAACTAGTGGCGATACAAAAACTCTTCGCTATTGATCAACGCCCAAACGGCGTCTACTATCGGACGTCGCCCTTTGGGGCCGTTTTGACCGGGCTGCGAGTAATCCTTCAACGCCTTCAATTCGTCCTCGGTCGGATAACGCGAAAGAATCGTTAAGTAAATCTCCTCGACGATTTCCTTCGGTTTTCGCTTCGATTGAAAAATATTGCGTAATTTGTCGCTCTGATCGATCTTTCTCTGAATGTGACTGGAGTTGAGCAAGTGCATCGCTTGCTCGGAGCTCGGCCGACTATTGCGTTCGCTCTCCAATCCGGAGTTGCGGGGAGAACGACCGAACATCTCCAAAAACGAACTCGTCACGCTGCCGTCGCCCAACTCTATCGAACGCTGGTCCTCGGGAATCACCGTGAAAGGCTCGGGCACGGCGCTCTCGTACTTCTCGCTCGATCCCGTCACTTGGCAAATCGCGTCAATCAGCGTTTCAGCCTCCAAACGACGAAGCGGATAATGCGAAAAGTACGAGTCATTTCGGTTCGTATCGCTCGCCGGAATCGACGAAAGCTGATACGTCTTCGAATTGAGAATCAATCGATAAACCCTCTTCAAATCGTAATGCGAGGCGATCAACTCGCGTTCAAGGAAAGCAAGCAGTTCCGGATCGCTCGGCGGATTGTCCGGCCGGAAGTCGTCAGGCTCATGCACGATTCCTCGTCCCGTCAGCCACGACCAAACGCGATTCGCCGCGCATTTGGCGAACCAAGGATTTTTGGGCGAAACCAGCCAGTCGGCGAACGCTTCGCGCGGATCTTGGCCGAAGCTCACGATCACTTTCACGCCGTCCGGCGCCGCAAGTTCGGTCGGTCCGGAGTTCTCTTGACTCAAAGCCTTCTTTGCGTCGAATTGTACTATCTCTTCCTTCCACTGTTCGGTCCCCTTATATTCCATCTGCGAGAAGAAGGCGGCCGTCTCCGCCCAACGCTCCTTCGGCCAGCTTTCCGCTCGAACCCCCAGGAACGTCAACGCGACGGTCTGGGCGATTCCAGTCGGCTCGCGACTCTGCATCGCGCGATAGAAGTTCACCGCCGGCACGCGAAAGTTGCTCCCGCTCGAAACGAGCAACTCACGGACGAAACGGTCGTAAGGAACGTTTTCCTTGAGCTGCGTTTGAATCCAATGATGATAGTTCTGCGCGGCGTTCGGCCAAAGGTTGATCGGGTACTCCGACTTCACTCGCAGAAGATCGCTCCACTTCATCGCCCAATAGAAAGAAAACTCTTTCCGCTGCAATACGCGGTCGATTAACTCGCTCCGCTTTTTCGAGCTCTGATCGGCGATGAAATCCTTCGCTTCGGCGGCGGTCGGCAGCGTGCCGATCACGTCAAGAAATACGCGGCGAACGAAAACGGCGTCGGAGCAGAGCGGAGCGGGCGATACGCCCGATTTCTTCAATCGCGCGAAGACGATCTGATCAATCTTTCCTTGCGGCGTAAGAGAGGCGGAAGATTCGAAGGGCTCGATCGGCGCCCGCTTCGTTTCCGGAGCAAGTCCGATCGCGGTCAATAAAAACGCAATCGCCAATGTCGCATGCATGATTCATCCGCCAGGCCGACGCCCCTTTCTTAGATTTTAACGCCGAAAAAGGGAAAAAGTAACGGTCAAGCGGCTTTTTTCGTGCCCGGATTAACGGCGCCCGAGGAGAGGCGGATCGCCCAATTACTGAATCCGCTCCTCAAGAGTGCGGCATTTTTTCAACAATTCTTCGTATTTCCCCTTCATTCCCGCATTTCCGCCAAGCTGCGGGTAAAGCGTCAGCGTCGTTTTTAGCAACTTCCGGGCGTCGGCCAATCGACTTTTATCTTGCGAGTTTTGGCTGATCGCCACGGCGCAGGAGGCGGCGTTATAAATCGCCTCGAAGAACTCCGCCGGCTTTTGGGGAGATTGAGCAAGAGAAACGCGAACTCCGGACCAAGCCTCGTACGCCTCTTGCAAGCGCCGCTTTCGTTCCTCCGCTTTCACGTCGGCGTCTTCGCCCCAAGCCTGCAAAATTCGCGCCTTCGTCGTCTGAATCGCCAACGAGCGCGGATTGTCCTTGAGTAATTGCTCAGTCAGCGACAAGGCGTCGGCGTATTTTTTCGAGCTGAGCAAGCTAGCGACCATTTGTCGACGCGCTTGAGCCGCGGCCGCCGCTTCGGCGCCGCGCAAACTCTCGTCGTTCTTCGTCGCCTCGGCGATCTCTTTGAACAGTTTATCGGCGCGATTCCCTTCGCCCACGACGAGAAAGGCGTCCGCCACAGCCCCTTTCGCCGCCAGCGAAAGTTTTTTCCCGTCTAATTTCTTCAAAATGTCCGTGATCGTTCGCTTCCGCGATTCGTCGCCTGGATCGCGTTTTTGCTCGGCGGCGAGAAATCGCAACGCCTCGGCCACCGAAGCGACCGTCTGCGGCGAGTCGTCGCCCAAGTCGGCGAGCCGAGCGGCGTTCTTCGAAGCCGAGTCAGCGTCTTTCGTCAGCAAGTCGGCGCGAATCGTCGCGCGGAGGGCCGTGGCCGCCGTAGCTTTCGACATCATTCCTCGGTTTTCCAGGTTCGCCGTCAATGGCGCAAGCGCTCGGATCGCCTCGTCGGCTTTCCCCTCGTCAAGTTGCATCTCCGCTAAAAGGATGCGCAACCGGGCGTCCCACTCAAGCTGAGCGCTCGAATCTTTCGTCGCGTCGACGCTTAACGCCGAGACGACGATCTTAAACGCGCGCTCTCGCAATTCTTTCAATTGGCCCTCGTCTCGCTCGCTCGTCGGTTTCTTCTTTTCCTCGCGGTACTTGCGCCAGACGGTTTGCGCCGCCAAAAGTCGGGCGTTTTTGTACGCCGACGAACTCGCCGAAAACGAATCAAATATCTCGACGGCGGCGTCGTATTCGCCCAATGCGAGGGCCGTCTCGCCGCGAATAATTTTCGCCTCCTCCGCTTCTGGCCTGTTCGACCACTGCGAAGCGATGAAATCGACCAACGCGGCGACGCGCTTCTTCGCCGCCTCTTTATCTTTCGCCGTCGAAGCCGTCGCCGAAGTCGTGCGTAAAGCCATCATCGCCGCAGGCAACGCGTAGGCCGCGTTAGGACGCTCTCGGGCGACTTGCTCGGCAGCCTCGCTCGCCTCGTCATACCGATTCCGCGCAAGAAGGATTCGGGCGATCGCGAATTTCGCCGCTCCCTCTTGATTCGCCTCGCCTTTTTCTTTGGCCATCGCTGCGGCGCGGCGATAGCCGGCAAGCGCATCGTCGTAATTGCCCGACGTCGCCGACGCCCGCGCCAGCCCCATCGCTTCTTCAAACGAATCGGCCGTCGCCTTGCGATTCCCCTTCGCGTACCGCTGCAACATCTTCGATGCTTCGTCACGGTAGGAGCTGGGCGTCTTCGTCATCTCCGTCAGACGATCGATCGCCTTTCCCATCATCCCCTCGCCGTCCTTTTGACGCGCCGACAGGGCGATTAGCGACTTGGCTTGTTCGAGCAAAACCCCTTGAAATCCTTCCGTCGATCGAGCCGGTTCGTTCTCCTCGATCCATTTGTCGGCCTCATCGGCGACTTCGGCCGCGCGATCGACGCTCGCCAACAGATGCAAGCGAGAACGCTCCGCTTCGGCGAAAATCGCCTCCATATCGAGGCTCGGCCGCTCCTTGCCGACGCTCGGCGCGCCGCCCAACACTTCGTCGTAAATGTCCAACGCGGTCCGACGTTGACGCAACTCCTCCATCGTTTTCCCGTACCAAAGATGCGCAATCAAGCCGACGCGGTAAATCCGATTCCGTTGATAAACGTCGTCAAACAATTTCGCGGCGGCGTCCAACTCATCGCGACGTTGCGGCGAAGTCTGGTCCGGATACGATTGGGCGAGCGTATAGCCGGCCAACGCTTGATTGAATTGACTTTCGATCGCCAATTCACGCGCGTCCTTCTTTTCCCGACTTTCCGGCCCCGGCGACGCCGCGGCCGGTTTTTCGCCCTCTTTACGGCGAGCAGTCGATTTCTCTTTCGCCGCCGGCAGTCCGCTCATCGACGGAAGCGGCTCCTCGTCCGGTTTCTCCATGAGGCCTCGGCAAACCGCGACGCTTTGACCATAGGCGTTCTTCGCCTTCTCCAACGCGCGGCGATAATCTTTCATCGCTCCGTCGGGCAACTTCGCCGAACGCGTCTCGCCGCTCATCTCCAGCACGGCCTTGGCGATGTCCGACTCGGCGGCGCCGATGTTTCGATGGAGTCTGGCCAACGGCAATCCCTTGTCGCTCTTTTTCAAATTCGCCTGCAACGCGGAGCTAACCTCCGAAAGAAGCCGCAAACGCGCCGCCGGCTCGCGAGTCTCTTGCGCGGCGATCCGCATCGACTCGGCCCGTTCCGTTTCCCAAGCCCCTTTCAATTCCGGCCCGACGAGGTTGCGATCGTGCAATGAATCAAGATATACGAGCGAAAGGGCTCCGTAGCCCTCCGATTGCAGCGCGCGTAAAAATCGCATCTGCTCCTCGGCGGCGAACGTCGACGAAGCCGCGAACGAAGCAAGCGTCGAAATCGTCGCCAAACGGACGCAAAACGACTTCCATTGAAATGCTCGACGCGATTCGATCGTCATTCTTCGTCCTCGTTTTTTTTCCCGTAATCCGGCTCCTCGCCAGGCAGCTTCAGGCCGCCGACTCGATCGATCCAATCGGCGTAGGCGCTTTCGTCGACAGGAGGCTTCACGGTCCCTATCATTTTAGCCGAAGGGGCCCGCCGCGCCCAAATCCACGTTCCCGCGACGACCAGCAGCGCAACGCCCCCGACGCCGATCGCCAGCCAAAACGTTCCCGATCCTTTCGACGTGAACGGCTTATCGCGTCGCGGAATCCATTTTACCCGGCCGATTAACAGCGGCGCCGCGCGTTCTTTGTCCGTCGCTTGATACGACATGACCTTGAAAAAATAGCCGACGAATTCGATTTCCTCCCGAACGTCGTGTCCTTGAGGAAACGCCGTCGGTAGCTCGTCGCAAACCACGACGTAGGGCAACGACTTCGACTCGTCGGTCGCCCCCCAAAGCTCGTGAACCGTCCTCGCCCAACTCGGCGTTTCATCGGCCTGATACTTGATTGATCGAACCACATGCAATCGAAGGGCGATCAGTTTGCCGCGATACTGGTCGGGGCGTTCCCAAATCTGCGTGAATAAAACGTTCGTCGCCGCGTCTTTCCGCATCGAGTCGAACGACCTCGCGTCGCTCCACGAAAATAACCGGCGATAGGCGGGCATCTCTTCGACTCCCAGTCCGCTTCGATCGCCGACGGCGCCCAATTCCTTCGTCAGCATGGCCGATTCGTGCGGATCGCGGTCCAAAGGCTCCGCGGCCGTTCCTTGAACCGTAAGCGCCGCCGCTTTCTCGTCGTTCGGGGAATTAGTTTCCGGCCGCCGCGCCGACTCCGTATCGGTCGTCGATTCCCGTTCCGAGGCCAACCAACGCCACGTCCGCGGATCGCTCGCAAGATAGATCACTAGCCCGAGCGAAACGAGCATGAGCAAACCTGCCCGCGCGCGGAGCAAACCGCCTCGCATTGAAGTCGAGGTTCCGTCTCGACGGCGGCGATAAAGAGACGCGGGCATAATTCGTTCCATGAAACGGCCAGGCCGTCGGCGTAAAACTTTGAATGCGGCCGCCTTCGGCTCGCCATTACTTCGCCGGAAGCGTGGGCAACTCAACGAAACTCAGCTTCGACAATGTCCGTCCGTTATGCAACTTCTGCTGCGAGCAGACGTCCATCACTTTCATCAATTCATCGTAGCGCAATCGGTCGCCGACCTGCACGACCACTTGATCGAACATCAAGTCGGGATCTCCGAACATTGATTTTAGCTGAGAGTTCAGTTGCGGCAACGACTGGACTTTATTTTCGCCGAGAGCGAGCGAGTCGATGTAGCCCCCGGCGTCGGGAAACACGCTGATGACGAGGGTGTTGAGCCCCGCCGCGGGATTCTTATTCTTTTCGTCGGCGCCGGCCATCGCCGTCGCCTTGACGTTCGTCGTCGGCTGCGCGGGAGGAAGATGCATCAGAAGCTGACCCTCGATCGGCGCCGGTCTAAAGGTCAAAATAAAGAACGTTAGCAACTGAAAGGCCATGTCCAGCATCGCCGCCATGTTCAGCTCAACCCCCTCCGATTGCATGCGACGTCGACGCCTCATGAGCCCGGCCCTTCCTCGCGATTCAACGCCTTTAACGAGAACTTGCGATAGCCGCTCTCTTGGCAAACGCGAATCACGTGATTGAGCAATCGAAACGGCGTCGCCCGGTCGGCCCGAATCACCACGAACGTCGGCAATTCGTCGCCAAAACGCATCTTGGGATTGCTCGCTTGCGCCGCAAGCAAACTGGCGTGCGCTTCGCCGACGATGTACTTATCGACGTCGCGGGAAACGCCGTACACGCTCAATTTGCCCTGATTGTCAATGTTCAAAACCAAAAGGTCTTCCTGGCCGTGCGTCTCCAATGGCCGCGCCGAACCGATCACCGGCAGCTTCAACGATAAATCCATGGCCGCCGATTTGAAATTGATCACCAACATGAAAAATGTGATCAACTGAAACACCATATCCAAGATTGGCGTCAGATTCGGACGACTGTCATTTTCTTGCATGGACGACATATGGCGAAACAATCCGCGAATGACGAAAGGGAACGCGTCGACCGGCGGCGACTAAGCCATCGGCGGAGGCGGAGGCGCTTGTCGCTGCGAAGTCGCCGCCTGAGCGGCCGACGTCTGTGCCTGCGGAACCGCCCCAGAGGTCCTCGATTTCGCCGCCTTCACGATCATACGCATCAGCTCGTCCGCTTGAAGCAGGGCCGCCGCGCTAATCAACATCACCCGGTTCCGGAAAAACGCATGGCAATAAATCGCCGGTACCGAAAGGGCCACCCCTTCAAACGTCAGAATCAACGCGCGGGAAATGCCTCCCGCAACCTCGCTCGCTCGGAGCTGCGTGTCGGAAAGCGCGATCACGCTAAAGCTTTCGATCATGCCCAACAACGTGCCGAGCAAACCGATCATCGGCCCCAATGTGCCCAACACCGCCAGCATGCTAATCTTCTTTTCCATCTCAGCCATCTTATAGTCATCCGTCCGCTCCATCGCCTCGCGGGCTTTCGTCACCCCTTCGGGCAATTCCGTCAACCCCGAAGCGGCCAACGTGCTAAATAGCGAATCGTCGGCAGCGACCACGTTGGCCACGCCGCGAAAATCGTTCTGCTCGACCAGTGAATGACATTGCGAAAGAATGAGCGGCGGAACGGCCACTTCCGGACGCAGTTCGACGAGCAACCGAATAATGAGCGCGATAAAGTACATCGACAGGAGCAAGATGAAAGCGCCGATGACGCCGGACGATTCTAAAACCCAGATGAATCCGCTTTTCTTCTCCGGTGCGTCGGCCTTTTTCACCTCGCCCCCTTGGTTCTGTGCGTCCGCCTTCGGCGCGTCTTGCGCAAACGCTTGGCCGCCCCCCAAACCGATCGAGCCGAACATAAACGCCAAAAAAGCGACCGCAAAAATTGTCGTGAAAAAAAGGGTACGTATTCGTAATATATTTGAGACCATTCTCTTTCCTCATTTCCGTTGGCGATACGCTCCGAAGCGCAGCGAAAGGCATGGTTGCCCTGAGCGACGCTCCTCGACTCCCTCGGTATCAATTAGATCGACCCAATTCCTTGACGCCATTGCACTTTATATCAAACGGCCGGAAGGACGAACGGCCAGCCGCCAGACGCCCCAAGCTGCCCGATCAAGACAGACGGCAAATTCCTTATTTTTTTCGCGAAATTTATTTGCCCAAACATTACACTAAATGGAGCGATTGCTTTACCATATCTGTTTGCTGCCGAATATGCGAGAGTTTTGATCAGAAATCAAAATTGGGCGTTCGGCAATCCCTCCCGGCAAGTCGATACGCTATCAAGGGCGGTATTTGCTTAACCATAAACCAACAACGCCCCGCAAACTCACCCCAAACTAACCATGCACCAATTTTGGCGCATATTATCGCAAATCCACTTTCCGTCACCGATCGAGGTAATCAATCGATGGCGGATTTGGCTCTACGCCAATTGGCAGTGGTGGAGCATTAGCGCGGCCGTCCACGTCGTTATTTTTACGACGCTGGCGATCTTTCTCGGTTTTTATGTCCTTCCGCAGCAAAATCTTCCGCCGGCGTTCGAGAGCGTCCAAGATAACGCCGTCGGCGGCAAAGATATGCCGGTCTTCGACGTGGGCGACGCCCCGCTCGATCCTTCGACGCTCGATACCGAATCCCTTACGCAGTTCGAGAAGCCCGGCCAAACGGCACAGCATAACGACGATTCCGACGTGTTCGAGGAGGCCGGAGGCGGCGTGAAGTCCGACAGCTCCGAAATGTCTAAACTCGCCGGCGTCGGCGGCTTCGACGTCAAAACCCTCGGCGAGGGCCCGTTGGTAACCGGGCTCGGCGGCGTCGGCTCCGGCGAAGGACTAGGCGTCGATCCCGGCGTCGGCGGCGCGGGAGTCGGCATCGGCGGACGCGGATCCGGACATCGCGACGCCATTCTCGGCGCCATGGGCGGAACCAAACAAACTGAACGCGCCGTCGCCGCCGGCTTAAATTGGATCGCCCGCCACCAAAAAAGAGAAGGTAACTGGAGTATCAACTACCGTTACCGTTGCAAAGATAAATCTTGCTCGGGCGTCGGTTCCTCGGAATCGGATGCCGGCGCCACAGGCATGGCGTTGCTTGCCTTCTTCGCGGCCGGCCAAACTCACATGAGCAAAGGCCTCTACCAGGAGACCATCAAATCCGGCGTCAATTGGCTCGTCAAAAATCAAGACGCCAAAACCGGCGATCTCTCGGCCGGCAGCAAAGAAATCATGTATTCGCACGGAATAGCCGCGATCGCCCTCTGCGAAGCCTACGGCATGACTCACGAACGCCGCTTGGCGATCCCCGCGCAAAAAGCCGTCGATTTTATCGAAAGAGCCCAAAACCCAACCTCGGGCGGCTGGCGATACAATCCCGGCGACGTCGGCGACACCTCGGTTTTCGGCTGGCAAGTCATGGCCCTGAAGAGCGCGCAAATGGCCGGCCTGCGAGTGAACTACAACACCTTCTCCGGCGTCGAAAAGTGGCTTCGGTCCGTCGCCCGAGGCGAAAAGGGGGGCCTGTTCTGCTACGTCCCCGAAAAATCGCATTCGCCCAGCATGACCGCCGTCGGCTTGCTCTGCAATCAATATCTGAAGATGCGTCCCGACTCGCCCGCCATGATCGAAGGCTCCGCCTACATCATGCAGAACCTTCCCCGTAACGAAGACCGCGACATCTACTACTGGTACTACGGGGCGCAAACAATGCATAACCTGCTCGGCCCCGATTGGGATAAATGGAATCGGGCAATGCGGCGCACTCTCATCGAAACCCAGGCCAGAAGCGGTTGCGCCATGGGAAGTTGGGACCCTGATAGCCCGACCGCCGACGCCTGGGGCCCCCAAGGCGGTCGCCACATGCTCACCTGCTTCAGCGTCCTTTCGCTCGAAGTCTACTACCGTTATCTGCCTCTCTATCAATACGAGCCGCCGCACTCGCCGGCCCCCAAAGCCGACGAGAAAAAACCGGACGAACCGAAAAAGGCCGACGAAAAAACGACCGCCGACGCCCCGTCGAGCCGCAACGTTCCCCTTGTTCCCAGGCTCCGCCTGGGAACAAGTTAAATCGGAGAGTTCGCCTCGCCGACATTGCGAATATGCTCGACTGAGCCGCGCGGCCTCCATCCCTGTTCCCTAATCTACATCTTCTTTCCGACCGCCTCGGCCACTTTTCGGCAGAGCGTCATCAACTCCTCAAACTGCGTGAAATCGAGCGATTGATAACCGTCGCTTGCGGCAGTTTCCGGATCAGGATGCACTTCAATAATCAAACCGTCGGCCCCGGCCGCGACAGCCGCCGCCGCCATCCGCGCAACAAGCGGCGTGTGACCGGTCCCGTGACTCGGATCGACGACGATCGGCAAATGCGTCCGCTCGTGCAAATAGGGAACCGTAGCCAACGGCAACGTGAAGCGGGTATGCGTTTCGAAAGTCCGAATGCCGCGCTCGCAAAGCATGACGTCCGGATTGCCCGCATTCAAAATATACTCAGCGGCCAAGAGCAACTCATCCATCGTGGCTGCCGGTCCGCGCTTGAGCAAAACCGGCTTACCGGCTCCGCCCACCGCTTCGAGCAAGCGATAGTTTTGCATGTTGCGGGCGCCAATCTGCAACACGTCGGAATACGAGGCGACGAGATCGACGTCTTCCGTAGCGATGACTTCGGTGACGACTGCCAAGCCGGTTTCCTCCCGAGCCGTGGCGAGAATTTTTAGGCCGTCTTCCTTCATTCCTTGGAAGCTATAAGGACTGGTCCTCGGTTTGAACGCCCCGCCGCGAATGGCCGTGGCGCCCGACGCCTTGACCGCTTTGGCCGTCGAAACGGTCTGCTCTTCGCTTTCGACCGAGCAGGGGCCGGCAATCACGCCGAGATGCGAATTGCCCACCGACAAACTACCGGCGCGAACGATCGTCGGCTCGGGCTTAACCTCGCGACTGGCCACTTTGTACGGGGCGAGAATCGGCACGACCTCGGCCACGCCCGGCCCTCGTTCGAGCGAGGCCTTGAACTCATCGCGTTTCTCGCCGATCGCGGCGATCACCGTCCGCTCGGTTCCGATGATAGGATGCGATTTCAGGCCGAGCGATTCGACCCGTTGAATCATGTGTTCGATCTGCTCAGGCGTGGCGCCTTTTTTCATTACGACGATCATTGCGTTTCACTCCGTAGATAGGGATTGAGGGCTTGTGACTTGAGGTTAGGATTTTCTCTGAAAGTTACCGCTACGAACAAAAAAAGCCCTGTGACCTTTTCGAGGCCACAGGGCTTTGGGTGGTTTTGATTTTGCGTTTACGCTTTACAAACCGCCTCCGAGCCCGCGACCTCGGCGGGTAAAGTAAAACCAAAAATAAAAGGAGGCTAAGTATTGCATAATGTCTCTTATCGATCTCTTAGGCGGAACCTCTTCCGCTTATCCTGTTATTTTTCCATCCCCAGAGGAAAAAATCAAGGGCGATTCGGCTCAAAACAAGCAGTTTTCCAGACCCAAGGGGAGGGGGCCGCATACGCCCGCCTCTATTTGCGAAACGCTAACACGGCGTTCGACTTACTGTTTCGCCTTCGCCGTCGCCTCTTCAACCGTAATCTCCCACCGATTGCCCGAGTCCCCCTCGACCGCTATCGTCTTGCCGAGCGTAACCGCCTTGACGATGCGCAGACCGGTCGAAGTGATGCAAACTTCGTCGGCTTGCTGATTTTTTAGCGCTGAAACAGTCGCATCGGCGTCGATCGTCAATTTGCCGTCTTTGCGGAAGAGCTTTAACGCGATTTGATGACCATATTTCAGCGGCTTGAGGAGCGAGCGTTCTTTATCCTCGTAAAGCACCTCGCTTCCGACTGGAATCGTAATAAGTCGTCCTTCAGAAACTACGACAGTCGGCTCGGCAAGGATTTTCTTTTTGCCGTCGGTCCTCGTTTGACTTAACGAAATATGAACGACGTATTGGGGCGTTTGCTGTTTCGCAGGTTCCTGCGCCCGCGTTTCAACAATCAATATGCTAACGACGAACAACGCCGCTCCTGCTGCACATAGCGTTAAGAAGAATCGATTCATAAGAGTACGCCCTATCATCAAAAAGAAAATTGCAAAGCGCTCAGGGCATCGTAGCCGATCCGCCAAGACCAGGCAAATCGATTTAGCAATCACCGCTCAATCCGCCACACGCCGCGCACCCTTCATCCCTTATCCCTATCCCCTTGCCCCTGTTCCCTAATCTACAGCCTCAGCGGTTCGTCGGGTAAATTTCGTTCGCCGGCCGTCAATTTGAACAGATCGCGAATGAGCTGCGCGTCGCAGGGGCGCTGCTCCAGCTTCCGGCGGCCGAACATGCGGCCCTGCGTCACCTCGGCCGACTCGGCCGACGCCTCGGTCGAATGCCCGAACGATCGGGCGTAGTTGGCGAAACTCGGCACGTTCGTCGTCACGAAACCGTAGAGCATCGAACAGACGCCGATCGTCTTGCCGGTGAAAATGCTGGTGTTGATCGCCGTTTTCGAGTAGTCGCCCACAAAACAGCCGACGAACTGCATGCCCGTGTTGGTTTTTCGGCCGGCGTATTCGACGTTCACCATGCCGTAGGTGTTTTTCAAATCGCTATTGCAGGTGCCCGCGCCGAAATTGATCCAACTCCCCAAGTAGCTATGCCCCAAAAATCCGTGATGCTGCTTATTCGTATAAGGTTCGACGATCGTCGCTTCGACCTCGCCGCCGATCTTGGCCGTGTGCCCGATCGAAACGGCGTCCTTGATCGAAGCGTGTTCGATGATCTTCGTATTGGCTCCGATATGAATGGGTCCGTTCAAATAGCAAAACGGCCCGACGGTCGCTCCGCGTTCAATCACGATCGGCCCGTGCCGCGTATCGCAAACGCAGTACTGCCCGAGCTTGGCGCCCGAGGCCAAGAAAACGCCGTCGGCCGCCTCGTCGTATTCGCCGCGTCGAATGCGGTCGTTCAGATTGGAAGTGAGCGTCGAAAGTTGATAGCGAACCAGATCGTGGGGATATTCGAGAAGCGAAATCTCTTCGTCGCTCGATTCGCCGAGCGTCCCTTCCAACCAGCGCGAAAGGGTCTGCGGCGAAGCGGACCAATCGGGCGGCGCTTGATCGCCGTCGAGCAGGGCGGCCGCCACGCTCTTGCCCGTTCGCACGACCGTCGAACGCTCGGCCTTAGCCAATCGTTCGAGCGCATTCAGCGATTCGACCGAGGGAACGACCCGCGCGTTGATCCAAAGCGTTTTTGAATTGGTCGGCAACGGCGAAGCGAGGTCGGCCAGCTCCGGGTGATCGGCCGACAGAACCGCGCGAAGGTGCGGCCGAACCAACGCCTTGGCGATCGTGCCGAGCCGGGCGGCCACGTCCCAAAGTCGATAGCTGCCGCAAGAAACCATGAAGCCCGGTCGGGCAAGCGTGACCGGTTCAAGCTGCGCGATCAATTCGTCTTCAAAAAGGATTATTTGCATGGCGTGTAGGGCGGGGGGTGGAAACAGGGATGGGAGCTAGGGATCAGGGGTTAGGGTACGGGGCTTCTTTTCGGATCGGCGGGCGGATTGGCGGGGGATGCGATAAACTGCCTATTTTCACTTTATTCCGTCTTAAAACCGGAAAATATGGTCTGAAAACCACGTTTTTTGGCGATTTCGGTAATCTGCGTGGCCCCAACTTGCGAACCGCCCGTTTTTGAATAGAATAATGAGTCTCGCCGATGACTGTTTTAAGCCGGTTAGGTTTAGCCGGTCGTCGGTTGGGCGCCGCTGGCTGCTTGTCAGCCAGTGCAAATGCAGACCTCGGGCCTTGACCCGGTTTGCTTGTGTGTCACGGCTCCGCCCGTGTTTCGTGTGCGATCCGCGCCGGAGTGGCGGAATGGCAGACGCGCTGGACTCAAAATCCAGTTATGGCAACATAGTGTGGGTTCAAGTCCCACCTCCGGTACTTAAAAGCCAAAAGGCCTTGCGACCTCAAACCGCGAGGCCTTTCGCGTTTCTTGGGCTCCTGCAACTCGCAAACTTTTCTCTAGCGGTCGAATGAATCGCTTTCCTATGGCAATTTGAGATGCTGCGGGAAACGAACGCAGAGGACGGCGTTTCTTCCGCCCCGCCATTACCCCAAATGCGATGGCAACAGATACTTACTCGCTTTTATCTTTCAAAGAAAAGCCAATACCCAAAGGCAAGTCCGAGTATTGATCCAATGAGCCAGATGGGAAGAGAAAGGTAAGCTCCTCCGCAATCATCGCGAAATAATCGTGCTGGACCTTTGTTACGATTATGCGTGATTCGATAGAGAAGATCGACTATTCCCGCCGCAGCTACGCCAATGAGACTCAATACGCCTCCTCGCAACGGATTATTGGCAAATGCTAATGCTTGAACGCCCCACACTATCAAGCCGACAAGAAAACCCGCGGCCGCGCAAATCTTCCCAGTTGAATTTAATGGAAGAAAATGAAACAGTAGTCTTGAAATAATGCTTTTCAATGCTTTTACCCGACGTAAACGTCGAGCCGATGGCGGCCTAAAGGCCCAGGAAGGAACGTGAACGTCCCTTAACATAAACCGCACGCCCTCAAAATCTAACAGCGAACGAAAAGCCTGGCAATAACTCCTGACGCCTGACGAGCATGCACGCTACATATTTCTTAGCCTGCAACCTAGCATTTAAACATAGTTAGACTACAAGGGGACCGCACGACTTGGAAACGAGATTTCGCCCGGTTAAACTAACGGCAGTGAATTGCCTACATGCCGGCGACGTCTATATTCATAACTGCCAAGATTAAAAAGATGAACGCACCTTCCCATGCCGCCGATGGTCGTCCCAAAAATCCTCAGCTCTGTCGGGCGTGGCTCGGCGGCGCCGTTCTGCCGTCGAACGTCACGGTCGGCTCCTTACAAAAATATCCCGAGCGGTGCTTTCAATTCGGCGAAGGGAATTTCCTGCGGGCGTTCGTCGATTGGATGATCGACGTGCTGAACGAACGCGGCCTGTTCGGCGGAAGCGTCGTCGTCGCTCAGCCCATCCCCGGCGGGCACGCCGCCGCCGTGAGCGCCCAAGACGGACTCTATACCGTGCTGACTCGCGGCATCCAAAACGGGCAACCGCTCGACCGACGCCGCATCGTTACGGCCGTAAGCCGTGCATTGAATCCTTATGAAGAGTGGGAGCGAACGGTCGAATGTTTCCGCAATCCGACGTTGCGTTTCGTCTTCTCGAACACTACCGAAGCCGGCATCGCAATGGCCGAAGAGCCGCACGAGCCGACTCGATGCCCGAAGTCGTTTCCAGCGAAGGTCGCCGCGCTGCTCTACGAACGTTATAAATTTTTCGGCGGCCACGCGGACCGAGGCTTGGTCTTCTTACCGTGCGAACTGATCGAACGCAACGGCGACAAGCTGCGCGAGATAACGCTACGTCACGCCGAACGCTGGGGGCTTGGCGCGGATTTCGCCCGCTGGGCGTCGGAATGCAACTATTTTCTGAACACGCTGGTCGATCGGATTGTGCCCGGCTATCCGCGCGACGAGATCGAGCGATTGACCGACGAGCTTGGCTACGCCGACTCGCTCATCGCAGCCGCCGAATTGTTTCACCTTTGGGTGATCGAAGGTCCGAAACGCTTGGCCGACGAATTGCCCTTCGACCGGGCCGGCCTGAACGTCGTCTGGACCGACGACCTGACGCCGTATCGAACGCGAAAAGTTTACATTCTCAACGGCGCGCATACCACTTGCTCCTTGGCCGCGTTTCTCGGGGGAATCGACGCTGTGCGCGAAATGGTCGAAGACCCGCTATTCGGCCGCTTCGTGCGTCAAGCGATCTTCGATGAAATCGTCCCCTTCGTTCCGCTCGACGAACGCGAAAAACTCGATTACGCTAACGCCGTGCTCGAACGGTTCCGCAATCCGTTCATACGCCACGAGTTGCTGAGCATTTCGCTCAATTCCGTCTCGAAATGGAAGGTCCGTACGCTTCCGTCGGTTTTGGCCTTCGTTCGCCGTCACGGCACGGCGCCGAAGCTATTGAGCTTTTCGCTGGCCGCATTGATCCGCTTCTATCGCGGCCTTCCGAACTCCGCCGTCGAAATGATCGGCAGCCGCAATGGGCAAGACTATCCTATTCGCGACGATGCCGCAGTTATCGATCGCCTCGCGCAATGCTGGAACGATTTCGAGCGGCATAAAAACTTCGACGCGCTGGCCGCCGCCGTTCTTGGCCAAACCGATCTTTGGGACGTTGACCTCAACGGCGTCGCCGGCCTGACCGACTCCGTGGCCCGTTACTTGCAATCGATCGATCAAACCGACATTCGTTCGGCCTTGGAGAAAATCTTACGATGAACGCCGCCGCTCAAACGCCCGCAATGGTAATCGCGCCGACCGACAACGTGGCCGTGGCTCTCGTCGATTTGGCCGCCGGCCAAACCGTCCAAGTCGCTGGCCGAACCGTTAAACTGACCGACGCGATCCCCTGCGCGCATAAGTTCGCCGTCGAGCCGATCGCCGCCGATCGGCCCGTCGTCAAATACGGCCATCCAATCGGCCATGCGACCGCGGCCATCTCGCCGGGGCAATGGGTCCACGTCCATAACCTCCGCACGAATCTTTCCGGCGCCGAGCAATACTCCTACGCCCCGGCCTTGAATCGTTTTGCTCCGATAAACGACGGCCTCACGTTCGAAGGCTTTTTACGCCCCGACGGCCAAGCGGGCGTGCGAAACGAAATTTGGATTCTCCCCACGGTCGGCTGCGTCAACAATATCGCCCAACAACTGGCCGAGCAATTTCGCAAACAACCGTGCCCCGGCGTCGACGCCATTTTTCCGCTGAATCATCCTTACGGCTGCTCTCAACTCGGCGACGACCTGGCGAACACTCGCAAAATTCTAGCCGCTCTCGCTCGGCATCCTAACGCCGCCGGGGTCCTAATCGTCGGACTAGGTTGCGAGAACAACACGATGGAGGAGTTTCGCCGTGAGCTGGGCGACGCCTCTCCCGAACGTTTCCGATTCATGATCTCGCAACAAGTCGGCGACGAAATGCAGGAAGGGCTGCGTCTTCTCGGCGAACTGGCCGAATACGCGAGCCAATTTCGCCGCCAAAGCTTGCCCGTCTCCCAACTTCGCATCGGACTCAAGTGCGGCGGCTCCGACGCCTTCTCGGGCATTACGGCCAATCCGCTACTAGGCCTCTTTTCCGACGAACTGATCCGTCGCGGCGGCACGACCGTGCTGACCGAAACGCCCGAGATGTTCGGCGCCGAGCCGTTGTTCATGAACCGCTGCGCCGACGACGACGTGTTCAACGCCTGCGCAAACATGCTCAACGAATTCAAGCGGTATTTTCTCAGCCGCAACCAGCCGGTGTATGAAAATCCCGCGCCGGGCAACAAGCAAGGCGGAATCAGCACGCTCGAAGAAAAATCGCTCGGCTGCCTGCAAAAGGGCGGAACGACGAACGTCGTCGACGTGCTCCCTTACGCCGGCCGACTCTCGAAGCCGGGGCTAAATTTTCTCGCGGCGCCCGGCAACGACATCGTCTCGGTTACGGCCCTCGCCGCCGCCGGCGCGCAAATGGTCTTCTTCACTACCGGACGCGGAACGCCGTTGGGCGGACCGTTGCCCACGATAAAAATTTCGTCCAACTCGGCCTTAGCCGAGAGCAAGCCGCACTGGATCGATTTCGACGCCGGACGCTTGCTCGGCGGTTCGTCTTTGCCGGAGCTTGCCGCCGAACTAGTGCGGGAAACTTTGGAAATCGCCTCGGGCCGCCGGTTGGCCAAAAACGAAATCAACGCTTTCCGCGAAATCGCCATTTTTAAAGACGGCGTGACTCTCTAAGACGCTCTCTTTCGTTTTTCGTCTTCCATTGAACCCTCAGCGGACGTTTTTTGCGACCTTCAGCCTTCATAATTCACCCTTTTCCGCCCCGCTGTATCTCTTGCTGCGGCGAACTGCTAAAATACTTGACAGTTTGGCCTGGTTAGCAAAAACGCCTCTTCTTTTCAACGGGGGAATTCATGACGCGATCCATCACTTTAGCGACGCCGATACTCTTTGGTTTCTTGTTCGCCTCTCTCTTCGTCGGCTCCAATTCATCCGCCCAAGAACCGAAGCCGGGCGCGACGATCGACCTCGACTTCAAAGCCGACGACCTTCCGAAAACGCTCTACAACATGGCGACGGGCAACGATACGCCGCCGCAAATGTCGGTCCGACTGCCCGACGATTATTCGCCCGACAAAAAATTCCCGCTCGTCGTTTATGTTCCCGGCTTGCACGGCGGGCCGAAAGGAAACTTGTCTAACGCCGAGACGATCGCCGGCCGCAAAGGCTGGATCGCCGCCAGCTTGCCGTTGTTTAAGAAGGGCATGGACCGCGACGAAGTCGTCGGCGGTATCCTCGTCGGCTTCGAAGACTATCCGACGATCGCCAAAGCCTACGAGACGATGCTCGGAAAACTCTTCAAAACGGTTCCGAACGTCGATTGCCAAAAGAGCGCGATGGTCGGTTTCTCGAACGGCTCGCTTACGCTCGGCGTCTTGATCTCGAATCACAATGAATTCATCCTCACGCATTTCAAAAACTTCTGCCTAGTCGATCACGGCATGTTTCACTTATCCGACCTGCAAAAGAAAAACGCGAAGGACTGCCGCTTCTTGATCTTGGTCGGCGATCGGGAAGATATGGGCCGCGAAGTGAAGATCAAGCAAAGCGAAATCCAACAAGAGGCCTGGAAGCTGCTCGACGTCGATCTGAAATATCACGTCATGAAAAACACCGGCCATGAGTTCCAAGATCGGCATATGGAAATGGTCGGGCGATGGATTCGCGGCGAAGACCTCGGCGATTAACTCCTGAAGAATCAACTTCGGAACCTTCGTAGGCGAATGGGCGCGATTCCCTCATCCGCGTTTCGTCCGCCGCGAATTTTCGTTCTACGCGGAACGTTCGTCTCCCGCGATAGACGGGCTTGCGTTTTAAATGCGGAGCGCTATCCTGCCCGTTGTGCCGCGATATTCCAAGCAACCAATTAACTATTGGAGCGCAGTATCATGTCCGTAACCGCCATTGATCCGCTCTTTGATCGCTGGAAGGCGATGGCCGACTATCAAATCAAGTTCATTGACGCCGTCGGGAACTACAAAAAAAATCTTGCGGAGGCGGACCTCACGGAAGCCCAAGCCAACTATGAGCAAGCGAAGACCGAAGAACTATTGACGGTCGTGCGAGAAAAGCAAGATTTGGTGCGGCAAATGGAGTTGGACCTAAGGAACCTTAATCGGCTGCGGTACCAAGCTCAGCAACGATCCTCGCTTATTCACGACATGATTGTGAAAGTTACGATGATTCGACGCGGGCAACACCTCGATCCCGACATGCTCTCGCTAATGTGGCAGGGATACGACTTTTTCATGAAGATGACGCCTCAGAAAACGCTAGACGAACTCATGGATTTGCAGGTTGATCCCGCCGTCAAGACAGGCTCGAACTATGCGCTCGTTCGGGATCGCACGATAAATTGCCATGACGTTCCTCCCGACTGTGAAAATATGCTCCAACTTCTTGATTGGCTGCACGACATGCGATATATGCCGAAAATCGGAAACGTCGCGTATCGCGCGATCACCGACGCATTTGGACTCATCGGCGGAGGAGGACAAGCGGAGATCGACAAGTTGGACAAGGCTTTTGAAGAGATAAAAACCAACACCTATAACGCCTGGGGAACGCTCCAGCTTCTCGGGCTGCCCGCGCAGCCGAGCGCCGTGACGAAACCAAGCGCTTAAGCTTCGTAGCATATCGCGGCAAACGCCCTACGCGAGTCACACGATCGCGCCTCTCGGCGTTCGGTCTTCTAGGACCCGACCGGCTTTTCCGCCTTCCTTGTCCTGATGGGCTTCAGTCTCAACGCCACGAACACCGAAAACGTCAACGTAATGCAGCCGTAAGCCGACTCCCACAACGTCAGAAGGATTGTTCTAGTGACGTCCACCGTCCATGATACGAATATCGCTTTTACGTCATTTTCTTTCTCTTGCACCATCTCACGATCGGAAATTACCGGATTCTCTTTGAGGTACTGCCTTGCACGGTCGGTGTAAATGAAACCGGCCGCATCCGTGCTGTTTCGAGAAAGCTGGAGCGTGAAATGGCTTGACATCGGCAAATATATCAAAAAAAGTATTGCAACTCCCGCAGCCCCTCGAATGAGACGAGAGTCAAGAATTGCCTTACTTTTGTTCTTGTAGATTTCGTAACACAACATGTACACGAATATCTCGACAAGAACCGTCAGAAACGCAATTGCCGCTCGGCCCGGCCAGGGCGGGCCGAGATTCAGGATCAAATCAAGCAACGAACTTCCGGTGGCCGCCAAAAAGACCCATTTCCAAAACGATTGCACTTCGGTCACAAATTGCCAAAAATCTTTTAGCGATTGTTGCGGATTCATGTATTCTCCTTGTCGTTCTGCGAAAGAACGATTTCCTGCTCTCCGTCGATCCGGATCTTGCCCGTGATAAAAAATTTTGTCGGAGAATAGCGCACCTGGAAAATATAACTTCCGGTGAGAGAGGCTTTGCCGCCGACTAGTTCACGCCATTGTTGTAAGTCGTCGACTTTCCCGTTCTTTTTGAGAAACCAATAATCAAATGGCGGGAGAAAGTACACATCGCCTCCCGGCGGAGATGTTTTAACCGAGACCGTCTGACGCACAATAGATTGAAAATACCCCTTCGTATGAGCTTTTTCCAAACTCCCCAAACCGGGTTCGCCCCTAATTGTCGGTTTCGCATCCGGCTTAACGGGCACGCCGTTGATCGCTCCTTCCGTCGCTCCATTCATCCTGGCGTATTGGGCGAACATCTCCTCGATCGTCTTGCGAACATCGGAACTGAATGCTTCCGGCGCTTTGGTTGAAATCGAATCCGTCCTAAGTCCTCCCATCTCCGCATCGACGGCCTTTTCAAGCCGGGCAATATACGGATTCCAAATTTTCGCAATCTCGGCTTTTGGTCTTGCCTTCAACATCTCGACCGTCAACTGCGTCCGAATTGCTCGCCCAATAGCTAATCCGGGAAGCGTTTCCTCTATCGACCGTAAGTTATAGTAATACTTCTCGCCAACCTTCTCGCAATGGAATTGAATAATTGAAGGATCTTCCTGAATCGCCTCGCTCACCGCCGTTCGCAATTGTGCGGATGTGGCAAGAGACTCCGAAGGCTTTGAGCTCGTTTCCTTCATCGTCTGCGAAAACAGCAGGCCAGGAACGAAGAGAAAAACAATCGTAAAAAAGCGATGGTGTTGTAGCCTCATTGCAAAGCTCCCATTAACGTGAGTGCGCGACGAATGAAGAAAATACGCAATAGACTAAACGCCAAATAGTTTTGCGGATAAGATTGGAATTGTCAGGATAAGTCGACGCTCGTCCATGCAAGCTATATATTCCTTCACCCACCATAGCGGTTAGCAAAACAAATACAAGCAGGAAAAACTAAAATGCTAAACTGGCTAGAACTCTCCCCACGGCAGATGGCTTTTCTTTCTCGTACAGAACCTACGTCCTTGATACGGCGCCTTTCGGCGATTAGGGTTTTTTCATCACGAATCCGCTCCAATAGTCAAAATAAAAAAGTGACTCGACCATCTCCTGCAATTTGATAATTTGCGTTAACCGAACCCACAACGAATTCGGTTCCAGTAATACGAGAGGCGTGCGCTTCGTTCACATGCTTGAACGAACCTTCTCTCCGCGATACTCCTGTTACAATCTTGGCATAGAAACTTAGCCCGAGTTTTCCCTAAAAAACGAAGATCAACGCTGGAAATTTCGCTGTCCGCCGTCAGATTAGGGCGACTCCGCAGGATTCCAAAATACGCCTTGATCATCCAATCGTCTCCGCGACGAATTCGAGTCGAGGGTTTATTACTTGCCTAATATCTTTCAGATAGATTCCTTGACGAAGTCCGCGGACTTTCAAAATCCACGTCGCAAAACCGTATGGAAAGCGAGATTTCATCCTTGTAGATTCCGCAATGAACTCCAAGGACTCATAGAAAAGGCCGGGCAATGACTTCACGGTGAAGACCTCGGCTATTAATTCCAAGAATTACCGCAGACGCCTCCGAACGCTTTGCGCTGTAAGAAATAGTTCTGAGCATCCGTCTTTTTAAGAAATGGAACGATATATAACATCCCCCCAATTCCGACTCAAAAAGAGAGCGCCCATTGAAAACCGTATCCATCTCGCAAGCCGGCAACTAAAACGCGAATAAGAGTTTTCACCCCAAGCCGCAATTTGCGTTTCGTATTAGTTTAAATCTCGGCCGACCAAAGCGCTCACCCAACAGGATGGATTTCGGCATTTTCTCCCAAAAACCGCCCAACTCTATTGACAGTCCCAAGCGGCAAGAGTTGAATGCGACTGTTCGGCCGGGATGCTCTTTGGCCCGCTTCACTCGCTACTACGCTCTTCTGCGCCACGTCACGCTTGGCCGTCGCCGATCTTAATTTCGATCCATGAGGCAGCGTTCTCGCATCTAAATGTCGTCGAGCCGCGCCAACGCCGAATGACTACGTAAATGAAACTTTTCAAACGTCAGTTATCCCGCTTGGCGGAACGCCCATGAAGATCGTTCGTCGTCTATTTTGCGTTTGAAACGTCCGCCTCCGCAAAACCGATTCTTCGGACTATCTCGACTTGCGTAACGCCAACCTTTCGTCGCTCGACGCAAAGCCGCTTTTGATAGCAAGAAATTATCTAGCGCCAAACAATTAAAAGGAGCAAGCGTTATGACGCCGTCTAACCGATTACATGGCTGTATTCTACCGTTTCTATTGTGGAGTCTTTCCCAAACCGCCCAAGCTGAACTTATTCTGAATCCGCCAACCGGAAACAATTACGTCACAAACGCGCCTTGCCTCCACGGAACCCTAGGCGACACGAACGCTATAGGGCTGGCTTGGACCGATGCCTCCAAGGTTGACGCCCCCGACAGTTACGTCAAAAAACTAGCCGAATATCTAAACAAGGCCTTTCCGACATTTTCGTTTAAAGTATCGCTTCTTACCGGAAGCGACGGCGCCGTTACTATCAACAGCTACAAAGCTTTTGACACCCCCGCCTGCGTGCATGGAGTTGCAATTGACGCAACGACGAATCTCGCTAATTCGAACGGCGAAAGTATCGCTTGGATTCAAACAAGCTCTCGAACCGGAGACTGCGGAAACGACACGAGCTACAGAAAATACGTGACAAACAAATCATTCTCTGAGACTCTTTCAAAAACCGTGGCGGATAACACGCCCCACAGCGGAAGTGAAACTTGCATCAGCTATCTTGTATATTGGACTCCTTCAGCCCCCTCCAGCAATGAATATAGCGTTAAAATACTTGGCGATCTGAAATGGGGATACAATTTCTCATGCACCGTCGCCCCCGAACCGACGTCGGTCGTCACGATCGGTATAGGCATATTCGGACTCTCAGTATACGCCCGACGAATGCGACGATAAAACAATCGGCTGAATTCGGGCTGCATTGTGAAGAATGGCGGAGTATCGCCCCCCGTCCCTATCCGAATAGCAAAGCCGGCCCTCAGCCTCCGACGACAACACGATTAACGCCGAACGCAAGGTAGTGCGCTCGCCAAAAATGCGATCGATCTGCGAAGATTAGAGAGCCTTAAGTCTCCTACTCTTTCTCGCGAGATCCGCCAACCGCCGCGCGCTGTCGAAATAATCTCCTAGCCGTTCCTCCTTCATTCGATTCGCGTCCCCGCGGCTACCTTTTGACGTCGTAGTAAAAACGATCTGCGTCCTCCTGCGATTTTCCCCCGAGCATCCGCCGCGTCATTCGCGGATTGATCAACAAATACCAATCGCCGAACGCGTCGAACTTACGGCACGACGTGACGATGTACGCCTTCTTGAGCGTCATGAATCGTTTCCCGACGCGACGGCCGTACGCCTTGAGCCGCCGGGCGAAGTCGAGGTCCTCGAGACTGACGAGATCCTCATTGAATCCGCCGACGGCCTCGAAATCTTTTCGCAAACACCAAAACAGCCCGCCCGACACTCGCCGCCAAAAAAGCAAGACGGCCAGCAGCGCCACGGTCACGAAGATTCCGCAAGACCATCGCTCGGGCCAAATCGTCACGCCGCCGCCGATATATTTTCCCGATCGCAGAAGCCGATCTATCTCCGTCAGCATGTTCGAGGTCATGCGACTGTCGGCGTCGATGGTGATGAGAATATCGCCCGAGGCGGCCTTTGCCGCCGTATTGCGAATCCTCGCCAAATTTCGACCGTCGTCTCGCACGATCTTCGCCCCGTGCTTCAATGCGATTTCCTCGGTGCGGTCGGTGCAACGGTTCAGCGCGACGATGATCTCCGTTTGACCGGGAAACGGCTTGGCCGCCGCCTCGATGGATTCAAGACAACCGGGCAGAAACTTTTCTTCGTTGCGGGCGGGAATCAAGATGGAAAAATGCGGCACAGTTTATCCTTCGCTTTCATCCTACTCATTTTTTCGCGCAGCTTGACGCTATACAAATCCAGCTCTTCCGGAAGCGTCGTTTTAACAATGGCTCAAGCAGATTTTCCCAATCATCGCCGATTCTAGGCAGGAGGAAGATTTCAGCGCTTTTGTCATATATTCACCGCCGACCCACCATCAGAAACACCGGAAAATCTCGCGTCTCACCGTCACTTGCCGGTTTTCGAATGAAGCAGGCGGTCGAAACTGAAACATCGACGAAACCCGAGGCCTCTAATCGATTCTGAAACGCACGGCGGTCGAATCCGCAATGATGAACTCCTGCCGCGACATCTTTGGCGTGAAAAACGCCAGGCTCCGAGTCCAAATCGGCGATGCACAGCGCTCCGCCAGGCAGAAGCATCTCGTAAAACGCCGACGCTACTCGTTCGAGATCGGCTACATGGTGCATCACCATACTGGAGACGATCATGTGAAATCGCCGTTGCGAAAGCGACTCCTTCTCCAGATCAAGCTGGATGGCGGTCATTCCGCTGATATTTCCTTGACGAATCTTCGTGCGAAGAACGTCCTGCATTCCTGATGAACTATCGGCTCCCGTGACGCTCTTTACATGCGGGAGCAAAAACAACCCGAGTAATCCCGTACCGCAACCGTAATCCAACACGTCCATGTCTTTGGTCGGTTTAGTTTCACGAAGGATAGCCTCGCCAACCGCCTTAACATGTTCTATACGGCGAGGTTCTTTGTCCCAGTTGGCCGCAGATTGATCAAAGTAGTTTGTAGCGTTCATAAATCTTGGTTTTTCGCTATTTGCACATTTAGAAATCGACGTCACGACGCTTAATCTTCCCACTTTGCTTCGCGGCGATTGAGTCTCTCTTCTACTCCAAGTTCAACGATCGCCAGCAGTACCAACTTGCCACCGAAGCGTACGGTCGCCACGGCTCGGCGACGGCAAGGGCCGTCTTCTTATCAGGCAGATCGGTCAAATCGTAGCTCTTGCGAATGGCCGACCTCACGCCCAAGTCATCGTGCGGAAATACGTCGAGTCGTCCCAGCGAGAAGATCAAAAACATTTGGGCCGTCCAACGACCGATCCCTTTCACCTGAACGAGTCGTTCGATAACCTGTTCGTCCGACAACCGTCCGATTTGCCGAAGATTCACCGCTCCGTCATTCACTTTTCGCACCAGGTCGGTGACGTAGGACGCCTTCTGCGGCGAAAGTCCGACCGACCGCAGTTCGACGACGGAGAACTTGGCGAGGTTCTCCGGTTTCAGTCCCTTTGGCCCGGCAAGCGTTCGCAATCGCCCGCAAATCGAGGCCGCGGCGCTTCCGGAGATTTGCTGGGAAATAATGGAGCGAACGAGCATTCCGAAACGATCGCTATCAAGGCGAAGCGTAAAGGGCCCGACGGCGTCGATGATCTCTTTCATCACCGGATCTGCCGCCCGGAGATGACGACGCGCTTTTCGAATGTCGGCTTGATTGAACGTCATCTATTCACCGTGAGTTCCTATCGCCAAATCATCACGTTGTCGGTCATTCCGTCTCTCGCCAATGCGGCAATAACATCCGGTTCGCATATCTCGGGAAATAATTCCGCCGTACCGTTAGAACTTCCGCTCAGTTAATCTCGAATGTTCAATTGGGCCAGTTTTTTTGCCAAATCAATCATATAGTCTCGCCCATGTCGTTTGTTCTCAATCTGGTTGAACCATCGGTCAGGCATCCACGCTGAACCGTAAAGGCTGCCAAGTTGCGCCCCGACCATGGCGCCGATTGTATCTGTATCGCCTCCAAAATTCACGGCCCGGATCAAACATTCCTCAGGATTGTCGCCATAGCGAAGGAACGCCCAAAGAGAAGCGGCAACTGCTTCGGAAGTGCGAACGCCGTTGCCTACAACATATACAACGTCATCGTCCGACGCCTGTTCGATCGGTTGTTCCAGCAGAATTTCCAGTTTTCGCTGAACCGCGAATTCTTTACTAAGATTGAGCACCTTTTCAAGGAGCCCTCGGCGGTCGAATCCATCAGGATCGGAGTTAGCAAGCACGGCGACGGCCTTTGCCTGAATGAAGGCCCCGTCTATGGCCTCGGGATGAACGTGCGTGCAAAGCAATGCGGATTCGACCGCCTGGCGAAGCATTTCGTCTGACGCGTTCCGGTACGCAAGTCCGATTGGAGCGATCCGCATCGCCCCGCCGTTACCGAACGATCCGTTGGGGAACTCGATGCGCCCCGTTTTGCGGTAGTCGGCGCCATTGAGCAACGCCCCCAGCGCTCGATGGGCTGCCGAACCGTAGCCTCGCCGAGGTTCGTAAAACTCGGCATATTTCAGTGAGACGTCTTCGGGATCGGCAACTCCTTTTTCGACAAGGCTTGTCCCCAAAGCCAGAGTCATTTCGGTATCGTCCGTATAACAGCCGAAACCTCGAATAGAGTCCAAGAAGTCTCGCACTTCTCCGTAGTAGTCCCGAATGGATTTAGCAGATTGTCCTTCGACTCCCGCACCGAGGATGTCTCCGCAGGCTATACTCAGAAGGCAACCGATGCAGCGATCTTCATGAGAACTTGGCTTCGGCATGGCGCTTCTCCACGGATGAATAACTTCACTCTATCGAGGCAGGATGCTTGCGTTCCCTTTGATCAATTTCCTGGCGGAGCAATTTTACGCCGCGACGAACGGGTCGAAAAAAGTCTCTACGTAGCGGAGCACGTTTAACCGCAGTCCCTTCAAATTACCAGACCGTTCGTGATAAGTCCATTCGCGATTAGCAAGCAAAAGAACCGTCAATCATATCGTTGTCGTAGCGACAGCCGCCGCGGACTGCGAAACGTCCGTCGCCGACAACGTCGGCGATTGGGTTGATCTGGAATTGAACGGTTTTCGTAAGGAGAAGAATCTGCCAAGCGGTTAGAACGAATATTCCAAACCGGCCGAGGCTCCGTGATAGAACACGCCCGAACCGCAGTTGACGCCAAGCGCCTGCACATAGTTCTGCGAACTAGTGCAGTAGCAATAGGCGGCCGAAATCTGACCGGGCGCCAAGGCGACCCCTTGCACCCAGATGGCTTCATAGCCGAGCTTCAAATGAAGCTTCGAAGCGACTTGATATTTACACTGTAACCCGAATTCGCCAAGACCGGCCACTTGATTCGTCGAAGCCGACTCGTAATACAACGTCCTATCGATGCTAACGGCCGTCGTCTCGCCCGCATTGTTAATGAACATGCCGGCCTTCGCCAGCCCGTCGATAGAAAAGCGGCCATGCTCGAATATGGTTCCGTCGGCGCCGACTTGGAAACCGTAAAGATTGTTTCTCACGCTGGTATCCCAAAACGGCTCTCGCCGATCGGGAATCGTTCCCGGCAGCTCCGGCAAAGTTCCCTGAAGTTTTTCCGACAAGTTGACCCAACGGAATCCTGCCAGCAGCGTGAGACGATCGAAGACCGCTCGGCGCACGTTTATCTCGGAGTTGTACAGTTGAGAGGAGTAGCCCCAGGCCATCATTTGCGTATCTTTCCAGTCCTGGGTTTGAAGAAAGTTGCCCGAAGCTCTCATCACCAACCAGTCGTTGGGAGTGGGACCGATACTTCGGAAGTCGCTCCAACCGTCAATCTGAAAATAGGACAACTCTAGGTCGTAGCCGTTGTCGCCGTGTCGAATGAGGTCAAGCTTCGGCCCGGCGGCGAATCCTTGTTGAAGATCGCTGGCGTTGAGCGCCACTAGGCCGGGAGTGCCGGACAACTGATTAACCGGCACGCTATGCGGCACCGTCTCGACAAGTGCGTAAGAAACGCCGCCGACCCGTTCTAAGATGACGAAATCGGCCGAGGCGGTCCATCGGGAACCGGCGCCTGACGGGCGCCAGACCGATTCCAGCGGCTTGTCAGCCGTCGTGTCGAAAGACGACGGCGAGAAGACTCCCCTGTCGGTTGCGAGCGGGCTATCGAACGTCGGATTATCCTGTCCGAGTGCGACGGAAGTCGTCGCCAGGACTAGAAGTCCGACCAGACCGTAGACGCTTACTAATTCCAACTTGCTAAGAATATGTCGCATGATTGCCCTCCATCAATCTGAATCGGATTCACAAGCGGCAAATCTTACCTTTTCGGCAAATCCAGACAAGTTGAAGGCGATTCCGGGGTCGCGAAGCTCCGTCGCACACGTCTTTCACGCAATTTCTCGGCAAACCCGGGCGATTCGCGCAACGGCCTCGTCGATCTCTTCGGCCGTGTTGGTCGCGCCGAAACTGAAGCGGAGCGAACTGGCCGCCACGGCCTGCGAAACGTCCATCGCCAACAACGTCGGCGACAACTCGCTCGATCCGCTCGAACAGGCCGAGCCCACCGAGCAGGCTACGCCCGCCATATCCAAGGCCATGAGAAGAACTTGACCATCTAGTCCCGGAAAAGCGACGTTACTCGTCTGCGGCAGCCGGTCGGCCTGTTCCGCATGCACGATGGCGTCGGTCAAGGCAGCTTTCAAGCCGCGTTCAAAACGATCGCGAATCTCTCGGAGCCGTTCGTAATGAGCGGCTTGCTCCGCATTCCAAAGTTCCAACGCGGTCAGCATGCCGACGGCCAAAGCGACCGACTCGGTCCCTGGCCGAACGCCGCTTTGCTGATGTCCGCCGAACAGTTGCGGTCGGATTTTCACTTCCGGTCCCAAAATCAACGCCCCGACGCCGAGCGGACCTTGGAATTTGTGCGCGGCGATCGATAGGGCGTCGAACCCTTGATGGCGAAATGAGATCGCGATTTTTCCCGCCGCCTGAATCGCGTCGGTGTGAAACGGGACGCCAAGACTTCGGCAATGAGCGGCGATCTCTTCGCACGGTTGGACGGTTCCAACTTCATGGTTCCCCAACAAGACGCTCACCAGACGAGTTTGCGGCCGCAAGATCGATTCCAAAGCATCGAGCCGCACGACGCCATTTTGAGTGACCGGCAAAGTGTCCAACTCCCAACCGTTCTCTAAAAGATGCTCGGCCGGTTCGATTACGCTCTGATGCTCGATCGCCGAAATGGCGATTCGATTTCCCGCCCCCCCGACATGACGAGGGAGTCCGAGAACGGCCAAATTGTTGGCCTCGGTTCCGCCGCTGGTGAAAATCAGTCGATCGGGCTGCGGACAGGTCAAATCGGCGCCCAATATTTCCGCGATCCGTTCCCGGGCGTCTTCCAAAACTTTCCGCGCCCGTTGCCCCGGTCGGTGCTGGCTCGACGGGTTGCCGTACCCTTCGGCCAAGCAGCGAGACATCGCCTCGATCACTTCGGCCCGAACCGGCGTCGTCGCATTGTGATCCAAATAGATTGTGTCCATGCGTAATTTAGAAGGGATAGGTATTTTAAGAAGCCGCATCCGTTCCAGGAATCTTACTCCTTCCCACCCAAAAAAACGAGTGGTCGTTCGCTCTTATATTTGGCTAATTTGGAGTTGCCCGGAATCCTCCCCTCACGGTATTATCCCCCAATTCATCGACTGGCCGCGAATATCGATATTGGGAGTCCGTCCGCTCATGCAACAACGCTCATCTTCCGCCGCATTGATCTTTCGCGCACTGATTATGCTTGGCTTTTTAGCGGCGATTCCTTTCGTCGCCATGAGCGGAAATTCGTTGCCCGATAGCATGCGGGAAAAGGTGGAAAAGTTCCTGCCGAAGTCGCTTTTGAACGGCGGATCGCTCAATAAAATCGTCAGTGAACTGTTCGGCGGAAAATCGAGCGAAAAGAAAACCGCGGAGGCGCCTTTGACGGCCGCCCCCAGCCTCGTCGAAACTCCCGCCGCCGCGTCTCAGCAAGAAGCAGGGCCAAACGCCGAACCGGCAGGCATTCCCGCTTCGATCTCGGCCGCACCGCGAAATTTCGCCTCCGACGGCCGTGAAATCCCGCTCCGCGCGAACCCCGAAACCGCTTCGCCGGTCACACCGGTCGGATACCAGTCGCCGATCAATTCGGCGACTGCGACGCCGAACCTGTCCGCCGCCGCGTCCGATTCCGAAGCCAACCCGTTTCTTTCGATGCAAAAACGCCTAAAAGATATGGGCGCAACATATTATTTACTAGAGACTTGGGGAAACCAGGAGCAGCTCTATCGCTTTTACTGCAAAATGAGCGTCGGCGGCAGCGCGAACTATACGCATTGCTTTGAAGCGACTCACGCCGATCCCCTGCAAGCGATGCGCGACGTCGTCCGCCAGGTCGAACAGTGGAAAAATCGAGAAACGCCAGGAACTTAGCGGCGACGTTAACCTCCCGTCGAAACAAAAAAAGGCGCCGTTTTCGCAGCAGCTTTCCATGAACGGAATCTAACCCGATGCGCAAACATCCCGCCCATTTCTTGCTGCCGACGGCGCGAGTCGCATCTCAGCGACGACTGATTTCGTCTTGGGCCGAAAAATCGACGCATGAAATGCCCTTTCGCGGCGAATGGACGGCAAGCGGCGGTAAAGCCCCCCCCCACAAGGACGAAAAACCGCAAGATTCTGATCTTGCTTCGCTCGAAGCGATACTTTTTCTATCCTCGCAACCGCTTGGTAGCCGAAAACTGGCACAATTGGCCGACTTGGCGGACGGTACAAAAGCGCGTACACTGGTCCGAACGTTAAACAGTCGATACGATACGCAAGGCCGTGCGTTTCGGGTGGAGGAATTTGCCGGCGGATTTCAACTTATGACCCGCGCAAAATTCGCCCCCTGGCTCCGGAGATTGCATTCCGCGCCAATTGAGGTAAGTTTATCGGGACCGGCCATGGAAACCTTGGCCGTCGTCGCCTATCGACAGCCGATATTACGAGCCGATCTTGAAGCGATACGCGGCGTGCAGTCCGGCGAAACGCTGCGACAATTGATCGAGCGCGACTTAGTGCGAATCGTCGGCAAGTCGAACGATTTAGGTCGGCCGTTTTTATACGGCACGACGAAGAAGTTTTTGCAGGTGTTCGGAATCAAGCATATCGACGATTTGCCGCGTCCCGACTATCTGCGATTCGATGTAACGAAACGCGAGATGACCGTAACGCCCGATTCGGGCTCCGATATTTCCAACGAACTTAACAATTCCTTTGCAGCGGAAGAGGAGAAGAAAGTGAAGACCCTCATGACCACCAAGGCACGCCCCGAGTTTGACGCCGAGGAAAGCGCGACCGCCCTGATGGAATTCAATCAAGAAGAATCGTCCCGCTCTTTCGGTTCGCCTGCCGCCGCTCGCGATGAAGACGAAGACTTCGATGAAGACGACGACGATC
Source organism: Thermoguttaceae bacterium (assembly GCA_963665265.2). Taxonomy (GTDB): domain Bacteria; phylum Planctomycetota; class Planctomycetia; order Pirellulales; family Thermoguttaceae; genus CAXXHQ01. Next base: position 506,229 of record OY762224.2, on the reverse strand, counting down.
TCGAAGATGATGACGATGACGACGATCTCGAAGACGATGACGACGCCGCCGATGACGACGACCTCGACGACGAATGGGAAGAAGTCGATGACGACGAGGAAATCGACGACGACGAGGATTGGGACGACGAAGACGACGACTGGGACGACGAAGATTGGGACGAGGATGAAGACGAAGACGAGGACGAGGATGAAGAAGAGGACGACGAGTAATTCGCTCTCTCTTTAACTTGCTCGTCGCCCGCGTTTTTGAGCGCAGTCGGTTTGCGCGAAACTCGCCGCGATTCTAACGCTTGCAAATAGTAGGAGGCGTGTTCGCCCTTCGGGGAGACACGCCTCTTTCATTGAAACGAAAGCGCAACGGAAAATGCTTAAACGATCTGAATCGTACGCGCGTCTGCAAAAAGCCCTCTCCGAGAGAATCTTGATTCTCGACGGTGCGATGGGCACGATGATCCAACGCCTCGGCTTCGGCGAAAACGAATACCGCGGCGCGGCGTTCGCCTCGCATTCGCGCGATCTCAAAGGCTGCAACGATCTTCTCGCCGTCACTCAACCCGAGGCGATCGCGGCAATTCATCGCGCCTATATCGACGCAGGCGCCGATCTCGTCAGCACGAATTCGTTTAACGCCAACGCCATTTCAATGGCCGACTACGACTTGGTCGATCGAGTCAAAGAAATGAACGCCGCCGCGGTTCGTTGCGTTCGCGACGCGATCGAATCGGCGCGGGCCGACGGTCTCGCTCGCGACGTTTTCGTCGTCGGATCGATCGGTCCGACCAATCGCACCGCCTCGATCTCGCCAGACGTGAACGATCCTGGCTATCGCGCCGTCAACTTCGATCAACTGGTCGCCAACTACGCCGAGCAAGCCGATGCCCTCATCGACGCCGGCGCCGACGTCCTCCTCTTCGAGACCGTTTTCGACACGTTGAACTTGAAGGCCGCCCTCTTCGCCGCCGAATCGTTGTTCGAACGGCGCGGCGAACGCTGGCCCGTGATGGTCTCGGCCACGATCACCGACCGCAGCGGCCGAACGCTTTCCGGCCAAACCCTCGCCGCGTTTTTAATATCAATCGGCCACGTCGAACTCGTCAGCGCCGGCGTAAACTGCGCGCTAGGCGCCGATCTTATGCGTCCCTACGTCGAAGAGCTCGCGAATACCTGGCCTGCGGCCGTGAGCTGCCATCCGAACGCCGGATTGCCGAACGAGTTCGGCGGCTACGACGATTCTCCCGCGAAAATGGCGGAAATTTTGGGCGAATTCGCCGACGCCGGCTGGCTCAACATCGTCGGTGGATGCTGCGGCACCTCTCCCGATCACATCCGAGCCATCGCCGAAACGATGCGAGGCCGCAAACCGCGAGTTCCGACGAAGCCCAGTCCGCTCACGCAACTCTCGGGCCTCGAGCCCTACGTCTTGCGACCGGACGGAACCTTCACCATGATCGGCGAACGGACGAACGTCTCCGGTTCGCGAAAGTTCGCCCGGTTGATCCGCGAAGGAAATTTCGCCGAGGCTCTTTCGATCGCGCGCCAGCAGGTCGAAGGAGGCGCCAACGTCATCGACGTGAACGTGGACGACGGACTGATCGACGGTCCGACGGTCTTGACGAAGTTCCTCAATTTAATCGCCGCCGAACCCGACGTCGCGCGCGTCCCCGTCATGATCGACAGCTCAAATTGGGCCGTCATCGAGGCAGGGCTGAAATGCGTGCAAGGCAAGCCCATCGTCAACTCGATCAGCCTCAAAGAAGGCGAAACCGAGTTCCTCGCCCATGCGCGATTGGCGAAAAAATACGGGGCGGCCGTCGTCGTCATGATGTTCGACGAGGAAGGCCAAGCCGTCACGACCGAGCATAAGGTGAAAATCGCGAAGCGGGCGTATCATTTGCTAGTCGAACAAGTCGGCATGCGCCCTTGCGACGTGATTTTCGACCCCAACGTTTTGGCGATCGGCACCGGCATCGAAGAACACGCCAAATACGGCGTCAATTTCATCGAGGCGACGCGGAAAATCAAGGAGCTTTTCCCCGAGCCGAAAATCTCGGGCGGGGTGAGCAACGTTTCGTTCTCGTTCCGCGGCAACGACGCCGTGCGCGAGGCGATCAACGCGGCGTTCCTTTACCACGCCATCGCTGCGGGACTCGACATGGGAATCGTCAACGCCGGCCAATTGGCCGTGTACGAAGAGATCGAGCCGGCGCTTCGCGAGCATGTCGAGGACGTCATTTTCGATCGCCGCCCCGACGCCGCCGACCGCCTCGTCGCTTTCGGTTCGACTTTGCAGGGGACGACCGCGAAAGAGGAGACGGCCTCGCCGAAATGGCGGGAGGAATGCGTCGAAGAGCGATTGAAGCACGCGCTCGTTCGCGGCATCGTCGACTACATCGACGAAGACGTCGAAGAGGCTCGGCAAAAATACCCGACTTGCCTGCAAATCATCGAAGGCCCGTTAATGAACGGCATGAAAGTCGTCGGCGAATTATTCGGCGAAGGCAAAATGTTTCTTCCGCAAGTCGTGAAAAGCGCACGGGTGATGAAGAAGGCGGTCGCTTACCTAATGCCCTTCATGGATGCCGAGAAAAAGGCGAACGGCGGCGGCGACGGCGTGCCGCAGACTCGCGGAACGATCGTCATGGCCACGGTCAAAGGCGACGTCCATGACATCGGCAAAAATATCGTCGGCGTGGTCCTCGGCTGCAACAATTACAAAGTCGTCGATCTCGGCGTGATGGTCCCCTGCGAAAAAATCATCGAAGCGGCCGTCGAGCACAAGGCCGACGTCGTCGGCCTCAGCGGGCTGATTACGCCGAGCCTCGAAGAGATGTCGCATGTGGCCAAGGAGATGGATCGCCGCGGCCTGACCATGCCCTTGCTCATCGGCGGCGCCACCACCAGCCCGAAGCATACGGCCGTGAAGATCGCGCCGAACTATCGGCATGAAGTCGTCTACGTGAAAGACGCTTCGCTGAGCGCGCCAGTCTGCGAACGACTAATTAATCCGGAAAAACGCGCGGCCTTCGACGCCGAAAACCGCGCCTATCAAGCGCAAATGGTCGAAGCCTTCAAAAGCCGCCAAGAGACGCCGCTCGTTTCCTACCCCGACGCCTGCTCCAAACGCTTCCAAACCGACTGGACGTCCTACGCGCCCCCCAAACCGTCGTTCGTCGGCGTGCGAGAACTGAAGAACTATCCGCTCGAAGAGCTGGCGAGATACATCGACTGGTCGCCGTTTTTCTGGGCCTGGGAGCTCCGAGGAAAGTTTCCGGAAATCCTCCGCCATCCCGAACGCGGCGAAGAGGCGAAAAAACTTTACGACGACGGATGCGAGGCTCTCGACCGCATCGTCAAAGAAAACCTATTGGAGGCTCGCGGCGTTTACGCGTTTTGGCCCGCCGCCGCCGTCGGCGACGACGTCGTCATCTACGAGGACGAAACCCGAAAGAACGAGATTGAGCGATTCCATTTCCTTCGACAGCAATGGACGCGCGAAGGCCGCGATTGCTTCTACTCGATGGCCGACTTCATCGCCCCGGCCGAAAGCGGTCGCGGCGACTATCTCGGCGCCTTCGCGGTCTCCGCCGGCTTCGGCGAAAATGAATTGGCCGAGAAATTCAAAAAAGAGAACGACGACTACGACGCCATCCTCGTGAAGGTCCTCGCCGACCGCTTGGCCGAGGCCTTCGCCGAACGATTGCATCACCTCGCGCGCATCGAATGGGGATTCGGCCGCGACGAGCATCTATCGATCGCCGAAATGATCGGTGAGAGATATCGCGGAATTCGACCGGCGCACGGCTATCCCTCGCTCCCCGACCATACCGAAAAACGGATTCTCTTCCGCGCGCTCGACGCCGAGCGACGCGTCGGAATCGGTTTGACCGAGAGTTGCATGATGACGCCGCCGGCATCGGTGAGCGGACTCTACTTCTCGCACCCCGATTCGCACTACTTCGCCGTCAATCGAGTGACTCGAGACCAAGTCGAAGACTACGCAAGACGAAAAGGAATGAAGCTGAAAGAGGCGGAAAAATGGCTCGCGACGTCGCTCGGATACGATGCGGAGTAACATGACGAACCATGGGCCGAAAGAGCAAAACACAGCGTTCCGAAAAAGCCGCAACCGTCGCCGTTAAAAACCGTTTGAATTTGCTCGACAAATTCATGGGCGAGGCGCCGACGACGCCGGACGCTCAACCGCGCAGCCCCTACGCTTCGCTATTCGCCTGCCTTTTACTCGCCTTGGCCGTCTTCGCCGTCTTCGGACAAACAGTCGGATTCGACTTTGTTTGCTATGACGACGAAGTATACATCACAAAAAACTCCCGACTGTTGAATGGGCTTTCGCTAGAAAACGTCGCCTGGGCGTTTACCTCTTTTGATTGCACGAACTGGCACCCCGTCACTTGGCTCTCGCATATCGCCGACTGCCAACTCTACGGCCTGAATCCCGGCAAGCACCATTTAACGAACGTGTGTATCCACGCCGTCACGACGATCTTGCTTTATTTATTGCTGCGACGAATGACGGGCCGCTTTTGGTCAAGCGTATTGGTCGCATTCCTCTTCGCCGTCCATCCGCTCCGCGCCGAATCGGTCGCCTGGATCTCCGAACGCAAAGACCTGCTGTGCGGTCTCTTCTTCATGCTGACCCTCATGGCATACGTCGGTTACGCGAGAAATGCTTTCTCCTGGCTCCGGTACGCCGCCGTGATACTCCTTTTCTCGCTTGGCCTCATGTCGAAGCCGATGATCGTCACGCTCCCGTTCGTCCTCCTGCTGCTCGACTATTGGCCGCTCGGTCGCGCAAGCTTCTCGCCCCAAGACCGCATTAAGCAATCCGCGAAACGCCTGATCGTTGAAAAGATCCCGCTTTTCGTTCTCTCGGCCGCCTCCTGCTGCATAACGGTAATCGCGCAGCAGGATACCATCAAAGAAAATCAACCTTTTCCCATATGGCTTAAACTCGAAAACGCCGTCATCGCGTATGTCGCATATATCAAAAACGCCGCCTACCCCGCAAACCTCTCCCCGCTTTACGAATTCCGCGAAGACCGCATATTCCTTCACGTCTTCGCGGTTGCAATAACCATCTTAATATCGACGTCTTTCGCGGTATGGTATTTCCGAAAGCATTTCCCTTGGCTTCTCGTCGGCTGGTTGTGGTATTTGGGGATGCTGATTCCCGTTATCGGCGTGGTCCAAGTCGGCATACAGTCAATGGCTGATCGATATACCTATCTGCCGCAAATTGGTCTGTATGTCGCGTCCGCATGGTCGTTGGATGAGTTCGCTAAATCTTTCCCGAAATTAAAAAATGCGACGGCGACAATATGCTTTATTCTGCCGCTCCTTTTCGGAGTCATGACCTATGAGCAAACGTCTTTTTGGAAAAATAGCGAAGCTCTTTGGCGACGTGTTTTGGCGGTGACGGAAAAAAATCCCTTCGCGGCAACCACCTTGGCGACCTATTACATGCAAAACAAACGAACGGAAGACGCCGTGGAGTTGTATCGCCAAGCTATTGCTTTAGACCCCAATGGCATTAAAGCTCACTTTGGCCTTGGACTTTGTTATTTGGAGATGCCGCAGCTTGAACTCGCAAAAACGGAGTTTGAAACATCGATCAGAATTGATCCAAATTTAGCAATTGCTTACGTCTCTCACGGAATCTGCTTGAACTTGCTCGGCAAGCCGAAGGAAGCCATACGCAGTTTCGAAGAAGCTTTGCGTCTCAATCCCAACGATTCAGAAACGCAAAACCGTCTAGGGTTTCTTCTGCTTGCGGAGGGAAAAGCGACGGAGGGTATTCCTCACTTCGTTCGCGCCATTGAATTAAGTCCGAGTTTTCTAGACGCTTATGCGAATTACGCCTTCGCATGCGACAAGGCCGGTCGTTCCGCCGAAGCGATTCCCGCCGTACGCAAGGCATTAGAGTTGGCCCTGATCGCAAACAAACCTCAAGCAATTAGGTGGCTAAAAAGCTGGCTCGCAGAACACGACGGAACCGCAATTACGACTCCTGATTCGCTCTCGCCCGCGGGCACAACTCCTTTGCCCTAAAACGCAAGCAGTCAAGACGCCGCCCAAGGCTCAACATATTCGCATCATGGGACGCAAAAAACATCCCCAACGCTTCAAACAAACGCCGAACGCCAAGGGCCCTTCAAGCTTAATTGATAAGCTGGCGGGCGAGGCTCCGACGACTCTCGACGCTCATATGCGCAGCCCCTACGCTTCGCTATTCGTCTGCCTTTTACTCGCCTTGGCCGTCGTCGCCGTCTTCGGACAAACCGCAAACTTCAACTTCGTCAACTACGATGACGACCAATACCTGTACGCCAACACGCATGTCGCAAAAGGGCTAACGCCCTCCAACGTCATCTGGGCTTTTACTTCGTTCGACGCTTCCAATTGGCATCCCGTCACGTGGATTTCACATATCACCGATTGCCAACTCTACGGCCTAAACCCCGGCAAGCATCATTTAACGAACGTTTTCATCCATGCCTTCACGTCAATTTTACTATTCCTGCTGCTGCGCCAAATGACGGGCCGCTTTTGGCCAAGCGCGCTAGTCGCCTTCCTCTTCGCAATCCACCCGCTCCGCGTCGAATCGGTCGCCTGGATATCCGAACGCAAAGACCTGCTGTGCGGTCTCTTCTTTATGCTGACCCTCATGGCATACGTCGGTTACGCGAGAAATGCTTTCTCCTGGCTCCGGTACGCCGCCGTGATCCTCCTTTTCTCGCTTGGCCTCATGTCGAAGCCGATGATCGTCACGCTCCCGTTTGTCCTCCTGCTGCTCGACTACTGGCCGCTCGGTCGGACAAGCTTTTCGCCTCAAGACGGCCTGAAGCAAACCGCGAAACGGCTGATCGTTGAAAAGATCCCGCTCTTCGTTCTCTCCGCCGCATCGTGCGGCGTGACGGTAATCGCGCAAAAAAAAGTGATTGAACGAGCCGCCGACATAACCGTCTACGATCGATTCGCCAACGCGGCCGTATCTTATCTCATCTACGTGCAAAAGATGGTTTGGCCGACGGATCTAGCCGCTCTTTATCCGTACAAAAAAGGCGGATTTTCGCTCCTCGCCTTCGCCGCGGCGGTAGGCGTGCTCGTCGCGGCGACCTACTTCGCCCTCGCGCTTCGCAAAAAATATCCCTGGTTAGCGGTGGGGTGGTTTTGGTATCTCGGCATGTTGATCCCGGTAATAGGTCTCGTTCAAGTCGGCTCGCAATCGATGGCCGATCGCTATTCGTACTTGCCGCAGATCGGATTGTACGTCGTTATCGCGTCATTTTCGGCCGAATTGATTCGACGTCGCCCTGCGCTTACAAAACCCGTCGCCGCGTCATGCTTCGCGGCATTAATCATTTTCGCCGCCGTGGCCTTCAGACAAACTTCCTTTTGGAGCGATAGCGAGACTCTCTGGAACCACGTTATCGCCTGCACGGAAAACAACAGCATCGCTTACAACAACCTCGGCACCGTCTGCTTAAAATCCAACCGCACGGCAACGGCGATCGAGTACTATCGCAAAGCGTTGAAATTGGATCCGGATTACCTACGGACCCGATTTAATCTAGGAATCTCTCTCGCGGAAATGGGGCAATACGACGACGGCATGAAAGAATTATATGCCGTCCTCAAAAGAGATCCGAACTACGCCTCCGCCTACATCATGATCGGCTCCTGTCTCGCGAAAAAGGGACAACTTCAAGAGGCGATCAAGAATTACGAAGAAGGCCTTCGAATTACGCCGAACAACTTCGACGCCAGAATTCGTTTAGGAGCAGCTTGTGAAGAGATGGGACGACTCGATGAAGCGATCGGCTGCTTTCATAAAGCGATCGAGTTGAACCCTCGCTATCTCGATGGCTATTTAAAGTATATTTCTGCCTGCGAAAAAGCAGGACGTGCCGCCGAAGTCGTTCCCGTCGCCCGTAAAGCGTTGGCGCTGGCCCGCGATGAAAACCGTCGTGATTCAGCGCAAGCCTTGGGAAATTGGCTCGCACAACATGACGCCGTTTTATTGAAATCGCCCGACCTCTTTGCTCCTTCGGGAACGTCGCTGCCTCGCTGAAACATAGAACATCATCCTCCAATGACGACGGCTCTTGCCGTAAACCATGGGCCGAAAGAGCAAAACACCGCGTTCCGAAAAAGCCGCGACCGTCGCCGTTAAAAACCGTTTGAATTTGCTCGACAAATTCATGGGCGAGGCGCCGACGACGCCGGACGCTCAACCGCGCAGCCCCTACGCTTCGCTATTCGTCTGCCTTTTACTCGCCTTGGCCGTCTTCGCCGTCTTCGGGCAAACCGCAAACTTCAACTTCGTTAACTACGATGACGAAGGCTACGTGCTTCAAAATCGGCATATCGCAAAAGGCTTTAACGCCGCCTCCGTCGCCTGGGCGTTTACCTCTTTTGATTGCACGAACTGGCACCCCGTCACCTGGCTCTCGCATATCGCCGACTGCCAACTCTACGGCCTAAACCCCGGCAAGCATCATTTAACGAACGTTTTCATCCATGCCTTCACGTCAATTTTACTATTCCTGCTGCTGCGCCAAATGACGGGCCGCTTTTGGCCAAGCGCGCTAGTCGCCTTCCTCTTCGCAATCCACCCGCTCCGCGTCGAATCGGTCGCCTGGATATCCGAACGCAAAGACCTGCTGTGCGGTCTCTTCTTCATGCTGACCCTCATGGCATACGTCGGTTACGCGAGAAATGCTTTCTCCTGGCTCCGGTACGCCGCCGTGATCCTCCTTTTCTCGCTTGGCCTCATGTCGAAGCCGATGATCGTCACGCTCCCGTTCGTCCTCCTGCTGCTCGACTACTGGCCGTTAGGCCGCGCAAGCTTTTCGCCCCAAGACCGCATGAAGCAATCCGCGAAACGGATAATCATCGAAAAAATCCCCCTCTTCATCCTCGCCGCCGCCGCATGCTGGATTACGATGATCGCCCAGAAAAATGCGATCGCCTATAATGAGCACATTCCGCTTGTTGCCCGTATCGAAAACGCCGCGGTCTCCTACGTCGGCTATCTGCAGCTAACGTTTCTTCCGCTGAATCTCGCGACGGTCTATCCCTATCCGACCGAAAGATTGCCCTGGATGCGAGTATCGGTCGCAATAGGCGTACTATTGACCATAACTGCAGTTGCAGTTATTCGGAGGAAAAGAAATCCGTATCTTCTAATCGGTTGGCTCTGGTTTCTGGGAACGCTCATCCCCGTAATCGGATTGGTGCAAGTCGGCGTTCAATCAATGGCCGATCGCTATTCATACTTGCCGCAAATCGGAGTCTTAGTCGCCTTGGTTTTTGGAGCGACGGCCATACTGAAAAACACGAGACTAGACAAAAAAAACAGCTTTTTCTTCTCCGCAGCCTGCATCTGCGCGCTCTCGATTCTCGCCTCCGTTCAAACGTGCTATTGGCGCAATAGCGAAACCCTTTGGAACCGCGCTATAGCCTGCACAAAAAACAATTACCCTGCTTACAACAACTACGCCTCGTATTTAATCAAAGCTAATCGCGCAACCGAGGCGAAAGAACTTTGCGAACGTTCGCTGAAAATCAAACCGGATTATTTCGAAGCGCATTTTAATCTAGGTCTATGCTACGGATGCCTGTCTCGTCCGCTCGACGCGATCAAAGAATACGACAAGACGCTCCAATCCGCCCCCGATTTCGTCCGCGCGATTATCGCCAAAGCCATTTGCGAAAATCTTCTCGACCGCCCTCAAGACGCCGTCGAGAATTTCAAGAAGGCGTTGCGCATCGAACCCGATTCTTTTGAAGCCAACTACCATCTTGGACTAACCCTCGACGGAACCGGCAAATCGCGAGAAGCTCTTCCGTATCTAGCTCAAGCGATACTCGTCATGCCGGAGCTTCTCGATCCGTATCTCTACTACATAGCGGCCTGCGACAAAGCCGACCGATCGACCGAGGCCGTCCCCGCCGCCCGCCAAGCCTTGGAGTTGGCCCGAAAAGAAAGGCGACGCGACTCCGCCAACGCCTTGGAAAATTGGCTCGCCGAACATGACGCCGCGACGATGAAGCCGTAGCGCTCCACGCCTGCGCCGCCTCAACTCCCGGCCCCTCCGAAATCTTGCGTGCTATCCAAGGCAAATCCTCCTCCCAAAATTCCTCTTGACGCCGCCGCAGCTGTATCATAAGATACGATACAGTTAGCGAGGCCGTCATGGAATTTCAAATCGATCCCGCAAGTCGAACGCCGATCTACCGGCAGTTGATCGAACAGATCCGCGAGGCCGTCGCGCGCGGTCGCCTTTCGCCCGAACAAAAGCTCCCCTCAGTCCGCGAGCTGTCGCGCGAATTGTTGATCAATCCGAACACCGTCGTCCGCGCCTACGCCGAATTGGAGCAGGACGGGGCGATCGTCATGCGGCAGGGGCTAGGCGCCTTCGTCGCCAAGCCTAAAGACGAACTAACCAAAAAAGCTCGCAAGGAGCGACTCCATGAGTCGCTCGACCGATTCCTCACCGAGGCGGTCCATCTGGGCTTTACCGCCGAAGAGGCGACCGACCTCTTCCGCGAACGAATCGAACGGTATCAGTGGCGAAAGAAAAAGGATGAAGGATGAGGGGCGAAGGATGAAATTCGCGCATTTTCATCCTTCATAATTCATCCCTCATCCTTCGACTTATCATCAGTCGAACCATTTGGCGAGCGGCGGAAACGCAAATAGACGCAGGAGGCTTTTCATCATGTCCGACGCGATCGTTACGCATAAACTTACGAAATTCTACGACGGCCGTGCCGTCGTCAATTCGCTCGATTTACGCGTCCCGCAAGGAACGGTCTACGGTTTTTTGGGCCGCAACGGGGCGGGCAAATCGACCACCATCAAAATGTTGCTCGGCATGGTCCATCCCGACGTCGGACGCTCGGAACTCCTCGACGAGGACTCGCAAAGCCTTCGTCCCGAGACCCGCGCTCGCATCGGCTACCTGGCCGAAGGACATCCGCTCTATCGCTGGATGACCGTCGGCGAAGCGGTCCGCTTCAGCCGCGCGTTCTACGAAAAATGGAACGACGATCTGCTGGCAAAAATCCTCGACCACTTCGGCATCTCCTTGAAAGCGAAAATCAAACGCCTTTCCAACGGGCAGCGCGCGCAAGTCGCCCTGGCCCTGGTCGTGGCGACCGATCCGGAGCTGCTTATCCTCGACGACCCGACGCTCGGACTCGATACCGTCGTTCGCCGCGACTTTTTGGAGTCGATGATCCAAATTATCCAACGAAAGGGCCGCACCATCCTTTTCAGTTCGCATATTCTAAACGACGTGGAGCGGGTGGCCGACCGCATCGGCATTTTGGTTGACGGCGTGCTGCGCGTCGATTGCACAACGGAGCGGTTTAAAAACGCCGTCCGCCGGTTGGTCGTCGAATTTCCGAGCGAGGCGCCGGAAATTCCGGCCATTCCCGGCCTAATCGGCGCCGAGCGGACGGGTTGCAAGGCCGAGTTGATCGTCGTCGACTACGACGAGGCGAAGCGCGAAACGCTCGAAAAGCTTAAGCCGCTTGCGATCGAAGAGATCGAAATGAACCTCGAGGACGCGTTCATCAGTTACACCCGCGGCCCGAGAAAACCGCTGGCCATCTTCGCCGACGCCGAGTGAACGAAAAAGGATGAATTATGAAGAATGAGGGATGAAGGTTTTATGTTCGTCTTCCATCCTTCATCCCTCCTCCTTCGTCCTTGGCCTCGTCGAGAGTAGTCAACTTTACGCGAAACGCATGAATAGGGAACGCCATATGTTTCGGGCGATGATATATAAAGAGCTGCGAGAAACGTGGTGGATCGCGGCCGTCGCGGCGCTCGCCTACGGCTACGTCATCTTCACCGACGTCAGAAACATGGGGACGACAAGCCCGAATGCAGGCTCCGCCGAAGAAATTCCTTTCCTGGGCGGTAACTTTCCAGGGTACTTCGGCGGCATAACGTTCGCCTTTTTTTCCGCGCTCGGCCTTTGGCAATCGACCTCCGAATCGCGCCATCGAACCTGGCTCTTTCTCTTGCATCATCCGGCGGCACGCCGAAGAATTATCGCGGCCAAGCTGGTTGCCGGCGCCGCGATCGCCTTCGCCTTGCCGGCGGCCGCGATTTTGATCTTCGCCGCCTGGGCCGCGACGCCGGGAACGCACCCCTCGCCCTTCGAATGGCATATGACGGTCGGCTCTTGGCAAGACGCTTGCGTCGTAACGCCGTTCTACTTCGGAGCGTTTTTTTCCGGAACTCGGCCCGCGCGTTGGCACGGCAGTCGATTACTCCCGCTCTTTGCCGCAGCATTAATTTTCTATTTGCTTAGCGACGACTTAGGAGCTGGTTCGTTTACTCCTGCCTATTGGGCGGCGGCGACTCTATGGAACGGCGCCTGCGTCGTTTGCATTTTCCACTTCATGCGAACGCGGGATTTTAGCTAAGGAGGGCATTATGAACACTGGTCGTTTTACGTTCCGCTCGGCCGCGTCCGTATTCATCCTAGCCTGCGGTGCCGAAGCCGTTTACGCCGCCATAATAATTCTTGTTTTCGGAGCGACGCTCAGCTCGTTTTTTACGAACTTCGATTCAAACATTGCGATCGTTCCGTTGAGCGACGGTCGAACCGTCGTTCAAACTCATATTTCCGACAACAGTCCTTTGACGCCGTCCTACTCCTACGCCACGCTTGCAGGCGAAAAGACGGATATGCACGATGCGGGCGATCCGTCAAAACGAGCGGGAGTCTTGCCTGAGGCAGGCGATTTCTCCGGACCGTTGCGAATAATTCACTCCAACCGCTCTCGCTCCTGCGAGTTCACCTACATTTTTCTCCCAGGTGAAGTCGCAAAGCGTGAAGTTTGGTTTTTCGCCCTTGAACCTCTCCCGGAAGCAAGAAGCTATCTCATCGGCTTTAGCCGAGAAAGCAAACGCGTGATCGGCTACATCGGAAAGAACGGATTCTCAACCGAAAAACCCTCGCCAAGCAATTACTTTTCATGCGGCCAATACGACATTTACCAGCAACGCTGGCGAATGCCGAACGATCACTCCGAGCGTTTACTTCTCTTTGGCAAAAGCGGAGTAGTGCAAATTGACCTCGCCGCAAGAAAAGCTGAGTCAATTCTAGAAAAGCAGGGCGTCATTAGTATATCCAGCGTGTGGCTAAATACGCCTAGCGATCCGAATGATCTAGGAAAACTGGAATTTGGCGTCGGCGCAAGGACCGAGAAACAACTCCTCCTAATTTTTAACAAAGACAAGTCGCAAAAGACGCTGGAGATTCCGGAAGAGTTTCGTAAAAGCGACTTGGCGTTTTACGTCTTGCGCGATTCAGAATATCTCCTTACGGCGAAAACGGACTCCAGAAATCAAGTTCCGCGAGCCGCCTGGTACGACGCCGACGGGAAATTCATTCGCAGCCGCTCGGTTAAGATTGCCGAGCCGGAGAAAAACAACCTAGCCGATCGCGTCCTGTTACCGGTCGTCATGCCGTCTCCGATTTTCATTGCGACGCAACTTTACTATGGCGTTTCCGACAACGCCAACAGCTCCGTGACGTTCGATGATTCGAAAGCTAGCTTCGCTTGGGAATTCGCGGCAATTTTCGCCGTTTCGCTTGTCTCAGGCGGGGCCTGTTATCGCCGTCAAAAAAAGCTCCGCGGGCCGCATGCGCTCGCCTGGGGCGGCCTCGTCTTCCTGCTCGGGCTGCCCGGCTACTTCGGTTATCGCCTCTACGTGCGTCGTCCGCCGTTTGAAACTTGCCCGATATGCGGCAAAACGACGCCGCGCGATCGAGAACGCTGCGCATGCTGCGGCGCCGAGTTTCCTCCGCCCGAAATGAACGGAGCTGAAATTCTCTCGCAAAACGCTTCGGAAATTATCGCAACGTCGCCTCGAACGCAACAAGCCGCTTTCCCGAAAACAAGGGAAACGGCAGTCGCAACGCCATCCGCCAATGCATTCTCGGGCGTCGCAAAAAAAGATTCGGCGAAAAAAACGAGCGCGTTCGTCGCGATGCTTCGCAAAGAACTGCGAGAAACGCGATGGATCGTCTGCGCCGCGGTGGTAATTTACGCCTTGCTCATCCTGAGTTTTACCGGCGACCTCGGCGAACTGAGCGACGGCGCCGCCGGCCACGTTCCGTTCCTCGAGTATGACGGCGGCTTTCCCGCAATTACCGCGATCGCTTTCGCCGCAATCCTCGGCCTTTGGCAATCGACCTCCGAATCGAGGCGGCGCAATTGGCTCTTTTTGCTTCATCGTCCCGCGACTCGTCGAAATATCATTGCCGCCAAGCTCCTCGTCGGCGCCGCCATCTACTTCCTTATTACTTCGGCGGCAATGCTCGCGTACGTTTATCTCGCGACTCGGCCGAGCCGTTACGGCGGCCCGTTCTCCTGGCAAATGTCGCGCGAATATTGGGAAGGACTGACGGCGCTTTCGCTCGTCTATTTCGGCGCGTTTCTCTCCGGAATCCGTCCCGCGCGATGGTACGGCTCCCGACTATTTCCGCTCGTCGCCGGCATTCTCTACGCAGGCTTCGGATCGCAGATCGCACAGGGATTAAATATTGACTCCTCATCAACGGCCGTCGTCGCCTTGACTGCGGTCGGCTCCGCCGTTTACGTCATCTGCATTTTGCAGGTCGTCCGCTCGCGAGATTATAGCTAAAAGGGGAATTATCATGAACTCAAAAAGAAATCTCGCTTGCCGTTTGCTCCTCGCTTGCCTATTGGCGTTCGGGTTCGACCTCGTTTATGAATTCGTCGTTCAATTTATCTGGACGACCCCGTTCAATTCTCGCCCGTTGGACGACGATTATTGTTTTCAAGAACTAACGCTGGCGGTCGACTGGGATCATGTGAGCGACCTCAATTTAAAAAACGTTAGTTTTGTACAGGCTATCGAAACCGTCACGCACGAAACGTCCGACAAAACGTTGACCGACCTGGACGGAAACCCGTTGCCAAAAACCTACGCCTCGGGGGGCGACGCGATCTTCAGACGTACAGCCGATTTCGACGGTAAAACCCAAGGCAAAGGATTCGGCCGCTGGGCCGGCGTCGATGACGACTGCCAATGGTTTTTTCTGCCTGAAGACAAATCGAACGACTCCGGGTATCTCATCGGCTGCAAAGGTCCGTCGCGAATCGGCTATATCGGATTGAAAGGATTTAGCGAAACCAAGCCGCCTCGCGACGAGCGGATTCCCGTCAACGCGGCATGCAAGAGCAGTTTGGAGTTTGATTTCCAACATATTCAGCTCGGAGTGGCCTACGTTAGACCGTCCAGCTCTCCCGCCGTCATCTTCTACAATTCAAAACGCATCTATGAAGTTAATTTCTTTGATCGCTCTATCCGCGTCCTGGCCAACGACGACGGAATCATTGAAGTAAAACGGTTCGGCTGGCAAAGGGGAGATGCAAACTCGGTCAGCTATCGCACAAAAAACGCAGTCGTCATTTTTAAGCTCGGCGAAGACGCCAAACGACGATTCGTTCTTCCAGATGAATTCCGCGACGAGGCGCTCGGCATGCTTGGCCGAGCGGATCGCAGTCTCTTGGTCTACTCACGCGATCGGTCCGTCTCTTATGACGCCGACGGCAAAATCACGCAGACGAAGAAATATGACCTGCGAGCGGAAAGTTGGCCCACCGTCAAAAGCACGATCCTACACGCCGCGTTTTGCCCTTCGTTCACCGACCTCTTCGGCCTTTCCGGTCCTTCCTCGGTTCCCAACACTCGCGGCTTCCCAGTGGATATGCACGAACGATACCGCGTTCGCCCGGCCGTCTATATCGTGGCCGTCATTTCCGCTCTCTGCGCCGTATTCTGCGTCCGCCGCCAACGAAAATTCAAGCAGCCGTACACGGTCGTTTGGGCCGTCTTCGTTTTTCTCTTCGGACTGCCCGGCTACGTCGGCTATCGTTTGCATCGTCGCTGGCCGGCATTAGAGACCTGTCCAAGTTGCGGAAAGCGAACGCCGCGCGATCGGGAACTCTGCGCCCGTTGCGACGCCGAATTCCCAGCGCCCCGAAAACTCGGCACGGAGATTTTCGCCTAAATCGTAATGGCGAGAATAAGAAACTCCGCCCTCGACAGACGGCGCCTACTTCCCCTTTTTCGGCCACCGCGGCGGAATGAGAAAAATCGTGAGCAAGACGAAGAGCCCGAAGAAAACGTAAACGACGTCCATCGTCTTTTGCGGAACGTCGAGAAAAACGAGTTCATGGGCGAGTCGGCCGATGAACGTTCCCTGCGTGATCGTCTCGCCCGCCTTGATTCGCAAGAAGTCTTCCAAGGCGGTCAATGGGCATTGAATGTGGAACGCTCCTTCGACGGCCACGAAGCCGATCGCCGCCAGATGGGCCGCGCGAAAATAGAAGTTGCGAATCCAACTCCAACCGCGTAACCGCCCGACGAAAATCGCCGCCGCTCCGAGCAATACGAACAGCACGTACGCCAGATGCGTGAACACGGTCAAATCGGCGAGAAGACGATATAGATTCATGGAAAGATTCGCTTGACGAAATGACAGCCTGCGCTACGATTCCAGAGGTAATTTTTCACCGCTGAGGCACGGAGGACGCGGAGAAAGGATGAGGGATGAATTATGAAGGATGAAAGCCGCGGCAGCCTGTTTCATAAACGAAAATCCTGTCCATCCAGTTAATCCTGTCGAATTTCTTTTGGGTTATTTTACGAACGCTTTTTCGCCAATGCGGGGCACAAGCGTCTCGCCCGATTTCTTCTTAAACTCGAAAATCACGGCGCCGTCCGCTCCCAAATCCTTCGCCGTTTGAATTTGGCGTAGCGCCTGCTCGATCGGCATTTTCTTTTTCTCCCAAGCGGTGGCGCCGACCCCGACGTAAAGCGTCGTCCGATCGCCGACCAACTTGCGTTGCTTCTTCACAAGCGAAGCGAAGTAGGCGTCGTCGTCGGTGTAGTCCATCGGGCAAATGAAGTCCAAGTAGCCTTCCCGCACCCACTTCGCCCAATCTTGCGCGACGCCTTCCCGACAGTCAGGATAGTCGCCGTAGACGGCCGCCGAAATTTTCACGCTCGGCTTGAGCTTCTTCGCCTCGGCATGAACCGTCGCCACGAGTTTCGTTATCTGATCGCAACGCCAATCATTGTATTCCCTCTTTCGCGGGCCGGAAAAGCAATCGGTCGGCCAGTTCTCGACTTTTTTTCCCGAAGCCGCCTCGAATCGCTCGCGGCATCCGTCGCAAAAACACGACTTCGAATTGGGATAGCGAATGTAATCGAAATGCAGTCCGTCGACCGGATATTTCCGCAGAACTTCGAGCATCGTCTCCGTTTCGAGTTTTTGGTTTTCCGGATGCGAAGGGCAAAGCCAATCGACCGGCTTCCCCTTCACGTCGACTTGAGTCCGATGCGCCCGAGTCATCTCATCCAAAAACTGTCCATGGGCGGTGGCCAAGTTGAAATTGACTTTCCAAACGTGGACTTTCAGACCGTAGGTTTGCGCGGCGGCGCAACAAGCGTCGATCTGATCGCCGTATTGCCGATAGACCGAGCTGCGGGGAATCAATTCGCTGGGGTAAAGAGCCGAACCCGCCCAAAGCATGTTCGGAAAGATCATCGTAAAGCCGTTGTCGTGCAGCAGCTTGGCCGACTCGATCCAATCGCCGGGATAGGCGCCCAGCCCGGAGTGATTCCAAACGCCGAGCGCGAACGGCTTGGCGTCGTTTTGTTTCGCGACGGCGACGGGCGAAGGGGGAACGAATTTCACGTCCCCGTCCGCCCCCGCAAGCAAGATTAACGCAAGGCCGAGAAAGTGCATAAGCGGTTTCGTCGAGCCGATGCGACGCCTATTTTCTTAGTTCTTCGGTCAAAAGGTCCCACAGAGCTTCAAGCGATTGCGGAATAACGCGAACTCCTTCCATGATCGGCATGAAGTGCGTATCGCCGTTCCATCGAGGAACGATATGCCAATGGAGATGGCCAGGCAAGCCCGCTCCGGCGGCCCGCCCCAAGTTCAGACCGACGTTAAACCCTTGCGGAGCGATGATTTTCTCCAATTTTTTCGTCATCAGCGTGAGCGTCTGCATCAATTCGAGATGCGTCGCGTCGTCCAACTCGT
Source organism: Thermoguttaceae bacterium (assembly GCA_963665265.2). GTDB lineage: Bacteria > Planctomycetota > Planctomycetia > Pirellulales > Thermoguttaceae > CAXXHQ01. The sequence continues at coordinate 488,099 of OY762224.2, read as the reverse complement.
CGAGTCGGCCGAGGTGCTTTCGCGGGGCGACGAGCAAATGGCCGTTGTTATAAGGAAAACGGTTCAACAGGGTGATCGTGCGTTCGCCATGCAAAATGACGAGCCGGTTCCGTTCGTCGCCCCCCGTAACGGCCTGACATATGAAGCACTCGGGATCGCCGCCAGGCAGAAGTTTTTCGGCAGGAACCCGGGCAGGCTCTTCCAGTTCGCCGGTGACGTAGGCTAGGCGCCACGGCGCCCAAAGTTGTTCGTATTTCAAGGGTTATGTCTCCCGATGAGCATAGAATTCGGATACCCCCAGTGTACCGATCGCCGAAAAATTCCGCCACCACCCCCGAGACTTCGGCGACGCCTCGCGCGGGATATTGAGGTTGCACGAAAACGGCCCAACAGGGACAATCGGACGGTGAATTATTAGCCTCAACCCAGAGCCGGATATGGACTTCCGCGTCGATCTGAATATATTTAACGGCCCGCTCGATCTGCTTTTGTACCTGGTACGAAAGCACGAGGTCGATATCATCGACATCCCGATCGCCGCGATCGCCGACCAGTATATGCTGTATCTCGAGACGCTGAAGGAGCTGGACGTGAACGCCGTGGGCGATTTCTTGGCGCTGGCCAGCTTGCTGATCGAAATAAAATCGCAGCAAGCCCTGCCGCGCAACGAGGAGGAAACGGTCGAAGAGATCGAAGACCCGCGCCAGGAATTAGTCGAACGGCTTTTGGAATACAAAAAGTTCCGCGACGCGGCCAGCGTCTTGGAAGAGCAGGGGCGCCAGTGGCAGCAACGTTATCCGCGGCTGGCGACCGATCTTCCGCGACGCGGGCGCGACTTGGCCGAAGAGCCGATCCGCGAGGTCGAGTTATGGGACTTGGTAAGCGCGTTCGGCCGAATGATGCGCGCCCGGGAGTTGGTCAAACCGTCGAACATCGTCTACGACGAGACGCCGATTCACGTTTACATGGAACGAATTTACAAACAGCTTCAAGAGCAAGGCCGATTGGCTTTCGAGTCGCTGTTCGCGCCCGGCATGCACAAGTCGCAACTCGTCGGCATGTTTTTGGCCATCCTCGAATTGGTTCGCCACTACCGCGTGCTGGTCGAACAGAACGACTTGTTCGGCGAGATCTGGGTCGTCGCGAACCCCGAGGGCGCAGTGCCGTTGAACTTTTCGACGGCCGACGAATACGGCGCGGCGGAAAAAGCCGCCTCGTAACCAACTCCGACGATGTATTTCACCACGGAGTCACAGAGAACGTAGAGATCGCATAAAGAGTTAGACAGGATTTACAGGATGGACAGGATTTTTGTTTATGAAACAGGCTGCTGCGGCTTTCATCCTTCATAATTCATCCCTCATCCTTTCTTCGCGTCCTCTGTGGTGAAAAACGATTTACGCCCCCCGCCGCAAAACGAAAATACGCCTTTGATTTCCGCATTCGCCGATGATACATAACCTGCCCGTCAAATCGATCACACACAAAGACCTGACCGTCGAAGGCTATTCGCGCGCCGCCGTGCAGAGCTATTGGCGAATCCCCGAGTTAAAGCTTGGTTTCGATTTCGGCGCCCAGCCCTGGTCGTTCATGGCCACGCCGACCTGGTTTCTTTCGCACACGCATTTAGATCACATCGCCGCTTTGCCGGTCTACGTGGCGCGGCGACGAATGATGCGGATGGAGCCGCCCGTAATCTACATGCCCGAACACGCGGTCGAGCTGACGCACCGCTTGCTGAAATACGTGAGCCGTTTGGATCGCGGACGTTTGCCCTGCGAGTTGATCGGCGTAAAACCGGGCGACGAACTCGAATTGTCGCGAGATCACGTCGTGACGGTCTCGGCCACGCATCACACCGTTCCGTCGCTCGGATTTGTGGTTTGGGAACGCCGAAAGAAACTCAAGCAAGAATATCTCGGCCTGCCGGGCGAAAAAATCCGCGACTTGCGATTAAGCGGCGTAGAAATCACGCACGAAGTTCGCATGCCGCGCGTGGCCTATCTGGGCGACAGCTCGCCGGAAGGGCTGGACGCTTGCCCGGCCATGTACGAAGCCGAGGTGTTGATTACCGAAGTGACGTTCGTCGCCCCTCGGCATCGCAAGGAAAAGATTCACAAGTTCGGCCACATGCATCTAGACGACGTGCTGGAACGCCGCGAAAAGTTTCATAACGAGTTAATCATCGCCTCGCACTTTAGCACGCGTTACCACAGCGGCCAAATCCGCGCGCTGGTGCAAAAGGCCGTCCCCGATATGCTCGACGGCAAAATGATTCTCTGGTTGTAAAGCGTAGGGCGTAGGAATGAGGGCGTGGGGCATAGGGGAGCGCGATGCAAATCAAACCAGGGCAAACTGGCGCTCAGCCATGATAAAGAGGGAGATCGCCCGACGATGAAAAACAGAGCGCTCGTTCCTCTTGCGTTCGCTTGCCTTATGCTCTGCTTCGCCCTCCGCGCATCCGCCGATGCCGACTCACCCGACCCCGCAGCGCTGCTTCGCGAGGTCGCAAAGGCAAGGCTAGCGTTGCCGCCCGTGCGAATGGCTATCGAAGCGCATTACGAATCAAAAGACGTTAAGACGGACTACCGGCTGAGCGTCGTCGCCGACGGCGACAAACGACGATTTATCGCCGAGGCGCCGAAAAGGCCGACCACTCGCGGCATTTTCGACGGAAGCGTCGCCATGTTTTTCGACGGCGTCAATTCGGCGACGATTTTCGATCCGAGGCAATCTTCTCAAGCCGATTATCTCTTCGATCCTCGCACTCTTGGAATATCAACCTTCCTGTCGGCCGGCGAGACGGTGGACTCTTGTCTCGGCCTCAAAAACTCTCGCTCCGTCGCCTTGATCGGCCGGGAGGAAGTCCGAGGCAAATCGACTTGGCGAGTTCGCGTCGTCGATCAACACTCTCAGCAGCTTGATTTTTGGATCGAACCGCGAGCCGGTTTTCCCGTGCATCGCTCGCGGTTCGCGACGGAGACGCAACTCAATCAAAGCCAAGCGGAAGTATATTGCGACGACGACGCTCAATTCCCTTGGCTGCCGTCTCGAATCGAAATAACGTATTCTCGCAAGGGAGAACCGACCGGCGAACGACGGCTGGTCGCCGTTTCGCACACGGAATTCGGCGAGCAAGTCCCGCCGGAGACATGGACGCTTGCGGGCCTTGCTTTACCGCTGCAAACGCCTGTCGCGGATTTGCGATCGCATAAACGACTCGGCTACTGGGATGGAAAAGGACTCTCCGAACAACCGTCGACGACCGTGTCGATAGCTCACAAACGGTCGATGGAGTCTCCGCCGACCACGCCAATCAAGTTTTACGCCGTCGCCGGACTTTTATCGCTTGCCGTCGTCGCGGCGATCTTCCGAGTATTGCAGCGGATATTCGGCCATCGGTAACGAGCGAGATACGCGGATCGCAAATTCGGCGAATGCGATCAATAATTTACAAACCGAAAGCTGGTAAGTCGCTTTATCGAAAAAGGGGAGCGATATGGACGAAGCCGACGTTAGTCAGCAAGCGATGATTTATCGCCGCTTTTGCGGAGGTCGATGCAAGGCCCCGGCCATCATCATTGCGGTTATGCTGGCCGCGGCGGCGGTTGGGCTCACCTGCTTGTACTGGCCGACGTCCATAAGTACGCTTCCGAAATTTGAAGACGTCGTTTCCATTCACGCCTTGTTCGGCGACTTAAACGCGAACCGCGATGTATCGGAATTTGAGTTGCCGGAGAAATTTTGGCGGCCGATCTTCAATTGCCTATCGCCGGCAGTCTATGATCCCGCTCCGGCAAAATGGCAAACCCTCGGAACATTTGTTGCGCATATGATCGACGGCCAGACAGTTCAAATCTGGCTTTATCGCGTAACGGAAAACGAAATAGCTTTCTCCGTCGAACCGGACGGCGAACGAAAAACGTATTATCGCGGCGGCAGTTTATCTTCGCTTCTGGATGCGTTAAGTAAAGCTCGCGCATCCGCAGGCATGCCAGACGACGGCGCGGCCGCGTGGCCCGCACGATAGATAACCGCGATACGGCAACGCGGCGCTATGTTACGCAAACCATTTAGAACATAATAAGCGTCGTTCGACGCTCATTCGAGCAATCAGAACGATTCGCGTTCGCTTCTCGCGAAGGAGGGTTAATCATGCGATATTTCGTCGCGGTCTTGGCCGTTGCTATTGCAACGTCGGCGTTTGCGGCCGACGAAACGACGACCTTCGCTCCCAAACCGATCCGCTTCGACGTAAAACCCTACGACTCCGTATGGCGACGATGGACGGGAATCGGCCATTTCAGGGGACGAATACGCATCAATTCGATCGTCGGCAATGGAAACGAAATTTGGATCGGCACAAGTCAAGGAAAATTGCTTTCGCTGTCCAACGACGCTTGGACGCTCCAGGCGAACTTGGAGAGCTCGCAAATCACGGACATCGCCTTTGAAGGTCCGAATCGAATTTGGCTTAGCACGAGCGACGGCATTCGCCGCTTGGACCGCCAAAACGATTTATGGAATATGTCGACGTTCCGCACGTACTATCAAGGGGATCCAAAGTTCGTAAGCGGCGCGTACCTTCCCGGCGATGATAGCGAACGCCTTTGGGGATACGTCGATCATCTCTATATCCCGCCGAAGAACCGCGGCTACGCCCCTTTCATCGTCTCGCAAGAGCATGGATTGTTTTCTTTCGCCCCCGCGCACGAAATTTCTCATCATTTCATGCCGCATTATTGGGGCGCAAGCTCGCCGTGGCTGGATACACGCGAACTGATCCCTCACCGCAGGCCGACCTGCATTACCGAAGACGTCGAAGGGAATCTATGGATCGGCACGGAGGGAGACGGAATCGTGCGACTTAACGCCGCAGGTCGCGACTATTATAAACGTTGCTCGCTGGACAACGCGAAGGACGGAAAAGAGTTCGCGTTTATCGGCAAACAAGAAGTCGGTCGCGATTTCAGTACAGTCGCCTTTCTCGCCCCCGGAAAAAGTTGCGGCGTTTGGGCAATCCTCGGGGCGAAAGACCGCCATGCCTACCTCGCCCGATTTGACGGCAAGACTTGGACGACAATGGCTCTTGCGAACGATCGGCGCGAAGTGACTTGCGTCGCCGAAATTGCCCCCGACCTCATTCTCGTCGGTTCAGTCAGGGATAATTTATCCGAACGTGCGATATTCGAAATCGACTGGAAGACGCAAGCGGTAAAATGCGTCTGTAAGCCAAACAGCGTGCCTTTCAACATCGCGGTCATGCCGGACGGGCGCATTTTCGCCGCCTCTCGATTCGAAATCTACGAAAAGAATCCGCTTGCTCCAACCAACTCGAATACTTCGCCCGCCATCTCCGATGGGGCAACGAAGACCAAAGAAGAGGAACGCTTGGCGCCCTAGCGATTCCATCGCCCATGCTCAAAATCGCAAACGGGAGTTTGAACCCGCATAAAATACCGCTCGCAAAATTACCGCGCGAGGAGCCTTTTCTTCTTCGCGGCGAGATGCCCCGGTTCGCGTTTAGCGCCTAACTAAAAAGTCTTTCACGACTTGGTCCCCCGACGCTTGCGGTTATAATAAGTTCGCAATATCTAAATCGAAAACCGCTTCATTCATCCATCATGCAATTTGCCGAAATCATCGACCGCACCGCCGACCACGTTCAAGCCGCGCTTGCCAAAGAAGGGAGCGGGCATGACTGGCGGCATATCGAACGGGTTTGGCGAACCGCCCGCCAAATCGGACAGGCCGAAGACGCCGACTTGACCGTCGTCGAATTGGCCGCTCTGCTGCACGACATCGCCGATTGGAAAGCGCATGGCCGCGATTCGACCGTCGGACCGAAAACGGCTATCGTTTGGCTCCAGTCGCTCGATCTCGACGCCCGACTTATTCAACATGTCGGCGAAATTATCGCCGGCATCTCCTTCAAAGGGGCGGCCGTCAAAGAGCCGACTCTCTCGCTCGAAGGAAAAGTCGTGCAAGACGCCGACCGATTGGACGCCGTCGGGGCGATCGGAATCGCGCGCGCGTTCGCCTACGGAGGAAGCAAAGGGCGTTTAATCTACGATCCGGCTTGCAAGCCCGAAGAACATCAGACCGCCGACGCCTATCTAAACAGCGACGGATCGACGATCAACCACTTTTACGAAAAACTTCTCTTGCTGAAAGATCGCATGAACACGCCCACCGGCCGTGCGCTGGCCGAAGGCCGACACCGGTTCATGGAAGGCTTCTTAAAGCAGTTTTACGCGGAATGGAACGGCCAAGCGTAAATCGAGCGGGACGCCCGCACGCCTATAGCGATTCTGCCGATTCTAGCGATTCGCGTTTGCTTTCCGCGAATTATGACCGAAAGTTGTCTATTGAATAGGAGTTGCGCTGTTTTTGCGCGCAAGCGTGCCGACGTCCTGCATTGCCTTACAAGCAGCCGGCGGCGCCCGCGCACAAACTCGGCCCAGACGGAATATCAAAGTCGAAGTCACCAATGCCCGAAGCTCCGACGGAACAATTCGAACGCGATCCGCTCGCCGAAGGCGACCTTTGCAATAGCGAAGCGCCGCCGATCGCTTGGCGCGCCGATTCGTTGGCCAATAGCGTGGCGATCTTGCTAACGCTAACGGCCGTGCAACGCCTCGTCGGATTCGTCCGCGCGATCCTCTTTTGCCGATGGCTGAAAGAGGACCAACTCGGCCTATGGGATATGGCGTTCGGCTTTTTAATGCTCGCCGGTCCGTTCGTCGTTTTGGCCGTCCCCGGAACCTTCGGCCGCTACGCCGAATACTTCCGTGAACGTGGCCGACTGCGCGCCATGATGTTTCAGGCGGCCGTCGTTTGCGCGGCCTTAACCGCTTTGGCCGTCACGATCATCCTTCTTCGTCCCGATTGGTTCTCCGAACTTATATTCGGCGATCCGGCATGGAGCCGCTTGATTCCGACCGTGGCTGTTAGCCTGCTCTTCATCGTCGCCTATAACTATTGGCTCAGCTTGGCCACGTCGCTACGACGGGTCCGCGTGGCCGCGATCATGGAGTTTTTCAACGGCGTTTTGTTCGCCGTGATCGGCGTGGCGCTCCTGCAATTTTGGCGATGCGACGCGCAGGCCGCGATCGTCGCCTACGGTTGCGCCGGAATCCTTTGCGTGATCGGCGGTTCGACGGCGCTGCGCGGCGCGCTTCGCGAAAAGTCGAATTCGCCCACGCTCGCCGAAACGGCATTCGCCAAGCCCGAAAGCGTATGGCGCAAATTGGCCCCCTTCGCCGCGTGGATGCTGGCGATTAGCCTACTGACAAATCTGTTCGGCATCGCCGATCGGTATATGATTTTGCACTTTACCCCCGGCGAGCCCGACGCCTTGCTCGCGATTGTCGGACAGTACCACAGCGCGAGAGTCGTGCCGCTGCTGCTCGTCTCGATCGCCTCGACCCTCTCGGCGATGCTCTTGCCCCACTTGAGCCGCGATTGGGAGTCGGGCGACAACGATCGCGCCTCGTGGCGGCTGAACGCCTTTCTGAAACTATTCGTCCTCGGCTTGCTGATCGTATCGACGGTCATCCTCTTCGCCGCGCCGCTGGTCTTCCAAACGGCCTTCCGCGGAAAATTCGCCGCCGGCCTTTCCGTCTTGCCCTGGACCCTCGCCTATTGCGTGTGGCTCTCCGCCGCGCTACTCGCGCAACAATATCTATGGTGCGTCGAAAAGGCGGGCTGGGTCGCCCTCGCCATGCTCGTCGGATTGGCCGTGAACGTGATCGTCAATATTTTGCTCCTCCCGACCTATAAGCTGCAAGGCGCCGTGTTGGCCGCGACAGCCGCCAACCTCACGACCCTAACTTTGATCCTTCTATTTTCCCGGGCGAAAGGCTTCAAATTCGATCGTGGTCTAATCGCTCTATTAGCCGCCGCGCCGGCGCTGGCCCTGGGCCCCTGGAGCGCAACCGCCGTCTTGATCGTCTATGCCTGGGCCGCCCTGCGTGGCAAAGCCCTGTTCACCGAATCGGAACGAGAATTGATCGCCGCGCAACTCGCCAAAGCGCTTAAACTCGCCGATCGACTCGCCTCGAAATCCCCGTTTTTAAAGAAAATGCTCGACCGCTTCGGCGGCGGCAAACTTTCCGCCACATAACCGAGCCCGCGCATGGCCTCGCCTCACGTTCTTCATATTCGATCTCTCGACGAATTCGGCAAACATGCCGCCGAGTGGAACGATCTCTGGTCGCACAGCGAAGCGACCTTTCCCACGGCAAGAGCCGAAATCCTCCTACTCTGGGCCAAGCGGTTCGCGGCGAACCAGCCCTTCAACGCGTTCGCCACGATTCGCGATGAACGCTGGACCTCGGCCTCCGCTTTTTGCGGCAAGAAATTGAAAAACGTTTTGCCCCTAGCCGCCACGCCGTGCAACGAATGGATTTCGTGCGGCGAATTGCTCGTCGACGAAACGACCGACTATCGCCAAGACGTGACCTATTTGGCCGAAGCGATCGCCGATCTTGAAACGCCGATCATCGCGTTCGAAGAAGTGATCGCCGACTCCCCGCATTGGGTCGCTCTGCAAAGCGCCTTCGCCGCCCAAAAAGCGAAGACCGTCGTTCGACCTCGCTACGAGGTCGGACGAGTGCGAATCCAAGGCGATTGGTCGTCCTATCGAGAATCATGGTCGAGAAAGCACCGGCAAAACATGACGGCCTCGCTGCGCAAGCTGGAAGCGCTCGGAAAAGTCGAACTAGCTCTCCATTCGCAACTGACGGCCGAAGAAGTTGAAAACCAATTACGACGCGGCCTGGAAATTGAAGATCGCGGCTGGAAAGGAACTACCGGCGGCTCCGTGCTGAAAACCCCGGGAATGCCCGAGTTCTTCCTCGACGTGACGAAGGCCCTCGCCGACTGCGGAATGACCGAGTTGGCCTTTCTGGAAGTCGCCGGCAAGCCGATCGCGTTTTGTCTCGGGCAATCGGCCAAGGGGGTCTTTCACTCGGCCAAAATCGCTTACGATCCCGTTTACGCCGACTTTTCGCCCGGGCAACTGCTGCGAATGAAATTGCTCGAACGATTCTTTCACGAAGAAGGACGCAAGGCTCTCGATTTCCTCGGCCCAATGACCGAATCCCACCGCCATTGGCGCCCCGAAACCTACGCCGTCGATCGCATGCTCACGGTGCCCCGATCCGTTCTAGGAAAAGCTTTTCTCAGCGCCTACGAACGACTGCGGAGATAAAGCCTCTCGAGCGCTACGATCCGTTCGTCATGAAGTCGTTGGCCGCCAAAGAGTTGCAGCGCCCGCCCATGCCGAGGCGAGCGACATTTCTTTCGCAAAATGCGCGCAAATTCCTGTATCCGTAAGGTATTGTTTAGTAATATGTTAAGTAGGGACAAGCGATCGCCCTACGATGCGTCGTTTTCGCCCTCCCGCCTCCCCGCCCTGAGCGCCAATGCCTCGCTTCCTTCCATACATCATCGTCGTTCTCGCGTCGTTCGGAGCCGAACGCTTCGCTCATGGCGAAGTATTTGAACTCGCCACCGGCGGCCGTCTGTCGGGCAAGCTGCTTAACCCCGAGGAAAAGCCCCGCGAAAACTACGACATTCAAATTGACGATCGGGCGCATGTCACCTTGCGAGCCGATCAAGTTCGCGAAGTCTCGCATCAACGCACCGATCTCGACGAATACGAGAGCGTTCGGGGCGACTATCCCGACACAGCCGAAGGGCAATGGAACTTGGCCGAATGGTGCCGCGAAAATCATTTACCCAAGCAGCGAGAGACGCACTTGGAACGGGTGATCGAACTTGACCCGGACCATAAACTCGCGCGACGCGCCTTGGGCTATACGAAAATCGACGGACAATGGGCCACTCAACAAGACGCCATGAGCCAACGCGGATATGTCCGTTACAAAGGCCAATGGAAGACACAACAAGAAATCGACATCCTCGAATCGAAGGCGAAAGACGAGGAAACGCAGAAAGATTGGTTGATAAAGGTAAAGCGATGGCGAGCTTGGCTCGACAAAGAGCGGGCCGATCAAGCCCGTCAAGAATTCGCGGCCATTAAAGACCCCACAGCCGCTAAGGCGATCGGCAACCTTCTCCGCGACGACGGTTCGCTGGAAGTGCGGATCATGGCCGCTGAGATTCTCGCCCGAATCGGCTCGCCCGACGCTTTAATGTCGCTGGCGACCGCCGCCATCGAAGATAAAGACGAAGAAGTCCGCCAAAGTTGTTTGGATCACCTATCGAAGACGAGATCGTCGAAAGTAACCGGCTATTTCACCAGCAAGCTAAAACATAAAGACAATCGAATCGTTCTACTTGCCGGAACGGCGCTAGGTCGAATCAAGGATCCCGAGTCGGTCGAAGCGCTCATCTACGCCCTCGTCACCACGCATCGCTATAAAATCGTCAAGCAAGGAGGCGATAACTCGACGAGCACGTCGTTCGGCGGCGGAGGCGGCAGCGGCGGCTCCGGTCTCTCGGCCGGAAGCGGTCCGCGATTCTTCACCAAGCAACTCACGAACTCAACGGTCCTCGACGCCCTCGTGGCCATCACCGGACAAAACTACGACTACGATCAGACTGCTTGGAAAAAATGGTACGCCATGCAGAAGAAGGCGGAAGCGGTCGGCCCACGCCGCGACGGAACGTAGGAAATATTGTAGGGATTAGGGCGCGTGGAAGAGGGCATAGGGACGCGGCGCGCGAATGATCTCACGCGGAGGGTCGGAGAACGCGGAGATCGGGAGAGCTTATCTTCGCTAATGCGTCATTTGGTTGAAATTCTTGCTCGGGCATTCTTGGTCTGATATAAAGAGGTTGTCGCCGAACAGGTTAACTTTCCAACCGGCGAGCTAACATCCTTTTCCGAATAGGGCGGCCATGATTGTTGTTCTTTTTTTCATTACCCTGGGGCTGATACTTTCTTTGTGCGTCATTGTTGGGCGCTGGTACTTTTTAACTACGCCCAAAGCAAGGCAGATATTCTTAGGTTGCCTGCTGTTCGGCTCCGTTGCAGTCAACCTTGAGATGGCAAGACGGTACTTTCTTAGCATATCATTCACTGGAGGAGGACGAGATATCTGGTCGCCCGACCAATCATTCCTTGCAAGAGCTATGTCGTATCAACCCATTTTCGGCAATGGTCCAGACTATTACACTTTTTCCATTGAGTCGGAGAACAAGCCGATTAAGACAATTCGCATTGACTCTAATGAGCGGAATGGCCCCAACTACTTTCGCGATCGCTCCCAGCTCATTCAATGGTCGCAGGATTCCAAGGAAGCGACGTTTGACATTCCCGGCATGCAAGTAAAAATGGACGTGAGATTGCATTCCGAAGAGGAAGAGCGGAAAAACAGAGAATGAACGCTCGTGAACGCGGCGTTACACGCGGAGGGGCGGAGGAAGCAGTCAGTAGGGTGCGTGCTTGCACGCGCCATTCGTTTAGCCGCGTCCGGGAGCCAACCGTAGATTGGTCGAGGGAGCGCGTCCGCAACCGTTGTTTCCCTCGTTACTAGGCTCTGCCTAGTAACGCACTGCGCCGCACGGCTCCGCCGTCCATCGACGCAATCTCCGATTCTACGATCCCCATCCTGAAAGGATGGCAGCCATTAGCCCCGGGTGCGCAGCAACCCGGGGAAAATTGGATCCCGCCATAACTATCGACCTTGAAGTTTGTAGGGTGGGGCAACGTCCTTAGGTTTTACCACATTTTATTTCTTGGGCGATATCATATCCGTTTAGCATGGATTGGAGTTTTGCCCAACCTCGCCAAAGGACGAGCCAGCCGGGTTGGCGGTCGCTCTTTCGGTTTTGATGACCGCCGAGGCGAGCCAACGCATAATAGAAGTCATGAATCGTCCAATCCTCGCGAACTTTTCGATAACGCCAAAGGCTTAGGACCGCCACGTAATCTTCCGCCAAAATCGTCGTTGCGCGACGCGTTTTGGCGTCCGGGCGGCGGGCGGCGTCACGCAGGCTTAGCAACGTCGCCGCCACGACCGACAGCAACGCGATCGCCGGCTCCAGACGGGCCGCGGTCGTGAATTGCATATCTTCGATTTGGCAACCCGTCTTTTGCGCCTTGTGATATTCCTCCACGACCCAACGTCGCTCGTACCAGCCGATCACTCGCCACGCCTCCGCGAACGAAATGGTTCGCTCGTTAGTCAACAGCGTCCATTCGATCGCCTCTTCGCCCGAAGGAGGAGCGATTTCCCTGACCCGCGTCACGTGCAGCGGCAACGGATCGTCGCCGTGAAGGCCGTACTTGGCGTGCGGCGGACAAACCAATATCGCTCCCGCTCGCACGACGAATTCCGCGTTGCGGCGTTCTTTGCGTCCTTGTTGCGGCCGCACGTCCATCGCAAAGCGGCCCAACTCCGGCAAGCCGTCGGCGCACTCCTGTAAGTATCGTCGCGGTCCGATCGGCAAGTGTCCCGCGTAAACTTTGCGCTTCTTGCAAGCTCGCACGACGAAGCGACGACCGCTACGGAATTCGTGTTCCAAAAACTCGAACGTGTCGGAGCCTTGATCGGCCACGTCGATCAGCTTCGCGTCAGCCGGCAAACTCGCCGTCCCTCGCAACCACAACAGACTTTCGCGGCTTTCCCGTTCGCGGGATTGCGTCAGCGTTTCGTTTTCCGGCACGTCGTCGCGACGATGTAAAATCTGATCGACCAGTCCTAGCACGTCGCCCGTGTCGGCGGCGACGGCCAATACGTTATGGCAGACGTATCCGCGGTTGCGGCCGGAGCCGATTTGCCCCAGCTCGTCGGCCAACGACGCCAGCGTCGTGTAGTCGAGCTCGGTGGCGTCATGCACCAACAATATCGGCCCCTCGCGGTCGGCGATTCGCCGCAACGCGTATTGCCGGGCGGCGGCGACGATCGCTTCATGGGTCACGTCCTTGGCGTCGCAAAGCCGATAAAACGCTCGTAAGTCGGCGGGGGCGGCCAGTTTGTCGGGAAGCGTGCCGCCGGGATGCCGCCGCATCAAATCGAACGTCTCGACCAATCTCGCGGTGCGGCGACGGTCGCCGAGTCGGGCATGTCCGAAAATGGCCTGACCCAAATCAACGTCGGTTTCGTAGCCTGAAGAAAGCATCATGTACTCCGAAAAAGGGCGGCGGTAGGAGAAGCGGCGATCTTTCTACGCATCCGCCTACGCCGTCGCCCAACTCGGGGCGGGATTGTAAAAATGACAAATTCTTCGCCGTTTCCGCATCCCGATTCCGCAAAACGACTTGCCGCCTCCGACCGCGCCGCCGTCAAATCGCACTCTGTAAATTTTACGCCCGCACTTGCGGTAAAACCTAAGGGCAACGTCCCGCCAAACCCGCTTGCGCTGACGCCGCTGCCTGCCAGTCAGTAGGGTGCGTGCTTGTCAGGCACCAGGAGCTAATGTTAGGCCCTTTCGCTGTCAATTTTAATTGCGTGCGGTTTTGTTTCGAGGGACGTTCACGTCCCTTCCTCGGCCTTTAGGCCGTCACAGGCCCGACGTTTACGTCGGGTAAAAGAGCCGCACAATATTTTGTTTTTGGTCGTCGAAGCCTGTCAGGACCGTTCACGGTCCTCCTGAAACGCCTGACATTTAAGTATGGTCGGACTAGAAGGTCAGGCACGCCGCGCCTGACGGCCCCATACTAATCGGACTTTGCCTCACCTCATTTTTTCCTTGAATTTGTGCCGCGCGTTCCTCTACTATGCTCCTCTGAATCGTCGCGCAGAAATGCGACGCGTTCTTTGACAATTCGACTGACCTGTACTTGGTGAAAAACGTGCGTACCGTCGCCGTAACTCCTTTCGCATCGACTTGTAGGGAACGCCCTCCGTGGCGTTCCGATAACCCAAACTTATTGCTCTCAAATCCCTTACGATTCACGAACGCATAAAAACATGAAATACGCTTTCCCCGAAATCTTGCCGATTAGCCTTCGTAACGCACGCACAACCAACGACTTGCGCCGCCGCTTCCGTACTCGTATCGTCGAGAAACTACTCCTAGCCAAAAAACGCGCCGCCCGAACCGCTTGCGACGACGGTTCTTACGACGCACGCGAGGACGTATGCGTCCATATTCTCCCCGGGCGACGAGCAAAAACTCTCGTTTCCCTCGGGAAACACGGCTCGTTTCGAGAAAAATCGCGGCAAAACGTAAACTCGCCCCTGTTACGCCGCGCGATTATTTTCTTCACGCAAAAATCGTAACGTTAACATCGAGAAAGGAAATTTTTCAAAAAAGAAATGCCCGCCGCGCACGCTTCGACCGAATGAAACTTTTCGTAAGGAGTCACCCAACCACATTGCAGCTAGAGCTTTCACCCCCACGAAACAAAATCTCTGCATAAAGCGGCCAAAAAGTTCTCTTGCGATATGTATCTTTTCTGTTAGATTGCGTACATGTACTTTAGTACACTATGCAGTTGCTGATGGCGGTCGTTTGATCTTTGGCGTCGGTTCCGACGTCGCCGCATTTTGGGGAGGAGCGTCGATGCTTGCCGATTCGCTCATTACGGAAATTCGCAAGATGTTGGACTCGGGCGCGATGTCGCAGCGAGAGATCGCCCGACGGTTGAAAGTAAGTCGGGGGACGGTCGGAGCCGTCGCCTTGGGCAAGCGGAAGGCGGCGATCGAACGGACGGCGACGGCGGCGCGAGCGGCGTTTAAGCATCCGCGCGGGATGCCGATTCGTTGTCCGTCGTGCGGCGCGAAAACTCAGATGCCTTGCCTTGCGTGCTACGTGAGAAAGTTCTTGGCAAGTCGAAAAGAAGAAAAGCGTTCAGTGATCGGCGGTCAGCTGTCGGCTAAAAGATCGCGTTAATCCATGCCGCAGTCGTCGGATTCGGCGAAAGCGCTATGGTGGACGAATCGGGAATAGGCGAGTAGATCGGTGACTAATTCTTGGATGCCGGTCGCTTCGCCGACGATATATGGAACGACGTCTTCCTCCTCGCTTTCCACGTAGTTGTGCATTTTCGAGGCGTGGAAGGCCAATTGTTTTGCGGTTTCGAGGAGTCGTTCTTGGGAGCGGCCGTCGCTACGGTTTACGCCCATCGATTGAAGGAGCTCTTCGCTCATCAAGCCTCGGCTGAGCACCATGTTGCGGAACCATCGCAAGAGAGTGGCCCGACTGATCGTGCCGACGGGGCAATTGTCGTTAACGACGACGATGCGCCGGATCGAGACGCGACAAAGGAAATCGTAAATCGTGCGGATCGGCGTGGATTCTTCGTAAGTAATGACGTTCGGCTTCATCACTTCGCTGATGGGAAGTTTCCAAGCGTCGAGCGAAACCATCGCCGCCATTAAATCTTTTTCGGAGAGGATGCCGAGGAGCTTTCCGTTTTCATCGACGACGGGCGTCGAGTTCAAACGCGAGCGGAGGAACAATTCGGCGGCTTGGCCGACTGTTTCCATTTCGCGGAGGCAGAGGACGACGGGACTCATCACGTGCCGAGCTTCTACGCCGCGGAACAATTCGGTTTGTTGATCGTTTTCCCAATTTACGTCGGCCGCGTCGCGGAGCGATTCGTAACCGACGACACGGTCGCGGCCTGAACGTTTCGCGCAGAGAAGAGCTTGGTCGGCTTGGTCGATCAGAGCGCTAACGGAGCGTGTGTCGGGGTAACGTTGCGAGACGCCGAAGCTTGCGGTGATGCGGAGCGTTTTGTCGCCCACGGAGATCGGCATTTCGGAAAGGCTTTCCCGCAGTCGTTCGGCCCAATTTATGGCGTCGGTTTCGAGAGTCTCCGGCATGATGATGCAGAATTCCTCGCCGCCGTATCGGCAAAGTAATTCCGAGGCGCCGGCGCTTTTCGTCATTTGTTGCGAAACGGCTTTCAAAACCACGTCGCCGGCGGGATGCCCGTGTAGGTCGTTAATACGCTTGAAAAAATCCAAGTCGATCATCACGCAAGAGATCGGCAATTGAAGCTTTTCCGAGCGAATCCATTCTTTTTCCAGCGAATCGAAAAAGCTTCGCTGGGTGAGCATGCCGGTCAATGAGTCGGTGCGAGCCATTTGGCTCAAGCGACGCTCCATTTCGAGCAGGCGCTTTCCCGCGCGAATACGAGCCATCAATTCGCCTTGGTAGACCGGTTTGCGGATGAATTCGTCGGCGCCTTGCTCCAAGGCGGAGATCATCTCCTCGGAAGACGTTTTGGCCGAAAGGAACAAAATATAAACGTAATGCGGAAGGTCCATCTCGCGGACTTGGCGGCAAAGGTCAAGCCCGTTCAGCAACGGCATTTCCCAATCGGTAATAAGGAAATCGGGGCACTCGTCTTTTATGCGTTTTAACGCTTCGCTTCCGTCTCGAGCTTCGCACACCAAATAGCCGGCCTTGGTGAGCCAAGCGGAAAGAAGTCGGCGCATGGACTCGTCGTCGTCCACGACGAGGACCTTTGAATTGCCGGGATTGACTTGAGCTCGCAATGGCATAGTTAAAACTGGAAAATCATTCGTTGCATTTGGATTATCGTTGCGACCGCGCGCAACGCAGGGACTAAAATCCCCCTATAAAATTAGCTTGAAAACGCCTTGGCGAGCGGGTAAAAAAACGCGAACAGCTAGAATTGACCTAGCAATTATAAAGAAGGGGGCATTCTAGGCGCAATCGCTACGACCAGACCGACCTTGTGTTATTTGCGCATGAGAATTAATGCGATTCAGTTAGACGCAAATTAGATGCTCCCAAGGCGGATTAATCGTCGCCGGGAGCTTCAATCACGCCGAGATCGACGTATTGGCCGCCCGTGACGTTTCGACAATGGACGGCGATGACGTTCTTTCCGCGTCGAAGGGCTTTGCGCGCTTCGGCCGTTAACGGCGTTTCTTCGTAACTGGCCGAATAGCCTTCCAGTTTCGCCGCCAAGACGCCGTTTACGTAGATCTCGGCGTCGTCATCGTGATAGACCCAAAAGGAGATTTTTTCCGAATCGAATTTATCAAGGGTGAGCGTTCGACGAAGCCAGATGTGCGAGGAAGTCCAGGGAGTGCGTACGATGCGACCCGAGGCGCTTTCAGTGCCGAATCCGCTCATGCCGAGCTCCCAGGAGGAGTCGTTGAATTGCGAGTCGTACCATTGCGAGCCGGGCTCTTCGGTCGTGAACTTCCATGAGGAAGGTTGCACGTCGGCGGCGGCGAGAATGATCGTCGGCGGAGTTAATTTTCCGGAGTTGGCGGCCATGGCCGCGTTCGGATCGATTTTGATCGTTTCGCGATCGTAGGTGATAATCCCGTCGCATTCCGATTCGACGTCGACAAGTTGGGCGTAGATGACGGCCGAAAGAGCGCGTGAACGATGCAAATCCCAGGAGCGGCTCAAAAGGGCGCGGTAACGAATGGCGAGATCTTCGCGGTCGAGCATTCCGCGATATCCCCAGCTTTTGTCGTCCCAAACGTGATTGGCCATGCGGAGTCCCAAGCCGCCGAAAGCGCCGAGAGCCGAGGCGCGACCCGAGGCCGGAACGGCGACGGGACCGGGATAACTGTGCGCGTCGAGAATGTCGCCGACGTTTTTGTCGGTCCAACCGCTTGCCGCGTCAACCAAACGCGTGGGGTCCGATTTCTTCAGTTCTTTGACGTAGCGTTCGGTGTCATGTTGCCCCCAACCTTCGTTGAAGAGGACCCAAGCGACCACCGACGGCGAATTTTTCAGCGTATCGGTCATACGCCGCAATTCGTGGGCGAACTGGGCACGCGATTCGCGACTCTTGACGTCGCCCCCGGGCATGTCCTGCCAAACGAGCATGCCGAGCTTGTCGCACCAATAATACCAACGCGCCGGCTCGACCTTGCCGCTTTTGCGAAGCATATTGAATCCGAGTCGTTTAGCGATTTCGATATCGTACTTCAACGCTTCGTCCGTCGGTGCGGCGTAAAGGCCGTCGGGCCAATAGCCTTGATCGATCGCGCCGATTTGAAACGTCGGCTGACCGTTCAGGTATATTCGCGCGATTCCTTTATCGTCTTTGACCAATTCGATTTTGCGCATGCCGAAATAGCTCTCGACTTGGTCGACGGCGACGTCGCCGCGCTTCATCGCGACGGAAAGTTTATAGAGGTGCGGACTCGCCGGAGACCAAAGTTTTAAGCGGTCGCGCGGAATATCGATGCGGATTTCAGCGCCCGCGCCGCCGAAACCTTTGGCGATCGATTCGTCGCCGAGAAGGATTTCAGCCTGAATCGACGCGCTTTCATCGGCGTTGGCTCCTTTGACCGTTAGACGGAGACACGAAGCGTCGACGTCGGGATTGATCACGAGATCGTCAATGCGGACCTCTTCGACCGGCTCGATCCAAACGGTTTGCCATATTCCGGTGACTGACGAATAGGAAGCTTCTTTCGGATCGCGCGATTGCTTTCCTCGCGGTTGATCGCCGCGATCGGTCTGATCGAAAACTTTGACGATCAACTCTTGGTTCGTATCACGACGCAAGGCGTCGGTCACGTCGAAAGAGAAGGGGTCATAGCCGCCGCGATGCGTTCCGACGAGTTTTCCGTTGACGTAGACGGCCGACTCCCAATCGACGGCGCCGAAGTGCAGCAAGATGCGCCGCCCGATCCATTGCGGAGGAATTTGAAAAAGGCAACGGTACTGCGCGCGATCAGTTTGCGTGCGAACGCCGGACAAAGCCGACTCGATGGGGAAGGGGACCAATATCTGGCCGGCGAGGTCTTTGCCGGGCGTCGGCTCTCGATCCGCGGTCAGCGCTTCAAACTGCCATAGCCCGTTGAGATTCATCCATTCGGCGCGAACCATTTGCGGGCGGGGATATTCGGGCAGCGTGCGGTTGGGAAGAACTTCCTGAGTCCAGCGGGTCGAAAGCGGCGCTTTGGCCGGAATCCAACCTGCGGCCGTAGCGAGGGACGTCAACGTGACGATAACGGCAAGCAAAGCGACTCTGATCGTCGCGACGCCGAAACGTCCAGTCTCTCGCTGCGTGCTGTGCATGAATACATCCTTGTACATGTCGAGCGTAACGCCGCCGAAGCGGCTAACAATCCGTTGCGGGCGTTTGGGCAGCCCGATTTCCTCCGCCGCCGCGACGTGAAAGCCGACTAACGGGGGGCATAGGTATTGTAAGCGTAACGAAAATCGCCCGTCAAGTAAACGTGATTTGAGTGGAAATGCGGGCATTTTGACAAGAAATGGCCTCCCCCGAAAGACGTTGAAAAAGCTATACTGAAGGTTCGCCGCCTACGAATTTGACCCCTATCCCTCAAAATCTATCCTTCGTTGCCATGAGCGAACCATATACGATCGTTATCGGGTTGGAAGTCCACGTTCAACTGCAGACCGAAAGCAAAATGTTTTGCGGCTGCGGCACGAAATTCGGCGAGCCGCCCAACACGCAGACCTGCCCGGTCTGCATCGGCATGCCCGGCTCGCTCCCGGTGATGAATCGGAAGGCGTTCCAGTTGTCCTTACGGACGGCGACGGCGTTGAACTGCGAGATTCCGCATTTTACGAAGTGGGACAGGAAGAACTACTACTATCCCGACTTGCCGAAAGGCTATCAGATTAGTCAGTTCGATTTGCCGATGAGTCAAAACGGCTACCTGACGATTTACGATCCGAAAGGAAAGCTGGAACCGAAAAAGATCGGCATCATCCGCGCGCATTTGGAAGAAGACGCGGGAAAGAGCATGCACGACGAAGCGGCGGGGAAGGCCGACAGCCGCATCGACTTGAATCGGGCGGGCACGCCGCTTTTGGAGATCGTCAGCGAGCCGGACCTGCGCTCGCCCGCCGAAGCGAAGGCCTACCTGACCGAATTGAAGCTGATTCTAAACTACCTGGGCGTCTCGGATTGCAATATGCAAGAGGGAAGCCTGCGAGTGGACGCAAACATTAATTTGCACATCGACACGCCGAACGGCAAGATCGCCACGCCGATCGTCGAAGTGAAGAACATGAACAGTTTTAGCGCGGTAGAGAAGGCGTTGGCCTACGAGGCCGAGCGGCAATACGAGGAATGGCAGGAGACGGGCCGGAAGATCGGCGAGGCGCCGAAGACGACGCGCGGCTGGGATGAAACGGCGAAAGTCTCTCGTCCGCAACGTTCAAAAGAAGAGTCGAGCGATTACCGCTATTTTCCCGATCCCGATTTAGCGCCGGTGATCGTCACCGACGAAGAGGTTGCCGCGGTGAAAGCGGCGTTGGGCGAATTGCCCGCCGCGTTGCGGGTTCGTTTGGAGAAGGACTACGGCATAACGGCCTACGACAGCGACGTGTTGGTGAATCAAGGTCGGGCGTTGGTCAACTACTACGAGGAGCTTGCCGGCGTATGCGGCGACGGCAAGATCGCCAGCAACTGGGTTCAGCAAGACGTTTTGCGAACGCTCAACGAAAAACAGATCGGCATCGAGCGATTTTCGGTCGGCGCGAAGGCGCTCGGCGAATTGATCAAAGTCGTCATGGCCGGCAAAATGGAGACAAGTCGGGCTCGAGAGGTGTTGGCCGAGATGGACGCTTCGGGCAAGTCGCTCGCCGATGCGATGAAGAGTCTCGGCATCGAAGAGGTGGACGACTCGGCCGTGTTCGACGTTTGCCGCGAACTGCTCAAGGCCAATCCGAAAATTGTCGTCGAAGTGAAAGAAGGCAAACAAAAAGGGATCGGCCAACTCATCGGCCAAGCGAAGAAAAAGAACGCCAATCTGAACGCCAACCGCGTTCGAGAAGTTTGCTTGGAACTGATCGAGAAAGAGTTTTAGTCGAATAGGATTCTCGCGCGGAGGCGCCGAGAACGCAGAGGTCGCCACATAACGGAATATTGAAGTCGTCCGCATGCATCAAACGCTATTTTTCATTCCGCGCGAGATCGGCGGATACCCGCTCCTTGGTTTCGGCCTCGCGCTGGCGGCCTGGGCCGTCTTCAGCGCGGTTCTTCTGTTCCGTCTCGTGCGAAAGCAAGGCTGGTCGTCCGACACCGTCGGCTATTTGCCGGTTTTGGCAGTAGTCGCGGCGGCGATCATCTGGATTCTGCCGGCGATTAGCAAAGAGCAAGGCTTGCCGATTTACGGTTACGGCACGATGATGCTCGTGGCCGTGTTGAGCGGGGCGGGCTTGGCGGCGTATCGCGCGAAACGAGAAGGGGTCGATCCCGAGGTCATCTACACGCTCGCCTTTTGGATGGTCGTGCCCGGCATCATCGGCGCGCGGCTGTTTCACGTCATCGAGTATTGGCCGACGACGTATTGGCCGGTCTACGGCCGCGAAGGGCTCGGCCCGTTCCTCGGCAACTTGATCAATCTATCGAACGGCGGGTTGGTCGTCTACGGCAGCTTTTTCGGCGCCGTGCTCGGACTCGGCGCCTTCGTCTTTCGCTTTCGCATGCCGATCTTCAAACTCCTCGACCTCGCGGCGCCGAGCATGGCCTTGGGCGTGGCGATCGGACGAATCGGCTGCCTGCTAAACGGTTGCTGCTACGGCGGAATCTGCCATACTGACTTCGGCATTCATTTTCCCGCCGGAAGCTACGCCTACGAGAGCCAAGTCGTTCGCGGACAGATGTACGGCTTCGAGTTGAGCGGCGATCCGGTTCTGCCGCCGAACGTTCTGTCGGTCGCGAAAGATTCGGCGGCCGAAAAAGCCGGGTTGAAAAAAGGTGACCGCATTGCGAAGATCGGCGAGCATGCGATCGCCAACGACGATATGGCGTTCTACTCGCTCGACGCGGCGTATCACGACGGCAAGCCTTTGGCGATTCAATTGGCCGACGGCCGCTCGCTCACGATCCCGGCGGTGAGCGTTTTAGATCGCAGTCTCGGCGTCTATCCGACGCAAATTCTAAGCACGATCGACGGGCTGGTTCTTTGCGTTTTGTTGCTGGCTTTCGATCCGTTCAAGCGGCGCGACGGTCAGACGTTCGCCCTCTTGGTATCGGTCTATAGCGTGACGCGGTTCTTCATCGAGAGCTTGCGATCGGACGAGGCCGTCGTTCACGGAACCGGCATGAGCATTTCGCAAAACGTCAGCATTCTGCTAATCGTCGGCGTGATTGCGCTGTGGGGCTATCTTGCGCTCAGCAAGAAGCCGGCGTAGAGAGATCATAGGGATTAGGGCGTGGGGGCTAGGGCATAGGGAAGCTGTTCGTTGGTCAAACCGCAAGCCTTTCAGGCTTGAAGAAGTAGCAGCGTCCGTTTACGGCGTTTCGCCGCGGCGTCCGACGTGCTAGCTACCCAAGCACGTTCCGACGGCTTTGGCGGCCTGGACGAGCGGGTGATCGGGGTCGACGAGATTCTTTTTGCCGGCGATCTTTTCCAATTCCATCGGCGCGACGCCGTCGCCTCGGGCGGCGATCATAATGCCGGTCTCGCCGCGCGATAAGAATTCGGCGCAGCTCGTTCCTAATCGAGTGGCCAGGATACGGTCGGCGGCCGACGGCGTTCCGCCGCGCTGTAAATGACCTAGGATCGTTAGTCGCGACTCTTGGCCGGTCATCTCTTCGAGCTGGCGGGTCAAGCGGACGGTGTGCTCCATATGCGCTTCGTGCAAGGCTTCAAGTTTCTTCGAGGCGTCTTTGCGGTCCGACTTCGATTTAGCCTCTTTTTTCGCGACCAGCAATCGTTCGATGCTCTGCGAGTCTTCGAGCGACATAGCGCCCTCGGCCACGACGACGATCGAAAAATGCTTGCCCGCCCGAGAGCGGTTGCGAATGGCCTCGGCCACGCATTTAACGTCGTAAGGGATTTCAGGAATAAGGATGACGTCGGCGCCGCCGGCGATTCCCGCGCCCAAGGCGAGCCAACCGGCGCGGTGGCCCATCACTTCGACGACGATCACGCGGTTGTGGCTCGTGGCCGTCGAGTGGAGGCGGTCGACCGCTTCGGTGGCAATGCCGAGCGCCGTGTCGAAGCCGAAGGAGATGTCGGTGCCGTAGATGTCGTTATCGATCGTTTTCGGCAGGGTGACGACGTTTAAGCCCGCCTCTTTTAAGTGCAAGGCGTTTTTTTGCGTTCCGCCTCCGCCGATGCAAATGATGGCGTCGAGATGGTTGCGCTGATACGTTTCGACGATCGCGCCGGTCATATCCATGATCTCGCCGCCGATCGGCATTTGATGCGGCTTGTCGCGGCTCGTGCCGAGGATCGTTCCGCCGTCGGTCAGAATGCCGGAGAGCATCTCCGGCTCGAGCGGCATCGTGCGGTCGTGAACCAATCCGCGAAACCCGTCGCGGAATCCGATAAGCTCCATGCCGTAGCAGTTGCGGGCCGCTTTGAAAACGCCGCGGATCGCCGCGTTTAGACCGGGACAGTCGCCGCCGCTCGTTAATATGCCGATATGCTTCATGTTGGACCTTACCTCTTCCCCGATCAAGCGCTAATTATCCGTCTGCGCGCACCGCCCCACAATAGGCAAATATAGGTTATTTTTGGCGACTTAGAGAGAAAACGGGGTGTTCCCGGCTTACGTCTGCGCCGCAACCGCTGGAAGAAGGAAGATTATTTTCTTATTAGCATCGCCGCTTGGACGAGTTTTTCCGGGCCGTGGCGCAGCACATCGCACGCCGGGAGGCCCAGGCGGAGTTCGATCTCTTCGCATTCACGGTGAACGGCGTCGTCATCGAAGCCGCCGCCGTTTATCGCCGCGCCGATCACGCGGCAGGGGTTCATCAAATTGGCCATCGTTTCATAGACTTCGACGACTTTCTCGAGCGGCGGGAGCGGAACGTGATCCATGCCGGCGGTCGTCGTGCGTCCCATCGCGTAGCACAAGACGAGTCCGTGGGGCGCGACGCCGTGCAGCAGACTTAACGTGACGCCGGAGTACCGAGGGTGGAAGAGCGAGCCTTGTCCTTCGACGACGATCGCTTGATGTCGCTGGTTGGCGAGGACGAGTTTTTCGGCGGCGCCAGCGGCGAAATCGACGATGACGCGGTCGATCGCGCAACCGCCTCCGGCGACAAGGATGCCGGTCTGGCCCGTGGCGACGAATTGAGCGTCCAATCCGGCACGTTTCAAGCCGGCCGTAAGTTCGACGGCCGTGACCATTTTGCCGACGCTGCAATCGTTGCCGATCGTGTGCAGCCGCAAACAGTCTTCGCGCAGGCCTAGGCGGCTTGAAACGTCGCGCTCGTCGTTCGTGCGGAGATCGATCAATTTCGAGCCGGACGCAAGCGCGGCGCGGACGAACTCGGCGTCGTCAATCAGAAAGTCATGCAAACCGGAGACGACGTTCATGCCGCGTTGCAGGGCGTTGAGGATGATCGGTCGCCACAAAGCGGGAATCTTTCCCCCCGGCGGCGCGATGCCGATCAGCAGGGCGTCAGCCTGCGGCGCGGAGTCAATCTCGGCGACGACAGGAATCGCTCCTCCCACGCCGAACAATTCTTGGCACGTTCGCCCGGCGTTCGCTCGATCTAGTACGGCGGCCACGTCCTGGGCACGGTAACGCAACACGCAAATCGCGGTCTTGGCCGTGTGCGGATCGCAAAAACCGTCGGTGAGAACAATGTAGGGCATAGGGGAAGGGGCGTAGGGCGTAGATCGCAAAACCGACGCTGCAATCCGTATTCTAAATCCAGTTGCGGCGGAGGAGCCACGTTTTCACCCCTTGCGTTAATACGCAATAAGCGAAAAGCGTGAGGCCCAACAAGGGCCAATACAAACCGGGCAGCGGAGTAAAGCCGAGCCACTCGCCGATCGGCGACGAGGGCAGCCACATTCCGACGCCCATGATGACGACGGTCGTGAATATTAACGGCCAACTCGCGCGGCTCTGCAAAAACGGTATGCGATTCGTGCGAATAATATGGATGACCAGCGTTTGCGTGAGGAGCGACTCGACGAACCAGCCGGTTTGGAACAGCGAGATATTCTCTTTCGTCGGCACCCAACAATTGAAAACGAAAAGCATCATTAAGTAGGTCGTATAGTCGAAGATCGAGCTGCACGGCCCGATGAACATGATGTATCGAGCGATTTCCCCCATCTGCCAAGGACGCGGCTTGGTAATCTGCTCGGGATCGACGTCGTCGACGGGGATCGGCACTTGCGAGAAATCGTAGAGTAAATTATTGGTCAAGATTTGCAGCGGGGCCATCGGCAAATACGGCACAAAAATGCTGGCGCCGAGGACGCTGAACATATTGCCGAAATTCGAACTGGCGCCCATGCGAATGTATTTCAGAATGTTGGCGAAAACCTTTCGCCCTTCAAGAACGCCTTCTTCGAGGACCATCAAGCTCTTTTCAAGGAGAATGATGTCGGCGGCTTCGCGGGCGATATCGGTCGCCGTATCGACCGAAATTCCTACGTCGGCGGCGCGGAGGGCGGGGGAGTCGTTGATGCCGTCGCCTAAGAATCCGACGACGTGTTTGCGGCTTTGCAACGCGCGGATGACGCGTTGCTTATGGGCGGGCGAAAGCCGCACGAAGAGCGTCGCTTTTTCGGCGACGTCGGCCAATTCCTCGTCCGAAAGCGAGTCAATTCGACTTCCCAGCAGAACGTGATCCAGCGGAAGTTTCACTTCTTCGCAGATTTTACGGCTAACGAGTTCGTTGTCGCCGGTCAAAACTTTCACCGAGACGCCGTGCTCTTGTAAGGCCATGATGGCAGGGGCGGCGCTTTCTTTCGGCGGATCGAGAAAGGCCACATAGCCCTTGAGCGTCAATTCTTTTTCGTCGTCCTTTGAATAGGTCGTCGCCTGGTGCATGTCTTTATAGGCGAGGGCCAAGACGCGGAACCCTTCGGAGCTTAGCTCGTCGTATTCCTCTCGCAATTCGGCGATGAGAAGCGGTTCGACCGGATAGATTTTCCCGTCCAGTTCGAAATGCGAGCAGCGGTCGAAGATCGCCTCGGGCGCCCCTTTGCATATCAAGCGATGTCCGCCTTCCGGCGTCTCGATGGCGACGGACATGATTTTCCGCGAGAAGTCGAACGGAATTTCATCGACTTTTTTGTGTTGCAGAAACCATTCCGTATTGCAGAATTCCTCGTGTTCCAAGATGGCGCGGTCGAGGACGTTTTTCAAGCCGGTTTGAAAATAGCTGTTCAAAAACGCCATTTCCATGACCGAGTCGTCGTCTTGGCGGACCACGTCGCAATGGCGTTCAAGGATCACTCGGTCGCGAGTCAAAGTGCCGGTCTTATCGGTGCAGAGAATATCCATCGCGCCGAGATTCTGGATGGAATTCAGACGTTTCACGATCACCTTTTTCTTCGACATCGAGATAGCGCCGCGCGAGAGGCAGACCGTTACGATCATGGGGAGCATCTCGGGCGTGATGCCGACGGCGACCGCCATGGCGAAGAAAAAAGCCTCTTTCCAATCATGCTTGGTCAGGCCGTTGATGAGGAACACGAGCGGAACCATCACCAGGATGAAGCGAATCATCAGCCAGGTGAATTTCGAGACCCCTTGGTCGAAACTCGTCGCCACGCGTTGTTCGGTGATCGACTTGGCCATGCTCCCCAAGAATGTATGCAGGCCGGTCTCGATGATGACGCCCGTGGCGGCTCCGCTCTCCACGCTCGTGCCGAGGAAGCAGACGTTTTTTAGCTCATGAACGGGGCGATTCGGATCAGTTTCGGTCGCCTCGAATTTTTCGACGGGGAACGACTCGCCGGTCAAGCTCGATTGGATGACGAACAAGTCCTTGCAAGTGATGATGCGGAGGTCGGCGGGGATCATGTCGCCCGCCGATAATTTCACGATGTCGCCGGGAACGAGTTCGCCAAGAGGAATCTCGCGAGTCACGCCGCCGCGCGTTACGGTGGCCGTGACGCAGATCATCGCTTTCAGTTTGGCCGCCGCGTCGTCGGCGCGCGACTCTTGCACGAAACGCAAGATGACGCCGAGCGCCACCATAATCAGCATGACCGTGCCGGCTCGATAATCGTCCGAGGCGAACGAAACGCTCGCCAAGATAACGAGCAGAACGACGAGCGGATTTAAGCAGGCGTGCATAAAGAGGGCTAATCGGCCGCGTCGCTGTTCGCTGACCACGGTGTTCGGGCCGAATTTCTCCAGACGTTCTTCCGCCTCTTCCTCGGAAAGGCCTTCCTCAAAGCTATCGACAAGAAGCACGGCGTCGACGGCATCGCAGCGGGCGGCGCGGGCGAGCAGCTTTGAATTGCTGGGGCCGTTCGGCGATCGCTTCAGCGCGCTGAGGATATTTTTCGGTAAAATCGAGGTGGGAAGAATGGGCATGAAGCATACCCCCCTTATTTACGACGGTGATCTGCGGCCAAGCTTACCTTTATACCCCTGGCGAGAACTGCCGACAACCACGAAAATGGCCGTTACTTCGTTATTCTTTTGTTGGGAGCCTCGGATACGATGAACGACGACGGCATACTGGTTTTGGGACATGGTACCCGCGATCCGCGAGGAACGGCGTTATTTCTTCAGCTCGAGGAAATGGTCGGCCGGAAAGTGAAATTCTGTCCGGTCGCCGTAGGTTTCATGGAGTTCGCCGCTCCGACCGCGGTTGACGCCGCCGAAAAATTGGTCGCCGCCGGCGCAAAGCGGATCGTGGTCGCTCCGGTCTTTCTTTCCTCCGTGGGACACATGAGCGAAGACGTGCCGCAAGCGATTCGCGAGGCGTCGGAACGCGTTTCGCCGACGCCGATCGTCGCGGCGCCCTATGTCGGCGGAAGCCGAAAAGTTGCCGAACTTTCGGAAAAACGTTTTAATGAGGCTATCGCCGCCGGCCCGAACGTTCCGCTTGAAGATACGCTGTTAATTTTAGCGGCGCATGGAAGCCCCGAGCCGGAGGCGTTCGACGAGTTCGCCGCATTCGTCCGACGGCGGAGCGAATGGACGCCGCTCGGTCGAGTCGAAGCCTGCTTCAGCATGATGGGCGCGCCTCGATTGGCCGATGTTTTGGAAGAGGCGGCCGTCGGGCCGTTTCGACGCGTCGTCGTGCAGCCGCATTTTATTTTGCCGGGCCGACTCAGCGAGATGGTCCGCGCCGAAGCCGAGAAGATGCGGCGTCTCCATCCGGATAAGGAATGGATCGCCTCCGAACCGCTAGGAATCGAAGAGCTGTTGGCCGACGCGATCGTCGAAGTGGTAAATTCGTTTGTCCCCTAATCCCTAACCCCTGTCCCCTTACCCCTAAATCAATATGTACGTCGTCAACGTTCACGTTCACGTGATGCCGGAGCATCGCGAAGGTTTCATCGAGGCCATTAAAGATAATGCGCGGAACACGATTCAGGAGCCGGGCAATTTGCGGTTCGACGTGTTGCAGCATGCCGACGATCCGAATCGGTTCGTGATCTACGAAGTTTATCGCGACGACGATGCGATCAAGGCGCACAAGGAGACGGCGCATTACGCCCGATGGGCGGCGACCGTCAATCCGTGGATGGCCGAAATGCGGAAAGGAATTCGCTTCACGCCGTTGTTTCCGGAAGACCCGGAGATGTACAGCGTGAAGAAATAGGCGCGACGCGTAAAAAAACGCGATGGAGGCGAGAAGGACGAGGATATTTTTTCAAGTCCGTCCGCCTCGTCTCCGTCGTTTCTTTTCGGGCGAAGAGCTTCTTAGCGCATTCCGCGCGAATTTCGAGATTTCCTCGCATTGCGAGCATAGACTAATCGAACGAAAAAAGGGGACTAAGATGAACAAGCAAGCGGTGAAAAATATAATTTGGAAAGAGTTCCGGACTTTGCGAGGCTTTTGGCTCGCCATGCTCGCGTTCGGATTGGTCGCCGAAGCGTTCGCCGATTGGCAAAATATAGGGGGCGTTTCGTCTTCGTTTTATGAGGTGAAAGCGAACTTTTGGCCGGTTCTAGCCAGCTTCGCCGTCATTGCGTTCTACTCGCTCGGTTGCGGTTGCACTGCCTTCGCCGGAGAAAAAGAATCGGGAACATATCAGTTTCTCCAAGCGTTGCCGACGAAGGCTAGCGAAGTAATCATCGGGAAGATTGCTTTCTTTCTCGTAAGTTTCGCCGTAATGTTGGGAATCGGAATAGCCTGCCTTTATTTACTGAATCGGCCGGGATTCTTGCTATTATTCCGCACGAAAAACGTCGGCGCTGTCGTCGGTTTATATTTTCTAATGACGGCGAATTTATTGGTTTGCGGCGCGCTGTTTTCGCTGCTGACTTCGCATCCCTTGGCAAGCGGCGTTTTCGGCGCGATCTTAGCGGGTATCGGCAACTACCTAATGATGCCCGAATACGATATCTTGACGTGGAGCTTTAACGAGCCGCAACTGCGGATTCCGGCGGCGTTCGTTTTCATAGCGATCGTTGCGACGGCGGATTGGCGGTTGGCTAAACGCTGGCTTCGCGAAAATTCGCGTAGCGGCGGAAAGGACTCCGCCTCCGCCATTCCCCAAATCGTTCGAGACTACGCGACGAAGCTGACGCCGCGAGGCCCAAAAGAAAGAGGCTTTTTTCGACATCTTTTTTGGCAATATTTGCGGCAGTCGATTCTTTCAATCGCGGCGTTATACGTGATGTTTCTCTCGGCGCCTCTCTTGAATTACTCGATTTCCGATGAAGGCTTCAGGTTATTGTTTCGACTTCCCCCGGCCGCCGATTGGCGTTTTCCGCTCTGTTTCACATTTTTCCTTTGCACTCCGATTTGCGGAACGCTCGCCTTCAACGAAACTCGCCGACAAACCGACTATCGATTTCTCGGATCGCGAGGCGTTTCGCCGAACGTCGTTTGGCTCGCCCGCATTTTTTCAACCTTGTTGATTTGGGCGCCCATGGTCATCGCCTACGGGGCAGCCGTTTTTTCGCTTAACGCACGTTTTAACTCCGGATGGATTTCACAGCTTGAACTATTGCAAAACATATTCCTTTTGTGCGCGATTCCGATCACCCTATATTGCGTCGGACTATTTAGCTCCGTCGCCGTGAGAGGTTCGCTCCTCGCTTTCGTCATTGCCGAGGGAGCGTCTTTGGGGTGCGGATTCGCAATCATAGGTTGTTGCAAAGAATTAGGATGGCTTTGGCCGGCGTTCTTTTTTCCGGCGCTGTTCTTGGTCGCCTCGCGATTGCGGCTTGGAAATCTCCTTGCCGATCGAGCCGGATGGCGTAGCTGGCGAATCGCGACGCTTTGGTCGATTTTGGCGACGTTACTCACGTTCGTCGGCGCTTCTTCGTATCGCGCTTTTGAATACTCGCATGTCCCGGGAAGCTATCCCGCCGTCACCCAAGACTCCTATAATGCGGCCGAAGCTGACAAGACCGGGGCGCTTTACGTCGCCGCCGCGAAAAAATTGCAACCCGCCCCGCAGCGCACGGGCGAAAACTACATTGCGTTGACGGACTACGAATCGCCGGAGTGGGTACAGGCCAATGAAGAGACGCTACGTCTACTTTCCGAAGCGTCGCAAAGTTCCGAATGCCGAATTGCCGACGAGAACGCAATTGACCAACTCATCGAAGTAATGCGGCGAAATCGATCTTATGGCGGCCTTGAAAATGCGCTCTCTCTATTCGAAGATTTTCAGCTTTTGCTGATCGCGGACGCAAACCTTCAAATGAAGCGAGGAGACCTCGACTTTGCGTTGGTCCGCCTTCTTGACGCGTTTCGAGTAAAAATTCATCGAATTCAAATTGTTTGTCGCCTCCCTCACAATAAAAAATCCGATATCTCCGCGACGTCTGGATTTTACGGAACCTCTACCATCAGAACCGACGGCAATTCGCGCACTCCGGAAGACGACTTCGCCAAAACGCTTCTTGCGTGGAGCCTCGCAAAAAACCAGATATCTCAGCGGGTTGTTGAAGCGGCGAAAGGACTGCAGGCGATCGAGAGATCCGCTCCTCGCCACATCCAACTCCTCCTCGCTAACATGCAACGCGCTAATTATTTCGCACACCAATCCGCTTCAACTCATCAAAATAAACTTTATCAGTGGTTCCCTTGGGAACGCCAGCGAACCGCTTACCTAGCGGAGGCGGCCATTGAGGAGAATTGGCTGGCAAGAAAGGATATGCTGAAAGCGATCGACGACGGAACCCCGCCGAACGGCATCTCCGTTTACGATTCGTTTTCTTGGCTTGACGCGATCTATTGCTTACGCAATGAAAAATCACCGTCTATCTTCGGGATGCATTATTCGTATAAGCCGATTCGTGAAATGTACGTTGCGGCGGAATTCCGCGCGATGATCTTGCAGTTGGCGTTGGTCGCATGGCAACTCGATCACCAAGGAGATTTGCCCGAAAAACTCGACGACCTTGTCGGAGTCTATTTGGACGCACTCCCGCTCGATCCGGCGACCGGAAAAGCGTTTCACTACCGCCCGAAAGGCATTACTAGTCATGCAGAATCGCCGGAAGACAAGGCCCAAAAGAAGCCCGCTTGGCCGCCGAACGGCGTCCCCTTCATCGCAAGCACGAACTTCATCCCTTCGTTCATCGTCAAAAAATCATTTAGAACGAGTCTTACTCCGTTATTGAGCGAACTCCAATCCTGCACGAAAGAAAATCTGATCTGGGACGACAAGCCGACGGGTGGGATGCCGTTGAGAGACGACGAGAGTTGCTTCTCTCCGTGGTTCGAAATTCCGTTAATTTCAAAGCCCAATGACGGCGGCAAAAAGTAGCCTCTCGTCGTATTTTCGCAACGGGCGCAGAGGCGGCGAATTTATTTCTTGCCGCGTCTCTGCGCTTGGACGGAAAGATTTACAGCGCGCGGCGATAGCGCTTCGTTCGCCGTCCGAAGACGGGCTTGGGCGGCTCCGGTTCAGCGGGCGTTGCAGGGGCGGCGCCGTCGGCATGCGCATGCCGCTTCGATTCGGGCAATTCCAACGCGGGGAAGCCGGCGATCTCGTCGCGCTTCAAAAGCTTGTCGATCCGCATTTCGATTCGGGTGAGCTGATCGCCCTCTTCGGGAGTGACGAAAGTGAACGCTTCGCCTTCGCGTCCCATGCGGCCGGTTCGGCCGACGCGGTGAATGTAATCGTCGCAGAATTCCGGCACGTCGTAGTTGATGATGTGCGAAACGCCGCTCACGTCGATGCCGCGTCCGACCACGTCGGTGGCGACCAGAAAGCGAATTTTGCCGTCGCGGAATTTCCGCATCACGCGGTCGCGGGCCGATTGCTGAAGGTCGCCGTGAATCGTATCGACGCCTTGAATCTTCGCGCTAAGCAACCGGTGCAGTTTGTCGGTTCCTCGCTTCGTGCGGCAGAAGATGATCGCTTGACGCGGCTTTTCCCGGGCCAAGAGATAATAGAGCAATTCGAGCTTGCGTTCTTTGAGCACGCTGAAGTACGCCTGCTCGATGGTGTCGGCGGCGACGTTCTTCGGCGAGCAATCGATCATTTCCGGCTCGCGCATATACCGCTCGGCGAGCCGTTTGACCGGCGGAGCGATCGTCGCGCTTAAAAGCAGCGTCTGTCTGGCTTGCGGACACTTACGCAAGATTTTCTCGATGTCGGGACGGAAGCCGATGTCGAGCATGCGGTCGGCTTCGTCGAGGACGACAAATCGAAGATCGCCAAGGAACAAGGCGCCGCGGCCGATGAGGTCGATGACGCGGCCCGGAGTTCCGACGACGAAATCGGCGCCGTCGCGAATTTGTTCGGCCTGTTTGCGAAGCGGTTTGCCGCCGTAGACCGCCGCGATTTTCGTATGCTTGTCGGCGGTGAGTTTAACGGTCTCGTCGTAAACCTGAACGGCCAACTCGCGCGTCGGCACGAGAACCAAAGCTTGCGGTCCGCGTTTCTCCTCGGGATCCATTTGCTCGAGAATGGGGAGCGCAAAGGCGGCGGTCTTGCCGGTTCCGGTTTGAGCTTGGCCCATCACGTCGACGCCTCGAAGGGCGACGGGAATCAAACCCGCTTGAATCGGCGACGGCTCGGCGTAGCCGATCTTGGCGAGAAGACGTAACGTATCGTCGGAGAGTCCGAGCGAGGAGAAACCGCTTTGCGGAGCCGGCGCTTTTTCTACAGGCTCGACCGTTTTGCGGGCCGGGCGTTTCGCTTCGGGCGCTCGCCTCGAAGGTTCGGCTTGTCGCTTGGTTTCTTCTCGCCGTTTCGGTTCGACTGCCTGTCTTCGCGCGCCGTCTCGTTTCGGCTCTTCGGGAGTTTTCGACTCGGCAGGACGCCTTGCTCGAGCGTGATCTTTCGCCTCGGCGGTTCGTTTCGCGTGAACGTCGGCTTTGCCCTCGGTCTGGCGCTTGGGGGCGGCGACTCGCGGCCGCTCCGCTTCTCGCTTCGGTTCAACGGCATGCTTTCCTTCGGTCGAACGTTTGGTTTCGATCGAACGACGAGCGGCCGGATGCTTCGGCACGGGCTCTTGCTTCGGTCGATGTGCGCGAATCGGCGCGTGGATGTGTTCCGAGGTCGATTCGGGCTTGGCCGACGACTCGCGTTTCTTCGGCGCTCGCGACGGACGTTCTCGGTCGACTTGCGGGGCTTGCGTTTCGGCGGCGGGTCTAGAAGGCTTGCGAGCGGACGGCTTCGGGGAAGGGTTCTTATTCAAGGCTTTGCGGCAGTTACAAAATAGAGGGCACGAGCGTTTGCAAGGCCGAAAAGTCCAGGCCGGTTGAAAGAAATCGACGAGCTCCGGCGGAGGAGCGCCGACTTTTCACGCAAACGTTTAGAAAACAATACTTTGGCTATCCATGATACCAGAAATTGCCAAAAAAAGATAGGACGGCTCCCCGCCGCAGCGGTTGCAGCCAGGGAGCCGTCGGGACGCCCCTTATTTGCAGCTTTCCGCTTCTTTGGCGGAAACAGGTTTCACTTTTACTAGTTCAGCGATCGTCTTTTTCTGCTTTTCGCCGGGGTTAAACTCGGCGGCCAGAAGGTCCGTAACGTCTGTTTTCTCGGCCGATTTGTACTTCTCTAGGGTTTTTTCATCCCATTTGGAGACGAACTCGGCGACGTTCGCCTTTTTCAGTAGTTCAGGTTGACGGTCTTTGAGCGCCGCAAGGGCTTCGTCGGCCGGCTCCGTGCTAAAAACCTGGCGGTGCATTTTCTTTTGCCGTTCCTTCATCTTCGTCGCTAGCTTTTCCGCATTTTCCTTGTCCCCCGACTTTTGCGCGGCCATGGCCGCTTCATATTCGGCTTTGTTTTTTTTCTGGACTTCGGGCGTCCAGAAATAGGCGTAAGTGATTGCCCGGGAATCGTAAACGCCGATGCGGACCGGTTTTCCCTCGACGCTCTTGCCCAGTTCGTCCGCCCAGACGGGGCTCGACGCCGTAAACGCGATCGCGGTCAGGATCATAGAACAAACCAAGCGTTTCATTTCAATAGCTCCGTCTTTTGACTTAAAAAGTCCTCGTCGCTATCGAACAAGGCGTCGAAACTTCGTCCATATAACGCGCGAGGATGAGATTTTTACGATTTTTTTCCGTCGCTGGAGAATCGAGGCGGTTTAGGGCACAATGGAAGGGGATATTTATGCCGCGACGGCTGGAGAAAATCGAGATGCGAGGTTATTTCATCACTGGGACCGACACCGACGTCGGCAAAACCTACGTGACGGCGTTGATCGCTCGCGACCTAAAGTCCCTCGGCTATCGGGTCGGCGTCTATAAGCCGGTCGCCAGCGGGTGCCGTCGCGTCGAAGGGGAGCTTGTTGCCGACGACGCCGTGGCCGTTTGGGAGGCGGCCGGAAGGCCGGCGACGCTCGACCGAGTCTGCCCGCAGCGTTTTGAAGCGCCGTTGGCGCCGTATTTGGCCGCCGAGACCGAGAAAAAAACGATCGACCGGCAGTTGGTCGTCGATGGGTTGGATTTCTGGCGAGAGCGGTCCGACGTCGTTCTTGTCGAAGGGGCGGGCGGACTTTTGGCTCCGTTCACAAAGGAGGAACGCATCGTCGATTTTGCTCGGACGGTCGGCTATCCGCTCATCGTCGTCGCTCGCAACGCGCTAGGAACGATTAACCACACGCTTTTGACGTTGCATGCCGCGCAAACGATCGCCGAAGATTTGCCCATCGCCGGCGTCATCTTAAACGATCCTCAAGAGCCGCGCGAAAACGATCCGAGCCGCGCGACGAACCGAACTGAAATCGAACGACTCGGCGGCGTTCCTGTTTTAGGAGAGACGCGGTTCGGCGGCGGTTGGAAAGAGCCGATCGACTGGAGAAAAGAATTCGAGACCCGAGGCCAATAAGCTTTTGAAATCCAGTATTTTAAAATGGCGTTCAAAGGCGAACGGCTTGACCTCGCTGTTCCTTTTCGTCGTCGCGATAGTCTCCGCCTGTTATTACGCAACTATCGAGTTCGCCGCCGGTACGTAGCCTTTGCAGGCGTTGACGACGGCCTCGATCGGGATGGGGGCCGGCGTCGGCGGAGCTTTGCATTCCCCGAGTCGTAACCGAGCGATCGCCTCCACGTCGAGCAATTGAATCATTTTGCCGGCGTCGCCGTATTCGGCGAGTCCGAGAAGAAGTTCCTTTCCGACGTCCACGTCGGAGGCGGGATGAATTTGATCGTCCGAAAACCGCGCTACTTCCGAGACGCGATCGACTAATCCGCCGACCGTGCCTCCCTCGGTCGTGAACACGAAGAGAAGACCGCGTCTGGAGTTCTCGATCTGTTCGCGGCATTTTGAAAAGATTACCCTTAATGCGCGCAGTTCCGTCTCCCGGGTTTCGTCAATGACTCGCCTCGCTTCGGCGACTTCTCCGGCGGCGACGTGTCCTAAAACGCGTTCGGCGATTCCGTGTATCTTGCGGTGCGGTTCGTCGAGTTGCTCGAGAGTTGTAACCAAGGCAAGGTCATTGTTCGTGAGCCGGGCGAGTTCGATAACGTCTCCAAGTAGCTTATCGTACCATTGTCCGAATTTGCATTTATGCGGATTCGTGGCCAGCTTGAATTCACGGTTTTCGGCGACGCATGCTTCCAGCTCTTGAATCCATCGGCAATGATCTTCTTCGCGTTCTTTCAATAACTTCGATATCGCTTCCGTTTCCTCGTGGAGAGGCGGCATGCCCAACGCGGCCCGAACGTCGATCACTTCGATCGGGCGATTGCGCAAAGAAACGACTCCTTCGACCAACGGCGACGATTCCGGCAATCGATGGATTCGCATGTCGCGCAACGAGACGATTTCGCGGACGCTATGGACGTCGAAACCGTAGGTTTGCCCGGCGAGAGTGAAAATAAGCCATTGACGACTGGTTGCGACGGCCATGTTAAGCCTCTGCGGTTGATTTGTCGGAGGAAAGAAAAGTTTCGCGACGTCGGATATCGGTTCCGGTCGTCGACAATTCGTGTTAGTTGGATAAGGTTCGAAAACGAATATTGCCGGAACCGGCGAAAATAAGCTTCGGTTAAAATATAGGTCGCCTCTGGGACGAAGCGATAAGCGCCGCCGATTTTTCGGGGGACTTCCGTTAAAACGACGTGAGTTTGGATTCCATATCGGGCGTAAGTCTTTAACGCCGCGGCGGATAGGGCGAATGTAACGAAAAAGGCCGCAAGCGAGGTTCGCTTACGGCCTTTCCGATTTATTATCTGGCGCCTATCGAGCGCCGTTCATGACGATTTGATTGTCGCCTCAGCCCGTGACCACGACCAATGGGTCCTCGTTGCTCTCCGCGTTTTGGCGGCTTTCAGCGCGGCTCGTGTCGAGCGTCAACTGCATCGTCACGTTCCAGCGGCCGTCTTGGTCGGCCTCGACATGCCAGTGCGGCATCACTACGGTCGACTGGTGAACTAATTCGAACCCGCCTTCCGATTGGCTGACCGTGGAGATCGGGAAGGTCCAAAATCGCGTCTTGCGTGACGTCTTCAACGAGGCTTCGACCCCTTGCCATTCGTCGGTCAAGCTCAGGCCGAACGCGTCGTTCAAGTCGAGCTTGGCGCCGAGTTGGCCGAGACGATTGCCGTCGACGTCGGAGAAGTAGCGGTCGTCGGCTCCGGCAGGCAATCCGGCGAAGTTGAATTCGACGGCGAAGTGCAATGTCCGATCTTTCGGCAGATTCTCGAGCAAGTAGGCGATTTGCAACGAGTTCGATCCGGCGTCGAGCGTCAAGCCCTTCGTAATTCGGACCGGGGCGCCGGAGACGAATCCGTCGCGGGCCAGTTGCACTTGGATCCGCTCGGGATTGCGGCGAATCCGAGCTTCGTAAGCGCCGTTCAGGAAATCGCCGCGTTGCGCCGCATGACCGGCCACGACCGACTCCAACGACGCTTCGTTGTCGTAGAACAAATCGATCAAGCTCTTGCGGAGATGATCGTCGTATTGCAAATGCTTATCCAAATCGGGTTGCTTGAACACCACGCGGTCGTGGATGCTCGCGCAATCGCCGCCGCCTTGGTTCGCGCCGGCCAAAATTTTCTGATGATACGCTTCAGGGCGTCGGGCCAAAGTGGCGAGCAAGTTGTGCTCGATCTTTCGAACGTCCAACTCGACCATTTGGCCGCCGCGACTCGGCGTGAGCAAGGCCGTCATCTTGTCGTTCGTAAGCAGGACTTCCTGACGCGCGTCGAAGTTGAAGTCGTCGGCCGAGGCCTCGATCCAGGCTCCGGTTCGTCCGGCGGCCTTATCCAGTAAACCCTCGGCGGCGATAAGATGCTTGTAAACGGCGTTGCGCAAATGCGGCAGATACAGCCCGCCGAAAGCGCCGTGCCAGTGACTGCAATTGCATTGCGCGCGATACAGCTCGATGCGGGCTTGATCGATCACGTCGCCCGTCGCGCCGCCGTCGACCGCCTCTTGCAGGCGTCGGCTTATCATCATCATCCGGCAATACATCTCGTCGGCTTCCGGATATTTCACTTTGAAATTGCGCCAAAAACCGCCGCGAGTGAATTTCTTAATCGCGCTCCAGTGCGAGTCGGCCTGCATGTCGTGCGAAAGATGCTCGTACTCGACCAACTGATCGGCGGGCAAAGCCCACTCGGTCATTTCGCGATAGCTGCAATCGGGCAGATAAATCTTGCCGGCAGGCGCCACTTCGTCCAACGCCTCGGCCAACGTCGTGACCTGCAGCCACTCTTGATTGCGGCAAAGCGCGTCGAAGAACCGTCGCAGCCAGCCGTCGTCGTATACGTGTTTTTTCGTGTCGGGCCAGGTGCCGAACTTCTCGCCGTCGTCGCCGAACACCGCGATCGAGTTCGGATGCGTTTCGGCCATTTTGCCCAAGTAGTCGATCGTCTGTTGCGGATCGGCGAACGGAACCAAATATCGCAACCGCTCGCTGCCGGGAAATACCGACAGAACCCGACCTTCGTCTTCCGTCAACAAGTGACCGGTCAATTTATCCTCGGTCAAGCCGGCCGCCTTAAAATGGAAGTCGTCCAGAATCGTGTATTCGATGCCGGCGTCAACCAAGTCTTTGGTGAACGATTGCTCCCAAACGCGCTCGGGAACCCACATGCCGCGGACCGTCGCGCCTAAACGGCTTTGCAACCAACGCGAGTAACTGCGGATTTGGCCGATGCGATCGCGCGAGGGAATCATCGCTAAGATCGGTTCGAAGAAAGCGCCGCCGATGATCTCGATACGTCCCTTTTCGACCAACGAGGCTAAGCGATCGACGTAGGCGGGCTGATGAACGTTCAGCCACTCCATCAACGATCCGCTCGTATGCAAAGATATTTTCAGCGAATCGTACTCGCTGAAGACGTCGAGAAAAGGTTTGTAACTGTCTTCAAATGCCTGCTGGCAAACGTGGTCGAAATTGCCCACGGGTTGGTGATTGTGCAAGGCAAGCGCAAGTCGAATTCGTGAAGGCATAATTCAGTCGTCAGGATGGAAAGCGGGGTGGGAGGGGGTCAGGCGTCGCTTCGCGGTCGTCTATATGTATTTACGTTGCGATTAGGGCGCGCGCCACGCGCCACGACAATTTTTTCCCAGCCTCCCTGCCGGAAGAAATATCGAACGCCAATCGCAAGTTCCTGTCCCCACGGGCCGCCTTTGCGCCTTCGGACTAAAGGCTTAGCGTTCGTAACGCCAATTGCGGCTGGGGAGTGAAATTGTATCCTGGCGTCGGACGAAAACGAAGCGAACGTAAGTAATTACTGTATCGGCAGTCCCGCTTCCGCTTGTCCAGTTTACCTAGTCGGAAAATGTTACGATTCCGCAGATTCCCGCTCGGCTTCACGCATAAACTCGGCCGCCCGCTCCGGAGGCGCCGGATTTATGCAAAATCCGGCCCCTTGTTCGAACCCGGCGGCCCGAGTTAAACAAGGGATGATCTCAATGTGCCAGTGAAAGCGCTCCAAGGCATGCTCGGCGAAGGGCGCCGTGTGAACGATGTAATTGTAGGCGGGACGGTCAAGCGACAACTCGATTTTAGAGATCGTTCGCTTCAAAACCCCCGCCAAATCCTCCACCTCTTCGGCGTTTATCTGCTCGTAATGACTGCTATGCTTCTTGGGGATGACCCAGGTCTCGAACGGAGCGCGGGAGGCAAAAGGACAAAACGCCAGAAAATACGGAGTATCTAGCACAACCCGACTTTCCGCCCGTAGCTCTTGGCGGATCATGTCGCAATACACGCAGCGGCCTCGGTTCCGAAAATAGGCTTCCGAGCCGTCCAGCTCTTCTTGGACGTTCGACGGCACGATCGGCAACGCAATCAATTGGCTGTGCGTATGCTCGAGCGAGGCGCCCGCCAAAGCGCCGACGTTCTTGAAAATTAGCCCGTAGGCCAAACGCTTATCTTTTTTCAGGTCTTCCAGTCGGTCGCGATAAATCCAAAGCGTTTCACGGATGTTTTCCTCGGGCAAATCGGACGTGCTGGCCACATGCAGGGGCGATTCGATAATCACCTCATGAGCGCCGATTCCGTTCATCACGTCGTACATTCCTTCGGCCCGTTTCTCCAGCGCCCCTTCGATTTCCAAGGCGGGATACATGTTCGGAACGACGCGGGCGCGCCAGCCGGGTTTGTCGCGTTCCGTTCCCTCCTGGCGATAGGCGGCGATCTCGCCGACCGTGTTGCCTTCGTTTCCTTCGCAAAATGGACAGACGCGAGTTTGCCGATGCGGCTTGGCGGCGCTGAAATCGTGCGGCCTCCGCGCACGACTCTCCGCGATGATCGTCCAACGACCGGTGATCGGGTCTTTTCGCATTTCCGGCATAATTATCTCTCTAAAAACGACTTGTCCGTCCCCTAACCCCCACGCCCTAATCCCTATGCCCTACTTTTCTATTCTTGCTGCCGCATCAGGGCGAAATCGCGCGACGGGACCGCCGTGTCGAGCGTTCCTTCGTGCGGCAGTCGTTCGACGGTCTGACGCTGGCGAACCAGCTCGATATGGAATTCGACCGCGTGCTCCGGCTTGAGCGTGAGGCTTTTTAGCGGGGCGGCCAATTCAAAGATTATGTCCGACGCCGCTTCGATTCCTGCCTCCGAAACCAGCACGTCTTTGCGATGCAGTTGCACGGTCGGACGTTTTTGGCTCGGTTTTTTCACGGTGATTAAAAAGCCTTCCGGATGAGCGAACTTGATTTTGATCGCGTCGAGTTCGGCGAAGCGTTCGCGGACCGCGCCGCCGTTGGCGTCGATGCGGAGGAAAAACGCCTCGTCGTTGAATCCGTAGCGGAATTCCGCGGCGATCCCCTCGGTGACCATGCTCATCGTGCCTCTTCCCCCGCCGAAAATGCATCGACCCGCGTTGATCCATTCGAAATACGTCTCCCGGCCGTCGACCGTCACGTCGAGCAAATCGGTCGGCTCGGCGAACATTCGGGTCGGTTTAACCAGGCGGCTGATCGGTTTCGCCAATTCGGCGGGAGGCGTTTCGTCGAGCGCGCGATAGACGTTTTGCAAATGCGCGCGGAACAGACGATCAAACAAATCCTTCTGCGCGCATTCGTGACTGTCGCCGAACCACCAGAACCAATCGCTCCCTTCGGCAATGAACAGCTCTTCCCAGGCCTTGGCGAGTTTGTCAGGCGATTTTTTGCCCTTCGTCGCCGCCGCGGCGGCCGCCAAATGCTTGCGCGTTTCAAAGAGCCGGTCCCAAGCGTCGTTGCACTCGGGATGGCCGATCCATATGCCGAAATTGTGTTGAATCCAACTGCCGGGGAAGAGATGGCCGATTTTTTCCGTGGCTGGATGTTTCGTCAAATAATCGCTAACCTTGGTCGGGCGAATGTGCGGATGCTTGGCCAAACGACGATATAGACTGCGGAGAAATTCGACGCCCGCCTCGGGATAGTATTCCCAACAGTTTTCGCCGTCGAGAATGACGCTCACCAGCGTCGGCCGCCGATCGCCGCGGTTGGCCGTGGCCGCGCCGATCGCCTCCAGCTTGCCGATGAAATCGCTTACGGCCTCTTCGGCTCCGAAGCGTTGGTATTGGAACCCGATCAAATCGCTCATCGCATGGTCGCGGAAGATCATCTGCAATTGCTTGCCCCCTTCCTCAACCCGCCACGGTTGATAGAGCGCCTCGGGATGTCGCAGAAATCCTTGGCCGTCGCGCGAGACCCAGCCGTCGGTCGAGCCGGAGAGTATCTCTTCGTCCGAGGCGATCCATTGCACGCCCGTCTCGGCCACGGACGGAATCATCGCTTGGCAGACTGACCCTTCGGACGGCCACATGCCGTGCGGCTTTTGGCCAAACAGCTTTTCGTGATAGGCGACCGCCCGCTTCAAATGTTCGCGCGCGTCCTCGGCGTAGCCGTCCAAATGTTTCGGCAGGCCGCAATGCGGCATGGCCCGGCGAGCTAGCTTTTTATCGATCAGCAGCGGAAGAATCGGATGATAGAACGGAGTGGTCGTCAATTCGACTTGTCCGCGATCCTGCAATTCCTTGTGCAGCGGAATCACTTCTCGCAGCAGCTTCATTTGCTTATCAAGAAGCCATTGCTTTTCCTGCTCGGTCCAGCCGCCTCCTTTTTTAAGGAAGCCGGCGAGATCGGCGTCTTGCTCGAAGGCCAACGGATGAATCCACGCCAAGTTCGACCAGCATTGCAGATCGAGAACGTCGCGCTTGGTGAATCGCTTGGCGGCTTGGTCGGCCGAGTCGATCGATAGTCCGCGTTTTTTATAGAGTTCGTAATAGCGAGGGAAGGGACGAATCATCCGATCGGCGTTGACCATGAAGAAATTGTCCATCAGGTAACGCATGTCGTTTTCGGACAATCCGTCGGCGGGCAAACGCGAGATGCGCAAGTGATCGTCGGTCCGACCTTCCTCGGCATAGGCGTGAAGTTGCTTGAGCAAGCTGGGAACGAGATTGATCGTCAACCTCATCTCGGGCGTCTCTTTAAGGAGCGCGGCCATCCCCCAGTAATCCTTGGCGGCGTGTAGTCGAACCCACGGCATGGGATTCTCGCCGCTAAAATCGTCAGGATAGTACGGCTGATGCTGATGCCAAAGAATGGCTAAGGCGACTTCGTGCATGGAATCCCTCTCCAACGGTCGCGTCAAATAACGGAGCGTATGTCCGACGGCATTCTACGCCTGGAAGTCTAATTCGACCAGCGGGCATCGCGGCCGTTGACAAAAATGTTTGATTTCTAACGAGTTACGGAAGGAATGCGCCCCGTGGCGTTTTGTGCTGTAGGGAATGCCCTCCGTGGCATTCCGCCGTAGGGTGCGTGCTTGTACGCGCCGATTGCATTGGCCGCAAACCGGGTAGTGCAGCGACACGAGATTTCTTCATTTAGACCATGCACTCCGTTCATGGCGACCCGTATAGCACTGCGGCAAGGGCCGATCGCATTGCGATCCTTACTCCTTGTGAGCGCCTCCGCGTGAAAATTCACGCCCTTGTCGCCGTGCCCAACCTTGAATTTTCCCGCATCCTGAAAGGATGCCAGCCATTAGCCCCGGGTGCGCAGCAACCCGGGGAACCGGAAACGTTACAAAAAACAACGACCTCGAAGAGGTCGCAGCCGGGTAGCCCAGCGCGTAGGTCATGCATTCCGTGCATGACAGTGGGCCGAGCTCCGCGATTCCCGCAATGCTTTAAACGGGACGCATCAGGCCAACCGTTCGCCTTAAATCGACGAAATTTGACAACGCTCTCCGAAATTGCCAAAATGACGTTTATTCGACTTTTCTCAGGTTTTTGTCAGGCGGCAGTTATGAGTTCTAAATGTAAGGCGACTTGTCAGCGATGGGCCAGCGTTCTTTTTGTGGCGACTGTTTGCGCGATCGCTCTTTACGCTGTTTTAATTTGGGCGAATCCCTATTCATTACAGGCGATCGAATTTCTAAACGGACCGCTTTCCAAGCAAGTCATTCTCTCTCTATTGCTTGAAGGGATCGGCGGACTTGTGTTATGGTGGATTTTTTATTACGCTGATTTCTCGCTCTCGCAATTTAGAAAATCACTGGATTATCCCCATACGCTTTTCGTCGTTTGGGGCGCGTTTTTAGGCACCGTCGCTTGCGAGCATCTTCTCCGGCCCTTATTTGGCCCGCTCTTCTTCTCATACTTTAACTTCCTGGAAAGTACGATCTCATTCGCGATTCTCTTTGGAATGCCGCTCGGTGTTTTGCTTCTCAAAGCATTTCTGTCGCATTTTTTCGATTACTACGAAGCGATCCTCTCTCACTTTGCATTCTTCAAGCGACTATTCAAAAAGAATAAGCATTCAGTAACGGACAATTTGAAAAAGTCGGAGGAAGACTCGAAGAGGGCAGAAGAAGAGAAGGTTATTGAATCGATCCTCGAATGGATCAGGATTGAGGAGCCGATTGAGTTAGACGAAGACGATTATTTTGGCCGCAAGAATTTCGCCGATCGTATCGCCTCGCGTCTCGTCGATTCCGATGACGGAACCAAAGCTATTAAATCGATTGGGCTAGTCGGCCCGTACGGCAGCGGCAAATCAAGCATCGTCAATCTCGTCAAGAAGAAATTGGAAACGCATCGAGATCCGGAGATTTGGTTTTGCACGGTTAGTTGCTGGGGCTTTTCCGATTCGCAAGCGACTTTGGAATTCATTTTGAGCAAAGCCGTCAAAACAATCGGCGAAAGAATGGACTGCCTGCCGTTGAAACGATTGCCTCAGAACTACCGAGCGGCGCTTTCAAAGCTCGGTTCATGGGCGGACGTGATCCTTAGTCTGTTTGGCGATGACGATCCGGAGAAGCAACTTCAACGAATCGCCCCATTGCTTGACGCCGCGAACGCCAAATTAATCCTCGTAATCGAAGATTTGGATCGAAGCCAAACTAAGGACTTCGACGTCGGGCAAGTCTTAGGAACTTTGCAGCGAATCAAATCGCTGAAAAACGTTTCTTTTATCCTCTCCGGCCATCCCGACTCCGCAGGAGCGAAAATTGATTTCACGAAACTCAGTGATCATATTGAGACCCTCGTGGGAGTAAATCGTGGACAAACCTGGGCGATTGTGAAAAAATTCCGCGACCCCTGCCTTTTGCAGGTTCCGCAAGAAACCTTACTCATGGATCCCCGGCGCCGTGCTTTTCTTAGCGAAATGGGAATGGAGGATCTATCGCCGTCGGATTCGCTACAGGCTGCAATTTCAGAGATGTTGGAGTCTCCTCGCACGCTCAAGCACGTTCTGCGGCATACTGCAGACGCCTGGCAAAGGCTCAAAGGCGAATGCGATTTCGATGATCTGCTGGCGATAAACGCACTTCGATATGGATCTCAAGCTGCGTTAGACTTTGTTTTAGAAAACCGCGATCTGCTTCAGGGGGAAGTAGGGGGTCTGAAGGGCGTTGGAATAGATGCAAAGGATCGCAAAAAGATCATTTTTGACAGTTGGAATAATTTGATCACATCGAAGAATCGGGAGCATTCCAAACTTGATTGGGACTCCGATGCGGCGTTTACAGTTATATGTTTTCTGTTTCCTGTGATTCGGAATTATCATGGAATGTTGATAGCGGAAGCAAATAAACAGTCTTCGTCAGAGCCGCAAACAAACGGCGAAGGCGGGCAGGCTGTTCCCCGAAGTCCTCGGTATCTGCGCGAATTACCTCCGTCTCCGCAAGGCGTGTGGCGAAAAGAGCCTACGGACTACCTTCAACGAATTCTCGAAGAGAACGTTTTTCAAGAAATGTCCGATCAGCGAATTGTTCAGCGCATGCGAGACTGGAAAAATACTCCAAGCGACGAGTTGCCTTTGGAGATTCTTGAAAACGAAACCCTCTCCGCCAAGATTAATCAGTTTGCGTCATT
The DNA here is from genome assembly GCA_963665265.2 of Thermoguttaceae bacterium. Classification (GTDB taxonomy): domain Bacteria; phylum Planctomycetota; class Planctomycetia; order Pirellulales; family Thermoguttaceae; genus CAXXHQ01. The sequence goes on along the minus strand of OY762224.2, from coordinate 443,110 downwards.
TGTTCCTGGGGAACAATATCTGGCTTTAGCAGAGCAAGTTGTTCTTCTTTGCCGCGAAAAGATCGGCAACGCTTCAAGCAAAAATTGCGTCGAAAACATGATTGCGACGTTTTCAGAACTAGCGATTCCGGCTCAAGATTTTAGTCAACAAATATTCAATTGGTTCAGAAAAGTAATCCCCGCTCTTGTCGTTCTCGATCTCGAATGGGGTCTTTCCATCTACAATCGACATTTTGGCGATAGGCCCGGGATGGGGGTGGGCGGGATACTTTATCGTCAGTCAAATAGGGAAATAGAAACTGCGATTGCCGATGCCTGCAAAAGAGCCTTCAAGGCGAATCCCAAAGCATTGCTTGATGCGATTTTTAACGAAGATGAGGCTCTGATTTATCAACTTATTCGCGCAATTCAAGGCAACGACATGGAGTACAAAACGAATGTACGATGGTTGGGCGTCGCGTTACTAGCCGCCGCCAAGGCAGACTTGCGTAGAATTTTTGTTCAGCTTAAAGGCCCCATCGGTGGATTTTTTGAAGGGACAAGCCGAGTGGAGATCATTAATCTGCTGTTTAACGAAAGTCAACAGCGAAAAATAATTCAAAGATTTGCTCAGTTGCCTCGCAATCAGGAGTGGGGGAGCATTCCTGATCAAGCGGCGACATGGTTAAAGGATCATCCTAAGGTAGTTCCCGCTCGCAAAACGAAAACGGTTAAACGGTCAACCCCTAAAAGTCCAAAAAAGAGCGGGTCGCCAAAAAAATCCCCGAAAATTCCGCCAGCCAGCGCCAAACCTTTTGGCTTCAATCGCGAAATTCTAAAGTAGCGTCTCCGTGCCCTCTTTCGCGTCCTTTGTGTCTTGGTGACTTATTTAGTCGTTTGAGAGGAAGGGGCCTGTAATTCGCCGAGCCTAGGATAACATTCTGGGGGCCGAAGAACCGCAACCAGAAATCTTCGGTCCAACGGGCCAATCGTTTTGACAACGCTCTCCAAAATTGCCAAAATGACTTTGGTATTTCTTTTCTCCAGCTTCCCCATAGGCGACGGGCGTCATTCCTTTGCGTACCAAGGAGCGAACCTTGCGAAAACCATCCCTGAAAACGGCAAGGAAAGTGATCCACGTTGGTGCGTCTATCTCTCTGCGATCTTGGCGTTCTCATCGCGAAAATTGTTTGGAATGGAGTAGGGGAGCATGAAATCCAAAATCCGAAGTGAAATCTTATCGAATATATCTTGGGAGCGACTTCGCCTGATATTCAACAATCCTCGCCCGCCCCTTACGGTCACCGAGCGGCAGTTTGATTATCTCGATGAAAAATTGCACAAGCTAGCCGCTACGCCTTGGGAGGAAATCGATTTTTCCGACCTTTGGTACTATTTCCACGATCTCGCCTACTCTAACCTCCAGCCGGAACTGTTCAACTATTTGTTTCCGGTCTGTCTCATGGATTGGCACGAGACGTTGATGAAAAACGAATCATGCTCGCATGGCGATTCGGAATTTCACTACGGCGTCTTCCACGGGAATGTGTTCACTAAAATGCTATCGCCGAAGCAATCGGCTTACGTCTTTGATTTCTTCCGTGATAGTTTTTTAGTACGAGTAGATCAAGAGCGCGGTCTTGACTACGTCAAGCCTACTACGCTGACCTATAGCTGGCTAAGGCGTTTCAATTCGCTGGGGCTCATTATGCCCAGAATAGATTTGCTGTGGGATGCGTGGTGGTCGCTCGATACGCCGGGAAGAGCGGTGGCGGCAATTCAGTATCTCGCCGGATTGGCGTATTTAAAGGGAGAAAATCATCTTTGCTCTCGCGGGCGGAGCGAGCCTTGTCTTTGGGGGAATGATAGCCTTATCAATGAAGCCGGTTGGATGCCGCGGAACGTCCAATTTCTGCAAGAGAAAATGACGGTCAATTTTGCGATTGATAAGATGAATGCGGCAGTCGAACGGTTAAAGGATCAGTCGGAAAGCGATTTGGCGTTGCGAGTTCGGAATGATTTTCAAGAGCGTTTGGAAATTGTCGAAGAGCGTGTACGAGAACTTCCGCGATTGTTAAGTGACCCAAGTTCCGACGAGTGGAGCGTATAAAGCGACGCGGTCTTTGATATTTTAGAAATCTTCTCCGCACATCCGCGCGAGAATTTTTGCGCCGTTTGGGCCGAAGGCCCTGCAATTCGCCCAGCTCAGGACAACGCCCTGGGGAGACTCCTCAGTCCCTCTGATTTTCGAGGCTTTCGCCTCAAGAAATATAGAGCCAAACGCGCGGTTTCAAATTCGACTTGGTAGAAAGAGCGATTATCCATATCCCGATGTGCATGTGTCGGACGCGGAATAATCAAGTTGCATGCCTACTGCGACAGCAACGCCTCGTTCAACGCCGGAAGATCGGCCAGTCGGCCGCTGTGTAACGTCTGCTCCGAAAGCGTCATCGCGTCGTGCAAACATTCCATCACTTCCATACAGCGATTCGACACGTCGTTCACTTCCCAACGATCGTCCGGCTTGGCGTAGAGTTCGCCGTGAGCGCCGAGGAGATAGTACCAACCGGGAGTCCGCAGAGCCCGTTGTCTTCGCGACTCGCCGATCAACAACCGATCGCGCACCGCGTATACTTCTTCGCGAATAACAGGCATTAGACTCGTCCCGCTCGGCAAATCCGGAACGGCGAATCCTTGCGCATCCAAAATCGTCGCGTAAAGATCGCTCGGCTCGGTCAACGCTTGAGTGCGCCGAGCCGCCCCCAGTCCGTCCGGAAAACGAATCAATAGCGGCGCTTGAACCAATTCATTATGCAGCGCGTCGTCGCACTGGCCGACTCGCCGATGCTCGCCCAACGGATAACCGCGCGGCGACGTCAGAATGAGCGCCGTGTTTTTCGACAACCCGGCGCTTTCCATAAAGCCGAGCAAAGCGTCCAAACCGGCGTCGAAGACCGATATTTGACCGGCGTAAGATTGCGAAATCCCCAACCGTTCGTCCGGATCGAAATCTTCGTCAAGCATCCGATCCGGCGCATCGATCGCCGTCGGAACCTCGGGATCTCCTTCGTCCTGATACATGCGCCGGAGTTCGAGCGGAGCGTCCCAAACGGTTCCTAATCCGCCTAAATGCGCCCAAAGGAAAAACTTCTGCGGGGCCGACTCAAGATAATCGATCATTTCCACGAAGCAACTCGCTAAGTGCGTTTGCTCAATCTCCGTGACGGCTTCTCGATTCCAAGGCGGATCGATCGCCAAAAGCTCGTCGAATTCCCCCGCGCCGACGCATTTCGTCAATTCCGGCTCGTCCGAAAGCAACGCCGTCGAAAAACCCAACGACCGCAGGGCGCCGGGTAAAGTCGGCCGAGCCTCCGGCGCATCGTGCGGACAGAGCGCATGCTGCCCCGTCCAATACGAACGATATACGCTCGTTAGCGCGGGCGAATCGATGTACGCCTGATCGAATAAATACGATTCGGTCGCCAACCGGTCGACGGCGGGCGTCCGAATCCATCCGTTACCGTAACATCCCAAATAACCGGCATGCAATCGATCGACGACAAGGCAAATGACGTTCATTAAAATTACACGCGCCAAAAATTAAACGTCCAAATTTCGCACTTCCAACGCGTGCTTTTCAATGAACTCGCGACGCGGTTCAACCTTCTCGCCCATCAAAATGCGGAACAAACCGTCGGCCGCTCCCACATCCTCCATCGTCACCCGCAACATCGTCCGTCGTTCCGGATTGAGGGTCGTATCCCGCAACTCGTCCGCGTTCATTTCGCCTAACCCTTTGAATCGGGTTACTTGCAAACCCTTTTCGCCGGCCGAACGAATCGTCTTCAACAGGTCGCGAAGGTCGTCCAAACCGGCGTAGTTTTCGCCGCGACGAACAAGGTAGCGAGGCGTTTCTATGCCCGTCCGCTCTTGCGGCAAAAGGCTGTTGATCTCGAATCCCATTTTGCGAAGCTCCGCCAATCCCGAGTTGATCGAGCGTACTTCGTGCAATTCGACGACGTGAAGCCGAGTGGTTTTTTCCGCCGCCTCGATTTCCTCGGCGGTTTGCTGAGGCGCATCGCCGTTTTCATCGGATAAATTCAACTCTTCGCCCGTCTCCGCCTCGTTGGCGGCGATGAACTCGTCGAATTTCTCGCGCGTCGTGAACCAATGCTCCTGACGACCTAGAAAAACGTGATACATCGGCAATCGGCCCGTCGTCGGATCTTGCCGACCGGCGTGCGCGCGAAGACTTATTCCGCGACGCTCCAACGCCACCAACGGCTCCTCAAGCGCGGCGAGCGTGCGGCAGAGTCGCTCCATTTCTTGCCCTTCGATCAGCCGACCGTCGCCCGGTTCGAACACGGCGTCTTTCATACCGGCGTTGAGCAATTGCGTTTTCATCTCCTCCTCGGTTTGCACGTAATACACGTCTTTCTTTTGCCGTACGCGGAAAAGGGGAGGCTGCGCGATGTAGACGTGTCCCGCCCTAACCAAGGAGTACATTTGGCGATAAAAGAACGTTAAAAGCAACGTGCAAATGTGCGAACCGTCGACGTCGGCATCGGCCATAATGATGATTTTGCCGTAACGACGCTTCGTTAGGTCAATCTCGTCGCCGATTCCGCATCCCATCGCCGAAATGATGCTGCGAACTTCTTCGTTCGCCAACACTTTGTCGTCGCGCGCCTTGTAAGCGTTGATGACTTTACCGCGTAACGGCAGAATCGCTTGGAACTCGCGCATGCGACCCCCTTCCGCGCTTCCGCCGGCGGAATTTCCCTCGACGAGGTACAATTCGCAACGATCGACGTCTTTGCTCGTGCAGTCGCGAAGCTTGCCCGGCAAGCCTCCGCTGGTCAGGGCGTTCTTTCGCTCGCGAACTAACTGCCGTGCCTTTCGAGCCGACTCGCGCGCTTCGGCCGCCAAGAGACCCTTCTGAACGATCACCTTCGCCGTCTTCGGATTCTCCTCCAAATACTTGGAAAGATAATCGCCGACCGCCGAGTTGATGATCCCTTCAATTTCGCCGTTGCCGAGCTTCGTCTTCGTTTGACCCTCGAACTGCGGCTCAGGAACGCGAATCGAAATCACCGCCGTCAAACCCTCGCGGCAGTCGTCGCCCGAAGGAATCATATCCTTGTAGATGTTCTCTTTTTTGCCGTAGGCGTTAATCGTGCGGGTCATGGCGGCGCGGAAACCCGATACGTGCGTCCCGCCTTCCGTCGTGCAGATGTTATTCACGTAAGAATGCACGTTCTCCGTGTATTCCGAAGAATACTGCAATGCGATTTCCCAGGATACGCCGTCCAAACCGCCTTCAATGTAAATAATGTCTTCGTGCGCCGCTTCGCTCGCGCGGTTCAAATGCTCGACGAATTCGAGAATGCCGCGCTCGTAATGGAACGTCTCCCCTTCGCCGCTACGCTGATCCTTATAAATTATCTTCACGCCGCGATTCAAAAACGCCAACTCCTGCAACCGGCGATGCAAAATGTTGTATTGAAAATTCGTGACGGCGAAAATTTGCGGGTCGGGCTTAAACGTCGTCTTCGTGCCGCGCTTGTCGGTCTTGCCGACGCGACGCACTTCGCCCGTCGCCACGCCTCGCTCGTACTCTTGTTGATACACGTGTCCGCCGCGGCGAACTTCCACCTCGCACCATTCCGAAAGGAAGTTCACCACCGTCACGCCGACGCCGTGCAAACCGCCCGACGTCTGATAGGCGCCCTTCTTGAACTTGCCGCCGAACTTCAAAACCGTCATCACGCCTTGCAACGTCGAAAAACCGAGATCTTCGTGTTTTTCAACCGGAATCCCGCGACCGTTGTCCTCGACCGTCACTGAGCCGTCGTTATTGATCATGACGGATACTTCCGTCGCGTGACCGGCCATCGCTTCGTCGATCGAGTTATCGACCACTTCATAGACTAAGTGATGCAGGCCGCGCGGCGTCGTGTCGCCGATGTACATACTCGGCCGTTCGCGAACGTGCTCCAAGTCGCTTAAATGCTCGAGGTCCTTGGCGCTATAACCCGCCTCCTCCTCGACTCGCTCCAAGCGATAGCCTGCTAAATCCTCAACTTGCGGTATGTTTTGATTTTCGTCTGCCATTTCTTCCCAATCCGTTGACGGAATCCGCTAAATACTCAAAAAAGGAATGTTCCCTAGGAAACGTTTCCCACGCGAAAGCGGATATTTTTAATGCCTTCTTGTGGAAGAAGGTTTCGTAATTTGTCTAATAGTTCTTGTTTTTGAAAGCCTAATTCCTGCAACAACGCGGAATTCGCCGCCATTACGTCGAGCGTTCCTCGTCGGATCGCGCCGACTCGCGTATATTTGGCGATTAACTCGCCCGACGCCTCGCGCCACGCCGACTCTAACGCGTCGGCGCTCTTCACGCGCGCAAACCCTTTCCGAGCCATTAGCTCGGCAAGGATCTCGCCGACCGATTGCGGACCGCGCTGCGTCGCCATTTATTTCCCCCTTGCCCCCGCGCATACTTCTTTTCCGTTATTTCACGTCTCGAGCTAACGGCATAATCACATAGGCGTAACCGTCGTCGGTCGAACAAACGACCGCGCTCTCCCCGTCGCGAATCGCCATCGTTATCGCCCGTTCTCCGTCCAGTACGCGGAGAAAATCATTGACGTAACGAGGATCGAGCATGACGGCAGTCTCCGTTCCGTCGTAAGCGATCGGCAATTCGACTCGCGACTCGCCGTATTCGGCCCCATGCGCCGAAAGCGTCAACTTTCCCGCTCCGAACGTGAAGTCGACGCCGCGACGCTCTTCGCTCGTCACGATCATCGCCTGACGAACCGCCGTATAGAACGGCCCGACGGTAAACTCGACCTTAGTCATCCCATCCTGTCGAGGAAACACGTCACGCCACTTCGGAAAACGACCTTCAACCAAGCGAGTGTAAACCGTCGTCGCGTCGCTCTTAATTAGAACGTCGTTGTCACGCGCCGCAATTTGAATGTTCCCTTCGTTCGACGCGATCGCTTTTTCAATCAACTGCATCGCGCGCGTCGGAATAATCGTCATCTTGTCGCCCGAAGCATGACCGCCGACCGACTGCGCGGCTCCTTCTTGCTTCGCCAACCGACGACCGTCGGTCGCCACAGCAACCAAACTCTCCGGCTGCAACTCGATCAGCACGCCGCCCAAGGCGTAACGGCTGCTCTCGTTGTCCGTGGCGAACGTCGTCCGTCGAACGATCTCGCGGAAAAACCGCGCAGGCAGTTCGTGATAGGAGCTTTCCTTAAACGTCGCAATGTCGGGAAACTCGTCCGGATTCTCCGACGGCAATTGAAATTCGCTCCGCTCGCCGCGCACGAACGTCTTGCGACCGTCGCTTTCGATCGTCAATTGCGCATCGCCGCTCTCCCGCAAAATCGAGCCGAACCGCGCGATCGGCAAAACTATATTGCCCGGCTGCTCGATCGAAAATCCCTCGACTGCCATCCGAATGCCGACTTCCAAGTCGGTTCCCATTAGCGTCGCCCCCGAAGGGGTCGCCTCAAGCTTTAAGTTTTGCAAAATAGGCTTCGGGCTTCGAGTCGGCGCCACGCTCGCCGCGGTCTGAAATGCGTGAAGCAATTTATCTCGTTCGCAAACGGCTTTCATGTTTCCTCCGAGCGTTTCTCGGCCTCTCGGCCTTCGTTCATATCTCTCTTAATATATTTATATATCAGTAGCAGCAGTAATATGCGACCGACTTTTGTCGATGACCTTCGGCGCCCTCTCGGCAACCGGCAACCTACTAAGTATTTGCGTTTTTCTTTAGCGCGAAAAGCCGTGTGGATTACGCGTCGATCGTTTGTCGGTTTCTTCTCGCTAAATTGTCGATGCTTTTTGTTTTTCTAAAGTCCGACCGACGGCTGTTGATGGATCGTTTTCGCAATCAAAACTATCGACAATCCATCGAAAAGTTTTCCACATCGCCTCTTGTAGGGCGGGATAACGTCCCGCCGCGACTACTTTTTCAACCTCTTCGCCAACTGCTCTAATTCGTTTCGTAAATTCGGATCGGTTTTTAATAACCCTTCAATCTTCCGCAAACTATGCATTATCGTCGTGTGATCGCGGCCCCCGAAATATTTACCGATCTGCTCTAAACTTAATTGGTTGAGCGTTCGCGATAAATGAATGGCTACGTCTCTCGCGTTCACGACGATCCGCTGCCTCGACGGCCCTCGTAAATCCGTCAACCGCGCTCCGAACTGCTTCGCCGCCGCGGACGCAATTTCCGATATCGTGGGCGGCTTCGGCGGTCTTCGATCATCCAATAATCTTCGCACCGACTTCGCGTCAATCTTTCGTCCAGCTCTTCCGCGAGTCGCTTCCAATTGCGCGATCGCTCCGATCAATTCCGGAGCGGAACCCTTAAACGATTCCGCCAACGTCTCCGTCTCTTTGTCCGAAAGCTCAATATTTCGTCTCGTCGCGGCGTTTCGAATGATCTCCCGCCTCGCCTCGACGCCGGGAGGAACCAATTCCACCGTCAAACCGGCCGCTAAACGACTTTTTAACCCAGGTAGCAAATTCTCAATCGTCGCCGGCGAAGCCGCGCTCGTCACGATGATCCATGCGCCTTTGTTCATCAATGAATCAATCGCGTGCAAAAGCTCTTCTTGCGCGCTGATCTTTTCCGAGCGACGTTCGACTAAATGATCGAGGTCCTCAAAGACGGCGAACTCCGCGAGGCGAATCTCCGCGCGAAAATCGTCGATCGATTGCGTTTCCACAGCCTCCGCCAAATTTCGGGCGAAATCGACCGCGCTCGTCACCACGACTTTTCGCCGCGTCGCGCCCGATTTCCAGGCGTCGGCCAAACCAAGCGCTAAATGCGATTTTCCCGTCCCGCTCACGCCGTGCAGAACGATCGGACTATACATCCGAGCGTCATTTTCCAACACCGCGCGAACCACCGCTTCGACCAATCGATTTTCCGGACCGGCCAAAAACGATTCCTGCGACTCGGCCGCCAATGCGTTTTGACTGCCCGAAGGCGTTGAAAATCGATTACCTGGAAGGGGTATGTTGACGACGGTATTCAACATAAAAACGGATTCCAGGAGGAACGCTTGTTTCGTCAGCGAAAACCTATGGAAAACACGGGAAAAAACGGACCCGCATTATATAGGATTTCTCGCGGAAATACGAGATGGATAAAGAGATAGGAGCCCCGCTCAATCCACGCCTTTCGCCGCCAAAAGCATGGTCTCGCGACCCCAATTATCCAGATCGGCGCATAAAAAAACCCGCTATTCGCCAGCTAGGCTTCGGCGAATAACGGGCTTCCACCGCGGGAATGTGCCTAACGCCTCAAGCGGTGTCCCTGTCAGGCAGCCGGCGACGAGGCAGTCGCACCAAACGACCTGACATTAAAATCCTATGGCGCGTCCCTCCTAAAAGCAAATTTTTTTTATGGCTATTCCGAGTTTCTCTCAAGATTGCCAAAGAATGTGCCGGTAGATTGCTGTAACATATTAATTGGTAATTAGTTACATATATCGCCCCTCCCGTTCGTGATATAACTCTTAAGAGTATTTTATATCAATCTAATAGTGGGGTATGGTTTGGAAAAACCATGCCGAATCTACTCCTACTCCGACAACATCGATATTCGTCGTGACGACCGACTAGTGGCGGGCTGCAAAGCGTTTGTATAGAATCAATTGGTTTAGATTGATTCAGCCTTAGACTCCCTGGGCGGACTTTCCTGAACCCCATTTACCCCGCCCTTACAAATCAAGAAACGCAAAAGGGTTTCCGCTCGCCGCGCGAAAACCCTCAGTTGAGCCCGAGACGACCTAAGTTATCGGCGGCAAGACGACGGACAAACGAAGCGGTTTACGCTCTGTTCGCCTCGGCAGGCCGGACATAAGTCGCAGCGGATTCAATGACGACCGACCTTTAGCGACGTCTATTTATTTCGACGACGCTATCGGAGACCCTCGGCCGCAATAAAGGCTATCGGGCGGATGACCTTTATACTTTAACGGCGCAACAACTTGCGGAAAACCACAGCCATTTTAATTAAGCGATTTAGAGATATTTCAACAAAGATCATGACAAAAACCGCCAAGTTAGCGTTGGAAGACGGAACAGTTTTCACCGGTTTATCGATCGGTGCCGAAGGAGAAGTCGACGGCGAGGTTTGCTTCAATACCTCGATGACCGGTTATCAAGAAATTTTGACCGACCCAAGCTATCGAGGTCAAATTGTCACGATGACCTATACGCAAATCGGCAACTACGGCATTAACCCCGAGGACATGGAAAGCCGTAAGCCGCATCTCTCCGGCTTCATCGTTCGCGAAAATAGCCGCGTCGTAAGCAATTTCCGCGCGAACGAAGATCTAAATTCCTACCTCGCTCGTAACAACGTCGTCGGCCTTGAAGGAATCGATACCCGCGCTCTCGTTCGCCGCTTGCGGACTCATGGAGCGATGAAAGGCGTGCTCTCCACCGTCGATTTAAACGACGCAAGTTTGGTCGCCAAGGCGAAAGCCTCGCCCGGATTGGTCGGCCGAGACTTAATTCGTGAGGTTATCCCCGAGAAGCCGGTCGAATGGAAAGAGCCGCTCAACGCTTGGACGCGACTTGGATACGACGGCGCGCAAGCCGTCACCGCCGATTCGCCCCACGTCGTCGCCCTCGACTACGGCATGAAGTGGAACATCGCGCGACATTTGTTCGACATGGGCTGCCGAGTGACGATTCTTCCCGGCACGGCCACCGCCGAAGAAATCATGGCGCAAAAACCGGACGGCGTGTTTTTGTCGAACGGACCGGGCGATCCCGAGCCGTTGGTTTACGCACAAGACGCCATTCGCGGAATCCTCGGCAAAACGCCCGTCTTCGGCATCTGTCTCGGACACCAATTGCTTTCGCTCGCTTGCGGCGCAAAAACCTTCAAATTGAAATTCGGTCACCGCGGCGCCAACCAACCGGTTATGAATAAGTTGACCGGCAAGGTCGAAATCACCACGCAGAATCACGGATTCGCCGTGGCCCCCGATTCGTTGCCCGAGGAACTTGAAGCGACGCACTGGAACCTAAACGACGACACCGTCGAAGGCGTTCGCCATAAAAAGTATCCCGCCTTTAGCGTGCAATATCACCCTGAAGCCGCCGCCGGACCGCACGACAGCCAATATCTCTTCGCGCAGTTCCGCGAAATGATCGACGCCGCGAAGTAGATCGCAATAAATCAAATGAATAAAAACTAAACGCGGCCTGCGGAGTTTAGCGATTCCGTAAGCCGCGTTTTTTTTGGCGGTATTCCGCACGCGCAAAAAATCGGCCATCGTCAGCTCAGGGGGGATAAGCTGACGATGGCGTCGGGAGGACAATCAACACACTAAGGCGTCGCTTGTCATAGCGCTAATGATTTCGTCTTTCTTCTTCTAAATTCTTCCCGTAGGAGGAATTTTTTTTGCGTCTCTATCCGCGGCGCGGATCGTTCGACGCTACTGTTCGCTTGGCGTATAGCCAAGCTTCTCCTCTTCTTCTTCCTGGATGATGATGCGTGGCGTGACCATCATCATTAGACTTTGCGTTTCTCGACCGACGCTCGTGTTCTTGAACAATCGGTTGAGGTACGGAACTTTGTCCAACATCGGGACGCCGTACTCGTTGCGGCCTTCGTTAAGCCGCTTGATGCCGCCGAGAAGAACCGTGCCGCCGTCGGGAACGCTGACCGTCGTGGTCACCGTAACGTAGGCGAACGTCGGCAACTGAACCGTGGTGCCCGAAGTCGACGACGAACTCGAGCTGCTGCTCTTCGTCGCGTCGGTCGGAGTGGTCTGATTGCCTTCCTTACTCGTGTCCGTCGTCGTCGTCGTCGTGCCGGTGAACGTGAACGTGCTGACGTCGCTAATCTTGCTGAAGAACGGCACGACTGTCAGACGAACGAATCGGCGATCGGCCGAAACCACCGCTTGCACCGTCATGAACGTTCCTTCGGAAAGAACGACGATGACCGGTTGCTGTGCCGCGGCGAAGTCGCCCACGACCGGAATCACGCTGATCACGAACGGGCTTTGCGAGGTGTCCGAAACGAACGCCTGTTGACCGTTGAACAAGGTGACCTTCGGAGCTTGAAGCACGTTCGTTCGCTTGTCGCCTTGGGCGGCCGTCACGAAGAAGTACGCTTCAATGTCGCTAAGGATGGCGAAACCGAGTTGGGCGCCGGCCGAAGGATCGTATCCGCCGAACTGAGGCACGGCCAAACCGTAACTGTTCTGTCGGAAGGGAACGTCGAGGTCCGACGAATAGACGCCCGAACTGGTCGAGTCGCCCGCCGCCGAGAGGCCTGCGACGGCCGTCTTGTCGCGGGTTCGCGAATCCGTGTTGATTTGCGTGCCCGACATCGAGCCGAAACCGACGGTCGTCTTACCCCAATTGTAATCATGAATGTCGAAGTCGAAGTCCACGCCGATACGTTCGAAGAAGTTATCGTTGAGCGTGATGAAGCGAACCTCGATCGTGACTTGCAAATCTTGCATGCGTCGCAACTGCTCGAGCAGCGCGGCGATTTCTTCGTGAACCTCCTGCGTCTGGCTGACGACGAGGCTCAAGTTGGTTTCAAACGGAGCGATCGAACCGGGGCCGCCCACCGAATCCCACGAGGTCGGCTTCACGGTCGCCGTAATCAGGTCGATCAAGCTGTCGAAGTCGGCTTGCGAGCCGCCGCCGAGTCCGCCGGGGCCGGGGCGAGTCTCCCCTTGGCCGACGTTCGGACCGGTCAAACCGCGCGAAGTCGAATTGATCTGCGCGAGGACGTTCGGATTAACCATTCCCGCCCCGCTCTTTCCGTCGTGTCCGGCGACCACGGCCAACGGCGTGTTGTTGGCGCCGAAGCCGGGCGATCCCGCTGGGAAACCCACGTTGCTCATCGCCGTTTGATACGCGGCGCTCAAACCCATCGGCACCGGAACGAAGTTCGGAATCGGCAGCACGAGGTCGGCCACGTTGTACGTCTGCATGTACACTTCGCCGTCCTTCATCTGCTCGCTCGTCACCTTCAGCACTTCGTCTTTCACGACGTAGCTCAGATGCAAAGGTTCGAGGACCAAATTCAAGGCGCTCTTCAACATGATCTCGTGCCGAACTTCAAGCGTGACCGGAGTGTCGGTGCTGACGCCCTCTTCGCTCAAGCCTTTCGGATCGAGATAAATGTTCACGTCGGTCATCTTGGCGAGGTAATCGATCACCTTGCTAAGAGGTTGGTTGTTGAACGAGACAGAAACCGGCGTCTTCAGCTTCTTCTGAATCTCCAGTTCGCGCTCGGTCACGTTGCGGCGATCTTTTTCCGCGTACTTCGAGCGGCTCTTCGTCAATTGTTGCCATTTCTTCGGGAAACGGTAAGGATCGCGGTCGTCGAACGGCACGCTCGCTTCGTCCACGCCCTCAAGTTGCTTGATAAAGCCGTCTTCTTTGCGGCTTTGAACGTCCTTGTTTCGCAAATAGCGGAAGACGAACTTCGAGTGCGTGTCTAATTGTTGGGCGATGGGATCTTCGGGATCCAGTTCGATCGCCCGCTTGGCCACCACTTGAGCCTCTTCGTAGCGTTGCTCTTCCATCAACTTATTGAATTCGGTGAGCATCGCCGCCAGTTTGTCTTGCTTTTCCAGCTTCAACTTCTGTTCGCGATCGACGTCCTTGCGAACGTTCTCGTTCCTTTCGGCGAGGTTGAGCGCCGGTTGATTTTGTTGGGCGTACTGTTTCGTGTCGGCGATGGCGCGATCGACCCTGCGGAGCAATTGCTCTTTCGAGGCCGTATCGAGACCGGCGGCCTCGACCTTTTGCTTGGCCTTCTCCAACATCTCTAAAGATGCCTTCGGATCCTTCTCGCGCAACGCCTTGGCGTTCGCTTCTTGGTGCGACAAATCTGCCGCGGTTTGCAATACCAACGCTCGTTGACGCGAGGCCGCGTCCGTCGAACCCGCCGAAGCGCCGTCGGCCAAACCGGACCCGGCCGCGGGCGCCGAAAGCAACTGCAAATGATCTTGCAGACGCTGTGCCGTCGTCGGATCCAATTCTTGCATCCGCGACGCGGCTTGACGGAATAATCGGTACGCTTTTTCCTTGTCCCGAGCGCGGAGCGCCGCTTCCCCTTGATCGAACAACGTCTTCGCCGTCGGCTGCGTGGCCGAAGGCATCGGCGTCGCTTGCGTCGAATCAGGCGCGGCGACCGGAGGAGTGGGAATGACGTTCGCGTCGGCGCCGATCGCTTCGCGCGGCGGTGCCAACGTCGGTTCGTTCGCGCCGACCTGCATGTTGCGGGTCATGTCGCTCGAAGAATCGTATACGGCCGACGAAGCGACTTTGTTTCGGTCGCCAACGCCGCCCGCTTGAATCACTTCGTAATTAGCGGCCGGAGTCACCCCCGAACCGTTCGTTTGTCGCATCTGGCGCAAATCGGCCGAAAGGAGCGTCGGACGATCCTCGTTCGCGCTGAAAGCCGAGTCGGCGACGTGCAAGTCTTCCGCGCGACGTGCCAATTGATCGGCGAGATCGAACCGACCGACGGCCATCGCGTCACGCGCTTGGCGAACCAAGACCAGCGCTTGCTGTTTCGAAGTCGCCGCGGCGTACGAGTCCGAGCCGGGATTCGTCGGAGGAGTCAATCCCGCCTTGTTCCCCGGAACGCTCTTCGCCTCGGCGATGCGAGCGAGAACGTCCGACGGCTTCGCCTCAACCGGAGTGAAAGCGATCCGTTGCTGTTCGGCGACGTGAGCTAAACGCTCGGCTTCGCCAAATTCCCCGTACTTCATCAACGTCTCGGATTGCTCAAGCAACCAGCGAGCGTAGGCTCGACGATAGGCTTCCGATACGTGATCCATCGCGTTCATTTCTTGTAAACGGCTCGCCGAGGCTAAAACCTTTTCCGGCGAGTCGTCTTGAGGTCCGTATTGAATGTGCTTCGCTTTCGCTTGTTGCGCGAGATCGGACGCGCGACGTGCGTCGCCGACGGCCAAAGCCCGTCGTGCCGAACGAAGTAAGTCGGCGCCTTGATCGCCGGCCGAACTGAAACCGGCTTCGCTCTTGCCGGGCGACGAGAGAACCCCTTGATCGCGGACGCTTTGCGGCGTCACCGGATATCGCGAGTCGGCGACGAAGCTCGGCTCCGTTTGCAAACGCGGCGAAGCGACGTCCACCTTCGGCAACGGAGTCACGTCTTCCTTCGAAGGAGCCGGTTGACCGGCGAACGGGTCCTGCTTAGGTGCCTCGGCCGACTTCCGTAGATTGATTGAAGGCGTGAACTTCTGGCTCGGCTTCGAGGCCGTCGCGCCGCGCTTCCGCTCCAAGTCGCGATGAAGCTTCTTCGGCGTGTCGCCCATGTAGAAGTTGTTGTACTCGACGCCGAGGGCGTCGGCCTGAGCGACGAGCGTCTCGGCCGCGGCAAGGTCGTTCTCGGCCATTGCCTGTCGAGCGCGCTTGAGAAGCTCGGCGGATTGAGCGTTCTTATCCGCCGCGGACGCCGATTTGGCGCCGGCCGCTCCCGTGGGCGAAGTAGAGTCCGCCCGCAACGTCGCGACGTTGACTAGGACGCAAAACGTCAATCCGATGACGTAGGTCCCAACTATGCGTGTTGATGCGGTCGTGTTCAAAAGCGATCTCCTTTTGCGACTCGCAGAATCTCCGGGCTTCCTTGCCCTTTTAACGGAAATTCTTGCCGATGAATATGTCCTCTCCTGGCAGCGCCCGCCGCGACCGGCGATCTCCGATCAACGCGAAAAGAAATTGATTTGCACGCGGCTCACCCCGCCGTCCGCGCAAATCGCATCTCGCGTCGTTTCGGAGGCGTCCGATATCCAATGCGGCGACGCCTGTTTTTTCCGAACGATCTCGCCGAAATCCTCCGCTCTTTCGCCCCCTCGAACCTCAAATTCGAGAACGCTCAAAACAGAAATTTCCGAACGAGGACGGGTTAAATACCCGCAGCCAAGAAATGGGTCAAGGGCAGTTTAAAAAAGATTTACCCCCCGCCGCATATAAACCAGTTGTTTTTTCGCGGGGGCGGCCCAAAAATTGGCCCGCAAGAAAGAAAAAGGGCGAAACCCAAGGTTTCGCCCTTTTTCACAGTTGCATCCCTGTATGATTGACGAATCGCGACCGAAAACATTGAGCAAGTTTCGGCGACGTTCGAAAATGCCGATATTATGCCAAATCGCCCTCTAGGCCAGCGAATACGCAGCCCCAGCCGTCGATGTCACTTCCTCGAATACAGGCTTCGGCATCTCCAGCAAATGGGCGAGAGTAATCGCCGATAGCTGATCGCGCGTGGTTTGCGCAATCCGATTCAACGCGCCCCGTAATACCACGCTCGACTCGTCTGGCAAATGAGAATTCGCCGGATAACCCGCCACGACAGGCCCGTCTATCGCTTCAATCAATTGAAGAAGCGAAATTTCGTGCGGATCGCGATCCAGCATAAAGCCGCCCCCTCCGCCTCGACTCGATTGAAGAATTCCTTGCTTCGCCAAATCACGAAGAATTTGGAGCAAAAATCGCTCCGGCATGTGCCCTTTCTCCGCTAATTTTCCGCAAGAAACCGGTATGGAATTCTGTTCTTTCGCTAACTCCAACGCCGCGTGTACGGCATACGTCGCGCTCTGAGATAGTTTCATAAGCTTGGCCCCGCTTACGGTTTAAATGGGTTTTTCCGATTCGATCGGCCCCTCGCATCAAGGGAATTCTCACGAATCGAATGCGGTTTGTTACATTAGACCCAAGGTCTCCTGTTAGTATCCTCGTCTAAACCCCGTAAAAACATCGGGAAGAATGTGAGAAATACGGTATTCATGTAGATTCAATGTCAATTTAGGCAGGAAAAATTGAAATGTAGGGTTTAAGCCAAATATATCTGGGGTGCAAATACCCTAAATTCTTCCCCCGCGAACAGTTACAAACATAATGATGCTTGCCCAAAACGGTCCCCAACAGGCGCCCTTCTCGCCAAAACGACAACGCTCCGAACCTCGCAAAGACCCTTAATCCCGCCGTTTCAAGCTGTTCCTCCCCGCTCGAATTACAGTACAATCGCCCTCGGATGATTTTGTCGGAACCGCATAAGGAAATCGCATGAAATCCTATACCGAATACCTCACTCTAAACGTCCCGCAGCGCATGGACTTCGTGAACATCACGCCGCGACTGGTCGACGCCTTGGAAAAAAGCGGAATCCGTGAAGGACTCCTCCTCTGCAACGCCATGCACATCACCGCCTCGGTCTTCATCAACGACGACGAGCCGGGCTTGCATGAAGACTATAAACAATGGCTGGAAAAGCTGGCCCCTTTCGATCCCTCGCCGCAACGTTACCGCCACAACCGCACCGGAGAAGACAACGGCGACGCCCATCACAAACGCCAAATCATGGGCCGCGAGGTCGTCGTCGCCGTCACCGAAGGCCGGCTCGACTTCGGCCCCTGGGAGCAAGTCTTCTACGGCGAGTTCGACGGACGACGCAATAAACGCGTCCTCGTCAAAATCATCGGCGAATAAATGTTAGGGCAAAGGGCGGGGGAATAGAGACGAGGATATTAATATGAGCGCATCCATTCAAACGCTTCTCGCGCTGATCGCGGATTTCGCCGGCGGAAATCCCGCGCAGTACATGATCGAAAAAGCCTTCGCCCATCATAAATTGGATTGGCGCTATCTCAGCTTTGAAATTAAACCGGAAAAGCTCAGCGAATCGGTGCAAGCGGTTCGCACGCTGGGGTTCTTCGGCGGACATTGCGAAGGGACGCATCAAGAAGCGATCGCCCCGTCGCTCGACCGGCTTACCGACGTCGCCGCCCAGGTCGGCGCCGTCAACGAATTCTTCCGCGAGAACGACCAATTCGTCGGCGACTACGATTTCGGCGCCTCAGCCCTCGCCTCCCTGCGCGAACGAATCGATCCAACAGGAAAACGCTTCCTCCTTCTCGGATCCGACAAACGCGCGCATGCCCTCGCACTAGCGCTGGCCGACGCCTCGGCCGGTTCCGTCGCCGTTGCCGACGCCGATGAAAGCCGCGCCGCCGAATTGGTCGCCAAACTCTCTGCCAAAAAAGCCGATCTCTTTTCCTCGCAAAAAGCGGCGGAAAAATTCGTGATCCCCGAAGACGCCGACGTCTTCATCCTCGTCGCCAAAACCTCCGACGAAACGACCGAAATCCTCGCCTCGATCGATTGGGAGTTCGTTCGTCCCGAATTATTCGTCGTCGATCTCTCCTGCGACCTGCCCAAAACCGATCTGCTCTCGGCCGCCAGCGCCGTAGGTTGCAAAACCCTCGACGGACTGACCGTCCTTATCGAGCGAATCGCCGCGGCGTTCAAAAAATGGACCGGCGTCGATCCCGCGCGCGAAGTTCTACGCGACGCCGTCGAAGAGTATTTTGAAGTATAATTAAGGCCGAACGGACCTTCACTCGTTTTAACCCTTTTGACGCCGCCGATGACCGAAAACCACGAATCCGAGCAATCCGACGTTTTACGACCGAACGAATTAGCCGAAGCGAAAAGCTACGGAAAAATCGGACTCTATTGCATGCTCGCCGACAAGGCGCTCGACGTCGCCTTTCTCTCGTTCGCCGCGTTCGTTTTGGCAATCCCTCTCGACGCTTGGCTAAAAAACTTCGCCGTTCTCGAACGTTTCGCCTCGCTGCGATTGATCGTCTTATTCGTCATCGTCACGGCGCTGCATCTAGCGATTTCGTTTCCGCTCTCGTTCTACTCAGGGCATGTCGTCGAAACGAAATTCGCGCTCAGCGCGCAAACTTTCGGCGGCTGGCTCCGCCGCTACGTGAAACGCCAAACGCTCGGCGCCGTGATCGGCGCGCTCATGATCCTCGGCCTCTACTGGTTGATCTGGACCGTCGGCCCCTATTGGCAACTGGCGGCGGCCGCCGCGTTCTTCGTCGTTTCGATCGTCTTCGGCCAACTCGCCCCGGTCTTGATTCTGCCGCTTTTCTATAAGATTGAAAAAATCGACGGCGACGACTTGAAAAACCGCGTCGGAAAATTGGCCGAGGGAACGGGCCTCTCGATCGAAGGCGTCTACCGCCTCAAAATGAGCGACGAAACGGTCAAGGCGAACGCGATGCTCGCCGGCTTAGGCTCGACGCGCCGCGTTTTGCTAGGCGATACCCTCCTCGATAAATTCTCGCCCGAAGAGATCGACGTGATCTTCGCCCACGAGATCGGCCATCACGTTTTTAAACACATTCGCAAAATGATCGCCTCCGGCGTGGTCTACACCTTGGCCGGCTTTTGGGTCTGCGACTTGGCCATCCGAGCTTGGACCGTCGGCCGAGGCGGCGTCGAAACGCTCGACTACGCGCAACTGCCGGTCTTCACCCTGCCGTTCGTCATGCTCGTCCTCTCGCTGTTCGGACTCGTGTTGGAGCCGCTGCAAAACGCGATTAGCCGTCACTTCGAACGCCAGGCCGACCGCTACGCCTTGCAGCGAACGAACGATAAATCGGCCTACTGCACGGCCTTTCGCAAACTGGCTAAGCTGAACAAAGACGATCCCGATCCGCCCCGCCTCGAAGTCGCCTTGTTCCACAGCCACCCGTCCATCGGCGAACGCCTCGCCATGGCCGAGAAGTATACTTGCTGACCGCTGACCGCTTTTTTAGTTCGTAGGGTGGGACAACGTCCCGCCAAGAATCTGTAAGGTTCGTAGTAGTCTAGCTACGCTTAAATGTCAGGTTGCGGGCAAGCGATTTGTAGGGTGCGTGCTTGTCAGGCGCCAGGAGCTAATGATAGGCACTTTCGCAGTCAATTCTGATTGCGTGCGGTTTTGCTTTGAGGGACGTTCACGTCCCTTCCTCGCCCTTTAGGCCGTCACAGGCCCGACGTTTACGTCGGGTAAAATCCCCGCATTAATCATATTTAAAGTATGAGTTTGGAACCTGTCAGG
The DNA here is from genome assembly GCA_963665265.2 of Thermoguttaceae bacterium. GTDB lineage: Bacteria > Planctomycetota > Planctomycetia > Pirellulales > Thermoguttaceae > CAXXHQ01. The sequence continues at coordinate 423,198 of OY762224.2, read as the reverse complement.
GCCGTTCACGGTCCTCCTGAAATGCCTGACATTTAAGTATGGTCGGTCTAGTAGGTCATGCACCCCGTGCATGACGACAGCCGCAGAACGCTCTCCGAGAGCCGCCTTAGCCCAACGGGCTTACGGTACATAGCCTAAGGGTTGCCGCGCAGCGGCTACCCTAGGAAAACGATTGCCCCCCCCAATAAACCCCATCGGGGTTTTGTAGCCGTTCCCAAGGCAAGAGATTCTCGCGCCGAGAACGCGAAGGACGCAGAGTCGCACGCAAAAAGGAAAGCTCGCGATTCTATCGGTGCTCACCGCAGCGCCCTTCGGCCGCCAGGCACGCGGCGCCTGCCCTACCTCTCTGTATTTCTCGCATCTCTCCCAGTCTGACGCCTCTTTTCCTGCGCAAAACGTCCTGAAAACATCATTCTGGCGTTAAACCCGACCTGCTTTCCGCAGCTTACCCTATACGTAAAAAAGCTCCTTTCTTGCAATGGGCGCTGACGATAAGGAAAGAAAGGACCGCGATGTATGGTCCGAGGTTTGTTATCGCATTTGCGTGCGAAGAGGGGGAATGATGAAAAAGTTTTCTTGGATCGCCTTTAGCGCTATCACTATACTGCTCTCCACGACGGTCGGCTCGCTGCAAGCGGCCGAAATGACCGCCTCGATCGAAATTTCGGCAATCTCCACCCTGGAACTGCCGCACGCCTCGCAAGGAGAGACCGTGCCCGTCGTCTCCGGCGTGGCTCTTTCGCCCTCGGGCAAATTGCTGGCTACGGTCGGCGACGATCATCTCCTGCGAATTTGGAACGTGCAAAACGCCTCCTTGGCCAAAACGTTCTCCTCGCATACCGACTGGATCAAAGCGGTGGCGTTTCGGCCCGATGGAAAAGTCGTGGCCACGGCCGGTAACGATCGCCGAATTCGGCTCTGGAATTTGAACGACGGCGACGCGATCAGTTCGCAGATTCCCGCGGAATTGCCCGAGCAATCGTTCGCCATTCGCGCCTTGGCGTTTAGTCCCGACGGCAAAATGATTTCCCTCGTCGGATTCGGCTCCGACGTTCGAGTCTACGACGCCGAAACGCGCCAACTTATCCGTGAGTTGACCGGACCGGGCGACGACATTCGCGCCACGGCCTTCTCGCATGACGGAACCCGATTAGCCGCCGCCGGTCGCAACGGAACGGTTCGAGTCTGGACCCTCGGCGACGGTAAATTCTCCGATTCGACCGCCGCGAACCGCACGATTAACTGCCTCGCGTTCTCCGCCGACAGCAAGCAATTAGCCGCCGGCGGCGCGCAACGCAAGGCCTTCGTCATCGACGCGCAATCGCTCAAAACCATCGCCGAAATGCCGCTCTGCACCGCCGAGATTCGTTGCCTGCAATTCTGCGGCGAAGATGAATTGGCCGGCGGATGCACCGACAACGTGATCCGCGTTTGGAGCCTTTCCTCAAAACGCGAAACGATGCGCATGACCGGCCACCTCGGTACCGTCGCCGCGCTGACCTACGATCCGCAAACGAAACAATTAATCTCGGGCGGATTCGACACCACTATCCGCGTTTGGTCGTTGGGCGGCAAGGACGCCGGCTCCGTCGCCAAGCAAGGCATGAAAGAAAACAGAAACACGAACGCGAAGAAATAACTTTTCTTCCGCCGCTCATCTAGCAAAATACAATTCGAGAATAAGCCGCTCAAGCGACATGGAGGTTGCCGTGAGTTTGCTACGGAAAGCCAAAGATAAGTTTAAGAACGTTCGCGCCTCGTGGAAAAATCCGCACAAGGATCGCAATTGGCATCGCTGCCGATTCGAGCCGCTCGAACAACGCGAAATGCTCTCGGTCTCGCCGCTCAACGTCGGCGTCACCTATTTCGAGGATTCGAGCACCAACGATACGACCGGCGACGTTTTTGAAGTCGCGTACAACGGCGGCGCGTCGGGCTCCCAGTTGACGCAACTCGTCATCAATACGGAAAAACTCTCCGGCTTCACCAACGCCGATTGCGTTTTCGACAATACCTCCGCCTCGCCCGGCGTCTCCGGCTATTCGCCCTTCTCCGTCGTTAGCTCCGACGGCGTCTCGCTGACCGGCTACACCGTCAGCTCGGACGGCAAAACGCTCACGCTGAATTTCAGCGGATTCGACGCCGGCGAAAAGTTCGTCTTCCGCATCGACGTCGATGAAACCGGAACCGACGGCGGCAGCCCCGTGGCCGAAGGCAAAGAATTCGAAGGCTCCAGCTTCAACGCCACGTTCACCGCCGATCATTACAAGGATCTGACCGTTTCCAGCGTCTGCTTCTACAACGAATACGACACGTATTTCTCCGGCAAGAACCTCGATTTGCCCAACGACGCTTACAATCCCGTCGATCAATATGCGCCGACCGGCTCCGTGACGAGCGCCATCTACACCGCCGGCGCCGCCGCTTCCGCTACGCAAATCGAGAAGCCCGTCTCGCTCTCCGGCTACGTCTTCTACGATAAAGACGCCGATAACGTCCAAGACGCGAACGAGTCGGGAATCCAAGGCGTTACCCTAACGCTCTTCAAACTCGACGACGAGGGCGGATACGTCTCCACCGGTTTGACGGCGACCACCGACGAATACGGATACTACGAATTCTCTTCTAGCGATATTACTTCCGGAACCTACCGCGTCAGCGAGCAGGCCGTCATCGCCGGCTATATGGACGTCGGCGCAACCGCCGGTAAAGTCGACGGCGTGACCCGCGGCTCAGTCGAGACGGTTAACGTCATCAAAGGAATTGCGCTCGAAGGAGGCGACGATAGCGTCCATAACGACTTCGCCGAAACGAAACCCGCCTCCCTCTCCGGCAACGTCTATTACGACGTCAACAACGACGGCGTCTTCCAGTCGACCGAAGAGGGCATCGCCGGTGCGCAAATCGACGTCTATTCGCTCGACTCCGAAGGAAACCCCACGCACGTCGCCACGACTTATACGATGCCCGACGGTTCGTGGACGGTCGAAAATCTCGCCCCAGGTAAATACAAAGTCGTTGAATCGCAGCCCGACGGATACGTGGACGGCAAGGATACCGCCGGCTCCGAAGGCGGTACGGTCACGAACGACGTCATCACCGCCATTCCGCTCGCCGCGAACGTGACGGCCACCGATTACAACTTCGGCGAACGACTGATTTGCAGCGTCAGCGGTAAAGTCTGGGCCGAACTCGACCTCGATAACGTCCACGACTCCAACGAACCGCTCCTTTCCGGCGTCACGATCAAACTGTACGACGCCGAGGGCAATCTCGTCGCCACGACCGCGACCGACGCGAACGGCGCATACTCCTTCACCGAATTGGCGCCCGGCGTCTATTCCATCGTCGAAACCCAACCCGCCAACTATCTCGACTACGCCGCTTTGGCCGGCTCCGAGGGCGGAACGGTCACCGACGCCAACCACCTCACGTCCATCACCCTCGCCGCAAGCGTCGATGGCACGGAATACGACTTCCTCGAAGTCGTCCCCGCCTCGCTCTCCGGCTACGTCTTCCAAGACGGCGACGTGATCTCGATCAAGTCGGGCGAAGCGACGCCTTACATTCCGTCGGTCCGCGACGGAACGCTCACTTCCGACGATACCCGCTTGTCCGGCGTCACCCTCGTCCTCTGCGACGGCTCCGGCGTACCGTTGACCGATTCCAGCGGCAATCAAATCACCACCGTGACCGACTCCAACGGACACTACAAATTCAGCAACCTGATGCCCGGCTCCTATTCAATTAAGGAACTCGGCGTCACCGGGTACGTGAACGGCGTCGATACCTCCGGCACCTTGGGCGGCTTAGTCGTCAACCCCTACGCCACTATCTCCGCCGCGACCCTCTCGACCCTAGCCGTCACGACGAGCGGAAACGCCATCGTCAAAATCACGCTCGACGCCGGCGAAAACGGAACCGACTACAACTTCAGTTGGGTCAAAGTGAAAGAGAAATCGTCGCCCGGCGGCGGTTCCACGACCACCGTCAATACGAACGACACCCACGTCATCTCTGCGGGAGTCGCTTCGTCGACGTTCTACGGCGGCTCGCTTCCGCCGTTGATCACCATTCCCACGTTGTCCGGCGGAGCAGGAGGCTTGGCCGAATACACGTGGCACTTGAGCATCGTTGACGGCGGAACGCCGCGTCGCTCCGTCGAATCGAGCGCTTACTCCGTTTCGCCGCAAGCCGAAACGTTCGACCCCGCCACTTGGACCGGCGAAAATATTAGCCAAGGCGAATTCGTCTTCGCCGACGCCGACGGAAAAGTCGTTAAGAAAACGCGATTCGGACTCAAAGGCGCGAAACCTATCGTCGGAGACTTCAACGGCGACGGTATTTCCGAAATCGCCGTCTTCCTCAACGGCTATTGGTTCATCGATCTCGACGGAAACGGCGTCTGGGACGAAAACGACCTCTGGGCCAAACTCGGAAAACCGGGCGACCAGGGCGTAGCGGGCGATTGGGACGGCGACGGCAAAACCGATATCGCCATCTACGGTCCCGCTTGGAACGGCGATATTCGCGCCGTCGAAATGGACGCCGGTCTCCCCGACGTCTTGAACCCGCCTAAGAGCCGCTTCAAAAACATTCCGCCGAACCCGGCCGAAGCCGCCGTCGGTTGGCGCACAATGAAGAAAACCGCCACCGGCGAAATCCGCTCCGACGTCATCGACCACGTCTTCGAGTACGGTAAAAACGGCGATATCGCCGTGGTCGGCGACTGGAACGGCGACGGCGTCTATACCGTCGGCATTTTCCGAAAAGGCGTTTGGTTCCTCGACATGGACGGCGACGGACGCTGGAGCGCCGGCGACGTGATGGTCGAATTCGGCCAGGCCGGCGACGTTCCCGTGGTCGGCGATTGGACCGGCGACGGAAAAACCAAGCTCGGCGTCTATCGCAACGGTTCGTTTATCCTAGATACGAATAATAACCGCGTCGTCGACGCGGCGGATAAGGTCTTCGAGCTCGGCGGACCGGGCGACAAACCGTTCGCAGGCGACTTCACCGGAAGCGGAGTCTCGACGGTCGGCGTCTACCACGACGCCTCCGGCTCGACCGCCATTACGGCGCAAGCCCCGTCGCAAACCTCGGCCCAATAACCGAGAAATATCGCAGCATAAACAACCCGCGGCCGCGCCGATCCAAACGATCGTCGCGGCCGTCGGCGTTAATTGTGCCTTCCGCTCGCGAGAAGCTGTTCGACGGGCTTCAAATCGGTCGGCTTTAAATGCGAGAGGCCCAAGGCGCAGGCTAAATCCCAAGTCACGTTCCGTGTGATCGGCTCGAAATGGCAAACGAGGTCCGATGCTGGACCGTCGATGCGAAAGACCCCCGGCACCTCTTCTCGCTTGGCGCTAGCAATACGCGCGGCCGAGCAAGGATGCGTGTCGAAAAGGCCGGTTTTCTCCTCCATCATCTTAATCTCTAGGAAGAGAAGAATCTCGGGCGCCAATCCCGAATGAATGATTGTCGTCAGTCGCGATAGATCGTCCGCGTAGTCTTTCATTCGGGCCATGTTAAGAAACTTCTCGCGCGCTTCCTGATACGCCGCTCCGAACGTACGCATTCGTTTGGTTGTCGCTTCAAACGTCTCCGAGCCGGCCACTCGAGCCTCATAACGATCGGCGTCAAACTCCATCTGCCTAAGCAATAAACCGCTTACAGCCAGACCGATCATCATCAGAATCTGGAGCACGACGCGCGAAAAGGCGACCCCGATGATTCCCAGGGCGAGAATCCAGCCGATCCGGAAATCGGTCGACTCGGCCGTGGCCGATAGCCACGCGTCCCATTGGTCTCGTTCGTAGACGACGCGGGCGAACCAACGATTAATCGATCGTATGACGTAGCTTAATCGCATGCCGATCCCTTGGCTAAAATGACCGAACTCGTGGGCTAAAACGCCGACGAATTGCTGCGCGGAGAGACAGGCCAAGAGCGGCGCGCCGATCGTCAATACGAGGTCGTTCCCCAAAAAACTTCCGAATCCGAGGCGGAAATGCGCGGAAGCGTTAAATTGCCAATCGACGTCGATCCGTTTCGGACGCGGTGCGCCGACGACGTCGCAAAGTTTCGACACGACGTCGAAAAGAATCGGCTCCCCCTGCGGCGTGAGCGAACGAGTCCGCCCTTCTTGCAGCGGTCTCGCCAATAACGGCTTGAGCATAAATAGAACCATAATCGAGCCTGCCACGATCGGCGCGGCGTACAACGACGCGAGCAGGAAGATCACGCGTATGTTGTGCCCGCCGTAGCTCATCATGCCGACGTCATTGACGGCATGATAGTAAACGAGATACCCGAGACTGACGATAAAGGCGACGTAGGCCAACGGGAGAAGGACCATAAATAAGGTCACAAGCGGAATCGCCAGAACGTACGCCGGCGATTTTCGCACCGGTTTAATTTCGCCCGTAAACGCTTCCAGAAGTCGGCGGCGTCGGTCCGCTTTGCTTTCGTACGGAGATTGAACGATCGAGTCAAAAAAATCTTTCTTCGCGTTTTCGTTCGATTTCGGGGCGGTCGCAGGTGCGGAAGCGGCCTTCGGCGGTGAAATCGGTCCAGGCGTCGGCTCGCTCTCCGGCCGATTCGAAACTGCCGGAATGACGATCGCCGTTTGGCACTTCGGACACCGCCCCCGTTTCCCGCTCAACTCGGCCGGCACTTTAAGCGCCGTCTCGCACTTTGGACACCGCAATTTGATCTGCATTTACGAAGCTCCTCCGAGAAAGCCCGCTGTTTTGATAAGCGCACGCCGAAAAGGACTGAACAAGCGACTATTATAATTCCGCCAAAATGAAAAGGAAGACGCGAAAGAGGGCGTAATAACAAGGATGAAGGAAGAGGGATGAAGCTTGTAGGGTGGGCCGAGCTCCGCGAGTCCCGCCAACATGTATTTCCCGGGGCGAATCCTTGCGCGGAGACGCAAGGAGATATTTACCGCAGAGTCACGGAGGGCACAGAGGCGCAGCGGAAGATATTGGCCACGAAAGAACGCAAAGGTCGCAGAGAAATTAGGACTTGATTATCAAGGTTGGCGGATATCCTTTTCATTGCGGCAATTATTCTTGTCGCGTAAATCCTTACAGGAATTCTTTTGCGATTTCGACTTTTCGTGATTGCCCGCGCTTTCGTGCTCTTTGCGTTCTTTTGCGGCCAATATATGTCCCGCCGCCTCTTTCGTGTGGTTTGCGTATCACTTGATAATGCTATTCGCCGCAGGATATAATGCGACCGACGACAAAGCCCGCCTTTTTTTGTAAGGATGATGCGGACGACTCGCCGTTCAGCGAAAAATCACTCCGACCGTCTCTCTTTAGTTAAACCAGCAAGTGCTTTTCGAGCGCCTTATGAGTCCAGGTAGTTGCCTCGCAATCTTAATGCTTGGAATAGCATGCGTCTTGCTCGGCGCGATGACGTTCCTATTCTCTTTCAGCAGAAGACGGTTTCTGTTATTTGTCGCTACGATCGCTCCCAAAGACGAATTCCGCAAAGCCAAGTATGCCATTTGTCGATCTTCGAAAGACCCCAGCTTCATGCGACTGCTCGGTATTCTGGAATCACTTATTGGCGTTCTCGCAATTTCAATCTTCCTTCGAGGCGGATGCTGCGATGTCCCGGAAAAACCCATCTCTAAATATATTCTGGTCATCGTGGATGGCAAAGCCTCACGCATAGATATCTATAAAATTGATCGCACTAGGGAAGTCAGCGAGGTCTGGCGTTGGAGCAAAAAGCATATTCACGAGCGCCGCAAAGCAAAAGTAGGGCTATTCTGGCATAGTGAATTGTTGAATTATGACGAGCATGGGGAGATGATTTCTTCGGCGGACTTAACCGATCAAGATGTCATAAGCGTTGCGGACCGAGACACGCTGAAAGAGAGCTTCCAAGAGAAGGGCGAAAAGGTTGACGCCGTCCCAGGAAGAAAACCGCCGAACAAGCGAATCGCGGACTTTGGGCTTTATGTGATCGAAAAATTGGAAAGCAATAAGGAGCAAAACACTGACGCTACTCGACCATAAGATTTTTTCGGAGGGCATGGCGGATAGCTTTGCGCCCCGGTAGCGAATGTTACTCCCGCTTTCCAATCCTCCGCGTCTTCGTCCCTCCGCGTGAGATTTGCGTCCCTGCCCCCTATGCTCTAATCCCCACGCCCTACATTGCGCCCTTCGTGTCTTGGTGACTTTGTGGTGAAAATTGCGGCTTGCAGCGAAGAATTCGCGTTCATTCGCGGTTTAATCTGTTGCGGTCTCTGCGCGAGAATCTTTGCGTCGCGGCGGCGAAAAGGGGCCGCTCCGTCGCCGATGCCTTTCTGCGGTAATATCGGTAAATCGGGCGGAGCCGAAAAACGTTCTTCCGACTCCGGCCAACCTGAAATGGGATGGCCTTTTCCCCCGCTTTCCGCTATCCTGCCTCTAATCCCTAGCCCCCAATCCTTGGCCCCAAATTTTCCGCCCCAGCCATGAAGCGTTTCGTCGGAATCGTCGTTCTCGTTCTTATGGTCGGCGCGATCGTTCTGTTTTTCAAAAACTTTCGGATCGAGCCGCAATACGAAAATGGAAACCTTGTTTCCATAAAGATCGTTCCACGCGACAATCTCGCCGACGTTGCCGCGCCGGTCGCGACGAACGAGCCGGCGCCCAGGCCTTTTCGCCCCGCCTTCCGCATCGCCACGTTCAATCTCGACGGACTCGATTCCAATAAACTCGCCTCGCCTCGAGTCAGCGGCATTCTCCTTCGCGTTTTATCTCGCTACGAATTGATCGCCGTGCAAGGACTGCAAGGAAAAAATCAAGCCGTCATCATGCAGTTGACCGAAATGCTTAATGCCGCCGGTCGGCAATACGGCTATGCCATCGGACCCGAGCAAATTCGCTCGGCCGCCGAACGCTACTCCGCATTCCTCTACGATCGCACGGCGCTGGAAATCGATCGGACAACGGTCCATTACGTGCAAGACCCCATGAACCGTTTTCGACGCAGCCCGTTGGTCGGCGCGTTTCGCACGCGCGGAATCGAGCCGTCCCAGGCGTTCACCTTCACGTTGATTAACGTCGAAATCGATCCGGACCGCGTCGTCGACGAAGTGAACCTCTTGGCCGACGTCCGTCGCGCCGTCAGAGACGACGGTCGCAAAGAAGACGACATCATCATGCTCGGCGATTTCGAGACCGACGAAAAGCGATTGGGCGAACTCGGCAAATCGTTCGACGTCGTGGCGGCGATCTCGGCCGAGATTCCCACCACGGCCGAAGGAACCGCCCAAACCGACAACATTTTAATGAGCCGCCGCGCGACGATCGAATTCACCGGCCGAGGCGACGTCGTCGATATGCTCCGCGAATTTGAACTTACCCGCCAAGGAGCGGCCGAAGTTTCCCGCCATCTCCCGGTCTGGGCCGAGTTCAGCGCGTACGAAGGCGCCCAACACGGCTTCGCGCCGACGCCGCAACCGGTCATCCCGCCGACGCCGACGAGATAGTCAATGATGAATCAAACGGATCCATTCATCAACGCGCTCGAATACGCCGCTCGCTTGCATGCCGACCAGCGCCGCAAGGGGAGCGGCGAGCCGTACCTCGCGCATCTCTTGGCCGTCGCCGCGTTAGTCATGGAAAACGGCGGAACGACCACCGAAGCCGTCGCCGCTCTTTTGCACGACGCCGTAGAGGATCAAGGCGGCCAACTCGCGGCCGACGACATCTGCCGCCGATTCGGCCCCGACGTATTGGCGATCGTCGAGGGCTGCTCCGACGCGTTCGTCTCGCCCAAGCCGCCATGGCGCGAACGAAAAGAATCGTTCATCGAGCGACTTCGCTCGGCCGACGCCTCGGTCCGGCTGATCGTCGCCGCCGACAAACTGCACAACGTCCGTTCGTTAACGAGATTGATTCGCGCGGCTCCGCATGCAAATGCCGACGTTTGGCGAGACTTTCGCGGCGGCCGAGACGGTACGATCTGGTATTACCAGGCCGTCCTCGAAACGCTCCGAAAAAACGACTCGCGCCTAATTATCGAAGAACTCGCCCGTGAAATATCGGCCTTCGAGAAAATTGCTTAGGCGCCGCGTATAATTACTCAGCGTTGAAATCAACGCCGTCGCGCTCGATCGAGACGTCGTCGGCAATAAAAATAGTTTGCTCGTACCCTTGTCGAAATATGCCTCCTTCCGACCAAGCTGATTACGTCGTTTGCTCGATTTGCCCGCGATCTTGCCGATTGCGTGAAGGCGATCGCGGTTTTTGTTACGTTCGGCAAAATCAAAACGGCAAGATCGTCTCGACAGCCTATGGACGCGGCGTCGGTTTCTGCGTCGATCCTGTCGAAAAGAAACCTCTATTTCAGTTCTATCCCGGCACGAGCGCCTTATCGTTCGGCACTCCCGGCTGCAACTTGAGTTGCGTCTTTTGTCAAAACTGGTCGATGTCTCGCGCAAAAGAGGCCGAAACCGCTTGCGAAGACGCCTCGCCCGAAATGATCGTCAAAGCGGCGTCAGCCAACGGCTGCCGTAGCGTTGCGTTCACCTACAACGATCCGATCGTGTGGACGGAGTACGCCGCCGACGTCGCTCGAGCTTGTCGCGCGGCCGGAATCAAAACGATCGCCGTCACCTCGGGCTATATCACGCCGTCGGCGCGGGCCGTTTTGTTCGAAAATATGGACGCCGCCAACGTCGATCTGAAAGGCTTTAGCGAAACCTTTTACATGCGCTACTGCAAAGGTTCGCTGCATCCGGTATTGGACACGCTCCGCTGGCTTGCCAAAGAAACGAACGTCTGGCTGGAAATCACCAATTTGATCGTCCCCGAGGCCAACGACGCGCCCGACGAAATCCGCAAGATGTGCGATTGGCTCGTCAAAGAGTTGGGCGTCGACTCCCCGCTCCATTTTTCGGCCTTTCATCCGGATTACAAATTAACCGATCGCGGCCCGACGCCGGTCTCCACGTTGCTTAAGGCGACCGCCCTGGCTCGGCAAGCCGGTTTACGCTACGTTTATACTGGCAACGTCGTCGATCCGCAGAACCAGAACACCTGTTGCCCGAACTGTCAAAAAACGATCATTCGCCGCGAGGGATACGCACTCTCGGAATACGCGCTGCGCGGCGACCAGTGCGGATTCTGCGGCGAAAAGATCGCGGGCCGCTTCGACGACGCCCCCGGCGATTGGGGATCGCGCCGCCTGCCTATCCGCATCGCCGATTACGGTTGACTGAACCTCGCCTCTCGTTCCGAATCAATAGTCGCGAATTCCGAAACAAGGAGTCCTGCCATGTCGGCCTCGTCTGACGAAAACGCTTTATTCGCCGAGCCGGAGAATCGTCCCCGTTTAACGAGCGAACAGGAGTTGCGTTTATTTCAGGCGGTCGGACGCTACGTCGAGGCGGTCGTGCGCCGCCGCTCGACGAAGTCGTTCTCGGAAACGGTCCCCGAAATCGCCGAGTTGCCCCTTTACGGAGCGTTCGTTAGCCTCAAGCGTCGCGGCCAACTCCGTTCGTGTTGCGGTTATATTGACGAGCAAGCGATACTGTCGCTGGCCGTGAGTCATGCCGCCGAGCGAGCGGCGAAAGACGACCCGCGTTTTCCGCCTATTACGCCGGAGGAATTGAATAGCCTCGATATGGAGGTGTGGATTCTTTGGGGACCGGAGGAGATTCAAGCTAAAGGAGAAGCCCGCGTCGGCGAAGTCGAGATCGGCAAGCACGGCCTGATTTGTCAGCGCGGTTCCGCCCGAGGGCTCCTTTTGCCGGGCGTCGCGACTGAACATCATTTCGACTCGCGCGAATTCTTACGGCAAACGTGCCGCAAGGCAGGCCTTTCGCTCGACGCCTGGCTCGACGACGCCACGCAAGTGATGCGATTCGAGGGCTACGCGATTCACGGCGCGTTTCCCCCTTCGTTCGAAGACGCTCGACCCGCGGCCGTCGCCGGAATGTTCTATCCCGCCGATCCCGACGCCGTTCGCCGCGATCTAGACCGCTTACTTTCCGGCCCCTCCGATCCGCAGCCTTGCGCGGCGGCGTTGATTCCGCACGCCGGTTGGAAATATTCCGGCCGCGTGGCCGGCGCGGTCTTCAATCGAGTCGAAATCCCGCAAAGCGTCATTATTCTCTGCCCCAAACATCGTTCAGGCGGCTCGACTTGGGCCGCCGCTCCGTTTCGCCGTTGGCTTATTCCCGGCGGAGAGATCGCCGGCGACGTCGAATTGACCGCCAAGCTCGCGCATGCGATCGACGGCCTCGAATTGGACGCCGCCCCGCACGAACAGGAGCACGCCGTCGAAGTGATGCTCCCGTTCCTCGCTCGCATCGCCCCGCAAACGCGTATCGTCGGCGTTACGGTCGGCGGCTGCTCGCTAAGCGATGCGCAACATTTCGCCTACGGGTTGAGCGAAGTCATGCGATCCGAGAAGGAACGACCGCTGATTATCGTTTCGAGCGACATGAATCACTTCGCTTCGGACGTGGAAAATCGAATCCAAGATCGCGTGGCGCTCGACGCCATCGAAACGCTGAACCCGTCCCATGTCTACGAGACCGTCCATCTGCACCGCATTAGCATGTGCGGCGTCTATCCCTGCGTGATCGCCATGGAAGCGCTGCGATTGCTCGGCTCGCTCAATAAATGCGAACTTGTCGAGTACGCCACCAGCGGCGACGTTACCGGCGAACGCGATCGCGTCGTCGGCTACGCGGGAATGATTTTTAAATAGAAATTCATGCCGCCTCCCTCGTCGCGTTTGACGTCGCGAAATTTCTTGGGGGGGCGCTTGCCGGAAAGTTGCGGAATTCGCCGACTTCTATAAAAATGACGGCGTTGCATTGACGCTGCTCTCTTCACCTTCGTCTCGACTCCCTGCGCCAACTGCCCCTTTTTGCGCAAAGACTCTTACGCGAAAATGCCCTCGCATTCCGCAATGGTGACCGCATGCCGCTCCGTCCAACATGTTTATTCTGGCGCCGTCTCGGACTCATGTTTGTGCTTGGCGTCGCTTTGATACTCTTTGAGTCCCCGTTGAAAGCGGCGACCGTATATTGGAACGTCGCCAGCGGGAATTGGTCTTCTACGACCTCATGGTCGTCCGGAACGGAGCCGACGGCGAGCGACTACGCTTGGTTCAATAACGGCGGAACAGCCTATATAGATCAGCCGGGCGAAACATGCTCAGCAATGATCCTTGGATCGTCGGGAACGACTTCCGGTTACGCCGTCATGAACTCGGGAAGCTTTTCCTGCCTTAAAATTATTGCCGGAAACGAAGTCGCAAGCGTCGGCGCCTTCACGCAAAAAGGCGGATCCGTGACCGCTGCGGATGTTACCTTAGGCGCTGCGTCAAAAGCAAGAGGCGCGTACTCGCTCAGCGGCGACGCCGTTCTCTCGACTAAATCCCTCACCGTCGGAGACTCCTACGGAACGGGAACTTTCACGCAAACGGGCGGGACGAACGCCGTTTCCGGCAGCTTCTACATCGCTCATTCTGCGGTCGGCTCGTACTCGTTGAGCGGATCGGGCTCTTTGACCTCCGTAGGATTGTTCGTCGGCTTCATAGGAACTGGGGTTTTTTCGCAGACAGCAGGATCTTACGCCGACTCCGGCGTAATCCATCTCGGATTCTACGGCGGAAGCGGAACTTATTTACTAAGCGGGACGGGCTCGGTCAAAGCGAAGAAAGAAGTCGTCGGCTACGACGGCTACGGCTCCTTTTCGCAAAGCGGTGGGGTTAACGCAATCTCGCTCGGATTAGAAATCGGCTCAATCTCAAGCGGCAACGGTTCGTATTTCCTATCGGAAGGAGAGCTCTCGACGAATTCTGTTACAGTCGGTGCGAGCGGTCGCGGCGCTTTTACCCAATCGGGCGGCCTGCATACTGTCGTCGGAACGTTGACGCTGGGAAATACGGCGAAAGGGTTCGGATCCTATTCGCTAAACGGCGGAACGTTGAACGCGGCGAACGAAATTATCGGCTTTTCCGGCTCCGGCGTCTTATTTCAATCCGGTGGAACGAACGTAGTTGACGCGAGCTTGATCATTAGCGCGGCGGGCAGCGGCTCCGGCTCTTATTCGTTAAACGGCGGAACGCTGAACGCGGCGAACGAAATCGTCGGTTTTTGGGGGACCGGCGTCTTCTCCCAATCGGGAGGAACTAATACGGCGAGCGGAGCCTTGCTCCTCGGAGCGGCAAGCGGCGGATGCGGATACTATTCCTTAAGCGGAACCGGCGAACTTTCTTCGCCGATGACCTACGTCGGACATTACGGAACCGGGAACTTCTCGCAGGCGGGAGGAACGCATGTCACCGAAACTCTTATCATCGGCCAGATCGGTCGCGGAACTTACGCTTTGAGCGGCGCCGGAGTACTCCGCGTTTCAGGCGAAATGTCCATCGGAGGTTACGGATACGGACGGCTTACGCAGAGCGGTGGAAAAGTCGTTACGCCCCATTTGCGTCTTGCGGATTCAACCGGTTCGGTCGGGATTTACGAATTGAACGGCGGTCGCTTGGTCGTTTCGCAACTGACGACGGGCGACGGCGTCGCTTCGTTTCAAATCGGCGGAGGAACGCTCGAACCTGACTCCTTCCTAAAATTAACCATTCCGATCGATCTCACCGGAATCGGCGGTGACGCAACAATCAATACGGCCAGCTTCGGCGTCGAATTATGGGGGGCGATTTCCGGCTCGGGAGGATTAACCAAAACAGGATCGGCCGATTTGTATCTCGGCGGAAATAGCCTTTTCGCCGGAGACTTGAGCATTGCAGAGGGCTCCGTTTCGATCGGATACTTAAACAGAAATTCGCCTTCCCTCAACGTTCATACAACCGCCGACGGAACGCTCAGAATTTTAGGCGGGACGCACTCTCTCCAGTCGATTGTCGGAGAGGGGATGACGAGAATAACCGGCGACTCGATCGTCGTCGTCGGGATCTTGGTTCAAGATTCGCTTGTTCTGGGCGGAACTGGCGCACCGCCCTCGATAGACGCCCAGATCGTGCCGGAGCCGACGTCGCTCGGCCTAACGACGATTGCGGGAATTGCCGCAGTCGCCTGGGCAAGACTTCGCATTTCGAACCGAGGGAAAACGGAACGCCTATCTCGCCGTCGATAAAGATTTAATGAGCGCCGCGACGTCGATGCCCTGCTTTTTCGCGCGCACCATTAACGCGTTTTGGAAATACTCGAATTTATGCTCCGGCTTCTTCCTCGCCCATTGAAAAGTGCTATCGACTAAGTCGGGCGCGAGCTTTCCCGCGTTTACCAATGCCATAACTTGATCGATGAACTTCTCTTGATCGGGCGTTCCGGTTCGCAAAGACGCCTTCATCGTGGCTGCGTTAAGACGAGTCGTTACCGTCGCGCCGAAAGAAACGCCGCCGCCCAACGCCGTCGCCGCGACCAACGCCAACAGAAATACGCGTCGATTCATGTTATTCTACTCCGACAATCAATAACCGCCCTGTGCGAAAAATCCGTCGCTTTGTACGAAAATTCGACGACCGAGGCAATAGCTTTTTCCCCGCGTTTCCGACTCCCCCCGATAAATATTGGCGGTTCTTGGCTTTTTCGCTCCACGGTCTTACAATTCATCTTTCGGCAATGGAACGTACTACGCGAGCTTGCTCGCGACAAATTAATTCACAAGGCAAGGTTACGGCGATAACCTGGCCTTACGACTGCGGCAGACGCCGCTTGAAAGACGATTGATTTATCATGGATAATCCGCAAAAACTCGGCTTAGGCACTTTGGCTTTACATGCGGGACAGCGTCCCGATCCGGCGACAGGCTCGCGCGCCATGCCGATCCATCAGACGACGAGCTACGTCTTCAAAAGCGCCGAACACGCCGCCGACCTCTTCGCCCTCAAAGAGCCGGGCTATATTTACACCCGGCTCATGAATCCGACCACCGAAGTTTTGGAAAATCGGCTCGCCGCCCTCGAAGGAGGAGTCGGCGCCGTCGCTTTCGCCAGCGGCCAAGCCGCGATCTCCGTCGCCCTTTTTAACTTGTGTCATGCCGGAGGGCATATCGTCGCCGCCGCCGCGCTCTACGGCGGAACCATCACGCTCCTTAGCCAAACGTTCAAACGCCTCGGCATCGACGTCACCTTCGTCGACGTGACCGATCCCAAGAATATCGAAAAAGCGATCCAACCGAACACCCGCGCGGTCTTCATCGAATCGGTCGCCAATCCGAAGAACGACGTTTTAGACTATCCGGCCATCGCCGAAGTCGCCCATCGCCACGGTCTGCCGCTCGTGTGCGACAACACGGTTCTTACCCCCTTGGTTTTCCGTCCCTTCGAGCATGGAATCGATATCGTCGTCTATAGTCTGACGAAGTTCATCGGCGGGCACGGTACGAGCATCGGCGGCGCGATCGTCGATAGCGGTCGCTTCGATTGGGGAAAAGAACCGAAAAAGTGGCCGCAGTTCACCGAGCCGGACCCCTCCTATCACGGAGCGATCTTCCATCAAGCGGTCGGCAACCTCTGCTACATTACAACCTGCCGCACGCATTGGCTCCGCGATCTCGGCGGCGCGATCAGCCCGTTCAACGCCTTTCTGTTGCTGCAAGGGCTCGAAACCCTGCACGTCCGCATGCCGGTCCATTGCTCAAACGCCTTCACGTTGGCGAAGTATTTGGAATCGCACCCGCTCTCGGCCTGGGTGAACTACCCGGGCTTGCCCTCGCACCCCGACTATGAACGCGCGAAAAAGTTCCTTACCAAAGGCTACGGAGCGATGCTCGGCTTCGGCGTGAAGGGGGGCCGGACCGCGGCGAAGAAATTCATCGAGTCGCTGAAAATCGCCTCGCATCTTGCGAACATCGGCGATGCGAAAACGCTAGTCATTCATCCCGCCTCGACGACGCATAGCCAACTTTCCTCGGATGAGCTTATAGCGGCCGGCATCAGCGATGATTACATCCGCGTCAGCGTCGGCTTGGAAGACGTCGCCGATCTTACGGCCGACTTCGATCAAGCGCTAAAGGCGTCGCAGTGATAAGGATGAAGGAGGAGGGAAGAAGGATGAAAGTCGCAAGAGTAACCGCAGCGATGAATCGTCATTATTCCTCGTTACCAGGCTCTGCCTGGTAACGCACGGAGCGTACGGCTCCGCCGTGCATCGACGCAATCATCGAGGCGGAGCCGAGGATCTATTCCTCGTCTTGCTCCGTCGAATCAAGAACATCGTCGCCGGCGTCTTGTTCCGATTCCGTCGCCGAGGTCGCCGAGCTGGCGGCGTCGAATAAACGATCGAACCGCAACCGAATCTGCCGGGCGGCGTTTTCGTAATCGGCCATCAGCCCTTGCCCGCTCGGATAGTGCAATAAGTTCGATAGCTTCGTCAATTCGAGAGGGTCTTGAGGCAAACGATCCCGAGACGTCGAATTCATTAGCCGCAATCGTCCTTCGATCTTGCGCAGCAAGCGATAGCTGGAATCGAAGCAATCGTAATCGTCGGCCCCGAGAACCCCGGCCTTATATAGGGCATGCAATGCGGCAAGCGTGTTCGCCTTGCGTAAATCGGGGTTCGTGCGGCCGTGCTTTAACTGCAACATTTGCACGAGAAATTCAACGTCCACGATCCCGCCGGGACCGCGTTTCAAATCCCCTTCTTTGGCCGTCTGCTCCAGACGTTGACGCATCCGACGAATCTCTTCCGCGTCCTTGCGACGCCAGCGTTTGGCGAAGGCGCCTTTCACGACTGCGGCGTTTCCCAGCCGAACCGCGCGCGGACTGCCGTAAACCACGCGAGCCTTGCACATCGCTTGACGTTCCCAAAGCTGGCCGTCGCCTTCTTGGAAATAGCGAACCAATTCGGCGAACGTCGTCGCCAATGCCCCGCTCTTTCCGGTCGGCCGTAATCGGGCGTCGATCTCGTAAAGCCGACCATGCACGCCCAGTTGGCTCCCGGCTTTGATGATCCGTTGCCCGAGCTCGCTGAAAAAATGTTGATTCGTCGTCGTTTGTCTCGACGGCAAACCAGGAGCGGCGGCGGTCATGCCGTCCGATTCGTAAAGAAAAATAATGTCCAGATCGCTATGATAATTCATCTCGCGACCGCCGAACTTGCCCATGCCGAGGATCGCCCATTCGCACGGTTTGCCGACCCGACGACCCGATTCGACGCGAGGAATGCCGAAGCGGGTGACCAACTGCGCGTATTCGCGCGATGCGATTTGACCCAAGCACGCTTGCGCCACGTCGCTTAACGCTCCAGTCACCGCCTGAACGTCCTCTTTGCCGAGAATGTCGCGAACGCCCACGCAAAGCTGCTGGTCGTTCTTAAAACTATACAGAATTAAATCGATGTCTTCCGACTCGCGGCACAGTTGGGTCAACGTCTCGTTCAGCCACTCGGGCGAAGGAAGCCGGTCTAAGGCCAAACTATCCATCAGACTGTCGATCATCCCGGGATTGGTCGTCAAAATGCTCGACAAGTACGGACTGTACGCGCACACGTCGACGTAAAGCATCAAACTCGGCGGATTGAAACTAAACAATTCCCAGAGAACCCCTTTGCCTCCGAGCGAATCGCTCACCGTGCCGAGATTCAGCAACGTAGAATCGGGATCGGCAGTCGCCGCGATCGCTTTCAGTAATTGAGGCGCGATCGAAGCGAGAAAATGCCGACAACGCCGCGTCGAAAGAAAGCGAATCTTCTCCTCCGCCAACGCCATCAAATGACGATACGCTTGCATCGAGTCGCGAAAGCCGTATTTCCCCAGCGCTTCTTGAATACGCTGCGCCGACGGATCGGGATCCAGCACCAAATCAATTTCGGCCGCCGTCGCCTCGTCGTCGCTAAACGCGTCGTGCAAAAGATGGTCGAGTATCTTGCGGTTCTCTTGCGTCTTCTCCGTATAATCGGCCAAAAACGCCTCGAGAGCCGTTTTGTCCGGCTTGTCGGCATAGCCCATCCGCTTCGCCAATTTGCTCATCTCGACGTCGTCGCTCGGCATGAGATGCGTTTGCAGGTCGAACATGATCTGCAAACGATGCTCTATCTTTCGCAGAAAGCTGTAATTCTCTTCGAGTAGCGAACGCTCGAGATTGGTCAAGCAGCCCACGCTTTCCAACTGCGCGATCGCTTCGAGCGTATTGGCCGTGCGGAGATCGGAAAGGTTTCCGCCGTTGAGCAATTGCAAAAATTGGATCGCGAATTCAATGTCGCGGATTCCGCCGCAGCCGGTCTTTACGTCGCGCTCATCGGCGCCGGCGCGATGCGTCTGCTGTTCGATGCGACGCTTCAGCGCCTTGATGCCCGAGATGTCGGCGGCGGTCAAATAACGGCGATATATCCAGGGGCCCAACGCTTCCAAAAATTCCATCCCCAGCGAAAGGTCGCCCGCCACGGGCCGCGCTTTGATGAACGCTTGACGCTCCCAGGTTCGACCCCTCATGTCGTAATAGCGCATCGCGCTTTCCACGTTCACGACCAAAGGGCCGTGCTCCCCCTCGGGCCGTAAACGCAAGTCGACGCGGTAGGTTGTACCCAAGTCGGTCCGCTCGACGAGCAGTTTTGTGAATTCCCGCGCGAGTTGCTCAAAATATTCGTAATTCGAAACCTGCCGACGCCCGTCGGTCTGCCCGTCCGTGTCGAAAATGAAAATCAGATCGATGTCGCTCGAATAATTCAACTCCAAGCCGCCGAGCTTCCCCATTCCGAGAACGACGAAACGGGCAGGGTCGCCGTCCGGCCCGCGCGGCGTTCCTCGCTGCGCGGAAATACGTTTAGCGGCGGCACGCAACGCCCCTTCGAGGATCGCGTCGGCAAGAAAAGATATCTGCTTGGTCACCGTCTTCAGCGGCTGCTCGCGGATGATGTCTCCGTAGGCGATCCGAAGCGTCTCGCGCCGCTTGAATCGTCGTAACGCCCGCATCACCGCTTGGTCTTGCTCCAGAGCGTCCGCCTCGGCCACAATGTCGTCTACCAACGCCTGACGAGCGGCCGGCGCCCCTTCGGTCAATCGCAATAAATCGAATACTTCCGGATCGATGATCAACAAGTCGCTAAAGTGCTGACTCGTGGCGAAAATCTGCAGAAGCGTCGGCAATGCGTCTGGATCGCGCTCGAACAACGCCCCAAGCGAAAGCGGACTGCGCGCCGCGCGAACGTAACGCTCCAGATTGTTCAGCGCCATGTCCGGATCGGCCGCGCCGGGAAGATGCTCCTCCAATTGCGAAGCGATGACCGCCAATAGATCGAGCGGCATTCCCGACTCGGCCATCCCCAACAAATTGTTGTGACCGCGCTTGCCGTCGACGATCCCTAGCCCATGCAACCAAACCGTTGCTGAGTCGAAGTCGTCCAAATATTTCCGAAACGTTGCTATATCCATCGGTCAGAAAACGGGGATCGGAGGGACGGAAAACGGTGCGTCGAGACGCTCTCGCTACGCCGAACCCATCATACCAAATCCCCTCTTCCGCCGGGAGAGGGTCGAACCAGGACTTTGCATGCGATCCTGCCTGTCCCGGGGACGTAGGTCGCCGCGTGTAGGGCGCTCTCCGAGGGCCTAACCGTTGTTTCCCTCGTTACTAGGCTCTGCCTAGTAACGCACTGCGCCGCACGGCTCCGCCGTCCATCGACGCAATCTCCGATTCTGCGATCCCCATCCTGAAAGGATGGCAGCTATTAGCCCCGGGTGCGCAGCAACCCGGGGAAAATTGGATCCCGCCAAAACTGTCGACCTTAAAGAGGTCGCCGCGTGTAGGGCGCTCTGCGAGCGCCGCAACCGTTGTCTCTCAAATCCCTTACGACTTGCGCCGTCGCGATCATCTCTTTCGAATCGCGATGTCGTCGGCGTCTTCGGGAATGGGGTTTTCCGAGGTCGTGTCACTGAAATTCCGGCCGCCGTCGTCTTTGCCGTTCGGCCCGACGCTATACAACACGTATCCGGTCCCTTCCGCTCGGTAAATGAACTCGCCGCCCGAAAACGGATCTTTCGGCAACTCCGAAAAATACTCCGGAGCTAATGCGCCTAATTCCTTCGGATACGCTCCATGCTCGGCGCGATAGCCGGCAAGAGCGAGGGAAAAACGAGTGCACTGCCGTGAGGAAAGCCGACCTAAACGCCCTTTTTGAATGCCCCGCAGAGTAATTATGCCGCTTCCTTCAAGTTGCAAGGCAATGAGTCGTAATGCGCTCTCTTTTGCGGTAAATGTGTGTGAAGAGAAATCTTTCGCCTCTATTTCTTCAATAGCCTTTTTTTGAGAAAGAGGGATTGTTGCATCGAGCCTTTTTAGCGTCGCCTCGGAAGATTGGGCGTCTTTCTGATGAAGAAGTTCATTTAGAAGATCGAAGTGGCGGTTTGCGATTCTTAAAGCCGCATTCCAATCGATTTGCGCGATCGTTAGTAGTTTTTTCGTCGCGATGTTGTATGGCGCTTTCGCTCCAAACAACTTTTCCGTCAGATCGTTATCGGGATAATGAGGCGGATTGAAACCTTTTGCGGCAAAATCGCAAATTCCCGAGATGCAGTATAAGCGTTCCCCAAAATTGATAGCATTGTCAGAAGGACCGTCATCGTAATACCGGTCTATTTCGACGAGCAGCTTTTTTGCTTCATTAACGTCGAGTTTTTCGGTCAACGCGATGTTTGCGACGGCCTCGTCCGTCATGGAGGAATACGCGCTTTGCAAAAGCCACGCAAGTAAAAACGGACGGTGCTTTTGTTGAGCTGCCAGACGATAGCAGATTGCGATGTCCTGTTGAGCTTCCGTAAATTTGTCTTGGCTCACATAATTCATTGCTCTTTGACGAAGTAAACGAATTGCGGCGCGAATAGACGATAGATCCGGGATGGAATTTACTCTTGAAAAATCTTCGTCTTCCGGCATTGCGACAGGGAAATAATTGCACGGTCTTTTCGATGCTTCTGTGATCGTCTTCAGCGCTGTTTCGTTCACCGCGAGGCATTCGGCCAGACGTGGGTACTCGTTTTTCGACCAAGGGAGTTTTGTCGCCTGCTCTTCCTGCCCTCCAACAATCTCTCCCGACGAATCCTCTACTTTTTGGCCACGCAAATCTTCGCCTGGATGGTTTTTGTTCATGAAATCTTCAAGCGTAACGAATCCGTCGCCTTCTTCGGTCAAATCCTTGGCGCCCATCAACTCCAGCGTCTTCTTCCGGATCGGCTCGTCAATGACCTTCGTACCGAATGCTTTTAGAAGCAATACGGCGGCGTTATTCTCCGGCGTGACTCCTTTGCCCAGCCGGGCGTTTAAGGCCGCCTGATAATCGACGTAGCCGTCTTCCCGAACCGGCTCCGTTATGTAGGTCGTCTCCTTGGAAATCGTGATCTTCGGCTTCGGCCGTTCCGCCGGATCGGCGCAGAAAGTCGTCGCAAGAATCGCGCTGCAAAGAATAGAAGTCAGTTGCATGATATGCCCGGTTCAGAAAGGAGATATGTTTTCGTCGCGTGACCGATTCTACCGCAAAACCCCCAAGCCCGCAAAGGAAATGACCGTCTATATCGCCCGTCTTAGCTGGCTGTATAGTATTTGTGTTTTTATCTGCTGCTTCTCTATCATCTACGCCTTGCTTTGCGGTGAAAATCGCGTTTTGCGGGCTCCGGCGCCGCAATCATTCCAGCTCTAAACGCAAAAGAGCGTGTTCCGTATCCGAGGACAGAGCCCTTCGGGATACGTTTCACGCTCTTGAGGAAGAATCTGAAACCAATGTTATTTTCTTCTTAGCCAATATACTCCGCTTGAAAGCGCTATCATACCAAGCATGATTATGGAAGAAGGTTCGGGAACGACTCCCCCATCATATCCGCTGATCGTCATTTTAATGTTATCCACCCCAATAAGGTTGTCGCCGCTGTTGACGGCCATCGAGCATACCGAAACTTGAAGAATAATTGTTGCTACTTCGGTCGGGATGGAGCTTGCGGTTCTAGATATCGTTTGACTTCCGGTGGAGTATCTAGTGTAATCCCAGGGGTAATCGCTACCCAATCTATTTCCGGCTTTGTCGTAAAAAGTGCTGCAGATGTCATAGCTAAAATCATAGCCGTTTCCGGAAGCTTGAAAATCAGCGCTATAGCTGATTGATGAAATCGCGGAAAAAGCGCTGACGTCAATTGTTTGCTCCATCCAAAACGGCGAGTAGTTGTAGGTGTGTCCGGCCCAAGTGGACGTTCCTTCATGCGTAAAATAATACGATCCTTCGGTGGCTTTTAGCGTTTTTCCGGAAAACGTGCGACTTCCCGAAACCACCGAGACGTTGCCGGACCAACCTGTCGCGTCTCCTAATTCGCCGCCAGGATTTACTAACGGATTTACGGTTATCCATCCCGCTCGAAGCGATGATGTGAGCGAAAGAAATGCGGCTGTGGCGAATAATGCAATGCATGCAATACGGATATAGCTCAATGATCTCATTTTTCATTCTTTCTGTCTGTTCGAATGTTCGCACAATGAAACATAAATGCGTTGGAGGGCGGAGGCGGAACAAGAAGCAAATAGCGCCCAAGTTATTGAACCTGATAATGAAGCGCATTTGAAGAAGTTTTGCGGGAAACAGACTTTAGACTGAAGGAAGCATTAATATCACAAAATATGCTAAGCGCCGCAAAAAGTCTGTGTCGCAAAAAACGCTGCCTCACTTGAAAGAATATAAGTCGCTCACATGGAGTTATCCTACTCTCTTAGCTAAGAACATACAATGGATTTTGAATATCAAATAGCCGAAGCTTTGCTTTATCATTCGGTTCGCCATTTTTATGGCGAATTTTGTAAAAAAAGCCTAATTTACATCCAAAAAGTGCGCATTTCCGTAAGGGGTGACGAAGCAAGAAGATAGGTCTCTTCGATCAGGCATGCGGGCTACTATGCCACCGCAGCCGGTCGTCTTTTTTCCCAATGTCAAAGGCCGGTTCTTTACCTAGGCTAGAGCGAATCCCTGGCTCTCGAAATAAACCAAAACGTGCCGCCCAATCGATTCATGCTTTGCACCGCAGTTTTTCCGTTCCCCTACGTCCAATTCCCTTCGCCCGCTTTGCTTCGCTTTTTATCCTTGCATTTGTGCCGCTCGTTCCTCTACTATGCTCCTCTGAATCGTCGCGCAGAAATGCGACGCGTTCTTTGACAATTCGACTGACCTGTACTTGGTGAAAAACGTGCGTACCGTCGCCGTAACTCCTTTCGCATCGACTTGTAGGGAACGCCCTCCGTGGCGTTCCGATAACCCAAACTTATTGCTCTCAAATCCCTTACGATTCACGAACGCATAAAAACATGAAATACGCTTTCCCCGAAATCTTGCCGATTAGCCTTCGTAACGCACGCACAACCAACGACTTGCGCCGCCGCAGTTATTTCTTTCGAATTGCGATGTCGTCGGCGTCTTCGGGAATGGGGTTTTCCGAGGTCGTGTCACTGAAATTCCGGCCGCCGTCGTCTTTGCCGTTCGGCCCGACGCTATACAACACGTATCCGGTCCCTTCCGCTCGGTAAATGAAATCGCCGCCCGAAAACGAATCTTTCGGCAACTCCGAAAAATACTCCGGAGCTAATGCGCCTAATTCCTTCGGATACGCTCCATGCTCGGCGTGATAGCCGGCAAGAGCGAGAGAAAAACTCGTGATGGATTTATTCGTTTCCAGCCGTACCGGAACGACGGTAATTGCGGAGCTTAGGGTCTTGAACGCACTCTCCGTCTGAATTGAGGCGTATATCGCTGCGCAATCTTGAGACGTTGCGGTTTTTGGATCAAAATCTCTCGATGCTATTCTTTCATATGCCGTCTTGCCTTGTTGAGCGAGCGATTGAGAAAATATCTTCACGGCGGCTTTTTTTTCTTGATAGGTCTCAAGCGCGTTTGCCTTGACTGCGGCGTCGAACGTAACGTTGACGATATGAAGTACTTCGCTCCAGTCGATCTCCGCGTTATCGAGGAGATTCTTAACCGCTAGGAATCTATCTTTGCTGCCAACCAAGCCAATCCACAATTCCATCTCCGGACTCAGTTCTTTTCGCCCATAAACCGCTTCTTGCCTTATTGAGTCCAGTACGTAGATGCGCTCGCTAAAATCAAAAACCTCAGGAAGCGAAATCTTGATCGGAATTCGATCAACTTCGGTGAGATAACGCTTTGCTTGTTCCGGACTTAGTTTTTCCGCGAGGGCTAGACGGTTCATCCCGTCATACGCGATTCCCGAGTATGCGGTCGCCATGAGCGCTCCGGTCATATACGGCGCTTGGCTTTGAAGTTTCGCTATTCGGTAAATGATCAAGGCGTCGCCCCACGCTTCTTCGATGCGGTTCGACTGCGCAAAATTCATCGCTCGCATCCGCAGCGCCCTAAGCGCTTGGCGAATCTCCATGAGTCCGACATTCACGCATCCTGTCAGCCCAACTTGTTTCACGGAAACGGCCGGAATGAAAAAACGCTCCCTTTTCGACGCCTCTTCAATTGTTTTTAATGCGGCTTCGTTCGCCCGGAGCCATTCGGTCAATCGGGGGAATTCATCTTTCGACCAAGGACGTGATAATGCCTCTTCCTCTTGCGAGTCAATCTTGTCCACGGCGTTTTCGCCGACTTCATCCCCCTTCAAATCCTCGCCGGGATGGTTCTTTTGCATGAAATCTTCAAGCGTAACGAAACCGTCGCCTTCTTCGGTCAAATCCTTGGCGCCCATTAGCTCCAGCGTCTTTTTCCGGATCGGCTCGTCTATGACTTTCGTACCGAATGCTTTTAGAAGCAATACGGCGGCGTTATTCTCCGGCGTGACTCCTTTGCCCAGCCGAGCGTTTAAGGCCGCTTGATAATCGACGTAGCCGTCTTCGCCGATTGGCTCCGTTATGTAGGTCGTCTCTTTGGAAATCGTGATCTTCGGCCTCGGCCGTTCCGCCGGATCGGCGCAGAAAGTCGTCGCAAGAATCGCGCTGCAAAGTAGAGAAGTCAATTGCATGATGTGCCCGGTTCAGAAAGGAGAGGTGTTTTCGTCGTGTGACCGATTCTACCGCAAAACCCCCAAGATCGCAAATTCAAGTGTCTCGCCTGTAAGCTTTGCGCGTCCGACGCTCCGTGCCTGACGGCCCCATACTAATCGGACTTTGCCTCACCTCATTTTTTCCTTGAATTTGTGCCGCGCGTTCCTCTACTATGCTCCTCTGAATCGTCGCGCAGAAATGCGACGCGTTCTTTGACAATTCGACTGACCTGTACTTGGTGAAAAACGTGCGTACCGTCGCCCTAACTCCTTTCCTCTCGGTCGATGTTTAGCCGCGACCCGCAGGGGAGCGCGTCCGCAAACGTTGTCCCTCAAATCCCTTACGATTCACGAACGCATAAAAACATGAAATACGCTTTTCCCAAAATCTTGCCGATTCGCCTTCGTAACGCACGCTCAACCAACGACTTGCGCCGCCGCTTCCGTACTCGTATCGTCGAGAAACTACTCCTAGCCAAAAAACTCATCGCCCGAACCGCTTGTGACGACGGTTCTTACGACGCGCGCGAGGACGTATGCGCCCATATTCTCCCTGGGCGACGAGCAAATACTCTCGTTTCCCTCGGGAAACACGGCTCGTTTCGAGAAAAATCGCGGCAAAACGTAAACTCGCCCCTGTTACGCCGCGCGATTATTTTCTTCACGCAAAAATCGTAACGTTAACCTCGAGAAAGGAAATTTTTCAAAAAAGAAATGCCCGCCCCCATTGGTCATTCCAAGCCCAATCGTAACGGGACCATCGCCGACGGCGCAAAACCGCGACGAGCGTAGAACCGCATTGCGTCTTCGTTCGTCTTGTCGGTCAAGAGCGTGATTCGCAGGCAGCCGCACTTTTTCGCCTCGGCCACGGCCGCGTCGAGTAGCGCCGAGCCCGCTCCCGCCCCGCGCCGCGTCGGCCTTACAATCATGTCTTCAAGCAGCGCCGCCCGACCGCCTCGGGCCGTGCTCACCGTAAATAAAAGATTGACCATGCCGACGACCTCGTCGCCGTCGCGCATAACAAGAATTTTCCCCCTCGAGGGATCCTCAAGAATCGCCCTCAGACCGACCGTCTGCTTTGCGTCGTCCGGTCGAAAGTCGGCCTCTTGGGTGAATAGAATCGTTAATAACTCGTTCAGTTGCGGAACGTCGGCCAAGGTCGCTTCTTCTACGCGGAGCATGGCGAAACCTGCTTTCGTTGTAACCGGGGGAAGGCGCTTACCGTCAGTATCGCGGCCCGTCGGACGCCAATCAAGCGCCGTCGCGGCTTAAACAACTGAAAACCGAAAGAACAAACGCTTGCCGAGTCGTTTTTGCCTCGACTACAATGTCGTTTTCGAACTCACGCGACTTTTTTGAATTTGGAGCGGAATTATGGTTTCACCTAGATGCATTCTCGCGTTCGCGCTTATCGTTTCGCTCTGCTCGCCGACGATTTTCGCCGACGAGGCCCCGAAGGCGAAACCGGCGATGCCGCCGGCCAAGGATTTGCTGACCCAGAAGGAAATGCCCGATCCGCTGACGTTCGCCGACGGCCGTAAAGTGGCGACCCCGGAACAATGGCGCCTACGCCGCGAGGAAATGAAAGCGATCCTCGAAGAATATGAATACGGTCACATGCCCCCCGCCCCCGGCAATGTGAAAGGCCAAGAGACCTCCGCAAAAGATTTGGACGGGAGCAAAACCCGATACCGCGCGGTTCATCTCTCCTTCGGACCGGAGGAAAAGCTCGGCTTCGACGTTTCTGTCTTCACGCCGCAAGAAACCGAGACGATAAAAGCGCCGTTTCCGACGATCGTTCACCTCTCCTTCATGGGCGGCGAAAAATCGGCCTGGGAATACGGCCCCGCCTTGCGCCGCGGATACGCACTCGTCACGATCAACTACCAGCAGCTCGCCGCCGATAACGCGAACTATCGTAAAAGCCCCTTCTTCCAAGCCTATCCCGATTACGATTGGCGCGACATCTCCGCTTGGGCTTGGGGAACTTCACGCGCTATCGATTACGTCGAGTCGAACCCGCTCTTCGATAAATCGAAAATCGTCGTCGTCGGCCTTTCTCGGCTCGCCCAGGCCGCGTTGCTCGTCGGCGCCTTCGACGATCGAGTCGCGATGACGGCCGCCGTCGGCGGCGGTTGCTCCTTCCGCTTCTGCGGAAAAGGACGCGGCGGAAAACAAGGCGTCGACGAACTAAACGCGCAAAACACCTTCTGGTTCGGACCGCGATTCACCGAGTTCACCGGCCTGACCGACAAGCTCCCCTGCGATCAACATTGGCTCCTTGCGCTGGCCGCCCCTCGGGCGTTCATCGTCATTAACGGACTCGACGACCAGTATTGCCAGGCCAACGCCGCCGCGCAGTCCTATTTGCACGCTAAACCGGTCTATGAATTTCTCGGCGTCACGGACCGCTTGGGCGTCGATTTTCGCCCCGGAAAGCATGGTATGTACGCCCCCGATTGGGAAACCGTCCTCGACTTCGCCGACCTGCAACTCTTAAATAAAGGAGCGAAACGGAAGTTCGACCAAATCCCCCCGACCGACCAGTTGCGATAAATTTCGTCGCATTTGAAGTAAATCGCCGGTTTTTTGCAAATTCAGCTCGCCTAGCTAGCTTCTCTTGCGTCAAACCGCGATTTTAGGTACATATTCGCGCCATTTTTCCCGGCCGTGCGCAAAAAATGCGCGCAAATTTTTACCGAAAAAAAGTGCGACGAATGGATTCGCCTCGCCAACGCCGACTTGCGATTCAAACGACGTGCGCCGCCGCGCTCGTTACCGCCGTCGTCGCGTCGTTCATCGGCTGCAAAACGAATCAAACCGATTATCGCCTCACCTCGCTTCAAGTTTCCGATAAAATCGCGCAAGAGAAAGAGACCGGCATCTTGCGGCCGGAGCTTTACCCGTCGTTGAAGCCGAACGAAGACCTATTTAAAGCCCTCCGCCCGTCGAACGATCGCGAGTGGTCGCCAGATATGTCGCGGACGCCGACGGCTGAAATCCATAACGATTGGGCGACGATCCATAACGTCCGCAACGCTCGCTATCGCACAATCGACGACTACGCTCTGGACTATTATGACAAGGCCTACGACTTACGCCGGCTCACGTCGGTCGATTTCATCGTCTCCCCGTTCAATGAATTGCCGGGCGTCGCACACACGATGCTCAGCTTCGGCTTCGAGGACAAAGACTACGTCGTCATCTCCGTGGAAATTCGCCGCGAAAAAGGCGAGAAGTACGGCCCGGTCAAAGGCTTCGCCAATCAATACGAGTTGATGTATGTGGCGGTCGACGAACGCGACGTGATCACGAAATACGCCAATACATATAATTGCCAAGTCTTCGTCTATCGCAGTACGGCCACGTCAAAACAAGCACGCGACATGTTCGAGGATATGCTCAGACGGATGAACAAGCTTTCTCGCGAGCCGGAGTTCTACAATACGCTGACGAACAACTGCACAACGAATATCCGACGGCATATCAACGACCTGAAGCCGAACTACGTACCCTACGATTATCGAGTTCTTTTGCCGGGATACGCCGACCGCTTGGCCTACGACTTGGGGCTGATCGAATCGAAAGGAACGTTCGAGGAGACTCGCCGCCGCGCGCAGGTCAACTACCAAGCCTATCTCTATCGCGACGATCCCGCATTCTCGCAAAAAATTAGAAGGTGATAGCAGTCGCCTCGCGGCTTACTCAACCTCCCGCACCAATACGCGGTTGCCGCGGACTTCGACGGCCTCAATCATTCTGCCTCGTTCGATCGCGTCGCCGTCGGCGATCACGTCGATGATCGAATCGCCGAACCTCGCTTTACCGCCGGGCATCAGCATCGTGGTCGTTATGCCATGTTCGCCCACTAGATCTCGCAGATCGACGAGCAGTTCCCGTTCGTGAATCACCTCGGCCTCATGGGCTTCGGGCGGCTGCAAAACCATTCCGTTCATCAACGGAGCCTTTGGTAGCCAATGCCGTAAGATCGACAGCACGACGCCTAGACCGACAGCCGCTCCGAAGACGATCAACAGCGAATGTCGCAATTGCGAAAGTTGATACGAGTTGTGCGGTATCAACGATGTTTGACTGGCGAGGACCAGCGACGCGATAATGAGCGCGCCGCCGCCGATGCCGAAGATTCCGAAGCCCGGAATGACGAAAATTTCCAGCAAGAGAAACGCCACTCCGGTCAGGAAGAGCATTCCTTCGAGCCAGCCGGCGGTTCCGCCCAAGTAGCGACTCCAGAAGAAGAGCGCGAAGCAGATGGCCGCAGTGAATCCGCCGATTCCCGTGCCCGGCGCGTGCAATTCGACGTACAATGCCGCCCCGCCGATGATTAAAAGCAGCACGGCCACGCCGTCCGAAGCGAGCGCTTGAATCAGCACGTCGGCCCAACCCGGCTCAACCAAAGTCGGATCGTCGCTCAGTCCGTAGTAGTTGCGGAACTCGGCGAAGTCGTTCACTGTGCGATTGGCGATCAAATACTCCTCCGCATTGCCCCCTTCAACCGACCATTCGTCGCCGGGCGTCGTCACTCGCACGCCCTTTTTCCACTTGTCGGGCTCCTTTTGCTCTTTTAGTTCTTCTTCGCAGAAAAACTGGGTTTCGCCGCCTCGCGAGCAACGCATCACGTCCAAACGCGAGTCGAACACGGCCGCCGGCAGAGACCACGTTCGACCTTTGTTCGGCGCCAGACGCGACCGCAAATAAGTTTTCGTTTCGGCGACGGTCTCTCGCGAAAAGTTCGACGCTCCAGCCCCGCCGAAAATCGCCCCAGGCTTCATCACGATCTGATCGCAAGCCAACGCGACGAGCGCCGCGTCGCTTCTCGCCTCTCGTGCAATGTAAGCGACGGTCCGCACTCGATTCGGATCCAAATTAAACGCCAAGTAATTGGCCAAGTTCACGCTGTCGGCCAATGATCCGC
This sequence comes from Thermoguttaceae bacterium, assembly GCA_963665265.2. Taxonomy (GTDB): domain Bacteria; phylum Planctomycetota; class Planctomycetia; order Pirellulales; family Thermoguttaceae; genus CAXXHQ01. The sequence continues at coordinate 392,304 of OY762224.2, read as the reverse complement.
CGGGGCTATCGATCGCCAAACAGACAAAGTTGATTCCCCGACGTCGAATCTGCTCGTCGATTAATTTTTGAATCTGGTTCGACTTGTCGGCCGTAATTATTCCCTGCAAATTGAATCGCGCGGCCTTCCACTGGCCGTCGGCCGTCGGGTCGTTCTCCAAAACGGCCGGCGGCAATTCGAGCGCCGTCGCCAATTCTCGTTTGTTGGAAGCCAGAAATCCGACCCAGCCAAGCCGTCGGGCCTCGGCGCCGGAGATAGAGCCGACCTCGCCCGCCGTTTTGAATTTCTCGGTCGTCGCGACGGTTCGCTTCTTTTTTAATTCCGGCAAGTCGCTGGCGAGAACGTATTCCGTTCCCGCCTCGGTTTTGGCCGAAAGAACTTCCTGTTCGGAGTCGAGCAAGCCGATCGCAACGGCGACAGAAACTTTGCGGCGCCTCGCCGCGATCTCGGCATAGGCGCCGCGAACCGGCGCCGCGATCATTTTTTCGTCAACGCCGGCCGCGCCGAGCGACGCCTCGGGCGCAATGACGATCTCGTCGCAGGCCAAGACCGGTAAAACGGCATGCCCTTGCAGCGAACGCGGAACGTAAGCGACCGTAGTCACGCCGTTTAATTCCTCGCTCGTCAGAAAACGGGCCAGCGCGTAGGCTGCGCCGAAATCGCTTCCCCGACCCGCGTCTTGAACTTCCTCGGGCGCGCTAAAGTCCAGTATCAACGTGCCGCGAATTTTTTTAGCCGCGAAAAGATCGAGCGCCCGGCGCGCCGCTCGTTTCACGCTGTCAGTCGTTTGGCCGGTGATCGGCAGCGGAACGCGAACGAGTCGGCCTTGCCGCTCGACGACGTCCGGTGCTTTTTCATCCGCGCCGACGGCGTTCGTCGAAACGACTGCGCTGCAAACTGTTAAGCTGATAAACGCCGCTAGTGTTAACCGATTGCGTTTCATAGGTTCCGCCAGGTATGAGGAGTCGCAATTGAAACCGCAAATGAACGCAAATAGACGTAAATGTTTTTGGGAAATCATTCGCAGCTCGTCTGGAATTATACGATTTTTCTTGAGTTTCCGTCAATTCAGCAGACGGTCGCCTCCTTGGGGTAGTGGTTTGCGGTATAATCGTTTCTGTCTCTCCGCCCTTGCCCCATACCTCCGGTCTCTAACGATGAAACGCATACTTGGTCGAAGCGGTATTGAAGTGAGCGCCCTTGGAATGGGCTGTTGGTCGATCGGCGGGCCGCAATCGCGCGCCGGAAAGCCGGTCGGCTGGGACGGCGTCAACGACGAAGAATCGCTCCGCGCGCTCCGTCGCGCCTTCGAGCTTGGCGTCAACTTTTTCGACACCGCCGACATCTACGGCTCCGGACACAGCGAGCGGCTCATCGCTCAAGCCTTCGGCCATTGCCGCGACCAAATCGTGATCGCCTCGAAGGCAGGTTACGACTTCGACGAAGCGACCGGCGAGGCCCTCGGCGAATGCGGCGAGCCGGACTACATCCGCCGCTGTTGCGAAGCAAGTCTTCGGCGTTTGAAAACCGATCGCCTCGACATCTACTTCTTCCACCTTGCCCGATACGACCTCGAAAAGGCGCCGGAAGTCCTGGCCGTCTTCGAAGAGCTTGTGCGGAAGGGAAAGACCCGATTCATCGGCTGGAGCGTGGACGAGCCGGCCAAGGCGGCGCTCTTTGCCGAAAGTCCGCATTGCACGGCCATCGAGCAAATGCTCAACATTTTCGACGGCAATCGGGAGACTCTCGCCCTTTGCGAAAAGAATAATCTGGCCAGCGTCAATCGCAGTCCGTTGGCCAAGGGGTTGCTTTCCGGCAAGTTCACGCCCGACACGAAATTTGAAGCGACCGACGTGCGCAACGGTTGGAATTTACGCGAAGGAACGCAGGCCGAGCAACTAAAAAAGACGCAAGCGATCCGCGATATTTTGACGAGCGAAGGACGCACGCCGGCCCAAGGGGCATTGGCGTGGCTCTGGGCGCTCAGTCCGGCGACAATTCCGATTCCCGGTTTTAAGAGCGTCGCTCAAGTCGAAGAGAACGTCGGAGCCATGCGTTTCGGCCCGCTCAGCCCCGAGCAAATGCACGAAATCGAAACGCTGACGCATATGCAATGCGAATAACTCGCTTCATTCGGCGCTAATGAGTTCGTAAACCGTCCCGTGGCTCTGCAGCCAGTCGCGGTCTTCTTCTTTCGCGCGATCGGCGACGTTCCTTAAAAATTCCACTGTTTCCGATTCGTAGCATGGTTCGGAAGGATCGTCGTCGGGAATGACCATTTCGACTTCCACCGCCACGACGAAGCGCCCGCCGCGAATCAATTTCGTTCGTTGAACACGTTTGCCGGGAATTTTCATGATCAATAGTTGTGCGAGTAAAGTTGCGACCGCCAAGTTACGGTTCGTCAAAGAAATGAACCGTAACGAGTTTGGCGACGCCGCTGCTTTTAAGCAGGGACCACACTGCTTTAAAATCCGTCCCGTCGGGAAGGGTTTCGACGACTTCAACGACGGGGTTAGGCGTTGCGCTTTTTCGTTCGACGAGCAAAGCGGCGTTACGAACGCCGTCCACAGCTTGCCATTCCATTATACCGCGCTCTTCAAGTCTTTCAGAAGCGTGCTGGCCGATCAAGTAATGATTCAGCTCAACCAGTTGGCGAATGCGATCAAAGAGCGCAGCCATATGCCGCTCCTGGCTATCCTCTACTCTATATTAATCGGCCGCATGTTAAATGCAAAACCAAGCCGTAAAATAGCTCGGCAATTTGAATTGCTTCTATCGCGTCGCCGGGCCGTTCGTCGGTCGTTGGGCTTGGCCCTGCGCACGAGGTTGTGGGGGGCTTTGAGCCTCAGGTTCACGTACTTCGTATCTCCAGCCTCGCGGCAACGTCGCCTTGAACGGATCGCCCGTTAAGAACCGTAACGGATCGTTCTGAATGATGTCGAAGAATTGGTACGAATAATAGTTGTTTCCGCCGGGCGCCACGAGTCGCATCGCCTTCGGCGACATCGAAGTCTTGTCTAAAATCAACGTCACACGATCAAAATTAGCCGCGTCTGGTTGAAAGCGAGGATACGATTCGAGCCAAATTTCCGCTTGATTCGAAGCTTCGACCAGTCGCATGAAATACCGCTCTTTGAGCTTCTTCGCCTCGGCGCCGAACAGAAACGGCAACGGACTGTTGGCGATCGCCTTTCCTTGCATCTCCGGAGGTAACTTGTATTCAATTAGGACTTTATCCGCAGTTTTATCTTTGCCTTCGATATGGTATTGAAAAACTGATTTGCCATCGCACATCCAATGTTCCGATTCGTCGTCGGGAATCGGAATTTGCTTGTCGACGTTGTCAAAGCGATAAATGGTTTGGAACGAGCCTTTGTCGGGGGCGGCGAACTTAATCGCCCCTTGCACCTTTGATTGCGGCTTGGGAGGCTGGCCCGGCGCCGACGGTTGCGAGAACGCCTTGTTGTATTCCCATCGCATGAAACTGCAATCGAACGTCTTCACGCTTGCGCTTTTCTGCTCCCAAACGGCCAGAACGCGGTCCAGTTCCATTTGTTGTTGCGGACTAAGCGTGAACGGAGGCGGAGGTGGCGTCTGCGGTTGCGCGGCGGCCGAAACGGCGCGACGTTCCAATGTCGGCAATTGCGGATTCACAGGCTGATTCGGCCCGGCGGCGCCGGCCGAAACTCCCGGCTGCGCATAGGGTTGAGCGCCAGGCTGAGCGGCCGGTTGCGTATTCGGTTGAGCGCCGTTGTTCGACGACCAGCCGGGCGCTTGGGCCAATGCCGGTCCCGCCGCGATCAGAACAATCAGCCCTAGCGAAACCACCGTAAATATTTGATGAAGTTGACGTTTCATCGAAAAACATCCTCCGTGACGTGTTCTTATATTTGCGTCTTCCCGACGCAAATAATCCCGTCCATTTGCTGGACGGCGATTGTGAGGTATCGAGCGGCCTTCACAGGAACTTGCCGCTGCGAAACCGTTTAACGTAAGCGACCGACGAGCGCAGGGGGGGCGCTGCCGATCAATTTGCCGCTATTCTACCGCACTCGCTCTGTCGGCCCTATAGAGAAATTTGGGCAAAACCTACCTCGCTACTAGACCGAACCCGCCGGAAATGCTAGAAAACGGTCGCTCCTCCGCTTCTTCTCCCGCGATTTCTCGTTCGGCAATCTCGTTCTTTTCCCCTAGTTGTTTGCGCTTACTTAGCCCGTGCGCTGTTTTTGGCGTAATGATGGCCGAAGGCGTGTCATGGCCGCTTTTCAGAATAATCGAAACCTCTCCCGGCAGGCGGGCTTCTCGTTCGTCGAACTGCTGACCGTCGTGGCAATCATCGGCGTTCTGATAGCGCTCCTTCTCCCGGCAGTGCAGGCAGCCCGCGAAACCACGCGGCGCTCGGCCTGCGCGAACAACCTCCGCCAGATCTCGCTTGCCGTGACGCAATACGAAACGACGCATCGAGTTTTTCCGCCGGCATTTCTCGTCGATCCGACGCGGCATAATATGTACCCGTTCATTATGCCCTATATGGAAATGAAGCCGTTGGTCGCCAATTACCGTTTTGACGTTCACTGGAACGACTCGGCCAACGCCAACGTCATCCAGACCGACGTCGATCTATTCGTCTGTCCAAGCGCACCGGCCATCCCTCGCCGAAACACGGTCACAGGCCGGGCCGTTACCGACTACGGCGTCTGCCGTGCGTTCTCCGCTGCGGCCATATCGAGACTTATTAACACGACCCAGATCGTCGAACGCGCAAACGGTTGCTATTCCAGCATCTTGGATCCCCCCGACGTTGGCCGAGTCGCCTTGAAAGACGTTCGTGACGGCCTTTCGCACTCGATGATGCTCTTCGAAGACGGCGGCCGTCCACAGCATTTCATCGGACGATATCGCGACGATCAAGTCGTTGACGGCTCTCGCTGGGCCTGTTATTCGAACTATTGGGTGATCGATAAAGACGTTTGCGAGCCGACCTCGCGAATCGTCAATTCGCACAACGGAAACGAAATCTACAGCTTTCATGCTACCGGCTGCAACTTCGCCTACGGCGACGCCGCGGTTCGTTTCCATGTCAGCGAAATTGCGCCCGAAGCCTTCGTTTCGTTCTTTACACGTTCCGGCGGAGACTTCAGTGAGCTCGGCCCATGAACGGCTTACGCCAAAGCTGCCGCTCCGACGAGGGGGCGGGGGGGTTGTAAACTCCCTCCCAACCTGTATCCTTAATTTGGGGATTGGGTGGAACTTATCGATCCTTTTTCCCTTTTTCGTCAGCAAACGGACCCCTTTCAAGCGGGATCAGATGCAGGAAATCCTTTACGGTTATCAGATCAACCCGACGACTTGGGCTTATCTGTCGTCGTTGATGCTCATCGGCATCTACTTCAAATTTCACCGCTTTTGGAGCGTGCGAAATCTGGACTTGGCTGCGCTGATCTGCTTCTCCCCCGGTCTGCTGCTGGTCTATAACGGCATGGCCGGCAAACCCGTCCTCGTCGAACTGGGATACGCTTGGCTTTTCGCCGTTTGCGGATTCTTTCTCATTCGGCTTCTTCTGGATCCGATCATGGTTCGACGCCCTTTGCTCGAACCCAATCTTTCGCTTAGCGGTCTGACCTTTACCGGCGTTTCGCTGCTGGTCTTTATGATCGCCAACGTGATTAACAGTCCGCCGGAACGGTTGGAAAACGTAATCGCTAAACAAACGCCCGTCGCCGCTCAGCCGAATCCCGGTTTCCCGCCGTTCCATTCGCTGTCCAGTTTTTCGAGTAAGGCGGCGCCGTCCAGCGAGCTTCAAGTCGCATCGGCCCGAACCGCCGCGATTCTCGGGCACTTGGCCATCGTCATTTGCCTAGTTCTGGTCGGTTATCGGCACTTTGACAGCATCCAAACAGGAGTAGCGGCGGCGACGCTCTATCTCCTCTTCTTCTATACCAGTCAAATGACGGGCTTCGTCGATCATGTCGTGCCTGGCGCTTTGCTTGTCGGCGCCGTCGTGGTCTATCGGTTGCCAATTCTTTCCGGGCTGTTCCTCGGCTTTGCCGCCGGCATGATTTATTATCCGCTCTTTCTGCTCCCTTTGTGGTGCGGATTCTATTGGCGCCGGGGTATGGTCCGGTTCGTCATCGGCGCCCTCATCGCCTTGGGAATCATGGTCGCGGCGTTGGCGTTGATCTACCCGAGCGTGGATGAGCTTTCGCCGATGCTAAAATTGATGTTCGGTCTGCGCAACCCGCGTGAAGTTCTACCGGTCGGCTTCTGGCAATTTCACGAGCAGGCCTTTCGCTACACCGTTCTAGCTGCGTTCGTCGCTCTCTGCGGAAGCTTGGCCCTTTGGCCTCCGCAAAAGAATCTGGCCACGCTGTTGAGCTGCTCGGCCGCCGTGATGGTTGCAGCCCAATTTTGGCACGCAAACCAAGGCGGTCTCTACATCGCTTGGTTCGCTCCGCTTTTGATCCTCACAATCTTCCGTCCGAATCTCGAAGATCGCGTGGCTATTACCGCCGTTCGCGACGCGCGTTGGAACTGGCGAAGAAAGAAGGGGTGAATGCGGAGAGAGTTGAAGAGTTTATGCCTTGAATGGACCTGGAGGGCGTGAGCTCGGGCAGCTTCTCCAAAGACCTTCATTCCTATGCCCAACAACCTAGCCTTGCTTTGCGCGTTCGATCGTCTTTTGATAGAGGGCGACGTATTGCTGCGCGCTGTGGTTCCAAGACCAATCTTGGCGCATGCCGGCCGCGACGAGGCGACGCCAACGGTCGGTCTGCGGATAGAGTTCGCAGGCCAGCCGCAACGTTTCGCTCAAGGCGAGCGTGCTGTATTCGTGGAACGTGAAGCCGTTCACTTGGTCGGAAGCGGCCGTCTGGTCGTCGTAGCCGAAAATCGTGTCGGCCAGGCCGCCGGTCAAGCGGACGATCGGGGCCGTGCCGTAGCGCAAGCTGTAAAGCTGATTCAGGCCGCACGGCTCGAAACGGCTGGGCATGAGGAACATATCGGCGCCCGCTTCGATACGGTGCGCAAGCGGATTAGAGAACTCCAATCGAACCGCGATCTTTTGCGGGAATCGCTCGGCCAGCATTTCGAGGGCTTTGTGATACTTCGGTTGGCCGGAGCCTAGAACGACCCATTGCACGTCGTTCAGTTGAGCCCAGCGCTGCATTACTTCGACGATCAAGTCGAAGCCCTTTTGATCGGTCAAGCGTCCGACCATGCCGATCATCGGCGTGTTCGGGCTTTGCGGCAGGTTCAGCTCTTGTTGCAACGCCGATTTGCAGGCGGCCTTGCCTTCGACGAAACTGTTTACGTCGTACTTGCGAGCGATGTGCGAGTCGGTCGCCGGGTTCCATTCGTTCGGATCGATGCCGTTCAAAATGCCGGAGAGCGAATCGCGACGGTACTGCAACACGCCTTCCAAACCGCAACCGAGCGGTTGCGCTTGAATTTCTTGCGCGTAGCGAGGACTGACGGTGCTGATCGTGTCGGAGAAGACCAAGCCGGTTTTCAGCAGATTCAGCTTGCCGTGGAATTCCATCTGGTGCCAGTTGAAATACTTCCAATCCAAACCGGTTAGCAGCATATCCCAATGCCAGAATTGGCCTTGGTAGGCGAGGTTGTGGATGGTGAACAAGCTGGCGATGTTTTGATAACGCGGCGAGTTGCGGTAATCGATTTTCAGATAGGCGGGAATCAAGCCGGTCTGCCAATCGTTGCAGTGCAACACGTCCACTTGCAGGTCGAGCAGGCGAATCGCTTCGAGAACGGCCCGGCTGAAGAAGACGAACCGTTCGCAGTTGTCGATGTAGTCTTTGCCGTCAACGTTATATAGCTGATCGCGATCGTAGTATTGATCTTGCTGAATCAGATAGACGGGGACGTTCGAGCCGGGCATGTTGCTGCGGAGCAAATGGCCAGTGACCATCTTACTTCCGATAGGGACGATGAAGTCGATGCCGAGCGACTCGATTGGCTGGCCGGAAAATCGCGTTTGGCGATAGGCGGGCAAAATCACCGCGGCTTGATGGCCGAGACGTGCGAGTTCAATAGGAAGGGCGCCGCAAACGTCGGCCAAACCGCCCGTTTTCGCAAAAGGCACCGCTTCGCTTGTTGCCAACAGAATATTCACGTTCGCTTCTCCACGTCGTCCAATGTCTGACCGCTTATTATGCTCTAGTCGTTAGTTATGTCATAGTCGGGGACGGAAAATTCACCTCATTCCGCGCAGACATATATAAAGCATACGCCCAACTTAGCGTATTTAGCCCAATTTGTAGGCGTATTCTTCTCGCAAAACGGCCAAGTTTGGGTTCCTCTTCAATCGGAACAGGGCAGTAAAAGGGTAAAGGTTTTCTAGTTTAACAGCCGGGAAATAGAGGTTCGGCTGGAAAGTTGTGCGGGTGGTAGTGGTTTTGTGGACGCTCGGCGGGCAGTTCAGGCAATCGGCAAAGCCTATGGCACGCTCGCGACAAACGGATGCTTGGCACGGAAGAGGGGGTGGCTTTGCCCCTCGCCCGCGCCGACGGGCGGAACCTGCGGCATTTGGTTCCTGCAAAACAATCATGGCGGGACGTTGTCCCTCGCCTACGGAGTCCGGGGCGTTCACGAAGCCAGTTAATCGGCGATGATTGCCAGCTAATCTTAGTTAAACGAGATGATTTTGAGGAATGCGAACCGTCTTCTCGGAGCGGCGAAAATCGGCTTCAGCGCTGGACGAGGGGGGAGTTAGCCCGGTAAGATGAAACACTAATAAATGCGTCCATTCAGGCGGCTATTTGAACGTCTGGCGGCCCTGCGGAATACAAACTCCTTTTTGAATCGCGGGGCGCCGACCTGAACTGGAACGCCGCGAACGATCCTGGGGCGATTTCAGACGCATCCAAGAAAACTTACTGAGTGTTGGCGTTGGGGCAATATAGCCTTCTCGACGCTACCGGAAAAGGAAAGGCGACTCAAGTGTTCAAGAAAATTGCAGGTTCGATGATCGTATTTTTTTCGCTTGGCATTATCGCATGTAATGCGGCGGACGCCCCTGACAAGAAACCGGAAAAGAAGCCCGAGCCCGTCGTCACCGACTCGCTCGCGTACAAGATTTCGGAGAAGCAGGGCGTTACGGAAAAATCGAACGAAGGCGTTCACGTCTTCGAAGGCAAAGGGAACGTCAAGCTCGTTCTAACCGCCGAGAAGGGCGACCTTTGGAACATGGATTCGGTGAGCGTTCTTGGAGTGAAGTTCAAGAACACCGGCTCGACCGACATGATCATCAATTTAATGCTTTACAATCCCGACGGCGGCGATTGGTCGAACTCGGCGATGGGACGCACGATCGTCAAGGCCGGCGAAGAGATTCCTTTGGCCGTTGCCCTCGGTCGCCGAGGCAAGGCTAGCGAACGTGGAACCAAAACGTATTTAGAAATGTCGGGTTTGCCGAACGGACGATTCGCCCATTGGCACACGATCGATCCGACGAAAGTGAAGCGATTGGTCATCACTTGCTGGCAAAAGGGCGATTGCACCTTTGAACTCGGCGATATGTACGCGCTGCAAAAGATGGATCAATCGAAGATGGGCGTCTTCCCGTTCATCGACAAGTACGGCCAATACATGCTTAAGGAATGGCCGAACAAGGTTCATGCGGACGAAGATATTAAGAAATCGGCGGAGCTTGAAGCGAAGTTGGAAAAAGAGTTGACCGCGAAGCCGACGGAATTCGATCAATACGGCGGCTGGGCGAAAGGGCCGAAGTTGGAGAGCAACGGTCGTTTTCGTTTGGAGAAATACAAGGACAAGTGGTGGTTCGTCGATCCGGAAGGTTATTTATTCTTTTCGCTCGGCGTGAACTGCGTCGGCACGCAATTTTCCGGCGAAACGCTGCTTTTCGAGCGTGATACGTCGATCTTCAAGGATTTCCCGTCGAAAGACGACAAGGAGTTCGGTCAATTTTTCGTGAACAAGGACGTCGAAAAGCATTACATGCTGTGGGAGAACGTTCCGCACTACGATTTCACGGGCGCGAATCTCTATCGCAAGTACGGTCAAGATTGGGCGAAGAAATCGGCCGAGCGCGACGTCGAACGCATGAAGTATTGCCATTTGAACACGATCGGCGCTTGGTCGGACCCGGCCGTCGTGAATTTGAAGAAGGTGCCTTATGCGGCGATGATTCACTACATTTACGCCTTCGCCGGCGAAAAGCTTCCCGATCCGTTCGATCCGGAGACGCGCAAGGGAGTGCAAAAGTCGTTGAAGGAGTACCCGGTCGATTTCAAGAACGATCCGTGGTGCATCGGCGCGTTCGTCGATAACGAATTGCACTGGGGCGGCGACACGAAGTGGATGGTCATCAGCATGATGGGCTACGAACTTCCGAACACGGCCGTCAAAAAGGCGTTTCAGGAGTGGCTGAAGAAGAAGTACGACGACAAGCTCGAGGCTTTCAACGAGGCGTGGAAGACCGACTTCAAGTCGTGGGACGAGTTGCCCGAGACGAAAGATTGGAAGAAGTTCCAGAACGCGAAGGGGGCGGATTGCTCGGCCTTGGCCGTAGTCTACGCCGACGCCTATTTCAAGATGATCAAAGAGGAGTTGAACGCTTTCGCGCCGAAGCTGCTCTATTTCGGCTGCCGGTTCAACAACGGCACGAAGGAAGTGATTCAAACGGCGGCGAAATACGTGGACCTCATCAGCGTCAACAGTTACGTCTATAGCCCGGGAACCGGGAGCTACGGTTTCACCGGCAAGCCGATCTTGCTCAGCGAATACCATTTCGTGAACGTAAGCGGCAACGGCCTCGGCGGCGGTTTGGCCAGCTCGCAAGACTCGGTTCAGCAGGGACGCGCGTACAACGCCTTCGTCAAGACGGCGGTGAGCAATCCGCAAATCGTCGGCGCGCACTGGTTCCAGTGGCGCGATCAAAACGCCGCCGGCCGGTACGACGGCGAAAACTACAACCTCGGCTTCTTCGACGTCGCGGATCAACCCAACGTGGATTTGATTCGGGCGGTGGAAGAGACCGGTCGCAACCTATACGACGGCGTTAAGTAACCATAAGGGAAAACCATGAACGAAAAGAACGAACCGCTGCAAGAAGCCGCGGAAGTCGTGTCCGAGGAAAAGAACGGGAAACTGAGTTTCGCCGATAAAACCGTCGTCAGCACGGGCGGGCTGACGATGTTTCTCGGCAACAACAGCGTTAATGCGCTCGGCATGGCTTTCTACAACATGATGCTCAAGGTGAATCCCAGTTGGATCGGGGTGGCGTTGTCCATTCCGCGTCTTTACGAGGCGTTCGCCGATCCGTTGATGGGGACGATCACCGACAACTTCCGCTCGAAGTATGGTCGGCGTCGGCCGTTCATTTTGCTCGGCGCCGTTCTGATGATGTTGAGCTTCGGATTGATTTGGATGGTGCCTTTAGACTTGAGCGAGAAGGGCAAAATTATATGGTTCGTCGTGACTTCGCTTGTCTTTTACACAGCGTTCACGATCTTCTCGATTCCTTACGTCAGTCTAACCTACGAAATGTCGCCCGATTACGACGAGCGAACCTCAGTGCAGGGGTACGTCACGTTTTGGTCGAAGACGGGCGAACTGCTTTACCAAGCAGTCATTCCGTTGGCCGGCGTTCTTGTGAGTTGGAAGTTGGTCGGCGATAAAACCTACGGCGTTCGAGTCGTCACGTGGGTTTACGCCGTCGTCGGCATGGGAATTTTGGGCGGCATTCCGGCGATCTTCGGCAAAGAACGTTACTACGAGTTGAACGTTCGCGAGAAGAAAGAAGCGAAAGATCCGTTTTGGAAGACGATTACGCACACGATGAAGAACATGCCGTTCGTCATGATGTGCTTGATCTCAGTCGCCACGATGTTCGCGGGCATGTTCGCCAGTTGCATGGACTACTATCTGCTCGTCTATTACATGTTCAACGGCGACTTGGAGGCGGGCGCCTCTTGGAAGCTTATCGTCACAGTCGGCTACGCCACGATGGGCTTCGTCGGCATTCCGATTATCGTCGGTATCTGCAAACGAACGACCAAATTGCAAGCGTTGCAATTCGTGTACGGCTTGATGATGCTGAACGCGGTGTTGCGATGGTTCATTTATCAGCCCGGCAATCAACATTGGATTTGGCTCGATCCGCTGACCGGCGGCATGTTCTGGATCGGGGTCGGGACGGTCATGCAGTCGATGGTGGCCGACATTTGCGACGACGACGAATTGCGAAACGGAACTCGCCGCGAAGGGATGTTTGGCGCGATGTTCCAATGGGCCACGAAGTTGTCCATCGCTTTAAGCTGGGCGTTAGCCGGCGTTTTGCTGGATAGGATCGGCTTCGATGCGAAGCTCGAGGCGAATCAAACGGCGGCGACGTTCATGAGCATGCGGGTTTCCATGTGCTTCGGCGCCGCGCTGCCAGCGTTGATGTGTTTCATTTTGATGCGGTTTTATCCCCTGACGAAGGAAAAGTCGGAGGAGAATCGCAGGTTGTTGGAGGCTCGTCGCGGCGCGGTTTAACCGGCGTGCGGGCGTATCGTTGATCGACGGCGTTATTTACTCACGAGACGAAAGAAGCATGAAAAAGTTCGTACTTCCAAATATTTATTTCGGCGGCGATTACACTCCGGAGCATTTTCCGAAGGAGTTGATGGCTGAGGACATGCGGCTGATGAAAAAGGCCGGCGTCAACATCGCCACGATCAACGTTTTTAGCTGGGGGCAACTCCAGCCGAACGAAGATACGTGGACCTTTGAATGGCTCGACGAGGTGATGGACGTTTTGGCGAAGAACGGCGTTCAGGCCGATCTCGGAACGGCGACGGCTTCGACCCCGGCTTGGATGGCCAAGAAGTATCCGGAGATTTTGCCCGTTGACGAAAAGGGGCTCCTCTTTCATCACGGCTCGCGGCAGAATTTCAATCCGAATAGCCCGAAGTATCGGGAGTTGAGCCATAAGCTGGTACGCAAGATCGCCGAGCGTTACAAGGATCACCCGGCGCTCTGCATGTGGCATGTGAACAACGAATTGTCGCACTTGGTCAATTACGACTACAGCGAAATTACGATCAAGAAGTTCCGCAACTGGTGTAAAGAGAAATACGGGACGTGCGAGAATCTCAATAAGAAATGGGGTTTGCACTTCTGGGCGAACAATATTTACGATTGGGACGAGCTGATGCCGCCCATGCGCACGGCACATCAAGTCAGCACCAGTTTATTGTTGGAGTGGAAGCGTTTCACGAACGAATGTTACATGGAGGTCGCCCGCGAGGAGATCGCGATTCTCCGTGAGATCACGCCGAACGTGCCGATCACGACGAACTTCCTTTACGAGTTCAAGACGTTGGACTATTTCGCCTGGGCCGACATGATCGACTTTATTTCGGTGAGCTCGTTTCCCGACCCGAAGACCACGACGCATCCGGGCGAAGCGGCGCTCAGTCACGACGTCATGCGCGGCTTGAAGGATCAGCCCTTCGTCTTGCTCGAGCAAGCGCCGAGCCAAGTGAATTGGCGCATGGCGAACGTGAACAAGAAGCCGGGAGTGATGCGGTTGTGGAGCTATCAGGGAATGGCCCACGGATCGGACAGTTTTCTATTCTATCAATGGCGGGCGTCGGTTCACGGCTCGGAAAAGTTCCACTCGGCGATCGTTCCGCACGTCGGCGAGAACAGCCGCGTCTTTCGCGAGATGACGGCGTTCGGCAATGAGTTGCCCCAGTTGAAGGAAATCGTCGGCAGCGACGTGAAGGCCGATGTGGCTATCGTGTTGGATTACAACAACTGGTGGACGGTGGAGTTCACGCCCGGGCCGACCGCTTTGCTAAAATACTTGGAAAACTTGCAAGCGTACTATTTCCCGCTGCATGAGCAGAATATCTCGGCCGACATCGTTCCGTACGATCGCGATTTCAGCAAATACAAAGTCGTGATCGCTCCGCTGCTGTATATGATTAAGCCGGGCTTCAAGGATGCGGTCGAGAAGTTCGTGTCCGATGGGGGCACGTTCATCACCACGTTCTTTAGCGGCGTGGTCAACGAATACGACGAGGTTTTTCAAGGCGGATATCCCGGCCCGCTCAGCGACGTTCTGGGCGTGAAGGTCGAAGAGTTCGAGGCGTTGAAGTCGTACTCGAAAAACGCGCTCGTGATGAACGGCAAGATGCCCGGCCTTTCCGGCGAGTTTGAAAGCCGGCTCTGGTGCGACGTTTTGCAGTTAGGAACGGCCGAATCGCTGGCCGAGTACGGCGATGATTTCTTCAAGGGAACGCCCGCGCTGACGGTCAACCGTTTCGGCAAGGGAAAGGCCTATTACGTTGCTTCGCTGCCGAGCAATGAATTTTTACGGGCGTTTTTGAAGCAGGTTTGCGCCGATCAAGGGGTGAAGCCGGTTTTAGAGACGCCGGAACGAGTCGAAGCGGTGATTCGAGCCGACGGAGATAAGCAATATCTATTTGTGATGAATCACAACTACGAGCCGACGGAAGTGACGTTGCCCGACGGCGAATATTTCGATTTTCTGACGCAATCGACCGTGAAGGGCGCGGTCAAATTAGACGCCGTCCAAGCCCTGATTTTGAAAAAGAAGTAAAGAAGGAACCGAGATATGGATAAGAAAATACACGCGAAGCGAGGCGGCTTCACGCTTCCGGCCGAGGCCGGGATGGACGAAATCGTTCTCGATCTGGCGAAGCGTTGGGGGGCCGACGCCTTCCGCGATTCCGACGGAACGGTCCTTTCCGATTCGATCACCGAATTGGGCTGGGATATCTATTCGACGCTGTGCCTGATTCGCGCCGATCAAGAGTGGAACAAGTCGCATCCGGAAGACTGCCAGCAGAAGTATCTGTATTCGACGCCGCAGACGGCCCGCGACGCGACCATGTCGATCGACATCATGGCCCGCTACTCCGACGAGCAGTTTCAGATCGACGAAGCGCACGACTGCAAAAAATATTGGGAAGTCGTCAACCGCACGACCGGCCAAATCGTGCCGACGTCGGATTGGGACTACTCGAAAGGAATCGTGACGGTTCGCAACTGCGCGAAGTGGAACGTGTACGTCGTCAATTTCCTGGTCTATCAGATTTGGGAAACGACGTCGATGTACAACCATCTGACGAACAACTGGGACAAACCGCACCAATCGGGCGTCGATCCGCGGAAGACCGAGACTCGCAAGCAATTGGCGAAGTTCCTCGACAAGTGGCTGGAGACGCATCCGAACACCGATTGGGTCCGCTTCACGTCGATGGCGTATCAGTTCCCGATCATCACGAATCCCAAGCATGAAACGCTGTATCAAGATTGGTACGGCTACGTCGATTGCATGTCGGCTCAGGCGCTCGACGAGTTCGAGGCGAAGAAGGGGTATCGTCTTCGGCCGAACGATCTCATCGAAGACGGCTACTACAACGCCGTTGACCGCGTGCCGACCAAGCCCTATCTCGATTGGATCGAATTCGTTCACGAGTTTTTGGTCGAGTTCTCGAAGGACTGCGTCAAGCAGGTTCACGACGCCGGCAAGAAGGCGATTCTTTTCTATTGCGATCACCACATCGGCACCGAGCCGTACAAGCCGAAGTTTCAAGAGATCGGCTTCGACGGGATCGTTGGGCCGTGCATTAACGGCCGCGAAGTCCGCCGTATCGCCGACGTGCCGGGCGACTTAGTCACCGAACTGCGATTGTACCCGTACTTCTTCCCCGTGAATTTGATGAACGAGCCTTCGTTCAAAGAAGGGGGCGATCCGGTCGGCGAGTGCAAACGGTACTGGATGTGGATTCGCCGCGCCATGCTCCGCAAACTCGTTCACCGCATCGGGTACGGCGGTTACTTGAATTTGGCCGTGCAGTTTCCCGAATTCATCGATTACGTCGAGCATCAGACGAAGGAATACTTCAAGATCACGGAGAACTCGGCCTTCACGCCGGTCGAGAACGCGCCGTTCAAGGTCGCCGTTCTCAACGCGTGGGGGAAATGCCGCTCGTGGGGCTTCGATCAGTCGTGGCCGCTGGGAAGCATCACCGAATCGCTCTCCGGTCAACCGTTTGATATCGAGTGGATATCGTTCGACGACATTCGCGAGAAGGGGATTCCCAAAGACGTCGGCGTGATTATTAACGTCGGCACGGCGGGCACTTCCTGGAGCGGCGGTCATCATTGGACTGACCCGAAGGTCGTGGCGATCGTTCGGGAATGGGTGGACGCCGGCGGCGGCTTCGTCGGCATTCTCGATCCGACGGCATGCGAGAACGGCGGCGCCTACTATCAATTGTGCGACGTGCTCGGCGTTCAAAAAGAAGTAGGCTTGTCGGGCTGCTGCAAGAAAGTCATTCCGACGAACGTTACGAATGGCCACTTCATCGCGGCCGATTTGAAGAGCGCCAATCCGAAGCTCGGCAAACACGTTCAGACGATTTATCCCTACGTCGAATCGGCGCAGATCATCGCCAAGGACGACGAGGGGAGCGTCACGATCGCGGCGAACGATTTCGGCAAAGGCCGCGGCGTCTATCTGGCCGGCTTCCAACTCGGAGCCGAGCAGAACCGTCTTTTGCAGCGTGCCGTTTGGTATGCGGCCGGCAAGGAAAACGAGATGGCGAAGAAGTGGTACTCGACCAACATCGAAACCGAAATCGCCGGCTATCCGCAAACCGGCAAGTACGTCGTGATCAATAACTCGTACGAGCCGCAGACGACGGTGATCACCGATCAGAACGGCAAAGAAAAGACCGTCACGCTCGAAGCCAACGGCTCGAAGTGGTTTGACTTCGCCGGGAACGAGATTTAAGTCGCGTAAGTCGCGCTATAACTCGACGTAAAACAGAGCCGTCCGCTCCTTCGGAAAGAAGGGGCGGACGGTTTTTATTTCTTGTCGCGATTTAAGCGGCCGCTAGAGCGTTTCAAGTATCCATGTAGCGTCGTGTTCTTCAATGCGCACTGGCTGACAAGCAGCCAGCGGCGCCCAAAACCACAACAATGATCCTTAATTCGCTCTAGGCTCGTCGTCGCAATCGTCGGATGACGAGCGGCATGGCGACTGCGGCAAGCAGGATCAAAGCGGCCGGCTCGGGGACGGCGACGGCTGAAACCATTGCGGCGGTCGGTTCAGAGTCGCCGCTTCCGCCGAGGATGAGCGTATCTTGGACGAGGCAGGCGACGGTGAGCGAGGCCGAGCCGGCGACGGTCGTCGTGCCGCTTCCGGTAATTGCGTCGAGCGTATGCGAGCCGTCGGCGATCGATAACGTGGCGCCGGAGGCCGTATCGACGTCTAAGGTTGCGACGTTCGTCTCGGTAGCGTTCAGCACGAGAGAGCCGGACTTCACGGAGACGGGGCCGGTGAAGGTTTCGGCGCCGGTAAGCGTGAGGACGCCGGAGCCAAGCTTCGTAAGTCCGCCTACGCCGGACAAGGAGCCGGATAACGTGACGGCATAGCCGTTGGTATCGAGGGTGGCGGCGCCGCCCGAACCGGTGAGCGTCATGTCGAGCGAGGAGGTCGTTGCGGCGGTTAGTTGCAGCGTGCCGCCGCCGAAGTTGAAGGCGACCGACGTGCCGGTTCCTCGAGTGAGGGCCGAGACGGCGAGCGTTCCGCCTGTGAGGTTGTATTGGCCTTTTGCGTTAGTCGCGCTGGAGGCGAAATTAACGGCGCCGAGGGAGCAAGTTCCGCCCGATTGGTTGACGACGCCGGAGCCGTTTCGGCCGACGGTGGCCGAGGCGGAGATTAATGTTCCGCCGCTGACTGAGACGGTGCCGACCGAACTGGCGGTACAGCCTAGCGTGAGCCCGCCGGAGAAGGTCGCTTTGCCGTCGGACATAGTGAGAGTTCCCGTTCCCGCTGCCGAGTAGCCGGTGTAGAAATTTGCCGCGGTTAAAGTGCCGGAGCTGAGTTCGTAGAGTCCGTTAGCTCCGGCCCGATTTCCGAGGTAGAGGTCATTGGTGACGGTGCAGGTTCCGCTTGATTGGGACATGACGCCGGTTCCGAAAGAGCCGACGTAGAGGTAATTCGCTTTAAGATAGCTTGTTCCGCTGAGGGAATAGTATCCTCGCGAGCCGGCATTTACGCCAAGAGACAAATATCCGGCGATGGAGTTCGTTCCGCCGGTTTGCGTGAAGATTCCGATATTGGCGTAGCCGACATTGCAATTGCCCGCGGTAAATTGCAGTAAGGAATTTGTTCCGCTAAGCGAATAAGTTCCCTTTGTATTGGCCGAGTAACCTAGGTTTAAATCGCTAGAGAGTTTGTGCGTTCCGCCGGTTTGCGTTATGACGCCGGTTCCGAATGCGGTGTAGCCGAGGTAAACCGCTTTTGTTTGCAGAGTGGCGGAGCCGTTTAGCGAATAGCTTCCCGTCGATCCGGCGTTATAGCCGAGGAACAGGGAATCGCTAACGACATGCGTTCCGCCCGTCTGGTTAAAGACGGCCGTGCCGTTATATCCCACGCAGGTTCGAGTCGTTTTCAACGAAGCGGTTCCGCTGAGGGAGTATTCGCCGTAGGAATTTTGATTGTATGCGAGGTACAGGTGCGTAGCGGAGAGGTTGCACAGGCCGTCGGATTGAGTGAAATAACCGGAGCCGTAGTTTCCGACTTTGACGTAAGCTGTGGATGCGAGAGTGCCGACGCCGGTGAGCCGGTATTCGCCGCGTGCGCCGATCTGTTCGCCGAGGACGAGTCCGGAAGAAGTAAGCGAGTTCGTTCCGCCGGATTGGATGAAGAGGCCCGTTCCGCTTTTACCGACGATTTCGGAGTAGGCGGTGAGCGAACCGGTCGTAAGCTGGATTTGACCGGACTCGGCGGCGGCGGAGCCGAGGGTGACCGTCCCGGCCGAGCCGGCACTTGAAATATAGGCTACGCCGCCGTTCGATATTGTTGCCGTGTCGGCGATGGTCGGCAGGGCGGTCGAGCCCCAGGAAGCGGTCGAAGCCCAATCGCTGTTCGAAGCGATCCAGACGTAATCGGTCGCAAAGGCGCCCGATGCGCTTGAGACAAAAGAGGCGGCCAATGCGGTAAGTAATAGACGGCGGAGCGTGAGTCGCGGCATGAGATGCTTCCCCAAATAATCAAACCGGCGCACGACGACATGCAGGCCGCGAGCGACGAAGTTGAGATAAATAATTATGCGCCCCCCCATAATACCAGTGCGGCGCGTAATAATCAAACAATTTGGGGTTATTGCCGGAATCGGCCCACAGCGAGCTATCCCCCCCAAGAAACGCGAACGGGACGAAGGAAACCTTCGTCCCGCATATTATTTTGCAAGTCGCTACCGTCAGAATAAATTGACTTATTAGCGGCTATAAGTATGTCTTCTATGTAACATTAGAAGCCGACGATGCTGTAGCCGGCGTCGATGTGCATTACTTCGCCGGTCATGCCGCTCGACATATCGCTGAGCAGGTAGAGGGCGGTGGAGCCGAGTTCTTCCGGATCGACGATACGGCCGAGGGGCGATTTTTGCACGGCATGCTCGCGGATCTCGTCGAAGCCGGCGATGCCGGCCGAGCTGAGAGTGCGCATCGGGCCCGCGCTAATGCAGTTGACGCGGACCTTTTGTCGGCCCAAGTCCCAGGCCAAGTAGCGAACGGAGTGTTCGAGCGCCGCTTTACAAATGCCCATCATGTTGTAGCCGGGCAAGACCTTCTCGCCGCCATAATAGCTGAGCGTGATGATTGAGCCGCCGTCGGTCATCAACGGAGCAGCCGCGCGGCAGGCTGAAACAAGGCTATAAACGCTGATGTCCATGGCCAGCTGGAAGCCCTCGCGGCTGCATTGCACGTACGGCTTGCGCAGCTCTTGGGGCGGGGCGAAGGCGATCGAGTGAACGAGGAAATCCAATTTCCCGTATGCCTCGCCGACCGCTTCAAACGCTTTGGTAATGTCCTCTTCCTTCTGCACGTCGCAGGGGAGGACGACCTTCGGGTTGCGACCTTCGAGGAGCTTGCTAATGCGTCGCTCGCTTGACGGACCGGGCAAGTGAGTGAAGGCCAATTCCGCGCCTTGCGCGAAAAGGGCTTCGCTGATGGACCACGCGATGCTTCGATCGTTGGCCACGCCCATCACCATGCCGACCTTGCCGTTAAACAGGCCGCCGTTCAGATTCGGAGCGGCGTCAACCGACGTCTCGCTGGCCGAAAGTTGCGAAGATTCGTTGGCAAAAGCACCAAACTTCATACGCTGAATCCTTAAATAGAGGAACGCCCAATCTCTTCATCAACGGACATCAGCGCGAAAACGACACGCATGGCCCGTGGGCGCTAATTAAAAAAACGGAATGTCGCTTTAGGCCGCCGCTCGCCTTTGTTCGGGACGAGCGAAGCGTCGTAGGCGACTAGCTTCCTATTTCATCGGCCGCGACGCCATGTCTTAAACGCCGCTTTCGAGAAATTATATGCCTGGCGGGCAATGGGCGACGAAAATGATCGCCACTTTTCCCAAACCTCCAAAGCAAGGAGGCAGGCAGGTACGCAAAATTTACCGAGTCTTCCCGTTTGAGTCGAGGCCAAATTCGCCTAAAGGACTCGAAAAATGGAAGATGGTAATTATAGGTAGGGTGGGGTGTGTATGGAAGGGGTGGGGAGGGCGTGGGAGCACGTCCCGTGGACGGTTAGTCGGCCGCCGGAACAGGGCCGGCTAGCAGGGCGTATTCTTCGAGCGGGGTGGAGTCGCCCGTTAGGACCATGTCTAAATTCGTGTTTAGGACCGGCAACTCGCGGAGGAGGAACCGGCGAACGACACGTTTCTTACGGTCGTTCTTCTCGGCTTGGGCGAGGAACAAGTGGCCGCAGATGATCGTAATGGCCGAATCGACCAGTTTGCGACCGCTGAGGTCGAGGTAGCTTGCTCCCTTCGTTTTGACGAATTGGACCGTTTCTTGGATGCGGGCGCGGGCGGCGATCAGCTTTGCTTTCAATTCCTCTAATTCGGGATCGGCGAATTGCTTGGCTTCGTGCGATTCGGCCCAGGTGTCCAAGCCGCCGGAGGTGACGCCGCGGACGGCGGCGACGACCTGTAGTTGGCTCGTTCCTTCGTAAATCGTCGTGATGCGGGAATCGCGGAGGTAGCGTTCGGCCGCGTAGTCTTTCATGTATCCGGAACCGCCGAGGACTTGAATCGAGTCTTGGGCGACCTTGATGCACATTTCGGAGCAATAGTATTTGCTCATCGGCGTCAGCATGCCGTTGAGGCGTTTGTACTGTCGCGAAAGTTGCTTGCGGCGCTTTTCGTCTTCTTTATCGGCGCAAAGGCCGGTCTCGAGAATACGGAGGTTGTTATTTTCCAAATCGCAGATGCGCGAGGTTTCGTACAACAGGGCGCGGCCGGCTTCGATCGAGATTTTCATGTCGGTCACCAATTCGGCGACGGCCGGGAGTCGTTCGATGGAGACGCCGAACTGTTGGCGGGTGTGGGCGTAGGTTCGGGCCAAGCGATAGGCCGATTCGGCGACGCCCATCGATTGGGCGGCGATGCCGACGCGGGCGCCGTTCATCAACGCCAGCACGTAGGTGATCAAGCCGCGTTGTCGTTCGCCGACGAGCAGGGCGGGCATATTGTCGAAGACCAATTCGCAGGTCGGCGAGCCGTGGATGCCGAGCTTATGCTCGAGGTGGCGAACTTTCACGCGTTCGGAGCGTTCGCAGTAGAACAGACTCAAGCCGCGGCCGTCGGAAATTTCGGGTTCGCTACGGGCGAGGACGAGCAGGATTTCGCCGCAGCCGTTGGTGATGAATCGTTTCACGCCGTCGAGGAACCAATTGCCGTTCTCGTCTTGGTAGGCGCGAAGTCGCACGGCTTGCAAATCGCTGCCGGCATCGGGTTCGGTCAGAACCATGGCGCCGGTGACTTCGCCGGAGCAGAACCGCGACAAAGACATATCTTTGATTTCGTCGTTCGCGAAGGCGTTGATCGTTTCGGCGATGCCTTGGAGTCCGAACATGTTCATCAACGAGCAGTCGGCTCGGCTGATCATTTCGGTGGCCATGGTGTAGATCAAGTTCGGGCAGTTCAGTCCGCCGTACTTGCGGGGCAAGGTGAAGCCCATCACGTCGGCCTGCGTGAGGCGATCGAGATTTTTTTGCACGAGCGGATGGAGCGTGACCGTTCCGTTATCGTTGAGCGTGTTCCCTTCGAGGTCGATTTGCTCGGCGTTCGGAGCGATCATTTCGCCGGCGATTTGTCCGACGATTTCCAAAACGCGTCGGTAGTCATCGACGGCGTCTGCGGCGTTTTCCGGCGCGAAGTCAGCGTCGCCGTTGTCCTTCCGCGCGAAGTCGTCTTCTTGAATCCGAGCCAACTCGGCCAAGTCGATGTGATCGAACAGGAATTGAATATCGTCGTTATCGAGAAAATAGTTCGCCACGAGCGGCTCTCCGGCGTATGCGTGCTAAGTGCGGTATTGTTTATTGAATTCCAGTCAAACGTCGGTGCGTGCGAGCACGCACCCTACTTACTTTCTACTTCGCTTTTTCTTTAATCGCTTTGATCATCATGGGGATGATTTGTCGGTAGTCGCCGACGATTCCGTAATGGGCGATGCCGAAGATCGGCGCGTCGGGATCCTTGTTGATGGCGACGATTTTGGCCGACTCTTCCATGCCTGCGCGATGTTGGACCGCGCCGCTGATGCCGACCGCAATGTACAAGGCGGGCCGAACCGTTGTGCCGGTCTGGCCTATTTGGTGCTCTTTGCCGATGTAGCCGCTGTCGACCGCGGCGCGGCTGGCGCCGACGGCTCCGCCGATCGCTCCGGCGAGATCGTAGAGCAATTTGAAATTGTCTTTGCTGCCGATTCCGCCGCCGCCGGCGACGATCACACGCGCGCCCTTCAAGTTGATCTTGCGCGGTTCGACGTGTCGTTCGATCAGGGCCACGGCCATGTCGGCGTCGGAGATATCGACTTTCTCTTCGATTACCGCGCCTTGGCGGTTAGGGTCGGCCGGTCGCATGGCCATCACGCCTTCGCGGACCGTAGCCATTTGCGGCCATTGGTCGAAGTTGACGATCGTGGCGATGATGTTTCCGCCGAAGGCCGGGCGAATTTGCAGCAGCAAATTTTTGTGTTCGATCTTCGTTTTCGGATCGACGACGTCGCTGATGTCCAAGTCGGTGCAGTCGGCGGTCATGCCCGAGCGAAGCTCGGAGGCGACGCGGGGGGCCAAATCTCGACCGAGCGGCGTGGCTCCGTAGATGACGATCTGCGGATTGTGGCGCTTGATCGTTTCGCACAAAGCCCGGGCGTAGGGCAACGTTTGGAAGAAGCTTAAACGCGGATCGTCGATTACATAGACGTTATCGATGCCGAGGGCGATGAGTCGCGGCGCCAACTCTTTGACGTTCGCGCCGGGGAGAATCGCGCCGGCCTTCACGCCGAGTCGATCCGCCAGATCGCGCGCCTTGCCGCAGAGTTCGAGCGAGACGTCGTGCAGCACGCCGTCTTCTTGCTCGGCAAAAACCCAAACTTCGCCTTGGCGATTCGGTTCCAATGTCATAATAAAGGGCGGGGGTCAGGGGGATAGGGATCTGGGAGCTGAGTCCGTTGTGGGCGATGATTCGTCGCGGAGGATTATCCGAGCGTACGATCGACCACCAACTCGTGAATCATTTGGCCGACGCCTGCTTCGGTCGGCTCCACTTTAGTGAAGCCTTCCTTTTTTAAGACGATGGCTTGAATGCGATGCACTTTCGTCGGCGAGCCGGCCAGGCCGCAGCGCGACAAATCGGCGTTCATGTCGTCGAGGTTCCATTGCTCGAGGAGCAAACCTTGCGACTTTAATTCCTCGGCGCGTCGTTGCGCCTCGGCGTTGATTTGCTCTTCGGCGGCGTCGGGCATGGCCGCTTTGGCCTCGTTGACGAGTTCGGAGAAGACGCGGGTCTTTTTCATACGGAAGACGCGTTTAGCTCGTTGCGGGCGAGGCTCGTTGGCCGTTTCGATCACCGTAACCATGGCCGGCAGCCGGACGTCGACGATTTCGTAGCCGCGGCCGGTGTTGCGGCGGAGTCTAGCGGTATTGCCGTCGATGTTCACGACTTTTTCCAAGTAAGTGACCTGCGGGACGCCGAGTTTTTCGGCCGTTTGCGGACCGACTTGGGCGGTATCGCCGTCGATCGCTTGGCGACCGCAGAAGACGAAGTCGAACCGTCCGACGGTTTTGACCGCTTGGCTGATGATATAGCTGGTGGCCAAGGTATCGCTGGCGGCCGCGCGACGGTCGGTGAGGAGGATGGCTCGGTCGGCGCCTCGGAAGAGACACTCGCGGAGCACGTCGGCGGCTTTGGGGGGGCCCATCGAAATGACGGTCACGGTTCCGCCGAAGCGGTCCTTGATTTCGAGGGCCGTTTCGAGGGCGTGGAGGTCCTCGGGATTGAAAATCGTGGGCAAGGCCGCGCGATTGACCGTTCCGTCTTCCTTCATGGCCTCGGCCGTGATATTGGCCGTGTCGGGAACCTGTTTTACGCAAACTATACTGTCGTAGGGCACAGCTTTTTTGCTACCTTGGATAAGGAGAACGCACGGCGCGCGCCAGGACGATTACTCGTCGTCGGCAGGACCAAAACGTCCTCGGTTTCTTCGGAATCGAACGTTTATTTACAAGGGCTCGCGGCGAACGGAGTCCGCCGAAGCTAATGAACTATGAAAACGGTAAGCAACGCAAGGTATCAGGCAAGTCGGGCGAGGTCAAGCCCTCGTCTTCGTTTGTTACACTCATCTGGGTGGGCGTTCTTCGATCGTAGTTAACCTAAAAACGCAAGTTTTTCGCAATGAATCGGCTCTCTTGCTTCGTGTTCGAGCGCTCGCGCAGCGCGGAGCAGGGGGGGTGACGGCGCTTTCTGTAACCTTTTATGATTTTTTGTCTTGCAGGGCTGATTCGTATTCTCGTCTCCGATCGTTTATTGAACGCGTATCGAAGGGCCGGCACGCGGGCGCTCGGGCCTCGTCGGCCATTTCTGTTTTGAAGTTTTTCCCTCTCTTGCTTTTGCGTTAGGGTTTTGAGAAGAGAAATTTAGTTGCGTAATGTTACAAAGAGTCGTTTGCGTTTCGGGGCGATTCCGTGAATAAAGTGCGGATTTTTCCGTGGAAAAACGATGTTTTTTTATTTCGAGCGAGGAGATATTCGAGGCATGCGACCTCGGCGCATTCCTAAGAACTGAATTACCAACGGGATAGGAAGGCGAGAAAGGGGGCTTGCCGAAAAACGAACGTGCGCTCAGTAATAACGTGACGTCGTAAATCATGTTCTTGCCTTAAATTAGGGAAACGAAGGGCATGAATTGGTTGAAGAAACGCAAGTTCTGTTTTATAGCGTTCGTTTGTCGTAAGTGGTTGGCAGGGAATATGTTTTCAACATCGGAACGCCACGGCAGCGCGTTCCCCGCAGACCGAGAGGAAAGGAGTTAGGACGACGGCGGGCATGATTTTCTCCGGAATTGGGCATTTCAATTGTGAAGGATTGCGTCGCAGGTATGCGCGACGATTCAGAGGAGCGTTTTAGCGGAAAGCGTGGCACAAATTCAAGGATGAAAGATGAGGGATGAAAGCGCTGCGATTGAGAAGGAGGAGAAGGGAGGATATGACAGAGGGAGTTGTTAAATATATTGGGCTACGAGTTTCTGTTTAAGAGGTCTGTTAGTAATCGACAAATCTATTGCTGGATTCTCTCGGCGGGGCTACAATCAGGGCATCTCATCTAGCGGCATGTTTTTGGCGGTTGCTTATCCCGCGTTTGTTTTACGCCCAAGATATTCAAAGGGGAATACGATGCTTTCTCGCTTCTTCCGATTCGCATGGTTCGCAGCGGCGATCGCTTTTTGCGCGGCGCCGACCTTTGCGGCCATTACCGTGACTGGCAACGTCAGCCCGAGCGATCCGTCGACGTGGACGATCGCGACGATTTCCTATATCGGGAGCTCGGCCGACGGGAGCGTTACAGCCGACGGCGGAAGCGATCTGATTATCCTGGGATCACGCATTGGCTACGCCAGCGGCGTTTCCGGCACGGCCACCGTCAGCGGAACAGGTTCGGAATGGATGGCTAGCGGCAGCGACTACGTTGGCTTCTGGGGTACGGGAACGCTGAACGTTACCGGGGGCGGCTCCGCCGGGGATTTTTACTGCTACGTCGGTTACTCGAGCGGCTCGGTCGGCACGGTCAACATTAGCGGAACCGGCTCCGTCTGGACGCCTAGTGCCGAACTCCACGTTGGCTTCGGGGGTACAGGATCGCTGAACGTGACAAGCGGCGGCTCGGTCGGCAATAGGACCGGCTACATTGGCTACAATAGCGGATCGGTCGGTACGGCCAACGTCAGCGGAACCGGCTCCGTTTGGACGTCTAGGGTCGCTCTCTACGTTGGCTTCGGGGGTACGGGATCGCTGAACGTGACTAGCGGCGGGTCGGTCGGCGGTGGGGGAGTCTACATAGGTGGCTCGCGCGGCTCGGTCGGCACGGCGACCGTCAGCGGAATAGGTTCGAAGTGGACGAATAGCTTCGAGTTTTACGTTGGGCAATACGGCACGGGTACGCTCAATATCAGAAGCGGCGGCTACGTCAGCGACTGGACCGGCTACGTCGGTTATTGGGGTGGCTCGCTCGGCGCGGTTACCGTCAGCGGTACCGGCTCCGTCTGGGCGAATAGCGCTGACCTCTACGTCGGCTCAGCCGGCACAGGAACGCTGAACATCGCCGACGGCGGCTTGGTCGCCGTTGACAGAATGACTTATGTAGAGACAGGAGGGATCAACTTCGACGGAGGGACGTTATCGACAGGGGGGCTTCGCTCTTCTTTGACGCAGCTCCATGGTACTGGAGTCATCAACGCACGAGGGATCGTAAGCGACGTCAATCTGACGTTTGACTCGACGGCGAGTTTAAAGCAAACATTCACTGTCAATAGCTATTCCGGACAAAACCTGACTGTCAATTTAGACTTGACGAGCGCCTCGGGAACCAATGGCGAGCTTGGCGTCGGTTATTCGAGCGGTTCGAGAGGCTTGCTGTCCATCTCGAACGGCGCCAATATTAATTCGCTAAACGGTTATCTCGGTTACGATAGGGGCTCCTCCGGCACGGCCACCGTCAGCGGAACTGGCTCCTCTTGGGTGAATAGCAACTCCCTATACGTTGGCTATAACGGCACGGGAATCCTTCAGGTCATAGACGGAGGGAGCGTGACTTGTTTCAATAGTGCTCTCACGACTACCAGTGTGGCCACAATTAGCGGTCCCGGGGCAAAATGGACCTGTGGCGGTACGCTCTCCATATACAGCTTTGGAAAAATCAATATTCTTAATGGCGGCACGCTTAGTACTTCTTCGTTTTGGAACGGCGCTAATCCGGTCGTCTTCAACTTTGGCGGCGGAACGCTGCAACTGACGTCGTCCACGACCGTCTCGTTTCCGATGACGCTGACCGGCATGGGCGGAAACTCCAACGTCGATACGAACGGCTATGCCGTCACCTTCTTGGGCACGCTTTCCGGCGTAGGCGGACTTAATAAAGTCGGCTCCGGCACGCTGACTCTTTCCGGAGGCAATACCTTTACGGGCCCCGTTAGTTTCGGAGGCGGAGAGATCGCCGTTTCGTCACTGAGCAATCTCGGCTCAGGCTCTACTTTAAATTTTGACGGCGGCGGAATAAAATTTCTCGCGAGTTGGGCTACATACGCTCGCACGGTTCTACTTAATGATAACGGCGGTAGTTTCAATACCAACGGCTTCGCTGTTACGTTTTCCGGTTCCCTTTCTGGCGTTGGCGGTTTGACGAAAATTGGCTCCGGAGCGCTTACCCTCTCCGGTTCCAATTCATTTGTTGGCGAAACTGACGTGTTGGGCGGCACGCTTTTTGTGAACAGTTCTCTGAAGTCTTCCAACAAACTGGTCGTCAACTCCAAAGCGACCGTCGGCGGAACGGGAACGATTTGCCAAACGATCGTCAGCTCGGGCGGAACGATCGCCCCCGGCGTTAATTCGACGGGCACGTTAACGCTTGCCGGCGATTTGACGATCAACGAAGGCGCGAAGCTTGCGTTTGAGTTGGGCGCGATTTCGGCCAGTGATAAAATTGCGATGACGAGTTCGACTCTGCATCTAAGCACGCTTGAATTCACGGACTTCACTTTTATCGGTTTGTCCACGATCCGCGTCGGAACTTATACGCTAATCGATGCCGCCATGATCGACGGTGGGTTGGGAACCAAAGTCTCCGGTTGGTTTAGTGGAGGTTACGGTACGCTTGCCCTCTCCGGCAACGACGTCGTGTTGAACGTCACTACCGCCGTGCCTGAACCGACCGCCTTGGCCTTGCTGCTAACCGCCTGCGGCTTGGGTTACATCGTCAAGCGTCGTCGTTGAAACGCAAGGAACTTGAGATGATTCGCTTATCCCGCGTTTTTTTACGCCAAGATATATAAGGGGGAATAAGATGCTTTCTCGCTCCTTCCGATTCGTTTCGCTAACGAAGGTTTCTTTTACGTTCGCCGTTTTCGCTTTGCTTGCGATCACAGCTAGGCCGACCTTTGCGGCGATTACCGTGACCGGCAGCGTCAGCCCGAGCGATCCGTCGACGTGGACGAGCACGGAATACGCCTATGTTGGCTATGGCGCTGACGGCAGTGTTTCTGTTGATGGCGGAAGCGGGATTCTGTCGTATGAAGGTTATGTCGGCTACTCGGAAGGATTTTCCGGTACGGCCACCGTTAGCGGAACTGGATCGACATGGAAGAATAGCTACGAGCTAAGCATTGGCACCCTAGGAACGGGTGCGATCAACATCACTAGCGGCGGCTCCGTCGGAAACGCGACCGGTTACGTCGGAAAATATAGTGGCGCAGTCGGCGTGGCGACCGTCAGCGGACTAGGTTCGGCTTGGACGACTAGCGGAACGCTCTACGTGGGTTATTATGGAACCGGAACGCTCAATATCACCAACGGCGGCTCCGTCGGCAATGCGACCGGCTACATTGGCTATTATAACGGCTCGGTCGGAACGGCGACCGTCAGCGGAACCGGCTCCACTTGGACAAATAGCGGCATTCTTATCGTTGGCGGGAGAAAAGGAACACTCAGCATTACGGACGGCGGATTAGTTGTAGTTGCATCAACGACCGGAGTAGGTACAGGGGGAAATATCAGCTTTAACGGCGGAACTCTCGCGACAAAAACATTCCAAGCTTCGTCCGGTCAAGTATCTGGAACAGGCGTCGTTAATACCCAAGGACTTGTTAGCGATGTGACTTTGACTTTCAATTCGACGGCCAGCCTCAAGCAAAAGATATTCCTCAATGGCGTCACCGTAAATTTAGATTTGGCGAGCGATCCCGACGCAAACGGCGTCCTTGGCGTCGGCTATGCCAAAGGCAAGAGCGGATCCCTGACGATATCGAACAGCGTCGTTGTGAATTCGGAGCAGGGGTGTCTTGGTTGCAATACTGGCGCTTCCGGCACGGCGACGGTCAGCGGAACAGGCTCGGCATGGACGAATAGCGCTAACCTTTACGTCGGCTACGAAGGTACGGGTGCGCTTAATATCACCAACGGCGGATCCGTAAGCAACGCCTCCGGCATTCTTGGCATGTTCACAGCGAGCGGCACATTTACGAGCTCTCTTGGTATGGCCTCCGTCCAAGGAATCGGATC
Organism: Thermoguttaceae bacterium; assembly: GCA_963665265.2. GTDB lineage: Bacteria > Planctomycetota > Planctomycetia > Pirellulales > Thermoguttaceae > CAXXHQ01. The sequence goes on along the minus strand of OY762224.2, from coordinate 362,677 downwards.
GAAATGGATAAATAACGGAACGCTCGATATTGGTCATATCGGAACCGGAACTCTTAATATTTTAGACGGCGGTTTTGTAAGCAGCATAGGTACATGTCTTGTCGGCTACTCAAGCAGCTCAGTTGGTTCGGTGGCAGTTAGTGGAATCGGGTCAACGTTGACTTGTAGCGGTACGTTTTATATCGGCTATTCTGGAAAGGGGGGACTCAATATTTCGAACGGCGGATGCGTGAGTAGTTCCGGCTCATGCTATCTGGGCTACTACCAGAACGCTTCGGGCTCGGCGACTGTTAGCGGAACTGGTTCAATTTGGACGCATAGCGGCATACTCTGCGTCGGCTACAAAAGCTCATGCTCTCTTATTATCTCGAACGGCGGTACGCTCAATTGCACTCAAGCGAGCATTCTGGGGTATTACGATGGTTACACTGGTACGGCCACCGTCAGCGGAACGGGAGCGACTTGGGCCACTTCCTATCTCTCCGTGGGGCTTATGGGGACAGGGATTCTTAATATTGCAAACGGTGGAACTGTATCAACCGTTAACAGCGCAGTAGGAGATAATTGGCATCAGCCCTATCTGCATTCACTCGGCGTAGTGTCCATCAATGGAACTGGATCAACGTGGACGAATAGCGGTACGCTTACGATAGGTAACTGGGGAACGGGAACGCTTAATCAAACCGGCGGAAATATATCAACCGACACACTAAGGTTAGGAGTGGGGTACGGCTCTTTGGGGACCTATGATTTCACTGGCGGAGTGCTGAGCGTGTCCTCTCTTGTCAGAGGCGACTATGGCGCCGCATTCAACTTCGGCGGCGGTACGCTCCGACTGACTTCCGCCACGACCGTCGCTCTGGCTATGACCCTTACCGGCGCACGCGGCGCCGCTAATGTCGATACGAACGGCTTTGGCGTCACGCTCTCGGGAACGCTTTCCGGTGCGGGCGGACTTAATAAAGTCGGCTCCGGCGCGCTCACGCTCAGCGGCACGGAAACGTTTACGGGCGGGGTTAATGTGCGAGCGGGAAAACTCGTTCTGACATCGACCGAAACGAACGTCTCGACTTTAGACGTAGATACGTCCTCGGGCTCGACATTATCAATCACCGGGGGCTCGCATACGTTGGACGTGATAAGCGGAAGCGGCACGACGGTCGTTGCGGGAACGGCGACGCTTACAGTGGCCTGTTTGGTGCAAGATACGCTCATTCTCGGCGGAACTGGCGAGTCCGGCATTGCTTCGACAGCCTCGGAAATCGCGACCGTGGCCGTGCCCGAGCCGGCCGCCTTGGCCTTGCTGCTAACCGCCTGCGGCTTGGCCTTCGCGGCGAGACGAAAGGTAGGGCGTGGGGCATAGGGAATGGGGCATAGGGGCGCGAAGGATGAACGCCGCGGAGAGGCGCCCGGTTCGTAAACTTTGTGCGGTCGATGCGGTAGAGCGCTCGGCCTGATGTATCAAAACGCAAAAAGCGCCGACGAAAGACGTCGACGCTTTTTTGTTTTCTTGAAGCGAGTAGTTGACTTTGTGGGACGTTGTCCCACCCTACGAACTTTTATGCGATATCGGCGGCGAGGCGGAGCCTCGAACTAGGGCGTTTCTAGTAACCATGTAGCGTCGTGTTCTTCAATACGCACTGGCTGACAAGCAGCCAGTGGCGCCCAAAACCGCTACAATGATCCTTGATTCGCTCTAGTCCGTCCCCAGGCGGAGCCTGGGAACGAGGGGAAACCAAATCGCAATTCGTAAATTCGCCAGCAATCAAACATCCAGATATTAGCGCTTGGTGCGTGCAAGCACGCACCCTACTGACTATATCTATCTTGGATTCGTTTTAGCTTTGACCTGGTTCGATGCCGAGGTCGCGGATGGTGGTGAGCGCGGCGAAGGGGTATCCTTTCGCTGCGAAGATTTCGCCGCCCCCTTGCAGGCGGTCGAGGATGGCGATGACGTTGCGGACTTTCAGGCCGAAGGCCTCGGCTCGTTCGATCGCTTTGAGCGAGGAGCCGCCGGTCGTGACGACGTCTTCGAGGATGACGACTTCGTCGCCGGGTTTGACGGGGCCTTCGATGTATTGGTTGGTGCCATGGCCCTTCGGCTCTTTACGGACCATGAAGCCGACGACGGGGGTATTGCGAATGCCCGACATGACGACGACCGACGAGGTGATGGGATCGGCGCCGATCGACATTCCGCCGACGGCTTGCGGGATTCCCTCGGCGGCGATGAGGTCGAGCATTCCTTCGGCCACGAGGCGCGAGCCGAGAGGATCGAGCGATACGTGCTTCGTATCGATGTAGAAGCTGGCCTTCTTGCCCGAGGCGAGAGTGAAGTCGCCGAAGCGGAGGGCTTTTTCTTTTAGTAAGGCGATGAGGGCGGCTTTGTCGTACATCGTGTATTTCGTTGAATGTTTCGTGGAGTCGGGAGGCGGCCATAGGCGGGATCGCCGCTGGCGGTAAACATTCACGTATAGCAAGCTTCGCCCAATTTAACAAGGAGGGCATGCGGAGCATGCCTGCTACTTTAGCGGAGGCTTTCTGTTTCGGCGGAGGCGTCGCGCGAGGAATGGCGTGGCGGCGGTTGCGGCGAGGAGGATCCATGCGGCTGGTTCGGGAACGGTTTCGACGGCCGAGGCGGTTGCCGAACTGGAGTCGGTAGCGGCGGTTTCCTCCGCAGTCGCGGTTCCGCCGAGGATCAACGAGTCTTGCACGAGTGTGGAGACGACAAGTACGGTTGAGCCGGAGACGGTGGTTGATCCGCTGCCGGTGATGGAATCGAGCGTGTGGGTTCCGCCGGTAACGGAGAGAGACGCGCCGGAGGAAGTATGGATGTCGAGAGTGGAGACGTTCGATTCGGTCGAATTAAGGACGAGGCTGCCCGCATTTACATTGACGGGCCCGGTAAAGGTATTGGCGCCGGCGAGAATGAGTGCGCCGGAGCCGAGTTTTGTGAAGCCATAGCTTCCGGAGATAGGGCCGGAGACGGTCATTGAGTAGCCGTCGGTATCGAATTTTGCGGTTCCGCCGGAGCCGGTTAGCGTAAGCGGGGCGGAAATGAGTTTCGTTCCTGAGCCGTAAGTTTGAATCGTTCCGCCGCCGAGATAGAAGGCGGCGCTTCCGGAGCCTTTTGCGATAGAGGAAACGGCGAGCGTTCCGCCGGTAAAGACGTAAACTCCCTTGGAGCCGCTGTAGCAGGCAAGCACTAGGTTTCCGGAGTTGGCGGCGGTACCTGAAACGGCGTTGATGCCGCCAGATTGAGTGAAGTATCCTGTGCCGGAGTATCCGACGTTTTCGGTGACCGAAGAGAGGAATCCTTGGGAAAGCGAGTAAGAGCCGGTTGCGGTGGATTTGTACCCGACAACGATCGAGTTAATAGTGGCGTTGGTTCCGCCGGATTGGATGAAGGTTCCTTTGCCCGAATAGCCGACGAATTCGGATGTTTCGGGATAGAGGAGGCCGGAGGTGAGGTTGTAAGAGCCTACGCCGGTGGAAGAGTATCCCAGGTAATAGGCGTGGGTTAAGTTCGTTCCTCCGGTTTGCGTGAATACTCCCGTTCCGGAGAATCCCACGTATTCGTAGCCTGCGGAGATGTTTCCAGCATTGAGAGAGTATTCACCTTTAGCGCCGACGCAGTATCCAAGGTCGAGGTCATGGCTAAAGATGGCGTAACCTCCCGCCTGAGTGAAGGCGCCCGAGCCGGCGTAACCGAGGTAGGCGGTTCCGGAGTTGGTGAATCTTCCGCCGCTGAGGGTGAGGCCGCCCTTAGCGCTGATGTCATATCCGAGGTAGAGGTAGGCGCCGACGACGCTGGTTCCGCCGGATTGGGTGAAGGCGGCGGCGCCGGAATACCCGATGTAGCCCGATTGCGAAACTCCAAGGCTTCCGCTGTCGATGGAGTAAGAACCTTTCGAGGCGGTGCCGTATCCGACGTAGAGATATTTTGAAGTGGCGGCGCCGTTAGAAACAGAAAAGGCCCCTGTTCCATAGTATCCGACGTAAGTTGATCCGGTGACGGAGAGCGAACCGCCGGAGAGTTTTGCGGTGCCGTAGGAACCGCTAAGAATGCCGGCGAAGAACGATGTATTGAATTGGCTTACTCCGGCGGATTGAGTGAAGTATCCTGTTCCGGAGTAACCGATGAAAGCGGATCCCAAGGCGGTCAATGAACCGCCCGATAGGTTGTAGGTTCCTTTTGTATTGGCAATGGCGGCGAGGAGCAAAGAGTCTTTGTAATTGCTTGTTCCGGCGGACTGGGATATTGTTCCTGTTCCGGAGAATCCGACGTAGACGGTGCCGGCCGCGGAGAGGCTTCCGCCGGAAAGAGTGTAAAAGCCGCTGGAGGTGGAGTTGGCGCCTAGATACATTGCGGCGGAAAAAGCGTTCGTTCCATTTGATTGGGAGAGAACGCCGGTTCCGTAATGACCGATGTAGGCGGAGCCGGAGACGGTCAAGCCGCCGCTCGATACGAGAAGGGTTCCCGATTTTCCGCTTGTGGTCCCGAGGGAAATTGCGGCGACGGTTCCGGCGGTTGAGAGCGTGGCGGTTCCGTTGTTGGTTATGAAGGCGGTTCCGCTCGAGGTGGGGACGGAGGTCGGCGACCAGGAGGCCGTCGAAGCCCAGCTTCCGTTAGCGACGTTCCAAACGTAGCTTGTCGCCTCGACTCGACTTGAAGAAGCGAGAAGAGAGACTGCGACGATTGCGGAGAGTGAGGCAAAAGCCCATCGCGCGCGGATCGCGCGAAGTGATTTGGTTGTCATCAGAATAATCCCTTCGGGAGACCGTTAGGGGGTGATCTCCCAAGTCAATGAACGGATATAGCCCTTATCGTGCATCCATTTATGGTAGTCGGAGACGGCGGGAAAATCACGCTTATTGCACGAAAATGCCGCAGAATGCCGCGACTGCCTCGCCCGCGAGCGCGGTGTAACCGCTACAGGCGGGCGAGGCGTCGGGGTTGGCGTGATTGTTAGGATTTTTTCGAGCGGACCCGGTTTGCGGCCGTTAGCGCAAGCCCGGCGAAGAAGAGCAAGGCAAGCGTAGTCGGTTCAGGGACTGCCGTGATCGGGGAGGAAGCGACAACCTCGGAGACGGGGGCCGCGACGTCCGAGTTACTGGCGGAGGAATCCTCCGAGGCGGATGTGCCGCCGAGGATCAAAGAGTCTTGCACGAGAGTTGCGACGACCAAGACGGCGGAGCCGCTGACGGTCGTGGTTCCCGATCCGGTGACGGTGTCGAGGGTATGCGTTCCTCCGGTGACCGAGAGGATAGCGCCGGATTCGGTATGGACGTCGAGGGTCGAAACGAGCGAAGCGGTTTTCGTCAAAACGAATTTACCAGCTAGGACGTTGACGGGGCCGGTGAGGCTACTGGTTCCGGTCAGCGTGAGGGCGCCGGAGCCGAGTTTCGTAAGCGTACCGGAGCCGGAAATAGGGCCGGCCATTGTGACGTTGAAGGCGTTCGTATCGAAGAAGGCTCCGCCCGAGAGAATCGAGATTGGTTTCGCGGACGGATCGAAGGCGGCGAGGAATTTGAGGCCGCCGCCGTTAAAATTCAAGGCCGAGGCGGAGCCGAGATTGGTTAAGGCCGACGCGGCGACGTATCCCGCGTTGACGTTGAGCGCGCCGGTGAAAGTGTTTGAGCCGGCGAGGGTCAAAGTTCCGCTTCCGAGCTTGGTTAAGCTACCGGCGCCGGAAACCGTGCTGGAAATCGTGGCGTTGTAGCCTTGCGTGTCGATCGTACCGCCGCCGGAAAGCAAGGCGACCGGTTGCGTGGAAATGGTTTGCGCGGCGTTCAATCGCAAGCCGCCGCCGTTGAGGTTTACGCCGGAGGCCGAACCGAGGCTCGACAAGGCGACGAACCCGTTGTTGACGTTCAATGCCCCGGAGAAGGTATTTGAGCCGGCGAGGGTCAAAGTTCCGCTTCCGAGCTTGGTCAAGCTACCGGGGCCGGCTATCGTGCCGGAGAGGGTAACGTCGAAGGCGTTCGTATCGAACGAGGCGGTTCCTGATTGGATCGAAATAGCGCGGGGGGAGGGATCGAACGCGGCGAGGAACTTGATTCCGCCGTCGTTGAAATTGATTGCCGATCCGCTTCCGAGATTGGTTAAGGCAGACGCGGCGAGGTATCCGCCGTTGACGTTCAAGGCGCCGGTGAAAGTGTTTGATCCGGCGAGGGTCAGCATTCCGCCGCCGAGTTTCGTAAACGCTCCGGAGCCGGCGATAGTGCCGGATATGGTCACGTCGAAGGCGTTCGTGTTGATGAAGGCGCCGCCCGAGCCGACAGTGATTGATTGCGAAGACGGATCGAAGGCGGCGAGGAATTTGAGTCCGCCGCCGTTGAATTTTAGCGCCGAGGCGGAGCCGAGATTGCTCAAGGTAGAAGCGGCGATATAGCCGGCGTTGAAGTTAATTTCGCCGGCGAACGTGTTCGTGCCGGAGAGGGTGAGCGTTCCCGTGCCGAGCTTGGTCAAGCTTCCGGAGCCGGCGATGGTGCAAGCGATTGCCGCGTCGGAGTTGCTGTTGAAATTTAATCCTCCTCCGCCCAGATTCACGGCCGAGACGGAGCCGATATTCGACAGGGTGACGTAACCGGCGTTAATGTTGAGCGGGCCGGAGAAGGTATTCGTACCGGAGAGGGTGAGCGTTCCGGCTCCGAGCTTAGTCAGGCCGCCGACGCCGACGATCGTGCCGGCCATTGTGACGTTGAACGATTGCGTATCGAAGGCGCCGCCGCCGGAGAGGAGCGTAATAATTCTCGAGGAAGGATCGAACGAGGCGAGGAACTTGAGTCCGCCGCCGTTAAGGTTAATCGGAGCTCCCGAGCCGAGGCTGTTTAAAGAGGAGGCGGCGACGTTGCCTTCGTTGACGTTGAGGGGACCGGTGAAGGTGTTCGCGCCGGAGAGGGTGAGCGTTCCCGAGCCGAGCTTAGTCAGACTTCCGGAGCCGGTGATCGAGCTTGAGATCGTGGAGTCGAAACCTTGCAGGTTAAAGGTTCCGCCGCCGGAAAGGAGCGTGACAGTCGGCGCGGAGATGTTGAACGAAGCGAGGTATTTGATTCCGCCGCCGTTGAGATTCAGCGCCGAGGGGGATCCGAGGTTCGAGGCGGACGAAAGGGCGACGTAGCCGTTGTTGACGTTGAGGGGGCCGGTGAATGTGTTCGCGCCCGAAAGGGTGAGCGTTCCGGCGCCAAGCTTTGTTACCGTGCCGGAGCCTGTGATCGCAGCGGCGAGGGAGGCGTCGGCGACGGCGTTGAAATTGAAGCCGCCGCCGTTGAGTTTCACGGAGGAGACCGCGCCGAGGTTTGTGACGGCGACAGTTCCGGCATTGATATTAAGCGCGCCGGTGAATGAATTCGCGCCGGAGAGGGACAACGTGCCGCTGCCGGATTTGGTTAGACTGTTTGTGCCGGAGATGGAGCCGGTGACGGCGAGATCGTATCCGGCGGTGTTGACGTTGGCGGTTCCGGTCGACCCGTTCAGGATTAGCGGGACTGAAACGGTTCCGCTGGCGTTGGCTTGCAGCGTTCCGTTTCCGAAGTTGAACGTAGCGGAGCCGGAGCCTTGCTTAATGGAGGAAGCGTAGAGCGTGCCGCCGTTCAAGTTGTACGTTCCTTTTGAGGCGCTGCCGTTTCCCAAGGTGAGCGTGCCGGTAACGGTGACCGAGCTGGCCGCTTGCGTGAAAACGCCGGTGCCGTTGTAGCCGATAAAGGCGTTCGTGCCGATGGAAAGGGCGCCTGCGTTTAAGGAGTAAGCGCCGTAGCTGCCTGAGCCGTAGCCGAGGTTAAGGGAGCCGGTAATCGAGTTCGTTCCGCCGTTGTGGGTGAACGTTCCTGTTCCGGCATAGCCGACGTAAAGATCGGAGATCGTGTTTTTTCCGCCGGCGAAATAGTACGTGCCGGAGGAGCTGGCGACGAGTCCCAGGTAGAGGCCGCCGTTAAAGGAGTTCGTGCCGGCCGCTTGCGAGATCAACGCGCGGCCCGTGTTGCCGATCACGGCGGAGCCGGACACGGTCAAACCGCCGCCCGCGTCTTGGTAGAACGTCATGCCGCCGCCGACGTTCAAGCCGGCGACCGAGACGACGGTGTTCAAGCCGGCGGTGTTCCCGTTCGTAAGATAGACTGTACCAGTTGATGTGGGCACGGCGCTGGTTGACCAGTTCGAGGCCGAAGACCAATAGCCGTGCGATGCGTTCCAGGTGTAATCCGTGGCGTCGACTTGCGTCGAAAGAGCGATGATTGCGGCGCAAGTCGTTGCGAGCGCGAAAACTTTTTGGGACAAGCAATTTATCATTGTGTTTCGCATGTTCGTTGTGTAACCCCTGGATGAATACGCTGGACGAAACATTTGGACTAGTTTTTTGGGCGGGCGGTCGCTTGTTGCGAGCGCGCGGCGCGAACATTGATGTTAAATAAAAGTCGGGCTGCGTAAAATGAGCAGCTTGGCGGTCTTTGCAAAAAGAAGCCGACGACTCCTACTATGATAATTAGTAGCGGCCGAAATTACACGAAGAATTTCGCCTGCTGCAGGCCCTCGCTAGAGGGAGGGTGGCCGCAAAACCGGCGCAAAGCAGCGTAAATAGGCCCGGTTCAGGAACTGTTTGGGGTGCGGCCGTGAGTTCTAAGCGGTCGAAGTCGGGGGCTCCGCCCAGAATCAGCGTGTCTTGCACCAAGCAACCGACGGTCAAGACGGCATCGCCAAAGACGGCCGTCGTGCCGCATCCAGTGACGGCGTCGAGCGAGTGTTCGCCGCCGGAGATAGCCAAATTTGTATTCGCCGCTGTTTCCACTTTGAGAGAAGTAAGGTTCGTTTCGGTAGAGCTCAAGACGAGGGCTCCCGCCTTGATCTTTACTCCGCCGGTAAAAGATTCCGTGCCGGAAAGCGTGAGGACGCCCGAGCCCAGCTTGGTTAATCCACCTTCGCCGGAAAGGGCTCCCGCGAGCGTAACGGCGAAGCCGTTCGTATCGACGTTGGCGTTTCCGTTCGTGCCGGTCAACGTCATTGGGATTGAAACGGTTGTTGCGGCGGTGAGTTGAAGAGTTCCTCCGCCGAAGTTGAACGTTACAACGCCACCGCTCATATGATATACGGGAAATCCTTCGCCAAAGCTAATATCTGCGCCGCTCGTAATAGAAGACGTAATTAGCGTTCCGCCTTGGAAGTCGTATGTACCAGAAGAGTTGGACGAATATGCGATGCAAAGAGAGGATGCGATGATCGTGCCTTCGGATTGGGAGAGAGAGCCGCCCCTGATCCCGCCGACGGAAAGGGTTCCGCTCACGGTGGCTGTACCGCCAGTTAGAGTGAACGAGCCTTGCCCGGCTCCGCTCAAGCACATGTTGGTAACGGATAGCTGTCCGGCTTTCAATTGATAGGAGCCGCATGCGCCTTCGTTGTAACCGAGGTAGAGATCGCCGTTTACGAGGTTCGTTCCTCCAGTTTGCATGAAGGCGCCTGTTCCGGCGTATCCAAGACACTGGTCGTTCGATTTCAGGAGCCCGTCGCTTAAAGAGTAGTATCCAGCCCCGCCGTTTTCTTCGCCGAGAGTGAGTCCGCGGACGGAGTTTGTTCCGCCAGAATGCGTGAAGACGCCTGTTCCGTAGCGGCCGATGATTTCTACGTTGGCGGTTGCAACTCCGCCGCTGAGATAATAATAGCCGACCGAGCCGTTTGATTCGCCGAGGTTCAGATTTCCGGAATTAGAATAGGTTCCGCCCGATTGGTTGAAGATTCCTTTCCCCGCAGAGCCGACGTTCGCCCAAGAAACGGTAAGCGTTCCGCCGGATAATTGGTAGGTGCCGAGGGAGCCGTCGCTTGCGCCGAGAAATTGCAGATATGCGACATTGGACCCGCCGGTTTGAGAAAAAACTCCCGTTCCGGACGATCCGACGAACTGGACGTAAACATTTAGTTGTCCGCCGCTGATCCCCGAGATGGCGTTATTGACGTACAAACATCCATTTGAAAGATCGACGGATCCGGATTCGGAAACTAAGACGCCGCCTAAAAGCGAGAAGGGACGAGATGTATTTTGGATCAGAGAACCTTGGCAGTCGATGAAATCGTCGATTAAGCCTGAACCGGCGACGGATCGCGTTGCGGAAATGGTCAAGGTAGTTCCTCGAACATGAAGCAAACCGGCGTTTGAATATGAAGAGAAAAACGTGTTCGGGTCAAAGTTTTCGGAAATGATTAAGAGCGAGCGTTCGTCGAGGGAGATCGCTCCGCCGGAGGTTCCCGTAACGACTCCGCCGCCGCTTGCTAGATTAATAATTGAACTAGATGCGACAATAGAAGAAGAACCGGAGCCGAAGTTAATCATGCCTTGGTTATCGACGCCGCCGTTTGAAATGGTTAAGGTTCCGCCGGTGAGAACGCATGTGCCTTGCTTGCCGATTGATAAATATTTGGTTTCGACGTTGCCGCCGGACTGGAAGAACTCGCCTGCGCCGGAAAATCCGACTCGGACAGTGCTGGAGGCCAGCCGACCGTCGCTCAAAAAATATTTGCCGGACGAGTCGACGGTTAAGCCCTCATATAGCGCATGAGAGCCTCCGCTTTGGTTAAATACGCCTGATCCGTCACGCCCGACGGCGCAGAACATGGAAAGAAGACTTCCGCTTTGCAAATTATATGTGCCGTATGAGGAGGCGTTATAACCTAAGTACTGTCCGTAAGCGATGACGCTACCACCGGTTTGCGTGAAAGAACCCGTTCCGGCAAAGCCCACGTATTGAGTGTTATTGGTAAACTGCCCGCCCGTCAGGACGGCGGAGCCGGATTCTCCCTCGGCATAGCCGAGATAAAGCGTGTTCGTCGTTCCGGCGGCGGAGATCGTCGCCGTACCTCCGTTTGAAATATATGCCGTTCCGCTTGCGGTGGGAATCGCGCCGTCTTGCCACGAAGAGAGTGAAAACCAATCGCCGCCGGAGACGTTCCAATTGAATTCGCTCGACTGTGCGAAGGGAGAGCAGATAAGGAGAAGGACGAAGCAAACTGCAGAAGAATATCTCGAACTAAATAATCGGTTAAGGTGCATGAGCGATCTCCCCTGGCGTAGCGCCGTGAAACGACGGAAAAGAATTTCGTCCGAACGCCGTGAATGCTACCAGTTAAGAGGGGGGCGAGTCAAGCTGGATTGCAGGTGTTTCTAAGGAGGCTGGTTTGTTTTACCCGATCGGCAGTCGGATATAAAACGTGCTGCCGGAGCCGACGACGCTTTCGACTTCGACCGTTCCGCGATGGGCGACGGCGATGTGTTTAACGATCGACAGGCCGAGGCCGGTGCCGCCCAGATCGCGGCTCCTCGCTTTATCGACTCGATAGAAGCGTTCGAAGAGTCGCGGCAAGTGTTCAGCCGCGATGCCGCACCCGCGGTCTTGAACGGAGATGACGAGTTCGTTCTCGTTGCGGCGGGCTTCGATGCGGATCGACTTGCCGGGATCGCTGTACTTGATCGCGTTGTCGATTAAGTTGGTGATCGCTTGCTCTAAGAGCGGGGCGTTCACTTCGGCGATCAAGTCGTCGGGGCACTCGACGATGAGGGGAACGTTCTTCTCGGCCGCTTTCTGTTCGCACATTTCGACGGCCGAATGCAGCGCTTCATTGAGTTTGGCCGGTTCGAGAGGAACCACTTGCTGCTCGGCGCCTCGCTCGATTCGCGATAAGCTCAAAAGGTCGTGGATGATCGCGTCGAGACGGTTCACTTGCTTGAGGACGATATGCAAAAACCGCATGGAGTTCTCTTTGTTCTCCAGCGATTCGTCGAGCAAGGTTTCGACGAAACCTTTGATCGAGGTGATCGGCGTCTTTAGTTCGTGGGAGACGTTGGCGACGAAATCGCGGCGGACGTTTTCCAAATGGCGCAGGCGGGTTACGTCGTGCATGACGATGAGGACGCCGATGCGGCGGTTCTCGCCGTCGAGCAACGAGGTGCTGTGCGCATGGAGCCAGGAGTCCGATTCGCCGAAGAGCTGGACTTCGCCGTCGATGGCGACGCCGCTTTTTAGCGTGCTTTCGACGAATCGCAGGAACTCGGCCTTGCGGATCGTTTCGTAGACCGATCGGCCGCGGATTGCGTGGGGATCGGCGCCGACCATCTGGGCGGCCGCGTCGTTTAAGCTGATGATTACGCCTTGATTGTCTAGAGCGAGAACGCCTTCTTCCATGCTCGATAACATAGCTTCGTGTTCGTGTTCTTGTCGGAGGATGGTGCGGATGCGAGCGTCGAGTTGTCGAGCCATCGCGTTTAAGGAGTCGGCGAGCGCGCGGATTTCGTCGCTACCGGCGACGTGGATGCGGTAATCCAACTCTCCCTGGGCGAGTTTAACGGCGCCGCGTTGGATTTCGGCGAGGGGATGCAATGCGCGACGCGAGGTCCAGAACGACGCGCCGGCCACGAGAACCGCCGCGGCGACGCAGGCGGCGAAAATGCCCCCGTTGAGCGCACGCATCGACGCGCTCAGCGAACCGAGCGAAACGGCGACGCGCACGACTTTTTCAACCTTATCTTCTTTCGTGCGGAGCGGAACCGCGACGTAGCGAAAGTCTTCGTGCAGGGTGTTGCTGCGCCGCGTCTCTCTGCCGACGTCGCCGGCGAGGGCCTTGGCGATTTCCGGCCGGTCGCGGTGATTGTCCATTCGCTGCGGATTTTCGGCGCTGTCGGCGAGAACTTTGCCCGACGGATCGATTACGGTAATGCGGACGCCCAACGTTTTGGCGAGAAGGTCGCACAGGTCTTGTTTGGACGAATTAGCTTCCATTTCCGCGGCGGAGGGCAATTCGACGGCGACCAATCGCGCCATCGCCTCCAAATCGGCGGTGACTCGATCGACGTACGACTGGCGCGCCAATTCGGCGGCGTACATGCCGAGGGTCAGCATGACGAGCAAGCTAACGGCGAAAAACGTGATGAAAAGCTGCCAAAGCAGGGGGAGTTTTCGCATGCTATTCCTTGAATCGGTAGCCGACGCCGCGGACGGTCTCGATGAATTTGCCGGCGTCGCCTAGGCGTTTTCGCAGGCCGACGATCTGGACGTCGACCGCGCGATCGGTGATGACGTAGTTCTTGCCGTGCACGCCGTCGAGTATTTGTTCGCGGGTGAAAACCCAGCCGGGGCGCTTGGCGAGGAAATACAGGACGCGGAATTCGGTCGAACTAAGTTCGACCGGCGTTCCGTCGACGAGCACTTCATGGCGGCCGGTGTGGATTTTGATATTGTGGATTTCGATGGCCTCGGTTTCGTCGGCCGTCGTCGGGGCAACGGCGCGACGCAACGCCGCTCGCACTCGGGCCAGCAAGACTCGGGGGCTGAACGGCTTGGTGATGTAGTCGTTCGCGCCGAGATTCAACCCGGTGATGATGTCGGACTCCTCGCCCTTGGCGGTGAGCATGACGATCAGCGTTTCGGAGAGGCGAGAATTCGCTTTCATTTTTCGGCAGACGGTCAATCCGTCGACGCCGGGGAGCATCAGGTCGAGGATTACGAGGTCGGGCGGCTGGGCCTCGGCCACGCGCAACCCTTCTTCGCCGGTCGCTGCGCTTAAGACGCGGTAACCTTCCTTTTGCAGGTTGTAGCTCACCAGTTCGCGAATGTCGTGTTCATCCTCGACGATTAGGATGAAGGGCTGTGCGTTCATGAATTTTTTCCTCTATCGAATCTGTGGTTGATTATAAGTTAGGGGGCGGGGAATAGGGAGCAGGGGACAGGGGGATCGGGTCGCTCTGGGAATTCCGTTTTCGGAGGTAATGTCTCGAATTTTATCCGAATCTGCCGGTTATGTAGTCTTCGGTCTTCTTTTGCTTCGGTTTGCCGAAAATCTCGACCGTCTGGCCGTATTCGATCAAGACGCCTTCGAAGAGGAAAGCGGTCCAATCGGAGACCCTCGACGCTTGTTGCATATTGTGCGTGACGATGATGATCGTATATTGGCCTCGCAATTCGCCGATTAAGTCCTCGATACGGGTCGTCGAGCGAGGATCGAGGGCCGAGCAAGGTTCGTCCATTAAAATGACTTCCGGACTGACGGCGACGGCTCGGGCGATGCAAAGCCGCTGATGCTGTCCGCCGGAGAGTCCGAGGGCTGATTGGCCGAGTCGGTCTTTGACTTCGTCCCAGAGGGCCGCCCGCTTTAAGCTGAATTCGACGGTCTCGTCGATGAGTTTTTTATCTTTCACTCCGGCGATGCGTAGTCCGTAGGCGACGTTTTCGTAAATGGATTTAGGGAACGGGGTCGGTTTTTGGAAGACCATGCCGACTCTTCGTCGGAGTTCGATCACGTCGAGCGATTTGTCGGTGATTTCCTCATCGTCGAGGAGGACGCTTCCTTCGGTTCGCACGTTATCGACCAAGTCGTTCATGCGGTTCAGGCAGCGGAGGAGGGTTGATTTGCCGCAACCGGAAGGGCCGATCAGCGCCGTGACTTCGTTGCGCGGAAAAGCGATGTTAATGTTCTTAAGCGCCTGCGAATTTCCGTAGTATAAATTGAAATCGCTTACGCGCACGACCGGATCGGAGATCACGGTCGTCAGTTCCGGCGCTTTGTCGGTGTAATGCGTCATTGTCGTTGCTTCCTTAATCATCGCGGTTCACGATCCTCTATTCCTTGCGTCCTACGTCTACATTCCTCTTGATTGGTATCTTTTCTGCATGTTATTTCGCAGCGCTATGGCTAGTCCGCTCATTAGCGTGACGATGAGCAATAGCAACAGCGTGGTCACGTAGACCATCGGTTTCGTCGCTTCGACGTTCGGCGATTTGCAGCTAATGTCGAGGATATGGAATCCGAGGTGCATGAATTGCCGGTCGAGGTGCAAAAAGGGGAAGCTGGAGTCGAAAGGGACGGGGGCGTTTTTTACGGCGCCGGTCAACATCAACGGGGCGACTTCGCCCGCCGCGCGGGCCATCGCCAATATGAAGCCGGTCATCATGCCGGGCGAGGCCATCGGCAGTAGCGTTCGCATGAGGGTTTGAAATTTCGTGGCGCCGAGCGCGTAGGAGTTCTCGGCCACGGCTCGGGGAATCGCGCGGAGCGCCTCTTCGGTCGAAACGATGACGACCGGAATGGTCAGCAGGCCGAGCGTTAAACTCGCCCAAAGGATGCAGCCTTGGCCGAAGACCGGCTCGCCGACGGCGATGCGGTCGGGGTAGAGCCAAGAGTCCATTTGTCCGCCGATTAAGTAAATGAAAAAGCCAAGCCCGAAAATGCCGTAGACGATCGAGGGAATGCCGGCCAAGTTATTCACGGCCACGCGAACTAGTCGAACGAGCAGGCCGTCTTTGGCGTACTCGCCGAGATAGACGCCGGCGGTTACGCCGAGCGGGAAGCAAAGTACGGCCATGAGGAAGACCATCAACACGGTCCCGAAGAGGGCGGGGAAGACGCCGCCGTCTTGATTCGACTCGCGCGGATCGGCGGAGACTAGCTCCCAAACTTTGGCCGCATAGTGCGAGAGTTTTGCGAAGAAACCCATTTGATTCGGGCAGTAAAACCTTACCACGTCGACGAGGGCGATAGTTTTTTCACGTCCTTGCATGTCGGCGAATACGGCCGATTGACGGCGGAGGGCGGTTTCCTGCTCGGCGATCTGGGCGGAAACAAGATCGGCGTCGGCCTTTAGTTCTTTTTCCGAATTGCGAAGCTCCGCCAATCGCTTGTCGGTCGAGACGACTTCAGGCGAGTCGGCTTTAGCGCCGCCGGCAAGGAGCTTTTGACGGCGGTACTCGGCCGAGATCAAGGCGTACTTTACGTCGTCCTTAAGGGTTCGGGACGAGGCTTGTCGTTTAAGGACGAGCGGGGCAATTTCTTTGTCGAAGTCGGCGTAGGCGGTCGCAAGGGCCGAGGCGAGTTGCGTAGCGAGCGCTGAAGAATCGGTCGTCGTTTTCGTTTGGCCTTCGATTCGTTTCAGGAATCCGTAGTAATTCAAATTGGTGCGGCGTTCGAGGACGAAGGCGTCGGCGGGGTAGGTGATTTCGGCGATGGTTTTGCGATCGATCCAACGGAAGGCGGGGCCGTCTTCGGCGTTGCCCACGCGAATTTTCAGACGCGAGTCGCCGGTATGCGGATCGGTTTCGGTCTGCACGATTTCGCCGAGGGCTTTTTGGCCGTCAGTCATGCGGAGTTCGGCGACGGCATGGGGCCAAAAGACGCCGAGTCCGTTGTAGAGGACGATACCGAGCAGGCCGAAGGTCATGGCCAAAGTGGCGGCCAGGGCGGCGCCGCAGGCCCAAACGAGCGGCTCGCCTCGTCGCCAAAATCGAAATCGTTTGTTATGGATCGGCAGTTTATTCATTGGTTCGTTTTTCTGGCCCCTACGCCCTAATCCCTGTGCCCTACTTAGTATTTTCCGTATCGTTTTCGTAAATGTTGCCGGACCAGTTCGGCGGTCGTGTTCAAAACGAAGGTGAAGACGAAGAGGATCACGGCGCAGAGGAACAGGAGGCGGTAGAGCGTTTCGCCCACGGCGGCCTCGGGCATTTCCACCGCGACGTTCGCCGAGAGGGTGCGGAATCCGTTAAAAGGGCTCCAGTCCATGATGGCGGTATTGCCGGTGGCCATGAATACGATCATCGTTTCGCCGACTGCCCGGCCGAATCCGACCATTGCGGCGGCGAAAATGCCGGGACTTGCCGAGGGAAGGATTACGCGACGGAGCGTTTGCCAACGACTTGCGCCGAGCGCTAGGGAAGCGGCGGTCAAATTATGCGGAATACAGGAGAGCGAATCTTCGGAGAGCGAAAAGATAATCGGAATTACGGCGAAGCCCAGGCCGAAGGCGACGGCCAAACTGTTCAAGGCCTCGTAGGGTTTGTGCGTCGCGTCGAAGAGCCATTGTTTGAAGTCGCCGTGAAACAGCAGTCGTTCGAGGGGGCTTTGGAAATAGGTCGCCAGGTAGGCGCCCAGGCAGACGACGGGAATCAGGATCAGGAATTCGTATCCGTTTTCGGCTCGTCGCGCCCAATCGTATTTGCGCAGCCATTGCCAGAAGAGCATAAAGGCGACGAAGGCGAGCGGAACGGTGACGAACCCGGCGAAGACGGTCATGATTTGATCGCTGAGGACCGGTCCGAGCCAGAGCAGGGTTAAAAATCCGATCACTACGGACGGAACGGCGGCCATGATTTCGACGATCGGCTTGATCGTTCGTCGCAGGGCGGGAGTCGTGAAGTGGCTCACGTAGACGGCGCCGAACAGACCGAGCGGCAAAGCGAAGGCTAGGGCGTAGATCGTCGATTTAATCGTGCCGAAAATGATCGGCGTCAAACTGTATTTCGGTTCGTCGCCCGAGCTTTGCCATTTGTAGCTCGGTTCGGCATAACCTTCATAATGAACTTTGCCGAAGAGGGCGTTGAAGCTAACTTGCGGATGCGGGTTGTCGATCCGCCACACGCAGAGGCGGTCTTTTACGTCGCGGACGGCGAAGGCGTTGCCTCGAGGCGAAAACGCGACGGCTTCGACGGCGTTTAACTCGTCGGAGGTGGGCGACACGTCGAACAAATGCCGGGCGTTCGTCGCGAAGCTGAATCGGCAGACGCCGAGTTCATCCCGGCTGACGAGCGTTTTATCGCGGCTCGACGGGATCAGTTCGACGACGGCCGAAGCGTGAGAAGCCAGGGTGCGAATCTGTCGCAGCTTGCGGGAATTCTCTTCGCGAATCTCGAACCAGTCGGTCACTTCACCTTGCGCGTCGCCGACGGCGAGCGAGACGTCGCCGAGCAGCATCGCCAAGGCGGTGATCTTTCGCCGGTCGGGAAAGGCGGGAATCGTTTCGCGGTAGGAGATTTTTCCCTCGTCGTCGAATTCGCGGCGGACCAAGCAGCCGTCGCTCGTGCCGAGATAGAGCGTTTTGCCCGACGCGTCCATCGTCATCGCCGAAACGTCTCCGGGAAGATCGTCGATGACCGTGCGTTCGGAAGTCGTTTGCGATTCGCCGAGGGCGTTTTCGGTCGTGGCTTGGCGGATGACGACGACCTGCTTCGACGAGAGGAGTTTTGCGCATGTAGTCGCTCCGTCGCCGTTTTTGCGGAGTAAGGCGCGGAGCGGTTTTTCTTTTTTCTCGGCGTCGATTTTCGCCAACGTTCTCGCCGCGCATTTTACCGACCGGCCGCCGGCCTTGTCGAAATGCGGCTCGATCGCCGCTTCGACGAGGGTTACGCCGCCGCCGGACCAGAGCAAGCTAAATCGTAGCGAGCCTATTCGTTCGACCGAGACGATTGTTTGATTTTTTTCGTCGCCGGGCGCATCGACGCGAATTTCTTGGAGGAGAGGAGGGGCGACCGTCGCCGAGGCTTTCGCTGATTCGGCGGTTGAAAGATCGAGAAAGCGGAAGAGACCGGTCTGATCGAGCGTGAAGGCGGTCAGCGAATCGCCTCCCGCTTCGCCGGCCAGTTCCACGAGATCGACGCCCATCGCCGAAGTCGGCGCCGCCGTTTTGTCTTTTTCGATCAAGGCGACGGAGTCGACGAGTAAACTGGCTCTCGACGGCCAAAACAACGGAAGGGTCACGCCGACGATCAACGCCAGGATGGCGATGACCCCGGCGATGATCAATGCGCCGCCGAGCGTAATCGTCCAACGCGCGATGCGGTCGTACATTTTCACGCGGCGGAGGACGGCTTTGTCGATAACGGCCATAGGTCACTGCTTGTTGCGGGCGAAACCGCGGCGAAAGGATTGTTTGCCGCGGAATCGCTTCGCATTGGGAATAATCTCGCCCCTGATCTTGATTCCGGAATTCCGGGCTTACTGAATCGCCTTCAATTGCTCTTCGATCACTTTCAAGGGCAAGGCGCCGAATCCGTCTTTGACGACGATTTCTTGGCCTTCCTTGGAGAGAATGAACTTGAAGAATTCCTTGATGTGGGCGGGAAGGGGTTCGTTCGGTTTCTTGTTGACGTAGATGTAGAGGGAGCGACCCATCGGATATTTGCCGTTCAGCACGTTGTCGAAGTTCGGTTCGATCAGCTTCGAGTCGGCGTTCTTGGCCAGGGGGACGGCGCGGACGTCGGAGGTCAGGTAGCCGATGCCCGAGTAGCCGATGGCGTACTTGTCGCCGGCGACGCCGTTGACCACGCCGGCCGAGCCGGGTTGCTCTTTGACCGTGTCTTTATAATCGCCCTTCTGCAAGGCATGCTCTTTCACGTAGAGGTAGGTGCCGCTGGCCGAGTTACGGCCGAACAAGGTGATCGGCTTCTGGTTCCACTCGCCGTCGAGGCCGACCTGGTTCCACGTTTTGATGTCGTTGAAACCGCTCTTGCGGGTTTGCGAGAAGATGCAATCGACTTGCTGCATCGTCAAGCCCTTGAGCGGATTATCCTTGTTCACGAAGATGGCGACGCAATCCAAGGCGACGCTAATGCGGGTCGGCTTATAACCGTATTTCTTTTCGAACGTTTCGAGTTCCGGGTCTTTCATGGCGCGCGACATGGGGCCAAGCTGCGAGACGCCTTCGGTCAAGGCCGGCGGGGCGGTGTTCGAGCCTTCGCCCTTTATCTGAAACTTCACGTTCGGATAGAGCTTTTGGAACGAGTCGGACCAGAAGGTCATTAAGTTGTTTAGCGTGTCGGAGCCGACGCTGTTTAGGTTGCCCGAGACGCCCGAGCTCGTTTCGTAGGGCTTCGTGGCCGGATCGACGCCCGCGGCTTGCGCCGAAACGGAAAACAATCCGAGCAGACAGCAGGCCGCGCCCGCGATAAAGTTAAAGCTAATGACTCGCATGGAACGCTCTCCTAATAATTTGTTGGCATATTGCGAAGGCGGAAAAACGCCTCCATGAGAATCCTAGTCGGCCTATGTTAAGATTCTGCCGTTTTGGCGTTAGGAAATCGTTAGGAGTGGGTTAGCTTCCTGTTTTTAATGGGAAAAACACGCCGTTTTAGCCTCGCTTCGGCTCAGTAAACCCAAGAAAAGGAAAAGGCCGCGAGATTTCGGTAAATCGCGCGGCCTTTCGGTTTAATTGTTTCGGCGCTTGGTGAGCGCGGTGCTACGTTCAGACGCGGAACTTCACGATTAGGTCGCGAAGGGCGTTGGCCTGCGCGCCGAGTTCTTCGCTGCTCGAGGCCATCTCTTCGCTTCCGGCGGCCGATTCTTCGGTCACATGCGATACGTTCTGGATGGCGTGGGCGACCTCTTGGGCGTTGGAAGCCTGTTGGACGGTGGCGTCGGCGATTTCGGCGATCTTGGCGGCGGTCTTTTCGACCCCCTCGATGATCTGCTTCAGCGATTCGCCGGCGCTTCCGCTTAGCTGGGCGCCTTGCTCGACGCGTTGCGTCGATTCCTTAATTAAGGTGGAGATTTCGCGAGCGGCTTGATTCGATCGTTCGGCCAACTTGCGGACTTCGTCGGCGACGACGGCGAATCCCATGCCGTGCTCTCCGGCCCGGGCCGCCTCGATGGCGGCGTTCAAGGCCAAGAGGTTGGTTTGGCTGGCGATCTCGGAGATCACTTGAATGATCTCGCTGATTTGCTGCGAACTGGTGCGGATCAGCTCCATCGCTTCGACTGAGTCGCTGACGGCCTTGCCGCCGGCCTCGGCTAAACGCGTAGTTTCTTTCGCAACTCCGTCCGCTTCGCGGGCGTTCCCTTTCACGGCGTCGATCGATCGGGCGAGCTCCTCGATCGAGGCGCTCATCTCTTCGACGCTGGCGCTCTGGGTCTGCGCGCCTTGGGCCAAGCTCTGCGAGCTCTCGGCGATCACTCGCGAACCTTCGCTGAATTGGCTTGCGGCCTCGGTGACCTGTCCGATTACGCTGCGGAGGTCGGTGAGCATGGCGGCGATTCCACCGGCCAACTCGTCGACGGGTTCGTTTCCTTCGACTTGAACGTGTTGGGTGAGGTCGCCCTTGGCGGCGGCGGCGACGACGTCCAAGAGATGATCGACCTTGGCGCGGACCTTCTCGGCCGCGATGCGTTCTTTCTCTTGCTGTTCGCGTTCGCGGGCGGATTCCTCCGCGCGACGGGCTTGCTCTTCGGCTTGCTGACGGCGTTCTTCCTCGGCTCGTTCCGCTTGCATGCGTTGCTCGCGTTCGGCGGCGTCCTTCACGTCTTGCATCAACTTCGCCGTGGCGTCGATGGCGACGTTTAGGTCGGCGGCCATGCGGCCGATCTCGTCCTTCGATTGATGATCAACCTTTCGGCTATAGTCTCCCTTAGCGACGTATTCCAGCACATCGGAGACTTTGGCGACCGGACGAGTGATTAATTGACTAAGCCAAAAGCCGACGCACATTGCGAGGAGCGATCCGACGATAGCGGAGACGACAGTCATCGTTTGGATTTGCGAAGCGACCTGCAATCCGTTCTTGGTCGACTCTTTCGCCAAATCGGAATTTAAATTGATTAGTTTATATAGGCGATCCATAGCGACTTCTTGGTGGGCTCGCGTCGCTGCGCGAGTTTCCGCCATTTTTATGACGATTAAATTCGCCTGTTCGCGCGTGGCGGAGATCAACTTGGCCAAGTTATCGAGGCCTTCGCTAAGATTCCGCTGGATGCCGACGATTTTTCCGTCGATTGCGCGGACGCTTGCGTCTTTCGATAGATCGACTCCGTTGGCGGCGTCGGCGAATTTCTTATTTAACTCGTTGTGCATCGCCAGGAAGTCGTCGGCGATATGGCCGTCGATTCCCGCCGTAGGGAGCATTTCTTTCAGCTTGGCCGTTTCCGCGACGAAAGACTCTTTGGCCTTCTCGTAATTGCTTTTATAGTTTTCGTAATCCTCTTTTTTGAAGCCGCGAATGGTCATGCTCCGATATTCTTGACCTTCGGACTTGAGGATCGCTTGAATTTTATACGTTTGCGCTAAACTTTCGCGAAGATTGATAATGTAATTCTTCGTGATCGGGAAACCTTTTTTGACGCCGTCGTCGATCATGGCGTCGTATTGCTTCGAATATTTGAAGAATTCGTTGTTGCCCGCTCGCCACGCCTCCCATTCCGGCACGTATTCCTTCCAAATGACGGCCTCTTCGGCTGTTTGCGGCAACGGGAGGTAAGTATCCCACGCCTTTTTGTAGGCCTCGCGAAGCTTGAGGATATTGTCGTATTGTCCGCGACGATCGCTGATCGACGAGTTCGGGTCGTTTAGTATGCCTTGGGCGACGCGAATTTGTTCGGCGCAATCTTTAATTCGTAATAAGCTTTCGACGCTCGGGGAGCGAACGATTCCGATTTCCTGCAAATCGGACGACATCGTTTGGGCGCCGATGTAACCGATCGCTCCGACTACGCCGGCGACGACGGCGACGACGGCGAATCCGCCTAGTAGTTTCTTCTTCAGACTGAGATTCTTGAACCAAGACATACGGGACTCCGAGTATCTGCAAAAAGAATGAGGTTACTGCCCTTACTAGGTTGATATAGGTCAGCAATATCGCAATGCAAATGCGCTTTGTGCGTTATTGCGAACCGTTCCCGTCGATTCATTTCCGGGGACCGGGTTCCCGCAATCGGGCTGTGGGGACTACGGTTCTTTTGCGGTCGTTGCGAACGGCGTGCCTCAAGAAATAGGAAAGGCCGCGAGATTTCGGTAAATCTCGCGGCCTTTCGGTTTAGTCGTTTCGGCGCTCGGTGAGCGCCTTACGTTTAGACGCGGAATCGGACGACCAAGTCCTTCAGGGCGTGGGACTGGGCGCCGAGCTCTTCGCTGCTCGAGGCCATCTCTTCGCTTCCGGCGGCCGATTGCTCGGTGACGTGCGAAATGCTCTGGATGGCTTGGGTCACTTCTTGAGCGTTGGCCGCTTGTTGAACGGTGGCCTCGGCGATTTCGGCGATCTTGGCGGCGGTTTTCTCGACCCCCTCGATGATCTGCTTCAACGATTCGCCGGTGCTGACGCTCAATTGGGCGCCTTGTTCGACGCGTTGCGTCGATTCCTTAATTAAGGTGGAGATTTCGCGAGCGGCTTGATTCGATCGTTCGGCCAACTTGCGGACTTCGTCGGCGACGACGGCGAATCCCATGCCGTGCTCTCCGGCCCGGGCCGCCTCGATGGCGGCGTTCAAGGCCAAGAGGTTGGTTTGGCTGGCGATCTCGGAGATCACTTGAATGATCTCGCTGATTTGCTGGGAACTGGTGCGGATCAGCTCCATCGCCTCGACGGAGTCGCTGACGGCCTTGCCGCCGGCCTCGGCGAGCTTGGTCGTTTCGCGAGCCACGCCGTCGGCCTCTTGGGCGTTTCCTTTCACGGCGTTGATCGATCGGGCGAGCTCCTCGATCGAGGCGCTCATCTCTTCGACGCTGGCGCTCTGGGTCTGCGCGCCTTGGGCCAAGCTCTGCGAGCTCTCGGCGATCACACGCGAGCCTTCGCTGAATTGGCTTGCGGCCTCGGTGACCTGTCCGATCACGCTACGTAGGTCGGTGAGCATGGTGGAGATTCCTCCGGCCAACTCGTCGACGGGCTCGTTTCCATCGACTCGAACGTGTTGGGTGAGGTCGCCCTTGGCGGCGGCGGCGACGACGTCCAAGAGATGGTCGACCTTAGCGCGGACCTTCTCGGCCGCAAGGCGTTCCTTCTCTTGCTGTTCGCGTTCGCGGGCGGATTCCTCTTCCCGTCGAGCCTGCTCCTCGGCTTGCTGACGGCGTTCGGTTTCGGCCTGCTCGGCTTGCATGCGTTGTTCGCGCTCGGCGGCGGATTTGATTTCGTCCAGCATATTGGCCGTGGCCTCGATGGCCACGTTTAAGTCGGCGGCCATGCGGCCGATCTCGTCCTTCGAATCGTGTTCGACCTTGTGGCTGTAATCGCCTTTAGCGACGTATTCCAGCACGTCGGAGACTTTGGCGATCGGGCGAGTGATCATCAGGCTTAGCCAGAAGCCTAAGCCTAAGGCGATAACGAAACCGGCGGTCGAGGCGAAGATCATGACGTATTCGGTTTCGGACGCCGTGCTAATCGCAGACTTCGTGGAAGCGGCGGCGACGTCCTCGTTGATTTTAATAAGAGTCGCCAAATGACCGACGGCGACGTCTTGATACTTGCGAGCGTTCGTGCGCATTTCGGTCATTTTGACGACAAGGATGTTCGCTTTTTCGCGCGTGGCGGAGAGCAACTTCGCCAAGTTATCGAGGCCGTCGCTTAATCCGCGTTGCAGGCCGCTAATTTTGTCGTCGACGATATGGGCGCTGGAATCTTTCGCCAAATCGACGCCTTCGAGAGCGACGGCGTATTTTTTGCTCATCTCTTCGTGCATCGCCAGCAGGTCTTCGGCGATCTTCCCGTCGATGCCGGCGGTCGGAAGCATTTCTTTCAGCTTGCCTAGTTCGACTCGAAATCCTTCCTTGGTCGTTTCGTAGTTCGAGCGATGTTTCTCGTAGTTTTCCTTTTTATCGGCGCGGAGGAGCATGCTGCGGAATTCATGCGCTTCGGTCTTTAAGAAGTTCTGGACTTTGTAAGTTTGCGCCAAGCTTTCGCGAAGGTTGATAATGTAGTTTTGCGTGATTGGGAAGCCTTTTTCGATTCCTTCGCTGATAAGGGCGTCGTACTGCTTCGAGTATTTGAGGAACTCGTTATTGCCGTCGCGCCAAGAGCCGATCGCCGGGACGAATTCTTTCCACGTCGCCTCTTCTTCTTTCGTTTGCGGCAACGGTTCGTAGATGTCCCAGGCCTTTTTATATTCCGCTCGCATTTTCGTGATCAGTTCGTATTTTTCGTTTCGTTCTTTGACGCTGGCGTTGGGATCGTTCAGGATGCATTGCGAAACGCGAATTTGATCCACGCAGTCTTGAATTTTTAACAGACTGACGACGCTCGGCAAACGCACGGAGCCGATCTCGGCGATGCCGTCGTCGATTTTATTCATGCCGACGTAAGCGATTGAGCCGATGAGTCCCGCGATGAACGCGACAACGAAGAACCCGCTAAGTAATTTCGTTTTCAAACTAAGATTCATGAACCAAGACATTATTTCCCTCCGGGCGTTAGCAAAAAAAATTCGGGTGGGTTGCCCCCGTTGCAGTCAGACCACTTTACCTATATGTATGTAGGTCGCGGAAACGGAAATTCAACGCGTAAAAGTTTATTCGTACAGAGAGATACGGCATGCGATGGGCGCTCTTTCGGCGTCTTCGCGTGCCTCAAGAAATAGGAAAGGCCGCGAGATTTTGAAGAATCGCGCGGCCTTTCGGTTTAATCGTTTTGGCGCTCGGCGAGCGCCTTACGTTTAGACGCGGAACCGGACGACCAAGTCCTTCAGGGCGTGGGACTGGGCGCCGAGCTCTTCGCTGCTCGAGGCCATCTCTTCGCTACCGGCGGCCGATTGCTCGGTGACGTGCGAAATGCTCTGGATGGCTTGGGTCACTTCTTGAGCGTTGGCCGCTTGTTGAACGGTGGCCTCGGCGATTTCGGCGATCTTGGCGGCGGTCTTCTCGACCCCCTCGATGATCTGCTTCAACGATTCGCCGGTGCTGACGCTCAATTGGGCTCCTTGTTCGACGCGTTGCGTCGATTCCTTAATTAAGGTGGAGATTTCGCGAGCGGCTTGATTCGATCGTTCGGCCAACTTGCGGACTTCGTCGGCGACGACGGCGAATCCCATGCCGTGCTCTCCGGCTCGGGCCGCCTCGATGGCGGCGTTCAAGGCCAAGAGGTTGGTTTGGCTGGCGATCTCGGAGATCACTTGAATGATCTCGCTGATTTGCTGGGAACTGGTGCGGATCAGCTCCATCGCCTCGACGGAGTCGCTGACGGCCTTGCCGCCGGCCTCGGCGAGCTTGGTCGTTTCGCGAGCCACGCCGTCGGCCTCTTGGGCGTTTCCTTTCACGGCGTTGATCGATCGGGCGAGCTCCTCGATCGAGGCGCTCATCTCTTCGACGCTGGCGCTCTGGGTCTGCGCGCCTTGGGCCAAGCTCTGCGAGCTCTCGGCGATCACACGCGAGCCTTCGCTGAATTGGCTTGCGGCCTCGGTGACCTGTCCGATCACGCTACGTAGGTCGGTGAGCATGGTGGAGATTCCTCCGGCCAACTCGTCGACGGGCTCGTTTCCATCGACTCGAACGTGTTGGGTGAGGTCGCCCTTGGCGGCGGCGGCGACGACGTCGAGCAAGTGGTCGACCTTAGCGCGGACCTTCTCGGCCGCAAGGCGTTCCTTCTCTTGCTGTTCGCGTTCGCGGGCGGCTTCCTCCGCGCGACGGGCGTTTTCCTCGTCCATGCGGCGGCGTTCTTCCTCGGCCTGCTCTTCTTGCATGCGTTGCTCGCGTTCGGCGGCGGAGCGGACTTCAGTCATGGCTTCGTCGGTAGCGGCGATAGCGGCATTGAGTGAAGTGGCCATTTGGCCGAATTCGTCTTTGCTCGCGATGTGCAGGCGGCAGGAATAATCGCCTTGCGCGACTTTTCCCATCACTTCGACCGTTTCGGCCAAAGGCTTGGCCATTTTATTGCCGGCCCACCAAGAGAGAACGCCGCAAGCGATCATCGCGACGACCGCTCCCACGACGCTCCAAATAATCATGCCGTTAATCGCCTCGCCGACGCGTGACAGCGCCTCTTGGTAATCGTCTTCATAGGCGCCGACGCCGATCACCCAATCCCACGGGGCGAAGTAGGTGACGGCCGCCACTTTGTAGCGGGCTTCTTTATCGCCGGGGTTTTTCCACGGGTAGCGAACGAAATCGCAGTTGCCGTCTTTTGTGGCGGTCCCTTTGTTCACGACGTCTTGGATGAACAAATTGCCGTTCGAGTCTTTGGCTTCCCAAATATTCTCGCCGTCGCGTTTACCGCCTTGCGAGATAACGTATTTTCCTTTTTGATCGCCTGTGCCGCCGATCACGTAGGCGTACCCGGTTTTACCGGCGACCACGCTTTGGATACCTTTACGGAGTTCGGGAACGTCTTCTTGCTTCACGCCGAAGTAGAGCGAGCCGACGACTTTATCGTTCGCGTCGCGGAGCGGTTCGTAGACGGTAATGTACCAAGCGTCGACGACGAACGCGCGGCCGACGTAAGTCTCGCCGCGATTCAACGCTTCAATCACCGGATTGGGTTTTCCTTCGGCCGTGACGGCGGGGATGAACGTGCCGATCGCCCGCTTGCCGCCTCCGTTTTTCACGTTCGTGCAAACGCGGAGCATATCGCCCGCGTCGTTCATGCGTTGGAAGATCGTGCATGTGCCGCCGACGAGGTTTTTCACTTCATCGACAATCGGCGAGACGACGCCGGCTTCGGAGTTTTGTCCGAGCCATTGAGGTCCGACGAGCATCTTGGGCAGATCGACCGTCGAAGAAGATTTAGTGACTTGATTCGTGGCGGTCCAAGAAGTTTTTTCCGAGGCGAATGAAACGGGACCGACGCGTTTCATCACGTCGCGTGCCACGTTCAAGCTCGCTTGAAGATCTTTTTTAATTTTTTCTTGATGCACTTGCAGCATCAAGTAGACGTCGCGAGCGATACTCGCGCATTCCTGCTTGCCAAGCTTGTTGACCTCGAGCGTGATCTCGCTTTCGAGCGAACCGCGTTGCAGCATTACGACGGCGACGATCGTCGTCGAGGAGAGTAAAATCCCCAGAAGACTCAGCCCGATAATTTTCGTTCGGAAACTCATTGGTTCGCTCCAGTCGGTACGTTAGACGTGAATTTTTCGACGCTGCCGTGCATCAGCGATTGCGGCGTGAAAATAAATAACGCGGAATGCAAAATAAAACCCGTTCTGCATTCGCGTTCTGACCCTTAACCTACAAAACCATAGGTTATGCGGAGAGATTTTGGCGGAAATGGCCGAAAAATCGCTGCGAGCGGCGCCGCGAAGGCGCTCTTTCGGCGGCAAGTTGTTACGCCTCAATGAATAAAGTACAGAAATCGGCAGTCGCTTTATGGCGGTTTGCGGTTATTCGGGACGGAGTCGACCTCCGCTGGCGAGGGGGGGGGCGGGCGACGTTCGGCTTCAGTTTCGGTTGCTTGATATTTATCACCTCGCGGATTAGGATCGAAATACGGTTTCGTCCGCAGACTTTCGGCATTTTTTAGGGGCCGATCGCGGCCGTTCCGATAGCCTTCCCTGAGACGCGCCGTCCACGTTTTCATCCTGCCTTGAGGAGCATCTAAGTTATGTCGCGAACGATTGTTGCGGTCGTCGGATTTTTGGTTTCGCTCGTCGCTCTTCAAGCGCAAGCGCAAGATGCGGCCATTCTCTCTCGGCTCTACGGGACCGGGGTGCATTCATATTTCGCCGGGGAATACTCGAAGGCCTACGACGATCTGAATAAGTCGATTGAAACCGGGAGCCAAGACCCGCGCGCATTTTACTTTCGCGGGCTTTCTCTGCTGAAATTAGGTCGCACGGACGAAGCCGTCGTCGATTTCAAAAAGGGCGCCGAGTTGGAATGCGCCGACGTGAATAAGACGTTTAACGTGCCGAAATCGCTTGAACGCGTGCAAGGCGAAGGGCGACGGCAAATCGAAATTTATCGGGCCGAATCGCGCAAGATCGCTTTCGCCCGGGAAGAGAAGCTTCGCAAAGCCCGATATGAAACGTTACGTCGCGAAGAGGAGCGGGTGTTACTTCGTCAGGCCGAAGGAGGCGCGTTTAGCGCGAACGTCGAACCGGAGGCGACGCCGGCGGTGAAGACGCCGAAGGCCGCCGCCGAGCCGACCGCTCCGAAAACGAAGAAAAAGGTTGAAGTGAAGAAGGCCGCGGAAGAGGAGGTCGATCCGTTCGCCGCGCCGAGCGCGGAGAAGGCGCCCGCCGCGAAGCCCGCTCCGCAAAAACCGGTCGAAAAGAAGCCTGCAGAAAAACCGGCCGACAAATCGGACGACGAAGCCAATCCCTTCGGCTAATCGGCCGTCGGACGAAAAAAGCGAAACGAACCCGAGGGCGGATTTTTCCGCCCTTTTTTGTTTTTCCGTCCCCCGATTTCTGTTTCCTCCCCCCTAACATCGCCCCGATGCTCGACGACCGGCGCGAAAATGCGTATGCTAATAGTTTCCTCACCGTAGGGAACGCACGCCGTCGCGAGTCCTATGCCCCATGCCCTAACCCCCACGCCCTATAGTCATGCAATCGCCGAAAATCGAACGTGCATTAATTAGCGTCAGCGACAAGCTCGGTTTGGCCGACTTCGCCAAGAGTCTTTCCGCCCTCAGTGTGAAAATTTACAGCACCGGCGGAACCCGCAAGCATTTGGAAAGCGTCGGCGTTCCGGTAATCGACGTGTCGAGCTACACCGGCTTTCCGGAAATGATGGACGGCCGGTTGAAGACGCTTCATCCGAAGGTCCACGGGGGCATTCTTTGCCGACACGACAATGCCGAGGATATGAAGTCGCTCGCCGACCACGGGATTCTTACGTTCGAATTGGTCGTCGTCAATTTGTATCCGTTCGAAGCGACCGTCGCGCGCAAGGGGGTGACCTGGGACGAAGCGATCGAGAACGTCGATATCGGCGGCCCGACGATGGTTCGCGCGGCGGCCAAGAATCACGCCTTCACGACGATCGCCGTCGATCCGACGCAATACTCCGAGATTCTCGAGCAGATCGAGAAAGACGGTTGCACGTCGCTCGAATTCCGCAAGCGGATGATGGCCGAGGCCTTCGCTCATACGGCCAACTACGATCGAGCGATCGCCGATTACTTCGGCGGCAAGATGCAAGAGACGGAATTTCCGTCGGTCATTCGCATGAAGTTGCAGCGCAAGGCGATCTTGCGGTACGGTGAAAATCCGCATCAGCAAGCGGCGGTCTATCTCCGTTCGGACGGGACCGGGGCGAACGTCGTCGGGGCGTTGCAGTTGAACGGCAAAGAGCTGTCGTACAATAATTTGCTCGATTTGGACGCCGCGCTCCGCATGGTGCGCAATTTCAAAGCGCCCG
Source organism: Thermoguttaceae bacterium (assembly GCA_963665265.2). Taxonomy (GTDB): domain Bacteria; phylum Planctomycetota; class Planctomycetia; order Pirellulales; family Thermoguttaceae; genus CAXXHQ01. The sequence continues at coordinate 332,885 of OY762224.2, read as the reverse complement.
CCGCCGCCGTGTTGAAGCACAACAATCCGTGCGGCGCCGCGATCGGCGACAACCTGGCCGACGCCTTGAAAAAGGCCATGGCCGGCGACCCGCTGAGCGCCTACGGCTCGGTTCTCGGTTTGAACCGCAACGTCGATTTGGCCACGGCCGAAGTTCTCTGCGTGCCCGGCTTGTTCGTCGAGGCGATCGTCGCGCCCGACTTCGACGCCGACGCCCTCGAAGCGCTTACGACTCGTCCGAAGTGGAAGGCGAACGTGCGACTATTGAAGGTCGGCGAGATCGATCCTTCGGAAGCCCATTGGACCTTCCGCTGCCTGCAGGGAGGCGCCTTGGTGCAAGACGCTGACGTGCTACCGGACGACGAATCGCTTTGGAAGGTCGTGACGAAGACGCAGCCCGACCCGACGTGCATGGACGACCTGCGCTTCGCTTGGGAAATGGTTCGCCATGTGAAGTCGAACGCCATCGTCTTATGCAAGGATCAGATGTTGCTCGGCGCCGGGGCCGGCCAAATGAGCCGCGTCGATTCGGTGAAGATTTCGATTGAGAAGGCGGGCGACCGCTCGGTCGGCTCCGTCTTGGGCTCCGACGCCTATTTCCCGTTCGCCGATTCGATCGACCACATTGCCGCGGCCGGCGTGAAGGCGATCGTTCAGCCGGGCGGCTCGATCCGCGACAACGACGTGATCGCCGCCTGCGACGAAAAAGGTATCGCCATGATCTTCACCGCCCGCCGCCACTTCCTGCACTAAACCGATGAGCGAATCGTTCGCCTCATGTCCCCTCTCCCTTTGGGAGAGGGCGAGGGTGAGGGCGTGCGTGCTTGCCGTTCAAATCCCCTACGCCCTAACCCCTATGCCCTAATCCCTACTCCGATGCCGACCATTCTCGATAAAATCGTCGCCGACAAGCGGAAGGAAGTCGAACTCGCACGATCGCAAGTTTCGCTCGACTCGCTTTATGCGCGGTTGGACTCGGCTCCCGCCCCTCGCGATTTTTTCGCGGCGCTCTCGGCAGGTCCGCCGATTCGGCTCATTGCCGAAGTGAAAAAGGCCAGTCCGTCGGCCGGTGTGATTCGGGCCGACTTCGATCCGGTCCGCATCGCGAAGATTTACGAAGAGAACGGCGCTTCGTGCATTAGCGTCTTGACCGACGCTCCGTATTTTCAAGGTTCGCTCGACTATCTTCGCGCGGTCCGAGCGGCCGTCTCCATTCCCGTCTTGCGGAAAGACTTCGTTATTGACCGCTATCAAGTCGTCGAAGCTCGTTCGGCCGGTGCCGACGCCGTGCTGCTCATCGCCGAATGTCTTGACGATTTCACCCTCAAGGAGCTGCATTCGCTGATCGAAGAGCTAGGGATGACGGCGCTCGTCGAGCTCTACGATCCGGAAAATTTGGAGCGGGTCTTGGACGCCGGGGCCCGATTGGTCGGCGTCAACAATCGCGATCTTCGCACGTTCACGGTCGATTTGGAGCATTGCGTGCGGATGCGGAAACGAATTCCCGCCGGGCGCGTGGCTGTGGGCGAAAGCGGCATTCGCTCGCGCGAAGACGCCGAACTCTTAGAAGCGGGCGGCCTGCAGGCTATGCTCGTCGGCGAAACTCTGATGCGCAAACCCGACGTCGGATTGGCCGTGCGCGAACTGCTCGGCAGGGCGTGATTCCGCCACGAGGGCGGAGATTCACCACCAAGGCACGAAGACACGAAGAGGTTTTTGATAAGGTAGGCGAATGCAATGGGGGAGATTCAGGCTATCCCGCTAAGAACGGATGAGGTTGCACGGCAAGTCGTTGACGCCGCTTTCGCCGTTCACAAATCTCTTGGTCCCGGGCTTCTCGAAAGCGTCTACGAGGCGTGTCTCGTCCATGAATTAATCAAGCGAGGCTTGAATGTTAAATCGCAAGTCTCTTTGCCCGTCATTTACGATTCTCTAAAAATAGACGCCGGATTACGGCTCGACGTAATTGTTGAGGAATGCGTAATTATCGAACTGAAAGCCGTGGAAGCGATCTTGCCGGTTCACCGAGCGCAGCTTTTGACTTATCTAAAAATGAGCGAAATGCGGTTAGGTTTGTTGATTAACTTCAACGTCTCGCTCATTAAGGACGGAATTATCCGTATCGCTCTCTAAAAATCGTTCTTCGTGTCTTCGTGACTTGGTGGTGAGTCTTCGTTTGGAATAGAATTAGCGTATTGCCCGAAGGGCTTACGGAAGATAGCCCGGCGGTTGCGGCGCAGCCGCTACCCTTGGAAAACGATCCGCGAAAAATTCTTCGTGTCTTGGTGACTTAGTGGTGAATTCGCGTTCGGCATTGCAGTTCCAGGATCGCGCCCATTGCCGCGAACGATCGAAAAAGAAATTATGCGATCGGAGCTTTGCGTTTCCGGGCGGGCAATAATGTCCAGACGAATTTGGACTGCGGAATAAGGGCGATTGCCTCTTGCCGCTAACGCGGCTCATATTAATGAAGCAGCATTGGACCAAAGACGAAGCCGATAACGGCGATAAACCAAAGCACGGTGAGAGCAAGAAAGACATAACCGACGATCAAGCCGGCGCGAGCGATCCCGTCTCCGCTAAGATTAGGATTCTTTCGAATGTCCTCTTGAGCGATTCGGCCGCAGATAATTCCCGGTATGAACCCGAACGGCCCGATTAGGACGCTCAAGCAGCTAAGCGTTAGTGAAGCGATGGCCAAACCGGACGTTTTCGCTCTTTCCGCTTGTTCATTCGCATCGGGCATTATTTGCTCCACAGGATTGATAAGTCGTCGAGGCTTTCGGAAAAGGGCCTCGAAGTTACCTTCGCATTCTACTTGCTGTTTTGCTGCGAGACAACCTTGGGGTATTCTCCGCAAGCCTTTCAGGCTTGAGAAGCGAGACGTGAGTTATCCGGCACATCGGTTTGAAAGTCGCTCTAGTTTCCCGGGGTGATTTGACCTCGGACTGAGAGAATTAGCTGGACAATTGCCACGATTAAGAAGAGCGACGGCGTGAAATAGAGGAACAATGGGGAAACGGTCTTTATAATCGCCCCTTGATAGCAACGCAAAAAGTACGCGAGTTGCTTGGCTCGTCGCTTGCCAATGACGGTTCGAACCGTCCAATTAGGCGTCCATGGACGCTCCGCCTGTAAGAGCGCTCCTTGAACGAGAAAAGATGTGATTACGGCGAATCCGGCCATAAAAGCCGGAACGAACCACATAACCGCATTGAAGGGACCGACGAAAACATTGGCCATCGCAGCTACCAGAGCGATGACGACGGCAGCAGCGTTAACGAACGTGAAGAAGCGGTTGTGAATCAGAATATCTCGCAACATCGTAATTCCTAACTTCGCTGTTTGGCCGAATCGTTGGGGCGTCATTCGGTTATGGCGAAGCAAGAGCAGTTCGCAATTTTAATTTTTAGCCGGTTCATAGCATGCGCCTTGATTACGATCGTCGGCGTTCCAGCGGAACACGCCCAATGAATTACCGGTTTCCTTGTCTTCGATGCGCCAAGCAATGCCGTATCCAGCATCAAACTGGGTTGCTCCGTCAAATAATACCCCTTCGTATAAAAGTTTCGCTTTTCCGCCTTTTGGGCTCAGTTTTCGACATTCTTTTCGAGCAAGCTCCCTCATGTGATGTCGCTTAGCCCAATTTATCGCCAGTTCAGTAATATCGTCTAGCGATTCTCCTTCGGGATCCGTGATGGTTTCCTTGCCTTCTCGCTCCTTTGAGATAACGCGGCTGTCAAAGGGAGCGAAGTTCCGATCGGAGAACGGCTCAATCAATTTCCCTGACGCGCACATCCATTCGACGGCGGTCAGCAGATCAGCTCCTGTGGCGAAAATCAGTTCGCTGTCGCGCGGTAAAATAAACAGCTGGTTTGGGCGGGTTGGGTGAAATATCAACTCGTCGCCGTTTGTCGTATCGCCTAAGATTACGCACTCTGCCGCTCGCTCTTTTGGAAGTAGTTTGCGGCTGCAATCCCAAAACCAATACTTTTTGATGCGACGACGCCACCCTGGCAGTTCCTGCTCGATTCTCCACGGCGGATAGATACGGACGAATGAGCCGCCAAGTATTCCCTCGCCGAGAAGAGTGACGTATTCGCGATATCCTTTTGGGAACGTGATCCACAATCGCGATGCCAACTCGTCCGCCTCAGTCGGCGTTGCGAGAACGAGTGGCTTTCCGACTACCTGAATGTCTTCGATCTTCATGCGTTTGTCCTCAGTGTGATTTACCGCAGGAACGTTCGCCGCCAAACAACATAGCCGCTTCGCGTGAATATACGCTTGAAGGTTATGTAATTCGATAGGTGGATTATCCCAGGCCGATTTAATTATTAATATGGGCGATCATTTCGTCCATATCGACGTTGCGGTTCAATTTTTTTGCGGGGGCAACGCGGCGGAAGCGGTGATTCGGGGGTTAAGTATGCCGATAATGGCAAGTACGACGGAAGGAATCTGGCAAAACCGGTTTACGGTGCGACGTCGCCGTGATCCAAGCGAGATAGATTCCTGTTCCAACCGTCAATTCGCTCGTGGGATTTGGGAGAAAAGCATTCCGCCGAGCGGCGCAATCGATGCAAGAGTTGGAATTAAAAAGTTTAAGACTCCTCCTAGCTCGTCAAGTTGCGGATTGAGCGCTAAAGCGGTGATGGCGGAAATATCGAAAACCGCCAGATGCAGAAACGAAACACGGAGGGGAATCGGGCGACGCCGGTATATGTCGGCCCAGTAGAGAATCGCGAAGAGGGAGAAGCCCGCGATAGCAGCCACGAGGTTGCCGTCAGATCCGCGAGAACATCCGTAAGTCCAAATGAGGACGAACGTGGCGTAGGGGAATATCCACAAAATTTTCGTTCGTGCAGCCATCCGTCTCACCAGTACCCGGCTTGTTCGTAAGCGAAGCCTTCCTTCGGGCTGAACCACACGGAAAAGCCCGCTCCGTTTTCAGCGGTTGGGCTAAAGCGCTCCGTCGCGTCATCAAGCGGCGGCCAACCCAAATCTCCGAACCGCAATTTATGAAATTCGCGATCAACCGTCGCCATTGCAGCTAATTCTCCACGTTTAGAGCTCGAACGGTCGCCGTATTTGGCCCAAAGTTCGTCGAGATACGCCGTTAGCTCCGCTTCGGAAATTGCGTAGCGTGCGCGAAATCCTTGTGCGTATTTGTCAAGCGTGATGTTTCGCGCCGTAGGCGGAAGATATCTCTCTACGCGAAAGTCGTTCACTTCGTCGAACGTCGCGTAGTTGAAGACTCCAAAGCGTCTCGCGTCGATTACGCTCTTAATGCCGATGCAAGACGGAACAAACGCGAGAAGTCCAAGGGCGGAGAAGGCGAAAAGAGTCGGAATGCGCCGCCTTTTTGCGAGAGGAGCGAGCGCCGTCGCCAGAACGATCAGGCCGAGGATGACGCAGGCGGTAATCTGAAACGGCAAAACGATCGGCCAAAGCATGTTTTTGCGACAACGGGCGTTCAACGGTGAAAAGAAAACAAGGATCACCGCATTGTCGCAGCGGAACAGGGCTATGTCAATCAGACGCCGATCGTCGATCGTGGCAGTCTCGCTTGCGAAAATCGGTCTTGTTTTGAAATGGAATTTCCGCCGCTCCCGCCTCTTTAGGCCGAAGGGCTTGCGTAAGATCGCCCGGCGATGGATACGTTGATGGCCGCAGGATTATTGTTTGAGATAGCGGACGATCGCGTCTTCGAGTCCAACCAAATGGGGTTGAGCGACGCGGAGCGTGCCGGTGCGGTCGATGATGAATAGGCAGGGATATCTGCCGACGGCGTAAGCTTTCTCCAACGCTCCGTCCGCGTCGATGATATTTGGCCACGGCTTGGGATGCTGGGCGAGGTAGTCCTTCACGCCGGCGGATTCGCGGCCGGAGTGAACGCCCACGACGACGAGTCCTTGGTCGCGATACTTCTCCTGGAGATGAGACATTAGGGGCATCATATTCATGCAGGGACCGCACCACAGGCCCCAGAAATCGATGAGCGCCACCTTGCCGTGAAGCTCTTCGAGATTCACCGTTTGACTCGGGTCCGTGACCAAATTGCCGTGCAGCGGCGGGGCGACGACGCCTTCGAGCGCTGCGCAGGCGTTGGGGCGGGATTGGATGTTAGCGACTCGCAAAATGCCGTCGCCGCCTTTCAGCCATGGACCGCGCGACGGCTTGAGCGGTTGAATACTTAGCCAGGGGATGCGAGCGAAGCTTTGTTTGAAAGCCTGTCGGTCTTCCGCCGAAAGGGTCGAGGAGCGAACGACCAATTGACGCAAGCGAGGCAGCGAGGCCAGGGAATTGGCCCCTTCGCGCGTAATGATTCCGCCGAGGTCGAGAGATTCTAGATTCCGCTTTGCGGAGAGGATACGCGCTCCGGCGTCGGTCATGACGCAGTTCCGGCCGAGCGAAATTTCGCGGAGTCGATCGGCCTGGCTCAACCACTTCGCGGCCGAGTCGTCGAGGTAGCCGTCGTTGATTGAAAGAGAGCGAAGCGAGGGGCTATCGGCCAGCGTCTGAAGATTGCGAACGGCGATCATTTCGTCAGCAATCGACGCGGATTGCAGGTTCGGACAGCGTGCCAACGGGGCGTAGCTAAAAGACTCGGCCCCCGACGCTCGCAAGTGCAATTCCCGAAGGCAAGGAAGCGAAGCGAGGGGTGCGAGTCCATCGGCGGGCAACGAGCCCACGGTGAGGTCGAGGCGTTCGAGTCGATTTTGACCTGAAAGGAATTGAAGGTCGCCCAGTTGGCTATCGCTCAGGCTTAGGCTTTCAAGTTTGAGTTGGCTCAACCATGACTTCAGCGCGGCGCGGTCCACTTTCGAGTCGATGCCGAAAATGTCCAACGCACGTAAGTTGCGGCGCTGCGCGAGAAGAGCGAACCCGTCGGAATCAAGATTGTCGAGCGACGGCCAGTCTGCGAGCGCCGGCATCGCGACTAGCGCGCGAAGAAGCGACGCCGGGTTGTCATCGCGCCGCCCCGCGTTGATCGCAAGGAGTTCGAGACGCGGCAGGGAAGCAAGTCCCTCGGGGAAGTCGGCGGCGATGCGAACGCCGCCTTGGAGCACGAGCGAGCGAAGACCTTCCATACGCTCCAGCGCTTCGAGTTCCGCCTTTCCGATGTGGTCCGAGGACCAGTTGATCCACTGAACGGTTGAGAGGTTAGACAACCGTTTTAGGAAAGCGGGGTCGGCGTCATCGTCGATTTTGAGATTCAGTCCGCGGAGATTGGGAAGGCTCGCGAGGCAATCCATCGCTTTGGCGGCGTCGCGGTCCATGGAGACATTGACGAAGCTCAATGCAGGGTGATTTCGCAGCAACACCCAAGCTTTGACGGGAAGGGCGGGGGCGGTATAGAGGTAGTGGAGTTGCTCGCACGATTTCAGCCAAGTGGCCAAATTGGCCGTCGCAAGTTGGGAAATATCAGCTTGCAATCGGAAATCGGCGAGTTTTTTGGCGGGAGGCAAGTCGGCGAAGAGATCGTTGCCGGTGAGTTTGCAGCCTCGGATATCGAGCAATTCGAGCGTGGGGATGGAGACGACGGCGGTCAATGTTTCGCGGTCGAGCGTTCCGCCTGAGATTCGCAGGCCTTGGATCTGGGAATCGCGAAGCTTGCGAAGCGCCGAACGCTGAGTCTCGCTCTCCGATGATAGATCGAGCAGGACCCAGTCTTCGGACGAAAGAGTCATTTTGCCCTCGGCGTAACCCAGAACGCGATCATGATAGCCGATTTCGAGCATGCCATGCTCGAGTCGCGGCGGACGGCATGCGGTGACAAGTCCGCACGATTCGTCTGCGGGAAATTGAACTTGGTAATCTGCGCCCCACGCGGCGGTGACGGCAAGCGCGGCCGCGAAGCTTACGACTCGAATTGCGAATGTAGACATGGTTTTCCTCGGCGTAATTTGTTGCGAGGTTCTCTGGAACGGAGAGGATAAGGCGAGCTGCAGCTCGGCGTTTGCGTTGCATTTTACTTGCGTTTTCACCGTGCAACAACTATCCCGCTAACCGCGAATAAACGCCAATTGCCGCGAAAGATCGCAAAGAGCGCAAAAGAAATTGCGAGATCGGAGCTTTGTATTTTTGGGCTGGCGATAATGTCCCGACGAATTTGGACCTCGGAATAAGGGCGATTGCCTCTTGCCGCCGGCGCGGCTCGGGTTCAAGGCGCCGAGCTATTCGGCAGAGAAATCGTTGGCGGTGCGTGCGAGCACGCACCCTACGGCTTGGCGTCGTTCATAGAGCGATTGACTCCGCTCCCGAATCCACGGATCGGTTCTTGGCGTAAGGCACGCGAATAGCTGGCCGATGAGCGTATGACTCAATGGGCGATTGCAGACCTCAGTTGGTGGATATACGAATAGCTGGATGCCATTGGTCCGCATCAGCGGAATTCGCCTATAATGCCAATAGAGAGGAGGCGTTTCAGGCGAAGTTCCATACGGACATATAAGGGGCAGGTACTTTGGGTTCTCTGGTGAGCGGGGGTTTACTAGTTTGCTGAGCAGATATACGGGGTGTCTCGCGCTGGCGATGGCCGCAGCCGAACCGCCGCAATCCCCGGATACATGAATCGTCTCAAAGCCGACAATCTTCCTTAGTACAGCGAGCATGTTCTGCCCGTCAGCATGGCAGTCCAGACATCTGCGGAGTAACAGGAAGTATGCGCGGACAAATTCGGGCCGGAGATTATTGGCAAAGTTCCTGGCGATCAAAGCAGCCCAAGCTGTTCTCAGTTGTGCGATTTCCGTCGCCAAGGGACTGCACTGCCCCCAGTACTCGTCCCACGTCATGCTCGTGACGCGAATTCGGCGGCCCGCCGTCACGTCAAGATTCGTCAGGAGTCGCGGTTCCCGCAATGCGTTTCGCACCAAACGCTGGTTATACCTTTGCAGACGATCCACGGGGGCGCCTTTCTACGCGGCTGCTACGGTTGGAACAGTCCTAGTTGACTATCACCACGAGTCGTAGGCGGCCAGCGGCCCGAAATGTGGCAAGAGCCGGCGGAGATGTCCGGGTTCTTGCAGGAGCAGACGAGGACCTCCATGCCGTAACAACCTGCGATGGATTTCAGACGCTCGAAGATATCAAGACGAGCGGAAGTCGGAAGCGCCCTTATTCGACTGTTGCCCGCATGGATCGCCAGAGGCGCGGCGTTGGCGAAGCGGTCGAAGAGCCTATTGAGCATCAGCTTGTCCTTAACATGCCGCCGCAACGATCCGACCACCGCCGGCCGAAGAAAGAGAACGCTGGCCGCAATTTTACGCACGCCGACGCGGGTTAATGCCTCACAGAGCGGTTCCAGGCAGTCTCCGCCGTCGGTCAAGCCGGGCAGAATTGGATCGAGCCTCGCTTCGACTGGGATATGTGCGCCGATTAAGTCGGCGGCTTGCGCCAACCGCACTTCCGGCGTCGCTGCGCCAGGCTCAAACGCAGCAACGGTTCTTGGTTCAAGCGTAATCAGCCCTATCCGCCCCTGGACCAGCGGGGCATGGGCGGCAAGCAATCTGCGGTGTCGCTCAGGAATCCGCCCTTTGGTAACAAAGACCACCCCAATCTCCGACTCCAAAAGAAATTTGAACACGTCATAAGCCATGTTCAGGACTTCAGGAACTGGTTGGAATGGATCACTCGAAGGACTGAAATACACGGTGGTTGGCTTCTTGCGTTTGCGCCGTAGCTCGTCCCGCAGCTTGGCAAGCGTGTTCGTGTAGAAAGTGACATTACCATTGCCTGGGTGCGTGAGGTAGCCGCGGGCGTAACAGTAGCGACACTCATGCGCACAACCGGCCGTCAGGTTGACTGTGGGAATATGAGCCAGGCAAGCCAGGCTGGAGGGCGTGAGCGCCGCCGATTTTCGGTCCATTCGGATTACTTGAGTCACCGTGGTCGACTTTCTCAAAGCGGGCAGTTGCGCCGTCCCCTACTTTCCGTTATGTCCAACGCCGCAAACGACACCTCTTTTTCAAGCATGCCGGCTATGAACGACAAGTCGGCAAATCGGATATTAAACGCGGCCTAGGCGGTTGCAGCAGCATCAGACCTGCGCGAATAGGCTCGATGCGACGCGGGGAGGGGTGTATATACATGCGTTCATTATATCAAATGCCCGAGCGCCATCAATCGCATCTTTTGAGCCGCATTGCAATTCCGCCATCGGCTGCCTAACGTGACTGGTCGACAGGATTTGAATTGATGAATATGCCCATTAACGGAGGCTTTGTGTTTTTGCATGCGTCCTGGCGCTGCGGATTCTCCCTCGCTACTAAACCCTTCAGGGTTTTGGGGAGTTGAGACACGGCGAACCCCAGGTAGTAGCTGCGCGACAACCTGGGGCTATCCGCCGCATGCCTTTCAGGCTTGAGTATTTCACCGTCCTTTTGCGTTCTCCGTCTCTTTGTGACTTGGTGGTGAAAATTGCGCCTTGCGGTGAATTATTCGCGTCTATTGGCGTTCCTTCTCGGTTTCTCTCGTCTTGCTGATCGCTGACCGCTGACGCTAAAAACGGAGCGTTCTTCTCTCCCGATTGTTACCTGGCGTCGAAGAAAAATCAGTTTTCACTGGAAATTGGGCCAGCCCTTTCGCGACAATTCTCCACGACGAGATTCTCGTCGGAAAGACTGGCGACCTTTCCTCCGCTCTTTGACAATTTGATTCATTTTCGGCAATCGGCCTCCGGCGGGCCGACCTTGCCGCCGCTTGCACTGCGCCCCGCCCCTGACGATTTACGGTATTGCGCCGTAGGGCGCTCTAGCGCCGAGGAGCGTTCCGTCGTCTTCGCCTCCTCGGCGTCTCCGAGGTAAATAAAGATAGGACAATTCGCCGATCCGGAAAATTTCGATTTTTCGGCTTAAAAAGGCGTCCATAATCTTTTTTGCGGTTCAGATTTCTCGACCTAAGTAGCCATGTCGCTCTTGCCGCCGGCGCGGCTCGGGTTCAAGAACCTGAGCTGCCTGGCTTGAGGAGCGAGCGGCAAAGCGTCGTTAAAAAATCTTTCGTGATCTATGCGTTCTTTTGCGGCTATTTCCTTCCTTGCGGCGAAGCGAAGCGTCGCGCCAACTGTCTCGCCGGGCTGCTAAGCGGATATTGTTCCAACTCGGAGGGGCGGACCCATTTCATCTCGGCTTTCGACGCGGCGTTTTTCGTCTCGCTTCTAAACTCCGCTTCACGGCATTCAAGCGTAATGCGGAATCGCGTGACGCTATGCCGGATTTCGGCGACGAGGCCGCCGAATTGAACGGTAAGACCGAATTTCTTTTGAATCGTTTCCATGAGCGTTTCGTCGGACGGCGCATCGGCGGCGTCGTGAGCAAGGGAATCGAACGCGCGGGGGAAGTCCCAGAGGCCCGCCCAGCGTTCGTCCGCTTCTCGCTTAACAAGAAGAATTTTTCCTCGGCGACGAACGACGACGGCAGTTTCGCGGCATTGCGTAATTTCTTTTTTAGGTCTGCGGCGCGGCAGCTCGTTTTGCTTGTTCAATTGCCGAGCGCGGCAGTACGGCTGCAACGGGCAGGAGTCGCAATCGGGATTGCGCGACTTGCAGACTTCGCGGCCGATCTCCATGAGCGCCTGATTGAATCGGCCCGGCGATTTTTGCGGCACGATTCGCTCGGCCAACGCCCAAAGCGTCTCTCGCCCGACGGTCGAATCGGCGTCTCCTTCGTAGGCGAGTAAGCGGCTAAAAAGCCGGATCGTGTTCGCTTCGAGGATCGGTTCGCGGCGGTCATAAGCGATCGAGAGGATCGCGCCGGCCGTGTAGCGACCCACGCCGGGGAGTCGTTGGGCGGATTCCGAATCGCCGGGAAAAATTCCGTGGAACTCGGCGACGATGATTTTCGCCGCCGCATGCATTTGCCGCGCACGGCGGTAATAGCCTAAGCCTTCCCAAAGACGGAGAACGCGTTCCTCTTTGGCGACGGCTAACGCCTCGACCGTCGGGAACTCTTCCATAAACCGCGTGAAGTAGGAACGGACCGTCGAGACCTGCGTTTGTTGCAGCATGATCTCGCTGATCCAAACGGCATAGGCGTCGCGGGTTCCTCGCCAAGGAAAATCTTTCGCATGCCGATCGAACCATGCTCCGACGCGCCTTCGTAAAGCAGTCAGGTCGGTAGGGCGTAGAGTGTCGGGCATAGGGCGTCGGATGTAGGGCGCTCTGTGAGCGCCGATGGAATCTACGGCAGCGGAATGCGTTCGAAGCGGAAGGGGATTTCGACCCGCAGGATGGCCGTGGGCGATTTGTAAACGAACGTGGCGCCGTCGAGCGGTTTGTCGGTGGCGATGAAATAGACGACGCCCATGGCCGATTCGCTTTGCATGAATCGTTCGCAGCGGTCGAAGGGGATCGTTTTGCCGTCGACGGTTTCGAGAACGACTTCGTTTTTGTAAGTCCAGCCGCGATGCGAGGCGAAGGCGTCGTCGGGGCGTTGGAATTGAACGAGCAGACGGAACGCCCAGGCGTCTCCTTCGCGGTGAACGTCGGTAAGCGTGACGGTTGCGTCGGCGATGCGTCGTTCGGTTCGCTTAAAATTTTTCAGGTTCGAAAAGCGGAACTCGGCCGTTTCGCTAGGGAGTACGGCCGTGATTTTTCCTTCGAGTTTGGCGATTTCCTTGGCGTCGCGGGGCGGGGAGCGGAATCCGAGGTTTAGTTCCGTTGCCGAGGAGTCGCCGAAGTCGGGCACTTCGACGGCGGCGTTTTCGGAGATCGGTCGTAGCGGTCGGCCTTGATCGTCGGCGGCCGTGACGGCGTTCGAGTCTTGGTAGATGACGATCGGTTTAATTCGCGGCTCCCAAGCGATTTCTAAGCGAAGTTGGGTGAGGCCTTCATCTTCGGTCTGTAGGTTTCGTTTTGAGCTGACGCCGGTCGTGGCGAAGCGGAAGGCTTCGTGACGAAAGACGCTTTTTTCGGGCGGGGGCGATTCGTCTCCTCGCGCGAGGAGCGACAACGCGCCGGGGCGACCGTAGGGATAGAATCGCATGTTCGCTTTTGCGAGGGTCGCGTCGAACGCCTCCCAAAACGGCGTTTTATCGAAGCGAACCGAGACGGTCGGATCGAGGACCGGTTGGCCGCGAGAGGCCCGGTCGTCGATGAGCGCGTTTTTTGATTGCGAGCTGAGGGCGTCGATAACTTTTGAAAGCGGAACCGATTCGCCAGAGAAGGTGATTTGCGAGGCCCGAATTGAATCGTTCGCCGACTGCTGTTGCAGTTTGCGGCGAATGCGTTTCACTCGCTCGACGGTTTCGGCGGGCAAGTCTTCGGAGGTTTTCGGCAGGGCGGCCAGCGCGCGAGGGCCGATTTCGAGGAGGGCTCGTTCGGCTTCTTCGCGGGCGGAGAATCGGTCGTCGTTTAATTGACGGACGAGCGCGCCGACTTGCGAGTCGGAGTCGCTCGGCGCAGCGGCGAAGAGGACCGTTGAAAAAAGCAAAGCCGAGATGAATGAATTGGCGATCATAAAACGAGGCGTCTGCGGCGGTCGGCGGCGATGTGTTTTTTGCAGGGGGAACGCCCCCCATTCTAACGCTTTTGAAAGGAATCGGCCACTGTGCGAAGCGAGGCTGTCGTCGGTGCTTGAATTCGCCCCTGGAACTGCGCGACCAAAAGAGGTATAACCCGAGGAAAGGGAGATTTTCGGCGATGACAGATTCCGCGCAGCGCGATTCGTTTTCCAACGACGCCCCGTTCGAGAAGGGCGAGACGGTCGCTTTGTTCGTGCCTTGTTACGTCGATCAGATATTTCCGAACGTGGCCAAGGCGACGGCCGCGTTGCTTGAACGATTCGGCGCCAAGGTCGTCTTTCCCGATCGTCAAACTTGTTGCGGGCAGCCCGCCTTCAACTCGGGATATTGGGAGGAGGCGAAGCCGGTGGTTCGGCATTTCTGCGAATGTTTCGGCGATCATCGCTGGATCGTCACTCCCTCGGGCTCTTGCGCGGCGATGTGTCGCGAGTTCTTCGGCCACGTCGATTCGTGCGAGGAGACGGTGCGAGTGGGGAAGCGGGTTTTCGAGTTGACCGAATTTCTCGTCGATCATATGAAAGTCGAAGACACCGGCGCGACGTTCCCCCATAAAGTGACGCTGCACAGCGGTTGTCACGGCCGGCGCGAGTTGAGCATCGTCGAGCAGCCGCGGAAGTTGTTGCAAAGCGTGCGCGGCTTGGAGTTCAGCGAATTGCCGAACGTCGAGGAATGTTGCGGATTCGGCGGCACGTTCAGCGTGAAGATGCCCGGCATGTCGATTGAGATGGGCAAGACGAAAGTCGCGAACGTGTTGAAGAGCGGGGCCGATTACGTCGTTTCGTGCGACGCAAGCTGCATCATGCACTTCGGCGGCGTGTTGAAGCGCGAGCCGACGGCGCAACATGTGCGGGCGTTACACATCGCCGAGGTTTTGACCGCCGGCTGGTAACAGGCACGCCGCTTGCTCGCCACGATAAAATACGAACGTCGGCGTTTTTTCGCCGCTTGAGAACATAAACAAAAGAAGGAAAAAGGCGCCATGTTAAATTTTCGATTTTATAATCCGGTCGAGTTAGTGTTCGGCAAAGGGACGATCGCCGAGTTGAGCAATTTGATTCCCGCGAATTTCAAGACGTTGATGCTTTACGGCGGCGGTTCGATTAAGAAGAACGGCGTATATGACCAAGTGAAGAAGGCGTTGGCCGGTCGGGCGCTTGTCGAGTTCGGCGGCATTGAGCCGAATCCGCGTTACGAAACATGCATGAAGGCGGTTGAGTTGGCCCGGGCCGAGAAAGTCGATTTTCTTTTGGCGGTAGGAGGCGGATCGGTTTTGGACGGCACGAAGTTCATTTCGGCGGCGATTCCGCTTACGGACATCGATCCCTGGGCGATCATGTCGAACTACGGATTGGTGACCGAGAAGGCGGTTCCGCTGGGAAGCGTGTTGACATTGCCCGCCACCGGTTCGGAGATGAATTGGAATTCGGTGGTGAGTCGCGAATCGACGAAAGAGAAATTGCACTTCGCCAGCAAATACGTATTTCCGAAGTTTTCGATTCTTGATCCCGAGACGACGTTTTCGCTTCCGGAGCGTCAGACGGCCAACGGCATTGTGGACGCTTTCATTCACGTCATGGAGCAGTACATGACTTACGACGTGAACGCGCCGCTGCAAGATCGTCAGGCCGAAGCGGTGCTGTTGACGTTGATCGAGGAGGGGCCGAAAGTGATGGCCGATCCGACGAACTACGACGCGCGGGCGAACGTGATGTGGAGCGCGACGAACGCCTTGAATAATTTTTTGAGCTGCGGCGTTCCGCAAGATTGGCTCACCCATATGATCGGTCACGAGTTGACCGCGCTTTACGGTTTGGATCACGCGCAGACGTTGGCTGTGGTGTATCCCGGCACGGCGACGCGGTTCATTCAGCGCAAACGCGGCAAGTTGCTGCAATTCGCCGAACGCGTTTGGGGAATTCGTGAGGGCTCGGACGACGCGCGGATTCAAGGCGCCGTCGAAGCGACGGAGAAGTTCTTCCGTTCATTGGGCGTGAAGACGAAATTGAGTGAATACGGCGTATCGGCTGAGGCGAGCAAGCTCGTGGCCGAACGATTGGCGAAACGCGGCAATCCGCTCGGCGAGTACGGCGACGTGAAGTACGAAGATATTGAAGCGATCATCGCTTCGCGCGTGTAGATTCATTTTGTCTCGTTCCCAGGCTGAGCCTGGGAACGTGGCGGCGACGGGCTCCCGTCGGCAACCTTTTCGAAAACGTTCATGTCTTCTTCATCGAAACAATACGACGGCGCGGAGTTTTGGTCGCATATGACCGGCGGTCTCGCCGAGCCGAACGCGCCGAGAATGCTCGGCATATCGGCCGAGAAGTCGAGCAAGGCGAACCGCGCCGTTCTCGACGCGATTCCGCAATTCCAGCAGTGGCGCAAGCAGGCGAGCGAGATCAAAGCCTACGCCTTGGCCAACCTCGATAAGCTACTCGTCGAGTTCGAGCGAAACTTATCGGCCAAGGGAGTGACGGTGTTTTTCGCCAAGGACGCCGCCGAGGCGAATCGATACATCGTCGAAATTGCTAAGAAAAACGGCGTGAAGAGCGTCGTTAAATCGAAGTCGATGGTCAGCGAGGAGACGGCACTTGCGCACGCTTTAGAGTCGGAAGGAATTCGCGCCGTCGAAACTGACCTGGGCGAGTACATCGTTCAGCTTGCCGAGCAACGGCCGGTGCATATCGTCACGCCGGCGATTCACATGTCGGCGGGGGATGTGGGGCGACTCTTCGCCGAGAAGCTCGACGAGCCGTTCACCGAAGAGCATGCGAAGTTGACCGATATCGCTCGACGGCATTTGCGCGAGGAATATCTGCAAGCGGGGATGGGCGTTTCGGGGTGCAACTTCGGCGTCGCCGACACGGGCACGTTAGTCATCGTCGAAAATGAAGGAAACGCCGGGCTTTCGACCGCCACGCCGCCGATCCACGTCGCCATGATAGGCATGGAAAAAATCGTTCCGAAGATGGAATACATGCCGGCGTTTTTGAATCTTTTGCCGCGCAGCGGGACCGGCCAAAAGCTGACGACGTATACGCATTTCATCCACGGCCCGGCGGAAGGGCGAGAGCTGCACGTCGTCATTTTGGACAACGGGCGGAGCTCGGCGCTGGCCGATCCGGCCGCGCGAAAGGCGTTGCACTGCATTCGTTGCGGCGCGTGTTTGAACGCATGCCCGGTCTATCGTCGCGCGGGAGGCTGGGCTTACGGTTGGGTCTATCCGGGGCCGATCGGTTCGATTCTCAATCCGCATCTGATCGGTTTGGAGAAGGCGGGTGAATTGCCGTTCGCCTCGTCTTTATGCGGCGCGTGCGGCGAAGTATGTCCGGTTAAGATCGACATTCCCCGGCAATTGATTCACCTTCGGCATCGCGCGGTCAACGAGCCGTCGCCGATGCGTTCGCCGTTTGAGCGTTTGACGTGGAAGGTTTGGTCGTGGTTCATGCAAGGGCCGAGGCGTTACGAATTGGCCATGACCGGCTTGCGGCTCGGACTACGAGTTGCGAAGTATTTGCCGGTTCATTTCGGCAAGCTCGGGGCCTGGACGCGCGGCCGCGAGTTGCCGGCGCCTGCGAAGGAAGACTACCGCACTTGGTTGCGAAGGCGGAAAAATGAAAACTGACAGTCGGCAAGAAATATTGCAACGAATTCGCGCTCAAACGGCGACGATGACTGTTCCGCCGATCCCGCCTACGCCGGAGGTTTGGCCGAGCGAGAATCCCGGAGTCGAGGCGCTCGCCGCGCGGTTCGAGAGCGAATTGCTCGCCGTGCAGGGCGAGATCGTTCTTTGCGGATCGGAGGCGGAGTTGGCCGACAAGATGGCGGAATTCACGCTTCGGCAAGGTTGGAAGCGGTTGGCCGTCATGGAGCGGGAAGATGCGATTGCGGCGGCGTCGAAGATCGATTGCGCGACGGTCGAACGACCGAAGGAGGATTGGTCGCCGCGCGAGATGGCCGAGTTGGACGCGAGCGTCGTTTCGGCGGAGGCGTTGCTAGCCGACACCGGGTCGTGTTTGATCGCATGCGGGACGGGCGAAGATCGCTTGCTTTGCTATTTGCCGCCGGCGTGCATGATCGTGGCGAAGCGCGGGCGGATATTCGAGAACATGCCTACTGCATGGAAAGAGTTCGCCGCTCGCATGGCTGATCGGTATTTGCGCGGCGAGTATGTGATCGTGACCGGTCCGAGCCGGACGGCCGACATAGAAAAAACGTTGATTCTCGGCGTTCACGGTCCGAAACGGCTAATCGTCTTTTTGTACGATTAAAGCGTTTTTTAATTCTAGGTAGGGTGTTGTTAGCGAGAATACGAACTGGTGCGTGCAAGCACGCACCCTACAAATCTGCGGCACAAGGGCGATTGCCTCTTGCCGCTAACGCGGCTCAGGTTCAAGAATCTGGCTACCCGGCTAAGCGTTCGCATTACTCTTCGAACAGCAGGCAGAGGACGTCGAGCGCTTGGACGGCGCGGGAGGGGTGTCGGACGCCGTCGACGTCGACGCAGCCTTCCCAAATCGAAAGGGCGTATCGCAGGTATTGCTCTCGCGATTCGGCCAGCAACGGCGCGCTCAGTTCTTTTTTCAGTTTCGGCCAAGCTTCGGCGAGTTTGCGCATGGCGGTCGGGTCGCCGCCGATCGCTTCATACACTAGATCGTCGAGGACTTCGAGCCGCTCGAGGGTTTCGTGGGAAGCGAGATCGAGCCCGCCGGCGGTGGTTTCTTCGTCACGTTCGGCTGAATCAACCGCCGCGATGAATCTGGCGAATCGACGGTGCGCGGCGTGCGCATGTTGAACGATCTCGGCGTCGCCTTCGGTTATCGTTCTTAGCGTTTCGTTCGGCGGCACTTGATCGAGTTCGTCCAAGGGGTTCTCGTTCGGAGCGGGAAGTTCAGGGGTGGAATCGTTTTCGTAGATAGCGCTCGCTTTCGTGGCAACAGGACCCGAATCGGTGAAATGCGTCGCTTCCAGTTCCTCGAGGAGCTGAAGGCCGAGCGCATGTAAATCTTCAAGCGAAAGGTCGAATCGTCGTTTCGCCAATTGGGAGGCGAGGAACGAGATTTTTCCCGTAGACAGCACGCGTTCGATGAACTGGGCCCAGCCGTCGAGCGGTAAAGCGGGAGGCGGCGTTTGGCCGGTTAGATCGAGGAACGCGACGTTATTTTGGTGCGAAATCCAATTCCTTTCGCCGGGGTCGTCGGTGACGACCACGATGCGGAACGGCCGACGCGGCGAGAATTTCAACCCGGTTGAAAAAGGAAATTCGGTGCGGCAACTCGTCGGCAGGCAGTTGAACAAACCGGCGATTAATTCGACCGGCGAGGTGCAAGCGGCGGCGAGGCAAACGGAGTCGGCGGCTGCCTGAACGAAGAGCGAGGCGGCTTGCGGGCCGACCGCCGAACAAAGCGCGCTAACGGCGTTTTGATCGACGGGGGGCGCTCCGCCCGAAAGGGAAAGCGGGGCGAGCTTCGCGGGAATCGACTGCATCGGCTCCAATGCGCCGAGGGCCTCGACGGCGCGAAGCAACGCGAAAGGATTGTTTGAGAAACGGAGCAATGTTTCGGGCGAGACGATTAGGCAATGGGTATAGACGCGGACTCCGCCTCGGCCGCTGTATTCCCAGCCCGCCGCGATCGAGCGCGATATGCCGAAGGCGCCGCTGGGCAATGGATGAAAGTTATAGCTGTAGGAATCGACGTCCCAGCTCAAGAGCGAATCGTGCGAGGGGCACCAGACGGCCAATTCGCGCGCATCGGCGGAGGTCAAGCCCGGGCTATGCGCCACGAGTTGATATCCGGCCGAACGCGCGGTCGTCGCGGAAGTGTAGATGGCCTGTTCGACGGTCGTCATTCTCGCTACCTTTTGTAAACGGTCGGCTTTCGGCGGTTTGCCTTCGGCGGAAATGCTCGAATGGCTAATTATTTCCGATTAGCCATTCGAACGGATTCGTGACGCCGCGCGGTTCGATGCGCAACGGCACGCGGATTTGTCCTTCGGCGAAGGCGTCGCAGGCCGCGCAGCTTCCGGCCACGCTGCATGCGAAGAATTTATAATTAGAAAAACGTTCCTGGCATTGCAGCCATAGTCCGGCGGCGTGTTTTTTCGCGAATTCCGAGGGATTGTCGAAACATTCCTCGCATTGGTCGGCCTTGGTGAGCAATAGGGCCACGCGACGTTTCGACCTTCCTCGCTTGGCGTCGGCGTCAAGTTCGCTCAAGCTGCTTAGCAGTTTCATAGCGAAGAAGTCTTGATCGCGGTCGCCGTTTCGCAGGCGGACGGCGTCGATTAGGACGAGGGCCGATTCGCATTTTTCCAAAAACTTGCGGACCACTCGATAGGTATGCGGGCGATCGACTTCTTCGATCACGGCTTCGCCTGCCATATCGGGCATAATTAATTCGAGCGGCTGCTTGTCGTTCTTGCGGCGGATTTGGCAATGCACCCAATTCCAGCGTTCCGGTTCGTTCGGCGTTTTGTGGGGAAATTCACCGCGTGAAAGGGCGCCCACCACCGTTTGCTGCAAGGTGATGGAGAACGCGCCTCGGGCGTACACTTGCATGTTCCCGGTCAAGCGGGAGAGCATATCCATGAGCATGCCGAGGTAAACGGTTTTGCCAGCGCCGCTGGGGCCGATGACGGCGATCATTTTCGGCGCGATTTTTTGGGAGTTCGCCTGATGGGCCAAGGCCATTGGGGCTTGGCAATGGCTGCAATATTCCGAGTCGAACGTGTTGTCCGAATCGCAGATGTAGCAAGGGATCGGGGTCGCGTACTGGATCAAGCGGTACGACTCGAGCGGTTGAATCACGGAGATTGTCATAAAGCAATGTCCTTTATGAAGCGCAGGCCGGCGCGAGGTCTTCGGGGGCCGTCGTCGGGACTTCCGCGACGGGCGTTTTTTCGCCGGGGTTTTTTCGCACCAAGGTCAAATCGCAAACTCCGATCGCGCATCGGAAGCCGACGTTGTGGCGTCGATGCAAAGGACTTTCGCCGCTTTGGAATTGGCAAGTGGCTTGATTGTCGAAATAGGTGTCGAAAGCGCCGCCGCGGACGCTTTTCATCGGTTCGATGAAGACGGCGCCGCCGGAGGGGAGGTCGTCGATCGACAGGGACGCGCCGCGGAACGGACTGGCGGTCCATTCCCAGACGTTGCCGATTAGTTGATGAACGCCGCCGACGCTGACGCCGTTCGGGTAGCAATCGACGGGGACGATGCATCCGGGGCCGGAGCCCCAAAGGTTCGCGCGGGCGCGGTCCATCGCGTCGCCCCAGGGATATTTTCGTTGCGAGCGGGTTTCGCCGTTCAAGGGGACCGGCCAGCTTCCGGCCTTCACCCATTCGGCGTCGCTTGGGAGGCGTTTGCCGATCCAACGGGCGTAGGCGCAAGCCTCGTACCAACTCACGCCGACGACCGGAAGTTTTTCCTCGCCGTCGGGATAGTAGCCGTCGAACCAATATTTCGGGCCGGGTTTTCCGGTTCGATCGACGAAGTCGAGCACGGCCGGGAGGATGGATTCGTCCCAGAGGGTTGATTGGCGATATCCGCCGGCGGCCACGAATTCGAAATACTCTTGGTTCGTCACTTGATGACGGTCTAAGAAGAATCGAGAAACGGGGATGACTCGTTGCGCGCCGTTTTCTTCGAGCGCGACTTCGCCGTCAGGGACCAAGGCCATCCATTCGCTGACTGCGGCCAAAGCCTTGGCGAAATGCGCGTCGGTCAACTGCGCGGCGACCTGCGGTCTGAGGAGTAAGGAATATCGTTTTTCGTCGAGCATCTGCCCGACGAGCGCCGAGGCGTCGCTCGAATCGATCGTTCGATCGGCGGCGGCCGTCGGTCGGGGAAGGCGATGGACGGCGGGGCGATCAGGCGATTCGTCATCGACGATTTTGCGTCGGTTGCGGAGCGCGAGCGTGACGGCCGCGCCGGTCAAAGCGACGGCACCGGCGACGTAGCTCCAGGACTGTCCAGAGACGTAGCCCCAGCCGCAAGCGCCCGCCCCGGTCGCCGCGAAAAACGTCGATAAGCCGTATTGAAGAGCTTTTCTCATGACCGCGTTCTCGATAAGTTTCGATCACTCGTCGCAATGCGTCGTATGACGAAGCGGAGTCGGTCTGAAGCGACCGGCGCCGCGATAGTTAACCTGTGCGTTTCGCTCGGTCCTGCTGCAGCATTTCGAACTGCGCCAGCACGGAGCTTAGCGCCGGATCGACGGCGTCGGGATTCGGCTTGGGCATCGGAGTCGAGTCGCGCGCCGACTCACGCGGCTCGTCGGCCGTGATGTGGCGGGTAACGGTCTCCATTAACCCTCTCATCTTTTTCAACTCTTCGTTCCATTGCGTTTGCTGCATCGCCGATTGGCGTTTTTGATCGGATAAGGAGTGAGTCAGGTCGGCCGCTCGGTTGCGGAGGTCGTCGAGCTCCTTTTCGAGCATTGCGCGCTCTTGCTGCAAGGCCGAGTAGTTTCGTTCCATTTCGGCGAAGTGGGTGTTTTGCTCTCCGGCCGGCGCGGCGGTTTTGATGGCCGCCACTTCTTGGTTGCATCGCTCGACGTCGTCGCGCATGCTTTGGAATTCGGTTTTGGTCGTGGCCAATTCGGAGGCGATCGCCGCGAGTCGCGCGAGTTGCCCTTGCACACCTTCTTGCATCTTTCGCATTTCTTGGCGGTCGGTCTCGGAGCGTTCCGTCAAGGTTTTCAGCAGCGATTCGTCGACGGCAGCGGGGGCGCCGGGCGCCGCCGCTACGGATTGCGATTTCAATAAAGCGTCGCGTTCGGCCAAATGTTCGGCTTGGGCTTCGACGCAATTGAAAATCGCGTCGAATTCATCGAGCGTTTCGGTAAAAAAACGGAGCGAATCGGCGCGACATGCGCGGATGTCGGCCAGCGCTTCCTCGACCTTTTTCCAGTCGCCAAGTTTTTGAACGGATTCGCCTATCACGGTGTACGTCAATCGGTGTGAGCGGAACGTCTTTCCGGTCGATGCGACGATAGAGAGAACTCTCCTCGGTCGCGCCGACCGCAAACAGCGACGCAATTATTCTTTAAGTTTCGAAATGTCGGCCGAACGGCCATGCGCAATCCAAGAACGCGGATTGCCAAGAAAACTCTAGTTCAAAAACCGGGGGGGAGTCGCCGCTCCCTTGGAAAATAAGAAGTTAGGCGCGAAATACGCCGTTCCGCAGCCCGCTTTGCATAGAGCGAATATGCGAAAAGAAGCGGGCGGATCGATCCCGACGGTTTGCGCGTCGCCTTTTCGCAACATCGTCGCGTTTCGGCTGCGCGCCGTTTAATCCAGCCAGTCCTGATCTTTCAATCGGGCGGGGGTGTACTTTTCGGTCACGTAGCTGATGTCTTTGCTAATGAGAGACTCGACTTCCAATTTGAAGCCGTTGTCCATCAGCATGCGGATTTCTTTTTGCCAAGCCGGCTTATGCGCGAACCACGGATACGAGGCGATTTGATGCGCTCGTTTGCGGTCGGTGTCATTGAGATTGATTTTCACGCTTTCGGTTAGGCCGCACTCTTTGTAGTCCTTCGAGCGTAGGCCAAGGTACTTGGCGTCGGGAATCGCCATGCGTTGCGATTCGTAGGCCAAGTTGATCGAGCCTTGTTTGATCACGCTGTAGATGTAGTATCCCCAAGGATCATTATCGAGCAGGCAGTAGATGGGGAGCTTCAACTCGTGATGCAGGCGGTTGAGCATGCGGCGCACTCCGCGCGGCGGCTGACCGCTTCCGTGCGTCAAAATGCAGCCGTGCTTCTTCCAGAATTTATCCTCGTTGAAGCGTTGCCAGACGGTGTCTTTTTCGACATGCAGTACGAACTTCGCGTTGCACTTTTTGAATTGAATTATTTCCGGCTCGACGATCGACGGAACGCCGTAGCCGCCGGAGCCCATTCGCGAACAATCGATTTCGTCGCCGCTATCGATGAGGGTGAGCTCGCCCACCATTTCGCCCCGTTTTTGGGCGTACAAATGCAATTCCTCACGGAGGCTGTTCAGCAGGACTTCGACGTCCTCGATGATGGGGTCGCATTCGGCCTGATTATCGAACGTCTCTTCTTTGGTGCCGGCGATAGTGTGCTTTAAGAGGTAGTAGAGACCACGGATGCTAGTCGTCTTGCCTTGCTCGATCAGTTGCGTGGCGCCGCTGGCCACGAGCAAGGTTTGCATGTAGCTTTTGGCCTGCGATATGTTGAACAACTGCCGGCGATTCGAATTCTTGCCCATTTCGATGAACCGCTTCGTTTTGTTGTAGCGGACGTTCGAGAGCGATCGGGCGGGCACGTCGACGAACGGGTCGCGTTTTTTCGCCGCCGCCGCCGCCACCTCGTCGGCCAAGGTTTGCAAGCGGTTCAAAGTTTGTTCGTCGTGCTTATTTATCTTCGTTTTCATCGGGCGGGGCGGAGAACAGAGGGCAAGGACAGGAATCTGGGATGTAAGTTACGATTGTTTGTTTCGACGGGCGTTTTTCGCGATCAAGCCGGCCACGTAGCCCGCTTTGAATCCGGCGTCGATGTTGACGACTGTGACGTTCGACGCGCAGCTATTTAGCATGCTCAGCAAGGCGGCAACGCCGCCGAAACTGGCGCCGTAGCCGACGCTTGTGGGAACCGCGATCACCGGGCAATCGACGTACCCGCCGACCACGCTCGGCAAGGCGCCTTCCATGCCGGCCACGACCACCACCGCGTCGACGTCCTCGAACGCCGACAAGTTGGCGGGCAATCGATGCGGACCGGCCACGCCCACGTCGTGAACCATAATCGCCTCGGCTCCGGCCCACAAGAGCGTTTCTCGGGCTTCTTCGGCCACGGGAAGGTCGCTTGTTCCGGCGGTCACGACAGCGACTCGGCCTTTCGACGTTTTCTCGACGTTCGCTTCGACGCCGCGAATCATCTCCGGAGCGTCGATACGAAAGACTCGGCCAACCGCGTTGTAACGTCCGCCGGGAAAAGTCTTTAGAAGCGGCTCGGCCTGTTCCGGCGACATGCGAGTCGCCAGTACGGCGGAGCCGGTCATCAGCAACACATGGAAAATCTTTTCCATTTGGGCGACGGTTTTTCCCTCGGCGTAAACCACTTCGGGAAAACCGCAGCGTCGTCGTCGGTCTAAGTCGATCTGGGCCTCGCCGAGGTTAGCGACGTCGGAGGCGTGTGTTTGCGCAAGAAAGCTAGGGCCGGTTAGTTTTCCGGCTAAAAAGCTCTCGGCAAGTTGGCGAAGTAGGGCGTCGTTCATGCCATAATAATGTAGCGATGCCGGGCTTTTCGTGCCATGCCCAAAGAACTTATGGAGCAAGCGGACGGAAACCCACCCCCTAAAAGTTCCGGAAAATTGTCGATGGCGGGCGTTTTTTCCCGGGGTGATACAAATGAAGCTCTTGCGTCCCCCCGCCCGCTATGGTCCAATGGCTTTTTCCCCTGTTTTTCAGTCGTTTTTCGTGAGACGAGCTCCGCCGGATTGAGGCCGCGTTTCGTGGTGCGCAATTAAACTCGTTACCGACGAAAAACGAATAAAGCGAGATGAATTATGGACTTTGAAGCTCGACGCGGCAGGCTCCGCAAGGCGATGGCCAAGGTTGGCGTTGATTCCTTGTTGGTTACCGATTTCAACAACGTCACGTACTTGACCGGTTTCGGAGGCGACGACAGTTACTTGTTCGTTCGCGCCGACGGCGAAACGCTTTTGACTGACGGGCGGTACGTCACGCAGCTGGAAGAGGAGTGTCCCGATCTGGACCTCGACGTTCGCAAGCCGGGCGTGCCAATGCTGCATGCCGTCGTTCGCATTTTGAACGCGGCGAACGTAAGTCGGTTAGGCGTCGAAGGCGATACGATGACCGTCGGTCTTGAAGACAAGATTGCCGACAAGTTGCCGTCGATCGCCATCGTTCCGACTTCCGGGCTGGTCGAAAAGTTGCGTCAGGTCAAAGACAAAGACGAGATCGAGCTGACGAAGAAGGCGATTTGGTACGCTGAACGGGCGTTTGAGGTGATTCGCGCCGGTTTGCGTCCGGATCAGAGCGAAAAAGAGATTTGCGACGCGTTGGAGTATCAATATCGCGTGTTCGGCGCCAAAGGGGCGTCGTTTCCGTCGATTATCGGCGTCGGAGCGAGAGCCGCGCTGCCGCACGGAACGCCAGGGCAAACTCGCGTTGAAGAGAGCGATTTCATCCTCATCGATTGGGGGGCGACCGACGCTAAAGGCCAATACAGAAGCGACTTGACGCGGACATTGGTGACGGGTAAAATCCCGCCGAAATTCGCCAAGGTCTATAAAACGGTCTTGGAAGCGCAAACCAAGGCTATTGAGGCGATTAAGCCTGGCGTGGTCTGTCATGACATCGACGCGATCGCTCGCGGCGTTATCGCCGACGCCGGTTTCGGCAAGCGTTTCACACACGGTTTGGGTCACGGAGTCGGACTCGTTATTCACGAGAATCCTCGCTTTGCGGCGAAGAATCAAACCGTCCTAAAGCCTGGCATGATAATGACCGTCGAGCCCGGCGTTTACTTTCCCGGTTGGGGCGGCATTCGGATCGAGGACGACGTTCTCGTCACGCGTAACGGCTATGAGGTCCTTACGCACACGCCGCGGCAGCTTGAAGAGTGCATTTGCGAAATTCAGTAATACGAGGCGACGGTAGGGCGTAAGAAACTACGCCCTACGCTTGACGCCCTAACCCCTACATTTATTCGGAGAGCCGGGATGACCGCCCCTGACGCACCGCAAAACGTGTTTGACGTACAAACGGTTCGCCAACTCGTGGAGTTGATGAAGGAACACGACTTAAGCGAGATGGACATCCAGCAAGGCGACGCGAAGATTCAGCTTCGCCGCGCCGGCTTGGTCGCCGCACCGGCCGCAGCGCCGGCGGCGTACGTTCCCGCTCCGGTCGCCGTAGCCGCGCCTGCCGCGGCCGCATCGGCCTCGGCCGACGATAGCCGTTTAGTCACGATCAAAAGCCCGATGGTCGGCACGTTTTATTCGTCGCCGGACCCCGATTCGGCGCCCTACGTCAAGGTGGGCGATCACGTCGGCCGCGAGACGACCGTTTGCATCGTCGAAGCGATGAAAGTGTTCAATCAGATTCCCGCCGAAGCGACGGGCAAGATCGTCGCCGTTCTGGCCGAGAGCGGCCAGTCGGTCGAGTTCGGTCAGCCGCTCTACAAAGTGGACCCGGCCGGTTAACGGCAGGGGCGAGAACGTAGGGCAAAGGTATTTGGGAATGGAATTTTTGGCGTAGTCGCCGCAGGAACCGACAATAACGATGTTCAAACGCATTTTAATTGCCAACCGCGGCGAGATCGCCTTGCGAATCATGCGAGCCTGTCGTGAGATGGGCATAGAGACGGTGGCCGTTTTTAGCGAAGCCGATCGGGGCGCCTCTTACTTGCGAATGGCCGACGAGGCCTATTGCATCGGTTCGCCCCGCGCCGGCGAAAGCTATCTGAAGATTGATCGGATCATTAGCGCGGCCGAGATCGGCAACGTTCAAGCGATTCATCCGGGTTACGGTTTTTTGGCAGAGAACGATCATTTCGCCGACGTCTGCCGCAGTTGCAATTATGAGTTCATCGGACCGACGCAAGAGGCGATGGCCATGTTGGGCGACAAGAACGCCGCCCGCAAGTTGGCGAAGCAAGTCGGGGTTCCGACGGTTCCCGGCAGCGAAGGCTTGATCGAGAGCGAAGCGCAGGCGATCACTTTGGCGAATCAACTGGGTTTCCCTGTGTTGATTAAGGCCTCGGCCGGCGGCGGCGGTCGCGGGATGCGCGTGGCCGTCAACGAGCTGGCTCTCCGCTCCGCTTTGCAGCAAGCGGCCTCCGAGGCGGAAGCCGCGTTCGGCAACGCCGACATCTATCTGGAAAAATACATCGAGCATCCGCGTCATGTGGAAGTGCAAGTCATCGCCGACACGCACGGCAACGCGGTCCATCTTTGGGAACGCGATTGCACGATGCAGCGGCGGCATCAGAAGTTGATTGAAGAGAGCCCGGCTCCCACATTGAATCCGGAAACTCGCGCCGCGTTGTGCGAATCGGCCGTTCGATTGGTGAAGGCGGCGAACTACACCAACGCCGGCACGGTCGAGTTCGTCGTCGATCGCACGGGGAATTACTATTTCATCGAAATGAACGCGCGCATTCAGGTCGAGCATCCCGTCTCGGAGATGGTGACGGGGATAGACTTAATTAAGGCGCAAATCCACGTTGCGGCGGGGGAGCCGCTTCCTTTTAAGCAAGAGGACGTGAAGCACGAAGGTTGCGCGATCGAGTGCCGCATCAACGCCGAAGATCCGGACAAGAATTTTCGTCCCACGCCGGGAACGATTACGAAGTGGATTATTCCGGGCGGGTTCGGCGTCCGTTTCGACTCGCACGCCCATCAGGGCTATACGGTATCGCCGTTCTACGATTCGATGATCGGCAAGTTGATCGTTCATCAACCGACTCGCGCCGAAGCGGTGGCGGTGATGAAGCGTTGCTTGCGCGAGCTTCAAGTAGAAGGCGTTAAGACGACGGCTCCGATGCAATTGAAGATTCTCGAACATCCCGCCTTTATGAACAACGAGACCGACACGACGTTCATCGAAAGAACGTGGTTGACCTAAGTAGGGCGTGGGGGTAGGGCGTAGGTTATGGACGCGGTCGTCGGACTGGCCGCGAGTTGTTGACGACTGGTCGTCAGCGCGTCAAATGCGACGGAGCGCGACGTTCGTCGGATCGCCTTTTCGCGTCGCGGGACGTATTCTCCGCGGCGTAGACATATACTTAACGCATTGATTTTTAATACGATTTGGGAGCTACCCATGAGCAGCACGTTATCGCGTCCCCCGGTTACGGAGTCGAACATTCGTCGCGTGGCGATACTTTTCGCCGGCGGACCGGCCCCGGGCGCCAACGCCGTCATTTCCACGGCCGCCGTCTCTTTTCTCCGCAACAACATCGACGTCATCGGCGTGTTGAACGGCTATTCGCACTTGGTCGAGTATAGCCCCGAGCATCCTTTGGTCGAGAATCGCGATTACATCCGGGTCACGCATCACGCCTTGAAGCGGACTCGCAGCAGCCGCGGCATCATCATCGGCACGGCGCGGACCAATCCCGGCAAGAAGATTTCGCATCCTTCGCACTTGAAGGATCCGGAACGCACCGCCCCGATGAAGACGACCTACGACGCGCTTTGCTCGCTCGGCGTGGACGCTCTCATTTCGATCGGCGGCGACGACACGCTCAAGACCGCCAACAAGTTCAAGATGTTCCAAGAGCAACTGCCCGCCGGGAGCAAGCGCATTCCGGTCGTTCACTTGCCGAAGACCATCGACAACGACTACATGGGCATCGACTTCACGTTCGGCTATTTCACGGCCGTCGAATTTTTGGCCGAAGAGATTCGCAATCTCTTGGCTGACGCCGAAGCGAATCGCGCCTACTTTGTGGCAGAGTCGATGGGACGCAGCGCCGGTTGGTTGGCGTACGGAGCGGCGATCGCCGGCGAAGCGAGCCTCGTCATTAGCGTCGAGGACGTCACGGGCAAGTACGAGGCGAGCGAAGAGGTCACCGATCCGACGACGGGCAAGACCACGCTCCGCCGCGTGATGAACCTTCCTGAAATGGTGAAACGCATCGTCGCTTCGATTCGCGCTCGGGAAGAGTCGGAAGGGAAAGAGTTCGGCGTCATCGTCATGGCCGAAGGCTTGGCCGAGTATCTCCCCTTCAGCCAATTGGAAGGCGTGCCGCGCGACGAGCACGGGCACATCGCCATCTCGAAGCTGAATCTCAGCCGTTTCTTCTCCGATTTGATCTCGAAGGAGTACGAGGCTCAAACCGGTCGCACGCGCAAGGTCACCGGCATTCAGCTCGGCTACGAAAGCCGTTGCGCCCGTCCGCAGGCCTTCGACGTGATGCTTGGCAGCCAATTGGGCGTCGGCGCCTACCGCGCTTTGGTCGAAAAGCGTTTGGACGGCGTGATGGTCTCGGTTTCCGGCCAATTGGAATTGAACTACGTGCCGTTCAACCAGCTCGTCGATCCGGCCACTTTGGTCACGGTCGTTCGCTACATTGAGCCGAACTCCGACTTCCACCGTTTGGCTCGCTTCCTCGAAACCTACGTTAACGACTAAGTTGGTTTTGGTTTCAGGACGCAGTTATTTGTGATCTATCCGGCGCGGTTGCGTGAAAAACGCCGCCGCGTCGGTTTTTTTCTGGCTAGATAGCTCCGAAAAGTCGGGTTTTGCGGACGCGGGGCGGTTTGCGGCGGTCGGAATCGGCAAATTGCCCAAATTTCCGTCGGCCACTTGACGACATTACCTAAGTTATTCAAAATCAAACGGTGATTGTCTCCAATGGATTGGCGTCGCGTTTCGCAGAGGATCGCGCCGAGACGCTTACGGAAAAGAAAAACGTAGCCGCGTTATCAAACGCAGAGGCATTTTATAAGTTAAACGAGGTCCATTTTTCATCAGAGAGGGGAAAGCCGAATGGTGCAATCTCCCAACCGCGTTCTTTTCATTGGGTACGGCTCCGTTGCGCAATGCACTCTGCCAATCTTCCTTAAGCACATTCCGATTCCTCCGGACCGCATTACGGTCTTGGATTTTGAGGATCTTGGCGAGGAGTTGAAGCCCTACATCGAACAAGGCGTGCATTGGGTGCGTCAACGGATAACCCCCGAGAACCTCGGCTCGGAGCTTGCGAAATACGTTTCGGCCGGCGATTTGATCGTCGATCTCGCTTGGAACATTGACTGCTGCGAGATATTGCAGTGGTGCCACGACAG
Organism: Thermoguttaceae bacterium; assembly: GCA_963665265.2. Taxonomy (GTDB): domain Bacteria; phylum Planctomycetota; class Planctomycetia; order Pirellulales; family Thermoguttaceae; genus CAXXHQ01. The sequence goes on along the minus strand of OY762224.2, from coordinate 302,580 downwards.
CGGCGTCTTGTACGTCAACACGTCGGTCGAAGTCTGGGATCCTTACGGCGACGCGCCTTTAAAGCATCCCACGACGCGGACGCTCTATTGGCGGCACATGAACATTCGCCGGATGATTTCCGGCTGGTCTGAGCCCGGTCCCACGGCCATCATCGAGCACGGGGCGAATCCCGGCTTGATTTCGCACTGGACCAAGCAAGGGCTGATCGACATCGGCAATTTGATGATCGAAGACGGCAAGGCCGTCGGAGCCGACGCCGAGGAAATTCAAGGTTTAATTCAAGAGCAGGCCTACAATCGGCTTGCGATGAAGCTTGGCGTGAAGGTCATTCATTGCAGCGAACGTGACACGCAAGTCACCGACGAGCCGAAGCAGGTGGACGAGTTCGTCAATACCTGGAGCATCGAAGGCTTGCGCGAGGAAGGGACGACCACGGCCGAGATGGGCTGGGGGACGCATGAAAAAGAGCTTCCCGCCTTAGCCTTCGAGCATGAAGACGGCCCGAAGAATCAGATTTGCCTCGCGCGGATGGGGATGAACGTTTGGGCGTTGTCGTGGGTGCCCCATTACACGATTCGCGGCATGATCATTCGGCACGGAGAGGCCTTTACGCTTTCCGATCGGCTGACGGTTTGGGAGGACGGCAAGGCGATTTACCGTCCGACGGTTCACTACGCCTACTGTCCTTGCGATTGCGCGATCGCTTCGCTGAGCGAGTTGAAAGGCTACAACTACAAATTGCAGCCTAATTTGCGGATTATGAACGACGAAATCGTCGGCGGCGTCGATATCCTTGGCGCATTGCTGATGGGACACGCGTATAATTCGTGGTGGACGGGAAGCATTCTCTCGATCGAGGATTCGCGTCGATTAGTTCCGCATCAAAACGCGACGACGGTGCAAGTGGCGATTTCGGTCGTCGCGGCGGTGACGTGGATGATTGAACACCCGAACCGCGGCGTCCTCGTTCCCGAAGACCTACCCCACAAGGAGATTTTACGGATTGCCGATCCCTATCTCGGCAGTCAAATCTCCATTCCGTCCGATTGGACGCCGTTGAAGGATCGCGTGAACGGCTTCGACGGATTCAATCGCCCCAACCTGGATTGGTCGGACCCTTGGCAATTTAAAAACTTCCTCTCGGAAGGAAGCGAATGATTGCGGGCGCGAGACCGGCGTGCAAAGCGGCCGACGCGTAGTAGGAACGGCCGCGGCTTTTTCGTTTCTGACGCGACTTTCAATTCAAACCTGCGAGTCGCATTCCAAAATGAGGTTCGTTTACCCGGCGGGAAAACGGACAATCAATGCGGATTGGGATTAATTGGCATAAAGTAGACCGCACAACACGAGGGATTAGCTTGATGGCTGCGAAGAACACGATCAAGGAATTGGCCGAAAAGCACGGCACGCCTTTATTCATCGTCGATCACGACATAATTCGCGCGAATTACGCGGAGTTTAAGAAGCATTTGCCGCGCGTTCAGGCCTATTACGCCGTGAAGGCCAATCCCGATCCGGCCATCGTGAAAACGTTGTACGACGCCGGCGCCAGTTTCGACGTCGCCTCGATGCCCGAGTTTCTCATTGTTCACGAAAACATTAAGAAGCTTCCGGCCAAGCAGCGGCAAGATTTCATCTGGGACAAGATCATCTACGCCAATCCGATCAAGGCGAACGAAACTCTCGAGCAGTTGAATCAGTATAAGCCGCTTGTCACCTACGATAATTTTGAAGAGGTGAAGAAGATCGCCAAGTACGCTCCACAGGCAGGATTGGCGTTGCGGATGCGTGTGCCGAACACGGGCGCGATGGTCGAGTTATCGTCGAAGTTCGGAGCGCATTCAGGAGAGGCGGTCGAGTTGATTCAGGCCGCCCACGACGCCGGTTTGGTCGTCGAAGGCTTGAGCTTCCACGTCGGCAGCCAAACGACCAACGTCGAGAACTACGTGCAAGCGTTGGAGCTTTGCGCCGGAGTGTTCGAGGAGGCCGAGCAGCGCGGATTCAAAATGAACTTAATCGATATCGGCGGCGGTTTTCCCGCTCCGTATCATGAGGGAGTCGTACCGTTCAAGACCTTGGCCAAGCGCATTCGTCCGGAGATTGATCGTCTTTTCCCGAAGGACATCGAGATTCTCGCCGAACCGGGGCGATTTATGGTCGGCACCGCCGCGACGCTCGTCGCCAAAGTCATCGGTAAGGCCGATCGCGACGGGAAGCGTTGCTACTACATTAACGACGGCGTGTATCACACCTTCTCCGGCGTGATTTTCGATCATTGCCAGTATCATTTGAAGGCGTTCAAACGCGGCTCGACGCAAATTTGCTCCGTCTTCGGCCCGACCTGCGACGCGTTGGACGTGATCTCGCTGGCCGAGGAGTTGCCCGACTTGGACCTCGGCGATTTGGTCTATTGCGAAAACATCGGGTCTTACAGTCACGCCTCGTCGACCTACTTCAACGGATTCCCGCCCGCCAAGGTGTTGCACATTAATCAGTAGAGTGGGGCATAGGGGGTAGGGCGTAGGGGACGGTGAGAAGGACGCGGCGTTTGCGTTTAACGAAAATAGAAAGTTGCGAATAATATGAAAATTGGTTTGGTCGGTTATCAAGGTTCCGGAAAAAGCACGTTGTTTCATTGGCTGACGGGAGTCGAGCCCGATCCGTCGCAGGCTCACTCCGGCCAAAGCGCGATGACGCCGATTCCCGACAAGCGCTTCGAGCCGCTGTGCAAGATTTATAATCCGAAGAAAGTTACGGTCGCCTCGATTGAGATCGTCGACACTCCGGGCTTAAGCCGCAAACACGAAGGCAACGCCGCCAAGCTGGCCATGCTCCGCGAAGCCGGTTGCTTGATTTTCGTCGTTTCGGCCTTTGGTGAAACGGATCCGAAAAACGATCTCGCCGCTTTCGACGAGGATTTGCTCCTGGCCGATATGACGATTCTCACCGGCCGCATCGAACGTCTCGAAGAGTCGCTGAAAAAGCCGATTCCTCGCGCCGAGCATCAATTGCTGGAGATCGAATACAACGTTTTAAAGGTCGTGCTCGAGTCGATGGAGGCCGGCAAGCCGCTTCGCGAATCCGAGATGAACGACGAGCAGAAAAAGGTTACCCGCGCGTTCCGCCTCTTTAGCGAAAAGCCGCGATTGGTCGTGGTCAATGCGGCCGACGACGAAACCGATCCCGATCGCTTCAAAGCATTAGCGACCGCAGCGACGCCGGTTGCGGTGGTGCCCGCCGGGTTAGAGTTGGAACTTGCTAAGATGTCGCCGGAGGATCGTGAGGCGTTCAAGAGCGAAATGGGAATCACGAGCGTCGATCGCGACGAGCTAATTCGCCAGATCATGACCGTCTCCGGCCAAGCGACGTTCTTCACCGCCGGCGACAAAGAAGTTCGCACGTGGCTCATTCGGCAAGGCGGCACGGCGCTCGAAGCGGCCGACGGGATCCATAGCGATCTCGCCCGCGGCTTCATCCGCGCTGAAATCATGACCGTCGGCGATCTTGTTCGGCTCGGCAGCGAGCGCGAAGTGAAAGCCCAAAAACTCTTCCGCCAAGAACCGAAAGACTACGTCGTCAAAGACGACGACATCTTGGTCATTCGTTTTAGCGTTTAGGCCGGAGGCGAGCAACGCGGCTGTACGGAACGCGCTATGTGGCGAGTACGGCCGCCGCTTTGGCTTGCGTCAGGCACGGCGTGCCTGACCTACTACTTGCTTCGCGGCGAACCTTTTGCGTTCGCCGCGGGTCTTGTCTATAACGCATTCATTTAAGGAGACGTTTAGATGAGCGAAGCGTCCGAAGCGGCGGTGTCTATGTTTACCGGCAATTTCAATTGCGCCCAATGCGTCTTATCGGCGAGCGGCAAGTCGCTGGGGCTTCCTTATGAAACGGCCGTTCAAGTGGCCCAAGCCTTCGGCGGGGGCGTCGCCCGGACCGGCGGCATTTGCGGAGCCGCGACCGGCGCGCTCATGGCGGTCGGTTTGAAGCATTCCATGAAAGACGCTTTCGACCTTGAGTCGCGTGAAAAGGCGTACGAGGTCTCGCGCGAATTTATGGCTCGTTTCGTCGCTGAGCACGGCTCGCTGATATGCAACGAGTTGACGGGCTACGACATGAACTCGCCCGAATCGCGTCAGCAGGCGGCCGAAGCCGGGGTTTTCAAGACTCGCTGCCGTCGGTATGTTGAGCGAGCGGTCGAAACGGTCGAAGAGCTATTGGGGTGAGCGTTGCCGATCAGACCGCTTTTCCCATCTCGTAGGCCTGTTTCAGTAGGTCGCCGTCTTTAACGGCGCCGCTCTCCCAGAGGCCCGTTCCATGGATGACGCCCTTTTCCTTTGAGCCATCCAGGCAGTCGATGAAGAGTCGCAGGCCTTCGAGCGTACCGTGCAAAGTCTCCTTTTCGTCCTCGGCGGCGGTTGCGATGAAATAAAACTCCTTGTCCTTGATTTCCGCATAGCGCGAACACGTTCGGTCGATCAGAGTTTTCATCTGCGCGCACATCGTATAAAAATAGACGGGCGTGGCCAGCGCGATTACATCGGCGGCGATCATTTTTTCCAGTATCTCGGCCATGTCGTCATTCTGAACGCAGCTTTTCGCTCCGTTAAAGCACGCGCCGCAGCCTGTGCAGTATTCAATGCGTTGGTCTTTGAGGAATATCTTCTCCGCGCGATGTCCGGCCTCTTGGGCGCCCGACAAAAATTGATCGCACAGCAAGTCGGAGTTGCCCCCCTTGCGCGGACTGGAAGACAACGCTAAAACGTTTTTGCTCATCTTATCGCCTAATTGTAATTGTTCTAGCCGGCGTTTCGGCCTGAGCCCCGGTTCAACCGGCCTTCAGCGAGGCCATGTCGATGGAGAAGCGATACTTCACGTCGGATTTTAGCATGCGATCGTACGCTTCGTTGATCTTTTGGATGGGAATGACTTCGACGTCGGATGTGATGTTATGCGTTCCGCAAAAATCGAGCATCTCCTGCGTCTCGGCGATGCCGCCGATCAGAGAGCCGGAAAGGCTGCGTCGTCCCATGAGAAGGGCGAACGCGGAGACTCCCAAAGGCTTTGCGGGCGCGCCGACAAGAGTGATGTTGCCGTCGCGAGCGAGCAGGTTGATATAGGCGTTAATGTCATGTTCGGCGGCGACGGCGTCGAGAATGAAGTCGAAACTGCCTGCGTGCTTTTGCATTTCGTCGGCGTTTCGAGAGATGACGACTTCATCGGCGCCGAGACGGAGCGCGTCCTCTTTTTTGCTAGGCGACGTAGTGAAGACGACAGTATGGGCGCCGAGCGCGTGCGCGAATTTGACGCCCATATGTCCCAGTCCGCCGATGCCTACGACGCCGACCTTTTTGCCGGCGGTTACGCCCCAGTGACGCATCGGCGAATATGTCGTGATTCCGGCGCAGAGTAGCGGCGCCGCTCCGGCGAGGTTAAGGTTCGCGGGGACCCGCAGAACGAAATTCTCGTCGACGACGATGCTGTCGGAATAGCCGCCGTAGGTCACGCCGCCCAGATGTTTATCGGGCGCGTTATACGTGAAGGTCGGGTGGGGGCAGAACTGTTCGAGATTGGCTTGGCAGTGCGGACAGGTTCGGTCTGAATCGACTAGGCAACCGACCGCAGCCAAGTCGCCCGGCTTGTATTTTGTGACCGCCGCGCCGACTTTGGTAACGCGTCCGACGATTTCATGGCCGGGAACGCACGGGTAGACCGTAGGCATCATTTCGCGCCACTCGTTGCGAACCGTGTGGAGATCGGAGTGGCAGACGCCGCAAAAAAGGATTTCGATCCGCACGTCATGCTCGGTCGTATCTCGACGCGCAATCGTGGCGGCGGCAAGCGGAGACGTCGCGCTTGCGGCGGAGTAAGCTTTCGCGTTGTACATGATTTATCCTTATACAAATTTATTAAGTTGTCATTGGACGCGCGTCGCTGTTTAGCGGCCGGTCAATTGTTCGAGTTTTTCCGGATAGCGAGCTCCTTGAATCGTGATCTTTGACGCCGCCTCGTCGATGTCGCGGAGATCGTCCGCCGTTAGTTCGAGGGAGACCGCTCCGATGTTTTCCTCCAAACGATGCGGTTTGGTCGTGCCGGGAATCGGAACGATCCACGGCTTTTGCGCCAAGAGCCAAGCGAGCGCAATTTGGGCGGGCGTCGCGTCCTTCCGCTTTGCGATGCTTTCAAGCAGGCTGATGAGCGTTTGATTCGCCTTGAGCGCTTCCGGCGCGAAGCGAGGCAGGGCGCTGCGAAAGTCGGAACTCTCGAAGGTCGTCTTTTCGTCCATCTTGCCCGTGAGAAAACCTCGGCCAAGAGGGCTGTACGGCACGAAGCCGATTCCCAGTTCCTCGAGCGTCGGAATCACTTCCTTCTCGGGAGTTCTCGTCCACAGCGAGTATTCGCTTTGCAGCGCCGTGACCGGCTGGACCGCGTGCGCGCGGCGGATCGTCTGGACGCTTGCTTCGGAAAGGCCGAAATACTTGACTTTTCCTTGTTGAATCAATTCCTTCACCGTCCCGGCCACATCTTCGATCGGCACGTTTTGGTCAACACGGTGTTGATAGAGTAGGTCGATCGTTTCGGTCTTGAGTCGCTTGAGCGAGCCTTCGACCGCCTGTTTGATATGCTCGGGGCGGCTATCTAGTCCGGGTCCTCGCTTCATTGCGCGAGAATCGAATTCAGGATTCAGATCGAATCCGAACTTGGTGGCGATCACCACTTTTTCGCGGACGGGGGCGAGCGCTTCGCCCAGCAATTCTTCGTTGGTGAACGGGCCGTAAACTTCGGCAGTATCGAAGAACGTGACGCCGCGTTCGACGGCGGCCCGGAGCAACGCTACCATTTCTTGCTTATCTTTGGGGAGGCCGTAGGAAAAGCTCATCCCCATGCAGCCGAGTCCTAGGGCCGAGACTTCCAGGTTACTTTTTCCAAGTTTGCGTTTTTGCATTTCTTCGCTCCGGTCGTGTTTGTATGGCTTTTAATTCTATCTGACGCGGCAAGAGGAGGGCTCAGCGCTCGAATTTGCGCAATTGGGATCAACCGGATATTGCGTCCTTGCACCATAGCGTCCGACTATTCACGGGCTTTCTTGCGGCCATTTCTTTTAGGAAACTTTTCTTTCTCGACGTTTGCGTCGCAGACGCTGGCAGGCATGCCGTCCGTCGAAGGCGAGTTATGGTTACTGCTCTGATACATAGGTTGATGAATTCGGAACGCGAAAAAGAATATGGACGCCTTTTTAAGCCGAAAAATTGAAATCTCTCGGATCGGCGGATCGCCGTAAGTCACAAAAACGCAAAGTCATCACGGTGAGTCGGTAGTTGGATTGTCAAAGAGCGCGTCGCTTATTCTTGTGACGGTTCAGAGGAGCAAACTAACGGAAAGCATGGCCCAATTTCAAGCGAAAACCGGTATTGTTTGACGCAGGCAAAAAACGGCGATCTCAAAAAGTATGCAATATTCGGATGAACCCGCAATTGTATGGTTTGGATCTATTAAGAACGTCTGATTAACGGCTCCGACGAATCGACGATCGCCCCTGTTTTACTTTGCGGAACCGTCATTCGGCTTTTTTACGGCGCTAAAACCCAGCTTCTTTAACCAGTCGGCGACGTCCTTGTTCGCATTTTTCACGCTCCGCCCCTGGATTGCAAGTCCTTCTAGCATCTTGGATTTTGGGCAGAGCTTGGCCATATCGGTCACGCTATGGCCCATACGGCTTCCTCCATGAGTGCAAAACGGAATCAATGTTTTGCCGGAAAAATCATTTTCCGTCAGGAAAGTCGCCACAGGCATAGGAAATGAGTCCCACCAGTTCGGATAGCCCACGAATATCACATCGTACGACTGCGGGTCCTCGAGTTTGTTTTTTAGCTTGGGACGCGCCGCATCCTTCTGCTCTTTGGCGGCCTGTTTTACGACGTCGTCATATTTCGCGGGATAGGGTTCGACGCTCGCAATTTCAAATAATTCGCCGCCGACGCGGTCGTGAATTTGGTTCGCGATTTCTCGGGTATTACCGGTGTGGGAAAAATAGGCGACGAGAATGCGTTTGGACTTAGTTCCGCTCTGAGAGGAAGATTCGTTCATTTTCCGCACGCTTTGAGAATTGGTTTGCGCCCATACGCCGCCGCACAAGATAAACGCGGCAATTAACGCCGTCAGCCATCGTCTTGAAGTCATTCGCTTTTCCTTTCGTGGCACATATCGTCCGCGTGATTCGCGGACTTTACATGGCTTTGTTTTTCCGGCATCACTTCATTCAAGCATCTAATCGCGTTGAGCGTTCGCGGATAACCGACGTACGGCAACAACTGCGTTACGACGTCGAGCATCGTTTCCTTATCGTTTCCGACGTTCGCGTTGCCCTGGATATGGCCTTTCAATTGCGGCTCGCATCCGCCGAGCGAGAGAAGCATCGCGAAGGTTAAAAGCTCTCTGGTTTTGAGGTCGAGGCCCGTTCTCGTATAGTAATCGCCGAAGCAGTTTGCCGATAGATATCTTTGGATATGGATTTGATTTTCCGGCGATTGCTCGTACATGGCGTCAATCGCTTCGCCGAAAATCGACTTGGATAGAGCCAGCCCTTTTTCAAATCGCGTTTCCGGCGAAGTCGCGGACTGTCCTTCGAGCGGCAACTTTACGCCTTTGCTTTCCAATATCTCGTTGGCGGCTAGGAGGAACTCGAATACTTTTGCGACGCCCAAGTACGGAACGGCCTGATAGATGATTTCTTTGACTTCGATAGGAGTCACGCCTGCGTTCAACGCGCCGCCCAAAATGATTTTAAATTCGCCCAAGGTTTGGCTGGCGAGCATAGAGCTTAAAATGACCATGAGCCGCGTCTTGACGTCTAAGTTGCCGTGGCGGAGAACTTCGTCGAAAGCGAAACTTTCGAATATCTCGATCAACTCCGGATCGGTTTCGCTTAATTTCGATTTGTGATTGGGAAACAATACTTCGTGATTTTTGCGTGCCGCTTCGCTGCTGGCCATCACGGCGCCTTCTTTTTTGGATTCGTTTTTTGTTATATCTTGACGATCTGGTATTGATCGTCGCCCATACGCATCTCTTTCATGTAGGTCAATTGCCGCAAGCCTTTTCGGGATTCGATGCGCTCTCGGAGGTCGTGAAGTTCCGCTTCCGGCAATTTGTACACCATGTCAATCGAAGCTTGTTCGAGGGCCAAGATGTCGAGGGAACCGAGAATGCCGATGTTTCGAGCCTTGACTGGGGCGGCGCCGACGCCGGCGCAGTCGCAGTCGACGGACATGTTGCGCAATACGTTGATATAAACGATACGATCGCCGAAGTGGTCGATGACTGCTTTGGCGGACTCCACCATGTTTTCTTGGAACGGTTCGCCGTTAAGCCAGCTTGTCCAATCATCGTTGTCGGGAGCCGCATGAACCATTTTCTTTCCGATACGACCGTCCGCGCATCCGATGGCGATATTCTTCATCGAGCCGCCGAACCCGCCCATGGCGTGCCCTTTGAAATGAGTAAGGACCACCATCGAGTCGTAATTTAGCATGTGTTTTCCGACGGAGATGTTTTGGAAGCGATTCCCGTTTTTAACGGGAATCATTACCGCGCCATCCTCGTCCATGATGTCCACTGGGCAGAAATTCCAGCCGTTGATTTTCAGCGTTTCGCGATGGTCCTCGGTTGAATAGCGTTTGCCTTTGTACAGCGTGTTGGTCTCCGCCAGACAGCTGTGAGGGATGCTCTGTTGCAGTTTTTTTACCATGTCGCGCGGCAGAATGTTAGGACCATTCGGCTCGCCGGTGTGCAGCTTAATGGCGACTTTACCAGTGATGTTTCGCTTGATCTTGTCGTAGATTTTCAGCAGGCCGCGTGGGCTGATGTCCTCGGTGAAGAACACGTTCGCGGAACGGCTTTGCTCTTCGGCCGCTGAGCTAATTCCTTCCATAAGGCCAGTTGCGGCAAGGGATCCCACGACGGCCGTGCCAGCTTTTATGAACTCACGACGTGACGTTGGCTCTTGCATCGCATTTCTCCAAAACGTATTGCCGTCGGACGGGTAATGGTGACAAATTTCCCTGTTTCGCGGACGATTTATATATTCGGCAAATCGCTCGTTAAAGATATCTTATCCCGCGAAGGCGAGATCGTCGCACGCGATCTTGCACAACCTGTCGCGATATTGCTCGAAACTGGATAGCGCATCTGGGAACGCGATCTCGGCGGCCGCCTTGATCGGGCAATTCGACAAAAACGGATGAAGAAAATAGTTGAGAAGCTGAGTCTAACGTTGCCGACGGTAGTCGCTCGGAGATAAGCCCGTCTCTTTTCGAAAGACTTGGGCGAAGTGGCTGGGAGTGGCGTAGCCTAATTCGAGGGCGACGGCCACGACGCTTTTTTTGGTTTCACGGAGCAGGCGCCGAGCTTCTTCCATCCGTAGAGCGGTATGGTAGTGGGACGGCGATACGCCCGTGGCGCTCTTGAACAGGCGGTTGAAGTAAAACTTGCTCAAGCCCGCTTGATCGGCCAATTGATCGAGATTGAACTCTTCGGCGAGGCGGTTGGCCATCCAATTGGTGATTCGTTTGAGTTTGTAGCCGGGGAGGGAGGGGCTGCCCTTACGAGATTTTTTATCGATCGCCGCGTAATTTCTGGCCATGTGGACGGCGATCGCCATGCCGACGCTTTGCACGTAGAGAGCGCTCGCCTTTCGACGCGATAATTCCTCGCGTAATCGCTCCATGAGCGAAATCAAAACGACGTCCTCGAACGCCGAAACGTCTTTTAGTTGAGCGTAATCGGCGTTGGCACCGAAGACCTCTTCGAACGCTTGACGAAGAAGCGGCAAACCGATTGCGACGAACATACACTCGTACGGCTCGGCTGTGAGCGTTTTGCTGTGGCACTCATAGGGGGCGCCCGCCGCGATGAGGAAGAGGGAACCTTTCTTCACACGGCTTGTGAGCCAAGGGCCTTCCAGCTCTCGCTCTCGGATCTCGATGTCGCCGGAAGTGATCCATGTAAGCATCGGCTCGCTGATCGAAGGCATGCTCAAAGCATGCGACCCGGAGGGGAGAGCGATAATCAAGGCGGTTACGTCTCGCCACGCGGAGCCGCGTCCGGCCGCCAAGCATTTTCCGCCTACGTAGCGAGCGAGATTTTCGGCGGAAGTCGTTTCAGGAACAGGCATGGAAAGAAGGATAGTTGATTACGGCGAGGCCGTGTTTGAGCTACGCACGACGGAAAACTGCGGATTTTTACTTAACCGCCTCGGGCTTGATCACCAGATTTCCTTCGCGGAAGGCGGCGGCCATCGCCAGCGGAACTTCGGCTTCGGCCAGAACCACGTTCGCGCGATTTCTCGCCACTTGGGCCTTCATCTCTTGTTCGCGAGCGGCGGCCATCGCGCGGCGTTCCTCGGCCTTCGCCCGAGCCACTCGCGTGTCGGCTTCGGCTTGATCGGCCTGCAGTCGAGCGCCGATGTTCTCGCCCACGTCGATGTCGGCGATGTCGATCGACACGATCTCGAACATCGATTGCGCGTCGAGGCCGCGATCAAGCACCGCCTTTGAAATCTTGTCCGGATTCTCCATCACTTCCAAATGACTTCCCGACGAACCGATGGCTGTGATGATTCCCTCGCCGACTCGGGCGATGATCGTCTCTTCGGTGGCGCCGCCGATGAGCTGCTCAATATTGGTGCGGACGGTGACTCGCGCGCGAACTTTTAATTCGACGCCGTTCTTAGCGATCGCGCTCAATGTGTTGCGGGCGGAGCGTTTCGGATCGGGGCACTCGATGACCTTCGGATTCACGCTTGTCTGCACGGCGTCGACGACGTCGCGCCCTGCCAGGTCGATGGCCGCCGCCCGATCGAAGTCGAGGTCGATGTCGGCCCGATGCGCGGCGATGATCGATTGAATGACGGCCAGAACGTTTCCGCCGGCCAGATAATGCGCCTCCAAACGACGGGTGGTCACGCCGGTGTCGCTTTCCGTGCCGATGCCCGACTGCATCGCCATGATTTTCGCCTTGACGATCGTGCGCGCGTTCACACGACGCAGGCTCATGCCGATCAGGCTCCACATGCTCACGTTGGCGCTCGACATATACGCCTGGAACCACAATCCGCCGAAGTTGAGGAAGACCAGCGCGATAATGCCGCCGCCGATTAAAAGAACACCGCCGCCGAGCAGCCAGCCAAGCGTGCGCGGGTCTTCGAAGTTGAAGCCTTGGGCGAACAGGGGGAGCAAATCGCCGTTCATATCATCTCTCCGCGTTTTGGCGCTAGGTTGGATTTTGAAAAGGGCGTTTGCAGCCAGAAATAGGCGCAAACTCTGAAGTAGTATATCCGGCGGGAGGGCGGAAGTTAATGCCCCTCAGTCGGGCGGGTTGGCGTTTGCTTAGTCCGTGCGGGCTATGGGAGATGTAGTTTTGCATGCATTTTTCTTGCAATTATCGCAAAAAATGAGCAGAATGCACTCTGGCGGCACTATGCGCGGTTGGCCGTTTTTCTTCAGCAATACAGCCTTTTATGAGCCTTTCTTTTGTATTTTCGCTGATCGAAGGTGATAAGCGGTCCGTTTAATGCTGTGCGCGGTTAAATCGAATCGCGGAACATTTTCCAGACGTTTTTGGTTGCCGTTTTTCTGTCACGAGTAAGTAGGTTAGACTCAAATGTTTCGTATGAAATTGTTTGCGGGCTTCGCTACGGCGTTTTTGATCGTCTCTTGCGTGAATCCCGCGAAAGCGGCGCTTTCCTACACCATCGGCGGAACCTGGGACACGACCGACCGATCGAACGCGGCCGCCGCCGCATTAACCGCCGTCTGCGCTCGCGTGAACGCGTACGGCTACGTCGGCGACTACAACGTCTACGCGTATTACAGCTCCGGGATTCCGACCGCGCAGTCGAGCTATTTGGGGAGCATTGGCTACGGCGGCACCTATCCGAACGAACGAGTCACCGAACACGAGCTTTGCCATTATTTGGGGAGCGGCACATACTCCGCCTGGGGCGGATTGATGATCGAAGGGCGCTGGAACGGAGTGAATGCGACGGCGCTCATGCAGCAGTTCTTCGGAATTGGTTCCCGCCTTTGCGGCGATACGATCCACTTCTGGCCCTACGGATTGAATTACGACACGGAATCGGCGGATATCGATCGTGACGTGGCGATGCTCTTCGCCATTCGCGCCGACATGGGACTTACCGCCACCGTATACAAGTCGACCGCTACGACGGTTTCTTTGACGGCGTCCGACCTCATGGGTTATTCGGCGTTTAATAGCGCTCCCTGCTGGAGCGACGGCCATTTCGCGCACTCCGGCGCATCCTATTTCACCGGCAATTACGGAATTCGCACGGTTGCAAGTACTTACAGTTTTAAGTTCGCAGGCGACTCGCTCACGCTCAACAATAGCGGCGATTTGACAGGCGGCGGTCTCTTATTTAAAGGCGTCGGAACTTCCGCCGTCATCACCTTCGACAACCTCATTCTCGACGGAGGATCGATTCGCCAGATCAGTTCCAACGGCACGGCCGACCTCTTCCAGCTCGCGGGAAATCTGACCGTCAAATCGGCCTCCTACATTTGCGCCTTAAACGGCAATATCAACGTCCTCGCGGACCTGCACGGAACGGCGAATCTCACGATTCAGTCCGCCACGAACAACGTCACGCTGGTCTCCTCGAATAACGACTTCACCGGCAATATAAACGTGCTTGGCAAGTTCGCGCTCGCCCGGAATGCGAATATGAAGTTCGCCATCGGCGCGAACGGCGTGAACAACGCCGTCAGCGGCGCCAGCGCAACAGCCGTTGCGCTGAACGGCGTTTTCGATCTGGATACGACAAACGCCAGTTCCGCGATTGGCGACTCCTGGAAGCTCGTCAATGCCGCCAACGTGACTTACGGCAATACCTTCGGCGTCGACGGTTTTTCAAAATTCAACGGAATTTGGCATGACTATCTTAACGGCTTAACTTATTCCGAATCGACCAACGCCTTGACGGTCGTCGCTAAATCGGCGACCGTCACTTGGGGCGGCGATTCTTCGACTAGCTTGTCGGGCAACGCAAATTGGTCAGTTGCGCCCACTAGCGGCGATGCGTTGATTTTCGGCGCCGCAGGGACGTCGGGCGCGACGCTAAACGACGACGTTATGACGACAAGCTCGTTCGCCGTTTCCGGCCTAACCTTCACTTCGGCCGCGTCGGCCTATACGATCACTCCCGGCACGACGGGGGCGAACGGTTTTTCGCTTGCCGGGGCGATTACGAACAGCAGCACGAATCTTCAGACCATTAACGACGACATATCCTTACTAAGAGGCGCGCCGAACTCGCGAACGATTCAGACGACCGCCGGCGGCGGAGATATTACGATCGGCGGCAACGTCAGCGGACTAGGCGGAATTTCAAAAGAAGGCCTTGGAACGCTGACCCTCTCGGGCAGCAATAGCTATACGGGCGATACGGTAGTAAACGCAGGCACGCTGTCGTTGTCAGGCACATTAAGCTCCGTCAGCGCAGTGAAAATTAACGTCGGCTCGACGTTCTTATTGACGGGACGATTAAGCTCCAGCAGCGCTTTGACGATCAACGGCGGAACTTTCATTTACTCGAACCCGAGCGTTACAACTCAGACGATCTCCGGCTTGACGGTCGGCGGCGGCGCCTCGACGATCAGCAACACGGTTAGCGGCGGCACGCTCGCCTTAGGCGCTATCACACGAACAGTCGGCGGCGCCGTCACCTTCACCGAATCAGGCGGCGTTACGACCACAAGCGCCAACGTCAACGGCATTCTCGGCGCATGGGCGTTCGTCGGAACGGGCGCAAATACGCTCTACGCATGCAACAGCGGCGGAACGATCGCCGGTTATTCGGGCGCCACGGCGGAAGCCGGAACCGCCTCTTTCGGCGGAATTCCGTCGGGCGACACGAGCACGGTAAATTACAGAGTCACTTCCTCGGGCGCGTGGGCGGTCATGGGGTACACTCGTAACGTCAATACCATTAACTACGCCGGCGCCGGAGCCGCCGTTCAGTACAGCAACTCCAACACGACGTTGACCGTTAACGGCCTCTTGAACACCGGCACGGGAACGTTGACGATTGGAGGATCGACCTATAACCTCTTCGTCGTTATTGGTTCAGGCTTGGACCTAGTCGCCGCGACGATGACGAGCGATATCGTTATAAACAATTCCATCGAGGACAACGCCTCCGGCTACGGCTCCCCCAGCGCATTAACCAAAGTCGGCTCCGGCAAATTGGTATTGAATGGGAGAAATACCTATTCCGGAGTCACAACGATCGGCGCCGGAACGCTGCAGCTCGGCAGCGGCTCTTCGGGCGCCTCGCTTGCCAGCGCGGCGGTTAAGAACTACGGATCATTAATTTTCAATCATTCCGATTCGATTACCTATTCCGGCGTCATTTCCGGAACCGGATCAATGACGAAGTCCGGAGTCGGCACGTTGACTTTAACCGGCGAAAACACCTACACCGGCTCGACCGTGATCGGCGCCGGAACGCTGCAAATCGGCAACGGATTAAAGTTCGTCTCGTTCGCCAGCGTCGGCGTCAAAAACTCCGGCACGATGATTTTCAATCTCGGCGACTCGCTCGACTATTCCGGCGCGATCTCCGGCGCTGGAGCGCTGACGAAAACGGGAACCGGCAAACTGACGCTTAGCGGATCGAACTCCTATACGGGACTAACCACTGTCGGCACCGGAACCATGCAAATTGGCAACGGAACGGATGATACATCGTTCGCCAGTAGCGTTAAGAACTCCGCGTCATTGGTATTTAATCTGGGCAATTCGCTTACCTATTCCCGAACGATCTCCGGCACAGGAACGTTGACCAAAATGGGAACCGGCAAACTAACTTTGAGCGGAACGAATACTTATACGGGCGCGACCGCGATTAACGCCGGAACGCTGCTTCTTAGCAGCGGCGCAACGATAGCCGGCACGACCTTTACGAACGACGGAGCGTTGGTGTTGAGCAGTGACTCCGCCGTTACGGCGGATACCATCACCGGTTCCGGCACGACGACCGTCACTGGGACGACCGTACTGACAGTCGCTTGTTTGGTGCAAGACACGTTGATTTTGGGCGGAAGCGGCGAGCCGAGCGCAGCGGACGCTACGTCATCGACGGTTTCAGCGTCTGGCGTCTCGGCCGAAGCCGTTCCCGAGCCTATGACGTTGGTTTTGCTGGTCGCGGCGGCGACCGTCGGCGCGTTCGTCGCATCGCGTCGAAGGTAGATTATGCGCACATCGTCGTAGCGAATATGGCTGAGGTTGATTTCGCAAGGTAGTCGCGGATCAGATCGAATCAAGCGCTCCTGCGCCGTCCTCGCTATTAATCGCTGGCGCGAAACCGAGTGTATTGCTGCTCAGGCGGTTTCTTGCCTTGCGGGAATACTTCCATTTCGGCGACGGCGGGCCAGCAACCGTCGTCCGGAGTCGCCAAGGTCAGCCGAACGTATCTTCCTCGTGCGTTGAAAGCATGCACTGGCGTTCGAACGACCTTCTCGTTTGCCGACTGGTCAATAACTTTTTTCCAGGCGTCGCCGTCGTCGGAAACTTCGATGAGGTATCGATAAACGTACCCGGGATTTTGCCATACGATTCGGCAGGCGCCGATATCGACGATTTTTCCAAGGTCAATTTTCGCCCAGTGACCGGGTTTGTCGTCGTTAGTGGCCCAATGGGCGCCAAAGTCGCCGTCGTTGATTTTTTCCGCGTACCGTCCCCATTCGGCCGAACTGGCGGTGACTTTTTTATTTAAGGCGACGTTTTCTTTTTCGCTAATTAGCTCCCATTCCTCGCATGCGGCCCAGAACCACATTCCATCGCCTTTGCCGGTAATAGTTAATCGGGCGTATCGAGCGTCGCAGTGAATAGGATCGTTGTTGTCGCCGGCAAGAGCGCTGTTATCCGTCCGGTCGACGACTTTCGTCCAATTGAGGTCATCTTGTGAGGTTTCGATATAGTACTGATACGCTCGCTTATTTCCTTCCCATGTAATTTTGGATTCACGAAGCGGGAAGGTTTTTCCTAAATCGATTTTAATCTGTTGCGGCGCTTCGCCGGTCTCGGCGGCCCATCCTTTTTTCTTATCGCCGTCCACAATTCGATAAGGCTCTTTTCCATTGCGTTCATTGTTTTTATCGCAAAGAACAGGCTTATTTTTGGCGATATTATCGTCGCTGGGCTCGGGGTCTAACGGGAAAGCGGCCTCGCCCGTTTCAAGATTAATTCGCCAACTATCGCCCCACGCCATCGGCAAAAATGCGTCGTTATCGAATCGCAAGGGGAGCCAGATATTTCGGGAATTCGGTAAATTCCACGCTTTCCAACGGTCCGCCATGAACATGTACGTGACGCCTTTGCTGCCACGAATCGGAAAGACGTAGCAAACCTGGCTGTTGAAGGTCGAATCGCCGACGCGGGTGATTAAACCTCGCTGAGGCCCGTAGGGACCGGTGATCTTCTCCGCTTCTTGCAACGTATTGTAATTGAAATTCCAACTTGTGCAGGCCGATGTGAGTAGGTAATACTTTCCGTTGCGTTTGAACAAAGCGGGCGATTCGCGTCTGGCTTGCGGCAATATGTTATAGCTCTCGATGGTGTCGTAATAGTCGGGGGAAAGCTTGTAGAGCATTAAATCCGAATTAACGTTTGAGGAGGAAATGAACCATCCTGTCCCGTCATCATCTTGGAATAGAGTGCAATCAAGCGACATATAACCGGGCTTGCCATGATCCTTGACATCGCCTTTGTCGTCGAATGGGCGAAACATTTTGACAAGACGGTATTCGCCGTCCGGCTTATCGCATTGAGCCACAATAGCTTGCGCGTCCGAGTAATCATGGAGATTCTCGCGATGGGCCCAGAGGACAAATTTTTTAGTTTTGTCGTTGTAGAGGACTTTGGGTCTTTCAAATTGGCTGTCCTCGAGCCCCGGGTCTTTTTGCGAGAGGACCTGGCGGCGGAACTCCCAATGAACGAGATCGACGGAAGAGTAGCAATTCACTCCGCTGCTCTTCTTTTTTGTAGCCGTTTGATTTTCACCGAACCAATAAAATGTATCTCCGACCTTAATGATGCATCCGCCGTGGGCGTTGATCTGATTTCCGTTCGTGTCTTTCCATATGGCGCCGCCGGTATTTATGGTCACGGTTTCCGCTGAGAGCGGCGGAGTAAAAATAGCCCCCGTTGCACAGGTGAAAAGCACACAACTAGTTAACAGAAATTTATTCATAGTAGCCGTCCATATGTGAGTGATCGCAATTCTGTTGCGACTGAAGTCGCGCAAAGGATTCTTTGAGTCTTCGCCGCCTCCGCATTATTAAGGCAAGTTGGAGATCTTTTAACTGCGAAATGGATTCGCTTTCCGTCCAGCCATCAAGTGATTCGGGAGCCCGAAGGGCGTTTATTTCAAATCTGTCGCCGTGAAGCAGAAATTTTTGGGTTCCGGCGGATATCTGAATCTTACGCCAAAAGCGTCCCCTCTCTTGCATAAAGGGAGGAAAAAGATCGGTTTAGGGAGGAAAACCAAACCAGTTCACGTATTATGCCCCTATTCTCGCTCCCTATGCCCTAATCCTTATGTCCGGCGCCTAATTTTCCGCCCGCTATCATCCGAAAACGCATTGATTATAATAATGCTTTCTTGTCCGATTCGGCTTTTCGTCGAATCTGAGCGGCTTTGGACGGGCCGCGTTTTTTCCGTGATATACAAGTAATTTACCCGATCTTCAAACGAATTCTCGAGGCGAGGCCATGAAGACCAAGCAGCTTTCGTTGTTTTTGGAAAACAAACCCGGACACCTTAGCTCCGTCTGCAAGACGTTGGCCGAAGCGGGGGTGAACATACTAACGTTGGCGCTGGCCGACACCCAGCAGTTTGGCATCCTTCGCGTCATCGTACGTGATTGGGAGAAGGCCAAGGAGGCTTTAGAAAAGGCCGGCAACGTGGTGAACGTGACCGAGGTTTTGGCCACCGAGGTGGCCGATCGACCCGGCGGCTTGGCCGAGATACTTCTTATCCTCGAAGCGGCGAAGATCAACGTCGAATATATGTACGCCTTCACCTTCCGCAACGAAGACAAGGCGATCATGGTTTTCCGTTTCGACAATCCCGACGCTGCGGTCAATGTCCTCGAATCGAAGGGGGTCAACGTCGTCGGGCCGGTCGAACTGTATAACCGCGCGGAAGCATAAGGGTAGGGCATAGGGATTGGGGCATAGGGCGTAGAAGTAGTTCATGCACTCCCGTGCATGACGCAGGAGAGGATTAGCGTTAGAAAAAATGTTGAAATCGGCAAAGGTAACTTTGGAAAATCGCATCTGGGACGTCGCCGAGACGATGGCGCCCAACGACCGCCGTGCGTTGCAATTGGATCGTTTGCGCGAGACGGTTTCTCGCGCTTTGGCGTCGCCATTTTACAAAAGGAAGCTGGCCGAGAACGGCGTCACCCCCGAGACGATTCGCTCGCTCGACGATTTGCGGCGTCTGCCGTTCACCGTCAAGGACGACATGCGGGAGAGTTATCCTCTGGGATTTTTAGCGATTCCGCGCGAGAAAATCGCACGCTTTCACGGTTCGTCAGGGACGACGGGCAAGCCGACCTTCGTCGCCTACTCCAAGGCCGACATGGAAACCTGGTCGAATCTTTGCGCTCGATTTCTGACGGCTGGCGGACTTCAACCGCATCACACCGCGCAAATCTCTTTCGGCTATGGACTTTTTACGGGCGGATTCGGTCTGCACTACGGGATCGAAAAAGTCGGCGCCGCGACGCTCCCCGTCGGTTCCGGCAACACATTGCGGCAAATCATGCTCATGCAGGACTTAGAGACCGACGTTCTCATCTGCACGCCGAGCTATGCGCTCAATATTGCCGAAGTAGTCGTGTCGGAAGGGATCGATCCGATGTCGTTGAACTTAAAGTTCGCCCATTTCGGGGGCGAGCCTTGGACCGAAGACATGCGCATCGCGATTGAATCGCAGTTGAAAATTCTCGCTTTTAATAATTACGGATTGAGCGAAGTGATTGGCCCGGGCGTGAGCGGGGAATGCTGCGCGCGACGCGGCATGCATATTCAAGAGGATCACTTCATCGTCGAATGCGTGAATCCCGACACGCTGGAGCCGGTTCCTGACGGCGAGCCGGGCGAGTTGGTCTTCACGTCGTTGACGAAAGAGGCGATGCCGATTATCCGTTACAGAACTCGCGACATCGCCAGCTTGGATCGAACGCCTTGCCCTTGCGGTCGAACCGGCGTCTTAATGAGCCGCGTGATGGGGCGCACCGATGACATGTTGATTCTTCGAGGCGTGAACGTCTTTCCTTCGCAGGTCGAAGAGGCGTTACTGCGGGTTGAAGGCGCCGCGCCGCACTACCTTATTGAAGTCGATCGTCCGACAGTTCTCGACGAAGTTACGGTTCACGTCGAGGTATTGCCCGAAAGATTTTCCGACAAAATGAGCGACATGCAAGGATTACGGGACAAGATCGGTCGGCAAATCCAGTCGATCACCGGCATTCATATGACCGTCAATCTCGTTGCTCCGCAAACGCTCGAACGCTTCGCTGGCAAGGCGAAGCGAGTCCTCGATAAACGAAGCATGTAAGACCGGATTTCGCCAACTTCGCGTCAAACAGAACGGCCCCTTTTACTCGAACGAAGAATAACGATGAACATTTTCGGCGTATCAATGAGTTACTCGGTCCTGTTTCTCGTCCTCTTTATGATTATGATGGTCGCCATCGGTCTCTGGGGGATGTTTAAGACCAAGACGATGGACGATTTTTTTCTTGGCGGGCGTTCGCTCGGCCCTTGGATATCGGCCTTCGCCTTCGGAACCACCTACTTTTCGGCCGTGCTTTTTATCGGCTTTGCCGGCAAGCTCGGCTGGACCTTCGGCCTTGGCGCGCTTTGGATCGCCGTCGGTAACGTCATCGCCGGTTCCTTGCTCGCCTGGCTTGTTTTAGGCAAACGCACTCGAAGGATGACGCAAAATCTCGACGTGATGACCATGCCTGAGTTTTTTGAAGAACGTTACGGAGCTCCGGGTCTAAAAATACTCGCCGCCATGACAATCTTTGTTTTTCTGCTTCCTTACTCGGCCTCGGTCTACAAGGGGCTTGGCTATCTCTTTGAGAAGAATTTCGATATTTCGTACGACACGTCGCTGATCGTCATGACTGTGATCACCGCAGCGTACTTGATTCTCGGCGGTTACTTCGCCGTCACGATGACCGACTTCATTCAAGGAATAGTGATGCTTTTCGGCGCCGCCGCGATGGTTTATTTTCTCGCAAAAAAAGGGGGCGGCGTCGTTGAAGTCGTCGAACATATCCGAACCGCTTATCCGCAACACGACACGGATGGGAAAACGGCCCCCTGGTATGTTCTATGGTCACTCGTCTTTATGACTTCCTTCGGCACTTGGGGTATGCCGCAAATGGTTCAAAAGTTTTACTCGATCAAAGATGAAAAACAAATATTCCGCGCCATGATTATCAGCACGGCGTTTTGCGTCATTATCGCCTTCGGAGCCTACTTCGTCGGTTCGATGACGCACGTCTTTTATGATCAATTGCCGACGCTGGCGAACGGCAAGCCCGATTTCGACCGCATAATTCCCGACTTGCTCAAGACGAACCTCCCTGAGCCGCTCATGGGTTTGATTCTCTTACTCGTTCTATCGGCATCAATGTCCACGCTCAGCTCGTTGATTCTCGTTTCCTCCTCGGCCATCGCCATCGACTTATACAAGGGACACGTAAATCCGACCGTCTCGTCGAAACAATCGTTGACGCTGATTCGATTTCTAAGCGGCATCTTCATCGGCGGCTCGTACTACATCGCCCAGAAGAATCCCGATTTTATCGTTACCCTTATGGCAATTTCCTGGGGAACCGTCGCCGGCGCCTTCATCGCGCCCTATGTGTACGGAATATATTGGCGACGCGCCACGAAAGCCGCCGCCTACGCTTCGTTCTTCTGCGGCGCAGGATTGAATATCATTCTTTATTTCGCCCTCGGCAAGCAAAATGCAGCCAGCGCCGCGTCGTTGGCCATCATCGCCCCGATGGTCGTATTTCCTATCGTCAGTCTCCTTTCTCCGCCGCCGGAAAAAGGTCGCATCGTCGCAGCCTTCGACGGATCGTCTGAAGATAAAATCAAGGGCGCAAATATTTAACAGTCGGCAGTAAGCCGCTGAGAGCGTCCGCAAGATGGTTTTGATCGTTTTTCTCGGAGAATTCGTTATGTCGTCCGCTCGTTTCCTTGCGACGTTTGTTTGCGTTTTGTCGCTGACGGTCTCTTTGCTCGCTGACGAAACGACGGCCGCAAAAATGGCGGAGGCGGATAAACAGAAAGAGCCAGCCGCCGTGCAAACGACGGAGAAGAAGACGGAACGCAGGATCGAAACGAAAAACGGCATGCTCATTTTTCGCGACGTTCCTTACGTAAAGGACGGCCACGAACGCCAAAAGCTTGATCTCTACCTGCCGAAGAACGATAAGCCGCTTCCCGTCGTCGTTTGGATTCACGGCGGGGGATGGGTTCGCGGCGATAAGCAGGGAGGGCCGGCGATTTCGCTCGCCGACAAAGGCTTCGCCGTGGCGAGCCTCAATTATCGATTGAGCGGCGATGCGATTTTCCCGGCGCCGATCGAAGATTGCAAAGCGGCAGTTCGATGGCTTCGCGCAAACGCCAAAAAATATAATCTCGATTCCGATCGCTTCGGCGTATGGGGGGCGTCGGCGGGCGGGCATTTGGCCGCGCTCCTCGCCGTCTCCTCCGACATGAAGGAGTTTGACGTCGGCGACAACCTTGATCAATCGAGCGCAGTCCGTTGCGTCGTCGATTGGTACGGCCCGACCAATTTTACCACGCTTGGAGCGAAGGACGACAAGCCCGACTCGTTCGTTTCAAAGATGCTCGGCGCTTCGGCGCTCGTCGATAAGAAACAAGCTCTTCGGGCGGGGGCGACGTCTTACGTCGACAAAAACGACCCGCCGTTCCTCATCATGCACGGCGAGGAGGATAAGTCGGTCGCTTTCGGGCAGAGCGTCGAGATGGAAGCCGCTTTGAAAAAAGCCGGCGTCGAGTGCGAGTTCGTTCGCATCGCCGGCGCGAAGCACGGCGGCCCCGAGTTTGAAACTCCTGAAATGCGCAAGAAAATCGAAGACTTCTTGACGAAGCATTTGAAAACGGAACCCGCTCGCTAGCGGTTGAATGCGTTCGTAGATGCGCAATCAAGTCTGATTGCGATAATTGGCGCGTTCATTCACGGTTTCGTCGTATGAATCAATACTTCGCGGCGCCGATCGCGCGACGGATCGTTTCTCGCATCAAATCGGCGGGGCCTTCTTGACCGGTGAACATTTTGAATTGCAGGCAGGCTTGGCGAACGAACATATCGACGCCCGAGACGACCGTGCAGTTCCGCTCCCTCGCTTCCTTAATGAAGAGCGTGTTTTCCGGATTATAGACGGCGTCGAAGACGATCATCGAGGGCCGTAGATGATGTTTATCGAACGGCGTGTCGTCCACGTTCGGGTGCATGCCGACCGGGGTGCAGTTGAATAGAAGGTCGGCGTTAACGGAATGTCGCGCTCCCCATTCGACCGCGCGGCAGTTGAGGGCTTTGGCTAACCCCGCCGATTGTTTGGAGTTGACGTCGGATACGACGACGGTCGCACCGCGTCGCATCAAGCCGAAGACGATCGCTTTGCCGACGCCCCCTGCGCCGAGGACGAGGGCGGTGCGACCGCTAAGCATGGTTTCTTTGGATTGCGGATTCAGGCCGCTTTGACGCAACGCATCCTCTAAGCTGCTCATCGCCGCAATGTAATCGGTGTTTGAGCCAATACGTTTATCGCCATCGATAATGACAGTGTTAACGGCGCCGATGCCATGCGAAGCGGCGTCGACCGATGAAAGCTTTCGAATGATCTCTTCTTTATGCGGAATTGTCACGCTGAGTCCCTTCAGTCCGTAGAAGCTCGCTTCTTCGATGAAGCGGCCTAAATCCTCGCGTGGAACACGGAAGGGGACGTAAACTTTGTTCATTCCCAATTGCCGGAATCCGGCGTTGTGGATTTGCGGGCTAAGGCTATGTCCGATCGGATCGGCGATCACGCCGTACACTTCGGTTTCGGCGTTGATCTCGTCGTAACGGAAGATTTCGGTCATTTGCTGATAGCTGAATTGGCCTGGAGCGAGAGCTCGTTCATGCGAGAACGTGGAGTAGGTGAACGGGGAGCGAAATTTTCCCGCTAAAATGCGGGTAGGCATTCCGATGTCGCCCATGCAGATGCCGATCGTCGGAACTGCGGCCTTTTGCGACAAGCTCAACAATCGAATATTGTCGTGCGGGTGATTCGCCATCGTCGAGATCTTAATAATGTCCGGCGAAAGCTGGAGCATTCGCTGATACAATTCGTCAAGATTATCCGGAGTCTTGCGGAAGTCGTGATAGCTGATGATTCGCTTCGTTTTACCGAATCGCGGGATCTTGTCGGCGACGTCCTCTTCCAAATCGACGTAATCGACTCCTTCGGCGATCGCCGTTCGCAACAATAAGAGGCGCTGCTCCTCCGAGCCGGCCCACTTGCCGCCGTCATTCGGGCGTCGGCAAGTAATAATCACGGGCGTCGGACGATCTGCGATCAAGCGTTTAATATTGACTTCGCCGTTGATATAGTCCAGCCGCAACTCCGCCAAAGGCGCGCCTTGCTCCGCCATGTGACGATGTTCCGCTATCATGTGTCTGTGACGACCGCGACCGATGCTAACGCAAATCATATTTTCAAGTTAGGGGTTAGAGGTTATGGATCAGGAGGGAGCATAAAGCAACTCCAGATCGTGCGACTTATTCTTCCGAATCGGACGGCTCGCCGCCTAATCGATTTATTTCATCTCGCAATTTGGCGGCTTCTTCAAAATTCTCCGCCGAGATCGCCTCATCCAAACGTTGCCGCAGCAGCCGAACCCGCATTTCGGGCATGGCCTCGGCCGCCGCATCCTCGCGGCTCAATATCTCGTCGCGCCATTGCTCCAAGCTCTTCAACTCGGCGCATTCCTCGGCGCGGTCCGCTTGATCGCGTTCGTCGAAAAAATCTCGGATCGAATCGATCGCCGATTCGATCGTCCGCAAGCCCTCGGCGAACTCTTTTTGTTCGACCAACGGCGTGGCGACGGCTCTCGTATGCATCATCAATACGTACGGTCGCCATTGATCGAATTGGAGCTTGATTTGATCGTCGCCGGCGTATTCGCGAACGAAGGCGAAAAGCCGCAAATTGCGATTCGTATCTCGGGCGCACAATTCGTACAATTCCAGATGCCAAAAACTCAAAAACCGATGGTAATATTGAATCCCTTCGCGTCCCAGCCGCTCGCAATCGGAAGGCGAAAGTCGAAAGGGCGGTCCGTCTGGTTTCCGCTCATCATGTTCTCGTTGGGCGAGTTCGTAGTATTCCAACCACGAATCACGCCCTTCGGGCCGTAAGCCGTCCGGTCGTCCGTCCAACTCCATTTGCAAAACGCCGAGATCGACCCGAAGCTGCAATTTGCTATGGCCGTCGTCTCCGGCGATAATGCGGACTAAAATCGCGTCCGGTTCGTGGGGCCATTCGTTCAGTAGTTTCGATATATCCATCGACATGAGGCGGTTTTTCCGCGAGGGGACCGATGTATCCGTCCGTCATTGTTGAATTCTTATGAAGGGCGCTCCGGCGATGCCCCCTCGTGCAATTGGCGAGACGCAGATAAATTAATTGACATCTTCTCTATTTTGTTACCTTTATCCCCCTGGAGGCAAGGGGCGGTTTGCGCCGATTTCGAAAAACGACCGATAAAAAACGCTTTCAAGGTCGTTCCTATACGGTTTCAAGGCGCCGGACCTCGCCCGACTGGCGGATTTCGCGACGGCGTTCGGGGCTTTTCGGCGGGATGCGACGTCTCGCTCTGACTAGATTGAGAGGTTGCCGAGCGTTGGAACCGTTGCGGGAGCGTCACCGGGTGCGCTTCCATATATTTTTTATATTGGGAGTCCAACTCGCTGAACGACTCGCCTGTTAACGCCGATAACGAATTTGGGCGGTCTTTACCGGCGTACACCAGCGAAATGTAATCCACCATGGCGTCACGGTATCGGCCTCCGTCGAAATGGGCGAGGAACAGCGATAGGCCTGCCGCTTGGCTGTAGAGCGTGGCTATTTTAGGCGATTGCTGTATCGCGCGTCGTCCGTAGCCGGCGAACTCATGCGACGGCACGTAGAAATGATCGGTAAGAAAACGATATTGAGCGGCGATCACGCGGTCGTCGTCAAAGCCTCCCATCACGAAGAATCCGTTTTCCTCGCGAAGCGTCTCCATATACATGGCGACCCCTTCGACGATCCAAAAATTTGACTTGCCGCCCGGATCAGCGGCGTTTTTTCGCGTTTCTTCAAAGAGCTGGTGCGTTCCTTCGTGGTAGAGCGTTCGGTTTGAATCTTCGCCGTCAGCGAAGAAGTAGGCAGTTTGAGCTGTATCGACGTAGACGCCAGTCGTAATTTCGACGTTCGGAAAAACGCTTTTTAATTCCCGGTTGTAGTCGGCTCTATCTCGATAAAAAGCGACTTTGAATTTATGCGCGGGTTCGCGATGTTCTTTGCCGTTCCCTTTACCCTCGAACCAGGCGGTCAGGTCTTTGTCGGTGGCGTAGAAACGGACGAACATCTGCGACCACAGCCGGTACAAGTTTTCGAGTTTCAGGCCCAGCGCGACTCCAGCTTCGATGCTGTGATTCGTGCGAACCGAGTAATGTTCGGTTTCGACGACCCAGCCGTTGCGGATGTCGCGATGTAGTCGGGCGTCTTCCGAGGCGTTTATCCAACGTCCTTCGTAAGGCCGCTTTCCTTCGTCGTATCGGGCGATCATTCCTTTGGGAACCCAGCCGAATTTCGCGTCCCAGAGCATTCCCGCTCGCAACTTACGAATTTCGTAAAGAGTTCGCCACTGATTTTGATACTTTTGATAACCGAGCAAACGGCGGCAACCTTCGTGATCTGGATTCACCCAGACCGCCTTCAATATCCATTCCAGAGCCAAGCCGGCGCGATTCGCACGCACCGCTCGTTTCGATAAGTCATATAACGCGTTGGAGAAATCTTGCCGCCAGTCGTATAACTGTGAATTCCAGCGTTTCATTTCGTCCGAGGCGTCGGCCGGCAACGGGGCGGGGCCTACGTCGACCGGCAAAATCGGCAGATAGAATTTGTCGGAATCGCGTTGTCCAAAAACCTCGCGGGTCTTTTTCGCCCAATCGTGATGCCCCTGATCGTCGTATATCTTGGCGATTTTTTCGAGATCGCCAAGATATTTGTCGTTCGCCGTTTGAGCGGATTGCAAAAGAGGATCGCCGCACTGGCCTCGCGAAACGCTCAACGCTTGGGACAAGAAAACGAACGCTCCCACGACGAAAAACGTCGATACCCTGCGGAGAATCGGTCGTGATGTTCGCTTCGTTGGCATTACCTCTAGTTTACCATATCTCTGCGACTTCGGTGCGAGGATTTTTAGGCGAAATAGAGTGCGAAAAGTCTTAAAGCGAAACAGTTTACGCGAAGGGGAGTCGACGGCTTTCGTCGTCAAGCGAATGTTTTAGACCGACGCGAAATTTAACACTCGCAGGTTGATGCGCATCGACGAATCTTCAGTTTAGCTGGAGATTTGTCAAAGGTTGGCCATGAATGTTGTCAGGATCACAACCGAGTTTTTCGCCGATTTGCTTGTTTCGGGCTGATTACAGCAACTCGTCCAGTTCCTCAACTAATTCGCGGAATTGTCGCATTGCGCTGCCGACCGCCTCGGGCTTTTCTAGATCGACTCCCGCTCCACGCAGCAAATCCAACGGATCTTTCGAGCAACCGCCTTTGAGGAAGTTTAAATAGGCATCGAGTTCGGCGGGGCCTCCGGCCAGAACTCGGTCGGCCAAGGCGATCGCCGCAGACATGCCTGTAGCGTATTTGTAAACGTAAAATGCTCGATAGAAGTGCGGTATCCGTAGGCATTCCAACGAAAGCTCGTCGTCTAAGATGAACTCCGGTCCGAAGTACGCGACGAGCAGCTCACGGTAAATCTCCTTGAACCGTTCAAGCGTCAGCGGCTCGCCCGCCTCGGCCGACGCATGCGCGATCTTCTCGAACTCGGCGAACATCGTTTGCCGAAAGATCGTGCCGCGGATCGCGTCGATCTGTCGATTGATTAGAAACGCACGCTCTTGATCGTCTTTCGCGTGGTCGAGCATATATCGGCTCAGCAATTGTTCGTTGAAGGTGCTGGCCACCTCGGCCACGAAAATCGCGTAGTCGTAATAGATGTAGGGTTGAGTCTTGGCCGAGTAAAAGCTGTGCATCGAATGCCCGGCCTCATGCGCCAGCGTGAAGACGTGATCCAACACGTCAGCTTGAAAATTCATGAGAATGACCGGATCGCCGTCGAACGTTCCGCACGAAAACGCGCCGCTTTGCTTGCCGCGGTTTTCGTAGCGATCGCACCAACGTCCGCGTAGTCCGGCCGCAAGCGTCATGCAATAATCATCGCCGAGCGGTTTCAAGGCGGTCATCGTCAGATCGACCGCCTTATCCCACGTTCGGCGCTTTTGCTGATCGGCTAAGATCGGGACATAGGTGTCGTAATGATGAATGTCGCGGAGCTTCATTTTGCGACGGCGCACGTCGTAATAGCGGTGCAACGCCGGAAGCTCGGCTCGAATCGCCGCGACCAAGCTATCGTAAACCGCCGTGGGGACTTGATCGGGAAATAGCGATCCCTCCAACGCGCTCGGATAATTTCTTGCTTTGGCGTAATAGATATCGCGTTGCATCGAGCCGGCAAGAGCGGCCGCGAGACTGTGTTGGTGTCCGGTGATTTGCTTGTAGTATTGATGAAACGCCGTTTTGCGAATTGCCCGCTTTGGCGAATGCAATAACGTCGAAAAACTGGCGTGACTCAATTCGATCCATTCCCCTTTTTCGTTGCGAATGTCGCCGAACCGCATGTCCGCGTCGGTTAGTTGACGGAAGACGTTCGACGCCGCTTGCGACATCTCGCTCTGCATCGCCAGGAGTTTCTCTTCTTTCTTGCCGAGTGTGTGCGGTTTGTAGCGCAACAATCGTTCGAGCAAGAGTCGGTAGTGTGCAAGAACCGGATCGGCGAGAAATTCCTTCATAGTCGTCGAAGGAATGGCGAGAATTTCCGGCCGGATGAAGCTCGACGCTTCGCCCGCCGCGCTGGCCACATGGATATAGCGGCCTTTCATTCGTTGGTAATCGCCGTTCGTCGCGTCTTCGGTCGTCTTGAGGAAGGCGTAGGTTCCGAGCCGTTCGCCGACTCTGTCCAAGCTTTCGTCGAATTTTAGGCATTCGCAAAGAGCCTTAGCGCTCTCGCCGAGTTTCCCTTGGAATCGCGCATAGGCTTCGGTCTCTTTCTCCCAAGCGGAGAAGGCTTTTTCCCAGGCTGCGTCGTCCGGATAGAGACTACCCAGGTCCCAGGTGTCGCTGATTTTGATTTTTGACCGGGCCGGGAGCGATTTCACTTTCTTCATGTCGCGATTCCTGAGAAAGGAGCAATGATTCGTGGACGAGTTTTCTGAGTTCCGAGGGAGCTAAAGGCGCTAGCCTGCGGGAATGGTTTAGCAATCGGTAAACGCCCGGGAGGGCGGCAGAAAATCCCTTCAGAAACTTTGTTGCGGTTGAGTAATAGCATACTATCTGACGAGTTTGTCGGTAGGCCGTTCAGCGTTCAGTCTGAGAGTAAACCGTCAGCCGGACATTTTTCCCCTCTTTCGATAGGGTTGTCACTAAAGATATCCCGAAAAACCTCCTTGTTTACCCGTCTTTAGATGGTAAGGCTATCAGCATTGGGGGTGTTTTCGGTAATTTGGAGAAAACGAAATCTAATTTACGTAAGTCGGGGGGTGCAAAACATCTTGGCTTGCGTTATCCTGAACTGTCCGGGTTTTTGACCCTCATTTACCAGTAATCGGGAATCGATCCAGTGACGTTTTCCTAGGGTGGGCAAGTCGCCTCGCTCGCGGAAAACTCTATCAAAACTATGTGTACGTTGGCAATTCTTTATCGTGTCGTTAAAGGGGTTCCGATCCTCGTCGCTTCCAACCGTGAAGAACGTTTGGACCGGCCTACCCAATACCCGAAAATCCAGTCTGGCTCGCCTCGCGTGGTTTGCGGCATTGATCGCAAAGCGGGGGGAACTTGGCTCGGCGTTAATCAACACGGTCTGTTTTGCACGGTTTTGAATCGTCCCAAGAGCCGATTACCCCTTGATCCCCGATCGCGAGGATTGCTTTGCCGCGAGTTGCTCGAAATGAAGTCGGCTCGCGAAGCCTGCGATCGCGCCGCCCGTGAGCTTTCGACCGGTAAATACGCCGGCGCCAATTACGTCTGCGCCGACGCCAAGTTCGCCGGCGTCGTCTACGGCGGCAACTCCGTGGACGTCAAAGAAATCGAGCCAGGTTTGCATGTCGTCACCAACGGCGACATGGACGACTACCGCGACGAACGTCACGAAATGGTTCGCCGCATGCTCACTTTGCACACGCTCGATTCAGCGGTCACCTTCTTGGCCGTCGCTAGCCGCGCCTTCTCCCGCAAGCCCGACACCTTCGGTCGTAGCGGCGTCGTCGTTCTCGGCGAAGATTACGGAACCGTTTCTTCGACGCTCCTTGCGCTGCCGCGAAAAATCCAGCATGCGATCATGCAGTACAGCCCCGGCGCTCCCTGCGATCATTCGTTCGACGATCTTTCCGCGTTGCTTCGCCAAGTTCTCTCGGCCGATCGAAGCCGCAAGAATCGCGAAGCCGAGGCCGAAGCGGTCGGCGCTTCGTCGGGCAATGAAACTGCGAAAAGCTAGTCGCACGTTTTGAAAATCTTTTTTTGAGGCTCTCGACGCCGCAAAAAGTTCAGCTTGATTCCGTTTTGCGGCATGTGATCGCGTAATCGGTCGCATGTCGTCTTCAATCGGTTCTATTCGCTACTTTCCGGAATAGTTCTCTTCTGGTAAGACGATGATATCGGTCGTGCGCATGGTCTGCGCATCGATTTCTCTTTTGCTTTTTCTTCGTCAGTATTTCGATTTACAAAGCGATCGTCCAATGAAAAATCTTTATGCGCCGGCATGCGTCTTGGCCGTTGCGTTCGTTTTCTTTCAAACGGGAACGTCGAACGCTAGCGCGGCTTCTTCCGAAAACGTCCGTCAGACCGACTCCGGAGTCCGCGTAAAAACCGCCGAGGGTCAAACGAAGGTCGAATTCTGGAACGACCGCGTCATGCGAGTCACTCACGAGCCGGCCGATTTCTCGCCGACGTCGAGAAGTCTCGCCGTCGTCGGCCAGCAGTCGAAAGTCGATTGGAAATTTTCGGAGCAGGGCGAAGATCTTGTCCTCGCCTCATCGAAGGGCCAGGTCCGAGTTGATAAAACTTCCGGTCGCGTCCAATTCTTCGATGCAACAGGGGGCGTTCTCTTAAGCGAAGCGAACGACGGCACCTCAATCAAGCCGAACAGCGTGGGTAGCGCGAAGAATACGCACAAGCTTTCGCAGCAATTCGACTACGATTCGCGCGAAGCGATTTTCGGCCTCGGTCAGCAACCCGACGGAAAAATGAATCGCGTAGGTTCCGGCGTTCATCTCATGCAGGAGAATCGCTTCGTCGCCGTGCCGGTTCTTATGTCGTCGAAAGGCTACGGTTTGTTTTGGGACAATCCTGCCGTGACCGACGTCAACGTGGACGCCGGCGTCGAGGAGGTCATTCCTCCGTCGGCGCTCTTTAACGAAGACGGTAAGGCTGGCGGGCTCGCCGGTCAATATTTCAAAAAGCCTGATTTCAAGGACGCCGTGGAAACTCGAACGGACGAGAAGATCGATTTCGACTGGAGCCAAAAGGCGCCGCTCAAAGATTTTCCTCGTCAATGGTTCAGCGCTCGCTGGACCGGCTTCGTCGAAGCGCCTGAGTCAGGCGAGTACATCCTCACGCTCGTCGTCGACGACTTCGCTCGACTTTGGATCGACGATCGGCAAGTCATCGACTGCTGGGAAACGCCGGGCGTTTACACGCTCCAAGCAAAGGTCAAGCTAACCGCAAAAACTCGTCATAAAATCCGCTTGGAATACGGTCAAGGAGCCGGAGGCGCGCAACTCCGCTTGAAATGGCGAAAACCGTCCGATTCGCATCTCGTCACCTGGACTTCCGAAGCTGGCGACGCAATCGATTATTACTTCTTCTTCGGGCCGGAAGCCGACGACGTCGTCGCAGCCTACCGTTCGTTGACCGGCGCCGCGCCGATGTTTCCTCGTTGGACATGGGGATTCTGGCAGAGTCGTGAACGGTATAAAACCCAAGAAGAAATCCTTGGCATCGTCAAAGAGTATCGCAAGCGGGGAATTCCTTTCGACGCCGTCATTCAAGATTGGCAATTCTGGCCGCCGCTTAACCAAAAGACCGCCGGGGGAGGTTGGGGCTCGCATGAATTTGATCCGGCTCGCTATCCCGACCCTGCCGCGATGATCAAAGAAATCCACGATCTCAACGCCCATATTATGGTCGTCTCCTGGGCGAAGTTTGACGTTACCGACGGCGGCGTCAGCATTCCGAATCTTCAAGAGCTAGAGAAGGTTAACGGCGCTTTTAACCCACCGATCCCCTACGTCTTTCCGGCGGGACGCGGCAAATGGTATGACCCCTTTAATGACGCAGCCCGCAAAGTTTATTGGAATCTAATGTCCAAAAAGCTGTTCTCGCTCGATGTGGATGCATGGTGGCTCGACGCCTCGGAAGCTGAATTCAGCGGCAAATGGGGCGAGTTCCGCGACTTCAACACCGCGAAAGGCTCGGGCGCCCTCGTCTTCAACGCCTATCCGCTCGAACATACTCGCGCCGTCTACGAAGGCCAGCGCGCCGACTCGTCGAAGAAGCGCGTATTTATTCTCACTCGATCCGCCTATGCCGGGCAGCAGCGCAACGCGGCCGTTACTTGGTCGGGCGACATTCATGGCGATTGGGCGGTCTTTCGCGAACAGATTTCCGCCGGTTTAAATTTCGCCGCCTCGGGCATTCCTTATTGGAACACTGACATCGGCGGCTTCTTCGGCAATGATCCCGGCAATCCGAAATTTGTCGAGCTCTTCACGCGATGGTTTCAGTTTGGCTCCTTCTGCCCGATGTTTCGCGTGCACGGCACCGACAAGCCGAAAGAGATTTGGCGATTCGACGAAGCGACGCAAAAAATCCTCATCGGCTACGTCAATCTTCGTTATCACCTTTTGCCGTACATTTACTCGATATCTTGGAAAGTGACGAACGAAGGCTACACGATGATGCGTCCGTTGGTCATGGATTTTCGTACCGACGACAAGGCGCTCGACATATCCGATCAGTTTATGTTCGGCACGGCCATGATGGCTTGCCCCGTGACGGCGGCGAAAGCGAAATCGCGAAGCGTCTATCTACCGAACGGCGTTCGTTGGTTTGATTTTTGGACAGGCGAAAGCTTCGACGGCGGGCAAAAAATTGACGCCGCCTCGCCAATTCAAACTATGCCGATCTTCGTTCGCGCCGGTTCGATTTTGCCATACGGTCCGGCCGTTCAATACGCGGGCGAAAAACTCGGCGATCCGATTGAACTTCGGGTTTATCCAGGCGCCGACGGCTCCTTCACGCTCTATGAGGACGAAGGCGACAACTACAATTACGAAAAGGGCGCTTTCGCCGTGATTCCTATTCGCTGGAACGATAAAGCGAAAACGCTCGTGGTCGGCGAGCGCAAAGGCTCATTCCCCGGCATCGTCAAAGAGCGAATTTTTCGCGTCGTCGTGGTTCGTCCGAAAAACGGCGTCGGCCTCGCTTCTTCGGAAAAGGTTGACGCGGAAGTGAAATATGACGGCAAAGAAACGACCGTTGCGGTCGGGCCGTGACGCATGCTCAGCGTTTTTTACGCCGCGCGTTTTTTGCCGCTCGACGTGCGCCGTTCGACATGAATCGTTTTCATTCGGCCATCGCGTTCGACGATGAACGTCATCGGCGAGCCGCCGTCCTTCGACAGGTCGTTGACCAAGTCCATAAAAACGTTTTCGTCGCGGAAGTCTTTTCCGCCGACTCGGTAAATTCGATCGCCGACTTGCATGCCCGCTTTCGCCGCCGGAGCGCCGGGGACGACGTGCGTTAAGATAATCACGCCAGGCTCCGCGTCATCCGTTCGCCAGGAGATGCCCAAGCGAAGCGGGCGTCCTTCGAGTTCGACGGAAATTTTTAACGGCTCCTTTTCGCCTTCCCGCAAAACCGTGAGTTTCGCGGGGGCGTCCGAAGTCATAATCGCGCCGATCAAGTCGTCGGATCGTCGCATTTCTTCTTCGT
Source organism: Thermoguttaceae bacterium (assembly GCA_963665265.2). GTDB lineage: Bacteria > Planctomycetota > Planctomycetia > Pirellulales > Thermoguttaceae > CAXXHQ01. The sequence continues at coordinate 268,137 of OY762224.2, read as the reverse complement.
TGCATCGCAAGACGCGGTCGTCGACTTGCAGCCCCGCTTTTTCGGCGGCCGAATGGCGATCGATTCGCGACAGCCGAATTCCCTCGCCTGGCGCGGAGTCGTCGAGCGTCGCCCCTAAACGCGGGCCTGGGGGAGTCGTCAAACTATCGAGCGATTGTTCGGTCTCGGGCGTTTCATGAGCGGCGGCTTCCCGATATCGGATCCGCTCCGGCATTTCGGCCAATTTATACGCCGCCAAAAAGCAAAGCCGCGCTACGCGACTTTCGCCTTCCGTATTGATTTTATCCGCCGTATCGCTGGGCCGGTGATAATTGTCGTGCATTCCCGTGTGAAGCATCAGCACGGGAATTCCCGCCGCATAAAACGGATAGTGATCGGCGTTCGGCTTCAAGGTCCAGGCGAAATCCATCGTGAATTCGGAGTCGCCGTTTTGTTCGCTCAGAAAACGACGCCAGCCGTATCCCGTCCGATCGCCAAGGATCGTTACGTGGTTCTCGCGCAAATGCCCGACCATATCCATGTTGAGCATCGCCACGACGTTTTCGGCCGGAACCGTCGGATGTCTTGCCCAATATTGCGATCCGAATATTCCTTTCTCCTCCGCGTCGAACGAAATGAAAATCATCGTTCTACGCGGCGCCTCGGGCAAAATGCTGAACGCTTGCGCCACTTCAAGCAGCGCGGAAGTTCCGCTGGCGTTGTCGTCGGCGCCGGGATGAACTCGACTAAACGGCTCGTAGCTGTTCGAGCGGTTGCCGTAGCCGACGTGATCGTAATGCGCTCCCACGACGACGTATTCGTCTTTTAGTTTTTCGTCGCTTCCGGGCAGAACGGCGATTACGTTGCAAAAATTCGGCGGAAACGGTTGCTCGAACTTTCCGTTCACTCCTCCCGGCCGAAGTTTGAATTTCAAATATTGTTCGGTGAGATATTTTTCCGCCTCGCGGCTTCCGAGAGTTCCCGCCTCGCGACCTTCCAGTTTTTCGCTGGCAAGATACTCGATGTGGCTTTTCACTTCGGGAGCGGTGATCGAATTCAAGGCCGCCTGAAACGCCGCTTCGCTGTTCGCGGCGATCGCCGAGGATGAAAAAGCGGCGGCCGAAGCAATTTGGACCAAAACGATAGCGTATCGAGCGATTTTCGCGGAAATCATTCGTCGTGAGGCGGTGAGTTGCATGGCGCGGGATTATCGCAGTGGGCGGGGCGTTTCGAAGCTTTTACGCATTGTAGCCGAACGAATGCGAAAAGGCTCAATAATGAAATATACCTGAACCTTACGAGACTGCCGTAAATTCGGAATGTGCCGTTACAACCGCTTCGGCTGTCGCCGGATGGAAAAAACAGACAAAGCCGCATGCGCGATACGTCTTTTCAGTTTCGCTGAATTTTCGGCGATCGTTAAAGTTTCGCCTGTCTTGGGGATCGGAATAGTTTGACCTGCCGCGAATACGGTGTAGAGTTCCTAAGCTGGCGGAGTTTGCCGCTTAGGTAGCCTCTGACATGCGAGGCCGCTTCCCTTAAAGAGAGGGGGGGGCGGCAAGGATTCGTTCCAAAAATGGAGCTCATGGAGGTCTGAAATATGTTTGCCAACATGCTTGAACTTCCGCTGGCTGAACCGGTTAAGGCGGGAACTCCCGCTCGGCAGGCGGTGCTCATCATCGACGACGACGAAGCGCTCAGCGAATCGTTGGCGCGTCGATTAGGAAAGCAAGGCTTTGCCACCTATCAGGCCGACTCCGGAGCGTCCGGACTCCATCTTGCCCGGGCCAAACGGCCGAACCTGATCGTTCTCGATCTATGCCTTCCCGACGCCGACGGGTTGAATATTTGCGCCCAACTGGCGGACGAGGCCGAAACCTGCACGATTCCGGTGGTTATTCTTTCGGCGTTAGAGAAGCCCGACTTGCTTCGTCTTTGCCGCGAGGCCGGTTGCTATTTCTATCTCCGCAAGCCTTACGATCCGAACGTTCTTTTGACGCTCATTCGCCAGGCCTTGCAAGAGACCGACGAGCCGACCGAGGATGACCGCTTCAATTACGGAACGTAAGAGGGCGAGCGTTTCTGAGGGCTCCGAGACCGATCGTTTTTGCTTGCCTTGTTTTCTGCGTCGCGTATAATCTGCGGAAGCTGACAGTCTCCTTTTTGTTTTCGGAAGATCGCGCTATGCCTTGTCCCAACTGCAAGAACGGCAAATGCACCGGCCGCTGCAAAAAAGAGAAAGGCGACAAGAAGAAAAAAGGCAAGAAAAAGGACAAGGGGAAGAAGAAAGACAAAAAGAAGGACAAGAAGAAATAAGCGGGCGTTCTAAGCCGCTTTTCGCGTTTCTCGTCCGACGACGTCGGCATACGTCGCGAAGATATTCTCGAAATTTCGCGTAAGGGTGTGGCGCAGGGCCAACTGTCTTGCGGCGGCGCCCATCTTTTCCCGCAGATCGCGATCGAGCAGTCGTTCCATGCGGTCGGCCAGGGCGGCCGAATTGCCCGGATCGTCCAGCGTATATCCTTCGATTCCTTCGGCAAACATTTCGGAAGCGCCGTTTTGTCGCGTTCCGATCACCGGCAATCCGCAGGCCGCTCCTTCGAGCAAGACCAAGCTGCAGCTATCGTAATAGCTCGGCAGGACGAGGAAGTCGGACGCGGCGTAGAACGGAATCGCGTCGGAGTGCGAGCCAAGGAACGAGATGCGATCGCCGACGCCGAGCAAATCCGCGTAGCGGCGCCAGGGCATGAGTCGCGCCCCGCCGACGACCAGGATATGCAGCGGCGCGCCTCGGCGCGTGGCGGCGGCAAGCGCTTTCATCAACGACGGCACGCCTTTTAATATAAAATTGTGCGCGACGACGACGCCTACGACCGTTTCCGGCGAGAGGCCAAGTCGTGCGCGGACCGCTTCTCGATGCGGTTCGCAGGCCTCGGGCGAATAGCGTTCCGAGTCGACTCCGTTATGCACGACGCGGATTCGCTCTTGGGGGAATCCGTACCATTGCTGGAATTCTTCGGCGATCTTTCGCGACAACGCCAGCAACAGCGTCTTCTTCGATTCGCATTGTCGAACGACCAGCGCGTCGCGTTCTCGTTGCCGCGAGGAAAAAGCGTTCGCGAGCCGTTTAATGGGGCGGAGCAAAAGGGGCATGAGTCGAGTTTTATGTTCGACGACCGCGCGGAAGCAACCTCCGTGCGGTTGTAGGACGTCGCAATGCCAGCCCATTCCCATGTCGTGGATCAAATCGAGTTTTAGCGTGCGGAGCGTTTCTTCGGCGGCTTTGGCGCGGTCGGTCAGAGATCGAATGCGGCCGAGGCGATGGGGAACGCAATCCATCCGCGCCGTCGTCGGCGCGAACTCCTGCGCCGTCACATGCACTTCGTGCCCGTGACGAATCAGGTGCGCGGCGTACTGGACGGTCCAGGACTCGGCCCCGCCGCGCTGCGGATTAAACGTATCTATCACCAATCCGATTTTCAAAAGGGATTTCCTCGTTTTGCTATTCTGTTTTCAACCGAAGCGTCGCTCTTTTTTATTCGTATTTAACTCCTAGCCGTCGCTCCATACGTCGCTGTTTGGCGAGTATCGAGCGGATCAGGCTTTTGTCGCTCGGGCGTAGTTTTTCGACGCCCATATATTGTTTAAAAAACGCCAGGCGGTGCGTGCATTTGACGCAGCTTCGGGGGGCAGACCACGCCAATTGCGCAAGGTCCTTCACGATCCATCGTCGTCGCAGCCAGGTTCGCTTTTGCACGCGTTGCAAATCGATCAAGCGGATGTCCCGGCGGCCCGCTTCGCCTTCTTTCACGAAGAAATGACAGCAGTACATGTCGCGATGGTTGTAGCCGGCGTTGTGGAATCGACTTGCGATGTCGGCGACTTCGCCGATCAGCTTCATTAGGTCTTGGTTGCGACGCGGCGAGCGATCGTCGGGTTTTCGTTTGAAGCGTCTCGATAAATAGCGTTGCAACTCTTCGAAGCCGTTCAATTCTTCGGTAATGATGAAGGACTCTTGCATGCCGTCGTCGCGGAGTCGTTCGCCGTAGGCGAGGAACCGCATCACGTTGAGGCCGATCGCGCGGAGCGATTCGGCGTTTTCCGCTTCGACGCGGCCCGCCGATTCCGGTTTCGGCTCGGGAAGGCCGAGCCATCGGCGCAACCAACTTTTTTTCGTGCGAACGTGATGTTTTTTAACGAACAGTCCCTGAGTCTCGCCGTTGGGGACATGCACGCGCAAATGCCATACTTCGCGGTCGGGCAACCATTTTTTGCAATCGCCGTCGATTTGTCCCATCACTTGTTCAAAGGCGGCTAGGCCCGCCTTTGAGAGCGTCGGCGCTGCCGTCTCGTCCAACCACATGCTTCCGTCCTGAGAACGAAAGCCCATCCGCGCCGGATCGAATGACTTCGACAGGCGTTCTAAGGAATCGTGTTGGAAACTCGCGTCGTTCAATTTCATTTTCAATATCGCGGAACGAAAACCTTGTCTTTCCTTAGGCCGCTTTTTTCGCAGGAGTCGTGGGCTCCAGCATCGCGACCGCCTCCCGGAAAACCCGGTCCACGCTAATGTCTCTCATGCATCGATGATGTTTCAGCGGGCAAACGCGCTCTCGGCATCCCACGCAATCCAAGTCGGCCAATAAATGAACCGCATTTTGGGTCGGATTGTCGCTCCAAATCGGAAGCATCGGTCCGAAAAAGGTAATCACGGGCAATCCCAGCGCCGCCGCCACATGTCGCGGTCCGCTGTCGGTCGAAATCATCAGTCGGCCGCGCCCCATGCACGCTTTGGCCGTGCCGATGTCCATCGGTTGATCGGCCATCGTGAAGACGCGGGGATGTCTCGATAACTCGGCGATCCGGCGAGCTAATTCGCGCTCTTTCGGACCGCACATCAACAAAACGTCGTGATCGGTCTCATCGGCGATACGACGGGCAAGTTCGCCGAAATATTCGGGCGGCCAAAGTTTTGAGCCGCCGTAGGCGCCGCTCGAATTCAACAGGGCCAAGCGTCCGTCTTGTCGAACGCCCAGCGTTTCAAAAACGCGATCGGCCGAATTCTCGTCGTCGGCCGTCGTTCGCAATTCCAAACGTCGCGACTCGTCGCCGCAGCCTAACGATTGCGAGATGGCCAAGTAGGAGTCGACCATCGGTTCGGCGACGATCTTTCCGTTTTCTCGTCGCGGATAAATTTTGCCGGTCAAGAGCGGTCCGCGTCCGTAGCGGGCGTAGCCCACTCGTTCCCTGGCGCCGCCGCGCCAGGCGATCCACGCGGTTCGTAGCGAGTTGGTCAGCAGGACGGCCAAGTCGAATCGATCTTCCCGCATTCGGGCGACAAGCGCTCTCGAATGCAGAGCCGAGTTTTTCGAGCGGGGATCGAAATGCCAAAGCTCGTCGATCCAATCGGTTCCGGCCAGCACGTCGTTCAAGTAGGGGCGCAGGATGCCGACGATCTGCGCGCTCTGGCCCCACGCTCGGCGCATCGCGCGAAGCGTAGGCGTGGCCATCGTAAGATCGCCCAACCAGTTCGGTAGAAAGACGGCAACTCGCATTGGAAAAACGGATTCGGACGAAGGGGCATGCGGCAAGTCGACCTCGCCGCTTAAAACGAATGGCGGGAGGATAGCGAACCACGCCGTTTTCGCCAATATCAATTCCGTAACCTGCGAACCGCAAAGGAGTTATTCGTGGAAGGCGTCGTTGGGGTTTTGACACGATTTTTTTCCGAAGCGTGTGCGGTTTCCAAGGGAAACGGAGGTTTTTCGACGACGGGGAACGGAGAATATGGACGCATTGCTGATAGCCGTTTTCGTAAGAACTGAATTGGCAAGAGGATAGGGAAACGGACAACGGAGGGGCGCCCATATTCTCGCCGGTCGCCGAGCGAGCGGCGTGGCGTAAGTTCTTTAGCGAAATGTCGTTACGATAATTCGACAGCATGTTTTTGAGCGTCTCGCGTTTTTCGTTTTTTGCGTTCATTGCGTCGTAAAGGGTTGGGGTGTAAACGTTTTCGTCATCGGAACGCCACGGAGGACGTTCCCTACAGACCGGGCGGAAAGGAGTTACGGCGACGGCTCGCACGTTTTTTGGCAATTGCAGCAAAGTCGAATTGTCAAAGAGCGCGGCGCATCGCTGCGCGACGATTCAGGGGAGCATGTTAGCGAATGGAGTGGCACAAATTCAAGGATGAAGGCAAAGGGATGAGGGATGAAAGTCGCGACAGGTTCTCACACGGAGAATCGCAACGAGCGAATTGGCCACGAAAGAACGCAAAGATCACGAAAACAAGAGCGGTCAGCTTTCAGCAATCAGCAAGAGGAGAGAAACCGCGAATGGAGGCAGATTATTCACCACCAAGTCGCCAAGACACGAAGTTGGGCATAAGGGGCGGGGGGATGCAGAATTTTGCATAGATCGCGAGTCATCACGAAAGCACGAAAAAGCGAAAACGCGAAGTTTCACGCGGAGGGGAGGAGACGCGGGGGAGGGCGTTGGGAGTTGGGCGTTGGGGATAGGGGCGCGACACGAAAGCAAGGATGAGGGAGGAAGGATGAAAGTCGCGGCAAGATTCTCGCGCAGAGAACGCTGAGAGCGCGGAGGAGGCGGAACGCTAATCGGAGCTGATTTTCGCTAATCGGCCTCGTTCCCTGGGACAAAACTTGGCTGCGACCCCTCTGGGGTCGATTTCGCCGTTGCGTTCTTTTTCCCCGGGTCGCTGCGCGACCCGGGGCTAATGGCCGCCATCCTTTCAGGATGGTCGCACGGCGCTGCCGTGCATTGGTGAAGTCGGCGAGGCGGAGCCTCGGTTGTAGCCGTTTTCCAGGCGGAGCCTGGGAACCAGGGGAAAACCAGGAGAGATGAGCTGTTGTCGAGAGCGCTATTTCAGTTGTAGAATCAGCCATGGGGCGAATGGGAAGCTGACTAACAGTTGCAGTCTTTCCCTCTTAGTCTGTTTTTTAACATTCCATTTGGCTAGTACTCTGGCGTGTCGGAGGTCAAGAACAATGTACCCGCTGCAATTCGCAAACCGTGCGCGGAAGATCATGCAACTGGCCCGCCAGGAGGCACATCAGCATAATCACGAATACATTGGAACCGAACACATTCTATTGGGGTTGATAGGCGAGGGGAGTGGCGTGACCCCGAGCATGCTCAATAAACTTGATCATGATTTCAGAAAAGTTCGTTATGAGCTCAGTAAGCACGTAAAAAGCGGGCCAACTCTCGTCGCAGCCGGATTGTTGCCAAAAACGTCAGAGGCCGAGAAGGTCTTGGAGTATGCGGACGAAGAGGCCAGGAATTCCGGGCACCCTTGTGTAGAGGCCGAGCACATCCTGGTGGGGCTTCTACGGCAGGCCGAGGGAATCGCGGGCCAGGCGCTAATAAGAATTGGCCTTAACGTGGAGGAACTGCGTGCGGAGATCGAGGGCATTCTTCGTCAGCCCTATAGGATTGCGGAAGCGACCTCTTTAATGCAGAAATAGAATCGAGTGAGCAGCTAATTTTAGTCGGCTTCGACGACGGAACTCAAAGTTCCGAAAGAAAGACTGGAAGGAAGGGCTGTTTTCCTTGGCGTAAACGCCCAAGGCGAAGACGGCCTAAAGGCCGAGAAAGGGACGTGAACGTCCCTCGAAGTCGCTGCTTATTGAATCCGTTTCATAGTTTGAAGGCGATCTTAAGGTAGTCGCTGCGCGACCCGGGGAAAATGGCCGCCATCCTTCCAGGATGGTCGCACGGCGCTCCGTGCATTGGTGAAGCCGGCGAGGCGGAGCATGGAAAGAAGGGATGAGGGATGAGGGATGAGGGATGAGGGATGAGGGATGAAGGATGAGGGATGAAGGATGAGGGATGAAGGATGAGGGATGAAGGATGAGGGATGAGGGATGAAGGATGAAGGATGAAGGATGAAGGATGAAGGATGAAGGATGAAGGATGAAGGATGAAGGATGAAGGATGAGGGCATAGGGCATAGGGCATAGGGCATAGGGGGCAGTAACGCAAGATTCTCGCGCAAAGAACGCCGAGATTGCAGAGAGAGGAAAGACGCGGCGGGAGAGCGATCGCTAATCCCAGGCTTCGGGATCATCGGCCGGGATTTTTTCTAGGATTGATTCCAAGGCCGTCTCGAACTCCGTCTGGCCGCTCAAGAATTCGACGGCGATCCGTAACGCCCGCAATGGTCGGCCGTTGATCGAGGCCAGTCCGATCTTGACCAAGTCTTTTTCGGTGCAGACGATCGCCTCGGCTTGCGATTTTTCGACGAGGTCGGACAAGGCGTCCAAGTCGTCCCGGCCGTACGGATGATGGTCCGGGAATTCGCGAAAGGCGACCGGCTCGACGCCCAAGGATTCGAGAGTTTTTCGGAACCCGGCGGGGTTTCCAATTCCGCAAAAGGCGGCCGTTCGTTTGCCCGACAATTCGGCGAGCGGGCTGGTCGAGCCGTCGGCGGCCGCCCAGGCTTGTGGGGCCGCGCACGTTTCGGCCCAGACCGCGTTGGGGGCGTACTTCTTAATTCGTTCGCGAATCGCGTTTCGTTCCTCCGCCGAAATCTGATCGGCGCGGGTAAGGACGACGGCCTGCGCACGAGCCAAACCGGCGAGCGGCTCGCGCAGCGTTCCGCGCGGAAAAACATGATCGAAGCCGAACGGCTCCCAGGCGTCGATCAGCACGACGTCGAAATCTCGGGCAAGCCGACGATGTTGGAAACCGTCGTCGAGCAAAATTAATTGCGTCGCCAATTCTTCGACGGCGATTTGCGCCGCGGCCGCTCGATTCGGATTTTGCAGATGCGGCACGTCGGGGAGCTTGATTTCAAGTTCCTTCGCTTCGTCGTTGGCCGCTCCGGCCTCGGCTCCGTAACCGCGGCTGACGACCGACACGCGGATATTTCGTTCCCGCAATTTTCGAGCGATCCAGGCGACCATCGGCGTTTTTCCCACGCCGCCGAGCGTCATGTTGCCGACGCAGACCACGGGAACGCCGACGCGGACCGACTCCGCTCGTCCGGCGTCGTAGCGACGATTCCGCCAGCGAACGGCCATTGCGTAGGGCGTCTCGATCATTCGCAGCGCGCAGCGATAGAATCTCGCTTCGAGGTCCTTGCGACGGCCGCTTACGATCTCGTGAAATGTCGTCGGATTAATCATTGTGAATATACCGCGGGAAACGTTTTTCTCGATTCCATTCGTCGGGCGTCGATTATACCCGAACGGCGCGAGTTCCAGAACCCAGCGGGCAGAAGTGTTTACCGTATCTACCCGTTTTGCGAATCATGGCGGGACTTGGCTCGCATCGTATATGCGGAACGCCACAGAGGGCGTTCCCTACAGCGCAATTTGGTGGGACTCGCTGCGCTCGGGGCGCCCTACAAACTACAAACTAATTCACCGCAGAGGCGCAGAGAACGCGGAGAGGGCAGTTTTTTACCACGGAGACACGGAGGGCACGGAGTAGGGCATAGGGCATAGGGCATAGGGCATAGGGCATAGGGGCGCAACGCGAAAGCACGGGTGAGGGATGAATCGCAAGATTTGGATGAACCGAAGCAATCATGGCGGGATTCGCTGCGCTCGGGGCGCCCTACAAGCTAATTCACCGCAGAGGCGCAGAGAACGCGGAGAGGGCATTTTTTACCACGGAGACACGGAGGGCACGGAGTAGGGCATAGGGCATAGGGCATAGGGGCGCAACGCGAAAGCACGGGTGAGGGATGAATCGCAAGATTTGGGTGAGCAGAAGCATTCATGGCGGGACTTGCGGAGCTCGAGGCGCCCTACAAACTAATTCACCGCAGAGGCGCAGAGAACGCGGAGAGGGCATTTTTTACCACGGAGACACGGAGGGCACGGAGTGAGCTTCGTACGGAAAGACTGCCTGAGAAAGCTCCTTTGCGTTGCGAAGGCCGTTGAAGTAGAATGAGGCCCGGTTTGCTTTTCAAATCCTCGAAGCTGGGGCGAACATGAAACCGCTGAACGATCGAATTCTGACCCTTGCGTTGGCCGCTGTTTTTCTCGTTTCGACGTACGCCATATTTGGGCTCGGCGGAGCTTGGTTAGTCTTTTTGGTCTTCTTTTTTATATTTCGTTTTTGGCGAACATTCTTCTTCGCGTTAGCGTTCTCCGTCGGGGGATTGATTTTTATCGCGCCGTACAATGTCATAGAGATTCTTGTAAAACCAGTTTTATGTAATGCATTTATGCATGATGTTAGCGAGGCTGTTTTTCACTGCGAAGATGCGAATAAACAGTTTCCGGCCGCCTATGTCACGGACGAGGGCGGAAAGCCGATTTGGAGTTGGCGGGTCACGGCATTAACGAAAGAATACAGTGCGCTTGCCGAAGAGTACCATCCCGAACGCCCATGGAACGATCCGGTTAACGATAATCTTTGCAAAGCAGGCCTATATGATTTACATTGCCCCGGTGCATTGCATACTGTTTTTCCAACAGGAACCGGCTACGTCGTCGTTATTGGTCCGAAGACGATTTGGCCTGGCAAAGAACCGACGACTCGCAAAGAAATAACCGACGATCCGGCCACGACGATCTTGTTTGTCGAAATTGCAGATGAGATTCCTCATTGGACAGAGCCTCGCGATCTCTCGCTCGACGAGTTATGCGATCCGCAGAACCTCGCCAAAACGACGGCGATGTTTTCCATTCATGAGAAATTTACGCCTGGGCTTCTCTACCGTCCGACGAAATACGCCAACGTGGCGTTTGCGAACGGATCGGTGAAGCTTCTTTCCGCCGATTTTCTCGTCAAGAATCTTCGCGCCTTGGCGACGCGCAACGGCGGCGAAAAGGTCAATCTCGATGACGATCCGGGGCTGCACTGGAGAACCGATCCGTGGTGGCTTGAATACGTCGTTCAAGCGATTGCGGCCGCCTCGGGCGTCGGACTGATTGCCGTGACCGTCATTAAGAAACGCCGCCGCAAAGACGCGGCATAGGGCATAGGGCATAGACGCGGCAGGAAAACCGCGTCTTTTTTTCGCATTTTGCCGCTTAAATTGCGATTCGGTCGCGTTCTCGCTAGAATGGAATTTTTCGGCAGCATTCAAAGGCGACTAAAATGAGCAACGTCGGCTATCATAATCCTCAGGCGGAAACCCTCTCTCGCGACGAGCTAACCCGATTGCAGACGGAGCGTCTTCAGGCGATCGTTCGTCACGTTTACGAAAATAATCCCGTGCAACGGGAGCGGTTTGAGAAGGTCGGGGCGACGCCGGACAAAATCCGCACGCTCGACGACGTGGCGAAGCTGCCGTTGATGAGCAAGGAGGAGTTTCGTCTGCACTATCCGATGGGGATGAGCTGCGTCGAGAAGCGGACGATCGCCGAGATGCACATGTCGAGCGGATCGACGGGGACGCCTGTGGTGATGCCGTATACCGCGGCCGACTTGAATCAATGGGCCGAGTGCATGGCCCGTTGCTATCGGATGTCGGGGGCCTTGCCCGGCGACGTCGTGCAAATTACGCCTTCGTTCGGTCTGTTCAACGGCGGGTTCGGATTTTATCACGGCGCTCGCGCCGCCGGACTGTTCATTCTTCCGACCGGGGCGGGGAACACCGCGCGGCAACTTCGCTTGGCTAACGATTTCGGCACGCGCGTTCTTACCGGGGTCGTTTCGTACGGGACGCGGATTCTCGAAATGCTCGAAGAGCAAAAGACGTCGATTCCCAGCTTGCAGATCGGCATTTTCGGGGCCGAGATGTTCTCGGAGAGCATGAAGCGGAAAATTGCCGAGGCGATGAACATCGACGTGTTCGATATTTACGGCATGACCGAGACCGGCGGCGTCGGCACGTTGGGGATGGACTGCCCGGCTCATGAAGGCTTACACGTTTGGGAAGATCACTACGTCGTCGAAGTCGTGCGGCGCGGCGGAACGGAGCCGGTCGCCGACGGCGAACTCGGCGAGCTGGTCGTTACGGCGTTGACTCGCGAGGCGTTACCGGTCATTCGATTCCGCACCGGCGATTTGACGCGGGTCGTGTCGCGCGAGAAATGCTCATGCGGAAGGACGCACGTTCGCATTGCGCCGATCACCGGGCGCGTCGACGATATGCTGATCGTTAAGGGAGTGAACTTCTTCCCCAGCCAAATTGAACACGCCTTGATGGAAATTCCGGGCGTGAAGCCGCACTATCAGATCATCATCGAAGAGATCAACGGAGTGAAAGACGTAAGGATCAACGTCGAGGCCGAGGAAGGCGTGACCGGCTACATGGTCGAAAAACATCTTAAAGAGACGCTCGGATTCTCGCCGAAAGGGGACGTCTTCCGTCCCGGCGAACTCGCCCGTCAAGAAGGCAAAGCGCAACGGGTGTTTTATAAGTAGGGCATAGGGCATAGGGCATAGGGCATAGGGCATAGGGCGTAGGGCGTAGGGCGTAGGGCGTAGGGCGCGAATAAACGCATAGGTTTAGGTTTCCTATGTTCTGTCTCTTGCGCCGTAATTCTTAAACTGTTACGCATCTTTTACATCCCGGCTCGTTCCGCGCGCATAGAATCCTTTTGTCGGAAAGGTACGAAGAGCCTGCGACGCAACAAACTTACTATCGTCATGCACGGAGTGCATGACCTCGTAGGCCGAGTATCGTTCAATGTTAGGCGTTGCAGGAGGACCGTGAACGGCCCTGACAGGTTTTGAAAACCAAAATTAAAAGATTGCGTGGCGCTTTTACCCGACGTAAACGTCGGGTCTGTGACGGCCTAAAGGCCGAGGAAGGGACGTAAACGTCCCTCGAAAACAAGCGGCACGCAATCAAAACTGCCAGCGAAAATGCCTAACATTAGGTCCTGGTGCGTGCAAGCACGCACCCTACAAATTGTTATCGTCATGCACGGAGTGCATGACCTACGAAGTTTCACTTTCACAAAAGGCAAACGCACTCAAGGAGCGAGAAGATGTCGACCGTCGTCGAACCGAAACGCGCGAGCAAGGACAGAGTTACGTTAACCCACGGCAATCAAAAAGAGCAGAAAGATTTTGAGGCGAAGTCGCCTGATCCTCGAAAACGCTGGAAGAACGGGATCGACTGGCCGGTCGTTTTGTGGTTGGGGTTCGTGCATATTGGGGCGTTGTCGGCGCCGTTTTTCTTTACATGGAAGGCGGTCGGCGTATTCGTCGCTCTGTGGTGGATTACGGGGGCGCTCGGCATCACCTTGGGCTATCACCGACTTTTGACGCATGGCAGTTTCAAGGCGCCGAGGTGGTTTCGTCGCACGGTCGCCGTTTGCGGAGCGCTGGCGGGCGAAGGTCCGCCCATCACATGGGTGGCCGTGCATCGGAAGCATCATTTGCACAGCGACGCCGACGGCGATCCGCATTCGCCGCGCGACGGCGCGTGGTGGAGCCACATGGTTTGGCTCTTTCCGCGTCCGCGCGATCCCGCTTGGCAAAATCTGTTGCAGCAGTTCGGCAAAGATTTGCTTCGCGATCCGTTCATGCGTTCGCTCGATCGGACGTTTTTGTTATGGCACTTCGGGCTCGGATTCGTTTTGTTGGCCGTCGGTTGGCTTGGCTGGGATTTATATACCGGTCTTTCGTTCGTCGCTTGGGGAACCTTTCTTCGCATGGTTTTTGTGTTGCACATCACTTGGTTGGTCAACTCGGCTTCGCACATGTGGGGATATCGAAATTACGAGACGGACGACAACAGCCGCAATCTTTGGTGGGTCGGCTTACTCGCCTTCGGCGAAGGGTGGCACAACAATCACCACGCATTTCCGGGGCGGGCGCGGCACGGTCATCGTTGGTGGGAAATCGATCTCACTTACGCCACGATCTGTTTATTAGAGAAAATGGGCGTGGCCAAAGAGGTTCTGCGCGGCAAAAAAAGCGGATGATGCGCTTGTCGGGCGCGTCGCGTTCGGCGACGTAACGCCGTCGTTCGTCATGCACGGGGTGCATGGCCTGCGGGCTGGTGCGTGCAAGCACGCACCCTACAAATCTTGTGATGCACAGGGTGCAGGACCTAAGGGTCCACGTTATAATAAACGCGTCGTCGAAAAGAGGCGACGCTTTTTTATTTCTTGAACCGTCATTTCTTAGGATGCGAAAATGAAAGTTCTTGCGATCAACGGCTCGCCGCACGCCAAGGGGAGCACTTTTACCGCCATTAACTTCGTTGCCGACGAGCTGAAAAAAGAAAACGTCGAAGTGGAAATCGTCCACATCGGCGCGAAGCCGATTCAAGGCTGCACCGCCTGCCGTTCCTGTTTGAAAATGGACGATCCGCGGTGCATCTTCGCAGACGACGCGGTGAACGAATGCATTGAGAAGTCGAAGTCGGTAGACGGAATCATTTTCGGCACGCCGGTTTATTTCGCCGGGATCGCCGGTTCGATGAAATGCTTTTTGGATCGTTTTTTCTACGCCGGCGGACGTGACCGCATGCAATACAAAGTCGGGTTGGGGTTGGTCGCCTTGCGACGATCGGGCGGAGTCACCGCTTTTCAGCAGCTCAACATCTTCATGGAATTCGCCAACATGATGATCGTCGGTTCGCAATACTGGAACGTCATTCACGGCATGAGCGCCGAGGAAGTCGTTCGCGACGAGGAGGGGGCTCAGATCATGCGCACGGCCGGCAAGAATATGGCCTGGCTGATGAAGAGCGTCGCCGCCGGCAAGCATATTTCGCTGCCGGAGAAAGAGCCTCGCACGGCCACGAATTTTATTCGCTAGGAATTGCGGGCGGATTGATCGCGGCGTGATGACTTACTCGGCCGTCGGCTCTTCCGGTTTATGCGCGGCGGGCTCTTCGGTTTTGCCTTCGGGCAAGCTCACGTACCAAGCGTGAATGAAGAGCAGGCAGGCGCCGACGACCAAGCAGCTATCGGCGATATTGAAATTCGGCCAATGCCACGGTCCGACCATAATGAGAATGAAGTCGCGCACCGCGTGAACGGTTTGGCCGGGCGCATGCAGGCCGTCCAAGCCGTTCCACGTCATGCCGGGCAATCCAAGCCGATCGAAGAGGTTTCCCAGGATGCCGGCCATGACGAGCCCCAAGGCGACGGTCAGCAGTCGATCCTTTGAGGCGCCGAAGCCGAAGAACCAAATCAAGATGCCGATCGCGGCGATGATCGAGAGTCCGGCGAAGATCATGTATCCGCCTTGGCCGAGTCCGAAGAGGGCTCCTTCGTTCAGGCTGGTTTGAAAGCCGAGCAGTCCGCGGCAGAGCCAATGGACGGAGGAGTTATGCGAAGGGATTCCGAGTCGGTCGAAGGCGAGTTTCTTCGTGAAGAGGTCGATCGCACATCCAACGGCGGCGATCAGGAAGAAGACGATCCAGCGAAAGTTCAGCCGTTGCATAGGGTGCGTTCCGTCGCCCGACAAAAAGCGTCCGCACGTCAAGGCGAGCGACGAAGGCCGTCGGACGCCGCGGGCGGCGTAAAATAAAACGCGTCGCTTGCCGCGATTGTTTTGCGCGGCGAGCGACGGCGAGAAAATTTTTTATGGAAACGGTCGTTAAAAGCTATTTTCTTGTTGGGAAGCGCACTTGATGCAAAGCGTGGCGAAGGGGATGGCGTTGAGCCGGGCCTTCGGGATTTTCACGCCGCATTCTTCGCACTGTCCGTAGGTCCCCTCTTCGACCCGCTCCAAGGCTGTTTCGATCTGCTCCAACGTCGCGCCGTCGTTTTCCATCAAGCTGAGGGTAAATTCCTGCTCGAAGTTGTCGCTGCCGATGTCGGCCATATGGATGGGCATGGAGGACAGGTCGCCGTTCGCCACGCTTCGGCTCTTATTGAGGGCCGCGTCCGCCATTCTTGTGACGTCGCCGCGAAGACGAGCGCGCAAACCTAGGAGCAATTCCTTGTATTGAGCCAATTCAGCCTTATTCATGCTTGCTCTCCGATTGAAAAGTGTCGGCTGGCTATGCTCCATAGCCTCATAGACTTTTTATTGTAGATGGGGTAAGTAAGGTTGTCAATCTAGCGGCTTCTTTCCGCCGCGCGGCGGTATATTTTCGGCGGGCGCGATCGCGATTTCGTTAAGAGAGCCGAAGGGCGTTTTCGAGGCCTGAGCCGCGCCATTTATTTCCGATTTTTTTCGACATTTTTTTTACGTTCTTTCCCGTTTCCGTCGTAAGAGCGCCATTTTGGTCGTCGTTCGCTTCGCGCGTAAGTCCTGAAAGGGGCGAGGTTTCCTGCGCTTCCCCTCCGTCTCGCGCCTTTCATCCCCCTGCTTGCGTGCGAGGTAAGGCGAACCTAAACTTGGGAGATAGGACTCTTTATATTGTTGAGACTTAGTCGCTAATAATCCGCTTCGCGCGGTCGTCCGCGCTTGAAGCCGTTACCTTTTTGTCACAGAACAAGTCGAGGCGCCCATTTCCTCTTCAGCCCCCGTATTCCAGCGTTGCATCGCGCCCGATTGCGGCGCGACTTACTCCATCGATGAAGTTCGCACCTCTTGCGGCAAATGCGGCTCCTTGCTCGACGTCGCCTATGACTGGAACAAGCTTGCGCCGCCCAAGTCGCTTTCGTTTTTCGAAGAGAAGTGGGCGCGACGCTCCGATCCGCATTGCTTTAGCGGCGTTTGGCGCTTTCACGATCTGCTGCCGTTCGCGCCGGTCGAAAAATGCGTCACCGTCGGCGAAGGGCAGACGCTTCTTCACGCTTCGGACGGCGTCGCCAAATTCGTCGGCTCGCAGCCCGGTCGTTTGCATCTGCAATACGAAGGGATGAATCCTTCGGGGAGTTTCAAGGACAACGGCATGTCGGCGGCTTTCACCCACGCTCGACTCGTCGGCGCGACGAAGGCCGCTTGCGCTTCGACCGGCAACACCAGCGCTTCGTTGGCGCTCTACTGTTCGGTGACTCGTTTGATGAAGGCCGTTATTTTCATCGGTTCGGGGAAGATCTCCTACGGCAAGCTTTCGCAAGCGCTCGACTACGGCGCGCTTACCGTGCAAATTCAAGGGGATTTTGACGACGCGATGGCCCGCGTTCAAGAGGCGAGCAAGGCGCTCGGCATCTACTTGGTCAACAGCGTGAACCCGTTCCGTCTTGAAGGGCAAAAGACGATCATGTTCCGCGTTCTCGAAGCGTTGCGTTGGGAGACGCCGGATTGGATCGTCGTTCCGGGCGGCAATTTGGGGAACTCGAGCGCGTTCGGCAAAGCGTTTCACGAGCTTTACTCGCTTGGACTCATTAAGCGCATTCCGCGTTTGGCGGTCATCAACGCGGCGGGCGCCGACACGCTCTACCAGCTTTACGAAAAGCGGGGCGTGCGTTGGAACAAGGGAAAGCCCGACACGCAAAAGATCGACGATTACTACGCCGAGATGGACGCGGCCGCGCGGCGCGCCTCGACCTTGGCGAGCGCCATCGAGATCAACCGTCCGGTCAATTTAACAAAGTGTCTACGGGCGTTGGAATGTTGCAACGGCGTGGTTCGCAAAGTGACCGATCAAGAGATAATGAACGCCAAGGCGCAAGTCGGGGCGAGCGGAATGGGTTGCGAGCCGGCGAGCGCCGCTTCGGTCGCCGGAGCGAAACAACTCGTGGCCGAGGGAGTTATCGGTCGCGACGAGCGAGTCGTTTGCATTCTCACCGGTCATCAGTTGAAAGATCCGACCGCCACGGTCGGCTATCATTCGTCCGATCCGGAGACGTTTAAGAAAACGCTCGGCGAGCGCGGCGTGAGCGAAGCGCCGTTCGCCAATCGGGCGGTCGCCGTGCCGAACGACTTGGATAAAATCATCGCCGCGATACAATCACATAATTAATGTATCCCTGATCTCTATCCCCTGGTCACAAAAAAATGATTCGGATCGCCATCAACGGAGCCGCCGGAAAAATGGGTCAACGCCTCATCGCGTTGGCCGGCATGGATAAGGACTTAACCGTCGTGGCCGGGTTGGAGAATCCGCGTCATCCGCGGATCGGCGAGGATTTGGGCGTAATTGCCGGGGTCGGTCCGTTGCACATTCCGTTGGTTTCGGCGTTCGACGTGCCGGCCGACGTGGTGATCGACTTTTCGGTTCCCGAGGCGGCCGAAGCGATCATCGAGCGTTGCGAGGAGCGGAAGGTTCCGTTGGTCGTGGCCACGACCGGCTTTAGCGATAAGCAGACGCAGCAGATACTGGACGCTTCGAAAGAGATTCCGTTGCTTTGGGCGCCGAGCATGTCGTTGGCGGTCAATTTGACGATGCGGCTGACCGAGCTCGCCGCCAAGGCGTTGAAGGATCAAGACGCCGACGTCGAAATCATCGAGCGGCATCATCGTTACAAGGCCGACGCCCCGAGCGGAACGGCGCTCAAGTTCGGCGAGATCATTAAGAACGCGATGGGGATTACCGGAGAGCGACACGGCCGCGAAGGAAAGCCGGGCCGTCGTCCGCATAACGAGATCGGCTATCATGCCGTTCGCGTCGGCGACAACCCCGGCGAACACACGATCGTTTTCGGCATGCTCGGCGAAACAATCGAATTGAAAGTCAGCGCGTCGAATCGCGATTGCTACGCCTCGGGCGCTCTTTCGGCCGCGAAATTTTTGGTCGGCAAGCCCGTCGGCCTCTACGGCATGAAAGACGTGCTGGGCTTTTAGAGCTTATCTAGGCTAAACGAAACGTTTTGGGCGCCACTGGCTGCTTGGCAGCAAGTGCGTCTTTTGGAAACTATCGCTTCATTTATCTCTGATTGGCTCTAAAAGAGGCCGACATTCCTGTTTGCTCTTTTCGTCGCCGTGGGGCATGAGGCCAAGTCTCTCGGCGCCATTCATCGTTTTGAGTCAGCCTTGCCATCGTCATTTATCTTCTTGACGGCGATAAATTCGAAATGGGTGGAGAAAGGTTTGCGGTAGTAAGGTAGCTGCATGCCTTCTAACGTCGACAAACATACGTGGATGTCGAAGCCGCCAATTTCGGCCCCTTGCATTTCCCAATTTTCATTTTCCTCCGGTTTAGGCGCAAGGCTCTTTCCATCGTAAACGTATTGCCAGTCCCATTTTTCCCCAGGCTTTGGTCCGCGACCTTTTTCTCCAGAAAATACGGCAATGACTTGCGTTCTATGCCATTCCACCGACTTATCAAGTCGTTTTCCGTTAACGGCCGTGATTTGAAAACGCAAGGAATTGTCTTTCGGAACGCCGCTCGGTTTTATCCATTTGCCGCGGATAGTCGTCAACTTGCCGAGCGGTTGGCCAAGCTCCCCGATGATCTGAACTTTATCGGGAATGTCTTTTGCGAGAACGGTCGTCACTTGTTTGTCGTTCGCCTCTTCGCAATAGGCCCGGGCGCAAAAGAAAAGGGAGATAATCCCAATGAGAAGAGCGAATCTGGTCATGACGACCCCATTTAATGTCGATTTTGTTCACGAAATTATTATTCGTCGAAAGGACGCCAAAACGGGCCATTTCGATCCGCGTCTTTTTTACGAACGATGCATCTCGGCAATAGGGCGCGTGGTTGCACACGCCGAGGTTTGCGCGCGGTTCTACTCGGCCTCGCCGGTCGCTAGTCGCAACGCGATTTCGCAAGCGCGGCGGAACTCGGGCAGGTAAAGCCGTTCGGCCGGCGTGTGGGGCGTCTCTTGGCCGCAGCCCAAGGTGACCGTGGGCAATCCTCGTTCGGAAAGCCAATTCGCGTCTAATCCGCCGTTCGAGATCGCGCGTTCCGGTTGACCGCCTAGAGAGCGAATTGTTTTTTCGACGGCCGCAAGGCTCGGATCGTCGCTCGGTAGGCGGAACGCTTCGTAATCGAGTTGGCCGACGATTTCGACCGAGCCGGATTCGCCGCGGACGTTGCGGACTTTTTTCGCCGCCGCATGGAACGCCTTTTCGATGGCGCGAACGATCTTCGCGCGGAAGGCGGGATTATGGCTTCGCGCTTCGGCTCGAATTTCGACCAACGGGGTGACGACGTTCGAGGCGTCGCCGCCGCGGATCACGCCGACGTTGCTCGTTCCCAATTGATTTCCTTTTTCCACGCGGCCGAGCCAACCTTCGGCAAATAGATCGGCGACGGCAAGCGAGGCGATGGTGATTGCGCTGACGCCTTGTTCGGGCGCGGCGCCGGCATGACTGGCGATTCCGCGCACGATGATGTCCATGCGGTATCCGCCGGTCGCGCCGATCGTAATTTTCTCGGCTGCTCCGCCGTCGAAATTGAACGCGAGCTTCGGCTTGCCGAGGAGGCTCAATTTTGCATGGCGAGCGCCGTACAGGCCGATTTCTTCCTGCACGGTCCAGAGGAACGTTAGCGGCGGGTGCGGGAGTTTGTTTTTTAGGATGTGCAACGCGGCGTTCAAGGTGACGGCCACTCCGGCGCGATCGTCGGCGCCGAGTCCCGTGGTTTTGTCGGCGGGAATGAGATACTTGCCGCGTTGGACCGGTTTCGCCCCGACGCAGAGAGGAACGGTGTCGGTATGGGCGGCGAGCATGCGTCGCGGACCGGCTTTCGTGCCGGGGAGCTTAACGACCAAATTGCCGATTTCGCCCCCTTTAGGACTTCGCTTGTGAGCGTCGTCGAAAGTGATTTGCGACGATTCGACGCCGGCCTCGGTCAGTCGCGCGACGATAAAGTCCATGACCTTGCTCTCTTGTCCGCTTCCGCCGGGAATGGCCAAGAGTTCGAGGAGCAACGATTCGGCCTCTTTTTCAAACGTCTCTAAATTGGGCATGGCAAGAAGTCCGCGAGGAGGAAATAATAGTATCTTCGATTATTGTAGTGAAAAAAGCGACGTTGGGAACGGGAAGCCGCCGGACGTATCGCCAGGGCGAGGGTGAATTATGAAGGATGAGGCGGAAAAAACAGTCCGCTTCGCCTTAGCCTTAAGCGAGACGACGAGGCGTTTTAACGGAACGACATATAAGGATTGACGATGCGCGTTTTTTTGGCCGGAATTATGCAAGGTTCGATCCGCGGTTTGGCGGTCCATGAGCAAGACTACCGCGGGCGACTGAAAGAGATTATCGAAGGGCATTTGGCCGACGCCGAAGTGTACGACCCGTTTGCGAACCATAACGATTCGATTAACTACGGCGAAGATCATGGGCGACAGGTATTTTTCGGCCATAATTTGATGTGCCGCGAAGTCGATCTGCTCGTCGCTTACGCGCCGGAGGCGTCGATGGGGACCGCGATCGAAATGTGGGAGGCGTATCAGCACGGCGCCTTCGTCGTCGCCGTCAGTCCGATGAAGCACAATTGGGCGATTAAGTTTCTTAGTCACGTTATTTACGCCGACCTGGAATCGTTCGTTTCGGCGGTCGAGTCGGGCGAACTAGCCGAAAAGTTGGCGGCGCATCGCAAAAGCAATCGAGAACAGGCATGAAAAATTGGTTGGACGTTTCGCAGGAAGAATTGACGGCTTGGTTTGCCGAGCGCAAGCAGCCGGCCTATCGCGCGAAGCAAATCCATAAGTGGATATTCCAAAAACGAGCGGTCGATTTCGACGAAATGACCGACTTGCCGCAATCGTTGCGCGCCGAATTGAAAGAGTCTTTCACGGTCTTGACCGGTAAAGTCGTAAAAAAATCGGGGGCGCCCGACGAGGCGGAGAAGCTGCTAATCGAGTTCGCCGACGGCCACCGCATCGAATGCGTTTTGCTTCGCGACGATCGGCATCATCGGACGATGTGTCTCAGTTCGCAGGTCGGCTGCGCGATGCGCTGCGCGTTTTGCGCGACGGGGATCGACGGCGTCGAACGCAATTTGACGCGCGGCGAAATCGTCGAACAAATGTTGCATTTGCAACGACTTCTTCCGTCGGAAGAACGAATGAGCAATATCGTGATGATGGGGATGGGGGAGCCGTTGCTGAACGTCGACGCCGTGATGGGCGCCCTGGCCGAGGCGACGAGCGCCGACGGGCTGGGCATCGGCGTGCGAAGAATCACCATTTCGACGGTCGGGTTGCCCAAGGGGGTTTTGCGGCTGGCGGAGTTGGATTGTCCCTATCATTTGGCCGTCTCATTACATGCGCCGAACGACGAATTGCGGAATCAGCTTGTGCCGGTGAATCGAGGGGTGGGAATCCAAAAAGTTTTGGCGGCGGCGGACGCCTATTTCGAGAAGACCGGCCGACGAGTGACTTACGAGTACGTTTTATTGGCGGGCGTAAACGACCAGCCGGAACACGCACGGCAACTTGTGCAGATTTTGCGGGGGCGTCCTTCGCTGGTCAATCTAATCCCGTTCAATCCGGTTTCGGGGCTCTCGTTCCGGACGCCCGCTCCTTCGGCGACGGCGGAATTTGCGGAAATCCTGAACTCAGGCGGGCTTACGACGGCGATTCGCTATCGAAAAGGGGACCGGATCGACGCCGCTTGCGGCCAGTTGCGACGAAAGCAGTCGCAGCAAGATTAGACATGAAACCGCGAGGAGCAGGGGGGCGCCGCGGAACTTTTCATCTTTCGAGGGGTTAATTTCTATATACGGAAGCATTGGCGGTTACGTGGTTTACGGCAAATGACGCAACCAGGGTCACCGTCGCGGCTTGGGCGGGAATAGGCTACAATGAGTTGTCGAATTAGATTGTAGATATGGAGCGGAAATTCCGTTTCCTGTTACAGTCTCCATTTCCTGCCGCAGTATTGAGTCCTGCTTAGCCGACGAACCGTTCCGCGATTAAGAAGCGCGAGGCGAGGTAGTTGGCGGCATCGGTCTCGATAGTTCCCGCCGCGATCCTGAGGTTTCGCCTTGACCGTTAGCGAGTCGTCCGTACGAAGATACGCGCTCGATCCGGACGTCCGGTTAATGCTCGAAGTGCGCGACGACAACGCCGCCGCTTTCGAGGAGTTGGTGCTGCGCTATCAGGATCGTTTGGTAACGATATTGCGGCACCTCGTCGGAAATCAGGATCAAGCCGAAGACCTGACACAGGAAGTCTTTTTGCGGGTCTATCGTTCGCGGAAGACCTACGAGCCTGGCGCGAAATTCGCCACTTGGCTATTCACCATCGCGAATAACGTGGCGTCGAACTCGCTTCGGTCGAAGAGTCGTCGGAAAGAAGTGAATCTTTCGACGACCGAAAGCGGTCCGATGGGCGCGCAGCCGATGGAAAGGATGCTTCAGGCGAGCAGCGGCGCCATGCCGGCCCGGCGATTGGACAAGGCCGAGATGCGCGACGTGGTTCGCTTGGCATTGGAATCGCTCGGCGAACGGCAGCGGATGGCGGTTTTGCTGAGCAAATATGAAAGTTTGAGCTACGCCGACATTGCCGAAACATTGGAGATGTCGCCGCAAGCGGTGAAGTCGTTGCTGTCGCGCGCTCGATTGAATTTAAAAGAGATATTGCAGCCCTATATGGAGCTCGGGCGGTTGCCGGACGGCGAGCCGCTCGTCGATCGCGAACAATACAATTCGGCTGACGCGGTTGACGACGAGGAGAATCCGTAAGCGTTTTTTACGATTATGAATGAAGAACGGCGAAATATCGAAGAGCGATTCGACGAGCAGTTAGTCGCCTACCTCGACGGCGAGTTGGACTCGCGTGGGAGTCGAGAGGTAGAGGAACTGCTGGCCTCGAATCCCGACGTGCGCCGACGCTTGCAAGACCTTGAGCGATCATGGGAAATGCTCGGCGAGTTGGACGCCACGCCGGTGAAGGAGAATTTCGCGCGGACGACGCTTGAAATGGTGGCGGTCGAAGCGGAGAAGGATTTAGCGGCCGAAGAGGCCGTTGCGCCGAAAAAACGCCGGTATGCGATCGCCTGGGCGGGAGTCGTCGCCGCGACGCTTTGCGTGGTCGGCTTCTTCGTCGGTTCGACGTTCATGCCCAGCCAAAACAGCAAGCTCCTCCGCGACTTGTCGGTTATCGAAAAGGTCGATCAGTATCGGCAAGTCGGCGACGTGGAATTCTTACGCATGCTTCACAAAGAAGCCCTCTTCCAAAAAGACGAAAAGAAGTAATTCGTCCCGATGAAGGAACGTGATTTGAACGCTTTGCGGATGAAATCGAACGAGGCGAAGAACGCGGCGACGATCGCGCTGACGTTGATTTTTTGCTTGGGGTTTTCTTGCGCCGTTCGCGCCGACGACTCATATCAAGCGGAGCGAGAACGCGTTGAAAAGATGAACGACGCGGAGAAGGCCGAGTTACTGCGGAAGTTCAAGCAATTCAACGGTCTGGACGCGGCCGAGCAGGCGAAGCTCCGCAAGCTCAACGAAGAGATCGAAAAGGATCCCGAGGCGAAGGATTTGACCTCCGTCATGGACGGCTATTCGAAGTGGCTGGAGACGTTGCCCGCCTACGAACGCGCCGAATTGCAGTCGATGCCGCCGAAAGAGCGCGTCGAGTGGATTAAAAAGCGCCTGCAAGAGGAGAACGAGCGTTGGCAACCGCATGGGCTTGCGGCGAAAGACGTCGAATCGCTTCGCGTTTGGTTGCGCGGATACGCCGAAAAGAAAAAAGAGGCTTTCGCCGAGAAGCTCACGAAGGAGCAGCGCGACCGCATCGAGTCGGGGATCAAAGCGGAATTTCGCTCGACGGTCATCGCTTCGCTCGCCCTCTGGTCGAAAGGGGGCAATCCGTTCGGCGATCTTTCGGAAGCAGAAATCGCCGAAGTCGAATGTAAGCTATCGGCCGAGGCACGCGAGCAATTGAAGGGCAAAAACGCGGGGGAAAAGAAAAAGATCGTTCGCGAATGGCTTGGGCCGATCTTTTTTCAGCAATTCGTCGCGCGTCGGGATTTTCATTCGGCGTTTGACGAGGATCAACTCGCGAAGTTTTTTGAAAAGCTGCCCGAGGATCAACGCAATCGGTTGTTGAATTTGCCGGTTGACCAGATGCAGCGGCAGTTATTTCAGATGTACGTGCGGCAAGAGGGCTTTATGGGGCCTGGTTTCCCCGGCATGCCCGGTCGCGGTCGCGATCAGCGGCGAGGCGAGGGAATGCGTCCTCGCGGTCCGGGCGGCGAAGGGCAGGAGTTCAACGGTCCGCCGATGGATCGCGGTCAACCGCCCGCCGACGGCGAAGGGCCTTCTCGCGACGGCGATAAAAAGAAAGAGGAGAGCAGGCCCTCGGGCTCCGTCAAATCGACCGAGGAGAAAGCTCCTGCCGAAAAAACGGCCGCGGAGAAATCAACTTCTGAAAAGCCGGCCGCCAAGCCGACCTCGGCCGGGACGGCGAAATAGGGCGCTGCGTCTTCGGCCGACATTGAACGTCGAGCGTTCGGCATCGCTCAAGCGAAGAAATTTATGGAGCTTGATTAGCCGCAAAAGAACGCAAAGAGCACAAAAGAGAATCCGTGCAAACTATTAAAGAACTTTGCGATTTCGTACGCGAGACGGCCTACGCAATTCATCTATACTTGGGGCATGGTCATCTTGAAAAAGTTTACGAAAACGCGCTGGCACATCGTCTCAGCCTAAGTGGATTGGACGTTATGCCAAGTCCAATTTGGAACTGCGCGTTTAGTAATTTGTTTTTTGGGGCTTTTTCTACCGAATCGCACTGAAATCGATTTGCGAGGCGTTTTTCGTCGCTGAACGCCTCCTAACAGTTTGAACTCAAAAAAGCCCCAAAAAACAAATGGGGAGGGGGATGAATGGCGGACTTCCTTGGCGTAAACGCCAAGGCTAGGGCGGCCTAAAGGCCGAGAAAGGGGCGTGAACGCCCCTCGAAGACGGTTTTGCTCTGGTAAAGCAGCCAGTCGGCGCTCACAGAGCGCCCTACTGTTTGTCATGCACGGAGTGCGTGGCAGAAGGCTGAAAACGCGCACAAGTGAAATTTGAACCAGTCTTGGCTAAAAATCTTTTGCGTTCTTTAGCGGCGATACGAAAAAGTCGTATAGGCTCCGCATTATTCTTTCGTCATGGGCGGGAGCCAGGTGAAGAGGTAATAGGCTTTCGGAGTAGCGAGGTCGAGCAGGGCCGACGGATCGAACGAGCTTGCGCGACCTTGTTCGCCGAAGAGCAGGCCTCGCAAGCTCGGCTCGGCCTTATAGCGAATGACCGTCACATCGTCTTTATCGACGAGCTTGGCCAATTCGATCGCTCGCGCCACGGCGTCCTCTTCAAATCCGATCCGATCGACCAGACCGCGTTTGACCGCCTGATCGGCCGTAAAAACCTGACCGGTGGCCGCCGCGTCCAGCGCAGCCAAATCCTTTTTCAGCTTCGGCCGGCCTTCTTTCACGACTTCTTTAAAGCGGGAAAATCCTTCGTCGACCAATTGCTGGAAAATTTTACGTTCCTCTTCGGTCATCGATCGGGCGATCGTTCCCATTTCTTTTAAACGGTAGCTGACGACGTTGTCGGCCTCGACGCCGTACTGTTTCATAAGTCCGCCCAAGTTATAGTGCGGAATGATGACGCCGATCGAGCCGGTCCAAGTGGTGCGTTCGGCGAAGATGGAGTCGGGCGTTTCGCCGACGGCCATGGCGGCGTAGTAGCCGCCGCTTGCGGCGAGGGCGCCCATGCTTACGACGATGGGGGTTTGCGTCTCATCGGCGAATTTTCGGAGGGAGCAATAGATTCGGTCGCTACCGGAAATGGTTCCGCCCGGCGAATTAATGCGAAGGACCAACGCCTTAAGCGAGCCGTTTTGCGCGTCTTTCCGCGCGCGATCCAATTGTTTTTTGAAAAAGCCTTCGCCGTCCACGATCATGCCGTCGATGGAGAGGATGGCGATTTTCTTTGCCGACCAACGGGAATGGGAAACGTACTCTTCTTGAACGCCAGCCTCTTGTCCACGAATCGCCGCCATGCCGAACAGCGAGATGAAGCCGAAATTCACTAAGAGCGATCCCCCCAAGGCGAGAACCAGTAGCACGACGAAAAACGTCGCCCAGCGGGAACGGCGGCGCGGTTGAGGCGGGGGGGCCATCGGACTTGGGGTGAGAATGGCGGCGGGTATCGGCTGTTCGTTAGGTCCTTCCGGCATATTACGCTCTCCAATCGAAAACGATTCACTGAGAAATTGTCGCCCTGAACGCCGTCATAATAGCAGACTAGCCAAAATAGGCGTAGCGCAATCGCAAAATGGCAAGAACCGGTCCTCAATCGAACCGACTGGCATTCCATAAAACGGCTAGAAAAGGTAAGCTGTGCGTCCTGTAGCGAAGTTTTCCGGGTTACATGGCCGAGCGGTTGAAAGTCGCCTGCGCTGTAATCTGCGAAGCTACGGAAGTTTGGGTAATTGCCCGCCGTGTTTGTACATTTGATACATATCCAATTCAAAGCCGCGTGCTGCGTTTCGAGGGTGAGCCTGCTTCCCCGCAGGGCAAGCGGGCGATTGAACGCGGATTTGGATTGCAATTGGTTTATAAGGAGTCTGGCGTGTTTGTTGCCGCGACAAGTCGTTGTTTTTTGAGTATGCCTTTGGATGCGGCCTTGGTGCAATTGGCCGATCTGGAATATACCGACGTCGAGTTGATGATCCACGAGACCGACGGGCACATGAAGCCGTCGGAAGTGTTGGCGGATTTTGATCGCGTGGCGACGATTTGCCGTCAGACGCATCGTTTGACGCTCACGTCGTTTAGCGTCGAGATCGAGGAGCCGAACGAGGAGCTTTACTATCGTCAGTTCGCGGCCTGCTGCAAACTGGCGAAAGCGACGAAGGTGGTCACGATCACCGTTCGCGCTTCGGAGTTAGGAACTCCGTTCAACGCCGAGATCGAACGTCTTCGCGAGATGTCGGCGATCGCCGCGCACACCGGCGTTCGGGTCGGCTTGCTCACCGAGGCGGGGCGAATGACGCAGGATCCCGACACCGCCGCCGTCCTTTGCGATAACGTCAAAGGACTGGGTATCACGCTCGATCCGAGTCATTACATTTACGGACCGCAGGCCGGCGCCAATTACGACAACTTGATGAAATACGTGTACCACGTTCGTCTTCGCGACACGAACAAGACCGCGTTGCAGGTCCGGGTCGGCCAAGGCGAAATCGAGTACGGCCGTTTGGTGAACCAACTGACTAAAGCCCGCTACGACCGGGCGTTGTGCGTCGACGTGGCGCCGTTGCCCGACGTCGAGCAATTGGCCGAGATGCGAAAAATGCGTTTGCTTTTGGAAAGTCTTCTGTAAAGCGGAGCGACGTTTTTTAGTTGCAGCAGTATGGAGTTCTGGGCGGCAATGACGAAGGGATCGTCGGCCGCCTTGACGCCGAAAAAATTCGTTTGACCATGGAGGGTTAATCGATGTACGCGACGCATTGGGGATTAGTCGAGCCGCCGTTCGGCGCCGGAACGGATTTGCGTTGGTTTCACCAGAGCCCGACGCATGAAGAGACGTTGGCCCGGCTCCATTTTCTTGTTGATAATCGCCGCCGTCTCGGGCTGCTCGTCGGGCCGGCGGGGTGCGGAAAATCGCTCACCCTTTGCGCGTTCGCGGATCAGCGTCGTCGGGCCGGCGATCTCGCTTGCCGGATAAGCCTTTTCGGTCTCGGGGTCGATGAGTTTCTCGCGGCGGTCGCTTGCGAATTAGGCGTTAACGCCTCGCCGGAGGCGAATGAATCGGCTCTTTGGCGCACGATCGAGGATCGCTTGACCGTTCGTCGTTTGGAGCGTCGCGCGACGGTATTTCTTTTAGACGACGTGGATCGCGCCGATTTTCGTTTGCAAACGGCGTTGGTTCGGCTTGCGCAGCGCGATTGGCAGCCGGAGGCGTTGCTGACGATCGTCGTCGCTTGCCGGACGGAGGATTACGCATGCGTCAATTCCCGGTTGGCCGATTTGATCGAGCTTCGCGCGGAGATTGAATTGTGGGGCGAAGAAGACACGGCCGAATTTTTGCGGAAGCGCACGGCCGGGGCGAATCGAAAGAAGCCGATTTTCTCGAACGAGGCGGCCGCACGTTTGCACGTACTTTCGCAGGGAGTTCCGCGATTGGCCTCGCAGTTGGCCGACTTGGCTTTGGTGGCCGGGGCGGGGCGCGAACTGGATCAAATTGACGGCGAGGCGGTCGAGGCCGTCTATCAGGAACTTGCGGCGGCACGCGAGGAAGTCGCGGACGTATAGATTCACCGTTCTCGCAAAATCCTCGTCGCTCGTTTGTATTTCAAGAAACGTTTACCGTGAGCGGGTAACGTCGGAGCGGCGCGACTGGACGAGGATCGCCAGGGCGAATAAAAGCATGCCCACGAAGCCCGAAAACAACAGCGTCGAAGCGAATGCGACGGACATTGGGCAATCCTTTATATCGAGTCGTAAGTGCGATCCTTCGTTCACTTCCTCTGTTAGAATTCTACGACAATTGGCGAAATAAAGCAATGAAGCTTCGGCGCCGGCGTTGCGCGGCGCCGGCTTATCTTCTCGAATCCTCTTGTCGGGAAGCCGATTCGGTGAGGAGCTCCCGACGTTGATCGGCCGTAAGCCGAGCGTTCGCCGAATGTTGCGCGGCTTCGAGCAGATCTTCCGTTCGCAAGTTCCAAAGTCGCGCGGTGTTGTCGCGTCCGGCGTAGGTATCGCCTCCGCCCGTGGCCAACCAACGGCCGTCGGCGCTGACCGCGACCGAATTGATCGGGCTGTTGTGACCGCGTAAGACGGCCGACGCTTTCTCGGGATGCGGCGCTAGCATGTCCCAGAGCCTTGCCGTTTTGTCGTAACTGGCGGATATCATCCAGCGGCCGTCTGGGGAAAACGCCAGCGACCGGATTCGTTCGGTATGACCGGCGAAAACGAGCGGCTCGGCCTTCGGATCGACGGGGTCGACTTGCCACAATCGAATCGTTTTATCGTATCCTCCGGCGGTCAAGTATTTGCCGTCGGCGGAAATAGCCAAGGCGCTGATCCAACCTTGATGACCGCGAAGGACGAGCGGTTGCTGTTCGGGATCGGGATGTGCGACGTCCCAAAGCCGGACGGTTCCGTCGTACCCGGCCGAGGCCAGCGTGCGACCGTTCGGCGTGAAGGCCAAGGCGGAGACCCAACCTTCATGTCCGTTAAAGACGATCTGTTCGGCGGCAGGGGAGCGGGCGTTCAAGTTCCAAAGCCGCACGGTTTTATCTTCGCCGGCGGCGGCGACCCAATGTCCGTCGGGACTAATCGCGGCGGCGAGAATCGGTTTTTCATGTCCGCGAAGCGAAAGCGGTTTTGGGTCAATCGGCGAGGCGCTGATATCCCATAACCGGGCGACGTTATCGTTTTTGTCGTCATCGCCTCCGGCCGCAACGAGCCATCGGCCGTCGGCGCTAAACGCCGCCGCGCGGACTCTCGTTTTACCGGAACTCAGCTTGAGCGGTTGGGTAGGCGGATCGGCGGCTTGAAAATCCCAGAGTCGGACGTCGCCGTCTCGACTTGCCGTCACGAGCCAGCGTCCGTTCGGACTGACCGTGACGACGGTGATTCCTTCGTCATGCGCGGGAAGAACCGTGGGCGAGGCCGAGGGGTCGGGCTGCATGAGATTCCACAAGCGAATGACGCGATCGTCGCCCCCGGTGATTAGCCATTTTCCGTTGGGCGTCATGGAGGTCGCTTGGATCGGCGCCGAGTGGCCGGAAAAACCTTGCGGCCCGACGATGGCGAGCGCGTCGCGCACGATTTGCTGCGACTGCATATCGAGGGAAATGCCGTTTTGCATTCGAGATTTCAACGCTTCGCAAGCGAGGAATAAGCTTCTCGCCGGATGGCTCGCCAACAATTGCGACGCCTCTTGCAGTTGCCGTTCGGCGATCGCGACTCGCGCTTGTTTTTCCTGCGCGATGCGCTGCGTTTCGTCGCGTTGCTTCTCCTCGACGGCCAGGCGTTTAGTTTTCTCGGCCTCTTGCGCGCGGCGTTCGGTCTCTTGCCGCGCAAGCCGTTCCCGCTCCGCCTGCTTCTCTTTCTCGGCGGCGATTCGGCGTTGTTCGTCGGCGAAGGTCTCGGCGTTTTTCAGAGGCTCGGCGACGGCCGCGACGCGTTCTTCCTTTTGGGGCATGTGCGTTTTTAGCCCGGCGATTTGTCGAAACACGAACAAATATCCTACGGCGCCGGTCATGGCGACGGCGGCACCGGAGATCAAGATCGTGACGAAAACGCCCAGTAAAATCGGATGTCGTCGCGCGGCTTTTACGGGGGCGGGAGCCGGATCGGCGTCTTGGGGCTCGATGAGCGGAGGCGGGTCGCCGGAGAGCCAGCGTTCCAATTCGGAAGACGGCTGCGGTTTGGCGGGCATTTGAATACGTCGCCCGAGATTATCGGCTTGCGGCGGCCGCCATTGAAAGCGCATGCCGCAGGACGGACATAACAACGACGCGGCGGTCGCGGCGTCGGAGACCGCTATCTTCGTTCGGCAGAGCGGGCACGCGGCCGTATTGGGCGGCGTTTTTTCCTTCGGCGGCTCTTTGCGTACGTTCGTGCGGCGAATGCCGAACACGTCCGCAATCTCGACGCTTTCTCTCATGCCGTGATCCTTTGCTGATGCATGCTCAAAGTACTATCCCTGGCGATTCGCGAAGCGCCGCTAAGCGGCCTCCGCATTTCGAATCCCGATTCGTCCGCGCGTTCGTTGCGGGTTATCGCCGTTGCAGGCGATACGGACGGATTAACGCCTACAATTGGGATCGGAAGGAATTTCGGGAATAAGTCGGAAATCGAGATTGTCCGTTGCGACCGCTACGCTCGTTAAGCGAGGAATAAAGGTTACGGCCCGCAAAGCCGTTAAAGTCGCGTAGGGATGAGGGGTGAATCGCAGGAAGCGACTCGGTCAGGCGCCGTGCGTCGGCCTGCCTGCCGCCGGCACAAGAAATAACAACGGCTTCCATTCATTGCCCAAAGCAACAAAGGGAAGCCGTTGCGGTAAATATTCTAAACGCGATCGAAGCTAGCCGTTGACTCGTCCTACCGCCGCGTCGACGACGGCGGAGATCGCCGTTTGAACTTTAGCGGGAAGCTTCGGCCACGACTCGACGATGCGACTTAAAGCGACGTCTTGCGCGGAGCGGACGCAACCGGTCATCGGCGCATGGCCGCCCGATTGCTTGGCGTGCGCGGCTCGCTCTTCGGCATGCGAGCGTCCGACGGAGCAGACTTTGTCGTCCTTCAAAATGCCGCCGAGATCGGTCTTAGTCGTAGGCATGGCGATCGCTCGCTTTTGGCCTGACGATCTACCGCGGCGGTTTCCTTCTTCGGGAGCGGCTTTCAAACCGGCGATCATTTTTGACACGACCTCTCCGTCCGCTTGCAGGTACGAGAGATCGACGCCGGGTTCGGACTCCGCGTCGGCGGCGGAGGCGGGGGCAATCGTCGCTTCCTCATCGGAAGCGAAATAAGAGCTAAGGGGGCGACGCTCGCCTCCGGCAAGTCGAGATTCCGGCGAACCGGTCGAATCGTCGGGCGAAACGACGCGCCAAAGCTCCGAATTCGAATGCTTTGCGACTTCACGGAGGGCAGACGCTTGGTCTCCGCTTCCGCTTTTCGCGCAAAACATTTTTTCGATATCGAATTGTTGCGGGCAGGCGCTCATGGCAGCGTGTGGTGGCGGGATGAATGGAAGGCGACCCCAGAGCGACGGCGCATTCCGCGGCGACGCGATTCGCACGGATTTCTCCGTTCGACTCGACGCACGCCTGGGTCGCGGATGCGACGTTTTCGCGACTGTACGGATCGCGGTTTAGGCACAGGCAACTATTCACACTCGCTACGCTTCGCCGTTCCGCGCAGATGCGAAGCGGCGCGAAGGACGGCCCGATTTTTTCAGGCGTCCTCGGCGCGTCCGCGCGCATTCTCCGCGCGACGAAGCGGCTACTTTTCGCGATTAAGCCGCTTCGGACGACGCTTTCACGTCGGCCCAAGAGCGCTTGTATTGCAACGCTTCCAGCAATTCCGCCAGACTGAGCGTCTTATTTTCCAGCTCCAAGGGAATTTCCATGCCGGGATCGCACACCAAATCAACGGTGCCGTCTTCGCCGACGAGGAAATCGAACTCGCGGAGCAAGCCGTCTTGAACCGCCTGACGGACCAAGTGGCCGCGCGTCGCGGAGACGTCGTGGGCTCGATCGCCGAGGCTATCCGCGGCGCGTTTGGCCAACGCCGGCAGATATTCGCTGGGGACTTCGATAACTTTCGGTACGTAAACCTTCACTTGCATTGTATCTGGCTCCTACATCGTGAACCGTCGCCTGCGATTCCGCCCCCCTCTTGGGACCGGCGCGTTAGCCGCGTAAGCTGCTATGCGGGCGCATGTCAGATGTATCGGTTTACCGCACGGAATGATTGCAACGTTTTTTCGGGATTTTTGCATGTGAACGAAACTGCGTAATTTTCCGCTCGAAATGCCTGCGATAGGCGCCAGGAAGCTGCTGTTCGGCGGGAAAGATGAACCCCAACCGACCCGTTTTAGGGACCTTATCAAGCCAGCTACGCCCTTGTGCCTGCGGTCCTACATGCATGAAGAACGGAAACTGGGAAGATTGGGAGGATATGCGTCTGCGCGAGGTCGGTCTAAGCCCGTTGCCGTTTGAAAAGCAAAAGAATAAGCCCCTGAGAAATAGCGAGTCGAAGGGGGCGTAATCTGCCGCATTCGCGCGGCGATCAACGCCGCATTTCCTACGCTCTCGTCCCTACTTTTTTACATTTCGCGTTGGTCGAAGACACGCTTTGCTTTTCCTTCGCTACGTTTAATCGAGTGCGGTTCGACGAGGCTGACTTTCACGCGGATGCCGACCGTTCGTTCGATTGAATGGCCGAGGCGGCGGCGGAGTTCCTCCATCGAGCCGATGCGGTCGCTGAAGAGCTCCGGCGTGATTTCGATTTGCACTTCGACTTGGTCGAGTCCTTTTTCCCGCGTGATGAAGATTTGGTAGTGGGGCAAGGCGCCTTCGACGGCCAGCAAGGCCGCTTCGATCTGCGACGGGAAGACGTTCACGCCGCGAATGATGAACATATCGTCGCTGCGATGCGAGATGCGACGAATGCGCCGCACGGTCCGGCCGCAAGGGCATTCGTCGGTCATCAAGCAGGTGATGTCGCGCGTTCGGTAACGGATCAACGGCATCGCCTGTTTGCTCAAGGTCGTAATGACCAACTCGCCTTCCTCGCCGTCGGGCAGAGGCTCGCAAGTGTCGGGGTTCACGATTTCCGGATAGAAATGGTCCTCGAACATATGCAGGCCGTTTTGGCAGTAGCATTCGGCGGCCACGCCGGGGCCGGTGATTTCGGTCAAGCCGTAAATGTCATAGGCCTTTATTCCGGCGCTCGATTCAATATGCTTGCGCATTTGGTCGGTCCACGGTTCGGCGCCGAAGATGCCGGCGCGGAGCGGGAGGTCGCGGAGATCGACGCCCAATTCGCCGGCCCGTTCGATCAAATGCAAGAAGTAGCTCGGCGTGCAACTGACGGCCGTGACGCCGAAGTCGCGCATGACCATAATTTGCCGATCGGTGTTTCCGCCGGAGATGGGAATGACGGTGGCGCCCATCGCTTCGCCGCCGTAGTGCAGTCCGAGGCCGCCGGTGAACAATCCGTAGCCGTAGGCGTTCTGCAAGATGTCGCCTTTATGCAAGCCGTAGCAGGCCAAGCTGCGAACGACGCCGTTCGTCCAAACGTCAATGTCGTTTTGATTGTAGGCCACGACGATCGGCTTGCCGGTCGTTCCGCTCGAAGCGTGAAGCCGCACGATCTCGCTCATCGGACTGGCGAAGAGGCCGAACGGATAGGTGTCGCGCAAGTCGGTCTTCACCGTCGTCGGCAGTTTGGCGATGTCGGCCAGCGATCGGATATGATCGGGATGGACGCCCAATTCGTTCATCTTATTCCGATAGAACTCGACCCGTTCGTAAACGCGTCGAACGACTTCGATCAATCGCGCCAACTGTAATTCGCGCAACTGCGCGGCGGGAAGGAAATCTTGACTACTGACGGGCTGAAAGGAAGGCGCTGAAGACATGGCGTTGCGACGTTAATAATTAAAGAAGGGAAATGAATACGGTTAGGGGCGGTCGAGGCGAGCTCGCGCAATCTTCGACTTTAATTCGGCGGGGTCGAAATGTCCAATTTCTCGGCCGCTTCGGCGAAAACCGGCTATTTGCCGATCGGCTTGCCGACGTCGAAGGCTTTGCCGACGAACTCGCCGACGCGGTGATAGCCGCGAACCTTCGGCGTGAAAATAACGGGATCGATTTTTGAAATATCCGGCGCGCCGTGGGCGTCCAGCGCCGAATCGTCGACCTTCACGTCCAAAATCTCGCCGATGAATTGAGTGTGCAGGCCGATCTCGGTATAGCGGAGCAAGCGGCATTCGAGCGTCATCGGAAGCTCGGCCACATAGGGCGCGTCGATCAATTCGCTGCGGACCGGGGTGAATTTGCAGGCGGCGAACTTGTCGATCGTTCGTCCCGAGGCCATTCCGCAATAGTCCGCCTCTTTCAAATAGGCGGCCGACGGCACGTTCACCGTGAACGCCTTCCGCTCCATAATGCACTCATACGAATAGGTGGCTTTGCGAAGCGAAACGGCGACGCACGGCGGGGTCGAGCAGCAGATGCCGCCCCAGGCGATCGGCGTTAAATTCGGTCGGCCGGTCGAGTCGTACGAGCCGACGAGCCAAAGCGGCGTGGGAAAAATCAACGTGTCGGCGCCAAGCGTTTTTTTCATGACTTCGATCCTCGAAAAGTCGTTCTTGCGAAAGCGGGGGAAGGTCGAAGCGACCGCCCGGCATCCGCGTCGATGCGAACCGTCGATTATACCGCGCCCCGGGGAGTTTGTTTACGGGGCGAAATCGTTGGGAAGCCGATTTTTCGCTCCCGTTGGAAAACCGGCGGAAATCCGTCAAAATAGGAGGCTCCTGTAAAATTTCCGCCTTGGAGCGACGATGTCCGCCCCCGTTTTTTTCCGCCTCACCGAAAGACTTGCCGAACGACCTTCGGCCGACGTTCGGTCGCGGCCGTTCTTTCGCTTTTTTGAACTGTTCGGCGACGACGAATACGCGGCCTTGCTCGACAGCGCATCGACCGACGAACGGCTTGGGCGTTTTTCGTTCATCGGCGCCCGACCCTTGGCCGTGCTCCGCGCGCGGCGCATCGTCGGCGCTCCGCCCGGCGCGAACGCTTCCTTGGAGCTTGTCGAGTTTTTTACAAATGACGGCCGAAGCGATTCGACGGCCAATCGCCGTGAATTGGTCGGCGATCCGTTTTCGTTTCTGCGCGAAACGCAAAAACGAATCCGGCCGGTGAATCACATTGACGACGGACGCAATGAGGTTCCTTTTCTTGGCGGCGCGATGGGCTACTTCGGCTACGAGGCGGGGCAGTTCATCGAGACGCTTTCCGATCATGCCGAGGACGATCTGCATTTGCCCGACCTCTATCTCTTCTGGCCGACGATCGTTCTTTCGCACTGCCATGCGACCGGGGCCACGTTTCTTTCGACGATCGGCGTGGGGGGCGACCTTGCCGCCGCGCGAGGCGACGCCGAACGATTGCAGTCCGAGACAATTCAAAAGCAAGAAGCGTTTCGTGCAAATTGCCTTTGCTCGACGCGCGAGCCTTGTCCGCCACGGAACGCCACGGAGGGCGTTCCCTACAACGAAGACGCGGTCAAGCCTCGCGTTACGGTATCCTCGTACTTCACTCCTGAGACGTACGCGTCGGCCGTTGATGAAATAAAAGCCCGCATCGCCGAAGGGGACGTCTATCAAGCTTGCATGACGCAGCGGATGCAAACGCCGCTT
Organism: Thermoguttaceae bacterium; assembly: GCA_963665265.2. Classification (GTDB taxonomy): domain Bacteria; phylum Planctomycetota; class Planctomycetia; order Pirellulales; family Thermoguttaceae; genus CAXXHQ01. The sequence goes on along the minus strand of OY762224.2, from coordinate 231,605 downwards.
CCGGCCGAGGCGACGCCTTGGTCGTTGTATCGAACGCTGCGCGAGATCAATCCCGCGCCGTTCGCCGCTTATTTGAAATTGCCTGAGGTCGCCGTCGTTTGCTCGTCGCCGGAGCGGTTTTTGAAACTCGACGAAAACGGCGTTGCCGAAAGCCGGCCGATTAAAGGGACACGGCCGCGCGGCGTTTCGCCCGAGGAGGACGAGCGGTTGGAACGGGAACTCGGCGAATCGGAGAAAGATCGCGCTGAAAACGTGATGATCGTCGATCTTGTGCGGAACGATTTCGGGCGCGTTTGCCGATTCGGCACGGTCACGACTCCCGACGTCTTGAAGATCGAACGCTACTCGACGGTCTTTCAACTTGTATCGACGGTTCGCGGGGAGTTGCGCGAAGATTGCGACGCCGTAGATTTGATTCGCGCGTGTTTTCCAGGCGGCTCGATGACCGGCGCGCCGAAGATCGCCGCGATGGAGTTGCTCGACCGACTCGAACCGGTTCAACGCGGCATCTATTCCGGCGCGATCGGTTATTTGGATTTCGACGGGCCGACCGATTTGAACATCGTCATTCGCACGATCGTCGTTAAAGACGGTGCGTGTTATTTCCATGTCGGCGGCGGCGTGGTATCGGATAGCGACCCGGCCCAAGAGTATCAAGAATCGTTGGACAAAGCGAAGGCGCTCATCGCGGCGATTGAGAACGAACGCCGATGATTTTTAACTGCGGCAAACGCATCGAGGATGATTTTTTCACCACGGAGACACGGAGGGCACGGAGTAGGGCATAGGGAATTGGGCGTAGGGGATGGGACTCGATGGGTAATTTACATGCATTTCTAGGCGGTTAGGCCAAAAGCAGCGTTCAGCAGCCCCTCTAAAAACGTCGGTTAGCAGTGGATTATTGCGTATTGCACCTTGCCAGCGAGGGGGCTACAATAAGGACGGTTCTAATCTAGGGTCAGCGCGGCGGTCGTCGACCTTCGTCGTCTCTTCATGGTTTTTTTAAGGGCGTCCCTACAATGAAATCCCCGCTCGTCAGCGTGCAAGCATCCTCGTCGTACGCCGCTCGATTGACGTTCGTGCGATTGGCGGTCGTTTCGGCCGTTTGTTTTTTAGTCGGCGGCGTCTCCGTCGCCCGCGCTGCCATTACAGTAACCGGCAGCGTCAGCCCGAGCGATCCGGCGACGTGGACGAGTTCGACGATCTCCTATATCGGAAGCGCCGCTGACGGGAGCGTGACGGTCGACGGCGGGAGCGTTCTTCTTTCCGACAAAGCATATCTCGGATGTACCAGCGGAGTTTCGGGCGAGGTGACTGTCTCCGGAACCGGCTCGCAATGGACGAATAGTAGATATCTCTTCGTCGGCCTTCGCGGCACGGGGACGTTGAACGTGACGAGCGGCGGATACGTCGAGAATTACAACGACGCTTGCATCGGCAACAATAGCGGCTCGATCGGCATGGCGACGGTCAGCGGAACCGGCTCGAAGTGGACGAATAGCACATATCTCTACGTCGGCAACTTCGGCACGGGGACGCTCAACGTGACGAGCGGCGGCTCCGTCGGTAGCCTTTTCGGCTACATTGGCTTCGAGAGCGGCTCGGTCGGCACGGCGACGGTCAGCGGAACCGGCTCGAAGTGGACGAATAGCGGTGATCTCTACGTCGGCTCTTCCGGCACGGGAACGCTGAACGTGACGAGCGGCGGCTCCGCCGGGAATACGATCGGTTACATCGGCTGTAACAGCGGCTCGGTCGGCGCGGTCACCGTTTCTGGAGCAGGTTCTCGGTGGACCAATAGCGACTGGCTTTATGTCGGCAACTTCGGCACGGGGACGTTGAACGTGACGAGCGGCGGTTCCGTCGAGAATTACTACGACGGTTACATCGGCTTCGAGAACGGCTCGGTCGGCACGGCGACGGTCAGCGGAAGCGGCTCGAAGTGGACGAATAACGGTTCGCTCTACGTCGGCTCTTCCGGCACGGGAACGCTCACGATCGCCGACGGCGGAGTGGTTTCCGTTTCGGGCGCGACCATTCATGGAACTGCCGGAAAACTTACCATGAGCGGGGGAACGCTTTCGACCGGCTCGTTCGTCGCCTCCGCAAACCAATTAAGCGGAACTGGCGTCGTTAATACCTGCGGGATCGTTTGCGACTATAATTTGACCTTAGATTCGACGGCAAGCTTAAAGCAGTCGTTTACGTTCTCCGGAGTGACCGTCAATGCGGATTTGACGAGCGGTTTCGGCAATCTGGGCGTGAACACAGGCTCGCTTACCGTCACAAACGGCTTAGCGGTAGAATCGTCGGAGGGATACGTCGGTTACTATAGCGGCTCGGTTGGCGTGGCGACGGTCAGCGGGACTGGTTCGACGTGGACAAATAGCGGTGATCTCTACGTCGGCTCTTCCGGCACGGGAACGCTCAATATCGACGACGGCGGAGTGGTTTCCGTTTCGGGCGCGACCATTCTCGGAACTGCGGGAAGGCTTATCATGAGCGGTGGAACGCTTTTGACCGGCTCGTTCGTGGCCTCCGCAAACCGCTTAAGCGGAACTGGCGTCGTTAATGCCCGTGGCGTCGTTTGCGACTTCAATTTAACTTTAGATTCGACGGCCAGCCTAACGCAGTCGTTCGTGTTCTCCGGAGTGACAGTCAATATTGAATGGGCGAGCAGTCGCGGCTATCTGGGCGTGAATACAGGCTCGCTTACCGTCACAAACGGCTTAGCGGTAGAATCGTCGGAGGGATACGTCGGTTACTATAGCGGTTCGGTCGGCACGGCGACGGTTAGCGGAACCGGCTCGAAGTGGACGAGTAGTTCGCTCTACGTCGGCAACTCCGGCACGGGGACGCTGGACGTGACGAGCGGCGGCTACGTCAGTAGCCGCATCTGCTATATCGGCTACGGCTGCGGTTCGGTCGGCACGGCGACGGTTAGCGGAACCGGCTCGAAGTGGACGAATAACGGTAGTCTCTTCGTCGGCAACTTTGGCACGGGGATGTTGAACGTGACGAGCGGCGGCTCCGCCGGGAATACGATCGGTTGCATCGGCTGTAACAGCGGCTCGGTTGGCGTGGCGACGGTCAGCGGAAGCGGCTCGAAGTGGATGAATAGCTCCGACCTCTACGTCGGTCGTTCTGGCACGGGGACATTGAACGTGACGAGCGGCGGCTACGTTGAGAACACGACTGGCTACATTGGCTACAACAGCGGTTCGGTCGGTACGGCGACGGTCAGCGGAAGCGGCTCGAAGTGGACGAGCAGTTATCTCTACGTCGGCTACTCAGGTACGGGGATGCTGAACGTGACGAGCGGCGGTTCCGTTGTGAATTACTACGACGGTTACATTGGCTGTAAAAGCGGGTCGGTCGGCACGGCTACCGTCTCCGGAACGGGTTCCCAATGGACTAATAGCGGCTGGCTTCACGTCGGCTATTTCGGCGCGGGAACGCTCAACGTGACGAGCGGCGGCTCCGTCGGGAATGGTTATGCCTACATTGGCTACAACAGCGGGTCGGTCGGCGCGGTGACGGTCGACGGAACTGGTTCAAAGTGGACGAATAGCGGCGCTCTCTACGTCGGCAACTATGGCACGGGGACGCTGAACGTGACGAGCGGCGGTTCCGTCGGTAACACGTCCGGTTACGTCGGTTGCTATAGCGGCTCTGTCGGCGCGGTGACGATCAGCGGAACTGGCTCCACTTGGACAAATATCGGCGATATCGATGTCGGTTACTACGGCACGGGGGCGCTTAACGTGACGAGCGGCGGCTCCGTCGGTAACGCAATCGGCTGCATCGGCTACTATAGCGGCTCGGTTGGCGTGGCGACGGTCAGCGGAAGCGGTTCGAAGTGGACGAATAGGGGGCCTCTCTACGTCGGCAGATACGGCGTGGGGACGTTGAACGTGACGAGCGGCGGCTCCGTCGGGAATGCCTACAACGGCTACAACGGCTACATCGGCTGCTACGGCGGCTCGGTCGGCATGGCGACGGTCTGCGGAACTGGCTCGATCTGGATGAATAGCGGTCCTCTCTACGTCGGCAACTATGGCGTGGGAACGCTCAGCGTGACGAGCGGCGGCTCAGTCGGAAATAACTACGGTTACATTGGCTACAACTCCGGCTCCTACGGCTTGGTGACGGTCAGCGGAAGCGGCTCGAAGTGGACGAATAACGGTTATCTTTACATCGGCAACTCAGGCACGGGGACGCTTACGATCGCCGACGGCGGAACCGTCTCCGTTGCGGGAACGATTTCGGTCGGAACGGCGGGAACGCTGAATTTAACCGGCGGGTCGCTCGTCACCCAAAGCGTAGTCGGTTCCAGCGGAGCCGCATTCAATTTCGGCGGCGGAACGCTGCAATTGACGAAGGCTACGACTGTCGCCCTCGGGATGACCTTGACCGGCACGAACGGGAACGGCAAGGTTGACACAAACGGATTTGCCGTCACGCTGTCTGGTTCGCTTTCCGGCGTCGGCGGTCTAACGAAAACCGGCTCCGGCGTTCTTACTCTTGCGGGCACGGAAACTTTTACCGGCGGCGTCTTCGTTCAAAAGGGAAAACTCGTCCTGGCTGCGTCCGAATCGAACGTCGCGACGTTGGACGTGGAAACGGCCGCTGGGGCGACTTTATCAATCACCGGCGGGACGCATACGCTTGATTCAATTACAGGTAGCGGCATGACGAACGTCTCCGGAACCGCGACATTGACCGTGGCTTGCTTGGTGCAAGATACGCTTATTCTCGGCGGGAGCGGCGCAGCGGAAGAGACTGCAACCATGTCGGCCGCATCAGTTTCATCGTCAGAGGTATCGACTGCGGCCGTGCCTGAGCCGACGACGATACTTTTGGTAATCGGGGCCTGCGGGTTCGCCTTTGCGGCGAGAGGGCGACGATAAGGGGCGAACCGCGAGAATTCGCCGCTCAGGGGGCGGCGTTTACCGCCGAGGCGCGGCGAGGGCAATTTTCACCACGGAGACACAGAGGGCACGGAGAGTTTTTAGCAAGAGCTAAGCCATTCCGATAGAACCTCAAGAAGCCGTTTTGTCCCGCGACTCTCGTTGATTTTCGTTTTTCGATCAATCGTCGATCGTTTTCTTGCGCTCTTTTGCGATCAACAAAATTGGTTGCGGCCTCTCTGCGCTCTCCGCGCCTCTGCGGTATTCATTTGAGTTGAGCATAGAACCCGCGTTCGCTCTGAAAAGAACGCAAGATTCGGACGGTTCTTCTTTGCGATCTTGGCGTCTCGGCGATAAAGTAATCACGTTTTTAGGCGTTCAGGCCAAAAACAGCGCTCAGAATTCCCTCTAAAGCGTTGGTTAGCAGCGGATTATTGCGTATTGCATCTTCCCGCAAGAGGGTTACAATAAGGGCGGTTCTAATCTTGGGTCAGCGCGGCGTTTGTCGTCGGCCTTCGTCGTCTATTCATGGTTTTTTAAGGGCGTCCCTCCAATGAAATTCCCGCTCGTCGGCGTGCAATCATTCTCGTCGTTCGTCGCTCGCTTATCGTATGTGCGATTCGCGGTCATTGCGGCCGTTTGTTTATTAGTCGGAGTCGCCTCCGTCGCCCGCGCGGCGATTACGTACACGGGCAACGTCAGCCCGAGCGATCCGGCGACGTGGACGAGTTCAACGTTTTCTTGCATCGGGAGCGCATCGGTCGGAAGCGTCGTCGTGAACGACGGCAGCGCCGTCGCGGCGTATTATAGTTACTTGGGTAACAAAGCAGGGGCCTCCGGAACCGTTTCGGTTAGCGGAACCGGATCGACATGGACCAATAGCGGCCAGATTGTCGTCGGCGAGTTCGGGGCCGGCGATTTTTCGCTTGCCAATGGCGGCGCCGTCAGGGCGTCAAGTACGTTGATTGGAGGGTACACTTCCAGCCTCGGAACAGTTACCGTCGACGGAACGGGCTCGACATGGACGAATAGTTATTCGGTCGAGGTCGGGTCTTTCGGGACGGGAAGCCTAAACGTCACGAACGGCGGCTCCATGTCCTCCGGCTTGGCCTGGATCGGCAACGGAAATGCGGCGACGGGAGTTGCAACTGTAAGCGGGTCGAATTCAGCGTTGGTCGTCACATCGAATTTCGAAATTGGTTCGAAAGGATCCGGAACGCTTAATATCGCTGCCGGCGGTTTTGTTTCAAACAATTACGCTTATGTCGGACGCTATGAAGGCTCCGCGGGAACCGTCAACGTCAGCGGTACAGGCTCTCGCTGGGTTAACCGCGGGCAAGTACTTCTCGGCGGAGCGGGATCCGGCGCGCTTAACATCTCAGCCGGCGCAACCGTAAATTGCACCACGCTCTACCTCGGTAACGGCGGGGCCGTCGGTTCAGGCTTACTAACCGTGGATGGACTCGGATCGACGTTAAAGGCCGGGACGCTTTATCAAGGATTCGCCGACGTCGTCGTTACTCGCGGGGCTTCGGTGAACGCTCAAGAAGTCACCCAATACGGTCGCGGCAATTTGACGATAACCGGCTCAGGTTCGCAATTCGTTTCGAACTATAACTTCTACATTGCACAAGGCGGCGTTTGCTCGGTAACCGTCGCCGACGGCGGAGCTCTTAGCAACGGCACGCCCTATCTCGGCTATAATTCCGGCGCTTTAGGGTCCGTTAGCATTTGCGGAGGCGGCTCAACTTGGACTAGCAGCGGCCAGGTCTCCCTTGGCGTCTACGGACGGGGCGTTCTCCTTGTGACCGAAGGCGGCTCAGTCAGCAGCGGCGGGGCTTCCCTCGGCGCTGAGGTGGATTCCTCCAGCTTTGTCAGCGTTAGCGGAACGGGATCGACTTGGACCAATACCGGCGACCTCTGCGTCGGCGGTTCAGGATCCGCGGTCCTTGAAATTACGGATGGCGGAAGCGTTACGAATCGGGGCGCGACAATCAGTCTAAGGGGCGGGTTTGGCGCAGTCGCCGTACAAGGCGCAGGCTCGACTTGGGCAAGTTCATCCCTACTCGACGTCGGCTTCCAAGGAACCGGTTCGCTTCATGTTTTGTCCGGCGGAAGCGTCAGTAATGGCTTCGGGATTATCGCTTACGACGCCAACTCGCAAGGATCCGTCGCAGTTAGCGGAGCCGCCTCGATTTGGAGGAGCCGCGAATCCCTCACGATCGGCATGTTTGGGACGGCGACCCTCGATGTTACCGAAGGGGGATCCGTAAGCTGCAACGTCGCCATTGTCGGAAATCAAAGCAGCGCATCCGGAGCCGTTACGGTCAGCGATGTCGGTTCGATTTGGAGCGATTTCGGCGACCTCCGAGTAGGCAACGTCGGAAATGGGATTCTCAACGTCCAAAATGGCGGCGTCGTAAGCGTCAGTTCCACCGCCTCGATTGGGTTTGGGGCGGGCGGTTCGGGTAAGGTTTCCGTGCGAGGATCTGGTTCTCTTTGGACGATCAACTCCGATCTCCTCATCGCTCGCTCCGGCACGGGAACGCTCACGATTGCCGACGACGGAGTCGTCTCGGTCGCAGGAACGACGTCAATCGGTTCAGAAGGTCGTCTGGATTTTAACGGCGGATCTTTAACCTCCGCCGCTTTGTTCTTTTCAACTTCCCAACTTTCCGGCGTCGGCGTGATCAGCGCTCAGTCAGTTTTCGGCGACTTCAATGCGACGTTCGACTCTATTGCATCACTTTCAAGCTTCACATTGACAGACGGAACGCAAAGCCTTAATGTCGCCGTCCACGCAGATTTGTCCTCCGAGAAGGGCGAGCTAGGCTTGGGATACAAAAAATCAGATGGTTCGATTACCGTTACGAACGGCGTGGCTCTCCGCACGATGAATGGGTATATCGGCTATGCAGTGGGTGCGGCGGGAACGGCCGCCGTTAGCGGCGCAGGTTCTTTATGGAAAAACTCGCAAGGACTTTTCGTTGGAAATTGGGGACAGGGAACGCTCTTCGTCACAAACGGCGGTTCGGTAAGCAATAGCTACGGATCCGTCGGTTACCAATCCGGATCGCAAGGCTTCGCTTCGGTCAGCGGAACTGGCTCCCAATGGACGAGCGATTCTCTCTATGTCGGCAACTTCGGCACGGGGACACTGAACGTGACGGATGGCGGGGCCGTCGGGGGTATCTACAGCTATATCGGTTACGGCAGCGGCTCGGTTGGCGCGGCGACAGTGAGCGGAACAGGCTCGAAGTGGACGAATAGCACCTACCTTTACGTCGGCAACTCCGGCGCAGGGACGCTGAACGTGACGAGCGGCGGCTCCGTCGGAAATGTCTACGGTTATATCGGCTACAGCAGCGGCTCGGTCGGCACGGCCACCGTCAGTGGAACAGGATCGACGTGGAAAAATAATTTGGAGCTTTACGCCGGCTATTACGGCACGGGAGCGCTCAATGTGACGAGCGGCGGCTCCGTCGGGAACGCGACCGGCTACATCGGCTACTCAAGCGGCTCGGTCGGCACGGCCAACGTCTCCGGAACCGACTCGAAGTGGACGAATGGCGGTGATCTCTACGTCGGCTACGACGGCTTGGGGACGCTCATGATCGCCGACGGCGGTTTTGTATCCGTCGCGGGAATGACAAGAATCGGCACCTCTGGAAAACTTAGCATGAGCGGCGGGACGCTCTCGACCGGGACGTTTATCGCCTCCGCGAGCCAGTTGAGCGGAAAAGGAGTCGTTAATACCCACGGCGTCGTTTGCGACTATAATTTGACCATAGACTCGACGGCAAGCTTAACGCAGTCGTTCTCTATGTCCGGCGCTACAGTCAATGTGGAATTGTCGAGCAGTTCCGACTCAAACGGCTGTCTGGGCGTGAATACAGGCTCGCTTACCGTCACGAACGGCATAGAGGTTAAATCGTTGGCGGGATTCGTGGGATATTTTAGCGGCTCGGTCGGCACGGCGACGGTCAGCGGAACCGCCTCGAAGTGGACAAATAGTAGTTTTCTCATGGTCGGCCTCTTCGGCACGGGGACGCTGAATGTGACGAGCGGCGGCTCCGTCGGGAGTTCAACCGGCTATATTGGCGACGAGCGCGGCTCGGTCGGCGTTGTGTCGGTCAGCGGGACCGGCTCGAAGTGGACGAATAGCCGTTATCTCTTCGTCGGCGACTACGGCACGGGAACGCTGAATGTGACGAGCGGCGGCTCCGTCGGGAATACGACCGGCTACATCGGCAACAGCTACGACTCGGTCGGCGTGGCGACGGTCAGCGGAATCGGCTCCAAATGGACGAATAGCGGTGGTCTCTTCGTCGGCGACTACGGCATGGGAACGCTGAATGTGACGAGCGGCGGCTCCGTCGGGAATGCTACTTGCTACGTTGGCTACTATAGCGGTTCGGTCGGCACGGTCACCGTCTCCGGAACTGGATCTCAATGGACCAATAGCGGCAGTCTCTACGTCGGTCGTTCCGGCACGGGGATACTCATGATCGCCGACGGCGGAGTTGTCTCCGTCGCGGGAACAACTTCCGTCGGAACCTGCGGAAAAATCAATCTGACCGGAGGCTCGCTCGTAACGTCGTCCCTTACGGGAACGGTCGGTAAGTCGCTTTTCAACTTCGGCGGCGGAACGCTGCAATTGACGACGGCTACGACCGTTGCCCTGGGGATGACGCTGACCGGCACGAACGGGAACGGCATCGTCGATACGAACGGTTACGCCGTGACCCTTTCCGGCACGCTCTCCGGCGCGGGAGGACTGACGAAGCTCGGCTCCGGCGTTCTTACTCTTGCGGGCACGGAAACTTTTACCGGCGGCGTCTCCGTTCAGGCGGGAACGCTTGCGCTAAGCTCGACCGAATCGAACGTCTCGACGTTAGACGTTGAAACGGCCGCTGGGGCGACTTTATCAATCGCCGGCGGCTCGCATACGCTCGATTCAATTACAGGTAGCGGCACGACGACCGTCGCCGGAACAGCCACACTCACCGTGGCATGCTTAGTGCAAGACTCGCTCATTCTCGGCGGGAGCGGAGTAGCGGAAGAGACTGCAACCACGTCGGCCGCATCTGTTTCATCGGCAGAGATATCGACTGCGGCCGTTCCCGAGCCGACGACGATGCTTATATTGATCGGGGCCTGCGGGTTCGCCTTCGCGGCGAGACGGCGACGATAAGGGGCGAACCGCGAGAATTCGCCGCTCAGGGGCAGGCGTTTACCGCCGAGGCGCGGAGGACGCAGAGTAGGGCATGGGGAGTTGGGCGTAGGGGATAGGATTTCGTCTATAAAGTATTGCATTTTTAGAAGATCAGGCCATAAGAAGCGTTCAGAAGCCCCTCTAATAACGTCGGTTAGCAGCGGATTATTGCGTATTGCACCTTGCCCGCGAGGGGGCTACAATAGGGGCGGTTCTAATTTTGGGTCAGCGCGGTCGTCGTCGGCCTTCGTCGTCTATTCATGGTTTTTTAAGGGCGTCCCTCCAATGAAATTCCCGCTCGTCGGCGTGCAAGCATTCTCTCCGTTTGTCGCTCGATTATCGTTCGTGCGATTCGCAGTTGTTGCGGCAGTTTGTTTTTCAGTCGGAGTCGCCTCCGTCGCCCGCGCGGCCATTACAGTAACCGGCAGCGTCAGTCCAAGCGATCCGGCTTCGTGGACGAGTTCGACGATCTCCTATATTGGCAGCGCCGCTGACGGCAGCGTGACGGCCGACGACGGAAGCGATCTTCTTTCCAAAACAGCATACCTCGGATACACGAGCGGAGTTTCGGGCGTGGTGACGGTCAACGGAACCGGAGCGACATGGACGAATTCTTCAGGCCTAAACATAGGATACTCAGGGACCGGCCGGTTGAATATCACTGCGGGAGGTTCCGTCGGCAGCGCTTTTAGTAACATTGGATATAACTCCGGCTCCTACGGCTTGGTGACGGTCAGCGGAAGCGGTTCCCAATGGAATAGCCTCTCAGAGCTTTTAATTGGTTGGAATGGGAAGGGCGAGCTGAGCATCCTCGACGGCGGATACGTTAGCAACGCCTATTGTTGCGTTGGGGATCGCTCTTACGGCTCTGTGGCGGTGAGCGGAACCGGCTCGCAATGGAACACGACCGGATTTCTTAGCATCGGATTTGGCGGGACGGGGATGCTTTCCATCGCCGACGGCGGGGTCGTGAATTCGAGCGTCTCGCCCAACATTGGCTACGGCAGTAGTTCCGTCGGCATAGTAACTGTCAGAGGAACAGGCGCCGCCTGGACTAGCCGCGCCAGCCTTTACAGCGGCTACTCAGGTACGGGGACGTTGAACGTGACGAGCGGCGGCTCCGTCGGAAATACTTACGGTTACATCGGCTACAACAGCGGCTCGGTCGGCACGGCGACGGTCAGCGGAACTGGCTCGAAGTGGACGAATAGCAGTGAGCTCTTTGTCGGCTCCTCCGGCACGGGAACGCTCAATATTGCCGACGGCGGCGCCGTCCAATGTGCAAATGGCTACGTCGGCTACTTGAGCGGCTCGGTCGGCACGGCGACGGTCAGCGGAACCGGTTCGACATGGACGAATAGCGACTATCTCTACGTCGGCTACTCCGGCACGGGGACGTTGAACGTGACGAGCGGCGGCTCCGTCGGGAATAGTTACGGATATATCGGCTACAACGGCGACGGAAGCGTGACGATTGACGGCGGCAGCGCATTTTCGGGATATTGGCTTGCGATTGGCTACGGCAGCGGAGCGACAGGCTCGTTGATTTTGAATGGCGGTAAGCTTGAACTCGCCAACAGCGCATGGCTCGGTCGCACCGGTACGGGAGCCGTTACTCAATCGAGCGGAACGGCCGTCATCAAAGGGGATCTTTATTTAGGATATAATTCTAGTTCTTCCGCCGCCTATAAATTGAGCGGCGGGCAATTAACCGTTTCCACCCGCGAATATATCGGTTTTATGGGGAAAGGGGTTTTTGTACAGACCGGCGGAACGAATTCCGTGGGAACGCTTCACGTCGGCTCCGCAGGTTTATACACGTTGAACGACGGGCAATTGTCATCGGTTAGTGCATCTGTCTCCAACTTCGTCCAAAACGGCGGAACGAATTTCATTACCGGGAGCAGTTACTCGAATATGCTTTCCGTCGTAGGAACGTATACTCTTAACGGCGGAAGAGTGTCGGCCACCTACGGTGAAAGCGTTAGCGGAAGGTTTATTCAGACCGGAGGAACGAACGAGGCCGGCAAATCCCTGTCCGTCGTCTACGGCACATATTTCTTAAATGGAGGGCAGCTATCCTCTTTAGCTTACGAATATATCGGCAACGCTGGTACGGGAGTTTTTACCCAAACCGGCGGAACCAACAGCGTCAGTACGGCGCTCTTCTTGGCTTATTTATATCGCTCCGCCGGCACATACAACCTTGACGGCGGCACGCTCGTCGCCTCATCTGAATACCTCGGTCATGTTGAAGCGGGGACCTTCGATCTCTATGGAGGAACCGCCGTTTTTGCTCAAACAGAGGGAACGAATTCGACTTCCTATTTGGAGATCGGCGCCTATAGTCAATATGTGCTGTCCGGTGGATCGCTCACGGCAACCTCCGAATATCTCGACTACTTCGCGCCAGGCACGTACGGCGTTGCAACCGGAGGCTCGGGAACCTTTATCCAAACCGGCGGTACGAATGTGACTTCCAGCTTACAACTGAACACCAATTGCAATTATCTTCTAAACGGAGGCTCTCTCGTCGTTTCGTCGATCGCGTCGAAGACGCCGAATGGCGTGAATTTCTCCTTTGGAGGCGGAATCCTGCGAGCGGCCGGAAACATGACCGTCTCGATTCCCATGACGTTGACGGGCACGAACGGGAACGCCAACATCGATACGAACGGCTACGCCGTCACGCTGTCCGGCACGCTCTCCGGCGAGGGCGGACTGACGAAGCTTGGCTCCGGCACGCTTGCGCTCGTCGGTTCTAATTCCTTCACCGGCGGCGTTGACGTCGTCGCAGGTACGTTGATCGCAAAGGGCGCCGCCGTAGACGGCGGAACGACCGCCGCACTTGCCCTCGTCGGCGACTTGACGCTTGAAGAGGGCGCCAAGTTAGCCTTTGAATTAGGCGCAACCTCGTCGAGCGATAAAATATCGATGGCCGACTCCACGCTCCACGTCGGTACGCTAGAGTTCAGCGATTTCACCTTCTCGACGCTTGCCGGATTCGGCGCCGGAACCTACACGCTCATCGACGCATTCGCTGTCGACGGCGTGTTAGGAGCGAACACGGACGGCATGATCGGCGGCCTTTGCGGCACGCTCGCCATCACCGGCGGCGACGTCGTGTTGAACGTCTCCGCCGTTCCCGAGCCGACGACGATGCTTTTGGTAATCGCGTCCTGTGGGTTCGCCTTCGCGGCGAGACGGCGACGATAATGGGCGAACCGCGAGAATTCGCCGCTCAGGGGGCGGCGTTTACCGCCGAGGCGCGGCGAGGACAATTTTTACCACGGAGACATGGAGGGCACGGAGAGTTTTTCGCAAGAGCTAAGCCATTCCGATAGAACCTCAAGAAGCCGTTTTGTCCCGCGACTCTCGTTGATTTTCATTTTTCGGTCAATCGTCGATCGCTTTCTTGCGCTCTTTTGCGATCAATAAAATTGGATGCTGCTCTGTGCTCTCCGTCCCTCTGCGGTAAATCATTCGCAACTATTGGCGTTCATTCGCGGTTTGTCTTGCCGCGCCTTTTATCCTTCACCCCTTCTTTGCGCTCTCTGTGTTCTTTCACGGCCAATAAAAAACTATTCCCCGGGTGGCCCCGGTTCAAGAACCGGGGCTGCGAAGCAGTAAGAGGCTCTTAAAAAGCGGTTGAATGCGGATTTCGCTTTTTCGTGATTCTCTTTTTTGCTCGTTTTCCGCGTGAAAAAATCCCTTTGCGCCTTGTATATTGGAAACTCAGGGGCAGGAATGCTCAACATCACAAATGGCAATTCCGTCTCCAGCTACATCGGAACTCTGTTTATCACGCCGGGCGTTGCCGCTCTGACCGGCAACGATTTCGATCAAGGTTTCAACGCCGGGCCAAGCTAGACCTGATTCGTCACGGCGATAACGGCTATAACTTGGAGCTATCGTATTTTCAAGTTGACGGATTCAGCAGCAAAAAAATCGTCACGCCGAACTTCCTTCGGATTGCTTGGTAATGAGAGCGCCCGGAAACTGGCTCTTTACGTTGACGCCGGGCGGCTGGAACGGTTGGATGCAAACGAATCAAGATTCGACTCAGGCAATGGCTTGGACGTATTCCTCGCAATTGTTAACGCGGAAGCCAACGTGCGATGGAGTCCTTATCGCCGTTGGACGTAGGCGACGAGTCCTAATCCGCATACGCTGATCAACGCAAAAATCGAAGGTTCGGGAACGGGCGTCAGCAAAAACGCGTGCGTTTCGCCGTTAATTACGCCGGAACCGACGATCTGTCCGAGGTCGTTGATCCCGCGAGCTTGCGACAACGTCCAACCGGAATCGGAATCGATTAAGTCGTTGAGATCCGACATTGTTCCGTTGTTGTATAGAAATGCGCAAAAGCCTGCGGAACAGTTAGCGGATCCGACGATTTGTCCGGCGTTATTGATATCGCGGGCATAGCTAAAATTTCCCCCAGGCGTGCCGAGATCATACATAACCGAACCGTCGTAGAGGAACGCATGAGTTTCCGGATAGCCCGTGCTTTCGTTTGTAAAAGTACTGTAACCGACGACCTGTCCGGCATCGTTAATCCGAATGCACAAAGTCAGGCCAACTGAAGGCCCGAAATAACTTTTTGTTCCGTTCTCGTAGAGAACCCCCTGGCCTCCTTCCGTGCCGACGATTTGCCCGAGATTATTTACGCCGAACGCCGTGGCGCCGCCAATATTCGTCATAACTCCGGAGCGGTAAACGTAGGCATTCGTCGCCCCTGGAGAATCGGCTGAAAGATATATAGAGCCGACGACGAGTCCGGAATCGTTAATGTCCGAAGCGTAGCTGCCGGAGCCGTCGAGGGATCCGATGTTTTGCATGGCTCCGCCGCTATAGAGAAAAGACTGCCGCGTGGAGTAACCCGCATCTCCGGCCGTATTATACGAATATCCGACGATTTGTCCGGACCCGTTAATTCGCGTAGCCGTGCTGTTGGCGTAACCCATTGCGCCAAGGTCGTACATCGTTCCGCCGCTATAGAGGAACGCGTGCTCGGCGCCGTCTCCGGCGACATTCGACCTTCCCACAATTTGCCCGGCGTTATTAACGTCGTTGGCCGTACTGCTTGTCCCGCCAAGCGTGCCTAAATCGACGACGCTGTAAAGAACTGTCGCCGACGACGCGCCGCACGACAAAACGCTTAACGTAAAAGCCGCCAGAAAAATAGAGAACCGCTTCATAAAAGACCTCCAAGTAAGCACGGATACAGAAGGCGGCGAGACTCTCGGATGAACGTCGCCGAAGCCCCATTGCCTCACGTTACCAGAAAACTGCGAAAACGCGCAAGACGGCGATGATTATAAAGATTCGCGTTAGAAAAAACCGCGACTTTCGCTAGCGAATCATTAATAAGCAAGTTATTCTCAAAAGAATAGCCTTGCGGTCTAGCGTACGGCATTGCGAACGGGGCAAACTCCCGTCTTTTCCGAGAAAAGGCTTCCGCTATTCGGAGGAGATGATTTCGACGTCCTTCGCCCTCGCCTCGGGCGTCACTTTCAAGCCGACGATCTTTCCGTCTTCAATGCGGCCTTCGACCGTGGTTTGATACGGAGCATGCAGCTTGAAATCGGCCGTCCAATCCTTCGGCCAAGCCGGCGTCAACAGAATGCGGCGACCGTCGCATTGCATCAGCATCGATTGCAGCGTGATCATGCCGTCGCCGCCGTTATCGAAGTCGGGAGTCCAGTCGTGGGCGGACTTCCAAAACCAACGAAAGCGTTGGTCGCCGTAGTTCGTGAAATAGGCGATCGCGCCCTTTTGCGCGACGGAAGCCAACCCCAAGCTTGCCGCCTGGGGACCGTCCTGTCCCCAACATGTGTTTTGCGGAGAGCGACGAGCGTCGAACGTATCTTGAGCAAGCTTTAGCTCAGGCTTGCCGACCCCATACAAGCGATAGGGAAACGCCACGTACAGTTCGGGATTTTCGCCGTTGCCGGGCTTTCCGTACTGCTCGGCGGGAAGAATCGTCGGCCTTCCGTCCGAATCGCCTTGTCCGAGAGGGGGCAGTTTTCCTTTCGCCGTCTTTCCGATTGGAATAGGGGGCAGCTCCGTTAATAATCTTTTCCATGCGGTTCGTTGGGCGTCGCTCGTCATCTCCGGCGGGAGCGCGAGCAAGCGCGGAAGGACGTGCATAAGTCCGGCGATATCGGGCGTCGGATTGATCGCGACGAGCTGATACGTTTCGAGCGATTGGGCCGGCGCTATCGTGATTTGTTTCGCCGAGTTGCGAGGGTAATGCTGATCGTAAAACGTTACGATCGCCTCGGCGAAAGGAACGACGCTTTTCCGCGCGAACTCGGCGTCTTGCGTTTGATCGTAAACGTCAAGCATCTGCGCAATAACTTCTAGGGAGCCTTGGACGTGGTAGCGCTGCCAACGACTTTTTATTTCGTAACTAGGGTTGTTCCTTCCGAAATCCTGCAAGCGCGGCAGTCCCCAGAAGACCATCGTTTCGGGAAAATGCGCGCCGGAGTGACGGTAGTACGTTTTGGTGCGATCGGTCGCCAACGGCAGCGCGTTGAGATACATATCGAACCAAGGCTTGAGCAAATCAAGGTCGCCCGTCGCTATTAACGGCCAGAAGAGCAGCCGAGTATTTTGGTTCCAGTAGCAATCGCCCCATTTGCGATAGTCGGGATTATGGCTCCCTTCGGTTTGCTTGGAATCGGCAGGCACGTCATGCCCGACGGTAAACAGACCGCCGTTAAATTTCGGAGGCAATTCGCCCCGCGACGAGCAAGCGATCATGTAGCGCTGCATCGCGTAGCTTTGCGAAACCTCGGCGGCGCGAGGATCGGCGGAGACCTGAATCCAACTCCGATTCCAAAACTCGCGCCACCATTTTTCATGCGCGGAGCGATTGGCGGAGAGGTCAGCGTTCTTTGCTTTCGCAATCACCGAATCGAGCGCCGACAGCCAAGTCTTCGGCGAATCGCACGATTTTTGCGAAAAAGCGACGATTCGTAAATCCGCAATTTTCGAGGGGGTCGCTGAACGTAGTGCGAGTTCGCCGTCGCTTACGAGTCCTTCGCCGAACGCCGCGACGCCGAAACAACGGTGCAAGAGCGGGTCGGGGTATTTGCCGAGAAGCGCTTCGAGATGTTGCTGCCGAAGCAAATACGGATAATAGCTCTCCGAATTAAAATGACAAAATGCGATGCGATCGGTCGTGCGGGGAAAAATAACGTCCGGGGCGACTTGCGGAGGAGCTTCGCCCGACATGACCTCTGGATTCGGCTTGCCGGGCCAATTGACGGAATCGTTTTGCGTTTTACGCCAAAACTCGACCTCGGTTCGTAATGTCGTCGGTCGTGCCAGACTCCCTTCGACATGAATGACCGACTGATTAGCGTCGGCCCAAATTCGTAGATGATTTTCGCCGGCATCTAATTCTATTCCTGCCGTTTTCAAGCGAAGGGATTGGCGAAAATCGGTCGCGTCAACAAAGGGGTTTGGCGTCAGTTTGACTCGGATGCGGCCAAGCTTGACGAGCGTTCCCGTCTCGGTCCAAGCGTCCGCCTTCGACAAGAGCAAGACGACGTCGCCGTTCGACTCAGTCCAAACGTTTGCCGCAAAATCTCCGTTGCCAATCGGCATCGAATCATTTTCGCTTTTGCCAAGCGAGGTCCAAGTCACGTCGTTCTCGGCGGCGAAGCGATTTTCGGCCGAGGAATCTTCCGCCCGCAACGCCGTCGCGGCGAAGGAAATAACGAGAATCGCATGGAGCCAAAAGCATACGAACGAGCGACGGTAAATCATGGGCGACACGACAAACCCTTTCGAGTAATAGTAGTTAGGCTGTTCCTTCGCCAGTTCTACGGCGTAATAGCAGAGCATTCGCAAACCAAACTAACTAACGTTCGCGTCAAGATTGTCAACTTATTTCCCCGTCGCCCAGGCTTCGAGGGTCTGGAACTGCCGCTCGAAATTATGCTCGGTCGTATCGTATGGGCTTTTGAAGAAGCTCGAGAGGAACGGCATCGAGCCGACGACGTTTCTCCGCCGGGCGAGTTCGGTGAACCGCGCCAAGTCTAAAACCAACGGCGCGGCGAGAATCGAATCGCAACCTTGCCAAGTGAATTGCAGGGTCATCGGAACGCCCAAGAATCCTTGGAAATGAATGTGGTCCCAGGCCGTTTTCCAATCGCCGAGGTCTTGCAGATACTCGATCGAAACGAGCGTATCGGGTTTGTAGCCGAGAATTTCGCGGATGAGATGATCTTTGCTGGCGACTTTGGTTTGCTTATTGGCCGGGTCGTTCAGCGCGACGGCGTCCATATTGCCGAAGATGTTGTGGCCGACCCAACTCAGCACGCGCAGATTGCGATCGGCGAACAACGGGGCCAAGACGCTTTTCATCAACGTCTCGCCGGTCTTTCCGTCGCAGCCGTAGTGCCGGGTTTCGCGGAGTCGGGCCAACTCGCCGATGGCCGAGGGAGAGGCGCCGAGCGAAGGAGTGAAGTTGATAAACGAATAGCCGGCGCCGAGCGCGGCGATCGCATAGAGCGAACTGGCGGGGAGAATTTCTCCGCCGCCCGCTTCGAGTTCGCGGTCCAATTCGGACCAAGTCTTCGGAATCGAATCGACGGCGACGGTCGGTTCGGTCGAGGAGACGTTTACGGCGATGACATGATCGAGGCGGTTCGTCGAGGCGAATTCCCGCATGTCGTTTCGCAGTCGGTCGATCGTATGACGCGGCGTCGGATCGGCGGGAATTTCCCAATCGGCGAGTCCGGCGACGGTCGGCCCGCAACCGGCGAGGGTTCCCGGGCGGATTCGGGCGTCGATCGCTTCGATTTCCTTACGGCTGTCGGCGAGGGTTTCGGGGCGGATGTGGCGGAACTCCTCGACCCAGCGTTGCACGCCTTCAAAAAGGGGCGTTCGACGGATTTCGTGGCCTCCGACGACAAAAACGTTCCAGTCGGGAAGTCCGGCGTCAGCAAATTGCGGGAGCTCGCTGACGAGTCCGACGCGGTCGGTTCCCCGCCGTTTGAGGGATTCGAGGCCAAGGATTGCGGTCGAAGCGACGCCGCCTCGAACTCCGATGAGCCAAATGCCGATACGTGATTGAGACATTTTTTGTCGTTCATTCCGCCAGGGAGGTTTTGAGACGCCGCGGCCCGCTGGTCGGGTCTGTCGTCGCCGCCTGGAAGCCGCAAATTTTACGAAGACTGCCGCTTCCGAAGGATATTGATATAATGTCGTAATTGTCAGGCCTGCACGGCGAGGCGTCAACACTTTCCCAAAGAAAGCGGGGCGCCGAGGCGTAGCTTGACGAAAAAGCAGCCCACCCTATTGCGTCCTAGGTTGCCAATGAACCGTTCCGCGATCGAACGGTCGAACAAACCCGGCTTGAAAAGCCGTGTTTGTGAAAAAACAGGATTATTGGTTACATCGGTATCAAAAAAACCTCTTACCATTACGAAGAATCATGCCACCGAAAATTTCCCGCATCATTCAAGCTCTTGAACCTTCCGCGACGTTGGCGATGGCCGCCAAGGCGAAGGAATTGAAGGCGGCCGGTCGAACGGTCTACGACCTGAGCGTCGGCGAGCCGGACTTTACGACGCCGCAACACATTTGCGACGCGGCGGTCGCGGCGATGAAGGCCGGGCACACGCATTACACCGTGGCGAGCGGCATTGTGGAGTTGAAAAAAGCGGTCGTCGAGCAATACAAAGCCGCGCACGGTTTGGAGTACGCTCCGACGCAGGTGGTCGTGGCGAACGGGGCGAAGCACGCCTTGCACAACGCGTTCACGGTTCTTCTCGATCCGGACGACGAAGTGATTATTCCCGCTCCGTATTGGGTCAGCTACGCCGAGCTCGTGAAATTGACCGGGGCCGTTCCGGTCATCGTCGAGACGAAGCAAGAGGACGATTTCAAGTTGACGCCGGCGGCTTTTCGTGCGGCGATCACGCCGAAGACTCGCGTGTTGCTGTTGTGCAGTCCGTCGAATCCGACGGGCAGCATGTACTCGCCGGAAGAGTTGGGCGAATTGGCCGACATCGTGTTGGAGAAGAATCTGACCGTCGTGGCCGACGAGATTTACGACCGCTTGGTTTACGGCGATCACAAGTTCGCCAGTTTTCCGACGGTACGGCCCGGTCTGCAAGACAGGACCGTGGTCATCAACGGCGTGAGCAAGACCTACGCGATGACCGGTTGGCGTATCGGCTGGAGCGTTTCACCGGCGAACTTGGCCAAAGCGATGGCCGACTTGCAGAGCCAAGAGACGTCGAACCCGTGCAGCGTGAGCCAATACGCGGCGTTGGAGGCGATTCGCGGTCCGCAAGAATGCGTTTCGCAAATGCTCGGCGAATTCGCCAAGCGACGTGAATTTATGCGGAAGCGGATCGATTCGATTCCCGGCTTGAGCTGCGCGGAGATCGCCGGCGCGTTCTACGCCTTCATTAACATAAGCGCGCATCTCGGCAAAACGTACAACGGCGTAAAGATCGACGATTCGACGCAGTGGTGTTTGGAATTGCTCGATAAGAAGGGGGTGGCGACGGTGATGGGCTCCGCCTTCGGCGCCGAGGGCTACGCAAGACTTTCGTTCGCCGCGAGCATGGAAACGCTTGAAGCGGCCATGAACGGCATTGAAGAGTTCGTGAAATAGCACGCGAATTACCGGCGTGGACGCGGCGAACGATCGTCGCGTCCACGCACGGCGTTTCGGCAGACGTCTCTTGGCCCTGACTCCTTCTTATTGCCCCTGGTATCTCGTGCGGCATCGAACGAAGCGACATATCGTTCCGCGACGAACTCCGCCGGGCGCGGCGCCGGGCTCGGTGGTCGTCGATCCTCGTTTTCCGAAGCCGACGATTCGAGTCATATCCTACGGGCCGGAAGCGATCGTCGAAAAAGAAAACGTCGAGATTGCGAAGTTATCGAGCTATTTGGGCAAAAACGCCGTGGTTTGGATCGACGTGGCGGGGCTCGGCGACGAAGCCGCGCTCAAGAAGATCGCCGAGACGTTCTCGCTGCATCCGCTCGCCTTGGAAGACGTCGCGCACGTCGATCAACGGGCGAAAGTCGAGGAGTACGGCGAGCATTTGCTGTTCGTCGTCGCACGGCTCGTTACGAAGGACGAACGCTTTCACACCGAGCAAATCAGCCTCTTCGTCGGCGACGGATTCGTGCTTTCGTTTCAAGAGCGCTCGGGCGACAGCTTCCAGCAGGTGCGGGAGCGATTGCGCGGCGGTCGAGGCCGGATGCGCTCGATGGGACCCGACTATCTAGCCTACGCGCTGATCGACTCGGTGATCGACTCGTATTTTCCGCTCATGGAGCAGTTCGGCGAACGGCTCGACAAGCTCGACGACGATCTCGACGAAAACACGGCGAAATACGCGATGCCGAAGATTCACGACGCGCGTTCCGAATTGCTGCTTTTACGGCGGGCGATTTGGCCGCATCGCGAGGCGATCAATCAACTCGTTCGCGACCCGCATCATTTGATCAAAGACGAAACTCGCGTGTTTCTCCGCGATTGCTACGACAACGTCATGCAATTGATCGATCTGACCGAAACCTATCGCGAGCTTTGCTCCGACTTGCGCGACGAATGTCTTTCGTTCATCAGCAATCGTTTGAACGAAGTTATGAAAGTATTGACGATCATCGCGACGATTTTCATGCCGATCAGTTTTTTAGCGAGTTTGTACGGGATGAATTTTGACACGAGCGTCTCGCCGCTGAATATGCCGGAATTACGTTGGCGGTTGGGCTACCCGTTCGCGCTGTTTTTGATGTTGTCGTCGGTTCTCGGCATGCTCTATTTTTTCCGAAGCAAAGGCTGGATCGGCCCCGCGAGTCGGCCGAATTCGCGTGAAGACCAGCCGCGTTCATTTTAGAATCGAGAAAATATGTCACTTACGACCGTCGGACGTTTTTCCGCGATTGCCAACGCCGTGATCGCCAAGAATTATTTAGAGAGCCTCGGCATTGCTTGCCAACTCGCGGGCGAAACCGCTTTTGAGTCGATTTACGGCTATCCGCTTAGCGACGTTCAGTTGCAAGTCGAGGAAGAGGACGTCGCTCGGGCGGAAGAAGCGTTGGCGACGATTGAGGACGATGCGGAGTCGGACGCCGCCGGGTCGGCGATCGTCGGTGGCAAGTGCTGCGAGTGCGGCGCGGAGGTCGAGCCGGGTTTCGACGTCTGCTGGTCGTGCGGCAAGTCGCTTGAAGCGAAAGAATAAACGCGTTTGATTTTCTGTGGGCGACGCCAAGAAATAAAAATGGCCGCCTAGGGGGCAGGCTAGACGGCCAAGGCAGGTTGTACGTGATAGAGCACGTACATATAGGGGCATGCCTGTATAATATCGATCCCCAAAAATTCGTCAATAGTTTTCGGAAAATATTTTCGGAAATTACAAAACAAACATTCCATATCAAGTTGGTGTTTATTAGATAGACAGCGCTGTCGATTCAGTGATCTTGAAAGCGCCGCCAGCGTACTGGGGTAAATACCGCAACTTCTTTTTTAGTAATTAGATAAGATTTGCCGTAGCTTGGGCGCGTCTTTTGCGTATAAGAAGTGAATTGAAGCGATTTAACTGCGCAGAAAGCGCATCACGTATTGCGTTGCTTTTGTAAGGATAGAGAACATGAGCCAGGAAGAACGCACGAATTCCGGAGCGCCAATTTCCCGTCGCGATTTCAATCGAGCCGCCGTCATTGCCGCGGCGCCAGTAATATTAGGGGCAACGACCGGCGAGGCTCTGGCCGCGTCGGACAAAAAAACAAACGGAAAATCGAGCGTCGACGCCGCCTTATACTCTCGTTGCGTTGAACAGGCCGCCCGGTATCTTACGACGGTTGGCCAGGCCGAGGACGGTTCGTACAGCGGTAAGTCGGGCATTGGCGTCACGACGATCGCCGCGACCGCATTGCTTTCGAACGGTTGGAAGCCAGAGGACCCTGCCGTCGCAAAAAGCCTAAAACTGATCGAGAGTTGCGTTCAGCCGGACGGAGGCGTTTACACGCCGGGCGGGCTCTACGCCAATTACGAAACTTGTTTGGCGATCATGTGCTTCGTCGCGGCGAACGAGCGGCGTTACGACAAAATAATTCAAAACGCCGAAGCTTTCGTGAAAAAAGAGCAATGGGGGAGCCCGGAAAACGTCAAGGAGCCGAGCGATTTAAGCTACGGCGGGGCGGGCTACGGCAAGCATCAACGGCCGGACTTGTCGAACACCGCGTTTTTGACCGACGCGTTGCGTGCGGCGGGAAATTGCCCGGACGATCCGGCGATCCAACGCGCGCTGGTTTTCGTCTCTCGATGCCAAAATTTCGAATCGGAAAACAACACGAACATGCAAGCGGCGTTGAATCCCGACGGAGGGTTCTTTTATACGTGCGCGGCGGGGGGGAACAGTCCGGCCGGCGACACGCTGGAAGGGGGCTTGCGCAGCTACGGCTCGATGACCTATTCGGGCCTAAAGAGCTTCATTCACGCCGGTCTAAAAGCCGACGATCCGCGAGTGAAGGCGGCCACTCGCTGGATTCGGGCGAACTACGATCTCGAATCGAATCCTGGTTTGGGCGATTCGGGACTCTTCTACTTCTATCACGTTTTCGCCAAAACGATGGGGGCGCTCGGCGAAACCTTCTTTGCCGACGCCTCGGGAGCGAAGCATGATTGGCGGGCCGAACTTGTTGAAACGCTGGCCAAACGCCAAGGAGCCGACGGTTCGTGGGTGAATTCTAATCGCCGCTGGATGGAAGGCGATCCGAACTTGGTGACGAGCTACGCATTGTTGGCTATGCACTATTGCCGGCCCGCAGTATAGCGGGGTGAAGTTGCCTATCTTAACGCGGCTGCGGCGAATTTTTTCGGGTACGCAAGATTAATTTGCGTAAGTCCAATATATTTGCATGCGCAGCGAAAATCTCAGTATAATGAGTGTCGTTGATGAACGACTTTCCGGCCGTATGCGTATTATTTTTACGCATTTGATTGCTTTTGTTTTTTTCTTGTTTTCGGAACTAATCACGGCCGTCGCGAGTCTGATTAGCGGCGCGATTGACGTACCGAACCGAACGGCGGTAGTGATCGCTTGCTGGGGGATTTTTTAATGCACAGAACCATCCGGGGCGACGTTCTCGCTTCGTTTTTCGTTAGCGCGATTCTATTCGTTGCGGCCGATTTCGCGCGCGCCGAGGATCCGAAGCCGGTGCAGCCCGGAACTCCCGCAGCGGTCGTTCCGCAAGGCGCGCCGAATCAGCAACCGGGCAAGCCCGATCAATCGCAGCAGAAGCCGGGCGACGACAAAAATAAACCCGGCGATAAACCCGCGGACAAACCCGGCGACAAGCCGGGGGATAAACCGGGGGACAAGCCGGCCGATCCCTCGAAGCCGGTAACGCGGCCCGACAAACCGCAGACGCCGCCGAAGCCGGAGGAGTTGAAGATTCGTCCCGACGCTAAGGGGAAGGTGCGTCCGAATTTTAACGGGCAGCCGTGGCAACCCGTTTTGGAATGGCTTGCCGATATTTCTTCGATGAGTCTCGACTGGCAGGAGATGCCGGGGGATTTTCTCAATCTTTCGACGCAGAAGGATTACACGGTTCCGGAGATCCGCGACTTAATCAATCGGCATTTGTTGGCTCGCGGTTACACGATTCTCTATCGCGGCGAAACGATGACAATCGTGAACGTGAAGAAGGCCGACCCGAGCATGATTCCGCGGGTCGAGCCGAAGGCGTTAGAGAAGTGCGCTCCGTATGACTTCGTCAAGACGTCGTTTACGCTCGATAGTTTGATCGCCGACGCGGCGGCCGAAGATTTGAAGACGATGCTTAGCCCGAACGGGAAGCTGACCGCGCTGAAGACGACGAATCGACTTGAGGCGATGGACGCGGCGATTAATTTGCAGGAAATTTACGGCATTTTACGGAACGAGCAATCGGACGACGGGCGAGAGCGGCAGGTGCGCGAGTTTCGATTAAAATTTGCACGCGCCGAGGACGTGCGGGATCAAGTCGGCGAGTTGTTGGGGATGGAAAAAGGGCCCGGCGGCTTGAAGATGGCGGGCGGTCAGATGACGCCGGAAATGATCCAGCAGATGCAACAGCAGCAACAACAGCAGCAGAACCGCAATCAGCAAGGAGGCCAACCGCCGAAGAAGAGCGAAGTTTTTCTTGTCGTCAACCCGCGTAAAAACAGTCTTTTGGCGCAAGCCTCGCCGGACAAAATGGCGATCATCGCTCAAACCGTTCAATTGCTCGACATTCCGAGCGACGATTCCGAATCGCTTTTGGCGAACATCAACCGCATGCAAGTGTATCGCTTGAGCGGAGTCGATCCGGAGCCGGTCGTCAAGACGCTCGAGGAGATCGGCAACCTTGATCCTTCGACGCGATTGCAGATCGACAAGAAGAACCGAGCGATCATCGTGACCGGCCCGTTGGCCGATCACGTGACGATTCGCATGATCGTGCAAAAATTGAGCGGCAGCGAGCGGCAGGTCGAAGTGATTCGCCTTCGTCGGTTGACGGCCGAGACGGTTGCGGGCACGATCGAGTTCATGATTAACGGCGAGAAGAAAAAAGAGACGCGGCAGCCGTGGTATTGGGGCGGCTCGCAACAAGATAATAAAGACGACGCCGGTAAGTTCCGCGTCGACGCCGACGTTGAGCACAATCGGCTTTTGCTTTGGGCGAACGACGTGGAGTTGACCGAAGTCCGCACGCTGTTGCAAAAGCTGGGCGAAATTCCTCCGCAAGAGTCGCGAATGGCTTCGCGCACGATCGAAACGTCGGACGCGGCCGAGGCGAAAGACGTTTTGGAGAAAATTCGCCGCGAGTGGGAGGCGATCTCGCCGAATCCGCTGGAGATAGAGATCGATCCGCCGAAAGACGAGGATACGCCGAAGAACGCGACGCCGTCGAAGGGGCGTAAGCCGACGGACGAGCCGGATAAGCCGGTGGAACGAGAGACGCGATTCGCGCCCAAGGTTACGTTCGCCGCGTTGAGCGACGAAGCGAAAGAGGTTGAAGCGAAGCCGGCGCCGAAGAAAACGGCCGCGCCGCCGATCAAGGTTCACGTGTCGGCCGACGGGAGCATTCGAATTTCGTCAAAGGATCAGGAGGCGTTGGACGCCTTCGAGGATTTGACCGAGCAGATCGCCCCGGCGAAAAAAGCCTATAAAGTCTATCGCCTCCGATACGCCTGGGCATACGGCGTGGCGACGAACCTAGAGGATTTCTTTAAGACCGACGACAAGAAGAAAAGCCGCATGCCGTGGTGGTATGAAATGGAGTACGGCTCGCAAGACAATAAGGACGACAAGTCGGGGCGGATGTCGCAGAAGCGGCCGCTACGCTTCATCACCGATTCGGACAGCAACAGCATTTTGGTCCAAGGCGGAACGGATTCGCAGCTGAAAGTCGTCGATGAATTGATTAACATGTACGATCAGCCTACGTCGAGCGATTCGCAGTCGGTCCGCAAGACCGAAATAATCCATGTGGAGCATTCGAAGGCGAAGGTCGTGGCCGAGACGGTGAAGGACGTGTATCGCGACTTGCTCAGCACGAACGACAAGACGTTCGGCGGAAAGAACGATAAGCAACCGGAACGAAATTTCTTCTTCATGAGCGATTCGGACGACGACGGCAAGTCGGAAAAGAAGACGCCGAAATTCAAAGGGCTGCTTTCGATCGGCGTGGACGAGTTGTCGAACACGTTGGTCGTTTCGGCGCCTACGTATCTCTTCGACCAAGTGAAAAAAATGATCGTCGATTTGGACGCGGAGGCGGCGCCGACGTCGGAGATGCGGGTGATTCAATTGGGGCCCGGGATGCGCGGTCCGCAAATGCAGGAGATGCTCCTCAGCGCGATCGATCCGACCTACGAGAAGAAAAACTCGAAAACGGCGAAAGACGCGAACGCGAAGAAGCCGAACGCCAACGCGAAGAACGATCAGAATCAACGTCGCCGCGACGACCGTCCGCACGGAGACCGCTGAGTAGGGCATGGGGAGTTGGGCGTAGGGGATAGGGACTCGACGGTAAATTATTCGCATCTTTAGGGGTTCGGGCCAAAAGCAGCGTTCAGCAGTCCCTCTAAAAATGTCGGTTAGCAGTGGATTATTGCGTATTGCACTTTGCTTGCGAGGGGGCTACAATGGGGCGGTTCTAATCTTGGGGCAGCGCGGAGTTTGTCGTCGACCTTCGTCGTCTGTTCATGGTTTTAAGGGCGTCCCTACAATGAAATTTCCGCTCGTCAGCGTGCAAGCATCCTCCTTGTTCGTCGCTCGCTTTTCGTATGTGCGATTTGCGGTTGTTGCGGTCGTTTGTTTTTTAGTCGGCGTCGCCTCCGTCGCCCACGCGGCGATCACAACACAAGGGGATGTCAGCCCAAGCGATCCGGCGACGTGGACGAGTTCGACTTACGGATACGTCGGCCTCGGCGCCGACGGCAGCGTGACCGTCGATGGCGGAAGCAGTCTATTCTCTTCCCATAATGATGTCGGCTACGGCGTAGGTTGCTCGGGCATCGTTAGCGTCAGCGGAACCGGCACGCAATGGAGGAATAGCAGTTCTCTCTGCCTAGGTTTCTACGGCACGGGGACGCTAAACGTGACGAGCGGCGGCTCCGTCGGGAATACGACCGGCTTCATCGGCTACAACAGCGGCTCGGTCGGCGTGGCGACGGTCAGTGGAACCGGCTCAAAGTGGACGAATAGTAGTGGTCTCTACGTCGGCTACTCCGGCACGGGGACGCTGAACGTGACGAGCGGCGGCTCCGTCGGGAATGCCTACTACGGCTACATCGGTTTTAACAGCGGCTCGGTCGGCACGGCGACGGTCAGCGGAACCGGCTCGAAGTGGACGAATAGTTCGCTCTACGTCGGCTACTCCGGCACGGGGACGCTGAACGTGACGAGCGGCGGCTCCGTTGGGAATACCTTCGGCTACATCGGCTACGACAGCGGTGCCGTTGGCGTGGCGACCGTCAGCGGAACAGGTTCTACTTTAACAAATAGCGGAACGCTCTGCGTCGGCTGCTCCGGCACGGGGACGCTGAACGTGACGAGCGGCGGCTCCGTTGGGAACACGATCGGCTACATTGGCATCAACCGCACCTCGGTCGGCGTGGCGACCGTTAGCGGAACAGGCTCAAAGTGGACGAATCGTAGTGGTCTCTACGTCGGCAACTCCGGCACGGGGACGCTGAACGTGACGAGCGGCGGCTCCGTCGGGAATGCCTACTACGGCTACATCGGTTTTAACAGCGGCTCGGTCGGCACGGCGACGGTCAGTGGAACCGGCTCAAAGTGGACGAATAGTAGTGGTCTCTACGTCGGCAACTCCGGCGCGGGAACGCTCAACGTGACGAGCGGCGGCTCTGTAAGCAGCTCCGGCGGCTACGTCGGCTACGGCAGTGGCTCTTCCGGCACGGCCTCCGTCTCCGGAACGGGTTCCCAATGGACGAATAGCGGCAATCTCTACGTCGGCTACTCCGGCACGGGCACGCTCACGATCGCCGACGGTGGGTTGGTTTCCGTTTCGGGCGTGACCATTCTCGGAACTGCCGGGATACTCTCCATGAGCGGCGGAACGCTTTCGACCGGCGGTTTTTTGGCGTCCACAAGCCAGTTGAGCGGCGTTGGCGTCGTAAATACCCGCAGCGTCATTTGTGACTACAATTTAACCTTAGACTCGACGGCAAGCTTAACGCAGTCTTTCGCGTTCTCCGGCCTAACCGTCAACATGGATTTAGCGAGCAATCCCAGTTTAAACGGCTACTTGGGCGTGAATACGGGATCGATCACGATTACGAACGGCCTAGCAGTACGATCTTCGGCCGGTTTCGTCGGCTACTACAGCGGCTCCTCCGGCACGGCGACGATCAGCGGAACCGGCTCCCAATGGGCTGATAGTGGCGCACTCTACGTCGGTCTCTATGTCGGCTACTCCGGCACGGGAATGCTGAACGTGACGAGCGGCGGCTCCGTAAGCAGCTCCGGCGGTTACATCGGCTACTATAGCGGCTCTGGCGGCACGGTCACCGTTTCCGGAACAGGTTCTCGGTGGACGAATAGCCGCGATCTTTACGTCGGCGACTTCGACGCGGGAACGCTGAACGTGACGATCGGCGGCTCCGTCGGGAATACGACCGGCTACATTGGCTACAACAGCGGCTCCTCCGGCACGGCCACCGTTTCCGGAACGGGTTCCCAATGGACCAATAGCGGCAATCTCTACGTCGGCAACTCCGGCACGGGGACGCTGAACGTGACGAGCGGAGGATCGGTCGGGAATTCGACCGGCTTCATCGGCTACAACAGCGGCTCGGACGGAGTGGCGACGGTCAGCGGAACCGGCTCGAAGTGGACGAATAGCGGTTATCTCTACGTCGGCTGTTCCGGCGCGGGGACGCTGAACGTGACGAGCGGCGGCTCCGTCGGGAATAACTACGGCGGCTCCGTCGGCAACGGTCGCGGCTCGGTCGGCGTGGCGACGGTCAGCGGAACCGGTTCGACGTGGACGAATAGAGGCTGGCTTTATGTCGGCAACTCCGGCACGGGGACGCTGAACGTGACGAGCGGCGGATCCGCAGCTAACACGACCGGCTACATCGGCTTCAACAGCGGCTCGGTCGGCACAGCCACCGTCTCCGGAACGGGTTCCCAATGGACGAATAGCGGCAATCTCTACGTCGGCTACTCGGGCACGGGAACGCTCACTATCGCCGACGGCGGGTTGGTTTCCGTTTCGGGCACGACTATTCTCGGAACTGCCGGGACACTCTCCATGAGCGACGGAACGCTTTCGACCTGTTCTTTTATCTCTTCCGCAGGCCAAGTTAGCGGAACTGGCGTCGTCAATGCCCGTAGCGTCGTTTGCGACTATAATTTGACCTTAGACTCGACGGCAAGCTTAACGCAGTCGTTCTCTATGTTCGGCGTTACAGTCAATGTGGATTTGGCAAGCAGTCCTGACTCAAACGGCTCTCTGGGCGTGAACGCAGGCTCGCTTACCGTCGCGAACGGCCTAGCGGTACGATCTTCGTCGGGATACGTCGGCTACTATAGCGGCTCCTCCGGCACGGCCTCCGTCTCCGGAACAGGATCCCAATGGACCAATAGCGGCGAACTCTACGTCGGCAACTCCGGCGCGGGAACGCTCAACGTGACGAGCGGCGGCTCCGTCGGAAATAACTACGGTTACATTGGCTACTCAAGCAGCTCGGCCGGCACGGTCACCGTTTCCGGAACAGGTTCTCGGTGGACCAATAGCTCCGGTCTCTTTGTCGGCGACTCTGGTGCGGGAACGCTCAATGTGACGAGCGGCGGCTCTGTAAGCAGCTATGGCGGCTACATCGGCTACGGCTCGGTCGGTACGGCAACGGTTAGCGGCGCCGGCTCGAAGTGGACGAATGGCTATTGGCTCTACGTCGGCGACTATGGTACGGGAACGCTCAATATCACCAGTGGCGGATCCGTCGGGAATACGTCCGGCTACGTCGGTTACGATAGCGGCTCAGTCGGCACGGTTACCGTCTCCGGAACAGGTTCTCGGTGGAACAATAGCGGCGAACTCTACGTCGGCAACTCCGGCGCGGGAACGCTCAACGTGACGAGCGGCGGATCCGTCGGGAATGCTGGCGACGGCTACGTCGGCTACTACAGCGGCTCGGTTGGCGCGGTCACCGTCTCCGGAACAGGTTCTCGGTGGACGAATAGCGGTTATCTCTACGTTGGCCGCTCCGGCACGGGGACGCTTACGATCGCCGACGGCGGACTTGTCACTGTTGCCGGAAGCGCTTTCGTCGGATCGGCGGGAAAGCTGATCCTCGCTGGCGGAACGCTTGCCCTCGTCGGCGACTTGACGCTGGACGAAGGCTCGAAGCTCGCCTTCGAATTAGGCTCAACCTCGGCGAGCGATAAAATTTCGATGACCAATTCCACGCTCCACGTCAGCACGCTGGAGTTTAGCGATTTTACTTTCACGACGCTTATCGGTTTTGGCGCGGGAACCTATACGCTCATCGACGCCCTCGCCGTCGACGGCGTGTTAGGAACGAACACGGACGGCATGGTCGGCGGCCTTTACGGCACGCTCGCCGTCGCAGGCAACGATGTCGTGTTGAACGTTTCCGCCGTGCCCGAGCCGACGACGCTGCTTTTGTTAATCGCGGCCTGCGGGTTCGTCTTCGCCGCGAGACGCAAGGCTACTGTAGGGCGTAGAGATTAGGGCGTGGGGCGTAGGGACACGGCTAACATGGCGGGTCGGCGCCCGACCGTTACGCAACCCTTTCAGGGTTGAAGGATGAAGTGGGGGACGTTACCTCAGGGTGGCCGCTTCGCTGAGCTACGCGGCAACCCTGGGCTATGTTACGTAAGCCCATCGGGCTAAGGCGGCGCTGGCCGTAGCGTTCTTCTATTTGTCATGCACGGGGTGCATGACCTACTAGACTTTAGGGCGTAGAGATTAGGGCGTGGGGCGTAGGGACATGGCAAAGCATGGCGGGGCGGAGCCCCTCCCTCGTTCGACCCTACGGCGATTGCCCGGCCGGGGCGACGGCTATTTCATAAACCGGCAGCGCCTCGACGTTTTTTAGCGAGGCGTTCAAGCCGCTTTTCGCCATTTCGGCGTCTTCAAAGAATATCTTGCGGCTCGCGGTGAGCGGGACGATTTGCAATTTTAAATCGCCTTTCTCCATCGGCGGGCGGACGTTTTTCAGGCTGACGGTCATCGTCGGGCCGAAGATGAACCAGTCGTCGACCAATCGGTCGTCGGCGTAGAGGGCGGCCGTGTCGCCGGTCATGTCGAACCGCAAATAGAGGTCGCTTAACTCTTTGAGAGCGTCTTTCGGAACGTCGAGCCGCCAATTCTTCGCGCCCGGCAAAGCCTGGAATTTCTCGCCGTAGAGCGGGCCGGGCTGCGGCGCCTGCTCGTCCGACATTTTCGCGTCGTTTTCGTCGCAGGGCATGAAAGAAACGGCGATCTTTCTTTCGGGCAGTTCCGTTCGGTATCGCGTGAATAGGCCGTCTTGCGCGAGTTTTAGAGGAGCGTTGGAGAGGAAGGCGAGCGGAGCGTCGGGATAGAGCGAGAACTCGAATTTCGGCGAGCCGACCGAACGGAGCCGCAACGTCGGTTCGCCGGGGATCAATTCGTCGTCGCTGAGGACGAGTCGCGTTTCGCCCCAAAGTTTGCCGCACCAACAATGCAGAGCTTGCCGGCGCGTAAGCGTGAGGATTTTTACGGACTTTCCTTGCGCGGTTTCGACGCGCAGTAAGCAACCCGTGCCGGGCAGCTTGGCCGTTGCGTAAATCTTCTCGTCTTTGCGGGCGATTTCGACCGAATCATTTTCCGCCGTCGCCGCTTTAATCGTCTTCGCGTCGAAGACGTATTGCGACGATTCGCCGTTCGCAAAAAACACGTAGAGAGAGTCTTGGCCGTTTTTCACGATATGTAGCGGCTGGGCGGTCGCGTAAATCAGATTGGCGTCTTCCAAGGGAAGATTGAACGGCCACACGCACATGGCGTTTTTGGCGACGACGGTCGGCGTCTCCGGAATGCGTTGGGTTCCGCGCTTCGTAACGACTTCGATTTGCACGTCTTTTAGATCGCGCATTTCGCCGTAGCGCTGGTAGTTCGAAATGAAGACGAAACCTCGGTCGTTCTTCGCTCGCACGGCGAATCGCAACGTCTCGGCGTCGAGCGAGTTTTTCGGCTGCGTCTTCGGGAAGAAGGGGGGCATGACGGCCAAGTCGCGACCGACGGCGTCGATAAACGAGTGGATCAAGCGGAACTCGTAGTAGGAATCGCGGATTTGTCCCCACTCGCCGATCGGCGCTTGGAAGTCGTAGGTTTTGATTGGGCAGTCGTTGGGATACTTCGTCGCGCGGGATTCCTGTAACGTTGAAAGTTTGCCGTCGGGATTTCTTCCGCCGGCGAACATGTAGTAGCCGAGCATATTGGCGCCGGAGCCGAGTTTGACGAAGGCCATCGCGGCGACGTCCTCCGGGGCGATGATCGGCCGGCGATGGTAAGTGACTTGCACGCCGCCGCCCATTTCGGCGTTGGCGTCGGGATACAAACTAAACTCCTCGGGCTTGCGAACGTCTTCATCATGTTTGCCGAGCAGATCGGCGCCGATGAGCGGATCGTTTTTTGCCGGTTGAAATCGATAGGCGTCTTGCACGATCCGTTTTAATTGCTTCTGATCCCAAGGGGCGTCGGGGTATCCGCCGCCGAGTGGCAGGAATTCCGTTTGGCCTTTCATGATCGCCGGCCAGCCGGTGCAGGTGTAGAAGGGAACCACGATGCCCGCTTTTACGGCCAAGCGTTTTAGCTCCTTCATATAGGCGTAGCCGCCGCGGCTATTGAAACGCAACTCGTTTTCGATTTGCACGCCGACGATCGGCCCGCCGTCTTTGAAATACAAGCCCTTCAACTGTCGGCCGATTTCGTCGTAGAACGTTTCGACGTATTTCAAAAACTTCGGATCGTCCGAGCGGAGCTTGAATCCTTCCTCTTTTGATTTTTTGAGAAGCCAATCGGGAAAACCGCCGTTGCGCGCCTCGCCATGCGACCACGGACCGACGCGAACGACGACGTAAACGCCGTGCCGGCGGCAGGCTTCGACGAAGTCGCGCAGCGCCCGTTCGGAGGTCCAATCGTATCGGCCTTCGATTTCTTCGTGGTGAATCCAAAAGACGTAAGTGGCGAGGACGTCGATTCCGGCCGCTTTCATTTTAAGGATCGCGTCGTCCCAATCGGCGCGAGGAATTCGCGCGTAATGGATTTCGCCCATCACGGGGAGCCACGGTTGGCCGTTTCGCAGGAAGTAGAGGCTGTTGACGTCGAGCGTTTGGCCGTCGGCGCCGGCGGTCGGACCGAGTTGCAAATGGCCGGCGCGGATCGGGCGCTCGTCGGCGCGGACGTCGATCCGATACGGCTCGGCCCATGAACAGGAGCAAAAAAGCGATACCATCGCAAAAAGAATAAACGCGGTAAATCGAAAATGATTGAAATATGTCATATCGTTATCGAAGGGGATAAGAGCAGCGTGGGGGAGGCCTTCAGTGTTATTCGACCGCCGGAGGCCATTGTATTCCAGACCGAAGAGGAGGGGAGGGGGCTTCGGCGAAAAAGCTTAGAACTCGATTTCGGTCAAATCGGC
The DNA here is from genome assembly GCA_963665265.2 of Thermoguttaceae bacterium. Taxonomy (GTDB): domain Bacteria; phylum Planctomycetota; class Planctomycetia; order Pirellulales; family Thermoguttaceae; genus CAXXHQ01. Next base: position 197,314 of record OY762224.2, on the reverse strand, counting down.
GCCGAGGGAGACGTTCGTGAAGATGCGTTGAGCGGGGGCTAAGTCGAGCGGTTTTTCCGCTGACTCGAGCGGATGAATATGCGTTAAAACAAGTCGCTTGACCTGGGCGGCGCGGGCTAATTCGGCGACGGCCGTCGTAAAACTGTGGCCGTACTGCTTGGCCGATTCGGCGTATTCGTCGGGCAGATAGCATTCGTGGACGAGGAGATCGACGCCGTGAATTTTATCCACGTAGGGCGAGTCGAACGAGGCGGTCGTGTCGGTCACATAGGCCATGCTTTTCGCCGAGGCGCCGTTTTCGGCCGGCCAATCGACGCGATAGCCGATCGTTCCGCCCGGATGCTCAAGCGGGAAATGCGAAAGTCGCCCGCCGTCGGCGAGGGTGACGATTTCTTCTTTCGCAAGAACTTTGAATTCGAGCGGCGGCATCGACGGAAATAACTCGGACGAGAAGAGGCGCCGACGGACCGCGTCGAGCTTATCTTCTTCGCCGCGAACGAGTACTCGCTTCAGCGGCCGCTCGTGCAAAATCGTGTAGAGGTACGTCAGCCCTACGATATGGTCGAGATGGGCGTGCGTGAGAAAGAACGTAAGCTCGTCGGTCTTTAGAAAGCGACCGAGGCGGTACGCTCCCGTTCCGGCATCGAAAGCGACTCCGCTTTCGGGGAGCAGCAGGCATGCCGTATGTCGCGTGTCGCTAGGGTGATACCCGCCGGTGCCGAGGAGCTGCAGTTTCATATCAGGCGCCAGGAGTAAAACGGGGATCTGAAGGAACGCATCCGCTACTTCTGATTATTATTGATCGGCAGCAATCGATCAAGCTGCTTGTTCAATTCGTTTTGGACGGCGTTTCGAGTCGCGTTGCGAATGAATTTCGCGCTTTGGGCCTGAACGACTTTTTGGTCCAACTGCGGTTTGGTCAGCGTTCCGCCGATCGGCAACTGGATTTTTTGGTCCTTCAGCGTCGTAGCGAGCGGGTTGTTTTCCAGCCATTTTGAAGGAACGGGCAATTCGGCCGTTATGGCCAACGTTTCGTCGAAGCCGACCGAGCCGTGGGTTTTTACCGTGAATTCAGGGAAAACTAGCTCCAAGTCGCGGTGATAAACGCGTCCGCCGGAGAGCCAGAAGGGAATGACCGACTCTTTTCGCAAGCTGGCTTGCGCGCGTCGTCCCATTAAGGCGCCGAGCTCTTGGGTGAACGGACCGGGGCCGACGTCAATCGAATGGACGGTGAATCTTCCGGCGAGGTCGCCCTTCGACGGATCGCTAAGAGGAACTTTGCAGCCGTCCAAGTCGATCGAGAACGCTCCTTGGGCCGACGAGACGCCGGCCAGGAACGGGGCGACGAACATCAAGCCCGAGGCGCACATCTCTTTAGTAATCTGGACGTTTTTTACGAGGGGGCCGGCCGGCATGACGAGCGTTGCGTCGTTTTGATTGAAAAACATTTTCGGGGCCAAGTAGACTTGGCCGCCGTTGACGTTCATTTGCAGCGGATCGATTTGTAGAACGCCGTCGGCCAAACGCGGTTTGAGGTTCGCGGCGCCGATTTCCAGACCGTATATTGAGGCGGCGTCCCAGGTCAAATCGGCCGAGGCGCGGCCTTGCGTCATATTGATCGGGCCTCGCCAAGCGAGCGATCCGGACCGGCGACCGGCGAGTCGGATATTTTTGCCTAAGTACGGTTCGAGCATGGCCGAGATGCGTTGCAAGTCATAATTCACGCCGGCGTCTATTTCCGCCGTCATGGGCGATTGAGCGACGTTGACTCGGCCGCCTGCGCCGAGCGCGAAGAAGCTCGATGCGGCTTCGGCTTTGTTCAACTGAACGACGCCCGAGAGCGGATCGTACGAGGCGTTCATCGTCGCGCGCATGCGCGGCTCGGCGAAACGTTGTCCTGAGGCGTTCGAGGCGGAGAATCCGTTTATGTCGGCGACGGTTTCGCATTGGATGACTCCGCCGGCCCTTTTCATTTGGGCGTTGCCGACCAATTCGCCGGCCATGCTCCAGGCGGCCGGTTTCGTGCGATCGACGAACCATTGTCCGACGCGATTGAGATTAGCGCGATAGCCCGCCGCGCCGGTGACGTCGAGCGCGCCTTTTTCCGGCATCAGACAGACGACGTCTTGCGCTTCGGCGCTGACCGTGGCGGAAATGAGTCGAACGAGTTTCATTTGCAGGCGACGCTTGGCGCCGTCCCAATCGCCTGCGGCGGTCAGTTCGATCTTCGGCTCCTCGATGCGCATGGAAGGGGATGAAACGACCAACGGTTGCGCGGTGACGGTCAACTGCGATAATTCGACTTTATCCGAAGCGAAGACCGTTTGCAGATCGATCACGCCTTGGCCGACGACTCGCCAATCGCCGACCGAGACGAAGGTCGCCGCGCGGGCGAACCAGTTTTGAAGGAGTCCTTGCATCGAGGCGTGGATCGGCCACGTTCCGCCGGAAACTCGCATATCGACGGGCTGGCGTAACTGGGCGTCGAGCCGATCTTGTCCGGCGGCGAGCGTGGCGGTCGCGGTCTCGATTTTCGTGTTCGAGGTGAAATCGGTTTGGCCGGTCGCTTTAGCGGCGAATTGCAAAAGCTCTTCGTTCATCGGCGGCTTGTTCGGAAAGGCGACTTGAACTTTACTTGCTTGCAGTTCCAGCTCTGCGTCGAAGCGTTTGTCGGCGCCGCGTTTCCAGTTTAGGTTCCCCCAGCCTTCGCCCGCCATGCGCATATCGCCGAGATCGACGAAGCGACTCAACTGATCGGCCAGTTTCGAGAGGTCGAAGGCGACGGAAGCGGAGGCGTCGTTCGGTTCGCCGGAGCCGTGGATTTTTAGGAAGTCGGATTCGCAGCGCAGCTCGTCGGCGATGAAGCCGTCTTTTGTTTCATGCGCGGCGCAGCGAACGATAAGCGGTCGTTCCAGGTTAAACGCCTTGCCGGCGTTTTCGGCGGCGAGATTCGCGGCTTGCGCGTCGAGGGTCCAGCTTCCGCCCGACTCGCCGGGCTGACTTCGCAAAGCGAGTTGAACTTGGCCGGAGACGATCTTCGTCTCCTTGCGGACATGCAAGGCGTTCGGCAGCATGGCGGCAAGACGAGCGACGTCGAACCCGCCTTGCACTTCAAACGATTGCCGCAAATAGGTCAGGTAATCGGTCGCTTGGCGTTTGGCGTCGAACTTAAATTTTCCGAGGGCCGCCAGTCCGCCGACGTCGCAGACCAGTTCGGCTTTTTGCACGTTCCATTCATCCGCGGAGCCGTCGATGCGGGCGGTTAGATTGACCTTCTGGAATCGCAAGGCGTCGTCGCCCAAGGCAGTCGAAGAGAGGAAGAGGTCGGCGGCCACGGCGTCGGCTTGCACGAATGAGCCGTTGCGCGATCCTTCGCCGCCCCATTGGGCGTGAATTTCGCCGTTGAGGTCCCCTTCGACCTGAGCGCCGGTCGTGAAACGGGCGAGAGCCGGTCCGATCGCCGAGAGCGGAAAAGCTTCGACGTTGACGTTGGCGACGCCTGCGCCAAACGAAGTCGCGTTCGAGGCGAGGTTCAGTCTTGCGTCGGCGACCATTTTTCCGCCGCGTCGACCGTCGGTCCATTGCGAGGAAATCTTCGCTTCAATCGGTTTGTCGGAGCCGCTTGGAACGGTCGCCTTCACGTATAAATTTTTGCATTCCCAACGTCTTTCCTGTCGTGACGTTTGATCGAGCAGAAGGACGGAGCCGTCTTCGACGACGATCTCCATGCCGATTGCGCCGGAGGAAGCGGTTTTTGCGGACGAGTCTTGCCCGTTCGGCGTTAAATAGTTTTTCAGATAATCTTCGATGTTGCTGCCGTCGGTTCGCGCCGCGACGGTTAAGCGAGGCCGTTCGATTCGCAAAGAACCGATATCTTTATGATTTAGAATCAGTCCGAGGAGCGTGCGATTTAGCGATGCGGCGGGAACTTCGGCCACGGCATGTCCTTCGCCGTCCTTTGCCGTGATTCCGCGAACTTCAATCGAAGTGACCCATCCGAAGGATAGAGATTCGACCGTTGCGGTTCCGTCAAGATTTCCGTAACGCGCAATGGCCCAATTGGCGATCGCCGCTCGGGATAAAATCGTGGGGGCGAGTCCGACGAGCAAAAAGAGTAGGAGGAAGAAGGCGAGAAGGAGCCGTACCCCGCGTCTCCTGCCGGGCGCCTTACGCGAATGTCCCTGGAGATTTAATTCGACCATCCGATCCGAGAAATCTCGTTTAACGCTTTTCGCCATGGTATCCGATCCTGAAAAAAGACCGCGTCGGGCGTCGGAGTCCGACGTGGGAAAATAGGCGGCGTATTGTATCGCGGGGGGGAGACTGGTTCCAGATCGAAAAAACGCGTATTTCGCCCGTTTTGTCGGGCGTTTTTCACAAAAAGACTGGAAAATCGACGAAATTGCTTTAAGATACGTGATCGGGGAGTTTTACGAAAACATAATGATTGAACAAAGCGACCGAAAATACGACAATCTCGCGGAGCAATATACGGAGATCGCCAAGCTGGCCGGCGGTCTCGCTCATGAGATAAAGAATCCGCTTTCCACGATTCGGATGAATATGGAGTTGTTGGGCGAAGATTTGCGAGAAGGGGATTCTCCTCGCGAACGCCGGATGCTTCGCAAGGTTGAGGTGGTGCAAAAGGAATGTCTTCGCCTGCAAGACCTTTTGGATACGTTTTTGGGATTCGCTCGGGCGCATCATCTTCGCAAGAAGTCGTGCGATTTGAATGCGCAGGTTCGTCTCGCGTTGGAATTTTTCCAGCCGAAGGCGACTGATGCGCGCATTGAAATTCTCGATTACTTGACGAATGATTTGCCGACCGTTTTGCTCGACCCGGAAGCCTTTCACGGCGCGTTGCTGAATTTAATCATCAACGCCGAGCAGGCGATGCCGGGCGGCGGGCAATTGATGGTGCGCACCTACGCCACGCCGGAAGGAGTCGCGCTCGATTTGATCGACACCGGTTGCGGCATGGACGAAAAAACCCAAGAGCATATTTTTGACGCCTTTTTTTCAACGAAAAACGGCGGGTCGGGATTGGGACTTCCGACCGTTCGGAAAATTATTGAAGCCCACGGCGGCGAGATTTCGTTACAGAGCGAAGCCGGAAAGGGAACGCGGTTTACGATCAAGTTGCCCACTCCCGCCCGACTTTCCGCCGAAAGTTAGCGTCGTCGGCGTTGAGATTGATTTGTCTTGCTTATCGGACGCCGAGCCGTTGCGGTCGCGACGAAACGGCGTCGTTTTTGGTTAAGGGATCGAACTAGTTTGCGAGTTCCGAAGGAGCGTTCATTCGATGCGCAACGACATTTTACGCAAGCTTAGTCGTCGCGCAAGTTATTATTGCGCGATTCTGTCCGTCGTCACGCTGATTTGTTCGGCGTTCGGCGTCTCCGCGCAGGCCGTTACGACTCTGCAAGTCGGAGTTTTTGACGTGACTCTTTACGGGCTAAAAGAGGATAGCGGCGTTTTAGGCATCGTCGGCGCAAAAGATTGGACGACGTCGACCGACGTCGCCGCCTTGGAGTCGGCGTTGCTCACTTGGTCGAACGGCATCGGCAATTCCTCCGGACGATCCATCCGGCTTTCCGTCGTTTGGGGCAATTCGGCTAGCCTGGGCATTGGCGTCCTCGGCCAAGGAGGCGGAGTCAACATGATTGACGCCGGCGTTTTAAAAACGAACCTGGAATATGCTTGGCGGGACGGCGGCGCTTCGGTTGATCCCGAATCCTCTTACGACGCGTATGTTTGCTTGAACAGCGATTTTTCGTGGAACGTCGGTTTGGGAGCGCCGGGCTCGTCCCAGTACGACTTCACGAGCGTCGTGATGCATGAAATCGGTCACGCGTTAGGCTTTTCCGGTTCTTATTACGACTACAACTACACATTAACCCCGACCTGGGGCGACGCCGGTTGGGAAGTAACCGCGCTATCGGCCTATGATAAAAATCTTCGGGAGAGCGCGACGAGCACGGCGGCGCCGACCCTTTATACGAATGTGTTTAGCGGAACGCCCGCCGGCGACAAGTTGTATTGGGGAGGGCAATACGCCGCGGCGGCCAACGGCGGCGCGCGACCGACCGTCTACGCCCCTTCAAGCTACAGCTACGGCTCCAGCATCTATCACACCGATCCCGACGCGGACGGATTAATGAATTATCAACTGACGACGGGGACGACGGTTCGCACTCCTTCCGCCGTCGAGACCGGAATGCTTAAAGACATGGGCTGGATCGTGAAGTGCTTTTGGACGCGTTCCGGGAGTACGCTAAATTGGCAAACCGCCGCGAATTGGTCGCAGTTCGGCAACGCGACGGCTCCCGACGCCATGACGCAAGTCGTCTTTCAAGGCAATCTCGGCGGGGCGCCGGTAATTCAGCTTGGAGGCGATCGCGCCGCGCAAAGCGTCGTGTTTGACGCGAATGCAACGTTCACTCTCGGCGGGACGGCCGGTTCGCTGACGCTAGCGTCGGGCGGGTTAACCCGCACCGCAGCCTCGGCCGGAACGCAAACGATTACACGGAACGTCGTTCTCGCCGCTGACGCCGTCTGGTCGATCGAAGGCGAGGGAAAGCTCGTCATCGCCGCCTCGATTCAAGGAACCGCCTCGCTTACTAAAACAGGCACGGGCGTTCTTCAACTCGAGGGAGTAAACACGTATACCGGCCTAACGAACGTCGTCGACGGAACCCTCTCGTTGGCCGGCTCCGCGGCGTTTGCTGGAAACTCGACCGTGACGCTGGAATATGCGGGAACTCTTTTGGCGGCGTCGGGAACGCATGCGATCGACGTCATTGACGGAACCGGCTCCGTCGTTGTCGCCGGCTCGGCTACGTTAACGGTCGGCTGCCTCGTCGCCGACAGCCTCACGCTTGGCGCGACTACGACCTCTTTCGCAGCCGAAGTTCCCGAGCCGAGCGGTATCGCGTTTTCGCTCGCGGCAATAACGGCGACTGTCTGGCGCTTTCGCAAACAAAGCCGAACGGCTTAAGACAAGAACGATAAAGTGGGCTCTTAAAGCGAGAGACGCCAATCGTCACTTGTTTGCGTGTTTCGCCAGCCAGTCTTTTAATTGGCGAATCGTCTCTTTTTGATCGCGCGTTCGAGCGATCGCCAATGCGGTTTTCGCGGCGACGGTCGCATCTGAGAGAAGATTCGCTTTCTCGCAAGCGGCTATGTAGTTCAAATATGCTTCCAGAAAGTCGGGGCTGGCGTGAAAGGCCGCGGAATACTGACGAAGCGCTTCTTCAGGCTTGTTTAGCTGATCGAGCAACTGACCGTAATTGTTCAGCGCATTGGTGTTTTCCGGATCAAGTGAGATTCCTTTCTCGTAATACGGAATCGCCTCTTTCGATTTGCCGGTCTCTTGTAAGCTCAAAGCGAGATAAAAATACGCTTGGGAGTTCGTCGAGTCGCATTGAATTGCGGATGAGTATTGTTTGATCGCCTCAGCGTACTTGTGCGTTCTACTGTAATACAGTCCAAGATTGAAGTGCGCCTTCGTATTGTCAGAATTGAATTTCAAGGATTGTTCGCAATGTTCGACGACGTTATCAATGATGCCGAGATCTAAGTAGATGCCGGCGATGTTATTGTGGGCCACGTAGTTTTGAGAAGTGCATTCCGCAGCATGCGTCCATACGGCGAGGCTGTTTCGCCAATAGGATGTTTGCAGGGCCGTAAGGCATGCCAAGGTCGCGATTAAAACCCCTGTCGCCGCGCCGATCGTCTTTTCGCTAATTCGTAACGTTTGCGCCGCTGCGGCCGCGCCCCAAACTAACGCGATGAGTAATCCGATCTGCGGCAGATATGTATAGCGATCGGCCATCGACTGCTCGCCGACCTGAACTAAACCGATTGTCGGAACGAGCATTCCCAGGAACCACAGCCAACCCATAAGCAAATACGGGCTGCGCTTTCGGAGAAAAATCGTCGCCGTCGTGATCGCGACGAGCGTAACAGCGGCGAGCATGAACCGCGTCGTCGGAACGCCGTCTTTCGGATAAGGATACAATACAGCGAGGTTTTCGGGGTAGAGCGTCATTCCAAAATAGGACACGAAGGATACGATCGCGTTTTCCAGTCGCGTCAGGAACGGAATATGCGCGTGGGTCGCGATTTCGGATCGCTGCGCCGCGATAGTGACGGCGCAGGCCGCGGCCGAGAGCGTGAAGAGCGGGATTTTTTCGATAATCAGTCGCTTGAACGATTGGCCGAAGGCTCTTAGCGAATCGACGTTCATTCTTTCCAGGGGCCAATAGTCCAACAGCAAGAGCACGCAAGGCAGCGTGACGAGCATCGGCTTCGACATCAAACCCAAGGCGAACAGGGCGATCACGACCGCGTAGCGAAACGGTGAAAAGGTTTTTTTTGCGTAGCTGACGTAGGCCCAAAGCGTGAGTATGAAGAAAAAACCGCTCAATAAATCTTTACGTTCCGCGACCCATGCGACGGATTCCGCACGTAGGGGATGGATTGCGAAAAGAAAAGCGACGAATGCGCTGGGCCAGAATCGCCCCGTCATTCGCCGCAAAAGAAGGAATAACAACGTCGACGTGACGGCGTGAATGAAAACGTTCGTAAGGTGATGTAGGCCCGGTCGAAGCCCGAACATCTCGCAATCGGCCATGTGCGAAAGCCAGGTCAGCGGGTGCCAATTCGAGCAATGGAAAGAAGTGAATGCCCATTTTACTCCGGGAGCCGTTATGCCCGTCTGCACCGGAGGATTTTGACAAACGTATACATCATCGTCGTAGTTGACGAAATCGAAACTGGCGGTTTGATAAAAAACGGCGAAAACCGTCGCGACCAGCAATGCGCAGACGACGGTCCCCGCACGCGACTTCGCCGGTTTGTCGGTTTGGATCGCCGCGGGAGTCGGTAGCGGTTTACGTATTTCGCGGTTTCGCTTACGATTCATGGTGGTGAGTGTTTTATTATTAAACGACTGCTTCGACGTCGAATGACTGCGTTACGGTGAGTTCTATTCGCCCGGGCTCCGAAGCTCGCTTACACTCTCTTGAATTGCTTGTCCAATTCGTCGCGGGTGAATATCAAGGCGGTCGGACGTCCGTGGGGGCAATGATGCGAGTCCTCGACCAAATGCCGCTGTTCGAGAAGCGACTGAATTTCGTCGGTCGTGAGTCGATCGCCCGCCTTGATTGCCGCCTTGCAAGCGATCATGTGCAGGAGTTCGTCCAGGAGATCGCGGCGTTCCGGACGTTTTCCTCCCGCTTGAATTTTGTCCAATACTTCGCGCAATAAATCGGCGGGACGAAAATTCGCCAACATCGCCGGATACGACGAAATTAAAATCGTGTCGCCGCCGAAAGGTTCGATTTTCAAGCCCAACTCGGCGAGCAGATCGGCGTATTCCAAAGCGACCGCGGAATCGCCGGCGCTCAGATCGATCGGTTCAGGCACTAATAGGCTTTGCGTCTCCAAGGCCCCCGCGTCAATCCGATTCCGCAAATGCTCGTACAAAATCCGTTCGTGCAAAGCGTGCTGGTCGATCACCATTACGCCTTCCTCGGACTCCGTGACGAGATAGCGGTTGTGAATCTGCAAGGCAGAGGGCTGGCGAAAGGTCGAGCCGGAGTCAATTCTAGCGAATTCTTCCCCCGTCGGAACTCCGCCCGTTTCGACGTTGTTTTCGGCGAAGGACGGCGCATCGTCAGCCGTTTGATCTTGAGGGTTCTCTGGGGAAAACCGCGCCGACCTTGCCAACGGATTCAATCTCAACGGCATCGAATTCAACGCCGAGCCGCCGTCTTCGCGCCGCGGGCCGAAGGCGACCGCTTCGGCGCCGCCGCCGTCGGGCCGGTCCCAAGACTCGACGCGCCCCTTCGCCCAATCGACGAGTTGCTGCCGCCATTGGGCAGTCTGATTCGTCGCGGCGGCCGAGGCCGCGCTTCTCTCGTCCGTCGCAGCAAACCCGGGGCCGGTTTCCGAGCCGAAATCGGTTCCTTCCGTACGCACCCGGGTGTCCAAATCGGTCGTTAGAAATTTATTACGGAGCGTCGAAAGCAGCTGGCCGTAGATTCGTCCTGAATCTTGAAAACGGACTTCCAATTTCGTCGGGTGGACGTTCACGTCCACGTCTTCCGGCGGCATCCGCAAGGCCATGAAGGCGATCGGATAACGGCCGGTCATCATGATTCCCCGATACGACTCGCTCAAGGCGTGCTGCAAAGCGCGGTCTCGAATGTGTCGGCCGTTGAGGAAAAAATATTGCATGCGGTTGTGGCTGCGGCTCTGGCTGGGATGCGCGACGTAGCCCGATACGCCTATCTCGCCGTCCGCGTTTTCGACCCAAATCAATTGATCAGCCAACTCTCGACCGAAGAAACGAGCAATGCGATCCAACCACCCGTCGCTCGTCGTCAATTCAAAAGCCAACTTTTCGTTATGGCGTAGCGTGAAATGGACTCGCGGCATGGCCAACGCGATTCTCGTGAACGCTTCGGCCACGTGTCCGAATTCGGTTTGCGTCGTTTTCAGAAACTTTCGACGCACCGGCGTATTGAAAAAGAGATTATGGACCTCGACGCTCGTGCCGACGGGACGGCCGCAGGGAGCTACTTCGCCGACTCGACCGCCGACAGTTTCCAATTCGGCGCCCCCGTCCGAATCGGGCGTGCGGCTGCTGAGAACCATACGGCTGATCTCGGCGATCGAAGCGAGCGCTTCGCCCCGGAAACCGAGCGTGCCGACGCGGAATAGATCGTCCACGTCGGTCAGTTTGCTCGTGGCGTGGCTGGCCAAGGCGAGCGGCAACTCTTCGGACGGAATCCCGCCGCCGTTATCGACGACGCGAATCATCTCGAGCCCGCCTTGCTCGACGGCGACGTCGACCCGGGTCGCGCCGGCGTCGATGGCGTTCTCCATCAACTCCTTAACGACGCTCGCCGGCCGCTCGATGACTTCGCCCGCGGCGATTTTGTTTATCAGTGATTGCGAAAGGACGCGTATCGGCATACTTCGGATACTATTCGTAGAGGGTGAAACTTCGTTTGCGACATGCGATCCGTCCGTCAGGAATGGCCGGATTTTCGTCAAACGCGACAACCTCAATTATACCGAACGGCGTCCGCTTTTCCCATGAGCCGCGAGAGTCGGAAAAACCGTGAAAATTGCAATTATTTCGGCCCCTCCGAAAACCAGCCGGAAAATTGCAGCGACGTGCCAAAGAGCATTGAAATATTCGCTTGCGGACTATCGGTTCACGCCGTGGCGGCGTCTTTCCCTATGCGAATTTCAAACGTGCAATGTTTTCCGCCGCGAAGGATCGACTCTTTCAGCTCGACGCGGACTTTTTTGCCGAATACCGTTTCAAAGGTCTGGCTTTGCCATCCTAAGGAGCAATTGCAGACCCTTGGGTCGGCTCGATTTTCGCCGATCAACGGGCAATCGCAGGCCGTTCGTTCGGCGCTCGTAATGGTGACGATTCCTTTCTCCCGATCGTAAACGGCGTCCTCATGCCATCGCGATTTGAGGATGCTAAAGTAGCGGTCCGGATCGTTGCGGCATTCCTTGATCCAGGAGATCGACGCCGAGCAATCGCGGCCAAGTTTTTCAAAAACCTCGTTAAACGTTTTCTCGTCGAGGCGGTCCGCCAACAAGGCGATGAGCTTCGTGTATCGCTTATTGACGAAGGGCAACCGCCAATCGTCGGACTTTTTCACCGGATCGGAAGCCGACGCCTCGGGCGGAGCGAGCAGACCGGCCATTGCGCAAGTGCAGAGTCCTCCGGCGCAAGTTTTTAGAAAATCTTTACGATCCATGAGCATGTCCCTTTCTTTTAACGCTAAGAGCGAAAAAATTGCCTCGCCGCGCGGCAACCAAACGAGAGATGCGAGAGAGGTCGCCGTTTGGTAAAAGATTCGCGGTTTGGAGTGAAATCTATTTCCCGGTTCTGAAGGGAGAGGAAGAGCATCGCTATTTAGCCTAATCTCGCCATTTTCCCGTATTTCTCCGTAAAACCGGGATAGTTTTTTTCTGCCGGTTATCGCTATAATCCCGCCGCGTTTTTCCCAAACGGGGAAAACGTCCGCGCCGACGCGCGCAAATTTGCGGCGGCGTGATGTGGCGAGGAAACATTTTTTCGCTTGAAGACGTAGTTGGTTAGGACGACCGATGGTCGGACAAGGAAGTCCGCGAACGTCGAAACAAGAAGCGATCGCCGCCGTATATTCGGCGTGGCGTGCGCGGTTGCGCTGCGCGCTGGTTTTCGTCCTCCTCTTTACGACAATATCTCAAGTCTCTTCGACGGCATTCGGCGAGACGCTTCGTTTGCGTCTTGCGTGGGGCGGCGGGCGCGATCGACTGTGGCAAGGCTTCATATCGATTTCGGAAGGTTCGCTGCGAAAGCCGCATCTGTTGGGCGTCGAAGCGGACGAACCGGGTTCGATGCGTTTGGACGCCTCTGACGGCGAGGCGACTCGATTAACGATTAAGCAACGAAGCGCACGAGCGTATGACGGCGTCGACGTCGACGTTGATGCGCCGCTGACGGCGAAGCTGCGAGCGCATCTGGAGCCGCCCGACGGCGACGACAAGCCGCTCGACGTCGAATTCGCGCTTGGCGAAGTCGTCGACGAATCTTTTAGCAAAGAGATGGACAAATCGGGCAACCGGTTTATGGCGATGCGGGCGCCGGGCGATTCGTTGCGAGTATCGCCCAGCCGCGACGCATTGATCTATGCGCCGGGAGAATCGATGCGTTGCGAAGTGAGGCCGATCATGCCTTCGATTCCGGCCGGGCAAAAAGTAAAGATCAAAGCTCAACTCTTTTCAGCGTGGGGCGGCAAAGAGTTGTGGTCGGGTAATTTTGAGGCGGCCGCGAACGGCGACGCCGTCGCAAAGGTCGAATTTCCCGTCCCTAACGACGAAGGAGCCTACGATCTCATTCTCGCCGCGCAGGGAAACCCGAATTGGCAACAGGCCGTGCGCCGACCGTTGAATTGGAACAAGCCGATCGCCGAACGTCGTATGCAGTTCTTGGTTATGGCGCCGCAAAGTGCGACTCGTTCGCGAGGCGACAAGGAATTCGCGTCGATCGCCGAGATCGATCCGACGAATCCTCGTTGGCAGGAGTCGACGAGCAAGTGGCCGCAGTTACAGCAGCTTCAGCAGTTGCCGTTGTCTCGTTTGACGAGGCTGGGCAAGGGGCCGCTCGGCAACGGAAACATGCGAACGTTTCGTCACCCGCTGGGCCCCGTGGCGATGTTGAACCCGAATCAGGATTCGCCCGACGCCAGTTGGGAGGCCTACGCTCTTCCGATCGCGCAGCCGGGCCGCCCGCATATTTTAGAAATTGAATATCCCAGCGATCTTTCGCAGACCTTAAGCGTGAGCATTTTGGAGCCGAACGCCGCCGGCGCTCTCGCTCCGATTTGCCTCAGTTCGGGCATCGATCAAAACGTGACGGCGTTGGACGCCGCTTCGCCGCCGCGATGGTTGAAGCATCGCCTCATTTTTTGGCCGCGAACGAACTCGCCGATGGCGATGATCACGAATTTACGCGATCGCATGCCGGCGGCCTACGGAAAAATACGCGTTCTATCGGGCGGCGACTCGCTTCCGCGTTCGGTCGCCGGTCATCGTCGCGGCGAACGACTCGTCGCAGCCTATTTGGATCGTCCGTTATTTCCGGAAAACTTTTCGGCCGCCGAATCGTTCGATTCGTGGAGCGGACGAAGCCTTGACGATTGGAACACGTTCCGCGAAGGCGGTTCGCGATTGATCGAGTATTTACAGTTCGTCGGATATAACGGGCTGATGATCAACGTGCTGGCCGACGGCTCGGCGATATATCCCAGCGATTTATTGCAATCGACGCCGCGGTACGACACCGGCGCGTTCTTTTCGACGGGACAGGACCCGCTACGAAAAGACGTGCTTGAAATGCTCGCGCGCATGTTCGATCGCGAGGGAATGCGATTGATTCCGTCGTTGGAATTCGCGGCGCCGCTTCCGGCGTTGGAGGAGTTGCGTCGTCGCGGCGGGCCCGAAGCTCAAGCGATCGAGTGGATCGGCGCCGACGGCAAATCGCTTACTTCCGCACGCGGAGCGTCGCGCGGCTTGGCTCCGTATTACAACGTACTGAATCCGCGGGTTCAATCGGCCATGCTCGACGTGGCGAGGGAGTTGGCCCAGCGATATTCGCAGCATCCGTCGTTCGCCGGATTAGGCGTCCGGTTGTCGGCCGACGGTTACGCGCAGCTTCCCGGACCTGATTGGGGATTCGACGACGATACGATAAAGCGTTTCGAGCGCGACGCGAAAATTCGCGTTCCCGGCTCGGGCGACGAGCGTTTCGCCGAGCGCGCCGCGTTCCTCGCCCAACAACCGCAACGCCGAACCTGGCTCAACTGGCGCGCCGCCCAACTGTTCGCCTTTTATTCCAAAATGCGTGAAGAGCTGAACGCCGTTCGTTCCGACGCTAAACTTTATTTGGCCGGGGCGGGCATGCTCGCCGATCCGTACTCTTCGCAATTGCAGCCAAGCTTATTGGGACGCGAACCGGTTTCCGAAATGTTGCTGCGAGTCGGCGTCGACGCACGCATGTTTAAAAACGACGACCGAATATCCTTCTTGCGTCCGGAGCGACTCGCGCTCGGCGGCGACGTTCGAGGGAAGGCCGAGGAGTTGGAATTTTCTCAACTACCCGACGGCGAAAATTATTTTCAAACGATTCCGTCGCTCGGCGGCCTGTTCTATCATGTGCCGAAGGAATTGCGAGTCGAGTCGTTCGATCAGAAAAGCCCGATCAAGCCGAGTTATCTTTGGCTCGTGACGCAGCCGTCGCCGGCCGACGTGAAAAACCGCCGTCAATTGGCGCACAGTCTCGCGCGATTCGACATTCAATCGGCGTTCGACGGCGGTTGGCTTCTGCCGATGGGGCAAGAGGATTCCGTCCGCGATTTCATCGCCGCGTATCGCTCGCTGCCGGCCGTTCCGTTCAAGGAAATTCCCGGCGATCGACAAACGTCGCAATCGGTCGTTTTTCGCACGGCTTCGTTCGCCGGCAAAACGTATTTGTACGCGGTAAACGACGCTCCGTTCCGCGTTTCGGCGAAACTAAACGTAGAGGCGTCGCGCGGCTGCCGGATGGAGGAATTGACCGGGGCGCGCCGCACTCCCTCGCTTCGTCGCGACGAAGACGGCGACACGGTCATGGAAGTCGATTTAGCTCCGTACGATTTGTTGGCGATCCAATTCGGCGAGACCGAAGTTCGTTTCGCCTCGCCGCAGGCGTCGCCGGCCGACGGCGTGGCCGAAGCGCTGGGAGACGCCATCGGGAAATTGAGCGCGCGAGCCGCCTCGCTTCGTTCTCCGCAACCGATGCGCGTTTTGGCGAATTCCGATTTTGAAAAGGCCTCGGACGGCTCCGAAGTCGCTCCCGGCTGGTCGGTCGCCGCCCAGCAAGGCGTGACGATTCAATTGGACCGCGACCGGCCGCACGGCGGAAAGCAGTCGATGCAAATGGCTAGTTCGGGTCCGATCGCTTGCGCGGCGAGCGGGGCGTTCCCGCCTCCTTCCACCGGACGCGTCGCCGTTTCCGTTTGGTTGCGAGTGCCGGACCAACGTAGCCAGCCGCCGTTGCGCGTGGCGATCGAAGGGAAACTAAACGGCCGCGACTATTACCGTTTCGCGCAACTCGGCGCTCCTGCCGACGGCGCCTCGGACGGCGTGCCGATCGGCGAGGAATGGCGGCAGTTCGTCTTCCAAGTGGACGATCTTCCGCTCGAAGGGCTATCGTCGCTCCGCGCAAGGTTCGATTTGATGGGACCGGGCGACGTTCGCATCGACGACGTGCAGCTTTACCATCTCGCCTTCGATCGGCAAGAAATCGTCGAGCTCTCGAAAATCGTGACGCTTGCCGACGTAAAACGACAGAACGGCCAATACGGCGATTGCGCGCGGCTGCTGGAAAGCTATTGGCCGAGGTTCCTCGAAGAAAACGTACCGCTCTCGGCGGCGAATTCGGCCTTGGCGAAAAAATCGCCGGCGCGGGTTGAGTCGTCGGCGAACGGGACGGCGAACGCCAATTCGGCGGCGTCGAAAGATTCGCAAAAGACGCCCGGCGTCGAGGAAAATAAAGGCGGGCTGCTCGATCGGATGCGAAACGCCATTCCCGAGCAGTGGCGATTCTGAAAAAAATTCGCCAATATTCGGCTTTTCGCGGCGAATATATTCGAGGGGATACTTAGTATAAGGCAAGAACCCGAGCGAAGAATAACTGGTCTTCGGGGCGTTTTTTAGGCGAGCACATCTAGTATAATACATGCCATGTTATTCGCACTCAGAGACATCACGAAGACCTACGGATCGATTACCGCGCTTAGCGCCCTCACGGCCGACGCTTCCGTCGGAGCGATCGGGTTGCTCGGGCCGAACGGGGCGGGCAAGACCACGCTCATTCGCGCCCTGCTCGGATTGATCTCGATCGACTCGGGTTCCGGCGAAGTTCTTGGCCTGAATCTAAAAACGCATGGTCGCGCGATTCGGGGAAAAGTCGGATTCATGCCCGAGAACGATTGCCTCTTTCCCGGCGTTTCGGGCGTCGAGTTCGTCGCTTTCTCCGGAGAGCTATGCGGGATGACCCGCTCTTGCGCGATGCAGCGGGCGCATGAAACCTTGAACTACGTCGATTTAGGCGAGGCCCGCTATCGGCAGGCCGAGACGTATTCGACCGGCATGCGGCAGCGTTTGAAATTGGCGTCGGCATTAGTTCACGATCCGCAATTTCTGATTCTCGACGAGCCGACGAACGGGATGGACCCGGTCGGACGGCAAGAAATGCTCGATTTAGCCCGTGATTTGGCGCACGGCAAAGAGATGAGCGTGATGTTTTCAAGCCATCTATTGCCGGACGTGGAATACGTTTGCGATCAGGTGATCGTCTTGTCGCAAGGCAAGCTGGTCACCCAGGGGTTGATACAGGAATTGAAGGAAGTTCACGCCAACTGCTTCGTGGTTCGCACGAAAGTCGATCAAGCGGCGTTCGCCGCGCGACTTAGGGAACGAGGATGCGAGGCGACGACGCACGAAGATGAATTGCACGTTCGGCTACCGGCCGACGCTTCGGAGCGGACGCTGTGGGCGTTGGCGGCCGAGACCGGCGAGCAAATTCGCCGTCTTCGTCCGCAACGCAGCACCTTGGAAGACGTGTTTCTTCGGGCCCTCGGCCAATAAATTGCAACTCTATTCGGACGGAAAACCGCGATGCCGATTTTCGATCAGGGCTATCAACATTGGGACGGCGTGACCGGCGGACGCTTGCGGCGTCAGTTCGCCATCGTCCGTCAAGGCTTGCGCGTCCAGGCGAAAAACAAGTTCGTGCGGCGGGTAATGCTCGCCGCTTGGTCGCCCGCCCTTGTTCTGGTCACTTCGCTGGTGATGTGGGGATTGTTCGAGCAGGGGATCGAGTCGGTCGTTCCGTTCATGCAAGGTTTCTTGCCGAAGGGAGTAGCGTCGGATCCGAGCGCTTTTCGACCGGCGATCTGGACGATTCTATTCACGACTTTTTTCAACGCCGAGTTATATTTGATTATGCTTTTGGTGGCGATCGCCGGGCCGAATCTAATCAGCGGCGACTTGCGCATGAACGCGATGCCGTTGTATTTATCGCGGCCCTTGACGCGGTTCGATTATTTCGTCGGTAAGCTGGGCGTGATCGCGTCGTTGGTGGCGAGCGTGGCGATCGCGCCGGCCGTCATGGCTTACGTCACCGGCGTTTTTTTCAGCTCCGACTGGTCGGTGGTGAAGGAGACGTGGCAAATTTTAGCGTACGGCTCGCTGTACGGACTGGTGATCGTTCTCTCGGCCGGAACGCTGATGCTGGCCATCTCGTCGTTCTCGCATAAGTCGCTCTACGTCGGCATCGCATGGCTCGGTCTTTGGTTGGGCGGAACGGCGGTCTCTTCGGTTTTGGACGGCGTTCAACGATACTCCATTCGACATCTTCCGACCCCGCCGGTGCAAGGAGAGGACTGGGAAGGTCGCAATCAGCGATTGCTCGCCGAGGCGGCGGAGACCGATTGGCGACCGCTTTGCTCCTACGTTTGGAATATCCGGCGGATCGGCGATGAGTTGCTCGGCGCTCGCGCGGCATGGCAGGAAGTCGGCAAGGCGATCGAGGTTCCGACAAACATCATTCAGCCGATGATGCGCGGCGGCCGGCCAGGGAGAGGCGTGAATCCGGCCAAGCAACTCGTGCAGATGAGCACGCAATCGTACCCGTGGAAGTGGTCGGCCGGAGTTTTGCTCGGACTGTTCGCGCTCTCGGTTTTAGTCCTGAATTCGCGGATCAAAACGCTCGACAGGTTATGACGTCGCGCAAATTTGTCCACGAAGCGCACGAAGAATTGCGAAGAAGCAAGTAGTATTTACCGCAAAGGCGCAAAGGACGCGAAGGCGAAGTTTTCTGATTGTCTTCTTTGCGATCTTTGCGCCTTAGCGGTTTAAATTCGTCTGGAATTGTTACATGAATCACCAGCTAGCAAATCAGACCGTTGAGTCGTCAACGGCGGCGGTCGTCGAGTTCGAAGACGTTTCGAAATGGTACGGCGACGTGATCGGCGTGAATAAGCTCACGCTCGAAATACATCCCGGCATTACCGGGCTGCTCGGTCCGAACGGGGCGGGCAAGTCGACCATGCTGCAACTGGCGACCGGCCAGTTGCGGGCGAGTCAAGGCGCGGTCCGCGTGCTGGGGCAGAATCCTTGGCGAAACGCGGCCCTGATGCGTCGGATCGGGCTTTGTCCCGAGCAAGACGCCTTTTACGAATGGATGACGGGCTACGATTTCGTGCGGCTTTGCTCGCGGCTCACTGGATTCGGCTCGCGCGACGCGCGGGAAGCGGCCGAGCGAGCGGTGGCCGCCGTCGGCATGCTCGAACACATGCGACGCCCGATCGGCGGATACTCGAAAGGGATGCGGCAACGTATTAAGTTGGCGCAGGCGCTCGTCCACGATCCGGAATTGCTTCTGCTCGACGAACCGTTTACGGGAACCGATCCGGTGGCCAAGCACGAGTTGATCGAAGTGATCCGCTCGCTGGCCGAGGCGGGACGAAGCGTCGTCGTTTCGAGTCACGTTCTGCACGAAGTCGAATCGTTGACGCCGAACGTGGTGCTGCTCAGGCAAGGTCGCTTGGCCGCGACGGGGCATGTGCGGGAGATACGCGACTTGATCGACGGTCATCCGCATCGCATCGTTTTGGTTTGCGAGAATTACCGCACGCTGGCGGCGAAAATCGTGGGCTGGGACGACGTGGAAGGGGTGACGATGCTGCCCGATGGGCGGGGCGTGTTGGCCGAGACGCGTCGGCCGAACGATTTTTACGCCCGATTGCCCGCGACGGCGTTGGAAGAAGGTTGCGCCATTCGCGAGGTCTATTCGGAAGACGATAATTTGGAAGCCGTATTCAATTATTTGGTGAGCAAATGAATCCGCCCGTCTCGATAACCGCCGAAGCGCCGCGTCGCTCCCTGTTTCATGCGATCGTTTCGCTTTTCGCGTTGACGTTGCGCCAGGAATTGCGAGGAAAGCGACTTCTGATTTTATCGCTCACGTTTTTGCTGCCGACCGTGTTGATCGTGACGATCAACATAACGTCGAAAGATCAGCCGCCCGCCGGCGCGCTTTTATTCGGAATAGTCAATAATTTAATTCCGCATTCGTTGCTGCCGCTGACGGCGTTGCTTTATTCGGCGGGATTGGTTCGTGACGAGGTCGAAGAGCGGACGCTGACGTATTTGCTTCTGCGACCGATTCCGCGAAGCATGACGTATTTAGTGAAATGGGCGGCGACCGTCACGACGACGGCGACGATCACGACCGTTTTCACGGCGGTCGCGTTTGCGGCGGTCTATCTGACGTCGAAGAATCCGCCGACCGACGGATTTTGGATCCCGGCGGCGAAAACGGTAGCGCTCTTCGCCGTGGCCCAGGGGGCGTATTGCTCGCTGTTCGGACTGATCGGAGTGGTGACGAAGCGGTCGTTGATCGTCGGAGTGGCGTACATCGGTCTAATCGAAGGGGCCTTGGCCAGCCTCGATACGATCGCGAGAAAGTTGACGATTACGTACCAGCTTCGCGTCGTGGAAATTCATTGGCTGAGTCCGAAACTCGCCGAGGAGTGGGGCATTGATATGAGCAAGGCGCCCGAACTGCAAACGTGCGTCCTAACCCTGCTGGCGGCGAGCGTCGTTTTGGCCGTTGCGACCGCGTGCATCTTCTCGCTAAGCGAATTCCGCATCAGGTCGAGCGAAGGGGCGTAGGACGTAGGGCATAGGGGCGCGAGAATTCTTGCAACGCTGGCTTGCTTTACGCGCTCGCCTCAGGCTCGCGGCTAAACGTCGCTTCTACGAGCCTTGCGCATAAAAAACTCCCGGCGGTTTTGTGACCGTCGGGAGTCTTATATTAAGCAATCAGCAATCAGCCGGAACGTCGTCGCAACGCGTTCGTTCCGGGACAGGCAGGAATGCCTGTCCTTCTTACTTGGCTGCTTCGAGCGCTTGGCGGGCTAAGGCTTGCGGATCGTCGTTCGCCGTAAGCGGACGGATGCGGAAGCTATACGAATACGGCTGGCAGGGGATCAAGAACTGCTTGTGCGGCCAGAAGCCCCAGCTATTGTCGCCGCCGAGGCCCATCTGCGTGAGGTCGAGATTCAACGTCACGAAATCGTTGACGGGAACTTCGTACGGGTGCCGCTTGCTCTCCAAGTCTTTCGTCAAGTAGTGCGAAGCGTTGGCGCTTAGAAGCGGCGAGCCGACGGCCAGGAAGCCGACGCCCTTGTCGTTTCGTAGAGCGAGCCAGCGGACGTCGGCCTTATTGCCGCTTTCGCCCGGTTTCACGTAGTGTTGGAAGAACTGCTCGGTGACCGTGCCTTTGTAAAGGTTGACGCGAATGTCTTTACGATCGGAGTAAGTCTCCTGCGGGCCCGGGCCGAACCAGCTCAGTTGCTCGAGGCCCGGCGCTAGGTTCATTTGCATGCCGAAGCGTACCAGCGAGGGAAGGCTATTCTTCGCGGGGACGAAGGAGGCGTCGACCGTGACGTCGCCGCTGCCGTACACCGTGTAAGCGGTGGTCCAGGTCGATTCGACCTTGGGCAGCGAAAGTTTGACGACGACGGTGACCGACTTGCCCGAGGCGGCCGGTTTGACCTTTACGCTTTCGACTTTGGCGTCTTCATGCGCGTTTCGCCAAATGCCTTGGGCGTAGCCCATGTTTCGGCCGCGGTCGTTATCGGTCGCGGCGCGCCAGAAGTCGGGACGCAAGGCGCTGTTGATCAGCTCTTGGCCTTGGATCTTCATCGAGGACATCGTGCCGGCTTTTTTATCAAAGGCGACTTCGAAGTTCTCGCCGGTGACGACGCATTTTTCTTTCTCGTCGGCGATCTTAACGGTCGGCATCTTTTCGGTCGGCAGCAACGACTTGGCCGCTCCGATCGGCAAGAGGAACTGATCCCAAGCGAGTTCATGACCCGCCTT
Source organism: Thermoguttaceae bacterium (assembly GCA_963665265.2). Lineage (GTDB taxonomy): Bacteria > Planctomycetota > Planctomycetia > Pirellulales > Thermoguttaceae > CAXXHQ01. The sequence continues at coordinate 175,807 of OY762224.2, read as the reverse complement.
GGCCCAGGCCGTGTCGGCCTTGGTCTTGAAGCTCAAGTCGATGAAGTATTCGACGCCCGCCTCGGGGAAGAACGCAGCGATCGGCAATGTGACGATCTTGCTTTCGCGAGCGGGAATATCGAGGTCGGAAAGCTCTCCTTGTTGGATCACTTTGTCGTCGGCCTTGAGAGTCCACGTGGCCGAGGCGACGTCTTTAAGATTGACGAAGTCGAACCAATTCTTGATCTCGATCTTATTCGATTTGAGATCAAGCGGTTTGCAATGGACTTGTTGGTAAATGTGGCAGAGCTCGGCCAAGCCGGGGTGCGGCGTTCGGTCCGGCGCGACGATGCCGTCGCTGCACGAGCTATTGTCGCCCGGGCGCGCTTCAAAGTCGCCGCCGTAGGCCCAGAACGATTTCTCGCCGGGCTTCGTCACGATGAAATGTCCCTTGCGGTCCACGCCTTGCGGTTGACGGACGGCTTGATCGAGCCAGTCCCAAATGCAACCGCCTTGGAGGATCGGGTTCGAATAGATCAAGTCCCAATAGGCGCGAACGTCGCCGGTGCTGTTGCCCATGCCGTGAGCGTATTCGCACATAATGAAGGGACGCTTCTGATCCTTCGAGCCGTATTCGGCGACCGTTTCGGGCACCGGATACATCGGACAAATAATGTCGGTGTGCGATCTGTTTCCGGCTTGCTCGTAATGAACCGGTCGGCTGGAATCACGTTTTTTGATCCACGCCGAGGTGGCTTCGAAGTTCGGGCCGTCGCCGGCCTCGTTGCCTAACGACCAAATGATGATCGAGGCGTGATTCTTATCGCGTTCGACCATGCGGACCGTGCGGTCCATATGCGCCTCGGCGAAGAGCGGATTTTTGGCTAGAGTGCGCGGTCCGCCGTAATCGAATCCGTGGCTTTCGATATTCGCCTCGTCGATGACGTAAAGACCGTACTTGTCGCAGAGGTCGTACCAAGCCGGTTGGTTCGGAAAATGGCTGCAGCGAACGGTGTTGACGTTATTCTTCTTCAACATCTCCATGTCTTTGAGCATCGTGTCGACGGTGATGGCGAAGCCGAGGTCCGGATCGATTTCGTGGCGATTCGCGCCGCGGATGAGAACGTGCTTGCCGTTGACGAGCAATTGACCGTTCTTAATTTCGACCTTGCGGAAGCCGACGTTGCTCGGAATGACTTCGACGACTTTGCCGTCGGCGCTCTTCAACGTGAGGAGCAACTTGTAGAGCGAAGGAGTTTCGGGAGTCCATTTGGCCGGATCGACGACGTCGGCCTTCAGATCGACGTCCGACTCCTTCGAATAATCGGAAGGAGCGGCGATCGGCTTCGATTCGACCGAGAGAACTTTTGAGCCCGACGGAGAGAGCAACGTCGCTTCGAGGACGTACTTTTCGGCTCCGGTGACTTTCGCCGAGATTTTCAAAGCGGCGTCGGAATATTTTCCGTCGAGTTCGGTTTTGATTTCAAAATCGCGGACGTGGGCCTTGGCCGTCGAGTGCAGGTAAACGTCGCGGTAGATGCCGCTCATCCGCCAGAAGTCTTGATCTTCGAGGTAGGAGCCGTCGCACCATCGGAAATTTTCCACGGCGATCGAGTTTTCGCCGGGCTTCACGTATTTGGTAATGTCGAATTCGGCGGGGGAATGGCTATCCTTGCTCATGCCGACCTTTTGGCCGTTGACCCAAAGATAGAAGAACGAGTTGACGCCGTCGAACGAGACGAAAACGTTTCGACCGTCCCATTCCTTAGGCACGGTGAACGTGCGACGATACGAGTTGATCGTGGCGGTCGGATCGGCGGAAGGAATGTAGGGAGGATCGGTCGGGCTCCAGCCTCCGCCTCCGCCCGAGAAAATCAATTGGCCGTAGCCGAGCATTTCGACGTTCGACGGCACGTGAATCGTTTTCCAGGCCGAATCGTTGAAATCGGGCTTGAAGAAATCGGTCACGCGCTCGGTGAGATTCTTCGAACAGTTGTATTTCCAGTCGCCGTTCAGCGAAATATACCAGGGCGATTTAACGCGCTCGGTATTCCCGACGTATTGGACTGATAGGGCGGTTTTTTCATCGGGGCAAACGACCATGCTAACGTGCGGCTTTTCACGGTTCGTGCCGACGCGTTTCGGATTTTCCCAATCTTCCATCTCCTTCTTGATCGGAGCGAGCGTCGTCGGTTTGTCGCCGGTGAAGGCGATCACCGCGTCGCACCAATCGGCGCGATCCCAGGAAACGCTGTTGTCGTATTCCGAGACGAGAAGTTCGAGAACCTTCACGTCTTTGAGATTCACGTCGACCGATTTGCCGGAGTCGCTCCCCTTCATCGGGCCGGAGCTCCACAGTCGCTTGCCGTCGCCGATAACGTGGAATTCGACCGAGCCGGAGTCTTTCGACTCGTCGTCGACGCCGACCACGGCGGTAAACTTCTCGGCCGAACCGTGAAGATCGATCAAGAGCGAACTGCGCGAGTGGGCCGCGAGGCCGTGTTCGTATTTTTTTCCGCCGACGGAGAGACGCTGTCCCTCCGGGGTTTTATTCGGCGCGATCGGGACGTTAAACGTCTGCTGCGCGTTCGACAGGTTTAAGTCGGAAACGCGGATTTGATCGGCTTGAGCGACGGCGGCCGAGAACGACCAAGCCGCGCATACGAAAGCAAGCGACAGAATCCATAACTTCAATTTCATGACGCCAATGCTCCTAAGAGTTGATGCGGATAATGGATTTTCTAGCGGGACGCCGCCGACGGCGCCGAATGATTTTGGGAATGCCCATCGCGGTCCGGCGAGCGATTCGCCTCCGTTCGCGATGCAGTATATACGTTAGCTTTTTTGTAGGCGCGATTTTGTCGATCGTAGGGATGATTGCGACGGAGGGGCGACTTTTTCGCGACCGCAAAACGTCGCTGTTCGGTAAGTAACGAGCGCAACGGGGATTATGGCGAATCCTGACGAAATTACCCCGGCTCCGCCGACGATGGAGGGGTTAAAAGTAACCCAGCTTAGCAATTCTACGAGTTTAGTCTAAAGTCAAGTTCGGTCAAGCCGCCCAAATTTATTCGCCGCTTGGGCGGAATCGACGTAAGGGCTTGCCTCAAACAGGGTTTTCGCGTCTAATGTCGGGCGATGTGCGCCCGGTTGCGGATCGACAGCGCTATCTCTCGTCGTCGTAAGGAGTTACAGGCGGCGAGCGGCTTGGCCCCGCAGGCGAGCTGCGCATCGTCTTCCGTGAGCGACTTTCTACCTGGACGTGAGGGATTACGAATCATGGCGAAAGAATCGAAGCCCGTCGGCGGCGGGGCGTCGGGCGTTTCTGCGGTTAAGCATGGCGGCGGCCACCAACCTTATATTCCTGCCGATAAGATTGTTCCCGAGTTTACTTGGGCGGCCGTCTTGGTCGGCGCCGTTTTGGGAATCATCTTCGGCGCCTCGTCGCTCTACTTGGTGCTGAAGGTCGGCATGACCGTTTCGGCCTCGATTCCCGTGGCCGTGCTCTCGATCACGCTCTTTCGCGTGTTCTCGAAAATCTTCAAAGTACGCCAAGCGACGATCTTGGAAAACAATATCGTGCAGACGACCGGCTCGGCCGGCGAGTCGATCGCCTTCGGCGTGGGCGTGACGATGCCCGCCGTGATGATCCTCGGCTTCGACATGGAATTGACCCGGGTGATGATCGTCTCGATCTTGGGCGGCGCGCTCGGCATCTTAATGATGATTCCGCTGCGCCGCGCGTTCATCGTCAAGCAACATGAAACGCTTAAGTATCCCGAAGGAACGGCCTGCGCCGACGTGCTGATCATCGGTGAGACGGGCGGCTCGAGCGCGAAGACCGTCTTCTCGGGCTTCGGCGTGGCGTTTGTCTATCAATTCTTAATGGAAGGTTTGCGGCTGTGGAAAGACACGGTGGAACGCCCTTTGGATTTCTTCAAAGGAGCGACGCCGGCCATAGAAATTAGTCCGGCTCTGTTGGGCGTCGGCTATATCATCGGAACTCGAACAGCCTGCATTATGGCGGCGGGCGGATTTCTGTCGGCCTTCGTCTTGGCGCCGATGATTCGCTTTTTCGGCGACGGCTTGGCCAGTTCGTTGGGACCCGCGACGAAATTGATTAGTTCGATGGATGCGGGAGAAATTCGTAATAATTACATACTTTTTATCGGCGCCGGCGCCGTGGCTGCGGGGGGAATCATCAGCCTCTGCCGCGCGATGCCGTTGATCGTCTCTTCAATCTTATCCGGCCTTCGCGATATGCGCGACGCGATTAGCGGCGGCAAAGGAGCGGCGCCGAGAACGGATCGCGATTTACCGTTGAAGGTCGTGTTCATCGGCTCGATGGCGCTCGTCGCGTTGATCGGTTGGTGGCTCGGCTCCTCGCCCGAGGCGGCCGTGCTCGGCGGCGGGGAAGGAGGATTCTGGCCCTTTGCCCGAACGTATCTCCTCGCGCCCGGCTTGATCGTGCTGTTCGGATTCTTGTTCGTAACGGTCTCGTCGAGATTGACTGGCGAGATCGGCTCGTCGTCGAATCCGATTTCCGGCATGACGATCGCCACGCTCCTTTTGACCTGCTTGCTGTTCCTGATTCTCGGTTGGCAGACGCGTGAGCATAGTTTGCTGGCGCTTTCGATCGCGGCGGTGGTTTGCATCGCGGCGTCGAACGGCGGCACGACGTCGCAAGACTTGAAGACGGGCTACTTGGTCGGCGCCACGCCGAAGTATCAGCAGTTGGCGATCCTCGTCGGCGCGACGAGTTCGGCGCTCGTCATCGGCGGCGTACTGTTGGTTTTGAATCAGAATAACACGGTTTATTCGATGAAAAATCTCCCTCAGCCTCAAGTTGCGCTGGATATGGCGGAGATTCGCACTCACAGACAAGAGACTCCTCCGGGAACGCAGAAACCGCTCTTCGTATGGTATGCCGAGGACGACAACGCACAGGGCGTTCCGTCGGGAAAATATCTGGTCGATGAACGGGGCGTAGTATGCTATTTCGTCGATCCGGGAATCAACGGAAAGTTAACTCGTCGGGACGACGGCGCCGAAGTTCGCAAGTTCAACGCACCGACGGCTCGACTGATGGCCATGATTACAAAGGGCATTTTGACCCAAAAGCTGCCGTGGGCTTTGGTGGCGCTCGGCGTTTGCATCGCGGTCGTGATGGAACTTTGCGGGGTATCGGCGTTACCGTTTGCCGTGGGCGTCTATTTGCCGCTCTCTTCTTCGACGCCGATCTTGGTTGGCGGTTTAGTTCGCTACGTCGTCGATCGTCGGGCAAAGAAGAAAGGCGACCTCCAGGCCAGCGAATTGGATTCGGAGATGAGCTCCGGCGTGCTGCTTTCGACCGGTTACATCGCCGGCGGCACGATCGCCAGCGTCATTATTGCATTCGTCTTTCTTGTCGAGCCGATAAAAGAGCAGGCCGGCCTGTGGCAATATCGCAAGGCGCCGGCGGCCGAGGCGATCTCGTTCGACGCACAGTGCGCCGCTTTGACCCGAAGCGAAGTGGGTGAAGGCGCCTCGCAGAACGAGCTTGAACGCGAGTTCTCGGCGATCAAAATTATGAACGAAAAGCTGCTTCCGAATTTCGCGTTGGTTCGCGAGGGAATGAAATTGACCGTTCCCGGCGAAAAGGAGAAGGACGTCGAGAAGGATCAGACGTTGGGCGAATGGGCGGCGGCGCATGGAGAGAAGCCTTCGACGATCTTGGATTTGAACGCGAACCGGATCGGCTCGCCCGCGGCGTTGCCGGCGGGAACGATCATGGAGTTGCCGCAGCGTGACTCGCCGGCCTTGGCCGCCTTCGGCGTCTTGGCGGCGCTGCTGCTGGCGACCGGCATCTTCGCCAAGAAAGAAGAAGCATAATCGTTTAGCCGCGACCAACCGTTTTGACGTCAATATTCACATTTACGCGCTCCCCTGCGGGACGCGGCGAAACAAGTGAGATTATCAGGAGTTATTGAACCCATGATTCAGCGAGCGATACTTATGGCGACGGCGATTACGATCGGCGCGGCTGCGCTTCCTCTGTCGGCCGACGAAGGAATGTGGCTCTTCACGAATCCTCCGAAAAAGCAACTCAAGGAAAAATACGGATTCGAGGCGAACGACGCTTGGTACGACCATTTGCGTCAATCGGCGGTCCGCTTCAACAGCGGCGGGTCCGGCTCGTTCGTTTCGCCCGACGGTTTGGTGATGACGAATCATCACGTCGGCGCCGACGCGTTGGCCAAGATGAGCGGCGAAGGAAACGACTTGATTAAGGACGGTTTTTACGCGACGACGCATGATAAAGAAATTAAGTGCGTCGATCTCGAATTGAACGTCCTGATGAGCATCGAAGACGTGACGGCGAAAGTGAAGGCGGCGGTTCCCGACGGAACGCCGGCGGCTGATGCCGAGAAGGCTCGCCGCGCGGTGATGAACGCGATCGAAAAAGAATCGACCGACAAGACCGGATTACGTAGCGACGTGATTACGCTCTATCACGGCGGCGTTTATCACCTCTATCGTTACAAAAAATACACCGATATTCGCTTGGTTTTCGCGCCCGAGCAAGATATCGCGTTTTTCGGCGGCGATCCGGATAATTTCGAATTCCCGCGTTTTGATTTGGACGTTTGCTTCTTCCGCGTCTATGAAAACGGCAAGCCCGTCAAACCGGAGCATTATTTGAAGTGGAGCGTCGGCGGCGTGAAGGAAGGTGATTTGGCCTTCGTCGCCGGTCATCCCGGTCACACCGATCGTCTGAACACGGTCGCGCATTTGGAGACGTTGCGTGATTTCGTCTTTCCGAAAATGTTGACCCGTTTGCGTCGCATGGAGGTATTACTGGCGAACTTCGGCGAGCGGAGCGAAGAGAACGAACGTCGCGCGAAGGACGAGCTGTTCTCGATTAAGAACTCGCGCAAGGCGCGATTGGGCGGCTTGGCGGGCTTGCAAGACCCGGCCGTGATGAAAAAGTGCAAGGACGAAGAGGCCGCGTTGAAGAAGGCGGTTTTGGCCGATCCGAAGTTGAAGGCTTCGTGCGGCGGCGCCTGGGATCAGGTCGAGGCCTCGATGAAAGTTTGGAAAGAAATATATCCGGAATACGCCGCGCTCGAGGCGGCGACCGCCTTCCAGTGCCGTTCGTTCGGCATCGCCCGATCGATCGTTCGCTACGCCGAAGAGACGGCCAAACCGAACGCCGATCGGCTGCGCGAGTATCGCGATTCGAATTTGGACTCGTTCAAGCAGCAGTTGTACTCGACGGCGCCGATTTATAAAGATTTGGAGACGATCAAGCTGGCCGACTCGTTGAGCTTCTACGCCGAAACGTTCGGCTACGACGATCCGACCGTGCAGCGGGTCTTGAGGGGCAAATCGCCGCAAGCTCGGGCCGAGGAATTGATCGCCGCGACGAAAGTGGACGACGCCGAATATCGTAAGAAGCTGTCGGCGGGGGGAAAGAAGGCGATCGAAGATAGTAAGGACCCGATGATCGAATTGGCTCGACTCGTCGATCCTTTGGCGCGCAAGGTTCGCACTCGATATGAGCAAGATGTCGAGGAACCGCAGCGTCAGGCCTACGGCAAGATCGCCGAGGCGCGTTTCGCCGTCTTCGGCACGAACGTCTATCCCGACGCCACCTTCACGCTTCGCCTCGCCTACGGCGACGTGAAAGGCTATAAGGAAGGCGGGCGTCAGATTCCGGCGATCACCACGTTCAAAGGGCTGTACGAGCGATCGGCCGAGCATAAGAACCGCGTTCCCTACAATTTGCCGCAGCGTTGGCTCGATAAAAAATCGACGCTCGATATGAACACGCCGATGAATTTCGTCTTCACGGCCGACATCATCGGCGGCAATTCCGGCAGTCCGGTGGTGAATCGGAACAATGAAGTGGTCGGTTTGATTTTCGACGGCAACATTCAATCGCTGGTTTGGGATTTCGTGTACGATTCGGCGCAAGGACGAGCTACGGCCGTGCATAGCGAGGCGCTCATCGAGGCGCTGCGTCGCGTGTACGGCGCCGGCGCGTTGGCCGACGAATTGACCGGCAAGAAGAGCGATTCGGAAGCGAACGCCGAGCAGGCGTGGCCTGCCGGCTCGCCGCGTCGAAATCTCGGCTCTCGTCGAGAGAGAGGCTAAACTCCCTTATAGACGACGTTTGCGCCGACGAGGCGGAAAGGCGTCGCGGGGGTCTGCGTTGACATTGTCGGTCGCGGGCGTACCATAATACGGATTCCAATTCACACTTGCGTCTCGTATTTTCATGCGGTTCAGCGCGAGTTTGAATTGGAATTGGTTGAAAGAGTTCGTCCGCGACCGTTTTTTATTGGTTCCTATTGAGAAAAGCAGAATGACTCAGATTGAGCAAGCCCGCAAGGGCGTCGTTACGCCCGAAATGCAAGCCGTCGCCGAGAGCGAATTTTTGGCGCCGGAGTTGGTGCGCGACGAGGTCGCCCGAGGTCGGATGGTTATTCCGGCCAATAAGAACCACGTCAAACAGGGTTTGCAGCCGATCGGCATCGGCGTCGCCGCGCGGACGAAGATCAACGCGAACATCGGCAAGTCGCCGCTCGCCTCGGACAGCTCTTGCGAATTGGAAAAGCTGTTCTTAGCCGTCAAGTACGGCTCCGATACGGTGATGGACCTTTCGACGGGCGAGAACATCGATGAAGTTCGCGCGCGGATCATCGCCGCTTCGACCGTGCCGGTCGGAACGGTTCCGCTCTATCAGACGGTGCAGAATTTGGAAGACATCGTCGATATGAAGCCGAAAGATTTCCTCGACGTCGTCGAGCGTCAGGCCGAGCAGGGGGTCGATTACATGACCATACACTGCGCGCTCTTGAAGGAGCATCTGCCGCTTACTCAAAAACGTTTGACGGGCATCGTCAGCCGCGGCGGTTCGCTTATCGCCAAGTGGATGGCGGCGCACGACGAGCAGAACCCGTTCTATACACATTTCGACGATCTTTGCGACATCATGTATAAACATGACGTCACATGGAGCCTGGGCGACGGTTTGCGCCCCGGCTCGCTGCACGACGCCAGCGACGAGGCGCAGTTCGCCGAGCTAAAGGCGATGGGCGAATTGACGCGTCGCGGCAGGGCGCGAAACACGCAAGTGATGATCGAAGGGCCTGGGCATGTGCCGATGGATCAGATCGAACGAAACATTAAGTTGCAGATGGAGTGGTGCGATGAGGCGCCGTTCTACGTCTTAGGTCCGATCGTGACCGACGTGGCGCCCGGCTACGACCATATCACCAGCGCGATCGGCGGGGCGATGGCCGGCTGGTACGGCGCGGCCATGCTCTGCTACGTCACGCCGAAAGAGCATCTCGGTCTGCCGAACTTGGAGGACGTTCGCCAAGGAGTGATCGCCTACAAGATCGCGGCCCATGCGGCCGATGTGGCGCGGCATCGCCCCCACGTTCGTCAGCGCGACGACTCGTTGAGCCGGGCCCGCTTCGCCTTCGATTGGCCCGAGCAATTCCGGCTCTCTCTTGACCCGGAGACGGCGCGGCGGATGCGCGAAGAGACGCTGGCCGGCAACGAAAACTCGGGCACGCACTATTGCAGCATGTGCGGCCCGAAATTCTGCTCGATGAAAACGACCGAAGATCTAAGAAAGCTGCTTGCCGAAAAGCAAGCGTAGCGGGATGACGTTCCGCCACAAGCAAATCTCACGCGGAGTCGTCCAATTCTTCCCGGATACGGCGGACCATTTCGTTTTTCGGATCCAGCTCCGTCGCGAGGGCGATGAACTGATCGGCGCTTTCGCGGTCGTTCCTCGCTTCTTTTAGAAACAACGAATAGTTGGCCAACGCGGCGGCGTTTCGCGGGTCGGCGTCGATCGCCCGACGGTAGAGGGTTTCAGCGCGGTCCGCGTCTTTTCGAACGCGAAGCAGCAAGCCGGCGTAGTTGTTCAAGGCGCCGGTATGGTTCGGATCGATCTGAATGGCGAGTTTGAAAAGCTCTTCCGCGCGGTCCGCGTCGTCGCGTTCGTCGTATAAGAAGGAGGCGAAGAGCGCGAGGTTCGTCGCGTGGTTCGGATTGACTGCGATCGCTCGTTCGAACGTCGCTTCAGCCTTTTGCGGATCGTTTCCTTCGCGGCAAAGGAAATCCGCGTAGCCGCCCAAGATTCGCGGGTCGGTCGGCGCGGCTTCGACCGCTCGTTCGAATAACGCCCTTGCGAGGTCGAACGATTTTCTCGCGTTGAGCGCGAATTCGGCGTAACAGGCGAGAACGATCGCGTTTCGGGGACTGCAAGCGATCGCCTTCTCGTAGCAAGCCTCCGCGCGGTCGAAGTCTTTGCGGACGTCGTAAAGGAAATCGGCGTACTTGCCGAGAAAATAGGCGTTCGAGGGATTCGCCGTTAGCGACCGCTGAAAAAGCTCTTCGGCGCGGTCCGCGTCGCGTCGTATTTGACTTGCGAATACGGCGTAAAAACCGAGACTGCGAAAGTCGTTCGGAGCGGCGGCGATCGAAAGAACGAAATGACTTTCTGCTTGATCGAAATCGTTGCGGACGATCCACAGAAAGAGGGCGTATTCCCGCAAAGGCTCGGCGTCGTTCGGAGCGGCGGCGATCGCTCGAAGATAGAGCGGTTCGGCGAGGCCCGGATCGGCTTCGGCGGTTCTTTTCGCCTCTTTGAGAAGGGATTTTGGCGAAGGAATCTTTTCGCCTGCGCCATCCGTTCGCGAATCGTCGTGTGGCGTCTCGTCGCTCATCGGCCGAACCCCGGAGAGTTTATTGATGCGGTTATATGGACCGCGGAACCCTCTTAATTATAACGAGGAGGAGGGAGCTTCGCAAAAAAGTAGTAAGCGCTCGGCAGTGCGCCGAAACCGATTGGCCCCCGACTACGTCCGCGCTAAGCCTATTCCAACTCTACCCGTTGAAATGTTTTCCGGCGCTGAAGGCTTTCAAGTTCAGGTCGACGTACTTCGGCTTGACGCAGGAGGAAATCGCGTCGTTCCAAACCTGGTCGGGCAGATCGATCGCAGTCGAGAGAGCGCCAAGCAGCACGACGTTGGCCGCTTGCACGTTGCCTAACTCCTCGGCCATCTTCATCGCTTCGAGATAAATCAAGCGGGGGAAAACGCGGCGGAGGCGGGCTTCGGCGTCATCAGGATACGAGGCCGCGCCGGACGAAACAGTCACCGGAACGATCTTCTGGCTCGAGACGACGACCAATCCGTTCGGCGCCAACAGCTTGTAGTGCCGCAACGCTTCGATTCTTTCGAGCGAGGCCAAGACGTTGGCCGTCCCCTCGGCGATCAACGGGCTAAAGACTTTCTTGCCGTAACGAATTTGCGCGACGACCGAGCCGCCGCGCTGGGCCATGCCGTGAACTTCGTTCGTCTTCACGTCGTGTCCGGCGAGTGTGGCCGCTTGCGCGACGATTTCGCTTGCCAATAGGATGCCTTGTCCGCCCACGCCGACAAGAGCCACGCTGATAGTTGAAGAATCGATCATTACTGGGAGCAGGGGTAGGGGGCACGGAGTCTGGAACGGGAAAACGATTAGGCGCCGATTTCAGTCATCGCGCCGAATTTGCATACTTGTTGGCACAGGCCGCAGCCGGCGCAGAGCGTTTCGTTGACCGAGGGGCGATCGCCGCCCCCTTGCAAGGCCGGGCAACCGAGCTTCAAGCAGGCGCCGCACTCTTTGCAAAGCTTGTCGTCGACGCAGCGCGAACCGCCGAACTTCCGGCGTTCGTGCAACGGGCAAGGCCGCTTCGAAACCAGCAGCCAAGATTCGTCCGAGTTGACCGCCTCTTTGATCGTCTCCATCGTCATTTTTAAATCGTGCGGATCGATCGTTTTCACATTGGGAATGCCGCAAACTTTTCCGATCGCTTCGACCGAGGCGGAGAAAGTCTCTTCGCCCATTAGCGTCATTCCTGTGCCCGGATTGTCTTGATGGCCGGTCATGGCGGTGGTGCGATTGTCGACGACGATGATCGTCGACTTGCCGCGGTTGTAGCCGATGTCCATCAGCCCGGTGATTCCGGAATGGAAGAACGTCGAATCGCCGACGATGCCGACGACCTTGCGCGGCTCGCCGGCCTTTTGCATGCCGTGGGCCATCGAGACCCCCGCGCCCATGCAAAGGATCGTGTCCATGCGGTTTAACGGCGGAAGCACGCCGAGACTGTAACAGCCGATGTCGCCGGTGACGACGACGTCCATCTTGCTCAACGCGAAGAAGATGCCGCGGTGCGGACAGCCTGAGCAAAGGACCGGCGGGCGGTTCGGCAAGTCGGCGGCTTCGGGGATGGTGGCGACGGGGGCGCTCGGCGTCGTGACGCCGGCCATCGCCGCCTTCACTTTACGAAGAACGTCGGCCGATAATTCGCCGGTGCGCGGAACGAACTTCTTGCCTTCGCACTCGACGCCGATCGCGCGGATATGCTCTTCGAGGAAATCATCTAGCTCTTCGACGATGAGCAAGCGTTCGACGCCGGCGGCGAATTCGCGGATTAAATTGTCGGGAAACGGAAACGCCCAGCCCAGCTTTAAGACCGAGGCCTCGGGAAATACCTCGCGGACGTATTGATAGGCGAGTCCTTCGGCGATGATTCCGAGCTTTCGGTCGCCCCATTCGATGCGGTTTGCGGGCGATTTTTCGGCGGCGGCGGCCAAGGCCGGCTCTCGCGCGAAAACCCGATCGCGCATCGCGCGGCCCCATTGCGGAATCGGCACGAATCGCGGCGGATCTTTTTCAAAGCCGATCTTGCGGTCGGGCACGACCCGTTCGGCCGTCGTCACCAAACCGCGCGAATGGCTGACTCGCGTCGTCGAACGAAGAATGACCGGCGTTTTGAACTCCTCGGAAATCTCCAGCCCGAGCTTGAGAAAGTCCTTCGCCTCTTGCGAGTCGGAAGGCTCAAGGACCGGAATCTTCGCGAATCTCGCGAAATGGCGAGTGTCTTGCTCGTTCTGCGACGAATGCATGCCGGGATCGTCGGCGACGACCGCGACGAAGCCTCCTACCGCCCCGACGTAGGCCAGGGTCATCAACGGATCGGCGGCCACGTTCAAGCCGACGTGCTTCATCGTGACGATCGCGCGAGCGCCGGTCAACGACGCGCCCGCCGCCACTTCAAAGGCGACCTTCTCGTTGGGCGACCACTCGCAATAAACGTCGTCCTTATATTGAACGACGTTTTCGAGAATCTCGGTGGAGGGGGTGCCGGGATAACCGACGGCCACGCGAACGCCGGCTTCGTAAACGCCGCGAGCGATCGCTTCGTTGCCGGACAATAGCTTTTTACTCATGGAACGCTTTCGACCGAATTGTCTGTGCGGAAAACAGGGGCCTGCCTCGACGAAACCATCCAGTTTAATCGTCCGGAGCCGGAAGACAAGCTTAGGATAGGTCGATTGCGATTCGCTTCGCCCGCCCTTATCGCAAGCATTAGTTTGAAAACGGCGAAAAAAAGGCGGGAAATATTTCGCGAATGAAAAAACAAATGCGACTTAGCGAATAAGAAGGCCGGAAAGCGAAAAGTATGCAAAACTATTGACGCAGCAGGGAGATCGAGCTTGACTTCGGGGGGAAATAGTAGTATTTTTACCCCTATCCGAGGGAATACTGTTTAGGGGTTGCCAATGAAGTTATCGCGGACCGTCGCCTATGCCCTGCAAGCGGCATTGCAGCTTGCCCAAGTCGAAAACGGCGCGCCTGTTCCCTGTAGCCGTTTGGCTGCGGAAGGGAACATGCCCGAGCGTTTTCTTTTGCAGATTCTCCGTAACCTCGTCGCCCACGGCATTCTCGGTTCAACCCGGGGGGTGGACGGGGGGTATACCCTGGGCCGCGCGCCCGAAGATATTTCCCTGCTCGAAGTGATCGAGGCGATTGAAGGGCCCTTGGATTCCGCGGCCCAAATCGGCGCCGGCTTGCCCCGCTCGACCCGCGATCGATTGCAACGAGCGTTGGGCGACATTACGAAGCTTGCCCGCAAAGAGCTCGAAGCGATCACGTTGGCCCATCTTTTGCCCGAGCCGAAACGCCGCAAAAACTCATAAAACGCCGTGCGTTGAGCGATCTTCTCACTCGTGAGTCGTCCTTGCGTCCCTTTTCGCGTGATGGACAAAGGGGCGGCCGCGCGATAATCTATCGAACATGAATAACTCACCGGAAATCCAAGCTCGTTATGAATTCGCCGCCGAAATCTCCCGTCGGGCCGGCGATCTCACGCTCCAGTTTTACCGTAGCGAAGACCTGCAAATTGATTGCAAGGCCGACAGCACCCCGGTGACGATCGCCGATCGCGGCGCCGAAAAACTGCTCCGAGAATTGATCGAGGCGAAATTTCCCGACGACGGAATTTTCGGCGAAGAGTATCCTGAACGGAAAGGGAAGAACGAATTCCGCTGGATCCTCGATCCGATCGACGGCACGAAGGCGTTCATTCACGGCGTGCCGCTCTACGGCGTGCTGATCGGCGTCGAGTTGGCCGGCGAAAGCGTGATCGGCGTCATTCACATTCCCGCTTTGTCCGAGACGGTCTATGCGGCGAAAGGCTTAGGCGCGAAATACGTCTGGGGCGATCGACCGCCGCGGCCTGCCCGAGTTTCAAACACGCAGTCGCTCTCCGAGGCGTTGTTTCTCACCAGCGAAGTTCGCACCTTCGAAGAGACGAAACGTCGTTCTTATTACGACGCATTGCAGTCGGCCGCCCGATTGACTCGCACCTGGGGCGATTGCTACGGCTACTTGCTCGTGGCGACTGGGCGAGCCGACTTGATGGTCGATCCCGCGATGGCGCTTTGGGACGCAGCCGCCCTGAAACCGATCCTCGAAGAGGCGGGCGGAACCTTCACCGATTGGAAAGGCGAACGCACGATCTACTCCGGCGAAGGCGTCGCCACCAACGGACTAATTCTCGACGAAGCGTTGGAGTTGCTGAAGTAGCTCCAGACCGCACGGAATCGCGTTTCAAGTCGCTCACTTCGTATTACTTATCGAATCCCTGAAGGATAAGTTTATCGCAGCGGTTTCCCAGCAGGCGATGCGTGTTCACGTCGATGTCGTAGCTCATTGAACGGACGGAGCCGTCGCAGAAAGCCATCTGGAAGGAGGCCGGGTGCGCGCTGCCGAAGGGACGGAATAGAGCCGCCCACGTTTGCGTTTGCACATCGGCGGACGACGTCGGGGCGCCGCTCACCGGCCGATCCGGTTGCGGGGCTAAATAGGCCGCCGAGGCGCCGAGCGTGAGCGTATAGGGGCAGGCTACTCGGTTCTTGTTTCCGAGAGGGAGGTCGGTCGCGGCGTCGTAGATCAAGGCCGTGTTGCCGATCATGTCGTAATCGTCGGCCCCAAGATACGGATTGTTGTCCGACAAAAACTGGCCCGTGTTGTAATGGTTCTTCGGCACGAATTTCTCGCCGCACATGTAAGTGTTGCTTGTGCCGTCAACGATCGTTTTTGGTTGGATTTTGCTGTACTGCGTGCAAATGCCGTTGCATGTGGATGGGGCGTTGATGCTGGCGGTAATGGCGGCGGCCGCCGCGTTCACGCTCGTCGGCCCGGCGTTGTATTCCACGCGTCGCGAACCGCCGTTCGCTTTGTAATCGCCGTGAAACCATTGCTGGCCTGTGACCCAGGTTGCGTTGTGGAGGTTGTTGGGATTATACCACTGCGAGGTCGTCGAGACCGGCGCCGTACTGTTTCCGGCGCGTCGTGAAGGGCATGTGTACTCCGGAACAGGCATGGCGATCATGTTGCCGGCGTTTATCATGGCCTGGGCGACGGTGGACGAGCTCGCGTCCGAATTCCCTTTGGCCATATCGTAAATGCCCTTATTCTCCATAAAACCTAAGATGCTGTAGAAGAATCCGCCTGGTTGGCGAGGTCCGTGTCCTAAGGCCGAGTCGCCGACCCAGTCGTATCCCCAGCCGCCGCTGGGAAAAAAGCCGATCGTGTCGGCGTAGTTATAGCCCGCCAGCGCCATCTGGCGCAGGTTATTGAGGCAGGCGTTGCGACGCGCGGCTTCGCGCGCCGCTTGAATCGCCGGAAGGAGCAACGCGATAAGGATGCCGATGATCGCGATCACGACAAGCAATTCCACAAGCGTGAAGCCGCGATTCAAACGTCGGACGGCGTTCGTCGGATCAAACGATCCGCCATTTGCATTGCGTGGGGAAGCTTTCATAAAACTGGCTCAGAAGCGAAAGTATAAGCTTGGACGTCGCGCCGAATACTTCTGAGGTGAGCGCGTTGGCCGGACAAGTCAATTGTTGATCTTAGTGTGCGAATCGTCGCCTCGGCAACGCCGTTTTGCGCAATCCAGGTTCCGTTTTGCGGCAAGGCGTTTACGCCTTTTTTTCGGTATGATAGCCTGTTTTTCGCTTTCGGTGACGGAAGCCGGACGGTGGTAATTCCCGATTGCGGCAATTACAATCAAAGGCGGAGAACCAATATGGCTGCCATTCCCAAAGTCGCTCTGCTTCTTGAAACATCCCGACAATACGGACGTCAACTGCTGCGCGGAATCGCGCGCTACGCGCGGCAGCACGGTCCGTGGTCGCTGGTCGTTTCGCCGGGACACTTCGAGCGGGAACTTCCGCAAATGCGCAACTGGGGCGCCGACGCGATCATCGCGCGAATCGCTTCGCCTGATATGGCCTTCGCGATAAAAAAGTTGGGCGTTCCCGTCGTCGCCCTGGAGGCTTCGCTGGAGAAATCCGCCTGCCTGAACGCGTCGCTGGGGATTTCCGAGATTCGCCCCGATTCGGCCGCCATCGCCCGAGCCGCGGCCGAGCATCTCCTCGAACGCGGCTTCCGACGCTTTGCCTATCTCGGTTTGGCAGATTGCCTGTGGTCGTACGAGCGCCAAGCGGAGTTCAAACGCTATTTGGCGGATCGGGGGTTTGAAAGCGTCGCCGCATCTACGCCTTTCAATCCGGAAAAAGATGATTGGGAGGAAGAACGTGATTCGCTCGCTCGTTGGCTCCGCGAACTTCCAAAACCGATCGGATTGATGGCCTGCAACGACGATCAAGCGGCCAAAGTACTCGACGCTTGTTTGCGGGCCGGCTTGACTGTGCCGGACGATTTGGCCGTCATCGGCGTGGATAATGACGAACTGTTGTGCGAGCTTTCCGACCCGCCGTTGTCGAGCGTGGCTCTGGATCTGGAGTTGGCGGGATATGACGCGGCCTTGCTTCTCGACGAACAAATGTCGGGGCGAAGCGACGGAGTCCATGAAGTGGTCGTTAAGCCTCGCTGGGCGGTTGCGCGACGATCGACCGACGTTATCGCCCAAGATGATCGAGTCGTGGCTGCCGCGCTACGCTTTATTCAAGACAACGCGACTCGGTCCATCCAAGTGCCCGACGTCGTCGAACACGCCGGCCTCTCGCGCCGGTCGTTAGAGCGGCGATTTATGGCCTCGGTCGGACGCACGGTTTTACAGGAGCTTACTCGTTGCCGATTGGATCGCGCCAAGCGTCTTTTACTGGAGACGAATCTGCCTGTTGAGCGAGTCGCCTCCGTCGCCGGATTTTCGGCGACGAAATGCATGACCCGCGCCTTTCGAGAAAGCGAAGGCGCCCTGCCGCACTTGTACCGGCAACTGCATAAGTGAGGCGCCTGGGCCGCTGCGGTCCTTCCGTGCTTCTCAAGTAATTCCCGCGAGGTTAAATATCATTTGATTCTTCAAAAGTGTCTGTTTGTTAGCTGGGGCTTTCTTTGCTAAATAGCCCATTCCAGCGATTTGCCTCAAACCTCCGAAATAGACTCTAACTCTATGGAAAATCGTCGGTTAGCGATTCGTTAATTCGTTCGCGACGAACGAAGTCCGAAACCGCGATGAGACATGGAGTTAAGCAGGGTGCATCGCATGCCCCCTGATGGGCGTGCTAGCAAGGCAAGTTCGTGCAAGTCTCGGTTTCAAAAGACTTTATGACTTGATTTTTTTCGCTGATTGACCGGGCCGAAGAAATCATTAAACTTGGTCGATCTCACCTGTATGTTGTGGTTACGAGGGTGTCGAATACAATATGTAGGGTGAGCCTCGTCCAGAGAGGTCCTCGTAGCGTCAACGCTTCCCTGTTTGATTTTCGTCGCCTGTTTCTTGCATGAAGCCGAGAAACGGACGCCGGGGGATCGTTTGAAAACGCGGATCTGTGAGTTATTGGTAGGATGCCCGTCAACCATCGAAGAGTAGAAGGAACTCGATCATGGATAATCTTGAACGCAACGTCGTTTCGTCGCCGGCCGCAACCGCTGAGCAAACGGCTTCTCCTAAGCAGCATCATTCGCAAATCCACGCTTTAACGATCGAGCCGACGTTTTGCCCGGTCGACGTCGCCGATCCGTTTGAAACGGTGGAATGGGACAAGCGAACCGCGTCGATCAAGGGCGAAGGGGGCGAAGTCTTCTTCGAGCAGACCGATTGCGAGATTCCTTCGACCTGGAGCCAACTGGCGACCAACGTCGTGGCGAGCAAATATCTTTACGGCGAAGTCGGAACGCCGCAGCGCGAGACCGGCGTGCGTCAATTGGTTCACCGCGTGGCCCGCACGATCGCCGATTGGGGCGTCGAAGACGGTTACTTCGCCTCGGCCGAAGACGGCGAGCGGTTCTACCGCGACTTGGCGTGGCTCTGCGTCCATCAGCATGCGGCCTTCAATTCGCCCGTCTGGTTCAACGTTGGCTTGTATCATCAATACGGCGTTCGCGGCGCGATGTGCAATTGGCGCTGGGACGCCACGCAAGGCAAAGCCGTTCAGCCGGAAAACCCGTATGAATTTCCCCAAGCGTCGGCCTGCTTCATCCAAAGCGTGCAAGACAACATGGAAGACATCATGGAGCTCGCTCGCAGCGAGGCGATGCTCTTCAAGTTCGGCTCCGGCACGGGAACCGACATTTCCTCGTTGCGATCTTGCCGCGAAAAGCTCTCCGGCGGCGGCAAACCCTCGGGCCCGTTGTCGTTCATGCGGGTTTACGACCAAATTGCGGCCGTCGTGAAGAGCGGCGGAAAGACTCGCCGCGCCGCCAAAATGCAATCGATCAAGGACTGGCATCCCGATGTGATGGAGTTCATCGAATGCAAGAACCGTGAGGAGAAAAAGGTCCGGCTCCTCGTCGAGCAAGGCTACGATCCTCAAGAGGCCTACGATTCGGTTCTCTTCCAGAACGCGAACTTGTCGGTTCGTCTGAGCGACGAGTTCATGCAAGCGGTCCAAGAGGACAAGCCCTGGACGACGCATTGGGTGACCGACGCGAAGAAGGAAGGCCCGACCTATCGCGCTCGCGACGTCATGCAAAAGATTTCGCAATCAGCTTGGTCGTGCGGCGATCCCGGCGTTCAGTACGACACGACGATCAACCGTTGGCACACCTGCCCGAACTCCGGCCGCATCAACGCCTCGAATCCTTGCTCCGAGTACATGTTCCTCGACGACTCGGCCTGCAACTTGGCGAGCATTAACTTGATGAAGTTCCGCAAGGAGGACGGCTCGTTCGACGTCGAACGCTTCCGCGCCGCTTGCCGCTTGATTTTCGTGGCGCAGGAAATTCTGGTCGATCACGCCAGCTATCCGACGGCTCGCATCGCCACGAACAGCCATCTGTATCGTCCGCTCGGCCTGGGCTATTCGAACTTGGGCAGCTTGCTGATGTCGTGGGGCTTGCCCTACGACTCGGACGCCGCCCGCGGCATCTGCGGCGCTTTGACGGCGATCCTGCACGGCTCGGCCTGCTTGACCAGCGCTCATTTGGCCGCCGCCGTCGGTCCGTTCGACACGTTCGAGAAAAACCGCGAGCCGATGGTTCGCGTCATGGAAATGCATTGGGAGAAGGTCGAAGAGATCGAAAACTGCCCGGACTATTTGAAAGACGCCGCCCGATCGACTTGGGACGCGGTGTTGGCTCAAGGTCGACGCTACGGATTCCGCAACGCCCAAGCGACCGTTTTGGCTCCGACCGGCACGATCAGCTTCATGATGGACTGCGACACGACCGGCATCGAGCCGGACATCGCTTTGGTCAAGTACAAGCAATTAGCCGGCGGCGGCATGCTGAAGATCGTCAATCAAACCGTTCCGCTCGCCTTGCGAACGCTCGGCTACGACGAGACGGAGATCGCCGCGATCGTCGCCTTTATCGATAAGAACGACACGATCGAAGGCGCTCCCGATTTGAAGCCGGAGCACTTGCAGGTTTTCGATTGCGCTTTCCAACCGCGCAACGGCAAGCGTTCGATCGTATGGCGAGCGCACGTGCAGATGATGGCCGCCGCGCAGCCGTTCATCTCGGGTGCGATCTCGAAAACGGTGAACATGCCCCGCGACGTCTCGCCCGAGGACGTGGCCAACGCCTATACCGAAGGCTGGCGATTGGGCCTCAAGGCCTTGGCGATCTATCGCGACGGCTCGAAGGAGATTCAACCCCTTTCGACGAAGACCAAAGGCGACAAGGGAGAGAAGGCTACCGAGAAGCAGGCCGTGCCGGCGCCGCGCCGCGAACGTCTGCCCGACACCCGCCAATCGGTCACGCACAAGTTCAGCGTGTCCGGTCACGAAGGCTACATCACCGTCGGTTTATATCCCGACGGTCGCCCCGGCGAATTGTTCATCACCATGGCGAAAGAAGGGAGCACGATCGGCGGCTTGATGGACAGCTTCGGAACGGCCGTCTCGATGAGCCTCCAATACGGCGTCCCGTTGGAAGTCTACGTGAATAAGTTCTCGCACACGCGGTTCGAGCCGATGGGCTTCACGAAGAATCCCGACATTCGCATCGCCAAGTCGATCGTCGATTACCTCTTCCGCTGGTTAGGAATTCAATTCCTCCCCGGCTACCGCGAAGCGATGAAAGGAATGAACTACGGTTCGAGCGATTCGAACGGCGGTTCTTCGCAGAGCGACGCCGAAACGGAGCGTTCGCCCGCAGCCACGACGGCGAGCGGGCAGGTTGCCGGGCAAGACGCCAAGCCGGCCGTCGCGGCCAAGTCGAACGGAGCCAACGGAGCTTCCGCCGCGTTGCCCTCGGGCGCCAACGGTTCGACGAAAGCCAACGGCTCGGCCAACGGGAACGGAAACGGTCATGCGGTCGTGCCCGCCCCTCATGCCAAGGCCGACGCGCCGAAAAAGAACGGCTCGGCCTTGCTCGAACGAGCGGGCTTGATGATGGCTCAACCGGCCGGCGCCGTCTCGGCCCGAAGCGAGCAATTCGCCTCGTTCCAGACCGACGCCCCGAGCTGCGACAACTGCGGCGCCATTACCGTCCGCAACGGCAACTGCTACCTCTGCCACAATTGCGGAAACAGCATGGGCTGCTCGTAGAATTGTAGGGAACGCCCTCCGTGGCGTTCCGTTTTGGATTGTAGGGTGCGTGCTTGCACGCGCCAGGAGGACGGACATTCCTGTCTGTCCGATGCAAAGCTGACCGCTGATTGCTGAAAGCTGGAAGCTTGAAAATACCTAAAGCGCAAAGAACCGGCCGAACGATTTTGTTCGACGCCGGTTTTTTGTTTTCTTGGTCTCGCGTGGAGTCACGGAGCTTGTGAAGAGAAGGTGTTCGCGGTGAGTTTGGCGAGTAGCCGCCGGCTGAGTATGGGCGATCGACGCCTTTTTCTCTATAAGGCGATCCCGCATTAACTTATTCTCCAACAACGACTTATTTCATGCGGAGACGATGTGGTCGGCAAGTCGCTTTCAATAGTTCGGTTCCCCGCGTATTATTGGAAACTGCGTTTTTGTTTTTTGGTGGGCAACGAAAATATGGCTAATGCTAAACAGGTAGATTACAATGGAACGATCGGTCAAGGCGGCTTATTCTGTTTCCGAGGAGACGCCGCTGACTTGTCTTTGAGTCTCGCCGTCTATTTCAATTAAACGGGTCGAAAAGGTTCTATGAAGGAAACGTTTCGCGTCAATAACTTCGATCTCATTCGGTTAGCCGCGGCCCTTCAGGTCGTGTTCTTTCACACTTTGGCGCATTTGAAAATCGGATATAACTCTAATGTCGTGGCGCCCCTTCTTGCGTTTCCCGGCGTTCCGATTTTCTTCTTTATCAGCGGATTCTTAATTAGCAGGTCGTACGAAAATAGTCCTTCAATTCGTGAATACGCTTTGAATCGAGGGTTGCGAATATATCCGGCATTGATCGTTTGCACGCTGTTCGGCGTGGCGACAGTTTATATGACCGGCTACTTTGACTCCGTTCAAGCGTCTTACTCACGTATCGGGTGCTGGATACTCGCCCAGGTATCATTCTTGCAGGTCTATAATCCGGCCTTCATGCGCGGGTTTGGTACTGGCGTTTTAAACGGGAGCCTGTGGACGGTCACAGTCGAACTCCAGTTTTACCTCCTCGTTCCGGCATTTTACTGGCTAGCAGGGTACAAAAAACAAGACGCGGAAAAACGAAACGGTCGTTTGATTGCCGCAATCGCCTTCTTTCTTGCCCTTAACTGCGGTTTCGTATTCTTTTACGGCGTCGCCAACCCGGTTCTTATTAAGCTGGTAGGCGTCTCGTTTCTCCCGTGGTTCTATATGTTTTTGGTTGGTATGCTTGTGCAGAGAAATTTTGAGACGGTTCATCGAATCTTGTGCGGAAAGACGCCTTACGTTCTTGCGGTCTATGCGGCGTTATACATGCTTGGACGAAAGGTGTTCGAGTGGAACGGGGGAAACCATATTAATCCGGTAATGTTCTTTTCGTTGGCTGCAGCGATCTTTTGCCTAGCTTATTCCCGTCCTTCGTTGAGCGAAAGGATTTTGCGAAAAAACGACATTTCTTACGGCGTCTACGTTTATCACTCGATCTTCGTCAATTTGTTCCTCTTCTATGGATGCGTCAGCAGCGCTTTATATGCCGTGCTTCTTTTTGCAGCGACGGTTGCTATGGCGTTCGCCTCGTGGCGGCTAGTTGAAAAACCAGCTCTCACTTTGAAAAAACATCCGCTCTTCTCTCGTTGCGGCGAAACTTCGGGTTTGGTTCAAGTCGAGGCGGGGGAATCGCCTGTATTCTAAGAAGCAGCGTTTCGCGCCTTTGCCGTCGATGCGAAATCCCGGAGTGATCTAGTCGCTCCTGAACAAGAAAATCTAAAAGAGGCGTAACTCCGATACGCGGTCTCCCCGAGCGGCGAAAAGATGTTTTGCCTCTCGCTCGTCTGTTGTTTCCTACAGCTTGCCCTTCGTGCTCGGCACGTCGGGCATACGCGGGTCCATTTCGACCGCGTTCCGCAAAGCTCGGGCGACCGCTTTGAAAATCGCCTCGGCAATGTGGTGATTGTTCCGCCCGTAGTGCATCACAATGTGTAGATTGCACAGGGCGTTCGTCGAAAAGGCTTGCCAGAATTCGCTCACCAATTCACTGTCGAAGTTGCCGATCTGCGGCGTGGGGAACGCCGTCTGGTCGACGAAATAGGGCCGACCGCCCAAATCGATGACGGCCGTGGCCAGCGTCTCGTCCATCGGCACGGCAAAATGCCCATACCGACGAATGCCGCGCTTGTCGCCGAGCGCCTCGCGAACGGCTTGCCCCAGGCAGATGCCCACGTCTTCGACGGTGTGATGCTGATCGACGTTCAAGTCGCCCGTAGCGCAGACGGTCAAATCGACGGCCGCATGTTTGGCCAGCAGCGTGAGCATGTGGTCGAAGAATCCGACGCCGGTGGCCACTTCGGCCGTTCCCGTCCCGTCCAAATTCAATTTGACGAGAACTTCGGTTTCGGCGGTCTTACGTTGAATCTGCGCGAAGCGAGCCATTCGATTTTCCTGCATGCACGATGTTGAAAAACTAGCCGACGATCTCTCGGATCGCCGCCAGGCAGGAGTCGATTTCGGCGTCCGTTCCGACGCTAATGCGCAAACCGTCTCCCCAGCCCGGATAGTTCATGTATCGGACAAGGATTCGGCGTCGTTTCAATTCCTCGTAAATTGGTCGGGCTGGGAGGGTCGGATGGATGCTCCAGGCGAAATTCGCTTGCGAATCGGGCACGTTAAACCCTAACGCCCGCAAATCCGTTACAAGCCGCTCCCGCGTAGCTAGTATCTTTCGGCGGTTGTCGCTCAGCCAGTCTTGGTCGCCGATCGCGGCCGTGGCCGCGGCGATCGACAGCCCGTCGCAGTTGTACGAGTCTTTCACCTTCATCATCTGCTCGATGAGCGACGGCTGCGCGACGATATAGCCGAATCGCAGACCGGCCAAGGCGTACGACTTGCTGAACGTTCGCGAGACCATAATCTTCTCGCATTTCTCGACGAGCGAGAGGCAATTCGTCTCGGCAAAGTCGGCGTAAGCCTCATCGACCAACAAAGGGCAGGGGAGCTTTTCAGCGATCTTAAGGATCGTCTCCGGCGGCAATACCGTTCCCGACGGGCTGTTCGGGTTGGCCAAAAAGACCAGCTTCGGATTTCCTTCGCTCGACGTGAACTTTTCCGAGAGCGTCCAATCTGAATTGAAATGAACTTCTTCGGACCGCGCTCCCTGCAATTGGGCCAATGTGCGATAAAGAATGTAGGTCGGGTACGAAAGCCTTAGCATTTCGCCCGCTCCGACGAACGTCCGCGTGACGATGGTCAAAATGTCGTCGCTTCCGTTTCCGCAGAGAATCCAATTCGGATCGACTCCGAGAATCTCGCCCGCCTTGCGACGAAAGGGCGTCGCCGTCGGATCGGGATACTTTTGCAAACGTTCGACCGTCGCGGCAACCGCTTCGGCCACTCGCGGAGAAGCCGGATACGGATTCTCGTTCGTGTTCAGCTTGACGTAAGCGCCGTCCTGCGGCTGTTCGCCCGGCACGTAGCCGGCCATCGCTTCTATGTCTCTTCGTGCGTATGTCATTATTTTGTAAGGAACGCCCTCAGTATTTTGTAGGGAACGCCCTCTGTGGCGTTCCGTTGTGTCGTAGTAGTAGGTCAGGCACGCCGTGCCTGACAATGCAAATTCCAGCTTCGTGTCTTGCTGATCGCTGAAAGCTGACCGCTGATAGCTATCATGCTCCCTTCATCCCTCCGCCTTCATCCTTGTCATGACGCTCGCCCGATGCGCCGTCAATCCTTCTTTGGTCGCCAGAACTTGCACGTCGGGCGCCAGCTTCGTCAAACCTTCCTGCGTGAAGTGCAGCATGCTGTTCGTTCGCAAAAAGTCGTTAGCCGACAGGCCGCTGGCGAAGCGGGCCGTTCCGCTCGTCGGCAGAACGTGCGAAGGGCCTGCCGCGTAGTCGCCCAGCGCGACCGGCGTATAGTTCCCCAAAAACATCGCGCCGGCGTAGCGAATCTTGTCGCCTAGCGTTTCAGCGTTCTCGGTGGCGATGTGCAAATGCTCCGGCGCTATTTCGTCGGTCAATCGGCAGGCTTCTTCCTCGTCGCGGACCAATATCAACGCGCCGAATTCCTCCAAGCTTCGACGAGCCAACTCGCCGCGTTCGACCTTGCTCAAATGCTCTTCCAAAGCGACGGCCGCCGCCTCAAGCGCCGCTTCGTCCCAACTAATTAAGACGCTCGCTCCCGGCGAATGTTCGGCCTGCGCCAAAAGATCGTACGCCGTGAACCGCGGGTTGGTCGTCGAGTCGATAATCACGACGACCTCACTCGGTCCGGCGATCGAATCGATATCGACCTCGCCGTACACGAACTTTTTCGCCAAGGCCACGAACAAATTGCCCGGCCCGACGATCTTATCGACCCTTGGCGCTCCTTCAACGCCGTAGGCCAACGCGGCCACAGCCTGCGCGCCCCCCATCCGATAGACTTCCGTCACGCCCAACTCGTAGCACGTCGCCAACATGTCGGCGTTGTACGCGCCGAATGGAGTGGGCGGAGCCACGACGGCCAACTGCCGAACGCCCGCCGCTTGCGCCGGAACGGCCGTCATCAAAACGGTCGAAGGATACGCCGCCGCGCCGCCGGGCACGCAAATCCCGACTCGCTCCAACGGCAAATAACGCTGACGCAAATAGCCGCCGGGCCGCTCTATCTGAACGTCCTTATGCAGAATCGCCTCTTGAAACGCGAGAATGTTCTCCCGCACGTTTCGCACCGCCGTAAGCAGAGCGGGATCGGCCGTCGCATGCGCCTGTTCTAGCGTCGCTTGCGGAACGCGCAATTCCTCGGCCGAGAGTTTGGCCCGATCGATCTTCGCCGAGTATTCCAGCACGGCTTCGACGCCGCGAGCTTGAACGTCGCGGCAAATCGTCTCGACCACTTCCGTCGGCGGCATCGCCCGACCGAAAACCTCGACCGTCCGTTGCCGACCCGCCTCGCTGACGACGTTCCCTTGCGGACTCAGCTTTTGACGCAATTCGCCGAGCGCCTTGCGCCAATCGTCCTTTCGCGTATCAATCCGATTGATTCGTAACGAAGATTTTGACATCGTTCAGTATTCTCTGTGCATGTGTCGAACTTATGTAGGGCGCTCTGCGAGCGCCGGGCTTGCCGTAGGGAACGGCCTCTTTGCCGTTCCGCGAAACGCCGTAGCCGTAGGGGGCGTGCTTGTCTTGGCGCTCCGTGCCTGACAATTCCAAATTCTAACTTGGCGCCCCTTCATCCCTCATCCTTCCGCCTTCATCCTTTTTTACCGGGTAGCCCAGGTTCTTGAATCTGGGACGCGTTACCGGCAAGAGGCTTGGTTTTTCAGGCGCCTTGACCGCAACTGGTTCAATTCCCAATTTGCATTTTCCCGCCTCCGCCTTCATCCTTTTTTCAGGACATCGCAATCCTCTATTGTGTTCAGTTCGCTGAGGTTTCGGAAGAGCTTCGCCCCTTCCGTGGCCGGTTTCCGCCACTTTTGGAGTGAAAATCCGCCTCCGATTAACTAAAAAAAGCCTGACATGCCGCCCGACTTAGCGTAAAATGGACCTTTGTGAAGGCGCAACCCTATTTTCAGCAAGGGGTAACGCGATCGGGCGATATTATCGAGGGAGCCGCTTGTGGATCAAGTTCTTTTCTACGTGACCTGTACCACCTGCAAGGCCAAGCTCGCGGTTCGCGACGCCTCGGCCGTCGGCGAAATCTACGCCTGTCCGAAATGCGAAAGCATGGTTCAAATCATTCCGCCGGCCGATTGGGTTCCGTCGACTACGCCTATCGCGCCCGAGATATCGCCCCCTCCATTCCAAGAAACCCCTGCCGCTTCAGTTACGCCTCCCCCTGCGCCGCCCGAATTCAAACCCGACGCCGTCAAGAAACACCCGGCCCCGCCGCCGTTGACGAAAGTCGGCGCCGTGAACGTCGCGCTCGAGGAATCGCGAGCGAGCGGAAAGAAATCCGAGCAAAAACAAAACGACGAAATCGCCTCGCCTGCGCCGCTCTTTTGGCTCGTCGGCGGACTGGCCGTCGGTCTTGCCGTGACCGTCGTCGTCCTGGTTTGGTGGGTGACTCGCACGACGCCGCAGCCGCAGCCTCCCGCAGCCGCAACCCAAGAAGCGAAGGAAGCGCCGAAAGAAACGCCTAAGGAAGAACCGAAGGCGGCGACGCCGGAAGAGAAGAAAGAAGAGCCCGTCCCGGGCGAAAAAGAGAAAGCCGCCGCCGAAAAACCGGCCGACGAGAAAAAGGTTCTGCCCGAGGCAAAGCCGGAAGAGAAGGTTGAAGACGAAGCGAAGAAAGAGGAAACCGCGGAGACGCCGAAAAAAAACGAAGAAGCGGCTCAGCCCGATAAAGTCGCTTCGTCGAACAACGAGGCGGCGTCTTCGTCGAAAACGGAGCCGCCGAAAAACGAACCGTCGAAACCTTCCGCCAAGCTCGTTAAACTCGTGCCGCCCGAAGAACTCAACATCGATTCTCGTCTGCAGGATGTGATTCCCACTTTTGAATTCAAAGACGCGCCGTTCGCACAAGCCTTGGGAGCCGTCGCGACGGTCTCCGGTCTTTCCCTGACGCTCGACCCCGACGCTTTCGTCTTGTACGGCGTTTCGACGGAAGATCCCGTTTCGCTCAAGGTGAAAAACGCCACGGTCGAAAAAGTCTTCGCCGACTTGGCCTCATTGCGCGGTTTGGAAATGGTCGTCCTCGACGACCAAGTCGTAATTACCGCTCCCGGCGAACGCCCCGATGCAACGCAGAAATCGAGCCTCTCGGTCGCCGACCTTTGCAAAGACGCCGATTCGCTAAAGAACCTGAGCGACCTGATTCGGAAATTTATCGAGCCTGGCTCCTGGAAAGAGCAGGGGGGCTTTGCCGAAATCTCGGCGCAAGACGACAAACTCTCGGTCCGTCATACGAAATTCGCCAAAAAAGAGATCGTCGTCTTTTGCGAAAAGCTCCGTCTAGCTCGCCATCTGCCGGTCGCCGACATGAAGAAATTCAAAAAGCTATCGCTCGAAACTCGCGACGAATCGGCCTCGGCCGCTCTGAATAAAAAAGTCAGCGTCAATTACACGCAGCCCGCCGAACTGCTCCGAGTTTTAAGCGCGCTCGGGCGAGGCGCCGGCATGACGATCTTGTTGAATCGCCATGCGCTGGCCTCGCTCGGCATGTCGGACCAGACGCAAGTATCCTACGCGACGCAGGATATGCCATTGAGCCAAGCGCTCGCCGATGTTCTCGCGATCTTAAAACTCGATTATCGAGCGGTCGATTCGCACACGCTGCAAATTTCATCCCCTGCCGCGCTCGGCGCCACGCGCTGCGTCGAATTCTATCGAGTCGGCGAGGCGTTGAAAAAAGCCGGCTCGGCCGACGCTTTGCTCGATGATATCCGCAAGAACGTCGCGACCGACTCTTGGTCGGCCAAGGATTCGCAAACCGCGATCGCCGTGGACGAACCGAGCGAAACGCTCATCGTCCTCCAATCGCCGCCCGTCCAACGCGAACTAGGAAAATTCCTGGCGAAGAAGTGACGGGCGCTTTATTTTTTCTCTTTGAGTTGAAAGCTGACGTTTACCCTTGCGCGAACGGCTATTTTGCCCATGACGACGGTGTCCGCCGGCTCATTTCCGTTGGAGCCGGGAACGTCATACGACGCATTTTGCGACATACCTTGCTGCCCCCGGCCGCCGCTCCAGCCCCATCCCGACCAGCCGCCCCAGTAATACGAATATTCTTGCTGTTCATTAATGCTGGTCGGCGAACCGATTGCTTGATCCAGCGCCCCGGCCATGTCTTCCGCCTTTTCCTTGGCCGCTTTCACGGCCATTAGCCTTGCCTTGTCTCGATACTTTCTCAACTCCGTCGTTTGGAAATCGACGCCATGAATATAGGTTGCTCCCGCCTGCAAGCTTTTAGTGAGTATCTCTTCCACCTTGTTGGCGTCTGTCGTCGTGACGGCAAGGGAATTTCTCGACCAGTAGCCAAGGAAATTGTCGTGCTGGTAGGAGTCTCGCCAACGCGGTTCGATCGAAAGATTGTCGGTCTGCATGTCTTTCTCGGCGACCCCGCACTCTTTGACCGCCGCAATGACCTTGCGCGTAATCTCGGTGTTTTTTGTCTTTGAAACGATGATGTCCATGTCGTTCGTTTCAATGCCCAGACGGATGACGATTTTGTCGGGCTTCACATACACGGCCGCCTCGCCGGAAACGGCAATCGTGCCGTCGCCGAAAGCGGCGGTCGAAAAGAATGCGAAAGTCAAAACCGCCCAATAAACCGAAGGGATGAACTTGTTCATTTTGTCGCTCCTCGCGTACCGTTAACGTGGTTTTTTCGTCGGTTGAATTCCGACGCCGCGATTTGGACGCCGAAAAGCCGCAAAGAGTTCCCCAAAATAGAAAAGTCATTCCGGATTTTGTCGGAAGGGGGGGCGATTGGCCGTCGCTACTTTGAATCTATAGCGACAATCCTCCGCATACCGCAATTCTCGCGCAGAGTCGCTGAGGGCGCCGAGACGGCAGAGACTGACGTTTTCTGTTTTGTTTTTTCTGCGCTCTCAGCGATCATTGCGGGAGAGGCGGCCGAAGATGATATCCCCGCGTCCTTCCCGTCGCTGATAAAACATGATTTGCATTAGCTGTTCCGGCGAATAGGAGTATATTTCCAACGTGCGCGAACATTTGATCGACACGGCCCTACGGTCAGTTATGAAGTCAATCGTTCTTGAATCGGCGAACGAGCTTCTGGGGCGACCAGAGAAGGGGCCTTATCATTCGTTCTCAATCCGATAATGACGCTGGACGAAAAAAATCGCTTCCGGCGAGTAAGTCGGAGCGGTGGGATACGATTTAGTAGGTTAAAAACGGAAATCTACCAAATATCGATCGCCAAGAAGAGGCGGCTTGCGTCGCAGGGGGGAATTTTAGGTCGGC
Organism: Thermoguttaceae bacterium; assembly: GCA_963665265.2. Classification (GTDB taxonomy): domain Bacteria; phylum Planctomycetota; class Planctomycetia; order Pirellulales; family Thermoguttaceae; genus CAXXHQ01. Next base: position 145,629 of record OY762224.2, on the reverse strand, counting down.
CGAGATGACGCCTCCCTCTGGACCGCCAAACGGCGAAGAAACCGTTCCGCTTCTCGTGGATTCCGAATGTCGGAGAAAGTGAAGTTGAAGGCCTGATTTGGTTGGGTCGTTCGAAGGAAATCGATGTCGCCAAGGCCGTTGTTATGGATGACGCATTGAATTTCGCCGAATTGCGCCGGATAATACTTGCTCACTTGAGTCGTCCTGCCGATTTTAATCACGAGCGCTTTGCGGTCGGTGATGAAATAGCCTGTGTTTCTTCGCCAACGGCGTTCGTTTCTCGGGGCCGAAAACATCAGCGCGGATACGCCGCTCAGCATAATCCCGATAAACAACATGACCGGGTCTAGCCTGAAAAAACCGACGAGTACGGCCGGAAAGCTGAAAAGGAACAGCGGAAATGATAAGAGAAATACGATCCATGCTAGAAGAGGCAGGCGGACGGAGTCGGGAGAAGCTCCCCAAACGATTTTTTCGCCGGGCTCCAGTTCATATTTCACTTTGGAGACGATATTGGGACTGATAAAAGCGTCGGCGGTCATGAAAATTGGCTTGCTTGAGTAACTTGTTAAACGCTCGGTAATGAACATGCGCTAGGAGTTGCGAGGAGGCGTCGGCTGTCTGTTACGCAACTCTTCTATTAAATGTTCGACCCCTCTTGGATTTTGGATGTTGAAGAAACCAAGCTCTTGCGTTTGGCTATTTCTGTCGGAGTCGCGCCACGATTTCGAGGCGAACATCACGTCGCCCAACCCGTTACGTCGTTCGCGGCGAGTCATTTCCCGAATTTGATCGGGCAAATAAGTGGTGATCGTCAGACCCCCGCCCATTTCGAAGACGACGGCGCGACGGTCTGTAACCAAATAAACGGTATTTTTCATTTTGCGGCGCATCCAAATCGGCGAAGAGAGCATTCCGAAACCGATGAGAACGAACGGGATTAAAAAAATAATGCCGATTATTTGCCCGGAGAAGATCATGGCTCCCATCGTTGGGAATGTAAGCGCCGACCATGGGATGCCGAATATAAAAGCGATCGTCGATGTCGATGTAAAAAATTTCGGCACGGGCCGATCGCACCAGCGAATGACCTCGCCGCGTTCCAGCTCGTTTTGGACGGCGGCTGATAACTCCGGCGATAAATCGTACGGTATATTCACGTTTCCCTCCATAGAGGCTTAGGGGTTAGGATTCTTGCGATAGGCGCTTTATCAATTGCTCAACCGCTTTAGGGTTGCAGATGTTGAAAAAGCCAAGCTCTTGCGTTCGGCGGTCGCCGTCCGAATCACGCCACGCTTTGGAAGCGAAGATGACGTCGCCCAGTCCGTTGCTCCGCTCGCGGCGAGTCATTTGCTGAATTTGGTCGGGCAAATAAGTGGTGACCTTCAGATTCCACCCCTTTTCAAAGACGACCGCCCGGCGATCCGTAACCATATAGACCGTGTTTTTCATCTTGCGTCGCATCCAAATCGGCGAAGAAAGCATTGCGAAACCGATGAGTACGAACGGAATGCCGAACGAGCTGAATGCAATTCCGCCGCCGGACGCCATCACCATCCAAAAGATCATGAAGGCGATCAAAGGAATCGCAAATAGAAACGTGCCTATAGCGGCTCCGGAAAAAAACTCTGGCACGGGCTGCTCGCACCAGCGGATGGTTTCGTCTCGTTCCAATTCGCTCTGTACGGCGGCCGACAATTCCGGCGGTAAATCGTACGGTATGTTCATCGATGCGTTCTGTAGGGGGTAGTGACTAAGATTCTTGTCGCGATAGGCTCTTGAGCATTAGCTCGACTGCTTTCGGGTTACGGACGTTGAAGAATCCAGGCGTTTGCGTGCGGTCGCAGTTATTCGCGTCGTTTTCTTTTTGAGGATCGAAAACCACGTCGCCCAACCCGTTACGTCGTTCGCGGCGAGTCGTCTCGATAAGTCGGTCCGCAGGATAACTTCCCACGACTATGTTTCGCCCTTTTTCGACGATGACCGCTCGTCGATCCGTGATTAAATAGACCGTGTTTTTAAGTTTACGATGTGTCCAAATCGGCGTCGTCAACAAGCCCAATTCGACGATAAGAAATGGCACGATGAAAAGGGTAAACACTATCGAGCTATTGCAAGCGATATATACGCCAAAAGTTAAAAAGATCGTGCCGGGGATGGCGAAGAGAAACCTAGCCGTCGAGACGGAAGTGAAATATCTCGCCACGGGCTGCTCGCACCAGCGAACGGTTTCGCCTTGTTCCAACTCGCCTTGTACGGCGGCCGACAGTTCCGGCGGCAAATCATACGGTATGTTCATCGCTGCTCCGGTAAGAAAAAATGACGATCGTCAACGTCGAATTCCCTGCTAGCCGTTAGCATACCAAAAATCGGGCGGGATCGCAATTAATGCGGAGTCTATTCGCCCCCACGTATTTCAGACATTTCTATGCCTGGCTGGGCTTTCTTCTCCGAGTTCGAAACTTTAGCGAGAGCGACAACGTCAGCGTCAATCGGCGTCTGATTTCTGGCGCTTGTTGAGTGCGGCGGTTTCGACCAATTCCCAAATGAGTCGTTCCGCTTTCTTGGCGTCACGGAGATTTATAAAGCTGCCGACTTGTTCTGCGGCCGCAACGGCTGGTCGGCGCCATCCCCAAGCCGAGAAGAAAACGTCTTCAAAACCGGGAGCTCGTGTTGATCGAGTCGTATATTGTAAGGCGTCCGGAGGAAAGCTATATGCAGTCGTATTGCGCCCAACCACAAGCGTGAGAGCGCGATGATTCGTAATCAAATATACAGTTTTTAGAAACCGTCGCTCTTGGAACCAGGCATAGAGGTCAAGCAATAGATATACTCCAACAATCGGAACCGAAACGGAAAAGAATAATAAGAATAATAAGTATAAGCCGTTGAGCTGATCGGAATCGACGAGAAAGAGCGAGGCGACGAGAATCGTGACGGAGGAAACGATTCCCCCCATCGCCAATCGCGATTCAGTCGGCAGAAAAAACTTCGGAGTGGGGCGATCGATCCATCGGATGATTTCGTCGGACTCCAATTGTTCACGAACTTTTGCGGCAATCGGATCGGGTAACGATAGCAATTGCCGGGACGAGTATTGAATTTCCGGCGGATTTGCGGATTCGATTGAATTAGCGACGGCGCCCAACTCATCAAGGAGTCGTTTGACTAGTAACGGATTCCGTACGTTGAAAAAACCGATTTCTTGGTTCGTAGCGAGGTCGCCGCCTTCGCGATCATTGCGGGAGAGGCGGCCGAAGATGATATCTCCGCGTCCTCCCCGCCGCTGATAAAACATGATCTGCGTTAGCTGTTCCGGCGAATAGGAGTATATTTCCAACGTGCGCGAACATTTGATCGACACGGCCCTGCGGTCGGTGACGAAGTAAATCGTTCTTAAATCGGCGAAATAGGCGCGAATCGGCACCGAAGCGAGAAATAAGCCGATCACGAAAAAGACCGGGTGAGGCGAGCACACGGCGAAGGTCAGAAGACCCGTTCCGAGGACGAACGGGTAAAACGTCCAGCGATTGATAAATCGCGGAGCCGAGCGGCCTTGCCAGCGCAAGATCTCTCCCGGCCGCAATTCATCATGAATGAGTCGTTCTAGCTTCGGCGGTAGTTTTTCCTGATCTTTCATCGCGTTTTGTCGCCGTTCGCCGACTTCTTCAATTCCGCTAGAAGTTTTTCCGCCTCGGCCGGATCGGGGACGTCAAGAAATCCGAGCTCGCACGCCTCCTCTCTAAACTCGGCGCTAGTCCGTCTTGTTAGAAATATGAAGTCGCCGAAGCCGTAGCGCTCACGCAGGCAAACGAGATTACTTAAATGTCGAGGAAAAAAACTGTGAACGGTCGTGTCGTATGAGGCTTTAAGAATGATCGCTCTCCGATCGGTTATGACGTAAATGTTTTTTGGAGGCGGAGAAATACGCGAGAGAATCAGGGCGGTCGTCAAAAGAACGAAGCATAAAACAAGAAATACGAGAAAATTCGCCATTGCTAGAACCGCCAGATATACGCTCAAAAGCGGAACAAAGAGGCAGAAAATTATCGCTCTCTGACAGCCTTGCCGAAGCGGCGCCTCATAGGCCCAGCGCACGACTTCATCGGCCATTAGCTCCTCGCGAATTAATGCGACCGAACTCTCCGACAAGTCCAAAAGGGCGTTCATTCGAAATGCGTCTCCTGCGAGGCGTCCAACTCGCGAATTCGGTTTTCCGCATCCTTGAACGAACGAATGTTAAAAAAACCTTGCCGAAAAGACAACTCGCTTCCGGCGGCAGTATGTCCGACGCGTTGCGCGAAGATTAGATCGCCGGTTCCGTTCGGCCGTTCACGGCGCACCGTCTGCGAAAGTTCGGCGAGCGAATATGTCTGAATCGTTACGCTCAGAACGCCGCTAATTACGATAGCTCGTCGATCCGTTATGAAATATGCCGTGTGCGACGCCTTTAAATAGCTCCAATAAGGATAAAGAACCAAGCCGATGCCGATAAGGGGTATTTCCCAAAAGATGGCCAAGGCTAAGGGCAAAGAAAAAATGCAAACCAAGACGGAGCAGAAAATGATCAAGCAGCCGGCGAAACACGCGAAGATCGTTCCGCATGAGAACGGTTCTTTGACGGGCTGCTCGCACCAACGGACGGATTCTCCCGGTTCCAACTCTTTAAGTATTGCGGCCGTTAGTTTCTGCGGCAGATCGTTCAGTATATTCATAATCTGCTCCCGAAAAATTAGGTTGAACGGCCCTGGTATCGAATTCCCTGCTAGCCGTTAGCATACCAAAAATCGGGCGGGATAGCAAATTCCCGCAAGCGAAGCTTGCCCGTCGCTCGCGGCTCAGATATCCTGACGAAGGTCCAACTTTCTCCTCGGGGTAATGAACATGAAAAACCGTTCGCTTCCAATTCTGGTTTTGCTCGTTCTCCTCGCCTTTCCGAATCTCGCCTCGGCTAACGCCGGTACGCCGCTGATGTGGGCGGGCGTGATGCACCTTGTTTTCGGTAACGCAGTCATCGGCATCGGCGAAGGACTGCTTATCGCCTTGCTGTTCGATGTTTCAAAGATTAAAACCGTATTGACGATGATCGCGGCCAATTACTTCTCGGCGTGGATCGGCCTCTTCTTCCTTGAGAGGTATGGATCATCTCTTCCAATCGACTTAAATAATGGCCGATGGTGGTTGTGCAGTTTAATTCTGGCGAGTTATTGCATGACGCTTGTTTTGGAATGGCCTTGCGTCGCCCTTTGTTTTGATTGGAAACAGGAGAAATGGTTCCGCCGAAGCGTCAAGGCAACGCTCGTCTCTCAGACGGCCTCCTATTTCCTCTTGTTCGGCTGGTACGGTTTGGCGGGCGACGCCTCTTTGTTCACGGAGATGAAGATCGTCGCTCCGAATGAGCTTTCGCTGCCCGAGTCGGTCGTCGTCTATTACATCGACTCCAAAGACGGCGACGTTTATATGCGAAAGTTGACGGGCGGCGAAACGGAGAAAGTCGCGACGCTTGGCGTCGATGGTGAGGGTGATCGATTATTCGCCCGATTGAGCGAAAAGAATGACGGTACGTGGAATATTTCGGCGCTTATTGTCGGAAAAGGTTCGCGCGATAACAAAATCATTGATGTGGTGACCGGAGCGAAAGTCGTTGCTACTGCGGATAGGGCCGTTATGCAAGGGAAGCCGCCGTCGGAGACATGGATGAACTTCGTCGGTGAGACGAAACTTGGCGAAGCTTCGAAAAGTCCTTGGAGAGCGGACATTGGCTTTTGGGCAGGAGAGGGTGTTGTTCTTTCCAACGGCGCCACCGGCGAAAAAGTGCATTTCGCCTTTGAAACGCCCTTTGGCGCTTGGGAGGTGCGGAACGCCGTGCTATTACCGACCGACAAGCTCCTCTTTCAGCTTGGCCATGATCAAATTTGCGTGCTTGATCCGGCGACGCGGCGAGTCGCTTTGCTTTGGCGAGGTCGCGGTCCGGCGGCCGTTATCGAGAAATCAGGACAGTAGCTTGGGCCGTCCTCCGCCTGACGGCTCCGCGTTTTCCTGGTTCCAAGGCTCCGCCTCGCCGATCCGACTAAGCGAGGTAGAGTCGTGCGGGAGCGGCGCGTTACTGAGTGAAATCGGAGGGCGAAGAATATTAGCGTCGATTAGCGTTCCTTCCGCTTCAGCCAGCGTGTGAAAACTCGCTTCCTTTCGTGTTTTCACACGGTGAAAATGCGCCTTTTCGAAAAAAAACTCGCGTTTTCACGCGGTTTCTCCTGCCGTACCGATCGCAAACTACTGAAAGCTGATCGCTCTTGTTATTGGGCCAGGCGTTTCGCTAGAATCCTCCTCGACGATTTTTCGTCGGAAAGACTGGCGACCTTTCCTCCGTTCCTTGACAATTTGACCTGCTTTCGGCAACTGGCTTTTAGAGGCCGGCTTTGTCGCCGCTTGCGATGCGCGCCTGCTCCTTGCTTCCGCAAGCAAAGCCCCTTGGCGCCGTAGAACGCTTTGCGTGCGCCGCTGATGGCCGATCGCTTTAGCGACGATCGCGATTCACTTCCCTCGCGTCGTCGTGACTTACGACGATTCGCCGACCTGGAAAATTTCAATATTTCGGCTTAGAAAGGCGTCCATATTCTTTTTTGCGTTTCAGGTTTTTTAACCTAAGTGCTAATGTCGTGACGATGGTCCGATTCCGACGCCGCGCGTTGAGGGCCGTAATGCCGCAAATATCTCCCGGAAAATTTCGATTCCAGGCGGTCGAACGCCAAGGAATTCCTGCGCCTGATGATCATGTTTTAGCCGACTCCAATAAAAAACCGCGAGACGTCTTGCGGCGTTTCGCGGTTCGTTAGATTGCGTTTTTCGTCATGCGTGAAAGCATGCCGAGTGGTTATTAATTGAAATCGCAGTCCATGCCTAGGTCGGTCTTCAACTCCTCGAACTGACGTGAGTACGTGTCGCTCGAAGAATGGACGTGTTCGGCCTCGGTCACGAATTTCAACTCTTCGTTGCATTCGACGCCGTGGCTGCGGAGAATCCTTTCGAACTCTTCGAGCTGTTCGCCGTAGACGATGAGCAGTTTGTGCTCGTCGAATTGAATCTCTTGCGGGATGCTCGGGTTCAAGACCGCGATGCCGGCGCAACCGTCGTTCGTCAGCAAGTCCTCGTGTTCGTAGAGGATGCTTTTTAAGACGGGCAAGTCGATGTGTTCGCGGTAAAGATCCGTATGACCGGCGCCTTCGCGCTGGTGGCTGGTCTCCAAAACCGCGTCCACCGTGAAGCCCAACGGATCGATCAAATCCATGAAGACTTCGAAAAGCTTCTCTTTCGAGACGGCGGCCATAAGGACCGGCACCTTGGATCGGCTTTGTTCGTCGTGATAGGCGTCATGGCGATAGCCCTGAGTCGGCACGACTTGTAAATCGTAGGAAGGCCGAATCGCGTCGGTGAGCGCAAACTCCCCGTATCGCGATACGCCCAAATGCGCTTCCAGCTCCTCTTCGTTCAAACGTTCGAAGCTGCTCACGCCGACGGGCATAGCGCCTTCACGAAATACGTTGCGGAAAAATCGCTTTAAAAAACCCATGGATGCTCTCTACTTTTCTTTGCCGACGATTACTGTTTTGAGGGAGGAAACCGTCGGACAAACCGCAACTGGGAGTCTGCTATTGAACCGTAGGTTATTCTTCGTGTCTCACCGGGCGTCCGGGGGCCAAGGTCGGCGGGGAGTCCGCCTTTGCCGTGCACTAAACGGAATAAACGTCACAGATGTTCGTTTTCGCGGCCTCTTTCCACGCTTTTATGACGTGAACCGCGGTAAAATACGTCGATTCAGACGTCCTTTTTCGCCGCATTCGGGCCGCACATTTTTCGTTTCCAAGTCGCCGTCGCGTCGTCAAGCCGGTCTATAAAAACAGCGCGAACGCGGTGCGAACATACGAAGTCTAGCACCGGAAAAAATGCATGACGGCAGGAAGAATAAAATCCGAGTAAATTCCTGCTCTTCAGGGGGCGCCTTTCCCTTTTCGCTCGCAAAGCTTCCCTTTTTGGCCTTTTCGCCGCCCTACTCGCATCCGTGCATAATCGTTACATTGAATGGCGAGCGCCGATAAAAAAACTCGTTCCTTTCCCGCTCTTTCCGGATTAATACGAAGCCTTATGAATAAACGTCCTATTTCACATGAGGCCGGACCATCGGCCCCCCGCCCGCGGACTCGGTCCGTCCCGTCTCTTCGTCCAACCTTGATCTTCGCGACGATCGTTATAATCGTCGGCGTCGTCGCCTATGCGTTCGTTCATTATCAAAAGCCAGGCGTCGAGACGCCCGATCTCTTCGGCCCCGGCTACGTCCGCGCCGAAAAGCCCGAAAAGGAAATCTGGGACGTTTGCTATCTGCAAGGCTCCCGGGCGGGCTTTCTTCGCACTGCCACTTTCCGTGACAGCTATAAGGGCAAGCCGATCCTCCGCATTGAGGGGCATTTCGAGCTTTCCGTCAAACGGTTCGGCGAAAAAACCCAACAGGGCGACAGCTTTACTAGTTACGAAACTCCCGACGGCCAGGTTCTCTATTTCGAGCAGGAGATGCGGCTTGGCCCCTCGCCGATGAAAGTGGTCGGGCGTCTGAAAGACGGCCGAATGTTCGTTGAAACTTCGACGCAAGGAAAAAAGTCGCAGGACGTCGCCGATTGGTCGCCGGAATACCGTGGATTTGACGCCTTGGATCAGTCGCTCAGAGCGAAGCCGATGAAACCCGGCGAGCGCCGTAACATCGCCTGCTTGACTTACGGCATTGATCAAGTCGCGATCGTCGAACTCGCCGCTAAAGATTGGGAGGAGACGAAGCTGCTCGACGCCAAAAAGAAACTCCTCCGAATTGAAGCGGTTTGCAATATGCCCGGCGGACAACGTGTGCCGCAGACGATCTGGGCAGACGAAAAAGGAGAGCAACTAAAGAACTTTACGCCGTTGGCGAATATGGAGAGCTTCCGCACCGATCAAAAAACGGCCGAATCGCCAAGCGGCGGAGTCGCCTTTGACTGGGGGACCGATGTCGCCGTGAAGATCGATCGAGAGATTTCGAATGCGACGGCCACGAAGAGGATTCGCTATCGCGTGGAGCTGCCGGAAGAAGACCCGGCCAAGATTTTCGTTTCGACTTCGAGCCAAAGCGTGCGACCGATCGACGATCATTCGGCCCGAATTACCGTCACTTCGATCCGGCCGCAAGACGGCAAGAACGTTCCGCCCGAAGAACGGGAAACGACTGTCCCGTCGGATTTATTGCCGAACAATTTCATTCAAAGCGATGATTCGTTGATCGTCGATATGGCGAAAAAGGCGGTCGGCGACGAAACGGACGTATGGCGCAAAGTCGTTCTTATGGAGCGATTCGTTCATGGCGAAATTCACGAGAAGAACTATTCGCAGTCGTTCGCCACGGCTTCGGAGGCGGCCCGCAGCAAGGAAGGGGACTGCACCGAGCATGCGGTCCTGTTGGCGGCCCTCTGCCGCTCGCAAAAGATACCCGCCCGCGTGGCGATGGGACTCGTCTATTATCCCGGCAAGAAAATGTTCGCCTATCACATGTGGACCGAGGCGTTCGTCGGCCGACGTTGGGTTTCGGTTGACGCCACGCAAGCGGCCGGCGGGATCGGCGCCGACCACCTTGCCATCGCCTCGGTGAATTTGGAAAACATGAAAGACTTCATGAGCATGCTGCCCGCGTTGAAACTCGTCGGCAAACTAAAGATCACGGTCGAAGAGATCGAATAGACCCCCGGCCGCCGAAGGGACGGAACGAGAATTGACGCGAATTTTTCTGCCAATAAGGCGGTAGATTCGGAGGGAACTTTCGGGAGTTATCCTTTGCTGTAGCGTTCTCTGCGCCTTCGCGTCTTGGCGGTGTAATAACCGATCACAAAAATTGTCGTGAGAACGTCGACAATATAATTGCAGGGTTCCGGCACGACGGTCGTTGCGACGTAGTTCTCTTCTGCGGAGACTGAAGCGTTTGCGGCAGTCGCACCGCCGAGGATGAGCGAATCGGCGATCAAGCATGAAACGGTGAGCGTCGCCGTTCCTTTCACCGATACCGAGGTTCCGACGGCCGAGATTGTCTGCGCCGTCATCGTTCCCGACTCGACGACCAAGCCGCCGCCGACGGATACGCTTCCGCCGAACGCGGCTGCTCCTGCGCCGGTTTTCACCAGTTTTAAATTACCGGAAACGTCGCCGGAGAATTGCGAAGAGCCGTCCGAGGCTCCGACGGATAGCACGCCCGCGGCCGATGCAGAATTCGTCACTTTTCCCGATGCTCCGAGCAGCCGGTCGATCGCTTCGCTCTTTCCATTCAGGTCGAACGCGCCACCTGAGATTTGCACGTAGCCGGCGTCGAGAATCTGATCGCCGCCTGTACCGGCAAGCATCACCGTAGCGCCCGAGGCGATAGCTGTAACGGCGACCGCCGCATGAACGGTTGAAGAAGATGTCTTGGCTAACGAGACGGTTCCGGACTGTGCGGCAAGCGTGAGTGACGAATTGTTCGTCGTTCCTTGCAACGAGAGGGCGCCTCCGCCGAGCTTCGTCAAAGCCGAACTAGTTGAAACGGCCGAAACGCTTCCTGTTAAAGCGAGCGATCCGCCCGCGATCACAGAAATGCTATTAGCGCCGACGACGGCAATGCGGACGGTTCGGTCGGTCGTTCCGCTCAAGCCGAGGAATTGCAGCGTTGCGGAATTGCCCGAAGCGGCGGCCAGCGTGATTGTTCCCGACTTGCCGAGCGCGCTTGCCGTGCCGGAGTTCGCAACGCTTGTCGCGGAAAGGGTTCCGCCGGAGATCGTCACGCCGCCCGTGAAGGTATTGGAGGCGTTCGAGAGAATCCAATCGCCGGATCCGCATTTAGAGATTTGCACGACAGCTGACGAGCTTTCCGAAAGCAGGCCGGCAAAGGTTTTCTCGCCAGAGAATCCGCCGATGGTAAGCGTCGAGGTCGAGGCGACGGAGTTCGTTACCGTTCCGCCTGAACCGACGACGTAGGCGACGGTTTCCGAACGACCGTTCAAGTCGAGCGTTCCGCCGGAAGCGGAGATTCCGCCTGCATTATTGATTTGATCGCCGCCCGATCCTGCAAGTTGAACGGTTCCGCTGGAGATGAAGAGCGCGTCTCCTGCGCCGTCGATGGCGTGGGCTGCGGTCACCGTCTTCGCCAAGATTAGAATGCCCGCCGAAATTTTCATGCTCAGCGAGTCGTTGTTCGTCGTTCCGCCGAGGGTGAGCGTTCCTGCCCCGATTTTTTCACAAGGCGAGGTCGAAGCGATTCCGACGACGGCGCCGGTCAGTTGCAGGTTGGCCGCAGAGCCAACGATTTCGATTTTGCCTCGGCCTAACGCAAAGCGGCGATTCGTATTGACTGATGATCCCGTGTATTGCAGCGAAGGATCGGAATACGTGCCGCCGTCGATTTCGATTTCGCCCGAGGCGGCAGTCGAACCGTAGCCAAGCGTTGAAGCGGCTCCCGCGCTGGCAATTGTTGCGGCGACGAGCGTTCCGTTTTCGATGCGAGTGATTCCAGTGTAAGTTGAAGCAGTGCCGCCGAGCGTTAGGGTGGCTGAGCCGCTTTTTGTTAGACAAACGTTATAAGAGGCCCCGTCCAGGATTCTACCCGCGAAAGTGCAAGCAACCGTGTTGGCCACGGTCAAAACGCTGTTGGCCATCGATCCGTAGTTCGTCACGACGCCTGTCGTCGAATCGCCTTGCAACCAGCCAATGGTTTCGCTCCGCCCGTTGAGATCGAACGTTCCGCTGATGCCGGAGACGCCGTCGCTTCCCGAGTCGTCAATTTGGTCGCCGCCTGAACCGGCCAATCGTAGCGTTGCTCCGGAGCTAATCGCGCTAACGCCGGTCGTCGAGTGGGCGTTCGCCCCGCTCGTTTTGGCCAATTCCAGAATTCCCGCCGTGACGGCGAGGCCGAATCCGTCGTTGTTTTCCACGCCGGCGATTTGCGCGAGGCCGGAGCCCCTTTTGCGAACCTTGCATGCTCCGTCGATCACTTTGACCGCGCCAGCCACGATCAAAGTTCGAGATGCAGCCACATTCCAATCTTGAACGGTTCTGTAAGCTCCCGTTCCGTTCATTCCGATCCGAGCGTTAACGGTCAAGTCGCTTTTCGCCGAGCTCATGTCGATCCCGCCGTAGGCGTCGGCGTCGCCCAGCGAACCGATCGTGCCGTTGATCGTCACCGCCGAAGCCACGTCGGTCACGATGATTTGGAAAATGCTCAAACCGGAAATGTCGCAAGTCGAAGAAAGTTGAGCGACGCTCGACGCGCTAAATGAGACCATGTCATTCGTCGTCGGCGTCGTTTTGCCGCTCCAGTTCGCCGCTGCGCTCCATGCAGGAACGCCGGCTGAACCTACCCAAGTGCAAGTGGCAGCACGAAGTGTTTTCGAGTTGACGCATAAAAGGGCGATTGCTAAGTAAGCAAAAACAAGGTGGCGGGAAAACGAAACAAGTTGGTCCATAAGTACGCTCCGATAGTGCGGAATCCCGACGGTAACCGTCAGGCTTGGCCTGCATTCGGCGTCATTCAGAAGAAAACTTAGAGAGCGAAATCGGAGCGGCGAAGGACGGCGAACGAGAAAGCGAGAGAAAAGTTCTAGGTAATTTTAACGCCTGCCCAAAGGTCGCAAAGTACCCTTCTGGCCATTTTGGAGGGGGTGGCGTTGTATTTGAAAAAACCGCAAACTAGCCCTGTAGGGTGGTTTTGTGAATTCTTGACGCAACTCTCAATGGGCAACTATACTAGAGAAGGAAAATAGCGAGATATGCGCGGGTTGGGCGTTATGCGTTCGCTCCGCTCCCTTTTATTATTTGGTAAGCAATTCATGAACCGACGAATTACCGTTTGGCTGGCCGTTACTCTAGCGTTTAGCGGCATTATGGCGACCTCGCTTCGCGCAGCGGATGAGGCGGAGGGGGCGAAAAAAACGCCGACCTCCGCGAAGGCCGCTCCGGCAAAGAAGAAGTCATTGGCCGACGCCGACGGTCCGTATCGTCCTTTAGCGCCGGGCGTGATGGTCACGATTCCCGCCAGTCTTGAGCCGCAAGACACGGTTAGCAAGCACGATCTCGTCGAGATTGTGGCCGCCGATCAGAAGATCGAAGACGCCAAGGATACGGAGTTCCGGCACCAAATTTGGGCGTTGGAATTTAACTTCAAGCCGATGCGTATGGTTTGGGTCGATCTGCCGCAACCTAGCGGAAAAATGCAGAAAAAACACATTTGGTACACGCTCTACTCCGTGACGAACACGGGCAAAGCGATGTCGCCCGTGCAAGATAAATCGCTTCCCTACGAAAAGAATTTGGGCGACAAGAAGAAGGTTTGGGAGATCAAAGAGGTTCAAAAGCCGATCGAATTCAAACCGGAATTCTTGCTCGAAGGACGCGGAGCGATGGAAGAAGGGAAGGGCTTTACGAAGCTCTATCCCGACCGCGTGATTCCGTCGGCCGTTGCCGCCGTGCAAATGCGCGAGGATCCGAACCGACGTCTTCTTTCGTCGGTCGAGATGTGCCGCCAGATCGCCGTAGGTGAAACGGTTTGGGGCGTCGCCACTTGGGAGGACCTTGATCCGAAGATTAAGAAGTTCTCGGTCTACGTCAAAGGGTTGACGAACGCCTACCGCTGGAAAGACGTTCCCGGCGAGTACAAGCCTGGCGCCGAGTTGGGCACGGGCCGTCGCTTGCTGCAAAAGACGCTGAAGTTGAACTACTGGCGTCCGGCGGATCAGTTCTCCGATTCGGAGGAAGACCTGCGATACGGAGTGCCCGGAGGGGTTGACTTCGAGTGGGTTTACCGCTAAAAAGATGGATTCTCGGTTTTTTGACGCCGAAATCTAGTTAGGTCTCGCTGCGTCCTCGGATTGGCTCTTGCGGTCAGTTCGTAGCGTTTTCGCTTAGCGGAAGCGACTTTCGGAAGCGGTAACCATTTAATATAGAATAACTTACGTTTCGAGTCTTTGGCTCGACCTGCAACGCAGATTGAGGAAACACGGTCATGGCACATAAAAAAGGTCAAGGCTCCAGCCGCAACGGTCGCGATTCGAACCCCCAGCATCGTGGGGTCAAGCGTTTCGGCGGAGAAAAAGTTTATTCCGGCAATATCCTGGTTCGCCAGGTCGGCACGAAGTTCCATCCCGGCAAAGGCGTCGGCATGGGCTCCGATTTCACGATTTTCTCCGTGATCGAGGGTTTCGTGAAATTCGACCGCGGCGGCACCCGCGTCAACGTCGTTGAATCGTTGAACTAGATTCGCCGCGAGTTTCCCGCATCCATTCAAAGCGGGGAACGTTCGCCTGGACGCGCGCAACCGTCCGACGAACGTTCCTCGCTTTTTTTGCGCTTTGCCGCGTTTTGTTTCTGGATGAAGATAGACGAAACAAGTCGAGTCGGACGCTGATGCGTCGTGGGTGCGACATTGATACTTAGGTTGAAAAACCTGAAACGCAAAAAAGAATATGGACGCCTTTCTAAGCCGAAATATTGAAATTTTCCAGATCGGCGAATCGTCGTAAGTCACGACGACGCGAGGGGAGTGAATCGCGATCGTCGCTAAAGCGATCGGCCATCAGCGGCGCACGCAACGCGTTCTACGGCGCCAAGGGGCTTTGCTTGCGGAAGCAGGGAGCAGGCGCGCAGCGCAAGCGGCGACAAAGCCGGCCCCTAAAAGCCAGTTGCCGAAAGCAGGTCAAATTGTCAAGGAACGGAGGAAAGGTCGCAAGTCTTTCCGACGAAAAATCGTCGAGGAGGATTCTAGCGAAACGCCTGGCCCAATAACAAGAGCGATCAGCTTTTTGCAGTCAGCGTCGGCAGGACAGAAGAAACAGTGTGAAAACGCGAATATTTTTTTACCGCAGACGCCAAGCGGGTGAGGAAAGCGGCAAGGTTAAATGGCCGCGAAAGAAACATAGTTCGCATAGAATTTTTTGTGCGGTTCGCCCGGCCTTCAATCGTTCTTCAGTCAGCGCAAAATATCGCCCCTTCATTCGTCAGGGGATTTAGTCTCCGGAATTTAGAAAAAACAATCAGATCACGTCATGCGCAAACAAAAAGGAGAGGCTGAAAAAACCTCTCCTTCGTTGATTGATTGAACTGTCGGGCGTCGTATTGAGCGCCGTCGCGGCGTATTACGCCAGCTTCTTGCAGATCGCGTCGGCCATTTCTTTCGTGCCGACGGCCGTCGGATCGTTGCGATCGGCCTTCAAGTCGTAGGTGACCGACTTCCCTTCGGCGATCACGTCGGCCACCGCTTTCTCCAGTCGATCGGCCGCGTCAATCTCCTTCAGGTGGCGAAGCATCAGCATGCCCGAGAGGATCACGGCGGTCGGATTGACCTTGTTCAGGCCTTTGTATTTCGGGGCGCTGCCGTGGGTCGCTTCGAAAATCGCGCAATCGGGGCCGATGTTCGCTCCGGGCGCCACGCCGAGTCCGCCCACGATGCCGGCGGCCAGGTCGCTTAGGATGTCGCCGTAGAGATTCGGTAATACGACTACATCGTACAGTTCCGGCTTTTGCGCCAACTGCATGCACATGTTATCGACGATACGGTCCTCGAATTCGATCTCGGGGTACTGCTCGGCCACCTTTCGTGCGACGGCCAGATACAAGCCGTCGGTGAACTTCATGATGTTCGCCTTATGCACGGCCGTCACTTTTTTGCGACCGTTGGCCTTGGCGTAGTCGAAGGCGTAACGAACGATCCGCTCGGTTCCCGAAACGCTGATCGGCTTGATGGAGATGCCCGTCTCGTCGCGGCCGCTTTTAATCGGCCGTTTCGGCGAAATCTTATTGATGTAGTCGTACAACTCGGCCGTTTCGGGCTTGCCTACTTCGAACTCGACTCCGGCGTAGAGGTCTTCGGTGTTCTCGCGGACGATGACCAAGTCGATCGGCGCTTTGTCGAAGAAGGTCCGAACGCCTTCGTAGTGCTTGCAAGGACGAACGCAAGCATAGAGTCCGAATTCTTGACGCAGATGCACGTTAATGCTGCGGAAGCCGGTGCCGATGGGCGTGGTGATCGGGGCCTTTAGCGCGCAATGAGTACGGCGAACGCTTGCCAGAGTGGCTTCGGGAAGGGGTGTGCCGCAGGAGGCCATAATGTCGACGCCGGCCTCTTGGACGTCCCAGTCGATTTTTACGCCGGTGGCGTCGATGCAGCGGCGAGCCGCTTCGGCAAGTTCAGGACCCGTTCCGTCGCCGCGAATCAATGTAACGTCGTACGCCATGTCTATTCGTCTTTCTAAATTACGATGGTCTGGGGAAGCCTTGAATCGGCAAGAACAGATAGTATGACGGAAAAACGGGCGTCGTTCAACCGCCGAAAGAGCGGGATTTGCCGAGGAGGGGAATGGCTTTGGGCAAGAAACCGGCTAATCGGCGGGGTTCGTCGGGAGGCCCGCCGGATCGGGAGCGGGAATCCCCTCGAGTAATTCGTCGGCGCGAAGCCGGACCGCCCTCCGCGCCTCGGGCAGCATCCGCAAAAAAGCCTCGGTAAGCGGCGGTAATCCCACCCGGCGCATCACCTGATTCAATCGCCGCAACAATCGCCGATCGTCCGAATAATCGTCGTGTATTCGTTCGGCGATAAAGGCTTCGATGAAATACGCCAGCCTCGCCGTTTTGCGCGGCGCGACCGCATTGACCGCCGCCTCGACGATGCGAGAATCGATCTTTCGTAGCGCCGCGTAGAATTTGGGAATACGTCGCGGCTCGCGCTCGGCCAATACGGCGTCGAGCAATACTTCGACAAGCAAGTGCCCCAGGAAACTCGGCCGCATTCCCTCTTCGTCGCGCAACAGATCGCGAGTCTTTACGGCGAAATCCAGACAAAGCTCGGCGAAGGCGCGGGTGTTGTGGAACGCCGCATCGTCGAGTAGATGCCGTCGCACACCTAAAATGACCGCCTGGTGATTTTCGTCCAAAATCTCGCGGGCCGAGTCGGTATGTTTCGTCCGCACGCGAACCTGCCGGTCGGCGACCGTCAGCCAGTCGGGCACGCACGTTCCGGCCGCGAAATACGGTTTTTCGGCGTATAAATAGGCATGGGCGAGGTAATTCATGACGGTTCGATCGGTGGTTTTACGGTAATTGCGTGCAATAGACGCTCGCTCGACGGGGCTTTTCCATGATATAATGAAGTATCCATTAAGCGGATCAAAATTGTAAGACATAGCTGGAGCCTGCACTATGCGAGTCTCTTATTTTCGCCCCCGATATTTACTGCCGACGGTCATGCTCCTCGTGGGCCTTGTCGTCGGCGGATTGTTGCCGCAAACGTCAATGCATGCCGTCGCCGTCGATCGCGGTGAAAACCTCTTGATGGCCACCGGCCTTTTAGATTCCGACATCGAAGGGGTTTATCTCCTCGATTGCTTTACCGGCGAACTGATGGGCGGGGCGCTCGGTCGCGCTGCGGCCGGTTTTACGTCCCTCTATCGCACGAACGTGATGAAGGACTTCCAACTCGACGCCGGCAAGAATCCCAAGTTTATGATGGTCACCGGCGTCGCCGACCTGCGCGGCGGCTCGACTAATCTCTACTACGGCGGATCGGTCATCTACATTGCCGAGTTGACCACCGGCAAATTGGCCGCTTACGCCGTGCCGTGGAACCGCTCGCGTTGGAACGCCCATGCGCTTACGACCGACAACTTCCGCTTGCTCGGCGTGGTCGCTTACCGCATGCCGCTCGAAGATTTTATGAAGCCGAACCAAGAAAAGAAGTAGCCCGAGTCGATCGGTTTTTGCGTCTATTCCCTTTTCCCCTGATCTCCGTTCCCCCGATTCCTGATGAGAACTGACCGTCGAAAACCTGATGAACTCCGTCCGATCCGAATCAAACGTCGTTTTACCCGCACGGCGCCCGGCAGCGTATTGATTCAAGCCGGCGGCACGACCGTCCTTTGCACGGCCAATGTAGCCGCCGAAGTACCCAAGTGGATGGCCGGCGACGGTCGAGGCTGGGTTACGGCCGAGTATTCGATGTTGCCCGGTAGCACGAGTCCGAGAAAGGCGCGCGATCGCGGCGTGAAAATTGACGGACGCACCACTGAGATTCAACGGCTCATCGGTCGCAGTTTGCGCGCGGTGGTCGATCTCGACGCCTTGGGCGAGCATACCGTCTCGATCGATTGCGACGTGCTTGAAGCCGACGGCGGAACCCGCACTCTATCGATCACCGGCGCTTACATTGCGTTGGTCGAGGCTCTGCGCGAGAAGTTGCCCGCCGGGGCCGCTTGGCCGATTAAAGATTCGATTGCGGCGGTGAGCGTGGGAATCGTCGAAGGCCGACCGCTCTTGGACCTCGATTACTCCGAAGACGTGAAGGCCGAGGTCGATATGAACGTCGTGATGACGGGCGCCGGGCGATTCGTCGAGATTCAAGGGACCGGCGAAGAAGCGACGTTCGACGACGCCGAGTTAGCCTCGCTGTTAAAGCTGGCGAAAAAAGGCCTCGCGCAACTCTCCGCCATGCAGGAAAAAACGCTCGGTAAACGCGGGAAGAAATAACGACGGTAACGAAAGTCTGAAAGCGTGTGCCTTTTCTTTCAGAAAGAGTACAATAATTGCGAGAGGACCGCTTAATGAAAGATTTGCAGATTCTCACCGAAGTCGGGCCGGACGGCATTTTGCAACTGAATGTTCCGTTGGGCAAAGACGAAGCGAAATCGGCGGTCGTCGTCACGATCAGTCCTCTCAAATCCGACTCCGCCATGCAAGCGGGCAACTCGGACTGGAAAGCGTTCGTTGATGAAACATATGGCTCCTGCGAGGGTTTGGAGCTTCGTGAACCGGACGATTTACCGTTGCCGCCTGTTGCCGAGTAAGCGATGAAGTATCTTCTCGATACGAATCCATGTATCGTCTATCTTAACGGTCGCTCCGACGCTCTCCGCGATAGGATCGATTCGGAGAGCGACGCAAGTATCGTTGTTTGCTCCGTCGTTTTGGCGGAATTATTCTACGGTGCATGCAAGAGCAACTCGCCGGAAACGACGTTCTTTCGACAAAAACGTTTTCTTTCCCGTTTTCGATCTTTGCCGTTCGGAGACGAAGCAGCCCGCAAGTACGGAATCATCCGAGCGACTTTGGAAAAGTCCGGCGAAACAATCGGAGCCAACGACTTAATGATTGCGGCTACCGCCCTTGCCGACGACCTCACTCTCGTAACGCATAATACCCGAGAGTTTCTTCGAGTTCCTGGTCTGAAAGCGGAAGACTGGGAGTTGCCTACCGGCTAGAGTAAGTGGTGAAATCACCCTTTGCTTTTTAGGTTTCGTTCTATCGCGTTTCCGTGATCGCCTTGTCGCGGAGTTGTTAATCCGCGCTGCATTCTAGCGTATTTCGATATCGAACGGCGAGAGCAGCGACAGCGCTTCGGGGAGCGAGAAGATCGCCTTCTTAAGACGGTTCTGCGTCGGATCGATCGAATAATTTGCCGCTCGCGATAAATCCGCTCCGCTCAAGTCGGTACGAAAGAAGCGGGCGCCGAGCAAGTCGGTCTTCGTGAAGACCGCTTTTGAAAAATTGACGTCCGAGAAATCAACCTCCCTCGCCATGCAGCCGATCATTTCCGTTTTCGGCAGGCTTAGTCCGATGAACGCCGAGTGACTGAGATTGCAGCCTTGGAAGGAGAGCGAAATCGGTTTCGCCGTCTGCGTCCAATCGATTCCCAGCATCTTCGACTTTAGCAATCGCACGCCGGTCCAGCGGCTATCGACGACCTTCAAGAGGCTCAGGTCGCATTTATCGAAAGTGCAAGCTTCAAATCGACACCGCGCGAAGGCGTAACGCGTGAAGCGGCAGTTCTCGAACTTGCACTGAAAAAACTCTACGTCGGCAGTTTCGCCGTCGGCAAGTTCGACGCCCGAGAAGGAGCGTCCCTCGTAATAATCCCGTGAAAACAAATCCGACGCGGGCGAAGTTTGTTCGTTGTTTTTAGGTTCAGTCATGCGAGGTTCCTTCACGCCGCTTCTTTTCCAAAAAAATTAAATGCAGCGAATCGCTAATCTGTTTTCGGCGAAACCGTCGATAGCCGAGCCGTTCGTAAAGGCGGAGGTTTTCGACGCTTTTCTCGCCCGTAAACAACTCGAAGCGATCGGCGTTGGGGAATAGCGTTTCGATGCGGGCTAGGAGGGCCGTTCCGATCCCTTGGCGGCGGAATTCCGGATGCGTCATCAGCCGTTCGACGAAACAAGTTCCGTTTTCGGCGAAGGCGCGGATGGAGCCGATGACTCGTCCGTTTTCCGTCGCCTTCAGAAACTTTCTGCTTCCGAATTGCGATTCCAAATCGGAAAGCGTTTCGGTCAGCGGGCGAATCGAGTTGTCGCGGTAGATTGCCGCTTCCGTCTGAAACGCGAGGCGCTGCAGGTCGTAAATCGTAGGGGCGTCGCCTACGTTCGCCGGAGAAATGAGCATGACGGCTTCCCTTTTCCGAAAAGGAGGAAGCAGTCATTATAGCGTTTTTCGAGAGAGCTAGGTTTGTCTTGAAGTCGCGAAAAAAACGACCAGGCTTAAAACGTTAACCGACGATCTCCTTTAGCGCCGCCAAGACTTGTTCGTCATGTCCTTCGGGGCGAACCGTCTTCCAGGCTTTTCGCACGACTCCGTCGGCGTCGATTAAGAACGTCGAGCGGCGAATGCCCAGCGACGTCTTGCCGTACAAGTTTTTCTCGCCCCACGCGCCGTATTTCTCCGCCACGGCATGATCCGTGTCGGCCAGCAACGGAAAATTCAGCGAGTGCTTCTCACGGAATCGCTCGTGGCTCGAAATCGTGTCGGGACTGACGCCCAAGACGACGGCGCCAAGTTTTGCGAACTCCGTCTTGGCGTCGCGAAATGAACAGGCCTCGGTCGTGCAACCCGGCGTATCGTCCTTCGGATAAAAATAGAGAACGACCGGCTTGCCTCGCATCGCCGAGAGCTTCACCTTAACGCCGGCGTCGTCGGGCAACGTAAAATCAGGCGCCTTCGCTCCCGCTTCCAGCCATTCGCTCATTTTCGACCTCGTTGTTTGAGATGAAGGTATTTTCCCGTTCGTATTCTATGGTTAGGGGCAACTTATTGGCTTCCGACGGCGGTGGCGGGGAGGGTTGCCGGAGCATCCTCGGCAGCATCCCGGTTTGTTAATTATGCGGTGAGGGATGCTTTATTGTCTTGCGGCGTAAGTAGTTGCGCTGCAATATTTATCTGATTCGTTTCGATATATTAGTTGAAAAGCGATCATCGATGTGAGGCAACTCCTCCGCACATGAAGGGGGGCGTTTGGCCGCCCTGGGCCAAGAACCTACTGCCGCGGTCCGATCTCTTTGATTACAATGGACTTGTTGAAAATATCCGTACCCCCGACGAGAGGTTCCCGTGAGTTCCGAATTGATTCGCCGTTCGACTGAAACCAAACCGTCCCTTACCGGGTTAGAGCGTGCGATTAAGGCCGCTGAAATTGCCGACGAGAACCGCGGAACCGACATTGTCATTCTCGACATGCGCGATCAGACCAGCATGTTCGACTTCTTCGTGATCGCCAGCGGAACGAGCCGTCGGCAGCTTCACGCCATGGCCGAAGAAATCGCCGTCACTTTCAAACGCGAGCTCGGCGAACGCCGCCTCGGCATGGAAGGGCACGACGAAAGCCGTTGGACGCTGCTCGATTACGGCGATTTGGTCGTTCATCTCTTCGAGCCGGAGACTCGCGCCTACTACGACCTAGAAAACCTTTGGGGGCATGCCAAGCGCGTTCCGTTCGGTTCGCGAGCGGTGAAGCCGAAGTAGTTTCGCCGCTAGGCGATTGCTCGCCGCGCGATCTTTCCTTCCGTACGATCTCCTTATTTCGTCGATTCCCGCCATGAGCATTCTCGCTGAATTGAAATCGCGTTTTCTTGCCGCGCTCGTCGGCTACGTCGAAGAGCCGGAGCAGTACCTCGACCTGATTCGTCGCAGTCAAGACCCGAAGTTCGGCGACTATCAAGCGAACATGGCGATGCCGTTGGCGAAGAAACTCGGCAAGAAGCCGCGCGACGTCGCCGCCGAGATCATCGCTCGGCTCGATCTCGCCGGCATTTGCGAAACGCCGGAGATCGCCGGTCCCGGCTTCGTCAATCTTCGCATCAGCGCCGAAAAACTCGTTGCTTTGACGACGGAGGCCGTCGCCGATTCGCGCATTGGCGTCGCTTCGGTCGCAACGCCGAAGACCTACGTCGTCGATTACTCGGCCCCCAACGTCGCCAAGCCCATGCACGTAGGACACATTCGTTCGACCGTCATCGGCGACGCGCTTTGCCGCACGCTCCGCTTTCTCGGTCATCGCGCCATTAGCGACAACCATATCGGCGACTGGGGGACCCAGTTCGGCATGATCTTGTACGGCTATAAGAATTTTCTCGACGAAAAAGCCTACCGCGAGAATCCCGTCCTCGAGCTCGCTCGGCTCTACAAGCTCGTTCGCAAGATCATGGACGCGCAGGATCAAGCCGCGAAGGGCGAGTCGATTGCCGACGCCGAATTGGCCGCTCTCTCGGCCGCGCATCCGGCGATCAATACGGCCGCCCAATTAGAGACGGCCAAGCTTCACGCGGGCGACGCCGAGAACCGCCGCTTGTGGGAAGAATTTTTGCCGGCCTGCCAAGACGAAATCAGCCGCGTCTACAAACGCTTAAACGTCACTTTCGACTACACGTTGGGCGAAAGCTTTTACGAAGATCGACTTGCCTCGGTCGTCGAGGAGTTGGAGAAAAAGGGAATCGCTCGCGAAAGCGACGGCGCCGTTTGCGTCTTCTTCGAAGGCGAGGAAACGCCGATGATCGTTCGCAAGCAGGACGGCGCGTTTCTTTACGCCACGACCGACTTGGCCACGATCCGCTACCGCATGGACGAGTGGAAGCCCGACGCGATTCTCTACGTCGTCGATCATCGGCAAGGGCTGCACTTCAAGCATCTTTTCGCCGCCGCGAAATTGCTCGGCTACGAAAACGTCGAACTGCAACACGTCAGCTTCGGCACGGTCTTGGGCGACGATAACCGACCGTTCAAAACGCGTTCGGGCGACACCGTCGGACTGGAAAGTCTCTTGGACGAAGCGGTCCGCCGCGCCGGCGAGATCGTCTCGGCCAACGACGACGCGAAGCCCAACGGTCCGGAAATTTCCGCCGAACGCCGCAACGAGATCGCCGAAATCGTCGGCATCGGCGCGTTGAAATACGCCGACCTTTCGCAAAATCGAACGAGCGACTACGTTTTCAGCTACGACAAGATGCTGGCGATGAACGGGAACACGGCCACGTACATGCAATACGCCTACGCACGAGTCCGCAGCATCTTCGCCCGGGGCGGTTTCGACGCCGAGGCGTTACGCTTAAGCGGCGCCAAAATCACCTTGGAAGCGCCGGCCGAACGGGCGCTGGCCTTGGAAATCTTGCGATTTTCGGAGGCGTTGGACTTAACGGTCGTCGATTACCGCCCGAACCAATTGACGGCCTATCTCTTCGACTTGGCCAACCGCTATTCGACGTTCTTCGAGAACTGCCACGTGCTTCGAGCCGAATCGGACGAGCTTCGCAATAGCCGTCTCTTGCTTTGCGATCTCACGGCCCGCACCATCCAAAAAGGCTTGGAATTATTGGGCATCAACGTCGTGGAGAAAATGTAGGGCATAGGGCATAGGGCATAGGGGCGTGAAGCTGTGCGCTATAGGAACGGTTTCGATTCTGTTCCGCGTCGGGCGTTGCGGCGAGCGCCGACATATGGAAAGATCAACGCGAATTCATGCAAAACTTCTTTATCATCCTAAAGTATCTGCCCCCTCTCACTCTGGTTTAATGTCAGATATGAATTGTCTTTAGACCAGGCGAAAATAATGTACAAGCAACCAGCTATAGTTTAGCCGGTTAATTGCGAAGATAATGAGTATGATATTTAAACTGCAGCTTTCTTGGTAAATACCTTGGAAGACTGCGGCGAAGCCTTTTGTTTTGCTTAATTGCTTTCGGGAACGGCGGTTAAACGTCTATGAAGCTTATTATTTTTTTGGCGATTGTTTTTTTAGTTATGCTGGCTTGGATGCTCCGAAAAATGCGTCGGACCGACTACTATTTATGGGTTTGGATTCCAACGGCGCTTGGGATCACTGTCTTTTCAGCAATGGCAGCTAACGCCGTCGCTTACGTCCTTTATGATGCGTTTCGTCCACATAAGCATGTCGGTCGCGGCCCGGGAGATGATATTGGCCTTTTGTTGTTGGCGTTTTGCATAGTCGTTGTTCTATATGTGGCGTCTCTGCTCGCCGTATTGATTCTTAATGTCCCTAGGAATATAAACTGGATGGAGAGGGGTGTTCTCAGAACTGTATTCTTGTCTATCGTATCGATCATTCTCTCGTGTTTTGTGTTTGATCTTATCCTTATTAATATTACTAAATGACCGATAGTAGTATGTAATCTCACCCGAGGCCAATGGCTGGCCTTTCGTAGGGCGGGGGGATCGACGGTTTTTTGAGTCGGTCTGTCCTGTATGCGAGAAACCGAAGAGGCTGGAACTCCTGTCCTCTTGGCGCGCAAAAAAAGAGCCTGCGTCCTTTGTGGGGGCAGGCTCATGCTTAATGAAACGTATTCGGCGGAAAACGGATTTATCGTCCGCTCTTCTCGGCGACGCGGACTTGTGCGCGGCTGATCGCCACGGCGCGGTCGCGAATGACGGCCAATTCCGGCGTCTTCGACGGTTTTTCCAGGGAGGCGGCGAGTTGTTCGCGAGCCACGGCCGAGTCTAATTTCTCGGCGGGAACGACGCGGCCGGCCAAAACGGTCACCACGTCGTTCAACGCTTCGACGAAACCGCCTTCCACGTAGAATCGAGCGGTCTTTTCGCCGTTCTTAATCCGCATTTCGCCGTAACCGAGCCGACCCAACAGCGGCGCATGGCCGGGCGCGATGCCGATCTCTCCGTCGAACAGCGTGACGGCGACGAATTCGGCCGGTTCATCGCGAACCGTGCATTCAGGCGTGACGACGATGCATTGCATTTTTTTAATTCCGATGCGACTGTTTTCAGCCTTCGCGGCGTTTCGACCGCGTTAAGCTTATCGGCGTTCGAGGCGAATCAGGGGATAGGGGGTAGGGCGTAGGGGACAGGCGCTACTTCACGGCGGCGGCCATTTTCTTTGCTTGCTCGTCGGCTTGCTCGATCGCTCCGACATACATGAACGCCTGCTCGGGCAGGTGATCCCACTTGCCGTCGGCGATTTCTTCAAAGCTGCGAATCGTTTCGGCCAGCGGCGTGATTTCGCCGGGCTTGCCGGTGAACGCTTCGGCGACTAAGAACGGCTGCGAGAGGAATCGCTCCATGCGGCGGGCGCGATGGACGACCAACTTGTCGGCTTCGGCCAATTCGTCGACGCCCAAGATGGCGATGATGTCTTGCAGTTCGCGGTAACGTTGCAGCGTCATCTGCACGCGTCGGGCGATGGCGTAGTGACGATCGCCGACGTATTGCGGATCGAGAACGCGGCTCGACGAAGCCAACGGATCGACGGCCGGGTAAATGCCTTTTTCGCTGATCGCGCGTTCCAGGTAAATGAACGCGTCCAACTGGCCGAACGCCGTGGCGGGCGCGGGGTCGGTCGGGTCGTCGGCGGGAACGTAGACGGCTTGCACCGAGGTGATGGCGCCCTTGCTCGTCGAAGCGATGCGCTCTTGCAACTGGCCCATTTCGGTGGCCAACGTGGGTTGATAACCCACGGCCGAGGGCATGCGGCCGAGCAAGGCCGACACTTCGCTTCCCGCTTGCGAGAAACGGAAGATGTTATCGACGAAGAGGAGCACGTCGGAGCCGGTCGAGTCGCGGAAGTACTCGGCCATGGTGAGGGCCGAGAGGGCGACGCGGAGACGGGATCCCGGCGGCTCGTTCATTTGTCCGAAGACCATGCACGTTTGCGAAAGGACGTCGCGGCCGGTGTTGCCGATTTTCGATTCTTGCATTTCGCGCCAGAGGTCGTTTCCTTCGCGGGTTCGTTCGCCGACGCCGGCGAAGACCGAGGCGCCGCCGTGGGCGCTGGCGATACGAGCGATCAACTCGGTGAGGATGACCGTTTTGCCCAATCCGGCGCCGCCGAACAGACCGGCCTTACCGCCGCGAACGAACGGGGTGAGAAGGTCGATGACCTTGATGCCCGTCTCGAACACTTCGGTTTTGGTCGAAAGGTCGGTGACCTCGGGAGCTTCGCGGTGGATGGGCCAATAATCGTCGGCCTTCACGTCGCCGCGGTTATCGACCGGTTCGCCGAGCAGATTGAAGACGCGGCCCAGGGTCGCTTTGCCGACCGGCACGCGGACGGGAGAGCCGGTGTCGAGGCATTCCATGCCGCGGACCAGGCCGTCGGTGTTGCCCAATGCGACGCAGCGAACGCGTCCGCCGCCCAAGTGCTGTTGCACTTCGCCGGTAAGGTGAATCTTGATTCCCTTTTGCTCGGCGTCGATCTTCACCGCGTTGTAAATCGCGGGAAGGCTTCCCTCGGGGAACTGCACGTCGAACGTGGAGCCGATGACCTGGGAGACCAAGCCGATGTTTTTCTTGTCCGTGACGGATTTGCTGGCGACGGTGGACATGGTTTTTTATTTGGAAAAATAGGTCGCGATCTTTTCAAATCGCAATTAGGAATGTTTCGTTCGCAAGGGCGGGCGTTTAGCCGTTGAGGGCTTCGGCGCCGCCGATGATCTCTAGTAGTTCGCCGGTGATTTGGCCTTGGCGAGCGCGGTTGTACGACATCGACAGCATCGAAATCATCGACTCGGCGTTTTCCGTGGCCGCTTTCATCGAAACCATGCGGGCGATTTGCTCGCTGACCGCGGCGTCGAGGAAGCACTTGAACAACTTCACCTTGAAGCTGATCGGCACGACTTCGTCCAATAGGCTCGCGGCCGAAGGAAGGAAATCGTACTGCGTCTCTCCGCTCCCTTCGGTCGGCTCGGCGCCTTCCAATTGGCCGAGCGGGAGCAGCGTTTCGATTACCGCTCGCTGTCGGCTGGAGCTTTCGAATTTCGTATAGATGACGTCCAAGCGATCGAGCTTACCCGCCTCGTACTCTTCCAAGTAGCGGCGAGCGAGCACGTCGACCTCGTCGAAGGTCGGCTTGTCCTCGAAGTGGGTGTAGCGTTCGTCGGGCTGAATGCCGCGGAAGCGGAAGGCCGAGATGCCCCGCTTGCCGGAGACTTCCAGACGAACGTTGGGAATCGATTTTTTTAAATCGTTCAATTGCGCGAAGGCGAGGCGAAGGACGCTCGAGTTGTATCCGCCGCACAAGCCGCGATTGGCCGTTAGGACCAGGATCGCCGCGTTTTTGGTTTCGGCGCGACCGGCGAGCAACGGGTGCGATACTTCCAGGCCGCTGCGCGCCAGATCGGAGACCAACTTCGTGATTCGCTTGGTGTAGGCCGTGGCCGCCGAAGCGCGATCCATTGCGCGTTTGAATTGCGCGCGAGAGATCAATTCCATCGTGCGAGTAATCTTGCAGATGTTCTTGATCGACTTGCGGCGTTTATCTAAAGCTCTTGCTTTGGCCATGTCAGGCGCCGGGGACTAGGAGGTTATTTATTTAAATGCAATTACCAATTCGCAATTGCCGATTTGCGATATTCTGCGTTACGCAGTGACGGTTTGTTTTCCGCTTTTTGCGGCGAATTCCTTCTGGTACTCGGCGATCGCGGCTTCGATCTCCTTGGCCGTATCGTCTTCGAGCTTGCGGGTGTCGGTGATCTTCTGCCACAGCGCCTTCTTTTGTTCGTGAACGAACGTAAGGAAGCCCTCTTCCCAGGCGTGCACTTCTTTCGTCGGAACCTTATCGAGGAATCCGCGGGTGCCGGCGTAGATGCTGAGGATTTGATCGGTCACGTGCATCGGCTTGTAGAGGCCTTGCTTGAGCAACTCGTTCATGCGGTAACCGCGATCGAGTCGCGATTGCGTCGCGGCGTCGAGGTCGGTTCCCAATTGGGCGAACGCCTCGAGTTCGCGGAAGGCGGCCAAGTCCAATCGCAAACCGCCGGCCACCTTCTTCATGGCCGGGACTTGGGCGGCGCCGCCCACGCGGGAGACGGAAATACCGACGTTCATGGCGGGGCGTTGACCGGCGAAGAACAAGTCGGGCTGCAAGTAAATCTGACCGTCGGTGATGGAAATCACGTTCGTCGGAATATAGGCCGAGACTTCGCCTTCCAGCGTTTCGACGATCGGAAGAGCGGTGAGCGATCCGCCGCCCAACTCGTCGCTCAACTTGGCGGCGCGTTCGAGCAAGCGGCTGTGGCAATAGAAAATATCGCCGGGGTAGGCCTCGCGTCCGGGCGGACGTCGCATCAACAACGAGAGTTGGCGATAGGCGACGGCTTGTTTCGACAAGTCGTCGTAGATGACCAAGGCGTGTTCGCCTTTGTACATGAAATATTCGGCCATCGCGCATCCGGCGTACGGGGCGATGTATTGCAGCGGGGCGGGATCGCTGGCGCCGGCCACGACGACCGTCGTGTACTCCATAGCGCCGTACTTGCGAAGCGTTTCGATGATGCCCGCCACGGTCGATTCTTTTTGGCCGACCGCGACGTAGAAGCACTTAACGCCGGTTCCCTTTTGATTGATGATCGTGTCGATGCAGATCGCCGTCTTGCCGGTCTTGCGGTCGCCGATGATCAATTCGCGCTGGCCGCGTCCGATCGGCGTCATCGCGTCGATGGATTTGATGCCGGTCTGCAACGGCTGCTTGACGGACTGACGGGCGGCGATGCCCGGCGCCGGGGTTTCGACCGGACGAGACTCGGAAGTGGTGAGCGGACCGCCGCCGTCGATGGGATTGCCCAACGGGTCCAAGACGCGGCCGAGGACGGCCTCGCCGACCGGAACCGAGAGCAACTTGCCGGTGCTTCGGACTTCGTCGCCTTCTTGGATTTTCAGGTAATCGCCGAGAATGATCACGCCCACGGAATTCTCTTCCAGATTGAAGGCCAATCCGGTGGTTCCGCCGGGGAACTCGACCATCTCGCCGGACATTACGCCGGACAAACCGTACACGCGCGCAATGCCGTCGCCGACCTCGACCACGCGACCTACTTCGCGCACGTCGATGCGGGACTCAAACTGCTCAATTTCCTGCTGTATAACGGAAACGATCTCGTCGGCTTTGAATTTCATGGGCGCTCCTGGCCGTCATCTGTTGACGGAGTTGTTTAAGTTGATTGGCGATCGAACCGTCGTACACCGTATCGCCGATCCGCAAAACGGCCCCGCCGATCAGCGCGGGATCCGTCTCCACTTCCACGATCGGATCGCCGCCCAACGAGGTTTTCAGCTCCGCGACGATTTTCGCGACGCTCTCGGGGCCGACGGATACGGCCGTGGTCAGCCGCACGGGAACCCGACGATTGCGTTCGTCGTCGATCGCGTGCGTTTGACGATGAATCGCCCGAAGGCAATCCGATCGTCCGTGTTTAGAAACCACTTTTAGAAAATTCAGGAAGGCGGGCGTCGCTTGTTTTCCCAACGCCTTATCCAACAGCGAAGACCGCTCCTCCTCGGACACGAGGGCCGAGTTAAGAATCGCCTCCAATTTCGGGAGTCGATCCAACACGTCGAAAACGAACGAATCGAACTCGGCGAGCAAGTCCTTCGACTTGGCGGCCGCGTCCGCCGCGCCGATGAACGCTTGCGCGTAAACGTCGGCGATATGCTCGACGCTCGCGTCGGGAGCGAGCTTCGCCGCGGTCTGGGCGTCTTCAGCGCGTAGGTCTTTA
Organism: Thermoguttaceae bacterium; assembly: GCA_963665265.2. Taxonomy (GTDB): domain Bacteria; phylum Planctomycetota; class Planctomycetia; order Pirellulales; family Thermoguttaceae; genus CAXXHQ01. The sequence continues at coordinate 115,828 of OY762224.2, read as the reverse complement.
CTTTCGGCCATTTCGAGGCATCCGGTCTATCGGTTTGGAAAAACGGCGAGGAAAACGCCGGAACGAGTCCGGCGACGTCGTCGCGATTATCGCAAATTAGTTTTTGCTCGCCCCGTCGCCTTTGGCGAATCGGGAAACGGCTTGTTCGATCAATTTGGCGTGGTCGGCGACGTTGAGTCGCGACTGCACGATCTTGCCCGCAAGTTCGACGGCCAGAGTCGCGCTGCGGTCGGCCAAATCTTTCGCGGCGTTCAAGGCCGCCGTATCGATTTGGCGAATCGCGCGGTCCTTTTCGGCGGTCGCTTCGGTCTTCGCCTTCTCGATCAAGTCGTGACCGACTTGCTCGGCGTCGCGGCGTCCCTTTTCGATGATCGCGCGGACTTCATTTTCCGAATCGGCGAGCCGCTTCTCGTAAGAAGCGAAAAGCTCTTGCGCCTTCTTGTTGTTCGCCTCGGCCTGGGCCAATTGGTCGGCGATGAAGTTCTCGCGTTTATCGAGACCTTCGACCACCGGCTTCCAAGCGAACTTGCCGAGAATGATCAGCAAGAACAAGAAGACGACGGCCGTCCAGACGGCGAGGTCTTTTTGGAAGGCTCCCCAGCTCATCGGAACGGGATTTAACGCCGAGGCGTCATCTTTTTCGCCCGCCGCTTGGTGACCGCCGCCTTCGTTAGCGAACGATTGCGTCGGCGCGGCGACGGCGAACAACGCCGCGCTTAAAACAAAGCCGTAAATGAATCGGGAAATCATCGAAATGCGCCTAACGAAAGGTAATCGTGATGAATCGATCTTTATCCGCGCGCCGGTTACTTGGCGATGCAGACGATCAACGCGAAGAACGTGGCGCCTTCGATCAACGCCGCCGAAATGATCATCGCGGTTTGGATGTTGCCGAGGACCTCCGGTTGGCGAGCCATGCTCTCGACGGCGCAAGAACCGATCTTGCCGATGCCGTAGCCGGCGCCGATGATGACCAAGCCCGCGCCGATGCCGGCCAAAGAGGCCGCCGCGGCGGGAGCGTCCGCGGCCAACGCCGGGGTAGCCAAGGCCAAGAGAACGCTTGCCGACAACGAAATGATTTTCGATACCATGTTCACGGGTCGAACTCCTACGAAATAAACTACTAAAGGACGGCTCCGGTCCGGCTACCACGCGCTAGTGCTGGTGGACCGACATGCCGATGAACAACGCGGATAAAAACGCAAATATGTACGCTTGCAAAAAGGCGACGAACAATTCGAGCATGCTCAAACAGGTCGCGCCGAATAAACTCGCGGGGGTCACGCCGTACCAAAAAATCTGTCCGGCGAAATCCAAGATGAAGCCCAGGATCACCGCCAAGACCAAGTGGCCGGCGAACATGTTCGCTAAAAGACGCACGGACAAGATCGTGTGCTTGATGAACAATCCCATGATTTCAATCACTAAAATCATCGGAACTAAGACGTACTTCATGGCGCCGGGGAGATCCATGTGCGGGCACAGACCGAGCCAGAATTTGGCGACGCCGAATTTTTTCATGCCTGAGCCTACCGACATCGCGAAGGCGAAAAGGGCCAACGTGCCGGTGACGGAGAACGAAGCCGTGGGCGAACCCGCCCAGGGGAGCATACCCGCCAAGTTGCAGAACAGGATGAAGAAGAACAACGTCCACACGAAGGGCAAGAAACGATCGGCGCCGTGACCGATCGAGGGCCGTACGACTTGGTCGCGGAGGAAAAGCAGCATCGCCTCCATCGCGTTCCAAAAACGGCCTCGAACCGGGCGACCGGTTGCGATTTTTCGCGCTAACGGAATGAATATCGCGAGCATCAAAAGGGCGGCGGCGAACTCCAAGACCATGAACTTTGTGACATGGAAGGGAATTCCCCTCGCCTCAAACGGCTGAGGAACTGCTATTTCAGTATGAAACGGCAATTCAAAAACGTCAGCGTCTTTTACATGCTCAGCAAGCTTAACCGGATCTGGCACGGTCAATTTGCTCCTTTGTTAGAGCTCGGCGTATTTTCCGGAGGGGAAGGCGGGAAAGGGAGGGAAAATGCCGTCTCTAACGCTAACAGCGGAAGAAAGAATACGACAAGATAATATAACAATCCGGCCTCGGCTAGTGGGGGAAAGGCGATTCGAGAAAAAATTCCGCATAATAGCGGAACTCCCATTCGGAATCCCATTCCTACTAACAAACCGGGCATAACCCGTTGTGGGTTATGCATCCACGGAGTGAATACTGTTGCTCCTATCGCACCGGCTAAACACGCTCCCGCCGCAACGCTCGCGGCGATCACGCCTTCAATTTTGTATTGTCGCCAACCCCACGCCGCCGCTCCGGCATAAATCGCCGCAGTCACGCCGATTAGGATTAGGCTTCGCGCGACGAATCCGAAACGACATCTCTTCGCGTTCTCTTCGTCCACGTCTTCGTTTTCCTGTGAGACGCCTACTGCAGGCGCCTGAGTATCCGTCTTATTATCTTGGCGGATTTTTTGTCAGCTTTATCAGGCCGTAAACTCCCGCTACGAGTCCCAGGCCCAAGCCAACTAATAATAGGATAAATTTTGTGCCCAGTTTACTATCTAGCCAAAAACCTACTAGGGCCGGGAGCGCCATTTGCATGCAAACGGCGATGATTTGATTCGCCCAGGCGATTCCGATCGCCCAACTCGCTCTCTTATCCGGTTCGTCGCTCATGCGGAACCTTAATATCTCGCAGGTTGGAACAAGTTCCGTTGGTCCCAAAGTTCCAATATCGAAGTTCGTCGAGCGAACGACAAAGGAGAACGGTTTTTGTTCTCGGATCTGAATATTTATCGACCTTTTGTTGGCGTTTATCCCCCTCCTTGGAAAGGAGAGCGCCAAGCGGATAGCTGTTGTTGCAAACCGTTCCGTCGTAAAAGTTTGCGTATTAAGATTTTCTTTCGGACGCGACGTGAAAAATCGTAAAAGTATTGCGTTTCGCCCTCGTTGTGGGTACAATTAGTTCTATCGGAGTATTCGGCTCGGCCGACGTATTGTGGCAGTTTAATCTGACATTATAAACCTCGTTCGATTCCCGAGTTCTCCGCGCCAGCCTTTGCGGCCGCCCCACCTGTTTTCGCTAGAAAGGGTAAATAGCGACTCCGGGTCGTGTTGGGCGGCTTCTTTGGGCAGCAGCTACTTTTGCGTTTTTCTTCGTCACGGACGACAGGTTTTTCGTTCCGTCCCGTTTTCAACCGTGCCCGACGGCATTCAACCGTCCGGCGGAAAACGGCGACGAGTAACCGACCCGTTTTGCCCGCCTTTCCGTATTTGAAGTAATCCCACGCTTCATGCGGAGTACCGGAGGCCAGTTCCGATGACTTCTGCGGACCTTAAAGCTAGAACCGTCAAAGATTTATCCGCGATCGCCAAAAAGAAGAAAGTGCCCGGCTGGCAGTCGATGAAAAAAGACCAGCTGATCCGCGCTCTGCTTCAGCATGCGCGCTCGACGGCTCCTTCGGCCAAGCCTGCCCGACTCGTGAAGAGTCTTCGCGCGCCCAAAGCGAGCGGCGTTCGCGAGTCTTCCGCGCCGAGCGTCAAAGCGGTCGCCAAAATCGTTCCTTCTAAAATCGCGCCAGTCAAAGCGAACGGGAAGGGGACGCTCAAAACCGCGAAACCAACCTCGAAGTCGGCAGTCGCGACGAAGCCGGTCGTTCGTCCGAAGCCCGTTGCGAAACTTCCGCCGCGCGATCCGGAATTGGAACGCCGCTTGGCCGAGGTCAAAGAGCGGCACGCGCAGGCCGTCGATCTAGGCATGAAGCCGGTCGATGGCGATCTTAGCCCGGTCAAAGATCGGTTGGTCGTGATGGTCCGCGATCCATATTGGCTGCACGCCTATTGGGAAATCAACGGACGCAGCGTCGATCGCGCCAAGGCCGCCATGAATCACTACTGGCACTCGGCCAGACCGGTCTTGCGAGTCAACGAAGTGATTCGCGACGGCGTTTCGATCTCTTCGCGAAAAACGGTTCGCGACATCGACGTTCACGGCGGCGTGAACAATTGGTACATCGACGTGCAACAACCGCCGAAGTCGTATCAATTGGAGATCGGCTACTTGGCGTCGAACGGAAACTTCTACTCGTTGGCTCGCAGCAACGTGGCCACGACGCCGGCCGCCGATTCGGAAGACGCCTTTGATCGCAACTGGTCCGACGTGGCCCGCAACGTCGAACGCATCTACGCCCTTAGCGGCGGATACAGCGATCCCGAAGCGAACGGCGAATTGAAGGAAGTGCTCGAAGAGCGTTTGCAACGTCAAGTTGGCGCGGCCTCGGCAATGCCGCTCGGCTTGGAAGCGCCGCCGCTGCTGAGCGACGGCCGAGACTTCAAATTCGAAGTTGATACCGAATTGATCGTTCACGGCCAAGCCTCGCCGAGCGCGCGAGTGACTTTGCGCGGCGAGCCGGTCCGACTTCGCGACGACGGCTCGTTCGCCGTGCGCTTCCGTTTGGCCGATCGTCGGCATATCTTGCCGGTCGTGGCCTCGAGCTGCGACGGCTCCGAACAACGCACCGTCATCATCTCGATCGACCGCAACACGAAATCGCTCGATCCTTTGGTCCGCGAGTCGGACGAGCAATAGCGAAAAAAGGATGAAGGATGAAGGATGAAGGATTCGCCGCGGCGAAACTCCTCGTTCGAATTCCGCTTTCATGCTTTTTTCTTTCCCTTCGGCGTATAATTGCGGAAACGCAGTATCTTCTCGCTCGTAAAGGGAGTTGCACAATGTCGCCGAACTCATCCGAAGCGATTTCTCCTTCGCGTCGCTCTGACTGGCTGGCGCTTGTCGGTTTTTTGGCTCTTTGTTTCGCAGTGGCCGGGGCCGGAAGCGTCGTTACGACTCCGCAGATTGGCTCCTGGTATTCGACGCTGACGAAACCAAGTTGGAACCCGCCAAGTTGGATTTTCGGCCCGGTCTGGACCGTTCTTTATTGCATGATGGCCGTCGCGGCTTGGCTCGTCTGGCGAAAAGAGCCTGGCGGATTCTCGCCCCCGTTGCGATGGTTCTATTTGCAGTTGGCGTTGAACGCGGTTTGGTCGCCGTTGTTTTTCGGCCTGCATCGGCCAGGTCTAGCGCTGGTCGATCTCGTCTTGCTCTGGGGGGCGATCGCGGTAACGACGTTCATCTTCTGGAAACGCTCGACATTGGCCGGCGCGCTCTTCGTTCCCTATCTCGCTTGGGTCAGCTTCGCCTCGACGTTGAATTTCGCTATCTGGCGATTGAATTAAAGCGTTCGCGTTTGGTGCCAGCACGCACCAAACGGCGGAACGCCACGGAGGGCGTTCCCTACAGCGCGGAATAAGGCGCTTCCCTACAGCGAGGAAGAGGGCGTTTCCCTACAGCGCGTTTTGGCGGTTCTTTGCTCCGCTATTTCTTCTTGCTTTCCGGGGGCGTATGTCCTTCGGCGTATTTTTTCACCAAGCCGGATAGCTCTTTTACGACGTCGGCGTATTGCGGATCATCGACGAGGTTCTTATTTTCGGTCGGATCTTTGGCCGGTTCCAGAAGCATTGCGCCGGCGCCTCGCCCGTAATACTCGGCGTATCGCCAGCGCTCGGTTCGCACCATCACGCCGGTGAAATGCTTGCCGTCCTCGCTCCAGACGGTGTAGGCCGGATGATCCCAAGCCGCATTCGGATCGTCGAGCAGCGGAGCGATGCTTCGGCCGTCGAGCCCTTCCGGACGTTTGAGTCCGCACAGTTCGGCGAGCGTCGGATAGAGGTCGATCATTTCGACCACGCGCGGAGAGGCTTGGCCGTTCCCTTTCGCACGCGGATCGCAAATGAAGAACGGCGTGCGCGTTCCTTGCTCCCATAGCGAGCCGGCCTTCGACCATTTTCCTTTTTCGCCGAGTTGGTAGCCGTGGTCGCCCCAAAAGACGATGATCGTTTTCTCGCGCAGGCCAAGCTCATCCAAGGCGGCCAGCACGCGGCTAACGTTCCAATCGACGAAGGCCGTCGCGGCTAAATACGCGCGGATCATCTCTCGCGCCTCTTTCGGCGAGGCGTCGCGATTGATGAACAAGTCGGCGTTGCGCGGTCGAATCGAACCGGCGGGAAAACCGGGCGGAACCGTCGGTCGAGGCGCAAAGTCCGAAGGCAACGGAATCTTATCCACGTCCCATTGATCGTAAAATTTTTGCGGAGCCTCGGGCGGACTGTGCGGCTTGACGAATCCGCAGCCCAAGAAGAACGGCTCGTCTTTATGCTCCCGCATAAGCTTGATTACGCGGTCGGCCGTCTTGTAATCGCCGTGCTTTTCGCCGTTTCCTTCCAAAACGATCCAGCGGTCGGAGCGTTGCTCCTTGGAAAGACCTTTATCGCCGGGGCGGGTTTGAATTTCGTCGGGATCGACTTCCGCGGGCTTTTTCGAGGTCGAGGGGGATTTGGCGGCGTTCTTTTCCGGTTTCGGAGCGACGGAGTCGAGCGTCGCATCTTCCGGCTTGCCGGCCAGCGTGCGAACCGCTCCGCCGATCGTCCAGGCGTCGGTGTCGTCGATTCCGCCGTGAAAAATCTTTCCGGCGCGCATCGAAATGTAGCCGTTCTGCTGAAAATACTTCGGCATACTCACGAAGTCGGGATGCTCGTCGCCGAACCACGTCCGATTTCCCAATACGCCGGTGTGAGCGGGCGTTCGCCCCGTCAGCATCGACGCCCGCGACGGATTGCACAGCGGATACTGGCAATAGGCGTGATCGAATCGAACGCCGGTCGTAGCGAGTCGGTCGATGTTCGGCGTTTTGGCCATCGTGCTGGCGTAGCAGCCCAACTCGGTGCGAAGATCGTCCGAAATGATAAACAGAACGTTCATCTTCTCCGGCTTCTTCGGCGAAGGCGTTTTCTCTTCGGCCTGGAGAGAGACGTTTAGCGCGAGAAACACGACGCAGAAGAGCAGGGGGGCGAATTTTTTCATGATTGCCGTAAGTTAATGGGAGGAGTCGTTGCAATCGTTGTAACAGAACGGCCGCCGGCGTTCAAGCAAATTAGCCGCCGATCTTCGAGCGTCGTCTGTCGGCGTGGCGTCTTTACGGCTCGACGTTTTCGTCCGCGTATCCGCGAACCGTCACCTTGTCTTTTTTGAGCGTCGCCTCGAGCGCTCCGGAAAGGAACGTATGTCTTGGTTTCGCCCCAACCGCTTCGTAAGTCTGGTCAATTTCGGGCACGGTCCATCTTCCGTCGCCGCTCAAAAAGACCCAGCTTGGTTTGGCCCAAGCGGCCAAGGCCGGCGAGTTGCTTGCCTTACTTCCGTGGTGCGGAGCGAGCAGCACGTCACAATTGGTCGGCGTCTTTTTCAGTAATTCCGCCAAGCCGGGGTTCTCTAAATCGCCGAGCAAGAGAACTCGCCGCCCCTCGCATTCGACCGCCAACGCCAAGCTATTCGGATTCGTTCCCGCGATTATTCCGGCGCTCGACGGATGCAGGACTTTAACCGCGCAGCGACCGCCGAAGGAGATTTCCTCGCCCGACTCGAGCGTGCGAATCGGCACGCCGTGTTTTTCGATCGCTTCATGCAGTTCGCCGATCGCGCCGGTTTTCTTCGAAAACATCGCAGGCGAAACGTAGACCGTTCGGCAGGAAAACTTATTCAGCAGCGTGGGAAAAGTGTTGAAATGATCGACGTCAGCATGCGAAAAGAAAGCCGCGTCGATCCGCGATATTCCTTGCGACCACAGATAGCTCGACACGACGTTCGCCGCGCGGTTTGGAGAGCCCAATTCTCCCGCGTCGTAAAGGATCGTCTCGCCGTCGGGCAGATGCAGCACGACGGCCAGGCCATGCCCGATCGAAAGGCTCACGCAGCGGAATTGCCGCTCTTCTCCGCGAAACAAGAAAATCGCCGCGAAAAGGCATGCCGTCGCGATGACCGCCGCCGCAATCGCCTTTCGCTTTCTTGGAATCAACATCGGAAAGGCGACCAGCAATGCGATCCCGCCGTAGTAGATCGCCAGCGCCGAGTCGCTCGGACCGACGACCCAAGTAAAACTTCCTGGAAGCGACGCGGCCCAAGCGATCGCATGGTTCAAAATCCAAAGGCACCCTTGGCAAAGCCACGCGCATGGCAAGGCCAACGGCGGACACCATAATCCGAAAAAGAGTAGACCCATGCCGGCCAATAGTCCCACGGTCATCGGCAGCCACAGCACGCAATTCAAAAAGATCGCCGAGAACGAAAGGATATGGAACCTCGCGGCGACTAACGGCGCGGTGAGCAGCCACAGAGCGACGCCGCTAAGGAAAACTCGCATCGTATCCCGATAGGCAAATCGCGACAGCCGTAACAACGCCGGCGATCGTCGCTCGATTATTTCGTCGAGCGGATCGACGACCTTGCGATGCATTTGCGAGATGTGATGAAGCCAGATCAATCCCGCCACGGAGATGAACGACAATTGGGCGCCGACATGGAATAAGTCGCAAGGGTTTAGCGTCAAGACGACGAGCGCGGCCGCGGCCAAGCTATTTGCGCTCAGAGCGTTCCGTCGCCTAAGTTTGGAATAACAATAAATCCAAACCAAGACGGTCGCCCGCACCACCGGCGGCTCGACGTCGGCCACGAGCATGTAAGTTCCTGTCACGAAGACCACGCTTGCTAGTCCGACGAGGCGGGGAATCGGCGTCCGTTGCGTGAGCCAAATTAATACGATCGCCAGCGTGCCGACGTGCAGTCCCGAGATCGAGAGTACATGCACTGTTCCAGTCGCCATGAAGGCTTCGTTCGTCGCGCCGTCGATTCGTTCCCGTTCGCCCAGCAAGACGGCCGAGGCCAAATCCGACTCGCGCGGATTGACGTACCGTTCGAAAACGGCGTCGCCGGCCGCTTTTAACTGATCGATTAATCGTCGCCAGCCGTAGGGAGAGCCTTTTTCGACGGTTTCAATTCCGCCGGAATCGCTCCGCATGCGCGCGTGAATTCCTTGCGCGCGGAAGTGCGACGCGAGGTCGAATTCGCCGGGGTTTTGCGGCGGCGAGTAGGCCGAGAGCGTTCCGAGCAATCGTATTCGATCGCCCGCCTCGATCGTCGTTTCTCCCGCGATCGTGGCGTTAATCCTTCCCGAAACGTCGCGCCATTTTTTGCCGCTTCGCAACTTTTTCACATCGAGCAAAACGCGAAACTTTGGTCGGTCGTCTGTGAGAGGGCCTGCCATGTCGTCCCGCTCGGCCGAAGCTAATTTGCGCGGCGAGCGTAGAGCGACCGCCTCTAGATAGACGGGGCTCGCCTTCCGCGTCGCGAAATTCGCAATGTCGTCCCTAGCGACTTCGTTCCATGCGAAGTGGTGCCGCGCTCCCCCTAGCGCCGCGACGCCGGCCAAGACGGCCAGCGATCCGGCGCGATTCATTCCGCGTTTCTGAAAAGCGAGCCAGACGCCTAGCGCGACCGCGCCGAAAATCGTCCATGCGGCAAGCGAGGGCGCGCGGAATCGATCGATCATGATTCCCGCGGCCGCGGCCGCTAAAACGATCACGAGCGGTTGATAGTGCGGAAAGCGTATTTCTTGATCAGGAGATGCGGGAGAAGAAGCGGATAAGCCCATGAGCCCCATTGTCGGGCTTTTTTCGGACAAATCAAGCGTTTATCGATCGGTTTTGCCGGGAACCGCGGCGCTTCGCCTTGCGATAGGCCGTTTTGCCGCTACAATGCCCGAAGCGTTTGAGCAACTCGCAGTCCGTCGAACACTTTTGATTCGCCAATGCCCGATCTCTCGCAAAACTATTCCGCCGCCGACAGGAAATGGATTACGGCCGCCGCCGTCCTCTGGATTTCCTTCGCCGTCGCGCTGACGGTCAAGGCCTTCGTCGTGCCCGGTTCGCACACCGTATATCCTATCTTCGTAGTCGGATCTGAACGGTGGATTCACGATCTTCCAATTCACGTTCAAGATCCGTCGGTGTCCGATCTCTTTCGGTACACGCCGACCTTCGCCGTCTTGTTCACGCCTTTCGCCGTTTTGCCGCCAGCCCTTGGACAAGCGCTCTGGGGGCTTTTTAGCGTCGGAGGACTGTTCTTCTCGCTGTATCTGGCGGCCCGAAAACTGCTTCCCGGCGAGTGGCCCTTACAGCGACGTCTTCACTTTTATTCGCTCAGTTTGGTCGGCTCGCTCTCGGGCTTGTGGTCCGGTCAAACGAACTCGCTCATCTTGGCCTTTGCGATCTTCGCCAGCGTTTGCGTTTTGGAGAAGCGTTGGACGCTCGCCGCCGTTTGTTTGACGTTGCCGATTTACGTTAAACTTTGGCCCGTCGCCCTGGCCATGCTCCTTATCGCTCATCGTCCCAAGGAGCTCGCTTGGCGGTTCGCTCTTTGCATGCTCGTCTTCGCCGCGATTCCGTTTTTCACCAAGCCTTACGGCGAAGTCGTCCTGCGCTATCAAGAATGGATCGAATTTCAGCACGGATTGCATCAGGTTCGTTGGGGCGGCTACCGCGATTTCTGGACGATCTGGGAAACGCTTTGGCCTCCCGTCTCCTCCGTCGGATACATGGCGCTGCAACTCATCTCCGCTTTCGGAGTCTTTCTCTGGTGCATGCGGCAAAAATTCCGCGCGCTCGACGAAAAGGAACTGCTCGTGGCGATTCTTTCGATGTGGACCGCGTGGCAATTGCTCTTTGGACCGGGGACCGAGCAACTCACCTATTGCATCATCGGTCCTTGGGCCGCTTGGGCGGTTCTTCAAAGTTGGCCGCATAAGCTAGAACGGATCTGGACCGTCGCCGCGTGGGGAGTTCTTTCTTTTTTCACCTGCGGCGAAATCGAAAGGCCCTTCGATCTTCTTATGCCGGCGACCAAGACGCTCGCCCCGCTGGCCGTCTTCGCCTTCGTCGTCTGGCTCGTCGCGATTCGCCGCGCCCCCAAGGAAAAGGCGTAAAAAAACGGCCCAGGCTGTTTAACCTGGACCGCTAGTATTGGTGGGCGCCTGCTTGCACGCGCCGTTTATTCTTTAATCAAATCGTGGACCGTCATGCCGGCCGGAATCATCGGCAAAACGTGCTCCTGATACGGCACTTGAACTTGAAGGATGTATGGCCCCGGCGCCTCGATCATCTTCTGCAACGCCGGAATCAATTCCTCTTTTCGCGAGATCGTCTCGCCGTCCCAGCCGAAACCCTTCGCCACGCCGATGAAGTCCGGATAGTAGCGATCTTCCGGGGTCATCACGCCGTTGCCTTGGCCGGTCGCCTCGGGATCGTCGATGCAGCCCAAATAGGTGTGCGCGCGATTCGACGCGTGGAACCGATCCTCCCATTGCACGACCATCCCTAGGTGCATGTTGTTCAACAGCAGCGCTTTGACCGGAAGTTTTTCGCAATAGCAGGTCGCCATTTCCTGAATGTTCATCAAGAGGCTGCCGTCGCCTTCGATGTTGATGACTAGCGAATCGGGATGCGCCGCCTTCACGCCCATGGCCGACGGAAGGCCGAAGCCCATCGTTCCCAATCCGGCGCTCGAAGCCCAATGACGCGGCTTACGAACCTTGTAGTATTGAGCGGACCACATTTGATGTTGTCCGACGCCGGTGCAAATGTACGTGTCCATGTCTTTGGTCAAATTCCAAAGCTCATGAATCGCCTCTTGCGGAACGATGCCCGGGTAGTCGAGCGTGTAGCGGAACGGCTCGTCCCGCTTCCAAACCGCGATCTTGCGATGCCATTCGTCCAGGTCTTCCGGCGCTTGCACGACCTTGTTCAATTCGGCCAACGCGTACTTCACGTCGCTGCAAATCGCGAGGTCCGGCTTCTTAATTTTATTGATTTCCGAGGGATCGACGTCCACATGAACGATCTTCGCTCGGCTGGCGAACGCCGACACTTTACCCGTCACGCGATCGTCGAACCGGACGCCGAGCGCGATCAGTAAATCGCAGTTATCGACCGCGTAGTTGGCGTACACGCTGCCGTGCATGCCCAACATGTCCAACGAAAGCTCATGATCGCCGGGGAAGCAACCGATTCCCATTAAGGTCGTCGTAACGGGAATCTTCGTCTTTTCGACGAGTTTGAACAACTCGTCCGAAGCTTCGGCGTTAATGACGCCGCCTCCCGCGTAAATCACGGGTCGTTTCGCCGCGTGAATCATCTCGGCGAACTTCTCGATTTCGGCGTTTGTCGCTCGCTCCTCGCCGACGTGATAGCCCGGCAATTGCATCGGGGCGTCGTAATCGGGCGTGGTCATCGCCTGCTGAATGTTCTTGGGGATATCGACCAGCACCGGTCCCGGGCGGCCCGTCGTCGCCACGAGGAACGCTTCGCGAATGATTCGCGCCACGTCGTTTACGTCGGTTACTAAATAGTGATGCTTGGTCACGCTGCGGCAAACTTCCACGATCGGCGTCTCTTGAAAGGCGTCGGTTCCGATCACGGCGGCGTTCACTTGGCCGGTGATCGCCAGCAACGGAATGCTATCCAGTTTGGCGTCGGCCAGCGCCGTCACTAAGTTCGTCGCGCCCGGTCCGCTCGTCGCCATGCACACTCCGATCCGGCCCGTCGATCGGGCGTAACCTTGCGCGGCGAATCCGCCTCCTTGCTCATGACGCGGCAAAATCACGCGCAACTTGTCGCGAAAACGAGTCAGAGCTTGATGCAGCGGGATGCTCGCTCCGCCCGGATAGGCGAAAATCGTATCGACCCCGTGGTTTACCAACGTTTGAACCACGATGTCGGCGCCGCTCGTCATGGCGGCTTTCACGGTGGCGGCGGCTTGGTCGGTCGTCTTGTCGTTGGGCGCTGTGGGCACGAAAATCACCTAAATAGTACGGGGAAATGGAGAGGCGTAGTCATTCGTCGTTGGACGCGTCCCATAGGAAAGCGAGGGGGGGATACCCCGTTTACGCATGCTCGGACGGCGACTCCGAATCAATCAAGGATATGCTCCCCAGGGGGCGATTTCAAGACACAAAACCCTTTCGTGAGGTTCCACGAGAAAATCGTCGCTCCCCTGGCGAATTAGGGAGGCGTCGGCCGATAATACGGGTTACCGACAATTTTCGCCCTTTGTCGCCGAACGAGCGGCGTTTTTCCAAAAGAGGGGTACCGCGGAAGCCCGATCGGTTCCCGGCCAAGACCTCGAAATTACCCAGTTTCCTTATTGCCGTTTTTTCCTCGGCGCCATATACTGATTCGTTTCCCGGCCCTGGCCCTAGGCGGGGTCGCCTAATCACGGCAAATTTTAGTCGAGCGAAACTCGACTTTGGCGACTGATATAATTAAGTGACAGACGGTAGAAGATAGATAGAGGAGTACGCGTCCCATGACGATGGACAAGAGCTTGAAGATCCGACGAGGCTCGTCGAAGGCCCAGAACGTGTTAAGTCGCGCCGAGCGTTTGGATCGCTTGAAGTCGGCCGAGCGTTGGCAAGAAGGCGATAGCCCCATCGGCTTGCCCAAGGTCCGCGTGTACAAACTCTCGATGAAAAAGAAAAAGAAGAAGAAGGAAGAAGAAGGCGACGCCGCTCCGGCCAAGGGCGCAAAGGGCGCCGCGCCGGCCAAAGCCGCCGCCCCCGCCAAAGGCGCGAAGAAGTAGAACGTATTCGCTTCGCTTTTTCCTTCGCGATTATCACGTCTCGACCGGCGTCGCTTCCCGCTTCGCCGGTCGTTTGCGCTATTGCGTCCTATCGTGCCCTTTGCCGTCCAATTCAAAGCCCGCGCCTTCGTTCTCTGAAGGGAGTCTGTTTTCCCGTAGGATAAACAGGCGTTCAAACGCGGATTTCGGATTGTAATTGGTATAAAAAATGAAGCGATATCGCAACTTGGACGACATCCCTGATTCGCTTCGCGGCGGCGCCGTCACCGTCGGAAACTTCGACGGCGTCCACCGCGGTCATGCTCGACTCATTAAACGGGCGCTCTCCTTGGCCGCCGAAGTAAAAGGCCCTTCTGTCGCTTTTACTTTCGATCCCCATCCCGCCGTCCTTCTTCGTCCCGACGCCGCTCCATCTCCCTTGATTTGGACCGAACGAAAACTTCAAATTTTCGAGTCTTTCGGCCTCGACGCCGCCGTCGTCTATCCCGTCGATCGTGAGTTCCTCAACACCGAGCCGCGAAAATTCTTCGACGACGTGCTCCGCGATAAACTGCAAGTCCGCGCGATGGTCGAAGGGGCCAACTTCTTTTTCGGCCGAAACCGCTCCGGAAACGTCGAGCTTCTCGGTAAACTTTGCGAGCAGAACGAAGTCCGTTTTGAAGTCGCCTCGGCCGTCGAAGTCGCCGGACAGGTCGTCTCCAGTTCGCGAGTTCGTCAATTGGTTCGCGAAGGCCGACTCGACCTCGCCGCTCAAGCGCTCGGTCGCCCCTATCGCATCCGAGGCATGGTCGTTCACGGAGCCGGTCGCGGCGCCAAGCTCGGTTTTCCGACGGCCAACGTCGATCAGATTGAAGTGCTCCTTCCTCCGCCGGGAATCTACGCCGGACATGCTTTCTACGACGGCGGCTCGCGCCCCGCCGCAATTAGCCTCGGAACGAATCCGACCTTCGGCGACGGGTTCGTCAAAGTCGAAGTCCACCTCCTCGATTTCGACGGCGATCTCTACGATCGACCGCTCGAAGTCGATTTCCACGGCCGGTTGCGCGATATGCTCAAGTTCGACTCCGTCGAAGAGCTGCTCCGCCAAATGACGCTCGACGTCGCTGCAGCGAGAACGATCGACGCCGACGCCCGGCGCCGTGAAGACTCCACCTCGTCCAAAAACCTGACGGCGCATTTCAGCGCCAAGTGCGAAGACAAAAAAGAAAAAAGCGAAAGTTAACGATGATTGATTGGAATAAATTCGCGGATGAAATTAAGAGCCGTCAACGTTTCGTGCTTACGACGCACATTCGGCCCGACGGCGACGCCATCGGCAGCACGGTCGCTTTCGCCGAGATTCTCGAACGCCTTGGTAAAGAAGTCCTCCTCTGCGGCGGATTCGCGCTTCCGAACTCCTTACGTTCCCTTGACGTCAAGGGACGCTTTAAGCAAATCGGCGTCTCGGCGACGATCGAAGAGCTGAACGCCTACGACGCCTTGATCGTTCTCGACACCTCGGCCTGGGCGCAGCTCGGCCCGATGTCCGACGCCGTTCGCGCCTTTCCCGGCAAGAAAATGGTCCTCGATCACCACGTCAGTTCCGACGACCTCGGCGCCGAATCGTTCAAGAACACTGAGGCCGAGGCGACCGGTCGCATCGTCGTCGACGCCGCCGACGCGCTCGGCGTTGCGTTGGACCTGAGCATCGCCGTTCCCGCCTTTTGCGCCGTGGCCACCGACACCGGTTGGTTCCGTTTTTCCTCGGCGACCGCCGACACCTATCGTTTGGTCGCCCGGTTGATCGAGGCCGGAGCCAAGCCCGACGAGCTTTACAAAGAGCTTTACGAAAATGACACGCTGGGCCGATTGAAATTGATCGGCCGCGCGTTGGCCAACGCCACGCCCGACCTCGAGGGTCGATTGATTTACACGTTCCTGGAACTGAGCGATTTTGAGGCCGCCGGCGCGTTGCCTTCCGAAAGCGAAGATATAATCAACATGCTTTTGGCCGTCAACGGCACGCAGTTCGCCGTGATTCTCGTTGAACAGAAGACCGGCGGATTCAAAATCAGCCTCCGCAGCCGGTGCGACGTGAATTGCGCGAAATTAGCCGAGGTCTTCGGCGGCGGCGGACACAAAAAAGCGGCCGGCCTGTTTATCGCAGACCCGCTTCCCACGGCCATGCAAAAGATTCTTGACGTGGTCCGCGCCGCCATGTAATAATGCCGCCGGACGGTCCGTAAAACCGCAGCCGTTCTGTGGTGAAACGATGTTTGCGTAGCCCGCGATTAAGGACGATCGTCGATGGCCGATAATTCAAAATCCTCCGCCCCGCGCGATCGGCAAGAAGCCTCGCCGATCGAGGGCCGCCGCGCTTTTTTGGCCAAAATCGTCGCCGGCTTCGTCGGTCTTGCGGCCTTAGCAGTCCCGACCGCCTCGGGCGTAGTCGCCTTTTTCGATCCGCTCCGTCGTAAGTCGGCCGGCGAAAAATTCTATCCGCTCGCTCCGTTCGATTCTTTGGCCTACGACGGCTCGCCGCGTCGCGTGTCGGTCATCGCCGAGCGAGCCGACGCGTGGAATAAATTCCCCAACGAGGCGATCGGCGCCGTGTTTCTTCGCCGCGTGGGCAAAGACAAGGTCGAAGCCCTGCAAACGGTCTGCCCGCACATGGGCTGTTCGATTCTGTTCGAAGCCGAAGGGGAAGGGGGGCGCTTCCATTGCCCTTGCCATAACGCCTCGTTCGATTTGACCGGCAGACGGACTGACGCCGTTTCCTCGGCCCCCCGCGATATGGACCCGCTCGAAACCGAAATCCGTGACGGCGTCGTTTGGGTGAAATTCCGCACGTTCCCCCTCGGCGTCGCTAATAGATCGTAAATGAATGTAGGGCGCTACGGTGAGCGCCGAATGCGTGCGCCGCTACCGGCTTTAGTAGGTCGGTCGCCCCGTGCCTGACGAAAAAAACGAAACCAAACATGAAACCGCTCAGTTGGCTTAACGAACGAACCGGATGGCTTGACGGCGATCAGGCGACGAACGCCCCGGCGACTCTCGCTCGACCGAGTTGGGGGCAGACGCTTCCGGCCGTCACACTCTTCCTCTTCGTCGTCCAAGCTCTCACCGGCTTTTTTCTGTGGGCCTACTACAGCCCCGGCGCTCAATCGGCTTGGGAAAGCCTCTACTATCTCCAATCGCACGTCGCCTCCGGCTGGCTCCTTCGCGCCGTCCACCACTTCGCCGGCCAAGCCTTGCCGGTCGTCATCGGCCTGAACTTGCTGCATTGCATCTTCACCGGCCGATATCGCGCTCCGCGCGAACTTGTCTATTGGTCCACGCTTTTGCTCGGATTGCTCGCGCTCGGAATGATGATCACCGGCGACTTGCTCTCGTGGAGCCAAGCCTCGTACTCGGCCACCCAGGTTCGCTTGAAGTATCTGCTGTTGCTTCCCGTCGTCGGCGAGCCAATTTACAAAATCGCGATCGGCGGTCCCGACTTCGGTCACCTCACGCTTACCCGCTTCACGGCCTTTCACATCGGCCTTCTTGCCGGCGCGTTCGCCTTCGTGCTTTGCCTCCGCATGCGTTTCGCCCGGCGCGTAGAGCGCTCTGCTGGCGCAGAAGGAGCCGCGAGTTCGACGCAGTATTACCTGAACGCCGCCGCATGCCTGATCGCCTTGGCCGCCGTCGTCTCGTTGGCTTGGTCGGATGGAGTCGCGCTCGGCTCGCCTGCCGACCCGGACCCGACCAATTTTTACGCCGCCGCTCGACCGGAATGGGCCTTCCGCGCGCTCTACGAATTCTCGCATTACTTCCCCGGTCAGTGGGCGGTCGTTCCGATTTTCGTAGTTCCCGGCGCTATCGTTTTTCTGGCGTTTTGGTTTCCTTTCATTGCTAAAATGCGTGAGGGGCAATGGCTCAATTCCGTCATGACCGCGGGACTCCTTGTCGCAACTGTTGGGCTGACATTTCACTCTTACACCAAAGACGTAGGGGATAGGGCATACAACCGAGCCGTCGTGGAGGAATTGCGCAAGGCCGATCGCGCTCTCAAGTTGGCCGATAACCTCGGCATTCCGCCGACCGGAGCGTTGACGCTCCTCCGCGACGACGCCGAGACGCAAGGCCGAGCTATCTTTAAAAACCAATGCCTCGCCTGTCACGACCATATTAGTGACGACTCAGCGTGGCGGGCCGAAAAAACTTCCGCCCCGAATTTGGGCCGCTTCGCCACCCGCGCTTGGCTTGCCGGCCTCCTCGATCCGAAGCGGATCGTCTCGACCGATTATTTTGGCGCGACGAAGTTTAAGAACGGCGCGATGGTCAATTTCGTCAAAGAAAACCTCGCCGATCTCGACGCCGACGAAAAAGCGAAGCTCGAAAAGGCGATCAAGGCCGTCTCGGCCGAGGCCGCCTTGCCCGCCCAGCGTGAGGCGGACGCCAAAGACGCCGCCGCGATCGCCGAAGGCCGCAAACTGATCGTCAGCGACTTTGGCTGCACCGATTGCCATAAGTTCCGCGGCAAGCCTGGCTCCGGCAACGCTCCCGACTTAAACGGCTACGGCTCGGAAGAATGGATATCCGATTTTATTCGCAACCCGGCCGCCAAACGTTTCTACGGAACCCGCAACGACCGCATGCCGATTTACTCGGCCACGAAAGACGAATCGCAAAACATCCTTTCCGAAAAAGCCGTCAAACAAGAAGCTAAGTGGCTCCGCGGCGATTCTAAGTAGCGGAACGGCGCTCCTCGCGTCGCGATCGATAGGAGGTCGGAGGTTATGTCGGTTCTGGAGAAGTCGCCGAGGGGGTGCGCATTCGCGCGTCGTCGGTTTCGCCTCTATTTCCCCTATCTTCCCCCGGCTCCGTTCCCTAAAAAACTGCTCTTGCCTCGTGCGGGAGGTCCGAGTACGATCCCCCGCGCTTGTTCAAGCGAGGCCGAAACCGGCGTTCCGTTTTCGGTCGATGTTGCATCGTTTTCCCTGGAGTTGGCGCGATGGCGCGTGTCCGAAACGAAGTCCGGTTATTCGCCGCGGCGATGTTCGCGTCGCTCGTCGCCGGCTGCGCGGACAATCCCATGGTTCTGCAAGGGAAGGTCAAGCAATACGAGCAGCAGCAGACGGCCATGACCCGTCAATATCAAGAGCTGCAAACCAGAGCCAACTCGCTCGATAAAGACAATCAAGAGTATGCCCAGCTTCTCGCTCAATCGAAGCAGCAATCGAAGGTCATGGAGGATCAACTCACGGCCCTCCGCGAGCAATTGCGCGGCGTCTCGATGCAGTTAGCCCAAACGAAGAGCGATAAAGAGCAGGGCGACAAACGCGTGCAAACGCTCGCCGCCTCGTTACAGCGAAACAACGGCGTCACGATCACGCCGAACAACAGTCTCCTGCAAACGCTTCCCGTCATTAATCAGCCCGACGTTTTCGTTCGTCAAGACGGCGACGTCATTCGCATTGAATTGCCCGGCTCCCGCCTCTTTGAAAACGGAACGAACCGCTTGCGCCCCGGAGGCGAATCGATCGTTCTCGCGGCGGCCGCCGAGTTGATGCGCGCCTATCCCGATCAAATCATCGGCGTCGAAGGGCACACCGACAACGACCCGATCTCCGGCGGACAGTTCCGAACCAATCACGAATTGTCCGTCGCCCGCGCAATGACCGTCTACGACGTTCTGGTCTCTCGCACCAACTTCCGAGGCGAGCAGCTCTTCGTCGTCGGCCACGGCTCTAATCATCCCGCCGTCTCCAACGCCACTTTCGAAGGCAAGCAGCGCAATCGCCGCGTCGAACTCGTCGTCTATCCCGAAAAGAAAAAATCGTAAGGGTAGGGCGGGCATCCCTGTCCATCGCATGTTTTGTACGGTGCGTGCTTGCAGGCGGCGCCGTAGCTCCGGTTCTTGAACCGGAGACGCGTAGCGGCAAGAGGCTTCCTTTGAATGCCGCGCAGGTCTATCGAGGAATGGCCTGTTAGAGCCTGTTTCCGAGAATTCCCTCTCTTCCCAATTCTCGGCCCTTGATTCGTGATTGTCTCTCATGGATAATACGTTTCAATTACTTGGTTTTCCCATTTCTCGTGGCCAATGAGATTCCTTCCCATGCTCAAAAAACTATTTCTCCTCGCGGCCTTGTTCGTCTGCTCCTCCGCATTTGCCGGCGAGGGCGGATACCTTTTCATCACCTTTAAAGGCGAGCAAACGCCGATGACCGAGCAAATCTACTTCGGTCTGAGCAAGGACGGAAAAACTTGGGAAGCGCTGAACGGCGCCGAGCCGGTCCTCGTCAGCGACTTGGGCGATAAGGGGGTCCGCGATCCCTTTGTTTTCCGCTCGCACGACGGAAAGAAAACTTACATCATCGCCACCGACCTTTCGATCAACTTGACCAAGCACGATTGGAACCGCGCGCAGACCGCCGCCAGCAAGTCGATCGTCATTTGGGAGTCGGAAGACTTGACGCACTGGAGCAAGCCGCGACTCGTCGCGATCGCTCCCGAAGACGCCGGCTGCGCCTGGGCGCCCGAGGCCGTCTATGACGAAGAAACCCAAGACTATTTAGTCTTCTGGGCCTCGAAAACGAAAAACGATAACTTCGCCAAGCAGCGTATTTGGGCATGCCGCACCAAAGATTTCCAAACCTTCGGCAAGCCGTTTATTTACATAGAACGTCCCAATCACGTCATTGACACCGACATCGTCCGCGAGAACGGTAAATACTATCGCTTCTCGAAAGACGAGACGGTCAAGGCGATCACGATGGAGACGAGCGACAAGCTGACCGGCCCGTGGAAAGAAGTCTCCGACTTCTCGTTGGCGAAGCTGCAAGGCTACGAAGGGCCCGAGTGCTTCCAGCTTGCCCCCGGCGCAGACGGCAAGCCCGGCACGTGGTGCCTGATCTTGGACTTCTACAGCAAAGGCCAAGGCTATCAGCCCTACGTAACCGACGATCTTGCGAGCGGAAAATTCGAGAAGTTGAAAGAATTTCACCTCCCCTTCAAGTTCCGTCACGGCTCGATCTTGAAAGTCACCGACGAAGAGTACGATCGCCTCAAGGCCGAATACGCAAAGAAAGCGCCGGAAGCGAAAAAGTAAGCGCCGACTAGAGGCTATTTTCTCTCCGCTAATAGATGATTTAAAAGGAAAATGACTGCCGCGGTTGTGATAATTCGCGGCAGTTTCCTTTTTCTTGCGGCAATTCACATTGTTGAGTACAATGCCGCGTAGTGCGTTGATTATCTAGTGATAAAAAACGGCGGCAGAGCGAATCGTTCGATTCCGAACCTCTCATTTTCTCGCCACATTTAACTGGATTTGGGGAAGTTCAATCATGCGTTCGAGTTATCCGAGTAAGATATTTTTTTGCCTCGTTTTTGTCTCGTTTATTTTAGGTTTTATTGCCCAGTTGCGGGCCGAATTTTTCCCTGACGTTGTGTTTCCGCAAGATGATCCAGTATTTTATTCTACCTGCGTCAGAAACTGTGAACTTGCGGACGGATGTGATACTGGATGGAAAAATTATCTCTTTCCGATGTGGATTGATCATTCGCTCAAGCAAAGCAGCTACGTATTAACGGAAAATGACGAATTGATGATTGATACGGCAGCTCTAGATTTTACTCAATGCCAACTTCTTACGTTCGACTCGACTTTTTCTCAAACTGGCAACAACTTGTATCTCGACGGATTTATCTTTTTTAATAGTTTTAAACCTGATCCCAATTCCTCGACATATTGGCCTAATGAAGGTAATTATTTTAAACGGATTGGGAAGATGAAATCGGGGACTTACAATCTTACACTCCGTAGAATTTCTGCTTCGCAGGATGTTGCGTCGGTTATTATGCAATCGCCGGATTCCTATGCCGCTTTTAAAGCCGATCCCCAGGGATTCGCCGATGCGCAATCCCTGGGCGTTTGCATTTCGACGGAGACCCTTACTTTCACCGTCGTTCCCGAGCCGTCGACCTGCCTTGCGCTTGGCCTCGGTCTTTGCGCCATCGGCTTCGTTCGCCGACGCTCTCTGTAGGGAACGGCCTCCGTGCCGTTCCGCGCGTAGGGCGCCGAAAAGAACCGCCTGTTTAGCCGCGACCGGATACTGACCGAAGGTCGGTCGGAGAAGCGCGTTTTGCTCGGCCGGACGATTAAAAACAAAAAACGCGGAGGGAACTGAATCCTCTCCGCGTTTTCTTTTGTCTTGTATTCGCTACGACGTTAATTCGTCACCGTCGGCGAGTCGAGGAACGCCGGGGCGCTGATCGGCGCGGCGATCGGAGCGCGTTTCGTCGCCGCCTTGGCGGCCGTCGGAAGTTTCAAAGTGAAACAAGTCCCTTTGCCCGGGGCGCTCTCCACGCGAATTCGTCCGTGATGCGCTTCGATGATCTCTTTGCACAACGACAGCCCAAGACCGGTCCCGCCTTTGCCGCTGGCGTCCGGCCCTGTCTTCGTGGTGAAATACGAATCGAAGATTTTCGTCAGCACTTCTTGCGGCATGCCGCAGCCCGAGTCGCGCACGACCAAGTCGATCATGTCGCTATCGGCGTCGTGCATAAGCTTCAGCGCGATTCGTCCGCCGTTCGGCATCGCTTGCCGCGCGTTGATCAACAGGTTAATAAGAATCTGCTGGATCTGGTTGCCGTTCACGTAAGCTTGAGGAATCGGCTGGAACTGCTTATCGACGGTAATATGATACTTGTTCATTTCCCGTTCGAGCAGCATCATCGTGTCTTCGACGAGTTGCGTCAAATCGGTCGGCTCTTGTCCCGAGGCGCGGTTTCGGGCCATTCCCAAAATCGTGCTCGTGATCTTCGCCGCTCGCGTGCTGGCCGCCAATATCTTCTCAAAGCACTTGTCACGCGTCGGCGCGTCTTTGTGACGCTGTCCCATCTTCGCGTAGTTCAAGATCGTCGTCAGCACGTTGTTGAATTCGTGCGTGGTCGTACCGGCCAATTCGCCGAGCGCGGTCAGCTTTTGCGCTTGCGCCAATTGCTGCTTAAGAATTTCGATCTGCTCTAATAGCTGCGAAGAATCAGTGAGGCCGTGCATAAGAACCGATTGGCTCCCAACGTGTTTTGTTCGCGCTTCCAACGTAAGTCGAGGCTTGCGAATCGATTTCGCCAAACGCCCTATTCCGCCGAAGCTCTTTCGAAAACCTTGTCGTCCCGACTTGCCCATCGTCGGCGAACTAGCCGCTTTACGCCGCTCGCTCCCCTTAACTTCAAGTCCGGCAACAAGTTACCATGCTAGACCTATCGTCGAACTCGTATAGGGAACTATAGCCGAAGCGGCTATAATTCCCGCGCCTTCTATGTATATCTCCAAGCGATCGTCGAATTGCTTCTTCCACCCTGCAAAAATCCGCCTGAGCGCCTCATATTTAAGAATTGATTGATTAGATATTTGAAAATATTCCGAAAACTATTGCGGGTAAGCTCTTAGTTTGCCGTCGGCGTTTTTTCGCAAAGCTTTTCTGAATCGGAGATGCAAGGATGCATACCGTCGAATTGTTGGATCATGCCCTCGATCTTGCGCAAAAACTCGGCTATCAGATCCGTCAAGAATGGCTCGGCGGAGAAGGGGGCGGCTCCTGCGTCCTCAAGGGATGCAAGCTCTTCTTTCTTGATCTCGCCCTATCGCCTCGCGAACAGTTCGAACAGCTTATCGACGTGCTGCGACATGACCCGCACGCCGCCGATCTCCCTATGCCCAAAGAATTGCACGCCCAGCTCGCTTGGCGTAAAGCCGGTTGACCGGCTTCTTTGTCGCATTCCAACGCCCTACGGCCCAACGCTCTCATCCCTACTATACAATCTCCGAGCGTATTCTTCGACGGCTCGAGGAAGCTGATAGCGAACGCTTCGCCCCTCGGCGAAACGTAGCCGTAGATCGCTGCTGCTTACGCCCATCGCCGGCATCTCGACCGTGTTGCCTCGCAGCTCTTCGATCTTTGCGTTTGAGGCGAACGGGCGCAGCGCCTCGAAGTTCAACGTCTCGGCCCCAGGCCGGCGCACGATCCCTAGTGAAGCAAGCTCCAAAATCCGGGCCGGTTCTCGCCAGTTCGGAAAATCGTTGAGCATGTCGCCCCCGACCAGCCAGAAAAACTCGTCCGTCGGGCGTTCCTCTCGAAAGCGCGTCAGCGTTTCAACCGTGTAGCTTGTTCCGCCCCGTTCGATCTCGTCCTTGCGAACGGCGAACGCCTCGTTGCCGGCAAGCGCCAATTCGAGCATTGCGATTCGATCGGCCGCCGCGGCGACCGCCGGGCGCTTGTGCGGAGGCGCCGACGTCGGCACGAACCAAACCGCGTCGAGTCGCAATTGCTCGCGGCAGCATTCGGCCAGCAGTAAATGCCCGGTATGCACCGGATCGAACGTTCCGCCGAAAATTCCAATTCTGGTCATAACATCTCAAAGGGGCAAGGTTTAGCATGTAGGGCGGCCGATCGCAGCGAGTCACGCCGATATTTCTTGGGGCACGCTTGTTTGCACAGGCAATCATACCCCAACCCGTCGCAGACGGCGAGGCGGCGAATTTGTCGATCGCCTCGCGTTCCTTCAGCTCCCCCCGAAAAAGTCCAAGAAAATCTCTTGACGTAACTACAGGTGTCGGTATACTGACACTTGTAGTTAACGGATCGTAGGAAAAGGATTAGTCGCATGGCCAAGTCGGAACTCCCCCAGCTCTCGGAATCGCAGCTCGAAATCATGAACGTCGTTTGGGAGCAGGGAACCACGACCGTCGGCGAAATTTGGAAGGCGCTCGCCGAACGTCGTTCCGTCTCGCGGAACACCGTTTCGACGATGGTCACCCGGCTCGAGGAAAAAGGCTGGCTTCGGCATCGCGAGTCGGGCGGAACTTTTTTGTTCACCGCCACGCAGCCCCGCGAGAAAGTCCTTCCCAAAATGGTCAAGCGACTCGTCGACGCCGCCTTTCAAGGGTCGGCCGAGGAGCTTGTCCTCTCGCTTATTGAAGGAGGAAAACTCTCCTCCGCCGAAGCCGAGCGAATCAAGGCGATGATCGATAAAGCGGAACTCGATAAGCGGGAGAAAAAATAATGGACGCGCTCGTTCGTCTTTATCCCGGCCAAGCTTGGACGTTGCTCGCGGCCGTCGTTCTCGTGCAAGTGACGTTTATCGTCCTTGCCGCGTGGTTCGTCGCCGGATTCGGCGCGCGTTGGAACGCCGCTTGGCGCTACTGCATTTACTTGACCGCCGTCGTCTGCACGCTTGCCTGCCCGGTCGTGGCCTGGACGATGCGTTCCGCCGAAATCGCACTCATCACGCTTCCGATCGCCTCTCCTACTGAAGAACCGAAAACCCATGCGTCGGCGAAGGTCGCCGCCGCCCCCGTCGCCGACGAAGCCTGGCCGGTCGTCATTGACGGCGCCGCCGACTCCGCGCCGCGGCCTGTCGTCGCCGAAACGCCGAGCGTCGCGACGAGTTCCTTCTCGTTCGCAAAAATCCTGCAAGCGTTCGGAGGGTTGGCCGTTATCGTTTGGCTTGCCGGAATCGCGCTGCTGGTCGCGCGTTGGTTGCACGGTCTCGGCCAAATCGCCGAGCTACGCCGTTCGGTTCGACCGCTCGACGAAGATTCGCTCGAAGCGCCGCTACGTCAAGTTCGGCAGGCGCTCGGCGTCGACCGGTTGCCCGAGTTGGCGCTTTCGCCCTCCGTCGATCGGCCGATTATGGTCGGGCTGCTCCGGCCTCTCGTCGTCTTGCCGGAAAACGTCGTCGATACGCTCGGCGAGTCCGACTTGATCGACGTGCTCGTTCACGAATGCGCCCATGCCGTCTGCCGACACCAGTTCGTCGGATTTTTGCAGCGAGCGGCGGGCGCGCTCTTTTGGTTTCATCCGCTCGTTCGCGTTCTCAATCGAGAGCTGGCCCGAGCGAGGGAAGAAGTTTGCGATAATTACGTTCTCCGACGAGGCGCCGCGCCGAATTACGCGCGGACCTTGTTGACCCTCTCTCAAACGCTCGCGGTCGCATCCTCAAGACCTACGGCGCTCGGCTTGTTTCATTGCCGGTGGAGGCTAGAAGACCGAATCGCCGATCTTTTGGATCGAAGGAGAATCACTATGATTCGCGTAAGTCGTTGGACCGCCGTTTTCTTTTCCGTCACGTTTTTTTTGGCCGCCGTGACGATCGCCGGAATGCGATTCGCCCAAGCCGCCCCCGTCGCCGACGATGCGGCGGATAAGCCGGCCGTCGCCGAGAAAAACGAGGACGACAAAGCCGCCTCGAAAGAAGCGAAGAAAGAGGCGAAAAAGGAAGCCAAAGAAAAAAAGAAAGCGGATAAGGAAAAAGCGAAAGAGGAAGCCAAGGACGAATCGAAGGAAGACGTGAACGAAGACGATATCGCCGCGGTCGTTGACGACGTCGCCGACCAAGTTCACGAGATGGTCGATGAAGCCCGTCGCATGACCAAAGACATGGCGAAGGATGCGGCGAAGGAAGCGCGCGAAGCGGTGAAGGAGGCGGCGAAAGAGACGTACTCCGTCATGGACGACGCCCGCGCGGCCCTTGAATCCGCCCGCGTCGAAATTCGTGAAAAAGTCGGCGAAAACGGCGAAGTCCTTATTGGCCGCGCTCGTGAAATGGTAAATATGACCACTGCCGGAGGCGATTCGCGAGCGAGCATGCAGCGGAGAGAGTCGAAAAAGACGTTCCCGCTCACGGCCGACGGAACCTTCACGCTCGAAAACGTCACCGGCCAAGTTGAAATTCGCGGCTGGGACAAAAACGAAGTCGAGATCACGAGCGTGATGTACGTGAAAGGCGAAGAAGACGCGAAAGCCACCGCCATCGAAATTAAAAACGATCCCAAGCAAGTGGACGTCCGCACGAAAATCTCGAAAGATAAAGAGGAGGGCGTTCACGTCATCGTCGATTACGTCGTTCAAGTTCCCTTCGACGCGCAACTCAAAAAAGTACAAAACGTCAACGGCGACGTCAGGCTAGCTACTCTGAACGGAAACGTCAAAGCCTCGACGGTGAACGGCTTGATTGCCGCGAAAGACCTGTCCGGCGAACTTGACCTTGCCACGGTCAACGGATCGGTTTCGCTTGCCGCCGTGTCAAAGGATTTCAAGCCCGCGAAACTGGCGACGGTCAACGGTTCGGTCGTCGCGGCCGTTCCCAAAGACGCCAACCTCTCGGTTAAATCGCAAACCGTGCATGGCGACATCAAAAGCGACCTGTCCGGCCTCAAGTCGGTCAAAGAGCGATCCGCCGGCGGCTCTTCTCTCTCCGGCGATCTCGGCAAAGGAGGCGCCTTGCTGAAAGCCGATACCGTCAACGGCAATATTCGTTTTGTTCTCGGCGATGAGAAAGAGAAAAACTCCAAGCGGGAGAAAAAATAACTCCTGCGTGAACGATCGAGGATGCGATCGGGGACGTTTCGTCTAGCGGCGGAACGTCCCCCGCGTTTTTCTTGTCTTCGCGAACGGCTAGAGAATATGGACGCCTTTTTCAGCCGAAAAATTGAAATTTCTTGGTTTCGACGGATCTCGCTTTTTATATTTACCGCAGAGACGCCGAGGACGCAGAGATCGCAAGAAGCTGAAAAGAGAGGCGGGCGGATTTTGTCGCTACTGCGCGAAGGGCGCGGCGTGAGCGGCGGCAAGGCCGGCCCGCCGAAGGCCGCTTGCCGAAAGAAGATTAAATTGTCAAAGAACGGAGGAAAGGTCGCCAGTCTTTCCGACGAGGATATCGTCGCGGAGAATTCTAGCGAAGGGCCTGGCCCGATTTCAAGAATAATTGTTTAACCACGAAATACGCGAAAGAAACGAAAGGGAAACAGCCGCGAGATTCTTCGCGCCGAGACATGGGAGCGCAACGAGGCATTGTTTCACCACGGAGCCACGGAGGACACGGAGAGGCGGCAGGTTTTATTGGCCGCGAAAGGGCCTAGGGCGTAAGGGGCAGGGCGGAACGGCACAGAGGCCGTTCCCTACAGCGCGGTTGATTTTCTTCAGACGCATTTGAGCTCGGTCGGCAATCAGCAGCATGTCCACGGCAAGCGTGGACATGGCACCCTACGCGGTTTTTTTCGTCCGTTTCGCGTGTTTCTTGGTTAAACCATTCTCCGCGATTTCCTTGCAAGAGATTCTCGCGCAGAGACCGCCAAGATCGCAGAGGGCGAAACTAAGACGCCATGCAGGATTGAAGCGATGAACGGCATTTTCTCGGCCTGAGTCAATCCTGTGAATCCTGAAAATCTTGTTCATCCTGTCTAAAAATCCTCCGCGTCTCCCTGTCTCCGCGAGATTTCGGCGGAATATCGAGCGTTTTCACTTCGATGTGACGTGTTCATTTGCTAGAAACCGCACTGGCTGGCAAGCAGCCAGTGGCACCCAACCGCAAACGATATTCGCCCGCTTCGGGCGTTTTCGGCGATTTTCGCACCCGACGCCCGGCGGATTTTCGGCAGAAAAGCGCCCATGCCCCCCTTGAAAATAGTTCGGCAATCGTAAATTATCAGTGCCTAAGGCGTAACGTCAATTTCCGCAAGATGTTACGAACGATTTCTCATCCCGTTTCGTACTGTCTAATACGTGTCGAACTATTTTGCCGTTTTGCTAGGAGACGCCCGTGAAATTTTTGATGTCCGTGTTACTCGTTTTGTCCGCCGCGCCGGCGATGGCGGCCGACGCGCCGACCGCAACCATTCCGAAAATTCCTTTTGAGAAATACACGCTGCCGAACGGCATGGACGTGATTCTGCATGAAGATCATTCGACGCCCATCGTCGGCGTAAACATTTGGTATCACGTCGGCTCGAAGAACGAGCAGCCGGGCAAAACCGGTTTCGCCCATCTCTTCGAACATATGATGTTCCAAGGCTCGAAGCATTTGGACAAAGATTATTTCCTGCCGCTGCAAAAGGCGGGGGGGCGGATCAACGGCTCGACCAGCTTGGACCGCACGAACTATTGGGAGACGGTTCCGTCGAACTTTTTAGAGTTGGCCTTGTGGATGGAATCGGACCGCATGGCGTTTCTGTTGCCGTCGATGACGCCCGAACGATTGGAAAATCAGCGCAGCGTGGTGAAGAACGAACGCCGTCAGAGTTACGAGAACAAGCCGTACGGGCAAGTTTACGAAACGATTTTGGCCGCGCTTTTGCCGCCCGATCATTCGTATAGCTGGCCGACGATCGGCTCGATGGCCGACTTGGATCAAGCTTCGCGCGAAGACGTGGCGAACTTCTTCCGTCAATATTATCACCCGGCCAACGCCAGTTTGTGCATTGCCGGCGATTTCAATCCGGCCGAGGCGAAGAAGCTCGTGGAGAAGTATTTCGCGCCGATCGCTCCCGGCCCGAAGCCGGAAAAGATGAAGCCGTCGGTTCCGGAGTTGAAGGAATCGAAGCGGATTAAGATGACCGACCGCGTCGGCCTCGCTCGTTTGTATTTGACCTGGTTGACCGTTCCGATGTTGGCAGAAGACGACGCCGAGTTGGATGTTTTAGGCGACGTTTTGGCGGGCGGAAAGACCTCGCGGCTCTATCGTCGCTTGGTTCGCGACGAGCAAATCGCGCAAGACGTGATGGCCGGTCAAGACTCGGGCGAGATCAGCGGCTCGTTCTCGATCACGGCCACGGCTCGCCCGGGCAAGACTCTCCCGGACGTCGAAAAGATCGTTTTGGAGGAGATTAAGAAGATTCAAGACGAGCCGCCGACGGCCGAGGAGATTTCCCGCGCGGCGGCGAATCGGGAAACAGCGATGGTCAAATCGTTGGAAGGGATTAGCGAGTTCAACGGTCGGGCCGATCGACTGAATATGTATAACGTGATGACCGGCGATCCGGGCTATTTGGAAAAAGATTTCGCGCGTTACGGCAAAGTGACGCCGTCGGACGTGCAGCGCGTGGCGAAGAAGTATCTCAGCCGAGCGAACGTGGCGGTCGAAGTGACGCCGGGCAAGGAGCAGACGGTGACGCCCGATCCGCGCGTCGCGGCGGTCGAAGCGCGCAAGGAGATGGCGAAGTCGGTGAAGACGCCGATCATTCCGACGGCGAAAGAGCCCGCGGAAGACGCGGCGCGAACGACGTTGCCGACCGCCGGCGCCGAGCCGAAGTTCCAACTTCCGCCTCTGCATCGCGCGAAGCTGTCGAACGGCATGTCGTTGCTGGTGATGGAGAATCACGAGACGCCGGCCGTGAGCGTTCACGTGACGTTCCCCGTCGGCGGCGCCGACGATCCGGCCGGCAAGTCGGGCTTGGCAAGTCTTGCCGCGGCGACCTGGGACGAAGGGACTGAGACCCGTTCGTCGGAGCAAATTGCCGAGGGCTTGGCCGATATCGGCGCGTCGCTCGCCGTCGTCGCCGGTAAAGACGATTTCGCCGCGCGACTTTATTCGTTAAAGGGTCGTTTGCCGAAGGCGTTGGACATTCTCGGCGACGTGCTTCGGAATCCGGCGTTCCCGCAAAAGGAATTGAGCCGTCAGCAAAACATGGCGCTCGGTCGCTTGATGCAGATTCGAAATGAAGCGACGATTCTCGCCAATTTGACCGTATTACAAGCGATGTACGGTTACGATCATCCTTACGGTCATCCGAGCTTCGGCGACGCCGCGAGCTTGAAGTCGATCACGCGCGACGATCTTAAGAAGTTCCAAACGGAGAAGATCGCGCCGAACGCGGCGACGGTGATCGTCGTCGGCGACGTGACGTTAGACGAAGCGAAGACGGAGTTGGAGCGAGTTTTCGCCGATTGGAAGAAAGAAGGAACGAAGGCGGAGACGAAATTCGCCGCGCCGACGGAGCTTCCCACACGGATGATTTTGATCGACAAGCCGGGAGCGGCGCAGTCGGTCGTAACGGCGGCGCTAGTTGGAACCGAACGTTCGACGCCGGACTATTTCCCGTTGTCGGTGATGAACTCGGCGCTGGGCGGACAGTTCGCCAGCCGCTTGAACATGAACTTGCGCGAGGATAAAGGTTACACCTACGGCGCGCGGACGTTGTTCGATTGGCGCGGTCGCGGAACGGGAACGTACACGGCCTCGGCCAGCGTGCAAACGGCGGTAACCGCTCCGGCGTTGACAGAAATGATCAAGGAGATTCGCGAGATCGCCGCCGATCGACCGATAAAGGCCGACGAGATGGATTTCTGCAAGACGTTCGTGATTCGCGGATTCCCGGCGAATTTCGAAACGTCGTCGTCGCTGGCCGCCCAACTCGAATCGATCGTGCAGTTCCACTTGCCGGACGATTATTTCAACACGATTCAGCCCGGCATCGCCTCGGTCACGACGGATCAAGTGACCGAAGTCGCGAAAAAGTATCTGAAGCCGGAGAATCTGCTAATCGTCGTGGTGGGCGATCGCGAGAAGGTCGAAAAGAGCTTGCGGGAGCTGCCCGTCGGCAAGGATTTGAAGGTTTTGCAATTTGACGAAACGTTCAAGTTGCAACCGACGAAGTAGAGACGTTTCGCCGAACGTTGAGATGAACGAAACGGGACGATCGAGAGGTCGTCCCGTTTTTTTGTGCGCTTATAAAGGCGTTTCGGGAGTTTCGACCGCGGAAGCGGGACGATCGATGAGCATGATTCCGAGCGCGGTGAGCGCGGCGCCGGCGACGAGCCAGGCGGTGAGCGGTTCGTTGAAGAAAACGACGCCGGCGATCGCCGCTAAGGCGACCTGGGACGAATTCAACGAGTTGCCGTGAACGACCGTCGTCAGTCCCAGGCCTTTCGTAATGGAAAGGAAACCGAGGAGGTTGAAGATTCCGGCGGAGTATATCCAGAAATACTGTTGGGAAGTCGTCGACGTGATGACGGATAAGCCGTGCTGATAGAAGGAGATCGGCCAGAGCGACGCGGCGCCGCAGAACGTGATGAGAAAGACGAGCGCGCTTTGCGGGGTCGTGCCGGTCATGCTGCGGCGAATGACGATGCTCAGCAGGGCGTAGGTCATGCCGGCGGTGACCGAACAGAAGAACGCGAGGAGGGCGACGGACGCCATTGGCGCGACGGCGGGCGCCGCCGCGGAAGTTTCGTTCAGCGAAGCCGTTTTCGCGCCGATTCCGAGGATCGCTAACGACCCGATCAACAGACCGATCGCGAAAAGCGAGCGGGCCGAGACTTTCTCTTTGAGCAGGACGACGCCGAACGTCGCGCCGAATATCAAAGACGAGCCGATCGAGGCGGGAATCGTCACGGCCAATCCGACGACGCCGAGCGACCATTGCACGCCGATGTTGCCGATCACTTGGATGGCGAGTCCGACGAGTACGATGTAAAGAAACTCTTTCGGGGCGGGCCAAACCTTCATGCCGCGCGCTGCCCGCATGAGCATCCAGGGGGCGGCGGCCAAGACGGTGACGAACTCTTTATTGCCGACGGCCCAGAGCGGTTCGGCGCCGAGCGCGGCGACTTTTCGCATGCAGATATTGGCCACGGTGTAGAACAACGCGGCGCAGACGCAAAAGACGACGCCCCAAATTGACGAACTAGTTTTGCTTAACGGCATTTTGCGGGAGCTACGAGGCGACGTGATTATTTAAATTAGGATGCGCGGGAGGTTTACTTTCCCGGCAGGTGGCAATTCGCTTCGCCCGTCTTTTCAAAATAGCGTTGGTGATATTCCTCGGCGCGGTAGAACGGTTGGGCGGGAAGAATTTCGGTGACGATCGGATCGCCGAACTTTCCGCTCGATTGCCATTTTGCTTTCGAGGTTTCGGCCGCCGTCCGCTGCTCGGCGGTGAAGAAATAAATTCCGGAGCGATATTGCGTGCCGACGTCGACGCCTTGGCGATTGAGCGTCGTCGGGTCGTGCATCTTCCAGAACGCTTCGAGCAAGGCGTCGTAACTGGTTTTCGCCGGATCGAATTCGACGAGGGCGACCTCGGCGTGGCCGGTCTTGCCGGTCTTTACCTCGGGATAGGTCGGATCGACGACGGTTCCGCCGCTATAGCCGACCGTGACGTCGAGGACGCCGGGAACTTGCCGGAAGGCGGCTTCGGTTCCCCAGAAGCAGCCGGCGGCGAACATCGCTTTTTCGGTAGCGGTCGTTTTTGCGTCTGACATGGCGGAAATAACTCTCCAAGAGAAAATGCGGCGGGCGGCATGCGGCCGTGATAGGGTCGAGTCGGCCGAACGCGGACGGGCTAGTTGTAGGCGGGTTAATTTACCGACGGGTCGTCGGGAAAATCACGGATGTGGAGCGACTCTTCCAACCATTGGCGACCGATTTTTTTCGAGGCGCTTTGCCAAAGGTTTTCTTCGCCGCCGAAGACGAACTCCGCTGCGGCCGTCGTGGTCAGCCAAGCGCCTTCGGCAAGTTCTCCGTCGAGCTGGCCGGGGCCCCAGCCGGAATGTCCGACGAAGATTTTGAAAGGCGACCCGCCGTCGGCGACCAAGGCGTCGAGATTTTGTTTCGCTGCCGCGAAAAAAAGGCCGGGCATGATCTCCAGCTCGGCCAACGCGGGATTGCAGTGGACGGCCATGAGCGGGCCGGGCACGGGACCGCCGAAAAAGACGGAATCGTGGCAACGGCAGGGGCCGCCGCCGACCTCCCGCCATAAATCTTGAACGGTCTTCTCGATCGGCCGATTCAACACTAAGCCGAGCGCGCCCTGCTCGCCATGTTGGACCATCAGCGCAACGGTCCGAACGAAATTCGGATCGGCTAAATGCGGCGATGCGACTAATAGGCGGCCGGTCAGCGACGTCATAGAGCGTTCACCCGACATTACGCGGAAATGAAACAACCGACTCTCGAACGCGACGCTCGGCAAAGGAATTGCGACGGGAGATTACATCATCTTCAGCAATTCGACTTGGCGGCGATACTTCTTCGCTTGGATCATCATCTTCTTGGCGCGGGGACGGCTCGGCGTGACGCGAGAAAGATTCTCATACTTCTCGGCAAGCTTTTGCTTGACGGCGGTCAGGGCGACGATCTCTTTTGTCTGGCTCATGGTTACGCTCCTCGAAGAAATTTTTTGTATATTCAAATCGGTTGTATTTGGTTGGAATCGAAACGCCGGTCAGGCGTTCAATTCTTTGTCGGTCGCGCAAGACGAACGGACGCGCCGAATTCACGATCCCCCCATTTTAGCATGACTGCCGCTTTGGGCAAAGGGGATTGGCTAAGGGGTTAATAGGCAAGCTTTTGCGTTTTCGCCGTTTAATAGCGGCCGGAATGCGAACTCGAGGCGGTCGATTGCGCGCCCGAGCCGTCTTGCGTCGAAGTCCATTGCGACGAAGGACTTGAGACGCCGTAACGAGGCGGGTCTTGCGTGATTCGGGCCAAGCCGCCGACGCGCTCGCTCGGCAAAACTTGCCGCGGGTTCTGAATCGTCGAAGGAATCGGAACGTTTTGCGGAGCGGACCGCTGCGTTCCGAAACGATTATAACCCGAGGTCGAAGCCGTATATGGAATGAGCGGATTCGATCCGTTTTGCGACGGGGCGTATCCGGCGGTCGATTGCTGCGTGAGCAGTTGCGGAGGAGCCGATTGGACGGGCGGGGCTTGAGCGACTTGCGGTTGAGATTGGCCGATAGCCACGCCTTGAGTCGGGAGGCTGTTGACGGCGACGCCTCCGACCGGGAGGGTATTAACCGGCGAGGCGGCAAGCGTATTCGCTACCGGCGTCCGGCTGACGACGATCTCTTCGGTGACCATTTTTTGCGTCGTTACGGGCGTTTGAACCGTGCGAGTCCCGGTAACGGTGCGTTGAACGGTGACCGGCATCTTGACGATCGTCGAGACCGGCTGCATCGTCGTCTCGGGAACCCACTCCGTTTCCACATAAGGCTCGATGAACGGATTCCATACGCCGACCCAATAGCTTTCCTGACGATAAGTCGTCACCGGCTGCCAGAAGGTTTGGACCATGTCGCGGGTTTCGGTGCAATATTCCGGTTGGGTATATACTTGCGTCGTTTGCTGCATCGTCGTTTCATAGGTCGGACGCTGAACCTTGCGACGCACTTCTTGGTACTGGATGCCGCCTTCCGAAATGATGCGGGTTTCGTCGGCCCAAAGGCTCGGCGCAAGCGACATGGCGATCAGTCCGAAAATTGCGAACGTTCGACGAGTCATCGTCTGCGTCCTCTCGATAGCGTTGAGTAAAACGGCGGGGCTCCTTCGTCACTATCGGTTTTTTCGTCGCATCCGGATTAGTCGCTTGTCGGCGGAGTTGTCTAACAGGAAGGAGGGACTTGCTGCGGCAAAACGACGTCTTTGGGTGGTTTGCGGTGATTTTTCGGCGGCGAGTGAGCCGGTTTCCTGCGTAGCGGCCGTGGTTCCCCTTTATGGCTAGCGAAAGATTTTTTAAAAAAAGCCTCAAGTTCGTGAAGGAAAAAATGTCGTGTTTTTGGGGTGAATCTGCTCGGCCGGAAATCCGATGCTATCGTTAGGCTCTAGTCGAAACGTCAGAGTCGAACGAATACGCGGAGTCAATCCCGAGGGGGGATCGGCGGAAGCCCGCACTTCCGCCCCATTTTTCTCTCGAGCCGCGCGACGCTCGTCGTCCGCGCCGGTTGGCTTCGTTCACTTTTCAAGCGAGAGCGATTCAACGGTCAAGCGACGCCGCTTCGAGGGGAGGCTGCGCCGATTTCCGGAAGAGTCGTGAACAT
This sequence comes from Thermoguttaceae bacterium, assembly GCA_963665265.2. Taxonomy (GTDB): domain Bacteria; phylum Planctomycetota; class Planctomycetia; order Pirellulales; family Thermoguttaceae; genus CAXXHQ01. The sequence goes on along the minus strand of OY762224.2, from coordinate 80,737 downwards.
CTTATGACCCAGATGCAAGAAATGATCCGGCCGGAGGTCGCTCCGGTTCTGCGTGAGGAATGCCGCGTAGAGGCGCTTCGCCTCGGACGTTGGGAATTGACCGCGTTGGCGGCCGAGGGGAGTTTTTCCCGCATCTATCGCGCTCGACCGATTCTTTCCTCGCGCGACCAAGCGTCGAACTACGCGTTAAAGACGTTGAGGCCGGAGTGGGCCGACGATCCGCACGCCGCGCGTTTGCTTGCCTGCGAGTTGGAAGTCGGGCGGAAAATATCGCATCCGCATTTGGCGCCGATCCTTTCGGGCGGCACCGCCCGAAAGACTCCCTACGTCGTTATGCCTTGGCTGGAAGGGGCGGACCTCCGTCGATGTTTGGAGCGGCGACGCACGCTCGACGTTCCCGCGGCGCTTTGGATCGCTCGACAAATCGCCGAGGCGCTCGCCGCGTTGCATCAGGTAGGCTGGACGCACAACGATGTGAAGCCGAGCAACGTGTTAGTTTCGCGCGAAGGGCATGCCACGCTTTTGGACCTGAGCTTTGCGCGACGGATGGACGCTGAGGACGCGGCGACCGATCGCTGCGTGATGGGAACCTTCGGTTACATCGCTCCCGAGGCGCTGACTTCGACGCAACGAATCGACGCCCGATCAGACATTTACAGTCTTGGGGCGACGCTCTATCACATGTTATGCGGCCGCGCGCCGTTCGAAGGGACCGCCGTCGAGGACTTGGCCGAGGCGCATCTGCATTCTGCGCCGCCCGACGTTAGGGAGTTCGCGCCGCATCTATCGCTTTCGGCGTCGCGATTCGTTCATCGGCTCTTGGCGAAAGACCCGATTCGCCGTCCGCAGTCGGCCGACGAATTGATCGCCGAGTTGATCCGCTTGGAAATCGAGACCTTTTCGGAGCGGAATTAGGCGAAAAACGTTAGGTTTTCGCCGCGGCGGAATAACTTGCGGGGCGAGCGACGATAATCTTTGCGCGGTATACTGCGTGCGCTCTTTTTTTGCGCACGATCGCAATCGCACCGCATATCAATCGAGTCGATGAGGTCGCTATGAGATATTTCTTGGCAACGGTCTTTTATTCCGTTCTGCTTGTTCAATTCGCAAACGCCGACGGCGCAAAAGTTTTCGACGGCGACCGACTTCAATTCGGCCAAGCCGATTCCGAGAAAAATCATCAGTTCTTCGCCGATCGGAGCGAGACGATCAAGGGCGGATTGGGCGAATCGGCCTTGCGACTCTTGCCGCAGGAAAAAGAAAATTGGGAAGGGGGCCGCGTTCGCTTCGTGATGAAGGTTGATCCGAAACGGCAAAATTATTTCACCGTTCGCCTGTGGGGCGACGACGTTTCGACCGATAAGTTGATTCTCTATTGCGACGGGAAGCAAATTGGCTATCGGCACTTGGGCGAGACCGATATCCTCGACCTTGGCGCCGAGGAGCCGACTTGGAACGGACGATTCTGCTACTGCACTTCGCCTCTGCCCGTTTCGCTGACGAACGGCAAAACGGAATTGCAATGCGAGATTCGCGCGACGGGCCCGATCTGGGGCTACGGGGATACGTTCGAAAAATATCAAAAACCCATGACCGCGCCCAGCCGCGGCGTCTACGGAGTATACACGCATACGGAGCCGCTCTTCACGCCGCCGAAGGACGAAAAGCAGGGCGCGGCGCCCACGAACTCGCCGCTTCGCAAAGAGCCGGGCGAAGAGACGCTCGGCGAGGTCAAAAAACGCGTCAACGACGAACTGACGAAATTGCTTGCCGCGAAGAAGCCGCTCACGCAGCCGCAGTTGCATTTCCTCGTTCGGGCTTATTTCGTGAAATGGTCGAAGGCGTATCAGAATCCGGCCGTCGTCGAAACGGCGGTTCGATCTTGCGACGGTTTTTACGAATCGTTTCGCAAGGACGTGAAGATCGCCCATGAAGACCCGGCGACGTACAATCCCGGTTGGAACGGTTTGGGCATGGCGGGCGACGTGATTCGCCGACTCTCTAAAGAGCTTCAGCCGAAGCTCGACGAGAAATTGGCCGACGGCGTCGTGCGGCGGGAGGCATGGTCGAAAATGCTTCAGGAAAGCCGCGATTGGAACCGCCGGCATCGCCGTCAGTACACGAACCAATCGATGATCGTCGACTTAAACATCTACCGGTCGAATCGGGGAATCGCGGCCGTTGATCCGAAAAGCGCGCTTCCCGAAAAAGATATGCTGCGCTATCTTTACGAATCAGTCGGGTTGGAGCCGTGGTTAGGCAGCGAAACGGAGCGTGGCCCCGAGAAACCGCTCGGCGACGACTACTATCAGTTGACGGCGAAAGGATTGACGAAGGAGCTCGGCTTCGTCGGTTACTACGGCGAGGTTCTGGACTTGGCGACGGATATTTACCTCGCGACCTGCGAGGAGGATTGGCCGGGCGACGCGCGGCTTAAAAAGCAGCTTGAGAAGATGTCGAAGGCGCGCGCGGCGTTTCGCTATCCGACGGTCGACGAAGACGGCTGCCGCGCGATGCGAATTGAAACGATCGTCGGTTGGCGTGACACGCACATTCCCGGCGACGTCACCTACGGCCAACGCGCGTCTTGGGGCTCGTGCGCGATTGAAGCGGCCGCCGTTTCGCTCGACGCCGATTCGGTCGGCTTCGCCCAGCAGATGATCGACGATAATCAATTCTTCGCTTCGGTGAAAAAGCAGATGCGAACGGCGGGCTTGCGCACGACCGACGGGGTTTTATGCGCCCCCGACGATTTCGCGACGATCCGTTCGCAGCCGGCGAGCGAGAATCGTTTACCGATGTCGGTCGGCCAACCGGATTACGTCTTTAGCGACGAAGAGGACGGCGTCGTGGCAGTGAAGCATGGCGACGAAATATTGTACGCCTCGCTCTATTGGCGGGCTCGGCACGCCGTGAATTATCTCGCGCGTGTGCATTACATGACGCCGACGATCAATCGCGTGGCGGTCGTTCGGCAGGAGACGGAATACGAACCGAGCGGAAAGACGTACGTGCGCCCCGATTGGACCGACTTCGGCTTCGCCAACGGCGGACACCGGTATCCCGGCGAGTTCCATTCGGCCCATGCCGGCGAAAAGCTCCCCATCGCCAAGGGACCGCACGGAGAAATGACCAAGCCGGGCGAGGAAAGCGTATATGCCGGAAAGGGGACGTTTTACACGCTCCGTTACGGTCCTTACCTGATCGCCATGAACATGAGCGCCGACAAAACGTTTTCGCTAAACGTTCCGGCGGAAGCGGCGGGAACGATCGAGGAACTTGTCGAGCGCCGTAAGGACGTCCGGCCGGGCGAAACGATTCAGCTCGGCCCCCGCACGACGCGGATTCTTCGTTTCGAAAAATCGGAGAACGATCGCGAGTAGAAGCGACTTTCCTTCGAGCGCCGAGAATATGCCGCTTTCTATTTTACGGCTTGTACGGCGCGTTCGAGCAGTTCGTCGCGACCGGCCGCGATTCCGGCGCGAGTGCGCGTTGCGGGAATGGTCGGTTGAATTCCGACTCCATGGTGTCGGGATCCGTCGTGTTTAAGCACTTTCATTCCGGTCCATACGATCGTATACCCGCCCGGCAAAGTGAGATTATTGATATTGCCGTTCGTGCCCGCCGTGGGTCCGCCGACGATTTCGCCAAGTTTATAATCTTCGACGATGCCCATCACGGATTCGGCAAAACTAATCGCGCGGCCGTCGGTGATGAACGCCTTTTTGGCTTTGAGAGAGGGTTCGGTCGGAGTGATTTGCCACTCTCCTTGGCGCTCGAATTTCATTTCCTTATGATCCGGCATTTTAACGATCGGTATGTGCCATTGCACGCTTGTAATGGTTTTTTCGCTTAAGTGCGAAAAGAAGGCGATCGGATTTATCCGGGGATACCCTCGCATGTCGAAGACAATCCCTTTCGCCTCGACGAGCTTGGGCAAGGCGTCGGAAAAATCTTCGTCCTGAATTTGATTTAGGTCGAGATAGAATACGCCTGGTTCAATCTCCTTGATTTTCGGCGGTCGAGGTTCTTGAACGGCGCCCTTCGGAACTTCTCGTTTCAGGGTAATATTGCGTCGCGTTCCGAGCTTCGCCCAAGGCTCGACTTCGAGCGTTAAGGTTTGATCTTTCTTACCCTCAGCAAGTTCCGCGAGGGCAATATGTCGAATCCATTGCGGCGTGGCGCCCGATATCAAACGTTCCCTTTCGGCGACGGCGTCGGCGACGGGTTTGCCGTCGATTGAAATGATCGCATCGCCTGGAGCCAACCCTAAGTTCGCATTTTTCACGCAAGTCACGACCAGCTGATTTTCGACCCAATCCCAAGCGATCGGTGGCGCGTAACCTCTATTCCTGCGGATGGAAGAGACGACCGAGCCGTGGCCGTCATGCAGGGCGGCGATCATGCGGCTTAACGTATCGAGAAATTCAGATTCGTCGCGATCGGTCGCCGCGGAAGTTAAGGCGACGCAGAGAGCCTGATCCCAGTCGATTTCAACCACGTCGAAATACGGATAGAAATGTTGCAATGCGGTCCAAGCCAAGGCGACGTCGGCCAAGCGAGTGGCGCGATCGTCGCCCGAACCGCTCGCTTTCGTGACCGCCGCTGCCGCGGATTTTTGATCCTCCGCCGCTCTTCGCGGCAAAGAGCCTTTCGAGTCGGTGAAAAGGGCTAACGGCACGGAGCACGAAACGCCCCCTCCGATATCAGCAAGGAAGGGCTCGCGGAGCCCGGCGAGAGTTTCGGGGAATTTTCCCTCGGGGGCGTCGGTCGTAATGCGCCGACTGCGATAGATATTCTTACCGTCCCCGGCGCCGAGTCCAAAATGATCCCAGACGATAATTTTCAAGTCGGCGTCGGCTTGCGAAGGCGCGGCGATCGGGGAATGGGGCATCGGCTTGTCCGTCGGAAACGTTTTTATCGTAGGCGCGATGGGGCGGAACAAGGCTTCGAGTTTAGCGGCAAGTTCCGAAGCGTCGGCCGCATTTTCGACGGCTTTTACTCCGTTGACGGAGAAGGTTTCCCAATTAGTTCGCGAGGCTTCGTCGCTGGGGTGAAAATAGCGCACATATCCTAACAATCTGGTGAAGGCGACTAGATTCGCCTGTCCGCGTTTCGTCAGTGGACGCGCGGATTCAATAAGCATCTTTTCAGCGTCGCCGACGATCTCGAAGCTGACGTCGTCGAACCAGGCTTTTCCGCTTCCCGTGAGCGTCATGCCGATGAAGATCGTTTCGGCGTCCTCATTGACGTCTCCGACGATCTCGTAATACTTCCATTGCGATTCCGTAACGGGGCGATTCGCCATATTGTCGAAGAACCCGACTTGCTTATTCGGCCGGTCGGCCCGCATCCATAGTTTCGCCTCGCCGGCCGAGCCGGACGACTCGTACCGAATCGCGGCCCGGAACCGCACTCGTTTCGACCGAAATGGCGCGGCGTCGATTTTTTGCATGAGGTTGCCGAATCCGCCCGGCTTGGGTTTGTCGCCGCTTTGGATGATGGCGCACATCGTTCCGTTCTTGGGATTCTGCTTGGTTAGCGAAGCGGAATAGCCGCTTTGAGCGGCTGCCGGGGGGAACATCCATTTGTCGGGCGTTTGGCCGACGACGCCGTCTTCAAAGTCCGGATTCAACGGTCCCGCCGAAAATGCTAAATTCGCCGTGAACCCCATCGAAAGGCAGGATATCAGAGAGATGAAAGCGATTACTTCGGCTTTCCTGTTCGTCGTTTGCATGGTTCTTTGCATCGCGTACATCTATATATCAATTTCCGATATTTCGGTTCCGAACTTATTCTTCCTTACGAGATATTATTTTTTTCCGCTCGGCAACGCTTTTAACGTGAAAACGATATCGTCGTTCTTTTTGGGCGAGTCGCCGTCGTCTTTTCCGTTCGGGCCGACGCTGTAAATTAGGACGTCGTCGTTTGAGCGTTCGTATTTCATAGGTTTTCCGTCGAACGGATCGATGGGAACGAACGGAATAAATTCGGGAACTAGATCGTCGAGCGCGTCGGGCAATTTGCCGTTCTTCAGTTGATAGCGATGAGCTACAATTCCTAAATTCATCGCGGCGACGGAGGCGTCGCCTGCTGCGACGTTCTCGCGAGCCTTTGATAAAGTCGGCAGCATATACAACAGTAGCGCGGAACCGGACGATTGTGCGGCATTCATAACGTTCGCAAAGTTCTCGCTAGTCTTGTAGTAGGGAAGCGAACCTTGCGCGGATAAATGCCGAAAATAGAGCGAGCCGATTTCAAAATCGGAGGGGGCTAGAAAGATGCGATATGCGGACTGAGCGATGAAGGAGAACTGCGCTCCGCTGAGCGTTTCCTTGGCGAGAGCGCCGTCTTCGGAAATGGACGCGATCGTCGCGAAATAAAGCGATCGTTCCGTTCGCAGGGCCGTGGGGTACAAGGCCTCAAAAGAAAAAGCGGACGTCTCTTCGATAGCCGCCATTGCCGATTCCGAAGCCCCCGCGTTCAAAGCATTTTGCGTTTCCTCGAGAGCCATCTTTTCAATTGCAGCTCCGACTAAGAGACTAACCAAAATAGGATTCTGAATCATATGTCTTGAGATCCGATTGACGGAGCCGATATCGCGTAAGGCGGTCGGCAAATCGCCATGCGCGATCGACCAACGAGCATGTAACCCTAATAGACTTGCAAAGCGTCTCAAATCTAGAAGTTCGGGCGCGAGCACGTCGATAGTCCACCAATGATAGTTGTGCGGAAAGACGCAGGCCGGCTTGCGCGATGCTTCGTTGATCGCGGCGATGATTCCGGATTGTTTTGCGAGGAATGCGGAAATTTCGGAATCATTCCGTTTGAACTCGTCGTCGTCGCAGCGGACCCATTCGCCCCATTGCTTCCATTTCTTCGGCAGGAACTCCGGGTTCAAAGCGCCGGCAAATTTCGAGTAGATAGGCGCGGCATTGTCTTGATCGAGGACCTTGAGAGGCGCCGCGGAAATCGCGTCGGAGTCGGCTTGGGCGCGAATCGTAATAAGCCGCTGGCGCGCTTCGGCGTCGAGATTCCAAAACGTCATGACATGTACCGAAAGCACGATCAACAACGCGGCGCCGATTTTTCCTCGCGGCCATGCGGCGGCGACGAACTCGCCTTCGCGCCGTCGAAAGCCGGTTCGTAAAAAATATGCGGCCCCCGCCGTATAGAGCAGAAGCAGCCAGAGGACCGAGTAGTACCAGGGAAGCCCCGGCATTCGCCAAAATTTGACGTACCCCAAAAAAACCGTGAGGGCGAGGTAAATCAAAAAGACGATCGCCGTCGCCGGAAGCCAGACAAGCGGGCGTTTTCTTGCACCGCTCACTCGCGCCGCACAGGCGACGACGAATGCGACGATCAGCAGCGAAACGGCGAGGTTTTCGATCCAGAGTAAAAGGTATCCCATTATCGGTTCTCCGATTATTGAACGGTCAGAAATCAGCGTTCAGCGGTCAGCGAATTTTCATGCACGGAGTGCATGACCTACGGACAACTACAGTTTACGGCAAAGCATATTCGCCTCTTCCGGCGACAGGTCGGGCAATATTTCGTGCAACTGTCGGGCGGCGGCGGTCGCGTCAACGGAGCCGCCGAGGGAAGGTTGCGGAAAAAAGTCGGTCGCCGACGTCGCGCACAACGAAAGGTTCATCCAGATCAAGGCCGTGGCCGCCGCCGCCGCGGCGAAACGCCATCGATCGGCGTTTTTCCGTCGTCCAAATTCCTCTCGCCTCGATTTCTCCACGCGCGGTCGCAGACTCTCGGGCAACTCCGCGCGAAAGGCCGCCGTCAGTTCCGCTTCAAGCTCTCGAAGTTCCGGCGGCAAATGTTCGTCGTTCATTTTGTTTTCTCCGTAACCGACGTTCGGAGTTTCTCCAATGCGTATCGGTATCGACTAGCGGCTGTGTTTGCGCTAATGCCGAGCGTTTCGGCGATCTCGGCGAAGGTCAATTCGCCGGCGATTTTTAACGTCACCACCTCACGTTGTTCGTCGGGCAATTCCCGAACCGCCGCTTTCAAGGCTTCGCCGCGTTCGAAAGCGACGGCCATCGTCTCGGGCGAGGCCAAAACGCGTTCCGCTTCGACGCCCTGCCGCGCCGCCACGCGTTCTTTGCGACGTCGGGTATTTATCCTCTCAACGACGTGCCGCAGCGAAGTGAATAAGTAGGCGGCTTGGTTTTCGATCTCGGTCAAGTCGCATTTCGCGCGGATCACTCCCACAAAAACGTCATGGACCACATCTTCGGCGTCCGAGCGAACGTCGAGCAGGCCGAGCGCGGTTCGATGCAGGCGTGCGGCGAATTGGTCGTACAACCGCGCGAAAATGCGCTCGTCGCCGACGGATCGCCCGGCCTGCAAAGGATCGCCGAATTCGGTCATTTATTTCTCCACTGACATATGAGAGAAGCGTCAGTCGGGAATTTGTCTAAAAAAACGGTCGAATTTAAGATTTTTGGGGTCGGCGGATTAGAGGTATGCCCACGGTAGCGGCGGAACGCCACTGAGGGCGTTCCCTACAGCGCGAGGACGCTCCCTACTGCTTGGTGATCTTTTCCGCCAAAAACTGATGTTTTGCGTTAAAAAGCCGGGCGTAGCCGAGGAGAACGACGGCCACGGTTCCCAACGCCGTTCCCGCCGCGAGGAGAAACATAATCACGATTTGATACAAAACGGCTTGGTCCGGCTTCATGCCGGCGATAATCTGGCCGGTCATCATACCTGGCAAGCTAACTAGGCCGACGACCATCATCGTATTGATCGTCGGGATCATTCCGGTGCGGACGCAGACTTGAATGACGCCTCGGGCGGCCTCCCAGCGGGTCGCTCCCAACGCGAGAAGCGTTTCGATTTGGTCGCGACGGGCGAGCATATCCGAGGCGAACCGGTCCATGCCGAGCGCGATTCCGTTAAGCGTGTTGCCAAGAACCATTCCGAGCAGCGGAATGGCGTATTGCGGATTGTACCAGGCGTGCTCGCCGTGCTGAACTTGAATGACGCCGAACAGCGCGATCGAAGCGACGAGCCAGGAGCTTGCCCACATCGAAACGACGCTATCGAACCAGATTCCGGCGTAGCGACGTTCGTTGCGGCGGACGGCTGACAGTCCGGCGATGAAGGTCATTACGAGCGCCATTGCGAGAACGACGGACCAAGGCTGATTCGGCTTGAAAATCCAATCGAGCACGAGTCCGACGAGCCAGAGTTGCAAGACGGTACGCACCGCGGCTACGAATAACCGTCGTTCCATGCCGAGTCGCAAGATGAGCGAGATGACGCCGCAGATCAGGATTAAGGCGGTCGCCAACGCGACTTGCCACGGTTGCAGGGCGATGTAGTCGGCGTTCATTGAAGGGTCTCCGTCGGCGTCGAGTCGAGCAGTTCGCCTTGGCTCATGAACAGTCTGCGGCCGGCGACGCGCTCAGCTTGGTCGGCGTCGTGAGTGATCCAGAGTATCGCTCGGGCGTCGGATTTCTCTCGAAGCCAACGCGTAAGAAGCGTTTCGGCCGCCTCCGAAGCCTGCGGATCGAGGGCCGAGGTAGGCTCGTCGAGCAGCAGTAGCGTCGGATTTAATTGTAAAGCGCGGATAAGAGCGACGATTTGCCTTTCGCCGCCCGAAAGATCGCCGGTCTTTTGGAGCAAGAAAGATTCGTCGCGGTTGAAACGGGCGAGCGATTCGACGGCAAAAGCTCGGTTCCACTTTTCGCGGCGGCGGATTGCCAGTTGAAACGGGATATTTAAAGCCTCTTCGACCGTTTCGGCCAAGAGAGACGCCCGCTGATGCAGATAAATCGCCTGACTTCGGAAGACGGGAACGCCGTATGAAGCGGCGGGTTTGCCTCGCCAGACGACGGAGCCGGCGTCGATCCGATCGAGCAACGCTAGCGAACGGAGCAAAAGCGTTTTGCCCGAGCCCGACGGGCCGGCGATCGTCACCAATTCGCCTTCGGCGACGGAAAGCGAAACGTCGTATAATAAACGTCGGCCGGTTTTCGGATCGAGCCGAACGAGGTTTTCTGCTTGTAGAAGCGGCGGCATGCTGGAATCTCGTTGAAATGACGTCGGCAACAAAAGCATTATAGCGATTTGGCGTTCGGTTTTTAGACAAGGTCACGAGTGAAGTAATTGGCATCCACAAGGGGGGGGCTCCTCTCTCGACCCTTGAAGGTTTAGAGGCGGCATGCGAGAATTTATCCTGGGCGTATTTCGGCGCGACGCGGTCGTTTTCAAAAGCGGGAGACGACGCATGACGAGTCGAGGACGCGATGAGAAATCACACCAGGAGCGTAATAGCGATGAAGATAGAGCCAGTCGGCGCTAATGTCGTGGTGAAGCGTATCGAAGCGGAGGCGAAAACGGCAGGGGGAATCGTGCTGCCCGACGCCGCCCAGGAAAAACCGATGCAAGGTCGCGTTCTCTCGGTCGGCGACGGTCGATTGCTGCCGAACGGCAAGCGTGTTCCGCATCAAGTGAGCGAAGGAGACCGCGTTCTCTTCGGCCGCTATGCGGGAACGGAAGTCGTCATCGACGGCAAAGAATTATTGATTATGAACGAAGATGAAATACTGGCGATTATGACGTAGCGGCGGTTTGGCGCTCGCCGCAGCGCCCTACGGATAAGCGCCGTCGAAAAAACGCAGCGTGGGACGTTGTCCCACCCTACATACGATCTGTTCATTAGGAAGGGAAGCTGGGATATGAAACGGTATCGGACGCTTGCGGGATTGATTTGCTTCTTTGCGTTTACTTCAAGTTGCGCCCTTGCGGCGACGCCGAAGACGACTACTGCTCCGGAAGTGGAGGCGGCGTCGAAGGCGGCCGATCGCGGGATTAATTTTCTCCTTGATAAAGGCCAAACGCCCGAAGGCGCTTTTTCGCCCGAGGCGGGGCCCGCCGTTACGGCGCTTGCCGTCGTCGGCATTCTGAAAAACGGCCGTTCGGTCGACGATCCGGGGGTCGCCAAGAGTCTGAAGTATCTGGAAGGCTTCGTCGCGCCCGACGGTTCGATCAGCAAGAAGGAAAGCTATTACAAAAACTACGAAACCTGTCTCGGCCTGATCGCCTTCGTCGCGGCGAATCGCGACGGACGTTACGCCAAGCAGATCAAAGCGGCCGAATCGTTCATTAAGAAGAACCAGTGGGACGAAGACGAAGGGATCGACGCCGGGCAACCGGAATACGGCGGGGCGGGCTACGGCTCGCACAAGCGTCCTGACTTGTCGAACACGCAATTCTTGTTGGAAGCTTTGAAAGAAGCGGGCGCCGGACCGGAAGACGAAGCCATGAGGAAGGCGCTGATTTTCGTCTCTCGTTGCCAGAATTTAGAGTCGGAATACAACACGACCGCGGCGGCCTCGAAAAATCCCGACGGCGGTTTCTACTATACGGCCGCATCGGGAGGCGTTAGCCAATCGGGCAATACCGACGGCGGCGGTCTGCGCAGCTACGGTTCGATGACCTACGCCGGACTGAAGAGCATGATCTACGCCGGGCTGAAGCCGGACGACGTGCGCGTGAAGGCCGCTACCAAATGGATCGCCGCGAATTACGACCTGAAGTCGAATCCCGGCATGAAACCGGGAACGACGGGCCAATACTATTACTACGTCACGTTCGCGAAGGCCTTGGCCGCGACCGGCCAGAAGGAAATCTTCGACGCGAAGAACGTCAAGCACAATTGGCGCAAAGATCTGATCACGGAACTCGTCGATCGGCAACGCTCGGACGGGTCGTGGGCCAATAGCGACAGCCGCTGGATGGAGAGCGACCCGAATCTCGTGACCAGCTACGTACTCATCGCCTTGGCGAGCTGCAAGGAGTAGGAAGTAGGGCGTAGGGGAGAGGGGCATGGAGCGTAGGATGCAGAGGACGGAGTTTTGGCGTGGCGGCGCGTTCGCGTTATATCCTGTTCGAAAATTCGCCTATTAGATTCTAGGCGGCCAAGGACCGCTCGCCGCGAACCGCGTTGATCGGGGCGATAGCCGCCAACAGTTGCGGAGCATGCGATAAGAAATCTACACAGAAGGGGATTTTATGGATTCATCGCAGTCGGATCGTGGATTTCGCTGCCCTGAATGCGGGATGTTGCTTGCGGTCGGAGCGGACCGTTGCTGGAAGTGCGGCCGCGAGTTCCCGACGACGGCCGATCGCCCGCCGGTCTCCGGCGATCTTCCGCCGTTCAACTGCGGAAAAGGCGACGATCTTCCCCCATTCCGGAATGACTTAATTACGTTGCTCAAAATCCTCGGCTCGCTGGTGATTATTGTCGTCGCCGCTTGCATTGCTTTTTTTGTGACGTGCTTTGGCGGCTTTTTCGCCGGCGCCAATTTAGCTTCTCGCGGCGAAGATAGCTTAGGCTTGGGGTTGTTTCTCGGGATTGGCGGCGGCCTTATAGCAGCCAGCATTGTAACAACCTTGCTCGCTAGGCTTTTTTTGTCTCGCAAACGAAAGAAACGCGGCCAAGAACATAATCCTGAGGAGCGATAGGGAACTTGACCTACGCGGCAGCGATGACCGTCGCCGTAGCGACCGGCACGACGCAAATTTTAGCGGCAGGCGTTATATTGCCCCCCGGAAAACGCCTTTTCATTATGCGTTCAAGCTCTGCGCGTCATATGCAAACTCGTTTGAAGCCTAACTTGCCTTAAGTGACAGGGCAAGTTTTGAGAGCGACATATCATTAGGGACAAAAATGGATTCACCGCCAAATCGAGGATTGACCTGTCCGAAATGCGGAACGTTGCTTACGATCGGCGCGGACATCTGCTGGAAATGCGGGAATGAATTTCCGGACGCCAAAATTTTGGAGATTCTTGAAAAACGTTCGCCGCAGATACTCGAGGCGGATGAAGACGCTTCTTCGGTTTGGAGCGAGCTTGGTTTTTTAGTTGATTTGCTAATAGTTATGTTTGCCTCGACCATTGCATTTTTCGCCACTTGTTTGAGTATTGGCGTTAAAAGCACCTCGTCTTTATGGGTCCCCAATATCGGCGGCGTCGTAGCGGCGGTCGTGGTGGCGTGGGCGCTCTTTCGTTTGTTTGGGATCGGCGCACCTAAGAAAAGCAATCAGAGACGGCGAAACGACGAGGAGCGATAAGTGAACTTGACCTACGCGGCCATTATGACCGTCGCCGTAGCGACCGGCACGGCGCTATTTTTTCGTCTTCGACAGCCGTCGGGGCTCAAGCATTGGCAGATCGGGAGCTTGGCGCTCGGCGCGTTTTGCGGCGGGATGATCGGCGCCAAACTGCCGTTCGTTTTGGCCGACTGGCATGGCCTCATTCACGGGACCGCATGGTTCGACGACGGCAAGACGATCATGGCCGGCCTGATGGGCGGATATCTCGGCGTTCAGATCGCGGAGTGGAAATTGCGAATTCACGTTCGCGGCGATGATTTCGCCGTCCCGCTTGCCGCGGCGGTCTCGATAGGACGCCTCGCATGTTTCTTCGGCGGTTGCTGCTACGGCACAGTGACGACGTTGCCTTGGGGCGTGAATTTCGGCGACGGGTTGTTGCGTCACCCGTCGCAGCTCTACGAGTCGGCGTTCCATCTTTGCGCCGCGGCGCTTATGTATTATTTCCTGCAACGCGGCATCTTGCGCGATCGGTTAATGCGGTTCTATTTCATCTCCTATTGCCTGTTCCGTTTCCTGACCGAATTCGTTCGGCCGGAGCCTGCGCTTTGGCTGGGATTGACGGGCTATCAATGGGCGGCGCTATTGCTCGCCGGTTTGTTTTCGGTGTGGGAATGCCCGAGTTGCGGTCCGCGAAAATCGGCGAGACCGCACGGCGGCATCTTAGATACGCCGCTCGACGAATCGGACGGCGCTTTGCTCAAAGAGACATGGACGTTATGTCCTCGCTGCCTCCGTTCCGTCGCGGGACGAGTTTTTTTGAGAGACGGGAAAGTATATCTCGATCGAGAATGTCCGGAGCACGGCAAGCAAGTCGCCTTAGTGAGCGCGGACCGTCGCCGCTACTATCTTCGCGACGAAGTTTGTCATCCGCCTCCTGCGGCGGGAACCTGCTGTTGTTCCGACTCTGCCGGTCATAAGACGTGCGTCGGGCTGCTTGAGTTGACCGACGTTTGCAATCTTCATTGTCCCGTCTGCTACGCCGGCAGTTCGAGCGGAGGGCATCGCGACTTCGACGAGATATGCGCCGACCTAAAGGCGTTCATCGCCGAGCGGGGGCGCTTGGAGGTTTTGCAATTGAGCGGCGGCGAACCGTTGCTCTATCCCGATTTGTTTCGGCTCCTCGACGTTTGCCAGGCGTTGCCGATCGAGCGCGTGATGATTAACACGAACGGTTTAGAATTGCTGTCGCGCAAGAATCTTGCCGCGGAACTGGCCGCGCGGAGGCCGCGGTTGGAACTCTATTTGCAATTCGACGGTTTCGACGCGGAAAGCCATCGAACGTTGCGAGGACTCGATCTCTCAACCCAAAAGCGGGAGATTATCGAGAAAATCAAGGCGGCCGATCTGCCGACGACGTTGGTCTGCGCCTTGGTCAAAGGGGTGAATGAGGATCAGGTCGGAGCGATTGCGGATTTAGCGTTGCGGACCCCTCAGATTCGCGGCGTAACGTTTCAGCCCGCGACCTGGGCCGGCCGTTTTGCGCCGAGCTCCGATCCGATGAACCGTCTCACGTTGGCCGACGTGGTCGACTTCATTGCGAAACAGTGCGGCGATATATTTGTAGCCGACGACTTCAAGCCTTTGCCGTGCGGCAATCCGAATTGCTGCAGCTTCACCTATGCGTTGCGGCGCCGCGGCGAGGCGGTTTTGCCGTTGACTCGCGTTTTCAAGATTGAAGACCATTTGGACAAGTTATCCGATCGGATGAATTTCAACTTCGACGATGCGCGGAAGTTCGGTCCGACTGGAGCGAATCCCGAAGATTTTTTACGCATCGTCATTAAACCGTTCATGGACGCTTATACGTACGATCAAGACCGCGTGGACGAGTGTTGCGTGCATGTCATTCGTCCCGGCGGTAAGGCGGTTTCATTCTGCCGCTTTAACGTTCTGGAGCGAGACAAGAGTGACGGCAAAACCGCGATCCGCGGGGGAACGAACGCATGAAATCGACTCCAGCAACGAATGTGAATGCGCCGAGGTCGGTCTTCCGGAGCGTGCTCGCGCTTATTTTGGCCGGCGGTTTGGCGCCGATAGTCGGCTATTGGCTCCTTTTCGGCGGAATTCCCACAGTGACGCCGCAAGAGGCCAAGCGACTGCTTCGCGAAGGGAGCGGGGGCGTCGCGCTTGCGGACGTTCGCTCGCCGGAAAGTTTTTCGGCAGGACGCATCGACGGCGCGGAAAACTGGCCGCTTGCGGCGATCCTCAAAGCGCAATCCCCCGACGATCTGCCGGCGGAGTTGCGCGGCAAAACTTTGCTGCTTGTGTGCGACGTAGGGATGGCGAGTCGGGTGGCGGCTTGGCATTTAAATGAACGCGGGATCAAGCCGGCCTTTAGCGTGCGGGGGGGCGTTCAAGAGTGGATTCGCAGCGCGGCGAATGAGCAGCCGCGCCGACGACCCGCGGCCGGAGATCAAATTCTCGACTGGTTGCGCGACGGGACGGAACCGCAAGGGGGCGCGTTCGACCGATGGCGGATCGGCCAGGATCGAGTCGTCGAGTTTCCCTTCCGCCGTTCGCCCGTCCTGGAGCAAGCGGCGGCGGTGATCGCCTACTTCTTCTTCAAGCCGATCTATATGGCGCTGTCAGTCGTCGTCGCGGCGATGATTTGGAGAAACCGGAGTCCGGATATCGTCGCTCTGCGTTGGGGAATGGTTGCTTTCTTTCTCGGCGAAGCGGCATGCGCGGTGAACTACTTCGGTTATTGCGAGACGTCGTATCTTTGGGAATATCTTCATGGATTCGGGATGCTCGTTTCGTTCGGATTCGTCGCCTACTCGCTGTTGGAGGGAATCGACCGCCGAATTCTCAGGCTTAGCTCCGTTGACGATCGCTGCGCGGCGTTTTCTCTCTGCGGCGGGTGCGTTAAATACGGCGAGCCTTCATGCGCGCTAAAACAAATGTTTTTCGTAATAACTCCGACGCTTCTCGTGGTCTCGCTCATGCTGCCGACCGCCGATTGGCGAGATAGCTCGTATAATACGCTTGTGTTTGGGACCGTTTATAACTACGCCCACCTCCGCGTACACCAGCAGTTCGAAAACTGGTGCTGCGCTTTGGCGGCCGTCGCGATGTTCGCCGCTTCAATATCGATTTTGGCCGTCAAACGGGAGAACTCGATTGCCGCGGCAAAGATCGCTTTTGCGGCGGGGATGGGCCCATTGACGTTTGGGGCGCTTCGGATGGCGCTTGGCGCCGCTTACGATCAAAATCGAGTATGGTATTTGTTCTGGGAGGAAACCACCGAGTTGCTGTTCATCTTCGGCGTCTGCTTGACGCTCTGGATTTTTCGTCGCGCTTTGCTTCCGGAAAGGCGCTAGCGTTCAAGGCGCTGGGAAGGGGGCGGAGAAAGCACAGACGAGCGGCTGGAAGCGTTGCAAGGGGCTGAAACAAATCGGCGGTTAGGCCTCTTTTTCAATTTTTGCCGCAATCTGATAGACTCTCGGGCCGCCGCGATCATTGACGAATCGGCCTGACATGGAGGATAATGCCGGGATGAACCTATTTGAAGCCATCGAAAAGCGTCACAGTTACCGCGGCATTTTTTTGTCGCAGCCGATTCCCCGCGAGGATTTGCGCAAGATCGTCGAGGCAGGGATTCACGCACCTTCGGCCAAAAACGAGCAGGTTGTTTCGTTCGTCGTCGTCGACGACAAGGAAACGCTCGCCGAAATCGCCAAGCTGATTCCGCGACCCTATTGCGAGACGGCTCAAGCGACGATCGCCTGCGTCGTGGATCCTCGTCCCATTTTGGGACCGCTTTCCTTCGCCGCCGAAGATTGCGGCGCGGCGGCCGAAAACATGCTCCTGGCGATCACCGCTTTAGGCTACGCGACGGTCTGGCTCGACGGCGTCCTACGCCGCGACGGATTGGCCGAGGCGATCGGCAAGTTACTCGGCGTGCCGGCGAATTTGGAGGTCGCCGTTTTATTGCCGCTCGGCAAGCCGGTAGAGTCGGGCTCGCAGGCGGCGAAAAAGCCTTTTGAAGAGCGAGCCAGATTCAATCGAGCGTAGGGAACGGAGGGCAGGGGGCCGAAAACACCATCGAGGAGAGCCAGTAGGATGAGTCAACTCGTTTTGGACGCAGTACGGAAGTCGAAGTACGCGGCGGCCTTGGAATTCGCCGAGAAGCAAGTCGCGACGACGGCCGAGAAGTATCCCGACTATTTCCCGATCTACACGAACCGCGGCGTCTGGGATCGGAAGGGCGAGTTGTGGACCGACTGGACCGGCGGGTTCTTCGCCGGAATGATGTGGCAGTTTCACCTCCGGACGGGCGACGCCGAATGGCGCCGTCGGGCCGAACATTATTCAAAGTTGCTCGAACATCGTCAATTCGATCGCAACGTGCACGACCTCGGCTTCATCTTCTTGAGCACCTATTTGCCGTGGTATCAGTTGACCGGCGACGAGAAGATTCACGACGTTTTGATTCAGGCGGGCCGAACGCTGTCGATGCGTTTCAAGGCGAAAGGGCAGTATCTCCGCTCGTTCGTGGGCGACGATTCGCTTTTCATCGACATTATGATGAACGTGCCGATCATTTTCTACGCGGCGAAAGAGACGCAAGACGGCTCGCTCTTGAATACGGCGATCACGCATTGCCGAACGACGCGAGACAAGATCGTTCGGGCGAACGGCTCGACCGCCCATGAAGGATTGTTCAATACCGAGACGGGCGAATTCATCAAGGAATCGACGCACCAAGGCTTGCGTGATGACAGCGCCTGGGCACGCGGGTTGGCGTGGTCGCTTTACGGTTTTAGTAAAGTTTACTCGCTGACGAATATGGACGAGTTTTTTGCCGTCGCCGAGCGGAACGCGAAGTTCTGGATCGATCATCTTCCGGCCGACAAGGTTTCATACTGGGATTTCGACGCCGATTTGCAGCAGCCGGCTCCGTGGGGCGCGCAAAAAGAGACGTCGGCCTCGGCAATCGCGGCGAGCGGTCTGTTGGATCTCTCGTTGCAGACGAAAGACCCGCAACAGGCCGAGCTTTACCGCCAAACGGCGCTCGACATGCTCGACGCGATGGTTGAGCCGGAGTACTTGGCTTCGGAAACGCCGGGCTGGGAGGGCGTGCTCAAACACGGCGTTTATCACACGGCGAAGAACCTCGGCGTGGACGAGTCGGTCATGTGGGGCGAGTTTTTTTTCGTCGAAGCGTTGACGAAGGCGGTCCTCGGTCGAACGACGACTTTTGCGAAGAAGTTGACGTAGGTTTTGCAGCCGCCGTTCCGCGGCAGGAAATTGTATGGAGATGATTTCCGCATTAACGCTGATCTTCGCGATCGTCGGCCAGGTCGATCCGCTCGAACCGCCCGAGAAGCCGATCAAGTTCGACGATGAACCGGCGCAGGTCGCTAAAGAGACGATCGCGTCGTTCGGAGCGTCGGCGTCGAACGATGCGCGGCTGAACGACGTTTTCTTTCTCGACGCCTTGCATGGCGCGGCGGTCGGCGACGGCGGAGCGATTTGGCGGACCGACGACGGCGGTACGAATTGGCGACGGCAAATCTCCCCGACCAATCATACGCTAAGCTCCGTCGCTTTTCGCGATGAGAAGAACGGTCTTGCGGCGGGCGGTTTCGTTACTCCGTACTCTCGAAAGAACCATGGCGTGGTTCTGTTTACTCTCGACGGCGGGCAAACGTGGCGAGAACGCCCGAATCTGAATCTTCCGCTGCTGCGGAGCGCTCGATTTTTCAGCGGGCTGAACGGTTGGGCGGTCGGCGCTTCTTCGTTTATGTTTCCGTCGGGCGTTTTTTTCACGGCCGACGGCGGAAGGAGTTGGACCCCCGCGGCCAGCGGCGATTTGACCTGCTGGAGCGACGGCGACTTTATCTCGGCGGCCGAAGGGGCGTTAGTCGACGGACGCGGCGCGGCGGCAGTCGTTCGACGCAAAGGAATCGTGCCTTCGAAAACCGACCTAGGCGATTGGCGCGGCATTGCGAAAGTACGACTGTCGCCGAGCGGATTCGGCGCGGCGGTCGGCGACGGCGGGCTCGTAATGACGACCGAAGACGGCGGCGTTACGTGGCGCTCGCAGAGCGGTGACGCGACGCTGGGAAAATCGCGAGGATTTGATTTTTCGGCCCTGGCCGTGCGCGGCGAAAGAATTTGGATCGCCGGTTCGCCCGGGACGCGGGTTTTTCTCTCCGAAGACGGCGGAAAAAGTTGGGCGACGCATGCGACGGGAGCGACGGCGACTATCCGAAGTTTTTTCTTTCTCGACGACCGACAAGGTTGGGCGGTCGGCGATTGGGGAACCATTCTGGCGACGAGCGACGGCGGAAGAACTTGGACCGTTCAGCGCTACGGCGCAAAACGCGTCGCTGCGCTCGCCGTGTTCGCCGAGGCGAACGACGTGCCATGGGAGGCCCTGGCGAAAATCGCGGCCCAAGACGGTTATATATGCGAGATTCGTGTTTTTCATAGCGAAAAAATCACGACGCCGACGGACGACGCGGCGGCGGCCGACGATCGATTGCGCGAGGCGGCGTTTGCGGTCGGAGCGAATGACGGCGTTTTTGAACGGCGTTTTCCGATTCGCGCGAAAGTTCTGCAATTGACCGAGGCGGATTACAAGTCGGTTTGGGATTCGCTCTATGCAGGACAAGGGGAAAGAGAGTTGGAGTCGCGGCTTGTCGAGGAAATTCGTCGACTGCGGCCGGAAATTATTTTGGCGCCGCCGGCGGACGGAAGAGGGCAAACCCCTTTGAATCGCGTTCTCGGCCGGGTCACGTTGAAGGCGGTCGGCGAAGCTGCCGACGCGGCGAGCTTTCCGGAGCAAATAGCGGAAATGGGTTTGACGCCGTGGCAAACGCAGCGCATTTTCTCGGCGGATGAGTCGGGCGGGCGAGGAGGAGTCGATGTTTTCTCTTCGCAAACGATTCCTCGATGGAACGCGACGTTGGCCGACGCGGCGAACATGGCCCGGGCGTTTGTCGGCGAAAAGAGGGAAGAAGCGGCGGCGACGGTCGCCTTTCGGACGACGTTCGATTTGGCGACGGATCGGGCCGCTCGTAAGAGATTTTTCGCGGAGGCGCCGGCGGGCTCGAATGACTACCCTCGCCGCGCGGCGCAGGGCTTCGGAGCAGGAAGGGGAGGCGGCGACTTCGAAGGCGCACGACGGCGCAACGCGTTGGCCATTCTCGAACGGCTTGGAAAAACGGACGGTTCAGTCGGCGAAAAGTTGGCGAAAATCGAATCGCTGTCCAAGGATTTAACGGCGGACGACGCCGTTCGCTCGCTCGCTCGATACGCCACGGCGGCGACTGTCGAGGGACGCTGGAGCGATGCGGCCGACTATCGGCGTTCGCTCGTGAAACGCTTTCCCCGTCATCCGCTTGCCCTCGAGACCTATACATGGTTGATGCGTTACTACGTTTCGTCGGAGATCGCCCTGAAGGAGCGAACGGCGAGTGAGACGGCGGAGCGAGAGGCGCCGGTCGGCGCGACTCCGATGAAGAAGGAGGAAGAGCGACTGCGGCGCGCCGTTGACCTGGAAACCGAGATTGAGAAAAACGCGCCGGAGTTAATTTTGGATTCGGCGGCTCGACTTCCGCTCGCCTCGGCATATCGTCGGCTAGGGGAAAAGAGCCTGGCCGAAAAGGTCTATGCGGCGTTAGCGAGGTCGGGCGGTTGCGATGCGGTTCGGACATGCGCTATGGGCGAACGACATTTGGCCGGCGAGGAAGGAGATTCGCTCAAGCCGACGTTGCTTTGCTTGCGCGCAAAAGAGAAACCGAATCTCGACGGAAAATTGGATGACGAGATTTGGTCGAGAACGACGCCGGTTCCGTTAATTGACTCGGAGTCGGCGGGGGAATCGATCTCGTGCGCCGCGTTGGCCTACGACGACGATTATCTTTATATTGCGATAAGTTGTCGTCGGGTTGCGGACGTCGAATATGAAAGGACGGTCGGCGCGAGAACGCGCGACGCCGATCTATCGGCTCACGATCGAATGGACGTGTCGCTCGACGTTGATCGAGACTACGCGACGTTTTTCAATTTGACGGTCGATCATCGCGGTTGGACTGCCGATCGATTAAACGAAGACGCGACCTGGAATCCGCAGTGGTTTGTGGCCGCGTCGGACGACGGCGAGGCGTGGACCGTCGAGGCGGCCATTCCGTTTTCGCAACTTTCAGCCGAAAAAATCAAGTCGGGAGATGTGTGGGGGCTAGGCCTGCAACGGACCGTGCCGGGAAAGAGTTTTCATTCCTGGACCGCCCCGGCGACGCCCGAAGTTCGGCCGGCGGGATTCGGCTATTTGCGATTTGAATGAGTTGAGGACGAGTCGCAAAGCGATAAAATGAGGTATAACAGCCGTTTTGAATCCGCTTGACAGCCCCCTGCGGGGGACGCGACAATGGATGGGTTGTCCGTTTTCGGCGATCCCGCTCCGCGGTCGACCGAAATATCGATAGAGAAATCGGTGAGGCGTTTTATGAAACTGCATCGAGATATGAGATGGAAGCTTGGATTGTTATTTTGCGGTTGCGCGGTTCTCGCCGGTTGCGGAACGAGCGAGTACGAGGAGCGCTTGGGTAAGACGCTCCAAGAGATGCAGTCGAATTCAAAATACAGCGAGGTTTTGAAACAGGATGCGGAGCCGATTCCCGACACGCAACTGGCGTTTCGCGTTCCGAAACGGTTCACTCAAGCGCCTTTAGCCAAAGGCGCGGTTGACGTGAAGCGTTTTTCTCCTTTCGGGAAAGAGATGAGCGGCCAGAAATTGGCCTTCGAGGATTTCATTGAGGATAGCAAGGGAGGCAAGACCGCATATTACTTGTATGTGGCCGTCGTGGATATGCCGCAAGGGCGGGAGCCGGTCGCGTTCATGAACGCCGTCATCGACGGTCTTTCGATGAATGTCAAAGATGCGAAGTCAGAGCCGGTGGCCGATAAGCCATGCGAAACTCCGTCGGGAGCGGCGACGCCGTGGAAATATTTCCGTTCGACATTCTCCGCTTCGTTCTATTACGAGCCTAAGCAAGGCCAGCCGGGCTTTCGGTCGGAGAAGGGCGTGACCGACTGCTATAGTCGAGTCATCGACGACAAGATCGTCATTCTCTATTGGGCGGTCCCGAATCGACTTTTGGATTCGGTCGATTTGGATTCATTGGCGCCGATGGTGGCCGGCTGTGTGGAGAAGAAGTAGGGCGTTCGATCCTTGGCGGCCGGTCGCGGTCATCTTAAGCCCCTTTCAGGCGAAATCGCGCTCTGGACCTCTGCTTCCAAATCGAAAAAAGGGGCTGCCCGAGGCCTGCAAAATGTGGACGGCGGGCGTAGACCGTGATAGGATAGGTAATTTGCCGGATTGTCGAAAGAGGCCTGTCTAGCCGGCTGTGCTCCGTATAGGTCAAGCCGTGTTTGAAGAACCTCTTCCCTTTTTGCGGCACGTCCCGAAAAGCGCTTCGACAGAACGCCGCCGTCCTTTCGCAATCAACCAACCATGCCTGATACCGGTTTCATTTCGCTGCGCGGCGTTTCAGTTCATAATCTGAAATCGGTCGATCTCGATTTGCCGCGTCAAAAGTTGATTGTGTTCTGCGGCCTGAGCGGGAGCGGAAAAAGCAGTCTCGCCCTGGACACGCTCTATGCCGAGGGACAGCGTCGGTATATCGAAAGTTTTTCGGCCTACACGCGGCAATTTTTGCAGCGCTTGGAGAAGCCTGAGGCCGAGTCGATCGAAGGGATTCCCCCCGCCATTGCTGTGACGAGCAAGAACGGCAATCATTCGAGTCGTTCGACCGTGGGCACGGCGACCGAGACGAACGATTATCTGCGGTTGCTTTTCGCGAAGATCGGTCGAGTTTTTTGTCGAGGTTGCGGGGCCGAGGTTCGTTGCGACACGCCGCAAAGCGCGTCGGAGGCGCTCGCCGCTTTGCCGCCGGGCGCGAAGTTCATGATCGCCTCGCGGCTGGAGAGGCCCGAAGACGAGGCGGAACGCGATTCGCTTTGCGCCGGTTTGAAAGAGGACGGTTTCATTCGCTTGATCGTGGACGGACGGACGGTCAGCTTGGCCGAGGTCTCGCCGGAGACGCTCGGCTTCGGGGCGACGACTTCGACGAACGGAGAAGGAAAGAACGGAAACGGTTGGTACGTCGTGCTTGATCGGTTGTCGGCCGGCGCGACTGCCGGCGGACGCTTGCGCGAATCGGTCGAGGCGGCTTTCGCTAAAGGACGCGGGCGTTGCTTCGCCTTCGTCGAAAACGGCGATTCGAAGAGCGAAGAGAACGGCGACGGCGAACGTGGCTCGCCGGTCATGATCGACGATCGCTTGTGGCGGCGCTACGGATTCAGTTCGCAATATCGCTGCGAAGACTGCGAAATCGACTACGCGGCGCCCGAGCCGCGTTTGTTCAGCTTTAACAGCCCGCTCGGCGCCTGCCCGGTTTGCGAAGGCTTCGGCAACGTCATTGACATGGATCTCGATTTGATCGTGCCCGACGCGAACAAGTCGCTCAAGGAAGGGGCGATCGCGCCATGGAATGCGCCTTCGTTCGAAGGGGAATTGCAAACGCTCTTAAAGGCGGCGAAGCAGTTCGATCTTCCGACCGACGTTCCGTTCAAGCAGCTTGAGCCTCGCCACGTCGAGATGATCGTTGGGGGCGTTCCGGAGAGCGAGTACGGCGGCCTAAACGGCTTTTTCGAGTCGCTGGAAAAGCGCAAGTACAAAATGCACGTTCGCGTATTCCTGAGCCGTTGGCGAAGTTATCGACGCTGCGAGAAATGCGGCGGGACTCGATTGCGCGACGAGGGCCTGGCCGTTCGCGTGGGAGGAAAGAACGTCGGCGAAATTTCGGAGTTGAAAGTCTCCGAAGCGGCGGCTTTCTTCCGCGACTTGCAGTTGACCGAGAAGGAACGGCGGATCGGCCGGATGATGTTAGAGCAGGTTCGCTCGCGGTTGCATTATTTGGAAGAGGTCGGGCTAGGCTATTTGACCTTGGAGCGTCCGCTGCGAACGCTGTCCGGCGGAGAAGGGCGGCGCGTTGCGTTGACCGCCGCGCTCGGTTCGAGCTTGGTCAACATGCTCTACGTTCTCGACGAGCCTTCGATCGGATTGCACCCGCGCGACACGAGCCAACTGATTCATTCGATAAAGAAGCTCCGTGATCGAGGAAATTCCGTCGTGGTCGTTGAGCATGAGGAGGCGATGATTCGCGCGGCGGATCAAGTCGTCGAAATCGGTCCGGGCGCGGGCGACCGCGGCGGCAAGGTCACCTTCCAGGGCGCCCCGGCGGAGATGCTCGATTCGGCGGACTGCATGACCGGCGATTATATGGCGGGACGGCGGGGAGTGACGCAGATCGGAAGACGCCGTCCGCCGAACCACGGTTGGATTCGATTGGCCGGCGCCCGGGGGAATAACCTGAAAAACGTGACCGTCGAGTTCCCCCTCGGCGTGCTCTGCCTCGTGACCGGCGTGAGCGGATCGGGAAAAAGCACGCTGGTCGAGGATACGCTCTATCCGGCGTTGTGTCGTCGGTTACGCAAAGACGCGCCGAAACCGTATCCGCACGACGATATCTTCGGCGACGGGCAAATAAACGACGTGATTATGATCGATCAAAGCCCGATCGGTCGCACTCCGCGCAGCAACCCGGTGACCTATCTGAAAATTTTCGACGAGATTCGCAACGTTTTCGCCGACACCGTCGAGGCGAAAACGCGCGGGTTTAACGCCAGCCATTTCTCGTTTAACGTCGAAGGGGGACGCTGCGAGACGTGCAACGGCGACGGCTACATTCAAATCGACATGCAGTTCCTCGCCGACGTGTATATGAAATGCTCGCAATGCGGCGGCGCTCGATATCGCGACGAAATTCTCGACGTTACTTATCGCGGCCGCAATATCGCCGAGGCCTTGGAAATGACCGTGCGCGAGGCGTTCACGTTCTTTCGAGGCCAGCCGAAAGTGCAAGCGAAGCTGAAGCGGTTGATCGACGTGGGACTCGACTACGTGCGGCTCGGCCAACCGGCGAACACGCTTTCCGGCGGCGAGGCGCAACGCCTGAAATTGGCAAACTATATGAGCGCCGCGAAACGAGGACGTTGCCTTTTCATTCTCGACGAGCCGACGACCGGTTTGCATTTCTCCGACGTCGTCCAGTTGCTCGATTGCTTCGAGGCGTTGCTCGACGTCGGCCATTCGCTGATCGTCGTCGAGCATAATTTGCAGATGATGAAGGCGGCCGATTATATAATTGATCTCGGTCCGGACGCGGCGGAGAACGGCGGCCAACTCGTCGCCAAAGGAACGCCGGAGATGGTGGCGAACAACTCGCAATCGGCGACTGGCCGTTTTTTGGCCGAGGCGCTGAAGGAACGCGCCGAATAACGTATTCGTCGGAAAGCGATGACATGCTAGACCGTTACGCAAGACAAATTCGATTTCAGCCGATCGGCGAGCAGGGGCAACGGCGGTTGCTCGCGGCTCGCGCGGTTGTCTGCGGATGCGGCGCCTTGGGCAATCAAATCGCCAACCTCTTGGTTCGCGCCGGCGTCGGGCACGTTCGCGTCATCGACCGCGACGTCGTCGATCTGAGCAATCTGCATCGGCAAACGCTCTTCACCGAGGAAGACGCGCGTGCCGGCGCTCCCAAAGCGATCGCCGCTGCCGAACGCTTGCGAGCCGCGAATTCCGAAGTGCGCGTCGAGCCGGTCGTAGCCGACATTGGACCGGAGACTATCGAACGGCTCTGCGAAGACGCCGACGTAATCATCGACGGCTGCGATAATTTCGAGACGCGATTCGTCATCAACGATTACGCCGTAAAGAACGGCCTCCCGTGGGTCTTCGGCGGTTGCGTGGGGACTGAGGGGCAAGTCATGACCGTGTTGCCGGGCGAGACCCCCTGTTTGCGGTGCGTCGTCGAGGTGCCCCCCGCGCCCGGCGCGGCGCCGACGTGCGATTCGGTCGGCGTCCTCGGGCCGATCGTGGGCGTCGTCGCCTCCGTCGAGGCCATGGAGGCGCTGAAAATATTGAGCGGAGCTCGAGCGGCCGTCTTGCGAAAAATGTTCGTCGTCGATCTATGGACCAACCAAGTTCGCATGATGAACGTCTCGGCGCTGAAGAGCGCCGATTGCCCTACTTGCGCGCGGCGAGACTTTTCGTTCCTCGCCGGACGCGGGACGAGTCGGGCCGCGATCCTCTGCGGAAGAAATGCCGTGCAATTGGCTTCGCCCGACAAGACGGTTTCGCTGGAAGACTTGGCCGCTCGACTTACGGCCTTTGAAGTGACCGCTCGTAGTGCGTTTTTAGTGCGATTCAAAGTCGAATCGTTCGAGATCACCGTTTTCGCCGACGGCCGAGCGATCGTCGCCGGAACGGACGACATCGCCGTCGCGCGGACGGCCTATGCGAAATACGTGGGAATGTGAGTCCATCAGAACGGGTAGTAGAAGACAGGGAGTGTTTTACTTTCCCGGTCTGATATGCAGGCGGCAGCAGCCGTCCCCCTTGGGTTGCCAGGTGTCGGCGTGAAATTTGAAGCCGGCCCCTTCAAAAGTGCCGTTGTCGATCCTCGCGGCGATGCGGCAGAGCGTCGCCACTTCTTCGGGCGGCAATTCGGCTTCGAGCCAAGCGTCGCGCAGCGGACAACTGCGAAACTGGATGTCGACGCCTTCCGGGCCGCTGTGCAGAATCTCGGGGTGGAACATGCGCCCCTCGTCGGGAATCCCTTCTAAGAACGCCTTTTGCAAACCCGACATGTCGTTCGGACCGAATGAGCCGAACTTCATTCGGCCATGCTCTTCGCCTCGCCGATAGATCGCGCGGGAAAGAACTTCCTCGGCCTTCTCCTCGCCGCACTCCTTACGCAGCTCGTCGTAGATCAAATAGTAAATCATCGCGCGATTCTTGAACGAATCGTACAGCTCGCGGCGGAGCGGATCGACGGACATGATTGCGCCTCGTGATTGAAATGCCGTTTCGGCGCTCGCCGAGCGCCTATCTCTAGACTATTTCTGGTCGGCGCTCGCCGAACGCCCTACGACGCCGACGGCGTCGGTCTTCAGCGCCAACACGATCATGCGATCTTTGGCCAAGAATCGCGGCTGATCGACGAGCAAAGTGAATTGGTTCGGGTAGCGGGCGTCGATTTCGGCTCGGTATTTATCTAGGGTAATAATATACGCATGGCCCTTCTGGGTCAAAAAATCGTCGAGTTGGCTCATCGCCGCCGCTTCGCCGGGGGCGCCGCAATGCGTCACCTGCCGGTTGGCGTAATAGACCTCGCTCTGACGGAAAAAACGGTAGGCGCAAAGCGGGACGTCGGCGGGAATTCCGTTCTTTTCGGCGTCGGCTTGAATCGCGGCGACGATCGGCCTTGCGTTTTGAAAGGCGTCAACCCGATTCGCGGCGATGCCGAACGCGGCGGTCAGAAAAACGACCGAGGTGACGGCATAGGCGTGAACCGCCGAGAGATTTTTACCCTGCGAAGCGAATCGCCATGCGGCGCCGGCTCCGACGATGAGAATTATGGCGAAAGCGCCGAGCCATTGTTCGCCGGGAAGGTAAATCGTCGCCGCGATCGGCAAAGCTACCAAGATCGTCACTCCTCCCAACACGCTCGAGAGCCACGCCGCGTTCATCCAACGAGATGAAATGCGCGCGGGATCGGCGATCCAGCGTTCCAAGAACGCGGCGGTCAATAAGGCCAAGGCCGGGTAGGCGGGCAACGGATAGTGCGGCAACTTCGTGCTGCATATCGACCAGAAAAAGAAGAAGACGGCGAACCAAGAGGCGAGCAGAATTAACGCGTCCCCTTCGGCTTCTTTGCGACGAATGCGACGCCCGGCGTCTGCAAAGGCCGGCCCGAGGAAGATCGACCACGGGAAGAATCCGATCAGCACGGCCGGAACGTAATACCAAAACGGGCCGCTGTGCCCGAGGATCGGCTGCACGAACGGGCGGAGATTGAATTTTCCGAAAAAGAGGCGGAGCCATTCGCCGTCGGTGCGAAGTCCGACCAGAACGAACCACGGTAGCGCAACGGCCAGCACGAATATAACGCCGACGAACGGTCGAAGTTGAAAAAGACTGCGGAAAAAAGTCGCTGGATGGAAAAATGCCGCGGCGATTCGAACGTATCGGGCGACGAAGCCCGCCGGAGAAGCCGGAGCGGCGGCAAGCCGCACGCGGCAATGACCGATCATGAGAAACAGTCCGAAGGCGGTCATCGGCAAAAGGAATCCGACGGGACCTTTGGAAAGAACGGCCAATCCGAGCGCGAAATACATGAGCGCCGCGACGGCGAGCGGCAGCTTTCGATCAGCCTGAAATGCGAAAACGTCGGTCGAGCCTTCGGCCGAGCTTTTGCGAATCATTCCGACGATGAAGGCGAAGACGGCCGTCGTGGTGACGAAGACCAGTGCGGCGTCGACCGTGGCGGCGCGGGCCGAGACGGTGAAAATGATCGACGAGGCGGTGATTATTCCGCTCAAGAAAGCGGTTCGCAGGTCGAATAACCTTTTGCCCATATGATAGACGAGCAGCGCCGTCCCTAGTCCCAGGACGGCGGAAAAAAATCGGGCGCCGAGTTCGTTTACGCCGAATATTTTAAAGCCGGCCATCATCGTCCAAAACATCAGCGGCGGTTTGTCGGGAAAGAGGTGCCCGTTGAAATACGGCGTTACCCAATCGCCGCGCTGAAGCATTTCGCGGGCGCACGAGGCGTAAAGCGTCTCGTCTTCGTCCCACAACCCGGCGACGCCGAGGTTCGTAAAGAAAATGGCGGCCGCCGCGATGGCGATCCAAATTTGATATCGAGTATTTTGCGTCATAGCTGTGTGCGGCGGGAATCGCGCGATCCCCTTAGGGAGCCTGATGGTAAATCGCGTAAGTTCGCGTAGTGTAAGAGGTTGACGGATAATCGCCAACGTCAGTTCCGTCGAAAAACAAATGCGGCGGCGATTGTCGAAGAAATAAGTCGGGGGTAGAATCGACGAATTGTGTGGGGGGGAAGGTACGAAATCGTCGCTCTCGTCTTTGACGGGCCAAGCTCGAACCTTCAAAAATAGCCCGGCATGACGCCGTAAAGTATTATTCCGAAAGATGTTAGTGATATGAAAGCTCTCGTCCTGAAATTTTCTTGCGCCGGCCTCGCTTTGGCCGCTCTCGTCTCTTTCGTAACGCTAAACGCGCATCGGTCGTCGGCAGGCACGCCGGTCGTGTCGATGGCGAAAAATTCTTCAAACAAATCGAACGAAAAGGAAAGCGATCGCTTCGCGGAATCGCGGCGTACGATGGTCAGGAAAGACCTTCGTAGCCGAGGCATTAAGGATGAATCGACGCTCAAGGCGATGGGAAGCGTTCAGCGTCAACTCTTCGTTCCCGACGATCGCCGCGATCATGCTTACGACGATGCGGCTTTGAAGATCGGTCACGAGCAAACGATATCGAGACCTTTCATCGTGGCTTTGATGACCGAGTTAGTGCGTCCGACGGCGAACTGTCGCGTTTTGGACGTGGGGACCGGCTCAGGCTATCAAGCGGCGGTGTTGGGCGAAATTTGCAAGGAAGTGTACAGCATAGAAATCGTTCCGCAGTTGGCCGAGACGGCGAAGGACCGTTTGGCGAAGATGGGATACAAGAACGTGACGGTTCGTTGCGGCGACGGCTATCGCGGTTGGCCTGAGAAGGCGCCTTTCGACGTGATCGTGGTGGCCGCCGCGCCGGACTCCGTTCCGCAGGCGCTCATCGATCAATTAGCGCCGGGCGGTCGGTTGGTCATTCCGGTCGGCGAAGAGGAGCAAAAGCTCCTTCTCTTGGAAAAGCAGGATGACGGCAAGGTTACCCGCCGCGAAGTTTTGCCGGTGAAGTTCGTGCCGATGACCGGCGAGGCGCAAAAATCGCTCAAGGGCGACGAGCGGCGTAAGTCGTAGCTGTTTTTCGCAAGGCAAGCTGGTTCTTTTATATAGCGAAAACGGCCGCACGACAGGTTGCTTGATTGATGCAAGACACGATAAAAAATAATTCGCCGACGGAATCACGCGGCGTTCCGCGACGCGAACTAACGCTCGTCGATTCGACGTCGATCATCGTCGGCATCATTATCGGATCGGGAATTTATCTGACGGCCCCCACGGTCGCCTCGCAGACGCCGAGTTGGCCCTGGCTGATCGGCGTTTGGACGTTCGGCGGTTTCTTGTCGCTGGCCGGTGCGCTCTGCTACGCCGAGTTGGGTAACTCCTATCCGCGCGAAGGGGGCGACTACGTTTATCTGAATCGCGCCTACGGTCGGGCGGTCGGCTTTCTTTTCGCCTGGTCGCAGTTGTGGATCGTTCGCCCCGGCTCGATCGGGGCGATGGCGTTCGCCTTCGCCGTCTACGCGAATCGAATTTGGCCGCAAGCGACCGGCGAGAACGCCGCCTACGTGCTCGTGGCCTACGCCGCCGCTTCGGTCGTCGCGCTCAGCGGCATCAACATCCTTGGCGTGCGCGAAGGGAAATGGACGCAAAACGTTTTGACCGCTGCCAAGGTCGTCGGTCTCCTGGCGTTTATGGCGGTCGGCTTTTTATATTCTTCGACGGACGTTTCGGCGACCGCCGCCGCGACGAATTCCGCTGATTCGGCCGCAGTCGACGCTTGGAGTTTTTTAACCTCCGGCCAGTTCGGCTTCGCGATGATTCTCGTGCTGTTCACCTACGGCGGATGGAACGAAATGGCCTTCGTTTGCGCTGAAGTGAAAGAACCGCGAAAGAACATCTTGCGGGCGTTGTTGCTCGGCACGGCGGCCGTGACCGTGATTTACGTCCTGGCGAACATGGCCTTTTATCACGCGCTGGGGTTGCAAGGAATGCGAAGCATGACGGCCGCCACCGACGTTTTGGAATTGGCCGTCGGGAGTTGGGCGGGACACGCCTTGAGCTTTCTGATTTGCGTTTCGGCGCTCGGCGCGATCAACGGGCAGATATTCACCGGTTCCCGCATTTATTATGCGATGGGCGCCGATCACCGGCTCTATTCCTGGCTAGGACGCTGGGACGATCGACGGGGAACGCCCGTCCGCTCTCTTGTCGTTCAAACGATCATCACGTTGGGCTTGATCGTTTGGTTCGGCTTGAAGTCGAACGGATTCACGAAGATGGTCAACTTCACAGCGCCGGCGTTTTGGTTCTTTTTGTTGCTGGTCGGCGCCTCGGTCTTCGTGTTGCGGATTCGCGAGCCGTATCAAGAGCGACCGTATCGAACGTTGGGCTATCCCGTCACGCCGATCGTCTTTTGCCTGTCGTGCGGATTCATGGTCTATTCAAGCGTGACCTACGCGCTAAACAATCAGAGCAAGGATGCGATTTGGTCAATCGCGCTGCTGGCCCTCGGCGTTCTGTTCTGCGTGCCCGCTATGTTCGACAAAAAAGAAGAATAGGATGTAGGCAAAGGGCGTAGGGCATGGGGGACAGAGCGGCGTGGTTCGGCGATAATTCGTTTTTTTAGGCCGAAGGCCAAAAATCGCGATTTACATTTTGCGCTTATTCGTAGTGCGTCCACATTCGAATGACCTTGACCGTTTTGATTTCGTCAAGAATCTGGTAAACGAGGCGATGGTGGATGTTGATTCGGCGAGAGTAGGCGCCGTTAAGATCGCCGACGAGCTTTTCGAACGGCGGCGGCGAAAGCCGAGGATTCTTCGCGAGGACGTCCAATAATTTTTGCGTCTGCGGTTTCAGTCCGGCCCCGACGATTTTTTTCGCGTCCTTTTTCGCTTGCTTCGTATAAACCAACTTCCATTTCACCAGCCAAGCTCCTTGTCGCATTTTTCGACGGGAGCGGCAAGACCCTTGACGATAGAATCCTTCATGCCTGGAATGGAGGAGAGATAGAGCGTCTCTTGAATGGCTTGCCAATCCGCTTCGGAAATGAGCACGGCCGAGTTGCGCTTACCGGTGATTTGCACGGCTTGATGCGATTCGGCGACGTCGTCAAGCAAAGTGAAAAGGCGTTTTCTCGCCTCGGTGGCGGTGAGCGAAGTCATGGCGATCTCCTATGAAAGCGTACCATATATAGTACGTTTATTTCCCCCTCGCGTCAAGTCGCGTTGCGCAATAGTCTTCCGTGTACAAGGTCGAGATGAGGCAAAGGCCGACGAGGGACGGGACAGCAAGGATTAGGCCAGCCATTCCGAGAAAAAGCATAAGAATAAGGCCAATCGTGGTTCCAATCGCAAGAACCATGACGGCGAACGGTTTGGCGGCGAGGTTCCGCCGAAATAGCTGCCTTGCCAAGGCCATTACGCCGCAAGAAATCACAAAAAAGGGAATACTAAAGGGCAAAATATCCATCATGGGATTGTACTGGCCTCCTAGGATCGCGGCGAGGGCGGCAATGACGAGCATTGCGACGCTTAGGGAGAGACCGAGAACGCCCGGAATGTAGATAAAACCGATGACGAGTAGGACAGGGAGCGAGTGCGATCGTCGCGGATTGGCCAGCGGCTCTTCGGTTGTTTGCGGCGCTTCGTAATAGTTATCGTTCATCGTCGCTTCGCCCAGTTTGACGCTGTCTGAATTCATCGATCGCCGTTTCGTTTGACGGCGTACAGCGCGTCGGGCGGAGCGAGCCGACGGCGCTCTTGCCGTATACGTCGGCCGATTTTGAATCGCATCGTCCAACGGAGTCGCTGGCGATTGAAGAATCCCGCTTGCTGAAGACGCGGAGCGAACTCGGCGGCGACCTCCGCTTCAATCTTCGCGCGTAGCTCGGCGAGCGTTTTCTCCAAACCCGCAACCGATCGCTTCTGTCCGTCGGATACGATGGAAAGCGTCATAACGCCGCCCGCCTTTTAATGAAAACAGCATTCGGAAAAGAACTCCACCGTCATTTTGGCCGGGGATCAGGCGTTTGGCAAGGGAGGAGAGGGTGGGGCGTAAGGAAGCAGGGCGGCGCGTGCCGGCAATGAGTTGCAATAAAAGTCGAAGGCTGGAACGCGACGCCGGTTACGAGACGCGTTGCATTTTCATGCACGCGAAGTCTGGCCGATCGAGCGGCCGGACATCACGCCGGTCAAAAAGAAGAGCGTCATGTTGTCCATCGGAATGACCGACACTTCGTGGAACATGCCGTTCAGCGCGTAGGCGCCGACGGCGACTAAGGCGAGCATTCCGCATTGGCGCGCGCCGAGCGGCGAGCAGGTCGAGCGCCACAGGCGCCAGGCGTCGCGCGTCCAGAACGATAGCGTCATAATAAACAGGCCGACGCCGATCGCGCCGGTTTCGGTCAGCAGCGAGAGGAAGACGTTGTGCTGAATGTAAGGTCGTCCTTTTTCCAGCGGCAAGTTCGTCGAACGGTCGTTTAAGTAGGCGAGATGCTCTTGTCCGTACTGCGAGTATCCGCAGCCGAACAAAGGGCGGTCTTGGAACATGAGCCAAGCGATGCGGGCCAGCACGGGACGAAGTTCGACGGATTCGGCGGTCTTGTCGGCCGATAGATTTTTGTCGCGTTTGAAGGCGACGAGGTTGTCCCATTGCGCAACGGTCAGCAACATGGCGACGAGCGCGGCGCCGCCGAGCAAAGGCAATCTCCAGTTCCAAGGGAGCGCCAACCCGACGCAAATGGCCAGCGTTAGTCCGCCGCTCATCCATACGCTGCGCGTGAGGGTCAAGCCGATGCCGAGCGTAATGACGGCTGCCGCCGCCGCGACGAGTAATTGGCGACGGCGCGTCGAGCCGGGCCAGAGCATCAACGACGCGCCCAAGCAGACGCAGAGGGTAATGCCGTTGCCGATCGGATTTAGGAACGGACCGCGCGCGCGGCCGACGAATTCGGCTTCGCTGCTCGGCGTCGCTTGAATGTAGCTTGGAAAGACGACGCTCCACGCCTCTTTATACTCGGCCAAGCCGGTCAGAGCCAAGTAGACGCCGAAGACGGCAAGCGAAGCGAAGAGAATTTTTTGCGATCGCTCGTCGTCGACGACGTAGCGAGCGATCCAATACATGCCCAACGGCATCCAGTAATAAATGATTAACCAAGAGAGCCCTTGGAAGTTCTTTGCGGTGAAGTCGGCCGTCAGCGCGCTCAAGGTGACCGCAGCGACGAAAACAAGCGTTATAAAGTCGGCGCGGGAAATCGGCTTCGGCGACGTGAGTCCCCAACGCCAAGCGAAGATGAAAGCGACGCAGAGCAAGGCGAAGGCGATACGGTCGATCGTCAGCGGCGCCGGGCCGGCTTCGATTTTGAAAAACGGAACGCTGAAGCATGCGCCGGCAAGCATCACGGCCAGACAGCCGGCGATGAGAGTTCCTCCGCGTCGCCAGAAGACCGCCGCCCAAACGACGCCGGCGACGGCGAAAGCGGCCACGATGAATTCCATTTATCACATAGTTGTTTTGGGGATGCGGGTGCGTAATTTAGGGCTTTTCGACCCTATCAATAATAGGTCGTCGCAACGTGCCATTACCGCCGATTTCGCCCTTAAAATCGCTCTTTTCCGGTCGATCGGACCGGTTTTGCCGCGTTGAGACGCCAATTACTTTTCGCCGTTGCGCTTGTCTCGATAGTTTTTTATGCGAAAAATTCCTGTAGCCATTCGTTTTTTCAAGCGTCTAACAAAGTAAGAGGTTTCATTATGTTCGCGAATCGCATGTATCAGTTCTCCGCGGCGACCGTGTTGGCTGCTGCGGCGTTTTTGACGGTCTCCGCGCGAAACGTTCAGGCGGCCGAGCCGAAAGCCGGCGACGCGGCCCCCGGTTGGTCCGGTTTGATCGGCGTGGACGACAAGAAGCATTCGCTCGACGATTTCAAGTCGGCCAAGGCGCTTGTCGTGGTCTTCACTTGTAATCACTGCCCCGTGGCTCAGGCCTATCAGGATCGCTTAATCGCGGTGGCCAAGGATTACAAATCGAAGGAAGTTGAATTGGTCGCGGTGAACGTGAACAACATCCCCGAAGATCGGCTCGATAAGATGAAGGAGCGGGCGAAAGAAAAAAAGTTCGAGTTCCCGTACCTGTACGATCCGACGCAGAAAGTCGGCCACGACTACGGCGCGAAGGTCACGCCGCACGTATTTGTTCTTGATAAAGACCGGAAGATCGCGTACGTTGGGGCGGTCGATGACGAGATGAAAGCCGATAAAGTGAAGAAGCAATACTTACGCGACGCCCTGGACGCGGTCTTGGCCGGCAAGACGCCCGCCGTTCCGACGACGAAGCCGGTCGGCTGCGCGATTAAGTACGAGAAATAAATCCAGGGGCGAATGCGACGCAGGGGCGTGAACCGAACGCGCGACGGAAATGTCGCGCAAAAAAAGAAAGCTGTTTAGATGAAACGCAAAATTATTTTCGCCGGCGTTTTGGTGACGGCGGCGGCGCTAGCGGCGTCGATCGACGGTTGCTCAAAGTCTCGCCCGGCATACTCGGGCCCGATTTCGTTGAGCGTCATCGACGCCGAAGGGCTCAAGGCGGTCGTTAAAAAGTACGAAGGAAAAGCGGTGCTAATCGACTTCTGGGCGACTTGGTGCCCGGGCTGCGTGGAGTTCTTCCCGCATACCGTCGACTTGCACGAACGATACGCCGATAAAGGGCTTGTCGTCCTAACGGTGAGTTTGGACGACCCGGCCTCGCTTAAGCCGGTCGAAAATTTTCTGCGCCAGAGATGGGCCTTGACCGAAAACTTCGTCGCCGACTCGGGGGCTAGCGAAGAATCGTTC
This sequence comes from Thermoguttaceae bacterium, assembly GCA_963665265.2. Taxonomy (GTDB): domain Bacteria; phylum Planctomycetota; class Planctomycetia; order Pirellulales; family Thermoguttaceae; genus CAXXHQ01. The sequence goes on along the minus strand of OY762224.2, from coordinate 44,941 downwards.
ACTAAGTTCGGCATCGCCGAAGGAATTCCCTTATTGCGAATTTACGACAGAAAGGGTAATGTTTTAGGGGAGTTGACCGGGCCGTCCCCCGATGAGGTCGAGGCCGCGGTGCAAAAAGCCCTTAAGTAGTTTCTGTGATCGTGATCGAGGCAAAATGGCCGATAGATATTTCGTCGAGACGCCGATTGACGGGGCCGTCGCCACGCTAACCGAAAGCGAGGCGCACCATCTTATTCATGTGATGCGCGCGAAGAAGGGAACCAAGGCGACGCTTTTCGACGGATCGGGAGCCGAGTTTCTCGCCTCCGTCGAACGAGTGGGCCGGGCCGACGTCGATCTACGCGTTCTTTCTCGTGAACAGATCAATCGAGAGTTGCCGGTCGAGCTGATCGTGGGAGTGGCTTTGCCCAAAGGCGATCGACAGAAGTGGCTCGTCGAAAAAGCGACCGAGTTGGGCGTTACTCGCTTGGTTCCGTTGAAGACCGAACGATCGGTCGCCCAGCCGGTCGAACAGGCTTTGTCACGATTGCGGCGGTCAGTCGTCGAAGCGTCGAAGCAATGCGGGCGAAACAAGCTGATGGAAATCAGCGATCCGATGGAATGGCCCGACTTCACTTCCGACGAACGCGCCGGTGACGCGTTGCGGTTGCTCGCGCATCCGAACGGCTATCATCGCGGAGCGTCGCAGTTGCCTGTCTTAGAGAACGTTCCGGCGAAGATCGTCGCGGCGATCGGACCGGAAGGAGGATTAGCCAACGACGAAGTGACTATCGCCGTGCAGGCCGGTTGGCATACGGTCGATCTCGGGCCTCGCATTCTGCGGGTCGAAACGGCGGCGTTGTTGGTCGCGTCGATGGTCATTCAGCAATACTTGGCCGCGATCGAATTCGGCGATAAAAAGAACGCGCCGATCGTTCCTCCGCCGGTGAAGTACTAAAATAAGTTCGGGGGAAACGCCTCCGCAATGCGCCAGTCTGGGCGAAGAGGGCAGGGCGATTGAAACTGAAAACGTAGCGGTCAATGCTCATCGATATTTCTCCGTCGACAGGCGCCGCGCCTCGGAAACGTCGTTCGCCCTGGCCAGGTACGCATGAGCCGGACGGCCCGGAAATATCTCGCAAAATACGTCGTTTGACGTTCTGTATGTGATCGCCTCGCTAGACGGCGGGGGAGAATTCCATTTTTGTCGCGAGAATCTCGTGCTTTTCCCGCCCTTTCGGGGGTTTTACGATAAATAGAAAAATTTTTTTCGAGCTAGTGACAACCGTATGTCACTGGGTGCGCCTATATTACTCTACGAAGAGTTGGCAACGAGGAGCGAATGTTGCCGCGCAATAGCTCTTCACATTTTTTTCGGCCGTGTTCCGGGACGAGGCAGATCGGAACGCGGCTTTTTCTTTTCTTGAGATCGAGCTCGGCGCAGGGCATGCGCCAATAACGGAACGCGATTCAATCTTCTACACGATGTTTCGCCATAGTTCCACATGACGGAATACGTCGTCGAGCCATTCCCGTGTGACTTCGCGGGAGGAATCGTCCGTATCGTCGACGTTCAGTTCGACGCAAAAACCCGGTCCGACGGGCGAGGCGTCGAGGACCTTGACGCCTCCGCCGTAATGATGAGCGATGAAGAAGACGGAAAGGATATCCATGTCTAAGCCCATCGGCCAGTCGTGAAGAGGGATGGCCGCCGAGTAGAGCGAACTCACTTGATCGCGCTTCCACTCCGGCGAATCGACCGCCAGGGTTATTTTCGCTTTCGACGGAGAAGCCGGTTCCGCGTTAATCGTGACGATGCGGTCTTCGCCGTCCATGTCTCCGATTCGGCTGACCAGCAAATCGATCAGCCTTAAAAGCAAGTTCTTATTGCCGAAGCAGCGGACGTTCGAGTCTGACGATAAGGTCGTTAGTTGAACGCCGTCGGCCGACTTCGCGTCTCGATTAATTTGAATGTACTCGTTTATTGTTTCCGAAAGCGACGTCGGACAGTTGCCGGAGTAATCGCCGGTCTTGAATTCATTGGCGATTCTTTGCGCGGCGAATACGATCGTTTCGCATTCTTCGCGGGCGGCTTTAATCAAGTCCAAACTATAGAGGTCTTCTTTTTGTCGTTGAAGGACTCCCGCCAAGTTGGCCTGCTCCACGTAGCTGGCCACGGCGTTAAGGGTGTTTCGATACGTTCCCGAGAGAGCGGCGGCCAAGGTGACGAGGCCGCGAACCCGATCCATAACCAGCATCCGTTGAAGCGAGCCGGCTTTCTCGTGAAGAAGCCGATTGCGTTCCCAACGGATGATGAAAAACTCCATCGCTCGTTTAAGAACGCCGTGAAGTCCGTCGATTTCCCAAGGTTTCGTGACGTAGGCGAAGGCGCCGCCGAGGTTCACGGCGTTGATGGCGCAGTCGAGATCGGAATAGGCGGTCGTTAATATCCGGACGATATGAGGGTATTCCGCTTGCACTTTTTGCATCAGGCTTACTCCGGTTTCGCCCGGCATGCGCTGATCGGTGATCAAGACTCCGATCTGGTCGGACATGTCTTGAATCAATTTCCATCCTTCCGGCGCCGAAGCGGCGGTTAAAATGGGAAACGAGTCGCGGTAGGCTATCTCGAACATTTTCAGGGCTTGCGGTTCGTCGTCCACATACAGAAGCCTGAATCCTTGATGATTGTATTCAGCCATTGTTCGATCCTTCGCGATTGTCTAGGGGTAAGGAAAACGTCATTGTCGCTCCGAGGCCGGGCTCGCTCTCCACGACGAGGCGGCTGCCGTGCTGGCGAAGCACGGTAACGCAGATGCTAAGGCCCAATCCGACGTGCCGGCCGTCGTCTTTCGTCGTGAAAAACGGCTCGAATAGTTTCTCTTGAATATCTTTCGGAATTCCGATTCCATTGTCTTGGATTTGAACGATAGCGGAAGCCCCCTCTTCCCGAACGGAGATCCGAATCGTCGGAGGACGAATATCCGCGATTTTCCGAACGGAATCGACCGCGTTGCAGATCAAGTTCACGAGGACTTGCGTAACGGGGGTAAATGCGCCGACGACGAATCGAGATATCGAAACGTCCTGGCTGACGGCGACGTCTTGCGCTTCGTGAGCCGTGAATCGCAAGGCGCATTCGACGGCTTTGCCAAGGTCGAACGGTTTCGAGTAGTTCGCCGTTTCCGGATAAGCGAAAGTGCGCAAGTCCGAAATGATCGAGTTAATGCGTTGCAGCCCTTCGAGCGCGCACTCGGTGTTCTCTTTCACGAACTCGGCGTTCTCCGCGCTTCGAGAGACTAATTTCAAAGCCACCAGCGAATAGTTCAGGGGATTATTGATTTCATGAAGCAGACCCGCCGCCAACGTGCCGAGAGAATTCATTTTCTCGCTCTGAACCAACTGCGTCTCGGCCGCTTTGAGCCTGGCGAGAGCCTCTTCGAGCTCGCGGTTTCTTTGCCGCATCTTTTTTTGCAAGGCCGACGTCTCGAGCAATTTCTCGACGCGGGTTAACGCCTCGATTTCGCTGAAGGGTTTCGTGAGAAAATCGTCGGCCCCGTTGCGAAGGGCCGCGATCTTCGTTCCCTCGTCGATCTTCGCCGTGAGCATGAGAATTTTCAAATCGGCGTCGTAGGTCTCGCCGCGGAACTTAAGACACGCCTCGATGCCGTCCATGCCCGGCAGCATGAGGTCCATCAGCACCGCGTCGAAGGAGCGGATTTTCGCCGATTCGAGGCCGCTCTCGGCGTCGGCGACCGCGTAAACGTCGTATTTGTCTTTAAGAATCCGATGCAAATACTCGCGCATGTCGGGTTCGTCGTCCACGACGAGAACTTTCGCGAACCCCGGCCGGTCCGATGCGGTAATCGCCGACGCCGTCGGCTCCGACGCTCGCGGCGATTCGGCGACCGAAGTCCCCGCTTCCGCGGCGAGGTGTCCGCCCTCCAGCGGAAGCGTGACTGTGAACGTAGCGCCGACGGCGACGTTGTTCTCGACGTTTATCGCCCCTTCATGCGCCAAAATCAGTTCGCGCGTTAGATGCAGGCCGATTCCTAATCCTTGACTGCCGCGAATCCGAGGGTCGTTCGCCTGATAGTACCGTTCGAAAATTCGCGGTATGTCTTTCGGAGGTATTCCGATCCCCGAATCGATCACTTTGACGACGGCCGCGTTATCGGTCTTCGCGACTTGAATCTGAACGCTTCCGTCTTTCGGCGTGTACTTGACCGCGTTATGCGCCAAGTTGAGAAACGCCCGTTCGAGCCGCGATTCGTCGCCGCTGACGACGAGCGAGTCGCATTCCATGAGAAGCGAAAGGTGAATCGATTTCTGTTGCGCGAGCGGACGCATCGAATCGACGACGGAATTTAGAAGCTTGCGCAGACTTAAAGGACGGCGTTCCAGCCGAACCCCGGCGTTTTCAACGCGGATGAGATCGAGCAGATCGTCGATAAGCCGAAGCAAACGCAGACCGTTTCGACGAATCGTTAAAAGATCGTTCCCCGCCGAGTCGGGAAGCGGCGGTACGCGATGCAATAATCCTTCGGTCGGACCGAGAATCAACGTCAGCGGCGTTCGTAATTCGTGGCTGACGTTCGCGAAAAATTGCGACTTGCGTCGATTCAACTCGGCCAGCTCGGCGTTTCTCTGATCGAGAACGTACGAGAGGACGAATTGCGCTTTTCGGCGATGCTCGCTTAATCCGCAAACTACCGAGCATACGGCGCCGATCATGCACAGATATACCGCGTTCATGCCCAGCGTTTGAGGCGAAGCGATGTCGGTCGGATTGAAAACGCAGGCCGCGCAGTAAGAGAAAATCACGAACGCCGAAAAGAGAACCGCTTCGACGGTCGACGACATTAACAAGCAGACGGCGACGAGCGCGATGATCAAACCGACGTAGTAATTCGAATGCGCCCCGTCGGCGCGAAAAATCATATAGCACATCGTCAGCGTCGGAATCGTTCCGAGGCAAGCCGCCCAAAACGCCCCGAAACTTTTCGTGCGGGGAAGCAGCAAGCCGACGCCGACGCAGCCTAACAGAACCTCGCAAACCGTCCGCGCGAAAGCGAATTGTCGAAAAAGATCGGGATACGCCGAATAGTCCAAGACGCTTCCCAAGGGCATCAGCAGCAAGGCGATTGCGCAGCCCGCCCGATTGAGAAGAAGGCGTAACTTACGTTCCTCTTCTCGAAAAGCGTGGGATCGCAACGCGTCGCTCGTGCCGTCCGACATCATCGTTCGCTCGCTAGGGGTGCGTTTCTTGGAATGGCTTTCGAACCGCCAAAAACACGTTCACGCCGGTTTCGTCGCAGTAGGCTTCGGCTTGCCCTTTGTCGGGCGCTAAACTCAGCATGTGCGGCTGATCCCGGAGTTTAAGACTCCACTCAAGAAGGTATTTCATGAAACCGGTCGAGGAATGGTTCGGCGTCACGTTCGTCGTCACGACGAGTCCGCCGGGCCGAACCCAGTGGTAAAACAATTCGACGAGGCATTCGCAAGTCGGATCGCCAAGGTAGTCGAACAACCCGGCGCAATACACGAGATCGTATTTGTTCGTCTCCGGTATGACCTGAAGCGTCGCTTCCCGAATCAAATCGTTGATCGATTTATGGGCGAAAACGGTCGTCAGGCTTCGCTGCGCCGATTGGCAAGTCCTTTTGAGTTGAGTCTCCGCGTAGTTCAGCGTTTCCTGATTGAAATCCATGAGCGTGATGTTCATGCGATTGGCGAGCGGAGAGGAGACGATGAAGTTTTTCACTTCTTCGGCGGGCCCGCAGCCGACGTTCAAGACGTCGAACGAGCGGCTTTGATCGGCGACTTTCGCCGCTTCTTGCTCGAGCGTGCGCTGCAAAATGGCGATCCGGTTCCGATGCGCGCGAGGCGCGTCGTGACGTAAAACGCTCGCGTTGATGATTTTCGAGTAGGTGTTGCCCCCTTCGCGAGGATCGCGCAACATCATGCTCACCATTTCGTAATCGCCCGCATAACCCAGCGGCTTCGTAAAGCTTCGATACACGAAAGGGGAGCACATGACGAGCGGATGCAGTTCGCGCTGCACGTATCCGCTATGCGTTCCGGCGATTTTTTTCGGAACGTGACGCGACGCCTCTTCAAAACGCATGTATAACTCGAAAAGGCGAGGCGTGACGATCGAGTCGACGTCCTCCGTGAAATCAAGATCTTTTTGCGACGAACCGCTCCCCTCGGCGATTCCCAACGCTAGCTCGCCGTGCTCCAGCCAGCTTCGCAACTCGATGAGGAAATTGCGTATGTCGTTCACCGCCTCCTTATATTGCGGAATCAACGCGCCGTGATTTTCCCGCCAATCTTCCACGAAGGCGTTTACTTCCTGTCGCAGTTGGTCGCCCGGCGTCAAGTTGGCCAAGTCCGACCAAGGATCGACTAACGAGGCCGAAACGATAAGCAACAATCCGGTGTTGACGATATTCGTCACGACGGCCCTGCCCGTATAAATGTCGCGTTCGCCGCGGCGAATTTGCAGACCGCTCAAGACTTCGCTAAGCTGAACGATCGAATACGGATTGTAAACCTCAAAGACGACGATATGACGGCTCAGGTGAATCAGCGTGCCGCGCGCCGTGGCGCCTTGGCTATTGCGGAACGCAACCACGCTGTCGGTCGTTCCTCGTTTTACGGCCATCGGATCCTCCGTCAGTGAAAAGTATTGCAATAGCGTTCAGGGGCGCTAACCGCCCGCCGCGACTTCCGTCATCGCCGGCTTCGCTTCAAACATTCGCGTTCGCTCGCCTTATTTATTCTCTTGCGCGGGCTCCTCGCATGCGAAAATGTCGGCAAGCCGAATTCGCTTCTCGCCTTGCGGAGGCGCCGCGACGGCCTCGACCCGCCACTCGTTTTCAAAGATTAACTTCCGCGGAGTTATTTCCTCCCAAACGAGCTGACCGCATTCCCTATGCTGAACGCGTATCGCCCGGCAACTTACCGCGGCATCGCGCAATTTCCGAAAAAATGCGTCGGCCGTCCCGCCGTCGTCGTCGCGAATTCGAAACTCGCAACAGCCGAGCGATTTTCCGAGCGTCTCGCGCTGCGCAAAACTAATCTTGTTTAACAAGCGACTCGTCGCGTTGTTCAACGATCGCGAAAATGAACCCATCTTCCGAATCGGCGAAGTCTCCGCCGCGAGAAGCAACGCTTCTAATTCAACCAGATCGAAACGGGGAATCGTGATCGAGCTCTTCCCCCCCGAACACCGGTATTTTTGCGTCTGCTCGTCGACGGTTATGTAAAAGCCGGCTTCGCGAAGAAATACGATGTCGCGGAATATGGTGCGACGATTCACGTTGAATTCCTCGGCCAAGTCGCGAACGTTGTATCGAGGCCCCGATTGAAGTCGCTCGACGATGCCTAGCAATCTAGCGAATTTCGATCGATGTTGGTCGTGCATGCTGAGGCGGATCGTTTCGGGAGCTGGCCGGAAGGCTTGCGTCCAAGGTGCGTATTCAAATGACGAGCGTCGTGCGGTCGGCCAAAGAGCTACGCAAGACGGGAATACCGTAATTCTACTGGGATTACGCCGGACCGCCAGTGCAGACTCGAATCGGTCGCTGGGGTGAATGCCCTATGTCGAGAGCGGATTTGCCGTCAAATTGGACCTGTGGTTTTCCGATGGCGCCAAAAAATGATTGACGGTGCGAATTGTCCTTCGATAGAATGCGGTTAAAGGACGATGCGGCATTGGGTTTTCCTGCCCCGACTCAACGCCGCCGCGCGTCCGAAAAATCCCCCGCTAGACGCAAACCGTCTAGCGGGGTTTTTGTTTGCGGCCGCGGTCCCGCCCGACGAACTCGCGACGTCGATCACCGTTCCTTCTCCTCCGCGCCTTTCGCGTTCTCCGCGCGAGAAAAAAATTTAAAGCTGCGGTGCGTCGGAAAAGAAACGGCCGAGAAAGAACGCAAGGAACGCAAAAAGAATTTTCGCGCGGAGTCGCGGCGCCGAACGATCTTAACGGCCTCTTTGCGCCTTGGCGGTGAACCTCCCCCGCGATTTCATCCTTGATGATTCATCCCTCAACCTTGCTTCCGCCGACTTCATTGACAAGCCTCTCACGACGACAAACGTCTCGGGCTCGACCGAAACGCGGTATTTCCATCATTCAAAATCGCAGTATAATGAAACCGCCTTGATCGACTTCGTCAATCGGTAAATATGACGTGGAACTTTTCGGTGGATCGCAAGCAACAAAGGCCATCCTGCCCTCGGAGCAAAAACGCCCCTTGCATACGCGATTTTCTGGTTGCGGATCAAGGTGAACTGTCTGTTGCCTATTCTTCGCCATTAAGTGCATTAATCCGGAATGAAGTGATACGATGATTAATAGATTAGTAAATTGCTTAATGATTGCAGCGTTAATGTCTGGATACTTAGTTATTGGTAATATTGCTGGACTACAATTCAAAATAATTAACACATTCGGCGGTGGCAACACTGAGTATCTAATAAAAATGAATGCTGACACTTTTGCAAAGCAGTTCGGACCATCTATTGTCTTCAATGGTTGGTGCGCTATTGTCGTTATTGCTTGTATGTTATTAATCGTAGGAATTAAGGCAATTTTATTTTTTCGGGATAAATACTATGAAGGGGGTCCTGCCATTCAGTCGTCCTTAAAGAACGTTAGGAGTGATATTAAGGATTCAGAAAACCTAATGTAAGCTCGTGGCCTAGCCCATCGACCTGTCAGTGAACGTAAGGTCAGGCGTGTTTAGAGGGAAAACGCTTGAAAATGTCGCGAGGCTATGCGTTCGCCGCAGAAGTCGGCTAAAAACCATCGCTGTTTTTGAGCAATGCGTTAAGAAAGCTGGGTTGCGGTTTTGACTCGCGCGGACCGCGAACGCGGTCGCCGTATCGGGAAGCTTTTTACAGCTTACGCCGCGCGACGGACTTTGATGACCGTGAAGATGCTTTAGGCCTTCGTAGAAACCCCTGGTTTCCAGGCTCCGCCTGGAAACCGGCTAGAACCGAGGCTCCGCCTCGCCGATCTCTCTCCAATTCGAGGCGAGCCGCGCGGCCATGCCGATCGCGGCTCAAATCGCGGTCGGCGCTCCCTGGCGCCAAGCCGGGTTGGGCCAATTCCGCGCCTCGCCGCATTAGCGAAAATCAGCGCCGATTAGCGTTCCTCATCCTCCGCGCGAGAATTGCTTTACGCCGAATTGCGGCGTTTCCGTTTGGCTTATTCTCCCTTTTTCGCTCATCCTTCAGCCTTGGCTTCCGCCGACTTCATTTACGAGCCTCTCACGACGACGAGCGTCTCGGGCTCGAACGAAACGAGGTGTTTCTATCATCAGAATTCCAGTATAATGAAACCGCCCTGACCGACGCCTCGGCCCCGCCGTAGTCGAACGATACAGTTAGGATCCCTACGGCCGCATGACGTTCCACAACCCGAACGGTTCGGCGAAGACCTTGTCCTCGACGACGCAGACCGACTTCGGCAACCCGTTCCTGTACACCGGCCGCCGCTACGACGCCGAATCCGGCTTGTACCAATATCGAGCGAGAATTTATATTCCGGCGCTTGGAAGGTTCGGTAGCCGCGACCCGCTCGATTATCGAGCCGGCGACGAAAACCTGTACCGGTACTGCATAAACGATCCGCTAGTATATGCAGACCCTTCGGGAAAATCCGTCATGCTAGTTGTTTTCCTTAATGATTGGAATCCAAAGAAATGCCCTCTTACATGTAAAAATCAATTAGGTGATGGTTTGAATATGAGCATTCTCGAAGAGAGAGCGAAGCGACTGAAGGAAAATATCCACAACACTAAGGTTGATGTAGTTTTCAGAGAAGATTGCGGCGGGACTGGTTTTAGCCTAAAGTGCTCTTGTAAGAAGAAAAACAATAGAAAAAAACACCGATGTTGTGTGTATAAATCCGTCAACATTCAACAATACATGCTATGCAATTCAAGCTTTAGAACATGAATTTGAACACATTCGCAATCCAGCGGGTGGGGAGTATGCAGGCTATAAAAAAAGCTGCGAAATTCAAGCGTTGCAAGAATGTTGGCAGTGCAAAATGCCTGGAGCAGCGGTCCAAGCAAAAATCAAGGAATGCGCACAGAGAGAAATGTCAAAGAGCGCTGGAAAGACTAACGAAACAACAATAGCAGACGGGTGCAATAAACTTTGCGAAGAATATGAGAAATAAAGATAATAGTTGTTGTGTTTAATGACTATTGTTAGAAAGCAGAGATTTTTATGCGAGTGCCAATACTCATCGTTTTCGCATTCTTTGTCTCATCTAGCGTTTTAACCGCAGAGGGACTCAGGCAAGATAAGATTCTCGTGGGGCATACCGAACGTGTCTCATCTGTAGCTTGGAGTCCAAAAGGCAAATGTCTTATATCCGGAAGTTACGACAATACAATAAAATTATGGGACGTTTCTCTGGGAAAAGTAACATCAAGCCTCGAAGCGGTGGATGGTGGGTGGATTACGTCCGTATCATGGTGCCCCGACGGCAAAACCATTGCGTCAGGCGAGTACGGAGGCGTTATTCGGCTCTGGGACACGGTCAATTTCAAACCTGCGTCAACGTTTGTTGGGCATACGAGCGAAGTTGCTTTTGTAGCATGGAGTCCCAGCGGGGGTAAGCTCGCGTCAATCGAAGACGGCTACCTAGCGCTTTGGGATGCAGTTACACAAAAACGAATTCACGATTTCAAAGCGGAAAAAGAATGGATAAACTCCATGGCTTGGAATCCCAGCGGTAAAACTCTAGCTGCTGGATATGCCTCAGGAATTATCAGAATATGGAGTACGGAATCACATCAAATTACTTCCGTTTTTGAAGCGCATTCCGGAAACGTATGCGCCTTGGCTTTTAGCCCTGACGGAAAGATTTTAGCGTCGAGTGAATCAGGTTCAATCCAACTTTGGGATACCACCACTTATAAAAATATCACAGAACTTTCCGGACACTCATGCGAAATGATCACCTACAGCCATGGGAAATTTGCCGGGCAATATATCCCGACCATAACTACTATATCCTTCAATTCAAAGGGTAATATGCTAGTTTCTGGCGGACAAGACAAGATGCTTGTGCTGTGGGACATTGCCAATCGAAAAAGTCTTTCAAAAATTATTGCTCATACAGATTCCATTAATGCAGTTGCGTGGAGTCCTGACGCCAAACAGTAGCCTCTGCCAGCGATGACAAAACAGTAAAACTCTGGAAAGTTAGGGCGGTTCCTGATAGTAAATAATTGCGAACATCTTATCCACATCCGCTGTCCTAGTTCATCGACTCGTCAGTGAACGTAAGACAGGCTGTTTTTACGAGAAAACGCCCGAATAGGTCGTGAGATTGTGCGTTCGCCGCAGAAGTCGGCTAAAAACCATCGCTGTTTTTGAGCAATGCGTTAAGAAAGCTGGGTTGCGGTTTTGACAAGCGCGGACCGCGAGCGCAGTCGCCTTATCGATAGCGTTTTACCATTACGCCGCGCGACGAACTTTGGTGACGGGAAGATGCTTTCGGCCTCCATAAAAACCCCTGGTTTCCAGGCTCCGCCTGGAAACCGGCTAGAACCGAGGCTCCGCCTCGCCGATCTCTCGCCAAAGCGAGGCGAGCCGCGCGGCCATGCCGATCGCGGCTCAAATCGCGGTCGACGCTCCCTGGCGCCAAGCCGGGCTGGGCCAATTCCTCGCCGCTCCGCATTAGTGAAAATCAGCGACGATTAGCGTTCCTTCTCCTCCGCGCTCTTCGCGTTCTCCGCGTGAAAATCCCTTCTTGAAATTGGGCCAAGACGTTCGCTAGAATTCTCCGCGACGATATCCTCGTTGGAAAGACTGGCGACCTTTCCTTCGTTCTTTGACAATTTAATTTTCCTTGGGCAACCGGCCACCGACGGGCCGGCTTTGCCGCCGCTCGCGCCGCGCCCCTATCCCCAACGCCCTATGCCCAGTCCCCTACGTCCTACTTAGTGCCCTCGTGACTTACGGCAATTCGCTGCGCAGAAAAATTTTAATATTTCGGCCTAAAAAGGCGTCCATAATCTTTTTTGCGATTCAGCTTTATCAACCTAAGTATCGATGCCGCGACGAGGCGTCGCTTTCGGCCGTCGAGCCAAATCAGCCAGGGTTGCGAGAAGCTAAAACGAAAACGCCTCGTTTTTCGTCGAAAACGAGGCGTTGCGTTCGAGGTGCAAATAGAAGTAGGCCCGGCAGGATTTGAACCCGCGACCAAGGGATTATGAGTACTTTGGTTAAAAATCGCATTGTGGCGTTAAAATCGCGCAGGCCGAAAGCGGCCAGTTTGATACGACAAAAATCGATTGTTAGCAAAAATCGATGCCAAAGAAGTTGCGCGAAAGCTAAGAAAATAAATATGGATTTGCGCAAAACTGAAGTGTGTTTTTGGGAGGCTCACCCAGAGATTTCTTAGAAAAACCGAATTAGCTCGAGAGAGATCGGCACCTAAATCTGCGTTTTTTTGATTTTACGCCCGGTAATTCCATCGATTTGGATTTGCTCGTCGTGTGGATCGTCTGCGCGAATCTCCAAATCGCCAGTTCCCCAAAATTCTGCTGGATTGCCAACGATGCGATGGAGTGGAGTTTTTTTACTTGTTTTCTTCTTCTTCGTTTTCGAGGCGTCTGCCGGGGTTGTTTTAACAAAAAAGATGCTACCGACCGCAAAAAGCAGACAGCAACAGACCCACGAGGCTAATAGAATTTTAGCGAGCAACCAAAGATCATTTTTGAGCATTTACGAATCCGAGAAAAGTCGAGGAGAAGAAGCGATGAAAACGCAAATATACATCCTGTCGGACTTGAATTTCAATCGAGCATTCGCCGTACCCCCTCTAGAAATGCGATTGATTTTACGGCGGCGACAATGTAGCCTGGAGGTTGATTTCTGGAATTAAAAGAAGGGCTTTTCATGCGACAAATCCTCACTATCGCGTTTCTTTTCTGCGCCGCCTCTTCTTTAGCCGCCGAGGCGCCGCCAAAGCGGCTCAAGATCGCGGACAACGTGCAGCCGCAGACCGCTCAACGCGCTTATGAAGTGTGGCAAAAAAATGAGGCGGAACGCAAGAAGCAACTCGACGAATGCGTTAAGGCGTTGCGAAAGAATCGCGACGACGACGCCGCCGAACGCAAGATGAAATGGCTGAAGACGCTTAATCCGTTTATGATGCCGATGGCGATCGACGATGCAAAATTTACTAAAGGAATGGTTGGCGCAATCGATGAAAAAGCGGTCGTTGGATATATTAAATCAACGGATGGTGATCGCGAATTATTCGACGAGAAACTTTCAAATCTAATTGGCGAATTTGGATTATACGTTCAATTCAGAAGTGTTTTGCCTAGAACGATCTTCGCCGGCTTTGACACCACATCTATAGCTAGGCTGGATCGCGTCGTAATCCGAGATATCCCTATGGAGATAACAGAGAAAGTGAGGATTGATAAGGATTTTACGTATTGGATTTTAAGACCCTTTGTAGTTCCAGAAGATTTTGATCCAAAAGCGTTTGCAAAAAAAGAAAAAACGCGTCAACCGGCTGTTCGGTAATACGTCTCGCCGTCCTCGGTCTCGGCGAGCAGCTTGCCCGCCGCAACAAGCTCTATGGTCGTCGGCCCTGCCTTGCCGTCGCACCCGCAACCGGAATGTTTTGCGATTTCGTCGAGCGTGCAATCGGGGTGTCCAGCCACGTATTCGAGAATCTTTTGAATGGCTTCGGCTTTCGCGATCGCTTCGCGCGCGGCTTGCTCTTCGGGGGTGATTGAGGCGGTGCAGTTGCAATTCAATCCACCTATCGGCATGCGGATTATTTTTAAGCCGCAATAAACGCACTCGTGAATTCCATCGGGAGTCTTTTGGAAAACGCAGTCCATCAAGGTGTTCCAAGCATTAGCGTCACTGAAGAAGGATATACATCTCCGCAAACATTGCCCCACATTCCCCTGTAGTATGCTAGCTTTGTTAGGGTCATCTGGTCATTAACCCAGTCACTCAAACCGCTAAAAGGTGCTGAATATATTGTCGAATCAACGAACCACGAATCTCCAGAAGGCACACGTTTTACAATTACGAATAACCATCTTTTTGGATTACAGTACGTTGTAGTGTCAATAGGTGTTATGCTATTGCTTTTAGAGATAGCGAAATAAATCAGAATAGTGTTGTCGGGACTCTCGTAGCCCCACTCGTAGTTCCACGACCGGAAATCCATCACGTAATTTCCGCTTACACCGCAGGACGACGGTATCGAAAGAGCAGTTATATAATTCGGGAGGCATATGGTATTGCAATAAAGAACTCGGTTAACGCAGTCAGGACAATACACCAAATGCCCAGCAGCGTTATACGTCAGATGTCCGCTCGGATTATATTTAAGGTGTCCTGCCATTAGCACGTCCCAGCCGTGTCGATTGTAGTCAAGCTCGAAGCCGTTCCCAATTCGAGGACGTAAGCCGTATTGGTAATCTTTCCGAGAACGTGCGTCGAAGTGCTGTACTGTACGTCGGTCGCGATTGTTACCTGATTTGCCGTCGCAACATCCGCCCAAGCTGATTCCGCGTCAGCTCCTGCGACGTAGAGCTTGCGAGTTTTCTTTTGGAATTTGTGCGTCGAGGTGTCGTAGCGCTCGTCAGTCTGAACGGTGATCTCAGAGTTAGCCTGCGGAACTGCAAGCGGCTTGTAACCGCAGGCGGATTCATCCCAAACGGCTATTACAGTCTTGTTTGATGCGATCGAAAACGAGTACGAATTTGGGATCGTCAAACGCCCGTTGGTCGTGATTCCCGGAATATAGGTCGCATTCACGGGCTGCATGATCGTGACGCCGGTTAGTTCGATTTCCGTCGCCGAAGAGGCAACCGCGAGATAGTTCGTGCCTTTGACCATCATCGCCGGACCGTCCCATGCTGATACGATCTCCCAGCGTCCTAGGTTCTTTTTACACCAAAAACGCGTACCCTGTTGGCTTTCAGAACGCCCAATCCCTCGCATGTGACCCGTCGAATCCCAAATCGTATACGGCGTCGCCGTGTCGGGCGTGTATGCACCGGCGCCGCCGGTGCCGCCTCGATTAAGGCGGAATGCGGAAACTGCCTGCGGCACGCCGGTCGGGGTTAGCGAGGAAGAGAGTTCGAAGCCTACGAGCTCGGCCGGGTCCATTTCGACGATTAGCCATCGCCCATCTTCCTTAACGAAAACGGCAGTTCCCCGCGATCCGGCTGCCGCCGACGTGTGCCCAGTTCCCTCAAACTGATGCTCCGGATCGCTCAACGTGAACACGGACGCAGTCGCTTCAACGCACGTTTCGGCGCCGCCGGAATACGTGAGCGGATATGCGGTTGCCGTAGCGTCCGAAAACTTTTTAGCGTTCACCAGCTCAAACCGCGTGACGATCATAAGGTCTTCATCGTCGCCGCCGGGGCTGGTCGCTGCGGTACTAGGCCCTCCGACGATGTCGTAAGTGGTGTCTTCGCCGGAATGATCCTCGGCGATTAGGACCGAACAGGCCGACGTGTTCACCAAATTGATTACGTTGTCCGCTGAAATGGAATCAGGGATGGTTCCCCCGTCGAGCGCAATAATGTCTGAAATCGATACGGATGTGTCGGAGCCAGTAAGCGGAACTGAAGTCGATCCATAAAAAAATCTGATTCCGCGAGGGATGATTTCCCAAATATCCGTATCCGGAGGAAGCCAGCAGATTCCGCGCGTGCCGATCGCCGACGAGGTCTTACCTTTTCCTTTTATGGATAGCGAGGCGTCGGTTACATAGAAGGTCGTGTTGGTATCGGCAACCCAACACGAACCGGATTCACTCCATACAACGGCGTAGGCTTGCGCTTTCGATGCCGTCGTCGAGCTGGAGTCGTAGTCCTCGACCAACTCGAAGCGGCGCACGAGATTCAGCATCGGCGTTGGGCGGCCGTCATTACGTATAATACGCCCGAGCCCGGCCGATTGAGCAGCCAAGACAACGTCGCGAGTTTTTCGCGCCGCCGATTCGGAAAAGAATCCAAAGTTCATATCAATACCACGGTGGAGTAAGATTTAGCGGCGCGAATTCCGTCGCGTTGCCGACGCGAAAACTCAGATAATTAATGCCCGACGTCAGTTCGCCGGACTCATTTCTTTCGATGGGTTGGCCGCGACCATTGAGGTAAGTCGGCTGGGCGTCATAATAATCGCCCGTCATGATCGGAACTGACTTCAGCGTGTCCTGGTTCGTACTTGGGTCTTTAATCCATTTGAGCTGTCTGGGGCCGGCGTCCGCCAAGAATGTGTAGCCGAACCCGCCGACGTAAATACTGCGGCGAGAACCGTCGTCTTTTAGCTCCGAAGCGATCGAAGCAGGCAGCCAGAACCTCGGACAAACAAGGACTTTGTACGTATACAAGAACCAATAGGCGCCGAATTCAAAAACCTCTTCAAAGTCGATATCCTGAATAAGAGCGGTCTGCGGTTCGGCTCCCATCCAATAATCGAGGTTTGTCTTGCCCATATACCCGCGATCTTGCTGGCGATTGCAAACGCTCTCGTAACGGGTGATCGTGATTTCGTCGGCGTAAATCGGAATGGTCGGCGTGTTCGTAAACGGCGAGAAAGCCGAATCGGCGAACTTCTTACCGTCCAAGTCCGCGTAAAAGGTTTGAGGCATTGAAATAAAATGCCCTCGCCACTTTGGGCGACGATCCTTCGGAGCCTTTTGCGCGTCGTTCGGATCGACGCCTCGACCTCCCGAGCCGCACGACGTGGCCCATTCGACGCTCACTTCCCAGTGAAGCGGGCTTCCTTCGATGCGTTTCGGAATGACGCTTTGACAATAAGCCGTTCGGTCGGTCGGATACGGCGAACCATACGTAGGTATCATCCCGCAGCCGAGAACGGAAATCGCTTCATCGCTCGGGCTAGAGCATTTTACAATATAAGAGGCGCGATGTGACCGCCGCGTCGGATCATTTCCGTCGCCAATTCCCGCCTCTTCGTGTTTTCGTCGAACCCAGATTACGCCCATTTTAGAAATTAAAAACCACGGGTTTATCGGTTGCTTGGTTACGAGTGTTTCTTTCGATCGCGTCGAGCTTTTCGGCGGCTTGCTTTGCGAGCTGGACTTTCGGATCGTGCAATTGGGATTGTGCGATCAAGTTTTGGACCGCCGAAGAGCCTGCTTGCATCGCGGAAACAGGCGAAACGTCTCGCACGTCGGAGATCATTTCGGAAACGGCGCTCCTACGCAATTTGTCGCGGGTGCGTTTGAATTGTTCTTCGGTGATTCCGCCGCGATCCTTGCCGAGCTTTAGCGCTTCGTCGAGGTCGCGCAGCTTCTTTTGGTAATCGCCGAGAGGATCATTAAGGCCAAGCGACTTTCGGTAGTCTTCGCCAGCTCGTTCTTTGGCAGCCAGGACTTCCTTGCTACTCAAACCAAGTCCCTTATCGGCTCCCATCTTATCGAGCCATTCGAGCCGATCGCGGAACTTTTCCTTTGTCGATTTGAATTCCTCTTTGAATTGCTTGGCGGAAAGCCCTGCCTCCGCTTGATAGTATTCTTCAAGCGCCTTCCTTTTAATTGAAGCGAGAGTCTCGATATCCGATTTCGTCTTTCCAAAAAGTCGCGTCGCATCGGAAATTTCTTCGTCGTACTTTTGCTTAGGGCTCATAGCACGCTCGGAAAGCGTCTTCCGCAAAGCTTCATCCTTTCTTTGCGATTCTTCATCGGCAAGCCGCTTTTTATCGATCGCATGGGATTCATCGTATATACGCATGAGTTGCGACAAATATTGACCAGGAGCGTTTTCCTTTGCGTACTGAGACCATTCCTGCGGTACAGGCTTGTCTTTAATACCCAGCTTGACGAGTTCGTCGTAATAGTCCTTTCTGTCAGACGCTTCCTTTCCGTATCTCGCTTCGTATATTTTTTTATCTAGAGCCTTTAGATGTTCGCTTGATTTTTGTCGAGCAATCGATTCTCGCTCTGCTTCGCGGGCTAATTTCTCTTGAGCAATACGTGCTTTTTCGAGCTCCGCTGCATGCTCGGTGTTGTAGTCCTCTTTTGCTTGGCGCGTTTGTGATTTTTCAAGCCCCTCCCAATCGAGTCGCAAAACATGGCCGGCGTTTTCAACACGCCTAAAAAGGTCCGTTGCAGTTCCGTCGTACAGACCTGTCATTCTCCCGGCGACGTAAGCCAAGTCACTAATTGTGTTGTAGGCTCCTTTGCATGCGTTGTCCCACGACTTAACCTTCGTGACGTCATCCGCTTTAATCAAATCATGATCGCCGACCAAGTCGAATTTCGTCTGGAGCGAATCGAGCGTAGCGATTACCTCGGCCCCGCTGCGACCGAAAAGGTGCATCGCGGCGCTTGCCCTGTCCGCAGGATTGCGAATCGCGCTAAAACCTTTCGCAACGTCAAGTAGAGCGTCTTTGAGGGGTTTTGCTGAAAGGTCATCGGCGGAAAGATGCAACTTCTTAAAGGCTTCAAGCTGCTCGGGAGCTTGGTCGGACATCGACCTTAGGAACCTTGCTCCCATTTCCGGATCAAACCCGGCTCCATGCAATAAGCTGGTATCCATTGCGCTTTGGCCAAGCATGAGAGATTCGCGTTTAATGCTTCTCGCCAGCTCATCACGATCAAAAGCTTGCTTCACCATATATCCGCCGGTAAGAGCTGCGGCGGTAAGAACGGGATGCCCGGCGGCGAATTTTCCGACGGTCCCAATCAGTCCGCCGAAACCTGCGGCGTCGCCCGCCTGAATGGACATATCCTTTATCGCGGACGCGAGCTGATTCTTAATGAACTTGCTTTTACTTCCGATCAAAGCAGCCGTCTCGGCCGCTTCGCGGGAGAGCTCCGTTCGCATCGAATTTCCCCAAGGGATCATCGACTTGTAGCGAAGGGAGTTTCGCAACGCCTGATCCGACTTAAACGACATATCGTTAGCCGTCAGATATTCATTGAGCACGCCGCCGTTACCGTGCATCGTGTCCGCCCAAGCGCTCCGCTCCTTGGCCGCGCGGTCGGCGAGCGACTTTTGCGAATTGAACTTTTTCGAGAGTCGATCGAATTCGGAATAGAAATCTCCCATCGACCGCGAAGCGTCGCGCAATCCTGCGTTGAATTGCGCGGCGTTCGCGAGTAAATCGATGCGAATTTTCCCGGCGACGGAATCGGCCATTAATCAAGCTCCTTCGTTGCTTCGACTCTCTCGGCCTCAATGCGGCCCATCGTTTCGCAAATCGCCGCGAAGGCGGCTTGCGTCTCCTCTTCCGTCTGCGGCTGCTCTTGGGGAACGTCGCCGCGATGCCTGAATTTGTCGGAGGAAATCGCCTTCATGTTTGTGCTCGCAATGGTAATTACCGAACATTGTTCGGCGTGCAACTCGTCGGCGAAGTCTTCGCCCCACGGTTCAAGCTCAAAGAGCGTGCGCCATTCCTCGAAGATTGCCGCCGGCGTTTCGGCCAAGAGTCGATCGACGTCGAGGCCGAAACCCGTATTCATCGAGCGGGCGAGGGTGAAGGCGAACCACCGCCGCCCGCGCTCTTTTAGTTTTTTGCGACGGCCCGCCGATTCTCGTCGGTCATGCCGTTCGCCGTGCGAACCGCCCAATACAACCGTTCGACGACGGAGAACTCCAATTCGGAGAGCGCGGCCGCGTCGGATTCGCTGAGGACGGGCAAACCCGATTCCTCGACGACGCCGATACAAAC
The DNA here is from genome assembly GCA_963665265.2 of Thermoguttaceae bacterium. GTDB lineage: Bacteria > Planctomycetota > Planctomycetia > Pirellulales > Thermoguttaceae > CAXXHQ01. Next base: position 25,246 of record OY762224.2, on the reverse strand, counting down.
GAGCTTCGCACGGAAGTTCGCTTCGTCCTTGTCGGCCGAGTTGAAATAGGAATCGACCTCCTTGGCGGAAAGCGTGCGAATGAACAACTTGCCGTCAACGTCGGGCCATTCCGGCGTAGCGACGGCGATACGGGGAACCTCATACGCCTTGCGCGAGGCAAGGATTGAATCGCGGAGCGACATGACAAAACCTCAAATGATGGTGAAAATGAAGATGATGAAGACGAACGCGCGAAATTACGCTCCGTCGGGGACCGTCGGCTTAAACTTGATCGAGCCGGAGATCGGCGCGTCGTAATCGCCGGAATCCTCGATCGACATAACTTGGAACGTGCCGGGGCAAGTGGCCGTCGTGCCGTTGCTCCACGCGACGGCGAGCGTACCTTTCGCTTTGCGTGTGAGAGCGACCGGCCCTTTGACCTTGGCCGTGACTTCAAGATCATCCTGCCCGGCCTCGAACAACTTGTTCGCGTCCTCGGGGACGGTGACGTCGATCTCGGCGCCATCGACTTTGTAGGTGAGGCCGACGAGCTTTGCGACGGCCGCGCCGCCGAAAGTGAGCGTCGATCCGTTAAACATGCGAGTGGTAGAGCCAGCCATAAATTCCTCCGTTTCGTAAATAGGGCCGTGCGACATCAGTCGCAGGCCCCTTACGGCAGCGAAGGTAAGGCTTCTCCCGGTTAATTACTCCGGTTCAGCTCGCAAGAACCGGCGACCCCCGTCGCACGGCCCGTGGTTGTGGTTGTTATTTGGCGAGTTTCGCCGCTTCCTGTTCAATCAATTCCGCTCCCCTCGTTTCGAGCTTAGGAACGGTTTCGTTTTTCGCGCGGCGGAACGCTCGATCGACGAACGGATTCGGCGCCACGGCGGCGACCTTCTTACCGAAGAACTTGTCGCGTCCCTTGTCGGCGAGGAAGCTTCCCTTGGCTTCCGTTTCCTTCCTACCGCCCGAAACCAAATGGGCGTACTTCGTCGGGTTTTTGCCGTCCTTCTCGAAGCCGCGGCGAACGCCCGTTGCGATAAAAAACGTCTCGTCGTAAGTCTTCAGCGGCGTCGATCCGAGCGCCTTTTTCAAAAGCCCGGTATCTTTTGGCGATTCGGCCTTTTCGAGCCGTGCAATATCTTTCGCGGCGTCGCGCATCAGCGGTTTAACGACGCGGTTTTGCGCCGCCGCCGGCAGTTCGGCGAGCATGTTGCGCGTTTTTTCGGCTCCAATGATCGAAAACGATACGTCGGCGTTGCTCATGCCGCCTTCCAAGTCGAAATTATTTCAGCGTAAAACCGCGAGTTGGTCTTGTGCTCTTCGATATTTCGCGCGGGCGAACGGCTCACTTTCACACAGACAACCACCTCTCCGTTAACCTCGATCGCATGCGATTCGTCGCGCGGGCGAAGGAAACGAGCAATCGCGGCCGTCAAAGCCGACAACGCTTGAACCGTCGTTTTCTCGTTCACTTTCGCCGAAAGGTTCATTTGCACGATCGTCAATAAATCGAATTCCTCGACGTCCATTCCGTTTTCGCTTTGTAATCGTTCGGCCCAATCGAGCGTAATTACAAGCGGTTTTTGCAATCGCTGGTCGCGGCCGTCGATCTCCGGATTCGCTTCCCAAGTGAACGCGATGGGCGTTTGTTGCGCGCCGATCGTCGCAGTGGGGAACTTGGTCGCCAAGTCCACGGACACGGCGGCGGCAAGGTTCATCAGCAAGTCGGCGTCCATCATTGAACCTCGTTCGCCATGATCGTTAGTTCGATTCCGCGTTCTTCCGAATCGGCGACCGACTCGAACTTAAAGACGCGATCGCCGAGTTTCGCCCGCATGACCGGCGATATTCCGGCCAAATAGTGGATAGTGATTTTGTGACTTGCCGACGTCGCACCGTCCGGCTTAATCACGACCGCCTCACGGCCTTTCACCGCTTGCAACGCCGCCCACGGCGCCGCGTAAAACTCCCATTCCCCTGGCAGTTTTTCCGACGGCCGTTCGATGCGGATTTTTTTGTCACGCCTCCCGATCGCGATCATTCGCAGTAGCTCCCGTATGAGCACGCTTGCAGCAACGCTTCGAGCGCGAAAGGCATTGATTCGAGGTTTGGCGATTCGGTAACGAGCTCGCGATTCGCGTACCAATGCGCCACAAGGAACTTAATCGCGTGTTTTAACTGCGCCGGGACCGCTTCGACCGACTCGGCCGTGGTGCAATCCGGTTCCCCAAATCCCGCCCAGTATTCGATTTCGACGGCGCCGGGACCGCGTCGACCTCCCGGCCAATGCTTGCCGAACGCGGGCAGAATCCGCCCTGGTTCGCAATCGCGATCAACGACGTATTCCGTCGCGGCAAGCGTCTGCATGACTCCGTGAGCGTCGGCATATCGCACGGCTACGACGCTTTGCAGCGGCGGGCGCGGCAAACGTATCTCTTTGCTTTTTCCGCAGGGAAATTCCTCCAGGGTCAACAGCCACTTCGCGCGAACGAGCTGACGCCGAACTCTGGTTTCGACGTGCGCCCGGGCGGCGACGATCAACTCGGCGATATACGCGGTCTCGTCGTCGGCCGTAACGCGAAGATGCTCAGCCATCTCCGTGGAGATGACTGGCTCTGCGGTCGGTCGGGTTAGCTGGCGAATTCCCATTGCTTCTATCCGAAGGAAATTATCCGCCTCCCCGAATCGCTTCGAGGAGGCGGGTTATTAAAGCAAAGCAAACGAAAGCGGCGCTTACGACGCCTTCTGTTGGAGATACTTGAGCGGATGGGTTCCCGCGTCAAGCAACCCGGAGTCCGTCCGATGGAAGGCGACGAAGCCCTCTTGATCCGTGTCGGCGTAACGCTCCTGAAGCCGACGTAAACGCAACGACGAAACGTCGCGAATCTTGAACTTCGAGAAGGCGCCGAAAAGGATCGTCTTTGCGCTCAGCGCAATCGACGCCATCGACTGATTGAGGGTGAGCGGATAAGTGAACAGCCGATCCGGAACGCCAGCCTGCAAACCGGCCTGCCAGAGATACTGGCCGTTGTTGTCCTTCAGCTTACGAACGGCTAGCAGCGTCGAATCGTTCATCATGAACGAAGCGCCGGTCCTGTACGCCGGATCGACGGAATGAATCAACGTCAGGATTTCATCGGCCGTAATCGCTGTTCCGGACGCGGTCGTCACGCCGAGAGTCGCGGCGGTTACGCAACCTTGCGGTTGGCTCGCCCCGGTTCCGGTCGTGTAGTAATCGCATTCACAGCGGCCGATACGCTCGCCGAGCGCTTGCCCGATCCAGTCGGCAAGGTTAAACGCGGAGTCTTCGAGCAGTTCGGCCGAGATCAAGATCGGCGTCGAGCTGATCTTGTAGGCTCCGAAGGACTTCGAGCCGGTCGTCGGGTTCACGGTCGAGCCGATCGTCGTCTCTTCCGTGAGTAATACGCCCTTGTTGCCCGTGTCGTTCGCCGTCGGCCACGCCAACGGGTTCCCCGTGTCCGTTCTCATCACGTCGGCTACGGAACGAGGACCGCCGAATTCGAGCAAGGCGGTTTCAAAGTTGGCGGTGAAACCTGCGGGAACGGTCGAGCCGCCCGCCGTGGACGCGCCGACGGTCATACCGCGTTTTTCGCGAAACGTTCGGTATTCATCAGATCGCATCATGCGGATGCGGAAGTCGCGGGCGTGCGAATTCGCCCCAACGGATCGCAAGGCGTTCCGATGCTCCGACCGCAACGGTAGAGAGAGCTGCGAGCGCATCCAGCCTTGCAAGGCGAGCGCGCGGGTTTCCTCGCTGGGTCGCTCTCGGCGTTGATCGGCGGCGCCGGGGTTATTACGACCGATTTGGCCGTCGCCGACTGGAGCGGCTAAATCTCGCTCGATGTTCGCGGCGCGAGAGCGGACGTCCTCGACGGCTTGCAACTCGTCGATTTTCGTCTTCGTCTCGTCGTAATCTTTGTTCATGGCCACCCAATTCGAGCGGTCTTCGTCCGTCCACTTGTCCGCGCGGTCGGCAAGCTCGCGAATCGTTTTCGCCAGCCTTCCGAGCTTTTCGCGCAATTCCTTAATCATTTTCCGCGCTCCTCTGGATACTCGCCGGAGGCGCGCCAAGAAAACAATGTCGGCGGCAACCCACCGGCGATGGTTCGATAGAAACATCGCCAGTAAGCTCCCGCCGTGTAGACAGCGTTAAGCATTACTGCCACCCCTGCGCCGTAGCGTGTAGACGCACCCGACGCAGGGATCGAATCGAATTGTGTTCGGCAGTCGATCGTGGTTCTTACGCGGTAGCGTGTAGACGCATCCGCCGCAAGAGTCGAGTTGACTGCTTACTGATTACAAAGTTACCGATCGGCAATAACATAAGAATTTTCTAATTCAATTTCTAAAATTCTTGCGCGAGCGCAGGCGGCGTCTTTCTCCTTCCCCCGCTTCGCTTTCCATTCGCCATGCGAAACGCGGACCTCTTCGACGTCGCCGGACGAGCGGACCCCGGTCGTCGTCGATTCGTAGGCGGGGTAGGTGACGGGTCCACAATCGTACAACTCAACGTCTTCGAGCATCCGAACTTCCGGCTCGCCTTCGGAGCCTGAAATCCATCGCGTTTGCCGGGGGATGAACGCGAAAGAGCTTCCCGTGATGTCGCCTCGCTCGATCGACGTCGCCGTGTCCCTTCCTGCTTGCGTGTCGGGCAGATCGATCTCGTACCGCAGACCGACCGAATCGACCGAAAGACGCATCGTCCCCGCCGAGACGCGGCCGAGGATAAAGTTCGGGTCATGGTTAAACGCTCCTCGGGCGTCGTCACGCTCGCGCAAAGCCCGATCAAATGCTTGCGGAGCGACTCGTTCGACAACCCCTTCCCATAGCTCGTACTGCGTTCCTGGGTCTGCGGCGCGATGAAATACGGCGGCGTATCCGACGATGACGCGGGATTTATCCTCCCGCGTTTGAATCGTCACCTTCCCCCGACTCGTGAATCTGCGTTCGGTCATTTCCCTTTTCTCCTTCGGGTTGTCGGCCTTCATCCAGCCGGTAATGTTCGATCGTTCCGTCTAACACGTTCGCAAGCCACCCGGCGCCGAAACTACTATGCAGATCGGCGACGTCGGCGACTCGCTTCGATAACTCAGACTCCTTGCACTCGGACGCGGCAAGCAATTCGGCATGGAAGGCGTCCACGAATTCGCCGACAGCCCGCGAGGCCAGCGTTTTCGCCGCCGCCAAGTTTTCGGAAAACAATCCGGCCGCCGGCAAAAGAATGCTCGTCGCCGCGGCGGTTTGCGTTCGCAGCTCGTCGATCGAGTTTATGAACGTCGCTGGCTTCTCGGCCGACCTTCTCGCGTGAAACGCGAATCGGTTAATCGCTCGCGTGCAAGCGTCTTCGGCGACGGCGCGAATCGAAGCTGCTCGGGCCGAATCCTTTTCCGTTCCTTTCGCCGGAGCGGCTTCGGACGGTTTCGCCTGCGGGTTTCCGCCAGGGTTTCCCATATTGAGCGGGATTAGGATTTCGTCGCCGCCCTCGTAGGGATTCAGATTTTCCATCTGCCGGACCTCGTTCGGCCGCAAGAATCGGTTGTTGATACCGAGAGAATAGGCTTGATACCGCGAACGAATGTCAGCGCGAAGAAAGGCGCCTCGCTTAAACTCGATATCTTTTTTCTCTTCGAGTAAGTCGCGCTCGTCGATCAATTTCGTTTCGCACTCCTCTTCAATGGCCACCATCCACGGATCGAGGCTTTCCGACAGATACGACTCATTCTCTTGTTCGAGCGAGTTATAGGCCGTTCGACTCGAATCGCCGAGCTTGTGCGGCGGTACGCCGATCCAGTTGGCGATTTCGCGAATCTCGAATTGCCGCGACTCCAATAGTTGCGCATCTTTCGCGCTGATCGAGAACGGTTTCGCTGATCCGCCGTTTGTAATGATCGCCGGTCGGTGCGCATTATCGACGCCGGCGTGCATTTTTTCCCACTGGCGAAGAAACTCCCTTTGCGCCTCGGGGGGCATAGTGCCGGGAACCTCGATCAAGATCGACGGGTTCGCGTTATTACGGAAGAACCTGCTCGTATAGCGAGCCGTGGCGAGGCCGAGGCCGATTGACTCTCGAGCTTTTTCCAGCATCGAATAGCCGATAAGTCCGTCGTATCCCAAGTTCTTGATGTGAAGAATGTCTTCTTTCTTGATCTTTCTCCACTCGCCGGAATCAAGGCGTGTCGTATACATCAACTCGCCGTTTACCCGAATAGGCCACGTCCTGTCCGGAAGGAGCGGCCACAGAGCAATTGGCTCGCCGATTCCATTCCGCTCGATGTGCGTATAGGAATTTCCTTGCAGGATTGCGTGCGCGACGATCGTCTGCTTCCACGTAAACGCGGTCATCTCCGGATTCGGCTTAATCTTCAAGAGCCGATATGCCGGGTGCTTGGTCGCTCTAGTAAGCGTGTCGCCGCTTTTGTCGTAGACGAATATCGGGAGCTTGGCGACGTCGGCCGAAATAAGTCGAACGCCGCGCCAAATCGCGGAATACGTGAGCGCCGTCTTACGATTGACTCGCATTCCGGAAGCGGATTTTCCGCCGCCGAACGCTTCAAGTAGATCGTCATCAGGATCAAGAATCGAGGATTCTCGCCACGACTCGCTACGAAATTGCCGCTGGACGGCGCCGAAGATTCGCGTAAAGATGCTCATAGCGCTATTAACTCCGGATAGGCGTTTTGCGGACAACGCATTTCGACGGCCAACGCCATAATGGCGGCGACCACCCCGTCAATCTTTTCTTTTCCGTTCGGGTCGGGCTTCACCGGCTTGATGTTTCCAGCCGGGTCCGGCCGCGTCTTCGCCGACGCGATCATCCAATCCAGCGCCGGATTGTTTTCGTGGATGATTTCTCGCGAAACAATCAATCGCTCAAACTCTTTGCTCGGCTCGTTCAGCGATACGTAGCCTTGCCGAACCTCGATCATGTCGAAACCGAAATCGTTATGCAGGTCGTCGGCGAACTTCTTGGCGTTCCACGGGTCGTATCCAATCATTCCGGCGCAACGCCCTTCCGAGTCCTTCCGAATCGCCGCCGAAATCCACTCGTAGTCGATCGAGTCGCCGGGCGTCGGCTCGATCCACCCTTCGTCGGCCCACAGGGCGTACCGTCGATCGCCCTGCCGATCGAGCAATCTAATACGCTCTTCCGGAACCCAAAATCGAACCTTTAGGGCGAGCTTCTTTTCGACCCGCCAGACCCACGCCAATGCCGTTATGTCGATGCGGCTCGATAGGTCCACGCCGCCGCAAATCGTCGCCGAGGCCGGAAGCTCCAGCCGATCGCCGCCGCCGGAGCCCCACGTCTCGACCGGCAACCAAAGCACGTCTTGCCTCGTTCGCATATTCAAGTGGAGCCGCTTGAACGTGTTTTGCAGGCGAGGAATTTGCTGCGCTTTTTCGCATTCCTTCCGTAGATAATCTTCGGATACGGACACGCCAATGTTCGGGTTTGCTTTCGCCCAGGTCGCCGGGGCGGTCCAATCGTCTTTGTCTTCGACCGCCTCGTATACGACCGGCAGGAACTCCAGATCATTTGTGCCGCCGTCGCGAACGTCGCAAGCGTACTTGTGCCGCTCGTTGCAAACGGAGTCGCGATCGTAGTCGGCCGTCGTGAGCGACACGAACAGCGGCTGCGCTCGGTTCTCGCTCGCCATGCCGGTGTGAAGGACGTCGTACAACTCCGGGTCTTTCTGGGCGTGCAACTCGTCGATGATGATTAGGTGCGGGTTTCCGCCGTGCTTGCTGTTCGCGTCGGCCGAAATCACGCGAAGAAAGCTCCCGTCCGATTCGCGTACGATCGAACGTGATTGGCCGCCCGCCGCATTACCGCCGTAAATCCTGCAACGGCTCGAGAGTTCCGGTTCCGCGTCGACCATCCCTTTTGCGTGTCGAAACAAGGCGCCTGCTTGTTCGCGATCCGCCGCCGCGATGTACCCTTGTTGCCCTTTTTCCTCGTCGCAAAAAAACACGTAGAGCCCGATGCCGGCGACGAGCGGCGTCTTCCCGTTTTTGCGAGGGACGTAAATAAACGCCTCGCGGTATCGCCGAACGACGCGGCCCTTCCCGTCCTTTCGCTTCCAGCCAAAGAGATTGCCGACGATCGCCTGTTGCCATCGCTCCAAAACAAACGGCTTGCCAGCGACGCCGCCTTCGACATGGCGAAGGCACTCGGGGAAAAAATCCACGGCGAGCTGCGCGGCCTCGCCGTCGAACCAGCAACACTCCGCTTTCTTCCACGGATCATATCCCGGTATCCCGGTCCGGCAGATGTGTTCGATGGTCTCGCGCATGTTGCTACTCTGGCCGCCTATCCGCTTCGCTGGAAGAACCTCGCTTTGCCGGTGTCCTTTTTCCCGTCGGGGCCTCCCGTCGCTAGCCCAACGCGATCCGACGGCGTTAAACCGAACCTTTGAGACAACCGCAGGACTTGCGTCATCGACGCGTTGGCGGCCGCCCGCAGTCGTTGCCATTCGATCGTCCCCGCGTCGGCGATCTCAGCGAGCTCCGACGACCGCCGCCAAACCGAGTAACTCTGGCAAAGCATCGCGACGGCGTAGGTGTCGATCGTGGCGATGGTCTTTTGCGCCACGAGGAGCGGAACGACGTCGGCCCAGACCTCGGCCGCGAAGGCGTCGGTCGTCGAAAGCCATGCCGGGCATGACGGCGGGGCTTCCGGCATCGGCGCGGGCGGTTCCTGGGGCCGCTCCTCGGCCCGCCACGATCCCCGAACCTTCAAAACGGCGGTCGGCGTTGGCGGCGGTCCCCTTTTACCCACGCTTTTTACCCATCTTGCCTTTCACGGGTTTTACGTTCGACTTGAAAAAACCCGAAATTTCAAAAATCAGACTCAAAACCCGTGAAAAAATGCGGAAAGGGGCAGATCGGTTCGCATCGGAACCCCCTCTAAAAGGTGTACCCCCCTATCCATTTTGATACCTAGACAGAGGGGCATAAAACGGCTTAAAAACCACCTTATAGAGGTGGCTATCTAGCCTGTTTATTCTTCCCAGCCTTTGCTAAGTTGCAACGCGAATGAGCGAGCTGAAGGTTCTCCGAATCAAGTCGGAGCGGATCATTCAATCCGCTAAACTCTCGTATATGATCTACATGAACGCCGCGAAGATCGGTGATCGCTTCACCGCAGAGGCCGCACTTAGGCCACTCGCCGCGTTCAGCCGCTTTAAGCGTCGCCTCGGCGACGAACTGACGGCGAACCCGAAGCCAATCCTCGTCGTATCCTCGTCGCTGTCTAGTCGCGGCGCTCGGGCGGGCGGCAAACCCGCGTTTAACCGGCCCACATGAGCTGCATACGCCGTCGCGGATGATTCCCCGACAACCAGCCTTCTCGCAAAACTTCGCACTACGCTTCGCCATAGCGGCTCCTACGACGCGGACGGAACGACGTTGACTTGGACATTGCCGCTACAAAGCGTAATCACTTCGCCGGTCGCCATCGTCGCGCGTACGGCGTATCGTGTCGTATTCGTTTGAGTGAGCGTGCTCGTAGCCGTGTGCGTTGGGTTGAACGCCACGGTTTGCACGCCGTCGGCGATAGATCGCGATCCAATGATCTCTACTAGGAAGGCGGCGGGCTTACCAAGCAACAGCTTGATGGTGGCTGTCGAGAGGTCAGGCCAAGTGTCGTCGCCGGTAAACGCTACGGATCGGTCGACGGCGCTTGTGTAGTCGTCGCCAACCCAAATCGTAATCGTGCCGGTTGAATCGGTCACGCTCTTGACGGCCACCGTTCCGTAACCGAGTTGATCCGTCTTCGCCTTGATCGCCGTCGCACGTTCAAGCGTCGTAGCTGAGTCGTTGCGCCATTCCTTCGCCGAACACGATACTCCGCTCGTCGAGCTCGTAATCTTTAGCAGCATGTCACTGCCTGCGTTATACGCGGCCGTGATTGTAACGGCATAGAGTCCGCCGCCAAGGTCCGTCGCCATCGGCGCGAAGCCAGTCACAGCAACGCCGTCGGAGAACAAAGCGAATGTGTGGTGTGCAGCGTCGCCGGTCTTCGGCGCCTGCGTCGAATCCCACGCGCGATAGTAAACAACCATTGATCGCATATCTATATTTCTCCTTCGCAGTTTCCGGCAAGCGGTCGACGCGGTACGCGTGCGGCGGGAACGAACTTCCCCCTAACGCCTTGAGCGGCTGAAAAAAACCACGATTTAAGCCGCTCTCGGAACTCGGTCGGATCGTCCGGGCCGATCAAATAGCGACAATCATACGTGTCTTCGATCGTGAACGACGTATCTCCGTTCGTAGCGTTGATCGACGGATTGATCCGCGGCGACTCACGGAAGTAATAGTATCCGTTTTCGACTTCCCACGCCGCTGCAAATCGCGCCTCATCATACGTTTCGACGTTACCGTCACCAAAAACAGGCCATTCGGATGACCAGTTCGCGTAGATCGGGTTCGACGAATCGAACGGGCATGCGCCGAGATATATTTTTTGGTTGTCAAAAGTTATATGCGTGACTGAAGCCGGCGAAAGGCTCATTGCATCTTCGCCGAGAAACCGTAGCGGTATCGTGTTCAATGAAGCCTTCCACGTCGCGAGCACGCTCGCTGACTCCGCCGGAGCAAAGCGAATGTTCGTCATGGAACCGGTTTTGTACCAGAAGCCGCCGCCCCAGTGAATTCGCTTAAGCTTCAACAAGGCGATTTGAATGCCTGTGAGAGAAATTCCGTCGCCTCCGTAGTTCGCCGGCGTCGCCAAAAATTCTTTTGCGCAATAAACCGGCCCGCACATCGACAATACGACGGAATTATCCGGTTCGCCCATTAGCGCGGCTCGCATCTGATATGCGGCGTCCGTGGCATAGGAATAGGTTGAGGCCGTGCGATGCGCATATCCGGTAGGAACGCCGTTTACGCCCCAGAAAGCCGCGCTTTGCGCCATCGCGGTCAAGGCGCCCGTGCTGCTATTCGTGCTGTTAGATTTATTATCCGAGAAATTCCCGACGAACTTACCTAACCCTCGGTTGTGAACGTCGTAGCCCATCACTTCGGCTTTCGGATAGTCGTTATCATCCATCCGGTCATCCGTAATTAGAAATCGAATGAAACCGCCGCGCGTCATCTCCTCAATATCGAACTGCTTTACGTCGTGGCAGTATTCAACGGCCGCGACCCTCGACACGTTTACGTTCGCGGGGTTGTAATTCTCCGCGTTGTCGCGCAGGGTTACGGCAGCGGCCGTTCCCAGTGGTCCGACGCACGATCCCTTACTAACTTGAATCCCGGCCGCATCGGCGTGGCCATTGAAAGTCCAGTTACCGTTCAGCGTAAAATTACCGTAGCCAAGGCTTGTTCCGTCGTAAACTCCGCCGCCTTCAAAATCGAGCGACGGAATCGCATCACCGAAATTACAGCCAAGGTTAAACCAATAACCGCTCGCTCCGAACGTAACTGGGTTCGTGTCGTAGATCGTAAGGTTTTCAGCCTTGTCGGACGGTGCCCATCCTCCGCTCTTCGATAGATCAAGACTTCGGATCGTCAGCGCACTCGTCGGGCCGGCGGACGGCGGCTTACAGAATCCCCCGGGAATTTCAGCGTAAATTACAATGTCATCGTCTGTGGTCGGAAGCGACGAGGCTTGATATTGCGGAGAAATTTCAGTCCATCCATTTTCAGGACTTCCATCTTCCGGCGGGTGAGAGAACCAGCAAGATTGCGTTCCCCATGGACGTGATTCGCCGCTAAAATCGAGCCAATGATACGTTGCCATTCCCTATCCCCCGCTCTTTCGATTCTGCTCGGAAAGCAGCCGTAACGCCTCTTGTTGCGAGGCGTGCGATTGCTCGCCTTGTCTTGCATACGCCTTCAAATCGCCGACGTCGCTCGACAATCGTTCAAGAATGGTTGCTTGCCGTGCGGATACTTCGGTCTGCTTCGCCAAATAGTCGCGGTAGGCGGCTTGATTCGGTTCGATTACGCGAACCGCCGTCCACCAACAGACGCCGCAAAGCAATAGCGCGAAGATTCCGTTTTTCGTGATCTGCCGCAAAACCTCTTCTTGAATCGATTGCCGAGTCATCGGTAAGCCTTTCTTTATGGCCACTCGCGAATTACATTATCGCCGGTGAAACAGCCATCGGAACGGAGCCGCGACGATCCTTAACGCTCCTCGGCCTATCTTGGCAGTTCCTCTCAAAACAGGATGTCTTCGACCGCCGTCGTTCGAGCACGATGCGGAATCACATGCGGCAGGGGAGCGGTCAGACGGACAACAAGCTGGAGCCGTACAAACTTCCGGATCCGGGGACATATCGGGTTTGACGATCGGGGCGGGCTTTGGCGGATCGACCGGCTTAGGCGGAAACGGCCAGATGCCGAGCTTGCCGTCGGCGATTTCGACGGCCGACGTCGAAACCTCGAGCGCAACGACGGCCGGGCAGGCCGAGCTCCGAGGCGAAGAACAACCGCCGCGAGCGAATCCTACGGAAACGCATACCGCGACAAGCATGCAAAATGAAAGAAAACAGGCGAGAAAACGATTGACTTGAAACATCCCTTCAATCTCCAAAAAAGTTTACGCATAACTAAACTCGCGGCGTCGGCCGCGTTAAACGCTGAGACAATGCGGCGAGAACCAAACTCTCTCGCGGTTTTCGTTTTCCGGATTACAGGCCGAGCTATTCCAGGCAAGCGAACGCCAGCCGTGGCGTTTGAGCTGCTCGGCCTCTCCTTCGTAACAGCACAACGCAATCCGTAGGTTTTTGCGTTTGCCCTGCTCCTTACAGAAATCGAGAGCGCCGCCAAAGACGTCGAGCGAGTCGATTCGGTATAGGTCGGAAGCTCGCTTGGCTTTTTCTCCGTAAGGCGGATCCAAAAAAATAGCAAGGTTTCCGCGATCGAGATACGACGGCGAAAAGATCGTCCGCCAATCGCGGCAGAAAATTTTCACATTCTTCAAACGCTCGGAGTACGATTGAATCCAGCCGACGCGGTCGCAGCCGCGTTTGTAAATTCCGCGATCCTCGAGCGCGATCTTGTCGGATAGGCGCTTTGGCGACGGCCGCACGGCGGCGCTCAACGCCCGCACCCAATGCGCCGCCGATTTCACGTCGCAAAACTCGATATCCCCCTTCAAACGCTCCGTAAGTTCGTCGGCATTTTCGCGAAGAAATTTCTTTCGTGCGATGTGATCAACCTCGGCCGAAGGCCCCGTCAGCTCCTTGGTGAGCTGCTTCGGCCTCGACTTTACGACGCGGAAGAAATTCGCCACCAGGCCGTCGATATCGTTTACCAGCTCGGCGCGTGCCGGCGTCGGGGCCGCGAAGAGCATTGCCCCCGATCCGAAGAACGGTTCGCAGTAAAAACGAGGCGTTCCGAACCGCCGCCAAACCTCCGGCGCGATCGCCGCCTTGGCTCCGAAATACGAAAAAAGCGGCTTTGCCTGCTCGCATTCGCCGTTCGCGCATTTGCATTGCATGTTGTAAATCCTCAGGTGTAAATCAAGAAGTGATTGCTTGTCGATGTGTGGGCGGTTTTTAATCTCCTTTAAGTAGCGAGCGGCGTCGGCTCGAACGCTTTCGTTCCACGATTTCCAGTCGCATAAATGGCCGAAGATGAAATGGCAATTGTGCGACGGTGATTCGCAGAGCGTGATGAGATTATCGGGGTCGAGCTCCTTGGCCGGATTAAGCTGGAACGGCTCGACGTGATGAACGGTCAGGTTTTCAGATCCGCCGCAGGCGGCGCATGTTGGAAACTGCGCAAGATGTTCGCGGCGGGCTCGCGGCCACGATCCGGAACGCGGTCCGCCGAGGAGATTTTGCGAGTCGATCCGCTCAACGATTTGCAGGGATGCCGAGCTTGCTTGATTCGGCGGGTTTATCTCATCGCAGAATCGCTCCCCTAGCGCTCCGAGTATTACGCAAAAAAATCCGTAAATGATGAGCTTGACAATCGCGCAGCTTTCGGATTGCTCCGTCTCCCATTTTCCCTCGGCTAAACGCATTTCCCTTTTCGACTCATCCGCCAAACAAAAACCTTTCACCATCACGTTATCCCTCGTAATCATGGCCGTGGTATTGCTGATCGGCGTCTCGCGACGACGATCGACGATTCGGTTTCACGCTTCGGCGAAGAGATCGTCGAACGCGGTCCTCGCGGCATTGCTCGCAGATTCCGTGCTCAAGACGCTTTGCGGCGTACTCCCGTCCGCATTCGTCGCACCGTTTGAACTCCATCAGTTTTCCCCTCGTATCGAGTCGTGATCGTCGCGAGCGATTTCGCCGCGGCGAAATGCCGATGGCTCGACGCGACAACGGCGGCGCCCTTCCGCCGTCGCCGCACCCGCCCGTTGGTCAATGGAGCGACAAAATTCCTTGACCCTTCTGCCGGTGTCATGGAATGCGCGAAGAAATTCACGTGTCGTTTCGCATTGCTTTTTCATGGCCTATTCGCTCCAAGTCACGGCGCGCACGGCCCAAGCGTCGTTAAAATCGCCCTCGAAATAGCTTTCGGGGACGTAGCAAAAACCGGCGTCGCCCCAGTCTTTTCCCCAAGAATTGGCGGTTTCGACATGCCAAACGTCGTCGATCAGCTTCAAGCCGACGCCGCACATCGCATGCCCGCCGCCTCCGCCGCGATAGCGAGGAATCACGCCGCGAGAGTCCGGCTCGAAGTTCCGACCGATATTTACGCCGTAATCGACGAAGAATCCGCATTGCAGAGCCGACGCGATATGGGCGAAGGTCGGGCAATCGAACGCTTCGAGAATGCGGAATTTCTTCGCTTCCTCTTTCCACTCTTCCGGCCAGGGTTCGCGGCGCGAATTACCCCCTTGCCAATCCAGAGGGTCCACTGTCTTCGCCGTGCAAACGCCGACGTCGCGAAGAGCGGCCAAGGCGTCGCCAAGGCTGGACCCGCTGTCCGATCCTCCGTTAATGCGGCCGTATAGATTGCCGGGCGATAGCTGTACGAACGGCAACCCGGCCAACGCTCGGCAACCGTGTACCGATTGGGTGGCGGCGAAGGCGTTGCAAGCCCCTTGCCCGTCTTGGTCCATAATCTCGGCGATCATGCCGCGCAGGGAAATCGCCGCCCATTTGTTGCGAGGGATAACATCGACTTCCTCGCTCGCTCGGAACGGAGCGAACAGAGCGCCGACGTCGTGTCGTCGCGGCTTGCATCCACCGAGCACGCGGATATCACCGCCGGCGGGAATCGAAAAAGCGTTCGCGGATACCATTCAAGTCTCTCCTCTCGTTTGTGATTGTTGCGTGCGACGAATGCCGGTTTAACCGCCGTACTTTTTCGCGATAGAAAGCGCCTCAGCCTCCGTCGCCGGCAGCGGACCGTCGTAGAGTAATTGGCCGGAATCCTTGGCCGTAACGAAGATGTGAGGCAGGGCGGCTCCGCGAGAAGCGGCGTAATCGATCCACTCCTTGAACTTCGCCGGAGTCGAGCCGTCGGGCGATTTAACGTCCTTGTCGATCGCCGCGAAGACATGGCCGCCGGCAGCCGCGTATTGCCGCAGCGCGGGCGAAGCAATAACGGCCGCTTGTGCCGGCGTTCGGTCATGCGATTCTTCGAGGATCGTCACGGCGATTTTTTGAACGACCGGAGGGAGCGGCGTTGGAACCGGCGCCGGAGTTGGGGCGGGCGTTACGTCGCCCGAGGCGTCCGCGCCGATCGTGTAGCTGTAGATTCGCGGCGGTGATTTTCCGTCGCATGCCGCGTAAATGAACGTCGAGGGCGATCCTTTCCCCGACGCAAGCGACCAGGACTTAAACGGCGCCGCGTCGTCGGCCGAAAGCAGAATGCCGTCGTTCGTCGCCGACGCGATAAGTCGCGGTTTGTCGACGCCTCCGGCAATTGCGTAGCCGCGATCGACCGGAGCGGGCGATGCGGAAAAGATCGCCGGTTTGACTGCCGTGGCCGTGAGTATCAACAAAAGGAGGAACGAGCCCTCGGACTTCGATTTCGTCCAGGCGGCACCCGCTAGAGAAAGTAATTTGCCGAACATAACAGGCCCTTTCCGAGGAAAATTGATTCGTAAAAGGGCCGGACGCTCGGCAATCCATTGCGTCGCGTCCGGCTTCATCCCGCCCTGGAATGAGAATTACGCGACGGCGACGTCCGTGCCGGAGGTAGAGAACAAGGCGACCAGCGCCTTGATTTGCTTGACGGCGTCGAGGTAGCCGCCGATTCCGCCGGCGGTAACGTCGGCGACGATCGCCTTGACGATCGTGATCGCGGCCGGAAGCTTCGAGACGTCGAACTTGAACGAGCCGAATAGATCGGCGACGCTCTTCAGCTCAGACGTGAGCGTTTCCTTGAGATTGTCGGCCAACTTCACGGCGACGACGGTCGCTTGATCGTCGTTCAAGACGATTCCTTGGCTCGCGAGAGCCTCCTTCAACACTTGAGACATGGCAGGACTCCAAAAAAGAAACTCAAAAACATGAAAAAAATCAAAACTAAAAGCTGAATTCCCTTTCGGCAGTTCCCCTAAGAGTTTTCAGCCGCTTTGCGCAAACGAACGACGGCTTCTGAAATGAGCTGAGAAATGCGGGATTCGGAGAGCTGGAGAACGCCTCCGACCGCCTTCATCGTGAGGCCCTTGAAGAGGTACAAATAGACGGCGACTCGCTGATCTGGAGCTAGCGCCGCCCGTGTCGCGAGCGGGTTGTAGTCTCGCTCCCGCCATCCGGAATCCGACACTTTGGCCGCAGCGAATTCGATAAGCGGCGTATCGTCGGGATTCGGCGAGTTTTTAACGATCTTCGGCGGCGAGATAGCTGCGCTAAAATCGTAGCTGAATTCGTCCTCAAATTCCTGCTGAGTCGGCGGACGGCCTAGGCGTTGAGTCAGCTCGGCGAAGTTTCGATCGAGCTCGGAGGCATGCGTTCGGTCAAGCCGTGAAAGATGGTCACGCTCACGCACCCAATCGACGATCGCCCAGGTCATTCGCGGTGCCGCGTACGTCTCGAACTTGTACCCGCGATCGGCGTCGAATCGCTCGACGACGCTTATCAGCGCCTCGCAAACGATTGATTGCAGATCATCGGCGTCGACCGGCCAGCGCTGCGCCGCACGCCGCGCGACCGTCGTCGCGAAAGGCATATAGGCGACGACGATCTCGTTTCGCAGATCGACGCTCTTTGTTTCGGCGTAGCTTCGCCATTTTTCGATAGGAACGAGCGACTTGACCTTACTGCGTTGCGGCCCGCGGCGACGAGGCGGAGAAGAGGATTTGGCTTTTGCTCGCGGGAGAGACCTTCGCTTTAACTTAGGCTTTGCGGTTTTCGGCATGATGCTCCGTAAACAAAAAGGGGACCGAGGCGTCGTAAAACGCTCTTAGTCCCCGGAAGCATCAATTTAATTTTTCACTCGCCGAAAGCCTGATCGGCAACTATACCGTCAATCCATTATTATTTTCCCGTCATTCCTCAGCAAGTACTGCAGGAATAAAGGCGAACTTTACATTGCCGAGAGGATTTCGGAAATTGTCTTAGTGAAACACGCATCTATCATGCAAATTCCCGAAAGCAAAATCAACGGATTGATTGACGCTTGCCTCTAAAAACTTTTCCCGAATATAAGCTGCCGATCTTTTTAGATGCATGACCCGCAATATTTTACAGGACATCAATGCCAAAACCCCAGACAATTTTTCGTGAAGCAACCTATAAGCTAATCGTTGAGCCATTTTGTGAGTTGCGTCTTCAATGATTTTCTGAATCCTTGGGTCATTAGACCTTGGGGCAGTAATTTTATCTGTTTCGATGTTGGATTCAGTTTTTATTGTTTCGCGTTCAGCTTTTCTTACCAACAAAGCGATCGCAATAATTTTATCGACGTCGAAAAATCGAGGATTCTTCGCAACAAAAGACAAAAGCAGATCAATTTTTTTTATTGAGCTGTCATCGTCTTCAGAAATATCATGCGCCAACCTAAGCATCGCAAATTCAATCAATAACACGTCACGCGAAAATCGTGCGTCGCGCACGAAGCACCAAGCGATATAGGCTGCAACAAGATTTAGAAGAGAAAAACCAATAAAAAGGTCAATAAATAGTTCTAATGACATCATTTCTTTCCTTCACAAGTTGAAGGCAAGCGAGCATTGCCGTTTTTAATGTCCTGGATTTTTGAATTGATCTCCCGATCTTCAGTAGTATATTTCCTCCATTTTCTATATCCTATTGCGAAAATAAAGCATATCGAAACCGCAGAAGCCGAAATGACCTGTGCAAAAACGCTCTTTTCTGTGATTCGCTCTGCCGTAGTGCATATCCGAGAAATACCCAGATATCCAGAACCGCAAATAAACGCAATCTTAAGTAAAGAAATAACCTGGCTGAAAATATCGAGAAACTTTCCCAGGTTCGCTTCACTAATTTTAGGCGGTTCTTCTTTTGTGGGTTTATGAATTTTTCGTTTTTTTGAAACTTTGTCTACCATGCTCACCCCCTATGGCTGTGTTTCCTAAGTTTAATTTAGGGGGTGAATTGGTGTCAATACCCATACTGCCCTTTCCATCTACTTTCACATGGAGTTTGGCACCCGGCTCCCTCGGCCGGTTTATCGCATCGAAATGCCGGAACACGGTATTGAAAGAAATAGGCGTCCTCGGCGGTTTCGGCGTAGAAGTCGCGCAGAATCGCTACGGCGCGAAATCCAAGCGCCTTAAAGAAGAGCTGCGCCGCAAGGTTCGTTTCCCGAACTCCGAGCGTGATGCGGGTGCGCCGCTGCGGAGACAGCTTATCAATCAGCTTCGCCGCCATCTTGCGGCCGACGCCTTGCCGACGAGCGTCTGGAGCCGCGGCGAAGTTTAAGACGTGAATCCCAGTTGAATGCAGCTCGTAAAGCATGTAGCCGATGACTCGCTCCTCAAAATCGACGGCTACCATGCCGATGCAATTGCGCTGCCGTAAGCAGCGGATGAAGTCCTCTTCGTACCAAGGGAATTCAAAAGCGGCTCGCTCGATCGCCAAAACATCATCCATGTCGCGGCGATAAATCCAGCGTATATTGCTTACGTGCATTTCCTTTGCTCCGCTAAAATCGCTCAAACTTCCAGGGGGCGGACTTGCGTCGGCGCGTCACGGCGACGAACGCGAACGGGAATTTCTCGGCCGCGATTTTGATTTTGATTCTGGCATCCTCTCGCCAAAACCCCTTCACTTCGTGAAGCTCGAATGAACCGTCGGCGAGCAACACGGCGAAGTCGGGCGTATAGTGCGTCTTCGCGGCCAACCGCAGTTTGATCGCCTCAAACTCGTCCCAGATAATTTCGCCGGCGGATCGTCGCAGCTCCAGCTCGGCGGCATAATCGCTTTCCCACCCATTCATACCGCGTTCAAGTTTCTTTCCCTTCGCCTTTTTTTCGGCGGCGTCGGCTTTGAGCTTTGCTTCCAGCTCACTACGGAAAGGTTCGTTGAAGTCGCGTAGGGAAAATCTCAATTGCTCAACTCCCAAAGCCGAACGAGCTGGCCGCGTTTCGTGACTTGTACTTTTTTGCTCGGGATAATTCGCCCGGCGTCGGCTAGATATCTTCGCGTTCTCGTCGCCATGCTCTTTCCGACTCCGAGCAATACCAGCCACTTCGCCAGAAACGGCCCGCTCAAAGGCCCATGCTGACGTAGCACGCGCTCGGCTTGTTTCTCTGCGTAAATGCGGCGAGGGGATTTCATTTATCGTTTATTGATTTGAAAATCTTGTCGAATCGAATCAAAAAAATCAACTCCATGAAACGTGAATCGATCGGGCGAATTTCCACTCCAAACGGCTCGACTTCCGGAATTGAGTCGCACTCTACAAGCGTTGATCCGCGATCGCTGAATAGCTGCTCTCGTTCCGTTCGCAGCATGCGCTCGTCAATTTCTTGAACGAGATGATAGAAGGGAAACGGCAGGCCGTACTATTCGGCGACGAGTTTTAGAATCCGATCCTCGGCGACTTCGTAAGGAATGAATTCGCCATCTCGCATCCATCCGAGTCCCGCTTTTATCGGCCTCTGCGCATCGAACAAATACGCCTCGGCCGCGTCGTGAAGCAGGAACGCCATTGAGAGGAGCGGATTCGTAGCGTATAAGCATCCTCTGTAGCAATGCTCGGCGACGGAATAGAAGGGCGTCGTCGCCCCTCCCCATCGGCAACGGTTGGCGAGGTTATGGGCGATGTCTGTAATCGAAATATCTTCGAGGCGAAGATTGAAAACGTCGATTCGCTTCATGCTTGGCATTGTCGTAGCCATTTGATCTTTCCTTCCGTTCGATCATTTACGCGGTCCCACGAACTTGATCGGCACTAGTTCCTTATTGGTTCAGGCGGCGCGATGTATCTCAAACTCCTCTTGAATCTTCGACAACGGCGCCTTAAAAAGCCACCTCCATTCCAGCAATCCATCTCTGCCATATACTCCCTCCGAGAACGTTGCCCGAGGTTCTTCGGGAATACAAATGCTGTGGTCGCATCCGACTCTTAACTCCGGCGCCTGCTCACACCACTCTAGCTTGTGCATCTACGCTCCTTTCGTTTAGGAAACTCGTGATACTGACGGCCGTCGAGAACGTCGCCGCCGTTTTTCCCGACGCGATCCATGACGAAGACCGGGAATGAATCGTTCTCGTGCGCGAAAATGAAATCCGTTCCGCGTTTCAATTCGTTTCCAAGGCGATCGAAACAACGCCCGCCTTGCACGCGCGTCGCGGCTTTGTTCGCCCATTCTTCGTAAGAGGCGAACGAACGAAAGATCGGCTCGCCGGTCTGGATGTTTTTCGAGTGCGTTCCCCACTCGCCCCACTGCTTAAAGAAGAACGGCATATTCTCCGCCGCACACTGATCGCGGAGCGTTCGCGCCCAATCCGGTTGCATTGGTCTAGCATCTCTGCCGCTCTCGCCGCCGACGACAACCCAGTCAATCGTAACTGAATAAACTAATCGCTCTAACAACGGCCTATCTAACCAGAGCGGCCCTAGCAAAGGCTCGCAACTCACCCACCGAACCGCCGCCGGAGTTTCGAGCAAAATCGGAATCCGCAAATCGGCCATTTCTTGATTCTCGGCCGTTACGCCCAGCCAAACGTTTTTCCATCCGTCGCCCCAATCCGGCGGCAAGCAATACTTGATCCGCTCCGGCCGCTTCGTACAAAGTTGGTACGTGTGGTGAGGAGTCTGGCGAATAATGTCCCACGCCTCGGCCCGCCATGCGTCGGCCTCTTCGATAAAGAAGTCGCTCCAAGAGCAAACGAAAATCTTTCGCGGCTCTTTCCAGTGAAGAGGTGAAAGGAACGTGCGCTCGGCAGATCGCACGACGACGTCGGGCGTTTGGCCGAATCGGTTTTTTTCGCGGAACATATAGCAGTTCGTGCAACCGGCCGAAACCTTATGGCAACCCTGCCACGGATTCCAAGTCGCGTCGGTCCAACTGATTTTCGTTTTTTCGCTCACACTTCACGCTCCTTCCGTTTCCAAAAGAACACCTTCGCCGTCGCACTCGTCGCAGCCGTAGCCCCAACAATCAACGCATGCATCGCCTGTTGCGGAACAATGCTTGCAGATATATGGTTTCTCGCCTTCGCATCCAAAACTAGGATTAGGAATCCAGTGATGCGACGATCCTTTGCACTCGGAGCACCTTCTACAAGACGTTGTAAATGGCATTTCACGCTTCTTTCGCGGCTCGGGCCGCTAAACAAAAAGCTCGATCAATCCCTGGCACTCTACTTTTGGTAGTCCCTTCCTACTCAACCACCAATCGAACATTTCTTCCGACGAAGAAAAATATCGATCGCCAAACCAAATCCGGCCGTCGCGCTGCAATGTTCCCGACCTGCGTTCAAAAATATATTTGAATAACTCTTTCCACTTACGTTCGTATCCCGGCCATCGGTCGAATTCCATTTGAGTAATCCGCTTAGTCGCCATCGGACAACCGATGCACCCAAGCCGATCGAACCCTTGATCGTATAATTCGCAGTAAGGCAAATTTCGTGACTTGATGAACTCCCAGACCATTTCGCCCGACCAGCCCAAAATAGGGCAGATTGCGGTAGTTTGCGTTTTTTCGTGATAGCTAACCTGCGTCCACGATTTCTTGCGACGAGGCGATTCAGCGGCCCGAACGCCGAGTATTAATCGTGCGCCTCTTGGGTTTTTCCGTTCCTTAAAATGTTCGCAGCACCATCGACACTTGCGAGTCGGAAAGCCTTTGTTGTAACGAACCGCATAGGTGAAGAAATTACACTCCGGCCGCTCCCAAACTACGTCCGGATGTTCGCGTCGAATGAAACGCGTCAACTCCGGCGGATCGAGTGTTGTGACGTTGTAGTGCCAATAGACGCGAACGCCAGCGAGACGAGCAACCTCCTTGATAACGCACGAGTCTTTTCCGCCTGAAAAACAGCCGTAAAACGCCGTTCCGTCCTTCGGCTCCGTCGCTCGCAGTAATTTCACCGCGTCGGCAACGTATGCCTCAAGCGATAAGTCGATTCCATTCAGAGTTTTCATCTTCATCACCACTTAATCAGCACGCCTTTGAACGGCAGGCCGTATGTCGCGTTGAACCAATCAAGCATTTCGTTGAGATTCTCAAATCCGTCGGCTTTGGCAAGCTCCGATGATTTACGATAGGAAATCAACTTCCCGGCGATCAGCACACGAGGCACAAATTGAAAATCAATCACGTCGATGTTCAGCTTGATCTCTTCCGCGCTTTTGCAAAAATCTTCACCCAACCGCCGTACCTTCGAGCGATAGGCCACGCCTTCCCAGGCGCTCAGGATCAGCTTGTCGCCCGGCCTTATCGGGCGTTTTCGTTCGGGTCGAATCGTTTGGCGTTTCTCGCCGCGTTCAACGGCGCCGGCGAAGCGGCGGTCAAAAAGAAGTTGCGGCATTTTGATTCCCCCAAGCTACAGGTTTGGTGATACTAGCGGCCACCATCTCCGCGAATTTCCGATTCACGTAATCATTCAATTCAGCATTGGTAATAGGTATGATCTCGCCCGCAATACGCGCCGCCGCCTGCCTATTGGCAACTCCGCGTGAAATGCGGATGCTGGTGGCGGTTCCTAGTAGTTTGCTATTTACAAATACGCTTGCGTTCTTAACGGAGATTGGCGGCATTTCGTTTCTTTCCAATTCGCTCGGCGCCGCAACTACGAGTCACGGCGCCGAGCGTCCTACTTAGGAGTTTCTTACGCGGCCTCGTTCCGGTTTTCGCGTGCGATCGCCGCGGCTACTTCGCTACGATGAACTGGCGTTTCCTTTGGCGCTTCGACGCCGAGCCGAACTTTGTCGCCGCGAATATCGACGACGACGATCGTTATGCCGTTGCCGATGACGATGCTTTCGTTCTTTTTGCGGGATAGAACTAACATTTTCGATTCCTTTCGTTCTGGGTGGGGCGGGAAATCCTTTTCGCGACGATTAAGGCCAGGTGTATTCGCCGTGGTTTGAAATAAACTCGTTGACCGCGTCCTCGATTTGCGTCGCCAATTCTCGGCCTATGCCCTGAACTCCCTCGAACCAGCCGAGCGGATTCGCGAGCATGAGCTGTCGAACCTTTCCGATCTGATCCTTATTTACTGAGTAGAGTCGCATGCGAAGAGCGGCGGGGAGATCGAGAGCGTTGATATCGACCAAGTCGCCGTTGGCGGCGTCGGGGCCGTCGATCGCTTCAAGCAAAGGATGGGAGCCGGGCGTCGGTTTTTCGTGCCGTGAGTTGCAAATCGCGCGAAGCCGATTGATCTGCTTTTGGTAGTAACGCTCCGCCTCGGACGCGATATGCTTGGCGTCGGCGGCCTCTTCGCGTTTCTCCTTGGCGTATGCTTCGAGCTCCTGAAAGTCGGCGTAAGATCGTTCGATTGCCGCGTTTTGCTTCTCGATCCTCTCAAGAACAATCTCCGGATCGATCGGCAACCCCGGTTCGGCGTCGGTCGTCTCGGGGGAATAGCCGTCAACCTCCTTAATCAAGTGGGGTTTCTTCGCTTTCTTCGCCGCTTTTTTCGTCGCTCGTTTTGCAGTCTTTGCCATGTCGTCGATTCCTTTCTGGTTATGGAATCCGGGGTTTTGGTTATCGGGAACAAAATCGGGGTTATAAAAATGCCCGCAACAGGGGCACTTTTCATTCGGGAAATGTTTGCACGCTGAACAAAACTGGTCCGCCGGCGTCGGCATTCGGCCGTTGATTCGCAGGAATGATTCGAGAGGTCCGCTCATGTAGCCTCCGGGAATCGCTTGCCGAGGGTGCGATTGAAAGCGGCGAGGACGGACGGCGCCATGCTCGCTTTGGTTACGTTCGACGGGCTCGGCGGCACCGGGGATTCGCTAGGGGCCGGTAATTCGGGCACCTGATCTTCCTTGGCTTGCGTTCGGATATAAGCTCTCGCCCTTGGCCTAGCTGCCTTCCAGGCGTCGGCAAATACCGCTGGCGCGTCTTCCGCCCGGCATAGGCCGACGTACTCGCAAAGGGCGTTGGTGAGCGTGCGGCGCAGATAGCCGCATTTGTCGCGGGCGTTTCGCTTCGTCGCTTGCAAGCCGTGTTCTAGCCAGTCGGCGCCGAACCTCTCGGACATGATCGCGCAGCACAAGAGCAACTCGCTTTGGTTCTGCACAAGCCGGTAGTTCGCAGGATAGAGCGAGCGGCGAAGATGGGCGAAGCGTTTTAGAATTTCATCCCAAGGTAGCTTCTCTTTGACGACGTCGTCGTCATACGGAACGCAAGAAGAGTTATTCTCAAGAACTAACCCATGGTGTTGGTTATAAGTTATATTATTTAATATATCTTCACTGGGGTGCTTTTTTGGGAACACCCCATGTCTTTTGGCGACAGGGGTATGTTCTATAAAAGCATGGGGGTGTTGCAGGAAAGCAGGGGGCGCGGAAGGTATCGCGCTGAGATGACCGGCTTCTTTAGCCGAGGTGAGATGGGTTTCGACCGCTTCATGGCGGTCGGGCGACTCGGTCGGAGTAGCCGTGAAGTCTTGGGCGGGCGTCCCAAGGATTGATGATATTATCGGCCAATTGATTCGGTAGGCGTTAGCCTTTTGCCCGCGAGCGTGTTGAGCGGTGACGACGACCAACCCCAATTCCGAGGCCCGCTCGATCGCCGAGCGAGTTTTCGAGAGCGAGCAGGAAAACCCCCACGGCATACGCATTAGCTCGGCGTAGCTTGCAACGAGGGCGGAGCCGGGGTATTGTTCCTCGAAATCGAAGAGCAAGCGAACGAAGACGAATACGGAGCAATCAACGGGAACGAGACGAAGAGCGCGG